>NZ_CP109534.1:5018918-10037836 GCF_045040145.1 Sphaerisporangium sp. NBC_01403
TCCCGACGCTCCAGCTGGCGCACGCCGGCTTCGCCGAGGGCATCCTCGTCGCCGAGCACATCGCGGGGCTCGCCCCCGTCCCGATCGACTACGCCGGCGTGCCGCGCATCACCTACTCCGACCCCGAGGTCGCCTCGGTGGGCATCACGTCGGCCGTCGCCAAGGAGCGGGGCTACGAGATCACCGAGCTGGTCTACGACCTCGGCGGCAACCCGAAGAGCCAGATCATCGGCACCCAGGGCGCCGTCAAGATCATTTCTCAGAAGGACGGCCCGGTGCTCGGGGTCCACATGGTGGGCAAGCGCATGGGCGAGCTCGTCACCGAGGGTCAGCTGATCTACAACTGGGAGGCCCTGCCCTCCGAGGTGGCCCAGCTCATCCACGCGCACCCCACCCAGTCGGAGGCCGTCGGCGAGGCGATGCTCGCCCTGGCCGGCAAGCCCCTGCACGTACACAACTAAGCCCTCACAGGAAACGCGAGAGAAGACACCATGCCGGTTTCCGTAACCATGCCCCAGCTCGGCGAGAGCGTGACCGAGGGCACCGTCACCCGGTGGTTGAAGAAGGAAGGGGACCAGGTCGAGACCGACGAGCCTTTGCTCGAAGTCTCCACCGACAAGGTCGACACCGAGATCCCCTCCCCGTCCGCGGGCGTTCTCACCAAGATCGTCGTTGCCGAGGACGAGACCGTCGAGGTCGGCGCCGAGCTCGCCGTCATCGACCAGGACGGCTCCGCCGGCGGAGCCGCCGCTCCCGCACAGGCCGAGCCGGAGGCCCAGGCAGAGCCGGAGCCCGAGCCGCAGCCCGAGCCCGAGCAGGCCAAGGCGCCCGAGCCCGCTCCCGCCCCGGTCTCCTCGATCCCGCAGCCGCCCGCGCCGCAGCCCGCTCCGCAGCAGGCGCGCCCGCAGGCCCCGCAGCAGGCCCAGCCCGCGACCGCGGCCCCGTCGCCCATCGCGCCCGCCGCCAACGGCGGCGAGAGCCCGTACGTCACGCCGCTGGTCCGCAAGCTCGCGGGCGAGCACGGCGTCGACCTCGACTCGCTGAGCGGCACCGGCGTCGGCGGCCGCATCCGCAAGCAGGACGTGCTCGAGGCCGCGCGCGTCCAGCGCGAGCAGGCCGCGCAGGCGCAGGCCGCCGAGGCCCAGGCCGCGCAGGCCGCCCCCGCGCAGGCCGCACAGCCCGCACAGGCGGCTCCCGCGGCGCAGGCCGCCGCCCCGGCTCCCGAGCCGGTCCAGGCCGACACCACGCTGCGCGGCCGCACCGAGAAGATGTCGCGCATGCGGCAGACCATCGCCAAGAGGACGATGGAGTCGCTGCAGTCGTCCGCGCAGCTCACCTCGGTGGTCGAGGTCGACGTCACCAAGATCGCGCGGCTGCGCGACCGCGCCAAGGCCGACTTCCAGCGCCGCGAGGGCGTGAAGCTCAGCTTCATGCCGTTCTTCGCGCTGGCGACGGTCGAGGCGCTCAAGCAGCACCCGAAGCTCAACGCGGTGATCAACAGCGAGACCAACGAGGTCACGTACTTCGACCACGAGCACCTGGCGTTCGCCGTGGACGCCGAGCGCGGCCTGGCCTCCGCGGTCATCAAGGACGCCGGTGACCTCAACATGGCCGGCCTCGCCCGCAAGATCGCCGACCTGGCCGAGCGCACCCGCACCAACAAGGTCAGCCCCGACGAGCTGTCCGGCGGCACGTTCACGCTGACCAACACCGGCAGCCGCGGCGCGCTGTTCGACACGCCGATCATCAACCAGCCGCAGGTCGCGATCCTCGGCACCGGCGCGGTCGTCAAGCGCCCGGTGGTGCTCGACACGCCCGAGGGCGAGGTCATCGCGGTCCGCTCGATGGTCTACCTCGCGCTGACCTACGACCACCGCCTGGTCGACGGCGCCGACGCCGCCCGCTTCCTGACGACGATCAAGCGTCGCCTGGAGGACGGCCGGTTCGAGAACCAGCTCGGCCTGAGCTGACCCGCGTTCGCGGCGGGGCCCCGCCCGGCGTCCTGTGCGGCGGCGGGGCCCGGCCGCACACGCGCACACGGCCCCGCCGCACGCGGGGCCGTACTGCGTTGGCCCACGCCATACGGGCGGCCGACGGCGGCCCGCCATGCGCCCGCCCTCCGGTACGACCGGCGCGTGGTGCCGCTCCGGTACGAAGGGCCCGCCGTGCCGCTCCGGTACGAAGGGCCCGCCGTGCCGCTCCGGTACGACGGGGTCGCCGTGCCGCTCCGGTACGACGGGGTCGCTGACACGCGGTGCGCGGCCCGGCCCTGGCGGCGGGGGTTCGCCGACGTAGGGTGATCGCATGGCAGTCGTCGTCACCGGTTCTTCGGGACTTCTCGGTTCGGCCCTGGTCCGCGCCCTGCGCGACGAGGGCCGGTCAGTCGTCAGGCTCGTACGCCGCACGCCCGAGGAGCCCGACGAGGCCTTCTGGAACCCGCGCGAAGGCCTCCTCGACCCCACGGTGCTGGAAGGGGCCGAGGCCGTCGTCCACCTGGCCGGGGCGGGCGTCGCCGACAGGCGCTGGACCGACGACTACCGGCGCGAGCTCGTCGACAGCCGCGTCCAGGGCACCCGCACCCTGGCCACCACGATCGCCACGCTGGAGCGCAAGCCCGGCGTCCTGCTGTCCGGGTCGGCCATCGGCGTCTACGGTGACACCGGCGAGCATCCCGTGGAGGAGTCCTGGGAGCCTCCGGCGCGCCTGCGCGGCCAGGGCGGCCCGCCCGCGCGCGGGCAGTGGCTCGCCGACCTGGTCCTCGCCTGGGAGGCCGAGGTCGCGCCCGCCGAGGAGGCCGGCGTCCGGGTCGTACGGATGCGCACCGGCCATGTGCTCACCGCCGAGGGCGGTTTCCTCGGCAGGATGCTGCCGATCTTCAAGCTGGGCCTCGGCGCTCCGCTGGGCTCCGGCCGGCAGTACACCTCGTGGATCTCGCTGCCCGACTGGCTCGGCGCGGTGACCCACATCATGGCCGAGCCCGAGGTGTCCGGGCCGGTGAACCTCACGGCTCCCACGCCGGTCACCAACGCGGAGTTCACCAAGGCGCTGGGCCGTGCCCTGCGGCGCCCGACCATGCCCGTGGCGGTGCCGGGCTTCGCCCTGCGGGCCGGGCTGGGCGACCTGGCGGACGAGGGAGTGCTCATCGGGCAGCGGGTGCTGCCACGCCGCCTGCTGGAGATGGGGTACCGGTTCAGGCATCCGCGTCTCGACGAGGCACTGGCCGCCATACTCTAGGGGGCCGTTCCGGTGAAATGGGAGAGGAAGCCGCGACTCGGCCCTGTGGTCCTGGGAGCGAGGCGTACTCGACCCCCACGAGGCAGCAGGAGAGATCATGAGCAGGCTCGGCCAGTCCCACATTGTCGCCATCGGCGGCGGCTCGTTCCGTCCCACCCCCCGTCACGGCTTCTTCGAAGCCTCCGCGCTGCTCCGTTACGCGCTCGACCTGACCGGCCAGGACCGGCCGAAGCTCGGGCTGCTCGCCACCGCGACCGGTGACGACGCCGACTGGCTGCTGAAGATGTACGGCTCGTTCCGAACATGGGACGTCGAGGTGAGCCATCTCACGGTGTTCCCGATGCCCAATGTCGAGGATCCCCGGGAGTGGATCCTGGAGCAGGACGTCATCTACGTCAGCGGGGGGAGCGTCGCCAACCTGGCGGCCCTGTGGCGGCTGCACGGCCTGGACGAGGCCTTCGAGGAGGCCTGGCGGTCCGGCGTGGTGCTGTCGGGGCAGAGCGCCGGGGCGCTGTGCTGGCACGTCGGCGGCAACACAGACTCCTTCGGCCCCACCCTGCGCCCGTGGTCCGAGGGCCTCGGCCTGCTGCCCTACTCCTGCGGGGTGCACTACAACTCCGACCCGCAGCGCCGCGCCCTGCTGCACGAGTCGATCGCCTCGGGCGAACTCCCCGAGGGGTACGCCGCCGACGAGGGCGTGGCCCTGCACTACGTCGGCCGCGAGTTCATCCAGGCCGTCACGGTCGACCCCAAGGGCTACGCCTACAAGATCGAGCGTGACGACGAGGGCCGGGTGAAGGAGTTCCGCGTCGAACCTCGCCTGCTCACCACGTGACCTCGCGTTAGGCTGGCCCCGTGAGTGAGCGCGCCGACCAGGCCAACCAGGAAAGCATCGCGGGCGGCGGGGCTGGCAGGCTCGCGCTCGTCCGCCTCGGAGTCGACGTCCCCTACGAGCAGGCGTGGGAGCTCCAGCGTGAGGTCCACGCCCGCCGGGTCGCGGGTGTGATCCCCGACACGTGCCTCATGCTGGAGCACGCCCCGGTCTACACCGCGGGCAAGCGCACGAGTGCCGAGGAGCGCCCCGTCGACGGCACCCCCGTCATCGACGTCGACCGGGGCGGGAAGATCACTTGGCACGGTCCCGGCCAGCTCGTGGGCTATCCCATCGTCAGGCTGACCGAGGCGCTCGACGTCATCGCGTACGTCCGCCTGCTGGAGGAGTCGCTGATCCAGGTGTGCGCCGACTTCGGCGTGGTGGCGGGCCGCGTCGCGGGCCGCAGCGGCGTCTGGGTCGCCGGCGATCCCGCCAGCGGCCTGCCCGACCGCAAGCTGGGCGCGATCGGCATCCGGGTGGCCCGTGGCGTGACGATGCACGGCTACGCGCTCAACTGCGCCAACGACCCGAGCTGGTTCAACCGCATCATCCCGTGCGGCATCAGCGACGCGGGGGTGACGTCGCTGTCGGCCGAGACCGGGCGGCGCATCACGGTCGACGAGGTCCTCCCCTTCGCCGAGAAGCGGCTGGCCGAGGCGCTCGGCGCCGAAGGCCTCGACGTCCAGGAGGAGGACCTCCTGTCCGGCCGCATGTGACCGGCCGGTCAGGCCGTCCCCACCTCGGAGGACCCCGCGCCCGGTCAGCGGGCGAGGAGACGTAAGCTTGAGCGCGTGACCGTTGCTCCTGAAGGCCGTAAGCTCCTCCGCCTGGAGGTGCGCAACAGCCAGACCCCCATTGAGCGCAAGCCCCCGTGGATCAAGACCCGGCTCAGGAACGGGCCGAACTTCAACGAGATCAAATCGCTCGTGAAGGGCGCGGGCCTGCACACGGTGTGCCAGGAGGCCGGCTGTCCCAACATCTCCGAGTGCTGGGAGGACCGCGAGGCCACCTTCCTCATCGGCGGTGACCAGTGCACGCGCCGCTGCGACTTCTGCCAGATCGACACCGGCAAGCCCGCCGAGTACGACAGGGACGAGCCGCGCAGGGTCGCCGAGTCCGTGGTGCAGATGGGCCTGCACTACGCCACCGTCACCGGCGTCGCCCGTGACGACCTGCCCGACGGCGGCTCCTGGCTGTACGCCGAGACCGCGCGGCAGATCCACGCCATGGTGCCCGGGTGCGGCGTCGAGCTGCTGGTGCCCGACTTCAACGGCCACCGCGACCAGCTCGAAGAGGTCTTCTCCAGCCGTCCCGAGGTCTTCGCGCACAACATCGAGACCGTGCCGCGCATCTTCAAGCGCATCCGCCCGGCCTTCCGCTACGACCGCTCCCTCCAGGTCATCACGATGGCGCGGGAGGCGGGGCTGGTCACCAAGTCCAACCTCATCCTCGGCATGGGCGAGGAGCGCGAGGAGATCGTCCAGGCGATGCGCGACCTGCACGCCGCCGGGTGCGACCTGCTGACCATCACGCAGTATCTCCGCCCGACGCCGCGCCACCACCCCGTCGACCGCTGGGTCAAGCCCGAGGAGTTCGTCGAGCTCCAGCAGGTCGCCGAGGAGATCGGCTTCGCGGGGGTCATGTCCGGCCCGCTGGTCCGGTCCTCCTACCGCGCAGGCCGTCTCTACCGGCAGGCCGTCGAGGCGCGTCAGACGGCCTGAGCCGGTCGCCCTGATCGATCAGGCGCGCGTCCCTCGCGGGGCCGCGCCTGATTCCCCCTCTACGGGAGCGTCGTGGACATCGAGGAACTCATCGGCGAGCTCGACCTGCCCTCCAAGGTCCGGCTGCTCAGCGGCGCCGGCATGTGGTCGCTCCCGGCGATGCCCGAGATCGGCCTTCGCCGCCTGGTGATGAGCGACGGGCCGATCGGGGTGCGCGGCGAGCAGTGGTCCTCCTCCGACCCGTCGATCGCCCTGCCGAGCCCCACCGCGCTGGCGGCCACCTGGGACGTCGAGCTGGTCCGGCGGGCCGGGCGCCTGCTCGCCCAGGAGGCCCGCCGCAAGGGCGTGCACGTCCTGCTCGCCCCGACGATCAACATCCACCGCAGCCCGCTCGCCGGCCGCCACTTCGAGTGCCTCTCCGAGGACCCCCTGCTCACCGGCGAGATCGGCGCGGCGTACGTCGAGGGCGTCCAGGAGGGCGGCGTCGCCACCACGCCCAAGCACTTCGTCGCCAACGACTTCGAGACCGAGCGGTTCACCGTCAACGTCGTGGCCGGCGAACGCGCGCTGCGCGAGATCTATCTGGCGCCGTTCGAGCGGGTGGTCCAGGCCGGCGCCTGGGGCGTCATGGCCGCCTACAACTCCACCAACGGCACCACCATGACCGAGCACGGCGCGCTCCTGCGGGGCGTGCTGAAGGGCGAGTGGGGCTTCGACGGGTTCGTCGTCTCCGACTGGACCGCCACGCGCTCCACCGAGGCGGCGGCCCTGGGCGGGCTGGACGTCGCGATGCCCGGCCCGTACGGCCCGTGGGGTGACCGGCTCGTCGAGGCCGTCCGGCAGGGGCGGGTGCCTGAGAGCGTCGTGGACGACAAGGTGCGCCGCGTGCTGCGCCTGGCCGAGCGCGTCGGCGCACTCGGCGACGCCCCGCCGCGCGCTCTGCCCGGCCCGGCCGACGGCAGGGCCCTCGCCCGCGAGGTCGCCGCCCGCTCGTTCACCCTGCTGCGCAACGAGGGCGGCCTGCTGCCGCTGCGGGGAGTCCGCAGCGTCGCGCTGATCGGGTCGGCCGCGGCCGAGGCCCGCATCATGGGCGGCGGCAGCGCGCAGGTCTTCCCCGACGAGATCGTCTCCCCGCTGCGGGGGCTGCGCCGCCGCGAGGGGGTCGACGTGCGCCACGCGCTCGGCAACGAACCCCGCGTCCGCCTCGCGCCGCTCGCCGCGCCCGCCCGGGCGCTCTTCCTTTCCGCCGATGGCGAGACGCTGGCCGAGCATCCCCTGCGCACCGCCGAGGCCCGCTGGATCGGCGAGCTCCCGCCCGGCGTCGACGCCTCCCGCATGGCCGCCGTGGAGCTCCGCACGGCCTTCACCCCCGAGGTGTGCGGGCCGCACCAGTTCTCGATCTCGGGCGCGGGCGTGTTCACGCTGGCCGTGGACGGCCACACCGTGCTGGACGAGACGATCCTGCCTCCGGACGGCGACCCGGTGTCGGGCTTCCTCGCCCCTCCCGAGCGCCGCATCGTCGTCGAACTGGAGGCGGGCGCTCCCGTCGAGCTCGCCGTGCACCACGCGACCTCCATGCTCAACGGCATGGGGTTCATCGCCTTCGCCCTCGGCCACGCCGATCCCTGCGCCGACGACGAGACGCTCATCGCCGAGGCCGCCGGCATCGCCGCGGGGGCCGATGTGGCGGTGGTGGTGGCGGCCACGACCACCGAGGTCGAGAGCGAGGGCTTCGACCGCACGAGCCTCGCCCTCCCCGGCAGGCAGGATGAGCTGATCTCCCGGGTGGCCGCCGCCAACCCGCGCACGATCGTGGTGGTCAACGCCGGGTCGCCGGTCGAGATGCCCTGGCTCGACCAGGTCGCCGCCGTGCTGCTGACCTGGTTCCCCGGTCAGGAGGCCGGGGACGCCCTGGCCGACGTGCTGTTCGGCGACGCCGAGCCCGGCGGGCGGCTGCCCACCACCTGGCCCGCCCGCACCGAGGACGTCCCCGTGCTCGACGTCACCCCCGTCGGCGGCGAGGTCCACTACGACGAGGGGCTGTTCGTCGGCTACCGGGCGTGGGAGCGCACGGGCCGCGCCCCGGCCTTCTGGTTCGGGCACGGGCTCGGCTACACAACCTGGTCCTACGACAGCGTCGCGGCGACCCCGGTGACGGGCGGCGCCTCGGTGACGGTGGCGGTGACCAACACCGGCGAGCGGGCGGGGCGCGAGGTGGTGCAGGTCTACCTGTCCCGCGTCTCGTCCGCGGATCGCCCTTCGCGGTGGCTGGCGGGCTTCGACGTGGTCAGGGCGGAGCCCGGCACGACCGTCCTCACCACGGTCACCCTGCCCGAGCGGGCCTTCCAGGAGTGGACGGAAGCGGGCTGGCGCACCGTCCCCGGGGACTATACGGTCGAGATCGGACACAGCGTGGCCGATCGGCGACTGACGGCGACCCTTACGGTCACGGTCTGACCGGTCTTCAGGTCACGTTTTCCTTTCTTCAGCTCCGCATTTGTATCCTTTAACCATGGCCAAGCCCGCAGACCCAGAGCGCCCGGGGCGCATCAAGCAACTCCGGATGATCGCTCAGATCATCAAGAAGGCCAACCCCAAGGGGATGCCGATCGTCTACGCGTCGGCGGTCGCCACGCTGGCCGTCTTCGTCGTCCTCGGGCTCGTGACGGGCCTGGTGTGGCAACTTTCCATCCTCGGCGTCATGGTCGGCATCACGGTCGGCATGGTGATCTTCGGGCAGCTCGCCCAGCGAGCGCAGTACTCCATGCTCGGCGGGCAGCCGGGCGCCGCCGCGGCGATCCTGCAGAGCATGCGCGGCAACTGGCAGGTCACCCCCGCCGTCGCGGTCACCCGCGACCAGGACCTGGTGCACCGGGCCGTGGGCTACCCCGGCGTCGTCCTGGTCTCCGAGGGCCCCGGCGCCAGGGTGCAGAAGATGCTCGTGGCCGAGAAGAAGCGCGTGCAGCGGGTCGCCATCGACGTCCCGGTGTACGACATCCAGTGCGGCGACGGCGAGGGTCAGATCCCCCTCAAGAAGCTCCAGCGCCACCTGATGAAGCTCCCCCGCAACCTGAAGAAGCCCGCGGTCTCCGAGGTCAACTACCGCCTCAAGGCGCTGCCGCAGTCGATTCCCGTGCCGAAGGGCCCGATGCCGAAGGGCGCGCGCATGCCCCGCGGCAAGATGCGGTGATGCCGGGCACCTCCGGAGCCGACCGGCGCGCGGTGAGCGACGAGCCGACCGTACGCGCCAACCGCCGCTGGTGGGATTCCGCCGCGGACGAATACCAGGCCGAGCACGGCGGGTTCCTGCGGGACGCCGGCTTCGTCTGGTGCCCCGAGGGGCTCGACGAGGCCTCCGCGCGCCTGCTGGGCGACGTGCGCGGCCGGCGGGTCCTGGAGATCGGCTGCGGGGCCGGGCAGTGCGGGCGGTGGCTCACCGGCCAGGGGGCCGAGGTGGCCGCGTTCGACCTGTCCCGCCGCCAGCTCCAGCACTCACGGCGCATCGACGAGGAGCTCGGCACGCGGCTGCCCGTGGTCCAGGCGGACGCGGGGCGCATCCCCTTCGCCGGCGGGTCCTTCGACCTCGCCTGCTCGGCGTTCGGCGCGCTGCCGTTCGTCGCCGACGCGGGGGCCGTGCTGGCCGAGGTCCGCAGGGTCCTGCTGCCGGGCGGCCTGTTCGTCTTCTCCGTCAGCCATCCGATCCGCTGGGCGTTCCCCGACGATCCGGGGCCGCGCGGCCTGACCTCCGACCGGTCGTACTTCGACCGCTCGCCGTACGTCGAGCACGATGATCACGGCGAGCCCTCGTACGTCGAGCACCACCGCACGCTGGGCGACTGGGTGGGACTCATCGCGGAGTCCGGCCTGACGCTCACGTCGCTCACCGAGCCGGAGTGGCCCTCCGGTCACGACCGCACGTGGGGCGGCTGGAGCCCGCTGCGCGGCCGGCACATCCCCGGCACGGCGATCTTCTCCTGCGTGAACGGCGGCGCGCGCCCCGCCTAGCCGCGGCCACTCCGGCCCGTACGACCGGCCGCTCCCGCCCGCACGACCGGCCCCGGCCGCTCCGGCCCGTACGGCTAGCCGCGGACGACGACGGTGCCGGCGGCCTTGTCGTGGAGGCCGCGCTGGTCGCGGTCCCAGACCAGGGCGGGCACGGCGAGGCAGAGCAGCAGCGTGCGCAGCAGCACAGAGCCGAACGCGGGCCTGCCGCCGTCGAGGGCGGCCACCCTGATGCCGAACAGCTTCATGCCGAGCGTCGAGCCGATGGTGCCGACCAGCACGATGTACTCCAGGGCGAAGACCCCGAGGCCGACCCAGCCGGCGCTGCGGGGGTCGGCGCCCAGCAGGCCGCGGGTGATCGCCCAGGTGCAGATCAGCCAGTCGACGGTGATCGCGCCGAGCCGCCTGCCGAACCCGGACACCGACCCGGCGCCCTCCTTCGGAAGGCCCAGTCTCTCGCCCGGATAGCCGAGATCGACGCCTGTGGCGCGGGTGCCGCTGATCCACGTCTGCGTCCATCTCGGTTGCTTGTTCATGCAGGTAAGATACCGAGTGGCCGCGTTGGTCCTTCCAGCGGCACACCCCCCTCCGCTTAACATCGGTGAAACAAACGAGACATGGGGTGGAAACGGCACAGGCCTACCTTCGAGTCTGCAAGCCCGTGCCCCTGGGAGGTTGGATGTTCAGCTCCGCCGACGACGTCCTGAAGTTCATAAGGGACGAAGGGGTGCAGTTCGTCGACGTCAGGTTTACCGACCTGCCCGGCACGACGCACCACTTCACCTTCCCCGTGGAAAACTTTGGCGCCAGCGTCTTCACTGACGGTCTCATGTTCGACGGATCTTCGATCCGCGGGTTCCAGGCCATCCACGAGTCGGACATGTTGTTGCTGCCCGACCCGTCGACCGCCGTGCTGGACCCGTTCCGTCAGCACAAGACCCTCATCATGAACTTCTTCGTCCACGACCCGCTGACCGGCGAGGCCTACAGCCGCGACCCGCGCAACGTCGCTCGCAAGGCTGAGGAGTACCTCAAGGGCACCGGCATCGCGGACACCGCGTTCTTCGGCCCCGAGGCCGAGTTCTACATCTTCGACGATGTGCGCTTCGCCAGCAGCTCCAGCGAGGCCTACTACCACATCGACTCGATCGAGGGCGCCTGGAACACCGGCAAGGCCCAGGAGGGCGGCAACCTCGGGTACAAGCCGCGCTACAAGGGCGGCTACTTCCCGGTGCCGCCGATGGACCACTTCACCGACCTGCGCTCCGAGATGGTCCGCCGCCTGATCGACTCCGGCATCGAGACCGAGATGCAGCACCACGAGGTGGGCACCGCCGGCCAGGCCGAGATCGACTTCCGGTTCGGCACGCTGCTCAAGACCGCCGACAACCTGATGCTGTACAAGTACATCATCAAGAACACCGCGGTCGAGTACGGCCACACGGTCACCTTCATGCCCAAGCCGCTCTTCGGGGACAACGGCTCCGGCATGCACTGCCACCAGTCGCTCTGGAAGGACGGCGAGCCGCTCTTCTACGACGAGGTGGGCTACGCCGGCCTGTCGGACATGGCCCGCTACTACATCGGCGGCCTGCTCAAGCACGCGCCGGCGCTGCTGGCCTTCACCAACCCGACGGTGAACTCCTACCACCGCCTGGTGCCGGGGTACGAGGCGCCGGTCAACCTGGTCTACTCCCAGCGCAACCGGTCGGCCTGCATCCGCATCCCGATCACGGGGTCGAACCCCAAGGCCAAGCGCATCGAGTTCCGCGTGCCCGACCCGTCCTGCAACCCGTACTTCGCGTTCGCGGCGCAGCTCATGGCGGGCCTCGACGGCATCCGCAACAAGATCGAGCCCGCGCAGCCGGTCGACAAGGACCTCTACGAGCTTCCTCCCGAGGAGGCCGGCGCGGTCCCGCAGGTCCCCGGGTCGCTGCCCGAGGTCCTCGCCGCACTGGAGGCCGACCACGAGTTCCTCCTCGAAGGCGGCGTCTTCACGCCCGACCTGATCGAGACCTGGATCGCCTACAAGCGCGAGAACGAGATCGACCCGATCCGTCTCCGCCCCCACCCGCACGAGTTCGAGCTCTACTACGACGTCTGAGCCCCCGAGCTTCTGACCTGCGTAAACACTGGCGGTTGAGCCGCCAGGGCACACAGGGCACTCAGGCCTCCCGCGAAAGGCCGTCAACCGTCCCGCCATTGAGGGCACGCTCGACGGCCTTTCGCATGCGCTCCTCCCCCGACGGCATGAAGTGTGTGTAGGTCCGCAGCGTGAACCCGGGGTCCTCGTGGCCGAGGAACTCGGCGAGGCTGCGGATATCGACGCCGTCCACCAGGAGAACGCTCGCGAAATGGTGCCGCAGGGCGTGAAACCCCTCCTCCCTGCTCTCGGTCCCTCGACGCGTGCTGGCCGAAGGGGGTGCGAGCCAGTCGAGACGAGGAAGACCGCTGCCAGACCGTGGGAGATCGACGACGAGTTGTGGGCGCGCATCGAGCCGCTGCTGCCGGTCGTCCCACGTAATCCGCGGCGTCCAGGTCGTAAGCGTCTGGATAGTCGCAGGGTGCTGTGCGGGATCCTGTTCGTGCTGTACACCGGGATCCGCTGGGAGTTTCTGCCCCAGGAGCTGGGCTGCGGCTCGGGGATGACCTGCTGGCGACGGCTGCGGGACTGGAACGAGGCCGGGGTCTGGCAGCACCTGCACGAGCCGCTGCTCTCCGAGCTGCGGGCCGCAGACCTGCTGGACTTCTCCCGCGCAGCGGTCGACTCCAGCCACATCCGCGCGATGAAGGGCGGTCCGTCCCCGGTGGACCGGGGCAAGGCCGGCAGCAAGCACCACCTGATCGTCGAAGCGCACGGCATCCCGCTCGCGACAATCACCACCGGCGGCAACCGCAACGACGTCACCCAACTGATCCCGCTGATCCAGGCCGTCCCGCCGATCCGCAGTAAGCGCGGCCAGCCACTGCGCCGCCCCGAGCACCTGTACGCCGACCGCGGCTATGACCACGAGGTCTACCGGGACAAGGTCCGCCGGTTCCAGATCACCCCGCACCTCGCCCGGCGCGGCACCGGGCACGGCTCCGGCCTGGGCGTGTACCGCTGGGTCGTGGAAGGAGCGATCGCGCTGCTGCACTGGTTCCGCCGCCTGCGTATCCGCTGGGAGATCCGCGACGACATCCACCACGCGTTCGTCACCCTTGGCTGCGCCGTCATCTGCTGGCGACGACTGCGCACCGCACTTTGTTGAGAGTAAGGGCGGGCGATCGCCCCAGGGGATGGCCTGCTCGATGCGTCAGAACGCATACGTAGCAGTCGGGCCCGCGCAGCCTCACATCCGGGATCTCAGCACGTCGACCTCACAGCCCGGCGCGAAGGGGTCGAAGCCGTGCTCGATCAGCCAGCGAACTGCCAGCAGGCTTCGCAACGACCACCACGCGTGGATCACGTCGAGGTCGATGTCGGTGCCATAGCCGGCGATGACGTCGTCGAGGTGCTCCTCGTGTCCGAGCGTGAAGGTGGCGAGGTCGTACAGGGCATCACCCTGGCCCGCCTCGGACCAGTCGATGATGCCGGTGACCTCGTCGCCGTCGACGAAGACGTGCGCGATCTGCAGGTCGCCGTGTGTGAACGCCGGAGTCCACGGCCGGAGCGCGGCCTCGGCGACCTGGCGGTTGCGGGTGACCAGGTCGGCGGGCAGGACGCCGTTCGTCACGAGCAACTCGCACTCGTCGTCGAGTTCCGCCGCCAGCGCGACGATGCTCCGGCCGGCCCGGCCCGGCAGGGGCGGCAGGGGCGCTTCGTGCAGCTTCCGGATGGCGGCGCCCGCCGCGGCCCACGCCGCCGGCGACCCGGTCGACGGCCCGCCGAGGCGCCCAAGCGTCGTCCCCGGGAGTGCGGCGATCGCGAGCACGGGCGGCTTGCGCCACAGGACCTCCGGGGTCGGGACCGGCGCGAGGGACATCGCCTCGACCTCGACGTCGATGCGCGCCTGATCGGCGTCTACCTTCAGGAACACGTCACCGACGCGCAGAGTCGCGCGCTCGGAATGGGCGACGACGACTTTGACCTCATCCATGGGCGACCAGTATCCCGGGGATGATCGCCGACGTCGCCAGGTTTATCGCGTGCGATTACGCGGCTGACCGCGTCCCGCTACCCGGCGGCCTCGTGCACGACACCGACCTCTGACAGCGCATGGACCCCCGCCTACGACGCGTAGAGGCAGGTAAGGCCAGGCGCCCGGGTCGCCGAGATCACCGCCATGCTGAACCTCACCTCCTGGCCCAGCAAGGTGCGCGTCATCGTCCGCAGGGAACGCCCACATCCGGGTGCACGGCTGCGCTTCACCGACCCGGGCGGGCACTCCACCAGGCGTCCAGGCGGATCAGGTTGAGCGCGACCGCTGAGAAGACGTGTTCGAGGTGGACCTTCTTGATCCCCCGATAGCGGGCCCGGCGGATGCCGCAGGCAGCGACGGTCTGACCGACGGTGCCCTCGACCCCCGCCCGGATCTTGTACCTGTCGCGCCAGTCGGTGCCGTTCTGCTTGTCCGTTCCGGCTGAACCTTGCACACGCCGACACGCTGATCAGCGGCTCGCAACGTGAGTCCGTACGGTCGGAGCCCCCGTTGTCCAGACCTACCTTGCGTATTCGAGGTTCGCTGGACGGATGTCCGGCCGACCAAACTGCCCGAGTCCAGTGTGTCGGGCAAGACACGCCGCCCGTCCGCAACGCAGGTCCGGACAGCGCAAGATCAGGTGCAAGGTAGGGCCATCCGGATGAGTTCAGGCCCCGCCAAATCGTCGTTCACGACCCACGACGGATTTGATAGCTTCACATGCGTCGCTTCCTATAACCGTGCCCGCACGGTCACCCCCCGAGACAAGGACGGCACATGAACATCATCCGCGGCGCACTAGCCGCCACCGCCGCTATGGTGGCAGCCCTCACCCTGTGGGCGGCGCCTGCCCACGCCGATATCGCACCGCCCCAGCCCTTCTACGCCGACTCCACGAACCCCTACCTCGACACCTGCCCCCACGGGACCACCAAAGGAACCCTCCTTTGGTCCACGCCTGGGCCCGTCGCGCCCTTCGCGGTTGAAGTTAGCGGCGAGGTCGTCGACCGGCCAACCCCCGACGGCACCACACCGGGCTGCGCCCTCGACGACTACTCCAGCACGGCAATCTTCACCGCGTACAGCGGCAGCGCCGTCGTCGGCTACAAGACGGTGACGGTCGACAATGGCGTCAAGGGATTCCAGTTCACCCTCGGCGGCAACAGCACCGCCTCAGCCCTGACTCGGCTAACGGTCCAGGTATGCCGCAATCCGGTGCACACCCTGCCACCAAGCTACTGCGGCAAGACCGTCACATACGCGGGATAACGCACTTCGTCGATGCCGCCGGGCAGGCCCTCCTCCACCTGCCCGGCGGCATCTGTCGCGGTCAGCTGCAGGCCGGCTGAACCTTGCACCCGCCGACGCGCTGACCAACGGCTCGTATTCGAGGTTCGCTGGACGTCCGGCCGACCAAACTGCCCGAGTTCGGCGTGTCGGGCAAGACACGCCGCCCGTCCGCAACGTAGGTCCGGACAGCGCAAGACCAGGTGCAAGGTGAGTCCGGACAGTGCAAAGTTCGCCCGAACGGGACAACGACCCTGTACCGCTTCAAAACCCATCACATACGGCTTGAGCTGGGACTCTCAGCCCTTGCCGTAGGCGGGGACGCCGACGACGATCTTGCCCGCGGGGGCGCCGCGGGACAGGTAGGCGCCGACGGCGGCGTCCACGCTGAACTTCTCCGCTGACGGGTCGTTCGGGTTGGAGTAGAGGTTGGACTGGTGGCCGGTCCTGCTGTTCCACGGCCCGTTGAAGTCGTAACCCTGCACGGTGGCGAAGTCGAGCGAGGAGAAGACCCCCGGCACTCCTACCCCGGCGTCGATCTTGGCGGGGTCGGCGGGGAGGAACGCCGTCAGGTAGTAGTGCCTGCCGGTCTGCGCGCCGTACTCGTCGAGCTGGCGGCGGAGCTCGGCCAGCAGCAGGGTGAAGTTCTGCTTGTCCTCGGGGCGGACGACGTTGCCGACGTTGCCCTCGGAGCCGGGCCATTCCCAGTCGATGTCGATGCCGTCGAAGACGCCCGCGCCGGAGCCGGGCCCGCCGTGCGGGGAGGTGCCGATCTTGGGGAGGTTGCCCTTGAGGTACAGGTCGATGCAGGACGCGGCGAACGCCTGGCGGGAGGCGGGGGTCAGAGCGGCGTTGGAGAAGTACTTCGACCAGGTCCAGCCGCCCAGGGAGATCAGCGCCTTCAGGCCGGGGTGCTTGGCCTTGAGCTTTCTGAGCTGGTTGAAGTTGCCAGCCAGCGGCTGGGTGACGACGTCTCCGACTCCGTCGACCGACTCGCCCGCCTTGAACCGTTTCTGGTAGTCGGCCCACGCGTCGCCCACTCCGGCCTCGTTGGCCTCGAAGCACAGGCCCTGCTCGCTGACGTTTCCGAACGCGTAGTTGATCGTGGTGAGCTTGGAGGCAGCGCCGCTGGTGTCGACGTTCTTGACGAGGAAGTTCCGCTGGTAGATGCCCCACTGGGCGAAGTAGGCGACCCGCTCGTAGGCGACAGCCGCGCTCGCGGGGGCGATGGACGGCAGGAGGCTTGCGGCGACGACGCAGGCGGTGGCTAGTCGGCGGAACAGAGACATGGACGCCTCCCGGGCGACTCATCCCCCAAATACTTAAGAAAGCTTCCTAAATATTAAGTGTTGATCGAGTAAGCCGCAACGGTCAGGAAAGGGCCCGGGAGAGGCTGTGGGCTCGAAAAACCGGATTCAGCTACGCGACCTGCGAGTATTCGTTGATCAGTCCACCGAGAATCTTCCGGCGAGCGACCCGAGACTGGCTCCCGTTTGCAAGCAGGCACTCTTTGGGGGGCCATGCGAGGGGATACGCCAGCCGCGCGATTGATGAATGGCTCCGGTGGTCCGACCCGTGGGATAGTCGCTCTCGTTCTGAAAACGTGTCGGTGAGCGGAGACAGTGAGTGTCGGACGGTCTCGCGCAGCTCGTGTTGTCCTTCGCGGACGAGGAGCTGATCCTCAACCGAGGGAATGTGAACGCGGAGGCTCGGGGCAATCTGGTGGCGTTCGGCGTCGACCCGGAGGGCTTCGACGCGCGGCCCGTTGAGCGGGCTCTCGGCGCGGCTGGCGAGCGACTCGGCACGCGGTTCGTCGATGTCACCGGGCCGGTGACGCTTTTGCGGCCCAGAGCACCCTGTCTGGCTGCGGCCTCTTGGCGGGGCGGGCAGGGCACAACGAGAGCACATGAGGGTGTGAGATACCCGGAAACGTCGAGAAGTAGTGAGTGGACGAACCCCAGGTCAGGACCAGTCCTGTGACATCGGCGCAGGTCTCAGCCGCCGCCCTTGCTGAAGTGCTGGTACTTCTTGTCAATTAGTGGGACTACTACGGGTTCTGTCACGCGAAGTCGTCACCCAGGACGGAGACCCGTTCCATCAGGTCACGAGCGCGTAGCGCTCACGGTGGTCAGGATGGACGGCGGCGATGGTCTGCGAGAGGTTATCCAAGGCCACCGGGCGGATAACCATGCGAGGTCGGTTGTGGTGACCGGTCTCTAGGGTTCCGTGCGGCAACCGGCGTCGGATATCGAGGTCACCATGACGATCAACGCCCGCCTCGCCCTAGATGAGAAGCGAAAGGCGCTGGGCAAGCTCGTTGATGCCCTGGCCGGAAGGCCACCCCTCCAATATCAAGCCACGCTTGACGGATCGCCCCCGTCCCGGTTCCGGGCATGGCCCGCAGCGCGTCCAACAGTCGCTCCCGGGCGGCGGCGGGCACGTTGGTGACGCCGTATGGGCCGCTCTTTGGTCAGACTGTCAACGCAACTTTGGTTGACGATGATTCGAACTAATCGAAGACTCGAAATGAAGGATCGCGTGAATTCGGAGCGCAGGCCGCGCCCCTGGGTGCAGTCTGAGGTCCCAGGGGCGCGGCTGCGTCAGTTCGACCGCGACCTTCCCGTGCCTACTTCTTCGGCACGTACAGCCGGATGTTGTCGATGCGGGCCTGGCCCTCACCGACGTTCGTGTACGGCTCACCGATGACGAAGTAGTCGGGGTAGGCCGAGCCGGCCGGCCACTGGTTGTCCCACGTCTTGGAGCCAAATGCGCCCCGCGCGGTGTGCGACGTGTTGAACTGGCCGTCGTACTCCTCGGCGTCCACGTTGTAGTGGAAGATCGGGACGTTCGCCCCGACCACGCCGGCGTCGTCGTCGATGAAGCCCCGGGTGAACCGGTAGGTCTGTTTGCCGACGTTCTTGAAGTTGCCGCTGACCTCGAGCGTGTAACCCGCCTCGGTGCGCTCGATGGCGAACGTGTAGTCCTCCTTGGGCATCAGCTCGGGCTGCAGTTCCACGGCCGACTTCTGCACGCCGGAAACCGGCCGACGGTCGCAGCTCGTCACGAACGTCTGCGACTGACCGAGCGAACCCGTGAAGTAGAGCATGTTCACCGTGGTGCGGTTGCTCTCGTCCCAGGGGTACTTCTCACCGGTCCGCGAGTTGCAGACGTCGTAGCCGTCCGTGTTCCGGGACGGGGCCGGGCTGAACTGGTCCATTAGCACCTTGCGGTGCCAGTGGTACATCGCCAGGTTCCGGGGCATCGCCGGGAAGTCCAGGATCGACATGTAGTGGAACGCGTTGTACGCCTCGTTGCTGTCCTCCCGCACGGAGTGTGTGGCGCAGGGGTCGGCCGGTTCGATGTCGTTCGGGTTGCCGACCCAGGGGTAGAACGTCTTGCACTCCCCGAGGGCGTAACCGTTGTACTTGCCGTCGTAGAACAGCGAGCCGTCACGCAAGCCGCCGAAGTCGAGCGTCTTGAGGTCGTACTCGATGCGGTAGTACTTCGGCAGCGGCTCGGTGTTGCGGATGATCGCGCCACCTGTGTGGTTGGGCACGGTGATCTTGGCGACGGAGCCCGCGTTCTTCAGCGACTCCGTCACGATCGACGGACGTTTGGCAGTGTCGGTGTAGCTGTCGTCGACCCGCCCGCCGCTCTCGCGCGCGGAGAGGGACGCCGTGAGCCAGCCGTCCCGGCCGAACTCGGTCTCCTGCCGGTAGGTCCGCATGGTCGCCATCGCCGCGTCGAACTTGGGACCGAGCTGAAGGCGGTAGAGGTCGCCGTTGTCGTCGTTGAAGTCGTCGACCGGCTCGCTGTAGTTGTCGAGCACCCACGGGCTGGCCTCAGTGCCGATCGGCTTCCCGAACTGCTCGACATACTTGAGCTGCCAGTCCGGGGTGACGGGTTCCGGCTCGGGCGAGGCGGCCGCGCACGGCGGGGTCACGCCGTCGTCGTTCTGGATGATCGTCAACTTCACGCTGTGCAAGGTCACCCCGGCCGTGCCCGCCTCGACGCGGAAGTCGGCGCCGCCGTTCTCGCGGTTGGCGAACCGGGCGTCCATCAGCTCGAAGCCCGCCGTCTTCCACGTGTTCGACCCGGTGCGGTTCACCGAACCCGTCGAGCCGTACGCGCTGCTGGTCGAGTCGTACTGGACGCGGAATGTGGCCCCGCCCTCGTCGAAGTACTCGACCTGCAGGCACGCGACGAACGCGCCATCGAAGGCGATCGCGTCGTCGACCTGGAAATACATGTGTTCCGCCGGTGCCGAGGTCTGCACGGTCGCGCGTGCGCTCAGCCCGCCAACCGTCACGGGTGCGGTCGTGCCGTCACCCTGCTCGATCTGGCGGAGACCGTTCTCCTCGTTGACCTCGCCCAAGATGATCGAGGCGCTGGGCCCGTCCGCGGCGGCCGACGTCGCGGCGAGGACCAGAGATGCCCCCAGGGTGACCACGCTCAGGGCCGCCACGGCCGAGCGACGTCTGCGATTGCGAGTTGTTGCTCTCATTGCGCTTCCTTCTCCGTTGAGCAAGGCGTCCGTTCGTGCCGCTCCGGGCCTCGGGGCCGCGCGTGAGGCGCGGCCCCCGTCACGGGTGCCGATGTGCGCTGGTTCGGTTCACTCGTCGGTCGCGCTCGCGCGCAGTAACTCCTTCCCGCCACCATCGGTGAGCACGAGCGTCGCGGTCGCACCGGACTCGACAGGTGCCGAGAGTTCGTGCGAGACGTACGCGTCACCCGTGAGTCGCACTCGTCAGCGTGCTTCCGGTCGAGTCGTCGACCAGGGCGGCCGTCACGTCCTGGCCGATGAGGGTTGTGAACACGTTGGCCGTGACCGACACACCTTCGTCGTCGTGGGCGAACCCGACGTGCGCGGCGCCGTCGGCGGTGGCGTTGGTGACGTCGGCGAGCCCAAGCGCCGGCGCCAAGGACTCCGTCCACGAGCCCGTCTGGTGCGGCTGGAGGACCGCCGGGGAGAAGAACCTGTCGGACGTACCCGCCCAGAGCTCGATGTATGGCCGTTCGGACGACCCGCGCCGGAATATGTTCGTGTCGAAGGAGCCGTTCTGTCCCCACTCCCAGAACTTCATGCCGGGCGTGATGGTGTTGTCCCCGACGCGGACGACGCCTTCACGGTTCTCCTGGTTCACCACGCCCCAGAAGTTGTTCTGCGGGGTGGTGGCCAGATCCTGACCGTAGGCGATGCCGTCGCTACGCCACTCGCTCATCTTCTTGATCTTGTCGAGCGCGAGATACCGGTCGGTCGGCGTCTGCGGGTGAGCCGGCTGCTCGACGTCGGCCATCCAGCGGTAGGCCGAGTCGTACCGGATGGTGTCGACGTTCGTGACGATGTCCATCGTCGGCGAACCCCAGGTCGACTCCTCGCCCGGTGCAAGCGTGGTACAGGTCCAGTACTCGTAGCTCTTCGCCGTGTCCGTCGGGTTGTGCAGCGCCACGGACATGTCCACAGACGGGCTGTCCTTGAACACCGTGTAAGGGACCTCGGCTTCGATCTGCGTGGCCCCGTACGCGAATCGGCTGGGCCGGTCGGGGTGGTCGATCGTGTCCTTCTTGGTCATCGTGATGTCGACGAGCCGGTACCGGCCGCCGCCGTCCTTCTCCAGGACGCCGAGCTCAAGCAGGGATGCGGCGTAGCGGTGGGCCGTGCTGACCGCGACATGGGACGCGGCTGCCAGATCGTACAGGCTCGCACCCGCTGTGCCGGCGGACGCCACCGTCTCCAGCAGCTCGAACGCCTTGGTCGTACTCGACGACTTCCTCGTCGTCGGCATTCCTGTCGTCACCATTCGAATAACTCGAATCCTCTTCGATTTGGTACCTGATCACAGCCTTGATAAATGCGAGACCCTTGTCAAGGGTTTCGATTCGTGGACTTTCCTGGCTGATCGACGGATTCCTCACGGGGCATTCGAGCATGTCGAATCGACGGTTCATTTCGACACCGGCGTGGGCCGTCGACGGTCGCGGCCACGGTGATGGGCACCGCGGCAACTGGTTACGCCGCTTGTCGCAAGGGGAGACAGACTCCCGCCGCACGTCGAGCGCGAGCCCGGTCACCGGCAGGCGGCGTTCGAAGGACGTCAGGCGCACGCTTGCTCGTGCCAACCCTGAGGTCCACTCGGTGGACTTGGCCACCAGCTGCGTTGTCAATGGCCAGTTGCTAAGTGAATCAGAACAACTTGAGGAGGGCCTTGCATTAATTGTGGAAGGCCTCCAGATCGCTGTAGAGCGGGATCTCCCCGATCTCGTCCGCGTGGCAATAATGCTCCTCCGCAACCTCTATCAGCAGAACCCTTCGGAGGTCGCGGAGACGTGGCGCAAGGCGACCTCAACTGAACCGCCGGAGTGAATGACGCAGTGATCATCTTGGCACAGAGGGTGGGCCCGTCCATCAAGCAAGCGAAAGCCTTCAGCCAGCCCTAAGCCACGCCGCACGCCCGATCCCTAATTGCGAGGAGGATTGGTAATGGCTTTCCAGGGTCTTTTGATGACGGGCGGCCAGGTGCTGGGCGTGGCGGGCGCTGCGGCGGGCGTAGAAGTCGTTGCCGTCTTCTCGGTAGTCGGTATTGCTAGCCATGACCGCCTAATACGGCAGCCGCCATTCGCTATGTGACCTGGGATGACGCGCGACGGGTCGATCCGATTTTCTGATGGAATGCCCGTACAACGAGAGCAGTCGCTCGTAATCATGTCTGTGTGACGGGAACAAGATCCGAAGCGGCTGATGCCCTCATCGTAGAGGCCAGGCGTGTGCATCGGAACCTCGACGATCTCATGACCGCGCTGGCACCGCTGTTCAGCCGAATCGAGCCGCGGCTGCAGGCTGCCAAGTACGTCCGAGCCGTCATGTCTGAGCTGCCCAGACGCAACGGCTGGACGATCGCCGAATGGATCGGCGACCGTCGCCCCGATGCCACCCAGCGCCTGCTCAACCGTGCCCGGTGGGACACCGCGGGCGCGATGAGCACCATCCGCCGGTTCGCCGTCACCCGGCTCGATACCGCCGCCCGGCCGGGCAACCTGACCATCGGTGTGCTGGACGAGTCTGGGCAGGAGAAGAAGGGCGTGGCCACGGCGGGCGTCAAGCGCCAGCACATGGGCTGCGCCGGTGGTATCGACAACGGCATCAATACCGTCTACCTGGCCTACGTCCGCGCCGATGCCGGGCACGCGCTGATCGGTGCACGGCAATGGATCCCCGCCGAGCAGATCAGCGACCCCGTCACCGCGATCACCACCGGCCTGCCGCTGCACCTGGCCTTCGCGACGAAGGGCGAACTGGCCATCGACCTGCTGCGCGAGGCCTACGCCGACGGCGTGCGCCTGGACTTCGTGGCCGGGGACGAGGTCTACGGCGCCTGCACCAAGCTACGCACCTTCCTGGAAGAACACGGCCAGGCCTACGTCCTGCGCATCCGCGCCACCTTCACCCTCACCCTCGGCGGGGGCACCTGCCTGACCTGCGAGCAGGCCGTGGCCAAGCACCTGAGGCAGAAACGCACATGGACCATCCGCTCGGCCGGGACCGGCTCCAAGGGCGAACGCACCTACGCCTGGGCCTGGATCGCCACTGCCAGCCCTGCCCGCTATCTGCTGGTCCGAAAGCACTGCAAGAGTGGCGAACTGGCTTTTCACTACTGCTTCGTGCCCGCCGGTCAGCCGGCCACCCTGACCCGCCTGATCACCGCCGCCGGGCTGCGGTGGCCGGTGGAGGAGAGTTTCCAGACCGGCAAGGACCTGTTTGGCCTGGACCAGTCCCAGGTCCGCCTCCACGAGGCACTGCTGCGGCACCTCGTGCTGGTCATGGCCGCCCTGGCCGTCTGCGCGGTCACCGCCGCCGCGGCCCGGCACCGCACCGACTCCCAGGCCACCCGCCCCACCCGTCCCGACGAAGCACCGCCTGGGGACCCCGGCCTGATCCCGCTGACGGTCGCCGAGGTCAAGCGCCTGTTCAACGCCGCCACCGGCCACACACCGACCCTGGAACAGGCTGCTCACTGGTCAGCCTGGCGACGCCGCCATCAAGCACGCGCCCGCTGGTTCCACCACCGAGCCCGCCTGAGCACCGCATATATCCAGCTCAACTAAGGAATAGCGGCTTTCGTACTAGAAAACGGCCTCACCAGGAACAATACCGAACTTCGCTGGATATTCGGCGATTACTACCGGAACTCCCAGGGGTGGGATGGATGTCCGGGCCGGGGATCCGGTCTTCTTGTCGCCGGACTACCGCGTGGATATGGCCGGTCGCGGCGCGTCAGGACAGAGCCGGTACGGCAGGCGGGGAGTCGGTCCAGCCGACCTGGATCAGCGTCTTATTGGAGGACATCTCCGGGAACGCCTTGCCGTCGAGCGTGGCCTTCTGGTCCCGTGACAGTAGCACCATCCTGCCGGTGTCGACGATCAGACTTACCTTGACCACGGTCGCCTTCTTCCCCTTCCCGCTCGAACTATCGAGCACGACCGCGGCGCCCGGCCTGCCCAGGCCGTCCTTCGCGGCGCCGCCGGCGCGGACGCCCGGCAGCGTCAGCAGGGCCTGGTAGGCCGCGGTGCGGACCTCCTTCGGGGCGGGAAAATCGTGCAGGAACTCGGGCAGGGTGTACTCGAGCCATCCGGGTATGTCGTCCTCCCGGCCGACCTGGCCCGCCTTCGTGAGCCAGTCCTTCAGCCGGCTCGGGTCGGCGGGCAGGCGCTGAACCTCGTCGTACGTCAGCCACTGCTCCGCGACCCAAAACTTCCGTTCCCTCCCTGCAGGTGCCAGGCGGCCCTTGGCGGGCTCGGCGGACAGCTTCACCGTCTTGCCGTCGATCGATTCGTTCCACGTGGAGGGGGAGCCGTCGCGCCGCCACGCCTTCTTGTCCGCCACGGTCCCCGGCAGCGTCCCGAGCTCCCGGTACCCGAACCAGTTCCTGCCGTCGGGGGCGCTCCACCGTTCGGAGATCTCCCGCTGGACCAGCGAATAGGCGTCCGACTTGCTGCCGAACTGCCGGGGATGGGTGGATGTTGTCGTCATGGTCTTGGTGTGCCAGTAGGCCCCCTCGGGGGGAGTAGCCGCGACGGCCGCCGGCGCGCCAAGGACGGTGGCGCCCACGGCCAGGGCGACGCCGAGAGTGATCAACCGCCGGGTCGGCACGGTCGCGAACGTCATCAGGTTGCTCCATCGATTCGAAGTCACAACTATCTACACACCTGGGCCGCTCGAAGGGTTGCCCGCAAAAGTGTTCTGCGCGAGCGGGCAACCGTCGCGAAGGCCGAAGTGTGTTAGGAGGTGTGAAATCGGACGGACAGCCGTGAGCGGTGTGGAATATGACTTCGGTGCTTTCGTGGCCGCGCGTGCCACGAGCCTGCTGCGGGTCGCCTATCTCGCCTGTGGCGACGAGACGGAGGCCGAGGACCTGCTGCAGACGGCGCTCGAGCGTACCTACAAGAACTGGGAGCGGGTGGCCTGCTACGACAACCCCGATGCCTACGTGCGGCGCGTCATCATCAACGCCGCCATCAACCGCGCCCGCCGCCGGGCGATCCTCAACATCATCCCCATGCACAGCCCGCCGGAGACGTCGGTCCGTGCAAGTGACCCTGACCTGTTCCATGTGCTCATGGACGCGCTGCGCACTCTGCCGCCCCGGCAGCGGGCGGTGATCGTTCTGCGGTACTGGGAGGACCTTAGCGAGACGCAGACCGCCGAGGTGCTCGGATGCGCGGTCGGCACGGTCAAGAGCCAGGCGTCGAAGGCCATGGCCAAGCTCCGTTCGGCGCTCGGCCGGGAAACACTGGAAGGAGCGATCAAGGATGCCCATGCTTGAGGACGAGATCCGCCGGCTCATGGCGGACGGGACGGCGAGGCTGCACGCCGCGCCTGACCTGCTGGGGCGGGTGATGCGCTCCCACCGGGCCAAGAGGAGGAGGGCCAGGGCCGCGGCGGTGGCCGCGTCCGTGGCCGCATTCGTGGTCGTCGCCCCGTCCATCGCCTACTGGACCGTCGATTCGGTGCCCACGATCGGCGAGCGGAGCACGTTCTCCGCGGTACAGGAACCGCCTGCCATCGACGACACCCCGCCCGTGCCGACCGACCCGCCGGACCTCGGGGACCTGGGCGACGGGAGGGAGTTCGGGCATGTCAGGGTGGGATACCTGCCCGAAGGGCTGCAGTGGTCCCGATGGTCGTCGGACTTCGGCGACACCTACTCGACCTCGTACAACTACGATGGCGACGACAAGGGCTACTACCAGGTCCAGATCCGTATGCACGAGGAGAAGACCGTCCAGGAGGTGGAGGACCAGATCCAGGCCTATCGCGGCGAAAAGGGCGGCGAGGAGGTGACCGTCGGAGGCCGGAGCGGCTACCTGGTCGTGCAGAACGTCGGTGAGGATGGCATGAAGGGCACCCCGACCCTCTTCCTCAAAATGGGCGACAGGCAGTGGGCCGAGATCATGTTCAGCCCTGTGTACGCGGAGGAGTTCTCCGGCGCCGAGGCCGTTAGCGCCGAGCTGAAGAAGATCGGAGAAGGGCTCACCTCCACCATGTGATACCACGTTCGAACTGGGGTCTTCTACACGCGAGACGTGTTAGCGCTGGTCGGCGACACCGCTCTAGACAAAGCGCCGGACTGTTAGGGCCTTTATCAAAGTCGGTCAGAGCCATTCGTTGATTGCGGCGGTGAGGACGGTGGCTTCGTAGCGCACGGCAAGCTTGTCGAACCGAGTGGCCACAGCGCGGTGGCGTTTGAGCCGGTTGATGCCGCACTCCACAGCGAGGCGCTGCTTGTAGACCTTCGGGTCGAAGGTCGGCGGCCGACCGCCCTCCGACTCCCTCTTGCGACGGCCGGGGTCCTACGTCTGGACCGTGCGCGACGACGGCCGGGGCGGCGCCGACCCAGCGGCAGGGAGCGGGCTGGCCGGTGTCCGGCGATGGCTGTCCCCCTTCGACGGCGCGCTCGACGTGCAGCCCTCCCGGCGGACCCACCGAGCTGACCATGGAGCTGCCGTGCGTGTTGTAATAGCGGAAGATTTCGCCCTGTTGCGGGACGGCCTGGTGCGGCTGCTGTCCGCGCACGGGTTCGAACTGGTGGCCGCGGTCGACAACGCCCCGATGCTTTCATCCCAGGTCACATAGCGAATGGCGGCTGCAGTACTAGGGCGCGTATCGGGTTGCGATCAAGGGGTGGTCCGGGTGAGGTCTTTGATCCAGATCATCGCGGCGCGAAGGTGGAGACCGGCGAGGTAGCTCGCGGGGGTCTTGTCGTAGCGGGTGGCGATGCCTCGCCAGGCCTTGAGCTTGTTGATCAGGCGCTCGACGGTGTTCCGTTCCTTGTAGAGGTCGGCCAGGGACAGTCCACCTCGCCCCTCTTCGCGGCTTCCGTGACCAGGCCCTCCAGCAGGGCCTCGAAGATGCCGGCGTCCCTCCACTGCCGGAAGCGGTTGTGGACGGTCGACCAGGCGCCGAACTCCTTCGGCATCTCCCGCCACTTCCCGCCCATCCTGAACCGCCAGATCACGCCCTCGAACTGCTGCCGCAGCCACTCGGGGTACGGGCCGTAGCTGCCGATCGGCAGGTACGGCCTGATGAACTCCCACTCCACGTCCGTCAGTTGCACTCGCGCCACACACGAGGATCTACCGGATCAGTCTGGTCGAGTTGCGCCTGCTCGTCGTCGCTCAGTACATACCCTTGCAGGGCGCGGCCGTGGGCGGTGTGGAGGTGCGGGTGATCAACTTCCCACACCTGGTAGCCCAATGCGTGCTGCAGCGCGTACCGGCGTTGCTCGCCTAGAGCGTGCGTGAGGACATGTCCATCCTCCACCAGGAACGGCGCGTCCGCCTCGTAGCCGAAGGATTGCATCGCGGCCCGGAATTCGGCCTCGGTGGGCGCCTGATGCGCGTCGGTGCAACGCTTCAGCTGGGCGGCGGGGCAGATGTCGCACAGCTCCGGCACGCCGATGTGCCCGTTGTAGTCGGCCACCTGGTGGGCGTAGGTGACACCGCAGAAGCTCTTGCGGAACACTCGCACCCACGATCCGCACCTGCCGCACAGACCTGGCAAAGCACTTACTAGACGCCCACGGCGTGTTTCACATTTGTTTCTTCCGGAACGACTCTCCCGGTGTGACGGTCTGTCGCGATGCGTCACACACGCCTCTGACCTGCCTGGAAACGATCACCAGGGGTGGTCGGGGCCCGGTGGCAAATTTTGGCAAGCGCTTTCCGCTGCAACATTGCCGTAATAAAGTCCGGATTCCACCCCACTTCCGATACTCAAATCGCCAAGGAGGCGTCATGAGTATTCGCACCCTCACGGTCGCGACGGCCGCGCTCGTCCTGACAGCGGCAGGCGCCACGCAAGCGGCCGGTGCTGTGCAAGTGGCCGACGATCCGCCGTTCGCGCAGTACCAGGAGATGCACGCGAACTGCACCGTCACCCATCGGCTCAGCGACGACCCGATCGTGTTCCCTGGTCTGCCAGGCGCGTCGCACAACCACACGTTCGTCGGCAACCCCGCCACCAACGCGAACTCCACCCCGCAGGCGCTGGTCGGTGGGGCGACGTCCTGCGAGGACACGCTCGACGCGTCGGGGTACTGGTTCCCGACGTTGTTGCAGAACGGCGCCGTACGGCTGCCGGACAAGCCAACGATCTACTACAAGTCCGGCGTCAAGGACTACCGCACCGTCCAGCCGTTCCCGCCCGGGTTCCGGCTCGTCGTCGGCGATGCCCGCGCGACGGACGCCGCCGCGTACCAAGGCACCTGGAAGTGCCCCGGTTACGAGGGCACCGACTTCCCGACATCGTGCCCGAGCGGCACATCCCTGGTCGCCCGGCTGAAGGCGCCGAGCTGCTGGGACGGCGTCCACCTGGACAGCGCCGATCACAAGTCGCACATGGCATGGCCGGTCCGCGGAGTCTGCCCGGCGGACCATCCCGTACCTCTGCCCATGCTCGAAGCCAAGGTCCCGTATCCGCTGGCCGGCGGGAACACCAGCGGTCTGGCCCTCGCCTCGGGCGCCGCGTACACCTTCCACTACGACTTCATGAACGGGTGGAACGCGCCGCGCCAGGCCTACCTCGTGGGCTACTGCATCAACGGCGGACGCCAGTGCAACGGCTACGGGCAGGATCCGAAGAAGCCGTAACGCCCGGCGACACCGCCATCCTCACCTCGCATGTGATCCGTCGGCGGCGCCCATCCCGGGCGCCGCCCCTACAAGCACGCCGCCGTTGCCCGCGGCGGCCCCCCGCCAGGGAGAAACCATGCGTGCCTCACCCCTCCGCCGCCGGCTGATGGCCGGCATCGCCACCATGGCGCTGGCCGTAACCGGCATGGTCGTCACGCCGAGCGCCGCGCCCGCGAGCGCGGCCGCGTGCGACACCGCCACGAACCTCGCTCTCAACAAGCCCGCGACCGCCTCCTCGGTCCAGGGCAACGGCTATCTGCCCGCCAAAGCCGTCGACGGCGACGCCTCCACCCGATGGTCGAGCCAGTCCAGCGATCCGCAGTGGATACAGGTCGACCTCGGGCCGGACACCGCGGTCTGCCAGGTGGTCATCGACTGGCAGACGTCGTACGCCAAAGCCTTCCGCCTTGAGCTGTCCGGCGACGGCAACCAGTGGACGACGCTCTACTCCACCACCGCCAACCCCGGCGGCGTACAGACCATCGACGCCGCCGGCACCGGTCGCTACCTGCGCGTGTACGGCACGCAGCGCGCCACCGGATACGGCTACTCCATCAAGGAGCTGACCGTCCACGGTGGAAGCACGGGTGGCGGCGACTGTCAGACGCCACCACCGGTGTCCCAGGACTTCGGGCCCAACGTGGTCGTGTTCGATCCGTCGATGTCCAGTGCGACCATCCAGAGCAGGCTGGACGCCATCTTCGCCCAGACCGAGAGCGCCCAGTTCGGTAACTACCGCTATGCGGTGATGTTCAAGCCGGGCACCTACAGCGGCATCAACGTCAACACCGGCTTCTACACCTCCGTGCTGGGCCTGGGCCGAAACCCGGACGACGTCACGATCAACGGCGACGTGACGGTGGACGCCGGCTGGTTCGGCGGCAACGCCACCCAGAACTTCTGGCGCTCCGTCGACAACCTGGCGATCGTGCCCAGCAACACCGCCGATCGATGGGCGGTGGCGCAGGCCGCGCCGATGCGCCGGGTGCACATCCGCGGTGACCTCAACCTGGCCCCCAACGGGTACGGCTGGGCCAGCGGCGGTTACATCGCCGACAGCAAGATCGACGGGAAGGTCGGCCCCTACTCCCAGCAGCAGTGGTACACCCGTGACAGTCAGATCGGCGGCTGGGTCAACGGCGTGTGGAACATGGTGTTCTCCGGCGTGAAGGGCGCCCCGGCCAACAGCTTCCCCAGCCCGCCGTACACGACCCTGCCGACCACCCCGGTCGTGCGGGACAAGCCCTACCTGTACCTCAACGGCGGCAACCCTCACGTGTTCGTGCCCAACCTGCGAACCAACGCCTCCGGTACGACCTGGTCGGGCGGGTCGACACCGGGCACCTCCGTGCCGCTGACCCAGTTCTACCTCGCACGACCGGCCGACTCGGCGGCGACCCTCAACAATGCCCTGTCCTGCGGCATGAACCTGCTGTTCACGCCGGGTGTCTACCATCTGGGCCAGACGCTGAAGGTGACCCGGCCGGACACCATCGTGCTGGGCATCGGCTACCCGACGCTGATCCCGGACAACGGCATCAGCGCGATGACCGTCGCCGACGTCGACGGCGTCAAGCTCGCCGGGCTGCTGTTCGACGCGGGCACGGTGAACTCGCCGTCCCTGTTGCAGGTCGGGCCGGCCGGCGCGACCACCAGCCATGCCGCGAACCCGACCACGCTCCAGGACGTGTTCTTCCGCGTCGGCGGAGCCGGGCCGGGCAAGGTCACCACGGCGCTGATCGTCAACAGCGCCAACACGATCATCGATCACATCTGGGCGTGGCGCGCTGATCACGGCAGCGGGGTCGGGTGGACAGTCAATCCAGCCGACACGGGCCTGATCGTCAACGGCGCCAACGTTTCCGCATACGGGCTGTTCGTCGAGCACTTCAACAAGTACGAGGTGATCTGGAACGGCCAAGGCGGGCGTACGATCTTCTTCCAGAACGAGATGCCCTACGACCCGCCGAGCCAGGCCGCGTGGCGCAGTGACGGGCGCGGGTACGCCGCGTACAAGGTGGCCGATTCGGTGACGTCACACGAGGCGTGGGGCATGGGCAGCTACTGCGTGTTCACCGCCGATCCGAGCATCGTGTCCGAACGCGGCTTCGAGGCGCCCACCAGCCCGAACGTCAAGTTCCATGACATCCTGACCATCTCGCTGGGCAAGGGCTCGATCGAACACGTCATCAACGACACCGGCGCGTCGACCGGTACCGACGTCAAGCCGGTGAACATCGTCAGCTACCCCTAGCGCGGGGCGGGACCCGTCGACTCACGCACGATCAGGTGCGTCGGCAACACGGCCGATTGCCGTGTCGCCGGCGCACTGTCATGAAGGCGTGCCAGCAGCATCGACACCGCCACCCGCCCGGCCTGCTCGATCGGAGCGGCGAGCGTGGTGAGGGTGGGGTGGCAGAAATCCGCCCCGAACATGTCGTCACAGCCGACGACGCTGATCTCACCGGGCACGCCGAGCCCGCGCTCACGCAGCCGCGTGAGCATCCCGATGGCAAGAAGGTCGTTGAAGGCGATACACGCCGTGGCGCGGGTGTTGATCAGCGCGTCGGCGGCGGCCGATCCGGACATCCGACCGGCCGGGAAGGGACCGAGGCGGCGTACCGGCAGCCCATGCCGGGCCGCCGCCGCGACCAGCGAGCGCCATCGGGCCTCGTTGGCCCAGGAGTTCTCTGGGCCGGACATGTAGACGATCTCGCTGTGCCCGAGCGAGATCAGGTGCTCGGCCGCCTGCACCACACCAGATGGGGAGTCGAGCACCACGCTTTCGACACCGCGCACCATGCGGTTGACCGCCACCAATGGCAGCTCAGTGGCCAACGCCGCGAGCAGACGACGGGACAGCCGCGAGGTGGCCAGGATCGCCCCGTCAATCGACTGCCGCATCTTCGACAGCACGTGCGACTCAAGTTCGCCGGAATTCTCGGTGTCGATGAGCAGGTGGGCGTAGCCCGCGGATTTGAGCTCGTGCTGTGTGCCCCGGATCAGCCCGAAGTAGAACGGGTTGGTCACGTCGGACACCAGGACCGCGACGGTCTCGGTGCGTCCCGAGGTCAACGCGCGGGCGTGGGTGTTGGGCACATAGGACAGTTCGCGGGCCACCGCCACGATGCGCTCACGGGTGGCCGCGTTCACCCGGCCGGGCCGCGACAGCGCGCGAGACACGGTGGACGCGGCGAAGCCCGTAGCCTCCGCGATGTCATTTATCGTGACACGTCGTGGTCGCTGGCTGTCGCGATTGTCCATGCACGGAAGAAAACACGGCATGGCAGGAATGGCAACCGTTTGCCTGCCTTGATTATCAGGCGCTCACGATGGTGGCGGTGAGCGCCGGTCGACGGAGACGAGGCGGCATGATTCGGAGTCAGCGGCGGCGGGGTGGGGTGGTGGGCCGGTGGGTCTTGGGGTCGACGACGGGGCCCGGGTTTATGGGGTTGCCGATGACGCCCGAGGTCAGCTTGGTCACCGCCTGGAAGAGCTCCTGCACGAGCGACTTGGTGCTCTTGCTGGTCATGGTGGGTTCTCCTTGAGGAGGGATGTCCATCGGGTCTATGTCATCAATGATCTCACGATATGTCGTGATTCGCTCTGCGTCCACGGCGACGTGTTGGGCCGTTCCGTCACGGCCCGGCGACGTCCGCGCGTTCTTCGCCGCCCGGCGCTGAGCCCCCGGCGCTGAGCCGCCCGGCGCTGGGCCGCCCGGCGCTGAGGGGCCTGGTCAGGGGTCGGGCATGGCGGCATATACGCTCATAGCGTCACCTCAAGCCCGGCGAACCGGCGGCTCTGGTTGCAGGAAGCCTCCATGGGGGCCCCGACGTTATGGTTCTTGTGGGCAGGCGAAGGCACGGCTGCCCCTATCGAGAGGCAGTTCATTGTTTGGTCGCAAGCCCATCGAGGAGCGACTGGCCGAGCGCCGCGCCCAGTTGCCACCCCTCAAGGAGGGGGAGCATTTCGAGCACGGGCCGGCGAAGTTCATATTCGTCTTCCTGCTCGTGTTCCTCGTGGTGGCCCACCTCATCGGGCTGGTCGTCCTCATGGCGCTGGATCTGCACTGACCCGCGCCGATGACCCGCGCCGATCCGGGGCGACCACCCGCTGATGACCTGCCGGCCTTTGGCGGGGCTGTCAGTAGGGCAGGGAGTAGCGGGTGATGCGCGGGGCCGCGTAGGGGTTCTTGAACTTGGGGTAGGCCACGGTGTTGATGTCGCCGTCGGAGGTGTAGCGGTCCTCGGGGTGGGCGTTCAGCCAGTCGAGCCAGGCCGTGGAGCAGAACCGGGCGCAGTCGCCGACCTTGTCCATGGCCCTGATGCGCGGGATCCCGAGCGGGTCGAAGTCCTTGCTGAAGGGCGAGGCCGCCGGGGTGTAGCCCGCCAGGAAGACCCCGGTGTAGTTGTAGCGGACGTCACCGGCCGAGCCGCGGATCGCCCAGTCCTTGGTGCTCGGCTGGTTGCCGTACGGCAGGGCGAGCGTGGCCGGGGCGTCCTTGATCAGTGCGGTGATCAGCTTGTGGCCCGCGGTGATCTGCTCGGTGACCTGCTCCTTGGAACGGCCGCGCAGGTTGAGGTGGTCGCGCGTGTGGTTGCCGATGTCGTAGCCGTTGTCCCGCAGCCACCCGAGGACCTGCGCCTGCGCCTCAGGCCCGAACGTCCCGAACATGTCCTTGATGACGTAGAAGGTGGCGACCGGCCGGAAGCCCGGGTGCTTGTGGGCGACGTCCCTGAGGATGCCGACGGCGGTGTCCGGCTTCGGCGCGCCCGAGCCGTCCAGCGTGAGCTGGGACGGCGAGGAGTCGTCGAAGGTCAGGACGACAGGGTGGGTCCCGGCGGGGATGCCGATCCTGCCGGTGGTGTACTCCTTGGCCGTGATCGGGACGTAGCCGTCCTTCGCCAGCCGCTCCAGCTCGGTGCGGAACTGCTCTGGGGTCCGGTCGTCCGTGCCGGCGGGCTTGGCCACGATGCGGTGGTACATGAGCACGGGTATCTGGCCGAGCTCGTTGGCCTTGACCTTGGCCGCCCGCGCCATCGCCGCCTTGCGTGCCTCCTGGGCGTTCGCCGGCTTGGCCGACTTGCCGGACGCGGCGTGCTGCGCCACGACCTTGGTCTCTCCTTGCATGCACCCGGCGAGCGCGATCACGCTGAGTGACAGAACTCCGATACCGCGTATCCCGAAGCCCCCCATGGCCATGGCCCCCCAACCATCCCGAGGAATGAGTTACGGGTCTCCTACCCCTCTGACCTGGGACATCCCGGGGTGCGAATGCCAAGCCTGGCACCTAATTCCGCATTTATCGGTAACTCTACATATGTCACTATATGAAGTCATTTGTCATAGTTTGGGGGGTATTGCGGTTACTTCGTGGTCTCGCCGGCGCGTACCCGGATCCCGGTGAGACGGCGGAAGATGTCCCACCAGAAGGGGGCGCCGAACAGCAGGGCGAAGAAGGTGATCAGGAAGCCGGGCCAGTGGCCGGGACTCACCAGGCGGTGGAGCCACTCCCCGCCGTTCCAGGTCCATTTGGGGCTGCCGCTGTCGGGGATCCGCACCGACACCGGGGCGTTGCCCACGATCTGGACGAAGGCCGGGGCCGACAGCACCTCGGTCACGCAGGCGTACGGGTCGGCGGGATGGTCGGGGCACTTGTCCCGCAGGCCCGACAGCGACTGTGCTCCCCCGTCGGCCGTGGCGGCCACCTGTGCCCTGATGGCGTTGTCGGTGAGGATCGCCCTGCCGTACTCCAGCGAGTCCATGCTGAACACCAGCGTGAGCACCAGGCCGAGGGCGGCGATGACCCAGCGGACGTAGCGGCGGTACAGCATGGTGAGCCGCTGCATCTCGCCGTCGAACCACTCCTCCACGCCCTTGCGGAACGCGTCCAGGTCCTCGTGGGCGGTGTCCCACACGCTCTTCAGCGGCCCGTACAGCGGGCTGCCGTCCGCCTCCAGCTTGGCCAGCAGGGCGGGCACGCCGCCCTCGCTGGTGACGATCTCCATCATCGCCACCGCGAACCGCCCGGGCGGGATCGAGGCGATGCTCGTCTTCCCGTCCTTGTTGTGGTCGATCTCGCGGAGCCGCTCGTACAGCCGGCCGGACCACGTGGTGGCCGTGCTCCGCACCGGAGCGGGAAGCGGGCTGAACTCCGGCCGCGCGTCCTTGCTGAAGGGCAGCCGCGCGAAGACCTCGCCGATCGTGCTGGGGATCCACGACCTCTTGCCGCGCGCCCCGTCGAGCGTGTCGGCGAGGTAGGCCCACAGGAACTTGCTGCGGATGCCGAGCAGCCGTACGAGACCCTCGTTCACGCCGCTCACGAGCAGCGAGAACAGCAGGAACGCCAGCACCAGGCCGATGGCGAGGTCGATGTAGACAGAGTTCAAGGAGATCACCCGGGGGGTAGAGGGACCTTCCGCGACGGTGGCCGCGATGATCTGACGTCGCCGGGGATGGATCGGTTGTCATGACCGGCCCCGCGTCAGCCGCCGTAGAACACGCGCTCGGCGACCGCCCGGGCGCGGCGGGTGGTCCTGAGGTAGTCCTCGACGAAGTCCTCGGCGCCGTCCGGGGCGTAGCCGAGGGCACGCGAGATCAGCGCCCGCTCGCGCACGTCGGCGGGGATGCTGTCACCGGCCCGGCCGCGCACCAGCATGATGGCGTCGCGGATCTGGGAGGCGAACCGCCAGGCCTCGGCGAGCACCTCCTCGTCGGTCGCGGCCAGCAGCCCGGCCCCGACGGCGGCGCGCAGGGCCTCCAGTGTGCGGGTGGTGCGCAGCTCGGGAACGTCGAACGCGTGCCTGAGCTGGATCAGCTGCGCCAGCCACTCGACGTCCGACAGCCCGCCCCTGCCGAGCTTGGTGTGCAGCAGGGGGTCGGCGCCCCTGGGCAGCCGCTCGGCCTCCATGCGGGCCTTCAGCCTGCGGATCTCGCGGACGGCGGAGTCGCTGATGCCGTCCGGCGGGTACCGCAGAGGCTCGATGAGGGCCGTGAACTCGGCCCCGAGCTCGGGATCGCCCGCGGAGAAGCGGGCGCGGAGCAGGGCCTGCGACTCCCACGGCGACGACCAGCGGCGGTAGTACGCCGCGTACGACGACAGGGTGCGGACCAGGGGGCCCTGACGGCCCTCCGGCCGCAGGTCGGGGTCGATCTGCAGCGGCGGGTCCGGTGCGGCCCTGGCCAGCAGGCGGCGCATCTCGTTGGCGACCGCGTGCGCCGCGTCGGTCGCGACCTTCTCGTCCGCGCCCGGAAGCGGCGAGTGGACGAACATCACATCGGCGTCGCTGCCGTACGAGGACTCGTACCCGCCGAGGCGCCCCATGGCGATCACCGCGAAGCGGGTGGGGAAGTCGCCGCGCCGCTCCAGTGAGATCTTGTGGATCGCGGAGTCCAGGGCGGCCTGGATGGTGACGTCGTTGAGCTCGGAGACGGCCTGGCCGACCTCCTCGATGTCGATGCGGCCGACCAGCCCGGCCACGGCCGTGCGGAACAGCTCGCGGCGGCGGAGCGCGCGGACGGAGGCGACGGCGGTCTCCGCGTCGTGGGAGTGGCGCTCCACGGACGCGCCCGCCTCGGCGGCGAGCGAGGCCTTCGGGCGGACGGCCAGCTCGCCGTCGGAGCCGAGCATGGCGACGGCCTCGGGGGCGTTGAGCAGCAGCCCGGTGGCGTAGCGGCTGGTGCCGAGGAGCCTCGCCATGCGCTCGGCGACCGCGGTCTCGTCGCGGAGCAGGCGGAGGTACCAGGGGGTGGCGCCGAGCTTGTCGCTGACCTGCCGGAACCCCAGCAGGCCGGCGTCGGGGTCGGGCGCGTCGGCGAACCAGCCGAGCATGACGGGCAGCAGGGTGCGCTGGATCGCCGCCCGTCGCGAGACGCCGCTGGTCAGCGCGGCGATGTGCCGGAGCGCGCCGTCGGGGTCCGCGTACCCGAGGGCCGACAGCCGCGCGGAGGCGGCGGCCGTGGACAGCCGGGCCTCCTCTCCGGGCAGCCGGGCGACAGCCTGGAGCAGCGGGCGGTAGAACAGCTTCTCGTGCAGCCGCCGCGCCTCCATGGCGTGCCGCTTCCAGCGGGTGGTGAACTCCCCCACCGGGTCGACGATCATGCCGAGGCCACGGCCGATGCGGCGCAGGTCGGTGACGTTCTCCGGCACGACGTGCGTGCGGCGCAGGCGGTGGAGCTGGAGCAGGTGCTCGACCTGCCGCAGGAAGCTGTACGCCTCGGCGAGGGCCTTCGCGTCGTCCCTGCCGACGTAGCCGCCCCGCGAGAGGGCGGCCAGCGCGGGCAGGGTGGCGCGGCGGCGCAGGAGGCCGTCGGAGCGGCCGTGCACGAGCTGGAGGAGCTGGACGGCGAACTCGATGTCGCGCAGGCCGCCGGGGCCGAGCTTGATCTGCCGGTCGGCCTCGCTGGCGCGGACGTTCGCCTCGACCTTGCGCCGCATCGCCTGGACGTCCTCGACGAAGTGGTCCCTGGCGGCGGCGTGCCAGACCAGTTCGTTGACCGCGGCGACGTACTCTTCGCCGAGCTCCATGTCCCCGGCGACGGGGCGCGCCTTGAGCAGCGCCTGGAACTCCCAGGTCTTGGCCCAGCGGCGGTAGTAGGTGAGGTGGCTGGCCAGGCTGCGTACGAGCGGGCCGGCCTTGCCCTCGGGGCGCAGCGCCGCGTCGACCTCCCACAGGGCGCCCTCGGGGGTGCTGGTGGAGCAGGCCCGCATCATGCCCTGGGCGAGCCGCGTCGCCGCCTGGAGCGCCTTGGTCTCGTCGACGCCGTCCCTGGGCTCGGCGACGAAGATCACATCGACGTCGCTGATGTAGTTCAGCTCGCGGGCGCCGCACTTGCCCATGCCGATCACCGCGAGCCGTACGTCCGAGCTCTCGGGGTGGTCGGAGCGGGCGATGGCGAGACCCGCCTCCAGCGCGGCGGCGGCGAGGTCGGACAGCTCGGCGGTGACCTGGGACAGCGAGGCCTGGCCGGTGATGTCGCGCGCGGCGAGGTGCAGCAACCGCCCGCGGTAGGCCACGCGCAGGGCCGACATCGTGTCGGTGCCGCCGTGCGGGGCGTGCGGCTCGGCCTCGGACGGGTCGGCGCCGACGGCCTCGAGGAGCTCGGACCGCATGTCGCGCTCGGGCATGCGCTGGACCGCCTGCTCGCCCGAAAGCAGCCTCCAGTGCTCGGGGTGCCGCACGACGTGCTCGCCGAGCGCGGCGGACAGGCCGAAGACGCCGAGCAGGCGGGTTCGGAGCCCGGGATCGGCGCGCAGCGCGCCGAGGACGCTCGGGTCGCGCTCGGCCAGGCGGTTGAGCGAGGTGAGCGCGAGGTCGGGGTCGGCGGCGCTGACGAGCGCCGCGAGCAGGTCGAGATCGCCCACCGCCTCGGGCCCGAGCTCGTCGAGAAGCCGCTCGGCCTGGGCTCCGTCGGCGAAGCCCAGCCTGGCCAGGCGCCCGGCCGTCGTCTGCATACGGGACTCGGCGTTCACAATGCCCAAAGTAGCCGGTCACTCACGGCCGCGTCGTTAGTGGTTCCGCGCCGTAATCGCCCGGTCACCGGGAATAGAAAGGGGTGTCCGGCCCCGGCACGACGGCAAATAACAACAAAGCGGTCATTGTTCATTGGCGATCCGGCGTGTCACCCCTCGGCCATCGCGCGGTCGCCCGTGACGACGGCGGCGAAGGCCTCCGCGAGGGGACGCCAGGTGCGCACCAGCTCGTCGTGCGCGGCGAGCACCGGGGCGTCCAGGCCGTCCACGTCGAACCCGCCCTCGCGCAGCTCGTCGGCGTTCGGGCCGGTCCAGGACAGGAAGATCTCGGGCGTCGCCTCCGGGTGGAACTGCACCGCCCACGCCGAGGAGCCGAGGCGGTAGGCCTGGTTGGGGTACTGCTCCGCCGTCGCCAGCGGCACCGCGCCGGGCGGCAGGGCCGTCATGGCGTCCTGGTGGTACTGCACCGAGCGGACCGTGGGCGGGAGCCGGGCGAACAGCGGGTCGTCCTCGGCGGCGGGCAGGAGCGACACCGGCCGGAGGCCGACCTCCAGGCCCTCCGCGCCCCGCTCCACCTCTCCCCCGCAGGCCAGGGTCATCAGCTGGGCGCCGAGGCAGATGCCGAGAGTGGGCAGCCCCGCGTCCACCGAGTTCCTGATGAGCTCGCGCGTGGCGGGCAGCCAGGGATATCCCTCGTCGTCCCAGGCGGAGGCCGCGCCGCCGAGCACGATGAGGCCGTCCACCCGGCCGCCGTCGCCGGTGCGGAGACCCGGGATCTCCCCGTCCAGGTACGGCCGGGCGACCTCACAGGTCATCCCGGCGTCCGCCAGCCATCCGGCGAGGAACCCTGGGCCGGCCTCGGCCTCGTGCTCGATGATCAGAATTCGGTGTCCCATGTGTCAATTATGGGTGTCCGAAACGTCCGGTTCTACCGAACTTCCGCTCAGTCCTTAAAAATAGGAACTTTCCCGCTATACAGTCGTTTATCGGTTCGGGGGAACCGGTTACCAGGGGGCTAGCACACCGATGGGGGAGTTCGTCGAGACGGCACTGAGTTTTCCCGCCGTCATCTTCAGTTTCTTACTGGTAGTGGTCGTCGGATACTGGGCGCTCGTGTTGCTGGGTGGGGCCGGCCTCGACGTCCTGGACGCGGACGACGCCACGGGCGCGGGCCACGACATCGGGCCGCTCGGCGTCCTCGGGCTGGGCGGGGTGCCCGCGACCGTCGCGTTCTCGCTGCTGATCGCCCTCGCGTGGTTCGGCAGCCTGGCCGGCACGGTGCTGCTCGGCTCCCCACCGTGGGGCACGCGAGCCGTCCTGCTCGTCGTGGCGCTCGCCGGCGCGTGGCTGGTCACCCGCCTGCTGGTGCTGCCCCTGCGCCGCGTCTTCGCGGTTCACCGGGCGCCGTCCCGCAACGACTTCGTGGGCAGGATGTGCGTCATCCGCACGGGACGGGTGGGGGCCGACTTCGGCCAGGCCGAGGCCAGGGCGTCCGACGGCTCGTCCGCCGTCATCCAGGTCAGGCAGTTGCAGTGGCCGGGCCACGCGCTCCGGGACGGGCTCGGCGTCGAGCCCGCCTCCCGGGGCGGGAACGGGCCCGAGCCTTCGGCCGCGCGCGACCCGAGTGCCCACCCCGGCGACAGCCGCGGGAGGCACGAGGGAGTGCTGCGCGCGGGCGACACCGCTCTGATCTTCGACTACGACGCGGACGGCGAGTTCTTCTGGGTCACGCCCTACGACGCCGAACTCGACCCCGACGCACCGACCAAGTAAGGGACCCCCATTGGACGTCATCTCCACCGGCTTCGGCGTGCTCCTCGCCGTCGTCCTCGTCATCGTCATCACCACGCTCATAGTGATCACCCGTCTGTTCCGCAAGATCGAGCAGGGCAAGGCGCTGATCATCTCCAAGGTCAAGTCGGTCGACGTGACGTTCACGGGAGCGGTGGTGCTGCCCGTCCTCCACAAGGCCGAGATCATGGACATCTCGGTGAAGACCATCGAGATCGAACGGTCCGGCCAGGAAGGCCTGATCTGCCGGGACAACATCCGCGCCGACATCCGCATCACGTTCTTCGTCCGCGTCAACAAGACCGTGGAGGACGTGGTGAAGGTGGCCCAGGCCATCGGCACCGCACGCGCCAGCGACCAGGGAACGCTCCAGGAGCTGTTCAGCGCGAAGTTCTCCGAGGCGCTGAAGACCGTCGGCAAGCAACTGGACTTCGTCGACCTCTACACCAAGCGCGACGAGTTCCGTGACCAGATCATCCAGGTCATCGGCACCGACCTGAACGGCTACAGCCTTGAGGACGCCGCGATCGACCTCCTTGAGCAGACGCCCATGTCGCAGCTCGACCCGGCGAACATCCTCGACGCCCAGGGCATCCGCAAGATCACCGAGCTCACCTCCATCGAGCACGTACGCACGAACGAGTTCCAGCGCCACGAGGAGAAGGAGATCACCCGCCAGAACGTGGACGCGCGGGAGGCGATTCTGGAGCTTGAGCGCCGGCAGGCCGACGCGGAGATCAAGCAGAAGCGCGAGGTCGAGACCATGCGGGCCCGCGAGGAGGCCGAGATCTCCCGGGTGCGCGCCGAGGAGCGGCTGAAGGCCGAGACCGCCCACATGCGCACCGCCGAGCAGCTCGGCGTCCAGGAGGAGAACAAGGCGAGGGAGGTCGCGGTCGCCGAGAAGAACCGCGAGCGGGTCATCGCGATCGAGACCGAACGGATCGAGAAGGACCGCCAGCTGGAGGTCATCGCCCGCGAGCGGGAGACGCAGCTTTCCACGATCTCCAAGGACAAGGAGCTGGAGACCGAGAAGCGCACGATGGCGGAGATCATCCGCGAGCGCATCGCGGTGGAGAAGACCGTGGCCGAGCAGGAGGAGATCATCAAGCGCCTGCGCGCCGTCGAGGAGGCCGAGCGGCTGCGCCAGACCCTGGTGATCCAGGCCGAGGCCGAGGCGCAGGAGGGCCTGGTCAAGGACATCAAGGCCGCGGAGGCCGCCGAGGCGGCGGCCGGGCACAAGGCACGTGAGCAGCTCGTGCTGGCCGAGGCGCGCCAGCAGGCCGCCGAGTTCGACGCGCGGGCGAAGATCCGCCTGGCCGAGGGGATCCAGGCGGAGGCGGCCGCGACCGGCCTGGCCGACGTGCAGGTGCGCGAGCGGGGCGCCGAGGCCATCGAGAAGGTCGGCCGCGCCGAGGCCGCCGTGGAGCGGGAGAAGACCCTCGTGGCCGCCACCGCCGTGGGCGAGAAGCTGAAGGCCGAGGCCGAGGGCCTCACGGAGAAGGCCGCGGCCATGGCCGCGCTGGACGACGCCAGCCGCTCCCACGAGGAGTACCGCCTGCGGCTGGAGGCCGAGAAGGACCTGCGGCTCGCCGGCTTCGACGCCCAGCGCTCCATCGCCGAGTCGCAGGCCGTCGTGCTGGCGGCAGGGCTGGAGAAGGCCGACATCAGCATCGTGGGCGGCGACGGCATGTTCTTCGACCGGCTCATGAACTCCATCGCGCTCGGCAAGAGCGTGGACGGCTTCGTCGAGCACTCGGAGGTGGCCAAGAAGCTGGCCGGGCCGTGGCTGGACGGGTCGTCGAGCTTCCCCGAGGATGTCACCCGGCTGCTCGGCTCGATCAGCTCGTCCGATGTGAAGAACCTGACGATCTCGGCGCTGCTCATGCGGCTCATCAAGGCTGGAGGGCCCGACTCCGGGCAGCTCACCAAGCTGCTGGACACGGCGCGGCGCCTCGGCGTCGCGGACGCGCCCGTCTCGGCGCTCGGCGCCCTGAACCCGGGCAACGGCTCCGCCGCGATCCCGGCGGGCGCGGCAGGCAACGCCGCGGACACCGTCGGCGCCGACCACTGACGCCCTCATGACCGATCTTCCCCAGGGCACGTACGACGTGCTGCGAGCGCGGCTGTCCGAGCAGGCCGCCGAGCTCGCCAGGCGGGCCGAGGCGCTCAACGCCGAGCGCCTCGCGGTCTTCGGCAGCGCCGAGCTGCGCCTCATCGGCACCGAGCGGATCCGCACGGAGAACAACTGCGTGCCCCGCGACATCGTGTCGGCGGGCGGGCTGATGCTGTTCGGCTACAACGTCTTCATCGGGCTGAAGCCGGAGACGGCCGTGGACGACGTCTTCTCCCACCACCGGTTCGTGCGCGAGGGCGAGTCGTTCCGCTTCGAGGACGTGCGCGGCGGCGAGCTCCCCGGCCTGCTGCGCGACCCCCGCTTCGAGCGCGACTTCGGCGAGCTGTACCGGTACTACAGGGAGACCCGCCTGCTGCAGCTCCGGCAGGCCGAAGGCAAGCTGCTCGCGGTGTTCCAGACGGGCCCGCGCACGCAGGACGTGCGGGTGCTGCGGTGGAACGCCGCCCCCGACGGCACGGTCTCCTACGTCGACGACCGGGGCGAGCGCGACCACGTGTTCCCGCCGTCGCACGACTTCGAGTGGACCGAGACGACGCGCGACGACCACGTGCCCGGCCGGCACCCGCACATCTCCATCGGCGGCGAGGTGTTCGTCGAGACCGTCGGCGGCGACCTGACCATCAAGATCGAGAACAACACCGAGACCGGCGAGGGCATCTACCGCGAGCCAGTCGACGAACCGCTGCAGAGCCTGGCGGACGCCGAGATTCACCACGCCAGGATCGGTCCGCTGATCCTGCTGCGCGTCAGGCCGTACAAGGAGACAGAGGCGCGGCACCTGGTGTTCAACACCAGGACCAGGACCGTCGTGCGGCTCGACGGCATCGGGCAGGCCTGCCGCCGCCTCCCGGAGGACCAGGGGATCATCTTCCCCGGCGGCTACCATCTCGCCACGGGCGTCACCAAGACCTTCGACACCGACGTCGCGGACCTGGAGTACGAGCGGGTGGTGCGCTCGACCAACGGCGAGGACGTGCTGTACGTCTTCCACGCCCGCACCGAGGGCCGGACGCTGCTGCTGCCGTACAACGTGATCCGCAAGCAGGTGGCGAGCCCGATCACCTGCCACGGATACTCGCTGTTCGACGACGGCACGCTGGTGGTGTTCCGCGAGCTGTCCAAGGAGCCGACCAGGGTCCATCCGATGCAGGTCTGGCAGACGCCGTACCTGTCCGACACCTACGCGGCCGCGCAGCCCACCGGCACGGGGCCGCTGGAGCGGGTCGGCAACGGCGACCTCGTGCGCGGCATCTCGGACGCGCTGTCGGTGGGCCGGATGGCCGAGGAGATGAGCCCCTCCACGGCCGTGTTCGAGGCCCTGATCGCCGCATGCGAGCGGATGTCCGACCACTACCACTGGCTCGGCGACGACCGGCTCGGCGACCTGCGCACCCCGCTGGCGGCCGTACGGGCGGCCGCCGAGCAGGTGCTCGACGAGTTCGAGAAGGTCCAGGCGCTCACCGGCCAGGCGACCGCCACGCTGGACGAGGCCGCGTCGCGCATCGCCTCCATGGTGCGGCGCCTGCACGGCGAGGCCCCGGCCACGGCCGGCGAGTGGGTGACCCGGCTGGCCGAGCTGCGCAGGGCCCAGGGCAACCTCATGACCGTACGGGAGCTGCGCTTCGCCGACGTCGCCCGGGTGGACGAGCTGGCCGCCGGGCTTGCGACCGAGCTCGACGGGGCCGCCCAGCGGGCGGTCGCGTTCCTCTCCGGCGAGGACGCCTTCGGCGGCTTCCACGAGCAGGTGGACCGGCTGGCCGAGGACGCCGCGACCGTGGCGACCGTGGCAGAGGCCGAGCCGGTCGGCGCGCGGCTCACCGAGCAGGCCGAGGGGCTGGAGATCGTCACCGAGGTCGTCGGTAGCCTCGACATCGCCGACGCCACGACCCGCACGGCGATCCTGGAGCGGATCGGCGAGGTGCTGGGCGGGGTGAACCGCGCGAGGGCCATCCTCGGCGCCCGCAGGGGCGAGCTGCTCGCCGTCGAGGGCCGCGCCCAGTTCGCGGCGGAGTTCTCGCTGCTCGGGCAGGCCGTCACCGGCGCCCTCGCCATGGCGGACAGCCCCGAGCGGTGCGACGAGCAGCTCGGGAGGCTGCTGCTCCAGCTGGAGAACCTGGAGTCCCGGTTCGGCGAGTTCGAGGACTTCCTGGCCCGGCTGACCTCCAAGCGGGAAGACGTCTACGAGGCGTTCTCCTCCCGCAAGCAGGCGCTGCTGGACGAGCGGGCGCGCAGGACCGACCGCCTGGCCGACTCGGCGGAGCGGATCCTCTCCGGTGTGCGGCGCCGGGTCGCGAGCCTGGGGTCGCTCGACGACGTCAACACCTACTTCGCCTCCGACCCGATGGTGGCGAAGCTGCGCGGCGTGTCGGACGAGCTGCGCTCGCTCGGCGACCAGGTGCGCGCCGAGGAACTGGCGGGGCGGATCAAGGCCGCCCGGCAGGAGGCGGGCCGGGCACTGCGCGACCGCCGGGACCTCTACGGCGACGGCGGCGACACCATACGGCTCGGCGAGCACCGCTTCGCCGTCAGCACCCAGCCGTTCGACCTCACGCTCGTCCCCCACGACGGCCGGATGGCGTTCACCGTGACGGGGACCGACTACCGCTCCCCCGTACGGGACGAGGCGTTCGCCGCGACCAGGCCGTTCTGGGAGCAGTCGCTGGTCTCGGAGTCGCCCGAGGTCTACCGGTCCGAGCACCTGGCGGCGTGGATCCTCTCCGCGGCCGAGCAGGGCCGCGAGGGGCTGTCGCTCGAAGCGCTGCACGCGGCGGCGGTCACCGACGGCGCCCTGCTCAGGGTGGTGCGCGGGGTGGCCGAGGCCCGTTACGACGAGGGCTACGAGCGCGGGGTGCACGACCACGACGCCGCGGCGATCCTCCAAGCCCTGCTGCCGCTGCACGCGGGCGGCGCCCTGCTGCGCTACCCGCCCGCGGAGCGCGCGGCGGCCCAGCTGTTCTGGGCGTTCGGCGCGGGCGAGGCGGCGAGGGCCAAGTGGTCGACGCGGGCCGCCTCGCTGGCCAGGGCGCGCGCGACCTTCGGCCGCCTGAGCGGGGCGATCGGGGAGCTGTGCGCGGAGCTGTCGGCCGCCATGACCGGTTTCCTGGACGGCGCGGGCGGCGCCGGCGGAGGGGCCGACGCCGGCCTGGCCGCCGAGTACCTCTTCGAGGAGCTGTCCGGCACGCCGTCCGGCTTCGTCACGGGCGCCGGCGCCCGGGCCCTGCTCACGAGGTTCCGCGAGGCGCTCGGCGGTCCCGGGTCCGCCTCGTACAAGGAGTTCGAGGAGGACCTGCGCGCGCTGGGCGACGACCTGGCCGCCCGGCACCAGCTCGTCGAGGCGTGGCTGGGCTCGCTCCTCGCCGGGGCGACGGCGGACGGAGAGGCCGCGGGCGGTGCGGGCGGGACGGTGGACGACCTTCCGGAGGCGGTGGCGATCGAGCTGTGCGGCGCCGCGCTCCCCCGCCACGACTCCTCCGCCGCACTGTCCGCCACCGTCGAAGGCCTGCTCGGCACCCATCCGCGCATCGTGGAACGGCGCCTGCGGCTGCGCCTCGACGAGGTGACCGCCCGCACCCGGCGCTTCCGCGACGAGCGCGTCCCGGCCTTCCGTGCCTACCAGCGGCGGCGCGACGAACTGGTGTCAGCGGAGCGGCGCCGGCTGCGGCTGGAAGAGTACAAGCCCAAGGTGATGAGCGCGTTCGTGCGCAACCGGCTGCTGGACGAGGTCTACCTGCCGCTGATCGGCGGCAACCTGGCGAAGCAGCTCGGCACCGTCGGCGACGGCAGGCGCACCGACCAGATGGGGCTCCTGCTGCTGATCTCGCCGCCCGGATACGGCAAGACGACGCTGATGGAGTACGTGGCGAGCAGGCTCGGGCTGGTGTTCGTGAAGGTCAACGGCCCCTCGCTCGGGCACGCCGTCACCTCGCTCGACCCGGCCGAGGCGCCGGACGCGACCGCCAGGCAGGAAGTGGAGAAGATCTCCTTCGCGCTGGAGATGGGCAGCAACGTGCTGCTCTACCTGGACGACATCCAGCACACCTCGCCCGAGCTGCTGCAGAGGTTCATCTCCCTGTGCGACGCCCAGCGGCGGATGGAGGGCGTCTGGGACGGCGGCACCCGCACGTACGACCTGCGCGGCAAGCGGTTCGCGGTGTGCATGGCGGGCAACCCGTACACCGAGTCCGGCAGGCGGTTCCGCGTCCCTGACATGCTCGCCAACCGGGCGGACGTGTGGAACCTGGGCGACGTCCTGTCGGGCCGCGAAGACCTGTTCGCGCTGAGCTACATCGAGAACGCGCTGACCTCGAACCCCGTGCTCGCGCCGCTGTCGGCCAGGGAGAGCGGTGACGTGGAGCTGCTGGTGCGGCTGGCCAGGGGCGACCGGTCCGTACGGCCCGACCGGCTCGCCCACCCGTACTCCCCTGTGGAGCTCGACCAGATCGTGGCCGTGCTGCGCGGGCTGCTGCGTGTCCAGGAGGTCGTGCTGGCGGTCAACCAGGCCTACATCGCCTCGGCCGCGCAGTCGGACGCGTCGCGCACCGAGCCGCCGTTCCAGCTCCAGGGCTCCTACCGCGACATGAACAAGCTGGCCGAGCGCGTGCTGCCCGTGACCGACGACGCGGAGCTCGCGGCGCTGATCGACGACCACTACGCGGGCGAGGCGCAGACCCTCACCGGCGGGGCCGAGGCCAACCTGCTCAAGCTCGCCGAGCTCCGCGGCACGATGACCGCGGAGCAGGCGGGGCGCTGGGCCGAGGTGAAGGCGGGCTACCTTCGGGCGCGCGCCCTCGGAGGCCAGGAGGACGACCCGATGAGCAGGGCCGTCGGCGCCGTCGGCCTGCTCGCCGACCGGGTCGGCGCGGTGGAGTCGGCCATCAACCGCGCCACGCACCGACTCGCCTCCGACGGCACCACCTGAACCCGCCTGCGGAGGGCCGTCGTCTTCAGAGCGTCACGAGGAGGCCGGAGCGTCGAAGAAGTCCTCGTCGACTTCTTTGAGCACGATGGTGGTACGGCCGGGCCAGTTCCGCGAGCCGGGCCGGACCGGGTCGCTGGCCTTCGGGCAGAAAGTTCAGATACCGGGCGTCGCCATGCTTTCGCTCCACGAAAAGGTCCCGCGGGTTGATACCGTACGAATCGAGCGGATCCTTCCGGGCCGCCATCTCGGCGCGCGGCATTCCCCCCTCGATGTGGGCGCGGACGTCCTGGGGCTCGGAGGGGGTGTTATCTACATAGCGGCTCAGCATGAAACCCGCAGGCGCGAAGGTGTGGGGGGCAGTGAAAGAACGTCACTATCAGTATCCTGTGACGCCCATGCCCTTCTCCACAAAGCAGTACACGTCGGTGTAGGGGTCCCTGCTGGGCGGTGCCTGGTACTCGGGATGTTGCCCGTTCATGTCCAGCGCACGTTTCTTGGCGATCTCGAACTTGCCTTCGATCTGCGCGGGTAAGACGCGCTTGATCCCACCCGGCGTCTGGTGGAAGTCCTTGGGGAGCCGCTGCACCACATTGTCACAGATACCATTGAGATCGTTTCATCCTGAAGTTGCAGGTCAGTGGGCTGGTGTGGGATCGGTCGGGTGTGATCGTGCCCGGCAGGGCCGGGTTCCGGTCCTGGTGATCGTCCGTCAGCGGGTGATCTCGCAGCGGGTCAGGACCATCAGGGCGCGCAGCAGCTGGGTGGCGTGGATCGGGTTCATCCGGACCTTGGTGAGGATCCGCCAGTTCTTTTTGCGCCATCGCGAGCCGATCGTCTTGATGTGGCCGCGCAGCAGGTCGGCGACGAAGTTGACGGCCTTGGACGACAGCGGCAGATGGACCTGGTAGACAGCGTAGGTGTCCTCGGCGGGTTCTGTTGTAGTTGTCACACACCGCGATAGCCCCGCCGGGGACACCTCTCGCCTGGGCGCACGGTCCGGCGCGTGACGGCGGGGAACACGGCGGGGAACACGGCGGGGATCGGCCCCGCGGCGCGGGTGCCCGCCCCGATCACGGCAACGGCGCGAACGACCCGCTCGCGGTGATCCGCAGCCAGCGGCGGTCGGTCAGCCGTTTGAGCTTGGCCTTCGACCTGCGCCGACTCGGTACTTTGGCCGATCCGCTCGCAGACCTGCTTGCAGGTTGCCGGGCCGCCGTGTGCGGTCACCGCCTCGACCAGGGTCCGGTAGGCGTCCGGCAGGTCGCCGATGCCGTCGGCGTCGTGCCGGTCGGGGATCTTCCGGCTCGCCGCCGACAGCCCTGCCACGACCGTGGCCGCCACCGGCTCGCGGGTGGAGCCGGCTGTCCAGCCGACGTGGTCACCGTCGCGGTCTTCGGCGAGGAGCCGCGCGACGACCTGTTCGGCGACGCTGACCTCGTCCAGTTCATGCTGGACATCGGCCAGTTCCTTGGCCAGATGCTCGGTCAGCCGGGCCCGGCGCTCGGTGATCCGCTCCAGTAACGACAACCGCCACTCCAGCTGCATCGATTACGTCAGATATCCGTTCGAATGCTGATCGTAGGGATCGTTGTGTGTCGATCGCAGGAGTCCGGAAAGTCCTGATCTGCCATGATCACTTGATCGGGAACTCGGCTGCTGCCAGCACGAGGATCCCGGAGCGGATCCGTACCACCCCTAGTGACCTGGGATTTCAGGATGGAAATCGCCCAATGGGACGTACGGCGCGAGGAGCCGAGCCTGAGGAAGCTCGCCGACGAGCAACTTAATCGGGCGGAGCGTCTGGATGTGGTCTGCGATAGCCTGGACGGCCCTCCCATCGTCATCGCGATCGACCAAACCCACACACCGGGGTCGGCCCTGCGGGTGTCGAATACTCATCCACGCAGGTCACAGGCGCGAGGGGCGATCTCGATGCGGGCGTCCAGCCGGTGGGCGCATGGCCGTCTCGGAAGCCGGCACGGCCATGCGCAGGGCGCTACTTGGTAGCGGCGCTGGAGGCGCAGGGAGCCGTGTAGGCGGGCGTCAGCTCACTCGCCTTGCTCGCCGCGGCGGAATCGGTGGAATCGGCGGCCCCGGCCTTCACCTTGGCGGGCGTCAGCTCACTCGCCTTGCTTGTCCCGGCGGAATCGGTGGAATCGGCCTTGGCAGCAGGCACCGAGTCGGTAGGTGTGACCTCGGCGGCGGCCGAGACCTCCACTTCCTTGCCGTCCACGGTGGCGACGAGCTTGCCGTCCTTCTCTGTCACCGTGACGTCGGCGTTCTTGCACTCCGAAACGACCGACGTGCCCTTCGGGGTCTCGTCGGCGTTGGCCGCGGCGGCGAGCGTGGTGGTGAGCGCCACGCCGAGGACACCAACCGAAAGCGCCAACCGTACGCGCTTGCTGAGCATTCCCATCTCCTTCTCGTCGTCGATCCCTCTGGATCGACCCGTATCGAACGGGAAGGATGCTGCCATCCGCTACCTGAAGCGAAGCTGAAGCCGACTGAAACGATCTTCAGGTCCGCTTTAGGTGGACTCGTGCATGCTTCAGGCATGCGTGTGCTGTTGGTGGAGGACGAGCGGCGGCTGGCCGAACTCGTGAAAAGCGGTCTGGCGGTCGAAGGCTTCGCCGTCGACATCGCGTTCGACGGGGCTGAAGGCCTGTGGATGGCGACCGAGAACACCTACGACGCGATCGTCCTCGACGTGATGCTGCCGCGCCTGAACGGGTACGCCCTCTGCCGTCGCCTCCGGGAGGCCGGGGACTGGACGCCGATCATGATGCTCACCGCCAAGGACGGCGAGTACGACGAGGCCGAGGCGCTCGACACGGGTGCGGACGACTTCCTGTCCAAGCCGTTCTCCTACGTGGTACTGCTCGCCCGGCTGCGCGCGCTCGTACGGAGGGGCGGCAGGGAACGGCCGGTCGCGCTGACGGTGGGCGACCTCGTGATCGATCCCGCCGGGCTGAAGTGCCGACGCGGCAGCGTCGAGGTCGCGCTCACGCCCAAGGAGTTCGCGGTGCTGCACAGCCTGGCCCGGCGGCCCGGTGAGGTGGTGTCCAAGACGGAGCTTCTCGAACAGGCCTGGGACTTCTCCTACGCGGGCGATCCCAGCATCATCGAGGTCTACATCAGCGCCCTCCGACGGAAGATCGACGCCCCCTTCGGCCGCTCGTCCCTGATGACTGTGCGCGGCGCCGGCTACCGGCTGGATGGGCTGCTCTGATGCGCGCACGACATGGGTGGGCGGCCCGGATACGGGTTCACCCGCCCGCGCGCTGGTCGATACGGCTGCGCGCCACCATCGCGGCCACCCTCATCGTGGCCGTCGCCCTCGGCGGGGCGTCGGCCGTACTAACGACGGTGCTGCGAGACAACCTCCGAGAGAGCGCGAAACAGGACGCCGTGCGGCGGGCCGCGGTGGTGGCTGAGGCCCTGTCTGTCTCCTCTCCGGCGATCGCCACGACTGTGCGCCCCGCCGAGACTGTACGGCCCGGCACGACGGCCGTGGAGGACCCCGACCTCCGGATCAGCCGCTCCACCGAACCGTCGCGAACAGACTGGGACACCGCCGGGTACGCGGTGGCCAGCACGGCCGTCGAGAACGGCACGGACGTCGTGACGGTCACCGCGCGCAGCTCGCTGGAACCGGCACAGAACGCCCTGCGAGTCTTGAACCGCCTGCTGATCTTCGGGGTCCCCGCGCTGCTCCTGCTCGTCGCCGGGATGACGTGGTTCTTCGTGGGCAAGGCACTGGTGCCGGTGTCCGGGATCCGGGCGAAGCTGGCCGACATCACCGCCCGCGATCTGCATCGCCGGGTCCCCGTACCGAGCTCGCGGGACGAGATCGCCTCGCTCGCCCGTACCGTCAACGCCACCCTGGACCGCCTGGAGAATGCCGTCGAGCAGCACAAACGGTTTGTCGCGGACGCGGCGCACGAACTGCGCAGCCCGATCGCTACGCTGCGCACCCGCCTTGAATTGGCCGCCCGTGAGGACTCGGCCCGTGAGGCACTCACCGACGTGGAGCGGTTACAGTCGCTCGCGGCCGATCTGCTCCTGCTGGCCCGGTTGGACGCGGGAGAACCTCCCCGGAGCAACGAGGTCGATCTTGGGCAGGTGGCCGCGGAGGAGTCCCTGCGTCCGCGTCCTCGCCCCGAGGTCCGGGTCCGCCTGGCCGTCGAGCCCGATGTGGTGGTCAACGGCTCCCGTACCCACCTGGCCCGATTGGTCACCAACCTGGTCGACAATGCCGTACGGCATGCTCGCGCAACCGTCGACGTGCGCGTCGCGAACGAGGCCGGCGTGGCACTGCTCGAGGTGCGTGACGATGGGCCGGGCATCCCTCCCGAGCATCGTGAGGCGGTGTTCGACCGCTTCACGCGGCTCGACTGGGCGCGGGCCCGGGACTCGGGCGGATCGGGTCTCGGTCTGGCGATCGTGCGGGAGATCGCCATGCTGCACAGCGGAAGCGTGTCCATCACCGACCGCGGTACCGGTGCCAGTTTCGTGGTGCGGCTCGACGCGGTGCTGCAGTCCGGCGCCGCGGCGGCCTCGAACCTCGAAGCACGGATTTGAAAAAGCGATCTCCACACCATGATTCTTCGCCTGCTTCAGCAGGCTGGACAGCTCGTTGCGGTCCCGCCGATCGTGGTCGAAGATGCACCAGACCTGAGTCCATAGAGCCTGCGGCAACCCTGCCTTGCCGTCCTCGCGTCTCTTCTCTTTCAGCAGCTTGATGGCCTGGTCGACCAGATCGGCGGGCTTACGGTCGGAGCCACGCGCCCGCCCGTTCGCAATGTGGATGCTGACGGGCATCTTTCCCAACAACGCCCTGACCGCGTCGATGTAACTCGGCTCGGTGACCTCGCCCTCGGTGTAAACGAAGACGGCGCGCTGGCGGCGGTTTCCGTTTTGAGCCGGGAGAAGGGCGTCCCTGCCCTTCGCTCTCTTGGCTACCAATGCCGACCCGCCTCCCGTGCGGCCGCCATACGCCGGGCGATCTGGCCCTCCAGCAGGTCCGGCACCGCGCCGAACGCTCCCTCCAAGTACGAAACGGTCAGGTTCTCCTCCTCGCCTGGCCCCGCCTCCGTCAGCGCGTACAGCTTCGTGGCGCCGTCCTCGTCCTTCTCGGTCAGCCAGACCTGCTCCGGCGCCAGCAGGCGCTCGCCGCTCGGGCTGCTCAGCACGGTAGCGTCGTGCGAGGTGAAGATGAGCTGCGCGCCCGCCGGGTTGGCATCCGGGTCGGCGAAGATACGGATGATCTCGGCCGCCATTCGAGAGTGCAGACTGGCGTCCAGCTCGTCGATCAGCAATACCGCGCCCTCGTCCAGGGCTAGCAGTATCGGACCGAGCAGTGCGAACCAGGACCGGGTCCCGAACGACTCGTGCTGCCAGTCGAGGGGGAGAAGTCGCACCCTCCAACCGCTCGGCCGTGAAACCCCTTTCCCGGTCCTCCCGCTCTCCCTCCGGACCGATGAACCACAGATTGCTCCGGAACCACTGGAATAGCGTGGAGAGCTGTGGATGGTTGTCCGTACCGGCCGTGGAAAGCAGCAGCGCGTCGGGCCGCGTCCGGCGGGCGAGTTGGCCGCGGTCCCGGACCCGGTTCCCGGGCCAGCGGTAGGGCTCGTGCCGGGACGCGTCCCGGTCCAGCCACTCCTGACGGCGACCCCGAGGATAGCTGTGCACCCACTCGGACTCGACCCGCTCCGCCCCCAGCTCGAACCCGTACGTCCAACGCACACCATCGAGGATGACGTCGACCTCGAAGAAGGAAGGCTCGTCAGCGCACTTGGGGTCCAGCCTGAAGACATGGCGCGGGATGCGCTGGAACGCGGCCCAACGCGCGTAGGAGTAGACCACGGCATCCCGCATGTCGCTCAGAGCGGCGAGGACATTGGACTTCCCCGAAGCGTTGGCGCCGAAGACACCGATCAGGGGATGTACCCCTAAGGTGCCGTCCGTCAGCTCCACCTTGCGGGCGCCGGGCGCCTCCGGGGACGCGACAAAGGTCAGCTCCTGCTCATCCCTCAGGGAACGCACATTCGCGACCCGGAATCTCAGCAGCATGCCGTCCACCTCACGCGACAAAGCGTAGCCGCAGGCAGAATCTTCCGCGCCCTCACTGCGGGCCTGTCGTGAGGTCCCTGACACCGTCCGTGCGGCGACGCCAGATGTCCCGACGCTACGGCGCGTCCTTCTTGTAGCGATAAGGGATGATCACGCCGGTCGCGTAGATGGCCAGCCCCAGGAGGACCATGAACACGATCGTGGGCCACTGCAGCCACGACGGCAGGTAGAGGGCCAGGAACCACGCGCGCGTCGGGTTCTCGGAGGCTTTGAAGAAGCCGGCCAGCAAACCCTGCGGGAACAGCGGGATGGCGCCGATCGAGAAGCAGATCCCGGTGATGATCCGCTCGCGGCGCGGCAGGTCCTCGAAGCGGGTCCGAACGCCCGGCTTCGCGGCCGGTCGGCGTCCGGTGCGCATCATCTCGAGCAGCTCGGGCCCCTGCGCGAGCAGTCGGCGCTCGGCGAGAATCCCGAATCCCCAGTAGCAAAGAACACCCGTCAGGGCTCCCACGATCACGCCCGCCCACCCGAACAGCGCGGTCGCGATCGCCGCGGGGACCGCGGTGAGGGCGACCAGTGCCAGCAGCGCGTACACCATCCCGGTGACCGCACCGTCGTCCTCTGTGGAGCGCAGTGGATTGCCGCCGCGCCGGTGCGGGTCGGTGCCGGGGATGAGCGCGTACACCGAGGCCAGGGGTACCAGCCCGGCGCCGCCGCCCAGTAGCGCGAGGAGAAGGGCGAGAAGGATGGGCCAGGGCCCGCCGGTGACCGCGGCCAGGGACAGCGTCAGCACGAGGGCGATGGGCGCGACGGTGAGCAGCCACGCGTGCTGCCGCCCGCGGACGTCGCTCGCTCCCGGCGTCATGAGCGTGAGCCACAACGCGGTGCCGTCGGTGCCGTACAGGTTGGCCGACATGGCGGCGGCCATCACGACGAAGATCGGACCCGCCCAGGGCAGCATCCCGGTCCAGCCCATCAGCAGCGGGACGGCGGCGAAGAACACGCCATAGGCGAGGGCGAAGGTCAGCTGGTGCGTGCGCACCAGGTCGCGCGACCAGGTGCGCAGCTCCTTGGCGAGCACGGCGCCGGAGGCGGTGGTGGCCCGCATCGGCCTGCGTCCCCGGGTGGCCGCCCTGGTCGACCCGGCGCGTCGGGTGAGCAGTGCCGCCCACGCGGCCAGCAGCAGGGCGATGAGCACCGCCATGCCGCCGAGAGCGCCGGCCGCCCGCACCCAGTCGGCGGACGCGGCGGCCTCGACCGCGACCAGCCCCCAGCCGGAGGGCAGGTAACGGGCCAGCGTCGTCACCACCGGCGGGATGCCGCCCGCCTCGCCGAGCGCCACGAAGACAACCCAGATCTGGCCCAGGAACGCCAGGATCAGGCCGTTGGTCAGCCCGGCGCCGATCGCTCCCACGCGCGAGCGCAGGGCCAGGCCGAGTACGGCGACCGCGACCCGGGAGAGCAGGACGAACACCACAAGCTGGAGCAGCAGTGCGGGGATCGAGACAAGGGCGGCCGCGACGCCCAGCTGTACCCCGAAGACCGCGAGCCCGGTCAGGGCGAGCAGGCTGATCGCGGGCGCCACTCCCACGAAGGCCGACACGAGCAGTCCGGAGGCCAGGCGGCGCGGCGGCAGGCCCAGCAGCGTGAAGTACTCGGGCCGGAGCGTCTCGTCACCACCACCGCTGAACGTGGGGCCGAAGACCCAGCCCAGCATCCAGACAGCGTAGGTGGCCGCGAGCAGGTCGGCCCCCGAGAAGGCCAGGAAGATCGTGCCGGCCGCCAGGACCAAGCCGCTCAGCGCGCCCATGACGACGAAGCCGGCCCGCTGACCGGTCATCGAGTTACGGAGCACGGCCACCTTCATCTGGACCATGGTCAGCGCGACAGCCACGACAGCTCCTTCGCTCCGCCGCCGGAGACGCCGACGAGGCCGACGAAGGCGTCTTCGAGGGAGCCGACGCCACGGACCTCGTCCAGGGGTCCCGCCGCGGCCACCCTGCCCTTGTCGATCACTCCGACGTGGTCGCAGAGCTGCTCCACGAGGGCCATGACGTGGCTGGAGAGCACGATGGACCCACCACCGGCCACGAAACCGCGCAGGATCGTCTTGATCGTCGCGGCCGACACCGGGTCCACGGCCTCGAAGGGCTCGTCGAGCACGAGCAGCCGCGGCGCGTGCAGCAGCGCGGTGGCCAGCCCGATCTTCTTGCGCATTCCGGTGGAGTACTCGATGACGAGCGTCTTCTCCGCCTCGTCCAGCTCCAGCACCGACAGCAGCTCCTCGGCCCGCTGGTCGACGACCTCGCGCGGCAGCCCGCGGAGCAGCCCAAGGTAGGTCAGCACCTCGCGGCCGGTGAGCCGTTCGGGCATGGCCATCCCATCGGGCAGCACGCCGACCAGCGTCTTGGCCTTGGCCGGGTCGGACCAGACATCGGCGCCGAAGATCCGCGCGTTGCCACCATCGGGACGGAGCAAGCCGACGGCCATGGACAAGGTGGTGGTCTTACCGGCGCCGTTCTGCCCGACAAGCCCATAGAAGGAACCTTGGGGGATGTCGCGAGCGTAAACAGGAAGGTTGGTTAGCGTGCTACGAGATCAACGACAGATCGGAACATATGAGCATTTGAGCGGGTAGTGCGTCAATGGTGCCGCGGGTCGCCATCGCCCGAGGGCCGAAGCCACCGGAGGCTCCGGCCTGGCGTCGGGCGGCTCACCCTTCACGTACTCCATGTCGCGGAAGCGACTATCCCGAGATCCGGACGGGCACCTTGCCGCTTACCTCGGTGACGGCTTCGACTCGACCCTCATTGTCCTGCTCGCGACGCATAGAGCAGATATGTGACTCATGGGACGCATGGGATGCATGGGATGCACCGCCTTTACGCCGAGAATTTTGGACGCCCGCCGCGCGAGGCCTTGTATACGGTCACGCCGACCGACTCCGAAAGATGCTCGGAATACCAACTAATCATGACATACGACTCACTAGTGGACATCTAAATCTCTCCCGGGCAGGGTCTTTGATGGCTAGAGTTGCAGACGTCAGAAATTCGCAAGTTTCCGGCACTAGGAGATAGATGGCCCCTCGCCCTAAAGAGCCACGCGAGCCTGTCTCCGGGGAAGGTCCACCTTCCCCTCTCCCGGACGATCCCGGTCTTCCCGACGCCGCCAAGGAGCTCGCGCGTCAGGCCGAGGAGCTCACCCGGCAGCTGGCGGCGCTCACGGAGACGGTCAGGCGCGAGCACGAGCGGGCGGCCCACCGGGAGCAGGTCATCGACCGGCTGCACGCCGAGAACCAGCAGTTGCGGCACGGGCTCCTCCAGGAGGCGCTGACCCCGGTGAGGGCGGGCCTCTACCGGCTCTACGACACGCTCGTGCGCGAGGGCACCCGCTGGCAGGGACCGAATTCCCCCTCTCCCGAGCTGGCGGGCCCGCTACTGTCGGCGCTGGCCGACGAAGTGGCCGAGGTGCTCGGCCGTACGGGCGCGGAGCTCCTCACCGTGGAGCCCGGCGACGCGTACGACCCGGCCCTCCACCGCCCGGCCCATACGGCCGAGGTGGGCTCCGGCGCGGACGGGACGGTCGTGGAGGTGCTGGTCGAGGGCTTCGCGATGGGCGACCGGGTGCTGCGCAAGGCGTCGGTGGTCGTCGGGCGGGCCGGCACGGACACCGGGGCCACAGAGGACGGCACGGACGGCAGTACGAACGGCGGCACGAACAAGGAGAGCGAGTAGGCGATGGCTGTTTACGGGATCGACCTGGGTACGACGTATTCCTGCATCGCCTCTGTCGACGACGTCGGCCGGCCGACGGTGCTGCGCAATCTCGAAGGCACCGACACCACTCCGTCGGTGGTGTTCTTCGAGTCCCCCGACAACGTCGTGGTGGGCGCCACGGCCAAGGACAGCGCCGTGCTCGAACCCGATCTCGTGGTCAGCCGCATAAAGCGAGATATGGGGCACGATGTGCCGCGGGTCAGGCACGACCGGCCGTACACGCCGGAGGAGATCTCCGCGTTCATCCTGCGCAAGCTCGCCGACGACGCCCAGACCGCCACCGGCGAGCCCGTCGAGGACGTCGTGGTCACCGTGCCCGCCTACTTCGGCGCGGCCGAGCGCGACGCCACGCGCAAGGCCGGCCACATCGCCGGGCTCAACGTCATCGACATCGTCTCCGAGCCCATCGCGGCGGCGATCACCTACGGCGTGCTCAACCCCGACCAGGACCACACGATCCTGGTGTACGACCTCGGCGGCGGCACCTTCGACACCACGGTGATCACGCTGCACGGCGGGAACATCGAGGTGGTCTGCACCGACGGCGACCACGAGCTGGGCGGCGCCGACTGGGACGACCGGCTGGTCGAGCACCTGGCCGACCGGTTCGAGGCCGAGCACCCCGACGCGGGGAGCCCCCTGCTCGACAAGCAGTCCGAGCAGCAGCTCCGCCGGGACGCCGAGGATCTCAAGAAGACTCTCTCCACGCGCACCCAGCACACCGTCCGCGTCGTGCACGAGGGCAGGGTGGCCAAGGTCGAGCTGACCCGCGAGGCGTTCACCGAGCTCACCCGCGACCTGCTCGACCGCACGGTGGAGATCACCAGGCGCACCATGGAGACCGCCGCGGTCAAGGGCGTGCAGGCGTACGACCACCTGGTGCTGGTGGGCGGGTCCACCAAGATGCCGGCGGTGACCGAGGTCCTGCAGAAGGAGTTCCAGCTCACCCCCCGCCTCCAGGACCCCGACCTCGCGGTGGCCAAGGGCGCGGCCCTGTACGCCTTCGAGGAGACCTACCGGCGGCTGCTGCTGTCCGGCGAGACCGCGCGGGCCGAGGACATGGCCGCGCGGGCAGGCCTGTCGGCCGACCAGCAGGAGCAGATCGCCGGGCGCACCATCAAGACCGTCGCCTCCCGGGCCTTCGGCATCGTCGTCACCGACAAGGAGACCCGGCGGCGCAGCGTCGAGCATCTGGTCCACGCCAACGACCCGCTCCCGGCCGCGGTGACGCAGGAGTTCTACACCATCGACCAGGGCCAGACCGGCGTCACCGTCGAGGTCATGGAGCAGGCGGGGCAGGCCGAGTCCGACGAGCCCGACGACAACGGCCTGATCGCCGAGGGGGTCCTGAAGATCCCGCCGGGCAAGCCGTCCGGGTGGCCGATCGAGGTGACGTTCGCGCTCGACACCTCCGGCCTGCTGCAGGTGACCTCCCGCGAGCGCGAGACGGGCGAGGAGCTGGAGCTGCGCATCCAGATCGGCGGCATGTCCGAGGAGGAGGTGGCCGAGTCGCGGGCCGCCCTGTCCCGCGTCCAGGTCAGCTAGCCGGGCGGCCGCATGGCCTTCGACGAGCAGCGGTACACCCGCGAGGTGCTGGAGCCCGCGCGCGAGGCGGGCGGGCTCCCGCCCGAGGATCTGCGCGTCCGCTACCAGCTGCGCGAGGCGATGACCGCGACCGAGGTGGCGGAGACCGTCAAGCTGGTGCGCCAGTGCTGGCGGCGCGCCCGGGGCATGCTGAAGTACAAGCGGCTGGCCGACCGGCTGGAGGCCGACCACGCCCGGTTCGCCCCGATCTTCTCGGCCGCCGCCGAGGGCGACCTCTCGCCGCTCCGCGCGGCGCTGGGCGACTCGGAGCGCAGGGCGGCGCGCAGGCTGGCCGACGCCCGTAGCCGCATCGACGACGCGGCGGGCCGGCTGCGCATGCTGTCCCCCGCGCTCCTCGCGACGATCGCCCGGTCGAGCGGCGTCGGCCACGAGGAGGCCGTGCGCCTGGCAGCCGAGCGGTCCATCGAGGTCCGCGAGCCCGACGCGCTCCCCGAGGCCGCGCCGTACCCCGGGTACGGCAAGGCGCGCGAGGCGCTCGACACCCTCGGGCTGAGCCATCTGGGCCGTTTCGTCTTCGGCGACCGCTGCGCGGACATGAGGGTGCTCGACGGCTTCTCCGTGCCGGGCGCGGGGCCGGTGGAGGACGCCATCGGGGAGGTCGAGCGGCGGTGGGCCTCCCGCACCAGGGGGCCGTGGACGATCAGCGCCGACACGGTGCTGGCCGCCCTGCGCAACTCCCCCGACCCGTCCGTCCTGATCCGGTACGACATCGTCTCCCGCCTGCGCGAGCGAATCCGCGAGCACCCCTACGACGACACGCTGCTGCGGCACGCGACCACCGAGCTCGACCTGGCCCCCGGCGACGCCCGCAGGCTGATCTTCGCCGTGCGCGGGGAGGGCGGCGTGGCCAGCGGCGCGTCGGCGCGGCTGCGCGAGCTGGTCGACGCCGGCGAGATCCACGCGGCGGCCGACTTCGCCGACGCGCTCGGCCCCGGCGCGCTCACCGGCGAGGCGGCCGAGCTCGCCACCGAGGTCAGGGCCAGGCTGGCGCGGGCCGTGCAGCTTCGGGACCGCGCGCGGGCCGCCCTGGACCCCGACGACGCGTGGCTCGCGCTGCGTGACGCGCTCCAGCGGGTGCCCGACCTGCCCGGTGCGGCCGAGCTGCTCGTACGGCTGGCGCCCCACCCGGCGCGGGCCGTGCGGGCGAACCTCCACGACGAGGGGGTGAGCCTGGTGTGGCAGCCCTCGCCCTCGCGGGCCGGCCGCGTCGTGTACGAGGTGCACAGGAACGGCGTGCCGCTGGAGACGACCGAGCGGCCGTCCGCGCGCGACGAGCGTCCCCCGGTCAACACGCCGGTCACCTACTCGGTGGTGGCGCGCCGGGACGAGGCCGCGTCGATGCCCGCGGCGGCGGCCCCGGTCATCGTGCGGCCCGAGCCGCGCGACGTCCGGGTGACGGCGGGCGACGGCGTGGTGTCTGGCCGGTGGTCCCTGCCCCCCGAGGCCGCGCGGGTGGTGGTGACCCGCGACGGGCTGGCGCTGGCCTGCGACGACACCGGCTTCCGCGACAGGGACGTGGTCAACGGCACGAGCCACACCTACGTCGTCTCGGCGGCCTACCCTGGCCCGGACGGCGAGGTGGTCACTCCCGGCGTGCGGCACACCGTGACCCCGCGCGGACGCCCCCGGCCGGTGAGCGAGTTCACCCTCCGCCGCGATCCCACCGCCCCCGGCACGCTGCTCGTACGGTACGAGGAGCCGCCGGACGGCACCCTGGAGATCGTCGCGCTGGACTCGGCGCCGCCGTGGCCGGTGGGCACCACGCTCTCGCTCGCCGAGCTGCGCGCCGCGAGCCGGGCGATCCCGGCCTTCCCCACCCGGGAAGGCCAGGCCATCCGCCCGGGAGGCAGCCCCGGCGTGCTGCTCGCGGTCACGGTGGCCGGCGAGCTGGCCACGGTCGGCGCGCACGCCGACCACGTCAACCTGGCGCCCCCGACCCGCCTCACCGCGCAGCGACGCGGCGTCACGGTCTACGTCGGCTTCGTCTGGCCGCCGGACGTGCCCGAGGTGGAGGTGCGCTGGAACGGGCACAGCATGATCGTCAACTCCGCCGCCTACAGCGCGCAGGGCGGCGTCCGGCTGGAGGTCCCCGAGGGGGAGCCCGTCACCGTCGAGGTGGCGCCCACGTCCCTGATCCACGGCGAGCGCCTGCGCGGCCCCGCCGTGAGCCTGCGGCTGGCCGGGCACGTCCCCGTCCACTACGACCTCAGCCAGCAGGGCCCGGCGTGGCGGCGCTCACTGGTGGTCGACGTGCGCGCCGACCGGCCCGTACGCCTCCACCGCCTCGTCCTGGTGCTCAAGCCCGGCCTCGTCCAGCCCAAGTCGGCCGACGACGGGGTGCTGCTGGACGAATGGACCGACCTGGACGTGCCCGCCCGCCTGACCGTCCCCGCGCCGCGGCAGGCCAAGCCGTACTGGCTGCGCTGCTTCGCCGAATCTGACGGCGGGGCCCAGGGGGCGGGGAGCGACGTGGCCCTGATCGACCCGCCGGTCCGGCGGATGAAGGTGGGATGAGCCCTTGGAGATCACCTGCCCGTTCTGCTTCGCCCGGCTCGACCGCAACCGCATCGCGTTCCGCTGCGCGGGCAGGGCCGGGCGCGGCGGCGGCTGCGACGCGCGGCTGGACGAGACCCTGGCCGAGTACCTCGGCTCCCCCGCCGCCGCGTCCCTGCCCCCGGTCTTCTCGGTGCGCAGGCCAGGGCGCCGGGCCGACTGCCCCGACTGCGGGCGCTCCACCGGGTGGCGGGCGTGCCCCGAGTGCCACAACCGGCTGCCCGCCGAGTACTGCGCGAACCCCGGCAGGATCGTCGCGCTGGTCGGGGCCAAGGGGTCGGGCAAGAGCACCTACATCGCGGTGCTGCTGCACGAGCTGACCAACCGCGTCGGGGCGGAGCTGGACGCATCGCTGGTGGCCTGCGACGACCGCACGATCGCCCGCTACAAGCAGGACTTCGCCCGTCCCCTCTACGGCGAGCAGCGGCTGCTCAGCACCACGCGTCCCGCCGCGACCGAGCCGCGCGACCCGCTGGTGTACCTGCTCACCCGCACGGTGCCCGGGCGGTTGCGCACCAGGACGATGTCGCTGACCCTGGTGCTGTTCGACACCGCGGGCGAGGACCTTCGGAGCCGCGAGTCCACCGAGACGCACCTGCGCTACCTCAACGCGGCGGACGCGATCATCTTCCTGGTCGACCCGATGGAGCTGCCGGGGGCCAAGGCCTCGCTGAGCGGCCCGGCCCAGGCCGGGAGCGGGGTCAACGCGGGCGACCCCGACAGCGACCCGATCAACGTCATCAGCCGGGTGACCGAGCTGCTGCGCGACCGCGCCGGGTCGGGGCGGCTGAAGGTGCCCGTCGCGGTGGCGCTCAGCAAGATCGACGCGCTGCAGGAGGGCATGGACGCGCAGTCGGCCCTGCACCGGGCGCGCACCCCCTCGGGCACGCTCGACCTGGACGACAGGGAGGCGGTCCACGAGCAGGTCAGGGCCCTGCTGGACGAGTGGCAGGCGGGGATGGTCGACCGCTACCTGCGTCAGCACTTCACCGACTTCGCGCTGTTCGGGCTCTCGGCCCTGGGCGGGGTCCCCGGGCGCGACGCGGTGGGCCCCGGAGGCATCCGCCCCTACCGCGTCGAGGATCCCCTGCTGTGGCTCCTGTACAGATTCGGCATGCTCACCGGAGCCCGCAGATGACCCCCGCCTGCCCCGGGCCGTACTGCGATCTCCCCACCCGCGGCTTCCGGTTCCACGGGGTCGGGATGCGGGGTTCTCGGTCTCGGGGGTTCGGTGCGCCTGATTGCGGGCGGGGGTGAGGGGTGGTGGCGTGGCAGTTGCACTACACCTCGGCGGAGGCCGGGCCGTCCGGGCGCGCCGGGTTCCAGTTCGTCGCCGAGTCGCCGGGGCTTCCTCCGGGCCTCGCCGGCAAGGTCGCCGCGTACCTCGCCTACAAGCCCCCGCCGGACGCCCCGCTCGCCCCGACCCCCGCGCAGGTCGCCGAGCTGCCCGTCGCCCTGGCGTACGGCATGCTGGGCGAGCTGAGCGTGCTCACCCGCTGCGTCTACCTCGGCCAGGACTACTCCGGCCGGTACGGCAACTTCCTCGGCCACGCCGTCGTCGCCGGCCCCGGGGAGCTGACGGGGCTGCGGCCGGTCGAGTTCTGGCAGGCGTCCCTGTGGTCGGACGTCCCCGCGCCTCCCGGCACGGCCCTGCCCGAGCTCGCCGACCCGCTGCCCGGCGACCGCGTGGACCCCGAGTCGCTCGCCGCCTGGCTCGCGCGCGGGGGCGAGGCAGCCTACACGCGGCTCGGCGTCCTGCTTGAGATCGTCGGGACGGCGCTCTCGCGGGGGCACGGCCGCCTCGTTCTGGTCTCCGCCGACGTCGAGGAGATCGTGCGGTGGATCGCGGTCATCTCGTACTCCCTGCCGTGGCCGGTGGCGGCCCGTCTGCCGTTCCTGACCTACAGCGCCGATCCCGGCACCGCCCCTTACGTGATCGTGGGCACGACCCCGGACGTCTGGATGCCGTCCGACATCGACGCCGCCGTCGTACGGCTGGACGACCCCCCGGACGCGCACCCCCCTCTCGGCCGCTTCCCCTCGCCCGGACGCTTCGCGTCTCTGGGCCGCTTCGCCCGCACGGTGACGGACTGCTGGCGCCGGTCGGACCTGGCCGGAATCGACGCGATCAGCGAGCTCGGGGCCCTGGAAGAACAACTCGGACGTGCCGCCCCCGCTCTGGACACGGCCACTTCACCCGGTTCACCCGGCCGCGAGACGTACGCCCCGGCGGCGACCACGGCGTCCGCGCGCGGGGCTTACGGCCCGGGGGTGGAAGGCGCGGGGGCGGCGGGGTTCGATCCGGAGACGGGCGCGGCGCTGCTGGCGTTCTGCCGGGGGGACGCGAGCGTGACCGCCGAGGAGCAGGCGGCGATCGCCCGCACGCTCTCCGGGGACCTCCCCGAATGGCTGTGGCGGGACCTCGGGCGGATGTCCGGCCAGATGGGCTACGAGCTGGCCTCGGCCGTCCGCGACCTCGCCCCGTCCGACACCGCGGAACGCTGCGCCGCGCGGTGCGCCGTACTGGCCCTGCGCGACCACACCCTGCCCCCGCCCCGGCCGGCGCGGCGGCAGGAGACCCGGGACGCGCTCGGCCGCGAGGCCGCACGCGCGCTCGCCGCCGCCCGCGACCTGGACGAGCTGGGACGCGCGGCGGGCATCGCCCACGCGGTCGGGGCGCCCGTGGCCGCCGCCGACCTCGGGAGCGCCGCGCGGTCGCTGGTCCGCGACGGCAGGGGCGACCTCGGGCCCCTGCTGGAACGGGTGCCGGTCGACCTGCGCGAGGCCGTGCTCGCCGGGGCCGTCCACGGGATGGAGGAGGCGACGGCCGGCGTCCGCCACCGGATGCTGTCGGACGCGGTGTGCGCGCGGCTGGAGTCGCGCGACCTGTCGCACGCGCCGCGCACCGGCACGGCCGTGGTGCTCTCCCTCGTACGGCGCGAGCGCATCTCGCGGATCGACGCGACGGTGATGCTGATCAGGCTGGGCTCCGGCGTGCACGACGACCTGTCGGCGGTCCGCGACGCGGCCCTGCTGTCGGTCTGGGAGGCCCCGCCCGGCACCGCCGAATGCTCAGCGCTGGTCGGCAGGCTCGGGAACGCCATGAGCGTCTCGCCGCACCTCAGCGACCTGCCGATCCGTGCGTTCCTGGCGGCGGGCTTCGAGGACCCCGAGGTGGTGCGGCTCGCCGGGCTGGTACGCGACACCGTGCCCGGGTACCCCGCCACGGACGCCGAGGTGGTGCTCCTGGCGACCGGGGTCGGCGAGGCCGCCCGGCCCCGGGACGCGGCGGCGCTGCTCCAGCGGCTGGAGGGCCTCGGCCAGGACGCGGACGAGGAGCTGCTCCGCGAGGCGGTGGCCGCCGCCGCGCGCGCGCTGACCCGGCGGGATCCGAGGTTCAGGGCCGAGGTGGTCAAGGAGTCGCCGCAGGCCGGGCGAGCCGGGCTGACGCGCGCCTGGCTGGACGGCCGCAGGGGCCGCGACGAGCAGATGGCCCTGCTGGAGGTCGCGGTCCGCCTCCACCTGGCGGCGGCGACCGTACCCGACCTGGACGCCTGGGCGCGGTCGCAGCTCAGCAGCTGGTCGCTGTTCGGGTCGGTGGAGTCGCACTTCAAGCATGACGGCGAGCTGGCGGCCGGCCTCAGGGAAATGGCCAAGGCCCGCCGCGGCCCACCCTGGAAACGAGAGGCCCGCTGATGCCGCTCGTCGCCGTGTTCTTGATCGCGTTATGGGTCGCGTGCATGTATTTCGGGTTCCTGTACGGGTTCCCGATCGTGTGCGCGCTGACCTTGGTCGCGGCCACGCTGGCGGGGACCGGGTACTACTTCCTGCGTGCCGGGCGGGTGCTGTTTCCCACGACGGCGAGCGGAGCGTCCCCCGCGGTCCCGGGAACGGGGGACGAGAAACGGGACCCCACCTATCGGCAATACCTCTTCAGTCAGGGGTCGCTGGACTGGTGGCAGATCCTCCGATCCGCCGTCCCCGCGATCGCCGAGGCGGCCAGAACGGCGCTGAGCACGGTGACGCGGCGGCTCATGACGAACGTCCAGGGTTTCTTCCTGCTCCCCGTCTGGCTCGCCGTCGTGGCAGGCCTCGCCCTGGCCGTGATCCCGCTCGCGGCCGTCGGGCTGGCGTTCACCTCCGCGTACGCGCTGGTCCTCGCGGCCGGGTTGCTGGTGTGGGTCGTCTGCGTGCTGCTCCTGCTCGGCGTGGAGCAGATCTTCATGCGGGCGCGGCGGATCCTGCAGACCTGCCCGCACCCCGGGTGCTACGCCCGTATCGCGCTGCCCGAGTACGCGTGCCCGACCTGCGGCGAGCGGCACCGGCGCCTGACTCCGAACCGCGACGGAGCGTTCAGGCACGTGTGCCGGTGCGGCACGCGGCTCCCCACCGCGATCGTGCTCGGCCGCTTCCGCCTCCAGGCGTACTGCCCAGTCTGCGAGCGCGCCCTGCCGCATCGGATCGGACGCGCCAGGATCGAGCCCCTGCCGTTCGTCGGCGGGCCCGACGCGGGCAAGACGACGTTCATGGTGCTCGCGATCAACGCCCTCCACGGCGTGGTGAAGGACGCCCGGGGCCGCGCCGGCTTCGTGGTCCAGGGCGACGAGATGGCCTTCGCCCGGTTCCGCCGGGAGCTGCGGCTTGGGAGGGTCTCCAAGACCACGACCGCGGCGCCGTCCGCCACCATGGTGGACATCACGCTGCCCGGCTCCAGAACCCGCAGCGGGAACCGCATCCTGTACCTCTTCGACCCGTCCGGCGAGGGCTTCACCGGGGCCACGCAGGTCGAGGCGATGAGCTACCTCGCCCACGGCGAGGCGATGCTCATCGTGGTCGACCCGTTCGCCCTCCCGCTGGTGCAGGAGAGCCTGACGGCCGCCGAACGGCAGTCACTCGAAGGCGCCGGGGTCGTGCTCTCCGCCGAGGATCCCTCCGACACCTTCCAGCGGGTCAGGAACGAGCTCGCCGCGCGCGCGGACGGTGGACGGCAGAAACGGGTCGCCGTGGTGGTCACCAAGGCCGACCTGCTCCGAGGCACCGACGTGGGACGCGACGCCGACCGGCTGCCCGGCTGGTTCGACGGCGTGGGGCTGGGCAACATGGTGCGCGACCTGGCCAGGACGGCCGGCGAGGTGCGCTACCTCGCCTCCGGCCTTCCCGCCGACGAGCGCGCGATCGGCCGCCTGCTGGCCTGGCTCACCGGCCTGCCCCTGCCGGGGCCGGCCTCGAACGGCGTGTCTCCGAACGGGCGTAGTGGCTTGGGCGGGGACCACAACGGGAGCCGAGACCGTGATCCGGGCGCGGGTGGAGATGACAGGGACGCGGGTGGCGAGGATGATCTCGGCATGGCCGACCTGCGCCACCCGTGGACGCCCGGCAGGGGCGGCGAGGGAAAGGTGCCGCTCACCTACCGGCTCTTCCGCTGGTCGATCTTCGGCACCTCGGCCCTGCTCAGTGCCGCCGCCCTGACCCTGCTGACCCTTCGCGCCTTCTCACTGCTCAACGCCTATATAGGCGCCTAGGGCGTGTATCGAAAGTGGATCTCGGGCGTGGGATGATCTCGGCACGCCACGCGGTCGAGTGCGGCATCAATCGTCTCAAGAGGCACCGGGCGGTTGCCACAAGGTATGACAAGCTCGCGGTCCGCTACGAGGCGACCGTTCTCGTCGCGGCCATCAACGAGTGGCTGTGACCAGGATCGTTGTGAAAGTGGGCGGTGGCTTGTGGAGTTCGGGGTGTTCAGGGGTTGATGGTGTGTTCGGTGAACTGGCCGCAGGAGCGGAATCCCAGGCGGCGGTAGACGGGCTCGCCGTCGGTGGACGCCTGCAGGACCGCCATGTGGTGGTTTCGGTCGCGGGCCGTGTGGAGTGCGGCGAGTGTGATGGCACCGCCGTAGCCGCGTCGGCGGTGGGCGGCCAGGGTGCAGATGTTGTAGATCCCGGCAACCCCCGCGTGATGAAACACTTCGGCCGAGCAGACCGGACGGCCGTCTACGTAGCCGACCAGGTAACGGGCCGGACAGTGCGCGGCCAGGGCCTGCGGGGCGGCCTGGGTGAAGAAGCGGCGGACGGTGTCAGCGGGCGGGGTCCAGTTCGCGGCGAGAACCGCGGCGTAGTCGGCGAGCTGTTCGGGCGTGGCCACCGTCTGGATGTCCAGTCCTGGGGCGGCGGGCAGCGGCAGGGTGTCGTCCAGCTCGGCCCACATCGCCGTCTCGCGTTCGGATGCTGGCAGACCAGCCGCCGTCAGGCGGGCGGTGAGGTCCGGTGGCCTCGAGGCGGGCCCCACCCACCAGGAGAAGCGGCGGCCGGTGCGAGCCAGTGTCCGGGCGGTCTCGGTGATACGTGCCGTAGCGGTGGTGACGGTGAAGCGGGCCGCGGCAACGATGTTGAAAGTGTCGTCGTCCAGGCTGCTGTCGGCGACTAGGAGGTCATCAGTCTCTGTAACGGTCGCACCGCTCATGCTCCGATGCAGGTGACAGGCATGTTCCGCCAGATTCTGCTCCATCCTGTCCGTCAAGTCGGCGTCATTGAGAAAATGGACATTCATCACGAATGATCCCATCATGACTGGGCGCAGGTTGCACGTGATTTTGGATCGCTCGCCGACGGTGTCACGTCGGCGACCAGCACATTCGATACACGCCCTAGCGCGAAGCTGGGCTACGGCTCCCCGGCGCTGCCTCAGCTCGTCGTGTTGGGAGCTCCAAAGGCGGCCATGCTAGCGTGATCACCCACTTATTCGCTTATTAGGGATGATCCATAACCATCTCCTGAGAAGTCAGGCGAGAGCCCTTGAAGATCACTCGTTGGGTCGCGGGCGGCATGACCTTGGCCGCCACGGCCGCCCTCACCTTGGTGCCCGCCGGTCCCGCGCAGGCCTTCCCCCAGGGCGCCTGCGGACATTCGTACCGCAAGGTAGCCACCTATCCCATTGCGAAAGGCGCGAAGGACGGGAAGGCGTACGGCACCGTCACGCTGTACCACAGCCGCACCGCGCACAGGAAATGCGCCATTGCCCGGGTGGCAGGCTCCTACGTCGGAAAGACGAGCTATCTGTACGTCGCGCTCTTCGTGGACAGGAACGGGAACAAGAAGTACGACGGCCGTGACACCGGGGTCGCCGATGGCAGCGCGAAGTACAAATGGTTCGCGGGCCCGGTGTACGCTCCCGCCGACAACCTGTGCGTCCAGTTCACCGGGGCGGTCAGGATCGGCTCCAAGCCCGCCGTCCACGGAGGCACCCCAGAAGGCAAGTGGACGCACTGCGGTTAGCCAGGCAGCCAGGGACGGCCGGTCCTCCGCCGGCCGCTGCCCCAGCTCATCGCGTCAGCGGCTTTTAAGCCTTCATCCCCCGAAGGAACGCGTGCCATTGCGTGGGGGTGAAGACGAGAGCGGGCCCGTCGGGGTTCTTGCTGTCACGGACGGCGACGACTCCGGGCAGGTTGGAGGCCACCTCTACACATGTTCCGCCGTCGCCGCTAGACCAGGAGGACTTACGCCACTTCGCGTTACTCAGATCCATTGCGCCATCACTTCCTTGACGATGCCGAGCGATAGGTTCTGTGGGAAGGCCGCAGCTCGTAAGGCGTCATATCGCCCTACTAGTGCTGCTATGGTCTCACGGTCTCCCACCGTTAGACCGCGCGGTGCGCTCTCGACATACACGCTGTACGGGGCGCCGCGCAGCTCGGCAATCGTGAAAGACGCCTGGAGACCGACCGCCGACCATGCGGCGTAGGGGACGATCTGAATCGTCACTCGTGGATGCCTGGCCATCTCCAGGAGCCGATCCAGCTGCTCACGCATCATTTTTGCGTCGCCCATGGGGCGATGGAGAACCCCTTCGTCTATGAGACTCCAGACCATGGGCGCGTTCTCGCGTGACAGCATGGCCTGACGCTGCAAGCGGTTACCGACCCGCTGCTCTATCAGCTCCGGCGTGATACCCGGCTCATCCTCGAAGATCCGCCTGGCGTACGACTCGGTCTGGAAGAGCCCGGGGATCAGCAGAGGATCCCAGACTTGAAGCGCGGACGCCTGCATCTCCAGTGCCAGGAAGTCTCGGAAGTGCTCGGGAGCCGTGTCCCATCTTGTCCTCTTCCACAGCTCGTAGAAGACACCATCGAGCTTGAACGCTCTGTCACACCCCTCCGCGAAGCGTCGTTCGGGCTTGCGCTTGAGCGTTTCGAGCATGCCCACGGTGCTCACGGACACGGTCAGCATGCGCGCCAACTGCAATTGCGTCCATCCCGCTTGAAGGCGACGCTCGCGTACCTCATAGGCGAAACGCGCCTGAGGCGATTCTTCGGGGTTGATCTCGATTGGGTTAGGCATATCCCTTTTCTCCGGTGGTCTCACTCCATCTCACGAATACCACCCAGATCTCACCGTTAATGTGGTGAGACCGTGAGGCCATTTCCCTTTTTAATCTACTCCTCCACCTGCACCCTTGGCAGAGAAAATCCGCATCGGATGAGGGGCTCGCGGCCATACCGCGCACATCGGGCGGCCAATTCGTATCCATTCATCGGGGGCCGGGGAAGATCAGGAGGATTGTCCATGGATGCAGGTAAACGGCAGGAAGAGGAGTTCATTCACCTGATCCGGCTGGCGTGGGACCTGCGCAGGCGCGGTCTCGGCACGGCGGTCGAGCTGGCACCCAGGAAGGAGCCGGTTCTGCTGGTTCCCCGGCCGTGCGGCTCGCTGAGGGTCATGGCACTACGGCGTAAGGGGGTGTGGTTCTTCACGTGGGGCCGGGGCGAGAGCCGGCGGGTACGGGCGCTGGCGGACGATGCGGCGGATCACATCTGGGGAGCGGCGCAATGAGGACCATGACCCTTCTGGGCGCCGTCGATCTCCCGGCCAGGACGAGTTCGGTGCCGGTGGCACGGGCGTTCGTACGGAGACTCCTGGACGCGGCGGGATTCAAGGAAATCGAACACGTGGAACTGCTCGTCAGCGAGTTGCTGGCCAATGCCGTGCGGTACTCGGACTCCGGGCGCGGAGCTTATGGAGTGATGCGACTGGTGGTGAGCGACAACGGTCACGCATTGCATGTCGAGGTGATCGACGGTGGCTCGGCCGGCGCCATTCCGCAGATCCCCGAACAGGTCGACCCGCTCCAGGAGAACGGCCGGGGACTGTGGTTGGTCAGGGAACTGTCGTCGTCCTGGGGCTGGGAACAGGATGAGGCGGGGCGATCCGTCTGGTTCGAGGTCCCTCGCTAGGCTCTGCCAGATCGCGAGCGGTATTGCGTAATCCCGAATTTTTCATGGCGATTCCGCCGTGCCACCGTGCTCCCGCTTGCGCCTGATTCGAAACAGAGTTCCGTGCGCGATTGCCTGTTCTGCATATGGCCCACCCCGCACCCATTTGGGTGGGGCACCGGGGCTACCCACCCGAGCAGTGGCCCCCTAAAAGGCCGGAAGGGGCGGGCGGGGCGGAAGGGGCGGGCGGACGGGCAAGTCCTTACAGCGTCCAGCAGATCGCCGGGCGGCTTGGCGCTGGCCGTCGGTCAACCTGCTTCGAGCCCCAGAGATCTGATGAGGTCGAGCAGCTCGGCATGGTAGAGCTTGGCGGGATCGCTGGTCTGCAAGTGAAGGTGGCCGTAGACCTCCAGAGAGATCAGGCCGTGCATGCGGCCCCAGATGCGCAAGGCGAGGGCGACCGCGGCCGGGGGCAGGTCGGGGAAATGCTCGCGTACGGTGGCGGCCAGGCCTGGTGAGAAGTCCGACCACTGATGGCCGGTGGATGGCTGAGTGCCTTTCGCGTACGGCCAAGCGGCGGCGGCGAGTTCGGTGAGTCCCAGGCAGGCGCGCTTGGCGGCCTCGGGGGCAGGACCGCCGGTCGGCGCGTGGTAACCGGCGACCGGATCGCCATAGATCAGCCGGAAGCCTTCGGGGTTGGCCAGCGACCACGCCCGTACGGCTTCCCCCCAGGCCAGGATCCGGCCGGCGATGTCGTCGGGGGCGACGGTGTCGCGTGCGGTCTCCACCTGGTCCAGCAGCGAGGTGTAGATGTCGTTGATCAAGATGGTGATCAACGCGTCCCGGGTCTCGAAGTAGCTGTAGATGGCGCTGCCGCTCATGCCCATCTCGCGGCCGATCGCGCGCAGCGAGACCGCGTCGGGGCCGCCCTCGGTCAGGTGCTTGAGCGCGACGGCTTTGATCTCCGCGGTGGTCTGCGCCCGCAACCGTGCCCGTCGGCCCACTGTCTGCTCTTGCACGCTTGACAGCTTACACCGCTACGTTAGAGTACGGCGCACTAAGTTTGAACGGCGTTCTCTCTTTGAACGGCGAACACTCTGTTGAGGTGTCGCCGGTCTGCCAGCAGTGACCGAAACACCAGACCGAGGGGATTTGCGTGATGAAAGCCAAGGCAGTGCTGTTCGACGAGCTTGGCGGTCCCGAGGTGCTCTACCTCGCGGACGTGGAGATCGGTGAGCCCGGTCCCGGCGAGGTGCGGGTGCGCATCGACGCGTTCGGCCTCAACCGGGGCGAGGTGTTCCTGCGCACCGGCCGGTACTACTACGACGCGGTGCTGCCCTCCTCGCGCCTGGGCACCGAGGCCGCCGGCGTCGTGGAAGCCGTCGGGCCGGGCGTTCCCGGAGTCGCGGTCGGTGACGCGGTCAGCATCGTGGCCAAGCCGAACGACGACGGGATGTCGATCCACGGGATCTACGGCGACCGGGCCATCGTGGCGGCGCACCGGCTGATCCGCCGCCCAGATGGCATGGACGCCGTGACCGGCGCGGCCATCTGGGTGCCCGCCTTCACCTCCTACGGCGCCCTGGTCGAAGTCGGGCGACTGCAACCCGGCGATCCCGTGGTCATCACGGCCGCCTCCAGCAGCGTCGGTCTGGCGGCCATCCAGATCGCCGCCTACCTGGGCGCCACGCCCATCGCGGTGACCCGGACCGGCGCCAAGACCGACCGGCTCCTGCAGGCGGGCGCCGCGCATGTGATCGCCGGCGACGACGGCGAGGTGGTCAAGCAGATCCACGCGCTCACCGGCGACCGGGGCGCGCGGCTGGTCTTCGACGGGGTCGCCGGTCCCGGCCTGCCCGATCTGGCGCGGGCCGTGGCCCCGGACGGCATGCTGATCGTCTACGGCTCGCTGGACGGACGGCCCACCCCGCTGCCGATGTGGTGGCCGGTCAACGTGTACGGCTACGCCATCTTCCACCTGTTCGCCGACACCGAGCGCACCCGCCGGGCCGAGGCCTTCATCGCCAACGGCCTGCGCGCCGGAGCGCTCACCCCGGTGATCGACCGCACCTTCGACCTGGCCGACATCGTCGAGGCCCACCGGTACATGGAGTCCAACCACCAGGTCGGCAAGATCGTCGTCACCGTCCAGCATTGAGCGGCGAGAAAGGAAGACACCTGATGAGCACCTCCTACGCCGACCTCATCCACCAGTTCATCGACGCCATCAACGACACCGACGCCGCCCGGCGCCGCGCCACCATCGAGAAGATCCTCACCCCGGACTGCACCTACACCGACCCGGAGATCGCTGTCGAAGGACACGACGCGCTGGATGCGGCCTTCGCCGGCCTGCAGCAGCGGATCCCGCCCGGTTTCCGGTTCAGCCTGACCACCCCGGTCGACGCGCACCACCACCAAGCGCGGTTCTTCTGGCAGTTCGGCGCCCTCGAAGCCGACGCCCCCGCCGCAACCGGCTCTGATGTCGCCATCTTCACCGGCGGCCGCATCCGCCACCTCTACGCCTTCTTCGACGCCACCAACGGCTGACCACCGCCTGGAGAACCATGCCATCCGCGACACGACGACTGCTGGCCGTCACGGCCACCATCCTTGCCACTCTGGTGGCCGGCACCGCTGCCGCCTTCCCCACCACCGCGCAACCGCCCGCCGCGACCTCGCACGGCCGGACCACACTCTGGACCGCGACCTGGAGCGCCTCGCCACAACGTCCCAGCGCCGGTTTCGCCCCCAACTGGTCGGAGCAAGGCTTCGCCCGCCAGACCGTCCGCCAGATCGTCCGGATCAGCGCCGGCGGCAAGGCGGCCCGGGTCCGGCTGTCGAACGTCTACGGCACCACCCCGCTCACCATCGCCCGCGCCACCATCGCCCGCACCTCGCGCGGGGCCGCCGTCGAACCAGGATCGCTACGCCACCTGACCGTCCACGGGAAGCGGACCTTCACCATCCCGGCCAGGGCCGAACTCGCGAGCGACCCGATGTCGCTGCGGCTGGCCGCCCTGGACTCGTTCACCATCACGCTCTTCGTGAACCAGCCGACCGGCCCGGCCACCTACCACGCCCAGGCCCTCGCGACCACCTATCGAGCCACCGGCGATCACACCGCTGACACCGGCGGCACGGCGTTCACCGACACCTCACAGTCCTGGTACTACCTCAGCGGCGTGGACGTCATCAGTGCGGCGCCACGCAACGGCGTGGTCGCCTTCGGCGACTCGCTCACCGACGGAGCCACCAGCGCCACGGACGCCAACAACCGCTACCCCGACGAACTCGCCGAACGGCTGGCCTCCGCCGGCAGACCTCGCCCTGTGCTGAACCAGGGCATCGCCGGCAACCGCGTCACCGTCGACTCCGCCTGGTTCGGCGACTCCGCCACCTCGCGGTTCCGGCGGGATGTCCTGGGCCAGCCCGGCGTGCGCACGGTCCTCATCCTGGAGGGGGTCAACGACCTCGGGATCAGCGAGCTGGCTGCATCGCCGCCCGCCCCGATCTTCGCGCCGTACCCCGACGTCTCCATCGACAAGCTCATCTCCGGGCACCGCGAACTGATCCGCCTCGCACACACCCACGGCCTGCGGGTAATCGGCGCGACGCTGCCACCGACGAAGGGGTCGGCCTACAACACCGCGCGCAGCGAAGCCAAACGGGAGGCACTCAATACGTGGATCCGCGGATCGGGCGAATACGACGCGGTCGTCGACCTCGACCGCGTCATGGCCTCGCCATCCGACAGCGACCGGCTTAACCCGGCCTACGACTCGGGTGACCATCTGCATCCCAACGACGCCGGCTACCGAGCGATGGCCTACGCCATCAACCCCGCCGACCTCGGCTGACCCCGAGAGGTCCACACCGATGAGCAAACCGCCCACGCGATGCAATTCATTATCACGAGCTCTCACCAGGCAAGCCACTACGAGCACTGCTTGGTCCACTTCACCCGGCAGGCACTTCCGGGCCTGCTGGACGGCAGGACGGTGAAGGCCCTATGACCGGTTCGAGCCTTGGCGCTCAGGTGGTTCAGCCGCAGCGGAAAGCGTTGATGCCCGCCCTGATGCGGGCAGCCCCAGGTGCGCCACCCAAACGGGCGACGGGTGGGCGAAATACAGGAAGGCCACCACGCACACCACGCCCAGAAAGCGAGGAGGGCGGCTAATACGGTGGCGAGTTCTGCCTCGGTCAGTCGATCCGGGGGGTCGCGCCCTCCAGGCTAAAGGTCCCCGCCCGCGCGCTGAACCGGCCGGAAGTACGGTCTCGGCCGCCGCGAACCCTACCTTCGACCGATCCGGCCTTGGAACGGGGGGCCGCAGGATGAGGCCCCATGCCACACGAAACGCTCCCCCCAGCGCCGGAAGCCACGCGACCGGGACAGCCCACGACGACTTCCTCCAGCCGGCCGCGTATCGCCGCGCTCGACGTGCTGCGCGGATTCGCCCTGTGCGGGATCCTGCTGGCCAACGTCAAGCCGATCGCCCACATGGTAGACACCGTATCGGTCACACAGCCTGTGGTGACGGCGAGTCAGGACGGCTCCTGGCTTGGGCTGGGGCTGTTCGTCGACCAGCGCTTCTTCCCGATCTTCTCCCTGCTCTTCGGCATCGGTTTCTCGCTGCTGCTGGAGTCCGCGGGACGCCACGTCCCCCGCCCGCGGGTACTCCTGCTGCGCCGCCTCCTGGTGCTGCTCCCCGTGGGCCTGGCTCACATGTTCCTGCTGTGGCGGGGGGACATCCTCTCCATCTATGCCGTCGTCGGCCTGCTGGTGCTGCTGCCCTCGACCTGGCTGCCGCGCCGGGCCGTCGCGGGGCTCGCCGCCGTCCTCATCGCGGCGCCGCTGATCCTGGGCAGCAACGGCGTGCCGCTGGTGCCCGGGCTGTTCCTGCTGGGCTCGGCGCTGACCCGGTACGGCGTGATCGACCGGATCGAGCGCTCCGCCCGCGTCCCGGCCGCGCTTCTCCTGGTCTTCGCGGCGGGGGCGGCGCCCGCCCTGTGGCTGCAGATCCAGTCTGGGGCCGCCGGCGCGGGCGGTTTCAGCTCCTGGTTCGCCCTCGCCGGGTTGCTGACCGCAGGCGTGTACGTGTGCGCCCTGCTGCTCCTGCTCAAAACGCCGCTCCGGCCGGCGCTACAGGGGGTTTTCGCGCCGCTGGGCCGGATGGCGCTGACCAACTACCTGTCCGCCACGCTCCTCGTCCTGGTGGCCGCCCGCGTCATCGGCGGCTCGCCGGACGGCTGGTCCTCGGCGACGGTGCTCCTGATCGCCGGAGCCATCCTCGTCCCCCAGTGGCTGGTGTCCACGCTCTGGCTGCGCCGCTACCGCCAAGGGCCGCTGGAATGGCTCTGGCGCTGGGCCACCTGGGCCCACCGCCCACCCCTGCGCCGCACTCCCTGACCGCCAAGCTCATGTCGCAGGCGGGCACGCAAGGCACGTCAGGCGGGCACTATCCAGGTCGCCTTGGCGGCGGCGACCAGCGTGCCGTCCGTCTCGTACACGGCGCTCTCGCCGAAGAGCTTGCGCCCTTCACGTCCCGTGGCGCGAGCCACCACCGAGTACGTGCCGTTCGGGTACACGCGCCGGAAGACCTGGGCCGTTATGCGTCCCAGCAGGCCCGGGCCGCCGGAGCCCGCGTGAGCCCAGCCCGTGGGGCAGTCGAGCGCCGCCCAGACGAGAGCGTCGGGGACCACGCCGTCCTCGTCGGTGACGGTCATCGGCACCCGCCAGCCGGCCGCGATCACATCGGTGCCCTCGACGGGGCCAGGGAAGATCCGCAGGCCGTCGCCCGGGTTCCGCAGGCCGCAGACGAAGCAGCCGGGCACGGGGTGAGGGCCGGTCAGACCGGCGAACCCCGCCTCGGCGCGGGCGGCCTCGTTGAAGGGGACGAACGGCGGCGGCGTCACGTCCTCGGCGACGGGGATCGCCTCGGCCAGCAACCGGCCACCGTGCGAGAGGGAGGCGGAGTTGGCCACATGGCCGACGGCGAGCTCGGTGTCCAGGGGAATCGGCCTGTGCAGGGTCACCTCTAGCGCGTGCGCGCCGTCCAGCGTGCCCGCGAGGGTCTCGGCGAGCGTCCCCGCGACCCAGCCACCGTTGGCGGTGCCCTCAGGACCACGGAAGCGCGCCGGAACGGTGAGCACGGTGCGCAGACCGGCTGAAGTCGTCATGCTGAAGCACCCCCCATGCTGCTCCACATCACGGAGCGACAAATCGTAAATATTGTGAGATACCGTCACATTTTATCCATACGCCCCTACCCTCATGGCATCAGGCTCCGATGACAGATCCATTAGCCAGGGGTAACGGCGGCATGACGCACGGGACAGTGACCGGCGAACACCACGCGCCGGGCACGCCTCCGCCCCACCGAGAGACCCGGCGCACCGGATCCTCCACCAGGGCGACGAACCTCCCAACCGCCAACCCCCGCCGCCCATTCCCGAGACGGGCACCCGTATTCCGGGCCGGCGATGGCAGCGCGGCCCACCCGTACGGGCGGCCGTGACAACGGAGTGCAAGCCTCCCGGCACCCACGCGACGGAACAAATCCCCTTCCCGCCGGGCGGCGGTACCCGATCAGGTCCGCGCCGCCCACGGCCTAACCGCCGGTCAACCGCCGGTCGAGCGCCTGCCGCTCGGACCGCCGCGGCTGGTTCGCTGGAGGGACCTCACCGATCCCGCCACTGGAGGAGAGATGCGGTTCTGTTCAGGAAGACGGCGGCGCTCGCCACGGGGGCAGCGCTGACGTTCACCGGCGCGGTCGTCGCGTTCGGGGTGACGACCGGCGGTTGTCGATCGCGCCGGGATCGTTCTTGGACCGTCGTCTGGCCGCGGGTGTCCAGTGGGCGCATGACCAGCACAGCACTTGTACTCGTTACGCCGAGCCATCAAGCGTGGGGCTCACACCTGGAAGGGAAATAGGGCATGCACAGACTCGGCTCGAAACTCGGAACGATGGCGGTGGCCGCCACCCTGATCTCCGGGGCGCTTCTCACGGGTGCCACCGCGTCCCAGGCGGATGCCCTCGGCTGCAACGGAAATGTCTGCATGTACCTCTCCACCCCCCAAAACGGCACGGTTTACGTCCAGGCGTACCCCCAGAGCGGCTCCTTCTACGGAAACTTCGATCTAACGGGCCCCAACGGGCTGTATCGGCACGGCCCCACGCAGTGGTGGTACAACGGCGCGTTCCAGCCCAAGCAGCAGTGGACTGCCATCCCCGCCGTCGTCGGCAAGTACTGCGTCTCGGGCTGGGACAACGGTAAGCGCATCGGGCTGCCGTGCGAGAGCATCAAATAAGCGCCTTGGCGATCTCAGTGGGCCATCTGGCCCGCTTCAGCGAATGAGGGGCCCTGCCGCATCCGCCCGGGCGGGTGCGGCAGGGGTACGGCGGCCGTCTAGGCCCTCCGCTCGGGTCGGCGCGACTGCCCCACTTCGGCGACGGTCAAGGCTCTTTACCGCCGCCCTCCGAAGTCCCAGTCGTGGACCTCGATGTCGGCGTACAGGTCCGGAGTCAGGACTGCGCGTGCCGTTTCCGGGTCCGGCGCCCGGACCAGTACCGCCGTACCCAGCCAGGTGCTGCCATCGTCGGACAGCAGCGGCCCATACGCGATCAGCTCGTCCCGGTCGGACGGTGTGGCAAGGTCGGCAGCCTGCCCCGAGCCGAGGCCCAGCACGAGATATCGGTTGCCACCGTCCCGGCCACCGGGGAAATCCCACATGGTGCGCCCCAGCACGTTGCGCCACCGGCGCAACAGCACGTCCCGGTACACACCGGCCTGGTAGTTGGGCTCGTCGAAGACGAACGCACGCGCAGTGGGGAGATCCGGCAGGTCGACGATGTGCACGCTGCCGGAGGCCGTGTCACTGTCGCGGTCGAAGGTCGGGCCACGGGCGATCATCTCCGCCGCGTACCGGTCCATGTAGGACCAGTGCTCTTCCAGCAGCTCGTCGCGCAGTGCCGCGGAGCCAGGCCGATCGCGGTGGTAACAGAAGAACTCCATGCCGAGAGTAGTTACCATGAGCCGCGGCAAGCGGCTCCATTTTGGTCATCCGAGCCATCGGCGATCCTTCTGTCCCGGATGGACAGGCCTCAAGCAGCAGCAGATGACCAAGGTAGGTGGGGCCAACTCTCCACGCTCTGTTCTGGTCCCGCCGACCCCCCGCGGATCAACCGGCCGATGCCCCTCACCGCGGTCCCGGAGCCAGTGAGACGACGTGGGCCCAACGGCTCACCGCCGTTGGGCCCACGCCTCCATGCTGAAAAAATCCGCCGCTGACCTGCGCTCACAGCACCGGGAGATAGCGGCCCAGCTCGAACTCGGTGACCTGGCGGCGATAGTCGTGCCACTCGGCGCGCTTGTTGCGCAGGAAGTAGTCGAAGACGTGCTCGCCCAGGGTCTCGGCGACCAGCTCGCTGCGCTCCATGACCGAAATCGCCTCGTCGAGGCTCTGCGGCAGCGGCTCGATGCCGAGTGCCCTCCGCTCAGCGGCGGTCAGCGCCCACACGTCGTCCTCGGCGCCCGGCGGCATCTCGTACCCGCCCTCGATGCCCTTCAGGCCGGCGGCGAGGATCACCGCGAACGCCAGGTAGGGGTTGCAGGCGGAGTCGAGCGACCGGAACTCCACGCGGGTGGAGTTGCCCTTGTGCGGCTTGTACATGGGGACGCGGACGAGCGCGGACCGGTTGTTGTGGCCCCAGCTGATGTAGCTCGGCGCCTCGCCTCCCAGGCCGGCGATGGCCTCGGCGCCGCCCCAGAGCCGCTTGTAGGAGTTCACCCACTGGTTACAGACGGCTGTGATCTCGGCGGCGTGTTTGAGCAGGCCGCCGATGAACGAGCGGCCGATCTTGGAGAGCTGGTAGTCGGCCCCGGGCTCGTAGAACGCGTTGCGGTCGCCCTCGAACAGGGACATGTGGGTGTGCATGCCCGAGCCCGGAAAGTCGGTGAAGGGCTTGGGCATGAACGACGCCCAGATGCCCTGCTCCAGCGCGACCTCCTTCATGACCAGCCGGAACGTCATGATGTTGTCGGCGGTCGTGAGCGCGTCGGCGTACCGGAGGTCGATCTCCTGCTGGCCGGGGGCGCCCTCGTGGTGGCTGAACTCCACCGAGATGCCCATGGCCTCCAGCATCATGATCGCGTTGCGCCGGAAGTCGTGACCTGAGCTGTGCGGGGTATGGTCGAAGTAGCCGCCGGAGTCGTTCGGAACCGGCTTCTGGCCCTCCTCCGGACGCCCCTTGAGCAGGAAGAACTCCACCTCGGGATGGGTGTAGAAGGTGAAGCCCATGTCGGCGGCCTTGGCGAGCGTTCGCTTGAGCACCCAGCGCGGGTCGGCGTGCGAGGGCGAGCCGTCCGGCATGAGGATGTCGCAGAACATGCGGGCCGCGCCCGGCGTCTCGCTGCGCCAAGGAAGGATCTGGAAGGTCGACGGATCGGGCTTGGCGAGCATGTCCGATTCGTACACACGGGCGAAACCCTCGATCGCCGAACCGTCGAAGCCGATGCCCTCGGCGAACGCTCCCTCAAGCTCGGCCGGGGCGATCGCCACCGATTTGAGGAAGCCGAGCACGTCGGTGAACCACAGCCGGATGAACCGGATGTCGCGTTCTTCGAGCGTACGGAGCACGAACTCCTGCTGGCGGTCCAAGGCATCCCCTTCTGCCGGACGGTGTCGGACACCATCGTCGTCGCGCTGAACCCGTCTCTGAGTCGGCGGAAGACTTGTCTGGTCATCTACCAGTCTGCCCGCTTGGTGTTTCGCACACGTTACGCGGGTCCGTAGTGAGGAGGCGACCGCACCGGACGCGCGACCATATCCCGGCCGCCAGGCCCCGCCACGGCCGGACGGGGCGCCCGTGCCGCCCGCGAGGCCCGTTGTCGCAGGTCACGGAAACATCCCGTTCATCCACCGGGAGCCCCCGGTGACCACGTCGAAGATCAGTGCACGGTCGAGGGCGGTACGTCGTCGCTTAATGTGACAGCATGGTCCCGTTCTGCATTCGTCAAGGGCGAGATCCGGCGAGGGAGAGCGCATGAACGCGGATCGGCGGCGCACCGGGCATCCGGCCTGGCGGCGGCGACTCTGGCATCCGCCGCTACGGCGGCGACGCTGGCCACCGGTCGTGTGGTCGCGACCGTGGCGGCCGGCCACGTTGCCGTCACCGCGCGAAGCCTGGCCCCGCCGCCCGGTGTCCACGTCGCCGCGCGAAGACCGGCCGCGCCGCCGGGTGCCGGCTTGGTCGCGCGGAGGTCGGCCGCGCCGCCCGGCGCTGGGGCAGCCCGGTGCCGGGCGGGCCGACGTGTGGCAGCGGCTGGCGTGGGCCGTGTCCATGGCCGCGGCGCTCACGCTGGTGGCGCTCGGGGCCCAGGCCGGCAAGAACGGCGCCTGCGCCGAGGGCATGACCGCCCGTGGTGACGGCATGATCCCCCGTGGCGAAGGCATGACCGCCCGTGGTGGCGGCAGCGGCCTGGCCGGCGTCGCCTCCGGGCGGGCCGAGCGGGTCGCCAGCGACGCGCGGTGGCGCGGCGGCGACTGCTCTCTCGGCGGCGCTCTGCTCGGCGACCTGGTGGCGGCCGTGTCCGCCGAGGAGTACGCCGGTTCTGCCGCCTGCGGGGCCTATCTCGACGTGACGGGCCCGGGCGGCACGGTGCGCGTCCAGGTGGTCGACGAGTGCGCGTCGTGCGCTCCCGGCGAGCTCGACCTGAGCCGTCCGGCCTTCGCGCGCGTGGCGGGCGGCGACCTCGGCATCGCGCGGGTCAGCTATCACACGGTGCACAATCCCGAGGTCCCGAGACCGGTGGCGTTCCGCCTCAAACAGGGCTCGTCGGCCCAGTGGCTGGCGATCCAGGCCATCGACCACGGCAACCCCCTCCAGCGGCTGGAGGTCCTGAGGGACGGCCGGTGGCTGGCCCTGTCCCGCGACTTCGACAATTACTGGGTGGCCGCCCACGGCATCGGCACCGGGCCGTACACCGTGCGCATCACCGACGTGTACGGGCAGCAGGTCATCGCGAGCGGCATCCGCCTCGCGCCACGAGGGCTCCAGCGCACGACCCGCCGCCTGTACGGCCCGGCGAAGGCGTCCCCCGTGCCGCGAGAACGTCCGGGGAACGCCCCGCACGGCACGGCGGGAGCGCCCAGAGCCCGCGGGGGCGACCATGACGGCCGGTCCGGGGGCACGCCGCCCGCGGACGGAGGGTCAGGAAAGACGGCATCAGGCACGTCCGGGGTCCCCGGAGCCGTGGGGCCGGGGAGCCGGGGCCATGGAGCACCCGAGTCCGGGGAGACGGGGGGTCTCGGGAGCCGGAGCAATGGGTCAGGAGGGTTCGGGAGCCTGGGTGCCGGCGCGGGGATCAGGGAGGCCGGGGCGGGCGCCGGGGTGTCCGATCACGAGGGGCACGCGGCGGCCAGGGACACCCTCGGTACCCCCTCGGACGGCACCCTGTCCCCCGATCCCGACCGGGCCCCGTTCACCGCGCTGCCCTCCAGTCGCCCGTTCTTCTGCTGAGCGCCAAGCACGCTCACGAGCTGCTGACGAGGGCGTCGCCGGTGGCGGTGCGGCGGTAGAGGACTTCGCGGCCGAGGCGTCTGCGGGCGACCAGGCCGTTTCCGCTGAGCACCGTGAGGTGCTGCGAGACCGCGCCGGGCGTGAGCGACATGCGCCGGGCCAGGGCCGTGGTGGACGCCGGGTGGCACAGCGAGAGAAGGAGCTGGGCGCGGGTCTTGCCGATCAGCGCCGCGAGGGCGCCGGGCGCGGGCGGAGGCCCGGCCTCCCACAGCGTGCCGACCCCGCGCGCCGGGTAGACGAGCATGGGCTGGTACGGCTCGGTCATGGTCGCGATGTCCGGCCAGCGGAACGCGCTGGGCACCAGCACCACCCCGTCGCCGGTCGGCTCGCCCGAGTGGCACCAGGTTCCCGTGGTGATCAGCCGGTCGCGCTCCCACCGCACCAAGGGGTGCAGGTCGGCGAACAGGGCCGTGGCCCCTCCGGTCGCGAGCCGGCGGGAGCGCCACATCAGGTCGGCTTCCAGCAGGCCGTACACGCGCGGCCAGAACTCCGCGAGCGCCAGCTCCCAGTAGGCGCCGAGGGTGTCCGCCACCCTCTGGACCCCCCCGACCGGGTCGGCGCGGAACCTGTCGATGGACCGGGTGTCGGGGGTCTCCACCCATCCGGCCTCCTCGGAGGCCTTCTCCGGGGACGTGAGCCGCACCCGGGCGAGCTCGGCGGCGAAGTCGGGCAGCGGCGTGTCGGGGGGCGGGGTCAGGAAGTCGGCCATGTACCCATAGGTGGGGGCCAGGGCGAAGAGCTCGGACAGGTCGATCGCTTCGAGCCTCGGCCGTACGGCGCGCAGCCACGCCAGGTGCACAGAGTGCCGCGCGGGGGCGCGGAGCACCCGCAGGCTGGCGACCAGCTCCCACATCGGGGAGAACGCGAATCGGAGCCGCGCCAGGTCATCGGCTTCGAACCGCCACTCCACCACGCCCACGAGGCCCCCGCCCGTCGCACCTTTTAGCCCTGGCTAAAAGACTGGCACGGATGCGAACAGGTGTCCAAGGCTTTGCCTGTGACCAGCGTTCCTACGGGCAAGCCCTCCCTTCTCCAGTCCAGGATCGGAGGGTTCCCACGAGCTTTCTGGGTCCTCTTCGGCGGCACCTTCGTCAACCGGCTCGGCACGATGGTGGAGCCCTTCATCGGGGTCTACCTCACCCAGGCCCGGGGCATGTCGCTGGCGAGCGCCGGCCTGGTCATGGCGGTGTTCGGCATCGGCTCGCTGACGTCGCAGATCGTCGCGGGCTGGCTGGCCGACCATCTGGGCCGCCGGGCGACCCTGGCCGGAGGCATGGTGGCGACGGCCATCACCATGATCGCTCTCGGGTACAGCACCTCGCTGCCCGCGATCGTCGCCGCGATGGCGGTGCTCGGCATGGTGGTGGACGCCTACCGACCGGCCTCGCAGGCGCTGGTGGCCGACCTGATCCCCGCGCACGACCGTCCCCGCGCGTTCGGGCTGCTGTTCTGGGCGATCAACCTCGGTTTCGCGGTCGCCATGATCGCGGGCGGCTGGCTCGCCCAGTCGGGGTTCATGTGGCTGTTCTGGATCGACGCCGTCACCTCGCTGGTCTTCGGCGTCCTGGTGTGGCGGGCGGTGCCCGAGACCAGGCCGGAGAAGACCCACGAGGCGGGCGGTTTCCGGGAGGTGCTGAAGGACCGGCTGATGGTCGCCTACGTGGTGATCACCCTGGCGTACACGTTCGTCTACCTTCAGGCGTACTCCACCCTGCCGCTGGCCATCACCGGCCAGGGCCTGCCCACGACCGCGTACGGGCTCGCGATCGCGGTCAACGGCGTGCTGATCGTCGTCGTCCAGCCGCTGGTGGGCCACTGGCTGGCGAAACGCGACCCCAGCGCCATGCTGGCGCTGGGCATGGCCGTGGTCGGGGCCGGGATGGCGCTGATGGCGTTCGTCTCCACGACCGCGGGGTACGCGGCGACCGTCGCGGTCTGGACCCTCGGCGAGATCTTCACGGCGGGCATGGCCGGCGCCGTCGTCGCCACGCTCGCCCCGGCGCACCTGCGCGGGCGCTACAACGGCCTGTTCGGTTTCGCCTGGTCGGCGGGCGGGCTGCTGGCACCGCTGATCGGCACCCGCCTGCTGGCGATCGGCCCGGGCACGCTCTGGCTCACGGTCGGGGCGCTCGGGCTGCTGGGCGCGCTCGGCCAGATGGCGATCGCCCCCGCCGTCCGCCGCCGCGCCGCGGCCTGACCGATCCACCAGTCCGGATTTTTCCGTCTATATCGGTTGAAATGCGATAGCAAGCGAGCGTTGATTCCCCGTCATCCGCCGTCCCATACTTTCCGGATGCCTCCCGCACTACCGGGAGCGCAGAGGGGGGCACGGGGAAATGCGCGGGCTCGGCGTGATGGCGGGAACGCTGGCGGTGACGTCCGCCGGCCTCGTCGTAGCGGGAATCCTCCTGCGGTCGCAGGTCGACGTCTCCGACCGGATACGTCCCGGCGTGGTGACCGGGGACGACGTGGTGGGCGTCGTCTACCCCGCGCTCGGGCTGCTGCTCGCCCTGCGGCGGCCCCGGCTGCCGCTGGCCTGGCTCATGCTGGCCGGCGGCTTCACCACCGCGACCCTCGGCCTGTCGCAGGCCTTCTGGGAACGGTCGCGCCTCGCGGGCGACGCGCACACGGCGGCGCTCATCGGTGACTACAACCCCGTCGTGGGCGCGCTGTGCGTCGTCTCGGTGGACCTGCTGCTGCCCCTGCTCTTCCCCGACGGCAGGCTTCCCGCCCGCCGCTGGCGCCCGGTGGCGGCGCTCGCCGTCGGCATGGTGCTGTTCCTGGCGTTCTCCCAGGTCGTACGGCCGTGGGCGCCCGGCTCGGCCGGGGGGCCGAACCCCTTCGAGATCGCGGCGGTGGCCCCCGTGGGGTCCTGGCTCGGCGGCCTCGGCGTGAACTGGTACCTGGTCGCCGAGGGCGCCTGCGTGCTGTCCCTGGTCGACCGGTTCCGCAGCGCCGACGCGACCGGACGGCGGCAGGTGGGCTGGCTGCTGTACGCGTTGGCCGCCAACTGGGCCGTCGAGGGCTGGATGCCGTACTCGGTGCCCGCCATGCTGACCACGGCCGCGATCCCGGCCGCCATCGTGATCGCGGTGACGCGCTACCGCCTGTACGGCATCGACACGCTGGTCAGCAGGACGCTGATCGCGGCGGGCGTGCTGGTAGCGGTCGGCGCGGTCTACTCCGGGGTCAGCACCCTCGGCCTGGCGGCCCTGGGCCTCGGGCAGCTCGCCGGGCTCGCCGCCGCGCTGTTCGCGGGCGTGACCGTCCAGCCGCTGCGGAGAGCGCTGCGGCGGCTCGCCGACCTGCTGTTCTACGGGCACACCGGCGACGCGGGCCATCTGAAGGAACGGCTGACCATGGAGGTCCACTCGACCGAGCCCGCGAGCGCGCTGGCGGCCGTGGTGGCGACGGCCCGCGAGTCCCTCACCGTCTCGGGCGTGGCGGTCGAGGTGGCCGGCGGGCGGCCGGGTCGCGTCGCGGTGGGGCTGGTCGGCCCGTCGCCCCGCCAGGTGCCGCTGGTCTGGCACGGCGTGCCCGTGGGACGGATGCTCATCGGCCGGCCGGGCCTGAGGCGCTTCCCGCGCGCCCACGACGAGCGCATGATCTCGGTGCTCACCCCGTTCGTGGCCGACGTCGCCCACGCGGCGAACATGGCCGCCGACCTGCAGCGCTCGCGCCACCAGATACTCACCGCGCGGGAGGAGGAGCGCCGCCGCCTGCGCCGCGACCTGCACGACGGCCTCGGGCAGGCCCTCGGCGACATGGCCATGTCCGTGACCATGGCGAGGAAGGTGCTGCACGACTCGCCGGAGTCGGCGGAGCGCCTGCTCGCGCGGTTGCGCGCGGGCATGGACCGGGTGACCCAGGAGATCCGCGAGCTGGTGTACGGGCTGCGCCCACCCGCGCTGGACGACCTGGGCCTGGCCGGGGCCGTGCGGCTGCTGGCCGAGCCGGACGCGAGCCTCACGGTGGAGGGCGAGCTGGACGCGCTCCCCGCCGCCGTCGAGGTGGCCGCGTACAGGGTCGTCCAGGAGGCTCTGACCAACGCCCGGCGCCACGCGCGGGCGACCTCCATCGTGGTCACGCTGAGCCGCTCGGCCGACGGGCTGCGGTTGCGCGTGCGGGACGACGGCATCGGCCTGCCGGCCGAGTTCCGCTCGGGCGTGGGGCTGGCGTCCATGCGGGAGCGCGCCGCCGAGCTGGGCGGGACCTGCGCGATCACGGCGGAGCCCGAGGGCGGCACACTCGTCGAGGTGACCTTCCCGATCACCGATGACGAGACTCCGGACGACGAAAACGTGTCAAATAAGCATTACGGTCTTCCCTTTCACGAATTGTCGTACTTCAGGGCTCCATAATTCACTGGTGGCGGGAGAGCATGAGCTTCCGGCCATCGCCGGGAAGGGTGGGTGGGATGGTCAGGATCACGCCGCCGCGAACGGTGGCCGCCGTCGCGGCAGTGGCGTCGCCACTCCTGGCGGTCGTCGGGCTGATGATCTCCGCGGGCCTGCCGCCCGAGTACCGGCTCGGCCCGCCCGGTTCCCCCGACTTGGCGGCCGGCCTCACCTTTCCCGCCGTAGGCGCCTTCCTGATCTTCCACAGGCCCCGCCTGACCATGGCGTGGCTGATGTGCGCCGGCGGCCTGGCCGGCGGGATCAGCGAGTTCAGCGGCAGGCTGATGCTCCGCCTCTTAGCGGACGGCGAGCTCGCCGCGGCCGGCTACCTGCGCTGGGCCTCCGTGGTCGGCTGGGCGGTGTGCGGCGTGTCACTCGCGATGCTGCTACCGCTCTTCTCGCCCGACGGCAGGCTGCCCTCCCGCCGCTGGTGGCCGGTCGCGGCCCTCGGCATCGTCTCGATCTCGGTCGAGATGGCCCGGCAGATCGTGCGGCCCGCGCCGAACCCCAACCTCCTTCCCGTGGTGATCCCGAATCCGCTGGCCGTCGAGGCGCTGCGGCCGTACAACGAGGTGATCAGCAGCGTCGCCTGGGTGGGCATCATCGGCGCGGTTGTACTGTCGCTGCTCTCGCTGGCCGTCCGGTTCCGCCATTCGGGCCCGGTGGTCCGGCGGCAGATCGCCTGGCCGCTGATGGCCTTCACGGGGTACGTCCTGTTCATGGTGCTCGGCGATCAGTGGTGGGCCCCCGCCACGATCTGGGCGGCGCTCGTGCCGATCGCCATCGCGTTCTCGGTGACGCGCTACCGGCTGTACGGGATCGACACGATCATCAGCAGGGCCTTCGTCGCCGCCGGGGTGCTCGCCGTGGTCAGCGGCGTCTACTTCGGCATCGGCGCCCTGTCCAGCCTGGTGGTGTCGCAGCAGCACCAGATCGCGGGCCTGGTCGCCGCGCTGTTCGCGGGCGCGTTCTTCCAGCCGCTGCGCCGGATGTTCCAGCGGCTCGTCGACCGCATGATGTACGGCCGCGTGGGCGACCCCCGGCTGCTCGCCGAGCGCCTGACCCAGGAGGTGCGCAGCGCTGATCCGGCCAGGGCGCTCTCGTCGGTGGTCACGGTCCTGCAGGACGGCCTCGCCGTCGAGGGCGCGGCGGTCGAGGTCGTGGGCGGCAAGCCCAGGTACGTCGAGAGCGGCGACGTGGGCGACTCCCCCCGGCAGATCCCGCTGATCTGGCACGGCGAGACCGTCGGCCGGCTGCTGCTCGGCCGTCCCGGCGCCCGGCGCTTCGCCGCCGCCCACGACGAGCGCGTGCTCAGCACGCTGGCGCCGTACGCGGCGGACGTCGCCCACGCGGTGCGCATGGCGGCCGACCTCCAGCGCTCGCGCGAGCGCATCCTGACCGCGCGGGAGGAGGAGCGCCGCCGCCTGCGCCGCGACCTGCACGACGGCCTCGGGCAGACGCTCTCCACCATGGCGATGACGATCAACATGGCCCGCAGCAGCCTCAAGAGCTCCCCCGACTCGGCCGACACCCTGCTCCGCGACCTGCGCACCGGCATGGACGCGGTGTCGGGGGACATCAGGGAGCTGGTGTACGGCCTGCGTCCGCCCGCGCTCGACGACCTCGGGCTGGCCTCCGCCGTACGGTCGCTGGCCGCCGAGGGGCCGCCCGAGACCACCGTCGAGGTCACCGGCGAGCTGTCCGACCTGCCCGCCGCCGTCGAGGTCGCCGTCTACCGCATCGTCCAGGAGGCGCTCACCAACGTCCGCAGGCACGCCCACGCCACCAGCGCGTACATCACGCTCGACCGCGGCCCGGAGGTGCTGCGGCTGCGCGTCGGCGACAACGGCGCGGGGCTGCCGGACCGGCCGCGCGCGGGGGTCGGCCTGACCTCGATGCGGGAACGGGCCGCCGAGCTGGGCGGGAGCTGCGGTGCCGTCACCGCGCCGGACGGCGGCACGGTGGTCGAGGCCGTGCTCCCCCTCTGACCCCGGCGACCGACCCCGGCGACCGTCGGCTCAGGGCCGTCCGCTCAGGGCCGTCCGCCCCGGGTCTGACGCGATCGCCCTGGGGCGATGGTCACGCTTTGCTGCCAATGTGCGATGTCGGCAGGTGTTGCCGTACGGACATATGCGCTTTTGGCCCTACGCTATGCGCTGCGATGTTGAAATTTCATGCCCTCGGACCGTTTCAGGCGCTTCACCATGATTCGGCGCTGGATCTGGGCGGGCAGCGCCAGCAGGCCGTTCTCGCCCGGCTCCTCGTGGCGCACGGCCGAGCCGTACCCATGAGCGTGCTGATCGACGAGCTGTGGCCCGGTGATCCCCCCGCTCAGGCGCTGTCCACGATCCAGGGCTACGTCTCCCGGCTGCGCCGCGCGCTGGAGCCCGACCGGGCGCCGCGCGAGGAGGCCGAGGTCCTGATCTCCGCCCCTCCCGGGTACGCGCTGCGCACCCCCGCCGGGAGCGTCGACTCGTGGCTGTTCGAGAGCCTCGTACGCGCGGAGCAGGGCGACGACGCGGCCAAGGTGTTCGAGCGCACCGACAAGGCGCTCGCCCTGTGGCGGGGCCCGGCCCTGGCGGAGTTCGCGGACCTGCAGTGGGCGTCCGCCGAGGCCATGCGGCTGGACGAGCTGCGGCTGATGGCCGTCGAGCACCGCGCCGACGCCGCGCTGCGCCTCGGCAGGGCCCCCGCCGCGATCCCCGACCTGGAGGCGCACGCCTCGGCGTACCCGCTGCGCGAGGAGGCCTGGCGGCTGCTCGCCCTCGCCCTGTACCGCGCGGGACGGCAGGGCGACGCGCTCGGAGCGCTGCGCAGGGCGCGCACGCTGCTCCGCGAGGAGCTCGGGCTCGACCTCGGCACGACCCTCCAGCGCCTGGAGCGGGACATCCTCGCCCAGGCGGCGCACCTGGACACCCCGGCACGTGACGCCCCGCCGCCCGGGGTCCGCGCCCAGGACACCTCGACGCTGCGGGTGGTCATCGCCGACGACCAGGCCCTCGTCCGTACCGGGCTGCGGGTCATCATGGAGGGCGAGCCCGGCCTTGAGCTGGTCGGCGAGGCCGCGGACGGCGAGCAGGCCATCGCGCTGATCCGCCGCGTCCAGCCCGACCTGGTGCTCATGGACATCTCCATGCCGAAGCTGGACGGCCTGGCGGCGGCCCGCCGCGTCCTCGCCGACGCCGCCCCGCCGAAGGTGATCATGATGACCACCTTCGGCACCGACGACAACCTGTACGCGGCCCTGCGCGCCGGGGTCAGCGGCTTCGTGCTGAAGACGTCGGCGCCCGAGCAGCTCATCGCGGCCATCCGCGCCGCCGCGGCCGGGGACGCGCTGATCGACCCCGCCGTGACGACCCGGCTCATCGCGACCTTCGCCGGGCACGGCGGCCCGGCCGTCCCGCAGGCGTTGAAGGGGATGTCGGACAGCGACCTGGACCTGGTGAAGCTCGTGGCGCGCGGCCTGACCAACCAGCAGGTCGCGGAGACGCTGGCCGTGCCCGAGGAGTCGGTGTCGGCCACGATCGCCTCCGTCCTGGACCGGCTCGGCCTGTTCGACCGCGCCCAGCTCGTCGTCCTGGCCTACGAGTCAGGCCTGATCAGCCCGAGGGCGTGACGCCCCGGGCGTGACGGCCGGCCTCGTGCGGATGAACGCGGCGGCCACCAGCAGCCCGCAGACGGCGAACGCCGCCCCTCCGACGAACGCCTGGGCGATGCCGGAGGCCAGCACCTCCTGAGGTCCCGCTGCGGGGGCTGGGGCGCGCAGCGCCGTGCCGAGGATCGTGACCAGGACGGCCGACCCGAGCGAGCCTCCGGCCCACACCATGGTCTGGGCCAGGCCCGAGGCGGCCCCCGAGTCCGTACCGCCCACCCCGGACAGGATGGTCAGGTTCAGCGGCAGGAACGCGAGTCCGCCGCCCATCCCGAGAAGCACCAGCGGCACCAGGATGTCCGGGAAGTACGAGGAGGACGCGGACAGCCGGGTCAGCAGGATCATCGCCAACGCCGCCAGCGCCGCCCCGGTCACCATGACGGCCTTGGCCCCGAAGCGCGGGATGAGGCGCGGCACGACGCGCACCAGCCCGAACTGCGACGCGGCCATCGGCACGAAGGCGAAGCCCGCCGCCAGCGGCGCAAGGCGCAGCACCTCCTGGAGGAACTGCGTGAGGAAGAAGAACACCCCGAACATCGCCGCCGCGAGCAGGAACTGCGCCAGGTAGGCGCTCGACCGGTTCCGCTCGGCGAACAGCCGCAGGGGCACGATCGGCTGGCGGGCGCGGCGCTCGACCGCCACGAACGCGCCGAGCGCCACCACCGCGACGGCGAAGGCCCCGATGGTCACGGCGTCGCCCCAGCCGTGGTCGGCGACGCTGATGAACGCGTACACCAGGGCGGTCATGCCGGCGGTGGAGGCGAGGGCCCCGGACAGGTCGAAGCGGCCCTGGTGGCGCTCGGTCTCCCTGACGAAGCGCGGCGCGAGCAGCAGCACCGCGCCCCCGACGGGGATGTTGACGAAGAACACCCACCTCCAGGAGGTGGTGTCGGTGAGCAGGCCGCCGGCGATAAGCCCGACCGTCGCCCCCGCGCCCGCCACGGCCGAGTAGACCGACAGAGCCCGCGCGCGGGCCTGCCCCTCGGCGAACGTCGTCGCGATCAGGGCGAGCACGCTCGGCGCGGCCACCGCGGCGCCGACGCCCTGGAGGGTGCGGGAGGCGAGCAGCCACCACGGGCCGTTCGCGAGGCCGCCGAGCAGCGAGGCGAGCGTGAACACCAGGACCCCGGCGACGAACACCCGCCTGCGCCCGAGGATGTCGCCGGCCCGCCCCCCGAGCAGGAGCAGGCCGCCGAACGCCAGCATGTACGCGTTCTGCACCCACGACAGGCTGGTCGCGCTGAAGCCCAGATCGGCCCGGATGCTGGGCAGCGCGATGGTCACGACGGTGGAGTCCAGAGCGATCATGAGCTGGCTGGTTGCCACGACGGCCAGGGCGATCCCCGGCCGGCCCGTCCGCGCGTCCGGTTGACTACTTAACGTGGTCGACGTCGACATCAATGCTCCGTGAAGGGACGATGAGGTGAGGGACGCGCACGTCGCGCCCCCGGCGATAGAGTCGGAGGAAGCCTCCGGTTCGGACTATACGGAGGGAGCCTCCGTTTGGCAATCGTCTAAAGTCTTCATGACCACGCGCACACACCGACCCCGACGACGCCTCCAGAGGAAGCCATGAGCACCACCTCGGCACCCCGGCCGATGCGCGCCGACGCGCGCCGCAACTACGACCGGCTGCTCGCCGAGGCCGAGACCGTCTTCGTGGAGCAGGGCATCGACGCGCCGCTGGAGGCGATCGCGCGCCGCGCGGGCGTGGGCATCGGCACGCTCTACCGGCACTTCCCGACGCGCCTGGCCCTGCAGGAGGCCGTCTACCACGACCACGTCGTCGGGCTCGCCCGGGAGGCCCACGAGCTGGCCCGCAGCCTGCCGCCGGCCGAGGCCGTGCGCGAGTGGCTGCGGAGCCTCGCCGCCTACACCCGCGCCAAGCGGGGGCTGGTCGAGGCGCTGAAGTCGACTCTGGAGCTCGACTCCGAGCTGTTCACCTCCTGCCACAGGCAGATGCGCGAGGCGGCCGGCGTCCTGCTCGCGCGGGCACAGGAGGCCGGGGCCATCCGCCCCGAGCTCACCGGGCTGGAGCTGCTCCGCGTCTCCCACGCCATCGCCGTCGCCTCCGAGCGCTCGGAGGACAGCGGCGAGCTGCTGCTCACGATCATGATGGACGGCCTCCGCCCGCAGCGCTGACCCGCCGCCCTCCCCTCGCGACCACCACACGTAAGGTCCTCGAAAACACCACCCGTAAGGTGGAGACCGTGCCACAACTGCGTATAGCCCTCGCCCAGACCAACCCGGCGGTGGGCGACCTGTCCGCCAACGCCGCCAAGCTCGTCGAGTGGACCCGCCGTGCGGCCGACCGCGGCGCGCACCTCGTCGTGTTCACCGAGATGTTCCTGACCGGATATCCCGTGGAAGACCTGGTGCTCCGCACGTCGTTCGTCGACGCCTCGATCGCGACGCTGGAGGCCACGGCCGCCCGGCTGGCCGCCGAGGGCCTCGGCGAGATCCCGGTGGTCGTCGGGTACGTCGACCGCTCGGGGGTCGCCCCGCGCACCGGTCAGCCGAAGGGAGCGCCGCTGGACGCCGCCGCGCTGCTCCACCGGGGCCGCGTCGTCACCCGCACCGCCAAGCACCACCTGCCCAACTACGGGGTGTTCGACGAGTACCGCTACTTCATCCGCGGCGACCGGCTGCCGATCTTCCGCCTGCACGGCGTCGACGTCGCCATCGCCGTCTGCGAGGACCTCTGGCAGGACGGCGGCCCGGTGTCTGCCGTGGCCGAGGCGGGCGCGGGGCTGCTCGTGGTGCCGAACGCCTCGCCGTACGAGCGGGAGAAGGACGACGTGCGGCTGGCGCTGTGCGCGAACCGCGCGCGCGAGGCCGGATGCGCCCTCGCCTACGCCAACCAGGTCGGCGGCCAGGACGAGCTGATCTTCGACGGCGACTCCATCGTGGTGGACGCCGAGGGCGGGCTGGTCGCGCGGGCGGCCCAGTTCCGCGAGGAGCTGCTGGTCACCGACCTCGATCTGCCGCTCGCCGATCCCGAGGCCAGGCCCGGGTCGTTCCCCGTGGACGCCGGGGACGGCACCACGATCACCGTCGAGCGGCTGGAGCTGTCCGCCGAGCCGCTGCCCGCCTACGCCCCCGAGCCGGCGAGCGTCGCCCCGCGCCTGGACGACCTGGAGGAGGTCTACTCTGCGCTGGTGCTCGGCGTGCGCGACTACTTCGACAAGAACGGCTTCGGGTCGGTCATCCTCGGCCTGTCGGGAGGCATCGACTCGGCGCTGACCGCCACGATCGCCGCGGACGCGGTCGGCCCCGACCGGGTGCACGTCGTGCTCATGCCCTCCCGCCACTCCTCCGACCACTCGGTGGGCGACGCGCGCGACCTGGTCGAGCGGCAGGGGCTCCACTCGCGGCTGGTGCCCATCGAGGGCATCGTCGACGCCTTCGAGAAGGAGGTCGACCTGCACGGCCTGGCCGCCGAGAACCTCCAGGCGCGGGTGCGCGGCATGCTGCTCATGGGGCTGTCGAACGAGCACGGCCACCTCGTGCTGACCACCGGCAACAAGAGCGAGCTGGCCACCGGCTACTCCACGCTCTACGGCGACTCGGCGGGCGGCTTCGCCCCGATCAAGGACGTGCTGAAGACGACGGTGTGGCAGCTGTCCACCTGGCGCAACGCGCAGGCCGGCCGCGAGGGCGACCTGCTGCACCGCTTCACCGTGCCGCCCATCCCCGAGGACTCCATCACCAAGGAGCCCAGCGCCGAGCTGCGGCCCGGCCAGCGCGACACCGACTCGCTGCCGCCGTACGACGTGCTCGACCGGCTGCTGGCCGACTATGTCGAGCACGACATGGGCAAGGGCGAGCTGGTCGCCGCCGGGCATGACCCCGAGCTGGTGGCGAGGGTGATCCGCCTGGTCGACCTCGCGGAGTACAAGCGCCGGCAGTATCCCCCGGGCCCGAAGATCACGCCGAAGAACTTCGGCCGCGACCGCCGGCTGCCCATCACCAACCGCTGGCGCGAGACCCCCGCCACCTGAGCCCGCGGCTCAGGGCCGAAGACCCCCGAGAACCTGGTCGGCGATGCGCTCGGCCAGGTCAGCGGGGAGCTCTTCGTCGCTGTCGCGCCACTTGGTGAAGAACAGCATCGCGCCGGTCATCGCGGCCATCGCCACCTCGACGTCCACGTCGGCGCGCAGCTCGCCCGACTCGACGCCTCGCTGGATGACCCCCCGGAGCGCCTCCCGCCGGGGCTTGATCGCGATCTCGCGGAAGCGCTCCGCCAGGTGCGGGAAGCGCTCGGACTCGCTCAGCGCGATGTTCATGATGCAGCGGGTGCGGCGGTGGTTCGTCTCGTGCTGCATCACCGCCAGGTAGCGGACGACGTTCTCGCGCACGGACTCCGCGTCGAGCTCCGGTAAGGGGGCCTTCAGGGTGGCCAGCGCGTCCACCACGAGCTCCTCCTTGTTGGACCACCGGCGGTAGATCGTCGTCTTGCCGACGCCCGCCCGCGCGGCGATCGCCTCGATGGAGAGCTCGGCCACACCGGTGCCTTCGGCGATCATGTCGATCGCCGCGTCGATGATGGCTTTCTCCGCCTTCTCGCTGCGGGGACGGCCCGGCGTGCGGACCGCCCCCATCTGCTCAGTCACCATGATCAGCTCACACTACTGCCGGTTCCTTGCTTTCCGATCGTGCCACCGGGGGCTGGTCGGCGTTCTTGCCGGGCAGCCACTTCGCCACCACGGCCGCGCCGACGAGCGCGACCACCGCGCCGGCCAGGGCGGTCAGGTGCATGCCGTCCATGAAGGCCTGCTTGGCGGGGGCGATCAGCGTGGCGCCCTTCGGCCCGAGCGCCTGGGCGGCGCCCATGGTGGCCGTGATCGACTCGCCCGCCGCGTGCCGGAGGTTCTCGGGAAGCACGGTGAGCGAGGCCGCCACGTTCTCACGATAGGTGGCGGACAACAGCGAGCCGAGGATCGCGACGCCGAGCGCGCCGCCGACCTGGCGGACGGTGTTGGTCATGGCCGAGCCCACGCCGGCCTTCTCGCGGGGCAGCGAGGACATGACGGCCTCGGTCGCGGGCGGGTTGATGTTGGCCATCGCGGCGCCCTGGACGAAGCCGATGAGCTCGAAGACCCAGATCGAGGTGTCCACCTGGAGGAACGAGTAGCTCGCCAGTGCGGCTGCCACGACCACCAGGCTGGTGGTGGCGACGACCTTGGCGCCGAACCGCCGCACCATCTGGGCGCTCAGCGGCGAGAAGATGAGCTGCGCCGCCGCGAACGGCAGCACGAGCGCGCCGGCCTGCAACGGGGAGTACCCCTTGACGATCTGCAGGTAGAACGCCAGGAAGAACATCACGCCCATCATCGCGAAGAACACGAGCCCGACGCTGGCGACGGCCGTGGAGAACCTCGGGATGGCGAAGTAGCGCACGTCGAAGGCGGGGTGGGCCGTCCTGCGCTCGTGCCAGACGAAGGCCGCGAGCACCGCGACGCCGGCCAGGGTGGGCGCCCAGACCTCGGGGTCGATGACCGTGCCGAGCTCGCCGCCCTTGATGATCCCGTAGACGACGCCGACCAGGCCGATGATGGAGAGGAGCACGCCCACGGGGTCGAGCTGGGCCTTGTCGGGGTTGCGCGACTCGGGCACCAGGAAGGCGATCAGCGCGAAGCTGATGATCACGACCGGCACGTTGACCAGGAAGACCGAGCCCCACCAGAAGTGCTCCAGCAGCACGCCGCCGGTGATCGGGCCGATGGCGATGGCGAGGCCGACGCCCCCCGCCCAGATGCCGATCGCCTTGCCGCGCTCCTCCGGGGCGAAGACGTTGGAGATGATCGCCAGCGTGGCGGGCATGACGGCCGCGCCGCCGAGGCCCATGGCGGCCCGCGCGAAGATCAGCTGGGTCGGGTCCGTCGAGTAGGCGCTGGCCAGGGATGCCAGGCCGAACAGCACCATGCCGACCTGCAGCATGCGCTTGCGCCCGAACCTGTCACCCAGCACCCCGAAGGTGAACAGCAGTCCGGCGAAGACGAGAGTGTAGGAGTTGATGGCCCATTCGAGCTGGCTCTGTGTGGCCCCGAGGCCGGCCACCGGGTCGGAGATGACCTTGAGCGCGACGTTGAGAATGGTGTTGTCGAGAACGATCGCCAGCAGGCTGAACACCATCACGCCGAGGATCTGCCATCGGCGTGGGTGACCTGTCGGTTGCTCCACTATGCCCCCAAAGCACGGTTACAACGGATATTTTCGATACGGTCGTGTTTCGCAACGCTACCGTAGCGCTTGTCAATTCGATACGCAACCGTACCGTTTCGATATTTATCAGGGGTGTACGAGCCGTTTCGCGGGGGTTACGGGTGGTGGCCCCCAGGGTGCGGCCGGAGGCCCCCGAAGTGACGCGGATCTCGGGTGTGCAGGGATGGGAAGCGGGCATCCCGGGTGTTGCTATAGCGGTCAGGCGTGCGATGATCTGACCGTCCGGGGACGCCACAAGGGCGCCTCGAGGCCTGGAGGGATCCACGATGTCCTCTACGTCGATTTCCAGCTCGTCGACCGCACTCTACGGCGGCAAGGCTGGGCGAAGAGTGACCGTCCGCGACATCTCAGCCGCCAAGGAGCGCGGTGAGAGGTGGCCGATGGTCACCGCCTACGACGCGATGACGGCGAGAGTCTTCGACGAGGCCGGCATTCCGGTCATGCTCGTCGGTGACTCGGCGGCGATGGTGGTGTACGGCTACGACTCCACCCTTCCCGTCTCCGTCGACGACCTCATCCCGCTGACGGCCGCGGTGGTACGCGGCTCGTCCCGGGCGCTGGTGGTCGCCGACCTGCCGTTCGGCTCCTATCAGTCGTCACCCCAGCAGGCGCTGGAGTCGTCGGCCAGGTTCATGAAGGAGGCTGGTGCCCACGCGGTCAAGCTGGAGGGCGGGCGCCGCGTCCTTCCGCAGATCGAGACGCTCGTCTCGGCCGGCATCCCGGTCATGGGCCATCTCGGCCTGACCCCGCAGTCGGTCAACGTCTTCGGCGGCTACCGCGTGCAGGGTCGCGGCCAGTCCGGCGACGAGCTCATGGCCGACGCCAAGGCGCTGGAGCACGCGGGAGCCTTCGCCGTCGTGCTCGAATGCGTGCCCGCCGACCTCGCCGCGCGGGTCACCTCCGCGCTGTCGGTGCCCACCATCGGCATCGGCGCGGGCCCCTCGTGCGACGCGCAGGTGCTCGTCTGGCAGGACCTCATGGGCCTCACCCCGCATCCGGCGAAGTTCGTGAAGAAGTACTTCGACCTGGCCGGTGAGATGGACCACGCGGTCCGCGCCTTCGCCGACGAGGTCGTCTCCGGCGCCTTCCCCACCGCGGAGCACAGCTACCGCTGACCTTCCCACTCCGGAGCCGGCCGCCCCCGGCTCCGGAGCCGTCAGGCGCGGGGACGCGGCGACACCGCCGCCCTCACCAGCAGGACCACCCCGAGCATCACGCCGAGGACGATGAGAGCGAACCCGATCAGCAGGTTCCAGTTCCCCAGGGCAACGAGAACCGGGGCCTCAGGCGCCACGTAGTAGCCGACGATCCACAAGACGCCGACGATCCACGAGATCACCATGGTGAGAACCTGCCACCGCGACCCGCCCTCGACCGGTTTCCGGCGAGCATCGAAATCGTTCACGGAATGACTCCTGTCGGACGCCCGGCTCATGGATCACGATCTTCTCGAAGATTACGCCGGTTTTCGTGCGCGTGCCCGGTCGCCAGGCGGTCCCGCATTTCGTCAAGGGTATTCGCGCACACCACGTTGGACAGGTCCCGGTCACGGAGGGTGCTTTCCGGAAGGCCGTGGCGCCGGACGGCGAGACAACCGCCTCCGGCCGCGTCATAGATGAGCCATCGTGAGTCCGCAGGGACAGGCGAGGTGTCAGCAGAGCATGACGTTGTATCAGTGATCTTGGGACGATATGACACGATACGAGCAGAGGCATACCGTCCAGGTGAATCGCTCGAAAGAATCAAGGAAGCGGTGGCTCTATGGACTCAAAAGACATGACCTCGGTGGACCTCTCTGAGGCCGCGTGGAAGAAGAGTTCTCGCAGCGGCAATAGCGGCGGGAACTGTGTTGAGGTCGCCGGTAATCTTCCTGGAATTGTCGCCGTCCGTGACAGCAAGAACCCGGCCGGCCCGGCACTCGTCTTCACTCCCGGAGAATGGACCGCCTTCCTCAGCGGCGTAAAGGCCGGACGACTCGGCTAAGGAGCGTCTTCGCTCTGGAAGCCCTGTTCCAGCCACCTGGCCGGGGGTGCGGCGAGTTCGCCCCCCGGCAGGGTGGGGTGCTGGTCGCCGGCCGGAGGACACGGCCTGGGTGGGAAGCACCGGCTCACCACCCATCCGGGTGCCGGGTGGGTCGACATTCCATTCGGGCTCACCCGCATTTCCCCCCCTTGGTATCACGGGCGGAGCTGGGCGGCCTGCGGGCGGGCACGGTCCTCTCCGGGACGCTCGTGTTCCTGGGCACGGGGCTCGCCGTCGTCCTGACCCGCCTGATCGGCAAGCGGGTGGCCAAGCCGGGGCAGACCCGAGACGTGCTCACCGCTTGGGCGGCTTGCGGTACGTGACCGGCTTGTCCCCCTTCCCGCTGATCAGCAGACGTTGGCCGCCCTCCTGCAGTCATTTGAACCAGTCGTAGTGCACGCGGATCCGGTAGTGACCCGCACGGCCGTTGAGTGACAGGTCGGGAAATTCGGTGCCGCTCAGATCGTCTCTGAGCACGATCTCGCCGGTGGGGCTTTCGTAGCCGACCTAGCAGGCCGACCTTCCTGCCCCGGTGTGTCAGCTCGCCGCGCGCGCCCGCGCAGCACCTGCCACAGGGCCCACGCCTGGAGCGCCCCGATGAGGATCAGGACGAGCGTCAGCCCCCACGGGACGGTGAACGTGTCTCTGCCGGGGCCGAGGAACCAGTCCATGCCGAAGTCGCGGGTGACGACCTTCCAGAGGAGGTCTCCCCGGTCGGTGGTCAGCGCGAAGGCGCCCAGCACGGCGACCGCGGCGAGGTAGCCGAGCGCGATCAGGGCGGCGATCCTGCCGAAACGGTAGCGACGCATGGCCATCTCTCGGGGGCGGAGCGGTCAAAGCGCCCAACCTTAGCGAGTCACCGAGAAGTTGATCAAGCCGTGGCGAGTGCGGAGCTTTCGCGAGCCGCTATCGCTTCGCACCACAGCGCCGGCGACGGCCCACCCACCTTCGGCTACTGCGCCACCCTCGCCACCGCCACCCGAACCCGCAGTTGACGATGAGAAGGGCGACCGTCAGCTGGCGGCGTCGAGGACCTCGCGCAGCTTGCGGGCGAAGGCCTCAGGCTGCCCGGCGTAGCCGGACTCGCCACCGAGGAAGCCGCCGTGGTGGCTCGGGAAGACCGTCGCCTGCTGACCGAGCAGTTCGGCCGTCGCCACCGAGGTGCGTCCGGTGAAGGTGTCCAGGGATTCCTCGCCCACTGCGATCACGACCCGCGTTGGCGCCGCGGCAAGCGCGTCGACGTCGGGCCGGTAGCTGCTGACCGCCCAAGACCGGTCGGAGAGCAGCGGATCGTCACGGGAGCCGTCATCATCGGTCGGCATCCCGAACACGGCGGGATCCGGCGCGGGCTGGGCGAAGTAGTCGTCGGTGAACTCGCCCTGCCACGAGGTCATCACGATGAAGGCCGCCATGCCGGCACCCGAGCCCTTGTCCTCGTACGCATCCCGGACGCCGGCCCGGGCGCGCTCGGCAGCCTGGGCGTCGGGGAGCACCGGAATGAGCGGCGGCTCGTGCGCCACCAGGGTGGTCACGTCATCGGGGTACGCCGCCACGAGGGCGAGCGCGGTCACCGCACCGCCGCTGCTCGCGAACATCTCGACCGGGCCCGCGCCGAGCGCCTCGATGACGGCGTGCACATCGGCAGCCTGGATCCTGGGCACATGGTCGACCCGGCCGTCCTTGCGGGTGCTGCGGCCGAGGCCGCGCGGGTCGTAGGTGACCACGGTGCGCTCGGCGAGGTGCGACGCCAACGCGCCGAAGCCACTGGCGTCCATGGGCTGGCCGATCATGACCAGCGGTGGGCGTCCGTCGGCGGTCGGCAGCGGGCCATGGACGTCGTAGGCGACGTCGACCTCGGGAGTCTTGAGCATCTGCGTAGTCATAACGGTGTAGACCCCTTCCGTATCAAGAACTCTTGAAGCGCTCCCCACGGATGAATCCGGGGGATTCCAGCCGTCCCAACCGTGCGGCTCTGCGCATGGTCGCGACGCTGTTGCTTGGCGGTTCACCTTCCGGCCCCGCTTACGCGGTTTCCACGCCCCAGCCCACGATCCCGTTCTGGGTGACGCGGGCTCCGCCCTCCCGGCGGTGAAATGGCCAAAGTTGCGAGCTTGGTTATCGCTCACGTGTTCGACCGCGACTGACTGTACCAGCGCGTGGTGCGCTGCCGCAGCCGGTTCCGGTCAAGGCACGCTCAGGCGCTAGAGCGCCTTCCCGCGCCGGGCTTACCCCCATGGCTGAAGCCAGGGGTCCGCGCCCGGCATCTCCGATCGAACCCTACGCCCGCGGCGCCCCGACACCTGACGGTCGAGACTCGGTCCGGGGTGAGGCAACGCCAAGCCCTGGTCGAGGACAGCGCTACGTCGCCAAGCGGGCCATCTTCTGCTCGCGCGGGCCCGCCGTCGGGCCACCTCCACGAGGTTCGCGCGGATCACATCATCGGATCCGTAGCCGCCGACCTCGAAGTCCAGTCCCTCCTCCAGGCCGAACGCCGCCACCTTGACGACCGCGTTGGGCTGGACGTTGCCAGTCCGCACGGACTGGATGACCCCGGGCGTCCGGCATTCCATTCGGGCTTACCCACATTTCCCTTCCTTGGAATCACCCGCATCCCACCAGGCTCGTCCGGGCCTTGTAATCACGACCGTCGGCCGGGGGCTCTCTACGCGAGGGTCGCCGGGTCGGTGTTGGCTCCGCAGACGAGGACGGCGACCCGCTCACCCGGCTCCGGCACGTACACGCCCGACCGGAGGGCGGCCAGGGCGGCGGCTCCCGCGTGCTCGGCCGCGATCCGGTAGTCGCGCCACAGCTCCTCGCGGGCCCGCACGATCGCGTCGTCGCCTACCAGCACCGCGCGCACGCCCGCGGCCCTCACGATGTCGAGGCCGATGCGCCCCACCTTGCTGGCTCCCAGCGCGTCGGCGGCGACCCCGCTCACCTCCACCTGGACCGGGCCGCCGCCGCGCGCGAGGGCCTCGTGCAGGGTCGGGATGCGCTCGGGTTCCACGGCGACGACCTTGGCCGCGCCCGCGACCGCCGCCACGACGCCCCCGACCAGCCCGCCGCCGCCCACCGCGACCAGGACGGTGTCGACGCCCCCTGACTCGCGGGCCTGCTCCAGGATCTCCAGGCCTGCCGTGCCCTGCCCCGCCACCACCTCGGCCTGGTCGTAGGCGTGAATCTCCAGGGCGCCGGTCTCCGCCGCCCGCTTGGCCGACGCCTCGTACGCCTCGGCGAAGATGGCGCCGGTCTGGGTGACGTGGGCGCCGAGGGCCCGCAGGCCGGCGACCTTGACCGGGGCACAGATCTCCGGCACGAAGATCTCCGCCCGGATGCCGAGCACGCGCGCCGCGTACGCGACCGCCACCCCGTGGTTGCCCCCGCTCGCCGCGATGACCCCGGCGGCGGGCACCGCCTCGGCGGACAGGATGCGGTTGAAGGCTCCCCTGACCTTGAACGAACCGGCGTGCTGGAGCCCTTCCAGCTTGAGCAGGAGGCCGGGCTCACCCTCCATCAGCGGCGTGCGGCGGACGCGGCCGGCGATCCTGGCGGCGGCCCGCTCGACGTCCTCGCGTGTCACGGTCATCAGATCGCTCCTACTGGCCGATGGCCTGGACGAAGTCGGCCCACAGGTCCTCGGGGTGCTCGATGCCCACCGAGACCCGCACGGTGCCCTCGCCGATGCCGGAACGTCCGAGCTCCTCGGCGGTCAGCGTGCGGTGGGAGGTCGTGGCCGGGTGCAGGATCAGCGTCTCGACGCCGCCGAGCGAGGGGGCGAGGAGCGCCAGCCGTACCGAGCTCATGAACCTCTCGCCCGCCGCGCGGCCGCCGTTGAGGTCGAACGAGAAGACCCCGCCGAAGTCGGGCAGGAGCTTGGCGGCCAGCTCGTAGGAGGGGTGCCCGGGCAGTCCGGGCCAGTGGACGGCCGCGACGGCGGGGTGCTCGGCCAGGCGGGTGGCGAGCAGGCGGGTGTTGTCGCAGTGCCGCGCCATGCGCAGGGAGAGCGTCTGCATGCCGCGCAGCGTCAGCCAGGCGGCGAACGGGTCGGGGGTGGCGCCGAGCTTCGTGGAGAACGACCAGACCTTGCGGTAGAGGGCGTCGTCGGCGAAGACCACGATGCCGCCGATCACGTCGCTGTGGCCGCTGAGGTACTTCGTCGTGGAGTGGACCACGATGTCGGCGCCGTGCTCCAGCGGGCGGCACAGGACCGGCGAGGCGAAGGTGTTGTCCACCACGGAGACCAGGCCCGCCTCGCGCGCGGCGGCGCACATGCCGGGAAGGTCGGCCACCTGGGTCATCGGGTTGGCGATGGTCTCCAGGTAGAGCAGCTTGGTCTCCGGCCGTACGGCCGCGCGCACCGCCGAGGGGTCGTCCTCGGGGACGTACGTCACCGAGATCCCGAACCTGTCGGCCAGGTCGGCGATCGTCGCGGCGGTCCCGCCGTACAGCGCGGACTGGGCGATCAGGTGATCGCCCGGCTTGAGCAGCCCGAGCAGCACGCAGTTGATCGCCCCCATGCCCGAGCCCGCCGCGACGGCGGCCACGCCGCCTTCGAGGTCGGCGACCGCCTCCTCCAGGGCCCGGACGGTGGGGTTGCTGAGGCGCCCGTAGACGAAGGCGCCGTCGGGGCGTCCCATGCCGTCGGCGAAGACGGCCGGGTCGTCGAAGACGAATCCGGAGGTCTGGTACAGAGGGGTCGCGATCGGCGTGCTGCCGTTCAGGGGCGCCTTCGGCAGGTGGACGGCCCGCGTGTCCGGGTGCAGGGAAGTCATGTCGTCAAGCATGGCCATAAGAAGGGCCGTTTGTCAGATCTGTCCGATCTGCGGACTCCCCCGGGCCCTGCGCGGGAGCCGGCGCCCGGAGGAGCGCCCGGTCAGCCGAGCGGGCGGGCGAGCTTGATGACCAGCAGGCGGCTCGGGACGCCGGAGTCGATCAGGCGCCCGTCCGTGCGCCCGACCAGCCCGGAGACCTTCATCTCGCTCTGGTCGCCGTTCACCGCTCAGACGTCGGTGATGCGCAGCCCGGCGTGGGCCTTGTAGCGGCGGTTGATGGAGATCAGGTTGGCGGTGAAGGCCTCGATCTGGTGGGCGTTGCGGAGCCGCCCGCCGTACACGCCGCGCACGCCGGGGATGCGCGACGCCAGCGCCTGCACGGTGTCGGTGGCCTCGCGGTCGTCGCCGAGCACGAGCACGTCGAGGTCGACCTCGGCGACCTCGGGGTCGAGGAGCAGGACGGCGGAGACGTGGTGGAAGGCGGCGACGACGCGGCTGCCGGGAAGGACTGCCGCCGCCTGCTGCGCCGCGCTGCCCTCCTCGACGTCCAGCGCGAAGGCGCCCTGCTTGTCGAAGCCGAGCGGGTTCACGCAGTCGACGACGATCTTGCCGTCCAGCTCGGAGCGCAGCGACTCAAGAAGGGACTTGTGCCCGTCCCACGGCACCGCGACGATCACGATGTCGGCCTCCGAGGCCGCGCCGGGGTTCTCGGCGCCCCGCACGGGCAGGCCGGGCCCGAGGCTGTCGGCCGCCTCCTGGGCGCGCGTGGCGCTGCGCGACCCGATCACGACGGAGTGCCCGGCCAGCGCGAACCTGCGGGCCAGCCCCTTGCCCTGATCGCCTGTGCCGCCGAGGATCCCGATCGTCAGGCCGCTGACATCCCGGAGCTCATCGCCCATGATCTCGCTCGCCTCCATGCTCGCCCCATGATCTCTCCAGATCATGCCAGGTGTTTCTTACCGGGACGGCGGCGGGGGCGGTGATGCACCATGGATCCCATGGACGCTGCGTCGGTGGCATTCCTCCGCGAGGTGCTCTCCACGACCGGGTGGATCGAGCGCACCCGCGACTTCGGGCTCTCCCTCCGCTCCACGCGCACCCCCGGCGGGCTGCTGGTGGTCGGCACCCCCGACGAGGAGCCGTGGCACCTGGCCGCGCACCTCGGCGACGAGGCCCGCGTCTCAGGGCTCGCGCAGCTCGCGCCCACGCTCGTCCGCTGGTCCCCGCCGCCCGGGGCCCCGCCGCACCTGGCGGTGGGCATCGACCGCATCGAGGCGGCGCGCCGGGGCGAGACCCTGTTCGTCGTCTCGGAGCGGAAGGCCCCGGTGCCGCTGCTCGAACGCGTCGACGACGCCAGGCGCACGGGGGCGACGATCCTCGCCCTCGACGGCGGCGACCCCGAGCTGGAGGGCCTGGCCCACGACGCGCTCGCGGTGCCGCCCGAGGACGGCCTGTTCACCTTCGACGCCGCCCAGCATCTGGTGAGCATGGCCGCCGGCGAGGGCTCGCCCTCGCGCACCCGGCTGCTCGACCGGCTGGCCCGGCTCGCCGAGCGCATCACCGGCCCCCGCGTCACCGACTGAGACCGGCTGAGACCGGGCTCCCCCGGGCACGCCGGGGAGCGAAACGTCAACCGCGAGAGGACGGGCTTCCGCTCGCTTCTGAACCCTGACCCCCCGCTTCGCATCCCTGCTCCGGGGCCTCGGAGCCCGTCCTGAGCACGGGCGTAGCGTGAGAACAGAGGTGGTCACGGGGGCTCCGCGCGACGACTGTCGGCGTCTCGGCGCCGGAGCCGGCACACACGGAAGGACACCGACGATGAACGATCCACGCTTGGCGATCAGAGCCACTCCGGTACGCCACATCGCCGTGAGACGACGGCCCGGCGTCGCCTGGACCGCCGGGCAGCTGAGGACGGCGCTGCAGTGCCTGCCCGACGACACGCCCATCGCCGCCCGCGTGGCGGCCACGGACGAGGGCTTCACCGACAGGCAGGTCGTGACGGGGGTCGACTTCGGCCTGGGCGCGTGGGAGGACAGGCGCGACGGCGAGCCCGTCATCGTGTTCGTCCTGCAGTGCGAGTGGCCCATCCGCTCGCCAGTGCCCCGGCAGAGGCCCGACCGCTCCGGGCCGGCCGGGTGACAGGGCAGCGCCGGCCGGCGCGAACGGTGGCACCCCTCCATACAGACGAGCTTGCGCATGGATTAAGGTGAGTTTACTTGTGCTTTACGGTCGTACGCCGGGATTATGTACTTATGTACGCTTCACCTAATGCTTGTCCTGAAATAGGGCATTCAATCCCGTTAAGTAGGGCCTGAGGTCGTGTCTCTCCTTCTCGAAGTCCTTGGCATGCTCGGCGCCGGGGCGCTCCTCTACGCCTACGCGATGCTGTCGATGCGGAAGATGTCGGGCGACAGCCTCGTGTACCAGCTCATCAACCTGGGCGGCGCGGTCGCGCTGATGGTCAACTCGGCCGCGCACTTCGCCTGGCCCTCGGCGGTGCTGAACCTCATCTGGAGCGGCATCGGGCTGCTCGCCCTGTGGCGGCTCGCCACCACGCGACCGTGGAGACGCCGCCGGCTGCCGGACAGCCCGTAGAGGCTAGTCGCCGTCCCACTCCTTGTCCTCCTCGCGCCAGGCCTTGTTGCGCGCGGCGGCCGTCTGCAGCGCGGCCGCCGCCTCGTCCCGCGTGGCATACGGCCCGAGGCGGTCCTTGTTGGGGCAGCCCTTGTCGGGCTCGACCGCCATGTGCTTCAGGCAGAACCACCAATGCTCGTCACTCATGTGCCCTCCTCGCCCGGCGGCCGAAAGGATGACGTCCGAAACGCCCGCCGCGCTCGTTCTCAGGCCAGATCCTGCCCCCGTGGAGCCGAACTAGACTTGGCGCATGACGACACTGCTCCGGCCAGGACGGCTCTCGCCCCCACGCAAGGTTCCCGCCCACATCGAGCGCCCGGAGTATGTCGGCCGCAAGGAGCCCCGCAGGGGCGAGTCCGACGTCCAGACGCCCGAGACGATCGAGCGCATGCGCGTCGCCGGGCGCATCGCCGCCCAGGCGCTGGAGGAGGTCGGCAGGCACGTCGCCCCCGGCGTGACCACCGACGAGCTCGACCGCATCGGCCACGAGTTCCTGTGCGACCACGGCGCCTACCCCTCGACGCTCGGCTACCGGGGCTATCCCAAGTCGCTCTGCACCTCGATCAACGAGGTCATCTGCCACGGCATCCCCGACGACACCGTGCTGAACGACGGCGACATCGTCAACATCGACATCACCGGCTACATCGGCGGCGTCCACGGTGACACCGACGCCACCTTCCTGGTCGGAGAGGTCGACGAGGAGTCACGGCTGCTCGTCGAGCGCACCCGCGAGGCGATGATGCGCGCGATCAAGGCGGTGGCCCCAGGGCGCCAGCTCAACATCGTCGGCCGGGTCATCGCGGCGTACGCCAAGCGGTTCGGCTACGGCGTGGTCCGCGACTTCACCGGCCACGGCATCTCGACGTCGTTCCACTCCGGGCTGATCGTGCCGCACTACGACGACCCGTCCCTGTCGGTGACGCTGGTGCCCGGCATGACCTTCACGATCGAGCCCATGCTCACCCTCGGCACCATCGAGTACGACGTCTGGGCCGACGGCTGGACCGCCGTGACCAAGGACCGCAAGCGCACCGCCCAGTTCGAGCACACGATCGTCGTCACCGACACGGGCAGCGAGATCCTCACCCTCCCGTGACCTCCCGGCCGGCCCGAGGCTCCGGTTAGAGGTACAGGAACCACCAGACCAGGAGCACGGCGGCCGCGACGGCCGGCACGGCGGCGCGCACCCTGAACCTGGTGCGGGCGAGCACGGCCACGCTCAGCACGGCAGAGAGCACCGCGAGCGTGCCGTACCACGTCACGGCGGAGGGGATGCCCACGGCGAGGGCGGTCTCGTTGGACCTCGCCACGCTGTAGACGCCGACGGCCGCGAACAGCGTGAACGCCACCCCGGCCAGGCCGGCGACCGTCGTGAGGGCCACCACCGGGGAGACCGCTCTGGCGGCGCGCCGCCGTGCCAGCACCGTCACCCCCGCCCCAAGCTGCACGGCCGAGGTCAGGAAGAACAGCACGAACGGGATGAGCAGCCACCAGGCTCCCGTGCTCACCCGGTAGACGGCCGGGGTGAGGTGGAACTCCCCCGGACGCCAGACCTGGTAGGCCGCCTGGCGCGGGTCGCAGGGCGCCGCCGTGGCGCTGGGGGCGGCGACGAACGCCGAGATCGTCTGGCGCCCGCAGCGGCTCGACAGGAAGACCGCGTGCCCCACTCCCGCGAACTCCGCGAAGCGCGCGCCGGGCAGGGCCTGGGAGGCGGCCTTGGCGCGCCCGGGCGGCGTGGCCGGGTCGTACTCCCCGCCCACGACCAGCACCGGAGCCGCCAAGACGCTCGCGGCCGGCACCGCGGGCGCGGCGGCCGAGCGAGGCAGCCCCCACGCGGCGCAGACGGCCTGGTCGGCGGTCACGGTGAACTGCCGGGGGTGCCCCTGGTCGGCGAAGGTGTTGAAGGGCGCCTCGTCCTGGCACATCACGGCGTAGTAGAGGCCGAACTCGTGCGACAGCAGCCCGCCCCCCACCTGGTCGGCCAGCACCCGCAACGGGCGCAGGTCCCCCTCGGCCACCCCGTCGACCAGCGCGGGGACGACGGGCAGGACGTCCACCTCGTGCATGGCCTCGGTCAGGATCGTGGCCACGTCGTCGCCGGTGAGGCGCAGGGTGACCGGACGGCCGGTGAGCGGGTCGGTCGTGTCGACCGGGGCGGGATGCTCGTTGAGGCGGGTGACCATCGTGGCGAAGCGGCCGGGAAGCCCCGGCCACCTGCCGCCGAGCCTCGACAGGGCGCTCGCCAGGTCGGCACGGGCCTCGTCGTAGTGGCGGGACTGCGCGGGCCAGAAGGAGTCCAGGACCACAGAACGCGTGCCCGCAGGGTCGGCGGTCGCGGCGGCCAGCATCGACCGGGTGGAGTAGCTCACGCCGAACAGGTTCCACTGGTCGTACCCGAGCGCGCGCCGCAGGTCGGCGACGTCGGCCGCGATCTCCCTGGTGACGTATCCGCGCAGGTCGACGCCCTGCCGGGTGAGCCGGTCCCGGCAGGCCCCGGCGCCCGCGGCGATCTCGGCCCGCTCTGCGGGGTCGCCGGTCTGGCCGGGCAGCGCCAGCGTGCCGACGAGGGCCCGGGCGATCTCGGGACAGTCGAGGCGCGGCCGCGACCACCGGCTGCCCCGCTGCTCGATCACGACGACGTCCCGGTCACGGCCGAGGAGCATGTCGGTGAGGTAGCCGGTGAGCTGGATCGAGGCGGAGCCCGGGCCGCCGCTGGTGTAGACGACCGGATCGGGCTTGCGGTCGGCCGCCGCCGAGCGGTGGACGGCGTAGCCGACGCGGATCTCCCGGCTCGCCGGGACGTCCCTGCGCTCCGGCACCACCAGGTAGCCGCAGCGGGTGCCGGACGGCACGGCCACCGGGCAGGGGTGATCCTCCAGTCGCGGCGCGGCCCCGTCACCGGCGGTGGCCGCGACCGGTCGCCCATCCGCCATGGCGGGCCACGCCACCAGCATCAGGGCCAGGGCCAGGGCCGCCACACCGGCCGTCCGCCACACCCCTGCCCGCCGGCCCGGCCCCGGATGGGCACGGACGACCCCGGTGGACGCCGGGAGCACGCGGGTCACGTGGCGGCTCCAGCGGCCGGACGACGAATGACGATCACTGTTCCTGCTCCGTCCGCCGGGGGTCTCACGCAGGTCGCCTCACGACACTAGTGCTGATCGCGAAGGCGGCAGGCGAGCACCTGCCCCCGGCGTGGCGCTCCTAACGGGCCCCCCGCGCGGGCCCTTGCCCCGTCCACCGCCACCCGCGCCCGCGCCGGGGTGTGGTTTTCCGCAGGTACGGGGCTGGGGTGCGTCCTCGCGAGGCGGGCGGCAATCCTCATGCCCCGGAATGTCCGATCTTGCATAGCCTGTCGGGCATGGACACGACCACCGTTGACGGGGTCGCCGGATGGGCGATCGGACTCATGGAGAATCTGGGAGCGCCGGGCGCCGGGCTGGCCATCGCGCTGGAGAACCTCTTCCCCCCGCTGCCGAGCGAGGTGATCCTGCCGCTGGCCGGGTTCACCGCGAGCAGGGGCGACATGGGCCTGCTGGACGCGCTGCTGTGGACGACGCTCGGGTCGGTGATCGGCGCGCTGGCGCTGTACGCCGTGGGGGCGATGCTGGGCAGGGACCGCACGGTGGCCATCGCCGGGCGCCTGCCGCTCGTCAAGGTCTCCGACATCGAGAAGGCCGAGGCCTGGTTCGCCAAGCACGGAACCAAGACGGTGTTCTTCGGGCGGATGATCCCGATCTTCCGCAGCCTCATCTCGGTGCCGGCGGGTGTGGAGCGCATGCCGATCCTCGGCTTCACCGCCCTGACGGCCCTGGGGAGCCTGATCTGGAACACGATCTTCGTGTTGGCGGGGTACCAGCTCGGCGAGCAGTGGTCACTGGTGGAGAGCTACGCGGGAATCCTGTCGAAGATCGTGCTCGGGGCCGTCGGGCTCGCCGTGGTGACCTTCGTGGCCGTGCGGATCGCGGAGCGGCGCAAGGGCAGGCATGCCCCCCGCTGATGACCCCGGTCCAGGGGTGCGACCTCCGGAACCGGCGGCCGGGCGGGCCGCCCGTGAGGTGCGGTCGCAAGGATCGGCGGCCGGGCGGGCCGCCCACGAGGTACGGCCTCCAGGCTCGGTGGTGGGACGGGGCGTGCGGGTGGTGGGCGCGCTGGCCGCCGGTACGGGCACCGCACTGGTGGAGCTGGCCTTCCTCCTCGCCGCCGGGGCGGTCGTCCTGGCCTGCGCGACCACCGCGCGCGGACGGCGGGCGTCGGCGCGCCTGGTGCTCGCGGGAGCCGGGCGGCTGGCCGCCCTTGAGGTACGGCGCCTGCGGCTCACCGGCGGCGTACGGGCGCCCGGGCCGGGAGAGCCGGAAGAGCTAGAGGAACTCGTGCGGCCGGGGCATGGAGGCCGGCGGGCGCTCGCGTACATCGCGGCGCGCTGGCCCGTGGGGATCCTCGGCGGCATGGTGCTCCTGCTGCTCGCCCTGGGCGCCGGCACGGGCACGCAGCTCGTGTGGAGCTGGGTCCACGGCGAGAACTACGACGACATCCCGCCCACGCTGCCGATCCTGATGTACTTCGGCGCGTCCGGGGTCGTGCTGCTGTTCCTCGACATCACCGGGATCATGGGGGTGACCGCCCTCGACCGGGCGCTGGCCCGGCGGATGCTCGGGCCGAGCCCCACCGAGCGGCTGGAGCGGCGCATCGCCGAGCTGGCGGAGACCAGGGCCGGCATCGTCGCGGCCGTCGACCAGGAGCGGCGGCGCATCGAGCGCGACCTGCACGACGGGCTGCAGCAGCGGCTGGTCGCGCTCGCCATGCTGATCGGGAGGGCCCGCCGCGGCCGTGCCCCCGAGCTGCTCGACGCGCTGCTCCTCCAGGCCCACGACGAGGCCAAGGAGGCGATCTGCGACCTGCGGGAGGTCGCCTGGCGGGTGTACCCGACCGGTCTGGACTCCCTGGGCCTCCGGGAGGCGGTGTCGACGGTCGCCGAGCGCGCGGCCGTACCGGTGAAGCTCTGCTACGACCTGGCCGAGCGGCCCGCCCCCACCGTGGAGACGGCCGCCTATTTCGTGGTCTGCGAGGCGGTGACCAACGCCGCCAAACACGCGGGAGCGGGGCTGGTCACCGTCCATCTGGCCCGCCGGGGAACAATGATCGTCGTGCGAGTGGACGACGACGGTCACGGCGGCGCCGATCCGGCGGGGAGCGGCCTTTCCGGGCTGGCCCGCAGGGTCGCCGCGCTGGACGGACGGTTCCGCCTGGACAGCCCCGCCGGAGGCCCGACGACCGTGACCGCGGAGCTGCCGTGCGGGTGATCCTTGCCGAGGACTCCACACTGCTGCGCGAGGGGCTCGTACGGCTCCTGGTCGAGGAGGGGCACGAGGTCGTGGCCGCGGTCGGCGACCCCGGCGCGCTGGTGGACGCGGTGGCCGGGCACCGCCCCGACATCGTGGTGGCCGACGTGCGGATGCCGCCCACCCACACCGACGAGGGGCTGCGGGCGGCGCTGGCGATCAGGAGCCGGTGGCCGGGCACGCGCGTGCTCGTGCTGTCGCAGTACGTGGAGAAGCGGTACGCGACCGAGCTGCTGAGCGGGGACGTGGACGGTGTGGGCTACCTGCTCAAGGACAGGGTCGCCCACGTGTCGGACTTCCTGGAGGCGCTGGAGAGGGTGGGGGCGGGGGGCACCGCCTTCGACCCCGAGGTGGTGCGCCAGCTCCTCGCCCGCACCAGCCACGCCGACCCGCTCGGCACGCTGACGCCCCGGGAGCGCGAGGTGCTCGACCACATGGCGCAGGGCTGCACCAACGCCTCGGTCGCCGCGCGGCTCCACGTGTCGCAGAGCGCGGTGGAGAAGCACGTCAACGCCATCTTCGACAAGCTGGGGCTGTCCCACGTCACCGGCTACAGCCGCCGCGTGCTGGCCGTCCTGCGCTATCTGGGCTCCTGAGCACGGGCCGCGCCCGCTCCCTGCTCGCCCCACGGGGCCGTACACCGCGCGGGGGCAGACGCGGCGGGCGCCGATCTTCTACGCTCGGCATCCCACTATCTACGGCGCGAGAGAGCTCGCCATATGAGGAGAAGCGCGTGGACGACTTCCAGCCGGCGACGACCGCCGAGCACCTGCTCTGGCTGCTCGCCCAGCACGGCGTCGAGCATCTCTTCCTCAACCCCGGCACCGACTCCGCCCCGCTCCAGGAGGCGGTCGCCACGCTCGCCAAGGCGGACGTCGCCATCCCGAAGATCATCACCTGCTCGTTCGAGTCGGTGGCCCTCGCGGCGGCGCACGGCTACTGGCAGGTGACCCGCCGCCCGCAGTGCGTCTTCGTCCATGTGGACGTGGGCACGCAGAACCTCGGCGCCATGATGCACAACGCGCTGCGCGACCGCGCCGGAGTGATCGTCATCGCGGGCAAGACCCCGTACGCCGAGGAGCCGGGCTCCCCCGGCGGGCGCTCGCACGTCATCCACTGGCAACAGGACGTGCCCGACCAGGCAGGCACGGTGCGCGGCTACGCCAAGTGGGTCGTGGAGGTCACCCGGCCCGCCATGCTGGCCCGCGCGATCGGCCGCGCGGTGCAGGTGGCGACGGGCGGCCTGCCGGGCCCGGCGTACCTCATGGTCTCCCGTGACGTCCTCATGGATCCGCCCGCGCGCGAGCTCGGCCGCACCACCGGGTACGCCGTCCCCCGCCCTCCGGCGGCCGACGCCGACACCGTGCGGTGGATCGCCGAGCGGCTGGTGGAGGCCGAGCGGCCCCTGCTCATCACCGCGAAGGCCGGGCGGCGTCCCGAGGGCTTCCTTTCGGTCACGCGCCTCGCCGACCTGGCCGGGGTGCGGGTCATCGACGTCGCGGAGAGTGGATGCCTCAACATCTCGAAGTCCCACCCGATGAACCTCCTGGCCGCGGCCGACGGGCAGCGGGCGGTCGAGGAGGCCGACCTGATCCTCGTCGTGGACGCCGACGTGCCGTGGATCCCGAGGTTCACCCGGCCGCGGGACGGCGCCACGATCGTCCACATCGACCCGGACCCGCTGAAGACCGACATGCCGATGTGGACGTTCCCCGCCGACGTGGCCGTGACCGCCGACGGCGTCACCGCGCTCGGCCAGATCGTCGAGCGCCTTGAGGAGATGGGCCACGCCATGCCGCCCGCGGGACGGCCGGACGCGGCGCCCGTCGCCGCGGGCACGGCGCCCACGGACGGGCCGATCACCGCGTACGAGGTGATCACCGCCCTGAACGACGTGCTACGCGCGGACGACCTCGTCGTGGAGGAGGCCGTGACCAACGCCCGCGTCCTGCACGAGGTGCTGGACCGCAGCCGTCCCGCCACGTTGTACGGCACGGGGACTCCGGGGCTCGGCTGGGGGCTCGGCGGAGCGGTCGGGGTCAGCCTGGCCTCGCCGGGGAGCCGGGTGGTGGCCGTGCTCGGCGACGGCGGCTTCATGTTCGGCGTGCCGACGGCCGCGCTGTGCCTCGCCGCCGAGGCGAACGCCCCGATCATGGCGGTCGTGCTGAACAACGACGGCTACCGTGCGAGCAGGCTGCCCGTCTTCGAACTCTTCCCCGATGGGCTCTCGGCCACCCGGGGCGACGCCGAGGGCACGCGGTTCGTCGCGCCACCCGACCTCGCGGCGGTGGCACGCGCCTGCCACGCCCACGGCGAGACCGTCACCGACCGGGCCGAACTGGTCTCCGCGCTCCGGCGAGGGCTGGACGCCGTCGAGTCGGGCCGGTCCGCGGTCGTGGACGTGCGCATCACCCGCGACTGACCGCCTGTACGTCGGGCGTGCCCCCCGCCGTGCGTCCGTTTCGCCACCCCCCGCCTGGCGGCGAAACGGACGTACGGCTCTCAGGGGGAGCTCAGCGCCGGCTCACCGCGCCGACCCGGGCGAGCCCGCAGGCGCGCTCGCCGCCGAGTGCCGCCCGCGACAGGGCCCGGAACACCCTCTGGCGCCGCCTGAGCAGCTTCGCCGAGTTACGCGGCAGCCCCAGCCTCATGTAGAGGACGTTGGTGGACGACGCGCCGAGGCCTCCCACCTCGGGAAACCGGATGACGGCGACCTCCTCGGCGCGGCCGGTCACCCGGCAGCCCGCCGAGCGGGGAAGCTCGCGGAACTCGAAACCCATCACTCCCGCCCTGCACGCGAACGCGAACCGCCATCCGTCGCCGGCCGGCACCACTCGCGCGGCCGTTCCCGCGATTCTCTCCCACGCCGTCAGACCGGCCTCCGCCGCGATCTCCGCTGCCCTTTCCGGAGTGAGCGGGAAATCGCCGGCGACGGACTCCAGCGCCTCAGTCCCCTGGCGGTTCTTCCAGGAGAACCTTATTCCGGAAAACAGCAGGACCACGAGGATGGCAATGGTCAACCCCTCCATAGCCGGCTCCTTGCCCGCGCCCGTACCGGATACCGCTTCGCGCGACCGCCGCTCGCGCCGGAAAGCGGCCAGGTACCGACAAATCCCACCCTCTTGACATAAGGACAATATCCGCACTGATCAGCCAAAGTGCACGCATCTACGGTGGGTTTTCGGCGGGCAGGTGCCAGTACTAAGTACTACCCGCGTTCAGCGGGTGAGCCTTCGCCGACCGTGGGTGACGGGAATGGCCGATTACAGCCCGGCGGAAAGGCCTGAAGCGCGCCGGAAGCCGCCCTTGTTAAGTCTCGAACGTGCAGCTGCACGTTTATTGCGGGCCTGCCGCAACAAACGTGCACGCGGCGGGCAGCGGCATTCCCGGGTCGTACAGTGGGTATCTACCATGCCGCCGTCGGGCCTCACTAGTCGAAGAAATGCTCCAGCCGCGCCGCGATACCCGAACGCTGTTCCACCCCGAGTTTCCGCAATATACGGGAGACGTGGCCTTTGATGGTCGACTCGGTGACGAAAACCCGCGCCGCGATCTCCTTGTTCGTCAGCCCTCCGCGGGCGATCAGAAAGGCGATCTCCCTTTCCTTGGAGGACAGCGAGTTGAGGAGGTTCTCCGCGTGGACCGACGGCCGCGAGATGATGTCCATCGTCTTGGTCTGCCCCTGCTCGCACTGCTGCCGCAGCTCCCTGACCAGGCGCACCAGCTCGCGCTCGCCCGCCGGGACGGCCCCTTCGATCGCGCAGATCCGCGTGTGGATGCCGGCGAGGATCTCCGAGACGTCCTGGACCACCTCGGCGACCGAGGGCTGGTCGTTCTCGGCCGCGCCGTCCACGGGCGCCGCCAGCTCCTTGCGGTTGAGGTCGTCCTCCCGCTCCCGGGCCAGCACGGTCATGACGGACCTCGCCGTCCACTCGAAGGCCCGCACGTGCTCGTCGGTGTAGGAGTTGCTCTTGTAGGTCTGGATGGACGCGAGGCCGATCACCTCGGGCACGCCGTCCCTCGTCTCGAACAGCGGGATCGTGATGGCGTCGGCCGAGGCCCGCTCCTCGTCGCCGAAGGAGATGCCGCGGTGCAGCAGCAGGCCGTTGTCGCTGGCGAAGGTGTACGGGCGCCGGTGCGCGAGGATCCACGCGGCCTGCCCCTTCGGCCCGTACCCGGAGACCTCGGGAGGGATGTACCTCTTGATGGCGATGGTGTCGTCGAAGGTGTACGGGTAGACGATCTTCCGGCCTTCCCGGTAGAACCCGACGTAGAACGCCTCCACGCAGCAGATCGTGCTCATGGCGAAGCGCCAGTAGTCGAACAGGGCGTGATGGTTGCCCATGCGCGCGCGGAGCCCCCGGTCGGCCTGGCTCAAGGCCGCGGCCACGTCCGGCGAGAACCCGTAGCTCGAACGAGGCACCGACACCCGTCCTCCCATGCCTGACCTCGGCGTCCTGAAGACCCACTGCCCAAAAAACGCGGGGTGTAGCTGTGAGCCTTACTGACTGACGCCCGTCTCGTCATCATTTCAGCTGATCTGGTGCCATTAAGAGATCATCCCGCACCCGCCCAGTAGCGGGACGACGTGGGAAGGCGACCTCCAGCAGGCTCCTCACCTGGGTCAATGCGCTCTTGTTATAACGCGGCCACCATGGGTCGCGATGGATCCGAAAGGTCACGCTCCGCACACCCTGACGCGCGAAAGATATGCCGGAGTCAAGGCGGCGGGGCCTTGGCCGGTGTCACGGCCTTTCGCGCACAATGCGCGGGCGTCCGCCATCCATTACCTTTGGTAGTCGAACAGCTACACGGAGGAGTTTTCTCCCGCGTGGAACGGTCGTCGCCTGCCGCGACATCCCCCGAGGCCGGAGCGAGGAGCTTGAAATGCCGCATATGACGAGAATCAACCCCGAAGATTCCGCCCGCGCCCGCTTCGCGTATGAGCTCCAGCGCCACCGCCTTCTCGCGAAGCTCACCCAGGCGGGGCTCGGCCGCATGATCGGCTTCTCCGGCAGCCTCATCGGCGCCGTCGAGAACCTCAAGCGCACCCCCAGCGACGACTTCGCCAGGCGCTGCGACGACGCCCTCGGCCTCGACGGCGTCCTCGCCGCGCTCCACCTCGAAGGCTGGCCGCCCCCTCCCCCGGTCCCCGACCACTTCCGCGACTGGACGGTCGAGGAGCGCCGGGCCACAGCGCTCCAGGCGTGGGACCCGCTGCTGGTGCCCGGCATCTTCCAGATCGAGCCGTACGCCAGGCGCATCTTCGCGCGCGCCCCCGGCAGCACGCCCGAGGAGGTGGAGGAGCGTGTCATGGGCCGCATGCAGCGCAGGCAGATCCTGTCCCAGGAGAGCCCTCCCGCGATCCTCAGCCTGATCGACGAGGGGGTCCTCCGCCGGCCCATCGGCGGCGCCGAGGTGATGCGCGCCCAGATGGAGTACCTTCTCGAAATCGCCCGCCACCCGAAGGTGACCCTCCAGATCGTTCCCTTCGACGCGGAGGCGATCGCGGGATTGCTTGCCGGTTTCGTTATAGCCGAACAGCGCGGCACGCCATATACGGTATATGTGGATTCAATACCTGACGGCCGCACGATGAACGATCGAAACGTGATCGCGTCCCTCACCACTCGTTACGACGCCATCAGGGCCGAGGCCTACCCGCAGTCCCTCTCGCTCAAAGTCATCAAGGAAGCAGCGGACAAATGGACCTAAGTACGGCGCATTGGTGTAAATCAAGCTTCAGTGGTGACAACGGCGGCCACTGCGTCGAGGTGGCGGCCGACCTCCCCGGTTCGATCGCCGTACGCGACTCGAAGAATCCCTGGGGCCTGCCCCTGATCTTCACCTCGGCCCAGTGGTCCCTGTTCATCGATGACCTGAAGAATGGCCGATAGCCCGGCCTGAACACCGGCCCGCTCCCGGGCGGTCCGCCGTCACGGCCGCGCCCGCGGGGCCCGTCATGGCCGGGCATCTCGCGAGACGGATAACGACTGTTCACGGGGCGCCGCGCCAGCGACAATGACGCGATGAGCATCCGTGTGGCGGGCATCGACGAGCTTCCCCTCCTCCAGGACATCGAGCGTGCGGCCGGGCAGTCCTTCCACGACGTCGGCATGGCGGCGATCGCCGCCGACGAGCCCCTCCCCCTCGACGTCCTGGCCGGATACCAGCGCGCCGGGCGCGCGTGGGTGAAGGCCGACCCCGGCAACCGGCCGGTCGCCTACCTCATCGCCGATGTGATCGACGGCAACCTCCACCTGGAGCAGGTCTCCGTGCACCCGGCCTCGGCGCACCGGGGCATGGGACGCTCGCTCATCGAGCACGCCGCGGCCTACGCCAAGGACGAGGGCATCCCCGCCCTCACCCTGATCACCTTCACCCGCGTGCCGTGGAACGCCCCGTACTACGAGCGCTGCGGGTTCTGGTACCTCGACGACGCCGAGCTGACGCCGGGGCTGCGCGCCCTGCGCCGCAAGGAGGCCGCGCACGGCCTCGACCGCTGGCCCCGGGCCTGCATGCGCCGCGACCTCTGACCGCCGCGCACATCAAAGCGGCTTTAAGTGTCGATAAGCCGATTTTTCGGCATTAGTTTGCCGTAATAACGGGCCACGCGAAATCAAAGGCGATCGCTCTGCCCTCGAATAGGGCGACGGAACCACCGCCGGCCCGTCCCGCAACCTATGCTGGACAGAGCGAGAGCCAGCATATCCCTCCATATACGCAAAGACCGCTCATGGGGGGCGACTCCCGACCGGTAATCAGGCATCCCCCTAAACCGGTGGGAACCCCTCACTCCCCATTCACGGAGAACGCCGGAAAGCGAGCCCGACGAGCCCCTGTCGATCCGGAGCAGACCCAAGTGACCTCAGCAGTGCCTTCCTCCCCGTACCCGGGAGACCCGGTCGTCCCGGCGCCGGTCGCCCCTCCCTCCGGCGACATCGGCGTGATCTCCAAACACGACCCCGACGAGAGCTACCGCCGGCGGCACGAGGGCATCCGCGAGTTCCTGCGCGTCTTCGACCAGATGCGCGTCCGCCCCACCTGGCGGAACGGCGACCTGCCCGTGCCGGTCCTGTGGGTCACCGGTCCGTACATCGCGACGACCTCCGTCGCCCAGGCGCTCGAAGCCCGGTGCGACGGCACCCCCTTCGCCCACCTCGGGCCGTCGCCGGACGACGAGGAGGGCTCGCCGCCGTCCCGCGAGCGCCACGCGCCGCCGTACGCCGCGCTGGTGACGCGGTTGCGGCAGGCCACGCGGGACCTCGCCGCCGTCGCCCCGCCCGGCGAGGCGCACCTGAGGTTCCCGCTGTTCGCCCAGGTGCTCTGGCTGCTCGACCTCCAGGTGACCGACGACGAGCCCGACCGCCTCCACGACGGGGTGAAGAAGGCCGTCCGGCAGCGCCGCAGGCAGATCCGGGCGGGCACGGGCCAGGACCGGCGCAACTTCTGGGCCAACGTGCGCGCCTACTCCGAGGGCCCGCTGCCGGCCTGGGCCGCCGCCACGGCCCTGCTCGGCGCCGGCTGGGCCGACCAGCTCACCACCCTGTTCGGGGTCTGCGCGATCCTCGCCGGGCCGGTCATCGGATCGCTGCACGTGCTGCTGCTCTCCCGCAGCTGGGCCGGGCGCCGCCGCTACATGTGGTTCTGCCGCCAGCCGTACCTGATGCCGGGGCAGCGCAGGAACCAGCCGCACGACATCACGGGCTTCGCCGTGCGCCTGCTCCAGGCCCGCGGCCGGGCGGAGGCCGTCCCCCTGCACGGGGCCGACTCCGCCGACGACCGCAAGAGGCAGGAGGCCGTCCAGGCCAACGAGGGCATCGAGCACCTCCTGGTGAACGCCTTCCTCGAAGATCTCCGGCAGGGGTACGAGCGCCGGCTGTGGAAGGTGTGGCGGCGGGTCGCGTGGGCCCGCACCTCGTACCCCGTCCTGCTGGTGGACGGTGGGGCCACCCGCCTGGTCGCGCGCATCGAGGAGGTGCGCACCGCCACGTGCCTGCCCGACCCGCTGCTCGTCGTCGTGACCGGCCCTGGCGGCGGCCAGGCCCCGCCGCCCCCCGCCCGCACCCCCGTGATGTCGGGACCTCCCGAGCTCACCGAGGAGCTGTGGCAGCAGTGGGGCGCCGAGCTGGCCAGGGACCGCGCCGTGGGCTCGCATCGGGTGCTGCGCATCGAGATGGAGGCCAAGGACGCCCCGATCCTGGAGAAGATCAACGTGCCGGTCCGCGGGCGCCGCCGTCCCGTGCTGGCGCACCCGGTCCTCCCGTGGCTGGTGGTGACGGCGCTCGTCTCCCTGTCGTTCGTGCGCGTGCTCGCGACGGCCACCACCAACTGCGGCCCCGACATCTGGCGCGCGTCCACGGGCGAGTGCATCGGCATCAGCGAGGGCGATTTCGTCTTCGACGAGCACCTCTCCCGCATGCTCGGCGTGATCGACCACCAGAACCGCGCCATCCTGGCCTCCGGCCATCCGTACGCGACGGTGATCTACTTCGGGAAGCTCACCACCACGGGGAAGTCGTCGGTCGGCGCCGGCGACCCGATCACCGACATCCACGGCGAGCTGGCCGGCCTGGTCCTGGAGCAGCGCAAGCTGATCGACAACAGCGGTGACGGCAGCAAGCTGCAGATGCGCATCCTGATCGCGAACGCGGGGGCCGACTTCCGGTTCGCCGAGGACGTCGCGAGGGCGGCGCTGCGCAGGATCCAGGACGACCCGACCGTCATCGGCGTGGTCGGCCTGGGAGAGAGCAGGCAGCAGGTGCAGGCCGCGATCCAGCTCCTCGCCCGCAAGGCCGTCCCCCTGATCAGCACCACGGCGACGTTCGACGACCTGGGACGCCGGGAGGGCGGCGACGCGTACATCCCCTCGTTCTTCCCGCTGGCGACCCCCAACAGCCGGCTGGCCGACGTGGCCGCGCAGTGGGCGCGCGAGGGCCTGCCCCAGCAGGGCATCCCGCCCGCCCGCACGGCGGCCGTCTTCACCGACACCATGCTGAGCGACCTGTTCAGCAGGGACCTCGGCGCCAGGTTCGTCCGCGCCTTCGGCAAGGGGGCGACGTCGGCCGGGTACGCCAACGCGGCCGGGCTGGAGGAGAAGGTCACCGACGTGTGCACCCGGCCCGAGAAGCCCGACCTGGTGTACTACGCCGGCCGCACCGCGCAGTTCGGGGCCTTCATCGACGCGATCGCCAAGTCGCAGTGCCACCAGCTCACGGTCATGGCCAACGACGACATCACCCAGTACGTCAACGACCACGAGCTCCAGCTCGGCCGGAACAACCGCGTGCGGGTGACGTACGTCGCGCTGGCGTCGCCGAGCGCCTGGGACTCCGTCCCCCGGCGGTTCAAGACCGACTTCTTCCAGGAGTTCGACGCGCTGGTCACGTCCCTCCACATGGACAGGCTGCCGAGGACCGAGGTGCCGTCCAAGGAGTACGCGGTGCAGGCCCAGGACGCGGCCGAGGCGCTCATGCGGGCGGCCCAGGTGGCGTTCTCCGGCCAGGGAGGCCCCTCGGCCGTCGACGGCGGTCCTGGCGTGGTCGAGCGGGGAGGCGTGCTGCTGGCCCTGGAGAAGCTGGAGGTGATCGACGGCGACAGCGGGCTGGTCAAGCTGCACGGTGCCCCGGACGGGCGGCACGCACTCGACCGCCCGATCTTGCTGGTCACCGTGAATCCCGAGGGCCGGCAGGTGGTGATCCGCCAGTGCGGCCGCCTCTACGCGCAGCAGCCGCCGAGCCCCACCTGCTGATCGCCCCAGGTCAGATCTGGCCGCTCACGGTGGTGCCCTCGCCGACGACGCTGTTGATCGTCAGCGTGCCCCCGACCTCGCTGAAGCGCCGCTTCATCGCGTCCATGCCCCGGCCCGTACGACCCGGCGGGAAACCGATGCCGTTGTCGCTGACGGTCAGCCTCAGCCCCCCGCGCCCCGTGGTGAGGGCGACGGACAGGGTGTGCGCGCCGCTGTGCCGCTCGACGTTGGTCAGGGCCTCCAGCACCACCGCGTAGACGGCGTCGGCGACCGGCCCGGTCACCCGCTCCTTGGGCATCGCCCAGACCTCGACGGTGATGCCGGTGCGCTCGGACCATTCCGTCAGGTAGTCCTCGATCGCCCGCGCCAGGCTTCGCTTTCCGCGCATGCGCAACTCTTCGTACAACTCCCCAACCCTCCTCGGCGCACCGCTCCGGGCTACGTGACCCGGCCCCACCGCGTCGCCCGATGAGTGGCGGGCGACGCTACCGACGCGTGCTGAAGAGCGGTTGGAAATCGCTTGGGGTAGAGGCGAAGCCACCCCGGTGGGCCCGTCTGCCGAAAGCCCGCCCAAGGTATCTATGCCCGAACTCCTTGATGCCACGCTACCCGCAGGTAGGCATCAGCGCGCTCGGGAGATGGCAGACCTTCCCCTTCCGGTTACAGCGGGGTGGCCCGGACTACTCTCTGTTGCTCTTGTCGAGCTTGGCGAGATAGGCGTTGTAGGCGTCCAGCTCGGCGTCCCCGGTGCCGCCCTCCTTGGCGGCGCGGGCGTCGGCCCGCCGGTCGGAGCGCCTGGCCGTGCGGTCGTCGTCGCGGTACCACTGGAAGGCGAGCGCGATCAGCACGATCAGCGTGGGGATCTCGCCGAACGCCCAGGCGATGGCCCCGCCGGTGCTCTGGTCGGCGAGCGCGGGGTCGCCCCAGGTGCGGCCGAGCTGGTCGTACCACTCGGAGGCCACGACCGTGCCCATGTTCATCAGCGCGATGCCGAAGAACGCGTGGAACGGCATGGTGACGAAGAGCAGCAGCAGGCGCCCGAAGTACGGCAGCTTGGTCGGCGCGGGGTCCACTCCGATGATCACCCAGAAGAACAGGCATCCGCTGAGCAGGAAGTGGAGGGTCATCGCGATGTGCCCGAGGTGCTCCTCCATGGCGGCGGCGAAGAGCGGTGTGAAGTAAAGGGCGTACGTCGAGACGATGAAGATGGCGGTGGCGATCGCCGGATGGGTGACGACCTTGGTGATCCTGCTGTGCAGGATCGTGACGACCCACTCGCGCGGGCCCCGGTCGCCCCTGCGGGCGGCGGGCTTGAGCGCCCGCAGGGCCAGGGTCGCCGGGGCGCCCAGCACCAGGAAGATCGGCACCAGCATCGACAGGATCATGTGCTCGGTCATGTGCACGCTGAACAGCACAGGGGCGTACCTGGCGACCCCGCTCTGCGTGACGAGGACGAGCATGAGCACGCCGATGGCCCAGCTGATCGTGCGGCCGCGCGGCCAGCGGTCGCCGCGGCGCGCCAGGCGTACGACGCCCGCGCCGTAGAGGCCGGCCAGCAGGCCCGCCAGCACGGCGAAGAACAGGTCGAACCACCACAGCGTGAGGAGGTTCCCGATGGAGACCGGCGGCGGGATGAGGTAGCCCAGCAGCTCGAAGGCGCGGTCGACCGGAAGGTCGAGCGGCGGCGGGGCGGTGCGCGAGAGCGCGACGGCGAGGCCGACCGCCACCAGCATGATCAGGCCCTCGACGCCGGCGAGCCTGATGAAGGCGCCGGGCTTGCCCGCGGACAGCGCGGGCAGGGTGCGCCCGCGGTGCCACCAGCCGATCACTCCGAGACCGGTGAACGCGACGACCTTGGCGAGGACGATCAGCCCGTAGGAGGTGGTGAAGATCTCCTGGATCGACGTCAGCCGGGCGATCGCGCTGAACACCCCGGACAGGCCGACGCCGGCGAAGCACCACAGCGCCATGCGGGAGAACCGGTGCGCGGCGAGGTCGAGGTGCGGCTCGCCCCGTAGGGCGTGCGCGCAGAGCAGCAGGAGCCCGCCGACCCACAGCGACAGCACCAGCAGGTGCAGCGCGACGCTGGTCGTGGCGAGGCCGTGGTTCGGCGCGGAGGAGGAGTGGCCGGTCAGCGCGGGGGGCATCAGCGTGGCCAGTGCGAGGAGCAGCAGCCCTCCGGAGGCCCCGGCGGTGATCGCTCCGCGCGAGAACAGCGCGATGGCCGTGCCGAACAGCACGACGAGGGTCAGCGCGATGCCCTGGGGCACCTGGCTGGCGTAGCTGGTGAGCTCCTCGCCGCCGAGGACGTCGGTGACCGGCGTGCCCAGCGTCTCGGACAGGCTGAACACCAGCGTGGAGGCCGCCGCCAGGGCCCAGCCCAGGCCGGTCCACGAAGCGGCCCTGACGTAGCCGAGCGCGGGCTTGCCGAGCAGGCCCTTGTCGTTCGGGAGAAGCGCGGTGGCGAGGAGCAGCAGGCCGACGGTGAGGACGCCCATGACGTCCATGGTCAGCTTGGACACGGGAAGCGCCCAGCGGGTGAGCGTGCCCTCGTCGGGCAGGCCGGGGATGATGCGCGGGGTCGCCGCGCCACCGACGATCATGGCCACGACCAGGCCGCCGAGCGCCACGCAGACGCCCGCGACCGCGAGACGGGCGGTCCTGCCCGCCGCGTCGGCCGCCGGCTCCACGCTCACGGGCCGTCTGCTCGCGGGCTGCTTGCTCACGGCTTCTTCCGCAGGCTGATGACCATGCCGATGCCGATGCCCGCGATGCCGAAGACGACGATCCACACCCAGGCGGGGATGCCCCCGCTCTTCTGCTCCTCCTGCCGTGCGGCGGGAGTGGCGTTCACGGAGGTGGGCGTCGCGGCGGCCGGGGGACTCGCGGCGGCGGTGCTCTCCTGCGGGGAGGGGACCGGCGAGGCGGACGGCGAGGCCTTCGGGGCCTTCACCGTGAAGGGGATCTCCCCTTCGATGGGGTGCCCGTCGTCGGAGACCACCCGCCAGGCGATGGTGTACTTCCCGGACGGGAGGGCTCCCGCGACCTTCTGGATGACCTTCGGCCCGTCGGTCCTGGGCTTGCCCTCCTGGTGCGCCTGGCCCCCGGCGTCGCGCACCAGCACGACGGGGAATCGCACGGCCTCGTTGAACGTCAGCGTCACCGAGTCGAGACTCTCGACAGTGGCACCCTTTTCGGGGTCGCTGCTCCTGAGCGCCGTGTGGGCCAGGGCCGGCGACGCGAAGGCCGTGCCCAGCACGACGGCGACGACGAGCGCGAGCGCGGCGGCAAGCGGGGAAGTCCTCATAGCACCCTAAGGCTACTCAGGTGAGGGGCCGGTCCTTACCGTGCCGTCGCCCACGTGCTCGACGCGTCGCCGAGCCGTGGAGCCCGGGCGCCTTCCGGGCAGGGGCGGCACGGCTCGGTGAGGTGTCCTACAGGCCGGCGCTGGCGAGCGCCCGGTGGTAGGCGGCCTCGGTGGCCTCGCCGTCGTCGAGCTGCTCCAGGGCCTTGGCCGCGGTCAGCCAGCCCTCCGCCGCCCTGCGCGAGGACGGCACGTGCGCCAGCAGCTCCTCGACCTTGGCCAGCTCGGCCGCGGCCTCCTCCGAGCGGCTCAGCCTGAGCAGGGCGTTGCCGATGACCAGGTGGGCGTCGAGCCGGAGGGTACGGGCTCGCTCGTCCAGAAGGTCCCTGCCGCGGCTGGCGTAGGCGACGGCCTTGGCGGGGTCGCCGAGCACGATCTCGGCCTTGGCCAGCTCGACGGCACAGCGTGCCGTGTCGACCGTGCTCGCCGAGGACTCGGCCAGCTCGCGCTCGACCCGCAGGAACAGGTCGCGGCAGGCTTCGGCCTGCTCAGGACGGACCCGCAGCAGGAGGATGGCGTACGACAGCCGCAGGCGGGCGAGGTTGCGGGGCTCGCCGTTCTCCGACTGCACCGCGAGTGCCCGCTCGGTCAGGGCCAGGGCCTCCTCGCCGCGGCCGGTCTGCTCGGCGACGACGGCGGCGTTCCAGCAGGCCGCGACGGTGGCGCGGGGAGTGCCGAGCATCTCGGCCGCCGCCAGCAGCTCGGCGGCGAACTGGCGCGCCCTCAGCAGGTCGCCGCGCACGATGTAGGCGCCGAGCAGGGTCGCGCCCAGCTCGACGAGGTCGTCGTTCCACGCCGGCCTGCGCAACCCGAGAAGCATCTCCTCACCGACACGGACGGCCGGGCCGAGGTCGCCGCGCTCGCGGTAGCACCGGGACAGCGCGACCGCGACGGCGACCGCCTGGTCGGGGGGCAGCGTCTCCCCGCTCGACTCGCTGAGCCGCGACAGGACGGTGATCGCCTCGTCGAGTTCGCCGCACGCCTCGCTGGCGAGCGCGTAGCCGTACTCGGCCTGCTGCCGCAGGGAGGCGAGACCCGCGAGGCTGCCGTCACCGAGCAGCTCGGCGTAGCGGCGGCGGGCCTCGGCGACCTCGCCGTTGTCCAGGGCGAGGGCGGCGTAACGGAGGCCGAGCTCCAAATCCTGCATCTGCTCGGCGGTGACCCCATTGATCAGATAAGTTAGGGAACACTCGAGCTTCGCCGCCAGCAGTTCCAGAACGGCCGCAGTCGGCGTACGCTTGCCGCTCTCGATAAGTGATACATAGCTATCGGACAATTCAGGGTGTGCCAACTGCGCCTGCGATAGACCACGCTGGCGGCGAATCGTCTTGATTCGCTGACCTACCAGATCTTGACCAGTCACCAGCACCCCTTGATGATGTAATCCCACGACAGACACTATCGACGGGAGTTTGCCATGCGTCGCCGCCGGCTCGCCTTGTCTGCCCTAACTGTCCTGTTCGCGGCCACTTTGGGCCTCGCAGGTCATGCTACGGCCGCAACCGCTACCGCGTCTTCCCTTATGAAGGTCCAAGACTCGTTGTGCTGCTGATTTGTGACTCAACCGGCACGTAGAGCGAGAAAAAGGTCGACCCTGTCCTCCATTGCGGACAGGTCTCGGCCGGTCAGCTCCTCTACACGCCGGATGCGGTAGCGCACTGTGTTCACATGCACGTGCATTCGCTCCGCGCACGCGTTCCACGACCCGGCACAGTCGAGGAAGGTCCCGAGCGTGCGGACCAACTCCGACTGATGCCTGCGGTCGTAGGCGAAGAGCGGGGCCAGCACGCGATCCGCGAAGGATCTGCGCACGTTGTCGGGAACCGTGGCCAGCAAGAGAACATGTGTGTAGATCTCATCGCTGGTCACCACCCCTCCCCCGCGTGCTTCCGCCATGCGCCGCGCGTGGCCCGCTTCCTCGGCGCCACCGCGGATGGCTCCGGGGCCGATCAGGCCTGCGCTCACACCGACTGACACTCTCGTCCTCGGCAGGGCCGCCTGAAGTGTCGCCACCCTGCCCCCCAACAGGTCGAGAAGCGCTTGCACGCTACGCTGCACTTGCGATCGAGTTTGCACTTGCACGTTACTCCGCACGCGCGCCGTGGTCCAGGGGACGTTTCCGGCACTGATCCCGGTTTCCGGCACCGCCCCTGACTCCTTTCCGGCCCGGCTCCCACCCGTTCGCCCGGCCTCCTTTCCGCCCGGTTTTTCGGCCTCGTTTACGGCCCCGCCGATATTCGCCCTTCGAGGCTGGTCTTCCGGCGCCTCGATCAGCGGGACCAGCGCGACCGCTCCGTCCGGCCCCGCGGCGGCGACCACTCTGCGGTCCAGCAGCTCCTCGATCACCTGGCCGCCGAGCACGGCGGGGTCGGGCCCCTCGGTGGCGCCGGGCCGGGTGACGGTCGCCGTCACCACCGCGTACGGCCGTGTGGCGTCGATCCCGCACGTGCGCAGCCGCGCGGCCACCTCGGCGGGGTCGGCCTCGCCGGAGCAGGCGAGCGCGATCAGCTCCTCGGCGAGGCGCCGCTCGACCCTGCGGCCTTCCTCGGCGCGGCCGCGCTCCAGCGCCACGCAGGCCGCGAGCTCGAAGCCGGTGTCCGCGTCGGCGAGCAGGTCGGCGTCGCAGACCAGCGCCCACCCCGCCGCCCGGTGCGCCCGGTCGACCCCGAACAGCGTGAACGGCCCCTGCGGGGTCTCCACCAGATGGGGCAGCCGCGTGGCCGACAGGTACTCCCGCGCGAGCCGTACGGGGAGGTCTCCTTCGAGCCGTCCCGCGATGACCGTGCCCGTCGAGGAGATCACGGCGCCGTTGACGCCCAGTTCCTCGGCCGTCAGCGCGAACAGCTCGTCCAGGCCCGCGCCGTCGGCCACGGCGGCGACGATCCGGCGGTGCCGGCCGAGAGCGCCGCGCAGGTCCACGGCCCTGGCCCCGGCCAGGCGGGTCTCCACCAGCTCGCTGAGCGTGCGGAAGGACACCTCGGTCGGCACGTCCAGCAGGGGGAGGTCGTGCTCGCGGCACGCCTCCACCACGTCGTCCGGCACGACGCCTAGCCAGGCCCTGCCCGCGCCCAGCGCCGCCACCTTCGCGGCGGCGAGGATCTCGACGAACCGCCGGGAGTCCTCGGGCTCCCTGCGCCACATCAGCCCCGTGAGCACCAGCTCTCCCCCGGACAGGTAGCGTCCCGGATCGGGCAGGTCGGTGATGTGCACGCCGGTGAACCGCCGGTCCGCATGCTCGGGATCCGACAGCAGGCCGAGCCCGAGCTGGTCCATCGCGAGCAGTTCTCGTATACGCACAGTCCCAGGCTATCCGCGCGTCTTTGGACGAACCTACAAGTCCTGTCCCGGGCCCGCCGCGGCGTTTCGCGGGTGCGCCTATTGGCGGCCCTGAGCTGGGCTGATGTACTGCCCGTGTGACCCATACCGCGAGCAGCCAGAGCCAGAGCCTGGGGCAGGGGGTCGGGGCGAGCGTGACCCGCCCGGACGGCAACCTGAAGGTGACCGGCGAGTTCGCCTACTCCTCCGACCTCTACCTGGCGGACATGCTGTGGGGCGCGACTCTGCGCAGCCCTCACCCGTCCGCGTGGATCAGGTCGGTCGACGTCGGCGCCGCGCTCGCCATGCCGGGCGTGTACGCCGTGCTGACCCACGAGGACGTCCCCGGCGAGCGGTTCTACGGCCTGGAGCACAAGGATCAGCCCGTCCTCGCCATCGACCAGGTGCGCTACCAGGGGGAGGCCGTCGCGATCGTGGCGGCGGACCACCCCGAGACCGCCCGGCGGGCGGCGGCGGCGATCGTGGTCGAGTACGAACCACGCGAGGCGGTCACCGACACGCGCCGCGCCCTGTTCGACGCTGAATGCCCGAAGGTCCAGCCGGGCGGCAACCTCGTACGCCACCAGCCGGTGCGGGTCGGCCGCGAGCCCTTCGCCGGCATGGCAGAGGTCGTGGTCACCGGGGACTACGAGGTGGGGATGCAGGACCAGGCGTTCCTCGGCCCCGAGTCCGGCCTCGCCGTGCCCTCGGAGGACGGCGGCATCGATCTCTACATCGCGACGCAGTGGCTGCACGTCGACCAGGACCAGCTCGCCCCCTGCCTCGGCCTGCCCAAGGAGAAGGTGCGGCTGACGCTCGCCGGGGTCGGCGGGGCGTTCGGCGCCCGCGAGGACCTTTCGATGCAGATCCACGCCAGCATGCTGGCCCTGCGCACCGGCAGGCCGGTCAAGATGGTCTACGGCCGCGAGGAGTCGTTCTTCGGCCACGTCCACCGGCACCCCGCCCGCATGCGGTACGAGCACGGCGCCACCCGCGAGGGCAAGCTCGTCTACGTCAGGGCCGAGATCATCCTCGACGGGGGCGCGTACTGCTCGTCCTCCCCCGCCGTGGTCGGCAACGCCGCGTCCCTCGGCGTCGGGCCGTACGAGGTCGACACCGTCTGGATCGACGCCTACGGCGCGTACACCAACAACCCGCCCTGCGGGGCGATGCGCGGCTTCGGCGCCGTGCAGGCCTGCTACGCCTACGAGTCCCAGATGGACAGGCTGGCGGAGGCGTGTGGCATCGACCCGATCGAGGTGCGGGTGCTCAATGCCGTCTCCCAGGGGTCACGGCTGGCCACGGGCCAGGTGATCGAGTCGCCCGCGCCGCTCGCCGGCATGCTGCGCGAGCTGGCCGCCATGCCGCTGCCGGGCTCCTCCTGCTCCCCCGACCTGCGCTCCCTGCCGGGCGGGGTCGCCCAGACCACCCACGGCGAGGGCGTACGGCGGGGCGTGGGGTACGGGGTGGGCATCAAGAACATCTGCTTCTCCGAAGGCTTCGACGACTACTCGACGGCCAGGGTCAAGGTCGAGCTGCTCGGCGGCGAGGCGCACGTGCTGGTGCACACGGCCGCCGCCGAGGTCGGGCAGGGCCTGCTCATGGTCCAGACGCAGATCGCCCGCACCGAGCTCGGCATCGACCGGGTGACCGTCGCCCCGGCCGACACCTCGGTGGGCTCGGCGGGCTCCAGCTCGGCCTCCCGCCAGTCGTACGTCACCGGGGGCGCCGTCAAGACCGCGTGCGAGGCCGTGCGCGAGCGGCTGGACAAGCTGCGCGCGGAGAACCCGGGGCTCACGCTCGAAGACCTGCTCGAGAGGTTCGGGCCGGTGGAGGAGACCCGCGAGTACCGGCACCGGCCGACCTACCCGATGGACCCGCTCACCGGGCAGGGGGACTCCCACACCCAGCTCGCGCTGTGCGTCCACCGCGCCGTGGTGGACGTGGACGTCGACCTCGGCCTGGTCAAGGTGGTCGAGCTCGCCGCGGTGCAGGACGTGGGCAGGATCCTCAACCCCCTCGCGCTCGAAGGGCAGATCCACGGCGGTTCCGCGCAGGGGCTCGGGCTCGCCCTCATGGAGGAGATCCAGGTCAGGGATGGCAGGGTGCTGAACCCGTCGTTCACCGACTACCTGATCCCGACGATCCTCGACATGCCGCCGATGAGGCTGTCGATCCTGGAGAACCCCGACCCCGACTCGCCGTACGGCCTGCGGGGCGCCGGCGAGCCGCCCACGCTCTCCTCAACCCCGGCCGTGGCCGCCGCCGTGCGCGCCGCCACCGGCCTACCCCTGACCCGGGTCCCCATCCGCCCCCACGACATCGCCCTGGCGGAGTAGCCCCGTCGCCTGGTTCCCGGTCGGCGTTCCCGGTCGGCGTGAGGATGTCCCTAGGTGATGTCGCCGCGTTCGCAGGCGACGCCGTCGTGGTCGCCGTCGACGTACCAGCCGTACTCCACGTGGACGCCCTTGGTGTAGGGGCCGTAGTTCGCCGCGTGCGCCTGCTTGCAGCTCGCGAAGCGCGGGTCCGGAGTGCGCTTGCTCATGGTCGTGGAGCCGGTCGCGTTGGTCTGCGGCACCCCGGCGTTGCGGGCGGACGGCGAGGTCTGGGTTCCGGCGGCGGGCGTGTGGGTCGCGGACGGGGGCGCCAGCGGTACGGACCCCGGCTGGGACGCGGACGCGCTGGGCGCACCCGTGCCGGCTCCCGTCGGAGCTCCGGTGTCGGCTCCGGTGCCGGCTCCGGTGTCGGCTCCGGTGGGTGCTCCCGCACCCGGCGGGCAGGTGGAGGTACCGCCGGGCGGAACGTTGCCGTCGGTGCCCGCCTGGCCGGTCGGGTTGACCGGGTTGACCGGGTCGGTGGGGCCGGTGGGCTGGGTGGTGCCGTCCGCGGGAGGGCAGGTGGAGGTCTGGGCGGGGGTCTCGGGGGACGGCCCTGAGGTGCCGGGCACCGGGCCACCTGATCCGAGCAGGCGGGACATCAGCGCGTCGGCCGTCTCCTTGGTGAGCCCCGCGATGCTGAGGCTGTCCTGGGTGATCGCCTGCGCGACCCTCGGGGCGGTGACGACCTTGTCGTCGACCACGACGGCGAGAAGCTGGTTGAGCGCGTCCTTGGTCAGTTCGGCCAGTTCCTTGCGGCTCTCGGGAGCCAGCACGACGCGCACGGAGTACGTGCCGTCCTTGTCGGCGACCGTCGTCACCTTCACGACCGAGTGGACGGTGACCCCGGGGTCCACCTGGTAGCAGGTCGTGCCCGCGTCGTCGAGCACCGCCTCCGCGCCCGGGCACGGAGCGGCCCGCGTGCCGACGACCGGGGCGAAGTGGATGGGGGTGGCGAGGCGGCGAGGCGGCGCCGCGCCGAGCGGGAGGCCGGGTTCCCGCGTCATCAGCACGGCGATCGTGCCGAGGACTCCCGTGACGAGGACCACGACGAAGAGCCCGACGATCAGGGCGATGGTCGTGGAACGCGCGGCGCGCGGCGGCCCGCTCGGACCGGCCGGCCCTCCGGGCGTGCCGGGACCACCGGGGCCGGGGGGCGGCCCCTCCGGGCCGATCGGCGGCTGACCGGGACCGATCGGCGGCTCGGCCGGCCCCACCGGCGGCTCGTCCGAACCGAGCGGGGGCGTCACGGAACCCACCGGCGGCTCGTCCGGGCCGAAGGCAGGCCGGTCGGCAGCGGTGAGCGGTTCGTCCGGGGTGAGCGGGGGCTCATCCCGGGTAAGCGCGGGCTCATCCCGGGTGACCGAGGGCTCATCCCGGGTGAGCCAGGGCTCGTCCGGGGTGAGCGGGGGCTCGTCCGGCTGGGAGGGCACGCGGGCCATGGTGAGCGTCGGCTCGTCTTCGAGCACGGCGGGAATATCCGGCGGCGCCTCGGGCGGACCACTGTGATCGTCCGTCGCCGGATGGTTACGCATCCTCACCCCTGTGCCTGACATCGCTCGGGCGAGCCTACCGAGGCTCGCGTGATCGAGCTAACCGCAGGGTGAAGACCCGGCGGGGAGTTCTAGGCTGTAGATGTCCTGACAATTTGCCGTACAACAGGACGAATCATCCCACCTGCTCCAGGGTCCGAGCACCTCGGGGAGCGCAGGCGAGATCGGGCACCGGCCCTGGCACCGCGCCGGGGGAAACCAAGCCGGTCGAGGCGTGGAGAGGCCGCCCGGCCGGAGGTCACAGCAGGCAAGGGTCGCCGAGCACCCGGACCAAAAGGGAGCCGGAAGCGCGCACAGCCCGGGTCGTAGTGAGCCGGGGGCGGTCGGGGGCAGTCCGTATGGCATGGCAGAGGGCCGCCCCTGGGGTCGAAGGAGGATTTCATGAAGGTCGGAATACCCCGAGAGGTGAAGGACCACGAGCACCGTGTCGCTCTCACCCCCGCCGGAGCCAATGAGCTGGCCCGTCACGGCCACCGGGTGTTCGTCGAGCGCGGGGCGGGCGCGGGATCCTCCATCCCCGACGACGACTTCCGCGCGGCGGGCGCGACGATCCTGGCGTCCGCCGAGGAGGTCTGGCGCGAGGGCGACCTGATCCTGAAGGTCAAGGAGCCGATCGCCTCGGAGTACCCCCTCATGCGCGAGGGACAGATCCTCTTCACCTACCTGCACCTCGCCGCCTCGCGGAAGCTGACCCTGGCGATGATGGAGTCCGGGGTCACCGGCATCGCGTACGAGACCGTGCAGACGGAGAACGGTGCACTGCCCCTGCTCGCGCCGATGTCGGAGGTGGCGGGACGCCTCGCGCCGCAGGTGGGCGCCTACCACCTGATGCGGCAGGGCGGCGGCAGGGGCGTGCTCATGGGCGGAGTCCCCGGGGTGCACCCGGCCAAGGTCGTGGTGCTCGGGGCGGGGGTGACGGGCATGAACGCCACGACGATCGCGCTCGGGATGCAGGCGGAGGTCCTGCTCCTGGACAAGAACATCGACAGGCTGCGCCAGGCCGACATGATCTACCGGGGGCATCTCCAGACCGTCGCGTCCAACACCTACGAGATCGAGCGCGCCGTCCTCGGCGCCGACCTCGTGATCGGCGCCGTGCTCATCCCCGGCGCCAAGGCGCCCAAGCTCGTCTCGAACGAGCTGGTCTCCCGGATGAAGGAAGGGTCGGTGCTGGTGGACATCTCGATCGACCAGGGCGGGGCGTTCGAGGACTCCCGGCCCACCACCCATGCCCATCCGACCTACCGCGTGCACAACTCGGTGTTCTACTGCGTGGCCAACATGCCGGGGGCCGTGCCGCACACCTCGACGTACGCGCTGACCAACGTCACCCTGCCGTACGCCCTGGCGATCGCCGACAAGGGATGGCGGCAGGCCCTGCTGGAGGACCCGGCGCTGGCGCTCGGGCTGAACACCCACGGAGGCACGCTCACCAGCCGCCCCGTCGGCGACGCCCACGGCCTCGCGTCGGTGGACCCGGAGGAGATCATCCGCTGAGACCCGGGCCGGCTCAGCGGGATCCGGCTCAGCCGGAGCCGAGCCGGCGGTCCGCCGTACGGCCGCTCACGACCGGGGTCGCGGGGCCGTACGGCAGGGAGATCAGCCGGTCAGGAGGACGGCGTGGCGCTCGGAGCCATGCTCTGCTCCGGCGTCGCCGCGCCGCTCGGCGCCGGGGACGGCGTCGTAGTCGGCAGCGGGTTGTCGGAGGCGACCGCGTCCGTGCTGCCCTGGCCCGTGCAGGTCGCGCCGTACTCGGGGGTGGTCTGCGGGTTCTGCTTGTACTTGGTGATGTACCTGGCCAGGCGCGGGTCGTCGGCGCCCTTGAGTGGGAGCTGGTGGTTCCAGGAGCTGACCACGACGGGCGCCGTGAGGCCGGGGAACGGGCTGAGGAGCAGGTAGTCGGAGGTGACGAGCGCCTTCAGCTTGTCGACGTCCGCCTTGGGGAGGTCAGGCCGGTAGGTGATCCACACCGAGCCGTGCTCCATGGAGTGCACGCCGTTCTCGCTGTTGATCGGCTGGTCGTAGACCCCGCACTGCTGCCACGTGGGGTTGTGCTCGCCGCCGACCGGCGGGGTCTCCTTGTAGTTGACCTTGATCGGCGTGTGCTGTGAGCCCTTGTAGCTGAACGTCTTGACCCCGTCCAGCGCCGACTGGGACCGCTCCTGGATCACGTAGAAGCCGACCAGGCCGACCAGCAGGACGATGACGAAGGCCCCCGCTCCCCACATGAGCATGGCGGTGCGCCGCTCTTTGCGTTTCTGCGCGGCACGCAGCTGGGCGAGGTGCTCCCGCCGTGCCTGCGTCCTCTCCTTGGCCATCAGTCCTCCAACGGCTGTTCATGACCCTGAATGCTCAAGCTTCGTTACTTATGTGGAGGATAGTGGGTAGGTAATAACGTTTGCGTCTAACGCCCAAGGCAATCACTCTCCTGGCTGGCAATGATCACCTCACGAACTCGCCTGGTACTCGTCGCGCTGGTCTCCTGCGTGGCCACCGCCGTCGCAATGCTCTTGATCACCGGACGGTCGGCTCCTCCTGGAGACGCCTCCCCCGAGGCGGGGTTCTCGCGGGACATGGCGGTCCACCACGCCCAGGCGGTCGAGATGAGCTTCGCCGTGCGCGACGGGAGCACGGACTCCGCCATCCGGTCGCTGGCGTACGACATCATCACCACCCAGACGGCCCAGCGCGGCGTCTTCATGGGGTGGCTCCAGCAGTGGGGCCTCAACCAGGCGACCGACCGGCCGGCGATGGCCTGGATGGCCGGTCACGGCGGGCACGGAGCGACGACCGGCGGGCAGGGAGCGGCCCCGGCGACCGGCGGGCCGGCCGCGATGCCCGGCATGGCCTCCGGCGAGGAGATGAAGGGCCTCCAGGCCGCCAAGGGCAAGGACGCCGAGACCCTCTTCCTCCAGCTCATGATCCGCCACCACGAGGGCGGCGTGCAGATGGCGAAGGCCCTGCTGAAGCTGTCGAACCGCCCGGAGGTGCGGGGCATGGCGCAGAACATCGTGGACACGCAGGACAGCGAGATCCAGTACATGACCGGCCTGCTGAAGGACCGCGGCGCGCAGCCGTACCCGTCGATCCTCAAGTAGGCCCGGCGCCTCAGGCCTGGGCCATCTCCTCGGCGATCGCGGCGGCGAAGGCGTCCACGTCCGCCTCGGTGGTGTCGAAGGCGGTCATCCAGCGGACCTCGCCCGTGGCCTCGTTCCAGGTGTAGAACCTGAACCGCTTGCGCACCCTCTCCGCCACATCGGGGGGCAGGATGGCGAAGACCGCGTTGGCCTCGACCGCCCTGGTCAGTGTCACTCCGGGGATGTCGCGCACGGCCGCCGCGAGGCGCGCGGCCATGGCGTTGGCGTTCCTCGCGTTGCGCAGCCACAGGTCGCCGGCGAGCAGCGCCTCGAACTGCACCGCAACGAACCGCATCTTCGAGGCGAGCTGCATCGCGCTCTTCCTCAGGTAGATCAGCCCCCGCACGGCGGCGGGGTTGAGCACGACGATGGCCTCGCCGAACATCAGCCCGCTCTTGGTGCCGCCGAAGGAGAGCACGTCCACGCCCGCGTCGGTGGTCAGCGCCCGCAGCGGCACGTCCAGGGCCGCCGCGGCGTTGATCAGGCGCGACCCGTCGAGGTGCAGCAGCATCCCGAGCTCGCGGCAGTGGGCGCCGATCGCGGTGATCTCCTCGGGCGTGTAGAGCGTGCCCAGCTCGGTGCTCTGGGAGATCGAGACCACCCGGGGCTGGGCACGGTGCTCGTCGCCGAAGCCCCACGCCTGCCGGTCGATCAGGCCGGGGGTGAGCTTGCCGTCGGGCGTGGGCACGCTCATCAGCTTGAGCCCGGCGCTCTGCTCGGGCGCCCCGCCCTCGTCGGTGTTGATGTGCGCGCTCTCGGCGCAGACGACGGCCTCCCACGGCGCGGTCATCGCACGCAGGCCGACGACGTTGGCGCCGGTGCCGTTGAACACCGGCCACGCCTCGGCCACCGGGCCGAAGTGCCGCCTGAAGACCTCCTGCAGGGCCTCGGTGTAGACGTCCTCGCCGTAGGCGACCTGGTGGCCGCCGTTGGCCAGGGCCAGCGCCTCGAGGATCTCGGGGTGCACGCCCGCGTAGTTGTCGCTGGCGAACCCCTTGACCGAGGGGTCGTGGTGCCGTCGTGCCTGGGTCACGTGGTGAGGTCCAATCGGGTGCCGTTGACCTCGCCGGCCGGCCGGTCCCACAGACCGGCGACGGCCTCGGCGAGGTCGTTCACGTCGGTGAAGCCGGGGAACCTCCGCTCCGGGCTCGCCGCGCGCATGTCGTCGTTGACCAGGGCCTTGATGACCAGGATCGTCGCGGCGCTCTCGGTGCCGCGCAGCGCGTCGGCGAGCGCCAGAGTCCACGCCTCGGCGGCGGCCTTGGCGGCGGCGTAGGCGGCGTTCCCCTGGGTGGGCTCCTGGGCGGCCTTCGCGGAGACGATGGCGAACCGGCCGCCGTCGCTCTCGCGCAGCGCCGGCTCGAACGCCAGCGAGACGTTCTGCAGGGTGCGGATGAGCTGCTCGTGCAGGATGTCCCAGTCGGCGAGGTCGGTCTCCGCGAAGGTCTTGGACCCCCGCCAGCCGCCGACCAGGTGAACGACCCCGTCGACCCGCCCGTGCTCCTCCTGGATCTTGCGGGCCAGCTCGCGCACGGCCTTCGGGTCGGTGAGATCGGCCGCGATCACGCCGTCGGCCTCGTGCCTGCCGACCCCGATCACGGTGTCGCCGCGAGCGGCCAGGCGCGCCGCGACGGCCCGGCCCGTGGGACCGCCCGCCCCCGCGACGACGACCGTACGGGGCTGGTGGGTGGGGTTGCTCACGCGCGGATTCCCTTCGTGGCCTCGATCACGCCGGAAAGCTTACGACGCAGGGCCTCGTAGAACATGCTCAGGGGGAACTCGTCGGGCAGGACCGCGTCGACCACGGCCTTCGGGAAGCCCTCGACGGGAAGCGCGTCCGCGCCGCGGTTCCACACCGAGGAGGGGTGCGGGGCGACGTAGGCGGCGACGAGCTGGTGGGCGGCGAGCCAGTGCGCCAGCTTGGAGCGGTCGATGCCGTCGCGGTAGAGCTTCTCGACCTCGCCGCGCAGGTCGGCGACGCAGCCGGCGACCCGGTCCCAGTCGATGCTGAGCCGGTTGTCGGTCCAGCGGACGACGTCGTTGCGGTGCAGGTAGGCGAACAGGAGCTGGCCGCCGAGGCCGTCGTAGTTGCGCACCCGCTCGCCGGTGATCGGGAACCGGAACAGCCGGTCGAACAGGATCGCGAACTGCACGTAACGGGCGTGCGGCACGCCTTCCTTCTCCAGCTTGACCGCCTCGCCGAACGCCGTCAGGTCGCAGCGCAGCTCCTCCAGGGAGTACAGCCAGTACGGCATGCGCTGCTTGATCATGAAGGGGTCGAACGGCAGGTCGCCGTGGCTGTGGGTGCGGTCGTGCACGAGGTCCCACAGGACGAAGGTGTCCTGGGCCAGCTCCTGGCTTTCGAGCAGGCGCCCGGCGTCCGCCGGGAGTGCCAGCTTGAGCGTGTCGGCGGCGGCGCGGCTGACGCTGCGGAATCGGGCGGCCTCACGGTCGCAGAAGATGCCGCCCCAGCTGAACCTCGGCGGGGTCTCGCGCACCGCGACGGTCTCGGGGAAGAGCACCGCGCAGTTGGTGTCGTAACCGGCGGTGAAGTCCACGAAGGCGATCGGCACGAACATCGGGTTGTCGTAGCGCCCGCTCTCCAGGTGGGCGAGCCACTCGGGCCACACCGTGCGGATCCAGACCGCCTCCAGGTTGCGGTTCGGGTTGCCGTTCTGGGTGTACATCGGGAAGACGACCAGGTGCTCCAGCCCGTCGACGCGCTGGGTGTCGGGGTGGAAGGCGTTCAGCGAGTCGAGGAAGTCCGGCACCCCGTAGCCGGCGGCCTGCCACTTGCGCAGGTCGGCGACCACGGTGGCGAGGTACCGCTCGTCATGCGGGAAGCGCGGCGCGAGCTTCTCGATGCCCGCCACGACGCGCTCGACGATGGGAGCGGCGGCCTCGGCGTCCGCCACGGACCCGTCCTTGGCCGTGAGCGGGCGCAGCTCCTCGACGGCGGCCTTGAGCTCGGCGAAGCCGTCGTCGGCCTCGCTCGCGCCCGTGGCGCCCACCGGGACGCGGGCGGCCCAGGTCACGACGTTGCCCCAGAGGCGGGCGTGCCGGAGATCGTGGATGGAGTCGTCGCCGAACAGGTCGGAGTCGGCGAACACCACCACCCGTCCGCGGCCGTGACGCAGGGCGACCGCCAGCGCGCGGCGCGGAAGGTCGGCGGCGGGCGAGGTCTCGAACAGGACGGTCGCGCCCGCGGGCGGGTTCAGCACGCCCGCGCGGTAGAAGCACGCCTCACGCGCGCCGGCCGTCAGGTCCTCCCCCTCGGCCGGTACGGGGGTGCCGAGCACCCAGGTCGCCACGCCGTTGTAGGAGTTGCCCGGGTCCTGGACGGTGGCGTGCTCGATGCCCACGCCGAACCGGGCCAGCAGCTCGGCCAGGTTGTTGCCGTACTTCTCCTGCTCGCACTCGGCGAGCACGATCAGGCCGCCGCCGTCCGCGACGTACTCCTCGATGGCGTCGAGCTCCTCCACCGGCAGGATCGGGCTGCCGAGCCCGGTGGTGCGCTCCCAGCGGTCGGCGGAGGGATGGGCGACGACGAAGACGTCGTGGGCGGCGAGCACGGCGGGCGTGATCGGGCCCTCGGTGTGGGCGGCGACGGTGTGCCCGAGGTGCCGGAGGATCTCCGCGGCGCCGGCGTAGCTGTTGTCATCGGGGTGCGCCGGGTTGATCGCCTCGGCGATCTCACGGCGGATCGTCCACGACTCGTTGTGCGCCTCGTCGAACAGCACCCTCGGGAAAGCCCTCATACCGCCCCACCCCTCCAATAGCGAAATTTCTCCAGGATCATCCGGTTATATACGGAAAATATACATGCATGACCCCCTCCTGCGGGAAACCCGTAGCGCGCATGACGTCTCCGGTCCGGGTACGGCCGCTCCCCGTACCGGTCGCGGAACGGCCCCGCTACGGGACCCGCGCCGGGGGACCCGGTACGGGGGTCCGCGCCGGATCCGATGTGGCAGGGGCTGTCCCGCGCATGAGGTTCCACCGGGCGGCGGAGTGCGGGTCACCCGCTGGAGGGACGATGTGCGTGATGTCACACGCGTACCGTCCTAGGCGACAGGAGACCTGGAGGGCGGAGGTGTCGGGAATGCCGGGATTCGTACTATGCGGTCTCGACGCCGGGGCGCACGACTCCGGACTCGTACGCGAACACGACCGCCTGAGCGCGGTCGCGCAGGCGCAGCTTCATCAGGACGCGGGCCACATGGGTCTTGACCGTGGCCTCCCCGACGAACAGCTCGGTCGCGATCTCGGCGTTGGTGAGGCCGCGGGCGAGGCTGCGCAGGACCTCCAGCTCCCTTGGGGTCAGCTCCGCGAGCTGCGGGGGCCTGACGGGCTCGTGCCTGCCGGCGAAGGACGCGATCACGCGGGTGGTGACGGCGGGGTCGAGCAGGGCGTCCCCCGCGTGGACCACCTTGATCGCCTCGACGAGCTGCTCGGGCGGCGACACCTTGAGCAGGAACCCGCTGGTGCCGGTACGGAGCGCGGCGTAGAGGTTCTCGTCGGTGTCGAAGGTCGTCAGCATGACGATCTTCGGGGGGTTCGGGGTGTCGAGGAGCTTGCGGGCGGCGGTCAGGCCGTCCATCCTCGGCATCGAGATGTCCATCAGCACGACGTCGGGCAGGAGGCGGCGGGCCACGCTGACGGCCTCCACCCCGTCGGCGGCCTCCCCCACGACCTCCATGCCCGGCTCGCACTCCACGACCAGGCGGAGCCCGGCGCGCACCATGGACTGGTCGTCGGCGACGACGATGCGGATGGTCATGAGAGGTCTCCTCGGCAGATCGGAACGCGTACTCGGGCCCGGAACGGCACCACGGTGAAAGGAGCGCAGGATTTCGGCGCCCTGAAGTGCCGATAAAAATGGGTGAATACCGCCATAGCCTGGAGGTTAATGTTCAATCGGGGTCCGCGACACGGCCAATGCCACGCCCCCAAGTCGCCTGCAAGTGGCCTCCAAGTCCGATCAAGATCGATAACTCCTGTCGCAGGTCGTTCAAGGACCGATTGCAAGTCCATGACGGCCGTCGCCTACGCCTTGAATGGCGGTGCCCGCACTGCGACTCTGGATTTACCCGATCCGGAACAGGAGGCGGAGATGCCCCGCCTGCACCACCTCTTAGCGGGGTTAAGCGCTCTCGGATCGCTCACCCTTGGCATGCACCCCCACCCGAGCGGCTCGACCGACCGGGTCACACCTGGAACGGTCCGTGTCGAGGCGCGGGCCCATGTGGCCGTCACCCTGTTCGACGACCGGGGTGTGATCCAGAACCGCGACCGCGAGTACGACATCCCCGTCGGCGAGGGCAGCGGGTTCAACGTCGCCCCCGAAGGCGTCATCGTGACCGCCACCGGCGTGGTCCAGTCGAGCAAGGACCCGGCCGTCTACGCGGCCAACCGGGTCTTCGCCGAGTACTTCAAGGTCAAGATCCCGGCCGACTTCTCCCGGCACAAGCTGAAGGACCCCGAGCTCAACGCCCGCCTCCAGGCCTGCTACCCGCCGAGGCAGCAGAACGCCACCTGCATCTTCACGCTCGCCACCAAGGTCACGGTGTTCCCGTACGCCGACCCGCCCGCGCCCGAGGGCTATCCCGCGGACCTCCTGCGCACCGGCACCTCGCCGTCCGCGCCCGCCGTGCTCAAGATCAGCAAGGGCGGCGAGGACGCGACGTTCCCGACGGTGCCCCTCGCCACGTCGCTGGGCAGCGGCATCGAGTCCACCGACGTCGTCGGGCTGCCCACCCGGCCGAGCGCCAAGGCGCCGCCGAAGGTCGAGACCGCCCACCTCGACCCGCCCGGCGGGCGCACCTTCAAGCCCGCCGAGCGCGCGAAGCTCAGCGCCTTCCTCTCCAACGACGGCGACGGCGCCGCGGTGATCGACGACGGCAAGAGCGAGGTCATCGGGCTCGTCACCGGCGGCGGCGACGCGCCAGAGACGCTGACCCCCGTGGAGGACATCCGCGAGGCGCTCGTCGCGGCCAACCTCACCGCCCGCCGCGGGCCCGTGGACGTGCTGTACGAGACCGCGCTCGGGTCGTACCACAACAAGTTCTACGCCAACGCGATACCCGTGCTGGAACAGGTGCTGCGGGTGCGTCCCGACCACGCCGTCGCCCAGGACCACCTGCGCATCGCCCGGGCCAACCGCGCCGCCGCGCCCGCCTCCGGCCAGGCGAGGCCGCAGCCCGTCAAGAGCGCCACGGCCCTGTCGCCGCTGCTGCTGACCGCCATCGGCGTGGTGGCCGTCTGCGTGCTGATCGCGGTGGCCGTGCCGCTGACGCTGCGGCGGCGCCGGCGGGCGGAGGGGGCACCGGGCGAGACCCCGCCCGAACCGCTCGCGGCCGTCTCCACCTGGCCGCCCCAGGGCACCCAGACGATGGAGGCCGGGCCCCCGGAGGGCTCCTTCCCCGCGTACCGCCAGGCGTCGAAGCCGGGCACGGGCCCCTCGCCCGTCGCCGTGGCTCCCGGGGCGGGTCCCGCCCCGGCCGGTGCCGCCGGTTCCGCGGTCGCCGGGCACGGCGCGAACGCTGCCGGCCACGGCGGGCAGGTGCAGTTCTGCACGCAGTGCGGCATGCGCCTCGGCAAGGCGCACCGCTTCTGCGGCTTCTGCGGGCACCCGGCGGACCAATGAGCGACCAGGGATTCTCGATGCCTCCACTGATCGGCGCCCAGGTGGGGGACTACCTCGTCGAGGCGGTCGTCGGGCGCGGCGGCATGGCGACGGTCTACCGCGCCCGCGACCACCGCCTCGGCCGCGCGGTCGCGCTCAAGGTGCTGGCCCCGCAACTCTCGCAGGACCAGCGCTTCCGCGACCGGTTCGTGCGCGAGTCGCGACTGGTGGCCGGCATCGACCACCCCAACATCATCCCCATCTACGAGGCGGGCGAGAGCGACGACCTGCTGTTCATCGCCATGCGGTACGTCGAGGGCGCCGACCTGCGCAAGCTCATCCAGGCGAGCGGGCCGATGCCGGTGGCCCGCGCCTACCGCCTGTTCTCGCAGATCGCGTCGGCGCTGGACTCCGCCCACCAGCACGGCCTGGTGCACCGCGACGTGAAGCCGGCGAACATCCTGGTCGCCGAGGGGTCCGACCGCGACCCCGAGCACATCTACCTCACCGACTTCGGGCTGACCAAGAGCACCTACTCCGAGGCCGGGCTGACCAGCCACGGCCACTTCATGGGCACGCCGCGCTACGTGGCGCCCGAGCAGATCCGCGGGCTGCCCGTGGACGGCCGGAGCGACCTGTACGCGTTCGCGTGCGTGGTGTACGAGGCTCTGAGCGGGCTTCCGCCGTTCCAGCGGGACACCGAACTGGCCCTGCTCTACGCGCACGTCTCCCACGAGCCGCCGCCGCTGACCCCGTACCGGCCCGACCTCCCGCACGCCGTGAACCAGGTGATGTCGCGGGCGCTCGCCAAGACCCCGGACGACAGGTTCTCCACCTGCGGGCAGTTCGTGGCCGCACTCAGGGACGCGATCAGCGGCGAGGACCAGCACCCGAGCCCGCCCGAGGGCCGCGCGGCCTGGTCGGCGCCCCCGGCGACCTCGTCTCCCTCCCTGCGCGCCATGGACGCCATGGAGTCCATGCGGCCCACCGCGTCGATCCGCTCGCTGGAGACCGCAGGGCCGTCCGGGCCGTCCGGCCAGGGCGGGCCGCTGACCAGGCCGGGCACGGGGCGGCCCGCCAAGAAGCGGCGCCTGCCCGTGGGCGTGCTCATCGGGGCGGGAGCCGTGCTGGTCTCCCTGGCGGTCGCCGCGACGCTGCTGGTCAGCCAGGGGCCGGGCCCCGTGGGGTCCAAGCGCTACCCCGGCACCACGGCCGCGCCGCTCTCCTTCGATTACCCCGGCGGCTGGGAGGCCCGCACGCACGCCGACGAGTACGTCATCCTGTCCCCGGCGGCGGCCGAGTTCGACACGCTGTTCTCCGTGCCCATCGCCTCTGACTGGACCGCCGTCAACGGCCTGCTCACCACCCATCCCGAGCAGGCGACCGGCATCTTCACCGAGGTCAACGACGCCATCACCACCTCGGACACGCCCGAGACGCTGAAGCGCAGCCTCAGCTTCGTGCTGCCGGGACCGGCCGACTTCGCCTCGGCGCCGACCACGGCGACGGTGGCGGGCAAGCCCGCGTTCAAGCTGACCGGCGTGGTGAACGACCCCGCGCAGCAGGGGCGCCTGGACCTGGTCGTCTACATCGTCGGGCGGGGCCAGGGGCAGCCCGTGGCGCTGATCGCCTTCTTCTGCCCGCCGGCGAAGTGCGACCAGACGATGATCGACGGCGTCCTCGGGAGCGTTCAGTTCACTTCCTGACCGGCGGCATCTTGATAGACAAGCGCTTGCTCGGGTAATAGTGTGCGGCTCGTGAGCTATGCCATCGGGGTCGATGTCGGGGGCACCTTCACCGACGTGGTCGTCAGCGGGCGCACGGTGACCGTGGCGAAGGTCCTGAGCACGCACGACGACCCCACCGAGGGGATACTCGACGGCATCACCCTCGCCCTCGGCCGCGCGGGCGTGCCCCCGGCGTCGGTCACCAGGGTGGTCCACGCGACCACGCTGGCCACCAACGCCGTGCTCGAACGCACGGGGGTGCGGGTCGCGTACGTGACCACGCGCGGGTTCCGGAGCGCGGTCCCCCTCGGCCGCTACGCGCGGGTCGAGGAGGACCGCTACGACCTGCGCTTCGACCCGCCACCGCCACCGGTCGCGCCGGAGGACTGCTTCGAGGTCCCCGAGCGCGTCGGCCCGCGCGGCGAGACGCTGGAGGCGCTGGACGAGGACGCGGCCCGGGAGGTGGCGGCCGAGATCGCCGGGCGCGGCATCACGTCGGTCGCGGTCTGCCTGCTGCACTCCTACGCCGACCCCCGCCACGAGGCCCGGGTCGCCGCGATCCTGCGCGAGGCGCTGCCCGGGGGGTCCACCGTGGTCACCTCGTCGGAGGTGTGGCCGGAGATCCGGGAGTACGAGCGGGCCACGACCACGATCATGTCCGCCTACGTCGGGCCGGTGATGGCCCGCTACCTCCGGCGGCTGCGCGAGCGGCTCCGCGCCGTGGGCGTCACCGCGCCCGTCCACGTGATGGAGTCGGGCGGCGGCGTCATGTCGGCCGAGCTGGCGGCGCGCAGGGCCGTCGCCACGATCGAGTCCGGCCCGGCCGCCGGGGTGCTCGCGGCGTCCCTGACCGGGTACCCCGACGTCATCTCCTTCGACATGGGCGGCACCACGGCCAAGACCTGCGTCGTCAGGAACGGCAGGCCGGAGATCACCCACGAGTTCCACGTCGGCGGCAAGGGCAGCTTCGGCGGCAGGCGGGCGGGCACCGGCGTCCCGATCAAGACGCCCGCGATCGACCTGGCCGAGGTGGGCGCGGGGGGCGGGAGCATCGCCTGGGTGGACTCCGCCGGGGCGCTCAGGGTGGGCCCCCGGTCGGCGGGCTCCGAGCCCGGCCCGGCCTGCTACGGCCTGGGCGGCGGCGAGCCCACCGTGACCGACGCCGACCTGGTGCTCGGATACCTCGATCCATCGTCCCTGGGCTCGCTGCCGCTCTCGCCCGAACTGGCCGAGAAGGCCGTCGACCAGAGGCTGGCCTGGCCGCTCGGGGTCTCCCGCGCCGAAGCCGCGCACGCGGTGCACGAGATCGCCAACGCGGCGATGGGCTCCGCCGTGCACGTCGTCACCGTGCAGCGCGGCATCGACCCGCGCGGCTTCGTCATGGTCGCCTTCGGCGGCGCGGGGCCGATGCACGCGGCCCGGGTCGCCGAGCGGTTCGGCATCGACACGGTGGTCGTGCCGCCGTACTGCGGGGTCGGGTCGGCGGCCGGGCTGCTGGCCGGCGACCTGTCCACCGACCGCGTGCTCTCCCGGCTCGGGGCCGGTGACCCGTCGGCGGTCTTCGGCGAGCTGGCGGCGGGGGCGGCGGCGGACCTGGGGCTCGAACTCGACTCCCCTGGCGTGACGGTGGAGCGCTCGGCCGACGTGCGGTTCGCCGGGCAGGCGCATGACCTGACGGTGCCGTGGAGCGACTCGCCCGACGAGCTCGCCGCCCGATTTTTCGCGAAATATAAGCAGGTGTATGGCATCGCGCAGCGAGGGCCGGTCGAGGTGGTGAGCTACCGCGTCCGCCTGACCCAGCGGGCCGCCGCCCCGCCCGCCGCCCCGCCCTCCGTCCCGCCCTCCGTCCCGCCCTCCGCGCGGGACGACGCGGGCGCCGGGCCCGGCGGCCGTACGGGCGGCGAGGGGCGGGCCAGGCTCGCCTGGTTCCCGGAGAGCGGCGGCTTCACCACCACGCCCGTACTCACCCGCGACCACCTGCGCGGCGCACCGGGCCGGGCGACGTACGGCCCCGCGATCATCGAGGACGCCGAGGCGACCATCGTCGTGCCGCCCGGCTGGACCGCCGCCCTCTCCCCCGCCGGGGCCGTCATCCTGGAGCGTGGCCGTTGACCGAGTCGCTCACGGCCGAGGTGCTGAGGAACGCGCTGGTGGTGGCCGCGGAGGAGGCCAGCATCGTGGTGGTGCGGTCGGCCTACTCGACGTTCATCGTGGAGGGGTCGGACGCCTCGGCCGCGATCCTCGACGCCGAGGGCCGGCTCGTCGCGCAGTCGATGGCCACCACGCTGATGAACAGCATGGCCCTGAAGGTGGCGCTCCCCGAGCTGCTCGACGACATCCCCGCCCAGACCATGCGGCCCGGCGACGTGTACGCGCTGAACGACGCCTACCGGGGAGGGGTGCACACCAACGACCTGCTGGTCTACCGTCCGGTGTTCGTGGACGCGCGGCCGGCGTACTTCACTGCCACGATGATCCATGTCTCCGACCTCGGGGGCCTGTCGGCCGGCGGCATGGCACCGCTCGCCACCGACATCTTCCTAGAAGGGCTGCAACTGCCTCCCGTGCGGCTGGCCACCGCCTCCGGGCCCGAACCGGCGATCGAGGCGATCCTGCGGGCCAACAGCCGTACGCCGGACAAGGTCATGGGCGACGTCCGCGCGCTCATCGCGGGCACCGCCGTGGCCGCCACCCGGCTGGAGGCGCTGCTGGTCGAGCACGGCCCCGGCAGGCTGGCCTCGGGCATCGACGCCTACTTCGACTACACCGAGACCCGCACCCGTGCTGCTCTCGCCGAACTGCCCGAGGGGAGCCATGTCTCGTCCTACGCCATCGACGACGACGGCATCGACCTCTCCCGCTCGCACACCGTCCGCGTGACCGTCACCGTGCCGCCCGCCGGAGCGCCGGCGGCGCACGACGCACCCGGCATCGTCCTGGACTTCGAGGGGACCGATCCTCAGGTGCCCGCCGCGATCAACTCCTCGTCCTCGCAGTCGCTGGCCGCAGCGGTGTTCGCGGTGCGGTGCTTCCTCGACCCGGCGATCCCGATGAACGAGGGCTGCCTGCGCGCGATCGACGTGCGCCTGCCGCCCGGGTCGCTGCTCAACGCCCACTCCCCCTACCCGTGCGGCGGGCGTTTCGTACCGATCTACGCGGCCATGGAGGCGATCTTCCAGGCGCTCTCTGACGCGATGCCGCATCGGGCGATCGCCGCCTCAGGCATCCTGCAACCCTTCAGCATCGCGGCGTGCGCCGCGCCGTACTGGATCCACCTCTCGTACGACTTCGGCGGGGTGGGGGCCAGGGCCGGCAAGGACGGACCGGACGCGACCGGCGTCCACTTCGGCATCGGGCGCAACTCGGTGCCGCAGGTTGAGCCGGTGGAGTCCCGCTGCCCGCTGATCGTGGAGTCGGTCGAGACCATCCCCGACTCGGGCGGGCCCGGGCGCTGGCGTGGCGGCCTCGGGTCGAGGACGGTGTTCCGCTTCCTCGCCGACGCCCATGTCACCACGCGCGGCGACCGGTTGCGCAACGCCCCGCCCGGCAGAGCGGGCGGCCTGCCCGGCCGGCTCGGCGGCTTCTTCAGGCGCCACCTGGACGGCACCGTCGAACGGCTGAACTCCAAGGTCAACAACGTGCGCTTCGGGGCCGGCGAGGCGCTGATCGTCGAGACGACGGGCGGCGGCGGCATCGGCTCCCCCGCCGACCGCCCCGCCCCCGAAATCCTCCTCGACCTCACCACCGGCAAAATAACCCCCACCACCGCCCAATCCACCTACGGCCTCCGCCTCGCGCCAACGGAAGCGCCCTCAGCGTCCGACCATGACGTTCAACGCGCCTGAGGGTTCATCGCCGAAGGCGACGGTGTCACGGCAGCAGCTTGAGGGCATCCACATGATTGGGCCGCACTACTGAGAAGTGTCTCCGATCGAGAGTGGCCACTTCGGTCAGGCCCAGCTTCTCCGCGAGCGCGATGACGGATGCGTCCACCACCCCGAGAGGCAGGTCTATGTAACGTTCCATAAGCTGGACGACCCGGGCCAGATCCATGAGCTCGACGTTCACGACCTTGAAATCCTGCATGGCCAGCGAGCGTACGAACTCCGCCTCGACCTGCGGCCCGGCCTCTCTGGCCAGGAGGTAACACACCTCTGTGATCACGAAAGAAGGGACGAGCAACACGTCTCCGGCGAGGTGAGCGGATGTGAACAGCTCGACGCAGCGCATGTGGTTCGTGTCACCGTGGAGGGCGGCGGCCACGAGCGGACCGGTGTCGACGAGAATCATGCTGAACGACCGAGCTCTTCCTGCAGGATCTCGTCCACCCGCTCGGATATGTCCGGCTGGCGTGCTTCTGCGGCTCCGAACCAGCTCGGAGGCCACTCACTTGTCGTGCGGCCGGTTTGCGCACGCAACAAGGCGAGAGTGGCGGGCACCTGCTCATCGGGCAGATCGTCGATGAGCTGATGGAGTTCTTCTCGCTGAGCGCTCATGCGTCCGAGTATAGGCAGCGGCACGGACGGACACTTTGCCATCGGCGATCTATGGCATAAGGCGAATTACCTGCGGAAACCTAAAGTTCATCATGCTTTATCCCTCTACGACATCCGCCAGCCGGCGCAGGCTTCGCTAGCCTCTGTGGGCCGCCGGTACGAAGCCGACGACATCCGCCCAGGCGTGGGCGCCGTTGAGGACTGAATGGTGGACGGCGCGGGCTATTCGGGAGCCCCAAGTGGATCTCGGGCCGCCGAACAGCTCTTCCGGGCCTTCGGCGCGTACGGCCACGCAGACGGCGTCCGAGGCCGTGCCCGTGCACGCGTACCCGGCCTCGGCGAGTGCCTGGGACTTGGCCTCAGTCACCGTCATCACGGTGTTGACCAGCGCGGCGTCGCTCATCGCCACGGGCACGGCCACGATGATGTTGATCGTCCCGGGTGCCGTCGGCGAGGGAACGGGAGAGGCCGGCCGGGGCACCAGGCCGGCCCCCTCGGATGGGGATGCCGGGCCGACCCGCTCTGGTGGGGGCGCCAACCCGGCTCGCTGGAGGCGGGGCGCCAGGTCGCCTCGCTCGGGGCGGGGCGCCGGATCGCCTCGCTCGGGGCGGAGTTCGGGGTCGGGGACGCCTTCGGGGGAGGCGGCCCAGGTGGGGACCCGCAGGCCGACCGTGGCGACCGCCTCTGCTCCCCCGTCGCTCGCGCGGGTGTAGTGGGCGACGGAGGCCGCCGTCATCATGCCCACCCCAGGACGCCCGGCCGGGGCCAGCTCCAGCAGGTGGTCGATCGGGTCCATCCGCGAGTACGCCCCGACGACCTGCGCGTTCAGCACCCACTCGCCCGGCCCGATGCCGCCGCCGACCATGGCCGAGGAGATCATCCGCCATCCCGGTCCGAACTCCCACAGGAGTGACGCGAGACGGGCGCCGTCCTCGTGCCGATGGCTCAGGGACAGCATGGGGCCTCCTCACGACACGGGTCCCGGAAGCGTACAGAACCGGCCAGGCCCCGAAAGCGTACGGGTCCCGGGAACGAACGGGTCCCGGGAACGTACAGGACCCGGGAACATGCGGGATCCCGGGAACATGCGGGTCCGGGGAGCGCACGGCTCACGCGGGGGCGGTGGCGTACGGGGTCAGGGGGGGTCGGGTGCCGGGCGGACGAGGTTGACGAGGGGACGGCCGTCACTTCCCTGCTCGACGCGGACGCGGGCGCCGAAGTGCCGGGCGAGCAGCGGCTCGGTGAGCACCTCCTTGACCGGCCCGGAGGCGACGTGCCGTCCGCCGTCGATCAGGAGCATCGAGTCGGCGTACTGCCCCGCCAGGCTGAGGTCGTGAATCGTGGTGACCACCGTCAGCCCGTCGGCGAGACGGAGCCGGTCGACGAGCTCCAGCACCTGCTGCTGGTGGCCGAGGTCCAGCGCGGTCGTGGGCTCGTCCAGCAGCAGCACGGGAGCCCGCTGCACGAGCGCGCGGGCGAGCACCACCCGCTGCCGTTCCCCGCCGGACAGGTGCCCGAGTGGCCGGGTCGCGAAGTCGGACAGGTCCAGGCGTTCCAGCACCGAGCGGGTGACGTCCCGGTCGTCGTGGGTGTCCCTGCCCAGGTAGGAGATGTACGGCGTGCGCCCGAGCAGGGCGTACTCGAAGACGGTGAGCCCCGCCGGCAGCATGGGGCTCTGCGGCGCGTAGGCCATCAGCCGCGCCCGCTGCCTCGGCTTGAGGCTGCGCGCGGGCATGCCGTCGACCAGCACGTCACCCTGCGCCTCCAGCAGTCCCATCATGGCCCGCAGCAGCGTGGACTTGCCCGCGCCGTTCGGCCCGACGACCGCCAGCCACTCGCCGCCGCGCACGGACAGGCCGATCCCGGACAGCACCGGCCGCCCGTCCAGCGCGACCGAGAGGTCCCGCACCTCGATGGCGCTCACGCGTCCACCGCCCGTGTCGCGCGCAGGACGCCGACGAAGAACGGCGCGCCGATGAAGGCGGTCACCACGCCGATCGGCAGCTCGGCCGGGGCGAGCACGGTACGGGCGACCAGGTCGGCCAGCACCAGGAACGACGCCCCCGCCAGCAGCGACAGCGGCAGGACCACCCGGTACGACCCGCCCGCGAGGCGCCGCACGACGTGGGGCACGACGATGCCGACGAACCCGATGAGCCCGCTGACCGCGACCGCCGACGCCGTGGCCAGCGACGCGGCGCACAGGACGACGAGCCGCACGCGCGCCGCGTTGACCCCGAGGCTGACCGCCTCGTCGTCGCCGACCGACAGCACGTCCAGCAGCCGCCCGTGAGCGAGCAGGACGACCGTCGACACGACGGCGTACGGGGCGATGAGCCACACCTGGGACCAGTCGCCGCCGATGCCGCCGAGGATCCACGAGTAGATGCGCTGGAGTTGCTCGACCCGGAGCTGCTGCACGAAGGTCTGCAGCGCGGACAGGAAGGAGGCCACCGCCACCCCGGCGAGCACCAGGGTGGACGTGCCGCCGCCCCGGCCCGCCGTGTTGCCGAGCGCGTACGCCAGCAGCACGCCGCCGATCGCCCCGCCGAAGGCGGCGAGCGGCACCAGCCCGTCGACCTGGATCAGCACGATCATCAGGGTCGCGGTGAAGCCCGCTCCGGCGGCGGCCCCGAGCAGGTAGGGGTCGGCGAGCGGGTTGCGGAACACGCCCTGGTACCCCGCGCCCGCGATCGCCAGCAGGCCCCCGACCACCGCCGCCAGCACCACGCGCGGCAGCCTGAGCTGGAACACCAGCCCCCGCTCGACCGGCGACAGCCCGGAGTCCACCGAGACGAACGGCACCCGGTCGAGCAGTTCGAGCACGATGCCCTTGAACGAGACGCCGGCCGCGCCGATCATCAGGCCCGCGACCACGCAGATCACGAGCACGGCGAGGGCGACGGCCAGCGCCGCCGGCCGCGGCCTCGCCGCGCGCGTCGTACCAGGGTCGTGCCGCTTCACTTCGCGCGCCGCTCCAGGTGTGCCACCGGGTCTCAGCCGGCGGCCCCCCTGACCGCCGCGTCGACGATCTTGACGAAGTCGACCACGCGCGGGCCCCAGCGCGAGGCGATGTCGTCGTCGAGGGTGACCACACGGTCCTTCGCGATGGCGGACAGGCCTCCCCATCCGGGCCGCTTGGCCAGGGTCTCCTTGGACTGGCCGCAGCACTTGGTGTCGGCGAGGAAGATCAGGTCGGGGTCGGCCTTCGCGACGAACTCGCTGGAGAGCTTGGGGTACCCCCCGGCGGCGTCAGGAGCCTTGTCGGCGATGTTCGTCAGCCCGAACAGCCCGTAGATCTGGCCGATGAACGTGCTGGACGTCACGGAGTACGGCGTGTTGTCCAGCTCGTGGAAGAACGTGAGCTTCTTGTCCTTGGGCGCGGCGGCGGCGAGCTCGTCGATCTGCCGCTTCATGCCCGCGGCGAGCTCGTCGGCCTTGGCCTTGTTGCCGGTGGCGGCGCCGAGGTCGGCGATCTCGTCGTAGGTCTCGTCCAGCTTGGTGGCGGCGGGTTCGAGCAGCACGGGGATGCCGACCTTGGTCAGCGCGGCCACGATGCCCCCCGTGTCGTTGGCGAGCACCACCAGGTCGGGCTTCTTCGCGATGATGGCCTCGGCGTTGGGCTTGAAGCCGGACAGGTCCGTCTTCGGGGCCTCGGCGGGGTAGGTCGACTGGTCGTCGACGGCGACGACCTGCGGCCCGGCGCCGATCGCGAACAGGCTCTCGGTGGCGCTCGGCGAGAGCGAGACGATCTGGCTGGGCTTCTCGCCGATGGTGACGGAGCCGTTGCCCGCCTGGACGGTGACGGGGAAGCCGGCGGCCTGCGAGGCGGTGGGAGCGGGGGCGGCGGTGGCGGGGTCTGCGGTGCCGGTGGACTGGCCGCATCCGGCCAGTGTCAGCGCACCCAGCAACGCGCCCGCCAGGGCCGTGCGTACGGGCCTCACGAGAGTTCCTCCAGTTGCCGGGAAATCGAGGGACCCGCGTGTTGACGGATCACCCTTTTCCACGAGGGTTGACGACGTCGGCGCGGCATGCAGGCGACCTGGCTCGACCCGAGGGGGTCTCACAGTTGCGGGACAGCGCCGGACTCACACCGGACTTCGCTGCACGCTGCGCGTCACAGGAACGGTATCAACCAATGCCGCAACCGGATACGACGGGTCGAAAGCCGCACAAATCCTGACCGGAGACTCAGGCGAGCTGGGCCTCGGCGGCGCTGATCAACTCCTGGAGGCGGAGCCCGTGGCGGGCGTCCAGCGGGTGGCCGCCGCCCTCGCGCACGGTCTTGGCGAACTCGGCCACCATGTCGGGGAAGACGTCGTAGCCGAGGTCGCCGCCGTCGAGGCTCTCGCTGCCGTGGCGGCCGTAGACGGCCACGTGCGAGGAGCCGTGCTCGACCTGGGCGGCCATGGACAGCGACGCCTCGCTGACCGCGCCGCTCTGGTGCTCAAGAAGCAGCCCGGTCCACCCGAGCGGGTGACCGTGGGCGCGGATGCCGACGACCGGCCCGAGGGCGGCGTCGAGCATGTCGATCATGTGCGGCCCCACGTCGAGGATCGCCCCGCGCTCCTGGCGCCACGGGGAGTCGATGGTGTACAGGGCGCCGGAGATGTTGCGGGCGTACCCGCCGAACGGCTCGATGGCGCGCACCCGTTCGAGGAACGCCTTGGTCGCGGCCGAGTAGCGGAAGGTGAGCACCATCTGGGACGCCACCCCCGCCTCGCCCACGGCGTCGGCGAGGCGCTTGGCGCCGTCGAGGTCGGCCGCGAGCGGCTTCTCCAGCAGCAGCGCCTTGCCCGCCCTTGCCGCCCGCACGGCCAGCTCGGCCTGCACGCCCGGCGGCACGCAGAACGCGACGGCCTCGCAGACCTCGAAGAGCTCCTCGACCCGCTCGTAGACCGGGGCTCCCAGCCGGGCGGCGGCCCTCGGCCTGCGCGCCCACACTCCGGCGAGGCGCGTGTGCGGCCCCGCCGCCAGCGCGGGGGCGTGCACGGCCTCCGCCCACGGCCCGGCTCCGATCAGACCTACCGCCACTGGCTCCACGGCGCTCAGCTCCCCGACGTACCGAACGATTCGTGGCGAGACTAGCCCAACCAGAACCTCGCGCGTGGGGTGATCACCATTCGACCAGAAGCGACGGCAGGCCCCGCCCGACGAGGGACCTGCGGTACGCGATCGGCCCGCCGGGCACCAGCCGCAGGCCGGGCAGGCGACGGCCCAGCACCTCAAGGGCCGTGCGGAGCTGGAGTCGCGCCAGCGCGGCCCCGACGCAGAAGTGGATGCCGTACCCGAACGTCATGTGCGCGTCGGCGTTCTCGCGCCCGAGGTCGAACGTCTCCGGCGCGGGGAAGACGGTCTCGTCGTGCGCGGCCGAGTCGGTGGAGAGCAGGACGAGGGAGCCCTCCGGGATCGTCACGCCGTGCAGCTCGATGTCGGTGAGGGCGTACCGGAAGGAGCCGAGGCTGGAGCCGTCGATGCGCATGCACTCCTCCACCGCGTTCTCCACCAGCCCGGGGGCGAGCGGCCAGGCGTCCTCGCGCAGCAGCCTGAGCACGCTGTTGCCGAGCTGGTTGGGCACGGTGTCGTTGCCGCCGAGCAGGATCGTGGAGATCAGCTCGACGACCTCCCGGTGGGAGAGCTCGGTGCCGATGAGCCCGGTCATCAGCGAGGTGAAGTCGTCGCGCGGAGCGGCGGCGCGCGAGGCCACGAGCTTGTCGACGTAGTCGAGGTACGAAAGGAAGCTGCGCGCGAGCACGATCTGCCGGTCGGGCGGCTGCGGCGACAGGAACAGCATGAACCAGTCCTTGACGTGCTCCTTGACGAACTCCTCGTCCTCCTCGGGCACGCCGATGAACCGGGCGCTGAGCTTGGCCGACGGCACGTGCCCGAGCTCCGCGACGAAGTCGCCCCCGCCCTGCGGCACCACCCGGTCGAGGATGTCCTCGTTGAGCCGCCGGAAGCGCTCCTCCATCGCGGTGACCGCGCGCGGGGTGAAGGCTCTGGACACAGAACGCCGCAGCCGCGTGTGCGTGGGCGGGTCGACGTTGGCCACGAAGCTGGACAGGAAGGACCCGTGGTCGCCGAGCACCTTCCTGGTCTCGGCGGCCAGGCTCCGCGAGATCGTGAGCGACCCTTCGGAGGAGAACCGCCTGGCGTCCCCGTAAGCGGCGCGGACGTCCTCGTGGCGGGTCAGGACGTACGCGTCCAGGTGCTCGCTGTGGAAGACCGGCCGCTCGTGCCTGAGCCTGCGCAGGAAGTCGTACGGCGAGGCGACGTGCCAGTCGGAGGTGACGTCGAAGTCGGTGGCGGTGGCCGGTGAGGTGTTCTGCATGATCACGACCTGGGGGTGAGGATCCTGCGGGGGTTCTCGACGAGCATCTGGTGGATCTGGTCGTCCGTGACGCCGCGCTTGCGCAGTTCGGGAAGGACGTCGCGGGAGATGTGCAGCAGGTGGTAGTTCGGGTGGCGCTCTCGCACGACGTCCTGGTCGAACCGGTCGTTGAAGCAGTAGGAGTCGTGCGACAGCACCATGCGTCCGGCGTGGCCGCGCGCGCACATCTCCGCCACGATGGCGACCCGGTCCTCGAACGAGCTGATCGTCTCGATGCCGAACCTGTCCATGCCGAGGTAGGAGCCCGCCGCGACCAGCTCTTCGAGATAGGCGGGGTCGGTGGAGTCGCCGGCGTGGCCGATGACGACCCGCGACAGGTCCACGCCCTCGGAGGCGAGGAGCCGCTGCTGCTCCAGCCCGCCGCGCGAGGCGCTGTGGGAGTGGGTGGTGATCGGCGCCCCGGTCTCGGCGTGCGCCCGCGCGACGGCCCGGAAGACCCGCTCGCAGCCCGGCGTCATGCCCTGGTGGTCGGAGGCGCACTTGAGGATCGCGGCCTTCACTCCAGTACGGCCGATGCCCTCGGTGATGTCCCTGACGAAGAACTCCGCCAGCCGGTCGGGGCCGCCGAACAGGCTCCCGGGGCCGCGGTTGCCGAAGTACGGCGGCAGGGCGTCGTAGGTGTAGAGCCCGGTGGCGGCGACGATGTTGACCTCGGTCAGCTCGGCGACCCGCTGGACGGCAGGAACGTACCGGCCGAGGCCGACCACGGTCAGGTCGACGACCGTGTCGACGCCCTCGGCCTTGAGCTCGTCGAGCTTGGCCGCCGCCTCCCTGGCCCTTCGCTCCAGGTCCCATCCTTCGGGGATGTCCGGCCAGTTCCACAGGATCTCCGGGCTGAGCCCGAAGACGTGCTCGTGCATGAGCGTGGCCCCGAGGCCCGCCACCGGCCCTCTCACGGTCTCGACCGCCCCGTCGCGGTCAGGCATGGGAGACGACCGGGAACCTCGGGTGGTCGAAGGGCGCGTTCACCCGCAGGCCGAGGCCGTCGGTCTGCCTGTACGGCGTGCCGGTGTAGAGCGCGTCCGCGTCGAAGTAGGTGACCGTGAAGGACAGGCGCGGGGTGTCCCCCCGGTTGGCCCCCGCGCCGTGCACGGTGAGCGAGTGGTGGACGGTCGCGTCGCCCGCCCGCAGGTCGAGGGGTGGCGACAGCTCCAGTTCCTTGAGCCACGGGTGCTGGGTGAGCTGGTCGTCGCCGTCGCGGGTGAAGCTCCTGCCGAGGATGCCGTGCCGGTGTGAGCCGTTGTAGAACCGCAGGCTGCCCATCTCGGCGGGGACGTCGGCGAGCGCGAGCCAGACGGTCAGCATCGCCGAGCGGTCCATCGGCATCCAGGGGAAGTCCTGGTGGAACTCGGTCGCGCCGTGCCCGCCGTCGCCCGGCTCCTTGATCAGCAGGTTCGTCACCTGGATGCGGACGCCTCTGACACCGTGCAGCAGGCGGGTGGCGCAGCGTCCCATCGCGGCGTCGAAGGCCAGGTCGTGGAAGGCCTCGTCGGCCTCGGCGATGTCCCTGGACTGGCCGAACGCCTGGTCGACCAGGGTGGCGCGCTCACGCGACCGGGCACGCAAGTACCCGAGCGCCCGCTCGCGCAGCCCGTCCACCCGGCCGGGGTCGACCAGCCGAGGCAGCCGTACCCAGCCGTTCTCCTTGAAGTGTTCGACCTCATGATCGGTCACGTCGCGGACCGGGGCATTGGTGGCCATGCCCCAGTTTCGAACCAATCCCACCACTAAAGCAAGCGCTTGGTCTAAGAAACGTGACGAGCGCGCGGTTCACAGTCTTGACAGAAAAACTTGATCGTAGTTAGTGATCGTGATACTTCATTGATCAATGTGACAATTGCCGCGAGAGTGACTGTGTGTCGTATTCGTGGCTTCTGTGGTGCCCGGTATTCGGGGTAGATGGCCGCAAGACACGCAGAGTGCCCGCACACTGCTACTCGGCCTGACCCCCGCCTCGTCTCCCGGGTGACGGCGGCGGCCGCGATCCCCGAAGCGTCCGTGACGCCCACGCGTCACCGCGGTCCAGTCACGTTGTGCGGTTCCGGGTCGCTTGAGGTTGGAGATCATCGCAATGTCGGTTGCTACTGGCACACGACAGGCAACAGCTGTCCCGATCCACCGGATCCTGCCCGACGTCGTACGGGATCCCGTCAACGCGCTGGCGGAATTGGGAAGGCGGGCCCGCGGGGACGTCGTGCTGTTGCGGGCGGGTGCGTTCCGCCTCTATCTGGTGACTCATCCTGATCACGTGCAGCATGTCCTGCGCGGAAACTCCACCAACTACGTGCGCGAGGGGATGTTCTGGCGGCCCCTGCAGCGCCTGCTCGGCAACGGCATCCTCGACGAGGGCCCGGCTTGGGAGTCCAGCAGAAAGATCCTGCAGCCGCTGTTCACCGCGAGATACATCGCCACGATCGCCGAGGAGTTGGCGAAGACGATCGATGAGCAGGTGGGCGAGCTGGAGGAGCACGCGCGGACGGGGCGCTCCATCGACGCCGCCGAGGAGATCGGGCGTATCACGAACCAGGCCGTGATCAGGGTCCTGTTCGGGGACAAGATCTCCCGCCAGGACGGGGAACGGCTGGCCCCCGCCTTTGAAAGAGCGGCCACCTCGATCGGCTTCCGGCTACTCATGCCGTTCCTGCCCTACTCCGTCCGGGTGCCAGGGGACCGAGCCTTCATGAACGCCGTCAAGAAGATCGACGAGGTGGTGTTCCCGCTGATCCGGTCGGCTCGAAAGCATCCTGACGACGGCTTCGACGTCATCTCCGCGCTCTGCCGCGCCCGTGGCCGGAACGGCGAGCAGATCACCGACCAGCAGATCCGCGATGACCTCGTCAGCGTCTTCGGAGCCGCTTCCGAGACGACCGCGATGGCCCTCACCTGGTTGTGGCCACTGCTCGACGCCAATCCGCAGCCGGCCGCCAGGCTGTACGCCGAGATCGACCGGGTCGTCGGCGCCGGGCCGGCGCTTCCGTCACATGTCCCGGAGCTGCGGTACACGAAGATGGTCCTGCAGGAGCTGCTGCGCCTTTACCCGCCGGGCTGGATCCTCCCGCGGATGGCCCGCCGATCCGACGACGTCGGCGGATTCCTCATCAAGGCCGGGTCGCAGGTGCTGATCAGTCCTTACGCGACGCATCGGCTCGATGAGATCTGGGAGCGGCCGCTGCACTTCGACCCCGAACGATTCTCACCCGACAGCCCCGAGCGCCGGCACCGGTATGCCTACTTCCCGTTCGGCGGCGGCCCGCACGCGTGCCTCGGCCAGCACCTGTTCCACGTTGAGGCGCCACTGGTTCTGGCAGCCCTCTTGAGCCGGTTCCGGCCTGTGCTGCGCAATCGCGGACCATTCAAACCCGCCCCCGCCGCGTCGATACGCCCCAACCCGAAGATCGAGTTAGGGCTGACGCCGGTCCAGCATGCCGGGGAGGGCCGGCGATGACAGCGGAGCCCACCGGATACGGCCTCCCGGCCACGGAGTGCGGCATGATCTGCGCGGTGGCGGGCCGATCGCAGCGCGAGATGCAGGAATGGATGGCCGCCTATCCGAAGCTGTTCTCGGCGAAGCCGTTCGACGCCGCGCTCTCCAGCACTCTGTCCATGGCCATGGCGTTCAGTGGACCCTGGTTCAGCGCGGCGCAGCTGCGGATGGCCAACAAGGTCTGCCTGTGGGCGTTCGGCCTGGACTGGCTGGTCGACTACGTGGCCACCTCGGCCGGCGAGGTGCACGACATCATGCGCGGGTGCCTTGCCGTGGCCGACGGCGCGGAGCCCCGCGACGGTGACGACCTCACCCGCTTCCTGTGGGACATCCGGCGGGAGCTGGGGTCGGCTCCCACGTTTCCCGCTCTGGGCCCGGCCTGGCGCGAGGAACTTCAGCGGATGCTGCAGGCGATGGTGACAGAGCGCGAGTGGCGAGGCTCTCCCGTCACACCCTCGCTGGAGGAGTACCTCCACAACGCCGACAACCTCGGCTTCTCCTTCGCGTTCACCTCGCATTTGATCCACACCGGTGGACCTGCCGTGGCGGCCGACCTCGACCAGATCCGGGAGGCCGGCCGGGCGGTGCAACGGGTGATCCGGCTGCTCAACGACCTCGGGACGTACGAGAGGGACCTGGAGTGGGGCGACCTCAACGCCCTGCTGCTCGGCGTAAGCCGCGAGGAGGTCGACCGGCGGGTCTCCCTGCTGGCCGAGCGGAGCCGGAAGCTCATCGCCCCCCTGCACGAGAGCCACCCGTACATCGCCGGCTATCTGGAACGTCAGATGGACTTCTGCGCGGGCTTCTACCGACTCGCCGATTACTGGGGAACGATTTGAGCGTCCACGACTTCGTCTCCGCGCCCGCCCGCGCCTTCACGCGCCACATGGCGAGCCTCGCCGCCACGACCGACGCCACGGACACCACGGACACCGGCACGGTCGACGTGACGGCCGAGGCCCGCGCGCTGCTGGCCGGGCTGGCGGCGCGGCCGTGGGGCAACGCCTCCCCCTCGGTGTACGAGACCGGGCGGCTGGTCTCCCTGGCTCCCTGGCTCGCCGGGCACGACGAGCGGCTCGCGTACCTCGTGGCGGCCCAGCGGCCGGGCGGCGGCTGGGGCGCGCACAGCGACTACGCGCTGGTCCCGACCCTGAGCGCGACCGAGTCTCTGCTGGCCGAGCTGGCGCGGGGCACCCGCGACCCATCCCCCGCGGCCGAGGCCGCGGGGAAGGGACTGCACGCGCTGTTCCGCTGGTCACGCCGGGACTACGGCTCCCCGCTTCCCGACATGCCCGCGATCGAGCTCGTCGTCCCCTCGCTGATCAGGTCGATCAACCGGCACCTGGACGACCTCCGGGACGCACCGGTGGACGGGCTGCGCACGTGGGCTGGGGTGCCGCCTCTGCCCCTGCCCGCCGGTGTGGACGGGGCCAGGCTGGAGATGATCCGGTCGCGCCTGCGGTCGGGCGCCCCGCTTCCCGAGAAGCTGCTGCACGCCCTGGAGGTCGCGGGCGACGCGGTGTTCCAGGCTCCCGGCGTCCGCCCGACGGCGGCCGGCACCGTCGGAGCGTCCCCTGCGGCCACCGCCGCGTGGCTCGGCGACCTCGGAGCGCGGGAACCGGGCCACCCCGCGCGGGCGCACCTGGAGTCCGCGGCGGAGCAGCACGGCGGGCCGGTGTCGTGCGCCGTGCCCATCACCGCGTTCGAGCGCGGCTGGGTGCTGAGCTGGCTCGTACGCGCCGGGATCCCCGTCACCGTCCCTGAGGATCTGGTTGCGAGCCTGGGCGCGGGGCTCGGCCCCGGCGGCGTGCCCGCGGGCCCGGGGCTGCCCGCGGACGCGGACACCACCTCGGTCGCGCTGTACGCGCTTGCGCTGCTCGGCGCGCCACGCGAGCCCGACAGCCTGCTGGGCTACCACACAGGCACGCATTTCTGCACGTGGCAGGGCGAGCAGGGCTTCTCGACCACGGTCAACGCCCACGTGCTGGACGCCTTCGGCCAGTACGTGCGCGCCCGTCCGGGCGCGCGGGCGCGGTACGGCGAGCCGATGGACCGGCTCGCGGGCTGGCTGCGCGGGCGGCAGAACCCCGACGGGAGCTGGCCGGACCGCTGGCACGTCTCGCCCTACTATGCGACGGTCTGTTGCGCGCTGGCGCTCGACGAGTTCGGCGGCCCGGCCTCCAGGGACTCCGTACGCCGGGCGGTGCGCTGGGTGCTTTCGACGCAGCGCGCGGACGGGTCCTGGGGCCTGTGGCGCGGCACCGCGGAGGAGACCGCGTACGCGATGCAATCTCTGTTGCTGACCCAGACGACGCACGACGAACCGGTGCATGACAACGTCATCACGCAGGGCTACGCCTACCTCCTGCGGTCGGCCGCGCGGTCCGATGATCCACCGATGTGGATAGACAAGGATCTGTATTTTCCCGGGGCGATCGTGCGTGCGGCGATCCTCGGGGCGATGCACCTCGCGCAGCGACAGGGCCGTTAGGGAACAAATGTGAGGAAAGGTCATGAAGTCTGGCCGAACCAGACATGACTACAAAATTGACAGAGGTTTGTCGTCAAGGCATTTCGTACCCATGCTAGGGTTCTCCGATGTGATGCGACAAACTGCCGCACTATCCCACAATGCAGCGTTAAGTAACGCGTAGTTGCCTAACAGTCGCTAGTCGCGGTTAACCGTGATGTGGGCTTCCCGATTTTCGCCAGGGATGGAGATATGCGCTTCCGCAATTCGCGTATCCGGACCAAGGTCACGGCCCTGCTGGTGTCCCTTGTCGCCCTGTGGGGGTTCGCGGCATGGGTGACGCTCCAGGAGGGGTTGAACGTCCTTTGGGTCACCACACTGTCCTCAGGCGTTTCCGGGCCCAGCGAACCGCTACTGCTTGAGTTGCAGCGGGAGCGCAAGCTTACCGTCCTATTTCTTGGCGGCGTCGGTTCAGGTACCGAGCAGCGCACCGGCTTGGATGCTCAGCGGGCCCGAACCGAGGCCGCGAGCTTGAGATTCCAGCGACTGGCCACCGGAAGCGACGTACGACGGGCGGCGAGCGACACTCTGAACCGGCGCATCGCCGAAACGGTCGCCAAACTACAGGCGCTGCACGCCGGCCGCAAGACGGTCGACGCGCGCCAGATCGACCGCGGCCGTGCCGCCACGGCGTACACCGATGTCATCCAGTCGTTCTACCCGATGTACGACTCGATGGCCGCGCTGGACGACAAGGAGTTCGCCAGAGACACCCGCACCTTTATCGAGTTCTCCCGAGCACGCGAGCTCCTCGCCCAGGAGGACGCATTCGCGGCCGGCGCTCTCGGCACAGGACGCTTCCTCGCAACCGACCGAGCACAGTTCGGTCTTATCGTGGGCGCCCAGCGATTCGTCATGTCCGAGGCCCTGGAGAAATTGCCGTCCGCGGAGCGTAAGTCCTTCGAGCAGCTTATGAGCAGCGAGCAGTTTCGCCGCCTGCGCACCCTGGAGGACCGGCTCGTCCACAGCGGGCGGACGGATCTGGCGGCCGTCGACGCGGAGCAGTGGAAGTCGGCGGCCGATTTCGTCTTGAACCGGCTTCAGACCCTGGTAGTGGTCGAAGGAGGCCAGTGGCTCGTCCAGCGTGCCACGCCCATCGCCATCGGCGTCGTCGTACGGCTGGCGCTCGCCGGCGGCCTCGGCCTGCTGGCGGTCATCGCGTCCATCGTCCTGTCCATCACCACCGCCCGAGCCCTCATACGGCGGCTGGAGGAGCTGCGGACCGCCGCCCTTGAGCTCGCCGCCCGGCGGCTGCCCGGCGTGGTCGAGCGCCTCGGCCGGGGCGACGACGTGGACGTGGCCGCGGAGGCACCGCCGCTCGCGGTCGGCAACGACGCGATCGGGCAGGTGGGCCAGGCCTTCAACACCGTGCAGGAGACGGCCATCCGGGTCGCGGTCGAGCAGGCCGAGCTGCGGCGCAGCTACCGGGGCATCCTGCTCAGCCTGGCGCGGCGCACCCAGTCGCTCGTGCACAGGCAGCTCACCATCCTCGACGCCATGGAGCGCCGGGAGACCGAGCCGGGCGAGCTGGCCGACCTGTTCCGCGTCGACCACCTGGCCACCCGGATGCGGCGCAACGCCGAGAACCTCATCGTCCTGTCCGGCGCCTCCCCCGGCCGCGCCTGGCGCAGGTCGGTGCCCATGGTCGACGTCGTACGGGGCGCGCTCGCCGAGGTTGAGGACTACACCCAGGTGACGCTGATGCCCATGGGTGAGGCCGAGCTGGCAGGGCGCGCCATCGGCGACGTCATCCACCTGCTCGCCGAGCTCATCGAGAACGCGGTCTCCTTCTCCCCGCCGTACGCCTCGGTCCACGTCAGCGGCCAGGAGGTGGCCAAGGGCTACGTCGTCGAGATCGAGGACCGCGGCCTCGGCATGACTCCGGAAGACCTGGCCTCGGCCAACGACCGGATCGCGGACCCGCCCGAGTTCAAGCTGACCGGCACGCCCCGGCTCGGCCTGTACGTGGTCAGCCGCCTGGCCTCGCGCCACCAGATCCAGGTCACGCTCAAGGCGTCCCCCTACGGCGGCACGACCGTCATCGTCCTGATACCCCGCGAGTTGATCAACGGCGAGGTCGACACCGACATGGATCTCGGTACCGATTCCGACGCGCTGCCCGGCAGGCAGCTTCCCCCCGGCACGGCACAGGAGCGGCAGGGCAGGCACCGCACGACCGGGGAGTTCCCCGTGCAGGCGGGCGGCCCCGGTGAGGCCGGCCCGTTCCTGCTGACTGCGGTCCCGAGGTGGGAGGACGACGAGCGGAGCGAGCCCGCGCCGGCCGTTCCCGGGCAGGCTGAGGCCGCGCCTGAGCGCGAGCCGTCCTCGCCGCCGCGGTCTCCTTCGGCCGACCAGGCTTGGGCCGACCAGGCTTGGGCCGACCAGGAGGCCTCCGCGCAGCAGGGGGCGTCCCTGTTCGAGCAGGCCTCCGCCGCCGAGCCCGAGGACTACACGCCCTCCGGCCTGCCTCGCCGCGTCGCCCAGGCGCACCTGGCGCCCGAGCTGCGCCGCGAGCCGCCCCCCGCCCCCAGCGCCACGGCGGAGGACGACGACGAACTCTCCCCCGAGGATCTCCGGCGGCTGATGGGCTCCTTCCAGAGCGGCACCGAACGCGGACGGTCCGAGGCGGCGAGACTGCCGCGCCGCCTCGACCCCGACCCGGATCCGGGTGACGAGCCGATGCGCTACCAATAGTGGTTTGGATCTTCGCCTGGCAGGTAGGCCGTGAAGATCGATCAGACGACGCAGTGAACAGTGTGAGCCGGTAAAAGAGGACAGCGAGTGATGCAAAGGACCAGTTCCCCCGCCGATCTGACCTGGTTGCTGGACGACCTGGTCTCGCGGGTGAGGGAAGCCGAGCACGGGATCGTCCTGTCCACCGACGGCCTGCTCCTCGCCACGTCGCGAGGTCTCGGCAAGGCCGACGCCGAGCACCTGTCGGCCGTGGCGGCGGGGATCCAGAGCCTCGCCCAGGGGGCCAGCGAGCGGTTCGGCGGCGGAGCCGTACGCCAGACCATCATCGCGCTGAAATCGGCGTACCTGGTGGTGACGGTGGCGGGCGAGGGCGCGTGCCTGGCGGTCCTGTGCGCCCACGACGCCGACGTGGGCCTGGTCGCCTACGAGATGGCCATGCTGGTTACCCGGGTCGGACAGTACCTCACCTCGCCCGCACGCTCGGAGAACCCTTCACCAAGGAATGAGGGCGCCCTATGACGAGCCTCTCCGACGACCCCGCTGACGAACAGTGGCTCGACGACGAGGCCGGACGCATCGTCCGCCCGTACGTGATGACGCGCGGGCGCACGCAGCCGAGCCGAGGTCAGATCGACCTGATCACCCTCGTGGTGACCATCAACCCGGCGATCGCGGCGGAGCCCGGCATCGGGCCCGAGCACCACACCATCGTCAGGCTCTGCGACCGGCCGCTTTCGGTCGCCGAGATCGCCGCGCATCTGGACCTGCCGGCCGGCACCGTCCGGGTGCTGCTCGGCGACCTCGTCGACCGGGGCTTCGTCGCGATCCAGGAGCCCGTGCGCGAGATGGACGTTCTCGATCTGGAAACCTACAAGGCGGTGCTCAATGGACTCCGGACGCTCTAACCGCGACGTCGGACGGGTGAAGCTGCCCACCGCGATCAAGATCCTGATCGCGGGCGGGTTCGGGGCCGGCAAGACGACCATGGTCGGCTCGGTGTCAGAGACCCGGCCGCTGCGCACCGAGGAGCTGCTGACCGACCGGGGCGTCGGCGTGGACGACCTGTCGGGCGTGGAGGCCAAGAAGACGACCACGGTCGCGATGGACTTCGGCCGCATCTCGATCGGCGACGCCCACGTGCTCTACCTGTTCGGCACCCCGGGCCAGGAGCGGTTCTGGTTCGTCTGGGACGAGCTGGCGCTGGGCGCGATGGGCGCCGTGGTGATCGCCGACACCCGCCGCCTGGCCGACTGCTTCCCATCTGTCGACTACTTCGAGCGGCGCGGCACGCCGTTCGTCGTCGCGGTGAACTGCTTCGAGGGCGCCAAGCGCTACGACCTCGAGGAGATCCGGATGGCGCTGGACCTGGGCCCGAACATCCCTGTCGTGCTGTGCGACGCGCGGCAGAAGGATTCGAGCAAGAGGGTGCTGGTCGCCCTGGTCGAGCACGCCATGGAGGCCCGCGCCGCCAAGCCCCTCCCCACCCAGGCCCCCGCCACCCGCTGACCTCAGCGCATCCCCTCCGCCAGGATCAGCATGACCCGCACGTCCATGCCCACTCATCGCGACTCCAGCTCATCGAGCCAGAGGCCGTCCCGTTCGAGAACCTCCGCGATGAACGCGGACGCCGCGGCGCGCTCGGTGTCGATGCCGCGGTTGATCAGGGAAGCGACGTAGTCCTGCACCGTCTGCCTGCGATCGGCGGCACGCGCCCTGATCTGGTCGAGCATCTGGTCGGGAACCCGGATGTTCAACTACTCATCCCTTCAAGCTAGCCGGTGCTGGCAAACACTCGTAGATGCGGATGGTAATCGGACGGTCACGGTCGCGCACCGCACTATTTGAGGCTTTACCGCGTCCACACGAGTGGTCGGCGTTTGCAATAGAAAGCGTGTGCAATTATTGACGACGACCCCCCAAGGACCTGGCAACCGCCTGGAGGCTCGGGCATGCACATCGACCTGACCGGCCGCACCGCGCTCGTCACCGGATCCACCTCCGGCATCGGCCACGCCATCGCCACCGCGTTCGCACGAGCGGGCGCCCGGGTCGTGGTCAACGGGCGTGACGAGAAGCGCACGGACGAGGCCGCCGCCCGCATCCGCGCGGAGACCGGCAATCCCGAGGTCCACCCGGTCGCCGCCGACGTCGGCACCGAGGAGGGCGCCGAAGCGCTCATCGCCGCCGAGCCGGACGTGGACATCCTGGTCAACAACGCCGGCATCTTCGCCGCGACGCCGGTGTTCGAGATCCCCGACGAGGAGTGGCTGCGCTACTTCGAGGTCAACGTCCTCAGCGGCGTCCGCCTGGCCCGTCACCACACCCCCCGCATGGTGGGGCGCGGCTGGGGTCGGGTGGTGTTCGTCAGCAGCGAGTCCGCGGTCCATCCTTCGACCGAGATGGTGCACTACAGCATGACCAAGACGGCCCAGCTCGCGATCTCGCGGGGCATCGCGCAGGCCGTGCCCGCCACCGGCGTCACGGTGAACTCCGTGCTCCCAGGTCCCACCCTCACTCCGGGCGTTGAGAAGTTCATCGCCGATCGGGTCGGCCCGGGCGTGCCCTTCGAGGAGGCCGAACGACGCTTCATCGCCGAGGAGCGCCCGACTTCGCTCCTCGGACGGCTGGCCCGCCCGGAGGAGGTCGCCGACCTGGTGCTGTACGTCAGCTCCGAGCAGGCGTCCGCGACTACGGGAGCCGCCCTGCGCGTCGACGGCGGTGTCATCCCCACCCTGATTCCCTGAGCGCACGGTTTGCCCCACCCCTGACCGGGGAGAGCATTCCGGGTGCCCGTTCGGTACGAAGAACCACAAAGCGATCAAGTTAGGCGATATCCATGTCACCCGTGCCCAACGTCACGCTGAACAACGACGTGCGGATCCCGCAGCTCGGTTTCGGAGTCTTCCAGGTGCCCGAGCCGGAGACCGTCGCCGCCGTCACCAGCGCCCTTGAGACCGGCTACCGCAGCATCGACACGGCCGCCATCTACGGCAACGAGAAGGCCGTCGGCACCGCCCTCGCCAAGGCGGGCCTGCCGCGCGAGGAGGTCTTCGTCACCACCAAGCTGTGGAACAGCGCCCAGGGGTACGACTCCACCCTGGCCGCCTTCGACGCCAGCCTCGCGAAACTCCAGCTCGACCACATCGACCTCTACCTGATCCACTGGCCCACCCCGGCCAAGGACCGCTACCTGGACACCTGGCGCGCCTTCGAGAAGCTGTACGCCGACGGCCGCGTCCGTGCCATCGGCGTGTCCAACTTCCACCCGGCCCACCTGCGGCGGCTGCTGGACGAGACCGAGATCGTGCCCGTTCTCAACCAGATCGAGCTCCACCCCAACCTGCAGCAAGCCGAGCTGCGCGCCTTCCACGCCGAACACGGCATCGCCACCGAGGCCTGGAGCCCGCTGGCACAGGGCGCGCTGCTCAAGGACCCGGTGATCACCTCCATCGCCGAACGGCACGGCAGGACCCCCGCCCAGGTGATCCTCCGCTGGCACCTCCAGCTCGGGAACGTCGTCATCCCGAAGTCGGTCACCCCCTCGCGCATCCGGGAGAACTTCGACGTCTTCGGCTTCACCCTCACCGACGACGACCTGGCGGCCATCGAGCCCCTCGACAACGGCACCCGCACCGGCCCGAACCCCGACACCTTCAACTGACGCACGGGCGGAGGCGGCTCCCGGCCCGGCGCCTCCCGCGGGCCGCTGCCGCGTGGGGGGTCGCCGCTTGAGAGATTTCGCGGCCAGGCTGTTCGGGAAAGAGAATTCGCCCCACCCGGCACCCACCTGGGTGGCGAGCCGGTGCCACCCACCCAGCCCGCCGGCCCCGAAACACCGCTACAGCCCACCCGCACCTTCCCCGAGCCGGCGATCCAGGGGTGACAGCCCTGGGCCCTTCCCTGGCCGGCGATCCAGGGGTGACAGCCCTGGGCCCTTCCTTGGCCGGCGATCCAGGGGTGACAGCCCTGGGCCCTTCCCTGGCCGGCGATCCAGGGGTGACAGCCCTGGGCCCTTCCCTGGCCGGCGATCCAGGGGTGACAGCCCTGGGCCCTTCCCTGGCCGGCGATCCCCAGGTGGACCGGGCCGCGCGCCGGCTGGTGGGGCCTCGCCTTCCGGTTTGTGGGTGGGCAATGGTCTGGGTGGGAAGCAACGGGTCACCACGGCACGCGGATCACGGGAGGGCTATTGACCATGTCACCGGCCGCACATCTCGCCGTACACCCCACCTTCAACTGATGTACGAACGCCCCACCCACCCCGGGCCCGGCGCCACCCCCAGGGCCAGGCGCCACCCAGCCGGGCCGTCCCCCCGGACGTGCGCCGTGGCTAGGCTGCGGGTGTGATCGACGAGATTCGCGCGCTGCTGACCCGTCACCTGCCCGGCCGCGAGGTCCGATCCATCACGAAGCTCGGCGAGGGATTGGACAACGTCGCCTACGAGGTCGACCACGAGCCGATCACCCCGGGAAGCCCGGTCGCCCTGGGAAGCCTGATCGCCGGGGGAAGCCTGATCGCTGGAGGAAGCCTGATCGTCCGGGGAAGCAAGGAGGCAGACCCCGCCGCCCGGGCGGAAGCGATCCGGCGCGAGGCCGAGCTGCTCGCCGTGGTGGCCCGGTTGTCCCCTCTGCCGGTCCCGGAACCGGTGTTCGCCGACATGGACGCGGGATTCCTGGCGTACGTCAGGCTCCCCGGCGTTCCCCTGATCAGCCATCCGGTCGCGGAGCCCGCGCGGCTGGCGGCCCCGCTGGGCGGGTTCCTCAGCAGCCTGCACCAGGCTCCCGTGGCCGAGATGGAGAAACTGGCCCCGCATGACTCCTTTCCCCTGGCCTCCTGGAGAGACGACGCCGAACGGGACTACCGGAAGATCGTGCCGCACGTGCCGACGGCGGCTCGTCCCCTGGTCGAGGACTTCCTCGGCCGCACGCCACCGGCCGAGCCCCCTGCCGGAGCGTTCTGCCACAACGACCTCGGCGGCGAGCACCTGCTGGTGGACGTCCGGGCGAGCACCATCACGGGCGTCATCGACTGGACCGACGCGGCCATCACCGATCCGGCCTGCGACCTCGCGCTGATCTACCGCGACCTCGGCCCGGAGATCTTCGACCTGACGCTGTCCCACTACGGCGCCCGTTTCGACGACGCCGACCGCGAGCGCGCCACCTTCTACGCCCGGTGCTCGCTCCTGGAGGACCTCGCGTACGGCTTGACCACCGGAGCTTCCCTCTACACGCACTCCGCCCTGGCCCACCTGACCCGGACCTTCAGGTAGACGCGCCCACCGGCGATACCGCCCTCTGTGGGTAGGATCCGCTCGCCTGGCGGACCGAGCGCTACTCAGCACTCTGGAGGGGGTGGTGTAGTCGACTCATGTGACCACAGTTTTGATGACCCAATGCGATCAACCATGCGCGCATTGTAATATCGGTTTGTGCCCGATCACGCGTACGAGCTACCCCTCTCCGAGGTCCCAGCGCACTTGGACGACCTCGCAGCAGCCGCTGCGGGGGGCGAAGTCATCTATCTGACTCGAAATGGTCGTCGGCTGGCAGCCATCGTCGCGCCCGAGTTCGGGGAAAGCATGGACCATCGTGCCGACCCGGGAGACTGGTCAGCCCTGGACGATTTGATCGGCTCCGCCCCCGGCCTAGCGGAAGCGACCGCCCTGCAGAATTTGCGTGACGAATGGGACAGGTAGTCATCGACAGCAGCATCCTGCTGGGATTGTTTGATCCGAAGGATGCTCTGCATGAGGTTGCGGCAGAGGCTGTACGTCAACGCCGCAGGCAGTGTGATCACATGCTCGTCCCCGCCGGACCGTGCGGATCAGGTTGGCGGCGCCTGGAGCGCCCCCATCCACAAGATCGAGAAGTCGCACCGGCCGTCCCAGAGCAGGGGTCCGCGTTTCTCCCGCCAGCGGAATCGGCGTCCGTTACATTTGCAGTATGAGTGACGAGGAGCAGATCGACTATGAGGTCGTTCGCCGCCGGTTCCCGTGGGTAGGGCTCGCAAGCATCGACGAACCCGACCTCGCCGCTCGATACCGCGAGATCATGGCTGAGGCCCGGCGTGACCGAGAGATCGTCGAGGCCATCGACGCCGTGCGGCGGAGTGCATGAGGCCGCTGCTATGCGATTCAGGCCCGTTGATCGCGACCTACAACGATCGCGACAAGGACTTCGCACGATGCGCTCGCCTCCTGGCCCAGTGGCCGGGCAAGTTACTGGTCCCCGAGCCCGTGCTCGGCGAGACGTGCAACTTTCTTCGAAACCACGTTCGTAACGGCCCGGCGCTGGAAATCCAGTTCCTGGAGGCGCTGACGGATCATGAAGGCGACTTCGAGATCATCACCCCAGAACCGGATGACCGGGTTCGAGCAGTTGATCTCGCTCGCCGGTTGGTGACGGGGCCGCTCGGGTACGTCGACGGCATCGTCCTGGCGATGGCCGAGCGTCTGCAGGTTTCCGACATCGCAACAGTGGATTTCAAGTTCCTCGGCATGGCGAGCCCGGTGAGCCGCGTCAAGCCGATTCGCTGGGTGCTTCAGGAGAGCTGAGTAAAGCACTCCACCCCACGGGTCGTCTCCCAGCGAAACCAGGTTATTGCGAAGTCTGGCACGCGTACGCAGACACCGGTCACGGTAATTCGGACCTGATCCGGACAGCGATCTGTCGCCACACCGTCGTCCTGGGGGCATGATCGCCTCCTTGGTCGCCGAAGGCCCCTCCGAGCTCCGGTCGCGTCCGATGTGACAGCGGCCCGGATGGCTTGCGAACGCATCCGCCCGCCAGTCGGCCGCACTCCCAGAATGCCTACCCACCGTTAGTTTTCATGGCGGAAAGCAGTGGCATGCCGAGAGACGTACCGGCCGGCAGATGGTGCGGCGGCGGGACTGGGATCCGGAGGCGCGGGCGGCGGCGAGGGAGCTGGACCCCGGCGAGCCGAGGTGGACGATCTTCTACGGGCTCTGGAGCCGCCGGTACTACGCCATCGCGCACTGGCACGCGCGCAAGCCGCTGATCCTGGACGCTCGCCTGCTCGCCGAACTGCGGGAATTGATGCGCGAGGCCGAGCTGCCAGACCTCACCAGTGAAGCCCGCTTCGTTGCTGTTTGACGACGAATCACGCCCGCAACCCATCCCCATGAACAGCCCAAACCTGGACAGAGTAGGGTCTTCCGGGTCATATATGGCGCAAGCAAGGAAGAGAATGATCGGCACCCCGGACGGTTTTCGCGCCGTACGCTGGGACATCCCCAGGGACCCCATGATCCTCGGAGACATCCGGGGCATGGTCCGGCAGACCCTCACCAATTGGCAGCTCGCCGGATCGAGTGACCTCACCGACGACATCGTGCTGGCCACCACCGAGGTGCTGAGCAACGCCGTCCTGTACGGGCTCCCGCCGATCCAGCTGACGCTCCGGGTGTCGGGAGAGATGCTGTCCGCCGAGGTGACCGACCATGGCGCGGGCCGGCCGGAGCGAAGCCCCGAGGACGACGACTCCGAGCACGGCAGGGGTCTGACCATCGTCGAGGCCCTCAGCGACGAGTGGGGCATCCTTCCCGACCGGTCCGGCACCGGCAAGACCGTCTGGTTCCGCAAGAAGTGCCACCATCCGGCTGAGGAACCACCCGAAGGCGACCAGCCGGCAGAGACCCCCACCGCACCCACCGCCCACAGCGCCGACCCCCACCGCTGAACACCCCACCGACGCGGCGCCCGAAAAGCCCAGGCAGGGGCGAGGAAAGGATCCCGAGCGCCGCCCCTCCGGACCCACTGCCCCCGACGCCGGCCCGGCAAAGCCCCAAGCGGGCGCGAGAAAGTGATCCCAGCGGCCGCCCCGGGTGAACGGAGCGACCAGTCAGGACTCCTTCCGGCCAAGACCACGCGGCGAGCGGACCGGGGAGTCATTCGGGCCAGGGGGAGGTTTGGATTACTTCTACGAAGTCGATGTGTTTGAAGCCGGGGACGAAGTGTTCGAGGACGTCGGCGTTGACCGTGCCGAAGGTGGTGTCGGGGCGGTCCTTGAAGCCGTGGGTGAAGGCGGCGAGGATCTGGCGCTTGAAGTCGGGACGCGGATGGGCGGCCGTGACCGCCGCGATGTCCTCCGGGTCCAGTCTGTCGTAGCCGATGCCGAGGACGTCGGTCTCGACGCCGGCCGTCACCAGCGCGATCTCCGGTTCGAGCCGGTACGGCACCTCCGGGGTGGTGTGCAGCGCGATGGCCTCCCACACCTTGCGGATGTCCTCCTCCGGGAAGCCGTGCGAGGCGAGGAAGCGGCGCGCCTCGTCGGCGCCGTCCATCTCGAACCGCTGGTCGGGGCGCCGGTAGGTCTCGGTCAGCCCGAGGTCGTGGAACATCGCGCCGATGTAGAGCAGTTCCGGGTCCGCTTCGAGTCCGAGCAGCCGTCCTTGCAGCGTCCCGAACAGGTAGACCCGGCGCGAGTGGTCGTACAGCAGCGGGGGCGTCGCGTCCCGGACGAGCTGGGTGGCCTCGTCGGCGAGCGCCGAGTCCGGAATGGTGACGCCCGCGATCGTCTCGCTCATCTCAGTGGTCTCCTCGCAGGTCGGGCATGGGCTGCGTGTCCTTGGCGAGTCCACTTCCCGCAACCGCTCATGAAGGAGTGAGTGCCCCGTTCCGGGGCCATGCTGTCTCCAGAAACGGACAAGACCCTCTGAGGTGAGGCCAACGACGATCGGCTCCCCGAACAGAGCCGGGCGGGTTGAAGGGACCACGTGTCCAGGTCGTAGCGGGGTTCGGGCCGGTGCGGATGCCCGTACCCGGCGAAGGTGACCCAGAAGGCCCCATCCAGCCCCTCCCGCTCGAAGACCGACAACAGCCGGACTTCCCCGGAGCAGGACCGGCGACCTAGTCTGTAGCAAGCGCTTGGTCACACAACTGGAAGCCACAGAGGAGACCGCAGTGAAGAGGCCGTTCCGGTTCGCCGCCGTCATCCGCGAGGCCGACACCGCCAAGTCCTGGGCGGACAAGGCCCGGCGCCTGGAGGACTCCGGTTTCGACGTGCTGCTCGTCCCCGACCACCTGGTCGGCCCGAGGTTCGCCCCCGTCGCCGCGATGACGGCCGCCGCCTGCGCGACCACCCGCCTCCGCGTCGGCACGCTGGTGTTCGCCAACGACTTCCGGCACCCCGCCGTGCTCGCCAAGGAGACCGCGACCATCGACGTGCTCTCCGAGGGCCGCCTGGAGGTCGGCCTCGGCACCGGCTGGATGGCGGCCGACTACACCGCCGCAGGGCTCACCCTCGACCCGCCCGGCATGCGGATCGACCGGCTCGCCGAGGGAATGGCCGTGCTCAAGGGGCTCTGGGCCGACGGGCCGTTCACCTTCGAGGGCGAGCACTACCGGATCACCGGCCTCGACCAGCGGCCCAAGCCCGTGCAGCGGCCCCACCCCAAGATCGTGCTCGGTGGCGGCGGGCCGCGCGTGCTGAGGCTCGCGGCGCGGGAGGCCGACGTGATCAACCTGACCATGCGGGTACGCGCCGACGGCGGAGGCCCCGACCGCTCCGACGCGGGCCTGGACGCGTTCCTCAAGAAGATCGACATCGTCCGTACGGCAGCGGGAGAGCGGTACGACGCGATCGAGCTCGGCACCAGCGTCCTGCAGATCGGCGTCCGCAAGCCGGAGGCCGCGTGGAGCGCCGCCGACTCCAGCCGGCAGGACGAGACCCCCCAGGTGCTGCTGGGCTCGCACGACGAGATCGTGGAGAAGCTCCGCCGCTGGCGCGACGAGCACGACCTCTCGTACTTCGTCCTGCACAACGAGCCCGACCTGGACGCCTTCACCCCGATCGTCGAAGAGCTCGCCGGACGGTAGATGATTGTGCGATATGGACGAGCTCATTCTTCTGCGCCACGGAGAGACCGAGTGGAGCCGCGACGGCCGGCACACCGGGCGTACCGATCTCCCGCTCACGCCCAAGGGTGAGGAGCAGGCCCGCGCGCTCGCGCCCGCGCTGAAGGACAAGAGCTTCTCGCTCGTCCTCGTCAGCCCCGCGCTCCGGGCCCGGCGTACGGCGGAGCTCGCCGGGATAACCGAGTACGAGCTCGACGCGAACCTCTGGGAGTGGGACTACGGAGGTTACGAGGGCATCACCACGCCCGACATCAGGAAGCGGCGTCCCGGCTGGTACCTGTGGCGCGACGGCGTGATCCCCGGCGACGCCGAGCATCCGGGCGAGTCCATCGAACAGGTCGCCGAGCGGGCCGACAAGGTGATCGCGCGGGTCCTCCAGGCCGAGGGCACCGTCGTCCTGGTCTCGCACGGGCACTTCCTGCGCGTCCTCACCGCCCGCTGGCTCGGCCTGCCCCCGCAGGACGGCCGCTGCTTCAAGCTCGACACCGGCACCATCTCCGTACTGGGCTTCGAGCATGAGGAGCACGCCGTCGCGCGCTGGAACGCGCCTGTATCGAGCTCCCCTCTCTAACGGCGCGCCCCTAGCGGAATGATCAGCGGGCGATCCAGTCCTGGAGCGCTCGCATCTCTGCGTCAGCAGAGGTCACCCATCCGCGTACCGACAACTCTGATAGTCATTGATCACATATTCCTGTTTACTCGTTCCCGGTTGCTTATATTTGATTATAAAGCATGTAGAAAACAGGGTAGCTCCTCCGAACATCGACCCCTTTTTCACCGTGGAAACAGCCACCATGCTCAAGGCGTCAGATGTGCGACTCGCATTCACAATGGCGATCTCCGCCACAAGATGGGAGGTTGCGGGCTCGCTTGAAGGATTGTTCTTGAGTTGAGCGCCGAATCTCGCTGCAAACACCTCGGCCGCGGATCGAGCGCTATTCCTGGCCGATGAGTTGGCTGTCCAGATATAACCGTGGGTGATGACCAGCAGTGCGACCATCGCGATGACGAGCAGGCTCACGACCACGACACTGTATCCACGCGTCGAATCCTCAAAGCTCTCCTCCATCACCTCCTCACCTTGCCCTCCAGTGTGAAATCCGAATCGTTTTCTTCAAGAGTATTGTGCAAGCCTCCCTCGGGAGGCTTGCACAATGGGCGCCACCTTGGTTTTACCAGCCGGTGTAATTCACCTCAATACTGGCCAGATGCTCCTGAAGTAGTTGTGCATAGGCTCTGGCGCCCTCAAGCTTGGGATAAAGTGACGTTCTGCTCGCACAGCTACCGCGGTCCGAAATACATCCATCCCAGAGGTCCCCGAAGTCCCCGGGACCTGTATTTGCCCAGACTATCGGGTGAACCCAATGATCGTCGGGAACCTGCTCACCCGGAGCGTTGCAGGCCCCGTGGTTGTGGAACTTGAGGATCGGATCGAAGAAAGACGCCTCCATCCATCCGGCCACCACCCAACCGCTCATCCCGCCCGATACTCCCGGCACCACAACGTTCCCGGATTGACCAACGAGAACACAGGTAACCGCCTTAGAGCGAGGACCCCTGCCATCCCAGCAAGGCCCTCGTCGCAAAGGGCGGCAGCGCCGGATTCACGGGGCCAGCCGCGACCCAGGGAAGGGGGCTAGGAGGGTTTCGCGCCAGGGGCCGTCGAGGAAGTTCCTCGCACGCTTTCCCCAGTCGAGTAGCCGCGGGTCGGCTTCGACCTCGTCGTCCAGGCCGAGCGCGGCGTCCCGGGCCCGCTGGGTCGCGAGGTGGTCGTCCAGGGACATGCCCCAGATCGTGACGACCTCGGTGTCGCAGAACAGCACCTCGTACAGGCCGACGAGCCGGTGGCCGTGGTCGGCGAGGACGGGCGCCCGCTCGTCCTTCACGGCGGCGAGGTAGTCGAGGGCCGCTCCCGGCCGCACCTGGGCGCTCTCGAACAGGTAGAACGGCGCCGCGTACCCCTCGGCGAGCAGGTCCGCGACGGCGGGGCTGCCGCCGGCGGCGCCGAGGGGGCGTGAGAGGGCCGAGAACCGCAGGTCGTCGATGTCGGACAGGAAGAGCCTGTCGTCGACGCCGTCGTAGATGTTCATCATCTGGCGCCAGCCGCCGTCCCAGCCGCCGTGGCAGTCCCACAGCGTGACGGCCTTGAACTGTTGGTGTCCGGTGATGCCCACCGCGTAGAAGGCCCCGACGAGGTCGATCTCCCGTGAACGGATGGACAGGCCCTTGGTCAGCTCGGGGCGGTCGAGCCGCTCGTCCTCCTTCTTGTACCTGGTCAGCCAGGTGAGGTACTCAAGCGGCTTGCGCGAGTTCATCGGCCGGAAGTCGACCTCTTCGATCAGATAGATCCCACGGCGCATCGAGACCTCCCCTAACCAAGCTAACGCTTGGTCGAAGACTAGCCTCGGCGCGGCAGCCGTACAAGAAGCCGTGAACGCACAGGACGATCAACGGAGGGACCGGAAGAGAAGACCTGCCGCCGGACCGGTCTCGCCAGGTCGGCCGGGCCGCGGCCTCAGGAGACCGGTCAGCCGGCGACGGCCTGAGGCTGGGGGCCCCGGCCGGTCAGCCATTCGAGGACCCTGTGGTGACCCCGGCGGGCGTCCTCGAAGTGACCCCAGCGCCAGTATCTCGGCTGGTCCCTGACTCCCGTCACCCATGTGCGGTAGGACACGGGACGGGCGCCGTCCTCCTCGGTGGAGGCCGCGGACGCGACGCCGTACGTACGGATCACGACGCGGCCCCCTGGTGCGAACAGCACGTCGTCGGCTACGGGATAGAGAGTCATCTGGTCCAGCATCACGGCCCCCACGAGAATCTCAGGAAGTGGACGGACCAAGTCTGCCGGATCGATGAACGACCCCGGTTACGCGATCAGCGCTCTCCGGTTAACCGGACTCGCGATATGTGAACAGGATGTTACGCGACCAGATTGTCGAACTCGCCGTCCTTGACGCCGAGCACGAGCGCCCGGATCTCGTCTCGGGTGTAGATGAGGGCTGGACCATCCGGGAAGCGCGAATTCCGGACGGCGACGCCCCCGTCGGGGAGTTTGGCAAGCTCGACGCAGTTACCCTGCGAGTTGCTGTGAACACTCTTTCGCCACGCGACGCCGGTTAGGCTCGTGGCCGGCATTCCGTTATACGGCTGGTTCATCTAGGTCTCTCTAAGTATGTCGCCGAGTATCTCGGCAGTGCCCCCGGGAGTTGTGCTCTCGATGCACAGCTGTTCCATGGCGGTGAGGTACGGATCGATGTCCTCACGTTTGTCCAGGTACAGGGCACCCCACAGCTGCTCGACGTAGACCACGTCCGACAGGTCGGACTCTGGAAAACGCAGGATGGTGAACGCTCCACCCTCGGCCGCATGCATGCCGAACTGGAACGGCATCACCTGCAATGTGATGGTCGGCAGGCTCGCGACCGCCATCAGGTGCTGCAGCTGCTCATACATGATCTCCTTGCCGCCGATGGGCCGCCTCAGCGCGGCCTCGTCGATGACAGCCCAGAGTTTCGGTCCGTCCTCACGGGTGAGACGTTCCTGCCGCTGCATGCGCAGATGCACACGACGCTCGATCTCCTCGTCCGTGACGTCCGGGTACCCGAGCCTGATTACCGTCCGGGCGTACGCGGCGGTCTGCAGGAGACCTGGTACGAACTGCACCTCGTAGGTGCGGATCACCGAGGCCGCCTCTTCCAGCCCGACGTACGTCGAGAACCATGTGGGAAGCAGGTCGCTGTATTTGTGCCACCATCCGGGAGTATTGGCCTCACGGACCATCTCGAGCAGCCCACGGCGGTCGGCGTCGTCGTTGACGCCGTAGAGCGTGAGCAGGTCCTCGACATCACGCGTCTTGAACCCGACCCGTCCGAGCTCCATCCGGCTGATCTTGGACTCCGAGGCGCGGATGTGGAATCCCGCGACCTCACGGGTTAGCCCGCGTTCCTCACGCAGCCTGCGTAGGCTGGCGCCCAACATGATGCGCCGAACCGTTGAGCCGGAACCAGGCGGGTCGATGGACACGTGCTTTCCTCCGGTTGTGGACTGGTTCACAGTCTGTCAAAGATCGCGCGTGAGGGCCCCCTTCGGTCTTACTCCCTTGGCCAACCGTAGCGGTTGCACGGGTCTTCTGCACGTGCATTCGCTCTTGCACCTGCACAGGAGTTTGCACCAAGATGATCTCGTGCACTCCACGGACCTGACACGTGGGCAAACCCAGTGGTCGGCCAACGATTGGTGGCCTCCCGCCGGCTGGTGGCCCAACCCAGCGCGCGACCTCACGCCCCCTGGAGCCGGCACGTCCAGTGCCACCTTCGTGCTCCCCCCACGGGCCGAATCCGTACATTCGGCCCGCAGCTTCGCCGCCGGATGCCTCCTCGGCTGGAGCATGGGCGACGTCGTGGAGGACATGGAGCTGATCGTGTCCGAGCTCGCCACCAACGCGCTCCGCCACGGCCTGGTGCTCGACTCCCGGAACCTCCGGCGAAGCGGCCGCGAGCCGATCCGCATGTCGATGATCCGCAGGGACTCCCTCGTGACCTGCGTCTTCGCCGACCCCGGCTCGGCGGCGCCCGTGCTGCGCCACCCCTCGCCACTGGAGCCCGGCGGCATGGGGCTGCACATCGTGGAGTCGATGAGCCTGCGATGGGGCTGGAACCCCCTGCTCCCGTACGGCAAGGTCGTCTGGGCCGTGCTCAAGAGCTGACCTCTCCGGCGAGGGCGACCCCGGATAGTGACCACCTGGTGAGGATGCCGTCACATCACCGAAGTCGCCAAGCTTTTCCGCGTTGGATGCCATACTCAAACAAATCGAACAGCTCGGCCGCGCCGTCGAAGGATCCTCGACGGGCGCGCCGGGCGGTTCGCGGAACACATACACATGACAAGCCGACTCACCTACAGCGGCAACGGCGCCGCGACGCCCGTGACGCGGCAGGCGGCCCTCCCCGGCCTGCCCGACGAGCTCGTCACGGATCCCCTGACGTGCCCTCCGGCCTCCCGACCTCCTGCGGGGTCAACTCGCAGCTGACTGGCCCCCAGAGCGCGCCCTGCTCGTACAGATCCGCGGAGAAGATGTTGATCTCGGGACTCATTGATTCCGGTTCTATTCTGCTACGTCGATCCCGTCAGGCGGGTGCTCTGCATTACGGTGGCTACTTGGTGACTCCCGCGAGACCTTCGAGAGACTGTGATGGATGATCACCTGCTCGACTGGTTGACGACCCTTGATGAAGAGCGGCTCTCCCGCGTCCTGGCCAACCGCCCGGACGCGATCGCCGCACCCTGGCCGCGCCGCCTCGACACGCTCGCACGGCGCCTGAGCGACAACTTCGCCGTCATGGAGGTCATGCGCGGGCTGCCCCTGCCCCCGCTGGAGATCCTGCAGGCGTCCCTGGTCATCGGCGAGCGCGCCACCGGTGACGAGCTCGCGCGCTTCCTCGGGGTGACCAGGGCCGAGGTCATGCCCTGGCTGGACGGCCTGTTCGACCACGCCCTCGCCTGGCCGGGGCCGGACGGCCGCCTCCACCTGGCCGAGGCCGTCGCCCGCTGGTGGACCGCCCCGTGCGGGCTCGGCGACCCCCTCGTCACCTACCTCGACTCCTGGACCCTGAACGCCGAGGGCCTGCGCCGCATGAGCCGCGCCCTCGGGCTGCCCGCCCAGGGCGGCAGGCGCCAGCTCATGACCCGCGTCACGGCGGTGCTCGGCGACGCCGACCGGCTGGCCGCCGTGCTGGCAGGCGCGCCTGACGGCACGGTGAGCCTGCTCGACGAGTTCGCGTGGGACGGGCCGGTGCGCGGGGTCGACGGCAACCGCTTCGTCTCCCCCGGCTCCCCCGAGAAGTGGGCGGCGGACCGCGGCCTGCTCTACCGCACCCAGTGGGACATCGCCGAGATGCCCCGCGAGGTCGCGCTCGCGCTGCGCGGCCCCGACTACCACCCTCCCTTCACCCCCGAGCCGCCCCAGCTCGGCACGGTGCCCGCCGACCCCGAGGCCGTCGACCACGCGCTGTGCCTGGCCGCGCCGCACGCCGTCGACCGGGCGGCCGCCCTGCTGGAGAACACCGACAAGATCCCGCTCCCCCTGCTCAAGGGTGGCGGCGTCGGGGTCCGCGAGGTGCGCCGGGTCATCAAGGAGACCGGCTGCACCGAGGAGGAGACCCGGCTGCTGCTGGAGGTCTGCGCCGTGGCGCGGCTGCTCGCCTGGGACGAGACGGCGGGCGGCCTGATCCCGACCAAGCGGTTCGACGCCTGGCGGCTGGAGGACGCCCCCGCGCGGCTGCGGGTGCTGCTCGCCGCGTGGTGGCGCATGGAGCGCTCGTCGCTGCGCCGCACCGCCGGCAGGTACCCGACGGTGCTCAGCGACGACCCGGCCGGGGAGACCGTGGCGCGCATCCGCTGGGCCGTGCTCGCCACGCTGGCCGCCCTGCCCCCGGACACGGCGTTCGCGAGCCTGCCCGAGCTCGTGCAGGCCGTGCACTGGCGGGCACCGCTGCTCGACGGGGAGCTTCTGGCGGAGTGCTGCCCCGCCATCCTCGCGGAGGCTCGGCTGCTCGGCCTCGTCACCTCCGACACGCTGACCGCTCTCGGGCGGGCGCTGGCGGCCCTCGGCTCGGCCGTGGCCGGTGACGAGCAGGACGAGACGGTGCCCGAGATCGAGCGCGATCCCGGCCTGGTGGAGTCCTCGGTGCACGCGCTCGCGGGCGCGCAGCGCACCGCGCTGTTCGGGGCCGACCTGACGGCCGTCGTGACCGGGCCTCCCGCCGCCGAGCTGTCGGGCCTGCTCGACCGCGCAGCCGAGCGCGAGTCGCAGGGCGCCGCGTCGGTGTGGCGGTTCACCGCCGCCAGCGTGCGCCGGGCCCTGGACGCGGGCTACTCCGCCGACTCGCTGCTGGAGGAGCTCCGTACGGCGGGCACCCTCCCGCAGCCGCTGACGTACCTCGTCAAGGACGTGGCGCGGCGGTACGGCGAGGTCACGGTCACCACGGTCGGCTGCATCATCCAGGGCTCCGACCCCGGGCTGCTGGCCGAGATCGCCGCGCACCGCCGCCTGGCCAAGCTCGGGCTGCGGCTGCTCGCGCCCACCGTGCTCGCCGGCTCCGCTCCGGCCGACCGCACGCTCGCCGCGCTGCGCGACGCCGGGTACGCCCCGGTGCCCGTGGACGACACCGGGGAGATCGCGATCAGGCGCGAGCCGCAGGGCGGGCGGCTGATTCTGCTGCCCGGCGGCCGGGTGGCCGAGCTGGAGGAGCCGCAGGCCCCCATCGCCGAGCCGCCTCCCGACCCCCGCGAGCACGCCAGGCGCCTGATGGAGACCCGTGAGCAGGAGCGCCACACCGGGCAGACCTGGGCGGTGATCGGGCGCATGGCGACCCGCCTGCCCACGGCGCAGCAGTCCCTGCTGGGGTTCGTCGTCGACCGGGGGGTGCGCGCGCTGATCACGCTGTCCGACGGGCTCACCGCGACGATCAGCCACGGCGAGCTGCGGCGCGGCGTGCTCGACGCCTGGTGCGAGGAGGCGGGCGACTACCTGGAGTTCCCCCTGGCAGAGATCTCCTCGGTGACGAGCGGCTAGCTTCACCGCCCAAGCCTGGATACGCCAGAGATCATTTCGTTAGGACCTCAAGGGCGAGAGGGCGCGCCGAGCCCGCTCGTCAGCGGTGCCGCCGAGGCGGTTGGCGGAGCATCGCGTCGCGAGATCGACGGCAAGGCGTGGTCCGTGACCTCGGGATGCTGATCGGCTGAGGAACGCCGGATGTGTGGTGAGTGTATGGAATTTCACAGACTCTCACGATAGGCCGGATGCGATGAAGTGGGCCCTGGCCGACCGTCTCCGGGTGTTCCTCCGCCCCGGCGGTGGCCATGTGTCGCCAGCCCATGTCCGGCTCACCGAAGCCGCCGTCGCTCCTTGGAGATATCCGTGAGTTTCACCGCCCGTACACTGCGCCGTGGCTTCGCCGCGACCGCCACGATCCTGGTGCTGGCCACCGGGACGGCGTGCGCGGGAAGCGAGGGAAAACCGTCCACCGCCGCACCGTCGCAGGCCGGGAGATCGGGCGACCCCTCGGGCGCCGACGGAGTCAAGTTCGCCGCGTGCATGCGGGACAACGGCGTCCCCGTCGACGATCCGAAGCCGGGTGAGCCGCCGCAGATTCCCGGGGGCACCCCGCAGAGCGCCTTGGACAAGGCGGAGAAGGCGTGCGGCAAGGCCCCCGCCGGTCAGGCGCAGAGTACCGGCGCGGACCCCAGCGTCAAGAACGACCCCGACGTCCAGGCGCTCCGTCTGAAGCTGGACAAGTGCCTGCGCGAGAACGGATTCGAGCCTCCCAAGCCTGATGCCAAGGGCAACGTGACCATGCGGTTCACCCCCGAGTACGAGGCGGCGATGAAGGCATGCAAGTCCGTGGACGATGAACTCGGCAAGAAGATCGACAAGCTCATGGAGGAGGGCGGCAGGAAGTGACCTACGTCGCGGAGCCCACCGAGAACGGGGAGAAACGTGGGCGGTGGCGCGGCGTGCTGACGGTTGTCGCGGTGGGTGTCGTGACCGTGGCGGTCACCGGCGGGGTGCTCTACGCCCGCGTGAGTCCGCCTGAGCGGCAGACGGTGAGCGAGCCGCTGCCGCCCGGCACGGAGAAGGTGGTGCGGGGCGATCTGGTCTCTGAGGTACGGGCCTTCGGCTCCCTTCAGTTCTCCGGTGCCCGCGGCGTCAAGAACCAGCTCTCGGGGATCACCACCTGGATGCCGCGGGCGAACAGCGTCATCGAACGCGGGGAACGCCTGTACGCGGTCGATGACATGCCGGTCGTCCTGTTGCATGGCGAGCTGCCCGCCTGGAGGGAGTTCAAGGCGGGGATGCAGGACGGCAAGGACGTCCGCATGCTGGAGGAGAATCTCGCGGTGCTCGGGTACGACGGCTTCACCGTCGATGACAAGTTCAGCGAGAAGACCGAGGCCGCGGTGAAGCGCTGGCAGAAGAACACCGGTCTGCCTCTGAGCGGAAGAATCGAATTGGGCCGGGTGGTGTTCACCCCCGGCGCGCTGCGGATCACGACCGTGACGGCGCGTCCCGGTGATCGGGTGGTGGCCGGCCTGGAAGTGCTGCGGGCCAGCGGTTCCGGGCAGCGGGTCTCGGCGGAGGTTCCGGCGGCCGAGCAGGATCTCGCGGTCAAGGGCGCGGGTGTGGAGGTCGAGTTGCCCGACGGCCGGCGGACGAAGGGGACCGTCTCCTCCGTCGGCACCCTGAAGACGAACAAGGACAACAAAAAGATCGTCCCGATCACCGTGAGACTCCGTTCGACGCAGCGTGTCAAGAAGTTCCAGAGTGCGGACGTCGTCGTGCTGCTGAGGAAAGTGGAGGCCGAGAACGTGTTCTCGGTGCCGGTCACGGCGCTTCTGCCGCTGTCCGGCGGCGGCTACGAGGTGCAGATCGTGGACGGCGGGAGGGTCCGCCGGGTGAAGGTGAAGACCGGCGTGTTCGCGAACGGACGGGCCGCGATCAGCGTTCCGGGCATCGCCGAGGGTATGCGGGTGGGGGTGCCGAAGCTGTGACCGCCGTCTTCCACGACGCTGCTGTCCTGCCTGCCGGTTCCCCCGAGCCCGTGGTGCGGCTGACCGGGGTGGGGCGTGCCTACGGCAGCGGCCCGCACCGGGTGCATGCCCTGCGGGATGTCACCGCGTCGATCGCGCCCGGCGAACTCGTCGCCGTCGCCGGTCCGTCCGGGTCGGGCAAGTCGACCCTGCTCAATCTCGTCGGTACCCTGGACCGGCCCACCTCCGGGCAGGTCGTCATCGACGGGCACGACGTGGCGCGGCTCGACGACCGGGGGCTGTCCTCGCTGCGCGCCCACCGGATCGGCTTCGTCTTCCAGCACTTCCATCTCGCCGAGGGCACCCGTGCCGTCGACAACGTCGCCGACGGACTGCTGTACACGGGCCTGCCTCGGCGCCGCCGCCTGGCGCGCGCCGAGGCGGCGCTGCACCGGGTCGGCCTGAGTCACCGGACAGGGCACCGGTCGCACCAGATGTCGGGCGGCGAGCGCCAGCGGGTGGCCATCGCCCGCGCCGTCGTAGGCGATCCGGCACTGCTGCTGGCCGACGAGCCAACCGGCGCACTGGACACCCGCTCGGGCGCCCTGGTGGTGGAGTTGCTTCGGGAACTGCACACGGCGGGTACCACGGTCGTGATCATCACTCATGACACCGAGCTGGCGGCGAGCCTGCCGCGCCATCTGCTCGTCCGCGACGGGCGGCTCGTCGAGGATGCCGGCGCCGGGGGCCCGGTCCGCGAGAGGACAGGGTGACCACGTGAGCCGCACGGACCTCCCGCCCTCGCGGCTGCGCGGCGGCGATCTTTTCCGGCTGGGCGCGAACGGGCTCCGGACGCGCCCGCTGCGGGCGGTGCTCTCCGCCGCCGGCATCGCCATCGGGATCGCCGCGATGATCGCCGTCATCGGGATCTCCACTTCCAGCCAGGCATATCTCGACGCCCAGCTGGAGAAGCTGGGTACCAATCTGCTGACCATCGCCCCCGGCCTCGACCCCGAGACGAGCCAGGAGATACCGCTTCCCGTAACCACCGTGGAGACGGTCGCCCGTACCGACCGTGTCGACTCCGTCAGCTCCATCGGAGAGATCAAAGAGGCGGCCGCCTACCGTAACGCGCGCGTGGACCGCGCGGAGACGAACGCGTTGTCGGTGTTCGCCGCCGACCGGAGGCTGCTGAGCACGCTGCGGGGCAAGGTGAGCCGGGGCGGCTGGCTGGACCGGGCGCCGGACCACTACCCAACGACGGTGCTCGGCCACCGGGCCGCGTACCGGCTCGGGGTGACAGGGCCGGGCGAGCAGGTGTGGCTCGCTGACCGCTACTTCACCGTTCTGGGCATCCTCGCCCCCGTGCCGCTCGCGCCGGAGCTGGATACGGCCGTCCTGGTGAACAGGAAGGCGGCCGAGCGGTACCTGGGCTTCGACGGTCACCCGACGACGGTGTACGAGCGCTCCGCCGACGAAGCCGTCGATTACGTCCGCGGGCTGCTGCCGCGGGCGGTCAACCCCGCCGGACCTCAACACGTAGTGGTCAGCCGGCCCTCGGACGCGCTGGCGGCGCGGCAGGCGGCCGAGGAGTCGTTCACCGGGCTGCTCGTCGGTCTCGGGGGCGTGGCGCTGCTCGTCGGCGGCATCGGGGTGGCCAACACCATGGTCATCACGGTCATCGAGCGGCGGAGGGAGATCGGTCTGCGCCGTGCGCTCGGTGCCGCTCGCCGGCACATCACCCGTCAGTTCCTCGTGGAGGCGTTGCTGCTGTCCATGCTGGGCGGTGCGGGCGGGGCCGCGCTGGGCGTGGCCGTCACCGCCGGATACGCTCTCAGCCAGGGCTGGCCCACGGCGATCCCGCTCGTGGCACCCGTCGGCGGGATCGCGGCGACGGTCGTGATCGGCGCTCTCGCCGGGCTGTACCCGGCGCTGCGGGCGGCGCGTACGCCCCCGACTGTGGCATTGGCCGCACCATGACCCCCGGATCGTCGGCCGCTTATCTCCGCCGTAGGCCGCCCGGGTGTCCACTGAGTAGCGGCCACCGGCCGTACAAATCGGACCGGCGAGAAGCGGGAGGGCGAACACGTGCGCGTGCTGGTTGTAGAGGACGAGCCGTTCATGGCGGAGGCACTGCAGGCGGGGCTGCGCCGGGAGGCCATGGCCGTCGATCTGGCGTTCGACGGCGAGTCCGCCCTGGAGCGGCTGGCCTGCCACGACTACGACGTGGTGGTCCTGGACCGTGACCTGCCCGGGGTCCACGGCGACGAGGTGTGCCGCCGGCTGGCCGACCAGTACCGCTCGGTGCGCGTCCTGATGCTGACGGCCGCCTCCTCGCTGGACGACCGGGTCGACGGGCTACGGCTGGGCGCGGACGACTATCTCCCGAAGCCATTCGATTTCCCGGAGCTGGTGGCCCGGCTGCATGCCCTCCACCGCCGGGCGGGAACCCCGCCACCGCCGGTACTGGAGTGCGCTGACCTGCGGCTCGACCCGTACCGCCGCGAGGTGTACCGGGACGGGCGGTATCTGCGGCTGACTCGCAAGGAGTTCGCCGTACTCCACGTGCTGATGGCCGCGCAGGGCGGCGTCGTCAGCGCGGAGACACTGCTGGAGAAGGCATGGGACGAGCACGCGGACCCGTTCACCAACGCCGTCCGCATCGCCATCTCCGCGCTGCGCCGCAAGCTCGGTGAACCGGCCCTGCTGCACACCATGACCGGGGTCGGCTACTACCTGGCGCCGGCGCCGTGAGCGCCGGTCGGCCCCGGGTCACCATCCGCACCCGGCTGACCCTCACCTACGGCGGACTCTTCGCGGCGGCCGGCGCGGCCATGATCGGCCTGCTGTACGTCTTCATGAAATACGTTCCGGTCTACAGCGAGAACCTGACCACAGGCCGTCCCGATCAGCGGGACGGGACACCTACCGGCCTTCCGTCCATACGGATGACCCCGCACCCCGACAGTATGAGTCTGACCTGGTCGCCTGACTGCGAAGCCTCCTCCCCCGGCGGCGTGGCCGCGTTCTTCGACCGCGTGGGCGCATTCTTCGACCGCGTGACCTCGCCCTCCGACGGCACATCCTCGGTGGCCCACTGCATGTCCCCGTCCGGTGGCGTGACCTCGCTACAGGTCTCCACCAAGGCCGACTTCCTCGAAGCGCTGCTGGTCTTCAGTGCCATGGCCCTCCTGATCCTGCTGGTGATGGCGGTGGTCCTCGGGTGGTTCGTGGCGGGCCGGATGCTGGCGCCGCTCCAGCGGATCACCACGGCCGCCCGGGGTATCGCCGGTTCCACACTGCACGAGCGCATCGCACTGGCCGGGCCGAAGGACGAGATCAGGGAACTCGCGGACACGTTCGACGGGATGCTGGAGCGCCTCCACAAGGCGTTCCAGGCACAGAATCGGTTCGCGGCGAACGCCTCGCACGAGTTGCGGACGCCGCTGGCGGGCATGCGGACGGTCCTCCAGGTGGCGCTCGCGGCTCCGCACGCGTACCGGCTGGAGGACCTGGGGCCCAAGCTGCTCACCCTCAACCGGCGCTCCACCGAGATCACCGAGGCGCTCCTGACCCTGGCACGGGCCGACCACGGCGCGGTCGTGGAGGAGGACGTCAGGCTGGGCGTCCTGGTGCAGGAGATGTGCGCTCAGACGAAGGCGCAGGCGGAGCGGGCCGGGGTCACCCTCACCGCATCAGGCGACCAGGGGCGCCTCCGGGGCGACAGGGTGCTGCTTCGGCAGCTGGTCGTCAACCTGGTCGACAACGCAGTCCGGCACAACCACCGCGGCGGGTCCGTGACCGTACGCGTGGACGAGCGGCCGGACGGCGACGTGCGGCTCGTGGTGCGTAACACCGGGCGGAAACTGAGCCGGACCGAGGCCGACCGGGCTTTCGAACCGTTCCACCGTCTCGACACCCGGCAGGCGAGCCGGTCCGACCGTCCGTCCGGGCACGGCCTCGGCCTGGCGATCGTGGAGTCGATCGTGCGTGCCCACGGCGGGACCCTGCGGGCGGAGCCGCCGCGGGACGGCGGGCTGGAGATCACGGTGACACTGCCGACGGCCGGTCCCTGAGCCAGCCTCTCTAGGGGATGAGCGTGAGCGTGTTCACCGCGTCCTTCCGTACGGCCGCCTCGGTCTGGCGCATCGGGGTCGAAGCCCCGTCCGCCCAGATGGGCGCCTGGTCGTCGTAGTTCGCGTGGAAGGCGTGCCCGGAGGCGCCGGTCAGGTTGGCCCAGCGTGAGCGGTCGAGGTCGGCGAGGTCCACGACCATCCGCATCGACGGCACCCAGTTGACCTCGTAGCCCTCGGTGGCGTCCCAGCCGGTGGCGTCGACCGCGTCCTTGCCCCCGGCCAGCTTCAGCGGGCCCCGGTTGAACAGCCACTCGATCGGGCCGATGCCGGAGGTCCCGAAGGTCTCGTTGGTCAGTTCCAGGGTGTGCAGGTCGCCCCAGTGCCAGTCCGCGGGCAGATCCCCCAGCGCGGCCCTGAGCTCCTTGGTGGCGTCGGTCATCGCCGCGCGGAGCACGTCGTCGCGGTTCTCCACCCTGTCCTTGGTGCGGACGTCGTCCCACCAGGGGTCGGTGGGCTTGTCGAGGAGCGAGCGCACCACCTCGTACCAGCGGTCGCCGCCGCCCGCGCGGCCGCCTTCCGGCAGTTCGTCGTCAAAGGCGCGTTCGAGCAGGTGGCTCCAGACGGCGTTGAAGTAGGCGGCCCCGGAGGAGTCTCGGCTCTGGGTGAAGTCCCATGCCGAGAGCAGGTCCTTGATCTCGCCGCCGCCGTCGAGGGGGATGCCCGCCCGCAGCAGGTACGGCACGAGCACGGGCGCCAGCGTGTTGGACGAGTCCATCTGGATGTCCCGCATCGTGTCGGCCGAGACCTTGCCCTTGGCCGTCGCCTCCTTGATCCGGTCCACGATGCGCTGGGAGCGGTAGCCGTAGGACCAGTCGGAGGTCAGGAACCGGCTGTAGGACGGGCCGATGGCCGCGTTGTTGGCGGTGGCGATGAACCCCTCCGGCGGGTTGTACGCCATGGGCAGCTCTTCGAAGGGGATGAACCCGGTCCACTCCTCGTCGCCGGTCCATCCCTTCGCGGGCCACTGGCCGTCGCCCTTGGACCTGACGGGGATCCGGCCGGGAGCCTGATAGCCGATGTTGCCGTCTACATCCGCATAAATCATGTTCTGGGCGGGGGCCTCGAAGTACGACGCCGCCTTCCTGAACTGGTCGAAGTTCGAGGCCGTGTCCAGCAGGAGCAGGGCGTCGGCCGTACGGCCCGGGTCGAGCGCGGTCCAGCGGAGAGCGACCTCCACGTCGTGCCCGCCGGCCGCGAGCCTGCCGGTCTCCCCCGCCTGCTTCCCCGTACCCGGCTCCCCGGCGTTTCCGGCCGCGCCGGGCAGCGCGTCCCCGGCACTGGCGAGCACACCGGAGATGATCGGCCCGTGCCCGGTCGACCGCACGGTCAGCCTCTCGGACGGCCGCCCGGCGACCTTGATCTCCTCGGTGCGGGTCTCCATGGGCAGCCACTCGCCCTTGGCCTCGTAGGTCTCCCCCTTGGTGCGCTCCAGGTAGAGGTCGGTGACGTCGGGGCCGAGGTTGGTGAAGCCCCAGGCGACCCGGTCGTTGTGCCCGATCACGACGCCGGGGAGACCGGAGAAGGTGTAGCCGACGACGTCGTAGGGGCACGCGGCGGACTTCACCCGGCAGTGCAGCCCGGCCTGGTACCAGATGGACGGAATGCGCGGCCCGAGATGTGGGTCGTTGGCCAGCAGGGGCTTGCCCGTGTCGGTGTGCGCGCCGCCCACGACCCAGGAGTTCGAGCCGATCCCCGCGCGGTCCGCCCCGGCCGTGCCGAGCAGGGAGGGCACGGCCCGCAGCGTACGCGACACCTCCGCGAGGGCCCGCGACGACACCGTGGCCCGCGTCTCCCCCTCGGAGGCCTTCGCCGCGGCCTTGGGATCGAACCCGCCGTCCCGTACGGCTCCCGCCGTGACGATCGGCTGGTGCCTGTCGAACGGGTAGGCCGGGAACAGCTCCTTGACCCGGTCCACGGGCACCGCGGAGGCGTCGATGGCGCGCTCCAGCTCGTCGTCCATGTTGGAGCGCAGGTCCCAGGCCATCGCCTTGAGCCATGCCAGCGAGTCGGCGGGGGTCCACGGCTCCGGTGTGTAGGAGCCGTTGGTCAGCTTGAGCACGGCGTATTCGAGACTCCGGTCGGCGAAGCCCTGATGCTGCCCCATCCAGGCGTTGACGCCCGCCGCGTACTCGTCCAGGGCCTGGCGCGTGCCGGGGCCGAGCAGGCCGACCTCCTTCTCCGCCGTCCGCCGCCAGCCGAGCGTGCGCACCACCTTGTCCACGTCGAGCGTGGACGTGCCGAACAGCTCCGACAGGCGGCCCGCGGTGGTCTTGCGGCGGAAGTCCATCTCCCAGAACCGGTCCTGGGCGTGGACGTAACCCTGTGCCCTGAACAGGTCCTTCGGGTCGTCCGCGTAGATCTGCGGGATGCCGTGGCGGTCACGCAGGACGGTCACCTTCGCGCTCAGGCCGGGGAGCCGGAGCTCGCCGTCGAGCTGCGGGAAGGACCTTCGTACCGTCCAGACGCCCACCCCGGCGAGGAGGAGCGCCAGCACCAGGACGGCGGTGAGGATGCGTGCCCCCCATCGAAACGGACGGGAAAACCGGGCAAAGGGGGCAATCCTCAAGATTCACGGACCTTTCACGACATGTGCGCATCACAGTATCGACCCTGCGCTATGTGCGATTGATTACCGAGAGGCCGCTGTTTGACAACCGTCCAAGGCCCCGGTGCTGCGGTAGTCACGGCATGCTCCACGAATCCGCCCCCAGACGGAGGTGGTGGGTGACCGACCACCGCACGATCTTCGCGCGACTGGTGCTCCCCGGGTCTGAGCGCTCTGGTCAGTCGTCCAGGCCTGGCATGGAGTCCAGGTGGCGCTCCAGGGCGTCGAGGCGGCTCGCCCACATGCGGCGGTACGGCTCCAGCCACTCGTGCACCTCCGCGAGCGGCTCGGGGCGGAGCTCGTAGACGCGCCGCTGGGCGTCAGGGCGCATCCGGACGAGACCCGCCTCGCGGAGCACCTTGAGATGCTTGGAGGTGCCGGGCTGGGTCAGCCCGAGCTCCTCGACCAGCTCGCCCACGGCCCTCGGCCGCTCGAGCAGCAGGTCGAGGATGCGGCGGCGGTGGGGTTCGGCCAGCACGGCGAAGGCGGTAGCCATGGAACGATGATAACTCCCATGGCATATAGCCACAAGGAAATAAACGCGCACCGTCGCGGCGGTGGGAGACCGGCCTCGCCGGCGGCCGACGGCCGGCCTCAGGTGGTCAGGGGGCGGCCTGAGGTGGTCAGGGGGCGGCCTTGCGGGCGACTCCGCCGACCAGCCAGGCCTTCTCCGGACGGTGGACGTTCAGGGGGTTGTCCGGGCGCCACTGCCGTATGTAGACCAGCCCGGGATCGACCAGCTCCATGCCTTCGAAGAAGCCCGCGACCTGGGCGCGCGTGCGGCCGGCGCCCTCCGTGCGGCCGAGCACCCGATGGTAGACGTCCACGATCGGCCCCGCCGCCTCGGGGCGGGAGTCGAAGACCGCGTGAATGACGACCAGGTGGCTGCCGACCGGCATCAGGTCGCGCAGCTCCGCCACGCGCTTGAAGGGGTCGTCCACGTCGGGGATGAACTGCAGCGCGCTGATGACCACGACGGCGAAGGGCCGATCGACGTCGATCACCCGCCGCAGGCCGGGGTCCGCGAGCAGCTCGGCGGGGTGGAGGATGTCGCCCTCGACGACACCGGTGCGCTCGTCGGTGGCGAGCAGCGCCCGCGAGTGCGAGAGCACGACCGGATCGGTGGACACGTACACCACCCGCGCGTCGGGCGTCAGCGACTGGGCGACCTGGTGGGTGTTCTGCTGGCCGGGGATCCCGGCTCCGACGTTGACGAACTGCGTGACGCCCTGCTCCACGAGATAGTGGATCACCCGGCCCTGGAAGGCCTGGCTCTCCCTCGCCATGGTGCGGATCTCGGGGGCCACGGCCAGGATCTGCTCGGCCGCCTCGCGGTCGGCGGCGAAGTTGTCCTTGCCGTCGAGGAAGTAATTGGCGATGCGGGCGTAGTTCGGGGCGCTGGTGTCCAGACCCGCCGGTGCCCGCCTGGTCTCGTCAGTCACGCTTCAACCCCTCAGCCGCGCGCGGGATCACGGGCGACGTAACGGCCGAGGTATGGCGATAAACCATCAAGACCACCGCAAACACCCGAATCCATCACAGGCAACCAACATATCCATATTACGGTCTTACGACCCGGCAACTCTCCGGTTGATAGATAACTTTCTTACCGAAAATCGGGGCATAGCGGACAAAACCCATAAATCGGGTCGCATTCGGGCCGTCAGGAGAGCTTCAAAGAGGTGAACCGGGTCTCGAAGCCCTCGCCCATGGGAGCCGCGCACATGATGCCCGCCAGGGCCGGGACCGACGGCGGGAAGTAGGCGAGGCGCAGCATGGTGAGGGGCTCCGCGCCGTCGAGCCCGTACTTCACGATCACGGTGTCGCCCTCGCGCGCCAGCTCCAGGCTCACCGACTCGACCGGGCCGGAGACCGGCAGGATGGACCAGTCGGAGAAGTCCCTGGTCACCACGGCGCTGATGTTGATCTTCCCGTCGACGTACTCGACGCCCGCCTTGATCCAGTTCTTCTCGTCCACGCGGAGCATGGCGCCCGCCTGGTCGTACTGCTCGGCGTAGGACGCCCGGAAGGTCGTGGTCACGCGCAGGTCGCCGGGCACGACCTTGCCGAACATGTGGGCGGTGTCGTAGGTGTACCCGTAATGGGTGACCCGCCAGGCGTCGGTGCGCGCGTCGGCGGTGACCCGGAGATCATCACCCGCCGACCACTTCGCGGGCTCGTTGACCCACTGCCATTCGCTGAAGTCCTCGGTCATCATGCCTCCTTGCGGCCACCCTACAGATCATGTCAATGGGAGCGCTCCCAGCTCACGGGACCGGACGAAGTCGCGTCACTGTGCCCCCCGCGGCCGAATAAGCTGCGAAGGTGGCTGACCCGAAATTCGAGATCCAGATGCTCCATGATCGCGTCATGGTCAAGGTCGAGCCGGAGTCCGAGGAGCGCCGCAGCTCGGCGGGCATCGTCATCCCGGCCACCGTCACCATGGCGAACCGGCTGGTGTGGGGCGAGGTGTGCGGCGTCGGCGCCAACGCCCGGCTGGTCAAGGTGGGCGACAAGGTGCTGTTCAACTCCGAGGACCAATACGAGGTCGAGGTCCACGGCCAGGTCTACCTCGTCATGCGCGAGCGCGACCTGCACGCCCTGGCCACCCCGCAGTCCGAGCAGGGCACCGGCCTGTACCTCTGACGGCTTCCGCGCCGCCCCTCCGCCCGCGCCGTGATCGCCGGGTAGCGTGGCCGTTGCCGAGGGGAAGGACCGGAGGGGCCGATGCCGGACATCACGCCGTTGCTCCATGGAGACCCGCACGAGGCCGGCGGATACCGGCTGGAGGGACGCCTCGGCGCGGGCGGGCAGGGTGTCGTGTACCTCGGGCGCAAGGCCGGGGGCGAGCCGGTCGCGGTCAAGCTGCTCCGCGCCGGTCTGACGGCCGACGACGAGACCCGCCACCGCTTCGCCCGCGAGATCGCCGCCGCGCGCCGGGTCGCGCCGTTCTGCGTGGCCCAGGTGCTCGACGCCGACCCGGACGCCGCCCAGCCCTACATCGTCACCGAGTACGTCCCGGGGCCCTCGCTGGAACGGGCCGGGGTCCGCTCCGGGCCCGACCTGCACCGCCTGGCGGTCGCGACCGCCACGGCGCTCGCCGCGGTGCACGAGGCCGGCATCGTCCACCGCGACTTCAAGCCGGCGAACGTCCTGCTCGGCCCGGACGGTCCCCGGGTGATCGACTTCGGCATCGCGCGGGCGTTCGAGGGCTCGGCGACGCTCAGCAGCCGCATCGTCGGCACCCCCGCGTACATGGCGCCCGAGCAGCTCGCGGGGGCGGCGATCGGCCCGGCCGCCGACGTGTTCGCCTGGGGCGGCGTGATCGTGTACGCGGCGGGCGGGCGCCCGCCGTTCGGGGAGGACGCCCTGCCCGCGGTGATGAACCGCATCCTCACCGCGCCGCCCGACCTCGGGCCGCTCACCGAGCCTCTGCGGTCGATCGTGGCCGACGCGCTCGCCAAGGACCCTGCCGCCCGGCCCACGATGATCGACATCCACCTCCGCCTGCTCGGCCGGGTCGTCCCCGTCGCCGGACCGCCCCCGGCCCTCGCTCCCCTGACACCGGCACCCGCGGCGACGGCACCCGTGGCGCCTCGCCCGCGCCGGCGAGGGGTGCTGCTCGGCGTGAGCCTTGCGGTGCTGGCGGCCGGGGTCACGGCGGCAGTGCTCGTCCCTGCCGTCGGCGGGAACGCCAGGGGCGTCACCGCCACGACCACCGGCCCCTCGGCGCCGTCCGGCACGCCGCCCCCGGTCCCCTCCCCCACCGCGACGCCCGCCGCCGCGACTCCCGACGGATCGACCGCGACGCCGCCCGGGCCCACCGGGTCGACCACGACGTCGCCCGCTCCCACTGAGCCGGGCACCACTCCCCGGGCTTCGAGCGGGGCCGCCGCCTTCCCCGCGGGGTTCACGGGAGTGTGGCGCGGCCGGGTGAAGTACGACCCCGGAGCCACCGACTCCCTCGTCCTGACGGTCAGGGACGGCGCCACGACGGTCACCGAGGCGTTCCTCGAATACCGCTGCACGGGCGCCTCGAAGCTCGTGCGGGTCAACGGGGACACCGCGACGCTCAAGCGGGTGAGCATGCGCGGCAACTGCGTGCGCAACGGCACGATCACCCTCACCCTCGGCGCGGACGGCAGGCTGGAGTTCGCGTACTCGGGCCACGGGGAGAACGAAGCGAGCCGCGAGGTGTACTTCACCATGTACGCCAAGCTGAAGCGGGACTCCTAGGAACCTCGGCCCCGGGAGTCCCGCCCGTTTCGATTCAGCCCAGCGGGTTAAGGCAGTTGATCCGCCCGTGTGCGGACGAGGGGTCCAGCTCGTTGAGCACCATCTTCTGGACCACGGGGTCGACGATCACGCCCACGTGGGCGCTGAGGTCGAACGGGCACGCGTCCTGGAGCAGCAGGTTCCGCACCCCCGCTCCCCGGAGGTACGCCGAGGTGTACGGGGTGACCACCTCGTCGAACCTGGTGGTGATCACCGAGTAGTCCACGCCCGGCACCGTGTCGCCGCCGGAGTTGAGGTTCGCCAGGAAGGCCGAGCCGGCGATCTGCTGGCCGCAGGCGGGGCAGGCGTCGGTGACGGGGCCGGTGAGCCCGAGCAGGTTGCCGAGCGCGACCAGGCCGCTGAGACCGGTGCCGTGGTTGGAGGGCACGATGCCGACCAGCCTGCGCACCTTGGCAGCGCCGCCGAGGAACTTGAGGTAGTAGCGCGGCATCATGCCGCCCTGGGAGTGGCCGACGATGTCCACCTCGGGCGTCTGGGTCGCCGCGAGCACCCGGTCGACGAAGGCCGAGAGCTGGTCGGCCGAGCGGGCGATGTCCCCGGTGCCCTGGATGAGGGCGTCCTGCGTGCCTCCGTAGTTGAGCGCGAAGACGCAGTAGCCGTTCCTCTTCAGCACGGGCGCGATCTTCAGCCAGTTCAGGGCCATGTTCTCGAAGGTCCCGTGGACGAGCACCACCGGACGCGGATGGGCTGCCGAGGGCCTGCACGTCCAGTCGTTCGCCCCCGCCGGGGAGGTCTCGGCGTGCGCGGTGCCGGTGAACGCCGAGGAGAGCAGCACTGCCCCGACCAATGCCGAGACGACGACTCGCAAACGCATGACTTTCCTGCCTTCCAGCCATTAACAGCCTGTTTCGGCTGAATGCCAGAAAAGTTAAGCGAGTCGCGAGTGAATAACATTGTCCCGGGCAATGAAAGGTACCCGGCGCCGTATCACATGAATGACAAAACAGCATGTCAGGCATGCCGAAGAGAACTCACCTACATACCCGTGCAGCCCTTTTCAGCGCTGTACGGACCGCGCGGCCAGAGCCCTGGCGCGGAGTGCTATTTCCAGCTCGAAACGGTCGTTCGGCGCCTTGAGCTGGTCGCTGAACAGTTCCGTCGCCTGCCGGAGCCGGTAACGCACCGTCTGCGGATGGATGTGCAGCCGTGACGCCACCTCGTTGGCGTTGTAGCCGCTCTGCAGCCACGCCAGCAGCGTCTCGGCGATGCGGTCGCGCTGTGCGGGGCGCAGCTCGCGCAGCGGCGCCAGCCTCACGCGCCTCATCACCCTGATCAGCGCCTCATCCCTGAAGATGATGAGTGTGGACAGGTGGTCGGCGCAGCGGACGACCTGGTCACACGCCAGCACCCCCCGGCGGGCCAGCGCGAGCGCCTCGCGCGCCAGGCGCAGCGACTGCGCCGCCTCGTTCACCGGCACCGGCGGGCCGAGGACGACGTACCAGTCCCTCAGCGCGACGTCGAGGATCCTCGTGCGGCCGGGGCCCTCGGGGTCGGGCACAACGAGGCAAGGGTCGGACCGGTCGAGATCGGCCAGGACGTCCGGCGGGAGGGCGGGCCTGGCGCCGGCGCCAGGCGACCGGGCGGCCATCGCGACCCCGGCGGCGGTCCTCGGCACCGCCCACCGCACCGCCCTGGCCAGGTCCTCCACGGCCCGGGGGTCGGCGGGCGGGTCGGACACCAGCAGGTCGAGCAGGCGACGGCGGCGCAGCTCCAGCTCACCCGCGACCTTGACCTGCGCCTCGGCGTACCCCTCGGCCGCGGCGGCGGCGATCTCGTCCAGGTACACGAGGATCACCTCGCCCACCTCGCACAGACGCTGCCGCGAGAGGTTCAGCCTCTCGGACTCCAGGGCGAGGCGCCGCCAGGCCACCCGGGCGCAGATGCGCAGCGCCGCCTGGAGCGAGTCGAGCGGGCGGCCCTCGTTGGCCTCGCCCTTGCCGATCGCGCGGTAGACCTCCAGCAGCCTGCCCCTGCCGGCGCCGTTCTCGGCCGCCCGGTCGAGGAACTGCTTGAGCGCCTCCTCCACCGCCCGCCGCACGGCCCTGACGTACTTCTCGTCGCCCGGCCTTGAGTACTCGGGCACGCTCGCCTGGATGTCGCCGATCATCTCCTCGGTGAGATCGGCGAGGTGGGCCCGGATGACGTCCGCGAACTCGCGGGGCACAGAGGACGGCGCGGGTGCCGCGACGGCGCTCACACGCGTCCCTGGATGGCGCTCACCTGATGCACCTCTTGTCCGGTGAGGATCTCTGATGCCGGACGTTACTCCGAAGACGCGAGGTTATTTATGCTTTCCCTCACATTTCTCGGACAGTTGACGCGCACTCAGGTGACAAAGCGTCATCCGGCTCACCAAGAAAATCGCGGCTCACACCGGGCCGGAACCGCCGTTCGGTCACGTCACGAACTGGCGGGCCTCTTCAATGAGGTCGATGCCGAGGCTGACCCTGATCATGAACCACACGATCACGGCGGCGGCGGCCAGCGTCACGGCCCCCACCAGGATGCGCACGGGCCACCCCTGGCGTTTGAGCCACTCGGTCCAGCTCGACAGGGTCCTCTTGGCGAACTCCAGCAGCCGGTGGGCCCACGCGAACTCGGTCGCGAGCACGGCGAGGCCGGCGAACACGATCAGCCATCCGGGGCCGGGCAGCGGCACCAGGATCAGGCCGCCGATCACCAGCGCGGCCCCCACCACGCCGATGACGACCTTCAGCGTCAGGCGGCCCGTGCGCGTCGCGCGCACCCCTTCGAGCCAGCCCTTGAAACCTTCGGCGTTCGAGCCCTCGGAGGCGCCGCCGCGCCTGTCGTCGGTCACGGCCACAGTGCACCCCCCGGTCGGACCCCCATGTCCTTGTCCACAATAGGTGGGCCCCTCCATGCTCACCTCCTACCGGGGGCAGAACTCGCCGTACGACTCCAGGCGGAGGCCGTCCGGGCGTGGCGGCGGCTCCCACCTGCGGGTTTTCGGACGGTCATCCGCCCGCGCCGGTCCTGGCCGATGACTCGCGCAGTTCGGAGGAGTCGGCACGGCGGGAAAGGTTGGGTCTTCTCAACGGTCATATGGCGGGTTATCAAAAGCCGTAGAGGCCGTGTGATTCCAGACACTCCATCCTCAACCACTCTCGCCGGGACACCGGCGTCGCGGTCATGTGTGCCAGTCCAAGCCCCGAACGGATGGAGGACGACATGAGTCGGTTACGAAGAGTGATGCTACGGATGCTCTGCATCACGGCCGTGCTCGCAGGCGGGCTCACCTCGGTGAGCACCAGCGCGCAGGCGGCTGTGCCCAATCGCTGGGGATTCGCGTACGTCAACACCACCTCGGGTGTCCCGGACCCGAACCACCAGGCGGGAAGCTGGCTGCCGGGGCCCACCGTCACGGTCACCCCCGGCGGCGTCGGCCAGACGTTCGTGAGGTTCCCGTCGATCGGCATCCCGAGCGGCGGCATCGTGCACGTCACTGCGGTGTCCCAGACCGCCATGTGGTGCCAGGTCCAGAAGTGGTTCCAGTCCGGGACCGACGAGATCGTGGCGGTGCAGTGCTACAAGTACGGCGGAGGCCCGGTCTTCACGCCGTACACCATCGTCTTCTCCGAGAGCACCGGGCCCGTACCGCTTCCCCAGGCGTTCGCCTACGTGAACTGGAACGGCGCCGCCATCGCCTCGTCGTTCAACTCGGCCCTCGCCCCGAACCTCGTCACTCCGACCGGCGTCGGCGTGTGGACCGTCGACCTGCAGGGCATCGGCTCCACGGGACAGACGGGCAACATCCAGGTCACGGCCGTCGACCCGAGCGTGCCGGCCCGCTGCAAGATCGGCGCCTGGTCGCCGTACACGGGCGGGCAGAAGATCCAGGTGCGGTGCCACAACGCGACGAACGTCCCGCTCAACACCGGGTGGAACCTCACCTACCACCGCGAGCGGGCGATCACCGGGGCGGCGATCCCGCCGAAGAACTTCGCCTACACCTACGACAACGTCCCCGCCAACCCCGGGCCGTACGTGCCGGTGCCGGCGGCGATCAACTACAACTCGCAGGGCTCCTTCAACGACATCCAGACCGCCGGAGTCGGCTTCCGCCTCGTGACCTTCCACAAGGTCGGCGTGCTCCAGGACGACGTGCAGGTCACGGCCTTCGGGCCCGGGCCGGAGTACTGCAACCTGCTCACCCTGTGGAACACCTCGGGCAACGAGGCGTTCGTGCGCGACATCGTCTGCTACAACGCCGTCACCCCGCTGAACCAGCCGTCGATGTCCACCTACGTCTCCGCGTTCTGACCCGCGTACCTCCGTCCGTCCCGGCGGGCAGGTGACGGGCCCGGTGCCTGGATGGCACCGGGCCCGTCTGCCGGATCACGGGAAACCGCCTCGGCTAGCTCGCCGTGCAGGTGACCGTCGCGGGGACGGTGTTGGCGGTGGTCCAGGTGCCGCTGAAGCCGAACGACGTCGAGGCGCCGGCTGCGAGGGCCCCGTTGTAGCTCACGTTCTTCACCGTGACGTCCGCCCCGGTCTGGGTCAGCGTGCCGTTCCAGATCTGGGTGATGGTCTGGCCGTTGGCGAAGGTCCACTTCACCGTCCAGCCGGTGATCGCCGAGGTGCCGGCGTTCTTGACCGCGACGTCGCCCTGGAAGCCGCCCTGCCAGGAGTTGGTGACGCTGTAGGTGGCCGTGCAGCCGCCGCCGGTCCCGCCGCCGCTGGTGGTGGTGAACGTGACGGGGTTGGAGGCCGCGGAACTGTTGCCCGCCGCGTCCCGCGCCACCACGTAGAACGTGTACGACGTACTCGCCGACAGGCCGGTCAGCGCGAACGAGGGCGAGGTCGCCGTGCCCACCTTCACATCGGTGGCACCCGCCACCCGGTACACGTCGTACCCGGTCACCCCGACGTTGTCCGTCGAGGCCGTCCACGACAGCGACGCGCCCGACGAGGTGATCGACCCCGCCGTAGGCGTGCCCGGCTTCGACGGCGCCGTGGTGTCCGTGCCGCCGCCGCTGCTGGTGGTGAACGTGACGGGGTTGGAGGCCGCCGAGCTGTTGCCCGCCGCGTCCCGCGCCACCACGTAGAACGTGTACGACGTACTCGCCGACAGGCCGGTCAGCGCGAACGAGGTCGAGGTCGCCGTACCCACCTTCACATCGGTGGCACCCGCCACCCGGTACACGTCGTACCCGGTCACCCCGACGTTGTCCGTCGAGGCCGTCCACGACAGCGACGCGCCCGACGAGGTGATCGACCCCGCCGTAGGCGTGCCCGGCTTGGACGGCGCCGTGGTGTCGGGCGTGCCGCCACCGCCGTTGCGGTCGCCGTAGATGATGCCCCGGCCGTTGGTGCCGATGTAGACCCGGCCGTAGATCCGCGGGTCGCCGGTCAGCGCCTCGCCGAAGTTGCCGTACTGGTGCTGGTCGTCGTTGATCCGGACCCAGGTGGCCCCGGCGTCGTCGGAGCGGAACACCCCGCGCACCCCGTCGATCTTGGCGACCGTGTAGAGCGCCTGGTACGTCTTGCCCGGCGCGGCCTTGCCGAAGCCGATGTTGTCGGCCTGGGCGACGTTGGCCAGCTTGGTGAAGGAGGCGCCGGAGTTGGTGGAGTGCCACAGGCCGTAGGTGCCGGTGGAGGTGCCCCCCGCCAGCCAGATGTCGCCCTCGGTGCCCGGCAGGGCCTTGAAGTGCACGTTCCCGGTCGTCGGGAGCCCGGTGGCGGCGGTCTTGGCGAAGGTCGCGCCGCCGTCGGTGCTGACGTAGAAGCCGCCGGCCGAGAACGCGTAGAACTTGTTCTTGTTGACCCGGTCGGACTCGATCACGGAGTTCGCCGGCACGCCGGACGACTGGGACCAGCTGTTGCCGTACCCGACCGAGTAGACGACCTGGAGGCCGGAGTCGCCCGGCGCCCAGACGAACCTGCTGCCGTCGGCGTTCGCGGCGACCGTCCCGCCGCTGTTGACGCCGCCGGGCTCGGTGCCCTGGAACCAGTTCGCGCCGCCGTCGGTGGAGAACGCCACGTGGCTGTCATTGGGCCGGTCGGAGTCGGTGAAGTTGCCCGCCCTGACCATCACGCTCGGGTTGGCCTCGGCGTAGTCGAGGCTGGTGGTGCTGGTGAACACCGGCTGGGTGAACATCATGGCCGGGACCTTCGTCAGGTCGTTGTGCCGGAACCCGCCGATGTCACCGAGCCCGCTGACCAGCGGCGCGCCGGTCGGCGGGCTGATCAGGTCGAGGACGGCGGTCTCCTCAAGACCGGCGACCATGGGCTTGATGGTGAACTGCGCGCCCGCGGTGTCCCACTTGGTGAGGTCGGTGGTGCCGTAGAGCGTGGCGCCGGTGCCGTACATCATGCGGTCGGAGTTGAACGGGTCGATCTCCATCGACTCGGTCATCCAGCCCAGCTTGGGAGTGACCTCGGGCGGCGAGGGGTTGGCCCCGAAGGTCAGCCACGGGGACGCCGTGATGTCCATCTTGTAGCGGAACGAGCGGTTGGGGTAGCTGGTGAAGTCCCACACCCGGGTCCAGGTGGCTCCCGAGTCGGTGCTGCGGAAGAAGATGACGTCCGGCCACCACGACATCTGCGTCGCGACCATGAGCGTGCCCGGGTGCTGGCGGTCGACGGTCAGGCCGCTGTAGCCGAAGTAGTCGTCCGCGCTGCTGGAGGGGATCGGGCTGATCTGGGTCCAGGCGCCGGTCGCGGTGGCGTACCGCCACACGTCGCCCTTGCCACCGTCGTACGGGCCGCCGGTGTCGCTGGTGGCGATGTAGAGATAGCCGTTGGTGGTGTCGAGTACGCCCTTGTGCGCGATGTACCCCGTCGGCTGCCCCGCGACCCGCTCCCAGGTGGTGCCGCCGTTGGTGGTGCGGTAGACCGTGTTGGCCTTGTCCGCCACCCCGACGTAGACGGTCTGCGTCGCGTTACCGGCGGTGCCGGTGCGCTTGTCGAACGTCACCCACACGACGCCCTGGTTGTCGCCGTTGTAGGCGTCGCCCGGGGTGGCCACGTAGTTGCCGGCGTTGGGGAAGTTCGTGACCTTCGCCCAGGTGACGCCGGAGTCGGTGCTGCGCCAGAGGCCGTTCCCGCTGGGCGCCCCGAAGTACAGGACGCTGTTCTTGTTGGGGTCGATCGCCAGCCGCTCGCCCATGCCCCGGCCCGGCATGTTGCCGCCGAGCTTGAACGGCAGGGGCGAGGTCTGCCAGGTGGCCCCCTTGTCGCTGGAGCGCAGGATCGCCCCGTTGTTCGGGTCCCAGGAGTTGGTGTACATCCCGGCCGCCACGTAGACCTTGTTCGGGTCCACGGAGTCGGTGGCGAGGCTCACCACACCGTTGAGGCCCCAGTTGTCGTACCCCACCCAGTCGAGCATCGGGGTCCAGGTCTGGGTGGCCTGGTTCCACCGGTAGGCGCCGCCGATGTCGGTGCGGGCGTAGATGAGGTCCTTCTGGGTCTGGTTGAAGATGATCCCCGGTACGAACCCGCCGCCGGCGATCTGGACGTTCTTGTAGGTGTACGGGTCCGACGCGGCGGCCGCCACCGGCGGCGCCTTCACGCCCGCGAGGAAGGACGCGGCCAGCGCCATCGCGAGCATGCTGAGGAGCTTCTTGCGCATGAACGGTTCCCTTCGAATCCCTTCGAAATACGGACAACCGCCATGCACGATCAGGTGGGACCCTGACCGTCGGCCTCCAGCGTGCATGGTTCCCATGAGGCTCCTGACAGCCTCGGCCGCAGGTTCACACAGTCGGGCCCGGCGCGTCAATAGTTTGGGGATTAAACTTTCTCGCCGCTGACCGGGGCGCCGCCGGCACGCTGGGCGAACCGCGTCCGGGGCGCGCGGGCGGGCGTACACGATGGTGAACCCGCACCCGGCGGCGACGGTGGGCGACCACCGCGCAACTCGCGCGAACGAGCAGGTGAAAGCCCGAAATTTCCGGGTAACGGGGGGTCGTGCCTCATCACCTCACTCTTGCGGCGCCGGACCTGAAACTCGACGTCAACCTCCTCGACTACGTCGTCCTGGCGCTCTACTTCGTCACCGTGCTGGGCATCGGCCTGGCCGCCCGCCGGGCCATCCGTACCAGCCTGGACTTCTTCCTCTCCGGACGATCACTGCCCGCCTGGATCACCGGCCTGGCGTTCCTGTCCGCCAACCTCGGCGCCACCGAGATCCTCGGCATGGCGGCCAACGGCGCGCAGTACGGCATCGCGACCGTGCACTACTACTGGATCGGGGCCGTCCCCGCGATGGTCTTCCTCGGCATCTTGATGATGCCGTTCTACTACCGGTCCAAGGTCCACAGCGTGCCCGACTTCCTGCGGCGGCGCTTCAACGGCCAGACCCAGCTCCTCAACGCGATCACCTTCGCCGTGGCACAGGTGCTGATCGCCGGCATCAACCTGTACGCGCTCGCGCTCGTCATGGGCGCGCTGCTCGGATGGCCCCTGCTGCTGTCGATCGTCGTGTCCGCGGCCATCGTGCTCGCGTACGTCGTGCTCGGCGGCCTGTCCTCCGCGATCTACAACGAGGTGATGCAGTTCTTCGTCATCCTCGCGGGCCTGATCCCCATCACCGTGCTCGGCCTGATCAAGGTGGGTGGCTTCTCGGGGCTGGCGGACAAGGTGCGGCAGTCGGCGCTCGGCGACCCCGGCCTGCACTCCTGGGCGGGCACCGGCTCCGCCGACGGCAACCCCCTCGGCGCGCACTGGATCGGCATCGTGCTCGGCCTCGGCTTCGTGCTGTCCTTCGGCTACTGGACGACCAACTTCGCCGAGGTGCAGCGAGGGCTGTCCGCGCGGAACACCACCGCGGCGCGGCTCACCCCGATCGTCGCGGCGTACCCCAAGCTGATGATCCCGGCGGTCACCGTCATCCCCGGCCTGGTCGCGCTGGTGCTCTTCAGCGACCTCGGCAAGCCCGGCGGCCCCCAGTACAACGAGGCGATCCCGCTGCTGATGGGCGACCTGCTCCCCAACGGCGTGCTGGGCATCGCCGTCACCGGCCTGCTGGCGTCGTTCATGGCCGGCATGGCGGCCAACATCAGCGGCTTCAACACGGTCTTCACCTACGACATCTGGCGCTCGCACGTGAAGAAGGACAAGCCCGACGACTACTACCTGAGGCTCGGGCGCCTCGCGACCGTCGGCGGAGTCGTGCTCGGCATCGGCACCGCGCTGATCGCCTCGGGGTTCAGCAACATCATGAACTACCTGCAGACGCTGTTTTCCTTCTTCAACGCGCCGCTGTTCGCGACGTTCATCATCGGCCTCTTCTGGCGCCGGATGACCGCGTGGGCCGGCTTCTGGGGACTGTTGACGGGCACGCTCGCCGCGTTCGCCTCGTACATCCTGTTCAAGGCCGGGGTGATCGACTTCGGCACCGAGCTCAACGCCACCTTCTGGGGCGCGGGCACCGCGTTCGTCGTGGACACGATCGTCTCCGTCGTGGTCACCCTGGTCACGACGCCCAAGCCCGAGAGCGAGCTGCGCGGCCTGGTCTACGGGCTCAGCGACGCCTCGATCGCGGACGACGCGCTGAAGGGCGACAAGGCCTGGTTCCGCTCGCCCGTCGTGCTCGGCGCGGGCGCCGTGATCCTGGCCGCCGCGCTCTACATCCCCTTCATCTGACGAGCATGACCACCCCCGATCGGAGACCCCTGTGAGCGACGAGACCGGCCGCAGGCGCGTGGCCCGGCTGTTCGACATCCGCCGGATCATCGGCGCCCTGTTCCTCCTGTACGGCGTGATCCTCTCGGTCGTCGGCCTCCTGGACGACAAGGCGGCCGTGGACAAGGCCGAAGGCGTCCGCATCAACCTCTGGACCGGCATCGCCATGATCGTCGTCGGCGCCGTCTTCCTCCTGTGGGAGCGGCTGCGCCCCCTCGACGCCCCCGATGCGTCCCACTCGGAGGAGGAGGACACGGAGCACGGGCCCGCATGACCCGTGCCCGAAATGTAACTTTCAGCGTCAATCGAGGCTGAGGCCCAGGTCAGCACGGCTCCGGCAAGCGGCTTCCTTCTCGGAAAGGGCCCGCGTCCTTACGATCGCGAGGCGGACTACCGGAGGTGAAGGATGGCGACCACGAGGCGTACGCTCCTGGCGATGGTGACGGCCCTGATCGGAGTCCTGGCGTACCTGGTCATCACGCCCGTCCTGCCCGCCCGGGCCGCGACCGTGAAGATCATGCCGCTGGGCGACTCGATCACCGGCTCCCCCGGCTGCTGGCGGGCCCTGCTGTGGAACAAACTGGCCCAGGGCGGCTACACCGGCCTCGACTTCGTCGGCACCCTGCCGCCCCAGGGGTGCTCGGTGTCCTACGACGGCGACAACGAGGGACACGGCGGCGCGCTCGTCACCAACGTGGCCGACCAGAACCAGCTTCCCGGCTGGCTCTCCGCCACCAAGCCCGACGTCGTGCTGATGCACTTCGGGACCAACGACGTGTGGAGCAACCGCCCGACGGACACGATCCTCGCGGCGTACGGCAAGCTGGTCGACCAGATGCGGGCGAGCAACCCCAACATGAAGATCGTGGTCGCCCAGATCATCCCGATGAACCCCAGCACCTGCGCCGAATGCGGCCAGCGGGCCGTCGCGCTCAACGCCGCGATCCCCGGCTGGGCCTCGTCCAAGACCACCGCGCAGTCACCGATCGTGGTCGTGGACCAGTGGACCGGGTTCAGCACCGCGAGCGACACCTACGACGGGGTGCACCCGAACAGCACGGGCGACCAGAAGATGGCCGACAAGTGGTACCCGGCCCTGACCCGCCTGCTCGGCACGACCCCGCCGCCCACCCCGACCCCGACGCCCACCGTGACCCCGACCCCGACTCCCACTCCCACGCCGCCACCGGCGGGCACCGGATGCTCGGCCACGTACAAGGTCACCAACTCCTGGCAGGGCGGGTTCGGCGCCGAGGTGACCGTCAAGAACACCGGCACGGCGGGGATCACCGGCTGGACGGTCAAGTGGACCTTCGCCAACGGCCAGACGGTCACCCAGCTCTGGAACGGGGCCCTGACCCAGAGCGGCAGCGCCGTGACGGTCAAGAACCTCAGCTACAACGGCAGCCTGGGAGCCGGCGCCTCCACCACCTTCGGCTTCAACGGCAGCTGGACCGGCACCAACACCGCCCCCACCCCCACCTGCACAGCCCCCTGACCCCGCTCCCCGCCCGGCCGTTGGGTCCCGCTCCCGGCCCACCCCTTTGGCCCCACTCCCGTATGCCCCTTTGATCCTGCTCCGCGCACGGCCCTTCGGTCCCCCTCCGTACGACCGTTTTGTCCCGCTTCGAAAGGCGCATCCCGACCCGATCGGTCCAGGGTGGGCGGCTCATTCCAGGGCGTCAGCCGCCCACCCTGGACCCGATCAACACCCCGTCCATGACAGGCTCCCCTAAACTTGTGCAGGGACGAGCTAAAGTGAACAACTCCCCAGGCTCACATGGACGCCAACTTATGAGAGACTCCAGGCTTGCGGGGCGGTAGCTCAGCCGGTCAGAGCAGCGGACTCATAATCCGTCGGTCGTGGGTTCAAGTCCCACCCGCCCTACTCCCCCACCTGAAGAACAGCCCCCTGACCTGGCCTCTTTCGTTCACCTGGGATGGTCAATTCCAGGTCCCCCCTCAGGCGTCCCCTCAGGCGTCCCCTCAGGGGGGGACCGAAGGGGGACCAGCACTGCGACGCGGTGAGGCCGCGCTGACCGCCATCCGCGAGGGCCTGCGACATGAGAACCCTGGCGTCCGTGAGGGCTGCTGTCGGCTCCTCGACCATCTGGTCGACACCGAGTCCATGAGTCAGCTCATCGCCATGGCCGACGACCCTGACGCAAAGGTCAGGATTGCCGCCTTCCACGCCTTGGCCTGCGACCGCTGCAAGAGCGACACATGTGCACCCGGTTCCGACCTTGTCCTCGAACCGGCACTCCGTCATCTGGGCGACGATCCGGAGCCCAAGGTCCGGATGAGGGCCGCTGAGCTTGTCGGCAAGTTCGCTCACACCGACGTCCGCGCCGTCGCCGCCTTGGAGGCGGCACACACCAGCGATCCGAGCCCGTCCGTCCGGAAAGTCTCGGGCTGGTACGCACCGGGTGGGGCGATCTACTGGCGGACCGCTCCCCGAGATATGGACACAGGGTTTATGCCGCGAGTGGGAGCCTAGCGGCTTTCTGGTGTTGCTGTTCGAACTCCAGGGGTGAGAGGTAGGACAGGGCGCTGTGGCGCCTGCGGGCGTTGTAGAAGGTGAGCCATCGGAAGAGCTCGAGGCGGGCCTGGCTGACCGTCATCTGCCGCGCCAGTTTGTCAGTGGGGCGATCTAATGTCCCGGTCATGACTTCAGCGACGCAGGCGTACACGTACGCCGCGCCCTCCTCCCTTGTCGACGGTCGTCTCGGATTGGCGACCTCCGGCGGGCGGGCCCTGTCCGGCCCGGCCGTGGCCCCCCGGTTCTTCAGCGGCGTGGTGACTCAGGCGGCCCCCGCCGCGGCGGGCCTGCTCGGCGTCGCCGATGTGGCGCTGGCCCGCTACCACCAGCCGCAGGCGCGGCCCGGCTGGGTGCGGGACCCGGTGGTGACGTGCAACGGAGACCGGTTGCGGTTCGAGTCGTTCTCGGCCTGTGGCGGCGTGTATGCCCGGCTTGATCTGCTGAACGGCACGCTCGACGGCGAGGTGTTCGACCGGGGCACCACCAACGTCGACGTGAACGCGCCGCTCCGTGAGGCGCTGGCGCGCATCGGCGCGCGTGACCCGTTGCACCTGGGGGTAGGCCTCGACGAGCTGGTCGTGACCACGATGGACGGCGCGGTGGTGGAGAAGAAGGTGCCGCTGCCCGAGCGCTGGTTACGCGGATTCGCCGAGGTGCAGGTCATCGCCTCGGGCATGGACCAGCGCGGTGAGCTGACCGGCATGGCGGCGGTGCGGTTCCTGCGCGGGCTGCCCAAGAAGGGCACGGTGTGGGTGGCGCAGGCGGGGCGTGAGCTGAAGGTCTCCGACCGTCAGGTTCCGGGCTCGGTCCAGCTCGCCGGCCCCAACCGGCTCGCCACCCTCCTGCCACTGCTGCGCTTCGCGAAGTCCCTCCGGGTGTACGGCCCGGCCGACGCCGCCTCCAGCGCCTGGGAGCTGGAGCTCCCCGGCATGCGCTACACGCTGACCCTCTCGCCCGAGCGGTGGCGCGGCTTCTCCGGCGAGGGCGCGGTGCTCGACGACCTGGCCACCGACGAGGCCGAGAACGACGCCGACGTAGTGGGCATGCTGCTCAGCTTCGAGCCCGAGGTCGAGATCGGCCTGCTAGCCGACCGCGCGGGCATCCCCGCCGACCGGGTGCGGGCCGCGCTGACGCAGCTCGGCGTCGTCGGCCGGGTCGGCTACGACCTGTCGGAGGCCGCCCACTTCCACCGTGAGCTGCCCTATGACAAGGACAACGTGATCCTGCTCAACCCGCGGCTGGCCAAGGCGCGCAAGCTCGTCGACGCGGGCGCCGTGCACCTCGAAGGCGAGCTGGCCACCGTCCACACCTCGGGCGGCGCGCGCCGGGTCTCGCTGGCCGACGGCTCCTGCACCTGCGAATGGTGGTGGGACCATCGCGGCTCCCGTGGGCCGTGCAAACACGTGCTGGCCGCCCGCATCGTCGCCCGCGCCGCCGTGGCGGTCTCCCGATGACCCTCTGGACGGAGATCTGCGACCTGGTCACCCGCAACCAGGTCACCCGCCTGGCCGACCGGCTGGTCACGCTCACCGAGGAGGAGCGCGCCGAGCTGAGCGGGCGGTTGCCCGGCCTCGTCAAGGAGCTGCGCCGCGCCCGCACCGAGCAGGTGCGCGCCCAGCATCCCGACGACTTTGAGGAGATGGCCTCCTGGGAGGTCGGCGACCTGCTCGACAAACTGGCCGACGCGCTGCTGCTGACCGGTGTCGGCGTCATCACCGGCCCGGCGGCCGCCGTGACGTGGATGACCGCCCGCGACGTCAACCGCCGCTGGGCCGAGGACCCCAACGTCGCCCAGGTGTGCCGGGTGGCGGCCACCCGCCCCCGGGAGTGGCGTCGCGATGTCGCGGTCCGGCTGGCCCAGCGGGTGCGCCGTCCCGCCGACCGCATCGCGCCGCTGGCCGTGGCGCTGCTGCGCGAGTCCGGCGCCGTGCCGCCCGACCACGACCCGCTGGTGGCCGCCTGGCTGGCCGCGCCGAGCGTGGCCGATGACCCGCTGACCCCCGTGCTGCTGCCTCGTGTCTTCGACGCCGACGGCGCGGGCCGCGCCCTCCGTGACGAGCGGCTGGAGCCCCAGCCAACCCGCTGGCTGGCCGCCGCCGCCCGCGAGCTGCCCAAGGAGCAGGTGCTCGACGGTTGCGTGAGCCGTTTCCTGCGTGGCGGCGAGGCGCAGGACCTGCGGTTCTTCGTCCGGCTGCACATGCTCCTCGACCCCACGCCCGCGGAGTCCGCGCCCCGCCTGCGCGACTACCTGCGGTTGTTGCCGTCAGCTCCGGGCACGGTCGCCGAGCTGGCCGCAGGGCAGGTGCGCGGGGCGATGCCGCTCGACCACGCCGACCTGGTCGAGGCGGTCGACGCGCTCACCTTCCGGGACGAGGCCAAGCTCGCCGCCACGGGCCTGCGCTGGCTCGACCAGGCGATCCGGGCCACGCCCGAGGCGGCCGCCGATTTCGTGACCGCGCTGACCACGGCGTACGCGCACAAGTCCTTCGACGTGCGCAACCGCGCGGCCGAGCTGACCCTGAAATACGCCGACCTGTTCGCCGACCACACCGGGGCGATCCTCGACGGCGTCGGCCACCTCCCCGCCGACCTGGGCGCGAAGCTGGCCGAGCAGTTCGGCGGGGAGACCCCGGTCGAGGAACTGCTGGAGCAGAAGGAGTTCCCGCCGCTGCCCGAGCTGCCGGAGGCGCGGCGGTTCCCCGAGCCGTCGATCTCCCCCAACTACCACGAGCGTTGGATCGGCCAGGAGCGCTGGCTGGCGGCCTTCGTCGCCGGGATCGCCGACGACCGGGCGAAACTGCGCCGCAAGCTCAAGCCCCACGTCGAGCAGGACCAGGGTTACTGGCGGTCCAGGGAGGTGCGCCTCGACCCCGACGACTGGCAGTCGGCGCTGTCCGCCGAGCTCGTCACTCCCGGGAGCGTGCCGGAGCTACCGCCGATCGGGCCGGAGAAGTTCTGGGACGGCGCGAACCACTCCGTGGGAGTACGCGCCCTCACCCGTGGCGAGGAGCCCGACCCGGAGCCGTCGCCCCGGCGGATCATGGTGGGCGGCGCCTACCGGCCTGGCCGCTACCTCGACGACGACACCCCGCTGCGCGCCTTCTTCATCACCTGGACCAGCGACGACGGCCCGGACGGGGCGGTGGCCCACGAGGGCGACCGGCAGATCCCCTTCGCCAGGGGCCGGATCCACCTGTACGGCTCCCCCACCGACGTCGAGCAGCCGTGGTATTTCGGCGCCGACGACGAGGACGTGGAGATCTACGACGACAGACTGCCGGATCGCCTCCGTCCGGTGCGGACGAGGCCTGGCGTCTTGTACGACGACTCCGTGGAGGCCATGCCGTCCTTCATCCTCGACCGCGCCTACGAGCGCATGGCCGAGCTCGGCGTGGACCCCGCCCGGATCGCGGCGATGCGGGCAGAGGAGCAGGTGCCCCCGCCGAGCCCGGGCGAGCCGCTCGTGGAGGTGACCGTCGTCTTCGTCCCGCCCCGGCTGCGTTCCTTCATGCCCAAGGAGTTGCCCGAGCACGACGAGTGGCGGCGGCGCAACCAGCTGCCCCACCCCAATCGCGTCTCCCCGCCCCACGATTTCCTGCTGCACCGCTACGCGGAACTCGCCGAGGCCCTCCGAAACGGCACTCTGCCGCCTGTGCTGCTGGCCACGCCGACCTGGATGAGCGGCCACCTCGACCCCGACGTGCTGGTCGACCGGCTGGAGACCTGCGCCGCCGCCGGGGTGGAGCCGCCCCCGGCCGACCTGGCGCAGGCGCTGCTGCGGTTACCCCGGGGCAGCCACCAGGCTGCGGCCGACCGGGCCGCCAAGGTCGACTCGGAGGCGGCGCGCTCGGCCGCCCGCTGGCTCGCCGGTGACGGCATGGCCGACCCCGAGTGCGGCCACGTGTGGCGCCACATGGTGGACGCGTCCATGGTCGAGTTCGGCGACGGCGAACCGGAGCACTTCACCGAGGTCAGGCTGCAGCCGGTGTTGCGGGTGACGGCCCCGACCGGCCATCGGCTGATCGACGAGGTGCTGCTGCGTCAGCCGTTCGATTGGACGGTCGACGAGTTCGGCAGCACGCTCCGGGCGTGGCCCGCCATGCTGCCCTCGCACCGCGAGGTCGTGGCCGTCAACTTCCTGCCCCTCCTGCTGCGCGGCCGCTGGGGCGCATGGGTGACGCCCACGGAGATCACCGGCCTGGAGATCTCCCAGGGCCCGATGGGCGAGTCCACGGCGGTGATCCTCGCCTTTCTCCTGGCCGACAGCGTGCCCGGCATGATCCCGCTGGTCCTGAGCATGGCCGCCAGGGGCGAGCTGCCCGCCGAGGCGATCGGCCGCCAGCTCGCGCTGGTGCTGCGCCGCACCTGGCAGGAGACCCGCCCCGCCATCGCGGCCCTGACCGAGCTGGCCCACGCCGGCGGCCACCACGAGGTGTGGCGCATCCTGCGCGCTCTGCTGCCCGGGATGTTGCCGGGCGAGGGGCAGCGCATCACCGTGACCCACGCCGAACTCGTCGCCTTCGCCGGCGACGTGGCACGCTGGACCGGCGCGCACGGGGAGATCCCGGTCGTCGCCGAGTTCGCGCGCAGCCGCCGGACTATCCGCTTCGTCCACGAGTGCAAGCGCCTTCACGCCCAGCTCACCGGAGCCACGTCATGACCTCTGACGACAACCGTACCGAGATCAGGAATCTCGTGCTCAACCGCGACGCCGAGGGTCTGGCGTTGCGGTTGCCCAAGCTCACCGACGCCGAGCGGGCCACCGTCGCCGCCGGGTTGCCGGGCCTGCTCGCCGAGCTCCGCGAGAGCCTGCTGCCGGCCACCACCGTCGACGGGGACGCCTTCGACTGGAGCGCCGACGACCCGGTCACCGGCCGGTCCGAGGTGCTGATGATGGTGGGCGCGGCGACCATCCCCGGCCCGGCCGGGGTGGTCACCTGGCTGATGAAGCGCGACCTCAATCCCCGCTGGACCGGCGCGCCGAGCCCGCACCGGCTGGTGAAGGCGGTCTCCGGTCGCCCGGTGGCCTGGCGTGCCGATCTGGCGGTACGGCTCGCGCGCCGCATCCGCCGTCCCGACGACCGGATCGTGCCGCTGGCCTTGGAACTGCTGCGTGACGGCGAGGCCACCCCACCCGACCACGAGCCGCTGGTGGCGGCCTGGTTGTCGGCGGTGGGGGTGGCCAAGGACCCGCTCACGCCCCACCTGCTTCCGAGGATCTTCGAGGCGGCCGGCGCGGGCCGGGCGCTGGTCAACGAGACGCTCACCCCGAAGCCGTCCCGCTGGCTGGCCCTGGCCGCCCGCACGCTGCCGCGCGAGCAGATCATCACCGGCTGCGTGAGCCGTTTCCTGCTCGGCGGCGACGCGCAGGACCTGCGTTTCTTCGTCCGGCTGCACACGCTCGTGGCGCCCACGCGAGAGGAGTCGGCCGGGCGGCTGCGCGACTACCTGCGTCTGCTGCCCGCCGCGCCGGGCCCGGTAGCCGAGCTGGCCTGGCGGCAAGTGCGCCAGGCGCGGCTCGACCCGGCGGACGTCGCCGAGGCCATCGAGGCGATGACCTTCCGCCAAGAGGCCAAGCTCGCCGTGAAGGGCCTGACCTGGCTCGACCGCGACCTCGCCACCACACCGGAACGTGTGGCCGACCACGTCACCGCGCTGACCAACGCGTACGCGCACACCTCTCACGAGGTGCGCGACCGCGCGGTCACCCTCACCCTCAAGCACGCCGACCACCTCACCGACCCCGCCCCGATCCTGGAGGCGGCCGAACTGCTGCCCCCGGCCTCAGCCCGGCAGCTCTTCGAGCGCTTCACCGAAGGCTGGACCAGCGACTTCACCCCCGGCCGCCTACCCGAGGCCACCACCCCCGGCCCGTTCCCCACCTCCGGCCTGGAGAGCGGCCCGCCGGAGGAGATCGGCTGGATCGACGTCGAGGCGTGGCTGGCGGCGGTCACGGGGGAGGCACATACGAACCCGGACTCCCTGAGGGAAACGCTGGCCCGGCGGTTCGGCGAACACCTACGGCCGGTGCTCTACGACGCGCCGACGTGGCAGTCCCCGCGTGACTGGTGCACCGCGCTGGCCAGGGAACTCGTCGACCCCGGCGAAGATCCGGGTCCGCCCATGTCCCGTCCGCCGAGGCAGCGCCCTTCGAGGAAGACGATCTCCGAGGAGCAGCGGGCCGACGCGGAGCAGGCCTTCCCCGGCCTGTCCGGCGACCTCGGGCAGGCCCTGTACGACGGCATGGTGAACGTCGCGGCCACGGCCTTCCAGCTGTTCCCCGGCCTCCGCACGGTCGTCCCGCTCCACGAGATGCCCGACTACGTACAGGAGGAGATCCTGCGGACGATCGACGTCCAGACTGACCCCTACGACCCGAAGGCGCGACCTGCGCCCGCCCCCTGGAACCGCCTCCCCCACCTGCGGGAGTGCGCCCGCCCCCACGCCTTCCTCCTGTCCCGCCTCGACGAACTCCTGCGCGCGGCGAAGGCCGGAGCCCTGCCCCCGGTACTGCTGGCCACCCCCACCCGCGCCGACGGCCACCTCGACCCCGAGATCTTGCTCAACCGCTTGGCCGTGTGCGCGGAATCCGGCTGCGAACCGCTCCCGCTGGACCTGGAACAGGCCCTGTTACGCCTCCCGCCCAATCCCGCCCCCGACCTGGCCGAACGCGCGAAGGGCATCGGCTCGGCGGCCGCTGCGGTGGTGGCCCGCTGGTTCGGGCGCGGCGCACCCCCACCCCCGGAGGTGGAGCTGACCTGGACCCTCGACCTCGGCTCCCGCGTCGTGCCCTACGACGACCACGTCCTCGACCAGCGCGGCATCGCCAACGTGAGCTGGCAACCCGTGGAGCCCACCGGTCTCGCCCACCTCGACGCCCTGCTGACCGCGCCTGGGATGCGGCCGTTCCGGCGCGTGTCACGTCACTTCTGGCCCGGCATGACGCCCCACCACCGGGAGCTAGCGGCGGCCCATCTGGCGATCGGCCTGATCGACCGTTTCGACCCGCCCGACATCGCGATCGACGACCTCCGCAACCTGACCCTGGCCGAAGGCGCGTCCGGCCCGGCGACGGCCCTGGTCCTGGCCTACTTCCTTACCGTGGAGGGCGACGACGCGGTGCCCCCACTGCTTCAGCTGGCGGCCAAGGGCGCGCTCCCCGCCGCCGAGACGGGCCGCCTGCTGGGCCTGTTCGGCCGCCGCACCCGCTACGAGGTCGACCCCGCGTTGCCCTCACTGGAGCTGGCCGCCAAGCAGGGCGCGCACGCGGAGGTATGGACGATCTTGCGCCACTTCCTGGCCGTCTTCCTCCCGAGGGAGGGCGAGCGGGCCCAGCGTCTGCACACCGACGCCGTCGTGCTGGCCACCGACATCGCCACGTGGGCCGACGCGCGGGGCGAGATCCCCGAGGTGGCCGCCCACACGAAGAAGCGCGGTTCGACCTCGCTGATCCGGGTCTGCCGGAGCCTCCACCAGTTCCTGACCCGGGAGGCCTGATCGCCCGCTGCGTAAGCCACTGCTCTGGGCACTGGCCGTCGCCATCGTGCTCGTTACCGGGTTCGCTCTTCTCAACCGCGACGACTACGAGCAGGCCAACCTCCCGTTCGTCACCAAGCAGATCCAGGAGCACAAGGTCCAGAGCGCCACCATCAAGGACGAACAGCGCATCGAAATCACAACCATCGATGGCCGGCGCTTCCATGCGGAATTGGAGACATCCAGCCAAGCCTTTTGAAGCGGTACAGGCCCTCATCCGTGTCAATCTTGCGGCTGAGACCGCTGGGAGAATCACAGCCCTCCACCACAATGAAGACCGCTTTGGGGCACCTAACCAGTTACGACGGCAAATGATGGACAAGCGCAGCGGAAGTCCCTTACGGTTTTGTCACCAGATCGGACGAGGTGTCGGCGCGCCACGTCAACTGTCCCGCTACTTGGAGGAGTGGAAGTTGACACCGCATCGGCAACCCCCGTGGATCAACGTGCCCGTCACCCACCAGGGCGCCGAGCCGCCCGCACGTCGTAGACGGGCCGTGCTCACAGCGTTCTGCCTGACTGCCATCCTCGCCGTGGGCGGCCTCGGAGCCTCGCCCGCCGGCGCCGCCGTGCCGCCCCAGCAACCCGGCGAGGCCAGGTACACGCTGAACTCGATGGGGGGCGCCCAGCCACCGGCCGGCACGTACGAGGCGGAGTCGGCGGCACTCGCCGGCGGCGCGACTGTGATGACCGACCACTGCTGCTACACCGGCACCGGTTTCGTCGCCGGGTACGGCACCGTCGGCGCGGCCACCACGTTCAACGTCACAGCCAGTTCAGCGGGGGCGTACGACGTCGGGCTGCGCTACTCCAACGGCCCGTACCCGTTCGTCGGCAACAAGACCGTCAGCGTCTACGTCAACGGCGCGAAGATCAGACAGATCACCCTGGCCAGCACCACCGACTGGGAGACCTGGGCGACCAAGACCGAATCGCTCAACCTCAACGCCGGGACCAACACCATCTCCTACCGGTACGACCAAGGCGACACCGGATATATCAACCTCGACTTCATCACGGTCGCGGGCGGCGGCGGCACCGGCGCCAACCTCGCGCTGAACAAGCCGGCCACCTCGGACAGCGCGTGCAACGCCAACGAGACCGCGGCGAAGGCGGTCAACGGCAGCGTGTCCGGCGGCAACAGCGACAAGTGGTGCTCACTCGGCGGCAGCAAGTGGATGCAGGTCGACCTCGGTGCCAGCAGCAGCGTGGGTCGGTTCGTGGTCAAGCACGCGGCGGCCGGTGGTGAGCCCGCGACCTTCAACACGAGGGACTTCAACATCCAGGTGAGCACGAACGGCACCACCTGGACCAACGCGGTCACGGTCACCGGGAACACCGCCGGCACGACCACCCACGACATCGCCGCGACACAGGCCAGGTACGTGCGGCTCAACGTGACGGCGCCGACCAGTAGCACCGACACCGCGGCACGCATCTACGAGTTCGAGGTGTACGCACCGGGCGGCACACCGGCCCGGGTGACGCTGTTCGACGGCTCCAACCTGGCGGCGTGGCAGCACACCGACGGCAGCGCCGCGACGTGGCTACTGACCGGCGGGGGAATGGAGGTCCGCAACGGCGACATCCGCACCCGGCAGACCTTCGGCGACTTCAAGATGCATCTGGAGTTCTGGCTGCCGCAGTACCCTCCGGACGTCACCGGCCAGGCAAGGGCCAACAGCGGCGTGTACCTGCAGGGCCGCTACGAGGTGCAGATCCTCGACTCCTTCGGCGACACGACGCTGGCCAACGACGAGGCAGCATCCATCTACTCCAAGAAGGCCGCCGACAGCAACGCCGCGACCGCCCCCCAGACGTGGCAGACGTACGACATCACGTTCCGGGCCGCGCGGTACAACAGCGCAGGCGTCAAGACCGAAAACGCCCGGGTGACGGTGGTGTGGAACGGCGTGACCGTCCACAACAACGTCGCCGTCGACGGGCCGACGACCCTCGGCGACGCCGAGGGACCGTCCGCCGGCCCGATCCGGCTGCAGGACCACGGCAACCCGGTCCGGTACCGCACCATCTGGATCGAACCGACAAGCTGACCGATGGAGGCCGGCGGGTGGCCCGTTCAAACGAGGGCCATCCGTCGGCCTGCCATGTATTGAGCGTATGTTCAGGTCGATGATTCGCTCTGGATCGTTGATCGGAATCGGGACCGCGCGTAGCGGAGCCGCCTGAGCCAGGGCCTGGTGGCGGTGCTCGTTGTAGAACTGTTCGTACTCGCGCAGGGCATGCCGCAGGTGGTGTTCGTTCCAGAGCAGGCAGCGGTCCAGAAGTTCACGGCCGCCCCGGGCGAACGTGTCCCGGCCGGGAGGGGAAGCGGCGGGTCAGTTCGGAGCGGGGCCGCCCAGTTGGGCCAGGAGTTTCTGCATGCGGTCGATCTCGATGCGCTGGTCGCCGTCGACGTGGGAGGCGTAGGTGAAGATCTCCGTTTCCTGGCCGCCGTCGCTGTTGAACAGTTTCTCGACCATCTGGAGCGCGCCCATGTGATGGGCGATCATGTACTGCACGAAGGCCCGGTCGAAGTCTGTGCCGGTGGCCTTCTTCAGTTCGGCGAACTGCTCCTCTGTCAGCATTCCGGGCATGAGCTCCCCGCCCGCGCCGGAGTGATCGTGGTCCGCGGCCGGTACTGTCTGGCCGCGGTCCCGGAGCCAGCGTCGCATCAGCGCGATCTCGTCCTCCTGGGAGGCCTGGATCCGCTTGGCGATCAAAGTGATGTCCCGGTTCGTGCTGCGGGAGGGGACGAGGTCGGTCATTCGCAGCGCCTGGGCGTGGTGCGGGATCATCCCCTGCATGAAGAGCACGTCCGCGGCGGTGAACGGAGTGTCAGCGACCGCTGACGCTGAGCTAGCGGGGAGCGTCTGTCCGGGTGCGCCTGGAGATCCCGGTTGAACGATCACTGGAGCGGTCGGCGCCTTGGGCGTCTCCGTGGTACATCCGGCGATCACGCCCGTGACCAGCGCTAACATGCCTAGATATCGCAGTGTGGGCAGCGAACTCATTATTTGGGACCTTTTCCGCCTTGCCGGGTGATGTCCACCAGGAACAATAGAGATGTCATGGTATAGAACATCAAGGTCGTCTCCGTTACAGTTCGCGGGTAACACCAAAGTGGATCTCCCCCCCAGCTGGCGTCACAAGAGGCACCGGCCAGATCCCGGGTCGCCCTTCGCGATTGATCAACTAGGGAGGAGATGCCCGAAAGAAGGGAAACGGCCCGTGAGAAGTAGCCGTTCGGCACGTGGGGGACGTGCCAGACTACACAAGCTCGGGATCATCGCCGTAGGCGCGTTACTGCTGGGGCTACTGCCAGCCGCGACCTCCGCGGCCGCCGACGTCGACCCCCGGGTCGGTCTCAGCGCCGGATGGCTGGACGCCCAGCAGGCCATCAGCGGAATGGAACAGACCGCGCACCGGGACAGGCCAGAGGGCTTCTACGTCCCCTCCAGCCCAGGCAACGGCTCGTACCTCAACTCCGACCTGGCATTCGGCGGAAACTACGCGTTCTCCGGCAACTATAACGGTTTCAACATCTACGACATCTCCACCGGCGGTAACCCCGTGCTGAAGACGTCGGTGGTGTGCCCGGGCGGGCAGGGCGACCTGTCGGTGTACGGGAACCTGCTGTTCATGTCGGTTGAGGAGACCCGCGGCCGGATCGACTGTGGCACGCAGGGAGCCAGCGGTACGGTCAACCCCGACCGCTTCCGCGGTGTCCGTGTCTTCGACATCAGCGACATCAGCCACCCGGTGCAGGTGGCGGCGGTGCAGACCTGCCGCGGCTCGCACACCCACTCGCTGGTGACCAGCAAGAACGAGCCGGAGAACGTCTACGTCTACGTCTCCGGCACCGCCAGCGTTCGCTCCGGCCAGGAGCTCGCGGGCTGCGCCAACACGGCGGCGACCGACCCGGCCACCTCGCTGTGGCGGATCGACGTCATCCGGGTGCCGCTGGCCGCGCCGCAGAACGCGGCGGTCGTGAGCAACCCCCGGCTGTTCACCGACCCGGAGACCGGGGCGATCAACGGCCTGCAGAACTCCCCGCCCACTCCGCAGCACCCGGCGGGCATCAACTGGTCGCCGTCGCCGGTCACCAACCAGTGCCACGACATCACGGCGTACCCGGAAATCGGTCTGGCCGCCGGTGCCTGTGCTGGTAACGGCATCCTGATCGACATCTCCGACCCGACGAACCCGAAGCGGCTCGACGCGGTCTCCGACCCCAACTACGCGTACTGGCACTCGGCCACCTTCAACAACGACGGTACGAAGGTCGTCTTCACCGACGAGTGGGGCGGCGGCTCCGCCGCGCGCTGCAGGACCACCGACCTGCCGTCCTGGGGCGCGAACTCGATCTACGACATCGTCAACGGCAAGCTCGTCTTCCGGAGCTACTACAAGATGCCGGCGCCGCAGACGACGATGGAGAACTGTGTCGCGCACAACGGGTCGCTCGTCCCGATCCCCGGTCGCGACGTCATGGTCCAGGCCTGGTACCAGGGTGGCCTGTCGGTGTTCGACTTCACCGACTCCAGCAACCCCAGGGAGATCGCGTTCTTCGACCGTGGCCCGGTCAGTGGCACCTCGCTGGTCACCGGCGGCTACTGGTCCGTCTACTGGTACAACGGCTACATCTACGGTAACGAGATCGCACGCGGTTTCGACGCCTTCAAGCTGACGCCGAGCCAGTTCCTCAGCCAGGCCGAGATCAACGCGGCGGCGGCCGTGAAGCTCGACGGGTTCAACGCGCAGCACCAGCCGAAGCTGACCCCTGGCCTCTCGCTGGCCGTGACCGCCCAGGCCCGCTGCGTGGGTACGTCGGCGTACGTGGCGGTGACGGGCGTCAACGACGGCACCGTGCCGGCGAACGTGACGCTGTCGACCGCCTACGGTGCCAAGACCGTGGCCGACGTGGCCACGGGCAAGCAGGCGTACCAGTCCTTCAACACCCGGACCGGGCAGCTCGCCGCGGGCACGGCGACCGTGACGGGCACCGCGACGATCGGTGGCAAGCAGGTCACCTCGTCGCTCGACGCGCCCTACACCGCGATCAGCTGCGGCTGACCGGACCGGCGGTAGCCACGGTGTACGCGCCGGGGACGCCGCTTAGTTGAACCGGGGCCGGCCGGCCGACAGGACGGCCGGCCCCGCCCCCCATAAGTGGAGCAATCACATGAAAAGCAACAGGACCCCCCAGATACTCGCCGTATCCGTGCTCGCTCTCGCGCTTGCCGGTGTGGCCGGTCCCGCGATGGCGGACGGCGACCCTGACAACAGCGGGATCGAGGTGTCGGTGACGATCGAGCCCCTCCGTGTTCCCGGTCAGGTGTCGATGACCGTGGCGGACAACAGCGGCGTGACCCTCGCGGAGAACGGATCCAACGCCGCCGCCCGCCAGTTCACCGGCACCCTGCCGACGGTCACGGTGTCCGACACCCGCCTTCCCGACGAGATCCCTGCGGGAGACTTCTGGGCGGTGGTGGGCCAGTCCGGCCAGTTGGTCGCGACCGGCGACCCGGCCAAGACCATCGGCCCGGAGTACCTGGGATGGACCCCGCACCTGCTGACCGGCTCCTCCACCGGGTCGGTGGCGCCCGGTGAGCCCGTCTCCAGTGTCGTCTCCGACGGCACCGGAGCACCCGCCGTGGGTCTGCAGGGCCAGGAACTGCTCGTCTCGACCGCGAACTCCGCTGACGAGATCGGCACCCACCAGGTCAACGCCGACCTCGCGCTGCGCACTCCGGTCGACGTCGCCGCCGGGGAGTACCACTCGACCCTGACGCTCTCGCTGTTCAACCAGTCCTGAGCCAACGGGAGAACACTCCCCGCCCGCTGTGGCGAGACCACGTTCACCGTCGTCGTGACGAGGAGAGTCGGGGCACGTGCTCCCACACCTACCGACACACCATCAAGTGACGACCGGCGCGGTACCTGCCGGCCTTCCGCCAGGTACGAAGACCCGCTGGTAGACGGGCGGGTCACAGCTCGGCTCCGGTGGAGCTCCCCAGCTCCACCGGAGCCGCCGCCTTCTCAAGGACCAGTCGGCCAGCCGGCTGTGCCTCGGCCGAGGCTGCCGTTCGATCCCCGGTCCCACCGGGTTTTGTGCGGCACTACCGATGTGAGATCTGGGCGCTACATCCCCAAAAGTGCCCAGAAATAAGACTGTTATCGAAAAATACCTTAAACGGTAAATATGACCGCTTGACGGAAATAGGACCGTTGCAAAAGACTTCCCTCGACTTGCGTGCTTCCTGCCAGGGTGAACTCCCCCCACCTGGCCGGCACGCAGATGGAGGAACGTCAATGAGAGGCGCTGCCAACAGCAGCAGAGCTCGCCGCTTCGCCGTTGCGCTCGCATTACCCCTGGCCATCGCTGTCAGCCCACTTCCGGTGCTCGCCGACCCGAGCCCGCCGGTGAGCGACGTCGCCCCTGACCGTCTGCCCGCCACCGAGCAGAACGGCGTCGCCCTGGTCCGGATCGTCGTGCCGGAACAGGCCGACGTGGACCGGCTGGCCGACATGGGCGTGGACCTGGCCGAATACAAGAAACCCGTGGATGACGGCATCGAGGTGCACGCCATCCTCAGCCCTCGGGAGGCCGATGACCTCCGGGACCAGGGCTTCGATCTTCGTGGCGTCATCTCCGACGAGAGCGACTTCGCCGCCAACAAGGTCGAGCGGTCGCAGGCCCTGGCGAGGGTCGCCGCGGCCGAGGCCGCGGCGGAGGACACGCTCACGGTCCTGCGCGCGGAGTGGTTCACCAGCCTGGACAACCAGCGCTTCCTGTCGGTCGAGGTGAAGTCGAGCGCGACCGACGCGCAGACCGTCCTCACCGCCACCTGGGACAGCGGCAAGGACACCGCCCCCGACTCGGGCGGCACGGCGACGATGTCCCGCTTCACCGACGCCGGCCAGTACATGTACCACCGGTTCACCTCGCCGCTCGCGATCGACCGGGAGCCGGCCAAGGTCACGGTGACCAGCAACCGCGGCGGTACGGTGACGGCGAAGGTGAGCAAGTGGCTGGGTGCGCCGCGCAAGGCGCCGAAGGAGCACTACGTCTCCGACTTCACCGACCACTACATGGACCCGACCGAGGTCACCGACCGGATCGTCGGTCTGGCCAAGGAGTTCCCGAAGACGTCGGAGATCATCGACCTGCCGTACAAGACGAACGGCTACCGCCGGCTCGCCCAGGCGCAGTTCGGCACGGCCTCGGCCGGCATTGTCTACCTGAGCTCCAAGACCTACGGCAGCGAGGGCGGCAACGACATCACCGCGGCGCTGGTCAACCCGAACGCCGCCTCCTCCCCGCTGTCGGTCGCGGTCAACGGCAAGGACATCGTGGTCAACCTGGCCACGAACGCTTCCGGCGCGATCACCAGCACCGCCAAGCAGGTGGTGGACGCCGTCAACGCCGACCCGGCGGCGTCGGCACTGGTGACGGCGAACACCTACCGCGGCAACGCGGGCGCGGGCGTGGTGGCCGCTGCGACGACCGTGCGGCTGACCGACTACCTCAAGGCGCCGGCCGGCGTGTCGCGCGACCCGTTCCAGATGAAGGTCCTGCGCATCGGCAAGAAGCGGGACCGCTCCAAGACCGGCGTGTTCCTCTACTGCCAGGAGCACGCCCGTGAGTGGGTGACCCCGCTGACCTGCGTGGAGACCGCCGAGCGGCTGCTGCGCAACTACGCGCGGGACAACGCGACCAAGAAGCTCGTGGACAACCTCGACATCTTCGTACTGCCGACCGCCAACCCCGACGGCGCGCACTACTCGATGTACGACTACAACATGCAGCGCAAGAACATGGTCAACTACTGCGCCGCCAGCGCGGCCGACCCCGCGAACCGCAACGCCTGGGGTGTCGACCTGAACCGGAACTTCTCGGTCGGCGCCATCTTCGACGGGTACAACGGCTCCTCGTCGACCTGCACCAGCGAGACCTACTCCGGCCCCTCCAAGCTGTCGGAGCCGGAGACCCGCAACGAGGTGTGGCTCACCAACCAGTACCCGAACATCAAGTTCGCGATGAACACGCACTCCTACGGCGGCTACTTCATGTGGCCTCCGGGGGCCTACAAGACCGCCGGGCGCGAAGTGCTGCCGCGGGTCGACTTCGGTACCGAGAACTACTTCTGGTCCGCTTCCGACCACATCCTGTCCGCGGTGCAGACCCACCGCGGCACGGCGATCTGGCCGGGCCGTACCGGTCCCGTCACCGACGTGCTCTACTCGGCGGCCGGCAACAGCGCCGACGAGCACTGGTACAGCCGCGGCATCATCGGCTGGGACTTCGAGGTCGGCGCGGACATGTACAACCCGGCCACCAAGCGGTTCACCGCGGTGGGCTTCCAGCCGGCCTTCAGCGAGGGTCACGAGGAGACGATGGAGTTCGCCAACGGGCAGATCGCCATCCTCGAGGTCGCCCGCGCCTTCGCCGATGACCACGAGCGTCCCGAGTCGGACCTGAAGATCACCAGTCGGACCGACACCTCCACCACGTTCACCTTCAAGATCGACGAGCCCGCCAACGTGTACTACACGCTGGACGGCAGCCGGCCGACGCTGAACTCGCTCAAGCTGGCGTCGGCGGGCATGCGTGAGAGCGCGCAGCAGATCACGGTCGACAAGACCACCGAGGTGTCCTGGTTCGCCGTCGACATCGCCGGCAACATCGAGAAGAACTACAAGCCGGACGGCAACGGCAAGAACTACAACAAGGAGACCGTGAAGGTCAAGACGCCGCCGGTGACGACCGCGACGACCACCCCGGCCGAGCCGGCCAGTGGCTGGTTCACCGGTCCGGTGTCGGTCACGCTGTCCGCGACCCCCGGGCAGGAGAGCAAGGTCGACCGTACCGAGTACCAGCTCGACGGCAGCGCCTGGACCAAGTACACCGCGCCGATCGCCATCATCGGGGACGGCTCGCACACGCTGGCCTACCGCTCCGTCGACAAGGCGGGCAACGTCGAGGTTCTCAAGACGCTGACCGTCAAGGTGGACGCGACCGCGCCGGTGACGACCGCCACGGTCGGTGCGGCGGACAACGGCGGTGTGCCGGCGACCCTCTCCGCGACGGACGAGACGTCCGGCGTGGCGAGCACCGAGTACTCCCTGGACGGTGGCGCCTGGGTGCCGTACACCGGGACGGTCACCGTCTCGGGACAGGGGCAGCACGAGCTGCGGTACCGCTCGGCCGACAAGGCCGGGAACGTTGAGGAGATCAAGGTTGTCGCGGTGTCGGTCGCTCCGGAGATCGCGCTGACCGTGACCGCCCAGGCCCGCTGCGTGGGCACATCGGCGTACGTGGCGGTCACGGCCGTCAACGACGCCTCCGTGCCGGCGAACGTGACGCTGTCGACCGCCTACGGTGCCAAGACCGTGGCCGACGTGGCCACGGGCAAGCAGGCGTACCAGTCCTTCAACACCCGGACCGGGCAGCTCGCCGCCGGCACGGCGACCGTGACGGGAACCGCGACGATCGGTGGCAAGCAGGTCACCTCGTCCTACGACGCCACCTACACCGCGATCAGCTGCGCCTGACCGGACCGGCGGTGGCCACGGTAAATGCGCCGTAGGTGCCCGGGGACGCCGCCCTTAGTGAACCGGGGCCGGTCGATTCGGCCGGCCCCGGCCCTGCACCCATAAATGGAGCGATCACATGAAGACCAAGAGAGCCACCCAGATACTCGCCGCATCGGTGCTCGGCCTCGCGCTTGCCGGCGTAGCCACGGCTCCCGCGATGGCGGACGGCGACCCTGACAGCGACGGGATCGAGGTGTCGGTGACGATCGAGCCCCTCCGCGTTCCCGGTCAGGTGTCGATGACCGTGGCGGACAACAGCGGCGTGACCCTCGCGGAGAACGGATCCAACGCCGCCGCCCGCCAGTTCACCGGCACCCTGCCGACGGTCACGGTGACCGACACCCGCCTTCCCGACGAGATCCCCGCGGGAGACTTCTGGGCGGTCGTGGGCCAGTCCAGCCAGTTGGTCGCGACCGGCGACCCGGCCAAGACCATCGGCCCGGAGTACCTGGGATGGACCCCGCACCTGCTGACCGGCTCCTCCACCGGGTCGGTGGCGCCCGGTGAGCCCGTCTCCAGTGTCGTCTCCGACGGCACCGGAGCACCCGCCGTGGGTCTGCAGGGCCAGGAACTGCTCGTCTCGACCGCGAACTCCGCTGACGAGATCGGCACCCACCAGGTCAACGCCGACCTCGCGCTGCGCACCCCGGTCGACGTCGCCGCCGGGGAGTACCACTCGACCCTGACGCTCTCGCTGTTCAACCAGTCCTGAGCCGGCGGCGGGACGCCACCGCCGCTGTGGATGTCCGGGACGTGTGCGAGTCTGGCGCACGTCCCGGAACGTTCACGATGAGACAGGAGACACCTCTGTTGGCCATGAGCAGTCCGCGCAGGGCACTCGCCCTCCTCGCGCTCCTGTGCGCTGTCGCGACCACCCTGGTCGGATTCGCCGGCCCGGCCGGCGCCGCAGGCCGGAGCGACATCACCTGGTCGGTCGCGCCGGCCGACGCCAACGGCCCCGATGGCCGCAGCGTGATCGATGTCGAACTGGCCGGTGGGCAGGAGGTGACCGAGCATGTCGCGATCATCAACCGCTCCACCAAGGAGGTCGTCTTCGCGATCGACGCCAACGACGGCTACCTGACCGCCAAGGGACTGTTCGACATGCGGCCCTCGGACGCCACGCCGACCGACGGCGGAGCATGGATCAAGCTTCCCGACAAGGTGACCATTCCCGCCGGTGCCACCGCCGTCGTGCCCGTCAAGGTCTCGGTGCCGCGGAACGCGACGCCGGGGGACCACCCCGCGGGTGTCACCGCGTCCGTGGACACGATCTCCGGGCAGGTCCGGGTCCAGAACCGGGTGGGCGTCCGGGTGAACCTCCGCGTGACCGGCGACTACGTGGCCAAAGTCGCCGTGACCGATCTGCGGACCGAATACACCGGCTCATGGAACCCCTTCGCCGCGGGCTACATCGACGTGACCTACACCGTGGCCAACGTCGGCAATGTCCGGGTGGCCCCGGACGCGCAGGTCCGAACGTCCGCGTTGGTGGGGGAAAGCGGCTGGGACGACACGTCCGAAGCCAAGACCAGGGAAATCATGCCGGGTGGCAGTCGCGAGTTCACCGCACGGGTGACCGGCGTCTGGCCGATGGGGTCGATCACCACGAAAGTCGTGGCGATCCCCTCACCCGCGGGTAAGTCGCCCCCGGGCGTCGTCGCCGAGCGGGTGACGATCGACACCACGCTCTGGGCGCTGCCGTGGCCGCAGCTCGCTCTCCTCGTCCTCCTCGTCGTCGCCTTCCTGGTCATCCGGGTGGCCGTTTCCCGGCGCCGCAGGCGCCTCGAGCGGCAGGCCGCGATCCTGCGCGAGGCAAGCGCACTGATCGCCCACTACGGCGGCACACCGAAAGACTGACCATGCCCGGGGGTGCCGGGCGACCGGAAGAAGACACCATGGCCTGGAGTCCTCCACGAGTACTCACATGCCGCTTGGGCCTGCGGCGCGGGAACCGGCGTTGTGATGACGCGTGCCCTTGGTGTGGACGGCGGCTGCGGCCTCGCTGGACGCACAGCGTACCGCTGGCGGTACCGGAAGCTACTCACCGGTAGCGAACAGGCGTAGCGTCGAAAGCATCCACGGTCTGAGGAGGTCGCGATGACCGAATACGCCAGGGCACGTGAGGTCGCCGAGCAGGCCCGCGAGAAGGAGTGGGCCCGTCCGAGCTTCGGAAAGCAGCTCTTCCTCGGCGACTTCCGGCCCGATCTCGTCCATCCGGCACCGGAGTTGAGCGAACAGGAGGCCAAGAAGGGCGAGGACTTCCTGCGGGCCCTGCGGAGGTTCCTGCACGACAGCGTCGACCCGGCGCTCATCGAACGCTCCGCGGTCGTGCCGGACGACGTGGTCAAGGGCCTGCGTGCGCTCGGCGCGTTCGGGATGACGATCGACAACAAGTACGGCGGGCTGGGGCTGAGCCACCTGTACTACACACGGGCGCTCGCGCTCACCGCGTCCTACTCCCCCGCGCTCAGCGCGCTGCTCTCGGCCCACCAGTCCATCGGCGTACCTCAGCCGCTCAAGCTGTTCGGAACGCCCGAGCAGAAGCAGCGCTTCCTCCCCCGATGCGCACGCGGCGGAATCTCCGCCTTTCTCCTCACAGAGCCAGATGTAGGGTCCGACCCCGCCCGGCTGTCCACGACCGCCGTCCGCGACGGCGACTCGTATGTCATCGACGGGGTGAAACTGTGGACGACCAACGGGGTCGTGGCCGACCTCCTCGTCGTGATGGCGCGGACGGGGAGCAAGATCTCAGCCTTCGTCGTCGAGGCCGACGCCCCCGGCATCACCGTCGAGCACCGGAACTCCTTCATGGGCCTGCGCGGGATCGAGAACGGGGTGACCCGCTTCCACCAGGTCCGCGTCCCCGCGGGCAACCTCATCGGCCGCGAGGGACAGGGGCTGAAGATCGCGCTCACCACGCTCAACACCGGCCGCCTCTCGCTCCCCGCCACATGCGCCGGCTCGGTCAAGTGGGCCGCGAAGATCGCACGCGAGTGGGGCGCCGAGCGAGTCCAGTGGGGTCACCCGATCGGAGAGCACGAGGCGGTGGCCCGCAAGATCTCCTTCATCGCCTGCACGGCTTACGCCCTGGAAGCCATCGTCGACCTGGTCAGTCGCCTGGCCGACGACGAGACCAACGACATCCGCATCGAGGCGGCCCTGGCCAAGCTTTATGGCTCGGAGATGGCCTGGCGAGTGGCGGACGAACTGGTCCAGATCAGAGGCGGACGGGGATACGAGACCGCCGAGTCGCTGCGGGCCCGCGGCGAGCGGGGCGTCCCCGCCGAGCAGATGCTGCGGGACGTACGGATCAACCGCATCTTCGAGGGCTCCACCGAGATCATGCATCTGCTCATCGCTCGCGAGGCCGTGGACACGCACCTCTCGGTCGCAGGAGGGCTCATCGACCCGAAGGCCGACCTCAAAGCCAAGCGACGGGCGGCGACCAAGGCGGGCGGCTTCTACGCTCGCTGGCTGCCCACGCTGGTGGCGGGGGCCGGCCAGTTCCCCACGTCCTACTCCCATTTCGGCCCGCTCGCCCACCACCTCAGATACGTGGAACGGACCAGCCGGAAGCTCGCCCGGTGCACGTTCTACGGCATGTCGCGATGGCAGGGAAAGCTGGAGCACAAGCAGGGCTTCCTCTCCAGAATCGTGGACATCGGCGCCGAACTGTTCGCCATCACCGCCACCTGCGTCCGGGCCCAGGAGGACGCCGCCGAGTTCGGCCACAAGCCGCAGGAGATCGCGGACATGTTCTGCCACCAGGCTCGGCTGCGCGCGGACGCGCTGTTCCACCGGCTGTGGGACAACTCCGACGCACGAGACGTACGGCTGGCCCGCCTGATCCTTGACGGGCGTTACACGTTCGTGGAAGAGGGCATCCTCGATCCCTCACTGGACGGCCCCTGGATCGCCCCTGCCCTACCCGGTCTGTCCACCGCGAGCGACGTCCACCGCCATATCCATTGACGCGGACGCCGCTCTGGTCGAGTCCCACCCATTTTTGGGTCGCTGTTGCATGTCAGATGGTTCGCAATTGCACGCATTCGCGCTGAGTATGGGGGAAGGCGGTACTCCAGGTCGGCTCGTTTGCTGAGTGCCTTCGCCGACAACGGCAGCAGGCGAGGATCTCTGCGCCGCCGGAGGTCGCCAAAGCGCCTCCGGTGCCACCGCACCGGCGCGACGGGGGCACACGGAGCGACTTCAACGGCCGGTCCCAGCTTCTGGGAGCGCGGGGACGCCGAAGCCGAAGCTAGGGGGCAGGCATGAGCCTCGACGGCACTCCCAAGGCCATCGCGCACCACGCGAGCTTCATCGACGACCGCATCGGCGCCGGGAGCTTCCTCAAGCGCAACCTACGCAAGGTCTTCCCCGACCACTGGTCGTTCCTGCTGGGTGAGATCGCGCTCTACTCCTTCGTCATCCTGCTCCTCACCGGCACTTTCCTGACGTTCTGGTTCAAGCCGAGCATGGCCGAGGTCGCCTACAACGGCTCGTACGCGCCGCTGGTGGGCGTGCACATGTCCCAGGCTTACGAGTCCTCGCTGCACATCAGCTTCGACGTCCGCGGCGGCCTGCTGATCCGGCAGATCCACCACTGGGCGGCGCTGCTGTTCGTGGGGGGCCTGATGGTGCACATGCTCCGGGTGTTCTTCACCGGGGCCTACCGCAAGCCGCGCGAGCTCAACTGGATCATCGGTGTGCTGCTGTTCACCCTGGCGCTCGCCGAGGGGCTGACCGGTTACTCCCTTCCCGACGACCTGCTCTCCGGCGCCGGTCTCCGCATCACCCAGGGTGTGTTGATCTCGCTCCCGCTGGTCGGTACGTATCTCTCGTTCTTCCTGTTCGGCGGCGAGTATCCCGGGGAAGACGTGATCTCGCGGTTCTACACCATCCACATCCTGCTCATCCCCGGCCTCCTGCTGGCGCTCATCGCCGCTCACCTGACGCTGATGTGGGTGCAGAAGCACACCCAGATGCCGGGCAAGGGGCGCACCGAGCACAACGTGGTGGGCGCCCCGCTCTACCCGTCCTTCATGCTGAAGTCGGGCGCCTACTTCCTGTTCACCTTCGGCGTCCTGGCGCTGCTCGGCACGTTCGCCCAGATCAACCCGATCTGGCTGTTCGGTCCGTACACGCCGGCGGACATCTCGGCGGGATCCCAGCCCGACTTCTACATGGGCTTCCTGGAAGGCTCGCTGCGGCTCATGCCCGCGTGGGAGATCAACTTCCTCGGGTACACCCTGCCGCTGAGCGTGCTCATACCGGCCCTGCTGCCGATGGGCATCATCTTCACCGGCCTGGCGCTATACCCGTTCGCCGAGCGGTGGATCACCGGGGACGACCGTGAGCACCACCTGTGCGACCGGCCCCGCAACAACCCGCACCGCACCTCGATCGGCGTCGCGGCGATCACTTTCTACAGTCTCCTGTTGGTGATGGGTGCCAACGACTGGATCTCGGCGAAGTTCCACATCCCGCTGTACGCCACGACCGAGGTGGGGCGAGTGCTCATCTTCCTCGGGCCGGCGTTGGCGTACGTGGTCACGTACCGGCTGTGCGTCGGACTTCAGCGCAGGGAACTGGAGCAGGTGCTCCACGGCGTGGAGTCCGGGGTCATCAAGCGCCTGCCCAACGGTGAGTACGTCGAGGTTCACGTTCCTCCGCCGGAGGATCTGGTGGAGCTGGTACAGGGGAAGAAGGCCATCCCCGCCATCGAGGCCGCTCCGGACGGCGGTGGCGTGCCTCCGAAGGGGTTGCGCACCCCGCTCGGCAGGCTCCGAGCCGAGCTCAGCCGGGCCTACTCCTCCGACACCGAGGCCATCGGGCTGGAAACGGCCCACGAGGAGCACGAGCGGGAAGGCGAGGGCGCTCCCCCTCCGCAGGTCAGAGTCGACTGAGTTGGACGGACCGAAGTGGTGCCGACAGCGCGGGATCTCGCGTGAGCCCGGGGCAGCGTCTCAAAGCAAAGGGCCACGGAGGACGACCGTGGCCCTTTGAGGATCGACCGGTCCGTGCTGCCTCGCCGTTGCTCTCCGGCGAGACCCGCCCGCTCCGGTGCCGGAGCAGGTCGGTGCAACCTCGGGCGGCTTGATCGCTTCGGCCGCTGACGGGTCAGAGCTTGGTGAGCTTGGCGTACGGCGCCAGGATGCGCTCCTGCTGCGGACCGAAGTCGACGAGCACAGCGATGTCATCCTCGACACCGATGACTCGGCCAAGGCCGTACTTGTCGTGGGTTACCAAATCCTGCAAGGCATACTGCTCGACAGGGGGGAGGGGAGCGGCTGGGACGTTGAAAGGACTTCCAGGCAGGTAGCGCCGGGTCACGGTCCGGGATGTCTTCATTGTCTCCAGTATGCGCCTACCGGGCCCATCACGGTACATGTCTTGCCGATTAATCCGCAGAGTTCGGTGCCCTGGCCAGCGCATACACCTCTGGTCCGCACCTCGTCCACGGGCCGTCATGACCACCATACGGCCTCCCGGTCAGGATTTCCGGGTTACCACGCCGCCACGCGGAGCGACCGCGGTTCGGTTGGCGGGCACAGGCCGCGTGTCATTGGAGCCGCTTGACCAGGAACCGTGCGGAATCGGCGGCCTCGTGGCGTGTTCCCTGGTCGTCGAGGTACTGGTAGCGGTCGAGATATCGGCACCCGGTCTCTTCGTAGCCGAGCCGGAGATAGAGCGCGGCCGCCCGGTGGTTCTCGTCGTCGACGCCCAGGCCGATCCGCTGGTGGAAGCGTTGGCGGGCGCGGGCCTCGGCTGCGTGCACGAGTGCCGTCCCGATGCCTTGGGAGTGCCGTTCGGGTGAGACCGTGAGGCCGTTCAGCTCGGGACAGCCGGGGTAGCGCTGAGCGACCTCGGGGGCGGCGCATCCGTGCCACAAGATCTCACCCGAACCGACGGGGATGTCATCGGTCCAGGCGACGAGGAACGTGCTGCGGCCCTGCTCCTGCCGGCGGAAGCGCGCCTCGTGGAATCGGTTCCGTCCGGGCGACGGGATGTGGTGCTCCAGTGGACCGAGATCCTGATCCCGGCATTCCCGGATCTCCATCAGATGCCCTCTTCCACGTGGCTGACTTCCGTTCGCCCTCGGCGGGTACGTGCCTGCGGGGTGCGGGAGGCGGGAGACACGACTCCCAGTGTTACGCCCATATGTCGTACCTGGAAGGCATGTGACCATAAGGTGTCGCACCCTGCGGAGAACCGGCGATTTCCCCGATAGCTCATGCCGACCGAATCCCAGGGATACGGTTATTCCGAAATCCCCGTCGCCCCCTTCTCGGCCCTCAGGAACCCCGGCGCCGGCGGCCCTCCGGCCCCTCGCCCGGCACGCGCCACCACTTCCGGACGACGGGTATCCAGGACACAGATAACCCGAATTCGGGCAGACCGGGTGGGTCGGCCGTAACCGCTCCGTGTCATACCAAGCCGGGCTTTCCAAACCGTTGACGCGGCCGTAGCACGTATGTAACCTTTGGCCAACGCCCTGCAAGATTCTTGCAAACCACTGTTCTATTTCTTTCTTATCTCCGCAAGTTCTGGCTGGAACGCACTGCGTCCGTGCACCCGCCCCGCCCCCATCCACGGAGGCCCAGGTGATGTCGGCTTCGGCATTGCGCGGTCGGTCGCCGCCCCCACGACCCGTCGGTTGCAGCGTTCATCGCCGTCTGCGTTGAGAAACAGCACCCCCCAGCGACACCTCGGAGCGTCGCGCGGCGGAGGTCACGCACTCCCGCTTCACCCTGTCGTTCCAGACGAGAGATAGAGAACTCAATGAAGATGAAGTACCCAGCGTTAAGGCTGGTCGCAGGCTTGGTCGCGACCAGCCTGCTCGTGTTGGCGGGGCCGGTCCTCCCGGCCTCGGCAGCGGGCCCCAACCTGGCATCGGGGAAGGTCGTCTCGGCCAGCAGCTCCAACAACCCCTACACCGCCAACAACGTCAACGACGGAAACCAGGCCACCTACTGGGAGAGCAACAACAACGCCTTCCCGCAGTGGCTGCAGGTGGACCTCGGGTCGTCCGTCAGCGTCAACCAGGTCATCCTGAAGCTCCCCACCGCGAACTGGGGCGCGAGGACCGAAACCCTGGCGGTGCAGGGAAGCACGAACGGGACCTCCTTCTCCGACCTCTCCGCCTCCGCCGGGCGCGTCTTCGACCCGTCGGCCAACAACACGGTGACGATCAACTTCACCGCCGCGAGCGCCCGGTACGTCCGGCTGAACATCACCGGTAACACCGGATGGCCGGCCGGCCAGATCTCGGAGTTCGAGGTGTACGGCCCGGTCTCCGGCGGCGACATCACCGCGCCGACCGCGCCGACGAACCTGGCGTACACCCAGCCCGGCTCCGGCCAGATCAAGCTGACGTGGGGCGCCTCCACCGACGACGTGGGCGTCACGGGCTACGACATCTACGCCAACAACAACCTGCGCGGCAGCGTGGCCGGCAACGTCCTGACCTACACGGACAGCCAGCCCGACACCGCGACGGTGTCCTACTTCGTCAGGGCCAAGGACGCCTCGGGCAAGGAGTCGGCGAACAGCAACACCGTCACGCGCAACGGCAGCGGCACCGGCGGCTCGAACCTCGCCGTCGGCAAGCCGATCACCGCCTCGGGCTCCGTCTTCACCTTCGTGCCCACCAACGCCAACGACAACAACGTGGCGACGTACTGGGAGGGCAACGGCGGGGCCTACCCCAACACCCTCACGGTGCAGCTCGGCGCCAACGCCGACGTCAACTCGGTCGTGGTGAAGCTCAACCCCGACAGCTCGTGGGGCACCCGCACGCAGACCATCCAGGTGCTCGGGCGTGAGCAGAGCGCGACGACGTTCAGCAACCTGTCCTCGGCGACGGTCTACACCTTCAACCCCGCCTCCGGGAACTCCGTGAGCATCCCGGTCAGCGGCAGGGTCGCCGACGTCCAGCTCAAGTACACCAGCAACTCCGGCGCCCCCGCCGGCCAGGCCGCGGAGTTCCAGGTCATCGGCACCGCGGCCCCGAACCCCGATCTGACGATCACCGGCATGTCGTCGGCCCCGGCCGCCCCGATCGAGACCGACGCCATCACGCTGTCGGCCACGGTCAAGAACATCGGCACCGCCGCCTCGGGCGCGACGAACGTCAACTTCTACCTCGGCACCACGAAGGTCGGCACCGCCGCCGTCGGCGCGCTGGCGGCCGGAGCCACCAGCACCGTCTCGGCGAACATCGGAGCGCGTGACGCGGGCACCTACCCGCTCAGCGCCAAGGTCGACGAGGCCAACAGCGTGGTCGAGCAGGACGAGACCAACAACAGCTACACCAGCCCGTCCTCGCTGGTCGTCAAGCCGGTCGACACCTCCGACCTCGTGCCGGGCACCTCCTGGTCGCCCAGCAACCCGGCGGCGGGCAACAACGTCACCTTCTCCGTGGCGATCAAGAACCAGGGCACCGTGGCCTCCGCGGGTGGCGCCCACGCCATCACCCTGACCGTCGCCAACGACGCCGGCACCGTCGTCAAGACGCTGACCGGCTCCTACACCGGCGCGATCGCCCCCGGTGCGACCACCAGCCCGGTCAACCTCGGCACCTGGACGGCCGCCAACGGCAAGTACACCGTCAAGACGGTGATCGCCAACGACGCCAACGAACTGCCGGTCAAGCAGGGCAACAACACCGTCACCCAGCCGTTCTTCGTCGGCCGCGGCGCGAACATGCCCTACGACAGCTACGAGGCTGAGGACGGCGTCATCGGCGGCGGCGCGGCCGTGGTCGGCCCGAACCGCGACATCGGCGACCTCGCCGGCGAGGCGTCCGGCCGCAAGGCCGTCACGCTGAACTCCAACGGCGCCTACGTCGAGTTCACCACCAAGGCCAGCACGAACACCCTCGTCACCCGGTTCTCCATCCCGGACGCGGCGGGCGGCGGCGGCATCAACTCGACGCTGAACATCTACGTCAACGGCACCTTCCTCAAGCCCATCAACCTGACGTCCAAGTACGCCTGGCTGTACGGCAACGAGACCAGCCCCTCCAACTCGCCCGGATCCGGCCCGCGTCACATCTACGACGAGGCCAACGTCATGCTCGGGACCACGGTCCCGGCGGGCAGCAAGATCAGGCTCCAGAAGGACGCGGCCAACACCAGCAACTACGCGATCGACTTCATCAACACCGAGCAGGTGTCGGTGATCCCGAACCCCGACCCCGCGAAGTACGCGGTGCCGACGGGCTTCGCCCACCAGGACGTGCAGAACGCGCTCGACAAGGCACGCCAGGACACCAACCTCGTCGGCGTCTACCTGCCCCCGGGCGACTACCAGACGGCCAACAAGTTCCAGGTCTACGGCAAGGGCATCAAGGTCGTCGGCGCCGGCCCCTGGTACACGCGCTTCTTCGCGCCGACCACCCAGGACAACACCGACGTCGGCTTCCGTGCCGACTCGACCGCCAACGGGTCGACGTTCTCGGGCTTCTCCTACTTCGGGAACTACACCTCGCGTATCGACGGTCCTGGCAAGGTGTTCGACTTCTCCAACGTCGCCAACATGGTGATCGACAACATCTGGGTCGAGCACATGGTCTGCATGTACTGGGGCGCGAACACCGACTTCATCACGATCAAGAACTCCCGCATCCGTGACACGTTCGCCGACGGCATCAACATGACGAACGGCAGCACGGACAACCTCGTCAGCAACAACGAGGCGCGCACGACGGGCGACGACAGCTTCGCGCTGTTCTCGGCCATCGACGCGGGCGGAGCCGACGAGAAGAACAACGTGTACGAGAACCTGACGGCGATCCTCCCCTGGCGTGCCGCCGGTGTGGCGGTCTACGGCGGGTACGCGAACACCTTCAGGAACATCTACATCGCCGACACGCTGACCTACTCGGGCATCACGATCAGCTCGCTGGACTTCGGCTACCCGATGAACGGCTTCGGCGCCTCCCCGCCCACCACGTTCGACAACATCTCGATCGTGCGTGCGGGTGGTCACTTCTGGGGATCGCAGACCTTCCCCGGAATCTGGATCTTCTCCGCCTCCAAGGTCTTCCAGGGCATCCGCGTGAACAACGTGGACATCGTGGACCCGACCTACAGCGGCATCATGTTCCAGACGAACTACGTCGGCGGCCAGCCGCAGTTCCCGGTCAAGGACACCATCTTCACCAACGTCTCGATCACGGGCGCCAAGAAGAGCGGTGACGCGTTCGACGCCAAGTCCGGGTTCGGCATCTGGGTGAACGAACTGCCGGAGCCGGGCCAGGGCCCGGCGGTCGGCACGGCCACCTTCAACAACCTCGTCCTCAGCAACAACGCCGTGGACATCAAGAACACGACGTCGACCTTCACCATCGTCCGCAACTAGCAGGAACCGGTTCACCGGCTTCCGGGGGAGCGAGTCCCCGGAAGCCGCCCCGCAGACGAAGTGCCGCCGGAGGCCACTCTCCGGCGGCACTTCCGCGTTCCGTAGGGAAGTGAAAGTACGGATACGGCATGCTGTGGGGCCTTCTGCCGATAGCCCACCCGTCACCCAATCGACGACGGCACCAAGTGCCGCCCACCCAAGAACGTGTCCTACTCGCATGGCGGGAGCCCGGGACGCCAACTCTCCGAAGTGATCGACATGCGCCACGCCCTGACGGACAGGCAGCCCGGCTGGATCGGATTCGCTTCGTGGCCGGCGAAGTGGTGATCGGGCGCTACTTGAACATCACGAGGTCCGGGCGTCGTCATCATGTCGCCACCCGGCGTCACCACCGTGCTCGGCGGCGGACCTCGGGAGTCCCGGCGAGACCTGGGGAGGCCGGATTCTTCGTTCCGAGCCAGTTTGCGGCGCCCGAAAAGGGAGGGAACCAGCGAGAATTGATCTCTGTGATGCGCCTCCACTTCACCCCTGCCGACCTGCGTCAGATCACGCTGGCCCCGGGCCCCATCCCGCTGTGGGAGATCGTCGTGAGCGTGCACCGGTTGCGGCTGCCGGCGACCGTCGGGCCCCGGCACAGGTTCGGCCTGAACGGCTGGGAGCGCGAGGTGGGCCGCGGCCTGCGGGCGCGGGCGGGCGTGCTCCTTGACCTGATCCCCCCACATGACTACCTGCCCGACTTCCTGCTCCAGCCGTCCACAGGCGACCTCGCCGAGGGCATCGAGCTCGCCACGCGGGCGCCCATCGCGCAGATCTCCGCCGACCTGAGTACGCTCGCCGCCCACCGGGAAGCCGGCCGCTGGTCCTTCGAGCTCGCCTCCGACGCCCCCCGCGCGCGGCAGACCCTCGCGAGGGACCTGCGCAGGTACTTCGACTCGTCTGTGGCGTCGCGATGGCCGCGGATCCAGGCCGACGGCCTCGCCGACCGCGCGCTCCGCGCCGAGACCCTGCTCAGAGGCGGGGTGGACGCGCTCCTCGCCACCCTCGACCCCCAGTGGCACTGGCAGCCGCCGGTGCTGCGCATCCCGTTCCCCGGCGCGTGGGACGTCGATCTGGGCGGGCGCGGGCTGGTGCTGGTGCCGTCGTACTTCATTCTCGGGCCCCTGCTGATGGAACAGCCGGACGGGCCGACCGTCCTCGCGTATCCGATCTACCGAGGCGAGCAGCCGGTCTCGGCGGCCGACACCCTCGGGCCCCTGCTCGGCCGTACGCGGGCCGCCGTCCTCGCCGCGCTTCGCGACCCGGCCACCACCACGTCCGTGGCCGAACGGGTCGGCGTCTCCCTCGCCTCGGCCAGCCAGCACGCCGCCGTGCTGCGCAACGCCGGGCTCGTCTCGACCGTCCGGATGGGCGGCGCCGTCCTGCACACGCTGACACCGCTGGGGTCGACCCTGCTGCGCAGCGATTCGCTCACCACCTGAGAAACACGCCTCTCGCCCCGGGGAACGGCGTCGAACAGGCCCTTTCGGGCAGGACCGAAAGGCATTGTGACCGCGATTCCCGGATCTTATCGTCATTCCTGAAGCCACCGGCTCTGATCCGGCCGGAAATCACGAATAACGGCCGCAGGAAAGACGAAAGGCGTTATCGACACATGTTCGGCACGAATTCCCTCGCAATCAAGGTCCGCAACAGGTCAATGGCCGTGCTCTTCGCCACCACGGTGGCCGGCACCTTCTCGTTCGCGACCGCGGCACACGCGGCTTCTTCGTCGGCTCTGCGGGATCCGGGGTGCACTTTCTCCACCTCGACGACCGCCGTCAGCCAGTCCGACCTCACTGGAATGCTGCTCGGGGTGAGAGTCAAGCTGCTCGAGAACGGTTGCGGCTCCACCATCCGCGCATACGTCCATTGCAACGGCTTCCCGTACGGGACCTATTACAGGTACGGGGCGTCGATCTCCTCGAAGGGGGCCACCACCACCGCTCTGTGTAGCGCCGGCGACCCTCGCTACGGCAAGTCGGGGTACGAGATCAAGTCCGGAAGCACCTGGACCAAGGTGCCGACCTTCACCGCCTGACCTGGCATGACTTCCCCCGGTGGGCGTGACCGGGTAACCGGGGCACCGGGTCGCGCCGCCGCCCCCACCGCCGGCAACCCGGCCGGCGGTGGGATCATGCTGGGCATGACAGGCGTCGAGTTCAGCACTCCACCGACATTGCCCCCGACCAACGGGTACAGCCACGTCGCCAGCGTCCCTCCGGGCAGCCGGCTCGTATGGACCTCCGGCCAGGTCCCGATCGCCGCGGACGGCGCCGTCGCGGCCGAGGGCGACTGGGAGGCCCAGACGCGCCTGGTCATGGAGAACGTCGGCGCCGCGCTGGAAGCCGGCGGCGCCACCTGGGACGACGTGTTCAAGCTCACGATCTTCGTGGTGGACACCTCCGCCCTGGCCACCGTCCGGGCCGTACGCGACGAGTTCCTCAACCTCGAACGGCCGCCGACCAGCTCGCTCGTGCAGGTCGCGGGCCTGTTCAGACCCGGCATCCTCATCGAGATCGAGGCCGTGGCCGCCGTACCGGCCGCTGAGTAGCAGCGGGGGTGCCCGTGCCCCGATGAGGGAGTGTTCAGTCGCGGATCTCGGGCCGGTCGATGACCCTCAGCCACGTGCCGTCGGGCTGGCGGCGCACGACCTGCACCCTGCCGCCCGTGCCGTCGGACGGTCGTGTCGAGGTGAGGGCCAGGTCGCCGTTGCGCAGCGTGGGCAGCGCCTCCTCCAGCTTGAACTCGGGGGCCTGCGCGACCAGCCGCTCGCACACCTCGCGGATCGCCTCGCGGCCGGCCGTCACCTGCCCTGGCGGGAACCCCAGTACGGCGTCGGGCTCGTACAGCGCCGCCAGCCCTTCGGCGTCGCCGGCTTTCGCCCGCTCCACGAAGAGCCGCGCCAGGTCCTCGGGCTCCCTCGCCCCTGCACGTCCATCGGTCATCGTCGATTCTCCTTATGAGAGATCCGGGCCGTGATCTCCCGGCCCGGCGTCGTGTCCATCGTCGCGCCGGCACCGGTCAGAAGTCCAAGAGCTGGATTCGCTGATCGCTATAATCAGGCGTTATGGAGCTGCGGCAGCTTGAGTACTTCGTGGCGGTGGTGGAGGAGGCGAGCTTCACCAAGGCGGCGGCCAGGGTGCACGTCGCCCAGCCCGGCGTGAGCGCCCAGATCCGCCGGCTGGAGCGTGAGCTCGGCGAGGAGCTGCTCGACCGCTCGGGGCGCACGGTGCGCCTCACGGCGGCGGGCGCGGCCGTGCTCCCGTACGCCCGGGCCGCGCTCGGGGCGGTGGCCGGCGCGCGGCTGGCCGTCGACGAGCTCACCGGGCTGACGCGCGGGCACGTCGCCATGGGCATGGTGATCTCGTGCTCGTCCGTGGACGTGCCGGCTCTGCTGGCGGAGTTCCACGAGGACCATCCCGGGGTCGAGATCACCCTCTCCGAGGCCGACTCCGACCATCTGATCGAGGCTCTGCACTCCGGGGAGCTCGACCTGGCGCTGGTGGGTCTCGGGGTCGACCGGCCCCCGGGCATCGAGATCCAGGCCTTCGTGGACGAGCGGTTCGTCGTGGTGGTGGGTCCCGGCGACGCGCTGGCCGGGCGGGAGACCGTGCCCCTCGACGCCCTGCGGGAGCGGTCGCTCATCAGCCTGCCCCGGGGCACGGGCCTGCGATCCATCGTCGACGACGCCTGCGCCTCGGCGGGCTTCCGGCCGCGCGTCGCCTTCGAGGCCAGCGACCCGCGCATGCTCGCCCAGCTCGCCGGGCGGGGCCTCGGCGTCGCCATCGTCCCCGAGTCCCTCCCCGCCTCCTACGACGGGGAGCTGCGCACCCTGACCCTCGTCCGTCCCAGCCTGCGCGGGCGCGTCGCCCTCGCGTGGCGGGCCGAGGGCCCGGCCGGCCCCGCGGCCCGCGCCCTGATCGCCCACGCCCGCAAGGTCCTGGCCGACCTGCGGGCGGACGGCGAGCCGTGAACGGGCGCCGCCCCGGCGAGGAGGCCGTCTCCTCGCCGGGGCGGTCACAGGGGCTAGGTGAGGTCGGAGCACTTAAGGGCGTCGGGATCCTTGGCGGCGTTCGGAGCCGCGCAGGTCGCTGCCGCCCGCCGGGTCCTGCATGTAGATCTGCGCGGGCCCACCGTTCCAGGTCGCCTTGAGGCCGTCCGCCTGCACGTTGACGTCCGAGGGCACGACGCTGATCTCGGCGTGCGCGGCGGTGCCGTCGACGCCGATCTCGGTGCCGCCCCAGTTCTCGGGGGACCAGGGCCGACGCCAGCTTAGGACTCGCGCGGATAGGCGCTGAAGGAGACCATCCACCGGTCGTCGGGGTGGCCCGGTTTTGATGCCGGGTTGCTGCCCACCAAACCGATCCCTCAAGGACGTCGCCTTGCCGCCGTCGGGCCGGTAGGTCAGCGGTTAGAGCAGCGGACTCATAATCCGTAGGTCGATGGTGCGAATCCAGCCCGGCCCATGGCTCCGGTTACAGTGATCCGATGACCACCGTCAACGCCAATGAGGTCGCTCTGGGCATCGAGTCCTTCGGTGACGACGACGCACCACTGGTCCTGCTCGCGGGCGGGACGACGATGCTCTCCTGGCCCGACGCGCTCTGCGAGCGCCTCGCCGCCGGCGGGCGCCGCGTGGTGCGCTACGACCTGCGCGATAGCGGCGAGTCGACGACGGCGGACCCGGAGGCGCCCGCCTACACCCTGCGCGACCTCGCCGCCGACGCAGCGGCCCTTGCCGGCGCGCTCGGCGGCGGGCCCGCGCACCTCGCGGGGATCGGCGTCGGCGGGATGGTCGCCCAGGTGGCCGCGCTCGACCATCCGGGCGCGTTCTCGGCGCTCACCCTGGCCGGCACCCGCGCGGTCGCGCCCGGCCCGCCCGACGATGACCTCCCCGACCATGACCAGGCGACGATGAGCCGGCTGTTCGCGCATCCGATGCCCGACTGGACCGACCGCGAGGCGGTGGCGGAGTTCGCCGCCGCCGGCGCGGAGATCCTCGGCGACGACCCCGTCGCCGCGCGCGCGATCGCCGCGCGCATCTGGGACCGCACGCCCGGCACCGCACCCCCGGTCCAGATGGCCAACCAGATGGGCATGGTGTTCTCCAAGCTCGACTGCAAACCCCGCTGGCGCGAGCGCCTGGCCGAGATCGAGGTCCCCACGCTCGTCGTCCACGGCCGCCGCGACCCGTTCTTCCCCGTCGGCAACGGCGAGGCGATCGCGCGCGAGATCCCCGGGGCGCGGCTGCTCGTCCTCGAGGAGGCCGCCATTGCGATCCCCGATGCGGCGGCCGGTGAGGTCGCCGAGGCGATGCTCGCGCTCGGGTAGACTCCCCGGCGAGCGCAACCGGGTCGCGGGTTGACGAGCGCCCCGCCGATCGATCGCTCACCGCCGCGCACCACCGTCGAGCCAAGTTGGGCTGGAAGTGGTCCGTCGCGTCGGAGCGTCACGGCATCCCGGTCGGCTGGGCGATCGACGGCGCCAACCGCAACGACGTGCGCATGCTCGAACCCACCCTCGATGCGCTCGCCGACGCTGGCCTGCTCGCCGATATCCTGCACCTCGACCGGGGCTATGACTCCGGTGCGGTCCGAGATCGTCTCCGCGCCGCCGGGATCGACCAGTTCGAGATCCAACTGCGAGGAACCAAGGTCCCCGGCGTGAAGAAGCAACCGCTCCGTCTCGAACTGCGATGGATCGTCGAAGCGACCAACACGTGGTGGTCGAACTACGGCCGGCTTCGCCGCAACACCGACCGCCGAGCCCGGCACCGCCACGCCGCGCTCTGCCTCGCCACGACGGTCCTCATCGTCGGTCGGCTCATCGACTGGCGCGACCGATGGAGCCCGCGTGACGCCTATCCGCTCAGGTCCTTAGCCACGATCTGACGCGGATGTTCCTCTACTCTGAGTCCAAGTCCGGAGGAATCAACAGTATTCGTCACGGACCTCCCGGAGAAACTCATTTTCCGCGACTTCTTTCCCCTCCGGGTTCAGCACGCGACCAGTATTGGCCATATCCTGCGGTATTTCATCACGCACGAAGGCGGAGCCGAACCTGTGACCGTTCGCCAATCGAGCCGTCGCGGCAATGTTCTGAGGCACATCCGCCGGCAACGAAATGTCGAGCACTTCGAACCCATCTGATTCACCGAGGGATACCCACCCGCCTCGACTCATCGCGCCGATTGGGTGAGATACCTTCCAAACAGGCCGCAACGTCGCGTTATCTGCCACCTCAAAAGACGCCAGTTGTTCGCCGGGGCAAAGAGCGACAAAAATCTGGATCTGACCTTCAGCGGTACGACCGACTCCCACCGGCCTCGGCATCGGGTCTCCAGGCAGCGGAACGCAAGCCACTAGAGAGAGCATGCAGATTACCAGGACCGTCGACTTACGCAGGGACCACATCAGAAGGAAGCGGATTTTTGTGGTCGCGCCGGAGCTAACAACCATAGCCGGTGTCACCTTCGCGTTCAGCCTGTCGCTCGTAGATGTTGTCACAGGGGTCACCTGGGGGCTGGGTAAGAAGATAATAAACCAGGAAGGTCGGCCAGAATCCTGTTGCGTCGTAGTAGAAGTTGAACTGTCGCATATGCTGCGCCTCATGCCTCCGGAATTCCGGGCTGAGCTGCTTCAGCCTGGGGCCGGTGAGCGTAACGCCTCCGATGGTGATCCCTCCGCGCGGATAGTGAAAACCCTTTCTCATCGCCCCGCCGACGCGGAGAGGGCCACGGAAAGGGCATGCCCTTTTCGTGGCCCTCTGCGGAACGGCCTATCCCGGTCCGCCTATGGCAAGCCCGTTCATGTCAGGTCGGAGCACTTAAGGGCGTCGGGATCCTTGGCGGCGTTCGGAGCCCAGCGGACGTTGGCGAAGGAGGCGGAGAAGGCGCCTTCGGTATAGACGAGGAACGGCGTGTTGACGTTCTCGAAGTCCAGGTTCGGGGCGAAGCAGGACACCGGGATCTTGACGGTGGCCTTGCTCCCGGCCGGCAGGTTCTGGAACAGCGAGGTCGCCACCACCTCCGCGAAGCACGGGTACACGCAGTGCGCGCTGATCACCGTCCTGGCCGCCGGGGGCTGGTGGACGATCGTGTCGAAGACCAGCGCGGCGTCGGCGTTGAGGTAGCCGCGCAGGTCGCTGCCGCCCGCCGGGTCCTGCATGTAGATCTGCGCGGGCCCGCCGTTCCAGGTCGCCTTGAGGCCGTCCGCCTGCACGTTGACGTCCGAGGGCACGACGCTGATCTCGGCGTGCGCGGCGGTGCCGTCGACGCCGATCTCGGTGCCGCCCCAGTTCTCGGGGGAGCCGATGAAGCTCTTGTACGGCGCGACGTCCGTGCGGTTGAAGAGCTCTAGATCTTCGGTGGCGGTGCCGCCGCCGCCCGTCGAGCCGCAGGCCGTGTCCTGCGAGGTCTCGTCCAGCGTGCCGACCGACCCGGTCTGGCCGTAGCGCAGGCCGTAGCCGAGCGGGAACAGCGGGTCGTAGCCCTCGCCGCCGGGGTTGAGCGGGGTCTGGCACGCGCTCTTCGGCCAGGAGTACGACAGCTTGCCGGTGTATCCCTCGCTCCAGCGGGAGGTCCGTACGAGCTGGTCGGCGACGCCGCCGCCCTCCGTGCCTGGCAGCCACGCCACGACGAACGCGTCCGAGCGGTTGAGCTCCTTGTTGACGTAGAGCGGGCGGCCGGTGACGTACACGGTGACCACGGGCGCGCCCTTGCCGCGCACCTTGTCCAGCACCGCGAGGTCGGCGGGGTAGAGCTTGGCCGCCTCCAGCGTGCGGCGTCCGAGGTCGCCGACCCCCTCGGCGTACGGCGTCTCGCCGATGACGGCGATGACCGCGTCGTACGCGGCGGGGTCGACGCCGTCGGCGGTCTCGCTGAAGGTGACATTGGAGGCGCCGAGCGCCTCGCGCAGCCCGCCGAGGATCGTCGTGCCGTTGGGGAAGTCGGCGTTGGTGTTGCCGGTGCCCTGCCAGGTGAGGGTCCACCCGCCGGTCTGGTTCTGCATGCTGTCCGCGCTCTTGCCGACCACGAGCACCTTGGAGCGCGGGGCCAGCGGCAGCACCCTGCCGTTGTTCTTGAGCAGCACCTGCGACTCGCGCACGGCCTTGCGGGCGAGCTCCCTGGCCTGGAGCGCGCCGGCCGATCCGGCCTTGTGACGGGCGGACGGCTTGCGCGCGTCGAACACCCCGGCGCGCAGCTTCACCCGCAGGATGCGCGTCACCGCGTCGTCGACGCGCGCCATCGGGATCTCGCCTGCCTGCACCTGCGCGATGGTGTTGGCGATGAACGCCTTCCAGTCGTTCGGCACCATCACGACGTCGATGCCCGCGTTGATCGCCCGCGCGCAGCTGGAGTTCGTGCATCCGGCGACCTGCCCGATGCCGTTCCAGTCGGAGACCACGACGCCGTCGAAGCCCATCTTCTGCTTGAGGATGTCGGTGAGCGCGCGCTTGCTGCCGTGCATCTTGCCCTCGTTGATGCCGAGGTCGGCGTTCGTCCAGCTGTTGAACGACGCCATCACGGTCTGGGCGCCGGCCGCTAGCGCGCCGTAGTAGCCCTGGCCGTGAATGTTGATCATCTCGGCCTCGGAGGAGGGGTTGACCCCCTGGTCGGTGCCCTTGAGGGTGCCGCCGTCACCGATGTAGTGCTTGGCGGTCGCGATGACGCCCTTGTCGCCGATGCCCCCCGAGTTCCCGCCCTGCAGGCCCCTGACGGCCTCGTACCCGTAGGCCCGGGTGATGCGGGGGTCCTCGGAGAAGCCCTCGTACGTGCGGCCCCACCGGTCGTCGCGCACGACGGCGAGCGTGGGCGCGAAGGCCCAGTCCTGGCCGGTGGCGTGGATCTGCGTGGCGGTCGCGGCCCCGATGTCGCGGACGAGGCAGGGGTCGTGGGCGGCGCCGAGGCCGATGTTGTGCGGGAAGAGCGTCGCGCCGTAGACGTTGTTGTTGCCGTGGACGGCGTCGATGCCCCAGATGACCGGGATCTTCGTGCGCGTGCCCACGGACGCCTGCCAGTAGGCGTCGGCGAGGTCGAGCCAGGCCTTCGGCGTGGCGTGCTTGTCGCCGCCGGGCCAGGAGCCGCCGCCGTTGAGCACCGAGCCGATGCCGTACTGGGCGACCTCGGCCGGGGTGACGGCGGAGATCTCCGGCTGGGTCATCTGCCCGATCTTCTCGGCCAGCGTCATGCCGGAGAGGATCTTCGCCACCCGCTTCTCGTCGGCGGGGTTCTGCTTGATCTCGCTCTTGACCTTCGGCCAGTCGGCGAGCGTGGGCAGGGTCTTCTCGATGCGGGCGCAGCCGTGGTCCGTGGCGGGCTTCCCGATCACCGGCTGCCCGCCGCCCTTCGCGGTGTCGGCGCCCGCGCTCGGGATGCCGGTGGTGCCCGTGGCCAGGATCGCCAGGCCGGCCATCACCGCCAGAGCGGCGCGGCGAGGGCCTGATCGGACAGGGGGTGTGGTCATGAGCGTCCGTTCTCGAGGCACGAGGAGGGTCGCGCGGCCCCCCGCAGCCGCACTTCGCAGATCTTGACCCTGTGCGAGCCCTGAGTCAATACCTCAATAGAGCGCTCTCCCGGATTGGCGGGCTCAGCCCGCCCTGAGCCGGAAGAGCTCGTCGGCCGCGTCGATGCACGACGTTCCCAGCTCGTGGGAGGAGAACAGGTGCAGCGTCTCCGCGGTCTCGATCTCCAGCAGCTCCCACCGCAGGCCGTACCGGGCGTTCCGCGCCACCCGGATGTGCGCCACCTCCGACCAGAACACGCGCTCGCGGCGAGCGAGCCCGGTCACCACCGTCACCCCGTCGGTGTCGGCGGCGAGCCGTACGGGGGCGATGAGGTCGCGGGCGGCGAACCCGCCGAACAGCACGGCGGCGGCCGAGCAGAGAAGCATGCCCCGCGTGTCACCGGAGACGACCGCCGCGACGACGCCGAACGCGACGGCCGCCGCCGACTTGGCGGCGGTGAACTCGCGCCGGACCCGCCACTGGCGCGCCTGCCGGGATATGCCCGTCATACCCGCACGCTATCGCTCACACGGCCCGTCGGCGCACCCGTCCTCAGTCCGGGCCTGAGTCGACGAGGTCCAGGCACGCGGCGACGATGCTGTCGGTGTCGAGCCCGTGGTGGCGGTACACGTCGTCGAGGCCTCCCGACTGGCCGAACTCCGAGACCCCGAGGTGCGTGCCCGGCACCTGGTGGACGCCCGCGAGGAAGGCCAGCGTGTGGGGGTGGCCGTCGGCGACGGTGACGATCGGGGTCGCGCGCCGCGCGGGGAAGACGCTGTCCAGGATCCACGTGGGCGCGTCACCGTGGCCGCCTCGGCTCCGCATGCCCTCGAAGACCAGGCCGGGGCTCGTCAGGCAGACGACGTCCGCGCCGACGCCCAGCTCGCCGAGGCGGGCCGCGGCGGCGAGCGCCTCGGTCACGACCGCCCCCATCGCCGCGATGGTGACCGAGGGCCGCTCGTGGCGCCTGAGCGGGTAGGCCCCGGCGACGACCTGGCGCCGCCGCAGCTCCCGGGCGGCGGGGTCGGCGGGGACGTTCGCGAGGGCCTGGTCCACGGGCCGGGTGGACAGGCGCAGGTAGGCCGACCGCCCGCCCGGCCTGCCGAGCCGCGCGAGGGACGCCAGCAGGCACCACTCCAGGTCGAGCGCGAACGCCGGCTCGTAGGCGGTGCAGCCGGGCTGCTCGATGCCGATCGAGGGCGTCTTGATGGACTGGTGCGCGCCGCCCTCGGGGCCGAGGCTGACCCCGGACGGCGTGCCCACCAGGATGGACTGCCCGCCGGCGTAGATGCCGAAGGACCAGGGTTCGAGCGCGCGCTCCACGAACGGGTCGTACACCACGCCGATCGGCAGGAGCGGCTGCCCCCAGCGGGACCAGGTGGCCCCGAGCTCGCCCAGCAGCCCCACGAGGTTGGTCTCGGCGATCCCCAGCTCGATGTGCCGGCCGGTGGGGCGCTCGCGCCAGTGCAGGATGGTCTCGGCGTCGTCGTCGAACCAGTTCCTGCGCTCGTCGGTGGCCCAGACCCCGACCTTGTTGAGCCAGCCGCCGAGGTTGGTGCTGGAGCTGACGTCCGGGCTGACGGTGACCACCCGGGCGCCGGCGGCGGGAGCCTGGCGGTTGAGGTCGAACAGCGTGCGCCCGAGCGCCGCCTGCGTGGTCGCGGTGCCGTGCGGCGTGCGCCCGAAGTCCTCGGGAACCTCGGGCACGTCCTGCGGCGGGGGCGGCGTCCTGCGCAGCCGCCAGGCGGTCTCCGCGCAGCGCAGCGCGGCGCGGCTGCCCTCGGGGAACGGCGTCCACGGCCGCGCGGGGTCGGCGCCGACCCGCGCGGCGAGCGCGTGCAGCTGGTCCACGGTCAGCAGGGAGGAGTGGTTCTGGGGGTGTCCCTCTGTGGCCAGCCCGTATCCCTTCACCGTGTACGCGAAGATCACGGTCGGGCGGGTGTCGTCGATGGACGCGAACGCCTGGCGGAGGGCCGGCAGGTCGTGCCCCCCGAGGTTGCGGACGGCGGCGTGCAGCGCCGCGTCGTCGACGCCGGCGAGCAGCCCGGCGATGATCCCGGGGTCCGCGCCGGGAAGGGACGCGTACGTGCCGGTGAGGCGGGCCCGCAGCTCGGTGGCGTCGCAGCGGAGCAGCCGCTGGTACTCGGGGTTCGACATGCCGTCGATCCGCGCGCGCAACGCCTCGCCGCCCGGCCGCGCGAACAGCTCCTCAAGAAGCCGGCCGTACTTCACCGTGAGGACCTGCCAGCCGGCCGCGGCGAACATGCCCTGCAGGCGGGTGCCGCCCATGTTGGGCACCACCCGGTCGAGGGACTGGCGGTTGAAGTCGACGATCCACACGACCTCGCCCAGCTCCGCCACCTGGGGGTCGAGGATCGCCTCCCAGCAGGCGCCCTCGTCGAGCTCGGCGTCGCCGAGCAGCGAGTACTGCCGTCCGGTGCCCGCCCCGCCGAAGTGCGTCTCGACGTAGCGTCGGGCCAGCGCGCCCCAGATCGGCGCGGTGGCCCCGATGCCCACCGAGCCGGTCGAGTAGTCGGCCGGGTCGGGGTCCTTGGTGCGGCTCGGGTAGCTCTGCAGGCCGCCGAACTGGCGCAGCGTGGTGAGGTACGACGCGTCGAGCTCGCCCAGCAGGTGGTTGACGGCGTGCAGCACCGGCGACGCGTGGGGCTTCACCGACACGCGGTCGTCGGCGGTGAGACACTCGAACCACAGCGATGTCATGATCGAGACGATCGACGCGCTCGACGCCTGGTGCCCGCCGACCTTGAGCCCGGTCGGGTTCGGGCGCACACGGTTGGCGTGGTCGATCATCGCGGTCGACAGCCAGAGCACCCGCTGCTCGATCTCGCGCAGGACGTCGAGGTCGTCGGTCGCGGCGGCCGGAGCGGAGGAGGCCACGAGGTCCAGGTGGTTCATCGCATACTTGCCTCTCCAGCAGACGTCAGCCGTCGCTCCGTTGAGCACTTTGCTGAGCCATGCTGACCAGCAACAGCGGGTATGCGCAAGAGCGTCTCGGTTAAGTAAGCTTCATGCACGGTTTTGTAGGGGTGACCCCAGGAAGGTGAGGCAGTATGCGCAGCTCGGGAACTCTCGACCGGGTCGACGCACGGCTGCTCCTCGCACTCATCGAGAGCCCGCGGGCCACCGTGCTCGCGCTGGCGGAGCAGGTGGGCCTGTCGCGCAACACGGTGCAGGCCAGGCTCGCCAAGCTGGAGGAGCGCGGGGTGCTCGCGGCCTTCGAGCGGAGCCTCGATCCCGAGATCCTCGGATACCGCCTGACCGCGTACATCACCGTGCGGGTCGACCAGCACGGGCTCGCGGCGGTGTCGGAGGGGCTCGCCGGCATCCCCGAGGTCATCGAGGTCCTCGGCATCAGCGGCGGGGACGCCGACCTGCTGGTGAGGGTCGCCGCCAGGGACGCCGACGACCTCTACCGGGTCGCCGGCCGCATCCTCGCCACCCCGGGCGTGGAACGCACCACCACCGCCCTGGCGATGCGCACCATGGTGCCCCACCGGGTCACGCCCCTGCTGCGCCGCACCGCCTCGGGCGACGAGGGCCGGACGAACGCCCCGGCCACGCGCACGTAAGCCGCCTCGGCCGGGACGCCGGGTGGGAGCTAGGGCACGAACCTCTCGTTGGGGACGCAGTGGGTCATCTTCAGACCCGTCACGTCGCGAGGGCCGTTCTTGCCGAGGCTGGACAGCCGCTTCTCGTCCTCCTCGGTCAGCTCCTGGCCCGCCAGCGGCGGAAGGTGCGCGACGTCCTCGGGGTCGATGCCGAGACCCGCGCCCACCCGGAGCCCGAGGTCGTCCTCGACCATGAGGAAGTGCCAGACCATCCGCTCCTGCACCGCGCGGTCGCACTCGGCGATCATGGTGGTGAAGTTCAGCACCAGGTCGTCGCGCTCCCACTCCTCCATGAGCAGGTAGCGCTGGGTCGTAAGCCCCTGTCCGCTTTCGTCACCACTGAAGCTCGCGCTTCTGTCAAGAACGGGTGTGGTGCCGGCCATCACAGCGCCGAACCCGCTGCCGGCCGATCGTACTGGCTAGACGATATGTAGTACACGTACTACATTCAACGGCATGAGTACTGCAGTGATGGTGCGTGGGCTGCGCATGAAGTACGGCGCGACCGAGGTGTTGCGCGGGGTCGACCTCGACATCGCACGGGGCGAGATCTTCACGCTGCTCGGCCCGAACGGGGCGGGCAAGACGACGACGATCGAGATCCTGGAGGGCTTCAGGAGCCGGTCGGCGGGAGAGGTCCGGGTGCTGGGAGCCGATCCCGGCAGAGGCACGGAGGCCTGGCGGTCCAAGATCGGCGTCGTCCTCCAGTCCTGGCGGGACCACCCCAAGTGGGGCACCCGCCAGTTCCTCGCCCACGTGGCGGAGTTCCACGACGACCCGCGTGATCCCGACGAGCTGCTGGGCGCGGTCGGCCTCACCGGCCAGGCCGGGCAGCGCGTGGGGCTCCTGTCGGGTGGACAGCGGCGCCGGTTGGACGTCGCGCTCGGCATCGTGGGCCGACCCGAGCTGCTGTTCCTGGACGAGCCGACGACCGGCTTCGACCCGGAGGCGCGCCTGGAATTCCACCGGCTCATCGAGAAGCTGGCGGCCGACGAGGGCATGACCGTGCTGCTCACCACCCACGACCTGGCGGAGGCCGAGAAGCTCGCCCACCGCACCGCGATCCTGGTCGAGGGCAGGGTCGCCGTCTGCGGCACGCCTGGCGAGCTGGCGGAGACCGTACAGGCGCAGTCGCAGGTGCGCTGGCTGGAGGACGGCCGGGAGCGGGTTCTGACCACCTCCGACCCCTCGAACGCGGCGTGGGAGTTGCACCGGCGGTTCGACGGGCCGGTGCCGGGGCTGGCGATCCGGCGCCCGTCCCTGGAGGAGAGCTACCTGAACCTGATCGGGAGGGCGGCATGAACACGAGAAGCCTGCGCATCGGGGTGCGCCGCGGCTGGGCCGAGCACACCCACCTGCTCAAGGACCGCAAGGAGGTGCTCACGAACCTGGCCGGCACCGTCGGGATGTTCGCCCTGCTGCTCCTTTGGATCGGTGACACGCCGGTCAAGGGCACGACCATGACCGCCGCCACGTTCATGACGGCCGGGTTCCTGGCCTTCGGCGTCTTCAGCTCGGCGCTCATGACGCTCCCGATGGCGCTCACCACCGACAGGGAGGACGGCACGCTGCTGCGGCTCCGCACCATCCCCGGCGGCATTCCCGCCTACCTGGTGGGCCGCGCGGTCACGCTGGTCTGCCAGATCGTCGTGCAGACCGTGCTGATCCTCGCCACCGGCCTGCTCGTGGGCGGAGTCGCGCCACCGCGCGACTGGGTGACCCTCGCGTGGGTCCTCCTGCTGGGCACCGTCGCGGTGGTGCCGCTGGGCGCCGCGATCGGCAGCGTGCTCCCCGGGCCGAAGACCGCCGCGGGCATCCTGGGCCTGCCCATGATGGGCCTGATGCTCACCTCGGGCGTCATGCTCCCGATGACCTTCATGCCCGGCATCGTCCAGGGGATCGCCCAGGCCTTCCCGCTCTACTGGCAGGGGCTCGGCCTGCGCGCGGCCATGCTGCCCGACTCCATGCTGGCCGTCGAGATCGGCGGGAGCTGGCGGCTCCCGCAGGTGGCGGGCGTGCTGGCGCTCTGGGCCGTGGCCGGCATGCTGGTCGCTCCCGTGCTGGTCAGGCGGGCCACGCGCCGCGAGTCCGGCTCCCGGCTGGCGGAACGGCGCCCGGTCGCGCAGGGCTCCTGAGCCGTGCGTGGGGACGGCGGGACGCGGGCGGCCTCGCGCCCCGAGCTGAGAGACTGATGCGATGTCCGGTGAAGAGGTGTACAACCGCATCTCGATGCTCAGGGTGGAGCGCGGGGTCTCGCGCAAGGATCTGGCCGCCGCGCTGGGTGTCCACTACCAGACCATCGGATACCTGGAGCGGGGCGAGTACAGCCCGAGCCTGTTCCTCGCCATGCGCATCGCCGAGTACTTCTCGGTGCCGATGGAAGTCGTGTTCTCCCTCAAGCCGTTCCCCCGGCTTGGCAGTGAGGTGATGAAGTGATGGCCGAGCTCGACCAGAAGCGCATCGAGGACGCCCGGCGCGGCATGCGGTTCTTCTGGTACGGCACCCGCCGGGGCCGCCGCGGCACGGTGGTCCTCGGCGGGGTGGCGCTCGCGACGCTCTGGACCAGCTCGATCGTCTGCTGGTTCCTGGCGCCGAGCGACACGGCGATGTGGACCACCTTCGCGCTGATGGGCGCGGGCCTGATGATCTACCTGTGGGTCTTCGCGGTGCTCGCCGTGGCCTCCGGGGGCGTGGTGGGCATGGCCGACGGCAGGCTGGACGAGCGGCAGCTCACCGAGCGGCGCCGCGTCTACGCCCTGGCCCACCGGGGCACCTCGTGGATGCTCGGCATCTCCCTCGTGGTGTCGTTCCTCCTGATGGACGACGGCGACCACGTCCTGCGCATCCCCACGGCGGCGCTCTTCATGTTCCTGATGGCCGCCTGGACGACCCACATGATCATGCCGCACCTCGTCGCCGGCTGGCGCCTGCCTGACCCGCCCCCGGACGACGACGAGGCCTGATCGAGCGGCGGGGCTCAGGAGGCGTAGGCGGGCGGAGACGTCAGGCGCCCGCGCCTGGCCGGGCGCCAGGTGCTGACCATCGCGAAGGCCAGCAGCAGCTCGGCGACGTCCCCTCCGTAGTACATGATCTCGGCACCGCCCCGCAGCTGGGCGGCGGGCACCGGCACATCGACGAGGAGCCCGGCGTACATGAGCTGGGACAGCGTGGCGTGCACCGCGACCGCCACGCCCAGCACCACCAGCCGGCGCGGCACCGAGGGGCGGCGCGGCGCGGGGTCGGGCCCCGCGACGACCCAGGCGAACAGGCAGCCCGCGAGCAGGAAGTGCGCGTGGACCAGGTGATGGAGCATCGGGTGCCCGGCCGTCATCCGGTACAGCGGGGTCAGGTACAGCACCGCGAGACCGCCCACGTTGAGCGCCAGCGCGGTCCACGGGCCCGCGGCGAGGTGGAGGGCCCGGCTTCTCAGCACCGCCGCGATGGCGCGCCGGTGGCGGGGGGAGGCCGATCGCAGCGCCAGCGTCACCGGGGCGCCGAGCACCAGGCCGAGCGGCGCCAGCATCCCGATGAGGAGATGCTGGAGCATGTGCCCCCGGAAGTCATGCCCGGCGAGCGAGGCGACCGGGGGCAGCGACCCCAGCAGCAGGAGCGTGGCGCCCGCGACGAAGCTCGCCGTCCGCCAGTGGCTCCAGCCCCTGGCCTCCCCGCGCCGCCGGGCCGCGAGCGCCGCGTAGCAGGCGGCGAGCAGGACGGCGAGGACGGCGAACGCGGCTCCCTGGCCGTGCGCCTCGTGCGCGTGCACGGTCAGGACTCCTGTGCGGAATCGGCGCGGCACAGGTCGAGGACCGTTCCGCCTCGCTGCAACAGCCAGCCGCCCGCGACCAGCAGGGCGCCCAGGACGAGGAACCCGATGTCCCACCACGTCTGGTAGGCGTCGGTGCGTACGTGGTGGATGGCCAGGATGTGGTGGTCCACGGTGCCCTCGACGAGGTTGAACAGCCCCCACCCGACCAGGCCCCACCCCCACAGCACGCGCGACGTCCAGATCCTGCCGCGCGAGTGGATGACGCGCGAGTACAGCAGACCGAGGCCGATGAGCACCGCCAGCCAGGTGAACACGTGGAAGAAGCCGTCCCACATGGTGTTCATCTCCAGCCCGCTGACCGTGTGGGTTGAGTAGTACCGCACGCCGATGTGGTCGCTGTCGGTGCTGCTGAGCATGTGGTGCCACTGGAGCACCTGGTGCAGCAGGATGCCGTCGACGAACCCGCCCAGCCCCAGCCCGAGGACGATGCCCGGCAGCATGACATCCCGCTCGCCGGCCGACCTGATCGCCATCATGGTTCCCTTCTGGCCGGTTCCGTATGGATCACCAGTCCGTCACCTCCCCAGGCGGGGCGGCGGGTAAGCCAGGCTTGATCATCTGCTTGCGCGGAGCGTGATCGCACCTGAACGCGAACGGCCTTGCGCCGCCGCCCGGCCCCGCGAGAAGGTCGGCACAGCCGACACCGAGGGGGCAGATGACCGGGCAGAGCGCTCCGTCCCTGTGGAGGAACCGCGACTTCGTCGTCTTCATGACGGCGCAGACCCTCTCCAGCGTCGGCGACTCGATCTCCTACGTCGCGCTCCCGCTGCTCGTTCTGCACGTGACGGGCTCGGTCGTCCAGATGGGCGTGGTCACCGCGCTCGCCGGCGCCGCCTCCACCGTCACGGGGGTCTTCGCCGGGGTCGTCACCGACCGGGTCGACCGCCGCGCGCTGCTGATGGTGTGCGACGTCGCGCGGTGCCTGCTCTACGCGGTGATACCGCTCGCCTGGTTGTTCTCCCCGCAGACGTGGCTGCTGTACGTCGTCGTGCCGCTCGCGGGCGCCTTCTCGATGCTGTTCCAGGTCGCGTACGTCGCGGTCGTGCCGCGCCTGGTGGCGCCCGGCCAGATCACCAAGGCCAACGGCCACCTGTACGGCACGTACGCCGTGGCGAGCGTCGGGGGGCCGATGCTCGCGGGCGTGCTGTCGGGCCTGTGGGGACCGGCGGCGGCGATAGCCATCGACGCGGGAAGCTTCGCCCTGTCGGCGCTCGGCATCTCCCTGCTCCGCCTGCGCCCCGCCGCCGCTTCTCCGTCCACCAGTGCGGACAGCGCTCTGGAGGCCGAGGGGGTCTCCGGGCGGCGGGCGGCCTTGCGGGAGTTCGCGGCCGGCGCCCGCTTCCTGTGGGGGCACCCGGTGCTGCGGTCTCTCACCGTGCTGCTGTCGATGCTGACGTTCCTCACCTTCGGGCTGCCGGACATCCTTGTCTACTACCTCAAGCACGACCTCGCGCAGCCGGACGGCAGCGTGGGGTACGTGCTGGCGTTCGCCACCGTGGGCACCCTCGGCGCCGCCGTGGTGGTCGCCCCGGCGCGCAGGCTTCTGGGCTTCGGGCTCTGCTGGATCGGCGCGTACGCGGTCGCCGGCGTGGCCGTCGCGGGCGTCGGGCTCGCCACGGGTGTGCCGGTGGTCGCGGCGCTGGCGACGATCCTGCTGTTCTGTACGGGCGTGGCCGGCATCTGTTCCATGTCCCTGCGGCAGGAGGTGACGCCCGACCACCTGCTCGGCCGGGTCACCTCGGCGTTCTGGACCCTGCACTCGGCGCTCGGCCCGGTCGGCGCGGCCGTGCTGACCGCCGGCGCGGCGCACTACGGCGTCACGGCCACGTGCCTGGTCATCGGCGTCGCGTGCCTGCTGATCGCGATGGCCGGGCTGCTCACCCCTATCCGCCGCCCGCGCCCGGAGACGCTCGCGGGCGAGGCGGCCTGAGCGTTCGGCCCGGTCCGCTGCCGTGTGTCCGATAGGAGACAATCATCCTGTTCTGTGGCGGAGTCGGGTGGACGGAGAAGCCGGTGCGCGCGGTGCTGTACGACGGGTTCGGCAGGCAGCCGGAGGTCCGCGACGTGGCCGACCCCGAGCCGCCGCGCGCGGGCGCCGTGATCCGGGTGGAGGCTTCCGGGCTGTGCCGTAGCGACTGGCACGGCTGGATGGGTCACGACCCCGATATCCGGAAATTTCCGCATGTGCCGGGGCATGAGCTGGCCGGTGTCGTCGAGGCGGTCGGCGGCGATGTGACCAGGTGGCGTCCCGGCGATCGCGTCACCACCCCGTTCATCTGCGCCTGCGGGCGGTGCCCGGCATGCGCGGCCGGCGACGCGCAGGTCTGCGAGAGCCAGACCCAGCCCGGATTCACGCACTGGGGTTCGTTCGCCGAGTACGTCGCCATCGAGCACGCCGACGTCAACCTAGTGCGCCTGCCCGGCTCCATGCCCTTCCCGACCGCCGCCGGACTCGGGTGCCGCTTCTCCACCGCGTTCCGCGCGGTCGTCTCCCAGGGGCGGGCGGCGGCCGGCGAGTGGGTGGCGGTGTACGGGTGCGGCGGCGTCGGGCTGTCGGCCGTGATGATCGCCGCCGCGTGCGGCGCCCGGGTGGTCGCCGTCGACGTCTCCCCCGCCGCGCTCGAACTGGCGGCGGACTTCGGAGCCGCGGAGACCGTGCTCACGGAGAGCTCTCCGGGTACGGCCGCACCGGGCACGACCGCTCCCCACGGCGGGGGCACCAGGCCGGCCGGGACGGCGGACCCGGCGGAGCGCGTCAGGGAAGTCACCGGCGGGGGCGCCCACCTCACGGTCGACGCGCTCGGCAGCGCCGCCACCTGCGGCGCCGCCATCGAGAGCCTGCGGCGGCGCGGACGGCACGTACAGATCGGCCTGCTCCCCCGGGCGGCCGGGCACCCGGCCGTCCCCATGGACCGGGTCATCGGGCTGGAGCTGGAGATCCTCGGCAGCCACGGCATGGCCGCGCACGCGTACCCGCCCATGCTGGCGATGATCGCCGATGGGGCGCTGCGGCCGGAGCGGCTCGTCACCCGCACGATCGGCCTCGGCGAGACCCCGGACGCCCTGGCCGCCATGGGGACCATGGGCACCCCCGGAGTGACGATGATCCTCCCCGGCCTTCCGTAGGCGCCCGTAGGCGCCCGATCGGGAGAGCGCCGCGGGCGCCGTCGTCGCCCTCGTCCGCCGCGCCGACCGCCGGGCCCGGTGACGGCCCCCATCAACCGTTCGGTGGATGTCCGAGACGCCGCCCGCCGGTGATCCTCGGAACATGACAGTCATCGAGATCGACGGCCTGAGCAAGAGCTATGGGACCGCCAAGGCGGTGGACGGCGTCTCCCTCAGGGTGGAGCGAGGCGAGATCTTCGGAATGGCCGGCCCGAACGGGGCGGGGAAGACGACGATCGTGGAGTGCGCGTCGGGGTCGCGGCGGCGAGACGGCGGCACCCTGCGGGTGCTGGGCCTGGACCCTCAGAGCGACCGGCGCAGGCTGCTGCAGCGCATCGGCGTCCAGTTGCAGGAGGCGGCCCTGCCCGACGCGATCAAGGTCGGCGAGGCGTTGCGGATGTACGCCTCCTTCTACGACAAGCCCGCTGACCATCGGGACCTCATGGACGCGTGGGGTCTGGCGGACAAGAGGCGCGCGGGCTTCGCGAGCCTGTCCGGCGGCTGGAAACAGCGGTTGTTCATCGCGCTCGCCCTGGTCGGCAACCCCGAGGTCGTCTTCCTCGACGAGCTGACCACGGGCCTGGACCCCGCCGCCCGCCGCACCACCTGGGGCCTGATCCGCGACATGCGCGAGCGCGGGGTCACCGTCGTGCTGGTCACCCACTTCATGGACGAGGCCGAGGCGCTGTGCGACCGCATCGCGATCATCGACCGGGGCCGTGTCGTCGCCGAGGGCAGCCCGCGCGAGCTGGTCGCGAAGGGCCGATCGGGTTCGCTGGACGGCGCGTACCTCGCGCTGACCGGAAGGGACATGGCGTGAAAGGCGTCACGCGAACCGTCGCGGTCGAGCTCAGACTGATCATGCGTGATCCGATGTCGGCGTTCTTCGCCCTGGCCTTCCCCGTGCTCATACTGTGGGTCAAGATGCGCACCGGCAAACCCCTGCCAGGCGGGCTGCCGGCCATCGACGCCATGGTGCCGATGCTGAGCACCTTCGTCATCGGTCTGGCCGGGCTGGTCATCCTCCCGGCCACGCTGGCCCAGTACAGGGAACGGCGGATTCTGAAGCGGCTGCGCGCGACCCCCGCCTCGCCCACCATGCTGCTCGCCTCCCAGTGGGCCGCTCACATGCTGCTGGCCGCGGCCGGGACGGTGCTGTTGATCGCCCTCGGGCTGGCCGTCTTCGGGCTGGCGGCACCGTCCAACGCGGCGGGCGTCCTGCTGGCGTGGGTGCTCGGCGCGCTGAGCCTCGGCGCCATCGGCCTGTTCATCGGAGCGCTCGTGCCCACCGGCCGCGGCGCGACGGTGATCGGCCTGAGCGTCTTCTTTCCGATGGTCTTCGTCTCCGGCGCCATGATCCCCCGTGAGGTCACGCCCGGCTCGATGCGCGCCATCGGCGACCTGACCCCCATGGCTCCTGTGGTCCAGGCGATCCGCGACGGCTGGGCGGGCAACGCGATCTCGCCGGTTAACCTGAGCATCATGGCAGCGATATTCGTCATCGCCGGCGGCGTCGCCGTCAAAGCGTTCCGGTGGTGACCACCGCCGGCACCGACGTCTCGCGCTGGGACCGCGCCTGGCCCGCGCTGCCGTACGTGTTCATCCTGCTGCCGGCGGTCTTCTCCCTGCTGCGCGACTGGAGGCCGGAGGTGCTGGCCCTGGCGTTGCTCGCCGGGGCCTGGCACTGGTTCCTGGTCACGTCGCACCCCGGCCGGATCGAGCGGCCGTTCGTGGTGATCATCTACTTCATCGTGATGCTCGCCGTCATCGGGACGCTGGTGAGGATCGACACGCTGTTCATGCTGACAGGGGTGGGAGCCTTCATCCAGGCCTTCACCCTGCTGCCCGGGCGGTGGGCGTACGCGGGGGTGGCCGCCACGGCCGCCGTGCTGGTCGCCGCTCCCCCCGAGCCCGGGCGGACCCCGAGCGAGATGCTGTACTCCTTTCTCGTCGCGGTGCTGGTCGCCTCCACGGCCGGCCTCTCCATCCAGACCGTCTCCGATCAGAACGAGCACCGCAAGGTGATGATCGCGCAGTTGCGGGAGACCGGCGCCAAGCTCGCCGCGCTCGCGGAGGAGAACGCGAGCCTGCAGGCCCGGCTGCTCACCCGCGCTCGTGAGGCCGGCGTGCTCGGGGAGCGGCAGCGGATGGCCCGGGAGATCCACGACACCATCGCCCAGAGCCTGACGGCCATCCTCACCCAACTGGAGGCCGCCGACACGGTGATCGACGACGCGGCCGCCGTCCGCTCCCGCCTGAACACGGTGCGCGCCCTGGCCAGGGAGAGCCTGGGCGAAGCCCGCCGATCGGTCCAGGCGCTGCGCCCGGCGCCGCTGGACGAGGCCCAGCTCCCCGCCGCCCTTCACGACGTCGCGACGAGATGGTCGCGGGACACGGGTGTGCCCGTCTCCGTGTCGGCCACCGGCGACCCCTGGCCGCTGCACGCGGAGGTGGAGATCACCCTGCTGCGGGTGGCGCAGGAGGCGCTGGCCAACGTCGGCAGGCACGCCTCGGCCACCCGGGTCGCCCTCACCCTGTCGTACATGGAGGACGTAGTGGCGCTGGACGTACGTGACGACGGCTCCGGCTTCGTCCCTGAGGCGACGGGCTCCTCGGACACGGGCGGCTTCGGCCTCATCGCGATGCGTCAGCGCGTCACCCGGCTGGCCGGGAACTTCGCGGTCGAGACGGCCCCCGGCCAGGGGACGGGGATCTCCGCCACCGTTCCGGCCATCCCCGCGGGCTCGGAAGACCCGGAATCGTCCGACCACTCCAGAAAGTCATGGTGACGTGCCGATTCGTATGATCATCGTGGATGACCACCCAGTCGTCCGCGATGGGCTTCGCGGGATCTTCACCGGCGACGACGACTTCGAGGTCGTCGGCGAGGCGGCCGACGGGCCGGAAGCACTCGTCGTGGCCATGCGGACCGGCCCCGATGTCGTGCTCATGGACCTGCGCATGCCGAAGATGAGCGGCGCGGAGCTCATCCGCCGGCTACGCGAGCAGACGCCGGGCATCCGCGTGCTCGTCCTGACCACCTTCGACGACGACGCCGATGTCCTGCCGGCGATCGAGCAGGGCGCGACCGGCTACCTGCTCAAGGACACCCCGCGCGCCGATCTGCGCCGAGCAGTGCAGGCGGCGGCCCGCGGCGAGACGGTGCTGTCTCCGTCCGTGGCCGGCGTGATGACGCACAGGGCGCGCGCTCCGGAACAGCGGACGCTGAGCCGTCGGGAGCTCGAGGTGCTCGGGCTCATCGCCCGTGGCGCGACCAATCGTGAGGTCGCAGCGAAACTGTTCATCACCGAGGCGACGGTGAAGACGCATCTGCTGCACATCTTCGCCAAGCTGGAGGTGAACGACCGCGCGGCCGCGGTCGCGGCGGCGTACGAGACCGGTCTGCTCAGGCCTGCCGCCGACACCTGATCCCGCTGCCCGATCTCACCTGCCACGCAGGAGCGATCGCACGTGTGCGAGGTACGATCCGGTCGTGACTCCGGCTGCGGCGAAGCCGGACCCTGACGGGAAGCGGCGAGAGCCGTCCCGCCGGTGACACGGTCACCGTCCGCACCGCCGGCCTGCCAGGAGGCCGGTGAAGGAGGTCTCAGGTGCCCTCTCGCGGCCATCGGCCCAGCATCGGCAGGGTCGCGGAGCTCGCGGGCGTGAGCGCGACGACCGTCTCGCACACGCTCAACGGCCGGCGGCCGGTCTCGGCCGAGACCAGGAAGCGCGTGCTCGACGCCATCGAGGTGCTCGGCTACCGCCCGAACGTGCTGGCCCGGGGCCTGCGCACCAGCAGGAGCCAGGCGATCGGGCTGATCATCCCCGACATCACCAACCCGTTCTACCCCATGCTCGCGCGCGGGCTCCAGGACGTCCTCGGGCCCGCGGGCTACCACGAGATCATCACCAACACCGACGGCGACCGCGACCTGGAGCGGTCCGCCGTGGAGCAGATGATCGCCCGGCAGGTCGACGGCATCGCCTTCGCGGTCTTCCACACGCACGCCGAGGACCTGCTGCCCGCCAGCGACCTCGGCATCCCGGTCGTACGCCTCGGCGGCAGGCTCGTCCAGGACGGGGTGGACCTCGTGCACAGCGACGACGAGGGCGGGGCCGCGGAGGCCACCCGCTACCTGCTCGACCAGGGCTACGGCCGCATCGGGTTCGTCTGCGGGCCGGACGCCCAGGGGCCGGCGGCCGAGCGGGTGACCGGCTACCTCGGCGCGCTCGCCGGGCGGGGCGTCAGCCCGGACCCCGACCTGATCGTGCACACGCGGTTCAGCCGCGCGGGGGGCATGGCCGGCACCCTGCGGCTGCTCGGCCTGCCGCGCCCGCCGCGCGCCGTGATCTGCGCCAACGACGTCATGGCCATCGGCGCGCTGGACGCGGCCCGCCAGAGCGGCCTCGACGTGCCCGGCGACCTCGCCATCATGGGGTTCGACGACATCGAGGCGGCGACGCTGGTCTCGCCGCGGCTCACGACCATGGCGAACCCCGCGAGGAAGATCGGGCAGGAGTGCGGCCGGCTGCTCCTCGACCGCCTCTCCGGCACGATGACCGGCCCGCCCGGCGAGACGATCGTCCCCGCCCGCCTCGTACGCCGCCAGTCCGCCTAGCGGCCGGGAGATCCCTCCTCCCTGGCGCCACCGCCGGCTCACCGGCCTCTTCCGCGTTCTGTGACCCGGGATGTGGACGCCCCATTGACATCGATTGTCCCAGGCGTAGTTTCATGGTCAGTCTTAACGATTTGCTAGGTCATGTCCTGCGGTTTCGCCGCCGGACGGGGCACGGCGAACGCTTCCGCGCGCGCCGGAACCGGAGGTTCCCATGGCAAGGACCAGGCTGAGACCCGTATACCGGAAGGCCGCGGCGACCGTCACCGCCCTGCTCCTCGCGCTCGGCACCGCCGCCTGCTCCGGCTCCGGCGGCGACGCGGGGTCCGGTTCCGGATCAGGCGGGACGGCCCTGCGCATGTGGACCTTCAAGCGGACGCACCTGGCCGCGCTGGAGAAGGCCGCCGCCGAGTTCGCGCGGCAGACCGGCGTCGCCGTCAAGGTCGAGGCGATCACGCCGGACGACGCCTTCACCGCCAAGATCCAGAGCGCGGCGCAGACCAAGGACCTCCCCGACGTCCTCGAAGTGCACGCGGGCGGCGAGGACTTCAGGATCGGCGGGTCGGGGCTCCTCGCGGACCTGGCCGGCGACTTCCCCGCCGCCTCGCTCGACCGCTTCCTGCCGAGCACCCGGGAAGCCGGCCTGGTGACCGCCGAGCGGCAGCGGCAGGTGGTGGAGCTCAAGCCCGCCAAGGTGGGGAGCCTGTTCAGCGTCCCCTTCACCGCGGGCACGTTCGGCATCATCTACGGCAACCGGGAGAAGATGGCCGCGGCCGGACTCGACCCGGAAACGCCTCCCAAGACCTGGGAGCAGTTCATCGACTACCTGCGGGCCACCACGAAGGCCGATCCCCGGCAGGGCGGCCTGTCCCTCGGGCTCAAGGTGAGCCAGACCGGCTTCAACTGGATCTACTCCCAGCTCGCGTACGCCTATCTGGGCAAGGACCGCTACCAGGCCATGTTCGGCAAGGGCACGACCCAGGGGTTCGCCTCACCCGACGGGGTCAAGACCCTGTCGCTCTACGGGCGGCTGACCCCGTACTGGATCCCGGGCGCGACCGCGCTGGGCATCGACGAGGCGGACGTCGCGTTCGCGCAGGGCAAGTCGGCGTTCGACGTGGGCGGCACGTTCACCCTCGCCTTCCTCGCGCAGAACGGTATGAAGCCCTCGAACGTGCTCAGCTTCCCGGTGCCGCCACCGAGCGGGGGGAAGATCAGCGATCTGCGGCTTGCCCCGCTCGCGCTGACCGGCCTGTCCATCAACTCGACGAGCCGGAACCACGACGCCGCCGCCAAGTGGGTGGACTTCCTCACCTCGCCGAAGGGCGCGGGCATCTTCGCCACCTCCTCGCTCGACCTGCCGGCCACCGACCTCGGCGCGGACGCCGAGAAGCTCCTCGGCCCCGACCTGGCCGCGCTGCAGAAGTACTTCACGGGCCCGCCCGAGAGCACGTACGACGCGGCGGACGGCTCCTTCCGCCCGCCGGGCTACGACGAGGCGAAGGTCGGCCCGCCCATGGTGAAGCTGTCGCCGCTGAAGGAGGCCGACCCCGCCGCCACGGGCACGCAGCTTGACGCGGTGATCGGCGCCATGTGGAAGGCCGCCTCGTAGGCGGGACAGGATGCCCTCCGTGCACACCCCCGGCGAGACCGGCACCCCGAACCCTCCCCCACCGGCCGACGACACCGACCTGCCCGACCTGCCCGGGCCTTCGGGGGCGCCCGGGCCTTCGGGGGCGCCCGGCCCGCCCCGCTCGTCCAGGGCCATCGGCTCGCCGCCGGCAGCGGGGGACGGCGGCGGGACGGCGGCGGGGAGGCGGCGGTCGCGGTCACGGTGGCGGCGGTGGCTGGCCGGGTACGCGTTCGTGGCCCCCGCCGTCGCGCTGTTCCTGCTCATGGGCCTCTACACCATCGGCTACGGCGTCTCGCTGAGCTTCGCCAAGTGGAACGGCTTCACCCCCACCTGGGAGTGGGTCGGCCTGCGCAACTACGCCGACCTGCTCTACCAGGACCCGACCCTGGCCCCCGACCTGCGGCGGGCGGCGCTGAACACGCTGGTCGTCATGGTCACCGTGCCACTGGGCACCGTGGTCATCGCGCTGCCGCTCGCCGTGCTGCTCAACTCCGTGCGCCGGCTGCGCGGCCTGCTGCGGTCGGTGTTCTTCCTTCCGTACGTGACCTCGGGGATCGCGGTCTACTACGCCTGGCGGTACATGCTGGAACCGGAAGGCCCGATCAACTTCCTGCTGCGCTCGGCCGGCCTCGGCAGCCTGGCCCGGCCGCAGGGGTTCCTCGCCGATCCCTCGACCGCCCTCCCCACGCTCATCGTGATCATGATCTGGGGTGCGGTGCCGGTGGCGATGCTCCTCTACCTGGCCGGGCTGCAGTCGATCAGCCCGAACATCCTGGAGGCCGCGCGGATCGACGGCGCGGGAAGCGTCCGGACCGTACGGCACATCGTGTGGCCGCTCCTACGGCCGATCACCGCGGCGATCCTGCTGCTCGGGCTCCGCGACTCCATGCAGGGATTCCAGATCTTCCGCGTCATGACCGACGGCGGTCCCGGCGGGCACACCGACGTGGTGAGCCTGCAGGCGTACCACCTGGCCTTCTTCAAGGGCCTGTCGGCCACATTGGGGCTGGCCAGCGCCCTCGGGTGGATGATCTTCATCGCCGCCCTCCTGCTGACGCTCGCCAACGGCCGCATGCTGAGGAGCAACCGGTGACCACGATCGAGGGGAGCCAGCGATGACGGCTTCCGCCGTACCTCGCCGTCCCGTCGCGTACGGACGCCCGGGCCCGTCCCGGTGGTCGGGTGCCGTCAAGACCGTCGCCTACCTCGCGCTGGCGTTCTACGCGGCCGTCAGTCTCTATCCCTTCCTCTGGATGGCCTCGGGGGCGTTCAAGGACCGCGCCGAGATCCTCGCCGGGGGTCATCTCCTACCGGACCACCCGACCTTGGACACGCTCCTCCAGACCTGGAGCAGGCTGCACTTCCTCGACTACTTCGTGAACAGCCTGAAGGTCACCGGGCTGACCGTGCTCGGCGTTCTCGCGATCTACAGCCTCGCGTCGTACGCCTTCGCCGTGCTCGACTTCCCCGGCCGCCGATTCCTCTTCTGGTTCTTCGTGGCCCTGCTGTTCGTCCCCGGGATCACCGTGCTGCTTCCTGTGGTGATCCTGGAGGACAGGCTCGGCGTTCTCGGCACCCATCTCGGGCTCGTCCTGCCGTTCGTCAACGGGATGGCGCCGCTCACGGTGCTGATGCTGACGAACGCCTTCCGCTCCATCCCCGGGGAGCTTCGCGACGCCGCCCGCGTCGACGGGGCGAGCGAGGCGCGCATCTTCTGGCGGGTCTACCTCCCGCTGAGCCGCCCGACACTGATCACCGTCGCCGTGCTCAGCGCCGTCCCGACCTGGAACGAGTACGTGCTGACGCGGGTGTCGCTCAACGACGAGGCCCGGTACACGCTGCCGCTGGCCCTCGAATCGCTGGCCACGGGCAACGTGCCCCAGTACAACGAGATCATGGCGGGATCACTGATCATCGTCGTCCCGGTGATCCTGCTGTTCCTCGCGCTACAGAGGTACTTCGTCACCGGGCTCGCCGGCGCCGTCAAGGACTGAGGCGCGGGCTTCTCGTCCATCACACACCGCCGGTAGTGAAGAGCGACTTCGGTCCCTTCCGTACCCGGTTCCACCCCCGGCCGGAGGACCGGCGGAGCACCACGCGACCGCGCCCGGAGCAGCGGTGGAGCCCCGCGCCGCCATGGGGCCGAACGGTCCCGGAGATGACGTTCCGGGGGCCGGAGACCGGATCTGGGGGCTCGGTCGGCGTTAGGTGCACGCCGGAACTGGTAGGAAGGGAGTCATGCCTGCCCTGACACCCGCAGGCCGAAGGAGCTGATCATGCAGTTTGGGGCCGATCCGCAACAGGGACTCACCGTCTCTCGCGGCATACGAGAAAGCGCGGTCGTCGTCCAGGTTCAAGGAGAGCTGGACTATCGTTCCGCCCCGCTTCTGCGGGACGAACTAGGCGGCATTTGGGATATACCCGGCATATCCGCGATCATTCTCGACCTTTCCGAGGTCACCTTCTGCGACTCCGTCGGCCTGAGCGAGCTGATCGCCGTCCTGCGGCGCAGCCAGAACACCGGCCACGCCCTCATGATCAGCGGCCTGCAGGGCACGCTCCTCCGGGTGCTGACCATCACAGGGCTGCACAACGCGTTCGACACCTACGACACCGCCGAGGAGGCCCTGCGTCAGGCGTCCTCCGCCGTGGAGCCACCGCGTACGGTGCCCTCGATCCTCGATCCGCCGCAGGCCGCGCCCTCCGGCCTGGAGCCTCCGGCCACCTCCTCGATCCTGGAGCCCCCGCCGGCCTCCCCGTCCATCCTGGACCCGCGAGCGCCCTCGCCGCTCGGAGCTCCGGCGCCCACCCCGTCCGTCCTGGAACCACCCGCGATCCCACCTTCACCGCTGGAACCCCCCGAGGCCCCGGCCCCCCTTGTGGATCCAGGGGCGGCCTTCGAAGCGGCTCCCATCTTCGAAGCGGCCTCTGGGTTTGGAACGCCCTCCGGTTTGGACGCACCCTCCGCCTTGGACCCGCCCGTCGCTATGGACCCCGTGGAAACCGCGCCGCCCGTCATGCCGGAAAGGTCTGACGCGGCGGCCCCTGGCAACGACGTGCCCCCCGGCCCCTGACCTACATCAGGCGGCCCCCGCCGACCTCCAGCACCGCGCCGGTCATGTAGCTCGACAGGTCCGAGGCGAGGAAGAGTACCGCGCCCGCCACCTCGTGCGGCTCGCCCGCGCGCTTCATCGGGATGTCGGCCTCCCTCGCGGCGAAGACGTCGGGCGGCATGGCCTCGGTCATCGCGGTGCGGATCAGGCCGGGCTGCACGGCGTTGACCCGGACACCACGCGGAGCCAGCTCCTTGGCGGCCGCCTTGGTGAGCCCGATGATGCCCGCCTTGGCGGCGCTGTAATTCGTCTGCCCAAAATTCCCTGACTTACCGGACAGGGAGGAGATATTGATGATCGATCCGGACCCGGCCGCGCGCATCACCTCCGCCGCCGCGCGCACCCCCAGCCAGGTGCCCTTCAGGTGGACGTCCACGACCGCCTCGAAGTCGGCGAGGGTCATCCTGCGCAGGGTGGCGTCCCTGGTGATTCCGGCGTTGTTGACCAGGATGTCCAGGGTGCCGAAGCGTTCGACGGCGTGGTTCACGGCGGCCGTGACCGCCTCCTCGCCGGTGACGTCGCATCCGAGCGAGGACACCGGCTCCCCGCCGCCGAGCCGTTCGGCGGCCGTGGCGGCCAGCGCGGCGTCCTGGTCGGTCACCACGACCCTGGCCCCGTGCTCGTGGAGGATGCGCGCGATGGCCAGCCCGATGCCCTGCCCAGCCCCGGTGACCAGGGCCGTACGGCCGACCACCAGCCCGCCGCCCGTCACGCGAGCCCCCCGGCCACACCTGGCGCCGGCCCGCCGCCGCTCACCCGAAGGCACCCGAAGACCTTCACCCGGGCACCGCCCTTCGCTCGTCCCATCCGGAAATTAGATCATCCGAATCCGGACGGTGACGCGGTGGGGGATCAGCCGATCCAGACGGTCTTGATGTGGCAGAACTCGCGGATGCCGTTCGCGCCCAGCTCGCGGCCGTACCCGGAATGCTTGACGCCGCCGAACGGGAGCTGGGGATAGGAGGTGACCATGCCGTTGACGAACACCAGGCCCGCCTCCAGCTCGTCGGCGAAGCGCTCCCCCTCCTCCGGGTCGGAGGTCCAGGCGTTCGCCCCGAGCCCGAACATGGTGGCGTTGGCCAGCGCCATCGCCTCGTCGATGTCCGCCACCCGGTACAGCTGCGCCACCGGGCCGAACACCTCCTCGCCGAACATCCTCATCTCGGGGGTGACGTCGGTGATCACCGTCGGCTCGAAGAACCACCCGGTCCTCGACGGGGTCACTCCCCCGCACAGCACCCGGGCGCCCCGGCCGACCGCGTCGGCCACCAGCTTCTCCAGGTCGTCCCGCCCCTGCTGGGTGGCGAGGGGCCCGACGTCGGTCGCCTCGTCCATGGGGTCGCCCAGCCGCAGCGACTGCATCCGCGACACGAACCGTTCGGTGAAGTCCTCATAGACGGCGGCGTGGACGATGAACCGCTTGGCGGCGATGCACGACTGGCCGTTGTTCTGCACGCGCGCGGCGACTCCGGTCTCCACCGCCCTTTCGAGGTCGGCGGACGGCATGACGACGTAGGGGTCGGAACCGCCGAGCTCCAGCACCGTCTTCTTGACCTCGCCGCCCGCGATCGAGGCCACCGAACGGCCCGCCCCTTCCGAGCCGGTGAGGGTCGCCGCCACCACCCGGTGGTCGCGCAGTACGCGTTCCACCGCGTCCGACCCGATCAGCAGGGTCTGGAAGCAGCCGCCGGGGAACCCGGCACGGGCGAACAGCTCGCCGAGGTAGAGCGCGACCTGCGGCACGTTCGAGGCGTGCTTCAGCAGCCCGACGTCGCCCGCCATCAGCGCGGGCGCGGCGAACCGGATCACCTGCCAGCAGGGGAAGTTCCACGGCATGACCGCGAGCACCGGCCCGAGCGGCTGGTAGCGCACGTAAGCCCGCCGGGCGCCCACGGCGGTGGGATCGGAGGGCTCGTCGGCCAGGAACTCCTCGGCGCGCTCGGCGTAGAAGCGCATGCCGCCGACGCACTTGGCCACCTCGGCCCTCGCGGAGGCCACCGTCTTGCCCATCTCGATGGTCATCAGCCGGGCGACGTGCTCCTGCTCCGCCTCCAGCAGCGCGGCGGCGCTCAGCATCCACTCGGCCCGCTGCTTGAAGTCGCTGGTCCGGTACCTCTCGAACTCCGCGGCGGCGAGCACGAGCCGCTCCTCCACCTGGTGCTCGTCCAGTGGCTCGAAGGTCTTCAGAGTCTCACCCGTAGCCGGGTTGATCGTCGCGATCGCCATGAGTACCCCCCGGAACCTGGCTCTCGTTCCCAGTATCCGCCCGACCACCCGAAGCCCGGGCGCGGGGAGCCCGGGGGGCGTACTCCTCCCACGGCAAACCGGGTGCGGCTCCGCGTGACGCCGCCTAGTGCGGGACGTGGTGAGCGCCCTCCACGCCGCCGAGTACGTGCTCCCGTCCCCATGCGCCGAGCGGCGCCAGCGCCGCGTTGAGCGAGACGCCGAGCGAAGTCAGCGAGTACTCGACGCGGGGCGGCACCTCGTCGTACACCTCGCGGTGCACGATGCCGTCCACCTCCAGCTCCCGCAGATGGGAGGCGAGCACCTTCTCGGTCACTCCCGGCAACACCCTGCGCAGCTCGCCGAAGCGGCACGCCCGTTCGTCGAGCGCCCAGAGGATCAGCACCTTCCACTTGCCGCCGATCAGGTCCATCGCCGCGTCGATTCCGCAGACGTACGCCCCCGGCCTCCGTGCGGTACCCATGGTCCACCCTCCTACCTGCTCACTCACCCCGGGGTAACCACCCACTTCAAAGTGCGTACTTGATCATTCCGGGGGCTGCGGCAAGTCTATTCGGCATGGATGACGACACCTTTGAGAAGTCCCGGCTCACTCTCCTCGGGCTCGGTGCCATGGGTACCGCGCTCGCCCGCGCGTGGCTCGCCGCCGGGCATCCGACGACCGTCTGGAACCGCACCCCCGGCCGGGCCGAGCCACTCGCGGCCGAGGGCGCGACGGTCGCAGGAACGGCCGCCGAGGCGGTGGCCGCGAGCGGTCTCGTGGTGGTCTGCCTGCTCGACGACGCCTCGGTCGGCGAGGCCCTGGCCGGCGCCGACCTGACGGGCAGGGACCTGGTCAACCTCACCACCGGCACCCCCGCCCAGGCGCGCGCTCGCGCCGAGTGGGCCGGGGAGCGCGGCGCCCGCTACCTGGACGGCGGGATCATGGCGGTCCCGCCGATGATCGGCGCGCCGGGATCCGGCGGCTATGTCTTCTACAGCGGATCCCGTGCCCTCTTCGACACCCACCACAGCGCGCTGGCCATCCCGGCCGGCACCAGGTACGTCGGTGAGGACCCCGGCCTCGCCGCCCTCCACGACGTGGCGCTGCTGAGCGCGATGACCGGGATGTTCGCCGGGGTCTCGCACGCCTTCGCGCTGATCCGCAAGGAGGACGTCGCGCCGGAGGACTTCGCCCCTTTGCTCGTCAACTGGCTCACCGCCATGGCCCCTTACGCGTACGGGATCGCCGGCCACCTGGAGAGCGGCGACTACACCAAGGGCGTGGTCTCCAACCTCGCCATGATGGTCGAGGGCAACTCGACGCTGCTGCGCACCGCCGATGAGCAGGGGGTCAGCGCCGAGCTGCTGACCCCGTTCATGGCCCTGATGGAGCGCCGCCTCGCCGACGGCCACGGCGACGAGGGCACCACGGGCGTGATCGACCTGCTCACTCGCTGACGCGTCCACCGTGGATCACCAGGGGAGATCCGCAGGACACGTTCTAGAGGCGGACCTCGTACTCGGGGGAGCGGCGCCGTCCGGGCTGGCCGGGCTCGGTGCTGGGCTCGACCTTGCGGATGTAGCCGGCCGCCTCCAGCAGGTCCAGCGCCGGGACCATCGCCGCGACGGTCTTGAAGCGGCGCGCGAGGCGGCGGAACACGTCACGCCGCCGGAAACGCTGGGCGCCGGTCCGCCGGATGCACTCCAGCACGGCGCGGGCGTCGTCGGGCAGGGCGTCATCGGAGCGCGTGGGGGGCGTCACCGCGCTGATCTGCATCCGCGAGGCGCTCTCGTTCCTGATGCGCGAGATCTCGAGGATGAGATCATCGAGGTCCACCAGCATGCGCGTGGCGGCGCGGAAGCGCTCGAAGTCATCCTGAATCTGCAGCAGCCGCTCGGCTTCCTGACGCATGGCTGAATAATGTCATTTTTGGCATCTATGTCAACACAACCTTCACCCCCGATTTCACCGCTTCCGCGACTCCCACGCGGTCACCGTCAACCCCTCGGTAGTGGTCCGCAGGGGGAGCTCCGGATGGCATGCTAGACGGACGGCGATCACGAGGAGAGCAGCGATGTCCCACCCTCTCGGCACGCGGCCCGCACCCCGGCGCACCCCTTTCAGTGCGGAGGAGAAGGTCCGGAGCGAGGCGAACTTCGCCCCCTTCGTCGCCCAGCAGCTCCTCGCCGACGGACGGTTCAGGGTGTCCGCCGACACCGAGGAGATGGTGGAGCTGTTCCAAGCGGTCGCCCGCAGGGTGGGGGCCATGCTTGAGCGACCTGTGGTCAGCTACTCCAACGGCCGGTACATCGTGATCACCTTTGGCCAGGAGGAGGCCCCCGGCCTCACCGGCCGAGGCGCCCTCTTCTTCCCCGACGAGCGCGCCGGCGAGCTGGTCCCCCACCTGCGCCGCCACTGGCACGCCCACTGACCCCGGCCGTCCGCGACCCGCCGCTCGCCGCCCGCCGCTCGCCGCTCGCCGCTCGCCGCTCGCCGCGCAAGAACTTCCCGCTACGAAACTACGGGCGAGTGGTCACGTCGTCGCCGGTGAGCGCGTACGCGAGGGCGCTCTCGACGTCCTGCTCACGGCCCCAGGCGTACTCCGCCTCGAAGGCCCGGTCCCCCAGCACCGCCCTGGCCCGCCACTCGGCCTCCTCACGCAGCCCGTCCGGCTCCGAGGGGCCGAGCCACAGGCCGAACCCGCGCTCGACGAGCTCGCCGATGCCGAGCAACCGGGCCGAGCGCTCCATGTCGCCGAGGCCCACCGCCGAACGGGCCATGCTCGCCAGCGCCATCACCATCCCGAGGCTGTCGTGCAGGAGGTGCTTCGCGCGCAGTGACGTACGGGCGAACCTGTCGGCCATCGGGAAGTCCCTGCGGTCGAGCTCGATGAGGCTGCGGACCCAGTCCCCTGAGGAGTGCAGCCAGATGTCACCGCAGGAACCGCACAGCGTCCTCTGCTGCCGCAGGCACGACAGCGCCTGCTCGGGCCTGCCGAGGCGGGTCAGCGCGTACGCCTGGCCCGTCAGCGCGTACGCGAGGCCGGCGCCGCGGTCGCCGCCGTCCTCGTGCGTCTCGCGCGCACGCTCGTACATGGCCAGCGCCTCGGAGACGTAGCCCCAGTGGAGTCCGGTGTTCGCGCAGCAGACCGTGCCCCATCCGGCCGCCGCGAGGTCGCTGCCGGAGAACGACTGGGACAGGCACTCGGTGGCGAGGTCGTTGGCCTCGTCCAGGTCTCCCTGGAAGTCCGCCAGCCACGCGCAGGTCCACAGCGCCCGCGACAGGCTCGTACCCGGGGTACGGCTGAGCGAGAGCGCCCGCTGGAGGTAGTGACGGCCCTCGGAGATGAAGCCGCAGGCCATCCAGAAGTAGGCCAGCCTTCCTGCCAGATCGAGGCCGGCGGCGTGCTCAGAAGGCTCGGCAAGGCAGAAGTCGAGCGCGGAACGGAGGTTCGGCAGCTCGTGGTTCATGCGCACGTACCAGGCGATCTGGTCGGGGCCGAACCATTCCTCATCGAACCGGCGGGCCAGGCCCAGGTAGTAGTCACGGTGACGGCACCGCGCCTGGGCGTGCTCATCGAGCTCGCGCAGCCACTCCGCGCCGTACTCCCTGAGCGTGTCGAGCATCCGGAAGCGGATCGCCTTACCCGTGTCGATGCGCCGCACGATGGACTTCTCCATCAGGGCGATCAGGGCGTCTTCCACCTGCTCGCGCCGCAGTCCGGTGTCCGAGCCGGTGTCCGGGTCGGCGCAGACGGCCTGCGCCGCTTCCAGGTCGAAGTCCGCGGCGAAGACCGAGAGGCGGGCCCAGAGCAGGCGCTCCAGCGGCTCGCACAGCTCGTGGCTCCACCCGATCGCCGTGCGCAGCGTCTGGTGGCGCGGCGGTCCCGTACGGCTCCCGCCCGACAGCAGGTCGAAACGGTCGTCGATGCGTCCCATGATCTGCTCGACGGTCAGCGTGCGCAGCCGTACGGCGGCGAGCTCGATCGCCAGCGGGATGCCGTCGAGCCGCTGGCACAGCAGCGCCACCTCCGGCGTCGCGACGAACCCGGGGACATGCTCGGCCGCCCGATCGGCGAACAACGCCACCGCGCCGTCCGGCGTCGGTGCAGCGCTCGCGGAGGGTGCGGCAGGACGTCTCCGGCCTTCGGGGGGTACGAGCTCCGCCTCGGCGACCGCCGCGCGGTAGCGGCCTTCGATGGGCAGCGGCTCGACCTGGAGGCAGGACTCGCCGGGCAGCCCGAGGAGGCGCCTGCTGGTCACGAGGATCCGCAGATCGGGCGCGCCCCGCACCAGCGTCTCCACCATCTCGGCACACCCCTGCACGAGGTGCTCGCACGTGTCCAGCACGAGCAGCGAGCGCCGGCGCGCGAGGAACTCGACCAGGACGGCCATCTGCGGGCGACCGGCCTGCTGGGCGACCCCCAGCACGGAGCTGACGGCATGAGCGAGCAGCGCCGCCTCGCGCAGCGACGACAGCTCCACGAACCACACCCCGTCGGGGAACCACGACGTCAGCTCGCGCGCGACGTGCAGCGCGAGCCGTGTCTTGCCGACCCCGCCCACCCCCGTGAGCGTGACCAGGCGCGACTCCCCCAGCATCCGCACGACCTCAGCGGCCTCGCGCTGTCGCCCCACAAAGCTCGTTACCTCGGCGGGCAGGTTGCCCACGTGTGCCCCAGCAGGCACATCCCTCGCCGCCCCACGTCACCTCGGCTCCAGATGCTCCGCAATCGTAAGTCAGCCCCGCCGTTCTGCAAAGATCGCCATATAAGACCCCGCTAGTGCACTTCGTCGCGCGCGACAGGTGCTCCGCATCGGCTGAAGCTGAAGTTGTGGTTCCACCGGCTGAAGTTGTGGTTTCCGCCGCACGGTCTGGGCGAGGACTGGCCCGCCGGTTCGTCAGCGGCGTTGGCGGGGCAGCGAGGGGGGCCACGTTAACTTGCGGGTGTTCAGGGCTTTTGCTGGGTTCAGTCGGGAGTGGAGCAATGACCGGAGGCGGCCCCCCGCGCCCAGAGGTTCGGGGGCGGGGGGCGGCGTGGTCGTGCCGATCGCAGAGGCCTCGGCGAGGCGGTCGCGCAGCCGCGATCGGATCTCCTCAGGGGTGTAGGCGCGGCGGCGGCGCTCCGCCCGGGCGATCACCACCCCCGTGGCCGCGACTCCCGCGAAGCCTGCCAAGCCGAGTATCTTCCACCAGCGCATGTCCCTAGGCTAATGGGATGTCTGGCGTAAGCATCAGCCTCGACGAGGCCCTCGACCTGACACGCACCGGGGACGTCTGGCTGTTCCGGGGGCGCACGGTGCCCGACCGGGCCATCCAGATGACGACGAACAGCCCGGTCAACCACGTCGGCATGTCGGTCGTCATCGACGACCTGCCCCCGCTGATGTGGCATGCCGAGCTGGGCCGGTCGCTTCCCGACATGTGGTCGGGCACCCACCAGCGCGGGGTCCAGCTCCACGATCTGCGCGACGCGGTGGTGGTCTGGGCGACGAAGTACGGGCAGCGGGGGTGGCTGCGCCAGCTCGACCGGCCGGTCACCCGCGAGATGGAGGACGGGCTGCTGCGTGCCATCGCGCGGCTCGACGGCACGCCGTTCCCCTCGACGGCCCGGCTCGCCGGCCGCTGGCTGCGCGGCCGGGTGCCTGTCTTCAGGCGGGGCGCGAGGGACGCCGCCCTGGAGACCGCCTACTGCGCGGAGGTGGTCGCCGCGACGTACCAGGAGATGGGCCTGCTCCCCACCGGGCGCAACCCCAACTGGTACGACCCCGGCCGCTTCTGGAGCGGCGACGACCTGGAGCTCACGTCGGGGGCGCGTCTGGGCGGGGAGATCCCGGTGCGGATACCGCCCGGCGCCCGCCCGACCCCCCGTACCCCTGAGTCCACCGGCTGACTCCCAGGCCGGCCCAGGCATGAGCGCCCGGTCCCGCCCACGCATAGACCGCCCGGGCCGGCCCAGGCATCATGCCGGGCCGGCCAAGGCAGGACGGGGTCAGGGTCGGCCGTTCATGGCCTTTCTGATGGCGTCGCGCGTGCGGTCGACGATGGCGGCGGGCGGGCCGAGCAAGATGTTCATGGTGGCCGACTCGATGCCGGGATGCGGGTGCGTGGGGGCCATCGCCTCGGCGGCCCTCACCCCGGCCGCCATGGCGCGGCGCTCGGCCTCGTTCGTCCGGGCACGCAGCAGCGCGAACTCGTCACGCTCCTCGGCCCGCGCGTGCGCCAGCACGGTCGCGCGCAGCGCCCGGAGGTTGCGGGAGAACTCGGGGTGGTCGGTCCCCAGCCGTTCCAATTGGCTGAGCAGCAGCTTGCCCTGCCGCTCCTCGTTGAGGCGCCGGTCCACCACCGTGTCGCCGTCTTCCAGCTTCAGCCGGGCGTACGGGTGCACGATCTCCTCCTCGGCGGTCTCGTGCACGGCGAGCATCCGCACCAGGCGGTGGAACGCCTCGCCCCGCTCGCGGCCGGTGGCCCGCTCGACCTCGTCGAAAAGCTCGGTGATCATGCCGTGCTGACGCAGTAGCAGGTCAACGACGTCATTCTCGCTCGACAGCTCAGGCGCCGTGTGACGGTCGTCCATATCGTCCTCCTTACGAGAACCGTCCGCTTACCTTCACCGGGGGTGCCGAACGCGTCAGTACCCCAGGTGGCGGAACGCGCAGTGCGGGCGCGGCCAGACACCTGGGCGGCGGCGGTGGAAAGCACGGAAAGGCGCGGAGCGGGTCGTGGCGGCAAGGCGGCCGGAGGCCCCGGATCGGGCGCCCCCGAGGGATCGGCCCGGGCACAGCGGACGGCGTCCCACCCTGGAGCTCCGCACGAACGGCTGCCGCCAAAGCCCCAAATCGCCATTTATGCCACCAAAGAAGACGTACAGCATATTTCTCCACATCCAGGCGACTTACCGGCATTGCGGCTATTTTGTGGGGACCGGAAACACCACAGCCGGTAATCAGTAAATCACCTGGCGGAGTAGCCGCTCGACATCGACACCGGCCGACTTCCAGTCCCATGTCCTGCCGATTGGTTATTTTCAGGAAATTTCAGTAAGGCATTGCATAGATCGTGTCTTGTGAGTAACTTCCGGGCAACACCCATGAAATACGACCCGTGGAGCCTCCAGTGGTCTGGCCTTTCCCCCCACGGTCCGCGAGAAGGTCTCCCGCACGCGGGCCCGGCCACTTGGTGGCCGCGGTCCTCGCAGCGGTACTGACCGCGTCGCCGCTCGCCGCCGTGTCCCCCGCCCACGCCGCCGCCCCCGAGGCGGTGACCAACCTCGCCGCCCCCGGCTCTCCAGCCCCGGACGCCGGGAAACCGCTGGTATCCGCGCTGAGCGGCAAGGCGGACCCCTCCGACAAGGACCTGGCGCGAGATGCCCTGCGCGCCGATCTGTCGCGCGAGCGGTTCTACTTCACGATGACCGACCGGTTCGCCAACGGCGACACCCGCAACGACAAGGGCGGGCTCACGGGCGACCGGCTCAGCACCGGATTCGACCCCACCGACAAGGGCTTCTACCAGGGCGGCGACCTCGCCGGGCTGATCGGCAAGCTGGACTACGTCAAGAACCTCGGCAGCACGGCGATCTGGCTGACCCCCTCGTTCAAGAACCGGCCGGTCCAGGGCAAGGGGGCCGACGCCTCTGCCGGGTACCACGGCTACTGGATCACCGACTTCACCTCGATAGACCCGCACCTCGGCACCAACGCGCAGATGAAGCAGCTCGTCAGCGAGGCGCACAAGCGCGGGATGAAGATCTTCTTCGACATCATCACCAACCACACCGCGGACGCCGTCGACTACAAGGAGAAGGCCTACTCCTACCGGTCCAAGGCCGCCTACCCGTACGTCGACGTCAACGGCAGGCCGTTCGACGACCGCGACTACGCGGGCAAGGACACCTTCCCCAAGGTCGACACGGACTCGTTCCCGTACACGCCGGTCGCGGAGAAGGGGGTGAAGACGCCCTCCTGGCTCAACGACCCGTTGATGTACCACAACAGGGGCGACTCCACCTTCAGCGGCGGCGAGACCGACGAGTACGGCGACTTCTCCGGCCTCGACGACCTGTGGACCGAGCGCCCCGAGGTCGTCAGGGGGATGACCGACATCTACAAGACGTGGGTGCGCGACACCGGCATCGACGGCTTCAGGATCGACACCGCACAGCACGTCAACATGGAGTTCTGGGAGCGCTTCTCCCCCGCGCTGCACGGCTACGCGGCCCAGCTCGGCAACAAGCGCTTCTTCATGTTCGGCGAGGTGTACTCCGGCGACCCGGCGAAGACCAGCCGCTACTCCACGCGCGGCGGACTCGACGCCACGCTGGACTTCCCCTTCCAGGAGGCGGCGCGCTCGTTCAGCGGCGGCACGGCCGGGGCGGCGCGGCTCGCCCAGCTCTACGCGGGCGACGACTACCACACCGACGCCGACAGCAACGCGGCCTCGCTGCCGACCTTCCTCGGCAACCACGACATGGGCCGCATCGGCCGGTTCATCAGCCAGGACAACCCCGGCGCGCCGGACGGCGAACTGCTCAGGAGGGACCTGCTCGCCCACGAGCTGATGTACCTCACCCGAGGGCAGCCGGTGGTCTACTACGGCGACGAGCAGGGGTTCACCGGCAAGGGCGGTGACAAGGACGCGCGGCAGTCGATGTTCGCCTCGCGGACCCAGAGCTACCTGACCGACGACCTGATCGGCACTACCGCGACCCACGCGCAGGACAACTTCGTCGCGACCCACCCGCTCTACCAGGGCATCGCGGCGCTGGGGAAGCTGCGTGACGCCCACCCCGCGCTGGCGGACGGCGCCCAGGTCGAGCGCCTCGCCGAGAACGGCCTCTACGCCTTCAGCCGCATCGACGCCAAGGACCAGGTCGAGTACGTCGTCGCGGTGAACAACGCCAAGGCGGCCGCGACCGCCGCCATCCCGACCTACTCCGCCGGGATGGCCTTCACCAAGGTCTACGGCGAGGCGGCGGCCACGGCCACCTCGGCCTCCGACCGCAGGCTCGCCGTGACGGTCCCGCCGCTCTCGGCGGTCGTCTACCGCGCCTCGGCCAGGCTCGCCGCCCCCGCCGCCGCCCCCGCCGTCTCCATCGCGCTCCCCGGCGCGGAGATCAGGGGCCCGGAGGGCGACGGGCGGATCCCGGTCACGGCGACCGTGCCGGGCACGGGGTTCGACCAGGTGACGTTCGCCGCCAAGGCGGGCGACGGCCCCTGGAAGGTGCTGGGCACCGACGACGCCCCCACGGTCACCGCCGCCGGCCGTACGTTCCGGGTGTTCCACGACCTGAGCGGCCTCGCGGCCGGTACGAAGATCACCTACAAGGCGGTCGTGAAGGACTCCGCGGGCCGGTTCGCCTCCGCGAGCGAGACGGCCACCGTCGGCGCGGCGCCCGTCCCCGAGGAGCCCGGCGCGGTCACACGTGACTGGCTCGTCGTGCACTACCAGCGCTCGGACTACGACGGCTGGGGCCTGCACGTGTGGGGCGACGTCGAGCAGCCCACCGAGTGGGGCGCCCCGCTGCCGCTCACCGGAGAGGACTCCTTCGGACGCTTCGCCTGGATCAGGCTCAAGCCGGGCGCGACCGGCGTCGGGATCATCGCCCACAAGGGCGACGAGAAGGACGGCGGCGACCGTACGGTCAACCCGGCCAAGAACGGCGAGGTGTGGCTGGCCGAGGGCAAGCCCGAGACGTTCGCCTCCCGGGCGGCGGCCCAGGGGTACGCGACCGTCCACTACAGCCGTCCTGGCAAGGACTACGACGGGTGGGGCCTGCACCTTTGGGGCGACGCGCTGGCCGACGGCGCGGGCACCGAGTGGGCGACCCCCCGCCAGCCCGACGGCACCGACTCCTTCGGCGCGTTCTGGAAGGTGCCGCTCAAGGACGCGTCGGTGCCGCTGAACTACATCATCCACAAGGGCGACACCAAGGACCCCGGCCCCGACCAGTCGTTCACCCCGGCCACGCAGCCGGAGACGTACGTCAAGTCCGGTGACTCGCGGCTCTACAAGAGCCGGGCCGCCGCGGAGAACGTCGCGATCCTGCATTACCGGCGCGCGGACGGGAACTACGACGGCTGGGGGCTGCACGTGTGGGGCGGGGCGGCCACTCCGACCGAGTGGGCCACGCCCGTCCAGCCGGCCGGGACCGACGGCTTCGGGGCGTACTACCGTGTGCCACTGGCCGAGGGGGCGACGAGCCTGAGCTACATCATCCACAAGGGCGACGAGAAGGACCTTCCAGACAACCAGTCGCTCGAACTCGCCACCGACGGCAACGAGGTCTGGCGCCTGGCCGCCACCGAGGGCTACCTGCTGCCGCAGCCTCCGGCGCGGGGCGCAGACGCCGACCTGTCCAAGGCGAAGGCCGTCTGGATCGACCGGGACACCGTCGCATGGAACCTCACCCCCTCCGCCGCGTCGCACTACGCGCTGGCCTTCTCCGAGAAGGGCGACATCGCCTACGCCAAGGGCGACCTGACCGGCGACATCCGCCTCGTCCGGCTCACCGCCGGCGCGGGGCTGACCGACGCCCAGAAGGCGAAGTGGCCGCACCTGGCCTCGTACGCGGCGCTCAAGGTCGACCCGCGCGACGCCGACCTCGTGCGCGGGGCGCTGCGCGGCCAGGTCGTCGCCGTCGAGCGGGACGCCGCGGGCGTGCTGCTCACCGCGACCGGCGTGCAGATCGCGGGCGTGCTCGACGACCTGTACGCCAAGGCCTCGGCCGCCGGCCTCGGGCCCGTCTGGCCGTCCACGGGGTCGGCGTCGCCCACGCTGTCGGTGTGGGCGCCGACCGCGCGGAAGGTCGAGCTGGCGCTCTACCGCGACGCCTCGGGCGGCGGACGTACGGTCGAGCAGATGCGGCGCGACGACGCCACCGGCGTCTGGTCGGTGCGCGGCATGCCCACCTGGAAGGGGCGGTACTACACCTTCCTCGTCACCGTGTACGCCCCGGCGGCCGGCAAGGTCGTGACCAACGAGGTGACCGACCCCTACAGCCAGTCGCTCGCGGCCGACTCGGTGCGCAGCCAGCTCGTGGACCTTTCCGACCGCTCGCTGCGGCCCGACGGATGGACCTCGCTGCGCAAGCCGAAGGCGGTGAGCCAGGACAAGGCGTCCATCTACGAGCTGCACGTGCGCGACTTCTCGGCCTCCGACACGACCGTCCCAGCGGCGAAGCGGGGCACGTACGCGGCCTTCACCGGTGACTCCGCCGGAATGAAGGAACTCAAGGCGCTGGCCGCCGACGGGCTGACCCACGTGCACCTGCTGCCCGCCTTCGACATCGGGAGCGTCCCGGAGAAGAGGGCCGACCGCACCGAGCCGTCCTGCGACCTGTCCTCGATGCCCGCCGACTCCGAGCAGCAGCAGGACTGCGTCGCGAAGACCGCCGCGAAGGACTCCTTCAACTGGGGGTACGACCCGGTGCACTACACCGTGCCGGAAGGGTCGTACTCCACCGATCCGGACGGATCACGGCGCATCGGCGAGTTCCGGTCGATGGTGGCCGGGCTCAACGGGGCGGGGCTGCGGGTGGTGATGGACGTGGTCTACAACCACACCTACGCCGCCGGTCAGGACCCCAAGTCGGTGCTGGACAGGATCGTGCCCGGCTACTATCACCGGCTGCTGGACGACGGCACGGTGGCCACCTCCACCTGCTGCGCCAACACCGCGCCGGAGAACGCCATGATGGGCAAGCTCGTCGTGGACTCCATCGTGACCTGGGCCAAGGAGTACAAGGTCGACGGGTTCAGGTTCGACCTGATGGGCCACCATCCGAAGGCGAACATCCTCGCGGTGCGGGCCGCGCTCGACAAGCTGACGATCGCGCGCGACGGCGTCGACGGCAAGTCGATCATCCTGTACGGCGAGGGCTGGAACTTCGGCGAGGTGGCGGACAACGCCCGCTTCGTCCAGGCCACGCAGGCCAACATGGCGGGCACCGGCATCGGCACGTTCAACGACCGGCTGCGCGACGCGGTGCGCGGCGGCGGGCCCTTCGACGCCGACCCCCGGGTGCAGGGCTTCGGCTCCGGCCTCGCGGGCTCGCCGAACGGCTCCCCGGCCAACGGCACCGCGGAGCAGCAGGAGGCGCGGCTCCTCCACTACCAGGACCTGGTCAAGGTGGGGCTCACCGGAAACCTGCGCGACTTCCGGTTCACGGCCTCGACGGGCAAGGAGGTGAAGGGCTCGGAGGTCGACTACAACGGCTCCCCCGCCGGGTACACCGGCGCCCCGGGCGAGGCGGTCAACTACGTCGACGCCCACGACAACGAGACGCTGTTCGACGCGCTGGCCTACAAGCTGCCGCAGGCGACGCCGATGGCCGACCGGGTGCGCATGCAGTCGCTCTCGCTGGCGTCGATGATGCTGTCGCAGGGCACGGCGTTCCTCAACGCCGGCACCGAGCGGCTCCGGTCGAAGTCCCTGGACCGCAACTCCTTCGACTCCGGCGACTGGTTCAACCGGCTGCTGTGGGACTGCTCGGCGGGCAACGGGTTCGGCGCCGGGCTGCCGCCGAAGGCCGACAACGAGGCCAAATGGCCGTACGCCAGGCCGCTGCTGGCCGATCCGGCGCTCAAGCCCGACTGCACGGCGATCGGCGCCGCCCGGGCGCGGTTCGGCGACCTGCTGAAGATCCGCTCCTCCTCCCCCGCGTTCTCGCTCGGCTCCCTGGCCGAGGTGCAGAAGCGGCTGTCCTTCCCGGCGAGCGGCGCGACGGAGACCCCGGGCGTCCTCACCATGCACCTGGACTCCTCCGGCGTCGACCCGCGCTGGAAGTCGATCACCGTCGTCTTCAACGCGACGCCGCAGACGCGGTCGCAGACCGTGGCCGCGCTGAAGGGAACCCAGGTGACCCTCCATCCCGTCCAGGCGGCCTCCGACGACGCCGTCGTCAGGCAGTCCGCCTTCGACTCCTCGACCGGCACCCTGACCGTCCCGGCCCGTACGGTCGCGGTCTTCGTGCGGTCGTAGGCGCACCCACCCCTCCCGCGCCGCGAGACCGGCCGGCTCCGTGCCGGCGGTCCACCGGCGGGGAGGGACACACGCCGGGCCAGGTGTTGCAGCACCCGGCCCGGCACGGGATCGCATCCATCGAACCTGGAGGCCCCACGTGAGATCCTACAAATCCCGCCCCCTCACCATCACCGCCGTCCTGGCATTCCTGCTGGCCCTGGTCGTCGTCCCGCTGACGACCGGCTCCGCGCAGGCCGCCCCGTCCGGCACGAACGACGTCATCGCCAACCTCTTCACCTGGAACTGGCCCTCGGTCTCCGCCGAGTGCACCAACGTGCTCGGCCCGGCCGGGTACGGAGGCGTCCAGGTGTCGCCCCCGCAGGACTCGATGAAGCTGTCCGGCACCCACTCGTGGTGGGAGCTCTACCAGCCCGCCGGTTACGACCTGACCAGCCGGATGGGCAGCCGCGCGCAGTTCTCGTCCATGGTCCAGGCCTGCCACGCGGCGGGCGTGAAGGTCTACGCCGACGCGGTGATCAACCACATGACCGGCCAGGGCTCGACGTCGTACGGCGGGAAGAGCTTCTCCAAGTACACCTACACGGGCACGTACTCGTCGGCCGACTTCCACTACTACCCGAACGCCTGCGGCAACTCCGACAACACCATCCACGACGGCGACTACACCGGCAGCGCGAACAACGTGCAGAAGTGCGAGCTGGTGGGCCTCGCCGACCTGGACACCGGCGCGAGCTACGTACGATCGCGGATCGCCACCTACCTCAACGACCTGCGGAGCCTCGGCGTCGACGGCTTCCGCGTGGACGCGGTCAAGCACATGAGCCCGGCCGACGTGGGGGCGATCTACAGCCAGGTCACCGGCTCCCCGTACATCTTCCAGGAAGTGATCTACGGCGCCGGCGAGGCCGTGCAGCCGAGCCAGTACACGGGGCTCGGCGACGTGCTGGACTTCCAGTACGGGCGCTACCTCAAGCAGAAGTTCGAGGGAAACATCTCCGAGCTGCAGACCTTCGGCGCGAGCTGGGGCGGGATGCAGCCGAGCGACAAGGCCGTCACCTTCGTCACCAACCATGACACCGAGCGCAACGGCTCGACCCTCACCTACAAGAGCGGCTCCACCTACAACCTGGCGAACATCTTCCAGCTGGCCTGGAACTTCGGCACGCCGCAGATCTACGACGGCTTCACCTTCAGCAACAACGACGCCTCGCCGCCCTCGGACGGCAACGGCTACGTGACGGCGGCGAACTGCTCCAGCGGATGGACCTGCCTGCACCGCGACGGCGCGATCAACGGCATGGTCGGCTTCCACAACACGGTCAAGGGCACCTCGGTGGCCAACTGGACCGCCCCCAGCTCCAGCGTCATCGCCTTCAGCCGGGGCGCCAAGGGATGGGTGGCCATCAACAACGGCTCCGGGTCCTACTCCGGCACCTTCACGACCGGCCTGCCCGCCGGGACGTACACCAACCTGACCGGCAGCGGCTCGGTGACCGTCAGCTCCAGCGGCACCGCGAGCGTCACCGTGCCGGCGAAGGGCGCGGTCGCCATCCGGGTCGGCGCGACCGGTACCCCGTCCCCCACCCCGACCTCCTCGGCCGTCGCCACCTCATTCAACGCGAACGTGACGACGTCGTGGGGGCAGAACGTCTTCGTGGTCGGGAACGTCCCCGAGCTGGGCAACTGGAACCCGGCGAGCGCCGTGGCGCTGTCGTCGGCGACGTATCCGATCTGGCGGGCCACGGTGAGCCTGCCGGCGAACACGGCCGTCCAGTACAAGTACATCAAGAAGAACACCGACGGCTCCGTCACCTGGGAAAGCGACCCGAACCGGTCGTTCACCACCCCCGGCGGCGGCACGGCCACGCGCGACGACACCTGGCGCTGAGCACCGTGGGCAGGCCGCGACCCGGCCTGCCCACCCCGGTCACAGCCGCAAGCGGGCGACGATCGGGGCGTGGTCGGAGTCCGCGGCGTCGCGGCGGCCGACCGGGTCCTCGGTGACCGACGGAAGGCCGTGCCCCACCACCGACCTGATCTCCTCGACCCGCTCGATGAGGGCGCGGCTGGCCAGGATGTGGTCGATCAGCTCCCCCCGGCCGTTGTGGATCCGCGAGTAGCGCTCGGCCTCGGGGATCAGGGTGGCGAGGTTCCACAACCGCCACGCGTCCCCCCGGTCGGGACGCAACGCGCCGGCCGTGCCCAGCTCGGAGCCGGGCGGCCCCAGCACGATCTGCGTGGTGGCCGCCTGCGGCTCGTCGTTGAAGTCGCCGAGGACGACCACCGGACGGTCCTGCCCGTGCCCGCCGACCAGCCGGTCCGCGAGCCCGCGCAGCGTGGTGGCCTCGGCCGCCCGCCGGTACAGCGCGTACGCGCCGTACCTGGCCCGCTCGCCCTCGTCGCGGGCCTGGAACCTGCCGCCGGGGAAGCTCAGCAGCTTGGACTTCAGGTGGCAGACCGCGACGTCCAGCGTGACGCCCTCGGCGAGCTCGACGCGTACGGCCAGCATGCCGCGGCTGGTCTGGGCGCTCGCGGGGCCGGTGTCGGCGTTCTGCACGGCGGCCAGCGGGGCGGCGAAGGCCGTGACGTTCTCAAGGACGGTCACGGGGAGGCGGCTGATCACTCCCACCCGGATCCCCCGCGCGTCCGGATGCGGTGACAGCTCGGTGTGCCATTCGCCGTCCAGCGCCGCCACCAGGTCGGCCAGCGCCTCCGGCTGGCCCACCTCCTGGACGCCGAGGACGTCGGGCCCCATCGCGGTGATCGTGCCGGCCAGCGCCGCGATCTTCTTCTGGTACGCCACCGCGTCGTGGGGACCGTACTCTCCCCCCGGCCGGTACAGGTTCTCCACGTTCCACGTGCCGACGACGACCACGAGCCCTCCCTGAACGTCCGTGACCCCCCGCCGTTCCACTATGACCACCTACACAGGGGTTGGCCACGCTTACGGGTAATGAGGCGGACTGCCACTATTTCTGAGCTGACAGCTCACTCGGGGTAGGCGATTCGAGAGGTATGTCGGCGTGGCGGACTGAGGAGCAGGCCAGCACCACGGCCGACACGCCAAGGCCACCGATGCCGGTCCAGAGCGCGGTGCGGTAGCTCGTCACGTCGGCGATGAGACCGCCCAGCGGTGCACCGACCACGATCGCGCCGCGGTTGAGGGAGCGGATCGTGGTGTTCATCCGGCCCTGCAACCGGTCGGGGGTGACCGACTGGCGGTAGGCCATCTCGTTCGGGCCCTCGATTCCCATCACCACCCAGAACAGGAACTGCCCCGCTGCCAGCATCACCAAAGCCGCCGGACCGGGCGCGGCCAAGGGCACCATTAGCCAGGCGAACGGCATGAGAGCCCGGGTGAGGATCATCGTCCGGCCGACGCCGAAGCGCCTGCCCGACAGGCCGGCGGCGGCTCCGCCGAGGACCGCGCCGACGCCGGCGCACGCGTACGTCACGCCGAGCTGGAACTCCCCGACCCCGACCCCACCGGTGTCCGGGCCGCGCAGCGCGTACAGCACGTAGACGGTCCCGAGCATGCTGTGGAACAGGAACCAGGCGTGCCCGCTCAGCGCCATCGGCGCCAGCATCCGGTGCCGGTACACCCAGGAGGTCCCCTCACGCAGCTCGGCGAGCAGGCTGCGGCGCTCGCCCGGTGGTGGCGCCGGCTCGGCCACGCGGATCGAGGCGATCAACAGGCCGGAGACCAGATAGGAGACGGCGTCCACCAGGATGGCCAACGGTGCGCCGACCGCCTTGATCAGCGCTCCGGCGAGCAGCGGGCCGGTGGTCTGGGCCACCGCGTCGGACTGCTCCAGCCTGGCGTTCGCGGAGGTGAGCATGGCCGACGGCACCAATCGGGGAAGAAAGGCCTGGTCGGCGGCATCGAAGAACAGTGACAGCGTCCCGAACGCCATCACGAACAGGATCAGCGCCGGCAGGGTGAGCAGGCCGGCGAGATACAGCAGGGGGATCGCGCAGAGCAGTACGGCGCGGGCGAGATCGGTGCCGACCAGGATGGGCTTGCGCCGGTAGCGGTCGACGATCACTCCGGCGACCAGGCCGATCAGCAGGTACGGCACCCAGCGGGCCGCGTTCAGCAGGCCAAGCTCGGTGGCCGTGGCGTCCAATGTCACCGCCGCGAGGATCTGCAGGGCAAGGGTCGTCACATAGGTACCGAACGCCGAAACCGTCGACGCCCCCCAAAACCGCCGATACCCAGGAAGACCCACCAGCCGCGGCATAGCCAAAACCCTAGCAATGCCAAACATCGCCGCCCTCCGGCCCCAGTCGAGGGCAAATCGCCTACGTGGTGGGCGACCAATACAGGTAGCGGCTGAGTTCGCCACGATGGGAACGATTCCTTCTCGCGCTGGGACGGCGTTCCCGGGTTAGCGGATCATCGGCTAAGTGAAGATCCTTGCGTACGCGGCGATAGCCGTGGTCTGGTGGCGGCCGCCTGCGGCACACAAAGCCCTGAGGGGGACGCCCAATCCCCGGCTGCCGACGCACGAAGGCGTGACGCGAGCAAGCAGCCGCCCCCGTCACCCTCGCGCTCATCCAAGCTGGAAGTCACGGTGCTGAAGCCAGGGGAGAAGCTCGACATTCCGAACCCAGGTGGTGGAAGGCGGTCGAGAGCAGGCGCCGGGCGGCGTCGGCGTAGCGGATGGCGGCGTGTTCCCGAAGATGGCGGAGATGTGGAGCGCGTCGGGGCGGCGGGTGCGAGCTTCTTCGAGCTGGCGATCCATTCGGATCTGGTTGATCGTGACGCCGAGGCCGCGTACCTGCTTGGTGAACCACCAAGCAATGAGCCGGGTGGCGGCGCACGGATTCCGCAGAAACCGTCAGCGTAGATGCAGGACCGATTCGGCGATGCTCCAACCGCTGGCGATGACTTGCTGCGCCGCCGCCCGGGTGACCGTTCCCCTGCAGATCGCGCTGTGCAGGCGGCTCTCGACCGCGTCCTTGGGGTTGTTGGGGCCGGCGCCGGTCTTCTGGCCGGGTGATGGCGATTCGACCCACAGGTTGTACGGGTCGTTGGTGTCCCCGCCGAGCTGCAGGCGGATGAGGTGGTGGTACTCGGCATCGTGCAACGATCCGGTGTCCGTAGGACTTGGCGTTGGCGGACTTCTTCCGGTAGGTGATTTTCACCGGGGGGCGAATGCCGCTGGTGTACCCGCCGCTGCGGCAAATCGTCGTCTTCAACGCGCCAACGCCGAACCGGCGTTGGGTGGCCGACCTGACGTACGTGCGGACTCTGTCCAGTGGGTGTACACGGCATTCGTGATGGATTTATACTCGCGGATGATTGTTTCGGATAAATGGCCAGGTAACCGACTGTGCGGGACGACCACAGGGCGGACCTGGGAGGTGGCGTGCTGGTCAGCGACGTCATGACGGCGTTCCCGGCCTACATACGGCTCGGCGCGACCATCCGGCGGGCGGCTGAGATGGTCAGCGTGTCGGAGGTCGGCCAGCTGATGGTCCTGGACCACGACGGCCGGTTCGTCGGGTCGCTGTCCGAGGAGGACCTGGTGCGGGCCATGCTGCCCGGCTTCGACGACGTGACCGCCGCCGGCGGCACGCTCGCCGACGCGTTTCAGATTTTCCTGGAGCGGGGCCGCGCCCTCGCCGACCGCGTCATCGACCCCCTCGTCGTGCGCGACACGGCGACGGTCCGATCGATCGACGAACTCGCCCGGGCGGCGATCGTGATGCTCGAGCGCGGGATCCGAAGGCTTCCCGTGGTCGACGACGGGACTCTCGTGGGCACGCTGTCCCGGGCCGATCTGTGCCGTGCGGTGATCTACCATTCCTGATCTCCGGCTGATTCTCACCGATCGGCACACCCGAGAGACCAGCGAGCGGGTGTGCGCGCTGCCGGCCACTCTCGGCCGGGACAGCGGTGCGGCGGCGGTGGTGCTGGACGACGGTACCGTCTCCCGGCGCCACGCGCGGCTGGAGATCGCCGACAGCCATCTGGTGCTCACCGATCTCGGCAGCTCCAACGGAACCTACGTGAACGACGCGCGGGTGACGCGCCGGGTGCTCGTCCCCGGGGATCGAGTGCGCATCGGCCGATATGAGCTGACGTGGACGTTCTTCGACCCGGAGGCGACGGCGCTCGGCCAGCTGACCGTACTGCGGCCGGTTGCGCCGCCACGTATCGCCGCACGACGCGTGGTGGAGGCCGCCGAGGCGCACAACCGGCGAGTCGGGCACGAACTCGACGGATTCCTTTCGCTCGCGCATGGATATCTGCCAGCCGAGCCGCCGCTGCTGGCCTTCCCGGAATCGCACCGAGCCTGGGACGAGATGACCGACCAGCTCCCGGACCTGTTCCGTCGGCTATCGCTGCGCCGGGCGTTCGATGCGATGCCGGTGCTCGACGCCCGGCCCGAGGCGTTGCCCGACCGATACCTGTTGCGCGCCTCGACTCTGCTCGGCGTTTTCGCCCACGCCTATCAGTACATGGCGATCGATCCGCCGACCGCTTTGCCCGAGTCGCTGCTGCGACCGTGGACCACGGTCTCGCGCCGGCTGGGCAAGAAGATCCCGGCCGTCTCCTACATCGATCTGTTCTTCTACAACTGGCGGCTGCGCGATCCCGCCGGGCCGCGGGTGCTGGACAACATGGACCTGCTCGTGCCGACCTGGAACAACGCGGCGGAGCGGGTGTTCTACCTGGCCACCACCGAATTCGCGATGGGGCTCACGCCCGTGCTGGGCGCCATGCTGGATGCTCAGGAGGCCGTCGTCGCGGACGATCCGGCCGCCTTGGAGAGCGCGCTACTGGTGATCCTCGACCGGTTGCAGCACGTCACCCAGGCCATTTATCCGCAGATCGATCCGAACCCCCGCGCCCGGCATCCGCTGGATCAGGTGCTGTGGGCTAAGACGGTCGGCACCGCGGGCGTCCCGATCTTCGAAGGCGCACCCAGCCCGAGCGGCACCGCGCAACCGCAGATCCACGCGCTGGACGCGTTTCTCGAGCGCCGCAGCTACAGCTCGCTGGTCGGGCAACAGAGCGTCTACCTCGCCGGATTTTTCCCGCGGCACTGGCAGGAGCTGGTGGCCGCGTTGCGTGAGGTGTCGGTGCGCCAGTACGTCGAGGACACCCGCAGCAGCACCTTGCGCGGCATCTACAACGCCATGCTCGACGCCTATGTGGGCGACCGCGGCTGGATGGGCTTGCACCGCATCAAGGCGTACGGCTTTCTGGAGGTGGCGTTCAAGGTCGGCCGGCAGGTGACGACCGGCGCCCGGTTCACCGGACTGTTCAAGGACCGGACCTGGGACAAGGTGGACGACCAGCTGGCCGTCGTCCGCGACGAGCGCCGCCCGCCTGTGGGTCCGCCGGTGGTGTTGGGGACCGCCCGCCGGGGCCGTGTCGTCACCGGAGAGTCCGGTGCCTGGACCTGCTATCTGGAGATCGACGTCACCGGGCAGGGCGTGCACCACTTGCCCGGTGACCGGGTCGGCGTGCTGGCCGAGAACGACGACGAGTTGGTGCGCCGCACCGTCGCCGCTCTGCAGGCGACCGGCGACGAGTTGGTGCGGCTCACCCCGAAGTGGCGAGCGGCGGTGGCCTGCCGGGCAGGCTACGGCGAGGTCGACGTGCTGCCGCTGCGGACATTGCTGCGCTTCGCCCGGCTCCGGCCGATCGGACGGGACGTGGCGAAACGGCTGGCGAAACTGACGGCCGTGGGCCCGTGGCAGCGCGTGGTGGACGCCCGCATGGAGGACCAGTGGGAGCTGTGGGACGTCCTGAACCTGTTGTACGCGGGCGGGTATGACGTCACCCGGCTGTGGAAGGCGGATTCACGCGAGGATGACGCGTTCTGCGCGGTGATTGCGCCCGAGCCGTTCCGGCTGTATTCGATCGCCTCGGCGCCGCCGCCCGGCCAACCGGCCACCACGCTGCAACTGGTGGTCGCCGGCCTCCATTACACCTCCGCCCGGACGCCGTGGTCGTACCCGCGGGAACGGCAAGGCACGGCATCGCATTTCCTGCGCCGGGCGAGCGTCGAGGGTCGGCACCGGCTGTCGCTGCAGATCGTCCCCACGCCCCGGTTCCGGCTGCCGGCCGACCCTGCCCGGCCCGTCGTCATGTTCGCGGCCGGTTCCGGGATCGCCCCGTTCCTGGGCTTCGTCGCCGCGCGCACCGGGTCGGGCGAGAATCGGCTCTATCTGGGGATCCGGACGCCGGAGGGATTCGTCGAGCACACGGACTTGGACGCGGCGGCGGCCGCGGGCCGGCTGAAACTCTCCGTCGCGTTCTCCCGCGCCGATGCCGCGATCGGATTCGACGGCCGGCGCCACGTCGTCCAAGCCGGACAGCGGCGCCGGGTGGACGACGTGATCCGCGCCGAGGCGGACGCACTGTGGGAGCTGTTGCGCTCCACTGACGACGGCGGCCGCGGCGCATTCGTCTACGTGTGCGGCAGCGCACGGTTCGCCGTCTCCGTACTCCAGGCGTTGACCGACATCGTGCCCGGCGACGGCCGCGAATTCCTCCGCCAACTGGTGGCCGACGGACGTCTGGGCACGGACGTCTTCACCACCTATCTGGGCCACGTGCAGCAGGGTCCTCGCTTCGAGGTGTCGGATCTGGCGCAGCACAACACCTCCGACGCGGGCTACTGGATGGCGATCGGCGGAGCGGTGTTCGACGTCAGCGAATTCCTGCACCTGCACATCGGCGGACCGCACATCATCCGCAATCACGTCGGGCTCGACGCGACCGCGGCGTATCGAAAAGTGCTGCACCACGCGCACGCCGAGATCGACGCCCAACTCGCGATGTACCAGATCGGCCATCTGCGCCGGCTGCAGTTCGGCGCCCGGTGGGGCGTGGTGCTCACCGAGGACGGTCTGCACGCGCTGCCGCTGGAAGAACTGTTCCGGACCTGGGTACGGTTCGTGTACCTGCTGGTCGGCATGGAAAATTCGTTGACCGCCGACTACGGATTCACCACGTCGGTCACCACCTTGGGCGAAGATCCCCGGGAGCTGACGCCCTTCAAGGCGCAGTACGTCCTCGAGGCGCACCGGCGGTTCCTGGTCAGTTATCTGGACGGGCTGGTGCACGAGGACCTGCGCACCCTGTGGCAACTCACCGTCGGCTTCTGCGACCCACACCTGGACATCCGGTCCTTCGACACCGATCTCGCCGCCATGTCCGCGCGGTCGGATGCCGGGCTGGTCCGGCATTCCGTATCCGCCGTTATGGAGCTACTGCTCGCCGGGGACGACTTCCGGCGGGTCACGGCGCTGTGCCGCATCTACACGCACGTGGACGTCCAACTGCTGCGCGACCTGAAATCCGCTGCGCTGGAAGGAATCCGGGCGTTCGAGATCCACGAGGCCGACGTCGTCGAGCAGGCGGGAGCCACGCTGCTGAACGCGGCACGCGAGGCGCTCGCTGCGGTCTCGGTCTACTACCAGCGCCTCGCCGAGCAGACCCGCGGCCAGGGCATCACCGCCGACGGTGCCGTCGAGGAGACGATCCCGGCCGACCGGGGCCTGCCCGGCCACGGCGGTCCACTACCGCTTCCCGACTGACGCTCGATCGCGACAAGGGATCAGCGGCGCCGATCCGCGGACCGCACCGACCTTGCGTCGAGGTGGCTGCGTCGCCGATCCCTGTCGGAGGGGCCGGCGGCGATGGCGAGTCCGGCGGAGGAGCGGAGACCGTGGGGTCCGGCCTCCGCTCCCCCGGCGGGGTGTCGTGTCGCCGCTACTTCAACCTGATGGTCGCGAAGTGGCTGGCATGGGATACGCGAGATCGCTCGACGGCTGGGGCGGGCCCCTCGACGATCTCGCGGAAGCTGAAGCGGAACATGCGCCCGCACGATCAGGGCATCTACGATGCCGACCTGGCTCACGCCCGCGCTCGGGCGAACGCACGTCGCGAGCGAGCCGGGAAGCGTTCTCCTCCAGGGGCGGGGCGGCCGAGAACGTTCTGCAGGTACTGGGTGGTGAAGTAGAAGAAACCGATCATGGCGCCCAGATACAGGAGCCGGGCCAGGTAGGCGCCGACGCGTTCCCGGCTGGCGAAGAGGTGCAGGGGCATGATCGGCTGTGCGGCGCGGGCCTCGTTGAGTACCAGCACGACCAGCAGTGCCAACCCGACGGCGATCGCGGTGATGGTCGTCGGGCTGCCCCAGCCGGCCTCGGCTGAGTGCATGATGCCGAACACCAAGGCGCCGACACCGAGGGTGGCGCAGAGGGCGCCGAACAGGTCGAAGCGGCCGGCGGCCCGGCCGGTCTCCGGCAGCACCCTTGGTGCGAGGACCATCATGGCGGCGCCGATGGGCACGTTGATGAAGAAGCCGGCCCGCCAGGAGACCCAGTGCGCGGCGGCCCCGCCGATGACCATGCCCAGGCTCGCGCCGATCCCCGCGGTCGCCCCGTACCAGGCCACGGCCCGGACGCGTTCACGCCCTTCGGGGGAGCTCACGGTCAGCAGCACCGGGCCGGTCCCAGGAAGGGGTTACGGGCGGACGAGGACCTTGAGGGCGGTGCGGTCGTTCATGGCCTTGTAGCCGTCCGGGACCTCCTCAAGGCCGACGGTGCGGTCGAAGACCTTGCCCGGGTCGACCGTGCCGTCCAAGACGCCGGGCAGCAGCTCCTCGATGTAGGCGCGCACCGGCGCGGGGCCGCCCGTCAGGGTGGTGTTCTTGCCGAAGAACGACCACCCGATCGGGCCCTGGTCGTACTGCGGCACACCAACGCGGCTGATGATGCCGCCGGGACGGACGATGCCGACCGACTGCTCGTAGGCGGGCATGTGCCCGACGGCCTCAAGGACTTTGCGCGCACCCAAGCCGCCGGTGAGCTCAAGGACCTTGGCGATGCCCTCTTCGCCGCGCTCGGGAACGACGTCGGTGGCCCCGAACTCGACCCCCAGGTCGGTGCGATCCTTGTGGCGCCCCATGAGAATGATGCGCTCCGCTCCCAGCTGCTTGGCCGACAGCACGGCCAGCAGGCCGACGGCGCCGTCGCCGATGACCGCGACGGTGTCACCCTTCGTGACCTTCGCCCGCTTGGCGGCGTGGTAGCCGGTGCCGTACACGTCCGACAAGGTCAGCAGCGACGGCAGCGACGCGGAGTCCTCGGTGATGCCGGGAACCTTGACCAGGGTGCCGTCTGCCTGCGGGACGCGCACCGCCTCGGCCTGGCCGCCGAGAGTGCCGTTGCCGTCGTTCCAGAACCCACCGTGCGCACAGGAAGTGTGCAGGCCTTCGCGGCAGAACTCGCAGGTGCCGTCCGACCAGGCGAACGGGGCGATGACGAAGTCGCCCTTCCTCACGGTGGTGACCTCGGAGCCGGCCTCTTCGACGATGCCGACGAACTCGTGCCCCATCGTCGTGCCCTCCGGGGTCGCCGGCAGGCCGCGGTACGGGTGCAGGTCCGACCCGCAGACGCAAGATCGGGTGACGCGCACCACCGCGTCCGTGGACTGATGGATGACCGCGTCCGGGATCGTCTCGATGCGAACGTCTCCGGCGCCGTACATGAACGTGGCTCGCATGTGGCCCTTTCCTGGTTGCGAGAAGTCGAACCGGCCGCAGGCGCTGATGCGCTTCCTTGCGGCCGGTGATCCCAGTGAAACGCGGGTCTCACGTGCGCGGGAGTGCCTGTCGTGCCCGGTAATGCCAGTGCCTCCCTCACGTCCAGGTGCCCGGCGTACCGTCGTAGGCATGGACCCTCAGACCGAGATCCGCGAGTTCCTCAGCTCGCGCCGGGCCCGGATCACCCCGGAACAGGCCGGCCTGCCCGCCTACGGCGGCAACCGCCGCGTCAAGGGGCTTCGCCGTGAGGAAGTCGCCATGCTCGCCGGGGTCTCCGTGGACTACTACGTGCGCATGGAGCGCGGCACCCTCGCCGGGGCATCCGACAGCGTCCTGGAATCTCTCGCCCGCGCGTTGCAGCTCTACGAGGCCGAACACGACCACCTGTTCGACCTGGCACGCAAGTCCAACGCGTCGCCGGCGCCGAGGCGTCGGAGCGCACCACAGCAGGTGCGGCCGTCCGTTCAGCAGGTCCTCGACGCGATCACCGACGCGCCGGCCTGGGTCCGGAACGATCGGCACGACATGCTGGCGGCGAACCGGATGGCCCGCGCGCTCTACACGCCCATGCTCGCCGACCCGAGGCGACCGGCGAACAGCGCCCGCTTCATCTACCTCGACCCGGCGTCCAAGGAATTCTTCCAGGACTGGGAGAGAGCCGCCGACGACATCGCCGCCATGCTCAGATCAGAAGCCGGAAAACACCCCTACGACAAGGCGCTGACCGAGCTGATCGGCGAGCTGTCCACTCGCAGCGAGACCTTCCGGCAGCGCTGGGCGGCACACAACGTCCGCTTCCACCGCACCGGCTTCAAGAAGCTGCACCACCCGGTCGTCGGCGACCTCGACCTCAACTTCGAGGCCATGGAACTGCCCTCCGACCCCGGCCTGACCATCCTCGTCTACACCGCCGCCCCCGGCACTCCCAGCGCAGACGCGCTCAAACTGCTCGCGAGCTGGGCCGCGACCCAAGAAGAGGTTTCGAGGCCGGGCGGGAAGACCAAGGCGCCCACCTCAGCCCCCCACGGCCCTGCCGCGCACGATGTTGATAACCCCGGAGCCTGAGCGCCTCCGCCAAAGGCGACAAGAAGCGTCCCGCCTGGTTACGGCGGCCGGTGTCGCACCCGTCTGGTGGACGACCGCCCGCGGCTTCCATGCGTCTGCCCGTTAGTCTCGAGCTTTCACGATCTTCATCTGGCCGGCTGAGCGGTTCACCCGTCCCACGCCGCGGACGCCGCGGCGGCACGCACGAAGTGCTCGGCGTATGCGTCGCCGGCGAGGGCATCGCGCCGGTGGGTCTCGATCGCCCGCGCGGTGGCGACCATGAGGGCGGTCAGGCCGATGCCGCCTTCGACACCGGTGTGCTGGGCACCTGGCACGCCTTCTCCTCTCCGGCGGGCGGCGCCCACGAGTCCGGATGTCGTGGGTGGCGAAGTGGGCGCCGTAGACGACGGCTATGAAGCGCAGGATGTCCGCGACCGGCAGGTGCAGGCCGGAGGTGCAGTAATACCGCTCCGCATGATCAGCAGCCCCTAGCCACGTTGCCTACGCTGCTGATATGGGCAACGTAGTAGACGAGGTAGACAAGGCCAACGTATGTGTCACGGTCCGCCCGGCATATGCGGCGGCGAACTTGATCTGCTTGCTGCCGGGCAGGCCCAGTCCGCCCGGCAAGAGGGATCACGGCGTCCCACTCCACCGCCATCACGTCGGCTTCATAGACCGTGTCCCTCATGCTCGCCGGCGCTCTCCGCCCGGGCCGGTAGGAGCATGGCGGTGACGACCACAGCCACGGACAGCACCGCGCCGATGATGAAGGCCAGTCGCATGCCGCCGAGGTTGGCGAGCGCCTCGGTGGCTCCCTCGGATTTCAGGGCATCGGCTCGCGCGCTCATCACGGTGATCACGAGCGCGGTGCCGATGGCCGCGGCGACCTGCTGGAGCGTGCTCAGGATGGAGCTGCCGTGGGAGTAGAGGTGCGAGGGAACCGCTCCGAGCCCGAGGGTGAACACCGGGGTAAAGGTCGCGGCCAGACTCACCATCAGCAGCGCGTGCAGACCGAGGAGCTGCCAGTACGGCATGGTCATCGTGACCTGGGTGAAGCCAGCGAGCGCGAGCGTGATCCCGATCGAGCCGGGGATAACCAGAACCCGGCCGCCGAACCTGTCGAACAGGCGGCCGACGGTCGGACCGAGCAGACCCATCGCGAGGCCGCCCGGCATCACGAGGAGTCCGGTCTGCAGGGCGCTGAGTTCGCGGACGTTTTGCAGATAAAGCGGCAGCAAGATCATTGAGCCGAGCATCGCCATGAAGGCCACCGACATCAGGATCAGCGCGACCGTGTAGGTGCGGTGCCGAAGGGTCCGCAGGTCCATCAGCGGCACGCCGCGCTTCTGCAACGACAGCTGGCGAACGATGAAGACGGCGATGGTGACCAGGCCGGCCGCCACGATTCCGGCGGCAACGCCGACGTTACCGCTGTCGAACCGGCTAAGCCCGTAGACCAGGCCGCCGAAGCCGGCCGCGGCGGTTGCCACACTGAACCAGTCAATAGTGCTGAACTCAGGCTGGCCAATGTTCTTGAGCTGCCTTAAGCCGCCCCAAGTGATCACGGCGGCGATGGGGAGCACCACGGCGAAGAGCAGGCGCCAAGACCCGAACTGAAGGATCACCCCCGAGATCGCTGGGCCCATTGCGGGCGCGACCGAGATGGCCAGGCTGACGGTGCCCATCACCCGGCCCCGGTCTTTCTCCGGCACCACCTGCATCAGCGTCGTCATCAGCAACGGCATCATCACAGCTGTCCCGGACGCTTGGATGATCCGGGCGCCCAGCAGCACCTCAAACGACGGCGCGACGGCGGCTAACGCCGTGCCGAGCAGGAACAGACCCATCGCCGTGGCGTACGCGTGGCGCGTGGACACCCGCTGCAGGAACCACCCGGTGATCGGGATGACCGCGGCCATGGTCAGCATGAAGGCGGTCGAGAGCCACTGCGCGGTCTGCTCGGTGATGTGCAGCGCCCCCATCAACTGCGGGATCGCATTGATCATGATCGTCTCGTTGAGGATGACCACGAATGTGGCGAGCACCAGCAGTCGGATCACGGCCGGGGTGCGACCTGAAACCGTTGCCGCGGATTTGGCAAGTGAGTCGAGCTGTGGACTGGACACGGAACCTCGTTCGGGGTTTTCGGGCACAACGTGGTCATGGCTGGCGTCGCAGCCTTCGGTCTCACGAGCAGTCATAGCCATGCAGCAAATACTGGCTGCAGCCACCGACAAAACTCATCGACCGCGACCAGCCTTGCGGCAAGCGATGTAAGACGTCACCTGGTTTTCACCGACAGCGCCATCCGTGAAGAGCTGATCACGAAGAACGTCGCCGGTCTTACTGTCATGCCGAACGCCAGCAAGTCGACGAAGAAGCGCCGCCAGCACACCACCAGGAGCCTCGACCAAGCCCGCCGCTTCCTCGAACACTCCGAAATGTCTGCGAGCCCCTGTACGCCGCCTACGTCCTGGTGCTCCTCCTCAGCCTGCGTCGCGGCGAAGTGCTCGGCCTGGTCTGGGACGGCGTCGACTTCGACGGCGAAGACCCCGAAACCCGCAAGGCGCTGAAGCGCCTGAACAAGCGACTGACCCCGTAGCTGTATCTCGCAGCTGTACAAGATCAGAAGACCCCCGCAATCATCGCGAGGGGGCCTAATCAGTTCTGGGACCATGAAGTTGTAGAGGTTAGATGTGCGGCATGGCTGGCACCTTGCCGTCTGGCCCCGGCGCTTGCCCGTTGAGCTGCCGCTGGGACTCGCCGTCACACCCGTACTTCGGCACGGGTTTTCCTTTGAAGGTGGAGACGCCGCCAGTTTGGACGTCATCCTGTTCCAGCGGGATGCTGTACCCGCGTATCCCGGCGCGGGCGGCCTCGATGTCGCTGAGCAGTTGGCGCTCCGTGCCCGTGTATCCATTCTTACTGACGTCGAGCGCGCCCAGCCACCCCAAGTATTCGGCGTTCGCCGGGTAGTCCGACCTGCTGGTGTTGTGCGGCGGCATGGTGAACCCGAACCGGGCCAGACACCGGGCGGCAAGCATGTACCGGGCGACTGTGGCCCGCCACCGCCAGGCGGCCGAGCGCCTGGCGGTAGCGGGGCGTCATGGGTTGTCATCTCGGCACCCGCAGGCCACGGCGAGACGGGGCGGTCAGCGGGCCGGACCAGGCGCCCGGCCCGCTGACCGCCGCCACCCCGTTCAGGCGCGGGGCAGCCGCAGGCCCGACATGCCGCCGTCGACGGCGAGCGCCATCCCGGTGGTCGCACCGGCCGCGGGGTCGGCGAGGTAGGCGACGGCCGCGGCGACCTCCTCCGCGCTGACCAACCGGCCGGTGGGCTGGCGGGCCGCGAGGCGCGTCTTCTCCCCCTCCGGGTCGTCGGTCCGCGCGAGCAGCCGTGCCACCCATGGCGTGTCGACCGTGCCGGGGGCAATGCAGTTGACCCTGATGCCCTCGGCGACCAGGTCGGCCGCCATCGCCAGGGTCAGCGCGTGCACCGCGCCCTTCGACGCCGAATACAGGGCCCGCTGCACCAGCCCGGCCGTCGCGGCGATCGACGAGGTGTTCACGATCGCGCCGTGCGCACTGCGGCGCAGGTACGGCAGTGCGGCCTTGGTTGTGCGGGCGACCCCGACGACGTTGATGTCGAGCACCCGGTGCCACTCCGCGTCGTCGTTCGCCTCAACGGTGCCGACGGCACTGACGCCCGCGTTGTTGACCAGGATGTCGATGCCGCCGAAGGCGGCGGCCACCTCGGCCATGGCCTTTTCCAGCGACACGGAGTCGGCGACGTCTGCGACGACGCCGAGCGTGGCGCCGCCCTGCTCACCGGGGTCGAGGTCGAGCACGCCCACCTTCGCCCCACCCGCGACGAACGCCTCGACGCATGCCTTGCCGATCCCCGAGCCACCTCCGGTGACCACGGCGACCAATCCGTCAAAATTTCCCATATCGCTTCCTTTCAAATGAACCCGAGCTCGCGGTGCAGCTCGGCCACCGCGGCCATGAACGCCTCCCGGTCGAGGACCGCACCGGCGTACCTTCCGGTGGCGACTGGCTCGTTGAAGAACCTGTCGGGGAGGGTGTCCGCCTCGAGACTGATGCGGAGCCGCCGGTTCACCTCCCGCTGCAGCCGCAGCCGCTCCGCGCCGAGCGACAGCACGTCGGGCCGCTCACCGGTGACCGCCTCAACCAGCGCCTCCACCTGCGCAAGCGTGAGCGGACGGGTGGGCGTCGCGGCGTACGGGCAGATGCCGAGCGCGTCGAGACCGCTCCACAGCCGCAGGAGCTGCGCGGTGCGGACAACATCGATCTCACCCCGCGGGCGCGGTACGCTCACGCCCAATCCCGCCATTTCCGGATAGCTGTGGGGCAGGCCCTCGGCCGGGTCGAAGTCGAGATCGTGCTCGATGATGTCGTAGCGCGGCCCGATCGGTGCGACCGCGTACCCGAGTCCGAGGTTCGGCTGCACCCGCGGGTCGAAGGGCGGCAACTCCACCCCCTTGCTCGCCATGGCATGGTCCGGGGCGATCCTGGCCGAACCCTCGCCGAGCGGGTCGCCTCCGGCCCCGATCCGCTCGATCACGGAAGGCACCTCGGCAGCCGGCACGCCCGCGGCCGCGAGGGTGCCGCCTAGCGACACCGGGTCCAGCCCGAGCTGCACGCACCTCGCGTGCACGGCCCACGGATCGGCGACGCCAAGATTGGGCCCGAGCATGGCGAGCGCCTCCTGATGCAGCGCCGCCCCGGCGTAGACCTTGATGCAGTCGGTCGGGCAGCCGGGACAGGCGGCGATCCGCTCCAGCGCAGGCGCGGTGCCGACGCCGCCGCGCGAGGTGGTGTCGGCGAAACCGGCCACCGGCGCATAGCCGGGCTCGGCCGACCAGACCCCGAAACCCGGCTCGCCATGCTGCCAGGCGGTGAGCGGATTGCCGGGCAGCGCCGCCGCGTAGTCGGCGGCTACCCGGCCCAGCGCGTCGGAATCGGCGACCGGCGGCGTGGATCCACCGACGCAGACGACCGCCTTGACGTTCTTGGTGCCGAGCACCGCGCCCAGTCCGAGCCTGGGCAGCGGATGGTCCCCGCAGGTGACGATCGAGGCGTACCGCACACCGTGCTCACCGGCCGGCCCGATCACCGCCACCGCGGCGCCGGCGCCGTACCTGGCGAGCAGGGCGTCGGTGGCCGGGCCGGTCTCCAGTCCCCATAACTCTCCGGCCGGGTCGAGCCTGGCCTGCCCCGCCTCGACCACCACGCAGACGGGTCCGGCCGCCCGGCCGTGCAGCACCACGCCGGTGACCCCGGCCGCCCGCAGCCCCGCGGCGTACGGACCTTCCGCCCGCGTCTCCGCGACACCGCCGGACAGCGGCGAGAGCCCGACGGCGGCGCACCGCGCCAGCCCAGGCCCCGCCACCCCGGCGACACTGCTCGCCACGAGCGCCAGCGGCGCGTCGGCCGGCTCGACCGGGCCGTCGATGGCGTCGAGAAGCACCCGCAGCGCGGCGACCGGCCCGTCGAAGTCACCGGCCGGACGCATCTGCGCGTGCCCGGTGGCCAGCTCGACGTGGATCAACGCCATGCCGGGCCGTTCGGGTAGGAGAACACGGCCAGCGTCTCGGGCCGCAGCTCCGCGGAGAAGCCGGGCGCGCTGGGCGGCATGTACGCCCCGTTGGAGATCACCACCGGATCGACGAAGTGCTCGTGCAGGTGGTCGACGTACTCGATGACCCGGTCCTGCAGCGATCCGGAGACCGCGGCGTAGTCGAACATCGACAGGTGCTGGACCAGCTCACACAGCCCGACGCCGCCCGCGTGCGGGCAGACCGGCCTGCCGTACCTGGCGGCGAGCAGCAGGATCGCGATGTTCTCGTTGACCCCGGCGACCCGGCACGCGTCGATCTGCACGAAGTCGACCGCGTCGGCCTGCAGGAGCTGCTTGAAGACGATCCGGTTCTGCATGTGCTCGCCGGTGGCGACCTTGACCGGCCGCCCGCCCGGGCCCGCGGCGGCCAGGGCGCGCCTGATGGCGGCGTGCCCGAGCACGTCGTCGGGGCTGGTGGGCTCTTCGATCCACCACGGGTCGTACGGCGCGAGCGCGGTCATCCATTCGACCGCGTCGGCGACGTCCCAGCGCTGGTTCGCGTCAACGGCGATGCGAATCCCCGGTCCGACCGCCTCCCTGGCCAGGGCCATCCTGCGCAGGTCGTCATCGAGGTCGGCGCCGACCTTGAGTTTGATCTGCGTGTATCCGTCGGTGACGGCCTGCTTGGCGAGCCGTACGAGCTTGGCGTCGTCGTAGCCGAGCCAGCCCGGCGACGTCGTGTACGCCGGGTACCCGTGCCGTTCGAGCTCGGCGATGCGTTCCTGCTTGCCCGGACTGGCCGCCTTGAGGAGGTCGAGCGCCTCGGCGGGGGTGAGGGCGTCGGTGAGATAGCGCCAGTCGACGAGGTCGACGAGCTGCTCCGGACTCATGTCGGCGAGCAGCCGCCACACCGGCTTGCCCGCGACCCGCGCGGCCAGGTCCCACGCGGCGTTGACGACAGCCGCCGTCGCCAAGTGGATCACGCCCTTCTCCGGGCCGAGCCAGCGCAGCTGGGAATCATGGGTGAGGCGCCTGGCGAACTCCCCCAGGTCGTCCACCGGCCGGCCGACCACGAGCGGGGCAAGGGCGTCGATGGCGGCCCGGCAGACGTCGTTGCCCCGGCCGATCGTGAACGTGAACCCATGCCCGTCCATGCCCGCATCCGTACGCAGGATCAGGTAGGCGGCGGAATAGTCCGGGTCGGGGTTCATGGCGTCGGAGCCGTCGAGCTGCCGCGAGGTCGGAAAGCGGATGTCGTGCGTCTCGACCGCGGTGATTTTCATTTCACCGCCCGCAAGGCCGAGCGCTGCCGGCCGAGACCATCGATCTCGACCTCCATCACGTCGCCCGGCGCGAGGTAGGGGAACCGACCGGACAGGGCCACACCCTGCGGCGTGCCCGTGTTGATGACATCGCCGGGTTCGAGCACCGTGTACTGCGACAGGTGCCAGATCAGGTAGGCGACATCGAAGATCATGTCAGCCGTGGTGGAGTCCTGCCTGGGCTCGCCGTTCACCCACGATCGCAGGCCGAAGGCGCGCGGGTCGCCCGCCTCGTCGGGAGTCACGAGCCACGGGCCGAGCGGGTTGAACGTTTCGCATGACTTGCCCTTGGACCACTGCCCGCCGGAGACGGCGAGCTGGAAATCCCGCTCGGAGACGTCGTTCGAGACGGCGTACCCCGCCACATAGGCGAGCGCCACCTCCGGCGACTCGATATAGCGGGCGGTCCGACCGATGACGACGGCCAGCTCGACCTCCCAGTCCGTCTTCTTCGAGCCGCGCGGGACGAGCACGTCGTCGTACGGCCCGACGACCGTGTTCGGCGCCTTGTAGAAGATGATCGGCACTTCGGGCGGCTCGCTGCCCGACTCGGCCGCGTGGGCGGCGTAGTTCTGGCCGATGCAGAGCACGACACCCGGCCGGGCGATCGGCGCACCGATCCGCTGCCCCGCGACGTCGATTTCCGGCAACCGGACAGCCTGGTCGGCGCCGACACCGCCGGAGGCGAGAAATGCCCCGTCGATGTCCCTGGTGACGCCGGACAGGTCAAAGTATCGACCGTCGACGTGAGCCACGGGGCGCTCGGCCCCCGCCGGGCCCACCCGCATGTACCTCATGAGATCTCCAACTGATAGATGCTGATCGCCGTGGTCGCGAAGATGTCGTCGGGCGTCCCGCCGAGGATCTCCTCGAACGCCGCGCGAACTTCGGTGTAGGAGGCCGCCACCTCGCAGACCGGCCAGTCCGACCCGAACATGAGCCGGCCGCCGCCGAACATCTCCACGGCGGTCTCGACAAAGGGACGCAGGTCTTCGACCGTCCAGTGGGACCAATCGGCCTCGGCCACGAGGCCGGACATCTTCGCCACGACGTTCGGGCATGCGGCCACCGGGGCGATGAGGGCGCGCCATTCGTCCACACCCCCCGCGCCGGCGGCGACCCTCGGCTTGCCGAGGTGGTCGAGGACGAACCGGGAGTCCGGCAGCGCCCGCGCCGCCCTGGCCACCGACGGCAGTTGCGGGCCACGCACGACCACCTCGTTGACGAGTCCGGCCGCGGCGACCGCGCGCAGACCCGCCCGCACATCGAGCCGGTCGAGGAAGTCGTCGGGATGGCCCTGCACCTGGTCCCGGATGCCGACGAGCAGGTGACCCCCGGTCCCGGCCCGATGGCCGGCGATGACGTCGGCCAGGGTGGGGTCGGTGAGCGACGCCCAGCCGACGACACCGGCGATCTCCGGGGTCGCCGCCGCGGTCGCCAGGAACTCGGTGGTCTCGGCGGCGTCACACCGGCCGGCCTCGACCAGGACCGTCCGGTCGACGCCCGCGGCGCGCAGGTTCTTCCGCAGGTCCTCCACGCCGTAGTCGCGGCGGATCCGGTCGAGCGCCGGATCGGCCAGCCATGGGTAGTCGGCGGTCCAGAGATGCTGGTGGGAGTCGATGATCACGGCGTCGGCACCTCCTCGGGGAGCAGCCCTTCGCGGCGCAGGTCCTGCCAGAGCCGGTCCGGGATGTGGTGGGAGAACATCGCCACGGCGTCGGCCACCTCAGCAGGCGAGCGGGCGCCGATGACGACGCTCACGACCGCCGGGTGGCCGAGCGGGAACTGGATCGCGGCGGCCCGCAGCGGCACGTCATGCCGGGCGCAGATCTCTTGTACGGCGAGCGCCCGAGCCAGCAGGCCGGCCGGGGCGGGGAGGTAGTCGTAGGTGGCGCCGGGCTTGGGGTCGGCGAGCAGGCCGGAGTTGTAGACACCCCCGGCGATGACGGAAACCCCCTGCTCGGCGGCCAGTGGTAGCAGTTCGGCGAGGCCGGACTGGTCGAGCAGCGTGTACCGGCCGGCGAGCAGCACGCAGTCGACTTCACCGGTACGGACGAAGTCCGCCAGCATCTCGGTCTGGTTCATCCCGACCGAGACCGCCCCGATCCGGCCCTCGGCGCGGAGCCGTACCAGAGCCGGTAGGGCCCCGGCGAGCGCCTCGGGGTAATGGTCGTCGGGGTCGTGGATGTGCAGCACGTCGGCCCGCTCCAGGCCGAGCCGGTCCAGGCTCTCCGCGTAGGACCGCAGCACCCCCTCGGAGCTGAAGTCCCGGATTGGCACGACGTCTGTCGGCTCGGCCCAGATGGTATCGTTCCGGTCGCCGGGGTCGGGGGCGGCCTCCCGGCCACCGGACCCGACAAGCCGGCGACCGACCTTTGTGGAGACGGCGAACTCCGCGCGGGGTTTGCCGGCCAGTACCCGGCCCGCGCGCCGCTCGGAGAGCCCGCTGCCGTACAGCGGCGCGGTGTCGAAGTATCGGAGGCCGAGTTCCCAGGCCTGCTCGACGGTGGCGTACGCCTGCCCGTCGCCGACCTCCCGGTAGAGCCCGGCGAGCGGGGCGAGCCCGAGGCCGAGCCGGGTCACCTGCACGTCCGTCCGGCCCAGCCGGACCCGATCAGTGGGATTCATGCCGCTTCACCCTCACCCGCGGGTGGCCGCGCAGGGCCGGTCCCCGCGTGGACCAACCGTATGATCGCCTGGCTCATCCGGGCGTAGTCGTGGTCGTTGACCAGCTCGCCGCGGAGGCTGAAGTCGTTCATCACCGCGATCCGGTCGGCGAGGGTGACGATCTCCGGCAGGTCTGACGAGATCAGCAGCAGCGCCAGCCCGGAACCGGCCAGTTCGGCGATCAGCTCATGGAAGGCCGCCTTGGTGCGAACGTCGATGCCGACCGTCGGTTCGTCCACGATCAGGATCTCGCAGTTGGCGGCGAGCCACTTCGCGAGGCTGACCTTCTGCTGGTTGCCGCCGGAGAGCTGGCCCGCGAGCTGGGAAGGCGAAGAGATCCGGATGCCCAGCCGGTTGACGTACTGGGCCACCAGGCGACGTTCCGCCCCATCGGTCACCAGCCCGGCCCTGGCCAGGCCCCGCCACACGGTGACACCGACGTTGCGGGTGATCGGCTGGTCGAGGAAGAGGCCCTCTTCCTTGCGGTTCTCCGTCACGTAGCCGATCCGGTAGCGGCGAAGCGCATCACCGACATCGCGGATACGCACCGGACGGCCCTGAACCTCCACCGTTCCCGACGTGATCCGGTCGAGCCCGAGCAGCGCCTTGGCCAGTTCGCTGCGGCCGGCCCCGACCAGGCCGTACAGTCCGAGGATCTCCCCCGGACGTACGGACAGGGAGATGTCGCGGTGGCCCCGCGCGGTGCACACCTTGTCGAGTCGCAAGGCCGGCGCCGTCTCCGGGTCGACGTGACGCTCGGCGAGGCGGACCGAGGAGTACGCCCGCCCGACCATGAGGTCGACGATCTGGTCCTGCGTATAGTCGGCGAGCGGCTTGGCCTCGGCCACGCTGCGCCCGTCGCGCAGCACGGTGACCGTGTCCGCGACCGCGAAGACCTCCTCCAGCTTGTGGCTCACCAGCACGACGGCGTGCCCGCTGTCGCGCAGCCTGCGCACGATCCCGTAGAGCCGGTCGGCCTCATCCCCGGTGAGCGACGCGGTCGGCTCGTCGAGCAGCAGCACCTTGCTGTCGACGCTCAGCGCCTTGGCGATCTCAACCAGCTGCGCCTGCGCCACGGACAGCCGGGAGACCGGGGTGTCCGGGTCGAGGTCCAGGTCGAGCAGGTCAAGGCAGCGGCGGGCCTCGGCACGCATCCGCGCCCGGTCGACCAGCCCGAAGCGCCGCGGCAGGTGGTGCAGCACGATGTTCTCCGCGATGGAGAACTCGGGGATCAGGTTGCGCTCCTGGTGGACCACGCCGATGCCGGCCCGCTGGGCGTCGAGCGGCCCGTTCATGTGCAACTCGGTGTCGCCGAGCAGGACCCTCCCGCCGTCCGGCCGGTACACGCCGGTAATGATCTTGATGAGCGTGCTCTTGCCTGCGCCGTTCTCGCCCAGGAGGGCGTGCACGCTGCCCGCGGCGAGCCGCAGGGTGGCGCCGTCCAGCGCGCGCACTCCCGGGAACGTCTTCACCAGGCTCTCGGCGGTGAGCATCATGACGACCCCTTCGACAACTTCTGTCGTACGGTGCCGAGCAGCACCGCACCAAGGACGACCGCGCCGATGATCAGGTCGATCCAGCGCGGGTTGATGTCGAACTGCGCCTGCATGACGTCGACCAGCCGGACCAGGAACGCCGCAAGGCAGGTGCCGACAACGCTGACCACTCCGCCGGTGAGCGCCACCCCGCCGATGATCGGCGCGGCGAAGCTCGGCAGCAGCAGATCGTCGCCGATGCTGTAATTGACGGAGCCGGAGGCGGCGACCGTGATGATGGCGGCGACCCCGGCGAGCAGGCCGCTGAGCCCGTGCGCGATGACGATCGACCGGTCGTTGGAGACACCGGACAGCCGGGCGGCGAACGGGCTGCCGCCGGTTGCCAGCAACTGCCGGCCGGTGACCGTGCGGCCGAAGAACATGGCCACCAGGGCGGCCACCACCAGCGCGAGGACGAAGACGACCGGCAGGCCGAGCACTGAGGCGGTGCCGAGGTCGCGCAGCCCTTGCGAGTAGCCCTGGAAGGTGCCCGGGCCGTTCACCCCGTACCGCAGCCCCACGATGATCGTCATGGTGGCGAGGGTCACGATGAAGCCGTTGATCCGGGTGAACACGACGAGCAGCCCGTTGACGAGACCGGCGGCGAGGCCGACCCCGAGCGCGCCCAGCACGGCCAATGGGGCGGGCAGGCCGGCTTCGAGCATGAGCCATGCCGCGACCATGGCGCACAGGCCCGTGAGCGCGCCGACCGACAGGTTCATCTGGCCGATGGCCAGCACCACCATCTGGGAGAGCCCGATGACGATCGGGACGGCGAGGAACCGGAAGAACGCGTCCAGCGTGCCGCGGGAGAGCAGATTGCCGTCCGTGGCGATGGCAAGCGCGACGAAGCCGGCGAGGGCGAGCACGGCGAGGGTGAACTCCGGCCGGACGGTGACCTCCTTGAGCCTCCCGCCGAGAGCGGTACGGCCGGCCGTCGTGGTACCGGTGCTCATACCCGCACCCCCCTTCGTTCTGCGACGACGTGGCGCACCCGGTCAAGCGACAGCGCGACCAGCAGCACCATGCCGATGTAGAGATTGAGCTGGTCGAGCTGGAACTGCAGCAGGTTCAGCCCCTTGTAGATGACCTGGGTGAGCGTCGCGCCCAGCACCGTGCCGAGGATGCTGACGGCGCCACCGGCCAGCAGCGTGCCGCCGAGCACCGGGCCGAGGAACGACGGCAGCAGGAACGAGTCGCCGATGCTCGCCGAGAACGCTCCGTTGTTCGCGGCGAGCAGGAAACCGGCGAGCCCGGCGAGCAGCCCGCTGAGCGCGTGCGCCTGCACCACCCGGTTCCGGATGGGGATGCCGGACAGCTCGGCGGCCTTTCCGTTGGCGCCGGTCATCAGGATCTCGCGGCCCAGCCTGCTGAAGCGGAACAGCAACCCCACCACGAGCGCCGCGACAAGCGCGATCGGCACGACCAAGGGGATGTTGGGGCCGCAGATGTCGCCCGTGCAGTAGTCGGCGAACGTGTCGTTGCGCAGGGCATCCATGCCGGCGGGCTGACCGCTGAAGGCGACGCCGTCGGTGAACCGGCTGTAGAGGATCGTGATGAGACCCACCAGGGCGAAGTCCATCGCCAGCGTGACCACGAACGAGTTGACCCCGGTACGCGAGATGATCAGCCCGGCGAGCGCGCCCAGCAACATCCCGACGATCAGCCCGATCACCAGGCTGATCACCAGCGACAAGCCGAGCCGGTCATAGGCGAGCCCCATGGCGAACGCGCTCATCGCGGCCATGCGGCCGACGGCCATGTTCATGTGCCCGAGCGACAGGACCGCCAGCTGGGAGAGGCCGACCACCGCGTACACGCTGATGTCCGACTGCAGCGGCACCAGCGTGAGCGTGGTGTCCATGAACGCGGGACGCAGCGCGGTGAAGAGCGCGACGAGGGCGATCAGCAGGATGAGCAGGCCGATGCGCGGGTTGGCCCAGAGCGGCATCATCGACGTCCTGCGCGGTTCCGGCGAGCCCGCCGCCGGCGCCTCGGATGGAGACGTGGTCTGCGTGCTCACCGGACTCTCCGGTCGTCGATCGCGTCACGGTCCCACTCGATGCCGAGCCCCGGAGTCGTAGGCGGCAGGGCGTGCCCGTCGACGATTTCGGTCTCCCGGCGGGTGATCGCCCTGAGCTGTGGGATGTGCTCCAGGTAGCGGCTGTTCGGCACGGCGCAGCAGAGGCTCACGTGCAGCTCCATGAGGAAGTGCGGGCAGACCGGCACGTTGTACGCCTCGGCCAGGTGCGCGACCTTGAGCCACGGGGTGATTCCGCCGATGCGCGCCACGTCCACCTGTACGATGCCGGCCGCCTGCCGGTGGAGATACTCGCGGAACTGCGCCACCGAGTAGAGCGACTCCCCGACCGCAACGGGGATCGAGGCGGACGCGGCCAGCGCCTGGTGTCCGGAGACGTCATCGCTCGGCAGCGGCTCCTCGAACCAGTAGGGGTCAAACGGTTCGAGGAGCCGTGCCCGCCTGATGGCTTCCGCGGCGGTGAGTGACTGGTTGGCGTCGAGCATCAGGTCGAAGTTCTGCCCGACGGCCGCGCGGACGGCGGCCAGCCGTTCCGCGTCCTCCACGGGAGAGCGACCGATCTTGAGCTTCACCCCGGGCCAGCCCGCGGCCTGGCTGGCCTTCGCACCGGTGATGAGCTCCTCGGTGGTGAGGTGCAGCCAGCCCCCCTCGGTGTCGTACAGCGGGATGCGGTCCTTCGCACCACCCGCGAGCACCCACAGCGGCTGTCCCGCGTCGCGGCACCGCCAGTCCCACAGGGCCGTGTCGACGGCGGCGAGGGCGAGGGAGGTGATCGCCCCGACCGTGGTCGCCCGGGTCGCGGCGAACAGGTCGTGCCACACCGACTCAACCCGACGAGCGTCCGCGCCTACCAGCCTCGGTAACAGGTAGTCGCGCAGCAGGGCGAGCACGGCCGTACCACCGGTGCCGATCGTGTACGAGTAGCCGGTGCCGGTGCCGCCGTCGTCGGTCTGGATCTCGACGAAGACGGTCTCCTGCTTGATGAACGACTGGACGGCGTCCGTGCGTACGGTCTCGACCTCCAGGTCGACGAGATACGCCTCGGCGTGAGTGATCGCGGGCAAGGGGAGGCTCCTACTGGGCGTGAAGGACTACTTGCAGGACAGGTACTGGCTGTCGAACGTCTTCTTCAGCTCGTCCGTCTTCGCCTGCCGGTCGGTGTCATAGGTGTCGACGTTGGCCTTGTCGACGACGAAGGAGCCGGAGTCGATGATCACTCCCGACTCCGTCATCGTGCAGCCGCCCGCGAGCTTCATCAACGCATACGACCCGACGGACGCCTGGCCGACCGGGTTCTGCAGCACGGAGGCGGCGACCGATCCGTCCCGGATGGCGGCGAGGATGGTCTTGTCGTCGTCGATCGCGACGACCTTGATCGGCAGCTTAGCCTGCTTAACGCCCTCGGCGGAGGCGACCGCGGGGTTGTAGGCCGTGTTGACGATGCCCTGGATCTGGTCGCCCTTGGCGGCGAGGAGGTCGGCGACGGCCTTCTGCGCCGTCTGCAGGTCCTTGTCCACGTCGGTCACGGTCTGCAGGAGCTTGACCTTCCCGCCGGTCTCGTCGACCGCCTTCTGCACCCCGGCGATGCGGCGCTGGGTGTTGGAGTCCACCTTGTTGCCGGTCAGGTGTACGAGGTTGCCCTGGCCGCCCATGGCCTGGATCGCGGCCTGCGCCGCCTTGTAGGCGGCCAGCTCGACGTCGGTGGACAGGCAGAACTCCGCCTTGTTGACGCTGCCGGCCGGACAGGACGCCAGCGAGGCGACCCGGAAGCCCTGCTTCTTGAGGTCGTCGAAGGTGGCGTTGATGTTCTCCGGGGAGACGCCGAAGATGCCGAAGGCGTTGTAGCCCTGCGCGGCGAGGGACTTCAGCACGTCGTTCTGCTTGGTCTGGTCCCAGTTGGAGGTCTCGTTGAAGGTGGCGTCGCCGAGGCCCAGATCGGTCTTCACCTTGGCGGCCTCGTCCTTCCACGGCTGGAAGTAGGGGTGTGCCCCACCGGGGACCAGGGCGATTTTGACCTGGGCAGGCGTCCGGGTGGTCGCACCGGCCGTCGCTGTGTCGTCGCTCTTCTTGGTGCAGCCGGCGGTGGCAGCGGCGGTGAGCACCAGAGCGACAGCCAGTCCGCCGAGCCGAGTGAGGGGTAGATTCATGACTGCACCTCTCCGAGGGATGGATCCTATAGGATGTTCCCCGGATGTATAGTCCGCCCCGGCGAGGTCGTCAAGACCTGATACCCCGGGGAAATGTTCCGACTTCGTAGGAAGATTGGGCTGGATGGCACCCCCCAAACCGATCCGACTCAGGCGGTCCACGCTCGGCGACGATGTGTATGACACGCTCAGGGCGCTAATCCTCGAGCACAGCATGCAGCCTGGCGACCGCGTCAACATCGACGCGCTGGCCCGCGAACTCGACGTCTCCCCCACACCCGTCCGCGAAGCGCTGGCCCGCCTCGAGGCCGACGGGCTGGTCCGCAAGCGCCCCCTCGTCGGCTACACCGTCAGCCCCCTGCTCACCCGCGCCGAGTTCACCCACATGTTCGAGTTGCGGCTGCTGCTCGAGTGCGCCGCCGCACGATGGGCCGCCGAGCGAGCCTCCCCCGAGCACCGCGAGGCGATCGCCGCGGAGGCCGCCACATCGATAGCGCCGGAGGGAGACGACCCCGACGGCTGGCGCTGGCATGCGGCCTTCACCACGCACGACGCCCGGTTCCATAACCTCATCGCCGAGGCGTCGGGCAACCCCTTGCTCCGCGACGGCCTCGACCGCTTGCATGTCCATCTCCACCTGCACCGGCGGTACTTCCCCTACGCCCAGGCCGGCACGACAGGCGAGGAGCACCAGCGTGTCGCCGCCGCCATCCAGGCCGGCCGCCCCGACGACGCAGAAGAGGCCATGCGTGAGCATCTGACCAGGGCACGCGAGCGGCAGCTTCCGGCCTTCGACTGATTCCGGACAAGGCACCGCGCAGCTCGAGTCCGAGGGCCTGGCCCGCAAGGAGCAACTGCGCGGCTCCTTCACCACGCCGGTCCTGACACCCCGGCGGATCGCCGAACTCGCCGGCGACGAGCAACTGTTTCAGGCGTTCGTCAGGACCAACTGCCACCTGCATCTGTTCGCCAGCGCTACAGCATGCGGCTCGGCACCGCGATCATCGCGGAACATCAGGCCATCGCAGCAGGCGACGCGGATCCGGCCACGCTCGCGGCCGCCTCTGGCCGGGCATTCGCCACCGTTTGCCGTCGCGCACCGCGGAGCGCCCGCGATGGCGCTGGTGCGCTGCGTTCAGCCGCGGCGTTTCGTGTCGCGCAGGGCTGACGTCTTCATCGCGAGCCGCCACTCTGAGTGTCGCCATGTCACGCCGGGTTTTATCTTGACCTCCGCACACTGGCCCTGCATTCTAGATAAAATTTCCTATAGGTTCCGTGCAGACTGGGAGTCCCCCGTGATCCGCCCCCCCACTCCACGACCGCTTACAAGCCCTCGCGCAGCCAAACAGTCCTCGTCCTCACCGCGCTGTGCCCCGTCAGCCGGACGCGGCACCGGCACCCGGCGTGGCCTGTATCTCGGCACCATCATCGCGATGGTGCTCGGCTTGGCAGCCGTCGCGGTCGGCGCCCCGGGCTACGCTGCCGCCGAGGCGGCGCACCGTATCTACGCGGCCCCGCACGGCACAGGCACTGCGTGCACCGCCGACAAGCCCTGCTCGATCCAGCAGGCGCAACTCTCCGCGCGGACCGCTGCGGCCGGCATGGACTCTGACATCCACGTGCTGCTGGCCGGAGGTACCTACTACCTCGCCGAACCGCTCACCTTCACCTCGGCCGACTCCGGCCGTAACGGGTTCCGGATCGTGTGGCAGCCCGCAGGTCCGCAGCGGCCCATCCTCTCCGGCGGCATCCCGCTGAGCGGCTGGGCGCCGGCCGCGGACGCCCCCAACCGCTGGAGCGTCGACGTCCCCGATGGGATCAGCACCCGCGGGCTCTATGCCAACGACGTCCGAGTGCCACGCTCGCGGGGCACCAACCCCGTGACGCTGACCCGCACGACGCCGACCTCGAACTTCGCCAGCGGCGGCTACACCGCAGCCAACTCCTCGCTCGCGTCGTGGCGGAACCCCGACCAGATCGAGTTCGTCTACGACAACCACCAGGCCTGGGGCCAGAGCCGCTGCCTGGTCGGCAGCATCGTGGGCACCGCGGTGACGATGTCGCAGCCCTGCTGGCAGAACACCCAGCGCCGCTCCTCGCCGATCGGCCAGGGCAACGACAACCCGTCCGGCGGCTTCCCAAGCTTGGCGGCGAACTCCCAGCCCACCTGGATCGAGAACGCCTTCGAGCTCATGAAGGCGGGCGACTGGTACTACGACAAGTCCCTTCACAAGGTCTACTACTGGCCCAAGAGCGGTGAGGACCCCGCGTCCATGACCTTCGTGCTCGCCGTCAACGAGCACGTCGTCCACAGCGAGGCGAGTTGGACCGATCCACTTGCCAACGTGACGTTCACGGGCATCGAGTACGCGCACACCACCTGGTACCAGCCGAGCACCAACGTCGGTTTCTCCCAGATCCAGGCGAGCAACACCGTCACGCTGCCGAACGGCTACAACTTCCAGGGCCTGTGCCAGTACGTGACCAACCCGCCTGTCTTCCCGCCGGCCGGCGAACTGCCCGGCCAGTGCCCCACCGAGAACTACACACCGCCGACCGCGGCGGTGCAGCTGAGCGGCACGAAGAACGTCCAGTTCCTCAACAGCAGGTTCCGCCACATCGGCAACGCCGGCTTGTGGCTCTACCACGGCGCCAACGGCGACCTCGTCGAGGGCAACGAGTTCACTGACATCTCCAGCAACGGCCTCGTGCTCGGTGCGATGGACGACCCGCTGCCGCTCGACGACGACCCGGACGAGATCGCGATCAACAACTCGATCCGCAACAACTACCTGCACAACGTGGCCGAGGAGTTCTCCGGCGGCGTGGGCATCTCGGTGTACTACACGAGAGGCACCGTCGTGGAGCACAACCAGCTGATGGACATGCCGTACACCGGCGTGAGCTTCGGCTGGGGCGGCCACCACATCGATATCAACCACCTGACCGCGGACCCCAGCATCAACCAGGACAACGCGATCCGCAACAACGTCTTCATCAACACGATGCGTGACCGCAGCGATGGTGGGCCGATGTACACCCAGGGCCACCAGTCGAACAACACCTGGGAACACGCGCTGCAGGTCACCGGAAACGTCGCGTTCAGCAACCCCGGCCCGCGGTACTTCTTCTACCACGACGAGGGCAGCAGCTACATCCTGCTCGACGGCAACGCCGAGTACGGCAACGGCGGCGGCTTCAACGGCGGCTGCACCACACCCGGCCCGGTTCGGGTCACGAACAACTACCGGGTGGGCGCGATCAACAGCAACATCTGCAGCTTCAACGGCCCGGCGGCGAACTTCACGAGCCAGGGCAACGTCCAGATCTCCGGCAACCCGAGCCCCGGCGTCATCCCGAACTCGCTGCTTTCCAACGCCGGCCTGCAGCCGGCCTACCAGCACCAGCTGTACCAGCAGCCGCCGCGGATCTACATCGTGAGCGACCCCGACTCCGCGGCCGGCACGCTGATCTCCGGGTCCGGCTTCAGCCCGGACTCCCAGGTGGCCATCGGCGGCTATCCCGCGAAGCTCGTGCAGTACGTCTCGCCCAACTACCTCATCGCACACTTCGCCCCTGGCAAGACCAAGGGTGACCTCACCGTCACCAACGCGGCAGGCGTCGGGACCAAGTCTGGCCTGGTCGGCGGTAACAACGTCGCCCTCGGCAAGCCGGCGTCCCAGATCTCCACGCTGACCGGCTTCGGCGACCTGAGCGCGGGCAAGGGCGTGGACGGCAACACCAGCGGCGACTACACGCAGCAGGCGATGGCTCACACCAACTCCGCTGCCAACGCCTGGTGGCGAGTCGACCTGGGCCAGGTGTACAACCTCGACAAGATCCAGGTGTGGAACCGGACGGGCGCCCAGGCAGAGGTGGACCGCGACAAGGACTACTGGGTACTGGTGTCCAGCACCCCGTTCACCGACGACAAGCCGGCTGCGGCATGGGCGGCGACGCCCGGGGTCTGGTCGTTCCATGACACCGGCACCATGGGCCGACCCACCACCATCGACGGGCCGATGACCGGCCGCTACATCCAGGTGCAGCTCAGCGGGACCAACTACCTGGTCGTGGCCGAGCTGATGGCCTTCATGGCCGAGACGGCACCGCCCCCGCCGGTCATCACGTCGCCGGCCGACACCTCGGCGGGCGACGGCGCGGTCACGGTCACAGGCTCCGCCGAACGGTGGTCGACCATCGCCGTCAGGGACGGCAGCACAACGGTCTGCACCACCGAGGCCGACCTCACCGGCAGCTGGTCGTGCACACCCGAGTCGAGTCTCGCGGCCGGCTCGCACAGCCTGACCGCGACCGCGACCAACGCCAACAAGCAGACCTCCGAACCCTCCACGCCGGTCTCGTACCTGGTGCTGAACGGCACCGGCTTCACAACCGGCGGCGGCTGGTTGACCGAGCCAAACCTCGGTACGAAGAGCGACTTCGGGTTCACCGCGAAGTACCTGAAGAACGGCAACATCCAGGGCAACAGCCAGTACACCTACCGGAAGACCCTGACCGCCGACCAGGTCGCCAACCCTGCGGGTGGCTACCTGCCCGCAGGTGACTACGACTGGACCATCAAGAGTAACGCGATGACCGCGTTGGGACAGTCCTGCACGAGCACCAAACCGAAGGTGTGCACCGCCACCTTCACCGGGAAGAGCACGATCACTGCCGTCAACCGGGCAACCGGAATCGCGTACAGCCTAGGCGGCAACAACCAGTTCCAGGTGGACGTCACCGACAACGGCGAGCCCGGCTCGGGCAACGCGACCACCAACCCGGACACCTACGCGATCCGGGTCTGGGACGCCAGCGGCACGTACTACCAGCTCGGCACGCCGACTGCGCAGCTGCCGCTGAACGGAGGCAACATACAGGTTCGACCGTAACCGCAACGAGGAGCGGCCCGAGACCCAGCGGTCTCGGGCCGCTTTCTTTCCGGCACTGCATGTTCTCCAGATGCGGGTGGTCGACGCACCTGCACTGAAGCACGAAGGACGCTACCGATCGACGCCGACAAAACGGGGTCAGCCGCACAGTGCCCATAGATGCACGTTGTCATCAGCGCTGTCGTCAAAGCCAAACAAGAACCCCCCAGAGCATGCCGCAGATCCGAACTAGCTCAGGAGATGGCCTGGTCTGCGGAGATGTTCAGTATTGCGGATCGTTGGACAGGTCCGGCGGGTGAATGTCCGGCTGGTATCGGGGATGCTTCCGCCCTGTCGGTCAGGCCGGAGACATCGACGGAATCCAGCGGGATCGGCGAGAACATCGGCGGCTCCTCCTCCGGCGTCAGCGCCGTGGGGCCATAGATCCAATCGGTGAAGGAGTAGTCGTAGGTGTCGCGGGCCCGCAGGAGCGCGTTGCGCTGGAGGCGGGCGACGCCGTCCAGGTGCCACAGCTCTCCCCAGGCGCGGGCCGTGGCCAGGACGCGTCGGCAGTGCTCGGGGCGGACGGCTTCGTAGGCCGCGAGGGCGCCCGGCCAGTCGATCGAGCCGTCCTTGGCACAGCGCGCGGCGACGTGCTTGGCGAGCACCCAGCCGTCCTCGATGGCCATGATCGCGCCCTGCGCCATGTACTGCAGCGGCGGGTGGGCGGCGTCGCCGAGCAGCGCGATGTTGCCGTCGACCCACGTCATGATGGAGTCGCGGTCGAACATCCGCCACCACCGGTCGCGCCACATCAGCGGGATGCCGGCCTGGACGTCCGGGCAGGTCGCGGCGAAGGCGCTGTCGAGCTCGTCGGGTGTGCCCCAGTCCTCCTCGCCCGCGAGGGCCTTGGGGGACTGGAAGACCGCGACCTGGTTGAGCATCTCGCCGCCGCGCAGCCCGTAGTGGACGAAGTGGCAGCGCGGGCCGACGTGGACCGAGACCTCCGTGAGGTCGACGTCCCGGCCGACCTGTTCGATGGGTATGGCGGCGCGGTAAGCGACGTAGGAGGAGCTGACCGGCTCGTCGTCGGCCAGGAGTCGGCGTGCGACCGAGTGCAGGCCGTCCGCGGCGATGACGATCCGGGCCTCGTCGGCGCGGCCGTCCTCCAGCAGTACCCGGGCGCCGGACTCGGTGTTCTCATAGCCGCAGGCACGCGCGTCGGTGACCAGGTCGACTCCCGCGCGCCGGCAGGCACGCAGGAACATGCCGTGCAGGTCGCTGCGGTGGATGACCATGTAAGGGAAGCCGTACTCGCGCTCCAGGTCGACCAGGTCCAGGCGGGTCAGCTCGCTGCCGTCGACGGCGTCGCGCATCACCATGCTCATCGGCAGCACGCCGAGGCTCTTGGCCTCGTCGAGCAGGCCGTAGTCGTGCAGGATCCGGGTGCAGTTGGGTGCGATCTGGAGGCCGGCGCCGACCTCGCCGAACTCGCGGGCCTGCTCCAGCACGCGCACCCGCAGGCCCTCGCGGGCCAGAGCGAATGCCGCGCTCAGGCCGCCGACGCCGCCCCCGACGATCAGGACATCGACGGGGTTCGCGGACGTAGGTGTGGTCACGTTGCTCTCCTCGGTGCCGTGAACGCTCACAACCACGCCGGCAGTGTCGGAGCGGGGGAGCCGTCGGTCGCGGTCAGGGCGTGCGGACGGCCGGCGAGGTACGCCGCGACCTCCGCGAGCGGGCCGGTGACCGCGGTGGCGTCGTCTTCACCGGACGGTTCCCAGCAGTCACCGGTGTCGGCGGCGGTGAGGACGACCGCGGGCCCGGGAGCGTTGCCGCGCTTGCCCGCGATGTCGTCGGCCAAAGCGGCCAGGAAGCCGGTGGGAAGGTCGGCGAAGGCGACACCGGCGGCCAGGTCGACGGCGTGCACGCAGACCTCGCGCGAACGCAGCCACGGGATCTCGGTCGCGGGGACCGTGCGGCCCTGGGCGGTGACCACCTCGGCGTCCCACTGTTCGGAGCTCAGGGCGGCGGTGCCGGCGGCGAGCCGGTCCGCGGACTCGTGCAGCCAGGCGGCCAGTTCGGCGGCCGGCTTCTCGGAGCCGGCCGCGATGTCGGCGTTGCGCTGTTCGATCGAGGAGTACATCGGGGTCTCCTCGCCGGTCGCGGCCCAGCGCACCAGGTTGCTCAGCGCGTCGGCGTTCGCCGCCACGTGCGCCACCAGGTGCTTGCGGGTCCAGCCGGGGAGCCCGGAGGGGGCGAGGTACTGCTCCTCGCCCCACCCGGCGACGGCGCCGAAGAACAGTCTGGTGCCCGCCGCGCTCCAGCTCAGCGCGTCCTCGAAGGTGCGGCGCATCAGGCTGCGCCCTCCTCGGCCACGGTGTTCTCGAGCCGGCCGATGCCCTGGATCTCGGTGACGACGCGCTCGCCGCCGGTCAGGTAGCGCTTGGGGTCGCGAGCGTGGCCGACACCGCCGGGGGTGCCGGTGGCGATGATGTCGCCGGGGTTGAGGCGCACCACCGTCGAGATGTACTCCACCAGCGTGACCGGGTCGAAGAGCAGATCGCCGGTGTTGTCGTGCTGCATGACCTCGCCGTCGACGCTGAGCTTGACCTCGAGCTCAGGGCGTACGCCGCCGGGCAGCTCGTCCGGGGTGACGACGTACGGGCCGGCCGGGGTGGAGGAGTCCCACATCTTGCCCTGCAGCCACTCGCGGGTGCGGAACTGCCAGTCCCGGCAGGTGATGTCGTTGAGGACGGTGAACCCGGCGATCGCGGCCTCGGCCTCCACACCCCTGGCCCGGCGGACCGGCGCGCCGATCACCACGGCGAGCTCGACCTCCCAGTCGAACTCGGTGGTCTCCTCAGGGCGGGCGATCTCGTCGGTGGCGCCGATGAGGCAGTCGGCGAACTTCGCGAACAAGGTGGGATACTGCGGAAGTTCGCGGCCCATCTCCTGGATGTGGTTCTTGTAGTTGAGTCCCACGCAGACGACCTTCGAGGGGCGCGGGACGACCGGCGCGAAGTCCGCGCCCTCGACGGGGTAGGTCCTGGCGGCGTTCGCGTCGACGGCCGCGGCCTTCTCGGCCCAGCCGTCCTGGGAGAGGAGTTCGCCGAGGTCGGTGGCGCCGAGGTCGACCAGCCGGTCACCGTCGAGTCGCACGGCCCGGGTCGAGCCGTTGACGCGGAGGGTGGCGAGCTTCATCGGGTGGTCCCTTCGATACGGGTGTCGTGCCGGGTGCGGTCGAGCTGGAGGGCCTCGAAGTGACCTCGGCCCGGCGCGTTGATCGCACGGAGCTGCACCGGGGACTCTGGCGTGGTCACAGGGGTGCTCATATGGCTAATGTTGCTACTGTCGCATTCTGCAGAACGGCTAATTCTGTTCTGCAGAATCGGAAGGTAATGGACAAGCCATCGAGGCCGATCTCGCCCGCTCCGTCTGAAGGGGCACCAGACGAAACCGGCGGACGGCCGGGATCCTCGGCCGCAAAGGCATGGTTCGCGAGCATCGCGCCCCCTCTAACCGACGGACGGGAACGGTCAGTGGACGTCGACCGCGAGCGGGACTTCCAGCCGGGCGCGAAGCTCCTCGACGGAAGTGTCGAACGACTCGAGCACGCGGACGCCATCGGGGGTGATCTCGAATACGGCGTGGTCGGTGTAAACACGACTGACGCAGCCGACACCCGTGAGGGGGTAGGTGCAGGTGGGCACGAGTTTCGGGCTACCGTTCCTCGCGAAGAGCGTCATCATCACATAGACCCGCTTGGCGCCGATCGCCAGATCCATCGCGCCGCCGACGGCGGGGATCGAGCCGGGCGCGCCGGTGTCCCAGTTGGCGAGGTCACCGCTCGCCGAGACCTGGAAGGCACCCATGACGCACACGTCGAGGTGGCCGCCACGCATCATGGCGAAGGAGTCCGCGTGGTGGAAATACGCGGCTCCAGGCAGCTCGGTGACGGGCACCTTGCCGGCATTGGTGAGTTCAGGGTCGACCTCGTCGCCGACAGCCGCGGGGCCCATGCCCAGCATGCCGTTCTCGGTGTGGAGGACGACGCCGATCTCGGCCGGAAGGTGGTCGGCGACCTTGGTGGGCTGGCCGATGCCGAGGTTGACGAAACTGCCCGGCTCGATGTCCTGCGCGACCCGGGCCGCGAGCTGGTCGGGATTGAGTGGCATCAGCGGGCTCCCTGCACGGTGTAGTGACGCGGCTCGACCTGGACCACGCGGTCGACGTAGATGCTCGGGGTGACGACGACCTCCGGGTCGATTTGCCCCGCGTCCACGATCGACGAGACCTGGACGATGGTCGTCGTGGCGGCCGTGGCCATCACCGGGCCGAAGTTCCGGGCGGTCCTGCGGTAGACGAGGTTGCCCATCGTGTCGGCGGTGCGAGCGGAGATCAGGGCGACATCACCCTTGATCGGGTACTCGAGGACGTAGTCGCGTCCGTCGATCGTGCGGGTCTCCTTGCCCTCGGCAAGCGGCGTGCCGACGCCCGTCGGGCAGTAGAACGCCCCGATGCCCGCCCCGGCCGCCCGCATCCGCTCCGCGAGGTTGCCCTGCGGGACGACCTCGAGCTCGATCTCCCCGCGGCGGTAGAGGTCGTCGAAGACGTAGGAGTCGACCTGCCGGGGGAAGGAGCACATGACCCTCCGCACCTGGCCGGCCTTCAGCAGGGCGGCCAGGCCTACGTCGCCGTTGCCGGCGTTGTTGGACACGATGGTGAGGTCGCCCGCGCCGTGCCGGATCAAGGCATCTATCAGGTCGAACGGCATGCCGGCGAATCCGAAGCCACCCACCAGAACGGTGTCGCCATCCTTGACGACGCTCACCGCCTCCTCCGGCGATGCGAAGATCTGCGCTTTGCTCACGCTGGTCCTCCAGTGACGTTCTCGAGGACCACGGCGAGCGCCTGACCCACGCCGATACAGATCGCGGCGACGCCGTACCGCTCGCCCTTCGCGACCAGAACCTTGGCGAGGGTGCCGAGGATCCGGGCGCCCGAGGCGCCGAGCGGATGGCCGATCGCGATCGCGCCACCCTTGACATTGACGATCTCGGGGTCGATGTTCCAGGCGTCCACGCACGCGAGCGACTGGACGGCGAAGGCCTCGTTGAGCTCGACGGCACCCACCTGATCCCAGCCGATGCCGGCCCGTTCCAGCGCCCTGTCGGCAGCCTCGACCGGAGCGAACCCGAAGTCCTGCGGCTCCAGCGCGAACGCACCACGCCCCAAGATCCGGGCAACCGGGTCAAGCCCGATCTGCGCGGCAGCGGCCTCCGAACCGAGTAGCAACGCCGCCGACCCGTCGTTGAGTGGCGATGCGTTGCCGGCGGTGATCGTGCCGTCGGGCCGGAAGCTCGGCTTGAGGCCGGCGAGCTTCTCAGGCGTGGAGTCGGCGCGGATGCCTTCGTCGCGGGTCAGGTCGACGCCGTCGACCGGAACCACCAGGTCGTCGTAGAAGCCCTCGTCCCATGCCGCCGCCGCGAGCCGGTGCGACCGCGCGGCGAACTCGTCCTGCCGCTCCCTCGAGATCGAGAACCGCTCCCGCAGCTGCTCGTTGCACTCCCCCAATGACACCGTCCACTCCGACGGCATCCGCGAGTTGACCAGGCGCCAGCCGAGCGTCGTCGAAACGGCGGTTGTGTCGCCGGCGGGAAATGCCCGGTCCGGCTTCGGCAGCACCCACGGCGCCCGGGTCATCGACTCCACGCCGCCGACAAGCACGACATCGGCGTCACCGGTGTCGATCGTGCGGGACCCGATGATCGCAGCATCGAGTGACGAGCCGCACAGCCGGTTGACCGTGGTCGCAGGCACCGACACCGCCACTCCGGCGAGCAGCCCGGCCATCCGTCCGACGTTGCGGTTGTCCTCGCCGGCCTGGTTCGCGCAACCCCACACGATCTCGCCGATCTCGGCCGGGTCCAGCGCCGGCGCCTTCGTGAGCACACCGGTGATCGCGGTCGCCGCGAGGTCGTCGGAACGGACGCCGGCAAGCGCTCCGTTGAACCGGCCGAAGGGAGTGCGGGCCGCTGTGTAGATGAATGCCATGCTCGCCTACCTGTTCTCCACCGCGGTGCGCTTCGTGAACGGCAGCACGAGCCGGGACTGGTGGGCGGCGTCGCGATAGATCTTGTGGGTGACGGGGCGACCCACCGGCAGGTGGAATGCGTCCGGCGGCAGCAGCGAGTTGTGCGCGTCGGCCAGCGGTTCGTCGTTGGACAGTTCCACCACCAGACGGTGGCCGGGGTTGAACGTCGCCGCGAACGGGCAGAGCCGCAGGACGTACTCCTCGATCTTCCCGGGCTCCACCGGCACGGCGCGGGTGTGCGGGTGGTACGGGTTGCCCTCGGTCGTCCGGTCGTCCAACTCGCGGTGCGACGCCTTGAGGAAGCCTGTGGTGATCAGCTGGCGGCTTCCGTTCGGGGCGACGTCCCACAGCCGCATGATGAAATTCGTGTCATCCTGGTCGATCTCGGCGAACAGGTGCGCCGCACCGGTGCCGATGAGCTCCGTGGGCTCCTCGAACGGCTCGGTGCTCCAGCTGACGGTCTCCACCTTGTCGGTCACCGTCAGCGGTGCCTGGTAGAAGCCGTCCGGGGCGGCGTGCTCCGCGCCCATCAGCTCAGGCTCCCAGGAGAGCTTGTGGCGCGGGCGCAGGTACAGCGGCTTGTACTCGATCTCCTTCGGCGGCCACTGCTCTGCGGTGACCACCTCACGCGAGCCCTCTACGGAGACGCTCACGGCCGGCTCGTCCATGATGCCGTTGTCGATGCCCTTGAGCCAGTACTCGTACCAGCGGAACATCTTGTCGTGCTCCTCGATCCAGGGGCGCGACTGCATCGGCGGGTAGGAGCCGATGTCCAGCTTCTTGGGACCCTTCAGCACGTTGAACAGCTCGATGTGGCCGTCCACGGTCCAGCCGCGTCCCTGGTCGATCTGCAGATGGACCGGGATGTCGATGTTCTCGGCCAGCGCGATGGGGTTGCGCTCCTCGTACCACTCCCCGTCGAGGTTGTTCATCACGATGTCGAACCAGAACTCGCGGTTCTTCGGGTACTTCAGCACGTGCACGAGGTTCGGCCACGCGGCCACGTCCGGGTCCTGGAGCCGCTCGTCGACGAGTTTCTTGAGCTCCTCCGGGGAGTAGAGCTCCTGCATGCGGGACTTGACGTTGGTGTGCGCGATGCCGGAGTCGCCACCGCGTCCCTCGCGGGCGGCCCGCGGCATGAACCACATGATGCCGCCGTGGTAGGTGGTCTCGTAGAAGTCGAAATGGCCGCCGCTGACGAAGATCGCCTTCAGGTGTGGCGGCCGCTCGGCCGCGGCGAGCACCTGCATCGACCCGAAGTAGGAGATGCCGATCATGCCGACGTTTCCGTCACACCACGGCTGCCCGGCGACCCATTCGATGAGGTCGTACAGGTCCTGCCCCTGGGGAACGCCACCGGAGTTGTAGTTGCCGATCATCACGCCGCCGGAATCACCGGTGCCACGCATGTCACCGATGACGTGGACGTAGTCCTCCTTGACGACGCGCGCGATGTCACCGGCCTCGATGCAGCCGTCCCACATCGGGCTGGGGCGACGCTGCGGCGGCGTGGTGAGGGCGAGGGCCTGCAGCTCCTTGCCATAGGCGCTCATCGCGATCAGGGCCGGCCGCGGCTTGTCTTCCGTGCCGTGGTAGGCGTCCACGGCGAGGGTGACGCCGTCGCGCATCGGCACCTGCAGGTCCTTGCGGACGGCAATCGTCTGCTCGCCCGCTTGGATCGTCTGGAAGTCAGCCATGAGTGCGAAGTTCCTTGTCCTCTGTCACGAGTTCTGGGTGAAGTGCGTGCGATAGCCGTGCATCGACGTGAAGAACGGCGACGGCTCGAGCGTGGGGTCGCCGGTGTATCCGAGCCTGTCGGCGACAGGGGCGAACGGGGAGTACGGCGAGTCCGTCTCCCGCAGGCCGTCCTGAAGGCAGCGGCAGGCCGCTTCGCCGACACCGGTCTCGATGTCCAGGCTCCCCTGGATCGCCTCCCCAACCTGGTCGGCGTCGAGTTCGACGCCATACGGCATGCCGTCTGCGCGGCGGTACGGGTGCCCGAGGTACAGGTGCTGCGGACGGATCTCGTCGCGCAGGTACCGCAGGCTGGCGCGGTACGCGACCGGATCCACGTAGCCGGGGAAGCCGTTGGCGGCCCCGTGGACCTGGACGGCGTCGCCGACGAACACCGAGCGCCGGCCGTCGATCACATAGGCCACCGATCCGGGCGTGTGGCCTGGGATCGAGTGGACGGAGACGGTGACGTCGCCACCGAGCGAGAGGGTCTCGCCGCCCTTGAGCAGCATGGTCGGCTCCATCTCGCCGGAGATGACCGCGTTGGCCGCGGCCGTCACCTTCGCCGCGCCTTCGGGGGCGTTCAGGTACTGCGCCCGACCGTGGAGGTACTCATCCACGTGCGCCCGGCGCGAGCGCAGCATCGGGGCGTCGGCCTCGTGGATGACCACCTGCGCGCGCCGGCCGGTGAGTTCCCACAGGGCGTAGGCACCGCCGACGTGGTCGATGTGACCGTGAGTCAGCAGGATCCAGCGTACGTCCTCGATGCGGCGCCCGATGGCATCGAGTGCGGGGACCATGCCCTCGGTGGGCGAGGAGGCGATCCCGGTGTCGACGATGGCCGGCTGGGGGGCGTCGATGAAGAAGCTGTACAGACCGAACCGACCCCACGGCGAGACCAAGGGATGAACGTTCACGTCCGTCATGACTCGCTCCTCAGGAAGGCGGCTGTCTCCTCGAAGACCCGGTGGTACGCCGGGATCCAGGAGAAGTGCTGCACGAATCCGTGGCCGGCGCCCACGTAGCGACTCACCGTGACGTCGACTCCGGCCTCCTTGAGGCGCCGGCCGTAGAGTTCGCCCTCATCACGCAGCGGGTCGTACTCCGCGGTCACGATCAGCGCGGGCGGCAGCCCGGTGAGGTCGGCCCGCTTGATCGGCGAGACCAGCGGATCGGCGGGGTCGGCGCCGCTGTCGAGGTAGAAGGCGTTGAACGGCTTCAGCCCCGCCGTCTCCAGGCCGTAGCCGACGGCGTTCTCGCGAAGCGAGGCGTAGCGGTCGACGTCGAAGTCGAGATCGAGCGAGGGGTAGAAGAGGACCTGGTGCGTGACGCGATCGAATCCCTCGTCGTGGGCCATCGCGGCGACGGCCGCGACGAAGGTGCCGCCCGAGCTGTCACCGGCGATGGCGAGAGTGGCGCCGTCCCATGCGAGGCGCTCGCCGTTCTCGGCGGCCCATCGCACCACCGCGTAGCAGTCGTGGAGGCCGGCCGGAAAGGCGGCTTCGGGCGCCCGGCGGTAGCCGACGGAGACGACCTTGAGCCCGGTCTCCTTCGCCAGCGACCGCGCGACGTGGTCGTGGGTGTCCAGGCCGCCGAGGAAGAAGGCGCCGCCGTGGAAGTAGACCAGCAGGCCGTACGCCTCGGCGTCGACCGGCGTGTAGATCCGCACGGGGACCTCGCCCGCCGGAGTCCGCGCCGTGGTGTCCTCGACCGAATGGAGCGGCAGGCGCTCCTCCATGGGAGGAACCTGCGCCTCCTCGGCCGCGCGCATGACGACCGGGTCGAGCGGACCGTCAGGCGGGGCCGGCAGGCCGGCGAGGACCTGGGCGATGTCGGGGTGCAGTGGCATGGCGTCAGGCCTTCGACTTCTGGGACGCGGGCTTCTGGCCCGGGAAGACGTCGTTGATCTCGTCATCGGTCCAGCCCTGGCGCGAGATCCGCTGCAGCTCGTCGGTCACCGGCTTGCGGGTGGCCTGGTAGCGCGCCAGCGCCTCCTTGACGGAGTCGGCCTCCTTGAGGGCGTCGGCGAGGGCGCCGGCGTCCAGGATCGCCGAGTTCGCGCCCTGGCCCTGGTGGTGCAGCATCGAGTGGGCCGCGTCGCCCACGAGGACGACGGAGGCCGAATGCCACGTATCGACCGGGTTGATGTCGTAGACCGCGCGGCAGTTGACGGCGTCCATGTCGAGGCCGCGGGTGATGTTCACGATCCGCTCGTCGAAACCCTCGACGGTCTTCAGTAGGTCGTCCTTGGTGACCTGCGGCGCCCAGATGCCGTCCTGGCACAGGGCGGTGATGTCGAACGAGACCTGGTTGCGGTGTCGCAGCGGCAGGAAGTAGACCTTCGTGCCCCGGCCGATGTACATCCGGAGGTTGTCGTCGACGGCCATCCCGTGGGCGTCGTCGTTGGAGATCACCGCGCGGTAGGCGTGTTCGCCGGAGAACACCGGCTGGTTGTCGCTGAACAGCTGCTCGCGCACGACCGACTTGATGCCGTCGGCACCGATCACCAGGTCGGCGGTGACCGACTCGCCGTTGGCGAAGGTCAGCGTCGCCTTGTCACCCTCGTCCGTGACTCTCTCCAGCTTGTGACCGAGGTGCACCATGCCCTCGGGGAGCACGCCCAGCAGAGCCTCGATGAAGTCCCCGCGGTGGATCAGGTGGGTCTTCTCGCCGAAGGTGTCGATCTCCGGCCACGCCTCCTTCATGATCGGGTCGGCGGTGGCGGTGAGGATCTCGAAGTAGTCGCTCGGCGAGCTCACCTTCGCGATCGCGTCGAAGATGCCCCACTGGCGGAACCGGTCCATGGTGGACGGCCGCAGGCCGATGCCGGCGCCGACCTCGCGGATCTGGCTCGCCTGCTCGTAGACGTTGACGGTGGCGCCGAGGAGGCTCAGGGCCTTGGCCGCAGCCGCGCCGCCGTACCCCGCGCCGACGACGGCGATGTTCAGGTTCTTCAGGTCTGAGGGCTGCATGGTTCTGGTCCTTGTCAGTTCTTGATCGAAAGGAAGTCGGCGGGGTTGTCGACGAAGATGGTCTTGATCGCGGCCTCGTCGAGACCGGCGGCGCGGAGGTCCGGGATGAGGTCCGTGAAGATGTAGTTGACGGTGTGGCCCTTCACGCCCGGCCAGCCCAGCGGGCTGCAGTTGGCGTCGGCCGAGGCGAGCACCTTGCCCAGGTGCCCCTGACCGATGAACCGGAGGAAGTGGTCCAGCCGCTCCTTGCGCGGACGGGCCCAGAAAGGCGGGTCCTCGAGCTCGGTCTCGTAGCCGAAGGTGTCGAACCCGACCCGGCCGCCCTGCTCCGCGATCCAGGTGTCGCGTGTCTTGTCGGCGTTCACACCATCGTCGACGTGCCCGAACAGGACGCGGTCGAGCGGGAGACCCTCCGCGTCGAAGATGGCGATCGCGTTCTCGGCGTCGATCGCGAGGTGGGTCAGAATGGGCACGCCGGTGGCCAGGGCGGCGCGGGCGGCAGCGCGGTAGATGCGCTTGTCCAGGTCCGTCATGCGGCCACCACGGCTCACGCCGACCTTGATGATGCCGGCGCGACTGCCGGTGCCGCCGATGCCGACGGTGATCTCGTGGACGAAGTGCTCGGCCAGGTATTCCACGCTCGCCCGGGCGAAGAACGGCAGCGCGGTGTCGCCGCCGACAAAGCCGGTGCTCGCCACGATGTGCACGCCGGTCTTCGCGGACAGCGACTTGTAATAGTCGACGTCTCGGCCGTTGCAGATGCCGGTCGCGTCGACGAACGTGCCGCCGCCGTACTCATGGAACCGGCGCAGCTTCGGGACGGTCTCCTCGTACCGCTGCTCGGGGCTCTTCCACCACTTCGTGTCCAGCTCGGAGCCCGGCATGCCGTACCCGATGTGCTCGTGGACGGCCACGAGGCCCAGTTCTTCGGCCGGGATCGGCCCCAGGACGGTGTTCACTCTCGACACGGCACTCACCTTTTAGGGAAAAACTTGATGGTCTTGGGCTGTCGCGCGCTCAGCGCACCGACAGCAGGTCGCGCGGGTTGTCCACGAGGATCCGCTGGACGTCCTCGCCGCTGAGGCCCTGTGCCCTGAGGAGAGGGACGAACGCGGTCAGGACGTAGCTGTAGCGCACGTCGTTGGCCGGGTGGCCCTTGGCGACGCCGGTCGCGTTGCTCGAGAGCAGGATCCGGTTGCCGTGGCCGGCCTCGATCAGCTCGGCGACCAGGGCGGCGCGCTCGGTGTCGGTGACGTGGGCGTCGTCCTCGGTGCCCACGTGGTCGAGGGCGACGTAGGCGCCGCGGGTCGCGACCTCGAGCGGCGCGCCGGCCGCGAAGGCGTCCTTGCGGTCGAGCCCGCCGACAACGACGCGGTCGGCCGGCAGCTTCTCGTCCAGGACGATCTCGAGGTCGCGTACGGCGTCGTTCCCGTAGCGGATGGACACCGGGACACCGGTGGCCAAGGCGGCGCGGGCCGCGCCGCGGAACAGGCTCTCGTCGGTCGCGGTCATGCCCGCGAGGGTCGCGGCGGTGGCCACGAGGCCCGCGGCACCCCGCCGCTCGACACGGGGGACCACCATGCCCTCGGTGACCTCCTTGGCGAAGAGATCAGCGAACTTCTCGGCCGGCCATGGCGTCGGGGGGTTGGTCTGCGGCGTCAGGAAGTAGCCGCCGAGCATCTCCTCGGGGCCCTGGCCCGCCGACGCGACGATGTGCACGCCAGTCGTGCGCGAGAGGGCCTCGTACAGCCTCACATCGCGCCCGTGGAACATGCCGGTGCTGTCGACGATCGTCCCGCCGCCGTGCCTGCGGAAGTCCTTCAGCTTCTCGGCCAGGGTCTCGAAGATCTCGGCACGGTCGATGGTGACGTCGAACGCGTACTCCGCTCCCGGAACCACCGACAGCAGAGCCTCGTGAACCGAGACGACCCCCATCTCCTGCGCGGGAACGGGGCCGAGGACGGTGTTGACGGTGTCGTCGGTGGTCTTCTCGGCAGTCTGGGCACCCATCGCTGCCCCTCCTTTCGGTCTCGGCGAGTGACCGCGGTCACGCCGCGGCGTGAATCGTGTTACGTAGATTTAACAGCATGTCAACCAATTATCCAATAGGTAAATTATACAATCTACCTGTACAGAACAGGTCCAGGTCCCCACCCCGGGAAGCGGGGACCTCGACTCGGTCCGGCGACTCAGGTCACTCGGCGGGGACGAGTTCGTCGTCGCTGAGAGGCTCCTCGGCGTCGGCGCGCTTCGAGCCGAAGAGTCCGAACAGCGTCAGAGCCGCGGCGGCGGCGGCACAGAGGCCGGCGACCAGGAATGCGAGGCTGTAGGCGCTGCCGAGCGACTCGAGCGCGAGCACGTGGAGGCTCTCCGGCATCGGCACCGGCGGCATGTCCGGACCGGCGCCGGGCACGACCGGCATCGAGTTGATCGCCATGGCGCCACTCCCATGTGCGATACCCCCGGCGATGTCGGTGTACGGCGGCTCGAGCCCGGACTCACCGATCGCCCTGCCGAAACCAGCGCTCAGGTCACTGTTCGCCCCGCTGACCGCGAACGCGGCGATGAGCACCGGACCGAGAGCGAAGCCGAAGTCGCGGAGCAGGTTGGTGGTGGCACTGGCCATGCCGGCGAGCCGCAGCGGAACGGTGTTGATCGCGACGGCCGTGATCGAGCCGACGGTGAGCGCGAAGCCGACACCGAGGGCCAGCATCGGACCGATGAACTGCGTCCAGTTCATGTCGTGGACGTCGAACGTCGAACACCAGATGCCGCTGACGGCGATGAGGGCGAAACCGACGGTGAGCACCCAACGAGGCGAGAAGTTCCGGATCAGGTGGGAGACGGCCGCCATCAGCACGAAGGCCGGACCCTGGATGAACAGGAACAGCACGCCGATCTTCAGAGCGCTCTGGTGCTGGATCGCGCCGAGCCAGATGCTCATCGAGTAGCAGGTCGCGAGGAACGCGAACATGCCGACCACAGTGGCGATCGCGACGATCGCGTAGGAACGGTTGGCGAAGATGTTGAGGTGCAGCAGCGGGACGTCGGTCCGCAACTCGATGACGACGAAAGCGCCGAGGAGCACGAGGCCCGCGACGAAGGCGCCGATGATCTCGGGGCGGGCGAAGCCGGCTTCGGAGCCCTGCGTGGCGGCGAAGAGGATGGCGATCAGACCGAGGGCCAGCGCGACTTGGCCAGGGATGTCCAGCTTGCGCCCCTCCGGCGCCGAGGAGTCGGCAGCAAACTGGGTGATGATGATCGAGACGACCGCCGCCGCGATCACCACGAGGTACGACGTTCGCCAGTTGCCCCCTGCGGCCAGCCACCCACCCATCAGCGGGGAGATCGCCGCACCGATCGAGAGGAAGCCGGCCCAGACGGCGATGGCCTTGGAACGGGCCTCCTGCGACGGGCTGACCGCGGCCAGCATGGCGAGCGAGATCGGATAGAGGATCGCGGCTCCGAGACCCGCGACGACCTGCCCGATCCACAGGATCTGGACCGTCTCGGCGACGTGGCTGACGAGCGAGCCGGCAACGGTCAGCAGAGCACCCACCTGCAGCAGCCGTTTGCGACCGAACAGGTCACCGATCACGCCGGTGGTCAGCTCGAAGACGACCATGGGGATGGCGAAGGCGGCCGTGATCCAGGTCAGTTCGGCACCGGTGGTCTGGAACTCCTGCTGGAGGGTGCCGTTGAGCGCGCCGGGCAGCGAGTACGCCACTTGCGCGAGGAGTACGGCGAAGCAGCCGGCGACCACCGTGACGGTGTAGCCCTGCTTGCGCGCAGCGGTCTGCGTCATTGCGATTTCTTCCTTGTCGATGGGGCCGGACGATCGGTTCCGGCCGCTCGGGATCGGCCACCCGAGGTGAGCGCGACCACCTGTTGGATGTGCAAGGTGTCACATAACTTGACATCGCATCAAGTGTCTGAGCAACACGTATTCAGAACGATCAGCAAGGGCGGAACGCAGCCGTCGTGCTCTATGCTGGCGGGCATGGCGACGCTTCGTACGGCACAGAAGGAGATGACGCGAAAGCTCCTGCTCGACGCCGGCCTGGAGCTGTTCGGGTCGAAGAGCTATGCGTCGACGACGGTCGACGACATCGCGTCGGCGGCGGGCACCACGCGGGTGACCTTCTATGCGTACTTCCCCTCCAAGGTCGATCTGATGAAGGCCCTCGTCTCGGAGCGGCTCAACGCCGCGCTCGGCCGGCTCCCCTCTGCCGAGCACGGGTCGACCGAGCGTGAGTTGGTCGCCGTGGTCGAGGACGGCTCGCGAGAGCGGATCCGCGCGTGGCTCGCGTCGACCTCGGAAGAACGATGGGATGCGATTCGCCCCTACACCACGACCGCCTTCGAGGCCGCGGCCGTAGACCCCGAGATCCGCACGCTCCTCGACGAGTGGCTGAACGAGGCCATCGGCGACATCAAGGAGGGGCTCGACCGTGCCGACCGGTTCCCGGCCGGCACCCGCTACTTTCGCAGCGTCATCGCCATCACCGAGCTCGACCACGTCGCGCGCCACTGGAAACCGGGGACCTGGGGTGTCGGGCGCGACGAGATGCTGGACGTCCTCACAGAGAGCTGGGTCGGCTCGATCGGGAGCCACTGAGCGCCGACCGCGCGGACCCCGCCGCGGATCCCGGGTGGCCTGCGACAGAGATCTCCCGCAAGGATGCACCCGGGGTTGCCTGGTCGGCAGAAGGGGCCGTGGGAGGGGTGGCGGAAACTTTGCGGGTGGTGAGGGGTCCGTGGTCGCGGGGGCGGGAAGCCTAGCCAGGGATCGCCGATCACCTGGGGGGCGGTCCCCCGGCTCGTAGGCGCGGGGAGATGAGGCCGTTGCCCTCCGGCAAGGACGAACGGTCACGCGGGGGGCGCCGCGGGTTCACGGAGAACCCCGACGGCAGCTACGCCACCACCGCGCGCGGCCTGGAGGTCCTCGAAAACCCGCTGCTGAACAAGGGCACGGCCTTCACCAGGGAGGAACGGGCGGACCTCGGCCTGGACGGGCTGATCCCCCCGGCGGTCGAGACCATCGACCGGCAGGCGCGCCGGGTCTACGCGCAGTACCTGGCGCAGCCGACCGACCTGCGCAAGAACGTCTACCTGAACGCGCTCCAGGACCGCGACCAGGTGCTGTTCTACCGGCTCCTGACCGACCACCTGCGCGAGATGCTCCCGATCGTGTACGACCCGACGATCGCGCAGGCGATCAGGAGCTACAACCAGGAGTATCGCAGGCCGCGCGGCGTCTACCTGTCCGTCGACGACCCGGAGGGCATCGAGCGGGCCTTCCGCGACCTCGGCATGGGCCCCGGCGACGTGGACCTGATCGTCGCCTCCGACGCCGAGCAGATCCTGGGCATCGGCGACTGGGGGGTGGGCGGCGCCGCCGGCATCGCCGCGGGCAAGCTGGCCGTCTACACCGCCGCCGCCGGAGTGGACCCCGCCCGGGTCATCCCGGTCGCGCTGGACGTGGGCACCGACAACGAGGAACTGCTCAACGACCCCTTCTACGTCGGCAACCGGCACTCACGGGCACGGGGGCGGCGCTACGACGACTTCATCGACGCCTACGTCACGGCGGCCACCCGCCTGTTCCCCGGCGCGCTGCTGCACTGGGAGGACTTCGGCCCCTCCAACGCCCGGCGCATCCTTTCGAGGTACACCGGCCGCATCCCCACCTTCAACGACGACATGCAGGGCACGGGCGCGATCGTGCTCGCGGCGACGCTGGCCGCCGTCCGCGTCACGGGCACGCCGCCGCGCGACCAGCGGATCGTGATCTTCGGAGCAGGTACGGCGGGCATCGGGATCGCCGACCAGCTGCGCGACGCGATGGTCCGCGACGGCCTGGACCGCGAGACGGCCACGCGCCGCGTCTGGGCGGTCGACAAGCAGGGCCTGCTGACCGACGACCTGCGGGACCTGCGCGACTTCCAGGTGCCGTACGCCCGCCCGGCGCCTGAGGTCGCGGACTGGGACAGGGACGGGAACGGCATCGGGCTCGAAGAGGTCGTCGAGCGGGTCAGGCCGACCATGCTGATCGGCACCTCCACCGCGCACGGGGCCTTCACCGAGAAGATCGTGCGCGCGATGGCCGCCGGCGTCGACAGGCCGATCATCTTCCCGCTCTCCAACCCGACCGAGCGGATCGAGGCGATGCCGGCCGACCTGATCCGGTGGACGGACGGCCGCGCGCTGGTCGCCACGGGCATCCCGGTCGACCCCATCACCTACAACGGCGTCACCTACGTCATCGGCCAGGCCAACAACGCCCTGCTGTACCCGGGGCTCGGGCTGGGCGCGATCGTGTCGCGGGCCCGGCGGGTCGGTGACGGCATGCTGCGGGCCGCCGCCGACGCGGTGGCCGGGATGGTGGACGTCTCCATCCCGGGCGCCTCGCTGCTGCCGCAGGTGGACAACCTCAGGGAGGTCTCGGCCACGGTCGCGGTCGCGGTGGCCCGGCAGGCGGCCGAGGAGGGCCTGGCCCGCGCCGAGCGGGGCGACCCCGTCCAGCGGGTCCAGGACGCGATGTGGCAGCCGGTGTACCGGCCGGTCCGGGGAGCCTGACCGTGGCCCCGGCGCACCGAGAGCACGATGCCGCCCCACCGGTCCGGGGAGCCTGACCGTGGCCCCGGAGCACGACGCCGCCCCGCCGATCCTGGATCTGCCGATCGGGCTGGACGCCTCCGGCACGCGCGTCGAGAGCGACTCCCTCGGCGAGATCGAGGTGCCGGCCGACCACTACTGGGGCGCGCAGACCCAGCGGTCGCTGATCCACTTCGACATCGGCGACGACCGGATGCCGAAGGCCGTCTACCACGCCTACGGCTACGTCAAGAAGGCCGCCGCGATCGTCAACGGGCGGAGAGGCCTCCTGCCCGGGTGGAAGGCCGACCTGATCGGCCGGGTCGCCGACGAGGTCGTCGACGGCCGGCTGGACGGCGAGTTCCCCCTGTACGTCTGGCAGACCGGCTCGGGCACGCAGACGAACATGAACGTCAACGAGGTGATCTCCAACCGGGCGATCCAGCTGGTCGGCGGCCGGCTCGGAAGCAAGGACCCGATCCATCCGAACGACCACGTGAACATGAGCCAGTCGTCCAACGACACGTTCATCACGGCCATGCACATCGCCACGGTGCGGGCCCTCGACAGCCGCCTGACGCCCGCCCTGGCCCGGCTGCGGGAGGCCGCCTCGGCGAAGAGCCGCGAGTGGGAGCACGTGGTCAAGATCGGCCGCACCCACCTGCAGGACGCCACCCCGCTGACCGTCGGCCAGGAGTGGTCGGGCTACGCCGCCCAGCTCCAGGACGCCGGCGAGCACCTCGGCCAGACGCTGCCCGGCCTGTACCGGCTGGCGGTCGGCGGCACGGCGGTCGGCACCGGGCTGAACGCGCCGCCGGGGTTCGGGGACGAGGTCGCTTCGCTGATCGCCGAGCTCACCGGCCACCCCTTCACCGGTGCCCCGAACAGGTTCGCCGCCCAGGCCTCCTGCGACGCGATGGTCCGCGTCTCCGCGGCGCTGCGCGCGCTCGCGGTGTCGCTGTTCAAGTTCGCCAACGACATGCGCTGGCTCGGGTCCGGGCCGCGCGCGGGCCTGCACGAGCTGATCCTGCCGGCCAACGAGCCGGGCTCCTCGATCATGCCGGGCAAGGTCAACCCGACACAGGCGGAGGCGATGCTGATGGTCGCCATCCAGGTGATCGCCGACGACGGCGCGGTGTCGATGGCCGGGGCGGAGGGCAACTTCGAGCTCAACGCCTTCCGGCCGATCATCATCGCCAACGTGCTGCACTCGGCGCGGATCCTGGCGGACGCGATGGACCACTTCCGCGCCTACCTCGTGGAGGGCACCCGGCTCGACACCGCGAAGTTGAAGGAGTACGTCGAGCGGTCCCTGATGATGGTCACCGCGCTCAGCCCGGTGATCGGGTACGACAGGGCCGCCCGCATCGCCCACCGCGCGCTCGAAGAGAATCTCACGCTCAGGGAGGCCGCCCTGAGGTCCGGCGTCGGCCCGGCGCTCTACGACAAGGTCGTCGACCCCGAACGCCTCACCCGGCCCGGCGTCGCCACCCCCGGCGACACCGCGCGGCCCTGAGGCGGGCCCGTTTCCGCCGGTCGGCGAGGCGCGGCCGTGCCAACGGCGCGTCAACGGGTTATTAGCCAGATTCGACCCGCAGAGCCCGGCGGGGCGGTTTATGCCGTCCAAAGCGGGCATGGGCGGGATTAATCCAAGAAATCAACCCTGGCGAGGAGACGCAATGCTCACGCTTACAGACACCGCCGCCAAGGTGATCCGTGACCTCAACGCCCAAGCGGGCGTGTCGACCGACAAGGGAATCCGTATCTCGTCGCAGGACGACGACGCGGGCTCGCTGATGCTGTCAGTAGCGGACGGGCCCCAGAACACCGACAAGGTCGTCGAAAGCGAGGGGGCCAAGGTCTACCTGGACCCGGTGGCCGCGAGCGTACTCGACGACAAGGCACTCGACGCCGACATCGACGACCAGGGAGGCATCTCGTTCCACGTCGAGGACCAGGCGGTCTGACCTCGCAGGACAGGCGGCGACGCCCCGCTGTCCGGCCCTGGGCGCCGGGCGGGGGCGTACGCCCGGCGTTCAGGGGCGGGAGTGGGACCAGGTGAACAGGCTCAGGGTCCGGCCCTTGTCCTCGACGACGCTGGGCGGCGCGTCGGTGAGCTGGAAACCGGCCGCCCTGGCCACCCGGATGCTGGCCTCGTTGTCCCGCTCGATCTCCAGGAACACCTGGGACAGCCCCGCCGTGGTGTGGGCGAAGTCCCTCATCACCCGCACGGCACGGACGGCCAGCCGCTGCCCCCGGTAGGCGGCGCCGACGGCGTAGCCGAGGCTCCCTGTGCCGTCGTCCCACATGCTCAGGCTGAGCAGCACCTCGCCCTTGGCCCGGTCGCCGTCCGTCGTGATGGCCAGGTGGACGCGCTGCCCCGTGACCCGGGAACGGCGGGCCTTCTCCAGGTAGTCGCGGGCGGCCTGGAGTCCGAACGGGGAGACCAGCGGCGTCCAGTAGGCGATTTCCGGGTCGTCGAACAGCTCCGCCATCACCGGGAGATCGTCATCGGTCCACTCGCGCAGGACGAGGCCGTGACCGCTCAGCCGCAGTGTGGAGGGAAACAGGCGACGACTGTCGTTCTCTGTGGTCATGGAGGCCTCTCGGTGCCGGGGACCGTGTGGCGACAGAGTGCCAGATCGCCCGTAACCGGGATGTACGCACAAGACTGTTGTCCCGGCCGGCACCGCAGTCGGGGACAACAGTCTTGTGGATCAACGCTTGGCGCGGCTCGGCTGGAGTATTTGCCCGAGCTCTCGGAGGAGGTGGCCCTCCTCCGAGAGCATCGGCCTCGGACCAGTCCAGGTTGGTCCGGGGTCTGCGGGAGGCCTCGGATGAGGGGCCTCGGGGACAGGTGCGTCCTCCTGTCCCCGAGGACCCGGTCCTCGCGTCCCTCTCCAGGGACGACGGCCTCGTCAGGAGGCGTAGACCTCGAACTCGGAGAGCTGGCCGGCGGGCCAGCCCGTGTTCCCCGTGAAGCTCAGGCGCAGGTAGCGCTGGCTGGTCGCGGGGAAGGTGATCGTGGCCGTGTTACCGGTGGCCGGGTTGAAGGTGTAGGCGGCGGAGCCCTTCACGGTGCTGTAGGAGGACCCGTTGGTGGATCCCAGCACCGAGAGCGTCTGCGTGCGGGTCGCCCAGGAGGCCGCCGGCGGCAGCTTGAGCACCACCCGGCCGACGCCGGTCGCGGCGCCGAGATCGACCGTCACCGTCTGGGGCCAGGCGTTGTTCACGCTCTCCCAGTATGTGCCGGCGTTGCCGTCGACCACGTTGCCCGACCCGTACACGTCGGAGTGACCGCTTTCGCTGGTCGCCTTGCCGCGTGCCAGGTTCCCCGAGGGAGGCGTGGGAGTCGGGGTCGGGGTGGGCGTGGGGGTCGGCGTCGGGTCCGGGCCTCCGGTGGCGTACACCTCGAACGAGGAGAGCTGCGCGGCGGGCCAGCCGGTGTTGCCGGTGAAGGTCAGCCGCACGTACCTGACGTTGGTCGCGGGGAACGTGATCGTCGCCGTGTTGCCCGAGGCCGGGTCGAACGTACGCCCCGCGGCGGCCGAGAGCGGCGTCCAGTTGGTGCCGTCCGTTGAGCCGTGGACCGCGATCGTCTGCGTGCGGGTGGCCCATGCCGCAGGCGGGGGCAGCTTCAGCACCACACTGCGCGCCGAGACGATCCCGCACAGGTCCACGGTGATCAACTGCGGGAAGGCGTTGCTCGCCGACTCCCAGTAGCTGTTCGCGTCGCCGTCCACCGCGTTCGGCGCCGCGAAGCCCTGGTTCTGGCTCGTGGCCGTCACCGTCTTGCCCCGGGCCACGTCACCCGTGCCGGGCGAGCAGGGCGTCGGCGTGGGGGTCGGGGTGGTGTTGCCGCCACCGCCGGGATAGATGTAGTTCGGCGCGGGCCACTGGCCGGTGCAGGTGGAGGAGCCCGGGCTCCAGCCGGTGTTCCCGGCGCCCTGGGTGATGACGAGCCCGGTGCCGACGCAGTTGTGGATCGCGACCCCCGCGCCGATGTGGGCGGCGCTGACGTTGGTGAAGTTCGCGGTCGCAGGCGACTGCGCCTGGATCATGTACGTGCCGGTGCCGTCGATCCGCACGTTGGTGAAGTTGACGGTCTTGGTGCTGCCCTCGATGAAGTGGATGGCGGCGTACGAGCTGTCCAGGATGTCGGTGTCGGTGACGTTGATCGTCGCGTTCACCGGCTCGTTCAGCCCGTCGAACCACAGCGCGCCGACGCCGAAGTTCCAGTTGTAGTCGGAGTTGCCGGCTCTGAGCAGCGTGTTGCGGGCCACGGTGATCGTGCCGGCGACCGCGGTGCCCTGGCCGGAGTTGACCCCTGGGTAGCGGTTGGCGATGTGGATGCCGCCGCCGTTGGAGATCGTGTCGCTGACCACGTTGTCGGTGATCTTGATGTCCCTGCCGCCGTAGGTGACGATGTTGTTCGCCAGGATCGGCAGGATCACCGTGTTGTGCGTGAACGAGTTGTTGACGTTCGCCACGTTCTCCGGCCACATCGCGAGACCGTCGTCACCGGTGTTGCGCACGAAGGTGTTGGTCACCGTCGAGTTGGTCACGCCGATGTGGAAGTTCACGCCGTCGGCGGTCTGGTCCAGGATGCGGCTGTTCTTGATGGTGAAGTTGTCCATCGGGCCGTCCATCCAGGCGCCGACCTTGGTGTGCTGGAGCCACAGGTTGTCGATGGTGGAGTTGGACATCGCGCCGCCGAGGGCGTTCACCTGGTCACCGTCCACGCGCTCGGTGATCTCGCCCATGATGGCGAAGTCCTTGAGCGTGACGTTGCGGCTCGGGCCGCCGTTGTTGACGTACTTGCCGTAGATGCCCGCCGCCAGGTTGCGCTGGGTGGGGTGGCGTCCGGTCAGCACGCTGTACCAGGGACCGGCCCCGGCCAGGGTCACGCCGTCGACGATCACGTGGTTCCACAGGGTGTAGGTGCCCTCGGGGATGTAGACGACCTTGCCCTGCGCCTTGCCGGCGTCCACCGCGGCCTGGAAGGCGGCCGTGGAGTCGGTGGTGCCGTTGCGCGCGGCGCCGAAGTCGTCGACCGACAGCGACCCGGCGGGCCGGGCGATCGGGCCGGGGACGACCTCGAAGTCCGCCAGGTCGACGGTGATCGGGATGCCGCCGTTGGACTGCACCCGGACCTTGGCGCCCGCGGCGAGCGTGGACCCGAACATGGTCCGCGTCTCGTCGTAGAAGTGGTGCGGGTTCCCGGCTCCCGGGTTGTTGCCGAAGGGGTAGCCGCCGTAGTACCAGCCGTACCGCGAGGTCAGGGCCAGGTCCTTCAGGTGCGTGCCGTTGACCCGCAGATCGGCGGTGGTGTTCTGGCCGGTTCCGGCGGCGTTGTCCGGCACGCTGTAGCGCAGCGACATCGCGTTGGCGGGCTTGGTGAGGGTGAACTCCACGTACTGGCCGGCCCCGCCGAGCGTCACCGCCCTGCGGCCCGACGCCTCGGAGGGGAGGTGCGTGTAGACGCGGTCCGGGCCGATGACCTGGCCGTTCGTGGTAGCGTGCGCTGTGTCTTCGGCCTCGAACTCGATGAAGGGCACGCTGGCCCCGCGCCCGGCGAAGTCCCAGGGTGAGTCGACCGCGGTGGCGGCCACCGCACCCGACGACATGAGCGGGACCGAGACTGCCCCCGCTGCCAGTGCCACGACCGTGGCGATCGTCCAGGCGTGTACCCTGCCGGTCTTCTTCATCGACTGGACCCTTCTGCGAAAAGCGAAGAGCCGGACGCTTCGCGGTCAGGGACGCGCGGACCGTCGCTTGCCCGGCGGAACTGCCCACACCATAAGATGACGCACAGATAACCGCAATGTTTCGACGGAAACGTGCAAGGTCACGACTAGATCACGGTATTTTCCGTACCCCCGGGCGATGAAACGCTTTCAAGAGGGTCCACCACGGCCTACCAGAACATTCGAGCCGCCCAGGCGCAAACCGTTTGCACCTGTTTGACGTATATTTGCGACCGTGACAAGCGATACTGCGGCCCCGCGCTCGACGACACGTCGGCTGGCGGAGGTCGCTAAGAAGGTCGGGGTCAGCGAGGCCACGGTGAGCCGTGTACTCAACGGCAAGCCGGGGGTCTCCGACGCGACCCGGGCGGCGGTGCTGACGGCGCTCGACGTGCTCGGTTACGAGCGTCCTACACAGCTTCGAGGGGAGCGCGCCCGGCTGGTGGGGCTGGTTCTTCCCGAGCTGGGCAACCCGATCTTCCCCGCGCTCGCCGAGGTCGTCGGCGGCGCGCTCGCGCAGCGCGGGTTCACGCCCGTGCTCTGCACGCGCACCGCGGGCGGCCTCTCGGAGTCCGACTACGTGGAGATGCTGCTCGAACAGCAGGTCTCCGGCATGGTCTTCGCCGGCGGGCACTACATGGAGACCGACGCCCCCCACGAGCACTACTTCAGGCTGCTCGACCTGCGGCTGCCCGCGGTGCTGGTCAACGCGGCGATCAGCGAGCTGAGCTTCCCCTGCCTGGCCACCGACGACGTGGTGGCGGTGGAGCAGGCCTTCGGCCACCTGACCTCGCTCGGGCACACGCGCATCGGCATGGTGCTCGGCCCCGACGACCACGTCCCCTCGCAGCGGAAGCTCGAGGCCTTCGAGGCCGAGGCGCGCAGGGCCGGGCTGGACTGCGGCCCCGACTCGGTCGAGCGCAGCCTGTTCTCCCTGGAGGGAGGCCAGGCGGTGGCGACCCGGCTGGTCAAGAGCGGGATCACCGGCATCATCTGCGCCAGCGACGTGCTGGCCCTCGGCGTCCTGCGGGCGGTGCGCCGGCTCGGCATGTCGGTGCCCGAGGACATCTCGGTGGTCGGCTTCGACGACTCCTCGTTCATGAACTGTACGAACCCTCCGCTGACCACCGTGCGCCAGCCCATAGAGGCGATCGGCAGGACGGCGGTCACCCTGCTGGTCAACCAGATCGACGGCGGCTCGGTCACCGCCGAGGAGCTTCTGTTCGAGCCCGAGTTGGTCGTCCGCGGCTCGACCGGCCCCGTCAAGGCACGCGACTAGCTCAGGTCGAGCACCACATGAGCGGGTCCGAGGACTTCACCACCCACCGTCAGACCTCCGCCCCGGTGGGCGGTCTTCCCCCTTCCCAGGTGGAGATGTGCCACGTCACCTCGCTCCCGTGACGTCAAGGTCACATCGCCGTACCGATCGGCGCACTGTCACTTTTTTGCATCATGCACGACGGACTCTTGCTGACATATGTCTGTCTCTATATGTTGCTCCCAACCGGTTCGCGAAGCTGTACCAGTCTTGAGCCTCGTAGTCGGGGGCAGTCCAGGAGGGAAACATCCATGAAACCCCGCAACCTTGCGATCCTGCTCAGTGCAGGCATCGCACTTGCCGCTGCCGGATGCGGCAGCGACGCCGGCAGCACCCCTGACGGCGCCTCGTCGTCCGGCGCCTCAGCTCCCGCTGCCGATGCCCCCGTGACCATCACGGTCGGCTGCAAGCCTCCGAAGAACAACCCGAAGGAAGCGGCCCAGTGGGACGCGGACGTCGCGGCGTTCCAGAAGCTGCACCCGAACGTCACGGTCGAGGGCAAGGACGCCTTTCCCTGCATCGTTCCCGAGACGTTCCAGGCCAAGCTGGCCGGCGGGGAGATGGAGGACCTCTTCTACGTCTACTACACCGACGTCCAGAAGATCATCGCCGCGGGGCAGGCGGCGGACATCTCGCCGTACCTCGACAGCGTCCCCGCTCTGAAGGACATCCGTCCTGACGTCATGAGCGTCTTCAAGAGCGGCGACAAGACCTACGGCCTTCCGAGGGTCAACTACTCGACGGGGCTCGTCTACAACCGCAAGCTGTTCACCCAGGCCGGCCTGGACCCCGAGGCCCCGCCGAAGACCTGGGCCGACGTCCAGGCCGCGGCCAAGAAGATCGCCGCGCTCGGCCCCGGCTACGTCGGGTACGGCGAGTACAGCGCCGGCAACACCGGCGGCTGGCACTTCACCTCCTCCCTGTACGGTCGCGGCGGCGAGATGGTCAGCGCAGACGGCAAGACCGCGGCCTTCAACAGCCCCCAGGGCAAGGCCGTCCTTGAGAACCTCAAGACGATGCGCTGGACCGACAACAGCATGGGCACCAAGCAGCTGCTGCGCTGGGAAGACCTGATGCGGATGATGGGCAGCGGCAAGCTCGGCATGATGATCGGCGCTCCCGACGTGGTCAAGGAGGTGAACAACACCTTCAAGGGCAAGTTCGAGGACTACGGCGTCACGGGGATGCCGGAGGCCACCCAGTCCCTCAGCGGCGGCGACGGCTACATGTTCAACCCCAAGGCCAGCCCCGACCAGATCAAGGCCGGTCTCCAGTGGCTGGAGTACAAGTTCCTGACCCCCGGCCAGGGCCAGTTCAACTTCGAGCGGGCCAAGGCCGACGGGCTGCCGGTCGGACTGCCGGACATCGACCTGTTCGGCAACACCGAGCCGGGCCAGAAGATCCAGGAGCTGCGCAAGCAGTTCGCGACGATCCCCGTGGATCACTTCCAGACGTACGTCGACGCCAACGCCACGGTCCAGTTCAAGCTGGAGCCGCCGAAGGCGCAGGAGATCTACGCGATCCTCGACACGGCCATGTCCGCGGTGCTGACCAGGAAGGACGCCAACATCGACCAGCTCCTCTCTGACGCGGAGAAGAAGGCCAACAACGTGCTGGCGAAGTCCAGCTGACCTTTGAGCCCGGGGTGCCGGCCAGTAGGCCGGCACCCCGCCGGTCACGTCGAGATCAGGAGTCCAACCGATGACCACAATGACCGCGAGGGGACGGCGGCGCACCCCGGGGGCGGTGCGGCGCGGCCTGCGCCGCAATCTGACGGCGTACGGCTTCCTCTGCGGGGCGCTGATCTGCTTCGCGTTCTTCTCCTGGTACCCGATGGTGCGGGAGTTCCTGCTCAGCTTCCAGAAGACGAACTTCGTCGGGCCGCCCGAATGGGTGGGCCTGGACAACTTCCAGACGGTGACCGAGGACTCGGCGTTCGGGCCGGCCTGGCTCAACACCGCCGAGTTCACCGGCCTCGCGCTCATCATCGGATACGTGGTGCCGTTCGTCGCCGCCATCGTGCTCAACGAGCTCAGGCACGCCAAGGCCTACCTCAGGTTCGTCGTCTACCTGCCCGTGATGCTGCCGCCGGCCGTCGCGGTCCTGCTGTTCAAGTGGTTCTACGACCCGGGACCCGGGCTCTTCAACCAGATCCTCAGCATGGTGCACCTGCCCCCGCTCGCGTGGCTGGACTCCACGAGCACCGCCCTGCTGTCGCTCGTCATCGTCTCGACCTGGATGAACCTCGGCACCGGCACGCTGATCTACCTGGCGGCGCTGCAGAGCATCCCGAGCGAGCTGTACGAGGCGGCCGAGCTCGACGGCGCGGGGCTGTTCAAGCGGGTGTGGCACGTCACCATCCCCCAGACCAAGCTCATCCTGCTGGTGATGCTGCTGCTGCAGATCGTCGCCACCATGCAGGTGTTCATCGAGCCGTACCTGCTCACCGGCGGCGGCCCGGAGAACGCGACGGTCACCGTCGCCTATCTCATGTACCAGTACGCCTTCAGCTTCGGGAACTTCGGCGGCGGCGGCGCGCTGGGGCTCATGCTCATGCTCGTGCTGATGGTGTTCTCCGCCGTCTACCTGCGTGTCTCGCGGGACAACCAGATCTAGGAGGGAGGGCATCGATGTCGCACAGCACAGTTGAGTCGTCGAGCAGTGGCGTCGAGTCGAACCGTCCCGTTCGCCTCGTCCCCCCACCGGCGTCCGGTCACGGAAAGGCGCGCCGATCCCGCGTGCCGAAGAAGAAGATGGAACGCCAGTTCAGGGGCCTGGTCTCGCCGCACACGCTGAACACCCGGCGGGGGCGCGTCGTCTACTGGATCGTTCTCGTGACGGTGGTCGTGAGCTTCACCGCGATCTTCGTCTTCCCGCTGTACTGGATGGTCACCGGGGCGCTGAAGTCCTCCGACGAGCTCGCCCAGATCCCGCCGTCGTTCTTCCCCACGTCGATCGACTGGAGCGTGTACAAGGAGGCGTGGGACCAGCTCGACCTGGGCCTGTTCCTGCGCAACACGGTCATCTACGCCGCGGGCGCGTGGCTGTTCACCCTGGCCATCGACGTCACGGCGGCCTACGCCCTGTCGAAGCTGCGGCCGGTGCTCGGCAAGGCGATCCTCGGCCTGATGCTCGCCACGCTGATGATCCCGCCGATGGTGATCCTGCTGCCGGCGTACCTGACCGTCAAGGACCTTCCGATCCTCGGCTGGAACCTGCTGAACACCCCGTGGGCGATCTGGCTGCCCGCCGCCGCCAACGGGTTCTACATCTTCCTGCTCAAGCGGTTCTTCGACTCGATCCCCAAGGAGCTGCTGGAGGCCGCCGAGATCGACGGCGCCACCCCGTTCAGGATCCTGTGGTCGATCGTGCTGCCGGTGTCCCGGCCGATCATCGGAGTGGTGTCCATCCTGTCGGTCGTGACCGTCTGGAAGGACTTCGTCTGGCCGCTGCTGGTGCTGCCCGACAGCGACAAGATGTCGATCAGCGTGGGCATCTCCTCGCTGTCGGCCCAGATGCCGCAGAACGTGCTCATGGCGGCGCTGGTCATCGCGAGCATCCCGGCGATCGTGGTCTTCTTCGTCTTCCAGCGGAGCATCATGGCGGGTCTCACCGCCGGAAGCCTCAAGGGATGAGCGGGCGCGCCGTGCGCCGGAGCCACGCCGGCCTCCGCAGACGGCGCGAGCCCTCCGCCCAAGCCACGCCGGCCCTCCAGGAAAACGACGCGCCGGCCGAACACCATGCCGCTCGCGCCGTACACGCAGCGACCCGGGCCGTCCATCGAAACGGCGCGAGCCGCACACCGAATCTGTAAGGGAGAGACTCCAGCATGTCCGAAACGTGGTGGCGGGGAGCCGCGATCTACCAGGTCTACCTGCGAAGCTTCGCCGACGGCAACGGCGACGGCATCGGCGACCTGGCTGGACTGCGGTCCCGCTTGCCCTACCTCTCCGATCTCGGTGTCGACGCGATCTGGCTCAATCCCTGGTACCCCTCCCCGATGGCGGACGGCGGCTACGACGTCGCCGACTACCGCGACATCGAGCCGTCCTTCGGCACGCTGGCCGAGGCGGAGAAGTTCATCCAGGAGTCGCACGCGCTGGGCATCAAGACGATCATCGACATCGTCCCCAACCACGGCTCCGACCAGCAGGAATGGTTCGTCCAGGCGCTGGCCGCCGGCCCCGGCTCTACGGAGCGGGCGCGGTTCTGGTTCGCCGACGGCCGGGGTGACCTGCCGCCGAACGACTGGAAGTCCATCTTCGGCGGCCCGGCCTGGACCCAGGTGGCCGACGGGCAGTGGTACCTCCACCTGTTCGCCCCCGAGCAGCCCGACTTCAACTGGAGCAACCCGGAGGTCGTCGAGGAGTTCCACGACGTGCTGCGCTTCTGGTTCGACCGCGGCGTGGACGGCATCCGCATCGACTCCGCGGCCGTGCTGATCAAGGACTTCAGCAGCGTCGAGGAGTCCTACACCGACCACGACGCCGTGCACGAGATCTACCGGGGCTGGCGGCAGATCGCCGACGAGTACGGCGAGCGCATCCTCATCGGCGAGGTCTGGCTGCCCGACCAGGAGCGTTTCGCGCTCTACCTGCGTCCCGACGAGATGCACACCGCGTTCAACTTCGACTTCATGGCCCGCCCGTGGGACGCGGACGAGCTGCGCGCGTCGATCGACCTGACGCTGGCCACGCACGTGCCGATCAGCGCCCCGCCGACCTGGGTGCTGTCCAACCACGACGTCCCGCGCCCCGTGACCAAGTACGGCAGGGAGGTGACGTCCTTCGACCATGCCGAGCGCAGGGACGGCGCCCCCTCGGACCTGGTGCTCGGCGAGCGCAGGGCCCGGGCCGCGGCGCTGCTGGCGATGTCCCTGCCCGGCAGCGTCTACGTCTACCAGGGCGAGGAGCTCGGCCTGCCCGAGGTCGACGACATTCCGGACGAGCTTCGCGAGGACCCCATCTGGACCCGGTCCAAGCACACGGTTCCCGGCCGGGACGGCTGCCGGGTGCCGCTGCCGTGGTCGGGCCAGGAGTCCCCCTTCGGCTACAGCACCGGTGAGCCCTGGCTGCCCCAGCCCGCCTCCTGGAAGGCCCTGACGGCCGAGTCCCAGGCCGCCGACTCGAACTCCATGCTCTGCCTCTACCGGACCGCGCTGCGGATCCGGCGGGCCGAGCTCGGTGACGGCTCGCTGCGCTGGCTCGACTCCGAGGACGGCGTGCTGGCCTTCGCCCGTGAGTCCGGGCTCGCCTGCGTGGTCAACTTCAACCCCGACCCGGTCGCGCTGCCGCCCCACGAGGGCGTGCTCCTCGCGAGCGGCCCCTTGGAGGGGGACCTGCTCCCCTCCGACACGGCCGTCTGGCTCCGCATCGGCTAGCCCGTTCTCGTCGTCCGCTCCGGGAAACGACCGTACGGCTTGCGCCCATGGCGCAAGCCGTACTTCGCAGGGTCGCCACGGGAGGTCAGTGACTCCACCCACGCGTAAACGCGCGGGCTTCCTGCGTCGGTGGCTAAGCCACCGCGCAGAGGACCAGCCCGGCCCTGTTGAGGATGTTCAGCGCGGCCACGCGGTCGGCGTTCTCGACGAACCCGCACTTGACGCACTCGAACTTTGCTTGGGTGACGCGGTTCTCCTTCGCGACGTGCCCGCATCCTCCGGCGGAGGGCGGGCAGGTGCGGGAGGTGTTGCGGGCGTCCACCGGGATCACTCGGCGACCGGCGCTTTCAGCCTTGTTCGCCAGGATCTGGAGGAACAGCCCCCAACCCGCGTCGAGGATGCTGCGGTTCAGCCCGGCCTTGGCGGCGGAGCCATTGGGCAGGAACGCGCCCTGTTGCTCGGGGTCGGGCTTGGGTGCGGGCGCCTTGGTCATGCCCGCCGTGTTCAGCCGCTCGTGGGCGATCGCGTCATTCTCTCGAACGAGCGCGAGCGCGGTCTTGTGGTGGTGGTCGAGACGCCGGCGCCGGATCTTGCCGTGCAGTCTGGCGACTTTCCGGGCGGCTGCCCGGTGCTTTTTCGTCCGCTTGCGGGTGCGCTTGGGGAAGGTGTCCAGGTGCCGCTGGGCGGCAGCCAGCTCCTGGGCCATCGACTCCAAAAAGCGCGGGTTGTCCTTGTGCTCGCCGTTGGAGTCGGTGAAGAAGTGCACAGTGCCCATGTCGATACCGACGATGCTGCCGGTGGCAGGCAGGGGTTCGGCGGGGACGTCATCACAGGAGAGGATGAGGTACCACTGGCGGCCTTCCCGCTTGACACTGATCGTCTTCACCCTGCCACGCACGGGCCGGTGCTGGTGCACGCGCACATGCCCGACGCCCTGGAGGCGCACACGGGTCTGGGTGTCGTGCGGCTGGGAGTCCCAGCGGCAGCCGTCGCCGTCCTTGGGGAACTCGACGGTGTCGAAGTGCCCGACGCCCTTGAAACGCGGGTATCCGGGCTTCTCCCCGGCCTTGACCCGGCGGAAGAACGCCGCGAACGCCTTGTCCAGACGCCGAAGCGTCGCCTGCTGGCAGGAGAACGACCAGCGACCCTGACGCTCAGGATCGAACGCCCGGATCTCCTTCAACTGGGCCGACTGGTCCCCGTACCGGACGGTGGTCTTCGAGACGTGCCGGTAGGCATCCCGGCGCTCTTGAAGCGCTGCGTTGTACAGCGAGCAGTGATCCCGCAGCATCTCAGTCAGAGCCTGCGCCTGACGGGCTGTGGGGCGAAGAAGGAACTTGTACGCGCGGATCACGCCCGCTCCCCCTGCTCCTTCTTCCACGGACGCTCCCACTGCGTCTGGATGTGCCGCTGCACCGTGTCGGTGCTCACGGCACCCACCGAGGCGGCGAAGTACGACGAGGACCACAGGGTGGGCAGCTTCGATTTCAGGTGCGGGAACTCCGCCCGCAGGACACGGGAGGTGAAGCCCTTGAACTGGTTGGCCACGTACGACGCCGACGACTTCGGGTCGTGCTCGACGAACAGATGCACGTGATCGGGCATCACCTCCAGGGCGATGATCTCCCACCCGTGCTCGTCAGCCTTGGCCCGGATCAGTTCTTCCAGGCGTGAGGCGACCCGTCCGCCGAGGACCGGACGGCGGTACTTCGGACACCACACCACGTGCAGCCCGAGGTCGTACACGCCGCCGGAGAACCGGCGAACCGTCCTGGTCACAACCACACCCTTAGTTAACATGCACCGCCTGTATATGAGAGCGGTTATCACTGAACCCGGCACAATGCGTGCCGGGCGGCGGTCCCGGCTACGCCGGGCCGCCCCGAAGGGGCCTTCGATTCCCCCACCGGCTAAAGCCGGTGGCCCCCGCGAACGGGGTCTGATGGCGTGGGATTCCGCATCCTCGGACCGCTTGAGGTTCACCGCGACGACGTACCATTGCCCCTCGATCCCGCCAAACAGCGGAACCTGCTGACCGCGCTCCTCCCTTGAGCCCAACCGGGTGGTCCCCGTCGAGCGCCTCGTCCCCGCGATCTGGGACGGGGCCGCTCCGCGGTCCGCGGTCGCCAACGTTCGCACCTACACCTCCCGGCTGCGCCACCTGCTCGTCGACCGATCGCGGTCTCAGCGCCTCGTCGGACGCCACCCCGGATATCTCGTCTCCGTTCTCGACGGCGAGCTCGATCTCACCGTCTTCCGTGATCTCGCGGCGCCACCGCGCGAACCGCACCAGCCTGCTCATCTCGCACCGGCTCGACGCCGTCCGGAAGGCCGACGCGATAGCCGTGCTCGACGACGGTGTGATCACGGAGTCGGGCCGCCACGAGGCCCTGATGGCCGCGGAGGGCGCCTACGCCCGCCTCTTCCGGCTACAGGCATCGGGGTACCAGGACGACTCACTGACGGTCGGAGGAGCGTCATGACCGCCGTCGCGGTTCTGGCCGCAGGTTGCTTCCTGGCCGCCGGCGTCGCCCTGTGGCTCCGCAGGGGTTTCGTGGTGGTGACCGTCGCGGGCGGCAGCATGGAGCCCACCTTCCGCACCGGAGATCGGGTCCTGGTGCGGCGGGCACGCCTCCACCGGATCCAGGCCGGCGACGTCGTCGTCATGCGCCCCCCGGACCGATCGGCGGCGGCGGTCCCGGCCGGAACCGTCATCCCCCATCTCATCAAGCGAGCGGTCGCCCTGCCGGGCGATCCCGTTCCTCGTGATCGCGTTCCCGCGCTGCGCGGTGTCGCCGAGTCGGCGGTTCCCCCGGGGAGGCTGGTGTTGCTCGGCGACAACCCGGCGGGCGCCGACTCCCGCCAGTTCGGCTACTTCCCCGAACATCGGCTGCTCGGAGTGGTGGTCCGCCGCCTGATGGCCACTGGTGCCGGTCTGTGACGCCACACGGCCGCGCTGTCATCATTTTGCGTGTTTCGCATTATCTCTTGCAGGCTTCTATTCAATCTCTGTAAGTTCTCTCGCACTGGCCCCTATTCGGGCGGCGTTGGGGCGAGCGGCATCGGGGGCCGAGCCGTACGGGACGGAGACCGAACGCGTCCTGAGCTCGCCATCCGGCGCGAGCCGCAGGGCCCTTTCCGGGATCTCGAATCGAAGGTGAGTACTGTGCTGCGACGCTCTCCCCGCCGCATCGCGACGATCAGCGTGCTCACCTCCCCCTTCGCGCAGCCGGGCGGGGGTGACGCCGGCGGGCTCAACGTCTACGTGGTCGAGGTCGCCAAGCGCCTGGCCGGGCGGGGCGTCGAGGTCGACGTCTTCACCCGTGCCACCGCCCGTGACGCCCCTCCGGTGGCGGAGCTGGTCCCCGGAGTGCGCGTGTTGCACGTGGTCGCGGGCGCCGCCGCCGAGCTGGACAAGGCGGAGTTACCCGGGACGGTCGGCCGGTTCACCGAAGAGATCCTGAGCCCCCGGGCCGAGGGCGGCGGCCTCCCGTACGACCTCATCCATGCGCACCACTGGCTGTCCGGCCAGGTCGGCATCGCGGCCCGCCGGCAGTGGGCGGCGCCGCTCGTCCAGACCATGCACTCGCTGGGGAAGACCAAGAACGCCGCGCTCGCGAGCGGCGACGAGCGCGAGCCCGCGAGCCGCATCACCGGGGAGACCGAGGTCGTGGCCGCCGCCGACCGGCTCATCGCGAACACCGTGCAGGAGGCGGACCACCTGGTCACGCTCTACGGAGCCGACCCGGCCCGCGTGCGGACGATCAACCCGGGGGTCGACCTGTCGCTTTTCCGGCCGGGCTCGCCCGCCGAGGCACGGCGCAGGCTGGGCCTTCCTGCCGACGCCGTGCTCCTGCTCTTCGCCGGGCGCGTGCAGCCGCTCAAGGGCCCGGACGTGCTGCTGCGCGCCACCGCCCGCATGCTGAAGGACGATCCGGGGCTGGCAGGGCGCCTCGTCGCGGCGGTCGTGGGCGGGCCGAGCGGGACCGGGCGGGCGAACCCGTCGCACCTCGCCGAAGTGGCCGCCGCCCTCGGCATCACCGCCCACGTGCGGCTGGAGCCGCCGTGCCCCCAGCCCGTGCTGGCCGACTGGTACCGGGCGGCCACGGCGGTCGTCGTCCCCTCCCACGCCGAGACGTTCGGGCTCGTCGCGCTGGAGGCCCAGGCGTGCGGCGTCCCCGTGGTGGCCGCCGCCGCGGGCGGGCTGCGCACAGCCGTACGGGACGGCGTCTCCGGCGTGCTCGTGGACGGGCATGATCCAGCCAGGTACGCGCGCGTGCTGGGCGACCTGGTGGCGGCGCCCCGGCGCCTGCGGGCGCTCGGGCAGGGGGCGATCGCGCACGCGTCGCGGTTCGGCTGGGACGACGCCGTGGACCGGCTGGTCGGCGTGTACGCGGAGGCGATGGACGACTTCCCCTCGGCCGGCGGCCTTCCGCCGAACCTCGGCCGCGTCACGGCCACCACCTGAGGGCAGGCGGCCCGGCCGGCGGCTCAGTCCGGGGGGCCGAGGAGGCGGGCCCGGAGGGTTCCGAGGTCGTCCTTGTGGAGGCCACCGTCGAGGAGGTGGGCTTCCACGTCCAGCTCGGCCAGGGTCGTCAGGATGATCTCGCGGGCCGAGGTGTTCTCCTTCAGGAGCCTGCGCCTGATCATCGGCGCCTCGTCCTCCTCGCCCAGCTTGGCGTACAGGGGCCCGAGGCGCTCGGTGGTCAGCTCGTAGTCGGAGGCGATGTCGGCGGGCGCGACGCCCGCGAGGGCGAGCAGCAGCAGGGCCACGATGCCCGTGCGGTCGCGGCCGGCGACGCAGTGGAACAGGACGCCGCCGGGCGGCGCCTGGGCGATCGCGGTGATGGCGGCGGCGCACCTGCCGGGCTTGTGCTCCAGGAAGGTGCGGTAGTAGAGCGGGGTGCCGTAGAGGTGCCGCCGCCGCTCCCAGAACTCGGTGTCGCCGTCGTCGTCCAGCGGGGCGCGGAGCACCGTGATCCAGGGCGGGCGGTACCCGTTCCAGGCCCGCACCTCGCGGTCGTTGCGCAGGTCGACCAGCGTGCGGATGCCGTACGCGCGCAGCGCCGACCATCCCTCGGCGGTCAGGCGGTCGGGCGTGTCCGAGCGGACGACGGCGCCCGCGCGGGTCGTGCGGCCGTCCCCGGTGGCCAGGCCGCCGAGGTCCCTGACGTTGTAGCAGCCGTCGAAGTCGAGGTGGCGGTCGTGGATCATCGGGCCACCCGGTCGCGGCCGAGCACGGGCATGTCCCCCGGATAGCCGTAGGCCGCCCACACCATGAGATCTTCGATGTGCCTCAGCATGCTCTCAGCCGCCTCGCCCCAGTGGGTCTCGTCGCTCCATTGCAGGCTGAGCACGGCCCCCTCACTGCGGTGCAGGACCGTCAGCATGTACTTCGCGCCCAGCAGCCTCGGCGGGGCGAACGTGACCTCCCCGTCATCATAGGACCGGCCCGTCCTGGCCGACCACGCGGTGCTGAACCGCCCGGCGACCGACTCGTCCATGTAGCTGAACCTCGGGTACGCCACGGCCGTCTTGTAGAGGCCCCGGAGGATGTCCTCGCACATCCGCTCGGTGGCGTAGGGATCGGCGTTGGCGAACCGGTGCCCGTCAAGCTGCTGGGCGGCGCACTCCGCGAGGGCTCCGGCGTAGGTGTCGCGGGTGACCTCGGGGATGATCACGGGCAGCGTCATCGTGGCTTTGCGCACCGAGCCCGCGGCGGCGGGGGACATCCTGTTCGCCGAGATCGCGAACAGCCCGGCCAGCGGCGAGCGCTCCACCGCGCAGACCGCGGCGCCGAAGGCGAGCAGGAACGCCGAGGAGGCCGAGATGCCGGTCGTGCGGGCGAGCGTCACGGCCGCCTCCCCCGCGCGGCGGGAGATCAGCCAGCAGGAGCGGAAGCCCCCGTACTCGGTGAGCGGCACGGGCGGGGCGGGCGGAGGGGTGCGCGGCGCGTACCCGTCGAGCCCCTCCCTGATCCGTACGAGCCGGCGCTCCCAGTGGCGCATGGCCCTGCGCTGGTAGGCCTGCCCGGCGGGCGTGACCTCGGCCTCGGCGGCGTCGATGGGCTGCTCGGCCGGGGCGCCCGCGGCGAAGGGCTCGCGCCCGGCCGCGCGCGACCTGATCGCCCGGGACAGGTCCCGGCACAGGACGTTCATCGCCCACGGGTCGATGGCGACGTGGTCGACCACCAGGTCGACGCGCCGGACGGCCGTTCCCCGCAGGAACAGCACCACCCTGATGGGCCATTCCGCGCCGATCCTGAAGCACGTGCGCCGCCAAGGGGTGTCGAACCTGGGCCCCTCGGGGTCCTGGTCGGTCACCTCGATGATCTGGTCCAGCAGCGCGTCGACCGGGGTGACGTGCTGGCGGGCCGCGTCGCCCTTCCCGCGCTCGATGACCGTGCGCAGGCCCTCGTGCCGCAGGATGACGTCGCGTACGGCGGCCACGACCACCTCGCGGGGCATGTCGCGCCCGGGTATCGCGGCGCAGATGTTGTCCTCGAACGAGGTGGGCGAGTCGGTGGGGATCCACTGGACCCACTCGTGCTGCGCCCAGGTGAGCCTGCCGCTGCGCACGACCTGCACGGGCGGCGTCCATCCGGATTCGGCCATCACAAACCCCCGTAACGCCGCCGCCTCTTCGGCAATGTCTACTTCTTGCGTCACTCTCTCATAATCTGTCAGTCTTTTGTCGTGATACCGATAGCTCGCCCGACGGGGAAGCTCGTGGCGATCGAGGGTTACCTATGACAACGCCGTTAGCAGGGACAGCACGGGCAGCACGGACGACGACGCGGCTGCTCGCGACACGGGCCGGGGAAGATCCGGACCGGGCGGCCGTGGTCGTGGACGGCGTCGGCACGCTGACGTTCGGCGCGTGGGAGGCACGGTCGGACGCCGTGGCCCGTGGCCTGCTCGAACGCGGCCTGGCCGCCGGGGACCGCGTCGGCCTGCTGTTCGGCGGCCGGGGCTGGATCGACTTCGCCGTCGCCTACTGCGCCGTGCACAAGGCCGGCGGCGTCGCCGTGCCGCTGTCCGACCGGTTTCCCCCGGCGGAGCTGGCCTTCATGCTGTCCGACTGCGCCGCCTCCGGCGTGATCCACGAGCGTGGCGTCCGGCCACCGCCCGGCGGCCCGCGGGCCTGGACGGTCGATGACCTCGAGAACGGGCCGGGCGGGCCGGTGGGCGTGGAGGGCTCCGAGGGGAGCCTCGCCCAGATCCTCTACACCTCGGGGACCACGGGCAGGCCGAAGGGCGTGGCCGCCACCCACGGCAACCTCACCTTCGGCTGCGCGTTCAGCGGGCGGCGGCGCCCGCTCGCGCACTCCCGGCACTTCCTCCACGCGTTCCCCGTCGGGACCAACGCCGCCCAGACCATGCTCATCAACGCCCTGGACGCCGAGGCCTCAGCGCTGACGCTGCCGCTGTTCACGCCCGCGCGGTTCGGGAAGCTCATCGAGTCGCAGCGGGTCGGCACCGTCTTCGCCGTCCCCACGATGGCCGGCGAGCTGCTCAAGGCGGGGATCCACGAGCGGTACGACCTGTCGAGCGTGCGGCTGTTCGGGTCCACCGCCGCCGCGCTGCCGCCTCCGGTCGCGGTCGCGCTGGGCGAGGTGTTCACCAACGCCGTGATCGTCAACTACTACACCTCCACCGAGGCGGCGCCCGCGCAGCTGACCATGATCTTCGACCCGGCGCGGCCCACCTCCGTCGGGCGTCCCGCCTCACCGGGGGACATCCGCATCGCGGGTGAGGGCGGCGAACCCCTCCCCGCCGGGGAGACGGGCGAGGTGTGGCTCCGCTCCCCCACCGCGCCGCGCGCGTACTACGGGGACCGCCAGGCGGGGACCGCGGTGTTCCGGGGACACTGGATCCGCATGGGGGACGTCGGCCACCTGGACGGCGAGGGCTACCTCCACCTGGTCGATCGCGACCAGGACATCATCAAGTCCGGCGCTTTCAAGATCTCCACCATGAAGATCGAGGCGGCGCTCCACGAGCACCCCGAGGTCAGCGACGCCGCGGTCTTCGGGACCCCGCACGCCGGCCTCGGCACGCAGGTGGTGGCGGCGATCGTCTCCTCCGCCTCGCTCTCCCTCCGCGAGGTGCGCGCCTTCCTCGCTCCCCGGCTCGCCGAGCACGAACTGCCCAGGCGGGTCCTGATCCTCGACTCGCTGCCGAAGAACGCCGGCGGCAAGGTGGTCAAACGGGAGCTGCGCGAACGGGTCCTGTCCTCCGCCGACTCCTAGCGGCCCTCCACGACCCGGGACCCGGGACCCGGGACCCGGCCCGAGCCGTACCGGGGTCGCGATCACGGTCACCGGTCGCGGTCACGGGTCGCCATCACGAGTCACGGTCACGGATACACGAGTGCTCGCTCAGAAAAGAGAACTGATGCAGGCTTCATTCGCCCAGCACGGTGTCTGGGTCGCCGAGCGGACGGGCGTCCCCGGTCCCGCGTACCACCTGCCCCTCGCCATCCACTTCGAGGGCGCGCTCGACACCACGGCGCTGCTGTCCGCCTGTTCGGCCCTGGTCGCCCGCCACGAGACGTTGCGCGCCCGCGTGCGGGAGGAGGACGGGGTCCTGTTCCTACGCCCCTCCCCCACCCCACCGCCGATCACCCACCACGACCTCTCAGCCGGGACCCCGGACTCCGGCGGCAAGCAAGCGGCCCCTCTCGGCGAACCCGTCCGGGGCGCGGCCTCACTGGACGAACCCGTTCAGCCGGCGGCGTCTCTGGACGAGCTCGTCCGGCGGGAGGTCTCTCGGGAGTTCGAGCCGGAACGGGGACCGCTGGCCAGGTTCACGCTCTTCACCCTGGCCCCCGAGCGGCACGTGCTGCTGTTCGTGGCCCACCACCTGGTCTTCGACGGCGGCTCCAAGGACGTACTCGTCCACGACCTCGCCGCCCTGTACGGCGCGCACGCCCAGGTCCCGTCGCGGCTCTGCGGCTCGTACGGTGCGCATGCCGAGGTCGAGAGGGCGCGGGTCGAGGCCGACCGGGAGGGGGCGCGGGACTTCTGGACGCCCAGGTGGCGGGACGAGGGCGAGGTCGTGCTGCCCGGCTCGCGGGGGCCGGGCCTGCTGACGGGCGAGGGCGGGCACGCCGGGTTCGCGCTCGACGGCACGGTGTGGACCCGGCTGGTGAAGACGGCCGAGGAGCTGGGCGTCACCCGGTTCGAGTTCGTCGTCGCGGCCCTGCGGGCGCTCCTGCACCGCTACGGCAACCACGACCTCATGCTCGCGCTCGATCTCGGCACGCGCGGGGAGGCGACCCGCGACCACATCGGGCTGTACGTCAACGAGCTGCCACTGTCCGCGCGGCCCGCCCCCGACACGACCTTCCGCGCGTTCGCCACCGACGTCCGTACGGAGCTGCGGGAGCTGTACCGCTTCCGGCACGTGCCCCTCACCCAGGCCGTCGGCGGCCTGACGGCACGCGGGGCGCTCACGCCGGTCTCGGTGAGCTACCGGAAGCGAGCCGAGGAGCCGGTGTTCGCCGGGGTGGACACCGCCGTGGACTGGATGATGTTCCCCGGCGCGGTCAGGAACACGCTGAACGCCCAGTTCGTCGAGAACTCCGACGGCCTGTCGGCCGACCTGCGGTACGACGCGGGCGCCATCGGGGCCGATGACGCGCGGCGCCTGGCCGGCCACTTCGTCGCGCTGCTCACGGCGGCGGCCGAGGAGCCGGACACCCGCGTACGTGACCTGCCGGTCCTCTCCCCCGAGGAACGTGAGCTGGTGTCCTCCGGCTGGAACGCCACCCGCGTGGCGTACCCGCAGGACGCGACCGTGGTCGCGATGTTCGCCGAGCGCGTGCGCGCGACCCCGGACGCGGAGGCCGTGGTCCATGACGACCGGCGGCTGACCTACGCCGAGCTCGACGCGGTCTCCAGCGGGCTGGCCCGGCGGCTCCGGCGCGAAGGAGCGGGGCCGGGGACGCTCGTGGCCCTGCACGTGGGACGCTCGTGGACGATGATCGCCGGGATGCTGGCCGTGATGAAGGCGGGCGCCGCCTACCTCCCGCTCGACCCCGGCTACCCGCCCGATCGCCTGTCCTTCATCCTGACGGACGCGGCCGTCAGGACCATCCTCACCGACGACGACACCACCCCGACCGACCTGCGGCAGGTCCGCATCAGCTCGGACGTGGCCGGTTTCGCGGAGGACGACGGGTCCGGCGCCGTCACGGGCTCGCTGGATCCCGCCGACGTCGCCTACGTCATCTACACCTCCGGGTCCACCGGACGGCCCAAGGGCGTCGCGGTCCCGCACTCCGCGCTGGCGAACCTGCTGCTCGGCATGCGCGACCTGCTGGGTGCCGCTCCCGGGGACGCGTGGCTCGCCCTCACCTCCCTCTCATTCGACATCTCCGCGCTGGAACTGCTGCTCCCCCTGGTGACGGGCGGCCGGGTGGTCGTCGCCGGCGAGGACGCGGCGCGGGGCCCGGGTGCCGTGGAGCTCATCAGGTCCGAGCGGGTGTCCCACGTCCAGGCGACGCCCTCCGGGTGGCGGATGCTCCTCGCCGCCGGCTTCGACGGTCCTGACGTGGTCGCGCTCGCCGGGGGCGAGGGGCTGCCCCTGCCCCTCGCACGCGAGCTGCGCGGCCGGGTGAAGCGCCTGCTGAACGTGTACGGGCCGACCGAGACGACGATCTGGTCCACCGCCTGGGACGTACCGGCCGAGCCCGAGGCGGTGTCCATCGGGCGGCCGATCGCCAACACGGCCGTGTACGTGCTCGACGACCAGGACGACCTCGCCCCCATCGGCGTGCCCGGCGAGCTGGTGATCGCCGGGGCGGGAGTGGCCCAGGGCTACCTCGGCCGCCCCGGCCTGACGCGCGAGCGGTTCGTCCCCGGCCCCTTCGGCGGCGGCCGCGTGTACCGTACGGGCGACCGGGCGCGGTGGCGCGCGGACGGCACCCTGGAATACCTCGGGCGCACCGACAACCAGGTGAAGCTGCGCGGGCACCGCATCGAACCGGGCGAGATAGAGGCCCGCCTCCTGGAGCACCCGCTGGTCGGCCAGGCGGCGGTGATCGTCCGCGACCCGGAGAACGAAGACGCCACCCTGGCCGCCTACCTCGTCCTCCGACACGCCGAGCCGGCCACAGATGCTTCGGCCGGGGACGGTTCGGGTATCGACGTCGGCGGGCTGCGGGCGTTCCTTGGTCGCGGGCTGCCGAGGTACATGATCCCTGACCATTTCACCGTGCTCGACGCGTTGCCCCTCACGCCGAACGGCAAGCTCGACAGGTCCGCGCTGCCCGACCCCGCACCGCGAGGCGACGGCGCCCCCGTCACGCCGGGCGGGGAGACGGTCCTTTCGAGCCAGGCCGCGCAGATACGGGCGATCTGCCAGGAAGTGCTGCGCATCGACGGCATCGAGCCGGACGACGATCTGTTCGACCTCGGAGCGCACTCCCTGACCATCACGCAGATCGCGTCCCGCGTCAGGCAACGTCTCGGACTGGAGGTGCCTCTCAGCCTGTTCTTCGACGCCCCGACCTTCGGCGACCTGCTCACGGAGATCGCGAACATCCCGGCCACGCGCGCCGCGCCGGTGCCGTCCCTCAGGGAGGTGCGCTGATCATGGGAACTCTCGCGCACGGGGAGATCATCGCTCGCCCGGCCGGCCTCGGCGACCCGCCCCTGTCGTACGGCCAGGAGCGCATGTGGTTCCTCAGCCGCCTTGAGGGGAGCGGCGGAGCCGCCTACAACGTGTTCCTCGCCCACCGGCTTCGCGGCCCCCTCGACGCCGGGGCCTTGGAACGGGCGATCGCGGAGATCGTGGCGCGGCACGAGGTGCTGCGCACCCGCTACCCGGCCAAGGATGGCGACCCCGTCCAGGTCATCGACCCACCCCCCTCTCCCGCGGATGCCGGTGTCGGGGGGGACTGGCTGGAGGTGGTGGATCTGGCTGAGGTGCCGGTGGATGGGCGGGAGGCCCGGGCCAAGGCGATGGCCGCCGAGCGGGTGGCCCGGCGGTTCGACCTCGCGGGCGAGTATCCCTTCCGGGCGAGCCTGCTCCGACTGTCCGAGCGCGAGCACGTGCTGTGCGTCGTGTTCCACCACATCGCCGTGGACGGCTGGTCGAGCCAGATCTTCTTCCGCGAGCTGGCCGCCCTGTACGGGACGTACGTGAACGCCGGCACACCAGACCTGCCCCCGCCGCCGCTCCAGTACGCCGACTTCGCGCTCTGGCAGCGCGAGCGGCTGGGCGAGGTGCTGGACGGGCAGCTCGGCTACTGGCGAGAGCGGCTCGACGGTGCCCCAACGCTCGAGCTGCCCACGGACCGGCCTCGCCCGCCGGTCACCACCTCCAGCGGCGGCAGCGTCAACCGCCTCCTGCCCGCCTCGCTGAGCAAGAAGATCGACGAGCTGGCCCGGCGCACGCGCGGCACCCGGTTCATGACGCTCATGGCCGCCTACCAGGCGCTGCTGGCCCGCTACTCGGGACAGGAGGACATCTGCGTCGGCACCCCCGTCGCGGGGCGGGGCACACCCGAGCTGGAGCCGCTGATCGGGCTCTTCATCAACACGCTCGTGTTCCGGGTGGACCTCTCGGGCGACCCGACCTTCCGCGAGCTGCTCACCCGCGTCCGTACCAGCGCCCTTGAGGCGTACTCCAATGACGCCCTGCCCTTCGACCGGCTCGTGAGCGAGCTGAACCTCCCGAGGGATCTGAGCCGGACCCCGCTGTTCCAGGCGCAGCTCATCCTCTACAACTACGCCGAGAGCCTCCCGCCCCTGCCGGGCCTGACCACCGAGCCGTTCGACCCCGGCGTGCGGCTCGCGACCTTCGACCTGTCGGCGGAGTTCCGCCAGGACGAGGACGGGCTCAGGCTCTCCCTGGTCTACAACGCCGACCTGTTCGACCGCGAGACGGTGGAACGCATGGCCGGGCACTTCGAGGCCCTGCTGATCGAGGCCACCGAGGACCCCGGCCGCCGCCTGTCCGACCTCGACCTCCTGGACGTGGTCGAACGCGAGCGGCTCCTGCTCCAGTGGAACGACACCGCCGCCCCGCGTCCGGACGTCACGCTCCCCGAGCTGGTCGCGGGCCGTCCCGGCGCGACGGCCGTGACCTTCGAGGGGCGCACCCTGACGTACGCCGAGCTGGAGGCCTCGGCCAACCGGCTGGCCCACCGGCTCCGGCGCGAGGGGGTACGGCCCGGCGTGCTCGTCGCGCTGTGCGCCAACCGCTCGCCGGAGACGCTGGTGGCACTGCTGGCCGTGATGAAGGCCGGAGGCGCGTACCTGCCCCTGGACCCGGAGTACCCCCGCGACCGGCTCGCGTTCGTCCTCGCCGACTCGGGCGCCGAGCTGCTGCTGACCGAGGAACGCCTGCGCGACCGGCTCCCCGAGTGCGACGTCCCGGCCCTGCTGATCGAGGATCCGGCGGCCTTCGCCGCGGAGCCCGCCTCCGCACCCGAGCCGACGGCGACCCCGGCCGACCTGGCCTACGTGATCTACACCTCCGGCTCGACCGGGCGTCCCAAGGGCGTCGCGATCGAGCACCGGGCCCTGGTCAACCTGCTGCTGTCGATGAAGGAGCTGCTCGGCTCCGGCCCCGGCCACCTCTGGCTGGCCCTCACGTCCCTGTCGTTCGACATCTCTGGGCTCGAACTCTTCCTGCCCCTGGTCAGCGGGGGGCACGTGCTGATCGCGGGGACGCGGGAGGCGGCCGACCCGCTCGCGCTGGCCAGGCTCGCGGCCGCGTACGCCGTGACCCACGTGCAGGCGACGCCGTCGGGGTGGCAGGCGATGCTCGACGCGGGGTTCGACCGCCCGTCGGTCACCGCCCTCGTCGGCGGGGAGGCGCTCCCGCCCGTGCTGGCCCGTGCGCTGCGGGGACGGGTGCGCGACCTGTGGAACGTGTACGGCCCCACGGAGACCACCATCTGGTCGACCTGCGAACGGGTCCCCGTGGAACCGGACACGGTGACGATCGGCGGTCCCCTGGCCAACACCCAGGTGTACGTGCTGGACGAACGGCTCAGGCCGGTGCCGGCAGGCGTGCCAGGGGAGCTGTTCATCGCGGGCGCGGGAGTCGCGCGCGGCTACCTGCGCCGCCCGGCGCTCACCGCGGAGCGGTTCGTTCCCGACCCGTTCGGCCCCTCCGGATCGAGGCTCTACCGGACCGGCGACCGGGTGCGGTGGCTGGCCGACGGCCGCATCTCGTTCCTCGGCCGCGCCGACGGCCAGGTGAAGCTTCGCGGGCACCGTGTCGAGCTGGGCGAGGTCGAGGCGGTGCTGGCGACCTGCCCGGGCGTGCGGCGCGCGGTCGCCGCCATCCACGCGGACACCCTGGTCGCGTACGTCGTGACCGATGCGGCGGGTGACACTGCGAGCGACACGGGCGACACCCCGGGCTACGCGGGCGACGCCGTGGGATACGCGGCGGGGGTGCGCGCGCACGTGGCTCGCTCGTTGCCGGCCGTCATGGTGCCCGCCGTGGTGGTCTCCCTTCCGGCCCTGCCCATGACCCCGAACGGCAAGATCGACAGGAACGCCCTGCCCGCGCCCGACCGGCGGCCCACGGGACTCGGCAGGCCGCCGCGCACACCGCTGGAGCACCGGGTGGCCGAGGTGTTCGGCGAGGTGCTGAAGGCCGGCCCCCTCGGAGCGGACGACGACTTCTTCCTGCTGGGCGGCCATTCCTTGCTCGCCGTCAAGGTGACCGCGCGGATGACCGCCGCGCTCGGCGTGCAGATCCCGCTCCGTGACCTGTTCGCCCATCCGACGGTGTCCGGCTACGCGTCGGCCGTACAGGATCGGTCGGAGGCCGGCGGGGCGCTCCCGCGGCGGCGTCCCGACGACGGCACGCCACCGCCGCTCTCCCCGGCTCAGGAACGGCTGTGGTTCCTGCACCGCCTCGACCGGGGCGACGCCGCGTACAACATGTACCTGGTGTGGCGGCTGCGGGGCGCGCTCGACGCCGAGGCGCTGACCGGCGCGCTCCGCGACCTCGCCGAACGGCACGACACCCTCCGCACCCGCTATCCCGAGAGGGACGGCGGCCCGGTCGCCGTCGTCGAACCCGCCGGAGGCCCGGCCGTCGAGCACATCATCCTCGGCGGGAACACCCACGGCGGAAACGACGGGAACGTGTACTGCGGGAGCGTGCACGACGGGAACATCCTCGGCGGGAGCGAGGAGGAGGCCGGGCGGATCGTCGCGGAGCGGACCAACGCCCCCTTCGACCTGGCGGCCGCCGCTCCGCTCCGCGTCACCCTCATCCGACTCGCGGACGACGACCACGTGCTGTGCGTCGTGCTGCACCACATCGCCGGGGACGGCTGGTCGCTCACGATCCTCGGCGACGACCTCGCCCGGCTGTACAGCGCCCGTACCCAAGGGACGGACGCCGCGTTGCCCGAGCTGCCGCTGCGGTACGGCGACGTCGCGCACTGGCGGCGCGGGCGCGACGACGGGGCGGCGCTCGCCTACTGGCGCGAGCGGCTCGCAGGACCGCCCGTACTGGAGCTGCCGACCGACCATCCCAGGCCAGAGGTATCGGGGCATCGGGGCGGGTTCCACGCGTTCGCGCTGCCCGCCAAGCTGGCGGACGGGCTGGAGCACATCGCCCGCGAGCGCGGCGCGACGCTGTTCATGGTGCTGCTCGCCGCCTACCAGGTGCTGCTCTCCCGCCACAGCGGGCAGACCGACATCCTGGTCGGCTCGCCCTCGGCGGGGCGGGACCACGTCGAGTTCGAGGGGCTGGTCGGCTACTTCGCCGACACCCTGGTCCTGCGAGGGGACCTGTCCGGCGACACCTCCTTCACGAGCCTGCTGGACCGCACGCGCGCGACCGTCCTGGCCGCGCTGGCACACCAGGACGTGCCGTTCGAGAAGCTGCTGACCGAGCTGGACGTGCCGCGGGACCTCAGCCGCACTCCCCTCTTCCAGACCATGGCCATCCTGCACAGCCAGGACGAGGGTGCGGCGCGGACCGCTCTGGGCGACCTGGACCTGGAGTGGTTCGACGCCGGCTACCGGCAGGTCAAGTTCGACCTCATGCTGGAGGCGTGGCGCAGGCCCGAAGGGCTCTCGCTGGTCCTCGGTTACGACGCGGAGCTGTTCGACGAGTCGGCCATCGCGGGCCTGGCCGCCAGGTTCACCCTCCTGTGCCGCGCGATCGTCTCGGACCCCGGCCGCGCGATCTCGGCGCTGCCCATGCTCACGCCCGGCGACGAGACCCGGCTGCGCGCCCTCGAAGAGGTCACCGTCTCCGGCGAGCCGCAGCCAGACGGAGCCCCGCAGGCCGGCACCGGGACCTCCGGCATCCTTGTCCCCGGAATGATCGAGGCGGTGACGGTCTCCCTGCCGGGCGCGACGGCGGTGAGCTGCGGCGGCGAGACGCTGACGTACGCCGATCTGGACCGCAGGGTCGCCTCACTCGCGCACCGGCTCCGCGAGCGCGGGGTGGGCAGGGAGAGCGTCGTCGGGGTGCACGTCGACCGCTCGGCCGACGCCGTGGTGGCGTTGCTGGCCGTGTGGCGAGCGAGGGGCGCGTACCTGCCTCTCGACCCCGAGCTGCCCGCTGAGCGCATCGGCCTGCTCATCGCCGACAGCGACGCGGCCGTGGTGGTGACCCGGACGCACCTGGCCCACCTGCTGCCCTCGAACACCCCGCTGCTGGTCATCGAGGAAACCCGCAACTCCCACACCCAGCACCCCAATGCGGCCACCAAAACGGACTCAACCGCATCCGGAGCACACCCCGAACCGGACTGCACCGCCGTATCGGGCGAGCGGGAGGGCGGCGACGCCGCGTACGTGATCTACACCTCCGGCTCGACCGGAGCGCCCAAGGGCGTGGTGGTCGAACACCGGGCGCTGGCTGCCCGGGTGGAATGGATGAAGCGGGCGTACGCGCTCGGCCCCGGGGACCGGGTGGTCCAGTTCGCGTCGCTCAGCTTCGACACGCACGCCGAGGAGATCTACCCGGCGCTCGCCGCAGGGGCGACCGTGGAGCTGCTGCCCGGCGGCGCCCTCACGCTGCCCGAGCTTCTCGCCGGGCCCCGGGGCCGCGAGGTCACGGTGCTGGACCTGCCGACCGCGTACTGGCACCAGCTCGTGGACCAGCTCGACCGGGTGGCGTGGCCCGACGCGCTGCGCCTGGTCATCCTCGGCGGCGAGCAGGCCCACGCCGCCGCCGTGGCCCGCTGGCGCGAGCGGTTCGGCGACCGGGTGCGCCTGGTGAACACCTACGGGCCGACGGAGGCCACGATCATCGCGACCGCCACCGACCTCGGGGCCGCCGACACGACAGGACGCCCGCCCATAGGACGGCCGATCGGCGCGACCCGGGCGGTGGTGCTCGACGGGCACGGGCGGCGGGTGCCCCCCGGCGCGCCGGGTGAGCTGCACCTGGGCGGCGCCGGGCTCGCACGCGGCTACCTCGGGCGCCCGGAGCTCACCGCCGAGCGCTTCGTCACCCGGCCCGGCGAGGGGAGGCTGTACCGGACGGGCGACCTGGTGCGGTGGCGTGCGGACGGGCGGCTGGAGTTCCTCGGCCGCCTGGACGACCAGATGAAGGTACGCGGGTTCCGCATCGAGCCGGCCGAGATCGAGGGACGCCTCCTCGCCCATCCTGGCGTACGGCAGGCCGCCGTGGTCGCCCGCGACGGAACGCTGGTGGCGTACGTGGCCGGACCGGCCGGCCCTGACCCCGGCCAGCCGTTGGACCCGGTGGTGCTGCGGCGGGAGCTTGCCGCTTCCTTGCCGTCGTACATGGTGCCCGAGGTTTGGGTGGTGCTAGACGCGCTGCCGCTCACGCCCGGCGGAAAGGTCGACCGCAGGGCGCTGCCGCCGCCAGACCCCGGCGACGGCCGCCCGTTCACGGCGCCTCGCACCGATGCCGAGGCGCTGGTGGCCGAGATCTGGCAGGAGGTGCTGGGCGCGGGCGAGGTCGGCGCGTTCGACGACTTCTTCGCGCTCGGCGGCCACTCGCTGCTGGCCGTCCAGGTGGGGTCCCGGCTCCGCGCCACCACCGGCGTCGAGGTCCCCATCCGCGCGCTGTTCACCCACCGCACCGTGGCCGACCTGGCGGCGGAGGTGGAGCGGGTCCTGACGGAGGAGCTGGCCGAGCTCAGCGACGAGGAGGCGGCCCGGCTGCTGGAGGGTGAGGCCCCGTGAGCGCGCTTTCGCCGTCGAAGCAGGCGCTGCTCGCCCAGCGCCTGCGCCGGCGCGCCACCGTGGACGAGCCCGCCGCCCCGTCGATCCCCGTGCGGGCGCCCGGCACCGAGAACGTCCCCCTCTCGTTCGGCCAGGAACGGATCTGGTTCCTCGACCAGCTCGACCCCGGTGACACGGCGTTCGCCATGTCCCTGGCCCAGCGGTGGCGCGGCCCGCTGGACGTCCCCGCGCTGCGGCGGGCGTTCGACGAGATCGTGGCCAGGCACGAGACGCTGCGCACGCGGTTCCCCGACGTGGACGGGACCCCCGTCCAGGTCGTCGACCCTCCGTCACCGCTGCCCGTCGAGTGCCTGGAGGTGACGGAGGACGAGGCCGCCCGGGTGGTCGCGGGCCTGGTCTCCACGCCCTTCGACCTCTCCACGGGGCCGCTGCTGCGGGTCACGCTGCTGCGCCTCGGCGACGACGACCACGTGCTGAGCCTGGTGTGCCACCACATCGTGGCGGACGGCCTGTCGGTCAACCTGCTCCTCGGCGAGCTGGCGGCCCTCTACGACGCCTTCCTGTCCGGCGAGCCCTCGCCGCTCACGCCGTTGCCCGTCCAGTACGCGGACTACGCGATCTGGCAGCGCGAGCGGCTCGCGGGAGAGGCGGCGGAACGCTCGCTCGCGTACTGGCGGAGACAGCTGGACGACGCCCCGGCCCTGGAGCTGCCGGCGGACCGGCCCCGGCCCGCCGTGCACACCTCGGACGGCGACACCGTGACGCTCAGGGTCGACGCCGCCACGGCCGCCGGACTGGAACGCCTTGCCTCCGACGAGAGGTGCACGCTGTTCATGACGCTGCTGGCGGCCTACCAGACGCTGCTCATGCGCCACGCGGGGCAGCGGGACATCTGCGTCGGCTCGCCCATCGGCGGGCGCGGGCGGCTGGAGCTCGAACCTCTCATCGGGTACTTCCTGGACACCCTGGTCCTGCGGGGCGACCTGTCGGGCGATCCGTCCTTCCGGGAGCTGCTGGACCGTACGCGGTCCACCGTGCTGGACGCGTTCACCCATCAGGAGATCCCGTTCGAGCGGCTGATGACCGACCTGCGGGTGGAGCGCGATCTCAGCCGCTCCGCGCTGTTCCAGACCATGATCGTCGTGCACACCCAGAACGACCTCGGCCAGGCGGCGCCGATGCGGGGCATCGCCGTCGAGGGCTTCGACAGCGGTTACAGCGCGGCCAAGTTCGACGTGACCCTCGAAGCGTGGCGCGACGGGGACGGCCTGACCCTCGGGTTCGGGTACCGGACCGACCTGTTCGACCGGGCGACGATCGGCGCGCTGGCCGACCGGTTCGTCCGCCTGCTGCGGGCGGTCGTCGCGGATCCGGGCGTGCGGCTGTCCGCGATCGACCTGCTCGGCGCGGAGGAGCGGGAGCGGATCACCGCCTGGAGCCTCGGCCCCGCGCGCCCGTCCCCCGCCCCCACCGTCCCCGAACTGATCGCCGCCGCCACTACGGCGTCCCCCCATGCCATAGCACTGGCCGCCTCTGACAACCACACCCCCGCGCCTTCGGGGGTCGCCGATGTGGGGGCGTCAGGGGTTCGGGTGACGTACGCCGAGCTGGACGAGAGGTCCGACAGGCTGGCGCTGGCGCTGCGCAGGGCGGGGGCCGGGCCCGAGTCGATCGTGGGGGTCTGCCTCGACCGGTCCCCGGAACTGTTCGTGACGCTGCTCGCCGTCTGGAAGGCTGGGGCGGCGTACCTCCCCCTGGACCCCGCCTATCCGGACGACCGGCTGGCGTACATGCTCGCCGACAGCGCGGCACGGCTGCTGGTCGCCGACGCCGGGGCGGAGAAGCGGTTCCCCGGAATCCCGCACCTCACCCCGGACGGGCAGCCGGGGCGCCCCGGCGTCCCCCACCTCACCCCGGACGCGGAACCGGGTCCGGGGTCTGCATGGACGTCGGCGGAGCCGGGGCCGGCCGGGGTTCCGGGTCCTGATCCCGCACGCGCCGCGTACGTCATCTACACCTCCGGCTCGACCGGCAGGCCGAAGGGCGTGGTCGTCACGCACGCGGCGCTCGCGGCGCGGGTGGCCTGGATGCGCGAGACGTACGAGCTGAGCCCGGCCGACCGGGTGCTGCAGTTCGCCTCGGTCAGCTTCGACACCCACGCCGAGGAGGTCTACCCCTGCCTGTCGGCCGGCGCCACGCTGACCCTGCTCCCCAGCGGGGGCGAGTTCCTGCCCGACTTCCTCGCCACCCCCGAGGGCAGCGCGCTGACGGTGCTCGACCTGCCCACGCCGTACTGGCACGAGCTGGTCGCCGACATCGACGCGGTCGCGTGGCCGCCGGGGCTGCGGCTGACCATCCTCGGAGCCGACCAGTCGGAGCCCTCGGCGGTCGCGGCATGGCACCGGCGCTTCGGCGGCCGGGTGCGGCTGGTCAACACCTACGGCCCCACCGAGGCGACGATCATCGCCACGGGCGCGGAGCTCCGTGACTCCGGCGAGCGCCCGCCCATCGGCAGGCCCCTGTCGGAGACCTCGGCGTACGTACTGGACGAATGGCGCAACCTGGTCCCGGCCGGGGTGCCGGGCGAGCTGTACATCGGGGGCGCGGGGCTGGCCCGCGGCTACCTGAACCGTCCCGAGCTCACCGCCGAGCGTTTCGTCACCGCCCCGGACGGCCTCCCCGTCGCGGCGGGGGCGGGCGACGACCCACCGTACGGCCTCCCCGTCGCGGCGGGGGCGGGCGACGACCCACCGTACGGCCTGCCCGTCGCGGCTGAGGCGTCCCCGGGCGACCGGCGGCTCTATCGGACAGGTGATCGGGCGCGCTGGCGGCCGGACGGGCAGCTGGAGTTCCTCGGCCGCCTCGACGGCCAGGTCAAGCTCCGGGGGTACCGCATCGAACTGGGCGAGGTGGAGGCCCGGCTGCTCGAACACCCTGGGATCGTACGTGCCGCCGTGGTCGTCGACCGGGAAGCCCTCGTCGCGTACGTCGTCGGGGACACGGAGCCACGCGAGATCCGCGACCGGCTCGCCTCCGTGCTGCCGGCGTACATGGTCCCGAAGGCGGTGGTGACCCTCGACCGGCTGCCGCTGACGCCCAACGGCAAGCTCGACCGGCGCGCGCTGCCCTCCCCCGAGGTGACGCGGGACGAGGCGGCGGCCCTGCCGGGCACCCCGGCCGAGGTGGCGATCGCGGCGATCTGGTCGGAGGTGCTCGGGCTCGAAGGCGTCGGCGCGGAGGAGGACTTCTTCGCACTGGGCGGGCACTCGCTGTCGGCCACCAAGGCCATCGCCAGGATGCGGCGCACGCTCGGCGACGGCGTCTCGCTGATGGACCTGTTCCAGCATCCGACGGTACGGGGACTGGCCGCGCTGGTCGAACGCCCGTCCGAACGCCCGTCCGGCGGGTCCGCCGACGGGTCCGCGCGCCCGCTGCTGCACGAGCTGACCCCGCCGCTGCCGCCGGACGCGGCGACCGTTACGTACGTGTGCGTGCCGTACGGCGGGGGCAGCGCCGTCGTCTACCGGCCGCTCGCCCAGGCCCTGCCCGCCGGGCACCGGCTGCTGTCGATCGCCATCCCCGGCAACGACCTGGGGCTTGCGGAGGAGGCGCTACCGTTCGACGAGCTGGCGCGGCGGTGCGCCGAGGAGATCCTGCGGCGGGTGAGCGGCCCGCTCGTCCTGTACGGGCAGAGCAGCGTGGGGTCGGCGCTCACGGTCGAGATCGCCCGCCGCCTGGAGTCCTCGGGGCGGGAGCTGGACGCGGTCTACATCGGCGCCGCATTCCCGTTCGCCCGGCCGCGCGGCCGGGTGGCGCGGGCGCTGTCGCGGCTGGCACGGGCCGCGGCGGTGTCCTCCGACCGGGCCTACGCCAACTGGCTGGCGTCCATGGGCGTGGACCTGAGCGACCTCGAACCCGAGCACGCCGAGCGCATCGTCCGCAACATGCGCCGCGAGGCGGAACGCGCCGAGGAGTACTTCACCGACCTCCTCGACCCCCGCGGCGGCGCCGGCCCGTACACGGGCGGAACCGGCACCGGCGGCGCGGCCACAGGCGGCGGTGTGGGTGTGGCACGGCTGCGGGCGCCGGTGATCACTCTGGCCGGTGACCGCGACCCTGCCACCGAGTTCCACGAGGAGCGCTACCGCGAGTGGCACTTCCTCGCGGACACCTCCGCGCTGGTGGTCATCCACGAGGCCGGGCACTTCTTCCTGAAATATCGGGCGGCAGAGCTCGCCCAGATCATCACCCACGTCCACCCATCCCTCGACTCCGTCACCTCGTCACCCGGCTCCGTACATCCGCCGGTCGCTTCAGCCGGTGGGGGGCGTCCGGAGGGCGCGACGTGGTGGGTGGCCGGGGTGTCGCGGCGGGGGCAGGGGGCCGGGGGCGCTTCCTCGGGGCCGGAGCCCAGCATGCGGCGCTTCACCGCCGTGGCCGCCGGGCAGCTCGTGTCGATCCTCGGCTCGGCGTTCACCGAGTTCGCGGTGCCGATCTGGATCTACCAGACCACCGGTTCGGTCGCGAACTTCGCACTGTTCGCCGTGCTCGGGCTGGTCCCCGGGCTGCTCGTGGCGCCGTTCGCGGGAGCGATCGTCGACAGGCTGGACCGGCGCCGCGTGATGCTGGCCGGGGACATCGGGGCCGGGGGCAGCCAGCTCGTGCTGGGGACGCTGCTGTGGACGGGCAACCTGCAGATCTGGCACATCTACCTGCCCCTGGTCACGCTGTCGGTCGCGTTGAGCTTCCAGCGTCTCGCGTACGCCTCGGCGATCCCGCAGCTCGTGCCGAAACGGTTCCTCGGCCACGCCAACGGCATCGCCCAGATGGTCAACTCCTCGGCGCAACTGGTGGTGCCCCTGGTCGCCGTCGGCCTCATGGCCGTGATCGGCCTCGGGGGCATCATCGCCCTGGACGTCGTGAGCTACGGGGTCGCGATCGGCACGCTGCTCCTCGTACGGTTCCCGGTCACCATGGCCGCCCGGCGCAGGGAGACACTGCTCGCGGAGATCGCCGGAGGATTCCGGTACTCGTGGGGGAACCGGGGCTTCCGCGCCATGCTGCTCTTCTTCGCCGGGCTGAACGTCTTCCTGTCGCCGCTGTTCCTCATGGTCACGCCGCTGGTGCTGTCGTTCGGGACACTGAACGACACCGGCCGGGTGGCCTTCTTCTCGGGGATGGCGGGCTTCCTCGGCGGGCTGGTCATGAGCCTGTGGGGAGGCCCGCGCCGCATGCGCATGCGAGGGGTTCTCTACTGCACCCTGGCCCTCGGAGTGTGCGCCGCCGTGACCGGCCTGCGGGCCGATCTCGTGCTGATCGCGGCGGGCGCGTTCGGGATGACCCTCTGGCTGACGCTGCTCAACGGCATCTACGCGACGATCGTCCAGGTCAAGGTGCCCCAGCGCTTCCACGGACGGGTGTTCGCGCTGAACACCGTGATCTCGTGGTCCACCCTGCCGCTGGGGTTCGGCGTGGTGGCTCCCGTCGTGAGCGGGCTGTTCGAGCCGATGCTGGCCAGGGGCGGGGTCCTCGCGCCGACCGTCGGTGCTCTGATCGGCACCGGGCCCGGACGCGGCATCGGCTTCATGTACGTCGTCTTCGCCCTCGGCATCGCCGGCACGGCACTGGTGGCACTCCGCACGCGGTCGCTGGCCGGGTTCGACGAGGAGATCCCCGACGCGACCCCGGACGACCTGGTCGGAGCCGAGGCCATAGGCAGGACGACCACCTGAGGAACGAGGAGAGCCCGATGAACGGCACGAACCCCCGAGACGGCGCGGATATGGAGGAAACGGGCGTTATGAGGGAAGATCACACCATGACGGACATCGTGCTCGAAGGGGGCCACGGCCCCACCACCCCCGGCGCGGGGTCCGGAGACCACGCGCCAGGGTCCGGAGACCAGGCGCCCGCGTCCGGCCGGGCCGTCGGGCCATCCGATGAAGCCGCGTTGCGGAGATGGCTCGCGGAGGCCCTGTCGGAAGCGTGCGACGGGGAGGTCTCCGCCTCCGAGATCCTGGGCGCCGGCTGCTCGTTCGTGGCGCTGGGCGTCGGCTCGCTCTCGATGGTCCGCCTGATCGACGCCATCGAGTCCGGACTCGACGTCGAGATCGAGTTCGAGGGCGACGCCTGGTTCATGGAAGACCTGGACAGCCTGGTCGGCCACCTACAGGGACTGACCCGCGCGGACCTCCCCGCCTGAGCCGGTCGCGGCGGCGGGCCGGTGCCGCGTGCGAGCGAGCGGTTGAGCTGCGGTCAGCCGAAGAGGTCGGACTCGCGGCCGTCGTCGCCGAGGGGACCCGGCTCGCCGGCCAGCCGGGTGAAGTACTCCACAGGCTGCGCGGGCTGCCCCACGTTGTTGGACAGCGCGAAGAAATGGCCGTCCACGCTTATCTGGGTGCGGTGCGCCCGCAGGGCGGCGATCTTCGCATCCAGGTGCGCGGTCGCGTCGACGTACGTGGTGACCTGGTCGTCAGGAACGCCGAACCCGAAGTCCTCCACGGACTTCAGCCGCTCGAACGGCCCGGTGTCGACGGCCTTCTCCAACACGGACAGCGGCGTCGCGGTGGCGTAGAAGCGCGACGGCGACCACGGCTCGCCATCGCCGAAGGACGGGTCGGCGGCCTTCTCGAACGCCCGCCATGCCACGCGATGCGCCTGGATGTGGTCGGGATGCCCGTAGTACCCGTTGTCGTCGTACGTCACGATCACCTGCGGCCGTACCTCGCGGATGATGCCGACGAGCTCCGCCGCCGCGAGGTCGAGGTCGGACTGCCAGAAGCACGACGGGTCGTCGTTGGTGGCCGCTCCCATCATGCCGGAGTCACGCCAGCGCCCCGCCCCGCCGAGGAACCGGTGGTCGTCCACGCCGAGCGCGGTGCACGCGCGGGCCAGCTCGCCCACGCGGTACTCCCCGAGCCGGTCCTCCCTGTCGGCGCCGAGGTGGCGCAGCTCGGCGGGGATCACGTCACCCTCCTCGCCCAGCGTGCACGTGACCAGGCAGACGTGCGCGCCCTCGGCCGCGTACTTGGCCATCGTGGCCCCGGTGCCGATCGACTCGTCGTCGGGGTGGGCGTGGACGAAAAGAATTCGACGATCGGGCGACATGGCCGACCTGCCTTTCCTTTAAGAGTCCCGAGCTGAAGGCTCCCGGCCGGAACCCCTGGACGGGCGAGCGCCCGCCGGGGTCCTGAGCCGGGATCGAGCCGAGAGGCCGCCTGCCAGGTTCCGCGTTGTTGGTTTGGGGGTCCATCTTCCCGAGTGTTCCGGCGCGCCCGAAACCGGGGCCCTACTCCACAAGGGCGGTGGAACGGATCTTGGCGGGCGCTGTCGAGCCTCGGACGACCAGCTCAGGTTCGAAGAGCAGCTCCTCCGCGGTGACCGACGCGCCCTCTATCTGGCTGACCAGCAGGGTCACGGCGGTCCTGCCCATGGCCTCGATGGGCTGGCGCACCGTGGTCAGCGGCGGGTTGGTGCAGTTCATGAAGGCGGAGTCGTCGAACCCCACCACCGAGGCGTCTTCGGGCACCGACATGCCGAGCCGGCGCACGGCCCGGATGGCCCCGAGTGCGAGCGGGTCGCTGCCGCAGATGAGGCCCGTGACGCCCTTCTTCAGCAGCTTGGTGGCCACCGCCTGGCCACCTTCAGGGGAGAACAGGGTGCGCTCCACCGACTCGGGCCCCACCTCGACGCCGGCCGCGCGGGCCGAGGCGACGAAGGCCGCGTACTTGCGGCGCGAGGGGATGTGGTCCTCAGGCCCGAGCACCAGCCCGATGCGCTCGTGGCCGAGCGAGGTCAGGTGGCCGAACGCCTGCTCGACCGCCACGGCGTCGTCCGTGGAGACCTGGGGGAAGCCCAGGCTCTCGGCGGCGGCGTTGACCAGCACCACGGGCAGCCGGAGCTCCAGCAGCCGGTAGTAGTGCTCGTGCGGCGCGTCCGCCTCGGCGTAGTGCCCGCCCGCGAACACCACGCCGGAGACCTGCTGCTCCAGCAGCATCTCCACGTAGTCGGCCTCGGACAGGCCGCCCGCGGTGCGGGTGCAGAGCACGGGGGTGAACCCCTGCTGGGCGAGCGCGCCGCCGACCACCTCCGCGAGCGCGGGGAATATCGGGTTGCCCAGCTCGGGGAGCACCAGGCCCACCAGACGGGCCCGCTCGCCCCTGAGCTGGGTGGGGCGCTCGTAGCCGAGCACGTCCAGAGCGGTCAGCACGGCCGCGCGCGTCGCGTCCGCCACACCGGGCTTGCCGTTGAGCACCCGGCTGACGGTCGCCTCGCTGACGCCGACCTTCTTCGCCACTTCCGCAAGTCGCCGTGTCACGGCGCAATCATAGGTCGGAAACCTGCAAGCCGCTTACATTCCGACGGCTTAGCGTGAAACCGGTCTACATCAGGACCGGTCCAACCGGAGCGGCGGCCGGTGCCCGCTCCAGGACGCCGTCGGCCCGCGAAGACGGGCGCAGGCGTCCAAGCCCCTCGCCTACCCGTTACCACCTGGGCAGATGTCACCGACCGCACGTCAGCGGCGACCGTCGCATCGAGGGTCGCGCCGATGTGACGCGGATTTGCACTGCCTTACAGGCACTTGCAACTCACGCCCGCCACCCCTGTCAGCGAGACACACCAATCCCCCAGCATCCGCTTCGCACTACCGCGCACAACGCTTCGCAAGACCGGTCAGATCCAGAAAGTGATCAGACGTTCGGCGATGTCCCGGCCCTGCGCGTAGCCGGCCTCGGCGGAGGGGGTGCGCACGGCAGGGTCCAGCGGGTCGGCGCCCATGGCGGTGAGCGACGCCTTGTCAGGGATGATCACTTCCACCTCCCCGCCGGCGCCGAGGGCCTCCACCTGCCCCGCGAGCTGGGGGTCTTCGAGGGGAGCGAGGACCAGGACGCGGTCGTACCCGGCGGCCAGATCGGCGTTGACCCCGGACCTGACCCCGCCGTCCATGTAGCGGCCGTCGCCGATGGTCACCGGGGGCCACACCCCCGGCACCGCGCAGCTCGCCGCCACCGCGTCGACGAGATCGACCCCGGAGGCCCGGTCGAACACGCGGTGCTCGCCCGTGGCGGTGTCCACGGCCACGAGCGCTATGTCGGCCTCGGGCCACTCATGGCGGGGAAGGCGGTTCGCGATCACCTCGCGCCGTACGGGCTCGGGGACGGTCCTGGCCGCGAGTGCCAGCTCGCCGACCTCCTTGCGCACCTGGGCGAGGTCCCGCGTCCGCTGGTAGAGGGCCTCGAACGAGGACACCAGCTCCTCGACCGAGATGCCGCTCGGCAGCTCCTTGTTCTGCAGGGCCGGGTCGGCCTGGCGCCGGTAGAGCTCGTCGAGCGGGACGCCGCTGGTCATCTGGGCGGCGACGGTGGCGCCCGCGGACGTACCGACGATCTTGTCGGCGGTGCGGCAGTTGATGCCGCCCTCCGCCAGCCCGGCGAGGACTCCCGTCTCCCAGGCGATGCCCGCCACCCCGCCGCCACCAAGCACCAAAGCACGCTTTGTCATGACAGATCCCCTGCCTCGTTCCGGAAGATCATGCTAGCCGTCCGGAGCCCTGGCCTGGGCCCGGACCGTCGGTGACGACCGCCACGAGCCGGGTGCCCGGCGGGAACGCCCCCCTGGCCACCAGCTCGAAGATGCCGTACATCATCTTGGCCACGTAGACCCGGTCGAGCGTCTGGCCGTGCCGTGCCGCGAAGTCCTCGATGAACGCGCCGAGCTCCCTGGTCGTCCTTGCGAAACCGCCGAAGTGGAAGCCGCATTCGAGGCTCCAGCCCGGCGAGGACGTCCCGAAGGCCTCGCATTGCAGCCGCTCCACCTCGCCGGCCAGGTACTCGCCGCCCTTCAGCACGGGGAAGCCCACGGCCCGGCACCCCGGAGGGAGCGCCGAGGCGATGCCGGCCAAAGTGCCGCCCGTGCCGCACGCGCAGCAGATCACGTCGAACGGCCGCCCGCCGCCCGCGCCTTCGGGACTCGCGTCCCGGAGCTGGGCCGCGACCTCCGCGGGCAGTTCGGCGCAGCCCCGAACCGCGAGCGCGTTGCTGCCGCCCTCGGGGAGCAGGTAGAAATCACCCCACTCGGCGCGCAACCGGTTGATCACTTCCGGGGAGTCCTTGGCGCGGTAGGTGGAACGGTCGAGGTAGGTGAGCCGCATGCCGCGCGACACGGCGTACGCCAGCGAGGGGTTGAGCGGGAGGTGCTCCTCGCCCCGGATCACGCCGATCGTCGCCAGGCCGAAGTGGTGCCCGGCCGCGGCGGTCGCCCTGATGTGGTTGGAGTAGGCGCCGCCGAAGGTCAGCAGCGTGCCCTTCCCCTGCCGCGCGGCCTCGGCGAGGTTGTGCCGGAGCTTGCGCCACTTGTTCCCCGGCAGCTCCGGATGGATCAGGTCGTCGCGCTTGAGGAACACGCGGACCTCGCCCAGCCGGTCGTCGCGCAGCTCCTCCAGAGGGCTGGGGAGCCGCAGCGCGAGTACTGAGGGGAGCGTCCCGCCGTTGTCCACAGGGCCAGCTTGGCACGAGAGCCGGCTGCGGGCGGTCGGTAGGCTACGACCGACCCCGAACACGAGGAGCCGCCGTGATGCGTGCTGTCGATGCTTTCCGCGCGGCGTTCGGCCGCGAGCCCGAGGGTGCCTGGCACGCTCCTGGGCGGGTCAACCTGATCGGCGAGCACACCGACTACAACGACGGTTTCGTGCTGCCCTTCGCGGTGCCGTGGGGGGTCACGGCCGTCGCGGGCCGTCGCGACGACGACTCGGTCACGCTGCTCTCCCTCCAGGCCACCTCCGAGCCCGGCGCCGGCCGACCCCAGGTGATCGACGACTACGAGCGGGCCGAGGGCTGGGCCCGTTACGCCGTGGGCGTCTTCTGGGCGCTGCGCCAGGCCGGGCACGCCGTGCGCGGCGCCGACCTGGTGATCGACGGCGACGTGCCCCAGGGCGCGGGGCTGTCCTCCAGCGCCGCGCTGGAGGTGGCCGTCGCCATGGCACTCAACGACCTGTACGACCTGGGGCTGAGCGGGCTCGACCTCGCCCTGCTCGCGCAGAGGGCCGAGAACGACTTCGTCGGCATGCCCTGCGGCATCATGGACCAGGCCGCCTCCGCGCTCGGCAAGGAGGGCCACGCCCTCTTCATGGACTGCCGCAGCCTCGCGTCCCGGGCGGTCCCGCTCGACCTGGCCGCCCACGGGCTGCAGATCCTGATCATCGACACCGGCGTCCACCACGAGCTCGCCGACGGTCAGTACGCCCGGCGCCGGCGCGACTGCGAGAGCGCGGCCAAGCGCCTCGGGGTGGAGGCCCTGCGCGACGTCACCGACCTCGCAGGAGCCTTGTCCATGCTCGGGGGCGACGAGCGCAAGCGGGTCCAGCACGTCGTCACCGAGAACCACCGGGTGCAGGCGCTGATCGGGCTGCTGCGCGCGGGCGCCGTCCGCGAGATCGGCGCCCTGCTGAACGCCTCCCACATCTCGCTCCGCGATCAGTACGAGGTGTCCTGCCCCGAGCTGGACGTGGCGGTCGAGGGGGCCGTCAGGGGCGGAGCTCGCGGCGCCCGCATGACCGGAGGCGGCTTCGGCGGCTCGGCGATCGCCCTGGTGGCCGACGACCGGGTCGACAGGGTGCGCGAGGAGATCGCGAAGGCCTACGAGGGGCGGGGCTGGGCGCCCCCGCGCTTCCTTCCCGCCGTCCCCGCCGCCGGAGCCCGCCGCCTCGCCTGAGAGACCAGGTCAGGGCGATGGTTCCGGTGGGAGCCTGTGCGGCGGGTCAGGCCACTTTGGCGACCGTCGGGGTGAGGGTCTCGGTGAGGAGCGTGCGCGCCAGGGAGTCGGCCTGGCGCGCCACCACCGTGTCGACTCCCCGGTGCGGGGTCGTCGCCCCGCCCCCGGTGGTCCAGGGGCCGAAGGCGAACCTCCGGGGGTGAGCCGCCCCGGCGTGGTCGACGATGCGCCGGTCGGGCAGGCTCACCTTCAGCAGCCCCGCCTCCTCGACGCACTCCCCCCGCGCGTGCAGCCGCCTGACCAGCGGGTCGCGGGTGCGGCCGACGTCGGGCCCGGGGCGCCTCGCCTCGATGAACGCGCGGGCGGTGAGTGATCCCGGCACGGTGGCGCCGGTCGCCCGCCACGTGCCGCTCTCGTGGGGCTCGACCCGGGTGTCGGTGCCGAGGAAGGTGACGATGCCCGCCCTGCCCAGGGCCCTCAGCTCGGCCAGCCGCGCGGCGGGCAGCCCGCCCGCGGCGTGGTCTGCGAACCCCTGGAACCACGGGTCACCCGGCACCTGCCCGGCGATCACGTCGAGCACGCCGCGCAGCCCGTAGATCATGGCCAGGTCGGCGCTGTGCGCGGGGTCGGCCCTGCGCGAGAGGTCGGCGGCGAGGTAGCCGTGCATCCACCTCTGGAGGCCGGGCAGGTCGCCGAAACGGATGCCGGCGAGCGGGCGGTCGAACCTGGTGAGGTTGAGCCGGTCCTCGAAGCGGGGCACGGCCGCGCGGATCAGCGCCCGCATCGTCTTGCCCTCCCACTCCTCGGGGGCGAAGGCCTCGGCGAAGTCCGCCCAGCGCATGCGGGCCCGCTCCGGGTGGGCGGTCAGGATCTCGTGGTAGTACGCGAAGGCGAGATCCTTGGCCACCAGCGGCCACACCTCCCGCCGGAAGTCCCTCGGCCGGTCGGCGAGCGCGGTGACGAACCTCGGAGGCGGCGGCGGGTCGCCTCTCAGGGCGTACTCGATCATGGCCCGATGGGGCACACCGCGCCGGGAGCCCACGTGGATCAGCGGCTCCCTGCCGCCGGCGACGTAGGTGAGCTCGCCGCTCCGGTCGCGCCTGAACCGGCCACCGCGCCCCGTGGTCAGCCCTGCGAGCACGTCGGCGAAGACCGTGCCGAGGCCGCGCACCAGCACGGGCTGCCCGCCGGGCACGTGCCGCAGCGGCAGCTCGCCCGCGTAGCCGGTGGGACGGTAGTACAGGCTGTGCCTGCGGGCGAAGCCGAGCAGCTCCAGCTCGCCCGGCGTCGCGAGGACGTCCAGGTGGTGCTGGGCGAGGACCACTGCGTCGGTGTCGACGCGGGTGCCGTCGTCGAGCAGCACCCGGCGGCCCGCCAGATCGACCGCCCTCGCCCGGTGGACGTGGACGCGCACCCCCGGCGCCTGCGCCTCGGGAACGGCCGGCCCGCCAGAGGCGTCCACGACGTGGATGTCGAGCGGGCGCCAGCCGATCAGCTCGGAGGCGTTGGCGCGGATGCGCTCGACCAGGCAGGCCGCACCTGGCCCGGCGCCGACGACGCAGACGGATCCGGTCACGCTCGCCTCCCTCGATTTACCTATTTAGAAGGTAGGAAATACATGAATCTCTGTCAAGACATGGTAAGACGAAACGACGCCTTCTGTCCGGAGAAACTCCGGAGAAGGCGCCGTTTCGATCAAGGTTTTACAGTCCGTACGGCCGTCACTGCGAGGCGAGCTGCGCGACCCCCGGATCCGCCTTCGCGGAGAACGTGCCTACTTCCACAGGAAACCGGGATCGCAGCCCGCTCGCTTCGAGCACGCGGCGCACGGGAGACGAGGGGGCCACCAGGCGAACTCCGCCACCGAGAAGCAGCGAGCGACGCCGGGCGGCCATGAGGGCGCCCAGCCCGCTGGCGTCCATGAAGGTGACCTCGGAGAGGTCGAGGACGAGGCGGGCGCGCGGCGGTTGGAGCGCGGCGAGAAGCCGCTCACGCAGCACGGGAGAGCATGAGATGTCGACGTCCCCGCTGACGCGGCACACGGCCGTGTCGGCACGGACGGTTATGGATAGGTCCAATGAGGACCTCCAATCAATGGACGCGAGGGCGGCTCGCGGTGGTGCAAACCGCCCCTACTTGCGTCCTTGGGGTGAAGGCGGCAGAGCCGCCTTCACAGGAGCCTCGCGGCTCGAATAATGATTAGAGCGGGCGAACCTGCTCCGCCTGGGGGCCCTTCGGCCCACGCGTCGTCTGGTAGTCGACGCGCTGGTTCTCCTCCAGGCTGCGGTAGCCGCTCGAGTCGATGGCGGAGTAGTGGACGAAGACGTCCGCACTGCCGTCATCGGGAGCGATGAAACCGAAGCCCTTTTCGGCGTTGAACCACTTGACGGTTCCCTGAGCCATGAAACTGATCTCCTCATGAGACGATCTACGAGGTCCACGGGCGTGGAGCCCCGGGTTGTTTAGCGACCGACCGCCCCTTGAAAGCACATTGGCTTCGCACGGTGGAACGCCCGCTGTAAGAACTCCGCAGGCGCTGCTACACGTTAACGAACCTCCACTACAACCACTGCCATTCAACACCATGCGGAGCCCCTTCGCCAACGCCGGGGGGCCCAAGCCGACATCCCCAGGTGGAACTCCTGCCGGACCCCGGGAGATGGAGGTGGATACCACGCAGGCGGGTCGAAACCGCCTAGCTCAGCGGTGGAAACGCCGGGGGACGGCGCTCCAGGAAGCTCGCGACGCCCTCCGCGAAATCGCGCCGCCCGAACGCTTCCATCATGAGCCGGACCGCCTCGGCGGCGGAGTCGTCGAGTGACTCCTGCCAGGCGCCCCAGACCTGCCGCTTGATCACGGCCATCGAGGCCGGCGAGCTGTGCGCCGCCAGCTCGCGCGCGTAGGCGACCGCCTCTTCGAGCAGCCGGTCCCCCGGCACCACGCGGTTGACCAGGCCCAGCTCGCCCGCCTCCGTGCCGGTGAACGTGCGGCCCGAGAGCAGCAGGTCCATGGACCTCGCCTGCCCGATGAGCTTGGGCAGGATCCACGCGAGGCCGTACTCGGCGATGAGGCCGCGCCGGGCGAACGCCGTGGTCCACTTGGCGTCGGCCGAGGTGAACACCACGTCGCACACCAGCGCGTGCACCATGCCGAGCCCCGCGCAGGCGCCGTTGACCGCCGCGACGATCGGCTTGCGGATCGTCGTGGGATGGGTGTTGGGACGCTTGTCCGGCTCCTCGTCGTACGAGCCGTCCTGCAGGGCGGTGAGCGTCTGGAAGTCCGCGCCCGCGCAGAATCCCTTGCCCGCGCCGGTGACCACGATCGCGCGCACCTCGGGGTCGCGCTCGGCCTCCTCCAGCAGGTCGAAATAGCGCCGCCCCATGGCGTCCATCCACGCGTTCAGCCGGTCCGGCCGGTTGAACGTCAGCGTGAGCACGCCCTCGTCCAGCGACGACAGCACGAGATCGGACATCGAACCTCCCGGAGAGACCGCTACCGAATAACGTTCTACACCAATTCCGCCGAGGAGGCGGGAACGGGGGGTCAGCCGTCGTGCTCGCCCTTGCGGTGGTGCTGGACGAAGGCGGGGGTCAGCTGCACGTCGTCGTAGTAGCGGTGGAAGACGGGTGTGAGCGAGCCGGAGAGCGGCGGGACGATCCAGGACCAGTCGGCGGGGCAGACCCGTCCAGAACGCTCCTCACGCTCCAGATGGGAGATGAACCTGCGGGCCTCGGTGTGGTGGTCGGTGATCGTGACGCCCGCCTGCCCGAAGGAGTGCAGCACCGCGACGTTCAGCTCCACCAGCGCGTGGTCCTTCCACAGCGTGCGGTCGTTGGAGGTGTCGAGCCCGAGTCTCTCCGCCACCACGGGAAGCTGGTTGTAGCGGTCCTCGTCGGCGAGGTTCCGCGCGCCGATCTCGGTCCCCATGTACCAGCCGTTGAACGGGGCGCACGGGTAGCAGACGCCGCCGATCTCCAGGCACATGTTGGAGATCACGGGCACGGCGTGCCAGCGCAGGCCGAGCCGTTCGAACCACGGGTACGCCGGGTGGGAAAGCGGCACCTCCAGGATGGCGTCGCCCGGGATGGTCGCCACCAGCGGCGAGATCCTGCGCGCGTCCTCGATCACCAGGGGCAGCACGTCGAAGCGCGTCCCAGGGCCGCCCGCCCACCCGAGGCGCATCGCCGACGCGGTGAGGCCGGCGTTGCGCGCGTCCCCGACCACAACCCCGTCCGGCGTGCGGTACCCCGCGTAGCGGATGAGCTGCTCGTTCTGGATCCTCGGCCCCGGCCGGCCCGGCAGGTCCTGCGCGAAGACCGTGATGGTCGGCCGGATCCGTCCCGAGCCGGTGGCCTCCCGCAGGTGGTTGACGCACTCCACCGCGACGCCCTCGGCGCTTTCGACCGAGCGCATGTCCCTGACACGGAGCGACTGCCAGTACAGGCGGCCGATGCACCGGTTGCTGTTGCGCCAGGCGACCCGGGCGCCGAAGGTCAGCTCCTCGGGGGTGTGAGTGTAGGTCCCATACCGCGCGATCTGCGCGAGCACCTGGTTCAGCCGCGGCTCCACCGGCCCCGCTTCGGGGTTCTCCTCGTGGAACAGCCGCAGGAACTTCTCGGCCTCCGCGGGGTCGGCCCTCCCGATGCGCTCGTCCGGCGGGGGTACGGCGGGGCCCGCTCCGCTCGCCTCCTGGTCGGAGTCGTACCGGAGCATCCTCCCCGCGGCCCGGCGCCCGACGTAGGCCGGTAACTCGCCGAGGGGAGCCTCTCCCGGTGACTGCCGGGATGCCTGAGACAGGTCGGAAACTGAGAACAGCCGTCGAGATCTCATCCAGAACACCATAGGACAACCGCCACATTGTTCTCACAGGTATCCGGCCGTTCCGGCGGCGCGAAAACCCTGAGTGCAGCGGCCCTCCCCGCTGCGTTGCATGATCCGCGGCAGCCGTGACTTCGGACCTCGCGCGAACGCGGTCACACCAGGTGCTGGCGCGTGAGCACAGCGGCACGAAACACGGCAGACCCACATCTTCGGTCATCGCTTGTGATTTGTCCCCCATATCTCAGAGGGATCTTCAGAGTCCTGAAACGCGACAAGCCCCAGGAGAATCTCCTGGGGCTTGCGAGCGTGGCTCCCGCGATAGGACTCGAACCTATAACCTGCCGGTTAACAGCCGGCTGCTCTGCCGATTGAGCTACACGGGATCGTCTGGCGCGTCGCGAGGAGGGTGTTGGCCCTTCCTTGCGGCGCGGAACTAGATTAGCGCATTCCGGGGGGTGCGTGTCGCATCCGGATCACTCAGACCTCTTCCCCAGCCCGCGACGGCGGCCTTCCGGCAGAACGCGCGGCCCGTCGGGACCATAACCCTTCGCAGCCGGGGTAGGGGAGGCGAAGAGCGGGGATGCCAGCGGCACGCGGAGGTAGCAGATGCGATATCGATTCACGTTCGCCGTGGGCCTGGCCGTCGGCTACGTCTTGGGCAGCCGGGCAGGCCGGGAGCGGTACGAGCAGATCAAGCGGGTGACACAGCGGGTCGCCGACAGTCCCATGGTCCAGCAGGCCGCGGGCGTGGCCGGAGCCCAGGCCTCCAAGGCCGCCGAGGTGACCCGGCACAAGCTCGGCGACGTGCTCGGCGACAGGGTGCCCTTTCTGCACAGGAACGGCTGGGCCGCCGTCAGGGAGGACACCGGCACCGGCTGGCCGGACACCGAGGTGAACCGGGTCACCTGACCCGGCACCACGTGAAGGCGGCCCACGCGGAGTCCCACGTGGGCCGCCTCGCTTCACTCGACGAGGCGTGCGGGCATGAGGCGTGCGGGCATGAGGCCCGGGCGCCCTCAGACGCCGAGGTTGCGCCTCAGCTCCTCCAGCGCCTGCTCGGCGGCGGCGCGCAGGCCCGGGTCGGCAGGATCGAGGCCCGGGTCGAAGACGAACTCCCACTCCGCGGTGTCCTGTCCCGGCACCCGGCGCGCGACCAGGCGCACTCCCCCGCGGTTCCCGAGGCGCACGTGGCGGCTCGCCAGGATCGACGAGGTGACCCGCTCCCGTACGGCCTCGGGCAGGCGTCCGGGCTCGGGCAGCGCCATCCACCGCTCGGCGCCGTCGGTGGCCACGATGCGCAGCCCCTCCTCGTCCCACATCGCCCGGTCGATGCGGTACCAGGGCAGGGGCTCCTCGCCCGGCAGGCGCAGCGCCCGGTCGGTGGCCACGACGTACGCGCCGTCCGGCGTGCGGGCGTGCACGAGCACCCGTTCGCCCGGCTCCAGCGTGACGCCCGCCTCGGCGGGAAGGCTCCGGGAGCCCCAGGGAAGTCGCATGGGTGAAAGCTACCTGGCGAGCAGGTCGAGGGTGAGGGCGGCCGACCAGGAGAAGTCCCGGCAACCCCTGCCCATGCCGTCGAAGGGGTCGAAGCACTCGCGGAACCCCGCCTGCCGTACGAGCCTGAGGGTGCTCGCCGCCAGCGACGCCCGCAGGTCGTCCAGGCCGTGCACGACCGCCCCGCGCCAGAGCAGCCAGTTGGTGTTCACCCAGGAGGGCCCGCGCCAGTACGTCGACCTGTCGAACTCCAGCGCCCGCACCTCGCAGCTCGGCACGGGATAGCCGCTCGGGCCGAGGAAGCGCGACTCCAGCAGTTCGGCGAGCACCGCGACGACCGGGGCGGGCATGCCAGGGTCCAGCAGCGGCCCGAAGCACCCCACGGAGCAGACGGGGATCAGCCGCCCGGCGCGCAGGTCGCGCGCGTAGAAGGCGCCGTCGTCCCACAGGCGGTCGAGCAGCGCCCTCCTGATCCGGTCGGCGGCCTCGCGGAAGGGCGCCCGGTCGGCCCCGATGGCGTCCGCGAGGCCGGCCAGCGCCACGCACGAGGCCAGCCAGATCCCGTTGAACAGCGGGTCCTCGACGGCGAAGGGATGCTCGTCGCGCAGGTAGCCCGCGCCGTAGCCGGAGTCGCGGTAGCGCATGGCCAGCCACACGTAGCGGTCGTGGTGGCTGTCGGACCGCCACTCCTCCAGCGCGTACGCGTAGCGCACGAGGGGAAGGGCGGCGAGCGGGGCGTCCCAGACCGGGCTGTCGTCCAGGCCCGACTCCCAGGGGTGGACGATCGCCGCGAGGCCGTCCCCGCCGAGGTCGCGGGCCGAGGCCAGATAGTCGTGCTGGGCGACCAGGCTCGGCCAGGCCCGCCGTACGAAGGCGAGGGCGGCGTCGCGGTCGGGGGCGTACCGCCAGATCCACCACACGGCGCAGGCCTGGAGCGGCGGCTGGGTGAGCCCCGAGGTGATCGTCCCGTGCGGCGCGGCCGCGCAGTCGGCCGACCGCCACAGCGACGGGCCGGGGTAGTAGGCCTCACCGGTCGACCGGTCGAAGACGATGTGCGGCAGCATCCCGGTGCTCCACTGCCCGCCGAACAGGCTCAGCAGTTCGGCGCAGGCACGGGACCAGCGGCGGCGGGCGAGGCCGATCGCCACGAAGGCGGAGTCCAGGCTCCACTGGTGGGGGTAGCGCCCCACCGCCGGCACGGTGGCCGACCCTGTCCAGTTCGCGTCAAGCACGTCGAGTGCGGCCTGCTCGAGCGCGGTGTCGTCGAGCGCGGACCGCGCGTCCATCGGGTTGTCGGCAGGAGACCGTCGCCGTCCGGGAGGGGAGTGCCGCCTGCCGCCCTGAGGCGGAGACGGGAGTGCCGTCCCTGCCTTCCTCCTCTCGTGACCGGTGCCGGTACGAGCCGCGGCGCCCGGATCACGGGCTCCGCGTGGCCGGGCCCGGTCCACGGCCCGCCTGGCCGGCGGGGGCCGGCAGAGCCGGCGAGCGGCCGGCGGGGGCCGTGGACCGGACGGGCCGGCTCAGTCGAGGTAGTCGCGGAGCATCTGCGCGCGCGTCGGGTGGCGCAGCTTGGCCAGCGTCTTGGACTCGATCTGCCGGATGCGCTCGCGCGTGACGCCGAACTCCCTGCCGACCTCCTCCAGGGTCCTCGGATGGCCGTCGGACAGCCCGAAGCGGAGCTGGATGATCCGCTGCTCCCTGTCGGACAGGGTGGCGAGGATGTCGTCCAGCTGGTCCTGCAGCATGATGAACGCCGCCGCCTCGATCGGCACCACCGCGTCGGCGTCCTCGATGAAGTCACCGAGGTCGGAGTCCTCCTCGCCGATCGGCGACTGGAGCGACACGGGCTCCTGGGCGATGCGCTGGATCTCCACCACGCGGTCGACGGGCAGGTCCATCTCCAGGGCGATCTCCTCGGGAGCGGGCTCCCTGCCGAGATCCTGGTGGAGCTGCCGCTGCACCCGCACGAGCTTGTTGATCGTCTCGACCATGTGCACGGGAATTCGAATGGTGCGCGCCTGGTCCGCGATCGCCCGGGTGATCGCCTGGCGAATCCACCACGTGGCATACGTGGAGAACTTGTATCCCTTGGTGTAGTCGAATTTCTCGACCGCCCGGATGAGACCCAGGTTGCCCTCCTGGATCAGATCGAGGAAGAGCATTCCGCGCCCGACATAGCGTTTCGCGATCGACACCACGAGCCGGAGATTGGCCTCGATGAGCCGTTGCTTCGCCCGGACGCCCTCCCAGACGAGCTCCTCGAACTCGGGCTTGGCGAGCCGCAGCCCGAGATCGCACAGCTTGTCCTCGGCGAACAGGCCCGCCTCGATGGCCTTGGCCAGTTCCACCTCCTCCTCGGCCGTCAGCAGCGGAACCCGGCCGATCTCCCGCAGGTAGATGCGGACGAGGTCGCTGGTCGGCGCCCGCTTGCCGACGTCCTCCTCATCGGGGCGGACGGTGTCCTCCTCCGCCTGAGGCTCGAGCACCTCCACACCCTTTTCGGCGAGCATCCGCACGACGCGTTCCAGCGCGTCGGCCGGCAACTCGGAGCGGTCAAGCGCGGCGGCCACGTCGTCGACGGTGACGCTCCCGCGCTCCCTTCCTCTCGCGACTAGATCCGCCACCTGATCTACCGGCGGCGGTCCACTTGGCAGCACCGATGCACCCACGGGACATAGTCTGCGGTATAGGGACCAGAAAAGGGCAGGCCTATTTTTGGCACAGAAGGTAAGGCCAGAGCTATTACCGAATCGATATCAACCAAAAGTTTGGCGGCCGTGAGAAGCGGATAGTAAAGCTAATTACGCTCCGACGGCGCGTTCTCTTAACACCCGTCGTTGTTGTTCGAGCGCCACGAGTTCCCCGAAGAGCCGGTTGTAGTCCTGCTGCTGCTCAACGGGGTTGAGACGCTGCATCTTGGCCTTGATCTGGACGAGCGCCCGCGTCACGGCGTTCTCGGCCAGCCGGGCCAGCACGGCCGGGCCGTATCGCTCCTCACTGGCCATGTCGGCACGCAGGGCCTCCACCGCGAATCTGGTCGCCAGCGCACGCAGGGCGTCGTCCTCGGTGGCTTGGAGCAGCAGGTCGACCCATTCGCGCCCGCCCGGGCCGCCCGCCACCGTGCCGCCCGCTGACATGATCAGCTCGTACAGCGCGACGTGCTCGGGCGTGGTGAACGCCTGCGCCCCGAGGGCGTCGAACTCCGGGCCCATGAGCGCTGGACGCTGCACCGCGAGCTTCAGCGCCTCGGACTCGATGCGCACCACGGGGTCGGCCTGATCGACCGGGCGAGGCGCCGCCGCGCGCCTGGCGGGCCGCTCAGGGGCGCCGGGACGGCCGCCGGGGGCGGAGCGCCCCGCGACCTCGTGGACGCGCCGCCGCACCATCTGCTCGTCCACGAAGCCGAGCCAGCGGTCGAGGTCGACGGCGTACCTGTCGCGCAGCGCCTGATCCTTGATGCCGGCCACCAGCGGCGCGGCGGCGTCGAGCGCGGCGAGGCGCCCCTCGTTGGAGTTGAGCTCGTAGCGCGAGATGACGCTGCGGATGGCGAAGGCGAACAGCGGCTCGCGGCTGGCGATCAGGTCGCGCACCGCGGCGTCGCCCTGCTTGACCCGCAGGTCACAGGGGTCCAGCCCGTCGGGCTGCACGGCCACGAAGGTCTGGGTGACGAACTTCTGCTCGTCGGCGAAGGCCCTGAGCGCGGCCTTCTGCCCGGCGGAGTCGCCGTCGAAGGTGAAGACGACCTCGCCGCGGAACTCGGCCTGGTCGAGCAGGAGCCGCCGCAGGACCTTGATGTGCTCCTCGCCGAAGGAGGTGCCGCAGGTGGCGACCGCGGTGGGCACGCCGGCCAGGTGGCAGGCCATCACGTCGGTGTAGCCCTCGACGATGACCGCCTGGGAGCGCTTGGAGATCTCGCGCTTGGCGAGGTCGATGCCGTAGAGCACGGTGCTCTTCTTGTAGATGGGGCTTTCGGGGGTGTTCAGGTATTTGGGGCCATCGTCGCTGTCGAGGAGCTTGCGCGCGCCAAACCCGATCACCTCGTTGGTGATGTCGCGGATCGGCCAGACCAGCCGGCCGCGGAACCGGTCGACGGGGCCTCTGCGCCCCTCTCTGGCCAGGCCGCCCTTGATCAGCTCGGCGGCGGTGAACCCCCGGCCCAGCAGGTGGCGGGCGAGGCGGTCCCACTCGGCGGGGGCGTAGCCCACCCCGAAGTGCTCGGCGTCGACCCGCTCGAAGCCCCGCTCGGACAGGAACCTGCGGCCAGGCGCCGCCTCGGCCTCCGAGAGCAGGGAGGCGTAGAACTCGGCGGCGGCCTTGTGCGCCTCGATCAGGCGGCTGCGCTCACCGTGCTCGCGCCCCGGGACGTAACCGCCCTGCTCGTAGCGGAGCTGGATGCCCGCGCGCTGCGCCAGCCGCTCGATCGCGTCGGTGAAGGTGAGGTGCTCCAGCTTGCGGACGAACGTGATGACGTCGCCGCCCTCGGCGCATCCGAAGCAGTACCAGTAGCCGCGAGAGGGGGTGACGTTGAACGAAGGGGACTTCTCATCGTGGAAGGGGCACAGGCCCTTGAGATTGCCGCCGCCCGCGTTGCGGAGCTGGATATGCTCGCCCACGACCTCGGCGATCGATGAGCGCTCACGCACGAGCGCGATGTCCTCGTCACTGATCCGCCCTGCCACGCCGTGAGTCTACGGCTCACCGCCGGCAACCTGGGGCGCGAGCCGTACATGGTGGGTGATTTTCCGCGAATGGGTCGTGTGGGTCATGTAGGTCGGTTACAAAGGAAACGCTCATTTTCGGTAACGTCAAGCGGGTGGAGATCATGCGATCGGGGCGACTCGCCGCCATTGCCGCGGCCGTGCTGGTCACCGCCGCCTGCGCCGCCCCTGGCGGAGTGGCCGGCATCAGCACGCAGCCACCCGCGCCCACTCCGGCGGAGAGCACGTCCGGAGCCGCCGTGACCTCCGGCGGAGCGCGGGCCGCCGGTACGCCAGAGGCGTCTCCCAGCGGGCGAGGCGAGATCGACGCCGCCACGCTGAAGCCCAGCGCCTCCGCGCCCGCGGTCGAGCCGCCGCCCGGCGACGCCCCGGTCCGGGTGCCCCCGCCGCGCCTGTCGAGGTTCAGCTACGTCTTCCCCGTGCGCGGATGCCGGGTCAGCTACGCCCGCAAGCAGCTGGTGCTGCCCAAGACCACGATCTGGGCGGGGAAGGGCTGCTCCTTCGTCGCCCCCGTCAGCGGCACCGTGCGCGAGGTGAACGTCAGGAACCGCTGGCAGTCCTCCACCGACCACGGCGCCGACCGCGAGGGCCGGTTCGTCTCGATCGTGGGCGCCGACGGCGTCCTGTACCTCGGCGGCCATCTCGAATCGGTTGCGCAGGGCCTCAAGCCGGGCATGGGCGTGAGCGCGGGCCAGGTGCTCGGGCAGATCGGCGACTCGGGGAACGCCAGGGGCGGGGGCTCCAACCTCTACTTCGCGATGTCCTGGGCCACGCCGTCCACGCTGTGGTGGGTCCGGCGGGGCATGGTCGACCCGTGGAACTACCTGGACGCGTGGCTGACCGGCAACCCCACGCTCTCCCCCGCCCAGCAGGTGGCCGCCGTGCGGGCCAGGGTGGGCGCCGCTCCCCCGTGCCAGACCCTGTGCACCTCCAAGCCCGGCAAGAAGCCCGAGCGGCCCATCCCGACCCAGAGCGCGGACCCTGACGTCGTCACCACCGGCTAGGCCGGGCGCTCACGGGCGCTAAGCGCGGGAGCCGAGGCCCCGGTGCAGGGCGACCGCCGAGACGTCGGTCAGCGAGGCGATCTGGTCGACCACCACGCGCAGCCGGCCCGCGTCGTCGCTCGCCTCGCAGAAGGCGGCCCGCAGCGCGGGCTCCAGCGTTCCCGGGGCGCCCAGCATGATCATCGAGGCCAGCTCGGCGATCAGCTCGCGCTGGCGGGCCTGGTTGGCGTTGTGGTCCTCCCTGGACATCACGTAGTGCGCGGTGACCCCCTTGAGCAGCGCGCACTCGAGTCGGGTGGCCCTCGGCACGATCAGGTCGGCGCCGTGCCTGGTGAACCCCGGGCCGTACGCCCGGAGGGTGGCGGCCTGCGCGGACAGGCAGAACCGCCCGATCAGCGCGCTGGTGAACGACTTGAGCGCCACCAGGTCGGCCATGGTGCCCTCGAAGTGGGAGGGCCACAGCGGCTCGGCGATCAGGCGGGCGAGGGTGTCCTCCAGCTCGGTCAGGCAGGCGTCGCCGGCGTACGACTTGAGGGTGCGCTCGCAGACGCCGCGCCGCTCCCCCGGATCGCGCAGCAGGGCCAGCGTGACGTGCCCGGAGTGCAGGGCGTCCTCCAGGTCGTGGACGGAGTAGGCCACGTCGTCGGACCAGTCCATGACCTGCGCCTCGAAGCTGACCCGGGAGGACGGGACGCCGCTCCGCACCCATTCGAAGACCGGCAGGTCATCGGGGTACACGCCGAACTTCGGCCCGTGGTCGGAGGTCCAGGGGTACTTCAGCGCCGAGTCGAGCGTCGCGCGGGTGAGGTTGAGCCCGGCGCTCCTGCCGTCCGCGGTGAGCACCTTGGCCTCCAGCCGGGTGAGCAGCCGCAGGCTCTGGGCGTTGCCCTCGAAGCCCCCGCACCTGGCCGCGAGCTCGTTGAGCGCCGTCTCGCCGTTGTGCCCGAATGGCGGATGGCCGAGGTCGTGGGCCAGGCAGGCCGTCTCCACCAGATCGGGGTCACAGCCGAGCGCCTTGCCCATCTCCCTGCCGATCTGGGCGCATTCGAGGGAGTGGGTCAGGCGGGTGCGCGGGATGTGCCGGCCGTGGTCGGGGATCTCCCCCGGCCCGACCACCTGGGTCTTGGCCGCCAGCCGCCGTAAGGCCGCGCTGTGCAGCACCCGGGCGCGGTCGCGTTCGAACGCGCTGCGCTCGGGGTTGCCGGGAGGTTCCGGGACCCATCTCGCCTGGTCGAACTCTTCATACGCTCTCATCGGTAGCGGGGATGCTACCCCTGCGAGGGGTTGTGCATCACAAACATGCAGGAAACTCACGATGTCCGGCAGATCTCCAGCCTCTTCGCAGGTCAGACGACCCGTAGACCCCCCCTACGGCCCGCTCCCGACCCCCACCGGCGAGGGCCGGCGGGGGGCGGGGCGGGCAGGGGTCACCGGGACTCGGGCTCCGCGCACGCGAGGGCGGCGCGCCCGGCCTCCAGGCGGGCCACGGGAACCCTGAACGGCGAGCAGGAGACGTAGTCCAGGCCGATCTCGTGGCAGAAGTGCACCGACTCGGGGTCGCCGCCGTGCTCTCCGCAGATGCCCAGCTTGATGTCCGGACGGGTCCTGCGCCCCTCCTCGACGGCGATGCTCATCAACCGGCCCACGCCGCTCCGGTCGATCGTCTCGAACGGGGACACCCCGAAGATCCCGAGGTCCAGGTAGCGCGAGAAGAACGCCGCCTCGACGTCGTCACGGGAGAAGCCCCAGGTCATCTGGGTCAGGTCGTTGGTGCCGAAGGAGAAGAACTGCGCCGCCTCGGCGATCTGCCCGGCGGTGAGGGCCGCGCGGGGCACCTCGATCATCGTGCCGATCAGCGCCTCGACGCCCACCTCGGCCAGGATGCGCTCGGCCTCGTCGCGTACGCCCTCCAGCTCCTGCACGGCGGCGACCAGCGGGATCATGATCTCGGCCCGGGGGTCTCCCCCGGCCGCGCGCCGCTCGGCCGCCGCCTCGGCGATGGCACGCACCTGCATGGCGAACAGGCCGGGGATCACCAGGCCGAGCCGTACGCCGCGCAGGCCGAGCATCGGGTTCTGCTCGTGCAGCCGCTTGACGGCGTCGAGGAGCCTGCGGTCCCTCGGGGTCGCGCCGTCACCGGCCAGCGCGATCTTCACCGAGAGGGCGGTGATGTCGGGCAGGAACTCGTGCAGCGGTGGGTCGATCAGCCGGATCGTCACCGGCAGCCCGTCCATCGCCTCCAGGATTCCGGCGAAGTCGGACCTCTGGAGGGGTTCGAGCGCGTCCAGGGCCGCGCGGCGCTCCTCCGCCGAACCGGCCAGGATCAGATCCTCGACGAGCTTGCGCCGGTCGCCCAGGAACATGTGCTCCGTGCGGCAGAGCCCGATGCCCCGCGCGCCGAACCTGCGGGCCCGGGCGGCGTCGTCGGGGTTGTCCGCGTTGGCCCGTACGTCCAGGCGGCGGCGCCCGTCGGCGTGGCTCAGGATCCGGTGCACGGCCTGGACGAGCTCGTCGCCGCTGTCGCCCGACCCCTCGAAGTACTCCACGACGGGCGAGGCCATGACCGGCACCTCGCCGAGGTACACCTCGCCGGTGCCGCCGTCGATGGAGATGACCTCGCCCTCCTCGACGACCACGCCATCGGGAGCGGTGAACCGCCTCTCCTGCGCGTCGACCTCCAGCTCCTCGGCTCCGCACACGCAGGTCTTGCCCATGCCGCGCGCGACCACCGCGGCGTGCGACGTCTTGCCGCCCCTGCTGGTCAGCACGCCCTGGGCGGCGATCATGCCGACGAGGTCGTCCGGGGTCGTCTCCCTGCGGACCAGGATGACGTCCTCGCCCTGCTCGGCCAGCTCCTTGGCCCGCTCGGAGGAGAACACGGCCTTGCCGACGGCGGCGCCCGGCGAGGCGTTCATGCCCTTCGCGATGTGCCGCAGGTCGGTGCCGACGTCGAACCGGGGGAACATGAGCTGGGCGAGCTGGTCGCCGGTCACCCGGGAGACGGCCTCGTCCAGGTCGATGAGGCCCTGGTCGACGAGCTGGGTGGCGATGCGGAAGGCCGCCGCCGCCGTGCGCTTGCCGACACGGGTCTGGAGCATCCACAGCTTGCCGCGCTCGATCGTGAACTCGATGTCGCACAGGTCGCGGTAGTGGTTCTCCAGCGTCTTCATGATGTCGAGGAGCCGCTGGTAGGAGTCGGGGTCGATCTCCGCGAGCTCCTGCAGGGGGACGGTGTTGCGGATGCCCGCGACGACGTCCTCACCCTGGGCGTTCCGCAGGTAGTCGCCGTACACGCCCTGCTGGCCCGAGCCGGGGTCGCGGGTGAACGCGACGCCGGTGCCGGACTCCATGCCGAGGTTGCCGAAGACCATCGCGACGATGTTGACCGCCGTGCCGAGGTCGGCCGGGATGCGCTCCTGGCGGCGGTAGATGATCGCGCGCGGGGCGTTCCACGACTCGAAGACCGCCTCGACGGCGAGCCGCATCTGCTCGCGCGGGTCGTACGGGAAGTCGTGGCCGGTCTGCTCCCGCACGATGCCCTTGTACGTCTCCACCAGGCGCCGGAAGTCGGCCGCTTCGAGGTCCAGGTCGCTGTCGACGCCCTTGTGGCGCTTGGCCGCGTCGATGCCGTTCTCGAACAGGTCGCCGTCGATGCCGAGCACGGTCTTGCCGAACATCTGGATGAGCCTGCGGTAGGAGTCCCAGGCGAAGCGCTCGTCCCCCGCCTGCTTGGCCAGGCCCTGGACGGACTCGTCGTTGAGGCCGATGTTGAGGACGGTCTCCATCATCCCGGGCATGGAGTACCTGGCTCCGGAGCGCACGCTGACGAGCAGGGGGTCGCCGGCGTCGCCGAGGCGCTTGCCCATCCCCTTCTCCATCGCGGTGAGGTGGGTCTCGACCTCGTCCGCGAGCCCCTCGGGGAAGCCTCCGTCCGACAGGTAGCGGCGGCAGGCTTCGGCGGTGATCGTGAACCCGGGAGGCACGGGAAGACCCAGGTTCGTCATCTCGGCGAGATTGGCACCCTTACCACCGAGGAGATCCCTGAGATCCTTGTTGCCCTCGGTGAAGTCGTATACGTACTTGGGCACTCGAACTCCTTCAACGACTTCAATGGCGTACGATTCCGCCTCGTTCCGGGGACTCTACCTACGATTTACCTCGGGAAACGTCACCCTCGCCTCACCATGGTGTTTTCCCTGGTAGAACCCAATATAGCGGTCTAATCCATTCGCTCTGCGGGGTGAACTCCGCCGAAACTCCGCGTGCGACTCGTGGTATATACCAATTCTTGGTCATTGGCGGGGATTAAGAGGAGGTTCGCTGACCTCCAATTGGTGTAGACCTTTCTTGCGGCACCGCGTGAACAATGGCGTGACGGAACCGAGAAGGGGGCGTCGATGTCCGGAGATCGGCTGATTCTCGTCACGGGCGCCGCCGGCAGGGTCGGAGGGGTCGGCCGGAGCGTCGTCGAGGGTCTGCGGGAGCGCGGCCTGGCGGTCCGCGCGCTCGTCCACCACGAGGACGACCGTGCCGGCGCGCTCCGGGCCCTGGGCGCCGAGGTGGTGACCGGCGACCTGACCAGGGCCGCCGACGTCGTCCCCGCCCTGGACGGCTGTGACCGGGTGTTCTTCTCCATGAGCGTCTCCCCGCTCTACCTGGAGGCCGCCGTCACGATGGCGGCCGTGGCGCGCGAGTACGGAGGCGTGGAGGCGTGCGTCAGCCTGTCCCAGATGACCGTCTCCGACATGACGGTGCTGAGCACGGCCGAGTCACACCAGCAGCGCCTGCACTGGCTCGCCGAGCGGGCCTTCGACTGGTCGGGCCTCCCCGTCATCGTGCTCAGGCCCACCGTCTTCCTGGAGCACCCGTTCTTCACCACCTTCGCCGAGGCCTCGATGGCCGAGGACTCCTCCATCAGGCTGCCGTTCGGCCCGTCGCGTACCTCTCCGGTGGCGGCGGCGGACGTCGCCGCCGTGGCCACGGCCGTCCTCGCCGATCCCGCCGCGCACATCGGGAAGGTGTACGAGCTGACCGGGCCGCGATCGCAGGACATGAACGCCGTGGCGGCCGAGTACTCTCAGGCTCTCGGGCGGCCCGTGACCTACGTCGACGTGCCGCTCCAGCACTGGATCGACCACGATCTCGCCGCGCGGGGGATGCCCGGGCACCTCTCCGAGCACATCGCCACCATGGCGCGGCTCCACGCGCTGAACCGCTACGACCGGCTCACCCACGACGTCGAGCGGCTCACCGGCCACCCGGCCACGAGCGTCCGGGAGTTCGTGGCGGGTCGCGGGCCCGGCACTGGCGGGCACGGCTCAGGTTCCTGACGCCACCCACCGCTAGGCTGATCGCCATGGTCGTGTTGCGCTCCATCGCCCTGTTCGTCCTGGCGGCGGTGGCCGAGATCGGGGGCGCCTGGCTGGTCTGGCAGGGCGTGCGCGAGCATCGTGGCCTGCTCTGGATCGGCGCGGGGGTGCTGGCGCTCGGCGTCTACGGGTTCGTCGCCACCTTCCAGTCCGATCCCAACTTCGGCCGCATCCTGGCGGCCTACGGCGGTGTCTTCGTCGCGGGCTCCCTGGCCTGGGGCATGATCGTCGACGGCTTCCGGCCCGACCGCTGGGACGTGATCGGCGCCCTGGTCTGCCTCGCCGGCGTGGCCCTCATCATGTACGCCCCGCGCGGCTGAGGGCTCAGAGGCGGCCGCCGTGCCGATCGTCGTCCAGATCCCTGCCACGACTGCCGACCCTGGTGCGGAAGAATGAGCGCCGTGGAAGCCCGTATCGCGATATTTCCGGATACCGAGCCTCGGACGGCCGGCGGGCGTGCCGACGACCCCGACCGGCTCCTGTCCGGCGTCGAGGAGGCCGTGGCCCGTGGCGGCGGGGCCGTCGTGGCCCCGGCCGAGGCCAACGGGCTCGTATGGCTCGCCCCCGCCCGGCCCGGCGCGCTCAGCGAGGCCCTGGACGCGAGCCCGGACGTCCGGTGGGTGCAGCTCCCCTCGGCGGGCGTGGAGAGGTTCGCGGCCACCGGTGTCTTCCAGCGCCCCGTGGTCTTCACCTGCGCGAAGGGGTCCTTCGCCGGGCAGGTGAGCGAGCACGCCCTCATGCTGGTCCTCGCCTGCCTGCGCGACGTCTCGCGCCAGGCGCGCACTCCGCGCTGGTCCGTCACCGACCCCCGCTCGCTGGCCGGCCGCAGCGTCACCATCCTGGGCGGCGGGGGCATCGCCGAGCGGCTCGTCCGGCTGCTGCGGCCCTTCGACTGCCACGTCCGGGTCATCCGCCGCCGGCCGGACAAGGTGGAGGGGGCCGACGAGACGTTGCCCCCCTCGGCCCTGGCGGACGTGCTGCCCGGCACCGACGTCCTGGTGCTGGCCCTCGCCCTGACCGCCGAGACCAGGCACATCGTCGGCGCGGCCGAGCTGGCGCTGCTGCCCGCCCATGCCGTGGTCGTCAACGTCGCGCGCGGCGCGCACATCGACACCGGCGCGCTGGTTCAGGCGCTGGCCGAAGGGCGCGTCTCCGCCGCCGGCCTGGACGTGACCGACCCCGAGCCCCTGCCCGAGGGCCACCCGCTGTGGAGCGACCCGCGAGCCCTCATCACCTCGCACAGCGCGGACTCGGCCGAGTACGTCATGCGCATGCTGTGCGAGCGGGTGGAGCACAACGTCCGCCGGTTCGGCGCCGGGCTGCCCCTGGACGGGGTCGTCGACCCCGCGACCGGCTACTGACGGCGCAGCCCCGTCCATCCGGCGGCGGGCCGCACCGCCGGGCCGTACGCGGCTTCACGCCCGGGGCGAACAAGCGGGCTCGCGGTCCGAGGGGCGGCGGGGAAGCTGCCAGGATGGCCACATGATGGAGCTGAACGGACGTCCCGTCACACCAGACGAGCTCGGCACCCTCGCGCTCTGCAACTACGGGCACTTCACCACCATGCGGGTGGAGGACCTGCGGGTCCGAGGCCTCTCCCTCCATCTCGAAAGGCTCCTCGGCGACTGCCGGGTCATCCACGGCGCCGACCTCGATCTCGAACGGGTGCGCCACCTCGTCCGGCGCGTCGCGGCCTCGGCGCCGTCGCCGGTCATCGTCCGGGTCACCGTGTTCGACCCCGAGCTCGACCTGGCCCACCCGGCGGTCAAGGCCCAGCCGGAGATCCTCGTCAGCACGAGACCGGCCCCGGGCGCCCTGGCCCCGCTGACGCTGGGAGCGGTCAACTACCAGCGCGACCTGCCCGAGGTCAAGCACACCGGGCTGTTCGGCACCGTGCTGCACAGGCGGCTCGCGCAGCTCGGCGGCCACGACGACGTGCTGTTCCTCGACGGCCGGTCCCGCGTGACCGAGGGGCCCGCGTGGAACATCGGGTTCGTCCGCGCCGGCCGCGTCCTGTGGCCGGAGTCGAACCGCCTCAACGGCGTGACCATGCGCCTGCTCAACGGGGTGATGCGCCGCGCCGGCATCCCCTTCGACGCCGCCGACATCGACGCTGGCGACCTGCCCGCGATGGGCTCGGCGTTCATCACCAACGCCGCCATCGGCCCGCGCCCCGTGCGCTCGATCGACGGGGCCGAGCTCTCGGTGGACGAGCCGATCCTCACCACCCTGCGAAGGGAGTACGCGGCCATCCCCGGCGACCCGCTCTGACCTGGCCGGCTAGCCGTGGACAGGGGCGACGCCGGTCGCGCCGGCGACGAGGTCCTCGTAGACGGCGGGGTCGGTGGTGAAGGCGCCGAGCCGCACGGTCTTGTTGTCGCCGTGGTAGTCGCTGGAGCCGGTGGCGCGCAGGCCGAGGTCGCGGGCGAGAAGGCGCACGTGCTCGCGGTCCTCGGGCGAGTGGTCCACGTGGCCGGCCTCCACGCCCCACAGGCCCGCCACCGCGAGATCGGCGATCAGGTCGTCCGGCACGATGTGACCCCTGCTGCCCGCCCTCGGGTGGGCCAGCACCGACACGCCGCCCGCCTCGTTCACCAGGCGGATGGCCGTCAGCACGTCCATGTCCGCCTTCGGCAGCCGGTAGCGGCTGCCCAGCCACTCGGGGGCGAACGCCTCGTCCACCGACCCGACGAGGCCCCGCCCGACGAGCGCCCGGGCGATGTGCGGGCGGCCCACCGTGCCGCCCGCCGCGTAGCCCCGCACCTCGGGAAGCGTGATGTCGATGTCGTCGGCGTTCAGCAGCGCGACGACGTTCTCCGCCCGGATGTCGCGCGACCGCCGCACCCTGGCCAGTTCGGCCACCATCGGGTCGTAGGAAGGGTCGAACAGGTAGGCCAGCAGGTGCAGCCCGACCGACGGCTCGCTGCGGTACCACCGGCCCGACAGCTCGGCGCCGCGCACCAGTGTGAGCCCGGGGGGCACGGCCGCGACGGCGGGCGGCCACCCGGCGGTGGTGTCGTGATCGGTGAGGGCCACCACGTCGAGCCCGGCGGCGGCCGCCCGTCTCACCAGGTCGTCGGGCGTGTCGGTGCCGTCGCTGGCGGTGGAGTGCGTGTGCAGGTCGATCCGCATACCCCGAGCCTCTCAGTTCGAGGGCCCCGGCGTGCCGCCGAACCCTTCCTTCGGGAAGCCCCGTACCGGGCACCCCGCCGCTCGGCGACCAAGCCCTCGCCGGCCGTCTAGTCCTCTTCGTCGTCTCCGCGGCCACGGGGCGGGCCGTCGTTGCCGGCCAGGCCGGAGATGTGGACGAGCAGCCGCGTGAGCGCGGGGGTGCGGGTGAGCAGCCCTTTCTCCTCGGCGTCTGCGAGCTTGTGCAGGACGTCGCGGATCCGGTCGGCCGCCTTGCGCGCGTCGTGCCCCTTCTTCTTGCCGCGGTCGTCCCACCGGCCGGCGAGCGAGGACCGGGCCTCAGCGATCTTGTGCTGCACGTCGGCGGCGACCCGGGGGTCGAGCCTGCCCTGGACGGTCGCCAGGCGCAGCGCCTGCGCCAGTTGAGCCAGCAGGACGCGCGGGTCGTCCGACAGCGGTTCCTGGCTCTCGGCCACCGCGGAGGCGGTCGCCGTGGGCTCTGGCGACCCCGTGACACTGGGCGGCGCCGGCGGGGCGGACGGGGACGCGCTGATCTCCGGTCGCGCGGCCGTGCCCGTGACGTCCGTACCCGGCCGGAGGGCGGCGACCGCCAGCACCACCACGGCGGCGACGGCGACCCCTGCCGCCGCCATCACGGGCTTGCGCCTACCCGGGCGCATGGATGCCCAGGCGGCCCGGCCCACCCCGCCCGTCCGCTCGGCGGTCAGCGGGGACAGGACGCTGGTCGGCGCGGGCACACCGGGATGAACCGGCGGCACTGGACGAATCGGGGAAGAGAGCTCCTGATGCGGCAGCGGCGGCATGGTGCGAGTCGGCGCGGGCCCGTGCGGGGCCTGCGGGGGCGGGGCTTGTGAGGGCGGGACGGCATGCCCGGCCGTCCGTGATCCCGTGGCCAGCGAGTGCGCGACCTGGTCGGCCCCCGGCCGCGCCCCCGGCTCCTTCTCGAGCAGGCTCAGCAACAGATCTTCCAGCGCGGGCGGCACGTCCGGCCTGAGCCGGCTCGGCGGCACCGGCGCGAGCTGGACATGCTGGTACAGCAGTGCGGGCAGGGTGTCCGCGCGAAAGGGCGGGTGCCCTGCCAGAAGCTCGTAGAGCACGCACCCGAGCGCGTACATGTCGGACGCCGGCCCGGCGTCCCTGCCGAGAGCCCGCTCAGGCGCGAGGTAGGAGCCGGTGCCCACGATCAGGCCCGTGCCGGTCAGCGCGGTCGCCGCCTGGTCGGCCAGGCGGGCGATGCCGAAGTCCACGACCTTCACCGTGCCGTCCGCCGCCAGGAGCAGGTTGCCGGGCTTGACGTCGCGATGGATCACACCCTGCCGGTGGGCGGCGGCCAGGCCCGACGCGGCCTGGAACCCGATGCGGGACACCTCCCGGGGGGTGACACTCCCCACTTCCGCCAGGCTGCGCCCGTCGATCAGCTCCATGACGAGATACAGGCGGCCCTCGGCCTCGCCGAAGTCGTGGACCGCGACGACGTTGGCGTGGTTCAGGCGGGCGGTGGCCTGTGCCTCCTGCCGGAACCGCGCGGCGGCCGAGGAGTCGAGGGACGCGGCGAGCAGCAGCTTGACCGCGACCGGGCGGTCCAGGACCTCGTCCCTGGCCCGCCAGACCTCGCCCATCCCCCCGCGTCCGAGAGGCTCGTCCAACCGGTACCGAGCCGCCAGAAGCACCCCAGACGCCTTCCTGATCGATGGCCGGCACATTGTCGCTCCGGTGACCGCGCGACGGGCCGGGCCCGTCGCGCGGTCACCGTGACGATCATGAACCGCTACGGCGTCACAGGATACCGGGAACTCGTCAGGCCCTGGTGGACTCGACCAGGCGGCCGATCTCCGGGAGGACGGCCTCGGCCACGCTGATCTTCCGGTCGATCAGGCCGCTGGCGTGGAAGAGGTCGGCCGCACGCTGCTGCTCGGCGACGAAGTCCTCGCTGACGGGGTGCAGCCCGAACGGGCGCGTGCGCAGGGCGTGCTCCCAGGCGTCCACGTCCCCGCCGTCCTCGGCCGCGAACAGCTCGGCCGCGGCCCGGGGGTTCTGCCGGATCCAGGCGTCGGACTCCTGCAGGGCCGCCACGATGGCGGCGAGCTCCTCCGGACGTCCCTCGGCGAAGTCGCGGCGGGTGAACCACAGCGAGCGGTGGCTGAACAGCCCCTCCGTCTCGACGAGCTCCCTGACGGAGGCCTCCCGCTCGACCCTGGTGAGCGCGGGGTACGAGCCCACCCAGGCGTCGACCTCCCGGTCGAGGAACAGCTGGGCGGCGTCCCCGTAGGCGTCCACCGGCTCGATGTCCTTCCAGGTCAGCCCGGCCCGGTCGAGGGCGAACAGCAGCAGGGTGGTCTGCCAGGAGCCGTGCCCGAGCGCGACCCGCCTGCCCGCGAGGTCCGCGAGGGAGGTGATGGGCGAGTCCTCGTGGACGACGAGCCGCCCGTTCTCGTGCCGCGAGCCGGAGACCGCCACGTACACGATGTCGAGGCCCTTGCCCTGGGCGGTGACCGGGGGCGTGGAGCCGGTGCCGATGAAGTCGTAGCCCCCGTCGAACAGGTGGTCACCGTGCGCGGAGGGCAGCCCGTCGGTGGGGGCGGGACGGTCCCCGGCGGGCAGGCTGCGCAGGTCGACCCATTCCACGTCGGGAAGGGAACGCTCCAGGATGCCGCGGTGGCGCAGCACCCACAGCGAGTTGTTGTTGGGGAAGTAGCCGACGCGAACGCTCATCAGATGGATCCTTTCGAAGTGGAAAGCGGGGAGTTGTGGCGGATGTCGTGGCCGCGCAGCAGCGGGAGCACCTCCTCGCCGACCCGGTACGCCTCCTCCAGGTGAGGCACGCCGGCGAGGATGAACGCGTCGACGCCGATGCCGATCAGCTCGTCGAGCCGCTGGGCGACCTGCTGGTAGCTGCCCACCAGCCCGAACGCGGGGCCGCCGCGGAGCAGGTGGAAGCCGCCCCAGACGTTGGGCGACACCTCCAGCTCCCGGGGTTCGCGTACCGGCCAGGAGACGAACGACTGGCTGCGCAGCCACCCGACGGAGTCGCCGTCGGGGCCGCGGAGCGCCGCCGGGTCGACGTGCTCCCAGCCGCGCCGGATCTCGTCCCAGGCCGCCTCCTCGGTCTCGCGGGCCAGCACGTCGATGCGCACGGCGAACTTCGGCGAGCGCCCGATCGCCGAGCTGTGCTCGCGCACCTGGGCGAACTTGGCCGCCAGCTCGGGGAAGGGCTCCAGCCACGACAGGTAGTAGTCGGCGTGCCGCCCGGCCGCCTCGATCGCGGCCTTGGACGAGCCGGAGAAGTAGATCTCAGGGAAGGGCTGCCGCGCGAGCGGCTCGGGCAGGCCCGCCCCCTCGACCTGGTAGAACCGGCCCTGGTAGTCGAACGGGCCGCCGTTCCACACGCCCTTGAGCACGTCGAGGAACTCCGAGGTGCGGGCGTAGCGGTCGTCGTGGTCGACCTTGTCGCCCCACCAGAGCTGGGCCGGGCCGCCGCCGCCGGAGATGATGTTGTACACGACCCGCCCGCCGGTCGCCCGCTGGAGGCTCGCCGACATCCGCGCCGCCTGCACCGGGTGCAGGAAGCCCGGCTGGTAGGCGATCATGAACCGGTAGGTCGTGGTCTCGCGGGCCAGCGCGGCGGCCGTGGCCCACGGGTCGTCGGTGAAGGGGAACGACGGCAGCAGGCCGCCGACGAACCCCGAGATCTCCGACGCCCTCGCCACGTCGGCCATGTGGTCGACGTAGGAGTACCCGTCGCGGCGGCCGTCCCGCACGCCGGGGGTCAGGCTGCCCGGCACGACCGGCGCCCACTCCCCCCGGCTGGTCACCCGGCGGCGCAGCGACTGCTGGTCGCCGTGGGTGCCGATACGCCAGTAGATGTCAATGGGCATGCTCGATCTCCTTCGCGAACAGCGGCAGCAGCCGCTCGCCCAGCCGGTAGGTCTCCTCGATGGCGGGCCGCGCTTCCAGGACGAACGTGGTGACGCCCTGGCCGAGGTAGCCGCGGATCCCGGCCGCGACGGTCTCGTACGAGCCGACCAGACCGGACGAGCCGGAACCGTCACCGCTGATCCGGGCGAAACCGGGCCACAGGCGGGTGCGCGGGTCAGGGTCCGGCAGGCCCGCCTCCTCACCCCCGGTGAGCACCCAGAGCCGCCGGGCCTCGTCCCAGGCCTCGTCGTCGTCATCTCGCGCGAGGACGGGAATCCGCAGGCCGTACCCGACGCGGCGTCCCTGCGCCTCGGCGAGCGCGGCCAGCTCTTCGATGCCCGCCTGGACGTCCTGGTCCGGGGTGAACAGGTGGACGTCGGCGTGGCGGGCCGAGAGCGCCAGCGCCTCCGGCGAGGTGCCGGTCAGGTGGACGCGCGGGAAGGGCAGGCCCGAGTTCGGCGGCTGGAAGCCGCCCGCGAGCACCTGGTAGAAGCGGCCCTCGTAGGTGTAGCCCTCCTCGTGCCACACGCCCCTCGCCACGGTGAGGAACTCGTCGGCCCTCGCATAGCGGTCGGCGCCTCGCAGGTGGTCGCCCTGCGAGCGCGCGACGGCCGGGTCCAGGTCGACGTCGAGCTGCCAGCCGAGCCGGTCGCCGGTGAACCGCTGGAGCGAGGCCGAGAACTTGGCCGCGTACACCGGCGTGGCCACGCCGGGATGGAACCCGGCCACGACGCGCAGGTGACGGCTCTGCCGGAGCAGCCCGGCCGCGACCACCAGCGACTCCTCGCCCGCCGGGTCGAACGGCACCAGCGCGCCGCCGAGGGCGGCGATCTCCGCGGCCCTGCCGATCTGCGCGAGGTGGTCGAACGGCCCGAAGGCGCCCGGCCGCGGATCGGTGACGAGCGAGGGCAGCGGGCGCCGCGCGCCGGGCCGCCAGTCGCCCCGGTCCCCGCGCCCGGGGTCGCGCCCGTCGCCCCGGGTCGGCACGGTGATCAGGAAGTCCGGGTGCCCGCCCATCACGCACCCACCCCCGCGGCCTGTGCGGCGAGGCGCCCGCGGGCCAGTTCGAGGGGCTCGGGCGCCACCCACGCGTCGAGGTCCACGTCGGCGTCGAGGAAGCCGTGCACCAGCAGGAAGTCCTTCTGGACGCGCAGCAGGTCCAGCCGTTCCCGCGACAGGTCGGGGTGGAGCGAGTGGTGGAAGTCGCCCCGGTAGGCGGTCTCCACGGCCTCCGCCCCGGACCGCGTCTCGCCGGCCAGGATCTCGCGCACCCGATCGAGGTTGCCCTCCGCCCAGTCCGCGGCGCGCAGGGTCTGGGCCAGGAACCCCACCACCAGGTCGGGGTGCTCGTCCAGCAGCCGCTCGTGCACGGTGATCGGCCTCGGGGTGCCGTTGTTGACCCGCGTACGGCGGTCGGGGTGCGCGTCCAGGTCGACGGCCACCACGGCGCCTATCTCCTTGGCCTGCTCCGCGGCCCGCGCCCCCTTGGCGTACACCGCGTCCACCTCGCCGCGGGCGAGCTCGGCGATGCCGGGCCAGGAGAACGCGCGGCCGTCTGTGTCCCGGCCTGCGTCCCGGCCGACCGACGGCCTGGTCGGGGCGGCCACCTCCACGAACGTGACGTCGTCGAGGGTCAGCCCGCCCTGCGCCAGCGCGCCCTTGGTCCCGTGCAGGGCCATGGCCCTGGGGAAGCTCTTGGCCCTGGTCTCGGCCCACGCGGGGAGCGCCACCCTGGCACCGGCGAGGCCGGCCGCCCCGGTGATGCCGGAGTCCGCCCTGACCAGGATGGACTGCCACTCCTCGATCCAGGTCAGGCCGATCAGCCGGGTCGGGGCGCCCGCCGACCGCGCGGCGAGCGCGGGGACGTTGCCGCCCTCCCGGAACAGCCCGAGCAGCTGGTGGTCGAAATGGTGCTGGGCCAGCTCAGGTCCCGCGTCCTGGAGGATGCCGACCGCAAGGCCGGCCGCCTGGAACTCCTCGGCCAGCCAGCCCTGGTTGTGGGCCAGGCCGCTGGCGGTGGGCACGGGGCAGCGGGTGTACCAGATCTTGTCTATGGATGACATGTGTCTCCTCATCGGCTCGTTGGCGATACGTCTAGTGCGAGGCGGTGACGACGCCGAGGTGGTTCAGGAACAGGCGGCGGTACTCGGCGAAAGGAGGGCTGTCGCGGTCCCGGGGATGGGGCAGGTCGATCGTCCTGTCGACCGCCAGCGCCCCCTCCCGCAGCACCACGACCCGGTCCGCCAGCCGTACGGCCTCGTCCACGTCGTGGGTGACCAGGACGACGGCCGGGCGGTGCCGCGCGCACAGCTCGGCGACCAGCTCCTGCATCTGGAGCCGGGTCAGCGCGTCCAGCGCGGCGAACGGCTCGTCGAGCAGCAGCACCTCCGGATCGCGGACCAGTGCCCTGGCGAGGGCCACGCGCTGCGCCTCGCCTCCGGACAGGGTCGCCGGCCACGCCCCGCCGTACCCGTCCAGCCCGACCTCGGCCAGGGCCCGGCGCCCGGCCTCGCGGGCGGAGGACGGGAGGCCGAGGGTGACGTTGGCGAGCACCCTCCTGGCGGGGATCAGCCGGGGCTCCTGGTAGACGGTCGTACGGCGGGGAGCGGCGAGCACGGTCCCTTCGTCGGGGAGGTCCAGGCCCGCCAGGATGCGCAGCAGGGTGGTCTTGCCCGTGCCGCTCGGGCCGAGGAGGGCGAAGAACTCGCCCCTGCGGATCGAAAGGTCGATGCCGGAGAGCACGGTCTTGGCGCCGAAGGCCTTGCTCAGCCCGCTGATGCGCACGGCCAGGTCGCGCGCCGGCTCGCTCATCTCGTCCTTTGGGTTCATCGGGCGACCACGTGCCCGCGCCAGGGCATGGCGAGCCGCTCCACCAGCCGGATCACGGCGTCGAAGACCAGCCCGAGGACGGCGTAGATGAGGATGCAGAGCACCATGTAGTCGGGCCTGAAGTACTGCTGCGCCAGCGTGACCAGGTAGCCGATGCCCTCGGTGGCGCCGACCTGCTCGGCCGCGATCAGGCCGGTGAGCGAGACCGACAGGCAGATGCGCAGCGCCATCAGGATGTTGGGCAGGGCGCTCGGGATGATGACGCCGAGCGCGAGCCGGTGGCCACGCAGGCCGAAGCCGCGCGCCGCCTCGACGACCTTGCGGTCGACGTTCCGCACGCCGAGGTAGGTGTAGGCGTACATCGGGATGGCCGCCGCCACTGCGATTAGCACGATCTTGAACGTCTCGCCTACCCCGAACCACGAGATGAAGAGCGGCACCAGCGCGAGGAACGGCACGGCGCGCATCATCTGCATCGTCGGGTCGACCAGTTCCTCGCCGAGCGCCGAGATGCCGGCGGCGACCCCGAGCAGCAGCCCGATCCCCCCGCCGACCAGCACGCCCAGCCCGGCCCGCTGCGCCGAGGCGAGCAGGTACTCGGCGAGCTGGCCGGTCGCGGCCAGCTCGCGCAGGGCGGCGAGCACCGAGGCGGGCCCGGCCAGCACGTCCGGGGGGATGCGCCCGCTGCCCGCCCCGTACCACCAGGCGAGGAGCAGCAGCAGCGGCACGCCGATGCGCACGCCCGCCGACAGGGCCGCCGGGCGGCGGCGCGAACCGAGGAACCTCGGAACCTCCAGCCCGGCGCTCTCATCGGCCGGACGGGTCGCCGTCTGGTCCACCGGGTGGACTCTCTCCAGGGTCATGGCGGTCACCCGGACGCGGCGGGCGATGAGGACCCGGCCGCGTCGAGGTCGAAGAGCACGTCCGCCGGGTCGATGGAGCCCGACACCACGCCGTACTTCTGGAACAGGCCGGCGACCTCCTGGATGTTGGCGCCGTCGTCCTTTGTCACGGTGCGGGGGATGTTCGCGTACTTAGCGGTGGCGATGTCCAGCTCCAGCCGAGGACCGGTGACGGCCGTCGGTCCCTGCTTGAGGAAGACGTTCTCGAACTTCTCCGGCTCCTTCTTGGCCTCTGCGGTCAGCTCCCGCAGCACGTCCAGGTAGACGCGTACCGCCTCGGGGTGCCGGTCGAGCAGCTCGTCGCGCGCGGCGGCGATGGTCAGGTCCCTGTCGTCGAGGTCGCGGCCGTGCACGATCACCCGCGCACCCTTGGCGACCACCTCGGGGTAGGCCTTGACGATCGCCCACCAGGCGTCCACCTTGCCGGTCGCGAACGCCGACGCGCCCTGGTCGGGGTTGAGATACACCCGCTTGACCTGGTCGACCGGGACCCCGGCCTTCTCCAGGGCGAGCAGGAGCAGGTACTCGCCCTTGCCCCCCTTGTTCACGGCCACCTGCTTGCCCACCAGGTCCTTGACCGACTTGACCGGGCTGTCGGGGGCCACGACCAGGCCGTCGGTCTGCGGGGCGGCCGGGTCGGTGATCGGGTCGGTCACCGAGAAGATCTTGATGTCCGGGCTGTTCGCCAGATAGCCGACGGCGGGCGAGATGGCCCCGGCCAGCACGTTCACCGAACCGGAGTGGACCGCGTCGATGGTGGCGGTGAACGAGGCGTAGGAGCCGCCCCACTCGACCGAGGCGCCGACCGCCTTGAGCCGCTTCTCGAGGATGCCCTCGCGCTTGGCGTAGGCGAGGGGGCCCGCGTTGCCGGGGTCCTGGAGCTTGAGCACCGCCCCCGTCCCCCCTCCGGACGAGGATTCCTCGCCGGCCGCGGAAGGCGTGCCGCAGGCGGTGGCGAGGCCGGCGAGCGAGATGGCCAGGGCCACGACCGCGGCGCGCACGCGGCGGCGAGGCCGGGGATCCAGGAGATGGCGATTCCACATGATGATGACGAGCCCCTTAGACAGTGGGATGTAGCGGCGGTCGCGACCGGCGGCGTCCTGCCACCGGGCACGGCGAGAGACCCCTGCGACCAGGGGCGACCAGAAGAGATGGGGATCAGGAGAGACGTCTCCAGCGCGACCCACGCGCGAGACGGACCACGTTCACCGACAGAGGCTGCTGTCCACGTACATGAAGTCGATCACGCGCCGGGCGGTCAAGGTCACTTTCGGCACAATACCTATATTTCAGGTAGGTAATATAGCAGTCAAGTCGTGTCTCACATGACGAGACGCCACAAAGACCGCAAACACCCCAAAACGCCGTACGGGCGCACGTACGCGAGGTACGTGCGCCCGTACGGCGCGGCGGCGGGTCCGCTCCTAGCGGCCGGCCTCCATGAGGGCGAGGTAGCCGTCCTCCAGCGTCGGCTCGGCGGGCTCGGCGTACGGATCGGGCCGCGAGGCCGCGACGACGCGGTAGCGCATCCCCGCGCCCTCCGGCAGCGCGGCCACGATCGTTCCGCGCGCCGGCTCGGGGCCCGTCGTGGTGACCGTCCACACCCGCCGGTCCGCCTGCGCCACCAGCTCGCCGACGCCGCCCCTGAAGACCACACGGCCCTTGGTCATCACCGCCAGGAAACGGCAGGTCTGCGCCACGTCCTCGACGATGTGCGTGCTGAGCAGCACCGTGCGGTCCCCGGCGAGCTGGGAGAGCAGCGTGCGGAAGCGGATGCGCTCCTCGGGGTCCAGCCCGGTCGTGGGCTCGTCCACGACGAGCAGGCGGGGATCGGCGAGCAGTGTCTGGGCGATGCCGACCCGTCGCAGCATCCCCCCGGAGAAGCCCTTGAGCCTGCGGTCGGCGACGTCGGACAGCCCCACCACCTCCAGCAGCTCGCCGACCCGCCGCCGCCGGAAGTCGCGGGCGTCGAGCCCCTTGAGCAGGGCGATGTAGTCGAGGAACCGCCGTGCGGTCAGGTCGGGATAGACCCCGAGGTCCTGAGGGAGGTAGCCGAGGGCCCGCCGCACGGCGAGCAGCCCGTCCGGGGTGGTCACATCGTGCCCGCCGACGCGGACCGTCCCCGCGGTGGGCTTCAGCAGCCCCACCAGGATCCGCATGAGGGTGGTCTTCCCCGCCCCGTTCGATCCGAGCAGCCCGTACATGCCGGTCGGCACGTCGAGGTCCACCCCGTCGAGGGCGTGCACATCGCCCTTGTAGGTCTTGGTCAGGCGGGCGATCTCGATACGCATGTCAGGACTCCGTACGGATGGCGTGGAGGCGGGCGAGGAGGAGCACGGCCGCCGCCATGGCGAGCATCACGCCGATCCAGAGGACGGCGACGGCCGGGGAGGTGAGCGGGCGAAGGAAGTTCAGCGCCGCCCCGTCCTGCGGACCGTACGGGATCGCATCGACCCCCGGCGCCGCGTACGGGTCGCCGAACAGCCCGTACTCCACGTAGCGGGCGTTCGCCGAGAAGACGGTGTGGGAAATGGTCGGCATCATGTTGGCGGGGATGAGGTTGCCCCAGAACCAGTAGCCGACGAACAGCACCCGGAACAGCAAGGGCGGGACCAGCAACGGGCCGGCGAGCGCGAGGGCGCCGACGAAGAGCAGCGCTGGGACGATCTTCACCACGAGGAGGAGCAGCGCCCAGCCCAGCGCGGCCGGTCGCCCCTCCGCGACGGCGAAGGCGACGGCCCGGCCCAGGTGGATGAGCGCGATCGGCAGCGCGGTGGCCGCGCAGACACCGAGGTACTTGCCGATCAACCGGCCGGTATGCCCCGCCGGAGTGCTGTCCAGGACACCGGCGACGCCGAGCCGCCGGTCACGGATGAGCCGGTCGGCCAGCAGGCAGCCGTAGACGGCGGGCATCAGCGCGACGACCGTCTCGCTTACCGCGATCATGGCCGGCCGAGGGTCGTCCGGGTCGCCGGACCCCGGGGTCGGGACGACGTACCCCTGCCGCAGCAGGCTTACCAGCGCCGCGAAGGCCAGCCCGTAGACGATCCACAGGACGGGCCGCCGCACCTGCATGAGGAACTCGTACCGCAGGGTCGCGATCACTCGGTCTCACCTCCGAGCACGCGCTCGGTGTCGCCGAGCAGGGGCCACGCCGCGACGAGGAGCAAGATGGCCGTCACCAGCAGGGTCACCCGGTTGCCGAGCCAGTCGGCCGAAACCGGGCGATGAGAGGTGGCGAACAGGTAGAGCCACCGGGAGACGGCGTTCCCCCGCAGGGCGTCGGTGGCGATCTGCTCAAGCAGCCACACCATGGCGACCGTCGTGGTGGCGGCCACGGTGCTCCGGAAGACGGCGGCCGCGAGCAGCCCGAGCGCCGTGAGCCACAGAGTGGGAGCCAGCCAGGTGAGCTGGCCCGCCAGGCCGTCAGGCGTGCCGGGAAGCACGTCCCACCAGCCCGTGGCGATGAACAGCACCGAGCCGGCCGACGCGCAGACGGCCGTCCACCCGAACGTCACGGCCAGGCGTCGCAGCAGGGTCACCCGGTAGCGCGAGGGGAGGGTGAGCTGGAGTTCCACGGCGTGGTCCCGGCCGATCAGCGAGGCCGCCGCGATACCCGTCACGAGCGGGAACCCCGCCTCGACGGTCCCGAGGATCATCCACGCCGTGGCGCCCTCCCGTGAGCCGAGCCGGCCGCCGAAGACGGCGAGAAGCCCGGTCAGCAGGACGATGACCGGTGGCACCACCAGGGCGGCCGGCCCGGCCCGGCCTATCTCGTACGACCAGAGGTCAAGACGTTTCATGACCATTGGGTTGCGCGGGCACGCCTGATCGGTTCACCCCGGCCGGCGGCGACCACGGCCGCGACGCCGAGCACGGCGGCGAGAGCGAGGATGACGGCGTAAGCGGCCGGGCTGGTGAGCCAGAAGGCGCCGAGACGTCCGGTGAAGGACCACGGGGTGAAGGTCAGCGCGTAGAGGATCCACACCGCGAGCGCCACGCCGATCGCCCCGTCGGGGTTCCAGCACACCGAGAGCAGCAGGCCGAGCGCCGCGAGCAGCGCCATGGGCCCGAGCCAGACCATGACGAGCCTTCCGAGCCCGGCGGGGGTGAGGCCCGCCAGGGACAGCACCACCGAGCCGAGCAGCGCGAGGGCCAGGTCGTACCCGAGCACCAGCGTCATCCGGGCCAGCAGCACGACGCGCGGGGACGTCGGTGTGACGGCCACGACCTCGAAGGCCTCGTCACGCTCGGGAGAGAAGGCCCCGGCCACCCCGATGCCGGTGACGAGCGGCACGACGAGGGCCATCACCGGCTCCGCGATGTGCCCTTGGGCGAGGACGAACCCCACACCGGCCGCCATGACCAGCGCCGACGTCAGCCAGACCGCGCGATGCACGACCGCGGCCTCGGCCGCGAGCAGCGCCCGGGCCCTCATCGGCCTCGGCACGGGCGGCGGCACGGCCCCGTCCAGCAGGGACCTCAGCAGGACGCCGCGCAGGATCTCGGGGCCGGGCGTGGGCGGGATTCCGTCCGCGATCCCCCGCAACTCCGGCCATTCACCTCGTTGGTTCATCGATGCACTCCCTGAGGGTCGCGCGAGCGTGATGCAGCCGGCTCTTCACCGTGCCGACCGGGATTCCCAGCACTTCGGCGATGTCCTGGTGGCTCAGGTCCTCGAGCAACGCGAGCACGACCACCTCGCGCTGCGCCGGCGGCAGCCGTTCCAGCGCGGCCTGCACCCGGTCGCGGCCGACGGCCAGTTCCTCGGGCCCCGGGGCCGAGTCCGCCCCGTCGGCGGTGGGCTCGGCCGCGACCGGAGGGGGAACGCCGCGCAGCCGGTTGTGCGCCTGGCGGCGGGCGACCCCGAACAGCCAGGTGCTCACGCTGGACCGGCTCTGGTACGTGCCCGCCGACCGCCACACGGCCAGCCACGTGTCCTGGAGGATCTCCTCGGCCGTGCCCCTGTCACCGGCCAGGCGATAGAGGAAGGCGAACACCGGCTTGCCGTAGCGCGCGTACAGCTCCGTCAGCGCGTCGGTGTCACCGTCGGCCACCCTGGCCAGGACGGCCGCGTCCTCGACCGGCGTCCCCGCCCGTGCGCGACGACCGGCTCCCGCGACCCGGCGCAACGCCATCCCCTCCGCTCCCCCGCCCATGCCAGGTACGTAGCACCACCCGCCCAACGAGGTTCATCGCAGAAGCGGGCGTCAGGCGAGGAGTGCGGTGACGGTGTCTTCGAGGCTCGCCGGCGGGCGGCCGAGCAGACGGGCGAGATCAGGGCCGGTCCTGGCGAACGCGCCGGCGCGCACCGCCGGGGCCAGGGACCCGAGCCATCCGGCCTCCGCGTCCGAGACCTCCCGGTACGCGACCGGCTCGCCCAGGGCCCGCGAGAGCACTCCGGCCAGTTCCGGATAGGTCCACAACGGCCCGCGCAGCTCGTACGTCGCGTTCTCGTGGCCCGTGCCGGTGAGGGCGGCGCTCGCCGCGAGGGCCAGGTCGCGGAGCCGGGCGGTGTTGAGGGGCCCGCCGGCGGTCGAGGAGGTGACCGTGCCGCTCCCCCGGGCCTCGGCCAGCGCGGCGCCGAGGAACGCCTCCGAGTACAGGGCGTTGCGCAGGAACGTGTGCGCCAGCCCGGTCTCGACCACCGCCTTCTCCGTCGCGGTGTGGTCCGCGGCGAAGCCCTGCCCCTCCTCGGCGCCGATGCCGCTGGTGTAGACGAGGCGCCGCACCCCTGCCCGGGCGGCCCGCTCGACCACCGCGAGGTGCTGCGCGACGCGTACCCCGGGTGTGAGGTCCGGACCCGACACCAGGAGCAGGACCTCCACCCCGGCCAGCGCGCCGTCGAGGGAAGCGGGCTCGTCGTAGTCGCCGAACCGGACCTCGGCACCACGGGCGGCGAGGTGAGCGGCCTTCTCAGGAGTGCGGGCGACCGCGACGACGTCACCGGGCTCGACCCTGCTCAGGAGGTCTTCCACGACGACGCGCCCAAGATTCCCGGTGACCCCGGTAACAGCGATCTTGCCCACTGACGACCCTCTTCCCGAGGTAGGCGACTTTGGAAACGACCCTCTTTCACCGGTCCTGCGACTTCGGAAGCAGCACCACGAACGGCCCACCTCAGCAGGTCAAGCGGCTTTGGAGGGAGAGCTTCGACGCCGGCGCACTGGTTGCCGAGGGAGCCCGGTGAGCGTACCGAATCGCCCTCCGCGACCGCCTCACATTTTCGGCGCCCCCTGATCCGCGCACCGATGCGCTCAGGGAGTCCTTCTCAGGCCGCCACGACTGGCCGCGTGGCGCGACGGGGTGCCGCTGTTCGGCGGTCGGAGGATCAGAGGGGGCGGCGGTGGACGCTGACGGCGTAGCCGCCGCCCTCGTACGGCGCGGCGTCCCAGGTGGCGAAGCGGTGTTCCAGGGTCAGGCCGGACGCCTCACACCAGCCGTCGTACTCGGCCAGCTCCACGCTCGGCGGGATCGGCAGGTGCGCCGCGTCGAGGCCGAACCCCGCGACCAGCAGGCCGCCCGTACGCAGCGCCCCGGCCAGAGCCCGGACGGCGGCGGGCTCCGTGCCCGGCGCGAGCAGCGGGATGACGTTGCCCGCCGCGACCACCAGGTCAAAGCCATGCAGCCCTGTGAGGGTGGCCAGATCGGCCTCGATCCAGCTCATTTCGGGTGCACGTCGCCGGGCCTCCGCGAGCATCGAGACGTCGAGGTCCACGCCCGTACAGTCGTATCCCAGCTCGGCCATGCGGATCGCCACCCGCCCGGTGCCACAACCCGCGTCGAGCACCCGCGCGCCGGCCGGTACCAGCGACGCGCACAGCGTCGCCTCGCCGTGCACGTCCACCCCCGAGTCCGCCAACCTCGCGAACCGGGACGCGTACTCCGCCCCCGAACCACCACCGGTCAACTCGGCCCAACGGCTCACGCGGCACCTCCATGTAGGGGAACGTCAAACTAGCGGACCGGCCCCGAAAGCGAGAACCTTCGACGGCCGGGGCTCGGGGACCAGGTACGGGCGGTACTCTTCTTGGCGGTTCGGGGGGTTCCGGATCACTGATCGCGAGCGGGCCGCGCCCGGCCAGGACGCAGGGCCGTACGAGCGCCAAGGCCCGCGCGCGGAGGCAGTCACGTCGAGGGGACCGAGACGCTGAGCACCAAGATCGCCACGACGACGGGCCTCCGATGACAGGGCCGGAGGATCCCGGATCCGTCGCGGCGGGAGTGCCTGGACGGTGGTCGCGGGTGTGGCGGGCGGTCGTGGTGCTCGTGTCCGTTCCTGTGCTGATCTTCATGGCGGGCGGCGCCTCGCTGTACGCGCTGAGCCTCGGCACTCCGGCGCCGCGTTCGTACACGCGCGGCCAGGACGCGGTGTGGCTCGGGCACGCCTGGGTGGACGGGCGCAAGGGCGACCGCGAGCTGGCCGCGCTCGCCACCCGGCTCCGGGGCAGCGGCATCAGCGACCTGTATCTGCACACCGGGCCGCTGGACTACGACGGCACCCTGCCCGCCTCCCTGTATCCGCGCGCCGCCTGGGCCGTCGCCGCGCTTCACAGCATCATGCCGGGCCTGCGCGTACACGCCTGGCTCGGGCAGCGGGTCGAGCCAGGCGAGCTGGACCTCTCCTCCCCCGCCGTGCGCGCCAACATCGTGCGGTCGGCCGGGCAGGCGCTGGCCACGGGCTTCGACGGCATCCACTACAACTTCGAGCCGGTGCCCGACGGCGACCCCGGCCTGCTCACACTGCTCGACGCCACCCGTGCCGCCATACCGCCCGGCCACGGCGTGCTGTCGATGTCGGCCCACCACGTCGAACCGGTGCCGGGCATGAGCCTGGGCGGCCGCCTCCTCGGGTACGCCAAGTGGTGGACTCCCGGCTACCTGACCCAGGTCGCCCGGCGTCTCGACCAGGTGGCGGTGATGAGCTACGACACGGCGCAGCCGACCGAGGCTCTCTACGCCGGCTACGTCCGGCGGCAGACCGAGCTCGCCCTCGCGGCCGTCCCGCCCGGCACCCGGCTGCTCATGGGGCTGCCCGCCTACCACGACGAGAACCCGACCCACCACGCCTCCGCCGAGACCGTGAGCGCTGCCATCAAGGGGGTCCGCCTCGGTCTCGGCGCCGCCGGCCGAGAGCGCTTCGGCGTCGCCCTCTACGTCGACTTCACCGCCACGGACTACGACTGGACGTCCTACCGCCTCGGCTGGACCTCCCCCACGAGCCTGCCATGACGCCACCCTCGCGGCCATCGACCGTGAGCGGGTACGGCGGTGGCTGCCTTCGGGTGGGGGGCCGTAGGAGGGCCGCCGACTCGGTCTCGATGGGGCCTGAGGGGTGCGGGCGTCGAGCCGGCGGCGGCTCATGCCCGTGAAGTAGCCGATCTCCTCGTGGTTCGTGGTGCCGAGGAAGCTCTCGAAGCCGGTCCGGCGTGTTCTTGCCGAGATTTAGTTAGGAAGCTTATAGTTAGGCTCCTAATGATATGGAGGTCTGATGCCCGACGAGTCCGGCTTCGCCGTCGACGACACCGGCCTGCTGTTCAACCCGCAGCTGCGCGACCTGGTCGGCCACGAGCTGGGCGACGAGGCGCTCGCCGTGGTCGAGGCATTCGCGGCGATCAACCAGGCGGCCCGCGTCAACCGATGGGCGCTGGAGCGCTGGGCCATGCGCCACGGGCTGAGCGAGGCCCGCCTCCAGGTGCTGCTGGTGCTGCGCCGCCAGCCGCGGGGCATGCGCCTCGTCCACCTGGCCGCCGCGCTGGAGATCGCCCCTCCCTCGCTGACCGGCCTCGTCGACTCCCTGGAGAAGGACGGGCTGGTGCGGCGGGAGCCCGACCCGGGCGACCGGCGCTCCCTGCTGGCCACGCTCACCGCGCGCGGGCGTGAGCGCGTCGACGAGATCTGGTCGACCCAGGTGGAGCGCCAGGTCGGCATCACCGACGGCATCACCACCGAGGAGCTGCTCCAGCTACGGCACCTGTGCCTGCGTCTCGTGCAGAACGTCAGGCGAGCGACCGCGAAGCGGAACGACCCCGGTCCCGGCGGGACGCCGCCCGCCGGCCCCCCGCATACCGCCGACCGTGGAGGTCGCGATGACGCAGGAAGAACCGCCCGTCCCCCCGGCGGATGAAGACGGGCCATGGAGGTCGCGATGACCCGGGAAGAGCCATCGGTTCCCCCCGCGGATGAAGACGGGCCGCGACTGTCCGCCTCGCGCAAGGTGGCGGCGACGGCGGGCGTCGCCATCGCCCTGCTGGTCGTCTCCCTCGACGGCACCATCGTCGGCACCGCGATGCCGCGCATCCTCGCCGACCTGCGAGGGCTGAACTACTACGCCTGGGTGGTCACGGCCTACCTGGTGACCTCGACCATCCTCATGCCCATCGCCGGCAAGCTCGGCGACCTGTTCGGCCGCAAGCCGCTCGTGCTCATCGGCCTGGCCGGCTTCCTCGGCACCTCCTGGCTGGTGGGCGCCTCGACCAGCACCCTGCAGCTGATCCTGCTCCGCGGTGTGCAGGGCCTGTTCGGCGGCATCCTGACCGCGGTGACGTTCGCCGTGGTCGCCGACATCCACCCCGTGCGCCAGCGGGTCAAGCTGCACGGCCTCCTCAGCGCGATCATCGGCCTGTCCGTGGTGGCCGCGCCGCCGCTCGGCGGCTACATCACCGACAACTGGGGGTGGCGCTGGATCTTCTACGTCAACGTGCCGATCGGCGCCCTCGCGGCCGGGCTCACCTTCTTCTTCCTGCCGTACGTGGCGACCCGGCGGAGCTGGCGTGACATCGACTTCGCCGGCTGTGTGGCGCTGGCCGTCGCGCTGGTCCCCATCCTGATCGCGCTGTCCATCAGCAACGACCACGCCTGGACGTCGCCACTGATGCTCGGCCTGATCGCGGTGTCGGTGGTCGGGCTGCCGGTCTTCCTGTTCGTGGAGCGGGCCGTCGCCAACCCGATCGTCCCGCTCGGCCTGTTCCTGGACCCGGTGTTCACGATCGCCATGGTCATCGCGGGCCTGTCCGCCGTCGGCCTGTACGGCCTGGCGGTGTTCATCCCGCTGCTCTACCAGGGCGTGCTCGGCGAGACCGCGACGGGCTCGGGCACCCTGCTCACCCCGCTGCTGCTCGGCATGCTGGTGGCCTCGCCGGTGTCCGGCCAGCTCATCGCGCGCGTGCGCCACTACCGGTTCATCGGCACCGCGGGCCTCGCCGCCATGGTCGCCGGGCTGCTCATGCTGACCTCTGTGACGCCGGCCAGCCCGCACTGGCACGTCCTGGCCGACCTCGTGGTGCTCGGCATGGGCATGGGGCTGGTCTGGCCGCTGTCCACCGCGGTCGTCCAGGCCTCGATGGCCAAGGAGGTCGTGGGGGTCGCCACCGCCCAGGTGAACTTCTGGCGCAACCTCGGCGGCACGGTGGCGGTGGTGGTGCTCGGCAGCATCATGGCCAACCGCCTGTCCGCCGAGATCGCCTCCAGGCTCGCCACGCTCAGCGCTCCCCCCGAACTGCTGCGCACCCTCACCGGCGGCGGCGCGCGGGACCTCTCCACGCTGTTCGACCCGGCCCAGACCGGCCGGCTGCGCGAGCAGGTTCCCGAGGCACGGCGAGCGCTGTTCGAGCTGGTCGAGCGTTCCATGCGAGCCGGCCTCGCCGACGTGCTGCACCACGTGTTCCTCGTGGCCGCCGTCATCCTCGCCGTACCGCTGGTGGCGAGCCTCTTCCTGAAGGAGACCCCGATCCCGCCCGCCCGGTCCCGGCGCGAGCAGCGGGCCACCGAGGAGGTCTGACGCCGGTGGACCGAGACTCCTTATGGTGACGGCGCGGACACCTGTCTCATGCACAGACATCGGACGTATGTAAGATCCACGGCATTGGATTTGCCGTAGGCTGAAGGTCCGCGAACGGCAGAGAGCGCAGGCATGGCCGAACACACCAACCTTCCGGCGAGCATCGATCCGACCATCCCGAGCGTCGCGCGGATGTACGACTACTACCTGGGCGGCAAGGACAATTTCGCCGCCGACCGCCGGGCCGCCGAACAGTTCATCACCGTCCTGCCGGGCATCAGGGAGATGGCGCGGGCGAACCGCGCGTTCCTCGCGCGCGTCGTCGACCTGCTGGCCCGCGAGGGCATCCGGCAGTTCCTGGACATCGGATCAGGGCTGCCCACGCAGGAGAACGTCCACCAGATCGCGCATCGCGTCGACCCCGAGGTCAGGGTGGTCTACGCCGACAATGATCCGATCGTTCTGGTGCACGGCCGCGCGCTGCTCGCGGACCACCGCCACAGCACGGTCGTGCAGGCCGACATGCGCGAGCCGGAGGCGCTGCTGGCGCATCCCGAGATCGTGAGTGCTCTGGACTTCGACCGGCCGGTCGCCGTGCTGCTGGTCTCGATGCTGCACTTCGTCCCCGAAGAGGCCCTGGTCACGCGCATCGTGGCCACGATCCGCGAACGCCTTGCCCCCGGCAGCCACCTGATCATCACCCACGCCTTCGCGGGCGACGTCAGCGCCGAAGTGCACGAGGCCGGCCAGCAGGTCTACCGCTCGACCACCACCGGCTCCCTCACCTCGCGCGGCGCCGACCGGCTGGCCGAGCTCCTCGCGGGCATGACGTTGCTGGAGCCGGGCATCGTGCCGGTGCAGGCCTGGCGTCCGGACTACGAGGGCGACGCCGCCTTCGACCCGGCCAAGCCCGCCATCCTCGCCGCCGTCGCCCGCCACTGACCCCCCCACTGCCCAGGGGTCAATGCACCGCTTCACCGGCCGGCTCGCCGTCGGCCGGCACCAGGGCGCCGCTGAACTGCGAGGAGTACAGCCGGTGGTAGGCGCCCCCGGCGGCGAGCAGCTCGTCGTGGGTGCCGTGCTCGACGATGCTTCCGGCGTCCATCACCAGGATGAGGTCGGCGTCGCGGATGGTGGACAGCCGGTGGGCGATGACGAAGCTGGTGCGGTCGGTGCGCAGCGCCGCCATCGCGTGCTGCACCAGCACCTCGGTGCGGGTGTCCACCGAGCTGGTGGCCTCGTCGAGGATGAGCAGCGACGGGTTGGCGAGGAAGGCGCGGGCGATGGTCAGCAGCTGCTTCTCGCCGGCGCTGACGTTGCCGCCCTCCTCGTCGATCACGGTGTCGTACCCGTCGGGCAGTGTGCGGACGAACCGGTCGACGAACGTCGCCCGCGCGGCGGCGTGGACCTGCTCGTCGGTGGCCTGGGGGTTGCCGTACGCGATGTTCTCGCGGATCGTGCCGCCGAACAGCCAGGTGTCCTGGAGCACCATGCCGATGTGCGAGCGCAGGTCCTCGCGGCGCATCGCGGTGATGTCGACGCCGTCCAGGGTGATGCGGCCGGCGTCCAGCTCGTAGAAGCGCATGATGAGGTTGACCAGCGTGGTCTTCCCCGCGCCGGTCGGGCCGACGATCGCGATGGTGTGCCCGGGGTCGGCCACCAGCGACAGGTTCTCGATGAGGGGCTGCTCGGCGTTGTAGCGGAAGGAGACGTCCTCGAACTCCACGCGCCCCCGCCGGGCGGTGGGCAGCACAGGGTCGGCCGGGTCGGGGGCCTGCTCCTCGGCGTCCAGCAGCTCGAAGACCCGCTCGGCGGACGCCACGCCCGACTGCAGAAGGTTCGCCATGGAGGCGACCTGGGTCAGCGGCTGGGTGAACTGCCGGGAGTACTGGATGAACGCCTGGACGTCGCCCAGGCTCATCGAGCCGGTGGCCACCCGCACGCCTCCGACGACGGCGATGGCGACGTAGTTGAGGTTCCCGATGAACATCATCATCGGCATGATGATGCCGGAGATGAACTGCGCGCCGAAGCCGGCCTTGAACAGCTCCTCGTTGCGCTGCCTGAAGACCTCCTCGACCTCGGGCCCGCGCCCGAACACCTTCACCAGCTCGTGCCCGGTGAAGGCCTCCTCGATGTGGGCGTTCAGCGTGCCGGTGTGGGCCCACTGCGCGACGAACAGCTTCTGCGAGCGCTTCGCCACCAGCCCGGTGACCAGCATCGACAGCGGGATGGTCACCAGGGCGATCAGCGCGAGCAGCGGCGAGATCACCAGCATCATCGCCAGCACGCCGATCACGGTGAGCAGCGAGCTCAGCAGCTGGCTGAGCGTCTGCTGCAGGGTCTGCGACACGTTGTCGATGTCGTTGGTGACCCGGCTGAGCAGCTCGCCGCGCGGCTGGCCGTCGAAGAACTTCAGGGGAAGCCGGTTGAGCTTGTCCTCGACGTCGGCCCGCAGGCGGTACACGGTGCGCTGCGTCACGTCGTTGAGCAGGTAGCCCTGCAGCCAGCTGAAGACCGACGCCGCGACGTAGAGCGCCAGGGCCCACGCCAGGATCGTGCCCAGCGCGCCGAAGTCGATGCCGTGACCGGGGACGACGTCCATCCGCGCGAGCATGTCGGCGAAGTTGCCGTTGCCCGACGCGCGGGCCGCCTCGACCGCCTGCTCCGTGGTCGTCCCGGCGGGCAACTGCCTGCCGACCACACCGCTGAAGATCACGTCCGTGGCGCGGCCGAGGATCTTGGGGCCGACGACGGCGAACCCGACACTGGCCACCGCGAGGACGATCACGGCCACGATCTTCGAGCGTTCGGGGCTCAGGCGCCGGAGCAGGCGGCGGGTGGAGGGCCCGAAGTTCATCGACTTCTCGGCGGGCATCCCCGCGCCTCCGAAGGGCCCCCGCCCGAAGGGTCCGCCTCCCGCGGGAGGTCGCGGTCGCGTGGGTGCCGTTGGCCGGTCGCTCATACTGCGCTCTCCGCGGTCAGTTGGGACTCGACGATCTCGATGTAGGTCGGGCAGGAGTCCAGCAGCTCGTCATGGGTGCCGATGCCGACGATCACGCCGTCGTCGAGGACGATGATCTGGTCGGCGTCGGCGATGGTGGAGACCCGCTGTCCGACGATGACGACGGCGGCCTCGGCGGTGTGCGGGCGCAGGGCGGCGCGCAGCCGGGCGTCGGTGGTCAGGTCCAGCGCCGAGAACGAGTCGTCGAACAGGTAGATCTCGGGCTTGCTCACCAGCGCGCGGGCGATCGATAGCCGCTGCCGCTGCCCGCCGGAGACGTTAGTGCCGCCCTGCGTGATGGGCGCCTCAAGGCCCTCGGGCATCGCCTCGACGAAGTCGCGCGCCTGGGCGACCTCCAGCGCCTCCCACAGCTCCTCGTCGGTGGCGTTGGGGTTGCCGTACCTCAGGTTGCTCGCGACGGTTCCGGTGAACAGGTACGGCTTCTGCGGCACCAGGCCGATGCGCGTCCAGAGCATCTGGGGGTCGAGGTCGCGGACGTCCACGCCGTCGACCGACACGGTGCCGGACGTGGCGTCGAACAGCCGGGGCACCAGGGAGACCAGCGTGGTCTTTCCCGACCCGGTGCTGCCGATGACGGCGGTGGTCTGTCCCGCGACGGCGCGGAACGAGATGCCGGACAGCACCGGCGCCGCCGCGCCCGGGTAGCGGAACTCGACGTCGCGCATCTCCAGCTCGGCGCGGCCGTGCACCTGCCGTACGGGATTCTCGGGCGGGCGCACCGACGACTCGGTGTCGAGCACCTCGCTGATGCGCTCGGCGCAGACGGCGGCGCGCGGGATCATGATCGAGATGAACGTGGCCATCATCATCGACATGAGGATCTGCATGAGGTACATGAGGAAGGCCGTGAGGGCGCCGACCTGCATCTCGCCGCTGTCCACCCGGGCCGCGCCGAACCACAGCACGGCCACGCTGGAGACGTTGAGAATCAGCATCACGGTGGGGAAGATGAGCGCGGTCAGCCGCCCGACGCGCAGCGCGGTGCCGGTCAGCGCGTCGTTCGCCTCGGCGAACCGGCGGGTCTCCTCGCGTTCCCGTACGAAGGCCCGCACGACGCGGATGCCGGAGAGCTGCTCGCGCAACACCTGGTTGACCAGGTCGATGCGGGTCTGCATCGCGCGGAACTGCGGGACCATGCGGGTGACGATCAGGCCGATCGAGATGAGCAGCGCCGGGACGCAGACCAGCATCAGCCACGACAGGCCGATGTCCTGACGCAGGGCCATGATGATGCCGCCGAGGCCCATGATGGGAGCGGCGACCAGCATCGTGCAGGTCATCACCACGAGCATCTGCACCTGCTGCACGTCGTTGGTGCTGCGGGTGATCAGCGACGGCGCTCCGAAGTGGGCGACCTCACGGGCGGAGAACGCGCCCACCTGGTGGAAGACGCTCGACCTGACGTCACGTCCGAACCCCGCCGCCACGCGCGCCCCGTAGTAGACCGCCGCGATCGAGCAGGCGATCTGCACGAGCGACACGGCCAGCATCCAGCCGCCGGTGGACAGGATGTAGCCGGTGTCGCCGGCGGCGACACCCTGGTCGATGATGTCGGCGTTCAGGCTCGGCAGGTACAGCGAGGCGATGGTGCCGACCAGCTGGAACAGCACTACGGCGGCCAGCGCCGACGAGTAGGGCCGAAGATAGGTACGGAGCAACCGGCTCAGCATGGGCCCGCCCCAGCGGACGCGGCCCTACGGGAGGTCGGAATCACGCGGAACACGCTATACGAGGACGCAGTCCCCTCACGCGCGGTTTTTCCCCCGGCGGAATGGGCGGCGCCCCCTTGACTCAGAGGGACGGACGGTCCTGGGCGCAGAGGTACGGACGGTGCTTGGCGCAGAAGGACGAGCGGCCCTTGGTGTAGAGGGACCACGCGGGCTGACGATGGAACCCAACCCCCGTAACGCACCCGCCTCGAACCTACGCTAGCGTAGGTTACGGTTCGGTAAGCCAAACGGGGGGATCGTCCTTTGCGCGCGTTCAATGACACCGAGTTGCTGTTCGAGCTTGAGCCCGTGGTGGCCGGGGAGCTGGACCGGCATCTCAAGGTGGCCAAGGAGTGGTTCCCGCATGAGTACGTCCCGTGGTCGCAGGGTCGCGACTACGACGGCATCTTCGGCGGCGAGGCCTGGGCCGAGACCGATTCGGCGATCCCCGAGGAGGCGCGGGTCTCCCTCATCGTCAACCTGCTGACCGAGGACAACCTGCCCAGCTACCACCACGAGATCGCCACGACCTTCGGCCGCGACGCGGCCTGGGGCACCTGGGTGCACCGGTGGACCGCCGAGGAAGGCAGGCACGGCACCGCCATCCGCGACTACCTGACGGTCACGCGCGCGGTCGACCCGGTCGCCCTGGAGCGGGCCCGCATGCTGCACATGGGAGAAGGGTTCAGCAACTCCTACGAGGGAGTGCTGCACTCACTGGCCTACGTCTCCTTCCAGGAACTGGCCACCCGCGTGTCCCACCGCAACACCGGCAAGGCCTCCCAGGACCCGAACTGCGAGCGCCTGCTCGCCAGGATCGCCGCCGACGAGAACCTGCACATGCTCTTCTACCGCAACCTGCTCAACGCGGCGTTCCAGCTCGCCCCCAGCCAGACCATGCGTGCCGTCACCGACGTGGTGACCACCTTCCAGATGCCCGGCACCGGCATCGAGGGCTTCACCCGCAAGGCGATGACCATCGCCAACGCGGGAATCTACGACCTGCGCCTGCACCTCGACGACGTCCTCATGCCCGTCCTGCGCCAGTGGGCCGTCTTCGACCTCACCGGCCTCGACGCCGAGGCGGAGAAGGCCCGTGACGAGCTCTCGGAGTTCCTCGCCCGCCTGGAGGTCTCCGCCTCCCGCTTCGTCGACCGCCGCGAAGCCCGCCGCGCCACCACCGGAGCCAACCTACGGTAAACACCGAACCGCGCCGCAGGCGCTGAAGGTGACGGTGCGCATGAAGATCACGTTGGTCCAGGGTGACATCACCGAGCAGCGGGTGGACGCCGTCGTCAACGCCGCCGGCTCCTCACTCCTGGGCGGCGGCGGGGTCGACGGGGCGATCCACCGGCGCGGCGGGCCCGCGATCCTCGCCGAATGCCGGCGACTTCGTGACGCGCGATACGTCAAGGGGCTGCCGACCGGAAAGGCCGTGGCGACCACAGCGGGCGAGTTACCGGCCCGCTGGGTCGTCCACACCGTCGGCCCGGTCTTCTCCCCGAGCGAGGACCGCTCTGAGCTGCTGGCCTCCTGCTACCGCGAGTCCCTCCGGGTCGCCGACGAGCTCGGCGCGGCCAGCGTCGCCTTCCCCGCCGTGTCCACCGGGATCTTCGGATGGCCGACGGACGACGCCGCCCGCATCGCGATCAGCACCGTACGCACCACGCCGTCGCAGGTCAGGGACGTACGCTTCGTCCTGTTCAGCCCGGAGGCGTACGCCGCCTTCGAGCGGGCCCTCAGCTACGCCGGGCCCGGCGACAGCGAGATCGCCTCGACGCTCGCCGCCCAGCCGGCCGAACGATGGGCGCGTCTGTTCACGCTCGTCGCCGACCTCACTCCGGCCGATCTCCAGGTGCCCTGGGGTGGAGGGCAGAAGCTCGACGACGGCTCCGTCCAGGTCCCTTTCCCCATCTACAGCGACGCGATCAACGCCGTCATCGGCCTGCTGTACGAGTTGAACGTCGTCGTGGTGTTCAACTGGTCGGAATGGCACCGCACGACCCCCTTGTTCCCAGACGCACACGGCCTCGCTGACGCGCCCGTGGCCGACGCCGCCCGCCTGACCACCACCTTCATCCGCGGTGAGCGGTTCTCCGACGGCGCGATCCAAGGAGCGATCGAGAGCGGCGCGCTACAGGCGATCTTCACCCGGCTGCGCAGGTGGTTCGACGAGGAGTACCCGGCACGCTGACAACGCCAGGCCGGTCCCCGACTGAGGGGGCGGGCCGGTGTCCGTCCCCCTCCGCTTCGCGGCGTCGGACTGGACGCTATGCCACGTTCGCGTAGTAGGAGTTGGTGTCGAGCTGCCCGGTGCCGATGAACACCTCGGTTCCCGCCTCAACGCTGGTGAGGTACTTGGAGTTGCTCATCCAGCCGCGCGACACGAGGTTGTTCAGGAAGTCGCGCAGGTTGAGCGTCGACGACGAGGTGTTGGTGGTGCGCACGAACGAGAAGACGTTCCAGCCGATGTTGCCACGGTAGAGGTCCCAGCTCGTGCCGGCGATGCTGACGGTGGCCTGCTTGGTGCCGACCGGACCCGCGCCGCCGGAGCGGTAGAGCCAGATCATCACCTCATCGGTGGGGTTGTCGCTGTAGCTCGGGTTCGAGATCGCGTGCAGCCACAGGTCGTAGGCCACGTTCATCGTGACCGCGCCGTTCTGGGTGACCTTGTAGTTCCAGCCGGTGTTGACGCTCCGGTTGGCCGACAGCTGGATGGGCAACCCGGTGTTCGAGTTCTTCCAGCCCCAGTGCCAGCCGAGCACCGAGCTGGCGTAGGACTTGACCGAGTTCGACTGGCCGGACCAGCCCCAGGACGTCCCCCAGCCGATCGCGTTGCCGGAGGTGGAGGTGTCCCAGATGCACTGCCAGCCCGAGCCCGAACTCTGTCCCCAGAGGTTGTTGTTGATCCAGTACTTGCCCTGGGTGATCGTCCCGTAGGCGGTACAGGTGTTGGCGGCATGGGCCGGCAGGGTCGTACCGGCGACGAGAGCGGCCACCATCGCCAGACAGGCAAGCACCCGCTGAACGACAGGACGACGTTTAACCAGCACGTCAGAACCTCCTCGACTACTAGATTAGTTTGGCGACAAGCTCAACTATTCCGCCCTGACTCCCCCTGTCAATCCTCGCCCGCCCAAGCCCTCAGGACACCGCCGCGAACTCCCGATCGCGCCCCTGGTTGACGGGAAGTAGCTGTCATTCCACAGGGACCGGCATCGGGCCCACACGATGAAGCGTTCAACGCACCAATCCCGACAAAGGCCAGCGGACGCCCCGACACGGGAGAGACCTTGACAGAAGATCCGGCCGCGACGATCAAGACAAGGGGGGGCTTTCCCTCACTTTGGAGGAAACCAAGCCTTCAGTCGCGATATCACGTAACCAAGGACCTAAAAGGAGGTTTCGACAGTCCTCTACTCGCAGTGTTGACGCCGAACTGCGACTTCGTCTTTGATGGTCGACTACGGAGTCGCGCCGACGAGTCAGAGTGAATAATCCCCCCGGTATCCGCTTATAAGCCGCTCTCATCAGCTTGTCGGATATGTACTGATCGCACGTATCAATCACCTCAGACGAAGAGGTTCGCATGCCCCTCGAGCCGCGGTTCCGTCGGGTTGCGGCGCTTCATCGCCGCTTTGTGAACCGCGAGACCCCGCTGGCGGCCTTCGCCCAGGAGCTCGCCCGCACAGACGAGGGACCACGGGTTCTGAACGTCATCGGGGTGGGGGGCATCGGGAAGTCGCGGCTGCTGAGGGAGTTCGAACGACGCGCACAGGACTCGCACATGGTCGCGGCCCTCGACCTCCAGGTCCCCGCGCATCGCCAGCAGGAGGACGCGCTGGCCGTGCTGCGGATGAGCCTCGGCGAGCAGGGCGTACGGTTCGACCGCTACGACATCGCCTACGCCGTGCTCTGGCAGCGATTACACCCCCACCTCGGGCTGACCCGCCGCGGCCTGCCGCTGGTCGAGCACAGCGAGGTACTGACCGAGGTGATAGACGGCGCCGCGGGCGTGCCCGTGTTCGGCACCGCCGTCGGCCTGCTCAAGCTGCTGGAGAAGGGCGTCGAGACCCGCAATCGACGCCGTCACCTCCGCAACGACGAGACGCTTCGCCAGCTGGACGAACTCCCGGGGGCCGAGCTGGTCGACGCGGTCACCTACCTCTTCGCCGAAGACCTCCGGGCGGCACGCGCGGCCAGGCCGTACCTGATCGTGATCGACGCGTATGAGGCGCTCGGCTCCTCGACCTCCGACGTGTGGCTGCGCGACCTGGTGGCCCAGCTCGACCACGGCCTCATCGTGATCGCCAGCCGCGAGCCTCTGGCCTGGCAGCGCTATGACGACGACTGGGCCGGCATCATCCGGGAGCTGCCTCTCGAAGGGCTCCCCATGGGGGCGCGCGTCCAACTGCTCGCGGACGGCGGTGTCAGCGATCCGGCCGAGCGAGACGTCATCGCCCGCGCGAGCGTGGGAGTGCCCTTCTACCTGCACCTGGCGGTGGACAGCAAGGGCTCCGAACGCGTGGTGTCCCAGGAAGAGATCATGCAGAGGTTCCTCCAGCACGTCGGCGCGCAGGAGCGACGGCACCTGGAGCTGCTCAGTGTCGCGCGCACCTTCGATTTCGAGCTGTTCGAGGAGCTCGCCCAAGCGTTCCACCTGCCGGGTGGTCTGATGGCCTGGGAGTCGGTGACCTCGTACTCGTTCGTGTATCCGGTGGCCGACGAACGGTTCCACCTGCACCAGCTCATGGCGAACGTCCTGCGGGTACGGCTGTCGCCTGCCATCGCGCACAACGCCCATCAGGTGCTGCACGAGCTGTGGAACAGGCGCGCCCGCGACACCCAGCTCACGGTTCCGCTCAGGGAAGCCGCCTACCACGGCCTGTGCGCGGGGGCGGTGTCCGGTGACCAGCTGCTCGACTACGCCGATCGGATCACCGCGTACGGCGGTGCGCAGGGTGTGGCCGGACTCGTCACCGACCTTCGAAGTCACCTTGATGAAGGGCATCGGAGTGAGGAGCTGGAGCAGACGGCTCGGTGCCTTACGGCCGAGGCGGCGGTGCTCCTCGGCGACGCCGAGGAGATCAACCGGCTGACGCCCGCCGGGTCATGGTCCGTGGACACCACCGCCGGTGCCCGGCTTGCCGTGGCGGCGGCACATGGCCGCCGCATCTCCGGCGAGACGGCGGAGGCGTTGCGCATCTACTCGACCGTGTGGGACGCCCGCCGAGGCCCGGAACGACTGCCGGCCGGCCTCTGGGGCGCCGACCTGCACATGGCCCAGGGGCGGTTCCTGGAGGCGTTCCGGCTCGCTGGAGAGGTGATCGCGGAATGCCCGGCCGACGCTCACGCCCTTCGGGGCGACCTTCAGCGGCTTCAGTACCTGGCGTCACGCTTCTCGTACGACTTCCAGCGCGCCGATCAGCACCTGCGCGAGGCCGAGCAGCACTATCTCCAGGCCGCCACCGTGGTGGGTGCCGCGCTGGTCAAGACCAACAGGGCCGAGCTACTGGCCTGGACCGATCCGTTCTCCGCGGTCCGCGCCGCACAAGAGGCGATCGAGGCGAACACCGATCTCGGGGCGCTGCACGAGCTCGGCAAGGCCTACACCGCTCTCGGACAGGCGCAGCTGTCCATCGGACGGCTGGACGAGGCGAGCACGTCACTCGATCTGGCCTGTGACGCCCTGGAGAAGGCACGTTACCGATCCGGTCGCGCAAGAGCCGAGCTGATCCGGGCAGCGCTGCACACCCGATCCGGTGATACCGAGAAGGCGGTGGAGGAGGTTCGCTGGGCGGTGGACGAGCTGCTGGCGGTCGAGGTGTATCCCACGCTGGTGATCGTCGCGGCGTACATCCTGGAACTGCTGGATCGTCCAGATGAGACGGTAGGCCGGGCGGCCCGCACCGCGCGGGCCTCGATCGAAGCACTCGACTCGCTCGAAGCGCTGGAGGCTCGAATGAAGCACCACGTACGAGGATTGATCGCGTGATGATCGACCTCTACCAGGCAGCCCTCGCGGCCAACGAGGGAGCACGCGGGTTCTACAACAACAACGTCCGCCTGGACACGCCATCAGGACCGGTGATCGTCCGGATCCCACTCCACGGCGCGGACACCATGGACCTTCGGGTGTGGCCCGAGTACGAGGTGCTGGGCGCCATCGGCCCCTATGTCGGCCACGCCCCGCGTCTGCTGCATGTGTCCGAATCACCGGCCTTCCAGGTGCACGAATTCATCCCCGGTGAGCTGGTCGACGACATCGCCCCCCGGGGAGAGCGCGTCCCCTCGCCCGTGCTTTCCGACGTCGTCGAGCTCTTCGCCCAGCTGGCCACGGTGCCGCGCGAGAAGCTCCCCAACCTGCCCCCGTGCTGGCCCGCCACCAACGACACCCCGGCCTTCGCCAACCTGCTGTCCGACGTGACACAGCAGGTGTACGAAACGTTCATCGAGCGATACGAGTCGCTGTTCGCCACGTTCGGAATCCCCGGCGATCCCCTCGCCTCGATTCGGGCACGCTGGCCGGAGCTCACACGGCGGCCGTTCGGCCTTGTTCACGCCGACGTGCACCGCAAGAACATGATCCTCAGCACCGGGCGAGTGGTCTTCCTCGACTGGGAGCTGGCCCTGTGGGGCGATCCTGTGTACGAGCTCGCCGTCCACTTCCACAAGATGAGCTACCACGACGACGAACGCGAGACCGTCCTGGACGGCTGGCTCAAGCTCATGCCCACCGACCGCACACGTGACTGGCAGCAAGACCTGGGGATCTATCTCGCCCACGAGCGCGTGAAGTCCGCCATTGTCGACACCGTCCGCTACACGCAGCTCATCTGGGACGGCGGCCTACCTCCCGAACAACGAGACCAGCTGACGGAGAAGCTCACGGCCAAGCTCAACGCCGCCGGCACTGTCTGGCAGCGAGACCAGCCCTTCAGCACGGACACCGTGCGACGGCTGATCCACTCCGCGGATCTCGACCGCTGACCGGTCCGGACCGGGCGATCACCAGGCGTGCCAGAGGGCACTGTGACGAGTCCGGAAGGGATGGATCTCGAAGTCGTCGTCGTTGTCGAAAGCACACAGCGGCGCCGAGTTGGCGTGCTTCAGGGTCGCCGACAAACGATCACGCAGACGTCGGCGCTCGCGGCGCTCTTCGAGGTTGGCGTCCTCGGCCACGTGCCCACGGCCGTACGCGTCCAGATATGAGTAGAACTCCACTCGGCGACGGATCATCCGAGGCTGCGGGCGTCGCCCCTTGCTGAGGGCCGCCCTGACTTCCGCCTCCGGGTACCGAAGGTCGGCAACTGTGGCGACTCGCCAGGGCCCGGGAAGCCCGCCCCAACCCCGGTCATCATCCAGGCGGCGGGAACGAATGTGATGTGCGGTGCGAGACATGGCGACCTCCAGCACCACCGAGACCTTCTCGGCGGCCCTAGACGAAGCCGCTGAAGCTCCTCAACCACGGGGATCGCACGAACGTGATCGTAGCCGACTGATCACACGAAGACTGTTCCGTTTACCAATCCCACTCAGGCACTCCACCCGGCTGCCACCACTGGGCACGCCAATGGACAAACGACGCATACAGGCTTATATCTCCATCAAATTCGGCGATTAGAGGAATAGGCGTCCTTATCATTTCTCCATGGCGCTTTCCGATCTTCGACGTGAGATGGTGCTCTCCGCTATCGAGGAGTACGACAAGCTAGGAAGGGACGCCTTTCTCAAGACGTACGGATATGGCCCGGCGCGCGACTACTTCCTCGTGCATGACGGCAAGCGGTACGACTCCAAGGCCATCGCCGGCGTGGCACATCGCGACGTGGACGGCAGGCCCCTGCGGGCCGAGGCGTTCTCCGGCGGCAACGCCACCGTGGCGCGCGCATTGGCCGACCTCGGCTTCGAGGTCACCCGGCCCGGCGACGTCACCGATGAACGTTCCCCAGAGGGCCTGCTCCGGAAGATCGGAACACTCAAGACGGCCGCATCGGCCACGCCGGGCGCGCGGAAGCGGCACCAGCCGTTGACCCTTCTCTGGGCTCTCGGCAGAGCGGCCCAGGGCGCCGATCGGCTGGTGCCGTGGAAGGACACCTCCTCCGCGCTCAAATCGCTTCTGCGGGAGTTCGGCCACCCCGGCGACGGCACGCACGCCGAGTTTCCAGTGCTCCGTCTGTATCGCCACGAGCTCTGGGACTTCCCAGGCCAGAGCGACGTTCCCGATGCCAGCGGCGGCCCCGCGCAGCGCTGGATACAGACCACCCAGCCACTCAACGGCCTGCGCTCCTGGGTACACGACCTCGTGACCGACAGCTCAGCCGTACGTGCGCGGATCGTCCTGCGACTCCTCGACCAGCACTTCCACGGCGTCGACCACGACAGGCTACTCGCGGCCACCGGGCTCGCCTCTCAACCCCCGGGCACTTCCCCACTCAACGACGTGACCGTACCCCTCCCCGACGGAACCCCGTCCCCGGGCCGCCGCACGGTCACGACCAACCGCGTGATCCGCGACTCCACGCTCGCCGAGCAGGTCAAACTCGCGCACGACCACCACTGCCAGATCTGCGGCATCCGTCTCATGACCCGGCGCGGCCCCTACGCGGAGGGCGCCCACATCCGCCCGCTGGGCACACCCCACAACGGTCCGGACGAGCCGGGCAACATCCTCTGCCTATGCCCCAACCACCATGTCCTGCTCGACGGAGGCATGATCGTGATCACCGACGACCTGGTGGCCATCGACGCCGTCACCCACCAGCCGATCGCCACACTGCGCACCGCTGATGGACACACCCTGAACCCAGCCCACCTGGCCTATCACCGGGATATCTCTTGACAGTCGGCAATACCCGGCCGGTTAGACCGCGGCGCGATCTCCAGATGGTCCAGCGGCCGGGGTGATCAACGCGTCCGGCGATCGCGGCCTGAGCAGTGACGATACTCACTGCGATATCGGTGTCGCACTAATATCGATATTGGACATCGTCATACCCGGCCTGATTTGCTCGCCCCTCCTGTTGATCGAGAGCAAGGGCATGGAATGCGACACCGTACCGGCCGCTTCTTCGCGGCGCCGAAGGCAATCGGACTGGCGATCTCCATACTCGTGGCCGGCACCGCCTACGGGGTGAACGCCGCCTCGGCGGACACCCGGGCGATCCCGCGTACCGGGGTGACGTGGGCCGGGATCGGAACCAGGCAGGCCGTCCTCGACCTGCGGGGTCCGTCCCTCGAAGCCGACGTGCGCAGGCAGTTGCGCGCGCTGGAAACGTCCACCAAGAGCCGCATCGGCGCGTACGCCCTGGACACGGCCACCGGCAAGAGGATCACCTATCGGTCCGGCGAGCGGTTCCCGCTGCTGTCCACCTTCAAAGCGCTCGCCAGCGCCGCGGTACTTCACAAGGCCCGCACGTCTGACCCGGAGCTGATGAACCGGGTCATTCACTGGAAATCCAGTGAGGTGAAGGAGAATTCACCTGTCACCGAGAAGCATGTGGACGACGGGATGACCGTCGCCGAGCTTTGCGAAGCGGCCATCACCTACAGCGACAACACCGCGGGCAACATGATTCTGAAGCAGATCGGCGGCCCGAAGGGTCTGACAAAGTACTTCCGCACGCTGAAGGACCCCGTCTCCCGCCTGGACCGGTGGGAGACCGAGCTCAACAACTGGAACCCCAAGGAGAAGCGGGACACCACCACCCCCGCCTCCGTAGCCGGCGACCTGCGTAAGGTCACGACCGGCAGCGCGCTCGACGCCAGGGACAGGGCGCAGCTGAACAGCTGGCTTCGCGCGAACACGACCGGTGGCACGCGCATCCGCGCCGGACTGCCCAAGACCTGGATCATCGGCGACAAGACCGGCGCCTCCAGCTCCTATGGAGCCACGAACGACATCGCCGTCATCCGGACCTCCGAGTCGGCCCCACCGCTGATCATGACGATTTATACCACCAACCAGACTCCCGACGCACCCAATGACAACAAGGTGATCGCCGACACCGCCACCCTCCTCGCCCGAGCCCTCGGCAAGCTCCCCTAACCGAATTCCCGACTGTGAGATAAGACGGCCACTCCGTAGTTCTTCGATTCCCAGATGAATCTGAAGGACACGAAGTGGTCGTCAATGAAGGATGTGTGACACGACCGGAGTGCGTGGCGCGGGCGCCGTTACGCTGAGGCCTGTGGGACATACAGAACAGGACTCATTCGATGATTCCTATAGGTTCCTCAGCGAGCAGGAGTTGTTCGACGCGCTGGACCACGGTGCGCCGCCACTTCCGGTGACTCTCCCGCCCGGCTCGGCCGCGATCGCGGCGGCAGGCCGGTGGGGTCGCTACGGATCGGTGGTCGTGCTGTTCCGCGGCGACGAGGACGGCGAGCTCTACGACGACACCTACCTGCTGGCGCGTTCGACGAGCGGGCACTGGCAGTACCCGCCCAGTTCTTCAGGAGGCGGCATGCCCGATTGGGTAATGCACCGCCCGGAAAAGCCGCTCCCTACCTGGCGCGGCAGCGACCTGGTGGATCTGTCGTGCCAGCTCACCAGTTCCGGCACGGAGTGGGTGACCCACCTGACGCTGATGGCGACTCGAAGAATCGCCACTGTGCGGGTGCGCTTCGCCGGAGAGGTCCTCGATGTCCCCGTTCCGGCCGGCGGCCTGGTCACCGTGCCGCACGCGATCCGCCACGTCGACGACATAGCCGAGTTTCGAGGCTTCGACGGCTCCGGCGAACTCATCGCCGTCACGCACTACCGGCCACTGACCGACAGCGACCGTAAGGCCGAGTGGCCCGATGCCTCGCTGTGGGCCGGCTGACGATTCCGCGCTCCAGCGATGTCGCCCGGACTGCGGCCGCGATCGTTCACGGGGCTTGACACGCGGAGTGGCTTGCCGTGGGCGCCGGCGGGGGTGAGCGAGGGTCGGGATTCAGGTGTGGACTTGGCGTCTTAAAGCAGATTTCTGGTCCTTAACCAGGACGAACTCGCAGTTGTCGGGTCTGCTGGCGTCGGTGGTCGCCGACGTTCGGGCGTAGCGGTTCTGGGTGTGGCTGAGGTGCCCGTGGCCTGGTCGTTCAGTCCTGATAAATCACCTTTTGACCTGCTTTAGGGGGATACCGCCCATTACCGTCCGCGATGGTGCTTATTTGTTCATTGACAGGAACTGGAGTTGAAGGTCAGGATGTGGCGAATCTTGAGATGATGTTGGTGCGCCGAGGGGACGAATTATGTTCGGGGGTCCCGTGCTGCGCAGTTGGCGCATGCCCGCTGCCGTGCTCGTGATTGGAACGTTACTGACGGTCGGGGCACCCGCCGTCGCCATGACCGAGAAGGGGATGGCCGAGCCCGGTGACGCCACTGGCCAAGCCGGCCAGGAGCGTCAGCCCAGCGAGGAGCAGCGGGCGCTGAGCCTGGCGGCCGAGACCGGGCAACCGGTCGAGGTGACGGGGGCCCGGACGGAGTTCACCACCACCTACGCCAATCCCGACGGCGACTCGTTCCATCTGGAGCAGTCGACCGTGCCCGTCCGGGTCAAGGGGGCGGACGGCACGTGGGTGACGCCGGACGCCAACCTCGAACAGCGCGCCGACGGGGGCGTGGGACCGGTGGCCGCCGCCGTGCGACTCGCCTTCTCCGGGGGCGGCGACGGTGCTCAACTCGTGCGGATCACCCGTGACGGCCGTACGCTCGCGCTGGGCTGGCCGGGGGCTCTGCCGAAGCCGGTGCTCGAAGGGCCGAACGCCACCTACCGCGACGTGCTGCCGGACGTCGACCTCAGGATGACGGCGACGACCGAGGGCTTCCGCCAGGTCCTGGTGGTCAAGACCCCGGAGGCCGCGAACAACCCCGAGCTCAAGCGGATCGAGTACTCGGTCCAGTCGTCCGGGCTCAAGGTGGCGGCGACCGAGGGCGGCGGAATGTCCGCCACCGACGGTAACGCCACCGAGGTCTTCACCTCCCCGCCCGCCGCCATGTGGGACTCCACGGGCGACACCGGCGACGCGGGCGGACCCGTCGCCCAGAAGACCGCGGCGCCGCTCGCCGGTGAGAAGACGCCGCCGGCCGGTGAGAAGACCGCGGCGCCGCCCGCCGGGCGCGCGTCCACCGCGGTCGCGGCCGACGCCGCCGACGGGCCGGCGCTCGGGGCCGGGCACGCCGCCCTGCCCATCCAGGTCGGCGAGGACAAGCTCACCCTCGTCCCGGACGCCAAGCTGCTCCAGCAGAAGGACCCCGCCGCGTACCCCGTCTACATCGACCCGACCGTCACCTGGGGCGAGACCGACAGGACCCTGCTGCGCTCGGACGGCTACAAGTCCTACAACTGGGGCAACGGCGACAACAACCAGGGCGAGGGCGTCGGCCACTGCGGCACCTGGAACAACTACTACTGCGGCCCCGGCTACACCCAGCGGCTGTACTTCCAGTTCTCGCCCGCCAGCCTCAAGGGCAAGCAGGTGCTGAGCGCGACGTTCCGCGTGACCGAGCCGTGGGCGTTCCAGTGCTCTCCCCGGTGGGTCGACCTCACCCGTACGAACAACTTCACGTCGTCCACGACCTGGTCGGGCCGGCCGAAGGAGCTCGACCTGATGGTCGACCGGAACGTGTCGGCGGGACGAGGGTCGGCGTGCGATCCGGACCAGCCGAGCGCGCCCATCGACTTCAAGGACAACCCGGACGAGACCAACGAGAACCTCACCCCGACCGTGGCGGACTTCGCGGCGGGCAAGTTCGCCAAGCTCACGCTGGAGCTGCGGGCGCACGACGAGGGCGACACCTCCGCCTGGAAGCGGTTCAGGAACGACGCCGTGCTCGCCGTGGACTACGTGGGGCTGCCGGCGAAGCCGACGGGGATCGGCATCGTGACCGGTTCTGGCACGGTCTGCGAGACGAAGGAGACGGCGCCCGCCGTCGTCTCCGACCCCACGCCCACCCTGGCGTCCACCCCGCAGACCATGCCCGGCGGCGAGTCCGGCGCGATGCTGCGGGCCGCGATGGACGTCGACAAGAAGAACTCCGACGGAACCTGGACGGACGCCTTCACCACGATGGAGCGGCCGACGACCGGGCACGTCGCCGACAACAAGCAGGTGACCGCGTCCACGCCGACGCTGCTCGAAGGGGTGCTGTACCGCTACAGGTCGTGGACGCGCTCGTACTACAGCAACTACACCAAGCAGTTGCCCGGGCCATCCAACGCCTCGACCACCGGCTGGTGCTTCTTCAAGGTGGACCCGACCGCGCCGAAGGCGCCCGTGGTCACGCTCGGCGCCCCCTACCAGGCGTGCACCACCACGAGCTGTGTGCCGGCGGGCGGCCCGGGGCAGGGCGCGACCTTCACGTTCGCGCCGGCGTCCGGTGACTCCAACAACGTGTCGTACCAGTACCGCCAGTCCACCAACCCGGCCTGGTCGGCGGCGATCACGGGCGCGACGGTGCGGCCCGTGATCACCCCGCAGACCTCCGGCACGTACAGCCTGTTCGTGCGCGCCAAGGACAACGTCGGCCGGTACGGCGCCACGACCGTGGTCGACTTCCTGGTCGCCATGGGCGCGGGCCCCGTCGGCAGGTGGCACTTCGACGAGGACTCCGGAGTCGCCGTCGACTCGGCCGCCGGGCACGGCGCCACGCTCGCCACCGGCGCCGTACGGGACGGCCGGGGGCGCCGCGGCGAGCTCTGGTACGACGACAAGGGCGACCCGCTGCCCGCGCCGAAGACCGACAAGGGCATGAGCCTGAACGGCACCTCGGGATACGCGGCGACCTCGGGACCCGTGCTGGAGACGCGCTCCGCCTACACGGTCGCGGCCTGGGTGCGGCTCGACAGGACGACGTCGACCGGCATCGTGCTCTCGCAGGACGGCGCCGGAGGGTACAGCCCCTTCAACCTCTGGTACGACAAGGACCGCGTGTCCTTCTGCTTCGGCGTCAAGGACAAGGACGAGGCGACGGGCAAGGCGTACTTCGGGGTCTGCGCGAAGAACAGCGCGGCCAAGGTGAACGCCTGGACCCACGTCGCCGGGACGTACGACCCCACCACGCAGCAGCTGAGCTTCTACGTCAACGGCCTGCCGCAGGGCACCGCCACCGCGGCCGGTTCGTGGTCCGCCACCGGCCCGCTGGAGATCGGCCGCTACAAGTGGGCCAACGTCTTCCAGTACTACTTCCCCGGCTCCATCGACGAGGTCGCCGCCTGGCAGCGCGTCCTGACCCCGGACGAGGTCGCGTCCGAGGCGCGCGCGGAGTCCGCGGCGTCGGGGCGCAACGACGTGGAGCTGGTGGCGAACTGGGACCCGGCGGGTGTCACCGGCACGGCGCTGCCCGACCCGCTCTCCGGGTACGGCCGCTCGCTGGCGCTGGCCGGCGGCGCGTCGCTGGACGGTGAAGGCCTGGTGCTGGACGGCAAGGACGGCGCGGCCACCACCGCGGGCCCGGTCGTCGACGACACCGGCTCGTTCACGGTGACCGCGAAGGCCGAGCTCGACCGGGACAAGGTCCTCGCGATGCCGATCGGTTCCGTCGGCCAGGTGGCCGGGCAGCGCACCGCGGACGGCTCCTCGTGGGGGATCTGGTTCGAGCTGACGGGCAAGGAGACCCGGCTCGACGACGACGGCAACGAGGTCACGGTGCCGGTCGGATTCTGGCGCTTCGGCCGGGTCAACAAGGACGGCACGAAGAGCTGGGTGAGCTCCGACGCCGAGGCGAGCCTGGACAGCCCCGTACGGCTGACCGGCGTGTACGACGCCCTGGCGGCGGACGGGCCCGTCGTGCGGCTCTACATCGGCCACGAGCAGAACGACCTCGACGCCGCGTACACCGCGGCGGCCGGATCGGGTGACTTCGCGGTCGGCAAGGGCTTCAGCGCGACCGCCTGGGGCCACTTCCTGCCGGCGCGGATCAGCGATCTGAGGCTGTGGGCGGGCGCCATGTCCGATTCCGAGCAGATCGACGCCGTCGTCGGCGACTGACGGTGTGGGGGGCCGAGATCTCGGTCCCCCACCGTAACTTCACCTGGCAGTTCAGCCAGTTCTCCCTGTTCGTCCTCTTTAGGAGGTTGAGTCATGGGTCGGCCCGGAATGCGCGCAGCCTTGATGGCCGCGCTGGCGGTGGCGATGTTCTTACCCACGGGGATCACCCCCGTGGCGTCCGCGGCGGACGCCGGACCCGGCGCCCCCGCCGTACCGAAACAACGGTCCAGCAAGGTCAGGGCCATGGACGCGACCGGAGCCAAGGAGTCCCGCGAGCGGGTGGCCGCGTCCAAGGCACGTAACGACGCCGCGGCGGAGCGGGCCGCGAAGGAGCGCACGGTCCGGTGGCCGAAGCCGGGCGCGGTTGACCTCCCGGCCGGCGCCGCCGGAAGCGTCGGCGGGCTCCCCGTCACCCTGGCACCGGAGGCCGGCGAGGGGAAGAACGCCGCCGCCCGCGTACAGGTCCTCGACCGCACCGCCACCGAGGCGGCCGGAGTGGACGGCGTGCTGCTCACCGCGTCGGCGAAGGACCCCGGCGGTGCGCGCCTGAGCATCGGCTACGCCTCCTTCGCCTCCGCGTACGGCGGCGGGTGGAGCGGCCGTCTCCGGCTCGTACAGCTGCCCGCCTGCGCGCTGACCACTCCGGCCCTGCCGGAGTGCCGAACGCAGACTCCGCTTCCTTCTGTAAACGCTTACACCGCGCAGACCCTGTCCGCGCCGGTCGCTCTGGGAGCGTCTCCGGCCGTGCTGGCCGTGACCGCCGAGGCCCCCGGCGCGGACGGCGAGGCGCCCGACGGCAGCGGCAACTACGCGGCCACCCCGCTGACCTCGTCCTCCACCTGGGAGGCGGGCGGCGGTTCCGGGTCCTTCACCTGGTCGTATCCGATGGCCCCGGTGGAGGCCGCGGGACCCACCCCCTCGCTCGACCTGTCCTACGACTCGGGCGGCGTGGACGGGCACACCTCCACCACCAACAACCAGGGCACCTCGGTCGGCGAGGGCTTCGACCTGGCGGTGACCTCCTACATCGACCGCCAGTACGGCTCCTGCGACAAGGACGGCCAGGACAAGCAGCGCGACCTGTGCTGGAAGTACGACAACGCCTCACTGGTCCTCAACGGCAAGTCCAGCGAGCTCGTCAAGGACGACACCAGCGGCAAGTGGCGCCTGAAGAACGACGACGCCTCCACCGTCACCCACTCCACCGGCGCGGAGAACGGCGACGACGACGGCGAGTACTGGACCGTCGTCACCGGCGACGGCACCAAGTACGTCTTCGGCCTCAACAAGCTGAAGGGCGCGAGCGGCGAGCGCACCGACTCGGTGTGGACGGTGCCGGTGTACGGCGACGACTCAGGGGAGCCCGGCTACAGCAAGGGCGACTCCTTCGCCGGCCGCTCTCTGACTCAGGCCTGGCGGTGGAACCTCGACTACGTCGAAGACACCAACGGCAACGCCATGTCGTACTGGTACACGGCGGAGACCAACTACTACCGCAAGAACAAGGCCGACACCGCGAACACCGTCTACACGCGCGGCGGCTACCTCAGCAAGATCCTTTACGGGCAGCGGTCCGACACGCTCTTCACCGCGGACGCCCCCGACAAGGTGGCCTTCTCCTACGCCGAGCGCTGCACGGCGACCGACTGCGGCAACCTGACCAAGGACACCGCCCAGAACTGGCCCGACGTCCCCTTCGACGCCATCTGCACGAAGGACGAGAAGAAGGATGACTGCCGCCCGGAGAGCCCCGCGTTCTTCTCCCGCAAGCGGCTGGTGAAGATCGAGACGTCCGTGCTGTCGGGGACCGCTTACACGCCGGTCGACTCCTGGGCGTTCACCCAGAAGTACCTGGACGGCGGTGACATCGGGAACTCCTCCGACCAGACGCTGTCCCTGGAGTCGATCGTGCGGACCGGGTCCTCGGGCACGCCGCTGACCCTCGACCCGGTGTCGTTCACCTACCACATGCGGCCCAACCGGGTCGCCGGCGGCACCCAGCCGGGCGGCGGCAACATCCTGCCGCTGACCAGGCCGCGCATCGAGACGATCACCTCGGAGACCGGCGCGATCACCACGGTCACCTACAACGAGCCCGAGTGCGTGCGCGGTTCGCGGATGCCCAAGGCAGAGGACGACAACTCCCTGTCCTGCTTCCCGCAGTTCTGGCACATCAACGGCGCGACGGACGCGGCCATCGACTGGTTCCACAAGTACCGCGTGCTCGCCGTGAACACCGCCGACCCGGCGGGCTTCAACCCGCTCACCGAGTACTCCTACGAGTACGAGAAGCCTGCCTGGCGCTACAACGACGGCCCGTTCACCCCGGCCGACGAGCGCACCTGGTCGCTCTGGCGCGGCTACCAGAAGGTCACGACGTACGTCGGCGACGCCGACCACACCCGTGGCAGGTCCGTCTCCGTCTACCTCCAGGGCATGAACGGCGACCGGCTGCTCAAGCCCGGCGGCGGCAGGGTTCTCGACCCCGACAACCGGCGCGCCGTCTCCGTACCCGGCCTCGACTTCGCCGGACTGGACGTCCCGGACCTCACGGACTCCGAGCAGTACATGGGCCTCGTGCGCGAGGAGATCGACTACGACGGGGCCGACCCGGTCTCCGTGACGGTCAGCGACCCCTGGTCGGCGAAGACGGCGACCCAGCACAAGTCGTACGCCGACACCGAGGCGTACTACGTGCGCACCGGCAGGACGTCGACGCACACCTACCTCACCGTCCCGAAGACCTGGCGCACCACGACCACCTCGACGACGTTCGACGGCTACGGCATGCCGGTCAAGGAGGACAGCACCGGAGACACCGCCAAGAGCGGCGACGAGACCTGCACCCGCACCTGGTACGCGCGCGACGACACCAAGGGCATCAACTCGCTCGTCTCCCGCACCCGCGAGGTCGGACGTCCCTGTTCGGTGAAGGAGGCCGACCTGTCGCTGCCCGCCGACGGCTCGACCGCCGGCGACGTGCTGTCCGACACGGCCACCGTGTACGACGACACCGCCGCGACCGGCTGGTCCGCGAGCCAGAAGCCGGTCAAGGGCGACGAGACCTGGACGGGCCGGGCCACCGGCTACCCGGCGGCCGTCACCGGCGACGAGCGGCCCCCGACCGGCTGGCAGCGCACGGCCAGGACCACGTACGACACGCTGGGCAGGCCGCTGGCCGACACCGACGCGGGCGGCAACACCACCACCACCGCGTACACACCGGCCGGCGCCGGCGTCCTCACCAAGACGGTGGTCACCAACCCCAAGCAACAGAAGATCACCACCTTCCTCGACGGGACGCGTGGCCTGCCGCTGCGCACGTACGACCCGAACAACGCCAAGACCGAGCAGACCTACGACGGGCTCGGCAGGCTGACCGGGGTGTGGCTGCCCGACCGCAGCAAGGACGGCGGCCAGAGCGCCAGCATCGCCTACTCCTACGTGTACGAACGGGGCAAGGCACCGTCGATCGGCACCTCGAACATCAAGTCGTCCACCACGGCCAGCTGGTCGTACCAGATCTACGACTCGCTGCTGCGACCCATGCAGACCCAGCGGCCCACCCCGAACGGCGGCCGGCTGCTGACCGACATCCGCTACGACTCGCGCGGCCTCGCCTACGAGGCGTACACCGACATCTTCGACTCGGAGAAGACGCCGAACGCGACCTACACCCGCGAGGAGTACGGCGAGGCGCCCAAGCAGACGAGCATCGTCTTCGACGGCGCGGGCCGCGAGACGAGCAGCACGTTCCTCATCTACGGCGTGCGCAAGTGGTCGACCTCGACCACGTACACCGGTGACTCCACCGCGACCAGCGCGGTGACCGGGGGCCAGGCCACCCGGACCATCACCGACGCGCTGGGGCGCACGGCCGAGACCCGCGAGTACAACTCGACCTCGCCCGCCGACACGGGGTACGGCGGCGAAACGCAGGCCGGCGCGTCGTACGCGTCCACCTCCTTCACCTACACTCCCGACGGCAAGCAGCGGACCATCACGGGACCCGACGGCGCCAAATGGTCGTACACCTACGACCTGTTCGGGCGGCAGACCGGCATCACCGATCCGGACAAGGGCGCCAGCACCATCTCCTACACCGCGTTCGACGAGACCGACACGGTGACCGGGCCGAACGGCGACCGGCTGCTGTACGGGTACGACGAGCTGAACCGCAAGACCGGGCTGTGGTCCGGGTCGCGCACCGACGCGGGCAAGCTCGCCGCCTGGACGTACGACACGCTCGCCCTGGGTCAGCTGACCTCCTCCACCAGCTACGACGGCGGAGTCTCGGGGAAGGCGTACACCAAGAAGGTGCTCGCCTACGACGGCCAGTACCGCGCGACCAGCACCGAGCTCGCCCTCGACCCGAACGACCCGATGGTCAAGTCCGGAGCGGCGCAGGCCAGTTACACCTTCGCCAGCACCTACAACCTCGACGGCACCCTGAAGAGCTCCACCGAGCCCGCGGCCCCGGGTCTGGCCAGGGAGACCGTCAGCCTGACCTACACGCCGACCGGGCAGGTCGTCGGGGTCACCGGCACCAGCGACTACCTCCAGGGCGCCAGCTACAACGCCATCGGGCAGCCCGAGCAGTTCACACTCGGGCTCTCTGGAGCCACGACGGCCAAGAAGACCTTCCTCAACAACACCTACGAGGAAGGCACCGACCGGCTGACGAGGTCCTTCGTCACCACCCAGTCCACGCCCGCCAAACCGCAGGACCTGACCTACCGCTACGACGCCGCGGGCAACGTCAACGAGATCGCCGACACCGCCGACCTGGACGGCGCCGGCAGGACCGACTTCCAGTGCTACGTCTACGACGGGCAGCGCCGCCTGACCGAGGCGTGGACCCCGGCCACCGACGACTGCACCAGCAAGACCCTCGGCGGCGGGGCCCCGTACCGCACCGGATACACCTACGACAACGCGGGCCAGCGGACCTCGGAGACGCGGTACAACGGCGCCTCCGCCACCACCTCGACCTACTGCTACGGCGACACCGCCAAGCGGCACGCCCTCACCGCGATCTCGGCCACGGGCTCCTGCACGGGCACGCCCGCCACCTATTCCTACGACAAGTCCGGCAACACGACCGGGCGCGGCGCCCAGGTGCTGACCTGGGACCCGCAGGGCCGCCTCGCCACCGTCACAGAAGGCGCGCGCAAGACCGCCTACCTGTACGACGCCGACGGCTCGCTGCTGATCCGCCGCGCGGTGGGCGACGGCGAGAGCGTGCTGTACCTCGGCGCGACCGAGATCCACTCGAAGACGACGGGGAGCACCGTCAAGACCTGGAGCAGCCGCTTCTACGCGGCGGACGCCCAGGTCATCGCGGTTCGCAGCACGGAGACGGGGGCGAACACCGTCTCCTTCCTCGCGGGTGACTCGCACGGCACGTCCTCCCTGGCGGTGGACGCGGCCGGGCAGACCGTCACCAAGCGCTACACCACCCCGTTCGGCGCGCCGCGCGGTAACACGGTCGGCGGTGAATGGCCCGACGACAAGGGCTTCCTCGGCAAACCCGCCGATGAGACCACCGGGCTCACCTACGTCGGGGCACGCGCGTACGACCCGCTCATCGGCAGGTTCCTTAGCGTGGACCCTGTGCTCTCGACCGACCAGAGCCAGTCTCTGAACGGTTACTCCTACGGGAACAACAACCCGGCCACGTTCAGCGACCCGACCGGCGAGGAGCTCGGGTCCAGGCCCAACTCATGCCAGTACGACCTGAGGTTCTGCTCCAAGAAGGTGCAGAAGCAGGTCGGCTACAACCCGAAGACCCACAAGGTCACCCCGCCCAAGCACCATCCCAAGAAGCCAAAGCTCAGGCCGCGGCCGTCCCCGGGCCCGTCGCCGAAGCCGCCGCCCGGCGGGTGCTACTGCAAGCCGGTCAAGCGCGACAACGGGGTCAACCTGCTGAAGTCGCTCCTGCTCCACCCGTTCCACTCCGGCAACAACACCAACGGCGCGAACCTGCTCGCCGTCACGTACCACGCGCTGCCGGCCCTGAGCGACGGCATCTGCGAACGCCGGTCCCTGCAGTACGTCTGCTACGGCGGATCACCGGGAGGCGACCAGCCGATGACGGTCGGTGACGTCCACTTCTACCCGTACTCGAAGAAGGAGTTCCAGAACAAGCTGCGGGAGGAGAAGCAGGCCAGAGACGACATCACGCGGGTCGCCGGCCGTAAGGTGGCGGACCAGTACGGGCCCAACCTGGAGAAGCACGAGGCGGTGCACTCCGAGCAGTGGTCGCGGTACTCGCGGGCCACCGACTTCATCGCCGACTACGCGGGCGCTTCGATCCACTCCAAGTTGAGCGTCGGTGATCCGGCGGTCAGCAACCGCTTCGAGATGGACGCCAACCTGTGGTGGGGAAGCTACCTGCGGTGGGCGCCGCTGCATTATGGACCCGTGCAGTAGAAGGGACGATGGAACGATGATTCGCAGGAGGAGGCCGGGCCTCGGGTACGCGGCCGCCGCGCTGCTGGCCCTGGCCTCCTTCGGCACGGGCTGCACCACGCCCGCGCCGAAGGGCATCCTCGCCGTCGAACGGGTCCAGGACGGTGGCGTCAGGCTGCTGCTGGCCGGCTGCCCCGGCTACGTCGCGCGAGACTTCTCCGTCTTCGCCGACACCGAAGACGACGCGTCGTCCGACTGGAGCGTGCACAACGGAGGCCAGACCGGGGCGGTGGACGGCATCCAGCTCTTCCAGCCCCCACCCCAGGGCTGGACCACCACGGGCGGCAACCTCACCGCACTACAGAAGGGCGTCCCGTACGTCGCGAACGTCAACGGCACCGTGGGCAACAGAGGTCTACGAGGCCGAGTCCCCTTCACGTCCGACGACCTGGCAGCCCTCAAAAGCGGTGAAGTCCTGACCTGGGACGGAGGCACCAAGAACACAAAAGCGACCCGCGACGACTTCCTCCAGGCGGACCCAGCCCGCTGCAAACCGTAACGGTGCGCGCTACCCCGGACCAGTGCAAACCGTAACCTGCCCAAGGCCCCAGGCCGTCGCGATGCGGGGTGTCATGCCCCGCATCGCGGAAGGCCGCAGCCGATCGGTCGTGAGGAAGGCCCGGGAGCTAGATGTACCAGCAGGCCCAATCGGGCCTACCCGGAATCGAACCAGGTGAGAAGGAAGCCCCCGAATGACCTCACGACCGCACCCTATACCTCCACTCTGCGGGTTTCCGGGCGCGCGATCACCTGACAGCGCACCCGCCCGACGGAACCTCAAGGGTTGCCGGTTACCTGTTCGTGGTCAGGTCGGTGAGGAGGTCGCCGAGGACCAGTTCCTCCTCGACCCGTACGGCTCGACGTGCCATCGCCGCGGACAGCGCGGGATCCCATGGCGTCGGCCGCGCGCGGCCGGTCAGCGGGCTCGACGGGGTCGTCGCGTCGTCGCAGGACGTCACCGCCTCGTAAGCGGCGGCGTCGTAGCGCCAGGGGCGCCATCCGACGCGCTCGTAGACGGCGCTCGCGATGCCGATCCCACCCCAGTCGAAGTCGCCATGGTACGCAAAGCGGGCACCTCCGGCGGCGAGCAGATCGAGCAGCCTCCAAACCGCCGCGGACGGCCTGCCGTTGACGCATATCAGGGGAGGACAGCGTGGCCCGAGCTCGTCCGCGGCGGCGGCGACCACGATCGGGTTCTCGCAGATCCGGACCACGTCCTCGACGATCGGCGTCTCGTGGCGGCGTAGCTGGCGAAGGGTCAGCACGCACGGCTCCCCCGCCGCGCGCGCCGTCGCCAGCGCGCGCCCCGTCGCGGTGTGATCGTCTCCGGTGAGGCCCAGGCAGAGTACGAGCGACGACAGCTCGTCGAGGTGTACTCCTACGCTCGCCCACGCCCGGCGGCGAGCGTCGGCCGTGCCGTCTCCCGCGTAGGGCGGACCGCTGAGGGCGCGGGCCGCGGACAGGGCCAGCGCCGCCAAGGGCTCGCCGTCATCCAGGGCGTGGGCGTCCCCGCAGGTCTCCGCGGCCAGCCTGCCGATCGGGATCCCGGGCGACGGCAGGAGACGCAGCAGCGCGGCCAGCCGGTCCAAGATGATCCCGGCGTCGCCGGGGCCGGCGGCGATCCGCCTTACCAGGCCTGTCGCATCCAGCCAGGCGCGCCAGCCCGACAGCTCCGGTCGCTCGGCGACCACAACGTCGAGTCCCGCGTGCGCGTCACGCCACGCCGCGGCCCGTTCCGCTCCTTCCCGTGCGAGATCGCGCACCGGGCCGCGCAGCAGTACGAGGGCGGCCTCCAGTCCGTCAGGCGATGTGCCGCTCCTTCGCAGCACTCGGTCCACCTCGTGCAGGGAGACCGACAGCGAGGTACCCGTGCCCGCCCGCCGGCCGAGCAGCCGCTCGACCGCGCGCCGCTGCTCGGGCGAGGCCGCTGTGAGCGTGATGGAGCCGGTCAGCGGCCTTCCCAGCTCCAGCCGCCGGCGTGCCCGTTCGACCAGCCACGCGGTGTCCTGGCCACCGAGCAACCGCGTCAACCGCTCCGCTCCCTCCCGTCCCCCCGGACCCGCGGGTTTCTCCGGCCCTCCCGGTGCTTCCGGTCGTTTCGCCCCTGCCGATCCGCCCTGCCGATCCCGTTGATCGTCTTTCCGGACGAATTCGTCGGAGCCTCCCCATCGCTCTCGCCGGTCGTCTGCCTGGACCAGCTCGTCCGATCCTTCGCGCCGGCCCTCCGGGACGTTCACGCGAACAGGCCTTCTTGGTCCGTACCCGGCGAGGCGCCGGCGTGTGACAGCCCCGGCAGGGCGTCAACGTGTGGCGCATCAACGGTCGGCCGTTCGCTCCTGCGGCGCTCATGCCCGTCCCAGCGCCACGGGGTGACCAGCACCGCGTCGACGCCGTCCCGCCTGGACAGCTGGCAGATCGACAGACCCGGCACCTGCGGATAGCAGCCCCACTCCCGCTCGCTGGTCATGACCACGTCCATGTCGAACGTCGCGAGCAGTCCGAGACACTTGGCGCGCGAATCGTCGTCCACTCCGGCAAAGGCCTCGTCGAGGGCCACCAGCCGTGGCGCGTACGGGTTGCCCGCCGACTTGTAGTGGGCCGACGCGGCGGCGAACAGCGGCACGGAAGCGGCCAGGACCCGTTCGCCACCGGAGGCCGGTCCGGTGGCCGGCCGCCATTGGCCGTCCTGCAGCCGCCTGATCGTGAACTCGTGCCAGGAGCGGTAGTCGAGCGCCCTGGTCAACTGCTCTGTCCAGCCGGCGGCGGCGTTCTCGGCGTGCTCCTTGGCGATCTGCTCCTGGAGGAAGGCTCCCACCGCGGCTCGGTCGGCGTCCGACCACGCGTCCACGGTCTGGCGCAGCTTCACCCGCACCGGATCCAGCCCCTCGGGTGCGGCCTTCGCCGTCCTCCACACCAGGCGCAGCCGCATGCCGGTCGAGGTGGGCCGGGACTCCAGCTCGGCGTTCATCGTGGCCACCTCCTCCTCCGCGGCGGCGATCAGCTCGTGCAGCGTGCCGGCCACCTCGTTGAGCAGGTGGTTCTCCAGGATCTCCCGCTCCCTGGCCGACAGGAGCTCCTTGCGATGCTCGGTCTCCGTCGAAAGGGCTTCGGCGAGGCCGGGAACGTCCCTGGTACGCCCTTGGAACAGAACGTCCACCACCATGACGCCGTCGCGCATCGTCAGCCCCACCGAATGGCCGTGCCGCGCCATGCCGTCCGAAAGCAGCTTGTGCTCCTCGGTGACCCGCTTCTGCACCCGATCCCAAGGACCGTCTCCGTCGTCGACGGAGTCGAGCTCGGCGTTCACGGCGCGGGCGAGGACGACCGCCGGGGTCACCGCCCACGGCTCCGCGGGATCGGGGACCTCCAGCTCAGGCAGGGCGATGCGCAGCAACCCGGTGGCGGCGAACGCCTGGAACTCCTCGACGGCCGTGTCCCGGACCGTCGCCGCCTGGCCGATCTCGGCGCGCAGGGTCTCGCGCGTGCCCTCCGCCTTCCCCCGCTCCCCGAGCGCGTTCCGCTCCTCCGTACGGGCGTTCTGCTCCGCCGCGTCGCGGTCGCGCATGGCCCGACGGACGGCGTCGAGCCTGCGGTACAGCTCCTCCACCGCGGCCCCGGCGGTCTCCATCAACTCGCGGTAGGTCTCCGCCGCCGCCTCGGCCCGCTCGCGCGCCTCGGCCGCGTCCACGGCCGCCTTCTCCAGCCGCTCGCGCGTGAGCGCCAGCTCCTCCTCCGCGTCGTTCGCCGCCTCCTGGGCGACGAGCAGCGCATGGCCGGCCGGCCAGAGCTGCGCGAGCGCGAGACGGTAGTCCGCGACCGCCTCCTTGACGGCCGCCAGCTCCGACGCGTCCGTCGGGAGGCCGACGTCTCCGGCGAACTCCGACGCCCGCGTGCGGGCCGCCGCCACCTCGCCCTGCCTGGTGGTCATGAGCCCGGTCGCCGCCTGATGCGCGGCGTTCAGCTCGCGCCGCCGCTCGTGCTCGCCGGCCAGCTTGACGTGCGCCTCACGCAGGGCCGCGTCGGCGGGCACCGCCCGGTGCTCGGCGGCGAGCGTCCCCTGCCGGGCGACGAGCTCCTTCCCCGCCTCGCGCAATTCGTCCAGGCGCGCTCGTACGGCGCCGAGCTCGGCACGGAGCCGTACGAGCCGCGCGCGCCGGGCGGCCTCCCGCGCGCCCTCACCGATATGGTCGGCACTCGCCTTGTGCCAGGACCCGGCCAGCACCCCGTTGGCCCAGCGACCGTCCACCGCGACCCAGGTCGTCGCGCCAGGACCAAGCCCGATCGAGGCGAGCACCGCGTGCACGGCGGCGTCCGGAAGCGCGGCGGCCCGCGGATCGGCACGATCGACCGCAGGACGCAGCACGTCAGAGCACGCGGGCCCGTTCACAGGCGGCACCGCAAGGATGACCGTGTCGTCCGCCGCGACAAGCGTGCCGCCGGGCGTCACCCAGGCGTCGAGAATCCCCGCCGCCTCCAGCGCCGCCTCCAGTCCCGCGCGGTGGTCGGCCTGGACCTCACCCGCGAAGTCGACCACCTTCCAGAACGGCGCTCCCGGACGGCCGTCCCGCGTACCCGGCTCGCGGGTGTGCGGAACGGGTGGAGCGTCGTGGCCGCCGGCTTCCAGCCGCCGTATCTCCTCCTCCAGCGACCCGGCCGCCTGCCGCTGGGAGCGGGTCTCCGCCTCCAGCTCGGCCTGCCTGCGGCCCAGCTCGGTGGTGGCGGCCCGGGCCGCGTCGTCGACGGCCGCCAGCGCGGGGTTGCGCCCCTCGGCGGACCGCGCCCAGGACGCAAGGGCGGCGACCACGTCGTCGACGCCGGCGACGCGCAGCTCGGCCGTACCGGTGAGATAGGAGACGTACGCGTGCAGCAGATCGGCCGCCTGGTCCGCCGTTACCTGGTCCGCCGTGGCGATCCGCTCCGCCGCGGCCTGCAGCTCGCCGGTCAGCCGGTCGACCTCGTCGCGCGCGGCGCCGAGCCTGGTCCGTGCCCGTTCCACCACGGCCAGCAGACGGTCGAGCTCGGACACGGCCTGAGCTCGCCGATCGGCGAGCGCGCCGGCGTCGCGACGGGCTCTGGCCAGATCGTCCTCCAGCTCGCGCCGGGTGCCGGCGGTGTCAGGCCCGGGACCACGGCCGCCCACGGCAAGGAGGGCACCGTCCACGTCGCGCCGATCCCCGGAGAGATGTGGTCCATGCGCCCACCGGCCGGCGGCCGTCAGGTGGGCGTCCTCGCACAGCGCGCGGCGTGCCGCCGAGACGGTACGGTCCTGTGCGGCGCCCAGCGTCGTCGCCGCCCGCTCCGCGTCGAGCCGGTGCTCATCCGCCCGCTTCCGGCGGCGCGCCGCCTCGACGGTCAGACCATCCCTGTCCCGTTCCCGGATACGCGCGGTCTCCGCCTGCCGGCTCGCCTCCTCGCCGTGCTCCTTGAGTCGCTCGGCGTCCCGCATCTGCGGGCTCTGCCGCAGCGCCTCTCCGCGCGCCTCCAGCCGGATCTTCTCCGCCGCCAGTGCGTCCAGTGCCTGCTGCGCGGCGTCGAGCTTGACCTGCGCGGCGGCATGACGGCTCTCGGCCTCGATGAGGTCTCTGCCCAGCTGCTCGTACCGGCTCTGGGTCACGCGCGGGGCGGTCGCCTTGCGCCTGGCCGCGATGGCCGCGTACCTGCGATAGTGACCGAGGAAATCGCCGGCGGCCTTGCGCGCGTCCTCCAGAGCGCGTAGCGCGCCTCGCTCCTCGTCCAGGCCGCGGAACGCCTCGGCCACCGTGGTGATGAGTTCGGGGCTCAGCGGTGGCAGCGCCTCGGTCAGCGCGCGGGAGAGCAGCTTCTCGTCCGGCTTCTTGGACAGCTGCGGCTGGCGGAGCTGGATGAGCAGGTTCACCAGAGCTTCGTACCGGTGCTCGCCGAGGCCGAACAGCGCCTCGTCGACCGCCCTGCGGTAGTCCGCCGCCCGGTCGTACACCATGCCGTGTCCCTCGATGGCGTCACGCAGCTTCTCGCGGGTGAGCGCGACCCGCGTGGCGGACAGGAGCGACAGATCACCGCCGATCCGCTGGGATGTGACGAAGAACCAGTGCCGGGCGATGCCCCGGTCCTTCACGGCCTTCAGCCCGCAGCCGATGGTCCGGAACTCGACGGTGCCGTCCGCGGCGCGCCGGCCGAATTCCATCCAGGTGTAGCCGAGCCGCTCGTGGTGCGGGTGCCTGCCGCCCAGCAGCAGGTTCCACTCCATCTTCTTCTGCCGGTCGCCGTCGGGCTCGACCCGGTGCGGCGCGAGCTCCCCGTCGAGCAGGAACGGCAGGGTCAGCGCGAGCACCTTCGACTTTCCGGTGCCGTTGTTGCCCCGCAGCAGCAGGCGACCGTCGTGGAAGTGGAACTCCTCGACGTCGTAGTAGAAGATGTCGACGAGTCCGGCCCGAAGCGGCTTCCACCGTTCGGATGAGGGGTTCGGGAGTGTCACGTGCCAGCCTGTCCCGGTTCGCGGATGGTCGGTTCTTCGAGCGCGTAGCGTGCGATCGCCGGTCTGCCGCGCACCCGCGATGGCGGGCCGGCGGAGATCTCGATCAGCCGCAGCGCGGTCAGCTTCTCAAGGGCCGTGCCCAGCAGTCCCTCCTCCGCTCCGGGGTCGGTCACCCCCTTGCGCCAGTAGGACCGGTGGCGCTCGGCAGCCTGCCGTACGAAGGCGTGCAGCTCGTCCACGGTGGCCTCTCCCCTGGTGGCGAGGTGCTCGGAGACCAGCAATGTGAGATGCCCGTCGGTACGCTGCTCGGGCATGCGCACGTCGGTCAGAGTGTCGTCGGGGTCGACCATCGCGATCCCCTCGGCGCGGATCTCCGGCACCAGGCCGGTCGCCTCCTCGATCCTGCGGGTGATCGCATGCCGCTGGGAGAAGAGGTACGCGCGCTCGGCGTCGTCCAGGTCGTCGTGGTAGACGACGGGGTCTTCGAGCAGCCTGCGGGTGAGCCGCCTGCGCAACGCCTGGTTGCGAAGCTCGTCGGTGTCGGGGATCGGCTCGGCCGTGAGCTCGGACAGCCGTTCCTCAAGTGAAGCGGCCCGCACCGTGGACGGACCCCGCGCGCCGGTGAGCAGCACGGCGAGCACAGGTCTGCGCACGTCGTAGAGGACATCTCCGGTGGCGGAGGACAGGTAGGCGTCCTCGTCACCGGCGACCTTGCGCAGCACACCCCAGTCGAGCAGCGTGCGGACCACTGCCACCAGATCGGCGCGCTCGGCCCTGTGGTCCAGTGCGAACGTGAATCCGGACTCGGCGAGCTCGGGCTCGGCCCCTGCGTTGAGCACCTCCTCGGCGAGCCGGCCGAGGGTGGTCTGCGCGTCTGCCCGTTCGAGCACGGCGAGCGCCAGGCACAGCACGACGTAACGTCGCCGGCCGAACGGCTCGCCGGCGCGCCCCCGAGCCGGGTGTGTCGCCTCCGAGGTCGTCGGCGCGGTCTTGAACAGCCGGGCCGTCTCCGCGTCGGCCAGCAACCGCCAGCCGGTCTCGCGGCTCAGCCAGTCACGCAGCGCGGCGATGTGACGGCGGACGAGCAGCAGCGTGGCCGCGTCGCTCTCGACGGTGAGCAGCGGTTTCGCCAGCAGCGCCCGCATCGCCGTGCGCCGCTGCGCGGCCTCCTCCTCAGGAGTCAAGCGGTCACCTCCTCTTCGCGCTCATCATGAAGTCACCATCAGATCGGTGATCTCGATGACATGCTCCGGGCCGGTGAGCACGCCGTCCTCCGTACGTATCGCCACCTGGCCACCGCCGGCCACCTCCGACAGACGCACCTCCATGGAGCCGTCACTGGTGACGACCTTCACCTCCGTCTCGCCTGGGAAACGGGCGGAGAGCGCGTCACCGAGCAGTCCGAGGAACAGCCGGAACGCCCGAGGATCGAGCATGCCCAGCTCCGAGAGCCGGGACGGGCCGTCCGTGCGCAGCCGCGCCCGCGCGGCGGCCGTCTCGACGGCCTCCCGCTCCGCGTGCTCCAGCAGGAACCTGCGCTCCGCCGACCGGTCGCGCACCCCGTTGGGCTTGCCGCGACGCTCGTACGAGCCGGTCCTGCGCAGTTGCGGGGAGATCCTGATGGGTGGAGCGTCCCGCCAGGAGGTGGCCGGAGCGAGCTCTTCCCGCTCCCACTCGGCCACGGTCTCGGCCGCGACGGTGAGATGGCGCGCGGGCGACAAGCCGAAAGCGACCCGCCACAAGCGGTGCGCGGCCGCGTCGTCCGGAGCCTCGGCGAACCAGCGGGCCAGGGTGCGGAAGTCCGCGGAACGGTCCGACCGGCCCGAGCGCCGCTCGTTGAGCAGGCCCACCGCGTCGATGAGCTGCTTGATCGCCGTCACCGCCGCCTGCCGCAGCAGCCGTGCCTGCGACGGACTCCGCGCCTCATGGGAGACGAACCAGTCCTTCAGGCCGCGCCAGCGGTTCCGCCAGGCGTCGAACGCCGCTTCCTCGGCCCTGGCGTACGCCGCCGCCTCATCCGCGCCCTCCGGTACGGCGTCCGCCGCCTCCCGTCGCGCGGCCAGCCATAGCAACCTGTGGTGGTCCAGATCTTCCAGCTCGGTCAGAAGCGCGGCGATCCGGGCGCCGGAGTTGGCCAGGTCGGCGATGAAGCGGTTGATGTAGTCGATCAGCCGTTCCTTGTAGGCGACGAACCCCGCGACATCGCCGTCGGAGAAGTCGATCGCACGGCGCAGGGACGCCATGAACGCCTGCGCGTTGTCCGCGAGCGAGGAGAACCGCTCCGCCAGAGTGAGCAGGAGCAGATGGGTCGTGGCCGGATCAGGGTCGGCCGCCCTCGCCAGGACCGCCAGCGACCGCAACTGCTCGGCGATGTCGCCCAGCGCCACCGACTGCAGCGCGCCCCGCCGCCCGATCGCCTCCTCGTAGAACGCGATCGCCTGCTCCGCCGCGTACCCGGCCGGGGTGAGCTGGAACAGGAACCGCTTGCGGTGGAAATCCTCGACGGACGTGACCCGTCCCGTGTCGGCGTCGGCCCGCAGGTTACCCCACTCGACCAGCTTCTCCATCGCCTGCGCCAACTGGACATCAGAGTGGGCGAACCGCCCGTCCGCCAAGGCGATCCGCCGGTCGGTTTCGTCATGCTTTTCGGTCAACGCACGCAGCTCCGCCGCGACGTCCTCCGGACGCAGGTGCACGATGAACCGTTCCTTGGCCCGCGCGAACGTACACAGCACCAGGCGATAAAGCGGCGCGTTGGGCGCGCTCAGATGCGCGAACGGCTGGGGATCGGTGTGAGCCACCTGAACCAGGTCAACCACCATGACAGTCTGCCGCAGATATGTCGCGCCAGGGACTCTCTTCGTGTGCTTCGCGGCGTCAGCGATCAAAGGCTCCGCCTCGCCGCCCGCCCGACCCGCATTGCTCTCCGCTTCAGACCACGGAGGATATGCGGTTGAGAGCACCGCCGAAGTTCGCTCCCACTATTCTTGGCGACCGTGCTCAAGATGAAGCGGGCTGCGATGTGCGCTCGAGATTCGCATCGCCAGGCGATCGGCGATCTCCCCCTCCCGACTCGCGCGCCCGACGGTTCCGAATGGATCGACCCCTACCGGCACTGGAGCCACTGATCCATGAGCGAGTACCAGTACTACGAGTTCGTGGCCATCGACCGCCCGCTGACCGCGGCCCAGCAGGCCGAGATGCGTTCCCTCTCCACCCGCGCTCGCATCACCGCCACGAAGTTCACCAACGACTACGAGTGGGGAGACTTCCGCGGAGACCCGGCCCAGATGATGGAGCGCTACTACGACGCCCACGTGTACGTCGCCAACTGGGGCACCAACCAGGTGATGCTGCGTATCCCCGAGAAGCTCCTCGACATCGCCACCGTGCGGCCCTACCTCGTCGACCAGAGCGTCGAGGGCTGGGTATCGGGTGAGCATCTGGTCCTCGATCTCCGCAGCGAGGACGAGGAGGCAGACCTGGTGGACGACCCCGAGCGGTGGCTCTCGGCCATCGTCGGCGTCCGCGCCGAACTCTCCTCGGGCGACCTGCGGCCGCTGTACCTCGCCTGGCTGGCCGCGATCGGCGGCTGGGAGCGCGACGAAGAGGCGTTCGACGACGACATGGAAGACGAACTGGAGCCACCCGTTCCCGCAGGCCTGGGCTCGCTCACCGCGGCTCAGCAGGCCCTCGCCGACTTCCTGCGCCTCGACGCCGACCTGCTCGCGACCGCCGCGACGGCCGGCCCCAAGCCGCCCACCGGCAGAGACGATCCGGGAAAGCCGGCCCGGCGCACCGTGGCCGAGCTGCTGGACGCCACCGCGGCCACCCGTGAGAAACGCGAGCGTCGCGCGGCGGCCACGTAGGCGGAAGAGCAGCCCTCCTCACCCTGGTGCCGCATATCGCGCAAAAGTCGGAATTATCGACCTGTCGAATTACTTAACCATCCGGTTCCCGGCTTTTGCCTCCATGGGATGACCATTCCGGATGCGCTCGACTGGGCGGTGAACACCCACCGCCCAACGGCGATTCCGCGAAAGCCCGGTCAGCCTCGCGCGTGCTCACGCCCTACCGGCAAAGCTCACGCTTTCCCGCAGAAGACATCGAGCGTGCCGTACGGGGTCAGGGTGACGTTCGAGACGTTCTCCGAATACGTCGCCAGGACGTCGGCCATGTGCGGACGGGTGTGCCACGGTCGCCGGCCGCGGCCGACGTGAGTCACAGCGCTGTACAGGCACCGAGGTAGCCGGCCAGCATCGCGCGGGCGAGCCGGTCGACGTCCCCATCGCTCGGGAGGAACCTGTCGCTGTGCAGGGAGACGTCGGTCTCGGTACCCACGAACAGCATCAACGACGGCAGCCGCTCGGCGAAGAAGGAGAAGTCGTCCGCGCCCACCGAGCGCAGCGTGTCCGATACCTCCAGCCCGTGCGACCGCAGCAGCCGGGACACCTGCACCACCAGCCGGGGGTTGTTCTCCAGCACGGGCTCCCCCTTCACGAAGGTCACCTCCGCCTCGCAGCCGTGCGTCCGCGCCACCGACTCCGCCACCTCGACGACCCGCTGGTGCAGCAGCTCGCGCGTCGCGGTCGACAGCGCCCGTATGGTGCCACGCGCCCTGGCCACGCCGGGGACGACGTTGGCCGCGCTGCCCGCCTGAAGTGACGAGACCCCCACCACGGCCGGCGCCATAGGGTCGATCGACCGGCTGACGACGCTCTGGAGCGCGACCACCGTGTGCGACAGGGCCAGAACGGGGTCGCGCGTGAGGTGCGGGTAGGCGGCGTGTCCCGACTCGCCGTGCACGCTGATCTGGAATTCGTCCGAAGAGGCGTTGACACCGCCGGGTACGCAGGCGACGACGCCGGCGGCCAGCACTGGCTGCACGTGCGCGCCGATCATCGCCCCGCACCGCTCGGCGCCGAGCACGCCGCTCTCGACGATGTCCTGCGCGCCCGAGGGGTAGGTCTCCTCGCGCGGTTGCAGGACCAGCAGCAACGGCTTGGGCCCTCCCACCCTGTGGACGGCGCGGGCCACCGCCACCAGCGCGGCCAGGTGCACGTCGTGACCGCAGGCGTGCATGACTCCGCGGTTCCGCGAGCTCCACTCGACGCCGGTCGCCTCCGTCACCCCGAGCGCGTCGAGCTCACCGCGCACTCCGACGGCCGGCCCCGGTCCGCCGATGCGCACCACCGCCCCGGTCTCGGCGACCTTGGTCAGTGGCAGCCCGTCGGGCAGCGCCGCGAGTACGGCCTCGCGTGTGGCCGACTCCTCGCCGGACAGGTCCGGCGAGGAGTGCAGCCGGCGGCGCAACGAGAACGCGGCGGGCAGCTCCTGATCGAGGGCCGCCCACAGCTCGGGGTGCTCGCTCATCCGAGGTCCAATCCGTAGACGCGGGCCGCGTTGGAGCGCCCGATCATCGTCGCGACTCGTACGGCGTCCGCCGGGGTCCACTCGCCCTCCTCCACCCACGCCGTCAGGGCACGCGTCATGCCGCGGCGCCACAGCAGCGCACCGAGGTAGTGCAACTCCGGCGGGCCCCACGCGTCGGACGAGTAGAGGACCTTGGCGAACGGCGCGAGCTCCAGGCTCTCGGCCACGATCGCGTCGGAACGCGCGCCGGTGTAGTTGATCGCGAGCCCCACGTCGAAATAGACGTGCGGGAAGACCTGGGCGAGATAGCCGGCGTTGCGCTGGAAGGGATAGCAGTGCAGCAGCAGGATGTCGGACCCGGTGTGCTCCACCGCCTTCAGCCATCGGGTCAGCAGCAGCGGGTCGGAGCGATGCAACTCGACGTCCGGATCGCCGTAGCCGGTGTGAAGTTGCAGCGGCAGACCCGTTTCGACTCCCTCCCACAGCAGCATCCGCAGCAGCACCGGGTCGTCGACGTGTGGCGCCGCCCCCTTGCCGATCTCCCGCAGCCAGTCGCCGGCGGCCTTCCGCACCTCCGCATCGGTCGGGCGCGCCGGGTCGAAGTCGAAGCCGTAGCGGTAGGCCACGATGCTCTTCAGCCCGACGGCGCCGCGCGTCCGCTGCCGCAGTGCCTCGCGGAAGCCGTCGCGCAGGCCGCCGGCGGAGGGGGCCGTACCCGCCAGTTCTTCCAGCACCGCCTCCAGCCGCACCACCTCGTCGACCCGGGCACCACTGGCGGATGCCATCTCGGCGGGGCTGAGGATCTGGTCGCCCTTGTAGCCCGTCTCCACCAGCCAGTGGTCGGTCCCGCTCGCGCGCAGGAAGGTGCCGGCCAGCTCGCCGGGGGCCACGGCGGACCGCGCGGCCCAGTAGTCGTCCGCGCTCGCCGACGGCTCCAGCCCGAGCAGCGGCGCGCAGTGCCTCCGGATCGCGAAACCCAGCTGCGAATCCAGCTGGGTCATCCACTGCGGGATCGGCCGGTCGGACTCGGTGATCAGCTCCTCGAACGCCGGCCGCTCCACCGGCCCGCGCAGCGCGCCGTGCACGTGGTGGTCGACCAGCCCCATCTCGTCGATCTCTGCCTTGAGATCAGTAGACATCGGCGACCCTCCGGCACTTCTCCTCGGGCGTAAGCCCCTCGACCAGCGCCAGCTCGGTGCGCTTGACGTCGAGGTGGGTCCGCAGCAGGTCATCGTCGAACCAGGCCCGCACGACGTCGTCCTTGGCCAGCTCGTCGAGCGCCTCGTCCAGCGACCCGGGCAGGCGGGGTACGTCGGCCAGCTCGGCCTCGGTGCTGTTCTCCGGCCACACCTTCGGCTCGGGGTACGCGGCGGTGATGCCCCGCAGTCCGGCCCGTACGAGCGTGCCGATGACCAGCCACGGGTTCGCGGTCGCGTCGGCGGCGCGGAACTCCAGGTTCAGCTGCCGGGCCACGTCGCCGTCCGCCGTGGTGGGGCAGATGCGCAGCAGCGCCTCCCGGTTGCGCTCGGCCAGGAAGACACCGGCGGCGCTCCAGCGGTGCGGGGTGAGCCGCAGGAACGACACGGGGCTGGGCGCCGTGATGGCGGTGATCGCATGGGCGTGCCCGAGAATGCCGGCCGCGAACCGGCCGCCGATCTCCGACAGCCGCCCTGGTCGCGCTTGATCGAAGAGCACCGGCGCCCCGGTCTCGGCGTCACGCAGCGAGAGGTGCACGTGCACGCCGTTGCCTACGCCCTCGGGACTGATCAGCGGCGCGAAGGTCGGCCGGTGGCCGCGGCGCCGGCCGAGGTCGCGGACCAGCTCGCGCAGCAGCACGGCGCGGTCCGCCGCCGTCATGGCGTCGCTCGGCCGCATGGTGACCTCGAACTGCCCGTCGCCGTACTCCGGGAGCCAGGTCTCCGGTTCGAGACCTGCCCGGGTCATCAGCTCGACCAGCTGCGACCCGAACGGCTCGGCGTCGCGGAAGCGCCCGAACGAGAACGGCTGGGAGGCCGGGAGGCCCTCCAGGACGAACTCGTGCTCGAACGACGCCACGACCTCCAGCCCCGTCAGCTCGCGGAACTCGGCGAGCGCCGTCCGGGCGAAGGCGCGCGGGCAGCACGGCCACGGAGATCCGTCGGGCAGCACCTGGTCGGCGAGGTAGAGGCGCACGCCCGGGTGCGTGCCGTCCGCCGGAATGTCGACGCCGGTCGACTCGTCGGGAAGCAGTCGCAGGTCACCGGTCGAGCCGAACACGTTGTCCTCGGCGATCGGGCCGAAGCAGCTGATCGCGAGGTCGGCGGGGACCCAGCCGACCCCGGTGTGCAGCACCTTGTCGTGGTCCGCCGCCGGGACGGCCCGGCCTCGGGTCTGCCCCGCGAGGTCGCAGGTCGCCACGAAGATCATCGATGTCATGCGCACGTCACCAGCCTCTGTACGGCGCGACGGCCGCGTCGTCCACTTTGCCTGCCGCGACATCGGCGATGGCCGTGTCGAGGATGTCCAGCGCCCGGTCGAGATCCGCCTCGTCGATGACCAGAGGCGGGGTGAGCTCCAGGACGTTCGACCTCGGTCCTACGTAGTAGAGCACCGCTCCGAGCTGGTAGGCGCGGAAGACGACCTTCGCCGCGGTCGTGGCGTCGATCAGCTCGATGCCGCCCATCAGCCCGCGGTTGCGCACGTCGGCCACCTGGTCGTGCCGGGCCTGGAGCTGGTCGAGCCTGGCGTTCAGCCCCGCACCGAGCCGGGCCGCGCGGGCGGGCAACTCCTCCTCGGCCAGGATGCGCAGCACGGCGCGCCCGGCCGCGGCCGCCACCGGGTTGCCGGCGGTCGTGAGCAGCGAAGATCCTTCGGCGGCGTCGAGGATCCCGGCCGGGCCGATCGCCGCGGAGAGCGGCAGGCCTCCGCCGAGTGACTTGCCCAACGCGACGAGGTCGGGGACGATGCCGTCGCACTCGAAGGCATGCAGCCGGCCGGTCCGCCCGAGACCGACCTTGACCTCGTCGGCGACCAGCCAGGTGCCGTGCCGGTGGCACAGGTCGGCGAGCCCCTTGAGGAAACCGGCCGGTGGGATCACCACTCCCCCGTCGCTGAGGATCGGTTCGACGATCACCGCGGCGACGTCGCCGGCGGCGAGCTCCATGCCGACGCCGTCGAGGTCCGGGTAGCGGACGAGCACCAGACCGGGGTCCCGTTCGGCGCCGGCCGCGACATGAAGGCCGGAGACCTGCTGGGCGGGGCCGAGCCCGCCGTGGTAGGAGCCCTCGAACGTCAGGATGCGCGGGCGGTCACCGGCGGCGCGGATGCTCCTGATGATCGCGGCATTGGCGTCGGAGCCGGCGTGACCGAGGTACACCCGGCGATCGGATGTGCCAGGAGTGATGGCCAGCAGCTCCTCGGCGAGCGCGACCGCCTCGGGGTTGGTGGCCGAAAGCAGACTGGCCCCCGGCATCCGCCGTACCGCCCGCTCCACGGCCTCGACGACCCTCGGATGCGCGTAGCCGACACCGGCCGCGCTCCAGGCACCGGAGAGGTCGATCAGCTCGCGGCCGTCCGCCTCCACCAGGCGGGCCCCGTGCCCCGAGACCGGGGCGAGCGGGAAGAACCGCAGCCGTTGCGCCCCGGCCACGACGGCGAGATCGGCGTCGTAGAGAAGGCTCATCGAAGCTGTTCCACCTGCTCGTCCGCGACGCTCCCCGTGCCGGTGAGCTCGGAGGTGAGCCGCTCGCCGATGCGCCGGGCCAGGGCGGGCGCGGAGAGGATCACCACGACGCCGAGCAGGCACCAGGCACCCGCGATCCACGGGAAGTAGGAGTACGGCGCGTCCTGCCCGGACGACTGCTTGTAGAAGACGAACAGCAGGTAGGCGATGCCGGCCACCGGCAGCACCGCCTCCCAGCGCGGGATGGCGGAGCGGCCGGAGAAGGTGAAGGCGATGACGCCGACGCCCGCCACGGCGTACGCGACGAGGATGCACAGCACGCCGAGCGTGGCGAACCAGTAGTAGGCGTCGAAGGCGCCGACCCCGGACGCCCAGACGACGGCGTCGACGATGAGCGTGATGACGACGACGGCGACCAGGGCGGCGCGGGGAGAACCGGTGCGGGTGTCGACGCGGGAGAGCGCCTTCGGCCCGAAACCGTCCCGGGAGAGGGCGAAGAGCATGCGGGCGGCGGCCGCGGAGGAGGACAGCGAACTCGCGAACGCCGACGCCACCGCGGTGAAGGCGACCACGAGAGCGAACCACGTGCCGATGTAGCGGTCGGACAGCGTGGACAGCGGCGACTCGGCGCCGGCGAAGGCATCGACGCCCGCCTTGTCCGTGCCGAAGCCGATCGTCTCGGTGAACATCATGAGGACGAAGAGCAGGCCGGTGAGCACGACACTGCCGACCAGAGCGCGCGGGATGTTGCGCCTGGGGTTGTCGGTCTCCTCGCCGAGCGAGGCGCAGGCCTCGAAGCCGGCCCAGGACAGGAACGCGAAGACGGTGGCGGTCATGACGGCGCCGAAGGTGGTGCCGCCGGAGGTGAACGTGGACAGGTCCAGGGTGGGTGCACCCCCGCTCTCGGTGACGCCGCCCGACCCGATGACGGAGCCGCCGACGACGACGGCGGCCAGTACGAGCATGGCCAGGATGCCGAGACCCTCGATGATCAGCAGCGTCCGCGCGGTGAGCCGGGTGTCACGTGAGTTGAGGATCGTGACGCCGAGCGCGGCGACGACGGCGACGACGATCCACGGTCCGCTGTTGTGGACGCCGAGCGCCTTTAGGAACGCGTGCGCGAACACCCCGGTGGCGGCCTGGGTGCAGGTCAGGAAGAACAAGTACGTGCCGAGGAGCGCGAAGCCGCCGAAGAATCCGGCGCGCGGCCCGATGGTGGCACCGGCCAGCGCGTACACGGAGCCCGCATGGTTGAAGTGCTGGGTCAGGCGCCAGAAGCCGTAGCCGACGAGGCCGACTCCGATGAGGCCGAGAACGAAGACGAGCGGGACGGCCTTGCCGACGGTGGCGGCGACGCCGGGACCGTTGAGGCCCATGGCCAGGGTCGGGCCCATCAGCCCGACGGAGAGGGCGAGCGCCTCCCACAGGCGCAGCTTACGTGGTGCTTTGTGGGCCATGAGGCGGGCTCCAGGGGGACGCGGAGTTCGGGCGCGGGGTGCCCGCCATGAAACATTCATTTCATCCGAATGTCAATGAATCGCCCAAGAAACGTCTCAGTCAAAGATGATGTCCCCGGCCAGCTCGTCCGCCTCTCTGATCCTGGTCTCGGCCTCCTTCCCGAGCTTGGCGAGCACACCGGCCACCATCGACTCGACGACGGCCGTGGCCGGGACGATCGAGTCGAACGGGCTCGGACCGTCGACCTTGACCGGCAGAACGAGGTCGGCCACCTCGGCGGCCGGTGACAGCCACGGGTCGGTGACGAGCAGGATCTTCGCGCCCCTGCCGTGCGCGTGGACGGCCAGGTCGACGACGTCGCGCTGGTACCGGCGGAAGTCGAACACCACGCAGACGTCACGCTTGCCCACGTCCAGCAGGAAGCCCGAGTGGTGGGTGGGCGTCTGCGGATGCACGGTCGTCCCCGGGCGCATCTGGCGCAGATGCAGGTCCAAGTAGGCGGCGAGCAGGTGCGAGTAACGGCCGCCGAAGCAGGTGACGTGCCTGCTGGTGTCGGCGAGCAGGTCGACGGCCTTGTCCAGCTCCTCGTCGGGGAGCGACGCGTAGGTCTGCTGGACGGCCTGGGTGAAGACGTGGGCGGAGACGGAGCGCAGGTCGTCCTTGGTGATGCGCTGCGGGATGGTCAGCGGCGAGGCCCTGCGCTCCTGGACCTCATCACGGAGCGCCTGCTGGAACTCCTTGTAGCCGTCGAACTCCAGGTGGGCGACGAACCTGACGACGGTAGGGGCGCTGACGCCGGCACGCCCCGCGAGCTCGTGAGTGGACCCCAGACCCGCCGACGGATAGTGCGCCAGGAGAGCCCGCGCGACCTTGCGCTCGCCGGCCGAGAGCTGCCCCATGCGGCTGCGGATCCGTTCAGCGACGCTGGAACTCGCGGCCGCGCCACTCACAACACTCATGCGCCTGCCCTCCTCACATCACGCTAAGAGCAAGGTATAGCCGACGTCCAGGTCCCCGGTCCGGGCCGGATCAGTTCGGCATCTGGGGGAGCTCGGCGCTGATGCTGTCCGCGGTGGCCAGCAGATGTGGCAGCCAGGACCGGCGCATGGTGTCCATGGACAAACCCCCGGCATGATTCACACGCCGCAGCGCGGGCGGTCACAGGTGAGGACGTTGTACTCGCCTGCCCCGCCCCAGACGACGCGAGGCAGCCGGTCGGGCCCGATCGCGAGTTCCAGCGGGCCAGGCTCCGCCGCTCGCAGTAGCGGTGCCTCGCGTCTGACATCGCATCTCTCATCCGCGCAGGCGAGGAGTGTGACGCGGTCGTCGTCGGGGGAGTAGCCGGCGATCAGCGGCCGGTCGTGATCGTCGAGCGCGAACCCGAACCCGCGCAGTGACATGAGACGGCGCAGCTCCGTGACGTGCGGCGTACCGGCGCAGATCACCGTCGCGCAGGTGAGTATCCGTGCCGCGCCGGTCTCCGGATCGTTGTACGCGAGCACCGGCCGGCCGTCGCGCCTGACGGCAAGGGCCAGCCGCACGAAGCGGTGCGACATGGCCCAGGTACCGGGCAGCGGCCCCAGCACCTCGACAGTGTGCCCTTCACAGGACACGGACCCGCAGACCGCCACACTGATCCTCCCGCTGCGCCTGTCGAGATGGGCGACCACGGCCCGGCCGGTGCCTCCCACGGTCACAGCCAGCGGACGGTCCTCGTAGACGGCGTCCGCGACTGCCCGGAACATCCCGATTGTCCGCGGGGACGTGCATGCCACGCTCTCGCACAAGGTCAGCTGGACCGTCGACGACGTGTCCTTCCGCTGGACATGGGCGGAGAAGACGTGCTCCCTCCGCCCGTCGTGAGAAGGGACGCGCTCGTCCTGAGGCTTACCGGGGGATGGGAGGGGGCCGATCCGTCGCTTACCAGACTGATCCTCACCCGGGGGCCGGGGCTCCGAGCGGAGCGCCGCGAACAACTCCTCGGCATCGGGATTCGCACCGCCAGCCGTAAGAGGCCGCACCACCGATGCGATCACGGGCGCGGGCTCACCAGCGGCGACCGCGCTGTAGGAGGATACGACCTCGTGCGACGCCGACGCCAGGCGTCGACCCATCCGTAGATCGGTGCAGCGTTCGTGAGGGCAGGAGACCAGCCGGAGGGTCATGTCCGTGCCTTCGTCGACCCACGGGACTATCCGGACGGTGCCGTCGCTCCCCGGCACCACATTTGTGCCACGTACGTCCACGAGCCTGGAGGTCTCGTCGATCTCGACCTTCCGCCAGCTTGCGCATCGCACGTCCTCGCAGGCCAGCGGCTCGACATCGGCAAGGATCGGAGCCCCGCCTCTGCCGAAGACGACGCGTGGCGACATAGTGTCCACCAGCGTGACCGGCACACCCACGACCGTCGCTGTCGGAACCCCCAACGGGTCGCCGAGTAGGAGGACACCGTAAAGCGCGCCCGGCAGCATCGCTCCCAGCGCCGGCATGGCGGCCGCCGTCCTGCTGCGGCGACGCGGCGGCGCCTGCTCAGGCGAGGACACCTGCAGCGCCTGCTGACCGGCATGTCGGCACAGGTGGGTGTAGCAGCCCGCGAGTAACGCCGCCTGCAGGGGTGCCAGCAGTGTCCCCAGGATGACGGCTGCCACGTTGCCCGCGATCGCCGCCGTACCACTGACGAACGATCCGGCTATCCACGACGGGAGCAATGCCACCGCGGACACCACCGGGGCCACCCCCAGATGCGCGATGGTCCCGAAGTGATCTCCGCGGGCCAGCCGCACTGCCTGAACCGTGGCCGCGACCACCCCGACCGGGCGAGCCCCCAGGACGGGGACCGCGAGGAGCACCCGGCACGCCAGCAGGAACGGCCCCACCGCCACCAGGAGACCTACGGCGGTCCCGGCATGCGCCCACGCCACCGCGAAGGGGACCGCGACGACCGCCATCGAGATGAGCAGGATCGCCGACAGAAGCAGCAGCGTGCCGATCCGGCGAACCAGTCCGCGCAGTGCCCACGCGACCGACACCGGATGCCCTTCGAGCCCCGCGGCCACGAGGCGGCAGCCCGCGGTCATGGACATCGTTCCCGCGACCAACGTCCCGATGGCGGCGAGGCCGAGCAGGGCTGGTCTCGCGACGGAGCCGGCGCCGGGAACGGGCACACCGTTGATGACGGATCCGCCCGGCACGGTGATCCACGCCAGCACGGCCACGTCCACGAGTCCGGCCAGGCCCGCAGTCACCACGGAGACGGTCAGCAAGGGGACGTATAGCCGTCCTGCCGTGCGGAATGCCTGCCACACAGCGGCCCAGACGCCCGGCGACACCCCGGTCTGGCGACGTGCTCCGGCTGCGGAGGAGGGCGTCATGCCCGGCTCACCTCATATCAGGGTCGGTTAAACGCTGGGCGGCATCATGCGCCTGCCTATGCTTTCAGCGATCCGACCTTGGTTCTGGCGGAATCCACCGGTCCGCATGGGCTTCAACCGGACGCCGCGCCGCGCGCCCAATGGGGTGGGTCTCGCTTGGCCGCCTCGATCGCTTTAGGGGTGGGCCGTCCGATCGCTTCGGGGACGTACTCGATCGGAACGCCCAACGCCTCGGCCCAGCGCCGGCGCCAGGACAGCCGACGGGCTGCGACCCGCTGGGCACGGGCGGCGGTGGCGCGACGGCGGCGGTCGGCCTCCGTGCGGGCCGCGGTCTCATCCCGCAGCCATGGCGGAGTACGCCGGGACAACCGCGCGACAAGCTCGGACGGCCAGCGGCCACTGTTCGGGCGGAGCAGCCGGATCACTTCGACGGACAGGCCGAAGATCTCCGCCACGGACTCGTCGGACAGCCTGGAGGCCGCTCGGACGGCCTCCTGAACGGCCGCCTGCTCGGCCCGCCACCGCCGGGAAACCTCCTCGGCGGCGCGACGGGCCTCCGTGTCAACGGCCTCTTCCAGCTCCCGATCGGCTCGCGCCCACAGCAGCCACGACGGTGGTGCGGAAACCAGCTCATGGAGGAAGGGTGCCAGCAGGTGGTCGCCGAATCTCGGCAGATCTGCCGGCAGCATGGCGACCGGGACGCCCAACTCGCGCTCCACGGCCTCGGGCGGGACCAGGAGAGCGACCAGCTCGATCGACCTTTCGGCCAGCTCGGCGAGCATCTCCTCCAACTCCGCACGAGGAAGGCGGGCTTCACGCAAAGTCGAGACCAGAGGATCGACACGGCCGTCCGGCATGCGGCGGAGAGGTCGGAGCGGTCCAGGACAGACGCCGGAGGCCACCATCAGCGCTGCGGTCCAGAGGAGGACCTGGTCCGGATCCGCATCGGGGATCGGCCTCGTCGCCCCGATTTCCATGCGGGCCGCCGCGGCCCGGGCGAGGTTCGCCTTGCGGGTGCGCGCGGCCTTCTTGGCGGCCTCCGAGCGGGAGACCGCCCGGGCGACGGCGCGCAGCTCGGTGTCGGCGCGGGCATGGTCGGCCAAGGCATCGACATCCGCGGCGCGGTAGTAGCCGACGGTGAGAGTCCGGCCGTACTTCCTGATCTCCTCAGTCAGCAGGGGAATCAAGCCGGCGACGGCGGAGATCCGTTTGAAGGCCTCCGCCGACACTCCCAGCCTGGCCGCCGCCTCGCTGGTGTTACAGCGACGCTCGGCGGCGAGCAGTCTCCGGAAGAGCTCCAGGTCGGCTTGTGCCGTGCTGACGGAGACGGCGTCGAAGCTGCGATCAGGGAGACGTCTGAGCAGACCGGTCTCGACCGCGAGCTCGACCTCCCAGACGGCGAGCCCGAGCAGCTTCCTGACCTTCTCCCGGCCGAACCCCTTCGCCAACACCCCACCTCCCACGCCTGGAACAGTGTGCCGCGCGGCTACGACAATTTGGCGACATGGCGGCCGAAGGCGGCGGGCAGCTCATGTCGGCTCTGGGAGAAATCCGGCGCGCCGAGCGCCGGTGTGGCGTTAACTGGCGGCGGGACCACGTCACGGAGAGGAACGCATGGGCGAGCACGATGCCTTCTGGGTCGACCACGGCCACGACCGGGAGCTCGCCGCCGACGGGCCGAGCCACTACGCCGAGCTCGTACGGGCCAACGTCGCGGCGTTCGACGGCTCATGGGGCGACATCGCGCCCGTCACCTTCGCCTGCGCCGCCTGGCGGCTCGCCATCACACCCTCGCCGCCGTACGTGCGCCGGCACCGCCGCATCCTGTCCGCCGCCTGCGACCGCAACCCCTGGGACGGCACGCTCACCGCCCACATCCTGCTCGTGTCACCACTGCCCGCCCAGCTCACCGCCTCCCGCGAATGGTGGCGCGACCGCGGCTGGCGCGAGTGGCCGCAGACCTTCGGCCAGTACCTCGAGCCCACCGACCAGGACCTCACCCGCGCGCCCTTCCTACGGACCACCCTGCTCATCGACGCGCCCATCCCCCTCGACGCCCTGCCACCCGCCCCCGACGGCCCTTCCGAGTCCCTCCCCGACACCGCACGCCTGGCAGTCGCCGCCCTGGCCCGGGAGCTCAACGCCCTCCTCACCCCGATCATCCAGAAACTGGAAACCGCCCAGACACCCGGCTGACCCGGCGCCGGCCTCGCACTCACCTGGAGGCGACCGCCACGACGGACCTGACGCTCATCGTGAGCCTTGGCGATCCGCTCGCCGTCACTGGTGCCGCATATCACGCAAAAGTCGGAATTATCGACCTGTCGAATTACTTAAGCATCCGGTTCCCGGCTTTTGCCTCCATGGGATGACCATTCCGGATGCGCTCGACTAGCGTCTTAGGACATAGACGTCGATTCGACATCTTCCCGGTAGCCGATTCGACACTCCGTAAGTCCAGGCACCACGCCGGGCTTCCATCATCAGATTCGGAGATGTCCCATGCTCAAAAATGCTCTCGCGGCCACCTCGCTGGCAGCGTTCAGCCTTATCGTTCCCGTGACAATGTCGGCGCAGCCTGCCGGCGCAAGCGCCATGAACCCGGAAACCCATTCCATATCCCAAGGCCACCACTGCGACCTGGATCCCTACGGCCGATACAACGGCCGCTGCGACGAGCGTCAGCCCTACGGTGGCGATCACCGGCACCACGGCCATCCCTACGGCCACCACCATTGGCATCACGGTCACCACTCGTACGGCCACAGATAATCCGATAGCCACACAAGAAGAAGCGGGCTCACCGCGGGCCACTCCACAAATGGGCGGTCCGGTTGAACCTGCCGGCACCCTCTGCTGCTCCGCGAGAGCCGGAAAACCCGACGCGCCGTTGGGGCGGTGAACACCCACCGCCCCAACGGCGATTCCGCGAAGGCCCGGTCAGCCTGGCGCGTGCTCACTCCCTGCCGGCAAAGCTCACGCTTTCCCGGAGAAGACATCGAGCGTCCCGGACGGGGTCAGGATGACGTTCGAGACGTTCTCCGAATATCCCGAGACACTCCGGTAGAAGAGGCATTTCCTGGACCAGCACCTCCTCCGCGCGGCGGTAGAGGGAGGCCGCCTTGGTCAGGGACGGGGTGCGGCCGGCGGCGTCGAGCAGGGCGCCGTGCGACTCCGTCGAGCTGGTCAGGTAGTCGCCGCGGCCTGGGCGCCCAGGGCGGCCACCACGTCCTTCAGGCGTCCGGTGGCGTGGAAGGTGCCGAAGACGTCCATGTAGTCGCGCATCTCGATGATCTCGCCGTCGCGCACACGGAACATGAGCAGGCCGGACGCCTCGAAGGGCCGCCCGTCGGGCCCGGCCGTCCCCGTGCCGCGCCACTCCCCCACGATCACCTCCGGATCGGCGGCCTCATGCACGACCACGTCATGGATCTCCGCGAGCCGCACCGGGCTGGCGTCCCAGGCCTTGTGGTAACCGGCGCGCACCTCATCCCGTCCGCTAAAACGAGTAGGGAACCCCGGGGCCCGGAACGGGAACTCGTGGACCCCGTCGACGGCGTACAGATCGGCGAGGTCGTCGGCCGACTTGTCGACCATGGCGCGGTGGAAGAGGGCGAGCACGTCTCGGGGGGTGCGGTGGGACTTGGCCATCGTCGAACACTTCCTTCACTCAACGGATGTTGATTCAACGACTGTAGAGCGGAGCGGTGTCGTCGGTCACCGTCGGTAGAGTCATGCCGTGAACGAGATGCCGAACAGCCGCGTGGAGCGCCGGCGCCGATCCGAGGAGCGGATTCTGGCCGCCGCGCGCACCGTCTTCGCCGAGCGCGGCTTCGAGCGCGCCACGATCCGGGCCATCGCCTCCATGGCCGAGGTCGACCCGGCCCTCGTGATGCAGTACTTCGGCTCGAAGCAGGAGCTGTTCGACCTGGCGGTGCGCATCCCCGCGATCCCGCCCCTGAACGGCGGCCCGGATGAGCTGGTCGAGGAACTCCTGGCCAGGATCGGCATGAAGATCGGGCCGATCCCGCAGGCGTCGCTGGCGATGATGCGCTCCATGCTCACCCACCCTGAGGCCGCCGAGGGGGTGCGCGCCCGGCTCGACGAGCAGGTGGAGCAGCTCAGCTCCGCCATCCCCGCCGAGGACGCCGACCTGCGGGCGGCCCTGATGATCAGCACGATGCTGGGCGTGACGATCGCCCACCAACTACTCGACCTCACAGCCCTCCGCGACGTCTCCCCCACCCGAATCGCCGCCGCCCTCCGCCCCGCCATCACCGCCCTCACCCGCCCCGACGAACCCTCGGGCCCGTCCTGAACGGCGTCGAACGTAACCCGTACAACGGGTAGACCTGCCTGGTGCGGTCGCGGCGACGTGCACGGTCACATGCAGGGCGGCAACGCGCCGAGCGTGTATCTGGGCGGCCCCGGCACGGTCAACGGGCGGCAGGGAGGGGGTTGCGCAGGGAGTTGGCGTTGGTGGACTGCTGGACGCGGTCGCCATCAGGCCGCTGCGGATGACGTCGCCCTGCGATTGGTTGCAGTGCTCGCTCGCATTCGGCCTCCCCATGTACAGAAGACGCACTGGCGAAGCACGGAGCCGAAGCCGAGATCGTTACCGCCGATGGGCGGGACGACCATCGTGATGCGGATGGGCTCCATCCCCGTCACACGTCTCAGAGATGTGACCGCCGGTCGGGTCCGCATCGGTGCCCTCGAAAAGGCGGCTACACCACCGTCCTGCGGGTTCTGGACGCTTCGCTGTTGCCCAATCGCGCGATCGACCTTGACGGGGCGTTAGGGCAGAGCAAGCATAGAAGTCCGTTTCAGTGCCGACAGGTGGACGGTCTTCCACTGGCTCAGGCCATTTCACCAGGCTTCCCCTCCACGATACGGGCAGGGTGTTGAACAGCGGTCCCGGTGACGACGACGCTCTTGACGGTCATCTCAACGACTTGAGCGGGTCGGTTCTGGGACCTGTCGTCCAAGCCCGCGACATCCAGGGTGGGATCCACGTGCATCGGGGATCCACCCCCCTCCCTCGACCATCCCAACTGCCCCCGGGCAACGTCCTGGTGGACCGGGCCGAGGCGCTGGCCGTCCTGGACTCCGTACGCTCCGAGGACCGCGGAGCGGGTGTGCCCAAGGTCGCCGTGGTCAGCGGCCCGGCCGGCATCGGCAAGACGGCGGTGGCGCTGCACTGGGCGCACAGGGAGCGTTCCACCTTTCCCGACGGCCAGCTCTACGCCGACCTGCGTGGACACGCGGCGGATGAGCCCATCGAGCCGGCGGAGGTCTTGGGGCGGTTCATCAGGGCGTTCGGCATCGAACCCGAGCGCATCCCCGCGGGGCTGGCGGAGCGTGCGGCGCTCTACCAATCCGTCGTCGGCGAACGTCGCCTGGTCGTCGTCCTGGACGACGCCCTCTCGGCCGCCCAGGTCGGCCCGCTGCTTCCCGCCTCGGCGAACAGCATGGCCGTCGTCACCAGCCGCTGGCGGCTGGCGGGGCTGGTCATGCGCGGCGCCCGCGGCGTACAGCTCGAGCGGCTCACCGGCGAGGGAGCGTTGGAGTTGCTGAGACGGAACCTCGGTGACGACCGGATCGAGCGGGAGCCGGGCGCCGCCCTGGAACTCGTCGAGCTCTGCTCACGTGTCCCGCTGGCGCTGTGCGTGGCCGCCGCGCGGCTCGCGACCAGGCCGAGCTGGGACCTGAACGAGATGGTCGACGCTCTGAGTCATGAGAGGCACCGCCTCAATGCCCTTTCCGTGGATCAGGACATCACGATTCGGGCCGCCCTGATGCTCTCCTACCTCGGGCTGTCACCACCCGAGGCGGCGCGTGTCTACCGGTTGCTCGGACTCTTCCCGGGCGCAACGTTCGACAGCCGGGCGGCCGCCGCCACGGTCGGACTTTCCCGTACGCGCATCCGGCACCTGCTCGGGGTGTTGGTGGACGCCAATCTGCTGGACGACGTCCCCGGCGGAAATTACCGTTTCCACGACCTGACCCTGCTCCACGCGCGTGAGATGGCCGAGCAGGACGAGGTTCAGGCAGTTCGCGACGAGACCGTGCGACGGGCCCTGGACTGGTTCCTGGACACCGCGTTCACCGCGAGCGGGCTCATACTGCCGTATCGGCGCCTGCCCGCGCCGGAACTGGAGTACCCGCCTGCCGAACCTCTCGTCTTCACCCACCCGGACCAGGCCCTGGACTGGCTGGAGAACGAGTTCGGCAACGTGCGAGCGGCCGCGCGAACCGCCTTCGAGCGGAGTTCGTACCGCACGGCGTGGCAGCTCGTCGACCTGCTGTGGCCGCTCTTCCTGTACCGAGGTCACCACGCCGAACGGTTGGCGGTGGACCGGCTGGGGCTGGAGGCGGCGCGAGCGTGCTCCGACGCTGCTGCCGAGGCCAAGATGCTGAACCGTACAGGACTGGCGTTGCGCTCTCTGGGCCGGCTGGAGGAGGCCGCCGATGAGTTCCGCCGGGCGCTGCGCATCTGGCGTCGCCTCGGCGACCGGCAGCGTGTCGCGGGCTCGTCGCGGCGGCTGGGGCTGTTGGAGCGGGACCTCGGCCATCTGGACACCGCGATCGCGCTGTTCGGTGCGGCGCTGGACGGCTATCGCGCGGAAGGGGAGTCCCGCAGGGTCGCTCTCACATTGTGCGATATCGGCGAGGCCATGATCGAGAACGGGCGTGCAGGGGAGGCTGTCGCACCTTTGGCGGACGCGCGGAGCCTCCTGGCGGCGGAGGCGGATCCGCACAACCAGGCACGGGTCCTCATCCTGCTCGGCCGTGCGCATACCGGGCACAGCGTGGTCGCGTCCGATCTGCTGGCGCAGGGCCTGCACCTCATGAGGGACATCGGTTCCGCCGCCGGTGAGGCGCTGGCGCTCCGGGCGCTGGCGGACCTGGCCCGGTCGGACGGCAGGAGCGAAGACGCACTCCGGTACCAGGAGGAGGAGCGGCAGGCCGTCGCACGGACGCGTATCGCGAAACGGACGACCGAGTAGGCGAGTTCCACAGGGAGCGCCGGACCCGAGCGTGCCGTGATCTTCGATGAGCGGTCCGGCACGCCTCCGCGAGGCCCGCGCCCGGCAGGCCGAGCGTGCTGACCGCGAGTCTCCACCTCATCGCCGCCTCCCTGTGGCTCATGTCGTCGAGATCTCCGCCCAGGACGCCGAGTACGCCGCCGGTAGGAAGCCAGGGCAAAGGCCGGCGCCTAGCCGCCGTCGTCCCAGCGCCGGAGGGTGATCCGGGGCGGATACGACTTCTCCAGGTCCGCGAGTTCCATGCCGGTCAGCGACGCCGTCACCGGAAGGCGGTGTCCGATCTTCCAGCCCGCGTACAGCACGGCGATCCGCAGTGCGCGTGCCTCGTCGTGCGTACGCCGCCATACGTGCAGGAAGGCGGCGAACAGCGCGTCGCCCGCCCCCGAGGTGTTGACGACGGCCCGTGGCGCCACCGCCTGCGCGCGGAGCAGCCGCCCGTCCCTGGTGCCCAGTAACGCCCCCTGGGATCCCAGCCCAACGCACACCAGCCGGCATCTCGGATAGCGCTCGAACAGTCGCCGCACCCACAGCTCCGGCGGGCAGGGAAGGGCCTCGTGGCTGCAGAAGATGATCTCCGCCGCCTGGAGCCACGGCCGGTTGTACTCGTCGGTGAGATCCGCGATGAGGTGGACGTCCACCGCGATGGGCACGCCGAGCCGGGCCGCCGGTCCGACCAGTGGCCGGACGAACTTCGCGTTCGTCAGGACGAGCAGGCCCGCATCGCGCGCCGCCGCGCTCATCACCTCGAACGGGTAGGCGACCCCGTTCACCGGCTCGAGGTACGGAAGCCCCAACCGGCTTCCGTCGGGCGCGACCAGGGCCACTCCCATGGACGACTCCCTGCCCTCGATCACGCCCGGGCCGAGCAGCCCGCCCCGCTCCAGCTCCGCGCGTATCTCCACTCCGGCGGCATCGTGTCCGACCACCGTGCACAGGTGCACGTCCTCCCCGAGCGCGCGGAGGACGCGCGCGATGTGACCCGCCGCCCCGGACACGCCGGCGGCCATCCAGCGTGGCGTGCATTTGGCTGTGTAGCGCAGCGGGAACTCCGGCACGCCCACCGACAGGTAGAAGCTGACGGCACCGGCGACCACGACCTTGCGTGTCACAAGGCCCTCCCCCGCCCGGGATCGATCATCCTGATCTGCGCCCGGCCCGCGACCTCCAGTGACCCCGGCCCGCCCGCGGCCGAGCCGATGTAACGACCGTGGACCACCGACGCCGTGGCCAGGCATCCCAGAGGTATGCCCGCGACCAGCCACCCGTACAGGAACGACCCGTACATCGCGGCCCCCGGATGACCCGCGCCGGCCACCTCGGCGATCTTCGCGAGCCGCCCGTCCCGCAGTCCGGCCAGGCAGCCACGCCTTCGCCTGCCGGTCGCGACCTCGCAGCCCGGATGCCGGTCGAGAATGCGCGTCACCCGCTGGGCCGCGAAGGCGTACGGACACCTCGCCACCCCCACCACCACGTCCGCGACCTCGCACCACCTCTCTTCCAGACCGTCGCCGAGGCGGACGACGACGTGGACGCCCTCCGAGACGAGCGTGCCCGACGGCATCGCGCAGAAGTTCCGCGCGCCGGTGAAGAGCATCAGGTGAGGTTCGCGGAGCGGTCCCTCACGGGGAATCACCAGGATCGCCGGCGCGCCGGGATCGACCGCCGCCGCTTGCGAGACGGACCTGGTGCGGCTCAGGTGGAACACGTCCTGGAGCCGGAACAAATGAACGCCGACGACCTTCTCGAACACATCCGCCTCCGTCTGCGGTCAACCGCACAGTGTCGTGAGCCGGCCCCGCCGGTCACCTTGGCCGCCCTTCCGGCCGCCTCGCCCGGACGCCGGCGCGGCAGCCCGTACAGCGGGTGGGGACACTCGCCGCGAAGGGCGGGCTGGCGGGCGAGCCCTCATGCGCAGCCCTCCGGTCAAGGAGGAACGGCACCGCCGCCGGCACGGCCGCGGTGATGGTCGCGGGCTGTTTCAGGCGCAGCAGGCGGTAGATCAGGTGGCGCATGTTGTGGTCGAAGCGACCTGGCGCCGAGGTGATGCGCTCGACCGCGCTCTTGTACCGGTCGCCCTGGGCCTCGGACCGCACCATGGTCAGCTGCTCGTACAGTGACCTGCGCGGGGACAGCCGCGGCGCGACGGCGGCGAGTTCGCCGAACGCGGAGGCCGGATCGATCTCTGATTCGGCGAAGCCGGCGAGCACCACCGGAGCCCCCGTGACGGTCCCGTAAAGGGTCGCCGAACCGTGATCGCCGATGATCAGGTCTGCCGCGGCGAGCACCGATCGCCAGTCCGCTTCGGGCGGCACCAGGCCGAGGCCTTGCCGGAGGCAGTCGGCGAGCCAGGTTTCCACCTGCCGAACGCCGTGCCCAAACCAGACATTTGGGTGCAAAAGCACCACGATCCGGAACCGGCGAGAGGGCAGCTCCGAGAGCAATCGAGGCAGCAGGTCAGTACGCCGCCCGAACAGCGACTTCGGACCCCACGTCGAGCTGACCACGACGAGGGTCTGGTCCGGCCTGACCGCCAGCGCTCTGCGGTAGGCGGCGCGATGCGCCATGCTCGCCGTCAGAGGATCGTACGACGGGTCGCCGACCACGGTCGCCGCGGGCACCGCCTCCGGGCATGCCCGGCCGAGCCGGCCGAGGTCGGACCGGTGGGAGAGCACGATCGCGGCCGGGACGACCTCGCCGTCGTGGACCAGCCGTTGCGCGTCGAGCCCGTACGCGACGGAACCGCCGGCGGCGCGAAGCCCTTCGCGCCCCCTCACCAGCTTGTTGAAGCCGGCGCCATGCGGCATGACGATCAGCGGCGCGTGGATCTCGTGCACCGCGCCCAGGCTCGCCGCCAGAGCGAGATCGAACCGCTGCCGCGTCGCCTGGTGCCAGGGAAGGCATACCGCGCGCAGGCCATCGAGGAACTCGGTCACCCCGTTGCTGAAGACGTCGGGAGCCATCGTGAAGACGACCTGGATCCGCGGGTCGGACTCGACGAGTCTCACCGTGTCGAGCAGCCGCTGTCCCGAGGTGACCGTGTGGACCGCCACGAGTACCGCTTTACAGTTCGGGCGGGTCACCCACCTACGCGCGTCGAGCCCGATCGGAACCCGACACCACTCCTGACCAGACATTGGTTACGCATCCCCCTCGTCGGCCGCCGGCCGTTCAGGCGAGGCCCCCTCGCCCTCCTCGGCAGCGTCGGCCACCGGCCTTGCGGAAATCCTTGCGGCGGGCTTGCGTTTTACCGGCGGAGCCACATCGAGCAAGGGACGCCTTTACTCCCGGCCACGTCAGGCACTGGATCCATCGCCCGGCCCGTGAAAAAGTACCAGGCAAGGAAATGGCGGCCGTCCCGAGAAGGGGCTCGAATGGAATTTCGCATTCTGGGTCCGGTGGAGCTCTGGTCCCGCGAGCGACGCCATGACCTGGGCTGGGCCAGAGAACGGCTCGTCATGGCGGTCCTGCTCATGACGCCGGGGCGGCCGGTCTCGGCGCAATCGCTCATCGACAGGATGTGGGACGGCAACCCGCCGGAGAAAGCGCGAGCTCATTTACAGACTCACATCGCCCGCCTGCGAAGCCGCCTTCAGGATATCGGCGAAGGAAAAGGCGCCTACCTGCGCCGCCTTTCCGGGACGTACATATTGGAAACGGACGTCGAAAAAATCGATTATCACCGGTTCCGCAGACTGCGCGCAGAAGCCCGGGCATCGGCGGCGAGCGGCGAGACCGATCACGCCCTTTCGCTCTACCAGGAAGCGGCGAACCTGTGGCGCGGCGAACCACTGGCAGGTCTGCAGGGTTCCTGGGCCGGCATCACGCGCAAGAACCTCGAAGACGAGATGCTCGGCGGCACCATCGAGCGCATCACCCTCGAACTCGGCTGCGGAGACCACACCCGGCTGATCGCGGAACTGTCCGAACTGGTCACCCGTTTCCCCTTCGACGAGAAGCTCGTCGAGCTTCTCATGCGGGCGCTGTACGTCAGCGGGCGCCAGGCGGACGCGCTGGCGGCCTACCGGCAAGCACGGAAACGACTCGTCGACGAGCTCGGCACCGGGGCGAGCCCCGCCCTGCAGGAACTGCATCAGCGCATCCTCCGTCGCGACCCCGGGCTCCTGCCCGAAGCCCGGGCGCGAACGACCACCGAGAATCCCCCTCCCAACGACCTGCCGCGCGATGTCCCCACCTTCACCGGCAGGACGGCCGAACTCGCCTTCCTGACCTCCGACAGGGTGCTCGGAGACGCGGCGGTGCCCGTGCTGGCCATCGATGGCATGGCGGGGGTCGGCAAGACCGCCTTCGCCGTGCACCTGGCGCACCGTCTCGCCGCCCGGTACCCCGACGGCCGGCTCTATCTCGACCTGCACGGTCACCACGCCCACCAGGAGGCGGTCGAGCCGGCCGCCGCCCTTGACCGGCTGCTCCACCGCCTCGGCGTGTCCGGACGCGAGATCCCCGAGGAACTGGACGCGCGCGCCGGGCTGTGGCGCGAGGAACTGGCCGGACGCAGAGTCCTCATCGTCCTGGACGACGCGACAGGTCACCAGCAGATCCGCCACCTTCTGCCCGGCGTGCCCGGCTGCCTGGTCATCGTCACCAGCAGGCGGAGGCTGGCCGGCCTGGAGGGCGTCGAGTCGCTCTCCCTGGACGTTCTTCCGCCGGAAGACGCCGCCACGCTGCTCCATCGTGCCGCCGGCGCACGTCGCGCGCTCGAAGCCGAGCACGTCGCCACGGTGACGCGGCTCTGCGGCCACCTCCCGCTCGCGATCCAGCTGGTCGGCGGCAGGCTCCGGCATCGCCCCGCGTGGAGCGTCGCGGATCTGGCGGAACGGCTGGGACGCGACAACCGGCGCCTGGCCGAGATCAGAGCCGAGAACCGCGAGATCACCGCCGCGTTCCAGCTTTCCTACCAAGACCTCACCGAAGCTCAGCAGCGGGCGTTCGTCCGGTTCGGGCTCTATCCGGGGGCGGAACTGACCGCCTACTGCGCGGCGGCGCTGCTGGAATCGCCGCTCGCCGACGCGGAGAGTCTCCTCGACGATCTCCTGGACAATCATCTGATCGCCGAACCGCGACGCGGCCGCTATCGCTTCCACGACCTCATCCGCGACTACGCCGTCTCGCTCTCCCATCATGAGCCGGAAAGCGAGCGTACGGCCCCCCTGCGACGCGTCCTCGACTATCACCTCGTCCTGGCGGACCGGGCGGACCGGCTCCTGTACCCGCACCGCGTGCGCATCCCCGTCGAGGTGGACGTCCCACCGCGGACATCACCCGATATCGCGACCGCCGGCCAGGCCATGAAGTGGCTGAGCACCGAACTGGACGAGCTCCTGCGGCTGACCCGCCATGCCGCGGACCACGGCTGGACGCGGCACGCCGCGATGTTCCCGCACGTGCTGAGCCGCCACCTCAGCTTCTGGGGACACTGGGCGGACGCCGTTCGCGTTCACGCGAGCGCGATCGAGGCATGGCGCCGATCGGGCGACCGGCCGGGCGCCGCACGCGCCATGAGCGATCTCAGCGAGGCACTATGGCGTGAAGGCCGGCTCAACGAATGTCTAGAGATGGCGGCTCAGGCTCTGCGCATCCAGCGCGCGCTGGACGACCATCACGGTGTCGCAGAACTCCTCGACCAGAGCGGCCGAGCACATTGGCACCGCTCGGAATTCGACGTGGCGCTGGGATATTTCGAGCAGGCACTCGACATCCGAAGAGCGATCGACGACCGCCACGGCCAGGCTGCCAGCCTGAACCACATCGCCGGCATCGCCTGCGACAAAGGAGACTACCGAGGAGCGTTCGACCGCTTGCGGCAGGTTCTCGCACTTTATGAGGAGGGCGGCGACCTCCGGGGCTGTCAGGTGGCGTTGAACAATATCGGCGAACTCGAAGCACACCTCGGGAATCACGCCACGGCACTGGGACACTACGAGCGGGCGGCCGCTCTCGCGCCCGAGACGGGGCCCAAGGACAGGGCAACCCTGCTGCACAACACGGCCAGCGCACTACAGCATCTCGGCCGTCACGGAGAAGCGCTGGAACGCTACCAGAACGCCTTGCACCTCTACCGCGACATAGGCGACCGCCGATCTGAAGCGCACACGCTCAACAGCATCGGCTCCTGTTATGCGAGCGTGGGTCACGATGTGCAGGCACTCATTCATCACCAGAAGGCCCTGCACATCTCAACAGAGCTTCTGGAGCGTCAGCAACAAGCGCGTGCCCTCCTGGGCATCGGCGACGCCCATCAGCGTGCGCGTCGCCACGAGACCTCCCTGGAGTTTTACGACAGAGCGGTGGGGGTCGCGCGCGGGATCGGCGATGTCCACCAGGAAGCCCAGACCTTGGACCGGATGGGCACTGCGCTCCACCAGACCGGCCACCTTGCCCACGCCCGACGGAACTGGGACCAGGCGCTGGAACTGTATGAGCGTCTCGGGGTGGTCCCCGAGGCGCAGAGCCTCCGGACTCGCTTGCGCGGGCTGCCGAAGGTGGTGGATTCGTAAGAACGGTGACTCAGCGCTGAAAGCTCGCATCGCTCTCGCAGCAGTCACCGCACGGGACAAAATCGTACACTTCACGCTTTATCTCCCATCCTCTGGCATATGTGCATAAGGCCTGGAATGGTAGCGCTCCGCGCATCGGACCCCCTAAAATCGGTCTGCGTCGATCCGACAATGAGGTCGGCCGTAATACGCATGATCGATAAGGAATCACGTGAAAGTAAAAGCGACCTACGCAACACTGGCAGCAGCGCTGCTGTCGGGGGCCTACATATGGATGACGTACGTGGCACCGATGCTGCCAAGTACGTCATCGGGTGGCGTCGCCTAGACGACACGACATGAGACATAAAAAATGAGGAGGGCCGACCGGCCCTCCTCCAATCATGTTAGCACCGATTCAATTACCTGCGCCGACCCGGAGGAATACCCAGCACCCGCCACGCCCGCTGCACCGCTGCATTCGGCAGGGCGCCATCGCGCTTCATCCCTGTCTCGCTTACCTTTACCAGAGGGCTCCACAACGAGACCGGCTCACCTCTCGCCGCAGGCCCTCCTGCGGTCCCCGCCCTTCACAGTCAAGGCTTGACCGACATCGTCGCAGGGAGACTCGATGGACCCCACCACGCTCACCGCGATCATGTCCGCGCTGATCGGTGGCGCGGCGGGCGAAGCCGGCAAGAGCGCCTGGGCTTCGCTGACCACGCTCGTACGGCAGCGGTTCGGAAGTGACTCGACAGCGGTCGCGGCGCTGGAACGACCTGATTCCGGCAAGCCCGACCAGGTCGCCGGAATCCTCGTCGCCCTGGCGGCCGCAGATCCCGACTTCGGGAAAGAGCTCCACCGATGGACGACCGAAGCCACGCGCGTCATCCAGCAGAAGCGTGACGTGTCCAACACGATAAGCGGTGAAGCCCGGATCTCCGGGCCGGTGGTCCAAGCCGGCGACGTCCACGGCTCGATCAACTTCGGCAAGTCGTAGCATCGAACCCGCCGGGGTGGCGGCCCCATAGGTAGGTCCCCGACGAAGCCGCTACCGAGCTCCCATCGCCTGGGACATCGACTCGGTTCTACGACTCCTTCTGCGACTCCTTCTGCGACTCGTTTTGCGACTCGGCGGCGGACTTCACCGTCTCGGCCGCCTGCTTGCTGAGCGAGACCCGGACCAGCGCGGCGGCGAGCCGGGCCAGATCCTCACCCGAACCGGCCAGACCCGCCAGCGCGTCCACGCTGTGCGGCAGGCCGAGCCTTCGGGCGCCTTCCAGAACACGCTTGTCGAAGTACGGGGCGACCTGCGGCCACACCGCCTGGACCTCGCGCAGGTAGATGTCGGCGCCCAGCGGGCCGATGCCGGGGAACTCGGTCAGCAGGTCGTGGACGCGCTTGGCGTCTCCCTTCGCCTCGTCGCGCAGCCGGCGGAGGTCGCCCGCCCACCTCTCTCGCAGCAGGCAGGCCCCCTCACCGAGCTGGGTGGCGGTACGCTCGTCGTACCTGCGGTAATGACCACGCCCCAGGGCGTCCACCCGAGCCTGCCAATCGGCCTGCTCCATGGCCTCCGGCGTACGCAAGCCCGCTGCGAACAACTCCCGCGCGGCTGCTATCGCGATCTCCGCCGAGATGCGGGCGCTCAGCAGGGTGGCCAGGACCAGAACCTGGTACAGCGGTCCGGGCTTGTCGGAGAGGCGGATCCCCGCTTCGGTCGCGTAAGTGCGGCCGTGCTCCTCGAGCAACGCCCCCACCACTGCCTTTTCCGACGAACCCATGCCGTCTTGCTACCCGGCGGCACCGGCGTACTCACTCTGTACGACACCTGAAAGTTCCTCGCGGACTGCTCAGCGAGGTCCGGCACGGATCGACCCGGCCAGTGGGTTCCCTCACGGGGCGACCGCTCGACCTGCCCCTGCGATCACGCTTTGGCGCTGAGGGCCCGCGCGACCGTGAGGCTGTCCTCGTAGATGTGATAGCGGGTGACGAACCCGTCTTCGACGGTGAGGTGCAGCGCGAACGGCGAGGTGTACGCGGCGCCGTTCCGCACCGTCTGCGCGATCTCCCCGAGCACGACGGCGTGCGTCCCGTCGACCAGGATCCGCGTCACCGACGTGCCGTTCAGTTCGGGCACGTGATGGGCCTCCAGCGACCGGAAATGGTCTGCCACATCGGCCCGGCTGGACCGGGGCCGAATCCACGGCACCACTGGATGCCCCTCGGCCGGCCAGTCGAGCCGCCAGTCGATCGGCTCGGCGAACAACTCCGCCGTACGGCCGTGATCGCCCTCGGCCATCCGGCGCAACAGTTCTTCCACGATGTCACGCGTGTCGCTGCTCATGTCGCAAGCATCTTGGGTCCGGTCGCGGCCCGTCGATTACCTCCGAGGTAACGGGACTTGCCCGGACCGCTCCATCGATCGAAGCGGGCGCGGGCTCCCCGTGCACGGTGCCGGTTTCGGAGGTTTCCCACGCCGTTCAGCCCGACGAGCGCGACGGCGCATCCGTGCGGGATGGTCAGGTTGCCAAGCTGGTGCAATACGGTCGACGGGCCGACGAAGAAGCAGGCGACGCCGCACTCGTACCGCGGCCTCATATCGATGTAAGGGCCTCCATGTCACCCATCACACAGACCAGGCGAGAGTCGTTGGCGCTCGCATGGCGTCGCATCACCGCGTGGTCGATCGACTGGCTGTGGATCCTCGTCCTTCCGGTGCTCCTGCTCCCCATCGGCGTGATCCTCTATCGGACAGGGGTCCGTCTGCCCACCGCGGCGTGGAACGTCCTCTCCTTCGTCATCCTGGTCGCACCGGTGACCTTCTGGGCCGCCTGGCGCGAGTCCGGCCGCTTTCAGGCCACCCCCGGGAAGCGGGTGCGCGGGTTGGTCGTGGTCGGCGCGCGCTCCATGCGACCGGCCGGTTTCGGCCGCGCGCTGCTGCGCAACTCCCTCAAGATCGCTCTGCCCTGGGAGCTCGGGCACACCGTCGCCTTCGCGTTCGCCACCGCGTCCGCCGAACGGATTCCCGGGTACGTGATGGTGCTGACCATCCTGGTCTACGTGATCATGTTCGGCTGGCTCGGCACCCTGTTCCTGCCCTCCGCCCGGACGCCGTACGACCTCCTCAGCGGAACCCGGGTGATCCCGCGACCCTCCCCCGGCGGGCAACCGACCGGCCCGGCACAGCCGTAAGGCGGACCTTCCGGCACGGCGACCGGCGAACCCCGCGGCCGGCCGGAATTCCTCTTCGTGTTCGCTCCGCGGGAAGCCCCGGGGTACCGATCGTGTTGATGGAACACATGGACGATCGTTTCGCGGACGAGGGTGTCATCAAGCGACTGCTCGAGAAGTCGGGGACATGGGCGTTTGTCGGGCTCGGCGACGACCCGCACCGTACGGTCTACGACCAGGCACGCCTGCTCCAGGCGAGAGGCAAGCGGATCATCCCGGTCCACCCCGCCGCCAAGACCGTCCTGAACGAGCCGGGATACGCGTCTCTGGCCGAGGTGCCGGCCAAGGTGGACGTCGTCGGCGTGTACCGGCGATCCGAGTACGCCGGGCAGGCGGTGGACGAGGCCATCACGGCGGGCGCCGGCGGGGTCTGGCTGCCGCTCGGCGTGATCGACGAGGCCGCCGCTCAGCGCGCCCTCGACGCCGGACTCGACGTCGTCATGGACCGCTGCCCAGGCGTCGAGTGGGCACTGCGCCGGAGCTGAGCGGCCTGCATCCGGCTGGGTCACCGGGGTGCCGGCGCGGCTGTGCGGGAGTTCGGCCGCGCGGTCCTTGACCGGTGGGACGGTCAGCGTCCGGGCAACAGCGACTTGGCGATGTAGGCGACGATGGTCTTGTTGCCGTCGACCGCCTCGGCGACGACGAAGTCGACCGCGATGCTGCACAGCGCGTAGGCGTCGGCGGTCGTCAGCGCACCGCCCGTGACCTCGACGAGATAGCCGACCGCCTCCTTGACGGCGATCTGCAGCGCGACGTCGAGATCGGCGTCGATGCCCATGCACCAGAAGTAGTCGTCGCTCTCCGCGCGCGGCCACTCGATGCTCGCGCCCTTGCGCACGATGAACTGCGCGGTGAACGCCATCGAGTGCTCGACGGCGGTCTGGTCCACTTCACCGTGGCCCTGCGCGCCGTGCGTGTCGCCCGTGTAGAACATCGCGCCCGGCTGGAAGACCGGCAGGTACAGCGTCGTACCGGCGACGAGGTCGCGGAAATCCAGGTTGCCGCCCCACCGGTTCGGCGGGTTGGCGGAGACGAAGCCGGCCGACGTGGGCGGCGCGACTCCGGTGATTCCGGCGAACGGCTTGAACGGGACCTTGATGCCGTGCCCGAACGAGTAGTAGCGGTTGGAGGGGTCCAGCCGAAGCAGGCGGTCCGACGCCGTGTCCAGCAGATCGCCGCAGACCCCTCGGCCCGGGCCGGTGCTGTTCACGCCGTACGGGACGCGCGGAGACACATCCAGGATACGGATCTCCAGTACGTCTCCAGGTTCGGCGCCCCTCACATGAATCGGGCCGGTGAGGATATGGCCGCTGGAGCCCGCCGGGCGGGGGTTCTTCGCCACCTCCGCCAGCTCGGGCAGCACCTGGTCGGCGGGCACGCCCAACGCCTCGAAGTACGCTACCGGCCCCTGGGCGGCCGACACTCCGGACTGGTTGACGGCATCGATCCTGACGACCGTACCGGAGTCCACGATCAGCACCGGCGCCCGGTCAGTGGGGAAGTAACCCCAGATCGCGGTCTCCTGGGTGGTCTTGAGCACGACGGGTTCCGGGTAGCTGTTTCGTGACGGCGGCGTAGCGGCGGCCGCACTGGTGGAAATTCGATGGCCGAACGGATCGCCACTCTTGCTCCGGGAGCACATGTCATCAAAGCCTCCCACATACCTCCCGCCGCCCAATGGATCGGAGCGCCCGGCAAGTACCGCCTCACGAACCCTCGCACGGCGGCTGACATCACCAGGCGTTCCAAAGGGCGCCATGCCGTGGCGAGTAGGGGTGGACGTCGAAATCGTCCTCATCAGCTGCGTGGACCGGTGCCGGGCGCAGGCCCCCAAATTCCCTCCCCGACTGTCTCGCAGCCGGCCAGCGCCTGGGCGACCTTTCGCCGCCGGGGCTTGAACGCGGTCAGCACGTTGGCCGCACGCTGCCCCTTGATCGCCTCAATCCGGCTGAACTCGTCGATCGGTCCATTGCTAACCCAGCGCCGCCATCGCCGCAGCAGCAAGGGACAACAGCTCCTCCAGACGCACTCATCAGCATAGGTATTGTGCATTGAGTTCACATGTGATCTACTGTGCGCGGCCCACAAGACGCACCCCTTCGGGCGCGGGGACAGGTTTCCAGAGACAGCCCGATGTCGGGGGGAAGCGGTTCTTCGCTTCGAAGGTCAGGGTGGACCCGAAGGTCGGGCCCCTTGGATCGGGCGCCCCCGTTCACCGGCGATGTCGCCGTCGATCTCGCTCAGCTCAGTGGAGGAAATCATGGTCGGTCTCACCGTTACGCCGCTCCGGCTGGACGCCGGATTCGATGTGCATCTGCGCTGGGTGGAGATGACTCTCACCTACGGCGGCCTCATCGAAGGCGTACCCAGGCAGCGGATGAACGACGAGCTGTTCATCGGCCGCACGATGGAACAGACGCAAGATAAGTGGACGCAATACCCCGTCCATCTCATCCCACCGGCCAGAACCATTCCCGACGATCACCAACGCTTCGACCGGCACGGCCCCCACCCATATGGCCTTGTGGAGTACTTGCCACCCGTGCAGTGCATCGGGCTTTTCGAGGCCGGGATTCCCAACGCCGAGTCCTCGTGCCTGGTCGTGATCTGGTTCCAGGACCACAGCGACACGCTCATCCACCCCGAAGCCGCCGCCGAACTACGCCGTATCCCTTGGGACGATCTGGCCAGAGATTTCGGCTTCGACGCGCCCCTCTGAACGACAGAACCCGTGTTCCGTAGAAGCCCGTGAATCAGCAGAGATCAACCGCTACGTACATGGCGGCCGCTGCCGGTACGGTCAGAGTCAGCCGTGCGGAAGGAGATCACCATCATGCACGAGGCCGAGCACAGCGATGTGACGTTCGGGAGCAGGGTACGCGGCTGCCTGCTCGGTGGGGCGATCGGTGACGCGCTCGGCGCGCCCATCGAGTTCGACTCCATCGCCGACATCCGCCGCCGCCATGGTCGTGCCGGGCTGACCGACCTCACCCCCGACTGGCGCGGCAAGATCGGGCTGATCACCGACGACACCCAGATGTCCCTGTTCACCGTCGAGGGACTGATCCGCGCCAACGTGCGGGTACGGCAGCGGGGCTTCGGTTCCGAGGTCGACGTCGTGCGGCACGCGTACCTGCGCTGGCTGGACACCCAGCAGCACTCCGCACCACCACCCGCGGACGAACTGGTGCGCACCGGCTGGTTGCGGAGCGAGGCCTGGCTGTACTCGCGCCGCGCACCGGGCAACGCCTGCCTGTCCGGCCTGCGCCACGCGCTCGGCCCGATGGCCGCCCCCGGCGAACCCGGTGCGATCAATCCCGGCTCCAAGGGGTGCGGCACCGTCATGCGCTCGGCCCCGTTCGGTCTGGCGGTTCAGGAAGCGCGGACGGCTTTCCAACTCGCCGCTCAGTGCGCCCAGATCACTCACGGCCACCCCACCGGCTATCTCGCCGCCGGAGCCTTCGCCGCCATCGTCTTCTTCCTCATGCGAGGCCACACCACGGCTCAGGCGGTACGACAGACCCTTGACCTGCTCGCCGAACACCCGGCACACGACGAGACCACCTCAGCGCTTGAAACCGCGATAGCGCTGGCCACCAAGGGAAACCCGTCCCCAGAGGCCGTGGAGACCCTCGGAGGCGCCTGGGTGGCCGAGGAAGCACTCGCGATCGCCGCCTACAGTGCCCTGGTACACGAGCACGACGTCGAGCAGGCCCTGCTCCTGGCGGTGAACCACTCCGGCGACAGCGACTCAACCGGCGCCATCTGCGGCAACCTCCTGGGAGCCCTGCACGGCGAGACGGCCCTCCCCCAGCGGTGGCTGTCACAGTTGGAAGGCCGGGACACCATCACCGAACTCGCCGACGACTTCACGACCGAGTTCATCGGACACCACGTCTCCTTCGCCAAATACCCAGGATGCTGAGATCCCGTCCGATCGCCGCCACCGGGCACGCCGTCAGCACCCCGGGGAGCGTGACATCCTGTCCCGGTGTGATGGGACGCCAGTCGACGGCCGCGACCTCGACGCCCAGGTCGAGCTCGGCAGTGAGCGCCTGGCCACCAGCGGGGGCCTCGAAGCACAGCCACCCCTTGAAGGCGTCAGCACGCAGCAACTGCGCGAGCGTGTGGGCGACGTGTGCCTCCTGCTCCTTCGCGGCGACCTGTTCTGACGAACAGCCGCGGCCCGCGGCCGGTGGCGGGCCGAGCGGCCGTTTCAGCGGCGGGCATGTCGGCGGGCCTGGCGAGCTCGTGCGCGGTGCGCGCCAACCACACCGTGGTGAACACGCCGAGCGCGCTCACCACGAGCCCGGGTCGTCGAACAGCAGCCACTCGCTCCGGAAGGCGAGGCCGAGCACGGGAAGGCCAGCGGGGCGACAAGGGCGCATGTGGCACGCGGCGGTCACGGCGCGGCGAACCGGCTGGGTAACCCGCGGCCCCGCCGTGGACGAACCGGCCCTTTCCATGGCGGCCTGAAACACCCGGAACTCCCTGCACTCCGAGGAGCCTCGCCACGGGCTGCGGCGAGACGGAGAGCGCTTCGACGTCAGTCCTGGTCCGCGAACCAGGCGGTGTCAGGTCCGGACGCCGCCGTTACCGGGTCCCGACAGCTCGCAAGATGGTACGGCGGCGCTCGCCGATCCGCCTGCTCAGGTCAGGGTGAAGGTTCGATCCGCCGCACCGATTTCCGCCAGCAGCGCCGGGCGCTCGCCGGGCCGGGTGGTGACGGACGCCCCCAGTGCGGCCAACGCCAGCCGGATCGTCTCGGGCGCAGGATGAGTGATTCCCATCGACCTCAGCGACACGACCGGCAGCCCGACGGACGGATGGGCGGCGCTCCCCCAATCGATGAGGAACGGCAGCGGCCCGCTCCGATTCGGGGTGAGCCGCCAGGTGGACAGGGTGCCGTCCGGCATGCGTCGCGACGGGGGCCCGCCCCCTGTACGCCTGTGCCCGCCGTCAGGGCCGGACCGCGGCGAGTGCCTGGCCGGCCTGGTCCTGCCAGTGTGGTGAGCCGAGCCGCCTCGCGACGTCGGCGGCCGTGGCGTAGTGGTCCGCAGCCCGGGCGGGGTCGCCCAGGAACTCGGCCAGCCGCCCGAGGGTGAGGCCGGCCGGGCCGAGCGTCATCGAGACGGTCTGCAGGCCGATCATCTCTCCCTCGGCCGGCAGGAGCAGGCGGTAGCACTCCTCGGCCACCTCGCGGCACGCCAGGGCCATCGCGTTGCCCGCGCGGAGCGCCAGGTTGATCCGCAGGAAGATGTCCCGTCTCGGTGCGCGGTGCGCCGGCCAGGCGGACCGGGCGTCGTCCAGGCGCCCGGCGGCGACCAGCGCGCTGACGTAGAACTCGTCGATCGCCCCTGGCACGCGATGGTGCGTGGCGGCGAACTCGGCCACCGACTCGTGGGCCCGGCCGCACGCGAGGCGTGCCGCGAATCTGCTCATGCTGCCGTAGATGGCGGCGTTCGATCCTCCGGCCTCGCCCATCCGGTCGGCAAGCGCCGTGTAGGCCGCCTCGGCCTGCTCGAACTCGCCGTCCAGCAGGAGGCGGAGGGCGTCGAGGTGCGCGATGGCCACCAGGGCGAGGCCGAGCTGGCCGCTCGTGGAGTATTCCACCGCCCGTCCGGCGTGCCGCTGGGCCGAGGCCCAGTCATTGCGGCCGAGCGCGACATTGCACAGGGCGTAGTGCCCGAGCGTCTGGTAGCCGAGCAGGCCGCCGCGGGCGGAGACCGCCAGCAGCTCCTGCCCGAGTGCCTCCAGTTCGTCTGGGTGGCCGGGCACGAACGCCACCCAGTAGCGCGCGTTGAGCGCCAGGCACAGCAACCGGGGGTCGCCGGCGGCGCGGGCGATCTCGACGGCTTCGGCGCTCGCGCTCTCCGTGAGCTCGTCGTCATGGCCAACCGACTCCTGGGCCAGGGCGGCCAGCAGCCGGCACCGTAGCTCGCCCGTCGCGGCGGGCAGGCAGCTCCGGATCGCGTCCACCAGGTCGGCGTCCCCGGTGAGGTCGGTCTGCGAGATCCAGACCGCGGGCGCGTCGTTGGCCACCGCGGCGCGGGCGATCGCGGCGGGGTCGCCGAGCCTGCGGGCGACGGCCAGCGCCTGCCGGCGGTCGGTCGCCGCCCGCATCAGGTCGCCCGCGCTCGCCCGCGCGGAGACCAGACGGCACAGCAGATCCAGCCGGATGTCGTCCACGGGCTCGGTTCCGAGGTCGAGGCGTCAAGGGCGCCCTCCAGCAGGGTCACCGCCTCCCGGTGGGCGTAGACGCCGGACGCCTGGGCCGCCGCTCTTCCCGCGTACTCGGCGGCCGCACCTGCCGTGGCCGTCGTGGCGGCGGCCAGCGCGTGGTAGCCGAGCGCGCCGACGTCGCCCGGCCGCACCCGCTCCAGCGCGGCGAGGACGCGCGCGTGCAGCCGGGTGCGGCGCAGCCGGGAGATGTCCTCGTAGAGGGTCTCGCGGACCAGGACGTGCGTGAAGCGGACCCGGCCGGGGCTCGGCTCGGTGAGCAGCCCGGCGAGCACGCCTGCCTCCAGGCCCGCCAGCACGGTCTCCTCGTCGGCGTCCTGGACGGCCACCAGCACGTCGACGTCGGCGTCCCGGCCCATCACGGCGGAGTTGCGCAGGGTGGTCTGCGCCGTCGCCGGGAGGCGGGCGATCCGCCTGCGGATGAGATCGCGGACGCCGGGCGGCAGCGAGTGAGCCGCCGACGCTCCCTCGGTGGCGAGCAGCCGGGCGGTCTCGGCCACGAACAGGGGGTTGCCGCCGGTTCGTTCGGTGACCGTCCGGGTGGTGTCGGCGTCCACCTCCATGCCGGACCGTTCCAGCAGCAGGCGGTGGACGTCGTCCTCGCCGAGTCCCTGCAGGGTCACGTCCTCCGCGGCCTGGACGGCCAGGGCGGCCCTGGCCGCGACCAGGTCGTCGCTCGCTTCGGCGGGCCGATGCGTGAGGAGCACCAGCACCGGGATGTCCGCCAGCCTGGCAGCCAGGTGACGCAGCAGCTGGAGAGTCGCGTCATCGGCGCGGTGCACATCCTCGAGCACGAGCAGCAGCGGTCCCGGCGCGGTCTCCAGGTAGTCCCCCACGGCCTGGGCCAGCCAGAACTGGCCGACCTGGGGAGAGTCCGCCGTCAACAGGGGCCCGAGCCGTACTTCGAGCTCGCGGGACGGGGGCTGTACGACGAACAGGCTGCGGAGGACCTCGCGCCACGCCCACGCGGGTGGCACCCCGCCGAGGGTCTCCGGGCACCGGCCGACCGCGACCTGCCAGCCCTCGTCGCCGAGCTGCCGCAGCAGCGCGTCGGCCAGCGTGCTCTTGCCGGCGCCAGGATCTCCGCCGAGCCATGCCACCCGGAACCCGCGCTCGGCCTCCCCGGCGGCGGACGCCAGGCGGCCGAGCTCCACCGTACGGCCGATCATCTGAGACGGCGGCCCGGCCGGTGGCGCGGCCGGTGGCGCGGCCGGTGGCGCGGCCGGTGGCGCGGCCGGTGGCGCGGTGAGGCGGGCAGGAGCAGAGCCGGCCTCCGGCACGCCCAGGGCGTCGCTGTGCGTGAGGATGTCGACTTCGAGACCCCGCAAGGCGGGCCCGAGGTCCACTCCCAGCTCGTCGGCGAGCATGGCCCTGGTCGTGCGCAGCGCCGCCAGGGCCTCGGCCTGCCGCCCCGAGCGGTAGTAGGCGAGCGCGAGAAGCCGCACCGCGTTCTCGCGCAGCGGGTGGGCCGCGACATGCCGTTCCAGCTCGGGCACGATCTCCGCATGGCAGCCGAGCGCGAGTCCCGCTTCCGCGCGGTACTCGACCGCCATGGCCCTCAGCTCTGCCAGCCGGGACGCCTCGGGAGCCGCCCAGTCATCGTGGGCGAACTCGGCGAAGGCGGGGCCTCTCCAGAGCGACAGGGCGGTGTCGACCGTGTGCAGCGCCTTGGCCGGCTCTCCGTCGTTGAGGAAGGCCACCGCCGCGTTCATGAGCCGGGGGAACCGCCACGCGTCGACGGCGTCGGTGTCGAGCTGCAGCAGGTATCCGGGCGGGGCGCTCACCAGTACGGTGGCCGGGGTCCGCGGTGCCCGGTCCGGCTCAAGGACGCGGCGCAGGTTGGATACGTAGACCCGCAACGCGCCCAGAGCCTTCGGCGGGGGCCGACCCTGCCACAGATCGTCGAGGAACCGGTCCGTCGAGACCACGTGCCCGCCGGCGCACACCAGTCTCGCGATCACCGCCCGCTGGAGCGGGGCGCCCAGATCTACCGGACGCCCTGCCACCTCGGCCGAGAACTGCCCCAGAACCCGCAAGCGCACCATGTCCAGAGCAGCATGGGGTTCACTCCTCCCGTCGGCATATAGGAGGGTGAAAGCCGGCAACGCCGCGGGTGTCGCGCTTCTCCGCCGTCACAGCCGAGCAGCCGGACCGAGCCGGTCCGACCTCGAGTCGTCAGCGAGATCGGTCCTGCTCGTCCGGCTGGTCACCGGCGCCGCTCGACTCGGGTCATGCGCTTGAGCCGGCTCCGCTCGGGTCAGGCGCGCTGAGCCCGCCCCGCCGGCGGCGACGCCACCAGGCCGGCGCCCGGCGGGCTCCAGTTCCGACGAGAGTGGAACCCCGGCCGGGCGGGCGGCCAAGCCCGGCTACCTCGAGCACACCCAGTCAAACCTGATCCACTCGGTCACAGACGGGTGGGTGGTGATCGGATAACTGCTGTGGAACGTCAGTTCGATCTTCTGCGGGAATCCGATCGGGGTCACGTGCGGGACGCCGGCCACGGCTTCGAAGTCGGGCGTCACGTAGTAGAACACCTGCGTGTCGCCCTGAACGGCCGTACCCGTGTCGAAGTACGGGTAGCCCGACGGGCAGCTGATCGAGGTGTTGAGCGATTTCGTGTCGGTCGACCTCACCCAGGCGTTGTTCCACTTCGGGGACGTCGTCGCGGTCGTCGAGCAGCTGTAGACGGCCGTCACCGTCGCCTCCTCGGTGCCGGTGTTCGTCGCGGTCACCACCCAGCCGTCGCCGGTGGCGTCCCGCCGGATCTGCTTCGTCACCGCCACGCCGGTGCCGTACTCCGCGCGGAATCCGGTCCGCACGAGATAGGGGGCGCCCGCGGGGCACGTCTGGGTGGCCGTCACGGTCGCACCGGGGGAGACCTGGAAGGCGTGCCTCCACTGCGTGTCGGCGGCCGATGCGGACGGCGCGGTGCAGACCAGGCCGGCGACGGCGAGCGCCGCCGCTCCTGCGGCAGCCGATCTGGACAGCTTCATGGGATGTTCCTCCGTCGAAATGTTCCCGGACACGAGTCGTCCGGGGATGGTCGGGACCTGTGACCCGAGCAGCCGGGGATCCGCCCGAGCCATCCGGGTATCGGGCGTTTCCGCTGCTCTCTCGGTTCTCCAGAAGAGTGCCCGGCGGTACTTCGCAGCGGCTTGGCGGCGACTTAACGGACCCACCAGTCGGTGGCGGCGCTCCGGCCGGTTTCCGAATGGTGGACAGGCCCCGTAAGCCGGTCATGGCCGCAGGATCTCCCGGAGAGAACCCCGCCTCCCTCGCCTTCGCCACTCGCCTGTGGAGTTCACCTGGCTCGACTGCGAGAGCCCAGCCCACCGGTGCCGGCGCGGCCAGCTCGTCGATCCCGAAGGGACGGGCCCGACCGGAAGCCGGCTGGTCAGGATCGGGGCCGATGACCTCCAGATAAGCCCGCCCGCCGAGGCCGAGCAGAAAGTTGCGTGTGCCCAGTCCCGGATGCGGCCCGTCCTCGACCGGCCGCACACCGGCCAGCGCCGGGATCCGCGACACCGTCGCCGGTAGGTCCGACTCGCGTCAACGAGGTGGTCCAGAGCCGGATCGATCACCACATACTCTCCATGGCCGACGAACGACGGACTCGCGCTTGAGCCCGGACCCCTCTCTGCCCGAGTACGGCCGGACCGACGTGTGGAGCGGCATCGGCCTGCCGCCTTTTCTCGCTTGAGTAGGGGCCTACTCATGTGCCGCTCCGCGGTTCTCGGCGACCGTTGGCATTGCAGGCAGGCTCGCTAAGCCATATCAATCCGCCTGTCCGGGACGAACCGGGAACAGCGCGACACGAGGAGCATCACATGGACCGTTCCATCCGCCCCCTGCTCAGCATCGCCGCCGCCTTCGCCGTCGCCGCGCTGGGCGTGCCCGCCGCTGCCTCCCCCGCCAGCGCGGATACGGCCGCGCTCTCGAAAGCCGCGGCACGCACGCACCTCGGGCCGACCAACACGTTCATGCTCACGAACGTGCAAACCGGCAAGTGCCTGACCATCGCCGGCGGCGTGAGCACCGCCAACAACGTCACGGCCCTCCAGTTCACCTGCGACACCGACCCCTCCCGCCGCTGGAGGGTCACCGACGTCACCGGGACGGGCCTCTACCAGATCAGAAACGTCCAGACCGGCAAGTGCCTCACCATCGCAGGCGGAGTCAGCACCGCCAACAACGTCACGGCCCTCCAGTTCACCTGCGACACCGACCCCTCCCGCCGCTGGAGGGTCACCGACGTCACCGGGACGGGCCTCTACCAGATCAGAAACGTCCAGACCGGCAAGTGCCTCACCATCGCCGGCGGAGTCAGCACCGCCAACAACGTCGAGGCCCTCCAGTTCACCTGCGACACCCACCCCTCCCGCCGCTGGACACTCAGGCTCGTAGGCTGATCATCGATCAGGAGACGAAGTACCCGGCCGAAACGGGGGCGGTTCAGACGAGAGTTTCCCCCTGCCGTCCACGGCGGGCGAGGCGTCGACGCTCTCGCCTGGCCGTGGCACCACGATCCGCGCGTCGCGTGCCTTCGCCTCCCGCCACAGCGGGTCGGTGCACCCGCGGCGCGACCTCTGTTTCGGAATATGGCGCACGGCGGTTGGAGCGCCAGCGTGTTCCGGTAGCGCCCAGTAGCGATCTGAAGTAGTTCAGATAGCACGAAATCATGGCGACGAAGAGCTTTCCGTACAACGCCTTCTTGCGTGGGCCGTCCCAGGTGCTGCCCTCCCTCGATGACGCCGACATCGTGCTGGAGCGCAGGGACGACGAGAACCTCGTGCTCATGCGGGCCGCGCGTTTCGAAGCCGGCGCGGCCACGCTGCGCATCGCGGCCCGCTCGCGGGCGATCCTCGCCCGGCGTAACAGCGATCTCGCCGAGGAGCTTCCATGGACGACCTGGCTGCCGAGACCGAGCGGCACACCTGCGTGCGTGAGCTGCTTGGACACCTGCTGGCCGGGGCGGATACTAGCGAGCTGCCCTTCAGCCGGGCGTTGACCTCCTGGCGATCCACCGCTGTCGCCTGGAGCGACCCGCAAGTCGCGCGGGAGCTCCAGGGGCCCGTTCCCCGGCGATGGCGCAGAGGTTCCACGGCCTTTCGGCGAGTGGGCGTGGCCGGCCGGGGGACAGGATGTTCCCCGGCCTCAGCCGTGGGTCGTACGGTTCGCCGACCGCAGAGCAGCTCACCGGATGCCCTGCTCAGGATGGGTGAGGAACTGCGTCAGATTCCGCTGTACTCCTCGGCCGCAAGCGTCGGCTTCACGCCGCCCTCCTATGAAGTTGTGTGGCCAGCGCCCTGCTTTGTCCACGTATAACCCGAATACGTGTTCTAAATCCCCGTCGTTTTCGAGCTTCTTTGACATGTAGTGACGATAACCTTACTCGATGCTTACCGCGTACATCGACGAGAGCCTCCGTCGTCGCCCCGACGACTGCGGTATTTACGCCCTGGCAGCCGTCATCGTGGACTCCACCGACCACGACCACATCCGGGCAGTTCTGAGGTCTCTCCGCTTGGGCAAGAACGCCCGCCTGCATTGGAGAGAGGAATCCTCCGCACGGCAACTGGCGATCAGCAAGAGGCTCGTGGACATGCCGATACGCGGCGTCGTCGCAGTTCACCTCTACGGGAAAGAGACCCGAACCGAACGAGCGCGCCGAAGGTGTCTGCAGAGACTGCTGGTCGAACTGGATGGGATGGGAGTCTCGACAGTCATCGTCGAGAGTCGCTCTCCCGGCCAGGATCACCTGGACCTCTTGCTCCTCATGGCTGCCCGCAAAACGTACAGACTGTCGAAGAACATGACGGTCTCGTGGCAGTCCTCTTACGAAGAACCGCTTCTCTGGGCTGCCGACAGCATCGTAGGGGCCACCACTTGGTGGCTGGATGGACGCACAGACTGTTTCGATCTTCTGACCGAGCAGGTTCACGTGATCTGCCTCGACTGAGGGCAGACAGCGCGAAGGCCGGACGCCCGATTCCATCGGGAGGCCCGGCCTCACTTCCAACACCCACCGGGGGCGCGGCACTCCCTAGTGTGCCTTACGGAAGGTGACGAGGCAAGCGCAGAGGAGAACTCAAGGGGGCACGGCCATGGCTCCTCAAGCAGATCCGTACCGGCGACCCCTTCGCCTGCCAGATCCCCGAGGGACTCTAAGCGCACTCCAGCCCCGCCCACCGGTTCCCCGCTCAACCGCGACACGGCCGGCCGATCCGTTTCACCCGCCTGCCGAGACGTCTCCCGGGTACGTCTCCCGGGTACGGCTCCCGCCCATGTGGGCCATCGCCGCTTCATCTGGCTACCAGAGTGAAGCGAGCGTCCGACATGAGGCGATCAGCATCAGCAATGAGGGCGGCTACAACAAGGGCCTTCAACTCGCCGCTCAAGTCATCTCCGACCTCGATCCGATCGCATGATGCTCGGCACCGTCCCGGTCGACAAACGCGCCGCCCTCCCCTCCTGTTGACGCCACAAGACCACCGACGAGCATGGGCGGCTGCTTAGGCAACTCCCTAGGACGCGTTATACCTCGAAAGCGAGTCCGGCGGACTGCGACCAGTTCGGCAGGCTCCCTAGCCGACATTTCCGATCTGCACCTGGACAGGAGATTTCGCCATGACAGACTTTTTCGCTGATGTCGAGCCGCTCTACTGGCACGGTCAGGCGGAGGGGTAGCGAGCTGCTCGCTCGGCGGGAAGTCCGCTGGTGAACGCGGCGGTGAAGTCGTCCGCGATGGTCGCGATGGTGTCCCGGCCCTCCACAGCGTCGCTCCAGTCGGAGGGCAGGGCTTCGACTACGTGCCATGTGCCAAGCAGGTTGCCGCAGATCGCGCCCGTGGAGTCGGAGTCGCCAGAATGGTTAACAGCAAGCAGCAACGCCTGCCGGGGGTCGGGCTCGGCCAGCGCGCAGTAGATCGCGATGGCCAGCGACTCTTCGGCGATCCACCCTTGCCCGATTGACTCCACAGCCATGGCGCTGGCACTCAATCGGCCAGCGCGATGGATTGCGACACGCAGCGCGCCAGTCGTCTCCTCATGTGCCGGATAGCGAGCCAGCCGTTCCATCGCGTGCTGCACAGCTTGTTCCAGGGATTCGCCAGCCACCAACCGGTGGACGATCAACGCGAGAGCCCCTGCGGAGAGAGCTGCTGTCGGATGTCCGTGGGTGAGGTAGGCACAACGCGTGGCCGGTTCAAACGGTCGTAGGGCAGCAGGCCGAAGAGGGCCGATCGCATGACCGTTCCGCAACCTTTGGACCCCGGGTTGATAATTCCGATAGCGCCTGGCGCCGGTAGTTCCAGGCTCCCTCGCCCCGATTGCAGGCCCGACAGGCAGGCACTCCCCGGCGCAGGCCGCGCGTACAGCCAGGCTTGCTCCCGCAGCCATCCTGTGCGCGGCCCCTCATCGGAGAGCATGGGGCGCCTGACCTGCTGGGTGTCGAACCAGCGGTCGTAGGCGTCACGGACTGAGGTGACCAGGTTTGCACACTGCAGGTGGGACCGTATCAGCCCTTCGGCAGTGAACAGCGTCATCTGCGTGTCATTCGTGATCTTGCTGGATAGCAAATCCTGGATCCCGTCCGAACCGTACGCGGAGCGGATCTCGGGCAGGGACATGAACTCCACCGCACTACCCAGGGCGTCCCCGATCGCACCGCCGAACAGGCATCCCCGAACACGCGAGTCGTACGGCAGGGCGAGATCGCACCACTTATGCATCGGATCAATCGTCATGGCGCGTTCTCCGTTCGGTCGGGTCAATGCAGCGCCTGCCGCAGCGGCGCTCCGCCGGTCGTGCGCTGGACCCTTCAGCGCGACCGTCACGTCCTGGCAGAGCTTCGAGCCATGCAGCAGGAGGTCCTTGAGCGGGGACCTCTTGGGGACTTCGAGGAGCAGGATGCCGTCTAAGGTCTGCTTGATGCACGTACGGCCACCACCGGTCGCTTTGCGCTCTTCCGAGATGAGTTAGGCAACCTACAGGACCGAAGATAGAAAAGTGCTAGGCATGCCGTGCCAGGAGACGTAGAGCTGTTCGCGGGCCCGGGTACAGGCGACGAACACGACACACCGCTCACGCTGGAGGTCATAGGCGTGCGCCCGCTCATCCTCCGCCGCAGGCGTCACGGCCGTTGCCGGCGGCACCTGGTTCTCGCCTACCCCGATCACGGCGATGCAGCGGAACTCCAGCCCCTTCATCCCGTGCATGGTCCCGACCTGTACTCGATTCCCCGGGCCTGGCTGTGCGAGTACTCTCACCGCTATCCCCTGCCGTTCCAGAAGATCCCTCGCGTTGCTGCCGAGCATGTCCGACCTGGCCGCGACACCGATCTCTCCCGGTTCCACACCGGCGTCGAGCCATGCTTGTACCTGCCGAGCCAGCCCTTCCAACTCGTCGAACCTGCTGGTGAAACCTCGCAGGATCGGCACTTTGCCGTGAACCTGTGACCGGTAACCCGCGATGCTCTCGACGCCATCGTTCATGTCGTCGATCAGCCCGTCCGTGAGCATCCCTAGGCCCCAGGCGAGGATCTCCGCCGTAGTCCGATAGTTGAGGGAGAGCCGCGCCGATCGCCCGCCGATATCGATGCCGACTTCACGCAGGGATGGGCGGTACTTGTAGATTCGCTGATGCGTGTCGCCCGCGATGAACAGGTCATTTACGCCCTCAGCCACTGCGGTCCGCACCAGACGCCACTGCATGGGGCTGAAGTCCTGCGCCTCGTCGACGATCACATGCCCGTAGGGCTTGTCCGCGGTCTCGTTCAGGATCCTGGTTGCCTCGATGCAAATCGTCTCGTGGGTCCACTGGCCGTACAGGCGGAGTTCCTGCTCGAACTCCCAGATCACCTCCCACAGGCGCGCCTTCTCGCGCGGGCCGAGCCTGCGTCCCCGACCGGCCCGCTTGGCCGCCAGGTAGGCTCCGGCGCTGGTCGCCTGCTGGGCGAGTACGACCTGTCGCCACTCCTCGGCGAGGAACGCCACGGTGTAAGGCGCCTTCCTGCGCTTGGCGACGCGCTGCCACACCGCCGCCTCCTCGTCCTTGCGGAGGATCGCGGGTCTCCCATGCCTTTCCTGAAACACTTGGTAGGCGAGCTGGTCGATGTGGTGGACGTCGACCCGTAGGAGCTCGTCTTCCGACGCGAGGAGGGAGGACAGGTCCCGCCTCAAGGCGGAGGCCAGCGTAGACGTGAACGTTGTCAGGAGCACCTGTCCCTGGGACTGGAGAGCAAGGTGTCGGGCACGATGCAGAGCGGCCACGGTCTTACCCGTTCCTGGTCCGCCCGTGATCCGCGCCGACCCGCGGAATTCGGCGTGCGCCATCTGGTACTGCACTGGGTGCAGGTAGATCCGCCACAGTGCGAACGATTCCCGGAAAACGTGCATCAGGTCGGCGGGGCCGGTCACCAGCAGGACGCGCTCCGGAGTACGCTGCACCGCCGCAGCGACGTCTTCAGTGTCGTACGGCTCGCGCTCCGCGGTTCCACCGATGTCAGTCCAGACCTCTTCCGGGGTCATCCCTGCGGCAAGGCCGAAGAGCGTCTCCCATTGGGTGGCGGGCAGGAATGCCTTAGCCGCCTCCAGTTGCTCGACTCGGGTGAGTTCTCGCGCGAATGCACGGGTCTGCTCGTCCACGCCAAGATCGGCTAGAACCGAGTCGCTGACATGCTCGAGAAGCCGCTGAGGCGTCTCCTGTGCTTCCCGCGACAACTCCGGGATAGCCGCTTCGATGGCTTCGGAGTCGCGGATCTCGATGTGGCCGTTCGCGACGTTGACCGAGATGCGGTGCCGTTCCGCCCATCGGTAGGCGTCATCATGCGGAAGGACCTTGAGGAGCGTGTAGGTGCTGCCGCTCTCGGGTGCGAGCACGACGCCTCGCCAGAACTGGTCGATCCTGATCGTCCGGATCCGGTCATCCCGTCCGTTGTTCAGTTTCTCCAGATGCAGCCCGGCGTGGGTTGCCTGTTCGAACTTAGCGAACACATCGGCAACGCGGGATCTGACCGGACCGTCCAGCCGGAACGCCTCCTTGAGGCAATCCATGTCGATGCCGAGCTTGGCCACCTACGACTCCTGTCTGGGTTGCGGCGCATGTCTTCCAGCGCCGGCCAATTGAGGTCTGCTGCGTTCACCGTTGCGTCGCTCCACATCTTCGTATCTCAGACGCGCTCGGTCAGTCGCTGCCGACCCTAGGGTATCCACCTCAGCGAGAAAAGGGTTGTGAATAGAATCAACCAATGATTTACTTGTAGCGAGCGCCCGGCTCAACGACGAGCGACTCAGCCAGCCAGTATGAGGAGCTACACGAGTAACGATCGGCGTAGCTCGCGCGGTTAACCCTTTGCGCAGTAATGCTCGTCCATCGTTCCCTGGCCCCTGACAGACACGGTGTACATCAATGTCACAGACCGGTAACTTCAGCATCTCCACGCAGGCTCAGCCTTCCGAGTTCCTCGACCTGCTCGAAACCGACTGGCGGCCCCGGCTTCGAGGGGTTTCGCTCGTCACAGAGATTGAAGTCAGCAGTGAGACGCTCGCCGCAGCCGCGCAAATGCTGGGCGTGTTGTACCGCCGCAAGGTCTTCCAGGGGAAGTTCCAGACCATGTTCGACCGCTGGCCCGGGTGCGTGGCGGTCACCATGTCCGGCGTGGCGGCGACGGCATACCGCCAGGGCACCTTCTGGCCCTACTGGTGGGAGGCATGCGGCTACCTGGATGGCACCTCTCAGGATCAGGCAACCTGGGGTCAGGGCTTCATCCGTGCTCTGAAGACCTTCGACCTGCCGACATTTCCCGAAATGCCATGGAAGTACCTCGGCCCGATCGTGATGCACTCAGGGATTCCGACCTTCTGCCTGGAAGACTTCTTCCGGCTCCTCCTCCAGCGCCGCGCCCAAGACCCCGCGCTGGACGCGGAGGCTCTCCTCACGTGGTCCGTCGGCCGTCAACACCGGCTCAACACCTTGGACGAACCCGCCCAGCGATTCATTCGCTACGGCACCGACTACGCCGTCGACGTCCTCGACCGCTGTCTCGACCTGATGGAACGGCTCCGTGCCTCCGACCCCGACCTGGACGGACTCGGCCTGCCCACCCGCTTCATCGCGGAGGCGCAGGAACTCGCGGCCAACGGCAGACTAGAGCTGAATCACGGTGAACTCAGCGAGGTACGACGCAGCCGTACTGAACGACCACGTCTCAGCCTCGATCCGTTCGGCCAGGGTGTCCTGATCACGCTTCCGCCTGTCGGCGACACTCCTGATGGAATGGCGCGCTGGAACGTTACAGTCGACGGGCTGCAGACCATCGTCCGCAGCAGATCGCTCTGGGTTGGCGCGGCCGAGGGCGCGCCCAGCACGACCTTCGCCGTGGCCCAGCCCGCGCGAACAGCTCACGTTTCGCTGTACGGTTCCAGCCACGAAGTCGAACTGGAGATCGTCGACCCAGCCGACCCGCTCCTGGTCTTCACCGAGACCGGCAGGCACCTCCCCCGTCACCTGGCCCTTCCTCCAGACACCGTATGGGTGCTTCACCCGAAAGACCGTCGTCTGGTCCACAACGTCGCACCGCACGAGGTGATCGAAAGCCCATTGCCCATCGGATGGGACGGCTGGCGGCTGGTGCAGCTGTCGTTGGAGGGCGTCGCCTGGCTCGGTCTGGACGGCGACGACTCCCGACGTCTTGTCCGGGGACACAGCAAGCCGCGCATCGTCACCGGCGAGCCGACCCCTGGCGTTACCACGCCATACGGCTCCGCCGTGTTTTCGGAGCCCCCGTCCATCTGGCTCCCCGCAGAGAGGGAGACCACCTGGCTGGTCGACATCCGCCCGTCCAGCGGGGGCCCCAGTGTCTTCACGGGATCCTTTACGGTCAGCGAGCCGACCATGATCTCTGACGAGCTGTGGGCAGCGCTCCCCCGGCCGATTCTCGGAGCCTTTCAGGTAACGGTACGAGGCCCCATCGGCCGCAACGCGCGCCGCTCAGTCGTGATCGCAGAGAGCCTTGCCGCCCGGTGCACCCCGCAGATCCGTCTGTTCAATCACGCGGGACTGGCGCCCGGTCAGGCGACAGTGACAGCCGGTTCCGGTATGCGGGTGGAGCCGACCATGCTCACATTCACGTCTCACGAGCTCGAACATGTCATCACCTGTAGCACCGACCACGAGACCGAACCGTTCATCGTTGCCCCGCCTCACATGAGGGTGCTGGTGGAGGAGACTGAGCAGAGCCCCCGCTGGCATGCCGGTCCGCTCCGCCTGGTGACCGAGAACGTGGAGAACATCGGGTCCCTGTGCATCGAGGTTCCCAGCGTCGACAAGCTTTCTCCGATCGAGGTCCTGGTCGGCGGCAGGTCGGTGCAGGAGGTGGCCTCGTCAGGCCGAGGCCGATATCACCTCAACCGTGCCGCTACCACCCTGAAGGCGCACCACAGTGCCGACCTCATCCTGCCGTTCCTTGGCCGCGCGGTACCCGTCGCCAGTGTGCGGCCAGCCAAGCTCGCTTCGGCGGTGACCTATCACGAAGAACACTTGGTGCTGGAGGACGGGGTCTGGGTCGACGGTTTGACCGCCGGGATCTACCTGACGACCGCACCCTGGCGGGAACCTGAGATCATTCCTGTCGAGAAGGACTGCTCGATCCCTCTTCCCCAGCACTTGATCAACGCGGGACGGATGCATGTACGACTCGCCGTACAAGACCCTTGGCTCTGGGACGAATGGCCGCGCTGGCCACACCCCCGTGAGATCTTCACCTGCGACGCTCCGGGCCGGTACAGCGGAGACGACGAGGAAACCGCCATCTCCGGCTACCTCGCAGGAATGAACCAACTCCCATCGCAGATCTCCCAGCTGGAACGACTCTGGACGATCATCGATCTGGCCAACCGTATCGACTACCCGTCCGCGAAACGACGCATCAACGAGACCTCGGCCATCCTTCGGCAGCACTCCCACGCGATCCGCGTACTCAGCGAGGCTGCGTTGCCACCCGATCGGACCATCGTCGCCCTGATCACGACGGGTCTCGCCGCGGCACCCGTCCATGGCTTCCGGGAGTCCGACTACGACCTGTGGCGGCAGTATCCGGCGATCGCGGCGCTACTCACCAGCCCAGCCCTTCCCGGCGAGGCGACCGAGGACTCCGATCTGCTGGCGAACATCGAAGCCCAGTGCGGCAAGACAGCCGTCCGGCTGCTTCGCGGTGAGGTGGATCCGCACGCTGAGGCCGGCAGGTTCGACCATAACGCTGAATGGATGGCCCAGCAGAGCCCGGAGCAACTCGAGGCCATGTGGAGGGCGGCCCACGTCGTGCCCGCTGCCCTGCTCGACGAGGACACCCGGGTCGAAGCCGCGCGACAGCTGTTCAGCAAGCGCACCAGCTATGACGCCCGCGACGTGGCCGATCAGTCCAACCGTGTGATTCGTGAGTCCGTGAGCATCAAACTCACCGAGTACCGCGGGTTGGAAAAGTGCGTCGAGGCCCGCTGTCACCCTCAGCGCCGTGACGGATGGCTGGCGCTCCCCGCAGTGTCCATAGCGTTCGCCCTGATCGCACGGATCGCCGCACGAGGTCACGGGGGCTGTCAATTCCTGGAGAGAGAGTTCCGCCCGTTGTGGCGCTCGATAGCGAAGATCTCCCCAGAGTTGACCACGATCGACCTCGTGCTCGCGGAACTTCTCGTTGCTGGACGTACCGGCAAGCCTGACAAATAGGGCGCGGTTCTGCTACTTACATAGATCGAGTCGGTGGTCGTCCCACGCTCACAAACGCCGTTCGCACTAAATAAATGAGGCAATCATTGCTCGATACAAGATCACAGGAAGAGCTGATCGCGGCCGAGCTTGAACGTCGTGCCCGTAAACAAGCGGCACGGTCGGGAAGCAGCGCAGCCGACCCCGTGATGGAGGGGTGGGCACAGCTTGGAATCCAGGCAACGGACACCGTCATCGCCATCCGGCAATCCCTGACTTCGCTGCTTCAGGACAGTACCCAGGCAGAGCGTGACGATCACGATGTCATCAGCCGCGCCGTGACCGAGATCCCCGATCCCGCTCTACCTACGGCCCTGAAGTCGACGCTCGCCAGTCTCGATCCGATCCAGCTCATCACGCACCTGCAGCGATTGGTCGAGGTCGGCATTCCCTGGATGAGCGGACGGGGCATCCGGATGGTCGAACTCCTCGCGGCAACCCGCCCGCAGTACGGAACGGTGCGCCCGCTCGACTCCGTAGCGCTCGAGGGCGACATCCACTGGCGCCTCTACCTTGCCGTCCTCGGCCACCCAAGCCAGTTAGGGCACGAAGAGGTCCTCCCGATCATCTCCCAACTACCGCTGCCAATCGTCGACGATCTCATCGACCTGGGAGTGATCGGACTGGACGACGAGCCGTGGGGCTACCGCCAGGAGCGATATGAGTCGAACTACCTGAGAGCCCGCGTGGCGCCCGCATCCATCTCCCGCAGCGCCGCGGAGCAGCTTGATTGGAAGGAATGCGTGGCCCGCCATGCCTTCCTCAGCGGGGAAGTCGTGACCGGTGATGAGCTGCTGGAAAAGCTCAGCTCTCTTTACAACGGTGCCACGGACCAGTTGTTCGAGCTGCGCGCATCTCTGCCTCCCGCTCAGCGGGATCTGCTCAACGAGATCCTGGAAGGAGCCCGGGTCGGCTGGTGGCCGGAGCACGTCACCGCGGACAGAGGACTCTGGCGTCTTCTCACCGAGCAATGGGCCGCATCCGTTCGCGACGATGATGAACGACGCGGGTCCATGGCCTCTCGCGGATCCAGAGCGGTCAACGCTACCCACAGCGATTTCCATGCCTGGCGCGCATACTGCACCGCCTACGGCTGGATCCTGGCCGGTGAGATCGACCAGGCCAAGAAACAGGCCAGAACTCTGAAGGAGGTAAGCGACGTCTCCTCACCGCTCAAAGTCGAAATCTACAACCTGCTCGCCTACCTCGCACCGGAATCCGCCGAACATAAATACGAAAACCTGGAAACGGCTGAGAGTTTCCTTACCGCAGTTTATAGCCAACATCCAGACGTCGAGGGCAATCTAGCTCTCATTCGGGACCGCCGTCAGATATCGAGGAACAACCGTGACTCCTGGGAGAACCCATACTTCGCGCTCGGCCTGCCTCACGGTGATCCAACCTGGAATGAGCGCTGGCGCGAATTGAGCCGAGATCATCGCGATGACATCGAGAAACTCTCCGCCCTGAATGATGCTTGGAACAGGCTCCAAAATGCCGAGAGATTTGGAGCCCGTTTCTTCGCGCTCCCGCTCAACCCAGAAATCCTCGATTTTCCCGTGGGACGCTCACTAGCATTGCTCCCTCCACTACAACCGCTCCTACGTCGCACAACCACCGACCAGAACGATCTGAAGTTTCTGAAAGCCTTGGCGTCCTCTGATCTTCTCGCAGAATTCGACGACCATCTCATCCACAAGGGAATACGATAGTGATAAAAAAGTCACCAAGCATCAGAGGCTCTGAGAAAACAAAGATACAAGACAAACAACACTCAAACGGAATCTACGATTCCACTAACGACAGACCCGTCCTCGACAATGAAGAAATCCAAAGGATTCGAGATGAGATAGAGACCGAACTTGCCACTAAAGTAAAGAAGAGGGTGAGGGCCGATTTTAACGCCCAGGAGCGCGCCAGACTTGCCTCAGAAGTTCGAAGAGATATGGAGCGCGAATACAGAACAGAGATCGAAACGCTAAAATCTGAACTGAGCGCCAAGCTCTTAAACCGGGCCCATCTTCTCGCCGAATTCACCGAGGAAGCCACCAGACTCCTAGAAGAGCATGGCATTGGGGATTCCCTGTCACCTCAGCAAGTATCAACAGTAATCCGACAGGCAGTTCTACACGCCCTACATACCAGGAAAACACATCTATCACAACTAGTTGAATTCAACCGTTTCTACCGTGGCGGAATGGGACGAACAAAGATCCGCGAACACCTCGCCGAGTGGTTCACTCAAGCAGGACTGCGTCGTATCGACAAGCTAGAGGACATGAGGTATTTCACCGTGGAGGAGGACAGCAGCGACAACGATTCCCTGCATATTGTTCAACCCGCCTATGTCGATGCGCTTACCGATCAAGTCATTCAGCCAGGCCGAGTGCGATTTGTTGCAAACAATTCAAGCGAGAAAGGCCGCAACAAACCGAGAGGCTCCGATTCACAAGAGCGCCTCGCGTCCAACCAGGAGTAGGCATGGCTACCGGCATTGATTTCGGGACGACCAACTCCGTTGTCGCCCAATGGAACGGGATGGACGTAGAGGTACTGACCCTAGACGCCGATCACCTGGACTCGGACTGGTTCTATCCTTCCTTCGAAAATCTCTTTCCCTCCATTGCAGGCCAAAGCGCTCTACGCTCAGGACTGCTCTATGGCTGGGAGGCGAAGCTTCGCTCTGAAAATGTCATCGAGGCATGCAAGCGAATGCTCAAAAGCGAAGGAGGTGTACAGGTAGGAAGCCGCCGCTTTCCCGCCACAAGCGTCGCTGCAGGAGTTTTCAGTTCCATGCGGGAGCGCGCGAGAAACCAACTGACCGAGATCGACAGCGCAGTAATCACCGTACCCGCCAATGCGAAGGGAGGAGCACGCTACCGCACACGGGCCGCCGCCACTACGGCTGGAATTCAGGTACGAGCCCTCCTCAACGAGCCGACTTCGGCCGCTCTCGCATACACGCATCATATCCAGCAAAATGGCACTATCATGGTTTTTGACTGGGGCGGCGGAACCATCGACGTGACCGTTCTAGAACACGTTGACGGCTTCTTTCACGAAAAGGCATCGCGAGGTTTCACTGAACTCGGCGGCCTCGAGATAGACGCTAGACTCCGCGATCTCATCATTCGCAAGAATGGCAAGAAGCCAGAATTAAGCGCTGCTGAAGCACGGCGCTTCGCACTCGCTGTAGAGCGCACCAAAATTCGACTGTCCTCGGAAGATTCCGTATTTCTCGACGTTCCAAACGGGAAGCACATTCAGGTAACTCGTGACGAGTTCGAGGACGTCATCGGCGACCTGGTCGAGCGTTCCCTTCAGCCGGTCCGGATGTGTCTCAACGATCTCGGGATCGATCCGATCGATGTGGACGACATCCTCATGATCGGCGGAACGAGCCAAATGCCATGCGTCCGGCGGGCAGTCGAACGATTGATGGACGACGAGACCGTGAATCCGAGGCTGTGTGAGCCGATGACCGCGGTCGCCCGAGGGGCCGCGTTGGCTGCCGCGATTTTCGACCGCGAGATCGACGGCGTGCTGAAAGTCGCCTCCATGTACGCACTCGGCACCAGCACGGTTGACCCGCGAACCGAGAAGAAGGTCTTCAGCACGATCATCCCTGAGCGCTCCCCCCTCCCGGTCATCCGCGAGAAGAGCTACACACCGATGGACGACTTCCGTCCTCATCTGTCCATCCCCGTTTGGGAGGCCGATCCTGCCAAGCCGCTGGACGACGAGGAGAACTTCCAGCTCACGACTCTGCGCCTGAAGTATCCACAGCCTCTCCCGCGAAAGGACGCCGAGTTCCTGCTCAAGTACACCTACACGGATGACGGCCTGCTCAAGGTCAAGGCCACTCTCGCCAAGACGGGCGAGGTGGTTCTAGACCAAGAGGTGGAGGAGTTCACCCATGGCGGTTCCCTCTCACCGGAGGAGATCAAGACGCAGCTGCGCGAGCTCAGCCTCACGCCGCCACTGCGGATGTCCCCTGCCGTTACGCCGGCATCTTTCCCACAGCTCAGGGCCGTCCCGACGACGGCGACTGTGGAAGCAGAGACGCCGGGTCGGAGATTCGTGGTCGACGGATCCAATATCGCCTGGCTCGGTGGCGACGCGAGGCTAGGCGATGTTCCGAGTCTTGCCCGGCTTCTCGAAGCCGTCGACGCACTGAAGGCTCAGTTTCCCGGCTCGGCGGTCAGCGTATTCGTGGACGCGGCGATGGCTCATCGCCTCACCGTCCTGGAACGTGATGCCCTCTATGAAGCCATCCGGCAAGGTTCGATCACTCAGACCCCCGCAGGCACTCATGGCAAGGCCGACCGTCTGGTCACGATGCTGGCCGACAAGACGGATGCCACCGTGGTGACCAACGACAGTTACAAGGAACTCCAGGCGGAGTTTCCCTGGCTTCTCGATAACGGCCGGGTCCTCGGCGCGACATACTCCTCAGGCGTATGGCTCTTCTTCCCCAGGACACCCATCCGTTTCCGGCAGACCGACGTGAACGGTCTCTGACCCCATTTTCTTCCCCCCGGAGTCAATCGTGGACCCGCTCAAGACGAGTGCTCTGATCACCGACACTTACCGGCGATACCTGCGATCGATCCTGCCTGTACGGGATCCAAAGATCGCTGAGGCGTTGGCGGCGGAGATCACGAATAGCCCGATGCTGACGAAAGGTCCGCTGCTGGAGGCGACACCGCCCTACAAGACGGGGGCCACGCTCCGGCAGCTGATCGCGGAGAAGGTGCTGGGCGAGGAGTTCGCCGCGCTCGGCGGACGGGCTCTGCCGCTGGACCGCCCCCTCTACCTGCACCAGGAGCGTGCGCTGCGCAAGGCCACAACCGGGCGGAACCTCGTCGTGGCCACCGGCACCGGCTCGGGTAAGACGGAGAGCTTCCTGCTCCCGATCCTCAACGCCCTGGTGCAGGAACACGCGAACGGGCAACTCGGTCCAGGCGTGCGGGCGCTACTGCTCTATCCCATGAACGCGCTGGCCAACGACCAACTGAAGCGGCTCAGACAGCTCCTCGCGTCCGTGCCGCACATCACCTTCGGCCGCTACACCGGCGACACCCCTGAGCAAGCACACAAGGGCGCCGCCCAGTTCGATGAGCTCAACCCCGGGCAGCCGCGCCTGCCGAACGAGTTGCTCAGCCGGGAGGAGATGCGCGAGAACCCCCCGCATATCCTGCTGACGAACTACGCGATGCTGGAGTACCTGCTGCTCCGTCCTGCCGACATGGATCTGTTCGAGGGGATCCACGGCGGTCACTGGAGGTTCATCGCGCTCGACGAGGCCCACGTCTATGACGGTGCGAAGGCCGAGGAACTCGGCATGCTGCTGCGCCGCCTGCATGATCGGGTGGCGCCCGAACAGCGGCTGCAGTGCATCGCCACCAGTGCCACCGTGGGCGACCAGCCGCCGGCAGTCATGGATTTCGCGACGAAGCTGTTCAACGTCGACTTCGAGTGGGTCGACGGCGACGAGAGCCGCAAGGACCTTGTCAGCGCGACGCGGGTGTCCATGCCGGAGGGCCCGTTCTGGGGACCGCTCTCCGCGGCGGACTACCGGGAGTTGGCGGAGAGCGAGGACCCAGGCAGTGAACTGCTACGGCGGACGAACGGTGACCATCCCGCCGCCGGTACGGCTCTCGCCCATGAGCACAACATGGCCACGCTGCGGGGCACGCTCTCCGGAGGGCCGAAATCGTTTGACAAGCTCGCACAGTTGATCTTCGGTGGCCAGGACGATCCCGAGGGCGCGCTCTCCGCCCTGGTCCAGGTCGGCAGCCGGGTCCACGACACATCGGGCACCTCCGTGCTCTCCGCCCGCTACCACCTGTTCGCCCGCGCCACCGAGGGCGCCTTCACCTGCCTGACGAGCACCGGACCACACGTCTCACTCGGCAGGCACGAGGTCTGTACCTCATGCGACGGCGCCATGTTCGAGCTCGCCGGCTGCAAGCGGTGCGGTGCCGTGCACCTCATCGGCTCGGTGGAGCTGTCCGCGGGCGGTGCGGTCTTCACGCCCCGGATCAAGCACAAGGACTCCAGGACCTGGCTCCTGATCGGTGACGCTCCCGAGGTCGCAGACGAGGACGACGTGACGCTGGAGTCCGGGCCGGGGACCGACGCGCAGGACGGCCACCTGTGCCCCCGGTGTGGAGCGTTGCATGCCCTTCTCCCCATGACCTGCGGACGCGACGGCTGCCAGGAGACGCAACTGCGGCCGGTCAGGCGCCTGAACACCAAGGCCAGCTCCCCCACAGCCTGCCTGGCCTGCGGCGCCAGGGGCTCCGGGCAGATCAGGCAGTTCGAGAGCGGAAACGACGCGGCGGCGGCCGTGCTGGCCACCGCGCTCTACCAGGAGCTGCCTCCCGCGCCAGACGTGGACACGGCCGACCAGCCGGGTGAAGGCCGGAAGCTCCTGACCTTCAGCGACAGCCGCCAGCAGGCGGCCTTCTTCGCCCCCTATCTGGAGAACAGCTACACCAACCTGCAGCGGCGCCGTCTGATCCTCGACGGTCTCACCCGGGCGACCAAGAGCGACGACCGAGTCCCGGTCGTGGACCTGCTCCACCACGCGACCCGGGCCGCCACCGACGCGGGCGTCTTCAAACGCCGGGACAGCGCGCAGACGAAGCTGCGCGAGGTCTCCCTCTGGCTGATGCACGAGTTGGTCGCGATGGACGAGCGCCAGTCGTTGGAGGGCCTCGGCCTGATGCGGGTGGAGCTGGACCGCAACCCAAAGTGGAAGCTGCCGCCGGCGCTCCTCGGCCTGGGGCTCTCCGAGGAGGAGTGCTGGACGCTGCTGGCCGAGCTGACCCGTTCGCTGCGGAACCAGGGCGCGATCACCATGCTGGAGGACGTCGACCCTCGCAACGAGGCGTTCGACCCCCGCCGCGGCCCCATCTACGTTCGCAAGGACGGAGCCGAGCCCAAGCTCAAGATCCTCAGCTGGGTGCCGACACGAGGAGTCAACCGGCGGCTCGACTATCTCAAGCGGGTCCTTCACGCGATCGGCTCGCCGGTTGATCCCAAGGAGGTGCTGGGGAAACTCTGGGATCTGCTCACCGGAATGAAGGACGGCTGGCTGCCGAAGGACCAGGTGCACAGGATCGGCGTGGTGCATCAGGTCAGTCATGCCCATCTGATGCTCTCGCCCGCCACGGAGATCTACCGGTGCGACCTGTGCCGGCGCATCACCACCGTGACCGTGCGCGGGGTGTGCCCCACACTCGGCTGTGGAGGCACGCTGGTCGAGACGACGACCGACTCCGACCACTACCGGACGCTCTACCAGACCATGTCGCCGATCCCGCTGGTCGCCCAGGAGCACACCGCCCAGTGGACCGGCAACGAGGCTGCCGGCATCCAGCAGAGGTTCCTGCGCGGCGAGGTCAACGTGCTGTCCTGCTCGACCACGTTCGAGCTGGGCGTGGACGTGGGCGAACTGCAGACGGTGATGCTGCGCAACATGCCGCCGACTACGGCCAACTACATCCAGCGGGCCGGACGGGCCGGACGGCGGGCCGACTCCGCCGCTCTCGTGCTGACCTACGCCCAGCGGCGGTCCCATGACCTGTCCCGCTACCAGGAGCCCGAGACCATGATCGCGGGCCAGGTGCGCGCCCCATACGTGCCGCTCGGCAACGAACGGATCGACCGCAGGCACGCGCACTCCGTCGCGATCGCGGCGTTCTTCCGCCACGCCTTGGCGACCAGTGGGGAGATCTGGCGCACTGCGGGCGAGTTCTTCCTCGCAGAGGACGGCAAGGACGCGCCCTCCACCATGGTGGCGAACTTCCTCACTCCCGTGCCCCAGCAGATCACCGCATCCCTCCGCCGGATCCTGCCGCCGTCGGTGCAGGCCGAGATCGGCGTGGAGTCGGAATCGTGGATGATCGAGCTGTGCGAGCTCCTGGAGAAGGTGCGGCTGGAGCTCGCCCAGGACATCGAGACCTTCGAGCAGCGCATCAAGGAGTGCGCGGACAGCAAGAAGTTCGACCAGGCGGCTCGCTACCAGCGGACCATCAACACGCTGACCAAACGCAACCTGATCGGTTTCCTGGCCAACCGCAACGTGCTGCCCAAGTACGGCTTCCCGGTGGACACCGTCGAGCTGCGCACCGCCCACTGCGACAGCTCGGTCGGAGCACGGCTGGAGCTGGACCGTGACCTGTCCAGCGCGATCTACGAGTACGCGCCCGGCTCCGAGGTGGTCGCCGGCGGCGTGCTGTGGCGTTCGGCGGGTCTCTACCGCCTGCCGGGCCGGGAACTGATCAGCAACCTCTACTACGTGTGCAAGCACTGCCAGCACTTCCGGCAGGGCAGCGAGAAGCTCGATCCGGTCTGCCCGGCCTGCGGCACGGCCGCCGACACGCAGCCCCGCGAGTACTACGTGCCGGAGTTCGGTTTCGTCGCCGACTACAAGACGGCGAAGCCCGGCATGAGTCCGCCGAAGACCTCGTGGAACGGGGCCACCCATGTGGTGTCGCTCGCGGCCGAACCCGTCGAACAGACCTGGCGGGCAACGAATGGGCTGGCCGTGCAGTGCCGTTCCGGCTCGCGCGGCAAGATGATCGCCCTGGCCGAGGGCGCGACCGGCGGCGGTTTCCTGATCTGCGACTGGTGCGGGTGGGCCACGCTGAACCTGGGCAGAGGCAGGGCTGCCGCCACCCACACTCACCCCATGCGGCAGTCCGAGTGCAAGGGCACGCTGCGCTGGCGTTCTCTCGCCCACAGCTACGAGACCGACATCATGCAGTTGCGTCTGGACTCGCTGGCGCTGTCCAGTCCGCAGTGGATCTCCACGCTCTACGCCCTGCTCGAAGGAGCCGCGGACGGTCTTGAGATCAGCAGGAACGACATCGACGGCGCCGTGCACCCCGGCCACGATGGCCAGACCAGTCTGGTGATCTACGACTCGGTGCCCGGCGGGGCCGGATCGGTGATGCGGATCGCCACGTCGCTGGACCGCGTCGTCGAGACCGCGCTGAAGCGGATGTCCAGCTGCGACTGCGGCGAGGAGACCTCCTGCTACGGATGCCTGCGCAACCGCCGCAACGAGCGGAGCCACGACGCGCTCAGTCGAGGCGAAGCGGTCAAGATCCTCCAGCTCCTGACCGGCGACGGCCCACTCAAGTCCGAGGGGTAGGCGATCTACAACCCAAGATTGGAAATGTCTAGACTTGCGAGCTATTAACGACCAGAGGGGGGATCGGGTGGAGCCCGGAAGTAACCGCTGGGTCGAGGTCACTCCCTCGGAGTACACCCATGAGCGGAGCGGTCTGGCGGCGATCCGCGAACTGCTCAGCGAGACCGATCCCTACAGGGCGTGGAGCAACTTCACCTTCACCACCAAGAACAACCGCCAGTACGAGGTGGACCTCCTGGTCATCGGGCGCGGCGGCATCTACCTGCTGGAGCTGAAGCATTGGTCCGGCCGGATCACCGGCGACCAGCAGACCTGGTTCCACAACGGGCGTCCAGAGGACAACCCCATCCGCCTCGCCAACTCCAAGGCCCAGCACTTCAAGCAGCTCCTGGTCGACGCGGGCGGCCGTCAGCTGCCATTCGTCCACGCCGCGGTGGTCCTGCACAACCCCGACACCGAGGTGCGACTCGACAGCCGTGGCCGGGCCGGCGTCTACCGGATCGACGGGCAGGGGCCCGCCGGGCTCGAGGAGGTCGTCAAGGACGCGCTGGAGGCCGCGCCGCGCAGCTCCCGTGACCTGATCGACGGCAGGCGATCAGCGGAGCTGGCCCGGCTCATCGCCAGGGCCGGCGTCCGCAAGAGCGTCAAGCATCGCCGGGTTGGCAACCTGCTGGTCTCGGAGGACCCGATCGCGGAAGGTCCTGGCTGGCAGGACCACCTCGCTAAGCATCCCTCGCTCGGTGAGGCCCGCCGGGTCCGCTTCTACCTGGTGAACAAGGCGGCCTCCGAGGAGGAGCGGGGGGCGATCCTGCGGGCCGCCAAGCGGGAGTACTCCGTCCTGGAGAACGCCGCCTATCCGGGCATCGCGCGGGCCATCGAGCTGTACGAACATGAGCGGGGTCCGGCGGTCGTCTTCACCCACGACCCGACCGAGGTCCGCCTCGACCACTTCCTCCGCCAGAAGGCGGACTCCCTCAGCGTGGACCAGCGTGTGGAACTGGTCCGCACTCTCACCGGGACGCTCCGGTACGCGCACGCGCGCCGACTGGTCCACCGCAGGCTCAGCCCGCTCTCGGTCTACGTCCGGACGCTCAGCGACGGCAAGTACGGCGCCCGCGTCCGTGACTGGCACACCGCCGGCCTGATGGCGCCCGGGCAGACCGGCCAAGTGGCGGGAACCCGCACCCTGGAGGCGCTGACCGATCGGGGCGCGCACGGTTACCTCGCCCCGGAGACCCTGCACAACACGGACGCCGACGCCGTCCTGGCCGACGTGTTCGGACTGGGCGCGCTGACCTTCCTCATCCTGACCGGCAAGGCCCCCGCGGAGTCGAACGAGGACCTGCTGCTGCGGATCGCTCGGGAGAACGGCCTCGATCTCACCCCTGAACTGCCCGGCGCCTCGCAGACGATGATCGATCTGGTCCGCGAGGCGACCACGGGTGACGTGGATCTGCGCACCGAGTCGGTGGACCGGTTCGCGCAGGCCCTGGAAGAACTGATCGCCGAGATCGGCGGTCAGCCGCGGGTCGACCCGCTCACCGCCGGGCAGGGCGCCGTCCTCGGCACGAAGGAAGAACCCGGCCGGTTCGAGGTCCTGCAGCGGCTCGGCCAGGGGTCCACCGCCGTCGCCCTGCTCGTCAAGGATCCCAAGCTCGGCGAGGCCGTCCTGAAGGTGGCGCTGGACGAGGAAGGCGCCAGGCAGCGACTGCTCGACGAGGCCTCGGTGCTGCCCCGTGCCCGTGAACCTCGGATCGCCCGCAGTCTCGCCGGTCCGCTGCAGGTGAGTGGACGTACGGCGCTGCTGCTGGAGGACGCCGGCCGGGAAAGCCTGGCCACGATGATCCGGCGGGAGGGTCGCCTCTCACTGGACTTCCTGCTCCGCTGGGGCACCGACCTGCTTGAGATCCTGCATTCGCTGGACCTCGCCGGAGTCACCCATCGCGACATCAAGCCCGACAACCTGGCGTTCCGTGCCCTCGGCAGGAACGACGAGGTCCACCTCACGCTGTTCGACTTCTCTCTCGCCAAGGCGCCGGTGGAGCAGACCTCGGTCGGCACCCCGCCCTACCTCGACCCGTTCTTCCATCCCGTGCACCGCCCCCAGTACGACCAAGCGGCCGAGCGGTACGCCGCCGCGGTCACGATGTACGAGATGGCCACCGGCCAGACCCCCCTCTACGGCACGGGGAACAGCCACCCCGCGACGGTGGACAGCGACGTCACGATCGACGAGGACGTATTCGAGCCGGGTCCAGCCCGCGACGGCCTGCTCTCGTTCTTCCGCATGGCGCTCGCCCGCGAGGTCAAGGCCCGGCATGACTCCCTGGAGAGCATGCGGACCGCCTGGCAGCGGATCTCCGCGGCCGTTCCGGCACCCGTCCCGGTCACCGGCGGCGGCAGCGTCAACCCGGTCACCGGCGACGAACTCGACAAGCTGGCGGCAGGGGCCACGCTGGAGACGGCGGTCGCCGCCGCCGGGCTCACACCGCGGGCCGTTGACGCTCTGCACCGGATCGAGGTGCGGACTGTCGCGGACCTGCTCGCCCGCAACGCGTTCGAGCTCTCCCGGCTCTCCGGTATCGCCGACCCCACCAAGAAGGAGATTCGGCGTCGAGCCAAACAGTGGCGCGGCCGGCTTCAGCAGGGCGCCATGCAGCCTGTCGTCACGGACGGCGACTCCCGGCGCGGCATCGACGCGGTGCTGGAGTCGCTGCTGCCCAAGGCCCCCAAGAAGGGGACTGCACAGGCGGACTCCACCGAGCTCCGGATCCTCCGGCTCTACCTGGGTCTCGACGCGCTGGACGTCGTCTGGCCGTCCAATTCCGACCTGGGTAAGGCCGCCGGAGTCAGCGGAGGTCGGGTCGGCCAGGTCGTGCCCGAGGCACGCAAGGGCTGGCCGCGGAAGCTCGCCCAGGTGCGAAACGAGCTGGTCGCCCTGGCCGAGGAGATGGGAGGGGTGAGCTCCGCGGCGGCTCTGGCCGACGCGCTGCTCGTCTCGCGAGGCTCGGCCGCAGCCGGTGAAGACCGGCGCCGCCGGACCCTCGGTCTGGTCAGGGCAGCCGTCGAGGTCGAGTCCGAACGGGGCGGCGCCGCCCGGCTCCTGCACCGCCGCGCCCCGGGCGGCGCGGTCATCGCGCTGGAGAAGCCCACCGATCCGGAAGCCGTCCCGGGCACCGACCTGCTCGACTACGCGACCCGGCTGGCCCGGGCCGCCGACCGGCTCGCCGCGGCGGACCCGCTCCTGTCGCCGTCGCAGGTCGAGGCCGCCCTGCGTTCCGTGCGACTCGCACCCGGCATGACGGAGCTGCCCCCGGAACGGCTCGCGACGCTGGCCGCGTCGGTGTCCGAACGGGCTGCCGCCAACGGTCTCGGCGAGATCTATCCGCGGCGCATGGAGCCGCGCCGGGCCCTGGAACTGCTGGCCTCGTCGTTCGGCGCGCTACGGCATGGCCTGGATGCGAACCAGCTCAGGGCTCGCGTCCTCGCCCGCTACCCGGAGATCGGGCCACTTCCGACGAGTCTCGGCGAGCTGGACGCCCTGATCAAGCTGGCGAAGGTGCCGCTGGTCCGCACCGGGACCGCCTACCAGCCGCGAGGCGCCGAGAGCACCCTCATCCCGCCGACGAGCTACCAGTCGGGCACCCGAGGCTCCGCCGCCACGCGGGACCGCGCCGCGTCGGACTTCGAACGCCGGATGACGGTCTCGCTGACCGATCGCGGATTCGTCACGCTCAACGTGGGGCATGTCTGGTATCCGCAGGCGATCGAGGCGCTCCAGCGCCGGTTCGGCATCGAGACGGTGGACGTCACCGCTGAGTTGCTCGCCGCCATGCGCGCCACCGCGCGGACCCATGGCGTCGACTGGGCGCTGGTGCTCCGCTCGGATCGCCCGGACGCCTCCCCGCAGGACGCGGCCAACCTGCGCCAGCTCGTCGCGCTGGCCGCCGAAAGTCTGGAGGAGCGGCTCCGGACCACCGAGGAGCCCCTGCTGATCGTGGAGGCGGCGCCGCTGGCACGATACGACCGGCTGACCGTGCTGGAAGAACTGGCCGACCAGACCTCGGCTCGCCCCGCGGCCCGGTGGCTGCTGCTTCCCGCCAACCAGAGCGGCCGGCCGCACCTCGACGGGCACCCGGCTCCGGGTGCCATCGGCGCGGTCCAGCTCTCCACCACCTGGATCAGGGCCCACCAGCATGCCGCCGCGTCCTGAGCCCCAGGCTCAGTCGCTGGCGTTCTTCGCGCTGAGCACGGCGGGGTGACATCCAGACCCACGGTGGACAGCAGTAATCGAGGTGGCCCAAGCCTGATCGACCCCTGAATTTCGTTATGTAGTTGACAGCGTGCTGAAGGTAATAACTCTTTACCTATTTCTGGGATGATCTATAGGCGCGTGTGACTACGGAAGGGGTCGTCAGGTGTCGGTTGTCTCCGCCGAACTGTTACGGGATCTCCAGCGGCAGGCTCAACTCGTGGTGGCGGACCTGCGAGATCAGGCGCGGAGCGTGCCAGGGCTCAAGGCCCGGCTGGACGAGATGTACGGCACCGCCCGCGCCGCCAAGCGGACAGGGGAGGGCCCTACCGCCTGGCTGGACGACCAGTGTGAGCAGGCGGCTAGTTCCTGGGTGGTCGCCTGCGCGTTCATCCGGTTCTGCGAGGACAACGACCTGACCGGGCACCGCTGGATCGCCTCGCGCAATGCGGAAGGGCACGCGACAAGTGAGGCGGCCGACGCCGAAGAGGCATGGATCGCGGCCAACCCTCGGCTCAACGCTCGCGAGTGGCTCCGCGAGGCGTTCCGCTGGCTCCGCTCCACCCGAGCCGGGCATGCGCTCCTTCCCGACACCGACTTCGTCTGGTGGTGGGACATCTCGGCGGACCGCGCCGACGCGCTGATCGACGCCTTCCGGCGCCGCGACGAGGACGGCGTACGGCTCGTACACGACTTCCACAGTGAGAGCCTGGACACTCGCTTCCTGGGCGACCTCTACCAGGACCTTTCCGTGCATGTCCAGGAGAAGTACGCGCTGCTGCAGACCCCAGTCTTCGTGGAGGAGTTCATCCTCGACCAGACCCTCACCCCTGCTCTGGAACGATTCGACCTGGCGGAACTGAAGCTGATCGACCCCACCTGCGGGTCGGGACACTTCCTGCTCGGCGCGTTCGACCGACTGCTGGACGAGTGGCTCCGACTAGAGCCCGGCACCGACCCTCGGGTCCGGGTGCAGCACGCGCTGGACAGCGTGCACGGCGTGGACATCAACCCCGCCGCAACCGCGATCACCAAGTTCCGCCTGATGGTCGCCGCTCTCCGTGCTTGCCGGGCGACCCGCCTGGACGCTCTCGATACTCCAGAGCTGCGATTGAACGTCGGAACCGGCGACTCCCTCATCTACGGCGGCGGCGCGTCCGGCGGTCGGCAGACTGAGATCAACGTTGAGGGCATGCTTTGGGGCGATAAGCAAGACGAGGACGAGGCAGAAAAGGCCGATCCATTGGCCTACCACCTGTACGGATGGGAAGACCTCGACCAGTTCCCCTGCATCCTCGATTACGGCCGCTACCATGTCGTCGTCGGCAACCCGCCTTACATCCAGGTCAAGGATAAGGCGCTTAATCAGGCCTACCGAGATCGATACGGCTATTGCCATCGGAAATACGCATTGTCAGTTCCCTTCGCCGAGCTCTTCTTCCGCCTCGCGGTCAAAGACGACAGCGAGCCCGGTTATGTGGGACAGATAACCGCAAACTCCTTTATGAAGCGTGAATTCGGCAAAAAAATCATCGAGGAATTCTTTGCCATCAAGGTCGATCTCACGCACGTCATCGACACTTCAGGTGCCTACATCCCCGGCCACGGCACCCCCACTGTGATTTTGATCGGTAAGAACCGTGACCGAAACCGACCTACTACGGTCCGTGCCGTCCTAGGCGTCCGCGGTGAGCCTGCGCAGCCTGCCGATCCGAGTCGCGGCAAGGTTTGGCGCTCCATTGTCGAAAATGTTGACCTCGACCAGCGCGAACTTCCTTGTGGGACCGCTTATATCACTGTCACAGACCTGGATCGCGCCCGCCTCTCCGGCCACCCTTGGTCCCTCTCTGGCGGCGGCGCAGATACGCTCAAGGAGACCATCGAGTCTGCACGTGACCTCACGCTCGGCAGTCAGATCCTGAGAATCGGCTTCTACGGCGTCATGGGTACCGATGACGCGATGACCGCGCCTGCCAGGATATTCATTCGAGAGCACGTAGAGGGTGACTTTCACCAGCGACTCGTCCTCGGCGATGAGGTTCGGGACTTCGACACAAAGCCCGGCGGCCACGCTTTCCACCCCTACGACAACACAAAGTCACTCGTATCGCTTACAGACGACGCCCCACTTCACGCTCGCCGACTCTGGCCATTACGGACAGAACTCGGGAATCGCGCCACCTTCAGTAAGAGGACCTACTTCGCTGAGGGGCGCCCTTGGTATGAGTGGCACCAACTGCCGAAGGATGAGGGTGCACACACCTGGTCGATCGCGTTTGCGGAGGTAGCGACACACAACCACTTCGTTCTGGACAGGGGTGGGAAAGTCTTCAAGCAGACCGCACCGGTGATCAAACTGAAGGCGAAGGCGACAGAGGACGATCATCTGCGACTGTTGGGGCTACTCAACTCGTCCACGGCCTGCTTCTGGCTCAAAGAAGTCAGCCAGGACAAACCCAGCAATGGCGTCAAGCGCGGACTGGAATCTGAGAAATGGACCGTCCGGTTCCAGTATGGCTCTACGAAGGTCAGTGAATTTCCTCTCCCGACCGACTTTCCAGGGGAGCGGGCGCGACTCCTGGATGATCTGGCCCGGGAGCTGGCCTACGTCACACCGACAGCCTTGTGTGCGGGAGCCCTACCAACCAGGGATGCACTGAACTCCGCGCGCGACCGTTACGCGGAGATCCGGGCGCGGATGATCTCGGTGCAGGAGGAACTGGACTGGGAGGTCTACCGGCTCTACGGGATCCTGGAGGAGGACCTCACCTACGACGGGGACGACCTGCCGGGTCTGACGCTCGGGCAGCGGGCGTTCGAGATCGTGCTCGGCAGGCAGGTCGAGGCCGGGGAGACGGAGACCGCCTGGTTCGAGCGGCACCGCTCGACCATGCGCACCGACCTCCCGGCACACTGGCCCGAGGCGTACAAAGAGCTAGTCCGGCGGCGGATCGACTTCATCTCGAACAAGCCCCTGCTCCACCTGGTTGAGCGCCCGGAGTGCAAGCGGCGCTGGGCGGCGGAACCGTACGAGACTGCACGCGCGGCCGCACTGCGCGACTGGCTGCTGGACCGGCTCGAAGACCCGCGCCTCTGGAGCGACCGGAACGGGGACCCGCGGGCGCTGAGCGTGGCGCAGCTCGCCGACCTGGTCCGGCTCGACGAGGACTTCCGGCAGGTCCTCGACCTCTACGTCGGAACCCCCGACCACGACCTGACCGCGAGCCTGGCCGCTCTCCTCAAGGACGAGCAGGTTCCGTTCCTCGCCGCGTACCGCTACAAGGAGAGCGGACTGCGCAAGCGCGCCGAGTGGGAGCAAGTCTGGGAGCTCCAGCGGCAGGAGGACGCCTGGGAGGCGGCCCACGCGCGGCACCAGGAGCGGTGGCTGAAGGAGCAGATCCCGATCCCGGAGACGGGTCCCGGTTCCGAGGCAGAGCGACCGGCGCCGATCCGGGTACCGCCGAAGTACGGCTCTGCGGACTTCCTCCCGGGTTTCTGGCGGCACCGCGGCAAGCTCGACGTGGCCAAGGAGCGCTTCATCGGCTACCCCGGCGCGGAACGGGACGGTGACACCAGCCCGGTCTACGGCTGGGCGGGCTGGGACCACCTGCAACAGGCAACCGCCCTGGCGAACCTGGTCGCCGAGCGCGGCCTCACCGGCGAGCGGGTGATCCCGCTGCTGGCGGGCGTCGCCGAGCTGGAACCGTGGCTGCACCAGTGGCACAACGAGTATGACGCCGAGAACGGTGACGTGCCCGCGGAGTACTTCTCCGGCTGGCTGCGGGACCGGCTCGCCGAGCATGAGCTGACCCGGCAGGACCTGGCCACCTGGAGGCCGCCGGCGAGCGCTCGCGGCGCCAGAAGTAGAAAGAGCGCGAAGAACACCCAATCGACCGATGAGAAGGGGAACTGACGAATGGCGGCCTCTCCCGACGGAGCAACCCTGCTCAGGGACGTCATCGAGATCCCCGAATCGCTGAGCGCGAACGACTTCGTACTCAAGCTCAGTGACGGCGTCTCACGCATCACGGCAACCCTGGACAGCTATGTGGTCACCCCGCAGCTCGCGCAGAGCTTCGACCAGGCCCTCGGCTACATCCGGGGCACCCTGGAGAAGGGCGTCAGCGACGCCGTCTTCCTGCATGGTTCGTTCGGCTCCGGCAAGAGCCACTTCATGGCGGTGCTCAACGCGATCCTCCAGCACAACCCGGACGCCCGCGGGCTTCGCGGCCTAGAACCGGTGCTCGACAAGCACGACGGCTGGCTGGCCGGGAAGAAGCTCCTCTGCCTCAACTACCACCTGATGGGCGCCTCGACGGTGGAGGAGGCGGTGCTCGGCGGCTACGTCTCTCAGATCGCCCAGCTCCACCCGGACGCGTCGCTGCCCGAGGTGCACAGCACCGACCGGCTCTTCGCCGACGCCGACCGGATGCGTGCCCGCCAGGGTGACGAGATCTTCTTCCGGTCACTCGTCAGCCGGGCCGCCGGTGGCTGGGGCACCCTGAACACCTCGTGGGACGCCGCGTCCTACGATCGCGCCAGGTACGCTCCGGTGGGCGACGAGGCCCGTGGCACCCTGGTGACGGCTCTGGTCGATTCCTACTTCACCAGCTTCACCCGTGGCGCTGAGTACATTCCGCTGGAGGAAGGGCTGGAGGTGGTCAGCGGGCACGCGCGCCGGCTCGGCTACCAGGGCGTCGTCCTGTTCATCGACGAGCTCGTGCTCTGGCTCGCCTCCCGCAGCAACGACACGACGTTCGTGAACCGTGAAGGTCCCAAGCTCTCCAAGTTGGTGGAGTCGGCGTCCAGCAGGCGTCCGGTGCCGCTGATGTCGTTCGTCGCCAGGCAGCGGGACATCAAGGACTTCCTCGGCGCCAACTTCACCGGCGCGGAGAAGTACGCCACCGGCGAGACGTTCCGCTGGTGGGAGGACCGCTTCAACAAGATCGTTCTCGCCGACGGAAACCTCCCGTTGATCGTGGAACGGCGACTGCTCTCCCCCAAGCCCGGTGGTCGTGAGGCGCTGGACTCGGCATTCGCGCACGTGACGCGGGAGCCGAAGGTCTGGAACGTGCTGCTGGACGGACTCGACGACTCCTCCGACCAGGTGTCGTTCCGCCGGACCTACCCGTTCTCGCCGGCGTTGGTCTCCACCATGGTCGCCCTCTCCAGCCTCCTGCAGCGGGAGCGGACAGGTCTGCGGACCATGGCCGAACTGCTCCGCCGCGGTCGGGACGAGCTGAGAGTGGACGACCTGATCCCGGTCGGCGACGTCTACGACGTGCTGATGAGCGCGGGCATGGTGCCACTGACCGACGACATCGCGCAGCACTTCACCAACGCGCGCACCCTGTTCGAGGAGAAGCTGCTGCCGCGGCTGCTGGACCGGCACCGGCTCACCGCCGACCAGGCAGAGGGGCTGCCGCGCACCCATGCCTTCGTCAGCGACGCCCGGCTGGTGAAGACGGCGCTGCTCGCCGCGATCGCGCCGAACGTACCGGCGCTGCGCACGCTCACCGCGCAGAAGCTGGCCGCCCTGAACCATGGCACGATCAGGACCCGCCTGGCGGGCGAGGAGACCGGCAAGGTCCTGGCCCTCTTCAGGGCCCTCGGGCAGTCGGGGGTGAGCGAGATCCATCTCTCCGACGACCCAAAGAACCCACTGATCACGATCCAGCTCGCCGGTGTCGACTACGAGAGCGTGCTGGACCGGGTCCGCAACCAGGACACCACCGGCGAGCGCCGGCAACTCCTGCGTCGGCTGGTCTTCAGCTCGCTCGGCGCGTCGGCCCCCACCGACACGCTCGGCGGCGGATACACGCATTCGTTCGTCTGGCGCGGCAGCCGCCGCACGGTGGACCTCGTCTACGGCAACGCCCGCAACACCGACGAGCTGCCCGACTCCGCGCTGCTGGCCGAAGGCGACCGGTGGAAGCTCATCATCGACTTCCCGTTCGACGAGCAGAACTTCGGCCCCAACGACGACCTGGCCCGGATCGAGAACCTGGAGAGCCGCGGGGTGCGCAGCCGCACCGTCGTCTGGGTGCCCGCGTTCTTCACCAGTGAGCGGGAGAACGACCTCGGCGAGCTGGTCTGCCTGCGCTACCTGCTCGCCTCCGACGACCGGTTCGAGCAGAACGCCAACCATCTGTCCCCGCAGGACCGGTCGGCGGCGCGGGCGATCCTCACCAACCGGAAGACCATGTTTGAGGGCAAGCTCGCTCAGGTGCTCCAGCAGGCGTACGGCGCGGCCGAGCGCGAGGAGGCCGACATCGACTCCTCCCGCGGCCATCTGTCCTTCTACAAGTCACTCGATCCGCAACTCGACCTCGGAGCGCCGGTCGGCGCCAAGCTCGCGGACTGCCTGACACACCTGCTGGACCAGATGCTGTCCGCGCAGTATCCCGCGCATCCGCACTTCCCCTCCGAGGTGCGCCGCGGCGAGATCGCCACCGTGCTGGAGTACCTGGAGGCCGCGGCGGCCGACGAGCTCGGCCGGGTCCCGGTCGCGGCCAAGGACCGGGACGTACTGAAGAAGGTGGCCAACCCGCTGAAGCTCGGCGAGGCCCTGGAGAACGCATACCTGCTGACCAGCGACACCTTCCCGCTGCGGCGCCAGTTCACCCAGTTCGCCGCCCAGGACGGCCTTGAGCAGTCCATCGGGGTCGGCAAGCTGATCGCCTGGCTCGACCAGCCGCAGGCACGCGGTCTGGACGCGGCCGTCCGGGGCCTGGTCGTCGCGGCGTTCGCGCTGGCGCAGGACCGTGAGTGGTACCGCGGCGAAGAGGGACCGGTTCCCCGGCCGCCCGTGGACAAGATCGACGCATCCTACGAATTGCGCCTGCCGCGGCTGCCCGACGAGTCCGACTGGAAGGACGCCATCGGCCGTGCCGCCAAGGTCTTCGGGGTGGCGTCCAAGGATCGCCGGTCGGCCGCCACGGTCAACAGGCTCGCGGCAGCCGTTCGCGAGCAGGCCAGGACATTGCTGGAACCGGCACGGAAACTTGTCACGCTCCTGGAGACGCACCGCGACGATCTCGGCCTCACCGGGCACCGTGGCCCCGACGGGACCGTGGACCGACTGGGCCTCGCCAGGAACGCGGCCTCAGTGGTCACCTTGCTGAGCAGCGAGCCCGAAGCCTACGACCTGGTGACCAGCCTGGCCCGGGCCGCGCTCGACGCCGCGCCGGAGACCCTGGCCCGGTCGCTCCGGACGGCCCAGGTCACGGCGTTCGCGCTGGAACAGATGGACTGGGACCTGCTGCGCGCGGTCGACATTCGTTCGTCCTACGACCCGGCCGCCTCCGTCATCGTGAAACGACTCCGCGAGATCGCCGGCTACCAGGAGACGCAGTCGTCCCTCGGCCCGGCGCTCGCCGAAGCCAGGCGAGAGGCGCAGCAACTCCTGGCCAAGCTCGTCCCGGTCAACCCGAAACCGATCGTCACCCCTCCGGGCCGCACGGATCCGGGCCGCACGGATCCGCCCATCGCGGGCACGGTGACCGTGACCGGGGACACGATCAACGACGCGCTCAGCACGCTGAAGGCGCTCGCCGACGCACACCCCGAGGGACAGATCACCATCACCTGGCAGCTCGCGACAGGGGAAGCGCAGACGTGACCGAGACTCCCACGACCGGGCCGCGTCTCGCCGCCGCTACGCTGCCCGCGATCCGCGGCATCGTCAGCCGCGTCGCCATGTCCAGCCAGTCGAAACGGGTGATCGGCATCCACGCCCGCCCCGAGTGGGCCGGGGAGCCGTCGTTCCCCCTGGAGGGGGCTGCCGGCGAGACCACCGTCCAGGTCAGGGCCTGCCCGTCCGCGCTGTCCGTCCGGGAGGAACTCCTCGCACACCGGGGAAACCCCGGATACCTGGTGCTCCTCACCGACATGGACGCCGCCGACCTCGGGCTCGGGCTGCTCACCCATCTGGCGCGCGGCATGCTGATCCCGTTGAAGCCGTGGGACCTGCTCAAGCAGTCGTTCGCGGCGCGGACCATCGATCCGCTGCTGCTGGCGGAGGACTGGGCCGCCGCGGCCCTGTCCAGGTGGGAGCCGGCCGGTGCGGGCTGGCCGCCTGCGCCCGGCGGCGCGCTCACCCGTGAGCACGCGCTCGGGAACCTCTCCTCGGTGCTGTTCGGCGCCCGCCCGGACGGCGAGCCCTACCTCACCCCTGGACACCCGGACGCGACCGGGCTGCTCCGCTGGTCGCTCGACCCGGTGGCGATGGAGAGCTTCGCGGCGCTCCCCACCGAGGTAAGGGACGGACTAGCCGCTTGGCTGGGCGACGTCACCGGACCCGCCGGGGCTTGGACGCTGCGTGCCGCGACGGCCGGGCATGGGGGCGACGCGCTTCCGCTAGCGCTGGCCGCCGGGCTGTTGTGGCCGGAGGGCAAGACCAGCGTCCCGTCTATCGGCGAGGCGCGCGGCCTGCTCCGGGCCAGGCTGGGCGGCGCCGATCTGCCCGCCGAGCAGGCACGGACCTGGGCTCGCGCGGCCGAGGCGGCCATCGCTCAGCTGAGCCGGCCGGACAGCCTGCTCGAACGGGCCGAAGGACTGCTTCGCGCGTTCAACGCCGGGGCGGTCATCCCCCGTTCCACGCTGCTGCCCGGCGCCTACGCCATCCGGCTGCGCGAATTCGCGAAAGCCGTACGGAACGCGCTGCCCATCCCCGGACCGGCGGAGCTGGATCAAGCCGAGCAGGCCTACGCCCAGCTCGCGGCGCATGAACTGGCCCAGCGGGGGATGGGGCAGGAACGCCGGGCCGTGGTGGCTCAGATGGCGCTCAGATTGCTCCGATCGCTAGCGATTCCGGAGGAGCCCACGTCCACGCTCGCCGACGCCCTACATCACCAAGTCAAGATCGGCGCATACGCGGAGTGGGCGTTCGCGGATGTCTGGGGTGGTGACCCCGACGAGCAGGTGGGCAAGGTCTACCGGTCGCTGCTGGAGGCGGTGGCGGCCCGGCGCGACGCCCGGGACCGGGTTCTCGCCCGGCACCTGGCGACTGTGGTCGCCGCCGACTCACCGCCCGGCACGCTCGTACCGATCGAATCGGCGTTGCCGACCCTGGTCCGGCCGCTCGGCCGGTCGTTGTTGATCGTCCTGGACGGCATGTCGGCCGGAGTCCTCGCCGAACTGGCGGCCGAGCTCGTGGGCGGGCGGTGGATCGAGCTGATCGACTCCGCGGTAGGCCATCGACGGGTGCTGCTGCCCGCGCTACCGACCGTCACTGAGACCTGCCGGACCAGCCTGCTCACCGGGAAGCTGCGGACCGGTGGCCAGCACGAGGAGAAGTCCGGGTTCGCCGCCGCGGTAGGCGACCCGGCGGCTCGGCTCTTCCACAAGGACGAGCTGCGCGCCCCCGGCGGCCACGCCCTCCACCCGGAGGTGCGCGGAGCCCTGGAAGGCGAGGCCCGTGTGGTCGGCGTGGTTCTGAACACCATCGACGACGCTCTCGACAAGATGGACCCGGGTGGCACCACCTGGTCCCAGTCCCAGATCCAGCACCTGGAAGCGCTGGCCGAAGCGGCCAGGGCCACCGGCCGGACCCTGATCCTCACCAGTGACCACGGACATGTCGTCGAACGCGACAGCGTCCCGCTGACTGGCACCGGAGCCGGGTCGGCCCGCTGGCGACCCGCCGGCGAACCGATCACGGAAGGGGAGATCTCCATCGAGGGGCACCGCGTGCTGCTCGGCGGCGGCGCGGCCGTGCTGCCCTGGCGGGAGGAGCTCCGCTACACGGGTAAGCGTGCCGGATATCACGGCGGTGTGTCGGCTGCCGAGGTCGCCGTGCCGTTCGCGGTGTTCAGCGCGGCTCCGGTGGACGAGATCGCCGGCTGGCGACCCGCCCCCGCGCAGGAACCGGCTTGGTGGCACACCGCGGTCACGCTCACCGCGCCCCCCACCGCTCCCCGGAAGGTTCAGGGACAGCGGCTTTCGAAGCCTTCAGAGAACCAGGAGGAGTTGATCTCCTTCGAGGAACTGGCTGCGGCCGAGGCGCCGGTTCCGCGGCCCGCCACCGATCGGTTCCTCGATGAACTCCTCGCCACCCCGCTCTACACCCAGCAGCGGGAGAGCGCCGGGCGGACCGCCCCCGACGACGAGCGGGTCCGCAGCGTGCTGGCCGCGCTGCTGGCAGGCGGCGGGCGGCTGCACGAGGCGACGCTCTCCTCGGTCGCGCAGGTGCCCGCGACCCGGGTGCGAAGCGTGCTGGCCGCGGTCCGGCGGGTGCTCAGCGTCGACGGCTACGATCCGATCGGCTACGACCCGGACGGTGTCACCGTCGTGCTGGACGCGGACCTCCTCGCCGAGCAGTTCGGGGTCTCATGGCGGTAGGGAACGTCAGCGAACGTCGACGCCGCGAGGTCGTCGACGCTCTGCGGCGCGGCACCGTCCCGTCTGCCGGGCTGGACCTGCTCGCGGTGGGCCTGGACAGGTTCACCGTCGCACTAGACGACGAACTCGCCACCACGGCGCGAGGCGGCTCCGTCTTCAAGGCGGTCCGCGGGGAGTACGGCTCGGGCAAGACCTTCTTCGCCCGGTGGCTCGCCGAGCGGGCCAAGCAGGCCGGGCTGGCCGTCGCCGAGGTGCAGATCTCCGAGACCGAGACGCCGCTGCACCGGCTGGAGACCGTCTACCGGCGACTCTGCGAGAACCTGTCGACCGCGCAGTTCCCGCCGAGCGCGCTCCGTTCGGTGATCGACGCGTGGATGTTCACCCTGGAGGAGGACTCGCTCGCCGCCGGGGTGCCGGAGTCGGACCTGGACCTGGCCGTAGCGACCCTGCTGGAGAAGCGGCTGGCCGAGGTGAGCCGGTCCGCGCCCGCGTTCGCCGCCGCCCTCCGGGGCTACCGTGCGGCTCTGGCCGCCTCCGATCCGGTGACCGCGGAAGCCGTCCTGGCCTGGCTGGGCGGGCAACCGCACGTGGCCGCGTCCGCCAAACGAGCGGCGGGAGTCCGCGGCGACCTGGACCATTTCGGGGCGCTCGGCTTCCTGCAGGGGCTGCTGACCGTGCTGCGTGACTCGGGACACCAGGGGCTGCTACTGGTGCTCGACGAGGTGGAGACGTTGCAGCGGGTCCGGTCCGACGTGCGGGACAAGGCGCTGAACGCGCTCCGCCAGCTCATCGACGAAGTCGACTCGGGCCGATTCCCTGGGCTTTATGTACTTATCACCGGAACGCCAGCCTTCTTCGCCGAAGGTTCCCAGGGAGTCCAGCGGCTGGCGCCGCTCGCTGCCAGGCTGGCCACCGACTTCGACACCGACGCCCGGTTCGACAACCCGCGGGCGGTGCAGATCCGGCTGCCGGGGTTCAGCCACGATGGCCTGCTGGAACTGGGGACCCGGGTCAGGGACCTGTACGCCACCGGGGCATCTCCCCGGGTGACCTCGGTGGTGGACGACGCCTATCTGGCCGACCTCGCCCGAGCGGTCACGGGCTCGCTGGGCGGCAGGACCGGGGTCGCCCCCCGGCTCTTCCTGAAGAAGCTGGTCGGCGAGGTGCTCGACCGGGTGGACCAGTTCCCCGATTTCGACCCACGGGCCCACTACCGGCTCACCGTCGGCGCGAACGAGCTGACCGAGGTCGAGCAGAACGCGCTGTCGGTGGACGACATCTCGTTGGACCTGCCGTGAGTTCCTCCGAGCTCCATCCCGTGGTGTTGCACCACATCGTCAACACGCTCTCCTGGCCGGGGCTGCGCCCCCTCCAGGAGGGCGCGATCGCACCGGTGCTGGCCGGCGCGGACGCGCTGCTGCTCGCCCCGACAGCGGGCGGGAAGACCGAAGCGGCGATGTTCCCGTTGCTGTCCCGGATGGCCTCAGACCACTGGCGCGGCACCTCGGTCCTCTACCTCTGCCCGATCAAGGCGCTGCTGAACAACCTCCTCCCCCGGCTGGAGGGCTACACGGGCTGGCTCGGACGGAGTACGGCGCTCTGGCACGGTGACGTGACTTCTCCCCGGCGCAAGCAGATCCTGCGGGATCAACCCGACGTGCTGCTAACCACGCCGGAGTCGCTGGAGTCCATGCTGGTCAGCGTCAACGTCGACCACCGGCAGTTCTTCGCCGGGCTACGGGCCGTCGTCGTCGACGAGGTGCATGCCTTCGCCGGCGACGACCGAGGCTGGCACCTGCTCGCCGTACTGGAACGCCTCTCTCACCTGCTCGGCCGCCCGCTCCAGCGGATCGGCCTGTCTGCCACTGTGGGCAATCCGGGCGAGCTGCTGACCTGGCTGCAGGGAGCCGGCGCGGAAACCCGGCCCGCGCACGTGGTCGCACCCGACCTGCCCAACCAGGGGCAGGTGGAACCACTTGGAGAGAAGCAGTCCGTACCTCCTGGAGAGGTGCAACTGGATCACGTGGGGTCGGTGTCCAACGCCGCGAAAGTGATCGAGGCGCTGCACCGTGGCGAGAAACGGCTCGTCTTCTGTGACTCCAAGCAGCTTGTCGAGGAGCTGGGGCATGCCCTCAGCAGTCTGGGCGTCACCGTGTTCCTCTCGCACGCCTCCCTGTCCGCCGACGAGCGAAGACGCTCTGAGGAGGCGTTCGCACAAGCCCGGGATTGCGTCATCGTCTCGACCTCGACGCTGGAACTCGGCATCGACGTCGGAGATCTGGACCGGGTGATCCAGATCAACTCGCCGTTCAGCGTCGCGTCGTTCCTGCAGCGAATCGGGCGGACCGGACGCCGGGAGGGAAGCGTACGGAACTGCCTGTTCCTCACCCTGGACGAAGGGTCGCTGCTGCGTGCGGCGGCGCTGCTGCTGCTCTGGGGCCGCGGCTGGGTGGAGCCGGTCACACCGCCGCCCGAGCCCCGGCACATCGTGGCCCAGCAGGTGCTGGCGCTCTGCCTGCAGGAGCATCGGGTCGGAGATCGGATCTGGGCGCAGTGGTGGAACGGGCTGTGGCCGTTCGGCCCAGGCTCCGAACCCATCGTCGACCATCTGGTCGCGACGGGATTCCTGGACGGGGACTCCGGGATGCTGTTCATCGGCCCGGAAGCCGAGCGGCGGTTCGGATTCCGGCACTTCATGGAGATGACCTCCGTCTTCACCGCCGCCCCCGAGTTCACCGTGCTGCATGGGCGCAAGGAGATCGGACGGACCGATCCCGCGCTGCTCACCGAGGAGATCGAGGGACCGAGGCTGCTGCTGCTCGCCGGGCGGACCTGGAAGGTCAATTACATCGACTGGCGTCGGCGCCGCTGTTTCGCCGAACCTGCGGACGGCAAAGGTAAGGCCCGCTGGAACGGGCGCGGACTGGGCGGGCTCTCCTTCGCGCTCTGTCGAGCCATGCGCTCTGTGCTGCTGGGCGAGGACCCGCCGGTCCGGCTGAGCCGCCGAGCGCAGGAGCGACTCGCCGTCTTCCGTGAGGAAGGCCTGGAAACGGTCCACCCCGGTGGGAACGTCATCACCAGGGACGTCACCGGCGACGTCCGCTGGTGGACCTGGGCTGGGTCCAGGGTCAACGCGACACTCGCGGCGACCCTGTCCGAGATCACGGACATCGGTCAGCGCGCGGAGGAGGATTCCGTACGGCTCCGCGCGAACCTGACTCCGGAAGAGTGGCGGAAGGCGACCGCCGGGGCCACCGAGCGGCTCTGCCTCCCCGACGTGGACCCCAAGGCGTTGGCAGGGCTGAAGTTCGGCGCCGCGCTGCCCGAACGGCTGGCGGTCGCCACTCTCGCCGCGCGCCTGGCAGATCTGGAAGGAGCTCGGGAGGTACTCGAGGAACCCTCCCGCTGGTCGATCATTGGATAGGAGGGTGCAGATCCAGGTCGGCCAGAATCTCCGCGATCTGGTCCACACCGGGGTGACGCGGGCCGTAACGGCGCTCCAGGTCGGGCAGCAGGGCTGACAGTGTGCGGGCCGCCCCGGCCTTGTCGCCGGCGGCGAGCTCCAGCAGCCCGATCTCTCGGCGCAGCTCCAGGATGCGGTCCTCGTCAACGCCGAAATCATGCTCATCGTCCAGCAGATCACGGAGCTGACGCAGCGCGAGGCTGGTCTCCCCCACCTTCGCGTGGCAGGTCGCCTCCTGCAGCCTGCAGCGGAGCACCAGATCGTGGTCCTCCCCCTCACGCGCGGCAAGGTCCGCGGCGAGCTGATGGAACTCCGGAGCGGCCCTTCGGTAGTCACCCCCGAGGAAGAGCACGTTGGCCAGATCCAGCCGAAGACCGATCAGTTCGGGGTTGGCGTGGCCAAGAACCTGGACGGCGGGCTCGATCACCTCGGCGAGCACCGAGGCCGCCTGGCCGAACCGGGACTCCGACACCAGCTCCCGGGCATCAGCACGGGCATGTGAGATGTCGCTCTCACCGAGCTCGGTCCCGACAGGCCTAGGCGAAGCCGGTGCGCTGACGACCTCAGCCGCTGGCACGCGGGTGCGTTGTGCGATCCCCGCCACCACGGAGGCGTACATGAGAACCGGGGAAACGGTCGCGGCATTCACGAAATCCGGCAGAACGGGAAGGTCATGGCAGAACTCGGTCAGCCCAGCGAAAACCTCTCCGGCATTTTCGGGCCTGTCCTCGGGCTTCTTGGAGAGGAGCCGGAGAACAAGCTCCTCCAGTCGGACAGGGATCTCGGGCCGGAGTTGACGCAGGGGCCGCGGAGTCTCGTCGGTGTGTCCACGCATCACCGCGAGGGGCGTGGGCCCGGTGAACGGTAGCTGCCCGGTCAGCAGCTCGTACAGGACGACCCCGAGGGAATACAGGTCGGACTGCGGGGCGGTGACGGCATTGAACGCCTGCTCCGGGGCCATGTAGTCCGGGGTACCTGCCGTCACGCCGGTCTGGGTGATCCTCGTCAGACTCGACGCCTCGTACGCGCCGGCGACCCCGAAATCGAGCACCTTCACGGTTCCGTCCGGGCAGAGCATCAGGTTGCTGGGCTTGAGATCCCGGTGAACGAGCGATGCCGCGTGTGCGACCGACAGGACCGTGCACACCTGCGCACCGATGGCGGCGGCCCAGCCGACGGGGAACTGCTCCAGTTCGCCGAGCACAATGGAGACCGGGTGGCCGTCGATGAGCTGCATGACCATATAGAGTTCGTCGTCATAGGTCCCGTGGTCGTAAACGATCGGGACGCCAGGATGCTCCAGTCGGGCGGTGATCCGGGATTCGCGGACGAACCGCTTGGTCAGCTCCTCGTCTGGTTTGCCGTCCGGGAGCCGATCCACCCGGATGAACTTGACCGCGACCCGGCGGTCGAGGCGCATGTCATAGCCGCTGCGCACTTCGCCATAGCCTCCTCGGCCGATGGGAACCGCATCCAGCTCATATCGTCCATCGATGATCGTCCGGGTCGCCACGTTGATCCACCTTTCCCCACCTCTGCGGGGAAAAGTAACACGATCACCATTCTGTGCGCAGAAACAGCCGCCACGATGTTTGTTTCAGCAAGGACTTTCCGGGACCTAGCGACTTTCGCAATGAGTAGCGAACCGGACAAAATGCGGGCCTGCTGTTGGACGCCCGGCGTTCAGCACCGCCCATGCTTTCCACATCGGCACCAATGCGTGCAGAGATGCCAGCGTCTCCGCAGGACCGCCAATCCGAGGACTCTCCTGGTTCCGACGCTCGGCCAGCAGATCAGAGGGCAGCGGGCCGCTCGATGAGGTTCGCCAGGAAGTCCTGGGTCTCCCTGTCAACGGCGTAGATGGCGGTCCCGACCATGCCGCGGGTGAGCAGCACCTTGTAGGTGTTGCGGATCAGCCGATCGGCCTCCGCGTCGGTGACGCCCCGGGTGAGTGCGGGATCCTTGCTCGCGGACCGGACGGTGACCAGCTTCCCGTCACGGGCTACCAGGTCTGGCCCGATGATCACACCATTCCAGTCGTATTCGAAGCCCTGGGCCGTGTAGACGCAGCCGACCTGCTCGAACCCACCAGGCAGCGTCGCCCACAGCGCGCTCGCCGGTGCGTCACCCACGGCTCTGTCGCCGTTGACGTTCCACGGACGCGCCCAGTCTCCTATCTGGACATCAGGGACGAGCGTGTCGTCCTTGTTCGGCTTGCTCCACTTCCAGCAGAAGCCGGCGGTCATCCGCGCCGAGTAGCCGTCTTTCAGGCTCGCTCGCAGCAGCGCATCCAGCTCGTGGGGAGACTCGGCGAGCGTCACGTCGAAGTGATCGTCGCCAGTCCACAGCTCGGGGCCTCCACCCTTGAGTCCAAGGAGACGCGCCACCCACTCTTCGTACGCCCGGCTCCCACCGCAGCGGAACTGCGCATCGAGGGAGATCTCGTGAACGCGGAAACCCTGCGATGCGGCATGTTCCCTGATCTCCGCCGCCGTGCCGCGCTCGCCGGGACGCACGACCTGGTGCTCGTCCAGCAGGAACACCGGAACCCTGGCCGCCGCGATCAGCTCGTCCACCTGGGGCCGACCCGTGCGCAGCCTCGCAGGGGTGAATCGCGACGACGAGAGTTCCCGGATCCGGTGTGCCTCGTCGCAGATGAGCACCTCGAGGCCATTCCGCTCGGCCTGCATGAAGTCGTTGAAGTACTTGAACAAGCCCTTCACCTTGGAGGAACCCTTGCCGACGTAGTTGCGCATCGTCTGGGTGAACGACCGCGACCCCGTGGCGTGCAGGACCGCGCGATTCTGCCGGGAGAGCTCACCGAGCAGAGAGAGCGCGATCACGCTCTTGCCGCTGCCAGGTCCTCCGGTGACGATGACGACCTCCTTGGAGTCCGCCTTGCGCGCCCTCTCCAGCGCGTGCAGGACGATCTCGTACGCCAGGCGCTGTTCGGCGAGCAGGACGAACTGCTCCCTGTTCTTGATCTCCTCGGCTGCCACCTGGAGGAGCTGCTTGGACGGACGCACCGCACTGCGGAGCAGCCGGTCGGCGACGTGGGCGCCCGACTGTGCGGCGAACTGGTCGCGGAGGTAATCGAGGAAGTCACCGCGCCTCGACTTGGTGAACATCCGGGTGCGCCCGTCACGGACAAGGCCGTAGAGGTCCTGAACGTCGAGGTCTGCGGCATTGTGGAGGTAGGCCACACCGCGCACGGCGTGCGGGTATTCGGCCAGAGCGCCTACGAAATCGGCCATGTAGTCGCAGTAACCCTGGACCTGAAGCACCGGATGAAGCCGGGGTCCTCCGCGGACACCCTCTGGGAGAACGAGTTGCTGGTCCTCCTCGAAAACGTCGGCCCGGCTCCACTGCTTCAGTTCGACCACGACGTAGGCGTCACCGCCTGTGCGGCGATCGACTCCGGCGAGCACCACGTCGGCTCGCTTACTGGTCAGCGGGAGCTGGTATTCGACCATCATCTCCACGCCGCCGAGCCCCGCGTCGACCAGGTCGTGGGCGAGCACTGGAAGGCTCCGGTCCCACGATCTCTGCTCGGAAACCGACGGGTTGAGGCCTGCGGTGATCCTCAGATGATCAGCGATGATCTCGCTCAGCCGCCGTTCGGGAAGCGACTCTGAAGCCAGCTTGGCCAGACTCTCGGCCGAGTGCCGAAACGCCGTCACGGACCTACCCCCACGCAGCACGAAGACTCGTGCGGTATGGGGGCGTGTCCGCGATCATCAGACCAGCGGAAGCCCGTCGGGCCGCATCACATTTGTGCCAGGCAGGCTACAGCGATCAACCGACAGAATCCGACCTACGCGAGTCATGCCCACCTCGCAATCACGGAGCGCAGATCGTCCGCAGCGTGGAGCGCGTCCGCTGATCAGCTTCCGCATCGGGTGGCGTCCGGCAAATTTCGTGCATCCAATTCACATGCACAAGTCATAGGGCGCACACGGCTTCCTGATGTCCGCCACAGTGCCGAGTTCGCCGGGCCGCACGACCTGGTGCTCGTCCGACAGGAAGAGGGGCGCGGCGGACGCGACCCAAGATCCACCTCGCAGTCACTCGCGCACCCCTGCGGAGGCCAAGATCTCATGAAATGTCACAATCTGGCAGGCTATGGGAGCAAGGCCACGCCATCAGGAGCGAAATGGGTTCACGCTATCTGCTCGCCATGTCAGCAGCTCAACTGAAGGAACGACTTTCCAGGGACCGGGAAGGTCTCATCGCTGAGATGGCCAAACGGGCAGCTCGGGGCTTCAACACCAGCGTGGAGGCCGGGGAGAGGACGTCATGGCGCGGGAGCATCCCCGCCGTTGTGGATCTGCTGATCCAAGCGGGGCTTGGCGAGATCATCACCGTGCTCGAGATGAGCAACCTGTCGAGTGATCGCCGTGTCGACATGGTTCTTGTTGGCTCGCATCCGGCCGACGGGGAGCTGTCCGTCGTATTGATCGAAAACAAGCAGTGGCAGTGGGCGAGGATGAACCGTGCAACCGGCCGGGTGATCCACCCCGGAGGTTATGCCGACGTGCAGCATCCCGTCCAGCAGATATGGGCCTACGGGGAATCGATGCGTCGGCACATGTCCCTGCTCAACAGCGCCCACATGTACCATGTGGTCAACCTTCACAACGCGGAGCGGGCCGCCGTTGAGAAAATTCTCCCTCCGGTTGAGCCACTGCCGGAGGAATGCGACGACTCTGTGCGAGTCTTCACCGGCGACGCTTCCGGCCGCTCGGACTTCGTTTCCTTTCTATCCACTGTCCTCTCCGCTGATCGAGCCAGCGAGCACCTGCGGGACATCAACGAGGCACGCGTCACTCCCAACGAGGATTTGATGCGGGCCGTGGACCGCACCGTACGGGCCCGATCCATCTTCGTTCTCCTGGACGAGCAACAAGATGCCGTCAACCAGGTCATCAGGGCTGTCCGTGAAGCCGGATCCGCCAGCAACAAGCATGTCTTCATAATCCGCGGTGGACCCGGGACAGGGAAGAGCGTTCTCGCCTTGGAACTCCTGGGCAAACTTAACCGCCTTGGCTACCAGGCAGTCCACGCCTCGGGGAGCACCGCTTTCGCCGGCGCCCTACGCAAGCATCTGACGGGTCCCCGGAGGAAGGTCGAGGACACTTTCACGTACTTCAACCAGCACGGCCGGCGCGACAGAAACGAACTTCACGCACTTATTATCGACGAGGCTCACCGACTCCGGCCCACATCAAGCAACTTCCGCACGAAGCCCGAAGACAGGACCAACGTACCCCAGGCATACGAACTCATCGAGGCGGCCCGCGTTCCCGTCTTTTTGCTAGATCCATACCAGGTCATCCGGGCGGAAGAAGTTGGCACGATCGAGGCGATCCGTCAGGCCGCGCATGATTGCGGCGTCTTACCTGAGAACGTTCACGAAATCATGCTGGGGAGCCAGTTTCGCCACAGTAGATGTCCTGAATATATCGACTGGGTCGAACAACTTTTCGGCCAGCATGGCGGCCCACCTGTGCCGTGGAACCAAAACGAGGACTTCGAGGTTCTACTGGCCCAGTCACCCCATGGGATGGAGGATTATCTCCGCGCGCGTACCGCCATGGGGCACACCGCTCGCATCACCGCAGGCTATTGCTGGAAATGGCCTGTAGAATCTGCGGAGACGGACCGAATGGGCAACCTCATCAATTCGGTGGTGATCGATGACTGGCGCCGACCATGGAATGCCAGAAGAGAATACTCTCGTAAAAGGATACCCGGCCCGGCATCGTGGGCGACGTACGATACAGGCTTCGAGCAGATCGGCTGTGTCTATACGGCGCAAAGCTTCGAGTGGGACTATGCCGGTTTGATCATCGGCACCGATTTCACCTGGCGCAACAGCCGATGGATGGCGACGAAGAACAAAGATCGGGCGACCTCGAATGTGGCGCAGGACCGTCTGCACGAAGTGATTCGAAACACCTACCGGACCCTCGCCACTCGCGGCCTGCACGGCATCGTCCTGTACGCCGTGGATCATGAAACTCAGCGAATGCTCACCGATCTGGGAATTCCAGACGTCCAGAACAAGCTGCAACAGGTTTTGAGCAGTTCAGAATACCTTCGCCTTCGGTCGTCACCGCATGTGGATCTCCGACTACCACAGCCCACGGAAGGCCAAATATTTTAGGTAGCATCCTGCCGCCCCTACCGACTTACAGATCACTAGTAGATGAACGCCACAAAAGCCGACGCTCATTCGACCAGTTCGGCTCGCAGGTGGTCGCGAAACTCTCGGACCGCTACCGTGCCGCCATAGGGTCCAAGGCGGTCTGCTAAGCCGGTGATGAACTCCACCGAGCGAGCCGAGCTCAACGTCTTGGCCATCGCGATCGCGGCCCGGGCGGAGTCCAGGGCCTGCTCCAGCTCCCCCATTCTGAGGTAGGCGTCGGCGGCGTGCACTCTGTTGAACTGCGCGGAGCGCGGGAGGCGGTTCCGGAACTCGTTCACCGCGGCTTCAGCACAGGCCGCCGCGCGCTGGTGCTCACCGAGCAGACCCCAGGACTGTCCGGCCTCCGCGTTCAGCTCTGCCAGTTCATGCAAGGCGATCCAGGACGGATCACGGTCGCTGTGCCCCTGCTCGTAGGCGCGTTCTGCTTCACCGAGCAGCCGTTCTACCTGCTTGGCACTGTGCTTGTCCCCCGACTCCCCGGGTTTGGCGTTCAACGCCGTCGCCCATGCTTCCCTGACGGCCATCAAGGCCATCACACGCGGCGACGCCTGCGCTTGCCGAGCAGCGTCTGCGGCGGAGCGGGCGAGCCGTAGGGCCCAGACGGGCTGGTCGATATGGATCGCTTGCCGGGTCATCGCGGTAAGGATCCAGGCGGCCACCAAGGGAGCGTCGGCCGCTTTGGCGAACCTCAGGGCTTGACCGAAGTGCTGCTGAGCCTGGCCGTGGATGCTCATGTCGAATGCCGTCCAACCGGCCATCCTGCTCATGCCGGCCGCTGCGCTCAGCAGTTCGGCGCCGACCTTGTCGTCGTAGCGGCCGTGGAGCAGTGGGGTGACGTTGCTGTTGAGGTAGCGCAGGACCACCGGGCGGACCAGGCCCGCGCCGAACTGGTGGTCCATCTGGCTGAACGCCTGGCGGGCCTCGTTGACGCGGGTGACGTCCGCCATGCCGACCGCCCGCCCGGAACCGGCGTGACCGGTGGACGCGGCCGGACTGTCGTAGGTCCAGGATGTCAGCCACTCCCCCAGCGCAGCGGGAACGAACGGCAGCGTGGCCAGCAGGTGACGGCGGGACGGATCCATCTCGAACCTCCACAGAAGGTCGGCCGACTTCACCGTAGCCTCCAGCGAGCCGCCCCCACAGTCCACCAGCGGCCAGCAAGGTGTCTCCACGAAGGCCCACCCCTCGACCCACCGTTCCACGTCTATCGCCGCGACTCCGAACACGGCCGCCATCCGCGCCCGGTGCCGCGCACGTACCCCCTGCTCACCCCGCTCCCACCGAGCCCACGTCGTCGGCGACACCCCGACCGCCTCCGCCGCCGCCTCCTGGCTGAGCCCCTTGCGCCGCCGTGCTCTGACCAGCTCAGGACGGCCCGCCTCACGCTCCCGCGCCCCCATGACCACTCCATCGGTAATCGTGCGATCACTTCCTGTGACGACGATTACACCCCGGCCGCGCGCACGCCAAGCCCTTCCGGGCAAACGACCAGAGATCGACCACCTCCGGTGCCGCCCTCCCCCGCTCCCGGCCAACGAGCAGGCAGCCACGTTCATTCGGCCCGCCCGTTGACCTTTCCTGCTGTCCACCGCCACCGACAGCGAACGGAGCCCCCTCATGCCACCCGCCGACAGCACCTCCCAGGAACCCGAGGACCACACACCCGACCCCCAGGGCCGGCCGGAACACCCGGACCAGGAGCCTTCTGCGGACGACCGCGACATCCGCGTGCTGGTGCGGATCCTTCCGTACGGCTCGGCCGCGCGCCGCGCCCGTACCGTCATCCGTGACGTGCTTCAGCAGGCCGGCCTGGCCCGGGACGCCGTCATCGACGCCGAGATCATCGTCGGTGAACTGGCCGCGAACGCCGAGCGGCACGCCCGGCAACCGTACGAGCTACGCGTCTTCCACATCGGCGGGGTCCCCACGTGGTGCGAGGTCGTCGACGGCGACCCGGAGCCAGAGAAGATCCGCCACGCCTTCCAGCGACTGTCCACGCTGCCGGAGCCGGATCTGTCACTACTCGCCGAGAATGGCCGCGGCCTGCTGATGACCTACGAGCTGTCCCAGGGCCACTGCCAGGCGTACCGGACGACCACGATCACCACTGACGCCCCCGCCAAGGCCGTCGCTTTCGCGCTCCCCAACTGCTCGGGCCACCGCGCGCCGCTCCACTCGCTGCCGGATCTGCGCCCTGGACTCGCGCGACTTCGCCAGTGGGCGCAACACCCCCGCTGCCGGGCACACAGAAGTCAGCGCCTGGCCCGGATTGATGTCCTACACCCCGTTCTTCCTGTTGGGTCTGGAGTTCCGTCGGCCGTTCAGCAGGCAGGTCTCGACAGGGTGACGAGGGCTCTGGAATTCCTTTGTGCATCGAGTTCACATGTGCTGTAATCAATTTAGACGCACACCATTGCACTCGTGGAAAGGGCTTTGATCGTGATCACCCCCGTCACGCACCTGGACGAGTTCCGCACCCGCGCCTCGCGGCCGAGGAGCCGCCGTTCCCGTCGTTTGGAGCACCAGGAGTCGCTGCGGCATGGCCGGGCCATGCACCTGCTCGACATCGAGAATCTCGTGGGCTCGACCCGTCCCACGACCTCCGAGGTCGAGGAGGTGATGATGGTCTACGAGGCGCTCGTGCCCATAGGAGCGATGGACCACTACGTCGTGGCGGTGAACCACACGGCCCTCGTGGCTGTGGGGATCGCGTTCCACGGAGTGCGACTGCTCGCGCGTTCCGGTCCCGACGGCGCCGACAGCGCCCTGGTCGAGTCGGCGTACGAGGACCGCATCGACCGGCGGTTCGAGCGCGTGGTCATCGGGTCCGGAGACGGCTACTTCACCGAGCTCGCCGGCTCGCTGACGGCGACCGGCCTGCACGTGACGGTCGTCTCCCGCCGCGGCTCGCTCAGCCGTCACCTGGCCGCCGTCGTCCCCGACGTCATCTGCCTCGAACCGCCCGCAATGCACGCCGCCTGAGAACCGTCCAGTGGGTGTCGCCCGGAGTTCGAGCGACACCCACTGTTGCAAATCCACAACAAGACGCTTCCGGCTCCTGCTCACGCAGCCGATCCGCGCAGCCTGCGCGTCCTGCGACGTCCCGATGAAGTGAACTGGAGTGTGCACCGTGGCGGAAGACGACCTGCACTACCGGCCCTCAACCCAGGAACTGGGCTGGCTGAAGGGTCTCCGGCCCCAGTCGTGCCTGGTGGTCGGTGAACCAGCGCCCGGATCCCGGGACGCACTCAAGGCACTCGCCCCGGACGTCCGGAACATCCGGAACAACCCGAAAACCAGGGGGCTTCACCGGGGCACGTACGCGGTCTTGAGCGAAGGCACCTGGCACGCGATAGTGGTCTTCGTGGCGCAGGCCTCAGGCTCGGCGGAGAGCGCCCGACGCCGATACCTGGAGGACGGTCACCTGCTGGACGCCTGGGCCGTCCAGCAGCAGAAGTGGGAGGGCGCACCTCGGCTCGCAGGCGACCCCCGGTTCAGCATCGGCGACATGGTCCAGCCCGATGTCCCGCTTGGTGATAGGTGTCATGATGCCCATCCAAATGCTTGATTCGGGAGAATGGGGCCGTTTGGGTCTACCCGCGCACACCTACCTGGCCAAGGGCGCGGGCCGTACTAGGCTCGGTAGCAGATGACCGCTCACCGAACCTCCTCGGCCGGGTCCGCCGGTGCGGGTGCCGGCGTTGCGGCGTGGGGTCCGGCCGCGGGGGCCGGGCAGGCGCCGGTCTTTCAAGGAGTGCCCATGGCCTCGCCTGTTGTGCGCTCGCTGCGCGAGCAGATCCGCGAGTACATCGTGGAGGGGATCGTCAGCGGGCGGTGGAAGCCGGGCGAGCGCATCGTGGAGCGGCGGATCGCCACGGAGCTGGAGGTCAGCCAGACGCCGGTCCGGGAGGCGCTGCGGGAGCTGGAGACGCTGCGGCTGATCGAGTCGGCGCCGAACAAGGGGGTCCGGGTCCGCAATCTGACCGCGGCCGACCTGGAGGAGATCTATCCGGTGCGGGCGGGCCTGGAGCAGATCGCCGCCGAGCTGGCCGCGCCCCGGTTGGGCAAGGACGTCTCGGTCCTGGAGCCCGAGGTGGCCGCGCTGTACGAGGCCGACCGCAGGAGCGATGCCGAGGCACAGGTGCGGCATACGGTGGCCTTCCATCGGGAGCTGGTGCGCGCCTCGGGGAACGGCGTGCTGCTGCACACCTGGGAGTCACTGGGCATCGAGGTCTGGACGGCGCTCTCGATACGGTGGCTGGGCACCCACCAGCAGTCGTACGCGGAGGAGCACGAGGCGGTCGTCGAGGCCTTCCGGCGAAAGGATCCGCAGGTGGGCCGGTTGGTCAAGGAGCACGTGCTCACTTGCGCGCCGCGACGCCCTACCGCGCCCGGGCGTGATCCCGAAGGCTCCCGCATACCCATGCCATAGGTCCGAGGCATCACTCAGGCCCAGGGGAGGTCTGAAGATCGACGTGCCAGGGCCAGGGCCAGCGCCATGGGCCGGAGGCCGAGGTTTGGCGGCCGGCTGCCCGAGGCCGGGAGGACCGAGGGTGGCGGGCGGGTGGCAAAAATTGAGATCATTGCCCTTGGCGAAATTTGCCGCAAGTATTTTGATCGATCATCGATCAGACGTACAGTAGGCGGGCGGGCCTACCGGTCCGCACCCTGTCCGGACGGCAGGGCCCCTTTCGTACCGTCTCGTCCTCCCCCGAGGTGCGGGCCACTTGGAAGGCAGCCCCTATGAGCGACGCCATGCGCACCCAGCCGAGCGCCCTCGACCAGTTCCCCGACCGTGATCCGGAGGAGACCGCCGAGTGGGCGGCCTCGCTGGACGCGGTCACCGAGGCCGCCGGCCCTAACCGGGCCGCCTACCTCATGCGCCGCACCCTCGAGCACGCCGAGGGCGCCGGTCTCGCGCTGCCGAGGCTGCTGGAGACCGACTACGTCAACACCATCCCGACGGCCGCCGAGCCGGAGTTCCCCGGCGACGAGGAGATGGAGCGGCGCGTCACGGCCTGGAACCGCTGGAACGCGGCGGTCATGGTGACCCGGGGCAGCCGCGATGGCCTTGGAGGCCACATCGCCACGTACGCCTCCGCCGCCTGGCTCTACGAGATCGGTTTCCAGCACTTCTTCCGCGGCAAGGAGGCCGACGGCTCGGGCGACCAGCTGTTCATCCAGGGCCACGCCTCCCCCGGCATCTACGCCCGGGCCTTCCTCGATGGACGGCTGAGCGAGGAGCACCTCGACCGCTTCCGCCGGGAGGTGGGCGGCGACGGCCTGCCTTCCTACCCGCACCCGCGCCGGCTGCCCTGGCTCTGGGAGTTCCCGACCGTGTCGATGGGCCTGGGCCCGCTGGCGGCGATCTACCAGGCGCGGTTCAACCGCTACCTGCAGCACCGCGGCATCAAGGACACCTCCGGATCCCGAGTATGGGCGTTCCTCGGTGACGGCGAGATGGACGAGCCCGAGTCGACCGCCGCGCTCACCCTGGCCGGTCGCGAGGAGCTGGACAACCTCACCTTCGTGATCAACTGCAACCTGCAGCGGCTCGACGGGCCGGTACGCGCCAACTTCAAGATCGTTCAGGAGCTGGAGGCCCGGTTCCGCGCGGCGGGCTGGAATGTGATCAAGGCCCTCTGGGGCTCGGCCTGGGACGAGCTGTTCGCACTCGACACCACCGGAGCGCTCGTACAGCGGCTGCGTGAGGTGCCCGACGCCCAGTTCCAGACGTACGCGACCCGCGACGCCGCCTACATCCGCGAGCACTTCTTCGGCGCCCACCCGGCGCTGGCCGAGATGGCGAAGGTGTTCACCGACGCGAAGATCGTCGAGTGCTTCCACACCTCGCGGGCGGGCCACGAGCCGCGCAAGGTGTACGCCGCCTACCGCGCCGCGGTCGAGCACCGCGGCGCGCCGACCGTGATCCTCGCCCAGACGGTCAAGGGCTATACGCTCGGCCCCGGCTTCGAGTCGCGCAACGCCAACCACCAGATGAAGAAGCTGACGGGCAAGCAGTTCCGCGCGATGCGCGACCTGCTGGAGCTCCCCATCCCCGACAGCAGGCTGGACGAGGACATCGTGCCGTACGTTCACCCGGGCGCCGGCTCGCCCGAGGTTCGCTACCTGCAGGAGCGCCGGGCCGCGCTGGGCGGCCCCGCCCCGGCCCGCAAGGTGCGCCCGGTGGCGTTGCCCGAGCCGCCGACCAAGCCGTTCGAGACCCTGGCCAAGGGGTCGGGCAGCCAGGAGATCGCGACGACCATGGCGTTCGTCCGCCTGGTCAAGGACCTGCTGCGGGACGAGGCGACCGGCAGGCGCTGGGTGCCGATCGTCCCGGACGAGGCGCGCACCTTCGGCATGGAGTCGCTGTTCCCGAGCGCCGGCATCTACTCCCCGCTCGGCCAGACCTACGATCCGGTCGACCGCGACATGCTGATGTACTACAAGGAGGCCGCGGACGGCCAGATCCTGAACGAGGGCATCACCGAGGCAGGTTCGATGGCGGACTTCACCGCGGCCGCCACGTCGTACGCCACCCACGGCGAGCCGATGATCCCGTTCTACATCTTCTACTCGATGTTCGGCTGGCAGCGGACGGCCGACCAGATGTGGGCGCTCGCCGACCAGCTCGGCCGCGGCTTCCTCATCGGCGCGACCGCCGGCCGTACGACGATGACCGGCGAGGGCCTGCAGCACGCGGACGGCCACTCGCACCTGATCGCCTCCACCAACCCGGCGGCGCTCGCCTACGACCCGGCGTTCGGGTACGAGGTGGCGATGATCGTCCGCGACGGCCTGCGCCGGATGTACGGGCCGGACGCGGAGAACGTCTTCTACTACCTCACGGTGTACAACGAGCCGAAGGTCCAGCCCGCCATGCCCAAGGGGGTCGAGGAGGGCATCGTCAAGGGCCTCTACCGCTTCCAGGAGGCCGAGGGCCTGCCCGGGGACGCCCCGCGCCTGCAGTTGCTCGCCTCCGGCACCGCCATCCACTGGGTCCTCGCGGCCCAGCGGGCCCTCGCCGAGTGGGGCGTAGCCGCCGACGTGTGGTCCGCCACCTCCTGGAGCGAGCTGCGCCGCGACGCCCTGGCCTGCGACGAGGCGCTGCTGAGGGGCGAGGAGCGGGTCCCGTACGTCACCCGCGTCCTTCAGGGCGCGCCCGGGCCGGTGCTCGCGGTCAGCGACTGGATGCGGGCGGTCCCGGACCAGATCAGCCAGTGGGTGCCGCAGGACTGGCACTCGATCGGCACGGACGGCTTCGGCCTGTCAGACACCCGCGAGGCGGCCCGCCGCCACTTCGGGGTCGACCCGGAGTCGATCGTGGTCGCGGCGCTCGCGGCGCTGGCCCGGCGCGGCGAGGTCAAGCCGGAGACCGTTCAGGAGGCCCGCCGGTTGTACGGGCTGTGACCCGGAGGGGCGGCGGCAGGCAGGGGGCCGCCGCCGCCCCGGTTGACCTGCTCTGATGCCATATCGGCGCGAAGCGTACCGTGGCCGCCCCTACCGACCCCGCCGCAGGCCGTCGGAGCGGGCGACGGTGACCACCAGGCCAGGCCAGCGACCTAGCCGGTCGATCGTCCGCCGACGGGCGTGGCCTGCTCGGCTTGGCGGGCGTCGGGGATGTGCGGCGCGCGCGAGATCGACGGGCCGTTGTCCGTGGCAGGCGCCGTGTCGGACGGTACGATCGCGGCATCATCCGACCGGCCGTCCTCCCCAACGGGTGCCGCTCTTTCCAGGAACCTGAGCAGCTCTACAGGGAAGGGCAGCACGAGCGTCGAGTTCTTCTCGGCGGCGACTTCGACCACGGTCTGGAGCAGGCGCAATTGCAGCGCGGCCGGGTGCAGTGCCATCGTTTCGGCGGCCTGGCTCAACTTGGCCGAGGCCTGTAGTTCGCCGTCGGCGGTGATGACGCGGGCCCGCCGCTCGCGCTCGGCTTCGGCCTGGCGGGCGATCGACCGTTTCATCGACTCGGGCAGCGCCACATCCTTGATCTCCACGCGGTCGATGTGCACGCCCCAGCCCAGCGCCGGACTGTCGATCATCAGTTCCAGGCCCTGGTTGAGTTGCTCCCGGTTGGACAGCAGGTCGTCGAGCTCGCTCTTGCCGATGATCGACCGCAGCGAGGTCTGCGCGACCTGGCCGATGGCGGACACGTAGTCCTGCACGTCAACGGCCACCCGCATCGGGTCGATGACATTGAAATAGACAACGGCGTCCACGCGGACGGTCACATTGTCGCGGGTGATGCCGTCCTGGCCGGGTACCGGCATCGTGATGATCTGCAGGTTGACCTTCTGCAGACGGTCGGCGATCGGCACGAGCAGCGCCAGCCCGGGTCCGCGGATCGCCGATTGCACGCGCCCGAACCGGTAGACGATGCCCCGTTCGAACTGCCGGACGATGCGCACGCTCGTCACCAGCCACGCCGTGCCAAGGATCAAGGCTACGAAGATCGCATTAAAGATGGTCATTTTGCACCCCCCTGGGTGCCCGTCGGCGCAGGTGAAGCATGAGGCCGACTCCTCATAAGTATCTTAATCCTCCGTCACGGCCCCACCCGCGGCCGATTGTCACCACCGTGCGGTACCCCACCCGGAAGGCTTCGGGAGTCGGTCCATACGGTCTGCCAGGCGGTGCGGTGGAGGTCGCACGCGTAGTCGATCTTCAGGACCTCAAGCGGCCAGTTCACTTCGCAGGTGGTCGCGGAACTCTCGGACCGCCACGCTGGTGCTGTATGGATCCAGGCGGTCGACGAAGCCGGTGAGGCCCTCGGTCGCGCGGGCGGAGCTGAGTGCCTTGGCCATCGGGATCGCGGCTCGGGCGAAGTCGAGGGCGTGATCCAGTTCGTCCAGTCCCAGGTACGCCTCGGCGGCGTGCACCTGGTTGAACTGAGCCGAGCGAGGAAGACGTTCCTGGAACGCGCGCACGGCTGCTTCGGCACACTCCGCCGCCCGGTGATGCTCGCCCAGCAGGCTCCAGCAGCGTCCCGCCTCGGCGTTCAATTCCACTGTCTCGTGCAGTGCGATCCACGCCGGTCGCGATCAGTGGCACCTTGGGAATAGGCGCGTTCGGCCTCAGCGAGCAGGCGCTCGACCTGCCTGGCGCAGGAGGTCTTCGCCAACCCGGAGCTGATCATCCGCCAGCGGTACCGGGACGTGGTGACCGGCTACCCCATCCGGACATTTGAGGAAGTCAGCGCAATCTCCCTCATACCTGAGCATGTCACCGAAAACTTACAGTATGAGATGAACTGCGTTCGGTGATGTCATTGCTCCACACGTTGCCGTATCCGCACCACCGGGATCGCTCGTGCGGCGCCCTTCACGGCACGACCAGGGGACCCGGTCCTACTCTCCGGACTCCCTTGCCAGACGCCAACGTGCAGGCATCGGCTGAGGATCCTGACGGCACCTCCAGCGTCGCTGTCGGTACGAGCTTCAGCCGGGCGCCGGCCCGCGCGTCCAGTGGGGCGGGTCTCGCCTGGCGGCCTCGATCGCTTTGGGGGTGGGCCGTCCGATCGTTTCGGGGACGTATTCGAGGGGAAGGCCGAACGCCTCGGCCCAGTGTCGACGCCAGGAGAGTCGACGGGCTGTGCGCCGCCGAACGCGGTTGGCGGTGGCGCGACGGCGGCGATCGGCCTCCCGGCGGGCTGCGGCCTCACCCTGTAGCCACGGCGGAGTACGCCGGGACAACCCCGCGACGAACTCGGCCGACCAGTGACCGCTGTTCGGACGGAGCAGCCGGATCACCTCGACAGACAGGCCGAAGATCTCCGCCACGGACTCGTCGGACAACCTGGAGACCACTCGGACGGCATCGTCGACCGCAGCCTGCTCGGCCCGCCGCCGTCTGGCAACCTCTTCGGCGGCGCGCTTGGCCTCCGCGTCAGCGGCCAGTTCCAGCTCCCGATCCGCTCGCGCCCGCAGCAGCCAAGACGGTGGCGAGGAGACCACCTCGTGGACGACGGGCGCCAACAGGTGGTCTCCGAACCGGGGCAGATCCGCCGGCAGCATGGCGACCGGGACACCCAACTCCCGCTCCGCGACCTCAGGCGGGACCAGGAGACCGATCAGCTCGGTCGATCTCTCGGCGAGCTCAGCGAGCATCCCCTCCAGCTCCGCACGGGAAAGGCGGGCCTCGCGCAAAGTCGCGATCAGTGGATCGACGCGCCGATCCGACATGCGGCGGAGGGGCTGGAGCGGTCCAGGCCAGACCCCGCCAGCCGCCATCAGCGCTGCGGCCCAGAGGAGGACCTGAACCGGATCCGCGTCGGGGGCCGGCTTGATGACCCCGATTTCCGCGCGGGCCGCTGCGGCCCGAGCGAGGTTCAGCTTTCGCGTCCGGGCGGCTTTCTTGGCGGCCTCCGAACGGGAGACCGCCCGGGCGACGGCGCGAAGCTCGGTGTCGGCGCGGGCGTGATCGGCCAAGGCGTCGACATCTGCCGTGCGGTAGTACGCGACGGTCAGGATCCGGCCGTATTTCCTGATCTCCTCAGTGACCACGGGCGCCAGGCCGACCACAGCGGCGATCCGTTTGAAGGCGTCAGTCGAGACGCCAAGCCTGGCCGCCGCCTCACTGGTATTGCGGCGACGCTCAGCGGCGAGAAGCCGTCGGAACAGCTCCAGGTCGGCTTGTGCCGTGTTGATGGAGACGGGGTCGAAGGTGCGATCGGGGAGACGTCTGAGCAGACCGGTCTCCACGGCGAGCTCCACCTCCCAGACGGCGAGCCCGAGCAGCCCCCGGGCCCTCTCCCGGCCGAAGCCCTTCGCCAAGACCCCCACCTCCCACGCCGGGAACCAGTGTGCCGCCTGACTACGACACTTCTCGCGGGTCGAGTACACCGCCCCGACGGGCGGCCATTTTGAGCAGCCCCCCGGCCCTGGCGTTCGGCAAGAGGATTCACTGCCGCGATGTGCGCACTTCGAGGCTCGCGGCGAGAACGTCGAAGTGGCGTGGCGTTGGCGGGCCCATTCGGCGCGGTTTCCGATGACATAGAGGCGTCGTTTCGCGCGGCTTACCGCGACGTTGAGCAGGTTGGGGCGTTGGGCGGCCCAACCCTTGGCGCCTGGCTTGTTCGGGTCGCCGCCGAGAACAAGTACGACGATCTCGGCTTCCTTTCCCTGGGCGGTGTGGACGGTACCGGCTTTGATCTTCTTGTACGGGGCGGCGATCTTCGCCGCGGCTCTCGCCACTTCGCGGAAGGGCGCGATCACCATGATGTCCTCGGGGTCGATGCCGCGGTTGTTGACAAGCCCCTCCAGCACCCAGGCCAGCGCCTTGCGCTCCTGGGGAATCCAGTGGCCGTCCGACTCGGTGCTCATCACGTCGATCCACGTGCTCGTGGGCCAGTCGAGTGGCTTCCCGGGGGCCTTTCCGTACACCATCAGGCCGTCATAGGCGATCTTGTTGGAGGTGCCGAACATCGGCTGGTCGCAGCGCCGGTGCACCCGAAGCGGGGCGCCGACCCAGACGGGCTCGTCATCCCCGGGCAGATAGGTGCCGTACGCGTTGGCGTGGTCCGCCAGCTGTTGCACGGAGGTCCTGCCCGGTAGCCAGCGTTCCTCCGGCACATGAAAGGCACGGCGGAGCGCCTGCTGGGCCGTGAACGGGAGGGTGATGACCGGCTCCAGTTGCAGGGGGTCACCGACCACCACGACGCGGCGGGACCGCCAGATCGCCCCGACGGCGGCCTGGGGCGTCGCCTGCCCCGCCTCGTCGATGAACAGCCACCCCAGGGACTCCCTGGTCAGGTGGGTGAACATTCGATCGATGGAGGAGAAGGTGGTGGAGACGGCGGGGACGACGAAGAAAAGGCTCTGCCAGGCGGCCCGGATGGCGGCTTCCGCGGCGTCCTTCGGGGCCGCGCCGGTGAGGACGTCCATCGCTCCTTGCAGGTTCCTGCGCATGGTCGCCGCCTCGGCGCGCAGTAACGCCTGGTGGAGCCGGAGAGCTTCGACGAACAGCTCGCTGCGGGCGGTGTTCCAGGCGGCGTCGATCCATGGGGAGCTTCGCTCCCGCTTGGTCTCGTCGGTCCACCAGTCGTCGCCGGGAAGGAAGTGGCCCAGGTCGTCCGCGTGCCGGCTGACCTGTCGCCGGAGTTCGGCGATCCGGTCGTGCAGCCGGGCCGGCTGGCCGAGCACCCGGCTGCCGATGTCGGCGAGGTAGTCGGTGGTGTCGCGCCACGGCGGGTGGATGGCGTTCTTGCCGGGGATCTCCAGCGTGACGTTCTGCACCGCTCCGTTGTTCGCGGAGGCGACCACGATCTCGAAACCCGTGAGGCCCTCGCGCCACGCGCGTACTGCTCGCCGGTAAACCCCGCTCGACCACCGGTGGGTGGCCGTGAAGGCGTCGCCGGTACGGGAGAGCTTCGAGAGCCGGTGCGCCCGCTCGACCACGATGGCCGCGATCAGGTCCCGCAGCATTGTGGTCTTCCCCGTGCCGGGAGGACCGTTCACCGCGAACATGCCCTTACCGGGAGCGAGGTCGGCCATCACGCTGTCCACCGCGAACTGCTGGCTGAGCGCGAGCGGTAGGTCCGCCGCCTGCGGCCATCGGCCGAGCGGCACCATGTCAGGTGCCACGCGGTCGAACACGACCTCTGGGTGGCGGCGCAAATCGACCCGAGCAGGCTCGGAGGTCCGCATGTACGCGTCAAGTGCGGCGCCGTACCGGCCGAGCCTGACCGCCTGCGCCACACGGGCGAGATCTCTGGCGATGAAGCTGTTGAGGAAGTCCGTTCCCTCGTCGGTGGAGAACTCCCGCCTCCTCGACACCTGAACGCTCCTGACCCGGATGCGGCAGGGCGCTCGTCGCGGTGGCCTGCACCACCCGCCCGCCGCAGGCGGGTGCCCAGCTCGCTTACGTGCCGCGAGCGGGAGCGCGGAAGACCTGGCGGTTGTGCCATTCGATGTTGGCGGTGTCGATGGGTTCGAGGCCTGGCTGTGGTTGGCGGACGGGGCGCTCGGTCAGGGCGAGGACCATCTCCTTGGCCGCCCGCGACCGGCCGACGAACTTCGCGGAGACGGCGATCGTACGGTCGGGGGTCAGGCCGAGGACGCCCTTGTCGAACAGCTTGTGGTGGATCGCGCACAGGCACAGTCCGTTGGACGTCGCGTCCGGTCCTTCGAATGCCCACCAGCGGACGTGGGCGGCGTCGAGGCCGACCGCTGTGCCGTCCAGCCAGCCGTCGTACTCGCAGAACGCGCAGCAGTACTCATAAGCCATGAGGACGTTCTGGCGGAACGCGGTATTTCGCCGGACCATCGCACGTGCCGTGGTTCTCACCGGATCGGCTGCGCCGAGAGTCTCCAGGTCCAGGCCGGTGAGCTGGCAGATGTCGGCGTGCAGGGAGGGTTCGAAGTTGGCGTCGAGCAGGTATCGCGCGAGGCGGACCACCAGATGGGAGTCGTCGAACAGGGCACGCAGGAGGTCGGGGTGGAGTCGGCCGGACGCCTGGGAGTCACGAAGACGGCTGAGCTCTGAGCCAGGGCTTCCCGGCCCGTTCACGGTGTCCACGAGCCAGATGCCGTCGCTGGTCAAATGGTGGAACGGGTAGCCGGGGCTGGTGTCACGCGGCGGTCCGAACTCCTTGAGAAGACGCTTCAGGTCAGCCTCAGCGGCGCTGAACGGGATCGGTCCGGCGCCGTGGCTTTGGAACCGGCCCAGGGCGTAGAGCAGCAGGAGCGGCTTGTGCGGCGCCCGTTCGCCATTACGCGTCCAGCGCCGGATGTCGGCGACCCGCTCCACCCAGTCCATGGCCCATCACCCTACGGTGATCTTCATCTTGGCGACAGGTGCTCCTTTCGCCGTCGAAGGCTAGGGCTTCCTGGCGACGGCGCCGGCGTAGGTGTGGAGGGTGAGGCTCAGCTCGGTGAGGTCCCCCGGATCGGGCCGCCACTCCGACAGCGGTACGAGACCCGGCTCCACGAACTCCATGTCACCGAAGTACCCGAGAATCTCCTCACGGGTGCGCCACCGCCCAGTCCCCAGGTTCTCGTTGAAGACCTTCTCGCCGACCAAGGCCTGTCTGGATGCGTCCGGATGCTCGTCGCCGGGGTTGAAGAAATGCGCGATCGCCATGTAGCTGCCCGATGGGAGCACCTCCCGAAACGCGGCCGCCACGCTGCCAGGGCCTTCCTCGTCGTGGAAGTGGTGCAGAATGCTGAAGAGCAGCAGCCCTACCGGCTCGGTGAAGTCGATCAAGTGCCTTACCTGCGGGTGGTCAATGATCGACTCGGGCTCGCGTACGTCCGCCTGGATCACCGTGGTGGTGCCGTTGTCGGCGAGGAGCTGTCTGCCGTGGGCGAGCACCATAGGATCATTGTCCACGTAGACGACCCGTGCCATCGGGTCGATCTCCTGGGCGATCTCGTGCACGTTTCCCTGGGTGGGAAGCCCAGATCCGAGATCGAGGAACTGGCGGATCCCCGCGTCAGCGGTCAAGTAGCGCACTACGCGCCGCAGGAACCGCCGGCTCGCGATTCCGGCCGTCTTCCCGTCGGGCGCGATCCGCAGCGCCATCTCGCCGAACTGCCGGTCGACGGCGAAGTTGTTCGTGCCTCCGATCATGAAGTCGTAGACGCGCGCGATGCTCGGTTTGGACGTGTCGATCTCAGGCGGCAGCTGATCCCGCCGGCTTTGCCCCTCGTCGTCGGACAAACCTTCTCGCCCTCCTAGATCGCGTTGAAGAACGCCTTGGGGAACGGATTTTCGATCTCGGTGCCCCCGCTGCGTGCGCGTCCCGACCGGCTCCGAACGGCGAACGCGGCCCCGCGGTGGTCCCAGAACAACCGCTCAATATGACGAGGATTACACCCTCACGCGCACGCATGCCAGCCCCTCGCGGCCGGAGCAGGCCCGGGGGGTTCGAGTCCCTGGCGGTGCACGGTTCATACCGCCGGAGCGCGGGCTAGAGGACAGTTCCGCACTACAGCAATCACAGTTGTGCACTCGATTCACACATGGTTAAATGAAGAACAGCATCACTGCTTTGCTTCACACTTCTCAGCCACCGTGATACCCGCAGGCACGGCGCCGCGTCAGCAGACACGACTCCGCTACCCGATCGACGTACACGCGCGACCTCGATTGGCCCTCTCGCAGTAGCTGAACCTCCTCACGTACGAGCTTTGTCGCCCATGCCGGAAAGTCACTCACCTTCCCCTTAACCAGGAGTTTTGCCATGCACGGAAACCAGCCGCACGACGGGCCGCCGCGGTACGGCTACGCGCAGCCGTACCCGCAGACCGTGATCGTGCAGAAGAAGGGCAGCGGTTGCCTGCGCGCCTTTCTCATCGGCGCGGCGGTGATGGCCGGGCTCATCCTCCTCGGCACGCTGGTCAGCGGCGGCGGGTCGTCTGATGACAGCGTTGGCGTCACCGCGGCGTCCGCGCCCGCCAAGGAGAAGGCGACGACCAAGCCAAAGCCGCCCGGCGTCGGCGACGTCGTCAAGGACGGGAAGTTCGCCTTCAAGGTGACCCGGGTCGAGAAGGGGCTGGCACAGGTCGGCGAAGGTTTCACGGTTTCCAAGGCGCAGGGGCAGTACGTGCTGGTCCACCTCACCGTGAAGAACATCGGTGACAAGGCTCAGCTTTTCACCGACTCCGCGCAGAAGCTCATCGACACCAAGGACCGGCAGTACGACGCGGCCACGGGAGCCGCCGCGCTGGGTCTCGACGACTCCAACGCCTTCCTCAACAACATCAACCCCGGCAACTCCGTGCAGGGCATCCTGCTCTTCGACGTGCCCAAGGATCTGCGGCTCAAGGCCGTCGAACTCCACGACTCGATCTTCTCCGACGGCGTCTCCGTCACGCTGCGCTGACACCTCCTGGGTACGGGCCTCGCCATCGCCCCGTCGCGAAAGAGCGTGGTCCCCGCGCTCCAACCCGTCTACACCTCCGCCGGCTCCCGGCACCCCCAGCCTGTCTTCACCTTCGCCGATAGGACATGTGTCATGCACGTCTCAGCTCACCTGGACCTAGACGTGGTCCCGCTCGACCAGGAGGACGAGGTCACCGTCCTCGTCCAGGTCACCGCCCCCAAACCGAAGCCTTCCGCGCTCCGGCAGCCCGCCACCCTTCAGATCGTCCTCGACCGCAGCGGCTCCATGGCCGGAGGCCGCCTCGAAGGTGCTCAAAGAGCGCTGCTCGCCCTGGTGGACCGGCTTGACGCGGCCGACAACTTCGGCCTGGTCAGCTTCGACGACACCGCCCAGGTGGACGTGCCCGCCGGGCCGCTGACCGACAAGCGCGCCGCCAAGCACGCGATCGCCGCACTCCGCCCCGGCAATTCCACCGACCTGTCCAGCGGACTGCTGCGCGGCATCCACGAGGCCCATCGGGCGGCGAGCGACCGCGGCGCGACCCTCCTGCTGATCTCGGACGGGCACGCCAACGTGGGCGTCACCGACCCGGGGAGGCTGGGCCAGATAGCCATGGCCGCCCATCGCCAGGGCGTCGCGACCACCACGCTCGGATACGGCCTCGACTACGACGAGGAGCTCATGGCCGCCATCGCCGACGGTGGGACCGGCAGCGCCCTGCACGCCCAGGACCCGGACACGGCGGGGCAGCTCATCGCCGCCGAGGTCGACGGCCTGCTCGCCAAGGTCACCCAGGCCGCCTCGCTGACGATCACCCCTCGTCACCCCGTCACCTCCGTCCTGCTGTACGGCGGGCTGCCGTCGAGCCGGCTGCCCAACGGCGCGATCATGGCCGAGCTGGGCGATCTCTACGCGGGAGAGACCCGCAAGACCCTCCTGCGGCTGCTCGTCCCCGGCATCTCACAGTTCGGCATGCTCACGATCGCGGAGCTCGTCTTCACGTATGTGGAAGCGGAGACGCTGACCACGTACACCGTCACCGTCCCGGTCACGATCAACGTCGTCCCGGGCGAAGAGGCCGCCGGCCGTGTTCCCGACCTGACCGTACGGGCGGAGCGCCTGTTCCAGGAGGCGCAGGACGCCAAACGCCAGGCCTCCGAGGCCTTGCTCAAGGGCGACATCGCCGGAGCCGAGGAAGTGCTCAAGGCCGCCGGGGACGAGCTGGAGAAGGGCCTCGCCTGGGCGCCCAACGGTGCGGAACTGGCCGCCGAGGTGCGCGAACTGCGCGGGTACGCCCGCGACTCGTACATGGACCGCAAGCGCGTCTCCAAGGAAGCCCTCGCGAGCTGGCACCGCAGAACCCGAAAGCGCGGCCGCCCCTCCCCCGAGCCAGGAAACTCCCCCGACGCCCCCTCCAGCGACCCGTCCGATCAGGGCTGAGTGCGCAAACCGCTCCACCTCGTTCAAGGAGAAACCGACATGTTCCGCCGTTTACTCGCCATGCTGACCCTTGCCGCCGTCGCGTTCACCACCGGCGGTGTCAGCGCGACCTCCGCGTACGCCGACACGAAGTACAGGGGCGAGGGCGACCAGGTGCTGCGCATCAGCGCCACCAAGAAGCCCGGCATCATCCGCTTCACCCACGACGGCGAGTCCAACTTCATCGTCTACACGGTCAACCCGCGCGGGAAGAAGGACGACCTGCTGGTCAACGAGATCGGACCCTACGACGGCACCGTGCTCTACAACGCCTACTCCAGCAAGGGGACCATAGGCCTTGCGATCAAGGCGGACGGTGCCTGGACCGCCACCTTCAAGCCCGTCTCCGGCGCCCGCTGCTGGTGTTCGGCGACGCTGCGGGGCACCGGTGACCAGGTCCTCAAGCTCACCCCCACCAGGGGACTCCGCACCATGCGCGCGACCCACGACGGCGACTCCAACTTCATCGTGTACGGCTACCCGCGCATCGGCTTCTACCCCGATCTGCTCATCAACGAGATCGGTTCCTACAAGGGCAAAGTGCTGCTGCCCACCGGCACCCGCCTGGTCACGGTCAAGGCCGACGGCTCCTGGACCCTGGTCCGACGCTGATACTTGCCGGCGGTACCCCGAGGATGGCTGTTACGCCATCGGCGAGCGGGGCCGCCTGCCCGGGCATGTGATCGAGGCCTATCAGGATGCGCACGCGTCCAGCCTCTAAGTTGAACGGAGTCAAGTCCTATGCGAATCGTCGGAGCTGAGGCGAACCGCATCTACAACGAGATGCACCGCGAGTGGGCGCTCACCTATCAGGTCGATCCTGCCGAGGATCCGGAGTTCCTGCGCTTGTATCGCGAACGGATCGGCCAGGACCCCGAGACGGGACTCTACCTTGACTCGGACTACCACCTAGGCAAGCGGTTGATCTCGTCTTCTGACGATTTAACCGTGTCACCACCCGGGACACCGCGCCCGACGCGCAGGCAACTTCCCGACAGCTCAGAAGAACCCCACGCCTGCACTGCGTCGGACCAGACGGCAGCGGAGCGCATTGGCCCGGTTGACGACGAGGACGGAGGGTGATGGCACCCGGCACGCTTCTTCAGGTCTTCCGGCAACGCACCCAGATCGATCGCGGCTAACGGTCGCCTAGTAGGGCGTGAATCTGATACACGTGTTCTGGGCGCGTAATCGACTCTCGTAACTCTCCTCGTATAAGTTGGCATCCGCCTGACATGGCAAGACGTTGGTACGAGAAGAGACCAGGGGTGTGCGATGGCCGGAGACGAGGCGACCGTCACGTCGGCCGATATCGCGCGTATGGCGGGGGTTGGGCGCGCTGCTGTGAGCAACTGGCGGCGCCGGCACGAGGACTTTCCCGAGCCGGTCGGCGGGACGGCGACCAGCCCCACCTTCTCCCTCAAGGATGTCGAGGCGTGGCTGCTCGGCCAGGGCAAGGTCGAGGAGCTGCCCTTGCAGGAGCGGGTCTGGCAGCAGATCAGGGCGGCCACCGACGAGATCCGGCTCGGCGAGGTGGTGGCGGAGGCCACCGAGCTGCTGCGCGGTCAGGGCAAGCCCCGGCTGGTACCGCGGCCCGCGTGGAAGCTCATCAAGGAGTACGCCGAAGAGCAGGGCAGCGCCGAGGCGACCCGATTCCTGCTGGACCGCTACGCCGAGGTCCACTCCCGCCGGCTGGTCGAGACGCCCGCCGAAGTGGCGGACTTCATGGTGAAGCTGGCCGGACCGGGCGTCCAGACGGTTCTGGACCCCGCCTGCGGGTTGGGGATTCTCCTGACCGCGATGAGCGGAGTGGAACGCGTCTACGGGCAGGAGTACGACGACTCTCTCGCCCGGCTGTCGCAGACGCGTCTTTCGCTGGACGGGGTCGAGGGCGAAGTGCGGACCGGCGATTCCCTCCGCCAGGACGCCTGGCCGGGCGTGACCGTGGACGCCGTGATCTGCCATCCGCCGTTCAACGAGCGCAACTGGGGATACGACGAGCTGACGAGCGACCCGCGCTGGGAGTACGGCCTTCCTCCCAAGTCGGAGTCGGAGCTCGCCTGGGTCCAGCACGCGCTCGCCCACCTGAACCCCGGCGGTGTCGCGGTCCTGCTGATGCCCGCCGTCGCCGCCAACCGCCGATCGGGCCGGCGGATCCGCAGCAACCTGCTCCGCCGGGGCGTGGTCCAGGCCGTGATCGGCCTCCCGCCGAAGATGGCGTCCGGCACCGGGCTTCCCGTGCACGTCTGGGTTCTGCGCAAGCCCGCGGGCGACAGCCGTACGCCGTCGCGCGTGCTGATGGCCGAGGCCGAGCCCGCCGGCTTCGACGCGATCGCCGAGCTGTGGCGCGCCTTCCAGGATGATGCCGGGCGCGAGGTGGACCTGCCGGGTGAGATCCGCACAGTCCCGATCATCGACCTGATCGACGAGGACATCGACGTGACCCCGGCGCGGCACGTGGGCGTCGCGGACGAGGCGGGAGGCGACTATCCCTCCTTCCGCGAGCAGTTCGTGCGCCGCCTCGAACGACTCGCGACGCTGGTGCCCGACGCGCTGCCCGGTAAGGCCAGGGAGATGCCGATGGTCCCGCTCTCGGAGCTGGAACGGACCGGAGCGCTGACGATCCACCAGTCCGGCAGGTACGACGTCGACGGCTCGGGTGAGCTCGTACTCGACGCCGGCCACCTGTTCACGGGAGGACCTGTCGTGGCGCGCACGCGGCCCGAGAACAGGGTCGTGATCCAGCCGGGTGACGTGGTCGTCGCGACGCGCGATCGGGAGATCGCGGCCGAGGTGGTCGAGGACGCCGGCTACCTGCTCGGCCCTCGTCTCACCCTTCTCAGGCCAGATGCGGACCGTATCGATCCGTACTTTCTCGCGGGGTTCGTGCGCACCCTGTCGCTGTCGACGGGCGGCACCCAGTCGGGTCTGACGCGCTTCGATCCACGCCGCGCCCAGGTGCCGCGCCTTCCCCTGGACGGGCAGCGCCGGTACGGCGAAGCGTTCAGGAACCTTTTCGCCTTCGAGGCAGAGCTACGCGAAGTGCACGGTTCCGGCCTGACGGTGGCGGCGTCGGTCGCCATGGGACTCGCCAGCGGCGCGCTGAACCCCCTGCCACCGGCCTGATCGCCACGGTCCGCTTCCCGAGGCGGCGCGGGTTCGTGGGGGTTCACGCAGGGGTCTTTCAGGAAGTCCCACGTCGTAGACGCCTACCCCGTCGTGGTGGCCACCGCCGCGCCGCGGACGTAGCGCGGCGCGCGCCCGCCGGGCTCGCGTCACATCAGTTCGCGAGCGCCCGCGGAACATGCGACGATTACGCTGGCACTCGGCGATAGATGTGGCCTCGATCGACTACCGGGGCAAGAATCTCGTCCTCGAGATAATACTCAGCTTCCCCGTCAGCGGCAGGGAGACGGCGCGGCGCGATACCGGGATAGCCCAGGGCAGCGCGTACGGCCGGATTCATGAAATAGGCACCGGCTACGGCGAACGCGAACCTCTCGAAGACGTCGCGTTGACGGAGCCGCAGATCCCTGAGTGCCTCCTCGGGCGCACCAGGACTCGCGAGTGCGTGGGTGACGGCGCTAGCCAGGTCGGGGTTCGCAGCCAGCGCGCGATTGATCCACTGGCCCGCCACGTCCGCGTCACCGGCGGACGGGAGGCCGGATCCGCCGGGGATCAGGACGTCGGCCAACGCGGCGAGGCGAGCCCGCGAAACGTCACCCGGTTCAGTCGAAAGGTCGAGGGCGGTCACGCCGTCACCTCCTGTTCCCGAGCGTTGGATGCGATGTAGCTGGCAGTACGTTTCGCCAGCGCGCAGATCGTGGCGGTCGGGTTCACGGCCGTCGAGGTGGTGAACACGCTTGCATCGATGACGTAGAGGTTTGGCACGTCGTGCGTCCTGCCGAAGCGGTCGACGACCGACGTGGCCGGGTCGTCGCCCATCTTGGCGGTGCCCGTGTTGTGCCCGGTCATGAAGTTGCGCCCGGCGACCCAGGCCTTCTTCGCGCCAGCGGCCTCGTGTGCCTCCAGCGTCCTTGCCAGGTTGAAGTCGACGATCTTGCGCGTGTTGTCGGAGACCCGGTAGTGCACCTTCGCCGCCGGCAGCCCGTCGGAGTCGGTGAGCGAGGGGTGCAACGAAACGAAGTTCGTCTCCTCCGGGAGGTCTTCCGGGACGACGTGCCACTGAAGCATGCGAACGAACGACTTCATCCTGGCGGCCGAGCCTTGCCCCCAGAACTCCTCGCCACTGAGACTCCCTGGATCCGTCCACTTCTCAGCCGCTTCGAGGGGCCCCGCGATGGGCAGCAGGGACCACTTCGCGCCGCGGACGAAACCGCGCGACGGGTCCGACTCGTAGAACTGCATCGAGCCGATATGCTCGCCGGCCGGTCCCAGCCAGTTCTCCAGGTCATCCTCGTAGATGCCGACGGACGCGGCGTACGGGTGCAGCATGAGCCGCTTTCCGACCAGGCCAGAGGAGTTCGCCAGGCCGTCCGGGAAGCGGTCGGACGCCGACATCAGAAGCAGGCGGGGGGTTCCGATACCGCCGGCCGCCATGATGACCACCGAAGCCGACTGGAAGTGCTCATGACCGTCGCGCAGGTAGACCGCTCCGTTGGCGCGACCGCGTTCGTCGAGCGTCACCCGCGCGACCCGAGCGCGGGTGATGACCTTCGCACCCAGCGCCACCGCGTCCGGCAGGTGGGTGACGTCGGTGGAGGACTTCGCACCTTCCGGGCAGCCCATCCGGCAGATGCCATAGCGGACGCACTGCCCCTCCTTCCCGCGATTCACCGTCGGGATGGAATTGGTGCCAGGCCACCAGTGCCAACCGAGCCGGTTCATGCCTTCGGCCATGGTCCGGCCGGTCCGGTGGATGGGCGCGGCCGGCAGGGGCGGCTCGAACCCCGGAGGGTAGGCAGGGTTTCCGGCGAGACCGGAGACGGCCATCTCGCGCTCGACGGCCTGGTAGTACGGGAGGAGCTCCTCGTACGTGAGGGGCCAGTCATCGGCTAGGCCATCGAGAGTGCGCACCCGGAAGTCGGAGGGCAGGGCCCGGGCCCAGATGCCGCCGTAGAGCACGCTCGAGCCACCCACACCGTTGTACATCCATACCGGCAGGTCAGACTCGCTGTGGTCCACAGGATAGTCCTCGCGGCGACCGCGAACGTTCGGGTCCGGATGCCAGTTCTTGGACCCGGCCAGCTCGTATTCGGGCTTGTTCCCCGGCAGGTTACCGGGGTCGACCCACGCACCCTGCTCAAGGCAGACGACCTTGAACCCCGCCTCAGCCAGATGCCTGGCTGCAATTCCCGCCGAAGTCCCCGCTCCAACGATCAGGACATCTGCGTGATCATTCATGGAACCCACACCAACCCACTCCCGTGCGGCTTCGCGGCCTTCCCTGCGTCGAAGACCACCGAGAAGCAGCCTGCCCGGCAAGCCGGGCCATCTTGCGAATCGTTGGGAACTATTGCAACTCGTTGGGACTGTTGTCAAGCCACGACGGCGCGGACACGACGCGGTCGTTCTCCGGGACCGCATGCCGTACGCGCCGGGCGGTGACCTCCGTCGAACCCGGTCCGCGGCGCGTCGCCGGTCTCGTCGAAACAGATGAGCTCGCGACCGTCGGCCAGCGCGGTGACCGTACGCGTGATCGCGCTCGCGCCCGATCGGGCCATGTGAACGGTCACCAGGACCTTCCGACTGCACGATGCGCCCCGGCCGCAACCCGGCCGGGGCGGTACGTCAGCCCCACGACTGCTCCGTCATGGAGCGGAAGGCGACCTCGAGCATGCGGTAGTGGCGCGGTCGGGTGAGCGCGAAGACGACCATCTCCGCCACGTCCTCGGGCCGCATCATGTCCGCCAGTTCCGGCATCTCGGGAGTGCGGAGGCCGCGCCCCATCCCGAAGTTGGTGGCCACCCCGCCCGGGCAGACGTTGCAGCAGCGGATGCCGCTCTCGCGGAGCTCGTGATCCAGAGACCGGGTGAATCCGACCGCGGCGAACTTGGTCGCCACGTAGGCGGCCTCATTGGGCAGCCCCCGCCGGCCGGCTTCGGACGCCACGGTGATGATGTCCGCGGCGCGGCGGGCGCGCAGGTGCGGCAGCGCGGCGCGGACGGTGTGGAACAGGCCCCTGATGTTGACGTCGACCATCTCGTCGAGGTCGGCCAGGGGCGTGTCCGCGAAGTCGCCCCACGAGCCGACGCCAGCGTTCGCGACCACGATATCCAGGCCGCCGAAGCGCTCCACGGTCTCCGCGACCGCCGCCTCCACCTGCGTCGGGTCCCGCACATCGCAGGACACGCTCACGCAGTCCGCAAGCCCCGGATCCGGCGCGGTGCGGGACGCGAGGCCCAGCTTGACCCCCTCCGCGGCCAGCGCGTGCGCGACGGCAACCCCGATACCGCTGCTGGCCCCCGTAACGAAGGCGACCTTTCCCGCAAGGATCGTCATTTCCAGGCTCGCTCTCTACGACTCCCGGCGGGCGCTGGGCCCGCCGGGACACCGGCAACTCGGACTATGGTCGGACGGCCGTGGCCCACGGCTCGGCGCCGGTGGTGACCGGCCCCCCAGCATCGGCGGCGGCGTGGATGGCGAGTGCCAGCAGGTGGTCCTGGCACGCATCGGCGAGCGGGTACGGCGCCGGGGCGAGGCCGCGCCGCCAAAGGCCGGTCCGCTCCAGGCAGGTGGCGATCGCGATCTCTTCGTCCGACAGCCGCCTGCCGGGGTACGGGTTGCGGTAGAGCACCCGGCCGGCGCAGCTCAGCGTGTCGAGGTCCGCCCCTTCGAGGTTGCCGTCCAGCCCGGTATGCCGGCGCATGATGGGCGCGCTCACCGGCGTGCCGCTCTCCGTGCTCCAGGTGACCTGGTCGCCGACGATCTCGCCGTGGCTGCCCCGCACGATCACGTGCCGGCGGCGCCAAGGGTTGAACCACTGCCCCTCCGTGAAGTCGTAAACGCCGGTGCGGCCCGCCATCTCCAGCACCGCGAGGGTGTGGTCGGACTGCCGCACCTCCTGCGTCGCCGGCCAGCCGCCCCGATCGGGGCCTTCGAGCAGCGGGCCGGCCGTACGCGCCGCGCTCACCCGCGCCGGCTCTGCCCGGACTCCGAGCAGGGTCCGCAACAGCGCGGTGGCGTGGTAGTCGTGCGTCCAGGACACCTGCGCGGAGGTGACCCGGCCCAGTACGCCTTCCGCGATGAGCGTCCGCAGCGCGACAACCACCGGCAGGTACGGGTGCTGCTCGGCGACCTGGACCAGGTCGCTGGCACCGACAGCGGCCCAGAGCCGGCGCAGCCCGTCCGGGTCGGGAGCGGGCGGCGTCTCCGACAGCACCGGCGTGCCGAGCGCGACCAGCGACTCCACCACCTGCGGGTTGGCTTCCCTGGGCACGGACGTGACCACGACCTCGGGCGCGCCGGCCGCCACGAGTTCCTCCGGACGCCGATACGTTGGGATGCCCCACTGCTGTTCGAGCCGCGCGCCGACGTCGGCGCGGCGGGTCACCGCGCCAACGCATTGGAAGCGCTCCGGCGCCTGGCGGGCCAGGCGGAGGTAGAAGTCGGCCCGCCAGCCGTGCCCGACGATGCCGTAGCGGACCGGGTCGGCAGGCTCAGCCGCGGAACTGACCGACATACTCGGGCTCTCCATCTGTTGTGAACGCGGTGAGGATCAGGGAACGAGGACCGCGCGTGCCCGGATCTCGCCGGCCTTGAGCATGCGCAGCACCTCGTTGGCCTCAGCCAGCGGGAAGTCGGCATGGATGCTGCGCAGCTTGCCCGCGGCGGCCATGTCCAGCACCTCGCGCATCTGCTGGCGGTTGCCGAGCACGGAGCCGACGATGATCTTCTCGTCGCCGATGTCGATCGCGCCGGGGACCGGCTCGGCGACACCGAGGACGATGCGCGCCCCGGGCTTGGTGATGCGCACCGCTTCGGCGACGGAGGCCGCCGACGGCGCGAAGACGATCGCCGCGTCGAGCGAGGCGTCGGGCACGAAGCTGCCGTCCGCGCCCTTCGGGCTGTAGGACTTCACGGCGCCAAGCTCCTCGGCCACCGCCTGGTGCATGGCGCTTCGCGTCACCGCGTACACGTCGGCGCCCGTGAGGCCGGCCATCTGGATCACCATGTGACCCACCCCGCCGACGCCCAGCACGGCGACCTTCTGCCCGGGCGACAGGGCGGCCTTGCGCACCGAGCCGTAGGCGGTGATGCCGGGGCAGAACAGCGGCGCGGCCTCGGTGTCGGACACCCCGGCGGGGATCGGGTAGGCGTACGCCGACTCGGCGAGCATGTACTCGGCGTAGCCGCCGTCGAGGGTCTCCCCCGTGATCTGCTTCGTGCGGCAGAGCTGCTCCCGTCCGGACAGGCAGAACTCACAGACCCCGCAGGTGGACCAGATGGGTTGGACACCGACCCGGTCCCCGACGGCGAGGTGGCGCACGGCGCTGCCGAGCGCCGAGACGGTCCCGACCACCTCGTGCCCCGGGATGATCGGCAGACTCGACGGAGTGGCGGGCAGCCAGTCGCCCTCGACCATGTGCAGGTTCGACCGGCACACCCCGCACGCGGTGACCTTGATGACGATCTGACTCGGGCCCGCCGTTGGCTCGGCGACGTCCCGCAACTGGAGCGGCTTGTCCTCGATCGGGCCTGCGTGTTCGAGTAGGGCTGCCTTCATTACCTGCTTCTTCCTGAACGGACGGTGGTGAGGTCCTGCCCGGCCCTTGAGCGGACGTGCCGCTCAAGGGCCGGGCACGGGGGATGCTTCAGGCCGACGGGGGCGTCAGGATCCCGCGCTTGACGAGCTTCTCGATGTTCCCGGCGCGTCGGACGTCCTCGCGGGCGAGCCAGTCCTCCTGCGGCGACTCGGTGGCGTACTGGTTCTTCTCGTAGATCGACTCTGCGTAGATGGCCGCGTACTGCTCCGTGCGCAGGTCCTTGAACCAGTTGGTGACACCGTTGAGCTTGCGGGAGCGGCGCAGCGCCTCAAGGTCGATCACGGTGCTGATGAACGAGTCACCCGGGCTGACCCCCTCCTGCCGGGTGACGATGCGGCCCTTGTTGTCCACGATCATCGACCGGCCGCCGAACAGGTCGAACATGTGCCCGTTGTCGTCCATCTGCGGGCCCAGGTTCGGGGAGATCACGTAGACCTGGTTGAACATCGCGTGGGCGCGGTTCTGCAGCTCCCACATGCCTTGGCTGACCTGCGGGTCGATCAGCGTGGAGCGGATGATGATCTCCGCGCCGTTCATCGCCAGGCCTCGCGAGATCTCCGGATACGCGCCCTCGTGGCAGATGATGTAGCCGATGTTGCCGATCTCGGTCTTGGCGACCGGGAAGATGGCGTCGAGTGCGTTGCCATTGCCCTTCTTCTGCACCCACTCGTCGTAGATGTCGTGCGGGTTCGTCGTGCCGAGCGCGCCGCCCTCGTACGCGTCGCTCGTCGCCTTGGCACGCTTGTAGACGACCTCACCCTGAGGGCTGATGAGGAAGGCCACGTTGAAAAGGTGGCCCGGGAAGTCCTCGTCGCGCACCATCAGCAGCTCGGCGGCGATGTAGGTGTTGAGCTCGCGCGCCTTCTGCGCGAGGACCTCGGTCTCCGGGCCGGGGATGTCCAGGGCGAAGGCCTCGTGGGCGGCCCGGTTGCCGGCCTGAAAGTCCATCGGCATGCCCTGGATCGCCATCTCGGGCAGGACGATCAGCTTGACCGGCGCGCCCTCCGTGGCGGAGACCTGGACAGCCGGGTCCATGAAGTCACAGATGCGCTTCGCGTTCTCCAGCGCGTCCTCGCGCTTCTTCATCGTGACGATGCGCGGCGAGATCGCAACCACTGCGTACGGGTCAACCACAGCCAGATTCCTCCTGACTCATGCGCCTCGGCGGAATGCCGTTAGGCACTTTTCTTACAAAGGGCGTCGTTGCTCGGGGGGTGCGGTTCACACCGGCGACGGAGCATGACGTGGATTGGTGATGCTCAACCGACTACGGTCCACAGAGACAGCGTCGCCGTGTCCTCGACGCTCAGGGCTTAGGTAATCGATGTCACAGCCTGAAAGCAACACCGTAAACACCTCCATCTGGCGTGTCAAGCAATGAAGCGGGCGGATCAAAGAACGGAAAACCTACAGGTCAACGCTCGGGACCGCCGCGAAATACCTTGTGCCCTAACGCTTTGCGGCCCCGAGGCAGCCACGGGCCACCACCGATGGACCCGGGCGCCTAGCCCGACCCCCAGTCGACCGAGAACTCGATCGTCATGCCCCGGCACTACCGGCCGCGTCCGGATTACCGGCCGGGACGATCTCCCCTGATCCGCGAGGAACCAGACGCAACGGGATGACCGTATTGATCGGATCGCTGTGGTCGCCGTCCAGCCGGGCGAAAAGCCGTTCGGCCGCGAGCCGCCCGAGAAGCTCAGGAGACTGCTCGAGCACGGTGATCGCCGGCGACACGACATCCGCCAGCGCGAAGTCCCCGAACGACACCATGGCGATGTCGGTACGTTTCCGGTCGTGGAGCACCTTCACCACCCCCAGTGACGTCGCCGAACGGGCGCTGAAGATCGCCGTCGGCGGCTCATCGAGGTCCAGGAACTCGCAGGTGCGCGCCCGCGCGATGGCCGCATCCGCGCAGTCGGTCGCGACCAGCTCGGGGACCACCGAAACGCCGGCTTCCTGTAGCGCGTCGACATACCCCGCATGCCGGTTACGGGACGTCTCGATCTCCAGGTCATCACTGACGAACGCGATCCTCCGATGACCGTAGCGAAGCAGGTGACGCACAGCCGTCCGCGCGCCACCGCGGTCGTCGAACGTCACGACATCCGCCGGGAAGTTCCCTGGATGACGGTCCACGAATACCACCGGCGTCTCGGTGGACACCAGGTACGACAGGTCAGAGGTATGCGGCGTGATGATCAGGCCGGCGACCCGGCGCTGCCGAAGGCCGTCGACGATCGCGGCCTCGCGATTGGGAAGCCGCCGGTTGCTCGTCACTATGACGTTCAATCCACGACGAAGCGCCGCAAGCTCGATCTCGCTGATGACAGCCGCGAAGAACGGGTCGGCGATCGACTCCACGACGACACCGATCGTGTCATCCACGCCCCGGCGCAACGACCTGGCCAGCAGGTCGACACGGTACCCCAGGCGGACCACCGCCTCCTCCACTCGCCGGCGGGTCTCCGCCGAGACCCGGGGATCCCCGTTGATCACGCGCGACGCGGTCTTGGCGCTTGTCTTGGCGGCCACAGCGACGTCACTGAGCCGCACCAGTTTCTTCACAATGACACCTGGCCAGGCGCGTGGAGCCCGTCCGGCACCACGACGGACACCTGAGCGCAGCGCGTGGTGACACCCCACGCGGCGCCGCTGTACGCCCCCGTTTCCGAGGCGGTGAGGGAGACGGTATCCGAGCACGACACGACGCATGTGGGCGCTGTTGTATTGCGGTATGGATTGTCGTTAATCAACCGGCTCGCCGTCCTCGCAGCCAATGTGAGACAGGTAATCGTTATCACGCCGGGTTTCAGATGTCCATCTGTGCTTATGGGCGTTAATGTTTCGATGTTTAGTCGCCGTGCATAGGGCCGAGGGCCCGCCACGGACGCCTGAGCTCGCCGATTCAACGGCGCTCATGGCCCGCCACCGGCGGCACAGTGACCCGACAATGACCGGGTCACGACCTACCCGCCCCTCTCAAGTGGGGAATGAGGTCGCGCCAGTCGTAGTCCTGCACGTAGTACTCACGCACGCTGTACGTGCCGTCCATCGTGTCTCTGAGTGATTCCGGCCCCGGGAAGCCGATCACCGTCCAGCCGACCTGGTGGCGGTTGCCGCCATACACCGGGTCGCCGTAGAAGCCCTGCCGGGTGTGCGCCACGAGGGCGTCGAAGAACGTCAGCCCGTCATCGAAGGCGTAGACCTGGATCGTGGGGTTCCCATGCTCGCCCGTGAGCCCGACGGGTGCCGGCTTCGACGCGCCGGACAACTGCTCGAGGACGGCGTCCTGGTCGGACTCGCGCAGCGACACGAAGTTCGCCCCGAACCGCTCGCGGGCGATCGTGTCCAGGTCCAGGACGCCCTGGCGGTAGGTCTCCCCCAGGTCTGCGATCCGCGCCCGCCAGGCATCGGCCAGCCTGCCGCTCATCTGAAGGAACCCACTGCCATCGGCGGCGGCGTACACGTAGCCGATTCCGGACAGGTACCGGTCGATGAAGCGCACGGCGCGCGCCTCGCGCGCGCCGGGATCGTGATCCGTCGGGATGATGCGTGCGGTCGCGGCCTCGATCGTGTCCCACTCGTGGTCGTCGAAGAAGAGCCGGTCCTCGGAGTGGGGATCCACCGGCGCAGGAACGACGGGCCAGTCAGCCATAGATGTCAACGTCTTCTCCTCAGCTCGTCTGTGCCGCGGCCCGGCCGGACCGCCCCTGCGACAAACGTTCGGTACGACCCTTCGCGTGGACACCGGCGATGTAATCGGCGCACCGCCAGGCATTGGCCATGATGGTCAGCGTCGGGTTCACACCGGTCGCCGTCGGGAAGCCGGCGCCGTCCAGAACGTAGAGGTTGTCGACGTCGTGCGCCTGACACCACTCGTTGAGGACGGTGTTGGCGGGGTCCGTGCCCATGCGAACCGTGCCGTGTTGGTGGCAGGTGTTACCGCTGGCGCGGCCGCGTTCGAGGTAGACCGGGATCGTCTTCCAGGCGCCCGCCGCCTGGAGTATTTCGACGTTCTTGTCGACCTGCCACTTCGCGAGGCGGAAGTCGTTGGGGTGCGCCTTGTGGGTGATCCTGGCCGCCGGCAGGCCCCAGGCGTCCTTCACCTCGGGGTCGAGGTCCACCCGGTTCGACGCGACCGGCAGATCGTGCAGCGTGTGGCCGATCTTCATGGCGTGGTTGTAGAAGTCGCGGTCGGCGTCCTTCGCGGCACTACCCCACTGCGGCCGTCCTGGGAAGTTCCAGTTGATCGGCTGACCGACATGCGACGCGCCGATCAGCGCCCCGCCGATGTGCCCACGGTCGTAGTCGGTCTCGTAGAACTGGAAGGATCCGCCGCTGATGTAGTTACCGGGGAACCCGTACAGCGGTTGCTCGTCGTTGAACAGGCCCACGGCGAAGAGGTACTCGTGGAAGGTGGCGTTGCGCCCGACCTGCCCGCTGCTGTTGGCAAGGCCGTCGGGGTGCAGCCGGGACTTCGACAGCAACATGAGCCGCGCCGACTCGACCGCGCCCAGGCACAGCAGGACGAGCGTGGCCTCCTGCTCAACCTCGCGGCCGAGCGCGTCGATATACACGACGCCACGGGCACGGCCGTCCGGCCCGACCGTCACCTCGCGTACGTAGGACTCCGGCCGGAGTTCGAGGTTCCCCGTCGCGAGCGCCTCCGGCACGAACGTGTCCAGTGTCGACGAGCGCATTCCGCTCGGATCGCCGTACCCGTTCCAGAAGCTGGTCCAGTTGGACGGGGTCCGTCCCCGGTACGGTTCGGTGATCAGCGCCTGTGGGATCGGCATCGCGTTGATGCCCAGCTTCTTGCAAGCGTCGTAGAACCGCTTGCCGGCCCGGGTCGGCGGCAGCGGCGGGCACGGGTACCGCGTACTGCGGTACGGCTCGTATTTGTCCGCGCCGTCCAGGCCCGCGCAGCCGAAGGCCCACTCCACCTTGGACAGGTACGGCTCGAGGTCGTCATAGCCGATCGGCCAGTCGGCGAGGCTGGCCCCCTCGATGTCGCCGTGCAGCGTGCGCATCCGGAAGTCGGACGGGCGCGGGCGCGGCAGCCAGCCCGCCCAGTGCACCGTTCCGCCGCCCACCATCTGCGGGACCATCGAGAACGGCGTCGGTACGGCGGTCTCGTTCTCGTCCATCCGCACGGTCCGGGGGTTGACCCGGGGGTCTGACCACAGGTACGTCCGGTTGAGGAACTTGATCTCATCACCGGAGAAGTGCTCCCGCGACCGTAGCCAAGGCCCCCGCTCCAGGCCGACCACCTTCAGGCCGGCCTCGCACAGCACCTTCGCGGCGGTGCCCCCGGACGCGCCCATCCCGACGATCACTACGTCGACGGGGTCCGGCTTTCGTGCATACTGCATGTGGCTTTCCCTTCCTCCTGCGACGGACCGGTCGGCGCCTGGTGACCTCACGCGCCCCGCACCAGGTTTCGGGTGCTTCTGGCCTGGTAAACCTTGTCCATCACCACGGCCACGACCAGGATGGTGCCCTTGATCAGATACTGGTTGAACGAGGGCACGTTCATCATGTCCAGGCCGGTATCGATCTCGCTGACCAGTACCGCCGCCAGGACGGTGCCGAGGATCGAGCCCCGGCCGCCGGACAGGCTGGTGCCGCCGATCACCGCGACCATGATGACCTCGAGCTCGTAACCGGTCGCCGCCAGCGGTGAGGCTGACGACAGGCGGCCGGTCAGGATCAGACCGCCGAGGCCCGCAAGCAGCCCGCTGATCGCGAACACGATCACAATCGTCCGGCGGACGTTGATTCCCGCCAGCCGCGCGTTCTCGGCGTTCCCACCCAGTACGAACAGGCTGCGCCCGAAGGCGGTCGCCTTGAGCACGAACGCGATCAGCGCGGCGAGGACGAGGAAGAGAACGGTGATGCTCGGGATCGGCCCGAAGTTGTTGAGGCCGAACCAGTCGAACAGCGGGTCGGAGAACGTGATGCCCGCGGTGTTCGAGCTTCCGATCGCGAAGGCGACCATCAGGTAGGTGAGGCCACGCGTCACGCTCATCATGCCCAGCGTGACCGCGAAGGGCGCGAGCTTCAGGCGCGCTATCAGCAAACCGCTGACGGCGCCGAGAAGTCCCGTCACCAACAGGGCGATCAGCATGGCGAGGGCGGCCGGGAGCTTGACCGGGTTGGCGGCGGTGAACGCCGTGCCGAGAAGGCCGGCGCCGATCGCTCCGCCGAGAGCCATCATGGAGCCGACCGACAGGTCGATGCCGCCGAGCGACCCGCAGCTGATGATGACGACCGTCATGCCCAGGCCGACGATGCCGAACATCGAGGCGCTGCGCAGCAGGTTCTCGATGCTGTCCACGGACAGGAACTCCGGCGCCTGGCTGGCGAACCCGGCCGCCAGCGCGCCGATCAGCAGAACGAGCGCCAGTTGCTGTCCCTGCAGGGGTAGGCGGCGGCCGGCCCTGGGCGCGCCCCCTCCGCGTTGGCGCCCTGGAATCTGTGCTAGCAACGACGACATCTAACTGTTCCTGCTCTCTGCGCGTCCGAACCGAAGCGACCTCGATGTCGTCATGTCCGCCTCCGGAGCCTGGCGATCCCGTCGAGGCTGATCGCCAGCAGCAGCACCAGCCCGGTGACGACGTACTGGACCTGCGTCGAGGCGCCGAACAGGTTGAGCGCGTTCTGGATGACTCCGACGGTGAAGACGCCGATGACGCTGCCGATGACAGAGCCCCGGCCGCCCCCGAGGCTCGTCCCGCCGATCACGACCCCGGAGATCGCGATCAGCTCGTACCCCTGGCCATTGACGGTGTCGGCGCTGGCGAGCCGCGACGTCAGGATGATTCCCGCCAGACCGGCGAGAAAGCCCAGGAGCGTGTACACGAAGATCTTCGTCCGGTCGACTCTCAGTCCACTGAGCCGGGCCGCCTCCGGGTTACCGCCGATGGCGTAGATGGCACGGCCGACCGACATGCGCCGGGAAGCCCACCAGAGCGCGGCGACGACGATCGCGAACAGCCAGACCGGCGTCGGAATCCCGAGAACCGCGCCCTGCCCGATGAACGCGAAGTCGTGGGGCATGGGATCGAAGTGGATCGGGTACCCGCCGGTGAACAGGTAGACCAGACCGCGCACGAAGATCATCGTGCCGAGGGTGGCCATGAATGGCTCGATCCGCGTCTTGGTGATGATCAAGCCGTTGACGAAGCCGATCGCGCTGCCGACGGCGAGGCCGACGATGACGGCGAGCGGCACCGAAAGTTTGAAGTCTGTGACGAACGTGGAGTTGCTGGTGGATCCCGCCACCAGCGACGCGGTGACCGCGCCGACCAGCCCGACGGTGGAGCCGACCGAGAGGTCGATTCCGGCGGTGATGATGACGAGGGTCATGCCCGCGGCGATGATGCCCGTGATGGCCACGACCCGGGCGATGTCCAGGAAGTTGGAAAACGACAGGAAGGCCGGCGAGACCACACTCAGCACGATCACCAGGCCGACCAGCACGACGCCGCTGGCCACGTTCTCGGCACGAATGTCTAGTCTGGCCCAGCGGCGCCTCGGCGCGTCGGCGTCGACCGGGCGGTCCATCTGCGCGGTAGAGCTCACGCCTTCGCCCCTTCTGTAGTCGGCTCGAGTCCCGAGGCGTACATCACGATCGCCTCCTCGCTGAAGTCCTTCCGAGCGAGCTCACCCGCGATCCGTCCTTCGTGCATGACGAGGATCCGGTCGCTCATGCCCATCACCTCGGGGAGGTCCGAAGAGATCATGATGATCGTCGCGCCCTGCCCGGCCAGGTCGTTGAGCAGCCCGTGGATGGCGGCCCTGGCGCCGACGTCGACGCCGCGGGTGGGCTCGTCCACGATCAGAATGTCGGAGCCGGCGAACAGCCACTTGGCCAGCACCACCTTCTGCTGGTTGCCGCCGCTCAGGCGGCCGGTCTCCTGCTCGATGCGCGACGGGGTGATCTGCAGGTCCTGGATGAGCCGCTTGGCCGCCTGCTTCTCACCGCCCCGGTCGAGCTGACCCCACCGGCTCACCTTGGACAGGCCGGCCAGAGTGATGTTGTGCGCGTTGGTCATCGACAGGACCGCGCCCTGAAGCTTCCGGTCCTCTGGCACCAGGCCGATACCGTGTCGGATAGCGCTGCCCGGCGAGTCCAGAGTGACCGCCTCGCCATTCACGAACACCTCACCGGAGGTGATCGGATCGGCGCCGAAGACGGCCCGGACCAGCTCGGTCCGGCCGGAGCCCACGAGCCCCGCGATGCCGAGAACCTCGCCCGCGTGGGCGGCGAAGCTGACGTCGTCGAGCTTCACGGTCGACAGCTTCGACACCCGGAGCGTTTCGCGCCCCCGCTCGTGCTCGGTCTTGGGAAAGAGCTCCGACAGCTCCCGCCCCACCATCATCGTCGCCAGGGCATGAGAGTCGGTCGTCTTGGCGTCGACGGTGTTCACGATCTTACCGTCGCGCAGGATGGTGGCCCGGTCGCAGATCTCGGCGACCTCGTCCAGACGGTGCGAGACGTAGAGCACGGAGACGCCATCGGCCTTCAGCGACCGCATGAGGGTGAAGAGGCGCTCGATCTCCGACTCGGTCAGCGATGCCGTCGGCTCATCCATGGTGATGATCCGGGCGTTCATGGACAGCGACTTGGCGATCTCGACCAGCTCCTGCTCGGCGGTGCCGAGGCGGCCGACGAGAGTACGCGGGTCGATCTTCACCGCGAGGCGCTCGAGGATCTCCCCCGCCTGCCGGTAACAGGCCGCCCAGTCCACCAGCCAGGGGGCGCCCTTGCGGCGAGGCATGCGGTTGAGGAAAACGTTCTCCGCGACGCTGAGGTACGGCAGCACGCTCAGTTCCTGGTGGATGAAGGCCAGGCCGGCCTCCTGCGCCTGCTTCGGCCCGGTGAACTCGACCGGCGCGCCGTCAATGAAGATCGAGCCGCCATCCCGCTCGATCACTCCGTTGAGGATGTTCAGCAGCGTCGACTTGCCGGCGCCGTTCTCGCCCAGCAGCCCCAGGACCTCGCCGCGCCCGACCGAAAGGTCGACGCCATGGACTACCTGGACGCTGCCGTACGACTTGGTTATGCCCTCCATGCGCAGGAGGGGCTGTGGAGTCGATGAACCGACCATGGCACGCCCCCTTTCTCGTACTCCCCGTTGGCGGTCGGTCGATAAAGAGCCCTTCCCGCTCGCCGCTAGCCGGCGGCGAGCGGGAAGGGCGGGTGCGGAATGCGATCCGCGACGGAAAGCCGGGTCTGTTACCAGCCGACGAACTGCGGGTCCTTCATGTTGCTGGGATCGACCCCGAAGAAGTCCGGCTTCACCCACGGCATGCCCTCGTGCTGGACGAGAGCGGCCTTGCGGCCCTCGAACTCCTGGTTGGCGAAGTCGGGCTTCTGGCCCTTGAGCTGCTGGGCCATCAGCCGGGTACCGATGACGCCTTCGTCCTTGGGGAAGAAGATGCCGTCGTAGTCGATGTCGCCCTTGCGCAGAAGGTCCAGGGCGTTCTTGTCGCCGTCACAGCTGATGATCTTGAGGTCGTCGCGGCGGCCGGCGTTCTTGATGGCCTGGATGCCTCCGAACAGCATCTCGTCGGCCATGAAGTAGATGGCGTCGAGCTGGCCCTTGGGGAAGCGCTGGAGGATGGCTTCGGTCACCTGCTGGCCACCGCTGCGGGTGAAGTTGCCGTCCGCCTTGTAGACCACCTGGATACCCGGGTTCTGGGCGATCACCTTGTAGAACGCACCACCCCGGTCGACCGTGGAGCCCGCGCCCGCGGTGCCCTCGACAACGGCGATCTTGCCCTTGCCGTTCAGCGCCTTGACGACCTGCTCACCGCCGACCGTGCCGGACTTGACCATGTCCCAGCTGACGAGGAAGTCCCACTTGATGCCCGAGCCCTTGGTCTCCATCCGCCGGTCGACGATGGCGAATGGCACCTTGGCCGCGTTGACCTTCTTCACCGCGGGAATCATCGGATCGGAGACCGCCGGCGTCAGGATGATGCCGTCGACCTTCTGCGCCAGGAAGTTGTTGAGCTGCTGCGTCTGGATGGCCGGGTCGTTCTTGCCGTCCGCCAAGATGACCTTCACGCCCTGCTTGGCAGCCTCTTCCTTCACCCCCTCCATCATCAACTGATAGACGGGGTGGTCGAAGTACGCCACCGACCAACCGATCGTAATCTCCTTGCCGGAGCCGGACTTCGTCTCCGGCGACGAGCCACATGCCGCCGCCGTGATGAGAATGGCTACCGCGACCAAGGCCACAGACGCGCGTCGCGTCTGTGCGGCGAATCTTCGCATGCGGTGGATCCCTTTCGATTCCGAGGCGTTTCGCGCTGTATGGGGGAGATGCCGGTTAACCGGCCGATTCGCCGCCGTTCCCGACTGCCTTCGTCCGGCGGCCTCAGGATGTGATGTCACGTCTTTGGTTCAGCGGGAGTGCGGGTCCGATCAGCAACGTGCGGCGGTGCTGGTCAGGTAACCCGTGGCCACTGCGGTTACGAGTAGGTAATCGATGTCACGGCTGAGTGAACTCAAGCTAGATACCGCCAACGGGGGATGTCAAGCCTCGTCCAAATAGCATTTTTTCGTACACCGTTAGGGGGGTCCTGAGGACCTATTCATCCCACCACCGTGATTCCCCAGCAGGCGTTTCGGGGTTACCACGAAGGCTCCGCGATACTGCCGCGCTGGCCGACCCGGTAGGGTCAACAAGCCGACCGACGAGCACAAACGGCTCGCGGCACGGAGTGTCGCACGTGCGCATGACCCCGCACCACGACACCGCCGCGTGCGACGGCCGCACTCGTCGGGACCGACCATGGTGCAGTGCGGTTCCTACTGGTCGAGTCAGCACTGTTCACACGGCTCGCCATCCTTCAAGGTCACTGTGATCAGGCGAGGTAATCGATGTCACATCAGGTGGTTAGAACCTAGACACACGGTTTTAACCTGTCAAGGGCTATCCTCCGCACCGCATCCGCACCGAGCGAGACGGGCGCCGGAGCTGACCTCAGGACGCGCCGGCGCCGGCGTCGACGCCGGTCAGCACGGCGAGCATGTGCCGCACCACGTTCGTCATCTCGGTGCGCGCCGGGGCCAGGTACTTGCGGGGATCGACCAACGACGGCTCCCGCAGAATTTCCCGCACCGCCCCGCTGAAAGCGACATTCAAGATCGTGCCGATGTTCACCTTGACGATGCCGGCCGTGACGGCGCCGCGCAGCTCGTCATCGGCGACGCCGGACGAGCCGTGCAGCACCAGCGGCACGGGTACGGCCTCGCGCAGCTTGACGATCAGATCGTGGTCGAGCCTGGCGGTACGGGTCGTCATGGCGTGGGAACTGCCGACGGCGACGGCGAGGGCGTCGACCCCGGTGGCGGAGACATACGCTGCCGCTTGCGCCGGGTCGGTGCGTACGCCCGGAGCATGTGCACCGTCCTTGCCGCCGACCTCGCCCAGTTCCGCCTCCAGGTGCAGGCCCCGCTCGTGGGCCCACTCCGCCGCGGCGCGCGTGGCGGCGACATTGGCGTCGTAGTCGAGCTTCGAGGCGTCGAACATCACGGAACTCATCCCCGCATCGGCGGCCTGGTGCAGCAGTGCCATGTCCTCGACGTGGTCCAAATGCAGGGAGACCGACACCGTCGCGAGCTCGGCGATCGCCGACGCAGCCGCCGCGATAGGCGCCAGCCGGCCGCCGTGGAACTTCACCGCGTTCTCGCTGATCTGTAGGATCACCGGTGCACCCGCCTGTTCGGCGCCGGCGACGATCGCCTCGGCGTGCTCAAGGGTGATGACGTTGAACGCACCCACTCCGACGCCTCGGGCGCGCGCGGAATCCACGATCTGCTGGGTAGTGACGAGCGGCATCCACTGCCTCCGAAGTGATAGGCGCGAGGCGTCTCGCGATTGAATCGGGATGTTGCGTATCGAAAGTTGATCCCTTGACACTGCACCAACGAAACGCAACGATATCCATCGACCCACAACCAGGCAACGGGTCGTCACAGAAGGTGGGTGCATGGATCCGCTGATCGTCGGCTTGGACGTCGGCACGACCACGAGCAAGGCGGTTGTCTTCACCGCCGAAGGGCGGCCCGTCGGCGAGGGCAAGGCGGTCACCCCATGGGTCATCACTCCCCACGGCACGCAGATGGACGCCGGTGAACTGCTCGAGTCGGCCCGGGAAGCGTTGCGGCAGGCCCTGGCGGAAGCCCCGGACGGACCGGTACTCGCCGTCGGCGTGACAAGCATGGGCGAGTCAGGCGTGCTGCTGAACGCGCACGGCGTGCCACTGGCGCCCGTCATCGCCTGGCATGACACCCGGGACAGGGCCGAGGTCCGCGACCTGACCACCGCACTGGGCGAGGATCGCTTCGCCGGCCACACCGGCCTGCCGCTTCGCGGTCAGTGGTCCCTTACCAAGCACCGCTGGCTGCTGGCGCACCATCCCCAGACCAAGGAAGCGGTCCGCCGCCTCAACATCGCCGAATGGGTGGTGCGGGGACTGGGCGGTGAGGAGTCGGCCGAGCAGTCACTGGCTTCGCGTACCGGCTGGCTGGAGCTGGCCACGCGGCGCTGGTGGCCGGAAGCCCTGGAGTGGTCGGGTGCCGATCGCTCACTGATGCCCGACCTCGTGACGGCGGGCACGCCGCTGGGCAGGGTCAGCGATGAGGTGGGCATCCCACGACTGACCGGCGCGGTCCTGACCGTCGCCGGCCACGACCACCAGGCCGCGACCGTCGGCGCGGAGGCATCGGGGCCCGGAGACGAGCTGGACTCGTGCGGAACCGCCGAGGCGCTCGTCCGTACGGTCCCAGCCGGCCTCGTGGACACCCTGGCCGTCGCGACGCTCGCGAAGGGCGGGATCACGACCGGCTGGCACGTGCTGGCCGACCACTGGTGCCTGCTCGGCGGGACCCAGGGGGGCCTTGCCCTCCAAAGTGTCCTCGGCCTGCTCGGACGCACGTCCAACGATCTTGCCGAGCTCGACCGGGAGGCACTGGCCCGGAACCCGCGCACCGTGACCGTCACCGGCGTGGAGACCGACGAGCTACACGTCTCCGGTATCACCAACGACGTCAGCCCTGCCGATCTCTGGCGCGCCGCGCTGGAGGCGGTCGCCGCGCAGGCCGAGCAGGTCCACTCCGCGATGTCCGCGGTCGTCGGCGGCCACCAGGCGCTGGTGGTAACCGGAGGCTGGTCGCGCAGCCAGGCTCTGCTCGAGATAAAACGCCGAGTGCTCGGTCCACTGCGCAATCCTGCCGTCTCTGAGGCGGGTGCTCGCGGCGCGGCGCTGCTGGCCGGCATGGCCGCGGGCGTGTACGCCGGACGGGAGCAGTTCCCGCCCCTCGGGTGAGCGGGCGGTCTGATGAAGGAGCAGCTCGGATGAACATCACGTGCACGGCCCACGGCGTCGCGGCGTGGTACGGCTCCGCCTCCGGAGCAGGGGGCGCGTCGTGAGCACGCCCACGCCGCCTGAGCGGAGTCCCTTTGCCTCGCAGCGTAAGCAGGCCATCGTCACACAGCTTCGCGCCAACGGGCGGGTCGACGCCGCCGACATGGCCGCCCAGCTCGGGGTGACCAAGGAGACGGTGCGAAAGGACCTCATCGACCTTGAACGGCAGGGGCTGCTGCTGCGCGTGCACGGCGGGGCCGTACCCGTGGAACAGCTCTCTTTCGAGCCGGCCGTGTCCACCCGCACGTACTACGGGGACGAGAAGACCCGGATCGCGATGGCGGCGCTCGCCCATCTGCCCGTCCGCGGGTCCGTCCTCATCGACGCCGGTTCCACCACCGGACGGCTCGCGGAGCTGTTCCCGGCCGATCGGGAGCTGACCGTCTACACCAACACCCTTTCGATTGCGCTGACGCTCATCACCCGTCCCCGGCTCACCGTCATCACCCTCGGCGGCCGTATCCGCCCGCTGACCCTCGCCGGAGTCGATGACTGGGCGGCCCGGGCCCTGAGCGAGATCAATGTCGACGTGGCCTTCCTCGGCGCCAACGCGATCTCCGTGGAGCGCGGGTTGACCACCCCAGACCATGCCGAGGCGGCGATCAAACGCCTCATGCTCGCCAGCGCCCGTCGGCGGATACTCCTCGCCGACCACAGCAAGGTCGGCGCCGTCAGTCTCTGCAAGCACGCGGACCTATCCGATATCGACCTGCTCATCACCGACACCGGCCTTCCCGAAGCCGACGTGAAAGCCCTGCAGGCCGCCGGCCTCGAAGTGGAGCAGACGTGATCGTCACCGTTACCCCCAACCCCAGCGTCGACCGCACCGTCTTCATCGATGCGTTGCCGAGAGGGACGGTCGTCCGCAGTCGGCGTACCCGCACGGAACCGAGCGGCAAGGGGGTCAACGTCGCACTGGCCCTGCGTGCGCACGGCCACGACGTGATCGCGGTACTGCCGGTGGGAGGCACCGTAGGTACCCAGATCATGGCAATGCTCGACGTCGCCGGCGTTCCCACCATCACGGTTCCCATCGCCGGTGAGATCCGCAGCAACGTCAGCCTGGTCGAGCCCGACGGCACCGTCACCAAAATCAACGAAGCCGGGCCGATACTGGACGCGGCCGAGGCCGAAGCGTTGACCGTCGCGGCGATCAAGAAGACCGATGGCGTCAGTTGGCTCGCCGGGTGTGGCAGCCTACCCGCCGGCCTGCCCGAGAACTTCTACGCGCAACTGGCCGCCGAGGGTCGCCATCGCGGCGTCAAGGTGGCCATCGACAGTTCAGGTGCCACGCTACGTGCGGCACTTCCCGGCACCCCCGACCTCGTCAAGCCCAACGTTCACGAACTGGCCGAAGTCGTCGAACGCCCGCTCAAGACCCTGGGCGACGTCGTCGACGCAGCCGTCGTCCTACGGCAGCGGGGCGCCCGATCCGTCCTCGCGAGCCTCGGCGCCGACGGGGCGATCCTCGTCGATGACAACGACGTGCTCCACGGGCAGGCCGTGGTGCCCCGGGTGGTCAGTGCCGTGGGCGCCGGGGACGCTCTGCTCGCCGGCTTCCTGGCGGCGGGAGGAGACGGCCGTGACGCCTTGCGTAATGCGCTGGGGTGGGCGGCGGCCGCGGTACAGCATGAAGGCACCCTCTTCTCCGGCGTCGATCCAGCCGTGACGGTCACCATCGATGACGTCGTCGACCGCGAACGCCACCTCGCCGAGCCTGGCCTGGGTGACCCAACGGAAGCCTCCTAGGTCATGCTCTCATCGTCCAATGATCGCGCAGGAACCGAGACCTGTAGGTGAACCATCAGCTCAGCGCAGCCGTGCGGCCTCCGGGTCACGCTCGGTCGAGGCGGCCCAGTTCCTCTGGGGTCAGTTTCAGGTCCACCGCGCCGACAGAGTCGCGGATCGTCTCGGGGCGTGAGGAGCCCGGGATGGGGATCAGCACCGGGGACTTGGCGAGCATCCACGCCAGGCACACCTGGTGCGCGCTGACTCCATGTGACTTGGCCACGTCCGCGAAGGCGTCGAAGCGCGAGCCCAGCTCGCCCGAGCGGACGATGCCACCGAACGGGCTCCAGGGCAGGAACGTGATGCCCAGCTCGGTGCAGAGCTCCAGCTCCGGCTCGCTGGAGCGGAACGCGGGTGAGAACTCGTTCTGCACGCTGACCAGACGCCCGCCGAGGATCTCGTTCGCCTGACGGATCTGGCCGGGGTCGGCGTTCGAGATGCCCGCGAAGCGGATCTTGCCGGCGTCCAGCAGGTCGCGGATCGCCCCGACCGACTCCGCGTACGGCACCTTCGGGTCCGGACGGTGGAACTGGTAGAGGCCGATCGCCTCGACGCCGAGTCGCTTGAGCGAGGCGTCGCAGGCCTGCTTGAGGTAGTCGGGCGAGCCGTTCAACGTCCAGGAGCCGTCGCCGGGGCGCAGGTGGCCGCCCTTGGTCGCGATGAGCACGTCGGAGGTGTCGCCACCGTAACCGGCCACGGCGCGCGCGATCAGGGTCTCGTTGTGGCCGACCTCGTCCGCGTGCAGGTGGTAGGCGTCCGCGGTGTCGAACAGCGTCACGCCCGCGTCCAGCGCGGCGTGGATGGTCGCTACCGAACGCCGCTCGTCGGGGCGCCCCTCGATCGACATCGGCATCCCGCCGAGCCCGATCGCGCTGACCTGGACATCGCCGATGCGGCGAGTCTGCATGGGAGTTCCTCCTCGGAGATGACTTGGTACCTGTCCAGTCTTCCCTGCCCGGCATTAAGCTGTCCAACAGCAGATACTGATTCTATTGAGCAGCCCTGGTGATGAATCATGGAACTCCGGCAACTCGAATACTTCATCGCCGTCGCGGAGGAGTGCCACTTCACGCGGGCGGCCAAGCGTTTACGCGTCGCCCAGTCGGGCCTGTCGGCCTCGATCCGGTCCCTTGAGCGTGAGCTGGGCGCCCCGCTGTTCCTGCGCAGCACCCGGCAGGTCGAGCTGACCCCCGCCGGACGGGCGCTCCTGGTCGAGGCCCGGCGCGCGCTGTCGGCCACCGACGCCGCCAAGGACGCCGTCGCGGCCGTACAGGGTCTGCTTCGCGGCAGCCTGGCGATCGGATCGCTGCAGTGCCTGCACGTGGTGCACCTGCCGGCCGTGCTCGCCCGCTTCATAGCCGCGCATCCAGGTCTGGAGATCAGCCTGCGCCAGGGCGGATCCGGCGAGCTCATCGAGCAGGTACGCGCGGGACGGCTGGACCTGGCCTTCGTCTCCCGTCCGGCCCGTTACCCGGACGATGTGCTGGTCGAGCCGCTTGCCGGCGAGCCGCTCGTGCTCGCCTGCGCTCCCGAGCACCCGTTCGCCGCGCGGGAGAAGGTCGAGCCCGCGGAGCTGCGGGCGGAGCGGTTCGTGGACTTCCCCCCGGACTGGGGCACCCGAGACCTGGTCGACAGCGTGCTCACCGCCGAGGGTGTCGAACGACGCGTGTCCCTGGAGGTGACCGACGTGCACTCGCTGCTCGATGTGGTGACCTTCGGGCTCGGCGTGGCGCTCGTGCCGCAGTCGTTCTCGGTGAAGACCGATCGGGTGCGCTTCGTCGAGCTCGCCGGGGCCGTACCGGCCTGGGAGACCGTGACCGTGACGGGCGACCCGATGAGCGCGGCGGCGGCGGCGCTCCTGCACGAGGTCCACGAGGCGAGGAGTGGCCGCGGGCCCGGTGCAGTGGCCTGCTGAACGGGCCGCCGGCACCGTGAAGGTGTCAGAGCAGGAGGCGTACGGCCGCGACGAAGGTGAGGAGCAGCGTCACCCGTTCGAACCACGTCCTGTTGATGTGGCCGATGACCGCGCGGCCGGCCGCCGCGCCGGCGAGGACGGCCGGGGCGGTCACCGCGGCGAAGGCCAGCGAGGCGGGGGTGATGAGGCCGAGCCCGACGCTGAACGGCACCTTGAAGGCGTTGATCGTCAGGAAGAACCACGCGCTGGTGCCGAGGAACCCCAGCATCGGCATGCCCGCCGCCAGCAGGTAGAGGGCCATGATCGGCCCCGCGGCGTTGGCCGTCATGGTGGCGAAGCCGGAGAAGATCCCCGCGAAGGCGGCCACCGCCCGGTGGTGGGCCAGGGACGCCTCGGCCCCTCTGCGCCGGTTCCAGAAGTGGACGGCGATGATGGCCAGCAGGATCACCCCGATGAGCCGTCTCATCTGCGCGTCGTCGACCCAGCGGACGACGACGGCACCGGCCACCACTCCGGCGGCCACCCACGGGAAGAGCCTGAGCAGCCTCGGCCAGTCCGCGTGGCGGCGGTAGGAGGCCACGGCCACCACGTCGCCGACGAGCAGCAGCGGCAGGAGAGTGCCGGTGGAGCTCTTCGTCGGGAGCACGAGCGCGAACAGGGCGACCGCCACCGTCCCAGTGCCGGAGACGCCGGTCTTGGAGAACCCTACGAGTACCAGGGAGAACAGCAGCACCGCCCACTGCAGGAGGTCAAGGGACGGCATCACCCTCGCCCGAAGGCGCCCCCCTCGACATATGCGCGCCCCGAGAGGAACCCGCCCTCAACCCGCCCGCCGGGAACGCCCCTCCCTGCCAGCCCGGGGCTGCGCGGGATGGGGACGCCGACCGTCTGCCCGCGCTGAGCGTGGGTGTCCGGTGGGGAATCGATCGTGGGGTGGGCGGCGGGGGGCGGGGGTTCGAGGGGCATGGTGCTCAGCATCGCGGCTGGATACGGCGGCCCGCAAATTCCCTCGACCGGTATGAGAGATCGAGGCGACCGGCCGCTCCGGCCGAGGACGGCCCGCTGTGCGGGGTCGTCTTCAGGTGATGGCGACTTCGGCCTCGATCTCGACGGGGATCGAGTACGGAAGCTCTGCCAGGCCGACGGCGGAGCGGGCGTGCCTTCCCTGCTCGGGGCCCCAGAGCTGGAGGATCAGGTCGGAGAAGCCGTTGATCACTCCCGGCGTCTCGGTGAACCCGGGTGCGGTGTTGACCATGCCGTAGACCCTGAGCCAGCCGGTGATCCGGTCGAGGTCGCCGAGCTCGCGCTTCAGGCTCGCGAGGATCGCCAGGCCCGTGAGCCGCGCCGCCTGGTAACCCTGCTCGCGGGTGAGCCGGTCCCCCACCTTGCCCAGCGGCTCGGCCAGCGAGCCGTCCGCCGCCAACGGCCCATGCCCCGAGACGTACGCCCGGTCGCCGTGGATCCGTACCCAGGGGAACGGCAGCTCGGCCCCCGGCGGCAGCCGCATCGGCTCAGGCAGTACGAGTCCCAGCTCGTCCAGTCTCTTCTCGATATGCATGAAGGCCATCCGTAGTGGCACCCCGTCCCCCGGGTCAAGTACGCGAAGCCCCGGTACGCCGCGCTCGCGGTCAGCGGGCGGGGACGGCACGATGGTCTGGGTGCCGGGTTGACGTGTGCCGGGACGCCGGCGGGAGGAGTCGGTCGTGGAGATGGCATTCGGGGTGCCCGCCGGCGGGCTGCGCCCGCTGATCGCCCGCTACCACGGGTATCGGGAGCACGACGGGGCTCCCGGCTGCCACCGAGGGCTCCCCTCGCCGTACCTGACCGTCATCGTCACCCTCGGCGAGCCGCTCACCGTCGCCACGCACCCCGACGTGCGGCAGGCGCCAGGGCAGTACGACACGCTGGTCGGCGGCCTGCACACCTCGCCCGCGCTGATCACCCACCAGGGCCGTCAGGCCGGTGTGCAGATCGCGCTGAGCCCTCTCGGCACCCGGCGGCTGCTCGGCCTGCCAGCCGGCGAGCTGCGGAACATCGACCTGGACGCGGCCGACGTCCTGGGGCGCACCGCTCATGAGCTGCACGAGCGCCTGAACGCCGCGTCGGGCTGGCCCGAGCGGTTCGCGATCCTGGACGAGCTGCTGCTGCGCCATGCCGGTCGCGAACGCCCCGTGCCCGACGAGATAGCGCGGGCCTGGAGGCTGCTGATGTCCAGCGGTGGCCGGGTGCCGATCTCCGACCTCGCCCGCGAGATCGGCTGGAGCAGCCGCCACCTCGCCACGCGCTTCGCCGGCGAGATCGGGCTCAGCCCCAAGGCCGCCGCCCGGGTCATCAGGTTCGACAGGACGCGGCACAGGCTGCAAAGGCGGGCCGGCTCCGCCCTTGGGCTCGCCGATCTGGCCGCCGAGTCCGGTTACTACGACCAGGCGCACCTCGCCCGCGACTTCCGCGACCTGGCCGGGTGCTCGCCCACCCGGTGGCTGGCCGAGGAGTTCCGAAATGTCCAAGCCGCTGCGTCGGTCGCGACGGCAGACTCGATGGCATGACACAGACACCGCGACCCCAGGTCTGGCCGACACTGCGCGCCCGTGACGCCCGCTCGCTCATCGCGTTCCTCGTCGACGCCTTCGGCTTCGAGGAGACCGTCTCGTACGGCGACGGCGAGCGTGTCGACCACGCCCAACTCGACTGGCCGCTCGGCGGGGGCATCATGCTCGGCTCCGTGCGTGAGCCCGGTGCGGACAACCCGTGGTCCCTGCCGCCTGGCACCTTCGGCGCGTACGTCGTCACCGACGATCCCGACGCGCTGTTCGCCCGGGCCACGAAGGCCGGCGCCGAGGTGGTCTACGGGCTGCGCGAGACCGACTACGGATCTCGCGACTTCGCCGTCCGCGACCCGGAGGGCAACCTGTGGTCCTTCGGCACCTACCGCGGCGAACCCCGCAAGGGCTGATGACCGGCTCTTCACCAGGGGACGCGTGGCGAAACTGTCGGTGAGCTTTGATACATGTGGGTCATGGGTGTGACTGTCGATGAGTTCCTGGGCATGCTCGGCCAACTGCCCGAGGTGAAGCAGAGCGAAGGCGGCGACTGGGTCTCGCTGAAGGTGCGCGGCAAGGGCTTCGGCTACCTCTGGGAGAAGACCGAGACCGTGGGGCTCAAGGCGACGATCGAGGAGCAGATCGCGCTGGTCACGGAGCGTCCGGAGGTGTTCGAGCCCCAGTTCACCGCGGGGCGGTTCGGCTGGGTCGTGGTCCACCTCGCGAAGATCGATCCCGACGAGCTGTTGGAGCTGGTCACCGAGGCCTGGTGCCTCACGGCCCCCAAACACCTGGTCGACGCCCACGAAGCCGGCCCGCTGGGCAGAGCCCTGCCCCCCGCGAAATGACGCGCCGACACCGCGCCGATGAGTTCACCCGACCGGCGTCAACGGGCGGGGCTTTCCGGCACTCGTGCGAGGGGCGGAGGCGCATTGCGGCGACCCCGCCCCCTTCGGAGGCCGGTGGACCGTGCTGCCGGATGCGGCGGGGCTCAGCGGTTGATCACCGGGGCGGGGGTGCCCGCGGGCTTGGGGACTCGCACGGTGGTGGTCGGCTTGGCGCCGGCCTTGCGGGCGTCCGCGGTGATGTAGCAGTCGTAGTAGCAGTAGTAGTCGTCGCAGTAGCGCAGGAAGCAGATCACGCCTCTCGCGTCGTCGATCGTTCGCGTGCACGTGGCCGCCGGTGAGATCTTCGGCGAGGCGGCCTGAGCGGTGGTCGCGGGGAACGCGACGAACAGACCGGCTCCCGCCAGCGCCACGCTGGCCAGGGTCGTGCCGACACTACGCATGATTCCTCCTCGTTCCCGCCACTGCCTGGACACCGGACAGAGGCAGTCGGCGAAGATCTTTGAGCACTCCAACCGTCGCCACTCTAGGTCATTGATCAATCACTGTTAGTTATCGAAGGAGATCGGCGCGTCACCCATGGCATCGGCGAAGTCCTCCACCCGGCCGCCGCGACCGCGGGGGCCGGCCTCTTGCCGGGGATGGGGTCGTGGGGAAACCCCTGCCTGCGCGGGGGCGGGTAGCGGGGTGATGAGTGATCGGTAATAGGCTTCGCTGTCGATGTCCCGCAACGTAACGCCCCAGGGTTCTCGCCCTAAGAAGCCCGCCACTCTTCTGCTCGCATGTGCCGCCGGAGCCGCGGTCATGATCGGCGCAGGCACGCTCGTACTCGACGGTGCGAAGGGGTCGTCCGCCCAGAGCATCCCGTCCGGTCCGTCGGATCCGGCCGGGCACCTGGAAGCGACTTCCCCGGCTCTCGCGCTCTCCCGCCCGACGCCCGAACCGGGGCCCAGAAAGAAATCACCGGCGGAATCCGATGATTCAGAAAAGCAACTCCCGGGCGAGCGACGCCAGCCGGCCGTAGTGCGAGTTCCGCAGGCCGCGAAAGGCCGCTACTCCGTGGTGCAGGGGGTAGCCAAGCCGCCGAAGAAGAGCCACGGAAAAGTCATCCGATACATGGTCGAGGTCGAGAAGGGTCTTCCTTTCGACAAGAAGGAATTCGCCGCCGCCGTGCACCGGACCTTGAACGACCCGCGTAGCTGGGGATCCGGGGGCCGGATGCGGTTCAAGCGGGTCGATCACGGGCCTGTGCGGTTCCGGGTGGCGCTGTCCAGCCCCGAGATGACGAACGCGCGCTGCCTGCCGATGACTACGTACGGGGAGCTTTCCTGCTGGAACGGCCGGCAGGCGGTCATCAACGCGAAGCGGTGGGGGCAGGGTGTCCCGGGATACCGCGGCGACCTGGCCGCCTACCGGGAGTACGTGATCAACCACGAGGTGGGCCACGCGCTCGGCCATGGCCACGAGTTCTGCCGCGCCCCGGGCGAACGAGCCCCGGTGATGGCCCAGCAGACCATATCCCTCCAGCGCTGCCGCCCCAACCCCTGGCCATTCCGAACCGCCCGAACCCCTGCGAACACGTCAGCGGACCGGTGAGATGGAGATCAAGGGCGGGGCTGGTGGAGCAGGCGTTCGCGCAGTCGATTTTTCAGGACCTTGCCCAGGGGGTTGCGGGGGAGGGCGTCGACGCAGGTGAGGTGGGTGGGCAGATACCACTCGGTCATGCCGCGCCGGAGGAGGTGGCCTCGAAGGCCGTCGAGGGTGGGTGGGGTGCCTTCGGGAACGACGACGGCGTACACCATCTCCTTGCCGCCCGAGCCCGGGCAACCGACGATCGCCACGTCGGCGACGGCCGGGTGCCCCCGCAGCTCGTCCTCGACCTCCAGGATCGGGATCGGGTGCGGGCTGCCGACGCGGTCGGCGACCCTGGACAGGTAGCGCAGGCCGCCACGTCCGTCCTCCCCCACGAGGTCCCCGGTGTCGTACCAGCCGTCCGAGGTGTCCGGGGCCCACACCGGGCGCCGGCCGCTGAGCTCGAAGGTGCCGACGCACACCGATGGACCGCGCACATGCAACCGGAACACCGGGCCACCGGGCACGCCGCCGCCCTCACGGTCTGTGGGAGGTTCGGGCAGGTCGGGGGCATCGGGAAGTAGGCGGACTTCGCGGCCCGGGGTGGGGCGGCCGATGCTCTTGCCAGGCCAGCCGGGCGGGTCGTCGACGGCCGTCAGGGTGAGCCCGCCCGTCTCGGTCATGCCGAAGCCGTTGACCAGCCGCGGGCACAGCAGTTCTCTGAGCGGAGCGACGAGCGAGGCGGGCAGCGGCGCGCCGGTACTGGTCACCACGCACAGGTCGGGCAGGGGACGGCGTCGCCGCCGCTGTGCTCGGACCAGGTTGCCCAGCATCTCCGGCGCCGCGAGGAAATGGGTGACGTGGTGCCGGGCCAGGAGGTCCAGCCAGACCTCCGGGTCGCGCGTATCGGCGAACACGGAGGTGCACCGGGCCACCAGGGGCGTCAGCACGTTGGTACGCATCCCCAACGAATGCGTCAGATCCGCCGGCGTGCCGACTCTCGGGTCTGGCATCTCGTGCAGAGCCTCCTGCCTCGCCCGGGTGGAGGCGAACTGCGTGTTGGGCGTGTGCAGCACGCCCTTGGCCTCGCCCGTGGTGCCGGAGGTGAACAGCACAAGCGACACCTCGTCGCTCCGTCCGGAGGACGCGCTGTCCGGGCCGGGGAAGCGGGGGTCGAGGAGGGTGGCGAAGGGGGTCGCGGCGGCGGGGTGGGGGGTGCCGAGGACGATGCGGTGGTGGAGGTGCGGCAGGCGGGGGGCGAGGTCGGCCAGGAGCTGGGCGGGACTCCGGCCTTCCCATCGGCCGACGGTCACGCACGCGCTCGCCCTCGTGCCGGCGAGTATCCGCTCCACCTCGCGCGCGCCCAGCGTCATCATCATCGGCACGGCGACCGCCCCGGCGTCCAGGCACGCGAGGGTCAGCGCCGCGGTCTCCCACCAGTTGGGAAGCTGGTAGGCCACCGCGTCACCAGGGCGGATCCCGAGTTCACCCAGCCCCGCCGACAGCCGGCCCACGTACGAGGCCAGCTCGCCGAAGGTCACCGTCACCTCCCGCCCCTCGTCCCTGCGCCAGTTGACGAACGCCGTGCGATCGGGGGCCGAGGACGCCGCGGCGCGCAGGTCGTCGGCGAACGTCTCCGTACGCCACCACCCCTGCGCGTAGTACATCCGCGCCCTGGCCACCGGCACCCGCCGAGCGCCGGTCAGGTCCCGTATCCCCCCGTTCATCGGATCGCGGTGTGGCTGCCGGATTCGGGTGAGCGCAGGGTGAGCACGCGTCTGCGGCGGCGGGCCGCCATGCGGCGGAAGGCGGCGGTGTCGTTCAGGTGGGGGAACGACTCGCCGGGTACGGGGACGCCGAGGAAGTCGCACAGCGGTCCCCAGCCCTGGCGCACCTCGTACACCAGCAGCCGGTCGGCAGGGACCGCGGCCAGCACGTGTGCGGTGTGCCACTCGAAGACGCGCATCGCGTAGTCGGGGTCGTCGAACCGGGCGCCGAAGGTGCCCTCCCAGATCACCCTCTCGCACATCCGGCGGCGGTGCCGCAGCCCCTGGCAGACGCCGTCCTCCAGCCGCATCAGCATCCCGGCCAGTCCCGGCTGCCGGTGGCTGGACCGGTAGATCGTGTCACGCACGCTCTCGTACCACCTGCCGGCGTCCCGCACGGTGAGGATCACCCGTGCTTCCTGGTAGGCGTCCATCAGCTCCTGCCAGAAGTAGCACGAGGGCCAGTCGACGGTGGCCTGGTATCCGTCCAGCAGCTCGTCCCAGGCCACCGGCTCGCCGCGTGCCGCCGCCTCCCAGCCCCTGATTCGGTCGAGGTCCCCATCGAGAGAGGACATGTGATGACATGGCCCGCAGCCGAGGCGCTCCAGGGCCGCCTTGAGCGTGTACGTACCGGTACGGCCCATTCCGGCCCCGATGACTTCCAGCATGTGTTCCCCCCATGTACAGAGCGGCGTTTCCGTGCACCTGCCGGGGCTCTATGAACCTGTTCGCGAGCACTGCCGGGCGTGCCATTTCGCATCGGTCATAGTGCCAAGCATCCCGCGCGGTCCCGCATATCTCGCCCTTTCATCTTTACACGGTGAGAATCGGCTCTCGGAGGCCGGGGAGGATTCCCCAAGGCCGGGCAATAATCCTTGACACGCCGCATTACAAGAATGGGATGGCGCCGCAAGATCCCGTATGGTGACCGTCGTGATCCCGGGCTATGTCTTCTGCGCGGACCCGCTGAAGTCGCGACGTGTTGCGCCGTCCTCTGATTGAGAAAGGGTCCCAGATGCGCAGAACCCTGGCGGTCGCCGCCTCGATGGCGGCGACCTTGCTCGTCACCCTCCCCCCGGCCCACGCCGATCCCGCCCACACGGATCCCACCCACACGGATCCCGCCCACGCGGAGACGGCCTATGCGGAGACGCCCGGCGCCCGGCCCTCGCGCCAGGAGGCCTTCAGGGCGGCCGCCGGCAAGTACGGCGTGCCGGAGTACGTCCTGCTCGGCGTCTCCTACCTGGAGTCCCGCTGGGACGCCAACCAGGGCCTGCCCAGCGTCACGGCGGGGTACGGGCCGATGCACCTGACGGACGCGCGCACGGCTCTCGCGGGGAGCCTGCCCCATCACAGCGAAGGCGCGGAGGACCCGCGCGGCGACGACGCGAGACCCTCGAAGCCTCCGAAGAGCGCCGAGCCCGCGCAACCGGCGGAGCCGGGGTCGCAGACGGCCGACGAGGCCGCCCGGCTCACCGGGCTCCCGGCGGAACAACTGGTCAAGGACCCGAGCGCCAACCTGCTCGGCGGAGCGGCCCTGCTGGCCCAGTACCAGAGGGATCTGAAGATCCCGGCGAGCTCCGATCCGGCGGACTGGTACGGCGCGGTGGCCCGCTACTCGGGGGCGGGGGACGCCGAGACCGCCCGGCAGTTCGCCGACGAGGTGTTCTCCACCCTCGAAGAGGGCGCGAGCAGGGTCACCGATGACGGCCAGAAGGTTTCGCTGCCCGCCTCACCGGAGATCGCTCCGCGCATGGAGCAAGTGGACCGCCTGGGGCTGCGCGAGGCTGAGAGCAAGACCGTCGAGTGCCCGAAGAAACTCGCCTGTGAGTGGCTTCCCGCGCCCTACCAGAAGCTGTCGGACGCCCCCGGCGACTACGGCAACCACGACCTGTCCGACCGGCCGCGCAACCAGCGGATCAACTACATCGTCATCCACGACACCGAGGAGACCTACGACAAGACCCTCAGGCTGGTGGCCGACCCCACCTACGTGAGCTGGCACTACACGATCCGCTCGGCCGACGGTCACATCGCCCAGCACGTGCGGACCAGGGACGTCGCCTGGCACGCGGGCAACTGGTACGTCAACGCCAAGTCCATCGGCATCGAGCACGAGGGCTTCCTGGCGAAGGCCGGCTCCTGGTACACCGAGGCGATGTACCGCAGCTCGGCGCGGCTGGTGCGCTACCTCGCCAAGCGGTACGACATCCCGCTGGACCGCGCGCACATCCTCGGCCACGACAACGTCCCCGGCACCATCCCCGGCAACGTGGCGACCATGCACGTCGACCCGGGGCCGTACTGGGACTGGGGCCACTACTTCGCGCTGATGCGCCGTCCGTTCAAGGCCACGGGCGGCGCGCACGGCGGCCTGGTGACGATCAGGACGGACTACGCGAACCACCGGCCGCGCTACACCGGTTGCGACAGGCCGGGCGTGGACTGCCCGCCGCACGGTTCCGCGTCCGTCTGGCTGCACACCGAGCCCAGCGAAGACGCTCCCCTGGTGAAGGACATCGGGCGCAGGCCCGGCGGGGAGTCGACGTACGACGTCTCCGACCACGGCGCCAGGGCCACCACGGGCCAGCAGTACGCGCTCGCCGGCAGGAAGGGCGACTGGACGGCCATCTGGTACCTCGGCCGGCTCGCGTGGTTCCGCAATCCGCACGACAACCCCACGGCGGTCAACGCCACCGGGCTGGTCGTCACGCCGAAGCCGGGTCTCGGCCCTGTGCCGGTGTACGGAAGGGCCTATCCGGAGCCTGAGGCGTACCCGAAGGGCGTGCCGGTCCAGACGATCGTCCCCCTGCAGTACTCGATCCCGCAGGGCCAGCGGTACTCCGTCGGCCTGGCGACGCGCGGGGAGTACTACTACGCGGTGACCTTCGACCGGGACACCCACACGGTGGTCAGGGGCCGCACGCTGTACTACCAGATCCAGCTCGGCCACCGAATCGCCTACGTCATGGCCGACGACGTGAACATCGCCCCCTCGTCGCTCGGGGCGCCCCGCTGACCCCTCAGTAGTCGGGGAGGATGCCCCTGACTCCCGTGCCCGTGTGCGGGTCCCCGGCGCCCCGCACGCCGGTGAGGCTCTCGGCGAGGACGAGCGCCGTGGTGACGTCCGCCTTCGGGCCGTCCTCGCCGTCGCCGCCGAGCAGGCCGAGCCCGCGCATCTCGGCGAGGTAGCGGTCGGGCTCGCTGCCCGAGCGGGAGTCGCCGGGGAACTGCGGGTCAAAGCTGAGGATCTCCTCGCCCTCCTCGTAGAAGACGAAGGTCTGGTCGAAGTTCACGTTGCGGAACACGCTCGCGACCACCGTGCCGGCCGAGAGGGGGCGCAGGAACTGGTCCATGGTGGCGGCGTAGCCGTTCTCCTCGATCAGCAGCGTGCCGCCCTCGGAGGGCTGCGCCAGCAGCAGGCCTTCGAGGAGGTCCTCCTCGTCGTCCTCGTCGGTGAGCAGCTCGACGCCGATGCGCCGCAGGGCCTCCTCCGGCGTGAGATCTCGCACGAAGGTGAAGCAGTACCCCGTGTCGCTCCGCGAGAACCAGTCGTATCCGGTGTGGCCAGTACCGCTCACGTGAAACTCCCCACGTTCGAAGGATGGAGAGCGACCATCCTCGACCCGCGCGGTGACCATCCCGTGGCCCGGCGGTTGCCACGGCGTGCACATCGTTCGCCGAAACGCCGAAGGCGCCCGGCCCCTCGCGGGACCGGGCGCCGCCCTGCGCGTGACTCAGTCGTTGAGGTGCTGGCGCAGGTAGGAGTCGACCTGGTCGAGGGCGATGCGCTTCTGCGCCATGGAGTCGCGCTCGCGGATCGTCACGGCGTGGTCTTCGAGGGTGTCGAAGTCGACCGTGATGCAGAACGGCGTGCCGATCTCGTCCTGGCGGCGGTAGCGGCGGCCGATCGCTCCCGCGTCGTCGAACTCGACGTTCCAGCGGCGGCGGAGCTGGGCGGCGAGGTCGCGGGCCTTGGGCGACAGGTCGGAGTTGCGCGACAGGGGCAGCACCGCGGCCTTCACCGGCGCGAGCCGGTGGTCGAGCCGCATGACCGTGCGCTGCTCCATGACGCCCTTGGCGTTGGGCGCCTCGTCGACGGTGTAGGCGTCCATCATGAAGGTCAGCGTGCAGCGGTCGACGCCGGCGGCCGGCTCGATGACGTACGGGACGTAGCGCTCGCCGGAGTCCTGCTCGAAGAACGACAGGTCGGTGCCCGAGGCCGCCGCGTGCGTGGTGAGGTCGAAGTCGGTGCGGTTGGCCACGCCCTCCAGCTCACCCCACTCGGAGCCGGTGAAGTTGAAGCGGTACTCCACGTCGACGGTGCGCTTGGAGTAGTGCGACAGCTTGTCCTTCGGGTGCTCGTACAGCCGGAGGTTGTCGCGGTTGATGCCGAGGTCGACGTACCACTGGAAGCGCTCGTCGATCCAGTACTGGTGCCACTCCTCGTCGCTGCCGGGCTTGACGAAGAACTCCATCTCCATCTGCTCGAACTCGCGGGTGCGGAAGATGAAGTTGCCCGGGGTGATCTCGTTGCGGAACGACTTGCCGATCTGGCCGATGCCGAACGGGATCTTCTTGCGGGACGACTGCTGGACGTTGAGGTAGTTGATGAAGATGCCCTGCGCGGTCTCGGGCCGGAGGTAGGCCAGGCCGGACTCGTCCTCGACGGCGCCGAGGTAGGTCTTGAGCAGGCCGTTGAACATGCGGGGCGCGGTGAAGGCGCCCTTGGTGCCGCAGCTCGGGCAGGTCAGGTCGGCCAGGCCGTTCTCGGGGGCCTTGCCGCCGTGCTTCTCGGCGTAGGCCTCCTCGAGGTGGTCGGCGCGGTAGCGCTTGTGGCAGGACTGGCACTCGGTCAGCGGGTCGACGAACTCCCTGACGTGGCCGCTGGCCTCCCACACCTCGCGGGCGAGGATCACCGAGGAGTCGAGGCCGACGACGTCGTCGCGGCCCTGGACCATGGACTTCCACCACTCGCGCTTGACGTTGTTCTTGAGCTCGACGCCGAGCGGACCGTAGTCCCAGGACGCGCGCAGACCTCCGTAGATCTCGCTCGACGGGTAAACGAGCCCGCGTCGCTTGGCGAGGCTGACGATCGTGTCCATGATGTCGGTACGGCGGGCCATCAAGAATCTCCATCCGGCTGGCGGTCGGGGTTGGGTTTATCGATCAGAGGGCGCGTCACCTGCCCGATCACCCCCCAGCTTAGGGGAAGCGGTGACGCGACCCGCCCACAATCGGCGCCGAGCGTCCGGCCGCTTCCGCCGCCGGCCGCGCGGTTCAAGGTTTGCTGACCAGAACCTCGAAGGCGCTTGGCTCATTGATCATCAATGTCATGAGCGGATACATCTCCATACGCGCGGCTGACAAGGCGCGACGGTAGAACCCGGCGCCCTCCCACTCGCTGACGACGGCCCACAGGTCGGGCTCGTCGACCGATCTGCCGACGTGCCCGCGGAGATACCCGGTCTGGGCGGCCAGCGTGTCGAGGATCGACGTGGCCCTGCCGACGAACTCGTCGGCCCGCGCGCCTGGGACGGAGTACCTGATGAGGGCAAGCATGCCGTTCAGCATGCCAGTACGCATAGGGTGCCGTGACGTAGCCCTCCGACGTTAGGCTCGAAGCGTGGCCGACAAGCACGATCCCAGCGACTCCTCGTCCTCCTCGTCCTCCTCGCCTTCCTCGCCGAAGCGCGGCGTGCCCGACCATCCGCTGGCGCAGCGCGGGAGGCCCACCGGCCGTACGGGCGCCGGGCGCACGGCGTCGCGGCCCCTTCCCCGCGGCGAGCACTTCCTCACGCCGGGGGCGACGGGGCTGCGCCGCGCGGTGGAGCACAAGAGCGCGGCCCCGCTGGTCTTCCTGTACGGGCTGCCGCGCTGGCTGACCCCGGTCGTCCTGGTGATCCTGTTGCTGGTGGGCTTCGCCGTGCCCGACTGGCGGGGCGGCGTCGCGGTCCTGCCGGTGCTCGGCTTCGTGGGCTGGCTGGCGTACATGTCCTGGCCGTCGCTCGGCACGGGGGCGAGGATCTTGCGCGTCGCGGTCGCCACGTTTCTGATCGCCGTCGCGGCCAACCGTTTCGGGCTGTTCTGAGATACGACCCGCCGGGCGATTTTGACAACGGTTTTCATTCTGAAGCATACTCAGGGGCGTGATGCCCTTTTCGTCCGGATACAACCGGCGCAAGCCGTCCAGAAATCCGCGCCCGAGCGCCGTCGCCGTCCTGCTCGGCGCGGGCGCGCTGCTCACCGCGACCGCCTGCTCCGCGGGCACCAGCGCCTCGGCGGACGAGCGGGGCACGGGCAAGCCGAAGGTCCTGGCCGCCTTCTATCCCCTTGAGTGGATCTCCACCCGCGTGGGCGGACCGGACATCACGGTGACCGGCCTGACCCAGCCCGGCGTCGAGCCGCACGACCTGGAGCTCACCCCGCGCCAGATCGCCGAGATCGAGCGGGCCGACCTGGTCGTGTACATCAAGGGCGTCCAGCCGGCCCTCGACGACGCCGTCAGGGAGCACGCCGGGGACAGGGCCTTCGACGCCGCCTCCACGGTCACCACGCTGCCGGCCGCCGCCGAGGAGCGGTTCCAGGAGGGCGCGGACGCCCACGAGCGGCTCGGCTACGACCCGCATGTGTGGCTCGACCCGAGCAGGCTCGCCACCACGGTCACCGAGCTGGGCAAGAGGCTGGGCCGGGCCGACGCCGCGCACGCCGCCGCGTACACCGGCCGGGCGGGGTCGGCGGCCGGGGAGCTCGGCGCCCTGGACAAGGAGTTCCAGCAGGGTCTGACCACGTGCGGAAGCCGCACGATCGTCACCGGCCACGCCGCGTTCGGCTACCTGGCCGACCGCTACAAGCTCAAGCAGGTCGGCATCAGCGGCGTCGACCCGGACGCCGAACCCTCCCCCGCGCGCCTGGCCGAGGTGGCCGGGGTCGCCAGGCAGGAGCGAGTGACTACCATTTTCACCGAGGAACTCGTCAGCCCCAAGGTCGCCGAAGTCCTCGCCAAGGAGGTCGGCGCCAAGACGGCGGTTCTCAACCCGATCGAGAGCCGTCCCCCGGCAGGGGACTACCTGTCAGCCGCACGCGCGAACCTCTCCGCTCTCCGTACCGCACTTGGATGTTCATGACGCGATCAGCACAGGCGACCGGTGTGGCCCCGCAGCAGTCACAGGGAGTCACGCCCGTCGCGTTCGCAATGACGGCCGGCCATGTCAACCTCGACGGGCGGCCCGTGCTGCGCGGCATCGACCTGCGCATCGAGGCCGGCGAGGTGGTCGCCGTCCTCGGCGCCAACGGCTCGGGCAAGTCCACGCTCATCCGGGCCCTTCTCGGCCTGACGCCGCTGTCGGCGGGCTCCGCCGAGCTGTACGGCGTCTCGCCCGGCCGGTTCCGCGACTGGTGGCGCATCGGCTACGTGCCGCAGCGCCTGTCGGTCGGCGGAGGGGTGCCCGCCACCGTGCGTGAGGTGGTGGCCTCCGGCCGGGTGGCCAGGCAGCGCCGGCTGCGCCGTACGAGCGCCGGTGACCGCGCGGCCGTCGCAGGGGCGCTCGACGCCGTGGGCCTCACCGGACGGGCCGGCGACCCCGTGGGGTGGCTCTCCGGGGGCCAGCAGCAGCGGGTGCTCATCGCCCGGGCGCTGGCCGGCGAGCCCGACACGTTCGTCATGGACGAGCCGACGGCCGGTGTGGACGCCGAGAGCCAGCGGCACCTGGCCGCCACGCTCGCGACGCTGGTCGAGCAGGGGAAGACCGTGCTGCTGGTGGCCCACGAGCTGGGGCCGATGGCACCGCTGATCACCCGGTCGGTGGTCCTGCGCGACGGCCGCGTCCTGCACGACGGCGCGCCTCCCGCCGAGCCCGGCCACCGTCACGACGGCCCCGTCCACGACGGCGCGGACGGGACGGGCTGCCACCCGCACCCGGGCCGCGAACAGGCCCGTCCGCACGCCTACGACGTCTCGGGCGGGCCGATGATGCCGGGGGCGGCGCAGTGATCGAGATGTTCGAGTACGACTTCATGTGGCGTGCGCTGATCGCCGCGCTGCTCGTGGGGCTGGCCGCCCCGGCCGTGGGCACGTTCATCGTGCAGCGGCGGCTCGCCCTGCTCGGCGACGGCATCGGCCACGTGGCGCTGACCGGCGTGGCGCTCGGCTTCCTCACCGGCACCGCGCCCGTGCTCACCGCCGTCGCGGTGGCGGTGCTCGGGGCGGTGGCCATCGAGCTGGTGCGGGCACGCGGCCGCACCACCGGGGACGTCGCGCTCGCGCTGCTGTTCTACGGGGGCATCGCGGGCGGCGTGCTGCTCATCGGGCTCGCCCCCGGCGGCAGCAACTCCACGCTGACGTCCTACCTCTTCGGCTCGATCAGCAGCGTCACGGCCCAGGACGTATGGGTCATCGCGGTGCTCGCGGCCTTCGTGCTGGGCGTGGTGGTGATCTTCGGGCGCGAGCTGTTCGTGCTCTGCCAGGACGAGGAGGTCGCCAGGGTCAACGGGCTGCCGGTGCGCTTCCTGAGCCTGCTCATCGCGGTGACGGCCGCGCTCACCGTGGTGATCGCGATGCGCGTGGTGGGGTTGCTGCTGGTCAGCGCCCTGATGGTGGTGCCCGTCGCCACCAGCCAGCAGGTCACGCGTGGCTTCGTCACCACCATGACGCTGGCCATGGCGCTCGGCGTGGTGGCGACGGTCGGGGGGCTCACGTCCGCGTTCTACGCGAGCGTCGCGCCGGGGGCGGCGATCGTGCTCCTCGCGCTCCTCGGCTTCGTCGTGGCCCTGGGTGTGGGTAGATTCGTACGACGAGGTCGTACACAGGAGCCCAGTACATGAGCGAGCGGTCATGCCGTACCCGGGAGCGCAGCCGATGACGAACCGCCGAGACGCCGTGCGGAACATCCTCGTCCACAGTGAGGGTTTCCGGAGCGCGCAGGACATCTACGCTCAGCTGCGGTCCGACGGCGCCAAGATCGGGCTCACCACCGTTTACCGCGCTCTGCAGGCGCTCGCCGACGCGGGCCAGATCGACGTGCTGCGCACCGACGACGGCGAGTCGGTCTACCGGGCCTGCGCCACCGGCACCCACCACCATCACCTGGTCTGCCGCCGCTGCGGCCGCACGGTCGAGGTGGCGGGGCCCGCCGTCGAGCGCTGGGCGGAGAGCGTGGGGGCCGAGCACGGCTTCACGGCGATCACGCACACCGTCGAGGTCTTCGGAACCTGCCCGTCCTGTTCCGCCATCGCCTCGGCGGGCTGATCGCCGTACGCCCGCACCTGTCTCCCCGAAGCAATCTTGTACGGGCGCGCCGACCGGATACGCTTCCGGGACGGGAAGCCGCGCGAGCGGCGTCCGCGCCACCCGGCGACCGTGCCACCGCCCGCACCACGTCCAACGGGAGAGACCATGCCATTCAGCCATGACATGGTGTGCTCGCTGGCCGCCGTGGCCGACCTGATCAACACCGCGCCCGAGACGGGCGGCCCTGACGGCCTGACCGGCACCGCCGATCTCGACGCGTTCGTCAAGCGCCACGAGATGAGCGGCATCGAGGCGGTCGACGCGGCCGACCTTGATCAGGTGCGCACCCTGCGCACGACCTTCCACGAGGTGTTCACCGCTCCCGACCCGGCCACGGCGGTCACCCGGCTGAACGTCCTGCTCGACCGCACCCGGATCACCGCCCGGCTGACCGAGCACGACGGTTTCCCGCTGCACGTGCACTACTTCGCCCCCGAGGCGTCGGTGGCCGAGCATCTGGCCGCCGACTGCGGCGTGGCGCTGGCCCACCTGCTGGTCGAGGGCGAGTGGGAGCGGCTGCGCACCTGCTCGGCTCCCGACTGCGACAAGGTCTTCGTGGACGAGTCCCGCAACCGTTCACGGGTCTACTGCGACAGCCGCACGTGCGGCAACCGCATGCACGTCGCCGCCTACCGCGCCCGCCGCAAGGCCTGAAAGCCGCCCGCAAGACCTGAGACGTCCGCCGCGAGGCCTGGGTAGCCCGCCGCGAGCGCTCGTGAGAGGAGGCTCGCGGCCACTCCCGGGACGGACGCGAAGTCCGCCGCGAGGCTGAGGCGCCGGGCGATCAGGACCGATAGATTCTGGCCCGACAGAAGCGGATCAGGTCCACGGATCTCCCCCGAAGTATGCGAGGCCGGATGTTCGGCATCATTCGCCCGTGCGGGCAACACTCCTGCCCAGCGCTGCACCGCGCCTGGCTGGCGCACCTGTGCGGGCTCTGCCTGGCCCTCCGGGACGGTCAGGGCCAGGGCGCCCGGGTGGCCACCAACTACGACGGGCTGATCATCTCGGTGCTCACCGAGGCGCAGGGGACGGCCGCCTCACCGCACCGGACCGCCGGGCCGTGCGCCCTGCGCGGGTTCAGGCGGGCCGACGTGGTCGACGCCCGGGCTGAGGGGGTACGGCTGGCCGCCGCGGTCTCGCTCGTCCTCGCGGCCGGCAAGCTCCGCGACCACGTGGCTGACGGCGACGCCGCCCGCGGCACCGGCCCGGCCCGCAGGCGCCTGGCGGCCCGGTGGGAGGCGGCGGGCACCCGCATGGGCACGTCCGTCGGATTCGACGCCACCGCGCTCACCGCGACGATCGACCGCCAGCTCGACCTGGAACGCCGGCACGACCTCGAAGGCGGAACCGGCCGGGAACGCCTGCTCGGCACCGGCGGCACGCCCGTCCCGGGGGGAACAGCCGCGCTTATGGAGCTGACCGGTCCCACGGAGGACGCGGTGGCCGCCGCGTTCGCGCACACGGCCACGCTGTCGGGGAAGCCGGGCAACGCGGCCCCGCTCGCCGAGGCGGGCCGGTTCTTCGGGCGCGTCGCCCACCTGCTGGACGCGGTCGAGGACCAGGCGGACGACGACGGGCGCGGGGCGTTCAACCCGCTCACCGCGACCGGCGCCACCCGCGAGGAGGCCCGGCGGCTCTGCGACGACGCCGCGCACGGCCTGGACCTCGCCCTGCGAGAGGTGGAGCTGGAGGACCGGCACCTGGTGGAGGTGCTGCTCGGCACCGAGGTGCGGCGGGCGGTGGAGCGGACGTTCGCCCACTCGGCGCCGGCAGCCTCATACGAGCGGCCCGGGTTCGCCCGCAAGTCCGCCGCCGGGGTGGGGACCCTGCTCACCTGCGGCATGTGGCGCCCGAGGTGGAGCCAGAGGCACGGCCGTCCGTGCGACGACCGCTGCTACCTGCGGTTCTGCGACTGCTGCAGCGGCTGTGACTGCTGCAGCGGCTGCGACTGTGACTGCGGGTGCTGCGACTGCTCCCCCTGAGCGCGACCGGACGGTCCTGGCGGCTCAGACCCCGCAGGCCGTCCCAACGGCTCGAAGCACGCGGGTCCGTACGGTGACGAGGGGTCGGGACGGCTCAGACCTGGTTGGGGAGGGCTCCGCCGTACCTGCGGTCGCGCTTGGCGTAGACCTCGCAGGCCTGCCAGAGGTCGCGGCGGTCGAAGTCGGGCCAGAGCTGGTTGAGGAAGACCATCTCGGCGTACGCCGACTGCCAGAGAAGGAAGTTGGAGGTGCGCTGCTCGCCGGAGGACCGTACGAACAGGTCGACGTCGGGGATCTCGGGCTCGTCGAGATAGCGGGCGAAAGTGCGCTCTGAGACCTTGTCGGCTCTGACCCGGCCCGCGGCGATGTCCTGCGCCAGGCGCACGGCGGCGTCGACGATCTCGGCCCGGCCCCCGTAGTTCACGCAGAACTGCAGGGTCAGCGTGCGGTTGTCCCGGGTCATCTCCTCGGCGTCCTGGAGCTCCTTGATGACGCTCTTCCAGAGCCGGCCGGGACGCCCCGCCCAGCGCACCCGTACGCCCATGGCGTGCAGCTCGTCGCGGCGGCGGCGGATCACGTCGCGGTTGAACCCCATCAGGAAGCGGACCTCGTCCGGGGACCGCCGCCAGTTCTCGGTGGAGAAGGCATAGGCCGAGAGGTTCGGGATGCCGAGCTCGATGGCCCCCTCGATCACGTCGAACAGCGAGGCCTCGCCCGCCTTGTGGCCTTCGGTTCTCGCCAGCCCGCGCGCCTTGGCCCAGCGCCCGTTGCCGTCCATGACGATCGCGACGTGCCGGGGGACCAGCTCGCGCGGGATCGGGGGCGGGACGGCCCCGGAGGGGTGGGGGGTGGGCGGGCGGACGTTCACGGTCTGCTTCTCCTGTGCGGGTCTGTGGGGAGGCGGGGCGCGCTCAGACGCGCTCGACATGTCGTAGCGAGCGTATTCCGTGCTCGAGGTGCCATTGCAGGTAGGCCGCGACCAGGCCGCTGCACTCGGTGCGGTGCCGCTGCTCGGAGGCGTCGGCGGAGTCCCAGTCGCCGCGGATGAGCGCGATCATGAGGCCGATGGTCTCGGCGGCGGGCACCGCGGCTCCCGGCGGGCGGCACCCGCCGCACACCACACCGCCCGCGGCGATGGCGAAGGCCCTGATCGCGGGGGTCGAGCAGCGGGCGCAGGAGTCGAGGGCGGGCGCGTACCCCGCGACCGCGAGTGACCGCAGGAAGTAGGCGTCGAGGACGAGCCTGGCCTCGTGGCCTCCCTCGACGAGCGTGCGGAGCCCGCCGAGCAGCAGCAGGAACTGCCGGAGCGCGGGCTCCTTCTCCCCCACCGTGAGCCGGTCGGCGGTCTCCAGCATGGCGGTGCCGGCGGTGTAGCGGGGGTAGTCGGAGACCAGGGCCTCCCCGTACGGCCGGAGCGTCTCGACCTGCGTGATCACGTCGAGCGAGCGCCCGGTGTGGAGCTGCAGGTCGACGTGACTGAAGGGCTCCAGGCGCGCGCCGAACCTGGAGGTGGTGCGCCGGACGCCCTTGGCGACCCCCCGCACCTTGCCGGTGCGCTTGGTCAGGATCGTGACGATGCGGTCGGCCTCGCCCAGCTTCTGGGTGCGCAGCACGACGCCCTCGTCACGGTAGAGGTTCACCCGCCCAGTCTAGGGACGTGGCGCCGCCGAGGGACGAATCAGACGGCAACCGAACACCGGCCCCGCAGGTGAAGCCGCGAATCGGAAGGTGCACCCGGGACGCACGAAACAGGATGTGACTCGCGCAAGCGACGAATCGATCTCGGGTGAACCATGGATGGCATCCTTTGGAAGAACAGTCACTAAACTTTGCTCCCTGGCGACACCCCCTGTTAATCGCCTCCGCCCCCCGCACGCTGCCTGAAAGGGTGACATGACCCGCGTGGTCCTGCTGGGCGCCTCGCCCGGCCCGATCGGTTCTCCCGAAACGAACGTCCCGCCCGGTCGCCTGGCGCTGACGTCGCTCCCCGGCGCACCCACCGTCCTATCCCGGCTGCACGCCCAGGTCGCCTCGATGGACCCCGAGCCGGTCGCCCTGGTCCGCCCGGGCGACGCCGCCGACTACCGGGCGTTCCCCGGCCAGGTCATCGAGTCCGGCGACCTCGCGGGCGATCTGCGCGCGCTGGCCGACGCCGTGGAGCAGGCGACGGACAACCTCTTCCTCGTCCCCGCCGGGGTCGTGATCCACGACGAGCTGATCTACCAGATCACCAAGTCCAAGCGGGGCGCGCTGGCGCTGATCGTCAAGGAGCCGCGCCCGGAGGACGAGAACGGCGAGCCGATCCAGCCGGAGATCCCGATCGAGGAGGCCGAGCCCGAGTTCGGCGACCGCGTCCTCGAAGGCCTGCCCGTACGGCTGCGCGCGGGCCGCTCGCGCGTCATCTCCGCCGGCTCGGCCTACCACCAGGTCACCCGGCCGAACGCCGTGGCGCTCGGCCCGCTCTACCTGCACCAGCGCCACGCGGCCACCCTCGCCGAGACGGCCCGCGAGCTCGCCGGCATGGCCCACCTGTTCGGCCCCGAGGACGACCTCGTTCAGCTGATCGTGCTCGGCCTCGTCCGCAAGGGCGTCTCGGTCGGCACCCGCGGCCGCAGAGACCTGTTCTTCGCCCGGGTCGGCTCCCAGCCCGAGGCCGACGCGGCCGTGGTCGCGATGTCGGAGTACGACGAGGACCGCGCCCGCCTGAACAACGCCGTCAAGGGCGCCGACGGCTTCTTCACCACGTACTTCGTGAGCACCTACTCCCGCTTCATCGCCCGGTGGGCGGCGCGGCGGGGCCTCACCCCCAACCAGGTCACGCTGATCTCGATCGCGCTCGGGGTGCTCTCGGCGCTGGCCTTCGCCACGGGCACGCGCCCGGGCTGGGTGGCCGGCGGCCTGCTGATCTACTTCGCCTTCGTGTTCGACTGCGTCGACGGCCAGGTGGCCAGGTACGCCCGCAAGTTCGGCGTGCTCGGCGCGTGGCTGGACGCCACGTTCGACCGCGCCAAGGAATACATCGTGTTCGCCGGCCTCGCCGTCGGCTCCGTCGTCGCCGGGCAGGGCGACGTGTGGACCCTGGCGCTGGTCGCGCTGTCGGTCCAGTCGGTACGGCACCTGCTCGACTTCTCCTTCGGCGCGGCCAACCGGCGCAAGCCGCCCGTGCCCCTGCCGACGCTGGCGCTCACCGCCACCGACGACCGGCCGCTGCGCGACGCGCTGGAGAAGCGCCGCGTCTCGCGCAGCACCGGCGTGCGCGGGCTGCTCAGGCTGTGGACCCAGGCCGGGCGGTTCCGCGCCGTGCACTGGGCCCGCAAGATGATCGTCTTCCCCATCGGCGAGCGCTTCGCCGCCATCGCGATCACCGCGGCCGTCTTCGAGCCCCGGGTCACGTTCCTCACGCTCGTGATCTGGGGCGGCGTCGCGGCCGCCTACACCCTCACCGGACGTCTCATGAGGTCGCTCGCATGATCACCCATCCGCAGGCCGCAGCCGCCCCCGTTCCCGATCCCGACGAGGAGCGCCGCCGCATCCAGACGGCCCGCCTGCTCGCCTACCGCGACGACGGGCCCCTGGTGGCGCTGCTGCGCGGCAAGATGGGCCCGGGGCTGCCTCCGGTGCCCGCCGGGCTGGCCTCGCTGCTCGCCGTGATCGCCATCGGCGTCACCGGCGTGCTGGGCGACGGCGCGGCGCCCGCCAATGGGCCGATCATGCTGCTTCCCGTGCTGGTGATGGTGGCGCTGATGGTGCCGACCGCGCCGCGCGACCATCTCGGCCGGTTCGACTGGCTGGTGCCGCCGCTGATCAGGGGCACCGAGTTCCTCACGATCATCTTCCTCGGCCTGGCCGCGGGCACGCCCAAGTGGCTGCTGTTCGTGCTCATCTACGTCGTCGGCTACCACACCTACGACACGGTGTACCGCACGCGGCAGAGCATCTGGCCGGCCCCGTGGGTGTTCCAGGCCGGGCTCGGCTGGGAGGTCCGGCTGCTGCTCCTGGGCGCCGGCGCGGCCCTCGGCGTGCTCACCTGGGTGGTCGCCGTGATGTCGGTGTACCTCGGCGTGCTGTTCGCCATCGAGAGCATCAAGAGCTGGGTCGGCCTCGACAAGGAGACCGCGCTGGCCCAGGCCGGCGACGACCTGGAGGCCTCCCCCGAGGACGCCATGGAGCAGGCCACAGGCGAGGCCGAGAAGGCATAGACGCCACACGCGGGCGCCGTACGCGACTCGAAGGCCGGGGTGGACTGTCCACCCCGGCCTTCCACGCGTGCGGGGTCAGGCGTTCTCGCGCTGGAAGCGGCGCGTGCCGGCCGCCACGCCGGCGAGGACGAACAGCAGGGTCACGCCGACACCCACCAGGGCGGCCGTGGAGGTGTAGGCGCCCGCGAAGAACGCACGGAGCGCCTCGACGACGTAGCGGAACGGGGTGAGGCGCGAGAGCACGTCCAGCCATCCGGGGGCCAGGGACATCGGCAGCAGCGCCCCCGACAGCAGGAGCAGCGGCACGAGCACCGTGCTCATGATGGGCGCGAAGAGATCCTGGTTCAGCGTCAGCGCGAGCGCGTACGACAGGGACGACAGGCTCACCGCGAGCAGCAGCATGAGCACCAGCCCGAGCAGCACGCCGAGGACGGGCGCGCGCAGCCCGAAGGCGTACCCGAGCAGCACCAGCCCGGTCGCCTGGATCATCAGCACCAGGGCGTCCTTGAGCACGCGGCCGAGCAGCAGCGACATCCGGCTCACCGGGGTGACCCGCAGCCGTTCGAGCACGCCGAAGCGCTGGTCGAAGACGATGCCGAACCCGCTCATCCCGGCGCTGAGCAGGCCGAGCTGGATCAGCAGGCCGGGCACGAGCACCTCCCAGGACCCGACGCCGCTGCGGGCGAACAGGGGGCCGAACAGGGCGAGGAACAGCACGGGCTGCAGTGCGCCGAAGATGAGCCCGGCCTTGTTGCGCATCGTCTCGCGTATGTAGTGGCGGGCCAGGACGAAGGTGTTCACGCGGGTGCCTCCTCGCGAAGTGCGCGGCCGGTGACGGCCAGGAAGACGTCGTCGAGCGTCGCCCCTGGGCCGAGCTCCGCCTTGAGGGCCTCGGGCGTGCCCTCGCTGACGATGCGCCCGGCGTCGATGATCAGGACTCGGTCGCACAGGGCGTCCGCCTCTTCGAGGTAGTGCGTGGAGAGGAAGACCGTCAGGCCGCTCTCGGCGCGCAGCCGCCTGATGTGGTCCCACAGGTTGGCCCTGCTCTGCGGGTCGAGCCCGGTGGTCGGCTCGTCGAGGAACAGCAGCCCCGGCTCGTGGACCAGGCCCATCGCGATGTCCACGCGCCGCCGCTGCCCGCCAGAGAGCGAGCCGGCGGGGCGTCCCTCGACGCCGGGCAGGTCGAGCCGGGCGAGCAGGTCGGTGACCCGGCGGCGCGCCTCGGCGGGCCGCAGGCCGTACAGGCGGGCCTGGAGCGTGAGCTCCTCGCCGAGCAGGGAGCCGGGGTGGATCGTGCCGCCCTGGGGGACGTACCCGATGCGGCGCCTGACCTTTGCGGGCTCGGCGACCAGGTCGTGACCCGCCACCGTGGCCGTGCCGCACGTGGGGCGCAGCAGCGTGGTCAGGACGCGGAGAGTGGTCGTCTTTCCCGCGCCGTTGGGGCCGAGGAACCCGACGATCTCGCCTGGAGAGACGTCGAGGTCCACTCCTCGGACGGCGTCGACCGTCGCGGTCTTGGAGGTGAAGGTCCGGGTGAGACCTCTGGCATGAATCATACCCAGCACAGTAACACCAAACTTGGTGTCACTTAAACTTTGCAGTGACCCCGAACTGTGTACCGCGAGCGAAGCGGCTGTATACAGTGACCGTGGAGTTGGATGCGCTTGATCGTGCGATTGTCGGAGCCTTGGTCGAGGACGCTCGCTCGACATACGCCGAAATTGGGCATCAAATCGGGCTTTCGGCCCCAGCGGTCAAGCGGCGGGTCGATCGCCTGCTGAGCACCGGAGCGATCACCGGCTTCACCGCCCGCGTGGAGCCCTCCGCGCTCGGCTGGACCACCGAGGCGTACGTGGAGCTGTTCTGCCGGGGGAAGACCTCCCCGGCCGAGATCGGCATGGCCGTCGCCCGCCACCCCGAGGTGATCTCCGCCTGCACGATCACCGGCGAGGCGGACGCCCTGCTGCACATCCGCGCCAAGGACGTCCGGCACGTCGAGCAGGTGATCGAGCGCGTGGCGTCCGAGCCGTTCGTCGTGCGCACCAAGAGCGCGATCGTGCTCTCACGCCTCATCGACGACCCCCCGCACACCCGTAACGGAGCACCCCACGAGGTGTGAGGCCGATGGGACACCATGACATTCACCGACACACCGATGAAACATGTCGTAACCCCCACGACGCATGGACCGAGACCACTTAAACGACATTCCGCACATACACAACAAATCACCGTGTATGTGGCTAAGAACGCAACCGATCCTCGGGAGCGCGCAAGGTACGAGCCTGGCCCGGACCTGCCGCCGTTCCTAGGCTGAAGCCATCCCTGACCAGCCGTTATCCGACGGAGTGATAGATGGCGCACAGCCGGCACTACCTCATGTGTCGTCCCGACTACTTTGCGGTCGAGTACGCGATCAACCCCTGGATGGACCCGAGCGCGGGGGCGGACGCCGCCACCGCCGTCCGCCAGTGGGAGCGCCTCAAGGACGTCTACGAGGAACTGGGCCACACGGTCAGCCTGATCGACCCGATCGACGGCCTGCCGGACATGGTCTTCGCCGCCAACGGCGCCCTGGTGGTGGGCGGCCGGGTCTACGGCGCGAGGTTCGCGAGCGCCGAGCGCGCCGCCGAGGGCCCCGCCTACCTGAGCTGGTTCACCGCCAACGGGTACGGCCCCGCCATGGAGCCGTCGCAGACCAACGAGGGCGAGGGCGACTTCCTCACCCTGGACGACGTGGTCCTGGCCGGCACCGGCTTCCGCACGGCGATCACCGCGCACAAGGAGGCCCAGGAGTTCCTCGGCCGCCCGGTGGTCACCCTCCAGCTGGTCGACCCGCGCTACTACCACCTCGACACCGCGCTGTTCCCGATCGACGGGCGCAACGTGGCGTACTTCCCGGGCGCGTTCTCGCCGGGCAGCCAGGAGGTGCTGCGGCGCATGTTCCCCGACGCCCTCCTCGCCTCCGCCGACGACGCCGCCGTGCTCGGCCTCAACGCCGTCAGCGACGGCCACAACGTGGTCGTCAACGTCGAGGCGGGCGAACTGTCCCTGGAGCTGAAGCGCCGGGGCCTCAACGTCATCCCCGTCGACCTGAGCGAGCTCCGCAAGGCCGGCGGCGGTCCGAAGTGCTGCACACTGGAGATCCGCGCATGAGCAGAAGCCAGGAACTCATCGAGCTCAGCGAGCGGCGCAGCGCGCACAACTACCACCCTCTGCCGGTCGTCGTGCGGGAGGCGCGTGGCGCGTGGGTCACCGACGTCGAGGGCAGGCGCTACCTCGACTGCCTCGCCGGCTACTCCTCGCTGAACTTCGGCCACGGCAACCCCAAGATCCTCCAGGCGGCCCAGGAGCAGCTCCAGCGGGTGACGCTGACCAGCCGGGCGTTCTTCCACGACCAGTTCGCGGACTTCTGCCAGGGCCTGGCCGACCTGTGCGGCAAGGACCTGGTCCTGCCGATGAACACCGGCGCCGAGGCCGTCGAGACCGCGATCAAGGTGGCCCGCAAGTGGGGCTACGAGGTCAAGGGCGTCGCCCCCGGCCAGGCGAACATCGTGGTCATGGAGGACAACTTCCACGGCCGTACCACCACGATCGTGAGCTTCTCCACCGACCCGGACGCCCGTGAGGGCTTCGGCCCCGCGACGCCGGGCTTCACGATCGTGAAGTACGGCTCCGCCGAGGCGATCCGCGACGCGATCGACGAGAACACCGTCGCGGTGCTGATCGAGCCCATCCAGGGCGAGGCGGGCGTGCTGGTGCCGCCGGCCGGCTACCTGGGCCAGGTCAGGGAGATCTGCACCGAGAACAACGTGCTGTTCATCGCCGACGAGATCCAGTCGGGTCTCGGCCGCACCGGTGACACCTTCGCCTGCGACCACGACGGCGTGGTCCCCGACATGTACGTGCTGGGCAAGGCGCTCGGCGGAGGCGTCGTGCCGGTGTCCGCGGTGGTCGCGAACACCGACGTCCTCGGGGTCATCAGGCCGGGGCAGCACGGCTCGACGTTCGGCGGCAACCCGCTGGCCTGCGCCGTCGGCAGCGCGGTCGTCGAGATGCTCGGGACCGGCGAGTACCAGGCCAGGGCCAGGGAGCTCGGCGCGCTCCTGCACGAGAGGCTGCGCGGCCTGATCGGGCCGGCCGGCCAGGGCGGCCACGGCGTCGTCGCCGTACGCGGGCGGGGCCTGTGGGCGGGCGTGGACATCGATCCCTCGATCGGCACCGGGCGGCAGGTCTGCGAAGCGCTGATGCGGCGCGGGGTCCTCGCCAAGGACACCCACGGTTCCACGATCCGCTTCGCGCCTCCGCTGGTGGTCTCGGAGGAGGACCTCAACTGGGCCGTGGACCAGCTCGCCGCCGTCCTGTCGGAGCTGGCGGCCGAGTAGGGAGCACGCTGCTTCACCCGGCTCGTGGTCACCGACGACGACGCGCTCTGACGCCAGGGGTGCGGCTCGCGCCTCAGGGCGTGAGCCGCACCTTGGTCAGCTCCTCGAAGGTGGGGCGGGCGGTGTGCCAGCGCAGCTCGGCCGAGCGGCCGTCGAGGTCGAGGGCCGCGAGCGCGTTGGGGAACCACGGGCCATTGGTGATCTTCCACCGCAGGCGCCGGCGGGGCAGCCTTACCGTACGGGTGAGGATGCCGCCGACGATGCTGGCCACTCCGAACGACCCGATCACGTTGGCGAGGCGCAGCGTGCGGCTCAGCGGGTTGCGGATCGGGGAGCAGACCGCCTGGTAGATGCGGGCGGATTCGAGGTCGGCGGACGCCGGGCCCGCCGCCGCCAGGTACGAGTAGTGGACGTCGCCCGAGAGGAGGACGATCGTGGCGGGGGCCCGTCCCTTGCGCCCCGCCGCGACGTCGACGAGTACGCTGCCCAGCTCCTCGAACGACTGGCGGAAGGCGCCCCAGTGTTCGAGGTCGAGCGCCTGGCGGATCTTCTCGCCCCAGGCGGTCGCCCTGCGGCCCCACGCGCCGCCCGCGACGGCCTCGTTCCAGCTCTCCACGTCGAAGATGCCGCTCGGGAGGAAGACCGGGACCGAGGATCCGATGAGCAGGTGGTCGAGGTCGCCGGTGGCGTTCTCGGCGAACCAGGACCACTCCTCGTCGTCGAGCATGCGGCGGTGGCCGGGGTCGAGCTCCCGTGCGCATCGGGTGTCGAGCATGATCAGCCGTGTCCTGCCGATGTCGCGCGTGTAGCTCCAGCGCGTCGAGGAGGGGTCCTCGTCGGCTCTCTTCGCGAACGCGTCGAGCGCCGCGGCCCCGTCGCCCTCGCTGCCGTGCAGCTCGGCGTACATGGGGTCGGCCTTGCGCTCGGACGGCGAGAGGTTGCCCAGGTGCTGGTAGACCCAGTACGCGCCGAGCGCGGAGGTGATGCGGGTGGACCACCACGGCACCTCGGCCATCTTCTCCCGCCAGGCCACGGAGGTGTTCCAGTCGTCGCGCACGTCGTGGTCGTCGAAGATCATCGCGGTCGGCACGGTGGACAGCACCCAGCGGACGACCGGGTCGGTCCAGGCCTGCCGGTACAGCTCGGCGTACTCCTCGAAGTCGACGATCTCGTCCGGCCCGTCCTGCCTGCGGGCGTGGATGAAGGCGAGCATCTCCCGCGACGGCTCGTCGGCGTACACCTGGTCGCCGAGGAAGATCACCAGGCTGGGGAGGTCCTCCCCCTGCAGCAGGCGCCGGCCGTACTCGCGGAGCACGTCGACGCCGTGGGTGGCCACGTGCGCGTCGTCGTGGGGGACGGTGGTGCGGCAGGAGCCGAAGACCACGCGGTTGAGCTCCTCCAGCGGGCAGATCCGGCTGTCGGGGAAGCCCTCGACCGGCCACACGCGCTCCCCGTCGAGCTCGACGGTGTAGGCGCCGGTCGCCTCGATGTCGACGATCGCGTAGTGATGGCCGTGCACCGTGAAGGTGCGGTCGGCGGCGTGCGCCCCCTCGACCGTGACCGTGACCTCACAGGGCTCGCTCGTCTCGACCCATATGGACGCGCTCGTCTCGTCGACGTGACGCAGCATGGGCCCTACCAGCAAGTCGGGCACTTGACCTCCCCTTTGAGCAGCGTTATGAACCATATGCTCAAACTCGTCCCGCTGGAGGTCAGCCTTCGAGGGACCGGACCAGCAGTTCGAGCTCGTGCATGAGCCGCTCGGTGCGCTCCGTGCCGTAGGTCGCGAGGATGGCCCGGTGGTGCTCGGCGATGCCCGCCTCCAGGCGGCTCAGGAGGTCACTGCCCCGATTTGCGAGGAAAACAGCTACTTTGCGGCGATCCGCTGGGTCATGTCCTCTGTAAACCACCGCCCGCTCGACGAGCCGGTCGACCGCCTTGGTCAGCGTGGGGTGCGGCATGAGCGCGGCCTCGGCCAGGTCGCCCATGGTGTGACCTCGGCCGTCGGCGAGCGCCTGGAGGATGCGCCACTGGTCGACGGAGATCTCCTCCGCCGCCAGCACCGCGGCCAGGTCGCGGTTCACGCTCCGCTCGGCACGGCTCAGCAGGTACGCCAGGGAGGAGCCGAGCCCGGTCGTCACCGATCGCAGGGACGAATCGCGAGCCCCGCCGTCACCATCGGACTCCGCCGTCACCATCGAGGGCTCCCTTCGTCCGCGAGTGCGCAAGGAGGATACTCTTGCACGTGGCCGATCCCGTCACGGTGGTCATCGACCCCCTTGAAGCTCATCTGCTCAGGGCCGAAACGCTTCGCGTCGGCCTGGTGGTGCCCGTCTCCGGCGTGCTCGGCCTGCTCGGGCCGTGCGCCATCAACTGCGCCATGCTCGCCGCCTCCGAGGTCAACGCCGCGGGCGGCGTGCTCGGCAGGCAGGTCGAGCTGGTCCTCATCGACGGCGGCCGCGGCCCGGCCCAGGTCGCCCGCGAGGTCATCGCGCTCGTGCGCGAGGGCGCCGTACAGGCCCTCGTCGGCACCCACGCCAGCGACGTGCGCGTCGCGATCGAGCGCTCGCTGGGCGCCGCCGTGCCGTTCGTCTACACCCCGCCCTACGAGGGCCGCGCGCGCGACCCCGGGGTCTACTTCCTCGGCGAGCCCGCGTCCCGGCAGGTCGGCCCGGGTCTCGACTGGCTGATCGACCACCGCGGGGCGAAGCGCTGGTTTCTGCTCGGCAACGACTACGTCTGGCCGCGCCTGGTGCACGCCTCGGCGCGCAGGCACATCCGGGCGCGCTCGGCGACCGTCGTCGGCGAGCGGTTCGTCCCGTCCGGCACCGCCGCGATGGCCCCGCTGATCGAGGAGCTGGCCGCCGTACGGCCCGACGCGGTGCTGCTCAACCTCATCGGCAGCGACCTGGTGGCGTTCAACCGGGCCTTCACGGCGAGCGGGCTGGCATGCGCGCGGCTGTGCGGGGCGCTGGAGGAGCACGGCCTGCTGGCCATCGGCGGCGACTCCACCGGCGAGCTGTACGCCGCGATGGGCTACTTCGGCAGCATCGCCACCGACGCCAACGTCAGCCTGGCCGAGCGGTACACCCGGCGGTTCGGCCCGGCCGCGCCGCTGCTGAACGGGCACGGCCACGGCTGCTACGAGGGTGTGCTCATGCTCGCGGCCCTGGCCGGCCGCGCGGGCACCCTCGCGGTCCCCGCGATCGAGGCGGTCGCCGACGGCACCACGATCACCAGCGGCCGGGGCCGCCTCACCCTCACGGACCGCCACGTGCGGCAGCGGGTCTACGTGGGACGGGCCGACGGGCTCGACTTCGAGATGGTGACCTCCGCCTAGGTACGGGCGTGCGGTGTGACCGGCGCGTAAAACTTCCATAAGAAACCTTTTCGTTTTCAAGGAATACCCCTATCGTACGGCTCTGCCCCCGCGTTTGAAGGAGCCGTCCATGTCCTCTCCCTCCGATACGTCGCCATCGTCCGCATCCCCGCCGGGCACGGGCCCCGGCGTTGAGCGCTTCGGCTACAAGCAGGAGCTGCAGCGGTCGCTGAGCTTCACCGACCTGCTGATCTACGGCCTGATCTTCATGGTGCCGATCGCGCCGTTCGGCATCTTCGGCGGCGTCTTCCAGGCCTCGGGCGGGATGGTGGCGCTCGCCTACGTCATCGGCATGGTCGCGATGGCGTTCACGGCGCTGTCGTACTCGCAGATGGCGCGGGCCTTCCCGATGGCGGGCTCGGTCTACACCTACGCGGGACGCGGGATCTCCGCCCCGGTGGGCTTCCTCGCGGGCTGGGTCATCCTGCTCGACTACGTGCTCGTGCCGGCCCTGCTGTACCTCGTGGCGAGCGCGGCCATGGCGTCGTTCATCCCTGCCGTGCCGATCTGGGCGTGGCTGATCGGCTTCATCGTGCTCAACACCGTGGTCAACTACCTCGGCATCGAGATGACCGCGCGGATGAACAAGATCATGCTGGTGGCCGAGCTGATCGTGCTGGCCATCTTCCTGGTCATCGGGCTCGTCGCCCTGGCGCAGGGCAAGGGGCACGGCGACCCGTTCAGCCCGCTGTTCAACTCTTCGACGTTCTCCTGGCCACTGGTCTTCGGAGCCGTGTCGGTGGCGGTGCTGTCCTTCCTCGGCTTCGACGGCATCTCGATGCTGGCCGAGGAGAGCCGCGAGGACAGCCGCAAGCTCGGCCGGTCCATGGTCTACGCGCTCGCGCTGGCCGGCGTGCTGTTCATCGTGCAGACCTGGGTCGCCGCCCTGCTCGCTCCCAACCGCGAGGAGCTCCTCACCAAGGGCGACCCGGCGGGCACGGCCTTCTACGACACCGCCGCGTACGCGGGCGGCCACTGGCTGAGCGTGCTGACCGCCGTCGCCACCGCCGTGGCCTGGGGCTTCGCCAACTCCCTGGTCGCCCAGGCCGCCACCTCGCGCCTGCTGTTCGCGATGGCCCGCGACCGCCAGCTCCCGAGCTTCCTCGGCAAGGTCCACCCGAAGCACAAGGTGCCGGTCAACGCCACCTTCCTGGTCGCCGCGGTCTCCCTGGTGCTCGGCGTGTACATGAGCTCGCGCGAAGACGGCATCACGCTGCTGGGCACGCTGGTGAACTTCGGCGCGATGACGGCGTTCCTGGCCCTGCACGTGTCCGTCGTCGTCCACTACGTGGTGCGCAAGGGCAGCCGCGACTGGTGGAGGCACCTCGTGGCCCCGGCCATCGGCTTCCTGATCCTGCTCTACGTCGTCATCAACGCCAAGGTCGCCGCCCAGGTGCTCGGCTTCGTCTGGCTGGCGATCGGCGTCATCATCCTCGCCGGCAGCTACATGATGGGCCGGCGTCCCACCCTGTCCGCGATCAACACGGAGGTCTCCGAGTGAACGTCGTCTCCTACCAGCCCGCCGCGGAGGAACTGTCCTACACGTTCGGGGGTCGTCCCGCCGTGGGCAGGATCAGGCCGGGCACGGTCGTGGAGCTCTTCACCGAGGACTGCTTCGGCGGGCGGGTGCGCGGCTTCGGCGACCTGCCCTCGAAGGTGTGCGAGTTCCCGTACCTCAACCCGGTCACCGGCCCCTTCCACGTCGAGGGCGCCGAGCCGGGCGACACGCTCGCCCTGCACTTCGTCTCCATCGAGCCGGCACGCGACTGGGCGGTCTCCACGACGTTCCCGCACTTCGGGGCGCTGACCGCCACCCACACCACGGCGATGCTGCACCAGCCGCTCGAAGAGGTCGTGTGGCTGTACGAGGTCGACGTGGAGAAGCGGGTCGTGCGCTACCAGGCCAGGCGCGGCGACTTCAGCGTCGAGATGCCGCTCGACCCGATGCACGGCACCGTGGGCGTCGCCCCGGCGGCCTCCGAGGCGCGGATGACGATCACGCCGGACGCGCACGGCGGCAACATGGACACCCCCGAACTGCGGGCCGGGGTCACGGTGTACCTCGGGGTCAACGTCGAGGGCGGGCTGTTCTCCATCGGCGACGGGCACTGCCGCCAGGGGCACGGCGAGGTCTGCGGCACCGCGGTGGAGGCGGCGATGAACACCGTCGTCGCCGTCGAGCTGATCAAGGGCGTCGCCACGCCGTGGCCGCGCCTGGAGGACGACGGGCACCTCATGTCCACGGGGTCGGCGCGCCCGCTGGAGGACGCCTACCGGATCAGCCAGCACGACCTCATCACCTGGACGGCGTCGCTGACCGGGCTCGACGAGCTGGACGCCTACCAGTTGATCAGCCAGGGCGCCGAGGCTCCCGTGGGCAACGTGTGCGACACCAACTACACGATGGTCGCCAAGCTCCCGAAGGCGTACCTCGGCGGCCCGGAGATCTACGAGTCCGCCCACACCCGCCTGCGCGCCCTCGGCGACCAGTACCTCTCCTCCCGCTGACCCCTCCGAAAACCCACCCCCCGGCCGGGGACTCCTCCCGCCGGCCTCTTCCCGCGAGAGTGACCGCGGCCTCTACTCCCGTTGAACCGTAAGGAGACCAGTGACCTGTTTCCCCGCCTGTGGCCGGGCCCGTAATCCTGAACGGGCCAACGGCTGCGGCAGCGCGCCGACCCGATAGCCGGTCAGCGCGCGGCACGCCCCTCTCCGTCCCGGCGCACCCCTCTCCCGTGTGCCCGACGGACGAGGGGTGTGTCATTTCACCGCGGAGCCCGTCGGCCTTCCCGCAAGCGCCTGAGCGACCCCGCCCTGCCAGGGGTACCTCCGGCCAGCGGCTGAGCGACGTTTCCTTACCAAGCGGACGGCCCTCCCGGCAGGAGCCGGAGTGACGATCGGCTACCAGGGGGCGGACTTGCCGTTGAGTGCCTGGGTGACGATGTCCTCGCAGATGGCGTGGGTGGCGAGGGCATCCTCCGCCGAGATGACCCGGCCCTCCCGTACGGACGCGAGGAACTCCTGGCAGAGCTGCTCGATGCCGCGCTGCCGGGCGACCGGGGTCCAGTCGCCGCGCCGTGTCAGCGTCTCGCCGCCCGAGTGGTCCACCACGTCGGCGAGGTTGGCGACCCGGCGCTTGCCGCCACCGCCGATCACCTCGCAGGTCTCCTCGTTCGCCCCGCTGACCCTGCTCATGATGCCGATCGCGGTGAACATGGACACCTCACCGGCCACCGAGGAGCCACCCGCGTTCCCTGTGCCCCGCCCGCCTCCACCCGAGGACTGCTCGCCTCCCCCAGAGACTCGTCCGTCTGCCCCATAGGCCCGTCCGCCTGCCCCGGAGGATCGTCCCCCTCCCCCGGAGGCCCGTCCTCCTTCCCCGGAGGCCCGTCCGGAGAGGTGGAGGACCACGTGCTCCAGCAGCCCGTCGCGGAGCCGGAGGTCTACTGACATTTCCGAAATTTCGCCCGACGCCAGGAATCGCAGCGTATCCACCACATGGATGAAGTCGTCGAAGATGACCCGCCTCGGATCGTCAGGCTGCCCTGCCCGGTTCTTCTGCATGATGACCAGGTCACGCGGGAGCTCCCGCAGCCCGGCGTACCCCGGGGCGTACCGCCTGTTGAAGCCCACCATGAGCGACCGCCGCCGCTCGCCGGCCAACCGTACGAGCTTCTCGGCGTCGGCGAGGTTGTCGGCGATCGGCTTGTCGACGTAGACGTGCACCCCGGCCAGCAGCAGCGACTCCACGATCTCCACGTGCGCCCGGGTCGCGGCGTGCACGAACGCCGCCTCGACGCCGGCGTCGATCACCTGCTCGACCGAGGTGTACCTGGCCGGAACGCGATAGGCCTCACCCAGGCGGTCGAGCGCCGCCCCGTTCCTCGTGCAGAGCAGCAGCTCGATGCCCGGGGTGGCCCCCAGGACCGGCAGATAGGCCTTCTCCGCGATGTCCCCGAGCCCGATCATCGCCACCCGCGTGGTCTCCATGGCGAGAGACTACGGCCGGAGCCCCGTCACAGCGGAGCCCGCCTCCCCAGGGGGAAGGCCATGGAGTCGTCCAGCCGGAGCTGGAGTGCCGGATAGCGGGGCAGGTAGGTCAGTAGGTCGAACCCGAAGGACCTTTGACGTGCTCCTCCACATAAATGTGGAGGATTCCTGTGCTGCTTACGCAGCAGCTCGCAGCGCGGGTGCGGGCGAGACTGTGGGACAGGATGCTTGACGCTTCACAGGCCCCGGTATCCCGGAGTCTCCACGTCCTGTGACCGCCCATCCGGCGGCAGAGTTGTACCGATGAAGCTGGTTTCGGGCGGCGTTGGTGTCGGCGTTGCCGATCCATCCGCACGCCAGGTTCTTGCACGCGAACCGCGACTGCGTTTCGCGTGATCCTGGAGTGGTGGTGTGGCAGCGGTGGCACTCTTGGCTGGTGCCGTGCGGGCGGACCTTGGCGACCAGGCCGCCACGGCCGGCGGTCTTGTAGGTCAGCAGCTCCACCGTCCGGCCCCACGCCTGGCCCGCGATCGAGCGGTTCAGGCCCCGCTTCTGGGCGACGTTGACCCCCGGCTCCTGCACGGTCCCAGACGCCGAGGCCATCATGTTGGTGATCTTCAGGTCTTCGACCACGATCACGCTGAACCGCCGCGCGAGGTCGGTCGTGGTCTGATGCTGCCAGTCGACGGCTCGGCGCTTGGCTGTCGCGCGGAGCCGGGCGATCTGGTCGTAGGTGCGGCGTTCCCGGTTGGAGACCGGGTTGCCTTTCTCGCGGGTGGCGCGCTGACGGGCGCTTTTGCGCTCCAGACGCAAGAGCCGCTCGCTCTGCCCGCTGGTGAGCCACGGGCCGTGCCGAAGGTGTTCCCCGTTTGACAGGGCGAGGGGGACCGTGATGCCCCGGTCCATGCCGGCCTTCGGTCCGGTGTGCGGTACGGGGGCCGATACCAGCGGCTCGGTACGGAACACGATGTTCCACCCGTGGGCTTGTTTCACCAGGCGAGCCCCGGTGATCCTCCCGGATGGTCCGCCCTTGGTGACGCCCGGCAGGTCTTTTGTCCACCGGAACCTCACCCGCCCGACCTTGGGCAGGTTCACCGCACCCCACCTGCGGTTGATCCGGGTGATCTGCAAGTCGCGGGCCTGGGGGACGTCCACGGCCATCCGGGACCGGAACCGGCCCTTTAACGTCGGGCGCTTGGCCGGGTGGTCGGGGTTGAAGAAGTTCGCCCACGCCTGCCGGTAGGTCTTCAGTACGGCTTGCGCAGCCTGAGCGGGGAGTTGCCCCATCCACTCGATCTCGTGGCGGCCCTGGCGAATCGCCGCGTCGCACTCCTTCAGTGACGCCAACCGGCCCTGGCGGAAGGTCGTGAGCTCATGGAGCAGGTTCCACAAGGCGCGCGCGGTGTGCGCCTGACCGCCCAAAACGGCTGATTGCCGCTTGTCCAGGTCCAGGCGCGCGACGTGCGCACGCGTCTGTTTCACCATCTCCACACTATGATCGTATCATTTGGTGTCATGGAGCAGAACCCTGATGTACGCAGGGGAAGGCACTGCGTTCATGAACTCAGTGTCCACCTCGTTTTCCTGACCAAATACCCTCGCAACGTCTTCACGGAGCCGATGCTGACTCGCTGCGAAGAGATCATGAGGAACGTCTGCGCCGACTTCGGATGCGAGCTGGTGGAGTTCAACGGCGCCGACGACCACGTCCACCTGCTCGTCGGCTTCCCGCCCAAGGTCGCACTCTCCATCTTGGTGAACTCCCTCAAGGGCGTCTCCGCCCGCTACCTGCGCAAGGAATACGACTCCCACGTCCGCAAGTACCTATGGGACGGACATTTCTGGTCCCGCTCCTACTACGCGGGCTCAACCGGCGGAGCCAACCTCGCCACCGTCAGGAAGTACATCCAGGGCCAGGACCGGCCCACCCGCTAAGGTTCAGACACGCCCGCACCCCAGAAGGCACCCCCCGCATGGGCCCCCACCTCCCGCCTAAAGGCGAGAGCACTGGCCCGCATTCCGGTAGAGCGCGAGCCCGTCCCCGGTGGCGTTGAGCTTGACCAGCCGTACCCGGGTCTCGTCGCGAGCGGTTTCCCCGTCCCCCGCGCCCGGTTACGCGACCACCTGCAGCAAGCCCTTCTTCCTGGCAGCCGCGGGCTCGGCGAGGCGCTGCGACTCCTTGCCCGTGCGGTCGAGCACGACCAGGGTGTTGCGCGTGGCACCGGCGACCCGGACCACCAGCCGCCCGTCGGGCAGATAGAGCGCGCCCAGCAGGCGCCCCTTGACCGGGATCGCCACCTGCTTGCCGGAGACCATGTCCACGATGGTCGGCCTGAACGCGCTGGGCCAGCCGCCGTCGCCCGTCGGCTCGCCCTTGGGCACGACGTTCACGATCACGTCGCGCCCGCCGGGAGACACGCTCTGCACGTGGGTGGGGGCCGTGATGCCCTTGGCCTTCGCCGACCTGCCGGTCCGCAGATCGAGCCGGTAGACGGCATCGGCGGTGCCGGTGTAGCCCGCCAGGTAGCGTCCGTCGCCGGACCAGGCGAGGTGGCAGACGCCGGGGGTCTTACCGGCCTGGTGCCGGCCGGTGCCGTCGGCGTTCACCACCATGACGGAGTCCCCCTTGCCCGCCGGGACGAACGCCACCTGCCTGGAGTCCGGCGACCAGGCGGGCGTGAGGCAGGGGACGCCTGTCGGCACGTTCTTGGCGACGGTCGTCACCTTGGCCCCCTTCTTGACCTTCACCTCTCCGCGCTGCGTGACCCAGGCGACCTTCGTGCCATCGGGTGAGGCGGCGAACTGGGAGTTGTCCGACGGCTCGCCGATCCGCACGAAGCCCTTGCCGGGCACGTAGCGGTCGACGCCGAACTTCTGCTCGTAGGAGAAGTAGACCGCCTCGCCGGTGATCGGCCGCGGCGCCGCTCCCGCCTCGGCGGAGGCGCCCGGCGCTGACGCGAACGCGGAGGTGAACACGACGGCGAGCGCGGCACCGGCCAGTGCACGATTGTTCACAGTGACTCCCTGTCTGTCGGTAGGCCCTCTGTTGGATGCCCCCACAGCCCCAGATGTTCGGAAATCATCGCGCACCCAAGCACCAACCACCTAGCCAGGACGTTGACCTGGTATTTGTCACCGAGTTGACCGGCTCCGAGCGTCCCGTTGGATATCGCCACCATCCCCGACAGGTACGAAACGTTCGGTCAACCAGGTGAGCGAGCCACCAGAAGACTCACATTTCACGGTCTTGGGGCGCCGGACACCCTTGCCCTTGGCTTCCGGCGCAACGTATGGCTCGGCCCCGCGCAGCGTCAGCCGCCACACGCCCGAACGAAACTGGCTGGCTTCACTGCACATCGCGGACAGATTGTGCGCGATCAATGTCGTGCGCTCCTCGATCTTCGACTCCCCCGGCAGCAGGAACACCGCGACTCTGGCCTTGAGGTAGGCCTGATGCTCATGCGGACGTTGGAAGATGTGAATGTCGGACGCGATCACTACCCAGCCGCGCTGCCCGACCATCGGGAGCCACTGATCATCAGGCGCACCGAGGGCCTTTTCTCGCGACCCGAACAGCTCAGACGGGGTGTGGACCTGGTAGCCCAGTCCTGACAGCAGCTTTCGCACGCTGCGGCTGACGCTGTTCTCGTCGAGATAGAACTCAGGCGGCGTGGCCCAGGAGGATGCGGGTGGCGGTTCTGACGTCGTCGAGCGTGACTCCAAGCTCATCGACGATCACCTCGGGTGCCTCGCCTGCCTTCATCATGGCGGCCACCTCGGCTACCCGTGTTCGCGTACCGGCGAAGATAGGTTGCCCGAACGCTCGAAGTGGGTCGACCACCACATTCGACGGAAGGCAACTCCGCAGGCGCAGACTCCCGGGAAAGCCGTCCTCGGCACGCATGACGTAGTCGAGGTAGTCGGTCACTATCTCGCGGATCACATGCTGACCGGTTCTCGCCTCGATGAGCCCCGCACCGGCCTTGGTGCGCGAGAAATCCCAGAGAACGTCGATGCCGTCCGTCGCCAGCTCGGGAGCCAGGAGGGCATATTCGTGCCCGAACTCCTTCTGCAGCCGTTGAAGCGCCGGCCGGATCTTGTGCGGCTTCACCCCGGCCCGCTTCAGGGCGTCCAGGACGTACGCCTCCGCCATGGCCACGAACGGCACGGTCGCCTCCCGTGCCCCAGCAGAGGGGAGGACGTGCAGAAGCGGGCGTCCCCGTTCGTAACCCCGCGCCCAGCGGTTGAAGGTCTGCTGCCGGATATCGAGGAAGCGTGCGGCATCGCTCTGATTCAGCAGACCGGCCTGGGTCCTGATGTCGTCCATGTCGCGTTCCTCCTCCCCTTGCTGTGCTCGTCATCATCATCGCCGATCGACCAATCACCGGATAGGGTGCCCCGCCGCGGGATGCACGGGCAGCAGCGCCCCTTCATCGGTCACGTTCCGAGCCTCCGTGCGCGGCACCTCTGATGTCACCGCAGAGGACTCAGCACACTTCGCTCACACAGCGTAGAAGTCCGGCTACGAAATCGTACGGCGAACGAGGTCATCGGCGATCGGCTTGGTGCACCACAAAGGGTGTCGACGATTGAGATCCTTTGGTTCAGGAGTTCTGGGCGGGATTGGTAGTGCGCAGCCAGGTGATGGTTTGCTTGAGGGCTTCGTCCAGGGGGGTGGGGGCGATGCCGAAGGTGGTCTCGAAGGCCGAGGAGTCGACGACGAAGGGCCGGACGAACTGGTAGCGGGTCTCCTCCAGCTCGCGCAGCAGGGGCGAGAACAGCCCGGCCGCACGCATCACCAGGTGGGGGATGCTCCTGAGTCGGGGCGCCGGGGCGCCGGCGATCGCGGCGGTGCGCTCGGCCACCTGGCGGATCGTCAGCGCGGGGCTCGTCGGGACGTGCCAGGCGCGGCCCAACGCCCGCTCGTCGGTGGCGACCGCCGCCATGGCCCGGGCCACGTCAGGGAGGTAGGTCATGCTGTGCGGCTGGTCCGGGTCGGCAGGGATCCATGCCGTCTTCCCGGCCAGGATCGGCGCGATGAAGCGGTCGCCGAACACCGACTGGGCGGACATCCCCGGCCCGAAGTAGTCGGATCCGCGCACCTCGGTCATCCGTACCCGCCCCGCCCGGTGGGCGGCGAGCGCGTCGGACCACATCCGCGCCCGCACCTGCCCCTTCGTACCGGGCGCGGCCATGGGCAGGTCCTCGGTCATCGGTCGGTCGACCGGCCCGTACCCGTAGAGGTTGCTGAGGGTGACCAGCACGGCGCCGCTCCGCTCCGCCGCCGTGAGCAGCGCCGTGGCCATCGGCGGCCAGTCTTGCGCCCAGCGGTGGTATTGCGGGTTCGCGCAGTTGTAGAGCGCGTCGGCGCCCTTCACGAGGTCGGTGAGCCGCTCCGCGTTCCCGGCGTCCGCCGCCACCCGGGTGACTCCGGCCGCGGCCGGGCCTGAGCCGGATCTGGTGACGACGACGACCTCGTGACCGTCCGCCGCGAGTGACTCGGCGAGCTGCGAGCCGACCTGTCCGGCACCGACGATGACGTGCTTGCCCATGGTTCTGGCTCCCTATCTGCTTTGCGGGGGTCGTTCTCAGACCTGGTTCCACACGATCCGCAGGATCGCGTTGACGACGAAGAGAGCGGCGAAGACGACCGACGTGGTGATGAGGCCGGCGGCGGCCGCCGCGGCGACGCCACCGCCGAACCAGGCGATCTCCAGGACGGCGCGCGCCAGGCCGTGCAGCGGGATGCCGGCCTTCGGCGACCCGAAGACGCCCCACACGACGGCGAACAGCACCGGAGCTCCGACGCCCAAGAGGATCTTGAGCCACCAGCCGGAGGCGAACGTGAAACCCCAGTAGCCGACGGCCCCGTAGACGCCCAGCTCCAGGAAGAACATCAGGGCGGCGTTGGCACCCTTGAACACGGCCAGCATCGTGGGCTCCAGCTCTGTGAGGTTTACATCGCTCCGCTTCGAGAGCAATGCTCTCTCAAGAGAGCACCTGACGTCAAGAGCAGCGCTCTCGAATCAACTAGCCGCTCTCAGCTTCCACGTCGTCGACGGCCGCCGCCGGGGCGGATCGCCCGCGAAACCCGCGATAGCGTGCCTCGGTGGCCGAGTTCCTGATTTGTTGCCTCCTTCTCGCACCTCTGGTCTTCCTCGTGCTGGCCGTCCGGCTGGCCCTGCGTGTCGTCCGTGCCGTCAGGCGGGGCCGGCCACCGACACCCGCGCAGGCCCTGTCGCCGAAGCCGCTGCTCGAGCTGGCCGCGATGTCGTTTCTCGGCACCGCGCTCTGCTGGGCCGCGGGCATCGGATCGGGCTTCTACATCCTCGACCCCGACCAGATGTGCGGGATGGCCGCCGGACGGGCCTTCAGCGCCTTCAGGACCATCGAGACCCAGGCGTCGTTCCCGGTGAGACAGATCTGCAGGTGGACGGACGGATCCGGCTACGACCTCGTGCCCGCCTGGGTCAACCCTGCGATCGCCCTGTTCTTCGCGGCCTTCCTTGCGAGCCTGCTGGCCTGCCTCGCCGGGCTCATCCTGCGCCGCCGACAGGTCCTCAGGTGAGCGTCGCGCGGGTGATGGCGCCGACCTCGGGGCCCGCCTGGGCGATCACGGCCCCGTCGGCCGACCAGATACCCGAACGTCCGGCGGCGTGGTCGTAGCCACCGCCGGTCGACCCGGCGAAGCTGGCCATCGCGACCGGGACCCGGTGGTCGGCGACCACGCGACGGGCGCGCTCCTCCTGGACGGCCGCGTCCCCCACGGACTCCAGGACGGCGGCCACGTAGACGTCGATCCCCAGGGCGGCGGTGTCGGACGCGTGCCGCGGCACGCCGGTGTCCTTGCAGATGGCCAGGCCGAGCCGCCATCCGCCGACGTCGAGCACGGCAGGCTTGCCACCCGGCGTGAACCGCTCCGCCTCGATGGCGCCGAGCCACATCTTGCGGTAGGCCACGGTGGCACCGGTGCCTTCGACGGCCAGCATCGCGATGTGCGAACGGCCCTCCTCGCCCCGCACCGGAGCGCCCACCAGCGCCACCGATCCCGTCTCGGCGCAGGCCTCGATCATCGGGGCCAGCCGCGGATCCTCGGCTGTGATCGCCGGGGCGTCCAGCTCGTATCCCGTCAAAGAGAGCTCGGGAAAGACGACCACCCTGGCCCCGGCGGCACGTATCGTCTCCGCGTGTGTCATCGCGTTCACCGAGACGTCGTAAGGAACGCACGACGGCTGGGAGACGGCGATGGCAAGCGGCTCACGCATACGAATTCCCACCCTTATAAGAACTCAAGCGCCAATAAATCATATCCTCTAACCCTATTTACGATCTTCCTCTCCAAATAGAGAGATGGAGAGCGGTGCTCTCGATTCACGGCAGCGCTCTGATAGGATCTGGTGGATGAACGCCAGCCGTACCGCTCGCGAACGTGTCCGCGCCGAGCTGATCAGCGAGATCAAAGAGGTGGCCCGGCGCCAGCTCGCCGTCGAGGGCGCCTCCGGGCTCTCCCTGCGCGCCGTGGCACGGGAGCTCGGCATGGTCTCGTCGGCGATCTACCGTTACTTCCCCAGCCGCGACGAGTTGCTCACCGCGCTCATCATCGAGGCGTTCAACGCGGTGGGGGCCGCCGTGGAGGAGGCCGACGCGGCGTGTCCCCGCGACCGCCACCTCGACCGGTGGATGGCCACCTGCCGGTCCATACGCACCTGGGCGCTCGCCCACCCGTACGAGTACGCCCTGATCCACGGCTCCCCCGTGCCCGGCTACGTCGCGCCCCAGGACACCGCGGTGGCCGCCGCCCGCGACGGCATCGTCTTCGCGGAGATCCTGCGCGACGCCGACGAAGCGGGGCGGTTGTCGCCGTTGCCAGGCCTTCCGCCCGCTCCCGAAAGCTTCGCGGCGGATGCCGGGCCGCTCCGCGAGGCACTGTTCTCCACGCTCTCCGACGACATGATCCTGCGGGCGCTGGAGTCCTGGACCGCCATCTACGGCTCGGTGAGCTTCGAGCTGTTCGGCATGTACAAGAACGTCATCGAGCAAGACCGCGCCGCCGCCTTCGACCACATGGCGCTGACCCAGGCCCACCTCCTGGGCCTGACCCCCACGAAATGAACGGCCCGGCCGCTTCTCACTGACACGCCGGTCGGCGCCCTGGCGACACGTCGAGGAGATCGCCGCGGCGGCGGATGCGTCACCTCGTACCTACAACAACTACTTCTCCAGCCGCGAGGAGGCGATCTAAAGGGCACCCCACACCGCGCGCCGGTCTGAAGTGTGGTGTGGCCCCCCGCGGGGGCGCGACCGAGGTCGCCGGGGGGCCGGTCCGGGCGGGGCACGAGGGGAAGGCCCCGGCCGGACGTCTGGTGACGGGCTCCGTTCTCACCTCCGCCGAGGAGCCACGTCCAAAAGGCGAGCCGCTTGCGGGGCGGCGCCTTTCTAGCCGGACACGCGAGTTGGCGCGTCATCGCGAGCCTTGATCAACCGGATGGCACACCAGACGGTACGGCCCAGACCCGGGCTGAGTTCACGCGTTCCCCAGGCGAGCGAGATCTCGCGGACTATCAGCAGCCCCCGGCCGTGCTCGGACTGCGGCTCTTTCCGTACATGAGGGCCGGAGAAGATGGAACCCGGATCACTCACCTCTATGACGACGGCGTCGTCCGCCTCGATGAGGGTGAGGCCGATGAAATCGCTCGGCTTCGAGCTGGAGTGCGTGATCGCATTGGTCACCAGCTCGGATGTGGCGAGGACTACGTCGTCGATGACGGGATGGGCGGCTCCCAGCCATCCGCGCACTTCAGAGCATGCGCGCGAAACAGATTCGTGAACACTGGCGAGAGTCGCCGCTCCGAGAATCCTCGGCTCCGCGCTCGATGGCTCCATGACTTCCCCTGCTCGAAAACTCGTTCCCGACCGACCTTTCCACCTTCCCAGGCTTTGGCTACAGTGTGTGATTGATCAACTTCAACCAGTCATCAACGCTTTAACTGAAACCCTCGTGAAAAGCTGAGGAAGAGCCTTCGGAGCCCCCGATGCCAAAGGAAATCGATCTCAACCCCTCCGAATCCCCGACCGCCCTGTTCGGCTTCGAGCTGCGGCGACACCGCAAGGAACGAGGATGGTCCCAGCTGCGCCTGGCCCGCGCGGTGCCGTACTCGGTCGGCACGATCAGCATGATCGAGACCGCGAAACGGTCACCGTCCGAGGAGTTCGCCCGCCACTGCGACGAGGCTTTGGAAGCCGAAGGGGCATTGATGCGCCTCTGGCCGATGGTCAGTCGTTCGACGGCCCCGCCCTGGTTCCGTCCATGGCTGGACGTCGAAGCCACGGCAGAAGCTCTTCGCACCTGGGAAGCCCTGGTGATTCCCGGGCTGTTCCAGACCGAGGACTATGCCAGAGCGATCTTGAGTGGCGAGATCGGTGTGACACCCGAGCAGATCGAAGAACAGGTGGTTGCGCGGATGGAACGCCAGTCGATTCTGAGGCGCCCCAAACCTCCGCTCCTTTGGGTGGTACTCGACGAAGGAGTCCTGAAGCGCCCGATCGGCAGTCCCGCCGTAATGGCCGCGCAGCTCGAGCATCTCCTCGAAGTCGGGCAGTTGCCTCGGACGACCATCCAGATACTCCCGCACAGCGCCTACTCCACGACCGGCCTCGCCGGTGGGTTCGTTATCGCACAAGCGCAGGGTGTCGCCGATACGGCATACGTCGAATCAGCCGGGATATTGGGACGGGTAACCGAACGACCAGAAGACCTCCGAACCCTAACATTCAGGTACGAAGGAATACGGTCCGAAGCGCTCCCCCAGCGGGATTCCATGGAGCTGATCAAGGAGACCATGCATCAATGGACGAGCTGACTCTAGAACTGGAAGCGGCCGTTTGGCGTAAGTCCACCTGGTCAGGCCCGGACGGCGGTAACTGCGTTGAAGTCGCGAAGCTGTCCGGTGGACGTCGAGGGGTCCGTGACAGCAAGAACGTCACGGGACCGGCGCTGGTGTTCACCGGCCGGCAGTGGAACGCCTTCGCCAAGAGCATCAAGAACGGCGACCTCGTCTAAGGCGGCCTCAACGAACGTTCACCAGGTCGGCCACCGTACAGCGGCGCCGGCATCGCCGTACTAGGACGGTGGCCCGGTGCCCGTCGCGCGGCGGGCACCGGGTGTGTGGGTCAGATGACGGGGATGTCGCGGCGGCGCAGGGCGGCCAGGCCGGCGGTGGCGATCGCCACGGCGATCACGACGAGCCAGACCAGGGGCGCGGCGGACACCGCGGCGGCCGGGGCCTTAGGGATATGGGTGAACGGCGAGACGTCCATGAGCCCCTGGCTGAGCCGCATGGCGGCACCGACCAGGCCGAGGAGCAGGCAGACCGCGAGCGCACCCCACGCGGCGGGGACCAGGCGGGGCAGCAGCCCTGACAGCGCGATCGCGATCGCGGCCAGCACCCACACCGCGGGTAGCTGCACGATGGCGCCGGCCAGCACTCGGGGCAGGTCTCGGCCGACGTCGCCGGTGTTCAGCCCGTGGGCGAGCCCGGCGGCCAGCCCGGCGGCGGTCAGGGCGGCGGCCGGACCGAGAACCGAGAAGGTGATGTGGCTGCCCGCCCACCGCAACCGGCCGACCGAGGCTGCCAGCAAGGGTTCGGCGCGCAGGGCGCTCTCCTCGGACCGCAGCCTGAGGGTCGCCTGGATCGCGTACGCCGCGGCGATCAGCCCGAGGAGGCTCATCATCGAGGCGAGGTAGGCGTCGATGAGCGCTCCTGTGCCTCCCATCCGGGCGAGGATGTCCTGCATCACATTGTCTCGTGCCAGGTCGCCGATGTTCTTCGCCAGGCCGCCGAGCACGACACCGAGCACGGTGAACCCGGCGACCCAGCCGGCCAGCAGGTTCCGGTGTAACCGCCAGGCCAGGGCCAGCGGCGTGCGCAGGCCGGGCGCGGCCGTGGCGGGGCCGAGGCGCGCCGGCAGCAGGCCGGCGCCGACGTCTCGCCGCGCCGACAGCGCGACGGCCACCATGCCGAGCACGGCTGTGAGGCAGGCGGCGAGCGACAGCAGCCACCAGTGGTCGCCCCCATAGGCATGGATCCGCACCACCCACGCGATCGGCGACACCCACGACAGGACGCCGTCGCCGCTCCCGCTGAGGTCGCCGGCGATCCTCAGCACGTAGGCCGCGCCGAGGGTGCCGACGGCGATCCCCCGCGCACTGCCGGCTCCGTCGGTGAGCTGCGCGGTCAGCCCTCCTACCGCGGCGAACACCCATCCGGCGGCGGCGCACTCCGCTCCCAGGGCGAACGAACCGGCGGCGGGCAGGCCCTGGCCGATCAAGGCGAGCCCCATGAGGAGCGCAAGAACGACGTTGGCGCCGAACGTCGTGGTCAGCGCCGCGGCGAGGCCCGCGTGCCGGCCCACCACGGTCGAGCCGAGCAGCTCACGGCGTCCGGCCTCCTCCTCGGTGCGGGTGTGCCGGATGACCGCGAGGAGGCTGATCAACCCCACCATTACCGGTATGAAGCCTGACCGCCATGCGACCAGCTCACCGAGACTCGACCCGTACGGACGACCGTAGAGCGCGACGAAACCCGCGTTGCCCGCGCTGGCGTCGGCGTACTGCTGACGCCCCGCGGCCGTCGGATAGATCTCGTTGAGGGAGGCCACGTAGCTGAGCGGGATGACGCTGAGAATGGGGATCCACAGCATCAGCAGCCGGTCTCGCCGCAGGATCAGGCGGACCAGCTTGCCGGTGCCGGTCAGGGTCGTCATCGCGACACCTCGGCGTGATCTTCACCGTTCGCGCGGGTGCGGTCGTAGTGCCGCAGGAACAGCTCCTCCAGGGTGGGCGGCTGGCTGACGAGGCTGCGCACGCCCACGTCGGTGAGATGGCGCAGCGCCGCGTCCAGCGAGCCGGTCTCGACGTCGAAGCGCACCCGGCCGTCCTGCGTCCGCAGGTCGTGCACACCCGGCAGATCCTCCAGGCCGCTCGCAGGACCGGCCAGCTCGGCCTGGATGGACGTGCGAGTCAGGTGCCGCAGCTCGGCCAGGGTGCCGGTCTCCACGGTCCGGCCCTCCCGGATGATGGTGACCCGGTCGCACAGCGCCTCGACCTCGGCCAGGATGTGGCTGGACAGCAGCACGGTGCGGCCGTTCCTGCGCTCCTCCGCGATGACCTCGCGGAACACCTCCTCCATCAACGGGTCCAGGCCCGAGGTCGGCTCGTCCAGCACCAGCAGCTCCACATCGGAGGCCAGCGCGGCGACCAGCGCCACCTTCTGCCGGTTGCCCTTGGAGTACGCGCGGCCCTTCTTGCGGGGGTCCAGATCGAACCGCTCCAGCAGGTCGGCGCGGCGCCGCTTGTCCAGCCCGCCCCGCAACCGGCCGAGCAGGTCGATCACCTCACCCCCCGACAGGTTCGGCCACAGCGTGACATCGCCGGGCACGTACGCCAGGCGCCGGTGCAGCTCGGTGGCGTCACGCCAGGGGTCGCCGCCGAGCAGCGCGGCCGTACCGGCGTCGGGGCGCAGCAGCCCGAGCAGGACGCGGATGGTGGTGCTCTTCCCGGCTCCGTTGGGGCCGAGGAAGCCGTGTACCTCGCCGGTGCGCACGGTCAGGTCGAGCCCGTCGAGGGCGCGGGTGCGCCCGAACGTCTTGACCAGGCCCTCAGCGCGGATCGCCTCGGTCATAACCGTGCTCCTTCGGACGTGGAGCGTGGCTCCGCGTCATCGCGGGTCGCCTCGGTCATCGCTTGCTCCTTCACCCGCGGAGTCCGGCTCCGCGGCGGTAGGGGGTTGTTGCGCTCGTAGTTCGTCCAGCACCGCCTGCGCTTGGACGGCCAGCTCCGGGCTGAGCAGGGCGTGCGAGTGGAAGTCGACCATCGCCCTGATCATCCGCAGGCTTCCTTCGGGGGCGAAGACGTCGGCTCCCAGGGCGCGGGAGACGTGGTCGTGCAACACCAGCAGGCCTGCCTGCATCGCGACGAGCACCGCGGCGTAGGCCCGGGGATCGCTGATGTGGTCAGGGCTCTGGGTGGCCAGCCACTTCTCGCCGAGCTCGACCATGTCGTCGAACGTGGTCGCGGCCGCCGGCGAGCCGTCGACCATCGCACGCGCGAAGTAGCGGTAGCCCAGCAGCACCGTCGGGTGGACCTTCAGGAACAGCCCCGCATCGCGCGTGCCGCCCCGGAGCATCCCTTCCTTGATGCGCATCATCCGGTCGAGCATGTGCTCGTCGCAGGACTCTCGCAGCCCTTCCTTCGACCCGAAGTGGTGCCGGATGAGCCCTCCTGACACGCCCGCCTCCTTGGCGATGTCCCGGATCGTCGTTCCCTCGATGCCCCGCTCGGCGAAGAGGCGCAGCGCCACGTCCCTGATCCGCGCCCGAGCCGTCAGATCCTCGAACGCCGGCTCGCCAATCGGGTGAGTCACTGCTGTCCTCCACTCCTATACGCCAGGATTACCTGCTACACATGATGGCCAGCTGAATATACACGCGTATAGCCACCTATGACAGCGTATAGACGCAAGAGCGGCGTCCGTCCGGCGTCATCTCACCGTCGAGGGCCCGCGGGGCCGTCCCTACGCGCCGCCGCGCGGGAGCTGGGTTGGGTATGCCGTTACCTCAACGGCGCGGTCGCGCCCTTCCCATAGGGCGCTCACCGGCATGGCGCGCATGCGATCGCCAAAGGGGGGGAGAGTCTGCGTGCCCGTTTGACATCCTCCCCGGCGTGAACGCCGGGGGCTCCCCCACGTCGCCGTGGGGTTCTTACTGCTTCTGCTACGCCGCTTGCGCGTCGCAGGTTCCGGGCGGTGCCAGGGTCGGAGTTGCCTTCCCTGGTCTTACCTGCCCTCCACAGTCGTTTATGCCGTGTCCAGCCGGCCCGGCGGCCACGGTCGCAGCGGTGAGCCGCTGCCCCTCAAGCAGAATGTTGATCGCCGCGGCGACATCCCGGTCATGATGCTCGCCACACGACGGGCAGTCCCACTCCCGCACATCGAGCGGGAGTTTCCCGTTCCGCCACCCGCAGCAGGGACACAACTGGGAGGACGGATACCAGCGGCCGATCCTGGTCAGGGTACGGCCGTACCGGGCGGCCTTGCCCGCCAGCAAGGCCAGGAACGCCGCCCAGCTCGCGTCGTTCACCGACTTGGCCAACCGGCCCCGCGCCAGCCCCCGCACCGCCAGATCCTCGACATGCACCGCTTGGCTCTCACGGATGATCGAGGTGCTGGTCTGGTGCAGGAAATCACGGCGCGCGTCGGCGACCTTGACGTGCTGGCGGGCGACCCGCACCCGCGCCTTGTCCCGATTGGCCGAGCCCTTCTTCTTACGCGACAGGCCCCGCTGCAGCCGGGCGAGCTTCTTCTCCCTGCGCCGCAACCACCTCGGGTTCGCGATCTTCTCCCCGCCGGACAGGATCGCATAATGGGTCAGCCCCAGATCGATCCCCGTCTCCGCATCGACCTCAGGCAGCACCTGAGCGGCATCGTCGACCTCCACCACGAACGAGGCGAAATACCGCCCCGCGGCGTCCTTGACGACCGTGACCGACGACGGGGCCGCGGGCAGCGCACGCGACCAGCGGACCTCCACCTGCCCGACCTTCGCCAGGCACAGCCGGCCCTCGGCAGTGAGGGAGAAGGCGTTGGTGTTGAACCGGGCCGCCTGCCGGTGGTCGTGGCGGGACTTGAACCGGGGCAGACCCATCCGGGGGCCCTTGCGCCTGCCCGACACCGAGTCGAAGAAGTTGTTGTACGCGGTGTTCAGGTCGCGCACCGACTGCTGCAGCACCACAGAAGACACCTCACGCAGCCACGCCCGCTCCGGGGTCTTCTTCGCTGCGGTGAGCACCAGACGCTGGATCTCGGCGTCCCCGATGTAGGGCAGCCCGGCCTTGCGGGCGGCCCTGCGCGCCGCCAAAGCGTCGTTCCACACCACCCGGGCACACCCGAACGTCCTGGCCAGCAGTTGCCGCTGAGACTCATCAGGGTAAAGCCGGTAGTTGTAACGCAGCCTCACCCCCAACACCTCCCGTCACGAACGCAAGCTGGAACCTCACCGGTTACTCGAACACATTATCCAGAGCACCCGGTATCCATGACGACAGAACCCGAACATCGCGTGGAAGACACCCAGTTTCCGCCATGCAGGTCCAACTGGTCTTCGTGACGAAACTCCAACGACATGCTGGCCGCCAGGTTGCTGGCACGTTGGTCGCAATATCACTGGCATGCTGGCCGGAGATTTGCTGGCACGTTGGACGGTGCTCTGCCGACATGTTGGTCGCATCTGTAGGTTCACCCATGGGCGCGGCGCGCACCGGCGCCCTCAGAGCGAAGTATCGAGCTGACCGGAGTCGCCACCTGGCTATGCCGGGGTTTCCAGGTCGATGTTGAAGAGGTCGCCGGGCTCTTACGAGACCTGAGTGAACCGGATGATCCGGTTCACTCAGGCGGCTCTGACGCGCCCCGATCGCCTGAGGGAAACGGTCAGCGGGTGGCGCGGTTGACGGCCGACAGGATGGCCTTGAGGGAGGCGGTGACGGTGTTGGCGTCGACGCCGATGCCCCACAGCACGCGGTCGCCGACCTGGCACTCGACGTAGGCGGCGGCGCGGGCGTCGCTGCCGGCGCTCATGGCGTGCTCGGTGTAGTCGAGCACCCGTACGTCGACCCCGACGCTGCTGAGCGCGTCAACGAACGCCGAGATGGGCCCGTTGCCCACGCCCTCGACCTCGCGGATCTGGCCGTCGACGCGGATGTCGGCGCTGATGGCGTCCTTCTCGTCCACCTGCGAGACGTTGCGGTGGGCCAGCAGGCCGAAGCTGCCCCAGGGCTTCGCGGGGTTCGGCAGGAACTCGTCGCTGAAGACCTCCCACATCTGGGCGGGGGTGACCTCGCCGCCCTGGGTGTCGGTGTGGGCCTGGATGACGCCGGAGAACTCGATCTGCAGGCGGCGCGGGAGGTCGAAGCCGTGCTCGGCCTTCATGATGTACGCGACGCCGCCCTTGCCGGACTGGCTGTTGACCCGGATGACGGCCTCGTAGGTGCGGCCGACGTCCTTGGGGTCGATCGGCAGGTAGGGCACGGCCCACGCGAAGTCGTCGACCGTCGCCCCGGCCGCCGTCGCGTCGCGGTCGAGGGCCTCCAGGCCCTTCTTGATGGCGTCCTGGTGGGAGCCGGAGAAGGCGGTGTACACCAGCTCGCCGCCGTACGGGTGGCGGGGGTGGACCGGGAGCTGGTTGCAGTACTCCACGACGCGGCGGATCTCGTCGATGTCGCCGAAGTCGATCATCGGGTCGACGCCCTGGGAGAAGAGGTTCATGCCCAGCGTGACCAGGCAGACGTTGCCGGTGCGCTCGCCGTTGCCGAACAGGCAGCCCTCGATGCGGTCGGCCCCGGCCTGGAAGCCCAGCTCGGCGGCGGCGACGGCCGTGCCCCGGTCGTTGTGGGGGTGCAGCGACAGCACGATCGAGTCGCGGTAGGCCAGGTTGCGGTGCATCCACTCGATCTGGTCGGCGTAGACGTTGGGCGTGGCCATCTCGACGGTCGCGGGCAGGTTGATGATGACCTTGCGGTCGGGCGTGGGCTGCCACACGTCGTTGACGGCGTCGCAGACCTCGACGGCGTACTCCAGCTCGGTGCCGGTGAAGGACTCCGGCGAGTACTGGAAGTAGATCTCGGTGTCGCCCATCTGGGCGGCGAGCTTCTTGCACAGCTTCGCGCCCTCGACGGCGATCGCCGTGATGCCGTCCTTGTCCTGGCCGAACACCACGCGGCGCTGCAGGGTCGAGGTGGAGTTGTAGAGGTGGACGATGGCCTGCTTGGCGCCCCGCACGGCCTCGAAGGTGCGCTCGATCAGCTCGGCCCTCGCCTGGGTCAGCACCTGGATCACCACGTCGTCGGGGACGCGGCCCTCCTCGATGATCTGCCGTACGAAGTCGAAGTCGGTCTGCGAGGCGGCGGGGAAACCGACCTCGATCTCCTTGTAGCCCATGCGTACCAGCAGCTCGAACATCTGGAGCTTGCGGTGGGGGTCCATGGGGTCGATCAGCGCCTGGTTGCCGTCGCGCAGGTCGACCGCGCACCACTGGGGGGCCCGGTCGATGACCTTGTCGGGCCAGGTGCGGTCGGCCAGGCGCACGGGGGCGAACGCCTGGTAGCGCTGGAACGGCATGGGGCTGGGCTGCTGCTGGGGATACATTGCGTGCTCCTGATCGGTTTTCTGAACCGGGGCGGCACACGGCAGGACATCACGCCTGAACTGGTCTGACGGATCAGAGAGAGGTCGCCACCGGGATTGACCCACAAGCGGCCGACGCGCATGGCTCGCTCCGCGGCGAGGGAGCCGGCCTCTTACAGGCCCTCGCCGCGGCAGCTAAGAAGCAGCCCGCGCAGCATACCCAGACCGTAGCAGACCCCGGGGAGTCGCCGGAACGCGATGCCGGAACCCGGGGGTCGGACCCCTACGAGCACTCACCCGATGCCGCCGCCTTCCACCCCGTAAGCTCGCATTGGAGAGTAGGAGGCACGAAGATGCAGGATGGCGAGATCCTCACCAAGATAAAGGAACTCATCGCGGAGGAGCACCTTCTGCGCGAGCGGGTCGGCACGGGAGACGTCTCCGCCGACGACGAGAAGGCCCGCGTCGGCGAGCTGGAGCAGGCGCTCGACCAGTGCTGGGACCTCCTGCGTCAGCGCAAGGCGCGCCGGGAGTTCGGCGAGGACCCCGACTTCTCCACCCCGCGCCCCGTCGACGAGGTCGAGAATTACAACCAGTAGCCACCAAGCGCGTACGACGGCCAGGTTTTCGCCAAGAAAGCCTGGCCGTTGCTGTCGTGTCTTTGCCGCTCGTTTCGCCAACAGGCGCCTTTAGCGGGCTGTAATCGGATTACAACCACATGTAGCACGATTGTCAGCCGTGGCGGGGGGGTGTGTCGTGCGAGCGCTACGCGACCCTGAGGGGGTGGTCCCGTGACCTCCACCCGAGCGTCCCGAATCGAGGAGCCCCGCAAGCCCGTCCGCAAGGGCCAGCTCATCATCAGATGGGCGACCACCACCGACCACAAGGTCATCGGCAACCTGTACCTCGTCACGTCCTTCCTGTTCTTCTTGCTCGCGGGCGTGATGGCGATGATCATCCGCGCCGAGCTGGCCCAGCCCGGCCTGCAGTTCGTCACCCAGAAGCACTACAACGAGTTGTTCACCATGCACGGCGCGCTCATGCTGCTGCTGTTCGCCACCCCGCTGTTCGCCGGCTTCACGAACGCGATCATGCCGCTGCAGATCGGTTCCCCCGACGTGGCCTTCCCCCGGCTCAACATGCTGAGCTACTGGCTGTTCCTGTTCGGCGGCCTGATCGTCATCGCCGGGTTCTTCACCGCCGACGGCGCGGCGGACTTCGGATGGACCGCCTACGCGCCCCTGTCCACCGACACCTACTCGCCCGGCATCGGCAAGGGACTGTGGATCGTCGGGCTGGTCCTGTCGGGGCTCGGGACGATCCTCGGCGCGGTGAACTTCATCACCACGATCATCTGCATGCGCGCGCCGGGCATGACCATGTTCCGGATGCCGATCTTCACGTGGAACGTCCTGCTCACCAGCGTGCTGGTGCTGCTGGCCTTCCCGGTGCTGGCCGCCGCGCTGCTGGTGCTGGGGATCGACAGGGAACTCGGCGCGCACGTCTTCCGCGCCGAGAACGGCGGCGCCCTGCTGTGGCAGCACCTGTTCTGGTTCTTCGGGCATCCAGAGGTGTACATCATCGCGTTGCCGTTCTTCGGCATCATCACCGAGGTGCTCCCGGTCTTCAGCCGCAAGCCGATCTTCGGCTACATAGGCCTGGTCGGGGCGACGATCGCCATCGCGGGGCTGTCAGCCGTGGTGTGGGCCCACCACATGTTCGTCACCGGTCACGTGCTGCTGCCGTTCTTCTCGTTCATGTCGTTCCTCATCGCCGTGCCGACGGGGGTGAAGTTCTTCAACTGGGTCGGCACGATGTGGCGGGGCCACCTGTCGTTCGAGTCGCCGATGCTGTTCGCCGTCGGCTTCCTGGTCACGTTCCTGCTGGGCGGGCTCACCGGCGTTATCCTCGCCTCACCACCGCTGGACTTCCACGTGAGCGACACCTACTTCGTGGTCGCGCACTTCCACTACGTCGTCTTCGGCACCGTCGTCTTCGCGATGTTCGCCGGGTTCTACTTCTGGTGGCCGAAGTTCACCGGCAGGATGCTCAACGACACGCTGGGCAAATGGCACTTCTGGCTGCTGTTCATCGGCTTCCACACCACCTTCCTGGTGCAGCACTTGCTGGGCACCGAAGGCTTTCCGCGCCGCTACGCCGACTACTCCCCCACGGACGGCTTCACGACCCTCAACCTGGTCTCCTCGATAGGCGCGTTCATCCTCGGCGCCTCGACGCTGCCCTTCCTGTACAACGTCTGGCACACCTGGAGGTACGCCCCGAAGGTGACCGTCGACGACCCGTGGGGGTTCGGCAACTCGCTGGAGTGGGTGACGTCGTGCCCGCCTCCCCGGCACAACTTCCTGTTCATCCCTCCGATCCGCTCCGAGCGTCCGGCGTTCGACTACCACTACTCCCACCTCGCCATCGAGACCCAGCGGGCGGGCAGGACGCGACCGTGAAACCTCAGACGGCCAGGAGGCGGTGGACCTCCTCCTCGTGAAGCTCCTCGGCGCTGCCCGCGCGTACCACGTGGCCCGCGTCGAGGATGATGAACCGGTCGGCGAGCCTGAGCGCGAGATCGAGGTACTGCTCGACGAGGAGCACGGCGAGCCCGGAGGCGTGCAACCGCTCGATGGCCTCCTCGATCTCCAGGATGATCGACGGCTGGATGCCCTCGGTGGGCTCGTCGAGTATCAGCAGCTTGGGCCGGGTGACCAGGGCCCGCGCCATGGCGAGCTGCTGCTGCTGGCCCCCGGACAGGAAGCCCGCCCGCCTCTTCAGCAGCGGCTTGAGCCTGGGGAAGACCGTGAGGGCCTCCTCGATCGCGGAGGGGTCCTTGTGCGGGGAGGCCTCCAGCGTCACCAACAGGTTCCCCATCACGCTGAGCTGCGGGAACGTCTCGTGCCCCTGGGGGACGTAGCCCAGGCCGAGCCGCACCCGCTCGTGGGGCCGCAGCCGCGTGACGTCCTTGCCCTCGAACGTGACGGTGCCCGCGGTGGCGGGCAGCACCCCCATGACGGTGTTGAGCAGCGTGGTCTTGCCCACGCCGTTGCGTCCCATGACGCAGACCAGGCTGCCCGGCCGCACGTCGAACGACACGCCGAACAGCACGCGCGCCCTGCCGTACCCCGACTCGAGTCCCTGTACCGACAGCATCACTTCACCTCCCCGGCGGCCGAAGCGGCGGCCGAACTCGTGCCCGGGCTCGCGGCCGAACTCGTGGCCGGGCTCGCGGCCGGGCTCGCGGCCGAAGCGACGGCCGGATCCCCGGTCCTGCCTCTTTCCTCGGCGCGGCCGAGATACACCTCCTGGACGCGGGGATCCGCCCTGACCTGGTCGACGGAGCCCTCCACGAGCAGCTTGCCCTCGTGCAGCACCGTCACCTGGGAGGCGTACCGCCGCAGGAAGTCCATGTCGTGCTCGATCACGATCACCGTGTGGTCCTTGGCGATCTCGGTGAGCAGCTCGCCCGTGCGCGAGCGCTCGTCCCCCGACATCCCCGCGACCGGCTCGTCGAGGAGCAGCAGCCTGGGGCGCTGGGCGATGAGCATGCCGATCTCCAGCCACTGCCGCTGGCCGTGGGACAGCACCCCCGCCGGCTGGTCGGCGAGCGCGTCGAGCCCGGTGGTCGCCATCGCGGCGGCGACGGCCTCGGACACGCCGCGCCGCCGCCGCGCCAGCGACCACAGCGGACGGCGGAACGACGCGGCCAGGTCGAGGTTCTCCACGACGGTGAGCCGGTCGAACACCACCGAGGTCTGGAACGTGCGGCCCACGCCCATGCGGACGATCTCGTGCTCCTTGCGGCCGACGAGGTCCCAGCCCTCGAACCGCACCGAGCCCGCCGCGGGCCTGGTCAGGCCGGTGATCACGTCGATCAGCGTGGTCTTGCCCGCGCCGTTCGGGCCGATGAGGAAGCGCAGCTCCCCCTGCTCGACCGTGAAGTCGACCCCGTCGATCGCCCGGAACCCGTCGAAGACCACCGACAGGTCGCGTACCTCCAGCAGGGCGCCGCTCATGCCCGTGCCCTCCTCGACGGCAGCAGGTCGCGCACGGTGGCGGCCAGGCCGAAGATGCCCTTGGGTGCCAGCGTCATGACCAGGATGAACAGCGCTCCTTGCAGGTAGAGCCAGCCGTCGGCGAACTCCTCGCTGAAGGAGGTCTTGGCGTACCCCATGACGACCGCCCCGAGCACGGCGCCCGCGAGCGAGAACCGCCCGCCGACCGCCACCGCGACGACCAGCTCCAGGGAGGGGACGACGCCGAGCAGCGCGGGCGAGATGATGCCGACGACGGGCACGAACAGCGCCCCCGCGAGGCCGGCCATGCCCGCCGAGACGGCGAAGGTGATGGTCTTGACGGTCGCCGGGTTGTACCCGAGGAACCGCACACGGTCCTCGCCGTCCCTGATCGCGACCAGCAGCCTGCCGAACCTGCTCCGGACGAGCTGCCAGGCCACCAGGTACAGCACCCCGAGGACGGCCGCCACGACGACGTACAGCCCGCGCTGCGTGCCGTCGACGGCCAGGTCCTGACCGAAGAGGTCGAAGAAGTTGGTCAGGCCGTTCGTCCCGCCGGTCAGGCCCTGCTGCCCGACCAGGAGGATGACCATCGCGGCGGCGAGGGCCTGCGTGAGGATCGCGAAGTAGGCGCCGCGCACGCGTTGCCGGAACACCAGCGACCCGAGCAGCACCGCGAGCAGCACCGGCCCGATGACGGCGAACGCGATGGCGAAGAACGGGTTCTCGAACGGGATCCACAGCGCGGGCAGCTTCTCGACGCCGCTCCACACCATGAAGTCCGGCAGGTCGCCCCCGGCGTCGTGGAGCTTTAGGTACATGCCCATCGCGTAGCCGCCGAGGCCGAAGAACACGCCCTGGCCGAGGGTGAGCATGCCGCCCTGCCCCCACGCCAGGCCGATGCCGAGAGCCACGATGCCGAAGCAGAGGTACTTGGCCAGGAGCCCGAGGCGGAAGGGCTCAAGCGCCAGCGGGGCCACCACCAGTGCCAGCACCGCTATCAGGACGAACACTGCCGGGCCGCGAAGCCGGCCGCGCCATGAGCCGCCGGGCTCCGGCGGCGCGAGCTGTACGACGTCGCGCACGGTCGTGGTCATGTCAGGGCCCTCGATCTGAGCACGAACAGGCCCTGGGGCCGTACCTGGAGGAACGCGATGATCGCCACGAAGACGATGACCTTGGCCAGGCTGGCGTTGGTCCAGAACTCCGCGTACGAGTTGAGCAGCCCGAGCGCGACCGCCGCGATCACCGCGCCGCGCAGCTGCCCGAGGCCGCCGGCGACCACGACGAGGAACGCGTCCACGATGTAGTAGGTGCCGAGGGCGGGGCCGACGGGGCCGATCAGCGTGAGCGCCACCCCGGCGATACCGGCGAGGCCGGAGCCGATGAAGAACGTGCGCTGGTCCACCCGTCCGGTGTTGATGCCCATGACGGCGGCGAGCCGGCGGTTCTGCATGACCGCCTGCATGCGGCGTCCCTGGGACGTACGGCTCATGTACCCCCAGATCGCCACGACGCTGCCGACCGCCAGCGCGAAGATGAAGAGCCGGTTGTAGGGCAGGATGCCGAAGCCGCCCTGCAACCAGGTGGGCGCCTGCACCTGCACGTTGGGGGCGCCGAACAGGTCCCTCGCGAGCTGCTGCAGCACCAGGCTGACCCCCCAGGTGAGCAGCAGTGTGTCGAGGGGGCGGCCGTAGAAGTGCCGGATCGCGGTGCGCTCCAGGATCAGGCCCATGAGCCCGGCCACGCCGAACGCCACCGGCAGCGCGACGAGCACCGCCTGCCGTCCCGCCCAGCCCTGGAGCAGGTACGCGGTGTAGGCGCCGGCCATGATGAACTCGCCGTGGGCCATGTTGATCACGCCCATCTGGCCGAACGTGAAGGTCAGTCCGAGCGCGATGAGCAGCAGCACCGCTCCGATCGAGAGCCCGATGGGGAGCTGGTTGACTATGGCCTCCATCGCGGCCTCACCTCCCGTGCCTCTCCCCGCGTCGCCGCGTACCGCACCGTCCGCCGCACCGTCTTCGCCTGCCGCATCGTTTCCGCCGGCCGCGGGGCGGCCGTGTCGCTGTCGCTGATGGGGCTCTCCTCGTGCTCGTGCCTGTCCTTGCCCCTGGTGCCTCGTACGGTTCCGGAACGCGGGCCGCGCCGCGCCGCGTCACCGCGCCGCGGTCGTGTCCGCGGTCAGGTCGCGCCCGCGTTCCGGAACCGTCGTGGGTGGCCGGGTGGAGACTCCCCCTCGACCCGGCCACGTTCGTGTGAGCCGTCTCGCCGCTAGGCGAGGCCACCGGCCCAGGAGTAGGTCTTGAGGTAGGGGTCGGGCTTGATCGGCTTGCCGGAGTTCCAGACCTCCTTGATCTGGCCGTCCGGTTCGACGACGCCGATCCTGGCGGTCTTGTACATGTGCTGGTTCTCGCCGTCGATCGTGACCGCGCCCTCGGGACGGTCCAGGGTGATGCCGCCCGCGGCCTTCTTCACCGCTTCGACCTCGGTGGAGCCGGCCTTCTTGGCCGCCTCGGCCCACAGGTAGACGGCGTTGTAGCCGGCCTCCATCGGGTCGGAGGTCACCCGGTCGGCGCCGTACTTGGCCTTGAACGCCTCGACGAACTTCTTGTTCGCCGGGTTGTCGGTGGTCTGGTAGTAGTTCCACGCCACCAGGTGCCCGGCGATGTTGTCGACGCCGATGCCCTTGACCTCCTCCTCGGCGACGCTCACCGACATGACGGGCATCCGCTCGGCGGTGACCCCGGCGCTCTTCAACTGCTTGAAGAAGGCCACGTTGCTGTCGCCGTTGAGCGTGTTGAACACCGCGTCGGGCTTGGCCTGGACCACCTTGTTCACGAGGGTGCTGTATTCGGTGTGGCCGAGCGGGGTGTATTCCTCGCCGAGAACCTGCATTCCGTTCGCCGCCGCGTACGCCTTGATGATTTTGTTGGCCGTACGGGGGAAAACGTAGTCGCTGCCGACCAGGAAGATTTTCTTCTTGCCCTTTTCCTTGAGATAGTCGAGGCCGGGCACGATCTGCTGGTTGGTGGTGGCGCCGGTGTAGAAGATGTACGGTGAGCTCTCCAGGCCCTCGTACTGCACCGGGTACCACAGCAGGGCCTTGCGCTTCTCGAAGACCGGGAGCATGGCCTTGCGGCTCGCCGAGGTCCAGCCGCCGAACACCGTGGCGACCTTGTCCTGCGCGATCAGCTTGGTGGCCTTCTCGGCGAAGGTCGGCCAGTCAGAGGCGCCGTCCTCCACCACGGGCACGAGCTTCTTGCCGAGCACGCCGCCCGCCGCGTTTATCTCCTCGATCGCGAGCAGTTCGGCGTCACGGACGGTGACCTCGCTGATCGCCATCGTGCCGCTCAGGGAGTGCAGGACGCCGACCTTGATGGTGGAGGAATCCCCTCCCGCCGCCGTGCCGCCCGTGGTCGTCGAGGACTGACCGCCACAGGCCGCGAGCCCGGTTGCCAGGACCGCCATCGCGGTCCCGATACGCCAAGCTGAATTCCGCAATTACTCCTCCTTGCCGATACGGCCCCCGCACCGACCCATCTGCCGCCAAGGTGATCGAGTGAGGTTTCCCGCCGACGTCGCGCTTGTTAATTGCCGTTTACCGGCTCATCACCGAAACAACATGACGGGTCCGGCCGGCAGGTCCGTATAAGGGGTCCCGGGGGAACGGGGTTGAACTCATGCAAGGCCACTCGGCGCCAAGTAGCCTTTGCCGTGAATTCACCCGGCGGGCCGGCGGGCGGGATATCCGGCCCCGCGAACGGCCGACACACGGCGGAAATGCCGATGTCACGTCACGGAAACGGCGGTTGCCTAAGGTCCGGCCATGCGGCTCACCCCACACGAACAGGAACGCCTGCTCATCCACGTCGCGGCGGGCGTGGCCAGAGATCGCCAGGCCAGGGGGCTGCGCCTCAACCATCCGGAGGCGACCGCCATCATCGCGTCGTTCCTCCTGGAGGGCGCCAGGGACGGCCGGACCGTCGCCGACCTGATGGAGGCGGGCCGCAAGGTGCTCCGCCGCGAGGACGTCATGGAGGGGATCCCCGAGATGCTGGAATCGGTGCAGATCGAGGCGACGTTCCCCGACGGCACCAAGCTCGTCACCGTCCACCGGCCGATCCAGTGACCGCCGAGCCGATGGTGCCCGGCGAGATCGTCTTCGGCGACGGTCCCATCCCGCTGAACCCCGGCCGCGAGCGCGTGACCCTCCGCGTGGTCAACACCGCCGACCGGCCGATCCAGGTGGGGTCGCACTACCACTTCGCCGCCGCCAACCCGGGGCTGGCCTTCGACCGGGACGCCGCGTGGGGCAGACGGCTCGACGTGCCCGCCGGCACCGCCGTCAGGTTCGAGCCCGGCATCGAGCGCGACGTGACGCTGGTGCCCCTCGCCGGGCATCGCGTCGTCCCGGGCCTGCGCCTCGAATGGGCGGGGCCGCTCGACACACGTGCACCTGACGGGGGTTCGCATGACTGAGCCGACGATCGGCCGTTCCCGGTACGCCATGCTGTACGGCCCGACGACCGGCGACCGCGTACGGCTCGCGGACACCGACCTGTTCATCGAGGTCTCCGACGACCTCAGCAGGGGGCCGGGCGCGGGCGACGAGGTGGTGTTCGGCGGCGGCAAGGTGATCCGCGAGTCCATGGGCCAGGCCAGGACCACCCGCGCCGAGGGCGCCCCCGACCTGGTGATCACGGGCGCGGTCATCCTCGATCACTGGGGCGTGGTCAAGGCCGACATCGGGGTCAGGGACGGGCGGATCACCGCCATCGGCAAGGCCGGCAACCCCGACACGATGGACGGCGTTCACCCCGACCTGGTGATCGGCCCCTCCACCGAGATCCTGGCGGGCAACGGCAAGATCCTCACCGCCGGGGCGATCGACTCGCACGTCCACCTGATCTGCCCGCAGATCGTGGACGAGGCGCTCGCGGCGGGCGTGACCACGGTCATCGGCGGCGGCACCGGGCCCGCCGAGGGCACCAAGGCCACCACGGTCACCGGCACCTGGTACCTCGCGCGCATGCTTGAGTCGATGGACGGCATGCCGGTCAACGTCGCGCTGCTGGGCAAGGGCAACACCGTCAGCGCGGAGGGGCTGACCGAGCAGCTCCGCGCCGGGGCCTCGGGATTCAAGCTCCACGAGGACTGGGGCACGACGCCCGCCGCCATCGACGCGTGCCTGCGGGTCGCGGACTCGACGGGCGTGCAGGTGGCCATCCACACCGACACGCTCAACGAGGCGGGGTTCGTCGAGTCGACGCTCCAGGCCATCGGCGACCGGATGATCCACGCCTACCACACCGAGGGGGCGGGGGGCGGGCACGCGCCCGACATCATCCGCGTCGCGGCGTACGCCAACGTGCTGCCGTCCTCGACCAACCCGACGCGCCCGCACACGGTCAACACCCTGGACGAGCACCTCGACATGCTCATGGTCTGCCACCACCTCAACCCGGCGGTGCCCGAGGATCTCGCCTTCGCCGAGTCGCGCATCCGCCCGTCGACGATGGCCGCCGAGGACGTGCTGCACGACATCGGCGCGATCTCGATGATCGGGTCCGACTCCCAGGCGATGGGCCGGGTCGGTGAGACGATCATCAGGACCTGGCAGACCGCCCACGTGATGAAGCGGCGCAGGGGCGCCCTGCCCGGGGACGGCCCGGCCGACAACCTCCGCGCCCAGCGCTATGTCGCGAAGTACACGATCTGCCCGGCCGTCGCGCACGGGCTGGACGAGCACGTCGGCTCGGTGGAGGTCGGCAAGCTGGCCGACCTCGTCCTCTGGGAGCCCGCCTTCTTCGGGGTGAAGCCGCAGCTCGTGGTCAAGGGCGGCGTCATCGCCTACGCGCAGATGGGTGACGCCAACGCCTCCATCCCGACGCCCCAGCCCGTCATGCCCCGCCCGATGTTCGGCGCCGCGCCGGTCACCGCTGCCGCCACGTCGCTGCACTTCGTCGCGCCGCTCGCCATCGAGGACGGCCTGGCCGACCGGCTGCGGGTCCAGCGTCGCCTGGTCCCGGTGGCCGACGTGCGACGGCGCGGTAAGGAGTCCATGCCGCACAACGCCGCGCTCCCGGCCATCGACGTGGATCCCGACACGTTCGCGGTCCGCGTGGAGGGCGAGCTGATAGAGCCCGCCCCGGCCGAGGAGCTTCCGATGGCCCAGCGCTACTTCCTGTTCTGAGATGGACGCGGCGCTGCTGCTACTCGCCGACTCCCGGCTCCCCGCTGGTGGCCACGGCCACTCGGGAGGAGCCGAGGAGGCGGTGCGGATCGGGGCGATCACCGGCCCGGAGGACCTGGCGCGGTTCCTCCGTGGCCGGCTCGCCACGACCGGCCTGGTCGCCGCGGCCCTCGCCGCGGCGGCCTGCGAGCTGTGCGCCTCGGGCGAGGAGGGCACGCGCGCGTGGCGCGAGCTGGACGCCGAGGCCGACGCCCGTACGGCCTCACCGGCGCAGCGCGGCGCGAGCCGCACCCAGGGCAGGCTCCTGCTGAGAACCGGCCGCCGCATCTGGCCGTCCACGGCCCTGGACGCGCCGGCGCGGGCCGTACCGCAGGGAGCACACCATCCGATCGCCCTCGGCGCGGTGGCGGCCGCGGCGGGATGCGCACCCCACGACGCGGCGCTCGCCACCGCGTACACCTCTGTAACCGGGCCTGCCACCGCGGCGGTCCGTCTGCTCGGGCTCGACCCGGTCGTCGTGCACCGCGTGCTCGCCGGCCTCGTGCCCGACTTGGAAGGCGTGGCGCGCACGGCTCGCGCCCGCACCGCGTGGGAGGACCTTCCCGCGCATGCCGCTCCCGCACTCGATCTGCTGGCTGAACAGCACCTACGCACGGAGGTACGGCTCTTTGTCAGCTAACCACGACGACCGTCACGACTCTCCCGACCCGCATGGAAGGGCGCTGCGCCTCGGCGTCGGCGGCCCCGTGGGGAGTGGCAAGACCGCGCTGGTCGCCGCGCTGTGCCGCACGCTCGGCCCGATACTCCGCCTGGGCGTGGTCACCAACGACATCTACACCACCGAGGACGCCGACTTCCTGCGCAGGGCCGGGGTGCTCGACCCCGAGCGCATCGTCGCCGTGCAGACCGGCTGCTGCCCGCACACCGCCATCCGCGACGACATCGCGGCCAACCTCGACGCGGTCGAGACCCTTGAGGAACGCTTCGGCCCGCTCGACCTCGTGATCGTGGAGAGCGGCGGGGACAACCTGACGGCGACCTTCAGCAGGGGGCTCGCCGACCAGCAGATATTCGTGCTGGACGTGTCCGGCGGCGACAAGGTGCCGCGCAAGGGAGGCCCCGGCGTCACCACCGCCGACCTCCTGATCATCAACAAGACCGACCTGGCGAAGCACGTGGGCGCCGACCTGACCGTGATGTCCAGGGACGCCGCGGCCGTGCGCGACGGCAAGCCGGTGCTGTTCACCTCGATCAGGGAGGTGCCGGAGGTGTACGCGGTCGCCGAGTGGGTGCACGGAGTGGTCGGGTCCTGGGCCCACGCGCGGGCGCACCCGCACGGCCCCGCCGTCCCGACGACCAACGCCTGAGCGAGCGGCCGGAAAGAGATGAGCACCACGATCGGCACGGGCACGCCCTCGCGGAACAGGAGGTCGTTCGACGCGCGGGCGGCCGTCGCGACCGAGCGGACGGGCGGGCGTACCGTGCTGGGCACGCTCAGGTCCGACCCGCCGCTGACCCTGCGCCAGACCGGGCCCGGCACGGTCCATCTGGTGTCGACGGCGGCGGGCCCGCTCGGTGGCGACCGCCTGGAGCTCCGCGTCGACGTGGCCCCGGGCACCTCCCTGGAGATCGCCTCCGTGGCGAGCACGCTCGTGCTGCCCGGGCCGGGTGAGTCGGTGTCGATCGTCGAGGCGTGGGTGGGAGCGGGCGCCACGCTGCGGTACGTGCCCGAGCCGACCGTGCTGGCGGCCGGCTGCGCGCACCGGATGATCGTGCGGCTGACGCTGGAGGAGGGCGCCTCCGTGCACTGGCGGGAGGAGATCGTCTTCGGCCGCTTCGGCGAGCGGCCCGGCACCTGCCACTCGCGCTTCGACGCGACGGTGGACGGGGTGCCCCTGCTGCGGCAGGAGTTCGTCGTGGGCGACCCCGCAGTGGACGGCAGCCCGGCGGTGTACGGCGACGCGCGATGCGTCGGCAGCGTCCTGATCGTCGACGCGAGGACGGCCGGACCCGTCGCGGATGGCGGCGCCCCCGGGGAGAAGCCCTCCCTGGCGGAACCGGTGCTGGCGGAGGGTTGCGCCGTGCTGCCCCTGGCGGGCCCGGGCACGCTGGTGTCGGCCCTCGCCCCCGACGCCGCCGCCCTGCGCGAGCGCCTGACCTGGGGCGAGAAGCGGCTCCGCCCGGCGTGACGCCCCCCGCCCTGGGCCGATCAGTCGTAGAAGCCGAGGCGGCGGAGCTGCTTGGGGTCGCGCTGCCAGTCCTTGGCGACCTTGATGCGCAGGTCGAGGTAGATGTGGGTGCCCAGGAGCGCCTCGATCTGCTTGCGGGCGCGGCTGCCGACGTCCTTGAGCCGCGCGCCCTTCGGCCCGATCACGATGGCCTTCTGCGAGGGGCGCTCGACGAACATGTGGGCGTACACGTCGAGAAGGTCGTCGCGGCCCTCGCGGGGGGTCATCTCCTCGACCACCACGGCGATGGAGTGCGGGAGCTCGTCCCGCACCCCTTCGAGGGCCGCCTCGCGGATCAGCTCGGCGACGAGCACCTGCTCGGGCTCGTCGGTGAGCTCTCCCCCGGCGTACAGCGGAGGGGACTCGGGCAGCCGCTCGACCAGCTGGTCGGCGAGGACGTCGAGCTGCTCCCCCGACTCCGCCGAAACCGGGATGATCTCGGCGAACTCCGCGAGCTGCGACACGGCCAGAAGCTGGGCGGCGATCTGCTCCCGGGTGGCGAGGTCGCACTTGGTGACCACGGCGACCACCGGGGTCTTCTTGACGGCCGCGAGCTTCTCGGCGATGAAGCGGTCGCCCTTGCCGATCGGCTCGTTGGCGGGGACGCAGAAGCCGATCACGTCGACCTCGGTCAAGGTGGACAGCACCAGGCTGTCGAGGCGCTCGCCGAGCAGGGTGCGCGGCCGGTGCAGGCCGGGCGTGTCGACGATGACGAGCTGGGCGGCCGGCCTGTTGACGATGCCGCGGATGGCACGGCGGGTCGTCTGAGGCTTGGAGGAGGTGATCGCCACCTTGGCGCCGACCAGCGCATTCATCAGCGTCGACTTGCCGACGTTGGGCCTGCCGACGAAGCAGGCGAATCCGGCACGGAACTCAGCGGCTGAGGAACTCACGCCACCCATTGTCGCCGATCAGATGTACCGCCCCTTCACGGTGCCGTCCGGAGCGGCCAGAAAGACGACGGCGTCGCCGAGATCACGGACCACCGCGAGGTCCTGCTCGGAGGGCTCCCCACCGTCGCTGACGAGCGCGGCGGCCTCCAGCGAGACGGCCCCGCTGGACACGGCCATCGCGACCGCCACCTGCACGGCGGACAGCTTGAGCGAGGGAAGGTCGACGTTCGTCGCGGTGTAGGTGCGCCCGGTCTCGTCACGCACCGCGCCGCCCTCGGCGGTGCCGTTGCGGGCGCGGGCGGCACGGGCCAGGGTGATGATCTTGCTGTCCTCGGGGTCGAGGGTGGTCTCAGTCACGGGGCCCAGATTACTGGGCGGCCTCGCGGACCTTGGTGGCGAGGACGGTGGCCAGCCGCTCGGTCCGTTCGGGGTCGAGCTTGGCCAGTCCGGTGTGCACGAGCGAGATCAGCATGTTGCCCGAGCGCACCACGACCAGGTGCATCTCGTACGGATAGCCGCCGACCCTGCCCTTGAACCGCCGCGCCTCGACCCCGTCCCCGATGTCGCCCACGGGCAGCGCGGACCCCACCAGCCGGTCGCCCCCGCCCGCGGTCTTCACGGCGGCGACGGGGCAGTCGCGCATCAGGTCCGCGACCGTACGCATGGCCTGCCGTGCCTCGGCCGGGGCGTAGGCGGCGAGGACGACCCCGGCCGTCTCGCCCAGGCGGTTGCCCCGGAAGCTCGTGGACTCCGCCTTCGCGGACGCCAGGTCGGGCGCCTTGCCCTCGGCGAGCTCGAAGAGCCTGCCGCACTCCTGCTTGGCCGGGACGAACGGCGGCTGCCACGCGGCCTCGGCGCGGTCGGCGAAGTCCACCGACGGGTCCTCGACCTCCGCCAGGGCCTTGCGCGCCCGCGACAGCTCCTGCTTTCCCGCGGACCCGCCGAAGACGCCTTCGCCCAGGCCACAGGCCGCCGTCACCCCGGTGACCAGCGCGAAGGCAAGGACTACACCGGTGATGCGCATCGTGCTCCCCCGAAATCCCGCCCGGCGGGAATCCCCGGCCCCCGCCTGCGGGATTTCTTCCCGATCGGCAAAAGGCGCAATCTCAGCGCGAAGTGACACATCCAAAAGAACCGTAAAGCGGAATTGGCTAGGCTTCTGCGTCGTGCCCGCCCGGCGACTCGTACGCCCCGCGGTCACCTTGCGAGAGACGGAGTTGACGCATGGCCGGTCGGGGGATCCGGGGCATCCGGGGAATGGTGGCCGGTGTGCTGGCGCTGGGGCTCGCGGCGGGGCCCGGCACGGCCGCCGCGGCGGTCGTGCGCGCTCCCGAGCCCTGCGCGCCGCAGCGCGGCGGCAGCCAGGTGGGGGAGTCGTGGGGGCAGCGGAGGCTCGCCTTCACCCGGGTGTGGCCCCTCACGCGGGGCGAGGGGGTGACCGTGGCGCTGATCGACAGCGGGGTGGACACCCGCCATCCGCAGGTGCGGGTGGCGAGGTCGGTCGACCTGACCGGCACCGGGCCCCTTGACTGCGTGGGGCACGGGACGGCGGTCGCGGGGATCATCGCGGGCGCCGACATGAAGGAGATTCCCTTCGCCGGCGTAGCCCCTGAAGCCCGGCTTATCTCTATAAAGCAGACGAATAGCGAGAAAGGCGATGTGGCGCTGCTCGCCCAGGGCATCCGGCAGGCGACCGACCTCGGGGCCAAGGTGGTCAACATCTCCATCCAGACGAGCGACCAGCCCGACCTGAAGAGCGCCGTCGACTACGCGCTGGCCGGCGACGTCGTGATCGTGGCCGCCGCCGGCAACCTGCGGAAGGAGGACGGCACCCCCGCGCCCGCGTACCCCGCGGCCTATCCGGGCGTGCTGTCCGTCGGATCGGCCGGGGCCGACGGCAAGCGCACCGACTTCTCCAACGCCACCACGCCCGTCTCGGTCCTGGCCCCGGGCGCGGGCATCACCAGCACGTGGCCGGGCGCCGCGTACCGCCAGGACCTGGAGGGCACGAGCTACGCCGCGCCGTACGTCGCCGGGGTCGCGGCTCTCGTGCGCTCGCGGCACCCCGAGCTCGACAACGTGCGGGTACGGCGGCGCATCGAGCTCACCGCCGACGGCGCCTCCGGCGCGGGCACGGGGGCGGGCATCGTGAACCCCCTCCTCGCCGTGTCCGAGATCCTGCCGTCCGAGGTCGTCGCCATCGCGCCCCGCCCGCCCGACCCGCTGCCCCCCGGCGTCATCGGCAAGGCCCCGCGCCCCGACCAGGAGGCGATCGATGTGTCGGTGGCTGTCGCGGTGGTGGCCGTCTGCGTCGCGGCGCTGGTGACGGCGGTGAGCCTGGTCGTCCCCCTGGGCCGCAGGCGCGGGTGGAAACCGGGCCGTACGGCCGTGCCCGGCGAGTGAGGCAGTAAGCCGTACCCGTTTCCGTGCACCGAAGATCAACAAATCCGTAACATGTGATGCAGACGTGACAAAATACAGTAATTGGGGCTTAGTTATGTGATCTCATGACTCGCGACACTTGAGCCACAGGGGAAGGCGATAGGGGACATGCAGTCATTGCTGCCGGAAGACCCCAAGCAGGTGGGGGATTACACCCTTCTTGGGCGCTTAGGTCAGGGACCGCGAGGAATTGTCTACCTTGGCCGGCTCTCCGGAGAAGCCCGAGGCGAGGGTCAGGGGGACCCCGCCGAGGCACCCGAGACGGCGAAGATCACCGGCGGCGCCGGGAACGGGGAGCCCGAGGCCGCCGCCGATCCCGATGAGGCGTCACCCGCCGCGCAGACCGCCCCGGAGGCTTCCGCGGAGGGCCAGGGCGAACCCGAGCCCGCCTCCGCGCCCCAGGCCGCCTCCGCACTCCAGGCCGCCTCCGCACTCCAGGCCGCCGACCCTGATCGTCTGTTCGTCGTCAAGCTGCTGCCCCCGTGGCCGGAGGCGGACCCCGCCGCCCGCGCACGCGTCATCGACGACCTCTCCGCGGCCCAGCGGGTCTCCAGCGCGTACACGGCCAGGACCGTCGACGCCGGATGGACCGGCGACCGCGCCTACATCGTGCGCGAGCACATCGAGGGCCATTCCCTGCGCGAGACGGTCCAGGCCGGCGGGCCTCTGACCGGCGACGCCCTGGAGCGCGTCGCCATCGGCACGCTCACCGCGCTCACCGCCATCCACCTGGCCGGGATCGCGCACCGCGCGCTCACCCCCGAGAACGTCCTGCTCGGCCCCGACGGGCCCCGCGTCGCCGACTTCGGCCTCGGCGAGACCAGCTACCTCTCCCCCGAGCAGGTGCGCGGGGAGCCCTCCGGCCCGGCCGCCGACGTCTTCGCCTGGGCGACCACGATCGCGTACGCCGCGACCGGCAGCGAGCTGTTCGGCGGCAGCGCCGAGGCGATCGCCACGGCCCGTCCCGACCTCGGCGCCCTGCCCCTCCCGCTGCGGGACGTCGTCGCCTCGTGCCTGGCCAAGGCCGTCGTCGAGCGGCCCACCGCCCAGGGCGCGATGCTCTGGCTGCTCGGCGAGGAGAAGTCCGCCCGGCCCGAGCCCGTCCTGCCCCCCGTACCGGTGGGCGACCCGGACCGGCAGACCTGGGTGGACGTGAACGGGCTGGACGGCCAGGCTCCGCCCCCCGCGCTCGTCCCGAACCAGCCGGAGGGCGAGGGGGCCGCGCAAGTGTGGGCGGTTCCCCCGCAGCCGCAGGAGTCCCCGAAGCTGTGGGGCGCGCCCGAGCTGCCGTCGGCGGAGGCCGAGCCCCAGGCCCAGCCCGTCTCCGCCGGTCCTGCCGCCGCGCCCGGCGTCCCGCCTCGCAAGAAGACCGGCGCCCACTTCCCCATTGGCCTCGCCGCGGGCGTGGGCGTGGTGATCGGCCTGTCCGGTCTCGGGCTGTGGGGCGCGGGGCACTACGCGGACACCCAGCAGATCGGGCGCGTGGCGGCCGAGGGCCAGGTGACCAGCATCCCGGCGCCGTCCGGAGGCGTCGGCAGCGTCGGGGTCCCCGGCGGTACGACGGCGCCCAGGCCGCAGGTCACCGTGCCGTGGGCGCTGTCCCCCGGGCCGCAGGAGACCGGCGTGTACCCGTTGCAGCTCACGACCCCTTCGGCGTTCACGGGGGTGCCCAGCCTCACGCCCGGGCCGATGTTCACCCCTCCGCCGATCCCCTCCTCGGTGCCCGCGCCGACGGCCACGGCCACCCGGTCGTCCTCGGCCACCCCCGCGCCCACGGTCACCGTCACGCAGACGCCGACGGTCACGCCGTCCTCCGAGCCGACGCCCTCGGGCCTCGACACTCCCACTCCCGACCCGTCGGACACCGCGAGTCCCACGCCGGAGACGACGCCGTCGGAGTCCTCGCCGGCCCCCGCCCCGAGCGCCACCCGCACGGCGGCCCCGACCAGGTCCGCGACACCGCCCCCGGTGCCCAGGCCGACTGCCACGAAGACGGCCGCTCCCGGGCCCACGGCGACGAAGACCGCGGCTCCCAGGCCGACCGTGACCAAGACGGTCGTCCCGACCGCGGTGGCGCCCAAGCCGACGGCGTCCGCGCCCAAGCCGAGCACCGCGCCGCCCAAGCCGCCGGCCCCGGCCTCCAACCCGTACACGCCGCAGAAGGTCTGCAACTCGGCGGGCAAGGGAACGGGCTTCTACGTCCAGCGGTCGAGCGCGTTCAGCGGCGGGGTGACCTACCAGCTCTACAACGCCTCCACGGGATCCAACTGCGTGGTGACGCTGAAGACGACCTCCATCGGCAAGGCCAGCCCCGTCTCGGCGACTCTGGAGGTGCAGGGCGCGGGCCCGATGAGCGACGGCGGGTCCTTCCAGTACTACGCGGGCCCGGTGATCGCCGAGGCCAAGGGCAAGTGCGTGAGGTTCAGCGGCAGCGCCGGAGGGGGCTCCACCAGCGTGCCGTTCGCCAACTGCGGATAGCCGGACTCTCCACCTAGCAGAAGGACGACGACCGAGATGACGACGAGTGGCGAGCCGTTCCCCTCGACCGGTGACCGTGAGGTCGACGCGGTGCTGGAGGCGCTCGCCACGCAGTCGGCGCGGTTCCAGGAGGCCGGGCAGCGGCTCGCCGAGACGCGGGGCCGGGGCGAGGCCGAGGAGGGGCGCGTGGTCGTCGAGGTGCTGCCCAGCGGCTCCCTCGCGGCCCTGCGCATCGATCCGCGCGCGATGCGGCTCGGCTCCGAGGCCCTCGCCGAGGCGATCCTGCGGGCGGCCAGGGAGGCCGAGGGCGACGCCGCGGAGCGGGCCGAGTCGCTGATGCGGCCGTTCCTCGACGAGGCCGAGTCGTTCGGCCGTGGTCTACTCTGACGGCCGTCCCGTCCGCCTAGACCTCCGCGACCGCGGCCGTCCGCTGACGACCTAGAGTGGTCGCCGTGCGGGAATGGGAGCCGTCTGGGGCGTTCGAGGAGAGCCTCAGCACGGCGTTCGCGGCGGGCGATCTGGCCGTCTGCCTCGGGCTGCTGCGGGCGGCCGATCTCGCGCTCCCCATCAGCCCGGCCGCCGCCGCCGGTCAGGAGCCGGCCGCCTGGCCGATCACGCCGGATGGCGAGCGCACCTGGATGGTGGCCTACACCTCGCAGGAGGCGATGTGGGCCATGCTCGGCGATGTCACCCGGCACTACCGGATCATCTCGCTGCCCGAGCTGGCCGCCGGCTGGCCCGACACGCGCTGGGGGCTGGCGGTCAATCCCGGTCTCCCGGTTAACTTCTTCCTCGAATCCGGCACGGTGGCGAGGCTCGCGGTGCCGTCGCTGGCCGAGGATCGCCTCGCGGAGCCGGACTCGGGTACACCGGTGGTGCAGAAGCTGCTCAGGCCCGCCGACCTGTACGCCTTCATCGCCGAAGGGGAGACACGGGTCTCCGGCTACTGCCACCACGCCCTCGACGTCGCGCACATCGCGACCCCGTCCGTGCTGGCGGAAGCGCTGGGGCAGTCGGCCGACGAGGGCGTCATCACCGACGATGGGTCCGTGAACATCCTGCGGTGGCGCACGGCCGGTCTGAACCTCTACCGCACCCCGTACGGCGGCGTGGACGAGGAGACCATGGCGGCGGTGGCCGGGTGGGTGATCGAGGAGCCCCCGTTCGCCGGCATGGGGCTCGTGCCGAACGCCGACCGTGTGATCCGCGAGTACAAGATCGACGGGGTGGGGCTGCCGCACGGGGCCGAGATCGTGGAGCTGACAGTCTTCGGGGTGGAGCACCGCCGCGCCATCTACGACGGCGACCTCGAACGCTGGATGCTGGTGGCCGTCCTGCCGCCCGGCGGGCCCGCCGTCGCGGAGCAGGGATGAGGTGGTGCTCGTACCGCGCCCGCTGGCGGGGTGCGGAGTACGAGGCGAGCCCCGAGCCCCGGTCCGACCGGGTGTGGATGCGTCTGCGCGGCTCCGGGCCCGGCGAGGGCTTCGAGGAGCTCGCGCCCGGCCGCTTCGTGCGGCCGGTTCCCGCGGATGAGTGCGAGGCCGTCTTCTTCGTGACGACCGTGGGCGACTGGCGCGGCGCCCCGTGCCTGGTGCGTGACGAGCGCGACGGCGAGCTGCTGGTCGAGTACACCGGAGGCCGGATGCCGGTGGCGCGTGAGCTGGGCTTCGAGCGGGTCGAGCGCGGCGTCCACCGGGCCTGGGTCCCCCGCGACGAGGTGACGGGGCTCCACGAGCAGGCCGTACCGCTGCACCTCTAGCGCGGCCGCCACTTCTCTCGCTCGTTCGGCTTCTCGTACGGCCGGCGTTCCCCGCCGTACGTGCAAATCCGCTGGTACGGCCAATTATCCCTTGAATTCCGCCGATCCGGACAAATCTCCTGATGTGGCGGCTTCGGGTCACAATGCTTGCCGAACGGCGTTCGAAAATGTCAGAATTACCGGCCAGCGGACTGTTTCCCTTCAGTTAGGCCGGGGTTACGGAGCCGTTAAGCATCCCGATCCATGTGGACAGGTGCTCGGGGAGGTGGCATGGAGCCGTTCGGCGGGGCGGACGCGGCGGCCCTTCAGGCCTATGCCGACGAGCTGCGGGCCAACTTCACGCGGTTGCAGGAAGAAGCGCCGGCGATGCACGAGAGAGCGCGGGCGATCCAGGTGACGGAGACGTCGCGCGACGGTCTGATCTCGGCGACCGTGGGCCCGCGCGGCGACCTCATCAGGCTCGACATCGACCCCCGCGTCTACCGGCGGCCGGACTCCCGCGAGCTGGCCGACTCCATCACCGAGACGGTCCAGAGGGCGGCGGAGAAGGCGCGGGACAAGGTCGTCGAGCTGTTCGAGCCGCTGATCCCCGGCGAGCAGATGAAGGCGCACCTCGATGGAGACCTCCAGCGCGTGCTCGACCAGATGGCCTCCCAGATGCTCGGAGAGAGGTGATCCACATGCCTGACTACGTCGACATCCACAAGAGCCCCGCGCACCTCGGCATATCCCGGCTGGGTACCACGACATCGGACCTCACCACGCTGTGGAGGGAGCGCTCGGCGCGGCTCCAGCAGCTCGTCGCGGCGTCGCCCTGGGGACGCGACTCCGCTGGCAGCGCCTTCGAGGCCGCGTACAAACGGACGGGCGGCGCCGACGACATGGTCAGGAAAGGCGACGGCGTCATCGACGACCTCGGCGGCCTGTCCGGGAAGGTGCGCACGGCCGTCACGAGGACCGACGACACCGACCACGGCGGGGCCGCGACGATCAAGAGCATCTGACCGGGTTCTGCGAACCCCTTGAGGATGAGGCCGGCCGGGGGCGCCGGCCGCGAGGGCGCCGGCCACCCGGCGCCCGCCCAGCAGACGACGAGATCGGGGTGACGTGGCTCAGAGCACTGGCGTCAACGTCAATCCGAACACCCCCTCGGGGCAGTCGTCCATCGTCGGGGGCGGCAGCTCCACCACCGACGTCGAGCCCGCGTGGGGCGAGTCCCTGCCCGGCTGGGCCGACACGCTCATCTCCCTGCTGGCCTCCGGGCAGAACTGGCCGGAGGCCAGCGAGATCCGCATGTGGGCGATCGCCAAGGAACACGAGGAACTGGGCGTCGCCCTCTGCGGTTCCACCGATCCGATCGTCGGGGCGATCAAGGCGGTTCTGGACGGATGGGACGTGCCCGCCACGCCCATGTTCCTGCGCGACGCCGAGCGGCTCCTCTCCCAGGACTCCGGGCTCAACGCGCTCGGGGTCGAGAACCTCTACAAGGCCCTGCAGGCGGACAACTTCGCGCGGGAGACGCAGTACTCCAAGATCTCGATCAACGTGGCCTTCTGGATCGCGATCATCGCGGCGTTCATCGCCTTGCTCACCGCGTTCTTCACCGCCGGGGCGACCACTCCGATGGTCGGGCCCATCGCCGCGTCGGCGCGCGCGGCCATGGCCCGGATCCTCCAGAGGCTCACCATGGTGGCCGGGCGCGAGTTCGGCACCGGCATGGCCACCAGGCTGGCCGCCACGAACGGCCTCACCCAGACCGGCGCCGCGACCCTCGTCCGTACGATCCTCGGCAGCCACCTCGGCAGGGAGTTCGTCGAGGAGGTCAGCGAAGAGGTCACCATCGACTACTGGACCCAGCGCAAGCAGAAGGAACTGGGGTCGATCACGAAGTGGAACTGGGACAAGACCATGGGCTCGGCGATAGGCGCGGCCGGCGGCGCGTGGGTCGGCACGAAGCTCGCGGGCCCGCTGTCCAGGTTCAGCGACAGGGTGCCGCTTCTCAGGGCCCTGAACAACGCGGGCGGGACGGCCCCCGGCTTCGCCAACGCCTTCGCCCGCTTCCCGGGCCGGGCGATGCAGACCGGCCTCAACAACATGGCCGCCTCCCCCTTCGGCAGCGCCGTGGCTCAGATGCTGGTCTACGGGGAAGGCCCCCTGCAGGCCCTCAAGCAGTCGTTCACGCTGGAATCTGTGGGCGGAGCCTTCATGGGGGGCGCGGGCCGCACCAACACGATCAGCCCCTTCAACCCGGCCGTCGCCCAGGCCGCGTTCCACCCCCTGGCGAGCCTTCAGGCCGCCAACGTGGCCAGCGGGCTCACCGACCTGTCCCGGCTCGCCAACGCCGGGTACGCGCCACCCGCCGCGCCTCCGGACGGCGGCGCGTCCTCCTCCGGCGACGGCTCCCCCGGGCCATCCGGCCCGGCGGGCACGCCCGCCACCGCCACGCAAGGCGCCGCCCCCCAGGTGACCGTCCCGCACGGGACCGGCTCGCAGGTGAACGCGACGCACGGCGCGGCTCCCCAGCCGACCGTCCCGCACGCGACGGGCGCCCCGGCGGGCACGCAGGCTCTGTCGGGGAGTACGGCGAACGGGCAGAGCACCGCGAACACCGGGCCCCACACCCCGCCGGCCCCCACCTCGAACACCACGGCCCCATCGGGCTCCACCTCGAACACCAGCGCCACGCCGGCCACCCCCCAGAACACCACCGCGGCTCCGCCCACCACGCCGGGCCCCGCGACCGCGCAGAGCGGCGTCCCGCACGGCGCGGCCGACGTGACCTCCCCGAACGGCGCGAACGCGCAGACCGCGCAGGCGGCTCCCCCTGCCAACGCGCCCGCACCCCAGTCGGCGGCCACGGCCGAGACGCAGGCCACTCCCCCGACCCAGACCCAGACCGCACCGCAGGCCCAGGCACAGGCCACACCACAAGGCGAGGCAGCGTCCCAGGCACAGAACGCGTCCCAGAGCCAGCCCGCCAACCAGACCCAGACCACGCCGCAGGCGCAGACCGCCGCTCAGAGCCAGACCGCCACCCAGACCCAGAACTCAACGCAGACCCAGAACTCAACGCAGACCCAGAACTCAACGCAGACCCAGACCGCGCCACAAGCGCAGACCGCTGCCCAGGCGCAGAGCGCGCCGCAGGTGGCGGCGCAGGTGGCGGCGCAGGTGGCGGCGCAGGCACAGGCCGCGGCGCCGGGAGTGACCGTGACGCAGGCCGCGGCCCAGGTGGGCGGGCCCGCGACCATCTCCATAGGCGCGGCGCTCAACGGCACCCCGGACGCGCACACCACCGTCGCCCCCGTACCCGCGTCCGCGAGCCACCCGGCCCCGGCCCGTCCCGCGGGGCACGGCACCGGCCCGGGCCGTTCCGCACGGAACACCTCCGGCCCCGGCCGCTCAGGCCCGCACGGCGCCGACGGCGGGTCGCGACGGCCCAACGTCGGAAGGCGGACGGTACGGGCCGGCACGGTCACGGCCGAGGAGATCGAGGGCACCGGCTTCCGGCCGGACGCCCGCCCGCGGGGCACGCGGCTGACCCTCGCCGAGGTCCCCCCCGCCCTCGCCGACCTGCAGGCCTCGGACTTCCGGCACGGCATAGGCGTGCGCGAGGTGGGCGTGCTGCCCGACGGCTCGGCCTACTGGGTGATGACCGACGACGGGAACGTCCATCACTTCGACGTCTCGGTCGGCAAAGTGTCCAGGCTTCGCCTGGGGAGGCTGTGGGGTCGCCGGTTGCTGGCCCGGACCAGGGTCCAGGCCGGAACGGTCGACCGGCCGCACCAGGTGCGCCTGGCACCCGGAATCCATCCGAACCAGGTCGCGCGGGTGCTGCTCCATGAGACCACCGACGCGCTGCAACGGAGGGCGGCGGTCGATGCCCGCGCGCCGCAGGGTGTCATCCGCGGCCGCCTCGCGGCGGTCAACCCGTTCCACGGCCATGTCGAGGGCAACGACGAGTGCGTGTCGGCCCGGAGGAACGAGGTCGCCTACCTCGTCCGCAAGTGGGAGCAGGCCCGCACGCCCGACGAGCGGCGGGATCTCCGGCGGGAGGCCGAGGCGGCGGCGCGCGACATCGAGAGGCGCGGTCACGTGCCCCCGGTGCTCCCGTGGAGCGCGGGCCCGCCCGCGTCCCCGGATCTCGTACGGGTGCGGGCGCTGGGCCGGTCCATGGCGGACGCGGCGACGGCACTCGGCGAACGCGTCACGGCCAAGCGGGAGAACGCGGAGGCGGCCAGGGAGAAGGGCCGCGAGGCCGGCGAGAAGCGGGACAAGGCGACCAGGGACCGGGACCAGGCCTCGGGGGAACGCAGGCGCAGGGCCGTCGCGGAGGCCGACGTGGCCAGGGACCAGGAGCGCCGGCAGACGCGGATGGCCGAGGCGTACGAGAGGGCGCGAGGCCGCGCCCGGGACGCCCGCGCCGCGTACGAGACCCTGGCGGACGCCATGGCACGGCTGGAGGCGGAGCGGGACCCGAACCTGCTCGCGCCCCTGGCCGACGACGTGGCCCAGGCCAGGCTCGCGGCGGAGTCGGCCGACGGCGCCTACCGCAAGGCGCTGGAAGAGGCCCTGCCGCCGCGTGCCGCACTGACCTCCGCCGCGCCGGACGGCGACCTGCCCAACATGGCCGCCCTGACCGACAGGGTCAACGCCATGCTCGTGGCCAGGGGCATCGACGACGCGTTCACCCGCGCCCGGCTGGAGAACATCCTGGTCGCCGACTTCGACCAGGTGGTGTCGGAGGAAGGCCTGACGGTGCGGGTGGGCGACGCCCATCCGGGGGAGCTGCGCGTCAGGCTGCGCGTGGGCGCGCTGCTCGAAGTGCTCGACCCCGATCACCGGCCGTCGGAGTTCATCCGCGCCCGGCTCGCCCAGGGCGGCCCGTCGATGGGGACCTCCTCCGCCCACAGGTTCGGCCAGTCGTACGGGCCCAATGTGATGCGCTACATCAAGCCGTTCCTCATGGGCCTGCCGGAGAACAACCTGACCGTGCCGTTGAGGTGGTTGGGAGAGCACGGCGTCCTGGAGGTCAACTTCTCCAACGGCCGGCACGAGTCGACGAGTGGCAGTTCGGAGAAGTACGCGGTCGGCGACGCCAGCGGCGTCACCGACAACCGTGGCGAATCGCTCGTCTACACCGTGGAGGACGCCGAGTACGAGGTCGAGGTCCGCACGGCGAGCGACGGTGACGGCACGGCGAGGAGGCCGCAGGTGGAGCGGGTCGCCGCCACCGAGGATGGGACGGGGCTTCGGCTGGTGCTGTCGCACTCGTTCTCCCAGGCCGCCCCGGACTCGACCATCCGGCTGCCGGACGGGCTCACCCGGCGGGAGGGGTTCCCGAGGCACGTGGTCCTCAGCGCGACCGGCCTGGGACCCCTGGTCGCCGAGACCGCCGCCGCCCTGGGGTCCCAGGCCAGGGTGGGCAGCGTGGCGCGCGACGACATCCGCCAGATGCTGACCCAGGTCGTGACGAGCCGGCTCGGCGAGGCCATCAACAACCCGGCGGGGCTACCCCCGAGGGTCATCACCGACGGCACGCGCCCGGTGGCGGAGATCGAGGTGGTCGCGAGGCTCCGGACGGTGCCCGACGCGTCCGGTGTGCGCCGTCCGGCCGTGACCCCGGTCGGAGTCGCCAGCGCCGAGGACTTCCAGGAGGCGTTGCGCATTGAGCACTCCAGCGTGTCGGTCACGCAGTCGTCCGGACGCTCGAACAGCCTCGGCGGCGCCGTCGGCGTCGCGGCCCTGGACGAAGAGAGCATGCCGCTGCTGGACGACGACATGGTCCCCAAGGCGACGGTCGGCACCGGGCGGGGGCGGTCGAGATCGGAGTCCTCCTCGGCCACCGTGGGAACGTACAAGGTCAGCGTGCAGCGGGCGATGTACGGGGAGGGGTACCAGGCGGAGATCGAGCTGGAGATCAGGCTGCGCCCCATCAGCAGGGCCGGTCAGCTGGGCGCGCCGATCGTGATCTCGGGCGACGTCAGCGCTCTGCTCAGGACTCCGGTGTGGCACGCGTACCGCTCGGGGTGGCCGGTCGACGCGGCGGCGGTCTCGCATGACGAGTCCGGCGTGCCGCTCACGCACCCCGACGGCTCGATGGCGGTGCGGGACGAGATCGTCCCTGAGGCGCCGCCCAAGCGGCTGGCCGAGCCGCCGGTGTGGAGCGGCGACGGTCCAGGCAGGTTGCGGGGAGTCGGCCCGGGCCTGGTGCAGGACATGACCGGGCTGCCGGAGGTCCTGAGGCTCACGGAGAATGCGCTGCGCGCGCTGGACGCCGACTACCTGCCCCCGCTGAACGCCGCGGGGAAGCCCGACCCGTCACTGACGCGGGATCCCCTGACGCGCGCCTCCCAGGAGGCCAACCAGAGGAAGCTCACCGACGCGATCGCCGCCGTGCGCCAGGAGGCCGGCATCAACCAGGCCACTCAGGGAGGCACCCTGGTCCACCTGGAGCTCTCGGGGCTCAACCGGCAGACCAGGCACGTCCCCCTGCTGGTACCGCTCAACGAGATCGGCTCCGGCTACCGGGGCCTGGCCCCGCTGGAGGGGATGGCGAACCTCGACATCGCGTCCGACACCACCGGCAGGGCGAGCGGGGAGAGCAGGAGCACGCCGCTGGAGGCCAAGGCGGGCATGCGCATGGAGGCCCACGACCAGGACGCCATGTTCACCGGCGCCGAAGGCAGGGGGAGCCGGGGAACCAGCCACGGAGCCGAGGGCTCCGTCGGCAACACCACCAACGACGTGAAGCTCGTGGAGGCGAAGTCGGCGCTCGGGACGTTCGCCAAGCGGTACGAGGTGAGCGTCTTGATGATCAACGAGGACGGCTCTCTGCGGCCGCTGATCGCACCCCAGGAAGTCCGGGCGGACGTCTACTGGCCCTCCGACATGCTGCCTCCCGCCACTGCCGCCGTCGCCCCCCTCACCCAGTCGGTCAGCCAGGTCGACACCCTGGAGGAGATGCGCCGGGGAGGCCTCCTCGGCCTGGACATCGGCCCCATGCTGGCGGAGGTCGTGCCGAGGCTCCCGAAGACGATGCGACCGGGCACCGCCGCGTTCGTCGAGGTGATGAACCTCCTCACCTCGGAGCACCTGCTGGCCCACTCCGAGATGTTCGTCACCGGCCACGGCATCTCCATCCCCGTGCACCCGCAGGGCCCGGGAGGCCTGCACGCCACGGTGACGGTCCGCGCGTTCGTGACCGGCCCCTCCACGCCCGTCGGCAACCCCGATCTGGTGAGCCTCGACATCCTCTTCGGGATGGGCAGCGACGGTGTGACCCGCAGCACCGGAAGCAACGTGGCGACCGGCGGCTCCGCCGGGGCCGGCGTGCACCAGCAGGGCGCGCCGAACGCCTCCGGCGGCGTCGACACCTCCGTGTCCGGGAACTCCGGGGCGTCCGCGACGGACCTGTCGATCTACGGTGACGAGCGTCTGCACGTCAAGCAGGGCGTCGAGCGGCTGCACACGGCGCCCGTCCGCTTCGAGATCACCGTGGAGGGGCGCGGCACCGACGCCCCGGTGAAGATCGGCGTCGACGGCACGGCCCTGTACCGGCAGTCAGAACGCCGCGCGCTCATGCTGTACGCCAACGGCGAGCAGCCTCTGTCACTGGACGAGGCCGCCGACGCGATGGAGCGGTTCCTCAACGGCGAGCTCAAGCTCGATCGCCGGGTCGCCGTCCCCTTCGTCCGCCGCTACCTGGACCACCTGAACGAAGCCCGCAAGTCGGGCGACCCGATCCCCCAGCTCGCCAATGGGCAGCGCCGGCTTGAGATGCTGCGACGGCTGGCCCCCCTGATCGGTGACCCGAGCCTCCCCGACCGAGCGGGCCCGAGGCCCGACAAGCAGCTGACCAGGACGCTCAGCAAGGCGAAGGACCTCGCGAACCTGGAGCCGGAGGTCTCACTGCCCGAGCACCTCCACCGGGGGGTGGGCCAGACCAAGTTCGGCAGGGTGCTGCTCACCCGGAACGGTGAGGTGGTCGAGCTGCTCAACGAGATACGCAAGGCGCTCCAAGGCCACTCACCGGGGGTCCTGAACACCGACCCGGCGCTGGGCCCCGGCCTGTCGGCCGTCCTCGCGGCGGACAAGTGGCTGGGGAACATCGACGAGATCCTCAGGCCGGGCGGGTTCGAGCTCTCCTTCCCCGTGCGAGTGGGTCCGCACCTCACCCAGCGGCTCACCGTGCGGCTGAGAGCGGAGTACGAGGGCGAACCGCGGTGGCTCGGCTTCCTGCCGGACGACGGCCTGATCCGCCAGGCGTACGGGTACGACCAGCACGAGCGATCGGCCTCCGCCGGCGTCACGGCCGGCGGCAAGGTGAGCACCAGCGGCAACTCCGAGGACGTCTCCGGGGACGGAGGCGTCGGCACGGACCGCAACCACGGCCGCTCGGTGTCCCACGGCGACCTGCAGAACGAGCTCGACCGCATGGCCACGTACTCGGGAATGCACGTGATCGGCACGAGGCTCCGGCTCACCGCCGAGCTGGAATGGTCGGACGCCTTCGGGGGGCCGGTCGAAGGCGGGGTCAACCGCGTGGTCAACGCCGTGCCCGCGGGGCCCCTCACCCCCATCGTGTTCACCGTGGACGCCGAACGGCTCGTGCCCAACGGGCTGGTCGGTCCGGCGGGGGTCCCCGCCGTGGGGCAGGTGGCACCGGATCCACGGGCGCTCACCCTGCCGCCCCGGTTCCAGGTGGAAGGGCTGGACATCGGCGAGCTGGAACAGACCCTCAGCGACTGCTTCACGGACGAGGGCCTGCTCACCAGGTCGGACATGGAGAAGCTCGCGCCCAGGCTGAAGCAGGAACTGTCGCACAAGAAGCTGAGCGCGAGATTCGCCCACATCGCGCGGTTCGGCGGGGAGGCGACCGTCCGCCTGCCGAGGCCCGGCCACCCGAGGCAGGAGGTGCGGGTCACCCTCGCGGCCAGGGTGACCGAGCCGCGCGTCATCGTCAGCGGACGCCAGGACGTGGAGCACGGCCAGGCCACGCGGCACCAGGAGATGCGCAACGTCAACCGGAGCACGAGCCATCTGCTGCCGCTGGGCTGGGACGCGGGACCGGACTTCTCCTACGATGGAGAGGGAGCGGTGAACACCGACTACGCCTACGGGGAGCACGCCTCGGCGAGCGCGGCGATGAGCGACGGCGTCCGCAAGGAGGAGACCGCCTCCTACATGGGCGAGGGCGGCACGGTGGCGACGCGGGTGGACTGGGACGCCACCGTCGAACTGGTGACTTACGACCGCCACGGGAACGAACAGGTCGTCAAGACCTTCACCCGCACCGCGACGGGCACGGCGGACCTCAGCATGTCGCAGCGCCATCTGTCCGAGATGCTGGCCCGGCCGGACGACACGGCCCCGCCCACCTCGCCGGAGCGGCCGAAGGGCTGGCCGAGGCGTGTCGCGCTGCCCGATCTGCTCGCCGCCGCGCAACGGGACCCCGCCTTCGACCCGGCCGACCCCTACCCGGCGATGGCCTCGGTCCTGCGCGGGGGAACCTCCGGCGACCGGCGGCAACCGGTCTTGCTCACCTCGGCGGCCACCGCGACGTCCCCCGTCTCGGCGCTGACGGACGCGCGGTTGCTGGCGCGGCAACTCGGCGCCGACGTCCACCTGTACCTGCGGGACGGCGGCACCACCCACCACTACCAGGCCGCTCCGGACGGCGCTCTCCACAGCACGGACGACAGTGACTTCGCCTCGGCGTTCGCCTCGCTGCCCACCCGGCTGCTCCCGCTCGTGGAAGGACTCCAGGTGGACCTGCGCGAGGTCTTCCGGGGGATGCCGCGAGGCGCCGACTTCGCCGAGGTGGTACGCGAGCGGCTGGTGGCGCTCGGCAGGCAGGTCACCGATCCGGCCGCACCATGGCCGACGAGCCAGGACATCGGCACGCACGGGCAGCCCCCCGCGGTCGGCACCACCTACCAGGGGGGCGGCGGCGCCACGGGCCTCGGCGGCTCGCCCGCCACCGGCCAGGGCGGCGGGGGCGCCACCGGCCTGGGCGGAGCGGGCGGGCCGTAAGGTCGCCTCATCAAGTCGAACGGAGGAACGCGATGCCATTCTCGGTGGCGAGGACCCGGGACGAGGCGCATCTGTACCTCGACCTGAACCCCTGCGAGGAGTGCGGCTCTGCCGACACGACCTGGGAGAACGGCGTGGTGGACGTCGACGGCGAGCCGTCGGCCTGCTACGCCGGGGAGTGCGAGGGCTGCGGCGCGGAGCGCGAGTTCCTCTTCGGCCTGCCCGCGCGCGAGACCGCGCCGTCGGGGTTCCCGACGTTCGGCGGGCCGGAGCCGTCCGAGCTGCTGGACGCCGGGGAGTGGCTCTGGGTGGCCGACCTGACCGCGGGCGACGTGCCCGCCGGCGACGCGGACGCGGCACGGCGGGCACTGTCGATCGCGACGGCGGCGGTCGAGGAGGTCGTGAAGTTCATTCCGCCCGGGGAGCGGGAGGTTCCCGGAGACGCCTTCTGGTCCGATCGCGGACAGCAGGTGCGCGCGGCCGAGCCCGGCAGGTTCCAGCTGGAACGGCTGCTGATCGTGCGCGACACCTACCGCAGGCTCTCCGCCGAGCTCTAGCCCGCGGCATCGCCGCCGGCCGGTCCGCCGTCGCGCGGGAGCGGCGCGCGCCACATCGGGTACATGACCGGACCGCCGGGCAGCCGCAGCAGCTCCGGCAGGTCCACGTAGCCGTGCCGGAGGTAGAGCCGGCGGCTCGCCGCACTGCTGGCCTCCAGGTAGGCCGGCGTCCCTTGGGCGTCGAGCCGCCGGTGGTGCTCCTCCAGCAGCAGGCTGCCGAGGCCGCGGCCGGTCCGCCCGCGCACCAGGGCGATGAACGCCAGGTAGTGGTGCGGCTCGTGCGGATGGAGCTTGTCCATCCGCTCGCCGAGGATGCCGAAGCGTTCGGCGTGTTCCCCGGCGAAGGAGGCGATCGCCTCCTCCTGGCCGGGGATCTCGGGGAACGGCGCGGTGAACCAGACCGCGACCCCGGCGAGCTCGCCGGACTCGTGGATCCCGTAGATGACGCCGTGGTCGAGCGCGTGCGCGGCGTGCATGGTGAAGAACCGCCGCTGGATCGGCAGCCGTTCCGCCACCGGCGGGATGAGCCAGCTGGTGATCGCGTCGGGGCTGAACGTGTCGGCGATGAGCTCCCCGGCCGCCGCCGCGTCCGTCATCCGGCTGATCTCGGCCGTCACTTGGAGCCTCCGGTGACGGCCTGCGCGCCGAAGCCGATGTTGGCGTACACCTCCGGCCTGGTCGCCTTCAGCACACGAGCCCACACGACGCCGAAGACGATCGCGACGACGAAGATGCCCGGCAGGATCCAGCGGATGACCGAGTCGGGCGCGACGCCGAGGACGGTGTCGAAGTTGAACAGCGTCAGCCCGATGATCACGCACAGCGCCACGGCCGCCAGGGCCGGGGCGACGCGCGTCCGCCACGCCGTCTCCCGCGAGGGGTTCCGTGCGAAGAACGCGATCACCGCGATCGAGGTGACGGTGAGCAGGGTCAGCAGCCCGAGGCCGCCGAACGCGCCGAAAGTGAAGAACAGCTTCGTGACAGGATCGAGGCCGAAGATCGCATAGATGATGATCACGATCAGCCCGAGCACCGTCTGCAGCACCGATCCGGCCACCGGAGCGCCGGTGCGGGCCGAGGTGCGCCCGAACACCGAGGGGAGCACGTTCTCGCGGCCCAGGGCGAAGATGTAGCGGGCCGTGGTGTTGTGGAAGGCGATCATGCAGGCGATGCTGCTGGTCACGAACAGCACCGAACCGACCGTCGCGACGGTGGAGCCGAGGTGGGTCGCCGCCTGGTTGAAGATCAGCGCCGGCCCCTGCTCGGTCGCGGCCTTGACGATCCCGCCCGCCCCGGTCGGCACCGTCTGGGCCCAGGCGGAGATCGCGTACAGAATCGCGATGATGGCGATGCCCACGTAGGTGGCGATGGGCACGGTCCTGTCGCGGTCCTTGGACTCCTCGGCGAAGACGACCGACGACTCGATGCCGGCGAACCCCGCGACGACGGTGGCGAGCGCGGCGCCCACCCCCGGCACGAACAGCGAGCCCGGGCTGAAGCCCTCGAAGCCGATGCCACCCGGGGCGGCGTTGACCAGGTCACCGATGTCGAACACCAGGACGACGGCGATCTCGCTGACCAGCAGGACGGACAGGATCCTGCCGTTGACGTCCACCCGCAGCAGGCCGAGCAGGCCGGTCAGCGCCCACGCCACCAGCGCGATCACCCACCACGCGGGCGAGGCGCCGAACCAGTCGGTGAGCAGCGGCTCGGCCGCCGACCCGATGATGCCGTAGAGGCCGAGCTGCAGCGCGTTGTAGGCCAGCAGCGCCACCCACGCGGTCGCCACCCCCTGCGTCCGGCCGAGCCCCTGGGCGGCATAGGCGTAGAACGCGCCCGCGTTCACGACGTGCCTGGCCATCGTCACGTACCCGACGGCGAAGAGCGCGAAGATCGCGCCCAGCATCAGGAACGCGAACGGCACCCCGATGACGCCCGTCACCGTATACGCCGTCGGGACCGAACCCGCGACGACCATCAGCGGCGCCGCCGCGGAGACGACGAAGAACACGACCGATGGGACGCCGAGCCGATCCTTGGCCAGTGCGGCGGAAACGGCGCTCGGCCGTTGCTCTGTGAGGGACATCCGGCACTCCGTGAGATGGGGGGCTGGTCACGTTGTCGTGCATGACAAAGGACAGGCCGGCGGCGGGCTCGAAAGATCACCTTCAGCCACGAACGGCGATGATATAGGCGAATTGTTGAATTTGTCATCGATGACATTGTCATCGCCAGGGAACAACGCGTCTGACGTCCCTCAATGCAGATATCTACCGCATCGTTCCCCTGCGATTTACGGCATTACATCCTATTTTGGACAAACTAAAAACAGGGTTATGTCAACTCGGGCGCGAAGGAAGGGTGGGTCCACGCCATTCCGATGGCCCGCAGAGGTTTCCTCCTGCGTCCGCGTGACGGGCGCTCAGATGGTGAGCGTCACCGGAGTCGCACTCTGGACTTCCGGCGACCCGGCCATGGGCGCGGAGGCGGCGAGACGTTCCGATATGGTCGAGGGCGTCCGCGCCCGGTCGAACGAGGGAGTCACCGCCCATGCTCCGCGCGAGAACGCTGGTGGAGGCCTTTCTCTACATCGACCTGACCGTGGCGGCCGGCGACGAGGAACCTCCTGAAGACTTCTCGGCCAGGCGGTGGACCACGCTGACCGAGGGTCCGGAGACGTGGACGCTGCGGTTCGACGGCCCGGACACCGGACGGCGCCACCTCATCGAGATCCTCGTGCCCTACCAGACCGAGTCCGAGGCACGGCGCGACCGCCTGCGCTTCGGGCCGGGCGTCTCCGAGCTGATCGACGCGGGCCAGTGGCTGTCGATCAGCCTGGTGTACGCGCAGCGGGCCCTGAGCGCGGACCTCTCGTACGCCGCGGCTCCCGGCGACGAAGAGGGCTTCGCGGACGCCGTCCTCAACTGGGAGTTCGCCAGGGACGCCGCCGCGGAGGCGGCGAAGTTCCTCCCCCCGGGAGGCGGCGAGGTGCCGCCCGAGGCGTTCTGGACGGAGTCGGGCGCGGCGAGGCGCGCGGAGGACCCCGAGCGGTTCACCCGGTCGCGGCTGGAGGACGACATCGCCTTCTACCAGGAGAGCATCGACCAATTCACCGGCATGTTCGGCGACCGCTGAGGGCGGGCGCACCCGGCGCGGAACCCGGCCGATATCGTCGAAGGCACCCGGGCACGGCCGGCGAAGGGAGTGGACACCATGTCATCGCTTCTCGCCAGGACGCTCGTGGAGGCCTACCTGTTCGTCGACCTCACGGCGATGGCCTCCGAGCGGGACGACGCGCACGAGCCGGCCCGCGACTACGAGGCCCACACCAAGCTCTCCGAGAGGTCGGGCGCCTGGCGGCTGCGCTTCGACGGGCACGGCCTCGGCCTTGCGCTCGCCTTCGAGGTTCTCGTGCCCTACGAGAGCGAGTTCCAGGCCAGGCGTGAGCACCTGCGGTTCGGGGACGGGCCCTCTCGGCTGATCGACGCCGGGCAGTGGCGGGTGGTCAGCGCGGGGTACGCCGCGCGGGCCATGGCGGACGATCTCCGCTACCGCGAGGGGTCAGGGGACTCGTCGTTGCTGGAGAGCGTGGTGCTCGGGTGGGAGTCCGCGCGGGACGCCGTCGCCGAGGTGGCCAAGTTCCTCCCCGAGGGCTCGGGCGAGGTGCCCGCCACCGCGTTCTGGTCCGACATGGGAGAGGCTGCGCTGCGTGACGAGCCTGAGCTGTTCACGCGGGAGGCGGTGGAGGGCGACGTCGCCTTCTTCCAGCGGAGGCTCGACGACCTCGCCGGCCCGCCCCCCGAGGAGCACGGCGAGGGCTAGGAGGGCTTGATGGCCCGCACCCCGTGGATGAACGGCTTGGCGAGGTAGGTCTTCCAGTCGAAGTCCGGGTCCGTCGGGTTCTGCTCGATGCTGTCGACGGCGCTGTAGGCGGACGAGCCCGCCATGCGGCCGAGGAAGTCCACCCAGCGGCTGTTCTCCGGCAGGAACTTCGGCATCTTGACCAGGTCCCCGACCGCGTTGAAGGCCATGTTCGCCCCGAAGCCCTGCGCGAACTGGACGGCGTTCAGCTCGGCCGAGAGCACGTCCCTGCCCTTGAGGTCCTTGCGCACGCCGGACAGGGCGAAGATGCCGGCCTGCAGCGCCTGCTGGATCCCCGCGTAGGTGATGCTGTCGAGGGTGTAGTAGAAGGCGTTGTAGACGATCTTCTCCACGCTGAGCCGGAAGATCTTGAGCTGCGACTGGGCGAGCTTCTTGAAGAACGTCTTCATGATCCGGTCTTCCACCATCTTGCCGACCCCCGCGGTGGTCCAGCCGTACATGGAGGTGAACAGCATGTTCGCCCAGAGCTGGACCGCCATCACGACCAGCACGTGGCGGATCGTCTCGACCGCGTCGGCGTACGACCGGCACCCGGCGGCGACCTTCCGGCAGTAGACCGCCACCTCCGGGGGGTAGTCGGCGAAGCCCTTCTGGGCCCTCGGGGCCGAGGCGGTGGCCCCGCCGGCCGTCCCCCGCCACAGCCGCTGGAAGGCGTCGATGCCCTCCCCGGAGTTGTCGCGCACCACCTGGGCCGCCGCGTCGTCCGCGGTGTCCAGGCCCTCCTCGATCTTCGTGGCCAGCCCCTCAAGGATGCCGGCGGCCTCCCGCAGGCCGCCCGGGTCTCCCTCGGGCCACTGGACCTCCAGCATCGCCGTGACGAAGGCCGCGTGGGTCACGACCCCCGCGGTCAGGGTCGTGGCGCCGGGATGGGCGCGGGCGACGCTCCTCAGGGCGCTGAAGGGAGCGGGGCTCACGCGAACTCGGCCTTCGTGGTCGGGACGGAGAGCTCACCGGCGTACACCGTCTTCATCAGCCCCTCGATGGTGGCGAAGTCGGCCACCTGGATGTTCGCCCCTGAGACGTCGACGTCGTCCCCGAGGCGCGTGAAGCCCTCCACGATGTTCCCGACGTGCCGCCTGATCTCCGACGTGGCCGCCTCGTAGCCCTTGTGGCCCTCGGTGCCCTCGTAGAACTTGTGGCCGTCCTCGTCGCCGCCCCAGAAGGCGCCCAGCGCGTCGAGGGCCGCCGTGGCAGCGGCGAGCGCGTCCCCCACGATGTCGCGGGCGGCGTGGAAGTCGCCCTTGCGCCTCTTCAGGCCGACCGCGCTCACGTCCGTCACGGAACGGCCGCCACCGGTCCGGCTCATGGAAAGGTCGTCTGGACTCATCAGCGAGGCTCTCCTCTTGCCGCAACCCTGACTGACAGCTCGAATGCTAGAAAGGCCGGGTTACCACGGATTTAAGGTGGAGTTTCTTCGCCGTACATCGCCAGGGTCCGCCCGCACCGGAGCGACCGCCGTCAGTACCCCACGTAGCCGGAGTTGTTCTTCGAGCCCACGACGCCGGGCACGTTGGAGACGGACCCATAGCGCTCGATCGCGTAACGCACGCCGGCGATGATGTTGTCCACCGGGTCGTAGATGCTCTTGTGCCCCGGGAGCGACCAGCGGTCGAACGTCGGGTCGATGGTCTGCATGAGCCCCTTGGACGGTGTCCCCGCCAACGCGTTGGAGTCCCAGTTGTTGATCGCGTTGGGGTTGCCGGCCGACTCGTGCTGGATGATCAACCAGATGTCATTGACGTTCATCTTCTCGACGGGGTAGCCGTGAGCCCTGAGGATCTCGACCGCCTGCTGGATCCAGTCGGCGACCTGCCCCTCCGGCGCGGGACCGCCGCCGGGCGGCGGGGGGCCGCTCGGCCCGTACCCCCCGAACCCTCCCCCGCCGCCAGGCGAGCCGCCGCCGGACGACCCGCCGCCGGACGTGCCGAAGAGGTCGGGGTCGATCTCGCTCTTGGGCACCGGCACCCAGTGGGTGGTGTGGCCGGGCCCGGGGACGAACGTCTGGTCGCCCGCGGCCGGGATGTCGGCGAACGTCGGCGAGATGGCGCCGAGCTCCTTGTCGATGTCGCCCTGGGCCGTCGAGAGCACCGTCTCGGCCGTCTCCACGTGCCCCCGCGCGAGGGAGACGGCATCGGCGACCTCTTGGGAGATGCCGGGTTCGAGCTCGTCCTCGGTGGCGTGGGGGTTGATCCTGCGGTACTCCGCGACCCAGGCGAGCACGTCGTCGCAGACCCCGTCGAGGTTCCGCTTCGCCGCCTCCACCGCGCCGGCGGCCGTGTCGAGGATGTTCGCGCAGTTGGCGAGCGCGTCGTGCAGGGCGTCGCCCGCGCGGCCGTACCGCCTCATGTACGCCACGAAGGCGTCGGCGGAGTCGCCCTTCCAGGCCGCGTCCACCAGGGTGACGGAGTTCCCGAGCACGCCGAGCTTCTCGACGGTGCTCGACGCGGCCCCGCGCCAGCGGGTGGCGACGGCCCTGATCGCGGCCGGATCGCCCTTGGCCTTGTCCACCAGCGACACCAGCGCCTGACCCCCCGGCAGCGCCGCCACGGCCCCCGTGTCGGTCATTTGGAGGGCAGCCCCTGCTCGGTGCCGTGCTCGGCGTTACGCACGTTGTCCTCGATGGTGTCCAGGGCGCGCTCCACGCCGTCGAGGCGGCTCTTCACCGTGCCCAGCTCGGCGTCCACGTGCCCCTCGACCCGGCCGATCGCGGCGGCCAGCGCCCCGGCGCCGGTCAATGTGCCGAAGACGGACGGCCCGGCGGCGTCCTTGGCCGGGAACTCGTCGCCGACGGCAGCGAGCTTGCCCCCCTGGACGTTCACCGCGACGCGGAGCTTCGCGAGCGCGTCGCGGTTCAGATCGATGCCCACCGGGACCGGCTCCCTCCGCCGTCACCGCGCAACCCCCTGCCCGGGCGCCATGGCCCGCGACCGGCTTCTCGCGAAGCCGCGGGCCAGGCATACCGGACAGCGATCATATCGAGCGAGTGGCGATCGTCACAGGGCTCCGCGCGCTCAGCTCTCCGGGGCCGGAGGCGCGGACGGGGGCAGGAACGCCGTCTGGATGAGGCGGGAGCCGTACCTGCGGTCGACGTAGTACGCGCGGCCGGGCGGCAGCGCGTGCGGCCGTACGCCGAACAGCACGCCCTCGTCACGGTCGCCCGACATGATGACGGCGGGGCTCGCCATGTCCTTGAGCCTCTGCATGACGGGGTCGAACATCGCCCGTCCCGCCCCGCCCATCGCGCGGGACAGCACGAGGTGGAGCCCGATGTCCCGCGCCTGCGGCAGCAGGTCGAGCAGCGGGCCCAGCGGGTTGCTGCCGGTGGCCACCAGGTCGTAGTCGTCCACGACGAAGTAGAGGTCGGCGCCCTTCCACCAGTTGCGCGAGCGGAGCTGGTCGGGGGTGAGGTCCGCCGGCGGCAGCCGCTTGACCAGCGCCTCCCTGGCCTCCGCGACCATCTCCCCCGCCGCCGTGCTGGAGGCCGCATAGCCGATGCGGTGCTCGGTGTACGCGGCGTCCAGCAGGGAGCGGCGGTAGTCGATGACGATGAGCCGCGCGTCGGCCGGGGCGTGCCGCGCGACGATGCCCTCGGCGACCAGCCGCAGCAGGTTGGACTTCCCGCTCTCGGTGTCGCCGATCACCGTGAGGTGCGGGTCGACGTCGAACTCCGCCGAGACCGGGGACAGCGTGGCCTCGTCGATGCCGATGGGGATGCGCGGCCCGGTCTGGTCGGGGCCGGGCAGTGCGTCCACCTGCAGGACGGCGGGCAGCAGCCGCACGCGCGGGGCGGGGCTGCCCTTCCACGCCTCCCTGACGCCGTCGACGAGCGCACGCACGCCCACCGTGAGATCGTCGGCCTGGCGGACCCCGTCGACGCGGGGCAGCGCGCTCAGGAAGTGGAGCCCGTCGCGGGTCAGGCCCCGGCCGGGAACGCCCTCTGGCACGGCCATGGCGGTCTTACGGTTGACCTCCGACTCGTAGGCGTCGCCGAGGCGCAGCTCCAGTCGCGAGCCGAACAGGTCGCGGATGCCGGGCCTGAACTCCGACCACTTGTTGGTCGCGGCGACGACGTGGATGCCGTACCCGAGGCCGCGGGCGGCGAGGTCGGTGATGGTCGGCTCCAGCGTGTCGAAGTCCTGCCGCACCGTGAGCCAGCCGTCCACGACCAGGAAGACGTCGCCGAACTCGTTGCCGGTGATCGCGCCCTCGGCGACCTGGCGCCGGTAGGTCGCGAACGAGTCGATGCCCCGCTCGGCGAACTCCCGCTCCCGCTGCTGGAGCAGGCCGGTCACCTCGGCGACGGTACGGCGCACGCGGTCGCCGTCGAGCCGGTTCGCCACGCCGCCGACGTGGGGCAGGCCCTCCAGGGACGACAGCGTGCCGCCGCCGAAGTCCAGGCAGTAGAACTGCACCTCGCGGGGGGTGTGGGTGAGCGAGAGCCCGGCGATCAGCGTGCGCAGGATCGTGCTCTTCCCGCTCTGCGGCGAGCCGACGACGGCGAGGTGGCCCGCCGCGCCCGACAGGTCGACGCCGAGCGGGTCGCGCCGCTGCTCGAACGGCCGGTCGACGATGCCGAGCACGGCGCGCAGCTTGCCGCGCCCGGCCCAGCCCGCGGTGGTCAGGCCGTGCTCCGGCGTGATGCTCAGCGGCGGGAGCAGGTGGCTCAGGGTCAGCGGCTCGGCCAGCGGCGGCAGCCAGATGCGGTGCGCCGGCGGGCCGTACCCCTCGAACTGGCGGACCATGATGTCGAGCAGGCTGTCCCTGCCCGCCGCCGCGGCCGCGGGCTCAGGCTCGGGGTCGGGCTCCCGCGCGGGGACGGGCGGCGGGATGTAGGCCGGGCCGTACACCACGACCTGGTGCTGGTCGGCCGAGGCGCGGCGCTCCTGGCGCGCCTCCGGCGCGAACGGGCCCGACACGTAGGCGGCCTTGAACCTGGTCATCCCGCTGGTGTCGAACTTCAGGTAGCCGTTGCCCGGCGCGGAGGGCAGCTCGTAGGCGTCGGCGACGCCCAGCACGACCCTGCTCTCCATGGCCGAGAAGGTGCGCAGGCCGATGCGGTACGACAGGTGGGTGTCCAGGCCGCGCAGCCTGCCCTCCTCCAGCCGCTGGGACGCCAGCAGCAGGTGCACGCCGAGCGAGCGGCCGAGCCGGCCGATCATGACGAACAGGTCGATGAACTCCGGCTTGGCGGAGAGCAGCTCGCTGAACTCGTCGAGCACCACGAACAGCGTGGGCATCGGCCGCAGGTCGGCGCCCTGCTCCCTCGCCCGCTCGTAGTCGCGCAGGGAGGCGTAGTTGCCCGCCGAGCGCAGCAGCTCCTGGCGGCGCACCATCTCGCCGTGCAGGGCGTCGTACATGCGGTCGACCAGCGGGAGCTCGTCCTCCAGGTTGGTGATGACGGCCGAGACGTGCGGCAGCGACTCCATGCCGAGGAACGTCGCGCCACCCTTGAAGTCGACGAGCACGAAGTTGAGGATCTCCGAGGAGTGGGTGGCGGCGAGCCCGAGCACCAGGGTGCGCACCAGCTCGCTCTTGCCGGAGCCGGTGGCGCCGATGATGAGGCCGTGCGGCCCCATGCCGCCCTGGGCGGACTCCTTGATGTCCAGCTCGACCATGCGGCCGTCGGCGCCGAGCCCGATCGGCACCCGCAGCCGGTTGCGCGGCGCGCGGGGCCGCCACAGCGCGGGGATCTCCAGATGGCGCGGGTCCGCCACGCCGAGCAGGTCGCTGAGCGTCATGTTGGTGGCCAGCACGTCCTGTCCGTCGCCGCTCTTGGCGGTGGAGGCGCGCAGCGGCGCGAGCTGGCGTGCCAGGCCGTCGGCCTGGAGGAAGGACAGCCGGTCGGGCCGGCCGAGCCCGGTGACGAGCTCCTTGCCCGCGTGGTCGAGCTGCACGCGGTTGAACCGGTCGGGCAGGACCTCCAGCCGCAGCGTGATGCCCTCCTCGGTGAGGGCCGTCGAGCCACTGAGGTCGATGACGGTGACGCCCTGGATGGCGTCCGCGCCGAGCTGGGAGTCCTGCGGGACGTACCCGCCGTCGACGATCACCACGTGGTACGGCAGGGCCTCCACCGAGGCGCCGGGCCTGAACCTGCCGCGGTCCTTCAGCTCGCCGCCGAGCAGCCTGTCGAGGTCGCTCAGGTCGTCGGCCATGAGCCGCACGGGGCCTGCCGCGTCGGTCTCCTCCGGGTGCAGGGCGTGCGGCAGCCACTTGACCCACTCCCACTGGGCCATCCAGTCCTTGCCGGCGCACACCGCGACGCGCATGTCCTCCGGGGAGTGGAAGACCGCGAGCTGCCCGACGAGCGCCCGCACCAGGTCGCGGATGGCCTTCGGCTCGCCGGTGGGCACGATGCGGGCGAAGGAGTGGAGCGCCATGGCGATCGGCAGGTCGTCCACGGTGGAGTGGGCCCCGACGAAGCGGCGCAGCGCCCCGGCCGACATGGCGTCGAGGTCCTCGACCGGCTTGGACTCCGGCGGGATGAGCTGCACGGCAAGGCGCTGGGTGCCCGTGCCCACCCGCACGGTGGCGAAGTCGCCGTCGCGGGGCCTGCGCTCCCACAGGCGCGGGCCCATGGCGACCGACCACAGCGAGTCGGGGTCGGGGCCGTTCCAGTGGAGCGCCTCGCGCTGCTGGCGGGCCGCCCTGCGCACCTTCTTCCGGGTCTGCGACAGGTAGCGGAAGTAGTCGCGCCGCAGGCCGTTGAGCCGCAGCTTGCGCTCCCCCGAGGCCCGGCCGAGCTGGCTCAGGCTCATGCCGACCATCGAGAAGGCGAACATGCCGCTGGCGACGTACATGATGGGGTTCCCGCCGCCGCCCGCGGTGAACATCAGGGCCATCGCGGCGCCGCCCGCCACCATCGGCATGAAGGTGAGGACCTGGGTGAATCCGGCGGAGGTGGTCTCGGGGATCTCTGGGGGCGACTCCAGCAGGATCTCGCCCCTCGGCGGTGCCGGAGGCGGCCGCCGCTCGGGCCGCCGGACAACGACTATGCCCACATCGCTCCATAGCTCAGGGGATCTGCCCGGGAACCGTACGTGCCGACCTGTTCCAGGACCTTCGTACCGACCAGCTAACCGTAGCGAACCTCGATCATGGGGCCGGCAGAGTCTCCCCGAAGAAACCTGGACATATCCCGCCCTCTCGCGCCATGTCAGCCCGCTACGGTATTCGCGTGATCTCTTTGGAGCCGGTGTGACGCTCAATCCGATGGCGGGACCGCCCGCGCGCGGTCCAGGGGGGCCCGGAGCCGCGCTGGACGTGATGAACGGGGCGCCCAAGGCGGCGGTCCTGCGCGCGCCGGGATCCGCCATCGCCATGAGCCGGGTGACGATCGTCACCCCCCGCAAGAGGATCGACCTGGCGGTCCCCTCCGACCTCCCGCTGGCGCACGTGCTGCCGAACATGCTCACCGCCGCCGGCGAGGGCGGCGACGACACCGTGCTGACGACCACCGGATGGGTCCTGCAGCGTGTCGGCGGCCGGGCCCTCGACCTGGACGCGAGCATGAGCACCCTCGGCATACTCGACGGCGAGGTCCTCTACCTCCTGCCGCGCCCCTCCGAGCTGCCCGAGGCCGTCTTCGACGACGTGGCGGACACCATCGCCACGGGGATCAAGGAAAGGTCCGGCCGGTGGCAGCCCAGGCACACGCGGGCGGCCGGCCTCGGCACGGCCGTCGCGCTGCTGGTCGCCGGAGCCCTCCCGCTCACCGTGGCGGGGCCGCCCTGGACGCTGACCACCCTTGTGGCCGGCCTGTTCGCCCTGCTGCTGGTCGGCGCCGGGGCCGCGCTCTCGCGCGCGCTCGGGGACGCGTCGGCCGGAGCCGTCGTCGGGTACACCGCCCTGCCGTACGCCTTCATGGCCGGGCTCCTCGCGCCCGCCAAGGCCGGGAGCCTGCTCTCGCTCGGGGCGCCCAACCTGCTCGCCGGATTCGCCATGACCGCGCTGGCGGCCACGGTCGCCGGATGGGCGATCGCCGAAGGGCTGCCGAACTTCTTCGGCGTCATGGTGGCCTCCATGGCGGGCGCGGCAGGGGCGGCGATCGTGATGGTGTGGGACGCGCCCCCGTCCGGCGTCGCGGCGCTGGTGGTCGCGGTGCTCCTCGCGTGCACGCCGCTGATCCCCGCGCTCTCGTTCCGGCTCGCCCGGCTCCCGCTGCCCTCCGCTCCGAGGAACGCCGAGGAGCTGCGCGACGACAAGCAGGAGCTCGACGGGCCGGACGTGAAGAGGCGCGCGGTCGAGGCCGAGCGGTTCGCCACCGGCCTGGCGGCGGGCGTCGCCCTGGTCGCGCTGGCCTCCCAGCTGTTCCTGTTCGGCGCGACCGGCTGGATCGGCAGGACCATGGAGGTCGTGCTGGCGCTCGCGCTGATGATGCGCGCCCGCGTCTTCCTCGGCGTCGGCCAGCGCCTGTGGCTGCTCGCCGCCGGGGTGGCCGGGCTCGTGATCCTGCTGATCGCCCTGGCCCTGGCGGGCCCGCTCGCCGCCCTCCTGGTGAGCCCTGCCCTGCTGGCGATCGCGGGGGTGGGCGCCGGGATGGGCCTCTTCCTGCCCCAGCGGCGCCCGACGCCGTTCTGGGGCAGGGCGGGCGACATCGCGGAGTTCACGCTGATCGCCGCCCTGTTCCCCCTGGCGCTCGGAGTGCTCGACGTCTACGGCTGGGTGCGCGGGCTCGCCGGGTAGCCCTGATCTAGGGCTGGGTGGTGGGAAGGAGCGGATACCCGGGGTCCCGGCCGCGCTGTGCCAGGCCGATGAGCGACTTCGTCAGCATCTGCTCCATCGTGGGCATGACGTCCCAGCCCGTCTTGCCGTCCTCCAGGTTGAGGGTGACGGTGTAGGCGGTGCTGCCGAACAGGAAGGAAGCGGAGTCCCCGAGGTCGTTCTCGGGGAAGGCCTTGCCCAGGCGGCCGAGCTTGGTGGCGTCCCAGAGCCCGAAGAAGACCATGCACGCGGCGAAGTCCTTGAACGTCGCCGAGGCGTTGTCGGAGAAGGAGCCGAGGTCCTCGCCGTAGTACGCCCGGGCGCCGAGCGCCAGCGCCTCGTCGCCCAGGGCGAAGATGCCGCTGCCGACGGCGTACCCCGTGAGCTTGGTGATCACGATCTTCATGGTGGCGTTCTCCAGGAGCTTCAGCAGCACCTGCGCCTGGACCTTCTTGTACAGGCGGTCCACCAGCCACTTGGACAGCGCCGCGCCCTGGGCGCCGACCCACGGCCAGGAGGCGGCGAGCATGAGCTGCGCGTAGCTGGTCAGGGCGGCCACCTTGAGCGCGCGCCTCGCCGTCTCGACCGCCTCGGCGTACTCCTCGCACGCCTCCGCCACGCGCCTGCAGTACGCCGAGACCTGGGGAGGGTAGGCCACGACGCCGCCCGGCGGGCTGCCGAAGCCGCCGACCGACCAGTATCGGCGGAACGCCTCCGAGCCCTGGCTCGGGTGCTCCAGCCACACCTTCTTGGCGATCGCATCGGTGTCGGTGGTGTTGGCGTCGATCCGCGCGGCGAGCTTCCTCCAGACCTTGCCCGCCTCGCGGGCCCCGTCGGGGTCGCCCTCCGGCCAGTCGGAGAGGATCATCGCCGCCACGAACGCGGCGATGCCGCTCGTCCCCGCGGGGTACAGCGCCCAGCGGCCGAGCATCACTTCGGGACCTCCGGCAGCTTGGGGATGGAGTCCCAGTCAGCGACCTCCACGTTCTTCCCCATGAGGTCGAGACGGTCCCCGATGCCGGCGTGCACCTTGCCGAGCGCGCGGATCTCGTCGTGGACGTCCTCCGACCTGGTGCGGTAGCCCGACCTGTCCCCCTTGCCGTCGTGGAACCCCCGCCCGGCGTCGTCGTCGCCCCAGAAGTTCCCGATGCCCGCGAGCTCCGTCTCGGCCTCCTTGAGCGCCTCCGTCAGGTCCACGCCCTGGGCTTCGAGCAGCTTGCCGAGCTGCGTGAGCCCCGCCGACGACAGGTCCAGGACCTTGCCTTGCTCAGTTGGATACGACATTCATCGAAGATACACGGATTTCCTACCAAGATTTCGGATATAGATCCCGATACGCCGCCATCATCCGCGGTCGGCAGGAGGCCGACGGCTACCGACAGGGCGATCGTGGCCAGGCCCAGGGCGGTGGTCCGTATCGGCCAGGCCGATCCGCGCAGCGGTTCGTTACGGCGGAGGACGGCGCCCGTTGTGCGGGTGCCACCGCACCTGCACTACTGCAGAAAATTCAGCAGTTGGCGTGTGGTCTCCTCGGGTGCCTCTTCTGGAATGAAGTGACCGACCGGTACCGGGCCGCCGCGAACGTCATCGGCCCACTCCCGCCATATCGCGAGCGGATCATCGTAAAGTTTCGCGACCGAACCGCGCTGGCTCCAGAGGAAGAGTACGGGGCAGGAGATCTTCCGGTTCTCGCGATCCGCCTCGTCCTGCCGAGACGGTAGGCGCAGCGCGCCCAGCGATCGTGTCCCACGATGCTGAACTGGTCGTAGCCCAGATGTCGCATGACCCCGAGCTGATCACGGCCGATCGCGCGCATGCTGTAGGGCTCATGATCGGCGGTACTGGGCGGCTTGCCGCTGTCGCCGTACCCACGCAAATCGGTGGCGACGACGGTGTAGCGCTCGGCGAGGTGGGGTGCTACCCGATGCCACATCAGATGCGTTTCCGGAATACCGTGCAGGAGCAGCAGAGGCGGTCCGTTACCGCCTCGGCGTCCGTGGATCGACGCACCCGCGGTAGTGGACTTGCCCCGGTTTGGTGGACACCTGACCTCTGAGGAACCCCTCCCCGCGCGCCGCATCGTGTGGGGCGGCCCCGGCTGGCGTGGCGGCCGTTCACAGGCCGTTCCACTCGCGGGCGGCCTGCCGGAGATGGTCGCGCAGCACGGTGAGGGCGGGGTTGGCGGGGGCGCCTCGCCTGACGGCCAGATAGATCGTGTTCAGCGGCGCCACCTCGGGCTGGTGCAGCTGCACGACGTCTCCCGCGGCGAGCGCGGGGGCGGCGATGTAGCGCGGCAGGACCGAGATCCCGGCACCCGCGGCGACCGCCGCCAGGACGGCGCGCAGATCGGACACGATCATCGCGACCGGGTTGGGCGGGCGCCGCCCGAACTCGGTGCGCCAGTAGCGGCGCACGATGGGCAGTTCTTCGGCGTAGGCGACCAGCGGCAGATGCGCCAGCGCCTCCACCGGGTCGGCCCGTAGCCGCTCGGCGTCCACGGTGTGAGCCACCGCGGGCGGCGCGACGAGGAGGAACTCCTCGTCGACCAGCGGCACCGCCGGCACCGCCTCATGCGCGGGGCGTACCGCCGAGACGACGAGGTCGAGCCGGCCGGAGACCAGCGAGGACAGCAGGTCGTCGGCCAGCCCGAGCGTCGCCTGGACGCACAGGCCCCGGCGGGTCAGCGGAGCCAGCGCGGGAAGCACCCGCATGCTCATCATCTCGGCCGCTCCCCCGATCCGCACGGTGCCCCGCAGCGCCGACTCGGCGTCGGCGGGGCCGAGGGCGCTGCGAAGCTCGTCCACGTGGAGGCCTACGCGAGAGGCCAGTGCGGCCGCCCGCTGCGTCGGTGTGACACCCCTGCGGGAGCGCACGAACAGGGGCTCGCCGACCTGCTCCTCAAGGCGCGCGAGCTGACCGGTGACCGCGGGCTGGGTCACGCCGAGACGCTGAGCCGCCGCGGACAGCGAGCCGGCCCGGTAGATCTCCAGGAACGTCGACAACAGGTCGAGGTTCGGCACGCGACCGCGATCGGGCGCTCTCATCGGCAGCACGCCGCCCATCATAACTATTCTTATGGTAGACGAAATTCTCGCGGATGATCCGTGATGGAAGCCGGTGTTGTGCCATACGCCGGCAGCGTCCAGCTGCGGGCCTACTCAAGCGAGAAGAGCAGGCATCCCCATGTCGAAGATTCTGATGGTCATCTCCGGTGCGGACAGCTTGAAGCTGGCCGACGGATCCGCCCACCCCACCGGTTACTGGGCGGAGGAGGTCGCCGCCTCCCACAAGGTGCTTCGCGCGGCCGGCGCCGAGGTGGACATCGCCACACCCGGCGCCGTACGGCCGACGGTCGACGCGCTCAGCCTCGACGAGCGCGGCGGTGTGCCGGAAGCCGACGCCCAGGAGTTCCGCGCGTACCTCGACGGCATCGCCGAACAGCTCTCCGCTCCGCTCTCCCTGGCCGGCGTGCGGGCGAGTGACTACGACGCGATCTACCTCCCCGGCGGCCACGCCCCCATGGCGGACCTCGCGCAGGACGCCGACCTCGGCCGGCTCCTGAACGAGGCCGACGCCCAGGGCAAGATCGTGGCCGCCCTGTGCCACGGCGTCGGCGCGCTGCTGAGCGCCGGCGGGCAGGACGGCGGCTTCACCTTCGCCGGCCGCACCCTCACGTCCTTCACCGACGAGGAGGAGCGGCAGGGTGGGCTGGGCGACAACACCCCCTTCTTCGTGGAGAGCCGGCTTCGCGAACGAGGCGCCGTGGTCAAGACCGGTGCCGCGTGGAGCAACACGGTCGTCGAGGACGGCAATCTGATCACCGGTCAGAACCCGCAGTCCAGCACCGCCACGGCCGAGGCGGTCCTGAAGTCCCTCGCCGGCCGCTGAGCCGGATCGCCCGCAGGTCGCCGCGCCAGGACGGGCAGCGGCGCCGGGGACCCCGCGAGGTCCCCGGCGCCCCGGCCCAGATCGCCTACCTGGAAGCGGGGGTCGCCGGCACGCCCGGGACGCACAACGGCCCGTCCGCGGGCCTGCCGCTCGTCGCCGATCGCGGTGGCGCCGGCCGGCCCGACCGCCTTGGTCAGCGGACCGGCCGCCACGCAGCCGCCGGCGTCCTGGGATGCGTAGGCCACGCCCGCGGCGGTCACTCCGCCCACGACCAGAGCCGCGGCGCCGATCACGATGGCCATCTTTCGTGGTATCTGCATTGGATACTCCTTCTGTCCTGGTGCTTCACCAGGTCCGGACCTCGGACAACGCTCATTTCGCCAGGTCCGGCATTCGAACAGCGTTTGGAGCCCGTCCCGCTTCCGGGACACCACGCGGCCCGTAGCGAGCAGATCGTCGGCGCGCTGCTCGACCTCGCCCGAGCCGAGCACGGCATCCGCACCACCTCGGCCGTCGACCTGGCCGACTTCGCCCGCGACGCGATCGCCATCACCTCGGCGGAGGCTCTCCGGCGGGGCGTGTCGGTGGTCTCCCGGCTGGACACGGCACCGGTCACCGGTGACCCGACCCTGCTGCGCCAGCTCGCCACCAATCTGGGTCTGACCCTGGTCATCGGCCTGCCTCTCGGCACGAAGACGCCAGGATCACAGTGAAAATCTGACCGACGTGCCGAGGGGCACCCGGGCGTGCCGTCCGGGTGCCCCTCGGCCGCGTGCGGGGTCAGCGGGTGGAGTAGGCGCGGATCACCTCCTGCCGGAGGGTGTTGCCCTGCTTGTCCGAGGCGTTCAGCCGGAGCGAGACGAAGCCCTTGCCTCCCAGCGACCGGTCGAGCTGCGCCTTGTACGAGCCGGCCCCCGCGGAGGTCAGGCGGCGTACCGGACGCCAGGTCGCGCCGTCGTCGTAGGACACCTCCAGCGAGACGTCCTTGACGGCGATCTCCGCCGCGCCCTGCTGGTGGTAGAGCCTCAGGCCGAGGGACGACGGGTCACCCCGGTTCTCCTCGTCCACCGCGATGTCGTAGTCTGCGAGCAGCAGCGGGACCACGGTCTTCGCGCCCTCCGCCGGTCGCTCCGAGGTGAACGTCCATACCGAGCTGGTCTTCGTGGACAGCTTGGCCCAGACGGCCTGGTTCTCGACGTCGAACTCGATGCGGTAACCGGACTTCTCCACAGGGAGGGCGACGGTCCCGGAGGGCAGGTGCTCCGTTCGCGCGAGCTCCTTGTCGCCCTGGTACAGCACGAAGTCGGTGCGCAGGCCCTGCTCGAAGTCGCTCGAGTACGCGGGGCCGAAGTTCCCTGCCGCGTCCACGAAACCCTGCATGGAGACGCGCAGCAGGTCGCCCTCCCTGCGCACGGGGTTGAGCGGGTTGACGCCCGGGGTCAGCGGCTGCTTGAACCATTCCATGCGGGTCTTCTGGCCCGGCTTGTAGACGTGGTACTCGGGGTCGTTGAGCGCCAGACGCGGCGTCTCCGGACGAGGCCACATGTGGTTGTACGGCATCTCGGGAATGGTCGCGCCGTTGTTCCACCGCACGTCCGGGTCCGTGGTGGTGTAGGTGACCCGGGTGCGGGGCAGGTGCGGCACCGGCCGGTTGACGGTCATCGAGTAGGTGTCCGAGGGCTCGAAGGCGTACCTCGCCTCGTTCCCGGCCACGTCGCCGGCGAGCTGGGTGTGGAAGTCTGCGTCCTCCCTGGCCAGCGACTTGTCGCGCACGACGTACCGGAGGTCGGCCGGCACCCGGCCCTGCTCGCGCAGGAGCAGGTCGTACTGGTAGGGGCTGGCCGCGACGCCGGTCGCGAGCACCGGCACGGGGATGCGGCCCAGCGCCGAGAGGAGCTCGCGCCCCTCCTCCTGCGACAGCCGCACGGTCGGGACGGTGAGCTTGGTGCCCCACCCGCCCGGGGAGGGGTCCACGCCGGGGCGGTCGTTGTAGATCGCCACCATCTTGGCCCCGGCGGCCGCCGCGTTGTTGGACTGGTCCGCGACCGTGATCGCGTCGCTGCGCCGGACCAGGGCCAGCCTGCCGCGCAGGTTCCTGCCCTTGAGGTCCTCGGGCCTGCCCTGCCCGGCGTCGGCCGTCAGCAGGAGCTCGGTCCCGTCCAGCCTGGGGAACTCGGTGGAGTAGTCGCTGAACCACACCGGGTCGTAGTAGTCCGGGTTCAGCTCGACGCCGAGGGCCTTCATCGTGATGGCCGGGGCCTCCAGGCGCCAGCGGGTGGAGACGGAGAAGAAGCCCTTGGTCACCTTCGCGGTCGGCTGCACGAAGAGCCGCTCCTCGATCTGCGAGCCCGGGGTGACGTACGTGCCGCTGCGAAGCGGGGTGTCCCCCTGATTCCCCGACCGGTACCAGATGAGCTGCGCGGCGGCCCCCAGGTTGCGCTTGGTCCTGTGGTCGGGGGTCTCGGTCCTGACCTCGACGGCCTTGCGCGCGTCCAGCACCACCTCGGTGTTCCCGCTGATCCGCGTCTCCGGATCGCCCGTGAGGCTCTCGTTCAGCGGCGTCCCGTCGGCCATGCTCCCGGCCCACGCGGGCATCGTGAGAACGTGGCCGAGGACCGAGTAGGTGCCCGGCCGTACGAGCAGGCATGTCCCGTCCCCGTACGGCTCCTCCGTGCACGGCGCGGTGGCGTCCCCCGGGAGCATGCGGCCGACGACGACGCCCCTGTCCAGGTCGAGCACGGTGAAGCGGCCGCGCGCCGGGCGGCCGTCCCTGCCGATGCCCCTGACCCTGAGCTCCACGCGGGCTTCCTCCACCTCGCCGGTGAGCAGCGCCCGCACCTTGCCGCCCTGCGGAGCGGTCGCGGAGAGCTCCTCGCGCAGCGAGCGCATGGGCGCCCCGGCGGGGTCGAGGGCGACGGTGACCTCCGCCGTCCCCGCTGCCGGGACGGTGACCGTCTCCGGTGACACGGTGAACGTCCCGGTGCTCTTGAGCGCGAGCTGTACGGGCGCGGTGGTGAGGTTGCGGTAGGTCAGCGTCCGGGTCACCCGGGCACTGCCCTTGATGACGCGGCCGAAGTCGAGCGCGCCCCCGGAGGCCACGACCTGGCCGGCGAGCGCCCCGGCGACGTCCACCCGTCCGGTGCCCTGCTCGTCGACCGTGTTGCCGTCCTGGTGCTCGGCCGTGCTCATCAGCAGGGCCTTCAGCTCGCCCCCGCGGATGCCGGACCGGGCCTGCCTGAGCAGCGCGGCGGCCCCCGCCACGTGCGGGGTGGCCATGGACGTGCCGGAGAGCCTGGTGTAGGAGGCGTCGACCGGCTCGCCGAGGGAGGTGCCGGCCGCCTTGGCCGCCACGATGCCCACGCCTGGCGCGGTGAGGTCGGGCTTGACCGAGGAGTCGCGCGCGATGGGGCCCCTGCTGGAGAAGACGGCCAGCTTGTCGGCGCCGTCGACGGCGCCCACGGTCAGCGCCGAGGCGGCGTCCGCGGGGGTGCCGACGCACCTGTCGCAGCCGTTGTTGCCCGCCGCCACCACGAAGAGCGAGCCGTACTCCCGTGACAGCTCGTTCACCGCCTCGGTGAGCGGCCCGCCGGGCGCGGGGCTGCCGAGGCTCATGTTGACGATGTCGGCGTGCTTCTCGGCGACCGCCCACTCCATGCCGTCGATGATCCCGGACAGGCTGCCGGAGCCGTCCTCGCCCAGCACCCTGCCGTTCAGCAGCGTCGCGCCGGGCGCCACGCCCTTCAGCCGCCCGCCGGAGGCCGCGCCGCTGCCGGCGATGGTGTCGGCGACGTGCGTGCCGTGCCCGTGGCGGTCGCCCGGGCCGTCCGTGCCGGTGAAGTCCCGCGCGTCGGCGACCTTTCCGGCCAGGTCAGGGTGGCCGGAGTCGATGCCGGTGTCGAGCACGGCCACGGTCGTTCCGGACCCGTCGTACCCGGCCGTCCAGGCGGCGGGCGCGGAGATCTGCGGGACGCTGTGGTCGAGGACCGCCTTCACGCGGCGGTCCAGCCAGATCTTGTCGATGCCCGCCAGCGGGCCGGCCGCCTTCGGGGTCTCCGTACCGCTCTCGGCCCGGGCGAGCTCCGCCAGCGCGCCGCCCAGCTCGGCGGCCCGCTTCTTGTCGGCCGACACCCCGGCGCCGCCGATGCTCTCCAGGCGGCGCGTCACCTTGGTCGCGGGGATCGCGGGCGGCGCGACGGCCTTGGCCGCCTGGCCGGTGTAGGTGAGGATCAGCGGAACCGTCCCACTGGCGGAGTCGGCCACCCCCTCGTCGATCAGCGTGGTCAGGTTGAACAGCTCGGGGTCCAGGCGGCGCGGGACCAGGCCGATGACGTCCTCGGGGATGACGCTCAGCTCGCCCCCGCTCTCCTGAAGCTGGAAGCTCGGCGTGCGCCCGTCCGCTCGGGGCGCGGGGCTGACCGTGGCCGTCCTGTGCCCGTCGCCGAGGACGGTGACGTGGACGAGGTCCCCGGTCACCAGCGTGACGTCGAAGGAGCCCGGAGCGGCGGTGAGCGCGCCGGGCTGTGCCTTGGCGGCCTCCGGGCCGCTGGAAACGTTTTCGGCATGGGCGCTGGGCATCCCCGCCGATGCGGGAGCTCCCAGCGCGGCACCGCATGCCGCCGCTACGGCGACGGTCGCCGTTACCCATCGTCGCATCAACGGACCTCCGGAATTCGGTAAGCAGATCAACCGAATTCCTAACGGCCGGGCTCAGGAGGTGTCCATGCTTTATCACCGGCTAGATAACGACTTGTCGCAAACCCGCCATACGGATGTGACAGAACCCGCCTACCGTTTGGTTCGTGGTCGACACAGGCGGAAAGCAAGCCCCCAGGGCCGTGGCCGACATCGCGGGCAGGCGGCTGCTGGAAGGCCTCGGCGTCACCGGCGCCGAGGAGGGGGCGTACCGCGCACTGCTGCGGCACGGCCCCGCCACCCTCACCGAGCTCGCGTCCGAGGCCGAGGCCTCGGTGGCCGGGCTGCGCCGGATGCTGCCACGGCTGGAGGACCTCGGCCTGGTCGCCCGCCTCGCCGGCCGGCCGCTGCGGCTGATCGCCACGCCGCCGCACCTCGCGGTGGACGCGCTGGCGGCGCGGCGCCAGGAGGAGATCGCGCACAGCCGGGCGGCCTCCGCCCTCCTCGCGGCGGAGGTCGCCGACCGCCCCGGCCCGCAGCCCGAGGAGCTCGTCGAGGTCGTCATCGGACAGGCGGCCGTGGCCAGGCGCTACCTGCAGATCGAGCGCAACGCGACCGAGGAGATGCTCGTGCTGGTGCATCCCCCCTACGCCGTCGACCTCGACCTCGGCGAGGACGAAAGGCCGCCGGCACTGGGGAGCCGTGTGCGGACCAGGGGGATCTACGGCCCGCGCGCGTTCGAGGAGCCGGGCCTGTACGAGCACACCCGCCGGTCCGTGGCCGACGGCGAGCAGGCGCGTGTCGGTCACGTCCCGATGAAGCTGGCCGTGGCGGACGGCCGCACGGCGATCCTGCCGCTAGGCTCGGAGGAGGACCGTGCCGTGGAGAGCGCGCTCGTCGTCCACCCCTCCGCGCTCCTCGACGCGCTGGTCGGGCTGTTCGAAGTGCTGTGGCGCGCCGCCACCCCTCTGCCTGTGGGGCCGCTCCCGCCCGCGCCCGGCGAACCCCTGGCGTCCCTGGCGCCGGTGGCCGCGCTGGACCGGTTCGACGCGGACGTGCTGGCGCTGCTGACCGCCGGGCTGAAGGACGACGCGATCGCGCGGCAGCTCGACATCAGCCTGCGCACGGTGCAGCGGCGGGTGCGGACCCTGTGCGACCACCTCGGCGCGGACACCCGGTTCCAGGCCGGCCTGTTCGCCGCCCGGCAGAACCTCCTGGACGGCTGACCCTCGCTCTAACGCACGTCGCGGGACCAGGGGTCGCCCATCGCGCGGGCGGCGTCGTCCAGCCACGACCGGATGCCCTCCGGGTCCGTCGGGAGCCTCTCCCCGCCCATCGCGTCGCGCAGCATCTCGTCGTTCTTCAGCCGGGCGTCGTGCTGCGCCGCCCGCACGGCCTCGGTCACGGCCTCGGCGATGGACGCGCTGTCCAGCCGCATGACCCGGGGGTCGAGCGTGACCTCCCGGATCTGACCGCCGCCGTCCACGACCGCGCCGACCAGCCCGCCGGCCGCCGTCCCCTCGCCGGTGACCGCCCCGAGCCCGTCGAAGACACCGCTGAGGCGCTCGAGCGCCTCCCTGCTCTCCTCGGCGATCCGGTCGAAGTCCTCCGGCCGGAAGTTCTCAGGATCGAACACGGGCGTCGCTCCTCCGCTGGACGTTCACGGCTTGTACTTCTCTGGCAGGTTCTGCTTGGGCGACTTCCAGTCGAAGCCGGCGTGCGGCGGCAGGTTCCCCACCGCACCAGGGGGTGCCGGCGGAGGGGGCTGGAACGACGGCAGCCCCTTGGTGTCGATCATCGCCTGCTTGAAGTCGATCCGGGCGGCACCCGTGGGCTGCAGGTTGAACATCTGGACGAACGCCTTGCCCGCGAAGTAGACCGACATGCCGCCCGCCACGGCGGCGACGGTGTTCGCCAGCATGCTCGTCGAGAGAGCGATCACGGAGGTGGCCATGAGGCCGAGCGCCTGCAGGTGCGCGTATCCGAAGGGCGCGAGCGGGGTCGCCAGCATCGCGGCGGCGAGCGGCAGGGCGGCGAGCAGCACGGCCACGACCCTGCCCAGTGCCAGCCAGTAGGCGCGGAAGGCGTCGCCGAGCTCGTCGACGATGCCCGCGATGTTCTTGATGTATCCGCGGAGGCTCTCCAGCGCCTCCTGGAGGCGCTCGATGGCGTCGACGAACGCGTCGTGGTCCTCCGCGATCCACCCGTCCTTGCCCTTGTCGCCGAGGTTGCGGGCGAAGCTCTTGATCGCGGTGTCCAGGCGGGAGTGGAGCGATTCCCAGTTGTTGTAGGCGTCCGCCATTCCGGGAACGTTCGCGACGGCGGTCGTGGCGATCCCGATCCCGATGATCAACGGGCGGGACAGCGTGGCGGCCCTCCACATGGCCTTGAGGATCGATGCCGCGCTGCCCCCGGCGGTCGTCAGAGAAGGCCCGTACGGCACGGCCGGCATGCTTCAGGCTCCTATGTCGCAGGTGCTCTCGCTGGCGGAGGCGCTAGACGTAGACGACCTCGGACCGGTCCTCGGCCGTACGCCAGTTGACCCGGGCGGTCTCCAGCCGGTCGGTCAAGTCGGACAGGGTGAAGATGGCCTCGTCGAACTTCCCCTGCACGTCGTCCTGGATGTGCCGATAACGCAGGCCGATGGCCACCTCGCCGATCGCCCCCCACCCGGGAAACCCCACGACGGTGGTGTCCACCAGGGCACGCCACTCCCTTACGGCGGGCAGCACGTCCTCGTTGATCTCCTTGATGATGCTCGCGATGGCCGCCGAGGTGACGTACTTGTCCTGCCCCATATCCCCTCCATGATCCGATTTCCCCGCTGATGTCCTACCAGTCCCCGAGGGTCGATGGCCCTGTCCGGCACCTTTGTTCATCGTCTTCTACAAGATCGGAAAGATGCAGGATGGTCGGTGTTCACCCCGGTGTCGCCGTGACTGCCGGGGTTTCCGGGGTTGTAGGGTTCCTCGGTGTCGGCTGTCCGGCGGTGATGACGGGGGTTTGAGAAGCCATGACAGAGTTCGGCGACTTCGCGAGCATCGATGTGGAGAAGCTGCTCGGCTCGGCACAGAAACAGCTTGCCCAGGTGGAGGAGCTCCAGAGCCGCACCGCCGAGCTGGTCGGCCGCGCCAGGGACAAGGACGGGCTCGTCACCGTCGGGTACACCTCCCAGGGCCTGCACGAGCTGGAGCTGAACCCTCGCGCGATGCGCCTGGCGTCCGCGGACCTGGCCGATCTGATCAAGAGCGTGGCCCGGGAGTCCGCGGCGGACCTGGAGCGGCAGACGCACGAGCTGATGGAAGAGATGTTCGGCGCGGACAACCCCATGAACCTGCTCAGGGATCCCGACGCCGCCCTCGCGCAGGTGAAGCAGGCCGAGGCCGCCTACGACCGCACGTTCGAGGAAGTGATGTCGGATCTGGAGCAGATCCGGCGTCGCCTCCAGTCCTGACCCGATACCTGTACGGCGCCCGCCCACCTGATCCACCACCCGGCGCCGAGCCGGAGATTCGAGTCTCCGCTCCGCCGGGTTCGCGCCACAGCGGACGGCTCTTCGGAGTGCCGCTAGATGTTGGAGAGCGGGATGCGCGCCTGCTTCACCTGCTCCTTGTTCGCGCTCATGGCGGTGACCTTGGACTCCAGCTCCCCCTGCTTGGCCTGGACCATGGTGAACACCGTCGCCGCGGCACCGGCCGCCATTCCGTACTTCTTCACCAGGCCGCCTATGGTCACCTGCGCGCCCGTGGCGGCGACCTCCGACGTCGCCTGCGACGCCACGTTGACGACCGGAATGCCACGTGTCGCGATGGTGTAGATCGTCAGAGCGATGAGAAGCGATCCCACGGCACCGGACGTCACCGCGCCGCAGAAGGAAAGCTCGGCCATCCCGTGCATGATCTTGCCCGAGTCGTCGTGCACGTTCTTGCCCTCGTCGATGTTCTTGACCATCATCTCGACCGCCCCCTTGAACGCCTCCTGGTCCTGGGCGGTCCAGTCCTTCGCGGGCACATCGCTCACATGCTTCTGGAGGTCGGCCCCCACGCCTTCCAGTGCCTTGGCGATCTCACCCCACTTGTCCCCCGCCCTGGACAGGGGGCCGGGCTTGGAGGCGATGCCCCCGATGGCCAGCCCGATCATGCGCCCTCTGACGGGGTTCACAACGCAGTACCCCAGGGCTCCAAGGACCCCGGCGACGTACCCGTACTCCCAGCCTTCGTAGCTCACGGCTTCATCTCCGACTTGATCCCGTCGAGGCTCTTCAGCACGTCACCATGACTGGCTTTCCAGTTCTCGCCGGAACGCTTCAGGTCATCGCGCCAGATCTCCATCTGCTTGCGCACCGCTTCGATGTAGCTGCCGGAGCCGGCGCACACGCCACCGTGGGCGCCGGAGATCGGCATGCCCACGGCACCGCAGTCGAGGAAGCCGATGTGGTTGTTCCCCGGCTCCTTCTTGACGGCCTCCGCCTTGGCGCCGGGCCCGTTGTAGATCTTGACGCCGAGGTCGATGACGGCCTCGTGCTTGACCTCACGGGTGCCGGCTTTCCCGTCGCCCTTGTCCTTCCCGTCGCCCTTGCCGTCCTTGCCGGATTTGCCGTCGTCCTTGCCCGTCCCGCCGTTCTTGCCGCCGCCTCCGCCGGTCCCCCCGGTGGGAATGTCGGGAAAGCCGCTGCCGCCGCCTCCCCCGCTCGGAGCCTGGGGCACGCCGATACCGGGGTCACTTGACGAGCCCGCACCCGAGGGACCGGACGGGCCGGGAAGGTTCGGGTCGGGGATGCTCGGATCGGGCACCTTGGGGATCTCGGGGTCCTGATGCCCGGGCGCGTTCGGGTCGGGAACCCCGGGCACCGACGGATCCGGAACCTCGGGAACGCTCGGGTCAGGGATGCCGGGAACATTCGGATCCGGCACGTTCGGATCCGGCACGTTCGGATCCGGGACGTTCGGGTCAGGGACGTTCGGGTCAGGGGCGTTCGGGTCGGGGGCCTCGGGGGTGTCCGGGGCGTTGGCGTCGGGCGGCTCTGGGAGCTGGGAGTCCGGCAGGCCGGGACCGTTCGGGTCGACGGGATAGACCGGGCCGTTCGGATCCGCCGGCCCGCTCGGATCGACGGAGTCCGGGGAGTACGGGTCCCCCTGCGTGGAGCCGGACGGGTCGCGGGCGTCCGGACCGGCGGGGCCGCTGGGCTCGACGGGGCCGCTCGGGTCGGCAGGGTTGTTCGGGTCCGCGGGGTTGCTCACCTGGGGGTACGTCGTGTCCCGCGTCTCCGGGAACGACGGGCCCGTCACCTGGTACAGCGGATCGGCGCCCGCGGGGTCACCGGTCGAGACAGAGTTCCCCTGACCGTACGGATGGCCGGGGCCGGAGAGGCTCGGGTCCGCGGCGACCGGGCCGTCCGCCGCCGAAGGCTGCCCGGACGCGCTCGCGCCGACGGCGTGCGACGCGGACCCGCCGTCGGGCACCGCGTACGGCCCGCCCGTGACGGTGCCGGCCGAGGCGGACGCGGAGGCGCCGCCCTCGGAGGCGGAGGAGGCGGAGGAGGCGGAGGTCCCCGATGAGGCGGAGGTCACCGACCCGTTCAGCAGCGCTTCTATGCCCAGTTGCCCGCTCACTCCCGCCCCCGCTTCGCACCCGACAGCACGTGATCAACCCTGGAAATGCAGACTAGCCCAGCCCCCGCCGGGCCGTACAGAAAGGCGCCGAGCCGGCCCCGCGGTCGCGTCCGGGGGCGAACCCCCACTTCAGGCCGGGCTTGATCCCCGTCCCCCCGCACGCTTCTATGCTGTCCGCGAGGACCCGCCAGGCAACGCTTGAGGTGGCATGCAGACTCGTCGAGATCTTTACCAGGCGCACCGGCTGATGACGCAGCGCCTGGGCATGGCCCTGCTCCAGGGAGAGCCCGACGTCCCTGAGTCCCCCATGCGCAGGCACAACGTCGCCATGTTCTGCGGCGTGCTGGTGGCGGTGCTGGTCGTGGCGGGCTTCGGCGTCTGGGGGCTGATCAAGCCGGGCGGCGCGACCTCCCTCACCGAGCCGGGCACGCTGATCGTCGAGGAGCAGACCGGCGCGACCTACGTCTACAGCCGGCAGGAGGCCAAACTCATCCCGGTCGCCAACTACACCTCGGCCAGGCTGCTGCTCGACAGCGCGGACGTGAAGGTGCGCACGGTGTCGTCGGCGTCGCTGGCGGGCTTCACCCGGGGCACGCTGGTGGGCATCCCGGGGGCGCCCAACTCGCTGCCCGCGCCGGAGAAGCTCGTCCACGGCCCATGGTCGGCCTGCGTGGCCGAGAGCGTGGACCCGAGCGGCACCCGCAGGCCGTACGTCTCGCTGGTCGGCGGCATGGACGTCGGCGGCAGGCCGTTCGGCGGGGACGCCATGATCGCCGACGACGGCCAGCAGTCGTGGGTGATCCTCGCGGACCGCCGCCTGCGGGTGTCGGACGCCGGAGTCCGCGCCCTGACCGCCGAGCAGCCCCGCCAGGTACCCGCCACCTGGCTCAACGCCCTCCCCATCGGCCCCGATTTCCGGGGTCCCGCCATCTCGGGCCTGGGCGGGAGGGTGCACGGGCCGGACGGGCGCGCCTCCGCGGTCGGCCGGGTGTACACCGTGCCGGCGGTGACCGGCGGCGCCCCCCGCTGGTACGTGCTGCTGCGCGACGGCCTGGCCTCGATCACCCAGACGCAGGCCACCCTGCTCCTGCAGGATCCGGCGAGCAAGGGCGCGTACGGCAGGAGCCCCGTGCGCGCCATCGAGCTCGACGCGGCCCGTGCCAACGCGGCCCCGCAGTCGCGCACGTCACTGGCCGCCGACGGCCTGCCTTCGACGATGCCCGAGGTCACCAGCCCCGACCCCGCGTCACAGCTGTGCGCCGTCTACCCCGACACGGCCAAGGGATCGACCCGCGCGCGGCTGACGATCGGCAGCCGTGTCCAGATCCCCGTCCCGCAGGGCGTCGCCTCCGACCAGGACCACGTCGACCAGGTGATGCTGCCTCCGGGCGGCGCGGTGCTCGCGGGGCTGCTGCCCGGGGAGGGCCAGCTCGACGCGGTCCAGAACTATTCGCTGGTCACCGACCAGGGGCGGCGGTTCGCCCTGGCCTCGGCCGATCTGCTGCCCAAGCTCGGCTACGAGCAGAGCGAGGTCGCCCCGCTGCCGGCCCAGCTGCTGCACCTGATCCCGGAGGGCCCGCCCCTGGACCCGGCGGCCGCTCGCGTGCCCGTGCCGGTCAGCCAGGCGGAGGTCCTCAAGCCCTGACGGCGTGAGCGACGAGGGGGACGCGAAAGCGTTACTGACTCGCAATGTGACGTCTGTCCACTGTGTTGCGAATGATCCTAATGTGGGGTTGATCAGCATCGCGGGGGCGACGATGCGCGTCGCATGGAGAGCCGCCGCGAGCGTGCAGGCCGCATCTCAGGAGGTACTTCGTGGCCCAGCAGACCGCCGCACAGCTTCCCCAGATCGTCGAAGCGGCGAAGAAGACCGACACGGCGCATGTGCTCATCGGCAGCATCAAGAGCCAGCTCATCAGCCACACGGAAGAGCTTCGCCAGGGCTGGGGCGGCTCCTCCGGCATGGCCTTCGGTGACGCGGAAACGGGCGCCTTCGGGCGCTGGAACCAGGAGCTCTCCATCGTGCTCGGGGAGCTGCAGGACCTGGCGCGGAAGCTCCACGCGGTCGAAGGACGGTACCGCGAGACCGAGCACGCGCAGACCGAGGCCACCAACCGGCTCAGCGCGAACATCAACGCCTGACCTGACCCGCGTCTGACGAACGGAAATCATCATGGCTATCAACAACGACGTCGACCGCACGCTCGTCAACTTCGGCAGCATGACCACCGGGCGCCAGGACTTCGCCCGCCAGTGGCAGGCCATGGAAGGCACGCTCCAGCAGCTCGAGACCGACCTCGACCGCCTGCTGGGCGAGTGGGACGGCGACGCCCGCACCGCGTACTGGCAGGCCAGGAGCAAGTGGGACGCGGCCTCCGCGCGGATGGCGGCCCTGCTGCAGCAGCTCGGCGCGGTCATCGAGCAGGGCCACGAGAACTTCTCGCTCGCCGAGAAGGCCAACGTCAGCATGTTCGACGGCAGATAGGGCTCGGCGGGCTCACGGCGAGCGGACCGCCCTGGCAGCGCGACGCGCCGGCAGGGCGGCCTGAGAGCTTAGGGGACAGACATGAGCGGCAACGGCAGGAGCGGGTTCGCCTACAACGGGTTCCACATCGAGGAGAAGTGGCCGGGGCTCGACGTCAAGGACGGCGTCGACGTCTACCACTCGACCGTCAAGAACCTGATCAAGGCACTTGAGGACGACGTCGCGCGCCTGAAGGGCATCGAGGCGGGCACCGCTGAGCACCTGAAGACGTACGGGCAGGTGGCGGTCAAGGACTGCGGCGAGTGGGACGCGGCCCAGGAGCTGGCCGGCGTGCTGACGAAGGGCCACACGGCGATCTACACGGGCTACGCCGAACTCATCGGCAAGTACGAGGCCGCGGTCGCGACGACGAAGGCAGCCCTCCTCAACCTGGGCAAGGCCGACCAAAGTAGTAAAGCCACCTGAAGCGATCAACGGTTCAACGATGGGTCGATATGGAGCGCATCAGCCAGATACAGGCGATCAAGGCGGGGACGGCTCCGCCGCGCGGGGACACCGGCACCTACGGCGGGGTCGAAAGCGTTCGAACGAAGCTGCAGAACACCAATCCGGAGGCGTTGTCGACCGCCGGTGACGCCTACATCGCCGCGGCCGGCTACCTGGAGGACACCTACAACCTTCTCGAATCGCTGGCCGGAACGATGGCCGGAGATTGGAAGGACAAGTCCTCCCAGCAGGCCCAGCAGGCGCTCCAGCTACTGCACGCCTCGGCCAGGGAGCTCGCCGCCAGGGCCCGCCAGGTGGGCGCGGCCCACAAGGACTACGCCGACGAGCTGAGGAAGGCCAAGGCCCACCTGCCCGAAAGCGGCCCGTACACGTTCGATGACGACATGCCTGGATGGCTGTCCGGCTGGAGGACCACCTCGGCCTCCGAGAACGAAATGGCCCGCCAGCACATCGAGAACCTCAACGAGCGCATCGTCGCGGTCTACGACACGCTCCCGCTGGACGTCACCACGGTCCTTCCCTCTCCGGCCCCTCCCGAGAAGCCCGACCTCGACACCTCCAACTTCGACACCTCGGGCCTCAACGGCGGCGGCCACACGCCGCGCGGCTCATCCGGCTACAGTCCGTCCGGCTTGAACCCCTCTGACTACTCGGGGAGCGGTGGTCCGAGCGGCACCGGAATGCCCGGGTCCGACCCGAACATCCCGTCGAACCTCTCCGGGGGCGGCGGCACCGGCGGCACGGGATCGGGCGGCACGGGATCGGGCGGCACCGGATCGGGCGGCACCGGGCCGGGCGGCACGGGCCTGCCCGGCGACGGCTCGAACGGCGTCCCGGGGAACGGCGTGCCAGGTGGCGGCGTCAACGATCCCTCGAACCCTTCGGGCGGCACGGGCGGCACGGGCCTTCCGGGCGGGCCGAACCCGAACGATCCCCGGAGCACCGGCCTGGCGGGGCTCAACCCCTCCACCGGGCTCAACACCCCGAACACCAGCGGGCTCAACACGCCGAACACGACGGGTCTCAACACCCCGAACCTCAACGGCGTCACGTCGCCGAACTCGTCGGGCCCGATCATCCCGGCGGGCCTCGGGACGGGCGCGACGGGCACCGGCACCGGCGGCTCCGGCCTCGGTTCCTCCTACGGCGGCGGCGGTGCCGGCGGTGTGACCCCGGCCCTGGCCACGCGTGCCGCCGGCACGCCGGGAATGGGCGGCATGCCGTTCATGCCCATGGGCGGGCAGGGCAACGAGGGGAGCCAGGAACGCGAGCGTTCGACCTGGCTGACCGAGGACGAGAGCGTCTGGGGCGGCGACGGCCCGGTCGCCCCCAGCGTCATCGCCTGACCAAGCCCGATCCGACCAGACCCGGCCCCGGCCGAGCCCGATCCGACCAGACCCGGCCCCGGCCGAGCCCGATCCGACCACACCCGGCCCCGATCGCTCCTGGTCGAACCAACCCGGCGTGACCCGTTGATCCAGCCCGGTCAGACCGGACTCGCGGTGACCCGCTGATCGGGACCCGTAAGTCAAAAGGGTGCCTCACCCGCCCAGCGCAGGTGAGGCACCCTTTTTGGCGTGCCGGACCCGGCCGGTCTCCCGGCCAGGGCCGCCACGCGTCCCCCCAGCTCTGCCGGTGTGCCGTGAACCCCTCCCGGTACACCGGCCCTCCCCTTACCGGCGCCCCGAGCCGGTGGGCGCCTGACAACAAACTTCCATGAACCACTTGCAATACACTTAAAGGACGCTTGACGCCATATCCCCATAAGACGTACATCCCGGTTTCCAGCCCTAGAAAGCCACCCGAGCGCGGGCCGGCGCGAGGTACGGGTTCGGGCGAACCTGACGGTAGGTCCGGGTGAAGCCCAGCGCACCGTAGAACTCGGCGATCTCGCCGATCGAGCGGCAGGGCGGTAGCACCGGCAACCAGACGGCCGACACGTCACTCGCGGTCGGCGGAGGCGTGCACGGCGACGTCCTCGGCGGGGACCACTCGGTGCACGACGACCGTGCTGATGCGGTTGCGGCGGCCGGCGGTGCTCTCGGCGGTCAGGCTCAGGCCGTCGACGGTGGCGCGGGACCCGGCTATGGGGACCCGGCCGAGGGCGTGGGCCAGCAGGCCGCCCACCGTGTCGACGTCGTCGACCTCCAGCTCGATGTCGAACAGCTCGCCCAGCTCGTCCACGGGAAGCCGCGCGGTCACCCGGGCGCTCCCGTCGTCGAGCCACTCGACGCGCGGCGCCTCCTGGTCGTACTCGTCGGCGATCTCACCGACGATCTCCTCGAGGACGTCCTCGATGGTGACCAGGCCGGCGGTGCCGCCGTACTCGTCGATCACGATGGCGAGGTGGATCTGCCGTGCCTGCATCTCGCGCATGAGCTCGTCGATCGGCTTGCTCTCTGGCACATAGGTGGCCGGGCGCATCAGCGAGCCGACCTTCTCACGCTCGGCGTCGCCGCTCGCGGTCGACTCGTGCACCCGCTGGACGATGTCCTTGAGGTAGGCGATGCCGACCACGTCGTCCTCGTTCTCGCCGACGACGGGGATGCGGGAGAAGCCGCTGCGCAGCGCCAGGGACATGGCCTGGGAGAGGGTCTTGCCGCGCTCGATGAAGACCATGTCGGTGCGCGGCACCATCACCTCGCGTACCAGGGTGTCGCCCAGCTCGAAGACCGAGTGGATCATCTGGCGCTCGTCGGGCTCGATGACCCGGCGCTCCTCGGCCAGGTCGACGAGATCGCGCAGCTCGGCCTCGGAGGTGAACGGGCCGTCCCTGAAGCCCTTGCCCGGCGTCAGCGCGTTGCCGAGCAGGATGAGCAGCTTGGGAAGGGGCCCGAAGATGCGCGTCAGCCCGTACACGATGGGGGCGCTCGCCAGCGCGACCGGCTCGGCGTGCTGGCGGCCGAGGGTGCGCGGCGAGACCCCGACGATGACGTAGCTGATCAGGATCATGACGCCCGCCGCCGCGGCGTAGGCCTGCCCCTCGTCGCCCAGCCAGTCGATGAACAGCAGCGTCGCGATCACCGTGGCGATCAGCTCGCAGCTGAGCCGGAGCAGCAGCAGGAGGTTGAGGTAGCGGGGCGGGTCGGCGACGATCGCCTGGAGGCGCTGCGCGCCGCGCCGCCCCTTGCGCGCGAACTCCTCCGCGCGCACCCGGGAGATGCGCGCGAGAGCCGTCTCGGCGCTGGCCAGGAGGCCGCCGATGAAGATCAGAAGGGCGGCTGACAGCAACCACCCGCTGGGGGAACTCACGGCTCCCGCCGCACCTCCCGCCACGCGTCGAGCAGCTCGCCCTGGAGGCCGAACATCTCCGCGTGCTCGTCCGGCTCGGCGTGGTCGTAGCCGAGGAGGTGAAGGATGCCGTGCGTGCAAAGAAGCTCAAGCTCGTCGCGGGTGCCGTGGCCGGCCTCCGCCGCCTGCTTGGCCGCGACCTGCGGGCACAGCACGACGTCTCCGAGAAGTGCCGGGTCGAGCGGGGCGTCGCCCTCCTGGCGTGAACCGCCCGGGCTCGGCCGCAGCTCGTCCATCGGGAAGGCGAGCACGTCCGTCGGCCCGGGCTCGCCCATCCACTGCTCGTGGAGCTGCGACATCGCCGCCTCGTCCACGATCAGGATGGAGAGCTCGGCGAGCGGGTGGATGCCCATGCGCCCGAGCACGTGACCGGCCAGCTTCACGAGCGAGGACTCGTCGATCTCCACGCCCGACTCGTTGGCCACCTCGATACTCATGGTGTTTCTTATCTCCCCCGGGGGCGCTTGGCGCCCTTGATGGCATGAGGCTCGGCGGTCGCGAGGTCGTAACGGCTGTAGGCGTCGACGATGTCGCTCACCAGCTTGTGCCGCACGACGTCCGCGCTCGTCAGCCTGCTGAAATGGATGTCCGGAATGCCCTCCAGGATATCCTGGACGACCTTCAGACCGCTCTCTGTGCTGCCGGGGAGGTCGATCTGGGTGACGTCGCCGGTTACGACGATCTTGGCCCCGAAGCCCAGGCGGGTGAGGAACATCTTCATCTGCTCGGGCGAGGTGTTCTGCGCCTCGTCCAGGATGATGAAGGCGTCGTTGAGCGTGCGCCCGCGCATGTAGGCGAGCGGCGCCACCTCGATGGTGCCCGCCGCCATCAGGCGCGGGATCGAGTCGGGGTCGAGCATGTCGTGGAGCGCGTCGTAGAGCGGGCGCAGGTAGGGATCGATCTTCTCGTACAGCGTGCCGGGCAGGAAGCCGAGCCGCTCACCCGCCTCGACCGCCGGCCGGGTGAGGATGATGCGGTTGACGTCCTTGTTCTGGAGGGCCTTCACCGCCTTGGCCATCGCCAGGTAGGTCTTGCCCGTGCCCGCGGGGCCGATGCCGAAGACGATCGTGTGCTTGTCGATCGCGTCGACGTAACGCTTCTGGTTGACGGTCTTCGGGCGGATCGTGCGCCCCCGCGCCGACAGGATGTCAAGGGAGAGCACGTCGGCGGGACGGCCTGAGCTCATGCGGAGCATGGCGATGCTCCGCTCCACCGCGTCGCCGGTGAGCTGGGCCCCGGACCTGACGAGCTCGACCATCTCCTCGAAGAGCCGCACCAGGAGGCTGCTCTCCTCCGGGCTTCCGCTGATGGTGATCTCGTTGCCACGGACGTGGACGTCCGCGCGGAACGAGGCCTCGATGACCCGCAGCAGCTCGTCACGGGAGCCGAGAATGCTCACCATGGAGTACTGGTCCGGGATGACGACCTTGGCCTGCGTGCGTGACGGGCCCTTGACGCGCGGCGGTTCGCTGGTCTGCGCGCCGTTCGGCGCGCTGCGGGATTCGTGTGACTCGGACATGGGCGGCCCTGCGGCCTGCTCGCCTCCCGGCCTGGTGTACTTGTCTGTCGCGCTCGCTCGGATGACCGTGCAGTCGCCTGGCATCCGGCCCGACCGCGCCGCTGGCTAAGGCCATCGTATCCGGGCCGGGCTCAGCCCGGAGGCCAGTGCATGGCCCGGCCGCCGAGCAGGTGGCCGTGCACGTGGAAGACGGTCTGACCGGCCTGCGGGCCGGTGTTGAACACCAGGCGGTAGCCGTCGTCGGCCACGCCCTCCTGGACCGCGACCGCGTGGGCCGTCTTGAGCACCTCGTCGGCGAGCCCGTCGTCGGCCGCGGCGAGCACCGCGGCGTTCTCGTAGTGCCCCTTGGGGATCACCAGCACGTGCGTCGGGGCCTGCGGGTTCACGTCGCGGAAGGCCACCGTGCGGTCGGTCTCGTAGACGATCGCGGCCGGGATCTCCTTGGCCACGATCTTGCAGAACAGGCAGTCTGTCACGCCTGAAGGGTAGTCACCTCTGTTGCCAATCGGTAATACCTAGGTGGTCCCGTCGAAAGATCCTCGCGGCTAGGGTTGGTGTGCGACACTTCAGCGTCAGATAGCGGTCAGTGTCGGCGAGGCCACCGGCGAGGACACAACTGGGTCATGCCCCCTAAAGAACCGGCAGAGAGTAAACCCTCTGGGAAGGCCGTGCGTCCAACAGATGTGACCACCGAGACCCTCGTGGCCGAAAGGTCGATGGGGGCGGTGCCCGTCGGATGGGACGCCGACATGGCCGTTACGGCGCTTTACAGCGCCCACTATCGGTCGCTCGTGCGTCTCGCCATGCTGTTGGTGCGTGACAGCGCCACCGCTGAGGAAGTCGTGCAGGACGCGTTCGTCGCCCTCCATGGGGCATGGCGCCGCCTGCGTGACACCGACAAGGCACTCGCCTACCTGCGCCAGTCGGTCGTGAACCGATCGCGCTCAGTGCTCCGTCATCGTGCCGTCGTGGAGAAGTACGCCCCCAAGGGCCTCCCCGACGCCCCGAGCGCGGAGAACGGAGCCATAGGAGAGCTCGAGCGGTCCGCCGTCATCGAGGCGCTCCGCGGGCTCCCGACCAGGCAGCGCGAGGCGTTGGTGCTGCGGTACTACGGCGACCTCTCCGAGGCTGAGATCGCCAGCGCCATGGGCATCAGCAAGGGTGCGGTGAAGAGCCACACAGCCCGCGGCATGGCCGCCTTACGCACCGTACTGGAGCAATTGTCATGACCGAGTCCCCCGACGAGTACGGCGAGGTCCTCCGCCGTGTCTTGCGCGCGGAGGCGGATTCTGTCGTGCCCTCCGCAGAAGGACTGCAGATCATCCGCACCCGCATCGACCAGCGTGGCCTGCGGGGTGTCTTTTGGTGGCGAGCCGCCGCGTCGGCGTGCGGCGCCGTCCTGGTGGCGGCCACGGTCGTGATGATCGTGCCGCCGCTGCGCGAGCACATCAGCACGGACCAGCGCATCACCCAGGTTCAGTGGGACACGTCGCCGCCTGACGAGTCGAGCACGCGCAGGCCGTGGAACGGCGTCCAGCCCCCGGCCGGCGGCAGCCAGCGTGCCGAGCCCAGCCCGACGATCGCCACGACGCCGCTCACCACTCCGACACCCACCCCGACGGTCTCCCCTGGCAACGACTGCACCACCCCGGTGCAGCCGACGGCGGAGCCTGGGCAGGAGCCGGACCAGCCCTGCCCCTCGGGCACGGGCGACTCCCAGCCGGAGCAGACCACCAGGCCGAAGCCCACCCCGACGCCCACGCCGACGAAGCCCACCACCAAGCCGACCGCGAAGCCGACCGTCAAGCCGACCCGCACCCCGACGGCGGACCCGACTCCGGACCCGTGCCCGCAGTGCTCTCCGGCGCCCACCGACCCCCTGCCGCCGACGGTCACCCCCCAGATGACGGCGGAGGCCGAGTCGGCCCCGCCCGCGAACTGAAGCCCCACCCCACGAGAGGCCGGACTCCTCGGAGCCCGGCCTTTCATCGCGTTGCTGGAGTGCTCAGTGTTCTGGGGGTGCTCATTGTTCTGGGGGTGCTCACTGTTTTGGGGGTGCTCACTGTTTTGGGTGCGGCCTGCCGCCTGGCGACGAGGGTGAAGGTCAGCAGCGCGAGATCCTCGGCGTCACGAGCCCGGTACTCGCGGGTGAGGCCCGGGCGTGCCGCCTCGACGTACGCCGCGGGCGCGACCAGTCCGGGCACCATCCTGGCGCTCCAGCCGGTCGCGGCGGCGTAGGCGAGGAAGTCCCGCGCCCGCAGCCGGTTGGGGATGCCGGGGAAGCTCATCGCCCGGTAGAGCGGGGCCGGGTAGCGCAGCAGGTTGAGCGGGTCACGCGACCGGATGCCGCGCATGTGCGCCATGCCGTCGATGTGGTGGCACATGACGCCGCCCGGGGCGACCAGCTCGGCCAGCCGTGCGAACGTCGCGGGGACGTCGTCGAAGTGCTCCAGCGCCGCGTTGCTCACCACCAGGTCGAACGGGCCACGGAGGTCCGGCATGCCGGGGAAGGCGGTGACCCGGTAGGAGAGCCGGTCGCGCTCCACGGGACCGCCGAGGCGGGCGCCGAGCGCCTCGTAGAACGCCTGGCCGGTGCCGGACGCCAGCGGGAACAGGTCGGCCGCGGTGTAGGACTCCGCGCCGCGGGCGAGCATGATCGCACCGGTGCCGAGGTCCGGCCCGGGGCCGAGCTCCAGGATCCTGCGGCCGGTGAAGTCGAGATCACCGTCCCGTGCCCACCGGTCGGCCACCCCGATGACGTAGTCGACGTTGCGCTCGACGTCGTCCGCGCCGAACGGGCGGGGGGTGCGGTAGCCGCGCAACCGGTGCCGCACCGCGTTCGCCAGGCTCATCCCGAGGCCGGCGCTCCACCACACGGCACGCGGGTGGCGGGTGGCCGCGTAGGTCACCACGCCCGGACCGGCGGCGCCGTCCTGGGTGTCGGAAGCGGTCATAGGAGTCCTCTCACGGAGCGGTCCGGTCGCCACGGCCCCAGGCGCCGGCGACCGCGGCGGGATCGGTGACGGTCGCCTGCCCGCCCGCCATGCGCAGGGCGGTGAGGAAGTCGTTCAGGCAGTACGCCTCGGCGCCGCCCGTCCAGTGGCCGCGCCAGCTCGTTCCGGTGCAGTCCCACGACTCGCCCTGCCCGGTGTCCACGATGCGCTTGCCCCGCATGAACCGGTACGCCTGGAGCACCCGCCACCTGCCCGGGTAGCCCCTGAGGAACTCCGCGAGCTGGTCGGGCGAGGTGTAGCGGTAGTCGTTGGCCCCTGTGACGCTCGGCACCCAGCGGTTGCACAGCAACGACGGGTCGTCGCACCTGCCGGCGGGCAGGCTCCAGGTGTTCTGGAAGTACGGCGGAGCGAGGTCGGACCGGCTGGTGACGCCGTTGCCGTACTTCCGGCCGAAGGCGAAGCACGTGGAGACGACGTCCTGCTGGATCTGCGTGGTGAGCCGGTCGTCGGGGTAGGCGAACAGCCCCCAGGCCCGGGTGTGGCCGCGGCTCGCCAGCGGGGCGAGGGATCCGCACGACTCCGCCCGCTGCTGCTCGGGGGTCAGCGTGGTCACGTTCCGGTAGCCCATGCCGTGGCTGACGAACGTCCAGCCGTACTGGTCACGGAGGGTGGCGAGGTCGGCCCAGTTGGCGTAGTCGACGAAACCGGCCAGGCACTGGCGGTTCTGGTCCAGGGTGCGGTCGACCACGACGGTCCCGCTGGCGGGGAAGCCCCGCGCCTTGAACTCGCGGGCAACCTCGTCGAGCTTCACGGCCCCGCGCAGCGGGCGGCAGGCCCTGTCCACCGCGCTCCACTGCGAGCGGGACATGAGCAGGGTGACGTACCTGCCGTCGGCGCCGGGGTCGTGGTCGAAGCCCCGCCAGCGGGAGCTCTCCCTGCCCGCCTTGTCGGCGAACCGCACGGTGACGCTGTAGTGACCGGCGGCCGGGGCCTCCCACTGGTAGGACCAGGTGGATCCGGTGAGCGTCGCGACCGCCCAGCCCGGTGTCTCGCCCCAGGTGCCGCCCGCCTGCCACCATTTGCCGGTGTCCCTGTTCTGGACGCCGACGCGGACCTTGTCGACGGCGACGTCGTCGGTGACCGTGCCGGCCACGCGGATGCCGGGCGAGGTCAAGCCCTGGTCGGGAAGCGGCGCGGTCACCTCTCCCACGGGCGGTTCGGCGTCCTGGCCGGGCGCGGTGACCGTGAAGGGCAGCCACGGATGCGCGGTGTCGAGCAGTCCGATCGAGTCGGTGGCGTACACCGACAGGCCGTAGTCGCCGGGACGTGGCGGCGTCCAGGTGAACGTCCAGCCGACCTGGCTGAAGGCGAACTGCCCCGTCGAGGACGCCGTCCAGGGCATGCCGCCGTCCGGCCCGGTCAGCGTCGCGGGCCTGGACTGGTAGTCCCCCCAGGTGCCGTCGTCGCGCGCCCACAGCTTGGCGGCCCGGTCGTAGATCGCCACGCTGACCGAGACGACGCCCCGGTTGTCGGAGGCGCTGCCGGTCCAGGTGATCGGGTGCTGGACCGGGTAGGAGGCCTGCCCGGCGGCCGTGACCGAGGGGGGCGCGCCGTCCGCGGCGAACACGACCGACGGCGAGACGGCCGTCACCCCTCCCGCGTCCCGGGTCGCCACCTCCAGCAGGTAGTCACCGTCCTTCGGCGGGGTCCAGTCGAAGGACCACGCCACCCTGCTCGCACCGGACGCGCCGATCGTGACGGGTTGCCGCTCGTAGGCGCCCCAGGTGCCGTCGGCGTGCCACCAGGCGTGCGCCGCCCTGTCGAGGATCGTCACGCCGGCCCACACGACTCCGCCGGACGCCTGCGCGACGCCGCGGATGGTCGTCTTCTGCCCAACGGGGACGATGCCGCCCGGGGCCGGCTCCGCGATCAACCCGGCGGGGGCGGCCAGCGCCGCCGGAAGGTCCACGACCGTGAACCTCCGGTACGGCAGGGCAGGGTCGTAGGACCCGTCGGAGGCCACCGCCTTGGCCTGGACGAGGTAGTCGCCGGGCTCGGGGCTCGGCCAGGTGAAGCTCCACGAGCCCGCGTCCAGGGCCGCCTGCTGCCCTTCGTAGTCGCCCCAGCTTCCGTCGGCGTGCCACCAGAGCTTGCTGACCCTGTCCTGGACGGCCACCACCGTCTGGGTAGCGCCGCTCAGCGTGCCGCGCACCAGGATGGGCGCGCGCGTATAGAGGGCGCCGTCGGCCGCGGGCTCGGCGATCGTGCCGGACGGGGCGGCCGCCGCAGGCGGGACGGCCGCGGCCACCAGCCCGATGGCGGCCACCGCGAAGGCCACCAGGCCGGCGAGCGGGGTTCTGATCCTCATCTCTCACTCACCGGGGCGGCCCACGCGGACGAGGCGGCGGACGCCGGCCAGGATCATCGGCGCGAACACGATGGCCAGCATCGTCACCGCGAGCCCGAACAGCGTCCACGGCGTGCCGATCGACGACGCCACCGTGTCGATCTCACGGGCGGCCCCGGCGGCGAGGGTGGGATCGATCAGCCCGTTGCCCGTCGAACCGGGCGTCTCGGGCATGGGCTGGCCGTTCTGGTCGACGGCCACCGTGGCGTCGCCCCCGGTGGCGCCGGGCGTGGTGGTCCCGGGGTCGCCGCCGCCGCTCGTCGTCTCGCCGGGGGTGGCGGAGCCGGACGCGGACGGGCCGGCGGTGGCCTGGGGACCGGTGTCCGCCGTGGGTCCGGTGGTGGCCTTGGGGCCGGTGCTCGCCTTGGGGCCGGTGGTGGCCTTGGGCGTCTTGCTGGGCTTGGGTCCCGGCGCCTTCGTGGTCGCGCTCGCGCTCGGCGTCGGGCTGGGGCTTCCCGCGCCCTTGTCGTCCTTCTTGTTGTCGTCGTTGTTCTGCTGGTTGTTGTTGTTGTTCTGGTTGTTGTTCCCGCTGTTGTCGTTCTGCGCGGGAGGGGGATCGTTCGCGGTCTGCTCACCCACCTGGCCGCATTTCTTCCCGTCCGGCAGTTGCAGGTTCTCGTAGAACTTGCCCCACGTGTCAGGGTTTCCGGGAACCGCAGGGTGGCCCGGCACCTGGCCGAGCACGTCGAAACCCTGCTTGATCAGGTTCGACGGCAGCGGTGAGTAGCCGATCTGGTCGACGTTCTTCTGGCCGTCGGTGATGGAGTAGAGCACGAACTTCGCCAGGGTCTCGCCCTTGCCGGCGTCGAACCCCTCGGTGGGGACGATGATGTAGTTGTAGCTGGAGATCGCGTAAGCGCTCGGGTGCGGGTGCGTGTGCACGTTGTCGAGCTTGTACGTGCCGTCGCCGTTCCGCTCGGCGGCGGTGAGGGCGATCGCCTGGTTGCAGGCCGTGGGCAGGGTGTACTGCCCCGCGGCGTTCTTGATCTTCGCCACCGGCACGTTGAGCTGGATGGCGTAGGCGTACTCCGCGTATCCGATCCAGCCCCAGCTCGCGTTGCCGTTCTTCACCTGGATCGCCACGCGGTCGGAACCGTCCACCAGGTCGGTGTCCGGCCGGTTCGGCCACACGTCGGTCGGGCCGCACACCTGGTCGGTGCACTTGGACGACTTCTCGGTGGAGCACCCGTTGGGGTTGCCGCCCACGCCCTGCATGTAGGCCTTCCACCGGCCGGGGTCCATCTGGTTCAGGTAGTCGGTGAACACGGCCGTGGTGCCTGAGCCGCCGGCGCGGACGACCGGGCGCACCCGTACGTGCGGCAGCCGTGCCTCGAGGCCGGGGTTGTCGTCCTTGATCGCCTGGTCGTCCCAGAAGATCTCCTTCTCGCTGCCCTTGTTGGCGCACGAGAACATGTTCTGCGTGAACAGCTTCACAAGGAGGCCGCCGGAGAGCTGGAGGTCGGTGATCGGCCTGCCCGCGTTGTCCTTGAGGTTGACCATGATCGCCGTGCCGCCCGCGACGAGCGGCATGTAGGTGAACTTGAAGGGCGGATCCTGCTCGACGCCGAGCCCGCCGGGGAAGTTGTAGGAGACGTCACTGGAGGCGAAGTCCGCCTGGCGTGAGGCGAACTCCTGCCGGCCCTGGGTCGACCCCTTGGGCGCGAAGTTGACGCTCAGCCCCTGCAACCGGGCGACGTCGGACATCCACTGCTGGATCGCGACGTAGGCGAAGGTGGAACCTGACCCGTTCACGGGCGAGGCGGCCCACGCGGGGGCGGCGCCCAGCGACGCGGGCAGGATCATCAGCATCAGCACCACGAGCAGGCGGGTGCCTCGACGGCGGATTCGCATTCCTGTGCTCCAGAACTCGCCGGCGGCTCAGCCGAACCGGCCGTTGACGTAGTCGGCGGTTCTCGGGTCCTCGGGATCCGAGAAGATCTGCTCTGTGGGGCCCTGTTCCACGACCCGCCCGGGCTCGTTCTCGGCGGCGAGGAAGAAGGCGCAGTGCTGCGAGACGCGCTGCGCCTGCTGCATGTTGTGGGTGACGATGACGATCGTGACCTGGTCCTTCAGTTCGAGGATGGTCTCCTCGACGCGCCTGGTGGACGTGGGGTCGAGGGCCGAGCACGGCTCGTCCATGAGCAGCACGTCGGGGCTGACGGCCAGGGACCTCGCGATGCAGAGCCGCTGCTGCTGGCCGCCCGACAGGCCGCCCGCGGGGGCGTCGAGCCGGTTGCGCACCTCGTTCCACAGGCCCGCCCTGCGCAGGCTGGCCTCGATGAGCTGGTCGCGGTCGCGCACCTTGGTCCCCGTCAGCTTCAGGCCCGCCGCCACGTTGTCGGCGATCGTCATCGCGGGGAACGGGTTCGGCTTCTGGAACACCATGCCGATGCGGCGGCGCACCTCGGTGAGGCGCAGGCCGACTCCGTAGATGTCGTCGCCGTCGAGCAGCACCGACCCGGCGAGCGTGGCGATCGGCACCAGCTCGTGCATGCGGTTGAGCGTGCGCAGGAAGGTGGACTTGCCGCACCCGGAGGGCCCGATCAGCGCGGTCACGACCCCCGCGTCCATCTTGATGTTGACACCTTCCAGCACCTTGCGGGAGCCGAACCAGCAGCTCACGTCCACGCCTTCCAGGACGCCGCCGACGGGGCCGGCGGCCGCCTCGGGGATGGGCCTGGTGTGCTCGACGTCTGGCACGGTCATCAGGTCGGTCCTCTCCGCTCCGGATATGCCTTCAGCGGCCACGGCGCTGCCCGCCACGGCCGGGGAAACGGACCCTGCGCCGGCCGGAGCCCGCCGAGCCGGCGATCCTCGCCAGCACGAACAGCAGCAGCACGACGATCAGCAGGATCAGCGCGCCGCCCCAGGCCCGCTCGACCTGGGTCTCCTGCGAGCTCCTGATCTGCGTGAACACGAACAGCGGCAGGTTGTCCTGGTGTCCCGCGAACGGGTTGGTGTTCAGCACCGTGGTGCCGCCCGTGGTCATCAGCACGGGCGCGGTCTCACCCACCACGCGAGCCATGCCGAGGATCACGGCGGTCGCCAGGCCCGCCCTCGCGGTCGGGAGCACCACCATCAGCACGCTGCGCCAGTACGGCGCGCCGAGCGCCAGCGCGGCCTCGCGCAGGCTCCCCGGCACGACGCGGAGCACCTGCTCGGCGGTGATCGTCACCGTGGGGAGCATGAGGATGGCCAGCGCGAGGCTGCCGAGGATCCCCGACTGCAACCACAGGTGCGGCTTGATCAGCAGGGAGTAGACGAAGAGGCCCGCGACGATCGAGGGCAGCGCGGTCATGGCGTCGGCGACGAGCCGCACGGGCCGGGCGAGCGGGCCCTGGATCTCGCTGAGGTAGACGGCGGTGAGCACCCCAAGGGGCACCGCGATGGCCGTGGCGAGCGCCAGCTGCTCCAGGGTGCCGATGATCGAGTGAAGGGCGCCCCCCTCGGTCGCCTTCGACAGCGGGCCGACGATCTGCATGGTCTCGGTGAAGAAGCTCGGGCCGAGCACCTTGAGACCCCGGTAGGCGACGTACCCGACCACGAACACGATCGGCGTGAAGGCGAACGCCGCCCCGGTGCCGATCAGCACCGTGACCAGCCGGTCCTTGGCCACCGCCCGGCCCTGGCCGTCCTTGGTCACGAACCAGTGGATCGGCAGGAACAGCGCGTACCAGGCCACGGCGAACGCGACCGGCATGACCCGGAACGGCAGCAGCCGCGTGAACAGCAGCCACGTCAGGAAGAACGCGGCCGCGAGCGCGCCGGCCGTCTCCAGCACGTCGCTCCAGCGCCACGCCCTGGGCCGCCGCCTCGGCTGCGCCGTCCGGGACGGCCCGGTGCCGGCGCCCGAGGCGGGCCGCCGTCCCCCCGTCCCCGGGGCGATGGGCAGCGCCTTGGTCTCCGGCGCGGTCACCTGCCCGCTCCCGGGCGTGACCTGTTGGCCACCAGGGCCGCGAGGATGTTGATGGCGAAGGTGACCAGGAACAGCGCGAGCCCGGCGGCCATGAGCGCGCTGAGCCCCATCTCCTGCGCGTCCCTGAACTCGATGGCGATGCCGCTGGCCACGGTGATGCCGCCGTTCTCCAGGATCCTGGGCTTGATCTCGAAGGCGATCGACAGGATGAGCGTCGCGGCGAGGGTCTCCCCGAGCGCGCGGCCGAGTCCGAGCATCGAGCCGCCGATGATGCCGCCCTTGCCGAACGGGAGGATCACCGCCGTGATCATCCCCCAGCGGGTGCCGCCCAGGGCCAGGGCGCCCTCGCACTCGTGCCTCGGCGCCTGTGCCAGCACCTCACGGATGATCGAGGTGGTGATCGGGATCGCCATGCAGGCGATGATCAGTCCCGCGTTGAACAAGGACCCTCCCGTGGCCGAGGCCTCCATCAGGGGCATCCACCCGCCGAACTGCGCGACGGCCCAGTCCTCGATCGGCTGGAGCAGCGGCACCAGCAGGAACAGGCCCCAGATCGCGAAGATCAGGCTGGGGATGGCCGCCATCAGGTCGACCAGGGACGTGAGCCCCCGGCGAATGGCCCGGGGTGCGTACTCGTTGATGAAGAGGGACGTGCACACCGCGACCGGCACGGTGATCACCATCGCCACCGCGGCGCTGACGAAGGTGCCGAACATCATCGCGGCGACGCCGAACTTCGGCGGCTGGCCGTCGGGCGCCCAGGGCTGCGTCGTGAGGAACGACAGCCCCGCCGTCCTTAGCGCGGGTAACGCCCCGATCAGCAGGAAGACGCCGATGAGGGTGATCAGCACCAGGGTGGCCCCGGCACCCGAGGCGACGAAGGCCCGGTAGAGACGATCGGCGTCGGTGAGGCGGGCTTCCAGCTTTCGCGGTTCCTGAGCGTGCGGCCCCGTCTCGGGCATTTCACTCGTGACCGACCCCTCGGGGCCAGTTGGCTGCACGTCGATCCCCTCATAGGCGTGTGGTGAATGCGTGGGCGGATTTCCCGGTCATCTGCGTTTCCCGAGGTCCGTCGCCAGTGTCGAGCCAGGCCCATGGCCGGTGCGAGAACGGGGGATGAACGGGCGCGGGCACGTGCCCGACACCTTTTCTTCGGTGTTTCGAGGCCTTTTGAGGTTGTTTCCAGGGATGGAATGCCGGATGAACGACTCCGGACGGCACCCCGACGAATGGCCGCAGCCATTGTCCGGGGGAAGTTCAGGGCGCTTCCCTATACGGGGGGAACTGCGCGCGTTGACGCACGTCCCCCGTTTCTGGATATAGGAGATGCGGACGTGTTGCGACGTAGACGTTGGGCACTGCTGGTGGTCGCCGTGACGGGAAGTTCCGCGGTTCTGGCGGTCACCCCTGTCGCGGTCCAGTCCACGGCCCGCGCGGCGGAGGAGACCCCTTCGGTCGAGGTGTGGACGGCCGACGGCGGCGCGAGGGTGGACGGTGTCCCCGCCCAGAAGCTCGGCGCCGCGCAGGAGGTGAACGTCCGCTGGAAGGGCTTCACGCCGAACTCGTCGGTCGTGCTCACCCAGTGCGTCGATCCCGTCCGCGCGTGGTCGGTGTACGACGGCGAGGCCTACGGCTGGAAGACCTGGCACCCGTTCCAGTGGTGCGCTCACCAGATCCGCCAGTCCGGCGCCACCAAGGCGGACGGCACCGGTGCGGCCACCCTGACCGTCAGGCAGGGCACGATGACGCCTTCCACGGTGTACGAGAACGCCAGCGGCGGCGTGACGGCGAACTACCCCTTCACCTGCAACTCGCAGTACGCCCCCTGCGTCGTGATCGCGAGCGAGTGCGAGTGGCAGCAGCCGCTGGACTACGTCACGACGCCGACGCCGGCCCTGCTTCCGCAGAAGACGCCGCCTGAGGGCATCGAGGAACCGGCCCGCGCGGCGGTGAGCGAGAACCTCGGGTTCGCCCCCGGCGGCGACGGAGCACCGGTCACCGCCGCCGTGCCCGCGCTGGTGTCGCCGGACTTCCCCACGGAGAAGCCGCCACCCCCGCTCGACCCGATCGCCGGGGAGCGCGTGGGCGACATCATCCACGGCAGCGGCGCCTCCAACGTCGTCACGGCCTTCGAGACCTGGCTGACCGAGGTCCGCGCCCTGCCGAAGGCCGCCGACGTGAGCTTCTCGCGCACCACCTCCGTCCAGGGGGCCGGCACGCTCAAGGCGGGATTCCAGAGCGCGTTCGAGCGCGGCGCCGACTTCTCGGTCACCGGCATCCCCTACGACCGTGACACGGCGGGGGGTGAGGTGGCGTACGCCCCCATCTCGCTCACCGCGCTCGCCGTGGCGAACGAGGTCGAGATCGCCGGCCGCCCGATCCGCGAGGCACGCCTGAGCCCCACCACCCTGGCGTGGATGCTCGGCCAGGCCTCCGCCCCCGGGAGCGGTCCACTCGCCTACCTGAACGACTACACCAGCGGCTGGAGCGCTCTCGGGCAGAAGTCCCTGTTCAGCGTGGACAACCACGGCTGCGAGCTCCCTCCCCGAGACGTCGTCAGCATCTTCCGCCTCGGCCAGTCGGCCCAGAATCAGGTGCTGTCCTCGTGGCTCGCGGCCAACATCCCCGCCGACCTGTTCAAGCGCGAGTTCCCCAACAGCGATCCGGGCGGTCTCGAACTGCTCGCGGGCGCGGCGGGGACCCGGGGCACCCAGAGCGGTGCCGAGACCGCCCGGCAGGTCGCGACGCAGTTCGGCGACCTGACCAAGCTCGACCAGGAGGGCAAGCCGGACCCGAACGCCAAGACCCTCAGGAACCAGAGGGCGGCCCTCGGCTACGTGGACATCACCGAGGTCAAGGCGCTCGCCGAACGCGGATTCCCGCTCGGGGTGTCCGCGCTGAAGAACGCCGCGGGCAAGTACGTCAAGCCGACCAAGGAGTCGATCCTCGCCGCGTTCTCGTCGATGAGGAAGAACGACGACGGGACCTACACGGCGGTCTTCGACGACAAGGGGAACGCGGCGGCGTACTCGCTGCCGATGGTCCACTACATCGCCGTCCCGAAGGCCGACGCGAACGGCCAGAACCCGTTGCCGCTGGAGAAGCGCAAGGCGCTGTCGCTGTTCGTCAAGTACGCGGTGAGCGACAAGGCGCAGGCCCGGGTCGAGGAGCTCGGCGGCGCGCCGCTCCCCCAGGCGCTCCGCGACCAGGCGGTCCAGGTGGCCGACATGCTGCTCACCACCCCTTCGCCGAGCCCCACGCCGACGACGTCGCGGCCCGACGCCGGCGGCGGCGACACGGGCGGCGGCGGTAATGGCGGGAACGGCGGCGGGGGGAACGGCGGTTCCGAGAGCGGGACGCCCGGCCCCGAGGACACCGGCGCGGCCCTGCTGGACGGGAGCGCCAAGCCGAAGCCCACGCCGGCCGTCACGGTGACCAAGACCCACCGTCCTCTCGCGGCCCCGTCCGCCACCAGGACCACCCGCGCCGGCGCCACGACGCCGCCGGGCGCGGGCGGTTCCGCGGGCTCACAGCCCACCGGCGCCCCCGTGACCACCGGCCCCCAGGACCCCGGCGGGCCGCCCTCGGCGGGCCCGCAGCCGCAGCCGCAGCTCAGCCCGGTCGCCGACACGAACTCGGCCCCCCAGCCGGTGGCGAACGAGGGCAGCGTGCGCGGCGGCACGATTCCGGCCCCCTCCTGGGTGATCCAGACCAGCATGCTGCTGATCCTCGGCGCGGTCGCCCTCTCACTGGGCGGCACGTGGCGCGGTTACCTGCTGTGGCGGATACGGTCCAAGCCGGCCCCCGCGGCCGGTACCCGTCCTGACGCGGGCCCGGCCCCCGCCCCGGCCGCGGCGCCCGCCCCGCACACCGCGCAGGCCCCGCACACCGCGCAAACCGCGCACGCCGCCACCACCGTGACCATGCCGCCCGCATCGGACCTCAGGCCGTGACGCCGCTGGACACCACAGGCGGCGAGGCGCCGTACGCCGCCGCCATGGAACTGGCGGACCAGGCCGTCCAGCGGCTGGAGGAGATCGTCGCCCGCCTGTCGGGCACCGGCGACGGAACCGGGCACGCGAACGCCCTGGTCCTGGCGGGTTCGGCGTCCGTGCTGCTCGGGCAGCTGGAGCTCACCGTCGCGCCCCACGACACCGCGGGCAGGGCGTCGGCCGCCGCCCTGCGCTCGCGCTACGACAACGTCCTGCTGCGCCTCGGCTCGGTCTCCGCTCCCGCGCGGCCGCCGTCCCCCATGCCGTACGGCCCGGCCCCATGGGTGCAGGTCGCCCCCGGGCAGTGGGCGCAGCTCGCCCCGGCCCACCTCGTCCCCCCGCTCCCCGGCATGCCTCCTGGGTACGGCCCGCCATCCGGGTACGGCCCGCCGGTGGGCTACGGCGTGCCACAGGGATACGTCCAGCCGGCCGGATACGGCGTGCCCGCCGGGTACCCCGCGACGCCGGTCCACGCCGTACCCCCGGGGTACGGCATGCCCGGCGCGACGGCGCAGTTCGTGCCGCAGGCGCCCGCCCCCAAGCGCCGGAGCCTGCGCGACCTGGTCAACGGGCTCCCCCCGGAGGTACGGCGGCTCGGCGGGGTCTCGATGACCGGGCTGACCGTGATGGGAGCGCTGCTGATCGCCTTCTCCCTGTACGGCTCCCTGTTCGGCCACCTGACCTACGAGCGGAACCAGCGGGTCATGATCGACCAGCTCAACGAGAAGTTCAAGGTCGCCGCGGCGATCGCCGCCGCTCCCGTCGCCGGGGACAGGAACCTGGCGGCGATCCCGGCGCGCGACGAGCCGATCGCCCTGCTGGAGATCCCCGGCATCGGCGTGCGCGAGGCCGTCGTCCAGGGCACCGGCACCGCGGAGCTCCGGTCGGGCATCGGGCACTACCGCCCGTCGCCGATGCCGGGCCAGGTCGGCAACGCGGTGCTGGCCGGCCACCGGAACCTCTACGGAGCCCCGCTGGCCCGCGTCACCGAGCTCAAGCAGGGCGACAAGATCGTCGTCACCACTCAGGAGGGCCGGTTCGCCTACACCGTCGAGACCACGATGCGGGCCAGGACCGGCGAGCAGGACTTCCTGTCCCAGGCGACGACGGTCAACCGGCTCACGCTGCTGACCACCTCGGACGGGGACCGGCCCGGCGGGCGGCTCGCCGTGGTCGCCCGGCTCGACGGCCAGGCGGCGTCCCTGAAGACCCATGACGACAACGGGGTCGCGGTGGACGAGCTGGGCCTCGGACGCGATCCCTCCGCGTGGTGGCCGACCCTCGGCTGGGGCGCGGTGTTCTTCGGCATCCTCACGGGCACGCTGGTGCTCTACCGCCGGTGGCGGCGGACGTCGACCTATCTGATCACCACTCCGGCACTGCTGGCCACGGCGCTGATCTGGTTCGAGGCACTCGCGCGCCTGATCCCTTCGACGTTCTGAACCGTGGAGGCCACCATTCGCCGCAGCAGGCTCGCGTTCTCCCCGAAGACGGCATGGGGGCTGGCCGACCAGGCGCTGGCCAGCGCGACCAGCATCGCCCTCACCGTGGTCGTCGCCCGCGAGGTGGACATCTGGGCTCTGGGCGCGTTCGCGGTGGCCAACACGTTCTACATGATCATCCTGGGCTTCTCGCGGACGGTCGTGTCCGAGCCCCTGCTGGTGCGGTTCAGCCACGTGAGCGCGGAGGAGCACCGGCTGGGCACCCGGCGGTCGACCGGGCTCTCGCTGGTGATCGGGCTCGTCGGCTGCGCCCTGCTGCTGGCCGCCCGGCCGCTGTACGGGGCCGCGGTGGCCGAGGCGATCGTCCCGCTGGCGATCTTCCTGCCGGGGCTGCTGCTCAAGGACGCCTGGCGGTTCGCGTTCATCGCCGCGGGCCGCCCCTGGCAGGCCATGCTGAACGACCTGATCTGGGCGGGCGGCCAGGTCGCGGGCGTCGGCTGGGTGCTCATGTCGGGCCGCCCCAGCCTGGGCGGCCTGGTGACGGCCTGGGCGGCCTCGGCCACCGTCGCGGCGCTCGCGGGGTCGGCGCAGGCCCGCCTGCTGCCCGCCCCCTTGGGCGCGGGGGGCTGGATCCGTGGCAACCGTGACCTGCTCCCGGCCTACACCGTGGAGTTCCTCGCCCGCGTCGGAGGCCGCAACCTGGCCCTGCTCGCCGTCGGCTGGGTCAGCGGGCTGCCCACGCTCGGCGCGATCCGCGCCGCCGAGGTGGTGTACGGCCCGCTGAACGTCGTGCTCCAGGCCGGCAGCCTGGTGGCGATCCCGCAGGCGGTGGGCGCGGCGAGACGCTCACTCACGACGCTGCGCGCCACGGTGGTCGCGCAGTCGGGCGCGCTGATCGTGCTGTCCGCCTGCTACGCGGCGCTCACCCTGGTCTTTCCCGACGGGCTGGGCGAGGCACTGGTCGGCGGGTCGTGGGGCCAGGCCCAGGCCGTACTCCTCCCGACGGCCCTGATCTACGCCGGGGTGGCCGCCATGACCGGCCCCATCGTGGGCCTGCGCGCCCTGGGCGACAACCGCCGCAGCCCGGCGGTGCGCCTCGCGCTCGTACCGCTCACCATCGGCTGCGGCGTGGCCGGGGGGCTGCTGGCCGGGGCGGTGGGGGCGGTGACGGGCCTGGGGCTCGCCAACCTGGCCGGAGCGGTGCTCTGGACCCGGCAGTTCCACAACGCGCTTCTCAAGCCCATCCAACGACCCTCCCGAGGAGACACGATGGAACTCTCCGAATACGGGCGGCGGTATCGCGGGATCATCCTGCCGCTGGCCGCCATCCCCGTCGTCGCCGCGGTCGGCGGCGCGAGCTGGGCGGCCGTCCAGCCCTCCACCTACCGGCACGTCGTCGAGCTGCAGGTGGCCGCGCCCTCGGACGCGGCGGGCCCGGCCGTCTCCGAGCAGAGCATCGCCACCTTCCGCGCGCTCGTCACCTCCTCCACCGTGACCGCGAGGGTGGCGCGCGAGACGGGCGCGGACGCGGACTCGGTGACCGGGGGGCTGTCCACGACCAGGCTGGACAACGGCAAGGAACGCGGGGCCGTGGTGCAGGTCGTCTTCGTCGGGACGGATCCCGGGAAGGCCGCGGTGGTCACGAAGGCCGCGTCCGTCGCCGCGGTGGACGAGCTGATGCGGCCCTACGTCGAACGGGCGAAGTCAGACGCCGAAGGGGCGAAGCGGGCCGCCCAGGACCGCGCCAAGGCCCTGGCGAAGGCCATCGGCAAGAACGGACTGGCCCCCGACCAGTACCGGGTGCTCTACGCGGAGATCACCCGGCTGCGGTCCGAGCTCACGGCGCCGACCGGGGTCCGCGACAAGGCGGACATCCTCCAGGCGATCAACGACAGGCAGGCGCAGCTTTCGCGGCTGACGCGGGACATCGTGCCGTTCATGTCGGCCCAGAACGAGGCCGACCAGGCCAACCGCTACCTCATCCAGGTGCAGCAGAACCTGCGCCAGGCCGAGGCGCGGCTGACCCAGTCCAAGGCGTCCATCACCCCGGTGACCGCCGAGGGGGTGGAGGTCGGGAAGGCTCCGCTCGCCGCCCGCGCCTCGGCCATGGCCGGAGGGATCGGGGCCCTGCTCGCGGTGGTCATCCTGGTGCTGCGCGAGCTACTGCGTCAGCGCCGTCCCGTGGCTCACCTGAGCCCCTCGCGCCATGTCTCCGCCATGCGCGTGGCCTCCGGGCCCCCGCGCGTCGAGGTGGCCCCGGGTGACGTACGGGTGATCGAGCGCGGCGACCGCGCCGATCGGCACCGGCTCAACTGAGATCCGCGGCCCGGAGCACCCGGCTAGCGTGGCGCCGCTTCCCTGGCGGCCCCGCTCGCGCGGCCCGGCCACCCTGGCGGCTCAGCTCGCGTAGCCGTGCCGTCCGAGGTGGGCGGCGAGCGAGCGGTCGAGCAGTCCGACCTGGTCCGGGGTGAGGTCACGGCGGAAGGCCTCGGTGCGGCCGGCGGCGAAGGTGTGCCTGGCGAACCCGCGCTCGAAGCCGGGCGTCCAGGACAGCCCGAGGAAGTCCAGGATGATCTCCAGGTGCTCGCGCGGGTCGGCGACGACGTCCTCGTACCGCACCTCCAGCCACGCTTCGGCGGGCAGTGCCTCGCGGGCCAGGTCGTAGGCGTCGATCAGGTGCTTCCACGCGATCCCGGCGAGGTGGACATGGGATCGTCCCGCCTCGTCCCACTCCCGCCGGTACCGCTCGGGCAGCGGTCCGAAGTGCCAGCCGTCCGGGCCGAGGTGGCCGCGCCACCAGGGCATCTGCGACCACGAGTTCGCCACCGCGCGCCCGTCCCTGACGACGTGGACGAACCGCGCCCGGGGGAAGACCTCGCCGAGGAATCCCGCCCTCGGCCAGCCGGTGAGCTTGTGGAGGTAGGCGGGGGCGCCTTCCGCGGCGGCGCGGGACTCGAAGAAGGCCCGGGTGCGGGCGGCGAGCCACGGCGTGACGTCCGAGGCGAGCAGGTCGCGGAACGGGTCGACGAGCAGGGGCGACACCTCGCGGGCGAGCGCGGAGTACGCCTCTGAGGGCGCGTAGCGAAGGCGGCCCTTGGCGGTCAGCCGGGGCGGCACCCTGCGGTAGATCGCACCGCTGCGCCGGCGCACCCAGCGGGGACAGCGGGCGTACCGGTCGTCGAGGTTGGAGACGAACCCCACGTCCGGGTGCCGGGCCAGCACCTCGTGGACGAGCGTCGAGCCACAACGTCCGGTGCCGACGACGAAGCCGTACACGAGGTCCTCCTTGCACTGCGGGCGGGGAACGCGCGGGAACCGGGCCGGGCTCGCGAGAGCCCGGCCCGGAAGGGTGACGCGAGAGGCGGCTGTCAGTTGACGTCGAAGGTGACGCACTTGTCGCCGGTCGGGCGGATCTTCACGAAGCCGTTGCCGGTGATGGCCTGGTCGATGGCCACGCCCCAGTTGCGGTCCACGTTGTCGTTCGGGGTTCCGGGGTTGGGGTCGCTGCTGGGCTTGCTGTGGAGGGCGTTGGGCTTGCACAGCCAGCCGTTGGGACCGACGTAGCCGGCGATCCAGGGCGGGCCGTTGCGGCGGATGACGTTGAACAGGGTGCGGTTGAACTGGTAGGTGCCGTCCTGGATGGTGGTGGCCGACGGGGTGACGCCGCCCACGCTGATCAGCGCCGTGCCGCTGGGGCTGCAGTCCGCCTCACCGGTGGAGTACTTGCCGTACGACAGGGCCCAGATCGAGCGGCCGCGGTCGGCGGTGGGGAGGTTGTTGATCGGGGTGCAGTTGTTCTCGAACAGGGTCTTGCCGCCGGTGGCGGAGACACAGGTGTTCGGGTCGCCGCCGAGGAAGGACGACCACGCGGAGTAGGTGCCGGAGCTGGTCTGGATGCCGTGCACGAGGATCGGCGCGCTGGCTCCGCCGAACTCGCTCCAGTTGCGCGAGCAGCCGCCGGGGCCCGTGCCCAGGAAGATCTCCTTGAGCTGGGCCACGGACAGGTTGGCGACGGCGTCGGACGCGCCGCCCTTCCACTTGGGCACGGCGATGGCGTCCTTGGCCCAGCCGACGTAGGTCAGCGGGTCCTGGGCGTTCTTGCACTCGCTGGGAACGCTGGCGGGCGCCGAGGAGGACCGCGCGTAGCTGTAGTAGATCGTGCCGGTCAGGCCGTCGTTCTCCTGGCACAGCATGCGCAGGCCCGCCGAGGAGCCCTGCGGGAAGTGCTCGACCGCCATCTCGTGGTCGTAGTTCTCGGTGGTGACCGTGGTGGTCGTGTCGGCGAGACAGGTCCACTGCGGGGTCGCCGGCGGGACCGTCAGGTTGCAGCCCGGCGACTGGTTGAACAGCGCGTCCAGGTCCTGCATGGCGAAGTAGGTCGTGTCCGACCCCGCGCCGGTCATCGTGAAGTTGAACTTGCCGTCGGAGAAGGGAGGAAGCGCCGAGGCGGGAAGGGCGAACGCGCAGACCGCGACGATCATGGTGATCATCGCGGCGGCACGCTTGCCCATACCCCCCATGCGGGACTTCCGGGCATTGATTTCGCTGGACATGAATCCTCGATCCTGTGAAAACAGCGAACCGCGGTTGGGCACGAGCATTCCGTCGCGAGGAGCGGGAGTGTTCGGCGCGGCACCACAGGGATCATCAATGCGGCCCGGCTCGCCGCCAACTAACCCCGCGTGTCCGCCGCGAGAACACGAGGCTATAAATACACATATTCCGGATTCTTCTTTTCCTTCCATGACTTCGTGGATTGTTTACCTTATAAGCACTTTACGGATGAGGGGGTGGCATTTTTCGGCGGGATAGTGCCGTCCTATGAGACGACGGCTGATCACAATGTCGATGGCGATGAGCGGCCTTCTCGCCGTGACCGGATGCGCGGTCGGCGAGGCGGAGCGGTCCCTTCCCGCGCGGGTGCGCGACGTGACCTCCTCCCCGCTTCCGCGAGCCACCTCCGACCAGATCGCCGCGGGCGGAACGGTGCGCGTCACGGCGAAGGGGCCGGTGCCCCACCAGCTCATCGCGGGCACCGGTGAGACGATCACGTGGCGCAACGAGACCGCGAAGACCATCTCCGTCCGGCTGATCGACGGCAGCGAACCCTCGGGCGACGTGCAGCCCGGGGGTTCGTACACGCACGTCTTCGACACGGCGGGATCGTTCGCCTACCGCATCGGGAAGGCCGGCGCCCCGGCGGGCGTCGTCGAGATCCTCCCCCACACCGACGGGACGCCGGCTCCCTGACGACCGTCTCGTGCCCTGGCCTCAACCGGCACGGCAGGCGATGAGCGACTTGGTGAGCCCGGCGAAACGCTCGGCGAGCAGCGTGGAGTCAGGGAAGTAGTGCCGCATCTGGGTGCGGCTCAGCAGTTCGATCTCCAGCACCATGGGCAGCGCCTCGGCACGGTCGCCCGGCCGCGTCCCCCACGACAGCGGCCACCGCGCGGCCAGTGCCGTCTGCAACGGCAGCGGCAGGAACTGGAACATCGGAAAGACCCAGTGCGGCTCGATCGGGAAGTACAGGTAGGGCACCTGCACCCAGTGGCGGTCGGACAGCCGGTGCACCGAGTCGGCGAACCGCCTGCGCATCTCGTGCCCGCCGACGTGCTCCATCACCGAGTTCGAGAAGGCCATGTCAAAGCGCCGGCCGGCGAGGTGGCCGGGCAGGTCGCAGGCGTCGCCGATCTCCACGGTGACCCAGTCGGGCACCTCGTCCACCGGCGGCTCGAAGTTGACCAGGTGGACGTGCGCGGGCCGCTTCGGCGCGCGGGTCCAGGTGCGCACCGTGCCGCCGAGGTCGATGATCTCCATCCGCTCCAGGTCGGGGAAACGCTCCAGCAACATCATCATCCGCCGCGTGCGCAGGCGGGTGTTGAGCGAGCCGGGACGGCCGATGAGCCGCTCACGCATCCGCGTGCCGAGGTCGGGACGTACTGCGTCCATGTTCACTCCCTTGTACGTCACTTCGCCTGCTTCTTCATGGCACGGCGGGCCTCGGCGTAGATCTCTCCGAGAGCGGCGAGATGGCTCTCCGAGGAGTAGCGGGCACTGGCCACCGAGCGCGCCGACCTTCCCATCGCGAGGCTCTTCTGGGGATCGCGCAGCAACGCGAGCGCCGCCGACGCCAGCTCCATGGGGTCGTCCGGCGGGACCAGCCGCCCGGTGGCGCCATCGGTGATCAGCTCGGACACCCCGCCGAGCACGGTGCCGACCACCGGCACACCGCACGCGTACGCTTCGAGGATGGTCATCGGCTGGTTCTCGTACCAGCGGGAAGGCACCAGCAGGGCCGTGGCGGAGACCAGCAGGTCGAGCACCTCCTGCCGCGATATCCGGCCGAGGAAGCGCACCCGGCCGGGCACCAGGTCGGCGGCCATCCGCTCCAGGCGCTCCCGCTCCGGTCCGTCACCCGCGATGACGAGGCGGGCGTCCGGACCGAGCAGGCCCATCGCGCGGATGGCCGTGTCGACGCCCTTGGTCTCGTGCAGCCGCCCCACGCAGACCAGCGGGCCGCCCGGCTCCGACTTGGGCGTGACCCCGGTGAGCTCGGCGAAGTTGCTGAGGACGCGCAGCCGGTCGGGGTAGACGCCCGCGCGGGTCAGCTGCCCGGCCAGGAACCTGCTCGGGCTGATGAACACGTTGACGCCGTCGTAGGCGCCGAAGCGGCGGTGCAGCCAGGTCTCGGCGGCCAGCATCGCGCTGGCCGCGCGTGAGTCGTCCTTGCACCGGCGCCGCACCGCCTCGCGCACGCCGCCGTCCACACACGCCGTGCAGACCTTGCCGTGGTCGAGGAAGCTGTAGGTCGGGCACGCCAGCTTGTAGTCGTGCAGCGTCATGACCACGGGCACGCCCGCGTCGCGGAGGGCCGTCACCACCGAGGGTGAGAGCTGGTGGTAGACGTTGTGCAGGTGGGCGACGTCGGGCCGGAAGTCCTCGATCACCTTGGCGATCCCGCGCCGCGCGCTCCTCGACCACAGCATGCGGGCCGCGCCCCTGGCCTTTCCGATGGGGCTCCTCGGCATCGGGTTCAGCTCCACATAACGCGGGAAGCTGGCCTCGTACTGCGAAGGGATGTTGTCCGGGTGGCGCATGGCGAAGAACGCCACCTGGTTGCCGCGCCCGGCCTGCACCTCGGCGAGATCCAGCATGTACGACTCCGCGCCGCCTCGGCGGTGCAGGAACTTGTTGACGTGCAGCACCCTCACGGGGTCTCCTTGCCCGCTACCACGATGCGCTGGGCGAGCCCGGCGAACACCGCGAGATACCACATCACGACCACGGCGGTCATGATGTTGTCGGCCATCGCCGAAACACTGAAGGCGACCACGCAGCCGGCGAAGCCCACGGCCGTACCGCGCGACAGGCTGACCGCGGGCGCGCCCTTCCTCGGGTCGGTGACGCGCAGCGCCCGCCGCGCGAGGTCGAACAGCGCGGCGAGCAGGCCCAGGTACGCCAGCAGCCCGACGACCCCCGTCTCGACGAGGGCGCGCAGGTAGTCGTTGTGCACCTCCTTGTAGAGGATCAGGCGGGTGGTGCCGAGCCCGGCCCCGGTGACCGGGTTGCCGGGAAGCAGGTCGAGGGCCGCGATCCAGTGGTCGAACCGCCACACCAGGGAGTTCGCCTCAAGACCGCCCGCCGTGTACGTGCTCGCCAGGTCGGAGAACCGCTGGAGCACCGACGGCACCGCGGCGAGCACTCCTCCGGCGACGAGGACGAGGCCGTAGATGAGGCGCCGGTCCTGGAGCAGGCCGACCACCACGAGTCCGGCGAGGCAGGCGATCCACGGTCCGCGCGCGGCGCTCGCCAGCAGGGCGGAGCCGAGACCGGCGGCGAGCACGACGAGGGCGGCCCTGCCCCATCCCTTGACGTGCCAGGCCAGCGCCAGGCTCATGATCAGGATCATGAAGCAGAACATGCCGAGCGCGTTCGGATGCCAGAACGTGCCGGTCGGCCGCAGCAGCCCGTCGAGGTCCATCAGCCCGTCGCCGGTGGTGACCTGGTAGGCGGTCACGAGCACCGGGAGCACGGCCGAGGCGAAGACGGCACAGAGCAGGGGCATGCGCAGTCCTGGCTCGTCGGCGAGCAGCCGCTCGACCACGAAGATCATGACGACGAACGCCGCGATGCGCGACACCTCGCCGACGCTCACCACGGGCGCCCGGGAGCCGAGCAGGCTGAGCAGCGAGGCGCCGAGGAACGTCACCGCCGCGACGGGCAGTGCCGGATGGGGGCGCTCGGCGGCCGGGCGGCGTCCCTGCACGATGAGCCAGGCGACGCACGAGAGCAGGAACAGGACGCCGAGCATGGTCGACGGGTCGAGCAGGCTCCACCCCGTCTGTTCTCCGCCGTCCGTGGCCCCGCCGGCCAGCTTGGTGGCGTCGAGCGCCGCCCGCACCGTGAGAACGACGATGACGAACAGGGTGAACCGCGTGAGCGCCATGACGGTGAGCGCGAGGGCGATCACGATGGCGACGGGAAGGACGACGTCGGTCCGCGACCCGCCCGACGCGAACGTGACGCCGCTGTAGATCGCGAGGATGACCGCGAGGACGCCGGCGGCGTACAGGCCCTTCTCGGGCGGGACGCGCGGCCTGCCGTGCGAGGCGGTGTGCGGGATCACGTGGACTCGAGCCAGCGCAGCGTGTCCGCGAGGGGCGAGGGGAGGGTGACGATGACGGGCTGGGCCCCCACGTCCAGCGCCCCGCCCGACCATGGGCGGGACCGGCCGTCCGGCAGGTCGGTGACGGTAATCTCCCCCGGCGTCTCGCCGGTCGTCTCGCCGGTCGGAGGGGGCAGCGAGAGGGTCCCGCCGGTGCTCCACATCACCACCGACGTCATGGCACCCTGGTCGACCAGCCCTCCGGAAAGGCCAGGCCGCGTCACGGGACGCCAAGTGCCGGACGGGAATCGCTTCCTGAACTGGTCGAACACCGTCTTGGCCGGGCGCGCGACATCGTCCACGCCGTACAGCCCCCTCCAGTGCTCCGCCGACACGACCACGCCGGGCTTGTAGAACAGCGGAAGGTAGACGACGCGCTTGACCCCCCGGGCGAGCAGGATGGTGACCAGCTTGGCCGTCTCGACGCCGTGGGCCACGGGGTCGTAGTCGTCTCCCGGCCAGTAGGACCCCACCTCCCAGCCCTCGATCGGCATGGCGGGGCCCACCTGCGCGCGGATGTAGTCGATCACGTCGGGGACCGCCGCCCAGTAGTCGTAGTAGTGGAGCTGGTAGGCGTCGAAGACACCGGCCCTGTCGAGCTCGAACGCCGCCGCGTGGGCGGCGGTCGCCCGCAGCCCCGCCGGGGAGCCGATCACCGCCCGCAGCTCGCCGGCCGTGGCGGCCGGGGGGAACCGCCCGTCGCCCCGGGCGTAGAAGGTGCGGTAGAACGCGAGCGCGCGGTCCGCCTGCCCGGCGTCCAGCATCGTGCGGGCCACGACGACGCCGTAGCTCCCGCTGGTCAGCCCCACGTCCAGCAGCCGCGCCCCCGGATCGGCGGCCCGTACGGCCTCCGCACCGGCGCGGCCCACGTCACGGTAGCCGAGGGGATCGCCGCCCCACATGTTCCTGGCGTCGATCTCGTTCTCGATCCCGTACATGTGCACGCCCTTGGCGGCGTAGCGGATCACGGCGTCGCGGACGAAGGCCTGGTAGACGGCGGTGTCGACCGGAGGGTAGGACACCGCGATCCTGGGCCGATCGGCCGTGGGCCGCCCGCTCGCCCAGCAGGATCCGACGCGGATGCGCAGCAGGACGCGGTAGCCGTGCGCGAGCAGGCCGGCCACGACCTGGTCGTCGAGGTCCCAGTAGCGCGTGCCCTGCCGCGTCTCGATGGCGCACCACACGAGTTCGTGGAACGTGCCACCGCCGCCGTAAGCCTCGATGTCGGCGTCGTAGCGCGGTGGATGCTGATAGCCGTCCCACTTCAGGCCGAAAGGCTGCTCGGGCACCTGCCGGGCGGCCGGCGTCCCGCCGGGAGCGGGGCTCCCCGGACCGCCGGAGCAACCGGTCGCGCACAACATGGCCAAGATCGCCATTACGGCACAGGCCACCCGAATCACGTTTCTCCCTCCGCACGGGACAGCCATTTATAGCGCCCTGTAACCCGCCCACACAGTCACTATTACGCGAACCCCGAAATACGCGTAGACAACTGACAGGCGACGTAAATTTACCTGTGCCCCGCGGTCCGGATTCCCGCACAACCCACAAAACCGACCTGATATGCAGGCTAACCTCCGCACGACGCGCGCGAGCGGAGGCCCTCGCCGGCCGCCGACCGTCCTCACCCAGCTCACAGACGGGTACGGCCGCGAAAATGGGCGCGATCTTATGGGCACTTTATGGAAGATCGGCCATACGGCCGATGAATGATGGAGAGCGCCACAATGAATATCGGGCCAATGCGGTTCCGGGTCGTCCGGTGGCGAATCTCGGGGCGGTCGCGGGGGCCAACCAATGGTGAAGAGCGCGGAAATACCCCGATCACCCCTTTCCGCGCCATCCGCAATTCCCTAACGTCCAGGCCGAAGACGCGTCCCGTGCTTGTCTTATATGGGGAGTTCCGGCATGCCCGCCGCAGAGACTTCAGAATCCCTCGCATATTCCCCCGCGCCCGCCGACCGGCGGCTGCTCCGCATAGCCATGATCGGCCAGCGCGGCCTCCCGGCCACCTTCGGCGGCATCGAGCACCACGTCGCCCACCTCGGGAGGCGGCTGGCCGCCCGAGGGCACGAGGTGACCGTCTACTGCCGCAGCAACTACGTGTCCGAGCGATGGGACGCCGTGGACGGCGTGCGGCTGCGGCACCTGCCCACCGTCGGCACCAAGCACTTCGACGCCCTCGCGCACAGCCTGCTGTCCACCGTGGCGGCCCTGGCGGACCGGCACGACATCGTCCACTACCACGCGCTCGGCCCCGGCCTGTGCGCCCCGCTGCCCCGCTACCTGTCGCGCGCGCGGGTCGTGCAGACCATCCACGGGCACGACGACCGCCGGCAGAAGTGGGGCGGCATGGCCAAGGCCGTGCTCCGCGGCGCCCGCTGGCTGAGCGAGCACGTCCCCGACGCGGTCATCGGAGTCTCCGGCGAGATCACCGACGAGTACGCCCTGGTCCGCGACCGGCCGACGGTCCACATCGGGAACGGGGTCGAGCGGCCCGTCCCGGCCGCCTCCCCCGACCCCGTCATCCGGCACGGGCTGTTTCCCGGGAAGTACGTGCTGTTCGTCGGCAGGCTGGTGCCGGAGAAGGCCGTCGACCTGCTTCTCAAGGCGTTCAGCGGGGTGAAAGGTGATGTTCGGCTCGCCGTCGTGGGCGGGTCGTCCTTCACGGACGGCTACGTCTCCCGGCTGAACGAGCTGGCGGCGGCGGATCCCCGGGTGCGCATGCTGGGGTACGTGTACGGCGACGAGCTGGCGTCCCTCTACCGTCACGCCGCCGTCTACGTGCAGCCCTCGCACCTGGAGGGGCTCCCGCTGGCCCTGCTCGAAGGCACCTCGTACGGGCTGCCCACGATCGCCAGCTCCCTCGGCTGCCACCGCGAGGTGATCGCGGAGGAGGGTCCGGGGGGCCGGCTGTTCCGCGAGGGGGACGAAGGACACCTTCGGGACGTCCTGGTACGGGTGCTGGGGGCGCTCGACGACGAGAGGGAGGGCGCGCGGGCCAGGGCCGAGGACGTGCTCGGCCGCTACTCCTGGGACGTCGCCGCCGACCGTACCGAGTCGCTCTACCACTCGTTGCTCGCGGCCCCGGCACGGAGGCGGTGACCTCCGGCGGGACGGCGGCGGTGACCTGGGCCGCCGCCCCGCTACGGCGCTACTGGCCGTCGACGGTGACGTCGTCGAAGGGCAGCAGGGCGTCCACCAGCGGGAACAGCACGAACCACAGAAGCAGCACCAACGCGCCGATCAGCACCGCCAGGGAGAGCGCCTTGCCGAGCGGTCCGCCGGGAAGCCGCGCCCAGATCCAGGGAAATATCACGGACGCCCCTTCAGCTCGGCGGGCCGGCCACTCGACTTGGCCTGCTCCCGCACCAGCTCGGCGTGGACGATGAGGCGCTGCCAGTTCTGGAACTTCGGGTTGCAGGTGGTCAGCGTGAGCATCGCCTTCCGCGGCGCCTGCCCCGGACGGCCCGGGCTCGGGGCGATCACCTCCACCTGGCGCGGCAGCACGAGGCGCTGCCTGACCACCCGGTAGACGAACCAGCCGGTGCGGGTCTCCGCCACGATCACGTCACCCTGGTGGAGCCGGTCGATGTCCCAGAAGATCGACGAGATGCGGTGGCCGGCGATCGCCACGTTCCCGATCTGACCGGGCTGTGCGGTACTCGGGTAGTGGCCGGGCCCCTTCCTCAGGTCGGCCTGGGACACGCCCTCGACCACGGCCCACTGCCGGTCCAGCTTGGGGATGTGGATGCGGGCCATGGGCTGGCCGGCCACCGGGCGCTCGACGCTCGCCGCCCAGCGCCGGTCCAGCTCGGTCGCGAGCCCGTTCTGCTCGGATTCGATCTGCCACGATTTGCCGTAGGTCGCGTAGGCGGCGAAGAGCACCGCCACCACCCCGGCGGTGAGCATCAGCTCCCCGATCAGCCGCCACGCGCGCCTGGACGGCGGCTCCCAGCCCTCCTCGGCCCGGACGCGCGCCGGCGCGCCCCACTCGGCGATGTCCGTCACAGGTCGTCGCGGAGGTAGACGGTCCGGCGGGAGGCCCGCAGGGTGATGCCACCGCCCACGATCAACCCGATGCCGACGGTCATCAGCGGGATGACGTAACCGTCCCCCGTCTTGGCCAGCGTGTCGTCGCCACCGGTGTTCGCGGCGGGGAGGGTGGTGTGCTTCGTGACGGTCTGCCGCGGAGTGGGCGAGGTGCTCGGCGAGCTCGACGCGGACGGGGTGTGGGAAGGAGAGCCGGAGCCGCTCGGGCTGGGAGACGAGCTGGTCGTGGGGCACCCCGACGACGTGCCCTGAGGGCTGGGGCTCGCGCTCGCGCTGGGACTGGGGCTCGCGCTGGCGCTCGGACTGGGACTCTCCGTCATCGTCCGGGCGTGGACCAGCACCACGGTCGCGCCGCCGGCCATGCTGAGCGCCTCCGAGGCGGAAGGGCTCGGGGACGGGGAAGGGCTCGCCGACGGACTGGCGGACGCCGAGGGGCTCACGGACGGCGATGGGCTCGCCGACGGCGACGGGCTGGCCGAGGGCGTCGGGGTCGAGGTGCGACAGGTGGCGGAAGGGCTCGGCGACGGGGAGTAGGAGGGGCTGCTCGACGGGCTGACGCACGTGCTCGGCGTCGGGCTGGCCGAAGGGCTCGCCTCCTCCTCGGAAGGCGTCGCGCTGGCCGAGGCGCTCGGGCTCGCGGACGGACACGGGGAGGAGCTCGGAGTCTGCGACGGCGTCGGGGACCCGGTCGGCGTCGAGCTTCCGGACGTCAGCAGGCCGGCTCCGGCGCCCGGGCTGGGCTCCTGGTCGTAGGTGAGGGTGATCGTCACCGGAGTCAGCGCCTCGTCGTCGCCGAGCAGCGCCGCGAGCACGGTCGCCGAGCCCTCGGTGGCCGTCGCGGGCACGGCGGCCCACGTGACCGCCTGGCCTCGTACGTCCGCGGCGTCCTTCTCGACGCTCAGCCGGGCGAGCGCCGTCAGCGGCTTGCCGTCAGCGTCCGACACGCCGGCCACGGGCGCCTCGTCGCCGGCAGTGGGGGTGACCGCGGGAGTGGCACCGGCCGGGGGCGTGCCACCGGGGGTGGGAGAGGGTCCCGGCGTTCCGACCTCCGCGTGCAGCGCCGATTCCGTCCCGTTGATCACGACCACGGGATTGGCGATGACGACGCCCTTGTGGTCGCGGACGACGGTGACGCTGCCGCCGTAGGTCACGGTGCCCGTCCCCGTCGCCGGATCGTAGGCGCCCCCGGCGGCGGGGAAGTGGAACACGCCCTCACGGTCGCGTTCCACCCCGCCCGCGAGGGTGACCTCGACGTGCTCCTCGGCGCCGAGCCGCTCGCCGACCGCCCAGGTGAGCGACCCGCCGGTCACCCCCCGCACGGTGGGCTGCTCAGTCGAGACCGTGGCCAGCGCGCCCACGGTGGCCATGCCACCGGCGAGCAGTTGCACGAGACCCAGCGTGGCCAACCAGCCGACGCGTCGGCGCGCCGACTGCCTCCGGCCGACGGGGGTGCTACTCATCGAACCAACCATCCTGATCAAAAAGCGTATTTTCGGGGGACCTAAATATCCGAGACCCACGGAACACCCGTCAGGCGACAGCGCCGTCTAGGACCGGCCACGGGAGGGTGAATGCAGTGGGGCTAGGAAGGGCGGGCGGAGGTCAGAGACGCGTAGACGATCAGGTTGTCCGGGTAGGCACGCGCTTTCCGGTCGAAGACCCCGGCGCAGGTGATCAGTCGTAACCCGGGATGGCCGATGTTCCCGTAGACCTTTTCGGTCGGGAACTCCGCCTTCCGCACCTGCTGGAGACCGTCCACGGTGAAGGCGGCGACGCGGCCGTCCGAGCGGACGACCTCGATCCTGTCGCCCCGGCGAAGCTCCCGCGCCCTGGCGAACACCGCCGGACCTGATCGCGTCTTGAAGTGCCCGACGATCACAGCGGGGCCCGTCTCTCCGGGCACGGGGCCGTACCGGTACCACCCGGCCAGGTCGCGGGCCGAGATCGACGGTACCTCGATCTCGCCGGAAGCCTCCAGCCCGACCGGACGCACCGGGGCGTCCACGCCGATGCCGGGGATCACGACGCGTACTGGCCGCACCACGGCGGACGTTCCGGCCTCCGCCCGCACCACGACAGACGCTCCGGCCTCCGCCCTAGCCTCGAACGCCGAGGTGAACAACCCGATGAAGACGACCACGAGGGCGATGACCATCGCCAGCACCAGAACGATTCGCATCGGCCACCCGAGCAGGTCACGGGACCTCGGTACATGCGCCGGAGCGACCACCCAGGCCCCCGGCGCGTGCACGGACACCTGCCCCGCCACGCCGCCGTACGCCCAGACCGGCCCGCCCCCGTAAGAAGGCCCGCCCCCGTAAGAGCCGGAGATCGTCTCTGCCACCATCCCGTAAGAACCGGAATCCGGCTCTGCCACCACCCCGGAAGAACCGGAGACCGGCTCCGCCACTCCGTAAGTACCGGAGACCGGCTCTGCCACCACCTGGGAAGAACCAGAGACCAGCTCCGGCACGAATCCGTGAGGGCCAGGGGCAGAATCCGGCATGACCCCGTCAGCGCCGGGGACCGGCTCCGGCACTGGCACAACGAGGTCGCCCGGCATGGGGAGAGGCCTTTCCGTCCAGCCGGGACCCGCCTCGGGGGCCGGGAGACCCCCATCCGCTCGGTCGCCTTCCTTCGCGCGCTCTCGGTCGCCGTCCGTCGCAGTGGAGGCACGGTCGCTCCCGGTCGTCGCCGACGGGCGGCTCACGGTCGCCACGACGCCCGGCTCGCCGCCACGGCCACAGCGGCGCGGCTTCCTGGTAGCAACATGTCTCTCTGCCTCTCACCGTGTGCGCCCGACTCGGGCCAGGAAAGCCTGACCAGCTCCGGTTACGGAAAGGGGTGAGTCCGGAGGCGCATCGATGTTGCCGCTGTGAAGCGTCTGCCGGAAGATGCACGGGGAGCGACGCGGAGGTTGCCGCGAAACGCCCAGCGGGACAAGACCGGGAAAGACCTTCGACGGCCCACCGCGAGAGGCCCCGCCTCCGGGGGTTCTGCGCTATAAGCCGCGTGACGGTGGGCGGCCCGAACCGACGGCCCCCATCACCAACAGCCAGAGGCGGCGGCCACATTCACCAGCGGGCGACGCGGGCGGTTGTGATCACCAGCGGCCAGAGGGGGCGGCCGCGATCACCGACAGCCGAGGGCGGCGGCCGCGATCAGACGTGGGCGGCCGCGATCACCAGCGGCCGGAGCGGGTCAGGAGGACCGCGGCGGCGGCCACTCCCGCCGTGGAGGTGCGCAGCACGGTGGGGCCCAGCAGGGCCGGCGTGGCGCCCGCCTCCCTGAACCGCTCGACCTCCTCGCCGGTGATCCCGCCCTCGGGGCCGACCACCGTCACGATGTCGCCGGTCGCCGGGAGATCGAGGTGGGACAGGGGCTCGGCGGCCTCCTCGTGGAGCACGGCCGCGACCGCCGCGCCGCGCAGCAGAGCCGCCACCTGGGCCGTCGTGGCCTGCTCCGTGACCTCCGGCAGATGGAACCGCCGGGCCTGCTTGCCGGCCTCCCTGGCGGTGGAGCGCCACCGGGCCAGGGCCTTGCCCGCGCGGTCGCCCTTCCACTGGGTCACACAGCGCGCGGCGGCCCAGGGAACGATGACGTCCACCCCGGCCTCGGTCATCATCTCGACGGCCAGCTCGCCCCTGTCGCCCTTGGGCAGGCCCTGGACGACCACGAGGCGCGGGGCCGGCGCGGGCACGGTGTGGCGGCCGAGCACCTCCAGCCGGAGTGAGTCTCTGGCGACGTCGCGCACGACGCACTCGGCGACGGCGCCCCTGCCGTCCGTCAGGTCGACGCGCTCACCGGCGCGCAGCCTTCGCACGGTGGCGGCGTGCCGCCCCTCGGGGCCGGACAGGACGATCTCCTGCCCAGACAGGTCGTCGGCGAGGAAGACGGGGACGCTCACCCGCAAACCTTAGCCATGCGCACACGCCCCCGCGAACCACACAGTGAGCCATCCCGGGCCGCGGGCTTGGCGAACGACGCCCAGGCCGTGACCGCCCGCCGGACGCGGCGTTGGGCCGCCCGCCGGACGTGAAGGCCCGTCGGGCGGATTGTCAGCGGGCGCAGGGGTCAGCGGCCGTTGAAGGCGTCTCTGAGGCGGGAGAAGAAGCCCTGCTGCCCGGGGGCGAACTTACCCGGCGGGCGCTCCTCCCCGCGCAGCTTGGACAGCTCCTTGAGCAGCTCCTCCTGAGCCGGGTCGAGACGGGTCGGCGTCTCCACGTTCACGTGGATCAGCAGGTCGCCCCGGCCGGTCTCGTTGAGCCGCTGGATGCCACGCCCGTAAAGCGGAAGGACGTGACCGGCCTGGGTGCCGGGCCGTACGTCGATCTCCTCCGCGCCGTCGAGCGTCTCCACGGTCAAGATCGTGCCGAGCGCCGCCGCCGTCATCGGGATCTGCACCGTGCAGTGCAGGTCGTCGCCACGCCGCTCGAAGATCTCGTGCGGCCGCTCGACGATCTCCAGGAACAGGTCTCCGGGCGGGCCGCCGCCGGGGCCGACCTCGCCCTCTCCGGCGAGCTGGATGTGGGTGCCGTCCTCGACGCCCGCCGGGATGCGGACCTTGATCGTGCGGCGGGTGCGCACCCGCCCGTCGCCTGAGCACTCCTGGCAGGGGTGCTGGATGATCGAGCCGAACCCGCCGCACTGGGGGCAGGGACGAGCGGTCATCACCTGGCCGAGGAACGACCGGGTGACCTGCGAGATCTCGCCACGGCCGTGGCACATGTCACAGGTGTCGGGATGGGTGCCGGACGCGGCGCCCGACCCCTGGCAGACCTCACACAGCACGGCGGTGTCGACCACCAGCTCGCGCGTGGTGCCGAACGCAGACTCGGCCAGGTCCAGCTCGACGCGGATCGTCGCGTTGCGCCCGCGCCTCGCCCGGGACCTCGGCCCCCGGGCTCCGCCACCGCCGCCGAAGAAGGCGTCCATGATGTCGCTGAACGGGAAGCCCGCGCCGAAGCCGGCCGCACCGGCCCCCGGACCGCCGGCACTGCCGCCGAAGGGGTCGGCTCCGAGATCGAACATCTGGCGCTTGCTCGGGTCCGACAGGACCTCGTACGCCTGGTTGATCTCCTTGAAGCGCTCCTGCGTCTCGGGATCGGGGTTGATGTCGGGATGAAGCTCGCGGGCGAGGCGGCGATACGCCTTCTTGATCTCGTCCTGGCTCGCGTCACGGCGGACCCCGAGGATGCCGTAATAGTCGCGGGCCACCTAGGACCCCGCCAGGATCTGGCCGACATAGCGTGCCACTGCGCGCACCGCTCCCATAGTCACCGGGTAGTCCATTCGCGTCGGGCCCAGCACTCCGAGCCGAGCCAGTTCATTGTCGCCCGAACCGTATCCGGCGGCGACGATCGAGGTGCCGTGAAGCCCGGAGTAGGGATTCTCCGAGCCGATCCGCACCGTGAGCGCGGCCGAGTCGCTCGCCTCGCCGAGCAGCCGCATCAGCACGACCTGCTCCTCAAGCGCCTCGAGGACCTCGCGGAGGCCGACGCTGATGTCGCCCGCGAGGTTGGCCGCCCCGGCGAAGACGATCTTCTCGTCATGCCGGTCGACCAGGGTTTCCAGGAGAACGGACAGGATGGTGGTCGCCACGGGCCGGTCCTCTTCGGGAAGCCGGTCGTGCAGGTCGGCCACCGTCTCGGGCACGCGGTTGAGGCGGCATCCGTCGAGGCAGGCGTTGAGCACCGCCCGCAGATGCGCGATCCGGTCGTCCTCCACCACATTGGGAAGGTCGACGACCCGCTGCTCGACCCGCCCGGTGTTGGTGATCAGCACCAGCATGATCCGCCGCTCGGCCAGCGGCACGAGCTCGACGTGCCGGACCGTGGAACGGATCAGCGATGGATACTGCACCACGGCGACCTGCCGAGTCAACTGCGCGAGCAGCCGCACCGTGCGGGTCACGACGTCGTCGAGGTCGACGGCGCCCGCCAGGAAGGTCTCGATCGCCCGGCGCTCGGCGCCGGACAGCGGCTTGATCTGGGACAGCCGGTCGACGAACAACCGGTAGCCCTTGTCGGTGGGCACGCGGCCCGCGCTGGTGTGGGGTTGTGTGATGTAGCCCTGCTCCTCGAGCACGGCCATGTCGTTGCGCACGGTGGCCGGAGAGACCCCCAAATTGTGCCGCTCCGCGAGCGCTTTCGACCCGACCGGCTCGTTGGTGGACACGTAGTCCTCGACAACGGCGCGCAGAACTGCGAGCTTACGCTCATCGAGCAACGTGCTCACCTCCCTGCCCTGCGTTCGTGCCTGCGTAAACGCCTGGTCTGGCACTCTGTGTTCCCGAGTGCCAAGTGTACGGCTCCGGCCGACAGGGTGCGATAACCCATCCGTACGACCTCGCCCAGCCAGCGGCAAGCCACTTGCTATCCGTCGGCAAGTCGGGTGATCCAGACTCTCCCCCATGAGTGAGAACGACCCCCGGCTGAACGACGCGACGACCCGGCTTCCGCGTCACAACTCCCCTGGCGAGCATGCTCCCCTGCCCGGCTCGCCGTCCGGAGGCGCGCCCGCCGGCGGCGCCCCTTCCTATGGTGGTTCCCCCGCCTACGGCAACACCCCCAGCGCGCCCCCGTACGGCACCCCGGCCGCCCCCTCCTACGGCACGCCCTCGGGCGGTCCCGCCTACGGCGCCCCCTCCGGCGGCCAGGGATACGGCAACCCCCAAGGCGGCCAGGCCGGCCAGGGGTACGGCAACCCCCAGGGCGGCCCTTCCTACGGCCCCTCGTACGGCACGCCCCCTCCCCCGCCGCCCGGCTCGGCCCGGCCGTACGGTTCCCCCGCGCACTCCGCACCCGGCCCCGTACGGCCGCGCGTGCTGTGGATCGTGCTGGCCTGGCTCATCGCGGTCGTCTGCTTCGTGGTAGGGGTCGCGGGTTTCGCCGGGGGGCTGTTCAAGACCATCAACGACGCGGCGCCGACGCAGACCTTCAAGAGCGGCGGCAGCGTGGCCGCCGCGCTCGACCCGAAGGACAAGCCCGTCCTGTACGCCTCGGCGTCCGGGCCCACCAACGTCACCTGCTCCGCGTTGGACGCCGCGGGTCAGAAGGCCACCCTCACCCAGCCGACGTCCTCGCAGACCGTCACGGCTGACGGACGGAAGTGGGAGCTGCTGTTCAACATCGGCGTCCCGGCCGCCGGCACGTACAACATCAGGTGCAAGGCCGAGGAGGGCAAGGACGCGCTCTTCGGCGTCGGCAAGTCGCTGACCGCCAGCCCGGGCGCGCTGGCCGGTGGAGTGGCCTCGCTGATCCTCATCCCGCTGGCCGGGTTCGTGCTCGCGGTCGTCACCACGATCGTCGTGCTGGTCCGGCGCAGCCGCGAGCGCAAGCGCCGGGCGGCCGCCTCCGCCTCCTACGGTGGCGCGTGGCCGCAGGGCACGCCGCCCGGAGCGTGATCTTTGCTAGCGTGCCCAGGTATGCGGGACTACGGACGGGACGTGCTGGCCGGAGACTGGCGGAGGCCGCTACGCGGGAAGATCCCGCAGGTCCCCGCCGAGCCCGACCTCGTGGTGGAGGACGCGGAGGGCGGCTTCTGCGGGGCTGTGGTGGCCTGTGACAAGGAGGCCGTCACGCTGGAGGACCGCTTCGGGCGGCGGCGGGTGTTCCCGCTCGCGCCCGCCGCGTTCCTCCTCGACGGCAAGCCGGTGACGCTCGTGCGCCCTGCCCCGGCGGCGGCGAAGGGCCCGGCACGCAGCGCGTCCGGCTCGATCGCCGTCGGCGGGCTGCGGGCGCGCGTCGCGCGCGAGAGCCGCATCTACGTCGAGGGCGTGCACGACGCGTCCCTGGTGGAGAAGATCTGGGGCCATGACCTGCGCGTGGAGGGCGTCGTCGTCGAGTACCTCGAAGGCGTCGACGATCTCCCTGCGATCGTGGAGGAGTTCGGGCCCGGCCCTGGGCGTCGGCTCGGGGTGCTCGTCGACCACCTGGTCCCCGGGTCCAAGGAGAGCCGTATCGCGGCCCAGGTGTCCTCACCGGAGGTGCTCATCGTCGGGCACCCCTTCGTGGACATCTGGCAGGCGGTGAAGCCCTCCGCCGTGGGTATCCGCGCCTGGCCCGCCGTCCCGCGCGGGGTGCCGTGGAAGGAGGGCGTGATCGACGCCCTCGGCTGGCGGCTTGAGCCGGCGGACGCCTGGCGGCGCATCCTCGGCTCCGTCCACACGTTCACCGATCTGGAGCCGGAGCTCCTGGGCCGCGTGGAGGAGCTGATCGACTTCGTGACGACCGAGGAGACCGAGGAACAGACATGAGCGAGACCCCGCAGGACCGCCGCCCCGACGACGTCCCACGCGACCGGCAGCCCGAGTACGAGCAGCCGCAGTACGGACGGCAGGAGTACGAGCAGCAGGGCCACGGGGCACCGGGCCACGGACAGCAGGGGTACGGACAGCCCGGATACGAGCAGTCCGGGTACGGCCAGCCTGGGTACGGCCAGCCCGGGTACGGGCCAGCTGGTCATGGGCAGCCTGGATACGGGCAATCCGGGTACGGCCAGCCTGGGTACGGGCAGCCTGGGTACGGGCAAGCTGGGTACGGGCAAGCTGGGTACGGGCAGCCGGGGTACGGGCAGCCGGGGTATGGGCAGCCGGGGTATGGGCAGGTGCCCTTCAGGGGGCAGCCGCATGTGCCGGGGAGGTACGGGCCGCGCCCGGGGTCCGACGACACGACGATGTCGATGCTGGCCCACCTGCTCGGTCTGCTCACCTCGTTCATGGGCCCGCTGATCTTGTACCTGGTCAAGAAGGACGAGGCGCCCTACGTCCGCGACCAGTCGGCCGAGGCGCTCAACTTCCAGCTCACGCTGATGATCGCCTACGCGGTGTGCTTCGTGCTGGCGTTCGTCCTCATCGGCGTCCTGCTGATGTTCATCCTGTGGATCGGCTCGCTGATCGTGATGATCATGGCGGCCGTGGCGGCGAACCGCGGCGAGAACTACCGCTACCCGATGACCATCCGCTTCGTCAGCTGACCGATGCCGGCGAGCTGACAAGGACGCCCCCGCCCGAACCCCGGCGGGCCGCGTGAGCCGGGGACCGTGACAGGTCAACCACACGGTTCAGGTCAACCACATGGCTCAGATCGACCACAGGGCTCAGATCGACCACGGAGCCCAAGTCGACCACGGGCCCAGATCGACCACATGCCTCAGGTCAGGTCGGCCGCCTGAGCAAGGGGCTCAGGTCAGGTCGCGTACCAGGGCGTCCGCGAGGAGCCGCCCCCTGAGCGTGAGCACCGCGAGGCCCCTCCTGAAGGCGCCGGGCTCCAGCAGCCCGTCTCCGAGGGCCCGGGCGACGGCCGTACGGGCGTCCGGGCCGATCTCCGCGAGCGGGAACCCCGAGTCGAGCCGCAGCTCCAGCATCAGCCGCTCAACGTGCCGGTCCGCCTCGGACACCACCTCGCGCGCGTGCGCGGGCGAGGACCGGACGGCCAGGCGGGACGCGTAGGCCGCCGGATGCTTGACGTTCCACCAGCGGGTGCCGCCCACGTGGCCGTGCGCGCCCGGGCCCACGCCCCACCAGTCGCCGCCGGTCCAGTAGAGCAGGTTGTGGCGGCACCGGGCCTCCTCGGAGGTGGCCCAGTTGGACACCTCGTACCAGGAGAACCCGGCCTCCGAGAGCATCGTGTCGGCGATGACGTACCTGTCGGCGGCCACGTCGTCGTCGGGCATGGGCAGCTCGCCCCTGCGGATCCGCGCCGCCAGCCGGGTGCCCTCCTCGACGATCAGTGAGTAGGCCGACACGTGGTCGGGGCCCGCCTCGATCGCCGCCGCGAGCGAGGCCCGCCAGTCGTCGTCGCTCTCCCCCGGCGTGCTGTAGATCAGGTCCAGGTTGACGTGCTCGAACCCCGCGTCGTGCGCCTCTCGTACGGCCTGCGCCGGGCGCCCGGAGGTGTGCCGCCGGTCGAGCACGGCCAGCACGTGGTCCTTCGCGCTCTGCATGCCGAAGCTGACGCGGTTGAACCCGCCGGCCCGCAACCCTTCGAGGTAGGCGGGGTCGACGGACTCGGGGTTGGCCTCGGTGGTGACCTCGGCGCCCGGGGCCAGCCCGAACTCCTGGTCCACCGCCCGCAGGATCTTCACCAGATCACCGGCGGGCAGCAGGGTCGGCGTGCCCCCGCCGAAGAACACCGTCTCGACGGGCAGCTCGGCGTCCCCGAGCACCCTGCGCGCCAGCCGTACCTCCTCGATGGCCGTGTCGGCGTAGTCGGCGCGGGAGGCGCCGGGGCCCAGCTCGGTGGCGGTGTAGGTGTTGAAGTCGCAGTATCCGCAGCGGGTCACGCAGAACGGCACATGGACATAGAAGCCGAACGGCCGCGTGCCGAGGCCCTCATGGGCGCTCGCGGGCAGCTCGCCCGACGCGGGAACGGCATCGCCGTCGAGAAGTACGGAAGGCACGCTCCCAGTCTGCCGCCCGCGGCACGGTGCCCCCGCCACCCTGTGGATAACCCGCCGTATGACGGCGCCGACCACGCCGGTCGTTCCGGCGCCGGAACATGAGCACAGCGGTGGCGGCCGGACAAGCAGGACAAGCAGGCGACCCGGTTCCATGAATGATCACCGGGCGCCGTGCTCAGTGTGGTTCGACCTGGCGGGAGAGGATTACTTCTTGGCCTTGTCGGCGGCGGGACCCTCGGTGGAGAGCGCGGCGACGAAGGCCTCCTGCGGCACCTCGACCCGGCCCACCATCTTCATGCGCTTCTTGCCTTCCTTCTGCTTCTCCAGCAGCTTGCGCTTACGGCTGATGTCACCGCCGTAGCACTTGGCGAGAACGTCCTTGCGGATGGCGCGGATGTTCTCGCGGGCGATCACGCGGGCGCCGATGGCGGCCTGGATCGGCACCTCGAACTGCTGCCGGGGGATGAGGTCCTTGAGCTTCTTGGCCATCTCGACGCCGTACGCGTAGGCCTTCTCGCGGTGGACGATCGCGCTGAAGGCGTCGACGGCCTCGCCCTGGAGCAGGATGTCGACCTTGACGAGGTCGGCCTCCTGCTCGCCCGAGGGCTCGTAGTCGAGCGAGGCGTACCCCCGGGTGCGCGACTTGAGCTGGTCGAAGAAGTCGAAGATGATCTCGCCGAGCGGCAGCGTGTAGCGGATCTCCACGCGGTCCTCGGAGAGGTAGTCCATGCCGAGCAGCGCCCCCCGGCGCCCCTGGCAGAGCTCCATGATCGCGCCGATGTGGTCGGACGGGGAGAGCAGCGTCGCCTTGACCACCGGCTCGTGGATCTCGGCGATCTTGCCGGCCGGGAACTCCGAGGGGTTGGTGACGACGAGCTCCTTGCCGTCCTCCATGACCACCCGGTAGATGACGTTCGGCGCGGTGGAGATCAGCGAGAGGTTGAACTCGCGCTCCAGCCGCTCGCGCACGATCTCCATGTGGAGCAGGCCGAGGAAGCCGCAGCGGAAGCCGAACCCGAGGGCGGCGGAGGTCTCGGGCTCGTAGACCAGGGCCGCGTCGTTCAGGCGCAGCTTGTCGAGGGCCTCGCGCAGCTCGGGATAGTCGTCGCCGTCGATGGGATAGAGGCCGGAGTACACCATCGGCCTCGGGTGGTCGTACCCGCCGAGCGGCTCCTCCGCCGGCCGTACGGCCGAGGTCACCGTGTCGCCGACGCGCGCCTGCCGGACGTCCTTCACACCTGTGATGAGGTAGCCCACCTCGCCGACGCCCAGGGACACGGACGGCACCGGCTCCGGCGAGATGACGCCGATCTCCAGGGTCTCGTGGGTGCCGCCGGTGGACATCATGACCGTGCGCTCGCGCTTGGAGAGCTGCCCGTCGATCACCCGGACGTAGGTGACGACGCCCCGGTAGGTGTCGTACACCGAGTCGAAGATCAGCGCCCGCGCGGGGGCGTCGGCGTCGCCGACCGGGGCGGGCACGTGCTGGACGACGTGGTCGAGCAGCTCCTTGACGCCCACTCCGGTCTTGCCGGACACCCTGAGCACGTCGGACGGGTCGCACCCGATCAGGCCGGCGAGCTCCTGGGCGTACTTGTCGGGCTGCGCGGCCGGCAGGTCGATCTTGTTGAGCACCGGGATGATGTGCAGGTCGGCGTTCATGGCCAGGTAGAGGTTGGCCAGCGTCTGCGCCTCGATGCCCTGCGCCGCGTCCACCAGGAGCACGGCACCCTCGCAGGCCTCCAGCGACCGGGACACCTCGTAGGTGAAGTCGACGTGGCCGGGCGTGTCGATCATGTTGAGCACGTGGCCGTCCCACGGCAGCCGGACGGCCTGCGACTTGATGGTGATGCCGCGCTCGCGCTCGATGTCCATGCGGTCGAGATACTGCGCGCGCATCTGCCGGGCGTCGACCACACCGGTGAGCTGGAGCATCCGGTCGGCGAGCGTGGACTTGCCGTGGTCGATGTGCGCGATGATGCAGAAATTGCGGATCAGCGCGGGGTCGGTCTGGCCAGGGTGGATGCGCACCGGGGTCCGTTCGGCAGGATTGACGACGATCAGAAGGCTGTCAGGGCAGCCGCTAACCATGGTGGCACGCCCGGGTGGTCACCCGGACAGCGTCACCTGGACAGCAGATCGGCGCGGCGGTCGCGCCCGCACACCGCCCGGACGAGGTGTTTCGCCTCGCCTCGCCGGCGTGCCGGTGCCGCGCTCGGAGTCCAGTTTACCGGCACCAAGACCGCCAAGCTCGCCGCTGCGCTAACATAAGGGTGCAGGGGTGTGCCGTGGCCTCCGATTTGAGCGTGGGTCCGGCATGTTGGTACCCTGTTCAACTGCGTGTGGCGCGCCCTCTCTGCCCGCGCGCCCCATCCACCGACTTTCACCGAGGCTTCTTCGTGGCGAACATCAAGTCCCAGATCAAGCGCAACCGGCAGAACGAAAAGGCCCGGCTGCGTAACAAGGCCGTCAAGTCGTCCCTGAAGACGGCGGTTCGCAAGTTCCGCGAGGCCGCCGAGCAGGGCAACGTGGATGAGGCGGCCGTTCTCATGCGCGCCGCCTCGCGTCAGCTCGACAAGGCTGTCAGCAAGGGCGTCATCCACAAGAACCAGGCGGCGAACCGCAAGTCGGCGATCGCCAAGCGCGTCGCCAACCTCGAGCCCGCCAAGTAGGCTCAGGCATCCCACAACGCCGTGTCCCCCGCGGACGCGGCGTTTTGGCATGCCTTGACCCTTCTTGACCCCCGCCCGGGTCGGGATCCGCACCGATGTCCGCAGAGGCGGACCTCCGCCCTGGTACGAGCCCTTGCGTCCACGCGAGGGTTTCAGGAAATGTCCCGATTTCGATATCACACGATAATTTCCGCCGGATACCGGATGCATCACCGTGACGCCCGCGCTCTCTCTCCTCGTCCAAAGCCCTAACTAGGGTGTGCGAAACGGGGAACAGGGCAGCGGAAGGCGGGTCATGCGGGGGCGGACACCTCTGGTGCTGCGGCGTGCGTTCAGCGAGCCACTGCTGCTCTTCGCCGCCTTCGGCTCGATCCTTCTCGCGACCACGACGCTGGTGGCGCTCACCATGTACGCCTCCACGGTCGCCGGCGCCGGCGTACGGCGTGCCATGGAGACGGCCTCGACCCGGACCACCGCGACGACGATCAGCGCGCCCGTCCAGCGGGACACCTTCGCCGCCACGGAGAAGGCCGTACGCACCCGGCTGGGCGCCCTCGGGGCGAGCGACGGCCACGGGCCCGTGCCGCTGGACGTCACCCTCAGCGCCCGCTCCGACTCCTACGCCCTGCCTGGACAGGAAGGGCTCAAGCACCCCGAGCTCACCCGGTTCGCGACGTACGACGGGCTGGAGCGTCAAGGACGGCTGCTGGAGGGCGCGTGGCCGAGGCCCGCGCCGCAGGGCGTCATCGAGGTCGCGATCTCCCAGCCGGCCGCCCAGTCGATGAACCTCAAGGCCGGCGACGAGTTCGGCATCGAGGGCCGCCTCGACCACAAGACCGTCCGCGCCAGGCTCACGGGCGTCTTCCAGCTCGCCGACCCGTACGCCGACCGCTGGAGCGGCGAGGAACTGCTGCGCAGGGGCGTCGAGCGCGGCGGCTACACGACCTACGGCCCGCTCATGGTGCCGCGCGAGACCTTCCTCGCGCGCTTCACCGCCACCAGCGTCTCGGTCACCTGGACCGCCGTCCCCGACCTGCGGGACCTCACCCAGGAGCGGCTGAGGCCCTTCGCGACCGTGGTGGCGAACCTCGGTGAGGACCTGAAACGCGACTGCCCCTCGTGCGAGACCTTCAGCCGCCTGCCCGAGATGCTGACCCAGCTCAACCAGGCCGCTCTGGTCGCGCGGTCGACCATGCTCGTCCCGGTGCTGCAACTGCTGCTGCTCGCCGCGTACGCGCTGGTCCTGACCGCGCGGCTGCTCGTCGACCACCGGCGCATGGAGGTGGCGCTGCTGCGCTCGCGGGGGGCGGGGAGCGTGTGGCTGGCGGTGCTCACCGGCTCCGAGGCCCTGCTGGTGGCGATCCCGTGCGCGGTCATCGCCCCGTTCCTGGCCCCCCTGCTGCTCCGCCTGGTGAACGCGATCCCGTGGATCCAGGCGGCGGGAGTGCGCATCGCCCCCGAGGCGGGGCTCGCCACCTTCACCGTGTCCGCGGCGGTGGCGCTGGCCTGCGCGGTCCTGCTCATGCTGCCCGCCCTGCGCGGCGGCCGCCGTACGTACGTGGAGGAGCAGGCGGCGCGCGGACGGGGTGACTCCCAGGGGCTGCTGCAGCGGGCGGGCGGCGACGTGGCGCTCCTGGTGGTGGCGGCGCTGGCGATCTGGCAGCTCCAGCACTACGGCGCTCCGGTCACCGCCACGGCGGGCGGCGATCTCGGCATCGACCCGCTGATCGTCACCGGCCCGGCGCTGGCGCTGCTCTGCGGCGGCATGCTCGGCCTGCGGCTGGTGCCGCGCGTCTCGCGGATCGTCGAGCGGTTCACCTCACGGCGCCCGAGCCTCGCGCCCGCGCTGGGCGCCTGGCAGGTGAGCCGCCGCCCGATGCGCTACTCCGGGCCCGCCCTGCTGCTCACCATGGCCGTGGCCATCGGCGTGGTCTCCATGGCGACCTCGGCGACCTGGCGCACCTCGCAGGTCGACCAGGCCAGGCACCAGGCGGGAGCCGACCTGCGCGTGTCAGGGCCGGTGGAGGCGCCCGAGCTCGGCCCGCTCGGCAAGGGCGCCACCTTCGCGGCCCTGCCGGGGATCACCGAGGTCAACCCGGTGTACCGGGGCACGGCGACCTTCTCGGACGGGGCCGGGACGCTGCTCGCCGCCGACACGGCCAAGCTGGGCCCGATGCTGATGCTGCGGGCCGACCTCGCCGGCCATCCGGTGACCACCCTGGCCGCGCGGCTCGCCGCCGGAAGGCCCGGCGCCCCCGTCGTCCCCCTGCCTGGCACGCCGAAGAAGCTCACCCTGGACCTGCGGCTCCGCCTCGACCAGCCGTCCCTGAGCGCCGCTTACGGCGACCTGAGCGTGCGGATGGTGATCGTCGACGCGCTGGGGGTGCAGTGGAGGGTCGCCCTTGGGCCGCTGGTCGCCGACGGGAAGCCGCATCAGGTCGCGGTGGACCTGTCCGCGCTCGCGGGGAGGTCGGGAAAGCTGAGCTACCCGCTCGGCATCAGGGGGTTCTCCGTGGGGGTGCCGATACCCGCCACGGGCACGGGCCTTGAGCTGGTGGCCGAGGCGGTCAGGACCGACACCGGCGCCGAGGTGACCATGCCCGGCGGCGTGCGATGGGGGCACGTCGCCCGGGGAGTCACAAACATCCCCGGCGAGCAGGTCACCACCGGCCCCGCCCTGTTCACCCTGACCGTCCCCGCGCCGAAGCCCTCAGAGGACCCGATCGCCCTGGAGGACGTCGCCGTGGTCGCCGCGCCCGCCGGAGTCCCGAACGCCGACCTGTTCACGCAGGCGGACGGGCCCTCCGATGGCGGGGAGCCCGCGAAGGCGGCGATCTTCAGGCCGCTGCCCGTGGTGATCACCTCGGACATCGCGGCACGGGAGAAGCTCCCAGAAGGCGGGAGCGGCGTGCTGACGCTGGACGGCGAGCCGATCAGGGTCACCGTCGCCGGAGTCGTCCAGGCCATGCCGGGGACCCCGGCCGGGACCGCGGCCGTACTCGCCGACCTACCCAGCCTGCAGGCGCAGGACATCGCCTTGGCCCTTGACCCGCGCGTCGCCGGGGAGTGGTGGATGTCCACGCGGGACGGCGACACGGCGGCGGCGGTCACCGCGCTGGCCACCCACATCGAGTGGGACCAGGCCGTGGTGGACCTCGGCTCGCTGACCCGGCGGTTCAGGGACGACCCGCTCGCCAGCGGGCTCCAGGGAGCGCTCATCCTCGGCTTCGCCGCGGCGCTGATCTTCGCGGTGCTCGGCTTCCTGGTCAACGCGGCCGTGGCGGCGCGGGAGCGGGTCGCGGAGTTCGCGATCCTGCGCGCCCTCGGGGTGAGCTTCCGCCAGATCTTCGGCCTGCTCGCCGTCGAGCAGGCGTTCCTGATCGGGCTCTCACTGGTCGGCGGCACGCTGCTGGCCGTCGGGGTCGCGTCGCTGGTCGTCCCGCACATCGTCCTGACCGGCCAGGCGGCCTCGGTGACCCCGGCCGTGCTGCTCGACGTCCCCTGGCCCGCCACGCTCGGGATGCTGGCGGGGATCACGGCGCTGCTGTTCGCCATCATCGCCGGCCTCACCCGCTCGCTCCGACGTCAGGGCCTCGGCCGCGCCCTGCGCATCGGGGACGACCGATGAGCCGCACCGGCCGAGGCGGGCCGGCCCGCACCGGGGAGGACCGATGAACCCCCTTCTCCTGCTCAGGGTCCACCGGGGCGCGGCGGCCCTGCTCGCCCTGCTGGGCTTGAGCGCGTCGCTGCTGGTCGCCGGCCTGCCACGCGGCTTCGAGGCCTCGTATGACGAGTCCCTGCACGGCATCATGGACGACACGGCCGCGAGCCTCAGGGACGTGGTCGTCAGGCTGCAGCCGCGGCTCCTCGAACAGAATCTCACCAGCGAGGCGGAGTTCAAGGCCAAGGACCGGAACTTACGTGCGGGCCTGCCGCCGGCCCTCACCTCCGTGCTGGACACCGGCGCCGGCAACGACAGCCACTTCGCCGCCAAGACGTACGGGACCCCGGTGGCCGATCGCATCGGGTCCCCACAGCCGGCGGCGCAGTTCGTCAACCTCGCCTGGCTGTCCGGGTTCGACAAGCGCGTGCGCTACGTGGAGGGAAGCCCGCCGGGGCCGCCGGCCATCGTGGCGAGCGTGCCCGGGCATCCGAACCTGAAGGACATCAAGCGGTTCGACATCGCGCTCGTCAAGAGCGCCGCCGAGAAGATGGCCATCCCCGTCGGCACCACCCTGGTGCTCGGCAACAGCCATCCCGCGCTCGCGCGCGTCACCGGGCTGTTCGAGCCGGTGGCCGCCGCCGACCCGTACTGGGCGCACAACCTCGACGCGGTCCAGGTCAGCGTACGGCGCACTCCCGCCGACACCGAAGAGCAGTACATCACGGCGCTGACCGGCGAGAGCGGCCTGCGGCAGCTCTACAGCGACGACCGCGACCTGAACTACAGCTGGGTCATCGCGGTCAGCACCCCGGCCGTCGACGCCCGCAACGCGCCTGACGTGATCCAGGGCCTGAACGAGTACCGATCCTTCCTGGTCCGGACGAACGCCGGCTCGATCACCGATTACCGGCTGGTCGCCGGGTTCTCCGAGCTCCAGTTGGACACGGCACTGGACCGGATACTGACGGACTTCCTGAAACGGCTCGCGACCGCTCAGGCGCTGATGTTCCTCATCCTCGGCGGCCTCGTCGTCGTGGCGGCCGGCGTCCTCGCGCTCGCCGTGCAGCTGATGACCGAGCGCATGCGCGCCGGGCTCTCACTGGCCCGTGCCCGGGGCGCCTCGATGGAGGAGCTCATCAGGGCGGTCGTGGGCACGGTCGCGCTGACCGTCGTCCCTGCCGCCCTCGCCGGGTACGGGCTGTCCTTCCTGCTGCCCGGTCCCGTGACGCGGATCGTCCACGTGGCCCCTCTGCTCATAGTGCTGACCACGGTGGCGTTCGCGGCCGTCCGGGTCGCGGTCGTGCACCGCAGGCCGCTCCAGGAACGTCGCGAGGACGTGGCGGCCCGGCGGCCGTCCCCCCGCAGGGCGATGCTGGAGATCGTGCTCGTCGCGCTCGCGCTGGGCGGCGCCTACCTGCTGCGCAGCCGGGGGCTCACCACCGGGGTCGCCGCCCTGGGCTCCGACCCGTTCCTGATGGTGGTCCCCGCGGCGCTCACCGTGGCCGTCGCGTTGATCACCTTGCGGTGCTACCCGTACCCTCTGCGCCTGATCGTCTGGCTCGCCGCGCGGGCGCGGCCCGCCGTGCCGTTCGTCGGGCTGACCCTGGCGGCCCGCGCCAGGTCGGTAACCGCGCTGCCCGTGCTGATCCTGCTCCCGGCGCTGGCCGTCTCGGTGTACGGGTCCGTGGTCGGGGCGACCCTGGACTCCACGCAGCACCGCGCCGCCTGGATCGCCACCGGGGCCGGCGCGCGGGTGGACGGCGGGGCGGAGATCCCGCCCGGCGTCATCGAGCGGATCCGCCGCGTGCCGGGCGTCCGCACGATCGTGCAGGCGGACAGGGGCGTGGCGCAGATCGGGTTGAGCAGCAAGACCACGACCGTCCTCGCCGTGGACCTCGACGCCTACCGCAGGATCGTCGCCGGCACCCCGCTCAGCGTACCGGCCGCGCCGCCGGACCTGCCGCCTCCCGCCATCCCCGTCCTCGTCTCACCCGATCTGTCGCATCTGACCAGCTTCGACATCGGCTGGCACATCCGCATGAGGCTCACCAAGCAGGGCGTCATCACCGGAGGCCTCGCCGGCGTGACCTTCGCCCAGGACAAGCTGATCGTGATGCCGTACGACTCGTCGAAGCGGGCCGGGGCACGGACGTACACCAACACCCTGCTCATCGAGGGCGACCACATCGACGGGGCGGCGCTGAGGGCGGCGGCGGGCAACCGGCGGGACATCATAGTGTCGACCTTCGACGAGGCCCTCGACAAGGTCAACCGGTCGCCGCTCACCTCCACCGTCAAGAACAGCTTCCTGGTGGTGACCATCGCCCTGGCCGTGTACGCGCTGCTCACCGTCATCATCGCCCTTGTCGTCGGCGCCGCCGAACGCATGCGGGCGCTGTCGTTCCTCCGTACGCTGGGGCTGTCGGAACGCCAGGCGGCGAGCCTGACCGTGCTGGAGATCGCCCCGCTGATCGTGCTCACCGCGTGCGCGGGGCTCCTGCTCGGCCTCGGCCTGCCGCCGGCCCTCGGCCCAGGCCTCGACCTCGGCGTCTACGCGGGCGACCTGTCCGTCCAGGCGTACGAGCTCAGCCTCACCACGCCGATCCTGCTGGCCGCCGGGCTCGCCGCCGTCGCCGTGGCCGGCGCGTTCCTGCACGCCGTGATCGGCCGCCGCCGGTCGCTGGGCTCCATCCTCCGAGTAGGTGACTGAGTTGGATCTGGACACCCCCACGCTTTCCGAGCTGGAGGCACAGGCCTCACACGTGCGACCGGCCTTCGGCGAGCACGCGCACATCCTGTGCGACAACCTGGTGCGCATCTACAAGACCGAGGGCGTCGAGGTGGTGGCGCTCCAGGGCCTGGACCTGCTGATCGAGAAGGGCGAGCTGATCGCCATCGTGGGCGCGTCCGGGTCCGGCAAGTCGACGCTGCTCAACGTGCTGTCGGGGCTGGACGTCCCCACCGCCGGCGTCGCGCGGGTGGCCGGGACGGACCTGCTGGCCATGACGGCCAAGGACCGGCTGCGCTACCGCCGGGAGGTCGTGGGGTTCATCTGGCAGCAGACCGCGCGCAACCTGCTGCCGTACCTCACCGCCCGGGAGAACGTGCGGCTGCCGATGCGCCTCGGCGGGAAGCGCGACCGTCTGGCGAAGGCCGACGAACTGCTGGAACTGCTGGGCGTCGGCTACTGCGCCGACCGCAGGCCCGACCAGATGTCCGGCGGGGAGCAGCAGCGGGTGGCCATCGCGGTCGCGTTGGCGAACCATCCCGAGGTCATCCTGGCCGACGAGCCCACCGGCGAACTGGACACCGAGAACTCCGAGCAGGTCTTCGCCGCGCTGCGCCAGGCCAACAGGGAACTCGGCGTCACGGCCGTGGTCGTGACGCACGACGCGCTGGTGTCGGAGCAGGTCGACCGCACGGTGGGCATCCGTGACGGGCGCACGAGCAGCGAGACGCTGCGCCGCGAGTCCGCGGGCGGCGAGATCATCGCCGAGGAGTACGCCGTCCTCGACCGCGTGGGGCGCCTCCAGCTCCCCAGGGACTTCACCAACGCGCTGGACATGGAACGCCGGGTACGGCTGGAGCTCGAGCGCGACCACATCGGAGTATGGCCGGACAAGCCCCGCCCGGAGGACCCCCAGTGACCACCCAGCCAAGCCACTCCCCCGCATCGGCCGAGCATCCGGATGACGCGGCCGTTATCGCTCCCGCCGAGCGGGATGACCCGCTGGTCGTCGTCCAGGGGCTGCGCAAGGTCTACCGGAGCGGGCCCAAGGAGGTCGTCGCCCTGCACGACGTCTCCTTCGAGGCGTACCCGGGCGAGCTGATCGCCATCAGGGGGCGCTCCGGCTCGGGGAAGACGACGCTGCTCAACCTGGTCGGGGGGCTGGACCGCCCGGACGGCGGGCACGTGGTCGTCGCCGGACATTCGGTGACCGAACTGCCCGAACCAGGGCTCCTCGGGCTGCGGCGCGACGTGATCGGGTTCATCTTCCAGTCGTTCGGGCTCATCCCGGTGCTGTCGGCGGCGGAGAACGTCGGTGTGCCGCTGCGCCTCTCGCGCACGCCCGCCGCCGAGCGCGAGGAGCGCATCCGGATGCTCCTGTCGATGGTCGGGCTGGAGAAGCACACGAACCAGCGGCCCTACGAGCTGTCCGGCGGCCAGCAGCAACGCGTCGCGGTCGCCCGGGCGCTGGCCAACCGGCCGCGACTGCTGATCGCCGACGAGCCGACCGGACAGCTCGACTCGCAGACCGGGCGGCAGATCATGCAGCTCCTGCGCGCCGTGGTACGCAGCGAGGGCGTCACGGCCCTGGTGGCCACCCACGACCCGAGCCTGATCACCCTGGCGGACCGCGTACTCGAACTCCACGACGGCGCCCTCGTCTCCCCCTCCACCCCGAGGACGGTCGCAACCGATGGCAGGGTGCCGGGCTAGGGAGCCGTGTTGCCTCGGTTCAGCGGCCGGTGCGGCTGGTGACGATGACCTGGAGCATGCGCTCCAGAGCGTAGGCGGGGTCGGTGCCGCCGCCTTTGACCTGCTCGTCGGCCACCGCGACGGCCTGCATGGCCCGGGCGATGCCTTCCGGCCCCCAGCCGTTGAGCTGGCGCTTCACCCGGTCGATCTTCCACGGGGGCATGCCGACATGGCTGGCGAGCTGCCCACCGCGCAGGTTGCGCGGGGCGCTGCCCACCTTCGCCAGCGACCGCACCCCTCCGGCCAGGGCGCTGACGATCAGCACCGGGGCGACTCCGGTCGCCAGCGCCCATCGAAGCTGCTCGAGCGCCTCCCCGAGCTTGCCCTCGACCGCCTTGTCGGCGACGGTGAACCCGCTGACCTCCGCCCGGCCCCGGTGGTAACGCGCGACGGCGGTCTCGTCGACGGCCTTCCCCGGAGTGTCGAAGGCGAGCTGGCCGCACGCCGCGGCCAGCTCCCGAAGGTCGTTGCCGACGGCGTCGAGGAGAACCTGGGCGGCGGATGCGCTGATCGAGCGTCCGGCGTTCCTCATCTCGGCCTTGATGAAGTCGAGGCGTTCGCCGGCCTTGGTCAGCTTGGTAACCGTGATGACGGCGGCACCGGCCTTCTTGAGGCCGTCGACCAGCGCCTTGCCCTTCACGCCGCCCGGATGCACGAGAACGACCACGGCATCGTCGGACGGCCTCTTGCTGTAGGCCACGACCTCGGCGATGGCGTCCTTGCCGAGATCCTGCGCCGACCGGAACACCACGATGGCGCGGTCCCCGAAAAGGGACGGCGACGTCAGACGGGTGAGCTCGCCGGCCTCGACCTTGCCACCGACCAGATCGTGCACCTGGGCATCGGGGTCACCGGCACGCGCCGCCGCGATGACCGAGCTCACCGCCCGGTCGGCGAGCAGCTCCTCGTCGCCGACAACAAGGGTCACAGGGGCCGGATCCGTCGCCATGCGAGCAGCATCCCATGTCCGTACGACCCAACGGCAACCCGGCCACCAACCTCCAGAGCCCTGCTCGAAACCACTCCGCCCACCTGCCAACCCCGGGACACCGTACGAACGGCGGACTCCACGGAACGACGATCCGTCCTCCGTGGCGTGTCCGCTCGACCGCTTGCCCAGGAACGACGATCCGTCCTCCGGGGCGTCTCCGCTCGACCCAGGAATGACGATCTCGTACACACTCCCCCGGGCCGCTGGAGATCGGTCCGTCTCTCCAGTCCGAGGCGGTCGCCCGAAGGTCTTTACCCGGCTGCCGAGGCAACTACCAGGTAAAACGCTGTAACCTGGACTTGCCCTTCGGAAAACGGGCCCTCCCCTCTGCGGCTCTGGAGTCGGAGTACCGCGCTGTGCAAGACCAGGCGCCGGGCTCCAACCCGGGACGGTGCCAAGGACACGTTTTCAGGAATCGGGCGGGTGGATCCGTTCAATCGAGAGCTGGCCGCCCCGGGGCTGAGGCGAGGCCGGTGTCAATGCACCACAAGTGCTGCCACGCGGGCGCGCGATATTCGAACAAGAATGCTCCCTCGGCCCCTCAACCAGGCTCTGGGTACCGACGGGCTACGCCCGTACGGCCGGAGCCGACATCCGGTATTCGCACCGGCAAGACCCCGGAGTCGAGCCTCCGAGTCTTGGCAAGTGCCGGACGAACGCCCACTCTGTGGTGATCCGCGGCATTGCTGTGCGGGCTCTGCCGCCACAGGATCTCGCTGGCTTACCACTGGTAACAGTGCAAGCCATCGGCAATCCGACTGCAGGCACCCTCGGCCAATCTGGAAGCGACGAAGAGCGAAAGAGGAGGTGACACCGCTATGAAGACCAACCCGAACCGCCACGACTGCCCTCGCTGCGGAGCGATGCTCGACGACGGTCCCATCCTCTACCGTTGCGCCGCGTGCCGTCGTTCGATCTACGCCGCCGACCTCAACACCGAGTTCCGCGCCAAGCGCACGACCGCCTGAACCCCGCCGACCCCGGCCCCTGACGCCGACCACCCGGCCCAAGTCCCGCGCCAAGCACACATCACGGCGATCCACCTGAGCCCAACCGCGACGACTTCGCCACTTTGGGGACAAGATCGCGCGATCGTCCCGCTGGGCGGGGACGGACACGCCCTTGAGGTCAGTGGCGGCGGGGCACGATCGCGAGGTGGCCGTGGGCGGATATGACGGCGAGGTCTCCTCCCTGGTCGGTTCGGTAGACGCGCATGCCGAGACCACGCAGGCGGTCGAGCGTCAGCGGGGCTGGATGGCCGTAGTCGTTGTCCGCGCCCACGCTGATCAGGGCGGCCCGGGCCCCTGTGGCCGCCAGGAAAGCCGGATCCTGGCGCGCGGACCCGTGGTGGGGGATCTTGAGGATGTCGGCCGCGGGCAGGCCACGCCGCAGCAGCTCCGCCTGGGCCTCTATCTCGACGTCCCCGGACAGCAGAGCCGAACCGGCGGCCCACCGGACATGGATGACGATGCTGGCGTTGTTCGCCATCGAACCCTCCCCAGGCCCGGCCGCCACCGCCTCCGGCACGGGCCCGAGGACGCTCAGGGAGGCGGGACCAAGATTCCACGCCATGCCCGGAGATGCCACCCACTCGGGCACGTGGCGGCGACCGAGATCGGCGGACACCCGCGCGCTCTCCTGCCCCGGCTCGTGCCCCGGACTCACCACCACGGCCCCCACCGACCTATCGCGAAACACCCCGTCCAGGCCGCCGACATGGTCGAAGTGCGGGTGGGTGAGGATCAGTAACGGCACCTGCCTCACGCCGAGCGTGCGAAGGCATCGGTCCACGGACATCGGATCCGGACCGGTGTCGATCACCACCGCTCGCGCTGCCCCCGCGGACAGGACGAGCGCATCCCCCTGCCCGATGTCGCAGGCCACGAGGAGCCATCCGCGAGGCGGCCACGACGTGACCAGTGGCCGTACGAGCAACGCGGCGAGGACCAACCCGGCTGCGATGGCGCACACCACGAGGCGCCAGGCCGCGCGGCGCAGCAGGAGCCACGCGACCAAGGCGGTGGCCGCGAGCAGGAGAAGACCGACCGCTCCCCCGGGCCACGGCAGGGTGGCGGCGGGCAGAGCGGCAGCCTCTCGCGCCACCCAGATGATCCAGCCGACCGCGTACCCGGCCGGCCGTACGAGCCAGCGGGCGACCTCGACGCTGCCCGGGGCCACCATCGCCGCCGCGAAGCCCAGAATCGTGGCTGGTGCCACGGCCGGTCCGGCGAGCAGGTTGGCCGGGATGGCGACAAGCTCCATTTGCCCAGACATGAGCACGAGCAAGGGTGTCACGGCCGCCTGGGCGGCGCAGGGCACCGCTATCGCCTCGGCCGCCCAGCGAGGCATCCGCCGGGCCATGCGGTCGCGCCACCTGGGCGCGAGCACCAGAATGCCTCCGGTCGCGAACACGGATAGCCCGAAGCCGTACTCCCTGGCCAGCGCCGGGTCGAAAAGGAGCAATCCGAGCACGGTCGCGGAAAGGGCGGCGACACCGTCCCTGGAACGCCCGGTGCCGAGCGCCACGGCCGCCACCGAGCCCATCACCAGGGCACGGAGCACGCTCGGCGACGGGCGAGCGACCACGGCGAACCCCAGCATGGCCATGATCGCCAGAATCGCCCGGATGGCCAGAGGCAGCCCTGCCACCCTCCCCAAGGCGATCACCACGCCGGCGATAACGGCGAGATTCGCCCCGGATACCGCGGTGAGGTGGCTGAGACCTGCCGTTTTCAGGTCGTATTTAACCTGCTCATCCAGCAGAGACACGTCGCCGACGACGAGGCCGGGAAGCAGCCCTCGCTCGGCCGGCGGAAGAACGCCCGCGGCCTGTCTCAGCCCGGTGCGCAGGGCCGCGGCGACCCGTTGTGGTGGGGATGGACCGCTCATGACCTTGGGCGGCTCTCTGACCGTGAGGATCGCGGACGTGAGCTCCCCGGGATCCGCCGGGCTCAACCTGCCGCCGACCCGTACCCGCTGGCTGGGCAGCAGATCGATCCATTCACTTCCCTGGGCGAACACGACCACCGGTGCCCTGGTCGAGAAGCGTGCTCCGTAGGCCTCGACGAGCTCGGCCGAGCCTTCCACGATCACGCGATCGCGTCGCACGGTGCCACGATGGCCGGGAAGGACTCGCGGATCGGCGGTGAGCGTCATCTCGACCGTGACGGCTGCGCGTCTCTCAGCGAGCTCGGCCACCGGACCCGTACTGACGGCGTGAACTCGGAACGCCACCGCCCCCGAGACCGCGGCGACACACCCAAGCACAGCAAGAGCCGTATTCCTCCACTGAATCCCCGAATGACCCCCCGCTCCCCTGCCCAGAACACGCCTCAGCGTCCCCAGAACACGCCTCAGCGAGAACCACCCGCCACCGATTGGTGGCCCAAATGGCGGTGACGAGGATCGCCGGGGTGAAGGTGGCGGAGGGTCTGTCCTCGCGTGCGGCGAAGGGTCTGTCCTCGCGTGCGGCTTGCCGCCACGCGTCCGAAATGCGATCGCCGCCATGGCGGTCAGGGCGAGCACAGCCGTGATCGCATCGGTGCGAACGGAACAACCCAGCAGCACGAGCGAGGTGCCCCACACCGCGAGCGCCGACGGCACGAGTCGCAGGGAATGCTCCTGACCATGGCTGCGCCGTGGGTCAGCCTCACCCTCCCTGCGTCCCTCCTCGTGGTGCGCCGTTTCTTCGGTCTTCGGTACCGTGTCCGAGCTCGCCACTCCTGGCTGCGGCTTCGCGTTGTAGCCGGGATGGGGCGTCATACGCGTACCTTGTCGCGGAGATCGGCGAACTTTCGCTCGCCGATGCCTGTGACCTCGCGGAGTTGGTCGATGCTGCGGAAGCCGGAGTGGGTCTGGCGGAATTCCGCGATGCGGGCGGCGAGCACCTCTCCGACGCCGGGCAGCGTCTCCAGTTGGGCGGGTGTTGCGGCGTTCAGATCGAGCGGGACGTCCATGCCGACGGTGGGATCGGACGGGGGAATCGGTGCGAGGCCGGGACGGCTGGGTGCGCCGACGATGATCTGCTCACCATCGGTGAGCTTTCGAGCGAGGTTGAGACCCCCGGCTGTGGCGCCCGCACGCACTCCTCCGGCGGCGTTCACCGCGTCGGCCACCCGCGATCCGCTGGGGAGGGTGATCACGCCTGGTTTCCGTACCTTCCCGGCCACTTGGACGATCACCTGTGCGGTCGGGGACGGTGCCGCAGCGGGATAGGGCGCCGGCGAACCACCCAGGGGGACCTGGCCAACTTGGGATATCGGACCGCCCTGAGGGATCGAACCGCCTGGGGATACGCCCCGGGGGATCGGCGGCCCCAGTGGCTCGGCCACCGGGCGCGATCTCCACGCGTAGACACCCCCGACCACTGCCGCCAGCAAGCCCAGAACCAGCAGCACACGAAGGCCCGGCCGCCCAGGATCGAGAAGCGGACCATGCCGCGACACGACATCGCCCAGCCGGGCCCGAAGGGAATGGAAGGGCACCGGTTCAGACCGCCCCCACCCCGCCGGCGCCGAACCCGTCACAGAGTCATGAACAGCCCCAAGTCCCAGTGTGGGCCCATAGGGGAGGGCGTGGCCCCTTCCAGGAGCGGGGTCAGGGCCGGGTCCGCGGTCGGGCTCAAATCCGGGGGCAGAACCGGAATCCGGCGCGGGTTGGAGTGGCCGCGCCGCCGCCGCAGGGTCTGGTGCCTGGTTTAGGGTGCGGAGCTGGTTGGCTGGTGCCGTTTCGGCCGGGTGCACGTCGTGGTCGGGTGGTCGGGGCGCCCCGGGTTGGCCTAGAGAGGCCAGGGCGCGGAGGCGGAACTCGCCTATCTCGCTCTCTGGGGGCCTGTCCGCTGTTCGCACGAGAGCGACGTTAGGCAGTCCACTCCCCCTCCCCATCGACCGAACGCGACTCTGTGGATAGCCGCCTCAGACCACGAGGAATGCAGAAAAGGGGCGTCCTCGCCGGAGAGGCCGGAGGTCGCGGGGCCCGCGAAGATCATGGGGATGACGCGACCTCGCGGAGGAAGGCTGGAGGTCGCGGTGACCCTGAAGATCAGTCGTTGGGGAGGGTGGGGGTTATGGTGACGCCGAGCATTCCGGGGCCCACGTGGACGCCTACGGCCGCGCCGACCTCGACCACGCGGAGCCTCGCCAGGCCGGGGATCCGCTTCGTCAGGTGGTCCGCCAGCGTGCGTGCTCGTCCGGCGGCCGCCAGGTGGTGCACGGCGACCTCGACCGGCTCGCCGCCCGCCGCCCGTACCGCGAGGTCCTCCAGCCGGGAGATCGCCCTGCCTGCCGTGCGCACCTTCTCCAGGGGCGCGATCGTCCCCTCGGTGATGTGCAGCAGAGGCTTGATCGACAGCGCCGATCCGAAGAGGGTGGCCGCGGCTCCGAGACGTCCCCCTCGGCGCAGGTGTTCGAGGGTGTCGACGTAGAAGAAGCTCTTCGTCGCCTCCGCACAGGCCCGGGCGGCCCCCGCCACTCCGAGCCTGTCGGTCCCGCGATGGGCCGCCAGCGCCGCCGCCAGCACCGGAAAGCCCAGTCCCATGGCCAGCGAACGGCTGTCGACGACCTCCACGGGGATCAACGCGTCCTCGGCCGCGATGCGCGCCGCGTCCACGGTGCCGGACATCGCGCCGGACAGGTGAACGGACACCACGCCCGCCGCTCCCCGCGCGGCGGCGAGTTCGTACGCGTCGGCGAAGCGCTGCGGGGCCGGTCGGGACGTGGAGACGGGGGACCACTCCCTGAGCGCGACGGCGACGCCCTCGGCGTCGATCTGCGTGACGTCGTCCAGCGTGCGGCCCGCGACGACCACCTGCAGCGGGATCACGATGACGCCCAGCCGCCCGGCCTCCTCGGGATCGAGGCAGGCGGTGGAATCGGTGACCACGACGACCGGTTGCGACATGACCGAAGGCTACCCGTGGAGTGACGCCCAGCGAGCGACCCGACAAGGCTCCCGAAGCACGCCGTACTGATCCCCAGGCGGAGAACGGAACAGGGTTACTGGACCGGGGTGCCGCCGCGCCAGACGCGGCGGGGTTTGAGGCCGAAGCCCCAGGCGAAGGCGCCTTCGTGGTCGGCGTCCCACTGGACGATGTCGGCGAGGCGGCCAGGGGCGAGCACGCCGCGGTCGGGAGCGCCCAGCACGGTGGCTCCGCCGAGCGTGGCGGCACGCAGCGCGTCGCCGACGCTGATGCCGAACGCGGCGACCGCGAGGCTGATCACCAGGGACATCGAGGTGATGCCGCAGTGACCGGGGTTGTGGTCGCTGCCGAGCGCGACGGTGACACCCTGGGCGAGCATGCGCCTGACCGGAGGGAGGTTGCCCTGCTGCAGCGCCGTGCCGGGGCAGACCACCGCGGGCACGCCGTACCTCGCGAGGAGGGCGATGTCCTCGTCGGTGGTGTTGTGCAGGAGGTCGGCGGACGCGCAGCCGAGCTCGGCCGCGAGCTGGACGGCGCCGCGCCGCTTGTCGGTGCCGGCGTGGATGCGGGGCAGCAGGCCGACGTTGCGGCCGGAGGCGAGCACCCAGCGGGCCTCGTCGGTGCTGAAGTGCCCGTCGTCGCAGTAGACGTCGACGCTGTCGGCGCCCGCCGCGGCGGCGTCGGCGCACCAGGAGCCGACGGCCTCGACGTAGTCACGCTGGCGTCCGAAGTACTCGGGCGGCACGACGTGGGCGGCGAGGAAGGTGACGTGCACGCGCGGCATCATGGGCTCTTTCTCGAGCTCACGGAGCAGGCGCACGTCGGCGAGCTCGCCGTCGCGCGTGAGGTGGTAGCCGGTCTTGGCCTCGACGGTCGTGGTGCCGTTGAGCAGCCAGTCGCGCAGCCGCTCGCGGACGCCGTTGCACAAGGTCCACGGGTCGGTGCCGCGGGTGACCGTGACGGTGGAGCCGATGCCCCCGCCCGCGGCGGTGATCGCGCTCGGCGTGGAGCCACCGGAGCGCATGGCCAGCTCGGCGTAGCGGTTGCCCGCGTACACGGGGTGGGTGTGCGCGTCGATGAGGCCGGGCGTCACCAGCGCGCCGCCGAGGTTCTCGACCTGGTCGACGTCGACGATGTCGTCGACGACTCCGGGGACGCTCTGCGGCAGGTCGGCGGCCCGGCCGACCCACGCGATGCGGTCGTTGTGGACGAGGATCGCGGCGTTGCTGCAGACGTCGTTGCCGGTCCATAGCCGGCCGATGTTGGTGAGAAGTCGCACCGTCATGGCATCACCGCCCGGTCCGGCCGATGGCCGTCGAGACGCCCGGGAACGCCACCGCAGCCCAGCTCAGGCCGGGCGCCACGCCCGCTGGGTCCGCTCCGTTTCCGGACGTCATTGGGGGGTCTCCTGATCTCATCCGCACAACTGTGCGATGACGGTATCGCCCGGATCATGGCCAGGCGATTTCAGTTCAGTTACGTTATTTCACAGGTCGGCTCGCTGTACAGGGTTATTGAGAAGAACGCCGGTTCGTCTCCCCCTGTATCGCGTCGAACTCCTCTGCACCCCGGCATGTCGAGAATCCTGCCCCCAGGTAACGCCCGGTGCCGAGCAAGCCCCTGCTGTAACAGCAGTCACACGCGTCATCATGCGAAACCAGCGCCAGAATGTCTTGTCAGGGTTTCCATATCGTAGCAATAATCAAGCCTCGCGGGCCACAGTCGTTTTGCTGCGCCTTTGCGTGTTTCCCCACTGCCGTTGCGCTTTTGCACCGTTTCGCACTGTTCATCCCAGGCTGGGTCCGTGCCCCCCGTACCCGTGACATGGGATGATCTTCAGTCGACTCAGTGTAACCTCTCTGAAGAGCATTATCTTTGCTCGCCAAACACAGGTTGGTCCGGGAGCTGTCTTGACCGTGCAGGACGATACCAGCAGGCGTCACATCGAAGAACTGTTGCGTGACAACGGGGAGCGCATCCTCGATCGCTGGATCCAGATCTCCAACGAGCCCCTTCGCGGCCGCGCGGTCGAGTCGGACACGCGTGAGGAACTCCAGGAGATCTACACCGCCTTCCTGCGGTCTCTGGACGGCCAGGACGGCGCGGCGGAGCTGCGCGGCCTGCTCGCCGAGCTGTCCCGTTCGCGCGCCCGGCAGGGGTTCACCCCCACCGAGACCGCCATGGCGGTGTACGGGCTCAAGGAGGCCGTCTACGAGCTCGTGGAGGCCGACGGTGGCGTCGAGGCGCTGCGCGGCTTCATCTGGCTGTCGCGCACCATCGACGGCCTCGGGCTCTACACCTTCGAATCCTTCGCGGCCGCCCGCGAAAAGATCATCACCGACCAGACGGAACAGCTCCTGGAGCTGTCGACGCCCGTGGTGAAGCTGTGGGAGGGCATCGTCGCCGTCCCCCTCGTCGGCACGCTGGACTCGGCCCGCACCCAGGTCGTGATGGAGAAGCTGCTCCAGACCCTGGTCGACACCGGCTCGGAGTACGCGGTGATCGACATCACCGGTGTGCCCGCGGTCGACACCCAGGTCGCCCAGCACCTTCTCAAGACGGTGATGGCCGCCCGGCTCATGGGCGCCAGCTGCGTCATCTCGGGCATCCGCCCCCAGATCGCTCACACGATCGTCACCCTCGGCATCGAGTTCGGCGACATCGTCACCAAGGCCACGCTCGCCGACGCCCTGGCCTACGCGCTGCGGCAGAACGGCGTGGAGCTCGCCGGCAGGAAGCAGACGCGCGTGGCCGTCCGGGCCGAGGAGGCCTGATGGACCGCGTACCCATCCTGAAGATCGGCGACATCCTGCTCGTCTCGATCCAGGGCGACCTGGACGACCAGGCGGTCCTGACGCTCCAGGAGGACCTCGCCGACCGGGTCGTCGGGACCGGCGCCGCCGGCGTCATCATCGACATCACGGCCGTCGAGATCGTCGACTCGTTCGTCGGGCGCATGCTGTCGACGATCGCCGGGATGTCGCGCATGCTCGACGCGGAGACCATCGTCGTCGGTATGCGTCCCGCCGTGGCGATCACCCTCGTCGAGCTCGGCCTCTCCCTCGGAGGGCTCCGCACGGCCCTCGACCTGGAGAAGGGCATCGCCCTGCTGAGCCGGCACACCTCGTCGCGGTCGGACGACCTGTCCGCGGTCGGGCTGTGAGCCACCCGCCGACGCGAAACTCCGTCGAAGAGCTCGCCATCACCTCGAACGACGAGGTCGTGATCGTGCGCCAGAAGGTACGCGCGTCCGCGATCGAGCTGGGCTTCTCCCTGGTCGACCAGACCAAGATCGTCACCGCCGCCAGCGAGCTGGCCAGGAACACGCTCGTCCACGCGGGCGGCGGGCACGCGCGCATCGAGGCCGTCCAGAACGGCGCACGGCGGGGCCTGCGCCTTGTGTTCAGCGACAGCGGTCCCGGCATCCCCGACCTCAAGCTCGCGCTCACCGACGGGTGGAGCAGCGGAGGCGGCCTCGGCCTCGGGCTCAGCGGCAGCCGGCGCCTCGTCGACGAGTTCGAGCTGGACTCCGAGCCCGGCCGGGGTACGGTCGTGACGGTGACGAAATGGACCCGCTGAGCCCTGAGCGGCAGGACACCTGGCTCAGGATGGAGGACGCGAGCGCGATCGGCTCCGCCCGCAGGATCGCCTCCGCGCTCGCCGAGGACAGGAACTTCGGCGAGGAGCACGTCGGCCAGGTGGCCGTGGCCGTCAGCGAGGCCGCCTCCAACCTCGTCAAGCACGCCACCGCGGGCACCATGCTCGTACGCCCGCACCCGTCGTCGCCGGCGTCGATCGAGGTCATCTCCATCGACCACGGCCCAGGGATGGCCGACACCGTCGGGCCCGTCCGCGACGGCTACTCCACCGCCGGCACCCTCGGCATCGGCCTCGGGGCGATCACCCGGCTCTCCGACGCGTACGACATCTACTCGCGTCCCGGCAAGGGCACCGTGCTGACCATGCGCTTCACGGCCAAGAACGCGCCTCCGGCCGAGTCCCGCGCGTGCGGCCTGTACCGGGCGGTGGGCGACGAGATCGTCAGCGGCGACGCGTTCGCCTTCGAGGACAGCGGCCGGGCCATCACGGCGGTCATGTGCGACGGGCTCGGTCACGGGGTCGCCGCCGCGGAGGCGTCGCGCGAGGCCGTGCGGGTGTTCAGGGAGGACCCCGAGGGCACCCCCGTCGCGATCGTGGAGCGCGTGCACCGGGCGATCGGGCACACCCGGGGTGGCGCGCTGGCGGTCGTCCACGTCGACCGTACGACCGGTACGGCCAGGTACGCGGGGGTCGGCAACATCTCGGGGTGGATCTGCCATTTCGAGGGCCGGCAGGGCATGACCTCGGTGCCGGGGATCGCCGGGCACAAGGCCAGAAGCCTCAGAGAGTTCGAGTACCGGCTCCCGCCGCACGGAGTGGTCGTCCTGCACTCCGACGGGCTGACCGAACGCTGGGACCTCGCCACCTACCCCGGCCTGCTCACGCACACGTCCCATGTCATCGCCGGCACCCTCCTTCGCGACTCGGCCATCCGCCGTGACGACGCCTGCGTCCTCGCCATACGGACGGAACCGTGAACCGTGACCTGCTGAGCTTCGCCGTACGGGACGACAGGGACGTCTTCGCCGTACGGCAGCTGGGACGCGAGGTCGCCGAGGCCGTGGGGCTGGACGACCTCGACCAGATCCGGGTGGGCACCGCGCTCAGCGAGGTGGGCAGGGAGATCGTCGCGGGCTCCCGGGACGCGGAGGTCGCCTTCCGGCTCGACGACCTGACCGGCCTCATCGTGGACATCGTCTACTCCGCGGGCGCCGAGGCCGTCGCGCCGGCGGGGGTGACCCTGGCCGGCCGGCTGATGGACACCGTCCAGCACGACGAGGGCCTGCGCCGGATCACCCTGGTCAAGAAGGTTCCGGGCGCGCGGGCTCTCGAGGAGCCGCACCTCGGCGAGATCCGGGCCAAGCTGATCGAGCTGGCGCCCACCGGGGTCCTGGAGGAGCTGCGCCAGCAGAACCGCGAGCTCGCCGCCGCGCTGGAGGACTCAAGGAACCAGCGTGAGCGCCTTCTCCGGCTGAACGCCGAGCTGGAGGAGACCAACCAGGGCGTGTTCGCCCTCTACAACCAGCTCTCGGAGGAGCTGGAGGAGACCAACCGTGGCGTGGTCGCCCTCTACGCCGAGCTGGACGAGAAGTCGGCGCAGCTCCGGGAGGCCAGCGAGGCCAAGAACCGCTTCTGGGCCACGGTCAGCCACGAGCTGCGCACCCCGCTCAACTCGGTCATCGGCCTGGTCAGGCTGCTTCTCGGCCCCGGCGGCGAGGAGCTGAGCGAGGAGCAGCACCTCCAGGTCGAGCTGATCGGCAACTCCGCGCAGACGCTGCTCGCCCTGGTCGCCGAGCTGCTCGATCTGGCGAAGGCGGAGTCAGGGCACATCACCACTCAGCCCTCCGTGGTCGTCCTCCCCGCCCTGGCGGAGCGGCTCCGCATGACGCTGCACCCGACGACCGGCGCCGACGGCGTACGCCTCACCGTCGATGTGTCCCGGGCGCCGGAGACCCTGCTGACCGACGAGGTGCTGCTCTCCCGCATCCTGCGCAACCTGCTGTCCAACGCGCTGAAGTTCACCGAGTCGGGCACGGTCGACATGACGGCGTACAGCGAGGACCAGGACGTCGTGTTCGTCGTCGCCGACACCGGCATCGGCATCCCCGAAGAACACCAGGAGCGCGTGTTCGAGGAGTTCTTCCAGGTGCCGGGGTCCGCGCAGACCCGCGCGCGGGGCACCGGCCTCGGCCTGCCGTACGCGCGCAGGCTGGCCGAGGTGCTCGGCGGCACCCTGAGCCTGGCCAGCGTCCCCGGCGAGGGCACCACGGTCACCGTACGGCTGCCGGAGATCGGCCCCGCGCGTGACGAGGAGCCCGACCCGGCTCATCGGGCGGACCCACAGTAAGAACGTGGAGCGGGGGCCCGGAGGGCGTGGTCGGGAGCAGGTTCGGGCGGGTGCTATCAAAGAGGCAAGATGAATGAGAATCCCGCGACCATCCTGGTGGTGGACGACACACCCACCAAGCGCTACATCCTCGGAAGCTGGCTGCGCAGGGCCGGTCACGAGGTCGTGGAGGCCACCTGCGGCGAGGAGGCGCTGAGCCTCGCCGGCACCATCTTCCCCGACCTGGTGATCGTGGACGTGCGGCTGCCCGACATCGACGGGTATGAGGTGTGCGAGCGGATCAAGGCCGATCCGGCCACCACGGCCATCCCGGTGATCCAGATCTCGGCGCACGCCATCGCGGTCGCCGACCGGGCCCACGGGCTCGATCGCGGGGCCGACGCCTACATGGCCGAGCCCATCGAGCCCGAGGAGTTCATCGCCACCGTCCAGGCCACCCTGCGCTACTACAGGGCACGCCAGCGGGCCGAGCGGATGGCCCACCGGCTGGGCGAGCTGACCCAGGTCACCCTGGAGATCAACGCGAGCACCACGTTCGACAAGCTGCTGCATGTAGCCGTGGAGGGCACGTCCAAGATCCTCGGGCGGCGGAGCAGCGCCCTGGCCATCGCGGTCGACGGCAGGATCCGCCACTACTTCGTGATCGACCCCGGCGCGCAGGCCACGTTGCTGAGCGCCGCGCAGGACACCCTCGACCGCGTGACGCGGCTGGCCCTCGGCGACGCGTCGGGCACCGCGGAGTTCACCATGTCCAGGGACGCCTGGCTGGAGGTCCTGCCTGACACCGTGATCAGGAGCGAGGTCTCGGCGGTCGTGTCGCGCACCAAGGTGGGCCGCCCGCCGGTGTACCTCGGGGTCGAAGGGGTCGATCCGCTCGACCCGGACGAGCTCAACGTCCTCAAGCAGCTCGGCCAGGCGCTGGCGCTCGCGGTGGACGCGCTCCGGGCGTACGCCGAGGAGCACATGATCGCGCTCACCCTGCAGCGCAGCTTCCTGCCGTCGCACATCCCGCCGACGCCCAGGCTCGAACTGGCGGTGCGCTACCAGCCGGCGATCGACAACGTGGAGGTCGGGGGCGACTTCTACGAGGTGCTGCGACTCGGCGACCGGCTCCTCGTGGGCATCGGCGACGTCCAGGGTCACTCACTGCACGCGGCCACGATCATGGCCGAGCTGCGCCACGGCCTGCGCGCCCTGGTCGTCGAGGAGCACGACCTCGGGCGCGTCATGGGGCGGCTCAACGACGTGCTGCGCAACTACCACCCCGGCATGACGGCCACGGTCTGCCTCCTGCTGATCGACCCCGTCACCGGCGCGGTCGAGCTGGCCAACGCCGGGCACATCCCCCCCGTGGTCGTGTCCGGCGGCGAGGCGCACTACCTCGGCTGGGGGAACCTGCTGATGGGCGCCGCCCAGGAGGTGTACCGCGTCGACCGGCTGGAGATCCCCGAGAAGGGCGCGCTGCTGATGTTCACCGACGGGCTCATCGAGGACCGTGACATCCCGCTCGACCACAGCCTGGAGGTCGTACGCCAGATGGCCACCTCCTTCGACGAGGACCTGGAAGTGTTCTGCGACCGGCTGATCGACCATTTCGGGGCGAGGGAGGACGACGTGGCGGTCGTGGCCCTCCGGCGGACCGACTAGGGCCCGCGTACGACGACAGCCGGCGCGATTGACGCGCCGGCTGTCCTGTTGAGCGGATCAGACGGTCTCGACCGGCTTGGCGGTGCGCTCCAGCTCGTGGTAGAGCCCGGCGGGCACGCGCGCGTGCAGGACGGTGCCGTCCCCGGTGTGGTCGACCGAGAGCACCTCGCCCTCCTTGTGCGCCCGCGCGACCAGGTCTCCCCTGTCGTACGGCACGAGCATGTGCACCTCGTGGTCGAGCCTCGGAAGCTCCCGCTCGATCGTGGCGATCAGCTCGTCGATGCCGGCCCCGGTGCGGGCGGAGACGACCACGCTGTGGCGCTCGCGCGTGGCCAGCCTGGCCAGCGCCACCGGGTCGGCGGCGTCGGCCTTGTTGACGACGACGATCTCGGGGATGTCCCTGACGCCCTCGATGTCGGCCAGCACCTCACGGACGGCGGCGAGCTGCGACTCGGGATCGGGATGCGAGCCATCCACGACGTGCAGGATCAGGTCGGCGTCGCCTACCTCCTCCAGCGTGGACCGGAACGCCTCCACGAGCTGGTGCGGCAGGTGCCGTACGAACCCGACGGTGTCGGCGAGCGTGAACAGCCTGCCGTCGGGCGTGCGGGCCTGGCGCACGGTCGGGTCGAGCGTGGCGAACAGCGAGTCCTCCACCAGCACCCCCGCGCCGGTGAGCCGGTTGAGCAGCGAGGACTTGCCGGCGTTGGTGTAGCCGGCGATCGCCACCGAGGGCACCTCGCGGCGGGTCCTGCGCGACCGCATGGTCTCGCGGGCGACGGACATGCCGCCGATCTGCCGGCGCAGCTTGGCCATGCGCTCGCGGATGCGGCGCCGGTCGAGCTCGATCTTGGTCTCACCGGGGCCGCGGCCTCCGATGCCGACGCCGCCGGCGGCCCGGCCGCCGACCTGGCGGGAGAGGTTCCCACCCCAGCCGCGGAGGCGTGGCAGGAGGTAGCTGAGCTGGGCCAGCTCGACCTGCGCCTTGCCCTCGCGGCTCTTGGCGTGCTGGGCGAAGATGTCCAGGATGAGGGCGGTGCGGTCGATGACCTTGACCTTGACGACCTCCTCGAGCTGGCGCAGCTGGCCGGGGGTCAGCTCTCCGTCGCAGATCACCGTGTCGGCGCCGGTGGAGACCACGATGTCGCGCAGTTCCACGGCCTTGCCCGAGCCGATGTAGGTGGCGGTGTCCGGCCGCTGGCGGCGCTGGATCAGGCCCTCCAGGACCTCGGATCCGGCGGTCTCGGCGAGGAGCTTGAGCTCCTGCAGGGAGTTCTCCGCGTCGGTGGCGGTGCCGCCGGTCCAGACCCCGACGAGGACGACCCGCTCCAGGCGGAGCTGCCGGTATTCGACCTCGGTGATGTCCTGAAGCTCTGTCGACAGCCCGGCAACTCGCCGGAGCGCCTGCCGCTCTTCGAGATCGTAGTCGCCGGTGGCGAGGTCATCGTTGGAGTCGTTGTACATATACGTCTTCTCTGTGGCTATGGTGGCGCTCCTTGGCGCTCGTGGGCTCACCGCTTCGCACAGTTCAACACGGAGACCCCGTCTATGTCTTCCCTCCGATGGTGCCACGGCGACCATCCGGATTCACCTTGTTATCGGGCCCGGGTCGCCCCGCCTCAGATCTTGAGCACCTGGACGTCGCCCGAGCCGGTCCGCACGTGGATCCTTCGCGGGGAGGAGTCGTCGCTGGTGACCTCCACCTTCCGCTCCCCCGACCCCGTGTCCGTGGTGACGTGGTAGGCGCCCTGCGGCACGCGCACGATGCCCGTACCCGACCCGGTCCTGACGTTGACGTCGTCGGGGACGCCGGTGAAGCGCAGCTCGACGTCGCCGGAACCGGTCTCCGCGACCGCCTTCTTGCCGGCCAGGCCGTTGGCGTCGATCGTGCCGGAGCCGGTCTTGGCGTCGACCTCCCCCGACAGGGTCCGCAGGGTGATGTCGCCGGAGCCGGTGTCCAGCTTGACCCGCATGCCGCGCGGGACCTCCACCTCGTAGTCGACCCCGCATCCCCAGTCGCCGCCGGAGCACTTGTAGTCCAGCGTCAGGACGTCGCCCGAGATCGGATGCCGCGTGGCGGGCTTGTCCGCCTTCCAGTGCAGCGTCTCGGTCACGTGGAGCCCGGGGCGGTCGGACCCGTTGACCACGATGGCCCCCGAGCCGCTCTGGACACGCAGGACCGCCACCTTGCCGTCCAGGTCGTAGGACTTGGTCTCCTCCTTCGTGGGGGTCCCGATGTTCTGCAGGCCGCAGCCGGTCAGCAGGAGCCCCGTCCCCAGCACCGCTCCGGCGGCGATCACGCCTCTCAGGCTCCTACGTCCGCTTGAGGCGCGGGTCTGTGGGGAGGTATCGGCGGGGGGCGTCTGCTTCGTCATGGTTCCAAGATTGCTCGCCGGCCGGGCTCGCGCCCATCGGGGAACGCCCCGAGGCGACCCTTGGGGATCCCTCAGGGATACCGGACATTGACCCCTGACTCGGGCTTCGAGTAGCGTCGATTCCATAATTCAGAACTAATTTTCCGCATAGTGGAAAACGCGATGGAAGGATGGCCATGGAAGGCGTTGAGATAACCGGTCCCCTGCTGGACCGCTTCGACGAGATCCTCACCCCCGAGGCCCTGGGGTTCGTGGCCACCCTGCACCGGGAGTTCGACGGGCGCCGGCGGGAGCTGCTCGACGCCCGCCAGGCCCGCCAGGCCGAGCTGTCCGCCGGCGGCACCCTCGACTTCCTCCCGGAGACCAAGGCCGTCCGCGAGGACGACTCGTGGCGGGTCGCCGAGCCCGCGCCCGGCCTGGTGGACCGCAGGGTCGAGATCACCGGCCCGGTCGACAGGAAGATGACGATCAACGCACTCAACTCGGGGGCCAAGGTCTGGCTCGCCGACTTCGAGGACGCCAACTCCCCACTCTGGGAGAACGTCGTCAACGGGCAGCTCAACCTGCGTGACGCGCTCGACCGCACGATCGACTTCGAGTCCGGCGGCAAGACGTACGCGCTGAGGCCCGACGACGAGCTGGCCACCATCGTCGTCCGCCCCCGGGGCTGGCACCTGACCGAGAAGCACCTGGTCGTCGACGGCAGGCCGGTCTCCGCCTCGATCGCCGACTTCGCCCTCTACCTCTTCCACAGCGGGCAGCGGCAGATCGACAAGGGCAAGGGCCCCTACTTCTACCTGCCGAAGATGGAGTCGCACCTGGAGGCCCGCCTCTGGAACGACGTGTTCACCCGCGCGCAGGAGCTGCTCGGCATCCCGCACGGCACGATCAGGGCGACCGTCCTCATCGAGACCTACCCGGCCGCGTTCGAGATGGAGGAGATCCTCTACGAGCTGCGCGACCACTCGGCGGGGCTCAACGCCGGCCGCTGGGACTACCTCTTCAGCGTCATCAAGAAGTTCCGCACGCGGGGGCGGGAGTTCCTGCTCCCCGAGCGCAATGCCGTGACCATGACCGCCCCGTTCATGCGGGCCTACACCGAGCTGCTGGTGCGCAGCTGCCACCGGCGCGGCGCGCACGCGATCGGCGGCATGGCGGCGTTCATCCCCTCCCGGCGTGACCCCGAGGTGAACAAGGTCGCCCTCGAGAAGGTGCGGGCGGACAAGACCCGCGAGTCGGGCGACGGCTTCGACGGCTCCTGGGTGGCCCACCCCGACCTGGTGCCGATCTGCCGGGAGGTCTTCGACTCCGTGCTCGGCGACCGGCCGAACCAGCTCGACCGGCTCCGTGAGGACGTCTCGGTCTCGGCGGGCGACCTGCTCGCGGTGTCCAAGACGCCCGGCGACATCACCGAGGCGGGCCTGCGCAACAACGTGGACGTGGCCCTTCGCTACCTGGCCGCCTGGATGGGCGGGAGCGGAGCCGCCGGCATCCACAACCTCATGGAGGACGCCGCCACGGCCGAGATCTCGCGCTCGCAGATCTGGCAGTGGATCCACAACGACATCGAGCTGGCCGACACCGGCGAGGTGGTGACCAAGGAGCTGGTGGAGCGCATCATCTCCGAGGAGCTCGACAAGATCCGCCAGGAGCCCGGCTACGACGAGTCGCTGTTCGGGCAGGCCGCGGAGCTGTTCAAGGAGGTCGCGCTCGACGACGACTTCGCCGACTTCCTCACCGTCCCGGCCTACTCCCGCATGCCATGACCCCGGCCCTGGCCGAGCTGTCCGGCCACTTCGAGTCGATCCTGGGGCCCGCCGGGGTGATCACCGACCCGGTGCGGCTGCGCACGTACGAGTGCGACGGGCTGACCTACCACCGCGCGACGCCGGCCATCGTGGTGCTGCCGGAGACGGCCGAGGAGGTCGCCGCGGTGGTCAGGGCGTGTGACGAGACCGGCACGCCGTTCGTCGCGAGGGGCTCGGGCACCGGCCTGTCCGGCGGAGCCCTGCCGCGCACCGACGGCGTGCTGATCGTGACCTCGCGCATGCGCAGGATCCTTGCGATCGACATCGAGAACCGCCGGGCCGTCGTGGAGCCGGGGGTGACCAACCTCGCGATCACCGAGGCGGCGCGCCCGTACGGCTACTACTACGCGCCCGATCCGTCGAGCCAGCAGATCTGCTCGATCGGCGGCAACGTCGCGGAGAACTCCGGCGGGGCGCACTGCCTGAAGTACGGTTTCACGGTCAACCACGTGCTCGCGATCGAGCTGGTCGCCCCGGACGGCGAGATCGTCGAGCTCGACGCCATGGATCCCGGGTACGACCTGCTCGGCGCGTTCATCGGCTCGGAGGGCACCCTCGGCATCGCGACCAAGATCACCGTACGGCTGTCGCGCGCCCCCGAGGCGGTGACCACGCTGCTGGCGGCGTTCACCGACGTCACCTCGGGCGGGCTGGCCGTCTCGGCGATCATCGCCGCGGGCATCGTCCCCGCGGCGATCGAGATGATGGACGCCCTGGCCATCGAGGCCGCCGAGGCGGCGGTGCGGTGCGACTACCCGGCCGGGGCGGGCGCCGTGCTGATCGTGGAGCTGGACGGGCCCGGCTCAGAGGTCGCCCACCAGTTCGCGCAGGTCGACCGCATCTGCCGGGAGAGCGGCGCCTTCGAGCTGCGGATCGCCGACGACCCGGCCGAGCGGGCGGCCATCTGGAAGGGGCGCAGGTCGGCGTTCGCGGCGGTTGGCCGCATCAGCCCCGCCTACCTCGTGCAGGACGGCGTCGTGCCGAGGACGGCCCTGCCGAGCGTGCTCTCGGGCATCGAGGAGCTGTCCGCCCGGTACGGCATCCGCGTGGCCAACGTCTTCCACGCGGGGGACGGCAACCTGCACCCCCTCGTACTGTTCGACGACGGCGAGGAGGGGGCGGGGGAGCGCGCGGAGCAGGTGTCCAGCGAGATCCTGGACCTGTGCATCTCGCATGGCGGGTCGATCACCGGGGAACATGGGGTCGGGGTTGATAAATCCCGATATATGCCGAAGATGTTCACGCCGGAGGATCTGGACACCATGCAGCTCGTGCGCTGCGCCTTCGACCCCAAGGGCCTGTCCAACCCCGGCAAGATCTTCCCCACGCCCCGGTTGTGCGGCGAGGCCCCCGGGGTGCGCAAGGGCGTGCATCCCCTGGTGGCCTCCGGAGAGGCGGAACTGTTCTGATGCCCCGTCCCACTCCCCCCGTCCCGTCCCGCCATCGAGCAGCGTCCCGCTCCTCCCGTCCCGGCTCGCGATCGAGCAGCGTCCCACCGCCCCGTCCCGGCCCCGCCATCGAGCCGCGCTCCACGCCCGCCATCGAGCGGCGTCTCGCTGCGAGCGTGCGCCCATGAGCGCCGGCGACGCCCTCGCGGCGAGCGGTGTGACGATCCGGGAGGCCGGTCCTGACGACGAGGTCGCCGGGGTCGCGCCCCGCTGGGTCGCCCTGCCCGAGTCCACCGGCGAGATGGCCGCCGTGATGCGGGTCGCGGCCGAGCACGATCTCGCCGTGCTCCCGGTGGGCGCCGGCACCAAGGTGCACTGGGGCTCCGCGCCCGAGCGCTGCGACCTGCTGCTGGACACCTGCTGCCTGAACCAGATCCTGGAGCACGTCGCCGGTGACCTCGTCGTACGCGTGCAGGCCGGGGTCACGGCGGAGGCGCTCGCCGACTCCCTCGGCAAGGCTGGCCAGCAGCTCGCCCTCGATGTCCCCGTCGAGGGGGCGACCGTCGGCGGCACGCTCGCCACCGCGACCGCCGGACCGCGCCGCCTGCGGTACGGCACGGCGCGCGACCTGCTGATCGGCATCACGGTCGTGCTCGCCGACGGCACGATCGCCCGGTCGGGTGGCAAGGTCGTCAAGAACGTCGCCGGGTACGACCTCGGCAAGCTGTTCACCGGCTCCCTCGGCACGCTCGGTGTCATCGCGGAGGCGACGTTCCGGCTCCACCCGGTGCCCGCGTCCCGTGCCTGGATCACCGCCACCGTCCCCGGCCTCGGCGCCCTTCCGGACATCGGCGCCATCGCCGGCTCCCAGCTTGAGCCGAGCGCGCTCGAGATCGACCGGCCGGAGGTCCACGGCCCGGTCACCGTGTCCGCGCTCGTCGAGGGGGTGGCCGCCGACGAGCGCGCCAAGGCCGTGGGCGAGCTCATGGGAGAGACCGCGCTGATCTCCGCCGAGCCCCCGGCGTGGTGGGGACGGCTCCCCGATGCGGACTTCCCGCTCGAAACGCCTGGTGAGGAGTTCCTGCTCGAACTGCGCGTCCCGCCCGGCGCGGCCGTACGGGCGCTGGCCTCGGTCACCCGCGCGGCCGAGGAGGCCGGAGACCTCACCGTGCGCGTCCGGGGAGCGGTCGCCTCCTGCGTGCTGCACCTGGCGCTTCCCCCGGGCACCGCCGCGCGGGCCGCCGAGGTCTTCGTGACGGCTCTGCGTTCCAGCGTGGCCTCGGACGGCGGGAGACTGGTGGTGTGGACCGCACCCCCGGAGGCCGCGTCGCGGCTCGACCGCTGGGGGCCGGTCGGGGCGGCCACGCTGATGCGGCGGGTGAAGGAGCGCTTCGACCCTGAGGGGCGCATGTCACCCGGACGGCTCGTCGGCGGGCCCCCGCCGGTCGCGGGCCACGGCGCGTGAGGAGCGGAGCATCATGGACCCCGAGCTGATCAAGGACTGCGTGCACTGCGGCTTCTGCCTGCCCACCTGCCCGACCTACGTCCTGTGGGGCGAGGAGATGGACTCCCCGCGCGGGCGCATCCACCTGATGAAACAGCACGTCGAGGGCACCCCGCTGACCCCTGAGATGGCCGGTCACTTCGACGCCTGCCTGGGCTGCATGGCCTGCGTCACCGCGTGCCCCTCGGGCGTGCGCTACGACGTGCTCATCGAGTCGACGCGGGCCGAGGTCGAGCGGGTCCATGAGCGCCCGAAGGCCGACCGCGCCTTCCGCGCCCTGGTGTTCGGGCTGTTCCCCTACCCCCGGCGGCTGCGGGCGCTGCGCCTGCCGTTGAAGCTGGGCGAGAAGCTCACGCCGCGCCTGCGCCCCCTGCTCGAACGGCTGGACCCGCGCCTCGCCGCCATGGCCGAGCTGGCTCCCCCAGTCCCCCGCCGCGTGCGGCTCCCGCACCGGGTGGAGGCCCGGGGCGAGCGGCGGGCCGTCGTCGGGATGCTGACCGGATGCGTGCAGGGGGAGTTCTTCCCCAGGGTCAACGCCGCCACGGCCCGCGTGCTCGCGATGGAGGGATGCGACGTGGTCATCCCTCCGGGGCAGGGCTGCTGCGGCGCGCTTTCTGTGCATTCGGGGCGCAAGGAGGAGGCCGCGCGGTTCGCCCGCCGGACGATCGAGACGTTCGAGCGCGCGGGAGTGGACACCGTGGTCGTCAACGCGGCCGGATGCGGGTCGAGCACCAAGGAGTACGCCGAGCTGCTCTCGGGCGATCCCACCTGGGCCGCCAGGGCGCGCGGGCTCCGCTTTGTGGACTTCGCGGAGTTCCTGGCCGAGCTGGGGCCCTCCGCCGAGCGCCACCCTCTGCCGATCACGGTCGCCTACCACGACGCGTGCCACCTCGCCCATGCGCAGGGCATCCGTTCACAGCCCAGGTCGCTGCTGGCGAGCGTTCCCGGCCTGCGGCTCAGGGAGGTGCCGGACTCTTCGATCTGCTGCGGGTCGGCGGGCACCTACAACCTGTTCCAGCCGGAGGCCGCCCGCGACCTCGGCGACCGCAAGGCCGAGCAGGTGCTCTCCGTCGGAGCCGACCTGCTGGTCTCCGCCAATCCCGGGTGCACGATGCAGATCGCCTCGGCGGCACGAAGGCGGGGTGCGGACATCCGCGTCGCGCACACCGCCGAGGTGCTGGACGCCTCCCTCCGCGGCCTCTCCCCCGCCACTCTCGGACGTCCGCCCCGCCGCGCCGGCGTCGCGGCCGCCGCGAAGCGGGCCCGATGAGCACGGTCCAGAGCGTCGACCGGGCGCTGGACGTGCTGGAGGCGCTGGCCGACCAGGGCGGCGAGGCGGGCCTCTCCGAGATCGCCGCCCGCACGGGCCTGCCGTACGGCACGATCCACCGGCTGCTGCGGTCGCTGCTGGCCCGGGGGTACGTCCGGCAGGAGTCCGACCGCCGGTACGCCCTGGGCAGCGCCCTGGTGCGGCTCGGCGGCGCGGCGGAGCGCATGGTGGGCGTGTGGGCGCAGCCGTACCTGGAGAAGATGGTCGCGCTGTCCGGCGAGACGGCGAACCTCGCCGTGCTGGAGGGCGACTTCGTGGTCTACGTGGCCCAGGCGGCGTCCCCTCGGAGGCTGCGGATGTTCGCCGAGGTGGGCCGGCGGGTGCTGCCGCACAGCACGGCGGTGGGCAAGGTCCTGCTCGCCGAGCGCGCGGACGCGGCGGCCATCCTGGCGCGTACGGGCCTGCCGCGCCGCACCGAGCACACGATCACCTCGATCGACGCGATGCTCGCGGAGCTGGAAAGGGTGCGGGAGCAGGGGTACGCGATGGACTTCGGCGAGGAGGAGCTGGGGGTGCACTGCCTGGCCGTGCCCGTGCGCGACGACGGGAGGATCATCGCCGGCATGTCGATCTCGGGCCCCGTGGACCGCATCGAGGCCCTCGACCGGGAGGAACTGGCCGAGGGCATGCGCGCGATAGCCACCGCCTTCGGCACCGACGTGGCCCCACCCCGCTGACCACAGCACTCACGCCAACCGCTAGCCGGTGAAGGACTCGCGGGTGTGCTCGCAGATCGCGAAGGCTGCGCCCGTGGGGTCGGCCAGGAGGGCCACCCGGCCGTGCGGCATCTCGTACGCGCCGACCAGCACCGAGCCACCCTCGGGCACGACCTGGGCTTCGGTGGCGTCACAGTCGGCCACGGTGAAATAGATCTTCCAGTGCGACGGCACCCGTGCCGCCTCGTACGGCATCCGCAGCCGCCCGCAGACGGGCTCACCCGCGATCTTCCACAGGACGTAGTCGTAGTCGACGCCGTCGCCGACCTGTTCCTCCTCGTAGCCGAACAGCGACTCGTAGAACGGGTCCTCCACCTTGGTGTTCCTGGCGTAGAGCTCGTTCCAGCACATCGCCCCCGGCTCGCCGTACAGGCGCGACCCGAGGTGGGGACCGGCCTGCCAGAGCCCGAAGGTCGCCCCTTCGGGGTCGACGGCCAGCGCGAAGGCCCCGAAGTCGGGCAACGCCATCGGGAGGATGACGAGTTTGCCGTTGCTGGCCTCGACCTGCACGGCGGAGGCCTCGGCGTCGGAAGTGGCCAGGTAGACGCGCCAGGCCGCCTCGGTGGACTCAAGGCCGACCGCCGGGGGCGTGATCGCGGCGACCGGCTTGTCGTCCACCAGGCACATCGTGTAGTGCCAGACCTTCGGACCGAGATCCTTGCACGTCCAGCCGAAGATCTTCTCGTAGAACCGGACGGCGGTGGGGAGATCGTGCGCGGTGAGCTCCGGCCAGGACGGAGCCCCGTCGGGGTAGTACGTGCGCTCCGGCATCACCGATCTCCCCAGAAATATGCGATCCCCCCATAACTGCATACTTCCACCATCAAGCACCCGGGACTTCGAGAGTCGCCCAAGCTTGCCGATATCTGGACTTATCCGCTCATATCCACCGAACAGTTGTGGGGTCAGCGTGACTGCGGGGTGATGTTGAGGGAACCGTTCTGCGGCACCGGCACGACCTGCACCTTGCCGTCCTGGATGGCCTTCCAGAGGATGGCTCCCTGCGGCCCGAGCACCCCCACCAGGTCCTTGATGGACTCCAGCTCGGTCTTGACCTTGGTGTTGATCTGCTGCTGGGCGAGGTTCTGCTGCTTGGCGGCCTGCTCGGCGGCGAGCGCGTCGATCAGGCTGCGCGGCGGCTCGGGCTTCTGGATGGTGAGCGCGACGTCACCGCACTCGCCGGTGCCCGCGTAGTTGGGCTGGCAGAAGTAGTCGGCGCCGGCGGTCTCCTTGATGAACTGCCGGGCGAGCTGGCCGACGCGCTGCTCCCACTGCTGCTTGGCGTTCGGGTCGTTGAACAGCTTCTTCCACTCGAACTCCTGCGAGGCAGCGTCCATCGCACGGTCGAGCGGCTGCTTGAAGTAGAAGTTGAGCATGCGGCGCCAGCCCTCGGACTCCCTGGCGTCGAAATAGGACCCGTACTTCAGCCCGATCTTCTCGTGGAACTGGCGGAGCGTCTCGCACGAGGTGTTGAGGGTGAACGTCGCGGAGCCCGCCACCTGCATCTCGACGTTGTCCTTGGAGACGATGCTGATGGGCTTGGACTCGGAGTCGCCGGTGCCGGAGAAGTCGAACGTGCGCTGGCCGAAGGGATAGGCGTAGGAGGTGTCGCCCGGGCCGAGGAAGGTGGCCCCGCTGGAGGGGTTGATGCACTTCACGAACTTGATCGCCTCGAACGGGCCACCGGCGTAGTGCAGCCTGACCTCGTCCGGCGCGGTGCTGACCTTGCTGCAGCCCGTGGCCAGGAACCCGAGGCCCACGATGGCGATGACGGCGAGCAGCAACCCCCTGAGCAGAAGCCGCCTACCACGCCCCCCACCCGATGCCGAACTGTCAGTGCTCTTACGTGCGCTCATCTTCGGGCCGCCCTTTACTAGCTCTTTACGGTCGGCCGATCCTAGAACACCCCACCCAAGATCATTCGCCCGCGAACGAGCCCCTGTGGATAACGGGGGCAGCGGCCTCCCGCCGGGCGTGCACGCAGACATGATCCGCCGCCCGGCTGATCTGCGTGATACGGAATCCGGCAAGGACGATCTCGTGACCCAATCCTGTGGACGAAGACGGACTCATGTGCGGGAGATAGGCGACGACGTAGTCGATCAATCCCTCGGATAAGAGGGGCTCGGTAAGACCCGCACCTCCATCGATGAGCAGCGATCGCACCCCGCCCGCGTACAGCGACCGAAGCGCCGTGTCGCCGTCGCCATGGATTCGGGAAGGAATATTGATCATGCCGGCCCCATGACCGCCGAGGACGCCCTCTTCAAGGCGACCGTCGGCGTGCAGCACGGCGTCGACGCCCTTTCGGAGCTCCATGACACCGGGCATCCGATCAAGCGCGGACGCGGGTCCGGAGACATCTGCGATATATGACCAGGTGATGGTCGGCCTGCCCGTCCTGAGGGCGGAAAGCCACGGGCCGAGCACAAGCTCGGCCTCATCTGCCAGCACACCGACCTCGACCTCGACCCCGGCATTTCGCAGGGCCGCCACGCCGCCCTCGCCGCGCGAGGTCGGATCGACAAGTGCGACGACGACACGGACGATTCCCGCGTCGATGAGCAACTGCCTGCATGCCGGGGCGCGGCCCACATGGTTGCAGGGCTCCAACGTGACGATCGCCGTAGCCCCGATGGCAGCGCCACCGGCCGCGCAAAGTGCGTTGCCTTCCGCGTGGGCCTCGCCTTTCCGGTGATGGTAGCCCTCTCCGAGGATGCGGCCCTGCCCGTCCACGACGACGCAGCCCACCGGCGGATTGGGGCTGGTCGTACCGAGGCCGTGGGCTGACAGGGCGATGGCATGCCGCATCGCCTGAATCTCGACTTGGGAGGCCATCAGACGGCGGGAATGCCGGCCAGGGCCGTACGAAGGGCGGCGACGGCGGGAAGTGTCTCATGCGCATCCAGCGACGAGCCGACTGACTTGATCATGTAGAGGATCCTGCACGAACCCGCCCCCAGAGCGATCTCCAAGGCCTCCCCGGCCACGGTCGCCGCCTGCTCCGGCTCCCGCTCGGCGGCGTACGCGGCGGCCATTCCGGCCAGGGCCATGGCCCGGTCGCGGCGGTACACAGGCGACAGCACGGGCAGCGCGGCCTCGTAGGCGGAGAGTGAACGGGACGACTGATCAAGCATCAGCCAGCAGCGGGCGCGCTGGATCTCGACGTACGCGGTCGAACAGAAGGAGCCATGCCCGCCTCGCGCGTCGCCATCGTCGCGGACCGACGCCGCCCACATCTGCGCTTCATCCAGCAACGCGTGACACCGCCTCTCATCACGGTCCAGCGCATGGCCTTGGGCTTCCTGCTGAAGGATGGCTGCTCTCATCGGATCGGGAAGCACATCGGCTTTCCGACGTGCGGCGTTGGCCAGGCCGATCACCTCTCCTGCGGCTCCTGCGGCGCGTTCCGCCGTCGCCTGCTGGCTTCGGCGGAACATCGTCCATGCGAGCATCAACTGATCATCGCTTTCGTGCGCCCATACCATCGCGCGGTCGGTCCAATATCTCGCCTGGGGCAGGTCGCCCGCGTCTTCATGAAGCCACGCCGCCGACTCCGCGTACTGAGCCGCCAGCCTGAGCACGTCTAGCCGACTGCCTTCACGAGCCGACCTCAAAAGCGCCTCCAGGAGCGCTATCTGCTCGCGCACAGCGGTCAGGGTGTGGCGTGGACCGAGGAGGTTGTCCCTCTTGACCAAAAGGTGCCACTGGTCGCGTAGGTGCTCTAGAAGCTCCGCGACCTGCCCGCGAGAAAGCGTCTCCAGACGTTCGATGGCCGGGCTCGGTTCCGCCTGGATCGGGGTGGTTCCCCATGATGGATCACCACCGAACAGGTCGGCCTCCGCGGTATCGAAGACCCGGCAGTAGAGCACGCGGTAGGGATCGCGCAGGAGGTGATCACCTCTTTCCCATCCACGAATCATCCGTATCAGCGAGTCCGGTGAGGCGAGATGAGCGCGGGTGCGGGGGTCGGCCGCTTCACGCAGCCGCCTGGCCATCTCCTTCTGGCTCCAGCACCTGTCGCGCCGCTCCGCTCTCAGCCGCGCGGCCCACGCGGGTGGTTCATCGGCGACCATCAGCGCACCTTTCGACCGACCGGACAAGGGGACACCCTCGGGTTGTCTCCCAGTGTCCTCCCGAACCCTCTGTCCGCACATGGTTTCGGAGCGTTGTGATGGGACCCGACGCCGCGAAAGGCGGGACCCGCAGGCGCTGACACGCCGTACGGGTCCCTTGATCAGGAAGCAGGTCCTGACCATGAGCAAGGGTAGAACCGGCCGGATCCGCTCGGAGGCCGACGTGGCACATCCGCCCTCTGCCGGCAACCGTCCGGGGCGGCACAGGGTCGGCGCGTGGACCGGCCGGGTCGACGCCCGGCGCTGGGACCTGGCGAAGCGGGCCGCCGCCGCCCAGCTCGACCAGATGGAGCCCGCCTGGCACGTCATGTACGGCCTGGGCAGCCGCAGGTTCGTCGCCATGGCGATCTGGCACGCTCCCCGGCCGCTCAGGGTCGAGGCGACCACCCTGGACGAGCTGCGCGAGCTGATGCGCGAGGCCGAACTCGGAGCCATGGCCCTGCTGGTCGGTATGAGCGCCTCATGACCGCTCCCGGCAGACATGCCCGCGAGCCGGACCGGTCCCACGTCGAGTTGCCCGATGCGGCCGACGCCGAACCGGCTGACTCGCCCGACGCCGAGTTCTGCGATCCGGCTGACGCCGAGTTGCCCGATCCGTACGGCTTTCCGGTCACTGGAGGGATCGGCATAGGGGGCTTCATGCCGGCTCGCGGCGGACCCATGCCACCGCCCCCGGTGCCCGAAGTGGTGAGCACGCTCATCGAACGGCAGATCGCCGCGCTCAACCAGACCTACCCGGCGTGGCGGATCACGCGGGTGAAGCGCGCGGACGGCACCCGTGGCGGATGGTGGGCCACTCGGCACGCCACCCTCACAGACGACCAGCGCGCTTCCGGCCTGGTGCCGAGCATCGCGAGAGGCGACGTCGTGGCGCTGGTGATGGAACTCGCCGTACAGGACGAGATCGCTCATCAGAACGGCTACGCGACAGGTGGAACACGACGGGCCACCATCGTGGAGAGCCCTTCCTAGACGCGCGGCGGGCCTGAGCCAGGGGTGGCGGGGCCCGCCGCGTCAACCACCCATAAGGCACGACAATCATCAGAAGGAACCTGCGGGAGTCGCAAAACCTCCTTCCACCCACCCCTCACCCACGTGACGGGTGATCCACTTGAAGCCCACCCAGAACAGTGACCTCCAAAGGCGGCCAGGTGGGGCGCTACCCGCCGAAAGGTGGGAGCGGCATCCACGCCGCACACGCTGGCATCGCCCCCACTTTTATGCGGTCCCGCGTGGCATCGTCTAACGACGGCTCCCGCCTGACCTGCGACCGTCGCCCACGGGATCCACGCCATCTTCTGCAGGCTGGATCATGACCGGTAGGGTTCTCGTACATGTCGGAGATCGCGCCCAACGCGTCAGCCTGTGTCACCAGAGGTGGCCGGCCCGCCTTCGTGGTGATGTCGAGGTCTTCCTGCACCGAGACGGCCGCTGGTTGCTCATCAGGCGCGGCGAACAGGAGGATCACGCGCCCGGCGTGCTCAGTGGAGTCGGCGGCAAGGTCGAGGTCGATAGGGCAGCGGACAATGTGCTTGAGGAGACCGCTCGCCGGGAGGTCGCGGAGGAGATCGGCGTCGACCTCGCCGGGGTCGAGGTCACCTACGCGGAGAGCGCCTTCTTCGTGACCGACGACGGCGACCCGGTGATCAACGTGGTCTTCTCGGCTCCGATGCCGCCCGACGCGATGCCCTTCGCCACGTCGCCCGACGAGGTGGCCGCTCTCGCGTGGCTCACCGTCGCCGAAGCCGAGGCCGACCCGAACTGCCCACCCTGGACCCTACGAGGCCTCCGCCACGCGGCGTCAACGTAACCCTGGAGAACGCAGGGGCTTCGCTGTTTCTGGAGGCGGCCACATCTTCCGGGCGGGATCCGCGCGCCCAGGTCCCACACAGGGATTGATCGAGCTGGTGCCAGATGGCTTTGTCCACTGTCTGTTCCTTGCGAACCGTCCAGACGAACGAAGCCAACGGGCGGGGCGCACACTCCCGCGGAAGCCGGCCCGGCGCGGCGTACATAGAGGTCAGCGCACCAGAACTGGCGGCAGGCGCTGGGCCGTCGGCGAGGCACGAGCCCTGGCCGTACGCCGGTAGTCCATGGCCCGGGTGGGAAACAACCTCTTGCCCCGTCACGGGGGTGCCGGGAGGGCCCATCACTCCCATCGATCACGACCCCAGACAACATAGCCACTCTGTTCCGCGTTCTTGATCGAACTGAAGAGACCCCTCAGGCGTTCTTGACCGTGGCGATGGGGTGGTCGTCGGAGCAGTGGATCCCGATCTCGATCCGGACGTCCTGGCCCGCGAAGATCATCTGCCGTGGACCAGCACCTCTGGACACGACTCAGGGAATCGTTTCGGTGCACTGACTTTCCGGACCCAGGTGACGATGGCAACGACGCCGAGGGGTCAGGGACGCCGGGCAAGGACTTCGCCGACTCTGCTGTGACGCTCGACCATGACGGCGAGGCCCGTGTCGATGTAGCGGAGGCTTTCTAGGATCGCGTCATGGTCGGCCACCAGATGACGATGGTGGATCGGGCAATGATGTGCGATCTTGTTGCGGAAGACGCGGAGGAAGTCGAACCTGCGATGGAGGTCACGGCGGCGACCGCGGTAGCCGGGGAAGGCCTGGTACAGCGCTGGGCGCCATAGTCGCTGGTCGTAGTTGTTGCCAGGTCCGAGCAGGGACACGTAGAAACCGAAGGGAAGTTCGTCGGCGATCTGCTGCGGGTCCGTGGGCAGCCCCGAGCGCCGAAGTTGATCCGTCGCCTCCGCGATCTTCCGGCGGGCACCGTAGTGCAGATCCGCCCGTGGACTGGCCCACCAGTCCCGCTGCCCGAACAGCGTGACGAGTTCCTTGGTCATGACGCTGCGCATCGACACCTCCAAATACTGCAACGGCCCGTAGAAAGCTTCGGAGATCTCGGTGTTCCAGCAGTGCAGGCGCAGCGCCGCGACCGGATCGCCAGCGCATCGAAGCTCGTACTCGGCCAGGCGTGACGGTGAGAGAAAGTCGCGTAGCCGCCTGGCTTCGGCTTCTCGCATCCTGACCGCCTTCCGATGTGCCGTGGTACGCTCGCGTCATAAGCCCCGGTGATGCCTCTGCTCAGCACGCAGCCGGGGCGCAGCCTTTTCTGGGCGATGTCCGATCTCACCATGCACGTGACCGGTCGCGTAGGCCGATTCAGGTATTCGCCAGCTCAGCTTGATGCCGGTCACCGCCGGCGTGGCCATGCCATTACGTCGGCGGCGCTCCGGCGCCGTCTGGCCCCGGCGGTCGGCAGGGTGAATCGAGTCCGGGTGCCGATACGACCACAGGTGGAAGCTGTACTTGCCGCAGCGGAACGCAGCTGGATCCCAGTCGAGAAGCGCCCGTACTGGACGTGCGGCGGGCCGGAGTCACCCGAAGCGGAAGGCGCTCAGTCGTTCTTGATCGTGGCGATGGGGTGGTCGTTCGAGCAGTGGATCTCGATTTCGGTGCGGGCGTCTCCGCCCTCGAACCTCACGCGCACCTTGTCACGCGGGCCACGCTCCGCGTCCTTCACCTCGTACCCCTGAGCCGGGGTCCAGGACCGCAGGGTCACCAGCCCGCCCGCGCATCGGGCAACCACGGCCCCGCCCCGCGCCGAGAACACCTTGGTCTGCCCTTGGGCGGCGCCGGCGGACGGTGGGGCTGGAGCGGACGCGGAAGGGCTCGCACCAGCGGATCCCGTACTAGAGGGCGACACCGACGGTGCCTCCGATCCGTCCGCCGAGCCGGACCCCGAGCCGGACCCCGAGCCGTCCCCCGAGCCGGACCGCGGGCCGGACCCCGAGCCGGACCGCAGGCCGTCCCCCGAGCCGTCTTCTGAGGAGGACGGTGAGCCGTTGCCTGCGGTGTCCCCCGAGGGTGACGGCGATGGTGCGGCGTCGAGGGCGCGGCGGACCTCGGCGGGTGAGAGGGCACGGGAGGCGGAGCCGGTGATCGACTCACCGAGGAAGGCGGTCACCACGACGCCTGCGCCGGTGGCCACGAGGCCGACGACCAGCCATCCGGTCACGACGAGAAGCAGGCGCCGGTTCATGCCCTGATCCTCCCTGACCCTCTCCTAAGACCGGGTTAAGCGCACCATAACGGGCTTATGCCAACAGCACCGGAGCCGTTAGCGTAACCGCCCATGGCCAATGTCCTGCTCGTCGAGGATGACGCGACGATCCGTACCGCCCTCATGAGAGGGCTGCGTGAGCGCGGTCACGCCGTGTCCTCCGCTCCGACCGCGCTCGACGGCCTCCGGCAGGCCGTCTCTGAGCGTCCGGACCTCGTCGTGCTCGACCTCGGCCTGCCCGACCTGGACGGCACCGAGATGCTGCGCATGCTCCGGGCCGTCAGCCGGGTACCGGTGATCGTGGCGACCGCCCGGGACGGCGACACCGAGATGGTCCGCCTGCTGGACGCGGGGGCCGACGACTACGTGGTCAAGCCCTTCAGCGCCGCCCAGCTCGACGCCCGGGTCCGCGCCGTGCTGCGCCGCACCGCCGACGGCCGTACGGACACCTCGGTGACCGTGGGCGGCCTGCGGCTGGACCCGCGCAGCCGCGAGGCCGTCCTCGACGGCACCCCGCTGGACCTCACGCCACGCGAGTTCGACCTGCTGCACTACCTGGCCACCCGCTCCGGCGAGGTGGTCACGAAGCGCGAGCTGCTCACCGAGGTCTGGCAGGTGCCGTACGGCGGGGCCGACAAGACCGTGGACGTCCACCTGTCGTGGCTGCGCCGCAAGCTGGGCGAGACCGCGCAGGACCCCCGCTACCTGCAGACCGTACGCGGCGTCGGCGTCAAGCTGGTCGACCCGTCATGAGGCGTCGGCTCACGCCGCTCACGGCGACAACCAGTGGAACCATCATGAAGCGATGGCTCACGGCGACCGCCACCTCGCTGATGCTGGCCGGGCCGTCATGAGGCGGTGGCTCGCGTTGCTCGTGGCGGCCACCACGTCGCTGGTGCTGATCGCCCTCCTGGTCCCGCTGGCCCTGCTGGTGCGCGCGCTGGCCGAGAGCGGTGCGGTGACGCAGGCCAACTCCGAGGCGCAGTCGGTCGCGGCGTCCGTCGGCACGGCCGATCCCGAGGGCCTCGCGCTGACCGCCGAGCGCACCTCGGCGTCGAGCGGCCACGCCATCACCGTGTTCCTCCCCGGCGGCGCCGTCGTCGGCTCCCCCGCCTCGCGGTCGCCGGCCGTGGAGCTGGCCGCGCGCGGGCAGAGCCTGTCGGCGCAGACTCCCTCGGGCCTTGAGGTCCTCGCCGCCGTGCAGGGCCTTCCCGGCGGTACGGCCGTGGTGCGCGTCGCCCTCGGCGAGGAGGACCTCCGCCACGGGGTCCGCGAGGTGTGGATCGGCATGCTCGTCCTCGGGCTCGCCCTGATCGGTGTCGGCATCTTCGTCGCGGACCGCCTGGCGCTCGCCCTGACCCGGCCCATGACCGGGCTGGCCCGCGTGTCCCACCGGCTCGCCGCCGGAGACCTAGCAGCCCGGACCACGCCAGGCGGCCCTGTCGAGGTGCGCGACGTGGGGCTCGCGCTCAACCACCTGGCCGGACGGATCAGCGACCTGCTGGCCGAGGAGCGGGAGACGGCCGCCGACATCTCCCACCGGCTACGCACCCCGCTGACGGGGCTGCGGCTGGAGGCCGAGTCGCTGGCCGACCAGGAGGAGGCCGCACGGCTCGGCAGCCGCGTCGACGCGCTGGAACGCGCTGTGAGCTCGGTGATCACGGACGTACGCCGCCGGTCGCGGGAGCACGCGAGCTGTGACGCGGTGGCGGTCGTGGCCGAGCGGGTCACCTTCTGGTCGGTGCTGGCCGAGGACCAGGGCCGGCCGGTGGAGCTGGACCTTCCCCAGGGGCCGCTGACGGTCGCCGTCAGCGCCGCCGAGCTGTCCGCCTGCGTTGACGCCCTGCTCGGCAACGTCTTCGCCCACACCCCCGAGGGCGCCTCCTTCACCGTACGGCTGACGCCCACCGCGCCCCAAGGCGTACGCGCTGGACCGTCCGCGCCCGAAGACGTACGCGCTGGACCCCAAGGCGTACGCCCTGGACCCGCCGCGCCCGGGGGCGTGCGGATCGAGGTCGCGGACTCGGGGCCGGGGTTCGGGCTCAGGACGGACGCGGCGAACCCCCTCGAACGGGGCCTCAGCGGCGCGGGATCGACCGGGCTCGGCCTGGACATCGCCCGCCGGACGGCCGAGGCGTCGGGCGGTTCGCTGTCACTGGGCACCGCGCGGGGCGGCGGCGCTCTGGTCGTCCTGACCTTAGGAGCCCCTTAACTTTGCCGAAGCGCGGGCTTAGGGCGCCTCCGGCGAATGTGGGGACATGACGAAAACACAGAGCATCGGCAAGGCAGCCAGACTCACCATCGCGGGCGCCGGAGCGATCGCCGTCCTCACCACCGGAGCCGTGGCGGCCTCGGCCGCGACCCAGCTCTCCACGCCCGCCGCCGCGACCTCCACGACCGCGACCGCGGCGACCGCGACCACCGGCACCGTCAGCTCCTCGACGGCGGCGATCACCTACAGCCAGGCGATCAGGATCGCCAAGAAGCGGGTTCCCGGCGCCCGGGTCACCGAGGTCGAGCGCGAGTGGGAGCACGGCTACCGCGTCTGGAAGGTGGAGCTGAAGAAGCGCCACGCCGAGTACCGCGTCTACATCTCCGTGAAGACGGGCAAGATCATCAAGTTCCGCCAGAAGCACGACGACTAGCAGGTCCCGCCGTGCCGTGGAGGGCAGAGGGGGCCCGCCACGGCACGGCGCACGTCACGGCACCGCGTACATCCCGGGGTACATCAGCTCACGGCGCAGCGTGCGTCGCGGCGTACGCGGCACGACGCACGTCCACAGCGCACGTACCGGACCGCGTAGTCGTGCAGTGCGGTGTCAGGCGCACTGGGCCAGCATGGCGTCCTTGTCGGGGGCGGTGACCGGGAGCTCGTACTTCAGCGCCACCTGTGCGAAGCGCACGGCGTAGGAGCAGCGGATCACCTTGGACGGGGGAAGCCAGGTGGCCGGCCCCGAGTCGCCCTTGGAGGAGTTGGCCGAGCCGTCGACCGGCATGAGGTTCAGCGGGTCGTTGGCGATCTGGACCCGCTTGGCCTTGCTCCAGCGCGACGCGCCCATCTGCCAGTCGTAGGAGAGCGGCATGACGTGGTCGATCTGGACCTCGGAGGCCTTCTGCTTGGTCCAGTCGATGGTCTTGCCGGTGTAGGGGTCGTGAAGCGTCATCGAGACAAGGACGCATTTCGATCCCGAGCGGTATTTCAGGCCGTCGCCGTCGCGTGCCAGGATGTCGTTCCTGGTGTCGCAACCGTTGTGCGCGAACGGGATGTCTTCGGCGTTGTCCGCCCACGCGTACCCGAACTCGTCCCGGGCGTAGCCGGTCTTGGGGCCGCGCCCCTTGGTCGGCACCTTCTCGATCAGCTTGACCGCCGCGGCGCGGTCCTTGGCGGACGTGATCGCGGCGAGGCCGCGCTCGGTGCCCTTGGGATTGTCCAGGGGGACGACACCGGTGGAATCGCCACCCCCGCCACCGTCCCCGGACCCCATGTCACCGCCGGCGGCACCGGCGCCGTTGGCGTCGATTGGGCCGCATCCCATCAGCATGACGGCCGCCGCGACTCCGGCCACGAACGCGCGAGATCCACGCAGGCGCACTGCCACCCCCAGGTAAAGAAAAAGTAATACCTAGGTATAGCAACTACCCCCGAAAGCCGCGATTACGGCAAAGCCCCGGAGAAAGCGGCCAAGCCCAGGTACATCGGACAAATCCTCGGGGGGAGGCATGCGGACGGCTGTCATAGCCGGGGTACAAGCAGCCGGACCCGCGCGATACGGGATCCCCGTCGCGATCAGGGCGACGGGCTCGCGGGCCGAAGGAGGAAAGCGGAACTCCGGGCCGTCAGGCTCTGCCGTAGGCGTCGTCGAGGCGCTCGATGTCGTCCTCGTCGAAGTGGCCGAAGGCGACCTCAAGAATGCGCGTCGCCGGGCCTGAGGAGCCGAGCCGGTGCGTCTGCCCCGCGCGGATCAGCACCCGGTCGCCCACCGACGGCTCGACGCGCTCGCCGTCGATCTCGAAGACCGCGCCGGGGTCGAGGGCGACCCATAGCTCGTCGCGGTGCTTGTGCCGCTGGAGGCTGAGCCGCTGCCCGGGCGCGACCTCGATGATCTTGACGGTGGACGTCTCGTTGTGGGTGTACCGCTCGAAACCACCCCACGGGCGCTCGTCACGGACCACTGCGGCAAGCCGGTCGATCTCCAGCACATGCCCTCCCAACACCAGGTAAATGTAGGTGCGACTCTTCCACAGACGGATGAAGGATGTGTGACCCGGACGAAACCGTCGCGCCACATCCGGGAGACGCCTCGGCCCGCGAGTGCCCTCACCGGCCGGGCACGGCGCGCCGGGATCATGTTGCCAGGAACCCGCCGTCCACGGGCAGGGCCACGCCGGTGACGTACGAGCCCGCGTCCGAGGCCAGGAAGACCGCGGCGGCCACCAGTTCGGCCGGGTCACCGGCCCGCCCCATCAGCACGCGGCGCTCAAGCTGCCGGTCGAGGTAACCGGGAAGGTAGGTGGCGGTCATCTCGGACTCGAAGAACCCCGGCTCCAGGCAGTTGACCCGGATGCCGCGCCGCCCGGTCCACTGCTGGGCCAGATCTCTGGTCAGCCCCACGATGGCCGCTTTCGACGCGCTGTAGGCCGCCTGCGGCAGCCCCGCCGTGGACTCGCCGAGCACGCTGCCGACGTTGACGATGGACGACCCAGGACGCATGACCTTCGCGCAGGCCTGGGCCATCCAGTACGAGCCGTGCAGGTTGACGTCGACGACCCGGCGGAACTCCTCGGGGGTCTCCCGCAGCGCGGGCACGGCCGTGCCGGCCCCGGCGTTGTTGACCAGGATGTCGACGCCTCCGAGCTCGGTGACCGCGGCGTCCACGAGGGCCTGGCAGTCGCCCGGACGGGTGACGTCGGTGACCACCGCGACGCAGCGGCGCCCGGTCTCCTCGACCAGACGCCGCGTCTCCGCGAGCCCGCTCTCGCGACGGGCGCCGATCACAATGTCGGCGCCCGCCTCGGCCAGGCCGCGCGCGAAGGCCACGCCCAGCCCCGAGGAGGCCCCGGTGACGACGGCGACCTTGCCGTCGAGCCTGAACCGCTCAAGCACCACGGCCCCCTGACACCGGACGGGGACTCTAGAGGCCGTACTCCTTGGTGATGCGCTCGTGCCGCTCGACCTCGATGCCGGCGCTGCGCGCGAGGTCGAGCCAGGCCAGCGGGTGGCTCCACCGCTCGGTCGCGTCGTCGAGCAGGGCGTCGACCTCGACCGGCTCGACCCCCGGCGGCACGGCGATCCAGCCGTAGACGCCCTGGAGCCGCTCGCCGGTGGTGGGATGGGAGACCGAGTAGTTCTCATCGCTGTAGACCCACATGGGCCAGCCGCGCTCGGCCATCACCTCGTTGAACTCGGTCCAGTCCTCCTCGCTGGGAGCCGCGCCGTCGAAGAACCAGCTCGTGTAACCGCCCGGGCGCAGCAGTGCCACGCCGGCGAACGGGATGACGTAGCTCTCCTGCTCCTCGGCGCCCTCGGGCACCGGCTCCAGCGGCCGGGGGTCGATGACGACGATGTCACCGGCGTTGTAGTCCATGCCGCGGGGCTGCGGGATGAGCAGCCGGGCGGTGGCGGGACCGGTGCGCAGGGCGAGGACCTCGCGCTGGCTGCCGTCGGAGACCGGCAGGACGACCCGGACGAGGTGCCACTCCTCCTCGATCGGGCCCTCGGTGGTGTCGAGCTGCATGCCGAGCTTGGCGGCGCCCTCGCGGACGAGCGGCCAGTCCTCGGAGGCGGTGGCCATGACGATCATGCGCCAGATGTCCTCCTCCTCGCCCTCGCCCGACTCGACCAGATCGCGCAGGATGGCCGCGCCCTTGGCGTTGTCGCCGAGCTGCTGGGCGGCGCCCGCCAGCAGGCGACGGGCCTCCAGCGCGACGAGGCCCTGGGCGCCCGCCGCGAGCGACTGCTCGGCCTCGGAGGTGGTCTCGGCCCACCGCTCGCGTGCGCGGTGCAGCCGGGCCAGCGCGAGGTGCGAGGTCGGCGCCGGAAGCATGGCCGCGAACCGCTCCACCCGCTCGTCCTGCCCCGCCTCGACCAGCACGCCGGTGAGGTAGGCGACGTCCTCCTCCTCGGCGGCGGCCGGGTCGGCGTCCTCGACGATGGTCTTCCACAGGATGTCGGCGCCCAGCGGCGCGTACCCGAGGAAGCCCAGCGTCGTGGTGTGGCGGCGCGTGGCCTCGATGTCGGTGCCCGACAGCGGCCAGAGCCAGCCCACCCAGCGCTCGGGGTCGGCGTTGTGGCCGTCGGCGGCGTCGAAGTAGGCGACCAGCTCGTCCTGCGGGCCCGGAGCCGGGAGCGGCGTGGCGGCGTCGGCGGCGGCGCGGAGCGCGGTCACGCGCTCGGACAGCCCCTCGGACGTGCGCAGCTCGCCCGCCCAGGACTCGGCCAGGTCGGCCAGCGCGCGGGCCTGCCACACGCCCTGCCGCGCCACGGCGAGCTCACCGGCGATGAGGGCCAGCTCGACCCGCCCGCGGTTGACGCCCATGGTCTCGAAGTAGGTCATCCACTGGCGAAGGACGCGGCCGAGCTGCCAGGTGTTGCTGATGACCTCGCCGAGCAGCCGCACGGCGCGCGCCCACTCGACCCAGTCGCGGGGGTGGTCGCCGACGACGTCGAGGTCGGGGAGCGCCTCCAGCGCCTGCGCCGGACTGCCGGCCGTGGCGAGCACCAGCGCGCGCAGCACGCCCTCGCGGTGCTCCTTGGCGACCGGGTCGTCCGCGGGGAACTCCTTGGCGGAGTCGAGCTCGGTGAGCGCCTCCTGCGTGCGGCCGGCGGTGAGCAGCGCCCGCACGCCCGCGGCGGCCAGCTCCCAGCTGACCTGCCCCTCGGCGCCCCTGCGGCCCGCGACGGCGGACTCGTAGTAGGTGACGGCCTGCTCGGCCTCGCCCGCGTCCGACAGCGCCGCGACGTACTGCGTGACGAGCCCGCAGAAGGCCGGCGAGCCGGGCTGCACGCCCTCCAGGGCGGCGCCGAGAGCGGCGAGGCGCTCGGCGGCGTACCCGGGGCCGTCGATGTTGGCCTGGCAGACGGCGAGCGCCTCCACCGCGGCGGGAACGGAGGGGCAGTCCTTGGTGTCCGCGCGTCGCGCGAACTCCAGCAGGGCCTCGGCGTCGCCGAGTGCCACCGTGCCCTGCGCGCGGTCGCCGATGCGGCTGACCAGGTGCCAGTGCCGGGCGAAGAGCTCAAGCCACGGCAGCTCCATCGACTCGGCCTGCTGGGCGACCGCCGGCGCCATCACGTCGAGCTGGGCATACCGGCCCTCGAAAGCCTGCGCGGGCAGGTCGCCCAGCGCGATGGCCAGCCCGGTGTTCCCCGATTCGGCCAGTTGCCGTTGGGTGTCTGAGACCCAGGCCCAGATGTCCACGTCCATGGCACGCCAGTCTGCCAGTTCACAGAGCATGCCCCAAACATGCGGGCGGTGCGGTGAACGAGCGGGTGGGCCGGAGCGTTCGCCGGGCGCCGGTCAGGAGTGCGCGAGCGCGGGGAGATCTCCGGAGGCCACCAGCACAGCGGGGCCGGTCAGAAGGCTCGTGTGCCCGTCGAGGGTGACCGAGAGGATGCCGCCGGGCACCTCGACGGCCCAGGTGCCGGTGCGCTCTCCCGCGAGATGCGCCGCCGCCACCGCCGAGGCCACCGTGCCCGTGCCGCACGATCGCGTCTCGCCGGAACCGCGCTCGTACACGCGCATCACCACCCGGCGCTCCCCGACGAGGTTGAGCAGCTCGATGTTGACGCCGTGCGGGAACACGGCGGGGTCGAAGCCGGGCTGCGCGGTCAGGTCTAGCTGGGTCACCGGGTCGCCGGTGACGCAGGCCAGGTGCGGGTTGCCCACGTCGACGACCAGCCCGGCGTACTCGGCGCCGCCGACGGTGGCGAGGCTCTCGCCGAGCACCTGAGGCGCGCCCATGTCGACGGTGACGTCCCCGGTGCGCGCGAGCCGTACGCGGCGGACGCCGGCGCGGGTGACGACGTCGAACTCTCCCGGCTCGGCCAGCCCGGCGTCCACGAGGTAGCGGGCGAAGACGCGCAGGCCGTTGCCGCACATCTCGGCCACGCTGCCGTCGGCGTTGCGGTAGTCCATGAACCACTCGGCGCCGTGCGCCCGGCCGGGCTCGCGGTCGGCGATCTCGGCGGCCTCCGCGCTCAGCTTGGCGGGCACGACGTGCAGCACCCCGTCGGCGCCGATGCCGGAGCGCCGGTCGCACAGCGCCGTCACCAGCGACGCGGGCAGGTCGAGGCTCCCGTCACGATCCGGAAGGATGACGAAGTCGTTCTCTGTGCCGTGGCCCTTTAGGAAACGCATGTCACCGAATCTTACCCCGCGACCAGCTCCAGAGCCTGTTCGAGCAGGTCAGGGGCGTCGAAGGGCAGCCATCTCACCCGAGGGTCGCGCCGGAACCACGACTCCTGGCGGCGGGCGAACCTGCGGGTCGCCCTGACGGTCTCCTCGCGGGCGCGGTCCTCGGTCCACTCCCCCGCGAGGAAGCGCAGCACCTGGGCGTACCCGAGCGCCCTGCTGGCCGTGCGACCGCTCGCGAGCCCCTGGCCGGCGAGGACCCTCACCTCCTCGACGAACCCCGCCTCCCACATGCGGTCGACCCGGACGGCGATGCGCTCGTCGAGCAGGGGCCTCGGCACCTGGACGCCGATCTGCACGCTCTCGTAGACCGCGTCGTAGGACGGCATCGTGGCGGAGAAGGGCCGGCCGGAGAGCTCGATCACCTCGAGCGCGCGCACGATGCGGCGGCCGTTGCTCGCCAGGACGGCCTCGGCCGCCACCGGGTCGAGCTCCTTGAGACGCTGGTGGAGGGTCTCGGGACCGGCGACGTCGAGCTCGGCCTCCAGCCTGGCCCGGATGCCGGGGTCCGTGCCGGGGAACTCCAGATCGTCCAGGGCCGCGCGGATGTAGAGGCCGGAGCCGCCCACCAGGATCGGCACCGCTCCCCTGGCGCGCAGGCCGTCGATCAGCGGGCGGGCCAACCGCTGGTACTCGGCGACGCTCGCCGTCTCGGTCATGTGCCAGACGTCGAGGAGGTGGTGGGGGACGCCGCGGCGCTCGGCGGGCGAGAGCTTCGCCGTGCCGATGTCCATGCCCTGGTAGAGCTGCATGGAGTCGGCGTTGACGGCCTCGCCTCCGAGGCGCAGTGCGAGGTCCACGGCCAGGTCGGACTTGCCCGCGGCGGTCGGCCCGACGACGGCCACGACCGGCGGCCCGCCGTACTCGCGCTCCACTACAGCTCCCAGTCGAGGGTCGGCGGCAGGTAGCCCTCAAGGGTCAGCAGCCAGCGCTTGGAGTCGACCCCGTCGCCGCCGCTGAACCCGCCGAGCCCGTTCCCCGCGACGACGCGATGGCACGGGACGATGATCGGGACGGGGTTGCTGCCCATGATGGACCCGATGGCACGGGCGGGCACGCCCGCGCCGCTGGTCTCCGCCAGGTCGCCGTACGTCGTCACCTTGCCGTACGGGATCGTCTCGTACAGCGTGCCGAGGACCCGCCGTTGCAGCGTGGACGCCAGCCGCCAGTCGACGGGCACGGTGAACCTGCGCAGCTCGCCCGCGAAGTAGGCGGCCAGCTCCTCCCGGGCGTGAGCCGTACGGGCCGGATCGTCCACGGCGGGCAGGCCGATGCGGCCGAGCAGCTTCCGCCGGGCGGCGTCGCCGTCGCGGAACCCCGTCGCGACCACGCCGTCCGGGGTGACGGCCGCCAGCACGTCGCCGAGAGGCGTCGGCACGCTGCCGAAGGCGACGTCTACCATCCGATCATGTCCAATCGCGCGCTGGTCGTCGGCGCGGCGAGTGCCGCGCCCGTCCTTCCACCGTAACCACGGCCGGGGGTGGTCCCATCCCGATCCCGCCGGCCCGCCTGATGACCACGGGTCACGACGGATCGCGCCGGCTCCAGCGGGCCACCAGGTAGCCGACGCCGTAGGGCGCGCCGTCGTAGAGCAACTCCCCGAGGAACCCGCTCCCGGAGTCCTCCTGACCCGCTCCGGCCGCGTGGCCGGTGGCTTCGCGACCCGCCAGGGCCGCGCCGGCGAGGACCTGGAACGCCGCGCGGCCCGCCACCCACAGCTCGGCGGCCTCCTCGGGGTCGAGGTCCGCCAGTGCCGGTGCGTCCGCGCCGCCCAGCGCCCGTGCGAGCGCCTCGTTGTACGGAAGGGCGCCGGGCTCGAAGTAGCCGGGTGACTTCACCGTGAGCCTGGCCGAGCCGTCCCCCATGACGAGCAGCGCGACCCGCCGCCCGCGACCCGCCAGAGCCGCGCCGAGCCGCGAGCACGCCTCGACAGGGGCGTCGGCGGCCACCGCCTGGTACCCGGAAGGGGCGCCTGACCCGGCGAGATCCAGGAGCAGGCGGCCGATGGTCAAGGAGAGCGGGAGCACCGGATCGCCCGGCCCGACGCGGACGGCGGCGCCCCAGGGGGCGAGGCTCCCGCCCGCGTCCGGCCCGTACGAGCGCGTGGCCTCGGCGTCGCCCACCACGACCAGCGTGTCCGGCCGGGACGCGGCCAGCGACCGGATCGCGGACGCGCAGGCGTCGCGCAGGTCGTCGAGCTCCGGCGCCGCCGCTCCCGCGACCTCGGGGGCGATCAGCGGGGGATGCGGGCAGACGGCCGCGGCGACGAGCACAAGATCAGGCTAACGCCACCCGCCCGCCGGCCGGACCGGGGCCGTCCTCCCTGCGCTCCGGGTCATGGTCGCCGAAGCGGGGAGGACGGCGTCGAAGCCCGCGAAGCCGGGAGGACGGCGCAGGGCCCGTCCGGGTCAGTCGGAACCGAAGTCCTGGGTCCACCAGGGGCCGCCGCTACCGAAGTGGACGCCGACGCCGATGGCCTTGAGCTTGCAGTTCATGATGTTCGCGCGGTGCCCGGGGCTGTTCAGCCAGCCCTTGACGACCGCGTCCGGGGTGGCCTGGCCGCGGGCGATGTTCTCGGCGAACATCGACGAGTTGTACCCGGCGGCCTTGATCCGGTCCCACGGGGAGCGGCCGTCGGCCGAGGTGTGGTCGAAGTACCCCTTGGCGGCCATGTCGTCGGAGTGGCCGCGAGCGGCCTTGCGCAGGTGCTCGTCGATGCGCAGCGGGCCGCAACCCTGCTCCTGCCTGGCGGCGTTGGTCAGGCGCGCCACCTCGTCCTCGGCGGCGACGACGGCCGACGCCTTGCCGGTCGAGGAGGGGCTGGGCGCCGGCTTGGTCGGCTTGGGAGCCGGCTTCGGCGTGCTGGGCTTGGGGCTCGGCTTCGCCGACGGCTTGGCGCTCGGGGTGGCCGACGGCTTCGTGCTCGGCTTGGCCGTGGGCGTCGCCGACGGCTTGGCCGTGGGCGAACTCGACGGCGCGGCGAGCCTGCCGATGTCGTCGAAGAAGTCGGGGCCGAGGCCGGAGGACCTGTCGGGCAGTTGCCCGTTCGGCTCGACGTACCCGGCGAGGCCGTCGGGGGTGACGCCCTTGCCTCCGGTGCCGGTGGTGTCCGTCGAGGTGTTCTTCTTGTTCTTCGCGCTCTCGTTGTTCGCGATGGGCGCCGCGGTCTGCCCGACCGGCGAGCCGGGCCCGTCGGCCTGCTCACCGGAAGAACCGGAAGAACCGGAGGAGCCGGAAGAACCTGCGGAGCCCGGGGAGCCCGCGCTCTCGCCGGAGGCGTCGTTCGGGTCGGAGGACACATCGCCGGGGTCGGCGGCGGCGTCGCCCGCCGCCTGGTCGGAGCCCGCGCCGTTCTCGGAGGACTCCTGGCTCACGGTGCCCGCGCCGCTGGTGGAAGCGGTGCGGTTCGTGAGGGTGACGACCCCTCCGGCGGTGACGGCGGCCGCCAGCACGGCGGCGGCGGTGGCGAACACGAGGGTCCGTTTGCGCGAGCCCGAGGGGGAGGACGGCTCGGATGCGAGGTATTCGGTGGGGAGATGTGAGCTGGACGCGTCGTAGCGGCCCGGCGACGGACGGTCGTGCCGATCCATATTGGGTGACTCCTGCGGCCTATCGGGGGGAAAGCACTCCGGCTTCCGCGGGCAGGTCGTCACACTAGCCCCATAGGACGAATTACCGCACCACAATCACGGAAGAATCACGACTTGTCATCTCTTGGACCGATCTCATTTCGAACGCTGGCCGCCGTAAGCGGGGTGACGGCGGTGTTCGCCCTGGTGGGACTGGGGATCACCCTCGGCACCGCTCCAAAGCTCCCCGGATCCCCGGCGCCCAAGACGGATCCGGCGTCGTCGATCTCGCACCCCGCCGGTCCGCCGGCCGGCCGCCCGGCGGCCGGGCCCGGGACCGGGGCGAGCGAAGTATTCGAACAAGAAAAAATCGCACGTCGTGGGGCTCTCGCCGCCTCGATCGCGCGCATCGAGCCGCCCGAGCGGCTCTGGACGGGGTTCCTCCCGGCTCCCTCGACCGGCGCCTCCCCGGGCGAGCGAGAACGGGCGCCCGGCGGCTCGTACGCGGTGAGCGCGCCGGCCGGCGAACGGCCGGCCACGGGGCGGGAAGGCCGCCGACCGGGGGATCATGCCGCCCACGGGGCCGGGCAGAACGGACCGGGAGCTCCTCAGGCCCGCGACCGGCGGGACGAACGCCCCCCGGCCATGATGGACCTGCTCCCTGACCGGCCGGAACCGCCCGCGACCACCCCCGAGCCCCGGCCACGCCGGTCACCACCGCAGGCGCCGCAGCCGTCCAGGCAGCCGGAGCCGCCGCAGCGGCCCGAGGCCGTGCCGCCACGCCAGGTGCCGAACCCCTGCGCGACCTTTACGGACTTCCGCCGGGACTACTGCGACCAGTTGCTCGGCGGGCACGGCGGCACACGGTGAACCGGCGGCTCACGGCAGGCGTCGCCGAACGAGGGTGAACCGGCACGCCCCGCCGCCCGTACACCAGGACAGCACCGGCATCACGTGCCGGGGAACGCCGGAGGAGCGGACGTGGATCAGGAACGCCGCATGGCCGGCATGCCGAGCGACACCGCGCCCGGCTTGCCGGAACCGCCGCCCGCACCGGTGCCGCAGGCGGCGCTCTCCCTGGCCTCCCACGCGTCGCCCGCGCGGGTGCGGCGCAGCTCCAGAGCGGGGCCGTCGGCGACGAGATGGTGCGGGGCGGCGTGGGTGACCTCGACGGTCACCATGTCGCCCGGCCTCGGCACCTCACCACCGGAAAGGTCATCGCGCAGTGCCGGAACGAAATGGACCAGGCGGTTGTCGGGGGCGCGGCCGGACATGCGGTGGGTCGCACCGTCCTTGCGCCCTTCACCCTCGGCGACCAGCACCTCAAGACGCCGGCCCACCTGCGTCTTGTTCTCGGCCCACGAGATGTCGGTCTGCAGGGCGACCAGGCGCTCGTAACGCTCCTGGACGACCTCCTTGGGCACCTGGTGCTCCATGGTCGCGGCCGGGGTGCCCGGGCGGATGGAGTACTGGAAGGTGAAGGCGTTGGCGAAGCGGGACTGCCGGACGACGTCGAGCGTGCCCTGGAAGTCCTCCTCGGTCTCGCCGGGGAAGCCGACGATGATGTCGGTGGAGATGGCGGCGTCGGGCATGGCGGCGCGCACCCGCTCGATGATGCCGAGATAGCGCTCGGCCCGGTAGGAGCGTCGCATGGCCTTCAGCACGCGGTCGGAGCCCGACTGCAGCGGCATGTGGAGCTGGTGCATGACGTTCGGCGTCTCGGCCATGGCGGCGATGACGTCGTCGGTGAAGGCCGCCGGGTGCGGCGAGGTGAAGCGCACCCGTTCGAGGCCCGAGATGTCGCCACAGGCGCGCAGCAGCTTGCCGAAGGCCAGCCGGTCGCCGAACTCCACGCCGTAGGTGTTGACGTTCTGCCCGAGGAGCGTGATCTCGAGGACGCCGAGGTCGACCAGCGAGCGGACCTCGCTCAGGACGTCGCCGGGACGGCGGTCCTTCTCCTTGCCCCGCAGCGCGGGGACGATGCAGAACGTGCAGGTGTTGTTGCACCCGACCGAGACCGACACCCACGCCGCGTACGGCGACTCGCGCTTGGTCGGCAGCGTGCTCGGGAAGACCTCCAGCGACTCCTTGATCTCGACCTGGGCCTCCTGCGCGATGCGCGCGCGCTCGAGGAGGACAGGGAGCGAGCCGATGTTGTGCGTGCCGAAGACCACGTCGACCCAGGGGGCCTTGCGGACGATCTCGCCCTGGTCCTTCTGCGCGAGGCAGCCGCCGACGGCGATCTGCATGCCGGGGTTGCTCATCTTGGCCGGGCGCAGGTGGCCGAGGTTGCCGTACAACCTGTTGTCGGCGTTCTCGCGGACGGCGCAGGTGTTGAACACGACCACGTCGGCCGTGTCGCCGTCGTCGGCCCGGACGTAGCCGGCGTCTTCCAGCAGGCCCGAGAGCCGCTCGGAATCGTGGACGTTCATCTGGCACCCATACGTGCGGACTTCGTACGTGCGGGCGCGCTCCTCGGTGACAGTCATCTCAACCAACAAGGGTAGGCGGTCCGGGGGGCTCGTCGCACGCCGCGTTCCGCGCGGTCCCTGCAACGTTCCAGGCGTGATCACCGAGCGTCACGGCCGTCTCCCGTGAACCGCACGGCTCCGCTCCGTGACCAGGCCGTGATGCGATCGGTACCGCCTGGTTAGTGACCGGTGGCCTTGACCACCTACGTTGTGCAACATGACGGAGAACGGGGACGCGACTCCTCTCGTCAGAGTCGAGAACGTCAACAAGAACTTCGGTGCCCTTCATGTACTGAAGGACATCAATCTGACGGTCTCCCGGGGGGAGGTCGTCGTGGTGATCGGCCCTTCCGGGGGCGGTAAGTCGACGCTGTGCCGTGCCATGAACAGGCTGGAGACGATCGACTCCGGCACGATCACCTTCGACGGGAAGCCGCTTCCCGCCGAGGGGAAGGCACTGGCCAGGCTGAGGTCGGACGTGGGGATGGTGTTCCAGTCCTTCAACCTCTTCGCCCACAAGACGATCCTGGAGAACGTCACACTGGGCCCGGTGAAGGTACGCGGCATCTCTCGCGAGCAGGCCGAGAAACGGGGCATGGAGCTGCTCGAACGCGTCGGCATCGCCAGCCAGGCGGGGAAGTATCCCGCCCAGCTCTCCGGAGGCCAGCAGCAGCGCACGGCCATCGCCCGCGCCCTGGCGATGGACCCGAAGATGATCCTCTTCGACGAGCCGACCTCGGCGCTGGACCCCGAGATGGTCCAGGAGGTGCTCGACGTCATGATCGGTCTCGCGCGGGACGGCATGACCATGGTGGTCGTCACCCACGAGATGGGCTTCGCCCGCCGGGCGGCCAACCGTGTCGTGTTCATGTCCGAGGGGCAGATCGTCGAGGAGAACACCCCCGACGAGTTCTTCACCGACCCCCGGACCGACAGGGCCAAGGACTTCCTGTCCAAGATCCTGACGCACTGACCAGCACGCCCGTGTACGCACCCGTGCGTCGCGCGACGTCCGTACGAGACCTGTACCTGGCGATCCGGACGCACAGATCGCACCTTGATCCCGACGCACTGAAGCACTCCATGCCGACAACCGCTCGTCACGAAGAAAGCTGAGGTACACGCATATGCGTTCACGACAGATCGGGGCCATCCTCCTATCTGCCGCGGCACTGGCCGGCAGCCTCTCCGCCTGCGGCAGCGGCGGACCCACGACGGCGCTCCAGAAGGCCAAGGACGACAAGAAGCTCACCATCGGTGTCAAGTACGACCAGCCCGGCCTGGGCCTGAAGAAGCCCGACGGCACGGTGGAGGGCTTCGACGTCGACGTGGCGAAGTACATCGCCAAGGAGCTCGGCGTCCCCGAGAGCGGCATCACCTGGAAGGAAGCGCGCTCGGCCAACCGCGAGACCTTCCTCCAGCAGGGGCAGGTCGACATGATCGTCGCGACCTACTCGATCACCGAGGCGCGCAAGCCCAAGGTGACCTTCGGCGGGCCGCTGTACATCGCCCACCAGGACACGCTCGTCCGCGCCGACGACACCTCCATCACCTCCCTGGACAGCCTCAAGGGCAAGCGCATCTGCCAGGTGACCGGCTCCAACTCCTGGAAGAACATCGCCGAGGGCACCAACAAGGAGAACAAGAAGGTCGACGTCCAGCTCGTGCCGGCCGGCGCCTACGAGGAGTGCGTCACCAAGCTGAAGGGCAACGCCATCGACGCGGTGACCACCGACGACACCATCCTCGCCGGGTTCGCCAAGCGTGAGGGCGGAGCGCTCAAGGTCACCGGCGCCCCCTTCACCGACGAGAAGTACGGCGTCGGCCTGAAGAAGGGCGACAAGGAGACCTGCGAGGCCGTCAACAAGGCCATCGTCAAGATGTACCAGGACGGGACGATGCAGAAGATCTTCGACACTCACTTCAGCGGAACCGGCCTGCAGTTCACGGCGACGGGCGCGCCGCCCGCCGAGGGCTGCAGCTGATCCCTTTCCCCGGCGCCGGTGAGGTCACCTCACCGGCGCTCCCCGTCTCCGGTGGAGCCCGATGGAATCGCTCTTCGACTTCAGTCCCCTGGTACAGCAGTTCGGTACGATCCTCACAGGCTTCTGGTCGACGATCCGCCTGACCCTCATGAGCGGGCTGCTGGCGCTGGTCCTCGGCACGATCCTGGTCGCCATGCGGGTGTCTCCGACCCCTGTCCTGCGTGCCGCCGGCACCGTCTACGTCAACATCCTGCGCAACACCCCCCTCACCCTCGTCCTGCTGCTGTGCGCGCTCGGACTGAGCGACACCCTCCAGCTCACCCTCTCCAGTGACTCGCCCACGAACTACTACTGGTGGGCGGTGCTGGGGCTGTCGGCGTACACGGCGTCGTTCGTGTGCGAGGCGCTGCGGTCGGGGATGAACACCGTGCCCACCGGCCAGGCCGAGGCGGCCCGCGCCATCGGGCTCACCTTCCTGCAGTCCCTGCGGCTGGTGGTGCTCCCCCAGGCGTTCCGCTCGGTCATCGCCCCGCTGGGCAGCATCCTGATCGCACTCACCAAGAACACCACCATCGTCATCGTCGCCGGCTACATCGAGGCGTCGGCGGTGATGAAGCAGATGTTCGACGACTACGGCGGCACGCTCCCGATCTTCCTCGGGTTCGCGGCCGGCTACATGGTGCTCACCCTGCCCACCGGCTTCTTCTTCGGCTGGCTCGCCAAGCGGCTGGCGGTGACCCGATGACCGGCCGCCCGCCATCGACGCCCGTACGGCAGACGCCCGCCCGGCAGCCCGTACGAGAGGAGGGGGACGCGTGAGCGCCAACGTCCTTTTCGACGTGCCGGGTCCCCGCGCACGTCTGCGCAACAACATCCTGACCCTGGTCTCGGCCGTGGTGATCCTCGCCATCGCCTACCTGCTGATCAAGGCGCTGGCCGACAAGGGGCAGTTCGCCGGCAAGATGTGGGAGCCGTTCCTGCGAGGGGAGGTCTGGACCGGGCAGATCATCCCCGGCATCATCGCCACGCTGCAGGCCGCGGTCGTCTCGGCCCTGCTCGCGCTGGTCTTCGGCGTCGTGTTCGGGCTGGGCAGACTCTCGGAGCACTCCTGGATCCGCGTGCCCGCCGGCGCGGTGGTGGAGTTCTTCCGCGCGATCCCGCTGCTTCTGCTGATCTTCTTCGCACAGGCCGGCCCGGCGACGATCAGCGGCTACACCGTCAGCGTGCCGGCCTTCGCCGCCGTGGTCATCGGCCTGACGCTCTACAACGGGTCGGTGCTCGCCGAGGTGTTCCGCGCGGGCATCCTTTCTGTGCCGCGCGGGCAGTCGGAGGCGGGCTACTCCCTCGGGCTGCGCAAGGGCGGGGTCATGCGGCTCATCCTGCTGCCGCAGGCCACCACGGCCATGATGCCCGCCATCGTGAGCCAGATGGTCGTCCTGCTCAAGGACACCGCGCTCGGGTGGGTCATCGCCTACGAGGAGCTGCTGAACTACGGGCTCAAGCAGATCCCGTCCAACTTCGGCAACCTCATCCCGAGCGCGATCGTCATCTCGGTGGTCTACATCGCGATCAACCTGGTGCTCAGCTACATCGCCACCAGGCTGGAACGGCGGAGCAGGCGCAGCCGCCGTACGACCGCGACGGTGGTCGGCGCGCCTGCCGCCGTGGGCGTCAGCGCGGGCGCCGAGTGAGCACCGCGCCCGCCGTACGACGAGTGGGCAGGTAAAGGTTCGACCTGATCGCGGGTGGGGGCCACGCGAGGCGGCTTCAATACTGCGATGAGCAGGACGCCGCCCGCCGCACCCCCGCCCGCGCCGACTCGCGGGCCCCTGCTCGCGACGGCGCTGCTGCTCACGCTCGCGACGGTCCTGACCGGCTGCGGAGGCGGCCACGGCACCCTGGTCGTCGGGGTGCACCCTGGCCGGCCGGGGCTCACCGACCGCCTACCGGCCGGCGGCTACACCGGGTTCGAGATCGACGTCGCCCGATATGTCGCCAGGCGGCTGGGCTACCGCGACGACCAGGTCAGCTACGTCGAGCTCGGGCCCGAGCCCGCGGGCGCGAAGGCCGACCTGACCATGGGCGTGCCGCTGGCGAAGCGCCGGGACGCCGAGGGGCCGCTCTCCGGGCCGTACCTGGTCTCGGGCCAGGACATCCTGACCAGCGCGAGCGATCTGTCCATCCGGCGCCTCAGGGACCTCACGCAGAAGAGGGTCTGCACCGGCTCCCCCGGCCCTCTGGTGGCGAGGTTCGGCGTGGCGTGGCAGCGGGCGTTCCTCATCACCTCGACCGTGGAGGACTGCGTGCGGATGCTCGCCGCCCGGCGGGTGCACGCGGTGACCGACGACGCGGTGGTGCTCTCCGGTCTCGCCGGCGCCTCGCCGGGGTCCTTCCGGCTCGTGGGCCACACGTTCTCGCGCGACAAGTACGGCATAGCGGTGCGTAAGGACAGCGGAGATCTGCACACCCAGGTCGACGACGCCCTGCGCGCCATGTTCGACGACGGCACGTGGCGGCGCGTGGTGATCGATCATCTGGGCCTGCTGGCGGCGAAATATACGACTCCACCCGCTTTGGAGAAGTACTCGAGAACACGATCAGCGCCGTAGCGGTCACACGCCGGGGTGTTTTCCGGCAGGATTCGGCTATGCCCCCCGAGCGCACGTCCGGGCACCCGGCCTTGCCGTTTGGTGCCTGGCCCTCGCCGATCTCCACCTCAGATGTCGTCCGTGCCGGGCTGCGGCCCGGATACCCGGCCGTCCTGGGCGAGGAGGTCTGGTGGGAGGAGGATCGCCCCGCCGAAGGCGGGCGGCGCACCATCGTCCACCGTGCCCCCGACGGCACCCGCCGCGAGCTGCTTCCCGCCCCCTGGGACGCCCGCACCCGCGTCCACGAGTACGGCGGCCGGTCGTACGCCGTCGCGCCGGGGGTGGGGGTGGTGTTCGCCAACCACTCCGACCAGCGGCTTTACGTCGTGCCCGCCGACGGCTTACCGGGCGGCTCCCGCCCGCTGGCCATCACCCCCGAGCCCGAGCCGCCGTCCGGCCTGCGCTACGCCGACCTCGTCGTCCACGGAGACGAGGTGTGGTGCGTGCAGGAGCGCCACACCGACGGCAAGGTGGTCCGGTCGATCGTGTCGGTCCCGCTGCGCGGTGGCGGGGAGCCCAGGCAGCGGGTGACCGGCAGCGACTTCTACGCCTTCCCCGCCATCTCCCCCGACGGCGAGCATCTCGCCTACATCTGCTGGGACCACCCGCGCATGCCGTGGGTCGGCACCGAGCTCCGCGTCACCAGGCTCGACGGCGGCGATTCGTGGCGCGTCAAGGGCGGCCCGTCGGAGTCAGTGGTCGCCCCCCGCTGGAAGGACGACCACACCCTCTACCTGATCTCCGACGAGTCCGGCTGGTGGAACCTCCACGAGGCCGGGCTCGACGGCGCCTCGTCGCGGGCGCTCTTCCCCGCCGAGGAGGAGTTCGCCTGGGCGCTCACCGAGCTGGGCGGCGCGCCGTACGCCGTCCTCGGCGACGGCCGGCTCGCGGTCCTGCACGGCCGGGGGGACATGCGGCTCGCGATCCTCGATCCGCGCACCGGGGTCCTCACCGAGCCCGACCTGCCCTACGACGGCTGGGTGCCCTGCCTCAGCGCCGACGGCTCCACCCTGTGCGGCATCGCCTACGGCCCTACGATCCCCCGTTCGGTGGTGCGGCTGGACACCACCACCGGGCTGGCCGAAGGGCTGCGGCGCGACGTCGGCGAGCTGCCCGACGTCGCCTACCTCCCGGTCCCCCGGTCCGTGGAGATCCACAGCCGGTTCGGGCGGCGCGTGCACGCGTACGTCTACCCGCCCGCCAACCCGGCCGTGCGCACGGGCGAGGCCGCGCCGCCGTACGTCGTCTTCGTGCACGGGGGGCCGACGGCGCACAGCATCACCGCGCTCGACCTGCGGAAGGCCTTCCTCACCAGCCGCGGCATCGGCATCATCGACGTGAACTACGGCGGCTCCACCGGGTACGGCCGCGCCTACCGCGACCGCCTGAAGGGGCACTGGGGCGTCATCGACGTCGAGGACACCATCGCCGCCGCCGAGTGGCTGCTCTCCGACGGCCACGCCGACCCCGCGCGCATCGCCATCCGCGGCGGCAGCGCCGGCGGCTGGACGGCCATGGCCTCCTGCTGCGCCTCAGGGCTGTTCTGCGGCGGCGTCTCCATCGCGGGCATCAGCGCGCTGGCGCCCCTCGCCGCCTCGACGCACGACTTCGAGTCGCGCTATGTCGAGTGGCTGGTGGGCCTGGAGGACCCGCTCCTGTACGCCTCACGGGAGCCGCTGGCGAAATCCGGCCAGGTCGACTGCCCGATGCTGCTGATGCAGGGTCAGGACGACCTTGTGGTGCCCCCGGCGCAGTCGGAGGCGTTCGTGGCGGCCCTCACCGAGCGTGGCGTGCCGTGCACCTACCTCGCCTTCGAGGGGGAGGCACACGGCTTCCGCAGAGCCGAGACCAAGAGCGCCGCCCTCGCCGCCGAGCTGGCCTTCTACCAGCAGCTCTTCCGCGCCTGAAAGGCGGGCTCAGGGCGCAGGGGCTTTAGGGCCCAGGGCTCGGGTCTGGGGCTTTCAGGGGCGCAGGGGCTCGGGGCTCAGCGGGCGAACTCCGTGGCGCGGGACTCGCGCACGACGGTGATGCGGATCTGGCCGGGGTAGGTCAGCTCCTCCTCCACCTGCTTGGCCACGTCACGGGCGATCACCTGGGCCTGGATGTCGTCGATCGCCTCCGGCTTGACCATGACCCTGATCTCCCGGCCCGCCTGCATGGCGAAGACCTTCTCCACCCCGTCGTACGACTGGGCGATCTCCTCCAGCCGCTCCAGCCGCTTGACGTACGCCTCCAGCGACTCCCTGCGCGCCCCCGGACGGCTGCCGCTGATCGCGTCGGCGGCCTGGGTCAGCACCGCCTCGACCGTGCGGACCTCCACCTCGTTGTGGTGGGCCTCGATGGCGTGCACGACGTCCTCGTGCTCGCCGTACCGCCGGGCGATCTCGGCGCCGATGAGGGCGTGGCTGCCCTCGACCTCGTGGGTGAGCGCCTTGCCGATGTCGTGCAGCACGGTGCAGCGCTTGAGCAGCATGGCGTCAAGGCGCAGCTCGGAGGCCATGATGCCCGCGATGTGCGCCGACTCGATGAGGTGCTTGAGCACGTTCTGCCCGTAGGAGGTGCGGTAGCGGAGCTGGCCGAGCAGGGTGATCAGCTCGGGGTGCATGTCGGTGATGCCCAGCTCGACCAGGGCGTCCTCACCGGCCCGCACGCACAGGTCCTTCACCTCGTCCTTGCTGCGCTCGTAGGCCTCCTCGATGCGCTGCGGGTGGATGCGCCCGTCGAGGACGAGCTTCTCCAGGGTCAGCCTGCCGGTCTCGCGGCGCACCGGGTCGAAGCACGACAGCAGGACGGCTTCCGGGGTGTCGTCGATGATCAGGTTGACGCCGGTGGTCGACTCGAAGGCCCTGATGTTGCGGCCCTCCCGGCCGATGATGCGGCCCTTCATCTCGTCGCCGGGCAGATGCAGGACGCTGACCACCGACTCGGCCGTCTGCTCGGTGGCCACCCGCTGCACGGCCAGGGTGACGATCTTGCAGGCGCGCTTCTCGCCCTCCTTGCGGGCCTCGCTCTCGATCTCCCGGATGATCAGCGCGGCCTCGCGCTTGGCCTGGTTCTCGATGGTCATCACGAGCTCGGACTTCGCCTGGTCGGCGGTCAGCCCGGCGACCCGCTCCAGGACCTCGCGGCGCTTCTCCTCGACCTGGTCGAGCTCCGCGCGCCGGTCGGCGAGCTCACTCTCGGTCTCGGCGAGCTTCCTGCCCCGCTCTGCCTGCCCTCGGGCCTCCTCGTCGAGCCGCTGCTCGCGCTCGGCCAGGCGGTTCTCCCTGCGTTCGAGGTCGGCCCTGAGCTCCTTGAGCTCGTTCTTGAGCGAGCGGGTCTCCTCCTCGACCTCCTTGCGCATCCGTAAGGCGGCCTCGGCGGCGACTTCGGCTTTCCTGAGCACTTCCCCCGCGTCGGACTCCGCCTTGACCCTGATCTCCGCGCCCTCGCGGCGCGCCGTCTCGAGCTCGGCGTTGAGGTCGGCGACCTCCTCCGGCGACGGCCCGCGCTTGGCGGCCCGGTCCCCGCCGGTACGGCGTATCAGCACAGCAAGCGCGACAATCGCGACAATCGCCAGCAGGACAACGGCTATCGCCAGCATGATCACGACTGTCGAATTCATGCGCGCCCACCCCTCCTCGCGTCGCGAGCCTCAGCACGCGAGGGGTCACACGCACAGCACGGACCGGTCCGACCGGGCGATTGTGGTCAGACGAATATGTCCAACGTCCAGGTGCCGAGGCATCTGTCCGCTGCGAGAGATCAGTCTTGATCGTCCGGCATACACCGTTATGGCAATCCGCACTGCGCGGAGTAACTCCTCACTGTGGTCGAGATTAAGCGTCAGAGAGGTAACGAGCAAGCAAAGTCCGCCCGTCAAGCTACTTTTGCCCTCTCGCCCGAGCTAGTTCACGGTCGCCACGAGCGTCCTCGTGCCCGATAGATCCCGCTATGCAGCCTAAAGAGCGAAAAATGATCATAAGGGGGTGAGTGGGGCTGCGACGGTGCGGTCGTCTGGCTCACGGCCGGATTCAGAAGATTTTCCGGGCAGGCGGCACGATCCCGGGACGGGCGGGTATGGGGCGGCCATGGCACAGATCGGTTACACGCTTATGTGCGAGCAGGCCCCGCCCAAGCAGCTCGTCGACGACGCCGTGAGCGCCGAACGCGCGGGGTTCGACTACGAGACCATCTCCGACCACTACTTTCCCTGGCTGGAGGAGATGGGTCACTCGCCATACGCCTGGTCGGTGCTCGGTGCCGTCGCGCAGGCGACCGAGCGCATCCCGCTGATGACCTACGTCACCTGCCCGATCATGCGCTACCACCCCACGGTGGTGGCCCAGAAGGCCGCGACCATGGGCGCCCTGTCGGACGGACGCTTCACGCTCGGGCTCGGCGCGGGAGAGAACCTCAACGAGCACGTGGTCGGCAGCGGCTGGCCCCCGGTGAACATCCGCCACGAGATGTTCGGTGAGGCCATCGAGATCATCCAGGCCCTGTTCGGCGGGGAGTACATCAGCTATCGCGGCGATCACTTCACCGTCGACTCGGCCAAGCTCTACGACCTGCCGGACGAGCCGGTGCCGATCGGCATCGCCGCCTCCGGACGGCAGTCGGTGGACCTCGCGGCGGAGTACGGTGACGCCCTGATCGCCACCGAGCCGGACGCGGACCTCGTGGAGCGCTTCCGGGTGTCGGGAGGAGCGGACAAGCCGATCTACGGCCAGCTCGTGGTCTCCTACGACACCGACGCCGAGGCCGCCAAGGAGCGAGCCCACCGCCTGTGGAAGTGGTTCCCCGCCGGCTGGAAGGTGCTGGCGGAGCTGCCTGGCCCGGTGAACTTCGCGGCCTACGCGCAGTTCGTACGGCCCGATGACGTGGCGAAGCACGTGCCCTGCGGCTCGGACGTCGACGCGGTGGTGCAGGCGGTCAAGGAGTTCACCGACGCCGGGTTCACCCACGTGGCCCTGGTGCAGGCCGGCGCGGACCACCAGCGCGAGTTCCTGGGCTGGGCCGAAAAAGAACTCCTCCCCGCCCTCCGCAACCTCTGATCCTTCGCCACCTCTGATCCACCGCGACCCGCGATCCTTCGCCGCCTCTGATCCACCGCGACCTGCGATCCTTCGCCGCCTCTGGCCGTCCGACGTCCTGCGACGGACGGCACCGCGCCTATCGCAGACGGACGAGAGTGATCAGCGGATGAACCTGCCAAGGTCGAGATCGATGTCGACATCGAACCCGGCCACGGTCTTGAGCCGCTCGCGATGGATGCCGGTCGGCACATACGCCTTCACACTGGGCTCCAGCTCGAAGGTGTAGACGACCGGCGCCTCGCCCTCCTGCTCGACACGCCAGAGATACCGGATACCGGCATTGGAGTACTTGATCGGCTTGGTGGTCCGGTCTCTCTCCACCGACTCAGGCGACACCACCTCGATCACCAGGTGCACGTCCTCAGGCGCGAACGAGGTCGTCCTCAGATTCGCCATCGCGGCGCGCCTCACGACCAGGATGTCCGGCTCGGGGCGTTGCCGCACTCCCAGTGTCACGCTCATCTCCCGGACCACGAAAAGATCATCAGGAGGTGTGAGCTCACGCTCGAAGAGCCGGAGCATGAGCATATGGAAGGCGCTCTGCGGCGACATCATGATGAGTGACCCATCGATCAGCTCGACGTGCCTGGGCGCGTCGGGGGGAAGATGATCGAGCATGTCCGCGGTCCAGCCGCCGGGAGGTCCTGGGTAGAACCAATCAGGAAGCGCCGTGCTCATATGGCTTCCTCCTCCTCCCGCGAAATCACCCGACAGCGCCATCTTGCCACGCACGGTGACAACAGCACGATGAGTGATCTCATGCGGGAGTCGTCTTGAGAATTTTGCCCACCCGTCACCCAGTTGACGGGTGATCCGTGTGCTGCCCACCCACACCGTGGGCGCCCCCCAGCGCGGCGAATGGGAGACGCCCCTCCCCCTCTCTCTTACGCATGCCACCCCCAGCGCTTTGCCCCTTGCCCCATTCGTGCTCCGGCCGGCCATCCTTCGAAAGTCACGGACCTAAGACCCGACATGGTGATTCACCTGCCGCATTCGATGAGGTCAAGTCCTGGGTGGGCAACACCCGGACCACCACCCAACCGCTCGACGGGTGGGCGAAAATTCAGATCCGTCAAATCTCCGCCGCCGGCCGTCCAGCCCAACTCTTGGGTGGGCTCAACGCTGGGCCACTCGCAGGGGTGGTCGGGTGCGGCGGGCGGTGGCTTGGTGGGGTTGGGCTACTCGAAGCCGTCGGGGATGTCGTCGGTGGGCTGGCCCTCGTTTTCCAGGGCCTCCCGTACGACGCGGTAGGCGAGGCTGCCGGAGTAGCCCTTACGAGCCAGCATGCCCGCCAGCCGGCGTACCCGGGCGGCAGGCTCGAGGCCACGGGTGCCCGGGAGCTTGCGCTCGACGAGCCGCCGGGCGGTCTCCAGTTCCTGGTCGGGGTCGAGCTGGTCGACCGCGTCGCGCACGGTGTCCTCATCGACGCCGCGCTTGCGAAGCTCGGACGCGAGTGCCCGCCGGGCCAGGCCACGCCCGGCGTGACGAGAGCTCACCCATGCCTCGGCGAACGCCTCGTCGTCGATGAGCCCTACGTCGGAGAAGCGGGCGAGCACGGACTCCGCCGCGTCGTCGGGGATGTTCCTCTTGCGGAGCGCCTCGGCGAGCTGGGCCCTCGTACGCGGAGCCATGGTGAGCAGTCGCAGGCAGACGGCTCGTGCCACCGCCTCGGGATTCGCCGGAGGGCCCTCGGCGGCCGACGACCCCTCGACCGGCCCATCGAACCCAGCGGACCGACCTGCCCCCCTTGACCGGCCCGACCTTTCGGACCCGCCAGACCGACCCGACCCCTCGGACCAACCGGACCCGCGTGACCGCCGCCTTCCCCCTGATCGCTGCCGCGAACTTTCTTCGGCGCCGCCGTTCTCTGGCCTGAATCTGTGCCCGGGTTCAGGGCCGTCCGGTGGTTCGGACGTGGGTTGGGGCCAGGGGTCCCAGGAGGGGCGGGGTCGGTCAGGATCTGGTGAGTGGGCGGAGTCGCGGGGTCGTTTACGACCGCGCCGGCGCCCGCCAGGACCGTCGAGGCCAGGACCGTCGAGGCCGGAGCTGCCGTGCCCCTCTTCGGGACCCTCCTCGATCCAGGCGCCCCAGTCCCCTGGCCGCAGGCGGCCAGGGGTGTCGTCGCTCGCAGGCATGTGAGATCAGCTCAGATCAGACGTCACCCGGCTTGGGCGCCTTGCTGCCACGACCGGAGGGAGCAGGCGCGGGCGCGGCGGGAACGGTGGCCAGAGCCTCGGCGGGGCTGTCGAGGCGAGGCCCGACGCCGAGCTTCTCCTTGATCTTCTTCTCGATCTCGTTGGCGATGTCGGGGTTGTTCTTCAGGAAGTTACGGGCGTTCTCCTTGCCCTGCCCGAGCTGGTCGCCCTCGTATGTGTACCAAGCGCCGGCCTTGCGGACGAAGCCGTGCTCGACGCCCATGTCGATCAGGCCGCCCTCGCGGGAGATGCCGAAACCGTAGAGGATGTCGAAGTCGGCCACCCGGAAGGGCGGGGCCATCTTGTTCTTCACGACCTTGACGCGGGTGCGGTTGCCGACCGCCTCGGTGCCGTCCTTGAGCGTCTCGATGCGGCGGACGTCGAGACGCACCGACGCGTAGAACTTGAGCGCCTTGCCACCGGTCGTGGTCTCGGGCGACCCGAACATGACGCCGATCTTCTCGCGGAGCTGGTTGATGAAGATCGCGGTCGTGCCGGTGTTGCTGAGGGCGCCGGCCACCTTGCGGAGGGCCTGGGACATCAGGCGGGCCTGGAGGCCCACGTGGCTGTCGCCCATCTCGCCCTCGATCTCGGCCTTCGGCACGAGGGCCGCGACCGAGTCGATGACCACGAGGTCGATCGCGCCGGAGCGGATCAGCATGTCGGCGATCTCAAGCGCCTGCTCACCGGTGTCGGGCTGGGAGACCAGGAGCGCGTCGGTGTCGACGCCGAGCTTGCCGGCGTACTCCGGGTCGAGGGCGTGCTCCGCGTCGATGAACGCGGCGATGCCGCCGCCGCGCTGGGCGTTGGCGACGGCGTGGAGCGCCACGGTCGTCTTACCACTGGACTCGGGGCCGTAGATCTCGACGATGCGGCCACGGGGGAACCCGCCGATGCCGAGCGCGACGTCGAGCGCGATGGCCCCGGTAGGAATGATCTCGATGGGGGCTCGCGCGTCATCGCCGAGGCGCATGACAGAGCCCTTGCCGAACTGCCGCTCGATCTGAGCGAGAGCAGTCTCAAGGGCCTTCTCGCGGTCGTTGGCTGCCATGGAGTGCTCCCCTGGAGGGTGTGTCGAAGTCGTTTCCGTCGCTTGCAAGCTACGGGCTGCCACCGACATTTTCCCGGAGTGGGCCCAGGGCCGTCGGCAAGTTCAATATAGCCGAACGATTGTTCGATCACAGCTCAACGCCATCGGAGACCCGAACGCTTTCGAATCGGCGGAGCAGCGACGATGACGTGGAGGCGGAGGTCGGCCCGTACGTCCAGAGGCCGGTGCCGCGAGCTTGACTCCGGCGGGCAGGCCGGCCGGGAGCGAGGGGGGTCAGCGTAGGCGGGAGTCCACGTCGGTTACGCCGCACACGGCGCGCCAGACCTCTTTGGCGGACACGCCGTCGGCGAGGGCCTGCGTCACGGTGCGGCCGCCCAGCTCCGCGATCACGTAGTCACGCGCCCAGGACTCGGCATACCGCTCACCGAAGTGGCGGTTCATCCGGTTCCAGAATTCGGTCAGGCGCATCCCCCCAGTATGGTGCCGGAGACCGCGTGGACGGACCGGGCTCCTGGGAGGCACCTCCCCCGATCACGGTGCGGCGGTACGCGGTCACAGGACGCGGGTGCCGTACATCTCCCCCAGAGGGTCGGCGAGGAGCTCCAGGCGGGCGCCGTCGGGGTCGCGGAAGTAGATCGAGGCGTCGCTCTCCAGCTGATAGGGCACGCCCGCCTCGTCCAGCTTGCCCCGGAGCATCTCCCACTTCCCGCGCTCCACGGAGATGGCGATGTGGTGCAGCCCGCCCAGCACCTCCTGGTACGGCCCGAGGTCCAGCCCCGGAAGGTCGAAGAACGCCAGCAGGTTTCCGTTGCCGATGTCGAAGAAGAAGTGGCTGGACCCCTTGTAGTCGCGGTTCTCGAAGATCTCCGTCAGCGGGAACTCCAGGATCCCCTGGTAGAAGTCGATCGTCCGCTCGACGTCCGAGCAGATCAGCGCGAAGTGGTGAAGGCCGCGTGCGCTGCTCTCGGGGCGCCGCGCGCGAAGGTGCCGATCGCAGATGCGGTTTCTGGCCGCCTCGATGGCCGCGTAGTCGATGTCCATAGTTCAGGTGACGTCGCAGGCGGGCCCCATGTCAAGACTTGGGTGTTTCGTCCGAGTGCTGCATCTTCAGGAACTTTGTCCCGTCGAGCGCCCCAGGTGCGGGCGATGGCGCGTTCTGTCGGTGGCGCGTTGCATGATGAAGCCGTGACCGGATCCGCGCTCGACCATTTCACGTCGGTGACCAGGCAATGGTTCACCGGCGCCTTCGCCGCGCCGACGGCCGCGCAGGAGGGGGCATGGCGGTCGATCGCGCGCGGTGACAACACGCTCGTGGTCGCGCCGACCGGGTCGGGCAAGACCCTCGCCGCCTTCCTGTGGTCCCTCGACCGCCTCGCCGCCGAGCGGACGACCACCCCCGAGCCTGCGGAGACCCGATCTTCAAAGGCAGGGCGAGGGCAGGGGAAGGCCGGGGCGCGAGGGGAGCGCCCGGCGCGGCGGTGCCGCGTCGTCTATGTGTCGCCGCTGAAGGCGCTGGCGGTCGACGTCGAGCGCAACCTCAGAGCCCCGCTCGCGGGCCTCAAGCAGACCGCCCGGCGCATGGGCCTGCCCGTCCCCGAGATCTCCGTGGCCATCCGGTCCGGCGACACCGCCGCGGAGGACCGCCGCCGCTTCGCCGCCGACCCCGCCGACATCCTGATCACCACCCCCGAGTCGCTCTACCTGCTGCTCACCAGCAGGGCACGTGACGCGCTGCGCGGGGTCGAGACGGTCATCGTCGACGAGGTGCACGCGGTCGCCGCCACCAAGCGAGGCGTCCACCTCGCGCTCACCCTGGAGCGGCTCGACGCCCTGCTGGCCCGGCCGGCCCAGCGCGTCGGCCTGTCCGCCACCGTCCGCCCCGTGAGCGAGGTGGCGACCTTCCTGGGCGGCGCCCGCCCGACGACGGTCGTGCAGCCGCCCTCGGAGAAGGTCATCGAGGTACGGGTGATCGTCCCCGTCGAGGACATGACCGAGCTCGACGGCGCGCCCCAGCAGCCCGCCCTGTCCGGCGAAGGCGCCGGTGAGGGTGGGGGTGACGGTGAGACCCCATGGTCGATGGAGCCTCCGGCGCGGCGGTCCATCTGGCCGCACGTGGAGGAGCATCTGCTCGATCTGATCGGGGCCCACCGTTCGACGATCGTGTTCGCGAACTCGCGGCGCCTCGCCGAGCGCCTGTGCGCGCGGCTCAACGAGCTGGCCTTCGAACGCATGGCGCCCCCGGCCGACGACCCCGTCACCGGTGACGGGCTCTCGCCCGGCGCGTGCTCACCGCCCGCGCCGCCCCCGCCGGCCGTGCTCATGGCGCAGGCCGGTTCCACGAAGGGGGCGGTGCCCGAGGTCGTGCGCGCCCACCACGGGTCGGTCTCCAAGGAGGAGCGGGCGCAGATCGAGGAGGCGCTGAAGTCCGGCCGCCTGCCCGCCGTGGTGGCGACCTCCAGCCTGGAGCTCGGCATCGACATGGGCTCGGTCGACCTGGTCGCCTGCGTGGAGGCGCCGCCCAGCGTCGCCAGCGGGTTGCAGCGCATCGGCCGGGCGGGCCACCAGGTCGGCGCCGTCTCCAGGGGCGTGATCTTCCCCAAGTACCGCGGCGACCTGGTCCAGACGGCCGTCGTGTCCGAGCGCATGAAGTCCGGCGAGATCGAGGAGATGCGCTATCCGCGCAACCCCCTCGACGTGCTGGCCCAGCAGGTCGTTGCGATGTGCGCCCTTGACGAGTGGACGGTCGACGAGCTGGAGACGCTGGTCAGGCGGGCCGCCCCCTATGCCACGCTGCCCCGCAGCGCGCTCGAGGCCACGCTCGACATGCTCGCCGGGCGCTATCCCAGCGAGGAGTTCGCCGAGTTGCGCCCGCGCATCGTGTGGGACCGCGTGACCGGCCGCGTCACGGGCCGTCCCGGAGCCCAGCGCCTCGCGGTGACCAACGCCGGCACCATCCCCGACCGCGGCATGTTCGGCGTCTTCCTGGTCGGAGGCGACACCCGGGGCGGCGGCAGGAGGGTCGGCGAGCTCGACGAGGAGATGGTCTACGAGTCCCGGGTGGGCGACGTCTTCGTGCTGGGCGCCACCTCCTGGCGTATCGAGGACATCACGGCCGACCGGGTGCTGGTCTCCCCCGCCCCCGGCCAGCCGGGCAAGCTGCCGTTCTGGCACGGCGACGCGCCGGGCCGTCCCGCCGAGCTGGGCCGGGCGCTCGGGGCGTTCCTGCGCGAGCTGTCCGGGGGCAAGACCGAGCGGCTCACCGAGGCCGGGCTCGACGCGTTCGCCGTCGGCAACCTCCTCGCCTATCTCGCCGAGCAGCGTGAGGCCACCGGTTACGTGCCCGACGATCGCACCCTGCTCGTCGAGCGCTTCCACGACGAGCTCGGCGACTGGCGCGTCGTGATCCACACCCCGTACGGTGCCCGCGTCCACGCGCCGTGGGCGCTCGCGATCGGGCGGCGGCTGCGCGAGCGGTACGACATCGACGTGCAGACCATGCACTCCGACGACGGCATCGTGCTGCGCATCCCCGACACGCTCGAAGGGGCGCCCACCGACGTGGCGATCTTCGACGCCGACGAGATCGAGCAGATCGTCACCGAGGAGCTGGGCGGGTCGGCGCTGTTCGCGTCGCGGTTCCGCGAGTGCGCCGGCCGCGCGCTCCTGTTGCCCCGGCGCAGCCCTGGCAGGCGGTCTCCCCTCTGGCAGCAGCGGCAGCGGGCCGCCAACCTGCTGAAGGTCGCGAGCAAGTACGGCTCGTTCCCCGTGGTGCTCGAAACCATGCGCGAGTGCCTCCAGGATGTCTTCGACGTTCCGGGGCTGGTCCAGCTCATGCGCGACATCGCCGCCCGGCGCGTGCGGGTGGTGGAGGTGGAGACCGACCAGGCCTCGCCCTTCGCGGCGTCCATGCTCTTCGCCTACGTCGGCGCCTTCATGTACGAAGGGGACGCGCCGCTGGCGGAGCGCCGGGCCCAGGCGCTCGCCCTGGACACCCACCTGCTGGCCGAGCTGCTCGGGGAGGCCGATCTTCGCGAGCTGCTCGACCCCGATGTGGTGGCCGACACCGAGCGCGAGCTCGCCAGGCTCGACCGTCCCCTGCGCGACGCCGAGGACCTCGCCGACCTGCTGCGGACCCACGGCCCGTTGCAGGCGGAGGACGTCACCGTGCGCGAGGGCGACCCCATATGGCTGGCCGAGCTCGAGACGGCCCGGCGCGCCATCCGGGTGCGGGTCGCCGGGGTCGAGCAGTGGGCGGCGATCGAGGACGCCGCCCGGTTGCGCGACGCGCTCGGCGTCCCACTGCCGATGGGCGTGCCCCATGCCTTCATCGAGCCGGTGGCCGATCCGCTCGGCGATCTCCTCGCCCGGCATGCCCGCACGCGCGGCCCGTTCCCCGCCACGACGGCCGCGGTCAGGTTCGGCCTCGGCGTCGCGGTGGTGGTGGACGCCCTGCGGCGGCTGGCCTCTTCGGGAAGGGTCGTGTCCGGCGAGTTCCGGCCCGGCGGCTGGGGTGAGGAGTGGTGCGACGCGGGGGTGCTCCGGCAGCTGCGGCGCAGGTCGCTGGCCCGGCTCCGCAAGGAGGTCGAGCCGGTGCCTCCCGAGGCCCTGGGCGCGTTCTCCCCGGCATGGCACGGCATCACCGAGGGCCGATCGGCCCGGGGCATGGATGCTCTAGTGCACGCCATCGAGCAGTTGCAGGGCGCGGCCGTGCCGGCCTCCGCGCTGGAGACGCTGATCCTGCCGAGCAGGGTTCCCGGGTACGAGCCCTCCCTGCTCGACGAGCTGACCGCCTCGGGTGAGGTCGTGTGGGCCGGTCAGGGTTCGCTGCCCGGCGGTGACGGCTGGGTGGCGCTGTTCTTCGCCGACACCGCTCCGCTGCTGCTGCCTCCACCGGCCGAGATCACGATGACCCCGCTGCACGAGGAGGTCCTCGCGGCGCTGAGCGGCGGCGGGGCGCTGTTCTTCCGTGACCTCGGCAACCGGGTCGGTTCGATGGACGACACCGCGCTCGCCGGCGTGCTGTGGGATCTCGTGTGGGCGGGGCGGGTGTCCGGCGACACGCTCGCGCCCCTGCGGGCGGCGCTCGGCTCCGGGCGGCCCGCGCACCGCGCGACGACGGCCCGCAGGCGCAGGGCCGTACTGCCCACCCGCTCAGGGCCTCCGACCGTGAGCGGCCGCTGGTGGCTGCTGCCCGAGCCCTCCGCCGACGCCACCCAGCGCGCCCACGCCCAGGCCGAGGTGCTGCTCGAACGGCACGGCGTGGTGACCAAGGGCGCGGTGGCCGCTGAGCGTCTCACCGGAGGTTTCGCCACCGTCTATCCCGTGCTGCGGGCGTTCGAGGAGACCGGCCGGTGCCGCCGCGGCTACTTCGTCGAGGGCCTGGGAGGCGCCCAGTTCGCGCTTCCCGGCGCCGTCGACCGCATGCGGGCCATCGCGTCGACGCTGTTCTCCGAGGTCGGCGGTTCCCGCCCGCGGAGCGGTGCCACGAGCGAGCGGCGCGCGGTGGTCCTCGCCGCGACCGACCCCGCCAACCCGTACGGGGCGGCCCTGCCGTGGCCCGCCCATCCGGGAGAGATCACGCACAAGCCGGGGCGCAAGGCGGGCGCGCTGGTGGTGCTGGTCGACGGCCGTCTGGTGCTCTATGTCGAGCGCGGCGGGAAGACCTTGCTGTCCTTCGCCGACGACGACCGGCTGCAGCCGGCGGTCGACGCGCTGGCGCTGGCCGTGCGTGACGGAGCCCTCGGGAAGCTGACGGTCGAGAAGGCCGACGGCACGGCGATCGTCAACTCCCCGCTAGCCGCCGCCCTGGAGGCCGCGGGCTTCCACCCCACCCCCCGCGGCCTACGCCTGCGCGCCTGAGCCATGGCCGACAGGCCAGATCCCGTTACGCGATCGAATGCGACAAGCACGATGTTTCATGCCGTGCTACGTCGAAACCCGGGCCGGGCCGAGCGCCACGAGCAGGGTCAAAATCGAGAGGGCGAGTGCGATCGGGCCCATCAGGAAGTTCTCCCACCGGCTGGCGGAGGCGAAGTTGGCGAGGGCGCTGAGACCGAGCAGGGAGACGAGCGCCCAGGTGCCCCAGCGGTAGAGGCCGGAAGGTCCGTTACCGGCCCAGAAGCCGCCTCGGCCGAGCACGACAAGAGCGGCGAGGAAGAGGAAGGCCGCCGAGATGGCGCTGCCGATGCGCAATTCAACTGGCAGTTGCGTGTACGTCCCGCCCCATGCGGCCCGGCCCAGCGGAGCGCCCAATGCAAGGGCGATCTGGAACGCGGCGACCCCGGCCAGTCCTGTGGCGGCGACCGCAGCGATCCTGGCGGTGGACATGCTCACAGTTGCTCTCCTCGATATCTCTGCTGGTTCTGGATCACGGAATCAAGGCGCAGCCGCATCCGGGCGGGCGCGGCGGGCAGGTCGTCGAGGTCGTTACGCAGGTCGCGCAGCCAATCGAGCTCGGCGGCGACGTGGCGGATCCCGTTTTCCAGCGTCGCGGCGGCCAGCAGCCGGTCAGCGGCGGGCGGTACGTCATCGAGTACGGCTGTCGACTGCGCCGCGATCGCGCACAGGACGCCGAGCTGCTCCTCGGCTGCGGCGATCCGCGCGTCGACGATCGCCGCGGTCTCGGCCGCCGGCAGACGCCCAGCGAAGAACACCCTCGCGAGGAACGGTTCCCGTGGGGCGTGCCGCTCGACCGGCGCACGCAGCCACCCATCGAGCTCGATCCGGCCTGCGTCAGTGATGTGGTGCTCCCTGCGGTCGGGTCGCCCGTCCTGCTCGATGACGCGCACCTGGACAAGCCCGTCCTCGGCCAACTGTGCGAGCGCCCGGTAGATCTGGGCCTGGTCGGCGCTCCAGAAGTGCCGGACGCTCGCGTCGAAGTACTTCTTGAGGTCGTAGCCGGTCAGCGGCTTCAGCGACAAGAAGCCGAGGATCGTGTGGCGGAGAGACACATCAACACCATATAGGATGAAACATATATACGACTAGTCTCATATTCACCGCGCCGTGGGGCCGGCCGCCACCTTCAAGCGCATCTACCTCATCGACCGGCGTCACCTCGACTCCGACGGTTTCCTTGTCAAGACCGAGGTCGCCGACCTGCCGAACCTGCGCGATCCCGCCCTCATCGGTTCGCACGACCCCACCGGGGGTTACGGCCTCGGCAACCCCTTCAAGTTCCCCCTGCAGTCCGTGGAGGCACTGCTCCCCCTGCCGGGAAACCGGATCGCCATCGTGCAGGACAACAACTTCCCGGACAGCACCGGTCGCGTCCCCGGCAAGACGGACGCCACCGAGATGATCATTATCGGCTTCCGCAAGTCCGATGACAGGACCGGGCGCCACTGACACGCGGTCAGGACGATCGGCCACCACCGCGTCGGTGGGTCAGGTCAGGGAGCGGGGGCCGTAGATCGCGGCTTCGGCGCCGGTGGTCATGGCCCAGTAGCGGTCGCCGTAGGACCAGTGCCACCATTCGGTCGGGTAGTTGACCAGTCCCGCGGCCTCAAGGGCGTCGCCGAGGATCTTGCGGTGCTCACGCGCTTCGGCGGTGATGTTGAGCGCGGCGGTGTAGCAGGCGCCGTCGCTCTCCTCGGGGTTGGCGTTGACCGCCGTGCCCATGTCGAGCTCGACGCCGTCCTCGCCGGCGAGGGTCAGGTCGACCGCCGCGCCCGCCGTGTGCGGCGCGACCTCGATCGGGGAGACGTACCGGCTCGCCGCCGTGTGCAGCTCCTCGGGTGATATTTCCGGAAATGTCGCCCTGAGCTCGTCCTTGTACTCCTCGAAGTACTTCCGCTGAAGCGCCGGAGGCCGGTACCCCTCGACCACCAGCAGCCGGTAGCCGTTCGGAAGCCGCCGCTGCGCGTCCTTGAGCCGGGCGAGCAGGCCCGCACGGAGGTGAGCGTAGGCACCGTCGGGGTCCGCCAGCCTGCCGTCGACGGCCAGGACGCCGCGCACATCGGCCAGCGCCTCTCCGCTCTCCTCCACGGGAATGGAGGTCACCCGAGGGTCAGAAATCAGGACGATGTTATGCATGACCAGCAAGTCTTCCACAAAAGACATACTCGGTAACCCCTAGAAAGATCTACTCAGCCGTCCACCGTGCTCGCGAAGACCTCCTCACGCGCCGGGCCGAGGGCGGCCATCACGGCTCCCCGCAGCACGGGGTTTCCCTCGACTTCGGTCACGGTCACCCTGGGGCGGCTCGGGCAGATCTGGGCCACCGCCTCCTCGACCCGCCGCGCGAGCGCGAGGCCACCGGCCCGGCCCACGTCCCCGCTCAGCACGATCAGGCCCGGATCGAGCACGACCGTCACCGCGGCGACCCCGATGGCGATCCGCCTCGCCAGCTCGTCGAGGAAGCCGTGGTGGCCGCCCTCGACGGCCGTACGGACGAACTCGGCACTCGAGCTCGGGGCGTAGGACGGCCCTGCCGAAGGGCCCCCCGCCGTCGTGGACAAGCCGTCCGCCGTGAAGGACGGGGCCTCGTCGCGGGGAACGGCGGTGTGGGGGACGTCGTGGGCGGCGGCGAGCTCGGTGACCGCGGTGGTGCCGACGAGGCGCTGGAAGGAACCGGACTGCGGCTCGGTGACGTCGATGGGCAGAGGCTCGCCGGGCACGGGGAGCCAGCCGATCTCCCCCGCCCCTCCGGTGAACCCCCGGTGCAGGCGTGAGCCGAGCATGACGCCGAGCCCCTGCCCCACCCCCGACCACACCAGGACGAAGTCATCGATGCCGCGCGCCGCCCCGTACGCGTGCTCGGCCAGCGCGGCGAGGTTCACATCGTTCTCGATCATGACAGAGGAGCCGAGCGTGGCGCGGAGGTCGGCGAGGACTCCCGCGTGCCAGTAAGGGAGGTCGAAGGAGAAGCGGACGTCGCCGGTCCGCGGATCGACCACGCCGCGGGTTCCGATGACCATCGCCCGCAGCTGGGACAGGCTCACGTTCGCCGAGTCGCAGGCCCGCCGCACCGCGCTGTGCACGGTCTTCACGGGCTCGCCGGTCTCGCAGGGGTCCACGGTGACCTCGGCGATCATCTCGCCGGTGATGTCCGCGACGCCGGCGGTGACGCTGCCGGGCAGCACCTCAAGGCCGGCGACGTAGGCGCTTCCGGGGACGACCGCGTAGAGCGCGGCGTTGGGGCCCCTGCCTCCCGGGCGCTCCCCCGATACGGCCACGAGCCCGCGCTCCTCGAGGCGTGCCAGCAGCTGGCCGGAGGTCACCTTGGACAGTCCCGTGTGTTCTCCCAGCTCGGCCCGGGTCAAGGGCCCTTCTGAGAGCAGGAGCTCCAGCGCCGCGCGGTCGTTGAGCTGACGCAGCAGCCGGGGTGTCCCGGGATGTCGTCTGGGCATGGGGTCGGGCCCCTCTCGTCACGATCCGCTAACGGGCGTTTCTTTTAAGAAAGTTTCTTGTTAGTTTAGCGGCAGTCAGCCCGCAGGCAAGCGATCAGGCCTCGGGATGTCGCAGCGCGGAGCACGAGGATGGCGCTTTCGCAGGTGCACGGCCCCTGAATGCACCTTTCGATGAGCGCGAGCCCGACGCGAAGCCGGGAAGGGAGAACCCAAACGTGAAGTTCGGAAAGATCGCCGCCGCGACGGCCACGACCGCCGCTCTTGCCATTGGTGTCAGCGCGTGTGGAGGCGGCGAGCCCGCCAAGCCGGCGGAGCCCCAGGCGTCAGCAGCCGCCTCTGGTCCCAAGTACGCGGGTCAGACGCTGAACGTATGGCGGCTCGGTGCCCCCAATGACGTGCAGAACAAGTACATGGCCGACCTTGACGCCAAGTTCAAGGAGCAGACCGGCGCCGACGTCAATGTCCAGTGGATCCCGTGGCCGGACGCCCAGAAGAAGTGGACCGCCGCGCTCGCGGGCGGCGAGGGCCCGGACGTCACCGAGTTCGGCAACGACCAGGTGGCCGCCTGGGTGTCCCAGGACGCCCTCACCGACATCAGCGATCTGGTCAAGTCCAGCCCCGACTTCCAGCAGATCCCGCAGAACCTGTGGGGCTACGAGACCATCGACAGCAAGGTCTACGCGGCACCGTGGGGCGGCGGCACCCGCGCCGTCCTCTACCGCAAGGACTGGTTCAAGAGCCTCGGCATCGAGGTGCCCAAGACCTGGGAAGACCTCGTCGCCGCGGGCAAGAAGATCGTCGAGAAGAAGGGCAAGGACGTCGACGGCTTCGCCTTCAACGGCGGCTCCGACGCCAACATGTCGCTCTCGCCGTTCGTCTGGTCGGCGGGTGGCGACTTCGCCGCCTTCGAGGGAGGCAAGTGGGTCGGCAAGCTGACCGACCCGGCCTTCAAGGAGGGCTTCCAGTTCTACACCGACCTGGTCACCAAGGACGGCATCTCGGGCAAGTCCCGCCTCAGCCAGAACTCGGTGGACATCAGCCAGCGCTTCGCCGCCGGCAAGGTCGGCATGTACGTCACGGGCGGCTGGGACATCGCCACCATCAAGGAGCAGAGCAAGGGCAAGGTGGCCGAGGACCAGATGGCCTTCTTCTCGCTCCCGAACAAGGAGGGCAGCGGCCCGGCCCCGGCCTTCCAGGGTGGCAACGACATCGCCATCTGGAAGGACGCCAAGAGCCCCGAGCTCGCCGCCGAGTACCTCAAGCTGGCCGCGGGCAAGGAGTTCGGCACCCGGTACGCCAAGGAGGGCGGCCTGCTCCCGCTCTACCCGGACGCCCTGGCGGAGTTCGCCAGCGACCCGGTGCAGGCGCCGTTCGCGGAGACCTTCAAGGTCGCCAAGGGCTTCCCCGCCAGCCCGAACTGGGCCGAGGCGAACGACACCAAGGCCGTGCTGCAGAACGCGGCCCGTTCCGTCATCGAGGGTAAGAAGGACGCGGACACGGCCCTCGCGGACGCGAACAAGGAACTCGAGACCATCCTGAACCAGCAGTAACCATGGCGCAGACGTCAACTGTCGCCCGGGGCGGAGGCAAGTCCTCCGCCCCGGCGCGGCGCCGGTCGCACCGGCCTCCGCGCCGTCCCGGCGGGCTTCCCGCCTGGGTCGTCCCCTACGCGCTGCTCCTGCCGGGCCTCCTGGTCATCGCGATTCTGCTGCTCTACCCGCTGTACCAGATGGTCGACATGTCCTTCCACAAGGTGGGACTCCGGCAGATCAGGCCCAACCCGCAGCCCGCCGAATTCCTCGGCATGGACAACTACACACAGGTCTTCCAGTCGGACCTGTTCTGGACCTCGCTGCGCAACACCGTGATGTTCGCCCTGATCACCGTCGCCCTGACGCTCGTCGGCGGCACCCTGGTCGGGCTCCTGCTCCACAAGCTGGGCAAGAAGATGTCGACCTTCGTCATCGTCGGCATCATGGCCGCCTGGGCCACTCCGCCCACCGCGACGGCGATCATCTGGAAGTGGCTGTTCGACGCCGACGCGGGCGTGGTCAACTGGGCGCTCAACCTGCTGCCCGACTGGCTCTCCAGCCTGGTGTTCGGACGGGCCGACTGGTCGGGCCAGCCCTGGCTCAACGATCCCACCACCATCTACCTGGTGCTGATCATCGCGGTGGTCTGGGCGTCGTTCCCGTTCATCGCGGTGTCGGTGCTGGCGGGTCTCAAGAGCATCCCGTCGGAGCTGTACGAGGCGGCCAGGGTGGACGGCTCGACGCCCACCAGGACATTCAGGAAGATCACCTTCCCTCTTCTGAAGCCGGTGTTCTCCGTCCTGCTGGTGCTCTCCGTCATCTGGGACTTCAAGGTCTTCACCCAGCTGTACGTGCTGGCGGGCGGCACCACCAACCGTGACTCGTTCAACCTGTCGCTCTGGGCGTACACCGAGGCGTTCAGCGCGCCGCCCAAGATGGGCTTCGGCGCCGCGATCGCCGTCATCCTCACGGTGATCATGCTGCTGATCACCGCCGTATATGTCCGGCAAATCGTGAAAACGGAGGACGTGCGGTGAACCCGCGATCCGTCAAGCAGCTCAAGCAGTACGGGCTGAACGCGGCCGGCGTCGTCGTGTTCCTGTTCGCCGTCTTCCCCGTCTACTGGATGGTCGCGACCGCGTTCAAGCCCAACGACGAGATCTTCACCACGCGGTTCATCCCGTTCCCGCTGTCGCCCACCTTCGACCACGTGTCGCGGGTGCTCACCAAGGGCGTCGCGGGGCACTCCATCTGGCAGTACCTGTTGAACAGCGCGATCGTCGCCGTGGGCACCGTGCTCATCGGCTCGGTCTTCGCGCTGCTCGCCGCGACCGCGGTCGCGCGCTTCAGGTTCCGGTTCCGCACGAGCTTCCTGATCCTGCTGCTGATCGTGCAGATGGTGCCCGCCGAGGCGCTGCTGATCCCGCTGTTCCTCATGGTGAAGCGGCTGGGGCTGTACGACCAGCTCCTCGGCCTGATCATCGTCAACGTGGGGTTCACGCTCCCCTTCGCGATCTGGATGCTGCGGACCTTCGTGGCCGCCGTGCCCAAGGAACTGGAGGAGGCGGCCGCGATCGACGGCGCCAGCCGGTTCATCACGTTCTGGAAGGTACTGTTCCCCCTGGTGGCACCGGGGCTGGTGGCGACGAGCATCTTCTCGTTCATCACCGCCTGGAACGAGTTCGTCTTCGCGCTGACGCTGATCAACGACCAGGGCTCGTACACGATGCCCGTGGCGTTGCAGTTCTTCACCGGACAGCGGTCCACGGACTGGGGCGGCATCATGGCCGCCTCGACGCTGATGACCATCCCGGTCATCGCGTTCTTCCTGCTGGTGCAGCGGCGCATGGTCTCGGGCCTGGTCGCCGGCGCCGTGAAAGGCTGAACACCCCAGCCTTCCCAACTCTGAGCTAAGGAGTCGAGTACAGCCATGTCTGAGTTCTCCGTGGGCGATGGCGATCGGGGGCTGCACCGTCTCGCGGCCGGCACGCTGCTCGTGGCCTTCCCCGGCACCACCGCCCCCGACTGGATCCTCCACGACCTGGAGGACGGTCTGGGCGGGGTCACGCTCTTCGGCTTCAACGTCGCGGGGGCCGAGCGGCTGGCGGCTCTCACCGCCCGGCTGCGGAGCGCCGGCGACCCGGTCATCAGCCTGGACGAGGAAGGCGGGGACGTCACCCGGCTCGCCTACCACGTCGGCAGCCCGTACCCGGGCAACGCGGCCCTCGGCGCCGTGGACGACATCGAGCTGACCCGCAGGGTCTACCGCTCGATCGGCGACGACCTGGCCCGCTGCGGCGTCAACCTCGACATGGCGCCCGACGCGGACGTCAACACCGCCGACGACAACCCCGTCATCGGCACCCGGTCGTTCGGCTCCGACACGACCCTGGTCGCCCGGCACACCGTGGCGGCCGTCTCGGGGCTGCAGGACGCCGGAGTGGCGGCCTGCGTCAAGCACTTCCCTGGGCACGGCGCCACCCGGCAGGACTCCCACCTGGAGATCCCCGTGGTGGACGTCTCCCGCGAGGTGCTGTGGGACCGCGAGCTCGTCCCCTTCCGCGCCGCCATCGAGGCCGGCACCAAGTCGATCATGACCGCGCACGTGCGGGTCCCGTTCCTGACCGGTACGGCTCCCGCCACCCTGTCACCCGCGGCGCTGACCGAGCTGCTCAGGGGTGAGCTCGGTTACGACGGCGTGGTGATCTCCGACGCCCTCGACATGCACGCGATCACCGAGAGCGTGGGGCTCGGAGGCGGCGCGGTGCTCTCGCTGGCCGCCGGGTCGGACCTGCTCTGCCTCGGGCCCCTGCCCACCCGGGAGCAGATCCAGCAGATCAAGTCCGAGATCGTGGCCGCCGTGCGCGACGGGCGGCTTCCGCTCGCCCGCCTGGAGGAGGCCGCCGAGCGTGTGGCACGGCTGCGCGGCTGGTTCGGAAGGCCGCGCGAGGAGGCCAGGGACGGCAACGTGATCGGCCTCACCGCCGCGCGCCGGGCGGTCAGCCTGTCCGGCACGGCGACCCCGCTGATCGACCCGTTCGTCGTCGAGGTGGACACCCCACCGACGATCGCGGTCGGGGACGTGCCGTGGGGGTTCGCCCCGTGGCTCCCGGACGCCGAGATCGCGCGGGTCAAGCCCGACACCGCGGACGCGGCCGGGCTGCTGCAGCGTGCCCTGGGCCGCTCGCTGGTGATCGTCGTGAAGGACGCCCACCGCCACCGCGCGAGCCAGGACATCGTGTCGGCGCTGCTGGCCGGGCGGCCGGACGCGACGGTGGTCGAGATGGGCCTGCCCATCTGGCGCCCCTCCGCGGGCGCATACATCGCGACGTACGGCGCCGCCCGCGCCAACGCCCAGGCGGCGGCGGAGCTCCTCACCGCCTGACGACGCCGGAAGGCCGGGCCCGTCAGGAGGCGAAGATCTCCTCACGGGCCTGGTCCAGGGCCGCCAGGATGGCTCCGCGCAGGACCGGCCGGCCCTTGACGTCGCTGACGACGACCTCCGGCCTGATCGGGCAGATGGCGGCCACGGCCTCCTCCACCCGGTGGGTCAGCGCGCCGCCGCCCGCCCTGCCGACCTCGCCGTTGAGCACGACGAGCGTCGGGTCGAGGACGACGCACACCGACGCGACGCCGAGGGCGAGCCGGTGGGCCAGCTCGTCGAGGAACGCCGAACCCCCGTCGCCGCTCTCGACGGCCGCGCGCACGGCGTCGGCGGCGGACCCGCCCGCGAAGCCGTACGGCTCGGCCAGCTCGGCCACCGCCTCGGCACTGATCAGGGACTGCAGGCCGCCCGCCAGCGCGGGCATCCGCCCCGGCACGGCCTTGACGTCGGCGGCCAGCGGCACCCCCGGCACCGGCAGGTAGCCGATCTCACCGGCGCTGCCGGAACGCCCGCGGTGCAGCCTGCCGCCGAGGACGACGGCGAGGCCGACGCCGCGCTCCACCCAGAGCAGGACGAAGTCGTCGACTCCCCTGGCCGCGCCCTCGGAGTGCTCGGCGATGGCCGCGAGGTTCACGTCGTTCTCTATGGTGACGGGTCGCCGCAGGTCATGGGCCAGGGCCTGGTGGCTGCCCTCGTGCCAGCCGGGCAGGTCGAAGGAGAACTTCACGTCTCCGCTGCGGGGGTCGACCACGCCGGGCGTGCCGATCACGATGCCCTTCAGGCGGGACAGGGCGACCTTGCCCGAGCGGCAGGCCTTCACCACGGCGTTGTGCACGAGCGCGACGGGATCGCCGTGCCCATTGGTGGAAACTGTCACCTCTGCCACGATTTCGCCGTTGATATCCGCGATGGCGGTGGTCACCGATTCCGGCCCGACATCGAGGCCGGCCACATAGGCGGATGATGGAATCACCCCATAAAGGGCCGCATTGGGCCCCCGGTTCCCCGCCTGTTCTCCGACCACCTCGACCAGGCCTCGCTCTTCGAGCCTCGACAGAGTCTGGGACGCGGTGACCTTGGAAAGACCGGTCATGTCACCGATCTGTCCCCTGGTCAGCGGGCCCGAGGCCAGCAGCAGCTCCAGCGCGGCCCGGTCGTTGATCTCCCGTAGCAACCTGGGCACGCCAGGACGTCGCTCCATTGCATGCTTTCTTGTCGTCGGTCCCCGTTGGGTTCATCACAAAGCGCGGCGCGGTGTGACACAACCATTCATCAGTAAAGCTTCCTGCTAGTTTACCGGCATTGCCTCCCGGGTATCGTCGCCGCCGGCCCGCGCTCTTCATTGCCGGGCCCTTGCCTTCGACCCGCAAAGACACGAGGATCACTCATGTCTTAGTCGAAGAGAGGCCTCATGGGCGAGCCCGCAGCCGAGTCCACTACCGAATCCACCGCCGATTCCAGCGCCGATCCCATGGCCCGGGCCGAGCGCGCCGCCCCCCTGTCAAGGCTGAGACCCGGCACGCCGACCGGCCACCAGGTCGCGGTGATCGCCCTCGCCCTGGGCATCCTGCTGCTCACCGACGTGCTGCGGGTGTTCCTGCCGTCGCTCATCACGCTCTTCGGCCGCGCCGGGGACACCCCGCCCGAGCAGATGGGGATGTACGCGGCCCTGTGGTTCGTGCTGCCGCTCGCCGCAGCTCCCCTCTCTCGCCTGGTCTCCCCGAGGCTCATCGTGCTCGGCGGCGCGATCCTCCTGGCCGCCGACCGCCTGCTACTCCAGGCGACGGACGGCGGCTCGGCCCAGCTCTACGTCGCGAGCGCGGGCGTCTCGTTCGGCCTGGTCTTCCTGTACGGCTGCGCGCTGACGGCCCCGCGTACGATCGTCCCCGCCGGACTGGCCGCCGGGCTCGCGGTCTCGGCGATCGTCCATCTCGCGCTCGGCCAGCTCGACCTGGTGTGGCGCGACGGCCCGCTCCCCTGGCTCGCCGTCATCGTCCTGTGCGCCGCCTTCGCCTGGTCGGTACGGCCGGCGCCCACGGCCGGGGACGTGGCCCCCACCGGGGTGTGGTTCGCGTTCGGCCCCTTCATCGTGCTGCACGGGATATACCTCACGACGGTCGGGCTGGCGGACTATCCCGCAGGCAGCGGGCGGAATCCGTGGGAGACCGCCTTGATCGTCGCCGCGCTGGTCTGCGCGCAGTTCCTGATGGCCCTGTTCGCCGCTCGGCCCCCCCGCCAGCGCTGGATCGTGATCGTCCTGCTGCCGGTGACCTCGGTCATCCTGATCGTCTCTTCCGCGCTGCCTCTCGCCGTGCTCATGGCGCCCGCCCTCGGCGCCTGTTTCGGGATGGCCGGGCTGCCCGGAGCCCGGTCGCCCCGGCGCAGCGGGCTCGCGCTGCTCGGCGGGATGCTCGTGTTCCTGGCCTCGGTCTTCCTCTACTACGCCGCCTATGACACCGACCTGGGCTTCGCCAACAGCGCGGTGCCCGGGCTGCTGGCGGGCCTGCTCACCGTGCCTGCCCTCCTGGCGGGCAGAGGAAGGACGGCCGATCGCACCGGGCAGCCCCGAGCGGGCCGTTTCGCGATCTCGGCACTGTCCACGGCGGCGGTCGTCGCCGCCCTCACCTGGCAGCCGGTTCCGGCCGTACAGGCGAGGACCGGGGACGAGTTCACGCTCGTCGCCTACAACATCCGGATGGGGTTCGGGCTGAAGGGCACCCTCGACCTGGACAAGGTCGCCGCCTGGGCGAGGAGCGAACGTCCCGACGTGGTGCTGCTGAGCGAGGTCGACCGGGGCTGGCTGCTCAACGGCGGCCACGACGACCTGGCGCGCATCGCCAGGGGGCTCGGCATGCGGTACCACTTCGCCCCCGCCGCCGACAGCCTGTGGGGTGACGCGATCATCACCAACCTGCCGATCAGGCAGATCGCCTCGCACCCGCTGGGCGGGCACGACTACCCCACCGGGGCGCAGGCCCAGGCGGTCGTCGTCGAGGTCGGCGGGAAGGAGGTCGGGATCGTCAACACCCACCTCCAGGCTCCGCCCGGCCAGGCGCCCGAGGTCGCGGCCATCGCGCGGGACCTGGCGGCGGGCATGAGCGCGGAGAGCTCCGGAACCTCGGCGCCGGGCGCGCGGGAGCCCCGGCCCGGTACGCCCACGACGGAGACGCCGGCCGGAAGCGGGCCCCGGCCGGTGCTGCTGGCGGGAGACCTCAACACAACACCCGCCGACCCCGAGATGCGCGTGCTGGAGGCCGCGGGGCTCTCGGACCCCCTGACGGCGTTGGGAAATCCCAATACATCCCCCGCCGACGATCCGGTCAAACGCATAGATCACGTGCTGGTGAGCCGGGGTCTGACGGCGGTCGAGGCGCGGGTGCCGCGCGTGGGTTTCTCAGATCACCTGCCCGTTGTGGTGAGGTTGCGCGTAACCAGGGTTTAGCAGGCGGGATAATCGACAACATGCGTCTTTCCGCCCGTGTCGACTACGCCCTTCGAGCCGCCGCCGAGCTGGCCGCCTCCGGCAGCGGCCCCACCACGGTGGGCGAGCTGGCCAAGGAACAGGAAATGCCCCCCAAGTACCTGGAGAACATCTTGCTCCAGATGCGCCGGGCGGGTCTGGTCCGCGGCCAGCGAGGTCCCGAGGGTGGTTACGTCCTCGCCCGGCCCGCGACCGAGATCTCACTGGCCGATGTGATCCGCGCCGTGGACGGGCCGCTGGCCAACGTCCGTGGCGAGCGACCTGAGCACGTCGGCTACCGGGGAGCGGCCCGCTCCCTCCAGCAGGTGTGGATCGCCCTGCGCGCCAGCGAGCGCGCGATCCTGGAGGAGGTCACCCTGGACCAGATCGCCGCCGACGCCCTGCCCGAGCGCGTGATGGAGCTCGCGGCCGACCCGGCCGCCTGGGACTGACCGCGCCGTGCCCGAGGGCGATGCCGTCTACCGCACGGCCGCCAGGCTGCGAGCCGCCCTCGACGGGCGGGTGCTCACCCGGTCGGACTTCAGGGTGCCCAGGTACGCCACGGCGGACCTCACGGGCCGCGCGGTGCTCACGACCGTGTCACGCGGGAAGCACCTGCTCACGAGGGTCGACGGCGGGCTGACCGTCCACACGCACCTTCGCATGGACGGAAGCTGGCGGATCCACCCCGTGGGCGCGCACGTCCGGAGGGGCGACGTCGTGCGGCTGATCCTCGCCAACGAGCGGTGGCAGGCGGTCGGGACCAAGCTCGGCATGGTCGACCTGCTGCCCACCGACCGGGAGCACCAGGTCGTCGGCCATCTGGGGCCCGACCTGCTCGACCCCGGCTGGGACTCCGGGCACGTGGAGCGGGCGGCGCGGAACATCGCGAGCCATCCGGACGCGACGATCGGGGACGCCCTGCTCGATCAGCGCAACGTGGCGGGCATCGGCACGATCTGGCGGGCCGAGACGCTGTTCCTGTCGGGGGTGTCGCCGTTCAGGCGCGTCGGAGAGGTGGAGAACCTCGAGAAGATGATGGCGCTCGCCCACAGGCTGCTGGACGCGAGCAAGGACAACGCGGGTGGTCCGCTGACCACGGGCGACCAGCGCCCCGGAAGGCGCCTTTGGGCGTACGGCCGGGCCGGGCGGCCCTGTCTTCGCTGCGGGAACAAGATGGTCGGCGGTGAACTCGGGGCGCAGCCATACGAAAGAGTGGTGTTCTACTGCCCCGCCTGCCAGCCCCGCTAGCGGGCCCGGTCACCGGACAGCGTGCGAAACACAGACCACCACGAGTCAAACACCCGTGACAGTCCAGCTCATCAGGACGGAAAGCCGGCGACCGCGGAGACTACGCGGCGACCATGTCCTTGACTTCGGGAAAACCGTCGAACTCGGGGCCCGAGATCGTGCTGGACACGGTCTCGGAGACAGGAAGACGCTCGTGCTCGGGCGCATCGGCCAGAACGGGCGCGTGTTGAAGCTCGGCCAGCGCGAACTGGTCGGAAACCTCACGGAGCACCTGTGAGAGCGGCACACCGAGGGCACCGCAAATCGAGGCGAGCAGCTCCGAGGACGCCTCCTTCTGGCCACGCTCCACCTCGGACAGATAGCCAAGGGAGACACGTGCCAGGGTGGAAACCTCTCGCAGGGTGCGTGCCTGCCGCACCCGCAGCCGCCGCAGCACGTCACCGAGCAGCTGACGCAGCAGGACCATCTGTCGCTCCCTCCCGGGCGCAGGCGCCTTCACGACGCTCCGCGCGGTCGGTTCGTATCGCCCGTTTTTCGAATGCCCTTCGTACATGCTCCTCGCCGTCATCATTGGTTCGCTCGGCCCCTTTGCCGGGCGTACGCCGGACCTGCTCCTCACCGATGGGTCACGAACCTCACTCACAGCTCCACCGTACCCGCATCGACCAACAGGGCGGCAGACCGTGGGGAGCATGTTCGCTGGTGACGTAACGCGGTAATCATCCGGAATGTTCCCCCATTTGCGCCTCCAGCACACCTCTCAGGAGATCCAAACCCTCCCTCACCGTACTTTCACGGATCTCTTCCCGAGATCCCGGGAAAAGCGCGTCTCGCCGCCAAATGGCGCCCTCAGGGCCGCTCACGGCGATGTGGACCGTGCCGACCGGTTTGCCGTCCTGCTCGTCCGGCCCGGCGACCCCGGTCACGGCCAGCCCGTACGTGGAGCCCGCGAGCGCGCGCACGCCGGCCGCCATGGCCGCCGCGACGTCCGGATGGACCGCACCCTCCCGATCGAGTAGATCTTTTGGGACGCCGAGGATCGCGGCCTTCAGGTCGGTGGCGTAGGCGATGACCCCGCCCCGGAAGGCGGCGGAGGCCCCGCTGGGCGTGGTGAGCGTGGCGCCGATGAGCCCGGCCGTGAGGGACTCGGCCACCGCGACCGTGGCCTTCCCGCGAACCAGGAGGGACAGCACGTCGGCGGCGGCCGAGGTCATCCGCCGCGCGCCTTCTGTGCGACCTTGCGCAGCCGCAGGGCACGGATGACGTAGTCGAGCCCGGTGACCACGGTGACGGCCAGGGCGAGCCCCATGGTGACCCACCTGAACGGGCCGGGGACGCCGGGGAAGATGTAGAGCGCGATCGCCGCGATCTGCAGCACGGTCTTGACCTTGCCGCCGTAGCTGGCGGGGATGATGCCGTGGCGGATCACCGCGAAACGCAGGGCGGTGACGCCGATCTCTCTGACGACGATCACGACGGTGATCCACCAGGGCAGCTCGCCGAGCACCGACAGCGTGACCAGGGCCGCGCCGATCAGAGCCTTGTCGGCGATGGGATCGGCGATCTTGCCGAAGTCGGTGATCAGCCCGTACCGCCGGGCCAGCCAGCCGTCGAGCTGGTCGGTGAGGGAGGCGAGCAGGAAGACGATGAGAGCCGCGGTGCGCCAGCCGGCGCCCTCGACGAACAAGCAGGCGACGAAGAACGGGACGACCACCAGCCGGAGGACGGTCAGCACGTTGGCGATGTTCCACGGGCTGACCTGCCGAGCCACGGACTCCACCATCGGCTCGGTGCCGATCTCCGGCGGGTTGGTCATGGTCCGGCCTTGATGCGGGCGATCAGGTCGACCCCCTCGGCGTCGACGACCGTGGCGCGCACGATCTGGCCGGGCAGCAGGCCGATGCCCTGGACGGTCACGGAACCGTCGACCTCGGGGCCCTGGTGGGCGGCACGGCCCTCGTAGCCGCCGTCGCCCAGGTCCTCCTCGACGAGCACCTCGATCTCGGTGCCGATGCGCTCCTCGGCGCGCTGGGCGGTGAGCTCCTCGGCGAGCTCGGTGAGCGCCGCCACCCGCTCGTCGATGGTGTCCTGGTCGAGCTTTGCGCCGAGGCGCGCGGCCTCGGTGCCGTCCTCGTCGGAGTAGCCGAAGACGCCGATGACGTCGAGGCGGGCCTCGTCGAGGAACCCGACCAGCTCGGCGAACTCGGCCTCGGTCTCCCCCGGGAAGCCGACGATGAAGTTGGAGCGCACGCCGGCCTCGGGGGCGCGGTCGCGGACCGTCTCCAGCAGGTCGAGGAACCGGCGCGGGTCGCCGAAGCGGCGCATGCGGCGCAGGACGGGCCCGCTGGCGTGCTGGAAGGACAGGTCGAAGTAGGGCGCGATGCCCTCGGTGCCCGCGATCACGTCGATGAGGCCGGGGCGGAGCTCGGCCGGCTGGAGGTAGCTGACGCGGACGCGCTCGATGCCGTCGGTGGCGGCGAGCTCGGGCAGGAGCTTCTCCAGGGCGCGCAGGTCGCCGAGGTCCTTGCCGTAGGAGGTGGAGTTCTCGCTGACGAGCACCAGCTCCTTGACGCCCTGACCGGCGAGCCAGGCGGCCTCGGCCAGCAGCTCGTCGGGACGGCGCGAGACGTAGGCGCCGCGGAAGGCGGGGATGGCGCAGAAGGTGCAGCGACGGTCGCACCCGGAGGCGAGCTTCAGCGAGGCGACGGGGCCGCCGGACAGGCGCTTGCGCAGGGTGCGCGGGCCGCTCGCGGGCGCGAGGCCCTCGGGCAGCTCGCCGTGGCCGGGGATGTGGGCGTGGGAGGCTCCGGTGGAGCGCTCGACGGGGCTGATGGGCAGCAGCGTGCGGCGGTCGCGTGGGCTGTGCGGCTTGAGCGGCCGGCCGTCGAGGACGTCGTCGAGACGCGCGCCGATGTCGGTGTAGTCGTCGAAGGAGATGACGGCGGAGGCCTCGGGAAGCGCCTCCGCCAGCTCCTTGCCGTAGCGCTCGGCCATGCAGCCGGCCGCCACCACCTTGGCGCCGGAGTCCGACGCGGCGAGCAGCGTGTCGATGGAGTCCTTCTTCGCCGAGTCGATGAAGCCACAGGTGTTGACGACGACGACATCGGGGTTGTCGTCATCGAGCTGCCACCCGGCGGCCTCCATGCGCGCGGCGAGCTCCTCGGAGTCGACTTCGTTGCGCGCGCAGCCCAGTGTGATCAGCGATGCGGTTCGGCGGGAAGACATGATGGCTCTACGGTATCGGGAGTTGGCCACCGCCTGGCGCACTCCCCCCGTTCTTCCGCCCCCGGCCGCCGTGAGCGGCGCCCCCGGCCCATGCCGAGCGGCGCCGCCGGGAGGCGACCGGGGTCAGGCCCGGCCGCGCCCCGGGATCATCTGGAGCCGGGCTCCTCCGGGCCGAACGACCTGCGCACGAGCTGCCCGACCTTGCCGGGAACGCCGACGTGCTTGCCGTTCACCTGCAGGTCGACGCCCCCGGCGTTGCCGATGGTGACCCGCATCTCCTTGTGCGTCTTCCAGGTGGACGTCTGCCCCGCGGGCATGGTGCCGCGGAACATCTGCTTGCCCTTGCTGTCGCTGACCTCCACCCACGACGGTTTGTTGGCCTTCACTTGGAGCGTCACCAGGTCGCTCGCCGGCTTGGCCGCCTTGGAGTTGGTGGAGGGCCTGGCCGTGGTGGACCCCTTCGGGGTGGGCGTCGGCTTGTCCGCGCCCGTGGCGAGCGGCTCCCCCGAGCCGCTCATCACCCGGGTCACCCCGAAGACCGCGACGATGGCGAGGGCTATCGCCATCGCGGTCGACCAGTTGGGGCTGCGGCGGTCGCGAAGCTTGATCGTGCTCTCGGCCTGGAAGACCGCCGCGGCGCGCACCGGACGCGGCACACCACCGTGTTCCTCGTCGAACTGGTGCACGATGACGTCGGGATCGAGCCCGAGCGTCTTGGCGATGTTGCGGACGTGACCTCTCGCGTAGAAGTCGCCCCCGCAGAGCGAGAAGTCATCTCGCTCTATGGCGTATATGACCGTTTCCCTGATCCGCGTGCGGCCGCTCAGCTGAGCGACCGTCATGCCTGCCGCGTTGCGTGCCGCGGCCAGCGTCACTCCAATGCTCATACGTCCCCCTCGCCGTGCACCTGCGCTGCGCCCGTATTCCGACGATGCGTAGTCATTCACATTCAACCAGTTATCGAGGGGGACGGTCGCGGAGGGGTCACTCTCCCCGCAAGTCGGCGAGCAGACCGGGCAGATCATCGGGTTTCACTATGACCTCGCGGGCCTTGGAGCCCTCGCTCGGGCCCACGACGTTCCTGCTCTCCAGCAGGTCCATCAGGCGGCCGGCCTTGGCGAAGCCCACGCGCAGCTTGCGCTGGAGCATCGAGGTGGAGCCGAACTGCGTGGAGACGATCAGCTCGGCGGCCTGCACGAGCAGGTCGAGGTCGTCGCCGATGTCCTCGTCGATCTCGCGCTTGGCCGTCGCCACGGCGGCCACGTCGTCGCGGTACTCCACCTGCATCTGCGCCTTGCAGTGGGCGACGATGTCGTTGATCTCTTTTTCCGACAGGAAGGCGTTCTGCAGGCGCATGGGCTTGCTGGCGCCCATCGGCAGGAAGAGCGCGTCGCCCTGCCCGACGAGCTTCTCGGCGCCCGGCTGGTCGAGGATGACCCGGGAGTCGGCGAGCGAGGAGGTCGCGAACGCCAGCCTGGAGGGCACGTTGGCCTTGATCAGGCCGGTCACGACGTCGACCGACGGGCGCTGGGTGGCGATGACCAGGTGGATGCCCGCGGCGCGCGCGAGCTGGGTGATGCGGACGATGGAGTCCTCGACGTCACGGGGGGCGACCATCATCAGGTCGGCCAGCTCGTCGATGATGACGAGCAGGTAGGGATACGGCTGGTAGACCCGCTCACTGCCGGGCGGGGGCACGAGCTTGCCCGCGCGCACCGCCTTGTTGAACTCGTCCACGTGCCGGAAGCCGCTCGCGGCCAGGTCGTCATAGCGGCGGTCCATCTCGCCGACGACCCATTCGAGGGCCTCCGCGGCCTTCTTCGGGTTGGTGATGATGGGCGTGATCAGGTGGGGGATGCCCTCGTAGGTGTTCAGCTCGACCCGCTTGGGGTCGACGAGCACCATGCGCACCTCGTCGGGCGTGGCCCGCATGAGGATCGAGGTGATGAGCCCGTTGACGCACACCGACTTGCCCGCGCCGGTGGCGCCCGCGATGAGCAGGTGGGGCATCTTGGCGAGGTTGGCCACTATCGTGCGGCCCTCGACGTCCTTGCCGAGCCCCACGATCATCGGGTGGTGGTCGGCCTGGGCCACCTGGGAGCGGAGCACGTCGCCCAGGCTGACCAGGTCCTTGTCGGTGTTGGGGATCTCGACCCCGATCGCCGACTTGCCGGGGATCGGGGACAGGATGCGGACATCCGCCGATTTAACGGCATAGGCGATGTTCTTGGTGAGGGCCGTGACCTTCTCGACCTTGACCGCCGGCCCCAGCTCGATCTCGTACCGCGTGACCGTCGGGCCCCGGGTGAACCCGATGACCTGGGCGTCGATGGTGAACTGCTCCAGGACGCTGCTCAGCGCGTTGACGACGATGGTGTTCGCCTTGGTCTGCGGCTTCGGCGCACTGCCCGGGCGCAGCACCTGCAGGTCAGGCAGGGCGTACGGGCCGGCCTGCGGCGAGAGCACGAGCTGCTCGACCTTGCGCGGCGCCGGTGAGGGGTGGGGAGGCTCGGTGACGCGCGGCGGCTCCGGCGGCTCGTCCTCGTCCACCAGGCCGGGCACGATCTCCGGGGAGTGGTCGGAGGCCTTGCCAGGGGCGTCGGCGATGAGCGGGGTGTCGTAGGGCTTGATGTGCTCGCCGAGCTCGGGCTCGCCATCCTTGCCCGTGCCGGAGGAGGAGCCGCGCGGCTTGCGGGGGCGCCTGACGCGCCCGCCGGTCTTGGCCGGGGTCTCTCCCCCGCTCTTCTGGAACAGCATGTGCTGGATCTCGGCCAGGCGCTCGGGCACCCGGTGGACCGGGGTGGCGGTGATCACCAGGATCCCGAACCCCGAGAGCAGCAGGAGCAGCGGGATCGTGATGAACGACGGCAGGATGCTGGCGGGCGGCGCGGAGACGATGAACCCGATCATGCCCCCGGCGGCCGAGACCTTGTCCATGCCGTCGGTCTTGGCCGGGCCCGACGGGTACGGCGTGGCGTGCGCGACGTGGATGATGCCGAGCAGGCCGGCCAGCAGCGCGGTCCAGCCGATCATCATGCGCCCGGTGTCGGCGTTCTGGTCGGGATGCCTCAGCAGGCGCCACGCGACCAGCGCGAGCAGGATGGGCACCGACCAGGCCAGGGACCCGAGGGCGCCGCGCATGACGGCGTCGACCACCGTCGCGACCGTCCCGTGGGTGGTGCGCCAGGTCATCGCGGCGAGGACGATCGCCCCGCCCAGCACCGCGAGGCCGAGGCCGTCGCGGCGGTGGGCCGGGTCGAGCTCGCGCGCCTGCTGCCCGAAGGCGCGCGCGGCGGTGCCGATGCCGTTCGCGAAGAGCAGCCACACGCCGATGAACAGCTTGCCGATCGCCAGGAAGACCCAGCTGATCGGGTCGGGAGGCGCGGATGCCGGGCGGCGGGCGGGCGGGCGGCCGCCCGCCCGTGCGCCTGAGGCCCGCGTGCCGGTCGGCCGCTTGGCGGGGGACGTACGCGACGACGTGGACCGCTTCGCCGACCCCTTTGGGGTGCTTTTCGACGTACGGGTGGCCATGGTACCGAGGGTACGCATGAGGTGGCCTTGACGCGCGTGGGCGCGCCGAGCCTTCACAGGATTGTGTTCTATGTATTGACATCATGTTTCATGTAATGGAATCTCCATCCAATGGGAAGTTGGAAGGAGGACTGATGTCCGCACTCGACTGGTCCGTGCTGGGCGCCTACTTCGTGGTCATGGTCGCCATCGGGGTGTGGTCGAAGAACCGCATCAGGACGGTCATCGACTACTTCACGGCCGGGGGCAGGATCCCCTGGTGGCTCTCGGGGATCTCCCACCACATGTCGGGCTACAGCGCGGTCATGTTCGTGGCGTTCGCGGCCGTCGCCTACGACTACGGGCTGACCGTCTACGTCTGGTGGGCGATGACGATCGGCATCGGCGTCGGCATCGGGGCCTTCCTGTTCGCCGCCCGGTGGAACCGGCTCAGGTCCAAGCACGGCGTGGTCTCGCCGCTGGAGTACCTGACCCGGCGCTACAACCTGCCCACCCAGCAGGTCATGGCCTACAGCGGCGCGCTGCTCAAGGTCGTGGACATCGCCGCCAAGTGGGTCGCCATCTCGGTGCTGCTCAAGGGCTTCACCGGCATCCCCATCCAGTACGGCATCGCGATCACCGGCGCGGTAACCGTGATCTACGTGACGGTGGGCGGCCTGTGGGCCGACGTGCTGACCGACTTCGGGCAGTTCGTGATCCAGGCCGTCGCGGGCGTCGTCATGTTCGTGGCCGTGCTCGGGCACCTCGGGGGCGTGTCAGCGCTCTGGACCATGTGGGGCGAGCTTCCCCCCGGGCACGGCGACCCGCTGACCGGGCCCTACACCACCACGTATTTCTTCGCGTTCCTGCTGATCAAGACGTTCGAGTACAACGGCGGCATGTGGAACCTCGCCCAGCGCTACATGGGGGCGCCGTCCGGCTCGCAGGCCAGGAAGGCCGCGCTGCTGTCCAGCGCCCTGTGGCTGCTCTGGCCGCTGGTCCTGTTCATCCCGATGTTCGCGGCCCCGCTGATCGTGCCGGGACTCACCAACTCCGACCAGTCCTACGTGCGGCTGGCGCAGGAGCTGCTCCCGGCGGGCCTCATCGGCCTGGTGCTCGCGGGGTTCTTCTCGCACACGATGGCGATGGTGTCCTCGGACGCCAACGTGATCTCCGCGGTGATCACCCGTGACATCCTGCCCGTCTTCGTGCGGCGGGTCAGGACGCTGACGGCCGGGGGCGCGCTCAGGCTGGCCAGGGTCACGACGTTCCTGTTCGTGGCGGTCAGCATGACGATCGCGATCGCCACCCAGGGCCAGGGGGTGGTGCTGAAGATCGTCGTGGACGTCGTGGCGGCCACGATGGGGCCGATCTCGATCCCGCTGATGCTCGGCCTGCTCCCGTGGTTCAAGCGCAGCGGCCCCACGGCGGCGATCGTCTCCTGGGCGGCCGGCCTCGGCGTCTGGGCCGTGGTCAAGTGGGTGATCGCCTCGGCGAACCAGACGCTGGTGGTCGCCGCGCCGCTGGTGACGTCCCTGGTCCTGTACGTGCTCATCGGCCTGCTCAAGCCGGAGAACCGCCCCGACCGCGACGAGCTGGTCGACTCGCTCGGCACCGACCCCGCGCCCGACCGCGCCACGGTGACCGCGTAGTTGGGCGCCCGCACCGTTCGCCCGGATGGGGTGGGAGAGGTGACCACCTCCCCCACCCCATTTAGCGGCTTTTATAGTTACTTATCGGACTCCATGGTGCCGCCGTTGGCCACGTCGGACTTCTCGATCTCCCAGAAGACGATGCGGACGGACTCCTTGCGCGCCTTGAGGATGTCGACGGCGGCTTCCGTCACGGCGGCCACGAAGTCGCGGCGCTGGTCCATGGTCCGCCCCGACAGCATTTCCACGGTGATGTTTGGCATGATGTCCTCCGATTCGGCATCTGTTGCATCACATGAAACCAAATTCCACTACATGAACCAAGAAGGAGTTCGTCGTGGACGTGATGGTGATCGGTGAGCCGCTGGTCGAGTTCTCGGCGTCCGCTCCCCTGACCGAGGCGGACACCTTTCACCTGTCCTTCTCCGGTGACGCGCTGAACGCGGCCGTCGCGGCGGCGGCGACCGGCGCGCACGTCGCCCTGGTGACGCTGGTCGGAGAGGACGAGTTCGGGGAGCGGCTGATCCGCTTCGCCGCCGCCCACGGCGTCGACACCCGCTGGATGCGCAGGGGCCCCGGCTCCACCGGCGCCTACGCCGTCGGCGCCGACCCGAGCGGGGAGCGCGCCTTCGGCTACATGCGGGCGTGCAGCGCGGCCTCCAGGATGGGCCCGTCGGACGTCTCGGCGGCACCCCTGGCGCAGACCTCCGTGCTGCTCGTCAGCGGCGTCACCGCCGCCCTGTCGGCCTCCTGCGCCCACGCGGTGCTCCACGCCGCCGAGGTCGTGCGCGAGGCGGGGGGCAAGGTCGTCTACGACCCGAACTACCGGTCGCGGCTGACCGGCGCCGAGGCCGCGGCCGGCGTGCTGGCGGAGATCGCCCCGTACGCCGCCCTGGTCACCCCCTCGTGCCCCGGCGACAGCCTCCCGCTCCTCGGTACCGGCGACCCCGCCGAGGCCGTACGGGCGTGCCTGGGGCTCGGCGCGGGTGCCGTGGCCGTCACGCGGGGGGCGGACGGCGTGCTGCTCGGCGACCGGGACGGCGGGCCGCCCGTGGAGATCCCCGCCGTGCCCGCGGGGCTGATCGTGGACCAGACCGGGGCGGGCGACGCCTTCGCCGGCACGGTCGCGGCCAGGCTCTCCGCCGGCGACCCGCTCCGCGAGGCCGTACGGGCGGGCACGGCCGCCGCGGCGGTCAGCCTGGAAGGGCAGGGAGGCACCGGGCGGGTGGCGACGCCGGAGGACATCCAGCGGCTGCTCGGAGAGCTTTCGGGGACGTCGGACACGGCCTCGGCGTGACGGCTCCGACCGCCCCGGCGGGTCAGCGGGCGACGGCCGCGGCCGGGGCGCCGAGGGCGAGCGAGACGTCGCGGGCGGCGGAGGTGACCACGGGGGCCAGCTCCTCCAGCACCTCGCGATCCATGTCCATGGCGAGGGAGGAGATGGAGATGCCGCCCAGCACCCGGCCCGTGTGGTCGAAGACGGCCGCGCCGACGCAGCGGATGCCGGGCTCGTTCTCCTCGTCGTCCATGGCGTAGCCGCGTGCCCGCACCTTGCCGAGGTGGGCCAGCAGCTCGTCCACCCCGGTCAGGGTCGCGGGGGTCAGCCTTGGCAGGCCGGTGCGCACGGCGACGCCGCGGACCTCCTCGTCGGTCAGCTCGGCGAGGATCGCCTTGCCGATGGCGGTGCTGTGCAGGCGCAGGCTCATGCCCACCCTGGAGGGCATCTGGTAGGGCCTGCGGCCCTCCAGCTTGTCGACGTAGACCGCCTCGTCGCCGCTGCGGATGCCGAAGTGGGTGGTGTAGCCGGTGCTCTCGTGCAGCGCGCGCAGGGCGGCCGAGGCCTGCCGCGCGGGGTCGAAGCGGCTCATGACCTTGCCCGCCAGGGTGAGGATGCGCGGCCCGGGCTCGTACCCTCCGGCGCCGTCGGGACGGGCGAACCCCCACTCGACGAGCGACTGCAGGATGCGGTGAACGGTCGACTTGGAGACGCCGGTCGCCGCGGCGATGTCGGTCACGCGGTGGTGCTCGGCGATCGCCTCGAGCACCGCCAGCGCCTTGTCGATGGAGCTGCCTTCCCTGACCACGTCCCGAGCCTACTAACAGGCACCCCGTAGTACGGTCCGCGCCGGTGGCGTCACCTGGCGAGCCAGCCGCCGTCGACGGCCAGCACGTGGCCGTTGACGTAGTCGGAGGCGCGCGAGGACAGGAAGACCGAGGCGCCCACGAGGTCGTCGGGCGTGCCCCAGCGCCCCGCCGGGATCCTGGCCCTGATCGCCGGCTCGCGGCCGGGGTCCTCGCGCAGCGCCTCGGTGTTGCCGGTGGCGATGTAGCCCGGGGCGATCGCGTTGACCTGCACCCCGCCTGCGGCCCACTCGCAGGCCAGGGCGCGGGTGAGGCCCGCGACGGCGTGCTTGGCCGCGGTGTACCCGGCCACGTTGATCCCGCCCTGGAAGGACAGCATCGACGCGATCATGATGATCTTGCCGGAGCCGCGGCCCAGCATGGAACGGCCGACGGCCTGGGTGAGCAGGAAGGCCGCGTCGAGGTTGACGTCGAGCACGGCCTTCCAGTCGGCGTAGGTGTGCTCGGCCGCGGGCGCCCTGCGGATGATGCCGGCGTTGTTGACCAGGATGTCCACGCGGTGCCGCGCGAGGAGCTCCTCGGCCGCCCGGGGAAGCCCGGCGAGGTCCGACAGGTCGAGGACCCATCGCCAGGCCTCCCTGCCCGCCTTGCGGACCTCGGCCTCCACCCCTTCCAGGTCGTCGCGATGGCCGTGCAGGACCACGTCGGCCCCCGCCCTCGCGAGGCCGGCCGCGACCGCGCGGCCGATGCCGGTGCGGGTGCCGGTGACCAGCGCCGTCCGGCCTTCGAGGGAGAACATCACCGCATCGCGCCGATCGCGACCTGCTCCATGTCGTCGTAGGCCTGGTTCTCGCCGCCCATCGCCCAGACGAAGGCGTAGCTGCGGGTGCCGAAGCCGCAGTGCACCGACCAGGAGGGCGAGATCACGGCCTGGCGGTCGGCCACGATCAGGTTGCGCGTCTGGTCCGGCTCGCCCATGAGGTGGACCACCCGTCCGTCCTCTGGGAGGTCGAAGTAGAGGTAGACCTCGGTGCGCCGCTCGTGGGTGTGGCACGGCATGGTGTTCCACATGCTGCCGGGTTCCAGCACGGTGACGCCGAGCACGAGCTGGCAGCTCTGGATGCCCTTGGCGTGGATGTACTTGTTGATCGTGCGGTCGTTCGACCCCTCCTGCGAGCCGAGCCGCACGGGGTCCGCGTCCTCGAGGCCCGCCTTGACCGTCGGAAGGGAGGCGTGCGCGGGGGTGGAGACCAGGTAGAACGCGCCGCCGGTGAACGACACCTCACGCGCTCCCCTGCCGACGTACAGGCACTCCTTGGCGCCCAGCTCGTACGCCGTGCCGTCGACGGTGACCGTGCCGGGGGCGCCCACGTTGACCACGCCGAGCTCCCGGCGTTCGAGGAAGTACCCGGCCCGGAGCGGGCCGGGGCACGGAAGCTCCAGCGGCGCGTCACCGGCGACCGCTCCCCCGATCACGATGCGGTCCTCGTGGGAGTACACCAGGCGGACCTCTCCGGGAACGAAGAGCTCCTCCGCCAGGAAACGGCTCCTGAGCCGGTCGGTCGTCATGCCCGGCACCTGGTCCGGTGCGGTCGCGTGCCGTACCTCCACCACGCCTCCTATTCCGTTACATAGAATGCAGTATTGCTATATAGAACAACTTCAGGCATGGGGAGGTCAAGCCGAGGCGGGACGGGTCTTCAGTACGTGCGGCGGACGCCGCGGGCGGCGACCTCGATGCGGTCGCGCGCCTCCAGCAGGCAGGCCGCGATCTCCTTGTCGCGGCCGGCCGTCAGCCGGGGGATGGGCACCGAGACGCTGACGGCGTCGCGGGGCGGGTAGGCGATGTCGAGCGCGACGCCGAAGCAGCGCAGGCCCTCGGTGTTCTCCTCGCGGTCGATGGAGTAACCCCGCTTGCGGATGCGGCGCAGGTCGGCGATGAGCTGGCCCTGGTCGACGATGGTGTTCTTGGTGAGTCTCGGCAGCTCGGCGGGGAGCAGGCGCGACACCGCGGCGTCGTCGCGCGTGGCGAGGATCGCCTTGCCGAGCGAGGTTGTGCTGGCGGGGAGGCGGCGGCCGACCCTGGTGAAGGGCCGCAGGTAGTGGCGGGAGGCCCGGGTCGCGAGGTAGACGACGTCGAAGTGGTCGAGCCGGGCGAGGTGGACGGTCTCGCCGGTGACCTCGGCGAGCCAGTCGAGCGCGTCGCGCGCGATCTGGACCACCGGGTCGCCGTCGATGTAGGTGGCGCCGACCAGCAGCGCGCGCATGCCGATGCGGTAGAGCGTGCCCGTGACGTCGGTCTCGATCCACCCGAGGCCCACCAGCGTGCGGAGCAGCGCGTGGAGGCTGCTCTTGGGGTAGCCGAGCTTGCCCTGCAGGTCGGAGAGGCTGTGCAGGCCAGGGTATTGGGCGAAGAAGTCGAGCAGCTCCACGGTCCGCACGGCGGACTTGACGTGCGGCACCGCGGTTCCCTGCTCGGTCATGTGCGTCCTCCCTGCGGCACGGTACCTCCATTGTCGCCGGTCATTCCTCGATGACGCGACCGCCCACCCAGGCGTACTCCGGATCGGCGTGGTCCAGCTCGGGGAACTCCGCCGCGTACACCTCGGCGTCGTCCCTCGGCTCGTACCCGAGCGCCGCCCCCTGGGCGGGGTCCCACCAGGCGCGGGTGTTGGCCGAGACGCCCCAGACCGGGGCGTACGTCAGGTCCGGCGCCGTCAGGCACGCGTGGACGAGCCGCACCATGTCACCCGGGCTGATCCAGGTGGCCAGCGCGCGGGCGTTCGGCGGGCGCCGGTCGAAAGTGCCGATGCGCAGGGCCGCCACCCGCATGCCGTACCTGTCGGAGTAGTAGCGGCCGAGCGCCTCGCCGTAGGCCTTGGAGACGCCGTAGTGCGAGTCGGGGGCCACGGGGGTGTCCGCCGGCACGAGCTCCCCGCGCGGCGTGAAGCCCACGGAGTGGTTGCTGCTGGCGTAGACGACGCGCTCGACCCCGGCCCGCCTGGCGGCCTCGAAGACGCGGTAGGTGCCCTCGATGTTGGCCGTGAGCAGCTCCTCGAAGGTCGCGGAGGTCGAGGGGATGCCGGCCAGGTGGACGACGGCCGTGATCCCCTTCATGGCCTGCTCCAGCACCGCTGGGTCCGAAATATCACCACAAATCACTTCATGGTGGCTGCTGTCCGTGTTGTTGATGGGAGTCCTGTCCAGCAGCCTCAGCGTGTGACCGTACTCGGGGAGCCCACTGGTCAGGCACGCGCCGATGCGCCCCGCGGCACCGGTCACCAGAATGTTTTTCACCATGTCGCCACCGTATGGGCGGCGATGTGGTCCAAGTCAAGATCGTCGCCGAGTCCCGGCCGCGTGGGCAGCGCGACGTTCCCCGACTCGTCCAGCGGGTCGATGATCGAGCGGAGGTGCGGCGGGGGATCGTCGTAGTCCGAATGCGGGTGGAGCAGACCGCGCTCGTACCACTGGCCGCACAGGGTCGCCCCGATGACCGCCAGCGCCCCCGAGCCGTTGCCGTGGATCTCACAACCCATGCCGAACGACTCGGCCGTGTGCACGGCCTTCAGCGCCGGGATGACTCCGCCCGAGCCGACCACGCCGACGCGAAGGATGTCGCACGCGCCCGCCGCCACCCACTCCCCCCGCGCCATGTGCTTGCCCCAGGAGGTCTCCGGGCCGAGGATCGGGGTCGCGAGCTGGTCGGCCAGCCATTTGTACGACTGGACCGACGCCTCCTCCATCGGCTCCTCGTACCAGGCGAAGTCCAGCTCGTCGAGCGCCCGGCCGAGCCTGAGCGCCTCCGTGCGGCTGTACCAGTGGTTGCTGTCGAGCATCAGCGCGACGTCGGGGCCGACCGCCTCGCGCACGACCTGGCAGGCCTTGATGTCCAGGTCGACGCCGTGCGGCATCGGGGGCATCCAGGTATGCAGCTTGATGCCGCGGTAGCCCCGCGCGACCAGGTCCTTGGCGAAGTCCGCGTAGTCGGCGAACGACGCCAGGCCGCCCGGGATGTCGTCGCCGCACATGGTGCTGGCGTACGCGGGGATCGTGGAACGCGCGCCGCCGAGCAGCTTCCAGACCGGGAGGCCCAGCTTGCGGCCCGCGAGGTCCCACAGCGCCTGGTCCACGGCGCTGAGCAGACGGTCGGTGAGGTTGCCCTGCGCGCCGCGCTGGCGCCGCGCGATCGCGTGCCATAGGCGCTCGCGGTCGAGGCCGTCCTGCCCGGTGAGCACCGGGCGCACATGGGCTTGGATCATGCTGTCCCTGAGCGTCTCGGCCTGCCCCAGGCAGTAGCCCTTGGCGCCGTCGCTGTCGGTGATCTCCAGCAGGGCCTCGGTGACCTCCCGGGGCGGCCCGGGATGCCGGTGCCCGTGCCCGTCCACCACCGACCTCGTGACGGTCGTGAACACCGTGACGGTGACCCGCTCGATGACGGCCATGACGCTCCTCTCCTTCGGTGACTGCCTTTCCGTACGTGCCCGGCGGGGGCCGGGACCGGCGCCCACGGTCAGGTGGTGCGCGCGGGCCCCGGCCCCCGGCCGGCTAGGAGTGGGACTGCTTCCACTCGGCCTGCGCCTCGGTGAGCTTCTGGGCCATCGTGTCCAGGAACTCCTGCGGCTTCATCTGACCGAGGAGCACCTTCTGGAACAGCGGCTCGGTGTCGGCCTTGGTGACCGAGGAGAACTGCGGCAGGTAGTACGGCGGGGAGACGACCGCCGTGGCCGGGTCGCTGAGCACCTCGACGGCGTTCTTGAGGTACGGCCGCTCGCTGAGCCACGAGTCCGCCTGGGCGTCCTTGTTCGCCGGGATCTGGCCGGTCTGCTGGTTCCAGTAGCCGTTGCTCTCCTTGGAGACCAGGAAGTCCACGAACTTCCAGGCCGCGTCCTTGTGCTCGCTGTTCTTGAACACGGCGAAGCCGTCGACCGGGTTGGCCACGATGGTGCGCTTGCCCGACGCCCCCACGGGCATCGGGAACGCGTCGATCTTGTCCGCGCCGAACGCCTTCACGTGGTCGTTGTAGGACCCGAGGTTGTGGTGCATCATCGCGACCTTGCCGCTGGTGAACTGGGCCACCATCTTCGGGAAGTCGTTGGTGACGTCGGCCTCGGGGGTGTCCTTCTTGTACAGCGCGGCGATCTTGGTGACCAGCTCGACGTTCTTCGGGTCGTTCACCGTGCTCTTGCCCGAGGCGTCGAAGAACTCGGTGACCCCGGAGTACGCGTAGGCCTCGGCCAGGAGCTGGAAGATCGAGCCCGCGCCGCCGCGGATCGTCCAGCCGTACTGGTCGGGGGCCTTGGTCAGCTTCTCCACGGCCGTGAAGAACTCATCCCAGGTCTTCGGCGCCTCGACCCCCGCCGCGGCCAGCTTCTCCTTCTGGTACCAGACGACGTCGAGGTTGGAGGTCGCCGGCACCAGGTAGAGCTTGCCGTCCGGGGTGGTCTGCCTGATGGAGGTGAGCATGCTGTCGAGCAGCTTGCCGTTCACGGGGCTCTTGGCCAGCCAGCCGTCGGCGGGTTCGAGCGCCTGCTGGCCGGTGAGGTTGGCGAGGTAGCTGGTGGTCACGCCGCCGACGTCGGGCGTCTCGCCGCCCGCGACCGAGGTGTCGTACTTCTGCTGCACGGAGGCGATGGGGATGCCGACGTACTCGACGTGGATCGTGGGGTTCGCCTTCTCGAACCGCTTGATCAGCTCCTGGTAGACCGGCGTGCGCACGCCTCCGTTGTTGTCCCAGAAGGTGATCGTCGTCTTGTCCGGTCCCCCGCTCGCGGAGTCCGACCCGCAGGCCGTCGCGGTCACGGACAGGGCGAGGACGGCGAGGCCGGCCGCGCGGACCTTCGTGATGGTTCTCATGGGTGGTGTCCTCCAGGCGGGGGGTGCTATCCCTTCACGGCGCCGGCGCTGATGCCGGACACCAGATAGCGCTGAATCACTGCGAACACGCAGACGACGGGTATGGCCGCTACCACGCCACCCGCCGCCAGGGCCCCGAAGTCGGCGCTGTACTCGCCGATGGTGTAGCTGAGGCCGACGGGGATCGTGAAGTTGTCCTGCCTGCTGATGAACATCAGCGCGAACAGGAAGTTGTTCCAGGTGTGGATGAAGGCGAACGAGCCCACGGCGATGAGCCCGGGCCGGAGCTGCGGGAGCACGACCGCGAAGAACGCCCGGGTCCGTGTGCAGCCGTCGACCAGCGCCGCCTCCTCCACCTGGAAGGGCACCGCGGTGATGAACCCGCTCATCAGGATGATCGACAGCGGCAGGTTGAACACCGTGTCGGCGACCACCAGGCTCCACAGGGAGTTGATGAGCCCAAGCCCCCTGAAGATGGTGAACAGGGGGATCAGCATCATGGCGCCGGGGATGAACTGCGTGCACAGCAGGGCGATCATGAAGAACGTGCGGCCGCGGAAGCGGAACCGCGCCAGCGCGTACCCGCCCATGAGGGCGACCACCGTCGTGAAGAACAGCGACAGCACGCCGACGATCACGCTGTTCTTGAAGAAGACGGCGTAGCCGATGTCATTCCAGACGGTGTCGAAGTGCTCGAAGGTGATCGGCCACGGCACCGGCGCGGTGGACCCCGTGGGCCGCAGCGCGAAGACGATCATCCAGTAGAACGGGATCAGCGTGAAGACCAGGTAGAGCACCAGCGGGACGTACAGGCGGAGCACCCTGCCCCGGTCCTTGCGGCGCGAGCCGGGGGCGGCGCCGGCGCGCGCGTGGGCGGGGCGCCGCGCGATGACCTCGGTTGCCATGGAACCCTCCCTCATCCCTTGTGGTCCGCGCCGAACCGGCTCAGCCGGAGGTAGAGGAGCGAGCAGAACAGCAGGATCACGAACCCGGCGGTCGTGAGCGCGGAGCCGTACCCGAAGTCCTTGGAGTCGATCGCGCGCTGGGCCACGTACAGGGGCAGCGTGGTCGTGACCTGCGCCGGGCCGCCGCCCGTCAGCGTGTAGATCAGGTCGACGTTGTTGAACTCCCAGACAGAGCGCAGCAGCGTTGCGAGCACGATGGCGTCCCGCAGGTGCGGGAGCGTGACGTGGAAGAAGCGGCGCGTACGACCGGCCCCGTCGACCGACGCCGCCTCGTACAGCTCGCCGGGGATGCCCTGCAGGCCGGCGAGCAGCAGGATCGCGAAGAACGGCACGCCCCGCCACAGCTCGGTGATGACCACCGCGCCGAAGACGGTGTCCGGATTGCCCAGCACGGCCGCCTCGGGGGCGCCGAGGTAGCGCACGATGCCGGTGGTGGGGTTGTAGAGCAGGATCCAGATGCCCGTGGTGAGCACTCCGGAGACCGCCCACGGCGAGAAGACCATCGAGCGTGCCAGGCCCCGGCCGATGAAACTTTCATTCACCATCAGCGCCAGGGCGAGGCCGAGGAGGAGCTGGAGAACGATCTCCACGACCACCCATTTGGCGGTGAAGCCCAGGCTGGACCAGAACAGCGGGTCCTGGAACAGCATCTCCTTGAAGTTGTCCAGGCCGGCGAAGCCGTTGGCCCATGGTTTCGTCAGGTTGTAGTGCCGCAAGCTGTAGTACAGGACGCTGCCGATGGGGTAGACGAGGAACACCGCGATCAGCAGCACAGTCGGCGAGATCAGCAGGTACGGGGCCCAGCGCAGGGCCCGTGGGCGCCCCCTCGCCTGGGGTGTCCTGGCCAGAGCCACCTCGATCTCCGTTCCATCGGCGACGTGACACATTCTTGAATGACGTTCACACTCGTGTACGCGCCGTCAACGTAGGAACGGGGCACGCGGACTGTCAACCCTTCGCCAGGTAACCAAAGCATTTCGAAGGGGTGGCCCGCGCGTTTCCGCCGCTCCCTTGACTGGCGGGGTCTCTCGGTCATACGTTCCTTGTGTTCATATACGTGAATACAGTTCTTGAATGTGTACACGAGAGAGGACCGCATGACTGCGCTGGTGGATCGGCTCGACGGGCTGCTGTTCTTCCCCGTCACACCGTGCGACGACCGGGAGCGGCTGAACCTCGACGCCTTCCGCCGCCACGTGCGCGACGGCGTCGCCGCGGGGTGCGGCGCGGTGTTCGCCTGCTGCGGCACGGGCGAGTTCCCCTCGCTGGACCTGGACGACTACACGGCCTGCGTCGCCGCCGCCGTCGAGGAGAGCGCCGGGCGCGTGCCCGTCGTGGCCGGCACGGGGTACGGGACGGCGCTGGCGTCACGGTTCTCCGCCGCCGCCGAGGCCGCGGGGGCCGACGGGCTGCTCGCCCTGCCGCCCTACCTGGTCCAGCCCGACCAGGAGGGGCTGCGCCGCCACTACGAGACGCTGGCCGACGCCACCGGGCTGCCCGTCATCCTCTACCAGCGCGACAACGCCGTCTTCGAGCCGGACACCGTGGCCGCCCTCGCCCGCCATCCCCGCATCGTGGGCTTCAAGGACGGGTACGGCGACCTCGACCTGCTCCAGCGCACCATCAGCGCCGTCCGCTCGGCCTCCGGCGAGCTGCTCTACTTCAACGGGCTGCCGACGGCGGAGATGTCGGCGCTCGCCTACCGGGGGCTCGGCGTCACCCGCTACTCCTCGGCGGTCTTCTGCTTCGTGCCCACCGTCGCGATGGCCTTCCACCGGGCCCTGCTCGGCGGCGACGACGCGACGGTGGACGTGCTGATCGACGAGTTCTACCGGCCGCTGGTCGAGCTGCGCCGCCAGGGCTCCGGGTTCGCCGTGTCGCTCGTCAAGGCGGGCGTGCGGCTGCGCGGCCTGGACGTGGGCCCCGCGCGCGTCCCGCTCACCGAGCCCGCCCCCGAACAGGTCAAGCGGCTCGCGGAGCTGATCGAGCGCGCCCTTGAGGTGATCGAGGAACGCTGACCCACGAACCTGGGCGCCGCGCCTCGGGGAGGCGCCCACCGGGACCCTGCGGCGACGCGCCGCACGGGCCCCTACCCCCTGGAGGCCCTCCCTCGGCCAGAGCGGGAGCCTCCCTGACCCAGGAGGTACCCCCCATGAGAACACTTCTGAGAACGACGGCCGTGCTCGCCTCAGGCCTGTGCGCGGCGGCGCTCGCGACCGTCCCCGTCCCGGCCTCGGCCTCGACCGGGGGCGCGGTGCCGCTGGGGCGGCGCACGCTGCCCGCCAACGACGGATGGGCCGCCGCGACCACCGGCACGACCGGCGGCTCCGCGGCCGACGACGCCCACGTCTACACGGTGACGAACCGCAAGGAGCTGGTCGCCGCCCTCGCCGGAGGGGACGCGACGCCGAAGATCATCTATGTGAAGGGCGTCATCGACGGCAACACCGACGACACCGGCGCCAAGCTCGGCTGCGACGACTACGCGGTGGACGGATACACCCTCCCGGCCTACCTCGCGGCGTACGACCCGGCGGTGTGGGGCCGTGACACCGAGCCCTCCGGGCCGCTGGAGGACGCGCGCGCCGCCTCGTCCGCCAGGCAGACCGCCCGCATCAGGCCGAAGGTCGGCTCCAACACCACCATCGCCGGGCTGGGCCACGCCGTGATCAAGGGCCTCAACCTGCACGTCGACAAGGCCGACAACGTCATCATCAGGAACATCGCGTTCCAGGACGCCTACGACTGCTTCCCCCAGTGGGATCCCACCGACGGCGACGAGGGCAACTGGAACTCGCTCTACGACAACATCTCGGTCACCGGATCCACGCACGTCTGGGCCGACCACAACAGCTTCGACGACGGCGCCAACCCCGACTCCGCGCAGCCGCTGTACTTCGGGCGGCCGTACCAGGTGCACGACGGCGAGCTGGACATCACCAATGGGTCGAACCTGGCCACGGTGTCGTGGAACCGCTTCGCCGGCCACGACAAGACCATGCTGATCGGCTCCACCAACAACCCGGCCACCGACTCGGGCAAGCTCAACGTGACCGTGCACCACAACGTGTTCGACACGATCCTCCAGCGGGCGCCGCGCGTGAGGTTCGGCCAGGTGCACGTGTACGACAACTTCTACAACGTCCCCGCGGGCGCCGGGTACGTCTACAGCTTCGGGGTCGGCGTGCAGTCGAAGGTCTACGCCGAGGAGAACTACTTCCGCCTCGGCCAGGGCGTCGGCGCGGACCAGATCATCTACAACTGGGGCGGCACCGCGATCCACGCCACCGGCACGCTCGTGACCAGCGGGGCCACCACACGCCGGGTCGACATCCTTTCGGCCCACAACGCCACCCACGACCCCGACCTCACCGGCGACGTCGGCTGGACCCCCACCTTGCACACCAAGGTCGACCCGGCGGTGCTGGTGCCCCTCACGGTGCCGCTCCTGGCGGGCGCGGGACGCCTGCGCTGACACCCCTCCCGTGGACCGTCACGCCGCGAACGGCGTGACGGTCCACGGGAGTCGTACCTGGGGTTCAGCCGACCTCGGCCAGCCAGCGCTCGTGCGCCCCCGAGAACGGGGGCGCGTGATCCTGGACGGCGGTCATCAGCCAGGCGGCGGACCGCTCCGCCTGGGCGATCACCTCCGCGGGATAGGAGTAGCGGACCTGGTGCTCGGCGAACTCGTCCTCGTCGTCGAGCAGGACACGCCCGTCGCGCATCCGGATCACGTCGAGATCGAGGTCGACCATGGTCACCTGCCCGTCCCGCCACTGGGGGACGGTCGTGATGTCGCAGTAGACCGACGCCTTGCTCGGCATGCCGTTGAAGGTGGCGGTCCACCAGACCTCACGCGGGAACAGCATGACGAAGGGCTGCTGCCAGACGACCGGCGGCTCGCTCCCCCTGCTGCCGCTGGTGCCGGCCGGGCAGCCGGTCCATACGCCGTGCTCGTCCTCCCCCAGCAGCCGTGCCCCGTGGTGCCAGTGGAGTGATCCGTCGAACTTGGTGTAGACGATGTCGACCGCTGTGCCGGTGATGTCCGCCCCGCGGGCCTGGACGCTCACCGGCGATCAGCTCGTTTCGCGCGCATGCGGCTCCTCGTGCGTGGCTGAAGTGCTCCAGCACGGAAACCTACGCCCGGTCAGACCTCCACGACCACCGGAATAATCATGGGCCGGCGGCGGTAGGTGTCGCTGACCCAGCGCCCGACGATGCGGCGCGTCAGCCGGCGCATCTGCTGGAGGTCGGCCACCCCGTCGGCCCCGGCCTCCTGGAGCGCCTTCTCGATCAGCGGGATGACCGCGTCGAACGCCTCGATCTCGATGCCGGACCCGCGCGCGTAGACCTCCGGGCCGCCGCTCACCTTGCCGGTCGTCGAGTCGACCACGACGACGACGGAGATGAACCCCTCGTCCCCGAGGATGCGCCGGTCCTTCAGCGCGACGTCGGTGACGGCGCCCACCGAGGAGCCGTCGACGTAGACGTAGCCGCACTGCACCGCGCCCACGATGCGCGCCCGGCCGTCGACCAGGTCGACCACCACGCCGTCCTCGGCGATGACGATGTGGTCGTCGGGCACGCCGGTCATCGCCGCGAGCTTGGCGTGGGCGCGCATGTGACGCCACTCGCCGTGCACCGGCATGAAGTTGGACGGCTTCGTGAGGTTCAGGACGTACAGAAGCTCGCCCGCGGCCGCGTGGCCGGAGACGTGCACCAGCGCGTTGCCCTTGTGGATCACCCGGGCGCCCCAGCGGGTGAGCCCGTTGATGACCTTGTTGACGGCCGTCTCGTTGCCGGGCACCAGCGAGGACGCCAGCAGGACGGTGTCCCCCTCGGCGACGCGGATCGGGTGGTCGCGGTTGGCCATGCGCGACAGCGCCGCCATGGGCTCGCCCTGCGACCCCGTGCAGATCAGCACGACGTCCTCCGGCGGCCACTCCTCGATCTCGCGGGAGTCGACGAGGATCCCCGGCGGCACCCTGAGGTAGCCGAGGTCCCTGGCGACGCCCATGTTGCGGACCATCGAGCGCCCGATGAGCGCGACCTTGCGGCCGTTCTCCTCGGCGGCGTCGAAGATCTGCTGCACGCGGTGCACGTGCGAGGCGAAGCACGCGACGATGATGCGCTTGGTCGCGCTGCGGAAGACCTCGTCGATCACCGGGCTGATGGTGCGCTCGCTCGGCACGAAGCCGGGCACCTCGGAGTTGGTCGAGTCGGACATCAGCAGGTCGACGCCCTCGGAGCCGAGCCTGGCGAAGCCGCCGAGGTCGGTGAGGCGGCCGTCGAGCGGCAGCTGGTCCATCTTGAAGTCGCCGGTGTGCAGCACGATGCCGGCCGCGGTCCTGATCGCGACGGCCAGGGCGTCCGGAATGGAGTGGTTGACCGCGAAGAACTCGCACTCGAACGGCCCGAACCGCTGCCTCTGCCCCTCGGCCACCTCCACCTTGACCGGCTGGATGCGGTGCTCGGTGAGCTTGCTCTCGATCAGCCCGAGCGTCAGCCGCGACCCCACCAGGGGGATATTGGCCCGCTCACGCAGGAGGTACGGCACGGCGCCGATGTGGTCCTCGTGGGCGTGCGTCAGCACTACCGCCTCGATGTCGTCGAGACGGTCCCTGATGTAGTCGAAGTCGGGCAGGATCAGGTCCACGCCCGGCTGGTCGGGCTCCGGGAACAGCACTCCGCAGTCGACGACCAGCAGGCGGCCGTCGAACTCGAAGACCGCCATGTTGCGGCCGATCTCACCGAGCCCGCCCAGTGCGACGATGCGCAGGCCGTGCTCCGGCAGGGCCGGAGGAGGTCCGAGCTCGGGATGCGGATGACTCATGCTCTACCCCCGTGAATGCCGGCCCGCCGCTCGCGCACGGCTCCCTCGCCGAGCCGTGCGGCACGTCGCGGGCCGAGATCGCTGTGTCTCTCTCTCAAACTCTCTGTTTCCTCCCCGCCGCGTTCAGCCCGCGGCGACTCATTCGGATCGTTCTCCGCCGTTCACGTCACACGGACGACGGGCAAGCCAGACAATTCTCGCGCGCCGTACGCACGGCGCGCGGCACGTCAGTCGGACAACTTCACGCCGCCCGCGACGAGGTCCTCTCTCAGGACCGCTATCTGCTCGCGGGTGGCGTCCACCAGGGGCAGGCGCATAGGGCCCACCGGCCTGCCGAGCAGGCCGAGTGCCGCCTTCGACATGATCGCACCCTGGGTGCGGGTCATGATGCCGGTGACCACGGGGAGCAGGCGCCGGTTGACCGCTCGCGCCCCCTCGACATGGCCCGAGGTGTACATATGGATCATGGAGGCGAGCTCGGCCCCGACCACGTGGCCCGCCACGCTCACGAAACCGGCGGCGCCGACCGACAGCCAGGGCAGGTTGACGGTGTCGTCCCCGGAGTAGAAGACCAGGTCGGTCGCGGCCATCACCTGGGCGCCCGCGAAGAGATCGCCCTTGGCGTCCTTCACGGCCACGATGCGCGGGTGGGCGGCGAGGCGCACCAGCGTCTCGGTCTCGATGGCCATGCCGGTGCGCCCCGGAATGTCGTACAGCATCACAGGCAGGCCGGTGGCGTCCGCGACGGCCGTGAAGTGCCGGTAGAGGCCTTCCTGCGGAGGCTTGTTGTAATAAGGCGTCACCAGGAGCAGCCCGTGTGCCCCCGCGCGCTCGGCGGCCTTCGCCAGCTCGGCCGAGTGGCGGGTGTCGTTGGTGCCCGCCCCGGCCACGACGGTGGCCCTGTCGCCGACGGCCTCGACCACGGCGCGGAGGATCATGTCCTTCTCGGCGTCGGTGGTGGTGGCGGACTCTCCCGTCGTGCCGCTCACGACCAGGCCGTCGTTCTGTTGCTCGTCCACGAGGTAGGTGGCCAGGCGCTGGACGCCCTCGAGGTCGAGGGCACCGTCGGCCGTGAACGGCGTGACCATCGCGGTCAGCATGCGACCGAAGGGCGCGTCGGAGGTTCCTGTTGGCGATGCCATAGACCGAACGGTACCTGGATCCGGGGAGACGGTGGACCCCGCCACCCCGGTTCGCGGCGCGAGGGGACGCAATTAGGGCATGTACCGCTTGCGCCGAAGATGGTCGGATATGGATAGAGGCCGCCGATATGTGCTCGGGGGTACACACATCGACGACCTCTACCCATGCAATCGGAGCCGCTTACGGGGGCGTTACACGGTTCTGGGGAGAATTTTCCGATCGTTCCCGGGCACCCGGCTGCGAGGTCCCCCCGGGGCGGCTTCGCGGGCGGGGTGCCGACCCTCCGCCGGAGCTTCCCCGCAGGTGGAAAGCCCATACGCCATAGGCTTCCCGGACCGTTCCCCCTCCCTCGACACGGCAAGTAGTCACAGAATCACGTTTGGTAAAGTTGGAACTCCAAGTGTCCCTCATTACTCCCCGCTGTCCTTTGATTACGGCAAGATAGGAAAACGATCTCGAACGCCCTGAGGGATGGACGGATGACTGGTAACGACCCGGTGTACCTCCGTGTGGTCGAAGAGTTGCGGGCGCAGATAGTCGACGGCACGCTGCCGCCGGGCGCGCCCATTCCGTCTCGAGCGCAGCTCACCCAGCGCTTCAGAGTCGGCGAGACCGCCGCCAGGCACGCGCTGCGCGTCCTGGCCGCGGAAGGCCTGATCATCGGCAGGGTCGGCTCGGGGCACTATGTCCGCGAGAAGTCCGTGCTCTATCCCCTGCAGCGATGCCGCTACATCGACCACGACGCTCCGTTCGCCGCCGACATGCAGGCGGGCGGCCACCGCGCCACCTGGGACTGGCGCAGCGAGGCGATCAAGGCCGGGCGCGAGACCGCCCGGCGGCTGCGCGTCGAGGAGGGCGACCCCGTCATCCGCACGCGTTACGTCTTCCGCACCGAGGGCAAGCCGATGCAGCTCGCCACCTCCTACGAGCCGGCCGACCTCGGCAGGGCGCAGTCCTTCCCCGAGGAGGGCACCAACGGCCGCAAGAGCCTCGTGGCCCGCATGTCCGCCGCGGGCATCAAGATCACCGACATTCGCGAGAGCGTGCACACCCGGGTGCCGCAGCCGACCGAGAGCGATCTGCTCGACCTGCCCACCGGAGTGCACGTCCTCCACGTCGAGCGCACCCACTGGTCGGGCGACCGGCCGGTGGAGACCAGCGACATCGTGGTCCCCGGCGACCGCTTCCGCCTCGTCTACTCCGTCCCCATCGGCGCCTGACCGATCCGGCCCCGATCGGCGCCTGACCCACCCCGTCCCGTCCGGCGTCCATCCGCACGGGTCGGCATCGCGTCAGGCGTGCACGCCCGCGTACGCCGCCGTCAGGAGCGGGCGCGCTGGGTGACGGCCACGCAGACCAGCACGGCGAGCGCTCCGGCCACCGTGGCGACCTCCAGCTTCTCCGCCAGGAGCAGCCAGGCCCACAGCAACGAGACAAGCGGCTGGAGCAGTTGCGTCTGCCCGGCGCGGGCGATGCCCCCCATGGCGAGCCCGGCGTACCACGGGATGAAGCCCAGGAAGGCCGACACCAGCGCGACGTAGGCGAACCCAGCCACCGCCTCGCCGGTCGGCCGCAGCGGCGTCGTCATGGCGAGGAACACCGTCACCGGCACGGCGACGGGCGCGGCGACCACCAGCGCATGCGAGATGACCCGCCACCCCGGCGTGTGCCGCGCGAGCCGCCCGCCCTCGGTGTACCCCACCGCGGCGCAGACCAGGGCCGCCACCAGCAGCAGGTCCGCCACGGCGAGGCGCCCGCCGCCCCTGCTGAGCGTGAAGACCGTGACGGAGACCGCGCCGCCCGCGCCGGCCACCCAGAACAGCGGCCGAGCCCGCTCGCCCGCTCGCAGGACGGCGCAGACCGCGGTGGCGGCGGGCAGCAGCCCGATGACGACGGCCGCGTGCGACACGCTCGCCCCCGAATCCAGGGCGAGCCCGCTGAGCAGCGCGAACCCGAAGACCACGGTGACCGCGATGACCGCGTACGACTTCAGCTGGGAGCGCGGCGGCAGCAACGGGGCGCCGGCCATCACCAGGCACAGACCCGCGACGAGCGCGGCCACCGCCGCCCTGCCGATCGCGACGAGGTACGGATCGAAGCCGCGCATCGCGAAGGCGGTGGCCGGGAAGGTGCCGGAGAAGAACAGGACCCCGAGCCCCGCCAGCAGCGTCCCCCGCCAGGGAGTGCCGGCCCGCGGCCCGCCTCGGACGCTCGCGCCGCCGCCACCACGAATCCTCGCGCCCCCGGTGCCCGCCCTTGTGCCGCCGGTGTCGCCGCCAGGAGCCCCGTTCCCGTCGCCGGCCGGGGCGGTGACCGCTACTGCCGAGGGGACGATAGCGCTACTCTTCCTTCTCATGAACGACGATAGCAGTATCGTCCGCATCACCGGGCTGCTGCGGGAGGAGGCCGAGAGGCTCAGACCCGGCGCCCGCCTGCCGTCCAGCCGCGAGCTGACGCGGCGCCACGGGGTGAGCCCGGTGACGGTGTCGCGGGCCATCGCCGCGCTCGCCGCCGAGGGCAGGGTGGTCACCCGGCCGGGCAGCGGCGCCTTCGTCGCCGCCCTGCCCGCCGCGGGCGCCGGCGACGCCCCCGACCTGTCGTGGCAGACGGTGTCGCTCGGAGACCGCTGGGTCGACGACTCGGCCGTGAGCGGGCTGCTCACCCCGCCGCCCGAGGGGGTCATCCCGCTCACCGGCGGCTACCTCAACCCCGGGCTTCGGCCGTCCAAGGCCCTGGCGAGCGCCGCCGCGCGGGCCGTGCGCCGTCCGGACGCCTGGGCGCTTCCGCCGCTGAACGGGCTGGCCGAGCTGCGGCGCTGGTTCGCCAACGAGGTGGGCGGCGGCGTCACCCAGGCGGACGTCCTGATCGTCAGCGGCGGCCAGTCGGCGCTGACCCACGCCTTCCGGGCCCTGGCCGCCCCGGGCGAGCCGATGCTGGTCGAGACCCCGACCTATCCGGGAGCGCTCTCCTCGGCCCGCGCCGCGGGGCTGCGCACGGTGGCCGTGCCCGTCGACCGCGACGGGGTGCGGCCCGAGCTGCTGGCCGAGGCGTTCGCCGTCACGGGCGCGCGGGTCTTCTTCTGCCAGCCGACCCTGCACAACCCCACAGGAGCCGTGCTCTCGGCTTCACGCCGCGAGCAGGTCCTCGCCATCGCCCGCGCCGCGGGCGCCTTCGTGATCGAGGACGACTACGCGCGCTACCTCACCACAGGCGCCGTGCCGCCGTCCCTGGTCACGCTGGACACCCACGGCACGGTGATCCACATCAACTCGCTCAGCAAGGTCACGGCACCGAGCATGCGGGTGGCCGCCGTGATCGCTCGCGGCCCGGCGGCGCGGCGCCTCCGGGCCGGGCAGGTCGTGGAGTCGTTCTTCGTCGCCCGCCCGCTGCAGGAGACCGCGCTGGAGTTCCTCGGCTCCCCCGCCTGGCGGCGCCACCGCGTGTCGGTGACGGCGGAGCTCACCGTGCGGCGCGAGGCGCTGGCGGCGGCGCTGGCGCGCCACCTCCCGTCCGCGCGGGTCGGGCTCGTGCCCGAGGGAGGCCTGCACCTGTGGGTGCGGCTGCCCGGCGAGGTGGACGAGACCGCCCTGGTGGAGAGCGCCCAGCGTGCGGGGGTCCTGGTGAGCCCGGGCACGATCTACCACTCCGCCGAGTCCCCCGCGCCCCACATCCGGGTGACGCACATCGCGGCGGCCCACGTCGCCGAGCTGGCGGAGGGCGTGCGCCGCCTCGGCTCCGCCCTTGACACTCAGCTCGCGGCGAGGGGCCGCTGACCCGCACTCCCACGCGAAACCGGTGGTCGTTGATTCTGGAGCAACCCTCAACTGTCTTACAGTGGTGACATGGACGGGCCGGCGGAGCTGCTCCGCGACTTCGTGAACACCTACGACGTCGAGGGCGACACCGACGAGCTGGCCTCCCCCGCCGAGCTCGCCGTCTGGCTGCGGGAGCGCGGGCTGATCTCCGAGACCGACCGCGCCGTGGACGACGACTGGGCACTCGCCATCGGCCTGCGCGAGGGGCTCAGGTCGGCGCTGCGCCACAACCACTCCCGGGGCGATGACCGCCAGGCCATGACCGCCGGGCTGGACGCCGCGCTGACGGCGCTGCCGATGCGGGTCACGCTCGCCGGCGGGGCGCCCGCGTCCGACCCCCTGAGCACCGGGGCCACCAGAGGCCTCGGGCTCCTGGCCGCGGCCGTCCTCGACGCGCACGCCCGGGGCGACTGGCCACGTCTCAAGGTCTGCGCGGAGGACGGTTGCCAGTGGGCGTTCATCGACTCGTCCAAGAACCGTTCACGCTCGTGGTGTTCGATGCGTATCTGCGGCAACCGCACGAAGACGCGCGCCTACCGCGCCAGGCGCCAGCAGGACACGCCACGTCCGTCCTGAGGGACGTCATGGGGTTCCAGCTCGCCGGCGCGAGGGCTCTGTGTCCTCGGGGGCGACGAACCCCGATACGGTGTGGGACAGACGAAAGGGGGCCGGCCGACATGGCAGACGTGGGGGTGCGCGCCGCGCGGCGCGAGGACGTCCCAGCGGTGACGGCCACCCAGATCCGGGCCTGGAAGAGCGGATACCGCCATCTGCTGCCCGAGGGGCCTCTGGAGCAGATGACCGGCCCGTCGGCCGAGGAGCTGTGGAATCGCCAGTGGGAGGAGGCCGTCACGGCCCCGCCCTCGCCGCGGCACCGCCTCCTGGTCGCCGTCGAGACCGAGGACGCCCTGAGCTCCCTGGCGAGCGGGCACGGCGAGCCGGGCGGCCAGCGGGTGGTCGGCATGGCCTCGCACGCCCCCGCCGAGGACCCCGACCTCGACCCCTCGACCACGGCCGAGCTGCTCACCATGCTCGTCGACCCCGACCACGTCCGGCGGGGCCACGGCAGCCGCCTGCTCAACGCCACCGTCGACCACCTCCGCGAGGACGGCTTCGCCACCGTGGTCACCTGGGTCTTCGCCGACGACGAGGCGATGGTGGGGTTCCTGACCTCCGCCGGGTGGGGGCCCGACGAGGCCGAGCGCGTCCTCGACATGGGCCGCCCGATCCGCATGATCCGCCTCACCACCGACATCAGCTGACCTGAGCGGTGCCCGGCCGCCCCCTCGGCGTGGGCGCGCCCCGGGCCGCGCCACGGGCGGGCCATGAAATACCCTGCATACGCGAATCCCCCGGGAGAGCGTGGAGCGAGCGCTCCACGGCCGGGCCGGGGACCGAATCTTCCGAAGAGGGGCGACGTTGGCGACACCCGCTCAGTGGCTCGCGGGGGCACGGCCCCGCACCCTTCCCGCGGCGGTGGTCCCCGTCGCCGTGGGCACGGGCGTGGCGATCTCGTACGGCGGAGCGGTCTGGTGGCGAGCGCTGCTGGCCCTGTTCGTGGCGCTGATCCTCCAGGTGGGCGTCAACTACGCCAACGACTACAGCGACGGCGTGCGCGGCACCGACGAGGACCGCGTGGGCCCGCTCAGGCTCGTGGGCTCCCGGGTGGCCGCTCCCCGGTCGGTGCTGACGGCCGCGCTCGGGTGCTTCCTGCTGGCGGCGGTCGCGGGGCTGGTGCTCGTCCTGGTGACCGGGGCCTGGTGGCTGCTGCTCGTGGGCGCGCTGGCGATCGCCGCCGCGTGGTTCTACACCGGAGGCTCCCGCCCGTACGGCTACCGCGCGCTCGGCGAGATCTCGGTGTTCGTGTTCTTCGGCCTGGTGGCCGTGACCGGCACGACGTACGTGCAGCTTGAGAGCCTCCCGTGGCCCGCCGTGGCCGCCGCCGTGCCGGTCGGGCTGCTGGCCTGCGCGCTGCTCGTGGTGAACAACCTGCGCGACATCGCGACCGACGGCCCGGCGGGCAAGCGCACGCTCGCGGTGGTGCTCGGCGACACCCGCACCCGCGTGCTCTACAGCACCTGCCTGCTGCTGCCGTTCGCCATCGCGCTGGCCCTGGCGTTCGTACGGCCGTTCACGCTGCTGACCGTGCTCGCGCTGCCCCTCGCGCTCGGACCGGTGAGGGCCGTGCAGGGCGGGGGCGACGGGCGCGCCCTGATCACGACGCTCCAGCAGACCGGGCGCCTGCAGCTCGCCTTCGGCCTGCTGTTCACGATCGGGCTGGCCCTCTGAAATCCTCTGCCCGCCTCGTTAGGCCGCAGGCGCACTGAGGGACCTCCCGGGCCCCCGAAAGCCCCTCCAGGGCCCGCCCGGCCTTACCTGGCAGGGCTTCAGAGGTCGAGAAGGTTCTCCAGGCCCACGGTGAGGCCGGGAAGCTCGCGGACGCGGCGCACGCCGAGGAGCACGCCAGGGGTGAACGACGAGCGGTTCATCGTGTCGTGGCGGATCGTCAGGATCTCGCCGTCGCCGCCCAGCAGCACCTCCTGGTGGGCGATCAGGCCCGCCAGGCGCACCCCGTGGACCCGCACGCCGTCGACGTCGGCCCCGCGGGCACCGTCGAGCTCGGAGGACGTGGCGTCCGGCATGGCGCCGAGGCCCGCCTTGCGCCGCGCCTCGGCCACCAGCTCGGCCGTGCGCCGGGCCGTGCCCGAGGGTGCGTCGGCCTTGTTCGGGTGGTGCAGCTCGACGATCTCGACGGACTCGAAGTAGCGCGCGGCCTGCTGGGCGAAGTGCATCATCAGCACGGCCGCGATGCCGAAGTTGGGGGCGATCAGGGCGTTGACGCCCGGGTGAGCGGCGAGCCAGCCGCGCACGGTCGCGAGGCGGCCGGCGTCGAACCCGGTCGTGCCCACCACCGGGTGGATGCCGTGCTCGATGCACCACTTCAGGTTGTCCATGACCACGTCGGGGTGGGTGAAGTCGACCACCACCTCGGCGGGGGTCAGCGACTCGATGGGATCGCCGGCGTCGACGGCCGCCACCAGCTCCATGTCGTCCGCCGCGTGGACGGCCTTACAGACTTCGACACCGACGCGCCCGCGGGCGCCCAGAACTCCAACCCTGATCACGACGTCCAAGCGTAGCGCGAACGAAAGGCCCGGACCCCTCGCGGGGCCCGGGCCTGGTCACGTCGCGGCCGTCAGCCGACGTAGGCGCCGAAGTCCTTGTCGCCGTACGGGCCGATGACGGCCAGCGTCATCGGCTGGGAGAGGATCTCCCTGGCCACGGAGTCGACCTCCTCCGGGGTGACGGCGTCGATGCGCGCCAGCACCTCGTCGACCGGCATCAGCGTGTCGTACACCAGCTCGCTCTTGCCGATGCGCGACATGCGGGAGCCGGTGTCCTCCAGGCCGAGCACGAGGCCGCCGCGCATCTGGCCCTTGCCGCGCCCGATCTCGTCCTCGGTGATGCTCTCCGCGACGACCCGGCTGATCTCCTCGCGGCAGATCTTCAGCACCTCGTCGACCTTGGCGGGAAGGCACCCCACGTAGATCCCGAACTGGCCGGTGTCCGCGTACTGGGCCGTGAAGCTGTACGCGGAGTAGGCCAGGCCGCGCTTCTCGCGGATCTCCTGGAAAAGCCGGGACGACATGCCCCCGCCCAGGGCGGCGTTGAGCACGCCCAGGGCGAAGCGCCGGTCGTCCGTACGCGAGAACGCGGTGGTGCCGAGGACCAGATTGGCCTGCTCGGTCGGCCGGTCGACCACGCGCACGCCGGAGCGCGGCGAGGCGCCCTCGCCGGACAGACGCGGCGGGACGGGGGCGGCCGAACCGCCGAGCGCGCCCGCGCGCTGGTAGGCCGAGGCCACCAGTTCGACGACCCGCTCGTGGGTGATGTTGCCGCACACCGAGACCACGGTGTGCGGCGGCCGGTAGTAGCTCTTGTAGTACTCGGCGATGCGCTCGCGCGACAGCTCGTTGATCGACTCGACCGACCCGAGGATGGGCCGCCCGACGGGAGTGTCGCCGTACAGCTCCGCGGAGAACTGCTCGTGCACGACGTCCGACGGGTCGTCGTCGTGCATGGCGATCTCCTCCAGGATCACGCCGCGCTCGGACTCGACGTCCTCGGCGGTGATCAGGGAGGAGGTCACGACGTCGGCCAGCACGTCGATGGCCAGCGGCAGGTCCTCGTCGAGCACCCGCGCGTAGTAGCAGGTGTACTCCTTGGCGGTGAACGCGTTGATCTCGCCGCCGATGCCCTCGATCGCCGCGGAGATCTCCAGGGCGTCGCGGGTGGGAGTGCCCTTGAACAGCAGGTGCTCAAGGAAGTGGGTGGCCCCCGTGTGCTCGGAGGCCTCGTCACGTGATCCGATGCCGACCCACATGCCGACCGCGACGGAACGCACGGTCGGCATGGTCTCGGTCACCACCCGGAGACCACCGGGAAGGACGGTGCGCTGCACTACCCCGGCACCGTCCCTGCCGGGGTGCAGAGTGGTGGTCGTCACGAGTTGCGGTCGTCCCGTCCACCGCGGGTGCGCGACCGGCGCGGCCGCTCGCCGCCTCGGTCGCCGCGGTCGCTCCGCTCGCCGCGGTCGTCGCGCGGCTCGGAGTCGGCCTGGCTCGCGCCCTCGGCTTCGGAACCGCCCTCGGCCTTGGCCGCGGCCTCCTTCTCGATGACCTCGACGGGGACCAGGGAGAGCTTGCCGCGCGAGTCGATCTCGGCGATCTCCACCTGGATCTTGTCGCCGACGTTCATGACGTCCTCGACGTTCTCGATGCGCTTGCCGCCGTGCAGCTTGCGGATCTGGGAGACGTGCAGCAGGCCGTCCTTGCCGGGGAGCAGGCTGACGAACGCGCCGAAGGCCGCGATCTTGACGACCGTGCCCAGGTAGCGCTCGCCGATCTCCGGCATGTGCGGGTTCGCGATCGAGTTGATCGTCGTGCGCGCGGCCTCGGCCGACGGGCCGTCGGTCGCGCCGATGTAGATCGTGCCGTCGTCCTCGATCGTGATCTCGGCGCCGGTGTCGTCCTGGATCTGGTTGATCATCTTGCCCTTCGGGCCGATGACCTCGCCGATCTTGTCGACCGGGACCTTGATCGTGATGATGCGCGGCGCGGTCGGGTTCATCTCCGCCGGGGAGTCGATCGCCTCCTGCATCACGTCGAGGATCGCGAGCCGGGCGGCCTTGGCCTGCTTGAGCGCGCCCGCCAGGACCGACGCCGGGATGCCGTCGAGCTTGGTGTCGAGCTGCAGCGCCGTGATGACGTCACGCGTGCCGGCGACCTTGAAGTCCATGTCGCCCATGGCGTCCTCGGCACCGAGGATGTCGGTCAGCGTGACGAACTGGCCGCCCTCGCCGATGAGGCCCATCGCGATGCCCGCGACCATCTCCTTGAGCGGGACACCCGCGTCCAGGAGCGCCATGGTCGAGGCGCAGACCGAGCCCATGCTGGTCGAACCGTTGGAGCTCAGCGCCTCCGACACCTGGCGGATGGCGTACGGGAACTCCTCGCGGCTCGGGAGCACCGGCACGAGCGCCCGCTCGGCGAGCGCGCCGTGGCCGATCTCGCGGCGCTTGGGCGAGCCCACGCGGCCGGTCTCACCGGTGGAGTAAGGCGGGAAGTTGTAGTTGTGCATGTAGCGCTTGGTGCGCTCGGGGTTGAGCGTGTCGATCATCTGCTCCATGCGGAGCATGTTCAGCGTGGTGATGCCCAGGATCTGGGTCTCGCCGCGCTCGAACAGGGCCGACCCGTGAACCCTCGGGACCACCTGGACCTCGGCGCTGAGCTGCCGGATGTCCTTGGTGCCGCGGCCGTCGATGCGGACGCCCTCGCTGATCACGCGCTCGCGCATGAGCTTCTTGGTCAGCGAGCGGAAGGCGGCGGAGATCTCCTTCTCGCGGCCCTCGAAGTCGGGGCCCAGCTTCTCCAGCGCGAGAGCCTTGACCCGGTCGAGCTCGGCCTCGCGCTCCTTCTTGCCGGCGATCGTCAGCGCGGAGGCCAGCTCGCTGCGCACCGCGCCCGCGACGGCCTCGTACACGTCCTCCTGGTAGTCGAGGAAGACGGGGAACTGCGCGGTCTCCTTGGCGGCGACCTGAGCGATCTTGTTCTGCGCCTCGACGAGCACCTTGATGAACGGCTTCGCCGCCTCCAGGCCCTCGGCAACGGTCTCCTCGGTCGGAGCGACCGCGCCCTCGTTGACCAGCTTGAGCGTGTCGCGGGTCGACTCGGCCTCGACCATCATGATCGCGACGTCGCCGTCCTCCAGGACCCGGCCGGCGACGACCATGTCGAAGGTCGCGCCCTCCAGCTCCGAGTGGGTCGGGAACGCCACCCACTGGCCGCTGATCAGCGCGACGCGGACGCCGCCGATCGGGCCGGAGAAGGGCAGGCCGGCCAGCTGCGTCGACAGGCTCGCGGCGTTGATGGCCACGACGTCGTACAGGTGGTCGGGGTTGAGCGCCATGATCGTCGCCACGACCTGGACCTCGTTGCGCAGGCCCTTGACGAAGGACGGGCGCAGCGGACGGTCGATCAGGCGGCAGGTGAGGATGGCGTCCTCGGACGGCCGGCCCTCACGGCGGAAGAACGAACCGGGGATCCGGCCCGCGGCGTACATCCGCTCCTCGACATCCACGGTGAGCGGGAAGAAGTCCAGGCTCTCCTTGGGATGCTTGGACGCGGTGGTGGCGGACAGGACCATCGTGTCGTCGTCCAGGTAGACGACGGAGCTTCCCGCCGCCTGGCGCGCGAGCCGCCCGGTCTCGAACCGGATGGTACGCGTACCGAATGAGCCGTTGTCGATCACGGCTTCCGTGCTGTGGACACCCTCCACGGGGGACCTCCTTGGGTCGTCGCCCGCGTCCGTGCTGTGGTCGCACACGCTCAGGCACTCGCCGGCCGACCGGTATCGTCGCGGTCGGCTCGCTGGTGCCTGGCTCCGTTATGCCGGCTCCCCGTCATGTGCAGCGCCGGTCTTCGATCGAAGCACCCGGGCTGTACGGCGTTCGCGCCGTCGACATCCGGAAGCCACTACCGAGGACCGGCCCGCAGGCGTCACGGGAACGCGCGTTTGTGCTGTGCGGGACGCGGGGCACTTTCTCGGCTCTTCAGTTGTCTTGCTAGAGGCAAGTTTGCTCGGAAGCGGCCGCGCGCCGCGCTGCGACGCGCCGACCGGATTTCTCCATATCAGGGATGCCTTTGCCCTGATATGAGAGAGGGAGCGACACGATGCCGCTCCCCTCTACACTATCGGCGCAGACCGAGCCGCTCGATCAGGGTGCGGTAGCGCGCGATGTCCTTGCTGGAGAGGTACTTCAGCAGGCGGCGGCGACGGCCGACCAGCAGCAGCAGCCCACGGCGGCTGTGGTGGTCGTGCTTGTGGGTCTTGAGGTGCTCGGTGAGCTCGCTGATGCGCTTGCTCAGCAGCGCGATCTGCACCTCGGGGGACCCGGTGTCACCGTCTCCGGTGCCGTACTCACTGATGATCGTCTTCTTGGCGGCGGTGTCGAGCGACACGGCTCTCCTTCAACTGTCTACGGGCACACGTCAGATGATTGCTAACGAACGACCGTGTGTGCCTACAGTCGCCGTAACCGGTCGACGGGCAGCGCGCAGCGCGCCGAAACCGAGCCGACACGTCAGGCTACCATCGCCCCGCCATCACCGTGGACAGCTCCGTGCTCCTCGCGAAGGGCCGCCGATCGTGCGGACCGCTCCGGTAGGTCAGCCGCCGATCAGGCGGCGGGCCTCGTCGACGTCGCGGCGCATCTGCTCGATCAGCGCGTCGACGGAGTCGAACTTCAGCGTGTCGCGGAGCCGCACCGCGAAGTCGACGACGACGTGGGCCCCGTAGAGGTCGAGATCATCGTGGTCGAGGGCGTAGGCCTCGACCGTGCGCTCGACCCCCTCGAAGGTCGGGTTGGTGCCGATGGAGATCGCCGCCGGCCACCGCTCACCCTGGTATGGCGAGGGGGACTGCGTGCACTCGAGCCAGCCCGCGTAGACGCCGTCGGCCGGGATGGCGGTGAACGGGGGGGACTCGACGTTGGCCGTGGGGAAGCCCAGCAGCGCCCTGCCCCGCTGGTGGCCGCGGACGACCACGCCCTCGACCCGGTGCGGCCGGCCGAGCGCGTCGGCCGCCGCCGCGACGTCGCCCGCCGCCAGCCTCTCTCTGACCAGGCTGGAGGAGATCGCCTCGCCGTTGCTGACCAGCGGGACCGCCTCGGCCACGAAGTCGTACTTCTCGCCGAGCTCGCGGAGCGTCTCGACGTCGCCCGCCGCCTTGTGGCCGAACCGGAAGTTCTCCCCGACCACCACCCCTGCGGCGTGCAGCCGGTCGACGAGGACCGCCTGGACGAACTCGTCGGGGGTCATGCGGGAGAACTCCAGCGTGAACGGCAGGACGCACACCGCGTCGACGCCGAGCCTGCCCAGCAGCTCGGTGCGGTGGCGCGCCGTGGTGAGCCGGGGCGGATGGCTGCCGGGCCGCACCACCTCGTCGGGGTGGGGGTCGAAGGTGATCACCACGGAGGGAAGGCCGAGGCCGGCCGCCATGGCGACGGCACGTTCGACCATGCGCTGGTGACCTTGGTGCACACCGTCGAACACCCCGATCGTGATGACAGACCTGCCCCAGTCTCCGGGCACGTCGTCGAGTCCGTGCCAGCCCTGCACCTCGACCTCGTTCCTTTTGCTGATGGTCGCGCTCACCCAAGCCTGCCATGCGGATCGGATTTGACCGCACGGGGACGAGGGTAGCCCAGCGGGACCGGACGGCGGGCGACGCCCCCGCCTCACTCCCCCGCCCGGCCGGTGCCGCCCGTGCGCTCGTAGACATCCTGCTCGAAGTCTTCCAGGAGGCTCTCGCAGGTGGCCAGCCACCGCTCGCACTCCTGGCGGCCTGGGCCGCCGAACCAGTCTCTGGTCACGACCTTCTCGAACCATCGCCTGATCTTGTCGAGATCCTGCCGGATCTCCTCGGACTCCTCGAAGGTGTAGTTCTCGCGGAACCGCTCGAACTCGATCTCCTTGACGAACTTGGTCTGGCACTCCTCGATGATCTCGGCGTACTCCTTGGCCGCCATGTCGCGGAAGCTCTGGACCAGCGTGATGTCCTGCTCGCGGTCACCCGTCTTGATCGGGAAATAGTACGAAATGCCGCCCAGCGACTCGATCCGTTGCCTGATCTGCAGCAGATCGTCCTCGATCGCGCCCAGCTGCGGGAAGACGCAGACCGCCTGCTGCAGGTAGAGACCCCCCAGCCGCTTCAGCTCGCGCCAGACGGCCACGCGGACCCGCGAGGGCTCGGAGGGCACCTTGTAGATCAGCAGGAGCCACGCGCCAGGCACCATCGCCTGCGGGTCGTCGGCCTCGGCCCTCTCGGGCGTGCGGCGGACCGGTGGACTCATGCGAACTCCTTGTAACGGGCTCCGCCCGGCCTGCTTCGGCGCTTCCCAACCCTATCGCCCGGCCCGGCCCGCCACCGACTCCCGCGTACGGCCGCGCACGCCCCGCGGCCGTACGCGCACGGTCACATGGACGCCTTGAGCCCGGAGCCGCAGAGCGGGGCCACGACGGTGCCCTCCCCGAACGGGGAGCCGCCCGCGCGCAGCCGCCGCACGGCGGCGTACGCGACCGCGCCCGTGGGCTCGGCCCACAGCCCCCGTGCGGCCAGAGCGGCGTGCGCGGCGCCGATCTCGTCCTCCGACACGGTGACGACCGCTCCGCCGGTCTCCCGGACGATCTCCAGCATGCGGGCGCCCCGCGCGGGCGCGGCGATGGCGATGCCCTCGGCCACCGTCCGCCCCGGGGTGACCGGCTCGACGTCGTCGCTCCTGGCCGCGAAGGCGGCGGCCACCGGGGAGCACCGCTCCGCCTGCACGGCCACGATGCGCGGGAGGCGGTCGGTGAGCCCGGCGGCGCGGAGCTCAGCGAATCCTCGGTAGGCGCCCAGCACGAGCGTGCCGTTGCCGGCGGGCAGGACCAGCGTGGCGGGAGCGGTCCCACCGAGCTGCTCGAACACCTCCAGGGCGTAGGTCTTGGTGCCCTCGTAGAAGTAGGGGTTGTAGACGTGGCTGGCGTAGAAGGCGCCGGTCGCCTCCACCCGCTCTGCCGCCGCCTCGGCCGTGTCCTCGCGCGACCCGTCGACCACCGTGACCTTCGCCCCGTGGCCTCGTATCTGCAGGAGCTTCTTCTCGCTGGTGCCGGAGGGCACGAAGATCTCGGCGGCCACGCCCGCGCGGGCCGCGTACGCGGCGACGGCCGTGCCCGCGTTGCCGCTGCTGTCGGCGACCAGCCGGGTGGCGCCGAGGACCCGGGCGAGGGCCACGAGCACGACCGCGCCCCTGTCCTTGAAGGAGCCCGTGGGAGAGGCGTACTCCAGCTTGAGCCGCACGCCCTCCTCCCCGTCCAGGGACGCCTCGATCAGCGGTGTCATGCCCTCGCCCAGGCTGAAGTGGCGGCCGGGCACGGGGATGGCGTCCTCGTAGCGCCACAGGGAGTGGTCGCCGTGCCGGGGGCGGAAGGTCAGCGCGGCAGGCGCGAGATCGAGCAGCCCTCCGCAGTCGCACCTCCACCGCTCGGCCGAGGGGGCATGGGAGCGCCCGCACGAGCACACGTAGTCCGGGAGGTCAGGCGTCATCGCGAGCCTCCCGTGATCAGGGACGCGAGGACGTCCCCGGCGATCCCCCCGGGAAGGTCGGCGGAGAGCGGCCGGGCGGCCAGCACGCCCGCGACGTCCGCCGCCGGCATGCCCGCCTCCGCCAGGCAGTACGCGGCCTGGCCCTCCGGCAGCGCGTTGAACCAGCGCAGCCCGGCCCGGAGCCTGGCGGACGGCTCGACCGTGCCGACCAGCCGGACCCGCGAGATGCCCCCGTCGGGGAACGCGTCGACGCGCACGGCCGTCAGCGCCTCGCCTGGCTCGCGCAGGGTGAACAGGTGCCGGGTGTCGGGCCGGATCCTCGTGCGCGGCAGCACCGGGAACCACAGCGGCGAGTCCGTCCCCGGCAGCGTCGCGTCGTCGCCGGGCGCGCAGCCGTACAGCTCGACCTCGGCCGAGGCGTTGTACTTGAAGTGAGTGGTGTCGATCTCGATCTGCCGCGGCCGCCCAGTGGCGGCCAGCCTGATCACCGCGAAGTCGTGGCCGCCGTCCCTGCGGCGGCTCGTCTCCCAGCCCTCTCCCATGGTGCGGGCCCGGTCCGGGCGGTTGAGCAGCTCGGCGGAGGTGTAGAAGGCGTCACTGCTCGCCACCACCAGGCCGCCCTGGTCCTGACCTGCCAGGTCGAAGGTCAGCCCGTCCCAGTGCCTCGGATCGGGCACCACCTCGCCGTGCACCCGCAGCCGGGCCACTCCCCCGTCCGGATCGATCGACAGCCGCACATGGGTGAACCGCCGGGGGTCGGACACGGCGAACAGGTTGTGGCCGTCCCCCTTCAGGGGACTCCTCGGCACGATCTCGGCCCATCCCGCGTCCGGGGAGGTGAGCTCGTCCACCCCGGGGTATCCCTCCATCCCGCAGGCCTCCACGCGGCAGTACGGGGGGTAGTTGCCGGTGAAGAAGCTGGTGTCCACGTCCACACAGGTGATCACGCCGGGCGCGCCGAGCCGGATGATCGCCCAGTCGTGGCCGGGCTCGCCGCGCCGCCGCCTGGTCTCCCAGCCGTCGACGATCTCCCCCCGGTGGTCGTAGCGGCCCGGCACGAAGTCGGCGGGCCCAGGGACCAGCAGGTTCTCCTTGAGGCCGAACGACTCGTCGCTGGCGGCGACCACGCCCCCGCCGAGCCATCGGGACGCCAGGTCGACGCCGGTCATGCCCGTCGCTCCCGTCGTTTCCAGCGAGGTAGGGGCGGGATCGGTAGGGTTCACGAGGCCTCCATGCCGAGGTGCCGGGAGAGGGGCCATCCGGTGATGGCCTTCGGGTCCGGCGGTGCGTACGTACAGACCTTGCTGGTGCGCAGGCCGAGGCCGACGACCGCCTCGGCCAGGCGCACGCCCGCGGCGACGCCGTCGACGACCGGCACCCCGAGCCGCGCGGTGATCGCCTCGTCCAGCCCCGCCATGCCGCCGCAGCCGAGGCAGATCACCTCGGCGTGGTCGTCCCGGACGGCGCGCTCCGCCTCGGCCACGATCGCCTCCATGGCGGCGGCCGGGTCGCGGTCGACGTCCAGGGTCGACAGCCCGCAGGAGCGGACCGAGGCGCACCGGTCGGCGAGGCCCGCGAGTCTCAGGCGGTCCTCGATCGCGCCGACCGAGCGCTGGAGGGTGGTCACCACCGAGTAGCTGCGGCCGATCAGCTGCGCGACATGGGCGGAGCACTCCGCGATGTCCAGCACAGGGACGTCGACGATCTCCTGCACCCCCTCACGCCCGTGCTCGCCGAACCCGGCCATCACCACCGCGTCGTACGGCTCGCCGATCGTGGTGATCCGGTCCATCACCGCGACCGCGGAGAGGTAGCTCTCCATCGCGCAGTCGATCGCCTCCGCGCCGTAGAGCGGCTGCACGGCGAGGATCTCGGTGCCCGGCGAGGCCGCGCGCCGCGCCGTCGCGGCGATGGCGGCGGTCATGGACTCCGAGGTGTTGGGGTTGACGACGAGGATCTTCATGGGGTGCCCTCCAGACGGTACGCCGTACGGGTCAGCAGCCGTCCGGCGGGGTGGAGCGGGTCGACGTCGCGCCCGCGCAGCCAGGTGCGGCGCACCGCCCCGTACAGGCGCCGGCCGGTGTACGGGCTGACCGGCTGGCGGTGGTGCAGATCCTCGACCCGCACGGTGAAGCCCTCGTCGGGAGCGAAGACGCACAGGTCGGCGTCGAATCCCGTGGCGATCGCGCCCTTCCCCGCCAGGCCCGCGAGGCGTGCCGGGCGCTCGCACATCCACCGGGCGACCTCGGCCAGGGGGACGCCGCGCCGGCGGGCCTCCGTCCACACGACCGGCAGCGCGAGCTGCAGCGAGGAGATGCCGCCCCAGGCCGCGCCGAAGTCGCCGGTGTCGCGGTGCTTGAGCTCGGCGGCGCAGGGCGAGTGGTCGGAGACCACCAGGTCGATGGTGCCGTCGGCCAGCCCGGCCCAGAGCGGCTCGCGGTTGGCGGCCTCCCTGATCGGCGGGCAGCACGCGAACTCGGTGGCGCCGTCGGGGATCTCCTCGGCGCAGAGCGAGAGGTAGTGGGGGCAGGTCTCGGCGGTGATCCGCACGCCCTCACGGCGGGCGGCGGCGATCAGGGGCAGCGCGCGGGCGCTGGACAGGTGCACGAGGTGGGCCCGCGCTCCGGTCAGCCGGGCGGCGTCGATCACCGCGGCGACGGCGGCCTCCTCGGCCCGGGCGGGCCGCGAGCCCAGGAAGCCCGCGTAGCGCGGCCCCCTGGGCGGCGGGCACCCGGCCAGCTCCGCCTCGCTCTCCGCGTGCACGAGCAGGACGCCGTCGAACTCCCGCACCGCCGACATCGCCTCGGCCAGCCCGGCCGGCGTGAGCGGCGGGAAGTCCGGGGCGCCGGAGTCCGCCAGGAAGCACTTGAAGCCGAGGACCCCGGCCCGGTGCAGCGCGGCCAGCTCACCGGTGTTGCCGGGGATGGCGCCGCCCCAGAACCCGACGTCGACGTGGCACCGCCCGGAGGCGGCGCCGCGCTTGGCCGCGAGCGCCGCGACGTCGACCGTGGCGGGGACGCTGTCCACCGGCATGTCGACGAGCGTCGTGATCCCGCCCGCCGCGGCGGCGCGGGTCGCGCTGGCGAACCCCTCCCACTCGGCGTGGCCCGGCTCGTTGACGTGCACGTGCGAGTCCACCAGGCCGGGCAGCAGCACGACGTCCGCGCCCAGCTCGGCCACCTCGGCGGCGCCGGGGAAGGCCGTGCCGTGCGGCTCGACGGCGGCGATCCGGCCGTCGCGCACGGCCACCGTGGCCGGCGCCTCGCGGCCGCCGGTGACCGCCCGGAGGGCGTGGATCACCAGGTCCACGCTCAGCCCCTCGGACGCGGGACGGGAGCGTGGGCGAGGGCCCGCTCCAGCAGGGACAGGGTTTCGCCGACGTCCCGCGCCACGGGCGCGAGCCGCAGGTCGTCGGCGCCGATGACCAGCTCGGCCGCGAACGCCTCCCGCAGCCGGCGCCAGCGCGTGCCGAGCAGCACCAGCCGGGCCGCGCCCGGCTCGGTCTGCAGGGCGGACCACACCACGGCGGCCTCGCCGAGCGTGCCCACCCCGCCGGGAAGTGCCACCACCGCGTCGGCGGCGAGCAGGTGGCGCAGCCGTCCGGAGTAGTCGTCGGCCCAGCGCAGCTCGGTGCACCACGGGCTCGGGGTGAGCCCGGACCACCCCCTCATGGGCAGCCCGACCACCGCCGCGCCGGCCTCGCGCGCGCCCTGGGCGGCGGCGCCCATCAGCCCGCCGTACCCGCCGGTCATCACCCGCCAGCCCCGCCCGCCGAGCGCCGCGCCGAGGGCGAGGGCCTGGTGCCAGGCCGGGTCGGGCGCCTCCAGCCGGGCCGATCCGATGACCGCCACGGTGGGCGCCCCCGGCGCGTCGTCCGGCACCACGTCCGGCACCACGTCCGGCGCCACGTCCGGCGCCTCACCCCGCGACGAGCTGGTACCCACGGATCCCCTTCTTGGTGGAGAGGCTGATCAGGGCTCCGCGCAGCACGCCCTCGGAGTACTCGCTGCCCGGGTTGATCGAGCGGGAGCGGCCGATGCCCGCCTCGCCCCGGGACTCGTGGATGTGCCCGTGCAGGCCGAGCAGCGGCTGGTAGGTGGTCATCGCGTCCCGTACGGCCTGCGACCCGACCCCGGTGATCACGGGGCTTCCCGACTTCAGCACCGGGCGGAACTCGGCGTCCAGGGCCATGGCCTGGTCGATCGGGGTGTCCTTGGGCGGTACGTGCAGGTTGAAGATCGCTTTGGACGGGTCGGGGATCTTGGCGGCCTCGCGGTTGATTCGCTCGGCCAGCTGGTCCTCGGGCAGCTCCCTCGGGGAGTCCCAGGGAGTCGGGTTGGAGTAGCCGACCGAGATCATCGTGAAGCCGCCCGGCAGCTCGACCAGCCGCCCCTCGGGGTTGATCAGCATGTCCGAGGAGCCGAGCACGTCGTCGACGAAGAGAGGGTCGTCGTTGCCCGGCGCGAGCAGGCACATGATGCCGGTGCCCGCCAGCCGCTCCTCCGCGAGCGACATCCACGCGGACAGCGTCTCGTGCATGTGCTTGCGGAAGGTCTCCTCGACCAGCTCGGGGCGCTCGCGGAACTCCGCGATCTCGTCGGGGGTGGTGTCGTAGGCGTAGAAGCCGGCGTCCGCGATCAGCTTGCGCAGCGCGGGCAGCTCCTCGGCCCCGACCTCCCGGTCACGGCCGAACAGGTGGGAGCGGTACCGCCCACCGGTGCCCTCGACGATCGGCACCAGCATCTTGCCGGTGATGTCGCCGCCCATGATCAGCACGTCGGCCCCGTAGAACCTGCCGGCGTTGACGAACTTGCGGAAGCAGCGGTCCGAACCGTGGATGTCGGTGGCGAAGAAGATCTTGACGTCACGACTGCGCATCGATCGGCCCTCCAATCTCGTCGGGGAGGTCGTACCAGGGCACGCGGCGGCCCACCGCGTTGCGCGCCCGCCACTTCAGCGACTTCGGGGCGGCGGCGAGCACGTCGCCGAGCCCGCGTGCCCGGCCGCCGACCGCCTCGGCCTCGGCCGGGCCGAGCAGCTCGGCGGCCAGGCCGGGAAGCCTGGCCAGGTTGTCGGTGAAGGTGGTGTACCAGCCCCAGTCCATGCTCGTGATCCGCACGAGCCGGTCGGAGCTGATGTGGTCGGGCTCTGCCCCCCGCGCGTCCGGCGCCGCCACCTCGTGGGTGAGCAGGATCGTCAGCGCGTCCGTCAGGTCCTTGCGGTTGACCTCCACCACCTGCAGCTTGGTGAGCAGGAGGTCGGCGGGCGAGAGCGTCTCGGGGTGCAGCGAGAGCCGGTCGGCGAGGTCCATGCTGTGGCACATCTGGAACCCGCCCACGAACACGTCGAGCTTGCGCCCGTTGGGCTCGTCGGCGAAGAGCATCCGCCGGTCGCCGCGCATGTTGTTGAACCGCACGTTGGGGACGTAGCCGAGCTCGGCCATGGCCGACCTGAAAGCCTTGCCCTCCTTGGGGAGGATCACCAGGTCGATGTCGCCGTACTCCCTGCTCAGCGTGGCGGGCACGTCGCGGTGCCGGTGCCGGGCGACGGCGAGGCCGCCGATGAGCCGTACGGTGAGGCCGCGCGCGGCGAACGCGGAGGTGAGCCGGGCGGCCTCGGCCTCGATGTCGGCCAGGGGAACGGGAGTGCTCATGCCGGTTCTCCGATCACGACGCGGTGGATCGTGTCGTAGTGCTCGGTCTTCGCCGCCTCGCTGGGGAAGTTGTAGCTCTTCTTGCCCAGCACCTCGGCGAGGTGGAAGCCGATCAGGCTCAGCGGGAGCGCCGCCAGCAGCGGCGAGAACTCCTCCGGCACGCCCGGGGCCAGCGGCAGGTGCAGCGCGGAGGGCTCCGGGGTGATGTCGCTGACGACGACGGGGAAGGCCCCGATGAAGTCCAGCTCGCTGAGGATCTCCGCCGCCCGGTCGGCCCCGGCTCCCGACGGCGCGACCATGACCACCGGCGTGCCGGCCGAGCTCACGAAGTACTCCTCGTGGGCCCATTCCTCGATGTTGGTGCTCACCCCGACGACCTGCGGGCCCTCGAACAGCTTGGCCGCGCCGAACTTCGCCGAGGACTCGTTGGGGCCGGCCCCCAGGAAGGTGATCCACTGGTGCCCCGCCAGTGCCCGCGCCGCCTTGTCCGCCGGGCCGGCGTTGGCCCGCAGGGTCTGCTCGGCCAATGCGGGTACGGCCGTGAGCGCGGCGCGCGCGGCGGCGGCGTCCCGGCCGCGCGCCCGCGCCCAGCGCAGCGCCAGGTCGTCCAGGGTGGCGACCATGCCGAGGTAGGTGCTGGTGCCGGGCGAGAAGCCCAGGGTCGGCACCGCGATCGGCAGCACCAGCTCGGCGGCCTCGGCCAGCGCGCCGCTCTCGTTGTTGGTCAGCGCGATCGCCAGGTGCCCGAACCTGCGTGCCTGCACCACCGCCTCGGTGGTGCGGCCCACCCTGCCCGAGAACGACACGCACACGACCGCGCTCCGCTCCGGCAGGTACCGCACCTGGTAGCGGGCGAAGTCGAGGGCGTGCACGGCTCGGGCTGAGATCCCGGTGTGCCGCTGGAACGCCAGCGCCGTGGCCAGCCCGGCGAAGTAGGAGTCGCCGCAGCCGACCAGGAACAGGTGCTCGATGCCGCGATCGGTGAGGATCTGGGCGATCCGCTCCACGTGGCCACCGGGGTCGGCCAGGTGCTGGGCGATCACGTCCGGGATCATGGCGATCTCGCGGCGCATCACGTCGATGTCGTACGCGGGCTCCTCGGAGGCGGAATGAGCGCCGGGCGCCTCGGACGGCTCCGGGGACGGCACGGCCTCGGCCCTGGCGGACAGGGCCGCGAACCGCCGCCGGGCGGTCTCCGGATCGAGACCGGCGAGGGCCAGCGAGCCGTACTCCTCGATCGCCCACGCCGCGCTGGCCGCACCGCGCCGTACGGCCTCAGGCAGGGTGAGGCCGGAGGCGAGCGCGGCGGCCAGCGCCCCGCAGAAGGTGTCACCGGCCCCGGTGGTGTCGACGGCGTTCGCCGGGTACGCCTCGACCATCTCGGGCGCGGCCGTACCCTCGGCGTCGATCAGGGCGCCCTCGGCACCCAGCTTCACCACCACCGCGGGCACGCCCCGCCCACGGAGCATCGCCGCCGCCCGGGGCGGGTCGTCGTAGCCGGCCAGCTCGGCCAGCTCCTCCCTGCTGGGGACGAACACGTCGGCCCGCTCGGCCAGCCGCAGGACGGCCTCGGGGTCGCCGGCCCAGTCCTCGTGGGTGTCCAGCGTGATCAGCGCGCCGGGGGCGGTCGCCCTGATGTGGTCGACCAGCTCGGCCGCCGCGGACAGCGGCATGGCCGCGATGTGCACCACGGGCGCGGGGTCGGCCCGTAGCCTGCCGTCCGGGATGTCCTCGGGCCGCACCGCGACCTCACGTGATCGTTCCCTTGGAGTCCGGTACAGCCAGTGCCGCCGCCCGTCGTCCTCGTAGACCACCCAGTTGCGGACGGTGGGGCCCTCGACGGTGCGCACGCCCGAGGTGTCCACCTCCAGCCGTTCGAGGGTGTCCAGAATGCCGCCGGGGAGATCGTCTCCACGCCTGGTGACGATGCCGGCCGCCGGGTTCCACAGCCGCGCCGCCAGCACCGCGTACACGGCGTTGCCACCGGGGCTGGCCATGCGGGCCGTGCCGTCGGACCGTACGACGTCGTCGATGGTCAGGTTGCCGATGACGAGCACGCCCCGCGGGCCCGCGGTACTGGTCGAACGCATCTGCACAACTCCTTCATGATCTTCGGTGGGCGGGGGCGGGGCCGGTCACTCCGGCGGGATCTCCCGGTAGACCAGGCTGAGGTCGACGCCCCTGCTGCGGTTGATCAGGCGGGCCGCGACGTACCAGACCACTCCGGTCGCGACGACCCCGAACATGAACCACAGCGAGAGCTGCCGGGTCACCGCGAACATGGAGTTGATCGTGTCGTCCGCGATGAACGTGATCATCAGCGCGCCCAGGGACAGCACCCCGCCCGCGCCGGCCAGCGCGACCGCGGGGATCCCGAAGACCCGCTTGCCGCCCGCCGACTCCCAGACGTTGCGCAGCCGGTACGGGAACACCACCCCGGCCAGCGACACGATGATGAACGCCAGGATCTGGGCGAGCAGCGCGCCGAGCAGGCTGGCGTCCGACCAGTTGACCAGTGCGATCAGGGCCAGCTCACCGGTGATGACGCAGAGCACGATCGCCTTCACCGGGGTGTGGAACCGCTCGCTGACGTCGCCGAGCTTCTGCGGCACCGTGCGGTCGAGGGACCAGGCGAGCATGTAGCGGGTCGCCTGCATCGTCGACAGCGGGGTGCCCATCACCGCCCAGATCACGAAGCCGACGCCGATGAGGAGGAGCAGGAAGACGTTGTGGGTCAGCAGCGCCGCCAGGAAGTTGAAGCCGGGCGGCAGCCCCGCGGGCAGGCCGAGGGTGTCGGGCGCGGCCCCGGCCAGGTAGCCCAGGCTGCCGAGCCACTGGGGGCTCACATGGCTGGTGAGCACGATCGTGAGCAGGGCGAGCACGAGGCCGTTGACCAGCACGCCGCCGACCATGGCGCGGTACTGCGTCTTGGACGCCCGCTTGATCTCGCCGCCGATCTGCGCGGAGCCCTGCGCGTACCCGACCACGAAGAACACCCACGGCAGCATCAGCAGGGTGTCGACGAAGCTGAACGGCGCGCCGTTGCCCGTGTAGCCGGCCTTCTCCGCCGCCGGGATGATCTGGTCGAAGCTCAGCCCGTGGTTCCTGCCCGCGAACTCGTTCCAGCCGGCGGAGATGTGCCCGCCGTTGAAGAGCAGCAGCGCGAAGGACACCAGGAGGCTGACGCCCGCGATGGCGAACAGGAACTTCTGCCACCGCCAGTACCGCTGACCGCCCAGCACGATGAGCACGCCGAATCCGACGGTGATGATCGTGCCGAGCCCGAGCACCCACCACTGGGTGGTGATGCCGAGCAGGTCGTGCTTGGCCAGGAGCGCGTTGCCCATGTCGAGCCAGATCGGCTGGCCGGTGACCGACGTCAGCGTGGCCAGCGCGGCGGGCACCGCGAAGGTGAGCGCGAAGTAGGCGTTGAACCCGATCCAGAAGAAGATCATCCAGAGGCCCTGGCTCCAGGAGAGCAGGAATCCGAGGATGGGATGCAGGGTGCGGCTGACGAACACGTAGTCGCCGCCGGAGCGCGGCATCGCGGCGGAGAACTCGGCGTACACCCTGAGCAGCGTGAACGCCATCAGCAGGGTGCCGATGACCACCGCGAGCAACATGTTGCCCCCGGAGAACGCCGTCTGCGCCTGGAGGAAGAGGAAGACGCCGCCGACCGCGACGTTCATCCCGAAGGTGTTCATCACGAAGGCGTCGAAGAAGGACACCTCGCGGATCAGTCCGGTGGCGTTCCGGACGAAGACGCCGGCCTGCCTGTCGGAGGAGGACGCCGGTATTTGACTCGATGTGGCCACGGCAATGGCCCCTCTCTGTCGAGCGGTGGAGCTATGGAGCTAGGGAGCCGCGGAGCCGGCCGTGGGACCGCCGGGCCGCGCGGCTATGCCGTCGGGGATGTCGTGGGGGGTGTTCGATCAGGCTGGAAGCCCACACCGTGCTGGGGATGGCTCTCTATCTCGAACCTGAACCGGTCGGCCTGGTAGAGAACCTGCGAGAACTCCACCGGGACGCCGTGCTGGTCGTGGGTCACGGCCTCGACACGGAGCAGGGCCTCGCCCACCGGCACCTGGAGGTGGCCGGCGTGCTCGGGAAGAGCGCGCACCACCTCGATGACGTTGCGCGCGGAGGTCATCACCGTGCCGTACCGCTCGTGCAGCAGTTCGTAGAGCGATCCGCTCAGATCCGCCGCGCCGAGCCCGGGGAACAGCGAGACCGGCAACGACGCCGTGAGGAGCACGACCGGCTCGCCCGACAGGAACGCCACCCGTCGCAGGCGGAAGACCTCCGCGCCGAGCGGGATCCTGAGCGCCGTACTGACCGGCTCGGACGCGGGGACCGTCTCCGCCGCCAGCACCCGCATCGCGGCGGGCAGCCCGGTCGCGTTGAGCGTGGCGGTGAAGCTGGACAGCAGCTGGATCTCGGCGCCGACCTTGGCCTCGCGGACGTAGGTGCCACGCCCGCGCGTCCTGGTCAGGTAGCCGTCCTTGGCGAGCGCCAGGATCGCCTGCCGCACGGGGGCCAGGCTGACCCCGAGACGTGCCGCGTACTCCTTCTCCTGCATGAGTTTCTGGCCGGGAGCGAGGCGTCCGGACACGATCTGGTCGAGCAGCAGCCGGTAGATCTGCTCGTGGTAGGGGACCGGAGATCCGCGATCGATCTCCACCGGCAGTTCGGGGGATGGAGAGTCCGGTGACTCAGACGACCTCATGCGAGAAAGCTAAAGATTATAAGTTTCTAATCTATTACTGGAATGTTGCGTTTCGGCAGCGAGCCATGCGATCACCCGCCTCTGACGTGCGACAACACGACCACACCACGGTCACGGCGGGCAAGGGAGGGCACGTAAAAAGCCGGCCCCCGGGTGTGGAGGGGCCGGCTGGGCGCCTGTGGGAGTCGCGTCCCACTGGTCGCGGGAAGCACCGCGGTAACGCGAGACTCCGGGACGGGCGACCGGCCCCTCACGTGAGCGGATGCACCTCGGGGTGCGTGTGCCACCAGCGGCTGAACGCCGGGTTGCCGTCCACGTGGTCGGAGTAGGCGTCCGCCAGGCCACGATAGAGCGCGGCGGCCTCCTCGCCGCTCAGCCTGTCGCGGCGCCACGCCACCACCAGTCGGGCGACCTGCGGCTCCCCGGCGAGCGGACGGACGACCGTGCCGGGCGCCGGGGGCCAGGACGGGTCGACCAGCCGCACGCCCCGGCCCTCGACTACCAGCGGGCGCGCCGCCCCGCTCGGGGCGTCGTAGAGCACCCTGGGCTCGAACCCCGCGGCGCGGCAGGACGCCCGCAGCGCGGCGAGCGACCCGTCGTCGGCGCCGGGCGGGCTGATCCATGCCTCGTCCTTCAGATCGGCGAGCCGGATCTCCTCCTCACCGGCCAGCGGGTGCGCCGCCGACAGCGCGACGAATATCGGATACCTGGGCACCAGGGTGCGGCTGACGACCGGCGCGGCGAGTGTGACGTCGAAGCCCTCGATGACGCCGAGCAGCGCCGCGTCGAGGTGGCCGCGCGTCAGCGCCTCGGCCAGCAGCACCGTGGAGGGCTCGATTCGCAGCGAGATCTCGCTTCCGGGGAGCGCCTCGCCCATCCGCCCGACGATGCTCGCCACGCACGCCAAATGCACCGATCCCAGGCGCAGCACCCCGGCCGGGCCGGTGGACAGGCGCAGGTCGCCGAAGAGCGCGTCGACCTCCGACAGCACGATCCGCGCGCGGGCGACGACCTGGCGCCCCAGGGGTGTCGGCTCGACCCCGGAACGACTGCGGACGAAGAGCTCACCGCCGACGACGCTCTCGACCTGATGGAGCTGGTTCGTTATGGCCGGCTGGGACAGCCCCAGCCGGGCCGCCGCCCGGGTGACACTGCCCGTCTCCGCCAGCGCGGAGATCATGCGGAGATGCCTGATCTCAAGGTCCACATCCAGGATTATCTGGTAGTTCATCCTCACTGACTGGACCTCGTCGGGATTGGTGGGGTGACGCCCACCACCGGCCACCGCACGCAGCCGAATCTCCCGGCGCGCCCGCCTCCGCCGCCTCCCCCCGCCCTTCCGGAGCCCTGCGGGGATCGAGATCCATAGCCGAGATTTATGGGGCGCTTTATGACTCTAAGCCCGATTTGGCGATAAGACTGCGGGCTGCCGAGCGCAACCTCGCGCCTGCTCATGGAGACCCCCCGGAGGTTGTACGTGACGATCACCCCCTGCTTACGCGGGACAGCGAGGCGCCGTACGGCGCTGACCGCCCTCGCCATCGGCCTGAGCCTTCTCCTCCAGCCACTGGCGGCGGCGGCGAGCGCGGCCCCGAAACCCCCGCCCGCCCCGGCCCGTTCAGCCGGAGAGGAGACGGGGCACATCCAGCGGTCCCCGCTGAAGGCCAAGGACCGCCCGCCGCTGTCCGCGGCCAAGGACGCGCTGCGCAGCGACTACGACGAACCCGCCGCGGCACCGCGGCACCGCAGGCCGTCAATGGCGCGCGGCGCCGCCCAGAGCACGGCCGCGGCGTGCGCGCCCGGCGACTTCACGAGCCGTTCAGGAAGCGCGCTCGTCCAGCAGATCAAGTCCTCGACCACGGACTGCGTCAACACGCTCTTCAACCTGACCGGCGGCGACGCCTACTCCGCCTTCCGCGAAGCGCAGATGAGCACGGTCGCGTACGCCCTGCGTGACAACGCCGCCGGCTATCCCGGGGACAACAGCACGAGCACCGCGCAGCTCGTGCTCTACCTCCGGGCCGGCTACTACGTGCAGTGGTACAACGCCTCGACCGTCGGCGCCTACGGCCCCGCGCTGAAGACCGCGATCGAGGCCGGCCTCGACGCGTTCTTCGGCGGCTCACGCGCCTACACGGTGAGCGACGCCAACGGCGAGGTGCTGGCCGAGGCGGTCACCCTGATCGACAGCGCCCAGGAGAACGACCGGTACCTGGACGTCGTCAAGCGGATGCTCACCGGCTACAACAGCTCCTACGACGCGTCCTGGTGGATGCTCAACGCGGTCAACAACCTCTACACGGTGCTCTTCCGCGGCCACCAGGTGCCGGCGTTCGTCACCAGGGTGCAGGCCGACCCGAGCATCCTGACCACCCTCTACACCTTCGCGCTGAACCACCTCGGCCTGCTCGGCACCGACCGCGGCTACCTCACCTCGAACGCGGGCCGGGAGCTCGGCCGCTTCCTCCAGCACACCGCGCTCCAGCCCCAGGTCAGGCCGAAGGCCAAGGACCTGCTCTCGCGCAGCGGCATCACCGGGGCCACCGCGCCGCTGTGGGTCGGCGTCGCGGAGATGACCGACTCCTACGACAAGGCCAACTGCTCCTCGTACGGCACCTGCGATCTCGCGCGGATGCTCGCGCAGAACGTCCTCACGGTCACCTACGCGTGCAGCTCCAGCATCAGGATCCGCGCCCAGGACATGACCTCGGCGCAGCTCGCGGAGAGCTGCCGCAGCCTCACCGACCAGGACGCCTACTTCCACAACCTCGTCAAGGACGGCAACCGCCCGGTGTCCGGCGACGACAACACCACCATCGAGGTCTGCGTCTTCGACTCCAGCACCGACTACCAGACCTACGCCGGCGCGATGTTCGGCATCGACACCAACAACGGCGGCATGTACCTCGAAGGCGACCCTTCGGCGGCCGGCAACCAGCCGCGCTTCATCGCCTACGAGGCCGAATGGGTGCGTCCGGCCTTCCAGATCTGGAACCTCAACCACGAGTACACGCACTACCTCGACGGCCGGTACGACATGTACGGCGACTTCGACGCCGGGGTCACCACCCCGACCATCTGGTGGATCGAGGGCTTCGCGGAGTACGTGTCCTACTCCTACCGCAAGGTCGTCTACGACGCGGCGATCACCGAGGCGGCCAGGCGGACCTACGCCCTCAGCACGCTGTGGGACACCACCTACTCCCACGACACCACCCGCATCTACCGCTGGGGCTACCTGGCCGTGCGGTACATGTTCGAGAAGCACCTCGCGGACGTCACCACCGTCCTCGGAAACTACCGGACCGGGAACTGGAACGCCGCCCGCACCTTCCTGACCTCCACGATCGGCAGCCGCTACGACGGCGACTGGTGGACGTGGCTGGCGGCGTGCGCCTCCGGGAGCTGCGCCGGCGGTGGCAACCAGGCGCCCGACGCGAGCTTCACCTCCACCGCGAGCGGCCTCGCCGTGACCTTCGCCGACACCTCCACCGACAGCGACGGCACGATCGCCTCGCGCCAGTGGAACTTCGGCGACGGGACCTCGTCCACCTCGGCGAACCCCTCGCACACCTACGGCGCCGGAGGAACCTACACGGTCAGCCTGACGGTCACCGACGACGGGGGCGCGACCGCCACGGCCGCACAGCAGGTCAGGGTGTCGACGGGCGGGTCCTCCATGCCCGAATGCACCGGCGCCGATACCCGGCAGCTCGGGAAGAACTGCGAGCGGAGCAACCTGTCCGCGACCGCCGGCAACTACGCCTACCTCTACCTGAACCTCCCGGCCGGCGTCACGACACTGACCATCACCTCGTCGGGCGGCACGGGGAACGCCGACCTCTACTACGGCTCCGGCACCTGGGCCACCACCTCGTCCTACACCCGGCGCTCGACCGGAGCGGGCAACGCGGAGACCCTGACCATCACCAACCCGCCCGCCGGCTACAACTTCATCAGCCTGTACGCGAGCCAGGCCTTCGCCGGAGCATCAGTCAAGGTCGAATACTGATCAGCACTCCACTCAGGCGGTAGCCCGCCGGGGGCCGGACACCACGTCCGCCCCCGGCGTTCCGTGTTCCCCGCCCCGGCCGGCCAGGGCGGCGGACCTAGGGGACGAAGACGGCGAGGGGTTTGGCCGTCCTGCCGTGCTCCTCGACCAGGGCGAGGAGGGTGCCGTCGGGGGCGAAGACGCCGATGGGCCCGGATCCGAGCCCCGCGGAGGGCAGGCGGCCGCCGTGGGCGACCAGGTTGGCCTGCTCCTCCGACACGTCCATGCGCGGGAAGGCCGCCGCCACGGCGTCGGCGATCGGCAGGATCACGCAGTCCTCCGCGAGCTGCTCGATCGTGCGGGCCGCCGACAGGTCGTACGGCCCGACGCGGGTGCGGCGCAGCCGGGTCAGGTGGCCGCCGACGCCGAGGGCCGCCCCGAGGTCGCGGGCCAGCGAGCGGATGTAGGTGCCGCTGGAGCAGCTCACCGACGCGTCCACCTCGACCACGTCCCCGTGGCGGCGGATCTCGGTGATCTCGAAGGCGTGTACGGTCACCGGGCGCGCCTGGAGCTGGACCTCCTCGCCCGCCCTCGCCCGCTTGTACGCGCGCTCGCCGTTCACCTTGATGGCGCTGACCTGGGGCGGCACCTGCTGGATCGGACCGGTGAGCGTGGCCACGCCCGCGTGGACGGCCTCGTCGGTCACGTGGGCGGCGGAGGTCTCGGTGAGGGTCTCGCCCTCGGCGTCGTCGGTGTTGGTGGTCATCCCGAGCCGGATCGTGGCGTCGTAGCCCTTCTCCGTGAGCGCCAGGTGGCCGAGCAGCCGGGTGGCCTTCTCGACGCCGATCACCAGCACGCCGGTGGCCATGGGGTCCAGGGTGCCCGCGTGGCCGACCCTGCGCGTGCCGGCGATGCGCCGCATCTTGCCGACGACGTCGTGGGAGGTCCAGTCGGCGGGCTTGTCCACGATCACCAGCCCGCTCGGCGGCGCCGGCCGCTTCGCCCTCGCCGTTTCGCCGGTCCTGCTGCCCGCCGTGGTCATCGGAACATCCTTGGAAAGCTCGCCGGCACGTCGCCGGACGGAAAGGTCAGGTGGACGGGGACGCCGGAGGTCCGATGAGCGAGCGGAAGCTCGCCATGGTCTCCTCGGGCGAGTCGTGCGAGGTGAAGCCCGCCGCGCGGACGTGGCCGCCGCCGCCGAGTGCCGTGCAGGCCCGGCCTACGTCCACCTGGCCCTTGGAGCGCGTGGAGACCTGCCAGGCCCCTTCGTCGTCCTCCTTGAGCACCACGGCGACATCGGGCTCGTCGGTGCGGCGGATCACGTCGATGATGCCCTCGCACTCGTCGTACGGCAGGCAGTGCGCGGCGCGGTCGGCCCTGGTCACGAAGGTCCACACCAGGCCGAGCCCGCCCGCGGCGTGCCGGTCGAGCGTCGCCCGGTCGAGGGCGGCCGCGAGGACCTTGAGGTAGGCGAACGGGGATCGGTCCCACAGCTCGCGGGCGATCTCGTCGGTGCGCAGGCCCGTCGCGACCAGCCGCGCCGCCATCTCGTGCACGGCGGGCGTGGTGGAGGAGTGCCTGAACGACCCGGTGTCGGTGACCAGGCCGGTGTAGAGGCAGGTGGCGATGTCATGGTCGACGTCGAGACCGAGCCGTGCCATCAGCTCCTCCACCAGCACGGAGGTGGAGGCCGCCGAGGAGTCGACGAGCTGGACGGTGCCGAACCCGGTGTTGGAGGGGTGGTGGTCCACCACGATCAGCTCGCGGGCCTTGCCGGCGTTCGGGGCGAGCAGGCCGAGGCGGTCGACCGTGGGGACGTCGAAGCTGATCATCAGCTCCGGCTCCTCGGGGTACGCGGCCGGCTCGACCAGCAGATCTTGGCCGGGCAGGAAGCGCAGCAGCCGGGGCACCGCGAAGCTGCGGTCACCGAAGGACGCCGTCACCCGCTTGCCGGCCCGGCGGAGCGCCATGCCGAGCCCGAGCATCGAGCCCAGCGCGTCGCCGTCGGGCGCCACGTGGCAGACCAGCGCGACCTCGCCGGCGTCCCGCACCAGCTCGACGGCCCGCAGCCAGTCGGCCTCCCGCACGACGTGCGCGGGAGGCCCCTGCGGAGCTCGTACGCCGGACATCACAGTGCTGAACGCCCCGCGCGGTCGGACGGCTCGGCGCCGAGCTCCCCTCGCAGGTCGTCCTCGCCCTCGTCGTCGTCCTCGCCGGGCTTGCGGTACGGGTCCGCCTCGCCGGCGTGCACCGCGCCCTCGGCCTTCTTGGCGATCTCCTCGTCGCGGGCCTTGGCCTCGGCGAGCAGCTCGTCCAGGTGCCGGGCGCTGTCGGGGAGCGGGTCGTGGCTGAAGGTCAGCGTCGGCGTGTGCCGTACGCCGGTCTGGCGTCCCACCTCCGAACGGATGATCCCCTTCGCGCTCTCAAGGGCGGCGGCGGTGTCGGCCCGCTCGGCCTCCGAGCCGAAGACCGTGTAGAAGACCGTCGCGTCACGGAGGTCACCGGTGATCTTGGTATCGGTGACCGTCACGAAACCGAGGCGTGGATCCTTGATCCGGCGCTCCAGCATCTCGGCGACAATCTGCTGAATGCGGTCCGCAAGTTTACGGGCGCGTGCTGCGTCCACGATCGCGCTCCCCCTCTTTGCTCGCTTTACTCGCTTAACGGCCCACGGGATGGGTGGCTTCCCCGGGCCCTACTCCTCGTCCTCGTTGATCAGCCGCTGCCGCGCGGACAGCAGCTCGATCTCGGGGTGAAAGGCGATCAACCGCTCGCAGGCCTCAAGCACCTCGCCGCAGTTCGCGGCCGTGGCGGACACCACGGCGACGCCGATCTCGCTACGGCGGTGGAGGTCGAGGTGACCGGTCTCGGCCACCGCGACCGCCGGGAACCGGCGTCGCACCTCGGCGATGAGAGGACGCACCACAGAGCGCTTCTGCTTCAGCGAATGAACGTCGCCGAGCAGGATGTCCAGAGTCAGAGCACCTATGTACATGGCTGTCGCCGCGATCTGGTGACGGAGGAAGACGGGGGTGTCCGTGGGGCGGACCCACGGACACCCGCCATCATGTGTTCCCCTACGTCAGGCGCGCGGCTTCTCCCGCATCTCGAACGTCTCGATGACGTCGTCGATCTTGATGTCGTTGTACCCGACACCGATACCGCACTCGAAGCCCTCGCGGACCTCGGTCGCGTCGTCCTTGAAGCGGCGCAGCGACGAAACGGTGAGGTTGTCGGCCACGACGACACCGTCGCGGATGATGCGGGCCTTGCTGTTGCGGGTGATCGTGCCCGAGCGGACCAGACAGCCCGCGACGTTGCCGATCTTCGGAACCTTGAAGACGTCCCTGACCTCGGCGGTGCCGGTCTGGGCCTCCTCGAACTCCGGCTTCAGCATGCCCTTGAGGGCCGCCTCGATCTCCTCGATCGCCTGGTAGATGACCGAGTAGTAGCGGATGTCGACGCCCTCGCGCTCGGCCAGGTCGCGCGCCCGGACCTCGGGACGCACGTTGAAGCCGATGATGACGGCGTTGTCGTCCGCGATCGCCAGGTTGACGTCGTACTCGGTGATCGCACCGACGGCCCGGTGGAGCACCCGGAGGCGCACCTCCTCGCCGACGTCGATCTTGAGCAGCGCGTCTTCCAGGGCCTCGACGGAACCGGAGACGTCACCCTTGATGATGAGCTTGAGCTCGTCGACCTTGCCCTTCTCCATGTCGCTGAAGAGCTCTTCGAGCGTGCGCCTGCGGCTGGACCTCGCCATGTCGGCGATGCGCTGCCTGGCCGCCCGCTGCTGGGCGATCTGGCGGGCCATGCGGTCGTCGGTGACGACGATGAAGTTGTCACCGGCGCTCGGGACGGCCGTGAGACCGAGCACCATCACCGGACGCGACGGGTCGGCCTCGGTGACCTGCGCGCCGCTGTCGTCCAGCATCGCCCGGACGCGGCCGAAGGCCTCGCCACAGACGATCGAGTCGCCGACCCGCAGGGTGCCGCGCTGCACGAGCACGGTCGCCACGGGGCCGCGGCCCTTGTCGAGGTGCGCCTCGATCGCGATGCCCTGAGCGTCCATCGTCGGGTTCGCGCGAAGGTCGAGCTCCGCGTCCGCCGTCAGCAGGATCGCCTCGAGCAGGTCGTCGATGCCGAGCCCCTGCTTCGCGGAGATGTCGACGAACATCGTCGAGCCGCCGTACTCCTCGGCCACCAGACCGTACTCGGTGAGCTGGGCCCGCACCTTGGTCGGGTCCGCGCCCTCCTTGTCGATCTTGTTGACCGCGACGACCACGGGGACGCTCGCCGCGTGGGCGTGGTTGAGCGCCTCGATGGTCTGCGGCTTCACGCCGTCGTCGGCGGCGACCACCAGCACGGCGATGTCGGTCGCCTGGGCACCACGGGCACGCATGGCGGTGAACGCCTCGTGACCCGGGGTGTCGATGAAGGTGATCTTGCGGTCCTGACCCTCGTGCTCGGTCGCGACCTGGTAGGCGCCGATGTGCTGGGTGATGCCGCCGGCCTCGCGGGCCACCACGTTGGTGTTGCGGATGGCGTCCAGCAGCTTGGTCTTACCGTGGTCGACGTGACCCATGACCGTCACGACCGGCGGGCGCGCCGCGAGGTCGGTCTCGTCGCCCTCGTCCTCGCCGAACTCGATGTCGAAGGCCTCGAGAAGCTCGCGGTCCTCCTCCTCCGGGCTGACGACCTGGATGGCGTAGTTGAGCTCGGCGCCGAGAAGCTGCAGGGTCTCTTCGTTCACCGACTGGGTGGCGGTCACCATCTCGCCGAGGTGCAGCATGATCTGCACCAGCGACGCGGGGTTCGCACCGATCTTGTCGGCGAAGTCGGACAGCGAGGCTCCACGCGGAAGGCGCAGGGTCTGGCCCGTGCCGCGGGGAACCTGCACGCCGCCGATCGACGGGGCCTGCATGTTGTCGAACTCTTGACGCCTCTGGCGCTTGGACTTGCGGCCACGGGTCGGACGGCCGCCGGGACGCCCGAAGGCACCCGCCGTGCCGCCGCGGCCACGGCCGCCGCCACCACCGGGACGACCGGCGAAACCGCCGCCGCCACCACCGGCACCGGCTCCGGCACCGCCGCCGGGACGGCCACCGGTGCCCGTGCGGGGACCGCTGAAGCCGCCGCCGCCACCGGGACGACCGGCGCCACCGCCGCCGCCACCGGGACGACCGCCACCGCCGCCGCCACCGGGACGGCCACCGCCGCCACCGGGACGACCGCCGCCGCCACCGCCGCCACCCTGACCGGGACCGGACGGGCGCGAGGGCATCATCATCGGGTTGGGACGCGGGCCACCGGGACGGGGGCCTCCCGCACCGGGACCGGGACGCGGGCCCGCGGAACCGGGACCCGGACGCGGACCGGCCGCTCCGGGAGGACCGGAACGAGCGCCCGGGGGACGCGGCATCGCGCCGTCGCGGGGACCGCCCTCACGACGGGGCTCACGAGGACCGGCGCCTTCACGGCGCGGCTCGCGGGGACCGCCTTCACGAGGGGCTCCGTCACGGGTGGGAGGAGCCCCACCGTCACGGGGCGGACGCGCCGGGCGCTGGCCCATGCCGCTCGCGTTGGAAGAGAAGGGATTGTTGCCAGGACGCGGACCGCGAGGACCCGGCTTCGGGCCTCCGGGGCGAGGAGCGCCGCCGGACGCCGGAGCGCCGGAGCGCGGACCCGCCGGAGCGCCACCCGGCGCGCCGCCGCCTGGGGCCGCGGACGCCGCGGGACGCTGGGCCGGACCGGGCCGGGGACCGGGCCTCGCGCCGGCACCGGGCCGCGAGCCCGGCGCCGCCGGACGCGACGCGTCGGAACGGGGAGCCTCGGAACGAGGAGCGTCCTGACGAGGAGCGTCGGTGCGAGGAGCCTCGAACCGGGGCGCCTCGGAACGCGGGACCTCGGGACGCGCGGCGGCCGGACGGGCCGCTTCGGGACGGGCCACCTCAGGGGCGGCCTCGGCGCGAGCGGCCTCGGGACGCGGTGCGACCGGGCGGGGAGCCTCCTGCGGAGGCTGGCTGACATGGGGCATCGGAACGGGCGGACGCGGCGCGACGTTCGCGGGACCAGGTCGCGGCCCGGGCCTCGGGCTGGGGCCCGGCCTCGGAGCCTGCTGACCAGGTGCCGACGCACCGTTGCCGGCCTGGCTCTGCGCCGGCCGGGGAGACGCCTTCGACGGCGCCCTGGACGACCTGTCGCCGCCCCTGGAATCGGAGGACCCCTTCAGGGCCTCCGTGAGCTTGCGGACCACCGGCGCTTCTATCGTTGAAGACGCCGATCGAACGAACTCGCCCATTTCTTGGAGCTTGGCCATCACGACCTTGCTCTCGACTCCGAACTCCTTGGCGAGCTCGTAGACTCGGACCTTCGCCACTGCACTCCCTAACTCGGCCCGGGAGGCTGTGCCGCCGGACCGTCGCTACCTAGACGTACTCATCGCCGCATGCTCATCAGGCGCTCATCGCTATCTGACCCGCCCATCGACTCGGCGTCCTACATGACAGTTGGTAACCATTCACCCGGTCCTACTCGACGTCAAGCCCCGCGAGTGAAGCTCGCAGGCACGCCATATCGAGCGGTCCCGCGACGCGAAACGAGCGCGGAAACACCCGGCGACGTTCGGCGAGCTCCAGGCAGCTCAGTGCCGGATGCACATACGCACCACGGCCCTGCAGCCGTCCTCGCTGGTCGGGAACGATCTCGCCCTCGACCACCACCAGGCGGAGCAGCTCGGACTTTACCGTGCGAACCCGGCAGCCCACACACGTTCTCAGCGGGGCCGCCCGGCCACCGTATTCAAGCTTACCTTGTGGAGGCATCGGCAGGACCGACCGCATCCCCCGTCGCCGTCGCCTGGGTATCGGGACGGATGTCGATGCGCCATCCGGTGAGGCGAGCGGCGAGACGGGCGTTCTGCCCCTCTTTGCCGATCGCGAGGGAGAGCTGGTAGTCAGGCACGGTGACCCGCGCCACGCGGCCCTCCAGATCGATGACCTCCACATGGGAAACCCGCGCAGGCGACAGGGCATTCCCGACGAACTCGGCTGGATCGTCAGACCAGTCGATGATGTCGATCTTCTCGCCGTGCAGCTCGGTCATCACGTTGCGCACACGCGACCCCATCGGGCCGATGCAGGCGCCCTTGGCGTTGACGCCGCCCCTGCGGGAACGCACCGCGATCTTGGTGCGGTGACCGGCCTCGCGGGCGATCGCGGCGATCTCCACGGTGCCGTCGGCGATCTCGGGGACCTCCAGGGCGAAGAGCTTCTTCACGAGGTTCGGGTGGGTGCGGGACAGCGTGACCGACGGCCCCTTGTGCCCCTTCTTCACCTGGACCACGTAGCAGCGCAGCCGCTCGCCGTGGATGTACTCCTCGCCGGGGACCTGCTCGTTGTGCGGCAGGATCGCCTCGATCTTGCCGAGGTCGACCAGCACCACCCGGGGGTCCTTGCCCTGCTGGATGACCCCGGCGACCAGCTCGCCCTCGCGGCTGGCGAACTCGCCGAAGTTGATCTCGTCTTCGGCGTCCCTCAGCTGCTGGAGGATCACCTGTTTCGCCGTGGTCGCGGCGATGCGGCTGAAGTTGCCGGGGGTGTCGTCGTACTCCCTGATGACCTGGCCCTCGTCGTCGAGCTCAGCGGCGTAGATCATCACGTGCCCGGAGACCTTGTCGAGCTCCGCCCGCGCCTTGGAGGAGGCCCCCTCGGTGCGGAAGTACGCGATCAGCAACGCATCCTCGATGGCCTTGACGACCAGGTCGAAGGAGATGTCCTTCTCCCGCTCCAGGCTGCGCAGGACGCTCATGTCAATGTCCACAAGGCTCCCCCCTAGCCCTCGTCGCCGTCGTCGGCGTCTTCTTCATGGTCAAGCACGTCTTCGTCGTCGAGCCGGCGGAACTCCACCTGCACCCGGCCCTTGCCCAGCTCGTCCCACGCCAGCAGGCGTGGCTCCGGCGCGGCAGAAAGCTCGACGCCCGCGTCGCCGACGGCCAGGACGCGGCCCTCCAGCGAGGTGCCGTCGCGCAGGTCGGCCTTCACCAGGCGCCCCTTGGCGCGGCGCCAGTGCCGAGGCTCGGTCAGCGGGCGGTCGACCCCGGGGGAGGACACCTCCAGCACGTACGGGCTGCCGCCCATGACGTCGCTGTCGTCGAGCGCCTGCGACACCGCCTGGCTGATGTCGGCGACCTTGTCGAGGCTCACGCCGTCGTCGCCGTCCACGATGACGCGCAGGAGCCGCCGCTTGCCCGCGGGGGTGACCGTGACGTCCTCAAGGTCGAGACCCTCCGCCGCGGCGACGGGCTCCAGAAGCTTTATCAGGCGGTCACGTCGAGCGTCGGCGCCCATGCTGACCTCCCAGTTGAATTATCGGCCATCTTGTAAGAAAGCCGAAGGCGTACCTCGCCCAACGGTTCACCAGCCTATCGACACCGGGGCGCGGAAAGAGCGTCACTCGGTTACCCACCCGGTGACGCGCCGTACGATGCTATGTGCCAAGCCAGGAAAAGCCGTCATCCACGGGAGGCCACACCGTGCGTCAGCGTGCCCTGACCCGGCGCGCGGTGTTGCGTGGCACCGCCGCCGGCGCGGTCGCCATGGCCGTCGCCGGTTGCTCGGCGCCCGAGGCCGCGCCGCCGGCGCCCAAGCCGCCCGACCCCGAGACCGTGTTGCTCACCGGCGTCATCGCCGACAAGGAGCAGATGGTGGCGCTCTACCGGCAGGCCGTGCTCGCGGGCGGCAGGCCGGCCTCCGTGCTCGGGCCCTTCCAGCAGCGCCACGAGGCCCACCTGGCGGAGCTGCGGCGCCGCCTGCCCCCGAGCCCGGCGCCGACCCCCGCCTCGCCCACCCCGGCGCCCCCGTCCTCCCCGCCGGCCTCCGCGCCCGCCGCGGCCAAGGTCTCGGTCGCCAGGCTGCGCGAGCTGGAGCGCAAGGCGGCTGCCGCCCGGCCGCGCCAGATCGGGAGCGTCTCCCCCGCCCTGGCGCAGCTCCTCGCCTCCATCGGGGCCTGCGAGGCCACCCACGCCGTGGCACTTGCGAGGGCCTCGTGACCGACGCGCTCCAGGGCCTCAACAAGGTGCTCGACGCCGAGCACGCCGCCGTGTACGCCTACGGCGTCGTGGGGGCCCGCACCAGCGGCGGCCAGCGGGCGGCCGCGTCCGCCGGCTTCAACGCCCACCGCGCCAGGCGCGACCAGATCCGCGGGCTGATCACGGCCAGGGGCGGCACGCCCTCGGAGTCCGGCGCGGCGTACGAGCTGCCCTTCCCGGTCGCCGCGGCCACCGACGCGGCCCGCCTGGCCGCGCTGGTGGAGGACCGCGTCACCGCGGCCTACCTCGAGCTGACCGCCGTAAACGACTCCGCGCTGCGGCGGCTCGCCGCCATGGCCATGCAGGAGTGCGCGGTCAGGGGGTACGGCTGGCGCCCGACGATCGCCGCCCTGCCCGGCTGGCCGGCGCCCGATCCCGGCCCCTCTCCGATGGGGAGGCCGAGCACGTCACCGCCGGTTTCCCTTGACCAGTAGGCGATTTCGTCCATACGACCACGTTTGCACCTGGTGTCCGGGGTAGTTGCTCGCCCATCGGAAGAGCACGGAGGGACACATGGGCTGGAGTTACCGTAAGTCGATCAAGATGGGGCCGTTCAGGCTCAACCTTTCGCGAAGCGGTGTCGGGCACAGCTACGGCGGACGTGGCTTCCGTGTCACGAAGAGCGCCGACGGGCGGCGCACCGTCACCGTCAACCTGCCGGGCGGCTTCCACTGGCGCAAGACGATCGGCAGCGGCCGCGACTAGACGGCGGCCAGCGGGCGACGAGAGCGCGTGCCGTACAGACTGAGCCTGGAACGGCACGTCACAGGGGGGCTCGCCACCCCGGGCCGAGAGGCGGCGAGCCCCCCTCACCATGCTCTGGGGACGCTCTTGGGAGCCCGGAAGGTCAGAGGCGCTCGGACCGGGGCTCGGAGGACACCGCGGCCAGCACGCTGCCGACGGCCTCGGCCAGCGGGACCTCCTCCTTGACGCCGGTCCTGCGGTCGCGCAGCTCCACGACTCCCTGAGCCAGCCCGCGGCCGACGATCAGGATCGTCGGGACGCCCAGCAGCTCGGCGTCCTTGAACTTCACGCCCGGCGACACCCCAGCGCGGTCGTCGACGAGGACGCGCAGGCCCTTGGCCTCCAGCTCCTCGGCGAGCCCCAGCGCCACCTCGACCTGGTTGTCCTTGCCGGTGCCGACCACGTGCACGTCGGCGGGCGCCACCTCGCGGGGCCAGACCAGGCCCAGCTCGTCGTACTTCTGCTCCGCGATCACGGCCACGGCACGCGAGACGCCCACGCCGTACGAGCCCATGGTGATGCGGATGGGCTTGCCGTCGGGGCCGAGCGCGTCGAGGCCGGCCACGTCGGCGTACTTGCGGCCGAGCTGGAAGATGTGGCCGATCTCGATGCCGCGGTCGATGGAGAGCGGGTGGGCGCACCGGGGGCAGGAGTCGCCCGCGCGCACCTCGGCGGCCTCGATCGTGCCGTCGGCCTCGAAGTCGCGGCCCGCGACGACGTGCGCGGCGTGCCTGCCCTGCTCGTTGGCCCCGGTGACCCAGGCGGAGCCCGCGACGACGCGGGGATCGACCAGGTAGCGGATGCCCAGCTCCTTGAGCACCTGGGGACCGATGTAGCCGCGGACCAGGCCGGGGTGCTTGGCGAAGTCGCCCGCCTCGAAGATCTCGGGGATGCCAGGGGCGAGCGCGGCCTCCAGTCGCTTGAAGTCCACCTCGCGGTCGCCGGGCAGGCCGACGATCAGCGTCTCGAACTCCTCGGAACCCGGGGTGCGCACCTTGACCACGACGTTCTTGAGGGTGTCGGCCGCGGTCACGCCGAGGCCGTACCGCTCGTTGACCAGGGAGACCAGCGAGTCGATGGTCGGGGTGTCGGGGGTGTCGAGCACCTCCAGGGCGGGGTGCCCGGCGGTCACGGCCGGGGGCGCGGGCGTGACGACGGCCTCGGCGTTGGCGGAGTAGCCGCAGTTGTGGCAGGCCACGAACGTGTCCTCGCCGGTGGCGCAAGGGGCGAGGAACTCCTCGGAGGCCGAGCCGCCCATGGCCCCCGACACCGCGAAGACGATCTTGTAGTCGATGCCGAGCCGGTCGAACAGCTTGATGTAGGCCTCGCGGTGCAGCTCGTACGAGCGCTTGAGGCCGTCGTCGTCGAGGTCGAAGGAGTAGGAGTCCTTCATGATGAACTCGCGGCCACGCAGGATGCCGGCCCGGGGACGTGCCTCGTCGCGGTACTTCGTCTGGATTTGGTAGAGGATTACCGGATAGTCCTTATAGGAGGAGTACTCCCCCTTGACCATGTCGGTGAACATCTCCTCGTGGGTGGGCCCGAGCAGGTAGTCGGCGCCCTTGCGGTCCTTCAGCCGGAACAGCGTGTCGCCGTACTCGGTCCAGCGGCCGGTGGCCTCGTAGTAGTCGCGGGGCAGCAGCGCGGGGAACAGGACCTCCTGGCCGCCCATGGCGTTCATCTCCTCGCGCACGACGCGGGCGACGTTCTCCATGACGATCTTGCCGAGGGGCAGCCACGAGTAGATACCCGGGGCGACGCGGCGGACATAGCCGGCGCGGACGAGCAGCTTGTGGCTCGGCACTTCCGCGTCCGCCGGATCCTCACGCAGGGTGCGCAGGAACAGGGTGGACATACGCAGCAGCACGGCTACTCCTCGGTCGCGGGGATTGGCAGGTATACAGGCTATCGAGTCTCGCGCGGGCGTCGCCCGGTTTAACCCCGGGGCGGCCGCCGGTCACCTCACCATTTTGCCAAGCAATCGCTTGTTAAGCTGCCGGGGTGGACCTCACGGAGGAGCAGCGCGAGCTACGCGTCACGGTACGCGACTTCCTGCGCGACGCGTGCCCGCCCGCCCTGGCCTTCACCGGCTCCCCCGAAGCGCGCGCCGGGGACCCCCGCGCGCTGTGGAGGAGGTTCGCGGGCGAGCTCGGGGTCGCCGGGCTCGCGATCCCCGAGCAGTACGGCGGGGCCGGATGCGGCATGGCGGAGGTGGCGGTCGTCTGCGAGGAGCTCGGCAGGTCGCTGTCGCCCCTCCCCTACCTGTCCACCGCCGTGCTCGCGGCCGAGGCGGTCAAGGCGTGCGGCGACGAGGAGGCGAAGCGCCGCCTGCTGCCGCGCATCGCCGACGGGTCCGCTACCGCGACGGTGGTGCTGCCCGGCGAGGCCGTCCTGCGGCTCGAAGGGGAGCGCCTGCACGGCACCGTCCCGTACGCGCTCGACGGGGAGATCGTCCTGGCCTACGTGGGGCGCTCGCTCGTGGAGGCGCGGCCGACGGCGCGCAGGCCGCACGCCACCGTCGACCGCACCCGCCCGCTCGCCGAGCTGGTCTTCGACGGCGTCCCGGTACGGCGGCTCGGGGACGCCCGCCCCTCCGCCCGGGTGCGCGACCTCGGCGTGGCCGGGCTCGCCGCCGAGCAGGCGGGCGGCGCGGCGCGCTGCCTCGCCGCCGCCGTGGCCTACGCGGGGAAACGCCACCAGTTCGGCCGCCCGATCGGCTCCTTCCAGGCGATCAAGCACAGGCTGGCCGACATGCTGCTCGTGGTGGAGTCGGCGAGGTCCGCCGCGTACGCCGCCGCCCGCGCGACCGAGGAGGAGCTGCCCGTGCGCGCGGCCATCGCGGGGTCGTACTGCACCGAGGCCTACCTGGCGGCGGCGGGCGAGAACATCCAGATCCACGGCGGCCTCGGGGTCACCTGGGAGCACGACGCCCACCTGTCCTTCAAGCGCGCCACCTCCGACGCCCAGCTCTTCGGTCCGCCGCAGGCCCACCGCGCGCGCCTCGCCGCGTCGGTCTTCCCCGCGTCGCCGGCCGCCGCGCGGCGCGTCGCGACACGGGTCCCCCGCACCCACTGACCCGCCCGGCGCGCTCCCCGCCCAAGGGGACACTGCTTGTTGCGGCTCGTCGCGGCTGGTAATCTCGCCAAGCGAGCGCTTGGTTGAATTCGGTCGGTCGAGTGGTGGAACGGAGGCGCGGATGACGTCCCTACGGATCAGCCTGGGATACGAACTGGAGGTCCGCGGGCGCACCCGCGAGGTGGAACGGCAGACGTTCGAGAACGTGATCGACCAGGTCGTGCTCGGGGACCGCCTGGGATGCGACACCGCGTGGTTCGTGGAGCACCACTTCACCCGGGGCTTCTCCCACTCGTCGGCCCCCGACCTGGTGCTCGCCGCCATCTCCCAGCGCACCGAGCGGATCCACCTCGGGCTCGGCGTGGTGCTGCTGCCCTTCCAGTCGCCCATCCGCACGGCGGAGCGGGTCGCCACCCTGGACGTCCTCAGCAACGGCCGCGTCGAGTTCGGCACGGGACGGGGCGCGTCGCCGCTGGAGTACCAGGCCTTCCAGCGGCCGTTCGAGCAGTCCCGCAGGATCTGGGAGGACTCCCTGGAGGCGGTGCTCGCGATCTGGAACGCCGACGGCGAGCCGGTCAGCCGCTCCAACGAGTTCTTCGAGATCCCCGACGTGGCGGTCTACCCCCGGCCCACCCAGGTGCCGCACCCTCCGGTCTGGGTCGCCTCGACCTCCCTGGAGGGCTACCTCGCGGCGGCCAGGCACGGGTACAACCTGCTCGGCATGACCATGCTCAAGGGCATCGACGACGTCGCCGCGGACATCGCCAGGTACAAGGAATGCCTGGCCGACAACGGCTTCGACCCCGCCACCCGCAGGATCGCGCTGATGATCCCCTGGCATGTGGCGCCGACGCGCGAGGAGGCCATCGAGACCGCCGCCGACCCCGTCCTGTGGTACATCCGGCGGCAGGTCAACCTGGTGACCCCGCCCGACTACTACGACGCCCGGCACGCCACCCACAAGGTCCTCGGGCAGCTCGCCGCCGGGCTGCCGCCCGACGACGCGATGGCGACGCTGCGCGAGCACCTCATGGTGGTCGTGGACGACGTGGAGGGCTCCCGCAAGGCCGTCGCGAGGATCGCCGAGGCCGGGGCCACCGACCTGATCCTCCAGGCCCAGGTGGGCGGCCTCGCCCACGACCGCGTACGCGACTCGATCGAGCTGTTCATGGGGGAGGTCATGCGTTGACGACGACCCGCTGGCTGACCAGGGACGACCTGGGAGCGGCCGCCGGTGGCGCCACCGGCCTGCTGCAGGTCGCGCCGGACGCGTCGAGCGCGTGGCCGCTGGACCCCGGTGACCTCGGGGCGGACGGCCTCACGGCGCGGGCGCTGCGGGCCGCGGGCGTCGGCGGCCGCGACCGGGTGGTCGTGGCGCTGGGCGAGCCCGCGGGAGCACTGTGGGCCGCCGCCGGGGCCGAGGTGGCGGCGGCGTCCGCCTCGGTCGGGCCGCGCGGCCGGATGCGCCTGCACCACGCGCTGAGGTCGCTCGGGGCCACCACGCTGGTGATCACCCCCACCGGGGCGATGGACCTCCTCGCCCGGCTGCACCTGGAGTTCCTGCTCGACCCCCTGGACCTCGGCCTGCGGCACCTGGTGCTCACCGGCGAGATCGCCTCCCCGCGCACCCTCGGCCACCTGGCCGGCGAGTTCGAGGCGTCCGTGACCGAGGTCTACGCGAACCCCTACAGCGGCGGCGCGCTGGCCTGGCGCGGCTCGGACGCCGCTCCGCTGACCCCTCTGGCCGACGGGCTGCTGGGGCTCGCCTCACTGGACGGGGACTCGCCCTTCGAGGGGACGGACGGCCTCGCCGAGCTCGTCGTCACGCCGTCCGGCCATCCAGCCCTCGGCGGCGCGGTCGTCCGCACCGGGCAGGTCGCCCGCCTCGGCGGCGCGGCCGAGATCCCCGCGCCGTCCCACACGGTCGGCGACCACGTGCTGGTCAGAGGCGTGTGGCTGTCGCTTCCCCGCATCGAGAGGGCTCTATCCAGGATCGACGGCGTGTCGACCTGGGAGCTCGCGGTCTCCCGCCAGGGCACGCTCGACTCCGCGACGCTGAGGGTGACCTTCGGCCGCGCGAGCCTGGTCGGGAATCCGATGTGGAGGTCCAGGATCGAGCAGTCGCTTTCCGCGCTCACCCCGATCAAACTGGGCGTGGAGGTCGCGGCCGAGGTGGCCGAGAAGGCCGCCCCGGGCACGGTCACCGACGCCCGCGGTCACCATCTCGGCAGAGACCGCACCGCCATGGCTCACTAGCACTGGACGGGCGTTGAGGCAGGCTCACGAACGCGGGAGGCGCGACCATGGTTCCAGGCGGCGAGGGCACCGTGCCGGGCTGGGGGACGATACCGCGCATGCTGCGCGACCAGGCGGCCCGCCACCCCGGCCTCACGGTGATCATCGACGGTGACGTGCGGCTGTCGCTCGCCGAGCTGCGCGCCCGCGCGGCCGTGGTCGCCAAGGGGCTGATCGCGCTCGGCGTCGAGCTTGGCGACCGGGTGGCCATCTGGGGGCCCAACGACGTGCACTGGGCGGTCGGCGCGTACGGCATCTGGGACGCCGGCGCGGTGATCGTGCCGCTGTCCTCCCGCTACAAGGGCATCGAGGCCGCCGAGGTGCTGCGCAGGACGGGCGCCAGCGTGCTGATCATGGGCCACAACCTCGACGGCGCTCCCCCGTTCGCCGACCTCCTCGCCTCGGCCGCCGGGCCGCCCAGGCAGACCGGGCGGGGGGAGAACGGCGAGGACGCCGAGCCCGGCGCCGGGCGGCCCTTCTCCGGGCTTCCCGAGCTGCTCCACGCGATCACCCCCGAGGGGGTGGGCCGTCCCGGCATGCTGCGTCCTTCCCGCGTGCTCGCCGCCGGGGAGTGGATCTCCGACGACACCGCCGAGGAGAGGGCGCTCGCCGTACGGCCGGACGACCTCTGCGAGATCATGTCCACGTCGGGCACCACGGGCACGCCGAAGGGCGTGATGCTGGACCACGGCCAGATCGTGCGCGGCTACTGGGACTGGGCCGAGATCGTCACGCTCAGGGAGGGCGACCGCTACCCGGTCATCGCGCCGTTCGCGCACGGCTTCGGCCTGAACGCCGGCCTGCTCGCCGGGGTGATGCGCGGCGCCACCCTCCTGCCGGTCAAGGCGTTCACCCCCGCCGTGCTGCGAGAGCTCGTCCACGACGGGCGCATCACCGTGCTGGCCGGGGCTCCGCCGCTGTTCCACCGCCTCCTGGACGAGATGGACTTCGCCGGGCACTCCGTCCGCGTGGCGATCTGCGGCGCCGCCGCCGTGCCCGCCGAGCTGGTCCGCCGGCTGCTGCTGGAGGCGGGCCTGGAACGCGTGATCAACGCCTACGGCCTGATGGAGGGCACGGTCGTGTCGATGACGCGGGCCGGCGACCCCGTCGAGGTGATCGCCGCCTCCACCGGCCGGCCGGTGCCCGGCATCGAGGTCAAGATCGTGAACGACGACGGCAAGCCGGTGGCCGCGGGTGAGCGCGGAGAGATCCTCCAGCGCGGCTACGGCGTGATGCGCGGCTACTGGGGCGAGCCGGGCAGGACGGCCGAGGTGATCGAGAACGGCTGGCTGCGCACGGGCGACATAGGCACACTGGACGCCCAGGGGAACCTCTCGGTGGTCGACCGCAAGAAGGAGCTGTTCATCGTCAACGGGTTCAACGTCTCGCCCGCCGAGGTCGAGAGCCTGCTGCTGCACCACGGCGACCTCGCCCAGGCGGCCGTCGTCGGCGTGCCGGACGAGCGCTCGGGCGAGGCGGGCCGCGCGTACGTGGTGCCACGTCCCGGCAGCGCGATCGACCCCGCCGAGATCATAAGCTGGGCACGAGGGAACATGGCGAGCTACAAGGTGCCCCGCCAGGTGATCGTCGTGGACGCGCTTCCCGTCAACGCCAACGGGAAGACCGACAAGCGACTGCTCCGCGCCCGGGCCGCCGAGGAGGCCCGGGGGTAACGGAACTGGATTAACTCGATACCTCCGGCGCGCGAGTCTGGCCGGGACGACCGCGTTCCGCGACAATCTGCTCCATGACGATGTGGGGCCGTAGAGTCCCGCTAAGGAGGCCACATGTCGCTCCGCGTGGCGATCGTGGGATCTGGTCCCGCCGGGATCTACACGGCCGAGGCACTGACGAAGCAGGCGGGCGAGCCCGTCGAGATCGACGTGCTCGACCGGCTGCCCACACCGTACGGCCTGGTCAGATATGGCGTCGCGCCTGACCACACCTCCATCAAGTCGATCGCCGGCTACCTGCGGCGGGTGCTGGAGCTGCCCTCGGTGCGCTTCCTCGGCGGCGTCGAGCTCGGATCCGACGTCTCCGTCGCCGACCTCGCCGCGAGCTACGACGCGGTGGTCTACTGCACGGGCGCGATGGTCGACCGGCATCTCGGCATCCCCGGCGAGCACCTGCCCGGCAGCGTGGCGGCGACCGACTTCGTCAACTGGTACTGCGGCCACCCCGACATGCCGCCCGACGCCTTCTCGCTCGACAGCACCGAGGTGGCCGTGATCGGCGTCGGCAACGTCGCCGTCGACGTGGTCAGGATCCTGGCCAAGACCGCCGACGAGCTGCGCTCCACCGACGTGCCGCAGGAGGTGCTCGACCGCCTGGCGAAGAGCCAGGTGACCGGCATCCACATGATCGGCAGGCGCGGCCCCGAGCACGCCAAGTTCACCCTCAAGGAGCTGAGGGAGCTCGGCGAGCTTCCGAGCTGCGACGTCCTGGTCCGCCCCGAGGAGGGCGGCACGAACGACGTGAGCGAGCTGTCGCGTCAGGTCCGCGGCAACGTCGAGGTCCTGCGGTCCTGGTGCGCCCACGCGCCCACGGGCCGTCCGCGCCGGCTGGACGTGCGCTTCTGGCTGCGCCCCGTGGAGATCCTCGGCACCTCCCGGGTCGAGGCGCTCAGGCTGGAGCGCACGGCGCTGGTCGACGGGCGGGTGGTCGGCACCGGGCGGTTCGAGACCATCCCGGCCGGCATGGTGCTGCGCTCGGTGGGCTACCAGAGCGTCCCCCTGCCCGGCGTGCCGTTCGACGACGCGACGATGACCGTGCCGAACGTCGCGGGGCGGGTGTCCGAGGGGCAGTACGTCGCGGGCTGGCTCAAGCGCGGGCCGACCGGCGTCATCGGCACCAACAAGTCCGACGCGGCGGAGACCGTGCGCACGCTGCTCGCCGACCTGGCCTCGCGCCCCGGCCGCCCCGCCCCGGCGTCCAGGCTGGACGACCTGCTGGCGGCGCGCGGCGTGAGCCCCGTGACCTACGGCCAGTGGCTCGCCATCGAGGCGGCGGAGGCCTCGCTCGCCACGTCCCTCGGCCGGGGTGAGCACGTCAAGCTCGTCGGCCGTCCCGCGATGCTCGCCGCCTGCGGCCGTACGCCCTCCGCCTGACCCGGCCCGTCCGTACGCCCTCCGGCGGACCCCGCCCGGCCGTTCGCGCGCGTGACCGCGAACGGCCGGGGGTGACGTTTGCGCGGCGTGCGGCGCGGAAGGAGTACCCCCGAGACGGCGACTCCGTGCCACGGCCGGGGCCGCCGACCGGACCGGGGGGACCGCTCGATGACCACTCAGACATATCCGCACGCCCGCAGGGCCGCCGCGAAGGCCCGATCATGAGTGACACGGTCGCCGAGCAGTTCGTCAAGGTGCTGCGGCAGGGCGGCGTGCAGCGCGTGTACGGCGTCGTGGGCGACAGCCTCAACCCGGTCGTGGACGCGATCCGCCGGGCCGACGGCATCGACTGGGTGCACGTGCGCAACGAGGAGGCCGGGGCGTTCGCCGCCGCGGCCGAGGCCCAGCTCACCGGGAGGATCGCCGCCTGCGCCGGCAGCTGCGGACCCGGCAACACCCACCTGATCCAGGGGCTGTACGACGCCCACCGCACAGGGGCGCCCGTGGTGGCCCTGGCCTCGCACATCCCCTCGACGGAGATCGGCACCGGGTTCTTCCAGGAGACCCATCCCGAGCGGGTGTTCGTCGACTGCAGCCACTACTGCGAGATGATCAGCAGGCCCGAGCAGATGCCGAGGGTGCTGCGCATCGCCATGCAGTACGCCGAGGCGCTCGGCGGGGTGTCGGTGGTGGTGCTTCCCGGCGACATCGCCGCCCTGCCCACCGCGCGCCCGACGGGCACGAGCACGCTCGTCACCGAGAGGGGCGTCGTGGCGCCGCCGCCCTCCCACGTGCGGGCGCTGGCCTACGCCCTGAACGCCGCGCAACGGGTCGCCCTGTTCTGCGGCGCGGGCTGCCAGAAAGCCCACGAGGAGGTCATGGCGCTGGCCGCGCGGGTGCACGCCCCGATCGGGCACAGCCTGCGCGGCAAGGAGTGGATCCAGTACGCCAACCCCTACGACGTCGGCATGAACGGCCTGCTCGGGTACGGCGCCTGCTACGACGCGCTGAACGAGGCCGACCTGGTCGTGCTGCTGGGCACGGACTTCCCCTACGACAACTTCCTGCCCCAGGGGCACACCGCGCAGGTCGACCACGACGCCACCAAGCTCGGCCGCCGCACGCCCCTGGACGTCGCCGTGCACGGCGACGTCGGCGAGACGCTGCGCACCGTGCTCCCCCTGCTGCACCAGAAGACCGACAGGAGCTTCCTCGACCGCATGCTCCGCGAGCACGCCCGCAGCCTCGAACGCGTCGTCGACGCCTACACCAGGGACGTCGACCACCACGTGCCGATCCACCCCGAGTACGCCACCGCGATCCTGGACGACCTGGCGGCCGAGGACGCGGTGTTCACCGTGGACACCGGCATGTGCAACGTGTGGGCGGCGCGCTACCTGACGCCGAACGGCAGGCGGCGGGTCATCGGCTCCTTCCTGCACGGCAGCATGGCCAACGCGCTGCCGCACGCCATCGGCGCGCAACTCGCCTATCCCGGCCGCCAGGTGATCTCGATGTCGGGGGACGGCGGCCTCGGCATGCTGATGGGCGAGCTGCTCACCGTGCGCCTGCACGACCTGCCCGTGAAGATCGTCGTCTACAACAACTCCTCGCTCGGCATGGTCAAGCTGGAGATGCTGGTGGAGGGGTTCCCCGACTACCAGACCGACCACGCGCCCGTGGACTACGCGGCGATCGCGGCGGCGGCCGGCATCCCGTCGACACGCGTCGAGAAGCCCTCGGAGGTCCGCGACGGCCTCGCGCACGCCCTGTCGTCCCGTGGCCCGTACCTGGTGGACCTGGTCACCGACCCCAACATCATCGCCATGCCGCCGCGCATCACGCCCGCGCAGATCAAGGGCTTCGCGCTCGCGGCCGGCAAGATCGTCGTCAGCGGCGGGGTCGGCAAGATGGTCGAGATGGCCCGCGCGAACCTGCGCAGCATCCCGCGCCCCTAGTCGCCGAGGGCGAGGGTGGCGCGGTGCAGGGCGGTGGAGAGGGTCTTGACCGTGGCGGGCTCGTCCATCACGCCGCCGCCCGCGTCCCTGCGCGCCTCCCACGCCTGTACGCGCTCCGCGTAGGCGTCCCGGTTGGCCAGGTGGAAGGCGTAGACGGTGGCGTAGCGGCTGACGAGGTGCGAGGGATGCATGTCCCACCCCTGGTAGAACCCATGGCGCAGCGAGTGGCGCACCATCCCGGCGTGGGCCCGCCAGAGCGCGTGCACGTCCTGCGTCGAGTCCGAGGCGGGCGAGGCGGCCAGCGAGCCGTCCGACAGCTCGACCCCCGTGCCCGCCAGCGCGGTGCGCATGACCTCGCGGGCGTGGTCGCAGACCGGATGGTCCAGCCGCTGCTCGTCCGGCGGCAGGCCGCAGGCGGCGGTGTAGTCGAACACCCCGAAGTGCGCCGCCGACAGCCGCCCGCCCAGCGAGGGCACCAGGCCGGGCGAGCGCATGAGGAACATCACGGTCTGCGGCGCCTCCACCTGCATCTCGAACCGCAACGTGCCCGTGGCCAGCCCTAACCCCTCCTCCAGGAGGGGAAGGCGGCCGGCGAACTGCCCGAGGTAGGCCTCCATCAGCACCTTCGGGAAGGTGACCGTGAAGCCCTCGGGGAGCGAGCCGACGCGCTCGACCACCCCGGTGAGGAAGCCGTCGAGCGTGCGCAGGGCGCGCGCCGGGTCGCCGTCGGCGAACGACTTGACCCGGATGCCCCAGCGGCGCGGCAGCGTGCCGGAGGACCGCATCGCGGCGACCGCCTCGGCCGCGCCGTCGGCGTGGGCGTCCTCCTCCGCGCCGGGGCGCACCCCGTACCCGTCCTCGAAGTCGACGCGCAGGTCCTCGACGGGCTCGGCGGCCAGCTTGCGCGCGACCCTGCGGCGCACCTCTGCGGCCAGGCCGCCGGGCAGCGGCCCGAACACCCGCGACAGCTCGGCGTCGCCCGGCAGATGGCTCTCCAGGAGCCCCAGGGCCGCGTCTCCCCACGCCCGCACGGTCTCGCGGCCGAAGCGGTCGGCGGGCACGTACACGGTGTGCACGGGCTGCCAGGAGCCCGCGGGGCCGGGGTAGCGCTCCGCCTGCTCGCCGAGCGCCGCGGCGGAGCCGGGGACGTCGTGGTCGCCGAGGGTGAGGCGCATGTCAGATCGTGTCCACCAGGTCGCGCCACCGCCGGACCAGCTGGGTGTCCACAGGGTCGGACCACGACGCCCGTACGGCGCTGCCGACGTGGAAGGCCCGCACGCCGTAGTCGAGTAACGGGGGCACGAGATGCGGCTTGAGCCCGCCTCCGGCGAGGATCAGGGGCGCGTCGCCCGCCTCGGCCCGCGACCGCAGCACCGGCAGCCCCGCCGCGATGCCGGACACCTCGCCCGAGGTGAGCACGGTGGCGAGGTTCGGCAGCAGCCGCACGGCCCGCCAGCCGGCCTGGACGTCGGCGGCGTTGTCCACGGCGCGGTGGAAGGTCCAGGGCAGGGGGGTGACGGCGTGGATGAGCGCCTCGGTGGCCGCCAGGTCGACGGCGCCCTGCTCGTCGAGGAATCCGAAGACGAACCCGGCCGCGCCGGCGTCCGCCAGGGTGCGGGCGTCCCGCTCCAGACCTGCGAGCTCCTCGGGTGTCGCGGTGAATCCCCCGTTGGAGCGGAGCATCACCATTTGGGGCAGCGCGGACTGCTTGGCGATCGCCGCGACGGTCTCCGGAGCGGGGGTCAGCCCGCCGACGGACATGTCGGCCACGATCTCCAGGCGGTCCGCGCCGCCCTCCTCTGCGGCCACGGCGTCGCGCACGTCCAGCGCGATCACCTCGAGCAGCGATCCGGTCATGGGTCCTGAGGTTATCGGACCCACCTGTCCCGAGTTGGACCGCTACCACCCACAGGCCCTCACCTGTCCGGGGTTGGACGGCTAGTTCATGATCTCTCCCGGCAGGCAAGGGCGTAGTTATGACCTGACATCACCTGGAATGCGCATGCGAGGGCTTCCGCCTGCGCGCACGCGGAAGCGCGGGAGAGGCCAGGTCGGCGGCCCTCTGGAACAGCGCGCCCGAGGCCCGGTGCGGGAGGTCGACCGTGCGGACATGCCGGAATCCGAGCTTCTGGTAGTAGCCCTGGAGCCCCGGGTTGTCCTTGGAGCAGTCGAGCCGCAGCCACCGGCGCCCGGCCGCCGCCACGCGCAACGCCGCCCAGTCGAGCAGGGTCTCGCCGAGGCCCTGCCCCGAGTAGCCCCGCCCGACGGCCAGCTTGTGGACGTACAGGCCGGTCTCCGGGTGGTCGCCGCGCCGCCAGAACTCGGGGTCGGCGTGGTCGTCCAGCGCGAGGGTCGCCGCCGGGGCGGAAAGCGTTTCCCCCGCCAGGGTCCCGCGGTCGTCCTCGTCGTCCAGCACCCACAGGGTGCCCTCGGCGATCAGCGGCTCGATACGGGCGGCGGGGAAGCCCGCGACCGGCCACTGCCGGATGCCCCGGCCGTGGAGCCAGCCCGCCGTCTCGGCCAGCAGCGCGAGGACGCCGGGCAGATCGTCGGGGGTGGCGTTGCGGAGGGTGAGGGAAGCTCCGAGGTGGAGGGTGTCGGAGTACATGGATCATCCTTTCGTCGCCTTCGGTGACGCCCTGAACACGTAGCGTGCTCGACGGGGGGCGCACGGCTTTATCAGTGAAGGCCGGTGCGCGCGGCGATGGCCGCAGGGCCGGCGGGCGTGGTCGGCCGCGATGGCGGCCCCGGCCCGCGCCGAAGGCGGGACGTCGCGATCGCGCCGCCACCGCGGCGGCGCGCGCGAGGTCAGCTCAGTTCGAGCTCGTACCTGATCAGATGCTTGTCGGCGGGCAGGACCGACACGGCGACTCGGACCGGGGTGTCCTCACGGTCATAACCAACTCGGACATATACGACAACAGGGGTACCAGGTTCGAGTTGCAGACGGGAGGATTCCTCAGGAGTCGGCATTCGTGCGGATATGTCATCCACAACCCGGACCTGCCGGTGACCGAGCTCCTCCAGCACGCGGTTGGCTCCGCGCGTGATGTCCGACGGACGGGCGATCTCGGAGTCGCTGACGAGCGCGTGCGGGAAGTAGGAGTCGTTGGTGTTGTACGGCTGGTCGTCCACGTAGCGCAGGCGGCGCCGCACCACGGCGACCGAGTGCTCGTCGAGCTCCAGCCTGGCCGCGATCTCCTCGGGAGGCTCCACGATGGAGACCTCGATCTCCTGCCCCGGCTTGCGGCCCTCCTTGGTGACGGCCTCGGCGAAGGCTTCCCTGCGCAGCACCCCTGGCGAGGCGCCCAGCTCGTCCTGGGGGCGCATGAGCAGCGCCCTGCGGTCACGGACGAAGCTGCCGCGGCGGCGCATCCGGGTGATCAGGCCTTCGTTCTCCAGCTCGGCCAGAGCGAGCCGTACCGTGTTTCGGCTGACCTCATGGCTGTCCATGAGGTCCATCTCCGTCGGCAGCTGGGCGCCGGGCCCGAGCTCGCCGGAATAGATGGCCCTGCGCAGCTCGCCGGCCACCTGCTGGTACAGCGTCGACCGTGCCAAATCTCACCTACGGTTGCGTCCTTTTGTACCTACGAATCTAGACGATCTCGATCTGACAGCAAACAACCCCTTGACCCAAGCGTCTCCACACCGCATTATCCAAACGTTGGTACAAATCCATCAAAGGGTCGGCGAGGGAGTGAGGGCCTGTGCTGGCGGTAAGAGCGGGCACGCCGTATCTGCCTTGGCACGATCCCCGCGAGGCGACGCGTCTACTGCGCTACGCGCTGCATCGGGAGGGGTTCACCCACACGTACCAGAGCAGCGGAAAAGGGATGTCCGTGCTCTCGGTGACGACGGAGCTGACGGTCTGGTGCAGGAAGGGCTCGTTCGTCTGGAACGAGGACGGCCTCACCGTCACCCACCCCGCGGCCGATCCGGTCGGTGCGGCCCAGCTGCTCAAACGCCATCTCAGAAGGCCGGGCGACGAAGCGCCACAGGACTGGGACGACCAGTCCGGCGACCGGCCTCCCACAGACTCCGTGCGATGAACGACGGCCAGGACCCCAACCCTCGCCGGGGTCCTGGAAGTCGCGCCGGGGCGGAACGTGTCCTGGCGGGTCCCCCACGCCCGCCAGGACACGCTTCCGTTACCACGCCGTCCACGGCCTTTACGCGGGCTGCCAGTTGATCAGCGAGAGCCGCTCGTCCACGTAGGTGTAGGACGCCCGTACGAGCTGGTCCGCCACCGGCTCCGCGTGGTGGTGCCAGCCGCCGACCATCACGCAGCCCGGGGCGTCGGCGAGACGCACCATGACCACCGTGTACGGCGTCGGCACGTCGGGCAGGAACGGCTGGTGGTTGACGATCCAGCTCAGGACGCGCCCGGTGGGGCTCACCTGGCGCCAGCTCCACTCACGGCCGCGGCAGCGGGGGCAGTACGCGCGGGCCGGGAAGCGCAGGGTGCCACAGCCCTCGCAGGCCTGGATCACGAACTCGCGCCCGGCGACGCGCTCCCACCACTCGGCGGAGTCCCGGTCGGGCACCGGCTTGATCATGTCAGCCCCTCCGCAGGATCAGCGCGGAGGTCGCGGGCAGGATGTAGCCGGGCTGGGCGGTGGACAGCGCCACCTCCGCGCCCTGCGCCTGGCGGTCGCCCGCGTCGCCCCTGAGCTGCGAGACGGCCTCCGCGATGTGGTTCATCCCGTGGACGTAGCCCTCCGACAGGAATCCGCCGTGGGTGTTCACCGGGAGCGAGCCGTCGAGCGCCGTCGCCCCGGAGGCCACGAACGGCCCGCCCTCCCCCTTGGCGCAGAAGCCGTAGTCCTCCAGCTGGACGATCACCGAGTAGGTGAAGCAGTCGTACAGCTCGGCCACGTCGATGTCCTCGGGGCCCGCGCCGGCCATCCGGTACAGGCGGGGCGCCAGCTCGGCGGCGCTGGTGACGGTCGGGTCGGCGGGGGTGTCGCCGGCGGACAGGAAGGAGTCGCCGCCTCCCCAGGCCGCGGCCGAGATCAGCACCGGCGGGCGGCGCAGGTCCCTGGCGCGCTCGGCCGTGGTGACGACGACGGCGCACGCCCCGTCGGTCTCCAGGCAGCAGTCCAGCAGGCGGAACGGCTCGGCGATCCATCGGGCGGCGAGGTAGTCGTCCATGGTGATGGGCGTGCGCATCAGGGCGCGCGGGTTCTTGGCCGCGTTCGCCCGCTGCGTGACCGCCAACTGCCCGAAATGCTCAGCTTTAGTGCCATATTTCAGCATGTGGGCGCGGGCGTACATCGCGTACTGCTGCGGCGGGGCGGTGTACCCGTAGGGCACCTGGTACTGCGCCTCAGGGCCGGCCGGCGCCGCCCGGCCCGTACCGCCCATGCGGAACTCCGAGCGGGCGTTGATGGCCCGGTAGCAGACCACGGTCCGCGCGACGCCCGCCGCGACGGCGAGGGCCGCCTGGCCGACCACGCTGTGGGAGACGCTGCCCCCGCCGAACTGGTCGAGGTACCACGCCGGCGCGTCGATGCCGAGCGCCGGTCCGACGAGCGACGGGGCGGCGGAGTCGCCGACGCGGTGGGTGGCGATGCCGTCCACGTCGCCGGCGGTGAGCCCCGCGTCGTCCAGCGCGGCGAGGACGGCCTCGCAGGCCAGCGTCAGCGTGCTGACCCAGGAGTTCTTGGAGAACGCGGTGTATCCCACCCCCGCCAGGGCGGTGCGGTCGCGCAGCCCGCTCATCTCACCGGCTCCCGGAAGGCGCTCCCGGCCCGCCCCTCACCGCCCGGCTTCACCGGGGGCCGGGCCGTTGTGAGCACGCCGCCTCCCGAGCGTCCGCAGTTGAGCAAGCGCTTGTACGGCTTCGAGGCTAGGTGCGTCCCGCCGGGGATGTCAACGATCTCCCGCGCGAGACGGCCTTGACTTCAACCGCGGTTGAGGTTGCACTCTGATCACGCCACCGCCCACGGCGGACCGGGGGACACAAGGTTGAGGAGGCCGACTGACATGCGGAAAGACCTGGCCGGCTTGACATCGCGACATCCCCTCTCCTATCGTCCAAGCAAGCGCTTGGTAAAGTAAGGGATACGATGGAGGAGACCGTCCCCCTCACGTCCTCCCCGTCGAGCACTTCCTGGGAGAGCCAGGCGCCACCCAAGGAGGCGAGCACGACGATGAGCACCCACGCGGCCCGGCTGGTCGTGCCGCACGGCGCCGCCGCGGCCCACGGGCACCCCTCCACGGTGCGCGACGGCACGCCCGCTCCCCCGCCTCCCCTCCCGCCCCTCCCTCCCGTACGTCCCGGCTCCCCGTCCGGCGCGGCGCCCGGCGCCAACGGGCGCCCCACCCCGGCCGCGCCCGCCTCGCCGCCGAACGGGCGACCCGCCGGCGGGCCCGGCGGGCAGCACTTCAGGAACGTGCTCGGCAGGTTCGCCACCGGCGTGGTCGCGATCACCGCGCTCGACCCGGTGACCGGTGAGCCGTGCGGCATGGCGGCCAACTCCTTCACCTCGGTGTCGCTCGACCCTCCGCTGGTGGCCTTCTGCGTCGCGCACACCAGCACGAGCTGGCCGAGGCTCAGGTCGGCGGGGCGGCTCTGCGTGAACGTCCTCGCCGAGCACCACGAGCCGGTCAGCAGGCAGCTCGCCGCCAGGGGCGGGGACAAGTTCGCCGGCCTCACCTGGACCTCCTCGCCAGGCGGGAGCCCCGTCCTCGACGGCGCGCTGGCCTGGATCGACTGCTCGGTCGAGGCGGAGCACCTCGCGGGGGACCACCTGATCGTCGTGGCCCGCGTCCACGACCTGGACGCCTACGCCGACCGCGGGCCCCTGGTGTTCTTCCGCGGCGGCTACGGCCGGTTCGACGCATGAGCGACGGCTTCCGGCAGGAGGTCCGTACCTGGCTGGAGGAGAACCTGACCGGCGAGTTCGCCGGCGCCCGGGGGCTCGGCGGGCCCGGCCGGGAGCACGAGGGCCACGAGCTGCGCATGGCCTGGGAGCGCCACCTGGGCGCCGCCCGGTGGACCTGCCTCGGCTGGCCGAAGGAGTACGGGGGGCGGGACGCGCCCCTTGACCAGCAGGTGATCTTCCACGAGGAGTACGCCAGGGCGGACGCCCCCGCCCGGGTGGGACACATCGGCGAGGGCCTGATCGGGCCGACCATCCTGCGGTTCGGCACCGAGGAGCAGAAGCGCGGGTTCCTGCCGCGCATCCGGTCGGGCGAGGAGCTGTGGTGCCAGGGCTACTCCGAGCCGGACGCCGGCTCCGACCTGGCGGGCGTGCGGACCCGCGCCACCCTTGAGGGCGGCGAGTGGGTCGTCACCGGGCAGAAGGTGTGGACGTCGCTCGCGCACCTGGCCGGCTGGTGCTTCGTCCTGGCGCGGACCGAGCCGGGCTCCCTGCGGCACCGCGGCCTGTCGTACCTGCTGGTGCCCATGGACCAGCCGGGCGTCGAGGTCCGTCCCATCGTGCAGATGACGGGCACGAGCGAGTTCAACGAGGTGTTCTTCGACGGCGCCCGCACGGACGCCGCGAACATCCTGGGCGCGCCCGGGGAGGGCTGGCGGGTCGCCATGGCGACGCTCGGGTTCGAGCGCGGCGCCTCGACGCTCGGTCAGCAGATCGGCTTCAGGCGCGAGCTGGAGGCGGTGATCGAGACCGCCCAGCGCACCGGGGCGTCGGAGGACCCGGTGCTGCGCGACCGGCTCGTGCGGTCGTGGCTGGAGCTGGAGATCATGCGGTTCAACGCCCTGCGCACGATGACGTCCCTGTCGGCGGGCGAGCCGGGGCCCGAGGTCTCGATCGCCAAGCTCTACTGGTCGGAGTGGCACCGCAGGCTGGGCGAGCTGGCGCAGGCCGTGCAGGGCCGGGAAGGCCTGGTGGCGAGCGGTGGGCCGTACGAACTCAACGACCTGCAGCGGCTCTACCTCTTCAGCCGCGCCGACACCATCTATGCCGGTTCGAGCGAGATCCAGCGCGACATCATCGCCGAACGTACCCTCGGCCTGCCGAAGGACCGCTGACCCGAGCAGGCGCCATCCCGACAGGAGCTCGCCATGACCCCCGCCTACCCACGCGCGCACGGCCTGCTGGACGGGAAGGTCACGCTGGTGACGGCCGCCGCCGGGGCGGGCATCGGGTACGCCACGGCCAGGCGCTGCGCGGAGGAGGGCGCCACGATCGTCATCTCCGACCGGCACGAGCGCAGGCTCGCCGAGGCCGCCGCGTCGCTCACCGGGCCGACCGGCGTGAAACCCCTCGCCGTGCCGTGCGACGTCACCTCGGAGGCGCAGGTCCTCGCGCTGTTCGACGCGGCCATGGACGCGCACGGGCGCATCGACGTCGTGGTCAACAACGCCGGCCTCGGCGGCACGGCCGACCTCGTGGACATGACCGACGAGCAGTGGGACACGGTCATCGACGTCACGCTCAACGGCACGATGCGCTGCACCCGTGCCGCGCTCAGGCACATGATCCCGCAGGGCCGCGGCGTGATCGTCAACAACGCCTCGGTCATCGGGTGGCGGGCGCAGAAGGGCCAGTCGCACTACGCCGCGGCCAAGGCCGGGGTGATGGCCCTCACCCGGTGCGCGGCGCTGGAGGCGGCCGGGCACGGCATACGGGTCAACGCCGTGGCGCCGTCGCTGGCCATGCATCCGTTCCTCGCCAAGGTGACCAGTGACGAGCTGCTCGCCGAGCTGGCGGCCAAGGAGGCGTTCGGGAGGCCGGCCGAGCCGTGGGAGGTCGCCAACGTCATCGTCTTCCTGGCCGGCGACTACTCGTCCTACATGACCGGCGAGGTGGTCTCGGTCTCCAGCCAGCACCCCTGACGCCGGCACGCCCGCGAACCGACCGGTCGGTATGGACGGCGCGGACGCCGTACGGCATCATCGGGTGGCATGACTCTGTTCTCGGTCGAAGGCAAGACGGTCGTCGTCACGGGCGGTTCGCGGGGCATCGGGAAGATGATCGCCTCGGGCTTCGTGGCGGCCGGGGCCACGGTGTACATCTCCTCGCGCAAGGCCGCCGAGGTGGAGAAGACCGCCGCCGAGCTGGGCTGCGTGGCCGTGCCCGCCGACCTTTCGACCCCCGAGGGCATCGAGACGCTGGTGTCGGCCGTGACCGCGCGCGAGCACCGGCTGGACGTCCTCGTGAACAACGCGGGGGCCACCTGGGGCGCACCGCTGGAGGAGTACCCGGAGCACGCCTTCGACAAGCTGTGGGGCATCAACGTCAAAGGGGTCTTCTACCTCACCCAGCGGTTCCTGCCGCTGCTGCGCGCGGCGGCCTCCGCCGACGACCCGGCGCGGGTGATCAACATCGGGTCCGTCGACGGCCTCCGGGTGCCCATCGTGGAGAACTACGCGTACTCGGCCGCCAAGGCCGGCGTCCACATGCTGACCCGGCACCTCGCCCACACCCTGGCCTCCGAGTTCATCACGGTCAACGCGATCGCCCCCGGCCCCTTCGAGTCCAAGATGATGGCCTACGCGCTGGACGACCCCCAGATGCGCGCCACGATCGAGACCCACGTCCCGCTCGGCCGCATCGGGCGGCCCGACGACATGGCGGGCGCGGCCATCTTCCTGTCGTCCCGCGCGGGGGCGTACCTCACCGGAGCCCTCATCCCCGTCGACGGCGGCATCTCCACAACCTGACCCGCTCCCGAGCCCACCTACGCGGCCCGAACCACCAACATCGACGGTCGTCCTCCCGTAGCAGCGCCCACGTGGAGGCCGCCCGTGCCCCCCGATTTCCCGAGCGTCGCGGGCCGCGCCCATGAGAAGCTGTCGCCTGAAGTAATCGCCACAACACGGAAGGTGACGTCCCCCCTTGTCCGCACTGCGTGTAGAGACATACAGTCGTCACATGGCGACGGTAGAGATACCAGATGTGCCCGAAGCCATCGTGAGCGCCCTTGAGGCCCAGGCCTTGGCGGAGGGTCTCACCCTGAGCGCTTACCTGCGCGCCGAGCTCGAACGCCTCGCCACGCGGCCCAGCAACGCGGAAATCTTCCAGCGCATTGCTCAACGCGACCGCAGCGGTGGCCCGACCACCGACGAGATCGTCGAACAAATCAGACGCGTTCGCGACGCGTCGTGATCGTGATCGAGTCCTCCGCGATGGTGGACGTCCTCGTAGCCGATCCCGTCAACCCCGAACTCGTGGCGGCGATCTCAGGCCAGCCGCTACACGCCCCAGCTCTTCTGGATTTCGAGGTCGCCAGCGCTCTCCGAGGTCGGATACTGGGCCGCAAGCTTGAACATTCCCGCCTCGATACCGCAATCGCAGACTTCCAGGGTGTTGATGTCAGGCGTTACCGCATGACCAGATTTCTCCCGCAGATCCTCGATCTCCGAGATAACTTCACCACGTACGACGCCGCGTACGTCGTTCTGGCAAAGGTTCTCAACGCGCCACTGATCACTACGGACGCGAAGATGAAGGTGGCCGAGAAGGCCGGCGTGGAAGTGCGCATCTTGCGTAGCGGCGACATGTGACATGGCTTGGCTCGCGCCCCGTCGACGGTGCGCGAGCCTTGCCATGTTCAGAGGAGGTCGCGGAGGGCGGTGGTGAAGCGGTCGGGGGCGCCGGGGGCGTAGGCCAGGTAGAAGTAGGGCTCGGTGAGTTCCAGTTCGATCAGTGCGGGGGTGCCGTCGGGGAGGCGCACGAGGTCAACCCGGGCGTACAGCAGTTTCTCGGGGATCGTCTCCAGCACCCGTTCGGCGAGTTCGAGCTGGTCGGGGGCGGGGTCGCGGAGGTCAGCGCCGATGTGGTTGGCGCGGGGGGCGTCGGTCCCCTTGGCCAGCATGGCGTTGCGGCGTACGGCGTGGCTGAACGTGCCACCGAAGAAGATCAGTGAGGTCTCGCCCTCGCTCTCCACCATGTCGAGGTACGGCTGCACCAGCGCGACCTTGCCGCCCGCGACGATCCGCCCGGCGTGCGTCCTGGCCTCGGCGGCGTCGGCCGTGCGGATGGTGTCACGCGCCCCGGCCGAGACGGCCGGCTTGACGACGTAGTCGTCCCACCCGGGAAAGCCGGTCTCGTCGTCCCACGCGCGGAGGCCGGCATGGCCGTCCGGCTCGGGAAGGCCGGTCTGGTCATCCCGCTCGGGAAGGCCGGCCTCGTCGTTCGCGGTCACCCAGTGGGTCGGCACGATGGGGATCCCGAGCCGCTGGAAGTCCCGCAGGTAGGTCTTGTCGGTGTTGCGCTCCAGCACCGCGGCGGGGTTCAGCAGGCGCGTCGCGGTCTCCGCCCGGTACGCCCAGTCCACGAACTCCTGGCGGCGGTCGATGTAGTTCCAGGTCGAGCGGACCACGGCGGCGTCGTAGGCGGCCCAGTCGGCGGCCGGGTCCTCCCAGCGCACCGCCGTGCCTTCGATGCCCGCCCGGCTCCACGCGGCGAGCAGCACCTCCCGGTCGTCGTCCGGACCGTCATAGGTGACATACGCGATCTTCACGGCACTCCATTCCATTCTCGACAGTCAGCACCGTGAGCATCGTACGGACATGTCGGATGGAGACCGGCGGCGTTCGGCGGCGGCGTGCTGCTTTCACCAGGAAAACGAAGGCCGCAAGCTGCTGACCAGTCAGTCCCAAGTTCTCCCCAAACGGGGTGGTGGACCGTATCCCGTACACACCCATGAGGATTCGGGGCCCGCAGGCGCGATAGGACGCCCGATCGGACCCCAATATGAGGAGAAATCATGACTTCGCAGGACAATGGGCTCGGCACAAGCGACCACGGCGCGCAGGCCGCTGGTCTCCGCCGCGTGGTGCGCGGCCGGGTGTCCGTACCCGGGGACGAGGGGTTCGACGACGCGCGGCGGGCCTGGAACCTCACGGTCGACCAGCGGGTCGGCGCCGTCGTGGAGGTCGAGGACGCGGCCGACGCCGCCGAGGTGGTCTGCTACGCCAGGCGGCACGGTTTCGGCGTCGCCGTCCAGCCCAGCGGCCACGGCGCCTCGGACGGCCTCGACGGGGAGATCCTGGTCCGTACGGGACGGATGGGCGGCGTGCGGGTCTGGCCGGAGCGGAGGCTGGCCCGGGTGGAGGCGGGGGCATCCTGGGGCGAGGTGCTCGCGGACGCCGGCAAGCACGGGCTCACGGGCCTCGCCGGCAGCTCGCCCGTGGTCAGCGTCACGGGGTACACCCTCGGCGGCGGCCTGAGCTGGTTCGGCAGGCGGCACGGGCTCGCGGCCAACAGCGTGCGCGCGTTCGACGTGGTCGACGCCGAGGGCGCGGCGAAGCGGGTCACCGCCGAGTCCGACGCCGAGCTGTTCTGGGCCCTGCGGGGTGGCGGCGGCGACTTCGCCCTGGTCACCGCCATGGAGTTCGACCTGTTCCCGGCACCCAAGCTGTACGGCGGCCGTATCATCTGGCCGGCCGACCGTGCCGCCGACGTCCTCGCCGCCTTCCGCGACATCACCGCGGAGGCGCCCGAGGAGCTGAGCGTGTGGTACGCGGTCATGCAGTTCCCGCCCTTCCCCGAGCTGCCCGAGCCGCTGCGCGGCCTGTCGGCGGTCGTGGTCGACGTCACGTTCCTGGGCGAGAGCGCCGAGGGTCGCGGGCTGCTGGACAGGTTCGACCGCGTTCCCGGGGTCATCGCCGACACGCGGGGGGAGGTCGCGGTGCGCGACCTGGGCGGCATCTGCGCGGAGCCGACGCTTCCCTCCCCCTCGATGATGCGCGCCGAGCTTCTCGGCAGGTTGGACGACGCCGCCGCCTCGGCGTTCCTCTCGGCCTCGGCGCCGGGAAGCGGCGCGCCGCTGGCGTCGGTGCAGATCCGTCACCTCGGCGGCGCGCTGTCGCGGCTCGCGCCGGACGCCGGGGCCTGCGGGAACATCCGCGAGCCGTACCTGGTGGGGGCGCTCGGGATCACGCCGACGCCCGAGGCCGCGCAGGCCGTCAGGGCCCGGCAGGAGGAGCTGCGCCTGGCGCTGGCCCTGCACACCACCGGCACCAAGCCCTTCAACTTCCTCGCGCACGAGGAGAGCGCCGTCTCGGCGTTCCCGGGTGACGTGCTGGCGAGGCTGCGCGACGCCAAGCGCCACCACGACCCGCTCGGGGTGTTCCGCGGCAACCACCCCATGCCGGCCTGAGGAGCGCCCGATTTGTCCCGAGGGTTCTTGGAAAGGACTCACAGCGGGTAAGAAGGTCATGACTGGGGGAAGTCATGAAAAGGATCACGACAGTCGTCGTGCTCGCCACGATGACGATGTTCGGTACGGTCGCGGCCGGGGGGCCGCCGGTCCAAGAAGAGAAGAAGTCCGTCAGCAAGGATCAATACCGCATTCTCATCCGTCAGTGCCGATACGCCGACACCACCAAGGAGCAGGAGGAATGCCGCGCGCGGGTCGAGGAGAAGTACGAGGTGGGCCCGCGCCCAGCCACCGACCTGGACTGCCGGACCTACTCCGGCGTGACCGTGTGCGGCGTGCTGAAGCTCAATGACCGCGAGCAGCAGTGCGTACGAGAGTCCATCGACAGCGGCCTGTCCTACCGCCGGGCCGAAGTGGAGTGCTACGCCTTCTACTGACGACCGGCGACCCGGTCAGCTCGCTCGTCCCGAACATACGCCCGTCGACAGGAGCCCCATGCCACCACCTCTCCTGGGGCTCCCACCTCGCCACCGTCGCCGTGGCCTGGTGCCGGAGTGGCCTCACAGTCCCTCGTAGAGACCGAACTCCAGGTACGCCTCTCGCTGGATCTTCCCGTACGCGGGCTCGTGCGAGGGGTAGAAACGCTTACCGCATTCCAGGTCGTCGAGGGCTGCCCTGATCTCTCTGGCGAGATACGGCCTGGCCTGGTCCGGCGTCAGGTCAGGCGCGTAGACCGCGTCCTTCGGCATGTCCTCCGACCGCAGGGCGTCGGGCACCTTCTCGCCGAGGCTGTTCTCCTCGGCGTGGAAGACGTTGCCTCCGCGCTGGGCCAGCGCGGAGGGCTCGGTGGAGTCCACGGCATAGCCTTTCCCCCTGAGGCAGTTCCCCATTGCCGCACCGAGCCGGACGAGCCGCGGATCGCCGTCGATTTCGAGGCTCACGCGCCGCTCGATCAGGGCGTTCGCCTGTTCGACCTGATCGAAGAACGAGTCCACGTCCTTACCGGTGATCTCCTTGATCGCCCGCCGATGGCAAGCGTCATCAGCAGCCCTGTACGCCTCGCGCTGGGTCCGTGAAAGCGCCCCCTGGATCGACAGGTTGGGGTTCAGGGGAGCGTCCGTTTTGACGGTGGGGTTCCCGAACTCCTGTGGGTAGGCGTAAAGGCTGAATACCCCGAATCCATATTTTTCGCGAAATCTCCGCATCGCCAGGTAGTCGCCGGATTCCCGGGCCCGCACCTCTTCGGTGTCCCTGCGGATCGGATTGAGATACGAGGAGACGAAGGCGACGAACTTGAAACCTTTCTCCTTCATGCAGTCGGCGCGTATCTCCTCTCGCAGCAGGACCCGATCCCGCTGCCCGGCCGCCCGGGTCTGGACCCGCGTCTCGGGAGGGACACCGCAGGCGGCGAGCACGGCGAGCAGGGCGAGCGAGAGGGACGCTCTGACGGCGGACCTTGCGGACAGGACGACCTCGCTTCGGTGGGCGGACGGCGTCATCGGCGGTGCGTGGCTGGGCGGGACGGTCTGGCGGCGATCACAGCAGACGGCCTGACACGGGCGATCACAGCAGCGCGTGCCGCCGCGCGTGGATGGGCACGGCCGCCGCCACGAGGGTGAGCAGCACGATGATGCCCAGATGGGAAAGCTCCTGCCGGCCGTAGAAGGACAGGTTCTCGGAGAACATCACCACGGCCGGCAGCAGGCAGATCCCCGCCGCGACGCCCCAGCGTGGATCGGCCGCGGCATGACCGGCCCAGACCGCCAGTGCGAGAAGCGCCACCTCCAGGCCGATGCCGGCCAGGTCCCGCAACGAGCCGGCCGTGACGGTGAGCCAGGCCGGGTCGGTGACCGCGAGCGACGGCGCCGCCAGCCACCAGCGCCAGGTTCGCCTCCGCAACGGCGCGGCGCGTACGGCCAGCACCGACAGGCCGAGGAAGACCAGCGCGTACGCGGCCACAGGGGCGACCGGGCCTCCACCGGAGTAGAGCGCGGGCGCATGCCAGATGGGGTCGGAGAAGATGGGCAGCAGGGTCTGGTCCAGCCAGGGGTAGCCCAGCACGATGGCGCACATCTTGCTCGCGATCAGCACCACCAGGGGCAGCGCCGGGCGTACCCGGCCCCGCAGCACCAAGAACACCGTGATCGCGGAGAGTGCCACCCACCACGGAATGGAGGTCGCGTACGGCAGCAGCACCGCCAGATTGGCGACCGACAGAACCGTAACCCCCAGGTGAAGCCCGTCGGCCCAGGCCGGCCCCTCCGCGACGTCCAGGGCACGCACCCGCAGCCCGCCGGCGATCAGGGCGACCGCTTCGCGCCATGACGGCGACGTCCGGCCGGGTGCGGCGGCGTCCAGCAACGTGGCGACGAGCTCCTCACCGTTGCCGGAGCGGTAGCCACGCGGGTAGGCCAGCAGGAGCCACCGGTAACGCCGCTCCAGGGCGCTCACGCCGGCGTCCATGGCCAAGCGTGGCCGCTGGCGAACGCTCACGTGAAGGCCGACCCTTGACGGAGCACGCGACTGGTCACCACCGACGCGGCCCTCTGCATCCGCTGCGCCTCGGCGGACACCAGGCCGCTGCCCTGCTCGGTGAGCCGGAAGTAGCGTCTGGGTCGCCCGTCGACGATCTCCTCGCGGTCCACCACGATCAGCCCGTTGCCCGCCAGCCGGTCGAGCGCGCCATAAAGGGTGCCCACGGGCAGCTTGATGCGGTTGTCAGACAGCCCCAGGACGTGCTTGATGATCCCGTGCCCGTGGAGCGGGCCGTCGAGGAGCGCGGCGAGGATGAAATAGGTGGGCTCGCTGACCGAAGATGATCCCCTGGCCATGGCCGTGACCATACTTCGGTCTGTGAAGTATGGTCAAGCTAAAGCGCCTTCTCCAGTGCGGCGATCGTGGCGTCGTCCAGCATCTCGCCGTGCCCGCCCGCGTAGTAGCGTTCCACCATCTCGAACACCACCACCTCACTCGCGGCGACCTGTGTGGCGACCTGCTCGGGGCCGGCCTTGGCGGGAGCGTCGCTGCGCAGCACGGTCAGATCCGCAAAGTACGGCGCGATCCATGAGACCGACTCGCGGGTGAACGAGTCACCGATCAGCAGGGTCCTCGGCTGGAACAACGGCGCCCGGGAGGAGGCGTTGGTGACGCGGTACGACATGGGCGCCCCCCGGTCGTCCCGCCGGACCAGGCGCACCCCGTCCCGGACCAGCTTCCACCGGTCGGCGGTCTCCGAGCGGGGCGTGCCCAGCAGCCGGCCCAGGTCTCCCTCCCGCATGTCCCGTCCGGCCGCGACCAGGCGGGTGTTCCGCGTCAGATCGGGCTTGAGCGCCCTGGCCAGCTCCCTGCCGTACAGGGCGGCGGAGCGCTCGTTCCAGTGACTGTCGGTACGCCAGTAGACGGGCTTGCCGGACTCCCGTTGCAATCGCTCCAGGGGTGCGCGCAGGTCGACGTACCCGGGTAGGCGGGCGGCGTTCAACGCGGCCCAGAACTCCTGCTTGCGCCTGGTCAGGCAGCGCTCGCCGAGAAAACTCTCCGGCAGCTTGTCCGGGTAGATGGTGGTCTTGTCTGGCGCCACGGTGAACACGAACCTCCTGCCGGACTTCCGCACGATCTCGGCCAGGCGGCGCAGCCGGCCGAGGATGCCGGCCACCGGCCTGACCGGCCGGCAGGCCTCCGCCACGTCGTCCCCGAAGTAGAGCCAGCCGTCGCGCCCCTCGATGATCCGGGGGTAGGCCGGCCTCTTGCCGGTGTTGGAGGACGGCGGCTGGCCGAACACCCTCTCGGACAACATGGTCCGGCCCCGCACGGCGTACTGCCGCAGAGGCAGGTGATCCACCGCCCAGGCCTCGAACTCGGGGACGAACTCGCCGGTTCCCGGCAGCGCCGGAAAGTCCCGCAGCTTCCGGTTCTCGATCTCGGCGGCCCGGTCCCCGGCGACGAACGCCAGCGCGGGGCCGAAGAAGAACACCACGGCCGCCAGCGGTGCCGCCAGCCGCCAGGGCCCGCGCCTTCGGGACGTTCGCCCCGCGACCTCCGGTTCGATGTCGATCACGGTCATCGGCGCCCCGATCAGAACTGGTAGTAGAGGAAAGGGCTGAAGGTGCCGGCGGCGACCAGCAGCGCGGCGTACGGCGCGGCCACCCACGTGACCGTGGCCCGTGCCGCCGCGGGCGCCCACCCCCGGCCGTTCTGGATCAGGGGGCCGAGCCCGCCCGAGCCCGGCAGCAGCACGACGACGCTCGCCAGCACGAGGATCAGCGTCCGCTGGCGGTCGAGCGCGAAGAGCACGAACTCGTCCAGCTCGCCCCATGGCCCGGTGAACATCGCCCCCAGCATGCCGAGCGCCTCGGCCATGGTCCCCGCCCGGAAGAACACCCAGCCGATGACGACCAGCAGGAAGGTGAGGCCGCGGCGCAGGAGGAGGGCGAGGACCGTCCCGGGCTGCCGGTCCCCGCCGAGCAGGCGTTCGATGACAAGGAGGCAACCGTGATAGAGGCCCCAGACGAGGAACGTCCAGTTGGCACCGTGCCAGAATCCGCAGAGCACGAAGATGATCAACAGGTTGCGGTAGGTGTTCAGGGCACCGTGGCGGTTCCCCCCGAGGGGGATGTAGACGTAGTCACGGAACCAGCGCGACAGGGATATGTGCCAGCGCCTCCAGAAGTCGGTCACGGAGTACGCCGAATACGGCCGGTCGAAGTTCTCCGGGAGGCGGAAGCCGAACATCATGCCGAGACCGACGGCCATGTCCGAGTAACCGGAGAAGTCGAAGTAGATCTGGAGGGTGTAGGCCATGGCGCCCACCCAGGCGGTCGCCATGCCGATGTCGCCACCGGCCTGCGTGAACGCCGCGTCCGCGACCGGTGCGATCGTGTCCGCGACGATGACCTTCTTGGCCAGGCCCAGAGCGAAGCGGGGGAAGCCCGAGGTGAAGTCGCGCAGCCGGTCGCGGCCGGTGTCGGCGAGCTGTTCGGAGATCTCGCGGTAGCGGACGATGGGCCCGGCGACGAGCTGGGGGAACATGGCGATGTAGGTGACGAACTGGACCAGGCTCTTCTGCGCGGGCCTGCTGTGCCGGTAGACGTCCACCACGTAGGACAGGTGGTGGAACGTGAAGAACGAGATGCCGATCGGCAGGGCGAGGCTCACGATCGGGGTGTGGCCGAGCCCGAGCGCGCTCGACAGGGCGTCGATCTGCTGGGCGGCGAACCCCGCGTACTTCCAGACGACCAGGATCCCGAGGTCCCACATGACGGCCGCCAGCAACACCGACCTGCGCGCCCCCGGCCGCTCCCGCAGTCGCGAGGAGTCCACGGCGATCCCCGCCGTGTAGTTGACGACGATCGCGGAGAGCAGCAGCGCGGTGTACGCCCCAGTTCCCCAGGTGTAGAAGACCAGGCTGGCCACGGCGACCAGACCGTTGCGCCAGCGCCGCGGCGACAACCAGTAGGCGGCCAGCGTGACCGGCATGAAGAACCAGAGGAACAGCGGTGAGACGAACGACATCGGCTTACCGCCAATGAGCCCTCGTCACCTTGGGCGGCCTCGCCGCGAGGATGGTCGCTGTGGCGCGAGCTTCCGACATGAGGCACCCCGTCCGGCATTCGAGCATGTTGGCCGCGAGCACGCCCGGCCGGCGCCGGTGTTCAGGGACAGCTCAGAGCGGAGACCGTCTCGCGCAGGCGTCAGGGCGGCGACGCCGACCATACATCGCCTCACGAAGTATGGTCAAGATCTCCCCAAGCCGGCCGGAAGGCCCGGCGGGGCTCATCCCTGTGCCGTGCCGTACACCGAGTCGGGGGCCGGGGCGTCGGCGATGAGCTTGCCGACGGCCTCGCCGATCTCGTGCACCTCCCACCGGGCGCCCTTGTCCACGCCCGGACCGTGGTTCCAGCCGGTGGCGATGGAGATCATGCCGCCCTCCACCTCGAACACCCTCCCGGTCACCTCGGCCGACTCGGACGAACCGAGCCAGACCACAAGAGGGGCCACGTTGCCGGGATGCATGATGTCGAAGCCCGAGTCGGGGCGTGCCATCATCCCGGCGAAGACCTCCTCGGTCATGCGCGTGCGCGCGGCCGGGGCGATCGCGTTGACGGTCACGCCGTAGCGGCCGAGCTCGGCGGCGGCCGTGTGGGTGAGCGCGACGATCCCGGCCTTGGCCGCGGCGTAGTTGCCCTGCCCGACGCTGCCGAGCAGCCCGGCGCCCGAGGAGGTGTTGACGACCCGGGCGTCCACGGGCTCGCCCGCCTTCGCCCGCTCCCGCCAGTACGCGGCCGCGTGCCGCAGCGGCAGGAAGTGCCCCTTCAGATGGACCCGGATGACGTCGTCCCACTCCTCCTCTGTCATCGAGACGATCATGCGGTCGCGGACGAACCCCGCGTTGTTGACCAGCACGTCGAGCCCGCCGAAGGCGCTGAGCGCGGTCTTCACCAGCCGCCCAGCGCCGTCCCAGTCGGCGATGTCGTCGCAGTTGGCGACCGCCTGGCCGCCGAGGTCCCTGATCTCCTCGACGACGGCCTGCGCCGGGCCGCCGGAACGGCCCGCGCCCTGAAGACCGGTACCCAGGTCGTTCACGACGACCTTCGCGCCCTGCCGGGCGAACTCCAGTGCGTGCTCCCGTCCGATGCCCCGCCCGGCTCCGGTCACCACGACGACGCGCCCCGCACAGATACCGCTCATTCACCATTCCTTTTCCGCAATGATCACTAAAGTTTCCCGCTGAAACGACATATATGTCCAGATCAGGAAAGTTGTCGCCAAGCCGGTATCTCGCCGCCGCCGTGCACGTGGACCCGCGCGCCCGTCACGAAGCCCGGGGAGCCGAGCCACAGGCAGGCCTCCGCGACGTCCTGCGGCCTCGCCATGCGCCCGGCGGGCACGGTCGCGGCCACCTGGTCGAAGGACCCGCCGTAGTGGCCCGCGGCGTTCTCGGTCTCGGCGAGGCCGACCACCACCGTGTTGACCCGTACGGCCGGCGCCCACTCCGCCGCCAGGCATCCGGCCAGGTGGTGGAGCCCGGCCTTGGCCGCGCCGTACGCGGAGGTGCCGGGCGACGGACGGTCCCCGCTCACGCTCCCGATCATCACGATCGAGCCGGCGGACGCCGAGAGCAGCGGGTACGCGCGCTGCGACACCAGCAGCGGGGCCGTCAGGTTGAGTTCGATGATCTTGGCGTGCAGGCGCGGGGACGTACCGGCGAGCGGCGCGCCCGGTGAGCCGCCCGCGTTGTTGACGACGAGGTCGAGCCGCCCGTACACCCGCTCGATCTCGCCGAACAGGCCGTCGACGTCGCCGGGGTCCCGGACGTCCGCCGCGAGGTACCGTGCCTGGCGGAACGGCCCCGTACCCCCGCGCAGCAGGCCCTCCGGCTCCCGCGGCATCCGCTCGGGCGGCTTGCGGGCGCAGACGACCACCTCGGCGCCGGCTCCGAGGAAGGCCGAGGCGATGCCCGCCCCGATGCCTCTGCTGCCTCCGGTCACCAGCACCACCCTGCCGGTGTAGTCGTAGCTCACCATCCGCACCACCGCCCCTGACCTGACCGTCGTGCTACGGTACCAAGCAAGCGTTAGGTGCCCCAAGGGTCGGTGAGGCGCGATGGGAATCACAGTGAACGGCGGCCCGATCGCGGAGGTCGTGGTCGACGTGCCCCCGGTCAACGCGCTGCCCGTCCAGGGCTGGTTCGACCTGGCGGACGCCGTGCTCGCCGCGGGACGCGATCCGGCCACCAGGGTCGTCGTGCTCCGCGCGGAGGGCAAGGGCTTCAACGCCGGGGTGGACATCAAGGAGATGGAGCGCACTTCCGGGTACGAGGCCCTGGTCGGCGCCAACCGCGGCTGCTACGCGGCCTTCGCCGCCGTCTACGAGTGCGAGGTCCCGGTGCTGGCCGCCGTACACGGCTTCTGCCTGGGCGGCGGCATCGGCCTCGCCGGCAACGCCGACATCGTCGTGGCCAGCGAGGACGCCTACTTCGGGCTGCCCGAGGTGGACAGGGGAGCGCTCGGAGCGGCCACCCACCTGGCGAGGCTCGTACCTCAGCACCTCATGCGGGCCATGGTGTACACCTGCCGGAACGTCACGGCCGCCGAGCTCCACCGGCACGGCTCGGTGCTGGAGGTGGTGCCAAGGGACGAGCTGAGGGACGCGGCGTTCGAGGTCGCCGGCCAGATCGCGGGCAAGGACCCGTACGTCATCCGCCGGGCCAAGGAGTCGCTCAACGGCATCGACCCCGTCGACGTGAAGCGCGGCTACCGGTTCGAGCAGGGCTTCACGTTCGAGCTCAACCTGATGGGCGCGGGCGACCGCCACCGCGCCGCCTTCGCCGACCGCACCCGGGAGGACCTCGGATGAGGGACAAGACGATGTCGATCGAGGAGATCATCGGGTCTCTGGAGAGCGGCATGACGATCGGCATCGGCGGCTGGGGGTCCCGGCGCAAGCCGATGGCCCTGGTCCGCGCGATCTGCCGCTCGGCGCTCCGCGACCTCACCGTGGTCTCGTACGGCGGGGCCGACGTGGGGCTGCTGTGCGCGTACGGCAAGGCGCGCAGGGTCGTGGCGCCGTTCGTCACCCTCGACTCGATCCCCCTGGAGCCGCACTTCCGGGTCGCGCGCCAGACGGGCGCCGTGGAGTTCACCGAGTACGACGAGGGCATGTTCATGTTCGGCCTGCTCGCGGCGGCCCACCGGCTGCCGTTCCTGCCGACCCGCGCGGGCCTCGGCTCGGACGTCATGCGCGTCAACCCGGGCCTGCGTACGATCCGCTCGCCCTACGAGGACGGCGAGGAGCTGGTCGCGGTGCCCGCTCTGACGATGGACGCGGCCCTGCTGCACCTGAACCGGGCGGACCGGCGGGGCAACGCCCAGTACCTCGGCCCCGACCCCTACTTCGACGACCTGTACGCCAAGGCGGCCGGCCGGTGCTACGTGAGCTGCGAGCGGCTGGTCGACACCGCCGACCTGCTGAAGGAGGGCCCCGTCCAGTCGCTGCTGATCAGCAGGTCGATGGTCACGGGCGTGGCGGAGATCCCGGGCGGCGCCCACTTCACGACGTGCGAGCCCGACTACGGGCGCGACGAGGCGTTCCAGAGGAGCTACGTCACCGCCGCCTCCGGCCAGGACTCGTGGACGTCGTTCCGCGAGCGCTACCTGTCCGGCGACGAGGCCGCGTACCAGGCCGCCGTACGACAGGCGCGCGAGGAGGCCCGATGACACCCGTGCCGACGCGGGCGGAGGTCTGCGTGGTGGCATGCGCCGAGGCGTTCAGGGGTGACGGGGAGATCCTGGCCGCGGGCGTCGGCGGGGCGATCACGGTCCTCGCGGCCCGCCTCGCGCGGCTGACGTTCGAGCCCGACCTGATCACGCACGACGGGGTGTGCCTGCTCACCGGCGACGTCCCTCCCCTCGGTGCGGACCCTGAGGTGGTCGAGGGCTGGCTTCCGTTCCGCGACCATCTCTGGCTCGTCCTCCAGGGACGCAGGCACGTCATGCTGGGGGCGAGCCAGATCGACCGGCACGGCAACACCAACATCTCGTGCATCGGCGACTGGGCCAGGCCGAGGTCGCAGCTGCTCGGCGTCCGGGGCGCGCCGGGCAACACGGTGTGCGACCCGACCAGCTACTGGATCCCCCGCCACTCCCCCCGCGTCTTCGTGCCGCAGGTCGACATGGTCAGCGGCGTCGGGTACGACCGGGCGGCCGAGGCCGGGGCCTCGCGCCACCACGACCTGCGCCGCGTCGTGACGAACCTCGCGGTGCTGGACTTCGCCACCCGCGACCGCTCGATGCGGCTGGCCTCGGTCCATCCGGGCGTCACCGTGGAGCAGGTCGTCGCGAGCACGGGGTTCGAGCTCGCCATGCCGGCAGGCGGCGTGCCGGAGACCCGCACGCCCACCACCGAGGAGCTCGGCCTCCTCAGGGAGCGCCTCGACCCGGGATCCCTGCGCGACCGCGAGGTCCCCGGGTGATCCCCGCCGGATGGACGCCGCGCACCGCGTTCACCGAACTGGTGGGGTGCCGGTATCCGATCGTGCAGACCGGGATGGGGTACGTCGCGGGCGCGCGGCTGGCGGCGGCGACGTCGAACGCGGGGGGCCTCGGGATCATCGCGGCCGCCACCATGTCGGTGGAGCGGATGACCGCCGCCATCAGATCGGTCAAGGACCGCACCGGCGCGCCCTTCGGGGTCAACATCAGATCGGACGCGGACGACGCCCGCGAACGGGTCGAGGTGATGATCCGGGAAGGCGTGCGCGTGGCCTCCTTCGCGCTCGCTCCCCGGCGGGAGCTGATCGCCCGGCTCAAGGACGCGGGAGTCGTCACGATGCCTTCCGTGGGCGCCCGCCGCCACGCCGAGAAGGTCGCCGCCTGGGGGGTGGACGCCGTGATCGTGCAGGGCGGCGAGGGCGGCGGGCACACCGGGCCCGTCCCGACCACCCTGTTGCTCCCCCAGGTCGTCGACGCCGTGGATGTGCCGGTGGTCGCGGCCGGGGGGTTCTTCGACGGCCGGGGCCTGGTCGCGGCGCTGGCCTACGGCGCGGCCGGCGTCGCCATGGGAACGAGGTTCCTGCTCACCTCGGACTCGACGGTGGGTGAGGAGGTCAAGAAGCTCTACCTCGGGGCCTCGGACACGCTGGTGACCACCCGGGTGGACGGCGTGCCCCATCGGGTGCTGAGGACGCCGTTCGTGGAGTCGCTCGAAAGGGGCGGGCGGCTCAGGGGCCTGGCGCGGGCCGTGGCCAACGGCGCGCGGTTCAAGAAGATCTCGGGCCTGACCTGGCCCGAGATGATCCGTGAGGGCCGCCGCATGAGGCACGGGCGCGACCTCACCTGGGCCCAGGTGCTCCAGGCCGCCAACACCCCGATGCTGCTCAGGGCCGCGATGGTCGACGGCAGGGCCGACCTCGGTGTGATGGCCGCAGGGCAGGTCGTCAGCGTGATCGACGATCTCCCCAGCTGCGAGGAGCTCATCGCCCGCATCATGGCCGAGGCCCACGACGCGCTGTCCGTCCTACCGGCAACGGACAACGACCACTAGCCCAAAGCCCCGCCCCCGCATCCCTCGGCTCCGCACACCCTGGTACGTCAGCTCCCGTCCAGCACCGCGCACCCCTTGAGATCTCAGCCCCCGCCCAGCACCGCGCACCCCTTGAGATCTCAGCCCCCGCCCGGCACCGCGCGTCCCGTGGCACCTCACCTCTCGTGCAGCACCGCGCGCAGCCGGGGCAGGAACGCGCCGGGGTCGTCCGCGAATGCGATGTGGCCGCCGGGGAAGGCGGTCGGCTCGGTGCCGAGCGCCGCGGCGAGCGCGGTGGACGTGCGGTCGCAGAACTGGCCGGCCGACTCCGCTCCGATACCGACCACGATGCGGGCCGGCCCGTCGCGCAGGGCGGCGATCGTCGGTCATACGACCGTGAGGCCGCGGGTGGCGAGGAGGGCGGCGGCCTGGGCGTGGCTGATGACGGCGCCCTTGAGATAGCGCAGCTCACCGTCGTCGGGCTCGCCGAGGTCGGCGCCGCGCAGGTCGGCCTTGGCGAACTTCGCGTCCACGAGGCGCGCGCGGATGAGGCGGCAGTCGGTGAGCAAGGCCTTGGTGAAGTCGCAGGCGGAGAGGTTGGCGTCGTCGAACCGGACGCCGTCGATCGCCTGGCCGCGGAAGCCGCAGCCCGAAAGGTCGGCGAGGGTGAGGTTGCTGCCGGCGATCGTGTAGCCCGTGCCGCGGCAGCCCGTGAGCTTCGCGCCGATCATGCGGCAGCCGGTGAAGGAGACGTCGGTGAGCAGCGTGTCGAAGAAGTGTGCGCCGGAGAGGTCGATGTCGGTGAAGACGGCGTCGATCAGCTCGGCGCCGCCGAAGCGCACGCCGGCTCCCCCGCCTCCGGCGAACCGCGCCCCGTCGAGGTCGGCACGCCGGAAGTCGGCGCGGTCGAGCACGCACCTCTCGAAGACTGCCTGCACCAGGCTCGCCTCGGAGAGGTCGGCGCCGCTCAGGTCACAGTCGCGGAACAGCAGCGGCCCGGCCTGGAGCACGTCTGTCAGGGCGGCCCCCGACAGGTCGAGACCGTCGAACTCCCGCTGCTCGGCGACCAGCCGTGCGATGTCCATGCCCGCGATTCAACCAGCCGCCTACGACAGAATCGGCCCACCCCACCGCCGCCCGGAGGCCGATCAGGTCGCCGATGCGACCGCGTCCCCCCGCCGCGCCGCTCAGGGACGGCGGGAAAGCCGAGGGGGTCACCCGCAACGTCCTGCCCGGACCTCACGCTGATCCCCACTCGCGGACGGGTGGGCCGGGACGGGCAGGTCCCGGGCCCGCCCGTCCGCGACGCGGGAACGTCCTCCCGGTGAACGTCCCCGCACGGCCGGCGACGCGCATCGCCGGCCGCGGCCCGGTCAGATCCCGGCTTCCAGGAGGCCGGTGAGGGTCTCGGCCGCCGCCTGGCCGCACACGCGGGCGGCGCCGTGCGTGGCGATGTGGACGGCGCCCAGGTCGGTACGGCCGGGCAGGCCCATCTCGACCACGATGGCGTCGGGCCGGGCGCCCAGCAGCCGGTCGAGCGCCGCCATCTGCCAGGCGTGGCGGTGCGCGTCCCTGACCACCACCACCAGCGGGCGGTCGGCGGCCGGGGCGAGGACGGCCTCGTCGAGCGACGTCCCCGCGCTCTCCTGGTCGAGGCGCACCACCGTGGTGCCGGGGAGCAGCTTGCCGAGCGGCTCCCCCACCCCCCACGGCATGTCCTTGTCGATCGCGAGGTTCATCCGGGGGGACAGCTCGGCCACGTGCGGAGCGGTCACCAGCGGGAGCACCCCGGCCCGCCTGGTGACCCGTACGGCCCGGCGCGCGGCGGCGAGACCGACCACCCCGTGCGCGGCCGACGCCGCCTGCCCGGACTGCGCGGCCGAGGCGGAGAGGTCGGCCGGGGCGGGCGGACGGCCGGAGGTCCAGGCCGTGAGCTCGGCGACCCGGCGGGCGGCGTCCGCGAGCCGTTCCTCCGGCAGGAGCCCGCCGGTCACCGCGTCGGCGATCGCCTCGCGGATCGTCACCACCACCGCGTCATCGGAGTTCTCGCCGCCGACGCAGATCAGGTCCGCGCCCGCGGCGACGGCCCGCGCGCTTCCCCCGCCGATGCCGTACCGCTCGGCGACCGCGGCCATCTCGACGGCGTCGGTGATGGTCACGCCGTCGAAGCCCATCTCGTCCCTGAGCAGGCCGGTGAGGATGCGGGGGCTGAGCGTGGCGGGGAACTCGGAGTCGTACGCGCCGACCAGCAGGTGGCCTGTCATGATCATGCGCACGCCCTCGGCGATGGCGGCGCGGAACGGGAGCAGTTCGATCTCGTGGAGCTGCTCGCGCGTCGCCGCCACCCCGGGCAGGCCGTGGTGGGAGTCGACCGCGGTGTCCCCGTGGCCGGGGAAGTGCTTGGCGCAGGCGGCGACCACCGCCGCCTGGAGCCCCCGTACCCAGGCGGCGGTGTGCCGCGCCACCAGCGCCGGGTCCGCCCCGAACGACCGCAGGCCGATGACCGGGTTGCCCGGGTTGGAGTTGACGTCGGCGGCGGGCGCGAAGTTCACGTTGATCCCGGCGGCGGCGAGGTCGGCGCCGAGCCCCCTGGCGATCTCCTCGGTGAGGGAGACGTCGTCCACGACCCCGAGCGCGTAGTTGCCGGGGCGGGAGCTTCCGGTGTGCGCCTCCAGCCGGGTGACGTCGCCGGTCTCCTCGTCGATGCCGATGACGGCGTCCGGCCGCTCGGCGCGCAGGGCGGCGGTCAGCTCGGCGAGCTGGGAAGGGGTCCCGATGTTCCTGGAGAAGAGCACGACGCCCGCCAGTCCCTCGCCGAGGCGGCGGCGCAGCCAGTCGGGCGGGGTCCTGCCTTCGAAGCCGGGGAGGAGGACCGAATCGGCCAGACGCAGTAGCTCGGGGCTGCGCTTCATGCACTCTCCTCGCCTGGCGGCTCGTCGGCGGACCACGCCGGAGGCTCGCAGGACCGTATGGCTCGCGGCATCCGGTGGTGGCGCTCGCCACCGGTCACCGTCTGGGACAATCCGACAATCTAATAGGAAACTTTCCTATTTTCCATACCCAGCGACCATGGGATCTCGCCTCTTTAGAGCGCTCTCACGACCTGACTCGACCATACGCGCAGAAGGCCCGGCCGTCCCCCGGGAGGGCGTCGTCCGGCCGGGATCACCCGGTTCTCTCGCGAGTCAGAGGCGTTCGATGATGGTGACGTTCGCCTGACCGCCGCCCTCGCACATCGTCTGCAGGCCGTAGCGCCCGCCGGTGCGTTCGAGCTCGTGGAGCAGCGAGGTCATCAGCCGGGCGCCCGTGGCCCCGAGGGGATGGCCGAGGGCGATGGCCCCGCCGCCGGGGTTGACCCGCGCGGGGTCGGCCCCGGTCTCGCGCAGCCAGGCCAGCACCACGGAGGCGAACGCCTCGTTGATCTCCACGATGTCCATGTCGCCGATCTTCATCCCGGCCTTCCTGAGAGCGTGAGCCGTGGCCGGGATCGGCGCGGAGAGCATCATGATCGGGTCGGCGCCGCGCGCCGACATGTGACGGATACGGGCGCGCGGGGTCAGCCCGTGCGCCCGTACGGCCTCCTCGGAGGCGATCAGCAGGGCGGCGGCGGCGTCGGAGATCTGCGAGGACACCGCGGCGGTCAGCCTGCCGCCCTCGACCAGCGTCCTCAGGGAGGCCATCTTGGCGAGCGTGGTGTCGCGGCGCGGGCCCTCGTCGGCGAGCACGCCGGCGAAGGGGACGATCTCGCGCTCGAACCGGCCCTCGTCGATCGCGGTGAGCGCTCTCTGGTGGGACTCGAGGGCGAACTCCTCCATGTCCCGCCGTGAGATGTCCCACCTCTCTGCGATCATCTCGGCGCCGCGGAACTGGGACACCTCCTGCGCGCCGTACCGCGCGTGCCAGCCCCTGGAGCCGGTGAACGGGGTGGCGAAGCCGAGCGCCTGTCCCGCCACCATCGCCTGCGAGATCGGGACCATGCTCATGTTCTGCACGCCGCCCGCGACGACCAGGTCGGCGTTCCCGCTCTGGACGGCCTGCGCGGCGAAGTGGACGGCCTGCTGGGAGGAGCCGCACTGCCTGTCGACGGTCACGCCGGGGACCTCCTCGGGCAGCCCCGCGGCGAGCCAGCAGGTGCGGGCGATGTCCCCGGCCTGCGGGCCGACGGCGTCCACGCATCCGAAGACGACGTCGTCCACCGCGGCGGGGTCCGCGCCGGTACGATCCATGAGCGCGCGGATGACGTGGGCCCCGAGGTCGGCGGGGTGAGCCGAGGCCAGGCCGCCGTTCCTCCGCCCGACCGGGGTGCGCACGGCGCCGACGATGTACGCCTCGCTCATGGCAGGCCGTCCTTTGCCTCGAGGTGCCCGGTGCGAAATCGGTCGTCACTAAGGGTAGCAAGCGCTTGGTAGACGGGGGAACATGGGGTGAGCAGGCGACTCACCGCAGGCGTTAGGTGAACAAGCGATTGCGCGGAGGCCCATAATGGAGGGCGTGAACACGCGAAAGAACTCCGGCGGCGCGTCGGCGGTCGCGGGGGCGACCGGAGGGGCTCCCCCCCGGGGCGGCTCCGCGGCGGCGAAGCGCCAGGGCGGCACACGGCGCGCCACCTCGTCAGGTCCGGCCTCCGAGCGCCGCGACCACCTCGTTAAGCTCGCCGCCGAGCTCTTCGCGCGCAAGGGCTTCCAGGCGACCACCGTGCGCGAGATCGCCGTCGAGGCGGGCATCCTGTCCGGGAGCCTCTACCACCACTTCGACTCCAAAGAGACGATCGTCGACGAGGTCCTGTCCACGTTCCTCAAGGACCTTATCGGGCGTTACCGCGCCGCTCTCGACCAGGACGGCGACCCCCGCACGATCCTGTCCGAGATGGTCCGCATCGGCTTCAGCACGCTGGAGCCGCACCGGGCCGCCATCACCGTGATGCAGAACGACTGGAACTACCTGCGCTCCCTGCCCGGCGACCGCTTCGACTACCTCATCAAGGCCGAGGACGAAGTCGAGCGCATGTGGGTGGAGCAGATCAAGCGCGGCCAGGCCGAGGGCCAGTTCCGCGCCGACGTCGACCCCAAGCTCACCTACCGCATGATCCGCGACACCATCTGGGTCGCCGTGCGCTGGTTCCGTCCCGGCGGCAGGCTCAACACCGCCGGCCTCGCCGAGCACTACGTCACCGTCCTGTTCGACGGTCTCGCCACAGGGGAACGGACCAGCCACAAAGCATGACCCCGCTCCACAAAGCCGTCCGGGTCGCGCTCACCGAGGTGGCGGACGCCGCCAAGGCCCCCGCGATGCAGGCGTACATGAAGTCCACGATGCCCTTCCTCGGCGTCCAGGCCGTTCCCCGGCGGGCGGCGGTGAAGAGGGTCCTGTCCGAGCACCGCATCGACAGCGCGCCCGAGTGGCGCCGCACCGTCCTCGCGATGTGGCGCGACGCCGAGTACCGCGAGGAGCGGTACGCCGCGATGGAGCTGGCGGCGTTCCGCTACTACAAGGGCTTCCAGACCCTCTACACCGTGCCGATGTACGAGGAGATGATCGTCACAGGCGCCTGGTGGGACTACGTCGACGACCTGGCGGTCAACCGCATCGGGTCGCTGCTGCGGGCCTACCCCGACACGATGCGCCCGCTCATGCTCGAATGGGCCGGCGTTGACGACCTGTGGCGGCGGCGCACCGCGATCCTGTGCCAGAACTCCTTCAAGGACCGCACCGACGCGGGCCTGCTGTACGCCTGCATCGAACCGAGCCTCGCCGACACCGACTTCTTCGCCCGCAAGGCCATCGGCTGGGCCCTGCGCGAGTACGCCAAGACCGACCCCCGCGAGGTCGTCCGCTACGTCAACCACAAGGGGCTGAACGGCCTGAGCCGCCGCGAGGCGCTGAAGAACCTTCCGCTCGCCTAGCCCGGGCGTCATGCCGCCCGCCGCAACAGCGCGGCGCTGCCGTAGCTGCCGCCGAAGCCGGTCACCAGGGCCGTCTCGTGCGCTCCGCCGCGTAGCTCCCGCACGGCCTGCGCCACGTTGTTGAGCCCGTGCACGTAGCCCTCCGACAGCAGGCCTCCGTGCGGGTTGACCGATCTGTGCCCTCGCCCGAGCAGGTACGCCCCGAGGTCCTCCCTCGCGACGAGGCCGAAGTCCTCCAGTTGCCTTGGCACCAGCCAGGAATAGGCGTCGTAGAGGAGCGCGACGCCGACATCGCGCGGCGACAGGCGCGCGACCTCCCACAGCATGGGGGCGACGTAGGCGGAGAAGACGGCCGTGACGTCGGGCGCCCGGTCCATGGCCGAGCAGCCGGGGCCGCCGCCGCGGACGACCGCGTGGATCCGCGGCGCCTCGGGCGCGTGCCGCGCGTCCCGCACGACCAGCGCGCAGGCGCCGTCGGTCTCCTGGCAGCAGTCGACGGTGCGCAGCGGCGTGCAGACGTACGGCCTGGCGAGGTACTCGCCGAGCGGCAGCGGCTCCCGGCGCAGGGCGCGGGGGTTGGCGGCGGCGTTCTCCCTGGACTGGGCGACGACGGCGTGCAGGTGCTCCTCGGTGAGCCCGGTGTCGTGCAGGTAGCGCTGGGCGGCGAGGGCGAACATCGGGACGGGCCCCGCCATGCCGTACGGGATGGTGAACCGCTCCTGCGGGCCGGTGGAGACGGTGTTCATCCGCTTGCCCGAGCGCCCGTTGAGCGCCCGATAGACCAGGATATTTCGCGCTATACCGCTAGAAATCAGCATCGCGGCGTCGCCCAGGATGGACGCCGCCTGGGTCCCGCCCCCGCTGATGTCGTTGTGCCAGCCGATCCGCTCCATCCGCAGGGCCCTGGCCACCCGCACGACCGGCACGGAGTCGTTCATGTGGTAGCTCAGCACCGCATCCACGTCCGCCGGGACGATCCCCGCGTCGGCGAGCGCCGCGCGCGAGGCCTCGACCGCGAGTTCGAGCTCAGTACGGCCGGACGCCCTGGTCAGGGCGGTCATGCCGACCCCCGCGACCGCCGCCCGCCCGGCGAACCCCTGCATGGCACCCCTCGTCCGTGCCGCTCGCCGGGACGGGGCGCGATCCGCCCCGGCGAGCGGCGTCCATGGACGCGGCCGTACGGACCGGGCCGCGTTCGGCTACACCCGGTGGTCCTCTGCGATCGAGCCACCGCCCGTCACGCTAACGCCCTCATCACACTTAGGCAAGCGCTTGCTCGGTTGGCCCTGGACCGCCCGGGTGACCGATATTTGACACACAACCAGAAATACGGCCACATGATCAACATCACCGTTATTTTCGTCTATATTCGGCCATAGAGCGTTAGTCGGCGGGCGTTATGACTCCGGATGACGAGGCGGGGGCACGGATGAGCGAGCAGGAGCAGGCTCCACCCGGGATCGACCCGAGGACACCCAGCGTGGCCCGGATGTACGACTACTACCTCGGCGGCAAGGACAACTTCGCCGCCGACCGCGAGGCCGCCGAGAAGATCATCGAGGTGCTGCCGAGCGTCCGGCACGTCGCCCGCGAGAACCGCGCCTTCCTCGGCAGGGCCGTGCGCTTCCTCGCCGAGCTGGGGATCGACCAGTTCATCGACATCGGCACCGGCCTGCCGACGCGGGAGAACGTCCACCAGGTGGCCCTCGACGCGGCTCCCGCCTCGCGGGTGGTCTACGTCGACAACGACCCCATCGTGCTCACCCATGCCCGCGCCCTGCTCGCCGACAACCCGAGGACCAGCGTCATCGAGGGCGACCTGCGCGACCCCAAGGGGATCATGGAGCACCCGCTGGTACGGGCCCAGATCGACTTCGGCAGGCCGTTCGCCGTCATCCTCTGCGCGATCGTGCACTTCGTCGGCGACGACGAGGAGGCCGCGAGCATCGTGACCCACCTGCGCGAGACCCTCCCGCCCGGCGGCGCCCTGGTGCTCTCGCACGGCTTCAAGGGCGAGCTCGACGACCAGACGCTGGCGCAGGCGGGAGAGATCTACGCGCGGACCAAGGGTGCTCTCAAGGTGCGCGACCGGGGCACGATCCGCGGCTACTTCTCCGGGCTCGAACTGGTGGAGCCCGGGCTGGTGCATGCCGGGTCATGGCGCCCCGACCACGACCTCCAGGAGGACCAGTCGGCGCCCGGCGTGCTCGGCGGCGTCGGCCTCGTCCCCCGCCCTCCTCACTGAGCGCACACGGCCTGGATAGTAAAGGTATCCAAATGGGCGGTACGATCCGCCCATGCGGATTTCCCAGCTCAGCGCCGTGTCGGGAGTGCCGATCCCCACGATCAAGTACTACCTGCGCGAGGGTCTGCTCCCCCAGGGCGAGCAGACCTCCGCCACCCGGGCGGAGTACGGCGACACGCACCTGCGCAGGCTGAGGCTGATCCGCGCGCTCCTGGAGGTCGGCCGCCTGCCCGTCGCCTCGATCGGCAAGATCGTGGCGGCGGTCGAGGACGAGGAGACGCCGGTCCACGAGATGCTGGGCACGGCCCACTACGCGCTGGCGTCACCGGGCGAGGCCCGGCCGGACGACGAGGAGCACCTGGCGGCCCGTGAGCGCGTGGACGCGCTGATCGGCGAGCTCGGATGGAGCGTCCACCCCGAGGCCCCCACCCGCGAGGAGCTGGCGCAGATCCTCGTGCGGCTCGACCAGCTCGGCATGCCGGCGGACGACGAGAGCATGCGCCATTACGCCGGCCTGATGATGCGCCTGGTCTCGGAGCACGAGATGGCCAAGATCCCCTTCGACGGCCCCCGCGAGACCGCCGTCGAGTCGCTCGTGATCGGCACAGTCCTGTACGGCAAGGCGTTCGACGTGCTCAGGAGGCTGGCCCAGGAGTCGGAGTCCGCCCGCATCCTCGGCCGCTGACCTTCGGAATCTTGCGAAAGCCCGCAACGACTCATGACAGTCGGCGCAAGAATTCAAGCGAGTGTCGCAGCTATAGAGCAAGATTACGAAACTATTTCGCAGGACCCTTGTGGAACGAGGCATGGGCGTCCTAATGTCACCTCACCCTCTGGCGTCCGCTCCCGAGCGCCTTCAGGTGTTCACCCCCCGAGAGAAACGGACATTCGATGTCACGCAGCATCACAGGAGCTGTATCGAGGTGGGCAGGCAGGCCGCCGCGAAGGACCGCGGGGGCGGTTGCGGCGGTGACCGCGGCCACCGTCGGTCTCAGCGTCGTGCTCGGCGGCACGGCCGTCGCCGGCAAGGGCGCCGCCGCCGGGACGCCGGTCGTGACGCGCGCCGCCCTCGACTCCTCGCTCGTCGCGGGCCGGGGCGCCGCAGTGGACTTCGCCGAGCAGGAGGCGGAGAACGCCGCGACGAACGGCACGCTCATCGGCCCGGACCGCACCGCGTACACGCTGCCCGCGGAGGCGTCCGGCCGTAAGGCGGTGAAGCTGACGCCGGGACAGTACGTCGAGTTCACCCTGCCGAGCGCGGCGAACGCGATCAACGTGCGCTACAGCATCCCGGACGCGCCGGGCGGCGGCGGCATCACCGCGCCGCTCAACGTCACGGTGAACGGCGGGGCCAAGAAGGCCATGACCCTCACCTCGCAGTACTCCTGGCTGTACAACCAGTATCCGTTCTCGAACGACCCGAACGCCGGCCTGCTGCACCCCGACTGGTGGATCACCGAGTGCGGCTGCGTGCCCAGCGCCACGACGCCGGCCCCGGTCATCACCAAGCCCTTCCGCCCGAACCACTTCTACGACGAGCAGCGCCTCCTGCTCGGTAAGACCTACCGCGCGGGTGACAAGGTGCGGCTCACGGTGCCCGCCGGGAGCAACGCCGCCTGGACGGTCATCGACCTGCTCGACTCGCAGGTCGTCGGCGCGCCGACGGTCAGGCTCGTCGCCGCCAACGTGCTGGCGTTCGGCGCCGACCCGCTCGGCCGGCGCGACTCGGCCGACGCGTTCGACAAGGCGATCGCGTTCGCGAAGCGCAGCCACCTCAAGGTCTACATCCCGCCGGGCACCTACCAGGTGAACCGCCACATCATCGTCGACGACGTGACGATCGAGGGCGCCGGCAGCTGGTACACGATCATCAAGGGCCACGAGGTCGCCCTCAGCACCCCGGCCCCCGACGGCTCGGTGCACACCGGCGTCGGCTTCTACGGCAAGGACGCGTCGGCGGGCGGCAGCTCCAACGTCCACCTGTCCGGCTTCACGATCGAGGGCGACGTCCGCGAGCGCATCGACACCGACCAGGTGAACGGCGTCGGAGGGGCGATGAGCAACTCGACCATCGACGGCCTCTACATCCGCCACACCAAGGTGGGCCTGTGGTTCGACGGCCCGATGACCAAGCTGAAGGTCACGAACAACGTCATCGTCGACCAGATCGCCGACGGCCTGAACTTCCACACCGGCGTCACAAACTCGGTCGTGTCGAACAACTTCATCCGCAACTCGGGTGACGACGGCCTCGCCATGTGGTCGGAGAAGACCGCCGACGCCGGCAACACCTTCGACCACAACACCGTGCAGACGCCGGTGCTCGCCAACGGCATCGCGATCTACGGCGGCACCGACAACACGGTCTCGAACAACCTCATCGCCGACCCGATCCGCGAGGGCAGCGCCATCCACGTCGGGTCGCGCTTCGGCGCCGAGGCGTTCGCCGGGCACCTGTGGATCACCGACAACACGACGGTACGGGCCGGCACGTACGAGCTGAACTGGAACATCGGCCTCGGGGCCATCTGGTTCTTCGCGCTGGAGAAGAACATCGACGCCGACATCCAGGTGGTCGGGGACAACTTCCTCGACAACACCTACAACGCGATGATGCTGGTCAGCGACTGGCCGGTCAAGGACCTGTACTCGATCACGAACGTCCACTTCAAGGACATCAAGGTGGACGGCACGGGCACCTCGGTCGTCAGCGCCCGCGTGAAGGGGTCCGCGTCCTTCCAGAACGTGGACGCCCGCAACGTCGGCGCGGTCGGCGTCAACAACTGCGGCTCGTTCAACTTCCCGCCCACCGGCTCGGAGTTCTCGCTCACCGACCTCGGCGGCAACGACGGGGGCGGCACGACCGGCCCCTGGCTCGCGCCGTGGGAGCTGCCGAACACCATCACCTGTGACGACCGCCCGCCGGTCGTCGCGCCGCCGGCGCCGTCCTCCTGGTGATCTTCAGCCAGAACACGTCGCTGCGCTGACATGACGAAGGCCGGCCGTCCGGGGAGACCCGGGCGGCCGGCCTTCGTCATGCCGAGTCGCGCTTCAGCAGCCACTGGGCCGCACGCTGGAGCAGCGCGCGGTGCGCGGGGTTCTCGTACGACCGCACGTCGTGGCCGAGCGCGTCGTACACCAGCCGTCCCCGCCCCGCGTCGCGCGCCCACAGCAGCGGCTGCCCGAGCGACGACGCCAGGGGCCGCACATCGGGGAGCACGTCGAGGTCGCTGTAGACCTCGTCCACCAGGTCGAAGTCGCCCAGGCCGTCCACGATCGGGTGGCCGCCGCGCACCTTGACCTCCGCCCGGCCGAGGGGCGGATGGTGGGAGACACCCCAGGTCCACGACGCTCCCAGCAGCCCACGCCACCCGGGCCAGTCGTCGAAGCAGATCGCCGCCGCGTGCACCGCCAGCACCCCGCCTCCCCGGCCGAGGTGCCGCAGCATCGCCGCACGCGCCTCGGGGGGCAGCTCGAACGACGACCCGCCCTCCTGCTCGGACCATCCTCCGTCGCCACAGCAGCGCAGCGCGTTGACGGTGATGAGCGAGAAATCGGGGCCGTCGGCCAGCGCCCCCGCGATGTCCTCGGTGATCTCGGACTCGACGCCCACCTCGGACAGCACGCCGGCGAGGGCTCCGGAGGTCGCGGGGAAGTCGTGTGCCACGCCCCCGGAGAGGATCAGGTTCGTCGCCACGGGGACACCTCATCACGAACCCGCCGCGCCCGCCAACCTGGTACGCTGCCCAAGCGAGCGCTTGGTTAGCGCGCGGGTGCGACGACAGGGCAAGTGGAGACGACCGCCAGGGGTACCGCCGATGAAGTTCTCGACCTTCCACCTCTTCCACCGGTTCGACGGCCAGAGCTTCAAGGACGTCTACGACTACCACGTGAGGCTGGTCGAGCTGGCCGAGGAGCTGGGATTCCACGGGGTGCGGCTGGCCGAGCACCACTTCCGCGACTACGGCGTGGTGCCGAACCTGTTCACGATGCTCGCCCACCTCGCCGCGCGCACGACCCGCATCCGCCTCGGCACGGGCATCGTGGTGCTGCCCCTGCACAACCCCGTCCACGTCGCCGAGGAGGCGGCGCAGGTGGACGTCCTGTCCGGCGGCAGGCTCGACCTCGGCATCGGGCGCGGCTACCAGAGCTTCGAGTTCGAGGGGTTCGGCGTCGACCTGGCCGAGGCGCGCGACCGGTTCAACGAGTCGCTGGAGATGATCCTCGGCCTGTGGGGCAACGAGACCTACCAGCACGTGGGCAAGTTCTACAGGACCGGCGCCGAGGTGTCGCTGGTGCCGAGGCCGGCGCAGGCGCCGCACCCGCCGATCCACGTGGCGGCGGTGTCGCCCGAGACGGTGACCATGTACGCCGGGCGCGGCCTGCCGATCCTCGCCGACCCCGCGGCGCCGTTCCACAAGGTCGCCAGGGCGGCGGAGACGTGGCGGGCGACCGCCCGCGCCGCCGGGCACGACGCCGGGGCGGCCGAGCTGGTCGTGGCGCGCAGCGTGTACGTCGCGCCGACCGCCGAGCGGGCCCGCGAGGACCAGGCGAGGTTCGAGAAGATGTTCGACCGCGCCCGCATCTTCAACGAGAAGAGCGCGCCCATCGACGCGCGCACCGGCAGGGCGGCCCAGGGGTTCGAGTACTACCAGGACCGCTACCTCAAGGGCGGCTCGGTCAGCAACGAGTTCCGCTGGGAGCAGCTTGAGGTGATCGGCGACCCCGAGCGGGTGATCGGCCAGATCCGGATGCTCCAGGACTTCGGCTTCGGCGACCTCATGTGCGACTTCGGCAGTACCCGGCCGATCCCCATCGAAGAGATGGAGAGCGTGATGCGGTTCTTCGCCGCCGAGGTCATGCCGGCGTTCCAGGATTGACCCACGCTCAGGAGGCGCGATGAGCACCGTCCCCCACAGCTCCCCGGCGGACGTCCCCGCGGACGTCCACCGTCTCACCCTCGCGGACGTCCTCGCCGAGCACGCCCGCAGCCGCCCGCTGGTCACCGCGGTGGTCGACGGCGAGGTGCGCCTCGGCTATCCGGCACTCGAAGAGCGCGTGGAACGGCTGGCCGGCGCGCTCGCCGCCGAGGGGGCCGGCCCGGGAGACCGGGTGCTGTGGCTCGGCCAGAACTCCCACCGCGTCCTCGAACTCCTGCTCGCGGCGGCGCGGATCGGGGCGGTCTTCTGCCCCGCGAACTGGCGGCAGTCGCCCGACGAGCTGGCCTTCGTGCTCGGCGACCTCACCCCGAAGGTCGTCGTGTGGGAGCGCTCCGAGGCGGCCGAGTCCGTACGGTCCGGCGCGGCGAGGTGGGTGCTCTCCGGAGAGGAGTACGAGCGGTTCCTCGCGAGCGGCGCCCCCGCCGGCGCGGGGGAAGGCGTGCCCGGCCGCGCGGGGGAAGGCGTGTCCGGCCGCGCAGGGGAAGGCGTGCCCGGCCGCGCGGGGGAAGGCCCGTCCGGCGACGCGGCCCCGGTGCTCGCGCTGTACACCGCCGCGTTCGACGGGCGGCCGAACGCGGCCCTGCTCAGCCATGCCGCGCTCGTCGCGCACGCGGCGTCCCTGCTGCACGTGCGGCAGATGGAGCCCGGCTTCACCTTCCTCAACAGCGGGCCGCTGTTCCACGTGGGCACGATGATGTTCTGCCTGGCCACCCTGCTGGCCGGCGGCACGAACGTCTTCACCCCCGCCTTCGACGCCGAGGAGGTGTGCCGGCTCGTCGACGCCGAGGCGTGCACCCAGGCGTTCCTGTTCGGCCAGATGATCGACGCCGTGGTGGCCGCCAACGCCGGGGGCAAGTACGACCTCAAGTCCCTCGGCTTCGTCTCCCACTCGCCGGAGTGGGACGGCATGATCACCGTGTCCGAGACGCCGTGGTGCCGGTCGAAGATGGGCGGGTACGGCCAGACCGAGGTCGGCGGGATGCTCACGTTCCTCGGGCTCGCCCCGGGCGCCGCCGGGCTCGCCGGCCGCCCCTCGCCGCTGGTCCAGGTGCGCCTGCTCGGCGAGTCGGGCGAGGAGGTGCCGCCGGGCGAGGTCGGGGAGATCTGCGCGCGCGGCAAGTCGATCTTCTCCGGGTACTTCAACCGGCCCGAGCTGAACGAGCGGAAGTTCAGGGACGGCTGGCATCACACCGGAGACCTCGGCCGCAGGGAGCCCGACGGCACGCTGACCTTCATCGGGCCGAGGCTGCGCATGATCAAGTCGGGCAACGAGAACATCTACCCGGCGGAGGTGGAGCGCGCGCTCAGGTCCCACCCGGCGGTCGCCGACGCGGCCGTGATCGGCGTCCCCGACGACCGGTGGACGCAGGCGGTGAAGGCGGTCGTCGTGCTCAGGCCGGACACGCGCGCGGACGCCGGGGCCCTGGTGGAGCACGTGCGGGGCCTGCTCGCCTCGTACAAGAAGCCCAGCGCGGTCGAGTTCGCCGAGTCCATCCCCAAGAAGGGTTTCGCCCCGGACTACGACGCCCTCGACGCGCGCTACGGCGGCGGCGCCTACCCCGGCGCCTAGCGGGGCTCAGAGGATCGCGAGCGGGTTGATGGGGCTGCCCGTGCCTCCCTCGATCTTCAGCGGGGCGGCGATGAACACGAAGTCCCGCCTCGCCTGGCCCGCGAGGGCGTCCGCGAGGTCTTCGAGCCAGAGCATCTCGGCGAGGTGGATGCCGTGCCGCCACAGGAAGATCATGTGCAGGTCGTCGTCCAGCCCCTCGTCGGCGAGCTGGCGGGCGTTGAGGCCGCCGATCGCGGCGTTGTCCGCGGCCACCAGCGCGACGTCGCGGGACGCGAGCCACCGCCCGCCGTCCCCGGACAGGCCCGGCTGCCCCGACCAGTACTCCTCGCGGGACCTCTCCCACACCAGCGGCCACCCGGTGCGCAGGACGGCGACGTCGCCGGGCCGTACATCGGGGGCCATCTCCGCGAGCAGGTCGCCCGGCACGCGGAAGTCGACGGGCAGGTGGTCGAGGCCCAGGTGGCGGGGCACGTCGAGGAGCACACCCCGGGCCACCACGCCCCCCACCGTCTCGATGCCGCAGCGCGCCGCGCCGTACGACCTGACCCGCGCGGCGGGATGCCCGTTGTAGAGCGCCTCGCCCGACCACATGTGGCACAGCGCGTCCATGTGGGTCGTGGTGCCGTGGTGGGTGACGATCAGCGCGTCGTCGGCCATACGCAGCCCGGCGCCGATCGCCCTGGCCCCTGCCGCGTAGTCGCCGCCGTCGACCGACATGAAATGCTGTGGCAGCGGCCGTCCCCTGAGATGGGGCACGGTCGCAGGCGCGGGCGAGGAGGTGGCGCCCCTGATGGGCATCGACAGGCTGATCACCTGGCCGGTGGCCGCGGTGGCGAGCGCGTCCAGCACGGCGGCGGGGGTCAGCAGGTTGAGGGTCCCCCGCTGATCGTCCGGGCCGAAGCGCCCCCAATTGTCAGACTTGGTAACCAAGCAAGCGCTTCCTTCCTTACGGAGGTCCGGAATGACCGCTCACGGTGACTGCGACCCCCGGTTCGCCCGGGTGCGCGAGGTCTTCGAAGGCCACTTCGCCGCGGGCGAGGAGCTGGGCGCCGCCTTCGCCGTCTACCTCGACGGCGAGCCGGTCGTGGACCTGTGGGACGGCGTGGCCGACCGCCACACCGGACGGCCGTGGGAGCGTGACACCCCCGCGCTGGCGTACTCCTGCACCAAGGCGGTCACGGCCACCGCGCTCCACATCCTCGCCGAGCGCGGGCTGGTCGACGTGCGCGGCCCCGTCGCCGAGGTGTGGCCCGAGTTCGCCGCGAACGGCAAGCAGGGGGTGACGGTCGAGCACCTCCTCACCCACCAGTCCGGGCTTCCTGTGATCGAGCAGGAGGTGCCGGTCGAGGAGTTCGAGGACCAGCCCGCGATCGCCGCCCGGCTCGCCGGCCAGGCCCCCATCTGGGAGCCGGGCACCGCCCACGGCTACCACGCCCTCACCTACGGGTTCCTGGTCGGCGAGGTGATCCGCCGCGTCTCGGGAAAGAGCGTGGGCGAGCTGGTCGCCGGCGAGATCGCCGGGCCGCGCGGGCTCGACCTGTGGGTGGGAGCCCCCGACGACGTCGCCGCCCGCGCCGCCCGCCTGTCCGCCGGCACGCGAGCCACCCCCGGCGGCGGGACGGCCGGGGCCACCGTGGCCGAGCTGCCCGGGCAGGGGCCGGGCGACCCGCTGTACGAGATGTCGAAGGCCGCGCTCGACAGGGACAGCCTGATGAACCGCGCCATGGGCAACCCCAGCGCCGCCAGGCTGAAGGGCGGCGCCAACCACCCGGTGATCCTGCGGGCGGGCTGGCCCGCGATGGGCGTCGTCACCACGGCGCGCGGGCTGGCCGGGTTCTACCGCGATCTGGTCGCGGGCGACATCATCAAGCCCGAGACCCTCGCCGACGCCGTGCGGCGACGGGTCGGCGGCCCCGACCGGGTGATGTTCGTCGACAGCGCCTTCGGCCTCGGCTACATGCGCCCCGCGATGACCTTCCTCACCCCGGCCAGGGGCGCCGAGACGGCCTTCGGTCACACCGGGCTCGGCGGGTTCCTCGGGCTCGGGGACGTGCGGCACGGGCTCGCGATGGGCTACACCATGAACAAGATGTCGAACACCGTCAGCGGCAGCCTCCGCGCCTACCACCTGGCGGAGGCCGTCTACGACTCCCTCCCCTGAGACGGGGGCCCGCGTGTTCACTGCATCGTGATTCCGCCGCTGACGGACAGGGTCTGGCCGGTGATGTAGGCGGCCCGCTCGGTGCACAGGTACGCGACCAGCCCGGCGACGTCGGCGGGGGCTCCGAGGCGCCGCAGCGGTATGCCTTTCGCGATCTTGTCGACCAGGCCGGGCCGCTCGGCGTCCACCCTCCGGAGCATCGGGGTGTCGGTCGGCCCAGGGCAGACGACGTTGCTCGTCACCTGGCCGCGTGCCGCCTCCCTGGCCAGCGTCTTCGCCAGCCCGAACAGCCCCGCCTTGGTCGCGGCGTAGGCCCCCTCGCCGCCCGAACCGGCCCGTGCCCCGTCGGAGGAGATGAAGACCAGCCTCCCCCACGAGCGGGAGAGCATCCCGGGGAGCAGCAGCCGCGTGAGCAGCATGGGCGCGCGCAGGTTGACCGCCCACATCAGGTCCCATCCGGCCGGGTCGCTGGTCACGAACGGCTCCACGACGGACACCCCGGCGTTGTGCACCACGATGTCCACCGGGCCGATGTCCTCGCAGAACTCGCGGATGGCCTCGGGATCGGACAGGTCGACCCTCATGGCGACCGCACGCGGTCCGGCCTCGGGAGAGCGCAGTCCGGAGGCGACCCTCAGCGCGGCGCCCCCGTCCAGGTCGGCCACCACCACGCGGGCGCCGAGCGAGGCCAGGTCGGCGCAGATGGCCGATCCGATGGCGCCCGCTCCCCCCGTCACCACGGCGGTGCGCCCGTCGAGGCGCATGCCCTCCATCACCCGGCGAAGCATATCTACCTAGCACTTGCTTGGCCAGCGCGAGACGCCCACGCCGCCACCAGGTCCGCGGTGCCGACCCTGGCGGCGAGAAGGCTGATCGTGTTCTCCAGAACGGCCGTGGCGTACTCCTCGGGGACGCCCGCCACCGCGTCCACCACCACCGCGACCCGGTAGCCGAGGTTCACCGCCTCCAGCGCCAGCCCGGGGATGCCGAGGTTGAGCGAGACCCCCGCCGCCACGACGGTGGAGACGCCCAGGGTGCGCAGCAGCGTGTCCAGGGACGTTCCGGTGAACGGCGAGAACCCGTGCCCGCGCCGCGACTCCAGGTCGGCCGGGTCCCACAGCTCGGGGACCACCTCGACCGCACCGGTGCCCTCCAGCATGTGCCCGGGGTCCCTGAGCAGGGCGGTGATGAACGGGCTGTTGCCCTCGTGCGACCCCGCGCGGTCGGCACGGAAGGCGGCGGTGCAGTGGACGACCGGCACGCCCGCCGCGCGGGCGGCGCCGAGCAGGACGCGCGCGTTCGGGATCACGGCGTGGCGGTCGCAGGCCGCCACCAGGTCGGGAAATCTCGTCCTGTCGCCGACGACACCCCGCTGCATCTCCATGACCAGAACGGCCGTACGGCCCGGCGCCGCCATCGACGCGAGGTCCAGAGGCACAGGAAACCCCCTTGACCGAGCATTTGCTTGGTTTGGCGAAATATAGGCTAACACCTTGACATATGCTGAATCGGCATACCTTCCGTAATCGAATCGTCACACTGATGATCTACCAATCCCGTGACAATTGGCGTATCGGGTGAGACCTTCAACTGGGGATACGGGAGCATCATCACCTCCGAGGGGACAACGATGAACGCCTGGTCCGTTCCGGGATACCGGGAAGAACGCGTGCTCGGCTCCGGAGGGAGCGGGCGGGTCGTCCTCGCGACCTACAGCGGCACCGGCGCCCACGTGGCGATCAAGTACCTCAGCGACGAGCTCAGAGCCGACCCCCACTTCCTCGCCGCGTTCCGCGAAGAGGCCCGCACGATGGTCGAGATCGGCGACCCGAACGTCGTGCGCTTCTACGAGTACGTCGAGAGCCCCCTCGGCGCGGCCATCGTCATGGAGCTCGTCGACGGGGTCTCGCTCCGCAGGATCCTCCACGAGAACGGCACCACCAGCCCCGAGGCCGCGCTGGTCGTGCTGAAGGGCTCGCTGCTCGGCCTGTCCGCAGCGCACGCCGGAGGCATCGTCCACCGCGACTACAAGCCGGAGAACGTCCTGGTCCAGGCCGACGGGTTCAGCAAGCTCGCGGACTTCGGCATAGCCACCCCGACCGGCCGGCCCGGCCTGCCCTCCGGCACCCCGCCCTACATGGCGCCCGAGCAGTGGAACGGCGCCCCGGCCAGCCCCGCGACCGACGTCTACGCCGCCACCTGCGTCTTCTTCGAGTGCCTGACCGGGCGCAAGCCGTACCACGCCGACCACCCGGCGGCCCTCAGGCACCAGCACCAGACCGCGCCGATCCCCGTGGACGCCGTGCCGGGCTCGGTGCGCTCGCTGGTGGCCCGCGGCCTCGCGAAGAACCCCGCCGACCGTCCCCCGACGGCGAGGTTGTTCGTCGTCGAGCTGGAGCGCGCGGCGGCCGCCGCCTACGGCCCCGACTGGGAGGACCGCGGGCGCCGTCACCTGGCCGAGCTCGCCGCCCTTCTCGCGCTGTTCTTCCCCCTGGCGGAGCCGGCGCCGCAGGCGAGCACCAGCCTGGCGCAGACGGTGCTGCGCAGGCCGCTGCGCCAGACCTCCCGCGTGCTGATCGGGAGCGGCATCGTGGTGGCCGGTGTGGTGATCGCGGTGCTCGCCGCCAACCGCCACTCCACCGTGCGCGACGTCGCCCTGACGACCTCCCCCAAGCCGACGGTGCGGGCTGGCCTCGTCGCGCCGACGGACGACCCGGCGCAGCCGCTGACGAAGAAGCCGGTGACGGCGAGCCCTGGTCCGTCGGTCTCCGGGTCGCCGAAGTCGTCCCAGGTCGTGCCCGTGACCCCGGCGACCCCGCGGAGCAGCCCCTCGGCGAGCTCTGAGCCCGGCTCCGACCCCTCGCCCACCCCGACCCAGAAGCCCACCCCGACCCCGACCCCGACTCCCACGCCCTCCCCGCTCTCGGTGAGCGACCTGACGGTCGTCGCGTTCGACGGGCGGACGGCCACGGTGCGGGTGCGGACCTCGACCCCGCAGAACGTCACCCTCACCGTGCGGTTCGCCCAGGGGCCGTCCGCCTCCAAGCTCACCGCGGGCAGCCCGAAGACCTTCGTGCTGGCGGGCTCCACCTCCTACACGCAGCCCGTCGACGGAGGGTTCACCCCGCCCGCCTGCGGCCAGACCGTCTACCGGCAGGCCACGGTGTCCACCACGCCCAAGGCGGCGGACGGGTCGAACGAGAGCAAGGTCGTCACGGTGAAGGGCGACCCGTGCCCGCCCCCCACGGTCGGCAGCGTGTCCCTCGACTGGAACGGCCGCACCGCCGACGTCGGAGTGCGGGCCGGCGGGCCCGGCCCGGTCCGCCTGGCGGCGGAGTTCACCCGCAGGGAGGCAGAGGGGTCCGCCAAGGTGGTGGACCGCGCGAGCCGCACCCTCACGGGCGGCACCTCGTACAACCTCTCGCTGCGCGGCGCGCTCGGCGACGTCGCGTGCGGCACGACCGCCTACTTCGGGGCGAGGGTGACCACCGAGCCCGCGGCCGCCAACGGCACGCAGTTCAAGGAGGTCCGGGTCAGCGGGCCCAAGTGCGCGCCGCCGACGGTCTCGATCACCTCGTGGGACGGCAGCACGCTCACGGTCCGCGTCAAGAACGCGACGGCCGACCCGGTCAAGCTCTCGGCCGCCTTCGAGCAGACGCTCAGCGTGGGCGAGCGCACCGTCACCCGCACGGCCGCCCGGCAGGCCACGCTGTCGGGGGACACCGCGTACGACCGGGTCTACACGGTGCGGTTCGCGACTCCGGCGTGCGGCTACAGCGACGCCAGGCGGGTCACGGTGAACGTCAGCTCCGCGCTCGGCACGGCCAGCGACAGCGCGAGGTCGGCCCGCAAGGGCGACCCCTGCGCCGAGCCGACCAAGGAGCCGACGAGGGAGCCCACCAAGGAACCGACGAAGGAACCCACCAAGGAGCCGACCAGGGAGCCCACGAGGGGGCCCACCGAGGAGCCGAGCCCCGGCCCGTCCGGCGACCAGAGCGACGGCCCCGTCATCAGGTAGGTCCCACCCCTGGATCACCGTCCCGGTGAGTCCCTTGTCACCCAACCAAGCGTGCGCTAGCTTGGCTAGCGATGACCGGTGACGCCTCTCCCTACTGGGACGCCTGCCGCCGCCACGAGCTGGTGGTCCAGGCCTGCGCGGCCTGCGGCGAGCGCGTGCACCTGCCCGCCGCCGAGTGCCCGCGCTGCGGGTCGGCCGGCCTCTCCTTCGCGCCCGTCTCAGGAGAGGCCGTCGTGCACACGTTCACGGTCGTGCACCGCGCCTTCGTCCCGGCCTTCCGCGGGCGCGAGCCGTACGTGCTGGCCTGGGTCGACCTCCGGGAGGGCGCGCGCGCGTTCGGGCGGATCGTGGACTGCGCACCCGAGCGGGTGCGCATCGGCATGCCCGTCCGGCTTACTTTCGATCAAGACGATCTACCCCAGTGGAGGCCGGAGTGAGCGCGCACGCCCAGAAGCTCGGCAACGTTCTGATCCCCGTAAGCGACCTGGACAAGGCCGTGACCTTCTACACGGAGGTCCTCGGCCTGACGCTGAAGTTCAAGGACGGCGACCGTTTCGCCGCGCTGGACGCGGGAGGTGTCACGATCGCGCTCGCCGCCCAGGCCGAGCAGGTCGCGGGCGCCGTCACCGCGCCGTCGTACAAGGTCGGCGACGTCGCCGAGGCCGTACGCGACCTGACGGCCGCGGGCGCGGAGCTGGTCAGCGGCCCCGAGACCGGCCCGCACGAGATCAGGGCCGTACTGCGCGACCCCTCGGGCAACGTCCTCGTCCTCTACTCGGCTCTATGACCTGACCCAGCCGCCCAGAGCGTCACCCTTTGTGGAGGCCGTTCCCATGGCACGACCGCATGGCACCCCCTACGGCAACTACGGACACGCGCTGCTCACCGCGAACGCGCTGCGCACCCCGGACAGGGCCGCGCTGACCTACTGCGGTGAACAGAGCTTCACCTACGACGAGCTGAACCGGCTGGTCAACCGGCGCGCCCACGCACTGCTCGCGTCCGGCGTCGAGGCGGGCCGGCGGGTCGCCGTCCTGCTGAACGAGACGCTGAAGGTCGCCGAGGTGTACCTGGCGCAGGCCAAGCTGGGCGCGCTGACCTCCGCGCTCAACCCGTACTGGCCGGAGGAGACGCTGCGGGCGGTCGTGGCGCACTCCGAGTGCACGGCGTTCGTGTACGACGCGACGGTGGAGGAGGCGGTCGCGCGGATCCGGCCCGGCCTGCCGGGCGTGACCACCTGGATCAAGGTGGGCGGCCCCTCGGCCGAGCCCGGCGTGGTCGATCTGGACGCCCTCACCTCCGGCGCCGCCGAGGACGAGCCAGAGCTGGGCGGGTTCTGGGACGACCCGCTGGCGCTCTACTACACCTCAGGCACGACCGGCCTGCCGAAGGCCGTCGTCCACACGCACGCCTCCTCGCTCGCCACGGCGCAGATCTGGCTGGACGTGCCGCGCAACCCCGGGTCGGTGTTCGGCACCGGCGCGATCATCTGGGGCATCGGCTTCCCCGCGATCGTCGGCCCCGCCCTCTACACCGGCATGCGCCTGGTGCTGGAGCAGGACTGGGGCCCGGCCAACTTCCTGCGGGTGGTCCCGAGGGAGCGGGTCACGCACGTCTCGCAGATCCCCTCCTTCTACGCCGCGCTGCTCGCCGGCGACGACCACGCGGGCGCCGACCTGTCCACGCTCCGGGTGATCATGCTGGGCGGCGAACCGCTGACCGCCGCACTGCTCGCCCGCATGAAGGAGCGCCTGCCGGACGCGGGCGTCTACAGCTACTACGGCCAGACCGAGGCGCCGTACAGCTGCTTCGGCCGGGTGGACGACGGCGGCACCCCGCTCGGCTCGTCCGGCCGCGCGAGGACGGGCTGCGCGGTGCGCGTCACCGGCCCGGACGGTGACGCCGTCGTCGGCCGGACCGGCGAGATCAACCTCGCGGGGCCGCACCGCATGGCCGGCTACGACAGGCTCCCCGGCAGGACCGCCGAGGTGCTGCGCGACGGCTGGTACGTCGGCGGCGACCTCGGCGTCGTCTCCGAGGACGGCGTCCTCACCGTGCTGGGCCGCCGCGAGGACGCCATCCTCAAGGGCGGGCGGTGGAGCCAGCCCGCCACCGTGGAGGAGGCGGCCGTCGCCGTGGACGAGGTGGCGGAGGCGGGCGCGGTCGGCGTGCCCGCCCACGAGGAGGGGCAGGACGCGGCACCGCAGCGGATCATCCTCGCCGTGGTCGCCAGGGCCGGGCACTCCCTGGACGCCGAGAAGCTCGCCGCCGCCCTTGCCACGACGCTTCCCGAGCACCAGCGGCCCGACCACATCGTGGTCGCCGACGAGCTGCCGCACTTCCAGGACGCCTCTGGCGGGCCGGGCAAGCTGCTGCGGCGGGAGATCCGCGAGCGCTACCAGCACCTCGTGGACCAGGCGTGATCCCTGAGCACGAGGTCAAGGCCCTGCTGCGCGGCATCGGCGTGACCGTGCCGGACGGCGTGACGGCCTCGGGTCCCCGGGAGATCGCCGAGGCCGCGCGAGGGCTCGCTCCCCCGCTGGTCCTGAAGGCCCACGGCCCCGGCCTGCTGCACAAGTCGGACGCCGGGGCCGTACGGCTGGGCCTGGGGTCGGCGGCGGAGGCGGCGGTCGCGGCCGGGGAGATGCGCGAGCGCCTGGCCGCGCGCGGGATCACGCCGGAGGGGTTCCTGGTCGAGGAACAGGCGGCCCCCGGCGTGGAGCTGATCTTCGGGCTCGTGCTCGACCCCGGGTTCGGGCCGGTGGTCCTCGCCGGGCTCGGCGGGGTGTGGACCGAGGTGCTGCGGGACACCGCTCTGCGGCTCTGCCCGATCGACCGGGACGGCGCGCGCGAGATGCTGGCGTCGCTGCGCGGCCATCCCCTGCTCACCGGCCACAGGGGCGCCCCTGGCGTGGACATGGACTCCCTGGTCGAGCTCCTGGTACGGCTGGGCGGCGACGGCGGGCTCTGGGAGGATCTCGACCTCGGCGAGTTCGAGCTGAACCCGGTGATCGCCTCCGCTGACGGGGTGGTCGCCGTGGACGCGCGGTACGTCCCGGGGGACGCCGGCCCGGACGCGCGGCCGGCGGGCACGCCGGGCGAGCCCACCGACTTCACCGCGCTCTTCGAGCCGAGGAAGGTCGCCGTGGTCGGCGCGTCCACCACCCGGCCCGGCTTCGGCAACATGTTCCTGGAGTTCTACAAGCTCACGGGCGTCCCCGTCGTCGCGGTGCACCCGGAGGCGGACCACATCGCCGGCGTGCCCGCCGTGCGGACGGCCGCGGACACCGGCGCCGACTACGCCCTGGTCGCGGTGCCCGCCGCGCGGTGCGCCGGGGTCGTACGGCAGGCGACGGGCATCCCGTTCGTCCAGGTGATGAGCGGCGGGTTCGGCGAGCTGGGCCGTCCTGACCTGGAGGAGGAGCTGACCGAAGCCGCCCGCGAGGCCGGGACGCGCCTCCTCGGGCCCAACTGCATGGGCGTGTACAGCCCGCGCGGCGGGCAGACGTTCGTCGGCGGGCGGCAGGGGCCGCCGGGGAGCGTGGCCGTCATCTCCCAGAGCGGCGGCCTGGCCGGAGAGGTCATCAAGGTCGGCGAGCGCCGCGGCCTGGCGTTCAGCCGGGTCGTGACCGTGGGCAACTCCGCCGACGTCACCCCGGCCGAGCTGCTCCGCTGGCTGGCGGCCGACCCCGAGACCTCGGCGGCGGGCCTGTACCTGGAGGACCCGCGCGGCGGCCGGGCGCTGTTCGAGGCGCTCATGGCGGTACGCGGGCGGATGCCGGTGGCGATGCTGGTCGGGGGCCGCAGCGCGCAGGGGCGGCGCGCCGCCGCCTCCCACACCGGGGGGCTCGCCGGGGACGGCCGCGTGTGGCGGGCCGTCGCCGGCCAGAGCGGGGCGGCGCTGGTGACCGGGCAGGACGACCTGATCGGCGCGCTGGCGTTCTTCCAGGCCCACGCGGCACGCGCCGTGCCAGGGGATCCGGGGGTGCTGGTCATCGGGCCGAGCGGCGGGGCGAACGTGCTGGCGGCGGACGTCCTCGACGGGGCGGGCCTCGCGCTCGGCCCGCTCCCCGAGCGGGCACGGGAGGCTCTCACCGCGCTCGGCGTGGGGGTGGGAAGCTCCCTCGCGAACCCATTGGAGATTCCCGTCGGGCCCCGGGCGCCCGCCGAGCTGGTGCGGGACGCGATCGGCGCGATCGTGTCGCGGCGGCCGTACCCGGACGTGGTGGCGCACGTGAACGTGCAGAGCTTCTTCACCTACGGCGACGCCGCCGAGCCGCTCTACGCCTACGCGCGGCACCTGGCGGAGGCGCAGACCCTGCTGCCCGGCACCCGCGTGACGCTGGTGACCCGCAACGGCGAGTGCGCCCCGCCGGGCGTCGAGGACGAGGTGCGGGCCATCGCATCCGGCGCCGGCATCCCCGTGTACCGCTCCGTGGAGGGGGCGGCCGTCGCCATAGCGGCGGGCAAGCGGTTCGCGCGCGCCCGTACCGGCGTCATGGACGGCCCCCCGCCGGCCACCGAACCCTGAACCGCCCGCGTCCGGACCGCCGGCGCCGGGCTCCGCACTTCGAACTCCGGAGGAACCTCATGGGGATACTCGACGGGAAGGTCGCCCTCATCACGGGCGGGGCACGGGGCATGGGCGCCTCCCACGTCCGCCTGTTCCTCGCGGAGGGGGCGCGGGTGGTCTTCGGCGACGTGCTCGAAGAGGAGGGGAAGTCGCTGGCCGAGGAGACCGGCGCGGTGTACGTGCGGCACGACGTGACCAGGCCCGAGGAGTGGGCCCACGCCGTGTCGGTCGCCACCGGCACCTACGGAAAGCTGGACGTGCTGGTCAACAACGCCGGGATCCTGAGGTTCCGGCGCATCGCCGACATGACCGTCGAGGAGTACGAGCGCGTCCTCGACGTGAATCTCAAGGGCACCTGGCTCGGCGTGAAGTCGGTGATCGAGCCCATGAAGGCCGCCGGGCGCGGCTCGATCGTCAACATCTCGTCGGTCGAGGGCTTCATCGGGGCGGAGGGGATGTCGGCCTACGCGGCCTCGAAGTTCGGCGTACGCGGGGTGACCAAGTCGGCCGCCCGCGAGCTGGCCGGGGCGAAGATCCGCGTCAACTCGGTGCACCCGGGGGCCATCAACACCCCCATGGTCGCGAACCCCGAGCTGGCCGAGGTGGACGGCGAGGCCTTCGTCAGGGCCATGGTGATCAAACGCTTCGCCAAGCCGGTCGAGGTCTCCCACGTGGTGGCGTTCCTCGCCTCCGACCGGTCCAGCTACTGCAACGGCAGCGAGTTCACGGTCGACGGCGGCCTGCTCACCGGCGCGGGCTACTGATCCGGCGGCGGCCCCGCGCTCTCCGGCCGCCGCGAGCCGCACGTGAACCAGATGGTCTTGCCTGCTCCCGCGGGGACGGACTCGACGCCCCAGACGTCGGTGAGCGCGGTGACGATCCGCAGGCCGCGCCCGTGCTCCAGGTCGGTCCCTGCGGCGCGGACGCGGGGCCATCCGTCGCCGCCGTCGGTCACGGCGCCGGTCAGGGTGCCCGGGCCCGCCCGGAGAGCCAGGTGGATGGGGGGAGCGCCGTGGATGAGGGCGTTCCCAAGTAACTCGGTGACGACGACCACCACGTCGTCGGCGAGATCGTTCAGATTCCACTCGGTGAGCGCCTCACGGACCATCGCGCGGCACTTCGCCGTGACGCTCGGGTCGGCGGGCAGCTCCCAGCGGGCCTCACAGGGGCAGGACGGGACGCTGGTCATCACGAATCTCCTGGCCTTTCGCCTTGGGGATGCATCGGCCTCGTGACGGCCCCCGCGCGGGATCGGCGGGATCCGGGTAACGGGGCGGACCTTTACCTTCGGGCGGGCGGCGGGCGCCTCAACAGGCGTTCCGAAGGGGTGCGTCTGTAGGGCCCGCGGCGGGCTTCCGCGCCGGGAAACCCTGTGGCGACAGAAACCGGCGCTCTGCCCGCCGATTCCTGACAACCCTCAGTAGTCAATTCACCGCCTTGGCTACTCTCGGTGTCGGCAATACGCATCCACGGGGGTCGGAGGGTACGCGATGCCACGTAAGCCACGCAGCCTCAAAGAGGAGATGGACCGCCTTACCGCCGAGCTTCGCGAAAGGGGGTCGACCTGGGCCGAGATCGCCCGGGAGTACCAGCGGCGCTACCGGCTCAACTCCCGGCAGGCCTTCCGGGAGGCCCATCGCTTCACGCAGGACCGCGTCGTGGACGAGTGGAAGGCGCTGTGGCCCTCCGAGCCGTTCAGCGTGCGCAAGCTCGGCTCGTGGGAGGCGTGGCCGGGCATCACCGGCAACGAGCCTCCGGTCGCCGGGCTCAACCGGCTGGCCCGCATCTACGGGTGCCGTGCGTGCGACCTCGTCGACGGCGAGGACCACACGCAGCGCGACCAGAACGCGAATGTCCCCCGCAGGCGGCATGTCCCGCCCGCACATACCACCGTTAGCCTCACATTCAGCGACATAAAGGGCATCTTGCCCATTCAGCCGCTCCGTGGGCCTATGTCTCCAGGAGAACTGCGTGATCGGGAGTTCGAGCAGCTCGTCCACGCCTTCACGGATTGGGCAACGCAGATGAATCGACGTGACGTTCTCGCCCTGATCGGAGCGGCCGCCACCTCCGCCTACGCCTCTCCGGTCCTCGACCGGCTCGACGCCGACGAGTCGCAGCGCGTGACCATGGCGGCGGCCGGCCCGACCAGGGTCGACGACGCGACGATCGGCCACATCGACGCGGTGCTGCGGCACTGCATGCGCCAGGAGGACGCGCTCGGGCCCCAGGTGACCGTGGCCACCGTGCTCGCCCAGGAGCACCTCGTCGTCTCGCTGCTCTCGTCGGGGGCGCCTGCGCGGATGCGGTCGAAGTTACTCTCGCTGCTGGCCGACATCCGGCGCTGCAACGCGTGGATGCTGTTCAACCTCAACGACTTCAAGGGCGCCGACTACTACTACTCGCAGGCGCGGAACGCCGCGCACCAGGCCGACGACGACGCGATGTGCAGCATGGTCCTCGCGAACTGGAGCCAGCTCGCCACCTGGCGGGGCGATCCGCGCCTCGGGGTCGAGCACGCGCTGGGCGCCCTGGCCTGGGGCCAGCGGGCGGGCAGCAAGCTGCTCACCGCCTACGCCTGCGACGTCGGCGCCCGCGCCTACGCCGCCGTGGTCAGGCGTTCCGCCAAGGGCGAGCGCCGCAAGGACCACACACGCTGCTTCCGGTCGGTGGACCAGGCCCAGCGGGAGCTCCACGGAGCCGACGCCGGCGATCCAGGCGCCAGGCTCGTCCCCTTCTATGGGGAGGGCCAGTACCTTTCGACCAAGACCGGCTGCCTGCTCGACACGGGCGACCCGGCGCAGGCGCTCCAGGTGGCCGCCACCGCGGCGGCCGGCATCGACCCCACGTTCGTCCGCAACGTCGCCTACATCCGCCTGAAGACCGCGCAGGCCCATCTCCAGCTGCGCGACATCGAGAAGGCCTGTGAGGAGCTCGGCGAGGCGGCGCGCCTGGCCGGGCACAACACCTCCCCGCGCCTGGTGCGCTCGGTCGTGGAGACCCGCGAGAAGCTCAGCCCGTGGCACCGCACCCGCAGCGTGGCGGCCCTGGACGAGCGCCTGCACGCCGCCCGCCTCATCGCCTGACCACCGGCGGCCGGGGGCGCAGGGCGCCCGCGAGGCTCAGCGCGATCACGCAGACGATGATGAGGTCCGCGGCCAGCGGGGCGACCCACGGGCGGTAGGTCTCGGAGATCCACCGGGTCATCGCGGTGGGCTCGAGGAGGCCGGACGCCCCGGGCAGGTAGATGAGGCTGGTCACCACCCCGCGCGCGATCAGCAGCCCGTCGAGCCGGCAGGCCGGCATCAGAGCCAGCAGGGGGAACAGCAGCGCGTCGTACCAGGGGTGCTGCACCGGTGAGGTGAGCAGCCAGCAAAGGCACCACGCGAGCGCCGGTCGCACGGAGGGCAGGTCCGGCGGCCCGGAGGGAAGCCGCCAGCACAGCAGGAGGCCGATGAGGAGGGCGGCGCCGAGCGTGAGCCGCCCCTCCAGGACCGACGGCTCCGCTCCGAGCCCGAGCGCGTCGGTGACCACGCGCCAGGGGTCCGCGAGCGAGTGCGCCCCGATCTTGCCCGCCACGTTGCCGAGGGCCTCCGGCCCCTGCGTCGCGTACGCCCCGACCAGCGCGGCGACCACGCCCATGACCATGCCGAGGAACGTGGTCGCCGACCGGCGGGCCGCCCACGCCAGGCCCGCCCCTGCCAGGATGAACGGCGCCTTGACGGCCGCCGCCGCGCCGAGCAGCACCCCGGACAGAAGGCCCGCGGCCACCCCGCCCCGGCGCAGGACGAGGAAGGCCGCGAGCAGCGGGAGCACTCCGAGGCCGTCGATGTGACCGCCCAGCACCACATGCCACAGCATCAGCGGGTTCAGGCTCCACAGCAGGTGGACGCGGACGCGCCGCTCCCGGCCGGGGCCCGCCAGCCGGTCGAGCAGGAGCGCGGACAGCAGGAACGCGAGCGCTGTCATGAGCTTGAGCACCAGCACGGTGCCCGCCATCGAGCCGCCGCCCAGCCGCGAGGCGGCGAGCTGCGCCCACGTGGCCAGCGGCCCGTACACCGAGGGGGCGTGGCGCCAGGCGAGGGGCGCCAGCTCGCCGACCGGGTCGCCGATCTTGTGCAGCCACGCCGGGGCGGTCACGTAAGGGTCCTGCCCGAGGGAGGCGATGCGTCCGTACACCGCGTAGTTGAGCACGTCCGTCGACCCGGCGGGCGGTACGAGCGCGAGGGCGGCGACGGAGACCACCGTGCCGGCGAGCAGCACCCCGCGCGCGGGCCGCCACCCTCGGCCGAGCCCGTACAGCGCGACGCCGACGCCGAGCCCGCCCGCGATCACGACCGTCCAGCAGAGCAGGATCACCAGCCCGTCGGAGGGCGCGGCCCGGAAGGACCACGGCGGATCGCCGCCGCCGAGCTCGGGCACCGCCGCGGAGGTGCCGAGCAGGGCGACGGCCAGCATGACCGCGACCGCGCCGGCGATCAGGGCGAGCCCGGCGTACCCGGCCAGGCGCGCGCGCCCGGACGGGAGGGCGGGACCCTGCCGCCCGGTCATCGGCGGTCGGGACACGGGTCGAACCGACGTCGGCACCGGCCAATCCTCCAGGGGGAGCTACCACGATGGTCACGCCGTCGCGACCGGGCCGCGAGACGGCACGCTCGCCGGATCTGCCCCATGGTTCGGCTCCTACCGAGATGCGACCGGATCGCTCATCTCACGGTAAAAGCAGCCGGGTCATCGGCAGCTTGGCGCGGCATTAGCGTGATGCTTACCTTAAGCGAAGATCGCCCGAGATGATGCCCCGTTGAGTTGATGGTCCGTGACCCAAGGGAGAAGCGGTAGCATCGTGATCGACACAGTTCAGTTGAAGGCGGGACGCTTCCTTTACCGCGCGTTTCGCGCGGCCGAACATGTCAGCGGCGGGTTAACTTTGGTTAGCGCTCGGCTAACGCCGGAGGCCGTCATTTCGGCCGGACGGGCTGGGTGACACTCATGTAATTGAAGTCGGGGTTTCGTTTTCAGATTGTTATCGCGGAAGAAGTGCCGCCTTACGGCGACCGAAGCGTAACGCGCGAGGTTTCCCGTGGATTTATGGCCGTACGCGAACTGTAACCATCAAGCAAGCCCGCAATAAACGAATTTTTCCCCGATTTTTACGGCGAAACCGGTAGCGGACCCCCGGACGCGGCGGGTCCGTGCGGGGTCGATCCGCTCCCTGAGCGGCGCTTCCTCCGGAAGGGCAGCTTCGGCATGCCGACGGTGAGGAACGCCTCGGCCTGGAGCGCCGAGATGCCGATGCGCGGCAGGTCGCGGGCCGTGGGGTACACCAGGAACCTCGGCTGCCAGTAGGGCCGGAACTTGGCGTTGAACTTGTACAGCGACTCGATCTGGAACCACCGCGACAGGAAGACCAGCAGGCCGCGCCAGGCCCGCAGCACAGGGCCCGCGCCGAGCCGCTCGCCCCGGGCGAGCGCCGAGCGGAACATGGCGAAGTTCAGGGAGACCCTGGTGATGCCCATGGCGGGCGCGGCCTGCAGGGCCTTGACGATCAGCAGCTCGTTGAGCCCGGGGTCGGCGTCGCGGTCGCGGCGCATCAGGTCGAGCGAGATGCCACCGGCGCCCCAGGGGACGAAGTGGAGGATCGCCCGGATGTCGCCTCCCGGCAGGCTCCTGCCGTCCTCGCAGGCCTTGTGCGCCGTGACGACGACGCAGTCGCCGTCGGCGGGGTCTCCGAAGCGGCCGAGTGCCATCGAGAAGCCGCGCTCGGTCTCGGTGCCACGCCAGGAGTCGGCGGCCGTGCGGATCTGCTCCTTCTCCTCCTCGCTGAGGTCGCGGACCCGCCTGACCAGGCATTTGTAGCCCGCCCGCTCGGTGCGGTTGACCATCTGGCGGACGTTGCGCATGGTGCGCCCTTCGAGGGTGAAGTCGGCGACCTCGACGACCGCCTCGTCGCCGATCTCCAGCGCCGACAGCCCCGCCTCGCGGGTCCAGATCTCGCCGCCCGCCTCGCTGCACCCGATGACCGCGGGGACCCAGGCGTGCCGCCCGACCTCCTCCATGAAGCGTTTGATCGCTCCGGGCCATGCCTCGATGTCGCCAACGGGGTCGCCGCTGGCGAGCATCACGCCCGCGACGACGCGGTAGGCGATCAGCGCCTTGCCCGACGGGGAGAAGATCACGCTCTTGTCGCGCCGCAGCGCGAAGTAGCCCAGCGAGTCGAGCTCGCCGTGGCGCGAGAGCAGGCCGCGCACCCGTTTCTCGTCGTCGGCGCTGAGCGCCGCCACGGGCCTTTCCGGACGGAGCGCGAGGTACAGCGTCGTGATCGCGGTGAGCGCGCCGAGTCCGGCCAGCGAGTAATACACCAGGTCAGCGGTACGGTCGAGGGAGTATTGGACCGGCCCCTCCATGCCGAAGAGACCGAGGAGCACATGCTGGAGCCGCTCGCCGCTCGTCGGCTCGCCCACCAGGAGCGCCGGGTGCGCGCCGACGATGACCCAGCCGATCACGATGTCGAGCAGCCCGAGCGCGATGAAGTTCCACAGGGCGCGCCAGCGTGACCGGGGATCCGACAGGGCATGGAACTCACGCCGATTGATCAGGAGAACGATGAACAGCACCAGGCTGATGGCGGCGGTGGCGGAGTGCCGCCAGCGCAGCACCTCCACCAGCGCTCCGAGGGGCAGGAGCACCACCACGGCCTGCCACGCCCGCACCTTACGGCGGCGCAGGGCGTGGGCGAGCATGACGAGCAGCACGCCGACCAGGATCGAGGCCGCCGCCGCCAGGGTGGTGACCGTGCCCGGCAGGATGCCGGCTATGGCACTGACGCGGCTCTGGCGGAAATGCGGGACCACGCCCCTGACGATGTCGAGTATCCCGATGGCGAGCGCGGCGTATCCGGCCGCCGCCGGAACCCATGAGCGCGACGCCAGCATGCGCGAAAGGCGTGTCCGATCCCTCACGTCAAGACACACTAGAGGTTGAGGTCCGTGCGTTGTGCATCCGCGAAGTGATACATCCTTACCCTGGCCTTATATCGATTGAGTAACTTTTGCTGGGCACTACCCTAAAAGATGCTGGGAGTGGGACCAAGACCGGGGGAGAGTTAGATTGGGACTCACAGCGACAAAGCTGGAGCTTCTGGTGGGCCTGCTCGCAGTGGCAGGCCTCGCCGCGTCAGTCTGGTGGATATGGCCGAGGCTGAGCGCGCGCACGTGGCAGGCCATTCTCGGGCGTGTGGGAGTTCTTCTGGGAAACCAGGTTCTCACCCTTTTCGCGCTGGCGCTCGTCATGAACAACTATTTCGGCTTCTACAGTAGTTGGAGCGACCTTTTCGGCACCGAAGGCAGCTCCGCCGCCGCCATCGTGACCGACGCCGAGGCCGGGCAGGGGGACCCGGGCACGCCGTCGTCGAAGGGCGTCCAGATCATCGGCAGCGCGCACGTGCCGTTGATCACCACCAGGAAGGGCCACTCAGGGGGCAGGCTGGAGCAGGTCGTCATCTCGGGGGCCACGTCCAGGCTGAGCTCCCCCGCGTACGTGTACCTGCCGCCGCAGTACTTCGAGAAGAGGTTCGCCAACACGCGCTTCCCGGCGATCCTCGCGCTGACCGGCTACCCCGGCGACGCCCGCAACCTGGTCACCCGCATGAACATCCCGACCGTGGCCGCCAAGGCGATCGACCGCAACGAGATGGTGCCGACGATCATGGTGCTGATGCGCCCGACCGTGGCGCCGCCCCGCGACACCGAGTGCATGGACGTGCCCGGCGGCCCACAGGTCGAGACGTACTTCACCAAGGATCTCCGCGAGTCGATGGCCGGCGCGTTCCGCGTGGGCACGGACGCCGCCAACTGGGGCGTTCTCGGCGGTTCCACCGGCGGATACTGCGCGCTGAAGATGAGCATGCGCCACCCGGAGGCGTTCTCCAGCGCGGTGTCGCTCTCGGGCTACTACAAGGCGCCGATCGACGCCACGACCGGCGACCTGTTCGGCGGCAGCGCGAAGCTCCAGGACGAGAACGACCTGATGTGGCGCCTGGCGAACCTCCCCCAGCCGCCGATCTCCGTGCTGGTGACCAGCAGCAAGAAGGGCGAGTCCAACTACAAGACGACGCTGGCGTTCCTTGCGGCCGTGAAGCCTCCGATGCAGGCGTCCTCGCTGATCCTGCCGAGCGGCGGGCACAACTTCAACACATGGAACCGCGAAGTCCCGCAGGCCCTGCCGTGGCTGGCGCAGCAGTTGCACGTGCCGGTCGGCGAGACGCCCGCCACGCCCAGCGCGTCCGCCTCGCCGGCCTCCTGACACCTGGGGCACACCTGAGGGGGGCGGGGGTCGGCGCCCCCCGCGTCAGGCGTTGACGGCCCCCTCCACGGGCTCGCCGCCGTTCGCCCACTGGGAGGGCGTGATGAACAGGCCCGTGGCCTCCACGAGGGTCGTACCGTCCGGTGCGGCGATCGTGCCCTCGGCCCAGGTCTTGCGCCCCTCGGCGCGCGAGACGGCCGCGGAGGCCACCAGCGGCTCGCCGTAGGGCGCGGGCCGCCGGTACCTGATGCTCAGCGTGCCCGTCACCCCCGCCCTGCCGGACGTGGCGACCGCGTCCCCCAGCAGGTGGTCGAGGATCATGGCGGTCACGCCGCCGTGCACGGAGCCGGGCGGGCCCTCATGGGCCGGCCGGAAGACCACCTCGGCCCTGGAGCCGCCCCCGGCGGGCCTGGCGATGACGAGCGGGAGCGCGTGCGGGTTGCACTCGCCGGTGACGGCGTTGCCCAGGTGCCTGAAGCGGCCGTCGGGGCCGAACTCATGCGGCAGCGGGGCCGCGCGCCGGGTGGCGTTCAGCCGCTCGGTCAGCGCCACCAGGTCGGCGGTCACCGCCGTCAGCTCGTCCTCGGGCACGTCCGTCAGCACGACCGCGTCGACGAGGTCCCGCACCTGCTGGGCGAGTACGGCGAGGGCCGCCAGGCGGGCTTCGCCGTCGGACTCCTGGGGCGTCGCGAGATCGGGCATCATGACGCCGATTCTAGGACGCGTCACCGAATGACGTTCGAATCTGACCGTTTTAGTCATGTTTGGGTAAAGGAATCCCAATCGAGGAATGGTCCGCCGACGGACCGTACGGGGACGGAAACCCCGCGCGGCACGGGGTTTCCGGGCGCACGACGGCTGTCATGACACCGGGCAAGGGTCAAGTTGACCCCCTTTTGACCTGGGCTTTTCCTGACTAACGTCCTCCACCACAACGGAACCACCCGGCGTGCCCCAGCGCCGGTCGAACAAGCGGAAGGTCCCTCACTTCCTATGTCGCCTGAAGTTCAGAAGATCCTTGACCTGCTCCATACCCAGCTCGGCTACAGCGAGCAGGGAGGCGGTTACACCAAGTTCGGAGACTGGTACGGCAACACGGTCGAGTTCGACTCCGACTACTCGGCCCAGCCCTGGTGTGACATGTTCCTGTCGTGGGCGGCCCACAAGCTCGGGTACGAGAAGTGGTTCGGCCAGTTCGCCTACACCGTCGACCACGCGAAGTGGTTCATCGACCACGACGCCTGGGGCACCACCCCCAAGCCGGGCGCCGTGGTGTTCTTCGACTGGGGAGGCTCCCACGTCGTGGACAACATCGACCACGTGGGCATGGTCACCTCCGTCGACGGTGACACCATCCACACGATCGAGGGCAACGTCGACGGCCAGTTCGTCCGCGAGAAGGTCAGGGACCAGAGCTCGGTCGTCGGCTACGGCTATCCCGACAAGGTCCAGGCCGAGATGGCCGACCCCGTGGCGGATAAGGTCTCGCTCACCGGCGAGGCGCTCAGGGTGAAGCTGACGGCGGCGGAGTCCCAGGTGGCGGCGCCCTCCCACCAGGCCGACCTCGGCACCGCCTCCCTGGTGGCCCCCATGCTGATCGCCGCGCTGGTCCTGATCGCCTACTTCAAGGTCACCCGCGCCTCCGTACGGCTGGCGCTCGCCGTGACCCGGCGAGGCCCGGGATCTCAGTCCACGACGGCCCGGTCACCGATGCCGTACCGGCCGGCGAACTCCGCGAGCCTCGCCACCGCGTCGCGCCCCCGCTTCCAGGGCCGGACGATCATGCGGTCCACGCCGAGCGATTCCCAGCCGCCGACCTCCTCTGGCCCCGCCAGCGAGTAGGCGTGCACGGTGACCGAGAACGGGTCCGCCGAGTCGTGGGCGCTCCGCAGGGCCGCGAGCCGGTCGAGCCGGGGACGGATGGACGGAAGCGTGTGCGGCATGCTGATCCAGCCGTCGCACAGGGTCGCGGCCCGGCGCAGCGCCGCCGCCGACTCACCCCCCGCGAGGATGGGCAGCCGCTCCTGGACGGGCTTGGGCTCGAAGGCGACCTCGGGAAACGCGAAGAACCTCCCGCTGTGGGCCACTACCGGCTCCGACCAGAGCTGCCTGGTCACCTCGATGGCCTCGTCCAGCCTCGGCCCGCGCGTCGCGAAGTCCACGCCCGCCGCCAGCCACTCCCCCGGGTACCACCCGGCGCCCACCCCGCAGATCGCCCGGCCGCCCGAGACCAGGTCGAGGGTGGCGAAGGCGCGGGCAGAGACGAACGGGTGCCGCAGGGCGTACAGGTGCACCGCCGTGCCGAGCCTCACCCGTGAGGTGAGGCCGGCCAGCCAGCACAGGTACGCGGGCGCGTCGAAGAGCGGTGTGACCGGCGAGATGCCCGGCCTGTCGGTGCCGGGATAGACGGCGAGCGACAGGTCCGTGGCGAAGACGAGGTGCTCGGGCAGCCAGACCGACTCGAACCCCAGCTCGTCGGCGGCCACGGCCACGTCCTTCCAGGCCGCCGGGTGCAGCAGCCCGAGCGGGACGCCGAACCTCACGGGCCCGCCCCCGCGGTCACGGCCATCTCCGCAGCTCCGGCGTGCCGAGGATCGCCGACCTGAGGCGCGAGCGGTGCAGGCCCGTGTTCCCGTAGGCCGACGCGAGCGACCAGACCCGGGCGAGCCACAGCCGCAGGTCGAGCTCGTCGGTGTAGCCGACGGCCCCGTGGACCTGGAGCGCCACCCGGGCGGCACGGTCGGCCGCCTCGCCCGCGGCCGCCTTGGCCGCGCTGACGTCCCGGTCGGCCGAGGGCAGGTCGCGGTCGGTGGCGAGCGCCGCCGCGTAGACGAGCGGCGCGGCGAAGTCGATCGCGATGGCCACGTCGGCGAGCTGGTGCTTCACCGCCTGGAACGTCCCGACGGCCGCGCCGAACTGCCTGCGCGTCCTCGCGTACGCGACCGTCGTCTCCAGCAGGTGCCGGGCCAGCCCGATGAGCTGCGCCGCGACCGCGACCGTCACCCCACGCAGGGCGCCGGGCACGGCGTGCGCCAGGCGGGTGCCCGGCGAGGGGTCGAAGGCGACGGCGAACAGCCTGCGGACCGGGTCCACACCTGGCTGGGGCGTGAGCCGCACACCGGCCGCCGGCACCGCGTACACCTCGCCGTCCTCTTCGAGGATCAGCAGGTGCGCGAGGTCGGCGTCCGGGGCGTACACCTGGTCGCCGAGGCGCACGCTCACGATCGTCGTGCCGGCCGCGACCCCCGGCAGCGCGGACGAGGCCGCGGCCGGGCCGGCGGCCAGGAGTACGGGCGCGGCGGCGACGGTCTCGGCCACCGGGCCGGGCAGTGCGGCCCTTCCGGTCTCCTCGAAGGCCAGCACCGCGTCGGTCACCCCGAGCCCCATCCCGTCGTGGCGTTCCGGCACCAGCATCCCGAACAGCCCGGCCTTCGCCAGGTGCGGCCAGGCGGGCGTACGGTCGCCGTCCAGCCCCGCGTCCCGCACGGCCCGTGGAGGGCAGTGGGCCCGCAGCACGTCCCTGACGGTGGCCGCGAGCGCGAGCTGGTCGTCGCTGAACGCGAAGTTCATCGCGGCAGCCCGAGGACGCGCTCGGCGATGATGTTCCGCTGGATCTCGTTGGTGCCCGCGTAGATCGGGCCGGCGAGGGAGAACAGGAAACCGTCAAGCCACCGCCCGCCGTCCGCGCAGTCGGGGGCGCCGCCGGAGAGCAGCCCGCGCTGGCCGAGGAGCTGGAGGGCGAGGGTGTGCATGCGCACGTCCAGCTCGGACCAGAAGACCTTCCCCATGCTGGACGCCGAGCCGATCTCCTCTCCCGCGGCGAGCCTGCGGGCGGTGCCGAAGGTGTGCAGCCGGTAGGCCTCGGCGTCGAGCCAGGCCCGCGCCACCTGGTCGGCGAGCACGGGATCGGGGTTGAGCGTGCGCGCCAGCCGTACGAGGCGGTCGGCGGTGGCCAGGAAGCGGCCGGGGCTCCGCAGGGTGAGGCCGCGCTCGGAGGAGGTCGTGGCCATGGCGATGCGCCAGCCCTCCCCCGGCGCGCCGAGCACCTGGTCGTCCGGGACGAAGACGCCGTCGAAGAACAGCTCGGCGAACCCGTGCTCGCCGTCGAGCTGGGCGATCGGGCGGACGGTGACGTCCTTGAGCGGGAACATGAAGTACGTCAGGCCCCGGTGGCGGGCCGACCCGGGGTCCGACCTGAACAGGCCGAAGCCCCAGTCGGCGTACCCGGCCCGGGAGCTCCAGGTCTTCTGCCCGTACAGCCGCCAACCGCCGTCCACGCGCTCGGCGCGCGAGCGGAGCGAGGCCAGGTCGCTGCCGGCCTCGGGCTCCGACCAGGCCTGGGCCCAGACGTCGTCGGCCCGGGCCATCCTGCCGAGGAACCTCTCGCGCTGGGCGGCGGTCCCGGTCGTGAACAGGGTGGGCGCGAGCAGGAAGATGCCGTTCTGGCCCACCCTGCCGGGCGCGCCCGCCGCCCAGTACTCCTCCTCGAAGATCAGCCACTCCACCAGGGACGCGCCCCGCCCGCCGTACTCGCGTGGCCAGCTGACGACCGAGTAGCGCTCGGCGGCCAGCAGGCGCTCCCACTCCCGGTGCGCCTCGAAGCCCTCGGCGGTGTCCATGGAGGGGAGCGGGGGGTCGGGCACGTGCGCCGCCAGCCAGCCGCGCACCTCGGCCCTGAAGTCCTGCTCCGCCCGCGTGAAGTCCAGATCCACGTGTCCTCCGTAGCTCGCGCGCCCAACAAAACTAGCGCACGCTTGGTCTCCCTGCCAGAGCGGGCCGAGGCGCCCTGCCCATCAGGTAACTGTCTAAATTTCGTTGACTAGTTACCGATTCTTCGGTTAGCTACAGAACTGATCGGAGCGGCCGCCGCGCGCTCCAGCGGGGATACGGGGTGGTCGGTGTGAGCGCCAAGCACTTCACGGCGGCGAGGGACCTCGGCGCCCTGGCCAGGTACGTGGCCGCGGCCACCCTCGCGCGGGGCGCCGACGGCGGCGCCGCGGTGGGACTGGTGACGCTCGCGGCCGTCCATCTGCGCGACGGAGCCGCCGTCGGCGGCGTCCTCGCCGCCGTCCTCACCGCCCCGCACCTGCTGGGACCGTGGACGGCCCGCCGGCTCGACCGGGCCCGCGACGGGCGGCGCTTCCTGGCGATGTCCTTCGCCGGGTACGGGATCGCGCTGGCCGGCGGCGCGGCCCTGGTCGGCCACGCCTCACTGCCGCTCGTCGCCGTTCTGATCGGGCTCGCCGGGCTGAGCGGCCCGCTGCTCACCGGCGGCCTGAGCAGCCGCCTTTCGGCCATCGCCGGCCCGGAGGCGCGGTCCCAGCGGCGCGCGGAGGGGCTGGACGCCGTCAGCTACGGCCTCGGCAACACGGCCGGTCCTGCCGCCGTCGCGGGTACGGCGGCGATGACGACGCCCCTTGTCGCGATGCTGCTGCTCGGCGGCGCGGCGGTCACCGCCGCCGCGATCACCATGACGCTGCCTCGCGACACCGCGCGGCGTTCCTCACCCGAGGACGTGCCGGCGGTGCGCGCCGCACTGCGCATGATGCTCGCCACCGGCCCCCTCCGCCGGGTCACGATCGCGGCCGCGTTTCCGGCGTTCTGCGTCGGCGCGCTGTCCCTCGTCGCGGTGGTGTTCGGGTCACAGCTGAGCGCCCGGCCGGGAGCGGGTGCGGCACTCGCCGCGGCGTTCGGCTTCGGCAACCTCGCCGGCTCGCTCGCCGTGACCGCCTTCCCCCTGCGGGGCGAGCCCGAGACCCTCGCCATACGCCACGCGGTCATCATGGCGGTGGCCTTCGGGGTGTGCGCCCTCGCGCCCACCTACCTCACTGCCGTGGTGGCGTTCGCGGTGACGGGCGCGTGCAACGCACCGCTCTTCACCGCCTCCCTGGCCGCGCGCTCGCTCTACTCCGAGCCGAGGGCCCGCGCGCAGGTGTTCGTGTCCATGGCCGCCTTCAAGATGACGATGGCCTCGGCCGGCGCCGCGGCGGCGGGCGCCGCGATCGGCCACGGCCCGCGAGCGCTTCTCGCCGCCGGAGCCGCGATGGTCATGCTGACGGCCCTCGCGGCCCTACTCGACCGGCACTCGGCGGCGGTCCGGCGGGGCCGCGTAGGGCTCGCGAGGAGTCGCGAGTAGCGCTGCCAAGCAATTGCTTGCTTTGATCAACGCGCCTCGCTAGCGTTCGCACCACAGCCATGGAGCCAAGGACGGAGCCCGGCGGATGTTGATGCGCGCAGCCGTACTGACCGCGTTCGGGGCCGAGATGGAGATCCGCGACATCGAGATCGCCGCCCCCGGCCCGGGCGAGGTGCGGGTCAAGATCGCGGCCTCCGGCGTGTGCGGCTCCGACATCAAGGCCCTGGACGGCAAGAGCCCCGTCGTGCGGCGCCCGCCCTTCGTCCTCGGCCACGAGAGCGCGGGCGTGGTCGAGAGCGTCGGCGCGGGCGTGACCGCCGTCCGGCCGGGCGACCACGTCATCGTCGCGATGAACGGGCCCTGCGGGCGCTGCCGCGAGTGCGGCGCCGGCCGGTTCCACCTGTGCGGGGATCCGGCCCGGATGGCCGCCATCATGGGCACGATGGGCGACGGCACCACCCGCCTGAGCGTCGACGGCACCCCCGCCAGGACGATGATCGGCATCGGCTCCTTCGCCGAGTACGCCGTGGTCGGCGAGCGCATGTGCGTCAAGATCGGCGAGGACGCGCCGATGGACGTGATGTGCCTGCTCGCCTGCGCGGTGGTCACCGGGGTCGGCGCGGTGCTCAACGTCGCCGAGGTGCGGCCGGGGTCCAGCGTCCTGGTGGTCGGCTGCGGCGGCGTCGGGCTCAACGTCATCCAGGGCGCCGTCCTCGCCGGGGCCACGACGATCATCGCGGCGGACGTCGCCGAGCCGAAGCTCGGGCTCGCGGGCAGGTTCGGCGCGACCCACACGATCCTGGCCGACGACCTGCCAGGGCGGGTGCGCGGCATCGTGCGGGGCGGCGTCGACTACGCCTTCGACGTCACCGGCGTGGCGGGCGTGCTCGGCACGGCGTTCGCGGCCACCAGGCCAGGGGGCACGACGGTCATGGTGGGCAGCCCTCCCGCGGGAAGCTCTGTCGGCGTCGAGGCCTCGCTGCTGTTCGCCTCCCGCCGCCTCATGGGCACCCAGGGCGGTGACGCGGCCCCCGTCAGGGACCTGCCGATGCTGGCCGAGCAGTACCTCAGGGGCCGTCTCGACCTGGACGGCCTGGTCAGCGAGCGCGTCCCCCTCGACCAGATCAACGAGGCCGTCGAGCACGTACGCCGGGGCGCCGTCGCCCGCAGCGTCATCGTCTTCGACTGAGGCCGCGGCGCCGGACCCGCCTGCCAGGTGGGCGGCCCCCTCGCCGTGACGCACCCAGGGCCGGTACTGTCGGGCATCGGTTAGGCGGGCGGGAAGCGGGTGCCATGGCGGCGGAGTTCGAGCTCGGCGACTACATCCTGGTGCAGGACGGCAGGACCCTCGAGGTCTTCCACCGCACGCTGTCCGAGAGCATGCGCTATCACGTGGCGTTCCTCGGAGTCGACGTGCAACCGCGCGGCGACGAGTTCAGGGTGCGTCTCGGCGCCAAGAACGGAGACGACATCATCAACGGGGTGCGGCTCCGGATGGACTCCGAGCAGTTCGCCGGTTTCCGTGAGTTCATCGCCCTGGCCATCGCGGCCCGCGACCGTACGGACGTCCCGTAACGGCGAGGACGTCAGAGCCCGAGCGGCCGGGCCGCGTTGTATGCCGGCCGTACGGAAGCCACCCGGGCGGGCGTCACGCGAGCCCCCGCCTCGGCTCAGGTGCCGCCTGTGGTCACGAGCTCCTTGCCGTGGCCGGGCGTCACCGGGCGCTCGTCGTCGTCCTCGGCGTGGTCGGCGATGGACAGGTTGGGCAGGATCCGGTCGAGCCACGCCGGGCACCACCAGTTGAGCCTGCCGAGGAGCACCATCGTGGCGGGGACGAGCAGCCCGCGGATGACGGTGGCGTCCACGGCGATCGCGACCGCGAGCCCGACGCCGAACACCTTGACCAGCGGGTCCGGGTAGGCGATGAACGCGACGAACACCACCACCATGATCAGCGCGGCGGACGTGATGACCCGGCCCGTCGCGCCGAGTCCCTCGGCGACCGCGCGCCGGTTGTCCCCCGAGCGCAGGTACGCCTGGCGGACCGAGGTCAGCAGGAAGACCTCGTAGTCCATGGACAGCCCGAACAGCACGGCGAACAGCATGAGCGGCACGTAGGAGTCGATGGGCACGGTGAAGAAGAGCGTCGTCAGGAACGAGCCGTCCATCGACACGGGCGGGTCCATGCCGACCAGCCCGCTGCCGAGCCCGTAGGAGAAGACGATCGCCAGCGCGCCGAACGCCGCGCCGAGCGAGATGAGGTTCATCAGCGCCGCCTTGGCCGCGACCAGAGGCGCGCGGAAGGCGAGCAGCAGGAGCAGCGCGCTGAGCAGCACGACGACGCCGATCACGGCCGGGGTGCGCTCGGCGATGCGGTCGCTCGCGTCGGCCATGCCCGCGACCTCGCCGCCGACGTGCAGCCGCGCTCCGGGCACGTCCAGGCCGCGGACCGCGCGCACCACGTCACCCGCCCGCGGGTCACTCGGGGCGTACTCGGTCACCACCTGGAACAGCACGGACGTCCCCGAGGAGTTGATCTTCTCGGGCGCCACGTGCGCGACGCCGGGGACGTACGTCAGCCGGTTCTTCAGGTCCCTGACCACGGGGGCGGGCGGGTCGCCGGCCGCCACCTTGGCGTCCAGTTCGCCGACGACGATCAGCGGGCCGTTGCTCCCCGGGCCGAACCCGGTCTGCATCAGCTCGTACGCCCGCCGGGCGGGCTGCCCGCGATCGGCGTAGCCGTCGTCCACGGTGCCGAGCTTGAGCGCGAGGGCCGGGGCGGCGAGCGCGCCGAGCACGACAGCGGACACCGCGAGCACCCGCCACGGGCGTCGCGCGACCCAGGTGCCGAGCCCGGCCCAGCCGTTCTCCGGGGAGTGCGCGCTGCGGCGCCGGGGACCGACGAACGGCAGGCGCAGCGCGTTGATGCGATGACCGAGGAGGCCGAGCAGCGCGGGCACCAGGGTGAGCGAGGTGAGCACCGCGCACACCACCGAGATGCCGGTGATCCAGCCGAGCGTGCGGAGCATCGGGAAGCCCGCGAGCATGAGCGCGGTGAGCGCGATCACGACGGTGCCCCCGGCGAACAGCACGGCCCCGCCCGCGCCCGCGGTCGTGCGGCGGACGGACTCCTCGACGGGCACGCCGTCGGCGAGCAGCTTGCGGTGCCGTGACAGCAGGAACAGGGCGTAGTCGATGCCCACGCCGAGCCCGATCATGGATGCCATGACCGACGCCTGCTTGGGCACGTCCACGATGTGGCCGAGCACACCGATCACGCCGAGGCCCACGCCGAGGCTGATGATCGCGGTGAAGACGGGCACCAGTGCGGCGACGAGCGTGCCGAACGCCAGGAGCAGCACCAGCAGGGCGCAGGCGACGCCGATGATCTCGCTGGACCCGGTCTTGATCTCCTTGTCGGCGGGGGTCGAGTTGTCGGCGGGCACCGCCTCGATGCCGATCTCCCGAACGGGCTGCGCCGCCTCGGAGATCTGCCGCGAGGTCTCCCCCAGCTTGCTCGAATCGTTGCCGGAGAGCCGGACCGTGATGAGGCCGATCACCAGGTTGGACGAGATCCCGCCCGCGCGGTACGGCGTGTCCACCTGGACCACATGGGGCACCCGCCGGACCTCGGCCGCGGCCCTCTCGACCGCGCTCTTCCGCTCGGGGGCCAGCAGCGAGCCGTCCTTGGAGTACAGGACGAGCTGCACGGTGCCGCCGGGGTCGTAGCCCGGGCCGAAGCCGTCGCGCATGAGGTCGTGGGCGCGCTGGGCGTCCGTCCCCGGGATGGAGGCGTTGCTGTTGACGGGACGGCCGAACACCACCGTGCTCAGCGTGAGCGTTCCCGCCAGGATGATCCACACCGCGAGCACGACGCGGCCGTGGCGCGCGCACCAACCACCCAATCGACCAAGCAAGCTAGCCATCGGTGACCGTCCCAGACACTATTGATTAATTCGGAACATACGCGAAACGTCCGGTTCTGTACGGCCGTGCAGGACGTCCGTTTAAGAGCTTAGGCGCGATTATCCTGAAATGCTCCATCGCGCTGAGAAGTGAGACCATGACCACATTCGACCGTGGCAGTGACACCCGTAGCCGGATCCTCGCCGCCGCGCGCCAGCTGTTCGCCGAGCGCGGCTACGCCGCCACATCCCTCGCCGACATCGCCGCCCGCGTCGGGCTGACCAAGACGGCGGTGGCCTACCACTTCCACCCCAAGGACAAGCTGGCCGCCGAGCTGATCGCACCGGCGGCCGACGACCTTCTCGCGCTGCTCGGCGGCGATTTCGGCACCGATCCGCGCGAATTCATCGAGCCGCTGACGGATTTCGTGGTACGCCACCGGGCGGTGATAAGGCTGCTAATGGAAGATATCGGCGGAGCCGACGACGCCCCACCCGGTTCCCCGGGAGAGACCATCCGCGCCTTCCGCGACGAGATCTACGACCGGCTCGCCGGGCCGTCACCCGACAGCGCCGCCCGCATCCGCGCATGGGCGGTCATGGGCTCCCTGCAGTTCGCCGTGGTGAAGACCATGGACCTCCCGCAGGAGACCGTGCGAGGGCTGCTCCTCGCCGCCGCCCTCGCCGTCCACGAAGCGGCCCTGGCCGGCGACCAGGGCCGGTGACGCGTGGACAAGCCCCCCACCCCCGCGGACCCCCCTGAACGACCCGGATCCACCTTCGGCACCGAGTACCGGCCGGAATCCGCCGCCCCGGACCCCGCCGACCGCCCGGCGGTCCTGCGCCAGTTGGAGGCCGCGCTGCTGCGCCCGCCCGTGACGCTGCTGATCCACGGCGAGGCCGGCATCGGCAAGACCCACCTGCTGGCCGAGACCGAGGCGCTCGCCAGGTCCATGGGCTACCGCGTGCTCCACGGCCAGGCGCGCGACTTCGGCAGCGGCCTCGCCTTCGCCTCGCTCGCCGACGCGCTGGGCCCCCTCCACGCCGACCCGGCCGCGCGCGAGCCGCTCAAGGAGCTGCTGGACGCCATCGACCAGGCCGCGCTCGGCATCACCGGCGCCGCCCCGGCCGTCCGCACCGCCAACCTGCTGGAGGGACTGCCGGGCCGTACGTTCCTCGCCATCGACGATCTGCACCTGGCCGACGCCGACACCCTCGGCGTGCTGTCCTACCTCCCCCGCCGCGTGCGCGGCCTGGCCGTCGCCGGCACGGCGCGACGCCTGCCCGCGATGGACGCCGACCTGGCCGTGCGGCTCAGCCCGCTGTCACTCGACGAGGTGACCGAGCTGGTCACCGGCCTGCTCGGCCGTACCCCGAGCGAGTCGACCCTGCGCCGCGTCCACGACGAGAGCCGGGGCAACCCGTGGTTCGTCCGCGAGGCGGTGCTGACGCTCGTGCAGGGCGGCGCGGTCCAGTCGGCCTACCCCGGCCCTCGCAGGGGCGCCATACTGAGCCGCCTGTTCCAGCGCGACCAGGGCGGCAGGAACCTCGCCAAGGTGCTCGCCGCGCTGCGCCGTACCCGCCCGGCCGGCATGGCGGACCTCGACGCGCTGGCCGAGGTCGCCGGGCTCGACACCGGCGAGGCGGAACGCGCGTTCGACGGGCTGGTGCGGGACGGCCTGGTCGTGGACACCGGCGACGGCACCTACGAGTTCGCCCACCCGCTGGTCGCCGAGGCCCTGTACGCCGACCTCGGCCCGGCCGAACGGCGCCGGGTCCACACCCGCATCGCCGGGCTGCTGCACCGGCAGGGCCTCAGCGGGACGCGCCGGGTCCTGGAGTGGGCCACCCACCTCGCCGAGGGCGGCACGAGCGCCCAGGCGCTGCCCGCCATGCTCCGCGCCGCCGAGCTGACCCGCTGGACCGCACCGCTGTCCGCCGGCCACTGGTACGGCAGGGCCGCCGAGCTGGCCCCGCCCGGGGAGCGCGGCGTGCTGCTGGCCAGGCAGGCGCTGTCGTACTGGAAGGGCTCCCGCCCCGTGGACGCGCTGCGCGCCGGACGGGCGGCCCTCGCCGTGCTGCCCCCGGGACGCCGGCACACCCGCACCGCGCACACGATGGTCAACGCCGCGCACTCCATGGGCCAGTACGAGACGGCGGTGTCCATCGCCACCGAGCAGCTTCCCTTCGCCGACGATCCCGCCGCCCTGCTCGCCCAGCGGGCCGTGATCAGCACCCAGCTCGGGATCGACTCCGCCAAGCTCGTGGAGCAGAGCTGGCGGGCCCTCCCCGGGTGCCCTTCCGAGGACCTGGTGATCGCCCTCAGCGCTCTGGCGGGCGACGCGATCATCAAGGGACGGTGGGAGGAGACCGAACGCGCGCTGGACACCCTGCTGTCGGCCTCGGCCGCGCTGCCCCCGGCCGGACGGCTGGCCGCGCTGGAGTCGGCGGCGCACATCCTCGCCAGCGCCGGCGTCCGCACCCGTACCCTCGGGCTGCTGTCCGAGGCCGAGGCGATCTACCGGGGGCTCGGCTGGCACAACATCGCGGGCCAGCACGTCCGCACCATGGCGGTGGTCCGGCGCCTCGGCGGCGAGTGGGAGCACGCCCTGCGCGACATCCGCTCGGACGCCGTCGCCCTCACCGAGGCCGGGCTCTGGGAGAACGTGGCGCTGCTGCGCAACATCGAGCTCGACATCCTGCTCGACCAGGGACGCTACGACGAGGCCGAGCCGCTGCTCGCCGACCCGCCGCCCAACTGCGTCCTGCAGCTGTCGCTGCGCGCCATGTTCAAGGCCAGGCGGGCGCTCGGCCTCGGAGACCGCGCGACGGCCGCCCGGCTGCTGGACGAGGCCATGGCAGGCGGCCCGCCGGACGTCGCGCATCGCGTCCTGACCATCCGCGTGGCCATGCACGGCTTCGCGGGAGAGCTGGAGCCGGCCCGCGAGGCGGCCGTCGCGCTGGCCGAGGTCGCGCGCACCGGCACTCCCCGGGCGCGCATCACCGCCGAGCTGGCGGCGGCGGGCGTCTTCCACGACGCGACCCGGGCCGAAGCCGTACTGGAGGCGGCCAGGGCGGACGGCCTGAAGTTCGAGGAGGGCCGGGCACGCCTCGTACTCGGAGCCCTCGGCGACGGCGCCCAGCTCGTACGGGCGCACGGGATCTTCACCGACCTCGGCGCGGCGCCGTGGCGCGAACGCACGGCCCGCCGCCTCAGGGACGCCGGTATCATCCCGTCCCCCGTTCCCGTGCTCACGCCGGTCGAGCGACGCGTCATCGAACTGGTCGCGGGCGGCCTGTCCAACCCCCAGATCGCCGACGAGCTGCACTACAGCCGCAAGACGGTGGAGGTCTACCTGTCCCGCGTGTACGCGAAGACCGGCCTGCACTCCCGCGTCGAACTGGCCCTCGCGTACGAACGCGGCGAGGTGTGACCACCTCGGTCTATCGAACCGGCGGTTCGGGCCGCCGCAGCTCCAGGTCCTCCGGCGGTTCGCCCTGCCGCAGGAGCAGGAGGTCCTCGCCCCAGGCGTCCAGTACGGCGCTGTGGCCGGCGGCGCGTACGTGTGGTTCCAGGTCGAGGAAGAGCCGCCGGGCGGTCTGCGGAGCTCCGTGCGACAGCACTGTCGCAAGGAGCGGCGGCAACCTGTCGTGGCTCCACGAAGGCGGGCCGAGGGGATGGTGCCGCAGCTCCCAGCCGAGGTACTTGTTGTAGGGGCGGACCCGCTGGTGCAGGGCGAACACGCAGGTCAGGAAGGGAGGAATGCTCTCAGCCGCGTCCAGGCGGGCTTCGGTGCCGCGCCCGTCCCTGTGGTTCTTCAGCCAGCGGTAGGCGGCGTTGACGAACTCGCCGAGGGACGCGGCCACCATCCCGAGGGCTTCCTCGCGTGACAGCGCCCCCTTGGCGGACACCAGCTCACCGATCAGGCCGTCCGCCCGATCCTTGAGGACACGGGCGTAAGTGAAGGAGTACCTGTTCCACTCGCACCCGGATCCCGGCAGCGCGTGCGCACGGAACTCCTCCAAAGGCATGACCACGATGTCCAACCGGGAATCGCGGCGCTCCTCGATGGACGTCCCTCCATCGGCGGTGACCAGATAGACGTCATAGTCGGACCGCCCCGTGGCCATACCCCGCCGCGCCTGCGACCCACTCAGGACGGCCCCCACGACGGCAGGGTCAGCCCTGACCCGGGCAACCAGCGCAGCGAACTCCTCCCCCGCCGACGAACCGGTCACCCCACAACTCCAGCACTCCCCACGGGGCGCGGGCAACGGGTTATCCAGGCAGGGCTCATAGGCAGGCCCATCGAGTCCTTGTTCCGGAGTCATTCACACCGACGCGGCGCCCGGAAGCCGGACATACTCTCCAGGACATCCTGAAAGAGGAGGCGTTCATCGATGGCGGAGCAGCCGCCGCTGATGCGGACCGGCCGGGCCATGGCGGTGGCCACCCTGGTATCCCGGCTGACCGGATTCGTCCGGACACTCGCCCTGGTCGCCGCGCTCGGGCTGGGAACACGGCTGCTGGACGCCTACACGGTCGCCAACGTCACCCCGAACACGATCTATGAGCTGGTGTTCGGCGGGGCGCTGGCCAGCGTCATGGTCCCCCTGCTGGTGCGCACCGCCACCGACGACAGCGTCGACGGGGACCTGTTCGCCCAGCGGCTCCTGTCATTGGTGGTCTACGGCCTCGCCGTGGTCGTGATGACCACGATCGTGGTGGCGCCGGTCATCGTCGACTTCTACGCGCCCGGGTTCAGCCCCGGGCAACGGCACGTGGCGATCGTCTTCACCCGGTTCTTCCTGCCTCAGATCCTCTTCTACGGGGTGAGCGCCACCCTGGCGGCGGTGTTGAACGCCCGCAGCCGCTTCACCTCACCGATGTGGGCCCCAGTGGTCAACAACCTCGTCGTCATCGCCACCGCAGTGGTGTTCCTCCTGATCGGCGGCACCGGACGGCTGGACTCGCTCACGCCTGCGCAGACGATGCTGCTGTCGATCGGCACCAGCGCCGGAGTCGCCGCTCAGATGATCACACTCGCCCTCGCGAGCCGGCGGGCCGGGTTGCGGGTACGGCTGCGCGCCGACCCCCGTGGCATAGGAGTCCGCCGGATCGCCGCCATGGCCGGATGGACGATCGCGTCGGTGATCGCCGCCCAGGCCGTGTTCTCCGTGGTGACCCGCCTCGCTTCGCGAGCGGGCCCTGGCGCGGTGAGCGTCTACTCCAACGCCTACACGCTGTTCCAACTGCCCTACGCCGTCATCGCGGTCACGGTCATCACCGGCGTACTGCCAAGGCTGAGCCGGGCGGCCGCCGAACGCGATCTCACCCAGGTCACCGCCGACCTTTCCCAGAGCCTGCGGCTCACCGGAGTGCTGCTGGTGCCCATCGCCGCGGGCACCATCGTCCTCGGCCCGCGGCTGACCACGCTGCTGTTCGCCCACGGCAACGCCTCGCCGGCCGCGGCGCAGCTGACCGGATCGGTGCTGGCCGCCTACGGGCTCGCCCTGGTCCCGTTCGCCGCCTACCAGATCATGCTGCGCGCCTTCTACGCCCTCGGCGACACCCGGACACCCGCGCTGATCAGCGTCGCGGTCTCGGGCGTCACCATCGCGGCATGCCTGCTGGCCACGAAGCTCACGCAGGGCCCGAATCTGGTCATCGCGCTCGCCCTCTGCACCGCCATCGCCTACGCGGCCGGCCTCCTTCTCACCGCCCAGCTACTACGCCGCCGGATCGGCCGCGTCGACGGGCACCGCCTCCTCCGCTCGCACACTCGAATGCTCGCCGCCGCGTTCCTGGCAGCGGCCTCCGCCGCCGGTGTGGTCCACCTTCTCGGCCCCGCCACCGACCCCGCCACCGGCCCCGCCTGGTCCGGCTCACTCCTCACGGTTCTCACCGCGAGCGCCGTCGGGGCATGCCTGTACGCACTCGCCGCACGCGGCCTCCGCATCACCGAGTTCACCACGCTCACCTCCGCACTGAGAACCGGCCACAGCTGACGACGGCCGGAATCGGGCTCCAAGCCCGCGAACACCTGTAAGACCTGGCGGGGAAGTTTCATGTTCGAGGGTGTGGGCGGGGGCGGTGTCCGAGGTAGGTGTAGGCCCAGCGGTCCTTTCCGGTGCGGTGGCGTTGGTAACGGTCGGGGTGGCGGTAGCGGTCGCGGTTGTGGAACTGGCAGGCCGGTCCGAGGTTGGCCAGGTCGGTCGGCCCGCCGTCGGCCCAGCCGTCGGCCCAGCCGTCGGCATGGTCGATCTGGCACATGGTGGCCGGCAGCGGACACCCGTCCACCCAGCAGGTCGCATACCGGGCGATCACCGCCCGCCGCTGGGCCGGTGTGGCGAGCCGTACCTTGCGACCCATGTCCAGCACCTGCCCCTGGGCGTCGACCACGATCCGCACCAACGCCGACGTACGCGCCAACCGGTGCACATCACCCACCGGCAACAACTGCCCGGTAGCCGCCAGCAGACCAGGAAACCACCGATCACCCCGATACCCGCACGTCCCACACCCCTCGGCACCACCTCCGAAAGACGCGGCAGACCCCACAGACCTCGTGTCGCGAACACCGCCACCCGCCGGGACGTCGAGGCGGGTGGCGCCGTCCGCGGGGACGCTGTGGCCGGGCATGCCACCAGCCGGGACGCTGTCTCGGGTGGTGCTGTCCGCGGCGGTGCTGTCCGCGGCGGTGCTGTGGGCGGTGGACGGGGGAACGGGATGGCCGTCGTTGTCGTCGGGGAGGGAGCCGGCGTTGACCAGTACCAGCAGCTCGGTGGTGATCTTCTGCTCCAGCAATGCCATGAACGCATCAGCATTGCGTACACGCAGCGGACGATCATCACCCTCAGCCCGGGGCCTGGCGTAGGCATCCAGAAACGTCCTCAACCGGGCAGCCGCCTCACGCGGCAGCCGGAACTCTCCCTCCATCCCACCCGAAGCACTCGCACGCACGATGAGGAACCGAGCCGCGTGATCGGCCTCCACCTCCCCGGCCACTCCATCGGGGACCAGCACCTCGCTCAGATAGCGGCCCGCCCGGGCGACCTCGACCGGTGTCGCCTGATCGGCCAGCACGACCAGGATCGGCTCGGCGAGTCGCGCCTGCTCATCACTCAGCCGCGCGGTGGCCGCGCAGATGGCCGACACCATCCCCTCGGCCAACCTCCCCGACGCGAACCGATCCCGCACCACCGGCAACCGCCCCAGCTCCACCGCGAGCCCTACCAGATGCCCCGCCCCGGGCATGCTCATCCCGCACCCCGACCGCAACCACGTCTTGGTCGAGGCATGACCCCTGCTCCTGGCCTCGCCCGCCGCATGCACCCGGCCCACCCGGCCCGCGATCGCCGAAACCAGCCGATCGCGCGCCACCACCAACTCCTCCACCTCAGCAGCACAGACCGCCGCCGACTCCGGCACCCCCGCCAACGCCAACGCCTCCGCCGCCTCCCGCACACGCCCCACCAACGCCCACGACGCCCGACCGCCCGCCGATTCCTGGTCATCCCGGTCACCCCGGCCACCCCGGTTACCTGAGCTACCCGGGTTACCCGGGTTACCCGGGTCGTCCCGGTCGCCCCGGTTTATGTCAGCCGACTCCGGCCCGTCGGGCCTGTCGGCATGTGGCTTCAGGTCATCCCGGTCCAGCCCTTCCGGGGTCTCGGGATGCGAACTCTCGGTGTGCGGGTCGCTCAGGGGGTCGAAGTCGTGTGCGGCGGAGCCGTCACAGGACCAGCGCGAGGAACGCGCCACCACCGCCGCCCACCACTCAGGGCCAAACACATCCCCGCCCCCCGAGCCAGAGCGCGGGTGCGAGGACGGGTGTGACCGCGCTCGACCGAAGCTGTACACATCCGCCATCCGCCATCACCCCTCGTCAATTCGAAAGCCTGTACGAATGTTTTCATATTCTCGAGTGGTCCACAACCGATTCCCGGCAAGAATAAATAGCCCAAATGCGATATAAATTCCAAAGATTGCGAAGTGATTAAATGCAGGATATTAGCGGGATCTGACCGATTCATCCACGGCTGACCAGCGGCATCGCCACACCTGAACAAGCATCACCACCGCTAAACGTCATCCGCGCGGGCGAATGGGACAAGCTTGAACTCGTCGGCCACTCGCGGCGGCACCTCGCCAGCTGGGAATCCGGCTGCGGCACGTTCTGAACCGGGCACCGGACGCTTAGCATCACCTACCTCTACGGCGGCGGATTTGTAGCGGTTGGCGAGGGTGTTGAGGAGGGTGCGGAGTTCTGGGGGGTCGATGACGGTGAAGGGGACGTCCAGGGTGCCCAGGAAGGCCGCGAGGTCGTGGAGGGTGTCGGTCCCGGTCGCAAGGACGCAGCCGTGCTCGCCGTCGGCACTCAGCAGCCCGGCCGACGGTGTGATGCGTTCGCCCATCGTCTCGACGGGGGCGTGCAGCCGTATGCGGGCCTGATGCTTCCAGGCGGTCGAGCCCACACCGCGCATCACGTGCGCGGCGGCGTCGCCGCCCGGTGCCTCGCGTGGTGTGAAGCGGGGGCCGTTCGGGGTGCGGGGACGGATGCGGTCGGCGCGGAAGGTGCGCCAGTCGCGGCGGTCGCAGTCCCAGGCGAGCAGGTACCAGCGGCGGCCGGTGTGGACGAGGCGGTGCGGCTCGACCACGCGGGCGGTGCCCGTCCCGTCGTGGTCGAGGTAGTCGAAGCGCAGCCGTTCGTGGTCGCGGGTGGCGGTGGCGATGGCGGTCAGGGTCTCCGCGTCCACGGTGGGGCCGCGCCTGGTCACCGAGACCGTGGCCGCGCGCAGCGCGTCGATGCGGTGGCGCAGCCGTGAGGGCAGCAGCTGCTCAAGCTTGGTGAGCGCGCGCAGCGAGGTCTCCTCGATGCCCGTCACGGTGCCGCCGGCGGCGGCGTGCAGGCTGACGGCGACCGCGACCGCCTCCTCGTCGTCGAGGAGCAGCGGCGGCAGGGCCGCGCCCGCGCCGAGCCGGTACCCGCCCGCCGTCCCGGTCGTCGAATGGATCTGGTAGCCGAGGATGCGCAGGCGTTCGATGTCGTTGCGGACGGTCCTGGTGGTGACGCCGAGCCGACCGGCCAGGTCGGCACCTGACCAGTCGGGCCGCGCCTGGAGCAATGACAGCAACCGCAGTAGCCGTACCGAGGTCTCCAGCATTCTCCGATTCTCCCAGCCATTGAGGAACCGTACGTTCCTCAACGGCTCCTAACGTGTCCGATGTACACCGACAAGGGAGCACACATGCTGCGAGGACTCACCACCGTGAACTACTGGGCCGACGATGTGGCGGCGGCGGCCAAGTGGTACGCCGAGTTGCTGGGCGTCGAGCCGTACTTCAACCGCCCGGGACCGGACGGACGGCCGGCGTACATCGAGTTCCGGATCGGCGACTACCAGCACGAGCTGGGCATCGTCGACAGCCGCTACTCGCCAAGCGGACCGGCGGCCGGACCGGCCGGTGTCATCATGTACTGGCACGTCGACGACCTGACGGCGGCTCTGGACAGGCTGCGTTCCATGGGGGCGAAGGACCACGAGGCTCCCACCGAGCGCGGCCCGGGGTTCGTCACCGCCTCCGTGGTCGATCCCTTCGGGAACATCCTGGGCATCATGTACAACGCGCACTACCTGGAGGTTCTGGGCTCCCGGCCTTAGTCGTGCGGCCGGGTTCCCGAAGAGCGACCCGGTGGTCGTCCGACGGTCCGGAGACGGTAAAGATCCAAGGAGTAGGGAACTCCCTACTGCTCTGGCGGCGCCGTACGCGACAGGCTTGGCCCATGACAACGCCGATCCTCGACCATGCGGACAGTGTTTGGGGCGGGTCGGTGACCCCGCAGGAGGTGCCGCTGCGGGACCTGCGCTCGAGGGGGGTGCAGGAGGTGGCCGACCGCGTGGTCATGTGGCCCGCGTTCGGCAACGTCTACGGCATCCGGGGCGATGGCGGCCTGGCTCTGTTCGACACCGGCAACAACGTGGACGCGCGGAACATGCACGCGGCCATGAGGGCCTGGTGGGATGAGCCAGTCCGCTACGCCGTCTTCTCCCACGGGCACTTCGACCACGTCGCGGGCATGGACCCCTTCGACGCCGAGGACGGCCCCCGCCCGAGCGTCATCGCGCACGAGAACGTCGCCGCCCGGTTCACCCGGTATGCCCGGACGGCGGGCTACAACACGGTGATCAACCAGCGGCAGTTCGGCTTCACCAGCCTGACGTGGCCGACGGCCTACCGGCAGCCCGACCTTACGTACCGCGACGAGATGCGGGTCTCGCTCGGCGACGTCACCTTCGAGATGCACCACGCGCGCGGCGAGACCGACGACGCCACCTGGGCGTTCCTGCCGGAGCGCGGCGTGCTGCTGACCGGTGACCTGTTCATCTGGGTCACCCCGAACGCCGGAAACCCGCAGAAGGTGCAGCGGTACCCCGACGAGTGGGCGGTCGCGCTGCGGAAGATGGCCGCCCTGGACGCGGAGGTGCTGCTGCCCGGCCACGGCCTGCCCATCGCCGGGGCGGGCAGAGTACGGCAGGCGCTGACCGACACGGCGGACTACCTGGACAGCCTGGTCGAGCAGACGCTGGAGATGATGAACGCGGGCGCCCGCCTCGACGAGATCATCCACACCGTGAAACCCCCGGAGGCGCTGGCCGGCCGTCCTTACCTGCAGCCGCACTACGACGAGCCGGAGTTCGTCGTGCGCAACGTCTGGCGGCTGTACGGCGGCTGGCACGACGGCAACCCCGCGCACCTCAAGCCCGCGCCGGACGCGGTGCTGGCCTCGGCCCTCGCCGAGCTGGCCGGAGGCGCCCCCGTTCTCGCCGCGCGAGCCGCCACCGCGGCGGCGGACGGGGACCTGCGGCTGGCGTGCCAGCTCGCCGAGCTGGCCATGCAGGCCGACCCGGGCGACCACAAGGTGCACGAGATACGGGCGCGCGTCTACACGCTCCGCGTGCAGCGGGAGACCTCGACCATGTCGCGCGGGGTCTACACCTGGGCCGCCGCCGAGTCGAGGAGCGTCACCACCCACAAGGACCTGCTCGACGTGTACCACGAGATCGCGAGCGGGCAGATGTGGTGGATGCCCAGGGCTCAGAGCAGCGAGGAGTAGCCGTCGAGCACCGGCAGCACGGCGTCGGCGGGCGCGGCCGGGAGGCTGCACACGACCTCCTCGATGCCGAGGCCGGCGTAGTAGTCGAGCTTCCCCCGGCTCGGCACGGTGCCGAACGGGATCACCCTGACCGTCGCCGGGTCACGTCCGGCCTTCTCGTACGCCTCGCGAAGGGCCGGCAGCGCGTCCTTCACGCCCTTGCCGCCTATCGGTATCCAGCCGTCGGCGTACTCCGCGACGTGCGCGAACATCTTCGGGCCCGCCGCGCCCCCGATGTAGACCGGCGGGCCCGCGACCGGCTTCGGCCACGACCAGGACGGCTCGAAGCGCACGTGCCGCCCCTCGAAGCCGGCGACCTCCCTGCTCCACAGCTCCTTCATGGCCAGCACGTGCTCGCGGGCCACGTCACGGCGTGAGCCGTACGGAACGCCGTGGTCCTCCATCTCCTCGACGTTCCACCCGAACCCGACACTGAGCACGAAGCGCCCGCCGGAGAGGTGGTCCAGGGTGGCGACGGCCTTGGCCGTGACGATGGGGTCGCGCTGGGCCGCCAGCATGATGCCCGTGCCGATGGTGAGGCGCTCGGTCACGGCCGCCGCGTAGGCGAGGGCGACCAGCGGGTCGAGGGTCCGCTTGTACTCCTCCGGCAGCACGTCCTGCCCGGCGGCGGGCGGCGTCCTGCGGGAGATGGGGATGTGGGTGTGCTCCGGCACGTAAAGCGACGCGAAACCGCGCTCCTCGGCCGCTCGTGCCAGATCGGCGACGGGCATAGCCTGATCGGTGGTGAACATCGTGACGCCCAGCCGCATGACGCCGTCCTCTCCGTGACGAACCCCGCGTGGCTAAACAAGCGATTGCTCGGTTAGCATTCCTAGGGTAGCTTGCCTGGCGGGAAGTCCTCATAGGAAGGGCGCTCATGGCATTCGCCGATGTCGACGGCGTGCGGCTGTTCTACACAGATGACACAGATGACACAGATGCCAAGGACGACACCAGCGACGGCTCGGTGCTGCTGCTCGTCCACGGATGGGGTTCGGACTCCCACGAGTGGTCCCACCACATCCCGAAGCTCCGCGAGCGGCACCGCGTCATCGCCGTCGACCTCCGAGGACATGGATACTCCTCCTCCCGCGACACCGGCAACACCCCGCGCAGGATGGCCGCGGACCTCGCCGAGCTGCTCGCCGGGCTCGGCACGGGCCCGGTCGTCGCCGTCGGCCACTCCATGGGCGGCCAGGTGGTCTCCCACCTGGCCGTGGAGCACCCCGAGGCGGTGCGCGCGCTGGTGGCGGTCGACCCCGGGTACGGATTCGCCGAGCCGGTCGCCTCTGGCTTCCCCGCGATGGTGGCGGCCCTGCGCGACGGCGACACGGGCGCCGTGGCCGTCGAGATCGACCGCTGGTCGTACACGCCCGCCACCCCCGCCCTCATCAGGGAGTGGCACCGCAGGCGCACGCTGGCCACGCCGCCCCACGTGCTCGTGGAGGCGTTCGAAGCGATGTTCGCGGTGCCGGGCGCGATCGGGGTGCGGCCCAACTCCGACGGCTACCTGGCACGCAGGGGCTGCCCAGTGCTGAGCTTCTGGTTCGACCCCGGCCAGGCCGCCTGGGAGTCCGGCCTGTTCAAGGACCCCCGCTCGCGGACCGTGGTCTGGGAGGGCAGCGGCCACCGGCTGCACGAGGAACGCCCGGCGGAGTTCCTCCTCGTCGTTCACAACTGGCTGAAGGCGCTCGCCGGCGCTCGCGCGTGAGGAGACGTTTGCCGTGAAATTTTCCATAATGCTCAACCCGCAGATCCCCGGCTCCGGGTACAGCCAGGAGGAGAACGCCCGGGCGAGGCGCCCGATCGGCCGGGACACCGAGTCGTACCAGAAGCTGCTGCACGAGGTGCGCGAGATCGCCGTCCACGCCGACCAGATCGGCTTCGACGCCCTCATGATGACCGAGCACCACTTCCACTCGGAGGGCTTCGAGTTCTCGGTCAACCCGCTGATGGTCCTCACCGACCTCGCGGCGCGCACCGAGCGCATCCTGCTGGCGCCCCTCGGCCTCGTGCTGCCCGCCTGGGACCCCATTCGCGCGGCGGAGGACGTGGCGCTGCTCGACCAGTTCTGCAAGGGACGGCTCCGGCTGGGGGTCGCGCGCGGCTACCAGAACCGGTGGATGAACGTCCTCGGCCAGCGCTGGCACGCGTCGGCGGCGCGGTCGGACGGCTCGGCGTCCGACAACCGCAACTTCGACGTGTTCGGCGAGATCCTGCACATCATGAAGCTGGCGTGGACCCAGGAGACCCTGCGCTACAAGAGCGAGATGCTCGACTACGAGGTGCCCTCGCCCTACGACGGCATCGAGGGCTGGCCGGCGCTGGAGTGGACCAAGACCTTCGGCGCCCCCGGCGAGGTGTCGGAGGACGGCAAACTGCAGGCCGTCTCGGTGAGCCCCCGGCCGTACCAGGACCCCTACCCCGAGCTGTGGCAGCCGTTCACGATCAGCGACCGGTCGGTGATCAGAGCCGCGCAGGAGAACATCCTGCCGTGGATGTTCACCCCGAACCCGGACGAGCACGCCGCCAAGGCCAGGCTCTACCAGGAGGAGTCGGCCAAGTGCGGCCGCGACTACAAGCTGGGCGAGCACACCGGCATCCTGAAGGTCGTCGGCATGGCCGACACCCGTGAGGAGGCCATCGCGACGTACGGCCCGATGCAGAAGGACTTCGCCGCCTTCTTCGGCCCCTTCGGCTACCTGGAGGTCCTGCGCAAGCAGGAGGACGACCGGCACAAGCCGATCTCCCCGGAGAAGGGCGACTACAAGCGCATGAACGAGGTCGAGCTGGCCCTGCTGGGCACGCCCGACGACGTCAAGCGCGGCATCCAGCGCATGCTCGACCGCATGCCCGACCTGGAGTGGTTCGGCCTGTTCATGCAGGGCCAGCAGGGCGTGCTCCCGCTCGACACGGTCAAGCGCAACCTGGAGATGTTCGCCACCAAGGTCATCCCCGAGTTCGCCGGCTGAGAACGGGACCGCATGCGCTTCTGGCTGGGTGCGTCGTTCACCGACACCGACCAGTTCATCGAGCTGGCCAAGGCGTCCGAACGGTGCGGCATGGACACCCTCACCCTCTCCGACCACATCTTCTTCGCCGACTACCGCTCGCCGTACCCCTACTCGCGCAGCGGTGCGCCGCGCTGGAACGCCGCGACGCACTGGCCCGACGTCTGGGTCACCATCGGGGCGATGGCCGCGGTCACCGAGCGCCTGCGCTTCGCCCCAAACGTCTACATCGCCCCCGCCCGCGACCTGTTCACCGTGGCCAAGCAGGTGTCCACGGCCGCGGTGCTGTCCGGCGACCGGGTCTCGTTCGGCGTGGGGGTCGGCTGGTGCGAGGACGAGTTCCTGCAGACTGGGCAGGACTTCCACACCAGGGGCAGGCGCCTGGACGAGATGATCCCCGTCCTGCGCGAGCTGTGGACCGGCGGCACGGTCGAGCACCACGGCACGCACTTCGACTTCGGCCCGCTGTCGATCGCCCCGGTGCCCTCGCGCCCGGTGCCGTTCCTGGTCGGCGGTGACAGCGAGGCCGCGCTGCGCAGGGCGGCCCGCGCCGGGGACGGCTGGATCGGCAACCGCGTGTACTCCGAGGCGGAGCTGGACGTCGTGCTCGCCCACCTCCGCGCCTACCTGAAGGAGTACGGCAGACCGGAGGACGACCTGGAGATCATCGCCGCGCTCGCCGTGATGCCGGACCCGGAGACCTACCGCAGGATCGCCGGGAAGGGCGTCACCGGCACCCTGGCCGCCCCCTGGTGGCTCGCCACCCCCGAGGAGAAGGCCAGGCACGGCGAGGCCACCCTCGACCTCAAGATCGCCACCATGGAGCGCTTCGCCGAGGAGGTCATCGCGCGGATGTGACCCTGCGCACGAGCCGGTCGAGCAGGGATTCCAGCTCGGCGGCGGGGTCGGCGGTCAGCCCCGCGTGCACGGGCCCGGTCTGGACGATCGTGCTGCGAGGCGCGGTGAGCCAGCGGAACCTGCTGCCGAGCGGCTCCCCGCGCAGCGGCCCGGAGTCCTCCGAGCACGCGCGCTCGTAGGCGGCCAGCGCCAGCCTGAGGCCCCCGAGGTCCACCCCTTCGTCGAGCGCGCGCAGCCGTGCCTCGTCCAGCTCCGTACGGGCGCACAGGTAGCCGCACGGCTGGGAGTAGACGATCACCCCGGCGTTGATCAGCTCGCCCCTGACCACGCACGGCACGACCCGGATCACGGCGTACTCGTAGACCTGCAGCTCGCTCATCGCGCCACCGCCGGGAGCCAGGCGCGCGGCCCGTGGGCGCGGGCGAGCAGGTGGTCGACGTAGGCCCGGCGCACGGCTGACGCGTCCTCGAAGCCGGGCTCGCCGTCGAGCCACTCGTCGGGGACGAGGCCGACGACCGCGCGGAGCAGGTCCTCGGTGATCAGGCCGGGAAGCTCGGCGTCGGCCTCCTCGACGCGCGTCGCGAACGGCGCCAGCACGTGGTCGCGGGCGTCGAAGGGACGCTGCGGGTCGGCGGTGCGCCAGTTGTGGTGGAACCACAGGGCGGCGCCGTGGTCGATCAGCCAGGTGTTCCCGTGCCAGACCAGCAGGTTCGGGTTGCGCCAGCTGCGGTCGACGTTGTGGATCAGCGCGTCGAACCACAGCACCCGCGAGGCGAACGCCGCGTCGGGGGTCCAGGCGAGCGGGTCGAAGCCGAGCGCGCCGGGGAGGAAGTCCACCCCGAGATTGTGGCCCTCACTGGCGTTCAGCAGGTCCTGGATCTCCTGGTCGGGCTCCCTGGCCCCGATCTGCGGGTCGAGATCGACGATCGTGAGATCGGGGGTGCGCAGGTCGATCCTGCGTGCCAGCTCGGCACAGATGATCTCGGCGACGAGCACCCGCCGCCCCTGCCCCGCACCACGAAATTTCACGACATAGGTCCCGAGGTCATCTGCTTCGACGACGCCCGGGAGCGACCCGCCCTCCCGGAGCGGGGTCACATAGCGCGTAGCGGTCACCTGTTCGAGCACTCGCCCAGGGTACCGACGCCGGCGAGCGCGGAATCAGAACAGGACGGACATGAACGTGTCGACCTCTTTGAAGCCCACCCTGCGATACGCCGCCCGCGCGGGCACGTTGAAGTCGTTCACGTAAAGGGTCACCGTCGGCGCGAAGTGCCGCAGGGTCTGGTCGACGACGGCGGCCATGCCGGCCACGGCGTGCCCGCGCCCGCGCCGGTCCGGATGCACCCACACGCCCTGTATCTGGCAGACCTGCGGGGTCACCGCCCCGACCTCGGCCTTGAAGACCACCTGGCCGTCCTCGATGCGGGCGAACGAGCGCCCGATGCGGATCAGCTCCGCCACCCGCGACCGGTAGAGCGCGCCGCCGTCCCCGAGATCCGGGGAGATGCCGACCTCCTCGGTGAACATCGCCACGCATGCGGGGAGCAGCGTGGCGAACTCGTCCGGGCGTACCTGGCGTACGAGCGGATCAGGGGGGACGGGCGACCGCGAGGAGGTGGCCATGACCGGCTGGGCCCAGCGGATGGCCCGCGCCGGGCCCCAGAAGGGCTCCAGCCGCTCCCAGATCCTCTCGACGGCCTCGGCGGGGCCGACGATGGACGAGCAGCGGCGGCCCTGCCTGCGGGCACGGTCGGCGAAGGCCTGCACGGCCTCGGGCCCGGCGTTGACCGGGACCAGGTTGGCCCCGGCGTAGCACAGTGAGGTCAGCCCGCCGCGCGGGCCGAATCCCCACATCTGTCCGCCGAGCCGGGCCGGGCTCAGCCCGACGGACCGCACCCGGGAGGCGACGAAGACGTTGGCGACGGGGTCCGCGTCGAGTATCGAGAGCACCTCTTCGCGGTCCTGATCGTCGAGCACGCGCGACGCCGATGTTCGCAGCATCACGGGCTTAGCCTACGCGACCGCCCCGATTTTGGAACGAACCGACCCTACTGGCCGAGAATCACCTTCGTCAGCCTAAGGTGCCCGGACCCCGACGACATCGGCACGATCGGCCGGGGCTCGGGCGCGGCCTGGCAGGTCGCGTCGGCCTGGCGCCCCGCGGCCTGCGCCGCGCCGCCGGGAACGCTTCCGTCCCTGAGGTACCCGGCGAGGTACCGGTCGACGCAGGTGTTGCCCCCGAGCGACACCCCGTGGTTGCCGCCGCCCTCGACGAGCAGCCGCGAGCTCGGGAACCGGTCGCGCACGCGCAGCGCCCCGGGGTACGGCGTGGCCGCGTCCTGCTTGGACTGGATGAGCAGCACCGAGGGCAGGTGGGCGACGTCACCGACGTGGACCGGTGTCCCGCCCTTCTCTGGCCAGAAGGCGCAGGGCGCGTTGTACCAGGCGTTGGCCCAGGCCATGAACGGCGCCTTGGCGTTCACCTTGAGCGTGTCGGCCCACCAGCGCGACCAGTCGCGCGGCCACTCGGCGTCGCGGCACTGGACCGCCAGGTAGACGGCGTAGTTGTTCTCGGCCGCCGCGTCGTGATCCACGTGCTGGTTGTAGGCGGTCACCAGGCCGTCGGGCTTGCCCTTCTTCACGTAGTTGGCGAACGCGCCCGCGAACTGCGGCCAGACCGCGTTGGTGTACCCGCCGACGGTGAAGATGTCGTCCAGCTCGCTCGGCCCGACGAGGCCGCCCGCCGGCCGCTGGCCGAGGTGATCGCGCATGCCGTACCAGGCGGCCGAGACCTCGGTCTCCGTGCGGCCGAGGTGGTAGACGTCGTTGTGCCGGGACACCCAGGCCAGGAAGTCGCGGTGCCGCCGGTCGAAGGCGTAGTCCTGGGCGATGTTGGAGTCGTACCACACGCCCTCGGGGTCCACCACGCTGTCCAGCACCAGCCGCCTGACCCTGGTCGGGAACAGCGTCGCGTAGACGGCGCCGAGGTAGGTGCCGTACGAGTAGCCGAGGTAGCTGATCTTCTGCTGGCCGAGCGCCTGCCTGATCGTGTCCATGTCACGGGCGGAGTTCTCGGTGGTGAGGTGCGGGAGCAGCCACGACCAGCGACTGCCGCACGCCTCGGCGTACTCCTTGGCCCGCGCGAGCAGCGCGGACTCCTGCGCGTCGTTCCTCGGCACCTGGTCGATGCGGGGAGCGGCGAAGTGCTGCTTGGGGTCGGCACAGGTCAGCGCCGGCTCGCTGCTCCCCACCCCCCGCGGGTCGAACCCGATCACGTCGTACTTCGCCGCGACGTCCTTGGGGAGCGCGGCGGCGACGTACCGGGCCAGGCCCAGGCCCGAGGCCCCCGGCCCGCCCGGGTTGACCAGCAGCACGTGACCGTGGGACGCCGAACCCTTGATCCGGTTGAGCGCCAGCCCGAGGGTCGGCCCGCCCGGCTTCGAGTGGTCGAGCGGCACCCTCACGGTCGCGCACTCCACCGCCATTATCGGCTTCGGACCCGGGCACGCCCCCCAGGTCACGCCGTCACGTGGAGCGGCGTACGCCCCACTGGCCCCTCCTGTCAGCCCGGTGACCAGCACCGTCATAATCGCCGATACGCCGAAAACCCGCTTCACACGTCACTCCCTCTGCTCTTGTGGCAGAGGGTGATGCTTCCGGATCGGACCGTCCGGCCACCGGCGACCCGGCCCAATGTTTACCGATCCGTAGTCGTCCGATTGCGGAACGTGGGATCGGGCGAGCCGTCGTGGGGGCCGTGATGATCACCGCTTCAGTGCCGGTTCACCCGGCCGGGGCCCGGGTCTCAGTCGTGCAGGCGCTGGATCGCGACCATGGCGGCGTCGTCGCCGAGCCGCCCGCCGACGTAGGCGAGGAGGTCGTCGCGCACGTGCTCGACCAGGGTCTCCGGGCCGTCCCCCGGCCACGTCATCACCCGCTCGGCCAGCGGGTAGAAGACGCCGGCGCGGTCGCGGGCCTCGATGACGCCGTCGGTGTAGAGCAGGAGGGTGTCGCCCGGCTTGAAGTCGAACACCTCGACCTGGTAGGCGCGGTCTGAGAGCTCCCCGAGGCCCAGCGGGGGCGCGGGCTGGGCGACCTGGAGGGTCGTGACCTGGCGGTCGCGGAGCAGCAGCGGCGGGGGGTGGCCGCAGTCGATCACCTCGACCACCGGCCGGTGGTCGGGAATCTCCAGCACGGCCGCGGTGATGAAGTTCTCGCAGGCGTCCTGGCACTCCTCCGCGTGCTCCTCCAGATCGGCCCGCACGCTCTCGTCCAGGTAGAGCACGACGTCGGGCAGGGTCGCGTGCCGCCGGGCGGCCTCCCTGAAGGCGCCCAGGAGCAGGGCGGCGTCCGACACCGAGGGAAGGCCCTTGCCCCGCACGTCGCCGATGACGACGCGGACCCCCGAGTGCGTACGGGCGGCCGCGTACAGGTCGCCGCCGATCTGGGCCTCCTCCTCGGCGGCGAGGTACATGGAGGCGAGCCGGAGCGACCCGAGGCCCGGCGGCAGGGGCCGCAGCAGGGCCCGCTGCGCGGCCTCCGAGACCGAGCGCACCCGGATCAGCTCCTCCCGGTGCCGGTCGCGCACGAAGGAGAAGATCACCAGGAAGGCCGAGACCACGACCAGGGCCATCAGCTGCGTCTGCATGGCCCGTGTGGCCAGCATCTCACTATTCAGGCCGAGCAGCACCTCGTCCGCGATGGTGATGATGCTCACCAGGCCGGTGAGCCAGGGACCCGCGAACGAGGCCGTGATCGCGGGGGCCGTGACCAGAAGCGGGCTCAGCGAGATCTCTCGCGGGGTGAGGATGTCGGCGAGGGAGATCACCGCGATCAGCGCGAGTGGTATCGCCACCAGTGCGTTGCCAGGCCATCGCGACTGGTGCGGATCCGACAGACTCCGCCGAAATGGCACTCTTCCTGCATACACCCACACATCCCCGCCCAGGAAGAGCACTCCCTCCCCTACCGGGCGAGACACTCCCCACAGCATCCGGCCCCGAGGACCGGCGGGTCAGCGGACGACGACCTCCGGGCCCGGAGCGTCCTCGTCGTCGAGATCGACGTCCACGCCCATCTCCTCGGCCAGGCGCAGGGCCTCCTCGATCAGGGTCTCCACGATCTGGGACTCGGGCACGGTCTTGACGACCTCGCCCTTGACGAAGATCTGGCCCTTGCCGTTGCCCGAGGCCACGCCCAGATCGGCCTCGCGGGCCTCACCGGGGCCGTTGACGACACACCCCATCACGGCCACCCGCAGCGGCACCTTGAGGCCGTCGAGCCCCGCGTGCACCTGCTCGGCCAAGGTGTACACGTCGACCTGGGCCCGCCCGCAGGACGGGCAGGACACGATCTCCAGCCCGCGCTTGCGGAGGTTGAGGGACTCAAGGATGCCGATGCCGACCTTGACCTCCTCGACCGGAGGCGCGGACAGCGAGACCCGGATCGTGTCTCCGATGCCCTCGGCCAGCAGGGCCCCGAACGCCACCGCCGACTTGATCGTGCCCTGGAACGCCGGGCCCGCCTCGGTGACGCCCAGGTGCAGGGGGTAGTCGCACTGCGCGGCGAGCTGGCGGTAGGCCTGGATCATGACCACAGGGTCGTGGTGCTTGACCGAGATCTTGATGTCACGGAAGCCGTGCTCCTCGAACAGCGAGCACTCCCACAGCGCGGACTCCACCAGCGCCTCGGGCGTCGCCTTGCCGTACTTGGCCAGCAGGCGGGGGTCGAGGGAGCCGGCGTTCACGCCGATGCGGATCGGGGTGCCGGTGTCGGCCGCGGCCCGGGCGATCTCGCCGACCTTGTCGTCGAACTTCTTGATGTTGCCGGGGTTCACCCGGACGGCCGCGCAGCCCGCCTCGATCGCCGCGAAGACGTACTTCGGCTGGAAGTGGATGTCGGCGATCACCGGGATCTGTGACTTGCGCGCGATGGCCGGCAGCGCGTCGGCGTCGTCCTGCGAGGGCACCGCCACCCGGACGATCTGGCAGCCCGACGCCGTCAGCTCGGCGATCTGCTGCAGCGTGGCGTTCACGTCGGAGGTGAGCGTCGTGGTCATGGACTGAACCGAAACCGGCGCGTCCCCGCCCACCGGGACCGAGCCCACCATGATCTGCCGCGACATCCGCCGCTCGGCGATCGGCTTGCTCCGTACCGAGGGAATCCCCAGATCAACAGATGTCATATTTTCCAGCACCTTGGTGTTCGGCGACGCGCTCAGACCTACCCAGTCTAGGTAACCGCGCCCACCATCGAGTTACGGATGTCGAGAAAGCCGTTTACCGGATCACGACAAGCTGGCGCCCAGCCCGCCGCCGCCCTTACCCGGCCGTCAGCTCCCGGGCCCTCGCGCGGGCCCAGGCGTCTGCGTCGAGCACCTCGGCCACCGAGCCGGCGGGCGACACGGTGTGCTTGCCGACGACGGCCGCGATGGTGTCGACGATGCCGAGGAACGGCAGCCTCCCCGCCAGGAAGGCCTCCACGCAGACCTCGTTCGCCGCGTTGTAGACGGCCGGAGCCGTGCCGCCCTGGGAGCCGACGTGCCGGGCCAGCGCCACCGCCGGGAACGCCTCCTCATCCAGGGGCTCGAAGGTCCAGGTGTGGGCGGTGGTCCAGTCGACGGCCTTGGCCGCGCCCGGCACCCGCGAAGGCCAGCCGAGGGTGAGCGAGATCGGCAGCCGCATGTCGGGCGGGCTGGCCTGCGCGATGGTCGAGCCGTCCACGAACTCCACCATCGAGTGGATGACGGACTGCGGGTGGACCACCACGGTGATCCGCTCGAAGGGGATGTCGAACAGCAGGTTGGCCTCGATGACCTCAAGGCCCTTGTTGACCAGCGTCGCCGAGTTGAGCGTGATCACCGTGCCCATGTCCCACGTGGGGTGCTTGAGCGCCTGCTCGGGGGTGACCTCCCCCAGTTCGGCCCGCCTGCGGCCGCGGAAGGGCCCGCCGCTCGCCGTGACGACGAGCCGCCGCACCGCCTCCGGGTCGTACCCGGACGGGCCGGCGGCCCACAGGCACTGCGCGAGCGCCGAGTGCTCGGAGTCGACCGGCAGGATCTGGCCGGGACCGGCCAGCCGCTTCACCAGCGGGCCGCCAATGATGAGCGACTCCTTGTTCGCCAGCGCCAGCACTCGCCCGGCCTCCAGCGCGGCGAGCGTCGAGGTGAGCCCGACCGCTCCGGTGATGCCGTTGAGGACGATGTCACAGGGCCAGGCGGCGGCCTCGGCGACTCCCTCGGAGCCCGCCAGGATGCGCACCGGCCCGATCGCCTCGCGCAGCGCGGGAACGGCCCGCTCGTCGGCGACGGCGACCACCTCCGGGCGGAACCGCTCGACCTGGCGCGCGAGCAGGTCGACCTGCCCGCCGCCCGCCACCAGCCCGGCCACGCGGAAGTGCCCCGGGTCGCGCTCGATGACGTCGAGCGCCTGCGTGCCCACCGATCCTGTGGAGCCGAGCACGACGATCGATCGCGGCTCGGCCGGGCCGGGGAGTGACACCGGGCCCACGAGATCCGCGGGGCCGGCGGTGCCCGCCAGGTCGGCCGCGTCTGCGAGAGGGGTCTGCATGCCCCCATTATCGCGGCGGCCGGCTCCCCCCGCCGTGCGCCCGCCCGTCCGGCCCCGTCCGTACGCGCCACCCGCTCGCGGGCCGGTTTCCGTCACCACAGCGACGGGTGGGAAAGCAGCAGCTAAATGCCCGAATCCCGCCATACCGGTCTCTGCGAATCGCGAGAAATGCGGCATTCGGCCCTACTACCTTCCCGCGTCAGGACATGGCACCCGATCACAGCGGGAGCCGGGCACGAGCAAGCACCCAGCGCGCCACCCCACGGGCACGAACGGCCCCCGTCGGCGCGTGCCCGGTGAGCCGCGACGAGCACGGAGGACCGCATGCATCGCAAGGCACGACGTCTCTTCCCCATCCTGGCCATATCGCCCCTGGCGGCGGCGGGGATCCTGCTGAACGCCCCCACAGCCGAGGCCGCGAAGCCGCCGGCCGCGCCGCGGCCCGTCGTCCACGACGCGGCCGACACCAAGACCGAGCAGCGCGTCGTGAAGCAGTTCTGGACCCCCGCGAAGATGGCCGCCGCCAAACCCCTCGACCTGGTCAGGTCGCGCGCCGGGCGCACGACCACCGCGCCGAGCGGGGGCGGGCTCACCGTCAAGCCCCTGACCCCCGGCGCCAACGCCGTGAAGCGCGCCGACGCCGCGCCCACCACCCCGCCCCCGCCCGTGGTGTCGGGCTCGCCCACCCCCTCCCCCAGCCCCTCGGCCTCCCCCAGCCCCTCGGCCTCCCCGGCCGCCACCCCGGCCACCCCCGCGCTCGCGGCCCGCTCGACGGGCGCCCCCTGGACGGGAGGCGGCACCATCGTCAAGACGGAGGGACGCGTCTTCTTCACCTACCAGGGACGCAGCGCCTCCTGCTCGGGCACCGCGGTCACCAGCGCCAACAAGAGCGTCGTCCTCACCGCGGGGCACTGCGTGAAGCTCGGTGGCGCCTTCCACACCAACTGGGTCTTCGTCCCCGGCTACAGCGCCGGCAGCCGCCCGTACGGCACCTGGGTGGCCACCAACCTGCTCACCACGACTCAGTGGAACGCCAGTGAGGACATGAACTACGACGTGGCCGCGGCCGTCGTGGCCCCGCTGAACGGCGAGCGCCTCGTCGACGTCGTGGGCGGCCAGGGCATCGCCTTCAACCAGGCGCGCGGGCAGCAGATGTACGCCTTCGGGTACCCGGCCGCGAGCCCGTACGACGGGTCGAAGCTGATCTACTGCGGCGGCAGGGTGTTCGACGACTACCTGATCTCCACCGACCAGGGGCTCAGCTGTGACATGACCGGCGGATCCAGCGGGGGCGGCTGGTTCACGGGCTTCAACCGGAGCACCGGCGCGGGCACGCTGAACTCCGTGAACAGCTTCAAGTACAACTTCGCCCCGTACTGGATGTTCGGTCCGTACTTCGGGCCGGAGGCCCAGGCGGTCTACACCTCCGCCCAGAACCAGGACGCCACCTGATTTACCGAAAGTATCCGCGAGGCCACGTTCGGTAGTCCAGACTCGGGAGCCATGACCCCGATCCTCCCCCTGATCGCCGCCGTACCGCTCGTCGCCGGGCTGGTGGGCGTCATGCCCTCCGGCTCGATGGCGGCAAGCGGAGCCGGCCAAGCCGTCACGAGGAACGAGACCCCGTCTCTCACGTCGTCTCTCACGTCGACCGGCGTCGTCCAGCACGTGGCCGCCCGCACGGTGGCCGAGCAGCGCCGGGTGCTCGGCTACTGGACCGCCGGGCGCATGGCGCGGGCACTGCCCGGCGGGGCGCTGGGCTCCGTCACGAAGGTCGCCGAGCTGGCGTCCGGCGTGCTGCCCCTGCGCGTCACGGCCACGCGCGGCTCCACGGTGGCGCCCAGCTCCACGGCGTCCTCCGGTTCCACGGTGGCGCCCGTGCCGCCGCCCTCGTCCGCCGGCCGGGCGCCATCGGCGGTCCGGGCCTCCTCCGCCTCGGGCGCGAGCGCGCCCGGCATGAACACCAGCGGCGCGCGGTGGGCGGCCGGGGGCGCGGTGAAGCGCACCACCGGCCGGGTGTTCCTCACCCTGCGCGGCGTCGACTACGTGTGCTCGGCGAGCGCGGTGCGCAGCCGCAACCAGGACGTCGTCGTCACCGCGGGCCACTGCGCCAAGGACGGCTCAGGCACCTGGGCGGAGAACTGGACCTTCGTGCCGGCCTACGAGCCGGGGCGCCAGCCGTACGGCGTGTTCACCGCGCGGCGCATGTTCGTCCCCGAGCCCTGGTCAGAGAGCGGCGACGACAGCTACGACCTGGGCATGGTCGCGGTCAACCCCTCCGGCGGGAGCCATCTGAACGAGGCGGTCGGCGGCCAGGAGATCGGCTTCAACGTGCCGCGCGGCGGGCGCGCCTTCGGATTCGGCTTCCCCGCCGACCCGCCGTACGACGGCCGGCGCCTGATCTACTGCGCGGGCGACCTCCACCACGACCCGCACAGCCAGACCCGCGACCAGGGCATGCGGTGCGACCTCACGGCCGGGTCGAGCGGCGGCCCGTGGCTGAGCTCGTTCGACCCCGCCACCGGCCAGGGCGTGCTGACCTCGGTCAGCAGCTTCAAGTACAGCGACGACGACGGCACGATGTACGGCCCGTACTTCGGCGACCAGGCCAAGCGGCTCTTCGACACGGCCCAGCGCGCGTGAGGGGAGCCGAGCCGGCCGAGAGCTCTCCAGGCGGTCAGCGACGGGTGACCGCGAGGAGAGCCCCGCGCGGCACCTACAGGGTGAGCCCGGTGAGCACCATCACCTTCTCGTAGGTGAAGTCCTCCATGGCCGAGCGCAGGCCCTCGCGGCCGATGCCCGACTCCTTGACTCCCCCGTAGGGCATCTGGTCGGCGCGGTACGACGGCACGTCGCCGATGATGACCCCGCCGACCTCCAGCTCCTTGGCGGCGCGGAAGGCGACGTCGATGTCGCGCGTGAACACCCCGGCCTGCAGGCCGTACTTCGAGTCGTTGACCGCGGTGAACGCCTCGTCCACCGAGGCGACCGGCTGGATCACGAGCACCGGGCCGAACACCTCCTCCCTGATGACCTTGGCGTCGTCCGGCACGTCCGCGAGCACGGTCGGCGCGACGGTGGCGCCGTCCCTGGCGCCCCCGGCGAGCAGCCGGGCGCCGCCGGCAACGGCCTCGGCGACCCACTGCTCCACCCGCTCGGCCGCCTCCACCGACACCAGCGGCCCGACCTGCGTCTTGTCATCGGCCGGGTCGCCGACGACGAGGCTCTCGACGGCGGCCACGAGCTTGGCGGTGAACGCCTCGACCACGGACTCCTCGACGATCACCCGCTGGACGGCGATGCAGCTCTGCCCGGCCTGGTAGTTGGAGAACAAGGCGACCCGCGTGGCCGCCCAGTCGAGGTCGGCGTCGGCGAGCACTACCGCGGCGGCGTTGCCGCCGAGCTCCAGCGTGACGTGCTTGCGCGGCACCTGGTCCTTGATGGCGTACCCGACCGGCCCCGAGCCGGTGAACGACACGACAGGAAGGCGAGGGTCCTCGACCAGCGCGCCCGCGCGGTCGTTCGGCACCGGCAGCACCGAGAACATGCCTGCGGGCAGGGCCGTCTCGGCGAGGATCTCGCCGAGCAGCAGCGACGAGAGCGGGGTCGCGGGGGCGGGCTTGACGATCACGGGCGCGCCGACCGCGATCGCCGGGGCGACCTTGTGGGCCACGAGGTTGAGCGGGAAGTTGAACGGCGTGACGGCCAGCACCGGCCCGTACGGCTGGCGCGACACGTACGCAAGACGGCCGTTCGCGGCGGCCTCGGTGTCGAGCCGCTGGACGTCGCCGCTGAAGCGCCGGGTCTCCTCGGCGGCGAAGCGGAAGGTCGCGACCGCGCGGCCGACCTCGCCTCGCGCCCAGAAGATCGGCTTGCCGTTCTCGGCGCTGATCAGCCGGGCGATCTCCTCGGCGCGCTCGGACAGGCGCCGCGAGACGTGGGCCAGCGCCTCCGCGCGCACGTGGATCGGCAGGGCGGCGGCCTCCTTGCGCACCGCGTGCGCGGCGGCCACGGCCTGCTCGACCTGGTCGGGGGAGGGCACCGAGCCGATGCCGACGACACGGCCGTCATGGGGGTTGGTCACCGTGAGCTCTGCCTCGCCCGTGGCGGGCGAACCGGCGAGCCAGAAGGGGCGTACGTCCATGTCCCCGACCGTATGCCACCAGGTCGCCGGGGGCGCTACTCCAGTACGGACAAGCGGCGGCCCCCACCGCTACATTCCGCATAAGGCACCTATTTTCCCCTTTCTGTAACGGACATGCCGCAATTTCGGGATGTTTTCTGGTGCGGGACGGTTTGAAGGACTCCGCACGTGGTTAAGTCACCATGGGGTCCAAGCGGGATCCTTTGGGGAGAAGGGGCTAGGTAGCTCATGGGTTCGCCGGCGCCGCTTGGCCTCCAAGGGGCGTACGCATTGGGGAGCCAGACTTCCCAGGACGAGCTGCGCGGCCGTCTCATCAACGTGGCCGGAGAGCTTCTGCTCACCGACGGGCCCGACAGCCTCACCGTGCGGCGCATCGCCACCGAGGCAGGGTGTTCGACCACGGTCGTGTACACCATGTTCGGCAACAAGGAGGGCCTGGCGGAGGCGCTCTACCTGGAGGGCTTCGAGCGCTTCCGGCGCAGGCTGGCCGCGGTCCCACGCCACCCCGACCCCCTGGAGTACCTCACCTCCCTCGGCCCGGCGTACCGCGACGCCTGCCTGGCCGAGCCCGGCTACTACAGCGTGATGTTCGAGAAGGCGATACCGGGCTTCGAGCCGAGCGAGCGGGCGCGCACGCTGGCGAGGGCGGCGGTCAACGTCCTCGACCGGGCCATCGCCGACTGCATCTCCGCCGGCTACCTGGTGCCCACGCAGCCCCGCAAGATCGCCGACTGCCTGTGGGCCGCCGCCCACGGCGCCGTCAGCCTCGAACGCGCCGGCCATCTCAGGGACGACCGCATCTACGCGTCGGTCACCATGGCCGCCATCAGCCGCTACCTGGTGAGCAAGGACTCCATTCCGATGACCCTCTAGCGGCCGGCGGCCGGCGACCCGGTGGAGCCGCCCGCCGAGCCCGCCGACAGGGCGATCCACAGCTCGGCACGTGAGGCCGGGTCGTCCAGGTCGCGCCCGAGCAGTTCGCCCACCCGCCGCATGCGGTAGCGCAGGGTGTGCCGGTGGATGCCGAGCCGTTGCGCGGCGGCGTCCCAGTGCCCGTTGCACGCGAGGTACGCGCGCAGGGACTCCACCAGGTCGGCCCGTGAGCCGTACTCCCTGAGCGGGGCGAGCAGCGAGGTCGAGAAGGCGGACAGCACCGCCGGGTCGACCAGCGAGACCAGCCCCTGACCCGCGAGGTCGGCGAACCGCATGAGCGGGGCGGCCGACGCGAGGGCCCGCTCCGCCTGGTCGAGACCGGTGGCCAGCTCCGCGAGCCCGACCGGCCCGCCCATCCCCACCCGCCCGGCCCCGGCGGCCGTCTCGGCGAGGCGGTCGGCGTCCTCCACCGCCGCGAGGGCGATCACGCGCGTGCCCCACGGAGCCGTGAAGCCCGGCAGCAGGTCCTGGAGCGCCTCCGCGTCGCGCGGCTCGCAGGCCAGCACCACGACGGGCCCGGCGGGCAGCCCGCCGCCGATTGCCGCGAGAACCCCCTCGGCGGCCTGCCGCTCCCCCGCCAGCAGCAGGCGCAGCACGGCCGAGCGCACCTGCCGCACGGCGGCGAGCCGGTCCCTGCCCTGTTCGAGGGAGAGGGTGAGCAGCGAGTTCGCGGTGTTGACCACGGTGTGCCCGACGGGCGAGAACGGCCGCTCAGAGCCGACGGCGAAGAACCCCCTGATGCCCCGCTGGTCCCCGAGCGGCTGCACGATGACGTGCTCGTACGGCCCGGAAAGCGCGAGGCTCGCGGGCGAGCCGGTGGCCCGCAGCCGGCCGAGCTCACGCCCCGCCAGGTGCGTGCCCTCGACGGCGCCCGCGCCCGCCGCGTGGATCACCGCTCCGGCCTCGTCCAGCAGCACGGCCCAGCCGTGGATCTCCCTGGCCAGCCGCTCGACCACCGCCCCCATGCCACCGGCCTGGAGCGCCGCGCGCGTCAGCCGTCCCTGCGCGGCGAAGGCGTTGCTGAGCTCGTCGTACCTCTCGGCGGCGAGCAACTCGCTGACGGCCTTGCCGATCGCGATGAACGGAGTCTCCCTGGGCACCTCGACCAGGGGAAGCCCGGCCTCCGCGGCGGCCTCGGTGAATTCGGGCGGCACGCTGTCATGCCCGAGCCCGACGCCGAACCCGAGCCCGGCCACCCCCCTGGCGACGAGCCTGGAGACGTACGGCCGCGCGTCCCGCGGGCCGAGCCGCATGCCGGTGGTCAGCACCAGCTCGTCGCCCTCAAGGAAGGGCGTGGGATCCTCCAGCTCGCTGACCGCCACCCAGCGCACCGGCCGGTCCATCGCGCCCTCCCCGGCGCGCACCCGCAGGCGCAGCGGCGCCAGCGCCACCACACGCCGTAAGGTCGGAGCCATTCCAGCCCCCAGGACAGTCGGTACTTGTACATCCTGGACAAGCAGGATGGCCATATTGTGCCATGTCGCCAGGTCGGCAGCCGGGCGCGGTGGCCGTAGCGTCGCAGGCATGAGCATCGAGCGTGACGTACACGAGCAGCCGGGCGTGGCCGAGCACCAGCCCATCACGCGAGGCGGTCCCTCGCTTCCGCAGGAGCGCCGCCTGGTCACCGAGATCCCTGGCCCCAAGTCGCGGGAGATGTTCGCGCGCAAGCGGTCCGCCATACCGCCGGGCATCGGCACCACGCTGCCGGTCTTCGTGACCCACGCGGGCGGCGGCGTGGTCGTGGACGCGGACGGCAACTCGCTCATCGACTTCGGCTCCGGCATCGCGGTGACCACCGTGGGCAACGCCGCGCCGCGCGTGGTCGAGCGGGTCCAGCGGCAGGTCGCCGACTTCACCCACACCTGCTTCATGGTCACGCCGTACGAGTCGTACGTCGAGGTCTGCGAGAAGCTCAACCGGCTCACCCCCGGCGACCACGAGAAGCGCTCGTTCCTGGTCAACTCCGGCGCCGAGGCCGTGGAGAACGCCGTCAAGGTGGCCAGGCACGCGACCGGCCGGCAGGCCGTCGTGGTGTTCGACCACGGCTACCACGGCCGCACGCTGCTCACCATGACGCTGACGGCGAAGAACATGCCGTACAAGCACCGCTTCGGCCCGTACGCCCCCGAGGTGTACCGGATGCCCATGGCGTACCCCTTCCGGTGGCCCACCGGCCCGGAGAACTGCGCCGAAGAGGCCGCGGCGCAGGCCATCGACATGATCAACAAGCAGATCGGCGCGGAGAACGTCGCCGCCATCGTGATCGAGCCGATCCAGGGCGAGGGCGGCTTCATCGAGCCGGCCCGCGGCTTCATGCCCGCCCTGGTGGAGTACGCGAGGGCCAACGGCATCGTCTTCATCGCCGACGAGGTGCAGACCGGATTCGCCCGCACCGGCCACCTGTTCGCGTGCGAGGACGAGGGCGTCGTGCCCGACATCATCTGCACGGCCAAGGGCATCGCGGGCGGCCTGCCGCTGGCGGCCGTGACCGGCAGGGCCGAGCTGCTCGACGCCGTCCACGTCGGCGGCCTCGGCGGCACCTACGGCGGCAACCCGCTGGCCTGCGAGGCCGCGCTCGCCGTGCTCGACACCATCGAGGCCGAGAACCTGGTCGAGCGGGCCAGGCAGATCGGGGACATCATGCTGCCCCGGCTCCGGGCCCTCGCCGAGCGCTTCGACGCCATCGGCGACGTCCGGGGACGCGGAGCCATGATCGCGATCGAGCTGGTCGTGCCCGGCACCAAGGAGCCCGACACCGCCCTCACCGGGGAGATCGTCAAGCGGTGCCACGCGGAGGGCCTGGTCGTGCTGACGGCGGGCACCTACGGCAACGTGCTGCGCTTCCTGCCCCCGCTCTCCATCCCCGACAACCTGCTGGAAGAGGGCCTGTCCATCCTGGAGAAGGCCATCTCCTCCGTTTAGGAACATCCCAAAAGGGGCACCCGGCTTGCTGCTGGGTGTCCCTTTTGTTGTTGTACGGCGCGCCCGATGCCGGCGATTTAACCCGTCCTTGACATCGGCCTAGTCGATCACAGGCGGTAATGGGGCTATAACGGTTCGGGTACGAGACACTCGATCACCAACAGGAGCGTGATGAGCTGGGATCCGACCGGAGCGGCACGGCTCAACCTGACGTTCGACCCAGAAGATCTCACCGGCCCGCAGCGCGACGGGGACGCCTGCGTGGTGTGCCACAAGAAGTGGCCCCGACCTCGGGTCCGTGTCGGCAGGCTTCCCGACGACGCCCCCGTCATGGCCTGCGAGGAGTGCGCCGAGGCGCTGCTCCCCGCGCCCCCCGCACCCCGGCGCAAGCCCTCCGCGAGGAGAGCGACCCTTCCCTGAGCGCCACCCCGGCGGGCGGTCCACCCGTCGTGGACCGCCGTCCGGCGCGGCCGGCGGTCACCGGGGTCACTGCTCGCGCATGCCCCAGGGCGAGCCGTACTCGTTCAGCAGGTCCAGGAACGGCACCGGGTCGAACGCCTCGGGGCCGAGCACGCCCTCGCCCTTCCAGGCTCCGCGCGCGAGCAGTTCCAGCGCGACGACGGGATGGACCGCCGTCTGCCACACGACGGCCTGGCAGCCGTACTCCCGCATCGACCACTCGTTGTCGACCACGTGGTAGAGGTAGACCTCGCGGGGCCGGCCGTCCTTGCCGGTGCCCTTGACCCACGTGCCTGCGCAGGTCTTGCCGCGCATGCGGTCGCCGAGGGTCGCGGGGTCGGGCAGGGCCGCCGCCACGACGTCGCGCGGCGAGACCTCCACGCCCTTGACCCTCATGGGCTCGGTCGAGTCGAGGCCGAGCTTGTGGAGCGTCCTGAGGACCCCGATGAACTCCTCGCCGAGGCCGTACTTGAACGTCACGCGCCGGGCGTTCACCCAGCGCGGCACAAGGAGCACCTCCTCGTGCTCGACGTTGACGCACTCCACCGGGCCGATGCCTTCGGGGAAGTCGAAGACCTCCGGCTCGCTGAACGGCTCGGTGGTGTGCCAGTCGCCGTCCTCCCAGATGACGGGCGGGTTGAGGCACTCCTCGATGGTCGTCCAGATGGAGAACGTGGGCGCGAAGGCCTCCTGACCGTCCGGGCCCTCGACCACGAGGTTCGCACCGTCGCGGACGCCGACCTCGTCGATGGCCGAGAAGAGGTGGTCGGCAGCGTACCTGGCGAAGACGTCGGCGAGGCCGGGCTCGACCCCCATGCCGACCAGGGCGACCCTTCCCTTGGCCTGCCACTCGGGCGACATCGCGAACTGCTCGTCGCCGAGCTTGACGCCGGTCAGCTCGTACGGCCGGGAAGGATGCGGCCTGGACAGGGACATCGCCATGTCGAGGTAGTGCGCCCCCGCGTTCAGCGCGGCCCGGAACAGGGGCATGTCGAACAGGGGGTCGACGGCGTTGAAGAGGACGTCGCAGCCGTGCTCGCGGAGCGCGGCCTCCACCGCGTCCTGGTCGGAGGCGTCGAGGCCGATCGCGCTGAACCGCGCGTCACCCCCGGACGCGACCTGTTCGGACACCTGTTTGGACACCACGGCCTCGGCACGTGAGCGGTCATAGTCGGCGACGACGATGTGTTCGAAGAAGTCTCGGCGGGCGGCGATCGGGACCACAGCGGAGCCCACGCCACCAGCGCCTACAAGCAGGATGCGCATGCCAGCGACCGTACCAATTGACTGGTCGACCATTCAACATGGGGGCGCGGGAAAACCGGGTTTCCTGCACGGAATCCGTTGCGAGAGTCACCTGACCCTGGCGAGAACGATGGCCGATGTCCGTCGCGGCTTCGGATCGGCGGACGGCTGTCAGAGGCGGGTGAGACAGAAGAGGAGGCGCTCCGGAGTCGGGGGGAGCATCCGGAGCGCCCCTCGCGGGCGCCACCCAGCGGGGGGACGGGTGCGCCCGCGGCTCTTCACCGCAGACTGAAGATCACCCCGGCTAACGCACGAGCTGCTGCCACCTGGCGGCCCACTCGGCATAGTCAGTGCATTCCCCGTGCCCGCCTCCGCAATCCCTCGCCGGGCGAACGGCAAAGCTGATCTTTTTGATCCACGCCTTGTCCTTCACCCGGTAGGCGTCGCACACCCTCCTGGCCCGTTCGGCGTGGCTGTACTTGCGGGACTCGTCGCCGCGGTAGCCGCACGCCGAGGGGTTGGCGGGGGCGAGGCCGTTCCACGCGGCGGCCTGCTGCTGCGCCGCCGGCGAGCTGATCCAGTCGAGCCACCGGTAGGCGCAGTTCGGGGCGGCGGCCTGCGCGGAGAGCATCCAGGAGTCCACCCAGCCGGTGGTCGGCTCGCCGCCCACCGCCTTCAACGGCCGGCCGGCCCTGCGCAGGATGTCGAGCTGGTACGGCAGTGCGCGCCCGAGCCGCACGGACGCCCCGGCGAAGCCCTGCAACGCGTCGATCGGGTCCTTCCAGTACGTACGCGCACCGTGGCCTCGACCGCCGACGAGCGCGACCGCCGCGTCGAGCTGGGCGGGGGTGAGCTCGAACGGGTTCTTGACGCCCAGCGCGGGCCGCCGTTTCCTCAGCGCGAGAGCCGCGTCCGCGATGGAGAGCGGGCTGTCCCTCAGCATGATGGGGCCGGGATCAGAGTAGAGCGCGTCCCCCTTCGCCGGCCGACCCGTGGCGCCGTCGTAGAGCGTGACGTACGACCCCCACAAGTACGGGACGCCGTACACCTTGTCGCCGTCGACGACGGAGCGCTGGGACCGCAGCCACTCGGGAATGTCGTCGTAGTGCGGCACGAGCGAGGTGGTGAGGGGCGCGACCTTCCTCTCGGCGATCAGCCGCCCCGCCAGCTCGGGAGGCGCGGACACGACGTCGTAGGAGGTCTGGGCGAGCAGCTTGTCGAGCTGGTCGCCGGTCTGGGGGAAGCGGAGGTTCACGCGGCAGCCCGTGTCGTCCTCGAAGGGCCCCACCCAGTCGAACGCGGGGTCGCTCCCGCCGTACTCGGCGTACCCGCGCAACGTCAGCACCGTGACCGCGCCCTCGCCCGGCCCGAGGGCCCTGCGCGAGGGGGTCGGCGCGGGGGTGGGGGTCGGCGACGGGGAGGCGACCGGCGCCTGCGACCTCGCGGCCGTGCTCGGAGCCGTGGGCACGGCGGCGATCTCGGCGGACCGGGACACGCCCCCGGGCGCGGCACACGCGGCGAGCGCCACGAGTGCCGAGGAGAAGGCACCCGCGAGACCGGCCCGAGATCGCCCCAACTTGATCACGCCAGCCCCTCGCCTTCACCGTCTCCTCCGCGAGCCTACCGGCCCGCGCCGGCCGGGGGCCTGCCATGAGCCCATACGGCTGAAGGGGTGCGCGCCGCATGCTGCGCACACCCCTCCGGTCTATCTCATCCGCCGGACGTCAGAGGCGATCAGCCGCCGCAGACGGAGTAGACGACCGGGTAGCCGTAGCCCGAAGCTCCGCCGCACGGCGATGCCGGGACCGCGGTGAGCGGAACGACGAGACCGGCCGGGAGACCCACGATCGGCACAAGGCCGCCGGTCGGGGGCGCCTGGGGAGTCGGGACACCGATGCTCGGTCCCCCGGTCGCCTGGCCGGTCGTGGTGGGAGCGGGCGGTCCGGGAGGACCAGCGGGGCCCTGCGGTCCTGCCGGTCCGGCCGGACCCTGCGGACCTGCGGGACCGGGAGCACCGTCGATCCCCGGAGCACCGGGAGCGCCATCGATCCCGGGCGGACCCTGCGGTCCTGCCGGGCCTGCCGGACCGGGAACACCGTCGATCCCCGGAGCACCGGGAGCGCCATCGATCCCGGGCGGACCTGCCGGTCCTACGGGACCGGGAGCACCGTCGACTCCGGGCGGGCCCTGCGGGCCAACGGGACCGGGAGCACCGTCGACACCGTCGATGCCGGGAGCACCGTCGATCCCGGGCGGACCCTGCGGGCCGGCGGGACCGGGAGGACCGTCGATGCCGGGAGCACCGTCGATCCCCGGAGCACCGTCGACTCCGGGCGGACCCTGAAGGCCGACCGGACCAGCCGGACCTGCCGGACCGGGAGCACCATCGACCCCGGGAGAACCTGCCGGACCGGGAGCGCCGTCGACCCCGGGGGGACCCTGCGGGCCAACGGGACCGGGAGCACCGTCGATACCCGGTGCGCCGGGAGCGCCGTCGATGCCAGGAAGCCCCTGAGGACCTGCGGGACCCGCCGGACCTGCCGGCCCCGCGGGACCCGCCGGGCCGGGAGCGCCGTCGATCCCCGGAGCACCGGGAGCGCCCTCGACTCCGGGCGGACCCTGAAGGCCGACCGGACCAGCCGGACCTGCCGGACCGGGAGCACCGTCGATACCGGGAGGACCTGCCGGGCCCGCCGGGCCGGGAGCACCGTCGACCCCGGGAGGTCCTGCCGGTCCCTGGGGGCCGGCCGGGCCGGGCGGGCCCGCGGGTGCCGGCGGGACCTTGCAGAGCGATTGCGGCAGGCCAAAGAATCTGCACAGCGGGATGGTGTTGGGCGCTACTGGGACGGATTGGGGCCAGGCAATCGACTGAATGGTCGTGCTCGGCGGAATCGGCGGAATCGGGCAAAAGATAGGCGTACAGTAATCGAGCGCCTTAGATTGCCTTGGGGTGAAATTAAGTACATCAGCCGACGTTCCAGAAGTCGCGCCGCCCATCGCGTTACCGGTAACCGCCTGGTCGCCCGTCCAGGCAGTTCTTGCCTCAGCACCTGCAGGAGCAGGAGAGTAAACGAGAACGGCTCCAGCGAGCACACTGCCCGCCAGAGTCCGTTTCATAAAAGTAGCCACTCTTCATTCTCTCCCCCGGCCCCTCCTGAAGTCACGCCCGGGAGAAACTCTTTGACAGGCCCGGGAGGTCTGGGCAGACCTTTTTCCCATCTGATCAACATGCCTGCCCGGCGTCGTGGAGTTCTTTGCCAGGCGCCCCCGGAATGGCCGCCGAAAAGGCACTATCAATACAGCTGAAGGCATTCACCACAATTAATCGGATAACTGGCTTACCCAGGGCCCGACACGCCGTCCGGAAGGAAGCGGAGGCGCTTCAGGATGTTCCGGCGCGGTGAGCGGGCCCCCGGACACGACGACCCCGCCCGAGAAGAGAACTCGGACGGGGTCGTCGGCGGATCGGGACGAGCGGGTTACTTGTTGGTGGGGAACCCGAGGTTCACGCCGCCGTGGCTCGGGTCGAGCCAGCGCGAGGTGACCACCTTGCCCCGCGTGTAGAAGTGGACGCCCTCGGTGCCGTGGACGTGCGTGTCGCCGAAGAGCGAGGACTTCCAGCCGCCGAAGCTGTAGAAGGCCATGGGCACGGGGATCGGCACGTTGATGCCCACCATGCCGACCTCCACCTCGTTCTGGAAGCGGCGGGCGGCGCCCCCGTCGTTGGTGAAGATGGCGGTGCCGTTGCCGTACTCCACGTCGTTGATGATCTTCAGGCCCTCCTCGTAGGAGGAGACCCTGACCACCGACAGCACCGGGCCGAAGATCTCGTCCCGGTGGACGGCCGAACCCGGCGTGACCTGGTCGATGACCGTGGGCCCGAGCCAGAAGCCCGCGGTCTCCGCGGCGGTCGTGCCGCCCTTCACCGGGGTCTCCCGCCCGTCCACGACCAACTTGGCGCCCTCCGCGAGCGCGGTGTCGAGGTAGGAGGCCACCTTGTCGCGGTGCGCCCGCGTGACCAGGGGGCCCATCTGCGAGTCGGGGTCGTCGCCTGGGCCGATGGTCAGCGTGCCCACGCGCTGGACGATCTTGTCGACCAGTTCGTCGCCGACCGGGTCGACCGCGAGCACGACCGAGATCGCCATGCAGCGCTCGCCCGCCGAGCCGAAGCCGGCGTTCACCGCGGCGTCGGCCACCAGGTCGAGGTCGGCGTCGGGCAGCACGAGCATGTGGTTCTTGGCCCCGCCGAGCGCCTGCACGCGCTTGCCGTGCCGGGTGCCGGTCTCGTAGACGTACCGGGCGATGGGCGTGGAGCCGACGAAGGACACCGCGCGCACGCCGGGGTGCTCCAGCAGCCGGTCGACGGCGACCTTGTCGCCCTGGACGACGTTGAACACGCCGTCGGGCAGGCCGGCCTGCCGCCACAGCGACGCCATCAGCAGCGACGCCGACGGGTCGCGCTCGGAGGGCTTCAGCACGAAGGTGTTGCCGCAGGCGATCGCGACGGGATACATCCACATCGGCACCATGGCCGGGAAGTTGAACGGCGTGATCCCCGCGACCACTCCCAGCGGCTGCCTGATCGAGAAGGAGTCGACGTTCGTCGAGACGTTCTCAGAGAAGCCGCCCTTGAGCAGATGGGGGATGCCGCACGCGAACTCCACGACCTCCAGCCCCCGCGCCACCTCGCCGAGCGCGTCGGAGTGCACCTTGCCGTGCTCGGCGCTGATCAGCGCGGCCAGCTCGTCGCGGTGGCCGTACATCAGCTCGCGGAACCGGAACAGCACCTGCGCCCGCTTCACCAGCGAGGCGTCCCGCCACGCGGGGAACGCGGCCGTGGCGGCGGCCACCGCCGCGTCGACGTCCTCGGGACCCGCGAGGTCCACGTGGCCGGCCACCTCGCCGGTCGCGGGGTTGAAGATCTCCGCCTGCCGGCCCGAGGTGCCCTCCGCCTCCGCGCCGCCGATCCAGTGCGTGACCCGCTTCACTTGGCAATCTCCTCGTTGATGGTCTGAAGTGCCGTGAGGATGATGCCCAGGCCCTCGCGCGCCTCGTCGTCGGTGAGCGTCAGCGGCGGGGCCATGCGGAGCACGTTGCCGTAGAGCCCGCCCTTGCCGGCCAGCAGGCCGAGCTTCTTGGTCTCCTCCATGAAGCGGGAGGCGAGCGCCGGCGCCGGGGCCCCGGTGGCGGGGTCTACCAGCTCCAGGGCGAACATCAGGCCCTTCCCCCGGACGTCCCCGAGGATCGGCAGGCGGCCCCGCGCCTCGCGCAGGCCGTCGATGAGGATCGTGCCGGTGACGGCGGCACGCGACTGGAGGTCGTGGTCGAGCACGTAGTCGAGGGTCGCGTTGGCGGCGGCCATGGAGATCGGGTTGCCGCCGAAGGTGGCAAGGCCGATGGCGTGCGGGGCGTCCATCAGGTCGCCCCGGGCCACCACGCCCCCGACCGCGAAGCCGTTGCCGAGCCCCTTGGCGAAGGTCATCATGTCCGGCGTCATCCCGTGGTTCTGGATGCCGAAGAACGCCGAGCCCGTGCGGCCCCAGCCGGTCTGCACCTCGTCGGAGATGAAGAGGATGCCCTCCTCGTCCAGCACCTCCTTGTAGGCGCCGAACAGCCCGTCGGGGGCCATGGTGAAGCCGCCGACGCCCTGGATCGGCTCGGCGATCAGCGCGGCGACGTCGCCGCCGACCGCGGTGGCGAGCACGTGGCGCAGGTCCTCGACGCAGACCTTGATGTAGTCGGCGTCGGACAGGCCGCTGAACTGCGGGAGATGCCGGTCGGCGCCGTGCAGGAAGTGGACGTTCAGCGGGGAGAGCGAGTTGTTCTTCCAACCGCGGTTGCTCGTGACCGACAGCGCGCCGAAGCTCCTGCCGTGGTAGCTCTGCCGCATGGCCAGCACCTGGTCGGACTTGCGGGCGTACGTCGCGAGCAGCAGGGCCGTCTCGTTGGCCTCGGTGCCGGAGTTGGTGAAGAAGACCTTCGCGTTCTCGATGCCCGACAGCCTGGCGATCTTCTCGGCCAGCTCCACCTGCGCCCGCAGCAGGTAGACGGTGCTGGTGTGCACGACCCCGGTGGCGAGCTGGCGCTCGACCGCCTCACGGACCTCGGGCACGTCGTACCCGATCATGTTGGTGAGGATGCCGGCGAAGAAGTCGAGGTAGGTGCGGCCCTCGGCGTCGACGACGCGGTTGCCCTTCCCCCGTACGATCTCGATCGGCTCGTCGTAATAGAGGGACAACCAGTTGGGCATGACCGCACGGTGGCGCGGAAGAAGGTCCGACATAGTTCGATTATGTCGATTTATCGGCATCGCTCCCACCTCCAAGGTGTCGGCGTACTGCGAATTCACCTTACATGCTGCCACCCTCAAGCTTCTAACGTCCTGAAGTCACTTGGACCTGATGTCCTGACATATCCCAGGCGCCCACGGGCGGCCTCACCACGTGCCGCCCGTGGGCGCCTGGGCTCGGCTTCCGGTCAGGCCACCGGCTCGGGTTGCGGCTCGGGCGCAGGCACCGTACGGGGGCGCAGGACCGCGAAGGCGAGCGCGGCCGAAGCGACGGCGAACGCCACACCGACCCAGGAGCCGAACGACATCGCCGACACGAACGCCTCCCTTGCCGTCCGCGCGAGCCCCGCGTCCCCCAGTTGGAGCGCGGCGCCGATCGAGTCCCTCGCCGCCGCCGGAGCGGTCTCCGGCATCCGCGCGGTGTAGACCCCGGCGAGCACGCTGCCGAGGACGGCCACGCTCAGCGCCATGCCGACCTGCTGCACGGTGTCGTTGAGCGCCGAGCCGACGCCCGCGTGGTCGGGCGGGACGGCGCCCATAAGCGTCGCGTAGGCCGCGGGCCCCGCGAGACCGCCGCCCATGCCCATGATCAGCAGACCGGTGATGAGCCGGCCGTACCCGTCGGACGGCCCGATGAGCGCCAGCACCAGGAACCCTCCGGCCATCACCAGCATGCCCACCGCGATCAGCACCCGGTTGCTGACCCGCTGCCCGAGCCCGGCGCCCACGCCGTTGAACACGGCCGCCGCGGCCGCGTACGGCAGCAGCGCGAGGCCCGCCTTCATCGGCCCGTACGCCAGCACGAACTGGAGGTACTGGGTGAGCATCAGCAGCAGCGCCCCGGTGCCGAACGACATCAGCACGATGGAGAACGACGAGCCGCTGAAGTTCCTGTCGCGGAACAGCGAGAGCGGCAGCATCGGATGCTCGGTCCGCCGCTCCCAGAGCACGAAGCCCCCGAGCGCCACCACGGCCACGGCGATCGCCGTCAGCGAGCGGGCCGAGGTCCAGCCCTCGCGGGGCGCGTCGATCACCATGTAGACCAGCGCGGTCATGCCCGCCGTCGACAGCAGCGCGCCGAGGGGATCCGTGGGACGGGCAGGCGCGCGGGACTCGGGCATCAGCAGGACGGCCGCGAGGATGGCGACGGCGGCGATCGGCACGTTCAGCAGGAACACCGAGCCCCACCAGTAGTGCTCCAGCAGGAAACCGCCCAGGGTCGGCCCGGCGATCACCCCGACCATGGCGACCGCGCTCCAGGCGGCGAAGGCCTTGCGGCGCTCGGAGTCGTCGAAGACCGTGATCAGGATCGACAGGGTGCTCGGCATCAGGAAGGACCCGCCCACGCCCATGAGCGCGCGGGCGCCGATCAGCTGCCACGGCTCCTGGGCCAGCATCGCCACCACCGAGGCCCCGCCGAACACCAGCAGCCCGATGACCAGGAAGCGGCGCCGGCCGTACCGGTCGGACAGGCTTCCCGCGGTCAGCAGCAGGCCGGCGAAGACCAGGACATAGGCGTCGATGATCCACTGGATGTCCGCCGGGCTCGCGCCGAGATCGCGGATGAGCGAGGGGATGGCGAGGTTCAGCACAGTGTTGTCCACGACGAGCACCAGCAGGCTCAGGCACAGCACTCCGAGGATCCACCAGCGCCGGGGGTTCTTCTCCGGTGCCACTCCGTGCTCTTCTCGTACAGCGTTCGAGTTCACTCGCACAGCGTACGATGAAGCTCGTACAGCGTGCGAGTGAATTATCCTTTGAGCGGAAGAAGGAGAGTCACCCTTGCCGAGCAAGACGCGGTTCACCTCGGTCTGGGCCCGCGAGGCGTCCGGGAAGCGCCCGCGGGAGCAGCCCTCGCTGAGCCGCGAGCAGATCGTCCGGGCGGCGATGGAGCTCCTCGACACCGAAGGCATGGAAGCCCTCAGCATGCGCAAGCTCGGGGCCAGGCTCGGCTCCGGGGCCACCAGCATCTACTGGTACGTCGCCAACAAGGAAGAGCTGCTGGAGCTCGTGCTCGACGAGGTCTACGGCCAGGCTCACATCCCCGACCCCGCGGTGACCGGCTGGCGCGACGCGGCCGCCGCGTTCGCTTACGGCATGCGCAACGCGATCCTCCAGCACCCCTGGTCGGTCACGCTCATCGGCACCATGCCGAGCCTCGGGCCGAACGCCATGGCCGTCAGCGCGACGCTGATGGACGCCTTCCAGCTCGCCGGCTTCACCGGCATGACCCTCGACTACGCCTCCTCCGCCGTCGTCTCCTACACCCTCGGCGCCACGGTTCCCGAGGTCAGCTGGCTGAACACCGTCGGCCGGTCGAGCGCGGACGCCGAGGAGTGGAGGAAGGCGATGCGTCCCCAGATGGAGGTCGCCGCCGCCGACTACCCCGACCTGCTCGCCCGCTACCACGACTTCGAGAAGATCGACGTCACCAGGGCCCGGCACCTGGCCTTCGACTTCGGCCTGCTGGCCATACTCGACGGCCTGGAGGCCCGCCTCCGCCAGTCCTGAGTGAACAGTGTGTCAGGTAGTGAGTGGTCGGTCTTACAGGGTGATCGGCTAGGCTCGGACCTATGCTACCGACCCTGGCCGACGTCCTCGCACTGGACGCCGTCCGCCGAGGCAACCCGCGCGTGGTCGCGGGCGCCGACCGGCTGGACACGCGCGTGCGCTGGGTGCACGTCGGCGAGGTCAGCGACATCGCCCACCTGCTCCGCGGCGGCGAGCTCATCCTCACCACCGGCGTCGCGCTCCCCGACGAGCCCGACAAGCTGGCCGACTACATCGCCGACCTCGCCGCCGTGGGCGCGTCCGGCCTGATCGTCGAGCTGGGCCGCAGGTTCATCCGCGAACTGCCGCGCGCCGTCGTCGAGTCGGCGGAGACCCACGGCCTCCCGCTCGTCACGCTGGCCCGCGAGACGCCCTTCGTGCAGATCACCGAGTCGGTGCACGCCCGCATCATCGACATCCAGCTCGAGGAGCTCCGCGCCTCCGAGCACCTCCACGAGGTGTTCACCGAGCTGTCGGTCGAGGGCGCGTCGCCGGCGGAGGTGCTCACCCAGGTGTCGCGCCTGTCGGCCCGTCCCACGATCCTGGAGAACCTCGCCCACCAGGTGCTCGCCTGCGAGTCCACCGGGCGCGACACCGGCATCCTGCTCGCCAACTGGGAGGCGCGGTCGCGGGCGGTGGCCCCGCGCGAGCGCACCGCCTACGACCCCTCGTCCGGCTGGCTGGTCACCATGGTCGGCGCGCGCGGCCACGACTGGGGACGGCTGATCCTCATCTGCGAGTCCCCGCCCGGCCCGCGCGAGATCGTCCTCGCCGAGCGCGCCGCCACCACGCTCGCCCTGGGCCGGCTGCTGGAGCGTCACCAGGAGAGCCTGGAACGCCAGGCCCACGGCACGATCATCACCGGCATCCTGACCCACGCGTACGCCGACCCCGAGGAGGCGGCGGCCCGCGCCCGGGCGGTCGGGGTCCCGCTCACCGGCCGCAAGCTCATCAGCGTGGTGCTCCGGCTCACCGACCCGACCGATACGGCGCTCAACCTCCAGGCGCAGCTCGGCGAGCTGGCGGAGGCCACGGCCGCCGCCTGCCGTGAGGCCAAGCTGCCCGCCCTGGTCGGCGCCCTCGACCAGAACCGCGTCGGGGTCCTGCTCCCCCTGCCTCCCCGCACGCTCGCCGAGGGCGCGCTCACCGCCCTCGCCGAACGGCTGCGCACGGCCTTCGCCACGCCCTTCGTCCTCGCCGCGGGCTCCGTCGTCGAGTCCATCAGGGACGTGCGCCGCAGCTTCCTCGAAGCCGAGCAGGTCGCCGAGGCCGCCGCCCGCCAGCCCGACAGGCGCCCGTTCTACCGGCTGCCCGACCTGCGGCTGCGCGGCCTGCTCCACCTCCTGCGGGACGACGCCAGGCTGCAGACCTTCGCCGAGCGCGAACTGGGCCCGCTGCTCGCCCACGACGCCCACCGCGGCGGCGACCTGACCGGCATCCTGCGCACCTATCTGGACGCGGGGCGCAACAAGGCCGTGGCCGCCCAGCGCGCCCACCTGTCGCGGCCGGCGTTCTACGACCGGCTCCGCCGCCTGGAGCGCATCCTCGACACCGACCTCGACGACGTCGAGTCGTGCCTGTCACTCCACGTCGCCCTGCTGGCGCTGGAGTCGTTCCGAAGGGAGATCCGTTGAGCCCTCGGGCACGCGACCATGGCATCGTGATAGGCACCGGCACCCCCGGGCCGTACAACGCCATCACCGACGTCGCGGGGGTCAGGGTCGGCCACACCACTCTGGTACGCGGCGAGGGCGCCCGCGTGGTGGGCGGGGGCCCGGTGCGCACCGGCGTCACGGTGGTGCTGCCGCACGGCGGCTCGGCGTTCGACGAGCCCGTGTACGCGGGCTACCACTGGCTGAACGGCAACGGCGAGATCACCGGCATGGCCTTCCTCGACGAGTTCGGCATGCTCGGCTCGCCGATCGGGCTCACGAACACCGCCTCCGTCGGGGTGGTGCGGGACACGCTCGTGGAGATCGAGGTGGCGTCCCTCGGCAGGGGCCGCCAGGCCTGGTCCCTGCCCGTAGTCGGCGAGACCTGGGACGGCACGCTGAACGACATCGACGGCCAGCACGTCAAGCCCGAGCACGTCAAGGAGGCCTACCGCACGGCGTCGGCCGGGCCGGTGGCCGAGGGCGGCGTCGGCGGCGGCACCGGCATGATCTGCCACGGGTTCAAGGGCGGCATCGGCACCGCCTCCCGCGTGCTCGGCGAGAGTGAGGGGGGCTACTCCGTGGGCGTGCTCGTCCAGGCCAACCACGGATCGCGCGAGCGCCTGACCGTCAACGGCTTCCCGGTCGGCCGGAGCCTCCACGACGTGCCGAGGCCCACACCGCCGAAGTTCGAAGGCGCCGGTTCGATCATCGGCATCGTCGCCACCGACGCGCCGCTGCTCCCCCACCAGTGCCGCAGGCTCGCCCAGCGGGCCGGGCTCGGCGTCGCGCGCACGGGCGGCGCGGGCGAGAACTCCAGCGGGGACGGCTTCCTGTGCTTCTCCACCGCCAACCGCAACCTTCCGGCCAACGCGCTCGACGCCGACCCGCCACGCACCTTCGACGTGACCGTGCTCGCCGATGACCACATCGACCCGCTCTTCTACGCCGTGATCGAGGCGACCGAGGAGGCCATCGTCAACGCCCTGGTCGCCGGGGAGACCATGACCGGCGCCGACGGCGTCACCGTCCACGGCCTCGACGGGAAGCGCCTGGCGGGGCTGGTGACCGTGGTGTGAGGCGCTGGGCGGCACGGCCGGGTCACGTGCCGCCGTCGCGGGCTTCCGCGTGGACCGAGTCGTCGACGCAGACGTAGGCGTCCCACCGGCGGGGCCGGGCCATGACGACTCCGATGATGAAGCCAAGGATCATGCTCGCCAGGATTATCGGAAACAGAACGTTGAGCCCCATGACGGGTGCCTCTCGAGGAAGGTGTGCCGCTCGCTCGGTGTACGCGGCCTAGGAAACCGTAACGCCGCATCGCGCGCCGCCGCAGCCCGTCGCCGAGGGCTCACCCATATTGACCAGGGTATTGACCCGATTTACGTGGCCCCTTACGGACACCTCGCGTTCCCTGTTCGGCCCCGTGGCGGACACGCGCGCGCGGCAACCGCGTGTGATGGCGCGAGCTGGCCGGATTCCCGTCATGCCCGCCTATTTCAGCATCCGGAAAGACAGCCGGTTACATTCTCGTAGACGTTGGCGTGTTTACGGGCGCTTGGCGTGTCGCTACCAAGACCATGGTGCACCAAGGAGTAGATCACCCACGGGAGCCCTTGATGCCACGTCGCCTCATCGCCGGTCTTGCCGCGCTTTCCTTCCTCGCGGCCACCGCCCCCGCACCGGCGATCGCCGAATCGCTACGATCGGGTCTGCCGTCGGCGAACTTCCCGCTCGGGCAACCCGGCGCCGCCACACAGAAGCAGAAAGCGGTCGCGGCGGGCATCGACCTGTTCACGGTTCTCCATGGCACCCCGACCGATGGATACACCGTGTCGGTGCTCATGAACGGCAAGGACTACGGCTCCCAGGCCAGTGCCGAGGCGGCGGCGGAATCAGCCCTCAACGCCGGATTCGAGGCGAGCATCCAGCAGTTCACCCGCCCCGGCGTCGCCGACTTCCCCCAGGGAGTCGGTTACACGGTACGCATCGGGCTTTGGACGCTGAAAGAGCGCAATGAGGCCGAAAAGGTAGTTAAGAAGCTCAAAGAGGCAGGTATCTCCGCGAAGGTGGATTTCCTCGGAGATGACGGGCTGCAGACCACCGGCCCCTGGGACATGCGGGTGCTCACCGTCGACCCCCGCTCCTTCACCGGCTCTTACCACTCCAGCATCGGAGCCACCGTCGCCAAGCGCGAGACCCCCTCGTCCATGGCCAAGCGACAGGGCGCGGTCGCCGCGGTCAACGGCGGATTCTTCAACATCCACACGGACAAGAACCTCCGGGGCGAGCCCGTGGGCGTCTCCGTGGTCGACGGCCGCCTGCTCAGCGAGGCGGTCGCCGGCCGCAGCGCCCTGATCCTCAAGGACCGCAGCGCGCGCATCACCGAGGTGAAGACCACGGTCACGGCGACCTCGCCCGACGGCGAGAGAACCACCATCAACGGCGTCAACCGCGCGGCTCAACCGGACGAACTGGTGCTCTACACCGAGGAGTTCGGCGCGAAGACCCCCTCCGACGAGGGAGCCGAGGCCGTCCTGGACGACAAGGGCCAGGTGCTGACCCTTCGCCCCGCGGGCGGGAAGGTGGCGCGCGGCACCCGCGTGCTGCACGGCACCGGCATCATGTCGGACTGGATCTGGGCCCACGCCTGGGAGAAGTGGACGCTGAACGTCACCACCAAGGTCACCGACATGCGCTCCGGCAAGGGCATCCCCCTCACCCCGCAGACCAGCATCATCGGCGGCGGGGTCGGCCTGGTCCGCGACGGCCGCGAGCACATCACCGCGAAGGCCGACGGGCAGGCGAACATCAACATGATCCTTCGCCGGCACCCCCGCACGATGGCGGGTGTCACCAAGTCCGGCAAGCTCATCCTCGTCACGGTCGACGGCCGCAAGCCCGGCGTCACCGTCGGAGCCTCGATGGTGGAGGCCGCGCAGCTGATGCTCTGGCTCGGCGCCCGCCAGGCCATCAACCTGGACGGCGGCGGGTCGAGCGCGATGGTCGTCAAGGGCAAGGTCGTCAACCACCCCTCCGACGGCACCGAACGCGGCGTAGGCGACGCCCTCCTAATCCTCCCCTAACAGACACCCGCGCCCCGTTCTTAAGACCACCCACGGACCTCCCTTAAGACCACCCGGTCCCCTCTCTCGAGGCCACTCTCGAGGCCACCCATGGACCTCTCTTAAGACCACCCGTGATCCTGTCACCGTGATCCTCTTCTTAGGGTCTACCGTGATCCCTCCCGAAGAAGGTCACCCGTGTACCTCCGCACCTCACCCACCCCCCTCTACGCCGGTCTGGTCTCCAGCTTTTAGGCGCCGAAGCGCACCTGTCACCCCTCTGCGCCGGTCTTGTGTCCAGTCTGCGCCGGTCTTGTGTCCAGCCTTGAGGCGCCGAAGCGGTGGGATGTCGGCGTACTCCTTGATATGCAGAGGTGAGTACGCGTAAACGTGCAGAGCTGTCACGGGAGTTGCGCCCGGTTCGGCCGTCTGGCGGTTTCACCGGTGACAAGTAAGATCCAAGACCCATTCCTGGAACCACCCATGCTCACGCCGAGGGAAGGCGAGGTGCTGGGAAAGTCCACGCTCAGCTGCCCTCGCACAACCACGCCCTCGTCATACGTACGGCAGGCGTGTGTCTGTGGCGGCGGGCAGCTCGTAGGTGACGCCGGTGAGGCGTTCGGAGAGCTGCCACAGGCGGGCGGCTGTGGCGGTGTCGCGGATGGCGCGCTCATGGGAACGACGCGTGGGTTCACCGCGCAGTTGCAGTGGTCCGTCGGGAACGATGTAGCTGCCCCCTGGCAGGTCAGGCACGGTCGCCGCGTACAGGGAGGTCTTCGCCCCTTCCGGAGTGGGGCGGAAGAACGCGCGCACGAGCAGGCGCGTGACGGTCCCGTACAAGCGTCCTCTGCCGCTGTTGGCACCGCCGGTGAGCACGTTGGTGCGGGTCAGTCCGGGCGCGACGGCCATGCTGCGCAGCTTCAGCCCTGCGGCGTCGGCCCGACGCTGCAGTTCCATGGCGAAGTAGAGGTTGGCCCGTTTGGACTGCACGTAGGCGAAGGCTGTCTGGTAGGTGCGCTCGGCGTTGAGGTTGCCCAGGTCGAAGCGGGCGAAGCGCTGGCCTTCGCTGCTGACGGTGACCACCCGCGGGTCCGGCGCGGCAAGCAGACAAGGCAGCAGCAGGCCGGTCATGGCGAAGGCGCCCAGGTGGTTGATGCCGAACTGCGACTCGAACCCGTCGGCGGTCTGAGCGTAGGGCACCATCGCCACTCCGGCGTTGTTCACCAACAGATCGAGCGAGCCGCGGTCCCACCCGGCGGCGAATGCTCGGATGGAGGCTAAGCTGCCCAGGTCCATCTGGCGCAGTTCCAGGTGAGCGCCGGACACCTCGCCCTGCATGCGGGCGAGCGCGGCCTGGCCGCGTTCGGGGTCGCGGCAGGCCAGCACGACGTGCGCGCCGCGGCGGGCCAGTTCGCGGGCGGTGACGTAGCCGATGCCGCTGTTGGCTCCGGTCACCACCGCAACTCGTCCGGATTGGTCGGGGACGGCATGGAGGGTCCAAGCGGGGGAGTTCCGCATGATGTACCACCTCAGGGGATACAGGATGAATGTATCGCAACTCCGAGTTGCGATACATTCATCCTGTCAGCCGGCCCGCGAATATCGCAACTTGGAGTTGCAATGCAGTCTGATCATTCCGCTGCCCGGCCGGTCGGCCGCGGCGCCAAAGTACGCGCCGCCGTCCACGCCGCCACACTCGCCGAGCTCGTGGATAAGGGCTACGCCGCATTGAGCGTCGAGAACGTCGCCCAGCGCGCCGGAGTCCACAAGACGACGGTCTACCGGCGGTGGGAGGATCGAGAGAGCCTGCTCACCGACGCCCTGGCCGAGCACATGGCGATGGACATCCCCGTTCCCGACACCGGAGCGATCGAGACCGACCTGCGGGCGCTGGCGCGCTCGCTCGTCCAGTCGTTCGCCAGCCCGGCCGGGCAGGCCATCCTCGCCGCCATGTTCACCGGGGCAGCCCACCTTCCGGAGATCGCCGCAGCCAGGCGTCACGTGTTCGATGACCGGCTCACCAGAGCCGAACCGGTGGTGACGCGCGCCATCGAGCGCGGCGAACTGCCCGGGGATACCGATCCTGCCGAGCTCTTCAAGACTCTTGCCGCGCCGATCTACCTACGCCTGCTTATCACTGCCGATCCGGTCCACGAGGCGACCGCCGACCAGGCGGTGCGGGTGACGCTGGCGGCCGCGCGCGCTGGCGCCTTGCGACTGGCGCACGCCAGCGAGCCGGCTACCGGGTGAGGATGCTGATGCCGAGCATGCGTGCCCCGGCCCCGGTATGCGGGCGGTGCGTGCTGCCGGGCGCGAACACCGACGCGAGTTTTCTCCAGCGGAGAGGTCTCCTTCAACTCTGCACGTTCGCCTGTACCTGACTCTGCACATGGACCCGTACGCCGACATGGGATGTGGTGCGGCGGTGCCGGCGCCGAATCTACGGCGAACGACCATCGAAGGGACCGAGGGCGGGGCACCTGGCCGGCGGAGGAGTCCGATCCCCGAACCCGCCGCGGACCACTTCCCCAATGGCTCCGGGGGCAGGGAACCCGTGGACGGAGTAGTGGGAGTGGACGGTCGTAGAGGACGGAGGGAGCTGGGGAACGGACGAGCTAGATAGTCACGTGTCCAGAGGGTCAGGCGGCCAGCGGGTCAGGCGGCCAGCGGGTCAGGCGGCCAGCGGGAAATACCCCAAAACGCAGGAAAGCCATCCACAAAGTGGATGGCTCTCCTACCAACACAATATTTGTCCGGCGGTGTCCTACTCTCCCACACCGTCCCCGGTGCAGTACCATCGGCGCTGGAAAGCTTAACTTCCGGGTTCGGAATGTAACCGGGTGTTTCCCTTCCGCTATGACCGCCGTAACCCCTTGAAACATACAACCCGGGTCACCCCAGTTTGTTGTTTCTGAGTTACATAGTGGACGCGAGCAAGATGCCCCCTGCTAGGGAATCATGTGACGGTTGCGCATGCACCCGGGACCCGGCGAAGAGAACCGGGGCCGCAGCACACCATCACACACTTTGACCACGCAGGGGAACATTAGCTTTGTGGTCAAGTCCTCGGCCTATTAGTACCGGTCAGCTCCACACCTCACGATGCTTCCACCTCCGGCCTATCAACCCAGTCGTCTCCTGGGAGCCTTACCCTGTTTCCAGGTGGGAGACCTCATCTCAAGGCAGGCTTCCCGCTTAGATGCTTTCAGCGGTTATCCCTCCCGAACGTAGCCAACCAGCCGTGCTCTTGGCAGAACAACTGGCACACCAGAGGTTCGTCCGTCCCGGTCCTCTCGTACTAGGGACAGCCCCTTTCAAGTCTCCTGCGCGCGCAGCGGATAGGGACCGAACTGTCTCGCGACGTTCTAAACCCAGCTCGCGTACCGCTTTAATGGGCGAACAGCCCAACCCTTGGGACCTACTCCAGCCCCAGGATGCGACGAGCCGACATCGAGGTGCCAAACCATCCCGTCGATATGGACTCTTGGGGAAGATCAGCCTGTTATCCCCGGGGTACCTTTTAGCCGTTGAGCGACGGCGCTTCCACATGCCACCGCCGGATCACTAGTCCCAGCTTTCGCTCCTGCTCGACCTGTCGGTCTCACAGTCAAGCCCCCTTGTGCACTTACACTCAACACCTGATTGCCAACCAGGCTGAGGGAACCTTTGGGCGCCTCCGTTACCCTTTAGGAGGCAACCGCCCCAGTTAAACTACCCACCAGACACTGTCCCCCACCCGGATACACGGGCGCGGGTTAGACATCCAAAACGACCAGAGTGGTATTTCACCAATGACTCCACCCGAACTAGCGTCCGAGCTTCACCGTCTCCCACCTATCCTACACAAGCCGTCCCAAACACCAATGTCAAGCTGTAGTGAAGGTCCCGGGGTCTTTCCGTCCTGCTGCGCGTAACGAGCATCTTTACTCGTAGTGCAATTTCGCCGGGTCTGTGGTTGAGACAGCGGGGAAGTCGTTACGCCATTCGTGCAGGTCGGAACTTACCCGACAAGGAATTTCGCTACCTTAGGATGGTTATAGTTACCACCGCCGTTTACCGGCGCTTAAGTTCTCAGCTTCGCACGCCCGAAAGCGCACTAACCGGTCCCCTTAACGTTCCGGCACCGGGCAGGCGTCAGTCCGTATACATCGTCTTACGACTTCGCACGGACCTGTGTTTTTAGTAAACAGTCGCTTCCCCCTGGCCACTGCGACCCCCACCAGCTCCGAGTGCAAGACTCATCACCAGCAAGGGTCCCCCTTCTCCCGAAGTTACGGGGGCAATTTGCCGAGTTCCTTAACCACAGTTCACCCGATCGCCTTGGTATTCTCTACCTGACCACCTGAGTCGGTTTAGGGTACGGGCCGCCGGCACACTCACTAGAGGCTTTTCTCGGCAGCATGGGATCACCCACTTCACCACAATCGGCTCGGCATCACATCTCACCCTACGTGTGGCACGGATTTACCTATGCCACGGGCTACATGCTTACCCCAGGAACAACCATCGCCTGGGATGGGCTACCCTCCTGCGTCACCCCATCGCTTACCTACTACCAGATCAGGCCAGGCGTTCAGCCTCACCAAGTCCCGAAGGACAACAGGGGCTTAAGGACCCTTAGTATCACTGGATTCGATATGGGCGCGTGCTAGCGGGTACGGGAATATCAACCCGTTGTCCATCGACTACGCCTGTCGGCCTCGCCTTAGGTCCCGACTTACCCTGGGCGGATTAGCCTAGCCCAGGAACCCTTGGTCATCCGGCGCAGAAGTTTCTCACTTCTGATTCGCTACTCATGCCTGCATTCTCACTCGCACGGCCTCCACAACTCGATCACTCGGCTGCTTCGCCGGCCGCACGACGCTCCCCTACCCATCCACACACCTAGATGTGACTCACATCACACCGGGCTTAACGCGTGAATGCCACGACTTCGGCGGTGTACTTGAGCCCCGCTACATTATCGGCGCGGAATCACTTGACCAGTGAGCTATTACGCACTCTTTCAAGGATGGCTGCTTCTAAGCCAACCTCCTGGTTGTCACTGCGACTCCACATCCTTTCCCACTTAGCACACGCTTAGGGGCCTTAGTCGGTGGTCTGGGCTGTTTCCCTCTCGACTACGGAGCTTATCCCCCGCAGTCTCACTGCCACGCTCTCACTTACCGGCATTCGGAGTTTGGCTGACGTCAGTAACCCGGTAAGGCCCATCAGCCATCCAGTGCTCTACCTCCGGCAAGAAACACGTGACGCTGCACCTAAATGCATTTCGGGGAGAACCAGCTATCACGGAGTTTGATTGGCCTTTCACCCCTACACACAGGTCATCCCCCAGGTTTTCAACCCTGGTGGGTTCGGTCCTCCACACGGTCTTACCCGCGCTTCAACCTGCCCATGCGTAGATCACTCCGCTTCGGGTCTACAGCATGCGACTCAAACGCCCTATTCAGACTCGCTTTCGCTACGGCTCCCCCACACGGGTTAACCTCGCCACACACCATAACTCGCAGGCTCATTCTTCAAAAGGCACGCAGTCACATCACGGACAAGGCAAGCCTCGTCCAAGCTCCTACGGCTTGTAGGCACACGGTTTCAGGTACTATTTCACGACCCCTCACCGGGGCGCTTTTCACCTTTCCCTCACGGTACTTGTTCACTATCGGTCATCAGGGAGTATTTAGGCTTACCAGGTGGTCCTGGCAGATTCACACAGGATTCCTCGAGCCCCGTGCTACTTGGGATCCCCTCAAACAGTCGACAAGGTTTCGCCTACCCGACTCTCACGGTCTACGGCGCAACTTCCCAGAAGCTTCGACTACCCCATCGATTTATCACTGTTCGGAAGAACGGCAGCTCCTCCAAGAGGGTCCCACAACCCCACACACGCAACACCTGCCGGCTATCACACGCGCATGGTTTAGCCTCATCCGCTTTCGCTCACCACTACTCACGGAATCACTATTGTTTTCTCTTCCTACGGGTACTGAGATGTTTCACTTCCCCGCGTTACCACCAACCGCCCTATACATTCAGACGGCGGCAACACCACATGACTGGTGCTAGGTTTCCCCATTCGGACATCCCCGGATCAACGTCTGGTTGGCGACTCCCCGAGGCTTAACGCAGCCTCCCACGTCCTTCATCGGCTCCTGATGCCAAGGCATCCACCGTGTGCCCTAAAAAACTTGGCCACAAAGATGCTCGCGTCCACTATGCAATTCACAAACAACAAACAGGCCACCAACCCCACCCACCACCAGACACCCACACCACCAACCCGAAAGACACAACATCTCTCAAGCCACGATGCGAACCGGTATGACGGAAGGCTGGCCCCGCAAACAAGGAACAGACCCAACAAGCAACGAGACCGCAACCCCACAGCAACAGCTGCGACAGCGGCCCCGCGCGTTGGCCCGTTTCCTCAGGACCCAACAGTGTGTTCGAACCACCCGAACCCCCACGACAGCGTTCCCACTCCGCAACCCCCCTCACAAGGAGGAGACTCACGGCGGTACCAGCCGCCGGGACGACCCCGACGATCCGACTAGCCAGTGCTCCACTAATGAGCAGGTCGCGCACAAGACGAACGCTTGCGAACACGACCATGGACCAAACCCCGATGCGACGACCTTGCGACGCACCCGCGAGCTCAGCCAGATGCTCCTTAGAAAGGAGGTGATCCAGCCGCACCTTCCGGTACGGCTACCTTGTTACGACTTCGTCCCAATCGCCAGCCCCACCTTCGACCGCTCCCCCCAGCAAGCTGGTTGGGCCACGGGCTTCGGGTGTTGCCGACTTTCGTGACGTGACGGGCGGTGTGTACAAGGCCCGGGAACGTATTCACCGCAGCGTTGCTGATCTGCGATTACTAGCGACTCCGACTTCATGGGGTCGAGTTGCAGACCCCAATCCGAACTGAGACCGGCTTTTAGGGATTCGCTCCACCTCACGGCATCGCAACCCTCTGTACCGGCCATTGTAGCATGTTTGCAGCCCAAGACATAAGGGGCATGATGACTTGACGTCATCCCCACCTTCCTCCGAGTTGACCCCGGCAGTCTCCCATGAGTCCCCACCACCCCAAAGGGCGTGCTGGCAACATGGAACAAGGGTTGCGCTCGTTGCGGGACTTAACCCAACATCTCACGACACGAGCTGACGACAGCCATGCACCACCTGTCACCCAGTCCGAAGAGGGCTCTGTCTCCAGAGCTTTCCGGGCGATGTCAAGCCTTGGTAAGGTTCTTCGCGTTGCGTCGAATTAAGCAACATGCTCCGCCGCTTGTGCGGGCCCCCGTCAATTCCTTTGAGTTTTAGCCTTGCGGCCGTACTCCCCAGGCGGGGCGCTTAATGCGTTAGCTACGGCACGGAATCCGTGGAAGGACCCCACACCTAGCGCCCAACGTTTACAGCGTGGACTACCAGGGTATCTAATCCTGTTCGCTCCCCACGCTTTCGCTCCTCAGCGTCAGGTAAGGCCCAGCAAGCCGCCTTCGCCACCGGTGTTCCTCCTGATATCTGCGCATTTCACCGCTACACCAGGAATTCCGCTTGCCCCTACCTACCTCTAGCCAGCCCGTATCCACCGCAGACCCACAGTTAAGCCATGGGCTTTCACGGCAGACGCGACAAGCCACCTACGAGCTCTTTACGCCCAATAATTCCGGACAACGCTTGCGCCCTACGTATTACCGCGGCTGCTGGCACGTAGTTAGCCGGCGCTTCTTCTGCAGGTACACGTCAACTTCGTCCCTGCTGAAAGAGGTTTACAACCCGAAGGCCGTCATCCCCCACGCGGCGTCGCTGCGTCAGGCTTTCGCCCATTGCGCAATATTCCCCACTGCTGCCTCCCGTAGGAGTCTGGGCCGTGTCTCAGTCCCAGTGTGGCCGGTCGCCCTCTCAGGCCGGCTACCCGTCGTCGCCTTGGTAGGCCACTACCCCACCAACAAGCTGATAGGCCGCGAGTCCATCCCCAACCGAAAAAACTTTCCACCAGCACCCGATGCCAAGGCTGGTCGTATCCGGTATTAGACCCAGTTTCCCGGGCTTATCCCAAAGTCAGGGGCAGGTTACTCACGTGTTACTCACCCGTTCGCCGCTCGAGTACCCCGAAGGGCCTTTCCGCTCGACTTGCATGTGTTAAGCACGCCGCCAGCGTTCGTCCTGAGCCAGGATCAAACTCTCCAAACAATGTCTGAAGAAATCCCGGCGAACACCACACACACATGTGCGATGTCAACCAAAGGAAACCATCCCCACACACCCACAAGAGCGCATGGAAGACGGAGGTATGCATATTCATGCACTGGCTTTTAACACACTGTTGAGTTCTCAAGAAACGGACGCGTACACCATCACCCGAACCCACCACGTGGACCCGAACTCCGGGGCTTCCATCTCGTATGTCTTCATCTTACAAGGCCGTTTGACCGGGAGCAAACCGCGCCTTTGCAGGCACTTGACTTCCAGCCATCCGAACCCACTAGGATTCAGACCGCCCCGTCTCCAGGGCAACTCCACTAACTTACCAGGTCCGGAGAGCCTCGTCAAGTACTGACGTTGCGCTTCAAAGCCAGGTAGGTCTTGCGGGAGTGCAGGAGAGCCTAACACCTCTGGGAGTCGAATGATTCCCGGAGTCTCCGTTCAGATCGAGCGGAGTGTGGCGCGCCCTGCGAGAAGAACTCTAGCATCGGTGCGACCGTGTCATGAACAACTTGGGTCAGCCCCTGGTTATTCCCGGGTCGCGAACGCCCAAACCTTCCGCTTCGGACCCTTACGGACCGAAGCGCACAGGCCCCTTGTGGATCGACGCGCAGGAGCCCGCGACCATCGTGGTCACGGGCTCCCAGAAGGGTGTCTCAACTCGCCGGCAGCGCCGCCAGCTGGGCCTCTAGCCTGGCGATGTCGGCGTCCGCCTGCGCCGCCCTGGCGCGGACCTTGACCACGACATCCTCCGGTGCCTTGGACATGAACTGCTCGTTCGCCAGCTTGGCGGCCGACTGGGCCGCCTCCTTGCGCGCGGCGGCGAGATCCTTGTCCATGCGCCGCCGCTCGGCGGCCACGTCGATGGCTCCGGCGGTGTCGATCTCGACGACGGCCGGGCCCACGGTGAGCCGTGCCGTGGCCGTGAACGACTCTGCGGGGTCGTCCAGCCGCAGCAGGGTGCGAATGGCGGTCTCATGGGCGGCGAGCGCCGTACCGTCGAGTGAGAGCCTGGCGGCGACCCGCTGGCCGGGCTTCAGCCCCTGGTCGGATCTGAAGCGGCGGACCTCGGTGATGAGCTCCTGCAGAGAGAGGATCTCCCCCTCGGCCGCCTGATCGGCGTACCGCGCGTCGGTGACCGGCCAGGAGGCGACCGTGATGGACGGCCCCCCGGTGAGCGCCCGCCACAGCTCCTCGCTGACGAACGGCACGAGAGGATGCAGCAGCCGGAGCAGCGCGTCGAACACGTGCCCCAGCACCAGGCGGGTGCGGTCGGCCACCTCACCGCCCGACGCGATCTGGATCTTGGCCAGTTCGACGTACCAGTCGCAGACCTCATCCCACGCGAAGTGGTAGAGGTGATCGGAGATCTTGGCGAACTCGAAGTCCTCGTAGCCCGTGTCCACCGCGGCGACGACCGACCGCAGGCGGGACAGGATCCACCGGTCGGCGACGGTCAGGTCGCCGGGGTCGGGCAGTGGGGCCGAGACCGTCGCGCCGTTCATCAGCGCGAACCGGGTGGCGTTCCAGATCTTGTTGCAGAAGTTGCGGGAGCCCGCGGCCCAGTCTTCACTGATCGCCACGTCCGACCCCGGGCCGGCGCCCCGCAGCAGGGTGAAGCGGGTCGCGTCCGCGCCGTACCGGAAGATCCAGTCGAGCGGGTCGACGACGTTTCCGAACGACTTCGACATCTTCTTGCCGTACTGGTCGCGGACCATGCCGTGGAGCGCGACCGTCTGGAACGGCGGCGTGCCGTCCATGGCGTAGAGCCCGAACATCATCATCCGCGCGACCCAGAAGAACAGGATGTCGTACCCCGTCACCAGGACCGTCGTGGGGTAGAAGCGCTCCAGCTCGCGCGTGCGCTCCGGCCAGCCGAGGGTGGAGAAGGGCCACAGGGCCGAGGAGAACCAGGTGTCGAGCACGTCGGGGTCCTGCACGTACCCGGCGGGAGGCTCCTCGTCGGGGCCGACGCACAGCACCTCGCCCTCCGGGCCGTACCAGACCGGGATGCGGTGGCCCCACCACAGCTGGCGGGAGATGCACCAGTCGTGCATGTCGTCGACCCAGTCGAAGTAGCGCTTGGCCAGCTCAGGCGGCTGGATGCGGGTGCGGCCGTCGCGCACGGCGTCCCCCGCGGCCTTCGCCAGGGGCTGGACGTTCACGAACCACTGCAGGGACAACCTCGGCTCGACCACGGTCTTGCAGCGGGAGCAGTGGCCGACGGCGTGGAGGTACGGACGCCGCTCGGCGACCACGCGCCCCTCGGCGCGCAGCGCGGCGACCACGGCGGGCCTGGCCTCGAAGCGGTCTAGCCCCTGGAAGGGACCGTGGGCGGTGATGACGCCCCGCTCATCCATGACCGCGAGCGACGGCAGCCCGTGGCGCCGGCCGATCTCGAAGTCGTTGGGGTCGTGGGCGGGGGTGACCTTGACCGCGCCGGTGCCGAACGCCGGGTCGACGTGCTCGTCCGCCACGATCGGGATCAGGCGCCCGGTGAGCGGCACCTCCACCGACGTGCCGATCAGGTGGGCATAACGCTCGTCTGCGGGGTGCACGGCGACGGCCGTGTCTCCGAGCATCGTCTCGGCCCGGGTGGTGGCGACGACGATGGACGACTCGCCCTCGCCGTAGCGGATCGAGACCAGCTCGCCTTCGTCGTCGGTGTGGTCGACCTCGATGTCGGAGAGCGCGGTGAGGCAGCGCGGGCACCAGTTGATGATGCGCTCGGCGCGGTAGATCAGGCCGTCGTCGAAGAGCCGCTTGAAGATCGTCTGGACGGCCCGGGAGAGGCCTTCGTCCATGGTGAACCGCTCGCGCGACCAGTCGACGCTGTCACCAAGCTTGGTCATCTGACCGAGGATGCGGCCGCCCGACTCTTCCTTCCACTGCCAGACCCGCTCGACGAACGCCTCGCGCCCGAGGTCGTGCCGGGACAGGCCCTCCTTGGCCAGCTCGCGCTCGACGACGTTCTGCGTGGCGATGCCGGCGTGGTCCATGCCGGGGAGCCACAAGGTCTCGAACCCGCGCATGCGGGCCCGCCGGCTGAGGGCGTCCTGGATGGAGTGGTCGAGGGCGTGGCCGATGTGGAGGACACCGGTGACGTTGGGCGGCGGCAGGACGATGCTGTACGGCTCGCGCCCGCTGCCTACATCCGCAGTGAAGTAGCCCTCCGCCACCCAGCGCTCGTAGCTCTGGGTCTCGACGTCAGCGGGTGCGTACTGGGTTGGCAGCTCAGGCGTTGTCACAGTCACCAATTGTAGGGAGGCCCGCACCTTGCCCGTGTCCTAACCACAGGCCGCCCCTTACCCGATATACGGACATAAGCCGCCCAAAAACCATATTGGGCATGACTATAAGTATGACGACATTACGGTGAGTTACATCGCCGGGGTCTCCGCAGCGCGCCAGAGATACGGACCTGGGCCCGGAAATGTCCTGAATCGCGGCCGTTTTCCGCTGGAAAGCCGTGATCGCGGGCGGCCGGGTGGCCGCTCGCGATCAGGTGGCGTCAGCGTCGTCGGAGTGATCGCCCGATCAGGCGGACTTCTCCCGGGGAGTGCGCTGCTGCTTGGCGTTCAGCTGGTCGCGAGGGACCAGGGTGGGGTTGACGTGCTCCAGGACCGACTCCCTGGTGATGACGACGCGGGCCACATCCTGCCGGGAGGGCACTTCGTACATCACCGAGAGGAGGACCTCTTCCATGATGGCGCGCAGCCCGCGGGCTCCGGTGCCGCGCAGGATCGCCTGGTCGGCGATGGCCTCCAGCGCGTCGTCGGTGAACTCCAGCTCGACGTTGTCGAGCTCGAACAGCCGGCGGTACTGCTTGACCAGGGCGTTCCTCGGCTCGGTGAGGATCTGGATGAGCGCCTCGCGGTCGAGGTTGTGCACGCTGGTGATGATCGGAAGACGGCCGACGAACTCGGGGATCATGCCGAACTTCAGTAGGTCCTCCGGCATGACGTCGGCGAAGATGTCGGACGCGTCGATCTCATCCTTGGAGTGGATGATCGCGTTGAACCCGATGCCCTTCTTGCCGATGCGCGACTCGATGATCTTTTCGAGGCCGGCGAAGGCGCCACCGCAGATGAACAGCACGTTGGTGGTGTCGATCTGGATGAACTCCTGGTGCGGGTGCTTGCGGCCGCCCTGCGGCGGGACCGAGGCGGTCGTGCCTTCGAGGATCTTCAGCAGCGCCTGCTGCACGCCCTCGCCCGAGACGTCACGGGTGATCGAGGGGTTCTCGCTCTTGCGGGCTATCTTGTCGACCTCGTCGATGTAGATGATGCCCGTCTCGGCCTTCTTGACGTCGTAGTCGGCGGCCTGGATCAGCTTGAGCAGGATGTTCTCGACATCCTCGCCGACGTAGCCCGCCTCCGTGAGCGCCGTGGCGTCCGCGATGGCGAACGGCACGTTCAGCATCTTCGCGAGAGTCTGCGCGAGCAGGGTCTTGCCCGAACCGGTCGGGCCGAGCAACAGAATGTTGGACTTTCCCAGCTCAAGACCGTCGTCTCGGCCGCGTTCGCCGGACTGCACCCGCTTGTAGTGGTTGTAGACCGCCACCGAGAGGGCCCGCTTCGCCTTGTCCTGACCGATGACGTAGGCGTCGAGGAACTCGTAGATCTCTCTCGGCTTGGGAAGACTGTCCCACTTGAGCTCGGAGGACTCGGAGAGTTCCTCCTCGATGATCTCGTTGCAGAGATCGATGCACTCATCGCAGATGTAGACGCCTGGTCCGGCGATGAGCTTCTTGACTTGCTTCTGGCTCTTCCCGCAGAACGAGCACTTCAGCAGGTCTCCGCCGTCGCCGATGCGTGCCACCCCAGATACTCCTTTGCGTGGGACCGCCTGCTCCGCGATCCGAATCTTGCGGACTCGGTCCGAAAAGTCATCCCGCTCAGGTTTCGACGTTACCGTCTTCTGGGCCCTCAGTGCGCCCCCTAGCGGTGAGTCGCACCGGAACGTGCCCAATTGGGCACCGTTCCGGTGCGATCCGCGTCCTCAGGAAGCCACGGCTTGGGCGCGTTTCTTCCGTGAGGGGATGATGTCGTCGATCAGGCCATAGTCCTTGGCCTCATCGGCATTGAGGATCTTGTCGCGCTCGATGTCGCGACGGACCTCTTCCTGCGTCTTGCCCGAATGACGGGCGACGATCTCCTCCAGCAGCGAGCGCATCCGCAGGATCTCGCGCGCCTGGATCTCGATGTCGCTTCCCTGGCCGCCACCCTCGGTGGACGGCTGGTGGATCAGGACACGGGCATTCGGCAGCGCGAAGCGCTTGCCCGGAGTGCCGCCGGCCAGCAGCACGGCCGCGGCGGATGCCGCCTGGCCGAGGCAGACCGTCTGGATCTCCGGACGGACGAACTGCATGGTGTCGTAGATCGCCGTCATCGCGGTGAACGAGCCACCCGGGGAGTTGATGTAGATGCTGATGTCACGGTCGGGATCGAGTGACTCCAGGGTCAGCAGCTGGGCCATCACGTCGTTCGCCGACGCGTCATCGATCTGCACCCCGAGGAAGATGATGCGATCCTCGAAAAGCTTGTTGTAAGGGTTCATCTCCTTGACGCCGTACGTGGTGCGTTCGACGAACGAAGGGATGATGTAGCGGCCGTTGATGTCTCCCGGCCGGATCAGATCACTCACGAGTTGCCCCTTCAGGAGACGGCGCCCTCAGAGGGCACCTGCCGCGCGCTGCGCACGACATTGTCGATGAAGCCGTAGTCCTTGGCCTCCTCTGCCGTGAACCAGCGGTCCCGATCGGAGTCCCTCTCGATCTGGTCGAGCGGCTGGCCCGTGTGGTGGGCGATGCGCTCCGCCAAGGTCTTCTTGACGTAGAGCATCTGCTCGGCCTGGATCGCGATGTCCGCGGCCGTGCCGCCGATGCCGCCGGAAGGCTGGTGCATCATGATGCGAGCGTGCGGCAGCGCGTAACGCTTGCCTGTGGCCCCGGCGCACAGCAGGAACTGCCCCATCGAGGCGGCGAGACCCATGGCGACCGTGCAGACATCGTTCGGCACATACTCCATCATGTCGTAAATCGCCATGCCGGCGGTCACCGAACCGCCAGGAGAGTTGATGTAGAGCCAGATGTCACGGTCGGAGTCGTCGGCGGCCAGGAGCAGCAGCTCTGCGCAGATGCGGTTGGCGACCTCGTCGTCCACCTGGGTGCCGAGCACCACGATGCGCTCACGCAGCAGACGGTTGTATAGCTGGTCCTCGAGCCGGAACGAGCCGTTCTCACGGCCACGCGACTCCGGCCCGAAGCTGGTGGGCTGGAAAGAGGTCGGCGGGCTGGTCACAGCGTCACCTTCCGATGCGTCGTAATCGATGGGCTTTGCTTGTGACCTTAACGCGCGGCACCGACCGGTCAGACCCCGTCTCCACACTGTTCGCTGACGGCGCAGGTGCCTAGGGGCTCAGTGGGGGCCCGACGCGCGGCGGCGATCTTCGAGGTCGAGCTCGTGGATGAGATGACGCTGCGTCCCCGCGCTGATCTTGCCCTTCGAGTACAGCTCGTCCAGTTTCTCCCGCTGGGCATGGGCGAGTTGCTTGCGCAGCCAACGGGTCTCGGACTGACCGGACGCCCCTTCTTCCACGTCGTCGTCGAGGATCGCCCGTACGCGATCGAGCCGCAGTTCGAGCAGCTGGCGGAAGACGTCGGCCATGTGGTCGTCCACCTGGCCGTCGGAGCTGAGCCGGTCGAGCCGCGCCAGGGCGGCCTCCATCGTGGCCTCCCGGGCGGTGGCCTCCTCGATGACGGACTTCTTGGACTCCCCCAGGCCGAGGCGGCGCAGCAGCGGCGCCAGAGTGGTGGCCTGACCGAGAAGGGTGACGAGGACCACGACGGCGGCCAGGAAGATCATCAATGGCCGGTTCGGCACGGTCAGCGGGATCGACAGGGCGACGGCGAGGGTGATCGCGCCGCGCATCCCCGCCCAGCCCATGACGACCCGCTCGGCCCTGGCGACGCGGTCGAACGACAGGTGCCTGCCCGGCAGCCACTTGGCCAGCGGGAACACCACCACTGTCCACAGCAGCCTGAGCAGCACGATGACGGCGAGGACGATCAGGGCCGTCCCCGCCAGCGAGGCCGCCGAGTAGCTCGACACCCCGGTGATCACCTGGCGGATCTCCAGCCCGAGCAGGACGAACAGGCTGGATTCCAGCAGGAAGACCAGGACGTCCCAGAACGCGTTGCCGGTGAGCCTGGAGGCGGGCTGGAGCAGCCCGTGAGCGCGCATGCCGAGGTAGAAGCCGGTGGTGATGGTGGCGAGCACCCCGGAAAGCCCGAAATGCTCCGCAGGGAGGTAGGCGAGGAACGGCGTGATCAGGGAGACCACGATCTGCGCGCCGCCATCCTTGATCCAGAGGCGGAGCCGGGCCACGAGCCATCCGACGACCAGGCCGTACAGCACCGCGCCCACGACGACGCGGACCATCAGCCAGGCACCGCCGGCCAGCGTGACCGGCTCGGAGATCGCGGTGAGCGCCAGGCCGAACAGGGTGAGGGCCACGGCGTCGTTGACGAGGCTCTCACCCTCCAGGATCGTCACCAGGCGGCGCGGGGCGCCGAGGCGCTGCATGATCGAAGTCGCCGACACCGGGTCGGTCGGCGAGACCGCCGCGCCGAGCGCGAGGGCGACCGGCCAGCCCACCTGGGGCACGGCCAGGTGCACCGCCACCATGACGGCGAAGGCGGTCACGCACGTGAGGCCGAAGGCCATCACCGAGATGGGGACCGCGTCCTCCTTGGTCTCGCGAGGCGCGGTCAGGAACGCAGCGCGGTAGACCAGCAGCGGCAGGTAGATGTTCAGGATGACCTCGGGCGCCACCGCGGCCTTGGACATGCCGGGCAGCAGGCTCGCGGCCACTCCCAGCAGGACCAGCGGTATCGCCTGCGGTATGCCGAAATGCCGCGCCAACCCCCGCCCGACCAGCATGATCACGGCGATGAACACGGCGACGATGAGGTAACCCTCGATCATCGGCTCCCCCGATTGCCTGCGCACACAGTCGGGAGCTGCCCCGCAATCGGCAAGAATCACCCCAAACTTCGCCTAAGCGTGCATGCCTCTAGAGGTGAGACGACGACGCCCCCGCCGCGAGATCGCGGCGGGGGCGTCGTACAGAGAATGCATCGCCTTCCAGCACGGCTCGATGTGAACCGGGCAGCCGGAAGGCCCCGTCAACGCCTGAACGGTGATTCGGGCGCTGATGTCAGGCGAACCGGAGCGTCACTCGGCCGGCTGGGCGGCGCTCTCGGCGGCGGCGGCCTCGTCGGCCTCGTTGAGCTCGGTGTAGATGGCCTTGAGGTCGACCTCGTTGCCCGCATCGTCGGTCACCTTGGCCGCGTCGCCGATGACGGTCTTGGCCTTGTCACGGACGATCTCGACCATCGCCAGCGTGAGCTGGTCGTTGTCGGCGAGGTGCTGGGCGAGGGTGTTCGGGGCGACGCCCATCTGCATGGCGCGGCGCACCACGAAGTTGGTGAGCTCCTGCTCGTTGACCCCGAGGTCCTCCTGCTTGACGATCTTGTCGAGCAGGAAGCCGGTCTTGATCGCCTTGCGGGAGTTCTCGTCGAACTCGGCGAACCGCTCTTCCTCGGTGGTCTGGTAGAGCCGGAAGAACGCCTCGCGGCTGAGGCCGCTCTCGCCGATCTGGTGCTCGAGATTGTGCTTGCGGGCGTCGAGCTCGGCCTTCAGCGCGCTGTCGGGGAGCGGGATGTCGAGCTGGTCGAGCAGGGTGGCCAGCGCGTTCTCGCGGGCCTGCACGACCTGGTCGACGAGCTTGTTGCGGCGGGCCTGCTCGCGGATGCTGTCGCGCAGCTCCTCGAGGGTGTCGAACTCGCTGGCGAGGCCGGCGAACTCGTCGTCGAGCTCAGGGAGGACCTTCTCCTTGACGCTCTTGACGTTGATGGTGACGTCGGCTTCCTCGCCGGCGTTCTCACCGCCCACGAGCGTCGTGGTGAAGGTCTTCTCGTCGCCGGCGCCCATGCCGACCAGGGCGTCGTCGAGGCCTTCCAGCACCGAGCCGGCGCCGACCTCGTAGGAGACGTCCGAGGCCTGCTGCTCCTCGATGTTCTTTCCGTCGATCGTGGCGGAGAGGTCCATCACGACGTAGTCGCCGTTGCCGGCAGGGCGCTCGACCCCGGTCAGCGTCGCGAACCGCTGGCGCAGCGCGTCGATCTGGGTGTCGATGTCCTCATCGGAGACCTCGGCCGAGGGAACGGTCACCTCAAGGCCTTCGTAGGCCGGGATGTCGAAGGCCGGGCGGACGTCCACCTCCGCGGTGAACTCCACCTCCTTGCCATCGTCGATCTTGGTGACCTCGATCTCGGGCTGGCTCACGGGGAAGACGTCGCTCTCGTCGACGGCCTGGCCGTACAGCTTCGGCAGGGCGTCGTTGAGGGTCTCTTCCAGAACCACCGCGCGGCCGAAGCGCTGCTCGATGATGCGGGCGGGAACCTTGCCGGGGCGGAAGCCGGGCACGCGCACCTGCTGCGCGACCTTCTTGTACGCCGCCTGCATGCTCGTCTCGAGCTCCTCGAACGGCACCTCGACGGTGAGCTTCACCCGGGTCGGGCTGAGCTCCTCGACAGCGGTCTTCACGGGGTGGTCTCCTTGATCAAGCTTCTGGTGATCGCGGGCGCGTCATGCCGTACGGCTACCGCGACATGCTCGCGCGCCGCGCCCACATGGGCGGCTCAGTGCACAGGCCAACGGGCACGAACTATCTGGGCGTGCTCAACTGTGGCGGGTGTCCAGCGCCGCATGCCAGTCTAGGGCAGGCGGGCACCTTCGGCGTCATCGACAGGCGTCAGAATCTATCAGAGATGATCTTCTGAAGAATATCGACCGTCGCGTCCGGAGTGGTGCTCACGGCACACAGCCGCTCCATCACCTCGCTGTAACGGTCCACTTCCTCGCGTTTGTCCAGGTAGAGCGCGCTAGCAAGCTGCTCGACGTATACCACGTCGGGAAGCTCGCTGTCCTCGAAACGCAGGATGCTGAAGGCGCCGCCCTCGGCGCTGTGCCCGCCGAAACTGAACGGCATGACCTGAATCGTGATGTTCGGCTGGCGCATGAGCTCAAGCAGGTGCTCCAGCTGTCCACGCATCACATCGGCGCCGCCGATCGGCCTCCGCAGCGCGGCCTCGTCGATCACCGCCCAGAAGACCGGCCCGTCGGCGCGGTCGAGGACGCGCTGGCGCTCCACCCGCAGGTCGACGCGGCGCGCGATCTCCGCGGGGCCGACACCGGCCGCGCCCGCGGTGATGACGGCGCGGGCGTACTCCTTGGTCTGCAGCAGGCCGGGGATGAACTGCACCTCGTAGGTGCGAATGCGCGATGTGGCCTCTTCCAGGCCGACGTACGCCTGGAACCAGGAGGGCAGGAGATCGTTGAAACGGTGCCACCAGCCTGGTTCGTTCGCTCTGTCCAGGAGGTCCATGACGGCCGACCTGGCCTCTCCGTCCGCGACTCCGTAAAAGGTGAGCAGGTCCGCCACATCGCGTTCCTTGAATCCGACCCGGCCCAGCTCCATCCTGCTGATCTTGGATTCGGAACCTCGGATCAGATGACCTGCCTCCTCGCGCGAAATGCCCTTTTGCTCGCGGAGGCGACGCAGCTGGGAGCCCAGGAGGATGCGGAGGGCCGTGGGACCGGATCCAGGCTGGAACAGCGTCATTCGGCCTCCTTCTCTACTCAGGCCAGCCAACACAGTGTCACCACTTCCGGCCCCCGTGACAAGGTCTGGTCCGCGCGTCCCTATCACCTGTCGCGTCGTCACGACTCAGACGTCCCATCCGTACGAGCTCATGCGTCTGCACGGCGCAACTGCACGTGCATTTGGGTCTTGCACCGAGCCGCAATACTGACCCATGATGGCCTAGTGCATATTGGGTTAAAGGTGCACTAACTCGTAAAAGAGACGACAGGCTGCGGAGACTGACAATGACAGCGGGAGGTATCAGCAGGATGCTGGAGCCCGTATCCGCGGCCCGCTGCCTCGAAGCAACCCGTGAAGTGGGATTTCAAAGGCTGTTGCGGTCGAGCGGTCGCGAGGACGCCACCACCTGCCCGTTGCGCCCCCAGGCCGATTCGGTGAAAACGGCCCGCGACGTGACCCGGACCACCCTCAAGGGATGGGGACTTCCGGAACTCGGCGACGACGCGGCGCTCGTGGTGTCCGAACTGGTCACCAACGCCGTCCGCTACGCGAGCTACTCCGCGCGGCGCTACGTCGAGCACCCGATCACGCTGATGCTCCTGCGCCTTTCGCCGCATGTACTGCTCGCGGTGTCGGACCCCAGCGACGAGGTGCCCACGCCCAAGGAGCCGGACTTCATCTCGGAGCACGGGCGCGGCCTGTACATCGTCGAGACCTACAGCAATTGCTGGGGCTGGGACGCGCTGGACGATGGCGGCAAGGCCGTCTGGGCCCTCTTCCGCGCCGACCGCTGATTTCCGCGCCGACCACTGAGCGACGCTCGCCCCGGCCCTGGCGGCCCGCGACCGTTGCCCCCGGTGCCGGGCTCTGAGCGCCGACGAACGGGCGCGAGCGCCCGCTGAATCGACGGAACTCCGCCGCCGGCTCCCCGCGTAGGCGGAGCCGGATACCGGCGCGTCGGGGTGACCGGATTTGAACCGATGATCTCCTGCACCCAAAGCAGGCGCGCTACCAAGCTGCGCTACACCCCGGAACGTCGGGTCGCTCGCGCACTCGCAATCTCCGGTACGCTTACGTCCTGACGACCGGATGAAGTCTAGACCAGACGGCGACCGGCTCGCGCGGACGTAGCTCAATGGTAGAGCCCCAGTCTTCCAAACTGGCTACGCGGGTTCGATTCCCGTCGTCCGCTCTCACGATAAAGGCCCAGGTAGAGGACATGATCCTCAGCCCGGGCCTTAACTCTTTCACGACTTACTTTTGGTGTCGTGCCCGTCGCGTGCCCGTCCCCTTTTCGGACCGACGAGCGTGCCCGTTCCCCGTCGCCGACTTCCGCCGCTTCTCTGGCGTGCCCTCACGAGCGACCTTGAGCGCCTGGCCGAGTGCCTCCGCGATGACCTTGTCCCGGTCCTGCGTCGCGTGCTGGTAGATCAGCGCCGCTCGGGGGCTCGCGTGGCCCATCCTCACCATCAGCTCCTTGAGGCTTGCACCCGATGCCGCCGCGAGCGTGTTGCCGACGTGACGAAGATCACGGAAGTGGAGATCAGGGAGCCCCACATCCGCGCGAACCGTGTTCCAGATCCGGCGGAAGCCCCGAACGGCGCAGCCATGCCCCCTTGGGACCGATGAACACTCGCCCGTTCTCCCCCGGTTCCGCGAACTGGTCGAGGTGGTGGCGAAGCTCCGGGATGATCTCTTCAGGGATGGAGACGACCCGACGACCCGCCCGAGACTTGGGGGTGTCCTCCATGAGCTTGCCGCCGTCGAGTTCGGCCAGCTCACTCACGACCCGTACGACCCCCTCGTCCAGGTCGAGGTTCGGACGGCGCAGGCCGGCCAGCTCACCCCAGCGAAGGCTCGTGAACGTGCCGAGGAGCACGAGCGCCCGGTATCGCTCTGGCACCTTGCCGAGGATCTCCAGAACCTTCGCCAGCGGGATCATCCGCCGCTCAGGGGTGTCCGGGGTGCCGGCCCCTTTGATCCGGCATGGGTTCATCCTCTACGGCCGTACTCGTGATCGACTTGAGGAGCTGGTACGCCTTGGCCACGGTCGACTGTCCAACCGCGCCGAGGCGTTCCTTGCGCCAGCGCCGTACGTCGGCCTCCTTGATGTCGCACACGTTGTAGTTGCCGAAAGTCGGGGCGAGGTGGTTCTTGAGCAGGCTCCGATACAACCCTTCCGTTCGGACTTCCAAAATTGACAGACATCGTTGACACCTGGGTCTCCGGCGACTACGGAGACCATCTATGTCGGACCCCAACCCCCCGCTCGATCGCGAAGCCAAGCGTGCTGCATCAGGCAACGTTCGCCCTGTTGTGATGTGCGCGCTGCCCGGGTGACCGTTCGAGCGGCGTGAGCCGCCAAGCTATGCGGGTGGCTGAACGGGTACGCCGGGCTCCTTGCTGAGCAAGGTCCCACGCGCTCCGAAGCCGGCCGAGGAGTAGAAGCGGACGGCTTCCTTGTTCGGCGTGAAGATTCCGGCATAGAGGATCGAGGCACCGCGCTCTGCGGCAGCTTGCTCCGCCGCCATCACCAAGGCCGACCCCACACTCTTGCCGCGATGCCCGTCCAGGACGACAGTGTGGATCTCGGCCGCGCGGCGCGGAATGAGGATCGAATGCTCCGGGGGATCTGCCAGCAAGACCACCTCCACCCTGCCCACCACCTCGCCTGCCACCTCAGCGATCAAGATCAGCACCTTGGACTCCGCCGAAAGCACCTCCTCGCAGTGCCTGCGCATGGCCTCGATGTCGGGCACGCGGTAGATGACCGGATCGAGTTGGACATGCCTTTCGGCGTTCGCGAGACGCAGGCGGACGAGCGAGGGCACGTCCCCACGCTCGGCAGCCCTGATTAAAAATCGACATGAGTCGAGCCTCGCAACGTGCCCGCACAACCGCAAAGCATGCTGACCGACTCAGAACGGGGCGGACGTTGCCTGATGCGGCGCTAGGGTCGCCCGGTTGCAATTTGGGTTGCAGTTCAGGGTGATCCAGTGGCGTTCAGGGTGGATCGCTAGGATCTAGCGATGTTCGGCACCACGCCTGTTATTTACCGCAGCGGGCTCACCGACAGCGGCCGGTGGAAGCGGTTCACGTTCCGGCCCGGTGACATCGTCATCAGTACACCGTCGAAGTGCGGGACGACGTGGATGCAGATGATCTGCGCATTACTGATCTTCCAAAGCACCGAGTTGCCTGCTGCGCTGACCACGCTGTCACCGTGGCTGGACATGCGACTGCGCCCCATTGACGATGTCCTGCGTGTGCTCGATGCCCAAAAGCATCGCCGTTTCATCAAGACCCATACTCCGTTGGACGGCCTGCCCGACGCTGGGGGCGTCTCGTACCTGACAGTGGGACGCGACCCGCGCGATGTCGCGGTGTCGATGGACCACCACCGCGCCAACCTCGACCGCGACGTCATCGAGAGGCTCTTGGCACAGACCTCCGACCACGAGACATCCGAAGAACGGGCTGCCGCGGTTCGCCCCACCCGGCCGGCGAGTCAGCGGGAGCGCTTACTGCAGTGGATTCATGACGAGCGGCCACCCGCCGCGAACCTTGATTCGTTGCGGGGCGTGGTGTGGCACCTTGGCGGCGCCTGGGCCCGTCGGCATGATCCTGCGGTTATCCTCGTGCACCACGCTGACCTGTCACACGATCTGCAAGGCCAGATGAGACAGCTGGCCGAACGACTCGGCATCACCGTCCCGCAGAAACTCTGGCCCACACTGATCCAGGCAGCCACATTCGGTCGGATGAGTGCACGGGCTGCTGACCTTGTTCCCGACGAGCAGCTCGGCCTGTTCACCGACAGCCATACCTTCTTCCGCTCCGGCAAGTCCCAACAGTGGCGTACGACGCTCACCGACCACGATCTCGACGCCTATGACCAGCTATTACGGTCGCTGGCGCCGACAGATCTGGTGGCCTGGCTCCAACAGCGGGAAGCGGAAACCGCTGACTAACCGCGCTTGTGCGATATGGGTGCAATGATCTTGCTGACGAGAGCCGTACGGTAAGGCTGCGCCGCACCGACGTGGCCCTGGCGTGCACGGAGATCCCACTGCTGGTCACGCCCGTGTCCCCCTTTACCACACTGGACTCGACCCGCCTTCTGGCGCGTGCCGCCTTCGACGTCGCCGTCGGCCATCGGCCCATGCCGGCCTGGCACGGCGGCCCGATCGGCGCCTGAGGCACCGCCCGCACGACGCCCAGAGGATCTCGGCGGCGTCCGTGTTGACCCGGTATCCCCAGGGCAGGGGGAGTCCATGGCTGCGGAAGTGGAAGAGTTCGACGTCATCGTCGTGGGTCTCGGGCCGGGCGGCGAGGACGTCGCCGGGCGCCTGGCGGAGGCGGGCCTGGCGGTCGCCGGGGTGGAGGCCAACCTGGTGGGTGGCGAGTGTCCTTACTGGGGATGCGTCCCGTCCAAAATGATGATCCGGGCGGCCGGCCTGCTCGCCGAGGGCAGGCGGATTCCCGGGATGGCGGGCGGGGCCGCCGTCACATCCGACTGGGCTCCTGTGGCCCGTCGCATCCGTGAGGAGGCGACGGACAACTGGAACGACAAGGTCGCCGCCGCCAGGTTCACCGACAAGGGCGGCACACTGGTACGAGGCCGTGGCAGGATCACCGGGCCGAAAGAGGTCACGGTCGACGGCGCGCGCACGCTGCGCGCCCGCCGCGGCGTGGTCATCTCCATCGGCTCCCAGGCCGCCGTCCCGCCCATCGCGGGGCTCGCGGGCACGCCCTACTGGACCAACCACGACGCGATCGAGACCGAGCAGGTGCCGGAGTCGCTCGTCGTGCTCGGCGGGGGCGCCATCGGGGCCGAACTGGCCCAGGTGTTCGCCCGTTTCGGCGCCGAGGTCACCGTGATCGAGGCCGCCGAGCGGCTCCTCGGCCCCGAGGAGCCGGAGGCGTGCGAGCTGGTCGCGAAGGTCTTCGCCGACGAGGGGATGACGGTCCGCACCGGCACCGAGGTCACGCGGGTGGACCACCACGGGGCCGCCTTCACCGTGATGACCGAGGACGGCAGCCACCGTGCCGAGAGGCTGCTGATCGCCACCGGGCGCAGGTCCGACCTCGCCGCGCTCGGCGTCGGCGCGATCGGGCTCGACGAGTCCGCGCACGCGATCAAGGTCGACGAGCACATGCGCGCCGGGGAGGGAGTCTGGGCGGTCGGCGACGTGACGGGCAAGGGCGCGTTCACCCACATGTCGATGTACCAGGCGGAGATCGCGCTGACGGACATCCTGGGCGAGCGCGGGCCGGCCGCGTCCTATCACGCCGTCCCGAGGGTGACCTTCACCGATCCGGAGGTGGCGGCGGTGGGGATGACCGAGCGCGAGGCGCGCGAGAAGGGCCTCGCCGCGCGAACCGCGTTCACCCGGCTCTCCTCGTCCGCCCGTGGCTGGATCCACCGGGCCGAGGGCTTCGTCAAGCTGGTGGCGGTCGGGCGTTTGCTGGTCGGCGCGACGACCGCCGGGCCGTACGCGGGCGAGATGCTGAGCATGCTGACCCTGGCCGTCCACTCGCGGGTGCCGATCGAGCAGCTCAAGACCATGATCTACGCATATCCGACATTTCACCGGGCGATCGAGGACACCCTCCGGCAGCTCGACTGACCCTTCGTGTCCTCACCGGCGCGGTGACGTGGACCCGCCCGTCGCTCCCCCTGACGGGATCTTTCGGGCGGGTTACCGTCGGTTGGACGACGCGGGAGGGGCATGATGACGATGGACATCCGGGAGGCCTACCGGAGGGCTCTCGACTGTTTCGGCGCGCAGGTGCACCGGGTGAGGGCACACCAGTGGCGGCTTCCCACCGCGTGCGGCGGCTGGGACGTGCGCACCCTGGTCGACCACCTCGTGGGCGAGACCCTTACCCGAGGAAGCCGACCCGCAGACACGCCTGCTCGCCGCGTGGGGACGCGGCGGCTGATACCGCGGGTGCTCCGGCGGTCAGCGGGACACCGGCCGCTTGCCGTGGTTGGCCTTCTTCTTCCTGCGGGCCTTGCCCTTGCGCGCGCGTCTGCCCATCTCGCGGTCCCCTTCCCGTGCGGCTCGTCCAACCACACTGCTCCTGGGGCCGGAGCCGTACAAGGCCCAAAGGTCAAAGATCGCGTCATACGCGTGTGGTTCCCGTTGGGAGCTCTCCGCCATCAAGTTTCAACATTGGATCGTTAGCAACGTGCGATAATTTGTTGGAATCTGTTGAAGAGGAGAGACGATGCTGGCCCAGCAACGGCAGCAGGCGATCCTCGAGCGCGTTCGCAGGAACGGCGCGGCACGGGTCGCCGACCTGGTCCGCGAGCTCGGGGTATCCGATATGACCATCCGCCGCGACCTGGAGGTCCTGGCCGAGCGCGGGCTGATCGAGAAGGTGCACGGCGGCGCCACCGCCACGGGCGCCGGGTCGACAGAGGAGCCGGGGTTCGCGGCCAAGTCCGTGCGCCAGCAGGCCGAGAAGGAGGCCATCGCGCGCCAGGCCGCCGAGCTCGTACGCCCGGGCACCGCCGTGGCGCTGTCGGCCGGCACGACCACCTGGACGCTCGCCCACCACCTGGCCGACATCCCCGAGCTGACCGTCATCACCAACTCGGTGCAGGTCGCCGACGTCTTCCACCGGTCCGGGCGCGCCGACCAGACCGTGGTGCTCACCGGAGGAGTGCGCACTCCGTCGGACGCGCTGGTGGGCCCGGTCGCCGTGGCTGCCATCCGCCAGCTGAACGTCGACACGCTGATGCTGGGCGTGCACGGCATGAACCCCAGGGCGGGGTTCACGACTCCCAACCTGCTGGAGGCCGAGACCAACCGCGAGCTGGTCGCCGCCGCGCAGCAGCTGGTCGTGCTCGCCGACCACACCAAGTGGGGCACGGTGGGCATCAGCACGATCGCCAAACTGGAGGAGGCCCATGTCGTGATCAGCGACACGGGCCTGCCCGAGGAGGCCAGGTCGGCGCTGTCCGACCAGGTCGGCACGCTGATCATCACCGATCCCGCCGGGGCCCCGCAGGTGGTGGCCCAGTGAAGCGCACGGCCACCCGTCTCGCCGACGGCCGCGAGCTGATCTACTTCGACCGCCGCGACGACGCCGACCGTGGCGCGCCCGACACCCGCGAGCTGCCCCCGCGTCCTCCGGCCTCCGAGCTGCGCCACGACCCGGTCATGGACGAGTGGGTCGCGGTCGCCGGTCACCGGCAGAGCCGTACGTTCCTGCCGCCCGCCGACGAGTGCCCCCTGTGTCCCTCGGCGCCGGGCCGGGCGACCGAGATCCCGGCCGCGGAGTACGACGTCGCCGTCTTCGAGAACCGGTTCCCGTCCTTCAGCTTCCACGAGGGCGACTACGAGCAGGTCGGCGGCCTGAGCGAGGTACGGCCCGGCCTCGGCCGCTGCGAGGTGGTGTGCTTCACCTCCGAGCACGGGTCGTCGTTCGCCGCGCTCTCCCCCGGCCAGGTCGACCTGGTCCTCACGGCCTGGGCCGACCGCACCGCGGAGCTCGCGGCGCTGCCCGGCGTGGAGCAGGTGTTCTGCTTCGAGAACCGCGGCGCCGAGATCGGCATCACGCTGGGGCACCCGCACGGCCAGATCTACGCCTATCCCTACGTGACGCCGCGGACCCGGCAGATGCTGGCCTCCGCCGGGCGATACCGGGAGCGGACGGGCGCCAACCTGTTCGCCGACGTGCTGGCGGCCGAGCGGAAGGCCGAGACGCGCCTGGTGGCGTCGAACGACCACTGGACGGCGTTCGTCCCCGCCGCGGCCCGGTGGCCGTTCGAGGTGCACGTCTACCTGAACCGCCAGGTGCCCGACCTGTGCTCGCTGGACGCCGAGGAGCGTGCCGCCTTCGGCCCCCTCTACACCGATGTGCTCCGGCGGCTGGACGGGCTGTTCGGCGTGCCGATGCCCTATGTCGCGGCCTGGCACCAGGCCCCGGTGCGCACCGGGCGCGACCTGGCCTACCTGCACCTCCAGCTGTTCAGCATCCGGCGAGCCGAGCGGAAGCTCAAGTATCTGGCCGGTTCGGAGTCCGCGATGGGCGCCTTCGTGAACGACGTCCTCCCCGAGGAGGCGGCCAGGCTGCTCCGGTCGCAGGATGACCTGGGGTGATTTAGGCCCAAGAGTCGCCATAACCAGGCCTTTACCACTACCATCCATCGCACACCGGCCGTATCGGTCGGTGCGCCTAATCCCAGGTGCCCCGCCTGGGAACCGGGGACCCATTGGTTCTTGGGGTGAATCCACTTCGTGGTAGGGCGTCTCCGGCCCGAACCCGTCAGCTAACCCGGTCGGCAGATGGAGAGGAGTGGGCTCTGCCCCCGACTTCGGGCCGCTACGCCTATGCGGCCGCCAGCTTCCTTACCGTGGCCGGGCTCATGCTCGGCCAGGCGACGGCGGGAAACGCCGCCCCCAAACCCACAGAGAAACAGCTCAAGTCTCAGCTCGCCTCCCTCGGCAAGAAGGTCGACAAGCTGATCGGCGAGTACAACGCCAAGCGCGTCGCCGTCGCCAAGGCCAAGGCCGCCGAGAAGTCCGCCCGTGAGCGGCTGGCGAGCGCCGAGACCGACCTCAAGGCGGCGGAGAACCAGGTCGGCGACATCGCCCAGCTCCGCTACCAGGCCGGCGGCCTCGGCATGGTGGGCGAGCTCATGTCCCCCGGATACGGTGACGCCGCCATGCTCCAGCAGCTCCAGGCCGAGCAGTCGGCCAAGCTGTCGGGGTTCACCTCCGCCAGGAACGCCCGCAAGAAGGCCGCCGACGACGCCACCAAGCTGACCGCGCAGCTCCGCGACGACGTCGTCCAGGTGACGGCCCAGCGCAAGGACGCCGAGAAGCTGATCGGGCAGATCAAGGACAAGCTCGACCAGCTCATCCCGACCGCGCCGGGCAAGAAGGCGAACGGGTCATGGGCGCCGGAGCTTCCCACCGGCAGCGACAACATCACTCCGAGGACGCGGCTGATGCGGGCCGAGGTGAAGAGCCACTTCTCCCTCAGCTTCCCGGTCGGCTGCTACCGCGCCGAGAACGACGGCGGCGAGCACCCGCTGGGCCGGGCATGCGACTTCATGCTCAGCTCCGGCGGCGCGATGCCCTCGGCCGCGCAGGCCGCGCTGGGAGACCAGGTCGCCGCGTGGGCCATCAAGAACGGCCGCAAGCTGGGCGTGAAGTACGTCATCTACAAGCAGCGGATCTACAACCTGGGCTTCCCCGGGTGGCGGGCCATGTCCAACCGCGGCGGCGTCACCGCGAACCACTTCGACCACGTGCACGTCTCGATGTACTAGCCACCGACCGGCCGCCGGCCGAGCCGGGCGGCGGCCGAGCCGGGCGGCGGCCGCACTGGAGGCGCCGGTCAGCCTGACAGGCGGATCGGGTTGACGATGTCGGCGTAGATGAGCAGGGTGCCCATCACCAGGAGCACGGCCGCCATCGCGTACGTCAGGGGCAGGGCCTTGGCGATGTCCACATGGCCGGGGGCGGGACGCCGGCGCACCCGGGCGTACCCCCGCTTGAGCCCCTCCCAGAGCCCTCCGGCGATCTGGCCGCCGTCGAGGGGCAGCAGCGGGATCAGGTTGAACAGGCCCACCGCGAGGTTCACCCCGGCGAGGAGCTGGAGCAGCCCGACGATCTTGTTCTCCACCGGGACGGGGGCCGCCGCGATCTCGCCGCCGATGCGGCCCGCGCCGACGACGCTCATCGGGCTGGTGACATCACGCTCGCCGCCGCCGAAGGCCGCCTGCCACACCCCGACGATCTTCTGGGGGAACCTCGTGATGGCCTCGGCGCTGCGCTTGGTCAGGTCCCACATGACACCGGCGGCATAGCCGAAGCCCTGCTTCTCCATGACGACGGTGGCGCTCACGCCCAGGAAGCCCGCGCCCTTGTCGATCTTGGTCGGGTCGTCGATCGACGGGCGGTCCTGTGCGACGAGGTTCGCGTTGAGCGTCATGGGCTTGCCGCCACGCTCGATGCCGATGGCGATGGGCCCTGCGCCGTGCGCCCGGATGACCCTCGTCGCCTCCTCCCAGGTGGTCACCGGCTTGCCGGCGAGGGAGACGATCTTGTCGTCCGTCTTCAGGCCCGCGAGTGCCGCGGGGGTCGGCGGGTGGGCGGGAGTGCACTCCTGGCCCTTCGCCTGCTCGGCCTGGGTCATGACGCACTCGGAGACCACGGACACGATCGGCTTGCTGACCGGGATGCCGAAGCCCATGATCACGACGGCGAATAGGCCGAAGGCCAGCAGGAAGTTCATGGCGGGGCCGCCGGCCATGATGATGACCTTCTGCCACCAGGGCTTGCGATAGAAGACCCGGTCGCCGTCACCCGGCTTGATCTCCTCCAGCGACGCCTGGCGGGCCGTCTCGATGAGCCCCTGCCACGGCCCGGTGGACATGGTGCGCAGCTTGGTCGGGTCGGCGTTGGGCTTCGGAGGAAGCATGCCGACCATGCGGATGTAGCCGCCCAGCGGAATCCACTTCATGCCGTATTCGGTTTCACCGCGGCGCCGCGACCACATGGTGGGCCCGAAACCCACCATGTACTGCGTGACCTTGACCCCGAAGATCTTGGCGGGGACGAGGTGCCCCAGCTCGTGCAGGCCAATGGACAAGGCCATCCCGAGGAAGAAGATGAGAAACCCGGCCACGATGAGCCAGCTCATAGGTACTACCCCCACCTGCGGAGAAGATGCCTTCTGTTTACATTGCCCCGTCTGAGAGTAACCGAACTCGGCGGCGACTCCTGCCGCGCCGCGAAATCACCTATCAACGACCAACCGTAGGAGTGACTTGCGCGAGGTGGACCGAATCGGGAGACTGCATTGACGGTAAGCAATCATGTAGACACCGTGGGATATGAATCGGCTAAGCGCTATTTGCCGGATCTGTTCCAAGGCCACCCAAGGGAGCACCTTGATACGCATCCTGGTCGCCGAACATCTCCCGCTCGTTCGCCGAGGGCTGGTGGCATCGCTGAACGGGGAGAAGGACCTCAGGGTGATCGCCGACGTCGCCTCCGGCGAGTACATCGTACCGGCGGCCCTGGAGCTCAATCCGGACGCGGCCGTGATCGACGTGGACCTTCCCGACGTCGACGGCCTCACCGCCGCCGCCCGTCTGCACGAGAAGGCTCCGCGATGCAAGGTGCTCCTGCTGTCCGCGCAGCCCAGCCCCGGGCAGGTGCGAAAGGCGTTCGCCGCGCACGCCCTCGGCTTCCTCAGCATCGACGTGGCGCCTGAGCACCTCGCGGACGGCATCCGGCGGGTCGCCGCCGGGCGCAAGGCCGTGGACTCCGATCTCGCCATCGCGGCGCTGACATCGGCGGACAACCCGCTGACCCCCCGCGAGCTGGACGTGCTCCGCATCGCGGCGCAGGGTGCCGCCTCCAAGGAGATCGCCGCGAAGCTCTATCTGTCCGTAGGAACGGTCCGAAACCACCTGTCGCGCATCATCTGCAAGACGGGAGCGCGCAACCGGGCCGACGCGGTGCGCATCGCGGCCGAGGCGGGCTGGCTGTAACGGCGCGGAACGCTATGGGCGCCAGATGAGGATCAGCGCGCAGTCGTCGTTGTGCCCGGCCGACATGGAGTTGACCAGCGGCCGCGCGCCGTCGTGGAAGCCGGAGGGCACGAGGCGCTCGGCCTCGCCGAGGAGCCGGTCGAGCCCTGAGTCGATGTCGCGGCCGGGCTGCTCGATCAGGCCGTCGGTGTACAGCATGAGCGCGTCGCCCTTGTGGAGCACGCCGCTGTCGGGCTCGCAGTGCAGGTCGGGGACGACGCCCAGCACCACGCCCTTGGCGGCGGAGACCTGCCACGTGCCGGTGCCCGCGTCGAACTTGACCACGGGCGGGTGACCGGCCGAGGTGATGTCGTACGCCCCGGTGGACAGGTCGAGCCTCAGGTGGACGGCCGTGACGAAGCCCTCCCCCTCGGGCTGGCGGTGGAGATAGGCGTTGCAGGCGGGCAGGAACGAGTCGACCGACCCGAGCAGCCCCCCGAAGGTGCCCGAGAGCATGAGCGCGCGGGTGCCGGCGTCCACTCCCTTGCCGGACACATCGACCAGCGCGATCTCCAGGATGTCGCCGTGGCGCATGGAGACCAGGAAGTCGCCGCCGAACGACGAGCCGCCCGCCTGCTTGAGCACGACGCGCGAGCCCCAGTCTTTGGCGGGGAGCTGCGGCAGCTCTCCCTGCCTCTTGAGCCGGTCTCTGAGCTCCAGGAGCATGACGTCGCCGCGCAGGCCCTGCACGCCGAGCTTCCCGCGGGTGCGGGCCATCAGGAACGCGAGGACCGTGGTGAACCCGACCGTCACGAGCAGCCCCGCGCCCACGGACCTGACGCCGAGGACGGCGGCGATGTAGCCGAGGGCGACGCCCACGGCCCCGACCAGGACGACCAGGCTGCGCAGCCGGAGCTGCAGGCCGCCCACCAGGGTGACCAGGATGAACAGGCTCGGGGAGAACCACTCGGTCGACACCCTCGTGGCGAGGCCGCCGAGCACCAGGGTGAGCACACTGAGAGTGATGAGGAGATTCCGGTCACGCGCCAGCGGTCCCCTGCGGAGGAATCGCACGATCCGCACCAGGAACGGGATGCGTACCAGGATCGCGCGGAGCCGTGGGGGGATCAGCGGCGCCGGACGGGAAGTCATGATGCACCCGACTCTATCTGCCCGTCTGCACTTTAGGCAGCCGACTTGACCAAGACCTTGATCATTAAACGGGGATATTAGGTGGCCGATCCGGTTTGCCCGGCCATAACGTTAATCGGATGAACACGGAACCAAGCCCGGCCATCCGCCCGATCAAGGACTCAGAGTGGGGCGAGTGGCTTGAGCTCGACGAAGAGGCGTTCGCGGAGGACACCGCGGGGCCCCGGGCCGAGCGATACAGGGCCCTCATCGAGTGGGGCAGATCCCTCGGCGCCTTCGACGGCGACCGGCTGGTCGGCAGCACCCTGGGGCTGACCTTCACCATGACCGTCCCGGGCGGCCCGAGGCCGGTGTGCGGCGTGACGGGCGTCGCGGTGCTGCCCTCCCATCGGCGCATGGGCGTCCTGTCCGCGCTTATGCGACGGCAGCTGGCCGATCTCCACGAGAACGGTGAGGCGGTCGCGGCGCTGTACGCCTCCGAGGCCGCGATCTACGGCCGGTTCGGCTATGGCAGGGCCGCCGACAACCTGTTCCTCAACATCCCCAAGCGTGGCTCCCAGTTCGTGCGGAACGCGCCGTCCGACCCCTCGCTGAGGCTGCGGACCGTACGGCCCGCGGCGGCGCGGGCCGACATCGAGAAGGTGTTCGACGCCGTCCTCGCGACCCGCCCGGGCCTGTACGCCCGGACTCCGGCGCGGTGGAACGCGATGCTGGCCGACGACGAGAGCGCCCGCCGCGGGGCCAGCACGCTGCGCTGCCTGATCGTGGAGGACGACGCGGGCCCGAGGGGATACGCGCTCTTCCGGCTCAAGGCGGACTACACCGACCACGACGTGCCCGACGGCGAGGTCCAGCTGAAAGACCTGTTCGGCCTCGACCCGGCCGCCTACGCCCTGCTGTGGAGGCAGGTGCTCGACCGCGACCTGTGCTCCCACGTGTACGCGTCGAGCCGCCCCGCCGACGACCCGATCATGCACCTGCTCGCCGAGCCCCGCATGCTGAACGCGGGCTGGCTCGACGAGTTGTGGGTGCGGGTGGTGGACGCCGGCAGGGCCCTGCCCGACCGGGCCTACTCGGCGCCCGTGGACGTGGTCATCGACGTCGCGGACGCCGTATGCCCCTGGAACGCGGGACGCTGGCGGCTGTCCGCCGACGCGACCGGGGCGACCTGCGCCCGTACGAACGACTCCGCCGACATCGAGCTTCCCGTCAACGTGCTCGGCGCGGCCTACCTCGGCGGGCGGACGCTCGGAGCGTACGAGGCGGCCGGCGTCATCCGCGAGGGCCGGGCGGGCGCGATACGGGCGCTGTCGGCCGCGATGTCGTGGGAGACCAAGCCCTGGGGCGGGCTCGTCTTCTGAGCGTCCTCAGCGGAACCGCGGCCCGCGTTCTAGGATCCGGGCATGGCACTGCAGAGCTTGCAGATCACCGCGATCACGGCGATGAGGGCGCGAGACGTCTCGCGCCCGACTCCCGACCACCAGGACACCGCCGACAGACGACCCCTGCGTGACGAGGCGCCCCGCAAGGCGGAGGCCGCGCGCAAGCCCGAGCCCCAGCGCAAGGCGGACCCCCGCCGCCACAGAGGCGGGTAGCGGGGACGGCCAGGAGCCCCGCCGGTCAGACCGGCAGGGGCGGGATCTCGCCGGTGGTCTCGTAGGCGAAGATCTGGGCGATGCGGCGCCTGTGCCGCTCGTCGCCCGAGAAGGGCGTGCCCAGGAAGACCTCGACGAAGCGCGTGGCCTCCTCCACCGAGTGCATGCGCGCGCCGAGGCTGATGACGTTGGCGTCGTTGTGCATGCGCGCGAGCGAGGCGGTCTCCTCGCTCCAGGCCAGGGCGGCGCGGATGCCGCGCACCTTGTTGGCCGCGATCTGCTCGCCGTTGCCGGAACCGCCGATCACCACGCCGAAGCTGCCCGGGTCGTGGGAGACGGCCTCGGCGGCGCGGAAGACGAAGGTGGGGTAGTCGTCCTCGGCGTCGTAGACGAAGGCACCGTCGTCGACGACCTCGTGGCCGTGATCCTTCAGCCAGGAGACCAGGTGGTTCTTGAGTTCGTAGCCGGCGTGGTCGGCGGCGATGTAGACGCGCACGGGGCCATTGTCGCAGCCGCGCGCACCGCCGGTCCAACGGGCCGCGCCGCATGTGGGCACTCGCCGGGGTCAGGGGCGCGGATTCCGTTACAGTAAGAGGCGGCTAGCCAGATGACCCCTTACAGGAGAGCTTCATGCGTGAGATCCGCGTGATCGGTGACCCGGTCCTGCGCACCCCCACCGAGCCGGTCACGGACTTCGACAGGGAGCTGCGCCGCCTGATCGACGAGATGATGGACGCGATGTACGCCGCCGACGGCGTCGGCCTCGCGGCTCCCCAGATCGGGGTGTCCAAGAAGCTGTTCGTGTACGACGCGAGCGGTCGCAAGGGCCACGTCGTCAATCCCCGGCTCGTCGTGGACGACGCCGAGGAGGTCCTGGACGAGGAAGGGTGCCTGTCGGTGCCCGGCCGCGACACCGGCAAGCCGCTGTACGCCAGGACGCCCAGGGCGGCGGGGGTGACCATCAGCGGGTTCGACCGGCTCGGGCGCCCGGTGAAGGTCAAGGCACGGGGGCTGCTGGCCCGTTGCTTCCAGCACGAGAACGACCATCTCGACGGCATCCTCTACGTCGACCGCCTGGCGAAGGACGCGGCGCGGAAGATCCTGCTGCAGGCCCCCTGAGACCGCGTCACAGCCGAAATGCGGCCGTAACCCGTAAATCTCCCTCGCCAACCCGCTTCAGAGCGTCCGGCGGCCGTTTCAGCGGCTTACAGGTCTATACCGATCCCTCGGCGGCCTGCTCCAGGCCGCCGGAAGGCCGCACCGGGGCCTCGGGGCGGGGCGGGCGCCGGCGCAACCGCAGCAGGGGCCGCAACGCCAGCCCGAGACCCACGAGCAGCAGGGCGGCGACGACGACCCACTCGTTGGACCCGCCCGGGCCGTACACGTGACCGAGCCTGCCGGTGTCGAAGGCGGGGGACGTCGCCCCCGGCGTGAAGGTGCTCCGCTCGCTTCCGTAGAACGCGATGCCCTCCCGCACGACCTTGCCGTCGCCGGACCGGAACGCGCCGACCCAGTTGCACTGCTCGTGGCCGGGATGCTCGATGCAGTCGAGCCGCTGCGCGGTGAAGGTGCCCTGGACCCCGTCGGCGCGAAGGGCCGCGAGGGCGGGGCGGGCGTTCTGGACGGCCAGCAGGATGAGTAGCAGCCCGCCGAGCGCCAGTGCGATGTCGAACACGCTGACCCGGCGAGCCGGTGTACCGGACGGCTTCATGGGGGGCACCCGCCCTTCTGATCACATCTGCAGGGACTTGACCTCGAGGAACTCCTCCAGCCCGAACTCTCCGAGCTCGCGCCCGTTGCCCGACTGCTTGTAGCCGCCGAACGGAGCCGAGGGGTTGAACCGGCCGCCGTTGATCGCCACCTGGCCGGTGCGCAGCCTGCGCGCCACCGCCACCGCGGTCTCCTCGCTCGCCGCCCACACCGCGCCCGCCAGGCCGTACGGGGTGCCGTTGGCGATCTCCACCGCCTCGTCGACCGAGGTGTAGGGGATGATCGACAGGACGGGGCCGAAGATCTCCTCCTGCTCGATCGCCATGCCGGGCGCGACCCCGGCGAAGACGGTGGGCTCGACGTAGTAGCCGCGTTCGAGCGGCCGGTCGGAGCCGCCGGCCACCAGGCGCGCGCCTTCCTCCTGGCCGGTGTTGATGTAGCGGACCACCCGGTCGCGCTGGGCGGCCGAGACCAGGGGGCCGAGGCGCGTGGCCTTGTCGAAGGGGTCGCCGACGGTGTAGGAGGAGGCGGCGGCCACCGCCTGCCTGACGACGCCGTCGTACTGGTCGCGGTGCACGAGCATGCGGGTCCAGGCCGAGCACGTCTGCCCGGAGTTGACGAAGGCGTTCGCCACCCCGGCCTTCACGGCCGTGCCCAGGTCGGCGTCCGGGAGGATGACGTTGGCGGACTTGCCCCCGAGCTCCAGCGCGACGCGCTTCACCGTGCGGGCGGCGAGCTCCGACACCCGCCTGCCCGCCCGGGTCGACCCGGTGAAGGAAACCATGTCGACGTCCGGATGGGCGGCGATCGCCTCCCCCACGACCGGCCCGTGGCCGCTCACCATGTTGAACACGCCGGCGGGCAGGCCCGCCTCGTGGAGGATCTCGGCCAGGGCGTAGGCGGCGAGCGGCGCGACCTCGCTCGGCTTGAGCACGACCGTGCAGCCGGCGGCGAGCGCGGGGGCGACCTTGCACACGACCTGGTGCAGCGGGTAGTTCCACGGGGTGATGGCGCCCACGACGCCGACCGGCTCCCGCAGGATCAGGGAGTTGCCCACGCGCCTCTCGGACTCGCCGCGCTCCTCGGCCAGCCGGGCGTACTCGGCGAGCACCCCGGCGGGCATCAGGGTCTGCACCTTCAGCGCCAGGGCGTACGGCGCGCCCATGTCGACGGCGATGATCCGCGCGATCTCCTCTGCGCGGGCCTTCAGCAGGTCGGCCGCCGCGCGGAGGATCTTGCCGCGCTCGGCGGGAGCCGTGACCGACCACTCGTGGAACGCGTCGCGAGCCGCGGAGACGGCCCTGCCGACGTCCTCCGCCGAGCCGGCGGGCACCCGGTCGACGACCTCTTCCGTCGCGGGATTGACCACGTCGATGCCCTCACCCGACGAGGACGGCACCCAGGCTCCTTGCACGTAAAGCTGGCGCATACCCCTCAATCCCTGCACGCGGAGTGCCCGGCGGCGAGGAGTCGCGCCGCCGGGCGGTGTCCGTCCACCGCCCGGCGGGTGCGCGTCCAGCGGATGTGGTCCCGCGCGGTCGCCAACACCCTTCGCCTTCCCCATTGACAGTACGGTCAAGCCAGGGGAACGGCTTGAGTTGACCATGGTTGTCCACAAGGTCGCAACCCTCTGGCCACCACCGGACCGCAGCTCAGCCGATCAGTCGAAGATGGGGTCGCGGGTGCGGGAGCGCTTCAGCTCGAAGAAGCCGTCGGTGCTCGCGACCAGGAGCACGCCGTCCCAGAGCTTGCCGGCGTCCTCGCCCTTGGGGTCGGGGGAGATCACCGGGCCGAAGAAGGCCACGCCGTCGACGGCGATGACCGGCGTGCCGACCTCCTGGCCGACCAGCTCGATGCCCTTGTTGTGCGACCGCCGCACGGCCTCGTCGAACTCGGTGGAGTCGACGGCGTCGACCAGCTGCGGGTCGAGCCCCGCCGCCGAAAGGCCCTCCGCGAGCACCTCGCGTATGGCCAGCGCCGTGTCGAACTCCTGCTCGGGGTCGCTCGGCTTGAGGCGTCCCTGGTTGTGGATGCGGACGCCCAGCTCGGTGTAGAGGGTGCCGAGGATGTCGGTGCCGTACTTGTCGGCGGCGGCCTGGAGCACGCGGACCGGCCCCATGGCGTTCTTGAGCATCTCGCGGTAGGCGTCGGGGATGTCCTTGTCCTCGTTGAGCACGGCGAGGCTCATGATGTGCCAGCGCGGTTCGACGGGCCGTACGGCCTGCACTTCCAGTAGCCAGCGGGATGTCATCCACGCCCATGGGCAGAACGGGTCGAACCAGAAGTCCACCGGGGTTCGTTCAGTCATGGCCAGCTTCCCTGATCGTGGTTTCGAAGTGGTCCCAATGCCACGGCAGCCACAACCGGCTCCGCGGCGGCTTATATTCCTTTGTATTCCGATAGGAATCGGTCAAGATGCCGTCTCCACCTATGGCCCCCCTCATCCGCCGCGCGGGCCCTCGATCCCGATGTTCCGGTGCGCCATCAGGGCGCCCGACGTGGCAGGATTCATGCATCCCTCTCGCGAAGGGGCGGGGGAGAGTCGTGATGAGGAGCGGATGTGGCAGGCAACCTGACCCGTGACGAAGCCCGGGAGCGGGCCCGACTGCTGAAGGTGGACTCCTACGCGGTCGAGCTCGATCTGACCGAAGGCGACGAGCGGTTCGAGAGCATCACTACGGTCCGATTCTCCTGCGCCGAGCCCGGGGCGAGCACGTTCATCGACCTGGCCGAGGCCAAGGTCCGCAGGGCCGTCCTGAACGGCGCGGAGATCGACGTGACCGCCTACGACCCGGAGAAGGGCCGACTGCCCCTTTCCGGCCTCTGGGCGAGCAACGAGCTCCAGATCGACGCCGACTGCACCTACATGCGCACCGGCGAGGGCCTCCACCGGTTCGTCGACCCCGTGGACCAGAAGGTCTACCTCCACTCGCAGTTCGAGACGGCCGACGCCCACCGCATGTACGCCTGCTTCGACCAGCCCGACCTCAAGGCGGCCTTCGAGCTCACGACGCTCGTGCCCGCCGACTGGGAGGTCGTCTCCAACGCCGCCCCCGACTCCGTGGAGGAGCTGGAGGAGCACCGCGGCCGCCACGGCACGCTCCAGACCGCCAAGCGCTGGCACTTCCCGCCCACGCCGGTCATGTCGACCTACATCACGGCCCTGATCGCCGGGCCGTACGCCGTGGTGCGCGACGAGCACGACGGCATCCCCCTCGGCGTCTTCTGCCGGGCCTCGCTGGCCGAGCACCTCGACGCCGGCAACGTCATCGAGGTCACCAAGCAGGGCTTCGACTTCTTCCACAGGGTCTTCGGCGTCCGCTACCCCTTCGGCAAGTACGACCAGCTGTTCGTGCCGGAGTTCAACGCGGGCGCGATGGAGAACGCCGGGGCGGTCACCCTCCTGGAGGACTACATCTTCCGCTCGCGCGTCACCGACGCCGTCGTGGAGCGCCGCGCCGAGACGATCCTGCACGAGATGGCCCACATGTGGTTCGGCGACCTGGTCACCATGCGCTGGTGGGACGACCTGTGGCTGAACGAGTCGTTCGCGACCTACATGTCGGTGCTGTGCCAGGCCGAGGCCACCCGCTGGGGCCAGACGGCGTGGACCACCTTCGCCAACGTCGAGAAGTCCTGGGCCTACCGGCAGGACCAGCTTCCCTCCACGCACCCGATCGCCGCCGACATCCCCGACATGCAGGCCGTCGAGGTCAACTTCGACGGCATCACCTACGCCAAGGGCGCCTCGGTTCTCAAGCAGCTCGTGGCCTACGTCGGGCTCGACAACTTCCTGGCCGGCGTCCGCGACTACTTCGGCGAGCACGCCTGGGGCAACACCGAGCTGAAGGACCTTCTGACGGCCCTGGAGCGCACCTCGGGCCGCGACCTGTCGTCCTGGTCGAAGGAGTGGCTGGAGACCGCCTGGGTCAACACGCTGCGCCCGTCCTTCACCGTGGATCCCGAGGGCAGGTTCCTGAACTTCGAGGTCCTGCAGGAGGCCCCGGCCGACTACCCGACCCTGCGGTCCCACCGCGTCGCCATCGGGCTCTACTCCCGGGCCGACGGCGCCCTGGTCCGCGTGAAGCGCGTCGAGCTCGACGTCGTCGGCGCCCGCACCGCGGTCCAGGAGCTGGTCGGCGAGGTCCAGCCCGACCTGATCCTGATCAACGACGACGACCTCACCTACGCCAAGATCCGGCTCGACGAGCGCTCCCTGCGCACCCTGGTCGACGGCGGCATCGCGGGCTTCACCGAGTCGCTGCCGCGCGCCCTGTGCTGGTCGGCCGCGTGGGACATGACGCGCGACGCCGAGATGGCGACGCGCGACTACGTCCGGCTGGTCACCTCGGGCATCCACTCGGTCACCGACATGACGGTGCTGCAGACGGTGATACGCCAGGCGCGCCTCGCCGCGCAGCAGTACGCCGACCCGGCCTGGCGCGACACCGGCCTCGCCGAGCTGTCGGCGGCCCTGCGCGGCCTGATCGGCTCGGCCGCGCCCGGCTCCGACCACCAGCTGGCGTACGTCAACGCCTTCACCGCGGGCGCCACCGCCCCCGGCGACCTGGCGTTCGTCAAGGCCATCCTCGACGGCACCTCCGTTCCCGAGGGCCTGACCGTGGACGCCGACCTGCGCTGGACGCTGATCCACGCGCTGGTGTCGGGCGGGGTGTTCACCGCCGGCGACATCGCCGAGGAGCTCCGGCGCGACCCGACGGCCACCGGCGAGCGGTCGGCGGCCCTGTGCCAGGCGGCGATCCCCACCGCCGAGGGCAAGGCCGAGGCGTGGGCCGCGATCACCGGAGGCGCCCTGAGCGGCGCGGTCCTGCGCTCGACCGTCGTCGGGTTCATGGACCCCAACCACGCCGACCTGCTCCAGCCGTACGGCGAGCGCTTCTTCGAGGAGGTCGGCCGCATCTGGAAGGGCTGGACCTCCGACAGCGCCCAGCGCTTCGCGACCGGGTGCTACCCCGCGCTGCTGATCGACACGGGCACGGTGGCCAAGACGCAGGACTACATCTCCTCCTCCGAGCCTCCGCACGCGCTGCGCCGGCTCCTGCTGGAGGGCGCCGACGGCATCAGCCGGGCCCTGCGAGCCCGGGCCAAGGACGCCTCGGCCGCCTGAGGCCCGCCTCCCGCCACATCCCGCAGGCCGGCCCGAGCCCCACGTGGCCGGGCCCGGCCTGCCCGCCCGAGGAACACCCTCCTTGAGGCCCGGCCCGCCCGATGTCCAAGTCCGGTTGGACGTCAGGCGGGCCGGTCGGCTTCAACGGCGCTGTAAGCGCGTTGCAAGCACCGCGCGGTGATATTGGGGCCAGAGCCCGGCAGCACCCGTTTACAGCAGGCCACCTCGGGTCTACTGTGCGCGCTGTCACCGTACGTCAGGGAGGCCCCCCTTGATCACCCTCGTCGCCGTCGGCGTCCTCGCCCTCGTCCTGATCCTCGTCACCGTCACGACCTACAACGGGCTGGTTCGCAGGCGCGGGGCGGTGGACAACGCCTGGGCGCAGATCGACGTGCAGCTCAAGCGGCGCCACGACCTGATCCCGAACCTCGTCGAGACCGTGAAGGGGTACGCCTCCCATGAGCGCCAGACCCTCGAAGCGGTCGTCGCCGCCCGGCAGCAGGCCGTGGCCGCCCGGGGCCCGCACGACCAGGCGGCCGCGGAGAACATGCTCTCGGGCGCCCTGAAGAACCTGTTCGCCCTGTCGGAGGCCTACCCCGACCTGAAGGCCAACCAGAACTTCGCCGCGCTGCAGGAGGAGCTCGCGACCAGCGAGAACCGCATCGCCTACTCCCGGCAGTACTACAACGACGCCGTGCTGGCGTACAACAACGGCATCCAGACGGTCCCGGCGAACATCGTGGCGGGCATGACCGGCTTCCAGCAGCGCGAGTACTTCCAGGCGCCGGGCGAGGAGCGCGGCCCGGTCCAGGTCCGGTTCTGACGCCGCCCCGCGATGATCTACGTACTCGTCGCCGTGGCCGCCCTCGGCCTCTGGCTGCTCCTGCTGGCCACGCTGGCCTTCTCCACGCGCAACCCCGGCATCGACCCGGGACCGCCCACCAGCGAGCTGCGCGACGAGTCACCCGCGCTGGTGGACCTGATCACCGGCAACTGGCGCCTCTGCGACGAGGCGACCTCCGCCACCCTGCTCGACCTGGCCGCGAAGGGCGCGGTCCAGATCGAGGAGATCGGTCCCGAGCTGTCCCTCGTACGGCTGCGTGAGCCCCGCACGGCGCTCACGGCGTACGAGAAGCTGGTGCACGACCACGTGCGGTCCCTCGCCACCGACGGGGTCGTGGCCACCGGCGCCCTGGCCGAGGGCGCGAGGAACCTCGGCCGGTGGTGGAAGAGCTTCCGCAGGAAGGTGATCGCGGAGGCGCGCGAGAAGGGCCTGTCGCGGGCCCGCTGGAGCACCGCCCAGGCGGCTCTGCTGACCGTGGCCGCGGTGGTGCCTGCCGTCGCCCTCGGCGTCGCCGTCGCCGCGACGGCGGACAACGGCCACAAGGACGGGGGCTTCGGCGCGGCCATCGTCGGCTTCGCCCTGCTGACCTCGCTGATGGGGAAGCTGAACGGCGAGCGCGGCACCGCCGAGGGAGCCAGGGTGGCGGGCTACTGGATGGGGGTGCGCGCGCATCTGGCCGCCAACCAGGGGTTCGCCGAGCAGCCGGCCGCGGCCGTCACCATCTGGGGGCGGCACCTGGCCTACGCGGCGGCCCTCGGCCTGGCGAGGCGCGCGGTGACCAGCCTGCCGATCAGCGTCCCCGCCGACGACAAGCGGGCCTGGTCCGACTACGGCGGCATGTGGCACGTCGTCAACGTCCGCTACCCGCGGCGCATCATGTGGGGCCGTCCGCCCTGGCCCACGATCGGGCGCGGCCTGGTCGCCGGGCTCGCGACCGGGTTCTGGCTCTGGTTGCTCGGCATCGTCGCCCAGGCGCTTCTGGACTGGCCGCACGGGCTGGTCACGCCGGTGGCCTACCTGGGCGCCGCCGCCGCGGCCGCCGTGCCGATCGCCTTCGCCGTGGCGGACCTGACCGGCAAGACCGAGATGGAGGGCCAGATCGTGCGGCTGCGCGCGATCCAGGTCGGCTCCAACGGCAACGACCAGCCCAAGTACGCCTACTGGGTGGCGCTGGACGACGGGCATCTGCGTGACGTCAAGGCCTTCTGCGTCGAGGAGGGCAAGTGGAACCGGCTGGCCGAAGGCGACCGGGTGCGGGCGCGCGTCTTCCGGAGGATCGGCTGGGTCCACGAGATCGAGGTCCTGGACCGCTCACGGCACCGTGACGCGGCGTCGTACGACGACACCGGCGAGCTGCTCCTCAACGCTCCGGAGAACCTCGGCGAGGTACCGGTCCTCGCCCGCCCGGGCCAGACCCCCGCCGAGGGCGTGGACGGCCGCACGGCCGCTCTGGTCACCCCGGACGACCTGCGGCGGGCGCTCGGCATCACGACCGGCTCCGCCGGGCCGTACCCGGAGCGGCTGCCCACGCCCGCGTGGCTGGCCGTGCGGTCGTGCCGCTACGAGACGACCGGCGGGACGCCGGTCACCGTGGACGTGCATGCCGCGTCCGGGGCGCGGGGCGGCTACCTGATGGTTCTCGGGCACCTGCTGACCCGCGTCGAGGGGCGCCAGGTCTCCGGGGTGGGCACCGGCGCCATGCTGTACCCGGGGGTGGTCGCGGCGCGGACGAGCGAGGGCACCTTCGCGATCCACGTGCACTCCCCCGCCGGCCCGCCGCCCGAGGACGCCCTGGTCGACCTGGCGCTCACCGCGGCGGCACGCATGGAGGGGAGATCACCGGTCGCGTGAGAGGGTTACCAGGTGAAATCGCCCCTCGATCTTCTCACCGAGCTCGCCCGGCGGCACGCCTTCGGTGACCTTGGAGCCCTGGCTCCCAAGGTCATGCCGGACGCCGTGCTGATCCCGGCGCTCTGCGAGTTCGGCCAGCGGCTGCTCACGCTCGACGCGGAGGACTTCGCCACCGAGGTCGACGCGAAAACCGTCCCCAGCGCCCTGAGACGCCGCGCGCGCGACTGCCACATGCCCCAGACGCCCCGAGAGCAGCCGCGTGGCGCCCTCGCCTCCCTCAGGCCCGCCTACGGGCTGCTGCTGGAGGTGATCCGGGTGCGCTGGGAGCGGCGCGAGCTCAGCTCGGTGATGGCGGCCCTGCACATCGCCGGCGAGTACCTTCCGCTGCTGGCCTTCGAGCCGGTGCTCGGGCACGCCGGCGACCCGGCGCGCTGGCCCGAGGGGCTGCGCGCCGAAGGCAGCAGGTTCGGGGTGATCGGCGACCGGGAGTGCGACCACACCAAGCCCGAGAAGTCCGCCGCCGAGCGCACGCTGCGGGTGGCCCACGAGCCGCCCGAGGGCTGGCGGACGTACTTCGACCGCCAGCACAGCCAGCTGGCGGGGGCGATGGCGACCTGCGTCGCCAAGTGCCGCAGGCCGTGCACGGCCATGGGCTGGATCGCCGCCGAGGCCCGCGAGAGCCTCGCCCTGCGCTGCAAGGTCGCGCTCGCGTACGCCGACACCCCGCTGGTACGGCTGCGCCACGCCGCGCCGGTGGGTCATGGGTTCGGCGTGCCCTCGCCCGAGGAGGTGCTCGACGCCTGGGCGCGGAGCCGGGCGCACCTGGACAAGAACGGCGTGGGCCACCGCGCCACCCGCGACGACGGCTTTCCCCTGCCGGGCCTGCCCAGCCTGTTCTCGGCGATCGCGGGCACGGTGATCGAGCCCTCGACGCTCCTGTCGGACGTCGCCGCGCAGCTGGTCGCGCTGATCGAGGGCCCGGCGGCGCGCGGCGCCGCGTCGTGACGGCGGGTCACCAGAGGGCGGGCCGCCGATCTCCCCAGAACCCGCCGACCGCCGCCTCGACCTGCGCGGAGACCGAGATGAGCGTGGCCTCGTCGCCGAACCGGCCGGCGAGCATGACACCGATCGGAAGGCCCCCGTCGGTCCAGTGCAGGGGAAGGTTGACGGCGGGCTGGCCGCTGACGTTGTAGATCGCGGCGAACGGCGCGAACCGCTCCATGCGGTGGAAGGTCTCCTCGGGGTCCTCGACGTCCTCGAACCAGCCGACGGGCACCGGCGGCTGGGTGACGGTGGGGGTGAGGACCGCGTCGTACTCGTTCATGACCAGGAACCCGAAGCGCGTCGCCGTCTGCAGCGTGGCCTGGGCCTGGAGGAACTCCGGGGCCGTGGTCGCGAAGCCCCGAGCACGCAGCCACCTGGTGAGGGGGCGCAGCCTGGGCTCCAGCGAGGGGTCGACCGGGTGCATGCACGCGAAGCAGAACCACAGCTTCTCGAACTCGGTCACGATGGACGGGTCGAACGGCGGCGGCATGTCGACGACCTCGTGACCGAGCGACTCCAGCAACGCCGAGGCCTTCTCGTAGGCGGCCATGACGTCCGGATGCACCTCGGACCCCGGCACCACGGGCGTGGCGTTCCTGCCGATCTTGAGCCGGCCGGGCTCGCGGGTGACCGCCTCGGTGAAGCCGACCGGGGACGGCGGCGCGATGTACAGGTCACCGGGCTGGTTGTGGGCCATGACCGAAAGCAGCGCGGCGGCGTCGGCCACCGTGCGGGCGATGGGGCCGTTGGTCGACAGGCCCGCCAGGTCGGGGACGATCGGCGCGAAGGAGATGCGCCCGCGGGTCGGCTTGATGCCGTAGAGGCCGCAGACCGAGGCCGGGATGCGGATGGAGCCCGCCCCGTCGCTGCCTTGCGCGGCGGGGGCAAGCCCGGCCGCGACCGCCGCGGCGGCTCCCCCGCTCGACCCCCCGGCCGACCGGGTGAGGTCCCAGGGGGTGCGTGAGGGGGGCGACACGTACGTCTCGGTGTAGCAGGGGAGGCCGAACTCGGGGGTCGCGGTCTTGCCGATCATGATCGTGCCGGCGTCGCGCAGCCGCTCGACCACGCTGTCGTCGACCGGCGCGACGAAGCCCTCGTAGGTGGCGGAGCCGAAGTGGATCGGCACGTCCTTGACGAGGTTGAGGTCCTTGATCGGGATGGGCACGCCGAGCAGCGGCGGAAGATCGGCGCCCTCCAGGGCGAGTGCCTCCGCCCTTCGCGCCTCGTCGAGCGCGCGGTCGGCGGTCAGCGTGACGAACGCCCCCACCTCGGGATCGAGCCGCTCGATGCGCTCCAGATAGTGCTTGGTGATCTCTACCGGAGACAGCTCCAGGGATCGCACGGCCTCGGCCTGCTCCAGGGCTGTAAGATCATGTATGTGCGCCACGCTTCCGCACAGTAGGGCCTTTGAGCACCGGTTATCTAGAGAGAAAAGAGTTAGATACCCGGCTTTTCGCCTTACAATGCGGGAAGAGACGGCCACAAAAATGTGAACTAGCCAACACTAGGCATGCCCTTGGGCGTCAACTACCGTGAGTTACGTGGATTCCGGTCTAGAACCTGATGACGGTCACAATACGTCACCCATATGGGTGAGTGAGCGTCCCTCGGAGCCGAAATCTCGGCCCCCAGCCCCTGAGGCAACGTACGCGCCGATCGAGCGCGCTTCGCTGCTCGGGCTGCTCCAGCAGCCCAGATACCGGCATCTCCGGGTGCGCGCCCTGATCGCCGCCGGTGCGGCTCTGGTCGTCGGCATCCCGCTGTGGAGCTGGCGGCTCGGCCTGGTCGCGGCGATCATCGCCGCGATCGCCGACACCGTCTACCGCGCCCGTACGGCCTCGACGGTCGCGCCCTGGCGCCGCGCCTCGGCCGCCGAGCGGCGCACCGAGGCCCAGCTGAGGAAGCTCGAAAGAAACGGCTACCTCACGCTGCACGCGCGCGCCATCCCCGACAGCGACGCCCAGATCGACCACCTGGTCGTCGGCCCGACCGGGGTGTACGCCGTCGACTCCGAGAAGTGGGACAAGCGGCTCCCGGTGCGCGTGCAGTCGCACCGCAAGCTCTTCCACGGGCCGTTCAACCAGAAGCCGCGCCTCGACGAGGCCCGCTGGGAGGCGTCCCAGGCGAGCGAGTTGATCACCAGGGAGCTCGGCCGCGAGGTCACCGTGGTGCCGTCCCTCGCCATCTACGGCCCGGCGATCCCGTGGAAGATCCTCAACATCCGCGAGGTCGACGTCTTCGACGGCAGCCGCGTGCGCAAGTGGATCACCAACCGGGAGCGCTCGCTGACCAGCGACGAAGTCGAGGAGATCTACGCCGCCGCGGAGCAGGTCCTCCCGGCGCGCTACCCCGAGAGCTGACCGCCGAAAAGGTCCTTCGGGGTTCCCGTCACCGTTCACCACTGCCCCCGGGAATCCCGAAGGATCCAGCACCCGCCGCCCTGGCCGGGCCCCCACCTGTCCACGCTGTGGACCGCGGGTCTCGCCAGGCGGGCGGTGGCCGTACCATTTGAAGACTCAGCGTCGTCGGATGGGAGAACGGTCATGCCGGCCCTCAGATCTCGTACGGTCACTCATGGCAGGAACATGGTCGGGGCTCGTGCCCTCCTCCGCGCCACGGGGGTAGCCGGTGAGGACTTCGGCAAGCCGATCATCGCGGTGGCCAACAGCTTCACCCAGTTCGTCCCCGGGCACGTCCACCTTCGCGAGGTGGCGGAGGTGGTGGCGGGCGGCGTCCGCGAGGCGGGGGCCATCCCGCGCGAGTTCAACACCATCGCCGTCGACGACGGCATCGCCATGGGCCACGGCGGCATGCTCTACTCGCTGCCCTCCCGCGAGCTGATCGCCGACGCGGTCGAGTACATGGTCAACGCCCACTGCGCCGACGCGCTGATCTGCGTCTCCAACTGCGACAAGATCACGCCCGGCATGCTGCTCGCCGCGTTCCGGCTCAACATCCCCACCCTCTTCGTCTCCGGCGGCCCCATGGAGGCCGGCAAGACGACGTCGGGCCGCAAGCTCGACCTGATCGACCCGATGGTCGCCGCGGCGGACGACAGCGTCTCCGACGCCGAGCTGCTCGAGATGGAGGAGGCCGCCTGCCCCACCTGCGGCTCCTGCAGCGGCATGTTCACCGCCAACTCGATGAACTGCCTCGCCGAGGCGATCGGCCTCGGGCTCCCGGGCAACGGCACCACGCTCGCCACCCACAAGGCCCGCAAGGCGCTGTTCGAGAAGGCCGGGCGCCAGATCGTCGAGATCACCAGGCGCTACTACGAGCAGGACGACGAGTCGGTGCTGCCGCGCAGCATCGCCACCCGCGACGCCTTCGAGAACGCCATGGCGCTCGACGTGGCCATGGGCGGCTCGACGAACACCATCCTCCACCTGCTGGCGGCGGCCCGCGAGGCCGGCGTCGACTTCGGGCTGAAGGAGATCAACGAGGTCTCCCTGCGCGTGCCGTGCCTGTGCAAGGTGGCGCCCGCCACGGCGAAGTACCACGTGGAGGACGTCCACCGCGCGGGTGGCATCCCGGCGATCCTCGGCGAGCTCGACCGGGCGGGGCTGCTCAACCGCGACACCCACAGCGTGCACGCGGCCTCGCTCACCGAGTTCCTCAACGCGTGGGACCCCAAGTCCCCCGGCGTGACCGAGGAGGCCCTGGAGCTCTGGCACGCCGCGCCCGGCAACATGCGCACGGTCAAGGCCTACTCCCAGAACGCCCAGTGGGAGTCGCTCGACCTCGACCGCGCCGAGGGTTGCGTCCGCGACATGGAGCACGCCTACACCCGTGACGGCGGCCTGGCCGTGCTCTACGGCAACATCGCGCCCGAGGGCTGCATCGTCAAGACCGCGGGCGTCGACGAGTCGGTGTGGAGGTTCAGCGGTCCGGCCGTGGTGTTCGAGTCGCAGGAGGAGGCCGTCGAGGGCATCCTCGGCAACAAGGTCTCGGCCGGCGACGTCGTGGTCATCCGCTACGAGGGCCCCAAGGGCGGCCCCGGCATGCAGGAGATGCTCTACCCCACGAGCTTCCTCAAGGGCAAGGGCCTCGGCAAGGCCTGCGCGCTGGTCACCGACGGCCGGTTCTCCGGCGGCACCTCCGGCCTCTCGATCGGGCACGCCTCCCCCGAGGCGGCCGAGGGCGGCGTCATCGCCCTGGTCGAGAACGGCGACCTGATCGAGATCGACATCCCCGGCCGCGGCATCGAGCTCAAGGTCGCGGAGGCCGACCTGGCGGCCCGCCGCGAGCGGCTGCTGGCCGACCTCGGCCGCTACCGCCCGCGCGACCGCGACCGGCCGGTCAGCGCCGCCCTGCAGGCCTACGCCGCGCTGACGACCTCGGCCTCCACCGGCGCCTCGCGCGACCTGTCCCAGCTCTCTCGCTGATCATCGTTCCCTGAGGGGTACGGCTCCGCGTGAGCCGTACCCCTCACTTCACTCCTGGGCCCGCGGCGGCTGTTACGGGGGGACAGGAGGCCGTCACCCGTAGGTAAAGAACAGTCGCCTCGCGGATGACCCTGCCAAGATCTGGTGTTCGAAAAATGTCGGTGGCGGCGGGTAGTCTTCTTGTATGGCCAACGTCACCACTCCGCTCCTGACGACCGCCGAAATCGCCGCTCTCGCCCTGTCTCTGGCCCATTTGGGGGAGGGCCCGCAGGCCGTCACCGCTCGCAGGGGCCTGCGCAACGTGTTCGAAAACCTCGACTTCGGCGACGACGTCGTCGCCGCGACCCTCGACACCCTGACCACGCCGTTGCCGCCCGATGTGGCGAGGCGTGCCCGCACGATCGCGGGCGCCGTGACCAGCAGGCAGGTGGTGCGGCTTCATTACCGCGACGCCGGCGGCCGGGTCACGTCCCGTGACGTCGAGCCGGTCACCTGCCTCGTCCACCGCGATCACTGGTATCTGGTGGGGTGGTGCCGCACCAAGGTCGGCATCCGCGCGTTCCGCTTCGACCGCATCGTGGCGGTCGAGCCCACGCTGGTGCCCGCCCGTGCGCACCGCGCCGAGCGTTACCTCCCCTTCCAGCGAAGGAAGGCCCCCGACCGCCACCTCAGCCGCACTCCCGCCCACGTGACCGACCGCCGCACCGCCTGACCACGGCGGGTGGGGCCGGGCGGTGGCGGGTGGGCGTCAGCCGCAGCAGCCGCCACCGCAGCAACCCCCGCCGCCACCGCCGCTGGGGCGTGGGGCCGAGGCGCCGCCCGTGACGGCGACCGTGGACAGGAGCTTCACGGTGTCCTCGTGCCCCTCCGGGCAGGGGGCGGCCTCGCTGGAGGCCGCCATGGGCCGGGAGAGCTCGAACGTCGATCCGCAGGCGCGGCAGCGATAGTCATAACGAGGCATGCCATCAAGGGTACGGCGTGCCGGCCCCCTCAGGTCTAGGGCCGGTCAAAGCCGGGTCACAGCACACCGGCCCCGTACGGGCCAGGGCCGGTCAAAGCGACTCATGGCACACCGGCCCCGTACGGCCGAGGCCGTACGGGGCCGGTGAATGGCGAGTCGAGGGCCGTGAGGCCGCGACCAAGGTGGGCGCCCGTCGCGAGCCACCGCCACTCCCCCGGTGCGGCCCAGGATCGGGCGGCGCCGGCGGGGGGCGGTGTCAGGCGGCTGTTTCCTCCAGGTAGGGGGCCCATTGGGGGTCGCCGTCGAACTGCGCGCCGATGAGCCGCCAGTGGACGCCGTGCGGCACCACCGGGGTGACGCGGAGCGACCACCCGAGCTCGTCCAGCAGCCGATCGGCCTTGCGATGGTTGCAGGGCATGCAGGACGCGACGCAGTTCTCCCAGGTGTGCAGCCCGCCTCGCGAGCGGGGCAGCACGTGGTCGATGGTCTCGGCGCGCTGGCCGCAGTAGGCACAGCGGTAGTCGTCCCTGCGCATGAGCGCGGCCCTGGTGAGCGGGATGCGCGAGCGGTAAGGGATGCGGACGTAGCGCCGGAGCCGGATGACCGACGGCACGTCCACCGTGCGCGTAGCCGAGCGCAGCACCGCTCCCCGGCCGTCGCGATGCACGACGTCGGCCTTCTCCCTGATCACCAGCACCACGGCGCGATGCAGGTTGAGAGTGGTGAGCGGTTCGAAAGTGGCGTTGAGCAACAGGACCTGGCGCATCAGCGGGCCTTTCCCGCCGTGCAGGTCGTAGCAGGCATGCAGGTCATAGAAGGGGATGCGCCGCGGCACACCCCGGTTTGCGGCCCGTCGTCTTGGGCTCCAGATGCTTCCGTCACGTGGACCTCCGCCGGACGGCCCAGCGGATGGGTTCCACGGCACCGCCCTTCAGCAAGTGTGGCCTTTCGGACGACTCTCCCGCCACCCCAATTAACGGTCGTGTCTTCCAGACCCCGCCTTCCGGTTTATGTCCGGTTCACCCCGCTTAGCAAACCTATTAGGCAAAGATCACTCTCGAACCGAGATGATCTGCCGCTTCCGCCACAAGCGAAGGGTTGGCCAAAACGATGTCTCACGACTGGTAACGGGGGTGCCATAAGCTCGCCTACATGACGCGAGAGCCGTACCCGAACGCACGCCGCGACGACGTGGTGGACGACTACCACGGCACGCCGGTGCCCGACCCGTACCGCTGGCTTGAGGACGCAGAGCAGCCCGCGGTGAAGGAATGGCTCGACGCGCAGGGCGAGCTGTTCACCAAGGCGATGGCCGCGTCCCCCATCCGCGAGGGCTTCCGCGACCGCATCGCCGAGCTGGTGCGATCGGGCACGGTCGGCGCCCCGGCGTGGCGTGGAGACCGGCGATTCTTCATGCGCCGCACCCCCGACGAGGAGCACGCCGTGCTCTACACCGTCGGCCCCGACGAGACCGAGCACGTGCTCCTCGACCCCATGGCGATGGACTCCTCCGGGCTGACGACCGTCGACTCCTGGCAGCCCGACAAGGAAGGCCGCCTGCTCGCCTACCAGATCTCGGTGGGCGGAGACGAGGAGTCCCAGCTCCACGTCATCGACGTCGTGAGCGGCGAGCGGCTCGACGGGCCGATCGACCGGTGCCGCTACTCCCCCATCGCGTGGCTGCCCGGCGGCGAGGCGTTCTACTACGTGCGCAGGCTTTCGGCGAGCGAGGTGCCCGAGGGCGAGGAGCAGTTCCACCGCCGCGTCTACCTGCACCGCGTCGGCACGCCCACCGAGCAGGACGTCATGATCTTCGGCGAGGGCCTGGAGAAGACCAACTACTACGGCGTCTCGGTCTCCAGGGACGGCCGGTGGCTCACGATCTCCGCCTCGCGTGGCACGGCTCCGCGCAACGACCTGTGGATGGCCGATCTTTCCGCCTCCTCCCTCGACGCGCCCGAGCTGGTCACCGTCCAGCAGGATGTCGACGCGCAGAGCGGGCTCCTTTTCGGCCGCGACGGGCTGCTCTACATCTTCACCGACCGCGACGCCCCGCGCGCCCGCGTCTGCGTCACCTCCCCCGACCGTCCCGAGTACGACAGCTGGCGCGACCTCATCCCCGAGGACCCCGAGGCGGTGCTGTCCGACTTTGCGATCCTCGACGACCTCGACCGCCCGGTCATGCTCGTCGGCTGGACCCGCCACGCCATCAGCGAGATCTCCGTCCACGACCTGGTCAGCGGAGAGAAGATCGGCGAGGTGCCGACCCCCGGGCTCGGCACGATCGGCGGCATCACCGAGCGCCCCGAGGGCGGCCACGAGGCCTGGTTCGGCTACACCGACAACACCACCCCGGCGAGCATCCAGCGCTACGACGCCCGCACCGGCCAGACCACGCTCTGGGCGGCCTCGCCCGGCGCCGTCGAGGTCCCCGAGGTGAGCACCGAGCAGGTGGTCTACCGCTCCACCGACGGCACCGAGGTCCACATGATCGTGGTCTCCAGGCCGGGCGACGGCCCCCGGCCGACGATCCTGTACGGCTACGGCGGCTTCGGGGTGTCGATGACCCCGGGGTTCTCCGCCTCGATCCTGTCGTGGGTGGAGGCCGGCGGGGTCTACGCGGTCGCGCAGCTGCGCGGCGGCGGCGAGCAGGGCGAGGAGTGGCACCGCGCGGGCATGCTCGGCGACAAGCAGAACGTCTTCGACGACCTGCACGCCGCGGCCGAGCACCTGATCGCCACCGGCGTCACCACGCCCGGGCAGCTCGCGATCTCCGGAGGGTCCAACGGCGGGCTGCTGGTGGGGGCCGCCCTCACCCAGCGGCCCGAGCTGTACGCGGCGGTGGCCTGCTCGGCACCGCTCCTCGACATGATCCGGTACGAGAAGTTCGGCCTCGGCGCCACCTGGAACGTCGAGTACGGCTCGGCGGACGTCCCGGAGGAGTTCGCCTGGCTGCGGGGCTACTCCCCGTACCACCACGTGCGCGAGGGCGTCGACTACCCCGCGACGCTGTTCATGGTCTTCGGCTCCGACACCCGGGTGCATCCCCTGCACGCCTGGAAGATGTGCGCCGCGCTCCAGCACGCCCAGGCATCCGACGACCGGCCCATCCTGCTGCGCAACGAGAGCGAGGTGGGCCACGGGGCCCGGGCGGTCAGCCGCTCGGTCGAGCTCATGGCCGACCAGCTCGCCTTCCTCGCCCAGCACACCGGCCTCGCCCGCTGAGGCGGCGGCCCAAATGGCCTGCCCTGTGAGCTAGCGGGGGAAGACGACCGTCTTGTGGCCGTCGAGCAGCACGCGCTGCTCGGCGTGCCACCGCACGGCCCGCGCCAGCGCCAGGCGCTCCACGTCGCGGCCCATGGCGGCCAGGTCGTCGGCGGAGTGGGTGTGGTTGACCCTGGCCACCTCCTGCTCGATGATCGGGCCCTCGTCGAGGTCGGCCGTCACATAGTGGGCGGTCGCGCCGATCAGCTTCACGCCCCGTGAGTGCGCCTGGTGGTACGGCTTGGCGCCCTTGAAGGACGGCAGGAACGAGTGGTGGATGTTGATCACCTTGCCGGACAGCTTGGCGCACAGGTCCTCCGAGAGCACCTGCATGTAGCGGGCCAGCACCACGAGCTCGGCGCGATAGTGCTCCACCAGCGTGAGGACCTCCGCCTCCTGGCGGGGCTTGGTCTCCGGGGTCACCGGCAGGTGGTGGTAGTCGATGCCGTACGACTGGGTGAGAGGCCGCAGGTCGGGATGGTTGGAGACGACGGCGACGATGTCGATCTCCAGCAGCCCCGAGCGCATGCGGTAGAGCAGATCGTTGAGGCAGTGGCCGAGCTTGCTGACCATCACGAGCACCCTCGGCCTGACGGCGAGGTCGTGCAGCCGGAACTCCATGGCGAACTCCGGGGCGAGGGCGGTGAACGCCCCGCGCAGCTCGTCCTCGGGGAGGGCGGCGGTGAACTGCACGCGCATGAAGAAGCGCCCGGCGACCGGATCGCCGAACTGCTGGCTCTCGGTGATGTTGCAGCCCCGCACGGCCAGCAGGCCGGAGACGGCCGCGACCACGCCGGGCTTGTCCGGGCAGGACAAGGTCAGCACGTATTCGGAGCTCACCGACTACTCACCCCTTCGCTCGCGTTGAGGCAGGTTACCGCTCCACGACGGCCTCGCGACCCACCTTCCACAGGTTGGACCCGGGCCGCTTCGCGGGCGTCCGCCCCCGGGGCCGGCCTGACGGCTTGATGAACGGGCGGGTGTGACCCCATGCGAAGGCATTACGGTCGGCCGACGGTACGGAGACGCAATGCATTTGCCCCTGTTGCCCCCTGTTGACCTGCCGCTTCATAGCCTCTATGACGTGAAATGGGTTGACAGCAGAGGATTTGAGGTCGAGGCGCTCGTCCTCGGCAACCATCCCTGGCTGCGGGTGCGCAGAGGGCATGAGTACGTGGCCTACTACACGGATGTCACCGAGCTCTCGCGGCATCTGGACCTCGCCGACCTCGTGGTCACCGACTGAGGACCGACTGGACACGGAAATCCCGGCGGTGCTCCGGCCGGACGTACGGGGACGGGAAGTACAGTGGCGCCCGGACGAGCGGAGAGGAGCCGGCGGGTGCTCAAGTGGGACACATTGTCACCGGAGGAGAAGCGGGCGGCGGTCGCGCTCGCCGCGATGCTCCCCGGGTACGTCAACGCCGTGTTCGTGGCCGAGCACCTGGCGGAGGCGATCGCCTGGCAGCGTGGCGAGCTCACCGACGAGCAGTTGATGGAGCTGACGGGCTGGGCGTTCAACGCGACACCCGAGCAGTACGCCGACATGGCGCTCAGGTCGGCCGAGGAGGCGGGCGTCGACCCCGTGGAGTGGCTGGACGCGATGAAGGGCGCCTACGAGGAGCAGCGTGCCATCGCCGCCGAGCTGCAGGAGCAGAGCATGCACCAGACCACCCGCCGGCCCGACGAGTTCTGGCAGATCGTCAACGCCAACACCTGGCCCGAGGGCTTCGACGAGCCGGACACCGCCCTCGGGCCCGAACTCCCCGAGCCCCCGAAGAAGCCCGAAGAGCCCGAGACGTAGACCCGTGCCCGCGGGCTTGGCCCGGTGCGGCGGTCCGCCGGCCGCGCGGCCGTACGAGGAACTCCGTGACGATGATCAGTGACAGGCCCGCCGCCCGGGTGGTCTGCGTGGACGGCGAGGGCCGCGTCCTGCTCATGCGCTGGCGCGACCTGGTCAGCGGCGTGGTCTTCTGGGAGCCGCCGGGCGGCGGCGTCGACCCCGGCGAGACCCCGCTTGCGGCCGCGCGCCGTGAGCTGTACGAGGAGACCGGCCTGCCCGGCGACGCGGTGTCCGACATATGGGTCCCCGTCGAGCGGGACTACCACTGGCTCGGCGTCCACTATGTGAAGGTCGAGCCGTTCTACCTCGCGCGCTTCGCCGGGACCCCCGAGATCCTCCCCGCCACGCTCACCGACGAGGAGCGCGACACCTTTCTCGGTCACGCGTGGTTCACCCCGGCCGAGCTGGCGGCCCTTGCCGACCCGGTGGAGCCGCCCGCGATGGCCGAGGTGATCGCCCTCCTCGCCCAGGCGTGAGCTCAGGTCGCCTCGTGGAGGGCCTTGACGATGTCCGGGTCCTCGGGGTCGAGGGCATGGGCGCGGTGGAGGTCGTCCATGGCTTCGGCGATCCTGCCCAGGGCCGTGAGCGCGGTCGCCCGGTTGAAGTAGAGGGCCGCGTCCTCCCCCAGCCCTATGGCGTGCGTGAGGTCCGCGACGGCTCCCTGGAGGTCGCCGGTCTCGTACCGGAGGCTCGCCCGGCTGGCCCAGGCGGGCACGAGGCTGGGCGCCCCGGACAGCGCCACGTCGAACGCCGCCCTCGCCTCCTCGTAGCGTCCCGCGGAGGTCTCCAGCTGGCCGAGCACGCACGACAGGTGGGGATTTCCGGGGGCGAGGACCAGCCCCGCGTCCACGTCGGCCCGTGCCTGCTCGTCGAGGCCGAACTGCGCGAGCAGGCCGGCCCGGTTGATGTAGGCGTCCAGATAGCCCGGATCGAGCTCGATCACATGGTCGAGGTCGGCCTTGGCCGCTTCGAGGTCCCCCATGGCGAGCAGGAGCTGGGCGCGGTTGTAGTACCCCTCGGGAAGCGGGGGGCTCAGCCGCAGCGCCCGCTCGTAGTCGGCGAGCGCCGCCTCCGGCCGTCCCATCTGGAACAGCAGGTTGCCCCGGTCCAGGTGGTAGTCGGGATAGGCCGGGTCGATCGCGATCGCGGCGTTCAGGTCGGCCAGCGCCTCCTGGGGATTTCCCAGCACGCCGAGGAGCTGCGCGCGGTTCGCCCGCAGGACCATGCGGTGGATCAGGTGCCGTCCCGGTGGAAGATCGGCGTCCGCGAGCTCGATCGCCGACTCCACCAGGGCGAGCGCCCGGTCGGCGTGGCCGCCGCGCATCTCGATGAGGGCCTTGCCGTTGAGGTCGAAGCCCAGCTTGAACGCGCGGACGGAGCGGTCGGGCAACAGGGTGGAGATGGCGATCGCCTCGTTGATCCAGCCCTGGGCCCGGCCGAGGTCGCGCTTGGCGGGGTCGGGGTGACGCGCGTCCAGCATGGCCGTCCCGTACGCCGAGGCCGAGTGCACCTCCGCGTCCAGGCTGGTGCGGCGGGCCCGCTCGTACAGCTCCCGGGCCTCTTCCCTGCGGCCCAGCCCCGCCAGCGCCGTCGCCGTGCCCTGGATGAGGTTCCACCACCGCCCCGCGTCCGGCGCGACCAGGCGCAGGCCGCGCAGGCCGAAGTCGGCCGCAGCCTCCAGGAACCCCTCGCGCATGCAGTGGTCGAGCGCGGTCCAGAGCGCCTCGACCCCGGCGCCCGACGGGTCGCTCCCGTGCTCCCTGTGGTACGGAATGGCGCCGAAGGACCAGTGCGGCAGCCCTGTGGCGGCCAGCTCGCCGGCTCGCCGGTCGTGCATCCGGGCCCGCTCGGCGGACGGCAGCGCGAGGTAAGCGTCGAGCGCGCGGGGATCGTCGAGGGTGCCGTCGGAGGCGACATAACGGACCGCGAGGTTTTCCGGCTCCCCCGAAGTTGATAATTCGGCCTTTATGATCTGACCATCAAAGGAATCATGTGGGGCTTTACTGGATAGTGCCACAATTGTCAAACGCTGTGGGTCGAAACGGCGTACAAGCGTGGCGAGAAGTTCGCGATCCGTCTCGTCGGCCTCGTCGACGTCGCCGACGACGATTGCCCTGGGCGCCACCCCGCAGTCGCGGATGAATTCGGTGATTCCGTTGGCGATCCGCAGGGTGCGGCGGGGCGCGGGCACCAGGATCCGCTCGTCCTCGGAAAGGCGCTCGTCGATGGGTTCGCGGCGGGCGGGCACCCGATCGCGAAGATCGGGTGCCGCCGCTCTGATCTCGATGTCGTGCTCCGCGACCACGTCAGGGGAGCGCTCCAACGCCTCGGGAACCAGAGCGCTTAGAACGGCTCCACCAAAGGTGTACGGCCCCCGCAGACGACGGTGCGCGTCGAAGACGGGAGCCGGCCAGGAGGGAAGGCCCAGCCCGGCGAGAACGTTCAGGCGGTCCTCCGAACATCCCCCGTGGACCCAGAGGTGGTCAGGGCGGACGATCACCCCTTGTGGATCGCACTGGCGGTACCCGTCAGGTGTACCATGCCAGGCTTGCGGACGGTGATCTTCTTCATCGCTTTGCCTCCTCGGGTCTTCAGCTACAAAGACCTAATTATTCGGACAAATCGATAATCCGCAAGCATTGAACGTTGATTGTGCCACATATTGGCTCTAACGGAGGAGTTGCGACGACGGTTCGTCAACCAGCTGCTTCTCCCCGTAAACAACGACAAGCCCCCCTCTGCCCTCCCTGCGAAGTTCGCGCCAGCCGTACTTGCGATAGAGCTCGAGAGCGGCACCCTGCGCCAGGGTGGTGTCACCCCGGAGCCTGCGATAGCCGAGCTTGACCGCGGCCGCCTCCAGGGCGTCGATGATCAGGGTGCCGAACCCGCGCCGCTGGAAGTCCGGATGGACCCTCAGCCGGCACATCTCCGCCGTCTCGTCGTCGATGCGCCGTAAACCCCCCATGGCCACGATGCCGGAGCCGTCCACCTCGCCGACCAGGAACTCTCCCCGGTCGGCGAGGTAGATCTGGTTGATGCGCGGGATGTCGTCCTCGTAGTAGACCCCGTCACCATGGGTGATACCGACCTGCGCGAGGCATGTGCGGTGCAGCTCCCAGACGGCTTCCCGATCCGACCAGCGATACCGCCTGAGCAGAAGCGTCATACATCGACCTCCGGCGCCGGAGCGGCGGGGGCCGGAGCGGCCAGTAATTCCGTCAGCTCCTGGAGACCGGGGAGATCACCGTATTTGGACTTGATCGCCTTGCCGAGGGCGTCGGCGCGGCGCGTGATGATGTCCGTGCGGAAGTCCCCCCCGACCTGCCGCACCGCCGCGAGGCCCATGCGCAGGGCCTCCTCGCCGTCGCCCTCCAGCAGCCTGCACTGCGCCTGGTCGAACCGGATGAGCGTCTGGTCGAGCAGGTCGCCCTCGTACTTCTCCAGCGCCTGTTCGAGGATCAGGTCGGCCTCTATGGTCTGGCCGAGCCGGGTGAGCGCGTCGCCCTGGTGGAAGTAGAGCTGGCGCTCGGTGTAGCCGAAGACCGTGTCCTCCTGCTGGGCGGGGGTCATCTGGGCGAACGCGGCCCGCGCCCGTGACAGCGCCCGCTTGGCCTGGTCGACGACGTCCTTCTTGCCTCCGGAGTTCGCGAGCATGGACAGCGCGCGGGCTTCCACGACCGGGGCCATGGCCTTGGCCGCGCACGGCGTCTGCCCGGCCATGTCGCGGCTCTTCTTGGCGAGGTTGAGCGCCTCGCGGGGGTCGCCGTAGAACAGGGGCACGAGGGCCTCGCGGGCCGTGACCCAGGCGCGCAGCGCGCGGTCGCCGGTCTCGTCGGCGGCCGAGCGCGACGTGCGGAAGAACGAGCGGGCCATCCGCTGGTCCCCGAGATCGATCATGATGATGCCGGCCAGGCCGGACAGGCGGGCCGCGAGCGCGCAGAGGCGCTCCTGAAGATCTATCGGCTGATGGCGCTCCATCGCCTGGCGCACCGTGCTGAACTCCAGGAGCACGTCGCACAGTTGCCGCAGCGGCGGCGTGTTCATGTACTGCCGGCCGAAAGAGGCCGCGGCCTCTTCCCAGTGATCGAGCATGGCGGGGGAAACGGTGGTCGACACCAGGGTCTCGTCCATGCGCCTGCGGATGCTGTCGGCGGCACCCAGCACCGACTCGTTCATCAGCACGGTGTTGCCCGCGATTAGCTGCAGCAGCGTCCTACGTAACACGTTCTCGTCCTCCTCCTCACCCCCGTCCACAGAGGGGTCGCTGGGCTGCTTGATCCACAGCTCGCGCGATTCGGGGGGACTGTCGGATTTGACCTCTTGGAGGCCGCCTCGCACGACGCCCGGCATCCTGTGGCCGTGACCACAGATGCACGGGCCGTCGTATCCGATGGCGGCCGGTTCGACCCGGTAGACGGAACACAGGTAGTGGAGGTACTCGGGGCCGGGGCGCTTCAGCCCGCTCTCGTAGGCGCTCAAAAGCGTTTCCCCGATGCCGGGCGCCGGTTTGCCGTCCCGTTCGAACAAGGCGCGCACCTGTTCGATGACGTCAGCAAGAGCGATGCCATGGGCGAGACGGTGAGATTTGATTCGAGTTGTCCCGAAATGGGGAGTGCACTCTTCAAAAATCTCTTCGGCGATTCGGGGAGTACTTCGCCCGACCGCCAGGCCACGCGCCCGGGTTCGCCGAGCTAACTCCGTTTCCTTGTGCTGTCTGCCGGACATACCGGCCCCTCTCTCGTGGCCAGCGGCTCGTCCTGGTCATGTATCCGACCGGTCCCACCTGCGCCGACGCGGCTCGCGCTCGCGCTAGGCTGCGTCTATTGAGAATGATGGACCAGTTAAGACGAGACGTGAATGGACTATTGGAGCTGCTGGCATAGAATCGTCCCCCGCCGGGGGCGTTCTTTCAACCCACTTGAAATATCCGCGCACCCGAGCCGCCCCTAACGTTCGTTGACCGCGTCGGGCCGGGTGAGTCAGATTTGGCCAACCACCACCGATTCACCGGCACCATCGCCGGCGAATCGGACTAGAGGAAGGCTCGAAGTGGACGACGGCTTCCAACACCTGGAACGACTGGTCGACGAGCTCGACGCTCGGGGGCTGCTCGCCCGGGTGGTGCACACACAGTCAGGACGGGTGTTCGTCCGCGTGATCAACCCGAACGCCACCAGTCTCGCCGAGAACGTCACCTGCCGGCCGCAAGCGACCCCCGCCTACTACTGGTGGTCGTGGGGTGAGCGCATGCACCAGGTCGACGACCCGGCGGGAGCGGCGACCAAGGTCGCCCGAGTGCTGGCCGCGGTGAGCGAGTAAGGCACGCGGCGGACACGGTGCAGCGCAGTCACCGTGTCCGCCCGTGTCCACCGCGGCTCTCCGGAGCCGGCGGGGTGACCGGTGCGGAGCGCTCAGGCCTCGTGGAGACACGACCGCCCGGGCGCTGGGCACCCCGCCGGCTCCGCACATGAACAGCCACCTGGCCCGGACCTCGTCCGGGTTCGGTGGTGATCGGGGACATCCCCGATCGGAAACGGTGCGGGACACGCTTCCGGGTGCGTGTCCCGTCCCGGGCCGTTCGTCACCGGGGTGTCCGGGTCCGCCCTCCGCGGCCCCGGGCCCGGGCACTCCCGTCTTCCCCGGCGTAACGTGACGACGGCCGGGCCGGTCGGCGGACTCAGTTAGGTCAAGTACCGTTCCGTCTAGGTCAAGTACCGATAATTGTGTCCGCCGACCGACCCGATCCGAAGGGGATCATCGAGTGTTCCTGTCCGTCCTTGATCCCACGCCCACACCCACGCCGGAGCCCACCGGTCTGTCCGACATCGCCGACCAGGCCGCGAGCGCCATGATGGCCACGTGCAGCGGGCCCAACGGCAAGGACGACGTGCTGTGCGTGACGCTGTCGAACGTGCTCCCCGCGGGCTGGGCGTCGCCGGTGGCCTGGGTGATCAGCCTGGTCCTCATCGTGGTCGCCGCGCTCATCGTGCGCGCGATCCTGCACCGGCTGATAGGCCGGGTGATCCGGCGGGCCGCCGACGGGGTGATGCCCGAGCGCCTGCGCGTCAAGACCGTCACGATCTTCGACGGCACCTCGGCCGTGCTCAGCGAGCGCCGCCGCCAGCGCGCCGAGACGCTCGGCTCGGTGCTCAGCAGCCTCATCTCCGTGGTGATCTTCGGTACGGCCGCGCTGATGATCCTCGGGCGCTTCGGCATGGACCTCGCCCCCGTGCTGACCAGCGTGGGCATCCTCGGCGTGGCGGTGGGCTTCGGCGCCCAGGAGCTGGTCAAGGACTTCATCGCCGGCATGTTCATGCTCATGGAGGACCAGTACGGCGTGGGCGACCTGATCGACACGGGGGCGGCCATCGGCACCGTCGAGGCCGTCACCCTGCGCATCACCCGCCTGCGGGACGCCGACGGCCGGGTCTGGTACGTCCGCAACGGCACCATCACCCGCATCGGCAACGAGTCCCAGGGCTGGTCCCGGGCGCTGGTCGACGTCCCCGTGGCCTACAACGCCGACATCTCCGGCATCCGCGACCTGCTCAAGAAGGTCGCCGAGGAGCTGTGGGAAGACCCCGACTTCCGGGACGTCGCGATGGTCGAGGAGCCCCAGGTGTACGGCCTGGAGCAGATCTCGGACAAGGCGATGATCTTCAGGATCACCGTGAAGACCGTCCCCGCGCACCAGGCCGAGGTGGCCAGGGAGCTGCGCCTGCGGGTCAAGTCGGCGCTCGACCGGGCGGGCGTCGCGCTCGCCGGGGTCTGAGTAGGCTGGGAACGTGTCCGCTACTCCTCCGGAATCCCTGTCCTTCTACGACGCCGTGGGCGGCTCAGAGGCCTTCGAGCGCCTCGTGCACCGCTTCTATCAGGGCGTGGCGGAGGATCCCCTGCTGCGCCCGCTCTACCCCGAGGAGGACCTCCACGGGGCCGAGGAACGGCTGCGCATGTTCCTCATCCAGTACTGGGGTGGCCCGAACACCTACGGCCAGCAGCGTGGTCACCCCCGGCTGCGCATGCGGCACGCGCCTTTCGTCATCGGCGAGGCCGAGCGCGACGCGTGGCTGAAGCACATGCGTGACGCCGTCGAGTCGCTGGAGCTCCCCGAGGAGCTGGAGACCAAGCTCTGGACCTACCTGCACTACGCGGCCCAGAGCCTCCTGAACGCATAAGTCCCCGGATCAGGGGGCAGCCAAGGATTTGTGAATAGCTCCCCATGGTGGCGTGACGCCGTCGTTTACGAGATCTACGTTCGCAGCTTCGCCGACGCCTCGGGAGACGGCGTCGGCGACCTCCAGGGGATCCGTTCCCGCCTGCCCTACCTAGCGGAGCTGGGCGTGGACGCGGTCTGGCTGACCCCCTTCCAACCCTCCCCCATGGCCGACGGCGGGTACGACGTCGCCGACTACCGCGGCGTCGAGCCGCTCTTCGGCACGCTCGCCGACTTCGACGCGCTGGTCGCGGACGCCCACTCCCACGGCCTGCGGCTGATCGTCGACATCGTGCCCAACCACAGCTCGTCGGCCCATCCGTGGTTCCGGGCGGCCCTCGACTCGCCGCCCGGCAGCCCCGAGCGCGACCGTTACATCTTCCGGGACGGCGAGGCACCGCCCAACAACTGGACCTCGGTGTTCAGCGGGCCGGCGTGGAGCCGCCTGCCCGACGGCCAGTGGTACCTCCACCTGTTCGCGCCCGAGCAGCCGGACTTCAACTGGCGCAACCCGGAGGTGCACCAGGAGTTCCTCGACGTCCTGCGGTTCTGGCTCGACCGGGGCGTCGACGGGTTCCGCATCGACGTCGCGATGGGCCTGTACAAGGACGCCGAGCTCGCCGACGTTCCCCCCTCGGGCGAGGGGTTCATGTCCCGATCCCCCATCTGGAGCCAGCCGGAGGTGCACGAGGTCTACCGCGAGTGGCGCAAGGTGCTCGACTCATACCCCGGGGACCGCGCCGCCGTGGGAGAGGTGTGGACCGACACGCCGGAAGACCTCGCCCTCTACGTACGGCCCGACGAGCTGCACCAGAGCTTCAACTTCGCCTGGCTGGAGGCCCCGTGGTCCGCGACGGCCTTCCGTAAGATCATCGAGGACACGCTGGCCGCCGTCACGGCGCCGACATGGGTGCTGTCCAACCATGACGTCGTGCGCCACGTCACCCGGTACGGCGAGGGCTCCCTGGATCCGGGGGCCGGGCTCGCACGCGGCTGTGCCGCCCTGCTGACCATGCTCGCCCTGCCCGGGTCGGCATATCTCTACCAGGGAGAGGAACTGGGCCTCCCCGAGGTGAAGGATCTTCCCCCGGAGGCGCGGCAGGATCCGATCTTCAAGCGCTCCAAGGGCGAGCTGCCGGGGCGTGACGGGTGCCGCGTGCCGATCCCCTGGTCCGGCACCGCCGAGCCGTACGGGTTCTCCCCGGAGGGCACGCGTCCCTGGCTGCCCCAGCCGGCGGCGTGGGCCTCGCTGACCGCCGAGCACCAGGCCGGCGACCCCGGCTCAACACTGTCGTTCTACCGCCGGGCGCTGGCACTGCGCCGGTCGCTGCGGGCGTCCCTGCCCGGCTCGGTCACCTGGCTCGACTCTCCTGGCGACGCCCTGGGCTTCTCACGCGGCGAGCTGATCTGCGCGATCAACTGCGGCGAGGAGCCCGTACCGCTGCCGCCCCACGGCGGGGTCCTGATCTCCAGCGGGAAGCCGGACGAGACATCCCTGGCCCCGAACACGGCCGTCTGGCTTCGGGCCGTCTAGCGCCCCGGCCGGAAACGCAGAGGGCGGGCACGGTCGCCGTGCCCGCCCTCTCGATGCGCTCGATCAGTCGCGGGTGAGCTTGCGGTAGGTCACGCGGTGCGGACGTGCCGCGTCGGCGCCCAGCCGGTCGATCTTGTTCTTCTCGTAGTCGGCGAAGTTGCCCTCGAACCAGAACCAGCTGGAGCCGCCCTCCCACGCGAGGATGTGCGTGGCGATGCGGTCGAGGAACCACCGGTCGTGCGAGGTGATCACCGCGCAGCCCGGGAACTCCAGCAGGGCGTTCTCAAGGCTGGACAGCGTCTCGGTGTCGAGGTCGTTGGTGGGCTCGTCGAGCAGGAGGACGTTGCCGCCCTGCTTGAGCGTGAGAGCGAGGTTGAGCCGGTTGCGCTCTCCACCGGACAGGACACCCGCGGGCTTCTGCTGGTCGGGGCCCTTGAAGCCGAACGCCGCGATGTAGGCGCGGGAGGGCATCTCGACATGGCCGACCTTGATGTGGTCGAGCCCGTCGGAGACGACCTGCCAGACGTTCTTCGCCGGGTCGATGTTGCTCCGGCCCTGGTCGACGTACGAGATCTTGACGGTCTCGCCGATCGTGATGTCACCGGTGTCGGGCGTCTCGTTGCTCATGATCATGCGGAACAGGGTGGTCTTGCCCACGCCGTTGGGACCGATGATGCCGACGATGCCGTTACGGGGCAGGTCGAAGGAGAGATCCTCCATGAGCAGCCGGTCGCCGAACCCCTTGCCGAGGCCGGTGGACCGGATGACCGTGGTGCCGAGCCGGGGCCCCGGCGGGATCTGGATCTCTTCGAAGTCGAGCTTGCGGAACTTGTCGGCCTCGGCGGCCATCTCCTCGTAGCGCTGGAGACGCGCCCGGCTCTTGGTCTGGCGGGCCCGGGCGTTGGAGCGCACCCACTCGAGCTCCTCCTCCAGGCGCTTCTTGCGCTTGGCGTCTTTCTGGCCCTCGACCTTGAGGCGGTCCGCCTTCTGCTCCAGGTAGGTGGAGTAGTTGCCCTCGTAGACGTGGCAGCGGCCACGGTCGAGCTCGAGGATCCACGTCGCGACCCTGTCGAGGAAGTAGCGGTCGTGGGTGACGGCGAGGACGGTGCCGGGGTACTTCTCCAGGTGCTGCTCCAGCCACTGGACGCTCTCGGCGTCGAGGTGGTTGGTGGGCTCGTCGAGCAGCAGCAGGTCGGGCTGTTCCAGCAGCAGCTTGCAGAGCGCGACCCGGCGGCGCTCACCACCCGACAGCTTGGTCACGTCGGCATCCGGCGGCGGGCAGCGGAGGGCGTCCATCGCCTGTTCGAGCTGGCTGTCGACATCCCACCCGTTGCGGTGGTCCAGCGCGTCCTGCAGCTTGCCCATCTCGGCGAGCAGCTCGTCGCTGTAGTCGGTCGCCATGAGCTCGGCGATCTCTTCGAACCGGGCGCGCATGGCGAGGGTCTCGGCGACCCCCTCCTGGACGTTGCCCAGCACGGTCTTGGACTCGTTGAGCGGGGGCTCCTGCTGCAGCATGCCGACCGTGAAGCCGGGCATGAGCCGGGCGTCACCGTTGGACGGCTGCTCCAGGCCGGCCATCATCTTGAGAAGCGTCGACTTACCAGTGCCATTGGGGCCCAGCACACCAATCTTGGCTCCGGGCAGGAAATGCAGCGTGACGTCGTCGAGGACGACCTTGTCGCCGTGCGCCTTGCGCACGCGCTGCATCGTATAGATGTACTCGGGCATGCTCCTAAGACTAGGGGATAGCGCCGTCGGAGTTGTCCGCTACCGCACGAGGCCCGGGGGGCGGTGCCACCGGGAGGCAGATGCGGTCGCGGCCGAGCTCCTTGGCCCGGTAGAGGGCCAGGTCGGCCGCGGCGAGCAGCTCGATGAGGTCGTCGCCGTGAACGCTCATGATCGCCACTCCGGCGGAGATCGTCACCGTGATCAACGCGTCGTCCACCGGGATGGCCATGCGGCCGACACGGGAACGCAGGCGCTCGGCGACCCTGCGAGCCTCGGTGATGTCGGCGCGCGGCAGCAGCACCACGAACTCCTCGCCGCCGAACCTGCCGACGACGTCGTAGTCACGGAGCTGGCTGCGGAGGGAGGTGGCGACGCCCGCGAGGACCTGGTCGCCGACCAGGTGGCCGTAGGTGTCGTTGACCCGCTTGAAGTGGTCGATGTCGACGATCAGGAGGGCGAGCGTCTCGCCCGTGCGACGGGCGCGGACGATCTCGGTGTCGGCCTCCCGCTGCCAGGCCGTGGCGTTGAGCAAACCGGTCTTGGCGTCGGTGCGGGCGGCGGCCTTGAGCTGGGCGTGCAGCAGGCTGCGTTGCAGGAGCACCACCGGAGGGAGCGTCACCACCAGCAGAACCGGGCTCAGCCCGCACGCGATGGCGACCAGCACCCCGAGGCACAGCTCGACGACGTCGAGGAGGACCCTCTCGCGGTCCCACAGGACATCGCGCCAGCGGGTGTCGGGATCGGCCATGTGAAGCGCGATGGCGATCAGGGCGGTGTTGAGCACGGTGAACAGCACCGCGCACCCCACCGCGAGCGCCAACGGCCCGCCCGACCCGAATGACCGGCCCGTGGGATCTCGCACGAGCGAGTGGAACACCACAGAGGCCACACCGGCCGCGAGACCGATGGCCGCGGCGCTGAACACCCGGCGGTAGACCACGGTCGCCCTGACCCGGATCTGCAGCAGGAGCTGCAGGGGCAGGGGGGCCAGCAGGGCATAGACCGGCGGGAGCAGTAAGGCGACCGGAAGCCACCACGCCGAGAGCAGGTCGCGGGACACACCTGCCGGCATGCCCAGACGACGGGTCGCCTCGATGCAGACCGCTCCACATGCCATCAGCGCCACGAAGGTCAGGAACTCCGACCAGCGGAACTCGGTCTTCGTGGCGAGGAACCCCGCCGCGGACAGGGCGAGCCCCACGGTGGCGCACAGATAGACGACCAGGGCGGCGGGCTGCGCCAGCAGCGGCCATCGATCGGCTAGCGAGAGCATGCCGCCGCGTGGCTCGACCGAGATTTCACCGGACGCCGTCATCACATCCCCCAACGCGCACTTCCATCGGGACTGGTTCGCTGTCTCGACTCTACGTCTCACGATGTGTAACACAATAGTCGCGGAGTGTGCGGCTCGCGATGGGAACCGCTACGTTGTGCACTGCGGCCATCTCCGTCCGTTGGCCATGACGTGACCGCTCCCTGTTGAGCGGCCCCCCTGCGGGAAAGGAGCAGCCATGGTGCGAGGCATCATCTGGACCTGATCAGGTGCCCGAACACCCACCCCAACCGCCGCCACGCCGGTGCCCGAACACCCACCACCACCCCCAAGCCGCGCCGCACCACGCCGGTGCCCGAACATCCAGCTCAAGCAGCGCCGCGCCCCGCGAACCCACTCGGGCTCACCACGGCCCGTGAACCACTCGGCCCACCGCGGCCCGCGAACCCACTCAGGCCCACCGCGGCCCACGAACCCTCTGCTCGAGACCTCCCAGCGGCCACACGCCAACCGCGCCACACGGCTCGAAGCCACCGCAGTGGGTGCGTCGGCCGCGCTGGAGATGCGGGGCGCAGCCGACACGTTTCCGCTGGATGAGAGCCCAAGCTGACGAGCGCTCAGGCGGCGAGACGCCGGGGCAGCCTCGCCCAGGTGAGCGCTCAGGCGGCGAGACGTCGGGGCAGCCTCGCCAGGTGAGCGCTCAGGCGGCGAGACGTCGGGCAGCCTCGCCTTCGGGCCACGACTCGGAGCCGGCAGGGTCTTCCACCGAGTCGCTCCCGGCCTTTGTGCGAGCGGCCTTCGCGCGAGCGCGCCGGGAACCACCGTCTTCGGCTGATCCCCTGACCGAGAGACCGGCCTCGTCGGATCCCGCGAGGGCGAGATCCGGCCCGGCGGCCTCCTCTCGGGAGGGCTCACCCCGGAGAGGCTCGTGGCGGAAAGGCTCGCCTCGGCGAAGCTCGTCTCCAAGGGGCTCGTCACGGAGCGGCCCGCCCCGGGAAGGCTCGTCCCGGAGGGGCTCGTGGCGGGAGGGCTCGTCCCGGAAGAGCTCGCCTCCGGAGGGCTCGCCTCCGGAGGGCTCGTCGCGGGAGGGCTCGTCGCGGGAGGGCTGGATTCCGGTCGGGTCACCGTCGGTGAAATCGAATGCGGCTGGGCCCGCGAAGGAGCCATCGGCGTCTCCGGGGGTGGAGGAACCGGTGAGAGCGAATCGCGAGGCCCCTGCGGCCGAGCCGTCGGCCTCACTGATCGGGCCGACGAGCTCCCAATCGCGGGTGCTGGAGGCGAGTCGCTCTCGCGCGAGGTCGTCGAACGCGGGGGTCGAGGCGCCGCGCTGGGCCTTCTCGAAGCGGCTGACGCCACGCCTCAGGTCGTGGCCGACCGATGTGGCCTCGACCTCGGCGAGGAACCGCCGCTCGCCGTCACGCTCGTACGAGCGGATGCGCAGCTTGCCGTGGACGACGATCGGCTGCCCGAGCTTGATCGACTGGGCGACGTTCTCTGCCAGGATCCGATAGCACCGGACGGCGTAGAAGGTGGTCTCGCCGTCGTGCCACGACTGGGACGCCTTGTCGAACACGCGTCGCGTCGAGGCGAGCCGCAGCGATGTGACTCGGGTGCCGTCATCGAAGTGGTACTGCCGGGGGTCGGCGGCGACGTTGCCGTTCAGCGTGATGTAGATGTCGTTCATCGTGCCTCCCATGGCGGACCGGCGGACGTTCTCCGCCGACATGGAAGCCAGCTTGTCCGGCCCGCCACCAGCCCCGACCCCTCGAACCGCGTTCTGTGGATTTCCCACCGCGCCACACTCCCGGCCTGTGGAAAACCCCGGCCTCACCGCGGCGGCCGGGCCTCGAAACGGAGTGGAAACCTCTCGAAGCAGATGTACGTCGCTGCCCGTCAGGACCGGCGAGCCGCCGGACCGTACAGGCGGCGGCGAAAGGCGTACGGACGGCGGGAGTCAGCGGCGGCCGGTGGTCAGGGCCGCGAAGAATTCGTTGTAGCGCCTGAGCTCGTGCTCCACCGGCTTGATGACCATGTCCTTGGACACCGCCGAGATCCGCCGGCGCATCTCCCGTTCGAGCTGGTCGCGCTCCTTGCCGGCGCCCAGCACCACGAAGTTGCGGCTGGCGATGGCCGACAGTAAGCCCAGCCCGAGCACGCTGACCATCATCAGCCCCAGCCAGGGCAGCGCCGAGACGTCGCCCAGCAGGTCGGAGGGCTCGCGGCCCACCTTGAAGACCCCGTACAGCAGGATCGCCCCCGCCCAGCCGACCCCGGCGGCGAACAGCACGACCAGGAGGTACTGCCAGATCTTCAGCAGCCACCACCACCCGGGCACGCGGTCGAGGCGCGGGGCGATCTCGGTCAGCTCTCCGGAGAGGACCTGCGGCAGCTTGTTCAGCTGCGAGCGCGCGGCGTCGCGGACACCGTTCTGCCATGCCTCCGGCATCCCGGAGCTCAGACCGTCGGCCAGCGCCTGCACGGCGGTCTCGACCTCGGCGGGCTGGGCGCTGACCGAGGCCGCGGTCACGGCCTTGATCTCGTCGCGCACGTTGCCGAGGCGAAGGCTGTTCATGGGGTCGGGACGCAGCCGCGAGGCCCAGCGGGCGTACGGCCAGCCGACCCAGTCGATGGAGCGCACGCCGTAGACGTTCTCCATCGCCTCCCCCACGGCCGGCACGCCGACCGCGTCGCACAGGGAGTCGGTCAGCCCTTCCTGCCTGGCGAGGTCGACGGTGGGCTGCACGACCATGGCATCGGGCGCGGGCATCACCTTGGTCAGCTTGCCCATGATGCGGTCGAGATCGGCCTCCAGACGCTGCACGGCGGCCCGCCGGTTGCCGACGGACTCGGCGAGCACGCTCTTGAGGCTGTTCACGCCCCTGCCGGTGGTGGCAGACGTGGGCACGATGCGCGGGTGCTGCACGCCTTCACGCTTCAGCAGGTCGGAAAGGTCGACGACGCACTCGGCCAGCTCCTCTGGGGCCAGCCGGTCGGCCTGGTTGAGCGCGAACACGGTGATCGCCTCGTGCCCGGCAAGCTCCGCGACGTACTTGCTGTGCGTGGCGGCGTCGGCGTACTTCTGGGGGTCGAGCACCCAGACGATCAGGTCGACCACCTGGATCAGGCGGTCGGCCTCGTGGTCGGTGATGGCCCTGATCGAGTCGTGGTCGGGCAGGTCGAGCAGGATCAGGCCGTGGAGCTGGCTCTCTCCCCTGTCCAGGGCGCTGGCACGGGCGAAGCGGTGCCGCCACTGGATCTGGAGCCAGTCGAGGAGCGGCCCGGCGCCGTCCAGACCCCAGACGCACGCGTGCGTACGCGCGGTCGTCGGCCGGCGCACGCCCGTCGGAGACAGCTCCAGCCCGGAGATGCGGTTGAACAGGGAGGATTTGCCGCTACCCGTGCCACCGGCGAGGGCCACCACGGTGTGATCGCCGGAGAGCTTGAGACGGTCGCCCGCGCGGAGCAGCAACTGCCCGGCCTCGGCGATCAACGCGGGGTCGACCCTGCCGGGGCCGAGCTCCACGATCCTCGCGAGAGCCGCGAGCCGGTGGCCCAAGTCGTTCCGCGTATCCATCGTCCCGGCACGCGCGCCGCTGACACTCATCGGGCGACCTCAAGGTTGTACGTTGCCTGGTAGAGCCGCTTGGCGGCGGCCTCGTCGGGGATCCCCGCCTCGTCGAGCACCTGGACGTACCGCAGCGTCTCCTCGTCGAAGAGCACGCTGATGCGGGCTCGCAGGTCGCTGCGCGCCCTGGTGCCGATGCCGCGCAGCGACTCGGCGCCGAGCACCCCTCGCAGCAGGCGCTCGGGCAGGGTGCCGGTGCCGGAGGAGGCGGCGACATCGGAGCTTCCGTAGCCGAGCAGCCCGATCATGAAGACCAGCGAGAGCGACTCCTCGTCGAAGGCGACCAGCTTGGCGACCGATCGCTTGGTCACGGCGCCCGAGTGGATCAGCGCCACCACGTGCTCCTGCCAGGCGCCGATCGTACGGCCGACCCGGCGCACGAACTCGTCCGACGGGCGGCCGAGGCCGGGGGCGGCGGCGAGGCCGTTTCCGACGCCGTCGCGCTGGCGCCACCTGACGACGACCTCCTCGGCGGCCCGCTGCCCGGCGGAGACGATCACGGATTCGAGCCCGGAGCGGAGCGCCGCCTTGAAGGCGCGCAGCCGCGCGGGGGCCTGATGGCTCGTCTTGGTGGCCATACGGCCGGGACGGCGCAGGTGGAGGGTCTTCATCAGGTCGCCGGAGCCCGCGAAATCCTGCCAGCGGGCGAGGACCTCGCCCCGCAGCAGCGATCCGTCGGTCGTCACCTCGTCGATCTCCGCCAGCGCGCCCATGTAAGCGGCGTCCACGTCGGTGCGGAGCTCCGCCCGGAAGGCGACCTGGGCCTCCAGGTGCCGGGCCAGCGCGGGGACGCGGACGCGGAAGCTGTTCAGGACGCCGTCGAGGGTCGCCTGGACGGCCTGCGAGCGGCGCTGGTCGTCGACCGACAGCTCGGTCAGCCACATGCGCAGCTCGGCGACCTCCTCCTCGGGAAGGCGCCCCGCGGTGACGGTCGACTCGTTGATGACGAACCGCTCGACGTCGCCGAGACCGTACTCCTGGAGCATGCGGGAGAAGTGCTTGTCGATCACCTCTCGCGACCTCACGGGCACGCGCGAGAGCACGATGGCCAGGCGGGCGCCGCGCTCCTTGGCGAGGCGTAACAGGTTCCACGCGGGCGCGTCGGCGTAGCGTGTCGCCGTGGTGACGAAGACCCACAGGTCGGCGGCGTCGAGCATGCGGTGGGCGACCTCGTGGTGGGTCTCCACCACAGAGTCGATGTCCGGGGTGTCGAGCAGGGCCACCCCCTGGGGAAGCCGCTCGGTCGTGGCGAGGACGAGGGTGTCGAGAGAGCCGTCGTTGCCCGGCCTGTCGACGCGGATCATGCCGCCGAGCACCTCGCCCTTGGCGAACCACTCGCGGTCGTCGGGGTGGCAGGCCAGTACGGGCGTGCCCGTGGTGGGACGGCGCACGCCCGTGGAGCTGACCTTCGCGGCGGCGAGGGTGTTGACCAGGGTCGACTTGCCGGCCCCAGTGGAACCGACGACGGCGATGAGAGCCGGCGCGGTGCTCATGTGCACGCGCGGGATCACGTAGTCCTCGATCTGGGCGAGGATCTCGACCTGGGCCTTGCGGGCCTCCTCGACCCCGGGGACGTCCAGGCCGAGCCGCAGTCCGGTGACGCTGTCCCGCAGCCCGGACAGCGCCGACGTCAGCGCCCGCGAGACGGGCTTGGGCAGCGGCACCTCTCGTACGTGCTCGGAGGTCTGGAAACCCTCTTCGTCCTGCTCATCCTCATCGGAGCCGTCGGCGTCGGCGTCGGCCGCCTGGACGGCCCCGGCGGGCTCCCACACCCCGCGCGACCCGGTGTCCCCGGCGCCCGACTGCGACTCACCGTGGGCGCTCTGGGAATGCGTCTCCTTGAACGGGTCGAAGGAGACGCCTTCCTGCACGGGTAGGACGTCCTGGCGGTCGGCTGAGACGTCCTCCTGTACGGCCGCGTCATCCTCGGCGTCAGCGGAAACACCTTCCGGGACGACCGAGACGTTCTCAAGACCAGCGGAAACGTCCTCAGAACTGGCCGAAACGCCCCCCGAACCAGCAGGGACGTCCTCCAGCGCCGCCGAGCCCTCCTCAAGATCGGCGGAAAGGTCCTCTCGAACGACCGGGACGTCCGCGGAATCCGCCGAGACGTGCTCATCAAGCACGGCCGGGACGTCCTCGGGACCTGTGAAGACGTCCTCACGTACGGCCGAGACGTCCTCCGGACCAGCGGGAGCGTCCTTCTGCTCGGCGGGGACGTCCTGCCGCACGGGTAAGACGTCCGGCGGGTCAGCGGAAACAACCCCCGTGGTCGAGGAGACGTCCTGCTCCTCGGTGGGAACGCCCTCCGGCATCGAGGAGACGTCCTGCTCCTCGCCAGAGGGGTGGTCCTGCGCTGATTGAGTGGTCTGAGCCTTGATGGGAGCGAAAGCATTGAACGCCGGCTGCTCGGGGGCGGCGTCACTCGTGCCGGTGTCACCGGTCGCCACCCCGGCGGCCTGAGCCCTGACCGGGGCGAACACATCGAACGCGGCCGGAACGGGCCCGGCGTCATCCACCGGACCGTGGTCGGTGACGGGGGTTTCCGGGGCACCGGCCTGGGCGGATGACGCGTCGCGGGCGGCGGTGGTCTCGGCGTGACGGGGGTCGTCGTCGCCGGCTCCGATCGCCTGGAACGTTATCGTCTGCTCCTCTGGGGTCTCGGGGGTGCTGCCCTTCCCCTCGATCACCGCGTCACCTGACTGCTCGGTGTGCTCATCGGCGCACTCCGTCTTCTTCGCAGTCGATTTCACGGAACCCGCTCCGCTCGAACCATCTCGATCTCCTGGCCGACCCTGACGACGTCACCGACGACCACGATCGCCGGCGGCCGCGTCCCAGCGGCGATCACGCGCTCCGCCACCGTGGAAAGGCTGGCGTAAAGAGCTCGCTGGGTCGGAAGAGTACCGTCCTGTACCACCATCACGGGGGTTTCCGGCGAACGTCCGTCTCGTATGAGTGTGTCGGCGATCATGGCTATTCGTTCAACAGCCATCAGAAGTACCAGGGTTCCCGGTGATCTCGCCAGTCCCGCCCAGTCAACAGTTGATTTCGGATCGTCCGGCGCCACGTGAACGGAGATGACGTGGAACTCCTGGCTCACTCCCCGGTGGGTCACCGGCACCCCGGCGGCGGCGGGCACGGCCACCGCGCTCGTGACCCCGGGCACCACCACGACAGGGATGCCGGCCCGCGCGCACGCGAGCATCTCTTCGCCACCCCGGCCGAAGACGAAGGGGTCGCCCCCCTTCAGCCGGACGACGAACCTGCCCTGCCTCGCGTGCTCGATCAGCAGCTCGTTGATCTTCTCCTGCGCGAGGTAGCGGCCGTACGGGATCTTCGCGGCGTCGATCAGCTCGACGTCGGGCGCCAGCTCGTCCAGCAGGGCGCGGGGTGCGAGGCGGTCGGCCACGACCACGTCGGCCTGGGCCAGGAGCTGGCGCCCGCGCACGGTGATCAGGCCAGGGTCGCCCGGGCCGCCGCCGACCAGCGCGACGCCGACGGGCTTGGTGCGGTTGCGCCGGGCGTCGACCGTGCCGTCGCGCAGGGCGCCCACCACGGCGTCCCGGATGCCTGCGGCGCGGCGCGGGTCGCCCCCCGCGGTGACGGCCACGCTGATCTCGTCGACCTGCCCGCTGGCGGGGGTCCAGGCGGCGGAGGCGTCGCGGTCGTCGGCGCGCACGCACCAGATGCGCTTGGCCTCGGCCTCGGCGGCGATGGCCGCGTTGACGGATCGGCTGTCGGTGCACGCCTGGACCAGCCACGAGCCGTCGCAGTCACCGACCTGGTAGGAGCGGCGTTCCCACGTGATGAGGCCGTCGGCGATGAGATCGTCGAGAGCCGGCGTGACGCTCGGGGACACGAGGGTGACCGACGCACCCGCGTCCAGCAGGGTGGGGACTCTGCGCTGGGCCACGCGCCCGCCGCCGACGACGAGCACGCGCCTGCCGTTGAGCCGAAGACCGAGCAGGTAGGGCGACGACATGGGACGGTGTTCCCTTTCCCGGGAAGAGGCAAAACCCGTTGTCCGTGGGGTAAACCTACAGGCCTTCCGCCGTAGGAGGCGCAGCCAGCCTTCCCTCCAGAAGGGGCTTGCGCGGATCCCACGGCTCGCCTCCCGCCTCGACCTCACGCTTGCGCGCGATCGCCGACAGGGCCTCGAGGATGACGCGGTTCCCGAGGTAGGCGGTGATCTCCGCGTGGTCGTACGGCGGGGCGACCTCGACCACTTCCAGGCCCACCACCGGCAGCTCGTAACAGATGCGCCGGACCGAGTCGAGAAGCTGCCGCGCGGACAGGCCACCGGGCTCGGGGGTGCCCGTGCCCGGCGCGTGGGCGGGGTCGCACACGTCGATGTCCACGGAGAGGAACACGCCGTCGCAGTCGTCGGTGGCGATGGCGAAGGCCTCGGTCAGGCACTCGGTGAGCCCACGCTCGACGATCTCGGTCATCTCGTACGAGCGCATGTTCTGCCGGGCCATCCAGCCGAGGATCTTCGGACCCGGCCAGTAGCCGCGCAGGCCGATCTGCAGGAACCTGTCCCCCCGGATCGCCTCGGACTCGATGAGCCGCCGCATCGGCTGGCCGTGCCCGTACAGGTGACCGAACTCGATGTCGCCGGTGTCGGCATGCGCGTCGAAGTGGATCATGGATACGCGTCCGAACCCGTGGTGGCGTGCCACGCCGCGGGCGTCGGGCAGCGCGACGGTGTGGTCGCCGCCGAGGACCAGCGGGATCGCCCCGGACGCGGAGATCGTGTAGACGGCCTCCTCGATGTTCCTGATCGAGCCTTCGATGTCGCCGGAGTAGCACTCCACGTCACCGGCGTCCAGGACCTTGAGATCCTGCAGGGCGTCCACGCGCAGGGCCATGCTCGGCCGGGAACCGTCGTGGGGCAGGTAGCAGGCCTGCCGCAGAGCCATCGGGCCGAAACGCGCGCCCGGCCGGTTGCTGGTGCCCCCGTCGAAGGGGGCTCCGACGATCACGACGTCCGCTCCCGCGAAGCTGTCCGGATCGCCGAGGTCGCAGCGTTCCACACCGAGGAAGGTGATGTCGGGTCCGAACATCGGGCCGTAGCGCATCAGGGTCCAATCATGCTCTGTAGCAGAATGTCACCATTTAACCGCATTCGCACAGAATGCAATCGAAGCCGCCTACGGCGCGAGATGCCCCGGACCCCGGGTCCGCCGCCCGGCCTGAGGGGCAGGGACTAGATCTCGTCGAGGGCGGCCTGGGCGTCCTTGTCGGTTACGCCCGCGGAGTCGAAGGTGGCCACGTCGTGCATGACCCGGACGGCCGCGCTCACCAGCGGGTACGCCAGCAGGGCACCCGTGCCCTCGCCGAGCCGGAGCTCCAGGTCGACCAGGGGGCGGAGGCCGAGATGGTCGAGCGCGATGGCGTGCCCGGGCTCGGCCGAGCGGTGCCCCGCCACGCAGTAGCCGACGGCGCCGGGTGCCAGCGCGGCGGCGGCCAGCGCGGCGGATCCGGCGATCACCCCGTCGAGGATGACCGGCACCCGTGCGGCGGCGGCACCGAGGACGAACCCGGCGATCGCGGCGTGCTCAAGCCCGCCCACCGCCGCCAGCCTGCGCAGCGCGTCCTCCACCGCCCCGGACGGAGAACCGTGCTCGACCGGTGCCATGCCCTCGGAGATGCCGTTGACCTGGAGGCCCTGGCGGACGATCTCGATCTTGCGGGTGAGGGTCGCGGCGTCGGCGCCGGTGCCCCTGCCGGTGGTCTCCGCCGCGTCGGCGCCCGTGAAGGCGCAGATGAGGGCGGCGGACGCGGTGGTGTTCGCGATGCCCATGTCACCGGTGATCAGACAGACCGCGCCGGCCCCGATGAGGTCGCGGGCCACGGAGATGCCGGCTTCGATCGCCGCCACGGCCTGGGCCGCGGTCATGGCCGGGCCGCGTGACAGGTCGGCCGTGCCGTACGCGACCTTGCGGGAGACCAGGCCGGGCGCCTCGGGCAGGTCGGAGGCGACGCCGACGTCCACCACGGTCACCGACGTGCCGACCTGGGCGGCGAAGGCGTTGGCCACGGCGCCGCCCGCGAGGAAGTTCGTCACCATCTGGGTGGTGACCTCCTGCGGCCAGGGACTGACCCCCTGGGCGTGCACGCCGTGGTCGGCCGCGAAGATGGCCAGGGCGGCGGGCGTGGGAAGCGGCGGCGGGCAGACGCCCGCGACGCCCGCGAGCCGCACCGCGACCTCCTCCAGCACGCCCAGCGCGCCACGCGGCTTGGTCAGGCGGTCTTGGTGTGCCCGCGCGTCGGCCATGGCCTGCCGGTCGGCCGGCCTGATCGCCGCCAGGGTCTGCCGGAGGATCTCCATGCTCATCGGTCAGACCAGCCCGTCGACCATCGCGGCCTCGTCACGGGGAAGCATCCGCACCCTGGGCCGGCCCACGCGGATGACGTCCTGACCGCCCTCGTCCAGGGCCTCGACACCGTCAAGGGACAACTGCACGCCCACCTTCTCCAGAAGCTCGTCCCCAGCCTCGCCTGAAACGAGCGGCTCCGCAATGCCCAGAACGCGTTCCTCGGCGTCCTCCAGCGGCCACAGGTCGGCGGCGCCCATGGGCTCGTCCTCGGAGTCGACCACGGGCTCGGCGCAGTCGTGGCCGGGCGGGCGCCCGGAGGGGTCGGTCGCCTCCAGCACCTCCTCGTACCGCTCGATGATCAGGTCGGCGAGACCCTCGCAGTCTCCGATCACCTCGGCGCAGCGCACATCGAGGTCGATGTGCCCGGCGGCGTAGGCCAGGGCCTCGGCCCAGATGCGTTCGAGCACTCCCCCGGCGAACAGCAGGTAGGGGAGCACGACGACCCGCTTGGCGCCCAGGCGGCGGCAGCGCTCGATGCCCTGGGCGACACTCGGCGGGGCGTCCGCGACGTAGGCCGTCTCGACGGTCAGCAGCTCGGGCGCGTGCGTCTCCCAGAACAGCCGCGAGACGCGGTGCACCTCGGCGTTCGCCCCGGTGTCGGCGGACCCGTGGCCGACCAGCACGACGGCGGTCTCGGCGGGCGACACCGGCTCCCACGGCACGTCGCCGTGCTCGTCGGTCATGGAGACCGACGCGAGGCGGGGCATCTCGGCCAGCGCGTCGGCGAGGCGCTCGGCCATCAGCGCGAGCACCTGGGGCGAGGCGCCGAGAGCCCTGCCCTGGTCGCAGGCGAGGGTCGGATGGACCACGCGCGCCCGCGCGATCGCGGCGGGGACGTCCTCGCTGTCGCCGAGCGCCAGGGGAACCGCCACCAGGCGGTGGTGACCCCGGGCGACCAGCGAGGCGACGGAGTCACTCAGCGACGGGCGTCCCTTGGCGACGAACCCACCTGACACATCCGCCACTAACTGGTCGAGCCGGCACCGCAGCCGGTGGACGAAACGGCCGAACTCTGCTGCACCGGTGTCGTCGTGGGCGCCGTGCCCTATGAGAAGGAGCGGCGGCTTCATGTGGATCTCCGATACTTTGACCTGCGGATATGTTGGTCGGGCCGAGAGGATATCCGAATCTGTCAATCCATGGACATCGCTTTGCGGAGCATTTGGTCAAGACAAGACCGACCGTTCATCGTGATCTGGGTCGGCGGGAGCGCGTGGCCGCCGGTCTTACCTCAGGCTGTGTCGCCCTTGAGCAAGCTGAACAGCACGGCGTCGGAGATGCCCCCTGACACGGGCAGGGCCCGCCGGAGCACTCCCTCCTCGACGAACCCGGCCTTGCGCGCGACGCCCTGGCTGGCGACGTTTCCGACGGCGGCGAGCAGCGTGACGCGGTGGAAGCCGCGCATCATGAGGAAGGTGGTGACCGCGCGCGTCGCCTCCCGGGCGAAGCCCTGGCGCCGGGCCCACGGCGAGATCCAGTAGCCGACCTCGACGTCCCCCCGCTCCCAGTCGGCCCGCTGCACGCCGGCGGACCCGGCGAGGCGGCCTCCGGCCTTGGGCTCGATGGCGAACTGCACGCCGTTCACGGAGTCGGCGTGGGCGAACCTGGTGCACCAGTCGTACGCGCGCTGGAGGTCGTACCCCTCGGCCCACGGCATCCAGCGGTGGATCTCGGGGTCGCCGTCGACGGCGGCGAAGACGTCCCTGGCGTCGGTGCCGGTGAAGGGGCGCAGGATGAGGCGCTCGCTCTCGAGCCGGACCCCGGTGCCGAAGCCCCGGCCGTTCATCGTGGGTGGCCCCATGATGATGTCGCGGGAGAGCAGCCCGAAGACCACCAGGTCGTGCGGGCCGTCGTCCTCGAAGCCCGCGCCGCGCAGCACGCCTTCACGGGTGAAGCCGGACTTCTCGGCGACCCGGAGCGAGGCGGTGTTGTCGAGGTTGGCGCGGAGCTCCACCCGGCGCAGGCCGCCCTTGGTGAGCATCCACTCGGTCAGCCCGCTGACGGCCTCGGGGGCGTAGCCACGGCCGCGGTGCGCGGGGTGCACGCCGTAGCCGATCTCGGCGGTGGCGGCGCCCCAGACGGTCTTGAACAGGCTGACGGCCCCGACGATCGTGCCCTCGGCGACCATCGCCAGGTGGATGCCCTGCCCGGACCGCCACAGCTCGTGGACTCCGTACGACAGCCACTGGGCCACGCCGGACACGTGGCCGGGCACGCCGGGCGGGAGGAACCGCGCCTCGGACTCGATGATCGCACGAACCCGGTCGGCGTCGCGGGGACCGAAGGGCCGTATGACCAGCCGCCTCGTGGTGATCGTCAAGTGCTGATCGAAACCGGTCAATTCAATCCCCCTTGTACGGACATATCAGCTCACCGCACATCGGGGGTTGTCCGCAACTTGACGGGCCCTTGGTGGAGGGACAAGGTCGGCCGACCCCCAAGGACCCGATTTTCTCACGTCACAGCCGTCCCGGCAGACGACTCACCACCCGGGCGGCACATCCGTCGAAGGCACGTCGAAGGCACTAGGAGGCGGTCCTCAGCGCCTCCCGCCACCGCACCCGCGCGCCCGTACGCAGCACCGCGCGCTGATAGATGCGGCCGCCGGCGTACAGCACGGCCGCAGCCGCGAGGACCATCAGGCCCATCGCCAGGCCCGTCTCCCAGAGCGGCACCTCGATGACCGCGGACCTCACCGGCATGACCATGGCGGAGAACGGCGGGACGAGCGACAGCACGTGCGTCAGCGTCCCGTCCGGCGACTGGACCGCGACGAACCCGATCAGGTAGCTCGCCATGAGCAGCATCGTCGCGGGGGTGAGCACGCCGCTGAGCTCCTCCTGACGCGACACCAGCGAGGCGATCGCCGCGAACATCGCCGCGTAGAAGGCGTAGCCGAGCAGGAACCACACGATCGCGCTCGCCACCACGCCGTACGTGCCGTCGGGCAGGTTCGGCACCGCGCCGGTGACCTGGGCGGCGGCGAGACCCACACCGGCGATCACCACGATCTGCGACAGACCCAGCACGCCGAGGCCGATGACCTTGCCGCCCAGGAGCTGCCACGGGCGCACGGCGGTGAGGAGGATCTCCACAATCCTGCTGCCCTTCTCCTCCACCACGCCCATGGCCACCCAGGTGCAGATCTGGATGAGCAGCATGAACAGGATGACGACGATGACCATCGCGATCACGCTGCGGACCGTCGCGTCCTCACCGCTGCCTTTGAGGGTCACCTCCTTCATGGGCGGCACCCGCAGAGCCTGCCCGACCTTGGCGGGATCGAGGCCGGCGGCGGTGAGGTTCTCCTCGGTGGCCACCGTGCGGTGGGCGGTGTCGAGGATCACCGACAGACCCCGGTCGACCACGGTCTTGGAGATCACCGTCGCGTTCCCCACGACCGCCGCCTCGACGTCGCCGTCCGCGACGGCCTTGCGCGCCGCCGCCTCGTCCGCGTAGCGGGTGATCTTGACGGTGAGGTCGTCCCCGGGCGTGACCTGCGCGGTGAGCGCCGCCTGGAGCCGGTCGGCCTGCGCGCCCACCAGGCCCACGGTGTAGTCGGAACCGCCGCCGAACAGCTTCGGAAGGGCGGCGAGCACGGCGACCAGCACCGCCGTGACGATCAGGCCGTAGCGGTATCCCTTCGTGCGGCCCCTCACGCTGATCTCGCGCCGGGCGACCAGGGCAATGGCGTTCACGCGACCACCTCACGGAAGATCTCGGCGAGCGATGGCTCCTGCCATCCGAAGTGCTGGACGCGGCCCGCGGCCGAGGCGGCGCGCAGCGCCTCCTGGTCGTCGACCGGCGTGAGGATCACCTCGTCGTAGCGCTCCTCGGCCATGCCCGCCTGGGCGGGATCGCCGTGGGGCGGCCGGTCGGTCTTGGCGATGATCTCTCCGGGCAGCCGGTCGGTCCACCCGGCCTCGGCGCCGGTCACGATGATGCGCAGGCGCTTGCGCGACTCCCGTGCGCGCAGCTCCGCCACGGTGCCTCCGGCGATCATGCGGCCGGCCTTGATGATGCCGACCGAGTCGCACAACCGTTCCACCAGGTCGAGCTGGTGGCTGGAGAACACGACCGGCACCCCCGCGGCCGTACGCTCGGCGAGCACTCCGGCCAGGGCGTCGACCGCGATGGGGTCGAGGCCGGAGAACGGCTCGTCGAGCACCAGCACCTCGGGCTCGTGGATGAGCGCCACCGCGAGCTGCACGCGCTGCTGGTTGCCCAGCGACAGGCTGTCCACGTCGTCGCCGCGCCGCTCGGTGAGCCCGAGCCGCTCGATCAGAGCCTCCGACGACCGCCGCGCGGCCTCCGCGCCCATGCCGCCGAGCATGCCGAAGTACTCGATCTGCTCGGCGACGCGCATCTTGGCGTACAGCCCGCGCTCCTCCGGCATGTAGCCGAACCTGCGGCGGGTCTCGAAGCCCGCCCGCCTGCCCTTCCACCGGACCTCGCCGCCGTCGGCGGCGAGCACGCCCATCACGATGCGCATCGTCGTCGTCTTGCCCGCGCCGTTGGCGCCGACGAAGCCGAACATCTCGCCGGGGCCCACGGTGAGGCTCACACCGTCGAGGGCCACCGTGTCGCCATACCGTTTCCTGAGCCCGTCCACCTCAAGCATGGGGGGATCCCTTCATGATCTTTTCGAGTACGGAGACGTACTCCTGGAAGGCCTCGCGTCCCTTGGGGGTGAGCGAGAACCACGTGCCGGGCTTCTTGCTGACGAAGGCCTTCTTGACCTTGACGTAACCGGCCTCTTCGAGGGTCAGCATGTGCTTGGACAGCAGGGAGTCGCTGACCTCGATCGTGTCGCGCAGGAACCGGAACTCGACGTTCTCGGCGGCGGCCAGCGCCGCCATGATCGACAGCCGCACGGGCGTGTGGATGAGCGGGTCGAGGTGGTGCCGGGGGTGGGCTCCGTTACCGGTCACCTGTCGCGTTCCCATGTGTGCAGGCGCCAGCCCGCGTACAGCACGGGCGTCGCCGCGACGACCGCGACGGCGATACCCGCCGGCAACCACCAGCCGGAGGGGCTCTTGGGGACGAGGGAGGCGAAGAACGCCGCGCCGACCATCACGGCCCCCCACGGAAGCGCCACCAGGAACTGGAAGCGGGAGATGCCCCGGCCGTGCACCCGCTGCATGTAGACGTAGACCAGCGACAGTGCCGTCATGGCCACCCAGGCGATCATGGCGACGATGCGGAGGGTCAGCGGGCCGAAGAACATCGCCGACCAGTAGAAGACGGTCGCGACACCCCAGACGAGATACATGCGCCCGGCCCATTTCGCGGACCGCCCGATCTGCTGCCGCATGCGGCCGATCTCCTTGAGCGCGGCGTCCGCGCCCAGATCGTCGCTGGTGTCCATGGGCTTCTCCCTCCTTCATGCGTTCAAAACAGTAGCAAGTACTCAACTCCCATTCAAGTGGTGTCTTCTGGTTCCAGAAATGACGAACCCCGGCACGGCCGTACGAGCCATGCCGGGGTGTCGCCTCGCCGGGCTACGGGAGGGTCTCCGCGATGATCACTTCCAGCGTGCGGGGGCCGTGCACGCCCTCGACGCGATTCAGCTCGATGTCGCTGGTCGCCGAGGGCCCGCTGATCCACGTCAGGGGCCGTACCGGGTCGAGGCGGGCGACCGCCTCCGGCACACCGCCCACCACCTGCCCGGCCCGCACCACGCACAGGTGGTAGTCCGGCACGAGGGTCAGAGCCCTGCGTCCCTGGCCGGGACCGGCGTCGAGCACGATCGTGCCGGTCTCGGCGATCCCGACCGCGCAACCGGTGATCACGCCGTCCGCCGTTTCGAGACGGGCGGCGCCGAGCGGCGGATCGTCCACGAGCCGCTCCAGGCCGGGCGCGGCGGCCAGCCACTCCTCCGGCAGCCCGTCCGGCACGACCACCCGCCGCACGCCTCTGCCTGACAGCGCCACGGCGACGGCGGCGGCGACCTCGTTCTCCGGTACGACATGGACGATCGCCCGGTAGTCGCGGACCCGCTCGGCGAACAGCTCTGGGGGGCCGGACACGTGGCCACTCGTCCGGTAGCGGCGGGGGATCTCCACCTCGGGCGCTCCCGCGACGGCCGCGCGGATCCGGGAGAGGATCTGGTCGCGGGAGCTCCGCGTCTCGGACGGACGGCTCATCGGTGGCCTCCCTCGGTGCGGTCCCACCAGTCGCGGAACGACTCCTCCGGCACCGGCGGGACGTCCCTGGTGTCCGTCCACGCCGCGCCGGGGCCCGGCAGGCGCCTCTTCGGCACGAGCTTCCTGAACCGGCTCGCCAGGCGCTGTGCGCGCTCCAGCCGTACCGGCGTGCCGAGCACCCATCCCGCGGCCTTCAGCCCGAACCGCTCGGCCGGGCCGTGCGGCGCCCTGGACCGCAGGTGGACGAGCACCTCGGGGATGTCGATCGCGACCGGGCACACGTCGTAGCACGCGCCGCACAGGCTGGAGGCGTACGGCAGCGAGGCGTCGAGCTCGGAGGCCATCCCGCGAAGCTGCGGGGTGAGGATGGCCCCGATCGGCCCCGGATAGACCGAGCCGTACGCGTGGCCGCCGACGCGCTCGTACACCGGGCAGACGTTGAGGCAGGCGGAGCAGCGGATGCAGCGCAGCGCCTGGCGCCCGATCTCGTCGGCCAGCACCTTGGTCCTGCCGTTGTCGAGGAGCACGAGGTGGAACTCCTGGCCCTCGGTGGCGCCCGTCCACATGGAGGTGTAGGGGTTCATCCGCTCGCCGGTCGAGCTCCTCGGCAGCAGCTGCAGGAACACCTCCAGGTCGCGCCAGGTGGGCAGGACCTTCTCGATGCCGACCACGCTGATCAGCGTCTCGGGCACGGTCAGGCACATGCGGCCGTTGCCCTCGGACTCCAGCACCACCAGGGTGCCGGTCTCGGCGACCACGAAGTTGGCCCCGGAGATGCCGACCTTGGTGGCGAGGAACCGCTCGCGAAGGTGCAGGCGCGCGGCCTCGGCCAGGGCCCTCGGGTCGTCGCTCAGGCTCTCGGGCGCGGGGCGTCCCCATTCGGCCATGTGCTCGCGGAAGATCTCCCGGATCTCCGAGCGGTTGCGGTGGATGGCCGGAACCAGGATGTGGGACGGCCAGTCGTCGCCGAGCTGCACGATCAGCTCGGCGAGGTCGGTCTCGTAGGCGGTGATCCCGGCCTCGGCCAGCGCCTCGTTGAGGCCGATCTCCTGGGTGGCCATCGACTTGACCTTGACCACCTCGGTCTCGCCGGTGGCTCTGACCAGGCCGGTCACGATCTCGTTGGCCTCGGCGGCGTCCGACGCCCAGTGCACGTGGCCGCCCGCGCCGGTGACCGCCTCCTCGACCTGGAGCAGGTAGCGGTCGAGGTTGCGCAGCGCGTCGTCCTTGATCGCCTTGCCCGCCGCGCGCAGCTCGGCCCAGTCGGGCAGCTCCTCGACCACGGACGCCCGCTTGGCGCGGATCGTGTGCGTCGCCTTGCGGAGGTTGTACCTGAGCTGGGAGTCCTGGAGTGCCTCCTCGGCGTTCTCCGGGAAGGCGGGCATGCCGAGGAAGGTGCCGGGGCCGGTCATCGTGCCTCTCCTTCGCGGGTCACTGGTCCGCCTCCGTCGAGGCGAGGATCTCGGCCAGGTGCATGACCCGCACGCCGGCGCGCATGCGGCTGAGCGTGCCGCCGATGTGCATCAGGCAGGAGTTGTCGGCGGCGCAGAGCACTTCGGCGCCCGTAGAGACGATATTTCCGACTTTGTCGGCACACATGGCGGCCGAGACCGCCGCGTTCTTCACCGCGAAGGTGCCGCCGAAGCCGCAGCACTCCTCCGCGCCGGGAAGGGGCGTGAGCTCCAGCCCTCGTACGCTCTGGAGCAGCCGGGTGGGCTTGTCGCCTACGCGGAGGCCGCGGAGCGAGTGGCAGGTCGGGTGATATGTCACCCGGTGTGGGAAATATGCGCCTACGTCGGTGACGCCGAGCACGTCCACCAGGAACTCCGACAGGTCGTACACCTTCGGGGCGACCTCGGCCACCTCCTCCGCGAACGGGGAGTGCCCGCCGTGCGCGCCCGCGAACGCCCCCGCCCGTGTCGCGCCCATGCCCGCCGCCAGCTTCGGGTACTGCTCGCGGACCATCGCGGCGCACGAACCCGACGGGGCGACCACGGCGTCGTAGCCGCGGAAGACGTCCAGGAAGTGCCGCGCCAGCCGTACCCCCTCGTCGCGGTATCCGGTGTTGACGTGCATCTGACCACAGCAGGTCTGGGCCGTGGGGAACTCCACCTCGCAACCGAGGCGGCGCAGCAGTGTCACGACCGCCTTCCCCGTGCCCGGGAAGAGCGTGTCGTTGACACACGTGACGAACAGGGCTACCCGCATCGGACCCCTTCCTTGCGTCACTCCGGCCGGAGTGGAGTGGTGAAACCGAGTATGGTCAGACCATACTCCAGGGCAGAAGGAGGGTCACGTGGCGGGCAAGGCGCGGCGGACACGCGCGTTCGAGGAGGTGCTCCTCCAGGTCGAGCGGCGCATCGCCGACGACGGGCTCAGGGTGGGAGACCGCCTCCCCGGCGAGCGGCAGCTCGCCGAGCAGCTCCAGGTCAGCCGGGCCTCGGTGCGCGAGGCGCTCCGCGTGCTCGAAACGCTGGGCGTGGTGTCGTCGCAGGCCGGCCGGGGACCGGACGCGGGAGCGGTCCTCACCTCGCGCCCCGACAGCGCGCTCACCGACCTGCTCCGCCTCAGCCTCGGCCTGTCCAGCCTGTCACTGCGCGAGGTCATCGACACCCGGCTGATGATCGAACGCTGGTCCGCAGAGCACGCGGCCCGCGCACCCTCCCCCGCTCCCGAGGCTCCCGACGCGATGGCGGCGGCCATACGGGCCATGGAGGCGGCGGCGACCGCCGAGGAGTTCGTCGAGCACGACATCGCGTTCCACGTGGCCATCGCCGAGGCCTCCGGCAACAGGCTGGTCGCGGCCGTGATGCGGGCCCTGCGCGACGCGATGCGCCGGTACGCCATCGAGGCCGTCGAGGGCCTCGGCGACACCGGCGTGCTGCGGGAGGACCACCTGCGGATCCACGCCGCGATCACCTCGGGCGACGCGACGGCGGCCGTCGAGGCCGTGACCGCGCACCTCGCCCACGCCTACCCCGAGCTCTTCTGACTCTCGACCGGTAGAGCTAGAACGTGTTCTAATTGCGAGGCGATGGGCCGTACTCCCAGGAGGTCTGGACATGAGCGGTGACCTGAAGCTCGGGCTGAACGTCGGCTACTGGCAGCGGAACGCCGACGACGCCACCGAGGTGGTCCAGACGGCCGAGCGGCTCGGGTACGACTCGGTGTGGACGGCCGAGGCGTACGGGTCAGACGCCTTCACCCCTCTGGCGTGGTACGGCGCCCGGACCAGCAGGATCAAGCTCGGCACCAGCGTCGCGCAGATCTCGGCGCGGGCGCCGGTCACCACCGCGATGACCGCGATGACGCTCGACCACCTCACCGGAGGCCGGCTGCTGCTGGGCATCGGCGCGTCCGGTCCGCAGGTCGTGGAGGGCTGGTACGGCCGGCCGTTCCCCCGGCCGCTCGCCCGCACCCGCGAGTACGTCGACATCATGCGCAAGGTGTGGCGCAGGGAAGAACCGGTTACCAGCGACGGCCCGCACTACCCGCTGCCGTACCCCGGCGGGGCCGAGCTCGGCAAGCCGCTCAAGCTGATCACCCATCCCCTGCGGCCGGAGATCCCGATCTACCTCGGCGCGGAGGGGCCCAAGAACGTCGCGCTGGCCACCGAGATCACCGACGGCTGGCTGCCGCTGTTCGTCTTCCCCGAGAAGATCGAGAGCATGTACAGCGAGGCGCTGGCGGGCGCCAGGCCCGGCTTCGACATCGCGGCGATGGTGCTCGTGGTGATCACCGACGACATCCAGGCCGCGCTGAACGGCGTGAAGATGATGCTCACGCTGTACATCGGCGGCATGGGCGCCAAGAGCCGCAACTTCCACGCCGACATCGTCGGCCGCATGGGCTTCGCCGACGCGGCCCAGAAGATCCAGGAGCTCTACCTCGCCGGACGCAGGGACGAGGCCTTCGAGGCGATCCCGGACGAACTGGCGGACGGCATCTCCCTGGTCGGCCCGGCCGGCCGCATCCGCGAACGCCTCGAACTCTGGCGCGACAGCCCGGTCACCAACCTCCTCGTCATGGGCCCCCGCGACGAGCCCACCCTCCGCTCCATCCGCGACCTGGTACTCGGCTGACCGCTCCCCCAGCGCCCACGTGCGCACTATGCGCAGATCAGCAGTCCAGCGACGAACGGCCGATCACCCCTGCGTTCGTTCCCGATCCAGCGGCGAGGCCGGGTCTGGAGCAGGGTGTGGGGATCGTCGACGGAGCGGTCAGCGATAACAGCAGGGTGACGCCCTCGACGCCCGGCGCGTCCACCGGCGCCTCCCGCATGGTGAGCGTCGACGCCGACGGGCACTGAGTGGGTTACGTCCGGCCGTCCCGCTCCAAAATGGCGTAGATCTCGCTCGTGCGCACGTCGGTCACGGACGACTGCCAGCGGAACATCTGGAAGCCGCTCGTCAGCATTGCTAAGGGACAGACAACCCTGCAAAGCTTCAGCCTTGCCGTCTTTGGTCCGCGAACGCTTCGACAGGTAGGTCCATCGCAGTTTTCTCTGCGCGGAGAGGCGAAATAGACAAAGATGGAGGGCTGTGGACGCCAACACCTACTCGCTGAAGCAGATCCTCGCCCAGGAACGGCGGTTTGTCGTGCCGACGTTCCAGCGGGACTACGAATGGACTCTCGAAGGGCAGTGGGAGCTCCTGTTCGACGATCTCGAGGCAGTGACAGACCGCTTGTTCGAGGCACGTATGAACGCGGAACTCACCGGGCAATCGCTATCCAAGGCTGATCGGCAGGTGACCCCCCATTTCCTTGGCGCGGTCGTGCTTGATCAATTGTCAGCTCCCGCAGGCGGTCTTGATCTCCGTGCGATCATCGACGGCCAGCAGCGCCTGACCACACTTCAGTTATTGCTGCGAGGCGTCCTGGATGTGCTGATCGAGAAGGAATCCTCGCGTGCTCAACAGGTGAGGCGTCTACTCCAGAACCCGTCCGACATCATCGCCGCAGACCACGAGCGCTACAAGCTATGGCCACGGCGTAAGGATCGAGATATGTGGCCGGTCGTGATGTCCGACGAGGTTACGACCTCGGTTGGCCACGGCTATCTGCAAGCCAGGGCCTACTTCGCTAAGCGCGCTCGCACAGCAGTGGTCGGTTTGAACGGCCAAGACCTCACCGACGTGGTAGTTGACGCACTGCTTGATCTGTTCAAGCTCGTCGTGATCGACCTCGAGGACAACGACGACGCTCAGGTCATCTTCGAAGTACTCAATGGCCGCCAGACACCGCTGTCCGCTACTGATCTTGTGAAGAACCTGCTGTTTCTGCGTGCAGAGTTGCGTGATGAGAAGCATCTCGAGGATTTGTACGACCGTTTCTGGTCTCCCTTCGATGACGACTGGTGGAAGATCAACAAGGGACGTGGTCATGCGGCGCGTGGGCGTCGTGACATCCTGCTCTCCAGCTGGCTCACGGCCGTGTCCGCAGACGAGGCGAACATCGGCCACCTGTACAGCGAAGTACGCCGCTATCTCGACGCCGCTGACCGCCAGACTCCAGATGTACTGGCAGAGCTGCGGGAATACGGCGCCGCCTACCGAGACGTCTACAGCGCGACGGGCCGCGGCACGATGCGACTTCGACAGTCATACCAACGCTTCGACCGCTTGGAACTCGTCACGGTCACCCCATTGCTCATTTGGCTACGCACCCAGCCGCCCGAACGCCTTTCCGAGAGGGATCACGAGCTCGCCGTACTCGCTCTCGAATCGTGGGCCGTCAGACGCGTGATCACTGGCGCGAACACCCGCACATATGGGAAGGCGTTCCTTGAGGTACTCAAGGCCGTCAGGTCAGCGGCCTCCAACCCGGAGGAATCGATCGCCCATGCGATCGTGACCGCGTTGCATGCCGCCCCCGCCGGTCTTGGTTGGCCGGAGGACAGCGAACTGGAGGACAATTTCGTCAACAGGCCGTTCTATGGTGTGCTCACCCAGGAGCGGATCAGGATGCTACTCGGTGCCATCGATGAGCGGATGCAGCACGACAACCCAAGGACCGAGCCCGCAGAGTTCGACTACGACCGTCTGCAAATCGAGCATGTGATGCCTCAATCGTGGCGAGATCACTGGGCCCTTGACTCACCAAACGAGGAGCTGCGTCTATTGGACGCTCAGCAACGAGAGCAATGGGTGCACCGCATGGGCAACCTCACTCTGGTGACCTCCGACTTCAATCAGGATGTCTCAAATCTGGCCTGGGGCGTCAAGAGGAACGCATTGGCGACTCACGCCAAGCTGCAGATCAGTGCCGGCTTCGCGATCACCGAGATCTGGAACGAAACGACGATAGAAAGCCGCGCGCGTTTGCTTGCCAAATTCGCCGCACTTGTATGGCCGGCCGCCGACCGCCTGATCGAGAACCTAGACTCTGCTGATTAAACGCGACAGTAGAAGACTCTATGCCCGCAGAGTCGACCAGCGGGATGGCCTTCAGGTTCGCTACGCGTCGGACGCACTGGGAAGCCCCGGCATGTCGATCCGTCCGTCCTCCGGTCGGCGAGCAGAGCGAGGACCTCTCCCCTGCGGGTGAAGATCCACTGGATGTCGGGTACCGGCTGAATGCTCCCGAGAAGCCGAGGTCGCCAACAGCACGCGTAGAGTCGAAGATCAACTCCACATGGGATCATGCTCCCGGGCTGTGTGCGTGAACGAAGAGGTGCCTGTAACCGCTTCTATCCTGCGGGATCGACCGGATCGTTATGTCAGCTTCTCAGCCCTGACGTGAACGCTCCGCGTTCCTCGCTAGAGGGCCCTGAACGTTTCAGGCTCATAGCGCCTGTCTTCGGGAGCGGCCCAGGTCAGATCCGCCGGAGCCGGCGGGCAGTAGGCGCGGACTGTCTTCGAGGGGCCGGTGATGCGACGCTTCCTGTGCTACCCAGTCCGAAGCGGTTCCGGCTTCTGTCACTCCGCAGGAGGATTCATGCACAAGGTACGAAATCTGCTCCTCACGGTCGCCCTTGCCAGTGGTCTGGCGGTCTCCCTTGGGGCGATGCCTGCGCAGGCCGCCACACTCCGGAACGTCTACTACGACTCATCCGACTGCTACCGATACGGGAGTTACGGCGTCCAGAACGGTCTATGGACCTCGTACACCTGCACCTTCGTCAGCAACGGGTCCAGCACGCCGCCGTACGGCTTCTGGTTCCTCTACGCGTGACCCACTCATCCGCCGGCCCAGGACTGAAGGCGGGCGCGACCCCGCCGTGCTGAGGCGCAGCAGGCCTGTCGTTGGGGGCACAGCAGGCCTGCCGTACGGCGGCACGGCGAGCCGGCCGTACGGGGGCACAATAGAGGACATGCCTCGTCGCGAACCCGCCGCCTGTCCCTGCGGCCTCCCCGCGTCGTACCAGGACTGCTGCGGGCGGCTCCACCGCGGCGAAGGTACCGCGTCCACGGCGGAGCAGCTCATGCGCTCCCGGTTCAGCGCGTTCGGCGTCGGCGACAAGGCGTACCTGCTGCGCACCTGGCATCCGGCCGACCGGCCGCCCCACATCGGCTTCGACAAGGGTCTGCGCTGGACCCATTTGGAGATCCTGGACTCCACCGGGGGCACCGCCTTCCATACCGAAGGAACTGTCCGGTTCCGCGCCCACTACGTCGATCACGGACGCCCGGGCCACATGGAAGAGAACAGCCACTTCACCCGCCTCAACGGCCACTGGGTCTACACGGGCGCCGTATAACCGCCATGCCTCGGCTATTCCCTTTGGGGAATTGTCGGTCTGTGGGGCTTCTCGCAAGGTGGGAGGGAACACGGACGCATCAGCCGAGGAGAAGCAGTGACCGATATGCATGCCCGGGACCTGGCGAGCCGGTATGTCGCGCTCTGGAACGAGCCAGACGCGGAGTCGCGCCGCAAGGCCATCGAGGAGCTGTGGGCGGAGGACGGTGCGCACATCCTCCAGCCGCCGCGAGAGATGCGCGACATCGCCGCAGCGCTGGGCTTCGACTCGACCACCCTTGAAGCTCGCGGGTACGACGCGTTCGAGGTGCGGGTGACCCGCAGCTACGAGGAGTTCGTCGCCCCCGGGCAGTTCACCTTCCGGCCCGGGGACGCCGCCGTCCGCCTCCACGACATCGTCAAGTTCCACTGGGAGATGGTGCCCACCGACGGCGGTGCGGTGGCGGGCGGCGGCCTGGAGATCCTCGTCCTCGACGAGGACGGCCGCATCAAGACCGACTACATGTTCCCCGGCCTCTGACACGCCTGCCCCGGCCCCTCCTATGGCCGCCGGGGATGGGCCCATGGGTGCGGGGATAGGGCCTGTGTATGGGGGCCGGGATGGGGTCGTCAGACCGCTGCCTTGCTGAGGTGGGGCCTGGCGGTTCCGATCCTGAGGGGCTCGGGCCTGGTGGGTTCCCGCTTGCGCGGCTCGGGCGTTGTCAGGGCGGTGGAGACCACGGGTTCCAGGTCGGGGGTGGTCGCGTTGGAGATGTCTACCGGGCGGCGGAGGTAGTCGGCCGCGTACAGGATGTCGGCCGCCTCCTGTTGCTCGGCGAGGAACTCCGCGCCGGCGGGCTCCAGCCGCCAGGGCAGGCGGGCGAGGGCGATCTCCCAGGCGTCCACCGAGCCGCCGACCGCCTCCACCATGAGGTGGGCCGCCTCCCTCGGATTGGCCCTCGCCCAGTCGTCGGCCTGCTGGAGCGCTCTGACAAAGGCGGCGACCGCGCCCGGGCGGGTCTCGGCGAAGTCGCGCCGGGTGAAGAAGACCGACCGGTTCGAGATCACCCCTGCCGTGCCTGCGAGGGTCACGGTCTTCCCCGACGTCTCCGCCTTCACCAGGTCGGCTCCCTGGGCGACCCAGGCGGCGATCTCGCCCGTGCGGAGCCATCGGACGGCCTCACGCCCGACCGCGCGGGGCTCGATGTCCTGGTACGAGAGGCCGGCCCCGGCGAGCAGCTTGGCCAGGAAGTGCGTCTGCCAGGAGCCGACACCGAAGGCGACCGGCCTGCCCGCGAGATCGGCTATCGACCGGACGGGACTTGATCGAGGTGCCGTCTCTTCCGGGTCGGGGGTGGCGACCAGGAGGGCTCCGTGGCCGGGGCGAGGGGCGGATGCCGCCACGTAGACGATGGGCAGCCCGGCGGCCTGGGCGGTCAGGGGCGGGGTCGATCCGGTGCCGCCGAAGTCGATCGCGCCCTCGGCCAGCAGCTCGCCGGTCCGCGTGCCGTCGGCGTAGAAGTACAGCTCCAGGGGTTCTTCGAAGGTGTCCAGGACGTGGTCGAGGCGCGAGAGGAAGAACAGGGACGGATTGCCGTTGTGCACGCCTATTCGAATGGTCACCGGTGAACTCCCAAGTCTCGTATCAGGATGGACACCGGAGGGGAGGGCTGCCAACCCCTTAACGCCCTCCGCCTCCGGTGCCTCCGGATACGGCGGCCATCCTCGCGAGCGCGCCCCGCTCTTCGCCGTATCCCGCTTGTGACCTCTTGAGAGTTCTCTGCCCCCGGTACGTCCGACGCCGCGTTCATGCCGGCTGCCCCCGGTACGTTCGCCCGTGCGTTCATACCGGCTGCTCCTGGGGCGTTCGCCGGTGGGCGTGGGCGCTCAAGAGCGGGGTGTGGTCGGCCCAAGAGGCCACGTCCACGGCGGACTCCAGGAAGCCGTGGGCCCGCAGGAAGCGCTCCTGCTCGGCGAGAAGGCCGAGCCGCTCGGCGGACAGGTCGATCGTCAGGTCGGGCAGGTCGATCGTCAGGTCGGGCAGGCGGTGCGGGCCCGGCGGCAGTGCGTCCTCCGACAGGCTCAGGGCCTGGTCGGGATGGGCGGTGGCCCACTCGGCGGCGTCCAGCAGCACCCGCAGGAACCGCGCGACGACGTCCGGGCGGACGTCCAGCAGCAACTGGTCGACGGTGAGCGGCCTGACCGTGCCGTCGTTGATCCTGACCCGCCGGTCGGGGTGGCCGTCGAGGTCGATCGCGACGTGCAGGCCGTACCGGCCGGCGGCCTCCACTGCCGCGGCTCCCTTCACGTACACGGCGTCGACGTCGCCCCTGGCGAGCGCTTCGAGCTCCGGCTCCCACTGCCGGGTGTCGGGCCTGGGAAGCCCGGCGGGGCCGGAAGCCCGCTGCCGGGTGCCAGGCCCAGGGGAGCCCGGAGTCCCCGGCCGGGCTCCAGGCCCGGGGGAATCCGAAGTCCCCGGCCGGATGCCAGGCCCGGGCGAGCCCGAAGCCCGCTGCCGGGCGCCGGGGCCGGAGAGCCGCCGGCCGGGGATGGAGGTGACCGGGATGTCGACCAGGTGGGCGTCGTTGAGGGTGAGCCCTCCCGCCCAGAGGGCGCCTTGGAAGCCCCGCAGGGCCGTCGCCCGGCGGACGTCGACGGGGACGCCCCTGCGCAGGGGCAGGGCGAGACGCCGTCCCCGCAGGTCCTCGGGGTCGCGGATGGTCACGTAGGGCCGCGTGAGGATGGCCTGGCGCTCCTCGACCCAGGTCAGGCCGATGAGCCGGGTGCCGGCACCGCGCGAGCGCGCCCACAGCGCCGGTACGTTGCCGTCGTCGCGGAACAGCGTCCTGAGCGTGCGCTCGTGGCGGCGCCCCTCCGGCACGAGGTGGCGTACGGCGATGCCTTCGGGGGTGAACTCGTCGTCGAGCCAGCCGAGATCAGCGGCGATCCCGGTGGCGGTGGGCCCGGGGCGGCGGTGGTACCACAGCTCCTGCACTGTCTTCTCCTGTCGTGGTCGATCGGCCGGCGAGCGTCTCGGCGCGACAGAGAGCCCCGGTGACCCTGCACAGATCGACGTGCCGACGGGAAGTCAGAAAGGCTGAGCGGTCCACATCTCTTACGGTAAACGCTCTCTACGGGTTTTACAACTATCCCTACTTGTTTACTCTGAAATAGGCTTTCCAAGCCATCCACAAGTCAGCCGTTCCGCCGACAAGCTGCGATCAAGTGATCCACGTCATCGTGGAACGTCCAGGGGATCGGCGACGCCGCGGCGGCGGGCGAGGGGGGCCGGCCGTGCCCACGCACGAGTGGAGAAAGCATCAATGAGCAGCACGGTGCTCATCCTCACCGAGGATGGCGACACCCAGGCGCGGCACGTCGCCCGCGCTCTGGCGGGGCGAGGAGCCGACACGCTCGTCCTCGACCCCGGATGGTTCCCCGGCGTCGCCCGGATCTCCGTCGCCCTGGACCCCTCCGGGTCGGCCCGGCGGACGCTCCTCACCGACGAGCGGCGCGTCGACCTCGACCGGCTCACGTCGGTGTGGTTCCGGCGCCCGGGCCCGCCGCTGGGCGATCCGGCCGACGACGGCCCCGTGCAGCAGAACGGGCTCGCCTCCGACGTGTGGGACACGCTCGACTGCCTCGCCGTGCCCGCGTCGCGTGCGGTGATCCAGCGCGCCCAGCGGAAGCTCTACCAGCTCTCCGCCGCGGGCCGGCTGGGCTTCGAGCTGCCCTCCACGCTGATCAGCACCGACCACGACGAGCTGCTGGACTTCTACCTCGCCCACCAGGGGCAGATCGTCACCCGGGTGCTCAACCGCCCGTGGGCCATCACCGAGCGGAACCCGCAGGAGGAGGTGCCGACGCTGACCGACCCGAAGGGCACCGGGCCGTTCCCTCTGGTCGCGCAGGCACAGGTGCTGCGCAGGCTCGCCTTGCGGGTGGTCGTCACCGGCTCCCAGGTGTTCGCCGCCGAGATCCACTCGCCGACGAGCGTACGGCGGCTGCGCCCGCACGTCCTGCCCGACGACGTGCGGCTGCGCTGCCAGAACCTCATGCACGCCCTCGGCCTGTCCTTCGGGACTATCGACCTGACCCTGACCCCCGAGGGCCGGTACGTGTTCCTGGAGGTGAACCCCGGAGGCGGCTTCCTGCTGATCGAGGAGATCACCGGCATGCCCGTCACCGAGGCCCTGTGCGACCTGCTCCTGCCGGCGTCCCCGGCATAGCCCCTAGGCTGTGAAAGAACTGGCCCTCATAGCCGGTCGCCCGCTCGAGGCAACCAGCATTCAGGCATGGCGGGACGAGGGTCATGCGGCGTGCTCGGTGCACAGGCACCCGACGCCCCGCTCGATCCACTCCTGGCCGACCCACTCGGGATGCCGTTCGATCAGCAACGCCCGGACCTCGGCCACGATCTCGGCCTCGCCCATCGCGGAGTCACGCCGCCGCCAGGTCTCGTCGCGCAGCTCGCGCAGGTAGTCGCGGACGCCGGCGAGCACCTGCGGGCCGCCGAGGTCACCGTGACCGGGAACCACCACCCGGGGTCCGGTGGCGGCCAGCCGGTCCAGCACCGCCAGCCAGCGCACGCCGGAGACGTCCGTGTCGTACGGCGGAAACCACGGGAAGATGGCGAACTGCCCGGTCTCGGCAAGATCCCCGGTGAACAGCACGCCGGCGTCCGGCACCTCGACCACCTGGTCACCCTTCGTGTGGCCCCGGCCGGTGGACCGCAGCCGTACGGTCCGGCCGCCGAGGTCCAGGTCGTACCCGTCGTCGTAGACCGCATCAGGGGTGGGCAACCGGACACCGTCGAGGCGGCGGGCGATCGACCCGCCGAAGCCCCGGAACATCTCCAGGTAGCCCGGCCCCTTCGTCTTCAGGTCGTCCGCCTGGGCGCGGTTGACCAGGTACGTGGCCTGGCCGGCGAACACCTGCGCGCCGAAAGCGTGCTCGGGGTGGAAGTGCGTCGTGGTCAGGTACAACCGACGGCCCTTCGCCACCTCGGACGCGAAGGCGAGGACCTGCTCGGCGTTGGCGGTGCCGATGCCCGTCTCGACGACCAGTACGGCCTGCGAACCGCCGATGATGCCGATGTTGGGTACCAGCGCGACCCGGTGGTTCGGGATCACAAGCAGGTCGGGGGCGATCTCCCGGGCGCCGGCGACCCGCACGGCGGGGTCGGTCATCGGTTCGTTGGTCATGCTCCGATTCCACCGCCCGGGCGTCGCGGCCGTCCAAGACCTATTAGGTGGTGCCGATACCGTACGGGTATCGTCGCCGGTCATGGAGCTACGCACGCTGCGCTATTTCGTGGCCGTCGCCGAGGAACTCCACTTCGGCCGGGCCGCCGCCCGGCTGCACATGAGCCAGCCGCCGCTGAGCCGGGCGATCAAGCACCTGGAGACCGACGTCGGTGCCGTTCTGTTGCACCGCTCCGCCGCAGGCGTCACGCTCACCCCGGCTGGGGCGGCGCTGCTGGACGAGGCGCGTACCCTGCTCGACCAGGCCGACCGGGTACGCGTGCGCGTGGCCGCGGCGGCCGGCGCCGCGACCATCACCGTCGGCATCCTGGGCGACAGCACCGACCGGGGCGGTACGCGGCTGGCCGCCGCGTACCGCCGGCGGCACCCGGGCGTCGAGGTCCGCATCCGCGATACCGACCTGACCGATCCGACCTGCGGGCTGCGCACCGGACTGGTCGACGTCGCCCTGACCCGCGGGCCGTTCGACGAGACCGGCCTGACGGTGCACGAGCTGCGCGCCGACCCGGTGGGCGCGGTGCTGCGCGCCGACGATCCGCTGGCCCGCCGCGACCGCTTGAAACTGGCCGACCTGGCCGACCGGCGCTGGTTCCAGTTCCCGGACGGCACCGACCCGATCTGGCGGTCGTACTGGAACGGCGGCGAGGCTCGCGAGGGTCCGGTGGTGCGCGCCGTCCAGGAGTGCCTGCAGGCCGTGCTCTGGAACGGCACGGTCGGGATGACCCCGCTCGGGCACGACCCACCCGAGGAGCTGGCCGTGGTACCGCTGATCGACATGGCGCCGAGCCGCGTGGTGGCGGCGTGGAACGAGGGCGACGTGAACCCGCTGATCCGGTCGTTCGTCCAGATCGCGACGGCCGCCTACCGCGACTGAGCGCCTCGCGGCCGGCGAATGCACCGCGCGGGCTTGCACACGCCCTAGTCGGGACGGGGAGCCGGGTCGGTGGTGACCGAGCGGAGCAGCGGCCTGCTCAGGGCGCCCGCCCCGATGACCCCGGCGAAGCCCGCGACGACGCAGCCGAGCAGCGTGAGCACTCCGGTCGAGCTCATGGCGAACCTGGCGAACGGGGCGGCGCAGAACATCCCTGTGGCGATCGACCCGCCGCCCATGACGGTGAGCGGGATGAGCGTCTCCAGGCGCCTGGCCCTGTCGAGCACCTCCAGCGGGGTGCCGGCCAGGCGCAGCAGCGCGTAGTTCTGCCGCCGGTCGAGGATCGAGGACGCTGCCGTGATGCCCGCGCTCGCGATGGCCACCAGGAAGGACACCGCCAGTACGATCACCGTGCCCGTCCTGATGTCCTGGAGAAGCCATGCCGTCGCCACGTCTCCCTTCACGGCGAGCGACGAGCTCGGGGTGAGCAGCCCGATGAACCCCGCGACGAACCCGGTGAGCGCCACCCCGCTCACCGTGCGCCAGGCCGACCTCGGATCGTCCACCAGACGCCGCCCGGCCAGCAGGCGCCCCGGCCCCTTGGCCGTACGGGCGGTGACGCGGCCGATCACCCCGACCACCCAGGGGCCGACGAGGTTGAGGGCCAGGAACGCCAGGGCGAGCACGACCGCGATCGTCCCCGCGCCCGCCCCGAGCCCGATGGTCGGGACCACCGCGAGCGTCCCCAGCATCACGACCACCCGTACGAACCGCATCGCGGGCGGGGTCTCCCGCCTGGCCACGCCCAGCGGGCTGACGACGACCCTGCGCAGTCCCACCACCGCCGACAGGCCGACCAGGAGGGGCACCGCCACCAGCACGGCGGCGATGGGAAGCACCCCCGGCCACATGTCGGAGGCGAACCACGTGCCTCCGGTGATCTCGACCCGGCTCAGCGGCGGGATCGCCACCGCGTACAGCACCAACCCCAGCACCGCACCCCCGAACGCGGTGATGAAGGCCTCCGCGACGGTCATCGCGACCACCTGGCCGGGGGTCGCGCCGACCAGGCGCAGGGAGGCCAGGCGCTGGTCGCGGCGGGCGACCGTCAGCCGTGCCGCCGCGCCCCCGAAAACGAGCAGCGGCACGACCATGAACACGCTCGCGAGCAGCGCCAGCGCCCGGTATCCGTTGGCGCTCGACGTCGGCCTTCCCTCGAAGCCGGCCACCTTCGTCGCCGACACGCCGAGCCGGTAGTCGCCCTTCCATTCGCCGTTGACGGCGGGGTCGCCGGGTGCGTGCCCGGCGACGGCGACCAGCTCACCGGGGTGGACCAGGCCCTCGTCCCCGATCGTCCCCACGACCTTCCCCGGGAGGAGTGCGCCCACCGCCGGCTCCCTCGCGAGCGCCGCCAGCGCGGGAGACATCACGAGCTCCCCCGGCCCCGGCAGGCGCGACAGCCCCGGAGGAGGGGGGACGTCCTTCACGAGCACCGCCACGTCCACCACGGTGACCGGCCGCCCGCGCACGAACTCAGTACGCACCGCCTCGACCGCGCGTGCCGTACCAGCGGGCGCGCCGGCGGTGTTCCCGGCCGGCACCGGGTTATGCCAGGCACCGCGCTCGGCGCGGCCGTCGAAGGCGAAGTTCACCACCACGGCGAAGATCAGCAGCGCGGTGGAGACGGCGACCGCCGCGATCATCAGGGATGATCCCAGCAGGCCGCGGCGACCGCCGCCCTTCAGCAGCCGCCAGCTGAGCTCCAGCAGGTTGCTCATCGCGAACCCTCCTGAGCCCAGCCGGACGCCCAGCCGGACGCCCATCCGGACGTCTGGCCGGACGTCTGGGCCGGCAGCGGGCCTGTGAGGATGAAGCCGTCCCGCACCTCGACCACGCGGTCGCACCAGCCGGCGACGTGCGGGTCGTGGGTGACGACGACGAGGGAGGCCTCGTTGTGCTTGGTCGCCTCGACCAGGATGCGCATCGTGTCGTGCCCTGTGGCCTGGTCCAGCGCACCGGTGGGCTCGTCCGCGAACACCACGGCGGGCCGGGTCACGAGGGCCCGGGCGATCGCCACGCGCTGGGCCTGCCCGCCGGACAGCTCCCCCGGCCGCCGCCCCTCCATGCCCCCGAGGCCGAGCGGGCCGAACCAGGACCTGGCCTGCAGCACGGCCTGCCGGCGCGAGACGTCGCCGAGCATGAGCGGCAGCGCGACGTTCTCCTCGGCGGGCAGTTCGGGCAGGAGCTGGCCGAACTGGAAGACGAACCCGAAGCGGGTGCGGCGGAGCGCGCTGCGCCGGCGCTCCCCCAGCGTGTCGATCCGGTCCCCCAGCAGGTGGACCTCACCGGAGTCCGGCCTCATGATGCCGGCCAGGCAGTGGAGCAGGGTCGACTTCCCCGAGCCGCTCGGACCCATGATGGCGACGGCCTCGCCGCGATGGATCGTCAGGTCGACTCCGGCGAGGGCGACCGTGGGCCCGAAGCTCTTCTTCAGGCCCCGGCCTTCGAGAACACTGTGCGAGGACATGGCGACGAGCCTCCCTCGCAGGCGGTGACCGGCGGATCGGCCACCCGTCCGATCCCCACGCCCTGCCATCGGCCGAAAGGCCGATCTCCGAGGAGGACGACCGCAGGGGGGCCGAGTTCTGCGGCCGGAGCCCCGCCCGCACTGGACGAACCGGGCGGCGGCTCGCCCGCTTGCTGGCAGAATCGGGCGGGTGAGGGTACTCGTCGCGGACGACCAGGAGCTCGTGCGTACCGGATTCCAGATGATCCTCGACGCCCAGCCGGACATCGAGGTGGTCGCGGCCGTCGCCGACGGGGCCTCGGCGGTCGAGCAGGCCCGCCGCCTCCGGCCCGACGTCTGCCTGCTGGACATCCGGATGCCCCGGCTCGACGGCCTGGAGGTCACCAGGATCCTGGCCGGTCCCGGCGTGCCCGACCCGATGCGCGTGGTGATCGTCACGACGTTCGACGTCGACGAGTACGTCTACGGCGCGTTGCGGGCGGGCGCCTGCGGGTTCCTGCTCAAGGACAGCGGGCCCACGCTGCTGATCGAGGCGGTGCGCGCCGCCGCCAACGGTGACGCGCTGGTCTCGCCCTCGGTCACGGTGCGGCTGCTCGCGCACCTCGCGAGGCCCGCGGCCGTGCCGGCCAGGGCCCCGAGGGAGCCGCTGACCGAGCGCGAGCTGGACGTCGTACGCCTGGTGGCCCGGGGCCGCACGAACCAGGAGGTCGGCGGGGAGCTGTTCGTCTCCCTGTCCACGGTGAAGACGCACCTCGGCAGCATCCAGGCGAAGCTCGGCGCCCGCAACCGCGTCGAGGTCGCGGCATGGGCGTGGGAGTCCGGCATCGTGCGCTGAGCGCCACCGCGAGCCTCGCGCCAACCGGGGCGAACGGGTGCTATGGACATGCGTCGATCAAGCTTTCACGCGCGCTCCCCCGGGTGCGGATAAACCTCAGATCATCTCGCGTATATACAGGATCTTCTCCCTCGCCTCGCCGATTAGCGGAGAGGTCTCCTGGATAGGACTGAGGCAGGCGTCGCGCTACGTCCCAGACGAAAGACGACCAATCAGCGCATGCCGGGGGGAGACAAACATGCGCTATTCCCGATCCGCAGTGAGCAGGTCGGCGATCGGCGTCTACCTGGCGCTCGCCGCCCAGATCGCCACCCTTACGTGCCTGGTCGTCTTCGAGGAGGCCCGGGGCAAGCTGCTCGCGCGGCAGGTCGCGGTGCTGGGCAGCAACCCCCACGCGCCGGGCGCCGAGGCCGTCGTCGGCGCGGTGACGTGGTTCGCCGTGCTCATACTCCTGGTCGCCTGCGCGACGGTCGCCGCCGGCTGCTCGTACTTCGCTTGGCTCCGCCAGGCGGGGGCGACCCCGCGCATGATCGCCATCGCGTGGTTCGTGCCCGTGCTCAACCTCGCGGCGCCGGCGCTGCTCGTGCACGCCCTGCGTGAGGACGCCGGCCTGCGCGAGGGCCGCCGGCGCGCCTGGCTCGCCCTGCTCGCCGCGTGGTGGGCGTGCTGGCTGGCCATGGTGTTCCTCATCCTCATACGGCTGCCGGTCACGCACTCGCCGCAAGGGAAGGACCTCACCGGGCTCGGCCCTTCCGAGCTCGTGGTCGCGGTGCTCGCCGCCCTGCTCTGCGCGGCGACCGTCAGGGAGGTCACCGAGGCCCGGATGACCGCCCGCCCTTCGGGGATCGCGCCCCGCCTGAAGCTGCTGCCCGCGCTGCGCTCGCTTCCCCGGCATACCTATCCGGCCGGGGACTGACCTCCCGCGCCTCCCCCTCCGTGGTGACGTCCATCGTGTCCCTTCGAGGGGTGAACGCCATCGGGCCCGAGCTGCCCGGGCTGGCGTGCCAGAGCTTGCGCGGCGGGATCCGCAGGCCGGGCGGGGCGCCGTTGTCGGCGTAGGGGGACAGCCGGTAGCCGTTGCCGTACTCGATGGGACGCCCGCCGACGCCCCCCTTCTCCTCGCGGACGACGCCCAGCATGGCCCACACCGCGCCCATGCCTCCGGTGCGCCAGGCCTCGTCCACCTCGACGAGGTTCCAGCAGTCCAGGGCGCGCAGGGACACCGCACGCGCGCCGACCCGCCGTACGACGCCCTTGGCGACCATCAGCCACGACCCGAAGATCGTGGCGGCGCAGTGCCCCTGCACCGACTCGAAGAAGGTCAGGTCGATCGGGCCCGTCGAGTCGTCCAGCGTGGTGAAGACGACCCGCTGCCCCGAGCGCACCGCCGGGGTCTGCGTGGCGACCTTCACCCCGGCGACCAGGATCTCGGCGCCGTTGCGCATCCTGAGCAGCTCGCTGGACCTGACGACGCCGATCGCGTCGAGCAGCTCCTCGTGGAAGCCGATCACGTGCCGGCTGACGTCCATGCCGAGGATCTCCAGCTCGGCCTCCACGGCCTCCGCCTCGGTCATCTCCGGGAGCTCGCCGGGCTCGATGCGCTCGGTGAACCCCATCGGGATCTGCACGGCCGGAGCCGTTTCCCGCTCCGCCACGGCCCGCGCCGCCTCGCCGTACGGGGGAGGGGAATCGCCGGCGGGCCCGCCCGGACGCGGCTCGCCGTACCGCGAGCGTGAGCGGGAACCGGCTCGGCGCCTCCTTCCCGCCGTCACGCCGGTGGAGGACGCCCGGTCCAGGGCGCCGACCTGGGCGAGCAGGTCACGCCTGGTCAGCTCCCCCGGACGCCAGCGCGGGCCGCCGGGGTGCAGCCCGTACAGCGCGTCGACGCCGCCGACCTGCACGATGCGCTCGGCGACCGGCCTTCCCGGACGAGCGCGCTCCCAGAAGTCGGCCAGCGAGGTGTACGGCCGGCCCGCGACCATGCGCTCCACCTCGGCCTCGCTGATGCCCTTGACCGACGAGAACGGCACCCGCAGGCCGTACCCCGCGGGCTCCGTGCGGCGTTCGACGAGCCAGTGCCTGCCGGAGTGGTTGACGTCCAGCGGCAGGACCTCCACCCCGCAGTGGCGGGCCTCGTCGAGGATCACCCGGTTGGGGTACATGCCGGGCTCGTGCGTGAGCACCCCGGCGAAGAACGCGGCCGCGTGGTGCCGTTTGAGCCAGGACGACTGGTAGGTGGGCATCGCGAACGCCGCCGCGTGCGCCTTGCAGAACCCGAACGCGCCGAACGCGTCGAGCACCTTCCACGCCCGGTCGGTGGTCTCGCGGTCGAACTCGGGGAGCACCTCGCCCTCCCACCACGCCAGCACCCGGTCGCGGCCCTCGGGAGTGCCGAGGTCGCGGCGGATCTCCTCGGCCTTCGACAGCCCGCAGCCGGTCATGACGTCGACGACCTTCAGGACCTGCTCGTGGAAGACGACGACGCCGTGGGTCTCCAGCAGCGCCGCCCTGAGCTTCGGATGGGGGTAGTGCGGCTCGCGCCAGCCGTGCCTGGCCTCCAGGTACGGGGTGACCATGTCGGAGTTGACCGGGCCCGGCCGGAACAGCGAGATGTCCACGATCAGGTCGTGCATCGTGCGGGGCTCCAGCTTGGCCACCAGCTCACGCTGGCCGGGCGACTCGATCTGGAAGCAGCCGAGCGTGCGGCCGGTGCAGATCATGTCGTACGTCGCCTGGTCGTCCTGCGGGACGCCTCTGTCGAGGTCGATGTCCTGGCCGTCCACCCGCTTGACCTCGCTGAGCGCGTACGCCATCGCCGACTGCATGCGCACGCCGAGCACGTCGAGCTTGAGCATCCCCGCCTCCTCGACGTCGTCCTTGTCGAACTGGCTCATCGGGAACTCCAGCAGGCTGCGCTCGACGGGGGTGCGGTCACGCAGCCCGGAGTTGCCGACGAGCACGCCGCACGGGTGCAGGGCGATGTGCCGGGGCAGCCCGTCGAGCTTCTCCGCGAGCCGGAACATCGTCTCGAGCGCCCGGTCGTTGAGGCCGCTGTCGCGCAGCTCGGGCAGGTCGGAAAGAGCGGAGCGTATCTGCCTGGCCCTGATGTGCGGGAACGCCTTGGCGATGACGTCGGTCTCGTGCGGCGGCAGGCCCATGGCCGCCCCGACGTCGCGGATGGCGCTGCGCGCCCGGTAGGTCTCCATCATGGACACGCAGGCCACCCGGCTCTCGCCGTACCGGTCGAGGATGGCCCGGTAGCAGTCGAGCCGCCGCGCCGACTCCACGTCCACGTCGATGTCGGGCAGCCCCTTGCGGCCCTCGGACAGGAAGCGCTCCATGAGGAGGCCATGGTCGAGCGGGTTCACCTCGCCGATGCGGATGAGGTAGTTGACGAGGCTGCCCGCCCCCGAACCCCTGATCGCGCAGCGCACGCCCATCTCGCGAATCATGTCCGTGATGCCAGACACAACTACGAAATATCCGGATAGCTGCTTTTTCTCGATGATGCGCAGCTCGTTCTCCAGGCGCTCCCGCGCGTCGCTGGACCGTTCCAGCCCACGGTCGTACAGCCCGTCCTCACACAGGTGGCGCAGCAGCGGGACGGGGTCTCCGCCGACCTCCGGGAGGTGGAGCCGCTCCTGGCCGCCGCGCAGCGCCAGGATCTCCAGGGGGTCGAGCACGCACCGCTCCGCGACCTCCCTCGTGCGGGCGAACAGCCCGCGCGCCCGGTCGAGGTCACCCTCGCAGATCCGCGAGGCCACCTGCCACATCTCCTTGCCGCTCTTGAGATAGGCGTGCGAGGCGGAGTGCTCCAGGTGCCTCGGGTGCAGGGGTACGAGCTTGCGCGTGGCGTCGAGCACGTTGCCGACCCGGTAGTCCCCCGGGTCGAGATGGCGCACGGCGTTGGTCAGCACGGCGGGCACGCCCGCCGACTCCGCCAGCGCGAGCATGCGCAGGGCGGCGTTCGCCTCCCGGTAGCCGTACTGGTCGACGACCTCGACCACCACGTCCGGAACCGCCGCCCGCCATGCTAGGAGCAGCGCGCGGGCGTGCTGGTCGCGGCGCGCGGCCAGCGCCCGGCCGACGTCGGACCTCGGGCCGAGCATGACCAGCAGCCCGCTCGCGTGCTGGGCGACCAGGTCACGGGTCACCCGGGGCGCGCCCCGCTCCCCCGCGTAGTGGGCGGCGGTGGTGAGCCGGCACAGGTGCGCCCACCCGCCGGTGCGCGCCAGCACGGTGACGCGGACCTCGCCGTCACCCCCGCCCTTGGCCGCCCGGCCGCCGCGCGGCGCCGGGTCGTCTCCGGGGCTCAGGAGCACCAGGTCGACGCCGACGACCGGCCTGACGCCGACGTCGGCGCACGCCTGGACGTGCTTCACCGCGCCGTACATGCCGTCGCGGTCGGTCAGCGCGAGGATGTCCATCTCGTGGCCGGCCGCCCGCTGGACCAGCTCGCGGGGGAACGCCGAGCCGTACCGCATCGAGTAGGCGGAGGCGACGTGCAGGTGGGGGAACATCAGTCCCACGCCCTGAGCAACAGCCAGCCGCCGCTCGCGGTGTCGAACCGCAGCTCGTAGGAGCCGACCTCCTTGGACGGGCTCGCCTCGACCCGCCAGAACCGGCGTTCGCCCGGATCGTTCTCCGAGACCTTCCACCACTCGCGGGAGGTCACCCAGTGGTCGAGGATCCGGTGGACGACGTAGAGCCGGTCGCGCCACACGAAACGGGCGGGCTCGTCATCGCGGGTCCACACCTCGATGGGATCGCCGTAGATTCTGCTCAAGGCGCTTCTTCTCCCTGGGCCTGTTGGGACTTCGCGGGCACCCGGGGGAAGACGGGCGGTGCTACATCGAACATATGTTCTCAGAGCCCGGAGGGCAAATCACCACAGCCCGCACGTGCCGTACGGGACCACTGGGACGGACGAGGCGTCCGGCCAAGATCTTGGTGAACCACCGCAGGCCAGCTACTTCACCTTTTGTTCACATAACTACACCGGAACGCAGCCAAGTGGATGCAAGTTGTTGTCCCGGCTCATTTATGTTTTCCCCACACCTCCGAAAGTGGGAGCAAAAGCGTGTATTCACCCCGAACGCGTATCGTCGGCCTGGCGGCCGTGCTTACCGTTGCTACATCCCTGGGCGCGGCGTGTGGTGCCGCTCCGACGACCGGCTCTCAGACCGAGGCTTCCGGCGGGAGCGTCGCCAAGACCGCGACCTCCGCCACCGACTTCGGCGGTCTCGACAAGCTCGTCGAGGCGGCCAAGAAGGAAGGCCAGCTCAACGTCATCGCCCTTCCCCCGGACTGGGCGAACTACGGCGAGATCATCCAGGCGTTCACCACCAAGTACGGCATCAAGGTCAACAGCGAGAACCCCGACGGTTCCAGCTCCGACGAGATCAACGCCGTCAAGACCCGCAAGGGCCAGGACCGCGCTCCGGACGTGCTCGACCTCGGCACCGCCTTCGCGCTCAGCGGCGCGGCGGAGGGCCTGTTCGCCCCGTACAAGGTCCAGACCTGGGACAAGATCCCCGAGGGCCAGAAGGACGCGAACGGCACCTGGTACAACGACTACGGCGGCTACGTCTCCATCGGCTGCGACGCCAAGCGCATCAAGGAGTGCCCGCAGACCTTCGCCGACCTGCTGAAGCCCGAGTACAAGGGCAAGGTCGCGCTGAACGGCAACCCGACCAAGGCGGGCTCCGCCTTCGCCGGCGTGTTCGCCGCCTCGCTGGCCAACGGCGGCTCCTTCGACGACATCCAGCCCGGCCTGGACTACTTCAAGAAGCTCAAGGCCGCCGGCAACTTCAACCCGGTCGAGTCGACCCCCGCGACCGTGCAGAACGGCGAGACGCCGATCAGCATCGACTGGGACTACCTCAACGCCGGATACACCGAGCAGTTCGCCGCCAAGGGCGTCGACTGGAAGGTCACGGTGCCCTCCGACGGCAAGTACGCGCAGTACTACGCCCAGGCGATCAACAAGGACGCCCCCCACCCGGCCGCCGCGCGGCTGTGGCAGGAGTTCCTCTACAGCCCCGAGGGCCAGAACCTCTACCTGAAGGGGTACGCCCGCGCCGTGCTGCTGCCCGCCATGCAGACCGACGGCACGGCCGACGCGGCCCTGGTCGACCAGCTCCCCAAGGTCGACGGCACACCCGAGTTCGCCAGCGACGCCCAGGTCACCAAGGCCAAGGAAGTCCTGGCCACCGGCTGGGGCGCCGCGGTCTCCGGCTGACCTCCGCTCACATGGCCGAGACACACGCGACGGCTCCCGCGAACCTCCCCCGGGCGAACCCGGCCCGGGGAGGCGGGAGCCGTACCCGCTCGAAGGGATGGACCGCGGCGCTTCCCCTGCTGCTGTTCGTGGCCCTCGCCTTCGGAATCCCGGCGGTCGCGCTTCTCGGCGGGGCGTTCACCTCGAACGGCTCGCCCAGCACCGCGAACCTCACCGCGTCCCTCCAGGGCGCCTACCTCACCGCGCTGATCGGCAGCGTGAAGCTGTCCGCGCTCGTCGCGGTGGTGGGGGCCGTCCTCGGCACCTTCCTCGCCCAGGCCGTGGTCACCTCGCGCTTCCGCGCGCTGCGCGAGGCCGTGCTGACGGCCTCGGGGGTGCTCGCCAACTTCGGCGGCGTCCCGCTGGCCTTCGCCTGGATCGCCACGCTCGGCAACTCCGGCGTGCTGACCACCCGGCTCGGCCTCGGCGACCACGGCTGGAGCCTCTACAGCTTCTGGGGCCTCGCCCTTGTGTACCTCTACTTCTCGGTGCCGCTGATGGTGCTGGTCGTCGTACCCGCCCTCGACGGGCTGCGCCCGCAGTGGCGCGAGGCGGCCCAGAACAACGGCGCGAGCGCCTGGCAGTTCTGGCGGTACGTCGGCATCCCCGTGCTCACGCCCAGCCTGCTCGGCGGGGTGGTGCTGCTGTTCGGCGGCGCCTTCGCCGCGTACGCGACCGCCGCGGCCATGGTCGGCACGGTCGTCCCGCTGGTCACCCTCCAGATCGCCGACGCGCTGACCGGCAACGTGCTGATCGGTCACGAGAACGTCGCGCTCGCGCTCAGCTTCGACATGATCGTGGTGGCCGGCCTGGTCATGGCGGTCTACCTGCCCCTCCAGCGCAGGAGTGCCCGATGGCTGCGCTGACGCCCGCACGTCCCGAGTACAGGAGCGCACGATGGCCGCGCTGACGCCCACGGTGCTCCCCGATGTCGGCGCGCCCGCCACCCCCGCCGGCCGTCCCCGGCGCGTACGCGTCTGGCGCGGCGTGGTGCTGGTGCTCGCCGCGGTGTACTTCCTGGCGCCCCTGCTGGCGTCGTTCGTCTTCACCGTCAACGACCCGGCCAAGGGCTTCACGCTCGACGCCTACCTGGAGATCTTCTCCGCGGAGGGCTTCGTCCAGAGCCTGCTGCTCTCGCTCGGGCTGGCCGTCGCGACGATCGTCGTCGTGCTGGCGCTCACGCTCCCGGCGATGCTGGCCGTGCGGCTCAGCGCGCCGAGGCTGCGGCCGGTGATGGAGGTGATCTGCACCCTGCCGCTGGTGGTGCCGCCCATCACGTTCGTGGCCGGCATCAGCACGGTGCTGCGCTGGGGGCCCGACTACCTCGCGACCACGCCGTTCTACCAGACGGTCATCGCCATCCAGAACCCGTCGTTCCCCGTGGTCCTGGTCATCGCCGACGTCGTGCTGGCGCTGCCGTTCGTCTATCGGGCACTGGACTCCGGGCTCGGCGCGATGGACGTCCGCACGCTGGTGGAGGCCGCCAGGAACTGCGGGGCGTCCTGGCCGCACGTGATGTTCCGGGTCGTCGTCCCCAACCTGAAGGCGGGCCTCGCGAGCGCGTCGTTCCTGACCCTCGCGCTCGTGCTCGGGGAGTACACCGTCGCGCGGCTGCTCGGCTTCCAGCCGTTCTCCGTGTGGATCGTCACGATCTCCGGTGCGAACGCCGCCATGTCGGTCGCCGTATCGATCTTCAGCCTGCTGCTCACCTGGCTGTTGCTGCTTGTCCTTTCCACCGCCGGCACCAGGCAAAGGAGTGGTTCGTGAACGGGGCTCGGGTGGAGTTCCGAGGGCTTCGCCGTACCTTCGGCACCGCCGTCGCCCTCGACGGCCTTGACCTGACCGTCGAGCCGGGCGAGCTGATCGCCCTGCTGGGCCCGTCGGGCTGCGGCAAGACCACCGCGCTGCGCTGCGTCGCGGGCTTCGAGACCCCCGACCAGGGCGCCGTGCTGGTCGACGGCGAGGACATCACGCGCGTCCCCGCCAACCGCCGCGACGCGGGGATGGTCTTCCAGTCCTACAGCCTCTTCCCCAACCTGAACGCCCGCGACAACGTGGCGTTCGGGCTGCGGGTGCGCAAGGCGCCCACGGCCAAGCGGCACGCCCGCGCGGCCGAGCTGCTCGAACTGGTCGGGCTGCCGTCCCACGGCGACCGCTACCCGCACCAGCTCTCCGGCGGCCAGCAGCAGCGGGTCGCGCTGGCCCGCGCGCTGGCGCTGGAGCCGCGCGTGCTGCTGCTGGACGAGCCGCTGTCCGCGCTCGACGCCAAGGTGCGGGTCTCGCTGCGCGAGGAGATCCGGCGGCTGCAGCTCTCGCTGGGCATCACCACGATCTTCGTGACCCACGACCAGGAGGAGGCGCTCTCGATCGCCGACCACGTCGCGGTGCTCAAGGAGGGCAGGCTGGAGCAGTCCGGGCCTCCCGCCGACATCTACGACCGTCCCGCGACGCCGTTCGTGGCCGAGTTCGTGGGCACCATGAACCACCTCCCCGGCCGGCTCAGCGGGGACGACGTCGAGGTCATCGGGCAGCGCCTGCCCGTGCACGGCCAACGGCCGGACACCGCCGACGTCGACGTGCTCGTGCGCCCCGAGACCGTGCTGGTCACCCCCGCTGAGGACGGGCAGGCGCTGGTCGTCACCTCGTCGTTCCGGGGTGCGTCCGTACGGCTGCGCCTGCGCCTCGACGACGGGACGGAGATCCTCGCCGACCTGCCGGGACACGACGCCGCCCGGCTCGCGCCCGGCGGCCGGGCCTCGGTGCGGCTCGTGGAGCGGCCGGTCCTCGTCGCCGAGCGCACGGCCCCGGTCCCCGCGGACATCCTGCCCGCGGCCGGGTAAGAGGGACCTCGGGCTTCGATCTCGATAGGGTGGCGCTCGCATACAGGTGTATAGCGGTAAGGCGACGTGGTGAACAACCTAAGTCCGAGCGAACCCTCTCAGATCGGCCACTACCGGCTGCTCGGCCGGCTGGGCCGCGGCGGGATGGGCACGGTCTATCTCGGCCAGGACCACACCGGGCAACGGGTCGCCATCAAGGTGATCAACGCGGAGTACAGCCAGCACGAGCAGTTCCGCGTCCGCTTCCGCCGCGAGGCCGAGTCCGCCCGCCGGGTCCGCCGCTTCTGCACGGCGGCGGTCCTGGACGCCGACCTCGACGGCGACCAGCTGTACGTCGTCACCGAGTACGTCGACGGCCCCAACCTGCACGAGGCCATCCAGTCCTCGGGGCCGCTGCGCGGCTCCAGCCTGGACGCGCTGGCCGTCGGCGTCGCCACCGCGCTGACCGCGATCCACAGCGCGGGCATCGTGCACCGCGACCTCAAACCGTCCAACGTCCTGCTCTCCCCGGTCGGCCCCCGGGTGATCGACTTCGGCATCGCCCGGGCGCTGGACACGCTCAGCGGGATCACCGGCACCGGCGAGCTCATGGGGACGCCCCGGTACATGGCGCCCGAGGTGCTCCGCGGCGACCCCGCCTCGCCGGCGTGCGACGTGTTCTCCTGGGGCTGCCTGGTGGCCTTCGCGGCCAGCGGGCGGGCTCCGTTCGGCGGGGAGTCGCTTCCCTCGATCGTCTACCAGGTGCTCAACACCGAGCCCTCGCTGGAGGGGATGGAGCCCGCCCTGCGGACGCTGGTGGCCGCGACGCTGGACAAGGACCCGCTGCGCAGGCCCACGGCCCAGCAGATCCTCGACCAGATGGTCGGCCGTACGACCCCGGAACGCGCCGAGCACTCGGTGGTCCAGGCGTGGCAGCGGTCCCCGACCCTCCAGGGACAGGCGCCGACGATTCCCGGCCCGGCCCCGGCGTACCAGAACCCGCCCTACCAGGGCCCGCCATCGACCCTCCCCGGACAGGCTCCGACGTACCAGGGACAGGCCCCCACATACCAGGGCCCGCCGCCGACCGTCCCCGGACAGGCCTCGGCCTACCAGGGACAGGCCCCCACATACCAGGCGCCGGCCTACCAGGGCCAGGTGCCGACCGGCGTGGGACAGGATCCGGCGCGGTACCAGCGGCCGGCGGACCCCGCGGCCCGCCGCAAGCGGCTCATCGGGCTCGGCGTGGCGGGAGTGGTCCTGGTCGCCGGGGCAGGGCTCGGCCTGCGCGCGCTGCTGGCGCCGTCCGGCCCGCCTGCCGACCTGAGCTCGCTCTACCGGGACGACTTCAACGAGAGCGGCACCGGCTGGGGCGGCAGCGAGTACACCGGCGCGCAGTACGGCATGTACGGATACGCGCCGGGCGGGTTCTACGCCGTCGACGTGAACGAAGAGGGCGCCGAGCGGATGGAAAAGGCTCCCCTTCCCTTCGTTCCCCGCCAGCCGGCGACCCCGAATCCGTCCGCGACCCCGACCCCGACGACGCCCGAGCAGTTGCTCCTCACGGTGACCACGACGATGAGGGACTTCAAGGGCACCGGGGAGTACGGGCTGTACTGCCGGGCCGACGAGGAGTACCGGCAGAGCCGGTACGAGTTCCTGCTCACCCAGGACGGTCAGGCGCGTATCCGGCGGGTCACGAAGGGCACGGGCGGCAACCTCACCGCGCCCGCGGCGGCCGACGTCTCCAAGGGCGCTCCCGCCAGGCTCCAGGCGGAGTGCGCCGCCACCACCGAAGGCGTGCGGCTCAGGATGTGGGTGAACGGCGAGCTGTTGCAGTCTTTCGTCGACAACTCAGGAAGCCCGCGGAGCCTCCCCAACGGCGACGTCGGTTTCCTCGCGCGGGTCCCCGAGAAGTCCGGGGCCTCCCTCAAGACGTCCTTCGACGACTTCACGGTGGAGGGTCCCGCCGACGCCGTCCCCAGGTCGAGCTGACGCCCCCTCTTTATGACCTCGCCTTTATGACCTCGCCTGGACCGCCGAGGGCGCGCGGTTGAGCTCGGCGGCGTGGGCGATCTCCTCCCTGATGACCTCGCGCCCCGGCCACCTGGTGACGGCGACCCCCATGAGGACCAGCCCGCACAGGGACCAGGTTCCGATCACGACCGCCACGGGGAACCTCTCCGCGAACGCCCCGGCGGCGAGCACCGCTCCCGCGTGCGTGAGCTGGATCCCCCCTTGCATGATCCCGAAGGCCCTGGCCCGGTAGGCGTTCGGAAGCATCTGGACGAACAGCCCGTTCAGCGGCACGAGCACCGTGTTGACCGCGCAGGCCGCGAGCAGCACCAGAAGGAGCACCACCCCGAACGGCGGCACGGCGAGCACCGGCACGAGCAGCAGCGGGCCCGCCACCAGGAGCGGCTTGAGCAGCTTGAGCCGCCGTTCCGGGCCCGTCACCCGCGTCACGCACGCCCCGATGACGGCCCCGATCGGGAGGGCCGCCATCAGCAGGCCGGTGATCTCGGAGCCGCCCCCGAACTCGGGCGCCCAGGCCGCCGCGAGACCCTCCGGGACGATGAGGATCGCCACCACGCTGAACACCACGAGGGCGGTCGGTCTCATCACCCGGTGCCCGAAGACCAGCCGCAGGCCGTCGCCGGTCTCCCTGAGCAGCGACCGCCGGCCGACCTGCTGGTTCACGGGCAGCGGCCTCGGCCGCACGCCGCGCCAGAGCAGCAGCGTCGAGGCGCCGAACGTGGCGGCGTTGACGAGCAGCGCGCTGTGCCCGTCGATGGCGGTCACCACGCCCCCCACCGCGTACCCGGCCACCTGCGCTGCCTGGCCCGCCATGTTCTGGAACGAGAGGCCGACCACGTACCTGTCCCCCGTCAGCAGCTGCGCCACCATCGCCGAGCGGGCCGCCTGGAACGGCGGCGTGAGGAGCGAGGCACCGAGCAGCAGCAGGAGCAGGGCGGGAAGCGGCATGCCGGGAAGGGCCATCATGCCCAGGATCAGCATCCGGGCCACGTCACAGATGATCATGACCCGCCGGTACGGGTAGCGCTCGGCGAGCGCGGCGAGCACCGGCCCCCCGGCGACCCAGGGCAGGTAGCTGATCGCGAAGCCGATGGCCGACAGGAGCACGGAACCGGTGTCGCGGAAGACCAGGAAGGTCACCGCCACCTTGGCGAAGTAGTCGCCCACCCACGACAGGACCGCCGCGCCGAACAGCGCACGGTACTCGGCGACCCCGAAAACCTCCCGGAACGTCGCCGGCCGATCGGCCACGGCGGCATCGCGCGTGTCCGTATCCCTCGGCTTCTTCGGCGCGGCCTCGCTCTCGACCTCTATCAGCTTCTCGCTCACCGGCGCTCAGTCCCTTATGCATCCAAGGTCGCAGGTGGCGTGGTCCAGCGTGGGAGCCCGTGTCACGCCTGCTTGACGGGCGTAGCCGCGTATAACATCAGGCCGATTTCTCCCATTTCGACATGTGGGGCTACAAATAGTCATGATTGCAGAACAGGGCGGCAAGCGAACCTTTTCGCCGACCGATAGGGGTACACCCCAACTGGCGGGCGCGGGCCCACGGCTCCAGCATTTAATCCCTCTATCGCCGCATACCTGGAAATAACCCAGCGGGTACCACCACATCCGGCTCGCGACCGCCGGCGCCACCTGGGAGCCCATCGCGGCCGGTAACGCCACACGCGAGCCCACGCCGAGGTCGCGGCAGTGCTACTTCGCCTGTGGAAGCGCGGCGGCGGCGACGATGCGCTCCGCCTCCTCGACGATCGCCTCCAGGTGGGCTCCGTGCGCACCGCGCCAGTAAACGTGATCACACACGAGGCACCGTGCGAACGTGTCATAGCTCCGGCGAGTGCCCGGCCGCAGACGGCCCTCCACCTCGTCCTTCTCCACCGGGGCCACCGGGCCGTTGCACGCCGGGCACCTGGTCCAGGGCGCGAGCGAGGGCGCGAAACGCTCCAGCACGTCGGTGAACTGCTCCTCCGGCCGCGCGCCCCTGACGTACGCGCCCAGCCAGAGGCTTCTCCGGCGCAGCAGGCCACGGTCCTGGGTGAGCAGCACCCGCCGCTCGGCGTTCGCCCGGACGATCAGAGCGTCGTCATCGAGATCGTTCTCGTAGGCGGTGTCGACCCCTACCAGCCGCAGCCGCCGCGCGAGCGTCCCAAGGTGCACGTCAAGGAGAAACCGCTGAGAGGGAACCACCTGCGGCCGCCGCACCGCGAGAACCCTCACGACCTCACCCGCTTCCGGCCGGTACGACGGCGTCACCTCCCGCCCGCCGACGACCAGACGCCCCACCTCCGGCAACGGCACCCCGAGCGACTCCACCACATGCCCCAGCGACGAAGTCCCGTCATGGCGCACCCACACCTCATCACACCGATGCCGCGCCGCCAGAAACCCCCACAAAGCCCCCTCAACCCGCAATCCCACCCCCACACCCTCAGCATGCCAGGTCAGTCGCTACCGCCTATGAGCCCCGGCTACCCCGACCGCAAACTACGGGTCGTCAGGAGAAGAGGTCCTCGATCACCACGGCGGTCGCGGCGCGCTGGATCCAGGCATCAAGCTGCGCCAGATCCTTGTGGGCGAGGATGCGACTCCGCGTTTCATCCGAAATCAGGACCCCTCGACCAGACAGGACGATGCAGAGCGCTTCCGCCTTTCCCTCGACCCTGCCCTCCGCCTTTCCCGCGGCGACGTATTTCTTCGCGAAGTCGCTCTGGTACTCGTAGGTTCCCGCATCCATCAATACCTCCATATGCATCCCAGCCACCTCGGGCGGCGTCATCAGCGGCAAATTAGGTAGAGCGAGCCCGCTGTGCGCGTGAACTCCGGATGGGAGTCGCCGCAGGTGCCTGGGCGGGGTCGACTGGGGAGGCCGGGCGGGAGAACGAGAACCGGCCGAAGGCGTCGGCTCTATTCGCCCCACCCGTCGCCCACTTGACCGGGGCACCCACTTGATGCCCACCCAAACCCCGCACCAGCACCGGAACGTGTGTCAGCCGCCCACAGCGCCAGGGGCGTCGAACTCGCCGTTCCTCACGCCATCAAGGAAGCAGTCCCACTTGAAGGCGGTGTAACGGATGACCTGAGCATCAGGCTTGCGACTGGGACGTACGGCAACAGACCGTCAGGAGAAGAGGTCCTCGATAACCACGGCGGTCACGGCCCGCTGGATCCAGGCATCGAGCTGTGCCAGATCCTCGCAAGCCAGAATACGGCTACGCGTTTCATCCGAGATCGAGATGCCGCGACCGGACAGAATTATGAAGATTGCACCAGCCCGACCCTCTGCTTTTCCCTCGGCGACGTATTTCTTCGCGAAGTCGCTCTGGTACTCGTAGGTTCCCACGGCCATCAATACCTCCATATGCTTTCGAGCCACTTCCGGAAGCGTCATCAGCACAAAATCAGCGAACTCATGATCGCATCTCCTCGGCGGCAGTCCGGATGAGGTGTAGGGACTCGCGTGGATCGAGGGCTATCGCTTGGAGGCGGCCGAACATCATCCTGAACCGTGAGATCTGATCCGGTCGCTGCATGTACAAGTTTCCGCCCATACGGAGGCGGGGCAAACGATCATCATCTTTCCAGGTGGAAAGGCATATAGGTAGGCGGAGCGTTGGGGGGTCGAAGGGGGCCGGTAGGCCCCCTGGGAGGCGCTGCCCGAGCCGAAGGCGAGGACTGCCAGGCGGGCGACTACGCTGCGTTTTAGAGACCGATGAGGCGTACGCGACCACCGCACAGCCTGGCCATGTCGTCGATGTCGGAGGTCACTATCGCAACCGGACCAGGCTGGCGCAGTGCCGTCTCTGCCACGGTTGCGTCGATCGCATACTTGTGGCCGTGCAAACCCGCGGCTTTGAGCAACTCCGCCGAGGCCTTCGCCGCGTCTTCGGTCACCGGCTCGACCTTGACCCGAGACAGCGTCCAACGCAACCGGGGCATGTTCACCCGGGGGTGGCTGACTTCAACGATGGTGTTGGCGCCGACGACGAGATCAGCCGCCGTCTCGTGGAACAGCTGCAACATCGCAAGGAACTTGCGGTCCTCGGCAATCCATGCAGACAAACCCTGAGAGTCCAGAACGACGGTCTCGAAGTGCTCGGTCACGCGACGTCCGTCCGCCCTGCGGGACGAGCGGCACCAAGGATCTTGGCTCGAGCCTCGGACAACTCCTCTTCCGTGAAGGCGCCGTGGGCCTCCTGATGGCGACGGAGATCCTCACCCAGGAGTTGGTGCCGGATCTGTCGCGCCACCGCCTCGGCGACGTAGCCGGAGACATTGTCGGTGAGCTTCCGGAGCTCGGCCACCTGCTCGGTGGGAAGGGTGACCGTGATACGCGTGGTACCGGACATGGGGCAAGCATACCGTGGTATGCGCCGCATGGCACGTCCGCACCCCGCTGAGCGGAGCACCGGGCCGCTACGTGGATTCCCGGGTTCGGCGGGGCCCGATTCGACCCACCCGTCACCCACTTGGGTGGGCACCCATCTGATGCCCACCCAAAAACCCCGCGCCGCGTAGGCACGTGTGTCAGCCGCCCACAGCGCCAGGCCGTCGAACTCCGTGAGATCTGATCCGGTCGAGACTCAGCTGGATTTACGGATGATGAGTTCGGTGGGGAGGATTGTGGCGGAGACGGGGCCGCCGTCGATGTGGCGGAGGAGGAGGCGGACCGCCGCCAGGGCCTGGTCCTCTCTGAGGCTGTTCACCGTGGTGAGCGGGGGGATGGTGTAGGAGGCGGCCTCGATGTCGTCGAAACCGACGACGGCGACGTCTTCGGGGACCTTGCGCCCTGTTTCGTGCAGCACGCTCAGGGCTCCGATCGCCATCAGGTCGTTGGCGGCGAAGACGGCGTCCAGCGACGGGTCGTCCTGGAGGAGTTGACGCATCGCGACCGCTCCCGACGCGCGGGTGAAGTCGCCGATCGCGACGATCGACCGGCGTCCGCCGTCGCGCAGGGTGTCCCGGTAGCCCTCCAGCCGCGACTGCGCCGCGACGCTGTCCAGCGGGCCGCAGATCATGGCGATGCGCCGCCGTCCCGTGCCGAGCAGGTGGGTGACCGCCGCTACGGCCCCGCCGACGTCGTCGCTGTCGATGTACGGCAGGGCCATGGGAACCGCCGGCCTGCCCAGCGACACGGTGGGGATGCCCGTACGGGCGAGCGCGCCGAGCAGCGGGTCGGCGCCGCGCGTGGAGACGACCACGACCCCGTCCACGTGCCCCGCCGCGACATACTGCTCCACCCGGAGCCGGCTGCGCGCGGAACCGGCGAGCATGAGCGTGACCTGCTTGCCCTGCTCCTCCAGCGCGTGGACGGCCGTCCGCACGACCGAGGAGAACAGCGGATCGTCTCCGGCACGGAAGCCGTCCACTGTCCCGGGGCGGGGGTCGGTCGGGGAGGCGGCACGGGAGGGCAGGGTGGGCGAGTCGAGGACCACCAGGCCGATCGTGTCCGTGCGCTGGGTGACGAGGCTGCGGGCGGCCGAGTTCGGCACGTAGCCGAGCTCGTTGACCGCGTGCATGACGGTCGCCCGGAACTCGTCGCTGACCGTGGCCTGCCCGTTGATCACCCGCGAGACGGTCGACCTGGACACCCCGGCCCGGGCCGCCACCTCTTCGAGCGTGGGGCGCCGGGTGCGTTCCCTCCACAGCCCGTTGCGCTGGATCACCTCGCGGTACCACCGCGCGCTGTCCTTGAGCAGGCGCCGCTGCGTCGTGAAGTCGACGTGCACGATGCCGAAGCGCTTGTTGTAGCCCTCGGCCCACTCGAAGTTGTCCAGTAGCGACCAGACGAGGTACCCCCGCAGGTCCGCCCCGGCCTCGATGGCGGCGTGCGCGGCCCGCAGGTGGCCCTCCAGGAAGGCGGTGCGGTCGGCGTCGTGCACGCGCTCGCCCGACACCACGTCGTCGAACGCGGCGCCGTTCTCCGTGACGAGCAGGCCGACCTCGGGGTAGTCACGCGCGAGCCGTACGAGGAGCTGGGAAAGGCCGGTCGGGACGATGGCCCAGCCGGTAGCGGTCGTCGGGGCGTACGCGCCGGTGAACTCGACGTCCTCGGTGCCGGGGTAGGCCGGGTTGGCCGGCTCGCCCGGCCCCGACCGTACGACGCATGGGGTGTAGTAGTTGATGCCGAGCAGGTCGATCGGCTGGTTGATGGTCGCGAGGTCACCGTCGTGGATGTGGCCGAGGCCGGCGTGGCGGTCGACGATCGACAGCACCTTGCCGGGGTACTCGCCGCGCAGCGCCGGGTCGAGGAACTGCCGGTTGATGAGGCAGTCCACCCGGTCCACCGCCTCGGCGTCCTCGGCGGACAGCGCGAGCTCCGGGTCGTTCACCTGGGCGGGGGTGACCACGGGGACGAGGTTCAGCGTGAGGGCGATCTCCCGCGCGCCCGCGCCGCGCAGCGTCTGGACGCCCAGCCCGTGGGCGAGGAGCAGGTGGTGGGCCGCGCGGAAGGCGTCCGCCGGCGACGTACGGCCCGGAGCGTGCACGCCGATGCCGTATCCGAGGAAGGCCTGCACCCAGGGCTCGTTGATGGTCATCCACGTGCCGACCCGGTCGCCGAGCCGGTCGTGCACCATCTGGGTGAAGTCGGCGAACCGGTAGGCGGTGTCGCGGTTTGTCCAGCCGCCCGCCTCCTCCAGCGCCTGCGGTAGGTCCCAGTGGTAGAGCGTCACGTACGGGGCGATGTCGGCCGCGAGCAGCTCGTCCACCAGCCGCTCGTAGAAGTCGAGACCCGCGGCGTTGGCGGGGCCGGAGCCACCGGGCTGGACGCGCGGCCAGGCCACCGAGAACCGGTAGACCTCCAGCCCGAGCTCCTTCATCATCCGCACGTCGCCCGGGTACCGGTGGTAGTGGTCGCAGGCCGTGTCACCGGTGTGCCCCTCGAAGACCGCTCCGGGGGTGCGGGTGAAGGTGTCCCAGATGGACGCGCCCCGGCCGTCCTCCGCCGCGGCGCCCTCCACCTGGTAGGCGGCGGTGGCGGCTCCCCAGATGAAGCCGTCGGGAAAGGTCAGCGTCTGCCCCCGAGTCGCGATGGTCGTCGCAGTCATCCTTCGACAGCTCCCGTCTTTTCTTCTGCTGGCCGAAACTTCTGTTGTGGCCGGAACACGCCTGTCCGGCGGAGGTTCCCCCCGACAATCCTGGCCCCGCGGGCATGGTCCCGCAAAGGTGGCCCGGAGGGAACAAGGCATAGGGCACCTGGGGTTGGGCACGAGCAAGGCACCGTCTGCTCGCGAAGGAGTCCAGCGTCATGCATGCCATCGTCGTCTCCAGCCCTGGTGGGTCGTCCGCGCTCGAGTACACCGAGGTGCCCGATCCCGTGCCAGGGCCCGATGACGTGCTGGTCGACGTGGCGGCGAGCGGCGTCAACTTCATCGACGTCTACCACCGCGAGGGCCGTTACCCGCTCCAGGCTCCGTTCGGCGTCGGGTCCGAGGGCGCGGGCACCGTGGCGGCGGTGGGGGCGAACGTCACGGATGTCGCGGTCGGCGACCGGGTGGGCTGGCAGGGGGTGCTGGGCAGCTACGCGGAGAAGGTCGCCGTCCCCGCCGCCCGGGCGATCCCGCTTCCTGATGATCTGTCCTTCGAGCTGGCGGCGGCCGTGATCCTCCAGGGGCTCACCGCCCACTACCTCACTCACTCGACGTACGCCGTGCAGACCGGGGACGACGTGCTCGTCCACGCGGCGGCGGGCGGCATGGGGCTGCTCCTCACCCAGATGGTCAAGCTCCGGGGAGGCCGGGTGATCGGCACGGTCTCGACCGAGGAGAAGGCCAAGCTGGCCAGGGAGGCCGGCGCCGACGACGTGATCCCGTACGAGGGTTCCGCCGAGGCGGTGCGCGAGCTGACCGGCGACCAGGGCGTGCACGTCGTCTACGACGGCGTCGGCGCGGCGACCTTCGAGGGGAGCCTGGCCTCACTGCGGCCGCGCGGCATGCTGGCCCTGTACGGGGCGGCGAGCGGCCCGGTGCCGCCGTTCGACCCGCAGCGGCTGAACCAGGGCGGCTCGCTGTTCCTGACCAGGCCCACCCTCGCCCACTACGCCGCCACGCGCGAGGAACTGCTCGGGCGGGCGCGGGACGTGCTCGGCTGGGTCGCCTCCGGCGCCCTCAAGGTCCACATCTCGAACAAGTACCCCCTGGCCGACGCGGGCAAGGCCCATGACGACCTCGAAGGCCGCCGTACGACGGGCAAGCTCCTGCTGATCCCCTGAGGTCAGCCGGACGTCGCGAGATCGAAGATGAGAACGCCCAGGTAGACGCCCCCGGCGATCGCGATCAGGCTGAGCGCGATCGCCCAGGCGCGCAGCGCGGTCTCGTTGTTCATCGTGCTCCCTTGGCAAGGACCGGCTCGGGGGTCACCGGGAGCCGTTCAGCAGGCGGGCCTTGGCGGCGGCGTACTCGTCGTCGTCGAGCCTGCCGGTCTCGTGCAGTACCGCCAGCCGTTCGAGCTGGCCGACCAGGTCGCCGGAGCCGTCGCCCGTCATGGCGTCCTGCGGGGTCAGCTCGACGAAGCGCGGCCCGGCGGGCGCCAGGTGTACGGGTGCGTCCCTCGGCCGGTCGCCGGCACCGAACGGGTCGCCCGCACCGGGCAGGTCGTCCTGGACGCGCCGGTCGTCGCCGGGCCGGCCGTTCTCTCCGGGCAGCACGACCGAGGTCGTCCACCGCACCCCTCCCTTGGGAGGCGTGGGCGCGCGCTTCGGCGACGGTCCCCAGAACAGCATGCGCAACCCGTCCCGGTTGAGCATGAAGAAGAGCGGCACGCCGCCCATGAACGCGAAGACCACGGCGCAGATCAGGAAGGCGACCTCGACGCCGGGCCCTTCGAGCGAGGAATCCAGGAAGTTCCAGCCGAGGCTGAGGAACAGCGCGGGCCAGGCCAGCGGGATCAGCCGGGGGCCCACCGGGAGGAGGCTGACGGCGTAGATCCCCACCGCCGCGAGCCCGCCGACGATGGACACCGGCATGATCCACCCGATCGCGTCCGGACACGGCGTGGCCACCACGTACGGCCCACCTGAGGCGCAGCTCCCTCCGATGTCCATGAGAAGGCGGGAACTCAGGAAGAGCATGGTCAGGCAGCATGTGACGCCGCCCAACCCCACAAGGGTCCCGATAGACCTGCGGACCAGGCGGAGGGGGGTGATCACGCTCCGTATGGTAGGCCACGCTTCCCATTCCCGGACAGAGCTTACAAAGCCGGTAAACCACTGTCATCTCCTACGTACCGCCGCGGCGCGGGACGTCTAGGAACCGGTGTCCTGCGGCCAGCCGAGGAGGCGGGCTCCGAGGACGGCGGTCTCCAGCGTGAAGCGCTGGGTCGGGTCGTCAGGAGAGAAGCCGGTGAGCCGCCGGATGCGCTCCAGGCGGTAGGTGACCGCCCGGGTGCTGATGCCGAGCCTGCGGGCGGCGGCGGTCTGGTTGCCCTGGGCGCCGAAGACCGCGTCCAGCGTCTCCAGCAGGGGCTCGGGGCCGCCGCGCGCGTGCAGCAGCGGGTTCAGCACGGTCGCGACGAGGTCCTCGATGGCGTCGCGGTCGCGCAGCAGTACCGGGAAGACCAGCAGGTCGGCCGCCTTGAGGACCTGGGGCCGCAGGCCGAGCCTCTCCCCCAGCCCGATCGCGTCGCTCGCCTCGCGAAAGGACGTCACCACGCCTCCCGGGCCGCGGTGCGGACGGCCGATGCCCACCCGCCAGCCGGCGTCGAGGCTCCCGCGCACGTGGTGGGTGAACTCGCCGGTGGCCGCCGTCAGGGTGGCGGGCGCCACGCAGACCAGCAGCCCGTCGCGGGCCGCGATCAGGACGTTGTGCGAGCCGAACCGGGCGATGAGCGCCTGCTCGATCCGGCGGATGAGCGGGTCGCCGTCCGCGATCGGCTTGACGTCCCTGGCCACGGCCACCACGTACGCCTCGGCCAGCCGGAGCCCGAAGTGCTCGGCACGCTCGGCCAGCCGGTCCGCCCGTCCCTGCAGCAGGTCGCCGATGAACTCCCGCCGGGCCTCGTCCTCCTGCCGGATCGCCTGGAGCTGCGCTTCCTCGTACCCGTCGAAGTACGCCGCCACGGCCCGGCGTACCGCTCCGAGGACGGGGGCGTCGGCGGGGCGGGAGGTGAGCTCCCAGGCGAGCAGGCACGCGTCGGTGAGCGAGCGCATCGGCACGCCGCGCTCGGCGGCGGCCGTCCCGAGCGCGCGCAGCCCCTCTATGGCGTCACGGCCGGGTAAGCGGCCCGTGGAGGAGGCGGCCGTGAGCACCGAGAGGTACCCGCCGAGCAGGTCGGCGGGCACCCCGGTGGCCTCGCTCACGTGAGCGAGAACGTCCATCAGACTCCTACGTCACGCCGGTCGAAGGAGAGCACCGAGGTCAGCACCAGCACGGCGGTCGCGGCGAGCAGCACCAGGTAGTCGCCCACCGGGAAGCCGTTGACCAGCGGATTCCCCTCACTGTAGTAGTGGAACGGCGAGAGCCGGCTCAGCCATCTCATCGCCTCGACGTCGGCGGCCAGCGCGTTCACCACGTACCCCGCCACCGCGTACGCGCCCGCGACCGACATGGCGAGGGCCTTGCGGCCGGTCGCCGCGCCCACGGCCACCGCGAGCGCCCCGAAGAGCAGGACCAGCAGGTACAGGCCGGTGTGCGCCGCGAGGATCCTTCCGAAGGGCACCCCGAGGTCCACCGCCGACCCGAGGACGACGATCACGGCGAGCGAGGCGATCGCGACGCCGAGCAGCCCGATGGCCAGCGCGGCGAAGCGCTCCAGCACGAGCCGCTTGCGGTCCAGCGGCAGTGTGAGGGTCAGCTCCAGCGTGCCGGACTCCTCGGGTGCCGCGATGGCCTTGTTGCCGAGGATCACCGCGCACATGATGAAGAGCAGGGGTACCAACAGCTGGTAGACGACGGCCTGGAGGAAGCCGACGCCGCTGGTGATGTTCTCCAGCCCGCCCATCAGCTTCCGCACGCTGTCGGGGTACTTCGCGATCGCCGCCTGGCTGTAGAAGTCGGGGTTCGCGTGCATCTGGGGGAAGAAAGAGGTGTACAACCCCACGAAGACGCAGATGCCGACCGCCCAGCCGATGATCGCGCGACGGTAGTCGCGCAGGGTCTTACGCACCAACGTGGGCATGGTGCACGTCCTCGCTGTAGTAGGTGAGGAAGATCTCTTCCAGGTCGGGTTCCGCGCTGACCATGTGGACGACGGTGAACCGCGCCGCCGCCTTGATCAGCGCGTCGGGACGGCCGTCGATGGTGCAGCTCACGCTCGCGCCCGTGACCTTGAGGTCACGCACTCCCGGCAGGTCACGGAACGCCTCCTCGGGCACCGGGGCGTCGAAGTGGAACTCCACCCGGCGCACGGCCTTCTCGCGCAGCGCGGCGACGTCCTCCACGGCGACGAGCCTGCCGCCCCTGACGATGCCCACCCGGTCGGAGACGTGCTCGACCTCCGCGAGGACGTGGGACGACATGAGCACCGTACGCCCCGCCGTGCGGACCTCGCGGACCATCGAGAGGAACTCCTGCTGGACGAGGGGGTCGAGACCGCTGGTCGGCTCGTCGAGGATCAGGAACTCGGGCTCGTGCATGAACGCCTGGATCAGGCCGACCTTCTGCTTGTTGCCCTTGGAGAGCTGGCCCATCCGCACGGAGATGTCGGCCTCCAGCCGCTCGGCCAGCACGTCGATGCTTCCCTTGGGCACGCCGCCCCGCACTCCCGCCAGGAAGTGGAGGTATTCGCTCGCCTTCTCCCGGCCTTCGAGGGCCAGCTCGCCGGGGAGGTAGCCGATGCGGCTCCGGACGGACGCGTCACGGGGGTCGGCGCCGAGCACGCGGACGGCGCCGCGCGTGGGACGGATCACGTCGAGGAGCAGGCGGATCGTCGTCGTCTTGCCGGCGCCGTTCGGGCCGAGGTACCCGAACACCTCGCCGGGACGGATCTCCAGGGTGAGATCCTCCAGCCCCCGGCGCTTACCGTAGAACTTGGTCAGCCCCTCGGTTTCCACCACTGCTGTCATGCGTCGAATCCTGGCGCCGCTGCCCGGTGCCCCGGTAGGACCGGACATGGACAGTTGGGCACCCCTTCGTTTCCCGGAACCGGCAACGTCCGGGCAAAGGAAGCTCTACCGACGTACGCCGGCAGGGACGCGGCGGCTCTGACGGCTCGGCCGGGTCATGGACCGGGCGGTTCGTCGACGGCTGGTCATGGACCGGGCGGTTCGTCGACGGCTGGTCATGGACCGGGTGGTTCGTTGACGGCTGGTCATGGACCGGGTGGTTCGTTGACGGCTGGTCATGGACCGGGTGATTTGTCGACGGCTGGTCATGGGCCGGGTGGTTCGTTGACGGCGGGCAGCCGGAGGACGAACCTGGCGCCTTTGGGCGAGTCCTCGATCCGGAGGGTTCCGTGGTGGCTGCCGGCGGTCTCGCGGCAGATGGCGAGGCCGAGCCCGCTGCCGTTGGGATCGCGGCGCCGGCCGTCCTTGAGTCTGATGAAGGGTTCGAAGACCCGTTCACGATCTTCCGGTGCGATGCCGTCGCCGTCGTCGGTCACGGTGACCACGGCCTGGCCGTCGGAGTGGTCGACGGTGACCTCGACCTCGGTGGCGGCGTGCCGCTGCGCGTTGACCAGCAGGTTGCTCAGGAGCCCGGTCAGGTGCAGCGGGTTGCCGATGACCTGCACGTCGTGGTTGACGTAGGCGCGCACCGGCACGCCCCTGACGCGGGCCGCCACCTCCTGCCGCACCAGCGCGCCGAGGTCGACGCGCTCGTGCGGCGCGGGCACGGCGGTCCTGATGTGGGCGTAGGTGAGCACCTCGTTGATGATCGCCTCGCACCGCTCGGTGGTCGCGAGCGCGGTCTGGATGGTGCTGCGCGGATCCGCCTCCCCCGGGTACAGCAGCGCCTCCTCCAGCTGGGCGCGCAGGCCGGCGATCGGGGACCTGAGCTCGTGGGTGACCAGGGAGGCGAACTGGCGTAGCTGCCGCACAGCCGTTTCGAGCTGGGCGAGGGTCTGGTTGGAGGCGCGGGCGAGTTGGGCGATCTCGTCCCTGCCGGGGGGCTGGGGCACCCGCAGGCTCAGGTCGGTCACCGTGATCTCGGAGGTCTTCTCGCGGATGGCCTTGATGGGACGCAGCGTCCGGCCCACGACGATCCAGGTCGTCCACGCCGCGAGGACCGTGGCCAGCAGGGCGCCGGCGGCGGCGGTGAGCTCCAGGTGGTGCTCCGCCAGGATGCGCGGCTGAGATGTCCCCGCGTAGACGATGTGGGTCTCCCCGCCCCAGATCTGGCGGGCGACCTGGGGAGGGACGCGGACCGCGGTGAGCATGACGCACCCGTCGTACGCGGAGCATTCGACGCGGTTGAGGATCCGGTCGTCGACGGCGGGCCGTACCGAGCTCAGAGGCGGCCTGCCCGCCAGTGGCGCGCTGGCTTCCACGACCCGGCCCTGGGAGTCGACGAGCTGGAGAAGGTTCACGTAGCCCGTGGGGGTCGGCTGGATACTGCCGGGCCGCAGCGACGCGATCCAGTCGGTGGCCACGCGCTCCGTCTCCATGAAGGTGGTGGCCTCGATCCTGAGCCGGACCGTGTAGTCGATGCCGAACGCGATCAGCGCGAAGGTGATCAGAAACAGCACGGCCGTAGTGACCGTGTAGCGGGCCCGTATCGAGGACGGTCTGAGCCTTCCTGTCATGATCCCCCCCAAATGATCTCATTTGCGGTGAAGGCGCAGGTCAAGCTATCTATTCAACCTATCCGCTAGACAAAGCCAGGCATAAGGCGGACCCCTGCATCGCGGTCTTGGGTCTGACGGGAACAGCCGTCGGGTGATCGCCGCCTTGGCCGTGGCGGCCTGGCGTCGTCGATTCGACCTGTGTCGAAGCGTCCCGGGGTCAGCGTGCAGGCATGGCACTCCTGGGGGAGGCGGCCGGATCACGATCGGTTTGCCGGGCCGGACCGATTGCCTCCATAGATGTACAAGCTTCCGCAGATCAAGGCGTGGCACCGGGGGCCGCGGCGGCGGTGCTGTGATCCTTCGGCCAGTGATCGTCGACTCGCGGATCGGGCGGGGCGATCCTGTGGCCGTGTGCGGCCGGTCGAGATCACGTGCGCAGAAGGGGGACGAGACCGATGAACCATGACCTGGGAACATCCGGAGCCCGGCAGACCTCAGGGTCCGCCGAGTGGATCGGTGGAGAACCTTCGGTCCTCGTGTTCGACGTCAACGAGACGCTCATCGACTTCGAGTCGATGAGCCCGCTCTTCGAGAGGATCTTCGGCGACAGGCGCGTCATGCGCGAGTGGCTCGGTCACCTGATCATGTATTCGATGACGATCACCCTCTCGGGTCTCTACGAGGGGTTCTTCACCCTGGGCCAAGGGTTGTTGCGGATGGTGGGCGAGATCCATGGGGTGCGGGTCACCGACGCCGACATCGAGGAGCTCAGGACGGGCATGCTCACGATGCCCGCCCATCCGGACGTGGAACCGGGCCTGAGCCGGCTGAAGGACGCGGGCTTCCGCATGGTGACGCTGACGAACTCGCCGTCCAACCCACAAGGGCGGAGCCCGCTGGAACACGCCGGACTGGCGCACTTCTTCGAGCGGCAGTTCACCATCGAGACCACCCGCGCCTACAAGCCCGCCCCGCACGCCTACCACCTGGTGACCCAGAGCCTGAGGGTGCCGCCGACCACGTGCTTCATGGTCGCGGCACACGTCTGGGACACGGTGGGAGCGCAGAGCGTCGGCTACACCGCGGGCCTCGTCACCCGGCCGGGCAACGCTCCCCTGCCCGTCGACTCCCTGCCGCAGCCGAACCTCGTCGCACAAGACCTGCCGGACCTCGCCGATCAGCTCATCCGGCGCTGGCGGCCCTCCTGACGACGATTCGACCAGATCGGAGGGCGGTCAGCGGCCGGCGGCGCAGGTGCCGGTGCTGCCCGGGAGCCGGTGGCGGTTGCGGGCGACCAGGCGGTAGACCGCCTCCGCGGCCCAGCTCACCGGGGGCACGAGCATGATCTTCCCGATCGCGCGCCACCAGGCCACAGGTTGTACGGCGAGCAGCAGCGCGACGGCACGGGCACCCGAGGCGCGAAGACCGTTGGGACCGAGCAGCTGTACGGACCGGGTCACCTCGTCGAAGGTGAGCCCGTGGTCGCCCAGGTCGAGCTCCTGCCATCGGCTCACCCGCGGCATCACGGGAAGATGCCTGCGCCCGAAGTCGATACAACGCTGGCAGAACCCGCAATCGCCGTCATATACCAGCACGCGATGATTCTCCCACACGACCATCACCCACCTCCGGCAGGCAGCACAGCACGCCTACGGCCCTCCCGGGAGGCGGCACGGCCAGGCCTACGGTCCTTCCGGACTCCGCACGGCAGACCCGAACAGCGCGGGCAGAGCTACTTCGCTCCGGGAGGTAGCGCCGGTAGGCCCACCGGGGCGCCCTTCTCGATGAGGGCGAGCAGCGCGTCGGTGTCGACATGGCGCTCGATCAGATCGCCGAGCGCGTCCAGATGCCGTTCCCTGAGCGCCGCGAACGAGACGCCGGGCGCGGGAGCGAAGTCCTCCTTACCCGCCCTCGCGGCGACGTCTGCCAGGAAGGCGCGACGGAAGCCGTCGTTCTCCAGCGCCCCATGCCAGGTGGTCCCCCACACCGCGCCCACCCGGCAGCCATCGAGAAACGGCTCGAGTTCCCTGCCGGCTCGGCCGTCGAGGGTCACGAGTCCGTGGTGGATCTCGTAGGCGGCGACGCGGCAGCCGTACGCCTCGCCGATCGGCCGGGAAAGGGTCTTGTCCCGGGCGAACTCCACGGTCGCGGGGAGCAGCCCGAGCCCTTCGACCAGCCCGGCGCCGGATTCCACGTCGTCGCGGATCGAGCGCGCGAGCATCTGGTAGCCGCCGCAGATCCCGAGGATGGGGCCCCGCCGGTCGAGCAGCGCGGACGCCAGGCCCGTACGGCGAAGCCATTCGAGGTCGGAGACCGTGGCACGAGACCCGGGCAGGATGACCAGGTCAGCCTCCCTGATCTCGGCGACGTCGCCGGCCGAGGCGACGAACCGGACCACCACGCCGGGCTCGGCCGCGAGGGCGTCCACGTCGGTGAAGTTGGAGATCCTCGGGTACCGCACCACCGCCACCCGCAGGCTCCCCGACGCCCCCGGCTGCGCGGCGGCGAAGTCGGCCGGGCGGTTGTCCAGCGCGAGGGAGTCCTCCAGGTCCATCCAGAGCCCGCCGAGCCAGGGCAGCACCCCGTACACCGGACGCCCGGTGAGCTCCCGCAGCATGTCCAGCCCGGGTTCGAGCAGCTCAGGCGCCCCTCTGAACTTGTTGATCAGAAAACCGCTTATGAGCGCCTGATCTCCCGCGTCGAGCAGGGCCAGCGTGCCGTACAGCGAGGCGAAGACACCGCCCCTGTCGATGTCCCCGACGACGATCACGGGGATGCCGACGGCGCGGGCCAGCCCCATGTTGGCGATGTCCCCCTTGCGGAGGTTGATCTCCGTGGGACTGCCGGCCCCCTCGCACACCACCACGTCGTACACCGAGCGGAGCCGGTTGAGCGACTCCAGGGCGACCGTCCTGAGATGGTCCTTGTAAGCGCCGTACTCCATCGCGTCCACGTCGGCGAGCGGCTTGCCGAGCACGACGACCTGGCTACGGCGGTCGCTGCCGGGCTTGAGCAGGATCGGGTTCATATCGGCGATGGGCTCGATGCCGGCCGCCTGCGCCTGCGCGACCTGCGCCCGTCCGATCTCGGCCCCGTCCGCGGTCACGTACGAGTTGAGCGACATGTTCTGCGCCTTGAACGGCGCCACGCGAACTCCACGGCGGGCCAGCCATCGGCAGATGCCCGCCGTGACGACGCTCTTGCCCGCGTCCGAAGTCGTCCCCGCCACCAGAATCGTCCCTTTGACCACCCCCCAAAGATGCCAGACCCCACAAATCCGCACCCAGGCGCCCAGGAGACCTTCCTTGTACGGGAGTCCGCCGGGGTAGGGAGCTTCAGACCTCGACGAAGCCGGATTCGCGGAGAGATGCCCCTGGGGATCTCCTTCTGGAGAGATGCCCAGGGGGGCTCTTTCTGGAGAGATGCCCAGGGGGTCACTTTCTTTCGCGGACAGTTCGATGACGGCCTATCAGATGCTCGATCGCCGCCTGCCGCGCCGGCCTCGCAGCGCCCACGCCGAGGCGACCGCGAGTGCGACGGAGGAGACGTTCACCGCGCGCGCGAGCCGTACGGATCTGGAAATGTCGCCTACGGCGGGACGGGGGCCGTCGCCGAGTTCAGGGCGGTGCTCCACCCGGCCGCCGTAGTCGTTGCGGCCTCCCAACTGGACCCCGAGCGCGCCCGCGAACGCAGCCTCGCACCGGCCCGAGTTGGGGCTGGGATGCCGGTGACCGTCCCTGCGTAGTACGGCCGCAGCCGCACGGGGCGACCCGCCGACCAGCGGAGCGAGCACGCAGGCCAGTACTCCGGTGACCCGGGCCGGGACGTAGTTCGCCACGTCGTCCAGGCGCGCGGCGGCCCAGCCGAATCTCTCGTACCGCTCGGAGCGGTGACCGATCATCGCGTCCAGCGTGTTGATCGCCCGGTAGGCCAGCAGGCCGGGCACGCCCGCCACCGCGCCCCAGGCCAGCGGGGCGACCACGGCGTCCGAGGTGTTCTCTGCGATCGACTCGACGGTCGCGCGGGCCAGCTCAGCCTCGGACAGGCCGGACGGATCACGTCCGCACAGGTGGGGCAGCCTCGCGCGCGCGGCGGCGACATCGCCCGATTCGAGGGCACTCGCCATGTACGCCCCTTCGCGGGCCAGGGTCGTACCGCCGAGCACCGCCCAGGTGGCCACGGCGGTGACGGCCACGCGAGCGGGCGCCGAACGCCTGGTCAGCCGCTCGGCCGCCACCCCGAGGACCACCGCCGAGCCGACGCACAGCCCCACGTGGGCCACGCCTCTCGCGCGCGCCTTCCCGTACAGGCGGCTTTCCAGCGCGGCGGCGGCGCGGCCGAACAGCGCGACCGGGTGGGCGCGATTCTGCGGATCGGCAAGAACCGCGTCGAGCGCCACCCCGGCGAGCAGCCCGACCGCCCGCCCACTCCACCCCACGGCCCGGCTCTTTCCTGGCTTCGCCGGCCGACTCACTGTTCCGAGCTTCGCCGGGTTCCTCGCGCTCCCCGAATTCGCCAACGACTTCCCGGGGTTCCCTGCGCTCCCCGGATTCGCAAACGGCTTCCGAGGGTTCCCTGCCTTCATGAACGGCTTCCCGGGATTCCCCGGCTGCACGAATGCCCGGATGTTCCCTGAGGTGGCTGTCTTCGACTTCCCAATGCGTGTGATCGTTCAGACTTTCCAGAAGAAGGGATCGACGTAGCCGAGGCGCTCGACGGTTGTGAACAAGCTGCGCATCAGGCCGGTGCTTGCGCGCTGCGTCCTACACGTTCCGTCCTACATCCTTGGTTCTGCGTGGTTCGTTCAGTGAAGGTGGGCGTCGAGGTCGTCCCAGTGGGTGTCGAGCCAGGCCGAAGCCCGGCGGATGCGCTCACCGGCGCCACCTTCCCACATGCGGGCCCAGCCACCGCCCTTCGTCATCGCCCGCGTGCGCATGGCGACGTACGAGCGGTCGAAGCGAAGGCGGCTCACCTCCAGCAGCCGGCGCCGATCGCGCGCCCCGAAGCCGTACGCGTCGCAGAACAGCCTGAGCCGCGCGCCGACGTCGAGATCACACTGCAGAGGGTCGCGATCAAGGGGATCCGCGATCGGCGCCCAGTGCCGCAAGGCGGTCACGACGTCGAACAGCCGGGTCGTCGGGCGGGCCAGGTCAAAGTCGATCAGCGCCACAGGCCTTTTCCCGCGAAATATCACGTTCTCGGGAGTGATATCGCAATGACCGATCAGCTCCGGCGCCGCGTCGTCGGCGGAGCCTCCCTCCCACACGGCATCCGGCGGAGGCACGAAGCTCTCGGCGGCGTCGTGGAACCGCCGTACCAGCAAGGCGAGGTCGGCCAGAGCCTCATCGCTCACCGCGTGCGGCTGGAGAGGACGGGTCGCCGCGCTGCCGGGGATGTAGGAAAGGATCTGGCGGCCCCGCTCGTCGATGCCGAGCACGCGTGGCGCGCCCTCGAACCCCACCGCCTCAAGGTGCTCGAGCAGAGCATGCACGGCCGGGCTGGACGCACTCATCGGCCGCCGCACGGTGTCGCCTACGCGCACGACACCCTCCGTCACATCACCGCCATTCAGTGAGATCTCAGGAGAAGCCGTGCCGACGAACATGGCCCAAAATCTTAGTCCCACCCCACTGACCACGGGACCCTTCCCCAGGCACTCCCGGGTACCCCTACTCCGGCGACCACCCGCCTTACCAGACGGCGTTCCATCCCACCCGGCCCAGCGCTCACGCATCCGCCACCAGGCCGACAAGGAGAAGCTGTGCGCCCCGCCGTGCCGAACAGCACGGCGACCAACCGTCGGCGGGCGGCCTACCCCTACCGCCCGGTGTGGTGCGTGTCCATTCGGCGCCGCGACGGCGAGAAGAGGTACGGCGATGCCGGCGCCCCATACGTCGGGCAACCGGCGAACGTTCGCGAACTCCGCACGATGGACTCAGGGCGCGGGCATAGATCCGGCACTCCGTCTGGCATGATGCGATCATGCGAATCGGGACTCTTGGGGCAGCCCGGATCACCCCCAGCGCGCTGATCAAGCCGGCCCGATCCGTCGACACGGTAGAAGTGGCGGCCGTCGCCGCCCGAGACCGCCCACGTGCCGAAGCCTTCGCCGCCAAACACGGCATCCCCGTCGTCCACGACTCGTACGAGGCCCTGGTCACCGACCCGTCCATCGACGCCGTCTACAACCCCCTGCCGAACGCGCTGCACGCCGAATGGACGCTGCGCGCGCTGCAAGCGGGCAAGCACGTCCTCTGCGAGAAGCCCTTCACGTCCAACGCCGACGAGGCCAGGACCGTCGCGGAGGCGGCCGAGAAGTCCGGGCTGGTCGCCATGGAAGCCTTCCACTACCGCTACCACCCGCTGGTGGAACGGGCGCTGGAGATCGTCCGCACCGAGCTCGGCGAGATCAGGCACGTCGAGACCTGGATGTGCTTCCCACTCCCCCGCTTCTCCGACATCCGGTACTCACTGGAGCTCGGCGGCGGGGCGCTCATGGACGCGGGCTGCTACGCGGTGCACTGCCTTCGCACTCTCGGCCCGGGCGAACCCTCCGTCGTCTCAGCATCGGCCCTGCTCCAATCCCCAGGGGTCGATCGGGCCATGACCGCCGATCTCCGCTTCCCCACGGGCGCCACAGGCCGTATCAACGCCTCGATGTGGTCCGGCCGGCTGCTCAAGATCGCCGCCCGCGTCCAAGGCACGCGCGGCACGCTGCACATCACCAACTACGCGGCCCCGCAGTACTTCCACCGCGTCACCGTGACGGTCGACGGGCTGCGGCGGCGCGAACGCGTACCGGGCGAAGCCACCTACACCTACCAACTCCGCGCATTCGCGGCAGCCGTCGACAACGGCACCCCTCCCCTCACTCCACCCGAGGACTCGATCGCCAACATGACGGTGATCGACGACATCTACCGCAAGGCCGGCCTCCCCCTCCGCGGCACCCCCTACCCAGCCTGATCTTGCGTGTTGCCCGGCTCGGTACCGTCTTAGGTGTCTACGGTGGCCTCATGCCGATCGTGCTGGCCTTCGCCGCCTTCGTCATGACCCTCCTGGGCGGCATCGTGGCCCAGCGCGTCCAGGACAGGCGGCACATGGTGCTCGGCGCGGCGGCCGGAGTGATGCTGGGCGTGGTGGCCTTCGACCTCATCCCCGAAGGTCTCGAACTCGCGCCGTACCGGCTGCTGGGCGTGCCAGTGCCGATGCTCACGCTCGCACTCGGCTTCCTCACGATCCACGTCATCGAACGATCCCTGGCCGTCCACGAGGTGCAGGAAGGTCACTACGCCAGCCACAGCCACCGGCACGCCGCCGTCGGCCTCGGCGCCGGGTCGGCCCTGGTCGTCCACAGCCTGATCGACGGCACGGCGATCGGCGCCGCGTTCCAGACGGGGAGCGAGCTCGGCTTCGTGGTGGCCATCGCGGTGATCGCGCACGACTTCACCGACGGCTTCAACACCTTCACGCTCACGACCCTGTACGGCAACGCCCGGCGGCGGGCCGCGACGCTGGTGCTCCTGGACGCCGTGGCTCCCATCGCCGGCGCCTCGCTGACCTTCCTGATCCACATCCCAGAGCCGGTGCTGGCCGCCTACCTGGGCTTCTTCGGAGGCTTCCTGCTCTACCTCGCCACCGCCGACATCCTCCCCGAAGCCCACACCACCGACCACCCCACGCGAGCCACCCTCCTGGCGACCATCGGGGGCACCCTGTTCATGTGGCTGGTCATCGGCCTCACCGCCCACCGGCCATAGACTCCGTGGTGAACATCCACACCGAGCGGACGCGCCCCCAACCGGTGCACGTACGCTCCCCAGATCATGCACAATTATCCGAGAGCACCCTTAGCTCAGCTGGATAGAGCATCGGACTTCTAATCCGACGGTCGCAGGTTCGAATCCTGCAGGGTGCGCTGCAGAGACCAGGTCATCTAGCCGTTGACCTGGTCTTTTCTCTTGATCGGCGATCACCGCCACCTGCAGCCACATGCCACCGTATGCAGCCCCAGGCGGGTGCTTGCGGGATATATGCGGGATGAAAACTGCACCGTTTGCCCAGGTCAGGCACACAAAATCGAAGGGCCACGGGATGACCGTGGCCCTTCGAGGATTGATCGTCTTCATACCGTCAGCGCGTCCGATATTCGCTGGTTGGCGATCTCGCGTTGCCCATGGATGCACTTGGCGTAGACCCGGAGCAGCACGTCAACACTGTGCCCAGCCCGCTCGGCCACGTCAGGCGCCGGCACCCCAGAGTTGAGCCAGAGCGAGACGGCCGCGTGCCGCAGGTCGTACGGCCTGCCGGCCAGGGGCGACACGACCTGATCAGGCGTGAGCGCGTAAGTTCGTGCTTCCTTCCAGACCTTGGCGTACGCCGTCGTGGAGAAGACGCCGCCGGTGGCAGTACGGAACAGCCGGCCGTCAGCCGCGGTGCCATGCCGCTCGATGTGCACCCGGAGGATCTTCACCAGCTCCGGCGGGATCGGCACGTCCCGTATGGCCTTGTGCCGACGCTGCTTGAGCCCGCGAACATCATGCGTCTTACCGGAGTCGGAGAACCGCCGTCCACTCTCCGGGCGAGTCTCCTCCAAGGTCAGCAGGCCCCACCCGGTTTCGGGCAGGTGGCAGTCCTTCTCGCGGAGCCCCGCCGCCTCAGCAGGCCGCAGGCCGGCGAAGTACATGCAGGCGAACATCCCAGCCAGCATCGCTCCACGGGTCCGGCCCACATAGGTGACCGCCACAAGTAGCTCTCGGGCCTGCGCCGGATTGACCACCACGCGCCGATCTACCTCGCCCGAGACCTTGGCAGGCTTCCAGTTCACCCGGTCGAGCGGATTTGCCGAAAGCTCCCCCAGCTCGACCGCGTACTCCAGCGCGTGATGGAACACCGCCCGCTTGCGCCGGAAGGTGGAGTCAGCCGCCCGCGTGCCGTCGAGGGTGACAGATATCGCCTCCAACGCGGCACGCGCGGTCTTGGCCTCCTCCAGCTCGATGACAGGCAGCGACGCCGCAGTGAGCCAGCGCATCGCCGCCGCCTGCTCAGAATCGAGGGGCGCCCGCCGGTCATCGGGCAGGAAGACATGCCCGCGAAGGACCGCCCGCAGCGTTCCGGTATCGGGCTTGCCCGGACGGTCGTGCAGGAGCGCGAGCGTGACGCCGGTCAGGCTGTCCGTCATACCCTCACGGGACTTAGCCGCGGAGTGAGGCCACTTGGCCAGGATGTACGCCTGCGCGAACTGCAGCCAGGTCCGCGCGTTCTTCGCCTTGACCATCGACTCGGGCAGGCCAGTCTCCAGATCGAACGCCTCGCCCCGCTTGGCCGCCTGTCGCATGTCGGATAGGAAGCTCTCGGCCAGGGCCTTGGTTCGAAAGCTCTTGGACTTCCCCCGCCGGCCAACCTTCCAGCGCACCTCGAATGAGGCGGTCTTACTGGACGTGTTACGGCGGATGTCCCAGAACTTCACGTCATAGCTGGTGTTCACGCCGCCTCCCGGAGAGATTCGATCCAGGCTTCGAAGTCGCTGCGGTAGACCCGGATCTCTCCGTTGGGAAGCTTGAAGCTTCTAGGGGCCTTGTCGATCTCCCGCCATCGATAGAAGGTGCGGACCGAGATTCCGCCCAGTTCTTCGAGGATGTCTGGAACGGTCATCAGCTCGTCTCGCTTCCTCACGCGGCCTCCCGCCGGGACTCAAGCCACACGGTGGGATCGCTGCGCCAGACGAAAAGATCGCCGTTCGGCAGCTTCACGGCGACGGGTGCGCGGCCCAGCTCATGCCAGCGGTAGAACGTCCGGCGAGAGATGCCGCCCAGCTCTTCGAGGACCTGGGACAGAGGCATGAGTTCGTCGCGGCGGCTCATGGGCCAACCTCCACAAGTGCCGACGTAGCAGGCTCAGACCGCCCGGTCAGGAACGCGGCGAGGGCCTGTTCCCCGGCGGACAGGCCGCGGCCGGCGTACTCCCAATGCGCGACCACGAGAACGGTGTCCTCGTCGAACAGGGGCAGGCGTCCGGTGCTGATCTCCTCGTCCCGCATGTGGTCGACGCGGGCGGCGCGCAGGGCGCCGAGGGTTGTGGAGTAGCGGCGGGATTTGGTGGAGAAGTGGCCGCGGAAGCCGAGCATGTGTGCCCATTGGGCGAGCCGTAGCTCGTTGAGCCGGTCGAGTTCGGCCAGGCGGAAGCACTCGGCGATCAGCCGCCGGGCGTGGTCACGCAGGCCCAGGCCGGCTACCTCGTCGGGTGAGTTGATGCGCCGGTCGACGGTGCCGACGCATTCCGCGGCCTTGGTGGCGTACTTGGCGATGTATCCGGCGACCGCCTGCTCTGTCACTTCTCCGTGCATGGTGATGGGTTGAACGTCGAGCTGTGCGCCCCAGCGCAGGACACGGGCAGGCTCACCGGTCAGGGCAGGAACGGGGACGCTGACCGCGCCGGCCGCGTGTTGGACGGCTTGCGCCAGGGCGTCACGGCCGACCCAGGCGGGAGGAGGGGTGTCGGGCCCGCCGGGCCCATCGAGGCGGATAACGGCATGGAAGTGGACGACGCCGCGCCGTTGGTACTCAGCGACCTTGGCGAACGAGATGACCAGGTGTCCGCCCAGGTCCTTGACCGTCAGGCCGTGGAGTTTGGCCAAGTGCCGACGCAGGGCGAGGGTGAAGCGGCGCCACAGTTCGGGGGCCAGGGCGTTGAACAGCACGCTACCGGCGTAGTCGTAACACTCCGGGCAGAGCGGTTCGCCAAGGTAGCTCTCCTCGTCGCCGTGCCGGGCGGTGCAGGACAGAGGACGCCCGTGGGGACAGGTCCCGGCGTCGCGCCGAGGGTGGCAGGGCAGAACCTTGCCACCCTGCTCCCGTCGGGTGTGAACGGCGCCGAACGAGGGCGCGGTAAGGGTGACAAACAGCGCCGGGTGAGCGCTGACGGTTTCGGGGACGCCCTTGCCGCCAGCCAAGCCCGCGCGGATGAGCTGGTAGGTGTCGGCGCGGTAGATCTCGGCGCAGGCCGGGCATCGCGAGGCCCGCCGGGTCTTGCACTGCACGCGGAGCACGCCGCCGGGTTCCCGGCTGGTGCTGTAGGTGTGGAGGACTTGGCCGGTCGCGGCGTCGATGTGCCGGACCCTCCCGCGTAGATGGATCGGCTGGCGGCATCCGCCGGTCGCGCGGATCTGAGCGGCCCACCGGCCATATTGGGGGTCGTGGAGTCGGGCGATCATCCCGGCTACCGTGTGTGAGTTGGTGGTGTTGGGCATGATGGGGCGTGTCCCTTCCGGGTCTTCGAGGTTCGGTGTGGGGATGGCCCCCGACGTGGCGTGTGACTTGGCGGTTGTGCGGTCACGCCGGGGGCGCCGGGGCTAGGCCCCGTGGTTGTCTGCTCCGGTTCCGTCGCAGTCGGCGCAGGTGTCGGCCAGGCTGTCGACGCCGGTCCCGCCGCAGGTGGCGCAGCGGTAGCGGATCACGGTGAATTCGTCGTCCACGCCCTTACCTCCAGTCCCGCATGTCGCGAGGGTTGATCTGGGCGTAGAGCCGGAAGTCCGACCGTCGACCGCGGTTGGGGTGCGGGTTGGAGACCGAGGTGACCCGGAAGATCTTGCGGAGCTGGTAGAGCGCGTAAGAGATCTCGGAGCGGGAGCCGTCGAGGCGGATACGCATGGAAGTTCTCCGTTCAGGCGCCGGGGGCGGCGTTGGTGGGGTCGGTGTCGAGGGTGATGGAGTCCTCGTAGCTCCTGCGGGCGGCCCATCGGGCTCGGGAGGCGGCGAGCAGGCCCACCGCCTTGTACTCGGCGATGCCGAACGTGATCCCCGTCGAGTAGTGGCCCACCGCGAGCTCGTCGGCGTCCACGTCGGAGCCGAGCAGCCGGGCGACGTGGTCGACCTGGGCGCGGATCTCCTCGTCGGTACCGAGGGGGTAGAAGTAGATGGAGATCGGCCCCCAAGGGGCGGGGACATCGGGGTTGGTGTCCAGGAAATCGGCCAGGTCGCGCAGGCCGTTGATGACGGCCAGGCGGCCGGGGGTGCGAACCATCACGAGAGGTCCCTTCCAGGTCATGCGGGATCGGGGATGTTGCGCAGTTGCCGCAATAGCTCGGTGGCGAGCTGGTTGGAGACACCGAGCCGAGCGCGTAAGGTGTCGCGAGTGATCGGTCTGCCGTGCCGGGCGTGATGTTCGGCCGCGACGCGCCGGGCGTAGTCGAGCAGCCCACCAGAGGCAGGCGAGGTGTCGTCCTGCCCTGCGGTGTCGCCGCCCTGGACAGGGACGGACGCAGCAGCCACGGGGACGGGCGGGACGGAGGCAGGGACGAGCGCCGTCGAAGGGATCGGATCGGGGACGGGGCGCGGGGACGAGCCGGGGACGGGGACCGACGCGGGGACGGGAGATGAGGACGAGGACGGTCCTGGGACGGCGCGGCGTTCGAGCATGGAGACCGCGACCAGGAACGCCACGGCCGGGGTCGCCGCGGTGACCCAGCCCCAGACCGAGGTGTCGGCCTGTGCCAGGTTCGCGGCCAGGGACAACACGATCCCGCCGACGAGGACGAGGGTGGGCCAGGACACCAGGCCGGACCGTACGCGGCCGGTCTTCTTGTCGCGTTGCCGTTCGCGGGCGGCCATGACGCAGGTGAGGTCGACGCAGACTGCCACGGCCCAGGCCATCCAGCCGGTTTGCCCGTACTGGGTGGCGGTGTCGCGGATGTGGGTGAAGGAGCCCGCGCCGGCGATCAGGGCCACCACGGCCACCGGCCCGGAGTCCAGCAACCACCCGGCCAGATCGGCCGCACGTCCGCGCGTTGTGCCCATCGGAACCTCTCCTTTCAGGCCGCGATCTCGGGGTGTGCGCCGCTGTCCAGCTCGTGGCCCAGGCCGCTGGCCTTGACCTGCTCCCAGGACGGAGCCCGATCGGCGAAGGTCTGGGCGGCCTGTTCGGCCGCCGTGGTGGAGACGTAGCCGGACCGGGCACGGGTCCAGCGGCCATCGGCGCCGGTCACCACCGCCACGCCGGGCATCTCCGGCGGGATCGACCGGGCGGCGACCAGGGCGTCTGGGTCGAGGTCGCCCAGGGTCATCACGGCGGTTTCGGGATCGTTGACCCGGTGGCAAACCCGCCCGCCGATCTGGGCGCGCAGCGCGGTCACCCCGGGGCCGAGGTCGGAGCCGATCCGCTGCCCCGACAGCACCAGGTGGATACCGAAGGCCCGCCCGAGCTGGGCGATCCGCAGCAGCGCGGTCGCGGTCTTGGTGACCTCGTCCTTCTCGGCCTTGTCGGCGGTCAGGAACAGCTCAGCCAGCTCGTCGACCAGCAGCAGGATCGGGATCGGCCGCAGCGCGTCGGGAAGCTGCCAGATGTCGCGGGTGCCGTGCCGGCGACAGGCCAGCATCCGGGCGCCCATCACCCCGATCAGCTCAGCCAGGAGTCTCACCGCGTCGGCTCTGGTCGTCACCAGGGCCGACAACCGCGGCGCGTAGGGAGACAGCTCGACCCCGCCTTTGAGGTCAAAGCCGATGATCGCGACGGGTTGGCGGGCGAGCGCCACGAGCAGCGCGTTGATCAGGTTGGATTTGCCCGATTGGGTGGCGCCGACATTCATCCAGTGCGGGATGAGCCGGAAGTCCAGATGCCAGGGGGCGCCGGTCTCCAACACGCCGACCACCGGTCGCAGCAGGTCGGCAGCCGTCCAGCCCGACTCCGGATCATCGGCAGGCGTGGCCGGCATGACGTGGGCTAAAGGGTCGCGTGTGGTCGCCTGTAAGGTGACGCGGCCAGGCCGCGAGCCGACCACCCGGACCGCTTCCACCCGCCAGGCGTGCGCGAGCCGCTCGCACACCTTGGCATAGTCCTCAGGGATCTGGCCGTCGAGCAGGTGGAAGGTGACGCGCCACCCGTGCCGTACCAGCCGGGGCAGCTTCATCCACGGTTTGGTGTCGACCGCGACCCGCTGAAAGCGCCGCTTGACCCGGACGACGCCGGTCGAGGCGACCATGTTGGGGACGACGGTGAACCACCAGCGGTGACGCTTCTTGGTGAGCCCGCACCCGGAGGCGACGTGCCGCCAGGTCCAGCGCAGCCGTACCGCCTTGAGCGGAAACCCGACCAGGTACCAGAACGACACCGGCGCCACGCGCCGCCACAAGCGCAGGGCGACCAGCACGCCGAGGGCGATGAACAGCGGAGGGGGGATGACGTCGAGGATGCTCATCACGCCACCCCCGCAGGCATGCCCGAGGCGGCCTGGACGAACGAAGTGGCCTTGTAGGAGATGCCCCAGCGATTCGCCCCCTGGATGGTCTGCTCCCACACGTAGCCGATGAGGCCGACCGGGGTGATCTCGTCGCCGGGGGAGATGTCCGGCTCGGCCGAGGTGCCGATCTTGAGGAGTTCCAGGCGGCCGAAGTCGTCTTCGACCGTCACCGTGACCTCGTAGACGATGTTGCCGTTCTTGTCCTTCTTGATCTCGCCGGTCTCCTTGTTGACCAGGCGGGGCCGTGCGGCCTTGACGCAGGTGAACTGAAGCTTGTTGGTGTCGACGGGGATCGGGATGGTGCGCATGGTCGCGGGTTCCTCTCAAATGGGATTCTTAGGCCTCATGGAACACTTGGAATTCTAAGTTGTCAAGGAGTTCTATGGGCGCTTGGTTGGCATGGGAGTCGTCGCGTGGTGAACTTGGCAGGAGCGAAGGAGCGAGCGATGGTGCAGAACACCGGCCGGCCCGGCTACTTGCAGATAGCCGACGAGCTGCGCGGGCAGATCCGATCCGGCGCCTTGCCGCCGGGGCAGGCGTTGCCGTCGATCGCCCAGCTCTGCCAGCGCTACGAGGTCTCGGCCAGCGTGGTGAAGTCAGCGATCAGCGTGCTGCGAACCGAAGGGTTCGTGATCGGCCAGCAAGGCAAGGGCGTGTTCGTCCGCGACCCGGCAGAGGTGGACGCGCAGCCTAGGGGCCGCAGCGAGCCCGCCGAGGACACCAACGAGCAGATCTTGAAGCAGATCAGCCAGATTCGGGAGACTCTGGGGGATCTGGGGAACCGGCTTGCCGATCTTGAATCGGCGGTCTTCCAAGAGCCGAAGCGATCTCATGGACGCGGCGACTGAGCTCGTCGAGTTCCGCGGCGATGCCGGCTAGCTCGTCGGCGATTCGCTGTTGCGTGCCGGTGTTCACGGTGGCCTCCCTGCCCGGGGTTACGTCTCTGTGGGATGCCTCAAGTTCACCGTGATTACGGGCTTTTCTGTATCACGCGGCTCTAGTTAAGCTTCTTCACGCCGTCTCATCAGCGGTTTACACGAGCGTTTTCACATGCACCGCCGAAACTGCCCGCTTCCCCCGAGCGTGAACGTGAAGGGACGCACTTGAAGACGACCCAGCGCCAAGGCTGGACCCCCGCCAAGCTTCGGGAGCATCGCGAAGCCCACGGCCTGACCCTCGAAGGAGCAGGCGACAAGCTACGACAGACGGCCGAGCGCCACGGCCTCACCGTGCCGGCGGCCAACTTCCAGACCATCTGGGGACATGAGAACGGGACCATTTACCCAGGCCCGCACTACCGCCGCGCGTACTGCCTGCTGTATCAGGCCACCGAACCCGAGCTTGGATTTCGTCTGCCGTTGCCCGGCGAATCACAGAAAGCGGAAATTGTGATTTCCGAATTGCCTGCGCCCGTCGACCCTGCCGCCGACAACGCCGCCGCCCTGGTCATCGAGGAGGCGTTCACCAAAGTCTCTGTCGACGGCATCCAGAGCGACAGCTCTCCCCAGGCCGCTCTACGTGCCCGCGTGGTCGACGCCTGGCGCCGGCGCCACGGCGGAGGAAGCCCCAAGCCCATCCTCGTTCTCGTGGGCGGATATGCCGGATCGGGCAAGACCGAGTTCTCCCGGTTCCTGTCCGACATCACCGGCTGGGCGTTCCTGGACAAGGACTCCCTCACCCGGTCCATGGCCGAACGGCTGCTCATCTCCCTTGGCAGCGACGCCAACGACCGGCACACCGAGCTGTACCTCACCGAGGTACGGCCACTGGAGTACCGGTGCCTGATGGAATCGGCATGGGACAACCTCAACTGCGGGACCTCGGCGATCCTCTCGGCGCCGTTCATCACCGAACTGCGCGACGAGGCATGGTTCACCCGGCTGGAGAACCGGTGCGCGGCCAAGGGCATCGACGTCGCCGCGATCTGGGTTCGCTGCGACCCGGAGTCCATGCGCGAGTACATCGAATTCCGGGGAGCCGCACGGGACGCGTGGAAGCTGGCCAACTGGGACCAGTACGTCGCCGGCCTGGACACCGACAAGGCCCCGCCCACCGCACACCTCACCGTCGACAACCGGCTAGGTTCGGCCATCAGCCTTGCCGACCAGACCCGCGACGCGCTCAAGCGCATCCTCGCGTGACGCCACCAACAGGAGTCGTCTTGTACGGCCCGCCCACCAGCGGCAAGAGCACCACCACCCAGGCCCTGCACCGGCTCGACCCCCGGTTTCGGCTGCTGCGCAAGCTCAAGGTCGGCACCGGGCGAGCCGAGGAATACCACCTCGTCACCGCCGCCCGACTCGACGAGCTGCGCCAGGCCGGCCGCACGCTCGCCGAGACCTACCGGTACGGCAACACCTACGCCATCGACCGCGCCGAGATCGACGACATGGGCCAAGCCGGGCTTATCCCGGTCGCCCACATCGGCAACATCGCCGACCTGCGCCGCCTCGTCGACCGAGACCCCTGGTTGCGCGTCCTGCTGTGGGTCCCGCGTGAGGTCTGCGAGCAACGGTCGCGCCACCGCGGGGACGTCGACACCGCGCAGCGCCTGGCCGCGTGGGAAGAGACGCTCACCGACCTGGAGACCGGTAGCGACGAGGGTTTCTTTCATCTGCGCCTCCATACCGACCGCATCGGCCCCGACCAGGCGGCCCGCGAGATCGCCGACGCGTTTCACACCCTCACCTCGCCATCTCACGCGGGGCGTCCGCTTGCGGAAGACGCTCAAGCACGGCCGGCGGGATGAGGTCCAGTCGCCACCAGGTGCCGCAGTCCCCGCAGGTGGCGCCGCCGGGCAGGTGGCCGACGTAGGGCCAGATCCACGTCCAGCGCACCCGCAGGTGCGCACAGTCGCTGCGCTCTCGGCGATCGGGCTCACTCAACGGCAACGGCCGTTGAGAAGCGTTCACAACGGCACGGTCCTGGTGAGCGATCGGCGCGGTCATGGCCCGCCTTGTGCCGAGGCGGCGGCAGGGAGCACCTGGCCGAACAGTTGCAGGAACTCGGCGACCTTGTCGCGCGCTCGCGCGTAGGCGGCTTCCTCGCTGGCGAACCTCTCGATCTCCTGGGCCCCCTTCGGACCGGGGAGCTTGCAGCGCAGCTCGTAAGGCCGGCAGATCATGTTCAAGGTGAAGGCCCGCACCCCGCCGACCATCCCATGTCTCAAGGCGTGCACCTTCGCCGACGTCACCCAGACGATCTCCAGCTCAGCCACGACCAGACCCGCTCTCAGCATTGAGCCCCCGCAGCTCCCGGTAACGGGCGGCTATGCGTCGTGCCGCCGTTGAGGGGTCACGAATGGGACACCAGGTGTAGACCCACCGCCCCGTACGCTCGGATACCCGGCCGGTCCACCAGCGGTAATGCAGGCCGGCAGTACCGATCTCGCACCAGACCACCAAGCCCTCCCACACCGACAGCGCCGCCACCTGATCCCCCTCGTGCGGGTCAGCGGTGATCCCCAAGGACTCCAACTCCCGGCTCAACCGCAGCACGGCCACCGTGGCCGGGGAACGCCGCACCGCCGAGAGCCCGCCGACGACCGGAACCTGTGCGCCCGCCGGCCCAGGAGCGGTCACCGCTTGCGTCCTATCCCGCCATAGGCCAGCACACGGCTGTCCTCCAAGAACACCGGCCCGTCCGGCCGCCACAACGGCAGATACACCACCCCAGGGGTGAGCAACTCCAAGCCGTCGAAGAACTCGGCGATCTCCACACACGAACGCAGCACCGCCGGAGCGCTCGCACCGCGGTAGGAATCGGCCACCCCTGCCAGCTCCCTGTGCCGCTCCGCATGGGAAACCACCAGATACGACCCCGGGGCCATCGCCCTGATCAACGTCGAGACGATCCCGTACGGGTCCTCACGATCGGCGATGAAATGCAAGACCGCACACAGCAGCACCGCCACCGGCTCGGAGAAGTCGATCACCCCCCGCACGTGCGGATCACCCAAGATCTCCCACGGCCGGCGCAGGTCACCGCCCATCGCGTGCGTGTTCGGGTTGTCAGCCAGCAGCGCCCGAGCATGCGACAACACGTGCGGGTCATTGTCCACATAGACCACCCGCACCCGCGGATCGGTCCTCTGGGCCACCTGATGGACGTTCTCTCGCGTCGGCAGACCGGTCCCGATGTCGATGAACTGCCGGATACCGGCCTCACCGGCCAGGAACCGCACCGCACGGCCCAGGAACTCCCGATTGGCCCGAGCCATCAACGGAACATGCGGAGACCGCCGGATCACCTCCTCGGCATGCCGCCGATCAACCTCGAAGTTGTCCTTACCGCCCAAGTAGTAGTCATACATCCGCGCCACGCTGGGCCTACTCACATCCAGCTGGCCAGGCAGAACCCACTCCGACCCCTCACGGGAGTCCCGGTCCGGTGCTTCCATGCGCCCAGGATAAACAGCCCTGACTACTCTTGCCTACCCCTGCCGATCGGTACGCCCCGTAACGTCTCATGACCCGCCCCTACCGACCGCTTCCTATCGTCATAGGTGTGATCGACTTCCGGCCTGATCAGCCCAAGTCAGAGCAGGTACTGACCGAGATGCGACGCCGTATCAAAGCAGGCGTCTACAAGCCCGGACATCCCATCCCTGGCGAACCGCGCATGGCCCAAGAGTTCGGCATCGCACGCCGGACAGCCCGCAAGGTGATCAACGCACTCTTGGACGAGGGTCTGATCTACACGGTCAAGAACATCGGCACCTTCGCCGCCGATCCCTCGACAGGCCAGCCACCCGAGCAGATCACCCCGGAAGACGACACCGACCAGGACGACGAGCCATCAGCCTCGTCCCAGTGAACCACTCGGCAACATCGACCGACTGAAGCACCCTCGGTCAGCGACCTCGACGACACCCGGATGAGGACTTTCTTCTCGTCTTTAAAGGCGGCCCGCTTCGCGACCCGCCGGGGCGCGCCGGTCGGCAAGCGTGCCCGGCTGCGGCTCTTCGGCCGGTCCGGGCACGCACCGCCCCGCGTGCCCCGTGAGGCCGGCAGAAGCCGCCAGTAAGACAATGAGAGTCGCTCCCTTCGGTCCTCGTCATGCCAACGGGCAGTCGGCCACCTGCTACCTGTCCCGCTGGCCGCTGTCACGGAGATCACTTGACTACGGCACGTCGAGAACATCCCCGTGCTCGGTGGTTCCAGTAAGTGCCCGTCGTCGTGGCTGGCTAGGGGTAGGCCATCACACCGATACAGGTTTCGATCGCGTTGTGGCTGGTCACCGCACAGAGCTGAGGGCGATCGAAGGTCCGGGCCTTTGCCCCGGCCCGCCGAGCGACCAGGGTGCGCGTGTGTACTCTGCTGTCGCCAGGGACCAGGCCCCGTAGGATGTGCGGCTGTGCAACGGCTTGCGCTCTTCGACCTGGACAACACCCTTATCAACCTGGACCAGGCGTTCCGAAGGTGGGTTGAGGAGCTCGTCAATGAGCGCAGTCTCGGGGGAAAGCGGTGGAGTGGTTCATCGAGTTGGACCGGGCAGGTCATCCGCATCGAGAAGAGTTCTTTACCAAGGTCTGCGAGTACTTCGCCCTGCCAGATTCGGTCGACGAGTTGTGGAGCCAATACCGCAAGCGCATGCCCCATCTCGTCTGCTGCCGTCCCGACGTCCTACACGGGCTCACCCGGCTACGAGCGTCGGGGTGGCTGGTGGCGATCGTGACGAACGGCATGGCCAACAACCAGCTCGGCAAGATCTGCAACACTGGCTTGGCTGATGTCGTGGACGCCTATGCGCTCTCCGGCGTCGAGGGCATTCGCAAGCCCCACGCCGTTCCGGTGTGACACTCGACGGAGGCGGCTGGGTGATTGGAGACAACCTGATCGCCGATGTGGCCGGCGGACGCGCCGCAGGTCTGCGCACCATCTGGATCGACCGAGGAACATGGCCCGCTGTAGAGCACAACGCCGATCACGTCGTCCCGGATGTGACTCATGCGATTGAGATCTTGCGTAAGCAAGGTAGCTGAACAGCACGAGCGCGTACAGCAGCGAATCACACGTCGGCCCTCAGGGCATCCGACTGGGCTGTTCCGCCCGACGGCGGTGCTCCGGACCGCGTCCGCACACCGCCACACCACAAGCTAGCGCGCCGCACCCTGCACCACGACACCGCCCAGAACTCTCGGCTGACTGGCTACTGCCGTCCACCGTGCGCGGGGGCGAGGTCGAGCTCGACGTGTCCGCCACCACGTGGGAGGGAGCATCCCCGCGTGCGCGGGGGCGAGCACCGCGCGGGCTCGGGTCGCCCGGTCGAACACGGAGCATCCCCGCGTGCGCGGGGGCGAGTTCCGTCCAAGGAATGCCAGCCCTTTCGTAGAGGGAGCATCCCCGCGTGCGCGAGGGCGAGCCAAAAACGTGGCGTAGTAGAAATCTCAGGGCCGGAGCATCCCCGCGTGCGCGGGGGCGAGACCACGCACAAGACCGTCGCCGTCCCCGCAGGCGGAGCATCCCCGCGTGCGCGGGGGCGAGTGGCGCGGAAGGTGCACCACCCCGGACGGGCGTGGAGCATCCCCGCGTGCGCGGGGGCGAGCTGCTCGCGGTCCTGCCGCAGGTGGCACCCCAGGGATCATCCCCGCGTGCGCGGGGGCGAGGGCATCGCCGGGGTGATCGACGCGTTCCTGCCGGGAGCATCCCCGCGTGCGCGGGGGCGAGGGCTCCCACGCCAGCAAAAGGTGATGCGCGGAGGGAGCATCCCCGCGTGCGCGGGGGCGAGGGTATGCCGCTCGCCCTGGCCCAGGCTCGGACCGGAGCATCCCCGCGTGCGCGGGGGCGAGAATCGTGTAGACCATGCCCTGTACGAGCGGGCAGGAGCATCCCCGCGTGCGCGGGGGCGAGCCCGACGAGCCCGCACACGCGATCCGCCTGGCGGGAGCATCCCCGCGTGCGCGGGGGCGAGGACTCCGGGCCCACCGCGTGTTAGACGGTCCACGGAGCATCCCCGCGTGCGCGGGGGGCGAGCCCGTGGATCCACAGGAGGGCGGCATCCCCTACGGAGCATCCCCGCGTGCGCGGGGGCGAGGGCCTGGCGGTCATGCTGAGCACCATGGCGTGGGGAGCATCCCCGCGTGCGCGGGGGCGAGACTGGCCTACAAGCTTTTCCAGATGGCCCCGGCGGAGCATCCCCGCGTGCGCGGGGGCGAGTTCAGAAGCGCCGGGATGATGTGGCTGTACTCCGGAGCATCCCCGCGTGCGCGGGGGCGAGGCGTCCTTTTTCTTCTTGTCCTTGGGCAGCTCCGGAGCATCCCCGCGTGCGCGGGGGCGAGCACACCATTCACACACTGATGGTTACCTCTAGGGGAGCATCCCCGCGTGCGCGGGGGCGAGAGGGCGGGGCTCAGGAGCATCCCCGCGTGCGCGGGGGCGAGGCCTCAGTAATGCAGCAGACTCCCGTCCTGGTGGGAGCATCCCCGCGTGCGCGGGGGCGAGGCCGTAGTTCGCGAACGTGTCACGGAACAGGCGGGGAGCATCCCCGCGTGCGCGGGGGCGAGCCCTGCACCATGCCCGCGAGCACGGCCATCTCCGGAGCATCCCCGCGTGCGCGGGGGCGAGGTCTACGGCAACGCGCTGACCTACACCAAGGAGGGAGCATCCCCGCGTGCGCGGGGGCGAGACCAACCGAATGGGGTTGGCCGACATGGCGAGAGGAGCATCCCCGCGTGCGCGGGGGCGAGGACAGCGCGTCCGCTTGTGACTGCGCCAGCGACGGAGCATCCCCGCGTGCGCGGGGGCGAGCTAGCGACAAGTCCTATGAGGCTACTCCGCTGGGGAGCATCCCCGCGTGCGCGGGGGCGAGGCCACCAGCACCAGCACGGTGCGGAACCGGAACGGAGCATCCCCGCGTGCGCGGGGGCGAGGCCACCAGCACCAGCACGGTGCGGAACCGGAACGGAGCATCCCCGCGTGCGCGGGGGCGAGCTGACCATCACCGATCACTCGACCGGTGACCTGGGAGCATCCCCGCGTGCGCGGGGGCGAGGCCGACCCCGGACATGCGGCTCTTGCCAGAAGAGGAGCATCCCCGCGTGCGCGGGGGCGAGGCCTGGCCGGCGGCCTTGAGCAGCGAGCCCGCGGGAGCATCCCCGCGTGCGCGGGGGCGAGCTCACCGTGTCCGGCAACAAGTTCAAGTACGACGGAGCATCCCCGCGTGCGCGGGGGCGAGGCGGTGTAGGTGACCTCGCCCTCCCAGTCGGCGGGAGCATCCCCGCGTGCGCGGGGGCGAGTCGTCAACGGAAGAGAGACCAATGTCTGACCGCGGAGCATCCCCGCGTGCGCGGGGGCGAGGTGCATCCTCATACGAGAGTCTGCCCACTGTACGGAGCATCCCCGCGTGCGCGGGGGCGAGCGCTCTTAACGATCCCAAGGATGTATGCCTAGGGGAGCATCCCCGCGTGCGCGGGGGCGAGTTCAGCAGCAGCTCCAGGTCCCACGGCTGACGGGGAGCATCCCCGCGTGCGCGGGGGCGAGGAGAGGTGTTGCTTGACCCTCTGCCCTGTCAAAGGAGCATCCCCGCGTGCGCGGGGGCGAGTGCCAAAGTCTGGCGTCCTGCGTCACTGTGAAGGGAGCATCCCCGCGTGCGCGGGGGCGAGGAGGACGACCTCCAGCGCGCTGTCGCCGAGGCGGGAGCATCCCCGCGTGCGCGGGGGCGAGGAGGGGTGGATGCCGATGTCGCGCGCCGGACCGGGAGCATCCCCGCGTGCGCGGGGGCGAGCGTCCGTTGCCGCGGGCGGGACGCACAGGTGGGGGAGCATCCCCGCGTGCGCGGGGGCGAGCCGCTGCGGCATACCGGTGTCCCGCGACGCTGAGGAGCATCCCCGCGTGCGCGGGGGCGAGGTGGACCCGGCGATTTGGAGTACGAGGTCGCCGGGAGCATCCCCGCGTGCGCGGGGGCGAGCCGTTCGCCGCGACCGCCAGCTCGCGCAGGTGGGGAGCATCCCCGCGTGCGCGGGGGCGAGGCGGGCCCGGCCCGCCCGGATCTCGTAGCGGCGGGAGCATCCCCGCGTGCGCGGGGGCGAGCTGGCGGGCGGCCTGCCGCTGCTCGGGCGTGGGGGAGCATCCCCGCGTGCGCGGGGGCGAGCGCCAGGTCGGGGCTTCCCTCCCTGTCGAACGCGGAGCATCCCCGCGTGCGCGGGGGCGAGCCACAGAGATCACGGTCGGGGGTGTCCCATGGCGGAGCATCCCCGCGTGCGCGGGGGCGAGCTCACGTGCTTCCCCAGGTCCCTCTGAGTCAGCGGAGCATCCCCGCGTGCGCGGGGGCGAGGTGGTCGTACCAACACGGGGTCGTGTCGGCGAGGGAGCATCCCCGCGTGCGCGGGGGCGAGGTTAGAACGCACGACAGTTAGAGAGTTAGACAGGGAGCATCCCCGCGTGCGCGGGGGCGAGGCTTGCTGAGCTGGGCAATTAGGTGGTGGGGAGGCGGTTTTCATTCGGTTGGATTCGGCGGCGGGCCGATAGGATGAGGCCGTCGTAGTCGGTGGGGTGCCAACGGTCTGTGCCTGCGGTGCGGACAGTCCAGCCTTGTTCGTTGTTGGCGGGCTCGACGAGGATGGCTTGGCCGTCTCCGATGCGAGTGGACAGCAGGTCCCATAGGCGGTCGCGGATACGACGGCTGGGGTTACCGACGAAGACTCCGGCGTTGACTTCGATCATCCAGCGCGTGAGGTGGCCGCGGAGTCCTTCGGGAGCGGCGATCAGGACGATGACGGTCATGAGGTGGGGCCGGGAGTGTCGAATTCGGGGCCGATGATAGCGATGTGGTCTTCGCCCATTGTTGGTTGGACGAGGTTGAGGCCGAGGTTGATGGCCAGGTCGGATTCATCGGCCCAGTTGGTGCCGCCTGCGACGGTGCCGAGTTGTTCGTCCCAGAGTTGGTTCAGATCCTCGTCGGGGAGATCTGAACCTTCGGGGGCGAGGAGGGTTTTGATGTCGGTGACGATGCGATTGAGGAGCCGGGTCTGAGCGATACGGTCGCGCAGGCCGATGCGGGCGTCTCGTTCTTCGGTGAGGCCTTTGGCAGCGAGGTCGAAGGCCAGCGGGATGGTGTAGTCGGCTTTGTAGAGGTCGGCAACGTCCAGGACGAACGAGATGGCGGAACCGGTGTGGACGAATCCGAGGCCAGGGCTGGCTCCGATGCCGACGATGACGGCGTGGCAGATGCCGTAGAGGGCGGCATTGGCGGCCGATAGAAGGCGGTTGAGGTCGTCACCTGCGGCGTGGGCGTCGCCGGCGCGATATTCGCGGCGGTTCCAGGCGACGCCGGTGCGCTGTGAGTGCGCCTGGTAGAGCTTGCGGATGCGTGATCCTTCACGTCCGCGTAGTTGCTGCATGGTGGCGGTGGAGACGTCCTCTCCGGGGAAGCGCATCCCGTACATGGCGCGGGCGACGTTCAGTCGTTCCTTGGTGCGGGTGACGAGCCAGGCTTGGCGGTGTAGGAGCCCGGCACCGCGTGCGGGGCCCAGTCCGGCGGCGTACATTCGGACGCCCTGTTCGCCGACCCAGCACACGGTGGTGCCGGAATCGGCGAGCAGGCGGATCGCGCCGTGAGTGACACGGGTTCCCGGGCCCATCAACATGACTGCGACCATCGCGGCGGGGACGCGGACGGTCTCGCGCTTGTTGATGATGACCACGGCGTTCTCGTCACGGTCGATGTGACTGCGCTCGACGTAGACGCTGGAGACACGGTCGGAGACGCGGTGCAGGTCGTGGGGGTGGGCTTTCCACCAGATGTCGGCCATCTCGCCTCACTGGCCGGTCGGCAGAGGGGCGAGGGTGAGCAGTCCGCACCCGTAGGCCTTGGACGGGCCGATGCCCCCCAGCAGCGCGCTGGTGAGTAGAGCATTGTCAGTGACGCGCAGCCGACCCTCGAAAGTCGCGGTATGAAGGATGATCTGCTTACCCCGGACGCCCCTGGTGAACGTGCGACGGTCTCGGGCGATGAGCCGGACGTCGGGGGCGGGCACGGCCTTGTCGTCGGCGAGGCTGGGAATGGCGGGGTCGGTACGGGCTACGGCGATCTCGAAGCCGCATCGCGCCGTACGGTCCAGGAGCCAGCCGAGTTGGGCGTTGGCGGTGCGGTGGGCTAGCCGGAACGATCTGCGGTCGCCGGCTGCGATGCGCGCGGCCTGAGCCGGGGTCGGCTTTTCGGGGTGGTTGGTGTTCTGGACCGGGTTTGCTGTCAGCCGGAACGCGAACTCTCGGCCGGGGGTGATCCGGGCGAGCAGTGGCGCGTAGTCAGCGATGGCGAAGTGCTCGCCGGCTCCGTCCGGCCAGCCCGCCGCTTCGACGATGTGAGCCCAATCGGGTTTGGATTGTGTGAGGACGAAAAGCAGGGGGCGGTATGGGTTGTCGGCGTCCAGCCGCCAGAGGATCCGCTCGCTGTCAGGTGTTCCAGGGATTCCGGCGCAGATGTAGGAGTGCATGACTCTGGGGCTGGCGAGCATGGCGCGGCTTTGGGCGCGGAGCGGGTTGATCCTGATGCGAGACAGATAGCTCATCGAAGGTCACCAGCCCAGCAGAGCGAAAGGATCGTGTGCCGAGGAGGCGTCGGCAGGCGGGACGGGGTCGGGGAAACCGGTGGGGATCGACCGCCAAAGATGCGTGACACGACGAGTGGCGTAGCGCCGATCACGCGGGTGAAACGACACGGGCTCATCGTGCAGGACGTGATCCCCGTCGGCCGCCTCAATGGTCACCATCCGATCGATGCGCGCCAGCCGTCCGTGTCTTTTTTCGAACGCGCCCCGGGCATGGCCGCCGGCCTGCCACGGTTGGCTGGTCAGCGCCTCCAGAATCGAGTCGTTCTTGATCCCGAGCAGGATGGGCTGGGAAGGGACGCAGGAGCGCCGGCCCAGCGCCAGGGGGAACGCGGGGTGAGTGACGGCGTTGGCCAGGGAGTGCACCAATGGTGCCGGACCCGCGACGGCGGCGACGAACACCGCGTCCTGGAGATAGAAGCGCTGGGTTACATGTGTGTATTTGGCGGGTGAGGTCGGCTTTTGAATGCCTTTGGCCGATACCCCTGCCTGGGGCAGCGGCCGATCCTGGTAGTCGCTGACGGTGTGGTAGTCCCGCAGCAGCGTGCCCTCCTGATCGACGCGGACTCCCATGGTCAGGCCGAGCAGGTCGCCGAGCGGCTCCTCACGCGGGTGACCTGCGGCGGCGGCGAGCAGTCCGATCACTCCGGACTTGGTCGGCTGCGGCCGTGTGTCGCGCCGGTTGAACACACTCTGATCGCCCCAGGACTGCATCGGCCCGGCCAGCCTCAGCAATAGGACGGCCTGGATGGGGTCGGGTCCGGCCATCAGTTTGTCTTCCACGAGGCGGTCAGGGCGTCGTTCAGGCCGGACAGCAGTTCGCTGAACGTCTGGTTGGCGCCGAATGCCTCGGCGAGGGTGTCGTCCTCGAAGGCGTGGGAGACCGTGACGTGTGTGGGCTCGTCGCCCCACTGTCTGCTGGACCGCGCGTACTCCTTCGCCAGCCGCACTGCTGAGGCGGCGGCGATCCCGTCGCTCTCCCTGACCGGACGTTCGAAGGCCGACACGAGGTTGACGGGCTGGTCGTCGCGGACCACGACCGCGACAAGGCTGGGCCGGGTCCGGTGAGCGAAGGAGTTGATATGGCCGGTCGGCATTGACAACGCGAACGCCTCGGCGAACCGTGTGACTGTCTCGATTGCGGCGTCGACACTGCCGAGGTTGGTTGCCAACTGGTGAACGCCGACCGTGGCGTACCGGTAGAGCGTCGCGGCGTTGAACCCGATGTTCCCGAGCATCCCGGCACCGGACTCATCAGCCTCGTTCTCGTCATCGACGGCCGTGTAGTAGTCCGACTCGATCTCGGCCGCGTGAGTGGAGATGGCGTGGGCTACCTGCGTGGCCGCGTCCACATTCAGCGACGGGATGTCGGCGACCATCCGGCCGAACAGGGCCACGCCGATCGGGTGGCCAGTCTTCAGCCGCTCCGCGACCGCTAGATCCTTCGTCGCCGCCTTGAGCTGCTCGTCGTCCAGTTCGGCCAGGTCCTTGGCCTGGTCGGCGATCAGACCGACAATCTCGTCCAACTGCTGGTAGCCGAAGAACAGCAGGTAAGCGGTGTTCCCTGCCTTCTTGCCAGCCTTGATGCCCAGCGGTTCCAGCAGCGCCCCGGCGATCCGCTGAGCGGCTTCGGGCTCGACACCCGTCCGCAGCACGACCCGCTCGGCCAGTTGCCCAGCGATTCGCTTGGTGCGGGTGCTCTGGTCAGCCTCGGGCAACTTCTCATCGAAGGCGCGCCGGGTGGCGCGCTTCCACGCCTGGGACGAAACCCGGGCCCGGCGTACCCCGCCGAACTTGGCGTCCTTCGGATTGCCCTGATCATCCCGATTCAAGTTAGCCGGGGGAACCGTCTGAATGATGTGGATGTCGACGTACTGGCGCTTAGACATCGTTTTCTCCGCTGATCTCGAAAAGGGGGATGTGTTTCAGGATTCGGCCGATGGCTCGTCGCCTGGCGACTTGTGCTTCCAGACCTGGTAGTCCATGGCCCATTGGCGGCGCGCGGCTCGTCGACCGTCGTCGTAATGCCAGTCGTGAACGAGCCGCATCAGGTGGTCGTAGTCGAGAGGCTGATTGATGGTGCGCAGCAGATCGACCAGGCCCCGCAGGCGGATCAGCAGCGCATCGAAAGTAGTGGTCGTGGCAGCCGCTTCTACCCGATCGTCGATCGCTTTCGGGCTGAACCTGTCGCTGTTGCGCAACTGCGACAGGGCCCTGCCGAGCCGGACGTCCGGCCGGTGCATCGAGACGCTCTTGGACTGCTGATGCAGCCCGTACAGGGCGAGCGCCGCGTGCTCGGCCCGCTGCTCGATGGACGCCTCGCCGCGTCGAGCCAGCTCATCATCAATCTCGCAGGTGTAGTGCGGCCACAGTTTCGGTACCTCGCCGAACTGCCGACCGAGTCCGGCACGCATCGCCGCCAGGTCCTCTCCGGGCGGCGGGCCGATCGGACGCTTGGTCCGTTTGTCCGTCAACCAGGTCCCGTCCGATGCCACACGATTCCAGTAGCGGGTCGCCATCGATTTGTTCACGCTCCATCAGCCATTGGGGGAAGTACCGGGTCAGCCCGTCAGGGCGCACGCCATTGGGCGGCGGCGCGCTGCAGGATGGTGGATAGGTTGCGCCGCAGCCGCCGCTCCACGTCCCCCAGACCTGAAGGCGAACCGGACTCTGCCTCGCCACCGGTGCGGCGACCGGCGAACACCGACTCCGGCACCGCGGCGAACACTGTGTCGGCGACCTCGCGCGTGATCCGGTACGCGACCTGCTCCCAGGCCAGCAACACCGCTTCCAGCCGCTGGTCATCGAGCCCGCCCGCGTGACCGAGGACACGGCGAACGACGGGGTCCAGCAAGTGGAGAAGCTGCTCTCCGGGGCGCTGGCCCTTGTCCCATGGAATCGGATCCAGCCCCGCGGCCCGTCGCAGATCGGCCGAGAGGTGATTGATCGCCCGGGAGAGCTGCTCTGCCTGACTGGTCATCTCCACCAGTACGCCGTACACCTCAGCGTCTGCCTGCAGCGCGTTCACCGGCAACGGGATCAGATCATGGTAGATGTCGTCGATGACGGCCGACTGGGTCCCATAGGTCATCCCGAACGCCTCGACACGCAACGGGTAATCCTCCGGGAGCGTTCCATCCGAGCGGAGGTCCGCGGCCTGCCTGAGCAGACTGCTCGTCTCGACCGAGCCGCTTTCCAGGTCACTTTGGTGGACGGCCAGCAGCGCTTCCAGGCCGCGCCATATCGCCTTCCCCGGGACGTGCCGACGTGGTTTGCGGTCGGCGGCCTTGGACTTGCCGACGGGTTTGTCGTACTTCCACGCCGTGTGTGGCTCCCACTCCGGGAGCTCTCGCATGCGGTCCCCCGCTGCCAGAATCACGCGCCTAACACGCACACCCTGTGGCGTCTGTTCCGGTATGAGACGGATTCGGCGAGACTGCCATGTCCATAGACCGAGGAGTCCGTCCGGGTAGCCGACGGCGTCCCAGTCCGGACCGGCCGGGGGACGCCGCCACTGCGGGGTGCCGAGCGCCGCCCTTGGTCCGATGGGCAGGTTCAAAAGCAGCGTCTCATACAACGTGCGGCCGGTGGGGATGAGAACGCCGAGCTGACCCAGCGGACCCGTGGGGTTGCCCGTCGTCTTGCCGGCCTTGACCTTGCCGTCGCCTTTCGCGCCGGTCTTGATCGCCGCCGTGTCCCAGCAGTGTGCGTGAACCAGCCACCGCATCGCCTCAGCCGGCGTCAACGCAGGCGGCTCAGCCTCGGTCCGCGACCCGAACAGCGGCACGTTGTTGCCGGTGAACTCCGTCGCCACCAGCAGCCCCGCCCCCTTGGTCTCCCCGCTCGCCGCCTCCAACTCCCCCGCCTGGGCGAACGGGGTCTCACCGAAGGCCTGAAACCGGGGGCCATTCTTCGCCAGATATTGCCGAATCTGGTCACGCTCACTCTCATTGAACGCCCTAGCTTCGAAGCGCTTTAGCCACTCCGCTCGATCGGCAGGCAAGCCCACGGCATCCGCGACGATCGGCAACAGCACCTGCCTCAGCAGCGCGGGAACCTGCGTCGCAAGCTCGACGACCAGTTCAGCGAACGCGTTCGCCTCTGTCAGAGCCCTCTCGATCCCCACCTCAAGCAGAGCGCCATCATTGCGCCGCCGAAGCGGCAGCCATCCGTCGCATACCAGGTCGAGCTGATCCACAATGGCCTGCCTCAGGGGAAGTGGCCTACCAGAGAACAAAGTCAGGTGTGAGCGTAGAGGCGGGCACCGACGTTTTCCGCCGCACCGATATTTCACGGTCCGAATATCATGGTTTCGGGCACACATAAACCGAAGGCTCAAGGTCGTCAGCCGATCCGTTCACGAGCCGAGCACAGTGCCCGAGCGATGAAGACCGAAGCCACCGGCAAGCGAGACGCGCGGACTCCATCCGACGACGCCAGCGACGCACTACCTCCAGAGCGCCAGATCTTCACAACCTGAGCATGTGCGCCCCCGAAAGGGTCGCCCACATGGATTCCGCTGATATCAACGCGGCGTCGTTGCGGAACTGAGCTGGCTCACCAAGAAGGTAGATGCCCCTTGAGGATTTCGTTGTCCCTGCGCAGTTCTCGCACCTCACGCTCCAGTTCGGCGATGCGCCCCACGTCATCGCCCGCGGACCCCCGCCACCAGGAACTACCGCTGTCGGCATTCCGGCACCAGTTCCGCACAGTTCCCGGGCCGATACCGAACTGGCGTGCCACCTGGGCGATCACTCCATTGGGCTTTCCGGATCTTTCGATGGCTTCCTGGACCATCCGGACAGCCTGGTCCTTCAGCTCCGGCGGGTACCGACGTGGAGAGGGACGCGAAGAACGGGATTTACCGGACATGACTTCCTTCCCTTGAGCGGCAGGAGCCTCGATTGCAGAACGATTCGCCCGGTCTGCGCCGTCGGCCCCGCGTGCGCGGGGATCGCCAGCCGGTTCCTCTGTGAGCGTCAAGTGACGCTCACAGAGGGGCCCGCACATGCTCGTGTGCTCTGCCGGTCGCTTCGCTTCGCACTCGCGTTACGCCCGGCCAAGGCAGTTTGATGGCTCTTCGAACCCAGGTCGCTACTGGGGATTGTCGAGGACCAGCCCCAGGTCGTTGTCGTAGCAGATCCTGAATCGGTCGAGCCTCGCCTGGCTTTGGGCATCGAGTTTCAGGGCCCGGCTGTAGCGAAGCCACGGATGTCCCCGCCAGCCCGCCAACGGTTGGAGCTCGCTCTCGGCCGCCGCGGCGAGCTTCGCCGGAAGGCGCACCGTACCGCCGAGAACCTCGTCAACGAGGTGGGCGGGCACCTCGCCGTTGGGTCCAAGACGCCTCCCCGTCCAGGAGGCGTAGCCGTCATCGTCCTCGAGGACGATGACGACCTCGACGCTGGGCTCCCCGTCGCGGACGATGGCGTGGACGATCTCCTCAGCTGCCTTCGTCTCCGCGTAGTGCAGGCCCTCCAAAGTCTTGTTCTCGTGTTCTTTGAAGCGGGTCAACAGGAACTTCTCGGCGCTTTTGGCGCGAGCCCGCTGCTCTGCTTCCCATGTGGCGAACGCCGCGCCTTCTGCCTGTGCCCATGCTTCTGGGACGACCGTCTCCTCGCCATAGACGGCCGCGACCAGAGCGGGGACCTGCCCGGGGATCTTCCAGTGCGAGTTGTCGGCTGCGCATACAAGCGCGGACGTTCGCAGCAGCAGATAGCGGCCGTAGATCGCATCGCTGGCCGGGAGGATCCAAGGAGCACCCTTGTCGCAGGCGCCGACTCCCGTGATGACGACACAGGGTTCGCGGACCCGTGCGGGGCGCGGGACACCGTCATGGCGATGGAGCCGGCCGATCCGCTGGAGAAGCAGGTCAATCGGGGCCAGATCAGTGATCAGGAGGTCGGCATCGACATCGAACGACTGTTCGGCGATCTGCGTAGCGACGAGGATGGTGCGGGGGCGACGATTGGTCGATGGTCCGAGCCGGGCCAGAGCCTCCTCCGTTCGGTCTGCTCGGTGGCTGGCATGCAACCGCCCGTGCAGGAGACAGACGTCAGCTTCTCCGAAGTGGGCACGTAGCGCCTGGTAGGTGTCTTGCGCGCGATCGACGGTGTTGCGGATCACCAAGGCGCACCCGCCGTCTCTCAGACGCTCGGCTAGGACCGCGACGACATCAGCATGCGTGCTACTTAACGGCTCGGACCCCGCACGAGGCGACTCGGCGAGCACCTCGACCCGTACGTCGAGATCATCGCGCCAGGACGAGCAGTGGTCGACGAGCGCGCGCGGCCCCGCATCGTCGACCCAGACCGCGGTGACGTTCGGGTAGCCGCCGGTGGCGGGCAGGTTCAGTGCCGGTGGTTCCTCGCGTGACGAAGCGCCCGCGAGATAGGCGTCGACCAGGGCACGCCGCTGAGCGAGCGACAGGGTCGCGGAGAGGAGCACGACCGGGACACGCGCCTGTCCTAACCAGCGCAACCCTTCGAGCAAGAACTGGGACATGTAGACGTCAGCCGCATGCACCTCGTCCAAAATCACGATCTTCCCCGCGAGTCCGGCCATCCGCAGCATCACGTGCTTGGTGCGGGTCGCGGCGAACAGCAGCTGATCGATCGTTCCCACGACCAGCGGGGTCAATAGTCCGCGTTTGCTCCCCAGAAACCATTCTGCGGGGGCACGCCGCTCGGGGGCCTCCCCGGCACTGAATGAAGAAATCCCATACAGAGCGTCCTCGTCGACCGTCCCATAAATGTCATCAGGACTATCCCCGACCTCCTCTAGGAGCTCCTGCCATTCTCGGTTGAAACGGCGCTTGCCATGTAACAGCGCCACCTGTGATTCCAGCCCGGGCAACACCTTTCCCGCCCAGGCGCGTACCCGGGAGAAAATCGGGTCGCTGGTCGCCTGGGTCGGCATGCCGATGAACACCCCATCCGCCCCGAACCGGCCAGCCAGGATCTCCGCCACCAACAGCGCGGTCTTGGTCTTGCCCTCACCCATCGGCGCCTCGAAGATCAAAAGCCCCGGGCCTGCCATGCGTCGAGCGGCGTCCGTCACCATCACCTGCGAACGACGCGGCTTCTCCCCAAAACGGTCTTGGAAGGCCTCGACACCAGGAACTCCAAGCCTGCCCCAGCCGCCCCGCAACCCCAACTTCTCCCAAGCCCCGGCGGCACGCTCACGGGACGCCGCCAGGCTCACATCCCGCAGATCATCCACCCCCGGGAAATAACGTTCATCGCTAGCGATCCAGTCGGCCATCACCACCAGACCACTCAGGTGCAGCTGATCGGCTCGGCTGGGCACCCGTACAGGCTGAACGTCCTTCAGACCGTCGAACCCCAACTGGCGAGTGAAGACTTCGACAACCGCCGACTGCACCCGGCGCCATCCGAGGCCCTTGCCATGCAGATGACCCCGCGCGCGGACAGGCTCGATCAATCCCCCCGAAGAAGGAAACTTCCCGTGGTGCCCAGCGACCAACGGCCATATCCACGAAATCTGGTCATCCGGCCACCCGGCTCCGCGCAGCACGTCCCGGATGAGCTTCCCGCCGGCCCGGTCATGCCGCCAGCGTTGCCCCCCCGTGGACATCCAGGTGAGGCCTGCTTGCCGGACGGCCTGCGCCCCAACCTCGTCCAATTGCTGAAATGCCGGGGTCGCCTTCCCGCAGTCGTGAACGCCGCAGACCCATGCGAAGAACCGGCGTCCACGCCCATGGCCTCCAGCCACATCGTCCAGCAGCGCCTTCGTTGACGGGGCCAGATATCGATCCCAGATCTGCTCAGAGACCGCAGCTGTATCCAGGAGATGGCACATCAGCAGATTCATGCGTCCCGCTGCCTTCACAGCCGATTTCCCCCACAAGACACCCAACTGCCGCACCAGGTCCGGATCTTTGAGGAACCCGAGCTCATGACCGTCCAAGACCGCCTCCTGGGCATTGCCGACCAGGCAGCAACACTAGAAGTCACCACCGACAAAGGCGTGGCGATCGTCGTATGTCGTATAGGGTCGGCGCGAGATCCGGGGCCAAACGAACTGAATGGAAAACGGGGCCTAGACCAGCAAACCCACAGGTCAGTGTCGACCCCGCGCCTGCGGGGATGATCCGTTGCGCAACGAGTGGCGGGACAACGCCCGCAGGTCGACCCCGCGCCTGCGGGGATGATCCTCCCGCCGGGGCCGACGACCGCCTGGTGGACGTGTCGACCCCGCGCCTGCGGGGATGATCCCTGTGTTTCGCCTCCGAGGCATGGCGCTGATTGGTCGACCCCGCGCCTGCGGGGATGATCCACGTCGACATCGACCCGTCCAGCGCACTGGCGGAGTCGACCCCGCGCCTGCGGGGATGATCCCCACGGATCACGGGCGGGGGGTGTCCCATGGCAGTCGACCCCGCGCCTGCGGGGATGATCCCGGCGTCAAGGTCGCCGAGCAGGCCACGCTGACGTCGACCCCGCGCCTGCGGGGATGATCCGCGATGGCGAGCCCGCCGCCGATCGCGAGGAGCGTCGACCCCGCGCCTGCGGGGATGATCCCCGCCCGTGGTGTGCAGGAGGTAAAGGGCCAGCGTCGACCCCGCGCCTGCGGGGATGATCCGACTCCGTAAGCTGCATCTGATCGCCTTTTCTGGTCGACCCCGCGCCTGCGGGGATGATCCCGCGGCCCGCTCCCCGGTGGTGGGGTGGACGAAGTCGACCCCGCGCCTGCGGGGATGATCCCGAGGGCAGCGTCGACAAGATCCGTGGCTTGTCGTCGACCCCGCGCCTGCGGGGATGATCCCCCCCGGAGGTGCCTGATGGCGTGGTCCAAGTCGTCGACCCCGCGCCTGCGGGGATGATCCCGGACTTTCCGGTGTCCCGGTCTGGACTATCGCGTCGACCCCGCGCCTGCGGGGATGATCCTCCGGTATGGCGTGGGAATTGCCGGCGACTATGGTCGACCCCGCGCCTGCGGGGATGATCCCATCGTCCTGCGGTCCTACGACAGCGCGAACCCGTCGACCCCGCGCCTGCGGGGATGATCCCCTCCGTTGCATGACACCCCCACGCGGGGGTTCGTCGACCCCGCGCCTGCGGGGATGATCCCGGTGTGCGGACCTCGTACAGCTCGTCGGGGAGGTCGACCCCGCGCCTGCGGGGATGATCCGACCCTGCTGCACCAGCTCCTCTACGTCGGTGACGTCGACCCCGCGCCTGCGGGGATGATCCCGAGGAGGAACACATGGGAGAACCACAGCGCATGTCGACCCCGCGCCTGCGGGGATGATCCGCACTCCTCATCGCCCCTTCGAGGGAAGCGGCCGTCGACCCCGCGCCTGCGGGGATGATCCGCTCAACGGCCGCCCGCCGGAGGGCGTCATCCTGTTGACCCCGCGCCTGCGGGGATGATCCCACGTACACGCCCGTGTCCAGGCCGTTGACCGCGTCGACCCCGCGCCTGCGGGGATGATCCGTTCTGGATCTCCACTCTCACCGGCTCCATTCGGTCGATCCCGTGTATGCGAGGATGCTCCCATCAGGCCGCGGAGGGACCAGTGGACCTCGCCCTCGCCCCCGCGGGGATGCTTTGCGCGACTCCCCGGCCCGGCGAGTGCCGTCATATGCAGCCGTAGGTCAATGATCGGGGACATGTGGGGGACGATCTCGAACGCGTCTCCGCAGGTCGTTCGCGGACGGGGTCGATGACCACATCGTCAGCTGTGACGCGGAGACTGCCTGGCGCATGAGGCTCATCGTCAGAGGTCAGATGCGCCTCGATCGCTTCGGCCGAGTCCGCCAAGGCCAGCGACAGATCGTCATCGGTGACGTCTCTTCCGATCTGTCGCCCCACACTACGGCTCCTATCCTCTCCGGCGTCGGGAGGTGGGGAACCGCCAGGAAGAACTCACCCTGCTCGACGGTCCAGAACGGGAAGTCGCCAGACCACCGCTCAAGGACCGATATTCGAGATCGCGGCTCAGCGCTGCGGTGTCACTCTCAATCGGGGCGGCTGGATGATCGAGGACAATCCGACTGCCGATGTGGCTGGCGGGCGCGCGGCGGGGCTGTGCACCATCTGGATCGAGAGAGGAAAATGGCTGTACGAGTCGTCCGTACGGGTCGAGGTGATGGTCAGGGCGCTGGCATCGGGCGCCTCGGGCGAGCATCGGTTCCGCAGTTGCCGTCCTGATCAGAACACCCGTGAGCCCCCAAGGAGGTCCGCCTCCCACTGTTGGCAAAAGCCTCGAATGCAACGTGGTGGTTCTACGATGCGCTTATGGTCATCAACGAGGACGGCTACGATACCGACCCTCCCGTTATCAAGAAGATGTCTGGGATGAGCCTAAATGAGCTGATCGAGATGCTCCGCGGCGCGGAGACGCTCGGCTTGGGCGTAAGAGTCGCCAACTACACCTCACCAGACAGCAATCTGACGGGTTCCTATACCGACAGTTGGGAGCTCACACTCCTTGAGGATGTGCCTCTCCAGAAAGCGGACGAAGAAGACGTCGCCCGGGCCGAGCGATCCTGACACTTGCAGAATCATGGTCTGGGTGTCGACGACGCCCGAATGGGAAGATCGGCCAGCGCCCGTATCGTTCGACCAGTCTCATCGCATGCTTGTGCAGGCCGACAAGGTGTTGACATTGGCCCCCACAGTTCGCATCGAAGGGCAGCAAGGCGCGTGATCTTGCTAACGCGGATGCTAACTGCGTCCCGAGACGGCCGTAGACGTCGGTGGAAGAAGGTCAAGTAACCCAGCGCTCTGAGCAGCAGCGCAGGACGCAGAGAGACGTGAGTAGACGGTCCTCTTCCGGCTTGTAAACCGTAGTTGCCTGAAAGCTACAGACGGCGTAGACCGCTCATTCAGCTCGACCTCCCGGCGGCGGACCACGTGGTTACGGATGTACTCCAGGCGATGGAGATCCTGCGGAAGGGCGGGTGACCGAGAAGTTCAAACCCGCTTACCGATGCGCCACAAGCGCCTGACGATGCCTCGTCACCGGCCTGTGGTCTCTTCACGATGACGGGCATGGGGAAGTCTCAGAAGCGGCGCCAGCCCGCCAAGCCGGATCCCGCAAAGCCAAGCGTCGAAGAGCTTGAGATTCGTCGGAAGCTGGGGAAGCAGGATGCCCAGCGGGCCGAGGCTGAGAAACAGGGACGGAAGCTGAAGGTCAGCCAGGAGGAGCGAGAGCTACGGGCGAAGCAAGGCAAGTTTATGCGTGTCAGGTCCAAGACTCCGGGCACCCCCGAATATCTCAATCGTCAGCGTCAACGCGAGGCCGCCAAGACCGACGAAGCGATCTGGAACAGCGCCCATGACCCCGAGACCTTCAACTCCGACGACTGGTGATCTTGCTAACGTCAATGCTAACAACGCCCCGAGACGCACGTAGACACCGGTGGAAGTCGATCAAGCGCATAGGTCTCTGAGCAGGGGAGGAGAGACGTCGAGAGACGCGAGTACACGATAACTGGCTACGGATCAGAAGGTGCCTGGCTGGTGTTCCCCTTGTCCCGGCTCCAGATTTCGGCGCATCGAGGGAGGTCCTTGATGCCCCCGCCTTCGGGGATCATGCCCCAGAGGAAGGGGATCAGGTACTGAGGCGGTTCGCCCAGGAGCACGGCTAGTTCGTCCTCGGTGACGGTGAGGGTGAATGCCGAGCCCGGTTGCCCAGGGTTCCATCCCTGTTCGATGGCCCGCCGGATGCATCCGGCGACGAGGGCGGGGCGGACCGCGATCGTCCGTTCTCCGAGCCAATTGTCCGGCCGAGCGCAGGGAAGTGATACCACGAGAACACACCCCGGCTCCGCGGTCCGCTCAACAGTGACGGTGAGGGGACTCCAGCCGTTGCCCTGGCAGTAGGTGGGCCTGTGCCGGATCCGCCAGCGGAAGGCGGTGCCGTCGACGTTGATGAGCCGTGAGCCCTTCCTGGGCATCGCCACAGGCGCCTCCAAGCTTCTGCTCTGTTCCGTCGCTGTTCCGTGGAAGTACCAAAAGCAGCGAGAAGTGACGCGAGATGCCCGCAAGCGTAACCGCTGCTCATCCCCATGATCGAGCTGTTTTCGCAGGTGCCCTGATCACGCATCGGAGATCACCCAAATCTACGAAGGCACGGCGCACTCGGGGCAGATGGGCATGAGGAGCCCGGCTGGCCTGGCATTTTCTCTGTCCAGAAGAGGACGTAGCGACAACCTGGCCTTCGGCCGATCCGTCCCACCTGTGCCTCATAATTCTCAAAAGGAGTCCCCTTGCGCGTCCGTTCCCTGCTCTGCGCCGGCGTCTTGGCTGGCGGCATGCTGGTCGCCCCTCTCGCTTTCGGCGCCGCTGATGCTTCCACGACCGCCGCGGCGTGCCAGTACAAGCAATCCGGGAACCACTGGAACTGCATCACTCCGGGGGCGTTCTGCCCGGCTGACGCTCATGGCAAGTACGGCTACGCGAAGGTGACCGGGAAGAAGTATCGGTGCAAGTCCTCCTCGCCCCGGTGGCGGTGGCTGAAACCGTAGTCCTCCGTAACGCGCGAAAGCGGCCCCACCCCGGGAAGGCGCGAGGCCGCTTTGTGTTTCTGCTGGTGCGCTACGGCAACCCGACCGCGGCCAAGGCTGTCGTCCAGTTCCGGGGGATTGCCTGTCTGGCCGGGTCGAGCCGGACCCGGCCGTCACACACCTCACGGTAAAGCTTGAACTCCACCTCATTCTTAGCGGCGGCCGTCTTACCACCAGCCGAGTACCGGGGTTCAGGCCATAGGTTCTGGGGGACTCCGGGGATCTCCGCCGAGGGACAGGTTCACCAGGTGGTCTTCCTCGTAGTGCGCCAGGTTGGTGTCCTTGTACCCGTACTCGGCGATCTGTCTCCTTTCAGGCTCCTGGTGTAGGACGCCGGCGGCCGGATCCGTTTGCTGTAACCGGACACTCAGATCGTGCTGTGGATCGTCGCCTGCGTGACGGCCGGATTGAACGCACCCGGCTGGCACTTAGCGTCCGGGAGCGGCAGAAATGCCTGGCTGCACGCCGCAGCGGACGCTGGACTGGCCGCGACCAGGGGTACGGCCAGGGTCTGTGATGAGGGTCAATGCGGATGCGGGGGCGAGGAGGAGGACGCACCTGGAGACTCCTTTGATCGGGATGGGTGGTCGTCATCCATGAAGCCCGGCCGGCCGGGTTGCCCACGTGTGGAGAACCGCCCCGCTCGGGCTGAAGCGTCACCTGCGGGTTAAGTGCTGCCGACCGAGATCAGCATCGCCGCAAGGTTCTTTGCTAGCTGTTGACCTGCGGTTTCTTATCCTGCGCGGCGTGACAGCGCGGTTCGTCGGTACCAACGGCATCGAGGTGGAGCGCATCGTGCTCAACGGCCGGCCGAGGCTCCGAGTCTCCTGGGCCGATGGTCGGAACCGGCACGTGATCGCCTACTGCAAGACGGTCTCTGAGCTTCGAGAGCACGTCGACCTGGCGGATCTGGTCGAGGTCGTCTCCCTGGCAAATCGCCGTAAGTCGCCGTAGCCGAGCGACCGATCACCCGGCGGCCGCATCCTGGTCTGCGCGAGCGGCTGGTCGGGGGCCTGCCGCTCGCCCAACGGGATTGGGCGAGCGGCGATCTAGGGCACTGGCCACCATGGGTCGCGTTAGGCTCGCCGCGAAATGTCAAGGGCTGAATCCACCGAGTGCGCGACGGTAGCGAGGATGCTGGATAGAGCACCAGCAGGCGCTTGTGATGCATTCCTGCCGCTCACGGTGGCGTTCATCGCCATACTGGAGGACTGGACGAAGGTACGTCGAGAGGTGAGGTCGGACCATGAGCACTGACGTGTGTCCCGAGTGCGACAACCACATGTGGATGCGTGGACACCACGCCAACTACGACCACATCCACGCCGCCGAGGTCCTACCTCCAGCCAAGCACACCGACAGCCATATCATCCGGCACGGCTACGCGGTCGGCATGGGAGGCAGTATCCCCCAGACTTGGGTGTTCTTCGAAAATCTCGAACCCGCGCTCGTCTTCGGCCGCGCTGGCCGCATGTCGAGTCACGACATCAGAAGCTACGGCGTGTACGAGGCCGCGCGGGAGAACCGGTTCGACGCCCGCGGCCGTGTCGATGTGACGACACTGCTGGTCGCTGGCAAGTCAATCGACCGTGAGGGCGACGAGGCCGAGATCTTCAGGCGCTGGGTACGGGGATGTGACCCCGAGTCGGCTTACTATGAATCGGGGTGGGCCCGGAGCAGCGGAAAGCGTTCTGCGATCAGATGAAGCGTCTTTGAGCTAATTGTGAGCGGACCGCCGGCTCTTGTGCCCGGTACGACTTCACTGATCAGCGCGAACGCCACTCTGTGCTCAGCTAGAACCATCACGCCGCCACCGAGCGGGGCCGTTCTGTTTCACGTCTCAACACGCCGAGCCGGTCCTAGGTGGGCGTCCTTCCTACTCGCCCTTAGCGGCCTTGATCCACTTCGTGAACTCTCGGACGAGCTCCAGGATGAACGCTCTCCCCGGCTCCCGGAATGGCAGATAAAGCCACACGGGCAAGGACAGCAAGATGATCAGCAGCAGAGGCAGGACGAGAACGGCAACGATGAGCGTGCGCTGCCAACGCGACGATGGCATAAGCATGGGTGGTCCCTCAGATGACCGAAGACAGGGGATCCCACAAAAGGCGTGGGGCAGATCCGTACCGGCGACTACCGCGCGACCAGCTATGAGCGGGGAAGGGGAGAGCTCTTGACGGTCTCGGCCCGGTGAAAGGCGAAGTACTTGTCGCTATCCTCACTGTGCTCGGCGCATCGCCGACCGGCCAGCTCTCGAGCGAGCTTTCCCACATCCGATAGATCGGTCTCCGGTATTGATGAGCGGATGACGCCCTCGCTGTCGACGTAGACGTAGCCATACTCGAACAATGCGTCGCATCCCGCCAGGCAGGCGCCCATCACGTTGTTCAAGTCCAGCCGCTCCGTGTGGCTGGCTCGCGAGCGAAGCTTGATGTGTGCGAGGCGCATCAGTTGCCGGGGCAGAGTGCGCCCGCACAGCGCGCAGGTCAGCAGGGTCCGCGTGCCGAACTTCGTCCGGCGCAGCTTCTGCTGCTCGCGCCGGCCGAGCATCATCCTCACCACGTCGGTGGAGCCGTCGATCGTCAGAGGCTCACCGAGCTCCCAGGTGTCCTCCGGATCGGTTTCCTGGCGCGTTGCCGCAAGCGCCAGCAGGGCGTCCGAGCTGCTGAGAACAGCGGCTCCCTGCTTGTTGGCCGACATCCGAAGCGCCTCCATCGCGTCAGGCGCCAGCATGGATCCGGTCACATCGGTGTCGTCGCTGAGAATGTCGACATCCACCCGTTCCGGATAGAGGTCATCAGGCCAGACTCGTGAATCGTCGACATACAACGGTCGAGTGATCTGACCAACGACGACCCGCTGGAGATGCGCGTCGCGCCATCCGTCTACGGCGACGCGGCTGTTGGGACCGCGATGTCCAAACAGGAGGTAGTCGCCTGTCTCGAGGGAGGCGACGGTCTCCCGGCCCTGAGCCTTGTCCAGCGTGGCGGAATGCCATCCCCAGATGCCGTTGTCGATCCCGATGGTGAAATTGGTGATCGAGTTGCGGGGGACGTAAACATACGCGATCTTGCTCATTGAGTGAAGTCCTCACTTTGCGCTTCCGAAGAAGCGAAGCAGGCGCTGCGGCGGTGAGCGGGTAAGGCTGATGAGCCACAGCAAGGTGATCAGTATCGCACCGTAGACAGTACATGACGAACTAGCTGCTCGACTCGCGGTCATGCGCTCCATCGCAAGGAATCGGCTGCTAGCCTGACCCGCGCCTGGCGCGTCTGGGAGCAGGTTTGCGGTGCTCCCTGGAGCCTTCCCCTCTCGACGTAGGTCCGCATCTCGCCGAGGAGTTTATCGCTACCTCGATAACCCAGGCATCGCGAGCTGAAACTGCGGCAAAGCAGCGGCAGGAGGGCGCTTACTATCCCTTCGTCTGTTGCTGTTGCGCAACATGCAAAGCATCTTGATCGGGCATGCACCTGGTGGGACGCTCCTGCTGTGATGGAACCAGCGGTCCACGGGCCACTCGGTGCAGCGCTCCGGCAGGCGCGTCGCCGCGCCGGCCTTACCCTCCGCGCCGCGGCGCACGGGACCGGAATCTCCTACTCGACCCTGTCCAGGATCGAGAACGGCCGGGGAACAGCACCGTCCCTGGACGTGGCCATGGCCGTTGCGCGAAAGGTCGGCCTCGGGGAGCGCGAGGTGCTGCGGCTGGCCGGTCCGCTCGCCCGCGGGGGCGCCATCCAACTCGCAGATCCAGGTATCAGGCGCGCCCTGACAGCAGGACGGCTCAGCCCGGACGCGTTAAGCGCTCTGCGCCGAGAGCACCTCCGCGAACTCGCATCGGAGTTCTCCGCGAGCCTGGGAGCCGGGCGCCCGGTCGACATGCGCATGGCAGCGAAGCAAGTCGGTCTCGAGTTGGTGGCCTGCCGTACTGGGGCGGGGTTCGACTGCGGCGGGGCGACGTATCGGATACCTGCCGCGGCAGGCAACCACGTCTCGCAGAGGTCCTGGATCGCGCGCGGCATAGCGCATCGGCTGATAGCCGGCGACAGTGGCAGCGCGCCGGAATGCCGACCGGGTGCCCTGAGCACCGAGGAGGAGCGCGAAGCGACTTATGTGGCCGCCCACGTGCTGGTGCCTCGGCCGCTGCTGGCGGCCGAGCTAAGGAAGGACCCGCTCCCTGCATCGGCGCCCGCTGTCGCTTTCACCGCCGCCCTGGAGCGGATGGCCTCCCGGTTCCATGCCCCCGCCAGTTGGGCGGCGGCACGGCTGACAGAAGACAGGATTGGAGAGCTTCCCTGGTGATGAACGCACAACCCCATCCGGTAAGGGACCAACCCCCTAGCCCGCTAACCGTGATCCGCCAAATGAGAGCCGACTCACAGGACGCCGTCGTCGCGGTGGGGAGCCAGACGGGCTCGCAGGCCACGGCGTACGTCCACGGCCCCGTCGATGCGGCGATTACCGAGCTGGCATCTGCGCCACACCGGCCCCACGCCATCTTCGTGACCGGGAGCGCGGGAGGAGGCAAGAGTGGTGCACTCGAGTACCAGCGCCAGGAGCACGAGGGCCTGTTCAGCGCGATAGTGGAAGACGCCACGCACGCGGACAGCCCTGGGGAGGACCAGGCAGACAGCCTGGCACGTCGGCTCGCCGCCCTCGCCGACGACGCGCACCAGCGGCCCAGTGCTCCCCTGCTGGTCGCCGCGAACATCGGCATGCTGATCCAGCTCGCCCCAATGTGGGAGGAGCGCGGCTACAAGTTCGCGGCCCTCGTACACCAGCTGTTCACCCGCCTGGGGCTGCCAACTGCCGAGTCGGCCGCGCCGACTGAGCTGCCGCTGAAAATCGTGGTGCTGAACCTCGACCACCGTCGGACGTCCGGCGACGGTGGCCTGCTGGCCTCCATGCTGCAGCGCCTGTCTCCCGGCGCACCCGGGAGCCTGTTGGATGCCGGGGCGTGCGGCAGCTGCCCGGCGATCTCCCACTGCCCAGCGCACGCCAACGCCGTTCTGCTGTCGTCCGTCGCCGCCTCCGGGTTCGACCAGCTCGCGCGCCGCGCTGCCGTCGAGCGCGGGCGCAGCGACACACCCCGGGCGCTGTGGGACCTAATCAGCCGAGTGGTCCTGCCGTCTGACCTGTACGACCGCTTCCCCGACCCGTGCGAGGCTAGCGTGCGGGCTTACCGCAGCGACGACACCAGATTCGTTCTCGCCGGCCTGCTCCCTGTCACCGCGTTCACCGCTAAAGGTGAGGTGGGACCTCGCATCGCCACGCAGGCACCGGCCTTCGCACCCACCAGGCAGGCCTACAAGGCGTTCGCCAGCGCAGGTCTGCTCCCTGCCGAGGACGCCGCACCGGTGCGGCGCCTGTTGCAGGCAGTACAGGAGGCCGGGCTGGATGCTCCTGCCCTGCAGACAGCGGCTCAGGCCCTGGAGAGGGGCTTCAACGGTGCCGATTCTTCCCAGGAGCGGGCATGGCGCGACCTGGTGGCGCACACGGTGCTCGGCTCCCTCTACTTCCTAGATGAGCTGCCGGATCCCCAGAAAGGTGAAGAGCAGCAGTTCTTCCGCGCGCTGGAGGCCTATGAACGTTGGCAGGCGGCCGAGCTCGCTGACAGTGCGGACGACCCAGCGGTGCTGCAAGAGATGGAGGCGGCAGTGGGGTCAATGGTCGCAGAGCTGGCGGAGGGCTTCGCTGCCCTGTTTGGCGCCCGAGCGGTCAGTGACACTTACCTGCCTGTGCACAACTACGATGCCCGCGAGCAGACCCGGGCCTACGTGAAGTTCGAACTCTCGCTAAATCAGGACACCCCACCGATGCTGGACTTGCCGTCCAGCACCAATCCCGACGGGGCACGCCGGGTCGGTTATCGGCCGATGGCTGTCACCCTGCGCCTGGAGAAGGCACAAAACGGCCGACCCAGCACGGAGATCGCAGTCGACCTGCCCTCCTACCGGATTCTCAGTGCCGCGAAACGTGGCATGGCCAGCAGCGGCGACGCCGAGCGGGTCTATGCCCTGCGCCGGGCGGCCGGCACGCTGGCCCGGCTCGCAGCCACCCGGTCCGATGTCTTCATGCTCGTAGACGACCCCGGGTCGGGATGCCGCTACATCATCGAGCCGAAGCGCAGCTTCACTGGAAAGCAGACCCTCAGTGCCAGGATGGTGACCGAATGACGCCCCGAGAAGTGGCCGAGGCTGTTTCGGCAGCTGCTGCGGCAAGGGGTGCGACAGCACGTGTAGACGGCCTGACCGTGAACGCTGCGTACAGCGGCCGCACGGCGCAGTTCAATCTGCCCGTCGACAGCGCCGACCTTGACAGCCGCGCCAGCATCCCCGGCGCCCTGCCTTCACGCGCCCGCGGCGATGTGCGCGAGAAGACGCTCTACAACATCCTCCAGGACATGGTTGGGCAGCCGGAGTCCCGCATCAGAGACTCCGCGCTCCGGGAGGCGCTCGCCAACCTGCTGCCCGCCGACCCGAACCACCGGCAGGTCCTCGCAGGCGTCGCGGAGAAGCAGTACTGGATCCACCCAAGCGTGGCCTCGGGCGGTACACGACCGTTCCTGGCGCCCTTCCATAGCGACCTGCCCGGCAGCTTCAGTTACCAGGGCCGATATAAATCCTTTCGCGGCAGCCTCCTGCTGTTCCTGTGCTGGGACGGTGAGGACTTTGACCTCGCGCTCCCCTCGGAAATCATCAATTTCCTCGGCAGCGACGACGGCCTTAACCCCCTGGACCGGGCATTCCTGACCGCCGCACGCGGCCTTGCCGGTCTGGAGACAGCTGCCGCAGCTGATCCGGAGCGTCTGGTGCAGCAGTTCGGCGCCTCCTTGAGGAAGGACTTCGCCCAGGGGGCTTTCGACCAGGAAGGGCTGGACCGCATCCGCCGCGACCTGCGGACTGTCGTGGGTCTCGAACTGCCCCGCCACGAGAAGGCGCACGCCCTCATTGTGGTCTTCAGCCTCCACATCGCCCTGTACTACTACCGGCTCGCCTACCGACTGGGTGAAGGCCTGCGCTCCGCAGCGCAGGTACTGGACGGGCAAGAGTTGCCGGACCGTCCCGACTTCCATGGGCGAATTTTCTTCCGAGTCGGCAGCGCAGGCGACCGGCCGGTCCGCGCATCCGACCCCTGCGCCCGATCGTGGTGGGACCTGGACGAGCAGCACCTGCTGGCCCTGCCGGCCAGCATGGTCTCGGCGAACCTGCTCCACGAGGCAGCGCAGGCCAGCGGTGTCGATTGCGGGCCTATACCCGATCCTTACGCGTGCGCGCAGGCTCTGGCCGCAGATCGGGTCGGTGCGGTCTTGACCGACCTCCTATGCGCAGCCTCAGCAGCAATTGTGCAAAGCGGCCAGCTGGACCCTGGCGCCGACGAGCCCGGCACCGGAGGGTACGCGCTGCGTGAGACGGTGCTCGCCTCCTTCCGCAGCCGCAGCAGCCTTAAGCAGCGCGGACGCGACATCGTGAACACGCTCGTCGGCGGATTCGGAGGCGAACTGAAGCGTGTTCGCGGGCGTGTCCGATTCTTTGAACTGGACGAGCAGGTCATTTTCCTCCTCGTCAAGCTCATCCTTGCCAGCTCGCAACGGCACCAGCTGGCCTTCCGCAAGGACTTCTTACCCGCCTTGCGGAAGTACGGCCTGGCCCCGCAGAGCGCCACAGAAGAAGAGCTCCTTTCCCAGGCGCTGGGCCGACTGGGACTGCTTGAACGCTACAGCGATGCCGGGGAGGCACTGTATGTCCGCCACATCCTCTGACACCGCAGCCCGGCAGCGCTTCGCTGCACTGGCTGTCGAAGCACTCCAGAAGGCCCTGGCCAAGCCGCAGTGGGCAGGCCGCCGCCTGCTTCTGCGCGGCCTGCATGGCCTGGTACCTGCCGACCTCCTGCCCGCCCTCCTGAGTGCTGCAACGACCATGGCAACGGTCTACCCCGACGGCCCGCGCGGAGCCCCGCACACCATCAAAGTGATCCACTTCGCGGACGGATCGCTACTCATCCCCTACCTCGTCGCCCCCTCTACCTCCACGGCGACACCCAACACTGGAGGAGACGGCTTCGCAGCCGCGCTGCGCACCCACTTCCTCGCCGGCGCCACCGAGCCGAGGATCCTGCTCATCTTGGATCAGCAGCCGCCAGAGACGGTACTGTCCACCACCGAAGACGCTACAGAGTTGGACGAACTTGCATGGCCAGCCCTCGCCCGACAGGCAGCCGCTTCGGCCGCCCCCTCGCTGCCTGCACTCATCCAAGCCGTAATGGAGGACTACCTCACCAGGTGCGCGCAGGACGCCCGCACCTCCTGGCGGGAGGCTGAGCGACTGCAGGCCTGGGTTGCGGCCTGCAAAGACCAGCCGGATCGGGAGATTGGCCTGGCCCTGCCGGACCTCGGCTTCTACATCGCCGACACAAGCCCCACCGTCCGGCGCCTGGCCAAGTGCGCCGACTGGCGGCGCGACCTGGACGATTGGGTCGCCTCCCCCTCAGCAGAGCTGGCACGAAAGCTCGCCTCCAAGCGGATCTCCGCCGAAGGCGCCAGCAAGGTCGTCCAGGCTCACGGCCTGCGAGGCCTGGACTACAGCAAATTCACCCTCGATGATCTCGCGCCCGGCAGCGGAGGAACGCTTCTGGGCCTCGACCCCGTGCGTCCCGTCGCCGAGCCGCGTGTAGCGCTAAAGGGCCAGCACAGCCTTGCCGTATGGCTACCCGCAGACGGAGGCGAACTTCATCTCACCCTCACCCGCCCCCTGGCGCCCGGCGAGCAGGTGCGCATCCGCTGGCAGCACGACCGATACCACTCCCTTGAAGTCAGCGGCCGAAAAGCGGTGGCCAGCATCGCCCCTCCGGCAGGGGGACGGTGGCTGTTCGGCACCGTGGAGCTGGTCTCTCCCAGCGGGGCCCAGCCGGTCCACCTAGCCGTGTTCTTCAGCAGCGGCGACATCGCAGGATTCGAGCAGGCCCTGGTGATCGACCCGGATGCTGGCGGATTCATATGCGCCGACCAGCCACAGATCAGCGTTTGGGAGGCCAGCGGCAAGGAACTCGGTTCGGCGAAGCTCACCGGTCCAGAAACAGCCGCAGACAGCAACGGCCCCGAGCTTGTCACCGGCACGTGGCAGGGCACCCCCGTCGGACCGGTCCCGGTCCTGCCCCGCAGAGCCGAAGAAGGCGACGCGGACCAGGACGAGCCGTTGGACACCGAAGATCCCGCCGGGGGCCCCAGCCCCTCCCCTGCCAACGACGAGTCCAGCGGAACCGACGACAACCCTGCCGGACAGGAGCAGGACCCGCTGCTGAACCAACAGGCGCACGGCCGCGGCGAGGTACCACTGGCCGACCATGAGCAGCCCACCCTGGCCCACGCCATGCTGGCCTTCCGCCAGCCCAACTGGCCGGAGCACGCATCCATTCCCGAAAGCGGCGACACCTTCCAGGAGACCGTCGTCACGGCAAGATACGGCGCCCAGCGCCTGGTGGTGCGCCCCCGGCTGGGCAAGACCAACCTGCTCCTCCCCGAGCAGCTGATCCTGCAGCACCCCCACGCGACCTCCTATCGCATCCACGACCAGGACATCGAGGTCATACAGGCCCTCCCGCAGCCAGAATCCGGCTGGAAGGCAGAGATGCAGGCGTTCACCGAAGCTAGGCGCGTGTTCTTCAAGCTTGCCGCCTCCATCGGCAGCGTCTTCGCCCTTGACCCCCGCCTCCCACAGGCACGCGCCTACACCAGCGCGTACCGGGCCCTCCTGGCAGCCCTGCCCCGCACCGGGGTCTCCCGCACCGAATACGAGCAGATCCTGTCGATCGACACGACCGAGATCGCCGGCATCCCCGATCTGCTCATCGCTCCCACCAACCCGCTCAGCGTCGCCTACTACGCCTCATTGGCCGACCGCTTCGCTGCACTCGCCGCAGACGGCGCAGAAGCACTCGACAGAGCCGACATCAAGGCCTTCTCGCCCCAGTACCTGCTTCCCCTGCTCAAGGCGGACAGCGGCTGGCACGAGGCCGCCCCGAGCGGCACAGCCTTCCTGTGGAGGCGGTACCGCCCGCTGGACGGCAGCACCCCCGGCGCGTTGGAGCGCAACAGCTCTTTCATCGCCGGCCGCATCGCCTTCTTCCTCGACGTCCACCCGGGACTGAACACCCGCGACACCACAGTGGCCGTCACCTTCGCCAACCCTGGCGCCCGGCCAGCCCTGGATGCGCTCCGAGACTTCTACCGCAAGGATCTGACCGGCCAGGCCTACACCCGCCCCAAACTCCAGGTGGTGCTAGCCGGAGGGGACGAGGACACCCACCATGAGGTCGGCGCTCTGGTGGCCTCCGCAGCCTCGGACCCGCTCGACCGCCTGGTGTGCACCCGCTCGGTCATCCGCCACCGCCCCGCACAAAGCGAAGACACCGAAGAGAGCAATGAGGATTTCTCCCACCTGACCTTCCTCTTCCGCAGTCCCGGCGAGCGCAGAGTCCGGCCAGTCAGCCTGCACCACCGCGCAGGAACCGCCTACGCCCGCGCTCTGGCCTGCTCGCCGGGCCGCGTCGTTATCCCCGAAGCCGACCCGGTATTCGCCACCGGCGTCTTCGCCCCTGAACCCAGAAGCGGGGCGTCAGATCTCGAAGCCATCCAGTACCGGTGCCTGGAACTCGTCGGGGGGCAGGGCGGCGAAAACCTCGTCCCGGGGCAGACACGCATGGTCACTGTACGCACCTCTGATAAGGACCTGTCCGAGTGGTACAGCAGGTCCGCCTGGGTCGTCCATCTGGACCGCCTTATCGGTCTGGAGGCCTTCACCCATTCAGACGAAGCGAGGCGCACCCTCCTGGAGTACGAGGAAGGAGCCGACCCAGGCACCTACGGCTACGACGGCATTACCGGCACCGAGTACCTGAGCCCCTACGTCGCCGCGCTCAACAGGGCACTGGACGGCATCGCAACCCCCAACGAGGAGCAAACTCGCTCCTTGATGTCCCTGCTGGAGAGCGTTTCCGGCAGGTGGGCCCTGCAGATTGTCCAGCGCCCCCAGAACAAGGTCCTCGAACGCGCAGGGACCGCGTGTGCCATCCGATACGCGCAGACGGCAGAAAGGGCACTCGACTACACGCCCGGCCTCCGGGCTGTCGTCTCACTCGAAGAACTCATCCCGTCCTTCCCTCAGGCTGGGATACCGCGCCGACTCGCCGCAACCCGCAGGAACCGGGACGCGATGTGCGACGACCTCCTGCTCGTGTGCGTTATCCCCCGCGACGACCAGCCTCCCCTTGTCCAGATGAGCGTCGCTGAGATCAAATTCTGGAGCGAGGCGCCGGACTACAGCGCCGCTGCCGCCCAGGTCGAGGAGAGCATCCGGTGGCTCGCCCGCAGGTTCCAGGACCCCGGCCCGCTCAAGGACCTCAGAGGTTGTGAACTGGCCGAGCTCATCCGCTCCGCCGCAGCGCGCAACACCGCGTTCGGACTCGCCGACGCAGCCCCCGCTTACGCTGAAGACCTGCTACACAGAATCGCGGAAGGCGGCTACGAGCTCGGCTTCGGCCACTGGCGCAACGGCTCCTACCGCCGGGGACTCGTCGTCTCCGTTGAGAGGAACGCACCCGGCAGCCTGTCACTGACGCAGCTCAACGGTGCCGACGGACCAGTCGACATCGTGAGCATCCGCGGCCAAGCCGTCCGCAGCGCCATGCGTGCGGACCCGATCCAGGCCCCCGAAACCTGGCCCTGTCTTGACCCCGTGCCTCCAACGGGACCGCCCCAGCCCACACCTGCCGACCCTGGCGACTTTGACCTGGCCTCAACAAAACCGGATCCGCCCGGGCCGCAGAACCGCCCGGCCGCCGACGACGGCCAGATATCGGCCCTCCCGCAGGAGCGGCAGTCCTCCCAGGAGCAGCACGAAGAGGTTGCCGCCGCCGCGCGCCACCTGGACAGCGCCTTCGCCAAGTACGGCCTGGCTGTCGAGCCGTTCGACACTTCTCTGGCCTACTCCGGTCCCAGCGTCATCCGCTTCCGGACCCGCACGCTAGGCAAGCTCTCCATCACCGATATCGAGCGGCGGGCCAGAGACATCAGCAGGGAGGTTGCCGCGGTAGGCGAAATCGCCGTTGGCCACGAACCGGGGTATGTGACCATCGACGTGCCCCGGCAGAACCGGCGGTCCGTCCCCTTGGCCGAGGTTCTGGGGGAGCTCGACCGACCCATGAAGCCGGGAGCCCTGTCCTTCATCGCCGGCGTAGCTCCCAGCGGATCGGTGCATGTTGCCGACCTCTCCCGACTCCCGCATCTGCTCGTCGCCGGCGCCACCGGGTCTGGGAAGTCTGTGTTCCTCAGAGGCCTCCTGGTCGAGCTGCTGCGCGCGCGCACGTCGGCCCAGCTCGAACTGGTTATCGTGGACCCCAAGAGGCTGGACTTCGCGCCCTTCGCGAAGGCGCCTCACGTCCGCAACGGCCAGATCATCAGCGACCCCGATGCGGCGCTGGAGATCCTGCGCAGCACCCTGGATAGCGAACTCGAGCGCCGCCAGCCCATCCTGGAGGCTGCGGGGGTGAGTTCTGCCTCGGAGTTCTACGAATCCGGCGGCACACTGGAGGAGCTGCCGCAACTGGTCATCCTGGTCGATGAGTTCGCCGACATAGTCCTGTCCGGGAGCGACCGCAAGGCGTTCAGCGAGCTCATCCAGCGATACGCGCAGCTCACGCGCGCCTACGGGATCTTCCTCGTCCTCGCGACCCAGCGCCCCAGCGTCGATGTCATCACTGGGAGCATCAAGGCGAACCTCAGCGCCCGGATCGCCTTCTCCCTGCCCAGTGCCCGCGACTCGATGACCGTCCTAGACCAAGGCGGAGCAGAGAGCCTGCTCGGCGACGGCGACCTGCTCTTCTACCGCAACGGCAAGGTAGAGAGACTGCAGGCTCCCCTCACCAACCTCTCGGACGTACGAGCAGTCCTGAGGTAGCAGCACGCCGGGCCCCACACCGCTGACACCTCTAATGCAGGCACCGCAGGAGGGGCCCTAACTTCGGCGGTTTTAAGTGGTGCCACCGACTTGGCAGGGATTGCTCTACCTAGCCGTTGTGATGGATGTGTTCTCTCGGCGGATCGTCGGCTGGGCGATGGCCGATCACATGAGCACCGGTTTGGTCACTGACGCGCTAGCGATGGCGATCCATCAATGTCCTCCCAACGGTGGGGCTGCCCGCGCCACCAGGCAACAACATCCGCCTGACGGTCAGTGTCGTATGCCCGCCTGGGCTCTACGGCGAAGCCGGATCCACCAGATCGAGAAGGTGCTCGGCCGCGCGTCGGAACTGCGGGTGGGGGAGATCCTCCGTCCTGCACTCCGCGATCACCTCGCTGAAGAACGCCGTCGGGAACCTCTTCGCTTTCGGCAATCCCATGGCCCTAAGTGCCCACTTCTTGAACGAAGCGGGTGTCTGAGTCGTGGTCTGTTCTTCCTCCCATTGCTGGAGCAGGTCGTCCCAGCCCGGAAACGTCGCCTCGGGAAAGGCACGGCGGACGGCGCTCTCTGGCAGGGCACAGATGATGTCCGGATGGTCATAGCGGACGAACCGAAGGGCGTCACCAAGGTGTCTCGAGAGGTCGAGAAGGGCTCGCTCCGCCTTGCTCAGGGGAGGGTCAAGGGCCTCCAGGTTCTCGCGGGAGCAACCCCGAACCTCGTCCAGGAAGGCCACAACCGGCAGACCGAGCGCGGGAATGACGGCGGCGTCCGCCAGGCCGCCCAACTCGTTCGAACCCTGCAACGGCACGACCAGTACGCGCTGTTGCGCGAGCTGCGGGCCGTAGAAGTGGTGTAGGAGGCGGCGGTCCCAGTCCCCTTCTACGACCGCGATGGCGCGAGTCAGTTGAGCGAGTGCATCACGCCCGAGTCCCAGCTCGAAACCCAGTTCGCGGGCACGGACGCCGACATCGGCGCCGTGGACGGGCGGCAATGGCCGGACCTGCGTGGTGGCGCCTCTCTTCGTGACCTGGCAAGTGGCCACTTCATGAGGGGAGAGCGCGACGAAGACGGGCGAGTGGGTGGCGACGACGACGGATTGGTGCTGCCGAGCCTGGTCCAGGCACCAGACGGCCACCTCTGTCTGAGCGGCGGGATGCAGGTGCTGTTCGGGCTCGTCGATGAGCAGGATCCGCGGTTTAGGATCCGTCTCGCCCTCAGCACAGGAATCCGCCGAGAGCCGTACGGCGGTCGCGACCCACCTTCGTATCCCCGCACCCAGGTCCGCCAGGGGTATGGCAACGCCGGGATCTTCCTCCGGATAGTCGTGCCCTGCGACGCCAACCGGCCCGCCCCAGTCCGCCTCGATCGGACCGGCTTCGTCGGCATGATGCTGGAACGTGATGCGGCATCGGCTCGCCGATGCGTCCCACTCCGGCACGGGCCGAATCTCCAGGCGGACCTTGCCCTGGCCGGCGACGAACGGAATCAGGCGGCGGTTCGCTTCGTGCTCGACAACGCTGAGTGCCAGGCGCAGTTCCGGGCGAACCCGTAGCCACTCGTTGTTCTGTTCCAACCACTGGGGGCTACCGGGATATACGAAGATGTCTTCGACCGCATGGGCTTCGTCCATAGCGTAGTCGGACGGGTCGACCCGGCCCGCATGGTCCGGGTGGAGGCAGCGGTCGCAGAACAAGTCCTCAGCGCGCATCCCGTCGCCGGCCTCCGGCCGATGGAACAACCGGTCATGAACGGTCTCGAGCGCCCTGTCCAGGTAGCGTTCCACGGCCACCGCATCGCCATCGACCACGCGTACACCGCCCAGCCTGCCGGCGACCCACTCGAAACCAGCGGGGATGCCCGGTGAGTCACTCGACGGTCCACGAGTGAAGGCGGTCAAGGGCGGCCATCGGCCGGTCCACGACTCCAGCACGCCGACGATGTCGCTGAGCGCCCCCTCGGTCAGTAACGGCTGCATCCGGCGTGCGAGCTCGGCGGCCTCTCGACCGGACGCGGAGGATCGGTCGCAGGCGAGCTCGACCATGAAGTCTTCCTGCACGATCAGAACTGGTTCCACGAGCAGGAGGTCCACCAGCCGATGCGCATCCGCGGCCGCCGATCCACGGACCCCGTGGGTCAGCGACCGCCGGACGACGTCGTAACAGCCCTTCAGCGTCGACCGGTCACCCGGGTCGTACAAGTCTCCTCCGTACAACCACCAGGCGCTGCCGCAGTACGCGCCGACCCCGTCGGTGATCTCGAGCGGGCCGCGGCCTTCTTGCCAGGGCCAGGCCATCATCTGCCTCAGCACTTCGCTGTCGGCGCCATGCCCAGTGGAATCGATGTCGAGCTTGACCACAAGGCCCAGACGGGCGTGGCGTGTGGCGTCGCGACCGTCGGAGCGGCGGAGAGCCTTCCGGGCAACGGGATCATGGGCGCCAATCGCCTCGATAAGGTTCGTCTTACCCGATCCGTTCGGACCGAGAAGGACGGTCAGACCTCCGAGGGGGATCTCGGCCGTACGGATTGACTTGTAGTCGGCGACGAGCGCTGCGATGACTCGCACCAAGCCTCCACAGAAAATTGCTGGAAGTCACGTTAACAGTCGCGGGTCGTAGCGGGCAGTGGGAGCAGCTGACCGCGGATTATTTGGCCAAGGTGAGCAGGAGAAGGAACTCGTCCGCGCGCAGCGGGAACATCAGAGCCTCCATCAATCCCGGCGCGGATCATCGCGTAGCCGTCTCCAACAGGTCATCCCCCGAGCCGGAGCCTAGCTCTTGGGGCAGGAGCTCCTGCGGGTGGCGGTGTAGAGCACGAACAAGATCCTGCACAACGCTTTGCGGTCATCGATCCGCTTGCGTCCGGGATTTCCCAGTGATATTGAATCGGCGCTCAGCATGAGGTGGAGGCCTTAATCCAAACGTGACACCACCGCCCTAAACCTAGATTCGAAATCGAAAGGGTTCACCCGGACGGGACATCTGCCAAACCGGGGCAACTTCAGTTAGGGACCTGCAAGACTCTGGGGATGATCTCATCCCAACACCGACGGCGATACCGCAGTGGTGGATGGGACTTGTCTCCTGCAGGCTACCGATCATGGTGGATTGATGCCAAGCAAAAATGATGTTGACGCAGTGACCGCCAGCAACCGCGGCATCGAAAATGCGAGCCAGCCGCCGGACCTGCCACCTTCCGGCCCGAGTTTCGCCCATGCCGCCAAGACAACGGTCCTGGAGCGGACCCAACGCCGCATCGAACTGTTCAGCCAGGCGGGAGACGACTGGCGCTTCGCCGAAAGCTTGAAGTCGATCAGCGAGGACACCGCCCAGGAGTATGCGGGCCGGGCAGTCTTGGAGCTCGTCCAGAATGGCCACGATGCCCTGCACCCGGACCAGCCGGGAAGGATTACAGTCTTGGTTGATCTACAGGCAGAACAATCGGTCCTCTACGTCGCAAATGAAGGAGCGTCGTTCACCGAAGGAAACTTCAGGTCCATCACGGAGTTCGCGCTCTCGGACAAAGGTCCCGGCGAGGGCATCGGCAACAAGGGACTCGGCTTCCGTAGCGTCTTGCAACTGACGGACTGGCCGGAGGTCTACTCGAAGGCCAACACCTCCTCGGCGGCCTTCGACGGATACTGCTTCCGGTTCGCCACACCAGATGATCTCTCTGCGATTGTCGATGATGCCGGCCTGGCTGCGCGGGTCGCGGAGCAGGTGTCGCCACTGGCGCTTCCGGTCCCGGCTCAGCCTGTTGACCCAGTCCTGGCAGAGTTCGCGGAAGCCGGGTTCGTCACAGTCATGCGACTGCCGCTTCGCAACGCGGTGGCCGCCGCTGCCGCGATTTCCCAGGCAAAGGCTCTGGCTGCCAACGAGGCGCCGCTGTTGCTCTTCCTCGACCGTATTGCGGCATTGACGGTGGAGGTCCGCGACGGCGAAGGGCGGGCTAAGCGTCACGTGCTCACCCGGTCGGAGGGCCGATCCGATCTGGTTGCGGAGCAGACGCACGACTGGGTGAGCGAGGTTGACCTCGGGGCCGCGGGGCGGTACCTCCTAGCCCGCCGCCTGCTTCCCGTTGACGAGCTGAACGACGCGATCGAGCGGAGCGTCGAGGCGCGCGAAATTGACGACCGGTGGCGGAGCTGGAGCGGCGAGGCTTGGGTAGGGGTGGGGTTGCGGCTCGACGCGGAGATGCGGTACGGGCGGCTGTACACGTTCTTGCCAATGTCGGAGGGCGCTAAAGCGCCGCTGTGCGCACACGCCCACGCCCCGTTTTTTACCAAACTCGCTCGCTTGGACCTCAGCGAAAGCGTCGCCCTCAACGACTATCTGCTTGGACAGCTTGCCACGCTATCCATGAACCTGTCCCGCCGCCTTCGTGTGGAAGCGCCCCACGATGTCGCTGCCCGACTCGTCCTTGACCTAGTGTGCTGGGATCCGCCGGGCCGACTGAACGACGCCTTCGGTAGCCAACTCGGGCAAGAGCCGATTGTGCCACTCGGCGGGGGGACCCGCTGGGGCACTCTAGAAGAGTCCTACACCTGGGCGAATGAACCCAGGCCGTGGGGAGCGCTTACGACGGATGCCCTGGCGCAGGTCGGGGTGAAGTTGCTCGACCCGTCGGTGGGTCACAGCCGCAGCAAACGAACCGTCGATCTCCACCAGGCACTATTCAAGACCCCGATGCGCCCACCCTTGGAGGTGGTAGCAGACTGGGCAGAACGCGTCGCCGCCCGGATGCGCCCAGCCAGCGAGACAGAGGCATTTCGGGCATGGGCGGATTTCTACGACGACCTCGAACAGGCGTTCCGACACAAGCCCGACGCACTACATGGCAGAAAGATCATCCTGGACCGGGACGGAGATCTGAGACCCGCTCTCGGCGGGCCATCACAACCCGGACAACATGACCGGACCATCTTCTTATCCCCCGCCGAGGACGACGACGCGGTCTCCCGTGTCCCGCATGATCTACGGGCGTTGCGGCGACGAATCAGCTTCACCCACCCACAAATCCCGTGGCGCCGCCCGGGGCGCGGATTCCTGGAAAGCCACCAGCTTGTCCGCGAATACCGAACCGATCGTGTCTTCGATGCGATCAAGGACCTCCTCGCGGCCACCACCTCCGACCCGTTGCGCCGCGATGCCCTCAACTTCGCCTTTGGCCAGTTCGTCACCCTCAACAAGACGCAGCGCACCAACCTGGCCCGAATCGGCTTCTTTGTCCCAAAGGCGGACGGCACCTGGGCCAAAGCGTCGGAATCCCTGTTTTCCCCTGCGTGGGGCACTGAGGGCGCCCTGCGGCTAGAACAGTTCCTAGCCGAAGGCGGGTCGGCGGTGCCACCGTTGGCGGCACTGCCTCAGCGATGGATCACCTCACCTGACCAATGGCCTGCCCAAGTGCGTGACACGGAGGCCTATCGTGAGTTCCTGCGTAGCATCGGCGTGCGAGACGGACTGCTGTTGTTCAACCTCGGCACGCGCCTCAGCGAGCGCAATGGCGTGGACCTCAAGCCCCGCGCCCTCGCGCAGCAGTTTCACCTCGACGACCGGCTGGCGCAGAGCTGGGCAGCGGACGTAGAGGCGAACTGGAGCGGCGGGGCGCACCCATGGACGACCTACACGTTTAGCCAGCAGTTGGTCTATCTACCGGGCGCACCCGCCGTCGAGACGCTCAGCGCGCCTGCTCGACGCCAGTTCGCTGAGCTGATCCTTCTCGGGTTGCGCTCGTGGGGGGACCACGTCTTCTCGGTCACCGTACGCCGACCAGGCCGCCCGCTTTCGCAACAGGACCCGCACATCTGGCCGACACCGTTCGCGTCCTACCTTCGCCACCTGCCATGGCTGCCCGTCGAGGACAGCGAGTCCGGCAGCCTCACATTCGTCCCGCCAAGCCAGGCCTGGTTCAGTCGCGACAGCGAGCTTCCGGCGTTCATCCCGGGCATACCGTTGTCGATCCGTCGCCTGCTAGCACAGGACCAGCCGCTCGCCCGCCTCCGACAGGCCGGCCTGCGGATATGGGAGGATCCTCACCAGTCCGGTGCGGTCGTCAAGGAACTCGGTTCGATCCTGGCTGAGGACGCGGTATCGGAACACCTCAGCATTTCATTCAAAAGACACTATGCCAGGGCATGGACGGACGCGGCCCGGCTCTCAGCATGGCCGTGGACGGTGGGTGAACCGGTACGGCTCGCTGTCGACTATGGGGCCACCCTCACAGCGATCACCGCTTCCGGCCAGCAGGAGGTGTATGTCACGGACGAGGCGGCTCCACTCAAGGAGTCACTGGTAGCGCTGGCCGGCCACCCCGTCCTGATCACGGAGTCCGACGCCGGCGAAGCCGTCGCCCAGATGCTCGAGGCCAACGGCATCGGGGTCGCACGACTCTCCGAGACGGAGGTGAAGGTCCTCGACGGCGAAACCCTCATCGTCGCGTCCTCCGACCACCCGTTGCTGACGGAGGGCAAGGCCTGGCTCACGACGGTCGTTGCACTTGTCCTCGAACTAAAGTCAGGAGCCTTCATACGTCGCAGCGAACGCGGCATCCGCGCATTACTGGACCGGCTGCGCGGAACCCGAATTGCCCGCGCGGGCGAGGTCGAAATTCTCCTCGACCGGGTACGGGCGGAACCGTCAAAGACCACACGCAGCCTGCCTCTGCCCGATCTGCACCATCCGACGGTCGTGGTCTGGAACAGCGACGGTGTCTGGGACGAGCTCCAGGCATGTGCACCGGCGCTCTCGCAGCTACTCGGCCAGCCCTCACTGCAGGACGCCCTGGAGCTGGCGTTCGTCAAACTCCACCGAATCCTCGGCGACGACCCGATCAACCACATCGACGACCAAACGCTAGCGAGCGCGCTCGACACGACGGAGTCGAGAGTTGGCGAGCTACGGCGCGGCCTCACCGGCGAGCTAACCGACCTGGTCCACCTGCTGCGCCCAGTGCTCATTTGCGCCTCGGGCGTCGGTGACCTCGATGCGATCGACCAAGCCCTGGCCCGCGCGAACTCCGAGAATGTTCTCCGGGAGGCGATAAGCACCTGGGGAAGCTCACTTCCCCACGACGTTTCGGAGATCATCGTCAGCGCACGCCGGTGCCGTTCACTCGCCGAATTCCGAGACGATCTGGGGCTGGACTTCGGTCAGTTCAACGTCGTCCTATCCGTCCTGGGACCCCCGTACACACCGATCGTCTATCCCGACGCACACGACCAGATCTTCGACGAATACGTCCGAGCACACGCGCCCGTTGTGCTCGACCGCCTGCGGGAACACTATTCACCGCTGGCCGCCCGCGGTGAGGACGTCTCTGGGTATACCGACGCCCGCCGTCTTGATGGCTTGGTCCCCGATCCCGCGTGGTTACTGGAGTTCCGCGTCCCGCCTCAGCACGAGATGCGGGCCACGGTAGGCGCCTGGCTTCGGCAGCACGGCGCACAGGATGATCTTGTCCGACCCAGCGCCCTGGAACCCGTGGAAAGGACCCGGGCGTGGAATGCGACGCGTCTGGACTCCCTTGTGCCGACCCTGCTGTCATTGATCTCCGCCTGGTGCCGCCTGAGGGGCGCGGTCGTGCCGGCTGGATGGGCCGGTTCCCCGCTTACCGATGTCAAAGCGGCACTGCACCACTCCGGCCTGTCCGACCTTCTGCGTCTTGACGAACCACGGCTGCTTAACGTCGTGGCCGACAGCGTCGGGTGGCCACTAGGCATGCCACGCACCGCGAATACGGATGTACTCGGGCTGGCGTCCGGCGACCTCGTAGTGCGCAACGTACAAACGCCCGGCGGTTCAGTGAATAGCCCAGACCGCTCCACGATCAACGTCGGCAACACCATGATCATGGTGGGCAATGCCCATCTTGCCGAAATCGCTGACCTTGCCTCTCAGACGGTCGATGAAGCCTTTCTGTCCCAGCCCGGCACAGTGCTCCTCAATGAACAGTCGGGCGACCGCACCCAACGCCCGCCGGGTTCGCAAACGCCCAGGACCGTGGCGGTCCGGATGGCGCGGATGAGCGAGGACCAGCGCAGCGCTGTTGGGCTCATCGGCGAGGTGATCGCCCGCGCGTGGCTGGCGCGCCGATACGGCGAAGTCCGGTGGCGGTCAGGGTATGCGGCCATCCTCAACGCTGACCCCGATGCGTCAGACGGCCATGGCTACGACTTCGAAATCCCCTGGCGTAACACCTCGCTCCTCTACGAGGTGAAGGCACTAACCAACCTGCCAGGGGAACTGATCGAGTTCGAGATGGGCGAGTCCGAGGTGCGCGCCGCTCAAGAACGTGCCAATAGTAACCGGTATCGGATCTTGCTGATCACGTCTGTGCTGGACCCGTCGAGCCGCCGGATATACGAACTGCCCAGCCCATTCTCTGCCAAGGGACGGGGGCGGTTCCGGGTCGCCGGGCGCGGCCTGCGCTACGAATGCGGTCCACTGGAAAGCGGATAGGCGAACCCTGCCGACCAGGCGCCACAGCGTTTGCCCTGCCGGGCCGGAGAGCGGCGGGGCAAACGCCGCTACATCGGCGCGACTTCGAGCGGCCATACGGCGACTGCGGTGCCGGTTATATCGAATGCCACCACGTCATCCCTCTCCATCAAGCGGGCGAAGGACTCACCAAACTCGCCGACCTAGCCCTTATCTGTGCAAACTGTCACCGTATGATCCATCGACGCACACCATAGCCCGCCCCGTCCGAGCTGCGAGCACTAATCCAAAGCCGCCATGTAGACTAATAGCGAAGGTGCCTGATTTCTTTCTCAACTCAACTGCTCTGCTTCTCCACTCATTCACAGCAGGCTGTTCATGAACGACTCTAGTCCCATGGCCACACTGCGTGGTTTGCCTTGAAGGGTCGTTGCCCATCTGAGGGCGGCCGGAGACACAACTGACACCTGTCAACTCTAGAGTCCTGCTCATGACTGATTTCCTGGACCTTGAGTTCCCGGAACCTTCGGTTCCTCACATGAGTAATGGCGTCGGTAGTGATGACCTGGCCCTTGACCTTGTCGAGTCATGGTTCCGTAGCCAGACGAAGATGCAGGAACGCTTCGGTAAAGTCTTCCGTCAATCTATAGATGAGGTCTTAGATGGGCAGCGAACTAGCCGCTTCGACATTTACGCTGCAAGTGTGACTAAGACCGAGCGCACCTATCTCGGAACCAAAGTAGAGATCATCTTTCAGGACGAGTTTCAGCTGCACCGCGGGCGTAGGATGGACTACTTAGTTGCCGGTCATGAGGTAGATGCAAAATTTTCGATGATAGCACTCTTCAGACAAGCGATCCCGCGCGAAGCTATGGGACACATCTGCCTGATCATGTACGCATCCGACAAGAAGGAATGCTTCTCAGTCGGGCTTGTCCGTGTAACGCCAGCTATTCTCAACCCTAGCGATAATCAGGACAGCAAGAAGACCATAAGCTTTGCCGGGCGAGCACACGTCCGATGGCTAGTGCGGGAAGGACGGCTACCCAATAACCAGCTTCTCCACATGCCAGAGCATATACTTCAGGCAATCTTCGACCGGCGCCTATCGAAGCAAGAGCGAGTCAACACACTGTTCGAGCTGGTGCAGGGCGAAATGATCAACCGGAGGACGCTGGTAACGGTTGCGCAGCAACAGGACGGGCCCAAGCGGGCCCGCGATGCACGGCTCGCTCTCTGCGATCAAGGCATCTTGATTCTGGGCTACCGCGATGGGCACCCAGAGATAGCACGCGATCTTGGACTCCCAGTTCCCAAGCAAAGCGAGTGGATCAGTATCCGGGTGATTCCTCGCCCTCAGACCGATCGCCGCCCTGCAGCAATGATCAGAGGCTCGTACTACGTAGTTGCACGACCAGACGAGGAGCCCTGTGCCATTCAGGCCCGGTATGGCACGGGCGAGTAGGAGCCTGGCGCTTCACTGGTGATGGACATGGCGATCGTGCGCACGGCATGCGGGGCTCACCAGTAAAGGGGCCGGTCGGCGTCGGCCTCCAAAGCGGCGCGGTGCTCGACAAGCTTGGGATCGCACAGGCCGACCGAACCGCGCGGAGAGCCTTCCATCCTCTAAGCGACAATCCTCGCCTCAACCGGGAGATCAAGCCATGTTGATCACTAGATGGGCCAGCATGGGGCCATGGTTGACTAAGGTGCAATACTGATCGCTCCTTTTACCGCCACCAGGCGACTCCCGCCGGGCCGCGCGGCTTGACGACGTTGCGGGATATGCGCGGGATGGAGCCACCGACCGATCGTTTGCCAAGAGGTTACGGTGCAGGTCAGAGGGACAATGGGGCGGAGGGCGGCAGTCCACTTCTAATCCGACGGTTCGAATCCCTGCAGGGCGCGCCTCTCACAGTCAGCCAAAAGAGCCCCTGAACAGCGGTTTCATGGCCCTTGGCTATTTGTTGCTGTCGGGCTGTGCCCCGGCCGTCGCCGAGGATCTGCGGCCGGTTGTCGCAGGTGTCGTCGGGCAGCATGGGATACAACCCGACGTGCACTTCACGGCCGGAAGTCCGGCTCAGATGCCGGGTGAGCACCTCGTCGGTCAGCGGGAGGAACTCCCGCTCGGCATCACTTCTCCTCGTCCAGTACTCCTTTTCCGCGGGGCTCCACGCGTGCTTGCCGGTCTTGCGGCTGAGGTAGCGGGTGGCGTAGACGTCGGTCCGGCCGGCGAACAGTGCTCGAAACAGCAATATCGGCGGAGAGCTCGATCATTATCGACGAGAGATAATGAAGGACAACAAGGAAGGGGTCGAATCCAAGAAGGCAGGCGCAAGCCGTAACTCGCCGTCCCCGGGCGCCTCGGCCCCAACCTCATCACAACAATCCGCTCCCCCTACGGAAACCGGCGCCGCACAGCAAGTCTTCGATGACGGCCTGTTCCCGTCGGAGGGCACATTGTTCTAGCCTCGATCTTTCGCGATCTTCGTTTGGTCGGCTGAGCGGTTCGGCTGGGAGTTGAATTCGCCGTTGTGGTCAGCCCAGTGGCCCGGCTGTCGCGCCGGGTGGGCGGGGTTCCACGGGCCCGACGGGCTCCTTTCGTGCTTGTTGGGGCGGTTTTGTGGTGGTCAGGTTGGTGCGGGTAGTGCTTGTAGCCGGGCGATGGCGGCGGTGAGCTGGCCGGCCCAGGGCCAGCGCGCGGGCAGGCGCAGTCGTAGCCTGCGGCCGCCGCGGACAAGGCGGGCGGCGACGGCGAACAGGCGTAGCCGAAGGCGTTTGGGTTCATACCGGCGGGCGTGCCCCTCCAGGGCGAGCATCTGCATCCAGGCCAGCAGTTCGCAGGCCAGCGCGACGATCTCCAGCCAGATCTGGTTCTGGGCGAAGTCATGCAGCGGGAGGTTACGCAGGCCGGTGTCCTTGGCGGCTCGGATACGGTCCTCGCAGCGGGCGCGGCGGCGGTGGCGTAGCTCCAGATCGGCGAGCTGACCGGCTGGGGTGTTGGTGACAAAGCAGGTGAAGCGGTGCCCATCGATATCGGTGAACCGCAGTTGCGCCCCCGGGTGCGGGCGTTCCTTGCGAACGATGAGGCGCATCCCCTTCGGCCAGGCCGACAAATCCAGCATGCCGGTGAGCTCGGCGACCCAGGCGCCGGGCCGCACCTGCCGGTCGGCGTCGTAGGCCGGCGTCCAGGCACTGGCGGGCAGGGCCAGGATCGCGGCGCCGATGTCGTCGGTGAGGGTGAACCCGATCGAGTAGGGCAGTCGGCGGCCGGGCCGGGTCAGCCAGGTGAGGAACCCATGGGTGCCGCCGCCGGAGTCGGTGCGGATCAGCACACGGCGACGGCGGTTCTTGGGAAGCTGGGCCAGGGCCAAAGTGGTGGTGTCGATGTGGTCGGCGGCGGTGTTGGACCCGGCATTGCCCGCGCGCAGCATGATGGCCAATGGTTCACCGGCAGCGCCGGGGCCGTGGTCGGCGAAGGCCGTCATCGGGTGAAAGCCGAAGGTCTTCTTCCAGGTTGGTGTGGCCTGCTGTTTGTCGGAGTGGGCGATGACGATGGTGGCGTCGATGTCCAGCGGGATCAGTTCGCCCTCTGCGCCGGGCGCATCATGCCCGGCCAGGGCCCAGGCCCGCTCACGGGCGGCGGCACGGGCTACGCGGATGGCCTTCAGCGCCCGCATCGGGTCGGCGGCCAGTCGGTCGATCAGCCGCGAGACGGTGGGATCGGAGGCCACGGGGCCGAACAACTCGGGCTGAGCGCGCAGCATCGCGATGTCGGCCAGGCAGTCCCCGCCCAGCGCCAAAGTGACAGCCAGATCAGCGATGACCTTGCCGGGATCGTGGACCGCCCGCGTCGGCCGCCACCGCTCCAACCGATCCGATAGCGCCCGCTGCAGACCGGTGATGCGCAACGTCTCCAACAGCAGCAGCCCGCCGGCCTGCGAGATGAGCCCCGAACCGTCGGCGGACACCACGATCTTGCGCTGAGAGACGATAGTCTTCACGTGAAAAGTGCCTTCTGAACTGGCGCGGATTGGACCCTAGACAAGCCCTATCCTCCCAGCTCAAAGGCACTTTTCTCATGTAAACGATCAAGATGACTCAAATTCGCCGCGAAAGCCGCAGGCTAGAGGGAACAGAGCAGCGGCGCCGTACGTCCCACGCTCAACACACCGTGGCGTTCCCTTCACGCGGTCGTGATGGGGGGGACAGTGGCCGGTAGAGTGAGACCGGCCTTACTACCTTGCCACCTAAGCCACTCGGGGTTCTCCATGGACGATTTTGGAGGCTGGATCGGCAGTTCGGAGTCATACCTGTCCCCACGCGCGCCGGGGCAGGCGGATGCCTGGTCGGAGGAACTTTCCGAAACGGGCAGGTCCGGCTCCCAGCGCCTTCGTGAGGTGACCGAGGTCGCGCCACCCGCCCCGGTGGCCCAGGCTCTGCGGATCGAAGAGGGTGGCATCGCCATCGTTCGCCGCCGAGTGATGCTTGTGGATGAGCGGCCGGTTGAGCTCACCGATTCGTACTACCCGGCAGCGGTCGCCGCCGGCACACGGCTTGCCGAGGCCCGCAAGATCCCTGGTGGAGCGTCTACTCTTCTGACGGAACTCGGCTATGTCCCTGACGAGGTGTACGAGGACATCTCCATCAGTCGGGCCATGGAGGAGGAGGCCGCACTTCTCGACGTGGAGGTTGGCACGCTGGTCGTTGTGCTGTTCAGGGTTGTCTTCGCGGCGGGACGGGTGCCGTTCGAGGCTTCGGTGATGACGATGCTTCCCGAAGGTCGCCGTTTCCGTTACCAGTTCAAAGTGAGATGATCCATGACCAAGAAGACAGACCCCCGGCCCAGACACCAGCAGATCGCGGCGGAGATTCGCGCCCTGATCATGTCGGGGGACCTGCTGCCCGGCATGCGTTTGCCGACGACTCAGCAACTGATGGCACAGTACAGCGTGACCAGTCAGACCGTGCAGCGGACCCTGAACGTGCTGAAAGACGAGGGCTTCATCGTAGGCCGGGCCGGCGTGGGAGTCTTCGTGCGCGCCGAGCCGGCGTTGGCGATCATTCCCGCTTCCTACATGCCTCCACGCCGTGACGATGAGGCTTATCCCTGGATGACCGAGGCGGCCAAGCGATCACTCCGGGGAGCCGTGAAGCTTCTGGATGTAGCCGAGGTGAAGCCTCCCACAGCTGTCACCGAGACGTTCGACCTCACCGAGGACGATCTTGTCTCGGTCCGCCACCAGCTCCTGCTGCTCAACGACGCACCCACCGAGCTCGCGTGGATCTATCATCCGCTCTCCATCGCCACGGGCACTGCGCTAATGGAACGTCGCAGGATTCCTGGTGGCTCGCCGCGGCTGCTCTCCGAGCTGGGGCTCCCACCACATCACTGGGTGGACAAGCTTTCCGTTCGGCTTCCTACCACCGACGAGCTGGAGAGCTTGGAGCTTCCCGATGATGTGCCCGTAATACGCACATTTCGCACGGTTTACACCGCTGATAACCAGCCGATCGAAGCACAAATCCTGATCAAGGGTGGCCATCTCTACGAACTGGTCTATCAGCAGCATCTGCTTGGGAACTGAGTTACACCGCCGACTACATCGTGCGAAGAAAGCCGCACACACATGTGGACCACCTTGCTACATTAGCGGCTAAGGAGGTAAGGACCTCCTGTCATGAAGAGGCCTCGGCGGGATCAATGAGGGGTGCGCCAACACCACTCTCCGCCGAGGCCCGCGCATCAGCCCAACCTCACCAAAGGAGCTCTGATGCAAGAACAGGCTAACCCGCACGATGTGCCCCGAGGGATCGAAGCTTCTCGCAAGACGCCCGCCCACAGGACCAGTATCAAAGCATTTGAAAACCATCTCATGACGGTCAAAGAGGCAAGGGACTTCGCGACCCACACCTTGAGAGCTTGGGGAGTGACGGCGCGCGTCGAAGACATACGCCTCTGCGTTTCTGAACTCACGACCAATGCCCTGGCTCACGGCACTGTGGCCGGCCAGGGGTTTGTCGTCCAGATGAAGGCTGCACCCGGCATGCTTCGCATCGAAGTGCACGACAGCAGCAGTTGTCGTCCTGAGCTTCGCGAGCCCGAAGACACCGACACATCCGGGCGAGGACTGCTCCTGATCACTGTCCTGTCCGATGACTGGGGCATCGAAGATCGGCAGCCCTTCGGCAAGATCGTATGGTCGGTATTCAAGCTCGGCGAGTCACCCGTGGCGTTCGAATGCGAGCCCAGAAGAGGCCCATCGTGAGACGTGAAGCGGACCTGCATCAGGCCGCCTCGGCGCTCCAGCGGGAGAACGCCGGGTGGGTCGTCATGTGGGGAACCTGGCGGAGGAGGTTCTGCGCCTTCTCGGGTCTGATCCACCCGACCGGCGTAATCGTGGAAGCCACCACCCCGGAACGACTCCTCGTCCTGATACGCCAGGTCGAAGCCGAGACTCGAACCACCCGGCCGGTCTCGACCCCGAGAAGCACGTGAACATTCATGCCGCGTAGCCCGGCCGATGAGCCGGGTTCCAGCGAGGTCGCCGATGCCCACCGTTCACGGACACACCGGCGACCCCTCCGGCCGTATCTGGGCCGGCGGTTACCCCGCTCGACCCCTCACCGCACAAACGCCAGGCGCATTCCGCCCCTCGTCCCCCGAGAGAGAACTACATGGAGTCATTCGAACGGGCCCGGCTCGACGCGTACTTCGGCAAGATCGGCGCACAGCTCGCACCCGCCACGCGGCCGACGTGTTTCATGGTCACGCACCTGCTGTCCGAGCGCCCGAGCTTCGTCCAGGCCGTCGCCTCCGTCTCCCGGTTGCGCGCGGTGCTGCCCAAGCCGAAGTCGATCGACTCCACTGCGCGGCGCGAGGTCGAGCGCCTGATCCCCTGCGACACCCTGTCCCGCGAGCTGTTCGGGACGCCCGAGGCGGCCCTGGACTACTTCGAATCGCGTGCGGCCGGCGAGTCACTCGTGCTCCTGGACGTCGGCGGCTACTTCGCGCCGTCCCTGGCCGCGCTGTGCGAGCGGTTCTCCGGGTCCGTCCTCGGCGTGGTGGAGGATACCGAGAACGGGCATCGCCGCTACGCCGGGCTCGCCGATCTGGCCTGTCCGGTCGTCTCCGTCGCCCGATCCCCGCTCAAGGATCCCGAAGATTTCCTTGTCGGGCAGTCCGTCGTGTTCTCCACCGAGGCTCTGCTGCGCGGCCGGGGGGACATCCCGTCCGGCCGACCGGCCCTGGTCGTCGGCTTCGGCAAACTCGGCAGCTCCATAGCCCGGCTCCTGCATGCTAAGGGTGTGCACGTCACGGTGTTCGACATCGACCCCGTGCGGCGTGCCCAGGCGCTCAGTCAGGGATTCGCCGTGGCCCGCGACCGCGAGACGGCGCTGGCGGGAGCCGGCCTCGTGCTGTGCGCCACGGGTGCGCTGTCACTGCGGGGCGAGGACTTCCCCCACCTGCGCAATGGCGCCTACGTCGCCACCGTCACCAGCAGCGAGGACGAGCTCGATGGTCTCCCGAACGTGTACAGCCGGGCCGACGCCGGCGAGCACATCACCCGTTACCAGACAACCGGGCACTACTTCTACCTGCTCAACGAGGGCAACGCCGTCAACTTCCTGCACGGCGCCAGTGTGGGACCGTTCATCTATCTCGTACAGGCTGAGATAGTCGCCGGGATGCACATGCTCAGCCGGGGCGACCTCGCCCCCGGGATGCACGAAGTCAGCGCCACCGACAGAGCCGCGATCGCGGCGACCTGGCTCAACTACTTCGACAGGTGATCCATGACCATCACGGCGCGGCACATCCGCGACACCCTGACCGGCTACCTCGCCGCCCACCCGGACGAGACCGCGGCGCTCACGCCCGTACTCGACCTCCTGGACACCGGAGCCGACATCGCCACCCGCAAGGAGTTCCGAGGGCACGTCACCGCCGGAGCCGTTCTCGTCAACGACCTGGGGCTCATCCTCCACGTCCACCACCGGGCCCTCGGCGCCTGGCTGCTCCCCGGCGGACACCTCGAAGACACCGATGAGACCCTGCTCGGCGCGGCCCTGCGGGAACTCTCCGAAGAGACCGGCATCCCGGCCGGCGCCGTGACCTCGATGGGAGACGGGCCGCTCCACATCGACGTGCACCCCATCCCCGCCAACGACGCCAAGGGCGAACCGGAACACCGGCACTTCGACTTTCGCTTCCTGTTCCACACGACGGCCGACATCGCCGAACTGCAAACGGAAGAAGTGACCGCCGCCACCTGGCGCCCCGCCGATAGCCTCGCCGACCAGTACCTACGCCTCTCGCTCACAATGGCCCAGCAGATAGCCGAGGCCGAAGAGGGGTTCGAGAAAATGGACACCTGATCAGTTGCGCACGGGCGGAGGCCCTCCGGATCAGGTCGTGACTGTGGGGGGAGGAAGAGTCGCGATCGCCAGCTTCTCCGCCGGCGACGATGAGGCGTCCGCGTACGGCAACCCGGACTGGCGCGCGGGCAGGGGCGGCAGACTGGTTCGATCATCGGCACGCCGGCACGCCAGCAGTGTGCGGAGGCGGTCGTTCTCCTGGCGGAGCTCGGCGATCTCGGCCAGGGCCATGTCCAGGCGGATTCGAAGTTCGACCGGGTCGTTCCATTCGGCCCATCTGTCCACAGCCACTATCCTGCGGGATTCCCCCCACGCAGCCAAGCGACCACCAGACGTGTCCGCGAAAGTGATTTCGGCACGCCCCATCTTGGTTACGCTTGCTCGCCATGGCCGGACTGAGCAAGGCGGAACTGGAGCCGCTGGTCGAACAGACCACCGTCGACGCCTATGACGAGGGCGAGCAGATTTCCGGCTTTCACGTCATGCTGGAGGAACACCTGGCCGTGCCGTTCAAGACGACGGTCCTCGGCGTCGAGGTGACGGTCAAGAAGATCGACTTGCTCCCGGGAAGCGGGATCGCCGCGATCTGCGGGCGCGGGCCGCACCGGCAGGCGATCGGCATCCTCGACCTTCCGCTGCCCACACCACCACCCGAAGGCTCCGAATGGATCGACGCCTACCGTCACTGGGGTCCGTGACCGGATGAGTGAGTACCAGTACTACGAGTTCCTCGCGGTTGACCGTCCGCTGGACACCCGGCAGCAGGCTGAGGTCCGGGCGCTGTCCACCCGCGCCCGGATCACCGCCACCAGCTTCACCAATGAGTACCACTGGGGTGATTTCCACGGCGACCCGAACCGGATGATGGAGCGCTACTACGACGCCCACCTGTACCTGGCCAACTGGGGCACCCATCGGGTGATGCTTCGCCTGCCCCGAACGCTCCTCGAGCTGGACGTCGCCGAGCAGTACTGCGTGGGAGACCAGGTGGCGGCTTGGACTTCCGGCGAGCACCTCATCCTCGACCTGACCAGCGAGGACGAGGAGGTTGAATGGGTAGGGGACGAGGAGGACTCGCTGTCGTCCATCGTCGGCGTACGTGCCGAACTCGCCGCTGGGGACCTGCGGCCGCTCTACCTGGCATGGCTGTCGGCCTACGGCGTGTGGGAACGCGATGAGGACGCCTTCGACTACGAGGAGGAGGACGCGCTCGAACCGCCGGTGCCGCCGGGGCTCGGCACGCTGAGTGCGCCGCAGCAGGCCCTGGCCGACTTCCTGCGTCTCGACCCCGATCTGCTCGCGGTCGCGGCCGAGGGCAGTCCGCTCCAGGTCATCGTTCAGGATGATCCGCGAGAGCTGGCCGGGTGGCTCACGAAACTTCCCCAGGGCGAGAAGGACGAGTTGCTGCTGCGGGTCGTCCAGGACCAGGCGGCCCAGGTACGGATGGAACTGATGCGCCGGTTCCGCGGCGAACCCAAGATCGAGGCCGGTGACGTTCCCAGGCGTACCGTGGCCCAACTGCTGGACGCCGCGGCGGAACACCGTCAAAGAACGCGAACACCGCGCGGCGGCCAAGCGTGACCAGATAGAGGCTCGCCGCGAGCGGCACCGGCGCACCCACCCCCAGGTGCAGATGGCCAGGGAGCTCGGTCTCAACCCCGCCAAGCTGGGCAAGCTCGACAATCGTCGAACAGGCGAGCGACGCTCACTCGTTGGCCTGCCTGCTGGCACGATTCCCCGTCTGAGCAGGGCTTGGCTCGATACCATCACGCGCGTGTCCCTCCAGCTTTCCCATAGCGTTCGCCAGTGCGAGGCCGTCACCACCGCCCGCATGCTCTCTGCGTGGGTGGGGGCTGGACGAGCCGTCACCCCCGGCGGTGCGCTCAAACCCGCGCTGGTTCCGCAGGCCGCCACGGCGCTGAGCGCGCCGTGCCCGCCCAAGGTCCGGCAGCGCGCATGCCCGGTGCGCTCTCGCCGACCTGGACAGCGGGCCCGTGCCCGTGGAGCAGGACATGCACTGGGTCGCGGTCGACCATGCCCTGGCAGCGCTGGACCGACACGGCGCCACCGACGCCTGGTACATCCTGCTGGACGCGGTCGACGGCGACGTTCACGACGCCGTGCGTGACAGTGGCCATCCTGACGCTGTCAGGCTGCTGGCCGCGCTGCCACTAACCCCGCCGCCGATCCCGGTCTACCAGCTCAAGATCTCTCTGTACGGCGGGCTGTGGCGGCGCGTACTGGTCCCCGAGAACCTGACCTTGGGGCACCTGCACGGAGTGATCAGTGACCTGTTCGGCTGGGGCGACGATCATCTGCATGTGTTCAGCACCGCCAAGCGCAGGTACGCCGATCCGTTCCACCGGCTGGAGGAGTGCGGCGACGAGTACACCTACCGGATTAACCGGGCACTTCCGTCGCCTCACTCGAAGATCACTTATGTTTACGACCTTGGTGACACCTGGCGGCACGAGATCCTCCTGGAGAAGGTTCGTGACGACGAAGTCACCCACCCCGTCTGCGTCGCTGGCAGAGGTGACAACCCGATCGAGCACTACGATCCCGAGTACCCGGAAGACCCCGTTCCTTTCGACCAGGACGCCATCAACAAGCAGCTCGCAACGCGCTTCGTACGGGCCGATGTCGCGTAGCCACCATCGGTGCCACGCTGCTGGGCACGTCCACCACGAAGATCGATGAGCCGCTGACTCGGTTCGAGCAGTCCAGCACCAGATCTTCGGAGAGCAGGTGACCGGTCCTACCATCCAGTGCGGTACCTCGTCCAAGCGATGGCGGCGGCTGCTGCCCGGCGCTGGTAGTTGCGTAGGTTCGGTACGCCTGGCGGTGCGGGCTGGCGGCTCATGCGAGTCCAGTAGCCGGCGTATGCGGCCGCGTAACTGGTGATCACATCTGATGGAACGAGATCCCAGGCCCGGGCGCCGACCAGCGCCTTTTCGGCGGCTCCCGGAGTGTTTCCGGCCATGATCAGGTGAGGAACGAGGTCTGTGAGGTCCTGCCAGGCGGCGCCCTGGCATGGTTGCGCCCAGTCCACGACGAACCCGGTTCTGTTGCTCGTGGTGATGAGCAGGTTGTCGGGCCGGATGTCCCCATGGACCAAGGTGGTGCCGTCGGCATGCCGCCCCCAGAGGGTTTCCAGGTCGGCGAGCTCGTGCAGGTGCTGTTGTTCCCAGCCGCCAAGGTCGGACGGTGGTGAGTCGGCCAGTTCGCGCCAGCCGTGCAGCCAGCGGACTCGGCCGGCGGAGGCCTGCGGAAGACCGGACAGGGGGGACGGCGTCAGCAGTTCGACCATGTCGGAGACGGCTGGCACGACGGTGGGGATGTCCGCTGAGCCGGGCGACAGATCAGGGTGACGTCCTTCGATGTCGTCGAAGATCAGGACGATCCATCCGGCCGACGTGCCGTGCCATCGCAGGCGCGGCGCTGGTATGGCAGAGGGAAGCCGGTCGGCGGTTTCTGCCTCGACCTGGTACTTTCCCGCCAGGACGTGATCAGCCGGGATGGCCTTGACGAACGCCCGGTCGCCGCCGGCCAGGCCGAGACGCGCGGCAGCCCCTGGCGAGAAGCCGCCGCCCTGCACGTCGGCGGTGACGACGGCCGAGCCGAGGCGAGTGGTGATGAGGTCGCGTAGTTCGCTGGGGAGATCGCTCCAGGACGGGCGTGCCGCTGTGAAGCCGAGCGGCGGATGGTCGAACAGATCGGATGGCACGGTGAAAGGCCCCTCAAGGTGTTGGGATGGCTGCGGCAACCACGCCGAGCAGGGGCCGAGAAGGTGTCTCGTCTACTCCTGCTCGGCGCTGGTAGCTCGCCGTTCGACGTGAAGGGGCACCTCACAACCGTATCGCTTGAGCCGGCTCAGTCGAGGTCGAGGTGGTAGCGGTAGGCGTCGATGGCCGGGCCCAGCGCCGCCATCATGTCCGGTACGGTGCGGTGGGCGAGGGTCAGGATGCGTTCCAGGGACTCGGCCAGGGAACGCATGGTCGGCACGGGCGGGCTGCTGATGAGCGCGTCCAACTGGGCCAGGCACCAGCGGCCGATCGGTGTGCGGCCGATCTCGGTGTCGAGGTGGTACCAGCCGTACTGGGCCCGCTCGGGGGTGAGCGCGGTGCGGATCAGGCTGCGGGCAGCGGTGTGGAGCATATGAGTCTCGGCGTAGGCCATGAACTGCTGGCCTCGCAAGATGCGCTTGTGGATCATCCAGGTGAGCACGAGTGTCTCCACGAAGAGCTGCTCGCAGGTGGGCGCTGCGGCGAGACGGTCGGCGACGAACGCCGCGGCGGCGCGGTCAGGTAGTCGGTCACCGCCGTACGGCGCGGTGTAGATGGCGCGGCCCCTGGTGACCGCGGCGATGTGGTCGATGCGGTCGGCCGGGGCGAGGTACAGGTCCAGCTGGCAGAGCTTGCCGTCGTGCTCTATCAGGTGGACATAGCCGAGCCCGCCCATTCTGGGCACGATGGTGTCGCTCCAGCCGGGCAGGATCGCGCCCAACTGTGTGGCGGCCAAAGCATGATGGGCGCCCACGAACTCGGAGAAAGTCGGCGGGCAGACGCCGATGACGAGGTCCACGTCCGACAAGCGGTCGGAGTCACCACTGGCGAAGGAGCCGCGGACGAGCAGGTCCGTGACAGCGGGGCTGGTGGCCAGCAGGCCGGAGACGCGCTCAAGGATCGCGATCTGGGCGGGCCGGTTGACCACCACGAGATCATCAATGGCGGCGTCGAGAATCGCGGACATGGGACAGTCCTCCCTATGAGGCGGTGCCGAGCAAGACGGATTTCCGGTGGCGCCACTTTTGGGCGGTGCCGGTGTCGCCGAGTGTGTCGTGCAGGTCGTGGAGCAGGTCGTAGACCTGCCCCTCGCGCAGCTTGTGGGTGAAGTAGAGCTGCAACAGGTGCTGCTCCGCGGCGTCGTGGTAGCCGAGCCGAGCCAGGGTCAGGGCCTGCTCGACCTGTTGGTGGGCCAGCTCGTCGGTCAGTGGTAGCAGCGGGCGTACGGCGTCGTCGGGGAGGTGCTGGCCGTTGGTCAGCTCGGCCAGTTCTGGGCTGGAGTAGCAGTCCAGGATCAGGTGCAGCCGGGGTGGGCCGTACCGGTTGCACGCGCCGTGCGCGTGAGTTGGGGTGAGCCGCCACAGCCGACCCGCCGACAGGTGTACGGCCGAGCCGCCCAAGACCATGTAGGCCGCGCTACTGGTGGCCAGGGGGATGTGGAGCCGGTGTCGCTCGACCGACTTCAGCTCGCCGTAGTCGCGGTGCTCCCACAGGAACGACCCTGGCTAAAATCGGGCGATGCGGACCCACATGTAGCGGAGGCCGAGGTCGGACAGGAGCTGACGGGTGGTCGGCATCGCGGCCAGCAGGTCGGTCGCGACCGGTTCGCAGTCGGTGATGGTCACGTCGGTGGCGGTACCGGTCTGGTTCAGAAGCGACAGCGTGCCCCAGCCGCCGGACTGGTATTCGCCGTACTCGGTGACCCAGCGGTCGGGGATGGTCAGCGTCTCGTGGCGGACGCGATCCAGCAGGTCGAGGTCGATGGTGTCAGCGCAGGCGACTTGCTGTATCAGCGGGGTTGGCATAGAGGGTTCTCCGTTCTTCTCGGGGTGACAGGGGGTCAATCGCGACGCCGGTGCTCCTGCCAAGCCAGTACCAGGCACGCGACCACGAAGGCGCCGACCAGGACCAGCGCGGCGACGTCGCCCGTGGACATGAGCCGAACTGCGAGATCGGCGAGAGTGTCGGCGCCCAAGACGTTAGAGATGCCGAATCTCTCCGCTTGAGCCGACCACGAATGGCGCCGGTAGGCGATCCGGCCGCCGTGGAAGTCGAGGATCTGCCAGGTACGGCCGGTGGCGTTGCTGGAGCTGCGCGAGCGTAGGAGCGCTCACAGCGCCGTCTGCCAGTCCCGCGCCCGGCCTACCAGGAAGGCCAGCGCTTCGGCTCCCTCATTGACCGGGAACACGAAATGGAGGTCATCGCCCATCGGGCGAACACAGTAGGCCAGCTCACAGTGCCCCCGAACGATCGTCACTGTCGCCCGCAGTCGGCAGTCCGCTCCTCGGATCTCCAGTTCGGGAGGCATGTAGGTGGATGCCGTGTATTCATTGAAGCGCAAGCGGAGCCGTATGACCCTGACCTCACGGCCGTAGACGCCATGCATCTTGAGGGCGTCATTGAGCCCGCCGAGCAGAGCACCATAATGTGCTGCGGTGGACTGAGGTACGGGGTCACATGTGATCGACACGGGGTCGGCTCCCTTCGCACGGTTGATCAGTACGGAACCGTCACGCCGGCACTTCCACACCGTCGAAGGACTCGAAGAGAGGGACCATCGGCGGTCAGCCAGGCGCAATTCGGCTTTCACGCGATTAACCTGCATGAAGGGCGATCCTGCCTCTCGGTAGGCCGGGCAGTTTCGTCGATTTCGCTCTTCGTCGACAGGCATGGCATCAGGATGGATAAGCGAGGCAGCGCAACCCATCCCGCGCCGGTATCCAGAGAAGGCATGCTGGTATCCCGGGACGGGATAGAGCGTCAGTGCACATCGTCATAAATGCCCGGTGGATACCGATTCGACCTGAGAGGAAGTCACCGCATGCCCGTAGGCTCGGCAGACCCCGTCAAGGTCCCCGCCTCCGTCTGGCAGCTACCTGCGATGCTCGCGGCCCTGCGTGTACGCGACATAGGGCATGTCTTCCGGCTGGTACGCCAGTACGCCGGGATGAGCCAAACGGCTATCGGCAGCGCGACAGGTCTCAGCCAGGGCAAAGTCAGTGAAATCATGAAAGGGTCCGTCCAGGTAACCAGACTGGACGTCTTCGAGCGGATCGCCAGCGGCCTGGGCATGCCGGGCGCCGCACGTACCGCGCTTGGACTTGCCCCTGACTTCTCCGATACGTCCCCTTCCGGCCAACCTGTCGGCGCTTCACTGGATAATCTTTCCGGCCAAGAACCGCCGGCCAGTACGGGCGCGACGGCGCAGCATCTCAGCTTGGGAGGTCTCACCAGCGCTACAACTCCACCTATCGTGGCCGGACTCCGTCGCATTCTCACTGCGCAGATCGAGGCGGAGGCGATGATGGGGCCGCGGCTGCTCATCAGAGGCGTCCATGGGCAAGTTCCCATCATCGAACGAGTATGCCAAGTCGCCAAGGGGGTCGACCGAGCCGAGGCACTCGATATCGGCAGCGAGTTCCTCGAATTCTTCGGTTGGCTGCACCAGGATTCTGGCAACTTCGTAGAAGCCATGTTTTGGACCAACAAGGCGCTGGACTACGCAATGGAGGCTGGGGATCAACATGTCATCTCATATATCCTCATGCGTAAGAGCAACATCGCCGCAGAGTCGGGCGACTATGCTCACGGGCTAGGTTTGGCCAATGCGGCCTTGTCCAAGTCCAGCGTTCTGACGCCACGACTCAGGGCCGTATTACTCCGGGCTCGCGCGAACGCCCACGCGCATCTCGGCGAGCTAGATAGCTTCGCTGAAGATTCCGAGACCGCACTCGCCGAGGCCACGGCAGGCATCGACCAGGTGGAGACTGACCGTGCCCCGTACTGCACGCCCTCGTATATCGAAATGGAAGCGGGCGCATCCTGGGTGCTACTCGGACGCGCCTCCCGAGCCCTGCCGATGTTCGAGGACAGCCGGTCCCGGTGGGCGGACCCAGGTCAGGTCCGTGACCGGGCTCTGTGCCTGGCGCGCCTCGCGACCGCGTATGCCGTGGCCGACCACCCGGAGCAAGCCTGCCAGGTAACCGATGACGCCATCGCGCTGACCCATGTACTTGGTTCGGGCCGGGTGCTGTCGCAGCTCAAGGCTCTTCGCCGCTGTTTGAGCAGATGGTCCAACCACCACGATGTGGCAGACTCGATCGCAAGGTTGGACATCGTGACCACTGCGTCTCAATCTTCGCCGTCCACGCCGGAAGGAACCTGGTGAACCACCTGCTGACCACAGCGACCACGACGGACGAACGAGACCGCAGTGCGTCAATGGCGATTCTCCCGATTGGCAGCTTCGAACAACACGGCAGCTATCTTCCTCTCACCACGGACACGGTTGTCGCGTCCGTGATCGCACGAGAGTTGGCCGGCGCGTATCGCGTCCTTCTTCTTCCTCCCGTGACCATTTCCTGTTCGCACGAACATAGTGAGTGGCCCGGCACTGTCAGCATTTCAGCACAGACGCTCTATTCGATCGTCAGCGATGTCTACGACTCAGTGACCCGTAGTGGAATCGCGACTGTCGTGCTCGTGAACGGGCATGGCGGTAATTACGTTCTCAGCAATGTCGTGCAGGAAGCCAACGCCAAGGGTCGGAGCATGGCGTTGTTCCCTGCGAAGGAAGACTGGAACGAGGCCAGAGCCGCCGCCCAGCTCTCGTCGTCCATGCACGAGGACATGCATGCGGGAGAGCTTGAGACCTCCATTCTGCTGTATGCCTATCCAGACCTGGTACGCGATGGATACGAGTCAGCTGACTGGACGGCAGGCGACAGGCGCCATCTACTGACGTCCGGGATGCAGGCGTACACCACAAGCGGAGTCGTCGGGCTCCCGTCTCTGGGCACGGCGGACAAGGGCAAGGCCGTAATCGAGTCGCTCACTCGTAGTTTTTCCGGGGTCGTTCGTCTTTTCGAGTAATGCTGGGCATCGCGCCACTCATATCTGCACTACTGGCCGCCGCTTTGCGTTGGTAACGGCCTGGGTGGGCGTCAATTGGCTCACCCGTCAAGCGGGTCACGGGTGGGGGAAGAAATCTCTGTGCCCATCCCCGCACGTTTCGATGCTCTCGACCAGTACGCGGAGCTTCAGTCAGCCGCGCCGAGACAATAGATTCCGGTATCCGGCATGATCTCGGCCCCTCAGCCGTCTTACCGGCTTGGGGCACTTGGTGACCCTGCTCGCGGTCCTCTCGTGCCGAGGAGAGCAGAGACCAACAAAACAGGACACGAGGTACGTAGGATCGTCCGCGTGGATCTGGACGACACCGCCGCCCGGCTCGGGGTATCCGTCGAGGACGTCGAGCGCGCGCACCGGCTCGCCGGGGACCGGCCGTCGGCTCCGCTGCCGGCCAAGGCCGACGCGCCCGCGATCCTCGACCGGCTCGCGGTGCGGCCGGACGACGCCGCCGAGATCATGGCGGGCTGGCCCGACCCCGACTCTCCACTGTGGACTCCGGAGCTGCGTTGGCTGCTCGACCGCTCGATCGCCCTGGTCCGCGCCGATCTCGGGGGCCACGGCTGGCTGTCGCCCGGTCCTGAGCTGCCGCGCGAACGGGGCCCCGCCTGGCGGCATCTCTACGTGTACGCGTACCTGGCCCTGGTCGACGTCGTCATGGGGTACCACCGCGACCACGGCATCACCGGTGCCGTGCCGTGGGTGACCCTCGCGGACCTGGGCCGCAACCTCGCGATCGACCGGCGGATGCACCGCGAGGGCTGGCCGGTCATGCAGAGCTGGCTGACACTGCACGCGCGCGGCGGAGTCTACGAGCTGGGCCGGCTGCAGCACCAGCGCGGCGGCACCGCCATCGACCTGCACATCCCCGATTCGGGGCCGATGACCCCGGAGGCCGTCGCGGCGTCGCTCGACGAGGCCCGCGCGTTCTTCCCGCGCCACTTTCCCGACGAGCGCTACACGGCGTTCTCCTGCGGCTCGTGGCTGCTCGACCCGCAACTGCTGGAGTACCTGCCCGGGGACTCCAACATCGTCCGGTTCCAGCGGAGGTTCGAGCTGGAGCCCTACGAGGAGCCGGAAGGGCTGGACGCCGACGTCGAGGTGCTGCGGTTCGTGTTCCGCACCCTGACCACGCCGCTCGACCAGCTGCCGCGCCGCACCGTGCTCCAGCGCGCGATCGTCGACCACCTGAAGGCCGGCCGCCACTGGCACTGGCGCCGCGGCCGCTTCCCGATCTAACCGCGCCGAGACATCCACAGATCTGCCTCATGATCAATGAGACGTGACTTCATCGATTCGTCGCACCGATTCTGAGGCACCGCAGTTCAAGGGGGTCTCATAGTCGATGGCGGCTTCCGAACCCTCCTGGCGGGGCCACTGAAAGCGCTCTCCGGCGGGACTTTTGACTCATGTGCTGACACAGTGTGGCAACTATCGTGAAACGCATCCGTAATGGTCGTACGAGCGACATCGGATCGGGCGTAGCCGATGTCCAGGCCGCCTCTCCGGCAGTGACCGTCCCCCTATGTGTCCGTGTGGGAACGCCGGCGGATGGCCAGGCCCGGTCCGCCGACCCCACGCGCACGCAGTCAGGAGGAATCCATGCCAGAAGGCATCGGAACACCGCGCCAGATCGAGCCCCTACGGTCGCGCTACGCGGTCACAGCGATACGGCACCGCGGACGCCGGCGAGCGGTCAACACGCTCATCAGCGGCGCGGCGGCGGTCGCGCTCGCGCTGGTCGCCGCCATCGTGACGCCCATGGCGAACGCGGCCACCCAGGATCTGACCGTCCAGGCGGAGTCTTTCGCCGCGCAGTCCGGCGCGCAGGTAGAGCCGACCGTCGACACGGGCGGCGGCCAGGCCGTCGGCTATCTCTCCGGCGGTGACTGGATGCGGTACGACGGTGTCGACCTCGGCACCGCCGGCCCGCTGACGGTCTCGGCGAGAGTCGCGTCCGCGGTCACCGGCGGATCGGGCACGATCGAGCTGCGCACCGGGTCGCTGACGGGGCCGATCCTCGCACAGTTCGCCGTCACGGGGACGGGGGGCTGGCAGTCCTGGGTCACCCAGACCGCGACCGCCGCCACCACCCATCCCACTGGCGCCCAGACGGTCTTCGCCGTCATGCGGGCCACCGCCGGTTCCGGCGATTTCGTGAACATCAACTGGTTCTCGTTCAGCGGCGGGGGCACCGGCACCCCCACCCCCAGTCCCGGCTGGATCACCATCGACCAGGCCAAGTGGAACGCTCAGCTCGCCGCGTTCCGGGCGATGCCGATGGACCCGGCGCCCGCCAACGCCGTGCGAGTCCCGGAGTTCAACGCGTTGTGCACCTACAGTCACTCGAAGCCCGACGACCCGATCATCTTCCCAGGCCTGCCCGGCGCGTCGCACATGCACAGCTTCTTCGGCAACCACAGCACCGACGCGAACACGACGACCGGCACCCTGTTCGCCAACACCGGCACAAGCTGCGCGCCCGCCCCGGCGGACCTGTCGGCGTACTGGATCCCCACCGTGTACGAGCACGGCAAGGCGGTCGAGCCCAAGAGTGTCGTGGTGTACTACGGCTCGCGCCTGACGGACCCGACGCCGACGGTGCCCTTCCCCCAGGGCTTCCGCATGATCGCCGGCAACGCCAAGCTCCAGACGCCCACTCCTGCCGGGTCGGTCAACCAGTTCTACTGCGCCGGCCCCGGCGGTGAGATCGGCCGTAGCGCCGACGGCAACTGGCCGCTGTGCGCCCCGGGTGCCACCCTGATGTTCCAGCTGGTGTTCCAGGACTGCTGGGACGGCGTCCACCTCGACAGCCTCGATCACAAGTCGCACGTCTCCTACACCTACGACGGCAAGTGCGGCGGCGCGTTCCCGGTCGCCATCCCGTCGATCTCGTTCGTCATCGCCTACCCGACCAGTGGTAGCGCCGACGGCTTCACCCTGTCCTCGGGCATGGCCTCGTCCATGCACGGCGATGTGTTCATCGCCTGGGACAACGACGCCCAAGGCCACCGGGTCAAGAACTGCGTCGTCCAGAAAGCCAAGTGCAACACCGCCGGTCAGTTCTGATCCTTCCGCCGGTCGAAGATCCGCACGCGGCGTGACGGGTCGCCGCTCCTCCGGCGCGCAGACGTGGCCCTGGCATCGGGTGCCAGGGCCACCTGCCTGTGTCACTCCACGTCTACGTTCGGGATCGGCCCGCGACGGCATGCGTCGTTTCGGGGCGAGCCGAGCATCGCGGGCGCTCTCGGCCAGTCGCCGAACTGCCCTGCGGGGCTACGTGTGACCGATCCACCGCAGGACAGCCTCTATACGGCTGTTCACGCCCAGCTTGGCGAAGATGTGGTGAAGGTGGTTCTTCACGGTCTTCTCGGTGAGCAGCAACCGGTGGGCGATGGCCGCGTTGGACAGTCCTTCGGACAGCAATGCCAGGACGTCCTGTTCGCGTTGGGTGAGCGCGTAGCGGGAGCGGGCTTCGCGCTGTCGCTCGGCGAGGTCGTGCTGGGCCTGTTCGTGGACGCCGTGGTCGCGGACGGTCGCGGTGGCGACGGCCGCCGCGATCGGCGACAGCCATCCGTGGCCCGCGGCGACGGCGATGATCGCGCGCCGCAGTTCACCGGGGTCGAACTCGCCGTGGACCAGGTAACCGCGGGCCCCGCCGCGCAGCATCCGCGCGATGAGATTCGGGTCGGCGTCGACGGTGAGAGCCAGAACACTGGTGTGCCGGCTCAACTCGCCGAGCACGGACAGGCCGTCGGCGACCGGCATCCGGGGGTCGAGCAGGGTCACGGTCGGCTGGACGAATTGGGCGATGGCGACCGCTTCGCGGCCGTCGGCGGCCTCGCCGATGACCCGTACGTCGTCGGTGGCGTCGAGGAAGCCGCGCAACGCCGAACGGACGATGGGGTTGTCGTCGACGACCAGCACGCCGATCATGACGGGCTCCGGGTGAACATCGGGTATGCACAGCGCACCGCGACCGGAAGGCCCAGACGGGACCGATGCACTGCTTCTCCTCGAAATGGGGACGCCCTGCCAGGACTGCGACGCGAGGAAGGGGAGAGCGCTCTCCCGGTTGAAGGGTGCATCCGCGTTCGATCACATGTCAACACTTCTTGTGAAGAGAACTGATTTGCTGAGGAGAACGTTCAGGCGGTAGACGGTCGGCTGGCGGTCGCTCCGCTTCGCGTAGGTGACAGCCTGGGCGGGCTGATCAACGCGGTCCATGGCCCGGGGAACAGCCATCGCCCGCACAGGGAGAGCGCCTGCTGTCCTTCGGTATCGACGGGGCACCGGAAGGGCACACCTCTCGCTACCCGAGGTGATCACAACGGCAGCGCAGTCGAGGAGGATCGCAGGTGGCCGAGATAGAGGACCGTAGACCCGGATCTGCGGTCGCATCCAGGTATTCGAGGTCCCGGCTACAGCGTCACATCCGCCTACCCGGCCCGGCAGGTAACGGCCTGGGTGGGTGTCAAGTGGATCACCCGTCGCGTGGCTCACGGGTGGGGATAGAAGAGCCCCTACCCCCGGTTTCGTACCTATGCGTCATGATTAAGAACGCCTGGCGCTCGTCGGGGCGATGAACGAGATTCTCAGTGCTGACCGGAGAGGTAGGGCATGGCTGAAGCAGCGACCCGTTATCTGTATGTCACCCGGCACGGTGAGGCTTCGGCGGATGAGAGCGAACTGACGGAAAGGGGTCGCAGGCAGGCCGTACTGCTTGGCAAGCGACTCCGGGACATCCCTATCTCGATGATCCACCACGGCCCGTTGCCCCGGGCCGCGCAGACAGCACAGCTGATCGGCGAGCAACTGGACGGCGTTCCCGTGCGCGTTTCAGAGATCGCCGGAGACTACGTGCCCTATATGCCCGGACGAGAGGAGCTACCGCCGGAGTCGGCCGACTACCTGCTCCGGTTCCTCGCCCAGTTTCCGGCGGAGGAGCACGAGCGCGGCACTCTGCTGGCCCGCGAGGCGCTGGAGCGGTTCACCGGCTCGGCACCGGGCGACGAAACTCGCCACGAGCTGGTCGTCACCCACAACTTTCTCGTTGGATGGCTGGTCCGGGCCGCGCTGGACGCCCCGAAGTGGCGTTGGCTGGGTCTGAACCATTGCAACGCGGCCCTGACGGTCATCCGGTACGCACCCGGCCGGCCCCCCTCCGTACTCATCTACAACGACATGGCGCATCTACCCGCCGAACTTCGCTGGACCGGGTACCCACCTGAGCTGCATGTGTAAGTGCTTGGCCTCCCACCACCCAGAGAGCCAAAGGGCTTACCCAGATGCCAGTAGGTCGGGGGTCAGTTCTGAGAGGCGGGTGGTGCCGGTTAGGGCCATGGCTATTTCTAGTTCGGCGAGGAGGCAGCGGATGACGTGGCGGACGCCGGCTTCCCCGGCGAGGGCGAGGCCGTAGGCGTACGGGCGGGCCAGCAGTACGGCCTGCGCGCCGAGCGCCAGGGCCTTGATGACGTCGGGGCCCGTGCGGATGCCGCTGTCGAACAGCACCGTGGTCCGGTCGCCGACGGCTCCGACCACGCCGGGCAGCGCGTCCAGCGAACCGATGGCGCCGTCGACCTGGCGGCCACCGTGGTTGGAGACGACGACGCCGTCCATGCCCGCGTCCACGGCCCGCCACGCGTCGTCCGGGTGCTGGATGCCCTTGAGCAGGATCGGGCCGTCCCAGTAGTCCCTCAGGAATGCCAGGTCGTCCCAGCTGAGCGAGGGGTCCCCGAACGTGGTGGCCCAGCGCAGGATCGCGGCGTCACGGTTGGAGTCGTCGATCGAGCCACCGACCGCCTTCTGGAACGCGGGGTCGGTGAAGTAGTTGGCGACGCCGATGCCGCGCAGGAACGGCAGGTAGGCCTTGTCGAGGTCGCGCGGACGCCAGCCGAGCGTGTGCGTGTCCAGCGTGACGACCAGGGCCGTGTAACCGGAGGCCTTCGCGCGCGCGAGGAAGCTCGCCACGACGTCGCGGTCCTTGGACCAGTAGAGCTGGAACCAGCGAGGTCCGTCGCCGTTCGCGTCGGCGACCTGCTCCATCGAGTGCGAGGCGGCGGTGCTCAGGACCATCGGCACCCCCTGCGCCGCCGCCGCCCGCGCCACGGCGAGCTCTCCTTCGGGGTGCACGATCGTCAGGACGCCGATGGGGCCCAGCAGCACCGGGGAGGGCAGCGTCTGTCCGAAGAGCTCGACCGACAGGTCCCGTACGGCCACGTCGCGCAGCATGCGGGGCACGATGCGCCTGCGCTCGAAGGCCTCCCGGTTGGCTCGCGCCGTCGACTCGGTGCCGGCGGAGCCGGCGACGTAACCGAACGCCTCGGGGGTGAGCCGCTGCCGCGCGAGGTGTTCGAGCGCGGTGAGGTCGGTGGGCAGCTCCGGCAGGACGTCGCCGAGCCCGTTCAGGTAGATCTCGTTCTGGAAGTCGGCGAGCGAACCCATGATCACCCTTCTGCCTGACCGCACCAATCGCTAGACGATCATTCTAGCAATCCAGGATCCTTTCGGCGGCCAGTCGGCCGGAGATCAGCACCGGTGGCACCCCAACCCCTGGAGCGGTGTGCATGCCCGCGAAGTGCAGCCCCGGGATGCGTCCCGCGGTTCCCGACGGCCTGAACCAGGCGGTCTGGGTGAAGCGGTGGTCCAGGGCGAAGGGGGTGCCCGCCGTGTGGCCGCGCCGTTCCCACTCGGGCGGGTCCAGGGTGAGCCGGGGCGCCGCCCACAGGTCGCCGTAGCCGAGGTCGGCGAGCCGGCGTAGCAGGCGGTCCTCCAGCCGGGGCGTCAGCCGGTCCCAGTCGCCGCCGTCGAGCAGGTTGGGGGTGGGCTGCAGCACGGCGAGGGTGGCGTGCCCGGCCGGCGCCGCGCCCGTGTCGGACTCGGGGTAGGTCACCAGCAGGTTCGGATCGGGCAGTGGCCTGCCGGCGGACAGGGCCGTGAAGGTGGAGTCCCACTCCTCGCCGAAGTGCAGGGTGTGGTGCGCCTGGCCTGGCAGCCGCCTGTCGAGGCCGAAGTGCAGCACCAGGCACGACGGCGAGAACCTCGGGCGCCGCAGCCGCCAGTCCCCGGCGCCGTCCGGCAGCAGGCCCGCGTGGGCCTTGGGCAGGTCGCAGGCGACCACCACGTCGCCCGCCGTGAGGCGCTCGCCGGTGTCCAGCCGTACGGCGGCGACGCCGAACGCGTCCGTCTCGATCTTCGTCGCGCGCACGCCGTAGCGGAACACCGCTCCCGCCTTCACCGCGACGGCGGCCATGGCCCTCGGGACGGCGTGCATGCCGCCCTCGCGGGGGAAGTAGACGCCGCCGACGGTGTCCAGGTGCGCCACCACGGCGTAGATGCCGAGCGCCCGCCGGGGCGACAGACCCACGTAGAGCGCCTGGAAGGTGTGGGCCCTGATCAGCCTGTCGTCGGTGAGGTGCCGCCTGACGAGCCGGTCGAGCCGCCGGAATCCGCCGAGCGCGGCGAGCCGCGACAGCGCGTACGGCTGGGCCAGGCTCCTGAGCCGGGTCATGTCGCGGTCGATGAACGCGGGCCACTCCGCCTCGAACATCTCGCCGAGGAGCCGCCGGAACTTCCGGTAGCGCACGGCCTCGGCGGGCCCGCACAGGGTGCGCACCTGCTCGGTCATCGCCTCCTCCCCCGCCACGATGTCCAGGTGGGAGCCGTCGTGGTACCTGAGCCGGTAGTACGGGTCGAGCCTGCGCAGCCGCAGCCAGTGCTCCATGTCCTCGCCCGCCGAGGCGAACAGGTCGGCCAGCACGCCGGGCATGGTCAGGACGGACGGCCCGGTGTCGAAGCGGTAACCGCCGAGGCTCGCGGTGCCGCAGCAGCCTCCCGGCACGTCCCTGGCCTCGACCACCGTCACGTCACGCCTCGCCGCGGCGAGCCGGATCGCGGCGGAGAGGCCGCCCAGACCCGCTCCGATGACCACGGCCGGGCCTCGCCTCGCCATCACCATAGGTGCAGCTCCTTTGATCGCTGCTAACCCTTTCGGCGGTGGCGGGGCTTCCGGATGCACAGGTGGCTCGCTCCCCCGTGGACGCATCCATGCCGGGCCGGGGCAACGAAGAACAAGACATGGATCCCATCAGGGAAGAAATGCCAGCAATGGCAGCGCTGCGCGCCCTGGATGCCCGCAAGGCGGAGATCGCGGAGCGTCTCCAGGCGCCCCTCGGCACCATCAAGGCGCGCACGACACGCGGCCTGCACCGCCTGTCCTCGCTGCTGGAGCTGCTGGACGTGGCTGCCGGATGAGCGGCGAGCGCGTACGGCCGCGGGTGGCGGTGTCGAGCTGCCTGCTCGGCGCGGCGGTGCGGTTCAACGGCGGTCACAGCCGTGACAGGTTCCTCTCCGACGCGCTGTCGGACCACGTGGACTGGGTGCCGATGTGCCCGGAGATGGACCTCGGCCTCGGCACCCCGCGCGAGACGCTCCGCCTCGAACGCTCCCCGGACGGGCCGCGCCTGGTGACCCGCAGGACCCGCAGGGACCTGACCGCGCCGATGAAGGCCCTGGCGACGGAACGCGCGGCGGTGCTGCGCGTGGACGGCTACGTCTTCAAGGCCAAGAGCCCGAGCTGCGGGATCCACGGCGTCCCCGTCCACACCGGCGAGGCGTCCGCGGACCGGCGCGACCGGGGCCTGTACGCGGACGGGATCATGAACGCCCACCCGCTGCTGCCGGTGGAGGACGAGGGGCGGCTGCACGATGAGGTGCTGCGCGAGGCGTTCGTCGAGCGGATCTTCGCCCACGCCCGCCTGAGGGCGCTCTTCGAGGGCGACTGGCGGCCCCGCGACCTGGTGGCCTTCCACTCCCGGCACAAGATGCAGATCCTCGCCCACGACCCCGGCGCCTACCGCCGGATCGGACGGCTCGTCGCCGAGGCGGGCACGTGCCAGAGGGACCGGCTCGCCGCCGGCTACGGCCACGCCTTCCGTACGGCTCTCGCCGTCAGGGGGACGATCGGCCGCAACGTCAACGTGCTGCAGCACTGCCTCGGCATGATCAGCGACCACCTGGACCCGGCGCGCCGCGCCGACCTCGTCGAGGTGATCCAGTCGTACCAGGCCCGCCACGTGCCCCTCAGCGTGCCGCTGGCCCTGCTGCGCCACCACATCAGGGGCGCGGGAGCCACGTACCTGCGGGACCAGACGTACTTCTTCCCCTACCCGGACGAGCTGCGCCTGCGCAACCACGTCCCTGCCTGACCCGGTTCCGGCGGCGGCCGTGGCGGCACCGCCGGAACCGGCCTCGCCTCAGTCCTTACCCCGCCCGGTGACCAGGTCGCGGATCCGGTCGACCAGGCCCGTGCCGGGGGCGAGGAGCTTGCCGGCCAACGGATTGTCCGGCACGGCGGGGTGCGGCCGCGTGGGAGCGATCTTCTTGATGGCCCGGATCTTCTTGCCGATCGCGTGCAGCTCCTCCGCGCCGGCGTACTTGACCAGCTCGGGGAACAGCCGGCTCTCCTCCTCCCGCACGTGCTCGCGCACGGTGGCCATGAACCTGTCCAGCAGGTGGTCGAAGGCGGGGTCGCCGGGGTCGGTGCGCTCCAGCTCCTTCATCAGGCGCTCGGCCTCCGCGTGCTCGGCGATCTCACGGTCGGCCAGCTCGTCGCCTCCGGGGATGAGCCTGCGCGTCGCCGGGTAGAGATAGGCCTCCTCCGCGACCGAGTGCCTGACGAGCTCGATGATGACCTTCTCCGTCAGCCGCCTGCGGCGTTCGTCGTCACCACGCGACATCTCCAGCTCGGCGAACATCTGCTCCACCTCACGGTGATCGGTGGTCAGCACGGTGATGACGTCGCCGTCGTGCTCCATCATGGGGACTGTCTCCTCCTCGGCGTGAGCGGCCCAAGTGCGCACGGCGTTACCCGGTGAAATCGGTGGGAAACATGGTGACCTGCGGCTCACCCCCGGTCGGTCCTGCCCGTGAGAGAAGCGGAGAGAGACGATGCCCCTGTTTCCAGGGGTTCCGCGCATTCGGCCGGCCGCCGAAGGCCTAGCCGCCGAAGGCCTAGCCGCCGAAGGCCTAGCCGCCGAAGGCCTAGCCGCCGAAGGCGTGGATCACGCCGGAGTACCCCTCGGCGACGATCTGCTTGGCCATGGGCTGGTAGGCCCCCGGGTCCGGCGGCGCGAGGGTCGCCAGGCCGTCGACGTAGCGGTTGAACATGCAGAACGCGGCGGCGATGAGCACGGTGTCGTGGATCTCCAGATCGGTGGCGCCCACCTCGCGCGCCGCGGCGACGGCCTCGGCGGTGACGGCCCGGCCGCTCTCCCGCACCTGCGCCGCGATGACGAGCAGCTTGCGCACCTTCGGCGACACGTCGGCGGTCTCCGGACTGGCGCAGGCACCCGTGACCTGCTCCATCCCGCCGGGGAGTTGCTCGGCCGCGACCGCCCCGTGGATCGAGCCGCAGAAGTCGCAGTCGTTGAGCCGGGAGACGTACGCGGCGATCAGCTCGCGCTCGCCCCGGGAAAGCGTGCTGGGCCCGCGCAGGAGCAGGTCGGTCAGGTCGTTGAGGGGGGCGGCCGTCTCGGGGCGATAGAGCATGGGGCCGACAATGCCGGGCGCGTCATTGTTGAGCGAGATATGGGGCATGATCCCGATTTTGGCTTACGAAATGACCATGTCAACAGCGCGTCGCGATCTCCCTTGAGACCGCTCCTCCACGCCGGGGACGAGGCCTCTCCGGCGACCGTTTCACCGGAAATATCCCGATTTACTAGGCGAACGCGTAGCACTCCACCTCGGCACGGCGGCGCGTCAGGCCCGCCCGCACCGAAAGGGTGACGCAGCGGCGCTCCGCACGGCTCAGCTTCAGCTTGCCGCACACGGTGATGCCGGAATAGGTGCGGCAGTCGAGGTATGGATTCCACCTGCCGATGCGGTAGCGCCTGCTCACCGCCAGCCTGCACTGGTTGCGCAGCTTCTTGGTGTTGGCGTACCGGCACTGGTGGAACAGGATCCTGTACTGCGCCCTGCTCACCGATATCCTCGACGCCGCCTGAGCCGTGCCCCCGGTGACGAGGAATCCCGCCGCCATGACCACGAGCAGCAAGGTCGCGGCGAATATTCGCTTCATCATGCTCTCCCCCTGGGCTCCACGATAACTCGCAACATCTCACGACTCGGCCGCCGGGGGACATTTGTTCCATCACGACCGTATGCTCCCAGCAGGGAGAAAACGGCTTTCGGCCCGCTTAACCCGGCGTCACGTTAATTCCAGCGAAAGACCAATTTGCACCTAACGGGGGTTAGGTCTCAGACGTCGTACAGGGCGGAGAGCACCGTGCCCGCGATGAGCCGGTGCCCGGTGGCGTCGGGGTGGTCGCCGTCGTCCGCCAGCAGCCTCGTGTCGTCCAGCGTCCCGTCGTGGCCCTTGAACGGCGCGTAGAGGTCGACGTACCGCGCGCCCGCCGCGGCGGCCGAGGCCGCGAGGGTCTCGTTCACGGCCAGCGTGAGCCTGTCGCTGGTGGTGACGTACGCCGGGCCCTGGGCGCGCCCGACGGCGCCGTCCATGAAGACGTTCCAGTAGCCGGTCACGATGATCCGGCTTCCGTCGCGCTTCTCCAGCGCGCGGACCTTCCTCAGGATCGCGTCCATGTTGGCCCGCAGCCGCGCCAGATCCTCCTTGTAGCAGGCCAGGTCCGCGCCCGGGCCGCAGGCGTCGTCCTCGACGGTGGCGCTGTCGAAGTCGTTCGCGCCGATCGTGATGATCGTCACGTCGGCCTCCACCACGGTCTCCTCGGCCGCGTCGTCCGCGAGCTGGTCCAGCAGGCCCTGGGTGGTGAGCCCGGCGGCGGCGAGGTTCTTGCTGACGACCGGAGTTCCCTGCCTCGCCGCCAGGGTCTGGCCTATCAGCGAGACGTAGGTGTCGCAGTCGCACGCGGAACCGGCCGGCACCGAGTCGCCCAGCCCCACGACCATGCCCACCGCCCCCGGCGGAGCCGGTAGGGCCCTTTCCGAGCCTGGACCCGCGGGCGGGGTGGCGATCGACACGGGATCGCGGGCCGGCGCGCCCGCCGCGGAGACGGCGTCGAGCGTGACGCCGAGGGTGGCCACCATGAACAGCAGCGTCACGCCCACCCTGAACCGCGTCCGGCGCACGGCCCCGAAGAGCCGCCCGGAATGCCGGTTATGAGGACTTATGTCGCCCATAGGTAGAGAACGCATGATTCTATGGTGCCGCACGCCGCTGAGTGCCTGGTGAGTACGCCCTGAAGACACGCTGAGAGAAGCTACTCCCCTCGCGGGTCCGCCCTCAGGCTTTGCCGGCGATCCCGGCCCACTTTCGCGGCCGTAGCCCGGCACACTTCACGAGAGACCGGAGCCATCCGGGCAAAACGGGCGCTCAGATCGACTGGCGCAGCAGCTCGGCCAGGATGGCGGCGTTGCTGTGCTCGACGTCCTTGGTGGCGGTGAGCAGGGTCACCGGCCCGGCTTCGAGCAGCCCGCGCAGCCGGTCCAGGGCCGACCGCCGCGCGGGGGCCTCCAGCTCGGCGAGGTACCGGCTCCGGAACTCCTGGAACCTGGCGGGGTCGTGGCCGTACCAGGTGCGCAGCTCGTTGGACGGCGCGACGTCCTTGAGCCACTCGTCCACGTGCGCGTCCTCCTTGGCCAGGCCGCGCGGCCACAGGCGGTCGACGAGCACGCGCGTGCCATCGCCGGGAGAGGGAGCGTCATAAACGCGGCGCACCGATGCGAGAGGTGACATGTCGCTCCCCCGTCCGTCGTGCGTCATCCCGTGGTCACCGAAAGTATGCCCAGTTCAGCGGGCCTGACCCCGAGATCTTCAGGCCACGGGCCCCCGGGACCGCCGCGGCGAGGAGCCCGGGCCGCCCTGGGCCGACCCCCTCAGCACGATCTTCGGGTCCCTGCCCAGCTCCAGGTACATGTGGACCTCGTCGAAGCGCTCGTGGCCCACCTCGATGACGTTGGGAAGCCGGCCCCACTCGCGGAAGCCGAGCTCCTCGTAGAGCTCGATCGCGCCGTGGTTGTTGCCACGCACGCCGAGGGTCAGCGTCTCGACGCCGGCGGCACGGGCGTCCTCGACGAGGGCGGCGACGACCAGCCGGCCTAGCCGCAGCCCTCGCGCCGAGGGATGCGCCATGATCTTTCCGAGCTCGGCCGAGTGCTCGAAGACCGGTCCCGGCACCCGCCTCCACAGCCCCGTCGCCTTGACCACGCCGTCCACCCGTGCCAGCGCCAGGGCCGCGCGGCCGATACGGACGTCGGCGAGGACGCCGTCCAGGAAGGGGTCGGTCTCGTCCCGGCCGGGCGGTCTCAGGTAGCCGACCGCGCCGCCCAGCTCGACGACGGCGTGCATGACGCGCTGGACCTCTTCGCGCAGGGCTTCGTCGGCCTCGGTGGGCCACACCAGATCGATGCGGGGAGACATGGATGTGAATTATCCATGCTCACAACCACACCGCTCCAGGCGGGGGCTGTGAGCAACCGGCCGCCCTGTGACCCACATCACGGCTCCCGGATGTCACGGCGCCGGGGACCGGAGCCGTCCTCGTGGTCGCACGCCCCACTGAAGAGGGCGCCGACAGAGGAGGACGGCATGAAGGACATGAGCACCGCTCCGCACCGCATCGTGGTACTCGGCGCGGGCTACACCGGCATGATGGCCGCGATCCGCGCTGCGCGGCGCACCCGCCGCCACGGCGGGCACGTCGTCCTGGTGAACCCCTCGCCGCGGTTCACCGAGCGGCTGCGGATGCACCAGATCGCGGCGGGCACGCGGCTCGCCGACCACCGGATCCCCGAGATGGTCGGCGGCACCGGCATCGAGTTCGTCCAGGGCCGGGCCACCCGCATCGACCCCGCGCTGCGGCGGGTCACCGTGAGCGCGACCGAGGGCGAGCGCGTGCTCGGCTACGACACGCTCGTGTACGCCATCGGGAGCGTGACCGTCACGGGTGAGGTGCCCGGCGTCGCGGACCACGCCCACACGCTCGACACCCCCGGTGCGGCCGTACGGCTCGCGGAGCGGCTGAGGGAGCTCGCCCCCACCGGAGGCACCGTGGCGGTGTGCGGCAACGGCCTGACCGGCGTCGAGGCCGCGACGGAGATCGCCGAGTCGTTCCCCGGACTGCGGGTCGTGCTCGTCGGCCGCGACCGGCCCGGCAGCATGATGGGCGAGCGGGCCCGCGCCCACCTCGACCGGGCCCTCGCGCGCCTGGGCGTCGAGACCCGCACCGGTGCGGAGATCGTCAAGGTGCTGCCGGACGCCGTGGAGCTCGCCGGGGGCGAGCCGGTCCAGGCCGACGCGTGCCTGTGGACCACCGGGTTCGAGGCCTCGCCGCTGGCGGCGGACTCCGGCCTCACCGTGGACGGGCGCGGCCGGGTCGTGGTCGACGCCGCCCTGCGGTCGGTCTCGCACCCCTCGGTCTACGCGGTCGGCGACAGCGCCGCGATCCGCCAGGACTTCGGCGTCCTGCACGGCACCTGCCAGAGCGGCATCCCCAGCGCGGCCCACGCCGCCGACTCGATCGCGCGGACGCTGCGGGGCAGGGAGCCGAGGCCGTTCCGCTTCGGCTACATCCACCAGCCGGTCAGCCTGGGACGGGGGGACGCCGTGATCCAGTTCACCCACGCCGACGACACCCCGCGCCGGCTGTGGCTGGCCGGCAGGCCGGCCACCGTCTACAAGGAGCTGGTGAGCGGCAGCCCGCCCGTCACCTACCGGATGAGCCGCCGCCTCGCCATACCGGCCGCCCTCCTCGGAGCGCGTCGCGCGTGAAGGGTTTCACAAGCTCCGCGAGAGGTCTCACAAGCCCGGTTAAGTGCCTCACAAGCGCGTGACGCGCCTCACGAGGCCTAACGGCCGCGCCTCACGGGCCGCGCCTCACGAGGTCTACCAGCCGCGCCTCACAGGTCCTGGCGGCCGGCTTCGAGCGCGCTTTCGAGCCGGTCGCCGTAGGCCGCGAGCAGCAGGCGCGCCTCGTCCGGGTCGAGCCGGCGCTCGATCATCACGACAGCGGTCTTGACCTGGTGTCCCGCGGCCTCCAGGGCGCGGCGGGCGGCGGAGAGGTCCGCACCGGTGATGTCGCCCACGATGCGGGCGGCCCGGTCCACGAGCTTGGTGTTGCTCGCGGAGACCTCGACCATGTAGTTCCCGAAGGTCCGGCCGCACTTGACCATCGAGATCGTCGAGATCATGTTGAGCACCAGCTTCTGCGCCGTGCCGGCCTTCAGCCGCGTCGAGCCGGTCACCACCTCGGGCCCGACGATCACCTCGACAGCGTGGTGGGCGGCCCGCGAGAGCGGCACCCCCGCGTTGCAGGAGAGCCCCACCGTGAGGGCGCCCAGCCTGCGGGCCTCCTTGACCGCGGCCACCACGAACGGCGCCCGGCCGCTGGCGGAGATCCCCACCACGGAGTCCAGCGGTCCCGCGCCCTGCTCGCGGATGGCGGCGGCGCCGGCCTCCGCGTCGTCCTCGGCGCCCTCGACAGACCGGGTCAGCGCCGGCACCCCGCCCGCGATGATGCCGCGCACCACCTCGGGGTCGGTGCCGAAGGTCGGCGGGCACTCCGAGGCGTCCAGCACGGCCAGCCGCCCGGACGTGCCCGCTCCCACGTAGAGCAGCCGCCCGCCGTCCTGCATGCGCGCGGCGATGTCGTCGATCGCGGCGGAGATCCGCGGGATCGCCCTCGCCACCGCGGCGGGGACGGTGGAGTCCGCCGCGTTCATGAGGCGGGCGATCTCGTCGGTCGGCAGCCTGTCGATCTGGCGGTAGCGGGGGTCGCTCTGTTCCGTCGTGGACAGCGCAAGTGGTTGGGCCATGACTCCTCGTATTCCAGGGCGTTGACAAGTGGTTCGCCGGGGCCGGCTGCCCGGCCGCAGGCGCGTGCTCGGCCGGAGGCGCGTCAGGCGAGGGAGCGGCGGTAGAGCCAGAAGACCCGCTCCACGCGGGCGCCCACGGCCTTGGCGTAGAAGCGCACCGGCCCCACCCAGCCGATCTGCGTGCTGCGCTGGCCCGCCGCCGCCTGCTCTTCGAGGCACCGCCGCAGGAGGACGCCGCCGACCCCGAGCCCCCGGGCGGCCTCGGCGGTGCCCATCGGGCCGAACCACCTCGGCCTGGCTCCCCAGGCGGCGAAGCCCAGGATCTCGCCCTGCCGGGTGGCGTAGTGGCACCCGGCGGCCTGGGCGACCTCCCAGGCCCACGCGTCGTTCCAGTGCTCGCGGACGAACGCGATCACCTCGGAGCGCGCGCCGGGGGGCGCCGAGTGCAGGGCGACCCCGGCCGAGGCCAGCCGGGCGAGGTCGTCCCCCGCGCCGGCGTCCGTACGGTCGCCGGGCAGGTACCCGGTGAGGTCGGCGGTCATGTTCCAGGCGGTGCGGTACCTCTCGTAGCCGAGGCTCTCGGCCAGGCAGACCGCCGGGGTGTAGCGGACGTCGATGCCCGGCCAGGCGTAGCAGGGAGGGTTCCCGGCGAGGCGCGCCTCGCGGGCTCCCCGCTCCCGCAGCCACCTCTCGGCCGCGGCCACCAGCGCCCGGCCCGTCCCCCTGCCCTGCGCGGACGGGTGGACGGCCAGCAGGTCGACATGCCCGACGCCCTCGGTGGCGGAGGACGAGACGAACACGACCCCGTCGAGGCCGGGCGTCACCAGGGCCGCCGCGTCACGGCCCTCGGGCGGGTTCGACAGCCGTGAGACGATCTCCGGCGCCTCCGGGGCGTCCAGCGTCAGCGCGGCGCGCGCCAGCTCGCCGATCGCGGGCAGCTCGGCGGGGACGGCCGGGCGGATGCCCGTGCGCTCATCGGGAGCGCCGCCGCTCACGCGACCGCCTCCACCGGGATCACGCTCCGGCGCTGCGGGTGGAAGCACGCGTGCTCGTGGGACGCGTCCGCGCCCGGCACCAGCGAGGGCAGCTCCTTCTCGCAGCGCTCGGTGCGGAACGGGCACCTGCGGGCGAACAGGCATCCCCCGTCCGCGTGACGCTCGTCCAGCGCCTCGGTGGGCACCACCCGCTCCGGCCCGGGCTGCTCCAGCCCGTGCAGGACGGGGATCGCCGACAGCAGCGACTGTGTGTACGGGTGTGTCGGGCCGGAGATGACGGTCTCGGTGAGCCCGCGCTCCACGACCTGCCCCCGGTAGAGCACGTACAGCTCGCCCTCGTCGCCGATGTACCTGGCGGTGGCGATGTCGTGGGTGATGAACAGCACGCTGACCCCGAGCCGCTCGCGCAGGTCCTTGAGCAGCGCGAGGATGCTCAGCCGCATCGACACGTCGATCATCGAGACCGACTCGTCGGCGACGAGCATCTCGGGGTCCACGGTCAGCGCGCGGGCGATGACGACGCGCTGGCGCATGCCGCCGGAGAGCTGGTGGGGGTACCGGCCGAGCACGTACCCGGGGTCGATGCCCACCAGGGAGAGCAGCTCCTCCGCGCGGTCGTCCACCCAGCCCTTCGAGCGGCCCGTCTGGCGCGCGCGCAGCGTGAGCGGCGCCTGGAGGGTCTGGTGGATCGTGCGGGTCGGGTTGAGCGCCGAGTACGGGTCCTGGTGGATGAGCTGGATCCTGCGGAAGTACGGCTGCCGCCGCCGGTGCCGCAGGGAGGACATCGGGACGCCGTCGATGACGATCTCGCCGGAGTCGTAGGTCTCCAGCCCGGCGATGATCCGGCCGAGCGTGGTCTTGCCGCACCCGGACTCGCCGATGAACGAGACCGCTCCGCCCTTCTCGATGGCGAAGTCGACCCCGCGCAGGGCCCGCACGTCGCGGCCTCCGAGGACGTCGCCGCGCTGTTTGTAGGTCTTGGTGACGCCGGTGCCTGTGATCACGCGTACTCCTCCTGTCCGGCCGTGGAGCCCGGCCGCTCGACCGCGTGGCACGCGACGATCCTCGCGTCGTGGTTCAGCGGGCGCGGGTCCACCGTCTCGCAGATGTCCATGCGCAGCGGGCAGCGCTCCCGGAAGACGCATCCCCGCGCCGGCAGGGTGCCGAGCGTGGGGGGTCGCCCGGGCAGCGCCCGGGCCTCGGCGGTGTCGCCGGACAGGCGCGGGATCGCCCTGATCAGGCCCCTGGTGTAGGGGTGGCTGGGCGAGCCCAGCACCTCCATGGTGGGGCCGTGCTCGACCACGCGCCCGCCGTACATCACGGCGAGGTGGTCGGTGACCTCGGCCGCGACGCCGATGTCGTGGGTCACCAGCAGGGTGGTGAGCCCGCGCTCCTTGTGGACCTCGCGGACGATGCGCAGGATGGTGGCCTGCGTGATCATGTCGAGCGCCGTGGTCGGCTCGTCCAGGATGACGAGCTGCGCGTTGAGCACCAGGGCGAGCATGATGCCGACGCGCTGGCGCATCCCTCCCGACAGCTCGTGCTGGTGGGAGTCGAGCACGCGGGCGCCGTCCAGGCCCATGCGCTCCAGCAGCTCCTTGGCGTCCCGTACGAGCGCGCGCTGGTCCTCGACGCCGTGGGAACGGCCGAGGTCGAGCAGCTGCTTGCCGACCGTCTTGAGCGGGTTGAGGGAGTTCTGCGCGGCCTGGAAGACGTACCCGAGGTGACGGCCGCGTGCCTCGCGCAGTTCGTTCCCCGCCAGCTCAAGGACGTCTCCGAGACCGTCGATCTCGACGCTGCCGCTCTTGACGCGGCCGGGCGACTGCACGGCGTTCAGCAGCGAGAGCGCCAGCGTGGACTTGCCCGAGCCGGACTCCCCCACGATGCCGGTGATGGTGCCCGGCTCGATCGTGAGGCTGACGCCCCCGAGCGCGGGCAGCTCGCCCAGAGGGGTCTTGTAGACGACCGTGAGGTCGCGGACGCGGACGCCGGGGGCCGTGCTCGCGCCGGGCCCCGCGACCAGGCCGCCGGGGCCGGGAGATGCGGTGGTGGTCACCTGGTTACTCCTCACGCAGCCGTGGGTTGAAGATCTCGTCCATCGCGTCGACGATGAGCACGATGCCCAGCGTGAGCAGCAGGATGGCGAGCAGCGGCGCCAGCAGGTACGGCAGCGCGGCCGTGCTGGTCAGGGCCCCGCCGCCGAAGACGGCGAGGTTCAGCATCACGCCCCAGTTGTTGGAGTCGAACGGCAGGACGCCGAGGAAGAACAGTCCCACCTGGGCGTAGATCGCGCCGGTCACGGCGATGAGCACGTTCATCGCGATGTACGGCGCCATGCTGGGCAGCAGCTCGCGGGCGACGATGTGCCTGGTGGACAGGCCGAGGCCCTTGGCGGCCTCGATGAAGCCGCGCTCGCGCAGCGACAGGGTCTGCGACCGCACGGCCCGCGCCACGCCGCCCCAGCCGAGCAGGCCGAGGACCAGGCCCATCTCCAGCGGGCTGTTGAACTTCCACACGGTCGACAGCACCAGCAGCAGCGGGAGGCCCGGGATCGTGAGCTGCAGGTCGGTGATCCGCATGAGCACGGTGTCCCAGCGCCCCCGGTGGAAGCCGGCGAGCAGGCCGAGCGCCGTGCCCAGCGCGACCGTGATGACCGCGGTGGCGAGGCCGGTGAGGATGACGTACCGCGAGCCGGTGACGACCAGCGCGAGCACGTCCGTGCCCTCGAAGTCCGTGCCGAACGGGTGGGCCAGGCTGGGCGCGGCGTAGAGCGCGTTGTCGTCGCGCGGGAGGTGGGCGGGGTAGAGCATCGGCCCGGCGACGGCCATGATCGCGAACAGCGCGACGATGGCGACGCCCAGGATGCGGCTCGGCTTGCGGCGCAGCACGCGCCCGACACCGCGCCAGAAGTTGCGCCGCAGGGTCGCGCGCATGCCCCCCGGGCCCTGGCTGCTGCCCCCGGGCAGGAGTGTCGTCGCCGTCATGCCGTGCCTCCGGTCCGCACGCGGGGGTCGATCACGGCGTACAGCAGGTCAGCCGCGATGTTGGCAACGATGATCGCCATCGTGGTCACCAGGAAGGTGCCGCCCATCAGCGCGTAGTCGCGGGCGCCGATGCTGTTGACGAGCAGCAGCCCGAGCCCCGGATAGTTGAAGATGCGCTCGATGAAGATCGCGCCGCCGAACAGCATGCCGAGCGAGAGCGCGAGGATCGTGAAGAGCGGCAGGATCGCGTTGCGCGCCACGTACCTGAACAGGACTCCCCTGGAGAGCCCGCGCAGTTCGGCGGCCAGGATGAAGTCGTCGCCGAGCACGGTCGCCACGCTGGACTTCATCGCCAGCACCCACCCGCCGTAGCTGGCCAGCGCGTACGTCAGCACGGGCAGGGTGGCGTGGTGAATAAGCGAGGCCAGATAGCCGGCGTTGAAGCCGGGTACGAACTCGACATCGACCGGGCCTCCGGCGGGGAAGATCGGCCACAGGGTCGTGAAGATCGCCAGGACGAGCAGCCCGATGACGTACTGCGGCACGCCGTGCAGCAGCGAGCCGGAGATCGACAGCATGTCGCCGAGCTTGCCCGACCGCTTGATGCCCGCGTAGACCCCGAGAGTCACGCCGAGCACGAAGCTCAGCAGCGTGCCCCCGAGCACGGGCAGCACGGTCCACTTCGTCGCCGAGGCGATCAGCGTGACGACCTCGGTGCCCGGCGTGCTGAGCGACTGGCCGAGGTCGAGGTGGAGCAGCGCCTTCATGTAGCCGACGTACTGCTCCCACAGGCTGCCGGTGGGCAGGAACCCGTAGAGCGCCGCCGTCGCGCGCTCGGCCTGGTCAGGGGACATCCCCCGCTCGATCAGCGTCTCGTACTGCCCGAGCACCGGGTTGCCGGGGATGTTGCGGATGATCACGAAGCTGATCGTGGTGACCACCCAGATCATGACGAGGCCGCGGACCAGATGACCCGCGAGCCTTCGGGGTACCGCGTTCTTCCGGGGACCGCCCCGGACCGCGAAGAGCTTCATAGGCTACTTTTCTTGATCATCCCAAGTTGCATCCACACGCCGGCGGGCAGCCGCAGCGCCTCGCTCCCCGCCTCCGGCCAGCCGGTGTAGCGGGTCGTGTTGACGAACTGGGTGTTGACGTAGTCGTAGATCTGGATCACGGGGAGCTGCTCGTTCGTCAGCCTGGCCAGCGTGCCGACGATCTTCTTCTGCTCCTCGGGGGACGCCAGGTTGAGCTTGTTGGTCAGCTCTCCCGGGTTCACCCCGTCGATCTTCTCGGGGCCGCCCATCCAGTTGCCGTCCTTGCCCGGCGGCGAGTGCTTGAGCCGCCCGGCGAGCAGCGACCAGCCGTTGGCCGAGCCGTAGAGGCGCTGGTAGATGTTGTACGGCGAGGGCCCGAGGGCCATCAGCCAGAACCCGATGTCGAACTTGCCCGAGGCCAGCTCGTCCAGGTAGAGGATGTAGTCGGCCGAGGTGACCACGGTGGCGTCGATGCCGTGGTCGTTGAGCTGGCTGGTGATCGACTTGGCCGCCGCCACCCAGTCGGAGAACGACGCGGGCACGTTGAGCTGCACCTTCCAGGGCTTGCCGTCCGGCATCGCCCACGTGCCGCCCTTCTTGACCATACCGGCGGCCCTCAGCTCCTGGTCCGCCTTGGCGGGGTCGACCTTGTACTGGTCGAGGGTGCCGAGCTGGTCGCCCAGCCAGGCCTTGGCGGAGCTGCCGTGGATGCCGGTCGTGGTGACCGACGGCGTGCCCGCCTCCGGCGAGGCGATCTTCGTGACCTGTCTCCTGTCGATCAGGTACGCGAGGGCGCGCCGCACGTGCACGTTGTCGTACGGCTTGCGCGCCTGGTTGAACGCCAGGGACGCCGCCACCGGGGAGTAGCCCTTGCGGATGTCGTTGCCCGGGGTCTCCTTGATGCGCTTCATGACCGCGGCGGGCACGGCCGTGAAGGGGGCGCTGTCCAGCTTGCCGGAGACCAGGTAGTTCCAGATCTGCTCGTTGCCGGTGTAGTTGAGGACCTTCACCTTGTCGGGCACGATCTTGGCGGCGTCGTAGAAGTACGGGTTCTTCTTCAGCAGGGCCGCGCCGGGGTTGACCCGCTCCAGCACGAACGGGCCCGCGGAGACGTCCTCGCGCGGCGCGAAGGCGATGACCTGCTGCGACAGCCCGGTGATCTCGGTCTTGGCCTTCTCGGCCGCGGGACCGGTGCCCCTGGCTGCCGTCAGCGTCGTCCAGAAGCCGGCGGGCAGCACCGAGCCGTACACATGGGCGGGAACGACGACCGTGGACAGCACGTTGCGGAGGAACGCGTTGCTGCGGTTCGCCCCCTGGACGATCTTGACGGTCTTGGCGTCCACGATCTGGATGTCCGCCGCCGCGCCGGCCGCCCCCGCGTTCACGGTGTACGCGCTGCCGCCCTGCGTGTAGGCAAGGCCGATGGACACGCGGATGTCCTCGCTGGTGACGGGCTTGCCGTCGGACCAGCGGGCGTCCGGCTGCAGGTGGATGACGACCTCGCCCTGGTCGGGCGTGGCGGTCCAGCTCGCGGCGAGACCCGGGTAGAACTGGTTCGGGTCCATCAGGTCGTTCTTGGGCCAGGCCAGCGACATCGCGTCGTAGCCGACGAACGTGCTGCCTTGCGGGTTGAACGGGTTGATGGGCGCGGTCGCGTCGATCTGCTTAGCGCCGTCGATCGTGGTGTAGATGCCTCCCGAACCGGTGGAGACGCCGGTCTCCGTGGTGCCGCATGCGGCAGTGGCTGTGGCGACCGCCGCCAGGGCCGCGATCGCTGCGAGTCGCTTCATGAAGTGCTCCAGGTCCCCGATTGCCAGGACCATACGGGCGCCAGGGCAGGGTGGTCAATTTTTTTCTTCCGCACACACTAGCATGAAGTTATTCTTTACCTAAGCCTCTCACCTGCAAAGACATCGTCTAGGCCTGTCGGCGACCCGGACACGCGAAAGGGCCCCGGCGTCCAGCCGGGGCCCTTTCGCACGCGTGGGAGAGGTCGGGTCAGGGGAGCCTGCCGACGCCGCCGACGGCGCCCGCCTCCCCCTCCTTGACAATCGAGAAGCCCACCTCGGGCCGCCAGTCGCGCAGGGGGACGACCCCGGGGTCCACCAGGTCGAGCCCCTCGAAGAACGCCAGCACCTGCGCGGGCGACCGCGAAGTGACCCCGGGGGCGGAGGTGCGGCTGAAGACCTTATGCCCCTCGGCGCCCTTGTCCTCGCTCAGGTCGCCGATGGAGCCGTGCGAGATGACCAGGTGGCCGCCCGGCCCGAGCGCCGACCGGAACGTCGCGACGATCTTCATGGCCTCGTCGTCGTCCGGGATGAAGTGCAGGACGCCCAGCATGAGGATCGCCACGGGCCGGGAGAAGTCGAGATGGGCCCGGACGTCGGGATGGTCCAGAAGCGCCTGCGCGCCGCGCATGTCGGCGCCGACGACCATCACACGGTCGTTCTCGGCGAGCAGCGCCCGGGCGTGGGTGAGCACGATGGGGTCGTTGTCGACATAGACGATCCGGGACTCCGGCGCCAGCTCCTGCGCGACCTGGTGGACGTTGCGCTGGGTCGGCAGCCCCGCCCCGATGTCGAGGAACTGCCGCACGCCCAGCTCGGTGAGATAGGTCACCGTGCGGACCAGGAACTCACGGTTCTCCCGCGCGACGTCGCGCACGTTCGGGAGGAGCTCGATGATCTTCTCGGCCGCTTCGCGGTCGGAGGCGAAGTTGTCCTTGCCTCCGAGGTAGTAGTCGTAGATCCGCGCGACGCTGGGCGTGAAGGGATCTACGCCAGATGGTGTCTCGAACTCGCTCACGCCGCTCCTCGCCCGCTTCCCCGTACATCCAGGATGGTAAGCGATCTCCGGCGTTTTTCAGATCTTGCGGCCAAAGCTCTTCGTCACGACCAGGCCGCGGTCAACGTAGAACCGCCTGCCCGCGGCCACGTCCGCGAGTCATGGCCGTCACGCTGGTTGCGGCTCGGTGACCGGCACTTGTCGATTCCTGACCGGTCTCGTCACCTGTTTGGCCACGCACGACGGCAGCCCCGCCGCAGCGCCCGCCGCGCGGCGCCGGTAGGCGCTGGGCGGCATGCCGGCCAGTTCGGTGAAGCGGGTGCTGAAGGTGCCCAGCGACGAGCAGCCGACCGCGAAGCAGACCTCGGTGACGCTGAGATCGCCACGACGCAGCAGCGCCATCGCCCGCTCGATACGCCGCGTCATCAGATAGGCGTACGGCGACTCACCGTACGCGAGCCGGAACTGGCGGCTGAGATGCCCGGCCGACATGTTCACCCCGCGCGCCAGCGCCTCGACGTCCAGCGGCTGCGCGTACTCCCGGTCGATCCGATCGCGGACGCGCCGCAGCCGCGCGAGGTCGTTCAGGCGCTGTTTCGCAGTAAGTGCGCGCCCCCATGCGGGATGACACATGAGAGAACTCCTTCATCGATGTGCGCGAGCACCTGGGCTACATGGCGAGGTGCTCGCCGGTGAGGGTGGAGCCGGCGGCGGCGAGGTCGGCGGGGGGCCAAATCGATCACTGGACGGCTCAGCGAAGCTCCTGGATGCGGACCAGGTTGCCCGCGGGATCGCGGAAGGCGCAGTCGCGGATGCCGTACGGCTGCTCCGTCGGCTCCTGGACGACCTCGGCGTCGCCCGCCTGCAGCTTCTCGAAGGTGCCGTCGAGGTCCCGGGTGGCCAGCAGGATCCAGCCGTAGGTGCCCTTGGCCATCATCTCGATGATGGTGTGGCGCTCGTCCTCGGTGATGCCGGGATCGGCGGCCGGCGGCGCCAGGAGGATGGACGTGCCGGGCTGGTCGACTGGGCCGACCGTGATCCAGCGCATCTTGCCGTGTCCGACGTCGCTGCGTACCTCGAAGCCGAGGATGTCGCGGTAGAAGGCCAGGGAGGCGTCCGGGTCGTCATGCGGGAGGGAGCTTGTGTGAATGGTGATGTCCATGGCCGTCACGTTATCCGCGGCTCGGTGACCGGTGCTTCTCGAATCCTGATCGGTCCGGCCCAGCGCTGATCTTCACCCCTGGCGAGTGGTCGGCGTTTCTGAGCGGCGTCAAGATCGGCGAATTCGACGCCTGAGCCCCTGCCGGCCGGCAACCTGGCCAGACGTCAGACCCGAGAGCCCTCGCTACGACGAGGGCTCTCTCGCGTTCACGGCAAGAACACAGATCTCTCGTACAGGCCGGATCAGCCGCCCAGCAGTTTGCGTACGCGGTCGGTGCCGACGGCGAGCAGGAGCGTGGGCAGACGCGGCCCGGTGTCACGGCCGACCAGCAGCTTGTAGAGCAGGGCGAAGAACTCGCGCTGCGCGACCTTGAGCTCCGGGGTGGGCTTGGCGTCGGGGGCCAGACCCGCCTGGACCTTCGGCACGCCGTACACGAGCGTGGTGAGCCCGTCGAGCGACCAGTGCTCGTCGAGCCCGTCGAGCAGCAGCCCGAGCGACTCGCGCTCGGTGTCGCCGAGGGAGGCGAGCAGCCCACTGTCGGGCTCGTCGCGCACGCGGGTGCGCTGCTCGGCCGGGACCTGGGTGGTGATCCACCGCTCCGCGCGGTCGAGCCGGGGCCGGGTCTCGTCCAGGGAGGTGATGGGGTGCTCGGGGTCGAGGTCGCGCAGGATGCGCAGGGTCTGCTCGCTGTGGCCGGTGGTGATGTCGACGATCGAGGCCAGCGTGCGGTAGGGCAGCGGCCTCGGCGTGGCCGGTAGCGGCCCGGCGGCGGTGCCGGTGGCGCGGCTGTACGCGGCCACGTCGGCGGGCAGCGCAGTGCCGTCATTGATCTTGCGCTCCAGGGCGTCCCACTCGTCGTACAGCCGCTGGATCTCCTGGTCGAAGGCGATCTTGAACGACTGGTTCGGCTTGCGCCGCGCGTACAGCCAGCGCAGCAGCGGGGCCTCCATGATCTCAAGGGCGTCGGCCGGGGTGGGCACGCCGCCCTTGGAGCTGCTCATCTTGGCCATGCCGCTGATGCCGACGAAGGCGTACATCGGCCCGATCGGCTGATCTCCGCCGAAGACCTCCTTGACGATCTGCCCGCCGACCACGAACGACGACCCCGGCGAGCTGTGGTCGACGCCCGAGGGCTCGAAGACGACGCCCTCGTACGCCCAGCGCATCGGCCAGTCGACCTTCCACACGAGCTTGCCTCGGTTGTGCTCCGACAGCAGCACGGTTTCGGCGTGGCCGCAGACGCAGGTGTAGGACAGCTCGGTGGTGACGTCGTCGTACGCGGTGACGGTGGTGAGGTCGCGCTCGCAGACCGAGCAGTAGGGCTTGTACGGGAAGTAACCCGCCGCGGCCTTGCCGTCATCCTCCTCAGCGGCCCCAGAGCCCTCGGCCGCCGCCTCCGCGGCGGCGGCGTCGGCCTCGTCGAGCTTCTGCTGGGACTTCTTGGCCGCGGCCGGCTTGTCCTTGGTGCGGTAGCGGTCGAGGATCGCGTCGATGCGCTCGCGCTCGCGCATGGCGAACAGGATCTGCTCGCGGTAGGCGCCGGAGGTGTACTGCGCGGTCTGGTCGATGCCGCGGAACTCGACGCCCATCTCGGCCAGCGCCGCGATCATCGGCGCCTTGAAGTGCTCGGCCCAGTTGGGATAAGCGCTGCCGGGGGGCGCGGGCACGGAGCTCAGCGGCTTGCCGATGTGCTCGGACCAGGACGAGTCGATGCCCACGGGGACCTTGCGGAACCGGTCGTAGTCGTCCCAGGAGATGATGTGGACGACCTCGTGGCCCCGCCGCCTGATCTCGTCGGCGACCAGGTGGGGCGTCATGACCTCGCGAAGGTTGCCGAGGTGGATGGGGCCAGAGGGGCTGAGGCCCGAGGCGCAGACGATGGGTTTGCCCGGGGCGCGGCGCTCCGCCTCGGCAATGACCTCGTCCGCGAACCGTGAGACCCAGTCGGCCTCAGCGCTCATAGCCACGATGGGCACATCCTTCCTAGGAAAGCCTGACGCCTCCATTCTCCCGGACCGCCGAAGTGGCCCGTGCAACCGTCCCCAGCCGGCCGGTGCGGGCGAACCAGAAGCCCGATGCCTACCATCTTCCGCGCAGCCGGACATCACACGACATTTCCCGAAAAGTGAAGCCCGGTAGATCGCCGCGGACGCCCATAATGTCGGTCGCCTTTGACAAGATCATGATGCCTTCGAGCGCCGTCAGAAGGGATCGAGCGATGAGCGGTGCGACCGCGGCGGACTACGCCTGGTTAGGCGATTACGACGGCTATTCAGGCGACTCCGGGTTCTGCGTCACCTTCGTCCACGACCTGTCCCCCGAGGAGGCGTTCCGCCGGATCGGCGTCACCCCCGCCGAACGGGCGGGGGATCCCTTCGGACCCTCCCTCGACCGCCCCATCGCCGCCTGCGCCGCGATCGGCGGCACCGTCCTGGTCGAAACCGGCGGGTACGCGGGGACGCTGGCGGAGGTGACACGACGCCTCTCGGAGGGCACGGTGACGGCGGCCGTGCACCGAGGCCTCGACCCGCAGTTCGTCTACGCCGCCGACGGCCAGTTGGTCACCGGATTCGAGCCGGACGCCCCCTACCTGCGCTGGGGCCGCCACCCCGACCGGCTCCTCGCGCACATGCGCGAGCTGGGCATGCCCACCGGCGAAGACGAGCTCCACGACCAACAAGACGACGACGGCAGGAACGACGGGCACGACGAGAGCGACGAGAGCACGGACGCGGGCGCCGACGACCCCGTCATCGCCGCGGTGGCCCTCGCGGAGCGGGCCACCGGCGTGCGGGTGACGGCGGCCCACCTCGCCAGGCCGGCGCTCGTGGGCTCCGCCGCACACCTGTACTGAGCGCCGGTCCGCCGCGCGCCTTGTAGTGAGCACCCGCGTTCAGGACCCCGCCGCGCACCTGTACCAAGCGCCCGCGTGTACGGCCCCGCCGCTACGGCGTCTCGGCCGCCCGGGTCCGCTGGATGTCGCCGAAGGCGGCCGCGAGGCAGGCGTCCAGCGGGCGGCCGGAGAGCGCCAGCAGGTCGGCGACGAGCAGCGGCGCGTGCCGGGCGACGTCCATCGCGTCGAGCCTGAGGGACTCGGTCTCGTGCTGGTGCAGGCCGAGGGCCCCGGCGACCAGCATCACCAGCACGTGCGGGTCGACGTCGGGGAACCAGGCCGCGGCCGACCGCACGCAGCGTCCGACCATCGCCTGAACGTCGTCGGCGGTGAGCCCGTCGGGATGCAGCTCCTCCAACGAGGCACGCACCACGGCGCCGAGCACGAGGCCGACGTGCTCGGAGTCGAGCGCGCCGAGCCGTGCCGCCTCCCGCTGGAACACCGCAAGGTCGCGCGACCGCGCCGCCGCCACGGCGCCGGCGGCCGTCTCGGCGATGACCCGCGCGGGCTTGGGCAAATGACGCCAGGACACGCTCATCGGCTCCTTCGTCGGGCTCGGCAGGCCAGCATGCCACGGCCCCTCCTCCCCCCAGTAATCAACTCTGGACGGGTTCCCTCTGCCGCGCGAACCCCCCGCGCTTCGTAAGCGATGGGAAGACCGGGCCGGTTGGTAGTGTTCACAGCGACGGAGGCCGTACGCGGATGCACGCGGACGACGGGTGGGAGGGCTCAGCATGACGTCGCAATCGACCCAACCCGCGCCACAGCTCGATCGGCCCCCGACTCGGGGCACCCGGGTCAGGGGCACCCGGCAGGCCGAGGCGCTGGTGTCGGTCCTCGGCAAGCTCTCGGGGTTCCACAGCGCCCAGGAGATCCACGCCGAGCTGCGCCGCCGGGGTGAGCGTGTCGGCCTGACCACGGTCTACCGTCACCTGCAGGTCCTCAGCGAGGACGAGGTCGTCGACGCCATCCGCGACGAGAGCGGCGAGACGCTCTACCGCCGCTGCGCGACCGGCGGCCACCACCACCACGTGACCTGCCGCTCGTGCGGGCGCAGCGTCGAGGTCGAGGGCAAGGCCGTCGAGCGCTGGGCCGACCGCGTGGCGGCCGAGGCGGGCTTCGTCGACGTCGACCACACCGTGGAGATCTTCGGCGTGTGCCCCGGCTGCGCCACCGGCAGCCCCTCTCCCTGACCCGCGCGAGCTCTCCGGGCGTGCGGCCTTAAGGCCTCGCGGGAGTGGCTTCCAAGTACGCGTTAAGTCGCCGTGAAGTCGCGGACCGCATGGTGTAGGGCATGACAACCGCTGCCCACGCCTCCCGGCGCCGAGCGGGCGAACCCGCCCCCGACCTCGTCACGGTCCTGGCCTTCCACGCCGGCCTGCGCCGCGACTTCCTGCGCCTGGCCGACGCCGTCGACAGGTGCCCCCCTGGTGACACGCTCAGGCGTGCCCTGATCGACGAGCACACGGCGTTGATGCTGCGCGGCCTGCACCACCATCACACCCGCGAGAACGAGGACATCTGGCCGGTGCTCCGTGGGCTCGTACCCGAGGCCGGTCCCGTCCTCGACCGGCTGGAGGCCGACCACCAGGAGTTGGACGCGCTGGTCGAGCGGCTGACGGTCACCGGCAGGCCCGCCCGGGAGCAGGCCGACGACCTCCGCCGGTTCCACGGCATGCTGAAGACGCACCTCGACCTGGAGGAGTCGGAGGTCGTGCCGCTGATCACCGAGCACGTGAGCGCGGCGTGGTGGGAGAAGGTGAGCAAGGTGGCCGCCAGAGGCCACGGCCGGGACCTGCCGATGATGGTCGCCTGGACCATCGACGCGGCGGACCACGGGGCTCGCGAGCACATCTTCAGGACCGCGCCCTTCGTCCTGCGGCTGCTCTACCGGCTCTCCTGGCGGAGCGCGTACGAGCACCGCGCGGCCCAGGTGTTCAGGTGAGCCACCCAGTGGGCTGAACATTGTCGGAGCCACGGCTTAGGCTGCTGAGGACGCAGACAAGGGGAGGTAGCCGTGAATCTCGATCTCGACAATGCGGTCGTCAGGCTGTGCGCCGACGGCATGCGGGCCGAGTCCGAGGGCAGGCCGGAGGACGCCCGCCGGCTGTTCGACCAGGCGTGGGCCGAGCGGGCCGACGACTTCGACGCCTGCGTGGCCGCGCACTACGTCGCCCGGCAGCAGGACTCCCCGGAGGAGACCCTCCTGTGGAACGCCGTCTCGCTGCACCACGCGAACGCCACGGCCGACGAGCGGGTCCTTGAGTTCTACCCCTCGCTCTACCTCAACATGGGGGCCTCGCACGAGCTCCTCGGCGACCAGGCCGAGGCCGCGCGCTACTTCCGCCTGGCGGCCGACCACGCCGGCGACCTCCCGAGGGGGCCCTACGGCGACATGCTCAGGCGGGGCATCGCCGACGGCCTCGATCGCGTGAGCCGCTGACCCCGGCCGCCGCCGTCACACGGTGATCCGCACCTGGTAGCGCTCCAGCCAGGCGTTGAACTGCAGGAGGCCCTCCAGCGCGGCCCGCACGTCGTGGCGGCTGACCGTGCCCTGCGGCTGCTCCAGCATGGCCCTGACCTTGGCGACGTCGACCATCGGCTCCGCTACCAGGCGCCCGCTCTCAAGCAGGCGGGCCGCCTCCTCCCGCAGGGCCTTCTCGTAGGCGGGGTCCTGCGTCGAGGGGTACGGGCTCTTGCGGCGCTCCAGGACGGAACGCGGCAGCACGTCGGCCACGGCGGCGCGGAGCAGGCTCTTCTCGTGCCCGTCGAAGGTCTTCATCGACCAGGGGGTGTTGAAGACGTACTCCACCAGCCGGTGGTCGCAGAACGGGACGCGCACCTCCAGGCCCACGGCCATGCTCATCCTGTCCTTGCGGTCGAGCAGGATCTGCACGAACCGCGACAGGTGCAGGTAGCTGATCTCCCGCATGCGTTCCTGCAGCCCGCTCTCCCCCGGCAGCCTGGGCACCTCGTCGAGCGCCTGGCGGTAGCGCTGGGCGCGGTAGCCGGGGATGTCGAGTTTGCGCACCAGCTCGGGGGCGAGCACCTCCTCCAGGGCGGTGAACCGCGCGCCCCCCTCGGCCGCCAGCCACGGGAACGTGCCGGAGTTGACGGCCTTCGGGTCGTGGAACCAGCGGTAGCCGCCGAAGACCTCGTCGGCCGACTCGCCCGAGAGCGCGACCGTCGAATAGGCCCTGATCGCCTTGAACAGCAGGTAGAGCGAGGTGTCCATGTCGCCGATGCCCATGGGGAGATCGCGGGCCCGCAGCACGGCGGCCCGTACCTTCGGGTCCATGAGCTCGCCGGAGTTGAGGACGATGTCGGTGTGCTCGACGCCGAGGTCCTCCAGGTGCCGGACCAGGTCGTGGACGTACGGCGTGTCGGGGGTGTCGCGCATCTCGTCGGGGCTGAAGTTCTCGGTGTAGCCGACGAAGTCGACCGAGAACGAGCGGAGCTTGCCCTGGCCGTGGGCTCGCAGGGCCTTCGCGGCGAGCGCGGTGACAGCACTGGAGTCCAGGCCACCGGACAGCAGCGTGCACAGCGGGACGTCGGAGATCAGCTGGCGTTCGATGATGTCGTCCAGCAGCCCGCGAATGGTGTGGACGGTGGTCTGCAGGTCGTCGGTGTGCTCGCGGGCCTCCAGCCGCCAGTAGCGGTCCTTGGCCACTCCGTCCCGGCTCACCGTGACGACGCTGCCCGGGCGCACCTCGTACATTCCCTGGTAGATCGCGCATTCCGGGGTCTTGACGAAGGCGAGCAGCTCCCTGAGCCCATCGGCGTCGACCACGGGCGGCCGGGACAGCGGGTTGGCGAGGATCGCCTTGGGCTCGGAGCCGAACAGCACGCCCGCCGAGGTCGGGTAGTAGTAGAGCGGCTTGATCCCGAGCCGGTCGCGCACGAGCACCAGCTCGTCCTTGCGCACGTCCCAGATGCCGAAGGCGTACATGCCGTTCAGGCGGCTGCCGAGATCGGCCCCCCATTCGAGATAGGCGTGCAGGACGACCTCGGTGTCGCTGCGGGTGCGGAACCGGTGACCGCGCGCGGCGAGCTCGTCGCGCAGCTCCTGGAAGTTGTACACCTCGCCGCTGTAGGTCAGGACGGCGAGCACCTCGCCGTCCTCCTCGGCGATCATGGGCTGGCGCCCGCCCTCGATGTCGATGATCGCGAGCCGCCGGTGCCCCAGCGCCCCGTGCGGAGAGACCCACGTCCCCTCGTCGTCCGGCCCCCGGCAGGCCATGGTCTCCGTCATGTCCCGCAGCGTGTTCCGTGACTCCCGGAGATCGCTCTCGAAGTCCACCCACCCACAGATTCCGCACATCTCGACGACCCCACGTCTCGTCGGAAAAGGCACGTTTTACCTGGTCAAACCGTCGCCTGGCCCCCTGTATGCCCGGCCCCGGCCCCCCGCAACCCTGCCCATCCGGCTAACAAGTGACGATCGCGGGATGCCGGGGATCATCGAGGCGGACCACCACGTCGGCGGTCTCCAGCGGCTCGGCCTCGGCCTCGTACCTCGCGTAGGCCGGCAGGGTCCACCGCTGGTCCTCGGCCGTGCGCCGGGCGAGCGCGCCGGGCGAGAGCCACAGGTGCACGGTCACGTCGAACGGCAGCCACCGGCCGAGCAGCAGGGCTCCGTCCACGAGCAGCACCCCGCCGCGCGGCATGGTCACGTAGGACGCCCGCGTGGCGCGGTCGATCGTGGTGTCCCAGAGCGTGGGCAGCACCTTGCCCGAGCCGCCGGGTTCGAGGGGGTTCAGCACCTCGCGCGACAGGGCGCCGTGGTCGAGCCAGTCGTCGTAGAACGCGTCGGGATCGGTGCGGCCGTACTCGAAGCGGAGCGACGCCGGGCGCAGGAAGTCGGCCGCGGAGACGCGGAGGACCTCGCGGCCGCGGACGCGCAGCGGGGCGACCAGCGCTCCTGCCAGCTCCCCCGGGCGTGCCGCCGGAGCACCGTCCAGCGCGACCCGCACCCAGGTGTCCGCCGGGGCTCCGGCTATGCGATCGGCGAGTTCCTCGACGAGCGCCGAGGGTGAGATGGGGCGTACGTCCACTCCACCATCCTGACCGATCTCCGAGCCGGGTCTCGCGAAAATTTCATCCTGTTTCATCCGGCTTACGGCACGGTCCGGCGCGGATCATGGCCGCTAGCTGCGACGGGAGCGCCGGGGCCCCGAGAGCGCGGCCGGCCGCGTCCCGGGCCGATTCCCACCCCAGCGGCGGCCGCCTACAGTTCGTTACGCGTGAGCGCTTTCGCATCGCTGGTCGGTAGTCGACGGCTTGTTCGCCCCACGGTGACGACCGGTTACTTCACCAGGTCCTCGGTGACTCTTTGACGTGCTTGATGTCCGTGACGTGCTCGAGCGTGCCGGACATGCTGCCGCCATGGACGTCACAGGCGTGCGCCGGGGGCCTACGTCGTAACCCCTCGAAAGGTGTTCCATGAGAAAGCGACGAAAGATCACGCTCGCCGGCGCCGCCGCGGCCATAGCGACCCTGCTGGTGGTCGCGTTGTTCCCCGGCACGGCGTCGGCGCACGGGGCGATGATGATGCCCGGCAGCCGCACCTACCTCTGCTGGAAGGACGGGCTGACCCCCAACGGCGCCATCGTGCCCAACAACCCGGCCTGCGCGGCGGCGGTCGCGCAGAGCGGTCCGAACTCCCTGTACAACTGGTTCGCCGTGCTGCGCTCCGACGGCGCGGGACGCATGAGCGGCTTCATCCCCGACGGCAAGCTGTGCAGCGGCGGCGCGGTGGTGTACGACTTCAACGGCTTCGACCTCGCCCGCAACGACTGGCCGGTGACCCACCTGACCGCCGGGGCCAACATCCAGTTCCGGTACAACAAGTGGGCCGCGCACCCGGGGTCCTTCCGCACCTACATCACCAAGGACAGCTGGAGCCCCACCCGCCCGCTGGCTTGGAGCGACCTGGAGGCCACACCGTTCTACACCGCCCCCGACCCGCCGAGCGTGGGATCGCCCGGCAACGCGGACTCCTACTACTACTGGAACGCGACGCTCCCGTCCGGCAAGAGCGGGCGGCACATCATCTACTCGGTGTGGCAGCGCTCGGACAGCCAGGAGACCTTCTACGGCTGCTCGGACGTGGTCTTCGACGGCGGCAGCGGGCAGGTCACCGGCATCGGCCCGGGCGGCGGAGGGCCCAGCCCGACTCCCACCCCCACCCCGACGGTGACCCCGACCCCCACGCCCACCCCCACGGTGACCCCCACTCCCACCCCGACCCCCACCGGCGGCAACGGCACGCCGGGCTGCTCGGCCACCTTCGCGACCACGGGCTCGTGGTCCGGCGGCTACCAGGGCGAGGTGACGGTGAAGAACACCGGCAGCGCCTCGATCAACGGCTGGACGGTCAAGTGGACCCTGCCGAGCGGCACGACGATCAACAGCCTGTGGAACGGCACGTACACCGTCAGCGGATCGGCCATCACGGTCAAGAACGCCGACTACAACCGCACCATCGCGGGTAACGGCACCACCGCCTTCGGGTACGTGGCGTCGGGGACGGCCGGGACTCCGGCGCTCACCTGCACCAGCCCATAGGAGGAACCCGGTGAGGGGGCGGCGGGAAGCGGTGAACACCAGGTGAAAGCGCGGTGGAGTTCCTGCGCCGCGCGAGCCGGGTCATGTTCGCTGTGATCCATGAGCCCGACCGTCCCCCCGGACCGGAACCGCGCGCCCTCCTGGCCGGACGCCGACGTCGTCGGGCCCGCGGTCAGCGCCCCCGTCACCGTCTACCGGACGGTCGAGACCGACTCCCACGGCGAGCTGGCGCACGAGGGCAACCGCGTCCCCGACGTCGTCGCGCTCGACGCCCGGCACGTCGTGGCCGCGTGGCGGGCGGGGGTGCGCGACGCCCGCGACCCGGCGCCGACCGACCAGGGCTCCATCCTGTACGCCAGGTCGGCCGACGGGGGCGCCACCTGGACGACCGGCACGCTGGCGGCGGCGACCTCCACCCACCGCTACCACTACGTGATCTTCCTGAACGACGGCGGCACGCTGTACGCGCTCCTCGGCAGGATCACCACGTCCGCCGACCGGGACGCGCGGGGCGAGGTGGACGGCTTCCCGGTGGCCATGGTGGCGAAGAAGAGCGCCGACGGCGGCCGCACGTGGGCCGACTTCCCCATCTCCGTGGACGTTCCCGCCAACGGCAGGGGCGTCGTGGTGGCGGGCAAGCCGCTCAGGCACGACGGGACCTGGCTGATCCCGTACTGGCGGGAGGCCGGGGGCGCCACCCGGGCGGGCGTGCTGCGCTCGGCGGACCTCAGGACCTGGACCTCGGGGGCGCTCGCCGCGAACCCGCCCGGCATCGGCATCGAGGAGCCGCAGCTCGTCGTCTCGCACGACGATCCGGGCACGCTGCTGATGGTGGCGCGCACGCTGAACCTCACGGGGGGCACCTCGGCCGCCGCGAGGGACGCCTTCTACCGCACCCACGCCTCGTACGCCGCGACCGCCACCAGCACGGACGGGGGCCTCACCTGGTCCCCGATGACCCTCGACCCCAATATCCCGAATTATTACGTCAAAGGGTTCTTCGCCAAGGACGCGAACGACCAGTACCTCACGATCTACAACACGCTCGCCGGTCCGTTCACCGGCGCGGGCGCGGACAAGCCCGACCAGTACCGCGAGGTGCTCTGCTACAAGGTCAAGCGGCCGCACGCCCCCTGGGGCCCGGGACGGCTCTTCGCCGACGGCGCGCGGCTGACGAAGGGCGCGGCCCGGGGCTGGGACGTGTACGCCAGCGCGGACGAGTACGAGCCCGGCCGCTTCTTCGTCGTCTGGGAGCACAACCAGACCAACATCAAGGTGGCGCGGCTCGACGTCTCCGGGGCGTTCACCGGAGTCGGCCCGGGGTGGGGCGACCTGGCCGCCTGGACGGTCGCGAGCGGCGGCGGCACCGTGGAGGTCGACGGGCCGGGCCGCCTGCGCCTGGCGAACGCCTCGGCCACCGGGGCGGGGTTCTCCGGGGTCACCCAGCGGTACGGCCCCTCCAGCGGGTTCGTCGCGACGATCAAGGCCGAGGTCACCTCGTACTCCCGGCTGGACCCCGCCACCGGGGCGGGCGCCGGCCTCGCGCTGAAGGTCGCCACGGGGGCCAGGAGGCTCATGCTCTGCCTCCAGCCCGACGGCGTGTACGCGTTCGTCCAGGGCACGCCGGGGTGGAGCCGCGTGCACGCGACGGCGGGCGGCGCGGGCGCGCACCTGTGGCAGGTGGCGGTCGACGCCAGGGGGAACGCCGCCCTGTACCGCGACGGCGCCGAGACCGGGGCCCGCTGGGTCGTCGCCGCCTCCGGGGAGGCCCCGCAGGTGTCGGTGTGGTGCTCGGGCACCGCCGCCGCCCCCGCCGGGGCCCTGGTCGACCTGGTCGAGGTGGCCGACGACGTGGCGAGCAGCACGTGGGACGCGTTCGGGGACTGGACCCTCGACCCCTCGGGAGGCACGGCCGAGGTGACCGGCGGCGCCCTGCGGCTGCGCAGCACCGGCCAGAAGGTGTCGAAGGCCTCCATCGGGCTCGACGTCACCAGGGGCTGCGACTTCACGCTGGAGTTCCGGGGCCGGGTGGACGACGACAGCGCCCTGGACCCCGCCACCGGGGAGGGCGTCAGCCTCGGGACCAAGGTCGCCAACGGTTACGTGCGGCTGATGCTGGCAGTGCAGAAGAGCGGGGTCTGGACGATGAGGAAGGGCTCCTCGGTGTGGGAGAAGGTCTACTCCTCTGCCACGTCCCCGGCGCCGTCGACCTGGAAGGTCACGGTCGACAGCGCGGGGGTGGCCCGGCTCCACCGCGACGGCGCCGACACGGGCGCACCTGGGCGGTGCAGAACAGTCGCGAGAACCCGCAGGTCATGCACTGGGTGACGGGTACCTCGCGCGGCAACGCGGCCGAAGCCCGCATCGAGTGGACCCGCGTCACCGCCACCTCCCCCGCCGGCTGATCGAGCCGGCGGGGGAGTGCGAAATCAGCGGGTGGCGCGGGGGTCGGCGTCGAGGGAGCGCGACAGCCGTACGGTGATGAACTCGTTGTTGTCGGCCTTGCCGGGCGTGCGGCCGGAGGAGCCGGGGAAGTTGTTGTCGTTCAGCACGCCGAGCGTCGAGTCGTCGAGGATGACGACGTCCTCGATGGTCACGAACGGGAAGCGGAAGGTCGTGCCGAAGCCGCCGAGGCGCTTGGGGTTGGCCAGGTCGAGGAGGTCGGCCACCTGGGTCTTGTCGACCTTGCCGTCGCGGTCGCGGTCGCGGACGTCGATCAGGTAGATCTTCTTCAGCTTCGCGGCGTCGCCCTGCTCGTTGTCCCGCTCGATGACCAGGAAGCGGTTCTCGTCCACCGTGATCATGTCACCGATGGCGTTGCCCGGCGCTTCGAGCTGGTAGATCCACTTGCGGCCGGTGTAGGAGCGCTTGCGCACGTCGAACTCGTTGATCCGGAGCGAGCCCGCGGGGTCGCCCGCCACGGTGCCTTCGAGCATCGGGTAGAGCTTGCGGCCGTCGACCGAGCGCGCCATGCCCTCGAAGCCCTTGCTGCCGCCCAGGTTGGGCTGGGCGCCGTTGAGGTACGGGTTCTCGGGAGCCTGCACCCCCGGAAGGGCGATCGGGGCTTCGAGCAGCTTGCCGGTCGAGGAGAAGTGCAGCAGGAACGGGCCGAACTCGTCGCCGATCCAGTACGTGCCGTCGGAGCTCCCGACGATCGACTCGACGTCGAAGTCGGAGCCCGTGAGCGTGCGGTCCTGGCGGGTCAGCGGGAAGGGGACGCGGCGGTCGGGGTCGCTCAGGTTGATGCCGCCCGTGACCTTGACGGCGCCGGACCGGAAGTCGGGCTTGAGCCGCTGGATCCGCAGGAGGAAGTCGGAGCTGTTGGCCTTGTTCCCGTACCCGTTGTCGGACAGCACGTCGAAGCTGCCGTCGCCACGGCGGAGGACACCGCTGAAGCCCTGCACGGGCTGGCCGGGGAACGGCGCGGTGATGCCGTTGACCGGGGCCGTGCCGAGCTTGAAGCCCGACGGCTCGCTGCCGGGAACGTAGGTCTCGGCGGGCAGGGACGCGAAGCCGGTCAGCGTCGCGCGGCCGAACTTGCCGTCGCCGTGACCGGGGCGGCCGTCGTGGCCGTCGTGCCCGTGGTCGGCGAAGGCCGGAGCGGAAAGGCTCAGCGCCAGGACTGCGGCGCTCAGGCCGATCATGGTTCTCTTCATGGCCGTCACGCTAGAGATGCCCCGTGACCGGCGGCACAACACCGGATGGCCCGCAGGTGCCGTGTCGTGATCGGGAAGCCCGTGCTCGCGGAATCCCGTGGAATAAGGGGGTTCGCACCTGGCCAACGGCGTGACCAGCATCTTTGCCAAACGGCCGATGTACGGAACACACCGCTTCGATTACTATCAGTAGTCAACTGCATGCTATAAGTAGTGGAGCGATGCGTTGACGGAGCGACGATCTCGGGTGCGGGCGGCTCTTCGCACCTTCGTGGCCGTGGCGGCCGTCATCCTGCTCGTCCACGGCATCGCTCCGCACGGCGGTCACTTCGGCGGCCCGCTGGCCGCACAGACGGGGCCGACGGCCCCCTCGGCCGGGCAACCGCCGGACACCGCCCCGCCACAGGTCCCCGAGGACACCGACCACGACGGCTGCCCGAAGCCGGCGGGGCATCCCTGCGCCGCCGGATGGGTCAAGCCTCCCCAGCCTCCGTCACGCAACGGGCACCCGCGCAGAGTCCTCGGCAGAGCGGCCTCTCCGGCGGAGCCCTACGGCGCGGGCGCCTCCGCCCTGCGATGGACGCGGGCGTCGGGGCCACGACTGCCGATCTTCCGCTGCTGATCAGAGGGCTCTCCCGCGTACGACGCGGGGACCGGGCGTGCCGCGCGCACGTCCGGCCGGTCTTCCATGCCCGCCATCAGCACGAAGGAGTCCACTTCCATGCAGTCGTTGATCGACCATGCCCGCACCTTCCACAAGAGGGTCCGCGGGGACCGAGAACAGGCGGCCACCCTGAGGGAGGGCGCCTCGCCCCAGGCGATGTTCATCACCTGCTCCGACGCGCAGGTCATCCCCTCGCTGATCACCGGGGCCCGGCCCGGGGAGCTGTTCGAGCTGCGCACCGCGGGGAACGTCATCCCGCCCTACCGCCTCGGCCGGCTCACGGCCGAGGCCGCCACCATCGAGTACGCGGTCAACATCCTGGGCGTGGAGGATCTGATCGTCTGCGGCCACACCCACTGCGGCGCCGTCCAGGGCCGGGTCCGCTCCTGGACGCTCCGCTCGGCCCCGACCACCCGCTGGTGGCTGCTCCAGACCCACCGGTGGCGGGAGGCGCGGGTGACCGGGGACGAGGAGCCCGGGCGCGCCCATCTGATCGCCCAGCTCGACAAGCTGCGCCGCTACCCCCGGGTGGCCAGGCGCCTCGCCGGCGGGCGGCTGCGCCTGCACGGCTGGTTCTACGAAGTGCACACCGGCGTGGTGTCCAACTACCAGCCGGAGACCGGGGCTTTCACGCCCCTGTGACCCCCCGCCCGATCATGACCGGCTGACCGCCTCCCCCCGCCCGCCGTGCCGTACCGCCCGACTCCGGTACGGCACGGCGTCGTCCGGCGCTTTCGCGGAGTCGACAGCCGGGTGCCGGTTTCCTACACTTCGATATATGAAGGATCGTTCAAGCGTCGCAACGTTGGACCCCGACGCGTGCTCCGTCCCGGTGGTGGACGCCGAGCGCGTGGGGTCGGTCCGCCGGACACTCCCCTCCGAGGAGACCGTGCAGGATCTCGCCCAGGTGTTCGGCCTGCTCGCGGACCCGGGCAGGCTGCGGATGATGGCCGCCCTGCTGGAGGGCGGAGAGATGTGCGTGTGCGACCTCGCCGCCGCGACCGGCCAGAGCATGTCGGGCGCCTCCCACGCGCTGAGGCTGCTCCGGATGCGCCGGGTCGTCAAGGTGCGCCGGTCCGGGCGGATGGCCTACTACCAACTCGCCGACTCCCACGTGCGCATGCTCTTCGACCTCGCCATCACCCACGCCAGACACACCGAAGGGGAGCCGGGCGATGGGTGACGCACACGGCACGGGGCACGGCCACGGACACGGGCACGGGCACGGCGTGAGCCCGGAGGCCGACCGGCGCTACCTGACCGGCGCGCTCGCGCTCATCGTGGGCTTCATGGCCGTCGAGGTGGTCATCGGCTTCATCGCCCAGTCGCTGGCGCTGATCTCCGACGCCGGCCACATGCTGACCGACGCCATCGCCATCGTGTTCGCGCTGGTCGCGATGCGCATCGCCCAGCGCCCGCCACAGGGCGGCTTCACCTACGGGCTCAAACGCGCCGAGATCATCTCCGCACAGATCAACGGCATCACGCTGCTCCTGCTGAGCGCCTACTTCGTGTACGAGGGGATCGGGCGCCTGATCACGCCCCCCTCGGTCGAGGGAGTGTACGTCGTCGCCACCGGACTGGCCGGCATCGCCGTCAACATCGCCGCCACCTGGATGCTCAGCAGGGCGAACCGGTCGAGCCTCAACGTCGAGGGCGCCTTCCAGCACATACTCAACGACCTGTACGCCTTCGTGGCCACGACGATCGCCGGTCTGGTCATCTGGCTCACCGGCTGGAGCCGGGCCGACGCGATCGCCGCCCTGGTGGTGGCCGCGCTGATGCTCAAGGCCGGGTGGGGGCTGGTCCGCGACTCGGGCAGGGTCTTCATGGAGGCCGCGCCCGCCGGAATGAACCCCGCCGAGATCGGCAGGAGGACGGCCGCGCTCGACCACGTCGTGGAGGTGCACGACCTGCACATCTGGGAGGTGACCTCCGGGTACGCGGCCCTGTCCGCGCACATCCTGGTGATGCCGGGCGCGAACTGCCATGCCGTACGGGTGGCCGCCGAGCGCCTGGTGCACGACGAGTACGGCATCGGGCACACCACCCTGCAGGTCGACCACGCGTCGCACGAGCTCCTCGCCATCGGCCGGGCCGACGCGCACTGCGCCGATCCGCACGGCCCCACGCACCGGCGCGACTCACCCGCCCCGATCCATCCGAAGCGGCACTGATCCGGGTCCCGGAGTGACCATGTTCTGGTTGCGCCGAATTTACAAACGATATTGTGGACATTTGCCGTTCATTCCCGTCAAGCTAAGGCCGCGCGGTTCCGGTCTACAGCGAGGGAAGGCACAATGACCGACGCACGTCACACTCTCGAAGCCGAAGAGCAGGCCTTCTATCTCGCCCACAGCGTGTTCAGCGACCCCGGGGACCTCGGCAGGCTGGAAGGCGTTCCCAGCGACCCGTCCGAGCTGGCGCTGATCGTCCGGAACCTCCTCATCCACCGGGAGGAGACGCCGTTCTTCGGCTTCACGCTCCCGGAGAACCGCAAGAACGAGGCGGAGACCCGTTACGTCTCCGCCATCCTGAGCATCATCACCGAGCGGGACGGCGAACCGCTGACGGTGGCCCGCCCGCCCGAGAAACGGTTCGCCGGAACCTGCCGCGACTTCGCGCTCCTGCTGTGCTCGCTGCTGCGGAGCACGGGCACGCCCGCCCGCATCCGGTGCGGCTTCGCCTCCTACTTCACCGCCGGGCTCCACGAGGACCACTGGGTCGCCGAGTACTGGAGCCCCGGGCGCGGGTGGACCCTGGTCGACTCCCAGCTCCCCGCTCCGGAGCTGATGGAGGCGTTCAAGATCTCGTTCGACCCGATGGACGTGCCCAGGGACGAGTTCCTCGTGGCGGGCGAGGCCTGGCGGGCCTGCCGGGCCGGGCGCTCCGACCCGGAGAAGTTCGGGGTGTCGTACATCAACCTGTCCGGCATGGACTTCGTCCAGAGCAACGTCGTGCGCGACCTGGCCGCCCTGAACAAGGTCGAGGTGCTGCCGTGGGACGGCTGGGACCTCGCCGAGAGGTTCCACAAGGACCTGCACGACGCCGAGATGAAGCTGCTGGACACGGTCGCCGAGGCCGAGAGCGACGGCGGCCCGTTCCCCCGGCTGCGGAACCTGTTCCTCGCCAACCCCGGCCTGCGCACGCCGTCCGCCGTCATCTCCCACACCACCTACGCGGGCACCAGGACCGTCTCCCTGCGTTCCTGACCTCTTCCTTCACGCGGGCGTCCCGCGCAGGTGCTCGATGAACCCCGCGGTCGCCGCCGTGGGCGCCGGGCTCGGGTGCCAGGCCAGGCCGATCGGCCGCCGCTGCTCAGGGGTGAGCGGGCGGTACACGGGGTCGTCGTGTTCGAGCACGTCCGGGCGCGGCAGGATGCCGACGCCGAGCCCGGCGCCGATGAGCCCCCGCACCGTGGCGACCTCCTCGCTCTCGAACGCGATCACCGGCTCGAACCCGGCGTCCTGGCACAGCCGGTCGATCACCCGGCGCATGTCCGTGGTCTGGGCGAAGGCGATGAACGGCTCGCCGCGCACGTCCCGGAGCGTGAGCCCCGGCACGCCCGCGAGCGGGTGGTCGGCGGCCAGGGCGACGCAGAGCTGCTGGTCGCGCAGCCGGTGCCAGCGCGCGTCGGTGCCGTCACGGGGCGGGGTGACCAGTGCCGCGTCGATGTCCCCGTTGCGCAGCCAGGCGAACAGCTCGCGCGTGAAGCCCTGGTGGAGCTCGAACCGGATGCCCGGGGTGACGGCGCGGTAGTCGCGCAGGAGCTCGGGGACGAGCCAGCGGCCCACCGAGTGCAGGAAGCCGAGCCGGATCAGGCCGGTGTCGGGGTTGGCCAGGGCGCCGATGCGCCGGCGTGCCGTCTCAAGGTCGGCGACCGCCCGGCGGGCATGGTCGCGGAACAGCGCGCCGAACCGGTTGACGGCCAGCCTGCGCCCGTGCCGGTGGAACAGCTCCACCCCGAGATCGGCCTCCAGCCGGGCCAGCGACCGTGACAGCGTCGACTGGTTGACCCTCTCGACGGCGGCGGTGTCACGCATGTTCTCTGTGTCACACAGCGACAGGAACCAGCGCAGCGTTTGCAGGTCCATCCAGCGATGATGCCGCTCACGCATCAGCAGTGTCAAAATCTGCATTTTGAGCATCAGCGCGGCAGGAGCAGCATCGGCCGGGTGACGACGACCCTCCCCGCCCTGCCCCGACCCCTCGCGCGCCCCGCCGCCCACGACGGGTACCGGCCGGGCGACCGCGCCTACCGGCGGATCATGTACGGGCTGATGCTGGGCGGGTTCGCGAACTTCATGGCGCTGTACTACGTCCAGCCGCTGCTCCCGAGCGTCGCCAGGAACTTCCAGGTGTCGGCGTCGTCGTCGGCGGCGGTGCTGTCGCTGACCACGATCACCATGGCGGGCACGCTGCTGTTCGTCGGGCCCATCTCGGACGTCGTCGGGCGCGTGGCCATCATGCGGATCTCCCTCGCCGGTTCGGCCGTGCTCGGCATCGCCGCCGCCTTCGCGCCCACCTGGCACAGCCTCCTGGTCATCAGGGGCCTCGAAGGCGTCGCGCTGGCCGGGCTGCCCGCCGTGGCGATGGCCTACCTGGGCGAGGAGATCCACAGCGGGGCGCACCTGCGCGCCAACGCCGCGTACATCACGGGCACGGCGGTGGGCGGTGCCGCGGGACGGCTGCTCCCCGGGCCGGTCAACGCCCTGTGGGGGTGGCAGGGCGCCGCGCTCGCCGTCGGGCTGCTGACCGTGGCGTCCACCGCCGGGCTCTGGGCCCTGGTGCCGCCGTCCCGGCGCTTCGTGCGGTCCAGCCCCCGGCCGGCGAGCATCCTGCGCAACACCTGGCTGACCCTGCGGGATCCCGCCCTCGTCATGCTGTGCCTGGTGGGTGCGGCGATCATGGGCGCGTTCGTCGGCCTGTACAACGCGATGGCGTTCCGGCTGGAGGCCGCGCCGTACCTGCTGGGCAGCGCGGCGGTGCTGGTGTTCCTGGCCTACCCCGTGGGCCTGTTCGCGCCGCACGCCGCGGGACGGGTCGCGGCCAGGCTCGGACGCGGCCCCGCCGCCCTCATCGGCGTCGGTCTCCTGCTCGCCGGGGTGCTGCTGACCATCCCGGCCCAGCTCGCCGTGGTCGTCGCCGGGCTCGGCGTGCTGACCTTCGCGTTCCTCGGCACCCACTCGCTGGCGAGCGGGTGGGTCGCGGGCAGGGCCCACCGGGTCGGCGTCGGCGTCGGGCAGGCCTCCGGGCTCTACCTGCTGGCCTACTACCTCGGCAGCTCGGTGTTCGGGGCGATCGCGACCCACCGGTGGCAGGCCGGCGGCTGGCTCGACGTGATCGCCGTGTCATCGGCGCTCACCGCGGGGGCCGGGGTGCTCGTGCTCCTGGCCCGCCGCTTCGACCCCGCCGCCCGGCGCGGCCCGGCCCGGTGATCAGCCGCCGAGACGGACGGTCCACGGATGCTCGCCGTACACCTCCGCGATGGCACGTGCCAGCCAGCGGCGCTGGTGCTCGTCCAGCACGCGCAGGGTCTCGGTGAAGTCCTGCTCGTCCTTGGCCCTGGGCCGCTTGGCCTTGTAGAAGAGCTGGACCTCGGGCGCCAGGTACGGAATGCCGTCCGGCGAGACCAGGCCCAGCCGGTCGACGGGGCACCGCACCCGGGCGTCGCGCCGCGAGACCCACTCGTCGCCGTCGGACTCGTCGAGCATCACCTGGATGCGCCACGGCTCGGCGGGCCCGGGGCGGCACCAGATGTCGCGGACCGTCTCCGGCAGGAACTCGCCGGGCGCCCACAGGCGCAGCACCCCAGGCGGATCGGCAGCCCACCACTCCCAGCGCCGCAGCGCCCGCTGCGCGGCGAGCTGATCACGGCGGAGCAGCAGGACGTCGATGTCCGCGTGCTCACGGAACGAACGGCCCAGCGCCAGCTCGATGGCGTAACCGCCCGCGACCCACCAGGGTTCCGGCAGGATCGAGAAGAGCGCGGCGACATCTGAAAGCGGCGCGGGATCCCAGGTTCCCCACGGCGTCTCCCGGCGGATCATGCCCGCCATCTTCGCGCGTGATCACCATCCTTGTCGGGATCTTTCAGAATCAGCTGGCATCCTGTGCCATTGACGGCCGTTCGGCACCTCACAGATCCTCGGCGCCGCCCTCGATGTCGCCCTCGACCTTGAGGTAGACCTCCTGCAGGTCGCGCAGGATCTCGGGGTCCGGGTGCTCCCACATTCCCCGCCCCGCCGCCTCCAGCAGGCGCTCCGCCATGCCGTGCAGGGCCCATGGGTTGGACTCGGCGAGGAAGCTCTGGTTCTCCGGGTCCAGGACGTAGGTGGCGGCGAGCTTGTCGTACATCCAGTCGGCGACCACGCCGGTGGTCGCGTCGTAGCCGAACAGGTAGTCGACCGTCGCCGCCAGCTCGAACGCCCCCTTGTATCCGTGGCGCCGCATCGCCGACACCCAGCGGGGGTTCACCACCCGGGCGCGGAAGACGCGCGCCGTCTCCTCCGAGAGGGTGCGGGTGCGGACCGCGTCCGGGCGGGTGCTGTCGCCGATGTAGGCGGCGGGCGCCCTGCCGGTCAGGGCGCGCACGGTGGCGATCATGCCGCCGTGGTACTGGAAGTAGTCGTCGGAGTCGGCGATGTCGTGCTCGCGGGTGTCGACGTTCTTGGCGGCCACGGCGATGCGCCGGTAGGCGGCCTCCATGTCCTCCCGCGCGGGCGTGCCGTCCATGTCCCTGCCGTAGGCGAAGCCGCCCCACACCGCGTACACCTCGGCGAGGTCGGCGTCGTCGCGCCAGTTCCTGCTGTCGATCAGCGGCAGCAGCCCCGCGCCGTACGCGCCGGGGCGGGAGCCGAAGACGCGGGTGGTGGCCCGCCGCTCGTCGCCGTGGGCCGCGCGGTCGGCCACCACGTGCGCCCGTACGAAGTTGGCCTCCTCCGGCTCCTCCAGCCCGGCGACCAGCCGCACCGCGTCGTCCAGCATCACGACCACGTGGGGGAACGCGTCGCGGAAGAAGCCGCTGATCCGGACGGTGACGTCCACGCGGGGCCGGCCCAGCTCCTCGTGGGGGATCGGCGCGAGGCCGGTGACCCGGCGGGACGCCTCATCCCACACCGGCCGCACGCCGAGGAGCGCGAGCACCTCGGCCACGTCGTCGCCCGAGGTGCGCATGGCGCTGGTCCCCCAGATCGACAGGCCCACCGAGCGCGGCCAGTCGCCGGTGTCGGCGCGGTAGCGGGCGAGCAGGGACTCGGCCATCGCCTGCCCGGTCTCCCAGGCCAGGCGGCTCGGCACGGCCTTGGGGTCCACGGAGTAGAAGTTGCGCCCGGTCGGCAGCACGTTGACCAGCCCGCGCAGCGGCGACCCGCTCGGCCCCGCCGGCACGTACCCGCCGTCGAGGGCGTGCAGCACCGCGCCGATCTCGTCGGTGGTCCTGGCCAGCCGGGGGACGATCTCGGTGGCCGCGAAGTCCAGGATCCGCCCGACCTGCGGCGGTACGGCCGCGCCGAGCACGGCCGCGCAGACCTCCTCCACCGCGCCGGGGTCCCAGTCGCGCTCCTCCATGCCGTGGACGAGCGCCGCCGCGACCGTCTCGGCCTCGTCGGTGCCGGCCCGCCCGGCGGTGCCGTCCTCCGCCAGGCCGAGCGCCTCGCGAAGGCCGGGCAGCGCCTCGGCCCCCGCCCACATCTGCCGGGCGCGCAGCATCGCCAGCACCAGGTCGCTTCTGGCCTGTCCCACGGGCGCCTGGCCGAGCACGTGCAGGCCGTCGCGGATCTGCACGTCCTTGACCTCGCACAGCCAGCCGTCGACGTGCAGCAGGAAGTCGTCGAACTCCGCGTCGTGCGGCCTGTCGTCCAGCCCGAGATCGTGGTCGAGCCTCGCGGCCTGGATGAGGGTCCAGATCTGGGCGCGGATCGCGGGCAGCTTGGCGGGGTCCATGGCCGCGATGGAGGCGTGCTCGTCGAGGAGCTGCTCCAGCCGCGCCATGTCGCCGTAGGTGTCGGCGCGGGCCATGGGCGGCACCAGGTGGTCGACCAGGGTGGCGTGGGCGCGGCGCTTGGCCTGGGTGCCCTCGCCGGGGTCGTTCACCAGGAACGGGTAGATCAGCGGCAGGTCGCCGAGCGCGGCGTCCGGGCCGCAGGAGGCGGACATCCCGGCGGACTTGCCGGGCAGCCACTCCAGGTTGCCGTGCTTGCCGACGTGCACCACGGCGTGCGCCCCGAACCCGTCCTGGAGCCAGCGGTAGGCGGCCAGGTAGTGGTGACTCGGCGGCAGGTCGGGGTCATGGTAGATCGCGATGGGGTTCTCGCCGAACCCGCGCGGCGGCTGCACCATCACCACGATGTTCCCGGCGCGCAGGGCCGCCAGCACGATCTCCCCCTCGGGGTCGCGCGACCGGTCGACGAACAGCTCGCCGGGCGGCGGCCCCCAGTGCCGCTCCATCCCCGCGCGGAGGTCATCGGGGAGCGTGGCGTACCAGGCCCGGTAACGGGCGGCGGAGATGCGTACCGGGTTGCCGGAGAGCTGCTCCTCGGTGAGCCAGTCCTGGTCCTGACCGCCCGCGGCGATGAGCGCGTGGATGAGCGCGTCACCGTCCTGGGCGTCCACGCCCGGCAGGCCGCCCTCGCCCTCGGGCCCGATGTCGTACCCGCTCGCGCGCATGGCGGCCAGCAGGCGGACCACGCTGACGGGCGTGTCCAGGCCCACCGCGTTGCCGATGCGCGCGTGCTTGGTCGGGTAGGCCGACAGCATCACCGCGATCCGCCTGTCCCCCGGGGGCACGTGCCGCAGGGTGGCGTGCCGTACGGCGATGCCGGCGACCCGGGCCGCGCGCTCGGGGTCCGCCACGTAGACGGTCAGCCCCTCCTCGTCGACCTCCTTGAAGGAGAACGGCACGGTGATGATCCGCCCGTCGAACTCCGGGATGGCCACCTGGGAAGCGGCGTCCAGGGGGGACAACCCGTCGTCGCTCGCCGCCCAGGTCTCCCGGTCTCCCGTCAGGCACAGGCCCTGGAGGATGGGAACGTCGAGCCGGGCGAGCGCGCCCACGTCCCAGGCCTCGTCGTCACCGCCCGCCGAGGCGGTGGCGGGACGGGTGCCGCCCGCCGCGAGCACGGTGACGACCAGCGCGTCCACTTCGCCGAGCACTTCCATCAGGGCGGGCTCGGCGGTGCGCAGCGACGCGCAGTAGACGGGCAGCGCCCGTCCCCCGGCATTCTCGATCGCGGCGCACAGCGCCTCGACGAACCCGGTGTTCCCCGCGACGTGATGCGCCCGGTAGTACAGCACCCCCACGACCGGCCGCCCAGCGCTTTCCTCTGATGCCTCGGCGCTCTCGCGGTCCAGGATGCCCCAGGCGGGCGTGGCCTCCGGGGCGGCGAAGCCGTGCCCGGTGAGCAGCACGGTGTCGGACACGAACCTGTGCAGCTCGGCCAGGTTGGCGGGGCCGCCGTGCGCGAGGTACGCGTGCGCCTCCGCGCACACCCCTCCGGGGACGGTGGACAGCTCCATCAGCTCGGCGTCGGGAGCCTGCTCGCCCCCGAGGACGATGACGGGGCGGGGCCCGGCCAGCAGGAGGTCCAGCCCCTCCTCCCACACCCGGCGCCCGCCGAGCAGCCGGACGACGACCAGCTCCACGCCGTCGAGCAGCGGGGAGAGGTCCTCGACGGCGAGCCGGGCCGGGTTGCCCAGCCGGTACGGGGCGCCACTCGCGCGCGCGCTCAGCAGGTCGGTGTCGGAGGTCGACAGCAGAAGTACGGGGAGATGGCGCACGGCACATCCTCACTCGGGGTCCGCGCCCCGGGTCGTCGGTCCACACGGCCTGGAGTCTCCTGGCTTCCGGATCGACGCTCACCCCGGCCTTCCCGCCCGTTGCCGGGCCGTGGCCTTCTGGTGGGGTTCGCTCCCCGGTGACAGTGGCGGGACCGCGCCGGATTCACACCGGCTTCCTCCTTGTGCCGTCGCTCCCCTATCAGATCACGGAGTCCGACTTATTGCGACAAGTAGGGTTAACATCCTGAACGTGGCAGTTGCCGACCTTCCGGGTCTTTCATCGCGCGCCAACGCCCAGGGATCCCCCAGCACGTCAGGCAACGACCTCCACGGATCTCCCGGCAGGTCGCGGCCGGACGCCTGTCCCGGTGCGTTGCAGACGCATCCGGCCGCGGACGGCGCCGTCGCCCGTATCCGGGTGCCGGGGGGCATCCTGACCGCCGCCCAGCTGCGCGAGCTCGGCGCCGCGGCCACTGCCCTGGGCTCCGGGGTGATCGAGCTGACGTCCCGCGCCAACGTGCAGGTACGGGGGCTGGACGCCGAGGGAGAGGCCGCGTTCGCCTCCGGCATGGCCGCCGCCGGCCTATTGCCCTCCGCCACCCACGAGCGGGTGCGCAACATCCTGGCCTCCCCGATGGCCGGGCTCGACGGTCGCGGCCTGATCGAGGTGGCGCCGCTCGTACGCGAGCTGGACCACGCCCTCTGCGCCCGCCCCGCCCTCGCGGGACTGCCCGGCCGGTTCCTGTTCGCCCTCGACGACGGCAGAGGCGACATGACCGCCCTCGGGGCCGACGTCGCCTTCGTCCCGATCCCCGCGCCGGCCGGTGGCGAGGAGGTCGAGGGGGCGCTGCTCCTGGCTGGTGAGGACCGGGGACTACGCATCGCCCTGACGCGAGCGGTACCCGCCATGATGGCGGCGGCCGAGGCCTTCCTCGCCGAACGTACCGCCCAGAACTCGACGGCCTGGCGCATGGCCGAACTCGACGACGGCCCCGCCACCATCGCCACCCGCCTCGGCGACTTCGCCGGCGTCACACCACCCGGCCACCGCACCCCCGTGCCGGACTTGTCGGATATGTCGGCACCGCCGCCGCTTGGCCTGGTGTCCCGGCCCGGAAGGCGGGCAACGCTGGTCGTCATGCCGCCGCTCGGCCGGTTGACGACCGCCCAGGCGTACGCGCTCGCGACGGCGGCGGAGGCGGGAGATGGCGAGATCCGGCTGACCCCGTGGCGTGGCGCCATCGTGCCCGGCATCAGCGGAGCGGACGCGGATTCCTGGCTGTGCAGGCTGGCGGCCACCGGGCTGGTGACCGATCCCGCCTCCGCGTGGACCGGGGTCACCGCCTGCACCGGACGACCCGGCTGCGCGAAGTCACTGTCCGATGTCCAGGCTGACGCCGCAAGCTCGACGGCCCGCGCCGGCCTTCCCCTGATCGGCGCCCAGACGGCCGGCGTACTGCCCGTGCACTGGGCCGGGTGCGAGCGCCGGTGCGGACGGCCCACCGGACGGGCCGTACTCGTGGTGGGCACCGGCAACGGATACCGCGTCGACGCGGACGGCCGGAGCCTGCACTACCAGGACATCGAGGAGACGGCCGCCGCGGTCGCCACGGCCAGGAGGACCGGCTGAACAGGGTTCGCCCGTCAGGGAGTGTCAGCCGGCGCGGCCGACGATGGTGCCCGCGCGGTCGATGACCACGACGTCCACCTGTACGGGAGCTCCACGCAGCACTCCGGCCGACGCCACCCTGGCCCGCTCGGCCACCAGGTCCCCGAGGGGCAGGTTCTCCTGCTGACAGAGTTGCAGCGCCTGTAACGCGGTGTTCGCGTGCAGCACCCGATCAGCCAGGTCGACGCTGCCGCCCGCCTCCCGGACCAGCGTGGCGAGCGCCTCGGTGCTGACCTGCGAGCGGCCCGAGTGCAGGTCGAGATGGCCGTCGGCGAGCTTGGACAGCTTGCCGATGCCCCCGGCGACCGTCAGCCGAGGGACCGGATGCCTGCGCAGGTACTTCAGCACGGCCCCGGCGAAGTCGCCCATGTCCAGTAGCGCGTCGTCCGGAAGCCCGTACAGCCCGGCGGCGACCCGCTCCGACGTGCTGCCCGTGCACGCGGCGACGTGCGTGTGCCCGGCGGCGCGGGCGACGTCGATGCCGCGCCTGATGCTGTCGATCCAGGCCGAGCACGAGTAGGGGACCACGACCCCGGTGGTGCCGAGGATGGACAGGCCGCCGAGGATGCCCAGGCGGGGATTCCACGTGCGCCGGGCCAGCTCCTCGCCGTGCTCCACCGAGAGCTCCACGACGACGTCGCCGCTACCGCCGCACCTGGCGGCGACCCGTTCGACGTGCTCGCGCATCATCTGCCGGGGCACCGGGTTGATCGCCGGCTCCCCCACCTCCAGTGGCAGCCCGGGCTTGGTGACCGTGCCCACCCCGGGCCCCGCGCGGAATGCGACACCGGTCCCCGGCGCGCCGTGCCGTACGGTCGAGAAGATCAGCGCACCGTGGGTGACGTCCGGATCGTCCCCCGCGTCCTTGACCACTCCGGCCCGGGCCATGGCCGAGCCGGTCAGGGGGCCGGTGAGCTCCTCGGTGGCGAGCGCGAACGCCGGGCGCTGCCCCCGTGGCAGCAGGATCTCCACGGGGTCGGGGAACGCCCCGGTGAGCAACGCCGTGTACGCGGCCGTGGTGGCCGCCGTGGCACACGCACCGGTGGTCCAGCCATGTCGCAGGGCAGTGCTCATGCGTCAAGGATGTACCACGCGAAACCGGACAACCCGACGAGGTCAGGCGTGCTGGCATCCACCCAGGCCGCACGGCATCCCGGTATCCGGCGGGGCGCCCATGAGGGTGGACGTCCTAATATCCGGAAGGATCCCTCGATGAGGGCACACTTCTTGGTACACGGCAGGAGCGGCTGGTGAAGGCAGGCGTCCTCGTTCTCGGGGGGACCGGGGAGGCGCGGGCGCTGGCGGCGGCGCTCGCCGGCCGTCCCGAGGTCCGCGTGATCTCCTCGCTCGCGGGCCGGGTGACCGATCCCCGCCTTCCCGAGGGAGAGGTGCGCGTCGGGGGGTTCGGCGGGCCGGAACGCCTGGCGGACTGGCTGCGCGAGCAGGGCATCCAGGCCGTGGTCGACGCCACTCACCCGTTCGCCGAGCGGATCACCGCCTCCGCCGTACGCGCCACCGCCGCGGCGGGGGTACCCCTGCTCATCCTGCGGCGGCCCGGATGGCGGCAGGAAGCCGGAGACGACTGGCACTGGACGTCATCCCTGCCGGAAGCCGCAGCGTCACTGCCGGGGCTCGGACGGCGGGTCTTCCTCACCTCCGGGCGTCAGGGGCTGTCCGCCTTCGCCGGCCTTGACGACCTGTGGTTCCTGATCCGTACGGTCGACCCACCCGATCCGCCGCTTCCACGCCGTTCCCACCTCCTGCGTGACCGGGGTCCGTACACGCTGGACGGCGAGCGCGCGCTGATGCGCCACCACCGCGTCGACGTGCTGGTCACCAAGGACAGCGGCGGAACGATGACCATGGCCAAGCTCGCCGCCGCACGTGAGCTCGGCCTCCCCGTCGTCGTGGTCCGCCGCCCGCCGCTACCGGAGGCCCCCACGGTGCGGACCACGGAAGAGGCCCTCACCTGGCTCCAGCACCTCGCATGAGCCGTCAGGCCGGGTAGCGGCGTGGGGTGAAGACGACGGGGTGGCCGTTCCGGTCCTCCGTGCGGGTGGTCGAGGAGCCGATGACCAGCAGGCAGCGCATGTCGACGTCGGCCGGGTCCAGCTTGGCCAGGGTGGTGACGCGCAGGCTCTCCTCGGGGCCGCCGACGTCCCGTCCGATGACCACGGGCGTGTCCGGGGCGCGGTGCTCCAGCAGGAGGTCCCGCGCCGTGGCCACCTGCCACGTACGGGTCCGCGACGCCGGGTTGTAGATCGCCAGCACCAGATCGGCACGGGCGGCGGCGGTGATGCGCGCGGCGATGACGTCCCACGGCTTGAGCTGGTCGGACAGGGAGAGCACGCAGTAGTCGTGCCCGAGCGGCGCGCCGGCCCGCGCGGCGACGGCGTGTGCGGCCGTCAGCCCCGGCACCACGCGCACCGGCACCCCGGCGAACCTCGGCTCGCACGCCACCTCCAGCACGGCGCTGGCCATCGCGAACACTCCGGGGTCGCCCGAGGACACCACCGCGACGCGGGAGCCCGCCTTCGCCAGCTCCAGCGCGTGCGCGGCCCGCTCCGCCTCGACGCGGTTGTCCGTCGGGTGCCTGCGCTGGCGCGGGTTCTGAGCCACCCGGTTCAGGTACGGGCCGTAGCCGACGAGGTCATCGGCGGTCGCCAGGGCGTCCTGGGCCTCCGGTGTCAGCCAGGGCCGCCCCGCCGGCCCGAGCCCCACCACGACGACCTCCCCCACGCCGGCCTCCGGCTCGACCGCTCGCCCCACCTCGGAGGTGGTGATCCGGGTGGTCATTCGGCTGGGGAGGATGGCGAGGGAGAAGTACGGCACCTCGTCCGGGTCTACCTCGGCCAGCGGGGCGGTGCGCTGCCTGTCGGTGGTCGCCCGCTCGACGTACCAGGCCTCCTCCAGGCGGCCGGCCCGGTCCAGTGCCTCGCGTACGGACGTGAACGTGCGGCCGAGCTTGAGGATCGCCGCCGAGTCCGTGGTGGCCAGCCGCTCCGCGAGTTCCTCCGGCGGCAGGGTGCCCGGGAGAATGGTCAGGGTCTCCTCACGCTCGACCAGCGGGCGGCCCAGCACGGCCGACGCGGCGCTCACCGAGGTCACCCCGGGGACGACCTCGGTCGGGTAGCGGTGCGCCAGCCGCTTGTGGAGGTGCATGTAGGAGCCGTAGAAGAGCGGGTCGCCCTCGCACAGCACGACCACGTCACGTCCGGCGTCGAGGTGGGCGGCCAGCCGTTCGGCGCAGGTCGCGTAGAACGCGTCGATCGCGCCCCGGTAGCCGCCGGGGTGGTCGGTGGTCTCGGTGGTGACGGGGTAGATCAGCGCTTCCTCGATCTGGTCGCCGCGCAGGTACGGCCCGGCGACCGTGCGGGCGATGCTCCGCCCGTGCCGGGCGCTGTGGTAGGCGATCACGTCAGCCTCACGTACGAGCCGCGCGGCCTTCACCGTGACCAGCTCCGGATCCCCGGGCCCGAGCCCGACCCCCCGCAAACGTCCGGACCGGCCCCGCTCAGGGGCCGGGTCGCTCATGTCGTCGCTCATTCTTCCTCGCTCGCGATCGCGTTGACGGCTGCCGCGGCCAGCGCGCTCCCGCCACGGCGGCCGTGTACCACCAGGTGTTCGAGGCCGTCGCCGTACGCGGCCAGGGCATGCTTGGACTCGGCGGCGCCGATGAACCCCACAGGGACGCCGAGCACGGCGGCGGGCCTGCCCGCGCCCTCCCTGACCAGCTCCAGCAGCCGGAACAGGGCCGTGGGCGCGTTGCCGACGGCCACCACGGCGCCGTCGAGCCGGTCGCGCCACAGCTCCAGCGCCGCCGCGCTGCGAGTGGTGCCGAGCCTGCGCGCCAGGTCCGGCACCCGGGGGTCACCCAGCATGCAGAGCACGTCGTTCCCCGCGGGAAGGCGGCCGCGGGTCACCCCGGACGCCACCATGTTCGCGTCGCACAGCACCGGCGCCCCCGACCGCAGGGCCTTCCGCGCGGCGGACACCACGCCGGGCGACCAGGCGAGGTCGGTGACCAGGTCGACCATGCCGCAGGCGTGGATCATCCGGACGGCCACTCTCGCGATGTCGTCCGGCAGACCCGCGAGATCGGCCTCCGCCCGGATGGTGGCGAAAGACCGGCGGTAGATCTCCGCCCCGTCTCGGATGTAGTCGATCACGAACTCCTCAGGTACAGGTGCCGGCCCATTAGTCGCGCCGGCGGGTGGCCGAGTACAGGTGGCTGTCGGGGAACTCCGAGGCGGTCAGCACTCCGCCGACGATGACCACGGCGGTGCGGACCACGCCCGCCTCGTGGACCTGTCCGGCGATGTCGGCCAGGGTGCCCCGCAGGACGACCTCGTCGTCACGGCTCGCACGTGCCACCACGGCGACCGGGCAGCCGGCGCCGTAGTTCGGCGTCAGCTCCGCGACCAGCGCCTCGATCCGCTGGACGGCCAGGTGCAGCACCATCGTCGAACGGCTGAGGCCCAGCGTGCCGAGGTCCTCGCCGTCGGGCATCGCGGTGGCGCGGGCGGACGTGCGGGTCAGCACCACCGTCTGGCCCACTCCCGGCACGGTCAGCTCGCGGCCCAGCGAGGCGGCCGCCGCCGCGAACGCGGGAACGCCGGGCGTCACGTCGTACGGGACGCCGGCGGCGTCCAGGCGGCGCATCTGCTCGGCCATGGCGCTGAAGATGGACGGGTCGCCCGACTGCAACCGCGCCACGTCGTGCCCGGCCGCGTGCGCGGCGAGCATCTCCGCCACGATCTCGTCCAGTGTCATCCGCGCGGTGTCCACCAGCCGCGCGCCCGCCGGCGCGTAGTCCAGCAGCTCCTTCGGCACCAGCGAACCGGCGTACAGGCAGACCGGCGAGGCGGCGATCAGGTCGCGCCCGCGCACGGTGATGAGATCGGCCGCTCCCGGCCCCGCCCCGATGAAATGCACCGCCACGTCATGCCTCCCTGGTCTCAGGCCGGGTCGCCGTCCATACCGTCACCGGCATCGACGGGCGCCATGCGGTGAAGCCGCCCACCGGGCCGGCCCGGTGGACCGCGATTCGCAGCAGGTCGCCGCCGGCCTTGGCGTGCCAGGCCGCCACGACCGCCTCGGACTCCACGGTCACCGCGTTGACCACCAGCCGCCCGCCCGGGCGTAGCGCGTTCCAGCAGGTCTCGACGGTGTCCGGCGCCGTGCTCCCGCCGCCGACGAACACCGCGTCGGGTGGTTCGAGGCCCGCCAGAGCCGCCGGGGCCGTCCCGGTGACCACCCGCAGCCCGGGCACGCCGAGCGCCGCCGCGTTGCGCCCGATGCGGGCGGCCCGCTCGGGACGGCTCTCGACGGCGACCGCCCGGCAGGCCGGGTCGGTACGCATCCACTCGATCGCGATGCTGCCCGCTCCCGCGCCCACGTCCCAGAGCAGCTCACCGGGTACCGGCGCCAGCCGGGAAAGCGTCACCGCGCGGACCTCGCGCTTGGTCAGCTGACCGTCGTGCTCGAACGCGTCGTCCGGCAGGCCGGGTACGCAGGCCAGGTCCGCCGTTTCCGGATCGGCGCGGCATTCCAGGGCCACGATGTTCAGCGGGTCGACGACCGCGTCCCAACGCTCGGCCACGGCGCTCACCAGGCGCTCCTTCGGGCCGCCGAGCTGTTCGAGCACGGTCATCGCGCTCGCGCCGTAACCCCTTGAGGTCGCCAGCGCCGCGACCAGGCCCGGCGTGGCGGCGTCCGCGCTCAGCGCCAGCACCCGGCGTCCCGGTCGCAGCACGCGGTTCAGCAGCTCCACCGGACGTCCGACCATGCTGACGACCGTCGTGTCCTCGACCGGCCAGCCCATCCGGGCGCAGGCCAGCGAGACCGACGACGGATGCGGCAGCACGCGGACCCGCTCCGGGCCGAGCAGCCTGACCAGCGTCGTTCCGAGGCCGTGGAACATGGGGTCGCCGCTGGCCAGCACGCATACGGCCCTGCCCGCGTGCTCGGCGAGGAGGCCGCGCAGGGCCGGGATCATCGGCGAGGGCCACTCGACCCGTTCGGCGCCCGTGTCCGGCACCAGGGCGAGCTGACGAGAACTGCCCATGAGCACCTCGGCGGCACCGATCTCCCGCCGCGCGGAGGCGGACAGCCCGTCCCAGCCGTCGGCGCCTATGCCGACGACGACCACCGGCCCGCTCATGTCCGACCATGCTGTGAAAGCTCGCGCCCGGCGGCCGGTCCGGGTGCGTTTCCGGCGCCGCTTACCAGTCTCGTGGCCAGTTCGGGGCTGCCGGCCCAGTGAAGGTGCAGGTAGGACGCGGCAAGCTTCGGCCCGCCGTACCCGTCGGCGCCACCGTCGCGCCAGCGGTACAGCGGCCCGGCCTCTCCGGACGGGGTGACGCGCGTGCGGTGGAACTCGTGCCCGTGGTACCGCTCGCCCTCGCGGGTCAGAACCGAGTCGCGTACGGCCACGGCGCTCCGGTACCCCAGCGTGAGCTTGCCGGTCATGGCGGCGGTCGCGTCGACGACCCCGCACATCGGACGTCCGTCCAGCTCCCGGCAGAGGTAGAGCAGCCCCGCGCACTCGGCGACGATGGGACCGCCGAAGGCCGCGACCTGCCGGCGGAGGGGCTCGTTGGCCGACAGCTCCGCCGCGTACACCTCGGGGAAGCCGCCGGGCAGCACCAGGGCACGCGCCCCGGCGGGCAGGCTCTCCTCGCTCAACGGGTCGAAGACGGCCACCGTGCCGCCGGCCGCCTCGATCAGCTCCGCCTGCTCGGCGTAGCCGAAGGTGAACGCCTTGCCCCCGGCCACCGCCACCACGACGTCCGCGCCGACGGGGTCGCCGACGGCCTGACGGGCGCTCCAGGCGGGCCCGGCGAGCGGGGACGCGCTCCGGGCGAGCCGGACGAGGGCCTCCAGGTCGCAGGTGGCCGCCACCAGTTCTCCCATCCCGGCCACCGCGTCCACGGCCTGCGCGCTGCGCTCCGCGGGCGGGATCAGGCCGAGATGGCGGGACGGCGTCACGGCCACCTCGCTGCGCGGGATGGCGCCGAAGACCGCGATCCCCATCTCGTCGAGCGCGTCGCGGCAGATCCGTTCGTGTCGCGGGGATCCCACCCGGTTGAGGATCACCCCGCCGACGCGCACGCGGGTGTCGTACGACATGAACCCGTGGACCAGCGCGGCGACCGACCTCCCCTGGCCGGAGACGTCGATGACCAGCACGACCGGCGCGTCCAGCAGGCGTGCGACATGCGCGGTGGAAGCGAGGTCACCCCCGCGAGACGCCCCCACCCCCGGACCGGCGGCGCCGTCGAAGAGGCCCATCACGCCCTCGATGACGGCGATGTCCGCCCCGGCGGCGCCATGGGCGAGCAGGGGCACGATCAGTTCCTCCCCGGCCAGCCAGGGGTCGAGGTTCCGTCCGGGACGGCCGGAAGCGAGCGCGTGGTAGCCGGGGTCGATGTAGTCGGGCCCGACCTTGTGCGGGGACACCGCGAACCCCTTGGCGGTCAGCGCCGCCATGAGGCCGGTGGCCACCGTGGTCTTGCCCGCCCCCGAGGAGGGAGCGGCGACGACGAGGCGCGGGAGCTCACTCACCGCTCGCCCAGCCCAACCGCTGTGCCCAGGGCATACGCCGCCGTACCCGCAGTGCGGTCGGTGGTTACCATTCGATGCCCTTCTGGCCCTTCTGGCCGGTGTCCATCGGGTGCCTGACCTTGGCCATCTCGGTGACCAGGTCCGCGACCTCCAGCAGGCGCGGGTGGGCGTCCCTGCCGGTGATCACGACGTGCTGCGTGCCCGGACGCCCGGCCAGGGCGGCGACCACGTCCTCGACGTCGATCCACCCCCACTTGAGGGGATAGGTGAACTCGTCCAGCACGTACAGCCGGTAGCTCTCCGCCGCCAGGTCGCGCTTGATCTGCTCCCACCCCTCGCGGGCGTCCGCCGCGTGGTCCTCATCGGTTCCCGGCTTCTTGATCCAGGACCAGCCCTCGCCCATCTTGTGCCAGGTCACCGTGCCGCCCTCGCCGGACTCCCCGAGCACCGTGAGGGCCCGTTCCTCGCCCACGCGCCACTTGGCCGACTTGACGAACTGGAACACCCCGACCGGCCAGCCCTGGTTCCATGCCCGCAGTGCCAGCCCGAAGGCCGCGGTGGACTTGCCCTTGCCCGGGCCGGTGTGGACGAGCACCAGAGGCCGGGTGCGCCGCTGCCGGGTGGTCAGGCCGTCGTCCGGCACCTCCGCCGGCTTCCCCTGAGGCACGTCTAGACCGCCTTTCCCGTTCCCAGCGGCATGTCAGGCCGCCCTTCTGTGGTCGTGGACCAGGTCGCGCAGACCGCCGGCGGCCAGCCGGTCCAGCCGTACGGCCTCGCCGCCCAGCCGGGCCGCCAGGCGTACGGCGAGGCCGAGCCGCACCGGGCCGCTCTCGCAGTCGACCACCACGGCGGCGACGTCCCTGAGCAGCGCCGCGGCCCGGAGCACGTCGGCGTCCGTGCCGGAGGTCGCGCGCCCGTCGGTGACCACGACCAGCAGCGGCCTGCGGGAGGGGTCGCGGAGCCGTTCCACGCGCACCACCTCGGCCGCCCGCCGCAGCCCCTCGGCGAGCGGGGTGCGCCCGCCGGTGGGCAGGGCGCGCAGGCGCGCCGCGCCGGCCTCCACCGACGAGGTCGGCGGCAGCACCAGCTCCGCGCCCGCCCCCCGGAACGTCACCAGGCCGACCTTGTCGCGGCGCTGGTAGGCGTCGAGGAGCAGGCTCAGCACCGCGCCCTTCACCGCGCCCATGCGCTGCCGCGCCGCCATCGAGCCGCTCGCGTCCACGACGAACAGGACGAGGTTGCCCTCGCGCCCCTCGCGCACCGCCTCGCGCAGGTCACCGGCCCGCACGACCAGGCCGGGCCCGGTCCTGCCGCGTTCCCGCTGGTACGGGGCCGCCGCTCGGAGCGTGGCCGTCAGATGGGGCGAGGTGAGCCGCCCGAGCGGCACCCGCGACCCCGAGATCCGGCCGTACGACGTGCGGGCTCGCGACCGCCGTCCCGGACTTCCCGTGCCGAGCCCGGGGACGGCCAGCGGGCGCACCCGGTAGGGCTCGCCCGGCTGTGCGGCCGGCTGCTGTGCGGCCGGTGTGCCCGTGCCCGCCGTCCCGCTCCGCCCGCCGGGCTCGCCATCCGTCCCAGGCGGGTCGGACGCGTCGCCGCGCGGGTTTGACCGGTCATCACGCGGGTCGGACGCGTCGCCGCGCGGGTTTGACCGGTCATCACGCGGGTCGGACGCACGGTCCCGCGCCGGGTTCGAGCGCTGGCCCGGATCCCCCGCTCCCCCGCTCGAAGAATCGGGATCAGAACCCGAATCCGGGTCATGGCCGGGGTCGGGGTCGGGGTCCTCGTCCGGGCCGCCGAGCAGGTCGTCGAGCTCCGACTCGGAAAGGCCGGGCGCGTCGAAGGGGTCACGCCTGCGGCGGTGCGGCAGGGCGAGCCGCACGGCCTCCCTGATGTCCTCGGCCGTGACCTCCGCCCCGCCCCGCCACGCGGCGTGCGCCACGGCGGCGTGCGCGGTGATGAGGTCGGCCCGCATCCCGTCCACCCCGAACGCGGCGCAGACCGTGGCGATCTTACGCAGTGCGGCGTCGGAGAGGACCACCTCGCGCAGCCGGCCGCGCGCCTCGGCTATGCGCGCGGCGAGGTCCTTCTCCTCCCCCGCCCAGCGGGCGGCGAAGCCCTCGGGGTCGTCCTCGAAGGACAGCCTCCTGCGCACCACCTCGGCACGCTCGTCCGGGTCGCGCGAGGCCGTGACCTCCACGGTGAGCCCGAACCGGTCGAGGAGCTGGGGCCGCAGCTCGCCCTCCTCGGGGTTCATCGTGCCGACCAGGATGAACCGCGCCGCGTGCCGCACGGACACGGCGTCGCGCTCGACGTAGCACGTGCCGAGCGCGGCGGCGTCGAGGAGCAGGTCCACGAGGTGGTCGTGCAGCAGGTTGACCTCGTCCACGTACAGGACGCCCCGGTGCGCGGCGGCGAGCAGGCCGGGGTCGAAGGCCTTCACGCCCTCGGTCAGCGCCCGTTCCAGGTCCAGCGAGCCGATCAGCCGGTCCTCCGAGGCCCCGACGGGCAGCTCGGCCAGCCTCGCGGGCCGTACGGCCGCGGCGGGTTCCGCGCCGTGCGGACCGTCCGGGCACTCGGGATCGGGAGCGGCCGGGTCGCAGGAGAAGCGGCACCCGGGGACGACGGCGACCGGGGGCAGCAGCGCCGCCAGTGCCCGGACGATCGTCGACTTCGCCGTGCCCTTCTCCCCTCGGATGAGCACGCCACCGGCACGCGGGGAGACCGCGTTGAGTATCAGCGCCAGCTTGAGGCTGTCGAGCCCCACGACGGCGGTGAACGGGTAGTGGCGTACGGCCTTCACGGGCCGGTCAAGCATGTGTCGATGTCCTTTCGCCGCGGCTCGCGACCGCGGGTGACCTGCTCAGACGGCGGATGAGGACACCGGTGCGCGGTAGGGGGAGAACGCTCGCTCCGCCAGCGTGCCGAAGGCGAGCCCGATGCCGCTCCACAGGACGGCCTGCGTGCCGAGCGAGGCGAGCCGGAACTTCCACAGCAGGGCGGCGGGGAAGCCCGCCGGCACCTCGTCGACCACGGGCATGAGCAGGCACACCACGACCACGGCGGCGAGGAACCCGGCGAGCGCGAGCAGCGTCGCGTTCCAGTTCCCGTACCGGGGGGCCAGCCGGCGGCCCACGTACAGCGCCGCGACCGCGAGGAGCACGGAGATCAGGACGAGGGCGAAGTACACGACCGTACGGCGGCCGATCGTGCCGGGGTCGCCCACGGCGGGCGGGTTGGCCGGGTACTTCAGGAACGGCACCAGCTCGACCGTGACGAAGGCGCCCAGGGCGATCAGGACCGAGGTGGCCCGGGCGCCGAAGGCGCCGAGCCGTCCGTAGACGAAGGCGAACACGAGCGCGAAGACGCCGCCGACCGCGACGCCGTAGACGCCGACCGCCGTCGCGAGGCCCACGGTCGACTGTACGCCGCGGCTGACCGGCTCGGGCTCCGCCGCGACGGCCTCCGCGGCGGCCTCCGTGGCGTGTGCCGCGTGCCCGGCGTGTCCTTCGAGCGCGATGGCCGCTCCCACCTGGGGCTCGCCGAAGATCCAGGCGAACACCAGGGCGAGGGCGGCGGCGATGAGGCCCGCGAGCATGCCGCGGACCAGCAGGTTTCTCACCATGCTGTGACAGTCCCCCGCGTCAGTGGCAGGGGAAGCCGAGCAGGTGACGCCCGTCGTGCAGGAACTCGTGCACGAGGTCGCCGGAGATCAGCGAGGTGGCGCCCTGCTCCGCACCCACGAAGTAGATGAGGACGAGAGCGAGAACGCCGGCGAACACCGCCCAGGGCAGCAATTCGCGAACGGGAATGCTGATGGGGGCGGGCTGGGAATGCGGAACGGCGGCTTGGGCCATGGGGTGTTGCCTCCTCGGGATCACGCGTCCCATGCGGGCTGGCGGTGACGACGGAGGGTCTGACTCCCGGGCCCGAAGGACCGGTCACAGTGGCGCGGCCGTACCAGAGTCTCGCTGGATTCCCCACACCGTCAACAATGTCGCTTGGACGCTACGGTGTGAACCACTAGTCCGTCAATGGGGGCGAAGGGTGACAATTACCCCTCTCGCCCCACAGAGGGGGATACAGGTGACGGCGAGAATTGTCATGGTTTGTCATGGTTCTACCGAGGCGCTGCACCGGGCCGCCTTTCCCCTCGACGAGGGTCTGGACGAGCAGGGCCGGCGGCAGGTCGCCGACGCCGCGCGTCTCTTCGGCACCGGCTCCGGACGGTCGCTGTGCGGGCCGTCGCTGCGCTGCCGCCAGACGGCGGCGGGTCTCGGCCTCGCCGCCGAGCCCGACGAGGGCCTGCGCGACTGCGACAACGGCCACTGGGCGGGCCGTACCCTGGCCGACCTGCAAGGACAGGACCCCGAGGGCATGATGGCCTGGCTCACCAACCCCTCGGCCGCCCCCCACGGCGGGGAGTCGGTGCTCACCCTGGTCGGCCGCGTCGCCGCGTGGCTGGAGAGGCGCCACCAAGAGGGCGGGAAGGTGGTGGCGGTCACCCATCCGGCCGTGATGAGGGCGGCCGTCGTCCACGTCCTGGGCACGCCTCCGGAGGCGTTCTGGAGGATCGACGCGGAGCCCCTCTCGCAGGTGCGGCTCACCGCCCACGGCGGGCGCTGGCGGCTCCGCCTCTCGCCCGCCTCCTGAACGCCCGCTCACACGTCGAAGTCCACGGTGACCTGGTCGGACACCGGCACCGACTGGCAGGTCAGCACATATCCGGCTCGCACCTCGGCGGGCTCCAGCGCGAAGTTGCGCCGCATCCTCACCTCACCGCCGGCCACGCGCGCGCGGCAGGTGCCGCACACACCGCCCTTGCAGGCGAAAGGCAGGTCGGGCCGCACCCGCTGCGCCCCCTCAAGGATGGTGACGTCACGCGGGAGCACGGTCGAGGTGGCCCGGCCGTCGAGGATCACGGTGACCTCGGCGGTGGCCCCCGCTCCCGGCCCCGGCTCGGGGCGAACCGGCTCGGGTGGCGGCTCGTCCACGTAGAACAGCTCCTTGTGCACGCGCTCCCGGGGAACGCCCAGCTCCGCGAGCACCTCCCGCGCGTCCAGCACCATCCCGTACGGCCCGCACAGCCACCAGTGGCCGACATCGGGCACCGACGTCAGAGCGGGGAGCAGCACGCGCAGCTTGGCGGCGTCGAGCCTGCCGGTGAACAGCTCGGGCTCGCGCGGCTCCCTGGACAGCACGTGGACCAGCTCGACTCGGGCGGGCGCGGTGTCCTTCAGGTCGGCCAGCTCCTCGGCGAACATCACGGTGCGGGTGCTTCGGTTGCCGTAGAACAGCGTCACCCGGCTTCCGGGGGTCGCCGCGAGCGCCGAGGAGGCGATCGACAGGACGGGCGTGATGCCCGACCCGGCCGCGATGAACACATGGTGGGCGGGAGTGCCGAGGTCGGCGGTGAAGGTCCCGCCGGGCGGCAGCACCGCGACATGGTCCCCCGGCCGCAGATGGCGCACCAGCCACGTGGAGAACAGCCCGCCGGGGATCTCCCGGACGCCGATGCGCAGGGGACCGCCCGCCGGAGCGCAGATGGAGTAGGACCGCCGCTCGTCGCGGCCGTCCACGATCGCCCGGAGCGTGAGCGACTGGCCGGGCAGGAACGCGAAGTCCTCGGCCAGCGCGTCCGGCACGTCGAGGGTGATCGCGGTGGCGTCCTCGCACAGCCGGTCCACCCGCGCCACGCGCAACGAGGCGAACTCCGCGCGCCGCCGCGCCCCTACCCCCGCCATGGTCATGTCACAGCTCCTTGACGTGCTCGAACGGTTCGCGGCAGGCGCGGCAGCGCCACAGGGCCTTGCACGCGGTGGCGCCGAACCGGGAGGTCTCCTCGGTGTCGTCCGACCCGCAGCGGGGACAGCTCGGCCGCCTGCGGCTCGGGCCGAGCGTCACGGGCACCGGCCCGCGCGGCCGTACCGGGGCCGGGCCCGGCGGGGCGATGCCGGCCTCGGCCAGCTTCCTGCGGCCCCGCTCGCTGATCCAGTCGGTGGTCCACGCCGGCGACAGCACGGTGCGGACCCGCACGTCGGCGTACCCGGCCGCGCGCAGGGCCGTGGAGAGATCAGCGCGGATGGCCGCCATCGCCGGGCACCCGCTGTAGGTCGGGGTGATCGTGACGACCACGCCGCCGCCCTCGGTCTCCGAGACGTCGCGCAGGATGCCGAGGTCGGCGAGGGTCATCATGGGCAGCTCGGGATCGGCCACCCTCTCGGCCACCTCGCGCGCGGTCACCATGCCGCCCCCGGGTGGGCACGCGCGACGCTCTGCATCTCGGCCAGGAGCTCGGTCAGCGCAGGGGTGTGAACGCCGGAGCGCCCCGAGGGCGCGGTGAGGTCCGGTGCGAGGTCGCCGGGCCGGGTGAGGGTCGCGGCGGACAGCACCTGGCCGATGACGGCGTCGAACTCCTCCCGCAGACCGGCCGGGTCGACCCCGGCACCCAACCCCGCCAGGCGCAGCTCCACCTCGTGCGGAGTGAACAGCTCCGCCACGAGCGGCCACACCGACGCGAGCCCCTCTGCCACGCGCTCCCGCGAGTACGGCGTGCCGTCGCCGAGCCGCACGACCCAGCCGGCGGCGTAGTCACGGTGGTAGGCGACCTCCTTGAGGCCCTTGACCGCCACCGCGGCCAGCACCGGGTCACGCGAGCCGGTCAGCCGGTCGAGCAGCGCCAGCCGCCAGGTCGAGAAGACCAGCAGGCGGGCCACCGCCTGGCCGAAGTCGCCGTTCTCCACCTCGGCCAGCCGCACGTTGCGGAACCCGCCCGCCTCGCGGAGGAACGCCAGATCGTCCTCGTCGCGGCCCGGCCCGTCGGCCGCCCCCGCGCGCGAGAGCAGCAGCCGTGCCTGTCCGAGCAGGTCGAGCGCGATGTTGGCCAGCGCGACCTCCTCCTCCAGCTCCGGGGCGCGCGTGCACCACTCCTGCAGGCGGTGGGACATGATCAGCGCGTCGTCGCCGAGCATCAGGCAATAGGCCGCGAGGTCGGCGCCGTCCACGCCCTCGGGCACCCGCGTGTCCACCCCGTCCAGCGGGTCGGCGAACCCGGTGCCGTACGCCCAGCGGGGGTCGTCGCCCTCGTTGAGCGCCTCGTAGGCGTTGCCGGTTTCGTGAAGGTCGTCCGAGGAAGGCATGGTGGCCTCACATGTGCGGGACGTCGTCGGGGATGGTGTAGAAGGTCGGATGCCGGTAGACCTTGTCGCCGCTGGGCGCGAAGAACGAGTCCTTCTCGTCGGGGCTGGTGGCGGCGATGTGGTCGGAGCGCACCACCCAGATGCTCACGCCCTCGTTGCGGCGCGTGTAGAGGTCGCGGGCGTGGCGCAGAGCGGTCTCGTCGTCGGCGGCGTGCAGCGAGCCCACGTGCACGTGGTTGAGCCCCCGCTTGCTCCGCACGAACACCTCGTACAACGGCCAGGCGCTCATGCGACCGCCCCCGCGCCCGCCACGACGGCGCCCGCCTCGCGGGCCTCGGCCTTGCGCGCGTGGGCGGTAGCCGCCTCGCGGACCCAGTCGCCGTTCTCGTGCGCGGCGCGGCGTACGGCGATGCGGCGGGCGTTGCAGGGGCCGTCGCCGCTGATCACCCGCTTGAGCTCCGACCAGTCGATCTGGCCGAAGTCGTGGTGCCCCCGCTCGTCGTTCCAGCGCAGATCGGGATCGGGGAGCGTCACCCCGAGCACCTCGGCCTGGGGCACGCTCATGTCCACGAACCGCTGGCGCAGCTCGTCGTTGGTGTGCCGCTTGATCTTCCACGCCATCGACCGGGCGGTGTTCGGCGAGGCGTCGTCGGGCGGGCCGAACATCATGAGCGACGGCCACCACCAGCGGTTCACGGCGTCCTGGACCATCGCCCGCTGCGCCTCCGTGCCCCTCATCATCGTCATCAGCAGCTCGTACCCCTGCCGCTGGTGGAAGGACTCCTCCTTGCAGATGCGGATCATCGCCCGCGCGTACGGCCCGTAGGAGCTGCGGCAGAGCGGCACCTGGTTGCAGATGGCGGCACCGTCGACCAGCCATCCGATCACGCCCACGTCGGCGTACGTCAGGGTCGGGTAGTTGAAGATCGAGGAGTACTTCTGCCGCCCCTCGATGAGCATCGCGGTCAGCTCGGCGCGGTCGGCGCCCAGCGTCTCGGCGGCGGAGTAGAGGTAGAGCCCGTGCCCGGCCTCGTCCTGCACCTTGGCGAGCAGGATCGCCTTGCGGCGCAGCGTGGGCGCCCTGGTGATCCACTCGCCCTCGGGCTGCATCCCGATGATCTCCGAGTGGGCGTGCTGGGCGATCTGCCGCACCATCGTCGCGCGGTAGCCGTCGGGCATCCAGTCGCGCGGCTCGACGCGCTGGTCCCGCTCGATCGTGCGGTCGAAATACCCTTCGAGGTCAGCCATACACCGCCACCCCTTTACCGAACATTCGGTCAGTTATCAGTCTCGCTCCGCGACCTGTCCCGGCGCAAGTCCGTACGTCCCAGGTCACGTCTCGCGCCTTGCGACCAGGGTCAGCACGTCGTACTTCGCCACCGAGGACCCGTCCTGCTTGGTCACGTCGGCGTCCCAGCGGACCTCCCCGTACGGGGCGCCCTCGCGCGGGTCGACGTGCTTGGCGGTGAGCGTGACCGACAGCTCGTCCCCCGGGTAGACCGGCGTGAGGAACCGGAGGTTCTCCAGCCCGTAGTTGGCGAGCACCGGCCCCGGGTCGGGGTCCACGAACAGCCCGGCCGCCAGCGAGACGATCAGGTAGCCGTGGGCCACCCTGCCGTCGAAGAACGGGTTGGCCCTCGCCGCCTCCTCGTCCATGTGGGCGTAGAAGGTGTCGCCGGTGAACTCCGCGAAGTGCTCGATGTCCTCAAGGCTCACCCGGCGGGGTCCCGCGACCACGGTGTCACCGGGCCTGAGGTCCTCCAGGTGCCTGCGGAAGGGGTGGACCTCGGTCACGGTGCGCTCGCTGCCGGGGACCCACCGGCCGGTGATCGCCGAGAGCATCGCCGGGCTTCCCTGGACGGCGGTGCGGTTCATGTGGTGCAGCACGCCGCGGATGCCGCCCATCTCCTCCCCGCCCCCGGCTCGGCCGGGGCCACCGTGCACGAGCACGGGCAGCGGGGAGCCGTGCCCGGTGGACTCCTTGGCGGCCTCCGCGTCCAGCACCAGCAGGCGGCCGTGCCAGGGAGCGGTGCCGAGCACCACCTCGCGGGCGAAGGCGGGGTCCCCGGTGACGATCGAACCCACCAGGCTGCCCTGGCCCCGCGCGGCCAGCTCGATCACCCGCTCGGCCGAGGTGTACGGCATGAGCGCGCTGAACGGGCCGAACGCCTCCACCTCGTGCGGCTCCGGCCGGTCGGGGTCGTCCACGCGCAGGAGCACCGGCGAGACGAACGCCCCCCGCTCGGCGTCGGCGCCGACGACCTCCACCCGCTCCGGGTCTCCGTACACCACCGAGCCCGCCGGGATCAGCGCCTTGAGCGCGCGGCGGACCTCCTCACGCTGCCCGAGGCCGGCCAGCGCCCCCATCCGCACGGACGGATCGGCCGGGTTTCCCACCGTGACCTTGGCCAGCCGGGCGGCGGCGGCCTCCGCCACCTCGCCGAGCAGGTCCGCCGGGACGAACGCGCGCCTGATCGCCGTGCACTTCTGCCCGGCCTTGACCGTCATCTCGGTCACGAGCTGCTTGACGAACAGCTCGAACTCCGGGGTGCCCGGGACGGCGTCCGGGCCGAGGATGGAGCAGTTCAGCGAGTCGGCCTCGGCGTTGAAGCGCACGGAACGGGACACGACGACCGGGTGGGTGCGGAGCTTCTGGGCCGTGGACGCCGAGCCGGTGAAGGCCACGAGATCCTGCTCGGTCAGGTGCTCGAACAGATCGCCCGCGCTCCCGCAGACCAGCTGCAGCGCGCCCTCGGGCAGGATGCCCGACCCGGCGATCAGCTCCACCAGCCGCGCGGTCACGTACGCGGTCTGGCTCGCCGGCTTGACCAGCGACGGCATCCCGGCCAGGAACGCTGGCGCGAGCTTCTCCAGCGGCCCCCAGACGGGGAAGTTGAACGCGTTGATCTGCACGGCGACGCCCCGCATGGACGTGTAGAGGTGCTGGCCCGCGAACGACCCGCCCTTGCCGAGCGGCTCCACACCGCCGTCGAGGTAGACCGTGTCGCCGGGCAGCTCGCGCCTGCCCTTGCTGGAGTACGAGAACAGCACCCCGATGCCGCCGTCGACGTCGAACTTCGAGTCGCCCAGCGTGGCCCCCGTGCGCAGCGACAGCTCGTACAGCTCCTCGCGGTGCTCGCGCAGGTGGGAGGCCAGCGCCTTGAGCAGCGCGGCGCGCTGCGGGAAGGTCAGGGCGCGCAGCTCCGCACCGCCGGTGCGGCGCCCGTACGCAAGGGCGGCGCCGAAGTCGACCCCCGCGGAGGAGATCCTGGCGACCTCCTCCCCCGTGACCGCGTCGTGCAGCGGGGCTCCCTCGTCGTCCGGGACCTGCCAGGAACCGTTGACGTAGCTGCTGAGCGGGGCCATCGCGGACCTCCCCATCGAGGAATCACATACCGGCCGTTCGTCCGGACAGGCGCCCGTCCATCTGGTGCGCCTCTCCGCTCCTACCCGTTTTCGCCGGCTTCCAGGGCGTGCCCTTGACAGCGGCGGAACCACGACCCTTAACTGGCGACAAATCATTATTAACCGGCCGTTCGGTCAGTATGCAAGGCGCGTGACACCCCGTGGAGGGAGGGCTGGGATACTCCTGCGATGACCACCGCCCGCGTCACACCTCCGCGACGAGGCCGCCCCGGCTACGACCTCGAGTCGCTGCTCGCCGTCGCGGTCAAGGTCTTCAACGAGCGGGGTTACGAGGCCACCAGCATGGAGGACCTCTCCCGCAGGCTCGGCATCACCAAGTCGGCGATCTACCACCACATCACCGGCAAGGACGAGCTGCTCCGCCTGGCCGTCGACCGCGCCCTGGACGGCCTGTTCGAGGTCGCGGACGAGGCCGCCGCCATGGACGGCCGCGCCATCGACAAGCTGGAGCACCTCGTGCGGCGCAGCGTGCACGTGCTGGTCGAGCGGCTCCCCTTCGTCACCCTCCTGCTCCGGGTGCGGGGCAACACCAAGGTGGAGCGCCAGGCGCTGGCCCGCCGCCGCCGGTTCGACCACATGGTGAGCGAGCTGGTCCAGCAGGCCGAGGCCGAGGGCGACGTACGTCCCGACGTGGATCCCGCCGTCGCGAGCCGCCTCGTCTTCGGGCTCGTCAACTCGCTGACCGAGTGGTACCGGCCGCGCGGCGGCATGGGCGCCGACGCCCTCGCCGACACCGTCTGCAAGATCGCCTTCGACGGTCTCCGCCAGGAGACCGTCGAAGGCGGCTCCTGACTAGGACGTGGCGGAGATCACCGAGCCCTGGTAGGTGTCCTCGATGAACTTCTTCACCTCGGGGCCGGCCAGCAGCTCGGCCAGCTTCTTGACCTGCGGGTCGCCCTCCTGGCCCTTGAGCACCACGAGACCGTTGGCGTACGGGTTGGCCTCGGCCTTCTCCAGCACCAGGGCGTCGGAGGCGGGCTTGAGCTGCGCCTCCAGCGCGTAGTTGCCGTTGATGACGGCCGCGTCCACGTCTTCGAGCGAGCGCGGCAGCTGTGCGGCCTCAAGCGGCTTGAACTGGAGGTTCTTGGGGTTCTCCGCGACATCCCGCTCGGTGGCGGCGGTGCCGACGCCCGGCTTGAGCTTGATCACGCCGTTGTCCTCCAGCAGCTTCAGGCCGCGTCCGAGGTTGGTGGCGTCGTTCGGGACGGCCACGGTCGCGCCGTCGGCCAGCTCGCCGACGCTCTTGACCTTCTTGGAATACAGGCCGAGGGGCTCCAGGTGCACCGCCTGCACGAAGGCCAGCTCCTTGCCACCCTTGGACTTGAGGAAGTCGGCCAGGTAGGGGCGGTGCTGGAAGTAGTTCGCGTCGAGCTGGCCCTCCTGGAGCTGGACGTTCGGCTGCACGTAGTCGGTGAACTCCACGATGTCCAGCTTGAGCCCGGCGGCGGGGGCCAGCTTGTCCTTGACGAACTTGAGGATCTCCCCGTGGGGCACCGGGCTGACACCGACCTTGAGCACGTCGTCCTTGGCGGCGGCCGGCTCCGAGCCCGATCCTCCGCAGCCCGTGAGCACCAGTGCCAGCGTGGCGGCGGCCACTGCCCCGATCAACTTGCGCACGTCATATCTCCTTTTCTCCGTCTATTGCCATTGGGGGAAAGCCCTGGGAATGGCTACCTGTGAGAGAGCCGGCGGGCGAGGAGGTCGCCGAGGCTCTGCACGAGCTGCACCACCACGACGAGCAGCACGACCGTGACGATCATCACCGTGGTGTCGAAGCGCTGGTAGCCGTACCTGATCGCGAGGTCGCCGAGGCCACCGCCGCCGATCGCCCCGGCCATCGCGGAGTACCCGATCAGCGCCACGATCGTCACGGTCAGCCCGGCGACGAGCCCGGGCAGGGCCTCGGGGAGCAGGACCCTCGCCACGACCCTCGTACGGCTCGCGCCCATCGCCTGGGCGGCCTCGACGAGCTCCCGCTCGACCCCGCGCAGCGCGGTCTCCACCAGCCGGGCGAAGAAGGGGACGGCTCCGAGCGTGAGCGGGACGATCGCGGCGACCGTCCCGATCGTGGTGCCGGTGACCAGGCGCGTGAACGGGAGGATCGCGACCATCAGCACGATGAACGGCAGCGAGCGCCCGACGTTGACGATCGCCCCGAGCACGGCCTTGACGGCGGGGGCGGGGATGAGGCCGCCGCGGTCGGTGGCGACCAGCAGCACGCCGAGTGGCAGGCCGAGCACCAGCGTGAGCAGCGCCGACCAGAACACCATCTGGGCCGTCTCGCCGGTGGCCTGCGTGAGCGCCTGCAGCAGGTCGTCGCCGCTCATCGGGCCTCCTCCAGGATCAGGCCGCGCTCGCGCAGGTAGGCGAGGGCCTCGGCGCTGTTCCTTCCTTCGAGCCTGACCCGCAGGCGCCCGACCGGCACGCCCGCGAGCTCCTCCAGGGATCCGCCGAGGATGTCGACGTCCACGTCGAACTTGCGGACCAGGCTCGACACGACCGGCTCGCCCGACTGCCCGGCGAAGGTCACGGTGACGCTGCCGGGCGGGGCGGGCTCGGGGAGCGGGAAGATCTCGCGGGTGAGAAGCGACCCAGGCCTGGCGATGAGCTCCGCGACCGTACCGGACTCCTCGACGCGGCCGTCGCGCATGATCGCCGCCGAGTCGCAGACGCTCTTGATGACGTGCATCTCGTGGGTGATCAGCAGGATCGTCAGGCCGAGCTCCTCGTTGAGCCGCTTGAGCAGGGCGAGGATCGACTGCGTGGTCCCCGGGTCGAGCGCGCTGGTCGCCTCGTCCGAGAGGAGCACCTTGGGACGCGCGGCGAGGGCGCGGGCGATGCCGACGCGCTGCTTCTGGCCGCCGGAGAGCTGGGCGGGGTAAGCCGAGGCCTTGCCCTGGAGCCCCACCAGCTCCAGGAGCTCGCCCACGCGCGCGCCGCGCTCCCGGCGCGGCACCCCGGCCACCTCCAGCGGGAAGGCGACGTTGCCCGCGACCGTGCGGGAGGAGAGCAGCGCGAAGTGCTGGTGGATCATGCCGATTCCCTGCCTGGCGCGGCGCAGCCCCGCGAGGTCGAGCGAGGTGAGCTCCTGGCCCGCGACGGTCACGGTGCCACTCGTCGGGCGCTCCAGCAGGTTCACGCAGCGCAGCAGCGTGCTCTTGCCGGCGCCGCTCTGCCCGAGCACACCGAAGATCTCGCCTTCCCGCACGTCGAGGTCGACACCGTCGAGCGCGACGACGCCGGTGCCGTAGACCTTTCGCAGGCCAGAAACATGTATCACAGGTAGGTTATATCCGAAATTGGAGGCGGGCAGGACGGCCGGGTAAGGGAGATCCCCCTTCAGAGACGGCCGCGGCACCCGCGGATCGACCGGTCGGCCAAGGGCAACGACCAGGTCAAAGGCGGGGCAAGCGTCATGCTGAGGCCAACCGCCCCACGCGTTCTCACCATTCCCGATCGGAAGTGTGATCCGGGCCACTGACCGGATCTGGCCGTTCTCGGGCACGGAAAACCGCTGCGTGGCCGGGGAACCGCGTCGCGCCAAGCTGCCCGGCCGCCGACTTTGAGGAGTTTTCGCGAAAGACGGCTAAGAGTAGATGCTACTTTACTGACGGTAGCCGCGGATGGGTGCGGACCTGGCCGGGAAGGAGCCCCCGCGCCGTCAAGCGGCCCGGACACGATGTCCCATCTCTTCCCAGGGGGGTCTGGTGGCGGGTGCGGTGAGATCGGGGTCACCGGTCGACGACCCGTGGGGTTCACGCCCGGGCATGGCGCACCTGGTGGGGTTCGCCGCCCTGGTGCTCGACAGGCAGGGGTGCGTCACCGAGTGGGGTGGCGGCGCCACCCGCCTGTTCGGCCACTCCCGCGAGAAGGCCCTGGGCCGCGACATCTGCGACCTGCTGCTGGGCGGCACCCGTCGCGACACGGTGAGGCGAGTCCTCGCCCAGGTGGCCGCTGGGGCGCGGTGGAGCGACATCCTCTCCGTCGCGCGCGCCGACGGCCAGGTCCACGACGTGGCGTTCGTCTGGGAGCCCCTGGCCCGTCCCGGCGCGTGGGGCGCGGTGATGGTCACCGCCACGGACACCTCCCTGCCCTCCCCCGCCGACGCCGGCGCCTCCGCCGGTGACCGCCTGGCCCTGCTGCACGAGCTGAGCGCCCACGTCGGCGCCACGCTCGACCCTCGGCAGGCCGCCGAGGACTTCATGGACATCGCCGTGCCGAGGTTCGCCGACGCGGCGAGCCTCTATGTCGTCGAGGGCCTGCTGAGGGACGAGCTCTATCCCGATCTCGCGGCCGACGGGTCGGTCAGGGTGCGGCGGCTGGCCATCCGCTTCGGCCCCCGCCGCACCGGCGAGCGCCCCGCGGGCGCGGACGAGTGGCGCGCCGTCTTCCCGGCCAACGAGATCGTCAACTACGGCGCGCGGCACCCGGCCAACCGCTGCATGACCGGCGACACCGCCATCCTCTACACCATGGCCGACCTCGAGATCAGCGAGCTCGACAGGATCACCGGCATGCTGGGCGAGTCGGCGATCAGCGTCCTTTCGAAGACCTCGTTCCTCGCGGCGCCGCTGACGGCGCGGGGCATCGTGCTGGGGTTCATCGCGTTCAGCCGCACCGCCGACCGTCCCCGCTTCGACGACCACGACAGAACCCTGGCCGAGGATCTCGCCACCCGGGCGGCCATCTGCATCGACAACGCCCGGCTCTACTGCCGCGAGCGCCGCACGGCCCACGCGCTCCAGCAGGACCTCGCGCCGCGCACGCTCACCGTCCCGCCCGGCCTGGAGGTCGCGCACCGCTACCTGCCCGCGAGCGCCATGACGGTGGGCGGCGACTGGTACGACGTGATCTCGCTGTCCGAGACCCGCATCGCGCTGGTGATCGGCGACGCCATGGGCCACGGGGCGGTGGCGGCCGGGGCGATGGGCCAGCTCCGCGCGGCCGTACGCGCGCTCGCCGGCTTCGACCTGCAGCCCGACCAGGTGCTGCGCCGGCTCGACCGCATGGCGGAGGACATCGAGTCCATCCAGTGCGCCACCTGCCTCTACGCCACCGTCGACCTCGCCACCCGCACCTGCGCCCTGTCCCGCGCGGGGCATCCGCCGCCGATCCTGGTCCACCCCGACGGCACCGCCTCCGTGCTCTCCCTGCCGTCGGGGCTCGCCCTCGGCCTCGGCGACCCCACCTTCTCCGGGGCCTTCACCACGACCGAGGTGACGATCCCGGTCGGGAGCACGCTCGCCCTCTACACCGACGGCCTGGTGGAGAGCCGCGAGCAGGACATCGACAGCGGCATCGCGGCCCTCCAGGAGGCGCTCGGCTCCCCCCGCGACACCCTGGAGTCCACCTGCGACGCCATCATCGCCGCCCTCCCCAGGCAATACGACGACGTGGCCCTCCTCCTCACCCGCACCACCGACGCGGCCTCGGCTCCTGCGCGCCGCCCGGCAGATCAATGATCGCCAGAAGGCGCGGCCCGTGGGTGTAGCCGTTGACCGTGGACGGCGGATCCTCGGAATGTCGGTGCCCGCGGCTAACGTACGCCGTGTGACGATCCCCGATGTCTCCCTCTCCGCCGTCCCTCCCGCGCAGGACGCCGGCCCGCCGATGGCCCCCTTCGCCTCGCTCGGGCGCACGGTGCTGCTGGTGGACGACGCCGATGCGACGCTCGCCTTCTACCGGGAGGTGCTGGGTTTCGCCGTCCTGCACGACCAGGAGACCGACGGCTTCCGCTACCTGCACATCGGTCTTCCCGGGCAGCAGCCCGCCGGGCTGTGGCTGATGCCCGCGACCACCGAGCACGACCGGCGCATGGTCGGCCGCCAGTCGGGAGACCAGCCGCTGCTGGTCCTCTACACCGACCACTTCGACCACGCCCGCGAGCGCCTGCTCGCCCACGGCTGCCCGGTGTGGGACGAGCGCGACGATCCGGGCAGCCGGTCGCTGCACTTCCGCGACCCGCTCGGCAACGTGATCGTCGCCGTCCAGCTCAAGGGGGCGGGGCGGTGACCACGGCCGACGACGTGCGGCGGCTGGCGCGCACCCTGCCCCGCTCCGAGGAGAAGCTGATCCGTGACCGGGTCAAGTTCCGGGTCGGCCGCATCGTCTTTCTCTCCCTGTCCCCCGACGAGACGCTGATGGGGTTCGGCTTCCCCAAGGAGGAGCGTGCGGCGCTGGTCGCGGCGGAGCCCGGCAAGTTCCTCATGCCGATCCCGTCCGACGAGCGGTACAACTGGGTCCGGGTCCGGCTGGCGGCGATCGACGAGGCCGAGATGCGCGAGCTCGTCCTGGAGTCGTGGCGCATGGCCGTGCCCAAGCGGGTCGCGGCCGCGTACTTCCAGGAGCAGGAGCAGCTCTCGGCGCCGTCCGGGCGGCCGTCTGAGCGGTGATCGACCGGCGGTCGCGCGCTCCCACGGCGACCGCCCGGCCACCTGGCACACGATTTTGTCGGTGCCCGAGTTCACACTCGTCGGTGTGACCACCTCATCCCAAGGAGGTTCCCGATGGCGCGACGACGGCCGGCCCGGCGTGGGGGGCGCCGCTCCGGCGGCGACGGCATCATGCTGGCGATGGTGGGGCTCGTGGTGGCGGTCCCCGTCATGAACGCGACGGTGGGGTTCGTGCGCGCGTCGTCGCCGTGGCTCCTGGTCACGACGCTCGCCGTGGCCGCCGTCGTCATCGCTGTGGCGCTGCTCGCCCTCCACAGGAGAGAGAGCCAGGCTCGCCATGATCGATCGGGGCGACCCCCTCGGCACGCTCCTGCTCACCCGCCGGCGCCTCAGCGTGTGAGCGGGGCGGATGAACAGGCGATCACTTCGGCGGGCGTCTCGGGTCAGAGGGCGTAGGTCGGGAAGAGGTTGGTCGTCGGCCAGGTCTTGACGGCGTTCGCGGCCTTGTGGAGCAGGCCGTCGATGTCGCCGTAGTTGAGCCCCGACGGGTCCTCGCGCTGGTCGAAGAGCACCACCCAGCTCAGCCCGTCGAACCGGCGCACCATGAGGGTCGAGGTGCCGGGCAGCGAGCCGTTGTGCCAGGTGTTCAGGCCGCCGGTCACCGGGCGCACCATCCAGCCCATGCCGTAGTACCAGCCCTCGGAGTTGACTCCGATGGAGGGCTTGGCGAACATCTTCGTGATGGACGCCGAGGTGAGCACCCCGGCGGCGTCGGAGATCGTGGTGAACTTCGCCAGGTCGACGGCCGACGAGAGCCAGCCTCCGTGGGCGGCCATGTTCTCGATGTTGAAGCTGCCGTACGCAGCGGGGACGACCGTCCCGGAGGTGTCGATGACCGTCGTCCCGGTCCCCGCGGCGAAGTACGGGGCCTCGGTCGGCCGCCGCAGGGCCTTGGCGGACCTGCCGAGCACCATCCGCTTGATCTTCACCGGCGCGAGCACCTTCTGCTGCACGTAGGCGGCGTACGACATGCCGCTCACCTTCTCGATGATCTTCCCGAGCAGCAGGTAGCCGTAGTTCGAGTACGCGTACTTCGTCCCCGGCGCGAGGTCGAGCGGGAGCCGTGACGTGTAGTCCATGACGTGCGCCTGGCTCACCGGCAGCGGAACGCCGAGCAGCTTGGCGACCGCGCGGTCCTGGAACATCGGGTCGGGCGAGACCGAGCGGTCCCAGCCGCCCAGGTGCTGCAACAGGTGGAGCACGGTGACGTTGCCGAGCCGGGCGTCGGCGGTCGTGCTCAGGCCGAGCAGGGGCGCCACCCGGGCGGTCAGGCTCAGCTTTCCGTCCTGGACGAGCTTCATCACGGCGGTCGCCGTGACGGGCTTGCTCACGCTGGCCACGCGGAACAGCGAGGTGGGGCCCGCATGGAACGACGTGTCCGCGGTCCAGTTGTAGCCGCGGGCCAGCACCAGCTTGCCCTTGCGCACGACGGCCAGCGACGCGTGCGGGATGGTGCGCGCCTGCATGAAGCTCTTGAGAGTGCTGTCGAACGACGCCAGGCCGGAGGCGGCCTGGCCGGTGACCCGCCAGACGCGGGCGGCGGAGGTCTCGGCGATGGCCGGTCCCGTCTTCGTGGCGGCGAACCCGGCCGCCGCGGCGCCCGTCAGCAGCCGGAACGTGTCCCTGCGAGTGAGCATCCCAGATCCCCCGATCGCGGTGAAGTAATAGCAAAAGCGGATCTTACGGGAACCGGCCCCGCCGCACGGGGTTTCGACACGGCGGGAGACTATTGACACCGGCTCCTGGGCTGCTACGGCCGCGGGGACCTACCCTCCGGCGTCGACGCCGCCACGCCGTACGTGGACATGAGCTCCGGCAGGACGCGAGATTCGGCGAGCACAGGAATTTCGGCCCCGGAGCCGCACGGCCGGTGCCCGAGAACAGGCCGCGGCTGACCGCCGAGCACGCCGCTGAGCAAACCCCTCGTACATACCTGGGCGACTGGAAGCCATTAATCGCGATATATCGTCCGTAGCCCTGAGAAAACGGGTTATCGGGCATCCCTAACCGGCCATTGACCAGCGTACGACGGCAGATCACGAAAACGCCGACAAACGCGATTTAAGAAGGCCTGGAAAAGCACCACACGGCGCGGCATACTAGCCTGACAATCAAGCCGTCCAGTGGGGAACGCATCGCAGCGAAGGAGTATCCGCGATGGACCCCGCCCTGGTCACCCTCGCCGGCGCCGCGGGAACAGCACTGGTCCAGGCCATGACCAGAGACAGCTGGGAAGCGGTCAAGGCGCGCTTCTCCACGATCTTCAGCCGCCACGCCGAGGTCGACCCCGCCGAGCTGGAACGCGAGCTGGAGGCGAGCGAGCAGCGCCTCCGATCGCCCTCCGGCCCGCTGGAGCCGGCCGTGGAGGACGAGCGGCGACGCTGGGCGACGCTCCTGGCCGCCTTCCTCGCCCAGCACGCCGAGGCGGCTCCCGAACTGCAGGACTTCGTCCACGACGTGCGGCAACTCGCCGCGCGTGACTCCTTCAACGTGGTGCAGCAGATCACCGCCGGACGCGACTCCTACACCGCCGGACGCGACCAGCACCTGTTCCCGGGTGTGGACGACGACGATGAGCGCTGAGCCGGAGTCCCGCGGGGAGCTGGTCCAGCGGGTGATGGCACGGCGCGACGCCTTCACCGCGGCACGCGACCTCTACGTGAACATCCTGCTGGACGAGCGGCGGCCCGAGCCGGCCGTCGGGGGCTCCTACCGGCGCGAGCGTTCGCTGTTCATCCAGTACGTCAACCCCGAGATTCTGGCCTGTTACGGAAAGGACGTGACCAGAGGCGACGTCGGCCGGATCCTGGAACAGTCGCTCAGGGCCACCCGGCTGGCGGTGCTGCTGACGGACGCCTATCTCCTGTTCCCCTCGTCCTACATGTTCGAGCTGCCGTGGTTCGGCGTTTTCCTCCGGGCCGTCGAGCCGCTGATCCACGAGGGGCTGATCCGCCATACGTCCACCACCCCCGAGCTGACGGCGTACCGGGACATGAAAGTCCGGGAGTATCGCCGCGACGAGAACAATCCATATTCGACGTCGCAACGGTTCCACATCGAGCCCGATCTTGTGTGGTATCCGCATTCCGGAAAGCCCACGTCCGTGGGCATCGCCGAGCTGTGGAGCCGGGCGCTGACTCCGGACGGCGGCCTCTCGGGCGTGGTTCACGCGGTCGCGCGCGCGTTGCACCGCCCGTACGGGCGCGTGGAGAGGGCCATGGCCAGGTCGCCCGAGCGGCTGGAAGGGCAGGCGTTCGTCAAGCGCTTCGTCGAGCGCACCCTGCCCGGCCCGATGCCGGGCGACGCGGACAGCCTCCTCGGCCTGTTCCTGTCGGCCGCCTACCTGCGCAGCTACGTGCGCGACCTGGACACCGCGATCCTCACCGACCTGCCGATAGGGCCGCTGTCGTGCGAGCTGAACGACTCGATGGAGGACATGAAGGGACGGGTCCTCTCGTACCGGCGCCTCGACCTCGCGCTGCACTGGCTGCGCGTCGACCACTTCGTCCACCGTGGGGCCACCTGGAAGGAGCTCGTTCTTCTGAGATCCAGCGCCGAGTTCGGCATGATTACGTCGTTGCTATATGGGAGCGGCTCGGCGAACGCATTCAGGCTCGCGATCATCGGCGCCAGTAGGTCTCGGCACTTCGGTCCCGCCGCCACCTGTGGGGACGCACTGTCCAACGTGGCGGTCGTGGCCGACCAGCTGGCCCGGATGCTCGGCTGACCGTTCCACCCACCCCGCGCGAGGTCCGTCGCGGGCGGAACGAACGGCGAGGGAACACCAATGAAGCTTTCGGTGTACTGCTCCGGGTCCATCGCGAAGGGAGCCTCCGACACCGGGAAGCTCACCTGGTCCGACACCGAGAGGATGGAGGTCGCCAAAGGAGCCGCACCCCACGAGGTCGTCTTCCTCAATCCCGACGACCCCATCACCGACCCGCACAACACCCTTGGGCAGTTTGGTCGAGACATGTATCAGGTCATGGTCGCGACGGCGGTGATCGTGGACGCGCGAGAGAGGCGCGGCCTCGGCATCGGCGTCGAGATGGCGGCGGCGGGCACCTTCGGCACGCCCGTCATCGTCGTGGCGCCGCCGAACTCCAAGTACCGGGCCGACACGCTCGAATACCGAGGCGTCACCGTTCACGACTACGTCCATCCGCACGTCGCCGCGCTCTCCGCGGCCATCGCCGACGACTTCCTCGCCGCGGGCGAAGAGCTGGCGCGCATCGTGGACGCCAACGCCCTGCCGGGGCTCTCGCACGTGCCCGGCTGGCTCGGGAGGGCGATCGACGAATACCGCGACAACGTCCTCGGAGCCGACCTACCCATGCTGGAGGCGTTGCGGCAGCTCGACCTAATCCCCGGATGACCGACAGGAGGACCAGGTGATCCTCGAAGCCGAGGACAGCACCGCGGAGCTCATCGAGGCGGGGACGCACGCGTCCCGGTTGTACGTGGTGCGCAACAGCGCTCTTGAACGAATGCTCTTCGACCGCAACCTCGTCGGAACGGACTTCCGCCGGGCGTGCCTTGCGTCGAGCCGCCACTTCTTCGGCCATCTGGCCGACGAGCTCCACCCCGGCGACACGGCCGAGCTGATGATCCTGAGCAAGGGGCTGGTGTACCAGCTCGGTGACGCAATGGCCCGGCAGAGCGGTCACAACCTGCCGCTGAACTTGGTCGCCACCTCGCGGGTGGCCGTGTCAGCGGAGTCCGCCCGGGTCGAGGTGTCGTACGCGCAGATCGAGGCGCCCGCGTGCACTCTGCTGGTCGGGGACACCGTGGCCTCCGGGGCGACGATCGTCGCGGCGGTCGGCCGCTACCTGGAGACCCACCCGCTGAAGCGGCTGTACGTCCTGTCGTACGCCGGGACCCGCGCGGGAGCGGAGCGCATCGCCGCCTTCTGCGCGCGAAGGGGCATACGGTCGACGTTCCTCTACGGCCTCGCCGCCTTCGGCCTCGGTCTCAACGGATTCGACCTCTCGTTCCTGCATCCCGGGACGGTCACCAGGCAGGCGTACGTCGACAGGGCCGCCAGGCAGTTCTCAGGGAAGCCGGTCTCGGCCGTGGGGTGGGACTTCGGCTCGCAGGTCATGGCGCCGCGCAAGTACCGGCGGCTGTGCTGGGTCGAGGCGGAGGTGTGGGGCCTGCATGGCAGCGACTGCCTGGCGGTCGCCGAGAGGCCGGAGAACTGGGCCGAGCTCGCCCACGAGCGCGCGGCGTACGCGGACGCCCTCGGGCCCGGCTGGAAGAACATCATCCATTCACGCGATGCCCTGTGATGTCACATTCATCCACCCGGCACCTGCCGCGCATTGCGGCGCGGTGAACGGCTGGCGACAATGGAAACCGGCTAAGGAGGTCGCCGATGGCTGAGAGCGGCGCATCGACGGAGCGGTTCACCGACGAGGAGTACGCCTTTCTGCGCTACGCCAGGTTCGGCGAGCTGCCGGCACGCGTCCTGCCAAGCGAGATGATCGAGGAGGTCGAGACCGGCCATCCCCACGACGTCCCCGAGCAGGCGTTCGACGCCCGCCGCTGGGGTGAGGCGGGCCGCTGCCTTTGAATGGGCGTCCCAGCTGATCACGAGGGCCGGGGCTCACACAGGAACTCCCTGAGCGCCCGGTAGTACGGCACGATCGTGGTGATGTCCACGTGCTCGTCCGGTCCGTGCTGGCCGTCGCCCCCGACGCCGAAGATGACGGCGTCGACGCCCCGCTGGTAGTAGAAGCGGCCGTCCGCGGCGCCGTGCTTGCGCAGGAAGCCCGCGTCGTAGCCCTGGTTCCGCGCGGCCCGCTGGAGCCCGCGCACCTTGGGATTGTCCCGATCGGCGTGGTGCGGCGCGTCGACGTGGCCGACGACGGGCGTCACGCCGGGCTCGCAGAAGGTCCGCAGGTACGCGGTGATCTCGTGGACGGTCCTGCCGCCGAGGTCCGCGTCCTCGGGCGGGAAGCGGATGTCGAGCCACGCCTCCGCCGCGGCGGGCACCTGGTTGCGGATCGCGTCTGGGGTCTCGACGCGCGCGACGTTGACGGTGGTGCGCCAGGCCTCCTCGGTGGCGACGGGATACCGTGCCAGCACCTTGTCCAGGCTGCGCAGGAGCTTGAGCAGGGCGTTGTCGCCGAGCCACGGGTAGGCGCCGTGGGCGCTCCGGCCGACGGCCGTGAGGTTCGCGGCCACCATGCCCTTTGAGTCGGTGACGATGCGCAGCCCGCTGCCCTCGCCGATGATGACGAAGTCGCCGGTGACGCCCTGTTCCAGCTGGTGCCGCGTGCCGTCGCGCCCGCCGACCTCCTCGTCGGTGACGAGCTGCAGCGCCACCGGGTACGGCAGGCCGGCGGCCAGTTCCCGGAAGACCTGGGCCTGCACCAGCGCCGACACCTTCATGTCCTGGGCGCCCCGGGCGTACAGGCGGGTGCCCTCGCGGCGGGGGCGGAACTGGTCCGGCGGAGCGGGCACGACATCGAGATGGGCGTTGAGGATGACCTCGAAGCGCGGTCGTGCCGCGCCGGGGTACACCAGCGCGCTCAGCTTGCCGTTGGACTCGAACCGCTCCACCGTGAAACCGGGCCCGACGAAGTCCAGCACGAGATCGAGCGCCCGGCGCAGCTCGCCCGGCCGGTCGCCCGTCGACGGAACGGCGAGCAGTTCCTCCGTCATGGCGAGAAAGGACTCGGGCGGTTCCCCGCCCGTGGCGGGAAAGGGTTCGGCGTCCACGGATCAATCGTCTCGTCCCCGGCCCACCCCCAGGCGGGTCAGAGGGCCGTCTTCCGCTGCCAGCGGGCGAGCAGGTCCCGGTCGCCGAACACCTCGAAACGGGCGTCGGCGGGCTTGAGGCGGCCGTAGACGAGGAGCAGGAGGTCGCTCGCGGTGCCCCGCACGGCGACGTCGCCCTTGCCGTGTCCGTGCTCCCAGGAGAAGCCCTCCGGTCCCAGCGTCACGGTCCATTCCCCGCCCTCGTCGACGTCCGTGGCGTGGAAGTGCAGGATCTCGCCGCCTTCCCCGAGCTCCTTCAGGGCGTCGGCCACCCAGGTGGCCGCCGTCAGGTTGTCGAGGAGCTCGTCCACGCCGTCCGCCGCCACCCTGGCATCGACCCTCGGCTCGCGTCCCAGGGCGATCTCGGCGTCGGCCCGGTGGACGGTGCACTCGTGGAGCATCCGCCTGGACCAGAAGTGCGCATGCTGGTCGGCGCCCCACGACCACACCTCGGCGCCCGCACCCGCCTCCCGCAGCGTGGCGACCAGGGTCGCGCCCCCGGCCGCCAGCCAGCCCGGATAGCCCTTGTCGTCGTCCGGCAGGGTGACCGGCACGTCGCGGGACGGCAGCCGCTCGCGGACGCGGTGACGCACGAGGTGCTCGGCCCACCGCTGCGTGATCCCGACATGCTTGAGTAGTTTGGTGAGGGTCCATCCCGGACAGGTGGGCACCTCCGCGGCCGGGTCGGCGCCCTCCACCGCCCCGGCGAACCGGCCCAGCTCGGCCTCGAGAGCCGAACAGTAGTCTTCGTGCGACCAGCGACCTTCGATCTCCACGCTCATACCCGGGAGCGTAGACCGTGCTCCGCCCGCCGGTGGCTACAGCGTTCTGACCTGCGTGGGAGTTTTGACACTACTCCCCAAGTTTCGTTTTTGCGCCCCAGAAAGTGGGATCTCACTTTACGTACACAGTGGCCGTCGCGACACAGGTCGGGTCCCGTTTCCCCGCGACCTCTTCTCCCGCGGCACGCCCTGAGGGGTCGACCGGGTTGGTCAGAGGTCATTGACTGGGCAAGCACCGCCGGGTAGGTTCACAGCTAATTAAAAGGAAAGCTTCCTAAAAGTAACGCTGCAACCCCGAGGTAGGAAGGTCGCCGCCGTGTCGCGATCCCCCCCACTCCTCTCGTGACCGCCCCGCCGCCGGGAACTCCCGGCGACCGGCCGGCACCGCCGCCTCTCGCTTCCAGAGGCACGCCGGCTCAGTAGATACGTCCAGATCGACCCCCCTCTCGCATCCGCCCGATGGACGTGGAGCACACACACATGAAACACAGGTTCGCCAAAGTCCTGATAGCAGCGGGCGCGCTGCTTCTCCCGCTCAGCACAGCGGTGGTGTACGGCCCCAGCGCCTCTGCCACGGTCACCGCCACGAGCCGCGTCGCCCTCGCGGCCCCCGCCTGGGCGCCGAACACCGCGTACACCGTAGGCCAATTGGTCTCCTACAACGGCGTTGACTACAAGTGCGTCCAGAGCCACACCTCACTGGTCGGCTGGGAGCCGCCGAACGTCCCCGCGCTCTGGACGCCGGTGACCGGCGGCGGCGGTGACACCACCGCGCCCAGCGCGCCCGGCAACCTGCGGTCCACGGCGACCACCTCCACCAGCGTCTCGCTGGCCTGGAACGCCTCCACCGACAACGTCGGCGTCACCGGCTACAACGTCTACCGGGGCACCACCCTGGTGACCACCGCCACCGGCACCACCTACACCGACAGCGGCCTCACGGCCGGCACGGCGTACTCCTACACGGTGAAGGCGCGCGACGCCGCGGGCAACCTCTCGGCGGCCAGCAACACCCTCAACGTCACCACCCCCGGCGGTGGCGGCGGTGACACGACCGCGCCGAGCACGCCCGGCAACCTGCGGTCCACGGCGACCACGTCCTCCAGCGTCTCGCTGGCCTGGAACGCCTCCACCGACAACGTCGGCGTCACCGGCTACAACGTCTACCGCGGCGGCACCCTGGTGACCACCGCCACCGGCACCACCTACACCGACGGCGGGCTGGCGGCCGGCACCGCCTACACCTACACCGTCCGCGCACGCGACGCGGCGGGGAACCTGTCGGCCGCCAGCAACCAGATCAGCGTCACCACGCAGACCGGCGGCGGTGGCGGCGGCGGGAACAAGCTGCTCGGCTACTTCGTCGAGTGGGGCATCTACGGGCGCAACTACCACGTCAAGAACATCGAGACGAGCGGCTCGGCGTCCAAGCTCGGCTACATCAACTACGCCTTCGGCAACGTGACCAACGGCCAGTGCGCGATCGGCGACAGCTACGCCGACTACGACCGCGCCTACAGCGCCGCCGAGAGCGTGGACGGCGTGGCGGACACCTGGGACGCCGGCGCCCTGCGCGGCAGCTTCAACCAGCTGCGCAAGCTCAAGGCCAAGCACCCCGGCCTCAAGGTGATCTGGTCCTTCGGCGGCTGGACCTGGTCGGGCGGCTTCGCCCAGGCCGCGGCCAACCCGACGGCCTTCGCCAACTCCTGCTACAACCTGGTCGAGGACCCGCGCTGGGCCGACGTGTTCGACGGCATCGACATCGACTGGGAGTACCCCAACGCCTGCGGCCTGAGCTGTGACACCAGCGGCGCGGCCTCGTTCAAGAACCTGATGTCCGCGCTGCGCACCCGCTTCGGCTCGAACAACCTGGTCACCGCGGCCATCACCGCCGACGGCACCTCGGGCGGCAAGATCGACGCCGCCGACTACGGAGGCGCCTCGCAGTACGTCGACTGGTACAACGTCATGACCTACGACTACTTCGGCGCGTGGGCGGCGGCCGGGCCGACCGCGCCGCACTCGCCGCTGAACTCCTACACCGGCATCCCGACCCCGGGCTTCTACTCCGACGCTGCCATCCAGAAGCTCAAGAGCAAGGGCGTCCCGTCCAGCAAGCTGCTCCTCGGCATCGGCTTCTACGGCCGAGGGTGGACCGGCGTCACGCAGAGCGCTCCGGGAGGCACGGCCACCGGCGCCGCGCCCGGCACGTACGAGCAGGGCATCGAGGACTACAAGGTCCTGAAGACCCGATGCCCCGCGACGGGCACCGTGGCGGGCACGGCCTACGCCTTCTGCGGCAACCAGTGGTGGAGCTACGACACCCCGAGCACCATCGGGGGGAAGATGAGCTACGCCAAGAGCCAGGGTCTCGGCGGCTCCTTCTTCTGGGAGCTCACCGGTGACACCACCGGCGGTGAGCTGATCACCGCCATGAAGAACGGCCTGGGCTAAGCCCGGCGGGAGGCCGGGGAGCGCGGGCACGGGCCCGTCTCCCCGGCCTTCGGCGTCCACGGGGTCAGGCGGACGCCTTGCCGATGAGGGCGGGCAGCTCCGTGAGCCGGACCTCCCGGCAGGCCGCCTCCACGAGCAGCAGCTCGAGACCGCGAAGGTAGCCTTCCATGGCCTCGGGCGGGAGGAAGGCCGTGTCCGCGGTGAGGGAGATCCCGAGCCCGCCGGGCTCGTCGGTAACGTGCAGGCAGAAACGGCAGTTCAGCTGATCGAGCTTGACGGGCCACGTCACGGTGGTCTCGTCCAGGAGGGCCCGCGTCGTGGCCTCGTCGTGCTCGACGGGCACGATGCGCGGCTGCTCCGCGAACCGCTGGTCGTTGAAGCAGCAGTACGGGTGGATCGTGGTCCCCCGGTCGCCGCTCGCGGACTCGACGACCCGCCGCAGCTCCAGCGGGTCGAACCTCGTGTGCTTGTAGGCGCGCAGAGACGACGCCCACGCCGAGCGCAGCAGGCCCTCGAAGGTCTCCTCGCCGAGGCCGAGGACGAACAGGCCGTCCTGCGCGAGCGGCGTCACCACGTCCCGGTCGCGGACGTGGAAGCGGTTGTTGACGACGGGCAGCATGGCGCACGTACCGTGCCCGGTCACCTGCCCCACCATGGCCGCCGCGCCCGCGAGCAGCGCGGTCGTACCGCTCACGCGGTGCCGGCCGGAGATGACCTGGACCGCGGTGTCCACGGCCCTGGACGTCATCGCCGCCCGCCAGAATCTCGGCGCCAGGGGCGGGCCCGCGGGGGTGCCGAACATCGAGGGCGGGATGCGGCGGTACTCCCGGTCCCAGAAGGCCAGCGCCGAGGACGAGACGCGCGAGCCGGCCGGCGAGAGCTGCTCGCGGGCGAGGTCCAGCGGCTGGCGCGGCGGCGGGCCGGAAACGGCGCCCCGGCGCAGGAGCAGCCGCAGGTCCCGTACGGCGACGTCGGCGCCGTGGCCGTCCGCGGCCAGGTGGCAGAAGACGAGCACCACGGAGCGGACGTCGCCCTCGCAGGTCACCAGGCCGATCCGCAGCGGCCATTCGGCGCGGTAGTCGAAGGTGGGCCCGGCGAGCCGGTCGCGCAGGTCTTCGGCGGCCCGCTTGAGGTCCGGAGCGGGGCACTCCACCACCTCGGCTTCGAGGACCCCGGAGCGCGCCACGTCCTGGTGCACGTCGCCGTCGACGTCGCGGAGCCTCGTACGCAGGGACTCGTGCCGGGCGACGAGCTTCGCCAGCGCGTCCAGCACGTCCCGCGGTGAGCGCGGTGAGATCGCGATGATCCTGCCGAAGTTGAAGTAGTGATCGCTCGGCATCGTGCGGCAGATGGCCAGCCATATCGACCGCTGGCCCCAGGCGAGCGGGGCGGTGCCCGAACGCTCGCCCTCGAACCGGAACTCCATCCTCATCCGCTCACCGGCCGCGCGGCCAGGACGCCGAGGATGTGGCCGGCCAGGGAGTCCAGGCCGTCGAGGAAGTCCACGTCGCCGCCGAGGTCGATCTCCACGCCGAGCTCCTCCTCGATCGCGTCGAGGAGCCGCAGGGTTGTCAGCGAGGTCACGCCGAGCGCGGTGAACGAGCCGCCCGACCGGAGCACCTCCTCCACGCTGATCTCGCCGTCCGAGGCGACCGCCACCATGCCGGCGACGCGCCGCCTCATCGCGGCGGCGTCGGAGTCGCCCCGCGTCACGTCCGTCATATCCGTCATGTCGCCTCCGCGCGTAGCAGCCTGATCGCCTCGACCACGCCGTCGATGGTGGGGGTGTCGAAGAAGACGTCCAGCTCGACGTCCACGCCGAGGTGCTTGCGGATACGGCCGGCGATCTGGGTCACGGTCAGCGAGTGGCCGCCGAGGTCGAACAGGTCCTCGTCAGGACGAATGCCGTCGATCCTGAGCACCTCCTCCCAGATGCGGGTGACCTCGGCGACCAGCGGATCGGTCTCGGCCGGTGGCGGGGAGGCCTCCTCGGCTCGCGAGGGCGGATCGGGGAGGGCCGCGCGGTCGAGCTTGCGCGCCGGTGTCAGCGGCAGGCGATCGAGGTGGACGTAGACGCCCGGCACCATGACGCCCGGAAGGGCACGCGCGAGATGCTCCCGCACGCTCGCGGTCTCCAGCGGGACGCCCGGCTCGGACTTCGGCACGACGTAGGCGACCAGGCGCTGGTCCTCGGGGCGCAGGACCACGGCGGCCTCGGCGACGTGCGGATGCGTAAGCAGCCTGGCCTCGATCTCGCCCAGCTCCACGCGGTGTCCGCGGATCTTGACCTGACCGTCGGCCCTGCCGAGGAACTCGATCAGCCCGTCCGGCCGCCTCCTGCCGAGATCACCAGTGCGGTAGAGGCGCGAGCCCGGCGGCCCGTACGGGTCCGCGAGGAAGCGCTCGGCCGTCAGCTCCGGGCGGTCCAGGTACCCGCGCGCCACCCCCGCTCCCCCGACGCAGATCTCGCCCGGCACCCCGGCGGGTACGGGCACGAGCCGCTCGTCGAGGATGTGGATCCGGGTGTTGGCGAGCGGGACGCCGATCGTGACCTCGTCCGGCTCCTCGGTGATCTCGGCGATCGCCGACCACACGGTGGTCTCCGTCGGGCCGTAGACGTTGACCAGGCGGCCCACCCGGGCGCGCAGCTCCCGTGCCAGCGGCAACGGCAACGGCTCCCCTCCGGTGAGCGCCACGAGGCCCGGCTCGTCCAGGCCCGCGTCCAGCAGGAGCCGCCAGCTCGACGGGGTGGCCTGCACGTGGGAGACGGAGCGTTCCCCGATCAGCCGCCGCAGCGCGGCGCCGTCCCTCGTGCTCGCCTCCGGCACGACGACGACCCGCCCGCCCGTGATGAGCGGCAGCAGGAGCTCCAGCGCCGAGATGTCGAACGCCAGGGTGGTCAGGCCGAGCCACACGTCGCCGTCGCCCGCCCCCAGCTCGTCGCGCATCGCCAGCAGCAGGTTGGTCAGCGAGTGGTGCTCCACCTCGACGCCCTTGGGACGCCCGGTGGACCCGGAGGTGTAGATGACGTACGCGAGGTCGCCGGGCGCCGGGGGCGCGAGCCGTACGGCCGCGCCGGGCCACGACGCCAGATCGCCGAGCCCCAGCACCGGGACCGCACCCCAGGGGAGGTCCGGGACCCCGGTGACGCAGGGCGGGTCGGGGAACCGCTCGCGCCCGAGGACCAGGGCGACCCTCGCGTCTTGCAGGACGAAGGCGAGCCGCTCCTCGGGGTACCCCGGGTCGAGCGGGAGGTAGGCGCCGCCCGCCTTGAGCACGGCGAGCACGGCGGCGACCATCTCCGGCGAGCGTTCGATGTGGACCGCGACCAGCGCGCCGGGGCCCGTCCCTCGCTCGCGCAGCAGTCCGGCGAGCCGGTCGGCCGCCGCGTCCAGCTCGGCATAGGTCACCTCGCGCTCGCCGCAGACGACGGCGACGGCGTCCGGGGTCGTCCGGGCACGCTCCTCGAACAGCTGGGTGACAGTGACCGCCGGAACGGGCCTGTCCGTGGCGTTCCACCCGTCCAGCGCCCGCCGCTCGTCCGGGGTGAGGACCGGCAGGTCCGCGAGGCGGAGGCCGGCGTCGGACGTGACGCCGTCGACGAGGGTCCTGAAGTGGCCCGCGAGCGCCTCCACGGTGCGGGCGGCGACGGCGTCCGGGCTGAACTGGAAGCCCAGGGCAAGCCCCTCGGAGGAGTCGACCGCCTGGATGTGCAGGGTGTTCCGGGCCGCGCCGCTGAACACCGTCCAGTCGACGGTGACGTCGAGCTCGGGGAAGACGGGGTCGGGGTCGCGTTCGCGGTAGCTGAGCGAGATGGGGGCGAGCGCGGCGCGCGGCGAGATCCCGCCGACGGCCTGGGTGAGGGGCACGCGGCGGAACCGGTACATCCGCCGCAGCTCATCGCGGACGTCCTGGACGAACTCGGCGAACGGCATGTCCGGCGCGGGCCGCGTCACGAGCGGGAGCTCGTTCACGAACAGGCCCACCTGGTCGCGGGACGCGGGGGTCCGGGTCGACACGTCCACCGCGACGACGACCTGCTCGTTGCCGTACCGGCGCAGCAGCGCGTGCAGGCAGGCGAGCAGGAACTCGAAGCCGGTCACTCCGAGGGAGGTGGCGGCGCGGGCGATGTCGTCCAGGACGACCTCGATCACCTGCCCGGGCTCCGCCGCCCGCATGGCGCGCGCGGGGCCGGGCAGGATCGGCCGCGGCGGGTCCGTCCAGCGTTGCCGCCAGAAGGCGGTGGCCTCGTCCAGGATCGCGGCGACCTCTTCGCGCTCCCGCTCGACGTGCTCGCCGTAGGAGTACGCGAGTTCGGGAAGTCCCGCGGGCGTGCCGGTGACGCGCTCCCGGTAGCAGGCGGCGAGGTCGCGTACCAGCACGTCCTTGGAGACGCCGTCGAAGACCAGGTGGTGGGCGGTGAAGACGACCTGGTGGCGCACCGGGCTCAGCGTGATGACCGCGAAGCCGGCCAGGGGCCCCCGTGCCAGGTCGAAGGACCGCTCGATGTGCCCCCGTACGGCCTCGCGGTCCCCGGAGAGGTCGTCGAGCACGACGGACGGGGGGACCTCGGCGGGGACGAGGCGAAGCTCGCCGTCCACCTCGGCCGGCACGGCACCGAGAACGGGATGGCGGGCGAGCACCGCCTCACACGCGCCGCGCATCGCCGCCACGTCGAGGCCGCCCTCGAACGTGATGACCAGGGGCATGCGGTACGCGGCGCCGGCCATGCCCGTCCGCTCGGTGATCCATATCCCGTGCTGGGCGGGCGAGGCGGGGAGATGGGTGTCAAGGGGAGTCCGCTGCATCGTCGCCTTCCGGGGTGCCGAGGAGCGTACGCAGCTCGCGCTTGAGTACCTTCCCCGCGGTGTTCTTGGGCAGGGACGGGAGGACCGTCCATCGGGTCGGCAGTTCGTGGTTGGCGAGCCGGCCCGTGAGGAAGGCCCGCAGCTCGACGGGTGAGGTCTCGTGGCGGCAGACGAGGGCCGCCGCGACGGCGGAACCCATCACCGGATGCGGCACCCCGAACACGGCGGCCTCGACCACCGCCGGGTGCTCGTGAAGCGCGGCCTCGACGCGCAGCGTCGAGATCTTGAACGCGCCCGACTTGACGATGTCGCTCTCCCTGTCGAGCAGGTAGAGGTACCCGTCGTCGTCCAGATAGCCGATGTCGCCCATGCGCACCCATCCGTCGCGGAACACCGCGCCCGGGGCGTCGGCGTCCCGGTGGTAGCCGCGCGGCGCGGCCGGTGAGCGGAGCCAGACCTCCCCGGCCGTCCCCGGCGGGACGGGGCCCTCGCCGTCCGAGATCATGAGCGCGCCGCCGGACGCCGGGCGGCCCACCGAGTGGGGGCGCTCGGGGTCGAAGACCATGGTCGTCTGGGCGGGGGCGGCCTCGGTCGAGGTGTAGTAGTTCACGATCGTCGCCCGGGGGAAGGCCGCCGTGAGCGCGATGGCGACGGACGGGGCCAGCGCCGCGGCCGTCGATCCCAGCAGCAGCACGCTCGACAGGTCGTACTTCTCCGGGACCCTCGCGTTGAGCAGCTCGATCGCCATGGACGGCACGAGGAACACGGTGCCGGCCCGGTAGGACTCGATGAGGCGGGCGAAGCGGGCGGCCGTGAAGCGCGGCAGGGTCAGCGCGCCCGGACGGGCGTCGAGCGCGTTGACCAGCATCGTCTGCGCCGCGTTGGTGCCGATCGGGAAGGCGTGGAGGAAGTGGCGCGAGTGGGCGAGCGGGCGATGGCGGGCGTCGCGTGAGCAACCGAAGGTGAGGTTCGCGTGGCTCGCCACCACGCCCTTCGGCTCCCCGGTGGTGCCCGAGGTGTAGAGGATCTGGCCGGGATCGCCCGGCTGGACGGGCACGCCGGCGCCCGGGCGCGTGAGCCCGCCGGGATCCGCCAGGTCCGTGAGGGTCGCCGTCCAGAGCCCCGCGGGCGGCACGCTTCTGCCGGCGCCGTGGACGGCGCACACGGCGGAGCTGTGCGACAGGAGCCGGTGGAGCTCGGCGGGCGGCAGACCGGCGGACAGCGGCACGGCGACGCCGCCGGCCTTCTGCGCGGCGCAGTAGGCGACGGCGTAATCGACCCACTCGTTCTCGCCGAAGACCAGGCCGACCCGGTCCCCCGGCCGCACCCCCCGTGCGAGCAGGCCCAGCGCGGCGGCGTCCGAGCGGCGGGCCCATTCCCCGAACGTCAGTGAACCGGCACCGTGGACGGTCAGCGCGACCGCGCCGGGGTCGGTCGCGGCACGAGCGGACAGCAGGCCCGGAACCGTCAGCGGAGCGGACCGGCCGGGAGCCGAGCCCGGTTGTACGGCACGCACTGTGCACCTCCGACGAATGGGCGCGTGCAGAATCACGGCGACGCCCGGGCCGGCGCGCCTAATCAAAGAACGACTGTTTCCCCTGGGTGGAACGATTGATTCCCCGAAGCCCCCGACCAGTGGAACCCGAGGCTCGCACCGCGTTACGCGGTCTTTTCCGGCCATGGAGAGACCTGGTTGGGAGCGCTTGCATATTGCTTCCCGCGCCGCCGCCCTGTCAAGGCCGCTTCGGCGGAAACCCCTTTATCCAGTGGCTTCTCGCATCAGATGTCCCCGGCGGGGTGCTATTGACAATTCGCATTTCCCCTTCATAGCGTACGGTCCATTGATCAGTGCCGCGATATGTAGATTTTCCTCGCGCAGCGCCGCCGACGCGATATAGCCGCATGTCAGCCGACCTCAACCGCCTCCACCGACGAGGAACCGGACTTCGAAAGACGGGTTCACCATGCCCGCAACATCGACTCCCGAGGACCCCGGCGACGGCATCTCCCTGTCGTCCGTCCGCCGGTCCCTGCTCGCACGACGGCTCACCTACCGGCCGCCCGTCGCGGAAGGCACCCGGAGCCCGGAGGACACCGCGCCGCCGATCGACGAGGTCCCGCTGACGGCGGGCCAGGAACGGGTGTGGTTCCTCCAGCGGTTCGACCCCGCCGACGCGTCGTTCAACATCTTCGTCACAGAACGCCTGCGCGGGCCCTTGGACGCCGGCGCCCTCGGCCGGGCAGTGGACGCGATCGTCGCCCGGCACGGCGCGCTTCGCACCCGCTTCCGCGGCGACGGCCGTCCCGTCCAGCAGGTGATGGCCCCGGCGCCGCTCGCCGTCGAGCATCTGGACCTCTCGGCGCTCCCCGCCGCCGACCGCGAGAGGCGGGCGCGGGAGCTGGTGGCCGAGCGTACGAACAGGCCGTTCGACCTCGGCCGGGCGCCGCTGCTGCGGGTCTCCCTCCTCCGCCTCTCGGCCCTGGAACACGTGCTCTGCCTGGTCGTCCACCACATCGTGGCCGACGGGTGGTCGCTGACCGTGCTGTACCGCGAGCTGGCCACGCTGTACGAGGCCTTCCGCGAGGGCGGGCCGTCGCCGCTCCCGGAGCTTCCCCTCCAGTACGCCGACCACGTGCGCGCTCCACGGGACGACGAAGAGGCCGGCCTTGCGTACTGGAAGGAACGGCTCGCCGGCCTGCCCACGCTCGACCTGCCCGCCGACCGGCCCCGGCCCGCGGTGCGGAGCTCACGCGGCGACGTCCACGTCCTGCGGGTGCCCCTGGAGGTGGCCGAGGGCGTCGAACGGGTCGCGCGCGCGCATCGCTGCACGCCGTTCATGACTCTGCTCGCCGCCTATGAGGTGCTGCTCTCCCGCCATACCGGCCAGGCCGACTTCGCCGTCGGGTCCTCGATCGCCGGCCGCGCCGATCCCGACCTGGAGCCCGTGATCGGGTTCTTCTCCAGCACGCTGGTGCTCCGCGCCGACCTCGGCGGGGACCCGCCGTTCGCCGACCTCCTGCGCAGGGTGCGCAAGGACGCGCTGGGCGCCTTCGGCCACCAGGCGGTGCCGTTCGAGCGGCTGCTGACAGAGCTGCGGGTCCCCCGCGACCTCAGCCGCACCCCGCTGTTCCAGACGATGTTCATCCAGCAGAACCAGGCGGACGCCGGCCACGGACGGCTGGCGCTCGCCGGCCTTGAGGTGGAGCCCTTCGACCCGGGCTTCCGGTACAGCAAGATGGACCTGTCGCTGGACGTCACCCGTGACGCCGACGGCCTGTTCGTCGCCTTCACCTACAACACCGACCTGTTCGACGCCCCGACCATCGCCCGCCTGGCCCGTCACTACGAGACGGTGCTGAGGTCGGTCGTCACGGATCCCGCTCAGCGGGTCTCGCGGCCGGCGTTCCTGCCGCCGGACGAGCGCGGCGCCTAGGCCAACGTCAGGTACACCTGCGGCTCGGCGTCACCAGTCCTGGGAGATGCCGGACATCCGCCGGAGGTACTCGTCCTCGTCGATCTCCCCGGCGGCGTACCGCCGCTTGAGGATCTCCTTGGGGTTGTCGGCGGCGGGCGGCTCGGCCGCACGCCTGGGTGCCGAGGTGCGCAGCAGCATGAGCACACACGCGATGATGATGATCAGCCCGAAGAGCAGCAGCACGGTTTTCACGCCAGCCTCCCATTCCCTGCGATAGCAGGGCCGTCACGACGCTCCCGTGCTCACCGGGCGCGACAAGCCCCGGTACCCAGGTCGCGCGCTCCCAGTCTCGCAGCTTCGTGAGCGTATAGTAATACTTGAGCATTCAACTAAGGATGTGGGAGGACGACGACCGACGCCAAGGGGGGAGCCGGGGCGCCTCCGCGCGACAATCGGTGTGCGGAGCATGCACAATCGACCCCGAACCTCAATGCGAAGGCGGATCAGGATCGTGACGATCTCCATTCATCAGCAGATCGCCGACGAGCTCGGCGTGCGCGAGCGCCAGGTGAAGGCGGCCGTCGAGCTGCTCGACGGCGGCGCCACCGTGCCGTTCATCGCCCGCTACCGCAAGGAAGCGACCGAGATGCTCGACGACGCGCAGCTGCGCACGCTCGAAGACCGGTTGCGCTACCTGCGCGAGCTGGAGGAGCGGCGCACGGCGATCCTGGAGTCGATCCGCTCCCAGGGCAAGCTCGATGAGGCGCTGGAAGCGCAGATCATGGCGGCCGACTCCAAAGCGCGCCTGGAGGACATCTACCTCCCGTACAAGCCCAAGCGCCGCACCAAGGCGCAGATCGCCCGGGAGGCGGGGCTGGAGCCGCTCGCCGACGGGCTGCTCGCCGACCCCTCGGTCGACCCGCAGGCGGCCGCGGCGGCCTTCGTCGACGCCGAGAAGGGCGTCGCGGACGCCGCCGCCGCGCTGGAGGGCGCGCGGGCCATCCTGATCGAGCGCTTCGCCGAGGACGCCGACCTCATCGGCGGCCTGCGCGAGCAGATGTGGTCGCGTGGCCGCCTCGTCGCGCGGGTCCGCGACGACAAGCAGGAGGCGGGCGCCAAGTTCTCCGACTACTTCGACTTCGCCGAGCCCTTCACCAAGCTGCCCTCGCACCGCATCCTGGCGATGTTCCGCGGCGAGAAGGAGGAGGTCCTCACCCTCACGCTGGAGCCCGAGGAGGCGCCCGCCGAGGACGGCCCCAACACCTACGAGCAGCGCATCGCGCGGCGCTTCGACGTCGCCGACCGGGGCAGGCCGGCCGACCGCTGGCTGCTCGACACCGTGCGCTGGGCCTGGCGCACCCGCGTGCTCGTCCATCTCGGCATCGACCTGCGCATGCGCCTGTGGCAGGCCGCCGAGGAGGAGGCGGTGCGGGTGTTCGCCACCAACCTGCGCGACCTGCTGCTCGCCGCCCCCGCGGGCACCCGGCCGACCATGGGCCTCGACCCCGGCCTGCGTACGGGCGTGAAGGTCGCCGTCGTGGACGCCACCGGCAAGGTCGTCGCCACCGAGACGATCTACCCGCACGAGCCGAGGCGCCGCTGGGACGAGTCGATCGCGGTCCTCGCGCGACTGGCCCGCGAGCACGGCGTCGAGCTGATCGCGATCGGCAACGGCACCGCCTCCCGCGAGACCGACAAGCTCGCCGGCGATCTCATCAAGCAGCAGCCCGACCTCAAGCTCACCAAGATCGTCGTCTCGGAGGCCGGGGCCTCGGTCTACTCCGCCTCCGCCTACGCCTCGCAGGAGCTTCCCGGTCTGGACGTCTCCCTGCGCGGCGCGGTGTCCATCGCCCGCAGGCTCCAGGACCCCCTCGCCGAGCTGGTCAAGATCGACCCCAAGTCGATCGGCGTCGGGCAGTACCAGCACGACCTGTCCGAGACCAAGCTCTCGCGCTCGCTCGACGCCGTGGTGGAGGACTGCGTGAACGCCGTCGGCGTGGACGTCAACACCGCCTCCGCGCCGCTGCTGACCCGCGTCTCCGGCATCGGCTCCGGGCTCGCGGAGAACATCGTGCTGCACCGCGACGCCAACGGGCCGTTCCGGTCGCGCCGCGCGCTCAAGGACGTGCCCCGGCTCGGCCCGAAGGCGTTCGAGCAGTGCGCCGGCTTCCTGCGCATCCCCGGCGGGGACGACCCCCTCGACTCCTCCAGCGTGCACCCGGAGGCGTACCCGGTGGTGCGGCGCATCATCGACGCCACCAGCGGCGACCTGAAGACCCTGATCGGCAACGGCGCGGTGCTGCGCTCACTGAAGCCGGCGCAGTTCGCCGACGAGACCTTCGGCCTGCCGACCGTCACCGACATCCTCAAGGAGCTGGAGAAGCCGGGCCGCGACCCGCGACCCGCCTTCAAGGCCGCTACCTTCAAGGAGGGCGTGGACAAGATCTCCGACCTGTCGCCCGGCATGCTGCTGGAAGGCGTGGTCACCAACGTCGCCGCCTTCGGCGCGTTCGTCGACGTGGGCGTCCACCAGGACGGCCTCGTCCACGTGTCCGCCATGTCCAGGACCTTCGTGAAGGACCCGCGCGAGGTCGTGAAGCCGGGCGACATCGTCCGCGTCAAGGTGCTCGACGTCGACATCCCCCGCAAGCGCATCTCCCTCACCCTCCGCCTCGAAGACGAGACCGCCCAGAACGCTCCGGCCGCGGACGGCGACCGCGACCGCAGGGGCGGCAGGAAGCCCGGGCAGGGGCAGCGCGGCGGAGGCCGGCCGAGGCAGGACCGGGCCGCACCGGCCGGCGGCGGCGCCCTGGCCGAGGCCCTCCGCAAGGCCGGCCTCGACAAGGGCATCAAGTAACTCGCGGCAGGCGTCCGGAGAATCGGTACGCCCGGCGGGTCCGGGCGTACCGGCGAGGCCGCAGGGAGGACCTGCGTTCGGAAGGCGGAGAATCGAACGGATACCCTTCGGCTGTTCGTGAAACCGTCAACCGCCCACGTAGGGGAACGTCATGTCGCAGGCTCCCGTCAAGGTCACCGTCACCGGCGCCGCCGGCCAGATCGGCTACGCGCTGCTCTTCCGCATCGCCTCAGGCCACCTGCTCGGCCCGGACGTGCCGGTGCGGCTGAGCCTCCTTGAGATCCCGCAGGCCGTCAAGGCCGCGGAAGGCACCGCCATGGAGCTCAACGACTGCGCGTTCCCGCTGCTCCAGGGCATCGACATCAGCGACGACGCCAACGTGGCCTTCGAGGGCGCCAACATCGCGCTCCTCGTAGGCGCCCGGCCGCGCACCGCCGGCATGGAGCGGGGCGACCTGCTACAGGCCAACGGCGGCATCTTCGGGCCGCAGGGCAAGGCGATCAACGACCACGCGGCCGACGACGTGCGCGTCCTGGTCGTCGGCAACCCCGCCAACACCAACGCGCTGATCGCCCAGTCGCACGCGCCCGACGTCCCCGCCGAGCGGTTCACGGCGATGACCAGGCTCGACCACAACCGCGCGCTCTCTCAGCTCGCCACCAAGCTCGACGTCCCTGTGACGGCCATCACCAAGATGACCATCTGGGGCAACCACTCCGCCACGCAGTACCCCGACCTCTACAACGCCGAGGTCAACGGCAAGATCGCCGCCGAGCAGGTCGACGAGGGATGGCTGCGCGACACCTTCATCCCCACGGTCGCCAAGCGCGGCGCCGCGATCATCGAGGCGCGCGGCGCGTCCTCGGCCGCCTCGGCGGCGAACGCGGCCATCGACCACGTCCACGACTGGGTGAACGGCACCCCCGAGGGTGACTGGACCTCCGTGGCGCTCCCGTCCGACGGCTCGTACGGCGTGCCCGAGGGCCTGATCTCGTCGTTCCCGGCCGTCTCCCGCGGGGGCCGCTGGGAGATCGTCCAGGGCCTGTCGCACAACCAGTTCTCCCGGGAGCGCGTCGACGCCTCGGTGCGCGAGCTCGGCGAGGAGCGCGACGCGGTCAAGGAGCTCGGGCTCATCTGAGCCGCCCCTCAGCGGTCCGGCGCGCCGGAGCCCGGCCCCGGGATCTTTCCGGATCCCGGGGCGGCGACGGCGTGAACCTCTTCGCCCGCACGGTGGTCTAACCGGGCGAAGGGAGAAAAATCATGACGTTGAAAGCCCTGGGTGCGCTCGTCCTGGTCCTCGCGGCGACAGCCGCACCGGCTGGTACGGCCGCCGCGACCACGACGCCCGCCGCCCGGCACGCCGAGCACGGTGAGCACTCCGACTCCATCCGGTACGCCTCGCTCAAGAGGTGCGTGAACAAGAACAAGGACGAGGTCCCCTGCGGGCCCTGGCAGCTCTACCTGCACAGCGGCAGGACGGTCGCCCTGGCCGGCGCCCGGATCCACCCCCGCGACGCGCGCGGCAAGGTCGTCAAGGACGTGCCCGCCCCCGTGGCGGTCAGCGGCGACGGCCGCTACGTCGCCTACGTCCGCGAGCGTGACGATCGCCTGGTGGTACGGGAGCTCACCGGGAAGGTCCACGTCATGCCGGTGGACGCGATGCCCAGGGGTACGAACATGGCCGGGGTGACGCTCGGCCTGTCCCCCACGGGAGCCGGCCTGGCCGTGGAGGACGGCGACCAGAGGTTCATCCGCCTGTTCGACGTCGCGTCCGGGAAGGCGCTCGGCGCCATCCCCGCGCACCGGGCCTTCGCGGGCTTCAGCGCGGACGAGGACGAGGTGCTCACCACGCAGACCACCGACGAGAACACCACGATGCTCATCACCTACGACCTCCAGGGGAACGAGGTGGCGCGCCGGGAGCCGCCGCAGGTCGTGGCGCAGGACCAGGCGCTCGCGCTGCACGCCGACGGTCGCTCCGTCGCGTTCTACTCACCGGGAACGCGCACCCTGAAGGTCTACGACCTTGCGTCCGACACCGTGGTGGGGAGCACCCGCGTGCGGCTGCCGGGCGACGAGGTGCCCCAGATGATCGACTGGACGGGCACCCGCGAGGTCACCGCGCACGTCCTCCAGTCCGGCGACGGCAAGCCGGACACCATGACCATCCTGCGGATCGATCCGGGTACCGGCGCCGTCAAGGTCCGCGACTCCTACAAGATCAAGAACGCGTTCACCTTCGCGGCGTGCGGCGGCTGACAGCCCGATCAGGGCGAGGATCACGACCTCGGTGACCACCACCAGCCGCTGGGTCAGCCCGGCGGGGACGGCACCGGGGTCGGCGCCGAACATCCGCACGGCGTAGGGCAGGAGCACCAGGACCAGGAAGCAGGCGGCGGCGAGGCTCAGCCATCTCAACAGGCGGGCCCGCTCGCCCCCGCGCGACGCCACCACCAGCCCCGCCGCGGGCATGGCCACGAACGCGGCGAAGGCGGCGTAACGGTGGATGCCCCCTGACATCGACAACGACATCCCCGGCCGGTCCGTGGGGAACGCCGCGATCATCAACATGCAGCAGCCCCACACGCCCACCAGCGCCACCGTGGCACGCTCTCCGCCTTGCCGCGACATCTCGATGGCGAACAGCGCCGACCCCACGGCGAACAGCGTCAGCGAGGCCGCCAGCAGCCACCCGTGCGGGTGGAAGGCGTACTCGCTGATCATCCCCCGGAGCGGGTCCAGGTCGGAGGTCAGATGGACGGTGACCATGGCGGCGGCGCCCCCGGCGATGGCGGCGAACCCGCCGGCCGTCAAACGATTCGTCATGCACTTGACTTTGGCGGCCGGCATGACATAGAGGCATCGGAGATCGACCGGATCGAGCCCTGGAGCACCCCCGGCCCGACCCCGACGTCCGCACGCCCCGACGCGGCCCGAGCTCAGGGTCGATGCGCGTCCACCAGGTAAAACGACCCCAGACGGCCCCCGGTCAGGGTCACCGGCCCTCTGACTCGGCCACGTCGGCGGAGTCGGCGGGGGCCAGCTCGGGCTCGGAGGCACGGAGCCACCGGCTGCCGTACGGATCCAGCACGATCTTCACCCTGCCGTCGGACGAGATCTTCTCGGTGCCGTCGACCAGCAGGTCGGTCAGCACCTGCCCGTCGTCGAGGTCGTCGAGGGTGAGCTCGAAGGAGACCTCCTGGTCCGCGAAGTTGTGCAGGGCGATCACGGTGGCCCCGTCGATGTCCGCGCGGTGGGCCAGCACGGCGGGCTCCCCGGTGTCCAGCACCGTGTACTCACCCCAGGCCAGCTCCGGACAGCCCCGGTACTGCTCGATCAGCTTGGTGATCCACATGAGCAGCGAGCCGGGGTCGCGCCGCTGGGCGCTGACGTTGACGTGCTCGGGGCCGTACCTGCCCTCGACCATGGGGTTGCGGAACGACTTCGGGTCCGCGGTGGAGAAGCCGCCGTTCTTGTGGGGCGTCCACTGCATCGGCGTCCGCACGGCCTCCCGGCCCTCGACCTGGAGGTTCTCCCCCATGCCGATCTCCTCGCCGTAGAAGAGCACGGGCGTGCCCGGCAGCGAGAAGAGCAGGCTGTACACCATCCTGATCTTCCGCTGGTCGCCGTCCAGCATGGGCGGCAGGCGGCGGCGCAGCCCCCGGCCGTACAGCTGCATGTCCTTGTCGGGGCCGAACGCCTTGAAGACCTCCTGGCGCTCCGCCTCGGTCAGCTTGTCCAGCGTGAGCTCGTCGTGGTTGCGGACGAACGTGGCCCAGTGGCTGTCCCTCGGCGGGGCCGGGCGCTCCCTCAGCGAGCCGGCGAGCGGGCTCGCGTCGCCCCTGGCCAGCGCGAGGTACATGCGCTGCATGCCGATGAAGTCGAAGCACATCGTGACCTCGTCGCCGAGATCGTTGCCGAAGTACTTCAGCAGGTCCGGGTATTCGAGGTTGACCTCGCCGAGGAGCGCGGCGCTGCCGTCCCTGCGGTTCATGAACGCCCGCATGTCGCGCAGGAACTCGTGGACGTCGGGGAGCTTGCCGTCCTGTCCCTCTGCCTCGGCCTTCTTGGTGTCCTCCTTCTTGGAGACGTCCTCCACCAGGAACGGGACGGCGTCGACGCGGAATCCGGAAAGCCCGAGCTCCATCCAGAACCCGAGGATCCTGGCGATCTCGTCGCGCACCTCGGGATTGGCGACGTTGAGGTCGGGCTGGAAACGGTAGAAGCGGTGGTAGTAATACTGCTCGCTGCCCTTGTCGTACTCCCAGAGGCTGTCCTCCTTGTCGGGGAAGACCACGCCCTTGGGGTCGTCGGGCTCGGGAGTGTCGGACCAGATGTACCAGTCGCGGTAGCGCGAGTCGCGGGACGACCTCGCGTCCTTGAACCACGGGTGCTCGTCGGAGGTGTGGTTGACGACCAGGTCGGCGATGACGCGGATCCCCCGGTCGCGCGCGGTGCGCATGAACTCGACGAACTCCCCGAGCGTGCCCAGCCGGGGATCCACGCCGTAGAAGTCCGTGATGTCGTATCCGTCGTCACGGTCGGGGCTCGGGAAGAACGGCATCAGCCAGACGCAGGTCACTCCGAGCCGTTCGAGGTGGTCGATGTGCTCGGTGGCGCCGCGGAAGTCGCCGATGCCGTCGCCGTTGCCGTCGGCGAACGTCTCGACGTCGAGGCAGTAGACGACGGCGTTCTTCCACCACAGGTCTGAGGTACGGGTAAGTCTCACCCGCCCGCCTCTACCCCAAGGGACGGCAAACTATCTGCCAAGGCGGAACGAGGGTGCCCGGAAAAGCTTTAGGGCCCGTACCGGTGATGCGGTACGGGCCCAGATGAGAAAGGCTGTCGTCAGATGACGGTAACCTGCTCGGCCTGCGGGCCCTTGGCCCCCTGCACGGTCACATAGGTGACTCGCTGGTTCTCATCCAGGCTGCGGTAGCCACCGGAGGTGATCGCCGAGTAGTGCACGAACACATCGGCAGTACCGTCGTCCGGAGCGATGAAGCCAAAGCCCTTTTCGGCGTTGAACCACTTGACGGTGCCTTCAGACAACTCTGCTTCTCCTTTTTAGGAGCCTTCACCGTGCCGCCAGGTCGGCGGAACGGGGCTGCGTAGCGGACCATACCCTGCATCCACGAAACCGCTGAAGAAGCAGAACGACCGCTGTCAGGAAACTTCCCGCGGGCGCTTTTAAGGAAAAGACGTTCGAGGAAACTACGACTGCAACAGGGTCGACCTTACCGGCTGTCCCGCCGAATCACAAACGAATCACGCGTGTCGCGAGCCGGTCCCGCATATGCACCTGGGACAGCACAAAAAATACCGATATTTCGTTACATAGAGTGACGCTGGGCCAGGTCGAGCAGGCGGGTCAGCCGTCCTCCCTGAGCACCCGCTGGGCGACCACAAAGGCCGCGTTCGCCGCCGGCACGCCACAGTAGATGGCCGTCTGGAGCAGCACTTCCTTGATCTCGTCGGGGGTGAGCCCGTTGCGCAGCGCCGCCCGCACGTGCATGGCGAGCTCGTCCAGGTGCCCGTGGGCGACCAGCGCCGTGAGCGTGACACAGCTCCGCGTCCTGCGGTCGAGGCCGGGACGCGTCCAGATCTCCCCCCACGCGTACCGGGTGATGAAGTCCTGGAAGTCGGCCGTGAAGTCGGTGGCGTCGACCAGGGCCCTCTCGACGTGGGCCTCGCCGAGCACCTCCCGCCGCACCTTGAGGCCCCTGCCGTGGCCGAGGAACCGCGACATCAGCCCGGACACGATGTCGGCGTGTTCGAGGTTGGCCAAATGGGCCGCCTCGGCCACCACGGCCAGGCGTGCGCCGGGAATGCCCTCGGCGATGGTCTCGGCGTGCTCCACGGGGGTCGACGGGTCCTGGTCGCCGGCGATCACCAGCGTGCGCGCCGTGATCCGCGGCAGCCGGTCGCGCAGGTCGAAGGCCGCGATCGCCTCGCAGGCCAGCGCGTAGGACTCCGGGTCGGTGCCGAGCAGTGTCGTCTGCACCGGCTCGGCCAGCTCGGGATCGACCCCGAGCGTGAACCACCGGGCGGTCACCATGCCCGCCAGCCACCCCGTGCCCTCGGCCCGCACCCGCGCCGCGCGCTCGAGCCACGGCCCCGGGTCCCCGAACCGCGCCGAGGTGCAGCAGAGCACCAGCTCGGAGATCCGCTCGGGGGCCAGCGCCGCGACGGCCATCGCGACCGCCCCGCCGAGGGACACGCCACCCACCGCGAACCGCTCGGTGTCCGCGAGCGCGAGGACGTCCCTCGCCAGGTCCTCGATGGAGAACTCGCCCTTGGCCACAGGAGAGGCACCGTGCCCCGGCAGGTCGTAGCGCAGCACCCGCCACGAACGGCTCAGCTCGGCCGTCTGGGGCTCCCACAGGTGCCTCGTGGTGCCGAGCGACGGCCCCAGCACCAGCAGCGGCCCGTCGTCCGGCCCGGTCACCTCGTATCGCAGTTCCACGTCGTCTCTCCTCCTCCAGTGATCGGCCGTTCCGGCCTGTCACGTTCGCCGCTCACCGGCTCGCGCGGTACGCCTCCAGCGCGCGGTCGACAAGGTCCCCTGACGCGCCGAGCCCGCCCGACAGCTCCCCCGTGACGGCGAGGTTGGCACGCATGCGCCCGGGAGAGATCACGAGGCCGGCGCACAGCTCGGCCGCCAGCTCCGCCGCCCCTCCGGTGAGGCGCAGGCACTCGCGGAACGGCATCCACTCGGCGTGCCAGGCTCCCGTCGCCCGCTCGTGCTCGGACACCAGCGACGACTGGAGGATCTGGGCGAGGGCGGGCACCTGCGAGGCGGCCGACCTGACCAGGATGGAGAGCACGGGATTGCGCTTGTGCGCCATCGCCGACGACCCTCCCCGCCCGGGGGCGGCCAGCTCGGCCACCTCCCCCACCTCGTTCTGCGCCAGCAGGACGACGTCGCCCGCGATCTTCCCGAGCGCCCCCGCCGTCGTGGCCAGCGCCGCGCCGAGCCCCGCCACGGCCGTCCTGCGCGAGTGCCACGGCTGTACGGCCCGCGCCAGGCCCAGCTCGTCGGCGAAGACGTCCATCAGCCCGGCCGGGCCGAGCCCTTCCAGGGTGCCGGCGGCCCCGCCGAGCTGGGCGGGAAGGGACGCCCCGAGCACGGCCGACCGGGCGTCGAGGACCAGCAGCAGCCAGCCCGCCGCCTTGAGGCCGAACGTCACGGGCACGGCGTGCTGCCCGAGCGTGCGCCCGGCCATCGGGGTGTCCCGGTGCTCGGCGGCGAGGCCGGCGAGGGCGTCGAGCGTGCGGCCGAGGTCGGCCACGATCACCGCGCGTGCTCGCGCCGCCATCAGCATGAGCGCCGAGTCCACAATGTCCTGACTTGTCGCCCCACGGTGGATAAATCCACTCAAGGAGTGATCAGCCGCGCGCAGCTCCGCCAGCATCGGCACCACGGGATTCCCCGCGCCCCTGGCGCGGCGCGCCAGCTCCACCACGTCGATCTCGATCTTGCCGCACAGCTCGGTGACGGCCTCCGCCGCCGACGACGGCACGATGCCGAGGCGCGCCTGCGCCCGGGCCAGCGCGGCCTCGGCGTCGAGCATGCCCCGCAGGAACGCCTCGTCAGAGGTCACCGACTCCACGGCCGAGCCCGCCCGTACGGGCGAGAGCAGCCCCGCGTCCAAGGGCGGGCGGTCGGAGATCACTCTGCCTCCCCTGCCTGCTCGAAACCAGCGACCGGGCACACCGGACCCAGTGCCTATTTTGCATGGTCGCGATCAGGCCGGCTCGGCGAGGTACCAGCGGGCCTGGCCGTCACCGCGCGTGAGCGAGTCGAGCCGGCGCGGCAGCTCCTTGCGGGAGAAGGGGTCGCGGGTCGCGTTGCGGATGTGGATGCCCACGGCGTACATGTCCCTGATCTCCATGAGCGTCGGGTAGCCGTGCCACGCGCGCAGGTCGGAGCCGTACGCCCCGGCGAAGTCGTCGACGTCCGCCGCCGTCAGGCCGAACCGCCGCTGCCCGTGGTAGGTGTGCACGAGATCCCACTCGCGGGGCCCCACGGCGACCCCGTCCCAGTCGCAGAGCACGGCGTGCCCGTCCTGGCAGCGCAGCAGGTTGTCGATCCACGCGTCCCCGTGCAGCAGCACCGGAGGCTCGGCCGTGTCCAGCTCGGCCCACCGGGTGGTCAGCTCGGCGACCCGGTCGCGCAGCCAGGCCCGCTGGCAGGGGGTCAGCACCTCCTTGCGGTGCTCCACGGAGTCGCGCACCTCCGCCAGCGGGTCGGACAGCCGCTTCAGCGGGAACGGCGGCACCGGCAGCAGGTGGAGGCTGCGCAGGATGTTCCCGAGCTGCGTGGTCGTCGGCCGCCCGCTCGCGGGAACGTAGTGCCAGAAGGTCACCACGCGCCCGTCGTACACCAGGGGCTGCTCGCACAGCTCGTCGGCCGGGCGGACCGTCGGGAAGCCCTGCTGGGCGAGCCACCTGGCCACGGCCAGCACGACGGGCAGGCGGGTGAGGGCGTCCGGCGCGGTGGCGATGCGGACGACGATCTCGTCGCGGAGCTTGAAGACCGCGTTGCTCCGCACGCGGAGCAGCTGCGCGTCCCGGGCGTCGAGGCCGACGCTCTCGCACACCTCCACGAGGATCGCGGCGGCCTCGTCCGCCAGCATGCTCATGGGCGTTCCAGCGCGAGCTGCGGGCCCGCCTCCGCCAGCAGGTCGTGCAGATGTCGGGCGGCGGGCGTCCGCCGCTCCCCGCGCGGCACGATGGACAGCAGGGCTCGGGCCCGGGTGACGACGATGGAGGTGCGGTGCTCCGGCGGCACCTGGGTGAGGGCCTGCTCGGCCAGCCGGCAGGCCTCCTCGTACCCGCCGTCCCTGGCGACGTGCGCCGCCTGGTCGAGCAGGACGAGCGCCGGGTCGATCGTGTAGGGGCTGGAAGGCCTGGAGATCCACTCCTGCACCTGCTCGGCCTCGCCCAGCTCGATGAGGGTGCCCATGCGGTAGAACTGCAGCCGCCGCTCGGAGAATCGGAACGCCAGGTGGTCGGCCCCTTCGCGGGGCATGCGGGAGAAGATGCGCTCGGCCTCGGCCAGCGCGACGCGGGCGGCCTGGTGCTCGCCCATGCGCGCCAGCGCCCTCGCCTCGGCCGCCGCGCCGAGCGCCGCGGGCGAACTTGGAGCGCTCCCGGCGAGCATCCGGGCCTCGCGCGCGAGCCGTACGGTCTCGGTGAGGTCGCCGTAGTAGTACGGCAGCATGGCCTCCTGCGCCCGCACGAGGGCGCGCAGCCTGACCTCTCCCATGTCGTCGGAGGCCGCCCGCGCCGTGCCGTACCAGGCGTGGGCCTGGCGGGTGTCGCCGAGCTTCATGAGCGCGTCGGCGGAGAGCAGGGCCAGCATGGTGGTGGCGTTCAGCAGGCGGCGCTGGGTGACCGCGGGCTGCCGGGACGACACGAGCCTGCGGACGTCGGCGATCTCCAGCATGAGCCGGTAGAGCATCGGCAGCGGGGCGCTCTTGATGTACTCGCGGCGGTAGCGCAGCACCTGCTCGTCGAGCCGGTCGAGCTGGTCCTCGCTGACCGTGCCGGTGGCCAGCGTGCGATCCATGTCCTGGCGGGTGCGCTCGACCTCGGCCAGCAGGCGGCCGTTCAGGGGAAGGCCGGAGCTCAGCAGGGCGTGGTGGAACAGCGCCCTGCGCTCGGCCTCGTCGTCGGGGTCCAGCGTGGGGACGCGGGAATGCGGCAGGGAGTCCTCGGTGGGGACGGCGTGGGCCGGGGTGACGACCACGACGTTGGGGCTGTCTCCGTCGTCGCAGTAGTCGGCCGCCAGGCCAAGGCGCACGGCGTTGGCGGAGTAGAGCCGGGCGATCTGGTCGATCGTCTGCGGCCGGGGACGCGCCCGGTTGTTCTCCCAGGCGTTCAGCAGGTCGATGCTGGCGCGGGGCAGGCCGAGCGAGTGCGTCTCACAGAGCCGCTCGAGCTCCTCGATCGCCTGGCGCGCCGACCACCCGCGGGCCAGGCGGTGGGCCTTGAGAAGGCTCACGCCGCAGCAGCTGTTGATGGCCTGGGCCGTCTGCCATGGGCTCCACTGCCGAGCCACGGCCTGCTCCCTCCAGCGCCGCGCGCACGCCGGGGAATGCTCTCCACGGGCCATTTCCGCCCTCCGCCACTGGAGTGTTCCGCCTTACGGATGTTTCCCAGATGTTAACCAGCCAGCACCTAAAGGCCTACAGCGTTATGGGACTGATGCCTGGGCACCCGCGTGGTTTCCACGTAAACCTGGCGCCCAACCGACGGTATTCCACTTATCAGTGGATTTGCTCTGATTGCCGCTAGGCGCCCGCGGGTTCAGTCTGGTCCCCAACCGGTCCCACCTTGTCCCCGCTGGAGACCACCATGAAGACGGCAGAACCAAGCGTCCAGTCGGCCGAGGCCATCGACCACCTGGAGCGACTCGCCGCGCAGTTGGAGGCCCACGCCTTCCAGGTGCGCCTCACGGCGCGCACCGGACTCTATCCGCGCCTCCGTGTGATCAACCCGATGGCCCCGGCCGTCACCGAAGACGTGCTCGCCGCCAACGCCGCGGACGGCGAGTGGTGGTTCTGGCTGTCGTGGGCCGGCCGCATCGGCCACGCCTCCGACATCGTCACGGCGGCGGAGCGCATCGCCAGCGTCCTGCACGTCATCCGGCGCTGACCTTTCCTCCGGCGATTCCGTACGGCTCGCGCGAGGCACGACGCGCGAGCCGTACGCGTGCGGAACCACCTAGAAGTGGGTGGCGGGACGGTCCTGCAGGACGCCGTCGACGTAGGTGTCGACCTTCTCGTTGTAGAAGGCGACCAGGCCCGCGATCTTCTGCGACTCCCAGAGCGGCGACCGGTAGGACCAGACGATGTCCTTGTTGCCGCCGACCGACCAGTACTCCGCCTGGCCCTTGTACGGGCAGTGCGTCACCGTGTCGGTGTGCTCCAGCAGGTCGAAGCGGACGTCGGTCTTGGGCAGGTAGTACCTCGGCGGCAGGCCGGTCTCGAAGAGGATGCGCGCGCCGCGCGAGTCCGCCACCGTCACGCCGTCCACCTCGACGCGCACGTGCCGCTGGCTCGCCAGGATGTCGACCCGGGTGTACGGGTCGCGGGCGTGCACGTAGACCTCCTCGTCCTCCTCGAACCAGGCGTCCATGGCGGCCCAGTCGAACCGCACCCTGCCCTTGAGCTCATCGATGGGCGAGTCGCCGTAGACGGTGGCGGCGCCGGATCGGCCCTCGATGTCGTGGACGTCGCCGTCGCCCCGGCTCGGCGAGTGGTCGGTGCGCCCCGTCGCCGTGAGGCGCTCCATGTCGACGTCGTCCGTCGGGAAGTAGTACGTCGGGTAGTAGGGGATCTCCCACACCAGCAACGCGCGGGAGGTGTCGGCCACCGGCCGCCCTCCGATGTACGCGCGGACACGCTTGGCGGTGGGCTCAACCCTTACCCGGCCACGCTTGGTCGGCTCCATGGTCCGGGCAACCGAGCGGCTGTGGTCCTTATTCCGATTTGCCGGTATGTCGCGCCGTCCTCCAAGCTGGGTGGGTGGCGCCCAAGAAGATCATCATCGACTGCGACCCCGGCATCGACGACGCGCTGGCCATCACGCTCGCGCACGGGAGCCCGGACCTGGAGATCGTGGGCATCACCACGGTCGGCGGCAACGTCAACCTCGCGTACACGACAGGCAACGCGCTGCGGCTGCGGGAGTTCCTCGGCTTCCCCGGCGTCCCTGTGACGGCCGGCAGCGCGGGCGCGCTGCTGCGCGTTCCGGTGGACGCGGCGGACGTCCACGGCCAGTACGGCCTCGGCGAGGCCCGGCTGCCCGAGGCCACGCTGCCGCCGCGCGACGGGCACGCCGCCGACTTCATCATCGAGACGCTCAGGGCCGCCCCCGGCGAGATCACCCTGGTCGCGATCGGCCCGCTCACCAACGTGGCCCTCGCCCTGCTCAAGGAGCCGAGGATCGCCGAGTGGGCCCGCGAGTTCGCCATCCTCGGCGGCTCGTACACCCGGGGCAACTTCTCCCCCGCCGCCGAGTTCAACATCGCCGCCGACCCCGAGGCCGCCGCGATCGCGTTCGGCGCCGGATGGACGGTCACGATGCTCGGCCTGGACGTGAGCCGCCAGGCCCTGGCCGTCGGGAAGGTGGTCGACCGCATGCGGGCCATGGGCCGACTCGGCGCCGACCTGCTCGTGCCCTGCGTGGAGTTCTACGGCATGGTCACGGCCGACGAGGGCCCCGCGATCCACGACGCCTGCACGATCGCGTACCTGATCGACCCCTCGCTCGTCACGCTCGAACCCGCGGTCGTCCAGGTCGAGACGGCCGGCCGGTTCACCTCGGGGATGACCGTGACCGACTTCGACCTCGCCGGCCGCGTGCCCAACGCCATGGTCGGCACCTCGCTCAACGTGTCCCGCTTCTGGGACCTTGTCCTTTCCGTGTACGAGGACGTCGCCCGCCGGATCGACTAGCGGGGGCGCGTTAGGGGCGGATCGGTGGCGTGGCCGGGACGCTTCCTGGAAGCATGCCGTGCCATGGGGAACAAGCGGCGGTGGCCGATCGCGATCACCTGCCTGGCTCTGGTGACGGCGTGCGGCGGCGGCCGTACGGCCGCGCCGGGGCCGGCGGCGACGACCCTCCCCTCACCTGGCCACGCGTCGACCGCTCCCGCCGCCGCCGCGACGGGCGAGACGGCGGTCTCGCCCAACTGGAAGCCGGTCGCGGGCGCGAAGCTCGCGGGGAGCGCGGCGCTCCTCGACGTGGCGGCGACCGGCCCGCGCGACGCCTGGGCGGTGGGGTACAAGGACAGCGCGGAGGACCGCGAGGGCACCCCTGCCCTCCAGCACTGGGACGGCACCCGCTGGACCCAGAAGACGATCTCTCCCTCGGACGCCTGGCACCTGGTCGGCGTCAGCGCGGGCGGCCCCGACGACGTGTGGATCGTCGGCAACGCCGGCAACGCCTACACCGCCCACTGGGACGGCACCCGCTGGACCGGATGGCACCCGTTCGGGGTGGCCGACGACTACTCCCTGACCGGCGTCGCCGCCACCGGAGGGCACGCCTGGCTCGTCGGCCGCACCCCCTCGCAAGGGGTGATCATGGAGTGGACGGGGCGGCGGTTCCGCAACGCCCTGCGCGCCGACGGGTACTTCACGGCGGTCACCGCCGAACCGGGCCACGTGTGGGCGGTCGGCACCGACGCCCCACCGGGCGCCTCCGTCACGCCCGGCACGCCGATGGTCTGGCACGGCACCGCCGTGTCGGGGCCGGACATCCAGTCGTGGCAGCGCGGCCGGACACCCGAGATCGCCGGAGGCGTGCTGCGCAAGGTCTGGATGGTCACACCGTCCGACGTGTGGGCGGTGGGCAGCGTGTCACCCCCTGGCGGCACGGCCGAGGTCCCGCTCGTCCTCCACTGGGACGGCGCCTCGTGGAAGCAGGTCCAGGTCCCGGTCTCCCGGGGGAAGCTCGACGGCGTCACGGCCGCCGGGTCCGGCGACGTGTGGATCAGCGGCATCGACGCCGACCACTCTGGCCAGGTGCTCTTCCTCCACTTCGACGGCCGGAAGTGGACCCCGTCGTACGGGCCGCTGCTCCGGCGGGAGCGGGAGGACCAGCAGTACCCGCAGTCCGACGACATCGGCAGAACCGGCATCACGCGGGTACCCGGCTCCTCCCGGCTCTGGGCCGTGGGCTCCGTAGGCTGGGGCGACGCCGAAGCCGACTTCATCCTCCGCCACGACTGACCGGCGTCCGGGCGTTTAATCGTGAGCGGAAACGCGGTGCCCTTGGCAGCATGTCGAGCATGACCGAACGGAACTTCCCCCGCCAGTTCGCCCGCACCCGACGGTTCAGCCTCGGCGTGCCCCGCCTGTTCGGCGTCTCGCCCGGCGGCGACCGGGTGGCGTTCCTCAGATCGCGCGGCGGGGACGATCCGGTGACGTGCCTGTGGACGCTCGACGTCGCCACCGGCCGGGAGCGGCTCGTCGTGGACCCCCTCACACTCCAGGAAGGAGACGAAGAGGTCCCGGACGAGGAGAAGGCCCGCCGCGAGCGGTCGCGCGAGCAGTCCGCCGGAATCGTCGGCTACGCCACCGACGCCCAAGGACGTCTGGCCGTGTTCACCCTCTCAGGCCGCCTGTTCACCGCCCGCCTCGACGCCGGCACCACCGCGGACCAGCCCGCGAGCACGGTCCGTGAGCTGGACGCATCCGGGCCGGTGATCGATCCCCGTCCCGACCCCTCGGGCGCCCGCATCGCGTACGTGGCGCGGGGCGCGCTGCGGGTCGTGGGCGCCGACGGCGGCGGTGACCGGGCGCTGGCGGAGCCCGACGGCCCCGAGGTGGGGTACGGCCTGGCGGAGCACGTCGCGGCCGAGGAGATGGGAAGGGATCGCGGCCACTGGTGGGCACCCGACGGCTCCCGCCTGCTCGTCGCGCGGGTCGACACCTCCCCTGTGCAGCGGTGGTGGATATCGGACCCCGCGAACCCCGCGAACCCACCCCGGCAGATCGCCTATCCCGCCGCGGGCACCGCCAACGCGGACGTCTCCCTGTGGCTGATCGGGCTCGACGGCTCTAGGGTGGCCGTCGAGTGGGACCGGGCCGCGTTCGAGTACGTCGTCGCGGTGCACTGGGGGGCGACGCTCCTGGTGTCGGTGCAGACTCGCGACCAGCGGATCCTGCGACTCCTTGAGGTCGACCCGGAGACCGGTGCCACCACGGTCCGCCGGGAGGATCACGACGCCCTCTGGGTGGAGATCGTGCCGGGCCTGCCCGCGACGACGGCGTCCGGCGCGCTCGTGTGGACCGCCGACCAGGACGACACGCGCCGCCTGCTCGTCGACGGCGAGCCGGTGACCCCGCCCGGTCTCCAGGTACGCGCGGTACTGGACGTCGACGGCGACACGATCCTCTTCACCGCCTCCGAAGAACCCACAGAAACCCACCTCTGGACCTATGGCCTCCCAGACCTCGGGCTTCGGCGGCTCAGCCATGCGCCCGGCGTGTACGGGGGGTCGCTGGCCGGGGGCACCGCGGTGGTGACCGCGCGGTCGCTCGACCACGACGGGACGCTGGTGACCGTCCACCGCCACGGCGAGCCGGTCGCCGAGATCGCGTCCCGCGCCGAGAAGCCCGTGCTCACGCCCCGGGTCGAGCTGATGCGGGCCGGTGAGCGCGAGCTGCGTACGGCCGTGCTGCTGCCGTCCTGGCATGAGCCGGGCTCCGGGAAGCTTCCCGTGCTCATGGACCCCTACGGCGGACCGGGGCACCAGCTCGTGGTGGCCGCCCGCGGCTGGACGTTCCTGGTCTCCCAGTGGTTCGCCGAGCAGGGGTTCGCGGTGGTGGTCGCCGACGGCTGCGGCACTCCAGGCCGTGGGCCCGCGTGGGAGAAGTCGATCTGGGGCGACGTCGCCGCTCCCGTACTGGAGGACCAGGTCTCGGCGCTGCACGCGGCGGCCGAGCGGTACCCCGACCTGGACCTCTCCCGGGTGGCGATCCGCGGCTGGTCGTTCGGAGGCTTCCTCGCCGCGCTGGCCGTGCTGCGACGCCCCGACGTCTTCCACGCCGCCGTCGCCGGAGCCGCCCCCACCGACCAGCGGCTCTACGACACCCACTGGAAGGAGCGCTTCCTCGGCCACCCGGATGAGGAGCCGGACAACTACACGCGGAACTCGATCATCCACGAGGCGGCCGACCTGCGGCGTCCCCTCATGCTGATCCAGGGCCTGGCCGACGACAACGTGATCGCCGCCCACACCCTGCGCTTCTCGGCCGCCCTGACCGCCGCCGGCCGCCCCCACACCGTCCTCCCCCTGCCGGGCGTAACCCACATGGCCCCCCAGGAAGCCGTCGCGGAGAACCTCCTCCACCTCCAGGTGGACTTCCTCAAACGCTCCCTCGGCCTCTGGTAGCAGACGATCGACGCCCAGTGGTGGCCTCTCCGTCAGTTGTACTTGTACAGCCTGGTGGCGACCCGGTGGTTCTGGTCGAAGACCGAGGCGCGGTACTTGCTTATGGCGAGGTCACCATGTTGGGCTTTCCCGCAGGTGTTGTATCCGGCCAGTTGATGGATCTCGAAACGGGCCGTCGGGTCGCCCTCCACGAAGTATTCCGCACGGGCCTGACGTCCGTCGGCACCCGTGTCGCACGCGAAGACGAACGTGGCCTTCTCGGCGAAACACGTGCTGGCGACGCCCTTCGTCGAGGTGCACACCTCGGACCGCGCCCGCGCGGTGGACGGGGTGACACGTGTTTCTCGTTTCACAGGATATTTGGTGAGACTGCGAACCGTCTTCCATCGGCTGACCTTGATCCGATGGTTTCCTTTGTATATCGCGGCTCTGAACGTTATGGTCTTGCCGATTTGGCGACTTCCCCGGATCTGGCCGTCGCCTGCCAGATTGTGGATGACGTACTTCGTGCCCAGGTAGCCGTTCAGGTAGTACTCGACAGTGGCGTGGAGCTTGTCGGGCTCCGTGTCCTCGATCGAGATCCCCGGCCGGTCGCTCTCGTCCGCTCCCACGCACGCCGCCGCGCCCCTGACGCGGGCGCACACGGGCTCCTCTTCAGAGGTAGCGGTACCGAAGGCCGGGATCGACGCGGTCGCGGCGAGAGCGGGTGTCGAGGTCAGAGGCGTCATCGCGGCGGCGATCGCGGCCACCGAGACCAGAACCCTTACAGCGATTCTCAGTTCCATGTTCACTTAGATGCCAAGTAGCCCTCTTATGTTGGCCCCGAAAGCGCCGGGGTTGTGAGTGCGTATTTGTTCCTGTACGGCTGTCGGGGTGGCGTGGCATGCTCGCCCGGAACAAGTGCGGTTCGTCTCGTAGCTGTCGCCGGTTGACGGGGGCCGTCCGGAGGGTGGAAACCTGAGCGTGTTATGTCGTCTGGGAAGGGCCCTGACCGTCTGGCGGGATGAGCGGGGCAGGCAGGTCGAGCGGGGCACGCAGGTGGGGCGGGCCGAGGCGGAGACGGCCGCGATCGCCTATGCGGCCAAGCTGCTCGCCGAGACGCGCGAGGAGGTCAACAAGGCCGATGCCAAGGCGCAGGTGCTGCTGGGGGTCGCCGGCGTCGGGCTCGGCGCCGTCGCGGGTGGTCTGATCGCGGGAAGCTGGTCGCCGTTCACGCTGCCGAACTCCATCGAGTGGCTGTGGTGGACCGGCACGGCCGCGGCCATCGCCGCCCTGGCCTGCCTGGCGGGAGCCGTCTACCCCAGGACCGGCCGTTCGGACGTCAAGGATCCGAAGATCGTCGCGTACTACGGCGACGTCATGCGGTTCGATTCGGCGCAGGCGCTGGCCAATGCCCTGCTGATCGCCTCCAGGCCGGACCTTCGCCGGATCTCCGACCAGGTCCGCCGCATGAGCGGCATCGTCGGCCGTAAGTACACGCTGATCCGCTGGGGCTTCTGGCTGCTCTCGGGCGCGGTGGCGGCGACGGTCATCGCGGTCATCCTCGGCCTGATCCTGCCCGGCTGATCCGGTGAGCGTCGTCGGGACGTACGTGAGCCGTGCCGGGATCCGACCGGGCCGATGAGCGTGATCAGGAGGGGCGTGACCGGAGGCGGGCGCGGCGCTTGGCCGCGTCGCCGCGATCGAGCCACCACTGGCTGATCAGCAGCGGCACGGTCCACCCCAGCCAGCCGCCGAGGCTGGCCACGGTCCAGCTCAGCATCGTCTCGTTGCCCTGGAACGTGGTGTCGAGCTGCGGGCTCAGCACGAGGAACACGATCACGCCCCAGATCCGGTTCGTGATGATGGAGAAGGTCAGCGCGAAGCTGCGCAGCATCCAGCGCCGGTGCTCGACGAACCGCCGCTGCCTCGCCATGCGGTAGCCGGCGGCGGTGAACCCCAGCCAGAGGAGCGCCAGCATGACATTGCTGGCCGCCTGCACCGGGCCGAACGGCGTGCCCGCGCCGATGACCAGCCCGGTGAGGCCTGCCGGGAGCACTCCTGCGAAGACGTAGACGCGGCCGGTGTACCGGTGGACGACCGGATAACGCCCGCGGAACCACGGCCACACCTGAAAGAAGCAGGTCAGCATCGCCACCGAGGCGAACAGGACGTGGGCGACCAGCAGCGGGTAGTGCGCAGGGAACCCTTCAGGCTGCGGGATCCGCGACGTGGCGGGATCGCCGGTGAGGTACGGCGGCAGCGAGAACGCGATGAACACGACGGTCACGAAGGCGAGCGGCGCGATCCACGGCCGCCGCCACCACCGGCGACGCGGAGCGGTGGGCACCGAGGGCCCGGTGGCGGGCGGGGACGGCGGGGTTCCTGTGGTGGTGGCCATGGGGGCTCCGATCTGACCGGCGATTGAGTGCGTATTCGATACGCTGAGCGTACTTGATACGCTAAGCGTATGGAATACGCACGTCACTAGAATGAAGCCGATGAGTGAGAACAGCGGCAGCCGGCTGCCCCACGCGCTCGAGTTCCTCTGGGGGCGCTCGGAACGCCGGACCACGGGCCGGGCGCAGGCTCTGAGCCTGGAGCGCATCGTGGCGGCGGCGATCTCCATCGCCGACGGCGAGGGGCTGGCGGCGCTCTCCATGGCGCGCCTCGCCGAGCGGCTCGGCTGCGCGACCATGTCCCTGTACCGGCACGTCGCGAACAAGGACGAGCTGCAGACGTTCATGCTGGACGCCGCACCGGGAAAACCCCCGGAGATCGAGCTCGCACCGTGCGACTGGCGTGCCGAGCTGGCGCGATGGGCCACGGAGCTGCTCGCCGTCTACCACCGGCATCCGTGGATCCTGCAGGTGGCCGTCGGTCCGCCGCTGGATCCGGGGCAGCTCGCCTGGGTGGACGCCGGGCTGCGCGCTCTCGGCGGCACCGCGCTCGGGCCGCGGGACAGGTTCTCCGTGATCCTGCTGGTGATGCACTACGTCCGGGGTGAGGCGCAGATCTCGGCGAACCTGCTCCGGGGCAACCCCGACGCCGAGGCCCTCGATCTGGCACGGCGGTACGGGGAGTTGCTCGCCCTCCTGGTCGACGCGCGGCGCTTCCCGGCCCTCGCCGAGGCCGTCGGCGCCGGCGTCTTCGCCGAGCAGGCGGGCGAAGACGCCGGCGCCGACTTCACGTTCGGGCTGGAACGGATCCTCGACGGTGTCGAGATGCTGGTGCGGGAGCGCGCCGTCGCCTCAGGGCCGAGCTAGCGCCCACGCCGTCCGCGGGCACCTCACCGGTAGATGTAGCACCAGTTGGACTTGCCCTTGAAGCGGTGGAAGGCCTTCGGCGTCTTGTAGCGCCACTGGCAGCCCGCGTCGCGCCGGCCCGCGCTGAGGTACATGGTCTCGTCGCCCTTGCGCTTGATGCAGTAGGAGCCGGGCTTGGGAGTCTCGCGGTACTCATCCCACTCCCAGCCGAGCGACTGGCAGTAGGCCGTGAAGTGCCCGGGGCCCAGCTCGGTCAGCTTGGGAAGCGGAGGCTTGGGCGAGGAAGTGCCGGACGGCGGGGGCTCGGTGGCCGTGGGCTCCACCCGGGTCGGCGCGGGCTTGGACGAACTGCTCGGCTCGCGGGTGGGCGTGCCCGTCTTGGACCTCCTGACCGGGCGGACGCCGGCGCTCGGAGTGGTCGTGTGGGACAGGGCCGGTGAAACGGTGGAGGCGGCCGGGGTCTCCGAGCCGGGGTCGGCGGGCTCCTCCGTCGGCGTCGCCGTGGCGGCCCCCGCCTGCGAGCTCCTGACGGTGCCCGACTTCAACGCGGACACACGCTGCTCCGGCAGCATCGTGAAGAGCGCGGCGATGACTCCGGAGATCGCCACGGCGACGACGATGGAGACGACCGCCAGCCGTCTCCCCTGGCGCCTCTTCGCCGGGTCCACCCCCGAGGCGCCGCCCCCATTACCCGGCCCCAACGCACCCGGGGTGGTGGACCTGCCAGAGGAGCCGGCTCCCGTCGAGGCCGGGTCGTCGCCGGCACGGGGAACGGCCAGAGCGCCTGGAAGGCCCGATGGAGCCACGGCCGAGGCGTCGCCCGTTCCGCGTACCAGGCGGTCGAGGATCCGCGGGGCGGCCGGCCGGCGGGACGGGTCCTTGGAGAGGCACTCGGCCAGCAGGCCCCTCAGCGGCTCCTCGGTCTCCCCGAGGTCGGGATCCTGGTTGAGGATCCTGTTGATGATCGCGGGGATGGAGTCGTTGCCGAACGGCGGGCGCCCCGTGGCCGCGTACGCGATCGTGGACGCCCAGGCGAACACGTCCAGGGCCCGGCCGACCTCTCCGGCGGTCAGCTGCTCGGGCGCCATGTAGGCGGGCGTGCCGACGACCTGGCTGGTCACCGTGCTGGTGCCGGCGAGGGCGCGGGCGATGCCGAAGTCGATGACCCTCGGCCCGTCCGGCCCGATCAGCACGTTGTGCGGTTTGAGATCGCGGTGGATGATGCCGGCGTCGTGCAGCGAGACCAGAGCGGTGGCGGTGCCGATCGCGAGGCGTTCGAGGGCGCTGCCCGAGCGCGGCCCCTGCGCGGCCACGACCTCGCTGAGGGAGGGGCCGGGCACGTACTCGCTCACGATGTACGGGCGGCTGCCCGTCATGCCGGAGTCGAGGACCTGTGCCGTGCAGAATCGGGCGACCCGCTTGGCGACGTCGAGCTCGCGCATGAAGCTGTCGGCCAGGGCGGGATCGTGCCCGAGCCGGGCGTGGAAGAGCTTGACGGCCACCAGGCCGCCGGAGTCCGTCTCACCCAGGTACACGACACCCTGACCCCCCTCCCCGATCCTGCCGACGATGCGGAAGGCACCGAGTCGTACGGGGTCGCTCGGCTCCAGGGGCTGGACGTCCGGCATGGGCTCTCCGGCGGGTGGGGGGATTTGCCAGAAACTCTAACGACCCAACACCCCTCCGCGCGGACGACCGGCTACACGGGGCTCGCCCGGCGCATCCTCACCGACCGGGTCACCCACGAGTCCCTGACCGAGCATCGCCTCCGGCCCCGTGTCCGGCTTGTCCGGGCTATCTTCATCGTTTACGGAGGCGTGAGCTTGCAACAAACGAGGGCGCCAGCGGAAACATTACGTTTTTAGCCTTCAGACATGTCCACGCCGTCACATGCCCCCGGAGACGGGCTCCGCGGGCACGCGCGCGGCCCTCTCACCTGGGGGCCCCTAGGGGTACCGTGGCAAATCAAGATCAGAGAAACTGAGGTCGGAAGCGTCTGCGGCAGCCCTGGAAAGGGTAAACAGGAGGTGAGGTCGGGTCCGCGCACCTCGCCCGGCCGTGGGATCACCGATGAGGCACAGGACCTGTCCGCCGACGAGTGACGAGGGAAGTGTGAGCCCGTACCGAAGGAGAAGGACATGAAGCGGATTCTCATCACGCCACGGCCCAAGCCCCCACGCCAGCCCCTCCCCCTTGATCTTCGCAGCCCCTCTGGCCGGGCGCTCCCCTTCTAGCTCTCCGAGGCCGGCCGCTCCCGACCCCGGCCCGTGACCCGAGAAGGTGCCTTCACGCGCCTTCGAACAGGCGTGTCACCAGGGTGAAAGTTCCCCGTCTCGCCGTGCAGGCACGGTGAAAGTGATCCGCAAGGTGCCCTCCCTAGTTTGTCCATCGCGACAGATCACTAGGAAAGGCACACAATGAACATCACCCTTACCCGCCGTATTCTCGCCGTGTCCGCGGCGTCCGTCCTTGTCTCGCTCTCCTCCGCCTGCGGCGGCGGAAGCACCAAGGCCGTCTGCGACGACGCGGTGAAGGCGATCCAGGACTACAGCACGCAAGCAGCGGCCAGCGCGGGCAACCTGGACGGCTTCAACAAGGCGTCCGCCGATCTGGCCACCAAGCTCAAGGACCTGTCGGGCAAGGCCGACGGCGACCTCAAGACCACGCTCACCGACCTGTCCACGTCGCTGGGCGGAATCAAGATCGACACCTCGAACCCCGGCGCGGCGGCGACCGAGCTGCCGAAGCTGGCCACGAAGGCCACCGAGGCCACTCAGAAGCTCGCCCTGAACTGCTCCTGACCACCCGGCGACACAATGCCGCCCGGGACGCACGCCTGGGCACCGATGAGTACGCCGCCATGACGACCGTGGTCAGGCCGCCCGCGCGGACCGTCTCATGATCCATCTGACCGTCACCATCGGCGAGATCCCCGATGGTGACGGTCGGCCGCACAAGGCCAGGGCCGCCTATCGGCGGCGTTCACCGGCGACGCCGAACGCACCCGAGCGCGCCGTCATACTTACCAGGTGAATTGGATGTCGAGCTTTGCCCAGCTCGCGGGGAAGTTCGTTGTCTTCTGCTTGCCGCCTCCGATTGAGACGTACGTCCAACCTCTGTTGTTCAGGTTGTATCGCCATGACGCTGTCGCGGTGCCACAGTTTTCCACAGTGATGTAATTCGGACTTCCGCCACCCGAATCCAGGCGCGCCGAAACAACGCCAGAGCAGACCATGCCGGCGGCCAGGGCCGGCGGGGCGACAGCCACCGCCCCTGCGGTCAATAACAATGAGAGTGCCGCTGCACTGAATAGACGCAAAGAACTTCTCCTCGATTTGCGAGTGACGAACTGAGCCTATCGACAGGGGGCCGGCGTGACCGTCTTTTCCTTGGCGAGCGAAGTAAGACCGGGCGAGAGAATCAGCGCAGCCCGCCAGCACAGGAGGCGCAATCCCAGCCGGCCCGGGTATATCGCACGGCCTGGCATGTGTGCCACTCCAGCCTGTCGAGCCAATCTTCGGACGTATAGTTCCACCCCCGGAAGGGGCGGCGCTTCCTCGACTGGAAAAGCTTCAAAGGCCTAGGTCAGGCACGTGAACTGATCGAAGGTTCGCAGCGCGGATTGGTCAAAGTCTTCTGCACATGCGCCCAGACGGCTCGACAGGATTGAACTCCGGACGGCGACACCGTCAGCCGTTGACGGACCGCGATTAACGTCTTCATTTCCGTCACCGCCGAGAACTGCCGCACCGGTCCCAGGGGACGACTCTTGGGTGATCTCAGGATCCGGCCGGCCTCGCGAGAGAGCGGGAAATCTTCACTCATTGCGGTCGCCATTTCCGCGACAATCGCCCTGAGCACCCTCGCCGCCACGCCCGCCCAGGCCGAACATCTGACCGAGACCAAGAGCGTCAGGCTCTGGCCGCCGCGAGCGCGTAGCTGCGCTCGAAGCCTTCGAGCACGGCCGGCCAGGCACAACGGGTGAGCTCGGTCTCGCGGTTGTGCAGGGCGATCAGCTCTCGCAGCTCCCGGTCGCGGGTGAGCCGCGCGACCGACTGGACCAGCTCGTCGAACGTGCGGCCGAGCAGGCCCTCCTTGCCGGGGCGCACGAAGTCGGCGACCCCGCTCTGCGCCCTGGCGACCACCGGGACCCCGGCGGCCCTGGCCTCCAGGGCCGCGATGCCGAACGACTCCCTCGGCGCGGGGGCCACGAACACGTCGGCCGAGGCCAGCAGCTCGCGGATCTGGTCACGGGTGTAGCGGCCGGGCAGCGACACCCACCCCTCCATGCCGTGAGCACGCACGAAACGCTCCATCGAACCGCGCGCGGGCCCGTCCCCCACCAGGGTGGCCCGCATCGCGATGTTCCTCGGGACCCTGCGCCTGGCCTCCAGCAGCAGCTTGAGCAGCCGCACCGGCTGCTTGCGCGGGGCCAGGCGTCCCACCGCCACGATGTGCACGTCACCGGCGCCGCCCGCGCCACCGGTCCCGCCGCCGGGCTCGCCGGGCCGTACGTCAAGGGCGGGACGCCAGGCGGAGACGTCGAGGCCGTTGGACACGACGTCGACCGGAACCCGCCTGCCCGCGACGGCGCGGATGTGCCGGGCGGCGGCGTGGCTGACCGCGGTGACGACCATGCCCCACCGGCTCCACCCGAACAGCGCGTCGAGGACGCGGTAGAGCGCGCGCGTCAGCGGGTCCCACATGCTGTGCACGGTGACCACCACCGGCAGGCCCGCGCGTACGGCGGCACGTACCCCCATCCAGGCGAACGGCGAAACGGCCCCGGTGTGGACGTGCACCACATCGGGACGCCGGGAGGTCATCAGCCGGAGCAGGTGCCCGCCCCCGCGAGGGTGGACGGGCAGGTCGAAGGGCAGGCGGGCGACGACGCGGTGGACCCCGGAGATGCGCTCGCCGGGGGTCGCGGTGGCCACCTCGACCTCGTGACCGGCCTCGGACTGCGACCGCACCAGATCGGCCACCTGCACCTCGATGCCGCCGAGCCGTGGCAGGTAACAGTCACTGACGTGAAGGATCCGCACCCCGCCAGCCTGGCAGAGCCCGCGACCCGCTTCAAACGGGACCACCTCCCCCGGGCCACGGGTTCTTGAACGGTTCGGGAAGGCTTCTCGAACCCCTCCCGGGGAGGCGCCGGGGACTCGGGGATTCGCCACGTGGAATCATGGCGGCGTGGCACGTACCGCGGTCTTCTTCCACGCCCATCCCGATGACGAAGCGCTGCTGACCGCCGGGACCATGGCGATGCTGGCGTCCGAGGGCCATCGCGTCGTCCTCGTCGTGGCGACCGCGGGCGAGCGCGGCCTCGCCGACCTGCCCCACGGCGACGAGCTCGCGGAGGCGCGCACCGCCGAGCTGTACGAGTCGGCCGCCGCCCTCGGCGTCGCCCGCGTGGTGCTGCTCGGCTACGGCGACTCGGGGCTCGGCGAGGGCGATGGGGGCGTCGGGGACGACCGGCCGGAGAACGCCTTCATCGACGCCGACATCGAAGAGGCCGCCCAGCGGCTGGCGGCGGTGCTCAAGGAGGAGAGCGCCGACCTGCTGACGATCTACGATCCGGCCGGCGGGTACGGCCATCCGGACCACGTGCAGGTCTACCGGGTGGGGCAGCGCGCGGCGGACATCGCGGGCACGCCCATCCTGCTGGAGGCCACGGTCAACCGCGACCCCCTGCTGAGGGGCCTCCGGCTCGCCCAGCGCTTCTACAAGTTCCCCCCGGAGTTCGACGTGCGCTCCTTCGAGCGCGCCTACTCCCCCGGCGAGGACATCACCCACCGCGTCAACGTCCGCAGGTTCGCGAAGGTCAAGCGAGCCAGCATGGCCGCCCACACCTCCCAGGCCTCGGGCGGCGACGGCGACCGCACGCTCGCGGTGATGCTCAGGATCCCCGGGCCCCTGTACCGGTTGATCTTCGGCACCGAGTGGTACGTCCGGCGCGACCTGCCCCCGGGCACCCGGCGCACGCACCCCTTCGACGACCTTCCGGAGGAGACCGGGTAGAGGGGTGATTTCGTTCTGGAGGATGAGATCCACCCGGCGGCCACCGGGGCAGGATGGTCGGGCGGCGTCCGCGCGGGGAGAAACGATGGGGGTATCACGGTGAGGAACAAGTGGGTTCAGGCAGGCCTGTCAGCGGCCTCCCTGGCCCTTGCCGTCCTGCTCGTGGTGTACCTGCCGCAGATCGTGCACGCGCTCACCGGGGCCGAGGTCAGCTGGAGCGAGATCGGCGCGCAGTTCCGCAAGCTGAGCTGGTCGATGATCCTGCTGATGGCCGCCCTGTGGCTGGCCAGCCTGTGGGCCTACACCTACGTGATGACCTCGGCGCTGCCCGGGCTCACCCATGTGCAGGCGCTGACGCTGAACGCCGCGGGGAGCGCGGTGAGCAACCTGCTGCCCTTCGGCGGCGCGGCCGGCGTGGCGGTCACCTTCGCGATGACCAAGGGCTGGGGGTTCGCGACCCGTTCCGTCGTGGTGTACACGCTGGTCACCGGCATCTGGAACACGTTGTTCCGCTTCATCCTGCCCGCCGTCGGCATCATCGCGCTGCTCGTCGCCGGGCGCATCCCCGACTCCAGGGTCACCAACGCGGCGTGGGGCGGCGTGGTCTCCATCCTCGTACTGGTCGCCGTGGTGGCCGCCGCGCTCTACTGGGAACGGGCCGCCGACCTGCTCGGCCGCGTCCTCGACACGCTGCTCGGTGTGCTGCCCCGCCGGATCCGCCCGCCCGAGCGCTACGCCTCGGACGCCATCCACCGGGTGCGCGCCGACACCGCCGAGATCGTGCACAGGCGGTGGCGCGGCCTGTCCTTCGGCATGGTGGCCTTCCTGACCCTTCAGTGCCTGATCATGGCGTGCTGCCTGGTCGCCACCGGCTCCTACCCCGGCCCGGCGGAGACCGTGGCGGTGTTCGCCGTCAGCCGGGTGCTCACCAGCGCGCTGATCACCCCGAGCGGCGCGGGGATCATGGAGGGCGGCACTGCCGCGCTGCTGATCGCCTTCGGCCAGCCCCCGGGCGCCGCGCTTGCCGCCGCCATCCTGTTCGGCTTCTGGACCTACACGATCGAGATCCCGTGGGGCGGCCTCGCCCTCGGGGCGTGGTCCCTGCTGCGGCGGCGCGGCGCCTCGAACGACCACCGCTCCCCGGAGCCCGCCTCCCACGCCTGAGCCGCATCCGTAGTCGTCAGCACAGGCACTCCGGTACCTGTAGCCTCGTGACACCCACGGAAGGAAGGCGGGCCTTGGCGAATACCTTGTGCGTGCTCGACGGGCCCGCATAGCGTGGCGGCTGACATGGTGACGTTCCGCGTTCTTGGACCGGTCGAGGCGTACGACGACGACGGCGAGGTCGACCTCGGCGGGCTACGGCAACGGGCCGTGCTCGCGCGATTACTCGTCGCGCGCGGCCAGGTCGTGCCCGTGGATACGCTGCTGTTCGACCTGTGGACCGACGAGGGTGCCAAGGGCGCCCAGTCGGGGCTCCAGGTCTACATCTCCCGCCTGCGCCGCGTGCTCGAGCCCGGCCGGCCGCGCGGCGGCCCCAACCGGCTGCTCGTCACCGTCGCCTCCGGGTACGCCCTGCGCACCGCGCCCGACCAGGTCGACGCCCTGCGCTTCGAGGCCATGGTCAGGTCGGCGGGCAAGCACCTCGACAACGACGACCCCGAGCCGGCGCGCATGGGCCTTGAGACCGCGCTCGGGCTCTGGCGCGGCACCCCCTACTCCGACTTCGCCGAGCAGCAGTGGGCCGAGGCCGAGGTGAGCAGGCTCGCCGAGCTGCGCCTGGTGGCGCGCGAGCGGCACGCCGACGCGGGGCTGCGATTCGGCCTGCACGCCGAGACCGTGCCCGACCTCGAAGCCCTCACCGGCGAGAATCCTCTGCGCGAGGAGGGCTGGCGGCTGCTGGCCCTCGGCCTCTACCGCTGCGGCAGGCAGGGCGACGCCCTCGCCGCCCTGCGCCGGGCCCGCACGACCCTGGCCGACGAGCTCGGCATCGACCCGGGCCCCGCGCTGCGCAAGATGGAGTCGGACATCCTCTCCCAGGACCCGGCCCTCGACCTCACGCTTCCCCAGCGCCCCCGCTTCAGCGAGATCGCCGGCACCTGGCCGCCGCGTCCCGAGAGCCAGACGGCCGACCTTCCCCCGCTGTCGCCGGAACCGTTCGTCGGCAGGGACGCCGAGCTGGCCCGGCTGACCGGCGCGGCGCCGCACGCCCTCGCCGGGCGCTTCACCGCCGCGGTGGTCGGCGGCGATCCCGGCGCGGGCAAGACCACCCTGGTACGGCAGCTCGGGCTGGAGCTCTCCCGGCAGGGCTGGATCACCGCGTCCGGCGGCTGCCCCGACAGCAGCGCCACCCCGCCCGGCTGGGCCTGGGTGGAGGTCCTGCGCACTCTCGTCGCCGTCCGGGGGACGGGTGAGTACGGCCCGCTGCTGGCGCCGTTGCTGGACGACGCCGCCCCCGCCGACGAGGACGACCAGGCGTCGGGCGGCTTCCGGCTGCACCGCGCGGTCGGCGGCTACATCGCGGGCATCGCGCGCGAGGCCCCCGTGCTGCTGACCCTTGAGGATCTTCACTGGGCCGACGACCAGACCCTCGCCCTGCTCCGCGCCCTGCCCAGCCTGCTGGCGACGAGCCGGGTGCTGCTGGTCGTGACCTGCCGTGACGGCGAGCTCAACGACCAGCAGTCCGACGTGCTCGCGGCGCTCGCCCGGCTCGGCCCGGTGCGGGTCGGCCTGGAAGGGCTCGACGAGGAGGCGGTGGCCGAGCTCGTACGGGCCACGTGCGTCCGCGAGGTCGACGAGGACGCCGTCAGCACGATCATCGAGCGCACGGGCGGCAACCCGTTCTTCGTCCGCGAGACGGTCCGGCTGCTCGACTCCGAGGCCACCCGCGACCGCGCCACCGCCGCCGAGGTCATCTCCGAGGTGCCGTCCGGCGTGCGCGACGTGCTGCGCCGCCGGATCACCCGCCTGCCGGTGACCGCCCAGCAGATCCTGTTACAGGCGGCGGTGATCGGCCGCGACGTCGACATCGACGTGCTGGTGGACGTCTCGGGCGACGAGGACGCCGTCGTCGACGCCGTGGAGGCCGGGCTGCTGGCGGGCCTGGTCACCGAGCCTGGGCCGGGGATGCTCCGCTTCGACCACGACCTGGTACGCGACACGCTGTACTCCGACGCCTCGCGGCTGCGCAGGTCGCGCCTGCACGCCGCCGTCGCGTCGGTCATCGAGAGCCGGTCGGCGTCCGACGTCGCGGCGCTCGCCCACCACTATGACTCCGCGGGAACGGTCGAGACCGCCGCGAAGGCCGTCCACTACGCGGGCCTGGCCGCCGAGCAGGCGGAGCGGCGGTTCGCCCACCGTGAGGCGGCGACGCTGTGGGAGCGCGCCATCACCGCCTTCGACCGGGCCCACCCCCTCGGCGGGCCGCCCAAGGAGCGCCTGCTGCTGCAGCTACGGCTGATCAAGGCGCTCGCGCTCTGCGGTGACATGGCCGCCGCGCGGGCCCGCCGCCGGGAGGCGATGGACGCCGCGCTGCCGCTGGGCGACCTGGAGATGACCGCGCGCATCGCCGCGTCGGTGGCCGTGCCGTACAAGGGCATCGCCCGCGACCTCACCCGCACGGCGTGGGAGATCGTCGACGTCACCGAACGGGCGCTGATCGAGCTGCCGCCGGGCGAGCAGTCGCTGCGCGCCAGCCTGCTCGCGACCCTGGCGCTGGAGCTGGAGGGCTCCGCCACCGGCCGCGGGTACGAAGCGTCCCTGGAGGCCGAGGAGCTGGCGCGGCAGAGCGGCGACCCCGCGCTGCTCGCGGTCGCGCTGAGCGGGCGGCTGCGCCAGTCGTACGTCATCACGGTCGTCGACGAGCGCGAGGCCATCGGCCGCGAGCTGCTGGAGGTCGGGGCCGCCTCCGGGCAGATCGCCGTACAGGCGCTGGCCCACCTGGTGCTCATGGAGTGCGCGGCGGCGCGCGGCGACTTCGCCGAGGCCGACGTCCAGATCCGCGCGGCCGAGCGGCTCGCCAGGCAGTACGACCTGCCGGCGCCGACGGCGGTGGGCGCCTGGTACGCCGGCATGCGCATGATGATCACAGGCGACTACGCAGGAGCCGAGCGCGCGTACCGGAACGCCGCGCGGCTCACCGCGCGGGCGGGCATGCTCGAAGGGCGCCAGGACCTCCCGCTGATCACCACGTTCTGCCTGCGCCTGGTCGACGGCAAGGCCGCCGACATGGTGGAGTCGCTGGAGGAGGCGCACCGGCGCGGGGCCAAGTGGACCCTCGACGCCTACGCCGTCGCGCTCTCCTCCGCCGGCCACATCAAGGACGCCCGCGCGATCGCGGCCACCAGGACGCCCGTACGTCCCGACTTCCTGTACGAGCTGGCCATGACGTGGCGGGCGCTGGCGGGCATGCTCCTCGGCGACCGCGACCGGATGCAGGACGCCTACTCCACGCTCGGGCCGTTCTCCGACCGCATCGCGGGGGCGGGCACCGGGGTGGTGGCGCTGTGGCCGGTGGCCCAGACGCTCGGCGACCTCGCCATACACCTGGGGCAGCCCGAGGAGGGCCGCAAGCACTACGACAAGGCGCTGGCGGTCGCCGAGCGGGTGGGCATCCCCCGGTGGGTGGCGGCGGCGCGGCAGGCCCTCGCCAACCTGTGACCCGCGCGGCCGTACGGCCGGTCAGCAGCTGATCTGGAACTTCTCGCTGACGACGACGCCCTTGCCCGACACCGCGAGTTCGACGCGGTACCAGCCGGGGTTGTCGACGACGCGGGGGTGCCACTCCACGGTGCGCTGCGCGCCCATGAAGCCGGCGGTCTCGGAGTAGAGGTACGGCTTCCAGGCGTGCGCCCGGGGGCTCCAGCGGACCAGGCGCCAGTCGTAGTCCACGGGGTCGCCCGAGGCGCCGGGGTCGATCACGCTCTGCGCGTGGTACGTGCGCTCGCAGGAGTCGCCGGCGGCGGCCGCTCCCACCGTCACCATGCCGGCCTCGGGGATGTGCCTGGCCTCGATCGGAAGCGACTGCGCCGACAGGACCACGGTCTTGACGTACGGGCCGTCGGCCGCGGTGTGCTCAGGGCCGGTGGCGCCGTGGGCGACCCCGAAATAGGCCCCGCAGACGGCGAGCGTGGCGACCAGCAGCTTGAACACGGTGGCCGTACCGCTTGCCATGATCGGCACCAGGCCGCCCACCGGTTCCAGACCGCTTCGCGCTCCCATGACCCTCCCCTTTCGTTCACCCTCAGGTGTACGCGGGGGCGGTTGCGCCCTGCTTGCCGTCCGCTTGCAGTCAACTCTCATGCCCACAATGGCGGACATGGGATCATAACCGGATGCGTATGGTGATGATCTCTCTTCTGGCGGCGGTCCTGGCCATTCTCGGCCTGGCCGGCCCGGTGCACGCCCGGTCCGCTCCACAGGTCACCGCGAAGGAGGTCTACCTGGTCGACGCCACGGCCGGAACGGTCCAGTTCGCCAAGCGCGAGACCCGGCGGGTGCCCGTGGCCAGCCTGACGAAGATCATGACGGCGTACGTCGTGCGGCGCGTGGGGTCACTGGACGACGTCGTCACGATCTCCAAGGCCGACGTGAAGCACGCGGCGGCGAACGGCGGGACCCACGCGGGCCTCAAGGCCGGGGAGCGGCTCACCGTGCGCGAGTTGCTGTACGGCGTACTGCTGCCGTCGGGGGCCGACGCCTCCAACGCGCTGGCACGGCGGTACGGACCGGGCGTGAAGCGTTTCGTGGCCAGGATGAACCAGGCGGCGCGGACCCTCGGCCTGCGCGACACGCTGTACACCAACCCCGACGGGCTCCCCCAGACCGGCGGCGACCACTCCACCGCGAAGGACCAGGTCACCCTCGCCCAGGCGGTGCTGAAGGACCCGGTCATCGCCACGATCGTCCGCACCGAGAGGCACACGGTGAGCAAGACGGCCGTGCACCGCGCCCACGTCTGGCACAACACCAACAGGCTGCTGCCGAGCGAGGCACAGGGCCTGAAGACGGGCTACACCAAGGCGGCCGGCTACTGCCTGATGTTCGCGTCCGTGATCGGCGGGCACACCATGGTCGGGGTGCTCCTCGGTGACACCGGCGACGCGGCCCGCTACCGCAGCGCCCGCAGGCTGCTCGACGCGACCGCGGCCGCCACCGCCGCCTGACGGTTGGTCTGACAGAGTTTGTCCCAACGGCGAGAGGAGGTGGACAGGTGGAACCGGACGGGGTGCTGGAACCCCCAAGCCTTGTCGAGCTCTCGATGCGGCGCATCCGCCACGAGATTCTCAGCGGTGCGCTCGCACCCGGAGAGCGCCTGATCGAGGAGCAGCTCACCCAGCGGTTCGGCACCAGCAGGGCGCCGCTGCGCGAGGCGCTGCGGTCCCTCGGGCAGCAAGGGCTGGTGGAGCACCTGCCACGGCGCGGGGTCCGCGTCGCCGAGCTGTCCAGCGAGGACGTGGACGAGCTGTTCGGGCTGCGTGACGTACTGGAGCGCTACGCGGTCGAGCTGGCGCTGCCCCCTTCCGGCGCGCAGGACCTGACGGGGCTGGCCAAGACCCTCGACGGCATGGCGGCGGCGGTCGAGGCGGACGACCCGCTCAGCGAGAACGAGGCGCACCGGCGCTTCCACGTCGCGCTGGTCGCGCTCGCGGGCCATCGCCAGCTGCTGCTGGTGTACGAGCCGGTGATCCTGAAGCTCCAGCTCTACATGGCCGCCAACCTGCGCAGGGAGGCCGAGCAGCGCGCCCCGTCCGAAGGAGTGGAGCGGCACCGGCGGCTCTTCGACGCCATCGCCTCCGGAGACCCGGCCACGGCCCTCGACGCCCTGGCCAGGCACGGCGCCCGCACCTACATCGGCTGATCACACAGCACACAGGACCGATCACCGAGCTAACAGAAGCGTAACCGGACGGAACGGCCGCGGACACAATTCTGTCGACAATCGACAAAGGAGGATCCGAGGAACGGAGTCCACGTGTCCGATCCGCTTCTTGTCGAGGCCGAGCCGTACACATACGGGTTCGACCCGGCACATACAGCACTGCTTCTCATCGACATGCAACGGGACTTCGTCGAGCCCGGGGGATTCGGGGAGACCCTCGGCAACGACGTCACCATGCTCCGGCAGGTGATCCCACCCCTCCAGGAGGTGCTGGCCGCCACCCGCAAGGCCGGGATGACCGTCATCCACACCCGCGAGGGGCACGTGCCCGATCTGTCCGACTGCCCACCCGCCAAGCTCGGCCGCGGAGCGCCTTCCATGCGCATCGGGGAGCCGGGGCCGAAGGGCCGCATCCTCATCCGGGGCGAGTACGGCCACGACATCATCGACGAACTGGCCCCCATCGAGGGCGAGCTCGTCCTCGACAAGCCGGGCAAGGGCGCCTTCTACGCCACCGACCTCGGTCAGGTGCTGCGGGCCGGGGACATCCGCAGCCTCGTCGTCACCGGCGTCACGACCGAGGTGTGCGTGCACACCACCGTGCGCGAGGCGAACGACCGCGGCTACGAGTGCCTGGTGCTGTCCGACTGCGTGGGCTCGTATTTCGCCGAGTTCCAGCGGTACGGGCTCGAAATGATCGCCGCCCAGGGCGGCATCTTCGGCTGGGTCGCCCCCTCCGTCAACTATCTCAAGGCACTCGAAGCGCGGAGCTGACCAATGACCACGACAACCGACCCCGCCACGCTCAAACTCCCCTGGTGGGTCAGCGGGGACACCAACGCCTTCTTCGGACTCGGCTTCAACGTGATGGTGAACGTGCTGGTGCTGAGTGGCCTCTGCCTCGGGGTCGTCCACCTGCCCGGCTCGGACGTCTTCGGCGTCATCCTCCCCGCGATGGGCATCCAGCTCCTGATCGGCAACGTGTACTACACCTACCTCGCGCGGCGGCTGGCCCGCCGCGAGGGCCGCACCGACGTGTGCGCGATGCCGTACGGGCCCAGCGTGCCCCACATGTTCATCGTCGTCTTCGTGATCATGCTGCCCACCTACCTGGCCACCAAGAACCCCCTGCAGGCCTGGGCGGCGGGGCTGGCCTGGTGCTTCATCATCGGCATCATCGTGCTGATCGGCGCGTTCGTCGGGCCGTACATCCGCCGCTTCACGCCGAGGGCGGCCATGCTCGGCACCCTGGCGGGCATCTCGATCGCCTTCATCTCGATGCGGCCGGCCGCGCAGATGTGGGAGGCCGCCTGGATCGCGCTGCCGGTGCTCGTGATCATCCTCGTCGGCTTCTTCACCGACCTGAAGCTTCCCGGCAACATCCCGGTCGGCCTGGCCGCCCTCCTGGTCGGCACGGCGATCGCCTGGATCGGCGGCTACATGAACCCCGCCGACGTCGGCGCCGCCGCCGAGAACATCGCGGTCAGCCTCCCGTCGCTGAACATCGACCGGCTGGTCGACGGGCTCAGAGAGGTCTCGCCGCTGCTGGCCACCGCCATCCCTCTGGGCATCTACAACTTCACCGAGGGCATGAGCAACGTCGAGAGCGCCGCCGCCGCGGGCGACTCGTACAACCTGCGGTCGGTGCTGCTGGCGGACGGAGCCGGCGCGGTGGTCGGCTCGATGCTGGGCTCGCCGTTCCCGCCCGCCGTCTACATCGGCCACCCGGGCTGGAAGTCCGCGGGCGGTCGCAGCAGCTACTCGATGGCCAGTGGCGTCGTGATCGCGCTGTTCTGCTTCCTCGGCATGTTCGCCCTGCTCGGAGCGGTGCTGCCCACACCGGCCATCGTGCCGATCCTGCTGTACATCGGGCTCCAGGCGTTCCAGTCGGTGCCGAAGGCCCACGCGGTGGCCGTGGTGATGGCCATCATCCCCAACATCGCGTCCTGGGCGCAGGGCTACATGGACAACGCGCTGGCCGCGGCGGGCACCACCGCGCAGAAGGTCGGGTACGCCGCGATCGCGCAGAGCGGCACCGTTTACGAGGGGACCGCCCTGCTCGGCGGCGGGGCGGTGCTGGCCGGGCTGATCCTCGGCTCGATCACCGCCTTCATCATCGACCGGTCCTTCCTGTGGGGCGCCGGGTACGCGTTCGGCGGAGCGGTGTTGTCGTTCATCGGCCTGATCCACGGCGTGAAGGTCGAGTGGAACGCCAACAGCCAGGTCGCACTGGGCTATCTCTTCGCCGGCCTGGTCCTCGTGGCCTTCGCCTTCCTGCGCCCCAGCACGGCCAAGGCGGCGGACCAGCCCGAGACCACCGGCGCCCCCACCCCCGCGGAGGTCCCCGCGGCCTCATAACCAAACCCCGCGAACCGCCCCGGGCACGGACTCCCGTGCCTGGGTACGGAGGCCCCGGCCACGGGCCCGATCCGGACACCGAACCGCCGGCCACGGGCCCGTATCAGCGGACAGAGCACTCCACCGGCGCTGTGGCGGGCGCCGTGGCGGGCGCCGTGGCGGGCGCCGTGGCGGGCGCCGTGGCGGGCGCCGTGGCCGGCAGGGCGCATGTCACGGGCCGCCGACCAGCACGAAGACGCACCATGAACATCAGCCACGGGCCCTCAGCCCGTGCAGGGAAGGCAGATGGACACTCCTCTTGACCTGGACAGCTCAGCCCACCTCGACCCGTCCCACCTCGGCCCGTCACACCCCGACCCCTGCCACCCCGACCCCTCCCGCCCCGACCCCTCCCACGCCGACCCCTCCCGCCTCGACCTGGGCCACCTGGACCCGTCCCGCCTCGACCTGGACAGCCTGGCTCGCCGCTACCGTGACGGGGCGGCCTGCCCATCCGACGTCGCCGAGGAGGTGCTCAGGCGGATCTCCGCGCGCGGTGACGACCACGTGTGGATCACCCCGCGGCCCGCCGCCGTCCTGCTCGCCGACGCCGCCGAGCTGGCCCGCCGCTGGCCCGACCCCGGCTCGCGCCCACCGCTGTACGGGGTGCCCTTCGCCGTCAAGGACAACGTGGACGTGGCCGGGCTGCCCACCACCGCGGCCTGCCCCGCGTACGCGTACGTACCGGAGCGGAGCGCGCCGCTGGTCGACCGGCTGCTCGCGGCGGGTGCCCTGCTCGTCGGCAAGACCAACCTCGACCAGTTCGCCACCGGCCTTTCCGGCACGCGCAGCCCGTACGGCGTGTGCGAGTCGCCGCTGGTGCCGGGGCTGATCTCCGGCGGGTCCAGCTCCGGGTCGGCGGTGGCGGTGGCCGCCGGGCTGGTCGCCTTCGCGATCGGCACGGACACCGCCGGCTCGGGCCGGGTGCCCGCCGCGCTCACCGGCACCGTCGGGATCAAGCCGAGCCGGGGGCTGGTCAGCACGCTCGGCCTGGTGCCCGCGTGCGCGTCACTCGACTGCCCGAGCGTCTTCGCCCGGTCGGTCGCCGACGGGGCGGCCGTGCTGTCGGTCATCGCCGGGTACGAGCCCGCCGACCCCTGGTCGCGCCCGCTCCCCGTGCCCTCTCCTGAGCCGCCCGTCGTGGGAGCGCTCCGCATCGGCGTGCCGCAGCGCCCGGAGTTCTACGGCGACGACGCCGCTGCCGCCGGATTCGAGGAGGCGGTGGAACGGCTCGCGGGTCTCGGGCACCAGTTGGTCCCAGTCGATCTCGACCCGTTCCTCGCCGCGGGGCGGCTGCTGTACGAGGGACCGTGGATCGCCGAACGGCTCGCCGCAGTCGGCGAGTTCGCGGCGCGGAACCCGGACGAAGTCCACCCGGTCACCCGCAAGGTACTCAGCAACGGCACCGGACTCAGCGCGGTGGACGCCTTCCAGGGGCTCTACAAGCTGCGGGCGCTGCGCGCCGAGACTCGGCAGGCCTGGGAGTCGATGGACGCGCTGGTGGTTCCGACCGTGCCCACGACCTACACCATCGCGGAGATGGTGGAGAGCCCGATCGACCGCAACACCGTCCTCGGTCACTACACGACCTTCACCAACCTGCTCGACCTCGCCGGCGTGTCCGTACCCGCCGGCACGACGTCGGCGGGGCGCCCACACGGCATCACCCTCCTGGGCCCAGCAGGTTCGGACGAACTCCTCGCCGCCCTCGCCGCCCCATTCCATCCCTACACCGGCAGCCATACGTATACCGGCAGCCCAGCCGTCCAGGCGGAGGGCGAAGGGCGCTCCGTGCTCCCCGTACGGCCCGGGGGCATCGCCGACCCGCGGGCGGTACTCGCCGTCGTGGGCGCGCATCGTGCCGGGCAGCCGCTACACGGGCAGCTCACCTCGCTGGGGGCCGTCGACCTCGGTACGGCCCAGACCGCCCCGCTCTACCGCCTGTACGCCTTGAGCGGGGGCGAACCGCCACGCCCCGGCCTGGTCCGCTCCGTGGACGGTGGCGTATCGGTCGAGGTGGAGCTGTACGCCCTGAGCCCATCGGCGCTGGGCACCCTGCTGACCCAGATCATGCCGCCCCTCAGCCTCGGCTGGATCAGCCTCGCGGACGGGCGCCAGGTGCACGGCTTCCTCTGCGAGTCCTACGCCACCGAGGAAGCGGCCGACATCAGCAAATACGGCAGCTGGCCGGACTACCTCCTCTCACCAGAGCGCGGCGCCCGATAACCGAGGCAGCGGATACCGCCCCCTGAACGAACTGAACCCATGGCTACGGCCTCGCGCGCACCCTGGCACCAAGAAATACGCGCACCGGGATCTCAACCGGAACCCCGCTGATGCGGTCGATGATTGGCGCTTGGTGCTGAGTGCCGGGAGTGGTCGTAGTGGTCGTAGCGGGCCGGAGGCCCGGGCCGTGGCGGATCATCCGGTGTCGGAGACGTCGTAGGTGTCGTAGGTGTCGGGGTGCACCACATGCGTGCGCCCCGATGGAGTTATCCACGCCATGAGGCCCGGCTGGGGCTGGATGAGAGCCCAGCCGTCGAGCTGCTTGAGCCGGTGATGTCGCCGGCAGAGCGGGGCCAGATTGCATGGGCAGGTGGCACCGCCCTGGTCGTGGGCCAGGGTGTGGTCAAGATCGCATCGGGAGGCCGGTCTTCGGCAACGGGGGAACCTGCAAGTGCGATCTCGCGCGTTGACGAGTTTTCGCAGCACCGTGCCGGGCCGATAGCGCGTCTCACCGTGGTGGACGGCCTCGCCGTTGTCGTTGGTGACGGTCCAGCAGACCTTCACACCGGTGTGGATGCTGTCATCGGCGATCTGCCGGGCGATGTCCGCCACCAGTGATCCATACCGGCCCAGCTCTCCGGGCTTCTCGGCCAGCCCTAGCAGGGTGTCCAGCCCGACAACCAGGTGCGGACCGCCCAACTGGCGCGCGGCAGCCTCCAACAACCCCTGAGGCGTGGGCACGCCACCCCACCCGCTGGGCTGAAACCCGTCCTCGGACAAAGGTCCAGGTTCAGGTCCGGCTCCAGATCGAGGTTCGGGTCGAGGTCCGGGTTCGGGTTCGGGTCCGGAGCAGCGCCCGTCCCTTGTTTCGGGCCAGGGTCTGCCTTCGCCCTCATCCCCGTGGCCGCCTCCACTCCCGGACCAGCCTTCATCTCCGGTGCCACCCGAGCGTGCGTTCCCGCTCTTGGACCAGCGTCCACCTCCGGTCCCGGACCAGCGTTCGCCTTCGGTCCCGGACCAGCGTTCGCCTTCGGTCCCGGACCAGCGTTCGCCTTCGGTCCCGGACCAGCGTTCCCCTTCGGCCCCGGAGCAGGGTTTGATTTCGGCCTCGGCGCCGGGGGCTGGGCCTGCGGGGGCCTTCCTGGGGAGGGCCATGGCTGGCGGGGCTTGCTTGCTCCGCTGGTCGTGGAGGCCCTGTCGATCAGGCTCGTAGACGATGTGGTGCTCGTCGGGGGCTGGGATGTCGGCGTCGTCGGCGGGCGGAGCCTGGACAGGGATGCCTTCCTCGTCCAGCGGGCCGGCGAAGACGACCGCCTGGCCGCTGGCCCCGCTGCCCGCGCCGTTCCCAACGCCGCTGCCTGGCCCGTTTCCTACCCCGCTGCCTCGCCCGCTGCCGCTCTGAACATGGTCATGGTCATGATCGGGATTGAGGGTGGCTAGGGCGGCTGAGTTGGGGACCTCGGACGAACCTGGGGTGAGGAGACCGAGCTGCAGGGCCAGGAAGACGTCGCTCCGCAACTGGTCGGTCGTGCGGGAGTCGCCGGCTCGTTTTGCCGCGCGCGCGATCGCGTCCACGCGGTCATAGGCGGCGGTCGCGGGCCCGGCCGGGAGACTGAGCCCGAAGATCTCGGCGGTGCCCTGACCGTCGTTGCGGAACTCCACCCGCCGGGACCGCTCGGAAGCCTTACGCCGAGCGGCGGCCTCCTCGGCCGCGACCCTTTCGACCGTGGCGGCCACGAGCTTGCGCAACTGGGCGGTGGTCAACATGGGCGCACGTTCGAGAATGGCGTCCTCTACCCGGCCGCAAGCGGCCTCCGACAGCCCCTTCACGCCTTCTGTGATCACCCGTACTCGCGGCTCGTCAAGCGCTCCGGCGAGCAGGGATGCCATCGTGCCGGGGAGCCGGTCTCGCAGTGTCGCGGCCGTTTCGACCAGAGCCGAGGCCGACCAGTCGGTCAAGGTCAGCCCCAAGCTCAGCTCCGCCTCCAACCACTCGCGCCACGACTGGCCATAACGGCCGTCGGTGACGAACCGATCGGCAAGCAGATTGACCAGAGCCAGCTCCCGCGCCTTGACCCACGAGGCCAGCCGACGCCAGGCGGCCACCGCATGGACCAACTCGTCACGGGGCAGCGCACCGGCATCCAGCGCCGCCAGCGCCGCCGCCAGCTCGGCACCGGACAGGTCCGCGAACAAGGCCTCCGGCGCGACCGGCACCCCCCGTGCCGACGCCTTGTCACCGGCGCGGACGGCGCCCTGCGGAATCGTGCACTGGCTTGATCCGCTGAGCGCGTTCTCTCCTGTCGCCTTTCGCGTATCGGCCGAGAGCGCCGACACGAGGGAAATCTGCCCAGCTTCCGTCGCCATCGCCAGGCACCTCCCCATTTCATCGGAAAACAAGAACCGTCACCAACCTATCGCCCCCCACCGACAATTCCCGGGCCCACCCCATTGCACGATCGTTAGGTAGGCTGAAATCCAGAGATTCGCCGGTTTGCCCGATCTGGGAAAGCTCCAGAATTATCGTAACCAATGGAGTTTGCAGCGGATTTTGGCCTCTATGGCTACGAACGCTAGGCGGCTCTAGGCCATCACAGTGCGCACGCTGATGATTATCCGGCGAGCACGTCGACGCTGAATCGGCCTTGAGTTTGATCTGGTGGCGAGCGTAATACCAGGCTTAGTGCCCTTCGGACGGCATGATGCTGGCTGCGCCATTCAGCCGGCCTGCTGTGATCAGGTCCAGTTGGTGAGGCGGCGCAGACCATACTCCACAGGTCCATAACGGTGAGTCCGCAGCCACCACGCGCTGAGCCACAGCAGGACCGTATAGATCAGGAGGGCGACGCCCATCACGGCGATCGGCGACAGCCGGCCCGCCAGCGCCAGGCCGTAGCCGGTGAAGACCAGACAGGTGAGCACCGACTGCCCGATGTAGTTGGAGGCGGCCACCCGGCCCGCCGGGGCCAGCACGTGCCTCACGGATGGGAAGCGTTTGATCACTCGCAGCAGGGTGGCGACGTAGGCGGCGGCGAGCAGCAGCGACGTGATGTTGTTCACCGCGATGCCGACCAGCTCCAGCGGCCCCTCAGAGCCGGACGTCCAGGCGAAGAGGATCCCGCCGGGGACGCCGAGTCCGAAGCCGAGCCACTGGAGGCCGGGGAGCAGGCGTGACCAGCGCTCGGGCTGCTCCAGCAGCCGCGCCTTGCCCGCCGCCAGGCCGAACAGGAACAGTGCCAGCGCCATGGGGCCCTGGAAGACCCAGACTGTGCCCGCCAACCCCGGATACAGCTCAAGCTGCAACCTGAGGAACTCCAGCGGCCCGTTGGTGGCCATCGCCAGTACCCGGGCGGCCTCGGCCGGGTCCGCGGGCGGAGACTGCGAGCCGGCGGGATCAAGGGTGCTCAGCCAGGCCAGCAGCAGCCAGAACACCGTCAACACGCCGATGATGGACGATCCGACGATGACGGCGGTCTTGGGCCTGATGTTCCGGAACGCCAGCAGAATCAGGCCAAGCACGGCGTAGAGGGTAAGGATGTCGCCGATCCACAACAGAAGCCCATGGACCACGCCGATCACGAACAGGCCCAGGCACCGGCGCAGGGTGCGGGCCTTCACGCTCGCCCCCGCCCGCTCCGCGGCCCGCATTTGGAGTGTGAACGAGTAGCCGAACACGAACGAGAAGATGATGTAGAACTTCGTCAGGACCAAGGTGGTGATGGCGATGGCCACCGGCCCGTCCGGGATGGGCATGGTGCCCGTCATCGCGTAGCCAGGGTCGGCGAGGAAGCCGATGTTCGCCACCAGGATGCCCGCCAGTGCGAAGCCGCGCACCGCGTCGACCTCGTGGACACGGCTTGCGGGTGGCGTCAAGGTTTCCGTCATGATCCGACGCTAGGAAAGGCTCCGGCACCCCACATCCAACCTTGGTCTCGATGTAAGCCGACCAAAGGCGGTCCTTCTCATGCCAGATTCGCCGTTGGGGGCCGCGGCCTTTCCGGCGCTGCTCGAGTCGCCGGACCCGCGCAAGCGGCGGGCGGGCGTCTGGAGGTACGTGCTGGTCACTGCGTGCCGGGGATGGCGCCGTCGGGAAGGTTCCGGGCCCTTCCGAGCCAAGGTGCCACGTACACGACGAAAAGGTGCCATGTACATGGCGATGGATGCGGATGATGGATGACCTGACCAACGCCAACTGGGTGAAGTCCTCACACAGCGGTGGCAACGGCGGCGACTGCGTGGAACTCGCAGCGTTGTCCGGCAGTCGAATAGCCGTACGCGACAGCAAGCGCCCGTACGGCCCGGTGCTACGTTTCACCACCGCCGAGTGGAACGCCTTCCGCACCAGCCTGAAGGACGGCGACCTCACCGCCTGAGCGAGGCTACGTCCGGCGCGTCTTCTCGCGCGATCTCACCCAGGCGGCGAAGTCCTCCACCGCGTCCACGACCGTCTCGAACCGGACCGAGTGGAACAGGTCGAACGCGTGCTGAGCGCCTGGAAGTTCGACGTAGACGACGGGATTGGCCGAGGTGCTCCGCAACGAGGCGGCGAAGAGCCGAGCGCTCTCCACGGTGCCCGCCTGCCGAGCTGCCGGAAACGAACAGCATCGCCGGATCGGCGCCGTACTCGCGGCCGTGCTCGCGCACCCAGGCGATCACTCTCTTGACGTCTATCAGGTGGTCAGGATGCCGCGCGGCCGGCCGCAGGCGGTAGTTCGCGCTGACGCACACCCAGCCCTGGCCGGCGAGCCGGTAGAGCAGGGGCAGCGACTGGCTGTCCTTGCGGCCCCGGTAGTACCGGCCTCCGTGCAGGTGGATCAGCACGGGCCCACCCGACGGACGGGAACGGTGCCGGTAGACGTCGAGCAGGTTCCTCCTACCGGCCTCGCCGTAAGCGATGTCCGCGACGCGCTCGACGTCTCGGCGGCGGGTGAAGACCGGCCTGAGCAGGATGCGGGCGAGCGGCAGGCGATGGCGCGGCCGTACGTCGAGGGCGGACCGCCAGCCCGCGCCCAGCCCCTCGGCCAGGGCGTGCTCGGCCGCCCCCACCAGAGACGCCCTGTTACGGGCGATCGCCGAGCGCTGCGCCGAGCTGTACCGCGAAGTGCCGAGACAGGCGCCTGCCGATCGAGACGGCCTGGTGACCATGCTGCGCACGCTTCTCGAGAACGTCGCGGGGCCCGGCCGCCCTCGCCTGCTCGCCTACTCGGAGCTCCAGTCGGAAGCGGCGCGCAAGCCATGGCTGGCGGCCATACTCGACGCCATCGCCGCCGCCGACTTCGCCGAATTCGAGCACGCCCAGCGCGCCGCCGGGCTCCCCGTCACCCCGCAACGTGCCACGGCCGTCACGCTGGCCCTGCATGCCGCCATCCCGCACCTGCTGTCAGGCGGCCACGACACCCTGGCCGCCACCGGGCTGGACGACCTCGGCCGGTTCGCCCGCGACCTCCTTGACGCGGTCTACGGTCAGTGTCCGGAGCCGTCGAACGCGGACTTTTGAGGCAGCCAGTCGGCTATGTCGGTGACGACCTCCGGGTCCACGTGCTGCACCGGCTCGTACTCCGCCGGCGTCGACGGGCCGGTGCCGGGGAAGAACAGGTGGTTGCCGGCGTCGTACACCCGGATGGTGACATCCGGGCGGTGGGCGAGGCCGGCCTTCCAGCCGGCCAGGTCGTCGGCGACGGTCGCCTGGTAGTCGCGGCCGCCCTGGAGGATGAGCATCGGCCTGTCCAGCGTCGCGGCGACCGCGACCGGGTCGTAGTCGCGCAGGTCCAGCCAGTAGGGCGCGGGCACGCCGAACGGCAGCTCACCGGCCGGTGTCGACGGGGAGAGGCCGGGGCTGTCGACCATCCTCGCCTGCGCGGTCATCGCCTCGACGGCGGGCTGCGCCGCGGCGGCCGTGCCGGGGTCCAGCGACGCGAGGTAGCGGACCTGCCGGACGGCGGCCCAGTGCAGGGGCTGGGTGCCGCCGGCCAGGATGACCAGCCCGGCGACGGACGGCTCGCCGGCCGCCACCCGCGGGGCGACGGTGCCGCCCAGGCTGTGGCCGAGCACGAAGACCCGCGCGGGGTCCACCGCCGACCGGCGCCGGAGCAGCTCGACGGCCGCGACCGCGTGGTGGACGTACTCGTCTTCGAGCGTGAAGCCGGGATTCTCGGCGACCACACCGCGGTGGACGTACGTGACCTTGTCGAAGCGCAGTACGGCGATGCCCCGGCCGGCGAGCCCCCACGCGAGGTCCTTGAACGGCTTGTTCCGCCCGATCGTCTCGTCGCGGTCTCCCGGCCCCGAACCGGCGAGCAGCACCACGGCGGGGTACGGTCCCGGCCGGCGTGGCAGGGTGAGGGTGCCCGGCACCGCGAGCGGTCCGGAGCCGACCGTCACGTCCTGCTCGTCGAAGGTCCCGGGGTCGGCGTACGCCGGTGGCACCCACGGCTCGACAGGCTTGGCGGCACTGGCGGGCGCGAGCTGGAGCCCGGTCAGCCGGCCGGCGTCGTCGACCGATACGACCACCGTCAGCTCGCCCTGCTCGAACGTCACGGGGATCTTGACCACGACCGTCCCCGGCCCGGCCGGCTCGCTCACCGGCGTGCCGACGGAGGAGATCGGGCCCTGCCGGCCGAGCTCGGCCGCCCAGGCGAGCTGGAGCGCCTCGGCCGACACCAGCGCCCGTAACTGGGGCGCGAACATGTCGCGGATCTCCGCGAAGCGTCCCGCCCGCGCCATTTCGAGGACTGCCATGCCCGTGGGCGTCGGCTCTGTCGACATCACGTGTTCCTCATGATCTGGCCTTGCGAGAGCCCGCCTCGGCGAGGCCGTGGCCGACCCCGTCACGCACGACGAACTGGATGCGACTGCAGGTCAACAGTTGCCATGGCATGACCGCCCTCAATGATGTTAGCGTTCGCCACGATGAGAGTATCAGTCATGAAACGGGGTGCGCGATGAATCAACTGATGCCGCTGATCCCGCTCATAGCAATCATGCCGCTCCTCGTCTTCTGGGCATGGATGGCACGCGATATGGCGGCAAATCCGACCTTGTACCCGCAGGCGCGGTACACCTGGCTGGCGATACTCCTTTTCCTGAACATTTTCGGCGCGGGCCTCTACTACGCCACCGAATACCGGAAAAGGTAACCAGCCGGGTCAGCGCATGAGGCTGTGGCAGGCGATCGCCGCCGCCGCGACCACGTTGAGGGAGTCGACGCCGAGGTCCATGGCCGCCGGGCTCATGGCGATGCACACGGCGTGATCGGCCTCGTGGAGCCACCGCGAGGACAGCCCGTCGCCCTCGGACCCGAGCATGAGCGCCACCCGCTCCCCCATGGAGACCTTCTCGATGGGAACGACCGACTGGTCGGGCGTCAGGGCGAGGGTCTGGAAGCCGAGGGCCCGCAGCTCGGCCAGCCCGTCGTACCAGTTGGCCATGCGCGCGTACGGCACGGCGAACACCGCGCCCATCGAGACCTTGACCGATCTCCTGTACAGCGGGTCGGCGCACCGGGGCGAGAGGATCACGGCCTCGACGCCCAGAGCCGCCGCGCACCTGAAGATCGCCCCGACGTTGCCGTGGTCCACCAGGTCTTCCAGGACGAGGATCCGGCGCGGCGGCCCCTGCCCCAGCAGGGTCTTCACCGATGGAAGCTCCAGCCGCGCCATGGACGCCAGGGCGCCCCGGTGGACGGCGAAGCCGGCTATGCCCTCCATCACCTCGTCCGAGACCAGGTAGACCCGCGCGTCGCCCAGCACGTCTTCCAGGCCGGGGAGCCAGCGGCGTGTCGTCAGCACCGACCTGACGGGGTATCCGGTCGCGACGGCCCGCCGGATGACCTTCTCGCCCTCCGCCACGAACAGGCCGCGCTCGGCCTCCAGGCTCTTGCGCAGCTCGACGTCGCGCAGCCGCACGTAGTCGGCCAGCCGGGGGTCGGCGGCGTCGGAAACGGGGATGAGCTCAGGCACGGGACAAGCGTATGACCCGCCCGAGCTGCCAGAGCAGCGCGTAGACGGTGAGCACGGCGCAGAACCCCACCACCAGGCCGACCCCGGTCTTGGTGATGACCCCGGCCCAGCCGAAGACGGGGTTGGGCGGGTCGACGAAGCTCCATACGGCGGCCGCCAAGCAGGCGCCGAGGCCCGTACAGGCCAGAACGCCCCAGCGCACCGGGCCCGGGAGCGCGAGCCGGGCCGGCAGCGGTTTGCCGGCGGAGGGGCGCAGCGCGCGGAGCAGCCACCAGCCGACCAGGGCCAGGCCCACCGCCGACGAGCCGTACTGCAGGAGCCGGTAGCCGTTCACGAATCCCGCCACCGGGGCCGTCAGCCAGGCCCAGCCCCAGAACCGCGCGCCCCAGTCGTGGGTGAACGAGTCCCAGAAGACGTGGGTGGCCGCGCCCGCCGCGGCGCCGAGCGCGATGGCGGGGAACCTCCGCCAGCCGGGCCCCGGCAGGGCGGCGATGCGCGCCGCGAGCGACTGCGGCAGCAGCGCGGTGAGCGGGTCGCGGAACACGAACTGCAGGAGCGCCAGCAGCACGAACACCGCCACCACGTCGTCGGTGACCACTCCGATGGGCGAGTGCCACCGGGTGTAGGCGTCCAGGTAGGGCAGGAACATCGGCAGGTCGGGCACCATCGCGCCCACGCCGAGCGCCCAGGGATCGAGCACCTTGCGCACCCGGGCCGAGGAAATGAGCGGGATCACCGCCGCGACGTGGCTCGGCGTGAACGGCACGGGCTCTCCTTGCTTGGGGCCCGCGCCGCCCGTCCACAGCTTTACGCGGGCGGGGACGTGACGCTATCTGTAACGGGTAGGCTACTCACCGCTGTCAGGGCCAGGTTCGATCGATCGGGGGCCATCGTGCCAGATCAAGGTACGTACGCGCGCCCCTCGGCCCCGCCGGCGCAGTGGATTCGCGACGCGCGCCTGGCCAGGACGCTCTCGTTCGCGACGCTGGTCTGGCTCGGCGCCGAGAGCTCCCTTGGGCTGGCGGCGGGCCTGTCCGCCCATTCGGTGGCCCTGATCGGCTGGGGCTGGTCGTCGCTCGTGGAGGCGCTGGCGAGCCTGATCGTCATCTGGCGCTTCACCGGGCGCAGGCTCCACTCCGCGACCGCCGAGCACCGGGCGCAGAAGGCCGTGGCGGTCAGCTTCTGGCTGCTCGCGCCCTATCTGGTGCTTCACGTCGCCTACGACCTCGGGTCGGGTCAGCGGTCGGTGCCCACGGTGCTGGGCGTCGTCGTCACCACGATCAGCCTGGTGAGCATGCCGCTCCTCGGGGTGGCCAAGCGCAGGCTCGGCGCCCGCCTCGGCTCGGTCGCCACGACCGGCGAGGGCACCCAGAACCTGCTCTGCGCCCTGCTCGCCGGGGGCGTGCTGGCGGGGCTGACCGCCACCTCGTTCGGCTGGTGGTGGCTCGATCCGGCGGTGGCGCTCATGCTGGCGGCCGTGGCCGTCCGCGAGGGCCGCAGCGCCTGGCGCGGCCACTCCTGCCACCACTGAAGGATGACCACGGCGAGTTCGAGCCCCTGAGCCCGCAGCGCGACCGCCACCCGGGGCGCGGTGCCGGGGTCCGCCAGCGCGCGGCACACGCGCCCGGCGATCACCACCTCGCGCACGCAGTCCGACTCCCTGAGCGCCCGCCTGACCTCCGCTGGGCAGCCGTGCCCGTCCAGCTCGATGAGCAGCAGGTCCGGGCGCTTCTCGCTCCTGCCGCCTCGGAGCGGAACGGACCCCTCAACCCCCGTCGCGGGGCCGTGCGTCCCCGCGTCGCGGCCCTCGATGACCATCGACACGAGCCGCTACCCCCTGCCAGCCGAGTACGACACCCGCATTCCACACCGAAGCGCGAAATGTCGCGATCTTTTGCGTCACGATACATCGCGTCAGGCGACTGTCAAGATGTATCGCGAGAGGACAGCACAGCCATAAGTTACTCGTACGTACGGTAATCACTGCACGAAATGATCGGTTTTGCCGGTATCCGGCTTGACGCTATGGTTCCGTAAGCATTACCCGGGATCTCCCTATATGGTCGCTGCAGAGCGCGCCACGTTCGGAAAAGATCGACACTTTAAGAGGACACCGTGGGCGGACGCCACCGCACAGACGAGCTTGAGGGCGGCTACAACCCTTATCACGAGCCGTCCGGCCGCCGTCGCGCGGGCCGGGGCAAGGTGCTGGTGCCCCTCGCGGGCGCCGTGGCGCTCGCCGTGCTGCTGGGCGTCGCGGCTTACGTGATCATGAGCCGTGACAAGACCTGCGGCGACAGCCCGGTCGCACTCCAGGTCGTGGCCTCCCCCGACATCGAGCCCGCCATCAGCAAGATCGCGGCCGACTTCTCCAAGAACACCACCCCCGTGAACGGCAAGTGCTTCGCGGTCACGGTCAAGGAGAGCGATCCCGCCGGCGTCACCAACGCCATCGCCGGGTCGGGCGCGACCGCCGGCAAGTTCGACGCCGACCTGTGGATCCCGGACTCCAGCCTGTGGGTCGCCAAGCTGCGCTCCACGCCCAAGGGGTCGGGCATCTCCGCGCCCGTCGGCTCGATCGCCCGCTCGCCGGTGGTGCTGGCGGCTCCCAAGCCCGCCGTCGAGAAGCTGCAGAGCGCCTTCGGCGAGCCGAGCTGGAGCGGCCTGATGTCGGCCGCCAACGCCGCGAACCCCGAGGGCCTGGCGAGCAAGATCCGCGTCCTTCCGCTCGACCCCACCCTCAACGCCGCCGGGCTGAGCGCACTGCTCGCCGGGTCCGGCATCCTCCAGGCGTCGGGCGCCGGCGAGGACCAGTTGGTGGGAGTGCTCAGGCAGCTCTCCGAGAACGCCGTGAACAGCCCGGCGAACATGTTCGCCACCATGGCGAAGCAGTCGTCCCGCGTCCCGATCGGCATCGCCTCCGAGCAGGGCATCTGGGCGTTCAACGCCAAGACCAAGCCGGGCGAGATCGTCGCGCTCTACCCGGCCGAGGGCACGATCAGCCTCGACTACCCGGTCGTCGTGACCGCCAAGGACCAGGCCACCCGCGACGCGGCCAAGACCTTCGCCGCCGCGCTGTCCGGCGCCGAGGCCAAGAAGACCATCCGCCAGTACGGCTTCCGCACCCCGGACGGCAAGGGCGGGAGCGTGATCAGCCAGGCGAACGGGCTCAACCCGGCGACGCCGCGCGCCATCAAGGTCCCCGAGGCGGCCTCGGTGACCAAGCTCTCGCAGGCGTGGTCCCGCCTCAAGCTGGGCGGCCGGCTCCTCGCCCTGCTGGACATCTCCGGCACCATGGCGCTGCCGGCCGTCGGCGCCCCCGGCGACCGCATGAACCTGATCGCCCAGACCGCGATCGAGGGACTGAAGCTCTTCCCCGACAAGACCGAGATCGGCACCTGGGTCTTCTCCACCAACCTGAACGGCAAGGGCGTCGACTACCGCGAGGTCGTGCCCGTCGGGCCCATCGGCGCCAAGATCAACGGTGCCACCCGCCGGGAAGTCATCGGCCAGTCCCTCTCGCGGATAAAGGCGAAGGCCACCGGGGACACCGGTCTGAACGACACGCTCGCCGCCGCCTACGACAAGATGAAGGCCGAGTACGAGGCCGACAAGATCAATACGATCCTGGTCTTCACCGACGGCGTGGGCAACGACGACCCCGAGGGCGGCATCTCCAACGCCGCGATCCTCAAGAAGCTCCGCACGGAGTTCGACGAGACGCAGCCGATCAGCGTGATCATCGTGGCCCTCGGCGCCAACGACGCGGCCGGCCGCCGGCAGATGCAGGCCATCGCCAAGGCCACGCAGGGCCAGGCGTTCTTCCCGAACAACGCCCTGGAGATCCGCAAGGTCTTCCTGGAGGGCATCTCGCGCCGCCTGTGCGCCCCCAACTGCAATGGGAGCACGTCCCAGCAGTAAACGCGCCCCGCGCGCGAGCGCCCGATTCCGGCCTTTAACGGGCCCGGAGTCGGGCGTTTTACTTTTACCCCTGTCGGAAGTGAATCGCGGTGTGTCACCGTGGACGCCTACCCGCGTCACCGATCATCACCTCAGTTATCGCGCCAGGAAACATCCGTTTCAGCAGTCCCATCCGACCCTGTTTTCCCAGGTCATACCCGATGATTATCAAACAATCCCGGGTGAACCGGGCGAGGGGAACGGACGTCCTACGCGTGTGGGCCTGGCGCGGGCAGGGGTAATTCTCGCGAGCGTGCGCGACCGAAATGCCAGGTACCCGTCCTGCGGGGAGGAAGATCAGTGCCCGGATGGCCGACCGTCGGCCGTGCCGACGACCAGCGAATGTTGGAGGCCCTGCGCCGAGCGGACGGCCGCGCGGCTGACGGCCTCTACGACGCTTATGCCGACCGACTCAACGACTACGCCTATTCACTGCTCCACGACACCGACGCCGCCGCGGACTCCGTGCACGACGCGCTCGTCACCGCCCACGGCCGCGCAGGAGCGCTGCGCGAGCCGGCGCGCACGCGTGCCTGGCTGTACGCGCTGACGCGTTTCCAGTGCACCACCCGTCGCGGGCGCACCCCCGCGCACGGCACCACGCCGGAGCTGTTCCTGGAAGGGGACGAGGAGGATCCGGAGCTCGCGGCGATCGTGCGCGAGGGCCTGGCGGAGCTGGGGCACAAGGAGCGGGACGTCCTGCTCCTCGCGCTGCGGCACGAGCTCACCGTCTCGGAGATCGGGGCCGTGCTCGGCCTCACCTCGCGGCAGACCGGCACCCGTCTCGCCCGCGCCCGCGACCACCTGGAGAACGCCGCCGCGGCGGTCATCCTCGCCAGGACCGGCCGCGCGCACTGCCCCGATCTGTCCGCGCTGCTCGACTCCGTCGAGGGCCCGCTCCCGCAGCAGCTGAGGCGGCGCCTCACCAGGCACATCATCGGCTGCAAGGAATGCACGGAAGGGCGGCGCCGCCGGGTGTCGGCCGAGCGCCTGCTCGACACCATCCCCGTGGCCTTCCCTCCCCTGTCGCTGCGCCGCCGGGTCGCCGAGACCTGCGCCAAGTCCGAGCGCGACGCCGGACGGACGGCGATCATGGCGGTGGCCGACCGGTTCGACAAGAGCGGATTCCCCCCGGTGGGAGCCGAGCGCCGGTCCAGGGGCAGGGAAGCCCGGGAGGACCACCGCGCGTCCCCCGAGCAGGAGACCCCCCGGTACGGGACCGGGGTCGCGCACGCCCGCAGGACCTCCCGGAGGACGCCCGTCTTCGCCACCGTCGCCTGCGTGCTGGTGGCGACCGGGGCCATGGTCGTCGCCACCGGGCAGGGCCCCTCATCCCCGGACGGGCTGACGCAGACCCTGCGCTTCCCGAGCCAGACGCCCGGCGAACTGCAGATCAGCTACGGGCCCGACCCCGACGACACCCCGTCCCCGTCGGAGCCGCCGCCGCCCACACCCGCCACCGCGACCCCCGCGAAGAGGTCACCGACCCGGAGCGCGGCCGCCGCCCCCGCCGCGTCCACCGGCAGGCCGCGCCCTCCCTCGAACACGCCCACCCGGCCGCCCGCGCCCGCGGCCAAGCTCGTCGTCTCGTGCCCGGGGGCGCTCGGCGCGGAGGGCGGTGGTGTGATCCTTGTCTCCGCGCGTAACGCGACCGTCTCCTGGACGGCTACCACCACGGGGGGCCTGGCCGTGACGCCCGGCCAGGGCGTACTCAAGTCTGGCGTGAAGGAAAGGCTCTCGGTCGCCGTCGGAGAGCCGGGAGAGGCGGGAGAGGGCACTGTGACCTTGACTTCCGCGTCCGGCCGCGCCTCGTGTCACCTGTCATGGGACGGTCAGGACCCGCCGCCCGCCTCCGATCCGCCGCCTGACCAGTCACCCACGCCTGAGCCGTCCGCGTCCGGCACGCCGAGCGAGGAATCGAGCGGAGGACCCACCTGAATTCCGGCTCGACCGCGCATCCGGGGCAAACCAGGGGTACCTTTGAAGACCCTCCGGTCCCTGGCGCCCCAATGGTCTCGGGGGCATCAGTCGTTGGCGTGCCTGACGTGGTTGACTACACAACGGTTCTTACCCTCGTCTAGGTAAACCATTGACCGGGGTAGGGCGTCGGCATTGACGATCGCATAGCGTGGTTGGTCATATGAGAGCAGCGATCAACCATGTCTTTAGTCGGCCTTGACCAGCGGAGCCAGGAGAGATGCGTACGAACAGAGCAGTGCTCACATGGGTGCTGGCGGTCGCGTGCGCCGCGGGAGCGGTGATCGCGCTCGCCGATATCCATACTCCGGCACGCCTGATTCTGACACCTCTGTTCCTTTTGGTGGTGCCGGGGGCATCGGTCGTAGGACTGTTGCGTGATCGTGACCCTCTCGCGGCTCTAACGGTGGGCGCCGCCGCGAGTCTCGTTATAAACGTTCTGTTAGCCGAGGCCATGCTTATGTTCGACGCTTGGTCTCCTCGCGCGGGAGTGGCCACCGTCGCGGTGCTCGGTGGATTCATGTGGGTTCTTCGGTCTCTGTACCGGGGGAACGGCAGTGCGCACACCGAACAGGGGGCCGGGTCAAGGTGAAAGTCACGGTCGTTCGGCCGGGGGAGCTCGGAGAGCCGGAGCTCACCCGCTGGCGTGAACTACAGCACGCGGCTCCGTCACTGGACAACCCCTTTCTCTCGGTCGAGTTCGCGCTGGCCCTGGGCCGGCTCCGCTCGTACGTGCGCGTCGCCGTCATCGAGGACGACGCCAAGGTGGTCGGCTTCCTCCCGTTCGAGCGGCACGCCTTCGCCATCGGCAAGCCCCTCGGCAGCTGGCTGACCACCTGCCACGGGCTCATCTCGGTCCCCGGCCTCGACATCTCCGCCCGTGAGCTCCTGCGGGCGTGCGGCCTCTCGGTCTTCGACTTCGATCACATGGTCGCGGACCAGCCCACCTGGGCGCCGCACGAGTCGGCGGTGCGCCCGGTGCCGATGATGGACCTCACCGGCGGGTTCGACACCTACATCGAGTACGTCCGCGCCAACTCACCCAAGAACTACAAGACGGTGCGATACAAGGAGCGCAAGCTCGCCCGCGAGCACGGTGAGATCCGGCTGGAGTGGTGCGCGGCCGACCCCGAGTCGATGCACACCCTCACCGGCTGGAAGTCCGACCAGTACCGCCGCACCGGGCGGGTCGACCGGTTCGCCCAGCCGTGGATCGTCGAGCTGCTCGAAGAGATGCACGGCACCGACACGCCGTCGTTCGGCGGCGTGCTCACCATGCTCTACGCCGGGGACACCCCGGTGGCGGGTCATTTCGGCCTGCGCACCCACAACACGCTGGTCGGGTGGTTCCCGGCCTACGACCCCGAGTTCGCCCGCTACTCCCCCGGCATAATGCACCACCTGCACATGGCGGAGCAGGCCGCTTCTCACGGCCTGGGCCAGGTCGACATGGGCAAGGGGGGCCGGGAGTACAAGGGCTGGCTCAAGAACGGCGTCATCCACGTCTCCGAGGGCCGGGTCTCCCGTCCGTCGGCGACGGCCGCCGTCCACTGGATGGGGCGGACGCCTGTGAACAAGGCCCGCAACATCGTGGTTGACCGTCCATCGCTCTACCGGCTGGCCGACCGCCTGCTGAAGGGGTTCGGGCGGGTCCGCACCTCCATCCATCCCGAGAACATACAAAAGGAACCTTCGGGGGCGAGCTGAAGTCTTCCCCGAAAAGAGCACAAACCCTCTATTGATCTGACCGGGGCGGAGAAACCCCTCTCCGTCCAGTCGCGCCGGTCCTATTGGCAGTCGCCGCCGATGTCAGACCGCCCGGAAGGACATCCCTCAAAATGAGTCCCGAGATCACCAAGCACAACGGGAAACCTCAGCTTCACAGCCTGAGGCCACTGCCGGCAGTGGACCGTTTCACCCCTCTCACACCGCACCTGGCCATTTCCCCGACCGTCAGCGTGGTCGTACCGGCCATGAACGAAGCGGAGAACCTTCCGCACGTTTTCGCCACGCTGCCCCACTGGATCCACGAGATCGTCCTCGTCGACGGCAACTCCACGGACGACACCGTGGCGGTGGCCCGCCGCCTGCGCCCGAACCTCCGCGTGATCCAGCAGCGCGGCAAGGGCAAGGGTGACGCCCTCCGCACCGGGTTCGCCGAGTGCACCGGCGACATCATCGTGATGATCGACGCCGACGGCTCGACCGACGGCCGGGAGATCATCCACTTCGTCGGCGCGCTGGTCACCGGGGCCGACTTCGTCAAGGGCTCGCGGTACGCCAGCGGTGGCGGCAGCGACGACCTCACGGTCAGCCGCCGTCTCGGCAACAGCGTGCTGCGCACGCTGGTCAACTGGATCTACGGCACCCGGTACACCGACCTGTGCTACGGCTACAACGCCTTCTGGGCGCGTCACCTCGACGTGCTCGACCTCGACTGCGAAGGCTTCGAGGTGGAGACGGTGCTGAACATCCGCGCGGCCAGAGCGGGGCTGCGCGTGCACGAGGTGCCGAGCCACGAGAGATGCCGCATCCACGGCGAGAGTAACCTCCGCGTCGTGCGGGACGGCTGGCGCGTGCTCAAGACGATCATGCGTGAGTGGCGCCGTCCCATGACCGAGGCCGCCCCCGCCCCCACGGCCCAGCCGGCCGCCGACCAGGGCGCGGCATAACCGAGATGAACATCTCCGTCGTCATCTGCGTCTACACCGAAGACCGGTGGGACGACATCAGGGCCGCCGTTCAGTCGGTGCGCAGCCAGAGGCGTCAGCCGTACGAACTGATCCTCGTCGTCGACTACAACCCCGACCTGCACCTCAGGCTCAAGCGGGAGTACGCCGACGCGATCGTCGTGGAGAACTCCCACGAGCGGGGTCTGTCCGGCGGCAAGAACACCGGGGTGGCGACCGCCTCCGGCGACGTCGTGGCCTTCCTGGACGATGACGCCGTCGCGGACGCCGAGTGGCTCGCCGCGTTCGAGGATGCCATGTCAGTCGAGCGGGGTGGCACCCCGGCCGTCGTGGGGGTCGGCGGGTTGACCAGACCACTTTGGGACAACGGCGACCGGCCGCGATGGTTCCCCGAGGAGTTCGACTGGACCATCGGGTGCACCTATCGCGGCCTGCCGGCCGAGAGGAAGCCGATCCGCAACGTGATGGGGGGGAACGCCGCCTTCCGCAGGGAGGTGGTGGGCGAGGTCGGAGGGTTCCACTCCGGCATCGGCCGCAGTGTCCAAGGTCGCAAGAGCCGCCCGCTGGGCTGCGAGGAGACCGAGTTCTGCATCCGGCTCTCCCAGCGCAGGCCGGGCTCGATCATGATGTTCGAGCCCCGGGCGGTCATCGGCCATCGAGTGCCCGCGTCGCGGGCCACGTTCCGCTATTTCCGTTCCCGGTGCTACGCGGAAGGGCTCTCCAAGGCGCTGGTCGCGCAGGAGGTCGGCGCGGGCGACGGGCTGTCGAGCGAGCGCGCCCACGCCATGAAGACGCTGCCGATGGGCGCTCTTCGCGGCGTGGGAGACGCCCTGCGGGGCGATCTCGCCGGCCTGGCCAGAGCGGGGGCGATCGTCACCGGTCTGGCCTGGACGACGTGGGGGTACGCCGTGGGCTCCGCCAGGCTGCGCCTGCGCGGGAACCGTGCGGGACGATCCATCCAACACGAACGGTGACCACATGCGCGTGCCGATCCTGATGTACCACTCCGTGACCGATCGCCCGAACAACGCGACCCGGCCGCTGGCGGTACGTCCCTCGGTGTTCGAGTCCCAGATGACCTACCTCAAGGACCGCGGGTTCACCCCCCTGACCCTGGGAGACCTGGTCGCCTCCCTGTACGGCACGGGGGGCGCCCCGGCCCCCGAGCGTCCCGTGGTCGTGACCTTCGACGACGGGTACGCCGACTTCCACGGCGAGGCCCTGCCGATCCTCGCGCAGCTGGGTTTCCCCGCGACGGTCTTCCTGACCAGCGGGTGGGTGAGCGACGCGGGCGGCGACGCGGCGGGCAAGCCCCTCGACCGCATGCTGTGCTGGAGCCAGGCGCGCGAGGCCGTGTCCTGCGGCATCGAGATCGCCGGGCACAGTCACAGCCACCCCCAGCTCGACCAGCTCCCCGACGCGGCGCTGCGCCAGGAGCTGCGGCGCAACAAGGCCCTGCTGGAGGACAAGGTGGGGCGCCCGGTCGCCACGATGGCCTACCCGTACGGCTACTCCAGCACCCGCGTGCGCAGGGAGGTGCGCAAGGCCGGCTACTGGGCGGCCTGCGCCGTGGCCAACACGCTCGCGGCCGACTCAGGCGACGTGATGGCGCTGCCCCGGCTCACCGTGGGCCGGTCCACCACCATGGACCGCTTCCGCCGGGCCGTCGAGGGGCGCGGCGTGCCGCTGATCTATCTCAAGGAACACGCGCTGACCAAGGGTTACGCGATGGTGCGCCGCACACGGTACGGCCTGCGCCACGTGGTCGGGCGTGAGTGAAGTAACCGCGGGGAAGACGCCGCGCGTCGAAGAGGGGGGTGACGCGACCATGAACACCACAGTGGCCGGCGACAGGCCGAAGCAGCCGGACGCGGACAAGGGCGCCGGAAGGCTGGCGGCCCTGTGGCGGCGGCTCCTGCGCGACCTGCGCAACCCGCTCTTCCTCAACGGGTACGCCCTGATGGCCAACACGGGCGTCACGGCGATCCTCGGCATGGGCTACTGGCTGCTCGCCGCCCGGCTGTACACCCCGGAGGACTTCGGGCGCAGCCAGGCGCTGATCACCGCGATGCGGCTGTTCGCCGGGCTCATAGCGCTCGGCCTGACCGGCGCCCTCGCCAGGTTCATCCCCGTGGCGGGCAGGCGCACGGGCGCGCTGATCGGCCGGGGCTACCTCGTCGCCACCCTCACGGCCGTCGTGGCGGCGGGTGGGTTCCTGCTGACGCTGCCGTTCTGGGGGGAGAACTACTCCACGCTGGCCGGTGCGGGCCCCGGGCTGTTCTTCCTCGCCTCGGTGGCCGTCTGGTCGGTCTTCACCCTCCAGGACGTCGCGCTGGCCGGGATGCGCAAGGCCGTGTGGGTGCCGGTCAACAGCCTGTGCTTCGGCGTGGTGAAGATGGGGCTGCTGGTCGCGCTGGCGGGAGCCCTGCCGGACGACGGCATCTACGTCTCGTGGATCATCCCCACCGCTCTCGCCCTGATCCCGATCAACCTGTTCATCTTCGGCGTGCTCGTGCCCCGTCACGCGCGGATGGCGCCCGAGGGCTCCAAGCCGCCGAGGTTCCGCGAGGTCGGCCGCTTCCTGGCGGGGGACTACCCGGGCGCGTTCTCCATCCTGGCCATCGTCTACTTCCTCCCGGTGTACGTCGCCTCGCGGGTCAGCGGGGAGCTGTTCGGCTACTTCGCCATGGCGCAGACCCTGGGCGCGATGATCGAGCTGCTGGCCATCAACATGGCCACCTCCCTCACCGTGGAGGGCTCCACCGACCGGTCACGGCTGGCCGCGAACTGCCGCCAGGCATTACGCCGCTCGTACCTGATCATCGGGCCCGTGTCGGCCGTCACGTTCGCCGCCGCACCGCTGATCCTCTCGGTCTTCGGACCGGGCTTCTCCGAGCACGGCACGCCGCTGCTCCGGCTGATGGCCCTCGCCGTGCTCCCCCGCGTGCTCATCGAGATCTATCTGAGCGGGCTGCGCGCCCGCAGCCAGGCGCGCAAGCTCGCCCTGGTCCAGATCGGCCTGGCGGTCCTGGTGCTGTCCTCCTCGCTCATCCTGCTGCCGGTGACGGGCATCACCTCGGTCGGGTACGGGCTGCTGTTCAGCGAGGTCCTGGTCGCCTTGTTGATCTTCGGTGGGCTCCGCGAGATTCTCAATCACCGGGAAACGCCGGAATCGGCGAGCGCGCGGGAGGCGCCCGAGGCCGCATCATGGTCTACGTGAGTCAACGGACGGGCAACGAGGTGAAAAAGGAGACGGCGGCGAAGGTCGCCGACGACGACATGGAAGTGGACGTCGACACCACATCCGAGATGACCCGCCCGGTGTCCCTGCCGATCCTTCCCTCCGGGGACGAGAAGGGCGCGGCGGAGGAGGAGGCGTACGACGAGGACGCCACCCAGGTGATCCAGCTTCCGCTCCCGGCGAGCGTCGCTCCGGCGGTGCAACCCTCCCCCGCACCCGAGAAGCCCCTGAAACTCGACAAACCCGCCAAACCCGCCGAGCGGAAGCCCGAGCCTCCTCGCAAGACGGCCGAGCCACGCAAGACGGCCGAGCCGAAGCCCCAGCCTCCCGGCAAGACGGACAAGCCACACAAGCCCGCCGAGCCGCGCGAGCCCGCCGAGCCGAAGCGCGAGACTCTCGACACGACGCCGGCCGTGGCCCAGGCCCTTCCGGTCCTTCCGAAGCCCCTCCCCGCCGAGCCCGCGCCCGTACCCACGGCCACGGCCACGGCCACGGCCACGGCCGAGCCGGTGGCCGTGGCGGCGGAGGCCGCGCCGGAGACGGCGGCTTCGCGCGGGGGCGAGGTGGCGCCGTCCCGGGTCACGCGGCTGGCGGCGAGCGCGTCCTCGTGGCTGCCGCCGCTGCTGACCGTCGAGGGCCTGGTCATGTACGTGCTGGCGCTGCGCGTGCCGCACGGCATCATGCGCGGCGTCGACCTCGACAAGATCGAGGGCCTGGGGCTGGTCTCGGTGCTCCCGGTGACGGCCTTCGCGGCGATCGCCCTGATCATCGTGTCGTTCTTCGTGACGCTGACGCAGAACACCGACCGCAAGGGCCTGCTGCTGTTCCAGCTCGCGGCGATCACGTTCACCCTGCACGGGGCGGCGGCGCTCATCGAGGCCGAGCCGCGCTTCCCGACCGCGTGGGTGCACGCGGGCTTCGCCGAGTACATCGGCCGGGCCGGCGAGGCGCTGCCGGGCCTCGACGCCCGCTTCGCCTGGCCCGGGTTCTTCGCGCTGTTCGGGTTCGTCCTGCGCGCCGCCGGCGTCCAGGACCCCTCGACCGTGCTGCAGTGGACGCCGTTCGTCTCGAACCTGCTCTACCTGCTGCCGTTCGTGCTGATCCTGCGCCAGCTCGTGGCCACCACCAGGGCCCGGTGGTTCGCCGCGCTGCTGTTCATCCTGGTCCAGTGGATCGGGCAGGACTACTTCTCGCCTCAGGGCTTCACCTACGCGCTCTACCTGGTCTTCATCGCGATCCTGATGCGCTGGTTCGGCCGCGCGGAGCCGAGGACCGCGCCGCTGCCCGCCAAGGGGTTCGTACGGCGCATGCTGGCCAGGCTCGACCGGCTGTCGCCCGGCGAGCTGCCGGCGCGGCCGACGACCGTGACCGACCGGGTGGTGCTGCTGACGCTGCTCGTTGGGCTGTTCGTGGCCACCACGGCGACCCACCAGATCACGCCGTTCATGATGCTGGGGGCGCTGACCGGCCTGATCCTGCTGCGGCGCAGCACCCTGTCACTCGCCCTCCCGGTGTTCCTCGGCCTGATCGTGATCGCCTGGATCAACTACCAGGCGACGCCGTTCTGGAGCGGCCGGATCAACGAGCTGTTCGGCGGCATCGGCAAGATCTTCGCCAACCTGCAGGAGAACACCGGAGACCGGCTGGTCGGCACCGACCCGCAGCACGCCATCGTGCTCAAGGTGCGGCTCGCCATCTGCGGGGTGATCCTGCTGTTGGCCGCCATCGGCCTGCTGCGCCGGCTGCGGCGCGGCGTCGGCGACCGCACCGCCGCGGTGCTGCTGTGCGTGCCAGTGCTGGCGCTCGGCCTGCAGAGTTACGGCGGCGAGATCGGGCTGCGCGTCTACATGTTCGCCCTGCCCGCCGCCTGCATCCTGGGCGCGTACGCCTTCTTCCCGAACCTTCCCGCGCAGACCAGCGACGCCCGCGAGGGCGAGACCGTGCCCGTCAGGCGACGTCCACGGCCCCTGCGGTTCGATCCGGCGACGACGCGGCGCGTCTCCGCGGTGCTCGCGGCGGTGACCGCGCTGGCGCTGTCGGTCGCGTTCCTGGTGGCGCGCTACGGCAACGAGAAGTTCGAGCGGGTCACGACCGGCGAGGCCGCGGCCATGCACTACGTCTACGACCACGACAGACCGAGCGCCCGGCTGTTCTACCTGGTCCCCATCCTCGGCGAGGAGGTCACCCCCACGATCCCGTGGCGCGAGCGCGACATCGACCGCGTGGAGTACTACCAGGCGCTCGTCAACGAGAACTCCGCCGACCTCAGCGGCGTGCTGACCGCGTTGCGCGCCAAGCCGCCCAACAGCTTCCTGATGACCAGCCGTGGCCAGGCGGCGTACCTGGAGCTGAACCACGGGTTCCCGGCCGGGTGGGGCGAGCGTTTCCGCGCGGCGCTCGACGCCTCACCGAGCCTCAAGCGGGTCTACTCCAACACCGACGCCGCCATCTACACGCTGCGCTCGTACCCGAAGGGGTCGGAGATCCCGCCGCCCGTGCCGGCGACGATGGTGGGCGACCGCTCCACGCCGTGGACGCCGCTCGGCCTGGTCGCCCTGGCCCTGGCCGTCTTCACCCTCTTCGCGGCGGAGCTGTCGAGGCTGCGCGGCACCGAGCGCGCCCCGAAGGGCAGGCGGAAGCTGGTCATCCTGGGCATCGTCATGACCCTGGCCGCGATGGCGGTCATCGTGGAGCGGTTCGTGACCCTGACGGGCTGACGGGCTGACGTGAGCGACCGCGGTCGCTCACGTCATACCGGGGGAAACCTCACGCATGCCGTACCGGGGGTAGCCTCACTGCCCTCGGTCGCTCCACCTGACGTCGTACCGGTTGAGCTGGAACGCCTTGCCGTCGACGTCGACGGACAGCGGGCCGTCCGTCGTGTTCACCATGATCATCTGGTTGTCGACGGCGAGCACCTGGACCCTCGGGTCGGACACCTGGACGTCGACGAGCCGGGCTCCGGCGGGGAACCACCGGGTGAAGCCGCTCAGCACGCCGGCCATGGGCATCTCCTCGCCCTCGCCGGGCGACCACAGGCAGCCGGGGCAGTCGTCGCCCGCCTGGCGCTGGGGGTTCCAGTAGAGCGCCGTGGCGGCCCCGCTCCTGGCGAACTCCATCATGGCCACCGTCTGCACCGCCGTGCGGTGCTGCTCGTCCCAGTCGATGCTGTCGGGCGCGACGTACCACTCGGCCCACCAGACGGGCAGGTCGCCGCTCTTCTGCCGCAGCCAGGTGGTGACCGCGGAGAACTTCTTGACGGCCGTGAACTCGTCGGGGACCAGGCCGCGGTCGTTGGTGGCCGAGGAGGCGTCGACCACGATGAAGTCGGCGCCCCTCTTGTGCTTGAGCCAGTACTCGACGCTGTCGAGCGTCTTGCTGTCGACCGCCCCCCAGGGCCCCCTGACGTTCGAGGCGTTGGTGGCGGAGACGTGGCTGTCGACCGGGATGTACGGGCCACCGACCTGCGCCTTGGGGTTGGCGGCCTTCACCGCGTCGTAGACGCGGTTGTAGAGGTCGGTGTAGGCCTCGACATCCCAGTTGGCGTGCGCGTCGTCCCAGAAGCCCTTGAACTCGTTCCAGACCATGAAGTGCGTGACGGTCGGGTAGCGCTTGGCGACCGTGCCGGCGAGCCTGGCGAAGTCGTCGAAGTGGTCGCGCTGCGGGGCGACCTCGATCTTGCCCCAGCTGGTGCGGCCCTCGGCGCCGCCCTTCATCCAGTCGGGGGCGCAGCACAGCGTCAGCACCGGCTGCGACTTGGTGGCGGCCATGAGCTTGACCCGGCGGTCGAGGTCGCGGAAGTCGTACTTGCCCGGCGCGGGCTCGGGGTTGCCGGCTCCCCAGCCCATGATGTGCTGGTTCTGGAGCATGGGGACCCGGGAGAACAGGTCGCTCACGCGCGTGCGCACACGCTCGGTCTCGTTGTCGGCGCTGTACTGCGTGTGGGTGACGCCCCAGCGCGGCCAGGTGTCCACGACGGGCGGCTGCTCCAGGGTGGGAGGCGGCTCGGGCGTGGCGAAGATCGTGGCGGCCACGCCGTCGGAGCGGCCTCCGCCCCGGTGGGCGGCGATGGCCAGGAGCCCGACCACCATGGCCAGGGCGAGGAGGCCGGCGCCGACGGCGACCGGCCCACGGGGGACGTAGCGGCTCCTCGCGTGCCGACCGCTGTTCTCCAACACTCAGTCACCGTATCCACTAAGGCTTGCAGAACCCTTGATTGGTTCTGATGTCGGCCGACGAACATCGGCTCGCCGTCATCCCGCCCCCAGGTCACGGCCACCGTACGGCAGCAGACTGCCCCAAAAGGAGCCCGGAAACCAAGTCCGCGCACAGGCGTTCAACTAATAATCAAGATCACTAGGTGTCAACCGCTTCGCAAAAGGGGTATAAAGCCCGGCGACCGAGGATTTGAGGGGGCACAGTGGCCCAGGCATGGCTGCCCGTCGCCAGTCGAATTCCCGCTCTCGAGGACTCCGGCCCCATGCTCGGAGGAGCTCCCCGGGTGGTCTGGTTTCTTTGGCCGACCGATCCCCATCGGGTTTCGGCCAGATCCGTGGCCCAGCGGCTCGTACAGATCAAACGTCCCGCCCACCTGGTGTGGAATCCCGTCACCGGGCAGATCATGCAGTCCCTCTCCCCCACGCGGGCGGCGAGCGGCCTGCCGGGCGATCTCAACCGGCACGGCCGGATCTGCGTGCAGATCCGCGTGCTCGGGTCGGTGGAGGAGCCCTTCACCGAGACCAAGCTGGACGGGCTGGACGACATCCTGGCCTGGCTGGACTCCTGGGAGGTCCCGCGCCGCTGGCCGGCCGGGCCCCCACTCCCCTATCCGCACTCGGTGGCGGCGCAGGGCAGCCGCCGGGTGTGGGCCAGAGGCGGGCACTTCGGGAACTCCCAGGTGCCGGGCACCTCTGAGGGGGACCCCGGGCCGATCGACGTCCACCGCATCGTGGGCGGGCAGGTGCCGCCCCTGGAGGTGCCGCGACCCCGCCAGGAGATGGGCCAGGAATGCGCTTCGGAGAAAGTAGAGCGATAGAGGTTTCAGCGATCACTGACAGCACCGTGATCTGATCTTTATCGTACTATTACATCCCAGGCACCAAGCTGGGTAAAAGGCGCGGGCCTCGCTCTCGTCTCACATCGCCACCCAGTAGGAGCCCATGCGCATCTCCGTCGTCCATCCTCGGGAACTCGGCCCGACCGAGGCGGCCCGGTGGCGGGCGCTCCAAAGCGGCGATCCCGCGTTGGACAGCCCCTTCCTCTCCCCCGAGTTCACGATCGAGACCGGCCGCGTGCGGGAGCAGGCGCGCGTGGCCGTTCTGAGCGACGGGGCCGACATCGTGGGCTTCTTCCCCTTCGAGCGCCACCAGCTCGGCATCGGCAAGCCGATGGCGGCGGGGCTGACCGACGCTCAGGGCATGGTCCACGCCAAGGACATCGAGCTCGACCCGCAGGAGCTGATGAAGGCCTGCGGGCTCGCGGTGTTCGAGTTCGACCACCTCCAGTCGGGCCAGCCGCTGGTCCCCGCCAAGCACACCCGCCACCCGTCGCCGGTCATCGACCTGTCCGACGGCTACGAGGCGTACGTCGAGACGCTCAAGCAGGTGTCCGGCAAGACCTACAAGTCCACGGCGTACAAGTCGCGCAAGCTCCAGCGCGACTTCGGCGAGCTGCGCCACGACTACGGGGTCTCCGACGGATCCGTGCTGCGCACCCTCATCGACTGGAAGACCGGCCAGTACCGCCGCACCGGCCGCGCCGACAGGTTCTCGCGGCCGTGGATCCTGCGCCTGGTCGAGAGCCTTCTCCAGATCGACACCGAGCACTTCGGCGGCTCGCTGGACATGATCTACGTCGACGGCCGCCCGGTCGCCGGACATTTCGGGTTGCGCACCAAGACGACCCTCGCCGGCTGGTTCCCCGCCTACGACCCGGCCTTCGCCAAGTACTCCCCCGGTCTGATCCACCATCTCGCGATGGCCGAGCGCGCGGCCGGCAGCGGCATCCGCCTGATCGACATGGGACGCGGCGAGAAGGAGTACAAGGAGAAGCTCAAGACCGGGGAGCTCTGGGTCACCGAGGGCCGCATCGCCCGGCCCACCGCGGGGGCCGGAGTTCACTGGCTGGTCCGCGTGCCCGTCCGGAAGGCACGTGGAACGGTCCTCGCCAACTCGATGCTCCGGGAGACCGCTGACCTGGCACTGAAGACCTACGGGAAGATCCGTACCTCCATCGCGTCGTAACGGGGCGGCTGCCATGCGCTACCTTGCTGCTCTGGCCGTCCAGGCGGCCGAAGGGCGAGGCGGCGAAAAGAGGAGCAGTGAGCCCCGAGAAACTCCTCGCGGCCCGTACCGGTCGCGAAAGCGTCTACCTGCCGTCGAACCGGCTGGGGCTCTATCTCGCCCTCCGGCACTGGTGCACGCCCGGCCAGCGGCTGCTCATGTCCCCCATCTCGGCCGACGAGATCCTCTTCCTGGTGCTCGCGGCCGGGCTCATCCCGGTGATCGCGCCGATCTCCGTCCTCGACGGCAACATCGAGATGGCGCGCGCCCTGCTGGGCACCATCGACGCGGTGCTCACCACCAACCTGTACGGCCTGCCGGACGACGTGCTCGGCATGGCGGGGCTGGTGGTCATCGAGGACGCCGCGCACGCGGCCGAGACCTCGGTCGACGGCAGGCCAGTGGGCACGTTCGGCGTCGCCGGGGTCTTCAGCCTCTCCAAGCACGCCGGGGCCGGGTCAGGGGGCGTGCTGGTGGTCGACGGCGCCGCCGACCGGCGAGCGCTGGAGCGCGAGCGCGACCTGCTGCTCCAGCCCGGCGCCCTCCGCAAGGACCTCTTCGGCGTCGCCACCTCCGTCGGCCGCCGCCTCGCCCTCAAGCTCGACATGGCCCGCCCCGCCATGCGCGTCGCACAGATCATGGGCCTCCAGGAGCCCCGCGACGGCTACCGCATCGCCCTGCGGCCGGACGAGCTGCGCGCGGCGGTCGCGCAGGCGCCAGGCCTGCCCGCGCTCGACGCCTGGGTCCAGGCCGACCTGCACGACTACCGAAGCTCACGCGGCGCCGTCGCGCGGTGGTACCAGGGGCGGCGCCTGGCCCGCCTCCAGGGAGAGCGCGCGAGAAGGCTGGCGGGCGTCGCCAGGCTGGCCGAGCTGCCCACCGTGGCGCGGGGGGTGCTCGACCACGTGGACCAGCCGCTCTTCCGCGTGCCGCTGCTCGTCTCCGACCGCGACGTGGCCATCGCCGCGCTGGAGCGCCGGGGCGTCCCGACGGGCTACCTCTACGACCCGCCGTACGACGACTACGCCGAGCCGTTCGTCGAACCGTCGCCCGACCGCGAGGCCGCGCGGTGGTGGGCCCGGCACGTGCTCCCGGTCGACCCGCTGTACGCCGAGCGCGCCCTGCCGGTCGTCGAGTCGCTGCGGCCGGCGCCGCCCCCGGGCGACCGCCTCCTCGACCACGCCGCCTGAGCCGCACCTCCTGAACCCCGCCGTCTGAGCCGCACCTCGTTGGATCACGCCGCCGTGCTCGGCGGCTCACGCGTTCGCGGTGAGGTCGGCGATGACGGCGCAGGCCTTCCGCACCTCGCCCAGGGACGCCGAGCCGTACCCGATGACCAGCCCGTGGTGGCGCGGCGGACCGTGGTGGTGCCGCACCGTCGTGTCCAGGAGCACCCCGCGCGCGGCCGCCTCGGCGACCAGGGGGCCGACGGCCGCCTCCGGGAGCCTGAGGAAGACGTGGAGCCCGGCCGAGTCTCCGCTCACCAGCGGCCCGAGGATCTCGACGATGGCGGCCCGGCGGCGCGCGTACTCCAGCCGCATGCGCCGCAGGTGGCGGTCGAGGTCGCCGCCCTCGAGCAGCACCGAGACCGCCTCCTGGACCGGCCCGGACGTACGGTCCGCCAGCCTCTTGCGCGTGCGGGCGATCTCGGCGAGCAGGCCGGGCGTGGCGACCAGCCAGCCGATGCCCACGTCGGGAGCCAGCGACTTCGACAGCGTGCCGAGCAGCACGACCCGCTCGGGGTCGAGGCCGTACAGGGCCGGGAGCGGCGCCACGTCGTAGCGGAACTCGGCGTCGTAGTCGTCCTCCACGACCAGGGCCCCGGTACGGCGGGCCCACGCCAGCAGACCTTCCCTGCGGGGGATCGGCAGCCTCCCGCCCAGCGGGAACTGGTGCGCGGGGGTGGTGTAGAGCACGCGGAGGTCGCCCGGGAGGTCGGCGGGGACGACACCCTGCTCGTCCACCGGGCAGGGCACGATGCGGCCGCCCCTGGCCGCGAAGACGTGCCGGGCGGAGCGGTAGCCCGGCTCCTCCACCCCCGCGCCGTCCCCCGGCCGCAGGACGGTGGCCGCGATCAGGTCGATGCCATGGCCGGTGCCCCGGGTGACCAGCACGTTCTCAGGGCCCACGGGCACCCCTCGCGCCCTGCGCAGGTGGTCGGCCAGCAGTTCGCGCAGGCGCGGGTGCCCGTAGGGGTCGACGACGTCGGAGGGCGGCCGGTCCGCCGCGCGGCGCCAGGCACGCCGCCAGGCCGCTCGGTCGTAGTCGAGCACCCACGGCCGCCCGGGACGCAGGTCGATCGTCCCCCTGCCAGGAACGCCCGGCGCCGCCTCGCCCTCCGCGTCCGTTGGAAGCGCCTTCGCGCCGGGGTGCCCGGCGCTCCGGGAGGTGGTCGTGAAGCGGGAGAAGTCGGCCACATAGGTGCCGGAGCCGTGCCGTCCCTCCAGCCACCCCTCGGCGTACAGCTGCTGGAAGGCCTCGGTGACGACGGTGCGGCTGACGCCCAGCAGCCGGGCGAGCCCCCGGCTGGACGGCAGGCGCTCGCCGGACTTCAGCGCGCCCGCCCGCATGCCGTCCCTCAGCTGGTCGCCGAGCTGCACGGCCAGCGGGACCGGCGCTTCCCGGTCGAGGGCGAGGGGAAGGTCGACATGGCCGCGCAAGTGGTCTCCCAGAAGTGATCGCGAGTGGACATACACCACCAGTCCACTTGGTGCTTACGTTAGCGGCATGCTCTCCACGACTCCTCGCACCGCCCTCAACCGTTCGAAGGGGCGGGGCCGCACGGACCGCTCCGAGCTCCACGCCATCCTCGACGCCGGGCTGATCTGCCACCTCGGGGTCGTGGTCGACGGGTCACCGATGGTGGTCCCGACGGGGTACGGCAGGATCGGCGACACGCTCTACCTGCACGGGTCTACGGGCGCCACCTCGCTGCGCGCGGCCGGCGAGGTCTGCGTGACCGTGACCCATCTCGACGGCATCGTGCTCGCCCGCTCGGCCTTCCACCACTCGGTCAACTACCGCTCGGCCATGATCTACGGCACGGCGCGGGCCGTGCAGGACGCGGACGAGCGGCTGGCCGCGCTGCGGGCGATCACCGAGCAACTGGCCCCCGGCCAGTGGGACACCGTGCGGCGGCCGGTCGCCAAGGAGATGGCCGCCACCGCCGTGCTGGCGATCTCCCTGTCCGAGGCGTCGGTCAAGGTGCGCCAGGGCCCGCCCGTGGACGACGACGAGGACTACGCGCTGCCCGTGTGGGCGGGCGTGCTGCCGCTCCAGGTGAGCTGGGGCACTCCCGAGCCCGACCCCGCGCTCGCCCCGGGGATCCCCGTGCCCGCCCACATCGCCGAGCGCGGCCGGGTAGTACGACTCCGAGATGGGACGGCCGGAAAATACTGACAATGGTGTCGACAATATGCGGAATATCCTTTTAAACATCACGGATCAGCCACGCCATCGTTAGGATTCGTTCTCGCGTCATGGGTGGGGGCCCGGCCACAAAAGGAGACCGCATGGACGGCCACACGGGGGCATGGCGAGTCCCCGGATATACCGAGATCCGAGATCTCGGAAGCGGGGGCTCGGGACGTGTCGTCATGGCACGCTACGAAGCTGACCAGTCGTACGTCGCGATCAAGTATCTGTCGGACGAGCTCTGCGCCGATCCGGGATTCATCATCCGCTTCCGGCACGAAGCACGCCTGCTGGAACTGATGGACAGCGCCCACGCGGCGCGGTTCTACGAGTACATCGAGAACGACGGCGGCGCGGCCATCGTCATGGAGCTCGTCGACGGGGTCTCGCTCCGCGCGATGCTGCGCTCCGAGGGGCCGACCGGCGCCGAGGCGGCGCTCGTCCTGCTCAAGGGCGCCCTGCTCGGGCTGGCCGCCGCGCACATGAGCGGGGTCGTCCACCGCGACTTCAAGCCCGAGAACGTCGTCATCGAGGGCACCGGCCACAGCAAGCTGATCGACTTCGGCATCGCCGTCCGCTCGGGCGACGGCGTGAGCGGCGCGGGCACGCCGCCGTACATGGCGCCCGAGCAGTGGGCGGGCGCCCCCGCCGGTCCGAGCACCGACGTCTACGCCGCGACCATCGTCTTCTTCGAGTGCCTCACCGGCACCCGCCCCTTCCAGTCGCAGAACATCGCGGTGCTCGCCCGCCAGCACCAGTCGATGCCTCCCCCGGTCGACCAGGTGCCCGCGCCGCTGCGTGGCCTCGTCGAGCGCGGGCTGGCCAAGCATCCCGCCGACCGTCCGGCGAGCGCCGACTCGTTCCTCGCCGAGCTGGAGAGGGTCGCCGCCGACGCGTACGGGCCGGACTGGGAGGACCGCGGGCGCCGCAGGCTGGCGGCCCTGGCGGGGCTCCTCGCGCTGCTGTTCCCGCTCGCGGGCGAGTCACCCGCGGCCGGCACCTCCCTCGCCGACACCGACCTCGGCGGCGGCGCCGCACGGGGCATGAAGAAGCTGAGCGTCAAGATCGCGGTGGGCGCGGTCGGCCTGGCCGTCATCTCAGCGATCACCGCCGTACTGGTGGGGTCGCTCGGCGACACCAAGCTCCAGGCCCAGACGACGGTCGCCACGCCCTCCGCGAGCCCGCTGGACACCGGCGAGGAGTCCGGCTCCCCCGAGCCCGCCATCGCCGACTCCCCCGTGGAGACCCCCTCGGAGGACCCGGCGGAGACCCCCTCGGAGGACCCCACCTCGGCCGCGCCGACCAAGACCACCGGCGCCGCCCCGACGGTCGCGCCCCCCACCAAGAAGCCGGCCTCGCCGAAGCCCTCCCCGAGCAAGAAGCCCACCAAGCCGCCCAAGGCCTCCCCCTCCGGCTCGCCCAGCCCCTCGCCGTCCGAGTCTGACCAGTCCGATCCGAAGGTCGACGACCCGCTGCCCTCCGGCAAGCCGAAGCCGAAGCCCACCCCGACGCCGACGGCCACCACTCCCTCGCCCGCCCCTCCGAGCAGGACCCCCGACCCCGAGCAGACTCCGACCAACACCCCGACGGGGAGGGGCGACACGCCCTCGCCGGAGTCGACACCGGAGAGGAACCCCAAGGGCGCCTTCGCCGCCGGGCTGATGACGGCCGCCGCCGTACCCGCCACACTTGCGTTGAGACAGCGCATGGCGGGACGGCACCGGAGGCGGCAGTAGATGCCTGATGGCGACAGCATCGCGGGATACCGGCTCACGGGCCGGTCCCGCATGGGCGAGGTGGGCACGTGGATCGACGCGATCGGCCCTGACGGCACCCGCGGCGGGGCTCTCATGCTCGATCCGCGATCCATGTCCGCCCCCGGCGCCAGAGAACGGGTCGTCGCCGCGGTCACCGCGGACCGGCGGCTGGCGCAGAGCGGCCTCACGGGGCTGATGCCCATCGCCGACCTCGTGGCCGCGCGTGGGGAGGTCTGGCTGCTCGCCGGCCGCCCCGCCACGCCGTCCCTGGCCGAGCTGATGACCGGACGGCCCGGCGTCTCCCCGCCGGACTCCGGGAGCGCGGCCACCGTTCTGGTGGAGACCGCCCAGACCCTGCTGGCCGTCCACGCGGCCGGTCTCGCGCACGGGGCCCTGCACGCGGGCACGGTGGTGATCGGCGAGGACGGCACCGCGGTCCTGGCCGAGCGCGGGCTGCTCCTCGCCCTGAGGGGCGAGGAGCCCTCGCCCGACCGCGACCTCACGGCGTGGGCGTCACTGGCCCGGGGCCTCGCCGCCGGCTGGGCGGCGGGCGACCCGCGCGCGGCGCAACTGTTCGACCGGGCGGCGGCCACCGCCCTCACCCACGGGCTCAGCGCCGCCCGCGACGCCCTGCTCAGCGGGCGCGACCTGCTTCCCACGGGATTCATCACCCGCGAGCGGCTCGTACGGACCATCCAGTGGTGGTCGGCGAGCGACGTGCCGACCCAGGAGCCTCCGCGCCCGTCCGCTCCCTACGGCGCCGAGAGCGGCGAGGTCGTGACCCTGCTCTACACGCCCGGCACCGGAGAGTACGCGGGCACGGCAGGCACGGCGGCCGCGGGCGGTGCCGCCGTCGCGGGCGCCGCCGGGATCGCGGCGGCCGGGTATGACGGGGCGCCCGCCGGCACGGCTCCGCCTGTGGGCTCGACCGGCCCCACGGAGGCGGCGCGGAGCGGTGAGATGCGCTTCGGCCCGGGGGTGCCCGCCGACACGACGGCCGCCCAGATCTGGCGGGCCGGGCGCGAGCAGGTCACCGTGCCCGCCAAGGAGCGGCTGAGGCGGGCCCCCAGGCGCCGCAGGCGCGGCACCCTCTGGTCCGGCGTGCTCTTCGTGCTGATCATCGCGGCCGCGCTCTTCCTGTGGTTCCAGCGCGGCGAGCCGCTCGCGGTCACGGCGGTCGACGTGAAGACGCCGAAGGCCAAGGGCTGCGACATCACGGTCAACGTCATCGGCGTGATCACCACGAACGGGTCGGCGGGGCAGGTGTCCTACGAGTGGCTGCCCAGCGGCGAGCAGCCGGTCAGGCACACCGACTCCGTGCCGTCCGGGCAGTCCACCCACCAGGTCAGCCTCAAGTGGGACGTGGGCGGCCGTGGGACCAAGAAGCTCACGGCCCGGCTCCGCGTGCTCTCGCCGGTCGCCGCGGGCACCCGCCTGGAGGACAAAGCGTCGTTCACCTACAAGTGCTGACCCGTTCACCGTCCGGACCGGGTATTCCTGACGCGTTCGGGGGATGACGACCAGCATTGCGCTCCAAATGCGCAATAAGCGGCAATGTCACTATTCTGACGGGCATGACGCAGACCCCCGCCGGCTGGTACCCCGACCCATACGGAAGCCCCCAACTGCGTTGGTGGGACGGCACGCAGTGGACCGACGCCACCCATCCGCTGGAGAGCCCGGCGGGTCAGAGCGCGCCCGTGACCACCGGCCAGTGGGCACAGCCCGGCGCCGGGACGCAGCCCGGCACGGGACAGCCGGGGACGGGACAGCACCCGCAGCCCGGCACGGGAGCCCAGCCGCAGCCGGGGACCGGCCCGCAGTTCCAGCCGGGCACGGGACCCCAGTTCCAGCCGGGCACGGGACCGCAGTTCCAGCCGGGCACGGGACCGCAGTTCCAGCCGGGCACGGGGGCCTACCCGCAGAACCCCCAGCCCGGCACAGGACAGAACCCTCAGCCCGGCACGGGGCAGAACCCGCAGATGGGCACGGGCTCGCATCCTCAGCCCGGCACGGGGCCGCATCCCCAGCCCGGTCCGCCCCAGGGGCCGTACCCGCAGCAGGGGCCGGCCCAGTTCGCCCCGCCCGCGCAGCAGGGGACGACACCGCTCGGCGCGCCGGGCAGCCCGTACGGCGGCCCCACGGGACCGCAGCCGTGGGGCGGCCAGGGCGGCACGGCCCAGTTCCCTGTGCCGGAGTTCGGCCCACAGGGTCCCCCGCCGAAGAAGAGCGTGATGCCGTGGGTGATCGGCGGCGGCGCCGTGGTGATCCTCCTGGTCGTGGCCCTGGTGATCGGCATCAGCGTCGTCAACCGTGACAGCACCCCGATCGCCGCGGAGACCCCGGCGCCGAGCACCAGCGTCGAGCCCTCGGACCCGCAGATCACCCCGCCGCTGGAGACCACGCCCACCCCGGACCCGAGCACCACGGACCTCCCGGCCGAGCTGCCGCAGCCCAAGGGCAACATCATCAGCGACCCCCGCACGGGCCTGTCGTACGCCTACCCCGGCTCGGAGTGGACGGTGCCGAAGTGGTCCGACCTGAACGGGAACGGCCGTGCCGACCCGAACTTCCCGCAGTGGACCAGCGGCTACGAGGCCGTCTCGCAGGAGAACTTCGACGGCCAGGACAACAACTGGGTCGGCCAGGTCCTGACCTGCCGGCTGCCGGAGGTCTTCGACTACTCCGGGCCCCAGGATCTTCGCAACGTGGCCGGCACCGTCCTGACGAACTACGGGAAGTTCTTCTACAGCCTTCCGCACAAGAAAAAGATCATCAAGGACGCCGCGCTCGACGTCAGCGGCAAGAAGGCCTGGATCCTGCGGTTCGAGATGGACTTCACCGACCAGGCCAAGAAGGCGGGCTACAAGTTCAGGAAGGAAGAGGGCATGATCCTTCTGGTGGACCAGGGTTCCGGACAGCGACCTTCCATGCTTTACGCCTCCGTACCGGACAATTTGGACACCTCGGTGATCGATCGCGTACTGGACTCTCTCAAGGCCTCGTGACCGGGCACTACGCTGAGCATTATGAGTGACCTGTTGGTCTGGATCGACTGTGAGATGACCGGGCTCGATCTCGGCCGTGACGCGCTGGTCGAGGTCGCGTGTGTCGTGACCGACGGCGAGCTGAACCAGCTGGACGAGGGCGTGGACGTTGTCATCAAGCCGCCGCGGGAGGCCCTGGAGCAGATGTCGGAGGTCGTGCGCCAGATGCACACCTCCTCGGGCCTGCTCACCGCCCTCGGCGACGGCGTGACGCTCGCCGAGGCCGAGTCCATGGTGCTGGAGTACATCCGGCGGCATGTTCCCGAGCCCAAGAAGGCGCCGCTGTGCGGCAACTCCATCTCGACGGACCGTTCGTTCATCGCCCGTGACATGCCCGCTGTGGACGCCTACCTGCACTACCGCATGGTCGACGTCTCCTCGGTCAAGGAACTGGTCCGCCGCTGGTATCCCCGCGTCTACTTCGCCTCCCCGGCCAAGCAGGGCGGCCACCGCGCGCTGGCCGACATCACCGAGAGCGTCCAGGAGATGAGGTACTACCGCGCCGCCGTCTTCGTCCCCCAGCCGGGCCCCGACTCGGCCACCGCACGCGAAGTCGCCGAAGCCATCGCCGGATCTTGACGCGCCACGGCGTCAGAACCTCCCAAAGCCCGCTACACTTTTCCCTGTGCCGCGGTGCTGACCGCGGGGCATGGTGGGTGTAGCTCAGTTGGCAGAGCGCCAGGTTGTGGTCCTGGATGTCGTGGGTTCAAGTCCCATCACTCACCCCAAGCGGGCGATGGCCGGTCCAGACGGACCGGCCATCGTGCTTTTCCGGCACACCCCCTGCTTGAGCTGGAAAGCAGCCCTTTTCGGGCGGCTTGTCCCCCAAAGATGGAAATGGCGGGCTATGCTCGCACAGAACCGCTACGCCGCCAGCGCGGGGGGCTCGGCGATCTGACAATGATTCGTGCCACCGGAGGCCGGATGAGTGTCGATGACGCCACGTACAACGAGCACGCGCACACCGGGTTGAGCAAACGCGAGGCCGAGGTGATGGAGCTGATCGCGACGGGCCACTCGAACGGAGAGATCGCACAACGGTTGTTCCTCAGCGAGAAGACGGTGAAGAACCACGTCAACCGCATCTACTCCAAGCTGGGCGCGGACTCCAGGGGGACCGCCATCGGCCTGTGGAGGGGAAACGCGTCCGGGTGAGGGCGGGTGCGCGAGCACGGGCGGCCGTCAGGCGGGCACGGGCGCCGCGTCCCGCACGGCCGTGAGCGCACGGCCCAGCGCCGCGAGGCCGTGGCCGATCTCCTCGGCGGTGACCGAGAGCGCGGGCCGCAGCCGTACGGACTTCTCCCCGCAGGGCAGGACGAGCACCCCCTCGTCTTCACGGAGCGCGGTTATCAGCCGGTCCCTGCCTGAGCAGACGTCGAAGGCGCACATGAGGCCCCTCCCCCTGCTGTTGCGCACCAGGCCGGGGAACGCCTCCTCCAGCGCCCTCAGCCCGTCGAGCAGGCTCTTCCCGAGCACTCCCGCGCGGGCGATCAGCCCGTCGTGCTCGATGATCTCCAGCATCCTGCGCGAACGCACCATGTCGACGAGGCCGCCGCCCCACGTGGAGTTGATCCGTCCGCTCACCTGGAACACGTTGCCCTCGACCTCGTCCACCCTGCGGCCGGCCATGATGCCGCCGACCTGCACCTTCTTGGCGAAGGCCACGATGTCGGGCGCCAGGCCGAGCTGCTGGTAGGCCCAGGGCGTGCCGGTGAGGCCGGCGCCGGTCTGCACCTCGTCCAGGACGAACAGCGCGTCCCGCTCGTGGCACAGGTCCTGTACGGCCCGCAGGAACTCGGGACGCATGTGGTTGTCCCCGCCCTCGCCCTGGATGGGCTCGGCGATGAAGCACGCGATGTCGTGGGGGTGGCGGTCGAAGGCCTCCCTGGCCTGGGCCAGCGACCGCTCCTCGGCGGCCTCCACGTCGCCGAAGTGGATCGCGGGCACCTCGATCCTGGGCCAGTCGAAGACGGGGAAGCGGTCGGTCTTGGCCGGCTCGGTGTTGGTCAGCGACAGGGTGTACCCGCTGCGGCCGTGGAAGGCGCGCGTGAGGTGCAGCACCTTGGTCCCGAGCTCGCGGGGACGTCCGCCGGCCTCGTTGAGGCGGCTCTTCCAGTCGAAGGCGCATTTGAGGGCGTTCTCGACGGCCAGCGCGCCGCCCTCGACGAAGAACAGGTGGGGCAGCTCCGGGTCGCCGAGCACCCGGGCGAAGGTGTCGGCGAAGTCGGCGAGGTGCACCGTGTAGAGGTCGGAGTTCGCCGGCTTGTTCGCGGCGATCCGGCCCAGCAGCGACAGGAACTCCGGATCGTCGTCGAACGGGTTCACGCCGAGCGGGGCCGAGGCGAAGAACGTGTAGAAGTCGAGGTAGCGGCGGCCGGTGCCGGCGTCCACGAGCCATGATCCGCCGCTACGTTCGAGGTCGAGCTCCAGACGGTAGCCGTCGACGAGGAGGTGGCGGGCCAGACGGTCGAGGACGCTCATGTGCCCTCCCATGAGGAGCTGGACTTACGCCAGATTATTCCCCGTTACTCGGGCACATATGTTCATACTTTCCGGCACTTCGGCTCTGTCGCACTAATTCTTTTCTCTGTGCCGGCGCTCTAGACGACGTGCGCGGCCGTCCCCGCGGTCCCACGGTGGCCGACGTCTCTGACCCGGAAGGCCAGGAACAGCAGCGAGGCGCCGTACACGATCGCGAAGATGCCGATCAGCCAGGTCAGCGCGAGCGCGCCGGACGCGGGCCAGGCGAACAGCAGGATTCCGAAGATCACCGCGAGCACGCCGCTGACCACGTGCGTCCAGTCTGTGTCGCCGGCCGTCCTGCGCCTGATCGCCGCGATGATCTCCGCTGCGCCGATGACGACCGCGTAGGCGGCGATCAGCAGGAGCAGCGCGAGCGTCGTGATCCCGGGCCAGACCCAGGCGACGATGCCGGCCAGGATGCCGAGGACGCCCGAGACGATCATCCAGATCCTCGACTCGCCGGGATGGGCGCCCCGGAACGCCCCGATGAGCGAGAAGACCCCGTTGACGATCGCGAAGGCGCCGAAGAGGATCACCAGGGTGACCAGCGTGATCAGGGGCCACACGATGGCCAGGATGCCGAACAGGATCGCGCAGGCACCGCGCACCGCGAGCACCCACCAGTGGTGGCCTACCTCGGCCCGCACATCTTGCATATCGTCCTCCTAGGTCGCGCCGGGGACGAGGGCTCCATGATCGGCAATCCGCTCATGGCACGAAGACCACCTCCAGCCCCACGTTTCCGTTCATATCCGGAAAGGAGGTGTTACCAGACCAAATCGACGTCAAATGCTGTCCAGCACCTATCAAGCCCGGCAATATCGTGTGAAGTCCGCTGATATGTGGACATGTCAGGGACGAGACCTTGGAGGGACGTCGGTGTCACTTCGCGAAGCCGCCGAAGACATCAGCAGCGAGCTCGTACGGCTGCGCCACGCGCTGCACCGCGAGCCCGAGCTCGGCCTGGACCTGCCGAGAACCCAGGAGAAGGTGCTCGGCGCGCTGGCGGGACTGCCCCTCGAGGTGTCCACCGGCGAGCGGCTGAGCTCGGTCACCGCCGTGCTGCGCGGCGCGGAGCCCGGCCCGACCGTACTGCTCCGCGGCGACATGGACGCGCTGCCCGTGACCGAGCGGAGCGGCTCCCCCGTGGTCTCCGAGCTGGCCGGGCGCATGCACGCCTGCGGGCACGACCTGCACACCGCCATGCTGGCCGGCGCCGCGCACCTGCTCGCCGCCCGGCGCGACCGGCTGGCCGGCGACGTGGTCTTCATGTTCCAGCCCGGCGAGGAGGGCGCGGGCGGCGCGAAGATCATGATCGAGGAGGGCGTGCTGGACGCCTCCGGCCGCCGTCCCGTCGCCGCGTACGCCCTGCACGTGATCAGCTCGCTGCTTCCGCAGGGCGTCTTCGTCAGCAGGGGCGGCCCCATCATGGCGGCGGCGGACCGGCTGGTCGTGACCGTGCGCGGCTCGGGCGGGCACGGCTCGACCCCGCACCTGGCCAACGACCCGATCCCCGCCGCGTGCGAGATGGTCACCGCGCTGCAGACCATGGTCACGCGGGGCTTCGACGTGTTCGATCCGGTGGTGGTCACCGTGGGGAGCTTCCACGCCGGCACCGCCGACAACGTCATCCCCGGTGAGGCCCGCTTCGAGGCCACGATCAGATCGTTCTCCGAGGCGGCCCACGGCCGCGTCCAGGAGCGCGTCCTGGCGCTCGTGCGGGGCATCGCCGCCGCGCACGGCCTGGAGGTCGAGGCCGACTACGACGTGAGCTATCCCGTCACCGTCAACAGCGCGGCCGAGGCGGACTTCGTCGGCGCCACCGTACGTGAGGTGTTCGACGAGCGGCGGTTCGTCAGGGCGCCCCAGCCGTTCACCGGCTCCGAGGACTTCTCGTTCGTCTGCGAGGAGGTGCCGTCGGCTTTCGTGGCCCTCGGCGCCTGCCCGACGGGGGCCGACCCGTCGAAGGCCGCCTACAACCACGCGCCGGAGGCGGCCTTCGACGACGCCGTGCTGGCCGACGGCGCGGCGCTCTACGCCGAGCTGGCCGCCCGCAGGCTCGCCCGGGAGGCCTCAGCCGGCGGCGTAGACCACCAGTGAGACCGCGACGTACTGCGCCACGTAGGCGGCCAGGGTGAAGGCGTGGAACACCTCGTGGAAGCCGAACCAGCGCGGCGAGGGGTCAGGGCGGCGCAGGCCGTAGACGAGGCCGCCGAGGCTGTAGAGGACGCCGCCCACGATGACGAGCACGACCGCGGCCACCCCCGCGCCGTCGACCAGCTGGGGCATCACGAAGACGGCGGTCCAGCCCAGCGCGACGTAGAGCGCCGTGTAGAGCCAGCGGGGCGCCCCCATCCACACCGAGCGGAAGACGACCCCGGCGACGGCTCCCGCCCAGATCACCGAGAGCACGGCGACCCGCACCGGCCCGTCCAGCGCGAGCAGCGCGAGGGGCGTGTAGGTGCCCGCGATGATCAGGTAGATGTTGGCGTGGTCGAGCCGCCGCAGGACCTCGGCCAGGCGGGAGGCCTGGCGGCCGCGGTGGTAGGTCGCGGAGACGCCGAAGAGCAGGCCCGAGGTCACCGCGTAGATCGCGGCGGCGAGGCGGGCCTGCAGGGTCGGCCCGAGGGCCACGAGGACGAACCCGGCGATCAGCGTCGCGGGCAACGCCCCGGCGTGCAGCCAGCCGCGCAGCTTCGGCGGGGGAACCGTTCGATCGGGGGAGACGGCGGGGGCGGCGGTCATTGTGGTCATCTCAACCTCCTCACAACCTACGCTAGCGTAACTTACGCCGCCGTAGGTTGTGAGTTCGATCACGCGCTCAAAGGGCGTCGAGGAAGCGCGCGGCGATGGGGGCAGCGGCTCCCGCGCCGCCGTGCTCGACGAGCACCGCGAAGGCGAGGTCGCCCCGGTAGCCGACGAACCAGGCGTGGTCCTGCCCCGAGGCGGCCGGCGCGGTGCCGGTCGTGCCCGAGACGCCCTCGGGCAGCCCCGACGGGGCCGCCGTCCCGTCCGTCACGACCGCCGTCATCATCGAGCGCAACGGGGCGAGCACCTGCGGCGGCAGCTTTCTCGGCTTGGGACGCCCGTCGGTCTCCAGCCGTCCGACGGCGTCCTCCGACATCAGCCTCGGCGGGCGCCATGTGCCGTTCTGGACGGCGGCGGCGGCCAGCGCCATGCACAGCGGGGTGGCCCGCACGGAGTTCCGCCCGATGGCGTCCGCGCCGGGCGCGTCTCCGACCCCGGCCCGCCGCACGGTGCCGCAGACCCCGCCGAGGCCGGACTTCAGCTTCCCCCCGAACCCGAACTCCTCCGCCTCCTGCCCGAGCCTCTCGAAGGCGGCACCCGGCGGATAGGGCTTGTAGAAGGCGCCCTGGCCCGGCAGCCGGTCGGCCACGGCCAGCACCTCCCCCGTGGACGGCCTGACCGCGACGATGGCGGCGGGATCGGCGATGCCGTCCATGGCCCGCGCCGCCGCGGCCTGCGTCCACCAGTCGAGGGTCGTGCGGAACGTCCGCACTGCGGCCTGGCGGAACACCACGAGCCTCCGGGACTTCCCCGTGGAGGACACCGCCTCGATCGCCCACCCCGTCGGCGGATCCACGTACAGGTCGTCGACCTTGCCGGTGAGATCCTGGAAGTACCTCTCGGCCCCGCTGTCGTGGGGCAGCGGCTTGCCCTGCCGGGTGAGCAGGTCGGTCCCCGGCACGGGGATCTCGGTCATGCGCAGCCGCTCGTTCGCCGCGAGCCCGGGGTGGAGGGTGTCGGGCGTCCAGACGACCTTCCACCCGCCGTCCCTGACCGCGAGGTGCAGCACGGAGGAGAACCTCCACTGTCCCAGTTCCCCGATCTGCCTCGCCCCGTCGAACGGCATGTCGGCGGACTGCTCGCTCCGCCGCACGACCGCCCCGGGCGTCAGCCTGATGGACAGGATCTGCAGGTCGGTGCTGAGGCGCCGGTGCTGGTCCAGGAAGTCGGGGGGCGGGGACGCGACCAGCTTGCGCATCTCGGCGAGGTTCTCGGCCGCCCAGGCGTCGAGGTACGCCTGGCCGGTCGCCTGGGGGCTTCCCGTGACCCGGCGCGAGTCGACGACCAGAGCCACGAGTGCCGCCGCGACGATGACGAGACTCACCACGACCAGAGCGAGCAGTCCTCGGCGGCGCATACGGTTCTCCCAAGAGTGCCGGGTATGGCACATCCCGATATATCAGAAGCAATGGGAGATCGTGTGGGCAAGCGCAAGGCGGAGGCGACTCCCCTGCCCGGCCGCTACCCGGTGGACTCGGGCGAGGTGGAGCTCCTGCGCGACCTGGACCGGCCGAACGGCTGGCTGCTCAGCATGGCGGGGGTCCCCCAGTCGTACGTGGACCTCGAGGATCCCACCTATCTGGACTTCGAGTACGTCCGGCTCATGGCCGACGTCATCGACGCGATCGAGGACGGCCCGCTGGACGTCGTCCACGTGGGCGCCGGGGCGTGCACGCTCCCCCGGTACATCGCGGCGGTCAGGCCCGGCTCCCGTCACATCGTGGTCGAGCCCGACGCCATGCTCGTGCAGCTCGTCAGGGACCAGCTCCACCTGCGGTCCGTGCCCCGGCTGAAGGTGCGGGTGGCCGACGGCCGCTCGGCCGCCGCGGGCCTGCACGACGCCTCGGCCGACCTGTTCATCCTGGACGCGTTCAGCGGCGCGATCATGCCGCTCGACCTCGCGACGGCCGAGTACATGGGCGACGTCGCCCGCGTGCTCAAGGACTCCGGCACGCTGCTGGTCAACATCGCCGACGGCAAGGGGCTGGCCTTCGCGCGCCGCGTCGTCGCGACCGTGCGCGGCACATTCCGCCACGTGGCGCTGATGGCCGACCCCGGCGTCCTGCGCGGGCGGCGGTTCGGGAACCTCATCGTGGCCGCCTCCCCTGCGCCGCTGCCCCTCCAGGACCTGATCAGGAAGGCGGCGGGCGGCCTGACGCAGGCCCGGTGCGTCTACGAGGACGGGCTGGTGAACTTCGTCGCGGGCGCGGCCCCGATCAGGGACGGCGACTCCGTGGTCTCCCCGGTGCCCCCGGCCGCCCTGTTCGAGTGAGCCGGGCCCTGCCTGCTCAGTCGAACAGGTCGGGCTCCGCGCCGGTGATCTGGTCGTAGAGCGGCTGGAAGTTGATCCAGCCCACCAGGTCGTTACCGATCTGGCCGTGGGTGAGCTTGGCGTTCTCGTGTGAGATCGGCACCACCTGGCCGGCCGCCTTGGCCAGCAGCTGCGCCTGGGACGAGCGCTCCATGGTGATGAACCACCAGGCGGCGGCGTCCACCGAGTCGCCGACCGTCAGCAGGCCGTGGTTGCGGAGGATGACGGCCTTGTGGGAGCCGAGGGCCCCGGCGATCCGCCGGCCCTCCTCGGTCTCCAGCACCACGCCGGTGTAGTCGTCGAACAGGCCGTGGTCCTCGTAGAACGCGCACGCGTCCTGGGTCAGCGGTTCGAGCCACTGCCCGAGTGACGAGAGCGCCTTTCCGTACACCGAGTGGCTGTGCGCGGCGGCCACGGCGTCCGGGCGGGCCTGGTGGACCATGGCGTGGATGGCGAACGCCGCCTGGTTGACGTGGTAGCGGCCCTCGACGACCTCCCCGCGATGGTTCACCAGGATCAGGTCGCTCACCTTGACGTGCTTGAAGCTCATCCCGAAGGGGTTGACCCAGAAGTGGTCGGGGTGCTCGGGGTCGCGGGCGGTGATGTGGCCGGCCACGCCCTCCTCGAAGCCGAACCGGCCGAACAGCCGCAGCGCCGCGGCCAGCCGCTCCTGGCGGTGGCGCCGCTCGTCCGCCACGTTCTCGAACTTCGGGGGAAGGCGGAAGGTCAACTGCTCGGCGGGCACGGGTCGCAGGTCCGAGAGGCTCATGGGGGTCTCCTCGTTGCCGAACTTCTGTCGGTTACCCACGAGTATGCCCCGCGCCTCCGCATAGGTGAAGAGACGTGATCATCGAACACCCGCGTCCGTAGCGCCCAATAAGCACTTCAACCCGCCTGACGCTTGATTAGCGGATCTGGTAAGACGCCTTTCCTCATCAAGAGCTACGCCCCTAAGGGACCCGGCACTTTCACGTACATCTGCACGTGCATTTGCAGATTCCAAGTGCATGTTCCGCATGTCACCCACGCCACCCGTGACCGTCGATAAGAATCAGGATAATCAGATCAAACCGGTCATTTCTCCCGATTCTCGGCTCTGTGGCGACCATCCCGAACACCATTCCAATTAATGTCCGTGCAGCTCAGAGACGTATAGCGATGATCTTTCATGAAATATCCGCCATAGTTGCTGCTGCCCCATCTACATGCCCTACGCTGTGGCCTCAGTTGGATCAACGCTATTATGGAGGCACAGCGGGATATGACACTAACCGACCATTTAAGTCCAGAACCATCTGCAGAAGGGCCTTCGCCCGCTCCGCCGGCGACACGGGGGAATCGCGCCATAAGAGCGGCGGGCAGGCATCTCCTCGGATTCAGCAGCGGGGTCGCGGTCGCCGTCACGGCCGCCCTCGTCCTTCAGGCGATCAAGACCTGGCCCTCGGGCGTCGACGAGATAAGCATCGACGTCCCGCTGCACGGCTCCCACGCGAAGGTCACACCCTGCCTGAGGGTGAGCGGGCACGGCACCTCACGGCCCGGTACGAAGCAGGTGATAGCGGTACAACAGACCGACGCGACGGACAGCGCGATCACGTTCTTCACCGACGTCCGGATCGTCGGCGAGGAGTGGCAGATCACCGTGCCACTGGAAGGACCGGAGGACAGCTGGTTCCGCGTCCGGTCGGTGGTGCTCTCCACCAAGCTGGCCGACTACCTGGAATCGGTGGGGGGCAGCGTCGGCAGATCCAGGTGGATATCGCCGACGATGCCCCCCGGTAGTGCGATAACAGACTCGGTGGACGTCCAACGGGGTCCTGGTCAGATCTGCTGAACCCCACCGAGGGATACCGGTTCTGGGTGGCGGCCTCTCGGCTGCCACCCAGGACCGGCGCCCGTAGAGCGTACGACACCGGCACGTCGGCGTGAACCCACAGGTTTGCCGCTTTTTATCGGGCCCTTCGCCAGCCGTCGGCCACTGGGCTACCCGCCGAGGAGGCTTCCCGGGTTGGTCACGGCGGTTACCAGGCAGTAGCCGATCGGGCCCGCCGTGTCGTGCAGCGTGCAGTGGGCGGTCGCGATGCCCTCGTCGCTGAGGTGCCCGTTCGACTCCATGCCCACGTCCTCGCCGAGTGGCAGGCGGCTGAGGGTGAGCGTGTAGTCCGCGTTGATGAAGTGCAGGCCGGCCGTGCCGGAGTTGCCGAGGGGGCTGGCGAAGTCGGCGGCCAGCGCGACGCGTACAAGAGGTGAGAGCGCCTCGCCCTCGACCAGGGGATGGGTCTCCCTGAGCCACGCCCGGTTGGACCCCGGCTCGGCCCATTCGGTCAGCCGCCAGAGATCGAAGGGCGGCGTCCACTCGGCGAGCGGGGGCGGGCCCAGCTCGGCCGGAGCGGGCACGTCCCAGGCCGGAGTCCGCCACGTCTCTCCCGGCGGCTGCTCACCCTTGCGCAGGAGCACCGCACTGGCCCGCGCGACCACACCCTGCCCGGTACGCACGGTGGCGTCGGCTACGCGGATCCTGCGCCCCTCCCTGACCTGGACCGTCTCCACGGTCAGCGGCAGCAGGGGGCTGTTGCGGAACAGGTCGACGGTCAGCCGGGCGAAGTGGAAGTCCGGATCGCCGTACTCCACCTCAAGCGCCCGGGCGGCCAAACCGCCGAGCAGACGTCCATGCAACATGTCCGCCGACCAGGGGCTACGGGCATGAGGAGCGGGGACCAGCTCACCGTTCTTGAGCGCGAAAAACGCCCTGTCGTCTGACATAGAACGAGATTCTAGTGTCACCCCTCGACGGCAAGCGGCTGCTAGGCGCCGTGGTCGGCGGCGATGGCGTCGATGCGGGCGGCGAGCTTGAAGTCCATGTCGGTGAGGCCGCCGGCGTCGTGGGTCATGAGGGCGATGTGCAGGCGCCGCCACCGGATGTCGATGTCCGGATGGTGGTTGAGGTGCTCGGCCTGCTCGGCCACGTCGTTCACGATGGCGATCGCCGTCGGGAAGTCGGGGGCGACCACCGTGCGCCGGATCTCGTCGCCCTCCCTGCGCCATTCGGGCATCTCGTCGAGCCGGGTGGAAATCGCCGCGTCGTCCAACCTGTCCATGGGACGAGTTTTTCACGCGACCGGCGGGGTTGTCGCCTGTCCGGAACGGCCGGTGCGTTTCGCGCGTCCGGCCGTTCCGGCGCGTGCGGCTCAGCCCCGCGGGGACAGGCGGGCCAGGTAGCCGTCGGTGACGATCTGCTCGGCCATGTGGGCGTACGCGGCGGGGGCGTCGGGGGCGTAGGTGCCAAGGCCGTCCACGTAGCGGTTGTACATGCAGAAGGCGGCGGCGATGAGCACGGTGTCGTGGATCTCCACGTCGGTGGCGCCGGCCTCGCGGGCGGCGGCGACGTGGTCCTCGGTCACCTCGGTGCCGAGCCGCTGGACCGCCCCCGCGATGTGGAGCAGCGCCTTGAGCTTGCCGGAGACCGGGGCGCCGTCGACGTCCGAGCAGGCGTGGACGACGGTCTCCATGCCGCCGGGCAGCTGCGCCGCCGCGAAGGCCGAGTGCGAGGCCGAGCAGAACTTGCACTGGTTGAGAGTGGAGACGTAGGAGGCGATGAGCTCGCGCTCGCCCCGCGACAACGTGTTGTCGTCGCGCAGCAGGGTCTCCGCGAGCTCGCTCAGCACCCTGCCCGTCTCTGGGCGGTACTGCATCAGGCCACGGATACCCGGAGCGTCGTTCCCCAGCTCGATGTGCGGCATGTGAGCCTTCCCTGGCCAGGCGGGCGGCACACCGGAAAGCCCGGCCGGTGGGCGCGCCGGCGCACGACCCTAGACGATCAGCTTCGCCCCATCTTCACCCATCCACCCGGAACGGGGAAGTGCCGGCATAAGGCGACCCCGGTGGGTACGTCAGGCCGTACCCACCGGGGTCGTCAGGGAGGGAGATGGTCAGATGCCCACCAGCTGGCAGGTGGCGGTGGCCTTCTTGGAGGGGTCGCTCTCGGAGGTGGCGGTGAGCTTCAGCTTCGCCAGGTGGTCGCCGCCCTTGGCGCGCTGGGCGTAGACCGGCACGAGCGCCGTCTTGCCGAACTCAAGGGTGGAGAGCTGGTTGGGCACCCAGGTGGTCCAGCCCTTGCCGCTCACCGTGGTGGCGAGGCGGTAGACGTCCGACTTGAGGTACGAGCCGACATCCTCGGGATGCTGGCCCGCGGGCGTCGCGGCCTTGCCGGTGTTCGTGATCGGGAAGCTGCAGGACGCCCACTCGGTGCCCTTGGCGATCGTGGCGCTGGGCAGCACCCTGACGCCCCGCTTCTGGGGACCGGCACCGTCCAGGGAGCGGACGGCGACGGTGTACGACAGCGTGCCCTTCTTGTCGCGCTGGAGGTCGAGCACGTAGAAGTGCAGGCGGTTGGCCTCGTCGACGTACTCGTACTCGCTGCCGGAGTCGGTGCCCGCGTGGAAGAGGGCGTCCGACAGCTGCCGGTAGTCGCCGATCGTGATCGGGACCCGCGTGCCGTCCGGCAGGACGTAGTCGGTCATGCCGATGTCCTGCGGGTTGGCGTCGATGACCCACTCGAACGGCGCCTGGTCCTGGTTCTTGGTCTTGGCCAGCAGCACTCCGGAGTCGGGCGTGAAGGAGTCGGAGCCGACCCGGTCCACGACCTCGATCGTGTAGTTCTGGTAGCCGCGGCCGTCGCACAGCGGGTCGGTCTGAGTGCTGCACGCCGGGCTGAGGTCGCCGGTGCCGAGGGTGATGTTCACGCCGGACAGATCGGTCTTGCCGGGCTGCACCTCACGCGCCGTCACCCGGGCGACGACGAGGCCGGAGTCGGCCAGCGCCTCCCGCGAGAGCCGCAAGACGTTCTGCTCGTCCACCATCTCCAGCTTGATCTTGTTACGGAGCATGTGCTGGGCGCCCATCGAGCCGCCTCCGGTGGGCGGGATCGTCCACCGGCTGTGCGGGCCGCCGGGACCGTTGAAGCTGCCCCGGCTGAGCATCTCCCAGATGCCGGTGTACGCGCGGCGCGGCGGCACGCCGAACGGGTTGTTGTAGTTGTCGCCGATGCCCAGGATGTGGCTGAACTCGTGGGCGTACACGCCCTGTCCGGAGCTCTCGGCCTGCGTGGAGGAGCCACCGCCGGCGTTGGGCCAGATGGTGGACGCCGCGGCCCAGGAGGTCCAGTCCACGTACCGCGTCTTCGCCCAGTTGGGGAGGTTCGGGTCCGGCGGCCCGAAGTCGTCGGTCACCTCCTCCTTCGTGGGGAACTTGATCGGCCCGAACTCCTGCCAGGTCGACGACTCGTCCTGCCCCGCGCTGAGGTAGAAGACGAAGTCGAACTTGCTCAGCTCCGCCTCACCGGCGTCGGTGGCCCAGGCGGCGCGCCCGTCGGTGCGGATGTTGCGGTTGCAGGTGTCCCCGGCCGGGCAGCCGGTGCCGCCCTGGAACTCCATGGCGTACTCGTGGGACTTGCCGGGCATCTTGTAGGGCCCGAAGGCGTTGAGCTCGACGCCGTACCGGCCGCCGGAGTCCTCCATCCAGTACTCGTGGATGGTGTGACCCCGGTTCAGCTTTCCGGGGGTGTTGAGGAAGTCCTGGTAGAACTTGGCCACCTGGTCACGGGGGATGTCGTGCGCCTCGTTGCTCGGGTTGCCGAACACCGTGGACTTCGCCGGCTGGGTGACGACGAACGGCTGGTTCGGGTAGTCGAGCAGCACCAGCGCGCCCTTGAACGTGCGCTTGGAACCCTTGCCCGCGGGATCGGACCAGTTGGTGCCCGGGACGCCCTTGTAGTCGTCCTCCCAGGTCATGTGGTCCGGGTTCTTCCAGTTCTGCGGGTCGATCGGCGTCGGGCCGCCGGGCTTGCCCTTGAACAGGGCCGCCGGCTCCTGCTCCTGCCAGGGCTGGCGCTGCGGCCAGTGATCGGCCTGCCACGGGTGCGCGGGGTCGGGCGACGGCTCCGCCGAGGCGGGGACCGCTGCCAGTCCTACCGGACCCAGCACGATGGCTAACAACAATACGGACAGCCGTCTTTTCCTGCGGTGAATTGACGACTCGGTCACGGCGTCACCCCTAAGTCTGGGCCGGCACTCAGCGGGTGACGCTACAGACGCTATTGACGGAGATCATCCGTCACCTGTAGGGACTGTTGCGGGGGTTTGTCCTACAGGTGATGAAACCCGCCGCTCAGGAGGTTCTCGATGGCCAGCGGGCTGCAACGCGTTGTGGACGGTCTGGCCGTCCAACTGGGCCGGGCCGTAATGCTGGAGGACCGGTTACAGCACGTGCTCGCCTACAGCCGGCAGAAGGAGCCGCTCGACGACATACGGCGCGACTCCATCCTGCGCCGCGAGACGACTCCCGAGGTACGCGAGTGGCTGCGCGCCGCCGGCATCTTCGATGCGCAGGGCCCCATCCGCACGCCGGGCGCGGCCGCTCTCGGGCTGCTGCCCCGCGTGTGCGTCCCCGCCCGGCACGGCGGACGGCTGCTCGGCTTCCTGTGGTTCATCGACGCAGGCCCGCCGATGTCGGAGGAGGAGATCGGCGTCGTGGCCGAGGTGGCCTCGGCCGTCGGGGTCGCGCTCTTCCACGAGAGCCTCGCCATCGGGCTCGCCGCGCACCGGGAGCTGGACGCGGTCACCAGCGTGCTGCTCGGCACCCCGGGCGCGGCGGAGGAGGGCGCGCGGAGCCTGATCGAGGCGGGCAGCTTCCCGCAGTCCGAGCCGGTCACCGTGGCGGTCGCCCGTCCCCTTCTGGACGGCCAGGTGGACGAGCCGTTGCGCGAGGCGATGGAACGGGCCCTGCTGACCGTGCGGCACAGGCTCGGGCCGAGGCGCACGCTGCATCTCGTACGGTACGACCATGCCGTGCTGATCTTCTCAGGCGCCGCCCGCCCCGAGCAGATCCACGCGGCGATGGAGTTCCCTGTGGTGGTGGGCACGGGCGAGCCCCGGCCGCGCCTCGACCAGGCCTCCGGGTCGTACGTGGAGGCCGCGCGGGCCGCCGAGGTGGCGGCGCGGATGCCCGCCCTCGGGCCGTCGGCCGAGTGGTCACGCCTGGGCGTCTACCGGCTGCTGACCCAGCTCCCGCCCGCCACGCTGAAGCTCCACGAAGGACTCGAACGCCTGCTCGCCGACGAGACCCACCGGCCCCTGCTGGAGACGCTGGAGGTCTACCTCGACCTCGCCGGCAGCGCGCACGCCACCTCGGAACGGCTCCGGCTGCACAGGACCTCGCTCTACTACCGCCTGCGGCGGGTGGAGGAGCTGGCGGGCACCGATCTCAGGGACGGCGGCGAGCGGCTCACGCTGCACCTGAGCCTGAAGCTCGCCCGCCTCCTCGGCCGCTACCCGCGGGCGCACGGCCGAGGTACGGCCACCTGACGGCTACTTGACGGCTCCAGCGGTGAGGCCGGACTGGATCTGCCGCTGGAAGATGATGTAGACGATCAGCATCGGGATGATCGCCATGCTCAGCGCCGCGAACAGGCCGGGCCAGTCGGCCTCGTAGCCGGCGGTGGTGTTGATGTTGGCGATGCCCTGGGTGATCACCCACTTGTCCTCGACGCTGCCCGACAGCAGCACGATCGGCAGGAGGTACTGGTTCCACTGGCCGAGGATGTTGAAGATCGTGATGCTGATCAGGCCGGGCTTGGCCATCGGCACCATGATCTGGAAGAACGTGCGGGTGTGCGAGGCGCCGTCCATCATGGCCGCCTCCGCCACCGAGTTGGGCAGGGTCTTGAAGAACGCCGTCAGGAAGAACACCGTGAACGGCAGCGAGTAGGCGATGTAGACCAGGATCACGCCGAGGTGGGTGTCGATCAGGCCGAGGTTCCGCACCACGAAGAACAGCGGCACCAGCGCCAGGAACACCGGGAAGGACAGCCCCGACACGAACAGGTAGTAGATCGCCCGGTTGCCGAAGAACCTGTAGCGCGCCAGCACGTACGCCGCCATCGACCCGAACAGCATCGTGAAGAGCGTGCTCACGCCGACCACGAAGACCGTGTTCAGCATGTACCGCCCGATGTGGGCCTTCTCCCAGGCCCGGCCCCAGGAGGCCCAGCTGAAGCTCTCGGGCAGAGCGAGCGGCGCGTCGCCGACGATCTCGGGGTTGGTCTTGAAGGACGCGAGGAACGTCCACAGGATCGGGCCGACGACCAGGATCGTCCACACGATCAGCGCGACGTGGGAGAGCGCCCCGAAGACGCCCGCCGGGTTCTTCCGCCGGCGCCGGGAGGCCGCGTGCGAGGCGTTGGCCACCCGGACCGCGTCGGTTTGGGTCGCCATCATCAGAGCTCGATCCTCTCGCGGCGCGTCACGCGCAGGCTGAGCGCGGCGAACGTGATGGTCAGGAAGAACAGGGCCACGCCCATCGCGGAGGCGTAGCCGAACTTGGAGAAGGTGAACGCCGTGCGCCAGATCTCCAGGGGCAGGACCGTGGTGGCGTTGTCGGGACCGCCCCGATCGACCGAGAGCACCTGGACCAGGGCGAAGCAGTCGAAGGCCGCGATGCCGAGGTATACCCAGCCGACCTGGATCGTGTCCCAGATCAGCGGGAGCGTGATGCTGAAGAAGAGCCGGAACCGGCCGGCCCCGTCGAGGGCCGCCGCCTCGAAGACGTCGCTCGGGATGGCCGACATCCCCGCGGAGAACAGCACGACGTAGAAGCCGACGGACTGCCAGACCACCACGCCCATGATCGACCAGAGGGCGAGGTCGGTGTTGATCAGCCAGCCGACCGGGTTGAGGCCCACCCACTTCAGGATGCCGTTCAGCACGCCGGTCTGGTCGGGACGGTAGATCGCCTGGAACAGGACGCCCACGACGGCCACGGCCAGGACCTGGGGGAAGAAGTAGACCACCCGGTAGAACTTCGACCCCCAGACCCCGGTCATCCTCCCGCCCCTGCTGCCCCCTCCGAGGTTCAGCAGGAACGAGAAGAACAGCGCGATCGCGATGGTGATCAGCGGCATGGCGAGCAGCAGGAGCCCGTGGTGGCGCACGGCCGCCCAGAAGACGTCGTCGTCCAGCAGGCGGGTGAAGTTCTCGAACCCGATGAACTGCGGATTCGCGGAGATCCCCCGCCAGTTGGTCAGCGAGATGTAGAACGCCTGCGCGTAGGGGCTGATCACGAAGACCACATAGAGGATCAACGGGATCACGAGGAACGAGAAGATGAACCCGTACTTCCTGGCCTTCGCGTTGAGCAGCCTCCCGGCGAGCCCGCCGTCGCCTTGCCGCATGATCTACTACACCGTCCGGTTCTGCTTGGTGGTGGAGGAGTCGGCCTTGACCGCGTCGGCCTTCTTCTGCATCTTGGCGCAGAACTCCTCGGCGGAGATGCGGCCGAACATCAGCGAGTTGGTCTGCTTGCGCAGCTCGGTCTCCAGCTCCTTGTACCAGTTCTCGAAGCTGCTGTAGGTGACGATGTTGGCGCCCGCGGCCGTCTGGGCGTCGTTGATGCTCTTGAGGCCCGGGGACAGCGAGAGGCCCTCGGCGGCGCCGACGACGACGGTGAGGCTGCCGGACTTCTCGGTGAAGCCCTTGGCACCCTCCTTGGAGAGCATGATGCGGGCGTACTCGAGGGCGCCGGGGGTGTTCTTGCCCTTCGCGGGGATGATGTACGGCTCGCCCGCGGCGGAGCGGATGGCCTCGAACGGCATCTTGTCGGACGGCGTGAGGCTCGGGGTCGGCGTCACGGCGTACTCGAAGGTGTCGGGCGTGTTGCTCTTCTGCTCGTTCTCCAGCCAGGAGCCGGACGGGTACAGAGCGACCTTGTCCTGGTTCTGCCGGGTCTGGACCTCGGTGTGGATGAGGCCCTCGTAGCTCTTGTCCATGTACTTGCCTATTTCGGCCCACGCGGCGGCCGACTGCTTCACGGAGTCACGGGTCCAGGCGCCGTCTTCGAGGTTGTCGATGTCGATCAGGAGCTGGTTGCCCTCGATCTTCGCCGCCGTGATGAGGATCATCCAGTACTGGTAGTAGGAGGCGTTCTTGCCCGCGTAGGCGTACGGCGTGATGCCGGCCTTCTTGATGGTCTCGCAGAGGGTCTTGAACTCGTCGAACGTCTTCGGCGGGGTCCAGCCCTTCTCCTTGAAGAGCTTGCCGTTGTACCAGAGGCCGTAGCCGCTGGAGACGTAGTTGAGGATGTACGGCTTGCCGGCGATGAGGCCGGACTCGACGGTGCCGGGGATCAGCGTGTCCCTGACCTTCTTGCTCGGGTCGTCGAGCGAGGGGGCGTCGAACAGCTGGGTGAGGTCGAGCAGCTGGCCCTCGGTCTGCAGGGCGCCGTTGTCCATCAGGTCGGAGCCGGAGTTGGCGATGAAGTCGGGGACGTCGCCGCTGGCGAAGCGGGGCTGCAGCGTCTGGGCGATCTGCTGCGTGGCGACGTGCTTGACGGAGGCCTTCGGGAACTCCTTCGTGTACAGCGGCTCGTGCACGTCGGTGGCGTAGCTGTCGCCGAGACCGCCCTTGAAGATGACCACTTCGAGGGGGGCGTCCGCCTTGACCCCGAAGGGGTTGGCAGCCGAGGTCGCGGCGCCGCTGCCCGCGGCGGTCGGGGAGGCCGCGGAGCTGCCTCCGCTGGTCGCGCAGGCGCTCAGCATGCTCGCCGCCGGACCTGCGACGAGTGCGGTGAGGCCGATCCGGCGGAGCATCTGCCGCCGGGTGATCTCTCGGGGCGTGCCGGCGGAGTTGGACATGCAACCCTCCAGGAATGGGGCAATCAATTAGGAAAGTTTCCTAAACGTTTGAGGAACGTACGTCCATCCCAGTACAGCGTCAAGTGGTATGGGCCAACCCGTGATCGAGCTGTAGCCGACCAGCAAACGACCCGCGACAAAGGGGGACGTCCGACACCTTGCGAAACTCCTCCGTAACCTAACAACGGCACAGGTCACCGGCCGATGATGGCACAAATTGAAGCCGAATCGACACCCCTTTGACCCGGTCTAGACCAGTGAAGTCGGGGCGGCCCGTCATGCCGTCAGAGGTCCGGTCGGCAGCCCCTCCGGCCGGTCCGCCCGGTCGCCGAAAGTGAGGGCGCGAGCGCGCAGCGTCGGCGGCGGGCGCGGGACCTCGGCATCCACGCGAGACCCGGATGTCCACGGAGATGTCCACGGAGCGGACCTGGCTGCGGCGGAACGTGCCGAGCGGCTAGCGTCGAACCCAACATCTCCGACATTCGAGGAGCAAAGGGTTGCCGCTCCAGATGACTGGCGCTCCCAGCGATCCCGACCTCATCCGTCTGCCTTGGGACCTTCCCCTGGAGAACTGGCCCGAGCACCACCTCGTGACGCTGCCGCGCGGCATCTCCCGGCACGTCGTCCGGTTCGCCCGGCTGTCCGGACGGGTCTACGCGATCAAGGAGATCAGCGAGCGGTACGCCAAGCGGGAGTACCAGCTCCTGTGGGACCTGAGCCGCCTCGACACCCCGTCCGTCGAGCCCGTGGCCGTCGTCACCGGCAGGACGGATGCCGCCGGCGAGCCGCTGGACTCGGCGCTGATCACCCGGCACCTGCAGTTCTCGCTCCCCTACCGGGCGATGCTCTCCGGCACGCTGCGGCCCGACACGCTGATCCGCCTGCTGGACGCGCTGGCCGTGCTGCTCGTACGGCTGCACCTGGCCGGGTTCTACTGGGGCGACTGCTCGCTGAGCAACACCCTCTTCAGGCGGGACGCGGGAGCGTTCGCGGCGTACCTGGTGGACGCGGAGACCGGCGAGCTGCACCCGGTGATCAGCGAGGGCCAGCGCAACCACGACATCGAAGTCGCCTACGTCAACATTTATGGCGAGATGCTGGACCTGGAGGCGGGCGGGTTCCTGCACCCCTCGATCGACCCCCTCGCGTTCGCCGACCAGCTCTGCGAGCGCTACCGCCGGCTCTGGGACGAGCTCACGCAGGAGGAGATCGTCGAGGACGTCGAGTGGCATCTCATCGACCAGCGGATCCGGCGGCTGAACTCGCTGGGCTTCGACGTCGCCGAGATGATGGTCAGGCGCAAGGCGGGCACCGCCCGGCTGATCGTGCGGCCGAAGGTCGTGGACGCCGGGCACCACCAGCGCCGCCTGCTCCGCCTCACCGGGCTCGACGTCGAGGAGAACCAGGCCAGACGGCTGCTCAACGACCTCGACTCCTTCCGGGTGGCCAAGGGGCTCCGCCACGAGGACGAGGCGATCGTCGCCCACCGCTGGCTCGCCGAGACCTTCCAGCCGACGGTGCACGCGATCCCGCAGGAGCTGCGCGGCAAGCTGGAGCCCGCGCAGCTCTTCCACGAGGTGCTCGACCACCGGTGGTTCATGTCAGAGGCCGAGGGCCGCGACGTCGGCCTGGACGCGGCCCTGCGGTCGTACGTCGACACAGTGCTGGTGTACAAGCCGGACGAGAAGGCCATCATCGGCGACGACTCCACCGCGGACCCGGTGAGCCCCTGATCTAAACGGTGGCCTCCAGCTCGCCGAGGTACTCCGCGGCCTCCGCGATGCGGTCCTCGCCGTACACGCGGATGCCGTCGGACTCCAGCAGGGCCGCGGTCACCCCGGCGCCGGGGGTGACCCTTCCCCGGAAAGTGCCGTCGTGGATGCGCAGGCTGCCGCAGGACGGGCTTCCGTCCTTCAGCAGGGCGATCCTGATGCCCATGGAGCGAGCCAGGGCGAGGGCGGAGTAGGCCCCGGAGAGGAAGTGCCGCGTGACGTCGGAGCCGTCGGGCGTGAGGATGCGCGCCGCGCCGGCCAGCACGGCCGCGCCGCCGACGCCGCCCTCGATCTCCGCGGGCGGCCTCGGCACGGGCAGCCCGCCCTCGACCTCCGGGCAGAACGGCACCAGCCGCCCCTCGGCACGCCAGCCCGCGAGCAGCGCGTCGTCGACGGTCTTCGCGCGCCCGTCGAAGCGAACCGGCCGCCCCATCAGGCACGCGCTCACGAGGATCCGCTCCATCCCTTCACGTTAGCTCGCAGGGCCGTACCGGACGCAGGCTCACCCGGCGTCGAGCGAGATCGCGTTCTTGGCACGGTCGATCGACTCCTCGGACGCGGCCCCGCCGGGGTTCTCGGTGGCGAGCGCCTGGTTGAGGTCGGCGAACGGGCGCATGCGCTCCTCGTAGCGGGCGAACGCCTTGGTGTGGTCACCGCCCGCCCGGCCGAGCTCCTGGGCCAGTACGTAGGCGCCCACCAGCGCCAGGCTGGTCCCCTGGCCGGACAGCGGCGAGGGACAGTAGCCGGCGTCGCCGAGCAGCGCCACCCTGCCCTTCGTCCAGCGGCCGGCGCGGATCTGGGCCATCGCGTCGAAGTAGAAGTCCGGCGCCTCCCACATGGCCTTCAGCAGCCTCGGGGTCTCCCAGCGCAGGCCCGACAGCCGCTCGGCGACGAGCCTCTTCTGCCGCTCGGCGTCGCCGTAGTCGTGGCCGGGCGGCTCGGACGCGAAGCCGAGCGTGACCCTGATCTCGGTGTTGCCGCGCACCGGGTAGATGCCGTAGCCCGCGTCGCCCTCCCTGTACCAGACCTGCCAGTTGTCCAGGTTCAGGAAGTTGTCCGCGCTGAAGATCGCCAGATGGGTGCCGAGGGGGTGGATGAACCGGCCCTCCTCGCCGAAGGCCAGCCTGCGGACGTTGGAGTGCAGGCCGTCGGCGCCCACCACCAGGTCGAAGGCACGAGACTCCCCGCGCTCGAAGCCGGCCCGCACACCGTGCTCGTCCTCCTCCAGGGTTTCGATCGAGTCGCCGAAGACGTACTCGACGTCGTCGCGGGTCCGCTCGTACAGCAGGCTCGTCAGGTCCTCGCGCAGCAGCTCGACGTCGCCGCTGTCGAGGCGGCCGGCCGAGAAGGTCATCTCGGTGGAACGCCAGGTCTCGTTGCCGTCGCCGTCGACGGTCGACATGCCGCGCATCCGGGTGCGGGCCCGCCGCACCTCGGCTTCGATGCCCATCCGCGCGACGACCTCCATGGCCACACCGCGGACGTCGATCGCCTGGCCGCCCGGCCGGGGCGCGGGGGCGCGCTCGACCACGGTGGGCGTGAAGCCATGGCGGCGCAGCCAGTAGGCGAGCGCGGGTCCGGCGACGCTCGCGCCGGAGATGAGCACGGTCTTCATGAAAACCTCCCGGATACGTTGTACGCCAGTGAATGTACAGCGTATGCACAGCCCTGCCAACAGGCGTTTTTAGCCTCGTGTACTAGTACAGATGCCGATCCAGGTCAGTTCGTGCTGCTAGCCTCTGTACTAGTACAGGAATGGGAGATGGCAGTGGTGGCGAAATCCGATCCGCCGTACCTCCGCATCGCCGCCGAGATCCGGCGGCGCATCGCGGACGGCGAGCTCGCTCCCGGCGAGCGGGTGCCCTCGACCCGGCGGATCGCCAGGGAGTGGGACGTGGCGCTGGCCACGGCGACGAAGGCGCTGACCGCGCTGCGCCAGGAAGGGCTCGTAGAGGCCCGGCCCCGGGCCGGCACCGTGGTGGCTCCCCTCGAACCCGCCCCCGAGCGGCCCCGCCACCGCGCCGCGGCCGACCCCGACCACGAGCTGACCCGCGAGCGCATCGTGCGCGCCGCCATCGAGATCGCCGACGCCGAGGGGCTGGCCGCGCTGTCCATGCGCGGCGTCGCGGCCCGGCTGGGCGTCGCCACCATGTCGCCCTACCGCCATGTCAACAGCAAGGACGATCTGATCCTGCTGATGGCCGACGCCGCCTTCGGCGAGGAGTCCTATCCCGCCGAGGTGCCCTCCGGCTGGCGGGCGCGCCTGGAGCTCGGGGGGCGCAAGCTGTGGGAGATCCATCGCAGGCATCCGTGGCTGGCGCAGATCACCGCGCTCACCAGGCCCGTGGCGCTGCCCAGCCTGATGGTCCACGCCGAGTGGGCGCTGAGCGCCCTCGACGGCCACGGCCTCGGCCCCGCGACCATGCTCGACCTGCACGTGCTGTTCTACAGCTACGTCCAGGGCATCGCGGCCAACCTCGAAAGGGCGGCGCAGGCCGAGGCCCTCACGGGCCTGTCGGAGGACCAGTGGATGGACCTCCAGGCGCCCGCCCTGACGGCCATCGCCGCCTCAGGCGACTGCCCGACGTTCGCCAGGATCACCGGCGAACTGGTGAACGGCTACGAGCTCCGTCTCGACGAGCTGTTCGAGCTGGGCCTCAAGCAGATGCTCGACGGCCTCGCCGTACGCATCGAGGGGCCCGCTACGGGCGGTCGGCCCGCTCGGTGAGGTCGGTGACGGCGGCGGCGATCTCCGGCCACAGGGGGCGTGGCAGGTCGTGGGCCATCCCGGGGAAGGTGATGAGCTTGGCGCCGGGGATCGCGTCCGCCGTGGCGACGCCGCCCGGCAGTCGCACGAGCGGGTCGGCCTCGCCGTGGATCACCAGAGCGGGCACCGACAGCTCCCTGAGGGCGGCGGTGCGGTCGCCGGAGGCCAGGATCGCCGCGAACTGGCGTCCGAACCCGGCGGGATCGTAGGAGCGGTCGAAGCTCTGACCGGCGAGCCTGGTGATCCGTTCCTCGTCCATCGGGAAGCCGGGCGAGCCGAGGACCTTCCAGACCTCCAGGGCGCGGCGGACGACCGCCTCCCGGTCGGGGGTCGAGCGCGACAGGAGCGCGGCCATCGCCTGCTCGGTCGGCGCCCCGATCTGGGGGCCGGGCGTGGACATGATGGAGGTGAGGCTGCGGGTCCTGGCCGGATGCCGGATGGCGAAGGTCTGGGCGATCATCCCGCCCATCGACACCCCGAGCACGTGGGCGCTCGGCAGGCCGAGCGTGTCCAGCAGCCCGGCCGCGTCGTCGGCCATGTCGCCGAGCAGGTACGGGACCGCCTGCGCGCCGCCGGAGGCCGCGCCGAGATCGGGCACGCCGGCCTCGTGGAGGTGGGTCGACAGGCCCACGTCCCGGTTGTCGAAGCGGACGACGTGGTGCCCGTGCTCGGCGAGCAGCTCGCAGAACTCCTCGTCCCAGTGGATCATCTGGGAGCCGAGCCCCATGATCAGCAGTAGCGGGCGCCCGCTCGGGGAGCCGAAGGAGTCGTACACGATCTCGATGCCGTTCGCCGTCACGCGGTTCATGGGAACAGAATTCCATTCTGTTTCGGGTGACGACAAGCCCCGTCTTGTCCAGGAGCCGCACGGACGGCGGCGGGCACCCCCGAGCGCCCGCCGCCGTGCCGCTCAGGCGGCCGTCCGTCCCACGCCGGTCACTGGGTCGCCAGGTGGGCCTTGAAGCCCGCGCCGTAGTTCGTCGCGGTGCCGTTCCAGTCCGTGATCAGCGACGGGCCGCTGGAGCAGTCCCAGTTGTTCCAGGTCCACGCCAGGTACGAGAGGCCCTTCTGGTCGAGCCAGTTCATCAGGCCGTCGATGTACCCGTGGGCGCAGTCGTTCTCGCCGATCTCCCCGGCGACCAGGGGCACCTGGGCCGCGACCGGGGCGAGCTGGCTGTCCCAGCAGCTCTGGCTTGAGCAGGTGTTGAAGTTGTACGAGTGCCAGGCGGCGGCGAGGTTGCCGGTCGCGTCGGCCGGCTTGTTCGCCAGCCAGCCGGTCAGGTCGTTGGAGTACGCGAGGCCGCCGAGCAGGATGACGTTCTGGGCTCCGGTGGCGCGCACGGTGTCCACCAGCGTCTGCATGCCGGCCACCTGGTAGCCGATGCCCGGGCATGTGCCGCCGTTGCGCCAGCAGGTCCAGCCGGAGGCGGCGCTGCCCGTCGCCCGCTCCGGGTAGGGCTCGTTGAACAGGTCGAACACGATGGCGGTGTCACCCTTGAAGGTGTTCGCGACCGAGGTCCAGAAGCCGGGCGCGTACTGCGCGTCCGGCATGGGCTTCTGGCACGACGCGTGCACGTCGGTGCAGGCGGAGGACGTCCCGGTGTAGGTGCCGTAGCTCCAGTGCATCTCCACGATCGGGGTGATGCCGTGTGCCAGCAGCCTGGAGACGTAGCCCTTCACCTCGCTCTGGTACGTCGTCCCGCCGTACTGCGGCTGGACGTTGCTCGTGCCCAGCCAGCACTCCTCGTTGAGCGGGACTCGCACCGTCCTGATCTTCCAGGCGGCCATGGCGTTGATGGACGCGTCGTCCATCGGGCCGTTCCAGATGCCGTTGCCCTGGATGCACGCGAACTCGCCGCCCGACCGGTTGGCCCCGAGGAGCCGTACGGCCTGGCCGGAGGCGTTGACGATCTTGTTGCCCGACACGTGCAGCTTGGGCGCAGCGCCCGGCGGGACGGTGGGCGTGACCGTGGGCGTGGGGGTCGGGGTCACGGTAGGCGTGACCGACGGGGTCGGGGTCGCGGTGACCGACCCGGTGCAGGTCACCCCGTTGAGCTTGAAGGCCGAGGGCACCGGGTTGCTCGCGGTGAAGGTCCCGGTGAAGCCGATGCCGCTGGTGGTGGCGTTCGTGGCGAGGGCACCGTTGTACGACAGGCTCGTCGCCGTAACGTGCGCCCCCGACTGCGACCACGTGGCGTTCCAGCCGCTCCCTACCTTCTGGCCGGCGTCGGGGAAGTCGAACTCCAGCTTCCAGCTCGTCAGTGGGTCACCGAGGTTGGTGATGGCGACGTCGCTCTGGAAGCCTCCCGACCACTGGTTGACGACCTTGTAGGCGACCTTGCACCCGGCGGCGGCGTTCGCCGCAGACATGCTCACCGCGGCGACTCCGCCGGCGGCGACCAGCATGGCCGCCGCGAAGGTGGCGAGACTCCGTCTCATCGGACTTCCTTTCGGGAAACGAACGGCCCTCGGCAGGAAATGGGTTGCCGCTGGCGGAAGCGTCCCTGAAATTAACCGATTAAGTCATTGATCGCGAGAAGGCTCTCTCGCCGGGCGGCGTCATGCCGTCAACCGTCATACACAGGTAGTTCACGGTGCGACTTTGCCGCGTCCCCCACCTGGGGAAACATTGTCACGAATGGGCGGGTGAACCGTTTAATGAAACCGGCCGGCGCCGGACGGACGATGAAATTTTCGCGCCTTCAGGACGCCACCGACCGGACGGCCTCGTCCACCGGGGTGTCGCCCTCGGCGAGCTCCAGGGTGCGCCCGCCGGTGCCGGGGGTGCCCAGGAGACCGGCGATCACGGCCGCGACGTCGTCACGGGTGACCTTCCCGCGCGGCACCGGCGGCTCCGCCAGGGTGACGAGGCCGGTGCCGGGGTCGTCGATGAGCGCCCCCGGACGCAGCACCGTCCAGTCGAGGTCGCGCGCCCGCAGGTCGTCCTCCGCGTCGGACTTGGCCCTGATGTACGCCGCCCAGACGTCGTCGGTGCCCGGCTGCGGCGGCCGGTCCGCGCCCATCGCGGAGATCTGCACGAAGCGCCGCACGCCGGCCCGTTCGGCCGCCTCCGCCAGCAGCACGGCGGCGGCGCGGTCGACGGTGTCCTTGCGCGCCGCCCCGCTGCCCGGCCCGGCCCCGGCCGCGAACACGGCCGCGTCGGCCCCCCGCAGGTGCTCGGCGACCTCCTCCACCCCGGCGGTCTCCAGGTCGCAGACGACCGCCTCGGCCCCGGCGTCCCGGACGTCCTGCTCGTGGGCGGGGTTGCGGATCAGGCCGACGGGCTCGTCACCCTGCTCCGCCAGCACCCGCTCAAGCCGAAGAGCGATCTTGCCGTGCCCACCCGCGATGACAATGCGCATCAGAACTTCCTCCCCCTCGATCCTTGCGGGTCATCCTTCCGCATCCGGGCCGTGGACTGCGGTGGCTCAGCACGATGCCCGTACGAGGGGCAGCACCTCGGCGCCGAGCCTGGCGATGTTGCGGTGGGTGAGGGCGGGGTCGCCGGCGCCCTCGACCATGAGGATCAGGTGGCGGATGCCCGTGCGCTTGATGGTGGCGAGCATCGTGTCGGCGCAGTGGCCGGGCGAGCCGACGGGGTGCAGGCGGCACAGGAGGTCGGCGTAGTCGTCGGCGTCTCTCGGGAGGTACCTGCGGTCGTCCACCGTCCGGTAGCCGGCGAGACCCGGCGCGAGCCACCTCGGCAGCGACTCCTTCATGGCCGCGACCGCCTCGGAGGTCGTGTCCGCGACGTACGCGATGCCCGCAGCGACGTGCGGTATCTCCGTCAGTTCGTGACCGTGCGCGATGGCCGTGCCCGCGTAGCTCTCCACCAGCGCGGCCTTGTCCGGGTCGCCGATGTGCATGCCGAGCAGCATGGGCAGGCCCCGGGCGGCGGCCACCTGGACGGTGCCCGGCGAGGTCGAGGCGACCGTCGGCCGCAGCGGCCTTCCCGGACGGGGCACCATCTCTATCTCCCTGAACCTGAAGGTGGCCCCCTTGGCCGAGACGCGGTCGCGCGTCAGGGCGGCGATCAGCAGGTCGAGGCTCTCGACGAAGCCGTTCTCGAAACGGTCGAGCCCGGTGCCGAACACCTCCAGCTCGACCCACGGCCCGCCGCGCCCGACGCCGAGGCGGAACCGGCCGCCGGAGACCTGGTCGAGAAGCGCGGCCTGCTCGGCCAGCGCTACGGGATGCGTCGTCGACAGCACGCTCACGGCCGTGCCGACCACGATGCTCCGCGTGCGGCCGAGCACGTACGCGGCGAGCGTCGTGGCCGAGGGGCACAGTCCGTACGACATGAAGTGGTGCTCTGCGATCCACACGTCGTCGAACCCCGCCCGCTCGGCCGCCACCGCCGCGTCCACGGCGGCGCCGAGCGCCTCACCGTGGCCGAGCCCCGGAAACCCCGCGACCGGCAGGAACACCCCGATGCGCACCTCGTCTGCCACGGATCCAACTCTGCCAGCAGGCGCCGCCCCTGACCGGCTCATACGGGCGAGCCGGACCAGGTGGCGAGCCGGAAGTCACCCGGCCTGGTCGCCCGGCGGCATGTAGGGGCTCTGGCCGTGGGCGGTCTTCTGCCGCCCGACGCCGGTGGCGTGCTCCGGGGTCGAGGTGCCGTAGGGACGTCCGGACGGGCCCTCTGCACCGACCTTCCTGCGGCCGGCCTCCTCTTCCCGTTGCGCGATCTTCTCCGCCCGGGCGCTCGTGCTCGTGCCGACGCCCAGAGGCGACCTGGCCCTGGTGTCGGTCGAGCTCACGCCGTGCTCCTCCACCTCCGTGACCACGCGCGGAGGTCGCCTGTCGCCTCTCGGCGGGCTCTCGAACGCGCGGTTGCCGGCCATGACGACCTCTTGGTGGACCTTGGCGCGGAGCTCCTTCAGGCTGGCCCTCTTGCCCGGGGCTCCGGGCTCCCGCGGATCGATCATGACAGCACCCCCGTCACGTGGCGTTCCCGCCGGCGGGCGCCGGGCGGGACCTTCCCCCACAGGGTTCGTACCCCGGGCGGTCTCAGCAGATACGCGGCAGCGGATCGCCGACGAGCACGTCGACGATGCGGGTGCCGCCGAAGGCGGTCCTGAGCAGGACGAGCCCCGGCGGATCCTCGGCGATGCGCCCGATGACGGCCGCGCCCGCGCCCAGCGGGTGCGCCCGCAGGGCGTCCAGCGCCGCCCCGGCGGACCGCTGGTCCACCACGGCGATCATGCGGCCCTCGCAGGCGACGTAGAGCGGGTCGATGCCGAGCAGCTCGCACGCCCCGCGCACGCCGGGCCGTACCGGGATCGCGTCCTCGTCCAGGACGACCGCCACGCCGGAGGACTCCGCGACCTCGTTGAGCACCGTCGCCACGCCGCCCCGGGTGGCGTCCCGCAGGCAGCGCACCCGCCCGCCGTCGCACGCGTCCAGCAGCCGCGCGGTCAGGCCGTTGAGCGGCGCGGTGTCGGAGACGAGGTCGGCGGCCTCGATGTCGAGCCCTCCCCGGGCGAGCATGACCGTGACGCCGTGCTCGCCGATCGGCCCGGACACGATGATCGCGTCACCGGGCTCGGCGGCGGACGCGCTCAGCCGGACCGCAGGGTCCACCACCCCCACACCCGCCGTGGTGATGTAGCAGCCGTCGGCCTTCCCGCGCTGCACGACCTTGGTGTCCCCGGTGACCACGGCCACGCCCGCCTCCCGCGCCGCCGCCGCCATGCTCTCGGTGATCCGGCGCAGGTCGGCGACGGGGAACCCCTCTTCGAGGATGAACGCGGCCGACAGGTGCGCCGGGCGCGCCCCGCACATCGCGAGGTCGTTGACCGTGCCGTTGACGGCCAGGTCGCCGATGTCGCCGCCGGGGAAGAACAGCGGTGTGACCACGTAGGAGTCGGTCGTGAACGCGAGCCCTCCGTCGACCGCCCCGTCCGCCAGGGGCTCCAGCAGCGGGTTGCGGAAGGACTCAAGGAACACCGCCTCGATCAGGGTGCGGGTCGCCTTGCCTCCCGCGCCGTGGGCGAGGGTGATGAGCTCGTCCCGGACGCGCGGCTTCCGGCGGCGGACCCGCTCGATCCGCTCCAGCACCTGTTCCTCGGAGCTCACGTGCGCGTCGCCTCCTTGACCCGGTCACGCGAGAACCGGCCGAAGTTGTAGTAGGCCGCGCACGCGCCCTCGGAGGACACCATGCAGGTGCCGATCGGCGTCTCCGGAGTGCAGGCCGTTCCGAACACCTTGCACTCCCAGGGCTTGAGCACGCCTTTGAGCACCTCACCGCACTGGCACGCCTTCGGGTCCGCCACGCGTCCGCCCGGGATCTCGAAGATCCGTTCCGCGTCGAAGGCGGCGTACGCCTCGCGCACGCGCAGCGCCGAGTCGGAGATGAACCCGAGCCCGCGCCATTCGAAGTGCGGGCGCAGCTCCATCACCTCGTTGATCACGGCCAGCGCCTTGAGGTTGCCGTCCCACGGGACCACCCGGGCGTACTGGTTCTCCACGACCGCCCGGCCCTCGGAGAGCTGGACGAGGTTCTGGTAGACCGACTGCAGCACGTCGAGCGGCTCGAACCCGGCGACCACCAGTGGCTTCCCGTAGTCGCGGGCGATGAAGTCGTACGGCCGGCAGCCGATGACCGTCGACACGTGACCTGGCCCGATGAACCCGTCGAGCCGCAGGTCGGGAGAGTCCAGGATCGCCTTGATGGCGGGGATGATCGTCACGTGGTTGCAGAAGACCGAGAAGTTGCCGATCCCCTCGGCGGCGGCCCGCAGGACCGTCATCGCCGTCGAGGGGGCCGTGGTCTCGAACCCGATGGCCATGAAGACGACCTGCTTGCCGGGGTTCTCCCGGGCGATCTTCAGGGCGTCCAGCGGCGAGTAGACCATCCGGATGTCGGCGCCCCTGGCCATGGCGTCCAGGAACGACCCCCGGCCGCCCGGCACCCGCATCATGTCGCCGAACGACGTCATGATCACGTCAGGCCGCTCCGCGATGTGGATGGCGTCGTCGACCCTTCCCATCGGGATGACGCAGACGGGGCAGCCGGGCCCGTGCACCAGCGTGACCGCGGCCGGCAGGTGGTCCTCCAGCCCGTGCTTGTAGATGGTGTGGGTGTGTCCCCCGCAGACCTCCATGAACTTGTAGGCGCGGCCCGGCTCGCACAGCGCGGCGATGCGGGCGGCGAGCGCCCGTGCCTTGTCGGCGTCGCGATACTCGTCGACGAAGCGCATCCGACGTCACCCCTGTTCGATCATGGAGTCGCGCAGCGCGGCGATCTCGTCCTCGTACGCCTGGCCGATGCTCTCGAGGAAGTCCATGGCCGACTTGGCCTCGGCTTCGTCGATCTTCGACAGGGCGAATCCGACGTGGATGAGGATCCAGTCACCGGGGGCGAGAGCCTCGCCCTCCAGCAGGCCGATGTTGATGGCGCGCCGGACGCCGCACACATCGACTTTCGCGAGATCAGGACGATCCGACAGGATCTCCACGATCTCCCCGGGAATCCCCAGGCACATGGGTCGCCTCCGCGAGCTGGATGGATTCGAGGACGAGGTCGTCGCCGCCCTCGGTGTCGACGTCGGTGGCCCCGCAGGCGGGGCAGACCGCGTAGGGGTCCACCGAGGTGGTCGTGTTCCCGCAGGCCCGGCAGGTGAGCCGGACGGGCAGGGTGACCAGGTCGAGACGGGCGCCCTCGGCCACCGTTCCCTCGGCCACCAGGGCCCAGGCGTCGTTGATCGAGGGCTCGGCAACGCGCAGCAGCGCCCCCACCTGCACCCGCGCCCGGCGTATCCGCCGGCCGTCGGCCCTGCCCTCCACCGCGGCGAGGATCGACTCCGCGATCCCGTATTCATGCATGACTACCTCGCCTCATCTCTTTCGGTTATCACTGGTCTCCACGCCACGATCAACGTCACATCTGCCTGATCTGCATGTAGCGCTTGATGTCGGGAATCGACTGGTAGACCAGCACACCGACCGCCACCAGAGCCGCGAGCGTCATCAACCGTTTGATCATGTCCGTTCCTCCTGTCGGCCCGCGGCGGCGGGCGCCGCCGCGATCTGTTCCTGGATGAGTTCGAGAACCAGGTCGGCGGCCCTCGGCACCGCGTCCGCGACCGGCGGGCTCAGCTCCATGCCGGGCGACACGTCCTGCGGCTCGCAGCCCACGAGCAGCACCTGTCCGGTGCCGCCCAGCGTGTCCGCCAGCGCCAGCACCGCGTCGGGGGTCATGTCGTGGGCGTCGACGAAGGTGCCGGGGGCCTCGCCGGCGGTCGGCCGCAGGACGTACAGCGTGCCGGGCGGGCCTCCGCGGGAGACCGCGTCGACCAGGATCGTGCGGTCGTGGCCCCCGCCGGTGAGCTCGTAGGCCAGATGGACGCCGCGGATGCCGAAGTCGGTCGCCAGGACCCCTTCCGGGAGGTCCCTCTTGGCGAGGAGCCTCGCCACCGCGACGCCGAAGCCGTCGTCGCCCAGGAAGATGTTGCCCACGCCCGCCACGAGGATCTTCATGCGCTCACCTCTCCCAGCTCTCCGCCGGTGAGCGGCTCGATCTCGTCGGGGGCGAAGTACAGGAAGCGGCCGTGGGAGCGGTGCAGGTCGGCTCCGAGGTCGTCGTCGAGCGTGACGGCCAGATACCGCGCTCCGTCGACGTCGAGCAGCACGGCCTCCACCCGGGCGGTCTTCCCGGCGAGGAACATGTCGTGCGCGTCGGCGCGCCGCCTTCCCGGGGTCAGGCGCACGCGGCTGCCCCTGGCGATCTCGACCCCCGCGACGGTCACGCTGTCGGTGTCCGGCGAGGTCCCGGCGTCCGCGGCCGGATCCCACCACGGCGCGGCGGGCGTCGCGGGCGTGCCCAGGTGACGGATCGCGCCGTGCAGGCGTTCCACCAGCTCGGGCGGCAGGTCGCCGGCCCTCTGGATGATCTCGGCCGCCCGGGGGTCGGTGGCCCGCGCCTCCCGCTTCTCCTCCTCGGTCAGCGTGAGCGTCCGCAGGTGGAGCATCTCGTCGATCTCGGTGGAGTCGAACAGGTCGCCCGGGCTCTCCGGCGCGATGTCCGGGTGGTCGTACAGGATGATCGGGGACGACAGCACCACGTCGCGCTGCCCGGGCTCGCCGACGAGCACGGGCCAGGTGTTCTCGTTGCGGCAGCCCTCGGCCGCCGCCCTGGCCCACTCCGGGGGATCCGTCAGCGACAGGAAGTTCCCCGAGGTCACCCCGAGGAGCAGGTGGGCCGCGACCAGCGAGTGCCTCAGCGCCTGCTCGCGCGTCGCCGCCGCTCGTACCGGCTCGGTGACGTTCTCCAGCCGCACGCGGAGCCTCACCAGGCCGTACGGCCCGGGCATCCGCTCGGCCGCGACCCTCAGCACGGCCCGCACCGGCTGGTGCGCGGTCACGACGCGGCCCGGCGTGTCGCCGGAGGCGGAGACGATCGGCTCCTCCGACCGGTCACCGGGCACGCGCACCACGACCGTGCGCTCCGTGCCGAACAGGTGCGGCATGGGCAGCACGGTCTCCACCTCGCGCGCGGTGGCCTCGTCGAAGGTCAGATGCGTCGTGCCGTCGCATTCCAGCTCGTGGACCGGCCGGAAGCCGCCGGGCACCGCGGCCTCCACCCTGCGCTCCTTGACGTGCAGGAAGCGCAGGCGCAGGCGCACGAGCGCGTTGGCCGAGCGTTCGAGCAGGCACTCGGTCACGCTCCTGGAAGGCTCCGCCGTGGCGCTGTACCAGGGGGGCACGAGCACCCCGAACTGCCAGCGCAGCCGGTTCTTCGCGGCCGAGGCACGGTAGGGGTACAGCAGGTACCCCTCGTACAGCACCGCGTCGGCCACCTTGCGGGCCGTGTCCATCGGCACGCTCATCCCCGCGCCTCCTTGAGCAGCACTTCCACGACTTCGTCCCAGGTGGCCAGAGTGCGGTCGGACTTGAACCGCTGCAGCGCGCGCAGCGTGTCCCGGTGCAGCCGCAGCCAGCCGCTCGCCGGGAAGTAGCGGTCGATCATCTCCCGCCACACCGGGACGGGCAGCCCGCAGCGGGCCTCGCAGTGCCAGGGCACCGGCCGCACGGTGAAGCCCTCCCCCGCCTTGGCGAAGACCGTGCCGCTGAAGAGCAGCAGCAGCGGCACGTCGCCCTCGTCCAGCGAGGCGAAGTACTTGCCCGCGGCCACCTCCAGGTCGTAGCTGCACGGCACGGGAAGGTCGACCTCGGTGGCGCCGGTGAACCTCGGGACCATGATCGAGATGTTGGCGAACTGCAGGGGCTTCACCGTGTCCCCCCACCGCGACGGGTGCCCGAACAGGTCCGCGAGCAGCTCGGTCTCGCCGGGGCCGTACCGCCGCCGCTGGGGCTCGATGCGGATCTGGCACCGCAGCGCGATGGCGTGCACGGCCTCGCCCTCCGGCTCGGTGACGCCCAGGCGGAAGAGCAGTGTCGGGGAGGCCGCGTAGGGGTCCACGCGCACGCCGCGGCAGTCGAACCGGATCTCAGACACGACCGCGCCCCTCCGCCCTGGGCGCCGCTCCCGAGGGCACACGGCCCTCGTCGGAAGGCACGCGGCCCTCGCCTGAAGGCACGGGGCCCTCGTCGGCCGACACACGGCCCTCGCCGGCCGGCACCGGCTCGCCGCGGCGGCGCAGCTCCTCGAAGAACCCGTCGATGGCGTCCCACGCCTCCTGCCCGCCGTGGAAGCCCTTCCAGTGCGTCCGCACCAGGCCGACCAGCTCGTAACAGGCGTCGATGGGCACCAGGTGGCACGCGAACCCGCCGGGGCCCCGGTCGATGAGGTACGCCTCGACATCCGCGAGCGCCTCTGGCAGCTCGGGGTTGGCGGCGAGGACGCGGTCCCAGGCCGACAGGTCGAGCAGCGACTCGGTGGCGCCGCCGGGGCTCGGGTAGAAGGCCACGAACCGGTCGAGAGTGGAGTTGCGGAAGAAGAACGCCGTGCGTACCGGGATCTGGAGCTCCTCCCAGTCCGCATCCTCCAGCCGGAACGACGGGACGTACAGATAGCGCTCCGGCACCGCGCGGTACCGCCCGCGCGCGACCTCCCCGCCGCGCGAGAGCAGCAGGACGCAGCCGCGGCAGACGCAGAGCAGCCCGCGGCTCTCGACGTTCACCGCGTGGCCGTGGCGCTCGTCGAGCGCCTCCGCGCACATCTCGCACCGCGGCTCGGCCGGCGGGCGAGGCTCGCGGAAGCGCCGGAGCCCGGCCGGCTCCGCCTGATCGCGCCGCGCCGCGTCGCCTGGGATGTCGGGAGGCGTCACGGGGTCGCCTCCTGCGGCACCGGGCACTCGCCCGGCGGCCGGTGCTGGATCCGCAGGAGCGGGGACGTCGTGTCCGCCACCCCCTCGACCTCCACGCGGGACACCTCGGGCGCGGCCCTGAGCACCGCGCGCTCGATGGAGCCGGTCACCGTCGCCTGCGACGACGCGCACCCGTGGCAGGTGCCGGAAAGGCGCAGCCGTACGACCCCGCCCTCCTCCACGCCGAGCAGCTCCACCCCGCCCTCGTGCAGCCCGAGGTACGGCCGCACGTCGTCGAGCGCGGCGCGGACGCGGTCCGCCGTGCCGAACGGGTGCAGATCATGCAGGGCGAGCAGGCCGGAGACCACCTCGTCGCCGGTGAGCCGCCGGAGCACCTCCGCGGCGTCGCTCTCGACCACGATGCGCATGACGCGCTCCAGCCCCGCGCCGTACAGGTCGACGACGCCGCGCACCAGTTCCTCGGCCTTCGCCCGTGTCGCGGGGCCGGCCATCGTGCCGAGCTCGTCGATCAGCGCCTCAACGCGGTCTCCGGCCACTCGGATGTCATGGTCTTCGCGCATCTGCGCAGGTTCCTCCTTCTGCCGCCGGGGAGCGGTGAGCTTCCCGGCGCCCGACGGCTCAGGTCGCGTTGAAGGCATGGGGACTGTGCAGCTTGCGTAGCTCCTGGCCGTCGCCGAGGTACATGTGCACCCCGCACGGCAGGCAGGGATCGAAGCTGCGCACGGTGCGCATGATGTCGATGCCCTTGAAGGTCTCCGGCGGGTTCTCCTCGAAGATCGGCGTGTTCTGCACCGCGTCCTCGTACGGGCCCGGCGTGCCCGACGGGTCGCGGACGCTGGCGTTCCAGGGCGTCGGCGGGTACGGGTGGTAGTTGGCGATCTTTCCGTTCCTGATCACCATGTGGTGCGACAGCACGCCGCGCACCGCCTCGGTGAACCCGCAGCTGATCGCCTCCTCGGGGACCTCGAACGGCTCCCAGGTCTGCGTGCGCCCCCTTCTCACCTCGTCCAGCCCCCGCTCGACGAAGTACAGCGCGCACGCGGCGGCGTACGCCTGGAAGTAGGAGCGGGCGCGGTTGCGTTCGAGCGCGTTGGACAGCAGCTCGCCGTTGCGCTCGGGGATCTTCCATTCGAACGTCTTCTCGGGCTTGGTGGCGCTCTTCGGAAGGTTGATGAGCACGCTGTGGCCGGTGGACTTGACGTACCCGATGTCCACCTTCCCCGACAGGGCCGTCGACCAGAGGCGGGCGATGGGGCCGCCGCCGGTGTCCAGCGCGAGCAGTTCCTTCCCGTCGAACCAGCGGGGCGACATGACCCAGCTGTACTTGTCGTTGAAGTCGCGCTTCTGCGGGCGGGGAATGGTGTGCTGGTTCCAGGGGTGCCGGATGTCCACCGGGTTGCCCAGCGGGTCGTGGGTGACGAAGGGCTCCTGGCCCTCCCAGTCGTCGTAGTAGGAGCTTCCGAGCAGGATCCGGATGCCGAGGTTGATGTCCACCAGGTTGTTGGTGACGAGGTTCCCGTCGACGATGATGCCGGGCGTCACGAACATCTCGCGACCCCAGGCGTTCATGTTCTCGTAGGTGAAGTCGCAGTACGCCGGGTCGTTCAGGCTGCCCCAGCAGCCCAGCATCACGCGCCTCCGCCCGACCTGCTCGTACCCGGGCAGCGCGTCGTAGAAGAAGTCGAACAGGTCGTCGTGCATCGGCACGACCTTCTTCATGAACTCCACGTACCGCATGAGCCGGGTGAGGTAGTCGGTGAAGAGCTGCACCGTCGCGACCGTCCCGACGCCGCCCGGGTAGAGCGTCGAGGGGTGCACGTGCCTGCCCTCCATCAGGCAGAACATCTCGCGCGTGACCCGGCTCATCACCAGGGCCTCGCGGTAGAACTCGCCTTCCAGCGGGTTGAGCGAGCGCATGATGTCGGCGATGGTCTTGTAGCCGTGCTCGCCCGCGTGCGGGCACTCGGTGCGCTCGGCCAGCTCCAACACCCCGGGGTTCGTCTCGCGGACCATCTTCTCGCAGTAGTCGACCCCCACCAGGTTCTCCTGGTAGATGCAGTGGTCGAACATGTACTCGGCGGACTCGCCGAGGTTGATGATCCACTCGGCCAGCGCCGGGGGCCGCACCCCGTACGCCATGTTCTGCGCGTAGACCGAGCAGGTGGCGTGGTTGTCGCCGCAGATGCCGCAGATGCGGCTGGTGATGAAGTGGGCGTCGCGCGGGTCCTTGCCCTTCATGAAGATGCTGTAGCCCCGGAAGATCGACGAGGTGCTGTAGCACTCCGCGACCTCCTTCTTCTTGAAGTCGATCTTCGCGTAGATGCCCAGGCTGCCGACGATCCGGGTGATCGGATCCCACGCCATCTCGACCAGGTCGGGGTTCTGCTCCGAGGTCGTCATGTCAGCTCCGTCTTCATGTCAGCTCCAGGGCGCCTTGTAGCCGGTGAGCAGGGCGCGGCCCTTGGCACGCCACTTCGGCTCCTTGTCGACCGTTCTGATGGTGATGTCGCGCAGCCTCCGGATGACGCCGCCGTACACCGTGCTGACCGTCGAGGACACGAGAGCCCCCGGAGGCTCGTCCATGAACGGCATGAACTTGTCCGGGAAGCCGGGCATCGTGCACGCGATGCAGATGCCGCCGACGTTGGGACAGCCGCCGATCCCGTTCATCCAGCCGCGCTTGGGCACGTTGCACTTCACGACCGGCCCCCAGCAGCCGATCTTGACCAGGCACTTCGGCGAGCCGTACTCGACGGCGAACTGGCCCTGCTCGTAGTACCCCGCCCGGTCGCACCCCTCGTGCACGGTCTGGCCGAAGAGCCACGTCGGGCGCAGCGCCTCGTCCAGCGGGATCATCGGGGCCTGCCCGTTGAGCTGGTACAGCAGGTACAGCAGCGTCTCGGACATGTTGTCCGGCTGGATCGGGCAGCCCGGCACGTTGACGATCGGCAGCCCGGCCTTCGAGCGCCACTCCCAGCCCAGGTAGTCGGCGACGCCCATCGCGCCGGTCGGGTTGCCCGCCATGGCGTGGATGCCGCCGTACGTGGCGCAGGTGCCGGCCGCGACCACGGCGGTCGCCTGGGGCGCCAGCCGGTCCAGCCACTCGCTGAGGGTCATCGGCTGGCCGGTCTCCGGGTTGTTGCCGAACCCCGACCAGTAGCCCTCCTGCTTGATCGACTCGTTCGGCACCGAGCCCTCGACGACGAGAACGAACGGGTCCAGCCCGCCCTGCGCCGCCAGGAAGTACCACTCGATCATGGCGTCCGCGCCCTGCATCGGCCCGCTGTGGAAGTCGATCAGCGGCCAGTGGACCTCGACCTTGGGCAGGCCAGGGAGCGTTCCGAGGACGATGTCCTCGATGCTCGGCTGCATCGCGGCGGTGAGCGCGACGGAGTCGCCGTCGCAGCTCAGCCCCGCGTTGATCCAAAGTATGTGGACAACGGGCTCTTCCTGCTCCTGTGCAGTGCTGCCCGCTTGCTCAGTCGTCGCGGCCATACCGCCTCCCCCACTCCTGGTCGGTGTCGCTGAACGTCGAGACGCGCTCCTCAGTGGCTGCTCCCTCCGGTTCCCCCGTGGTGCCCGGCCGGTCACCGGCCCGTCGGCGCCCGCGATCCCAGCACGCGCTGCGTGACCTCCCAGAGGACGTGGTAGACCGTCGTCTGCGCCTCCTGGATGCGGTGCACGGACGCCGAAGGGATGACGAACAGGTAGTCGAGGACGTCGAGCTCGGCCAGCTCGGCGAGCCTTCCGCCCTCGTAGCCGGCCAGGCCGACGGTCAGCATGCCCCTGCCCCAGGCCTCCTCGAAGGCCTGGACGAGGTTGGAGGAGCCTCCGCTGGTCGACAGGCCGAGGGCGATGTCGCCCGGCCTGCCGAGCGCCGCGACCTGACGTGCGAAGACGACGTCGAAGCCGACGTCGTTGGACAGCGCGGTGACCAGGGCGACGTCGGTGGTCAGGGAGAGCGCGGGGAGCGGGCGTCCGTGCCGGGGATGCAGGAAGGCGGTGGCCACCTCCTGGGCGTCGGTGCTGCTCCCGCCGTTCCCGAACGTGAAGAGCCTGCCCCCGGCGTCGAACCGGGCCGCCATCGCCTCCGCGCACTCGGCGAGCCGGTCGGTGTACAGCTCCGCCACCTGCTCGCGCAGCCGTACGATCTCCTCGGCCTTCACCTCGGTCGACCAGTTCACGTGCCCCACGGGCGAGGCCGGTCGGCCGGTGCCCCCTTGGTGGCCGTGCCCGGCGCCGCGCGCGTCCCCTGTGTCCCCCGCGAGGTCCGGGTGGGTCGATCGGGCGGCGCGGTCGGCGTAGAGGAAGGGGTACAGGCTGTGGATCCCTTCGGCCGGAGCCCTGTCATCCATGCCCGTCACCCGTCCCCTTCGTGATCACGGCGATCGCCTCCTTGGCGTGCACGAGGACGGTGTCGCCCGCCGCCGCGTCGACCAGCGCCACGCTCACCTGCTCGTGGACGCCGTCGATCTCGGCGATCGCGAGCCCCTGGTCGAGCAGGCGAACCACCAGCGCGGGAAGGGCCTCGTCAGAGCAGGTGAGGCACACATCGGCGAGACAGTTCACGCGTTCGGTCATCTCACGGCCTCCCGGTCGGGCGCCTTTCGCGGGCTGGACTGGGCGAAGAAGACGTGGACGAGCTCCCACAGGACGTGGTAGGCGGTGACGTGGATCTCCTTGACCACCGCGGGGTCGCCGGAGCCCGCGATCAGCACGTGGCCCGCCGCCGGGCTGCGCGCGATGTCGCCGCCGTCGCCGCCCACCAGCGCCATCGTGAACAGCCCCAGCTCGTGAGCCGTCTCAAGACCGCGCAGCACGTTCGCGCAGCACCCGTCGGGCGAGATGCCGAGCGCCATGTCCGAGGGGTCGGCCCAGTGGCGTACCTGGTGGGCGAAGACCTCGTCGAACCCCTCGCGGCTGCCGACGCCCGTCACCGTGGCGGTGTCGTTGCTCAGCGCCATCGCGGGGAGCGCGCGCTTGCCCATGATCACCGGGTGCATGAACTCCACGGCGACATGGGAGGCGTCCGTGCCCGCGCCGCCGTTGCCGAAGACGATCAGCTTCCCGCCCCGGTGGAACCTCGCCGCCATGTCGCGACACGCTTGCGCGATGCGTTCGGAATCCTCGGCGAGGCGGTGTCCCGCGGCGTCTCGCCGGGCGAAGGCCTCGCTGACCGCCAGGCGCGTGGTGGATGTCACAGGCATGTTTACGCTCCGTTATGTACCGTAGTCGTCAGGCTACGGTGCGTACGCACGGAACCGACACCCTAAGCGGGACAACCCGGAGTAAAGGCTTGATCGTGACTGCTGAGGTGATGACGGCCTCGCGGCGTGGAGCCCCCGGGTGGTCTGTGGTCTACGGCGCTTGCGGCGTGTCGGCCGAGGTGTCCCCGTCCGTCGCGCGGCCGAGAGTGCGGTCGAAGACGGTCAGGAGGAGGTAGACCACGCCTGCGCCGAGCATGATCCAGGCGAGGTGGTGCATGCCGCCGGTGTCCGCGCGCTGCCCGAAGGGGCCGCCCAGCAGAGGGCCGATCACGGCGATGGTCTGGTTGGCGACGGCCAGGGCGGTCAGCACCCCACCGGGACTGTCCCTGCCCGGTGCGCTTGGCCTCGCTGCGCAGCAGCGCCATCGCGGCGGGATACCCGGCGCAGGTGCCGAACCCGAGCAGGACCCGCGAGGCGATCAGCACCCCAGGTTCGGCGCCAGGGTGCCGACGACACCGGCGACCCCGACAAGGCTCGTGCTGACGAGGAAGAGCCTGCGCGGCCCGAAGATGTCGATGAGCCGACCCACGACAGGCTGCCCGAGAGCAGTGGCCAGATAGAGGGCCGAGACCAGCCACGCGGTCTGCGAGGGCGGCACGCCCAGCGCGTCGCCGACGGGTACGAGCGTGACCGCGTTATCTGTACAGCTTGGGCTGCTTGACGGGCCCCACTCTGTGATGGCGCACCTGCTGACCGCTGAGGTCCGCGCCGACCTGGAGCGGATGCTGCTGGATGCGGGGTGTGGCAGCGGCGGACGTGGCGAGGCAGCGGTTCACCCGTGTGGATCTCCCCAGGAGAGCCCTCGAGATGGCCTCCGCCGCCGCGCGCTTGTCGCCCTCTATCAGATGCCCGTACAAATCCGTTGGAGATTTCCCCAGGACTACAGCGAGGCCGTCATGCACGGCTCGCCGCCGGGTGGCTCCTCAGGTGGCGGGCGAACCAGTCACGGGCCAGGCGCGCCACCTGGTCGAGCGCGCCCGGCTCCTCGAACAGGTGGGACGCGCCCGCGACTATCGCGAACGCGGTCTCCCCGGGCAGCTTCTCCATCGCCTGGCGGTTGAGCTCGATCACCGTGGTGTCGTACTCGCCGACGATCAGCAGGGTGGGCTGGTGCACCATGCGGAGGAAGTCGCCCGCGAGGTCGGGCCTGCCGCCCCGGGAGACGACCGCCTGCACCGAGGCCGGGCGCTCTGCGGCGGCCACGAGCGCCGCGGCCGCGCCCGTGCTGGCGCCGAAGAGCCCGATGCCGAGCTTCGCGACCGGCTTGTACTGCCCGAGCCAGTCGGCCACCCCGACCAGCCGGGTCGCCAGCAGGCTTATGTCGAAGCGCAGCGCGCCGGTCAGGGCGTCGATCTCCTCCTCCTCGGGGGTGAGCAGGTCCACGAGCACCGTCGCCAGCTCGGCGGAGTGGAGCTCGCCCGCCACGTACCGGTTACGAGGGCTGTGGCGGCTGCTCCCGCTTCCATGCGCGAACAGCACCACACCGTGAGCGGGCTGCGGCACGACGATGTCGGCCCCGAGCGAGACACCCGCCGTGGGAATCGCAATGCTCTCGCGAACCACCATCACGTCCTCCTCATCGCGTCCGCAGGCCCTCAGAGGCCGGGCGGATCGGTCCCGGGGATCTCGCCTCGGCTCCAGCGGGCCGTCCGTTCGAGCGGCTCGACGGCCCGCGTCTCGTCGACGTGGATCACGGCGTCGAACTGGTCGCGCAGGCGGGCCCTGAAGTAGTGGCTCCGCCGCTCTGACTGGGGCCGGTAGACGGCGGCGACCATCCGCTCCAGGCGCGCGGAGCGCAGCACGTCAGCCGATCGCGGGGCCGCTGTGAACGAGATGAAGAAGGCCTTCTGCCCGACCTCGTGGAACAGTTCCTCGTCGCTGTCGGACAGAGCGGGCCTCAGCCACTTGCGCTCCGCCGGGCCGCCCCAGAGGTCCGTCGCGGTGACCGTGCCGGTGTAGGTGGTGAGGCCGATGATCCGGCATCCGCTCCCGTGCCGCTCCCGTGCGAGCTGGCCGAGGTTGATCTCGCCGCGGCACGCCGCCTCCGTCGCCCGGGCGTCCCCCACGTGAGCGTTGTGCGCCCATACGACGATCTTGGCGGGCCGGCCGCGGCGGCGGCCGAGATGGACGGCGAGCGCGTCCAGGGTGTCGGCCATGTGGTGATCTCGCAGGTTCCAGGAGGAGACCCGCCCGCTGAACATCGAGCGGTAGTGCTCGTCGGCCGTCTTCGTGGCCGCCGCGTTCAGCTCCGCGTAGAACAGCTCGTCCTCGGCCGGCAGCCCTTGTCTTCGCGCGGAGTCCATCGCCTGCCGCCTGAGCTCCACCAGCCGCCGGACCACCTCGTCCTCGCAGTCCTCCCCGGCCCCACAGGCGGCCGTGATCCCGTACATCTGGCCGTCACCGCTGCCGAGGTGGTCGAAGCAGGCGTAGCGCTCGCGGGCGCGGGCCGCCGCGGCGGGGTCGACGCCTTCGAGGTAGGTGATCACCTCGTACATCGCCCGGTGGATCTCGTAGAGATCGAGCCCGTAGAAGCCGGCCTTGTCAGAGTGCCCGAGCACCCGGTCGTTGTGCTCGCGCAGCCATCCCACGAAGTCCAGCACCACCGCGTTGCGCCACATCCAGGTCGGGAAGCGCTGGAAGTCGCGCAATGCCTCCTCCGCCGTCGCGTCCTGGCTGAGGCCCTGGACGTACCGGTTGACCCGGTAGGCGTCGGGCCAGTCGGCCTGCACCGCGACGGCGCAGAACCCCTTCTCCTCGATGAGCCGCCTGGTCATGGCGGCGCGGGCCGCGTAGAACTCGTGCGTGCCGTGGGAGGACCCGCCGATCAGCACCAGATGGGCGTCGCCCACGAGGTCGAACAGCGCCTCCGGCGCCGGGATGCCCTCATCCGCCGGCAGGGCCTCCGACCGGATGGCGGTGATCTCCGCACGGCCCTGCCCGCCCGCCCTGGCGGGCGCCGAGGTCGCGGACGCGCGCAGCAGGTCCCGTACGTCCTCGACGGTGACCTCCGTGAAGTCCCAGTACGACTGGTCGGCGGAGAAGAACGGTGACGGGGTGGTCGCGCAGACCACCTCGTCCGCCTCCACCTCCAGCTCCTCGTAGGTGGCCTCGGAGGCGGCGGGCAGCGCGACGACGACGCGCGCGGGGCCCAGCCGGCGCAGGGCCTTGATCGCGGCCCGTACGGCCACCCCCGTCGCGAGGCCGTCGTCGACGAGGATCGCGACCCTGCCGTGGACCTTCCGCGGCGTCAGATCCTGCCGGAAGTGCCGCTCCCAGCGGGTGATCTCGCGTCCCTCCCAGCCGGCGACGTGCTCGACGACCTCCGGGGGGATGGCCAGGCCCCTGATCACGTCGTCGTTGAGCACGAGCGCGCCGTCCCCGGCGATGGCGCCCATCACGAGGTCCTCCTGCCCCGGGACGCCGAGCTTGCGGGCGACGAACACGTCGAGCGGCGCGCCGAGGGCCCTGGCCACCTCGTACCCCGCCGGGGCGCCACCGCGCGGCAGCGCCAGCACCACGAGGTCGTGGCGGCCGCGGTAGTGGTCCAGCAGGCCGGCCAGCGCGCGACCGGCATCTCTGCGGTCGCGGAACAGACGGTCGGGCATGGCGGCCCCCCTAACGTGCTCGGAGGCGGACCACCCTTGGCGCACACCGGCCGGCGTGCGCGCACGCCGATCATGCCGCTGCCGAGGTGGCCTCGGGCGGGCCTGGGCCGTTACCCCGAGCCTACGCCTTCTCCCCGCGCGGGCCCCGGGGCCGTGTGCGACGTGCCTTTACGCGAGGTGAGCCGGCACGCCGGGCCCTATGTCCTGTTTCGCTGGAAATCTTAGTCGAAAAGCGCATTAAGTATGTCTTCGCGTCTTCATCATCGGCAAACGTCGCGCTTTATGGATTATTCCAGCGTTGCCGGGCCAACCCGTTTATCCCTCCCACCTGCGGAGCAGCGGAAACACGTAATTGACACGCCAAAGATCGGCACCGCATAATTACACAGCGGCAACGGAAAGCCCCCGGAACACAGAGCGGTCCTCCCGTTCTGCCCGTTATCGATATGGCGAACATCCCCCCGACCACGGCGAACAGCACACGCGACGCATTCGACCAGCATGTCCGGAGTTTCGTAAGTCTTCCCTTCGCGTCCATCCGGCGACACACGACCGCCCCCGGAAATCGCCGAGATTCACTGCGCACCAGGTTTTCCGACTGCCCTTTTTCCCCATCCAGCGCGACAGTGATTGGTGGTGTGGGTTGTGACCGAGACAACCGACGCAGGAACGAACACCCAAAACGGCCAGGCCCCCCACAACGACCAGACCCAGCAGAGCCTCGCCACCCAAGCGGCACGCAACCTGGCCACCACGACCAAGTCGCAACCGCAGATGCAAAGCATCTCCTCCCGATGGCTACTGCGCATGCTCCCCTGGGTCCACACCCCCGGCGGCGCCTACCGCGTCAACCGCCGCCTCAGCTACGCCATCGGCGACGGACGCCTCAGCTTCACCAACCACGGCACCGACATCCGCGTCGTCCCCCCAGAACTCCGCGAACTCCCCCTGCTACGCCACTTCGACGACGACACCGTCCTAGAAGCACTCGCCAACCGCTTCACCCAAAACCACCACGAACCCGGCGACACCATCACCGAAACCGGCCAACCCGCCGACCACCTCATCCTCATCGCCCACGGCAAAGTCAACAAAATCGGCACCGGCGAATACGGCGACCACACCATCCTCGGCGTCCTCGCAGACGGCGACTACTACGGCGACCACACCCTCACCACCAACAACCCAGCCACCTGGGAACACACCATCAAAGCCGTCACCCCCACCACCACCCTCACCCTCCCCCGCCAAACCTTCCAAGAACTCCTCACCCAATCACCCACCCTCCGCACCCACCTCGAAAACCACCACGCCAACCCCCGCCCCCCACAGAACAAACACGGCGAAGCCCTCATCGAAATCACCTCAGGACACGCCGGAGAACCCCAACTCCCCGGCACCTTCGTCGACTACGAAACCACCCCCCGCGAATACGAACTCAGCGTCGCCCAAACCGTCCTCCGCATCCACACCCGCGTCGCCGACCTCTACAACCAACCCATGAACCAAACCCACCAGCAACTCCGCCTCACCATCGAAGCCCTCCGCGAACGCCAAGAACACGAACTCATCAACAACCCCGAATTCGGCCTCCTCAACAACGCCGACCTCAAACAACGCATCCACACCCGCACCGGCCCACCCACCCCCGACGACCTCGACGAACTGCTGGCCAACGTCTGGAAGAACCCCGCGTTCTTCCTCGCGCACCCGCTGACGATCGCCGCCTTCGGCCGCGAGTGCAGCAACCGCGGCATCTATCCGCAGAGCGTCATGCTCAACGGCCACGCGATCCCCTCCTGGCGCGGAGTCCCGCTGCTCCCCTGCAACAAGATCCCCATCACCAAGACCCGCACCAGCTCCATCCTCGTCATGCGCACCGGAGAAGAGAACCAAGGCGTCATCGGCCTCCACCAGACCGGCCTCCCCGACGAATACGAACCCAGCCTCTCCGTCCGATTCATGGGCATCAACGAACACGCCGTCATGTCCTACCTCGTCAGCGCCTACTACTCCGCCGCCGTCCTCGTCCCCGACGCACTCGGCATCCTCGAACACGTCGAAATCGGCCACTGACCCACGACCACCGACCAGCGGCCACCGCGCAGCCGCTCGGCACGTGCCCGCCGGCGCCGGACGGCCGGCGCGGCACCTCCTCCGTTCAGCGCGACAGTGATTGGTGGTGTGGGTTGTGACCGAGACAACCGACGCAGGAACGAACACCCAAAACGGCCAGGCCCCCCACAACGACCAGACCCAGCAGAGCCTCGCCACCCAAGCGGCACGCAACCTGGCCACCACGACCAAGTCGCAACCGCAGATGCAAAGCATCTCCTCCCGATGGCTACTGCGCATGCTCCCCTGGGTCCACACCCCCGGCGGCGCCTACCGCGTCAACCGCCGCCTCAGCTACGCCATCGGCGACGGACGCCTCAGCTTCACCAACCACGGCACCGACATCCGCGTCGTCCCCCCAGAACTCCGCGAACTCCCCCTGCTACGCCACTTCGACGACGACACCGTCCTAGAAGCACTCGCCAACCGCTTCACCCAAAACCACCACGAACCCGGCGACACCATCACCGAAACCGGCCAACCCGCCGACCACCTCATCCTCATCGCCCACGGCAAAGTCAACAAAATCGGCACCGGCGAATACGGCGACCACACCATCCTCGGCGTCCTCGCAGACGGCGACTACTACGGCGACCACACCCTCACCACCAACAACCCAGCCACCTGGGAACACACCATCAAAGCCGTCACCCCCACCACCACCCTCACCCTCCCCCGCCAAACCTTCCAAGAACTCCTCACCCAATCACCCACCCTCCGCACCCACCTCGAAAACCACCACGCCAACCCCCGCCCCCCACAGAACAAACACGGCGAAGCCCTCATCGAAATCACCTCAGGACACGCCGGAGAACCCCAACTCCCCGGCACCTTCGTCGACTACGAAACCACCCCCCGCGAATACGAACTCAGCGTCGCCCAAACCATCCTCCGCATCCACACCCGCGTCGCCGACCTCTACAACCAACCCATGAACCAAACCCACCAGCAACTCCGCCTCACCATCGAAGCCCTCCGCGAACGCCAAGAACACGAACTCATCAACAACCCCGAATTCGGCCTCCTCAACAACGCCGACCTCAAACAACGCATCCACACCCGCACCGGCCCACCCACCCCCGACGACCTCGACGAACTGCTCTGCAGGCGAAGAAAGTCCCATTTCTTCGTGGCGCATCCGGAGACCATCGCGGCCTTCGGCCGCGAATGCAACCGGCGTGGTGTGTATCCGCAGAGCGTCGAGATCGACGGTCACGCGATCCCCTCCTGGCGCGGAGTCCCGCTGCTCCCCTGCAACAAGATCCCCATCACCAAGACCCGCACCAGCTCCATCCTCGTCATGCGCACCGGAGAAGAGAACCAAGGCGTCATCGGCCTCCACCAGACCGGCCTCCCCGACGAATACGAACCCAGCCTCTCCGTCCGATTCATGGGCATCAACGAACACGCCGTCATGTCCTACCTCGTCAGCGCCTACTACTCCGCCGCCGTCCTCGTCCCCGACGCACTCGGCATCCTCGAACACGTCGAAATCGGCCACTGACCCACAACCGGATCCCCCACGGAAACGCCAGGCGGCCGTTCGCGTCGCCCGGCTCTTCCAGGCGTATCCACGAGACCTCATCGCGGCCTCCGGGATCACGGCCGTCCATGGGCGAAAACTCGGCCCGGTTTTACAGTGAAGAGACCAGCTTTCTGTGGTCACAACGGAGATTGACTGCGATAAGTGTGATGAAGTCGATGAAAGTCCTCCCCGGCGTGCTCGGGACTTTCGAACACGCCCAGTTCAGGCACGGAGGGAAGGGGTCGCGCGTATGACCAAGGTGATGACCACGGGCCGGCCGGCGCACGAGGTGCTGGCCTGGAGCCGCGACCTGGCCGGCCCCGCACTGCGGTCCGCGGTGGAGACCTTGCCCGCGTCGATGCGGCGCATAGCCGGCTACCACTTCGGCTGGCAGGACGAGCACGGACATCCCACCACCGGCAGCGGCAGCGGCGGCGGCAAAGCCATCCGGCCCGCGCTCGTCCTGCTGTCGGCCGAAGCGGTCGGAGTCCCCACCGGCACTCCGTCAGCGGTGCCGGCCGGCCCCGGCGGTCCCGTCGGCTCGGCGATCGGCCCCAGCGGTCCCAATGGCTCCAGCAGCTCCGGTACTTCCGGTACTTCCGGTGCTTCCGGTGACCACGGTGGTTCCGGCGGTGCCGGCGGTGCCGGTCTGGGAGCCGCTTTGGGTGCGCCCGGGGGGCTCAACCTCGGGGCCATGTCGGCGGCGGTCGCCGTGGAGCTGGTGCACAACTTCTCCCTGCTGCACGACGACGTGATGGACGGCGACGTGACCCGCCGTCACCGTCCCACGGCCTGGAGCGTGTTCGGCGTGAGCGCGGCCATCCTGGCCGGTGACGCCCTGCTGACCCTGGCGTTCGACGTGCTCGGCGCCGACGGCCACCCCGCCGCCCCGGACGGGGCGCGGGTGCTCGGCGCCGCGGTGCTCGACCTGGTCGAGGGCCAGAGCGCTGACACCGCCTTCGAAGCGCGGGCCGAGGTGAGCCTGCCCGAGTGCGTGAGCATGGCGGAGGGCAAGACGGGGGCCCTGCTGGGCGGGGCCTGCGCGCTCGGCGCCCTGTTCGGCGGGGGCACCCCGGAGCAGATCGAGCATCTGCGAGGGTTCGGCGACCGCCTCGGGCTGGCCTTCCAGCTCGTGGACGACCTCCTCGGCATCTGGGGCGATCCGGCGGTGACCGGCAAGCCCGTCTACTCCGACCTGCGCAACCGGAAGAAGTCCCTGCCCGTGGTCGCCGCCCTGGCCTCCGGCACTCCGGCAGGTGACGAGCTGGCGGCGCTCTACCGCCGCGACCAGGAGCTCACCGGTCCCGATCTCGTCCACGCCGCCGAGCTCATCGAGGCGGCGGGCGGCCGTGCCTGGAGCCAGTCCCGGGCCGACGACCTGCTGGTCGAGGCGCTCGGTCACCTGACGTCCGCCGACCCCGTGCCGAGGGCCGCCACCGAACTCACCACTCTCGCCCACCTGGTGACCCACCGCGACCACTGAGCCAAGAGCTCAACGGGTGAGCGCCGTGACGATGCGGTCGAGGGTGGCGAGGTCGACGGGGTCGAGGTCGCGCAGGGGTGGAGGCGGCTCACCGAGTATCGCCTCGGCGAGCGCGGCGGCCTTCTCCCCCTCGGCGGTCACGGTCACGGTCTTCTGGCGGCGGTCCTGCGGGTGCACGTCGCGCACCACCATGCCGCGCCGTACGAGATCGTCCACGACGAGCGTGGTGTAGGGAGCGTCCGTGCTGAGCTCGGCGGCGAGCTGCCGCATCGTGAGCGGGGCCACGGCGAGCCGGCGCAGCGCCTTGGCCCTGATGAAGCTCATGTCGAGCGCGTCGCAGACCTCCTTGCGCCGGTCGTACCGGTCGAGGACGAGAGCGCGCATGCCGTGCCAGACACGGGTGGCCATCTGGGGATCGTGGCTCATGACGTGACGGGAATCCTCGTGTCGTCGACGGTGAGGCGCGCCGCGGTCCGCTCCGCGGTGCCCTTCGCCCATCTGCCCGTGGTGATGATACCCAGCAGGAGCACGATCGCCCCGTATCCGGCGACGATCCACCAGCCCGCCAGGCTGGCCCCGGTGAATCCCTCCCGCAGGGATCCCGTCATGCCGAACGCCAGCACCGACCCGGCGACGGCCACGCCGAGCGACTGGCCGACCTGGCGGCTGGTCGAGGCGACCGCCGCCGCGACCCCGGCCTGCGTCACGGGCATGCCCGACACGGCGGTGTTGGTTACGGGCGCGTTGACCATGGCGAACCCGAAGCCGAAGACCGTGTAGGCGGCGAGCAGCCAGGGAATCGGCGTGGTCGCGGTCAGCCGGGTCAGCATCAGGCCGCTGGCGGTGATGGCGATGCCCGCCATGATCAGCGAGGGCCGTGAGCCACGCTCGCCGACCAGCCTGCCGGACAGCGGGGCGAACACCACCGCCATCGCCGCGATCGGCAGCGTGCACAGCCCCGCGTGGAACGGCGACAGCTCCCGCACATCCTGCAGGTAGAGCGTGTTGAGGAACAGGAACGCGCCGAACCCCGAGAACGCGCTCACCGCGATGACCGACGCCCCGGAGAAGGGGACGCTGCGGAAGAAGCGCAGCTCGATCAGGGGTTCCGGGCGGCGCAGCTCGTACACGATCAGGGCGGCCAGCGCGGCCACGGCGGCGACGGAGCACGCGATGATCACCGGAGAGCCCCAGCCCTTGCTCGGCACCTCGATGATCGCGTAGGTGAGCGAGGCCAGCATGACGACGACCAGCACCTGTCCCACGGGGTCGATCCTGCGGGGACGCGGCGACCGCGACTCCGGGACGAACAGGGCGGTGAGCAGCAGGGCCACCACCGCCACCGGCACGTTGATCCAGAAGATCGACCGCCAGCCGGTCGAGTCGACGAGCACGCCGCCGACGACCGGGCCGAGCGCCATGCTGATCCCGACCACTCCTCCCCACACGCCGATCGCCCGGGCGCGTTCCTTCGGCTCGGTGAAGGTGTTCGTGATGATCGACATGGCGACCGGGTTGAGCATCGAGCCGCCGATCGCCTGGAGCACCCGGAAGGCCACCAGCCAGCCGAGGCTCGGCGCGAGGCCGCAGAGCAGCGAGCCCACCGCGAACACCACCAGGCCGAGCTGGAAGGTCCTGCGGCGCCCGACGCGGTCGGCCGTCGAGCCGGACAGCAACAGAAGGCTCGCCAGCACGAGGGTGTAGGCGTCGATGGTCCACTGCATCCCCGACACCGGCGCGTGCAGGTCGCGCTCGATCGACGGGAGGGCGACGTTCACGATGGTGTTGTCGAGCCCGACGATGAGCAGGCTCATGCAGCAGATCAGCAGGACGAGCATGCGCCTGCGGCGGCCGAGCTCGGTCACGTCCCTCCAAGAGGTTGTAGGCGTACAACGGTTACAACAGTACAACCAATGCCGCCAATAGCCTGATTTATGCCTATGACCTGCGGATATATGGCTGATGTCCGGGGAAGAACGACTGTCGTGGGGGCGTGCGATGGCCGGTTACCCGCGACGGATCCCGCTCTGGGGCCGTTGAAGGGTGCCGCGCAGCGCGTTCGGGCCGGGCTCCGCCGTCGCCGCGCTCAGGGGGACAGCGGCCGGTCACGCGATGCCGCGGCCGGGGTCGTACGGCTGCCGTCAGCGCGGCCCTCGCGGCTGTCCCCCACTCGTTCGGCGGCACCTCCCGCGACGGTGCGGAAGAGGGAGAACCATGCCCGGTAACAAGGCGGTCGCTTATCGGGGCCCCGGCAGGGTCGAGGTCGAGGACACCGACTACCCCGAGTTCGAGCTCAAGGACGGGCCGGGGGTGAACCCCGCCAACGTCGGCCGCAAGGTCCCCCACGGAGCCATCGTCAAGGCGGTCGCCACGAACATCTGCGGCAGCGACCAGCACATGGTGCGAGGGCGCACCACCGCCCCCAAAGGGCTCATCCTGGGCCACGAGATCACCGGTGAGGTCGTGGAGCTGGGCCCCGACGTGGAGTTCGTCAAGGTGGGCGACCTGGTGTCGGTCCCGTTCAACATCTCCTGCGGCCGGTGCCGGAACTGCAAGGAGGGCAAGACCGGCATCTGCGAGAACGTCAACCCCGACCGGCCGGGTTCGGCGTACGGGTACGTGGACATGGGCGGATGGGTCGGCGGGCAGGCGGAGTACGTGCTCGTGCCGTACGCGGACTGGAACCTGCTGAAGTTCCCCGACAAGGACCAGGCGATGGAGAAGATCCTCGATCTGGCCATGCTGGCGGACATCTTCCCAACCGGCTTCCACGGGTGCGTGACCGCGGGGGTGGGGCCGGGATCGACGGTCTACATCGCGGGCGCCGGCCCGGTGGGGCTGGCGGCGGGCGCGTCGGCGTTCCTGCTGGGGGCGGCCGTGGTGATCGTCGGCGACCTGAACCAGGATCGCCTGGCGCAGGCCCGCAGCTTCGGCTGCGAGACCGTCGATGTGTCCAAGGGCGATCCGGGGGATCAGATCGAGCAGATCCTGGGCGTCCCCGAGGTGGACTGCTCCGTCGACGCGGTGGGCTTCGAGGCGCGCGGCCACGGCAGGGAGGCGCGGACCGAGCGGCCCGCCACCGTGCTCAACTCCCTGATGGAGATCACCCGGGCCGGCGGCGCGATCGGCATCCCTGGCCTGTACGTCACCGGCGACCCGGGCGCGGCCGACGAGGCCGCCAAGGAGGGCTCGCTGTCGATCAGGCTGGGGCTCGGCTGGGCCAGGTCGCACGCCTTCTTCACCGGCCAGTGCCCCGTCATGCGCTACAACCGGCAGCTCATGATGGCGATCCTCCACGACCGGGTGCAGATAGCCAAGGCGGTCAACGCGACGCCGATCCCGCTCGACCAGGCCGCCAGGGGCTACGAGGACTTCGACAAGGGCGCGGCGTGCAAGTTCGTCCTTGACCCGCACGGGTTGCTTCACTCGAGCACGTAGAGGGCGTACATGCGAGTCGTGGCCCTGTCCGGGGGGACCCCCTCCGGGACAGGACCACGACGGTGGTTGGTGACGGACCCCGCCACGGGCTGTCAGTGAGCCGTGGCGGGGCCCGCGGTCTGGCGGGTCAGAGCGCCGGGTAGGCGTTCTGCAGGAGCTGGCGGAACTGCGCCGAGAACCACGCGCCGGAGATCGGAGCGTTCGGCAGAGCGCCGGTCGCGTTGTTGCCGTTACGGGCGTTGCCGGTGTAGGTCGGGTCGCACATCCGGTCGAAGCCCTTGCCCTCGTCGTTCGGGATGGCCGAGCTGGAGCCGTCGGACTCGCCCGGAGGCTTGATCCAGACGTAGGCGTCGAGGCCGGTGGCGGGGTTCGCCTTCGGACGCTCGCCAAGACCGGCGCCGCTCTGGTTGCACCAGTTGCCGGCGTGGATCCGCCGGTCGACGCGGGACTGGTCCACGAAGGTGTTGACGTCGGTCGACGTGCTCGGGCCCGTGGGCCGGGCCGACCCGCCCCAGCCGTTGCGGGAGGTGTCGATCAGCATGCCGATGGTCGACGGGAATCCCTCGGTGATGAGCCGCTGGCGGAACGCCTGGGCGTAGGTCAGCTCGTCGACGTAGAAGTTCCAGTCGACCCAGCGGGACTGGCGCACCGACTGGCCGCCCGGGGTGGAGTTGATGGTGAAGTTGGGCTCGGTCAGCGCGGAGTAGTTGGCGGTGTTGGTGATGAAGCCGTCGACGCTGGACATGCCCGCGGTGGTGCCGCGCGCGGTGCTGGCGAAGAGCTGGGCCGACGGGCCGAAGTTGGTGTCCCAGCCGAGCCAGCCGTGGTGCCCCGCGTCGATGTAGGTGTACACGTTCGAGATCGCGTGCAGCTTGTTCAGGGCGTACTGCACACCCTGGACATAGGCGCCCGACGACTGCGCCTCGGCGCAGGCCGCGATGTTGGTGTTGGTGATCAGGTTCGGCAGCGAGTCGATCTCAACGATCGACACGATGCGCAGTGCCGCGTACTTGGGGTCGGCCATGATCGCGGCGATCGGGTCGATGTACTCGGTCTTGTAGCGGTTGAGGCCGTTCTCAGCGATCTTGAGCTCGCCGTTGGAGGCCAGGGCCGAGCAGTCGCGGTTCGGCAGGTTGTAGATGACGAACTGGATGGTCAGCGGGGTGCTGCCGTTGGCGGCGTCCTGCTGGACGGCCGCGTCGAGGTGCGCGCGCAGGCCCTTGGCGCTCGACGAGCCGGCGATGGCGGCGATGCGGTCCAGCCACACGCCCGTCGAGATGTTGGCGACGGCGGAGCCGCCCGGCTCGGCGGCGGCCTTGGTGGACCAGTCGCTGTTCACGTAGCCGGTTGCGCCGGCGTAGGGGTTGTCGACGTGCGTGCCCGGGTTGCCGCCGCCGGTCTGCACGGAAGCGGTAACCGCGACCGAGGCGAGGCCCGAGGAGGCGACCGTGATGGCGCGGGTGCCGTTGGCGCTGCTGGCGTTCGCCGCGGCCGACAGCGTCACGTTCTGCGCGGTGTTCCAGTTGGCGGAGGTGAAGGTCAGGCTCGCCCCGCCCGTCACCGTGATGCCGGAGTTACCCGTGCCGGCGGTCGAGGTCACCGTCACGTTGCTCGTCGGCTGCGCCGCCAGCTTCACGGCGTAGGTCGCCGTGCTGCCCGCCGCGACGGTCACCGCGGTCGGGCTGACCACCAGGGACTGGGTCGTGCCGCCGCCGCCCTGAACGGACGCGGTCACCGCGACCGAGGCGAGGCCCGAGGAGGCCACGGTGATGGCGCGGGTGCCGTTGGCGCTGCTGGCGTTCGCCGCGGCCGACAGCGTCACGTTCTGCGCGGTGTTCCAGTTGGCGGAGGTGAAGGTCAGGCTCGCCCCGCCCGTCACCGTGATGCCGGAGTTACCCGTGCCGGCGGTCGAGGTCACCGTCACGTTGCTCGTCGGCTGCGCCGCCAGCTTCACGGCGTAGGTCGCCGTGCTGCCCGCCGCGACGGTCACCGCGGTGGGGCTGACCACCAGAGACTGGGTCGTGCCGCCGCCACCGCCGTTGCAGGTCACGCCGTTGATCGCAAAGCTGGTCGGGTTGGTGTTGGTGCCACTGAAGGTGCCGTTGAACCCGATGGTCCACGAGGCTCCGGTCGCCTGGCTCCCGTTGTACGAGAGGCTCTTCGCGGTGACGTTCGCCCCGGACTGCGACCAGTCGGCGGTCCAGCCCTGGGTCACCTGCTGGCTGCCCGGGAAGGTGAAGGTCAGCGTCCAGTTGGTGAGGGGGTCGCCCAGGTTCTTGATCGTGACGTTTCCGCCGAACCCGTTGCCGCCTTCCCAGGCCTTCTCATACGTGACCTGGCAGGCGACCGCGGCGCTGGCCGAAGTCGGGCTCACGACGAGCCCGATGGCGGTGAGCAGCAATGCTGCCACCGCCGTCACGGCTCTGCGCCAGGAACTCTTGTGGGGTCCCATTGTCTGTTCGTCTCCCTTATGAAACTTGATGGGTCCGCCGCCTTCTTGAGACGGCCAAGCAGCGCCCAGCTCGACATGCGGCGGTGGGAGCGCTCCCATGGTGTGGTTGTTTCGGGAGGATGTACAGCAGATTGCGCGCGGCCACGGCCGGACGGCAAGCCCTCGCCCGCCGCGCGGCACCCGGCCCCCCGTTGGCCTTGGCAAACGCGCCGGGCCGACCTGTGGATCGCCGCGCAGTCCAATGAAACATTCATCTGGAAGGCCCGGGGCGTGGGCGAGATCCCACTGGCGCCGTCGCGCCCGGGGCGGGCAGGGACGAGACTGGTCGGTGCCGCGCACGGCGGCAGCGGTGACAGGCTGAGGCTGCGGAGGCAGGATGACGACGGCCCGCGTTGAACCGCCCACGACGGCCGGGCCGGCCCGGCGGCCGGAGCTGGACGCGATCCGCGCCCTGGTGGTGGTCGGGCTGGTGTTCTTCCACACGGCGCTGGTGTTCGACGCGAGCGACGACTACTACGTGAAGAACGCCGAGACCACCCACGCGACCATGATCGCCACCGGGCTCGGCGTGGTGTGGGCGATGCCGATGCTGTTCCTCATCGCCGGCCTCGGCTCGTGGCACTCGCTGCGCCGGCGCGGCGCCGCGGGGTTCGCCGCCGAGCGGCTGCGGCGGCTCGGCGTGCCGCTGGTGTTCGCGACGCTCACGATCATCCCGGTTCCGCAGTGGCTGCGGCTGCGCGCCGACCCCGGCTACCACGAGTCGTACCTGCGGTTCCTGCCGAAGTTCTTCCAGGTGCGCCTGGATCCCACCGAGTTCCCCTTCGTCCTCCAGGGCAGGTACTTCGAGGTCGGCCACCTGTGGTTCGTGGTGCTGCTGCTGGCGTTCTCGCTCCTGCTGGCCCCGCTCGTCCGCTGGTCTCCCCACGACCTGGCCGGGCGGATCCGTGACCGGACGGCCAGGGCCGTAGGAAGGCGGGGCGTGGTGCTGCTCGCGGCCGTCCCCGTCGCGGTGGCCAGCGCCCTGCTCGGCCTTGAGCAGGCGTACGCCGCGTGGAGCCGCTGGGCGTACCTGCTGTTCTTCCTGTACGGGTTCGTGCTCGCCGCCGACGAGCGGTTCCGGGCCGCGATGCGCCGCGACTCCCGGCCGGCCGCCGCGCTGGGCGTGGTGCTGTTCCTGGCGGGCCTGCCGGTGTTCCTCACCGCGGGCGACGCCACGGGCGGCAACCCTCTCACCGACATGAACGCGCTCGCCATCGGCGCCCGCGCGGTGTACGGCGCGACGGGGTGGTGCTGGCTGGTGGCGATCCTCGGGCTACTCGACCGCCGCCGCCCGGCGCCCGCGGCCGTACAGGCCCCGCGGGAGAACCTCGGCCGGCGGCTGTACGGCTACCTGGCCACCGCCGTGCTGCCGCTGTACATCCTGCACCAGCCGATCCTCGTCGCCGTCGCGTACGGCGTGGTCGGCCTGCCCGCGCCGATCGCGGTCAAGTACGCCGTGATCGTGGTGGCCACGCTCGGCCTGACGCTCGCCGCGTACGACCTGCTGGTGCGGCGCACGCGGGTGACCAGGTTCCTGTTCGGGATGCGCGCGCAGGCGTGAAACGTGCCCGCCCGTGCCTCGCGGTGCGGACGGGCACGCGCGCGTTACGGGGTGAGGTTGGTCAGGCGCACCTTGACGAGGGTGGTGACGGCCGGGCCGGCCTCCCAGCTGCCGTCGAGCGCGGTGATGGTGACGTTGCCCGCGTCGAGCAGGGTGCGGTCGGCGTCGGTGACGGGGTCCGGGCCGGTCGCCGGCAGGGGCAGGATCCGGTAGCACGTGGCGCAGACGTCGGGGGCGGGCGCGTAGTCGGTCGAGACGGGCAGCGACGTGCCGAGCTTGGCGAACTTCACCTGGCCGTTCGGCGTGACCGGGTAGTTCACGTTCAGCGCGGTGTGGTCGGGGAGGATCTTGCCGTTGTACGCCGAGGTCGCGGCGAGCTTGTTCACGACCTTGACCGCGAAGTCGATGGACTGCTGGGTGCTCGGGAACGAGTTCGAGGGGCCCCTGGCGGTGCTGAACGCGACGGCGGGGACGCCGCCGGCGAGGGCGGTGACGGCCGCGCCGACCGTGCCGGAGTGGTTGATGAGCGCGGCGACGTTCTCGCCCGCGTTGGGCCCGGAGATGACCAGGTCGGGCGGGTTGCTCGCGAACAGGACGCGCACCCCGAAGGCGACGGCGTCACCCGGGCTGCCCGCGATGGACCAGATCCCCGGGGACCTCTCCACCGCCTCCAAGGTGCTGCCGAACTTGATGTTGAGCCCGGTGCCGACCGCGCTGGCGTCGGTGAGCGGGGCGACGATCGTCACCTGGTGCCCAGCGGCGATCAGGGCCTGGCGGAGGCTCTGCGTGGACGAGGAACTGTAGCCGTCGTCGTTGGTGAGCAGGATCCGCAGCGAGTGCTGGTCCTTCGCCTGCGCGGGAGCGGCCGCTCCCACCAGGGAGGCGAGTAAGAGAAAGGGGATGAGGATACGTCTGAACACGATGGGTCTCATTGGTGGCTCGCACCTTTGCCTGGATACATCCATTACGTGACAGTTTGGAATGTATATGGACAGCAATGTCAAGGGAAGACCGCGTGACCCCAAGGTGAACATCCAGGTATCGCGGGCGGTGCCGGAATTGTTGCGCGAGATCGGCTACCAGCAGATGACCGTCGAGGCGATCGCCCGCAGGGCCGGGGTGAGCAGGCCCGCCATCTACCGCCGCTGGCGGTCCAAGGCCGACATCGTGCTTCACGTGCTGTTCGAGCGCGCCGGGTCCGGCGGCTTTCCGCCCCCCACCGGCGACCTCCGCGCCGACCTTGGGACCTGGGTGAGCGCACTGCTGGCCAGGTTCGGACGTCCCGAGGTGGCCGCCGCATATGTCGGCCTGATGGCGGACCTGCGGGACAGGAGGGGGTTCTCCGTCGAGCTGGTGTGGCCGGGACGCGACCACCTGGCCGAGACCCTCTCCATGGGCGGGGCCAGGCCCGAGGCCGACGCCGAGGTGCTCTTCGAGCTGCTCGTCGGCGCCATCCTCCTGCGCCTGGCGGGCGGCGGGCCGGTGGACGACGCGGCGTACCAGGAGCGGCTCACCGATCTGCTCTTCCACGCGGTGGCGGAGACGCCGTAGAGCACGCGGCGGCCGAGGCCGCGTAAAGCACATGGCGCGGAGACCGCGTAGAGCACGCGGCGCGTAGAGCGCATGGCGCGTAGACCGCGTACAGCACGCGGCGCGGGGACCGCGTAGGGGCACCGGCCGCGCACTCCGCGGCGCGGTGAGTCACACCCGCCCCACCTGCACCGATGGATCGCAAGCCATTCGACCCTCTGCCGCTGTGGCCTGTTCACATGCGGTTAAGCCGCTCTTGCCAGTGTGCCCTACGTAGCCGGAGCCAAGATCTCTCCGGCGGGATGGAAAGGCAAGACATGGGCCACGGGCACGATCACCCTCACGATCACTCTCATGCTCACCCGCACGACCACTCTCACGGCGCCGAGCACGCCCATGACCAGGGCGAGATGTCGCCGGTCGTGGACATGTCGGTCCCCGACGCCGAGCTCTCCCCCGGCCAGCTCTCGCGCCGCACGATGTTCCGCCGTGCGGGCCTGCTGGGCGCCGGCCTGACCGCCGCGGGCGTCCTCGGCACCGCGGGCGAGGCCGCCGCCGCGACCCCGCAGCGCGTGCGGCACAACACCGAGCCGCGCGACGGCTACCTGTGGCTCGCCGGTGACCACCACATCCACACCCAGTACAGCTCCGACGGCATGTACAAGGTGAGCGACCACGTCAAGCACGCCAACGCGTACGGCCTCGACTGGATGGTCATCACCGACCACGGCAGCGTCGCCCACGCCAAGATCGGCGTCGACAAGGTCAACCCCGACATCGTCGCCGCTCGCAAGATCGTCAAGGACACCCTGGTCTTCCAGGGGCTGGAGTGGAACATCCCGGCCGCCGAGCACGGCACGGTCTTCGTGGCCCCCGGCCGCAACGAGCTCGCCACCCTCAAGGAGTTCGAGAACTCCTTCGACGGCTCGGTCAAGAACGCGAGCGGCAGCTCCCCGCAGAACGAGGCCCTCGCCATCGCGGGGCTCAACTTCCTGGCCGACGCCGTGAAGAAGCGCCGTGTCGAGGCCGCGCTGTTCCTCGCCAACCACCCCTCCCGCAAGGGCCTCGACACCCCGCACGAGATCCGGGCCTGGCGGGACGCCGCACCGGGGATCGCCGTGGGCATGGAAGGCGCGCCGGGCCACCAGGCCGCGGGCATCGCCAAGCCGAACGGGCCGGGCTCCGGCCGCGGCTTCTACGACAGCAGCCCCAGCGCCGACTCCTGGGCCTCCTACCCGCCCGAGAGCTACAAGACCTTCGGCGGCTTCGACTGGATGACCGCGACCGTCGGCGGCCTGTGGGACAGCCTGCTCGCCGAGGGCAAGAGCTGGTGGATCACCGCCAACTCCGACTCGCACACGGTCTACGGCGACACCAGTGACCGTGGGCCCGGCAGCGACTTCAACGCCAACGGCAAGTACAACGACCCCGTCTACAAGGGCCCGTTCAACCTGGGGAACGGCGACTTCTGGCCGGGCTACTACAGCCGGACCCACGTCGGCGCCAAGGGCTTCTCGTACACGGACGTCATGGACGGCATCCGCGAGGGTCGCGTCTGGGTGGACCACGGCGGCCTGATCAGCGCCCTGGTCGTGCGTGCCCGGCAGGCGGGCACCGGACAGCGCGGAGTGTCCCTCGGTGACACCCTGCACGTGCGCAAGGGCTCGAAGGTCGAGCTCTCCATCGAGATCACGCTGGCCAACCAGCCGAACTGGGCGCAGTTCATCCCGACGCTGGCCCGCGTGGACGTCATCCAGGGCGACGTCACGGGACCGGCCGCCAACAAGGACGTCTTCACGACCCCGGCCACCAAGGTCGTCAAGTCGTTCGAGGTCGGCAAGAACTCCGGCACGGTGCAGCTGACCTACCAGGTCGGCGCCGTGGACCGCCCGGTCTACGTACGCCTGCGCGGCACCGACGGCAACCGCAGCGCCGCCGGGCTGCTCGGCGCGTCGGTCGACCCGAACGGCCCCCAGATCGACGTCTTCGGCGACGCCGACCCCTGGAAGGACCTGTGGTTCTACAGCAACCCCATCTGGATCGTGCCCCGCGGATGATCATCGGACTGGACGCGGGCTCGCGGACGGTCACAGAGGCCGAGCACCTTCTCCATGACATGGTGAAGGTGCTCGGCCTTCCGGCCGGCACCGTGGGCTGCACGCACTTCGTACGACCCGAGTCGGGCGCACCGCACGTCGCCTGCTCGCTCGTCCTCCAGGCGCCTCCCTCGGGACTCCCCGAGAACGTGGGCGCCGCGCTGGGCGACAGCCGTACCGGACCGGACGACCTCGCGGAGGGCGCCGCGCTCGCGGCGGCCGAGCACGCCGCCGGAGCCGGCGGCCGCCTGGTCCTGTTCCCCGGCCACGCCGAGCTGAACGGCACGCTCACCGTCGCCGAGGTGCTGGCCGGCTCCTCGATCGAGCAGGTCGTCGTGCTGGCTCAGGCCGAGGATCCGTCGCCGGACACGCTCGTCGTGACCAACGACCACGTACGGCCGCAGTGGCGCGACGGGCGCGTCGTCCTGCTCACCATGCCGGCCGCGGGGGGCCGCCTCATGCCCGCCGAGGTGCCGAACCCCACGCCGTGCTGCGTGGACCACGGCTGACCCATCTCAGACACGGCCTCCCGCGAGGTCCATGAGGCGGGACAGCACGTGGTCGCCGTCGTGCTCCCACTCGTTGGTCACCCAGTGGCGCGGGTTGCTCGGCGGCGGGCGCGAGGGTCAGCGCGGTGCCGAGGTCATGCTGGTGAAGGCGGCGACGGTGCCTTCGAGCTGGAGGCGCAGCTCGGCGGGGGTGATCTCGGGGTCGAGCAGGGCGCTGACGCACTGGCGGCGCAGCGCGCGGTCGAGCACCCCCGCGGAACGGTCGCCGAGCCCCGGGTAGGCGAGCTGGATGGTGCCGACCAGGCCGACGATCTCGGTGGCCAGGGCCTCGTCGAGGTGGGCGCGGAAGGTGTCGACGCCGAGGTGCGCGGCGGCGAGCACCGAGGGCGTGACGAAGGCGCCGGCGGCGGAGGTGAGGGTGTCCAGGCTCGCGGCGAGGAAGGCCCTCGGATCGGCCGTGGCCAGGTGCCCGTGGCGGGCGCGGAAGTCCGCGCACACGCGTTCGAGGTTGGCCGGTGAAAGCCCGAAGAGCAGGAGCTCCCGTTTGTTCGGGAAGTAGTGGTAGAGGCCGCCCACCGACATGCTCGCGGCCCGGGCGGCGCGGGCCATGGTGATCTCGCGCGCGCCGTGCACGCTGATGAGTGGCGCGACCGCGAGGAAGATCTCCTGCTGCCGCCTGACCCGATCCTCAGCCGGTCGCCCGATTTTTCCGAACATGGGGGCTGATTCCTCTCAACAATCCGGCCTTTTCTTGTCTGCTCTGGCCTGGATCAGAAGACTGCTCGTACCGGGGGCCTCCGGGCCACCGCGACATCATCACTTCACCGTGCCAGACGGAGGAAAGCCGTGAGCAACAGCAACGTCGACATTATCAAACGCGTCTATGACGCCTTTCAGACGCGCGACTTCGGCGTGATCGGGGAGTTGTTCGACCCCCAGGTGGAGATCCACCAGTCGGAGCTGCTGCCGTGGGGCGGGCACTTCAAGGGCCACGAGGGGGCGGTCGCCTTCTTCACCGAACTGCTGCGCAACATCGACCCGCAGCTGACGGTCGAGCGGCTCATCGACGCGGGCGACCACGTGGTGGAGATCGGCCGGACCGCCGGGCTGACCGCCGCCGCCGTCCCCTTCGACCTCCCCGAGATCCACGTGTGGGAGTTCAGCGGGGGCAAGATCGTGCGCATGGAGATCTACATCGACACCCCGGCGATGCTCGCCCACCTCGCCTGACCCTTCCCGGGATCCGGTGGAAGACTGTCCGCATGGCCCATTCGCAGGACACCCATTCACCCGAGGCGGACCCGGCCTGCGCCGTCGCGCACGGTGAAGCGGCGGCCCCGGCCACCGACCGCACCCTGGTCGCCGTGTTCGCCTCCCCCGTAGCCGGCCACCTGCTGCGCTACGCCGCGGATCTCGGGTTCCGCGGGATCCTCCTGGAGCCCGACGCCGGCCGCGCCGCGGCCGTGGGAACGTCCGGCTTCGAGGTCGTCACCGGCCCGCCCGGCGATCTGGACCGCACCGCCGACGTGGTGGTGACCGACCACCACCGTCCCGAGCGCGGCACCGTGCTGAGCGACCTGCTCGCCCGCGAGTGCCGGTGGATCGGGGTGCTCGGCAACCCGCGCCACCCGGGGCCGCACGTCGCGGCGCTGGCCGGGCTCGGCGTACCGGACGAGGACATCGCGAGGGTGCACCGGCCGGTCGGGCTCAACATCGGCTCCCGCACGCCCCCAGAGATCGCGATCGCGACCCTGGCCGGCCTCCTCGCCGACCGCAACGGCCGCCCCGGCGGCTTCACCTTCTGACGGCGGCCCGCCGCCAGGGGCCGTACCTCATCGGGAGCCGAGTGCCGGCCGCACGCCGAGGCCGATGGGCACGACGCCGGAGACCTGCGGGCGCGCCGACCTCGCGGGCTCTGGGGGAAAGAGGGTTCTGGGCTCGTTTCTCCGGGGCTTCTAGCCACCTGTCCCCGGCATCTGCATGATTGACGCATGGCTGAAGACGCGACCCCGGTACCGGCGTGGCAGGCGATGACCGAGGCCCAGGTCCGCCGGTGGGAGGAAGTCCTGGGCGGCGTCGCCGAGATGCTCCCGCCCGGACCCGCGTGCGTGGTGGTCGACGGGGCCGCCCGCCAGAGCGCGATCGTCGCCGACCGCCTCGCCGCCACCCTCCGCGCCGCCGGCCGCCCCTGCACCCGCCTGTCGGACGCCAACCCGCCCGCGGACGAGGACGAATGGTACGCGGACCGCGCCTCGGGCACGGTGGCGATCGCGGACGGCGAGCGCTGGCGGACCCACCCTCCCCAGGATCGCTGGGACGTCCAGATCTGGCTGCGCACCCGGGACACCGGCGACCGAGCCAAGGAGAACGCCGAGGCCGACGCGGACATCATCGTCGACGTGCACGACGCGGCCTGGCCGGTGATCCGCCACGTGCGGCCCCACCTGGCCGATCACGACCGGTGGTACATCCCCGAGAGCCGGGCCTTCTTCGGCCCCCGCGCCGCCACCTGGGACACCAAGTTCGGCGACGACATGCCCGCCTACGCCGCGGCGATCAAGGAGTCACGGCTGCCCCGGGACGGCGTCGTCGTGGACGTCGGCTGCGGCACCGGCCGCGCCCTGCCCGCGCTGCGCGACGCCGTCGGCCCCGATGGCCGCGTCATCGCCCTTGACCTGTCCCCCGAGATGCTCGGCCAGGCCCGCGCCCACGGCCGTGCCGAGCACGCCCGCCTCGTCATCGGCGACGCGCGCCGCCTGCCGCTGGCCGGCGCGTCCGTCGACGCGGTGTTCGCGGCCGGGCTCATCATGCACCTGCCCGACACCGGCGCGGGCCTTCACGAGCTGGCCCGCGTCACCCGCCCCGGCGGGCTGCTCATGCTCTTCCACCCCTCCGGGCGCGCCGCCCTCGCCGCCCGTCACGGCCGTACGCTGAGCCCCGGCGAGCCCCTCGCGGAGACGCCTCTGCGCCGGTCGCTGGACGAGACCGGGTGGAAGCTGACCTGCTACGACGACCCGGCGCACCGCTTCCTCGCCATCGCCACCCGCCGGTGACGACGGCCATCGGTCCGTGTGACGGTACCGGCGCCCTTTGAGCGACACAATCATGGCCAGCACCATGGCCGCTTCGACGTGCCTCGCGCCGATGGCACGTACGGGCGGTCATGGCCGCGTCCCGATCTCTCAAAAGCGATGCGATGCCGGTAGATCACGGCGCGATTGCGAAGCCAGACCGGGGTTGATGCCGGAATATGCGAAGGTATGGTGATTGATTGTGACGACGTTTCGGATCAGCGAGGCGGCCGCTCTGCTCGGGGTCAGCCCCGACACCGTCCGGCGGTGGGTCGACGCCGGGCGGCTCACAGCTCAGCGGGACGAGCACGGCCACCGCATGGTGGACGGCACCGACCTGGCCGCGTTCGCGCGCTCCCAGATCGAGGTCGTGAACGGCGCGGGTCAGTCCTCGGCGCGCAACCGCTTCCGCGGGATCGTGACCGAGGTGATCAAGGACGCGGTGATGGCGCAGGTCGAGATCGCCGCCGGGCCGTACCGCGTCGTCTCGCTGATGAGCCGCCAGGCCGTGGACGAGCTGGGCCTTGCGGTGGGGGTGGTGGCGGTCGCCGTGATCAAGTCCACCAACGTCGTCGTGGAGATCCCCGACCACACTCGCACAGCGAGTCAGTAAGGAGCCCTTGTTGTTCAGGCGTGTATCCCGGTGGGCCGCCGCGGTCCCCCTCGCCCTCGCGCTCGCCGCCGGCCTCGCCGGTTGCGGCTCCAGCGACCCGGCCACCCCCTCGACCGCATCCACCACCGCCTCCTCCGGCGGGGCCACGGCGTTGACGGTGTTCGCCGCCGCCTCGCTGACCGAGACCTTCACCGAGCTGGGCAAGACGTTCGAGGCCGCCCACCCGGGGACGTCGGTGAACTTCAACTTCGGGTCCAGCGCCACCCTCGCCCAGCAGATCACGCAGGGCGCCCCCGCCGACGTGTTCGCCGCCGCGAGCCCGGCCACGATGAAGACCGTCACCGACGCGTCGCTGTCCTCCGCTCCGACGACGTTCGTGCGCAACAAGCTCCAGATCGCCGTCCCGCCCGACAACCCGGCCAAGGTGGACGAGCTCAAGGACCTGTCCGACTCCAAGGTCAAGGTCGCCCTGTGCGCCGAGCAGGTGCCCTGCGGCGCCGCGGCGGTCAAGGCCCTGGACGCGGCGGGGCTGAAGGTCACCCCCGTCACCTACGAGCAGGACGTCAAGGCCACCCTCACCAAGGTCGAGCTCGGCGAGGTCGACGCCGCGCTGGTCTACAAGACCGACGTGCTGGCGGCCGCGGGCAAGGTCACCGGCATCGCCTTCCCCGAGGCCGACAAGGCGATCAACGACTACCCGATCGCCGCCCTGTCCAAGGCCCCCGCTCCTGACCTGGCCAAGCAGTTCGTCGACCTGGTCCTGTCCTCCCAGGGCAAGGACGTGCTGACCAAGGCCGGCTTCGAGGCTCCCTGACCGGCATGACACCGTCCACGTCACCGACGGGCCGGGGCGGCGCGCGGCGCGGCCCCGGCCCGGCGGGCGTCGTGGCGGGCCGCGTCCCCTGGGCGCTGGTCGCGCCCGCAGCGCTCGGCATGGCCTTCCTGGTGCTCCCCCTGGCCGGGCTGCTCATCCGCGCGCCGTGGTCCACGCTCGCCGAGCGGCTGGCCGAGCCGCAGGTGCTGGAGGCGCTGCGCCTGTCACTGGTCACCGCGACCGTCGCCACCCTGATCTGCCTGCTCCTCGGCGTGCCGCTGGCCTGGCTGCTGGCGCGCGTCACCTTCCCCGCCCGGCGCCTGGTACGGGCGTTGATCACCGTCCCCCTGGTGCTGCCGCCGGTGGTCGGGGGCGTCGCGCTGCTGCTGGTGCTCGGGCGGCGCGGCCTCCTGGGCCAGTGGCTGGAGGCCTGGTTCGGCATCAGCCTGCCCTTCACCACCGCCGGGGTCGTGCTCGCCGAGGCGTTCGTCGCGATGCCGTTCCTGGTCATCAGCGTCGAGGGCGCGCTACGGGCCGCCGACCTGCGCCTGGAGGAGGCCGCGGCCACCCTCGGGGCGTCGCGCTGGGTCACCTTCCGCCGCGTCACCCTGCCGCTGGTCGCCCCGGGCGTCGTGGCGGGAGCCGTGCTGTGCTGGGCCCGGGCGCTCGGCGAGTTCGGCGCCACCATCACCTTCGCGGGCAACTTCCCCGGCCGCACCCAGACGATGCCGCTGGCCGTCTACCTGGCCCTGGAGACCGAGCCGGAGGCCGCGATCGTCCTCAGCCTCCTGCTGCTCGCCGTGTCGGTGATCATCCTGGCCAGCCTGCGCGACAGGTGGGTGACCAGCCCATGACCCTGCACGCCCACCTGGTGGTCGCCCGTCCCTCCTTCCGCCTGGACATCGACTTCACCGTGGCCGCCGGGCAGGTCGTCGCCCTGCTCGGGCCGAACGGCGCCGGCAAGACCACCGCCCTGCGCGCCCTGGCCGGGCTCGTCGGGCTGTCGGACGGGCACATCACGCTGGAGGACGCCCCCCTGCACACCCTCGCGGCCGAGCGCCGCCCGATCGGCATGGTCTTCCAGGACTACCTGCTGTTCCCGCACCTGTCCGCCCTGGACAACGTGGCCTTCGGCCTCCGGTGCCACGGCGCGTCCAGGTCCGGCGCGCGCCGCCGGGCTGCCGAGTGGCTGGAGCGCGTGGGCCTCGCCGAGCACGCGCGCACCAGGCCCCGGCAGCTGTCCGGCGGACAGGCCCAGCGCGTGGCACTGGCCCGCGCCCTGGCCGTCGAGCCCCGCCTGCTGCTCCTGGACGAACCGCTGGCCGCCCTGGACGCCCGCACCCGGCTCGACATCCGCGCCCAGCTGCGCCGTCACCTGACCGACTTCGGCGGCGCGACCGTGCTGGTCACCCACGACCCGCTGGAGGCCATGGTGCTCGCCGACCGACTGATCGTCATCGAGGACGGCGCGGTCGTGCAGGCGGGCACGCCCGCCGAGGTCGCGCGCCGCCCGCGCACCGACTACGTCGCCCGCCTGGTCGGCCTCAACCTGCATCGCGGCGTCGCCACCGACCGGCAGGTCAAGGTGGACGAGGTGCTGTTCAGCGTGGCCGAGCCGGTGTCCGGCCCGGCGTTCGTCGCGTTCTCACCCGCCGCGGTGGCCCTGTACCGGACCCGCCCCGACGGCTCGCCGCGCAACCTGTGGCAGGCCCGCATCCAGGGCATCGAACGGCACGGCGACAACGTCCGCGTCCACCTGGACGGGCCGATCACCGCCTCCGCCGACATCACCCCCGCCGCCGTCGCCGACCTCGACCTGACTCCGGGGCAGCAGATCTGGGCCGCCGTCAAGGCCACGGAGACCCACGCCTACCCCGCGTGATCCGGCCAGGCCCTAATCCGGCGACCAGGCATCCGCGAGAGACACCCCTCATGGAAGATGGCTATTGTTCCATCGTGTCTGACGTCAACGTTTCAGAGCTGTTCGACCCGCTCGCGTGGAGCAACGTCGAGGGGTTCGACTTCACCGATATCACCTACCACCGCTCGGCGGAGACCCGCTCGGGCAAGCGCGTCGTGCGCGTCGCGTTCGACCGGCCGGAAGTACGCAACGCCTTCCGGCCGCACACGGTGGACGAGCTGTACCGGGCGCTCGACCACGCGCGGATGAGCTCCGATGTGGGATGCGTCCTGCTCACCGGCAACGGGCCCTCGGCCAAGGACGGCGGCTGGGCCTTCTGCTCCGGCGGCGACCAGCGCATCCGGGGGCGCTCGGGCTATCAGTACGCGGAGGGTGAGACCTCCGACACCATCGACCCCGCGCGGGCGGGCCGGCTGCACATCCTGGAGGTGCAGCGGCTGATCCGCACGATGCCCAAGGTCGTGATCGCCGTCGTACCCGGCTGGGCCGCGGGCGGCGGGCACTCCCTGCACGTGGTGTGCGACCTGACGCTGGCGTCGGCGGAGCACGCCCGGTTCAAGCAGACCGACGCCGACGTGGGCTCGTTCGACGCCGGCTACGGCTCGGCGTACCTGGCCCGCATGACCGGCCAGAAGTTCGCCCGGGAGATCTTCTTCCTCGGTGAGGAGTACACCGCGGCCGAGATGCACTCGATGGGCGCCGTCAACCGGGTCGTGCCGCACGCGGAGCTGGAGGCCACCGCCCTGGAATGGGGCTGGAAGATCATCGGCAAGTCGCCGCAGGCCCAGCGGATGCTCAAGTTCGCGTTCAACCTGGTCGACGATGGCCTGGTGGGCCAGCAGGTGTTCGCCGGCGAGGCCACCCGCCTGGCCTACATGACCGACGAGGCCGTCGAGGGCCGGGACGCCTTCCTGGAGAAGCGCCCGCCGAACTGGGAGCCGTTCCCCTACTACTACTAGCGACAACCCGCACGCCGGCGAGTGGCGCGAGCTCTGACCATCGACTCAAGAGCCCCGATAGGACCTGATCGACATGCCGGCTACCCGAACCCGAATCCGGCTTGGCGCCGTGGCGTGGACGGCGACCATCCTCTACTTCCCGGTGCAGCTTGTCGTGGCCCTGGCGTGGCCTCAGCCCTACTCGCTCATGGTCAACACCATCAGCGATCTCGGCATCACGACCTGCGGCATGTCGAACCCCTTCCCCGGTCGCGAAGTGTTCGCCTGCTCGCCACGGCATCTGCTGATGAACACAGGGTTCCTGGTGGTCGGGGTCATGACTGCGGCCGGGGCCATCCTGACCTGGCGGGCGTGGCCGCGTAGACGGCTGACGACGACGGCACTGCTCGGTGTGATCCTTGCTGGCGCCGGCGGAGTCCTGGTCGGCATCGCGCCATCCGACATCGCGCCGCGACTGCACAGTGTCGGGGCTCTGCTTCAGGTCCCCGGTGTGATCGCGCCGCTGCTCCTCGGACTTGCCCTCCGCCACCAACGACCCGGGCTCGGCGCGTTCTCCATCACCATCGGAGCGATCGGCGTCGTCGGCACCGTGCTCTTTGCGCTCCAGCTGTCCGCCGACTGGTTCGGGGCCCTGGAACGACTCGCGCTCGATCCGTTCACCCTCTGGACGTTCGTCCTCGGAAGCGCGCTATGCCTACGCCCGTGCGGTGATCGGGGCTGATGTCCTCCCGCAACCTGATCAATTGCCGCTTCTGGTCGTACCTCGGCTGGACCCGCTGTAGGAGTTCCGGGCCGTTTCAGGATTTTCCTCGTGTACGGCGCAGCCGTACACGATGACCTGAACCAGGTTCTGGACAACGTCCCTGCTGACGCTCCCTGGAGGCGCGGTGACCAGGGTGAACAGCGCACCCCCGTAGAGCGCGATCAGGGCGGGGATCTTCTCGCGTGGGATGGCGAGGCCGAGTTTGTCGTGGTGCCCGGCGGTGATCTGCAACGACGTGTCCTGCAGGCCCGCGAGCGCCGAGGCGAGCACCGGCCGGTGCGCGGCCTCCAGTTGAAGTTCGAAGATTGCCAGATAGCGGTTGCGCAGTGTGGTCGCCGCTGTGAGCAGCGATTCCGTCAGCAGGTCGACCATCCTCGCGGGCTGCTCGGTGGCCCGGTCGGTGTCGGCGTGATGCAGCTCGGCGATGCGCTCCGCGGCGGCCACCAGCAGCGCTTCCCGGCTGCGGAAGTAGTTCGAGGCCGTTCCCGGCGGAAGTCCGGCTTTCTTCTCCACCGCGCGGTGGGTCAGTCCATGCACTCCCGACGACGCCAGCAGCTCGATGGCGGCATCGGTCAGCGCTCGGCGACGGGCCGGATTGGTGGGCGGCATGCGGCCATGCTACCAATAACCGTACTAGTACGATCGTAGTTAACGATTGGGGAGTCTCATGAGGATCGTGGTGGTCGGTGCCGGCCTCGGTGGAGTGGCGGCCGCGGTGGGGCTGCATCGCCTGGGTCATGAGGTGACACTCTTCGAACGGGGCACCGAGCTTCGGGAGGCGGGCACCGGGATCGTGGTCATGCCCAACGGGATCCGGGCGCTGGATGTGCTTGGGCTGGCTGAAGACGTTCGCGGGCACGTCATGCATGCCACCAGTGCTGGATTGCGGGACTGGCGCGGACGGCCGCTGCTGGTCACCGACGCGGTCCAAGCGCAGCGGGAGGTCGGCACGCCCGCCATCCTCGATCGGGCGGAACTGCACCGGGCGCTACGCGCCCCGCTGCCCGCCGACCTGGTGCGAACCGCGACCCCGGTCGAGCGCCTGGAGCCCGACCCCACCGGGGTAACCGTGATCAGCGATGGCAACCCCGTCGCGAGAGCGGACGCCGTGATCGCGGCCGACGGCATCGGCAGCAAGCTGCGCGGACAGCTCATCCCCGGCCACCCCGGGCTGCGGCGGACCGGCCGGATGGACCTGCGAGGCATGCTGCCCCGTCCCCCCGGCCTGGTAACAGACCTGCTCGCCAGCCAGTTGGTCGACCGCCGCAGTGGGGCGATGTTCGGCCTGTTCCCCGTCGGCGAGAACCGCCTTTACTGGTTCACCGACTCCGTCCTGCACAGCACGCCGCCCGGCGCGGACGATGCACGCCGACAGATGCTGTCCCTGATGGCCGATTGGCACCCCCTCGTCACGGCACTGATCGAGGCCACCCCGCCCGCCGACATCTACGTCGACCCGATCACCCGCCTGGCCGAACCCCTGCCCTCGTACGTGGCCGGCAGGATCGCCCTCCTCGGCGACGCCGCGCACGCCATGCCACCCGACCTCGGCCAGGGCGCCAGCCAGGCCTTCGAAGACGCCGCCGCTTTAACCCGCCATCTGACCGGCGCGGAGCCGGGAGACGTCGCCCAGCGGCTCCTGCGCTACGACGCCGAGCGCAGGCCCAGTGCCAACCGCATGATGCAGGCGGCGTCCCGGCAATCGCGGCTGACCTCCCAGACCGGCGTCACCGCGTGGCTGCGCGACGCGTTGCTGCGCGCCATACCGTCCCGGGTGGCCACCCGGCAGCTTGCCGCCCTCTGGCACGCCTAGTGCGGTGACCACATAGGTTCTTCTCAGCCATGTCACCAACTGACCGGCTTCCCGCACGATCTCGCGCGGGACTGTCCATCGTCGCGTGACGATACGCCGCCGGACCCCACAACGACCCCGCGCAGGCCTGGAAATGACTGTGGGCACCCCCCGTCAAGTGGAGGATGCCCAGGTCATCGGCCGGAGCCGTGGTGCGCCGCCAGGGACTCGAACCCCGGACCCGCTGATTAAGAGTCAGCTGCTCTAACCAACTGAGCTAGCGGCGCAGCAAGCAGGACAAGATTAGCGCACCCTGTGGACCACTTCGCACCGATCGAGCACGCTAGGCTAGAACAACATTCGGGTTAACACGGGAGCGCCGATGACGTCGTGGTTCACCTCGCCCGCCGACGCCGGGGAACGGCTCGCCGCCGTGGACTACCTCACCGACGACGGCATCGCCACGTCGGTCTTCCTGGCCGCCGCGCTCGGCAAGCCGCTGCTGGCCGAGGGGCCCGCCGGGGTGGGCAAGACCCAGCTCGCCAAGGCCGTCGCCGAGGCGACCGGCGCCGAGCTGATCAGGCTCCAGTGTTACGAGGGGCTCGACGAGGCCCGCGCGCTCTACGAGTGGAACTACAAGAAGCAGCTCCTGCGCATCCAGGCCGCAGGCGAGCAGGCGTGGGAGGAGACCCACGACGACATCTTCAGCGAGGAGTTCCTGCTGGAGCGCCCGTTGCTGAGGGCGATCAGGCGGACGACGCCCACGGTGCTGCTGATCGACGAGACCGACAAGGCGGACGTCGAGGTCGAGGGCCTGCTGCTGGAGATCCTTTCCGACTACCAGGTGACGATCCCCGAGCTGGGCACGATCGCCGCGACGCGCAGGCCGTACGTCGTGCTGACCTCGAACGCGACGCGCGAGCTGTCCGAGGCGCTGAAGCGGCGCTGCCTGTATCTCCACCTGGACTACCCCTCACCCGAGCGCGAGCGCGACATCGTGCTCGCGCGGGTGCCGGGCATCGAGGCCGCCCTGGCCGAGCAACTCGCCCGTACGGTCGCCACGCTGCGCGCGCTGGAGCTGAAGAAGTCCCCCTCGATCGCCGAGACCATCGACTGGGCCCACACGCTCCTCGCGCTCGGGCGTACCGACCTGGACGAGGCCACCACCGCCGGCACGCTGGGCGTGGTGCTGAAGCACGCGTCCGATCAGGCCCGGGCGGTCAAGGAGCTCGGCCTGCCGGCCCGGTGACGACGACCAGCGGGAGGAGGCGGGCGATGTCGCTGCTCGACAGGCATGTGGGGTTCGTGGACGCGCTGCGCCGCGCCGGGCTGCCGGTGTCACTGGCCGAGGGGCTGGACGCCGCCCGCGCGCTCGAAGTGATCGACCTGACCGAGCGCGAGACGCTCCGCGAGGCGTACGCCGCCACGCTCGTCAAGCGTCCCGCGCACAGGCCCGGCTTCGACACGCTCTTCGACCTGTGGTTCCCGCCCGTGACCAGCGCACTGAGCGTTCCACGCACGACGGGCCCGGACGAGCCGGACCTCCAGCACGCGGAGATCTCAGAACTTCGGGACCGGCTTGCCGAACTGCTGCTCGACGACGCGGGCCCCACGGGCGATCCCGCCTTCGGCGAGTTCGTACGGGCGATGGTCGAGCGGTTCGGCCGCCAGCCCGCCGGCGCCGGCCGCCAGAACTGGTTCTCCTACTCCGTGCTGCGCGCCCTCTCCCCCGGCACGCTGATGGCCAGGATGCTCAACGAGGTGCTGCTCGGCCAGGAACGCGGGGGTCTGGCGGAGAAGGTCGCCCGCCGCCGGCTGACCGACAACATCGCCGGGTTCGAGACCGCCGTGGCCTCGGACGTGCGCAGGAGGATCGCCGAGGACTCCGGCGTGGAGAAGATCGCGAGGTCGGTCGTGAAGCCGCCCGTCGACCAGGTCGACTTCCTGCGGATCACCAAGGCCGACCTGGCGACCCTGCGCCGCGAGGTGCACCCGCTGGCGCGGCGCCTCGCCACCCGGCTGACGATCAGGCAGCGGCTGGGCCATCGGGGCCGGCTGGACTTCAGGCGTACGGTACGGGCCTCGCTGAGCACGGGCGGCGTCCCCATGGTGACCCACATGAGGCCGCGCCGCCCGCACAAGCCCGAGTTGGTGGTGCTGTGCGACGCCAGCGACTCGGTGTCCGCGTTCTCGCACTTCACCCTGCTGCTGACGTACGCGCTGCGCGAGCAGTTCGCCAAGGTGCGCGCGTTCGCCTTCGTGGACACGGTGGACGAGATCACCCGGTTCTTCGCGCCGGGCACCGATGTCGTCGACGCGATCACCCGGATGACGGAGGAGGCCGACATCACCCGCTTCGGCCGCAGCGACTACGGGCACTCGTTCGAGAGGTTCGCCGAGAAGTACGGCGAAGCGATCGGCCCGAAGACGTCCCTGCTGATCCTCGGGGACGCCCGCTCGAACTACCAGCCGCCCGCGCTCGCGACGTTGGGACGCCTCGCCGGCGAGGCCAGGCACGCGTACTGGCTCAACCCCGAGCCCCGCGCGCAGTGGGACACCGGAGACTCGATCGCGACCTCGTACGGAGGCGTGGTCGCGATGCACGAGTGCCGCAACGTCGCCCAGCTCGCCGCCTTCATCGAGGAGCTGGCCTAGCGGCCGTCAGTTCATCCGCCGCAGGATGCGCGCGGCCGTACGGGCGAGCACCTCCACCTGGTCCTCGGTCAGCTCGGCGTGCGCGTCGCCCAGGATCCACTTGGCCGCCTTGCGGGGCAGGAACAGCGTCAGCCCCTCGGCGCTCACCACGGCGGTCTTCACGTGCCCGCCGTGCACGACCAGCAGCGGCGCGATCTCCACCGGGATGCCGGACTCGCGCGACAGCAGCTCGCTCATGGCGGTCGCGGCGTCCACGAGGCCCTTCGCGACCGACGTGCCCGACCGCTCGCCGAAGAACAGCTTGCCGCCGTACGCCGCGATGTAGGTGTCCGGCGGCCAGGCCTCGTTGTCGACGATCCACACCCCGCCGGGGCCGATGACCAGGTGGTCGATGGAGGCCTTGCCGGGTACGGCCCGGCCGTCGAGCACGCGGTAGCCGTGCTTGCCGAGCCCTCGCCGTAACAACCTCCCGGTGCGGGTCGCGCCGCTCCGCTTGCCGCGCCAGACGGCCGTGGCCTCGAACATGCGCCAGGAGACGAACGCGTCCACCGTCCAGATGGCGCCGCCTCCGAGAAGCCCGATCAGGAACGGCAGGGGAAAGGACCGGTAGAACGCGAGGGCGGTGATGAGGACGAAGCCCACCCCTGCCATGATGTGGCGCCTGCGACGACGCTCGGACCTGGTCTCGCGCCAGCGGAGCTCGTACATCACCGAGGGCGAGCCCCACTTGAACTTGTCGTCCTGCGGCACGTAGATGGACCCATTGGGCACCGGAAACCCCCACGATTTCGGGCTCAGTCGATTAGCTTGTGGAATACCCAACTAGGGGCTCCAGCTTTCCTAAGGTTACGGAACTAACCCACCCGCGACACAGAGCGGGCGTGGCGAACCTTGGTCGAAGGCCGCAGGAGAGCACGCGGGAACACGAATGTCACAGCCCGTTAACCGACCAGTCGGTATGCTGTGGGCATCGACATTCAGGGGAGGCGTGCGTGATGGCGCGCAGCAGGGTCACCACGAGCGACGACCGGCCCGCGAAGGCGTCCGCGGCCAAGGACGAGCCGGTGCGGCAGAGGCTGATGGCCGAGGCGACGCGCCTGTTCGCGGACAAGGGCTTCGAGAGCACGTCGGTGCAGGAGATCGTCGCCGCGGCGGGGGTCACCAAGGGCGCGATGTACCACTACTTCGACTCCAAGGACGACCTGCTCCGCGAGATCTACGCCCGCGTGCTGCGCATGCAGATCGAGCGGCTCGACAGGTTCGCCGGCGCCCCCGGCCCGGTCGCCGACCGCGTGCACGCCGCCGCCGTCGACGTCATCGCCACCACGGTGGAGAACCTCGACGACTCCAAGATCTTCTTCCGCTCGATGCACCAGCTCACCCCCGAGACCCAGAAGGCCGTACGGGCGGAGCGCCGCCGCTACCACGAGCGTTTCCGTGACCTGCTGGTCGAGGGCCAGCGCTCCAAGGTGTTCCGCGACGACGTGCCGGCCGACCTCGTGGTCGACTTCTTCTTCGGCTCCGTCCACCACCTGGGCACGTGGTACCACACCGACGGCCGCCTGTCGGGGACGGCCGTCGGAGAGCACTTCGCCGACCTGCTCCTCGCCTCGCTACGGCCCTGACGACAAGGCCCGCGACCCGGACCGCCGTCAGGCCGGGCCGGGGAGGTCGGCCAGGCGCGCGAGCGCGTTCCGGTGGTCGCCCGGCGTGCCGAGCGCGATCTCGTCGGCCTTGGCGCGCTTGAGGTAGAGATGCACGGGATGCTCCCAGGTCATCCCGATGCCACCGTGCAACTGCAGGCACTCCTCCGCCGCGTGCACGGCGACCTGCCCGCACCACGCCTGCGCGACCGCCACGGCGGTGGCGGCGTCCGTACCCGACGCGAGCGCGTCGGCGGCGTTCCGCGCGGCGGCCCTCGCCTGGACGATCTCCATCCACAGGTCGGCGAGCCGGTGCTTCAGCGCCTGGAACGAGCCGACGGGGCGGGCGAACTGGTGGCGTTCCTTGACGTAGGCGACCGTCGTGGTGAGGCACCACTCCGCCACCCCGAGCTGCTCGGACGCGAGGAGCCCGGCACCCGCGTCCAGCGCGGCGCGCAGCGGCGCGAGGTCGGCGGAGATCCGCCTGGCCGGCGCGCCGGTGAGGGTCACCGTCGAGACCGGCCGGGTGAGGTCGAGGGACACGATCGGCTCGACGGTCGCGTCGGCGGCGTCGATGGCGTAAAGCGCCCCGGAGGCCGGGACGATCAGCACGTCCGCGACGTCCGCGCCCGCGACGGCGGCGACGCGCCCGGTGAGCGTCCCGCCCTCGGCCGTCACCTGGGACGTGGCGGAGTACGGCGAGGCGGCGAAGGACACCGCGAGCGCCGCCGTGGTCTCGCCGCCGGCGAGCGCCGTGAGCAGGTCGCGCGCGGCGTCCGCGCCCGACTCCAGCAGGGCCTGCGTCGCGATGACCGCGCTGGTCAGGAAGGGTACGGGCGTGACGGCGCGGCCGAGCTCCTCCAGCACGACCGCCGCCTCCCGCGCCGACGCGCCCGCGCCGCCGAGGTCCTCGGGGATCAGCAGCCCGGCCGCCCCGATGTCGCGGGCCAGCGTCTTCCACAGGTCGGCGTCGTACGTCGAGGCGCTCTCGATCCTGGCGAGGACCGTGGCCGGAGGGTACCTGTCGGCCAGCAGGTCGCGGACCGCCGCCCGCAGCTCCTCCTCGACCTCCGAGTACAGCAGCGTCATTGGTCGCTCACCACTCCTCATTCGCTGCGCGGAGCACTCGTCCCTCGCGCTCCACTCCGCTCACTGCGTCGGGTTCGCTCCAGGTCATCGGGGGAGGTCCTTCCAGGGGACGTTCTTGTCGACGCGGGGTTCGGAGGGCAGGCCGAGCACGCGCTCGGCGATGATGTTGCGCAGGATCTCGGAGGTCCCGCCCTCGATCGAGTTGCCCTTGGCCCGCAGGTAGCGGTAGCCCGGCCCCCGGCCGAAGAAGTCGACGGACTCCGACCTGCGGAAGGTCCAGTCGTCGTACGCGAGCCCCTCCTCGCGGCGCATCTCCACATCGAGTGCCGACAGCGCCTGGTTCAGGCGGGCGAAGGCCAGCTTCATCCCCGACCCCTCGGGCCCCGGCGCCCCGGCGGCGAGCTGCTCGCGCAGCCGTACCGCGGCGAGGCGGGTGACCTCGGTCTCGACCCAGAGCTGGAGGAGCCGCTGGTGCAGGTCGTGGGTGCGGAGCTCGGGGCGCTGCCGCCACGTCTCGGCGACCAGGCCGATCACGCCCCCACCGCGCCGCGCCGGCGAGCCGCCGATGGCGACCCGCTCGTTCATGAGCGTGGTCTGCGCCACCCGCCAGCCGTCGCCCACCTCGCCCAGCCGGAGCGAGTCGGGCAGCCGCACGCCGGTGAGGAACACCTCGTTGAACTCGGCCTCGCCCGTGATCTGGCGCAGCGGCCGCACCTCGACGCCCGGCGCGTGCATGTCGCAGACGAAGTACGTGAGGCCGCGGTGCTTGGGCACGTCCGGGTCGGTCCGGGCGACGAGGATGGCCCAGCGGGAGTGGTGGGCCCCGGAGGTCCACACCTTCTGCCCGTCGACGACCCACTCGTCCCCGTCCTGCACCGCCCTGGTGGCGAGGGTGGCGAGGTCAGACCCCGCGCCCGGCTCGCTGAAGAGCTGGCACCAGACCTCCTCCCCCGTCCACAGCGGCCGGAGGAACCGCCTCTTCTGCTCCTCGGTGCCGAAGATGAGGATCGTGGGAGCCGCCATGCCGAGGCCGATGGTCAGCTTGCCGAGGTCGGTCTGCGGCGTGTCGGCGAGCTCCTGCTCCACGACGCCCTGCAGCCCGCGCGGCGCGCCCAGCCCGCCGAGGCCCTCGGGGAAGTGCACCCATGCCAGCCCGGCGTCGAACCGCGCCCGCAGGAAGTCCAGCGGTTCCATCGCCGCCGGGTCGTGGTCCGCGAGGAACGCGCGGGCCCGCTCCTTGAGCCCCGCCTCATCCACTGTCACGAAATATCCTTCCAGTCAGTCGGTCGGCATGTGCTTCTTGAGCTCGCGGTACGCGAGCGACCGCTTGTGCACCTCGTCCGGCCCGTCGGCGAGCCGCAGCGAACGGGCTCCCGCCCACAGGCCCGCCAGCGGGAAGTCCTGGCTGACGCCCCCGGCCCCGTGGACCTGGATCGCCTTGTCGAGGATCCACTCCACGGCCCTGGGCGTGGCGATCTTGATGGCCTGGATCTCGGTGTGCGCGCCCCGGTTGCCGACGGTGTCCATCAGCCAGGCGGTCTTGAGCACCAGCAACCTGAGCTGCTCGACCTTGACCCGCGACTCCGCGATCCAGTCCTGCACGACGCCCTGCTGGGCCACCGGCTTGCCGAACGTCGTACGCGACAGTGCGCGCGCGCACATCAGCTCGATCGCCCGCTCGGCCATGCCGATGAGCCGCATGCAGTGGTGGATGCGGCCGGGGCCGAGCCGGGCCTGGGCGATGCCGAACCCGCCGCCCTCCTCGCCGATGAGGTTCTCCACCGGCACGCGGACGTCCTCGAAGAGCAGCTCGGCGTGGCCGCCGTGGTCGGCGTCGCTGTAGCCGAAGACGTGCATGCCGCGCTTGACGGTCAGCCCCGGGGTGTCACGCGGCACGAGCACCATGCTCTGCTGCCGGTGGGAGGAGCCCTCCTGGGAGGTCTTGCCCATCACGATGAAGATCGCGCAGCGCGGGTTCATCGCGCCGGAGGCGAACCACTTGCGCCCGTTGATGACGTACTCGCCACCGTCGCGCACGATGGAGGTGGCGATGTTGGTCGCGTCGGAGGAGGCGGCGTCCGGCTCGGTCATCGCGAACGCCGACCGGATCTCGCCGTTCAGCAGCGGTTCCAGCCAGGCCTTGCGCTGCCACTCGTCGCCGAACATGGAAAGGACCTCCATGTTCCCGGTGTCCGGGGCGGCGCAGTTGGTGGCCGTCGGCGCGATGCGCGGGCTGCGGCCCATGATCTCGGCCAGCGGGGCGTACTGCAGGTTCGTCAGGCCGGCGCCGTGCCCGCCCGGCAGGCTGTGCTGGTTCACAAGAAAGAGGTTCCACAGGCCACGCCGGCGGGCCTCGTCCTTGAGGTCCTCCATCATCGGCGGGGAGCTCCAGCCGCTCTCGGCCGCCTGCTGCTCGAAGGCCTCCTCCGCCGGGTACACACACTCGTCCATGAATTCGGTCAGCCGCTTACGCAGCTCCTCGGTCGTGGTGTCGAACGCGAAGTCCATCAGTCCTCCAGTGACTCCAGTGCTTGCAGGCCGTGGGTCACGAGCGGCGCGACGTGCTCACCGATCTCGTCGAAGCCGTCTCCGACGGTCAGACCCTGGGTGTAGCGGAAGTGGATGCCCTCGGAGATCACCGCGAGCTTGAAGCAGGCCAGGGCGACGTACCAGCCAAGGCGCGAGATGTCGAGGCCGGTGCCGCGCGCGTACCGCCCGGCCAGCCCGGCGCTCGGCATGTGCTCGCCCGCCTCCCCGGGCTCGGCGATGTCCAGGGCGGCGAAGTCGCCGTAGAGCAGGAAGAGCGCGAGGTCGGTGAGGGGGTCGCCGAGCGTGGACATCTCCCAGTCGAGCACGGCGCGCACCTGCCCGCCGGCGATCAGCGTGTTCCCCAGCTTGAAGTCGCCGTGCACGATCGCGTGGCGCTGTGTCTTCGGCACCGCTCCCGCCAGGCGGGCGAACAGGTGGTCGATGTCCGGAAGGTCCCGGCTGCGCGAGGCGTCGAGCTGCCGCTTCCAGCGCTTGACCTGGCGCTCCAGGAAGCCCTCCGGCCGGCCGAAGTCCGCGAGCCCGACGGCGGCGGGGTCCACGTCGTGGAGCCTGGCGAGGACGTCGACCAGGTCTGCCTCGATGGCGGGCGTCGCCGGGGGCTGGCCTCCCTCGACGTACTCCATGACGTAGAAGGGCGCCCCGACGACGTCGGGGTCCTCGCAGAGGTGGTAGGTGCGGGGCACGGGCACGCCGGTGTCGCGCAGCGCCGTCATGACGCGGTACTCCCGGCCCATGTCGTGCGCCGTGGCGAGCACGTGCCCGAGCGGCGGCCTGCGCACGACGAACCGGCGCCCGCCGTCGCGTACGAGATAGGTCAGGTTCGACTTGCCTCCGTGGATCACCTCGGCCGCCAGCGGCCCCTCGGCGAGGCCGTGCCTCGCGAGGCGGTCTCTCAGGCGGTCGAGGTCAAGACCCGGCGGGCCGGTCTCGATATGTGCGGGCATCGCGCTCCCCAGTCGTCCCAGTACCTGGAGCGTACCGACCGGACGGTATGCGTGTCGACCACAGGAGTGGTCGCCATCGAACCGCGGCGAGTGGCCCTGTCGCCCGGGCCGCCGTGACCGCGAGACTGTGCGCCATGACCGCGAAGATGCCGGATCCCGTTGTCCTCGAAGGCCGCACCGTACGGCTGGAGCCGCTCGGCCTCCATCATGTCCCCGACCTGTTCGCGGCCGGGGGGAACGACGACGAGGTGTGGCGCTGGATGCCGGTGCCGACCCCGCGCACCGAGGAGCGCCTGCGGGAGGTCGCCGTCACGGTGATGGGCGGCCCGATAATGGTGCCGCTCGCGGTCATCCTGCGCGAGACGGGACGTGCGGTCGGGTGGACCACCTTCCACGACGTCCCCGGGTTCGACCAGAGCGTCGAGATCGGCTGGACGTGGTACGGCAGGGCCGTGTGGAGGACCGCCGTGAACACCGAGTGCAAGCTGCTCATGCTGGGCCACGCGTTCGACGAGCTCGGCCACAACCGCGTGTTGCTCAAGACCGACTGCCTCAACACCCGCTCGCAGGACGCGATCAGGCGCATCGGCGGGGTGTACGAGGGCACGTTGCGCAGGCACCGGCAGCGCCCGGACGGCACGTGGCGCGACACCGTCTACTTCGGGATCCTCGACGACGAGTGGCCGCCGCGCAGGCGGCGGCTGGAGCGGCTGCTCGACCGCTGACCACGTACTTCGCCGGCAGGATTTCGGCAATCAGCGTGGTCTTCGGTATATCATCCGAATTAGTGGTCGATGATCGGTCTACCGGCGTCGGCCGGCGTCACGGTCTCCGGCAGGAGACGTACTGAGGAGGTGAGCCCCATTACCGCTGTACCAGGTCGGGTGCTCCCATCTCACGACCGCGCGGTCCATCAGGCATAGGTGAACCGAGGGAGCGCCCATGGGCGTCCCGAAAGGCTCCAATGTCGGTTTCACCACTGTCCGAATCCCTCATCGTCACCACCCTTCGCGCCGCCGGATGCGTCTTCGCCGAGGACGAGGCGCGGCTGCTGGTCTCCACGGCACGCACTCCCGCCGACCTCTCCGCCATGGTCGAGCGGCGAGCCGGTGGTCTCCCCCTCGAACACGTCCTCGGCTGGGCGGAGATCTGCGGGCTGCGCATAGCCGTGGATCCCGGGGTCTTCGTCCCGCGGCGCCGCACGGAGTTCCTCATCCGCCAGGCCGCCGTCCTCGCGGGCGAGGCCGTGCGGTCCGGGTCCCCCGCCGCCCGCCCGGCGGGCGCCCTCGGGGGCAAGGCCCTCGCCCCGCCCCGCGCCGTGGTCGTCGACCTGTGCTGCGGCTCGGGGGCGATCGGCGCCGCGCTGGCCGCGGCCCTGGACGAGGTGGAGTTGCACGCCGTCGACATCGACCCCGCCGCTGTGCGGTGCGCCCGCCGCAACCTCGCCGCCGCCGGGGGCCACGTCTACGAGGGCGACCTGTACGAGCCGCTTCCCGCCGGGCTGCGGAACCACGTCGACGTCCTGCTCGCCAGCGCGCCGTACGTGCCGACGGAGGCGATAGGGCTGTTGCCCCAGGAGGCCCGCGTCCACGAGCCCCGGGTGGCGCTCGACGGGGGCGCCGACGGGCTCGACGTCGTGCGGCGGGTGGTCGCCGCCGCGCCGCTCTGGCTGGCACCGGGCGGCCACCTGCTGGTCGAGACGAGCGAGCGGCAGGCGGACGAGACCCTCGCCGCCATCGCCCGCAGCGGTCTCATCCCCCGGGTGGCCGGATTCGAGGAGCTGGACGCGACCGTCGTCATCGGCACCAGGCCCCGCGAAGAGCGCTGAACCGGGCCGTCAGGTCTGGAGCATGCCGCGGAGGAGCTCGCGCATGCCGTCCCGGAGCTCTTCCAGGCCCGGGACGGCACCGGCACCGGCCACCGCGTCGAAGAGCACCCCTTCCCCGAAGGCGACGAGCTGCCTGCCGTGCCGCACCGGATCGGCCGAGCCGGCGGCGGCCAGCACGGCGGTCGCCACCTCCCGGAAGCGGCGGCCGGCCTCGTCGTAGACCTTCCGGAGCTCGGGGCGGCGGGTCGCCTCCAGGGCCAGCTCGTAGCGGGCGATCGTGGTGCGCCGTCCGTCCGTGAGCTGCGTGAACAGCAGCCTGGCCATCAGGCCGGCGAGCGCGTCCGGGCCGTACGCGCCGTACGCGCCGTACGCGCCGCCGTGCGCCTCGGAGCCGCCCGTGTCCGGGCCTCCGGCGGACGGGTCTCCGGCGGACGGGACGGCGGTGGACGGGACGGCGGTGAAGTAGCCCTCTTCGAGCGCCGTGAGGCGGGCCAGCGTGAGCGCGAGGAGGGCCGCCCGGGTGCGCGCGAGGTTGGACGTGGAGCCCTGGGGCAGCCCGGCCGCCTCGTCGACCGCGCGGTGGGTGAGGCCACGCATACCCCTCTCCACCAGCAACGTTATCGCGGTCTCCGCGACGAGCTCCTCCCTGCGCATGGGCCCAGACTACACGTGTAGTACCCTGACTACAGGTGTAGTGGAGTGGAGTGGATCATGTCTCGTGCGGTAGTGATCGGCGGGGGGATCGGCGGCCTGACCGCCGCGGCCGCCCTGTCACTCAAAGGCTGGTCGGTGACGGTGTGCGAGCGCGCCGCGTCCCTCGCGCCGGTGGGATCCGGCATCGCCATCGCCCCCAACGCGCTGAAGGCCCTCGACACGATCGGCGTGGGCGACGACGTGCGCGCGCACGCGGCGATGCAGGGCGAGGCGGGGATGCGCAGGGCGGACGGCCGGTGGCTGGTCCGCGCGAGCGCCGAGGCCGCCCTGGCACGGTTCGGCGACCCGACCGTCCTGCTGCTCCGCGCGACCCTGGTGGACGCGCTCGCGCGGCGGCTCGCCCCCGGGACGCTGCGGCTCGGCACCACCGTCGAGGCGGTGGATCCGCGCACCGGGCGGGTGTCCACCAGCGAGGGAGACCTGGAAGCCGATCTGGTCGTCGCGGCCGACGGCATCAACTCGGCCGTCCGCCGGTCGCTGTTCCCAGCCCATCCGGGGCCGGCGCACTCAGGGGTGACGAGCTGGCGGGCCGTCGTCGCCCGGCCCGAGGGGGACATCCGGAGCAGCGAGACCTGGGGGCCCGGCCAGGTCTTCGGGATCATGCCGCTCTCCGGCGGCCAGGTGTACTGCTACGCCACCGCGCCGGTCGCCCGCGGAGACCAGGGCGACGGCGGCAGGGCCGAACTGACGCGCCTGTTCGGCGACTGGCACGACCCGATCCCCCGGCTGCTCGCCGCCGCGGAGGAGGACACGATCCTGCGGCACGACATCTTCTCGCTTGCCGCTCCCCTGCCTGCCCTCCACGTGGGCCGGGTGGCCCTGCTCGGCGACGCCGCACACGCGATGACCCCGAACATGGGCCAGGGCGCCTGCCAGGCGATCGAGGACGCGGTGGTCCTCGCGCACGTCGCCGGTGCGGGAGGTGCGGAGCTCGGCCGCTACACCGCGGCGCGGCTGGCGCGGACGACGAAGATCATGCGGAGATCCGCGGCCATCTGCCGCCTGACCCTGTGGTCGAACCCCACGGCCGTGCGCGCCAGGGAGATGCTCATGTCGCTCGCCGGACGGCTCGGTGACGTCACCCTGCGCCAGTTCGACGAGGTGTTCACCTGGCGGCCACCCGTGTCGTGACGGGCACGGGGATCTCGGGGTGCGGGGGCGAGACCTCGTGCGAGGTCTCCGGGGCGAGGCGGCCGAGCGTGATCGTCCCCGCGATCAGCACGGCGGCCGAGATGACCGCCGGGATGACGTTCCCCACGCCGCTCGGCAGCGGCTCGCCGAGCAGGACCGTGCCCGCGAGCACCGAGGTGACGGGGTCCACCACCTGGACGCCGGCGTACGCGATGCCGAAGTAGCCGACGGCGTAGGACTTCTGCAGGAGCACGATCGCGCAGAGGAGCAGCACTGGGATGGCCAGGGTGAACCAGTGGACCAGCCGCGACAGGTCACCGCCGAGCCCTCCCCCGACGACCCGTACGAACGTCGACACCGACGCGGTGACCGAGCCCGCCCCGATGGACAGCAGCAGGGCCTTCCCCGAACCGCGGGCGCGCCGCGCGGCGAGCTGGCAGACCGCGACGACCGCGCCCACGCAGGCCAGGAATCCCAGCGCCGCCGGGGTCGACAGCTCGGGCCGCGTGTTGCTCTGCGGTATCAGCAGCATCAGTCCGAGCAGGCCTACGGCCACGGCGATCGAGCCGAGCACCTCCGCCTTCTTGGGACGCCTGCCGTGCAGGGCCGCCGCCAGCGGGACGGCGAACACCAGCGTCGCCACGCTGACCGGCTGGACCAGCACCAGCGGCGCGAAGCTCAGCGCGACCGCGTGCAGGGAGGCGCCGGCCAGCCCGATGGCTCCGCCGATCAGCCATCGCGGCCGCTTGACCAGCTTGAGGGTCGCGCCCCCGTGGATCGCCTCGTACTGCTGGAGGGCCGCGCCACCGGCATACCCGAACGCGCCGACGAGGGCGATCGACACGCCCATCCAGATCATGGCCGGCCGCCGGGCGTATGCGTGAGGGCAGGGGAGAGCAGTTGTGAGGTCATCAGTGGGAGCACCCCGTCAGCTTAGGGACAAACCTGAGTGGCCAGTTCGTCAATCCCACCATTTCGCATAGGCCCGGGGGTGACGTTCTTATGGCACCATACGCGGACAAATTGCACGTAGAGGGCAGCTTCGAGATACCGGCCGGCGCGTCCACGGTAGGGCCCTTCACAGTGGGGGGCAGGGGTTCTTCCACTTCCCGGGGAATGGCAGAACAATCGGAGGCGTTTCCAGAGACACCCCTAGGGGGTATATGTCGAAGGAGCAGCCATGGAACACGACCACACCGGGCCGGCCGTACAAGGACACGCCGGGCACGGCGGGCACGGTGACCATGCCGCGCGGTTCAGGGACCGTCTGTGGATCAGCGTGGCCCTCTCCGTGCCGGTCATCCTCTACAGCCACATGGTGCAGATGTGGCTGGGGTTCACGCCGCCAAGCTTCCCCGGCTCCGAGTGGGTGGCGCCCGTGCTCGGCACGAGCGTCTTCCTCTACGGAGGATGGCCCTTCCTGAAGGGCGGCGCCGAGGAGGTCAGGAGCCGGGCGCCGGGGATGATGCTGCTGATCTCCCTCGCCGTCACCGTCGCCTTCGGGGCGAGCGCGGCCACCGCGCTGGGGTTCTTCCACCTCGACTTCTGGTGGGAGCTGGCCCTGCTGATCGACATCATGCTGCTCGGCCACTGGCTGGAGATGCGCGCGCTCGGCCAGGCGTCCAGCGCCCTGGACGCGCTCGCCGCCCTGCTCCCCGACGAGGCCGAGCGGGTGACCGACGGCGGCACCGAGACGGTGCCCACCGCCGACCTGCGGCCCGGTGACGTCGTGCTGGTCCGTCCCGGCTCGCGCGTGCCGGCCGACGGCGTGGTCGTCGACGGCGAGGCGGAGTTCGACGAGTCGATGCTGACCGGCGAGTCCCGTCCGGTGCCGAAGACGGCCGGTGACCGGGTCGTCGCGGGGACGGTCGCGCTCGACTCCGCGGTCCGGGTGAAGGTCGACGCGGTGGGCGAGGAGACCGCGCTCGCGGGCATCCGCCGCCTGGTCGAGCAGGCCCAGTCGTCCCGCTCGAAGGCCCAGGCGCTGGCCGACCGCGCCGCCGCCCTGCTCTTCTACGTCGCGACGGCCGCGGGCGCGCTGACCTTCGCCGCCTGGATGGCGCTCGGCGACCCGCGCGAGGCGGTGGAGCGCACGGTCACGGTGCTCGTGATCGCCTGCCCCCACGCCCTCGGGCTCGCCATCCCGCTCGTGATCGCGATCTCCACGGCGGTCAGCGCCAGGAACGGCATCCTGATCAAGGACCGCATCGCCCTCGAACGGATGCGCACCGTGCGGGCCGTCCTGTTCGACAAGACCGGCACGCTCACCAAGGGCGAGCCCGAGGTCACCGGCGTGCTGGCCGTCGACGGCGACGAGGACACGCTGCTTCGGCCGGCGGGCGCGGTCGAGGCCGACAGCGAGCACCCGCTCGCCCGCGCGATCGTGGCCGCCGCCCGGGCGCGTGGCGAGCTTCCGAAGGCCACCGGCTTCCGTTCCATGACGGGACGCGGCGTCCAGGCGACCGTCGACGGGCACACCGTCGCCGTCGGTGGGCCGGCGCTGCTCCGCGAACTGGGGCTCTCGGAGCTGGACGCCGACGAGTGGAAGAAGCGCGGCGCCGCCGTGCTCCACGTGGTCGTGGACGGCAGGGTCGCCGGGGTCGTCGCCCTGGAGGACGCCATCCGGCCCGAGTCCCGCGAGGCCGTACGGGAGCTGCACCGGCTCGGCAGGCGCGTGGTCATGATCACCGGCGACGCGGAGCAGGTCGCGCGGGCGGTGGCCGACGAGCTGGGCGTGGACGAGTACTTCGCCGAGGTGCTGCCCGAGGAGAAGGACGCCAAGGTGGCCGAGCTGCAGGAACGCGGCCTCAGCGTCGCCATGGTGGGCGACGGGGTGAATGACGCCCCCGCCCTGGCGCGGGCCGACGTCGGCATCGCGATCGGCGCGGGGACGGACGTGGCCATCGAGTCGGCGGGCGTCGTCCTCGTCAGCGACGACCCGCGCTCGGTGGTGAGCGTCATCCGGCTGTCCCAGGCGACGTACCGCAAGATGCTGCAGAACCTCGCCTGGGCCACCGGCTACAACCTCGTGGCGATCCCCCTCGCCGCCGGGGTGCTCGCCCCGGTGGGGATCACGCTCTCCCCCGCGGTGGGCGCGATCCTGATGAGCCTGTCCACGATCGTCGTGGCCCTCAACGCCCAGCTCCTGCGCCGCGTCGACCTGCGCGTCGGCGGGGAGCAGTCGTGAGTCAGGACCGCTCGGGGCACACGCAGAACAGGTGGCCCTCGGGGTCGGCGAGGACGGTCCAGGTGTCTCCCGGCTGGAACTCGGGCTTCGTGGCGCCGAGCTCGATGTACTCCCGCACCGCCTTGTCGACGTCCGGCACCCGGAAGTCGAGGTGGAACTGCTTGTCGGGCCCCGGCCACACCGCGGGCTTGCGCTCGGGGACCCGGCCGAAGTAGATGCTGGTGGTCCCGTCGCCGATGCCGGCGTACTCCTCCTCGGCGTACTGGACCTCGAATCCGGTGATCTGTGCGTAGAACTCGGCCAGCTTCTTGGGCTCGGCACAGTCAATGGTCACCGCTATGAGCTTCGCTTTCGTCGTCATGAGCCCATCCTTTCGCCGGTACCTGTCATCCTCTGTCAGGTACGGGCCGAGCACTCCGGCGGGCCGCGCCGCTCACTCGCGGCGCGCGCCCTCGGGCCAGATGACGTGCACCCTGATGCCGCGCCGGCGTGCCTCCGCCACGACGTCGGCCGTGCCTCCGTAGCCGCGCGCCGGCTCCCCGTCCCAGACGGCGTACAGCTCCTCGGCCAGGTCGAGCATGAGCAGGCTGCCCTGCATGTGGGACTCGCAGGTCGACTCGGCGTACCTGAGCCGGTGGACCTCCTCGGCGAGGCCCATGAGCAGGTCGTACTCGGCGTGGGTGTCGGCGGGGAGCTCCTCGCGGTAGCTCTCGGAGCACACCACCGCCTCCAGCGTGCCGCCCAGGTCGACCACCGCCCGGGCGAAGATCTGGTCGGCCCCGTCGGCGAGGCACGAGACGCCCCGCACCCCGGGGGCGTGCTCGGCGAGAGTCCGCCTGATGGCGGCCTCGACCAGCGCGGCCGTACGCGCGGGCAACCCGCGGTGACCGGAGATGGCGAGACGGAGTGGCCGGACCCCTTCGCGCACGGATGGGCGCGGCGCCTCGCGCGGGGATGGACGCGCACCCAGAAGAGCCCGGTCAGAGGAACGCCCGCCTGGAAGAGACCCGTCAGAGGACGAACGCCCGCCCGGAAGAGGCCCGTCAGCTGCGTGAACCTCGCCATAACATGGTTTCACGCGAGATGGCCTCCTCCGACTCGTCGACGAAATGGGCCCACTCGGGCTCCGTGCGAGGCCATTCCGCACGGGACACGATATCTCCCAGCTCCAGCGCCGCTATGGAGTACGAGGTCGCGAGTTGCTGGTGCTGCCGCGTCTGCAGCCAGGCGATGCCGGCCGCGCCGAGGGCGCCGACGATGCCGGGCAGGTCGAGGTTCACCAGCTGGGTGGCGTTCAGTACGGCCGCTATCAGGCCGACGGCCTCCATGGCCGCGAACGCGACCGACCACTGCGCGGCCCGGCGCTCGTGGTAGCGGGCCTTGACGATGTACCAGACGCGCTGCTCGTTGATCCGGCCGCTCATGTAGCGCTGCTTGCGCTCGCCGAGCGACAGCGCCCTGATGCTCCGCATCGTGGCGGTGACCTGGCACTCCTCTTCCAGCGTGGGGATCGGGGCGAACGAGTGGATGCCCCCGGTGATCTCGGAGAACCTCCGGAGCAGCAGGAGGTCGACGCTCTGGTCGTCCCTGGCGTCGCAGCCGAACGGCTCGCCGCCGACGAGGTAGCGCCACGCCAGGGTCTTCGCCGACTCGGCCGCCGCCCTGGCCTCGTACCACTGGCGATCAGGACGGACGGTGAGCAGGTACACCTCGGTGACCAGCGCCGAGGCGAGAGCCCCCGCGGCGATGATCGCCGCCGCGTCCACGCGCCCGGCGTCCAGGCTGAACGAACCGAAGATCGCCGCGATCACCAGCGACGAGAGCCGCACGCAGGTGGCGGTGAGCAACCTGCGCTGCCCGACGATGGCCCCCTGATCGGCAGCACGATAGAGCGCCGGAAATCCCGCCTCCGGAATGCCCTCCATGCGTCAACTGGAACCGCTAATCGAAACCGTGTCAAGGGTTCTCATGGCATGTGGTCCAAGGTCACCATATGCGACCTCGACATCCAGGATTGATCAACGCATTTATAAGCCAACTCAAGCCATATCTCTCGCACCCCCTTCCCCTCTAGACACGGGACACAGCAATGAGACAAGCCCGAAATACACGAAATAAATGCCTCCGGCGGCCTGGGCTTACAGCCAGACAGGCCAGGCCTCCACACCACTCACCGGACGCCTGTCCGGGGCTCCCCTTCCGAAGATTCCGGACATTAAGTACATATCTTACCAATTATCGATTCTGCGGATTAATCGGGCATGGGTCACCAGGCATGGTCGCTACCAGGAACCGGCGCGCCGAGAGCCCTCCGTAACGACGCGGGAAAGCACCAGATCATCACCGCCCATGACGGATCCGACCCGAACTCCATCACCCCATACCGGGACATAGAGCACATAGAATGTCTGATCGCTAAATAAGCGTATCTAACGGTCGATTAGCAACAGAGGGGATTTAAAGCCCGGAAAGAATGCTATGTTTTTGGGCCGATCCGCCCCATACTTACCCCGAGAGCGGCTACAGTTCACCCGGATTCCGTTGGCGATCGACTGCGCCGACGGCGTATCGTTATTGCCTGCGTCGTGGGTGATTCTGTCGCAGATCTTTAACGTTCCGCTACGCGGCAATCACAGCTTGTTAGTATCCTGAAGCTCATCAATACTCCGGACTAAAATAGGTGAGACCATGAAGAACGACATCGCCGAGGACTCGAAGCCCGGAGCCGTAAAACCCGTTGCGGATGTGAGAAACATGCCGCTGGCGAGCCTCGGCTCACTGACCGGGGCCGGAGTGCTCGGCCATAGTGAACTTCCGATGTCGAATGCCGGAGTCGGCGTCGCCGCCTTCAACTCATCGATCTAAGCGCCTTCCGTGAGCGACCCGAACCTCCCGTTTCGGCAATTCGTACTAAAGGTCGCAAGCCGCTGTGATTTGGCTTGTGACCACTGCTATGTGTACGAGCATGCCGATCAGAGCTGGCGGGGCCGGCCCACGGTCATGTCCGACACAACGATCGCGCGGTCGGCGGCCAGGATCGCCGACCATGCGAGAGATCATGAGCTGTCACGCGTCGACGTGGTCCTGCACGGCGGTGAGCCGCTGCTGGCGGGCCGCGAGCGGCTCGGCCACATCGCCGGCGAGCTGACACAGGCGCTCACCGGCGTCTGCGAGCTCGATCTCAAGATCCACACCAACGGCGTCCTCCTGGACGAGGGCTTCTGCGATCTGTTCGCCGAGCGTGGGATCAAAGTCGGTATATCCCTCGACGGCGACCGCGTCGCCAACGACAGGCATCGTCTGTACGCGAATGGGCGAAGCAGTTACGACAAGGTGATCCGCGCGATCAACCTCCTGAGAGGGCGATACCGCGGGCTGTACTCCGGCCTGCTGTGCACGGTCGACGTCGCGAACGACCCCGTCGCGGTCTACGAGGCGTTGGCCGAGCTGGAGCCGCCTCGGGTCGACTTCCTCCTTCCCCATGCCACCTGGGACGATCCGCCACCCGGCAAGCCACGCGAGCACGGCGAGTGGCTCGTACAGATCTTCGACCGGTGGCTGGCCGACGGCAGGCCGATGAGCGTGCGCATCTTCGACTCGGCGCTGCGCACTCTCGGCACCAGGAGCAGCCTTACCGAGTCACTCGGTCTGGAGCCCAGCGATCTCGTCGTGATCGAGACCGACGGATCCTACGAACAGGCCGACTCGCTCAAAACCGCTTATGACGGTGCCCCTGCCACCGGATTCACCGTCGAGCACGATTCCCTGGACGTTGTGGCCCGTCATCCTGGCATCACCGGCCGCCAGACCGGACTGGCAGGTCTCAGCGACGAGTGCCGGTCATGCCCTGTGGTGTCCTCGTGCGGTGGCGGCCTCTACGCCCATCGCTACCGGACCGGGTCCGGCTTCCTCAACCCCAGCGTCTACTGCGCCGACCTGCTGCGGCTGATCACCCACATCCAGGGCGCGGTGAGCGCCATGGACAGCGCCACGCATGCCCTTCCCGAGACGGACCTGGCGGCGTTCGCCGCGGGCTACGGCGGAGCCGAGGCCGTCAGACGCCTCGACGAGGGTCAGCAGAGCCTGCGCCGCACCCTTGTCGCCAGCGTGGGGGGCGCGTCGACGTCCGTCGAGGCCTGGCGCCTCCTGACGTTGATCGACCGCGAGGCGCGTCCCGTGCTCGACGCCGTGCTCGCGCATCCGTATGTGCGCGTGTGGGCGGTCCGGTGTCTCACGGGGGGCACCGATGACGGTCACCTGCCGGCGATCGCGGCGGTCGCCGCCATTCGCGCCGGTGTCCAGGCATCTCTCCAGGTGCCGATTCGCGATGGATCACTCCATCTGCCCTCTCTGGGCCGTCTCCAGGTCGGCAGGGTCGCCGAGGCGACGGTGGAGACCGCGGACGGTCGCTTCACCGTCCACGCCGAGGGACGCGGCCTGCTCGTAGATCTGGAGGACCCCCGCCGCACCCCCGAGTGGTTCCCGGTGCGCCGGCTCGTGGCCGGCGGCTGGACCGTGTCGCTCGACGACGTCGACCTCTACCGTGACTGCCATCAGTGGCCCGCCGCCGCACGGCTGAGCGGCGAGGAGCTCGACCGCTGGGCGACGATGTTCGCGAAGGCAGGCGAGCTCATCGTTCGTGACCATCCGCGGTACGCGCCCGGCCTCGCCGCCGGGCTCGGTGTGATCATGCCTCTCGAACCCTCCGCCGACGGCTCGGAAGTCAGCTCGACGGCTCGCAACGCCTTCGGTGCCGTGGCCGCCGCGCTTCCCTCGGACGCGGTCTCCCTGGCGTTGCTGTTGATCCACGAGTTCCAGCACGTCAAACTGGGCGCCATTCTGGATATCCACGGTCTGTACGATCCGAAGGACACCAGGCTCTACTACGCCCCCTGGCGTAAGGACCCGCGCCCTTTCGAAGGGCTGCTCCAGGGCACCTACGCCCATCTCGCGGTCACCGATTTCTGGCGGGTCCGGCGCCTGATCGACGAGGACGGCGCCGCCCATCGCGCGGCCGTCCAGTTCGCCCGGTGGCGCGCGCAGACCGCCGAGGCGGTCGACACTCTGGCCGGTTCCGGGGCCCTCACCGGCACTGGCCGGCGATTCGTCGAAATCATGCGCCAGACGGTCTCTTCATGGTTTGACGAGCCGGTCGGCGCCGCGGCCGAGAACGAGGCCTGCCAGGCCGCCGCCGCTCACAAAAGAGAGTGGTACGAGCACCGCGCGGATGCCACCGACCGCTCATAAGCCTCCCTGCGGCCTCCTCACCGGTCAAGGGATACGCCGCGACCAGGCCTTTCGGGGACGTGTCGCCCTTCGCGGCCGCCCGATTTCCCGTTTTCGTACCGAACAATAATCGGGGCGATGATTTCCTCGTTCTGATTGCCTGCCGCCATTCCCCGGCCTAGTGTGCGAATCTACACTAAAGAATCTCGCAGGATTTGGGCTGGAGGTGACATCTGCGAGTGTCAGATGATACACAGGGCGGCCCGTACTTCTTTCTCAGCTACGCGCACACACCCAAGCATGATCCAAACGATCCCTACGATCCCGATCAATGGGTGGAGACGCTCTTCACTGACCTGTGCCGGCACGTCATGGTCATGAGCGGCCTGGGCCACGGCGCCAAGCCGGGGTTCATGGACCGCGACATGCATTCGGGCAGCTACTGGCCTGAACGGCTCGCCGAGAGCATCGCCACCTGCAAGGTGTTCGTCCCGCTCTACTCCAGGCGCTACTTCGACAGCGATCAGTGCGGCAAGGAGTGGACCGCGTTCTCGCAGCGCATACTGCAGCAGCGGGCACGCGGCGGGGACAATGCCGAGGCCATCGTCCCGGCCATTTGGGTGCCGGTCCCCACCGACACCCTCCCGGAAGTGGCTCAGGATATTCACTACAGCCAGCCCGGCCTCGGACCTCAGTATGTCGAGCACGGCTTTTACGGGATCATGAAGCTGCGCCAGTTCCGATATGACTATCAGACGGCGGTCTATACTCTGGCGAGACGCATCGTGGAAGTCGGGCAGGCGGTAAACCTGCCCACGGTCGATCCGGCGGACTACAAGTCGCTCGAGAGCGCTTTTGGGCCTCAGGACGCACGGCGGCCCAACGGGCACCGTCTCAAAGTCACCATCGTCGCTCCCGATATCGACACGCTGCCGAAAGACCGCGACCCCTACCACTATGGGCGCAGCCCGCAGGAGTGGAATCCCTACCGGCCCACACTGAACAGACCCCTGGGCGCCCACACAGCGGACCTGGTGCGTCACCTCGGCTTCCGGCCCGAGATCGGATCTCTGGACGACCACTACGACCACGTTCTCAGCGACAAGGCCCCGACGAGCGCAGGACTACTCCTCCTAGACGCCTGGGCCACCACCTACTCGAAGTTCGCCGAGCCGCTGCGCCGCTTCGACGAGGCCGGCAAGCCATGGATCACGGTGATGGTGCCGTGGAACAGAGACACGCAGACCGTGGAGGCGGAGTCTCGCCTGCGAGGTCGTCTGGAAGCGGCCCTTCCCCACAAACTCACCGAGGGACGCCCCACGCAAAGAGCCCTCACCGATGGCATGGCCACATTCGATCAGTTCTGCAAAGCGGTCCCGGAGATGGCCCGGTCCGCCATGAACCAATATCTCCGACATGCTCCAGCGCATCCCCCAAAAGGGCATGCGTCCATCGAACGACCGAGGCTGCAAGGTCCCCTGTCCGGCGGCAACGACGCGGAGGCTCCGCCATGAGTGACGCTCCCGAAGGCCACATCATCACGTTCTACTCCTACAAGGGGGGTACGGGGCGCACGATGGCCCTCGCCAACACGGCGTGGATCCTGGCGAGCAACGGCAAGAAAGTGCTGGTCCTGGACTGGGACCTGGAGTCTCCCGGCTTGCACAAGTTCTTTCATCCCTTCCTTGACGAGAACACGGTGGGGGGCACCGCGGGCGTCATCGATATGATCAACGAGTACTCCCTCTCGACGCTGAGCCCTGACCCTCGGCCAGGCGACTGGCACCTGGACTACGCGAAGGTCCAGCGGCACGCCGTCTCGTTGAACTGGGACGATTTCCCCGGCGACGGCACGCTCGACTTCGTCTCCGCCGGTCGCCAGGACCGCGCCTACGCCTCCCTGGTCTCCGCCTTCGACTGGGACAACTTCTACATACGACTCGGCGGGGGCCAGTTCTTCGACGCTCTCAAGGCCGACATGAAACGGCACTATGACTACATCCTCATCGACAGCCGCACCGGTCTGAGCGACATCGCCGACATCTGCACGGTGCACTTTCCCCGCACCGTCGTCATGTGCTTCACGTTGAGCGACCAGAGCATCGAAGGGGCAGCCGCGGTCGCCCACCACATCAACAATCGCTACAGCGGCCAGAACATCAGGATCCTGCCGGTGCCCATGCGCATCGACGACGGAGAGAAGCAAAAGCTCGACGCGGGGCGTGATCTGGCGAGACGGCGGTTCGACGGATTCCCCCCGAGCATGAACGCCGAGCGGGCGCGCGATTACTGGGGCGCGGTGGAGATTCCCTACAAATGCTTCTACGCATATGAGGAGACCCTCGCCGCGTTCGGTGACGCTCCCGGATCTCCGACCTCGCTTCTCGCGGCCTTCGAACGTCTCGTCGGCATGATCACCGAAGGTGAGATCACCTCCATGCCGACGATGGAGAAGGAACGTCGCCTTCTCTTCCGTGACAAGTTCGTCCGCAGACCCGCGGCGATCACGGCGGACGTCCTTCTCAGCTACGTTCCCGAGGATCGCATGTGGGCGGACTGGATAGCCTTCGTCCTCCAGCGGGCCGGCTTCCGGGTGATGCAGCGCAACGAGAGCTCCCTTGCGGCGGAAGAGACTGAGCGCTCGCAGAAGGTCCCGCCCTACAGCCGAACCGTCGCGGTGCTCTCCGCCGCTTACATGCGCTCGGCACGGGGGCAGGACATGTGGGACGCAGAGGCGGTGGCCGAGAGCGGTCACGTTCCACCGATACCGGTCCGGGTCGCCGACGTACGGCCGTCGCAGCTGCTGAGTGACATCCCGACGATCGACCTGACACGCCTGAACGAGGCTCAGGCCACCGAGGCGTTGTTACGGGAGATGAACCGGCTGGAGCAACTGGCCGAATTCCCCGCCGGTCCGAGCACCACCGGCCCTCGCTTCCCGGGCATCCGGCCCCCCGTCTGGAACGTCCCCAACCGCAACGCCGGTTTCACCGGGCGAAACAGTGTTCTTGAGAAGCTCCGGGACCAGATCATCAGCGGCCCTCAGGCGCTTCATGGCATGGGTGGCGTCGGCAAGACCCAGGTGGCTCTGGAATACGCCCACAGGTTCATGGCGGACTACGACGTGATCTGGTGGATCGCCGCGGAGCACGTCGAACCCATCAATAGAAAGATGGCCGAGCTCGCGGAAAAGCTCGGACTGCGAATAGCCGAAACCGTGGCCGAGACCGCCAAGGCGGCAGGAGAGGCGCTGCGCATCGGCAAACCGTATTCCCGGTGGCTGCTGATCTTCGACAACGCGGACAACCCCAACGAACTCGAGACCTTCCTCCCCAGTGGAACAGGCCACATTCTCATCACTTCGCGCAACCCCGCGTGGTCGCGCATCGCCAATCCGCTCGAGGTCGGGGTGTTCGATCGCCCAGAGAGCGTCGAGCATCTGCTCCGCCGCGTCTCCGGGCTCACCTCCAAGGATGCCGACAATGTCGCCTCCGCTCTCGGCGACCTGCCCCTCGCGATCGAACAGGCGAGCGCCTGGCTCGGAGAGACGGCGATGCCACCCGAGCAGTATGTGGGGCTGCTCGGCGAGCAGCTGACGCAGGTGCTGTCTCTCGGCGAGCAGCCGACGGACTATCCCACACCGGTCGCGGCGACCTGGAACCTGTCGTTCGAACGGCTCAAGACGCGCTCCCCCGCGTCGGCGAGGCTGCTGGAGCTGCTCGCCTTCTTCGGACCCGAACCGGTCTCCATGGACATGCTCTACCTCGACGCGATGTCGACCTGCCTGGTGCCCTATGACGAGGCGATGCGCGAGAAGCTGATGATCGGCCCGGCCATCCGGGAACTGGGCAGATATGCCCTGGCCCGGGTCGATCAGGCAGACAAGTCGATACAGGTGCACCGGCTGATCCAGGCGGTGGTCCAGGACCGGATGAACGCCGACGAGAAGGAGTCGACCGTTCATGACGTGCACCGCATCCTGGTGGCTGCCCGTCCCAGTATCGGTGACACCGACGACCCGGAGAACTGGCCTCGCTACGAGGAGATCTGGCCCCATCTGGTGCCTTCGAACGCCGCCGAGTGCGACGAGGAGGCGACACGCAAGCTCCTCATCGACCGGGTGCGCTATCTGTGGAAGCGCGGCGACTTCGAGGCGAGCCTGGACCTCGGAAACAGCCTGGAAAAGACATGGAACGTCAAGCTGGGCAAGGACGACCGGCAGACCGTCCACCTCCGCTTCCATGTGGCCAACACGTTGCGCTCCATGGGAAGGTACGCAGAGGCGCACAACGTGGACACCCAGGTGCTGACCCACCAGGTCCGTGAGCTGGGCGAGTTCCATCCGTACACCCTCATGACCGCGGGTGGTCTGGCAGCCGACCTCAGGGCTCTCGGTGAGTTCCAGGAAGCACTGCGGGTCGACGGCGAGACGTATGAGCGGGTCAAAGAGCTGTTCGGCGAGGATCATCCGCGCACGCTGGTCGCCGCGCACAACCTGGGCGTCAGCTTGCGTCTCGCGGGGAGTTTCTCGCCGGCGAGGGAACTGGACATGGAGACGGTGGAACGCCGCCGCCGCGTCATCGGTGAGATGCACCCCTACACCCTCTACACCACGGCCAACCTCGCCCATGACCTAAGGGAGCTGGGGCAGCTCGGCCAGTCGGTCGAAATACTGCGCACGAACCTGGAGCACTACCGTCAGGTGCTCGGAGACGACCTGATCGACACGCTCCGCACGGCCACGAGCCTGGCCACATCCCTCCGCAGGACCGGCGCGGAATCGGAGGCACTTGAACTGGCGACGGACACGCACGAGCGCTACATCCGCCGCTACGGCGACACCGCTCCAGAGACCCTCTCGTGTCGCCTTGAGTTCGCCACCTGCCTGGCCACGGTCGGGCAAACCGCTCGTGCCCACGAACTGGCCACCGACGTCATGCTCCACTTCTCGGAGAGTCTCGGCCAGAGCCACCCGTACACGTTGGCCGCGGCGAACAACATCGCCACCTACCTTCGCGAGCTCAGCCAGGTAGCGAAGGCCAAGGACCTCGCCGAGAGGACGCTGCTCACCCTGTCCGAGAGAGTAGGCGAGTCTCATCCCCTGAAGCTGACCTGCGCGATCAACGTGGCGAACTGCCTCGCCGAGCTGGGAGACCTGGAGGCCGCCGAGGCGCTCGACCGGGAGACGGAAACGCACCTGAAGAGAATCCTCGGTCCCGAGCATCCGGACACGCTCGTCTGCCAGGCCAATCTCGCCATGACCTTGAACGCCCTCGGAAAGACCGCGGAGGCTCGTGGAATCCGGGAGCAGGTGATCAGGGGGATGCACCATACTCTGGGCGAGAACCATCCCCACATCGCGGACCTGGCGGCGTGGCGGAGGATCGACCGGGACCTCGAGCCACAACCATGGTGATCACGCGGCCGGCTGGTCTCTGGCCGCCGCCCACGGCAGACCGGTGGCCAGCCAGGGCAGCACATCAGGCAGGACGGCGAGCGCTCCGAAGTGTGCCGCGTCCGGCTCGGCCCTCATGGTGGCCGTCGGGATGCGCTCGGCCAGCCAGCGCGAATGGTCGATGGGTGAGAACTTGTCCTGCTCACCGTGCCAGAGCAGGGTGGGCGCGGTGATGGCCGCCAGATCGAAGCCCCAGGGGGAGCAGAAGGCGATCGCGTCGTCGATCCACCCGTCCTCCGAGCGGCGGAGCGCCTCGGCGTAGTTCTGCATCAACATGGCTCGCACCCCGGGGTTGGCGACCATGCGACGGTCGGCGTCCGGCAGCTCGGCGTACAGCCTGACGATCAGGCTCGCCGGATCGGTCCTGATCCGCTGTGCGGCCGGGGCCAGCCAGGCCGCGAAGCTCTGACGGCCGGCGAGAGCCTTGGTGTACTCCGTGATGTTCGACTCGGTCATGCCGCCGAACCAGTCGAGGCCTTCCGCCTCATGCGGCGCCAGGCCCACCAGTACCGCCGCTCTGACGACACGTCCCGGGAGCAGAGCGGCGCAGGCGAGCGCGTGAGGGCCGCCTCCGGACCTTCCCACCACGGAGAACCGGTCGATCCTCAGCTCGTCCGCGATCGCTTCGACGTCCCGTGCGATGTCGGCCACGGAACGTCCGACGAGGCGGTCGGATCCGCCGTATCCCGGCCGGTCGAAGGTGACCAGCCGCACGCCGAGGCGGTACAGGACCGATCCGCGGGGGCATGGGCCGACCCTGCTTCCCGGTGTGCCGTGCAGGAGGAACACGGGATGGCCCCGAGGGTGGCCCCTTTCCTCGAATGCGAGTTGTCGTTTCCGATCAGCCGTGTACACGACCTCTGTCAAGCCCGCCTCCCGTGGCTGCAGTGCCCCCATCAAACATCCTCTTGTTCCGGGCGCCGGAAAAGGGGACATTCATATCTTTCACCTACAGCGATTTTCGGCGGTCGGCAAGATGTGTGGCCGCGGATTCATTAGTCGTCGGGGGAAAGGTCGGTGAGGATTGCCATCGCGGCGTTTTTGCCGTTGAGGGCTATTACGCTGCCGCCGGGGTGGGTGGCGGCGCCGCAGAGGTAGAGGCCGGGGGCGGGGGTGCGGGGGGTGAGGCGGTTCTCCCACATCTGGCCGGGGCGCACCTCTCCCTGGAAGATGTGGCCGCCGGTCAGGCCGACGCGCTTCTCGATGTCCGGCGCGCCGAGCACCTCGTAGCTCTCCAGGCAGTCGGAGAAGCCGGGGGCGAACCGTTCGATGAGGTCGATGAACTGCCGGGCGACCTCCTCCCTGCGGCTCTCCCAGCCGCCATTCAGGCCGTAGGGGGCGTACTGGCCGAAGACGCTCATCAGGTGCCTGCCCTCGGGCGCCGGCGACGGGTCGTGCCCGGTCTGGACGTAGATCTCCCCGAAGCCGACCGCCGGCTCGCCCGCGTCGCACCGCTCGAACGCCTTCTGCGCCTCCTCCAGCCCGGTGGTCGTGTTGACCACGCCGCGGGCCATGAAGGTCTCGCCGGGGGCCGCCGTCCAGTTGGGCAGGCGCCGCAGGGCCGCGTTGAACTTCACGACGGGGCTGCGGATGTCCCAGTCGTCGATCCGCCGCCGGTAGTCCTGCGGCACGGCGCCGTCCGGCAGCATCGTCATGAGGCGCTTGGGGTCGGCGTTGCTGACGACGGTGGCCGCGGCGATGAACGTGCCGTCCTCCAGCCGCACTCCCTCCCCCGGCAGCACCTCGCCGACCGGCACGCCGGTGGCCAGCACGGCGCCCGCCTCGCGCGCGGCCTCGGCGATGGCGAAGCTGACGACGCCCATGCCGCCGCGCACGTACCCCCAGACGGCGCCCTCGCCGTGCACCTCCCCGGCGAAGTGCATGAACTTGACGGCGGCGGTGCCCGGGTCCTTGGGCCCCGCGTACGTGCCGATGATCCCCTGGCCGAAGAGGGCGTCCTTGAGCCGCCGGTCGGACACGAACTCGTCCAGCACGTCCGAGATCGAGGCGTGGAAGAGCACGTCGGTCATGAGCCCCTCGCCGCCGAGCAGCTCCTCCAGCTCGGCCCTGGACGGGGAGTCGCCGGCCCAGGTGTCCCTCTTGCCCTTGCGGAGCCGGATCCGGATCTGGTCGAACAGGTCCTCATAAGCGAAATATCCGTCAATGTCCTTCTGGGCGAGGCCGAGTCCCCGCAGGCCGGCCAGCGTCCGGTCGTGGTCCAGCCACTGGGCGAAGGCCGTGCCGTCGTCGAAGGGCACCCACAGCTGCGGGTCGGCGAGGTACACCTCGACCCCGCGCTCGTCCAGCCGCAGGTCGCGGAGCACGGTCTCGTCGAGGAGGCCGATGACGTACGCGCATGGGCTGATCACGTACCGCTGGTCGGGGAAGGGGCGGTCGAGAGTGCAGGCGCCGCCGAGGCGGTCGAGCGCCTCCAGGACCAGCACCGACCTGCCGGCCCTGGCCAGGTAGGCCGCGCAGGTGAGCCCGTTGTGCCCGCCCCCGACCACGATGACGTCCCAGCGCCGCGACGCCAGGGCCCGCACCGGCTCAGGAAGCCCGACCATGCCCAGCCGCTCAGCGATCTCGTTCATGTCCCGCCTCACCTTCCCACTCGTGGACCGGCCTTCCAGCTCGTGCGCAGGGGCCGCTCCAGACATAGACTGACTGGATAGTCAGTCAGGACGCAAGAGGGGGCCGTTAACCGGTGGCCCCGCCCTGGGTCGGGTGGCTACCGTGACGGCCATGCGACGGACTCTCATCACCTCTCCCCCCACCGCCCGCTAGCGGGCGGTTCCTCTCCATAGATCCGGACCCGAGCGGTCCGGTGGGTGGCGGCTGCCCGCATCACGGGCCCTTCTTCCGACCACTCCCATGGAGAGAGTTCATGACGCACGTCTCCGTACGGCGAGGCATGCTGTACGTCACCACCGCCGCGGCCATCTGGGGCACGGGCGGCCCCGCGGCGGCCGTTCTGTACCGGGTCAGCGGCCTCGGCCCCGTGGCCGTCTCGTTCTGGCGCTTCGTCTTCGGCGCCGCCCTGCTGTTCGCCGCCGCCCGCCTGCTCGGGCTCGGCGAACCGCGTCCCCGCTGGACCGGCCTGCTGCTCGTCGGCTCGGGGCTCGCGGTGTCGCAGGCCGCCTACTTCGCGGCGGTCGCCGAGGCGGGGGTCGCCATGGCGACCGTGATCACGCTCGGCGCGAGCCCGGCGCTGGTCGCCCTCGGGGCGCGGCTCGCACTGGCCGAGAGGCTCGGCCGCGTGGGGGCCCTGAGCATGGGACTGGCGCTCGCCGGGCTGCTCCTGCTCGTGGGCGGCCCGTCGGCCGCCTCCACCGCGGGCGTCGGCCTCGCCCTGCTGTCCGCGGTCGCGTACGCCGGGGTCACGCTCCACTCCCGAGCCTCGGCCCGGCCCTCCGTACGGCCGGCCGTCTCCTCGGCGCGGGACGCGTACGGCACCGCGATGTGGGGGTTCGCCATCGGGGGGATCCTGCTGCTTCCGATCGCCGCCGCCGAGGGGCTGGTGCCCAGCGGTGGGCGGGGGGCCACCGTGGCGCTGCTCGGCTACCTCGGCGCGATGCCCACCGCGCTCGCCTACAGCCTGTTCTTCACCGGGCTCTCGGCCGTACGGGCGACGACGGCCTCGGTGGTGACGCTCTTGGAACCGGCGGGCGCCACGGCCATCGGCGTCCTGCTGCTGGGCGAGCGCCTGACGGCGGCCTCGGCGGCGGGCGCGGGCGTGCTGCTCGCCTCCGTCGTGCTCCTCGCCCTCGGCGAGTCACGCGGGGACTCGCGGCCGGGCAAGTCCGGCTAGCCGTCGGCGGCACCGCTCGCGGGGCGTGCTAGACCTTGGTGGCGGTCACGGCAACCGGTGGCCGAATAGGGCACGAAGGTTTTTCCGGTGGAAAGCCTGGATAGGACCATTCAACCCCATAAGAGAGGTGGCGTGGATGAGCGTCGAAGGACCACGGCTGAGCGGCCGTCAGGTCAACCTGGTGTTCGCCGGGCTGATGGTGGCCCTCCTGCTGGCGGCCCTCGACCAGACCATCGTCTCCACCGCCCTGCCGACGATCGTCGGGGACCTCAAGGGGCTGGAGCACATCGGCTGGACCATCACGGCGTACATCCTCGCCTCCACCATCGGGCTGCCGATCTACGGCAAGCTGGGTGACCTGTTCGGCAGGAAGGTCGTCTTCCAGGCCGCCATCGTGATCTTCCTGATCGGCTCGGTGCTCTGCGGGGCCGCGCGGAACATGCCCGAGCTGATCGGGTTCCGCGCCCTCCAGGGGCTCGGCGGCGGCGGGCTCATGATCGGCGTGCAGGCGATCGTGGCCGACCTCGTCTCCCCGCGCGAGCGGGGCAGGTACACCGGCATCATCGGCGCCGTCTGGGGACTGTCGTCGGTGATCGGGCCGCTCATCGGCGGCTTCTTCACCGACCATGCGAGCTGGCGCTGGTGCTTCTACGTGAACCTGCCGCTCGGGCTGCTCGCCCTCGGCATCACCGTCGTCGCGCTGAAGCTGCCGAAGCCGTCGATCAGGCCGAAGCTCGACGTACTCGGCACGGCGTTGCTGGCCGGCACGTCCACATGCGTCGTGCTGGTCACGAGCTGGGGCGGCACGGAGTACGCCTGGGGCTCCCCCGTGATCATCGGCCTGGCGGCGGGAACGGTCGTCCTCGCCGCCGGGTTCGTCTTCGCCGAGCGGGCGGCGGAGGAGCCGATCATCCCGCTCCACCTGTTCAGGAACAACCTGTTCGTCGTGCCGACGGCCATCTCGGTGTTCGTCGGCATCGGCATGTTCGCCGCCATCGCGTACCTGCCGACCTTCCTGCAGATGGTCAACGGGGCGAGCGCCACCGGGTCGGGGCTGCTGATGCTGCCCATGGTCGCCGGGATGACGATCACCTCGATCGGCTCGGGCAGGGTCATCTCGGCGACCGGGCGCTACCGGATCTACCCGATACTCGGCATGGGGCTGCTGGCGGCCGGACTCGTGCTGCTGTCCCGGATGACCGCCGGCTCCTCGATGGTGCTGAACGGGTTCTACATGTTCGTGACCGGGTTCGGCCTCGGCATGGTGCTGCAGACGCTCGTACTGATCGTGCAGAACTCCGTCGGCCACCGCGATGTGGGCGCGGCCACCTCGGCCGTGAACTACTTCCGGCAGACCGGCGCCTCGCTCGGCACCTCGCTGGTGGGCTCGGTCTTCATCCACCGCCTGTCGGACGCCCTCAGCGCGACCGGGGCCAGGCTGCCGGGGCGCAGCGTCAACGCGATCACCCCGCAGATGGTGCACCAGCTCCCCGCACCCGTGCGCCAGACGATCGCCAGGGCGTACGCGCAGGCGCTGCCGCCGATCTTCCTGTACGTGGCGCCCATCGTCGCCCTCGGATTCGTCCTCGCCTTCTTCGTCAAGGAGATCCCGCTGTCGAACCGCCCGGCCTCGGCCAGGCATGATGTCCCCGCGCACAGCGCCTGAGACGATCGGGTGCGGGAACGCCGTTACAGTAGGAGGCGTTGGAGGGGACGTGGCCTCGATATCGCAATTGATCAGAAATCTCCTGGATCGTCCGGGAAGCGCCAACCTTGGCCCTTTTCAACGCGTGGCCACGCAGGCGGGCGCCCATGAAGACCGCATCCGGGCGCTGACCGAGCTTCCGCGACCCCGCATGGACGACCTCGCCGAGTTCTGCGCGATCGCCCGTGAGGCCGCCCGCCGCACGCTGGACATGCGTGCCTTCGACGTGCAGCTCGTCGGCGCCCTCGCCCTGCTGTCCGGGCACGTGGCCGAGATGGCCACCGGAGAGGGCAAGACCCTCTCGGGAGCCATCGCCGCCGCCGGGCACGCCCTGCGGGGCAAGCGCGTCCACGTCATCTCGGTCAACGACTACCTCGCCCGGCGCGACGCCGAGTGGATGGGCCCGCTCTACGAGGCCCTCGGCGTGTCCGTGGGCTGGATCGGCCAGTCCTCGACGCCCGGCGAGCGGCGCGAGGCGTACGCCAAGGACGTCACCTACGCCTCGGTCAGCGAGATCGGCTTCGACGTGCTCCGCGACCGCATCGCGACGGCCGCCGACGACGTCATCGTGCCCGAGCCCTCCGTCGCGCTGATCGACGAGGCCGACTCGGTGCTGGTGGACGAGGCCCGCGTCCCGCTCGTGCTCGCAGGCGCCGCCGACCCCGGCGCCGACACGCCCGAGACCGCCGAGCTCGTACGGCGGCTCTCGCGCGGCTACCACTACGAGCTGGACGACCAGGGTCGCAACGTCTTCCTCACCACCAAGGGCACCGACGCGGTCGAGAAGGCCCTGGGCGGCATCAACCTCTACGAGACCCCCGACATGCTGACGCGCGTCAACCTCGCCCTGCACGCGCACGCGCTGCTGACCCGCGACGTCGACTACCTCGTCCGCGACGGGCGCATCCACCTGGTCAGCCAGTCGCGCGGCCGGGTGGCGACCCTGCAGCGCTGGCCCGACGGCCTCCAGGCGGCGGTGGAGGCCAAGGAGGCCCTCCCGGCGAGCGAGACCGGCGAGATCCTCGATTCGATCACCATCCAGGGCCTCATCCGCCGCTATCCCGAAAAATGTGGCATGACGGGCACGGCGGTGGCGGTCGAGGAGCACCTCAGGGAGTTCTACGGCCTGAAGGTCGCGGTCGTGCCCCCGAACAAGCCGTGCGTCCGCGTCGACGAGCCCGACCGCGTTTTCGGCACGGCAGGCGACAAGGAGCGGGCGCTGGTCGAGGAGATCGCGAGCGTCCATGCGACGGGGCGCCCGATCCTGATCGGCACCCTCGACGTGTCCGAGTCCGAGCGCCTGGCGGACGACCTGCGCGCCAAGGGTCTCGACTGCGTCGTGCTCAACGCCAAGAACGACGCCGAGGAGGCCGCGATCATCGCCAGGGCCGGCGCCCGGTCGGCGATCACCGTGTCCACCCAGATGGCGGGGCGGGGCACCGACATCCGGCTCGGCGAGGGGGTCGCCGAGCTGGGCGGCCTGTACGTCATCGGGTCGGGCCGGCACGCGAGCAGCCGCCTGGACGACCAGCTCAGGGGCCGTGCCGGGCGCCAGGGCGACCCCGGCGGCTCGGTGTTCCTGGTCAGCCTCGAAGACGATCTGATCACCCACTACGCCCCCGACGAGGCGATCCCGCGCGCCGACGACGACGGCGTCGTGCGCCACAGGCGGGCCGGGTACGTCGTCGGCCACGCCCAGCGGGTCGCCGAGGGCACCCACATGGAGATCCACCGCAACACCTGGCGCTACACCCGGCTGCTGGAGCGGCAGCGCGACCTGGTGCTGGAGCAGCGCGACAAGGTGCTCCGTGGCGACGCCGCCGCGGACGCCCTCGCCGGCGCCGCCCCCGAGCGCTGGAACGACCTTCGCGAGCGCGTGGGCGAGCCAACACTCCGCGAGGCGGCACGCGAGATCCTGCTGTACCACCTCGACCGCTGCTGGACCGAGCACCTGGGGTTCATGTCCGACGTCCGCGAGGGCATCCACCTGCGGGCCCTCGGGCACCGGCTCAAGCCCATCGACGAGTTCCACCGCGAGGGCGTCACCGCGTACCGGCGGCTGCTGGACGAGGTCGAGAGCCGGTCGGTCGAGACGTTCGAGACGGCGACGATCACCGCCGACGGCCTCGACCCGCTGGACAGCGGCCTGAAGCGCCCCACCGCCACCTGGACCTACCTCGTTCAGGACAACCCCTTCGGCAATGCCTTCGACCGCGTACTCAAGCGCCTCAGTCCGAGGGCGAAGCGCCGCCAGGGCCTCGAAGACTCCTGAAGTGCGCGGCCCCGGGTGCCTTGAGGGCGCGCCGAGCGCCTGTGATTGGGTGCTGGGTAACAGGAGCGGCATCCACGAGCACCTCCACGACCCTCTTAGGTGACTGCGCATGAACCCTCATGACTTCCTCGAAGTAGATCGTGACCTGTCCGACGAGGAGCGGGCGATCCGCGACGCCGTGCGCGACTACTCCACCGCCGAGCTCCTGCCGCACGTGGCCGACTGGTTCGACGCCGGCACCATCCCCGACCCGCGCGGGCTGGCCAAGGGCCTCGGCGAGCTGGGGCTCTTCGGCATGCACCTGTCCGGGTACGGCTGCGCGGACACCAACGCCGTGAGCTACGGCCTCGCCTGCCGTGAGCTGGAGGCCGTCGACAGCGGGCTGCGCAGCTTCGTCTCGGTCCAGGGGTCGCTCGCGATGACCGCGATCCACAGGTTCGGGTCGGAAGAGCAGAAGGAGGAGTGGCTGCCGCGCATGGTGACCGGCGACGCGCTCGGCTGCTTCGGCCTCACCGAGCCGGACTCCGGAAGCGACCCCGGCTCGATGCGCACCCGCGCCCGGCGCGACGGCGACGACTGGGTGCTCGACGGCACCAAGATGTGGATCACCAACGGCTCCGTGGCCGACGTCGCGATCGTCTGGGCGGCGACCGACGAGGGCATCAGGGGGTTCCTCGTGCCCACGTCGGCCCCGGGCTTCTCGGCCAACGTCATCCACAAGAAGCTGTCGCTGCGCGCCTCCATCACCTCCGAGCTGGTGCTCGACGGCGTGCGGCTGCCGAACAACGCGGTGCTGCCCGGGGCCGAGGGGCTCAAGGCGCCGCTGTCCTGCCTGTCGGAGGCTCGCTTCGGCATCGTCTGGGGAGTGGCGGGGGCGGCGCGGGCCTGCCTGGTGGCCTCGATCGACTACTCCAAGACCCGCGTGCAGTTCGACCGGCCGATCGGCGCGTTCCAGCTCACCCAGCGGAAGCTCGCCGACATGCTCGTCGACGTCAACCACGCCACGATGACCGCCCTGCGGATCGGACGGCTCAAGGACGCCGGGCTGGCCCACCACTCGCACGTCAGCTTCGGCAAGCTCGCCAACGTCCGGGCGGCGCAGCGCGTCGCGGCCATGGCGCGGAGCATCCACGGGGCCAACGGCATCACCCTCGAATACCCGGTCATGCGCCACATGGTGAACCTCGAGACGGTCGCCACGTACGAGGGCACGGAGGAGGTCCACGCCCTCACCCTCGGCCGGGCCGTCACCGGCCTCGACGCCTTCCGCTGAGGACGCCTGACGGCCCGCCGGGCGGGCGGGCCGCCGAGCGGCCCGTGGCGAGCACGGCCGCGGCGCCCGGGCCCCTCCAGCTCGACCCCGCTTACGGGGTGGCGCGCAACCGCCGCCGGGGCACGGCACCGCCCGGTGACCGTGCCCCGGCGAGACCTCACAGACCCCTGAACCGCGAGGTCAGCTCGCGGGTTCGCCGCCGAGACCGGCGACGAACCAGACCGTCTTGCCGCCGCCGGCCGCCGGGACGACGCCCCACTCGTCAGCGAGCGTGCCCACGATCAGAAGACCCCGGCCGTCGGTGGCGTCGAGGTCTCCGGGGGCCTCGCATGGCAGGCCGTCCCCCGCGTCGAAGACCTCGCCGTAGACCGAGGACCCGTCGCTGCCGAGCCGGAGCGAGAAGGCGGTGCCGCCGTGCCGGATCGCGTTCGTCACCAGCTCGCTCACGATGAGCGAGCAGTCGTCGACGAGCCCTCCGGTGCCCCAGCGCCGCAGCTCCTGGCAGACGAGCACGCGCGCCGCGTGGACGCTCTCGGCGTCGGCGGACAGGATCCACTCGGCCGTGCGGAGCGGGAGACAGCCTAGAAAGTCCGAGGCGGAAGGGTGGTTGGCGCGGAAGGTGACGGACACCTGCTCCTCCTTCGTGGGAGCGCTCCCACTAAGATTACGACAATAGTTCGGCGCTGTGAATCACTCGAAACATGATTGTTTCTCTCCCTGTCCACCGTCGAACACGGCTGACTCTCTGTTCTCGCACCTCATAGCATTACTCATGCCTCAGCAGGCACAGCTCTGCTGCTCAACTCTGAAAGTTGTCTGGGAGCGCTCCCAACCGACAGGCCACGTGAAGCCTTTCCGGCCTCCAGAAGGGCGGCGGCCCGTTATCCGCTGGGCGGGCCCCGATGAGCTGAGTAACCTGGCAATCGTGCAGCTCGCCGATATCCGCATATATCCCGTTAAGTCGACGACCGGGGTGGGGGTCGACGCCGCGACGGTGGAGCCGTGGGGGCTGGACGGCGACCGGCGGTGGGCCGTCGTCGCGGAGAACGGCCAGATCCACTCCGCCCGCGAGGTGCCGAGGATGCTCTCGGTGACCGCCACGCCCGCCCCGGGTGGCGCGGTGAGGCTCACGGCCCCCGGCCTGCCGCCGATCGAGGTGGCACCGCCCGTGGGCGGGACGCCGGCGCCCCTGCGCATCACCCGCCTGGACCAGGCCACCGCCGCGGGCGAGGAGGCCCACCGGTGGATGACGCGGGCGCTCGGCCTGCCCTCCCTGCTGCTCTGGCTGGAGGACCCCCTGCGCCGCGCGGTCGGGAGATCCCACGGCGGCAGGCCGGGAGACACCCTGACGCTTCAGGACACCGGGCCGCTGCTGCTCACCTCCGGCTCGTCACTGCGGCGGCTCGACGACTGGATCGCCGAGGGGGCCGTGGAGCGCGGCGAGGAGATCCCCGAGCCGCTGTCGGCGCTGCGCTTCCGGCCCAACGTCATGATCGAGGGAGCGGAGCCGTTCGCCGAGGACGCCTGGACGCGGGTGCGCATAGGAGAGGTGGAGTTCCGCGTCGGGGAGCACTGCGACCGCTGCACGCTCACCACCGTCGACCCGGTCACCACCGTCAAGGGCAAGGAGCCCATCCGCACCCTCGCGCGGCACCGCAAGTGGGACGGGAAGACGTGGTTCGGGATCCGCCTGATTCCCGACGGCCGTGGCGAGATCCGCGTCGGCGACGCCGTCACACCGCTGGACGCCTCCGGCCACCGGTGAGCCCTTTGAGCCTTTCAGGCCGTGGGCGTCGCCCTGGTGCACCTCCGCCGGACCGGCAGGACGTCCAAGGCGTCACCGCCACCGTCTCCGGTGGCCGGGGCCTCTCACGCCCTGCCGGCGCTCATACGGGGGGCCGCTCCACGGCGGGCACGGCATCGCGGCTCAGCCGGTCGCCGCGGACACGGCTCGGGTGACGCTCAGCCGCCGCTCTTGCGGCGGAAGGAACGCTTGCCTCCGGCGGGGCCGTGGGCACCGTGGATCTTGGATGCGTCCTTCCCCCGGCCGTTGGCGTTGGTCTCCGCCTGGCTCTGGCGCTTGCGTTCCAGGGCCTCACGGAACTTGCGCTTCAACTCGTCGTCCGGGGTTTCGGATTCCGGCTCCGGTGCGTCGGCAGTCATGCGGACCTCCTGCTCTTGGACGGGGCAACCACTCAGCCTCGCACGTGCGCGTGCGTGACCGCCCGCCTGGCGTCGGTGTCCTGCACCCCGCCCCCGATTCCGTCACGCCCAGATCCGGCGAAGCACCCGTACATCATCTCACGGGTCGCCCTGCCCCTTCGTACGCGCGTCCTGACCTCGGCTGACATGAGGTGACAAGCGTCCCAGGTCAGTCCCACCAGAAGGACCAGATGTGCTTCCCCCTGATCTGCTCGGCGTAGTCGATCAGCGTGCCCGCGCCCTGCACGATGGCGTCGGGGCAGAACGCCCAGTGCTCGGCGGCGACGTGCAGGGCGTGCTGCGAGGTGACCGGGGGCGCGGCCACGCTCAGGTCGAGCGTGTTGAACCCCAAGCCGACCAGGCGGGCCGCGAACCTGTCCTCCCAGCTCCGCACCACGGCCGCGAGGGGGACGTTCCACTCGTTGTGGTGCAGCGCGCCCTGCCATCCCATGACGGCCAGCGCGTCCGCCCCGCGCTGCACCGCCGCGAGGCCGACCGGCGTCCCCTGCTCCGCGAGCATGGCGGCGTACCGGTCGGCCAGGCCGTCGGGGTCGGCCCGCAGCTCGGCCGGCTCGGCCGGTCCGGGACAGTGGGGGCCGAACGGGTCGAGGATCTCGACCTGCTCCTCGGCGGCCCGCTCGATCCAGTCGGACCACACCTCGGCCATGAACGCGTCCACGTTGTAGTTGTCGATCTCGGCCGCCGCGTCCGGGGCGATCTGCCCGACCGACCACGGCTGGACGGAGTCCTCCATGAGCACCGGCCACAGGCCCGAGCGCGGATGTTCGACCCGCAGGCGGGCCCACATGGATCCCGTCACGGGCGCCTGGCTCAGCCAGAACGCCGGACGCCGCTGCGAGGGGAACCTGGCATAGGTGGGGTCGGGCCACACCACGGCTCCCGCCGGGAGCTCCACGGACAGGGTGCGCCCGTTTCCGCCGTCGTCGAACAACCGGCGTACGGCCGGCGGCAACTGCCGTCGCTCACGATGATCCATCTCAACCGTTCCGGTGCCGATCACACCAATAGGATCCCGGTCTGCCGAGATGTCGGGGGGAGGATCCGCCACGTCTCCCGTCGTACCGCACAATCGCCCATCTTGTCGCGTACCCCCGGCCATGATCTCTACCGTACGGAGACTCGGACAGATCGGCATCCTCCGCTACCGTGGTGATATGACGGATGCGACCGGTAATCTGCGCGCTTCTGATGCCGACCGCGAGGCGGTCTCCGAACGGCTGCGGGTCGCCGCCGGCGACGGCCGCATCTCCCTCGAAGAGCTGGACGAGCGACTCGACCGGGCCTACAGGGCGAAGACCTACGCCGAGCTGGACGAGCTCATCGCCGACCTGCCGACCATGACGCACATGGCCGTCGCCGAGGAGCCGCTGACGCTGCAGACGCGCTCGGGGAACGTCCAGCAGGTCGGCCCGTGGGTGGTGCCGAGGCACATCACCGCCGACTGCGCCTGGGGCAACATCAAGATCGACTTCACCCAGGCGACCTGCCACCAGCGGGAAGTGCTGCTCGACGCCAAGTGCGGGGCCGGCAACATCCTCGTCATCGTGCCCCGGGGCTGGACCGTCCGGCTGGAGAAGGTGACCAGCGGCATGGGGAACATCGTCAACAAGGCCAACGACGCCCCCGTCCCCGGCCTGCCGATCCTCCGCGTGGTCGGCCAGGTCAGCATGGGCACCATCAAGTTCAAGCACCCCCGCCGCTGAGAGTCCGGCGCCTCCCCCGCTGAACCCGCGAACATCCACCAAGTGGGACGCTCATCGACATATACATAATGCACTGATATAAGTTGCTTATGGATCTGCCGGACACGGTCACCAAGCGTGACTTCCCCGCCGCCGAAGTGACGTCCGCCCTGGAAGGGCTCGCGCGGCTCGTCCTGCGGCTGGGCCCCCGCGGCGACCTCTCGCTCACCTCGGTGGCCACGCTGTCCACGCTCGACCGTTCGGGGCCCTGCCGGCTGACCGACCTGGCCACGAGCGAGGGCGTGACCCAGCCCGCGATGACGCAGCTCGTCTCCCGCCTCCAGGAGGCCGGGCTGGCCGTACGGGCCGGCGATCCGGAGGACAGGCGCGTGGTGCAGGTGCACATCACCGACGCCGGGCGCGCCGCGCTTGCCGAGCGCCGGCAGGCCCGCGCCGCGCTGCTCACCGAGCTGCTCGCCCAGCTCGGCGAGGCCGAGCGGGCCTCGCTCGTCGCGGCACTCCCGGCCGTCCGCAGCCTGACGCGCCTGGCTCCCGACGACCGTTCGGCCGCCCGCCGGTCCGTGTGAACCCTGAATTCCTGGATGGAGCGTATTGATGAGTGGTCATCCCGGCGGCGCGAACGTGAGCCCGTTCAAGCAGCCCAAGGCCGTGTTCGCGGTCGCCTTCGCCTGCGTGGTGTCGTTCATGGGCATCGGGCTGGTCGACCCGATCCTGCCCGCGATCTCCCATGAGCTGAACGCCACGCCGAGCCAGGTCACCCTGCTGTTCACGAGCTACCTGGTCGTGACCGCGGTCGCCATGCTGATCACCGGCTGGGTCTCCAGCCGCATCGGCGCCAAGTACACCCTGCTGGCCGGGCTGGCGCTGATCGTCGTCTTCAGCGCGCTCGCCGGCGCCTCGCCCGGCATCGGGGCGATCGTCGGCTTCCGCGCCGGGTGGGGGGTCGGCAACGCGCTCTTCATCGCCACCTCCCTCGCGGTGATCATCGCCTCGGCCAGCGGCGGCTTCGTCGGCGCGATCATCCTGTACGAGGCGGCGCTCGGGCTGGGCATCGCGGTGGGCCCGCTGCTCGGTGGGCTGCTCGGCGACATCAGCTGGCGGGGGCCGTTCTTCGGGGTCGCGGCCCTGATGGCCATCGCCATGATCGCGACCGCCGTGCTCGTGCGCCCGATGCCGCTGCCCGAACGCAAGACCGGCCTGCTGGAGCCGCTGCGCGCCCTCCGGCACCGCGGCCTGCTCACGATGTCGCTGACCGCGCTCTGCTACAACTGGGCCTTCTTCACCGTCCTCGGGTACGCGCCCTTCCCGATGGGCCTCGGCGCGATCGAGCTGGGCTTCGTCTTCACCGGCTGGGGCCTGCTGGTCGCCTTCTTCGCCGTCTTCGGGGCGCCCTGGCTGCAGCGCCGCTTCGGCATCGCCCGCACGCTGTACGCCAACCTCGCGCTCTTCGCCGTGACGGTGCTGGTCATCGCCATCTGGACGACGCACCCGCCCGTGCTGATCGCCGCGGTCATCGTGGCGGGCGTCTTCATCGGGGTGAACAACACCGTCACCACGCAGGCCGTGATGACGGTCTCCCCCGTCGAGCGCCCGATCGCCTCAGCGGCCTACGGGTTCGTCCGCTTCATCGGCGGCGGCCTCGCCCCGTTCGCCGCGGGCAAGCTGGTCGAGCACACCAACGTGCACGTCCCCTTCTACATCGGCGCGGGGACGCTCGTCCTCGGCATCGTGATCCTGTCCACGGCCCACGGCCACCTCGCCCACTCGGAGCGGGTCCAGGCGTCCGGCGTGGACGAGACGGCCGAGGCCGGGGAGCCGGCCCCGAAGGTCGCCCTCGTCGCCGTCGGCGGAACGCCCGCCAACGGTCACTCCTCCCCCGGCAGCGGAGCCGTGGCCACCCTGGCGCCGATCGTGGCCGCCATCGACGACTCCCCCGCGGCCACGCGGGTGACCGCCGCCGCGGCCAGGCTGGCCGTGCTGAGCGGGCGGCCCGTCCACCTGGTGCACGCGCGGGAGGGCGCCGTGGCCGGCGAGGCGGCGGCCGAGGGCGAGAGCCTGGACGCCGCCCGCGCGACCGTGCGTGAGCACCTGAAGCAGCTCGCCGCGAGCGAGGTGCCCGCCGTCGGGCACGTGCTGCTCGGCACCGCCGACCAGGGGTCGTCCGACCACGGGGCGGTCGGGCGCATGGTGGCCGAGCACGCCAACCAGATCGGGGCGCGGGTCATCGTGATCGGCGCCCCCACCCACGGCGGCATCGCGGCCCTGATGGACGCCAGCGCCGGCCGCGAGCTGGGACGGCACGCGCGCTGCCACATCCTCATCGTCAACCCGGAGCAGGCCGTCTCCGACCTCGCCGGCTCGGTCGCCTGAGCCTGGTCACCGGCAGGGGTCAGCCCGGAATCGTGAGACCGGCGGGGAGACCGGTCATGGTGGCCGCGCCGTCCTCGCCGACGGCGGCGCGGACCTCGGCCCCCGCGATCCGCAGCCCCTCCACGGCGACCGCGCCGAGCGGCGCCCCCGCCATAGGGCGGAGCGACACGCGGCCGGAGGGCACGTCGGGGTAGACGCCGACGGCCGCGTGCAGGACGGTGACGGCCGCCGCCGCCGACCAGGCCTGCGGACGGCAGGCCGCGGGGTAGGGCACGGGCCGGATGACCGCCTCGCGCGCGTCGCCCGCGTACAGCTCCGGCAGCCGGTACTCGAACAGCTCCCCCGCCGACAGCAGACCCTCGGCCAGCACCGCGGCCTCGGCCCCGAACCCGGCACGGGCGAGGCCTCCCACCACGATCGCGGTGTCGTGCGCCCAGATGGACCCGCAGTGGTACGACAGCGGGCTGAACCCGCCATCCTCCGCGGACATCGTGCGCAGGCCGAAGCCCCCGGCCATGGCGGGCGAGGCGAGCAGGCCCGCGACGGCCGCCGACTCATCCGCCGACAGCAGGCCGGTGCCGAGCAGATGGCCGATGTTGCTGGTGAGCGCGTCCACCGGCCGCTTGTCCCGGTCGAGGGCGAGGGCGGGGTACCTGCCGTGCGGGCCTTCGACCCAGAAGTGCGCGCGGAACCGCTCGGCGAGCGCGTCCGCGTACTGGTGCCAGCGGTCGGCGCCGGGACGCCCGAAGGCCGTGAGCAGCGCCGCCCCGTTCCTGGCCGCCTCGTAGGCGTACCCCTGCACCTCCACCAGGGCGATCGGCGCCACGGCCTGGAGCCCGTCGCGGAACCGCACGGAGTCGCCGGAGTCCTTCCATCCCTGGTTGGCGAGGCCGCGCCCGCTGCTGTCGATGTATTCGAGGAAGCCGTCGCCGTCGGGGTCGGCGTCGCCGCCGAGCCATTCGAGCGCGGCCTCCAGCGCGGGAAGCAGCTCCGCCACCTCCTGCTCGGGCATCCCCCAGCGCCAGGCGTCGTGGAGCAGGCTCACCCAGAGCGGGGTGGCGTCGATGGTGCCGTAGTACGCGGCGGGGAGACGCAGGCCGTTCCCCACGACGTTGAACTCGTGCCGCCGCAGCTCGTGCATGATCTTGCCGGGGGCCTCGCCGGAGCCGGGGTCGGTCTTCGTGCCCTGGCGGCGCGCGAGGACGCGCAGCGTGCCGGCGGCCAGGTCGGTGCCGAGCGGCAGGAGCATGCGGGCGGCCCAGATGCTGTCACGCCCGAACAGCGTCAGGAACCACGGCACGCCCGCGCCGAGGAAGGTGTCCCCGGGGGCGCCCACCTCGGCCAGCCGCAGCGAGCGCAGGTCGTCGAGCGACTGGTCGAACAGGCGGGTCAGGCGGTGGTCGGCGGCGGTCACGCGCGGCCGTCCCCACTCGACGGGACGGACGGGCGCCATCACGACGGCCTTGGGGTCCTCGACCCCGACCTCCCAGCGCAGCGTGGCCCGCCCGCGAGGCGCCAGCGTGACCTCCCACCGCAGCCGGGCGTCCCGCCCGGCCGTGCCGGTCTCCGCGTGGGCGTCCTCGCCGTTGACGGTGACGCGGATGCCGTGGGCCCCCCACGCGAGGCGGCCGGGCGCGCCGCCCGCCGCCGCGGCGGGGCGGCTGTCACCACCGGACTTCACCACCTCAATAGGGGCGAAGTCGCACTCCAGGTCGAGCGTGACCGTCGCCGTCACGGTCGCCGAGGAGGTGGACACCATGTCGATGGTCTCCTGCATGCCGCCCGGCGTCACCTGGCGGACGCGGTCGACGCGCACCGTCGGGTCGGGACCGGCGTCGCCGAGCCACCGGGGCAGGGAGACGAACCGCGCGCCGCCCGGCCCGGTGAGGGAGTGGGCGATGTGGTCGGGCTCGCGGCCGTCGACCAGCAGCCTGACCTGCGACAGGGCCCGCGAGTCCGCGTGGAAGAAGCCCTGCGCGCCGACCGGGCGTATCTGCCCGTCGGCGCCGCTCAGGGCGCTCGTGGGCGCGAGGACGGCGCTGACGAGGTCGTGCAGCAGCGGCTGGAGCCTCGGTGAGACGTCGGGAGTCGCGTCGGGGGGCGCCCCGAAAGCCGTTTCGAGGTCTGCCACGCTGGTGGAGACGTCCTCGACTTCGGGTGTTGCTCCGTGGTCGAACACCGATGGGCCCCCTGGGTCACGTCGTGCCGGCGCCGCATGGCGGGATTGCCTCCGCTTGCAGCTTACGAAACATCGTCTTTACTTGAACGATCCAATCGTGCCATAGTCCGTGTTGAACGATCAAATGCCGAAAGGTGCCCATGGCCGACAAGGTGACGATCGCCGATGTTGCGCGATACGCGAGCGTGTCGCGGCAGACGGTGTCGAACGCGCTGAACTCCCCGGAAGTCGTCCGCGAGGAGACGCGCCGCCGTGTGCTGGAGGCCGTGAAGGCGCTCGGCTACCGGGCGAGTCAGGCAGCGCGCCAGATGCGCACCGGCAGATCACAACTGATCGCCGCGCGCATCGAGCCGGCACAGGACGACGGCATCAACGGCTTCGTCTTCGACCGTTTCCTGCACGGGCTGACCGAGTCCGGGGCACGGGCCGGCTACCGCGTGCTGCTGTACACCGCGGACGACCACGAGGCGGAGCTGGAGACGTTCGACGACCTGCTCGGGGTGCACGAGCCGGACGCCTTCGTGCTCACCAGCATCAACTACGGCGACCCCCGCACCGGCTGGCTGCTCGAACAGCGGATCCCGTTCGTCGCCTTCGGACGGCCGTGGGGCGTATCGCCGGACCGGCAGTACCCGTGGGTCGACGTGGACGGCGCGGCGGGCACCGCCATGGCGACCCGCTACCTGCTCGACCTCGGCCATCGGCGCATCGGCTTCCTCGGGTGGCCCTCGCAGTCCGGCGTCGGCGACGACCGCAGGGACGGCTGGGCCCGCACCCTCGCCGCCGAGGGCGCGAGCCCGGCGGAGATCGCCGAGCTCGACTACCGGACCCATGACGGCGTGCCCCACGGGGAGGCCGCCGCCCATGCCCTGCTCGACGCCGACCGCCCGGTGACCGCGCTGGTCTGCGTGAGCGACTCGCTCGCCCTCGGCGCGCTCCAGGCGGGCAGGGGCATCCCCGTCATCGGCTTCGACGACACGCCGGCGGCCAGGGCCGTGGGGCTGACCAGCGTCAGCCAGCCGCTCGCCGAGGTCGCCGCCCGCTGCGTGTCCCTGCTCATCAGGGCCCTGGAAGGGGACGGCGCGCGGGCACGGCAGGCGGGCAAGGACGTCGGGGGACGCACGGACGAAGGTGACGTGGAACGGGGATCCACGGCCACCGCCACCCCGGAGGCCCAGCCGGCACACGTGCTGCTCCAGCCATCGCTGGTCCGCAGACGGTCGGCCTGAGCGTTCCGGAAACTCACCACCCATCACGAAGATCAGGACAGCGCGATGAAACGCAGACACCTCCGGACGGCGGCGTTGGCAGCGGCCGCCTGCGGCACCCTCTTTGCCTCGGCGGCCTGTGGCAGCGGCTTCGACGACAAGGCCGGCCAGAGCCCCACCACGCAGAGCAGCGGCCCGGCCTCCCTGCAGATCCTCATCGGCTCCTCGGGCGACGCCGAGACGGCCGCCGTCAAGGACGCCGCTGCGGCGTGGGCCACGGCCAGCGGCAACACCGCGACCGTGACGCCCGCGCAGGACCTCACCCAGCAACTCGGCCAGGCCTTCGCCGGGGACAACCCGCCCGACGTGTTCTACGTGGACGCCGCCCGCTTCGCCGACTACGCGAGCGTCGGCGCGCTGGAGCCGTACGGGGACAAGATCTCCAACCCGGACGACTTCTACGAGAGCTTGCGCACCACCTTCACCCGTGACGGCAAGTTCTACTGCGCGCCCAAGGACTTCTCCACGCTCGCGCTGATCGTCAACGACGACCTGTGGAAGAAGGCCGGGCTCGGCGAGTCGGACGTGCCGGCCACCTGGGAGCAGCTCACCTCGGTCGCCGAGAAGATCAAGGCGAAGGGGCTCGTTCCGCTGGCCCTCGGTGACACGCGCGACCGCATCGGGGCCTTCATGGCCGAGGCGGGCGGCTGGATCACCAGCCCCGACGGCAAGCAGGCCACCGCGGACACCCCCGAGAACCTCAAGGCCCTGGACTACGTCCGGTCGATGCTCAAGGGCGGGCTGGCGAAGTACCCGAAGAAGCTCGACTCCGGATGGGGCGGCGAGGCGTTCGGCAAGGCCAAGTCCGTGATGACCATCGAGGGCAACTGGATCAAGGGCGCCATGAAGGCGGACTACCCCGACCTCAAGTACACCGCCTACGAGCTGCCCGCCGGCCCGAAGGGCAAGGGCACCCTCTCCTTCACCAACTGCTGGGGCATCGCGGCCAAGAGCAAGCACAAGGAGCAGGCGATCAGCTTCGTCGAGGCGATGACGAAGGTGGACCAGCAGATGGCGTTCGCCCGCGCGTTCGGCGTCATGCCCTCCCGCCAGTCGGCGAAGGAGCAGTTCACCAAGGAGTTCCCCGACGACACGGCGTTCGTGAACGGCGCCGACTACGCCCAGGGGCCCGTCAACGCCCCGAAGATGGACAGCGTGCTGGCCGACTTCGACGCCGGGCTCCAGCAGCTCGACACCACCGCGCCGAAGACCATCCTCGCGCGCGTGCAGAAGAACACCGAAGGCGCTCTGACCGGCTGAGCGTTCCCGCGTAAGGCCCCGGCCCGCCACCTCGTCCCGCGATGCGGGCGAGGCGCGGGCGGGGCCCACGGCACCTCGGGAATCTCTACCGGAAGGAGGTAGACAAGGTGGACATCACTTCCGAGAGCGCCCACCGCCGTATCGGCCGCAGGTCCGCCACCAGGGAGAACCTCGCGGGCTGGCTGTTCCTCGCGCCCGTGGTGGTCATCCTCGGCCTGTTCATGCTGCTGCCCATCGTGATGGCGCTGTGGGTGAGCCTGACCTCCTGGAACGGCCAGGGCAGCCCGTTCACCGGCAAGGTGCCGTTCGTTGGGCTCGACAACTACACCCGGCTGTTCACCCGTGACGACCTGGCACGCCAGGACTTCATGACGAGCATCCGCAACAACGTGTACTACGTGGCGATCGTCGTGCCGGCGCAGACCGTGCTGGCGCTCGGCCTGGCGCTCGTGGTGAACAGCCGCATGCTCAAGGGCAAGACGTTCTTCCGCAGCGCGTTCTTCTTCCCCTCGGTCACCAGCTCGGTGGCCATCAGCGTCGTCTTCCTGTTCATCTTCGCCAACTCCGGCGCGGTCAGCAGCCTGCTGGCGACGTTCGGGATCAGCAGCCCCGAGTGGTTCTCCGACTCGCGCGGCCTGCTCCACCTGCTACTCGGCGGCCTCGGCCTGGTCGACACCGACGCTCCCCCGGCCGCGCTGACCGACGGCGGGCCGCTCGGGCTGTCGTGGTGGGACTGGCTGTCCGGCCCGAGCGTCGCGATGTGCACGATCATCGTCCTGGTCGTCTGGACGACCTCCGGCACGTTCATGCTGATCTTCCTCGCGGCGCTCCAGGACATCCCGGTCACGCTGGAGGAGGCGAGCCTCCTGGACGGGGCCGGCCGCTGGCAGCGCCTTCGCTACGTGACGCTGCCGATGCTCAAGCCCAGCCTCTTCCTGGTGCTGACGCTCGGCCTGGTCGGCACCTGGCAGGTGTTCGACCAGGTGTACGTGATGAGCCAGGGCAACCCCGCCAAGACCACGCTGACGCCCGCGTACCTCTCGTACCGGACGGCGTTCCGCAACTTCGACTACGGGTCGGGAACGGCGATCTCGTTCATCCTCTTCCTGATCATCGTGGTGCTGACGCTGGTGCAGCGATGGGTGATGCGCGAGCGCGTCGCCGACGCGGGCCCTCGCACGCGAAGGAGCTCGTGACATGGCCGTGAACACCCACCGGAGACCGAACCGCCGGCCGGCGGACGGCAGGGGCCTGGTCTCCACCTTCGTCGGGTACTCGGTGCTGATCTTCTCGGCCCTGGTCTTCCTCTACCCGTTCGTCATCCAGATCGCGAACTCCTTCAAGACCCAGGCGGACGCGTCAGCGCACCCGCTGTCGCCGATACCCCACCCGGCCACGCTGGCGAGCTACGACCGGGTCTTCTTCGTGACGGACCTGCCCCTCTGGCTGGGCAACTCGCTCCTGGTCACGATCGCCGTGACCGTCGGGCGGGTCTTCTTCGACTCGCTCGCGGGGTACGCGCTCGCGCGGCTGCGCTTCCGCGGCAGGCGGGCGATGTTCGCCACCATCGTCGCGATCATCGCCGTGCCCGGGGTCGTGCTGTTCATCCCGAAGTTCCTGGTGCTCAACCAGCTCGGCATGTACGACAGCTACTCGGCGCTGATCCTGCCGATGATCGTGGACGCGGCCGGGGTCTTCATCATGAAGCAGTTCTTCGACTCGATCCCGGTGAGCGTCGAGGAGGCCGCGCGCATCGACGGCGCGGGGGTGTTCCGCACCTTCTGGTCGGTCGTGCTGCCCATGGGGCGCCCCGCCCTGATCACGCTGACGATCATGTCGTTCCAGGGCACGTGGAACGAGTTCCCGCACAGCCTGGTGGCGGTGCAGAGCCCGAGCCTGTTCACGCTGCCGCGCGGCCTGGCCGACCTGGTCAGCGGCTCCCTCGGCACCGGCACGCAGTACCCCCTGAAGCTCGGCGCGGCGGTGCTCGCCACCATCCCCGTCGCGATCATCTTCGTGGTGTTCCAGCGGTACTTCATCAGGGGCGCCAACGAGGGCGCGGAGAAGGGCTGACCCGACCGGCCCGGCCCGCCTCGGGCCGGGCCAGGACGGTCAGAGCAGGCGCTTGATGTCGCCGTACGCCCGGTAGAAGCCGCCGCGCTCGGACGACCGGATGCCCTGCACCAGGTAGCGCGCACCCGCCTGGCGCACCCCCTTGGGGAACTGGACGTTCCACTGCGGGTCGTACCCGGGGCTGAGCACGCGGACGCGGAGGCGGTCGCCGTCGCGGACGCACTCGACCACGATGCCGTCGTCCGCGCGTGAGGTGCTCTCGAGGACGACGGACGGCTCCACCACGGCGAGGCTCGCTGCGGCCTTGACGTCCACCGGCTCGGGGACGGTGCCCGCCTGGGCCGCCCTGATGGCCTCCTCGCTCGCGTCGACGCAGGCCAGGGTGCCGTTGGTGGTCACGATGTACAGGCGGTCGTCGAGGAACTGCATGGAGAACGCCGACCCGCACCCGGTGGCGAGCTTCCACAGCCGCTCGCCGCTCTGGTCGAAGCAGTAGATGGACGAGTGGTTGTCCCCAGCGAAGACGAAGCGCCCGTCGGGCGCGGCGGCGCAGGAGAACACCGCGCCGTCGCAGCGGTAGACCGCGCCGACCGCGCCGTCCTCCTTGCCGAGGCGGTAGACCTTGTTGTGGCTGGTGCCCGCGTAGACGGCGTCCTCCTCCTGCCAGCCGAACAGCACCTGGCCGTCGACGCCCGTGTGCCACACCGGCGTGCCGTCGGCGGCGTCGTAGCGGGCCACGCCCCGGGAGTGCCCGTGGTAGACCGCGTCGTCCTCGCAGCGCACCATCCACGCGGCGTTCCCCTCGCCGCTCCTGGCCCACTGGAACTCGTCCTCGTGGTCGATCGTGGTGAGCCGCCCTGCGCGGTCGGAGACGCCGAGCACGCCGTCGTGGATGTCGAGCCAGTAGATGTCGACGTCCTCGGCGATCTCGTACGCCACGCGCGGCACCTTCCCGCTCAGGTCGTAGACCCTGCCGTCGTCGGCCCCCGCGTAGATCCAGAAGTCGTCGGCCACGATGCACTTCACACCGTCGGGAAGCCGGATGTGGCCGGTGACCGTGCCGCCGTGGGTGACGGTGTAGACGTCGCCGTTCTGGTTGCCGACCCAGCACCGCTCCTCGTCGACGAAGATGCCGAACGCCGCCGCGCCGCTGGCGAACCGCCACAGCACCGGAGCCTGGCTCGCGGTCGAGCGGGTGCTCACCATGGTGCGCCGGGTGACCGCGCGCCGCGCCCGCGCCCCGCGCACCGCCTGGGCGTACCCCTTGCGGACCTTCTCGCCGATCTTCTTCGCCGCCACGGCCTCGGCCTTCTCGGCGGTCGCGAAGGCGGAGACCTTGGTCTGCCCCTGCTCGCCGATGCGGCCGTAGGTGATGGTCACCTGCGTGCCCGAGACCACGACCTCGTAGAACTTGTGCGCACTTCCGGCGTCCTCGGACAGCTCGAGATATGTGCTCCGCGGCGGCATCCGGCATCCCTTCCTTGATCGAATGACCGGGAGCGTACGGGAGCCGTCCGACAAAATCATTTCTCGATCCGAAACCCATGTTTACCTGCGACGACGCGGGCAACGCCCAAAGGAGGGAACGCCGCCACCGGCATTGGAGGCAAGCCATGGCGAACGTGTTCGAAGTTCTCGAACGGGACCACGAAGCGGTCAGGCACCTGCTGGACCAGCTGGAAGCGGGGCCTCCCGTGGTGGGCGTCAGCGAGTACCAGGGGCTGCTGGCGCGCAAGCAGCAGGTGAACAGGCTCATCACCGAGGAGTCCAAGCACGAGGCCGTGGAGGAGGAGTACTTCTGGCCGGCCGTCCGCGAGCTGGTCCCGCGCGGGAACGAGCTGGCCGACCACGCGATCAAGCAGGAGCAGGAGGCCAAGTTCCTGCTGAACGACCTGATCGACTTCGAGCCGGGCCACATCCGGTACGAGGAGATGCTCGTCGGGTTCATCAACGATGCGCGCGAGCACATCGCCTACGAGGAGGAGCAGGTCTGGCCGGAGCTGCGCCTGGTCATCAGCCCCGAGCGGGCCATGGATCTCGGCGCGAAGGTCGAGCGGGCCAAGCGGATGGCGCCGACCCGCCCGCACCCCCGCACACCGCCGAAGCCCGGGCTGCTCAAGGCGACCAGCCCGTTCGTGGGCACCGCCGACCGGCTCCGCGACCTGGTGACCGGCCGCGACCGGCGCTGACGGAGCCGCACGTCACCGGCCTGGGGAGCCTCCTCACCGGCTGAGGCCCGCGAGGATCCTCACCGGCTGAGGCCCGCGAGGATTCTCACCGGCTGAGGCCCGCGAGGATTCTCACCGGCTGAGGCCCGCGAGGATTCTCACCGGCTGAGGCCTGCGAGGAAGCGGGAGGCGATGGGGGCCGCGACCGCGGCGCCGGTGCCGCCGCCCTCGACGATCACCGCGAACGCCAGGTCGCCCTGGTAGCCGATGAACCACGAGTGCGTCGGCGGCTCGTCACCCGAGCCGAACTCGGCGGTTCCGGTCTTGCCCGCCGTGCCCGGCGGGAACGCGACGGCGCTCGCCGTGCCCTCGCTCACCACGGCCGGCATCAGCTTCCGCAGCGCGCTCACGACCGCGGGCTCCAGCCTGCGGGGCGCGGCTCCGCCCGCGGGGACCAGCGACGGCGGGACGAGCCGGGGCTGACGCCAGGTGCCGTCCGCGATGGCGGCGGCCACCGTCGCCATGTTGAGCGGGCTGGCGAGCACCCGGCCCTGGCCGATGGCGGCCGAGGCGAGGTCGGTGTCGTCGTGGGGGTCGGGGAACTCCGCGCGCACGGCGGGCACTCCCGGCGTGATCGGGGCGCCGAACCCGAAGCTGCGGGCCACCTCGGCGAGCCGCGAGCCGCCGAGGTCGTCCACGCTCATGCTGCCGAACGTCGTGTTGCACGAGTGGGCGAAGGCGTCGCGGAACGACAGCCGCCCGTAGTCGTGGAACTCCGCGTTGTGGAAGGCGAACCCCCCGATCGTCTGCTCGGGCGGGCACTCGACGGTGTCGTCGGGGGCCACGCCGCCGGCGACCAGTGCCGAGGCCGTCACCACCTTGAAGGTGGAGCCCGGCGGGTACTTGCCGAGCAGCGCCCTGTTGAAGCCCCCCGGCCGGTTGACCACGGCCAGCACCTCGCCGGTCGACGGGCGCAGCGCCACCAGGGAGGCGGGCTTGGACACCCCTTCGAGCGCCGCCGCCCCCGCCTGGTGCACCCGCAGGTCGATGGTGGTGCGGATGGACGAGCCCGAGACCGCCTTGCCCGTCGCGACCGTCTTCAGCGGCCGGCCGCCCTTCACGATCTCGACCCGCGCCGAGGGCTTCCCCTTCAGGCGCGGGCCGTACTCGGCCTTGAGCCCTTCCACGAGCTGCAGCACCGACCCCGGGGCCGACGGGGTGTCCACGCGCGTGCCGTCGGCGGCCGTGATCGGCGCCGACTCGGCGGGGACCTCGGTGATCTTGAAGCGCGTCCCGGCCTTCAGGTCGCCGTGGATGGCCGAGGGCGAGAAGGACACCCTCCACCCGTGGTCGCGCTCGACCAGCCGCAGCGTGCCGGTGTACCCGAAGTCGACCGGCCCCCGCAGCTCGGCGCGGAAGTCCACGGTGGTCCCGGCCTCGCCCTCGCGCGCCGCCCCCGGCGTGAAGCGGGCCGAGGTCAGCTTCAGGTCGTCGTGGAACCCCTTGTACCACCGCTCGAAGTCGCCCGGCGGGTTCACCACCAGGGTGCGCATGGCGGCGTAGTCGCTCTTCGACCAGGCGTCGAGATATCGGGCGGCCGTCTCCTCGGCCGAACCCTGGGTGCGCAGCGCCCACACCACACCGCCCGCCACGGCGAGCGGCACCATCACTGCCGCGATCACGGCTTTGCGTCTCATCGATCCCCCTTCGACTACCAGGAGGACAGCAGACGCGATGGCATGATGTCCAATATTGGTATATGGCTTGAACTGATAGTGATTCCGATATAGTCGCTGCTGATGGACCTCGTACGGCACCTCCGCTACTTCACCGTGGTGGCCGAAGAGCTGCACTTCGGCAACGCGGCGGTCCGGCTCGGCATGGCGCAGCCGCCTCTCAGCCAGCGCATCAAGCGGCTGGAGGAGGAGCTCGGCGTGCGCCTGTTCGACCGCTCCAGCCGCCAGGTGCGCCTCACCGAGCCCGGCAGGCTCCTGCTCGTCGAGGCGCGCGACATCGTCGGCCGCGTCGACCGCCTCCGCGAGCTCATGGCGCGCGCGTCGGGCGAGGGCGTCGAGAGCCTGCGCATCGGCGTGCCACCCGACCTCGGCGGGTCCGCCATCGCGGCGCTTCTGGCCGGGTTCCGCGACGCGCACCCTGAGGCGCGGCTGGCGCTCACAGAGATGTGCACGGCCGACCAGGTCAGGGCTCTGGCCGAGGGCGGCCTGGACGGCGGCGTGATGCGCCACCCGGTGAGCGGCGCCGGGCTGAGCTTCGGCCCCGTGCTGGTGCAGCATCCCGGCGTGCTGCTGCCCGAGGGCGATCCGCTGGTCGCCTTCTCCTCCGTGCACCTGGCCGACCTGGCGGCGCGGCACCTGGTCCTGTTCCCCCGCGAGAGCGAGCCCGGCCTGTACGAGGAGACGCTGACCGAGTGCCGCCGCCACGGCTTCGTCCCTGCCGAGGTGCACCACGGCCGGCACCCGCAGTTCACGCTGGGGCTCGTCCTGTCCGGCACGGCCGTCGCCTTCGGTCCCCGCACCGAGCAGCCGGGGGTCGCCTGGCGCCCGCTGCTCGGCGACCCGCTGGCCTGGCGGGTGTCCGTGGCGTGGCAGCGGCCGTCCGAAACCATGACCGGGTTCTGCGCAGTGGCGGTCCGCGTGCTGCGGGACAATGCCGGGATGGTGGACGACGGCGCGGCGCGGGCCCGGCGCATCAGCCCCCGGCCGGCCTCCGGGCTGCTCGCATGAGGCCCCCGGACCTGGCGGGCATCTTCCGCGCGGCCTCCGTCACGGGCAACCTCCACGCGATCGACCTGGACACCGGCGCCGAGATCGGCATCGGCCCCGATGATCCCGTGGTCCTGTCGTCGGTCTTCAAGCTGCCGCTGCTGGTGGAGTTCTACCGGCAGGCCGAGGCCGGCACCCTCGACCCCGCCGAGCCCTGCCGCGTGCCGACCGCCGAACGCACGGCGGGCGGCACGGGGCTCGCCGCCATGCTGGACGACGCCACCCTCTCCCTGCGCGACCTGGCCTACCTGATGATCGCGGTGAGCGACAACGCCGCCGCCGACGTCGTGGCGCGCCGGGTCGGGCTGGGCTCGGTCAACGCCATGCTCGTGGCCCACGGGCTGAAGGACACCTGGATCGAGCACGACTGCCGCGGGCTGCTGGCGGCGCTGGAGGCGGACGCGGCCGTCCTGACCGAGCCGCTGGATCCCCGTACGGTCGGCCTCCTGCGCGTCCTGGACCCGGCGTGCACCAACCGCAGCACCGCCAGGGAGATGACCCGGCTGCTCGGCATGGTCTGGCGGGACCAGGCCGCGGGGCCCGAGGCGTGCGCCGCGATCCGCCGGCTTCTCGGCCTGCAGGTGTGGCCGCACCGCCTGTCGTCGGGGTTCCCCTATGACGACGTCGTGGTCAGCGGCAAGACGGGGTCGCTGCCGACGATCCGCAACGAGGTCGGCGTCGTGGAGTACCCCGACGGCGGGCGCTACGCCGTGGCCGTGTTCACCCGCTCGATCGGCACCGCCCAGAACCAGCCGAGGGCCGACGCGGCGATCGGCACGGTCGCCCGCGCGGCGGTGGACCACCTCCGCTCACTCTGAGGTGACGTCTCCGAGTTTCGGAAAGCCACGCCGGTGTTCCGTGTGTGGTCCGGAACGTCTGGTGTACGGCACTTTCCCGGTTCCCCCATGTGTGCGCGCCACGCTGGACCGGCGACAGCGCGTAGTGACATTACTCGAATAGGCAGTCATTTCGGGGGACGCCGGTCCAGCGCCGGCACATGGCAGGAAGAGGTGTCACCATGCGTACAGATATCACCGCACCCGCTTCGCGAGCGTCCCGGGGGCGGATCGCGATGCTCGGGCTACCGTTCGCCGTAACCTCCTTGGCCGGGCCCGCCCTCTCGACGGTGGCCGGCGGCACGGCCCACGCGGCCGCGACCGGCACAGAGCAGGCCGCCCTGCCCGGCACGGCGCGGGACGTGACCGTCACCGTGAACACCATGACCGGCGAGCCCATCAACGTACGGGCCGAGGCGTCGGCCGACAGCAGGATCATCGGCACGCGCCGGGACGGCCAGCGGGTCACCATCGTCTGCCGCAAGGTCGGCGACCCGGTCTCCGGCACGTACGGCACAAGCAGGTACTGGGACCTGATCAGCACCGGCGGCTACATCGCGGACGCCTACCTGAGCACCGCGTCCGGCACGCCGGTGGTGCCGCTGTGCGGCCGCGCGGCGAACGAACCGCCGCACCGGGCGCTCGCCCCGCACATCCACGTCGGTTTCGTCTCCCACCACCGGTGACCGGCACGGGCACATGACGAAGGCCGCCGCCCGGCGAGGGGACGGCGGCCCTCGTGGCCCGTCAGCGCGGTGACCGGCCGGCGCTACCGGGTCAGCAGTAGCCGAGCATGGTGGAGAGCGCCGACTTCTCGCTGCTCTGGACGGTGAGGCCCCACTTGTACTTCACGTCGACGTAGGCCTTCGCGTACGTGCACCAGAACGAGGTGAGCGGGGGCTTCCAGCTCGCGGGATCGGAGTCCCCCTTGGCCTGGTTCACGTTGTCGGTCACGGCCCAGAGCTGGGGGTTCGTCAGGTCGTTGGCGAAGGACTGGCGCTTGGAGGTGGTCCAGGCGTACGCACCGGAGCGCCATGCCTCGGCGAGCGGCACCATGTGGTCGATGTCCACGTCGGAGGCGGCGGTCCAGGTGGCGCCGTCGTACGGGGAGGTCCACCTGCCCGAGGTCGGGTAACAGCTGGAGTCGGTCACCACCCCGGACCCGTCGCGCTTGAGCACGGTCTCCCGGGTGTTGCAGGCGCCGGAGATGGTGATCCAGTGCGGGAACAGGCTGCGGTCGTAGGTGCCGGAGTTCCTCTCGATGTCGACGGTGAGGGCGGCCAGCTCGGACCGCGCCGTGGTCACGGACGGGATGTTCGGCGGGGTGAAGGCGTTTGCGGCGGTGCTCGTTGTCACTGTGGTGACGGCGAACGTCAGGGCGGTGGCCGTGGCGAGGAACGCGACTCGTCTCACGAGTCTCTCCTTCTGTCTCTGGACCCGTCCCAGCGGGGAGTGCCAGGTCCAAGGGGGGTTGATGAGACAGACGGACCATTTCACCGCACCACATGTCGGGAAATATCAGCCTTTGCTGACACCAATCGGTCAAATTGGTCAGGAGATGCCGCTAGCCACAGAGGGAACGTCGCTTACCAGCGGGAACACCGGCCCGGCGCCCGCCACCGGACACACGCCCGGCCCGAACGCCCCGCGAACTTCCGATGAACAGGGCGATTTCCCGGCGTTCCGAGTCGCCCGCGCCCCGTCGAGGCGGGTGCCCGAACATGCCGGAGGCCCGGCCGGCGTACCGGTCGGGCCTCCGGGGAAGAAGGGGGGGACTACGCCGAATCAGTCGACGTCGACCCAGTTCATGGTGCGGTCGACGGCCTTCTTCCAGCCGGTGTAACCCTCCGCGCGCTTCTCCTCCGCCCAGGTCGGCAGCCAGCGCCGGTCCTCGTTCCAGTTGCTCTTGAGCTCATCGGTGGAGCTCCAGAAGCCGAGGGCGAGGCCGGCGGCGTACGCGGCGCCGAGCGCGGTGGTCTCGGCCACGACCGGCTTGGACACCGGCACGCCGAGGATGTCGGACTGGATCTGCATGCACAGGTCGTTGGCGGTGACGCCGCCGTCGACCCGCAGGACGTCGAGGTGGACGCCCGAGTCGTTCTGCATGGCCTCGACGACGTCCCGCGTCTGGTAGCAGATCGCCTCCAGCGTGGCCCGGGCGATGTGCGCGTTGGTGTTGTACCGGGACAGCCCGACGATCGCGCCGCGCGCGTCGGAGCGCCAGTAGGGCGCGAACAGCCCGGAGAAGGCGGGCACGAAGTACACCCCTCCGTTGTCGTCGACCTGCCGTGCCAGCGACTCGCTCTGCGCCGCGCCCGAGATGATGCCGAGCTGGTCGCGCAGCCACTGGACGGCCGAGCCTGTCACGGCGATCGAGCCCTCCAGCGCGTACACCGGCTTCTCGTCGCCGAACTGGTAGCAGACGGTCGTGAGGAGGCCGTGCCGCGACCTGACCAGCTCGTTGCCGGTGTTGAGCAGCAGGAAGTTGCCGGTGCCGTAGGTGTTCTTGGCCTCGCCGACGCCGAAGCAGACCTGGCCCACGGTCGCCGCCTGCTGGTCGCCGAGGTCGCCGGAGAGCGGGACCTCGCCGCGCAGGGGCCCGTCGGCCCGTGTCACGCCGTACAGGCCGGGGTTGGCGGACGGCTGGATCTCCGGCAGCATGCGGCGGGGAATGCCGAAGAACGACAGCAGCTCGTCGTCCCAGTCGAGCGTCTCGAGGTTCATCAGCATCGTGCGGCTGGCGTTGGTGGGGTCGGTGACGTGCACGCCGCCGTCGGTGCCGCCGGTGAGGTTCCACAGCAGCCAGGTGTCGGTGTTGCCGAAGACCGCCTCCCCCGACTCCGCGGCCTCGCGCACGCCGTCCACGTTGTCGAGGATCCACTTGATCTTGCCGCCGGAGAAGTACGTCGCCGGGGGCAGCCCCGCCTTGCGGCGGATGACCTCGCCCTTGCCCTCGCGCTCCAGCGCGCTCGCGATGCGGTCGGTGCGGGTGTCCTGCCAGACGATGGCGTTGTAGTACGGCCGTCCGGTCCTGCGGTTCCAGACCACGGTGGTCTCGCGCTGGTTGGTGATGCCGAGCGCGACGAGGTCGGACGCGGACAGGTCGGCCTTGCCGAGCGCGGTCTCGACGACCGCGCGGGTGCGCTCCCAGATCTCCACCGGGTTGTGCTCGACCCACCCCGCCTGCGGGAGGATCTGCTGGTGTTCGAGCTGGTGGCGGGCGATCTCGTTGCCGCCGTGGTCGAAGATCATGAAGCGGGTGCTCGTCGTGCCCTGGTCGACCGCTCCAACGAAGTCAGCCATGTAGTGTTGCCTCCTTTGTGCCCTGCGGATGTGCCGGCCGGGGCCTCAGACGGTTTCCCTCTCGGCGGGAACGGTACCTGGCTCGGGCTCCCCCGACTTGGGCAGGAAGCGGGCGACGAGCACCTGGTAGAGCCCGGCCCCGAGCACGCCCCCGATGACGGGCGCCACGATGGGCACCCAGAAGTAGAGGTTGCCGTACTGATCTCGCCAGGCCGTGCCGTACCCGGTGAGGAACGAGGCGAGGCGGGGGCCGAAGTCACGGGCGGGGTTGATGGCGTAGCCGGCGTTGGTGCCCCAGGCCATGCCGATCGCCACGACGATGAGGCCGACGACGAACGGCGCCAGGTTCGCGGCCGGGGAGTTGTTGCTCAGGTCGGTCACGGCGAGAATGAGGAACAGCAGGATCGCCGTGCCGATCACCTGGTCGCGGAAGGCCCCCCACTCGTGCACGGGGAGGGCGCCGTTGCCCGGCAGCGTGGAGAAGACGCCCTGGGTCTTGATGGTGTGGCCGGGGTCGGCCATGGCGAGCACTTCGCTGAAGTTCCACCTGACCAGCAGCGCGGCGACGAAGGCCCCTGCCACCTGCGCGAGGGAGTACGGCAGGACCTTGCGCCACTCGAAGCCCTTGAAGACGGCCAGGGCGACCGTGACGGCGGGGTTGAGGTGCGCGCCGCTGATGCGGCCGGCCACGTAGACGCCGAGCGTGACGCCGAGGCCCCAGGCCCACGCGATGCTGTCGTGGTCGCCGATGCCGCCCGCGACCACCTGCGCCACGACGGCCGTTCCGAAGAGGATGAGGATCAACGTGCCCGCGAACTCCGCGGCCAGTTCACCGAGCAGGCTGGGAGCTTCCCTCGGTCCGGCCATGTCTTCTCCTTACTCTGTCGCCGTGCGACTCACTGCGGTCCCGGGACCGCCGTCAAGGCGAAGACCGGTCACACCGCCGGCCACCCTGTGGGGACTGACACCTCGCTGACCCTGTGACCTGCAGCAACACTGCACCCATGACCAAGCAAGCCGCGTTCACGGCAGAGCCAAGAATCCTTTGCTGACATATCCTGACTCGGGTGGTTATGTTCGGCACTGTTACCATCTCCGCACGAGTCACGGTTCCCGACTATGAAGAGTTGACACGGATTTTCCACCGCGAGATGCCCTCCCCTGTGGATGCCGGCCCCCGTGACGCGGCGGCCGTACGGCCCGCGGCCGCGTACTGCGATCGCCGTAGCGGCGTATTCTCCCCACGGACGAGGAAACAGGACCAGGTCAGCCCTACCGTGGGAAGGTGAGTCGTCTGATCGGACTGCGCGACGCCATCCGCGCCCGCCCGTACTTGGTGGACACCGTCATCGCGGCCGTGACCTTCGCGGTGACGGTCATGGCGCCCCCCAGGGAGAACCTGCCGCTGACCCCCACCGGCGTGGTGCTGGGCTCGGTGATGTGCGCGGCCCTGGTGTTCCGGCGGGCGTGGCCCCGCGTGGTCGTCGCCGTGACCCTGGCCGCCCTCGTCGCCCACGTGGTCGTGGTCGTCGGCGGCACGCGCAGCACCCTCGACCTCATCCCCGCCATAGCGATCGCCACCATGGCCACGCACAGCCCCCGCCGCGCCGCGTGGACGGTGGGAGCGATCTGCGCGCTCGTCCTCGCCGCGGCGCGCATCACCTTCGCCGACGTGTCGTGGTACGGGCCGGAGGTGGCCGGTCAGATCGCGTGGATCGGCATGGCGACGGCGGCGGGCGACTCGGCGCGCAGCCGCCGCGCGTACGTCGCCGCCGTCGAGGAGCGCGCGCGCCGGGCCGAGCAGACCCGGGAGGAGGAGGCCCAGCGGCGGGTGATGGAGGAGCGCCTGCGCATCGCCAGGGAGCTGCACGACGTGCTCGCCCACCACATAGCGCTCATCAACGTCCAGGCGCAGGTCGCCTCGCACGTGATGGACGACGAGCCACGGCAGGCCCGCGAGGCGCTCGGCCACATCCGCCAGGCCGGGCGGGCCGCGCTCGACGAGCTGCGCACCACGGTCGGGCTGCTGCGCCAGCCCGGCACGACCGAGGAGCTGCCCACCGAGCCCGCGCCGGGCCTCGACCGCCTCCCCCAGCTCATCAGCTCGTTCACGTCGGCGGGCCTCAGGGTCGACTGCCATCTCGAAGGCACCCCGCGACCGCTCCCCTCTCCGGTGGAGCTGACGGCATTCCGCGTCGTCCAGGAGGCGCTGACGAACGTCAGCAAGCACGCGGGCGACGCGACGACGCGGGTGCGCATCACCTACGGGCATCGCGACCTGACCGTGGACGTCACCGACGACGGCCTCGGCCTCACCACCGCTACCGGCGCCGGCGCCACCCGGACGACCCTGCGGGCTGGCGCGGCCGTCCGGGCCGGAACGGGCACCGCCGCCGAACCGGAGGCGGACGCGGGCACGCCCGCCGGCCACGGGCTGGTGGGGATGCGCGAGCGGGCCCTGTCGGTGGGCGGGACGTTCAGCGTCGGGCCGTCCCCGGGCCGGGGCTTCCGCGTCCACGCCGTCCTGCCCGCGCCCGAGACGAGCGCCCTGTGACCATCCGCGTGTTGCTGGCCGACGACCAGGCCCTCGTACGGGCCGGGTTCCGCGTCCTGGTCGACTCCGCGCCCGACCTGGAAGTGGTGGGCGAGGCCCAGACCGGCGTCGAGGCGGTGCGGCTCGCCGGGGAGACCAAGGCCGACGTGGTGCTGATGGACATCCGCATGCCCGAGATGGACGGGCTCGCCGCGACCCAGGCCATCACCTCCGATCCGAGCCTCGCCGCGGTTCGGGTGCTGGTGCTGACGACCTTCGAGATCGACGAGTACGTCTTCGCCGCGCTCCGCGCGGGGGCGAGCGGGTTCCTCGGCAAGGGCGTGGAGGCCGGCGAGCTGCAGGACGCCATCCGCGTCGTGGCGCGCGGCGACGCCCTGCTCTCCCCCGGCGCCACCAAGAGCCTCATCGCCCGCTTCCTGTCGGCTCCCGGCGCGCGGGTGGAGCACGCGCCGGACGTCCTCGCCGTGCTGACCGACCGCGAACGCGAGGTGATGACGCTCGTCGCGGGCGGGCTGACCAACGACGAGATCGCCGACCACCTCGGCATCAGCCGCATGACCGCCAAGACGCACGCCAACCGGGCGATGCTCAAGCTCGGCGCGCACGACCGCGCCCAGCTCGTCGTGATCGCCTACGAGACCGGCCTGGTGCGCCCCCAGCCACGCTGAATCCCCCGCCCGGACCGGCGCGCGTGGTACTCCATGGCGGGGCCTACGGCGATCGCGGTAGTCCAAGACCCTCCCCGCGACGGACGTCCGCCCCTCCAGCAGCGATAAGCCTTGAAGAGCGGGCCGGTCTCCCGGCCTCGCACGAGCCGTGACCTCTCCCCAGGACGCCAACCGGCATCCCCGCCGCACCGACAAGAAGTGGACCGATGTCGTTACTCGCCAGACTGAGCCTCGCCAATCGCGGGCTCGTCGCCCTCATCACGATCGTGGTCGCCGCCTTCGGCGTGTACACCATCCCGGCGCTCAAACAACAGCTCCTGCCCTCGCTGTCCTTCCCCGCGGTGTCGATCGTCGCGCCCTACCCCGGGGCCGCGCCGCAGATCGTCGAGGACCGCGTCACCCGGCCGCTTGAGGACAGCGTCCGGAGCCTGACGGGCGTCACGGGGGTCACCTCCACCTCCCGCGAGTCCAGCGCGACGCTCCAGGTGCAGTTCGACTTCGGGACCGACATCGACGCGGCCCAGGGCCAGATCCAGCAGGCGATCAGCCGGATCAAGCCGCAGCTCCCCTCCGACGTCGACCCGCAGGCGGTCGTCGGCAGCACCGACGACATCCCCGTGGTGCAGCTCGCCGTCGCCTCGTCCGAGGGCCAGCAGCAGCTCGCCGACAAGCTGAACGAGCAGGCGGTCCCCGCGCTCAGCGGCGTGGCCGGGGTCAGGGACGTGTCGGTGACCGGCACGCGCGAGCAGGTCATCACGATCACGCCCGACGACAAGGAGCTCGCCAAGCGGGGGCTCACCGCCTCGGCGATCGCCGGCGCGATCCAGTCGGCCGGCACGCCGGTGCCCGCGGGCACGCTCACCAAGACCGGCCAGTCCCTCACCGTTCAGGTCGGCACCGCGCTCGGCTCGGTGAAGGACATCGCCGACCTCTACCTCCCGCCGTCCGCCGCCGTCCCCAGCGGTCAGGCGCAGGCACAGCGGCCGGGTGGCCAGGGCGTTCCCGGCGCGCAGGGCGCGGCGGCACCCGCCCGTCCGGCCGCCGCTCCCAAACCCGCGCGGCTCGGCGACGTCGCCACGGTCAAGCTGGGTCTCGCCGACTCCACCACGCTGACCCGTACCAACGGCAAGCCCAGCCTCGGCGTCTCGATCACCATGAAGCCCGACGGCAACGCGGTGGCGATCTCGCACGACGTGCGGGCCAAGCTGCCCGGGCTGGCCAAGTCCCTCGGCGGCGGCGCGCAGTTCACCGTGATATTCGACCAGGCGCCGTCGGTGGAGCAGGCCATCGAGAGCCTCACCACCGAGGGCCTGCTCGGCCTGGCGATGGCCGTGCTGATCATCCTGCTGTTCCTGTTCTCGCTGCGTTCCACGATCGTGACGGCGGTGTCGATCCCGCTGTCGGTGCTGATCGCCCTGATCGCCCTGTGGACCCAGGACTACTCGCTGAACATGCTGACCCTGGGCGCGCTCACCATCGCCATCGGGCGGGTGGTGGACGACTCGATCGTGGTCCTTGAGAACATCAAGCGCCACCTGTCGTACGGCGAGGACAAGCGCCGGGCCGTCGAGAGCGGCGTGCGCGAGGTGGCGGGCGCGGTCACCGCGTCCACGCTGACCACGGTGGCGGTCTTCCTGCCCATCGCGTTCGTCGGCGGCCTCGTGGGCGAGCTGTTCAGCCCGTTCGCGATCACGGTGACGGTCGCGCTGCTCGCCTCGCTGCTGGTGTCGCTGACCGTCGTCCCCGTGCTGAGCTACTGGTTCCTCAAGCGGCCCAAGGAGGGCGACTCCGAGGCGATCCGGCGGGCCGCCGACGAGAAGGAGCGCAGGAGCCCGCTCCAGCGCATGTACGTCCCGGTCATCCGCTTCGCCACCCGGCACCGGATGACCACGGTGGCCATCGCCATGGTCATCTTCGTCGGCACCCTCGGCCTGGTCCCGCTGCTGCGCACGAGCTTCATCGACAACTCCGGCCAGAACACCATCAGCGTCAGGCAGAGCTTCCCGGTGAGCACCTCGCTCGCCTCGGCCGACGCCATGGCCAAGAAGGTCGAGCAGGTGGTCACCAGCACGAGCGAGGTCGAGTCGTACCAGGTCACCGTGGGTGGTGGCGGCGGCGGGTTCGGAGGCTTCCGCGGCGGCGGAGGCGGCACGTCCCGCGCCAGCTACTCTCTGACGCTCCGCGACGGCACCGACGCGGGCGCCGTCGAGAAGAGGCTGACCGACCGGCTCGCCGGGCTGAGCGACGCCGGCGAGATCACCGTCGGCCAGTCCGGCGGCTTCGGCGGCGACTCCATGCAGGTCGTCGTCCGCGCGGCCGAGCTCGACACCCTGCGCACCGCCGCGCAGACGGTCCAGCGGGCCATGGCCGACGTCCCGGACGTCAGCGAGGTCACCAGCACGGTGGCCGACACCGCCCCGCGCATCGACGTCACCGTCGACCGCAAGAAGGCGGCGGAGAAGGGCCTCAGCGAGCTGGCCATCGGCCAGGCCGTGTCCCAGGCGTTCAGGGGGACCACCGTCACCCAGCTCGCCTTCGACGGCACCACGGCCGACGTCATCCTGCGGAGCGGCGACACCCCCACGTCACTGGCGGACCTGCGCGATCTGAAGATCGCCGGGAAGGTCACCGTCGGGGACGTGGCGAGCGTCAGGACCGTGAACGGGCCCGTCGAGGTCACCCGCATCGACGGCGACCGCAGTGCCACGGTCTCCGGTAAGGCCACCGGCTCCAACCTCGGAGCCACCAGCGCCGCGCTGAAGACCAAGCTGGCGTCCCTCACGCTCCCGGCCGGCGCGACGTACGAGATCGGCGGGGTGAGCGCCGACCAGGCGGAGGCCTTCGGCAGCCTCGGGCTCGCGCTGGTGGCCGCCATCGCCCTGGTGTTCTTCGTCATGGTGGCGACGTTCCGCAGCCTGATCCAGCCGCTGGTGCTGCTGGTGTCGATCCCGTTCGCGGCGACCGGCGCCATCGGCCTGCTGCTGGCGACCGGCACCTCGCTGGGCCTGGCGGCGATGATCGGCATGCTGATGCTCGTCGGCATCGTGGTCACCAACGCCATCGTCCTGCTCGACCTGATCAACCAGTACCGCGAGCAGGGCATGCCGCTGCACGAGGCGGTGGTCGAGGGCGGCAGGCGGCGGCTGCGCCCGATCCTGATGACGGCGCTGGCCACGATCTTCGCGCTGCTGCCCATGGCGCTCGGGATCACCGGCGGGGGCGGCTTCATCTCCAAGCCGCTCGCGATCGTCGTCATCGGCGGCCTGATCAGCTCGACCCTGCTCACCCTCCTGCTGGTGCCGACCCTGTACACCATGGTCGAGACCCGCAAGGAGAAGAGCCGGGCCCGGCGGGAGCGGCGCCGGGGCGGGCGGCCCACGACGCCTCCCATCGAGGAGGCGCCGAGCGAGCCCGCCGTGAGCGGCGCGGGCAGGCCGTAGCGACCAGTGGAGGGGAGGCCGGTGACGGCCTCCCCTCCGCATGTCCAGAACATTGTTCGGTAAATGGCCGCGACCGGCCAACCGCCAGCCGGGAGACGGGATCAAGCCGCCTTTTCCGAGTCGGAACGGCACTAACCCGTTGTCATTCGATATGCGAAGTTTTAGCGTTTTACCGAATCATTACCGGCAAGTGCGTGCGGCACCTCCGCACGAGCACTCCGCCATGTGAGCCAGGAGGATTCGACCCTGATGGTGAAGCCGCTGGGCGTGCAGCTGTACACCGTTCGTGATCACATGAAGGCCGATCGTGACGGGGTGTTACGGCGGATGGCGGAGATCGGCTACGGCTCCGTGGAACCGTACGACCCGACCGACGATCCCAAGGGCTTCCGGCGGGTGATCGACGATCTCGGGCTCACCGTCTCAAGCACGCACGCCTACGCTCTGCTCTCGGAGGACCCGGACGTCGTCCTCGACGCGATCGCCACCGTCGGCACGGACCTCGTGATCATCCCGGGCGGCATCCCGCACGAGGAGTTCACCACGCGCGACGGCCTCGCCCGCACCGCCGACCTCCTCAACGGCCTCGCCGGGCACGCGGCGCGCTACGACATGCGGCTTGGCTACCACAACCACTGGTGGGAGATCGAGCCGAGGATCGACGGGGCCCACGCCATCGAGGTGCTCGCCGGGATGCTCGACCCCGAGCTGTTCCTGGAGATCGACACCTACTGGGCGGCCGTGGGCGGCGCCGACGTCCCCGCGCTGCTCGGACGCCTCGGCGACCGCGTCGCCGCGCTGCACGTCAAGGACGGCCCCGGCGTCAAGGACGAACCCCACACGGCCGTCGGCGGGGGCGTGATGCCGGTGGCGGACATTCTCGCCGCGGCTCCGGACGCGTGGCGGATCGTCGAGCTCGACCACTGCGCCACCGACGTCGTCGAGGCCCTCGCCGGGAGCCACGCCTACCTGACCGGGCTGGAGGGCGCATGACGACCGGGCCCGTGGGGGTCGCCGTCGTCGGCGCCGGCGCGATCAGCGACGCCTACCTGCGCAACCTCACCACCTTCCCCGACGTCCGGGTGCTCGGCGTCGCCGACCTCGACGCCGAGCGCGCCGAGACGAAGGCGCGCGCCTACGACGTCCCAGTCTCCGGCGACGTCGACACCATCCTGGCGATCCCCGACGTCGAGATCGTCGTCAACCTGACGATCCCCGCCGCGCACGCCGCCGTGGCGTCCGCCGCCCTGCGCGCCGGCAAGCACGTGTACGGCGAGAAGCCGCTGACGCTCGACCCGGGCGAGGGCGACAAGCTCCTGGCCGAGGCGGCCGCGCAGGGGCTGCGGGTCGGCAACGCGCCCGACACGTTCCTCGGCGCGGGCCTGCAGTCGGCCAAGCGGGCCCTGGCGTCCGGCCTGATCGGCGCGCCGGTCGCCGCCACCGCCATGATGCAGAGCCCGGGCCCCGAGTCCTGGCACCCGAGCCCCGAGTTCCTGTTCCAGCGTGGCGCGGGCCCGCTGTTCGACATGGGCCCGTACTACCTCACTGCGCTGGTCGCGATGCTCGGCCCGGTCTCCAAGGTCGCGGCCACCGCGCGGCAGGCACGGCCGCACCGGGTGATCGGCTCGGGGCCGAGGGGCGGCACGAGCTTCGCCGTCGAGGTGCCGACGCACGTCATGGCGCTGGTCGACTTCACCGGCGGGGCGAGCGCGTCCACGACGTTCAGCTTCGACTCGCCGGCCGGCGTGACGATGATCGAGATCATCGGCACCGAGGGCACGCTCTCGCTCCCCGACCCCAACACCTTCAGGGGTCCGCTCAGGGTGCGCGCGGCAGGGGACGGCGACTGGCGCGAGCTGCCCTTGGAGGGCACCACGATCGGGCGCGGCCTCGGCGTGCTCGACATGGCCCGCGCACTGCGGGGCGACGTCGCCCACCGCGCCTCGGGCGCGCTCGCCCTCCACGTGCTGGAGGCCATGACGGCGATCAGCGAGTCCGCCGAGCGCGGCGAGTTCAGGCACCTGGAGACCACCGCGCGGGAACCGGAGCCCCTGCCCGCCGGGTGGGACCCCCAGGAGGCCACCCTGGCCTGAGCGGGGCCCGTGGGAGGGCTCGCGCGGCCTAGCGCGGCATGGCGACCGTGAGCAGGATCGCCGAGTCCTCCAGCGCCTCCACGTGATGACGTTCGTCGGGCACGATGAGCAGGTCGCCCGCCAGGGCGTCCCACGTCACGTCGCCGGCCACCACGCGCACCCGTCCCCACAGCACATAGACCGTGGCCTCTCCCCGGAGTTCGTGCTCGCTCTGGACGGTGCCCGCCGTGATCCCGACCACCGTCTGCCGCAGGACGCGCTCGTGCCCGCCGACGACGGTGTCCGCCGCCTGCCCGCCGGTCGACTCGGACGCGCGTTCCAGCTGCGCGCGAGCCACGGCTACGAGAGAGAACTTCTTCATCGCGCTGTTTCCCCTTGTGTTCGGCACGCCGCCCGCCAGAGCGCCCCGGTCGCGCGAGACGACGAGGGCCTGCTCTCATGCCTACCCCGGTTGCGCGTTTCCGCGGGTCACGTGCGGGATGGGCTATAGGAAGGGTTTGCCCGAGATGTTCGTTCGGCCGTCGTGCAACGGGTACTGCTGAGACAGGAGGCGCATCATGTCAGGCGTACCCGCCGTGAACGGCGATCGGGAGCGCGCCGCGATGGAGATCTCCGCGGGCGGTGCGGCGATGCTGGCCGAGCTGATCGAGGCCAGCCACCTGACGGCCCTGGAAGAGCTGCCCGAACTGATCGCCGACAGCGCCGCGAAGGCGGGTCTGCACGACGTCCTGGTCTATCTGGCCGACCTGCAGCAGGAGACGCTTCGCCTGCTGACCCGCCGGGCCGAGTGCGCCGGCGAGGAGACCGCCAGCCTGCGGATCGACGGGACGCTCGCGGGGAAGGCCTTCCAGCACGTCCAGGTCGTCGCGAAAACGGGCGCGGGAGATCATCCTGACTGGTGGTGGGTACCGCTGCTGAACGGCACGGAACGGCTCGGCGTGATCCGTGTCAGCGCCCGGGAGATCGGCGAGCACACCCAGGACGACATGCGGCACCTCGCGTCCACCGTGGCGCTGCTGGTGGTCAGCAAGCGCGCCCACAGCGACACCTACTCCCGGCTGGTGCGAACCCGGCCGATGAACGTGACGGCGGAGATGCAGTGGAACCTCATGCCCCCGCTGACGTTCGCCACCCACAAGGTGGTGATCGCGGCGGCCCTCGAACCCGCCTACGAGATCAGCGGCGACGCCTTCGACTACGGCGTGGCCGGCGACACCCTGCACCTGGCGGTGTTCGACGCCATGGGCCACGACGCCTCGGCAGGGCTCACCGCCTCCCTCGCCGTGGCCGCCTGCCGGAGCAGCCGCCATCAGGGCGCCGGCCTGGTCCACACCGGCGAGGCGATCGAGAAGGCCCTGATCGACGAGTTCGGCGCCGACGAGCGGTTCGCCACGGCGGTCCTGGCCGAGCTGGACGTGCCGACCGGCATGTTCAGCTGGGTGAACTGCGGCCACCATCCTCCCGTGGTGATCCGGGGCGGGCGCTGGGTCACCCGGCTCGAATGCCTGCCCTCCCATCCCCTCGGCCTGGACCTCGGGATTCCCATCTCCCTCTGCCGGGAGCAGCTCGAACCCGGGGACCGGCTGCTGCTCTACACCGACGGCATCACCGAGGCCCGCAACCGCGAGGGTCAGGAGTTCGGGCTCACCCGGTTCGTCGACTTCATCATCCGCAGCACCATCGACGGACTGGCCGTGCCGGAGACGCTGCGCCGGCTGATCCGCAGCGTCATGAAATATCACGACTACCGGCTCGACGACGACGCCACGGCGCTGCTCGTGGAGTGGCACGGCGCGAGCCACCGCAAGCTGAGCCTGTGACCCGGCCGCCCCTGTGACAGGCCCCGCCTACTCCACCGCTCAGAGCTTGCGCCGGATCTCGTCGGCGCGGCGGCGGGCCTCCGCGGCGCGACGGGCGGCGCGGCCGCGCTCCCGCTCGGCGAGGCTCAGCCGCTTCTCGGCGGTCTCCTGCCGGTCGAGGGCGGCCCTGAGCTCCCCGCGCAGCCGCTCGGCCTCCTCGGTGACGGCCGCGCGGGCCCGATCGGCGTCGCCGGCCTCCGACTCCCACTCGGCGAGGGCCCGCTCGGCGTCGCGCGCCTCGGCGTCGGCGGCGGCCGACTGCTCGGCCAGCCGCCGGCGCCGGTCCTCTTCCTCCCGCTTCCTGGCCGCCTCGTCCGGCTTCCCGGCCCGCTTCCCCACGGCGCCACCGCCTCGCTTGGCGGCCTCGCCCCGCTGGCCGGCGGCCGGCCGTACGGTCGCGCCGGTCGCCGCCGCGCCCGGCCCGGCGGGCTCACCGGCGGGAACGAACCCGGCGTAGCTCCGCGGCTGCGCGAGCGAGCCCGCGCGCACCTCTTCCGCGACCGCCGGATCCATCGTCGCGGCGTGCAGGGTGTCCTCCACCTCCCGGACCGCCGGCTCGCGCAGCGGACGTCCCGCCTCGCTCGCCAGCGACCGGGCCGTGCGGACCAGGCCGGAGATCAGCTCGCCCCGCCGCTGGTCCATGCCGCCGATCGGCTCGCCCGACGCCCACGCCGACCGCAGCTCGGCGCCGAGGTCGAGCAGCCGCGCCAGCTCGCCGGAATCAGAACGGGCCAGCCGGTTGACCGCCCACGCCGACACGGTGGGGCGCCGCAGCTCGCCGATGCGCTTGGCCAGGCCGGCGTCGCCCGCCTTCTTGGCCTCGGCGGCCAGGCGTTCGCGCCTCTCCACGAAGTCGTCGGGCGTGCCTTCGTACAGCTCGCTCGCCGCCGCGGAAAGGTCCACACCAACCCCTTACCTGAGGGCCCCATGGTCACCCAACAGCCTATGAGCGCTGCCACAGGGATGGAACGTTCGGCGGCTCCCAGCGTTGAACCCGGTGTTGTCGTAGGCCCCGTTCCTGTCCGCCTGTCAGAAGTCCAGCAGCACGTTGGCGAGCGGCTGGCAGGTGGAGCGGGCGGCCGTGTCACGGGCCGCCCGCCTCTTACTGTCGTGCGCGTGCCGAGCGGTTACCTGCGCTGCCAGAGCGCGGGGACGTTCGGCGGCTCCCAGCCCGGCAGGGAGGTGTGCCCCTGCAGGCAGCGGTAGGTGACGCCCTGGTAGGTGACGGTGTCGCCGGCAGCGTAGGCGGTGTAGGGCTGCCAGGTGGTGCCCTGCCCGCCGCCGACGGTGAGCGTGAAGGCGGCCGAGCGGTCGGCACTGGTGCCGTGGGCGTTGAGCGTGATGGCGTACGTGCCGGCGGGGGTGCTCGCCGAGGTGGCGACGGTCACCGTGGACGACTGCCCGGCGGTGATCGTCTGCGGCGCGAACGTCACCGTCACCCCGGAGGGAGCCCCCGAGGCCGACAGCGTGATCGGCTGCGCGGCGCCCGAGCTGACCTGCGTGGCCAGCGTCGCGGTCGCCCGCTGCCCGGCCTGCACCGACGCCGACGACGGGCTCACCGAGACGGTGAAGTCGTCGGCGGGCGGCGGGGTGTCCCCCACGGCCAGCTTCCACAGCGCGTAGGCCACGGCGTCGGCGTTGCGGTCCAGCGCCGTGGTGGCGATGTTGGCCGGGTAGGTGTCGCAGGCGGAGTGATAGCAGCGGTCGAACGCCTGCCCGGCCGTACCTCCCCACTTCTGCGCCTGCGCCGCCGTCTTGACCGTCTCCGCGCCGGTGAACAGCCCGCCGACCTTCACGCCCGCGTTCTTGAACGGCGTGTGGTCGCTGCGCCCGTCGCCCTCGGTCTCCGGCTCGGTGGGGACGTTCAGCGTCGCGTAGTAGTCGTCGAACACCTTCCGCAGCGCGGCGTCGTCGTCGTAGACGAAGTAGCCGGCGTTGGGCGAGGCGGTCATGTCGAAGTTGAGGTACGTCTCGACCCCGGACGCGCCGCCGTTCTGGACGTAGTAGGTCGAACCCTGCATGCCGAGCTCCTCGCCACCCCACCAGGCGAAACGCACGTGCCTGGTCAGGGACGGGTTGCGTGCCGCCAGGGTCAGCGCGACCTCCAGCAGCGTGGCCGAGCCCGAGCCGTTGTCGTTGATACCCGGGCCCGCCGCGACGCTGTCGAGGTGGCCGCCGAGCATGACCGTGGGCCCGGACGGGCCGCCCGGCCAGTCGGCGAGCAGGTTGGAGTGGGTCTGGCCGCCGTAGGTGAAGTTCTGCACGCGGGTGGTGAACCCGGCGGCGTCCAGCTTGCCCTTCACGTAGTTCAGCGCGTTGGTGTAGCCGGCGGAGGGCGAGGGGCGGCTGCCGATCGCCTGGAGCTGGCTCAGGTGGGCGGTGACGTTGGCGACCGGGATGTCGGGCGTCGAGGGCGGGGCGGCGCCGACGGTCAGCGCGTACACCGCCTCCCTGTCCACGTCCGCGCCGTCCGCGACGATCCTGATGGAGTAGGACCCCGTGGGCGTGGTCGAGGCGGTGGCCAGCGTCAGCGTCGCGCTCTGGCCGGCGGTGATCGTGGCCGGGCTGAAGGTCGCCGTGACCCCCGCGGGCAGCGGGGTCGCCGCCCTGAGCGTGATCTGCTGGGCCGCGCCCCCGGTGACCGTGGTCGCCACGGTGGAGGTGACCGACCGGCCCGGCTGGGCACTGCCGGAGCTCGGGCTGACCGAGAGGCCGAAGTCGTTGCCCGGGGTCGCCGTACAGGTCGGGTCGCCGACGGCGGGGACGTTCACGGCCGACCACGCGGCCTTGACCGCGTTGAACTCGGCGCAGCTCCCCGGGTAGAGCGACTTGGCGGCGTTCAGCGTGGCCACCCGCGCCTTGGCGTGCGTCCAGGGAACGGTCTTGAGGTTCAGGCCGCCCATGAAGATCTCACCGGCCTTGCGGATGCCGATGCCGGTGAGCTGCCCCGAACCGGAGCAGGTGGGGCTGGCGGGCTTGCCCGCCGGGTTGGTGCCCTCGGCGAGCAGGTAGAACCAGTGGTTCTGCGGGCCGGCCGCCGAGTGCACCTCGGTCGAGGGGATCGAGGACGAGTAGCAGTTCGGGTCGCCCTTGGCCTGCGGGTTGTACATGTTGCGGATCTCGCCCTGGCCGGTCAGGTCGACCTCCTCGCCCACCAGGTAGTCCGGCGGGTCGAGGTTGGCGGGCTGGTTGGCGTAGTGCTCGGTGAGCGCGCCGAAGATGTCGCCGGTCGACTCGTTCAGGCCGCCGGTCTCGTTACCGCTGCCCGCGCCGCCGCTGCCGGAGAACTGGAAGATTGAGTGGCCGTACTCGTGGCCGACCACGTCCATCGTGGTCGCCTGCCGGCTGCCCGCCTGGTTGTGACCGAAGTTGGTGTACTGGCCGTTCCAGTACGCGTTGACGTCGGCCAGCCCGACCCGCGCGGGGAACGCGCCGCCCTGGCCGTTGAAGCCGCTGCGGCCCAGCCAGTCGCGGAGCATGTTCCACTCCGTCTGGGCGTCGTAGAGCGCGTCGACGCAGGCGGTCTCCAGGTCGGTGCCCCTGCCGGTGCCCCAGTCGTCGTCGGCCCCGGTGTAGGCGGTGCCACCCTGGCCGCCGCAGCGCAGGCCGGGGCGGCTGGGGTCGGTCATGGAGTAGGAGCCGGTGGAGCCCGAGGTGGTGATCGTCACCGGGTCGCCGTTGTAGAAGGCGTGGCCGGTGCCGTCCCTGACCTCGTCCCACGAGTCCAGGACGCGCCCGTCGACCGCGTCGACGTAGACGTGCAGGGTGCTCGGGGCGTCGCCCTTCCTGCCAGTGACCACCACCTCCCAGGCGAGCCTCGGCGTGTCGAGCGCGGCCTGCACGAGGAGCGTGGGCGTGCTCACGCTGTCGACCGAGGTCAGCGCCCCGCGCGCCTTCAGCGCGGCGGCGGCTCCGGTCACCCGTGGCACGGTGCCGACCTTCAGCTCGGTGCGCTGCCCGGTGGTGACCGACCGCACGACCTCCCCGGAGGTGTCGGTGGAGACGATCACCTCGCCGCCGTACACCGGCAGGCCGGCGTGGGTGCGGGCGTAGGTGAGGTACTGCAGGCCCCGCGTGCCCGCGATGCTCCTGACCAGCGTGAAGTCGTCGGAAGGAGCGGCGTGCAGGGCCTTCGCCGAGGTGGTCAGGGCGCTTGCGGCGCTGGCGACGGCCCGCTGGCGCGCGTCGGGACCGGGCGGGGCGGGGGCCGTGGCACGGCCCGCGAACGCCGGGGCGCCCGCCGCCCCGATGAGAGAGGATGCGGTCAGGGCGACCGCCGTGATGACGGCGAGCGCGCCTGACCTGAAGGTGGGATTCACTCCTGGTGACTCCTGTCCCTTTGGGGGGTTGAGGGAGGAGCCCGGCCGGGGCTGAACCACACGTTGGCATCCGGGGCACGGGGCGGGTAACCCCGCAGGTTCCTATACCGGGGCGCTATGGGCGTCGGTCTGCGGCTGCGGCAGCGGCCCGTGGCGCCCGAGCCACGACCGGTAGGCGGGCGTGTCGCCCGCGTCGGCCCAGTACGCCCGCCGCACCGCCGCCACCAGGCCGCCGACCTGCGGGTCCACCGGGCCCGCCTCCGTCCAGCCGATCAGGTGCCGGAAGCGCAGCGGCGTGCCCGCCAGCGGCCGGATGACGATGCCGGGGTAGCCCCTGCTGGTCGCCTGGAACATGCCGACGCAGCGCGAGGCCGCGATCAGGTCCACCGCCACGCTGAGCGTCGCTTCGCAGCCGATCCTCGGGACGAACCCCGCCGCCGCGCAGGCCTCCGCGAAGTGCTCGCGGTGCCCCACCTCGATCATCACCGGCAGCGACCACTCCTCCCCCGCCAGGTCGGCCAGCTCGACCTCCGCCCGCCCGGCCAGCGGGTGCGACGCCGACAGCCCGACGAAGATGGGCTCGTGCGCGACCGGGGTGTAGCCGACCCCGGGCGGCGGGACGAGCGCGCGGCCCGGGTAGTCGGCCAGCGTCGCCAGCTCCAGCCGCTGCGAGCGCAGCAGGCTGGGCAGCACGTCCATCGCCTCCTCGGTGCGCATGCTGACCTCGGCGTCCGGCAGCAGCTCGCGCAGCGTCCTGATGACGTGGACCGCGAGGTGGCTCGACATGCATCCCACGCGTACGAGCCTGCGGCCGGCGTACCTCATGCCGTCGCGGCGCAGCTCCTCGAAGGCGGGCAGCAGGGATCGGGACCGCGCCAGCACCCAGGCGCCGAGCGCGGTCGGCCTGGCCCCCTCGCGCCCCCGCTCGAACAGGGCGCTGCCGAACATCGACTCGATGCGCCGGAGCTGGGCGGCGAGGGACGGCTGGGGGGTCTTCAGCGCGGCGGCGGCCTTGGAGATGCTCCCGTGGTCGGCGATCGCGCAGACGGCGCGCAGGTGACGCACTTCTAGGTCCACGCGAAGAGCGTAATAAGTAAAGAAACTTTAGAGTAGACCCAAGGCCGCCGGCCGTCCTTGGGTTCGCCCTCGCCCGGCCGGGCACGATGGGGAGATGCGGCAGCGGAGTGAGGATCTGGTCACGGTGACGCCGTGTGAGGATGGCCCGCTTCTCGTACGGGGGCCGTTCGTGTTGACGACTCAGGACGGGCGCCGCATCGACCCGGGCAGGGCGACGGTGGCACTGTGCCGCTGTGGCCGGTCCTCGGCCAAGCCGTTCTGCGACGGCTCGCACAAGGCGACCGGGTTCAGGGCACCTAGTGAACCGGACGAGCCGTCCTGACCTTGGGGTGCCGGAGCGTTTCGGCGCGTGCACGGAGGGCAACCGTCTCTTTATGCGAGTAATCGTGGTGGGCGCGACGGGGAACGTCGGGACGAGCGTGGTCTCCGCTCTTGAGGCCGACCCGGCCGTCACCTCGATCGTCGGGGTGGCCAGGCGGTCCCCGGGCAGGCAGCCGGGCAGGACCGAGTGGCGCACGGCCGACATCGCCACGTCCGACCTCACGGAGATCTTCTCCGGGGCGGAGGCGGTCGTGAACCTGGCGTGGCTGTTCCAGCCCACCCACGATCCCGTGGTCACCTGGCGGACCAACGTCCTCGGCGGCATGCGGGTCTTCCGCGCCGCCGCGCAGGCGGGGGTGCCCGCCCTGGTGCACGCCTCGTCCGTGGGCGCGTACTCGCCTGGCCCCGACGGGGAGGCGGTGGACGAGAGCTGGCCGACCCACGGCTGGCCGCGCGCCGCGTACTCGCGGGAGAAGGCCTACCTGGAGCGGGTGCTCGACCTCTTCGAGTACGAGCACCCGGACATCCGCGTCGTACGGATGCGGCCGGGCTTCATCTTCAAACGGGAAGCGGCCACCCAGCAGCGGCGGCTGTTCGCGGGGCCCTTCCTGCCGCAGCGGCTGGTACGTCCCGGCCGGGTGCCGTTCGTGCCGGACATCCCCGGGCTGCGGATCCAGGCCCTGCACTCCGACGACGCCGGCCAGGCCTACCGCCTGGCCGTGACCCGGCCCGTCTCCGGGCCGTTCAACCTCGCCGCCGAGCCACCCGTCGAGCCCGCCAAGCTGGCCGAGCTGCTCGGGGCGCGCCTGGTCCCCGTGTCGCCGTGGGTGGCGAGGACCGCGGTCGCCGCGGGGTGGCACCTGCACCTGATCCCGGCCTCGCCCGGACTGCTGGAGATGGCGTTGCGGATGCCGGTGATGGACACCACGCGCGCCCGTACCGAGCTCGGCTGGGAGCCGCGCCGCACCGCGCTGCAGGCCATCCGCGAGCTGATCGCCGGCATGGGGAGCGCCGCCGGGATGGACACGCCCCCGCTGGAGCCCGACGCCGGGGCGCGCGGGCGCGTCCGCGAGCTGTCCACCGGGGTGGGACGCCGCCCCTGACCCCCGCCCTTCCTGACGCGGGCCTTCGTTCTTTCCGCGTACTTGCCCGGCGCGTGAATTCCCTCGGGAAAAGCGCGATTTGGCACGGCGAGCAGCGGGCCGCGGCCTTACCCCTTGAAGACATGCCGAGGGGTAGCGTGATTTGGAAATAGCCCCAAAATCCGATGAAGGCCCATAGATAGCCATGCAATTAACGATTTCCGTGTCACACCATCCGCCGGTCACCGTAGTGCGACTGGCGGGCGACCTTGACCTCGCGACGGCCGGCCTTCTGGCCGGCACCCTCCACGATCTCGTACGCAGCGGGCACGCGACGCTCGTGGTGGACACGTCCACCCTGGACTTCTGCGATGCGACCGGCGTGGACGCCCTCATGGAGGGCCAGGCCGCGGCGGAGCGCGCCGGTGGCTGTCTGCGGCTGAGCGGAGTGCACGGCTTCTTGCACCGCGTGCTCGAGGTGACCGGGCTGCGTGAGGTCCTTCTGACGACCGACTTCCGTCCCGACAGCGCGGACGGCTTCATGCCCGCCTATCACTGAACCGATCTCCTGCCCGGGCCAGGGCGAATCCATGGCTGCGCTTGGCACGCGCCCAGGAATCGCCGAAGACGGCCACGGGTAGGACGCAGATACGGCTGTCCGGGGGGCAGCTTTTCCGCGACACTCGCAGGTCAGACCGTACGTTCTCTCGTCGCGGACCTGACCGGCTGCTGGAGGACAAACGATGATCAAACGTGGGCGCCCCGCCAAGAACGGGCTTGTCGAATTCACCTTCACCGTGCCGGTCGACCAGGCCCCGGCCGGCCTCTCCCTGGTCGGCGACTTCAACGACTGGGACCCCTACGCCCATCCGATGCGGCAGGAGGACGACGTCTACCACGTGACGATCGCCGTCCCCGCCGACCGGTCCATCTGCTTCCGCTATCTGGGCGACGGCGGAGTCTGGTTCGACGACGCCGACGCCGACCGGCACGACCGCGAGGGCGGCCATCTCGACCCCGCGCGGTCGGAGGTCTCCAACGTCAACGGCAGGACCGCCCCGGTCTCCGCGAGCTGACCTCCCGGCGTCACGGGGTCAGCGGCTCAGGCACTCCCACGTGCACTCTGATCGTGGTGCCGGAGGGACCGGAGCGCAGCTCCACCAGATCGCCGAGCTGATGGGCGACCCACAGGCCATGGCCGTGGCCGGCGCCCGCGGGCGGGCGGCACCGGCCCGCGAGGGGGTCGGCGATGTGCCCGCCGTCTCGCACCTGGACGACGATCTCTTCGCGGGTCAGCCAGACGTGCAGGGTGCCCGGGCCCGAGGTGTGATGCAGGGTGTTGGTCGCCAGTTCGTTGACCAGGAACACGAGCTCGTCGGCACGATCACCGTCGAGGCCGCCGCGCCGTGCGTGCCCGGCGGCCAGCGCCCGCACGGCGGCGAGGTCGTCGCGGTAGACGAGGCTCGCGGCGTGGGCGGGGACCGGCGGCAGCGGCCGGTCGCAGCTCTCCGGGTACAGGGCCGCGCCGCGATAGGCGGCGCTGGCCCGCTCGGCTCCCCCGCTCACCAGCGTCGGATGCGTGTACTCGGCATCGGCGAGCGTCGTCGCGTCGAGCCGGGCGGTGTCGTAGGGGCACAGGATGGCCGCCGCGCGGCCGGCGAAGGCAAGGTTGATCAGCGCCTCGTGCCGCGTGGCCTCCCTGATCTCCTCCTGGGTGCGCGCGGCCCAGATCGGCTCTCCGACATAGCGCACCGCCCGCCCCGCGTGGGCGTCGAGGAACGCGGCCACCTTGGGGATGATCCAGGCGGGGTTGCGCCCCATCTCGCTCATGTCCGCGAAGGCGACCCGGTCGGCCTGGCCGTTCAGCCCGTCGCGGATCATGCCGAGCCGGTGGCCGGGAACGGCGACGAACGCGGGCTGCTCGTCCGTCAGTCCGGCACGCAGGAAGCCGAGCACCCCGTCCAGGTAGTCGTCGGTGCCGGAGTAGAACATCGCCAGGTGGGCGAGCTTCGAGGGATCGGCAACGGTCTCAGACATTGGCCACTTCCAAACCCGTGAGCGCGGGCCAGCACAGCCCGATCAAGCGACGCACCACCGGGGGCGCGTTGTGGAGCACCAGCCTGCGATCGGATCGCAGACCGCGCGCGGCCTGGGTGAACTGGCGTGCCGCACGCACATCGATGAAACGCATGTCGGCGAGGTCGACATGCACGTCCCCCGTCCCGGACGCCCCCGCCAAAACCAGGGCCTGCTCCAGCGCGTCGCCAGCGGAGACGTCGGCCTCGCCGCTCAGCCGCAGCCAGACCTGTTGCTCCGCGCCGCTGCCACTGGGCACCGCGACGATGCGCAACAGTCCCATCTCGAAGACCATCGGAGTGCTCACCACCTTCGGGTGCAGACCCACGAACTCGGTGAGCCTTGGTACGTCGAAGTCACGGCGGTCGTACTGGCACAGGGTCGTCACGGGGCGCGTAGCGCACACCTCGTTCACCGCCGTCTCGTACTCGCCCAGCCGCTCCGCCCCGGGGACGTCACCAGGAGCTGCCCAGGACATCTCGCCGATAACGTACATGCCGTCGTAGCCGTCGGCCACCGCGCGACGCGGGCGATCCAGAGTGAGAATCACAACTACATGCGGTCGAGAGCTCGCGATCTAACGGTCCCGGACCAGGTTCCTGATGCGTACCGCGAGGGCGTTGGGGTCGTCACCGACCTGGACCACGATTCGGTTCAGCGGCCCGTCGGTCAACTCCAGCCTGAGTGACCGCCTGGTGCGGCCGGCTAGCCAGTACGACGTGCCTTGCGGTCCGATGAAGGTGCCTGCGGTCAGGCCAGGAAAGAGCGTGGCCCCGTAACGCATGCCGGGCGGATCGAGGTCGCCCGCGTCCATCACATGAACTCCCGCGATGGCGTCGGCCGGAATCCGGATGCTCCAGCGGAACGACAGGACTTTGAACACGCCCCGCGGCTTGATCAGTACCTCTCCTTCCGACACCACCACAGCGGCCAGATCGCCGTTCCTGGCCAGGAGCACGCCGTACAGGACCACCGCGAGCAGGACCACGAGGGGGAACAGCACCTGGAGCGGATCTGAGGCCACGGTGTTCATCCTTGTGCCTTATCGATCAGCGGTCCAGTGCGCTCCCGAGCGGTCGTCCGCCGGCGAGCGGATCTACGAGTTCGGCTGCGGCGACCGGCGGCGCCGATGGCACGTCGACGCGTTCCAAGGCGGGTACCGGTGGACACCATCTGAGCGAGAAGCAGGAGCAGTCCCACTGGAGCGCAGGAGACCCGGTAACGACCGAAGAACCCGCGCAGGGCCGGAAATGACTATGGGCACCCCCCATCGCGTGGAGGATGCCCAGGTCATCGATGTTAATCGTGGTGCGCCGCCAGGGACTCGAACCCCGGACCCGCTGATTAAGAGTCAGCTGCTCTAACCAACTGAGCTAGCGGCGCGCGACCACGTCTAGATTAGCGGTACAAACGGGGTGGCTGTGACATCTGCCCGGCTTCACCCTCTACCGGGCGTGTCTTCCCCGGCTCCACCAGGCGTGCAACTCCAGGATCGCACGTGCCGGCGTACCGGTCGAGCGCCGGGCTTACCGCCGGGCAAGGCGGACGTATCCGCGTGACGATGTTTGGCGGGAAGTGAGCGGGTAGAGCGGAGAGTCCCGACGAAGTCAATCGAAGGGAGAACGCGAACATGCAGCAGGATCTTTGGAGCTACAGCCCGACCGTCACCGGCGCCAACCAGAACTTCGACGTGGTCGGATACCACGTCGAGGCGACGGACGGCAAGATCGGTTCGGTGGACGAGGCGACGTACGAGGTCGGCGAGAGCTACCTGATCGTGGACACCGGTCCCTGGATCTTCGGCAAGAAGGTCATGCTTCCCGCGAGCACGGTCACCCAGATCGACCCGCAGGAGAAGAAGGTCTACCTCAGCCGCACCAAGCAGGAGATCAAGGACTCTCCGGAGTTCGACGAGGCCGCGTTCAAGGAGCCCGCGTACCGCAACCAGGTGGGCGACTACTACGGCCGCTTCCCCTTCGGGCCGGGCACCCTCTAGGCCATCACCCGCCCAGGAAACGAACGAACGGAGGCCGCGCCGCGAAGGCGCGGCCTTCCGCGTGTCCAGCACCGTCGCGGCGAGAGTTTCCAGCACCGTCGGCGGGGGGGTCCAGCACCGTCGGCGGGAGGGTCCGGCACCGTCGGGCGGGAGAGTTTCCGGTACCCGGCGCGACGGTCTCCAGCACCGTCCACGCGAGGGTTTCCGGGCGCCTTCGGGGCAGGCTCAGGGCCAGCGGGTGTCGGCGTCGTCGGGTGGGGGCTTGGGGCAGGCCACGCCGAGGCGGTCGAGGAGGGTCAGGAACGTCGAGGCGTACGGAGAGACCGACGCGACGATGGCGACCTGGTCCCAGTCGACCTGCTCTCTCAGCGCGCGGACCTGCGGCAGCATCGACCCGTAGTCGCAGCTGTGCTCCGACATCGGCAGGATCCACGAGATGACCAGATCGGTCGCGTCCAGCACCGGCAGGCTCAAGGCCGCCGTGTTGATCATGGTGGCTCTGGCGATCATCTCGGGCGTGACCGGGCGCTCCTCGATCCTGAAGATCAGGTCGACCAGCCTGTCGCCCTCGTCGAACGCCTTGACCAGCCAGTCCTCCGGAGGCCTTGCCGTGCGGAAGCCGACCTCCCTGAGCATCTCCAGCGTGCGGGGCACGTCCTCCTCCACCAGCACGAAGTCGACGTCGTGCAGCGAAGGGGCCGCTCCTCGGGCGTAGGCCGCGCAGCCTCCGGCGAGGGCGAACCGCACCCCCTCGGCTTTGAGCACGGACCCGGCGCGCTTCAACGTGTCGATGATCGCGTCGGTCACCTCGTGCGTGTGACTTCCCAAGGCTCACCCCCAACGAGCGCAGGCTGAAGATCGCACCTACCCGCCCTGTTCGCAGGACAAACACGGCGCATGGTCGCGCCATGGAAGGGTAGGCGGCGCCCCATGACCAACATATTCACGAGCACACTTCGTAAGGAGGAACGGGCCTACGAGAACGGAGCCGATCGGCCGCTTGGATCTTACCTGCGCGTTCTCGGCGTCTACGGCGGCGCGGTGGCGGGACTGCTCGCCCTCGGCAAGCTGACGGGCGCCAGAGCACCAGGACGGATCCCCCCGATGGACCTGTTCCTCATGGGGCTGAGCACACACCGACTCTCCCGGACGATCACGAAGGACCCGGTCACGAGCCCGTTCCGGGCACCCTTCACACGCTACGCCGGTGTAAGCGGACCTGCCGAATTGAGGGAAGAGGTTCGCGGCCACGGCGTCAAGCACGCCGTCGGCGAGCTGGTGACCTGTCCCTTCTGCGTCGCGCAGTGGGTCGCCACGGCCTACGCCGCCGGCATGGTCTTCGCCCCCGGAGTCACCCGCCTCGTGGGGGCCACCATGTCCGCCGTCGCCGTCTCCGACTGGTTACAACTCGGGTACGCACGACTGATGAAGTCGACGGAGGAGCCGTCCAAGGAGGAGTCATGAGCGAGATCTCCTTCAGCACGTCGCTGAAGGCCTTCCAGGACAACCCCTACGGCAAGTGGTTCGCGTTCGCCGCGCTGGGACTGGTGGCCTGCACCCTGCTCAGCGTGGTGGCGGGCCTGGCCGGAGCCGTGTGGCTGACCGTGCTCCTCGGGATCCTGGCCTACGCGGCACTGGCGGGCGCTCTCTTCACCGTGCGGCGCATGGTCAGGGCCCACAGGCGCGAGAGGATCAGGAAGTACAGATGACGTTGAGTGACATGGCCGGGCCCGAGTCCGACGAGAGCCACAAAGAACGGGTCGACCGTGAACTCGGCGAGCTCCTCCAGGGGTTACGGGTGGCGGCCACGGGCGTTCAGGTCCTGTTCGCCTTTCTCCTGACGCTTCCCTTCTCCACAGGTTTCGGAAAAGTCGACCAGGCCGGGCGGTGGCTGTTCTACGTGGCCATGCTGAGCGCCGCCGTGGCCTCCATTTGCTTCATCGCCCCGGCGACGCAGCACCGCATCCTTTTCCGCAGCTCCTTGAAGGAGCTCATGCTTCACCGCGCCAACCGGCTCGGCGTCGTGGGAGGCATCGCGCTGGCCGTCTCCATGACCTGCTCGACCGGGCTGGTCGTGGAGGCCTTCCTCGGCATCCTGCCGGCGGCGCTGCTGGCGGGAGGTGTGGCGGGGCTGAGCGGCTGGCTGTGGTTCGTGGAGCCGCTCGTCTCGCGCCACCGCAGGCGGGACCGCGCCCAGGAGGGCTAGGCGACGGTCGGACGGGCGCCTCACACGTCGGGCGACGTGGGGGCGCCCGAACATTTGCGCTGGCCAGCCCCCTGCTTGGCTGTTGCTTGAACATTAATCCAGCGATAGCAAGAGTTGATTCGCAAACACGTTAATGAGGCATTTGTCAGGGCAGAGGGATGCCCATGGGTACACTTCTTTGGCTCATCGCCGTCGTTCTCGTCATCGCCGGGATCTACGTCATCCTGGCCCGTCGCGACCTCCTCTGGGGGATCGTCCTCATCGTCGTCGGCCTTCTCGTCGGCCCCGGTGGCGTCAGCATCTTCCATCCATAACAGCACCCGAAAACAAGAGGCGAAGTTGGGACGTGGAAGCGGCGGACCGGCCTATCCGGCCCGCCGCCGCGGCTCCATGTCGTGAATCCCCCGGCCGGGGTTCCCGCCCGGCCGACATGCCGATCCGGGCGCTCACCGGAAAGCCCGGGCGCTCACCGGAAAGAAAGCCAGCGGTCAGCCGATACCCTGGCTGCCCATTCCCAGGAGAACGACCGTTCCCAGGGATCAAATCGTGCTCTCAGATCGTTCGCCGGCCCGTGAAAAAGCCTTCGCCCCGCCCTGGGAAACCCCAGGCGGGGCGGGAAGACCTCACGTGGCAAGGAGGACCTCACGTGGCAGGCGCTCTCAGCAGATCTCGGGGTCCTCGCCGCCGAGACCGTAGACGGCGTACGCCCTGCTGAGCACGGGCAGCGCCACGTTGCGGACCCGGACCCCACCGGGCGTCACGCCCTTCTCGACCCCGGCGTGCGCGTGCCCGTGGATGAAAAGGTCGGCGCCCTCGGCGTCGACGGCCTCGGCGAGCAGGTAGCTGCCGAGGAAGGGATAGATCTCCAGCGGCTCGCCCGCGAGGGTCTCCTTGACCGGGGAGTAGTGGCTGAGCACCACCTTGTGGTCGGTGTCCAGGCCCTTGAGCGCCTTGTGCCACAGCTCGGCGATCTCCCTGGTGTGCCGGACGAAGTCCTTCATCTGCGGCTCGCCGAACTCGCTCGCGCACTTACCCGCGAACCCGCCGCAGAAGCCCTTGCCGCCGGCCACGCCGAGACGCACGTCCCCGCACTGGATCACCGTGGAGTCGTCCTGCAGGACGCGGATGCCGGCGTCGCGGAGCAGGGCGACGATCTCGTCCTCGGCGTCGGACTGGTAGTCGTGGTTGCCGAGCACGGTGACCACGGGAACCGGCAGGTCGCGGAACTCGTCGGCCACGACCCTGCCCTCCTCGGGGGTGCCGTGGCGGGTCAGGTCGCCCGCGATGAGCAGGACGTCGGCCCGCTCCTCGATGCCGTCCAGCCTCCGGCGGTACCTCCCCCGGAGGTCCTCACCCAGGTGCACATCGCCCACGGCGGCGACTCTGATCTTCACAGGGTCTCCTCCTCTCCCGGCTCCCTTACCTCCACCACGGTGACCTCGTTGTGGACCTTCAGGCCGGGCGCGGTCTCAGCGGCCACGGCGGCCACGAGGAGCCGGCGTTCGCTCGACTCCACCTGGCCGCCCAGGAAAAGCTGGTCACCGCGGATGTCGACGCGGATCCCGAGCTCGTAGGTGCGTTCGTCCTCCGCGAGCGCCCGCTGCACGCGGGCGGCCACGTAGTGCGGAGCGTCGTGATGCGAGGCGACGTCGTGCTGAGCCTCGTGGGACATCGTCTACCCCCTCCGATCGAGTACAGGTCTCGCCCTGCCCGTCGTACCGGCGGCGAAACCGAGGAGGTTTGATGCGTCGATCTCAGGATAGAACAGGCCGTTAACAAGAAGTGCGCAGGACGCACGCGCTTCCTGCGAGGCCTCTGACCTCGCAGGAAGCGCGTGCGGATACTCCGATCCCCCAGCCTGAAGGCGCGAGCGCCCAGGCCGTCCGGACGAGGTCCGGGCGGTCTCGTGCACGTCCCCTCGTGTACGTGGAGCTCGCCGACGTCGACTCGTGCACCCTGCCCCCCGTGCACCTCGCGACCGCGGTCGCCTTCCGTACGGTGTCGCGATCCGCCCTTGCTCGTGATCCGTGCCCGATTTCGGGCGCTCCCTCCTGAGCTCCGTGCCCCCGAGCCAGGAATTCAGCAGGGATCGGCCAACCTGGAGGAGACCCGGTGAAGATAGCAATGGTGTCCGAGCACGCGAGCCCGCTGGCCATCGCCGGCGGAGTGGACTCCGGTGGGCAGAACGTCCACGTGGCGGCCCTCGCCCGCGGCCTGGCCGACAGGGGTCACGAGGTGACCGTCTACACCCGCAGGGACAGCGCGGAGATCGCCGAAGAGGTGGCGTTCGCCCCAGGCGTGTCCGTGGTCCACGTCCCCGCGGGGCCGCCGTCCAGGATCCCCAAGGACGCGATCCTGCCGTGGGTCCCCGACTTCGGGCACTGGCTGCGGCAGCGCTGGATGTTCCAGCCGCCGGACGTCGTCCACAGCCACTTCTGGATGAGCGGCCTCGCGGCCCTGGCCGCCGCCCGCGACCCCGGGGTCCCCGTGGTGCACACCTTCCACGCCCTCGGCGTGGTGAAGCGGCGCCACCAGGGCACGGGCGACTCCAGCCCGCGCGAGCGGCTCAAGGCCGAGACCGTCGTCGCCCGAGGGGTCGACCGGATCATCGCCACGTGCGGCGACGAGGCCGACGAGCTGGTCCGCATGGACATCCCCCGCCGTTCGGTGCAGGTCGTCCCGTGCGGTGTCGACTGCGCCGAGTTCGGCCCGTCCGGGCCCGCCGCGCCGCGCCCGCGCGGCCCGCGCGTGCTGTCCATCGGACGGCTGGTGCCGCGCAAGGGCGTCGACACCGCCATCGAGGCCATGCGCCTGGTCCCCGGAGCCGAGCTGATCGTCGCGGGTGGGCCGCCCGCCCACCGTCTCGACCACGACCCCGAGGTGACGCGCCTGCGGCGGATCGCCTCAGCGGCGGGGGTCGCCGCCCGGGTCCGCTTCGTCGGCCAGGTCTCCCACGAGAACGTCCCCGCGCTCATGCGCTCCGCGGACCTGGCCGTCTGCGTGCCCTGGTACGAGCCGTTCGGCATGGTCACGCTGGAGGCCATGGCCTGCGGGCTGCCCGTGGTCGCCTCCTCGGTCGGCGGCCAGTGCGAGACTGTCGTCGACGGCCTGACCGGCACGCTGGTGCCGCCGCGTGACCCGAGATCGCTCGCCACGGCCCTCAACACCCTGCTCGACGACCACGACCGGCGCGCGGCGTACGGCATCGCGGGCGCCGAGCGGGCCCGGGCGCGTTACGCCTGGCCCCGGATCGCCGCCGAGACCTGCGCCGTCTACGAGGAGGTCCTGGAGGCTCACGGGCGGATCCCCGTCGGAAGGAAGGCGTCGTGACCCCCCGCCTCGTCCCTGAGGGGCCGGGACCATGAGCGTCGCCCTGGTGCTGCGCGCGCCCGGCATCGGCGAGCTGCTCACCGCCGTACCGGCCCTGCGCGCCCTGCGCCGCGGCGGCCTGAACGTCGTGCTCGCCGCGCCCCCGGAGCTGAAGGATCTGGCCCCGCTCACCGGCGCCGTCGAGGCCCTGCTGCCCACGACCGGGCTGGACGAGCTCACCTGGAACGGCGGGCGGCCCGATCTGGCCGTGAACATGCACGGGCGCGGGCCGAGGAGCCATCGCCTGATGCTGGAGCTGCGGCCGAGGCGGATGTGGGCGTTCGCCAACCCGGCCCTGCCCCGGCTGAGGGGCCCGAGCTGGCACGAGCACGAGCACGAGGTGCAGCGCTGGTGCCGCCTGGTCAAGTGGTACGGCTCGCGCGTCGACCCCGGCGAGCTGGCCCTTCCCGTCCCGCCCTGCCACAACCTGGCGCCCGGAGCCGTGGTGATCCATCCGGGGGCCGGGCAGGCGGCGAAGCGCTGGCCGCCCGACCGGTTCGCCGAGGTGGCGAGGACCATGGTCGCCGAGGGGCTGCGGGTGGTCGTGACCGGAAGCGGGCGGGAGCGCCCCATGGCCCTGCTCGTCGCGGCACTGGGCGGGCTGGCGCCGCGCGACGTGCTGGCCGGCCGTACGTCGCTGAAGGAGCTGGCCGCCCTGGTTGCCGGGGCCGCCCTGGTGGTCAGCGCGGACACCGGGGTCGCCCACCTGGCGACGGCGTACGGCACCCCGTCGGTGATCGTCTTCGGCCCCGGCTCGCCCGCCCGGTGGGGGCCTCCCGCGGGCAGGCCGAGGCACCGGGCCCTCGCGCGCGGCGCCGATCCCCGGGCGGTGACCGTGCAGGACGTCGTGGCGGCCGGCCGTGAGGTGCGCTCCGTGCCCGTTTCCTGACGCTCCCTGAGCCGGTGAGGGGTTTGGACGGGCTTCTGGACGGTAGCTGGGAGGGAGCGGTGTCCACCGGCAGGAGGCAGACGGCGTGCGACACCGACCGGCTCCTGCCGACAACGAACCGGAGCGCACATGACGTCGGATCTGTCGGGTACGGGGAATGGTCAGTGGAAAGGGGGACCGGTGATGATGAAAGAAACTCCGGAACAGCGGTCTTCGACCGGTAAGCCCATGGTGACGGGAACCCCTCGGGACGTCATCCACATACGCCTGGGGTCGTTCGTCCTGATCCTCGCGGTGGCGCTGGGAGTGCTGGCGCTGGTCGCGAAGGCCACCCTGCCTGCCGTGGTCCTCGGAGTGGTCGCCGTGCTCGCCGTCGTGGACGTCGTCCTGGCCGTGGGGCGCCAGCGCCGCCTCGGCGGCGGGCCGCGGTCCACCGGCTGAGGCGACGGTCCCAGTCCACCGGCTGAGGCCGCGGTCCGCGGTCCACCTGCTGAAAGGGGAGAACGTGTTAAGCGGCAAGGTCGTAGTGGTGACCGGCGCCAGCGGTGGCGTCGGCCGTGCTGTGGTACGGATGCTCGGAGAGAAGGGCGCGAAGGTCGCCCTCATCGCGCGGGGGGAGACCGGCCTCGCGACCGCCGCCACGGAGGTCGGAGGCGAGGGCGGGACCGCCAAGGTCTTCCCCGCGGACGTGGCCGACCACGAGCAGGTGGACGCCGCGGCCGACAGCGTCGAGAAGGAGCTCGGCCCCATCGACGTGTGGATCAACGTGGCGTTCTCCTCGGTGTTCGCGCCGTTCACCGAGATCGACCCGGCCGAGTACGAGCGCACCACCCGGGTCACCTACCTCGGCTACGTCTGGGGCACCCGGGCCGCGCTGCTCCGGATGCGCCCGAGGAACCGTGGTGTCATCGTCCAGACCGGTTCGGCCCTGGCCTACCGCGGCATCCCGCTCCAGGCCGCGTACTGCGGCGCAAAGCACGCCATGAAGGGCTTCACCGAGTCGGTCCGCACGGAGCTGCTCAACGCGGGCAGCGACGTGAAGATCACCATGGTGCAGCTTCCCGCGGTGAACACCCCGCAGTTCGACTGGGTGCTCTCGCGGCTGCGCCGCCACCCCCAGCCCGTGCCGCCGATCTTCCAGCCCGAGGTCGCCGCGCAGGCGATCGTGTACGCCGCCGAGCATCCGTCCCGCCGGGAGTACTGGGTGGGCGGCAGCACCGCGGCGACGATCATCGGCGAGAAGTTCGTCCCCGGGCTGATCGACCGCTACCTCGGCAAGACGGGCGTCGACTCCCAGCAGACCGACGACAAGCCGACCGGCGTGGCCAACCTGTGGGAGCCCGCGGACGAGCACCGCGACTACGGCGCCCACGGCAGCTTCGACGAGCGTGCCAAGGACCGCAGCGTCCAGGTGTGGCTGTCGCAGCACCGCAACCTGGTCGCCGCCGGAGTGGGCGGCGCCGCCGCGGCGGCCATCGCCGTGCTGGCCGGCCGCCGGTGAGGGCCGGGCCGGTGAGGACCGGGCCAGGCCTCACCATACGGACGGCCGTCTGACACGCCGGCGGCCGCCTCACACGCCGAGAGGGCGACGGAACCGATTCCGTCGCCCTCTCGCTTTCCCCGGACTCTCCTGGCGGACGCACGGCCTGGAGGGTGTCACTTGCCGGGCCACTCCCCTGTGGCGTTCTGGATGCCTTCCGCGCTGGCGCGGTCGATGGCGGCCTTCACGACGCCGAAGATCGCGCCCTGGAGCGCGGCGGCGATCAGGACCTCGCTCCAGCCGTACTGCCTGGACGTGGCCTCGGGGGCGTCGCCCTTGCCGGCCACCAGCTTCCAGACCTGCTTGAAGATCAGGCCGGAGAGGAAGCCGCCGGCCATGCCGGACAGCGCGCCCGCCGACCTGTAGGCGAGCTTCTTCACGACTGCTTCTTCCTCCGCAGGACCCGCCAGAGGACCAGGACTCCCGCGGCCACCGCCGCGGTGACCCACGGGCGGTTCTTCGCCTGGGTGACGACCTTGTCCGCGGCGTCCTTCACCTCGTCGGGCATGTTGGAGCGGGCCTTGTCCGCGAGGTCGCCCGCCCTGCCCGCCAGCTCGGTCGCCTTGCCGCCGGCCAGCCCGGCCAGGTCACCGGCCTTGCCGCTCGCCTTGGCCGCGAGGTCGCCCGCCTTGTCACCGGCCTTGGCGGCCAGGTCCCCGGCCTTGTCGCCCGCCCTGGAAGCGAGCTCTCCGGCCTTGTCACCGGCTTTGGAAGCCAGGTCCCCGGCCTTGTCACCGGCCTTGCCCGCGAGGTCGCCCGTGGTCTTCTTCGCCTCGGCGAGCACGTCCTGTGCCCGGCCCGTCATATCCGCCATGGTGTCCTCCTTTGCCATGGCACCCCGCTACCCCTACAGGAAAGGCTCTAACGAGTTACGCGCCACCGGTACGCCCTCCTGCCGCGCCACCGGTACGCCCTCCTGCCGCGCGGCCGGCACGCCTCCTGCCGCGCGGCCCGTACACCTCCTGGCGCGCGGCCGGGCACGCGAGAAGGCCGGCCCGGCTTGAGCCGGACCGGCCGATGGGAACGCCGCTGGAGTCGCCGGATCGGGCTACGGGTCACCTGGCCTTCGCGGTGGCCCTGCGGTTCGCCTTCTTGATGGCCTCGACGAGCTCGCCCTTGTCCATCTTCGACCGGCCTTCCACGCCGAGCCGCGCGGCGACCTTGTACAGGTGTTCCTTGCTGGCATTGGCGTCGACGCCCTCGGCGGTCTCGCCCCGCGCCGGCGTGCTGCGCGCCGCCTGGGCGTCGGACGGGCCCTTCTTGGCCTTCGGCTCCCAGTGGTCGCCGACCTTCTCGAACGAATGCTTCAGCGCGGCGAACGCGGTGCGGTGGGCCCTTTCGCCCTCTCCGTACGTCTCCACGGCTGAGTCATGCGCTTTTATCCACGTTTCTTGGGCCTTTTTCGGGGAGCGCTCAATGGTCGACGGGAGCTCCTGCTTTCCAGGCATGATTTTCCTCCTCCTCGAAGAACCGCTGGTGGCGAAGTGGTGGCATGACGAAGACGATCGGCTACATTCCCAGCCCGCGTCTTCGCATGACGTGAGCCGCCCGAATCTTTGACCAGCCTGTCCGTCCCCAGAACCTGTCATGACTTTTCATGACTTTCCTGGGTGCTCGGGCAGGCCGCCCGCCTGCGCAGCCGTCCCCACCGGGCTCGGCGGAGGTCAGACGATCGGGTCGTCGTAACGCCGCTCCTCGTACACCTGGGTCCGCGTGGCGTCGACCGGGCTCACCGGGCTCACGGGAGTCGTGCGGGTGACGGCGGTCCGTCGCATGTTGGTCAGCCGCCAGATGCCGAACAGCAGTCCGGCGATGCCACCGAGCATGAGAATCACGCCGACGACGTTGATGTCGACGCCCGCGAGGTCGAACTCGACGGCCCACGTCAGGATGGCGCCGAGCATGATCAGGAAGATGCTTCCGGCTATGGTCATGGAAATGCCTCCTTCGCTCCTCGCACCCCCTTCTTTCCCTCACACGGATCTCAAACGTCCGGGGCCCGCCCGGTCCCGCCACGCCGTACGCCGGATATTCCGTTTGCCCAGGCAGACGCGGGGATGGTACGCACTCTTCCGTGACGTTCAGCGATAAACCGACCTTCACCGGCAAGCGCGTCGTGCTGCGCCCCGCCGGCCCCGAGCACGCCGACGGGCTGTGGGAGCTCGTGCGCGACCCCGAGACCCGGCGGCTCACCGGCTCGCACGGGGAGTTCAACGAGCAGGCCACCAAGCTCTGGTACGCCACCCGGGCCGAGCACGACGACCGGCTCGACCTCGCGATCTGCGACGCGGCCGACGGCTCGTACGTCGGCGAGATCGTGCTCAACGAGCTCGACACCGGCAACATGTCCTGCAACCTGCGCATCGCCCTGGTCGGCCCGCGCGTGTACGGCAAGGGATACGGCACCGAGGCCACCCGCCTGGTGCTGGCCCACGCGTTCGAGACCGTGGGGCTCCACCGGATCAGCCTGGAGGTGTTCGCCTTCAACGCGCGGGCGCACCGCGTGTACGAGAAGGTCGGCTTCGTCAAGGAGGGCGTCCTGCGAGACGCCCTGCGCTGGGACGGGGAATGGCACGACGCGATCGTGATGTCCGTCCTCGCCTCCGACTGGAACACCCACCACGGCCACCCGCAGGTCCGGCCCGCCCGTGAGGACATCTCCGCTGAAAAGCACTGATCCCAAGGCTCTGCGTCCCATGCGGCCTTCCAGCCAACCCCCCGACCAGACAGACCAGACAGAACCGGACGGCCCTGAGTGGCGGGCCACCCGCGCCTCGGTCATCCGCGACGCCGCCGGCATCGCCCTGACCAGCGGGGCGTACGCCGTGTCCTGCGGCGCGATCTGCACGGCCGCGGGGCTGTCGGTCCTCCAGACGCTGGCCCTGTCGCTGCTGATGTTCACTGGCGCGTCGCAGTTCGCCATCGCCGGGGTGATCGGCTCCGGCGGCAACCCGCTGGCCGGCGCCGCCGTCGCCGTCCTGCTCGGCAGCCGCAACGCCCTGTACGGCCTGCGCCTCGCCTCGCTGCTGAACGTCAGGGGCGCCCGCAAGGCCCTGGCCGCGCAGCTGGTCATCGACGAGACCACCGCGATGGCCGTCGGCCGCGACACCGAACGGGCCGGGCGGCTCGGGTTCTGGGCGACCGGCGTCGCCCTCTACACCCTGTGGAGCCTCGGCAACCTCGTCGGCGCGCTCGGCGCCCAGGTGCTGCCGGACCCCGAGGTGCTCGGCATGGACGTCGCCGCGCCCGCCGCCTTCCTGGCCCTGCTGGCGCCGCGCATGCGTGCCGGCCGTCCATGGGTCGCGGCCCTGCTCGCCGCGGCGGCGGCCCTGATCGCCGCTCCCCTGCTGCCCGCGGGCGTCCCCGTGCTGCTGGCGGCGCTGGTGGTGGGAATCCTGGCGCTGCTCCTGCCCTCGCGGGAGCCCTCTGACGATGCTTCGAAGAACACCGAGCCGACGAGACCCCCGACCGCCTCCGACCCTGTGGAGGAGACTCCATGATCTGGTACGCCGTGATCGCCGCGAGCGTGGGGTGCTACCTCTTCAAGCTCGCCGGGCTGTCCGTACCTGAGCGGATCCTGCGGAACGACCGCACGCGCCGGATCGCCGCGCTGCTCCCCGTGGGCCTGCTGGGCGCCCTGATCGCCACCCAGACGTTCACCGACGGCCACCACATCACCCTGGACGCTCGCGCCGCCGGGCTCGGCGCGGCCGTGATCGCGCTGCTGTTCCGCGCGCCGTTCCTGGTAGTCGTGGCGGTGGCCGTCGCGACCACCGCCTTGTTGCGCCTCCTGGGGTGAACTGGCCGCCACCCCCGGAGTCATCTGGAGCTATGCGCCGCCGTTGCGCGCCGCGTTCTTCTTGGCGATGCCCCGGACCACCTCGTCGACGTGCGGCTCGCACACCGGGTCCCTGGAACGCCTTCCGGAGAACCAGCTCGTCTCGATCACGTAGTCGGCTGGATGCCCGCATAGGCAGGTGCCAGGGTTTTCTGGGTCTACCGGTACTACCGCTGTCTGCTGCCTGACCATGAATCGAGCGTAGCCGCGATATGACCTCTTTTCTCCCAGAACACTCGGTTCTCCCTAGAAAGCAAGCCGCGTCGCGGGCGTGTGACCTGCTGCGCAGACCTCCAAGGCTAGGCGAACAGGGCTGCGGCGCCTCCTCATATGCCTACAGTTGGCTCACCGGGATAGGCGCCCACCACCACGATGAGGATTTATGGGCATAGAAGGGTCTTTTTGGCGCGCTATCGCCGTCTACCGCATCGCCTCGCTCGCGTACGCGGCGCTGTTGCTCGCGGGCGCGGGCGGTTACCAGCGGCCCGTCCTCGGATGGCTCGTCATCGGGGTCATGGCCCTCTGGACCGCCGCCACGACGTTCGCCTACCCGGTCGCCCGCGGCAGGACCCTTCTGCTGATCGACCTGCTCGTCACCATGGGATGCCTGCTCGCCTCGCCGTACGTCCAGGGCCCGGACGCCGGTCCCGCCGGGGTCATGCCGGTCACCGCCACCTGGATCGGCGGCCCGGTGCTCGCGTGGGCCGTGTACGGCGGGCGCCGCGCGGGGATCGTGGCGGCGGTCGCGCTGTCGGTGGGCGACCTGTGGCTGCGCGGCCTGCGCGGGTTCGACCTCTCCGTCCCCGTCAACGGGGCCGTGCTGCTGGTCCTCGCCGGAGCCGTGGTCGGCCACGTCGCCCGGCTCACCAAGCAGGCCGAGGAACGGCTCCAGCGCGCGACCGAGATGGAGGCGGCCGGCCGCGAGCGCGAGCGGCTCGCCCGGGGCATCCACGACTCGGTCCTGCAGGTGCTGGCCCTGGTGCAGCGCCGCGGGCTGGAGATCGGCGGGGAGGCCGCCGAACTGGGCAGGCTGGCCGGAGAGCAGGAGGCGGCCCTGCGCGAGATGGTCCGCGCCGAGCCGGTCGGGGCGAGGTACGAGGACGCGGGGCTCGCCGACGTGGGCGCCCTGCTGCGCAGGTACGGCTCGGCCACGGTGACCGTCTCCACGCCCGCGACGCCGCTCCTCCTGCGGGCGCGGCAGGCCCGGGAGGTCACCGCGGCCGTGGGCGCCGCGCTCGACAACGTGCGCCGGCACTGCGCGGAGGGCACCCGTGCCTGGGTGTTCGCCGAGGGGGACGCCGACTCGGTGACCGTGACCGTCCGCGACGACGGCCCCGGCATCCCGGCGGGGCGGCTCGCGGAGGCCGAGGCCGAGGGCAGGCTGGGGGTCGCGCAGTCGATCCGCGGCCGCGTCGCCGGCCTCGGCGGCACCGCCGGCTTCATCTCCGTGCCGGGCCAGGGGACCGAGGTCGAGCTGACCGTCCCCGCTCCCGCCGGGGCCGGAACCGACCTACAGTTGCCGTTGTGAGCGCACTGCGGGTGATGGTGGTGGACGACCACCCGATGTGGCGGGACTCCGTCGCCCGCGACCTCGGCGAGGCGATGTACGACGTGGTCGCCACCACGGGCGAGGGCCGCCAGGCCCTCCGCGTCGCCGCGGCCGTACGGCCCGACGTGGTGATCCTCGACCTGAGGCTTCCCGACCTGCCCGGGGTCGAGGTGGCCAGGGGGCTCGCGGCCTCCGAGCACCCGCCCCGCGTCCTGGTGCTGTCGGCGAGCGGCGAGCAGGAGGACGTGCTGGAGGCCGTCAAGGCGGGCGCCTCCGGCTACCTGGTCAAGTCGGCGGGCAGGGAGGAGTTCCTCGACGCCGTGCGGCGCACGGCCGAGGGCGAGCCGGTGTTCACCCCCGGCCTCGCGGGGCTCGTGCTCGGCGAGTACCGCCGCCTGGCCGTCCAGGCGCCCGCCGACGACGGCCCGCGCCTGACCGACCGCGAGACCGAGGTGCTGCGCCTGGTCGCCAAGGGCCTGTCGTACAAGCAGATCGCCGAGCGGCTCGTGCTCTCGCACCGCACCGTGCAGAACCACGTGCAGAACACCCTCAACAAGCTGCAGCTACACAACCGGGTCGAGCTGGTCCGCTACGCGATCGAGCGCGGCCTCGACGAGACGTAGCCCCCGGTTGGTGCCTCAGATGCCGTCGACCTTGTACGGGTCGTGCTCGGCGAGCAGCTTGTCGAGGCGCGCCTGGTCGACGCGGCTGGCGATGTTGCCGACCTCCTGCCGGTCGCGCAGGCACTTGGCGAGCACGAAGGCCGACGTCACCGTGTAAAGCACGGCGACGGCCAGGAACGCGCGGATCCAGGCGTCCACGGGAAGGTAGGCGATGCCGACCGCGACGCCGCCGAGTGCGAGCCCGAAGGACAGGACGCATTGTGCGTAGTAGGCACCGGTCATGGTGGGCTGTAGGGGCTTCGTCATGGTTTCGATGCTCCACCACGGCCGGCCCGGGCGCCTGAGTACGCGTACCGGACCTCTTCTGAGTACTTCCTGCGCTGCGGGCGAAAGAGGCGACGTGGGAGGTCATCGCCGCCCTAGGGTGCCCGTATGGAGATCACCCAGCTTCGCCCCGAGCTCTACATGCTCCAGCCGAGCTTCGGGCAGGCCTACCTCTGGCGGGACGCCGGCTCGCTCACGCTCATCGACACCGGCATCGTGGGCTCGGGGGCCGGCATCGCCGAGGCCATCGGCAAGCTCGGGTTCGACAGGCGTGAGCTCACCCGCGTGGTGGTGACCCACTTCCATGAGGACCACACCGGCTCGGCGGCCGAGATCAGGGCGTGGGGCGGGGTGACCGTCATGGCCCACCGGCTCGAAGCGCCCGTGGTCCGGGGCGTGGTCCCCGGCCAGGCGCCCGCCTTCCTCGACTGGGAGCGCGAGCTGCACGCGCAGGTGGCCACCGGCCTGCCACCCGCGCCGCCCTGCCCCGTCGACCGCGAGCTCGAAGACGGCGACGTCATCGACTTCGGCGGCGGCGCCCGCGTGATCGCCACCCCTGGCCACACCGACGGCAGCATCGCGATCCACCTGCCCGAGTCCGGCGTGCTGTTCACGGGCGACACCGTGGCCCACGTCGACGGGCAGGTGATGCTCGGGGTCTTCAACGTCGACCGCGCGAGGACCATGGAGTCGTTCCGCGCCCTGGCCGAGCTCGACACGGCCCTCGCCTGCGTCGGCCACGGCCGGCCGATCACCACCGACGTCCCCGGCACCCTCACCGCCGTCTCGCGCAACTTCACCTGACCCCCTCAGGGGTCAGGGGCGCACAGCGCCCACCAGGCGGCCGCGCCAGTAGGCGTCCAGCGCGACCACCTTGACCACGTCGCCGGTGCGCGGGGCGTGCACCATCTTGCCGTCGCCCGCGTAGATGCCCATGTGGCCGAGCCCGTTGCTGAAGAGCAGGTCACCGGGTTGCAGCGCGTTCAGCGACACCCGGCGGGAGGCGCCCCACGCCCACTGCTGGTAGGTGGTGCGCGGCAGCTTGACCCCGGCCTTGGCCCAGGACGCCTGGGCGAAGCCCGAGCAGTCGTAGGAGCCCGGCCCCGTGGCGCCCCAGCGGTACGGCTTGCCCACCTGCGCGTAGGCGAACCGCAGCGCCACCTTGGCGTTGCCGGAGGCCGCGCCGTCGTACTTGATGCCACGGCTGTTCGGGTCGCCCGCGTTGAACTGGTTCAGCCGCCGCAGCAGGCGTTCCTGCTCGCCGACCAGCGCCTCGACCTTCTTCTTCTCCTTGCCGACGTCGGCCAGGATCTTGGACATGTCGTCGTAGGCCGTCTTGGCGTTGGCGCGCCGCGTGCGGAGCCCGCGCGTGGCGGCGTCGAACGCCTCAAGGGTGCGCGCCTGCCCCGCAGTCACCTGGCCGGCCACGGCGAGCCCGGACAGCAGGCCCGCCGGGTCGTCCTGCGAGACGATGCCGGGCACGCTGATCATGCCGCCGTACTGGTACATGTTCGACGCGGTGGAGACGACGCTCTCCCGCAGCGAGTCGACCTTGCTCCGCTCGCGGCCCAGCTCCTGGTCGAGCAGGCCGTACTTCTTCCTGGCGGCCTTGTAGCGCTCGGCGACGGTGTTGTAACGCTCGACCATCTTGTCGGCCTGGTCCTGGAGCTTCTCGAGCCTGGCCTTGGCCTGTGCGACGGTGGGACGCGGCTCGGCGACGGCGCTCCCCTGAGAGGTCACCAACATGGCGACGGCCAGCCCGGCGGCCGCCGGAACGAGTCTCTTCCGGACGCTGCGCACGGGCACGTGGATCCCTTCCCTGGTCGGCCGCGCCGTGCCGGCCCGCCACGACATCGACGGACCGGCCACGGCGATTCGCACCAGCAGGTACGGCCCACGTCGCCGAGCGGTTCACCGAAAGGGAAGAAAAAGTACTACCGGTCGGATTCCGCGACCCGGCCGGCGGAGAGCCGGAGGTGGCGGGTGGTGTGCACGGCCTTCAGCATGCGGCGGTCGTGTGTGACCAGCAGCAGGGTGCCGGGGTAGGACGAGAGCGCCGACTCCAGCTGCTCGATCGCCACGAGATCGAGGTGGTTGGTCGGCTCGTCCAGCACGAGAAGGTTCACCCCCCGAGCCTGGAGGAGCGCCAGGGCCGCCCGGGTGCGCTCGCCGGGCGACAGGGTGGCGGCGGGCCGCAGCACGTGCGCCGCCCTCAGCGCGAACTTCGCGAGCAGCGTGCGCACGTCCGCGGGCGGCATGTCGGGCACGGCGGCGCCGAAGGCGTCCAGCAGCGGCTCGTCGCCGAGGAACAGGGCACGCGCCTGGTCGACCTCCCCGACCACGACGCCCGGCCCGAGCGCCACGTGCCCCTCGTCGAGCGGCACCCTGCCGAGGATCGCCGCGAGCAGCGTCGACTTGCCAGAGCCGTTGGCCCCGGTGATCGCCACCCGCTCGGCCCAGCCGATCTGCAGGTCGACGGGGCCGAGGACGAACGCCCCGCGCCTGACCACCGCCCCCCGCGTGGTCGCCACGACCGCCCCAGCCCGTGGAGCGGCGGCGATCTCCATGCGCAGCTCCCACTCCTTGCGGGGCTCCTCCACGACCTCCAGCCGCTCGATCATCCGCTCGGTCTGGCGGGCCTTGGCCGCCTGCTTCTCGCTCGCCTCGCTGCGGAACTTGCGGCCGATCTTGTCGTTGTCGGTGGCCTTGCGGCGGGCGTTCTTCACGCCCTTGTCCATCCAGGCCCGCTGCATCCCCGCCCTGGCCTGGAGCCCGGCCCGCGTGTCGGCGTACTCCTCGTACTCGGCGCGGGCGTGACGGCGGGCGACCTCGCGCTCGGTCAGGTAGGCCTCGTACCCGCCGCCGTAGCCGCGCACCTCCTGCTGGACGAGGTCGAGCTCGACCACCTTGGTCACGGTCCTGGCGAGGAACTCGCGATCGTGGCTCACCACGACGGTCCCGGCCCGCAGGCCGGTGACGAAGCGCTCCAGCCGTTCGAGCCCGTCCAGGTCGAGGTCGTTGGTGGGCTCGTCGAGCAGGAAGACGTCGTAGCGGCTGAGCAGCAGCGACGCCATGCCGGCCCGGGCGGCCTGCCCGCCGGACAGCGCCGTCATGGGATGGTGCAGGTCGACGGCCAGGCCGAGATCGGCGGTGACCTCCTCGGCCCGTTCCGCGAGATCCGCGCCGCCGAGGGCGAGCCAGCGCTCCAGCCCCGTGGAGTACGCGTCGTCGGCGCCCGGACGGCCCTCGACCAGGCCCTCGGTCGCGGCGTCCAGGTCGCGCTGCGCGGCGGCGACGCCCGTGCGGCGGGCCAGGAACTCCGCCACCGTCTCGCCCGGCCTGCGCTCGGGCTCCTGCGGGAGGTAGCCGACGACCGCCGTGGGCGGGCTGAGCTGCACGGAGCCGTGCTCCGGGGCGGCGAGCCCCGCGAGGATCCGCAGCAGCGTGGACTTCCCCGCGCCGTTGACGCCGACCAGCCCGATGACGTCCTCGGGCGCGACGACCAGGTCGAGCCCGGAGAACAGGACCCTGTCACCGTGTGCGGCTGCGAGGTCCTTGGCGACGATGGTGGCGGTCATGCCCAAACGCTATCCGGCCCCGGCTCGACATCCCACATCCCGGGCCCGGCCGCGTCCGTGATGTGTTTCCCGCCCGACAACGGCACGGTTTACGATCGCCATGTGACGATCGGCGGCACGGCCAGCGGCAAGCTCATGGCGATCAGCGACCTCCACGTGGCGTATCCCGAGAACCGCCAGGTCGTCGAGAAGCTGCGCCCCGAGTCCGAGAGCGACTGGCTGCTGGTGGCCGGCGACGTCGGCGAGTTCGCCGCCGACATCGAATGGGCGCTGACCCTGCTGAAGGAGCGCTTCGCCACCGTCGTGTGGACTCCGGGGAACCACGAGCTGTGGACGCCGAAGGACGATCCGGTGCAGCTGCGGGGAGAGGAGCGTTATCGCCACCTGGTCGACATCTGCCGGCGCATCGGCGTGCTCACCCCCGAGGATCCCTACGTCGTCTGGACGGGGCACGGAGGGCCGGTCACCATCGTGCCCCTCTTCGTGCTGTACGACTACACCTTCCGGCCGCCGAACACCACCAAGGAAGAGGCGCTCGCGTGGGCGCACAAGGCGGGCGTGGTGTGCACCGACGAGTACATGCTCCACCCCGACCCCTATCCCAGCCGCGACGCCTGGTGCCGGGCCCGGCTGCGCGAGACCGAGCGCCGCCTTTCGACCCGCGACCCCGGCATCCCGACCGTCCTGGTCAACCACTTCCCGCTGGTGCGCCAGCCCACCGACATCCTGCGCTATCCGCAGTTCGCGCAGTGGTGCGGCACGGTGGAGACCGCCGACTGGCACCTGCGCTACAACGCCGCGACGGTGGTGTACGGCCACCTGCACATCCCCCGCACGACCTGGTACGACGGCGTGCGCTTCGAGGAGGTGTCCCTCGGCTACCCGCGCGAGCGGCGCGCGTACGGGCTGGACGGCATGCAGGCGATCAGGCACGTCTTCCCCGAGGAGGCTCCCTCGTGATCGAGAGCATCCTTCCCCCGTACGTGGTGTCGGCCGACCTCTCTGAGGACCCTCCGGAGGCCGGCCTGTTCCCCGAGGAAGAGCAAGTCATCGAGAACGCCGTCGAAAAGCGGCGCAGGGAGTTCACGACCGCGCGGCTGTGCGCGCGGCGTGCCATGAGCGAGCTGGGCGTGCCGCCCGCGCCGGTGCTCCCTGGCGCGCGGGGCGAGCCCCGGTGGCCGAGCGGCGTCGTCGGCAGCCTGACCCACTGCGCGGGCTACCGCGGCGCCGTCCTCGGCAGGGCGGCGGACGTCACCACGATCGGCATCGACGCCGAACCCAACGACCTCCTGGCCGAGGGTGTGCTGGAGGTGATCTCCCTGCCGGAGGAGAGGGATCATCTGCGCGAGCTCTCGCGCCGCGACCGGCGCGTCCACTGGGAGCGGCTGCTCTTCAGCGCCAAGGAGTCGGTCTACAAGGCGTGGTTCCCGCTCACCGGGCTGTGGCTCGACTTCGAGGAGGCCCGGCTGGAGATCGATCCTGAACGGGGCGCCTTCCAGGCCCGGCTCCTGGTGCCGGGCCCGCACGTGAACGGCTCGGAGGTCACGGGGTTCTCCGGGCGCTGGCTGGTGCGGAACGGGCTCATCCTCACCGCCATCGTCGTCCCCGCCCCTGCCACCCTGGCGCGCACGACTCCGCCCGGCAAACTGATCGAGTCGTAGACCCCTTCCCTGGCCCGAGCCCGCATCCCGCCAAGGCCGCGTAACTTCCGATTTAAGGGCGTTCGTCCGCATTTGTGATCGGGTACGAGTTAACACGTTCCAATCGGCGGAGGGAGGGATCGTCAATGGTCACCGTCGGACTGCTCGTACGCGTGAACGCCCGGCCGGGAAAGGAATGGGAGATCGAGAACTTCCTGCGTGACGAGCTGGCCCTGATAGAGGACGAGCCGGGGATGGCCGTGTGGTTCGCGGTGCGCATCAACTGCGCGACCTTCGGCATCTTCGACGCCTTCGAGGAGGACGCCGGGCGGCGGGCCCACCTGGCGGGCAAGGTCGCGGCGGCCCTGATGGAGAGGTCCGACGAGCTCTTCACCCGGCCGCCCACCATCGAGAGGGTCGACATCCTCGCCACCAAGCTCCCGGAAGACGCCGGCAGATCGAGCATTGCTTAGGAAGCTTTCCTAGAGCGTCACGCGCCGGGGGCGGCCTGGATGCGCTCGGCGAGCCAGGCGAGGGACATCGGGTAGCGGTAGTCGATCGCGCCGTGGCCCGCGTCGAAGAGCTCGAAGCGGATGAGGTCGCCGGGCACCCCGTGGTCGAGGAGCGACTGGCGGAAGGCCTCGGCGCCGAGATCGAGGAAGTACTCGTCGCGGGTGCCCGCGTCGATCCAGATGCCCCGCATGGAGCGCATGGCGTCGGCGTGCTTCGGGATCATGCGGACGGGGTCCCAGTCGAGCCAGCGCTGCCAGACCTCGTCCCTGATCACGCCGGTGCGGGGATCGAACGGCAGCTCGGGAACGCCGTCGGGCCCGGCCGAGAAGGCCGCCGAGCAGCCGAGAACCGACAGCAGCACGCCGTCCGCGGGGTGGGTGAACGCGGTGCGGGACCGGAACTCGTCCCACCACCGGCCGATGTCGCCGTCGAAGGCACGCAGGTGGCGGACGGCCTGGGCGAACTCCGGCAGGTAGCAGTGCTCGTAGAGGGTGTCGCCCGCGTGGGTGGCGAACGCGCCGAACAGGTCGGGACGCAGCATCGGGGTGATCATCGCCCCGAACCCGCCGCTGGACTTCCCCGTGATGGCGCGGTGGTCACGGTCGGCCAGGGTGCGGTAGCGGGCGTCCACCCAGGGCACGATCTCTTCGCAGAGGTAGGAGTGGTACCGGCCGATGCCGGGCGAGTCGACGAACTGGCTGCCGCCGTAGCCCGTCCAGGCGTCCACGTAGACCACGATCACCGGCGGGGCCTCCCCACGGGCGAAGACCTGGTCGGCGGTCTCGGGGAACGGCCGACGGAAGGGCGTGCGGTTCCCCCACATGGCCAGGTGGCCGGTGTACCCCTGGATCACGTAGACGGAGGGGTAGCGGCGGCCTGGGTCGTCGTCGTATCCCGGCGGCACGTAGACCCAGAGGGGCCGCGCGTGCGGGTCACCCAACGGGTTCCCTCTCAGCAACTCGCTCTCGACGGTGTGCTCGTCGATCCGTCCTTCAAGGTCGGCCCGCCACGGCAACATGGGCACCCCTCCCCTTCGGCTCCCACATCCGTATCACGGATCCCGCGCGCTCCGCCTCCCCCTGTGCCGTCGAACCGGTGGGCACTTCACAGGCGAGAAGGGACGGCGGTGAGCCGGGCCGGGGTCAGTGGAGCAGGATGCGCGCCCACCGGCGCCGGGCGACCACCAGACCGAGCACCCCCATGACCGTGAGATACGCCACGCTCACGATCATGCCGGACTCGACGTGGCCCAGGGTGAGACCTCGCAGGAGCCGGATGCCGTGGTACAGGGGCAGCAGCTCGACGAAGATCTGCACCGGCCGGGGATAGACCGTGACCGGGTAGAAGGTGGTCGCGAACAGGAACATCGGCAGCAGCACGAGCTGGACGTACTGGAAGTCGTGCCATCCCCTGATGAACGTCGTCGTGGCCAGCCCCGTGGCCCCGAAGGCGAAGGCGACCAACAGCGCCCCGGGCAGCGACGCCACGGCCCACGCGGAGGGCACCAGCCCGAACACGGCGATCACCACCAGGAAGCCGACGGCGGTGATGAGGGCCCGCGTCATCGCCCACGCCACCTCCCCCACCACGACGCCGGTCACGGTGACGGGAGTGGCGAGCACCGACTGGTAGAACCTGTCGTACTTCGACTTGGTGAAGGCGGCCTCCATCGTCTCGTGGAGCGCGCTGTTCATGACCGCCGTGGCCAGCAGTCCGGGGGCGACGAAGGAGGCGTACCCGACGTCGACCCCGGCCACGTCGCCGATCATGCGGCCGACGCCGACCCCGATGGCCAGCAGGTACAGCACGGGCTCGAAGATCGAGTACAGGGCCATGGTCCAGGGGCTGTGACCCTTGTGGACCCACAGGTTGCGGAGCAGCAGCAGGTGCGCGCCGCCCCCGCGCGGGACGGCGGGGGCTTCCAGGGCCGGCATGTGGCTCCTCTCAGAACCTTCAGAGCCTTCAGAAATGGAGGTGTCGCCGGTAGGTCACGAGGGCCGCCGCCACCCCGCCCCCGGCGAGGGCGGTCAGGTAGGCGACGTGGATCAGCGAGGCCACCGGGGTCGCGGTCCCGAGGCTCAGAGTGCGGCACAGGTCGACGCCGTGCCACAGCGGCAGGACGTACGCCACCGGCCGCAGCCACTCGGGGAGCGCGTCCAGGGTGAAGAACGTGCCCGACAGCAGGTACATCGGCATCAGGACGAACCGGAAGATCGTGTTGAGCGTGGCGAACCTCTCCACGGTGACCGCCCACGCCGCGAGCGGGGTCGCGAAGGCCATGCCGGTCAGCAGGGCGGCGGGCACGGTGAGCACCACCAGCGGCGAGCGGGAGGCGCCGAAGGCCACCATCACCACGGCGAACGCCAGCGCGCTGGACGCGACGCGGAACGCCATGAACAGCAGGTGGCCGGCCATGATGTCCCTGGGCTCAAGCGGCGTCGCGGCGGCCACCACGTAGCCGCGCTCGCGGCGCAGCGCGCTGTTCACCCTGAACGCCGACTCGATGTAGGCGTTCTGCATGGCGGCGGCGGCGAGCATCCCCGGAGCGAAGAACTCCAGGTACGACATGCCGTCCAGGGACTCGGGAGAGACGAGCCGCCCGAGCCCGGCGCCGATGGCCAGCAGGAACAGCAGCGGGTTGGCCACGCTGACGACGATGGTCGACCGCCAGGTGCGGCGGTAGCGGAGCATCCAGGCGGAGAACTCGCGAAGGAACACGCCGCCTCCTCAGTCCGTCAGCGAGCGGCCGGCGAGGCGCAGGAACACGTCCTCGAGGGTGGACCGGCGCACCAGCGCCGTCACGGGGGCCAGCCTCGCGGCGGTGACGGCCGCCAGCGCGTCCTCGCCGTCGGGGGTGTAGATCATCAGGCGGTCCGGCAGGACCTCCATCCGCTCTCCCCCGCGCGCGCCGACCAGGGCACGGACCTTCTCCGCGGCCTGCTCCTGCTCGTCCAGCCGGAACCGCAGTTCCAGGACCTCGCGTGTGGAGTGGCGTTCGATCAGTTCCCGGGGTGAGCCCTCGTCGGCGATGAGCCCCTTGTCCATCACGACCAGCCGGTCGCAGAGTTGCTCGGCCTCGTCCATGTAGTGGGTGGTGAGCAGCAGCGTCACGCCCTGCTGCTTGAGCCTGAACAGCCGGTCCCACAGGACGTGGCGCGCCTGCGGGTCGAGGCCGGTGGTGGGCTCGTCCAGGAGGAGGACGTCAGGCTCGTTGATCAGCGAGCGGGCGATGGTCAGCCTCCGCCGCATGCCTCCCGAGAGCGCCTCCACGCGGTCGCCGGCCTTGTCCTCCAACTGGGCGAACTCCAGCAGGCGCGTGGCGCGCTCGGCGAGCACGCGGCGGGAGAGGCCGAAGTAGTGGCCGTACATCAGCAGGTTCTCGCGGACGGTCAGCTCGGCGTCCAGCGCGTCGTCCTGCGGCACGACGCCGAGGCGGGCCCTGATCCTGCGCCCGTCGCGCGCAGGGTCCATGCCGAGGATGCGGAGGGTGCCCGAGGTCACCGGGGACACGCAGCCGAGCATTCGCATGGTCGACGACTTTCCCGCCCCGTTGGGCCCGAGGAAGCCGAACGCCTCGCCCCTGCCGACGTGGAAGTCCAGGCCCGCCACCGCCTGGAAGACGCCTCCGGGCCTGTCCCTGGCGGGGTAGGTCTTCACCAGGCCCTTCGCCTCGATCAGAGGCGCCTCCATGCCGTCGCTCACCCTGCACACCTCTGGCTCTCCGGTGCGGCCGGTCACCTCAGCCACAGATCATCAGTGAGTAATTTCACCGAAGTCTGCAATACCCGACTTAAATCACGCAACATATTTACAGTGCGATGCAATGCGGGTTCGCCATGAGCCGAAACCGGCGCGAGGGCGCATCGGCCGGACCGCCCTGCGCCCCGGCCGCAGGATGGCCGGGGCGTGGGAGCCGGGCTACCCGGCGATGCCGAGGATCTCGGCCAGGGGGCCCACCAACAGGCCCCTGCCCTTGATGTCCGCGATGACGGAGCTGTCGACGACGCCGTCCTGTCCGGGGAGCTGGCCCGCGCCGCGCTCGGGTCCGAGCGGCACGACGATGACGGGCGGCATCGGCTCGTACGCCTGGACCTCGCCCTCGCCGGTGATCAGCGCGCGGATGTTGCCCGCGACGATCTCGGCCTGGCGCCCGGCGTACCCGGCCATCGGCGGGCCCACGGTGATGATGTCGCCGAGCGCGAAGACGGTGTCCTGGCCGAGCACCCGCAGCTCGGGAGTGACCTCGATGAGCTGCCCGGGCGTGCGGGCAGGGGTGAGGTCGTCGGCGAGGTAGCCGGTGATGGGGGTGGTGCCGTAGCAGCGGTACCAGACGTCGGCGGTGATCTCGGTGCCCGTCGCGGTCGTCACCGTGAACGTCCCGGCGGTGCCGGGCTCGGTGGGAGGCGCCTCGCGCAGGGCGCCGCCCAGCAGCAGCTCCACGCCGAGCTCGTCCAGCTGGCGCCGCAGCTCCGCGCGGAGCTCCGGCATGTACGGACCGGCGAGGATGTCGTCGGCCGTGTCGACGATGGTGACGTGCTTGCCGGGCCAGACGGCCTTGATCTCGCCGGCCAGCTCCAGGCCCACGGGGCCCGCGCCCACCAGCAGCACCCGGTCGGCGTCGGCGAGCGCCCGATGCGAGGCCCGGTAGCGCTCGTGCGCGACCTCGGTCTCCGTGGCGTCGGTCTTGCCGGGGAAGGGGTAGGTGGAGCCGGTCGCCAGCACGATGTAGTCGGCGGCGATCTCCTCGCCGGAGCCGACGACGACCCGCTTGGAGTCGACGGTGGCGGCGCGGTCGCGGACCACCCGGCCACGGGCGAGCAGGTTGTCGTACGCCATGAAGATGCGCGGCAGCCACGCCGGGTCCACCAGGGCCCGCAGAGCCGCGACGTTGTGGACGAAGGCGTCCTTGGGCTCGACCAGCACGACGTCGGCCACGTCGTCGAGCGCCTTGGCGACGCGGATGCCTCCGTATCCGCCGCCGATCACCGCCACGGTGGGCTGCCAGGCAGGTGCGATGTCACTCATAAGGGTCCCCGATCTTGTTCCTGGACGGAAGCGCGCAGGTCCGGCACGGCCGGGCGCAGCTCGTTGACCCTAACATATCGTTGAAGCCCTTCAATTATATTCCAGGCTCGATCATTTCGTGTGTGTTACGGTATGGATATGAGAGTCGAGGACATCCAGGCGCCCAGAGCCGTGGACCGTCTCGGCCTGCTCCTGGCCCGCCACGGCGGCATCACGAACGAACGCATGCGTCACGCGCTCGGCGTGACCGGCTTGACCCCAAGGCACGCGGTGGCGCTGATGAACCTCGCCGAGAGCGGCCCCATGGGCCAGCAGGCGCTCATCGAGGCGCTGGGCGTTGATCCCAGCGTGCTGGTGGCGATCCTCAACGACCTCGAACGCGACGGGCTCGCCGAGCGCCGCCGCGATCCCGCCGACCGGCGCCGCCACATCGTCGAGATGACCACCGCGGGGGCCTGCACGCTCACCAGGGTCGAGCAGGCGCTGGCCGAGGTCGAGCGCGAGCTGTTCGCCGACCTCGACGAGGATGAGATCGCCCAGCTCCACCGGCTCCTGAGCCGCATCAGGACCACGCCTGACGACCCCGGCTGCACCGAGGCCTGACCCGCCTTCGGGCGCCCCGCACATGAGCCTTCGGGCGCCCCGCACATGAGCCTTCGGGCGCCCCGCACATGAGCCTTCGGGCGCCCCGCACATGAGCCTTCGGGCGCCCCGCACATGAAACGAGCCGGGGCCCGCACCTCGAAGGTGCGGGCCCCGGCCCTGTTACGCGCGTCAGATCAGACGGGAACGATGTTCTCCGCCTGCGGGCCCTTCTGGCCCTGGGTGACGTCGAACGACACCTTCTGGCCCTCCTGGAGCTCACGGAAGCCCGAGGCGGCGATGTTGGAGTAGTGGGCGAAGACGTCGGCGCCGCCGCCCTCCTGCTCGATGAAGCCGAAGCCCTTTTCCGCGTTGAACCACTTCACAGTGCCAGTAGCCATGTCAGTCTCCTTCGATAGGGGGTCGAGCCGGAATCGGCACTGTGCCGACTCCGCGTCGCCGCGATGAGCCCATCCGGAGATGACCGGCAAACAAAAATGCACCTGAAGGTTACGTCTCGTCAGGTGCACACAGAGTTTATGGGTACCACAACTGCAACTGGCATGAGCCTAGCACACCGGCGCCCCCACCTGCCGGCGACCGCCCCGGGCGACCGGTCAGGGGTCGCCGCCGCCGATCACTCGCCCACCTGGCCGTCGCGTACGCGCCGGTACCTCCTGCCGCGTACGAGCAGGCCCAGGCAGACCGCCAGCAGCGCTCCCGCGCCGGCCGCCGCGTACCAGGGCCCGCGCCCGAGGGCGGGGCCGGCGGCCTGGGTGCCTCCGTACTGGTAGAGGTTGAACGTCACGTCCAGGCCCTGCGAGGTGGGGACGCTGGTGGCGCCGAAGAGGCCGAGCACCCCGCGAGCGCGACCCGGGCGGCCAGGCGGCGGAGTCGCGGCGCCCGGCCGAAGGCGGCGGCCGGTGGCCGGGTGCCGGCGTGAGGTCTAGAAATGGGAACCGTCCTCGGTCCGGTGGAGGGCGGCGGCGAGCACCTTCGCCCGGTAGCGGCGTCGCGCGTGCCAGCCGAGCAGCAGCAGCGCCGCCATCGCGACGAGCAGGACCACCAGCAGGTGCAGCGGGAAGACGACGATCCTCACGGTGGCGGTGTGCGCGCCCTCGCCCGGCCCGGGGATGGAGACGGTCGCGTGGCAGACGCACATCAGCGGCGGGTTCCACCGGGTGCTGACCTCACGGGTCGAGCCGCGCAGCACGGTGAAGTCGGGAAAGGTGAGATCGCTCCCGCCCACCCGCACGTGCAGCCGCCCGGTGCCGCGGAAGTCGCGGTGCACCGTGCCGAAGTCGTGGATCCTCGTGGTGATGGGCACGGGACCGTCCATGACGAACCCCGGCGCGCGGAGGTCCGTGACCTCGACCGAGCTGTCGATGGAGCCGGGGACGGTGATGAACACCGGGGCCGCGATCACCCGGTTGATCCGCAAGTTGCCCGCGTCGCGGCGGGCCGGGACCTTGAAGAGCAGGGCGAGCTGGTGGTCGCCCGGCTCCGGGGCGGCGGGCACCGTGATCCGGACGGTCACGTTCCTGGTCGTGCCGGGCGCCATCCGGAACCGCACGGGGTCGACGCTCACCCAGGCCGACGCGGCGTAGGGGGCGTCGGGCCTGAAGTTCAGCGCACCTTTCTCGCTCGCGGTGAAGTCGGCCTTCTCGACGATCACGTCGTATGGCGTCCGGCCTCCGTTGGTCACCTGGAAGTGCTGGGCGGTGGAGACCGTCCCCGCAGGGATGACCAGGCGGGCCGGGCTCACCTGCAACGAGAACCCTGGCGTGGGCCTGGCCAAGGCGAGGACGGCCGGGCACTGCGCCGCGAGAAGGCAGGCCACCGAGAGGACACCGCACAGCTTCCGCCCGAGCCGGCGGGGCACGACGCCCTTCATCAGGGCACCCGTCCGAGTACAACCGTTTCCATCCGCAGTATCCCTGCCTGACCGTGATCATTTGCAGGCAGTATCCGAATGATCACTCAGAGTGTCAAGAATGATCGCTCGCAACCCTCTTCGGCGGGTCTCACGCGGAATCATCGCCGCACGAACACCTTCACAAAGATGACAATTCTGACATTAACCCCATTTATCGGACGTTGCACAGAAGTACACGATCATTTTCCGGAAATTTGCATTGCCGAGCGGCGCGCTCAGCCGCATATATCCGGTAATCCCGGAATCCGGCGCGTCGGGCCAGAGGCTCCAGTCGGACAGCGCAGGACAAGTCGTAATCGCGGTGATATCCCGCTTGAAATGGGTAAATTCGAGAAAGGCCGATAGATGTGCAACAGGCGATCAAATGGGCAGAATTTAAGTTATCCGGGGGAAAACCATGCGTGGACGGCTCAGGTCAATCGTGCTGGGAATCGAGGTCGCGGTCCTGCTGGCCGTCTGTGCGCCCACGGCCATGGCCGCCTCGGCGATCGGACACGACGGTGAGGGGGACGGGCGCCGCACGGCGGGCGAGGCGGTCCCCGGCGAGGACGGGGCGGCCTCCACCGGGGTGTCGGTGCGGGTGCTTCCCGTGCCGAGCGGCAGCCCGGCCGGCCGTCCGGACCCGCCCCGGCCCGGCGGCGACCCTGTGACCGGGACCGGCGCCTCGACCACGGACTCGGCACCGTGGGATCTCGACGACCTCCCCGCCGGAACCTCGCACACCGAATCGGGATCACGCCAGTTCGGAAAGGGGCCGAACACCGAGACCCACACCTGGAGCAACCACGTGGAGGTCCATGAATTCGGCGACTCCCCGTACAAGGACAAGGGCAGCACGCGCCTGGAATCCCACGAATTCGGAAACGAACTCCCCGCCATAATCCACACCCCGACCACCGCGCCCGTACCGCGTCAAACAGGGAACCTGCCCTTCACGGGAATCGACGGCCAGAGCCTCGGCATCGTGGTGGGAAGCGGAGTGGCCGCCATTCTCCTTGGCGCCTACTTCGTCAGGATGTCACTCAGGCGAAGGCGCGCGGCGCCGCACGAATGACCGTCACGGGCCTATGTGTGTCAGTGCGGCCTGCCCTCCGGAACCTCGTCCGCGGTGATGGCGCCGTCCTCTGGCGTACCCGTCAGGTAGGCATGCTGGTGGCCGTTGCCCGCGTCGACGTTGATCTGGTCGAGCTGGGTCGCGGCGACGGACCACATCGCGATGGCGGCGGAACGCTGGCGCGCGGCGAGGTCGGCGAAGGTCTCCCGCACTCCGACGGGAAGCCGCTGGCTCGCCGCGTAGGTGTCGACCGCGGCGGTCATGGCGTTCACCGCGCTGCGGAACCCCCCACGGGCCACGTTCGTGGCGGTCGTCCCGGACGGCGTCTCCGCATGCCTCTCGGCCGCCTGGCGTAGAGTCCGCTGCCACTCTTCGATCTGCACGGGAGTGGCCGGTTTCGCATTCGACGTCTTGTCCTTGGGGATCGCTTCGGCGAGTCCGGACAGCACCTTGTCGAGATCGCCGGCGGTGGCTCGCGCCAGGGCGGTCAGCTCCCCGATCTGCTGGACGTCTCTTTTCGCGTCCGCCTTCCGCAGCTCGGTGATGGCGACCTGATCGGCGCCGGGGCGGCCGACGGCATATCCGATCGCCGCTCCCGCCGCGCCCGCTACCAGCGCGACGACGAGGACGGCGATCACGGAGCGGCGGAGGCCCGGCCGGCGAACGTCCGGCTGAGGAGGCACCCGGGGTGGTCTGCTCGTCCTCTGCGCCATCCACGGCTCCTCTCGGGTCGCTGTGGCGTTGAAGATAACGGTTCCGTTGATCCACGTCCATGTTCCGGTGCCCGGTGCGGAAATCCGGCCGCCGGGAGGAAAGGTCACGAGTGATCCGCGAACTTCCCGATGGTGGCGGCACGGCACGGGCGGCGGCGGGCAAGCAGGGACCGCCGGAAGGCACGTTGCCCTTGCCGCCCCCGGAGGGGATCATGTGACGGTGGGTGGGGATGCGCGGTACGGTCCGCGATGGCCAGGGGCCGAGGGCTCGCCGCTAAGGGTGGGCGGAGAGGCCCTGATGAGGGATGACCCGCCGCTGGACTACTACCTGATCTTCGCCGCGGCGGGCGACCGGGGCCGTGGGGCGTTGCCGTCGGTCATCCTGGTCGAGGAGTTCCTCCTGCGCGGCGACCACACCGCGGCCGGTATCGCGGGCGTCGAGTGGACGCCCGCGACGGGTGCCTGGCGCGATCGCCCGGCGTTGAGCCGCGCCATCCGCACCGACGCCCTGCTGCGAGAGCGGGTGGTCCCGGTGAGCCGCGCCGACGCCGCCGACGCCTACACCATGCTCGGCGGGGGCGAACTGCCGCAGGAAGCACGGATCCGCGCCTTCTTCCACGACTGCCAGCCGTTGCCCGCCGAGGACCCGCTGGACCTGGGCTCACCGGGTGACGAGAAGCGCCTCTACCGCATCCTGTTCGCCGGAGACCTGCACGAGCGCGGCCTGGCCCGCCTGCGGTCGGCGCTGAGGCTGGAGCCGGCCGGCGATCAGGCGGACCCCCGGGCGCACGTGGTAGGTACGGCGACGGCGACCGCCGCCGGCCACACGGTCACCTGGGAGCTGCGCCGGATCGGGGCGGGCATCGCCTGGTGCCTCGACGTGACCGTGAACCCGGGCCCCGGGCCGGACCCGGGCATCGGCACGCTGCTCCACCACCACAGGCAGGCGATCCGCGAGCAAGGACTGATCCCCGTCACCATCGAACGCTTCGCCTGATCAGCGCAGGGGACGCGCGGCCGTGGTCTCGCGCAGATAGATCAGCGCGTCGTAGGACCTTCCCAGCGAGACCATGCGCTCGGGCTCGGGCCAGAGCCTGCCGGCGTCGCGCGTACGCCGGGGCCTGTCGAGCCAGGCGCGGGCCGAGGCGGACGTCGTGCGCAGGTCCAGGAAGTAGCCGGACGAGCCGACCCGGCCCAACGCCTCGTTGTTCCCTCCCTTCGCGGGAGGCCCGACCGTGACGGCGCCCCACCGGCCGTCCGCGTCCTGCGCCCTGAAGGACCCCTGGCCGAAGGCGAGTCCGATCGCGACGTAGCGGGCGCCCAGCCGGTCGCGCAGGAAGGCGCCCTGCACCTTGGGGTAGAGCTTCGCGTCGTACGGCACGTACGCCACGTGGGCGTTGTGGGCCGACAGCAGGATCTTCTCCCCCGTGTGCTCCCGCCACCACGCGACGTTGTCGGCCATGATCTTGTCGCGGTACCGGAGGCCCTTGCTCACCTGCTCCGGGTCGCCGGGGTCGAAGGACAGCGCCGTGGCGGTCTGGACGATGGAGCGCGCGTTCTGCACCGCCCACGCGTGGCTCTCCTGGTCGGGCCCCGGATTCCGTCGCAGCAGGTCAAGGGCCTGGCCGGCCTGGGAGACCAATGCCTCGCGCTCTACCGGCGGCAGGCTCCAGAAGGCGTCGGCATCCCGTACGGCGCGCAGGTTGCGGTAGAGGGCGTCGAGCTCCGGCAGCAGGGCGGGCTGGTGACGCCGCGCGTAGCCGGTCACCAGCTTCGGGAGCTGCCCACCCAAAGCGGGGTAGTTGGCGTCGTTGCCCATGAACTGGACCTTCCTCACGTGGTGCGCGTTGTACCCGCGCATCCACCCGATGAGGTCCAGGTATTCCTGGACGGTCCACATGCCCAGCTTGCCGAACTCCTCGTTGATGATCGTTTTCGGGTCGCCCTTCCCGTGCAGGACATAGTCGTTCAGCCGCAGCCCCGCGCTCCAGCCCGCTTCGAGGGAGAAGGTCGTGAAACCCTTCTCCTCGACGAGATAGCGGAACACCCTGTGCTTCATCGTGAAGAACTCGTGCGCTCCGTGCGTGGCCTCGCCCAGCCCCACCACCTTGGCGTCGCCCACGGCCCGGCCGAGCGGGCGCAGGTCGCCAAGGTCACCGGACGGCGCGGTACCGCTCAGCGAATGGGCCTTCCGGCGCAGCTCGGGCACGGGATCGTAGCCGCCGGCCGCGGCGGGCTGTGCCAGGGCGGCCGTGCCCACGGCCGCCAGCAGGGCGGCGGCGAGGGGTGGAAAGAACCGGCGCCGACGGGGTGCGCTCCGCATGTGGATCTTCTCCTGGTGGATCGGGTACTCGGTGCGACCACCATTTCAGCGGGGCTGAGGCCGCCACCATGCCGCCAGCGGGAAGATCGGCCCTACAGACAGCGGTACCACTCAGGTGATGATCCCCCAGGGGCGGTTCCCGCCAAGCTCCGAGCGCAAGGGGGCCGGAAATGACTGTGGGCGCCCTCCGCGAAGTGGAGAGCGCCCAGGTCACCGATCAAAGCTGTGGTGCGCCGCCAGGGACTCGAACCCCGGACCCGCTGATTAAGAGTCAGCTGCTCTAACCAACTGAGCTAGCGGCGCGTGACTACGGTGACTTTAGCAGTCCTGGCCAACCTCCGCACATCCGCGGTGGCTTTACGTGCCTTCTTGTGGGGCTTTCACATGGTTCCCGGGAGGCCTTCCGCGCGGGGGGGGCTCCGGGGGTCAGTCGGCGGCGAGGACCACCGGGATCGGGGGCTTGGCGGGGTTCTTGTCGATGACGCCCCACGCGCCGCTCGAGAACGGCACCGGGTAGTTCTTCTTGCCCACGCCGTCGCCCCACTTGGTGATGACGTAGTCGACCTTGATGTGGCCGGCGTTGAAGCCGGTCACCACGAGGGAGGAGTTGCTGAAGGTTCCGCCGGTCAGCTCCGCGAAGGTCTTCCCGTCGATGTCCAGCATGACGCCGCTCTCGGACGGGATGCCCGGGCCGCGGTCACCGATGAAGAAGGGTGCCTTCTTGTCCTTGTAGAGGACGTACCCCTCGGTGCCGAGGGGCCAGCAGGGGCTGGCGAACAGGCCCTTCTGCATGGGCTTGCCGATGGCGGGCAGTCCCGTGTCACCCATGCGGCCGGAGGCGTCGTCCCAGAAGTAGGAGGCCTTCGTAGAGCCCTTGAGCAACATCGGCTTCTCGGCCTGGACCGGAACGGAGGTGACCGGCTGGTCGTCGGCGCGGGCCGTGGCGGTCGTGCAGACGGCGGTGGCGCATGCGAGGGCTACGCCGGCGAAGCGAGATGTCCATCGACTTCTAGGGGTGTTCTGGAAAAAGGCCATGGGAGGGAAGGATCTTTCATCAGAAGACAAGGGGACCCGCGCTCCGAGTGGTCAAGAGTTCGGTGCGGGGGATGGAAAGCGTTCTCAGGGCGTAAGCGAGACCGGTTCACGGTCCATCGCGGCGCTGAGCCCGCATTCGTACGTGGTCGGTTAGCGGTGGCACTCGCCACCATGTGTCACAGAGGGTGTGTCGCTCGGTGCACGGCTGCTACCAGCCGACTTGCCGCTTCTGACGGCGAAGATCCGGGTCTAGGGTTGCCCGGTGGACTGACTGCGCGGAGTGGGGTGCTCCACTCGGGTCTCCTCTCCAATCACGTCTACCGGGTTAGCTGACGGGTTCGGGCTTGGAGTACGCCCTACCGCTCGCGCGGATTCACCCCAAGGGATTGGGTCCCCGGTTCCCCCGAGCCCTGGAGCCCTGGAGATTCGACATTCGAGTCGGCGGCCTTCGGACTGAAGACCAGGTCACCGTCTCTTTCGTGGTTGAAACCTTACCCACCGAGTCAGGACAAAGCAAACGAAATGACTACAAAGCATTATTAGATCTACCTTCGCACCACAAACCCCCATACTTCGGACATCTGGGCGCATGGCGAGTTAAGCGTAGGGGCCGGATGGGAGATCAATGTGACGGGTGTGACCGGTGTGACCGGTGATGAAGAGGGTCACCCGAATGGCGGCGAAAGAAAGCGCACGCCCGTACGACGAGACGGGCGTGCGCGAGCGGGGACGTGCGGCGGAACGTTCAGGGCCGAAGGCCGGGAGACATGAATCGGGGCCGGGCAGTCCCCCGCCTGCCCGGCCCCGATCTATACGGTCCAGCGCCGATGCCTTCCCCCAAACGCATCGGGCGGTCCCGCAGTATGGACGCGGTCCCCCACCGCGTCCTTCTCCGGCAAAAAGCTCTGCGGCGCCCTCTCGGGCGGCTGGTCGCATCCCTCTTGACCTGCCTTAACACTACATACCGGGGCCTGAGCTACTCGTCATCCCAGGGTATAGATTCGGTCTAACTCGCTGGGATGACCGGGTACGGCCGGACCCGCCGGGCCAGGCGGCTATTCAGGCAGTTCGACCTTGACCTCGGTGCCCTTCTCCAGGGAGCGGCTCACCGTGCAGTGCCGCTCATGGACCCGGTGCGCCACGGCGCGGAAGACCTCGTCCGCCTGCGCGTCGCCCTCGGGCAGCTCGACGTCGTAAGTGATCGTGACCGGGCCGAGCAGCGTGGGCTCGACCTTGTCCGCCTGGACCGTCATCGCCAGCCGTACGAGCCTGTGCCCGCGCTGCGCGGTGAGCGGCTCGACGGTCACGATGTTGCAGCCTCCGACCGCGGCGAGCAGCAGCTCCACGGGGGTGAAGACCCCCTCCTCGTCGCCGCTGCCCATCGCGACCTCCGCTCCGCGCGCGTTGCGCGCCACGAAGCCGTTGTCAGTACGCTCCACATTCACCGATGCCATGCCCTGGAGCCTAGAGCCGGCGCGGAACGCTCAGGCGTCGGGGTGCTCGGAAAGGTAGGCGATGTAGACGGGGCGCAGCGCCTCGCCAAGCTCGCCCTCACCGGAGGCCATCGCGTCGCTGAGCAGCGCCGACACCCGGCTGAGGTCGTTGGCCGTCTCGTCCGCGTGACCGCTCGCGGCCTCGGCCGCCGGGATCACCTTCAGGAGCTCCCACAGGAAGCCGAAGTCGCCGTGCGCCACGGCGTAGCGCACCGCCCTGTCGTGAAGCTCCTTGGGCGTCAGCGACTGCAGCTCGTCCTGGTCCATTACGGCTCACCCCCTTTATGGCCCTTTCCCCGCGATCAGGGGGATATGCACGTTAGGCCAGCCGAACGATCATCTTGCCCAGGTTCTCCCCCCGAAGCATGCCGATGAAGGCGTCAGGAGCGTTCTCCAGCCCTTCCACGACGGTCTCCTCGAAGGTGATCCTGCCCTCCTGGAGCCACCCGCCGACCTCATCGATCATGTCGGGCATCCGGTCGGCGTGGTCGCCGACGATGAAGCCGCGCAGCGTGAGCCGCTTGCCGATCACCAGGAAGAGGTTGCGCGGCCCGCAGACCGGCTCGGCCTCGTTGTAGACGGAGATGGCCCCGCACACCGCGGTGCGGCCGTACCGGCGGAACACGTCGATGGCGGCCTCCAGGTGCTCGCCGCCGACGTTGTCGAAGTAGACGTCGATGCCGTCGGGGGCCGCGCGCCTGAGCTGTTCCACGACCGGCCCGTCCGCCTTGTAGTCGAACGCGTCGTCGAAGCCGAGCTTCTCGATCACGTGCGCGACCTTGGCGGGAGAGCCGGCGCTGCCGACCACCCGGGAGGCGCCCTTGAGGCGGGCGATCTGCCCGGCCAGGCTGCCGACCGCGCCCGCGGCCCCCGACACGAACACCGCGTCGCCCTTCTTGAAGGCCGCGATGTCGAGCAGCCCGACGTACGCGGTCAGGCCCGGCATGCCGAGCACGCCGAGGTAGGCGGACAGCGGCACACCCGGCAGGGGCGTGATCCGGCGCGCCTCCGAGGCGTCCAGCACGGCGTGCTCCCGCCAGCCGTAGTCGTGCAGGACGATGTCGCCGATCCGGAACTCCGGAGCGAGGGTCTCGACCACCTCGCCGATCGCGCCGCCGCGCAGCGGCTCGCCCAGCTCGAAGGGCGGCACGTACGACTCGCCCTCGTTCATCCGCCCGCGCATGTAGGGATCGACCGACATGTAGAGGTTGCGCACCAGGATCTGGCCCTCACGCAGTGGCGGGAGCTCCAGCTCGACCAGCTCGAAATCGTCCTTTGTCGGCCAGCCGACGGGCCGCGACCGCAGCGTGATCGCGCGTGTCATGGTGTACCCCCTTCGATCCTGATTGGGCCACCCCTCCAGCGAACACTCCCTGTTAAAACGATCTTTCACCGGCCCCAGGACCGGGAGCCCCGGACCTTCCGCCCCTACCGCTCGCCCGCGTGCACGTGCGACCATCGGGAGCGTGAAGATCATTATCAAGATCCTTGTCGTCGCGGCGGCGCTCTGGGCGGCCACGCGCCTGATCCCCGGGATCACCGTCTCCGGGGCCACCACGGAGAAGTCCGCGGCCACCCTCCTCGCGGTCGCCCTCATCTTCGGCCTCGTGAACGCCGTGCTCAAGCCGATCATCAAGACCTTCGGCTGCGCCTTCTACGTGCTGACGCTGGGCCTGTTCGCGCTGGTCGTGAACGCCCTCCTGCTGCTGCTCACGAGCTGGATCGCCGAGCAGCTCAAGCTGCCGTTCCACGTGAGCGGCTTCTGGACGGCCTTCCTCGGGGCGATCCTCGTCGGCCTCATCACCTGGCTCCTCGACATGCTCCTCGGTCTCAACGAGGACTGAGCGGAGAAATCTACGAGGGCCGGCACGGGCCGACGGACCCCCGCTCGCGCAGCTCGGGCGCCTGGATGATCCTGCGCCTGCGGTTCTGCCCGTCGGCCGCCGCGACCACCAGCCGCACGGCGGCCCGCACGATGCCGTCGATGTCCCAGTTGACCGAGGTGAGGCCGGGGGTGAGGAGCCCTGACATCGGGTGGTCGTCGTACCCCATGACCGAGATCTCGTCGGGGACGCGCAGCCCCAGCTCGGCCGCCGCCGCGTACACCCCGTAGGCGATGGAGTCGGAGAAGCAGAAGGCCGCGCTCGGCCTGGCGTCGCCGCCGAGCAGCTCGCACGCCACCTTGGTGGTCGCGGCCAGCCCGTGGGGAGCGGTCACGACGTCGATGTCCAGCCCCAGGCGCTCGGCCTCGGCGGTCACGTGGACGTCGGCGGGACGGTCGGGAGTGCTCGACCGCGTCGGGGTCAGCACGGCGACGCGGCGATGGCCCTTCCCCCTGAGGTACTCAAGGGCCAGGGTGACCCCCCTGCGGTTGTCGAAGACGACCTCCCCCGCCGTGCGGGCGTCGAGCAGGGCGTCGCCGATGGAGACCACCGGCAGCGTCTCGGCGAGCTGCGCCCACAGCGGCGCGGCCGGGTCGACGGGCTGCACGATCAGGCCGTCGACCCGCTGGTCGCGGAGCTGGCGTGCCAGGGTGCGCTCGCGCGCGGGGTCGCCCGCGGCGTCGAGGATGAGCGCGTAGCGGTCCTTGTCGCGCAGGGCCCGGCCGATGCCGAACGCCAGCGACTGCTGCCACAGATCCTCCAGGGACCCGCAGAGCAGACCGATCATGCCGGTGCGGCCGCTCGCCAGGGCCCGGGCGATGGGGTCGGCCTCGTACCCCAGCTCGGCGGCGGCCTGGCGCACCCGCTCGATGGTCTCCTCGGACACCTGCATGCCCCGCAGCGCGTAGGACACGGCCGCGGGCGACAGCCCGGTCGCCTGGGCCACCTCGCGGATCGTCGCCCGTTTGCGTGGCTGGGAGCGCGGCATCAAGCCAGCCTATGCGGAATCCCCCCGGCGCGAGGGGCCTGCCGTCTCGATGTCTGGACAGAGTGTTGACGCCGAGGAGGTGAAGCGGTTCACTGAAACGAATCAGTGAACCGTTTCACAGCATGTCCCCAGGCATACCCGATAATGTCGATAGGAATTGTCGGATAGTGTGGTCCCCAGGAGGTGACAGCGGTGAGCATCGATGTGCACCAGCACATTTGGACGCCCGGATTCGTCGGCGCGCTACGGGCGCGCACGGAGCCGCCGTTCCTCGATGGCTGGACCCTGCACCTCGACGGCGAGGAGCCCTTCGCGGCGAACCCCCTCGACCACGACCTCGGCCACCGGCTGGCGTTCAACCGCGAGCACGGTCTCGACCTCGCCCTGGTGTCGCTGTCGAGCCCGCTCGGCATCGAGCACCTGCCGCCCGCCGACGCCTGGCCGCTGCTCACCGCCTACCACGAGGGCGCGCTCGAACTGCCCGCGTCGTTCAGTGCGTGGGCGTCCACCTGCGTGACCGAGATCGACCCGGCGCGCACCGCCAAGGTGCTGGACTGCGGCTTCGCCGGTCTCCAGCTCCCCGCGACCACCCTGCTCGACGCCGGGGGCTTCGCCAGGGTCGCGCCACTGCTCGACCTGCTGGAGGAGCGCGACCTGCCGCTGTTCGTCCATCCGGGCCCGGCCGGGGCGCCTGACGGGCCCGCGTGGTGGCCGGCGGTCGTCCCGTACGTCCAGCAGATGCACGCCGCCTGGTACGCCTTCCAGGCGTTCGGCCGCCCACGGCACCCGCGGCTGCGCGTCTGCTTCGCACTGCTCGGCGGCCTCGCGCCATTGCACGTGGAGCGCTTCATCACCCGGGGCGGCTCCACCCGGGGCGTCGTCGACCCGAACGCCTTCCTGGAGACCTCGTCGTACGGCCACAAGGCCATCGACGCGATCACCCGGGTGCTCGGCATCGAGGTCGTCGTCCTCGGTTCCGACGCCCCCTACGCCTCACCGCCCGACGCCATGCTCGGCGAGGCCGCCACCCACCAGATATCGGTGACCAATCCGATGCGCCTGCTAGATATGGAAGGAGTTGTGCCCAGATGAGCTGGGAGTCATTGCCCGACCGATTTCTCGACAAGCGCGAGCTGCGCGATCTCGTCGAGGATCTGGCGGAGCGGCCTGAGCTCTGGTCGCACCACGTCACGTTCGGCGAGTCCGGAGAGGCCCGCCACTACGCCTCCCTTTACCGGGACTCCTACGTCGACGTGTGGCTCATCTGTTGGCGCCCCGACGACGACACCGGGTGGCACGACCACGACGTCTCCTCCGGGGCCCTGCGGGTCGTCGAGGGCACGCTCAAGGAGTCGAACCCCCGCATCGGGGGCGAGCACCTGGAGACCCTGCTGTCCGAGGGCGACGCGATCTCGTTCGGGCCCGACCACATCCACCGGGTCAACGGGCACGCGGAGACCAGCGTCTCGATCCACGCCTACTCTCCCCCGCTGTGGCGCCTCGGCCAGTACTCGATCAGCACCGACGGTGTCATGCGCCGGGTCTCTCTCAGCTACGCGGACGAGCTGCGCCAGACGGAGGCCGAGGCACTGGTCTGACCGGCGTGCGGAGCCCGTCGACGGTACGCCGTGCGATGCCGGGGTCGTCGGTGAACACCCCGTCGACCCCGAGCTCGTACAGCCTCCTGAGCCAGCCGGCCACGTCGCCGTGCGCGCTCGCGTACCCGGGCGCCGCCGGGTCGCCCACGCGGAAGTCGGCGGGGAGCTGCGAGTTCTCCGGGCGGATCGTCCAGACGTGCACGGCCAGGCCCGCCCGGTGCGCGTCCTCGACGAGCGTGGTCGGGGCCTGGAGGGTGCCGCCCGCGTCCGTCGGCACCACCAGGCGCACGGAGGGGCCGATGCCGTCGGCGTACGTGGCGATCTCGCGCAGCCCCTCGGGGGTCGAAAGGTCGCGGTAGGTGCGCGGGTCGCCCGCGAGCACCAGGTCCTGGGGAGCCCCTGACGACTCCAGGAGCTGGATGAGCCGCAGGCGTGTCCTGCCGCGCAGCGCCTTCAGGTTGGCGGTCTCGAAGGACTGGATGAACACCGGGTCCGACCGCTCGCGCCAGCCGTACCGGCCGAGGGTCGCGAGCATCGGCTCCTCCAGGGGCAGCCCGATGGAGGCGAAGTAGCCCGGGTGCTTGGTCTCGGGGTAGAGGCCGACTCCGGCCCGGCGGGCCAGGGCGGCGATCTCGTCGAACGTCGCGATACGGGCCCGGCCGTCGAAGGCGGCGCTGCCGGGACGCAGCCCGGGCAGCCGCTCCACGGCCCTCAGCGTGCGCAGCTCCTCCAGGGTGAAGTCCTCGGTGAACCATCCCGTCAGCCTGCGCCCGTCGATCACCTTGGTGGTCCTGCGCGTGGCGAACTCCGGATGCGTGGCGACGTCCGTGGTTGCGGAGATCTCGTTCTCGTGCCGGGCCACCAGCACGTGGTCCCTGGTGGAGACCAGGTCCGGCTCGATGAAGTCGGCGCCCATCTGGACGGCGGTCTCGTACGAGAGCAGGGTGTGCTCCGGCCGGTACGCGCAGGCGCCGCGGTGCCCGATGACGATCGGGCGGGGGCCCGGCCCGCCGGCGCCGTGCGCGGCGGAGACGGCGGTCATTCCGCCCGGCAGCAGGGACACCACACCGGCCAGTACCCACGGAAAGACGATCACCGGTCGATGTTAGGCCTGGTCAGATGCTCATCCCTCCGTCGACACGCAGGGGGCTCCCGGGCACGGCATCGCCCACCACCATTGACGACCGGCGACTATTCGCGATCACCAGCGCCAGTCACCATTCATCCACAATTATCAGCACCTAAAAGGATCACTGCTTAGGGGAACGCGATTGCCGGGGCCCTGGGCATCGTGGGGCCGAATGGCGTCCTGCCGCACCACGGCCTCTGGGGCTCGCTCGCCTCGCCCCGGGGCTGGTCGCTCTTCGCACATCACATATCGGACACCTCATGAGGAGTCTCCTGTGAACGGACCGTCCCTGCCCCGTCGCACCCTCCTGAAGGGCGTGGGCCTCGGAGCCCTCGCCGCCGGCACGACCGCGTGCGGCTCGGCCAAGGGCCCCGGCGCCAGGACCGGCAACAAGATCGTGATCGGGTACGTCAGCCCCCGGACGGGGTCGCTGGCCGGCTTCGCCTCCGGAGACGGCTTCGTGGTCGACCGCGTGCGCGCGACCGCCGCGTACGCCAAGGGCTTCACGGTCGGCGGGAAGACCTACGAGGTCGAGATCGTGGTCAAGGACACCCGGTCGGACCCGGGCCGGGCGTCCGAGGTCGCGCGCGAGCTGGTGCTGCGGGACCACGCGGACATGATCCTCACCAGTTCCGCCCCCGAGACCACCAACCCGGTCGCGACGGTGTGCGAGGCCCAGGGGATCCCGTGCGTCTCGACCGTCGTCCCCTGGGAGGCGTGGTACTACTCCCGGCAGGCCGATCCCGACACGCCGACCTCATCCCCACCTACCCGTGACCGGGTGCCCGCCGGGTCACGCCTCGGCGGGCACGGGACGCCCGGCGAGGACGCCGAAGCCGAGCTGGACGCCGCAGACGAGCAGGCCGGTCACCAGCGGCAGCGTCCAGCCGCCGGAGAGCTGGTGGAGCAGCCCGATGAGGAAGGGGCCGAGTGCCGCGAGCAGGTAGCCGGACGACTGCGCCACCGCCGACAGCGCGGTGACCGAGGCGGGATCGGGCGCCCGCAGGGCGATGATCAGCAGGGCGAGCGCTATCGAGGCGCCCTGACCGACCCCGAGCACGATCATCCACAGCCACGGCAGCGTGACGGGGGCGATCAGCACGCCGAGGTACCCGGCGACGGTCAGCAGCGCGGCCACCACGATGTGCGGCACCTGCGACCGGGCGCGTCCCGCGTGCACCGGCACCGTGAGCGTGGCGGCGATCTGCGCGAGGTTGGTCAGCGCCAGCAGGTAGCCGGCCTGGTCGGCGGGCAGCCCCGCGTCACGGAAGATCGTCGGCAGCCAGGCCAGCATGATGTAGAACGTCAGCGACTGGAAGCCCATGAAGGCCATGACGTACCAGGTCACGCGCCTGCGCAGCAGCATGGCGTACGGCCTGTGCCCGCCGCCGTCCCGGTCGCGACGGTGCCGCCGCAGGGCCTGCGGCGCCCACAGCGCCGCCGCCGCCAGCGCCAGGACCGCCACGGATCCGGCCGCCGCGCGCCAGCCGTACCCCTCCTCGATAGGCACCATGATCGCCGACGCCGTGGCCGCGCCCGTCACCAGGCCCGAGACGTAGATGCCGGTGAAGAGCCCGACGCGGTGCGGAAAATGCTGTTTCACCACGCCGGGCATGACCACGTTCATGATGGCGATGGCCGTGCCCGCGACGGCGGACCCGGCGTACAGCGCGACGAGGCCGCCCACCCCGCGCAGGACGACCCCCGCGGCGAGGATGAGCAGGCCGATCAGCAGCGTGCGGTCGAGGCCGAGGCGCGTCGCCAGGGCGGGCGCGACCGGAGCCAGCAGGCCGAGGCAGACCACCATGACCGTGGTGATCGCCCCGCCCGCCGCGGGGGACAGCGAGAGGTCGTCCATGATCTCGCTGAGCAGCGGCGACATCCCGGCGAGGGCGGGCCTCAGGTTGAGCGAGGCCAGTACGAAGCCCGCTATCAGCAGCACCTGCCCCCTGCCGAGCCCTCCGGGCGCGGTTCCGGTGACGGTCGCGGGCTCCCGAGGGGCTCCGGTCGCGGGGGATCCCGGCTCGGGTTCGGGCTCCGAGGTGGAACTGGTCATAGGGTCGGGAGCCTATCGGTGGCCATCCGAATGCTTACGTGCGGATACCGGCCTTTCAGAATGGGTATCTGGCGATGTCGCCCTGCATGGTCACCCACTGGGTGTCGGTGAACGCCTCGATGTTGGCCCTGGTGCCGCCGAACCTCGATCCGGTGCCGGAGGCCCCGACCCCGCCGAAGGGCGCGACGGCCTCGTCGTCCACGGTCTGGTCGTTGATGTGGACGATGCCGGTGGGGATGAGGTCGGCCAGGGCCAGCCCCTTCATGGCGTCGCGGGTCAGGATGCCGAGCGACAGCCCGTACTCGCTGTCGGCGGCCAGGGACGCCGCCTCCTCCGGCGACGAGAACGCCATGACCGGCGCGACCGGCCCGAAGACCTCCTCGGCGTACGCGGGCGCGGACGGCGTCAGGTCGGTCAGCACGGTCGGGCGATAGAAGAGGCCCTCGTACGTACCGCCCGCCGCGAGCCGGGCGCCACCGCCGACGCTCCCGGTGACCAGCGCGTGGACCTTGTCCCGCTGGCGCTCGTCGATGAGCGGGCCGAGGGCGACCTCCTGGGTGGCGGGGTCGCCGACCGGCATGTGGTCGGCCTTGGCGGCGAGCCGCTCGACGTACTCGTCCTTGATCGAGGCGTGGACCAGGTGCCGTCCCGAGGTCATGCAGATCTGGCCCTGGTGGAAGAACGACCCCCACGCACCCGCCGAGACGGCGAGGTCGAGGTCGGCGTCGTCGAGGACGATCAGCGCGGAGTTGCCGCCGAGCTCCAGGTGGACGCGCTTGAGGTGCCGGGCGGCGAGCTCTGCCACCCTGCGCCCCGCCGCCGTCGAGCCGGTGAAGGAGATGACACGGATGCGGGGGTCGGCGACCATCGCCTCCCCCGCGCCGGCGCCGCCGGGCAGCATGTGCAGCAGGCCCGGAGGCAGGCCCGCCTCCTCGAACACGCGGGCCACCGCGACTCCGCCGCAGACGGCGGTACGCGGGTCGGGCTTGAACACCACCGCGTTGCCGAGGGCCAGCGCGGGCGCGACGGACCGGATGCCGAGGATCAGCGGCGCGTTGAACGGCGAGATGACGCCGATGACCCCGGCCGGCACGCGGCGCGCGAGGCTGAGGCGCTTCTTGGCGGTCGGCAGGATCTCGCCGGGCGGCTGGGAGGCCAGCGCGGCGGCCTCGTAGCACTCCTGCGCGGCGACGTGGGTCTCGAAGCCCGCCTTCCCGGGGATCGAGCCGGACTCGCGGATCAGCCATCCCTGGATTTCGGCGGCGTGCTCCTCGAACAGGCGGCCGGCCCTGCGCAGGACGCCCGCGCGCTCCTCGAACGAGGCGGCGGCCCACTCGCGCTGGGCCTTCGCGGCCCGTACGGACGCGGCGGCGACGTCCGCGGGACCCGCGACGCCGGCCCGGCCGATCTCGTGCCCGGTGGCGGGCGCGATCACCGGGGCGTCACCGGCCTGGGACGGCACCCAGCCGTCACCGCCGAACACCGATCCGGACCAGACCTTGGGATCAAGAAAGTCCACGACGAATCCCCTTTCCGTGGTGCCGTGCCGCCCGCCGGTGCTCACCGGGCGTCCTTCGCTCGCTGGATCTGGGCGTACACCTGGCCGCGCAGCTCGGTGAAGCGCGGGAGCGCCCGGGTGGTGAGCTGGTCACGCTCGTGCGGCAGGTCCACCTTGACGTCCTCCACCACGACGGTGGGGGACGCCGACAGCACGATCACCCGCCGGCCGAGGTAGACGGCCTCGTCGATGTCGTGCGTGATGAACAGCGTGGTCGTGCCGAGCCGCTGCCAGATGCGGAGCACCAGGTCCTCCAGCTCCGCGCGGGTCTGCGCGTCGACGGCCGCGAACGGCTCGTCCATGAGCAGCACCTCCGGCTCGTACGCCAGGGCCCGCGCGATCGCCACCCGCTGCTGCATGCCGCCCGAGAGCTGCCAGGGGTACGAGCGCGGCACGTCGGCCAGGCCCACGGCGGCGAGCGACTCGGCGACCAGCTCCGCGCGGCGCGGGCGCGGCAGCCTCTTCTCCTTCAGCGGCAGCTCGACGTTCTGCTGGACCGTCATCCACGGGAACAGGCTGCGGCCGTACTCCTGGAACACGACGGCCATGTTGTCGGGCGGCCCCGTCACCGGGACGCCGCCGACGCGGATCGTGCCGGCCGTCGGGGCGAGCAGCCCGGCGACGCACCGCAGCAGCGTGGTCTTGCCGCATCCTGACGGGCCGACGACGCAGGCCAGCTCGCCCGCGTCGAGCTGGAAGGTCAGGTCGCCGATCGCCTCGCGCCCGGTGGTCTCGTAGATCTTCTTCAGGCCGGTGACCTCAAGCACGGTGGCTCCAATGCCAGGAAAGGACGCGGCGTTCCAGCCACCGGAAGAGCACGGAGAGCCCGAACCCCAGCAACCCGAGAAGCAGGATGCCGCTCCACATCTCGGGGATGGCGAAACCGCGCTGGAACAGCACGATGGTGAATCCGAGCCCGCTGCTGCTGGCGAACATCTCGCTGATCACCATGAGGATGATCCCGATGGACAGCGCCTGCCGGAGCCCCGCCATGATCTGCGGGCCGGCCCCGCGCAGCACCAGGTGCCGCAGCCGCGCCCGGCCCCGCACGCCGTACATGCGGCAGGTGTCGGCGAGCACCTGGTCGAGCGCCCTGACGCCCTCGACCGTGTTCAGCAGGATCGGCCACACGCATCCGGAGACGATGACGAGGATCTTCATCCCGTTGTCGATGCCGGCCAGCAGCATGATCAGCGGGACGAGCACGGGCGGGGGGATCGCGCGGAAGAACTCCAGCACCGGCTCGGCCGCCGCGCGCAGCCGTACCGAAAGGCCGATCGGCACCCCGAGGCCCACGCCGAGGACGGCCGCCAGGACGTACCCGGCGAGCAACCGCGCGACGCTCGGCAGGGCGTCGTCGAGCAGACGCCGCGAGAACCACGTCTCGGCGAACGCCTGGGCGATGCGCGGCGGGGTGGGCACGTAGAAGCTCTCGGACGTCACGCTGAACGCCCACCACGCGAGGATGAGCAGGACGGGCAGCCCCAGCACGCGGAGCAGCCGCCGGCCGATCCCCCGAGCCCTGCCCTGGCTCGGCGGGGTCACGACGCCACCTCGCCTCGTACGGACGGATGCCACGCGAGCACCCGGCGCTCCAGAGTCCGCACGGCCAGGTTGACCACGATGCCGACGAGCCCGGCCAGCACCACCAGCGCGTACATGGTGGCGACCGCGCCGCTGGACTGCGCGATCTGGATCTCCAGGCCGAGCCCGGGGCTGCCGATGACCAGCTCGGCCGTGATCGCGAGGATGAACGCTACGGCCGCGGCGAGCCTGATGCCGGTCATGACGTACGGCAGGGCCGTGGGCCACACCACGTGCCGGATACGGGACCATCGCGACAGCCCGTAGGAGCGGGCGGTGTCCTCGGCCACCGTGTCCACGTCGGCGACGCCGTACATGACCTGGATGAGCACCTGCCAGAACGCGGCGTAGACCACCAGCAGCAGCGTGGACCCGAGCGAGGCGCCGAACAGCAGGGTGGCCAGCGGGATCAGCGCCACGGAGGGAATCGGCCGCAGGAACTCGACCGTGGAGTTGGAGGCCGCACGCAGCCCCGGCACCACGTCGATGACGACGCCGATGACGACGGCGGCGAGGAACGCGATGGCCAGGCCGAGCGCCCAGCCGCCGATCGTCTCCCCCAGGGCCATCCACAGCGCGGCCGTACGCAGCTCCGCCGCCAGCGCGCCGAGGATCTCGGACGCGGGCGGCAGGAACCGCCGGTCGACGACGCCCAGCCGGGGGACCGCCTCCATCACCGCCAGAAGGCAGGCCAGCCCCGCCAGGCCGTACGCGGCCCTGGCCGGCCCGGTCAACACGGACCCACCGGGCCTCCGGACCGTCACGGAGCCGCCGGTTCTCCGGGTCGTCACGGACCCGCCGGCGCTGGGGGGCATGGCGGACCCGCCGGCCGTCGGAGCGGTCACGGCAGCAGGGTCCCGAGGTCGGGCTTCTGCTTCAGCACGCCGTCGCCGAGGGCGTCGTCCGCGATGGTCTGGATGGACTCGCGGTTGATCTCCGTCGGCCACTTGGGCAGGACGATCTTCGCGATGACCGCCGGGTCGATCTTGGTGTAGCTCTTGAGGATCTCGCGGGCCTCTTCGGGGTGGCTGTCGGCGTACTTCAGCGACTCGTCCATCGCCGCCGTGAACCGCTTGACCAGGTCGGGATCGGTCTTGGTGGTGGTGAAGTACGCCGCGACGGTGAGGTTAGGGGCGGCGTCGGCGTAGTTCCACGCGACCGGCCGTGCTCCCTGGGAGATCGCCTGGCTGACGAAGGGCTCCACCACCCAGATGGCGTCCACGCGGCCCGCCTGGAGCGCCGCCGGAGCGTCGGGGAACGGCAGCTCGACGAACGTCACCCGCGAGGGGTCGCCGCCGGCCTTACGCACCGAGGAGCGGATCGTGGTGTCGCCGATGTTCTTGAGCTGGTTGACCGACACCTTCTTGCCGGCGAGGTCCTTGGCCGACTTGATCGGACTGTCCTGCTTCACCAGCACGGCGCTGAAGTCCTTGCCCTGCTCTCCTGTGGAGGAGACGCCGTTGGCCACCACCTTGATCGGCAGGCCCTGCTCCTTGGCGGTCAGCAGCGAGGTGACGTTGCCGAAGGCGAACTGGAACTGGCCGCCGACCGCGCCCGAGATGCTCGCCGCGCCTCCCTGCACAGGAGTGATGGACAGGTCGATCTTCTGCTTGTCGAAGAAACCTTTGGCCTTGCCGAGATGGATCGGCGCGGTGTCCACGATGGCGATCACCCCGGCGGTGACCTTGTCCTTCCCGCCGGCGCCCTGCGGGGTGCCTGCGGAGCCACATGCCGCCGCGGGGACCAGGAGGGCGGCGGCCACCAGACAAATACGAGCGGAGCGACGCATCAGCACTCCAAGGGGGGTGTCGGAGCAATGTGGTGTTCGCTATGCGAACGAGAGTTCTTGACATGAACGTGTCAGTGAAACTACGCCTGCGGGCAGATCGCGTCAACGTCCGCGAAACATTGCGGTTACGTGTCGCTTGACCGGTCCGCTTGGGGATACGTACCGTCCAGCTGAGAACTTCTGTTCGCGAGCCGAACAGAAGAGAGGTGGGCGTGCTTCCGCTCTCAGAGACGGCCGGCTTTCACTGACGGTCTCGGGGACGGGCTCCGGGACGGGCTCCGGGACGGGCTCCGGAGGGGGCTGGGGGGCGGTCTCGGGGACGGGCTCCGGGACGGGGCTGGGGGCGGTCTCTGGGACGGGCCGATCACTGCTGGTATAACGGTCACCGCGAAAGGGGACCAACCATGGCGGAGGAGTACGTCCAGTCGCTGGCCCGTGGGCTGGCGGTAATCCGGGCCTTCGACGCCGCGACCCCTGAGCTCACGCTCAGCGAGGTGGCCCGCGCGACCGGGCTCACCCGCGCCGCCGCCCGCAGGTTCCTGCTCACCCTGGTCGAGCTGGGGTACGTCCGCACCGACGGCCGCCTGTTCGCGCTGTCCCCCCGGGTGCTGGAGCTGGGGTACTCCTACCTGTCCAGCCTGTCCCTTCCCGAAGTCGCCCTCCCCCACCTCGAACGGCTGGTCGCCGAGGTCCACGAGTCCGCCTCGGTGTCCGTGCTCGACGTCTCGGACATCGTGTACGTCGCGCGCGTGCCCACCACCCGCATCATGCGGGTGACGATCAGCATCGGCACGCGCTTCCCCGCGCACTGCACCTCGATGGGCCGCGTGCTCCTGGCCTGGCTGCCGCCCGGCGACCTGGAGGCGTACTTCACCGAGGCCACGCTGGAACGGCACACCGCCCGCACGGTCACCTCGCGGGACGCGCTCGTCGCCGAGCTCGATCGGGTGCGGGCCCAGGGCTGGTCCATGGTCGACCAGGAGCTGGAGGAGGGCCTGCGGTCCATCGCCGCGCCCATCAGGGGCCGTAGCGGGCAGGTCGTGGCGGCCGTCAACATCTCGTCCCACGCGAGCCGCACCACCATCGAGTCCGCCCGCCGCGATCTGCTGCCGCCCCTGCTGGCGACGGCCGCCCGCATAGAGGCCGACCTCCACACCACCGCCGGCATCCACCACGCCCCCCTCCCCGCCACCTGAACCCGACCTCCCACCACCCGCACAGCCACGCCGGCACCCGAGTACGAACATCCCGCCGCCCGTACAGCCGCGGGCGAGCCCCCGGCCCCCACACGCCGGCACCCGAGTACGCGCCTCCGCCACCGGTGGTCCGGGCACCTGACTACCAACCTCCGGCCCACGGGTTCACCGTGGTTCCCGACCCTGGAGGCGGGTTGGGTGACAACGTTGTCACAGGCCGTTGAAATGCGGGATGATGCGGACCGTGGCAGAGACCAGACGCGGGCGGCCCACGATGAACGACGTCGCCGCCACGGCGGGGGTCGCGCTCAAGACCGTCTCCCGCGTGGTCAACGACGAGCCGGGGGTCAACGCGGCGACCGCCGAACGGGTCCGTAGGGCCATCGAGCTGCTCGGCTACCGCCGCAACGACGGCGCCCGCGTTCTTCGCCGGGGCCGCACGGCGAGCATCGGGCTCATCATCGAAGATGTCGCCGACCCGTTCTACTCCGGGCTGAGCCGCGCGGTCGAGGACGTCGCGATCCGCAACGGCTCGCTGGTCTTCACCGGCTCATCCGGGGAGGATCCCGAGCGCGAGCGCGAGCTGGTCCTGGCCTTCTGCGCCCGCCGGGTGGACGGGCTGGTCATCGTGCCCGCCGGGTCCGACCACGGCTACCTCGCCCCCGAGCTGAGCGCCGGGATCCGCGCCGTCTTCGCCGACCGCCCTGCCGGGCCGGGGCTGGACGTCGACACCGTGCTGTGCGACAACGCCGGCGGCACCCGCACGGGGGTGGCGCACCTCATCGCGCACGGCCACCGGCGCATCGGGTTCCTCGGCGACAGTGCCCGCATCTTCACCGCCGGCGAACGCCTGCGGGGCTACCGCGAGGCTCTGCGGACGGCCGGGCTGCCGTACGACGGGTCGCTGGTCACCATGGGCGCCCCCGAGCAGCGGCGCATCCATGCCGATCTTGAACGCATGATGGAGCAGGGCGACCCGCCCACGGCCCTGTTCACCGGCAACGGCCGCACCACCGTCGCCGCCCTGCGGGCCCTCGAAGCCCTGCGCGCCCAGGGCCCCGGCGGCACGTCGCCGTCGCACATCGCGATCGTGGGGTTCGACGACTTCGAGCTGGCCGACTTCCTCACCCCCTCGGTGACCGTGATCGCCCAGGATCCCGCGGGGCTGGGCCGTACGGCCGCCGAGCTGCTCTTCCGCCGCCTGGCCGGCGACAACGGCCCCGCCGAGCGCGTCCAGCTCCCCACCCGCCTAATCCCCCGAGGCTCCGGCGAACTCCCCCCGCACCGCTGATCATTGAATGCGGACCGTCACCACCAGAGGACCGTCGCGACCAGAGTTGAAGTGCGCGTCCGCCTAACCCGACACCTTCAACCCACCGACGAACACCCGCCACCCCTCCATACCGCACAACAACACCGGCCCAAGTGGATCCTTACTGTCCCGGACTCCGACCACCCCGGGAAGGTTCGTTGCCACTTCGACGCAAGCTGCCCCATTCGACCCTGACCGGCTTGACTTACGCCATTCGGCGCCGCTCAGGTTGGTCACTTCATCGCCTTCTTCACCCCACCAAGGAAGGTGCGCCACCCGTCGGAGCTGACGATCAGCGCGGGGCCATCCGGGTCCTTGCTGTCCCGGACTCCGACCACCCCGGGAAGGTTCGTTGCCACTTCGACGCAGGATCCGCCGTCCGAGCCTGATTTGGATGACTTTCGCCAGAGCGCTGGGCTCATGTCCACGTGGCCAGCTCCTTTTCGATGATTTTCAAGCTCATGTGCTGGGGCAATGCCTCGGCGCGCAGGGCGTCGTAACGGTCGCTGATCGCCTTCACCGTCTCGGGCGCATCGGTCACTGTTCCTTTTATCGAAGACTCCGCCCAAACCGTTGTCCAGTGACCAGGAAGCTCGGTTATTACGAACGCGCTCATCAATCCGCAGGTCGACTGGGCAGCGAAGGGCAAGATCTGGATCGTCACCTTCGGATGCTCGGCCAGTTCCAGTAAGTACTTCAGCTGGCCACGCATGACGTCGACCCCGCCTATGGGTCGGCGCAGGACTCCTTCGTCGATGATGGCCCAAAGGGTCGGAGGATCGGGTTTCGACCAGATGGACTTGCGCTGGAGTCGTGTGGCGAGACGCTGCTCCAGCAACTCGGGCGTGATCCCAGGCTCCCCCGCCAGTACATGCCGCGCGTAGGCCTCCGTCTGCATCAGGCCGAAGACGAGGAGCGGATCCCAGGTTCGCAGAGCACTCGCCTCCTGCTCGGCTTCCAGACCATCCCGGAACCATGGAGCCGCGGCGTCCTTCCACCGATCGGCCATCAGCCATAGCTCGGTGAGAACACCGTCAAGCGCGAAGATCTCGTCGCAACGCTCGGCGAAGACCTTCTCAGGCTTGCGCTCCGCTCGCTCGACCATTCCCACCATGCTGGTCGAGAACAGAAGCCTCCTGGCCAGCTGTTTCTGCGTGAACTTCGCCGCCAGGCGCTGGCTTCGCACCTCGAAGCCGAAACGGGCCAACGGCGAACCTTCGGGGTTCAACTCTACCGGCTGAGGCACAAGCCCTCCTCGAAGGCGATCTTCGTACGGCGTGCTACCACCGATGCACTCAAGCGTGTGTTCATTGTGCAATCAATTGACTCCACAGAGTAACGAGACGGAGTCAGTCTTGATGACGAAATCGATGAATGCCATACGAGTCCTACAGCTCGTACAGGACATCGCATGTCACCTTTAGGAACGAGGCTCGAATGGCGACGGGCAATCTGTTGGGGTCCCTCGAACTGGTTGGGACGGTGGCTTCCGTGCCGGTGGCGCGGGCTTTTGTACGGGGGATGCTCGGCATGGGGCATCCCGCCCTGGACGACGTGGTGCTCCTGGTCTCGGAGTTGATGACCAACGCCGTGCTGCACTCGGATTCGCGAGGCGGCGGGCCGGTGAGCATCACGCTGCTGGAATGCGGTCAGGCCATCCGGGTGACGGTGAGGGATGCCGGTTCCGATTCCAGGCCCCGCGTCTCTGATGACCTCTGCGGCGAGGGCGGTCGCGGCCTGTTCCTCGTCGAGGAGATCTCTCAGTGCTGGGGCACCTACGAGGACGAGACCGGCCGGGCTGTCTGGTGCGAGGTGAAGGTGTGATCCGGAGGAGTTAGTAACCTTCGCGGGTGAAACGGATTCTTGTGGCGGGGATCAGCGGGGCCGGGAAGAGCACCATGGCTCGGGCTCTTGGGGCACGGCTTCGGTTGCCTGTCCACGAAATGGACTCCCTTCATTTCGTCGGTCCGAACTGGGCGACAAATCCGGACTTTCACCAGCAGGTGGCAGCGATCGCGTCCACGCCCGGATGGATCTTCGACTCCTTCGGGTATCCCGAAGTGCGCGATCTGCTGTGGACGCGTGCCGACACCGTGGTCTGGCTGGACTACTCGAGAGCCGTGATCATGCCCCGCATCCTGCGCCGGTCGTTGCGGAGGACCCTGCGCCGCGAGCGGATCTTCGGCGGCAACGTGGAGACCTGGTCCGACTGGCTGAGCGGCGAGCATCCGGTGAGGTGGGCGTGGTCGCAGCACGCCGTCCGCCGCGCGCAGATCGGCGAGCGCGCCCGCGACCCCCGCTTCGAGCCGCTGGAGGTCATCCGCTTCGCGTCGCCGCAGGAGGCCGACGAGTGGCTGCGCGCGATCTGAGCCGAACCCCCCGACCCTCCAGGAGACAAGAGGGTCTCGGGAGCAGGTACGCCAGCAACGACAGGTGCCGCGGCGCGAGGTCGAGCGACTGCAGCCGCTCGGGGATGGGGATTGCTTCGCCCGTCCGACCAGGCGCGGCATGAGCAGCAGCTCGTCTCCGCGCTCAACGCCCTGTAGAAGCACGGACCGTCGACTTGACCTCAACCTTTATTGAGGTTCGAGACTGCTTTCCACGGGATCGGACCGGGATCGGACATCGTCGTACGAGGAGAGTGGCAGGCATGCGGGTAGCACAGGTGACGCGTTTCGGAGGGCCCGAGGTTCTGGTGACGACCGAGGTGCCGGACCCGATGGCCGCGCCGGGGGACGTCGTGATCGACGTCTCGGTCGCCGACACCCTGTTCGTCGAGACGCAGATCCGCAAGGGCTGGGGACGGGAGTTCTTCTCGTTCGAGCTGCCGTACGTGCCGGGGGGCGCGGTCGGCGGGCAGGTGCTGGCCGTCGGCGAGGGAGTGGACCGGGGCTGGGTCGGCCGTAGCGTCGTGGCGAGCACGAGCGGCGGCGGTGGCTACGCCGAGCAGGCCGTGGTGCCCGTCGAAGCGCTGATCCCGGTGCCGGAAGGGCTCGGCCTGGCCGAAGCCGTAGCGCTGCTCAGCGACGGTGTGACAGGCCTGGCGGTGTTCGACGCGGCCGGAGTGAAGCCGAACGAATGGGTACTGATCACGGCGGCGGCCGGCGGCATGGGCGTCCTGCTCGTACAACTCGCGCACGCGGCGGGGGCGCGAGTCGCGGCGGCGGCCCGAGGCAAGCGGAAGCTGGACCTGGCCTGGGAACTGGGCGCCGACATCGCGGTCGACTACACCGAGCCGGACTGGGCCGAGCGGGTTCGGAAGGCGACCGGCGGCACGAACGCCGACAGCCCGACCGACCACAACGCACCTGACCATACCGAAACCGGCCACACCGGGCGGGGACGGGAGGCCGTCGGCCATACGGGACCGAACGTGGTCTTCGACGGCGCGGGCGGGGAGGTCGGGCGGGCCGCGTTCGAGATCACGGCACACGGCGGCAGGTTCTCCGCGCACGGGGCCCCCAGCGGCGGTTTCAGCCCGATCGATCCGGACGAGGCCCGGCGGCGCAGGGTGACCGTTCGCGGGATCCAGCACGTCCAGCTGGCGCCCGCCGAACGGAAGCGGCTGGCCGAGCGCGCGCTGGCGGAGGCGGCGGCGGGCCGGATGAAGCCGGTCATCGGGCAGACGTTTCCGCTGGACCGCGCCTCCGACGCCCACGCCGCGATCGAGTCCCGCGACGTCGTCGGCAAGACCCTTCTGGTGATCTGACCCCTCATGATCTGACGGCGTCCGTGCCGGAGCCTTCGCGGAGGAAGAGAAGACCGAAGGAGACGAGGACGGCGGCGAGACCCGCGAGGGCGATGGCGTGGTGCGGAGGTACCCACTCGGCGAGGGCGCCGACGAGCCCGGCGCCGAGGGCCTGGCTCGTCATGGTGCCGGCGTTCTGCAGTCCGAAGGCTTGGCCGCGCACTTCCTCCGGTACGGCGTCCAGGAAGGGGCGCTGCAGACCGAGGTTGTACGCGAGGCAGGCTCCACTCAGCGCGGCCAGTACGGCCGAGGCCATGACCCCCGGGTGAAGGGCGAAGACCAGCAGGGGCACGCCCAGCGCGATCATGAGGGGGAACACCAGCCGCTCGCGTGTCCGGGGCGCGACGAAGCGGCCGACCACGAATTCACCAACGCCCATCCCGATCGCCGCGGCGGCGAGGACGATGCCCGCCCCGGACGGCGAGCCGATCACGGTCAGGTACGGCACGAAGACCGCCTCCGCGCCGACCATGAACAGCAGGGGCAGCCAGATGGCCAGCATGAGGGGGCGGATCCGGCGGTCGGCGAGCAGCATCCGGTTGACCCGCAGCGTGGTGCGTACGGTGGCTCCGCCCGCGCCCGGCAGGGCCCGTGCCGGGCGGTCCGCCAGGCCGAACCGGAGGACGAACACGCTGACCAGAGAGAGCCCGGCCGTGACCAGCAACGCCCGTTCCGGGCCGATCAGCGCGAGTGCCGTCCCGCCCACGGCGAGGCCGATGACCTGCGACCCCGCGGCGACGACGGTGAACAGCGCCCGGCCCACCACGAACGCGTCTCCCTTGAGCACGTCGGGCAGCATGGCGTTGCGCGCGGCCGAGAAGACGGGTGTGGGGATCCCGGTGACGATGACGAGCGCCAGCATCGCCCAGATCGGTATGCCGCCGACGGCGAGGGCCACGCACACCCCGATCCGGACGATCTCGCCGATGACCATCAGGGGCCGCGGCCGTACTCGGTCGGTGATCGACAGCAGGAACGTGGCCCCGATGACCTGAGGCAGGAATCCGATCATGTAGGCCAGCGCGGACAGCCCGGGCGACTGGGTCCGGGCGTAGACGAGGACCGAGAAGGCCAGGTTCTTCACCCCGTCGCCGAGCACGTACAGGGCGAAGCTGCCGAACAGCACCCGGAACTCCGCCACACGCAGGATCTCACCGAAGCTCGCGGCCCGGCCCTCGTCCTGCTCCTCCGCCGCGCGGCGTCCCTGTTCCGACGTCGAGCCGATCGTCATCCGCCACCTCCCGCGAACGATCGTGGAGGCACGGCGCCCGGCCGCCTAATATTTCGGAAATAGGCGAAAGGTGGAGGGCGCATGCCTGGACGGCTGATCCGCATCGAGGTCAGCCCGCAGGACGTCATGGCCAGCCGGTTCGCGATCTCACCGCTGATCGAGACCTTGCACGCCCTCTGGCTCCTGTCGGGCAACCAGGAGGCCGGTGTCCTGCGGCCCTGGGCCGAGCGGATGCGGGAGCCGTACCGGCGGCTGCTCCGGCGGGGGCCGGGGATGGCGGCCCTCGCGGCGCTGTTCCGGCGGGGAAGTTACAACGCCGACTTCATCGCCCCGCCTCCCACCGGGGTGAACGTCGCGATCGAGGACGAGCTCGCCGCCATGCGGGCGACGCCGCTCGCCCAGGCCCGCGACGAGATCGCGCGGAACCTGTCCGGCAGGCCGCCCCCGTCGCCGGAAGTCATGGCCACCCTCGAACGCCCCGACGTGGTCGAGCTGTTCGCCGAGGCGCTGGAAGCCGGTTGGGAGGAGATCGTCGCGCCTGACTGGCCGCGTTTCCGCGCGATCCTCGAACGTGACGTCGTCCAGCGCGCGGGACGGCTCGCCACGTACGGGTGGGGCGGAGCCCTCGATGATCTCAATCCGCGGGTCCGCTGGCGTACGGACGGCGTGTCCGGGCACATCGAGGTGCGCATGGAGCATCCCGGCGAGGACGAGACGCGCGGGCTGGACGGCCGGGGGATGCTCTTCCTTCCGACCGTGATCGGGAGCGGCGTGGGGGTGTACCTGGAAGACGCCTGGCCGTACGCGCTCTGCTATCCGGCACGGGGGATCGCCGTAGACCCGGGACGCGGGGACGGGCTCGCCCGGCTGATCGGGAGGACCCGGGCGTTGATCCTTGACAGCATGCCCGCCACCACGTCCCAGCTCGCGGCCCTGCTGGAGCTGAGCGTCGGCGGGACCGGCGACCACATCGCGGCGCTGCGCGGCGCCGGCCTGATCACCGGCACCCGGGTGGGCCGTGCGGTGCTCTACCACCGCACGGCACTCGGCGACGCGCTGCTCGGCCCCTCGGCCGATCAGCCCTTCAGCGCGCCGGCCATGAGGCCGCGCATGAAGAACCGTCCGAGCAGCACGTAGACCACCATCGTCGGGATCGAGGCGAGGATCGCCGCGGCCATCTGCTGGCTGTACGGGACGGTCTGGGCGCCGGCGATGTTGTTGAGCATCACGGTCGTCGGCCACGACGTCGGCCCGGTGAGGAAGACCGCGAACAGGAAGTCGTTCCACATCGAGGTGAACTGCCAGATGATCACGACGGCGAACGCGGGCCCGGAGACCGGGATCACGATCGACCAGAAGCTCCGCAGCATCCCCGCGCCGTCGACCCGCGCGGCCTCCATCAGCTCGTCGGGGATCGTCACGTAGTAGTTGCGGAAGATCAGCGTGCAGATCGGGATGCCGTAGACCACATGGGCGAGGATCAGCCCCGGGATGCCGCCGTACACGCCCAGATCCACCATGAGCTGGACGAGCGGGATCATCACCCCCTGGTACGGGATGAACATGCCGAACAGGAACAGCGTGAACACCAGGTCGGCACCCGGGAAGCGCCACTTGGACAGGACGAACCCGTTCATCGCGCCCAGCGCGGCCGAGATGAGCGATCCCGGGATCGCCAGCAGGAAGCTGTTGGCGATGCCCGGCTTCAGTTTGTCCCAGGCCACCTGCCAGGCCTCGGTCGTCCAGATCTTGGGCAGGCTCCAGGCCTGGCTCGGGTCCGCCTCGGTCAGCGGCTTGAAGCTGGTGACCAGCAGCACGTAGATCGGGATCAGGAAGACCAGGACGAAGCCGATCAGCAGCACCAGCCGCACATACACCGGCCACCGCGCTCGCTGGGCGACCGGCGGGGCCTCGTGCCCGGCCTTGGGCGGGGCCGCGACGGCCGTGCTCATGAGCGCTTCTCCCTACGGGCGTTCCAGACCAGGTACGGGACGACGAAGACGGCGACCGTGAGCACGATGTACGCGGCGATCGTCGCGCCCTTGGCCGGGTCGTGGGCGTCGAACACGGCGACCCACATGAAGACGGCGGGCACGTCGGTGATGATCTGCTTGCCGGACACCGAGACGATCAGGTCGAAGACCTTGAGCGAGATGTGCCCGAGGATGATCAGCGCGGACAGGGTGACCGGCCGCAGGAAGGGGAAGACGATGTGCCGGTAGACCTGCCACTCCTTGCAGCCGTCCACCCGGGCGGCCTCGCGCAGCTCCTCGGGCACGCCGCGGAACCCGGCCAGGTAAAGCGCCATGACATATCCCGACATTTGCCAGATCGCCGGGATGGCCATGGCGGCCATTCCCCAGTCCTGGCCCCGGTACCACTCGTTCTGCAGGAACCCGAGACCGAGACCGTCGAAGAGCCGGTTCAGGCCGACGGCCTGGGCGTCCTGGCCGCTGTTCATCAGCCAGCGCCACACGACTCCGGTGGCGACGAACGAGATGGCCATCGGGAAGAGGTAGATGGCGCGGAAGCCGCCCTCACCCCTGATCCCCTTCTCCATCAGGAAGGCGAGGAGCCAGCCGAGGACCAGCGCGCCTCCCACGAAGACCAGCGTGAAGACGATCGCGTGCCGGACGGAGATGCCCCAGCGCTCCTGCTCCCAGATGGAGAAGAAGTTCGTGAGGCCCACGAACTCGCCCTCGGAGATCTCGTCGTGCCGGTCGGTCATGGCCAGCTTGAAGTTCCACCCGAGCATTCCGTACACGAAGACCGCTATCGCGATGATCGACGGCGTCACCAGGAGCAGGCCTGGCAGCCACCTCTTGACGCGCGACACACATACCCCCAGTGAAGGCCCGCGCCCGCGACGCGCGGGTGCGGGCCGTTACGAGATCAGCTCACTGATTGTTGGCCTTGGCGGCCTCGACCAGCGCCGCCTGCAGCTTGGCCGGGTCCTTGCTCTGCAGGAACAGGCCGACCGCCTCGGTGATGGCCGTCTTCCAGGCGTCGTTGGCGACCACGCCGTGCTGGATCGAGCCGGCCAGCTTGTCGTTCGCCCACTGGCCGAGGTCCCACTCCAGGTAGTCCTGGTAGAGGGACTTGTCGGCGTCCTTGCGAGCCGGGATGGAGCCCTTCTTGGGGTTGAAGGCGTCCTGGCCCTCCTTGCTCGCGGCGACCTTGAGCCACGCGAGAGCGCCGTCCTTGTTCGGGGCGCCCTTCGGGAGGGTGAAGCTGTCGGACAGCCACAGGAAAGTGCCGTCGGTGCCCGGCGACGCCGCCCAGTCGAAGTCCTCCTTGGACGTCTTGCCGAGGCCGCCGTCCGGGGGGTTGTGGAAGTAGCCGTACGCCCAGTCGCCCATGATGTTGAAGGCGGCGGCGCCGTCGGCGACCTGCTTGGCGGCGGGCTGCCAGTCGTCCTGCGGAGCGCCGGTGAACGACATGATCGTGCCGAAGTCGTTCAGCGCCTTGGTGACGGCGGGGCCCGACCAGTCCGCGCCCTTGACCCACAGCGCGTTGTAGGCGTCGGTGCCGAGGGAGCCGAGCAGCACGCTCTCCAGCAGGTGGACGGCCGTCCACTCAGAGCCGATCGACAGCGGGATCTTCCCGGCCTTCTTGACGGCCTGGAGGTCGGTGATGAACTCCTCGATCGTCTTCGGCGCCCCGGCGATGCCCGCGGCCTTCAGGACCTTCGGGTTGAACCAGAGGACGTTGGAGCGGTGGATGTTCACCGGCACCGAGTAGACGTTGCCCTCGTAGGTGATCTGGTCGACGAGCTGCTGCGGGAAGACGTCCTTGAGCTTGAGCTCGTCGTACAGGGAGTTCAGCGGTTCGAGCTTGCCGCCCTTGATGTAGCCCTGCAGCTCGGCGCCCGCGTGTCCCTGGAAGGTGTCCGGCGGCTGGTTGGCCTGGAGCTTGCTGGAGAGCAGCGCCCGCGCCTTGTCGCCCGAGCCGCCCGCGACGGCGGCGTCGAAGAACGTCAGGTTGGGGTTCTGCTTCTCGAATATCTCTCGCATGGCCTTCAGGCCGTCGGCCTCGCCGGGGCCCGTCCACCAGGAAAAGACCTCGACCTGCTTCTTCGCCGTCTGCCCGCCGTCGGTGCCGCTCGCGTCACCACCACCGCCACAGGCGGAGAGGGAGAGAACGCCCGCCACGGTGACCGCGACGGCCGACATCCACCGTCGTCGCATTCTTTGGTCCCTTCAAGGTTGATGGAGGCTGTCCACATAAGCCCGCCCCCGTCTACCAGGCCGTTGGTGACAACGTTGTCAGTACGCAATCAAGCCACTTCTCACAGCAGATCGTCAAGAGTGTGTAAATAACGTCTCTGCATAGGGCAAACCACCTCAGAGCCGGGTGATCACCTTGCGGTCGCCGTCGACGAGGGCCGCGAGCGTGATGCCGAAGTCCTCGACGATGCCCCGCAACTGGGGGCGGGTGATGCCAGGGACCGCGACCACCGTCGCGCCGCGCATGAGCGCCAGGCTCACCAGCACGGGGATGTCGCACCCGCCGTCGAGCGGCCAGGCCACCAGGACGACGTCGGAGGCGACCACGTCGGCCGTACGGTCGAGCGTGCGCGCGCCCGCGAGGAACTCCCTGTGGGAGAGCACGCCGTCCGCCGTGGCCAGTGCGGGATCGGTGGCGGGTGCCTGCCGCGGCGTCACGCCAGGGGCGAGCAGCTCCTCGAAGTCGACCGACGCCGGGGTGGGGCCGAAGGTCACGATCTGCCGCACCCGTGAGGCGTCGGCCACCTCGACCGCCGCGTCCACCAGGTCGGGAGTGGTGAACAGCAGGCGGACGTCGTGATGGGTGAACAGCGTGGCCATCTCGGCGATGCCGCTGCTCACGCTCACCGGCAGCGCCACCCCTCCGGCGGCGATCACACTTAGCACGGCGACGATCTGCGCGGGCACCGTGTGGACGTAGACCCCCGAGACCTGCCCCGTCTTCATGCCCCGCTTGACCAGGCCCGCCGCCGCCCTCGTCACGGAGGCCGCCAGCCGCTGGTAGGTGTAGACCGCCCCCCCGGCGAGATCGACCAAGGCGTGCCTGTCACCACGCTCGACGGCCCTGCCGAGCAGGGCACCGGACACGGTGGTGGTCGCCGGGAAAGTGCTGGAAGCCATCTGGACGACGGTACGGGCTGCCGCGTCTCCACGGGATCCGCCAATGTGTGTAGATAACTGTGTAGCCGCGCCCGCGGACCCCGTACACATGTCCCGGCCTTCCCGGGATGCCGGGAGGCGGGGACGAGCTCGGGCCAGCGGCACCACGACATGCCATGACCCGAGCTCGCGGGCCGCGTGCCCCTGAGCTCGGTCTCCACCCCTCCGAGGTGACCTCGCCCGTCACGCGGGACACGCGGCGTTCCTGCGCGACCGGCCGGTGGCCCGTCCGCGCCGCTCCCGCGAGCCCCCTGCCCGGGGTCACCGCGGGACGGCCGCCATCGACCGATCAGGCCACCAACCTAAGCCGGAAGCCCTGGCCTCGCACATGCTCCACACTGCGCATTCGGAGGGTGACCAGGAGCCCGCCCACCTATGTACGGGCTCTCGCCGGAAGCGGGTGGCGCCTGGGCTCAGTGGCGGCCACCCGGCCTGTGGGCGCCCCACTCGACCATCCAGGCGGCTACCTGGGTGCGCGAGGAGAAGCCGAGCTTGGCCAGCATGTTCGCCACGTGGCGGGCGACGGTCGCCGAGCTGATGACCAGCTCGGCGGCGATGGCGCGGTTGCTGAGCCCCTGGGCGATGAGCAGGGCGATCTCCTGCTCCCGCGCGGTGAGGGCGCTCCCCGGAGCGAGGTGGCTCGCGGGTGTGGGCGGCTCACCGGACGCGGACGGCTTCTCGGACGACGGCGGCCTGCGGGGCGGGGGCGACGGCGGGAGCCCGACCGGCTCGGCCGGTCGTACGGGCCCGGCCTGCCGCATCGAGGCGACCGACTCGGCCAGCCCCACGGGCTGGTCGAGCAGGGCGAGCAGGATCAGCGCGAGGGCGTCGCCCGCCAGGCCCTGGGCGGCGCGGTGGAACGCGAGCGCGGCCTGGGCGTGCTCGCCCGCCTCGTCCCGCCTTCCCTGCATCAGGGCGAGCGTGCCCCGCAGGGCGAGCGCCCGCCCGCGCAGGGCGCCCGACATGTGCGGTGGCGCGGTGTCGAGCAGGCGCTCCAGCCACGCGCCGACCTGGAACGCGACCTGGTGGACGTAGTCGCGGTGACGGCGCCGGAAGCGGTCTTCCTCACCGGACGAGCTCAGCCTCTCGGCGGCGTAGTCACGGATGGGGCGGAGCAGGCGGTAACGGGCCTCGCCCGCCATCTCGCCGTCGAGCACGACCAGCGACCTTGCGATCAGGCCGCGCGTGTGCGGGAGCATGTCCTCCGTCCACAGGCCGCTCCCCGCGCAGACCTGCTCGGCCATGCGCGAAGTCCATCCGTCCCTGAAGACGGTGACGCGCCGGAGCAGTGCCTTCTCGGGGTCGCTGAGCAGGTGGTAGCTCCAGTCGATGGTGGCGGCCAGGACGCGGTGGCGCGCGAGCGCACCCTCGCGTACGGGCGGGCTCATCTGCCGGAAGTGGCCGCTGACGCCCGCCGCGGCCTGCTCGACGGTGAGCCGGCAGGTCATGGCCGCCACCAGCTCGATGGCGAGCGGGATGCCGTCGAGGCGGCGGACCAGCGACGCGACGCCGGCGAGGCCGGCGCGGGTCGCCGGGAACCCGGGGCGCGCCACGGCCGCGCGCGCGTGGAACAGCCGCACGGCCTCGCAGGAGGCCGGATCGCCGATCCGTCGGTCGTCGCCCTCTTCGGGAAGGGTCAGAGGGGGAACGCGCCAGGCCGTCTCGCGGGCGAGGCCCATCGGCCGCCGGCTCGTGGCGAGGACCTTGGCCTCGGGACAGGCCGACAGCATCCGCCCGCACAGCCGGGCGCAGTCTTCGAGCAGGGGATCGCAGCCGTCGAGGACGAGGAGCACGCGGCGGTCTCCGATCGCCTCCACGACGGTGTCCTCGAGCGACCGGGACCCCTCGGGCGAGACGCCGAGGACCGCGGCGACGCGGGCGGCGATCTCCTGCGGCAGGACCGCGTCGCCGAGCTCCACCAGCCGCACACCGCCGGGGAACCGCCCGGCGATCTCGGTCCCCACCCTCAGGGCGAGGCGGGTCTTGCCTATGCCGCCGACGCCGCACAGCGTCACCACGCGGGTCACGGCGAGGAGTTGCGCCAACTCATCCACATCGGAATGCCTGCCCACAAAGGTGGTGGGCTCCGGCGGAAAGTTGGTGGTGGCGGTCATACGCCTCGGGGGGCAGGGGGGCGGGCCATTACCTAAGTGTCACACCAAATAACGGAGCGCGCTCGGCTGATGACGCTATTCGCGTCACCCCTGGTGGACGCGGCCAGATCTGCCCATGAAAGCAGAACTCCTTTGTGGACTTCTGCGGTTCCGTGAACTCCCCGGTGAAGGACATCGAGCGCTTTGTCCCAATCCGGGGCCTCCAGTCCCATCGCACAGGCCGGTACCACCGGACGAGAGACACCAGGCTTTCGCCACCCGGTGAATCCTCTCGCTTCACGGCGCCGACTTCGCGATCGTTGTCAAGGCCGCGGCACCCTCGGCGGCGGCCACAGAATGTTAACTACTTTCTCGATTTCCCACCTTCCGCAATAGTGATCAAATTGGCTACTCTGCTCTGATCACGTCGCATGGATGGACTCGCCGGCGGGGTCGCGTACGAGCCCTGGCACGTTCCCGTGTGAAGTGTGCTTCAGCGGGCAGATCGGACGAGCAACGACGGAGATCGACGGTGACGCGCGAAGTAGGCCACGTTTTCCGCCTCTCACCCCTTTGCGGACAGAGGAAACGCCCCATCCCAAACCGGTGTTCCGGACCGGCCGTTCTGCACGAAGAGTGATCGACAAAGGCCAAAGCTGCGATCTACGGTCACGGAAGGTAAGATTCCACGAGCACCGGCCTCCTGGACGACCTCCGGACCGGTAAGGCACCTCACGTCGGGAGACTCAGATGGAAACCGCCGACCTGGAAGACCTGAGCCTCGAACTCCTCCTCATCACCGCTCTGCACGAGGAGGCCGAGCGCCTTGCCGCACAGCTCCCCGAGCCCGCGCCGAGCAAGATCAAATGGGCGGCCCCCTTTCGCCGCGGGTAGCCGTCACGCACTCCGTATTGACCGGCTCGGCTCGGCATAAGCGGACGTACCAAAGTAATTGCCACTTTCAACTTGAATGCCCGCCTTTACGGCGACGGCTTTAAACTGTCGGTGCCGCCGGTCACACTGCGAGCATGGCCGACCTTCCCCCGGAAACCCCCGCCCCGGACGGCTCCACCCCCAAGGGGCCGCCTCCCGGCGGCCCTGCCACCGATGACGCGCTGGTCGACCTCGGCGAGGTCAACTTCAACGACTGGAACGCCCACATCGTCACGATGACAGGCGTGGGCTTCCTCACGGTGGCGCGCAGGCTCCCGGCGCTCATCGGCCACGCCGTCCGCATGGCCTGGCAGGCGAGCCCACGCGACACCGTGGCCACGATCTCCCTGAGCGTGCTGGGCGGCGTCTTCACCGCCTTCGGGCTGCTCGCCACGACCGGCGTGCTGCAGGCGCTGTTCTCCGCGGGCCCGACTCCCGACCGCGTCAAGGCGGCCCTGCCCAGCCTGCTGCTCGTCGGCGTGGCCGCCACCCTGCGCACGACCCTGGAGGCCGGGGCCGGGTGGGCGCAGTCCCGGCTGGAGCCACAGGTCGGCCGCATCGCCGAGAAGCAGCTGTACGAGCTGACCAGCCGCGTCGACCTGATCTGCTTCGACGACCCCGACTTCCACGACTCGCTGCAGCGGGCACGCATGCGCGGCGTGACCATGGTCGACACCGTGGTCAACTCGGCGATCGACCTGCTCACCGGGCTGATCGGCATCGGCGCCGCCGCCGGCGTGCTCGGCATCCTGCATCCCGTGCTGCTGCCCCTGCTCGTGCTGGCCGTCATCCCCGACGCCTGGGCCGCCGTCCGCTCCGCCCGCATGCGCTACACCACGATGTACTCCCTGATCCCCGTCCGCCGGCGCAAGTGGATCCTCACCGAGCTCATGGCCGACAGGGAGACCGCCGCCGAGGTCCGCTCGTTCACCATGCGGGGCTTCCTCATGCGGCTGTACGACGCGGTGGCCGGCGCCGAGCAGGATGTCGTCGTCGACCTCGCCCGGCGGCAGACGGTGGCGAGGGTCGTCGGTGAGGCGCTCGGCGGCATCGGCACCGCCGTCGTCTACGTCGCCCTCGGCGTCCTGCTGGCGATCGGCGCGGTCCCGCTGGCCGTGGCCGGCACCGCCGTCCTCGCCATCCGCTCTGGTCAGAGCTCCCTGGCCAACCTGATGTACTCCACCAACCGCCTGTACGAGGAGGGCCTCTACTTCACCGACTTCCTCGACTTCTGCGCCGAGGCGCGTGGCCGCATGGGCCCCGCACGACCTCGCGGGGCGCCCCCCGAGTTCCAGCGCATCACGGTCGACGATGTGACCTTCAACTATCCGGGGAAGGACGAGCCCGCCCTCGACCACTTGTCCATCCACATCGACAAGGGCGAGGTGGTCGCGCTCGTGGGCGAGAACGGCTCGGGCAAGACCACCCTGTCCAAGATCCTCGCCGGGCTGTACGACCCCGGGAGCGGGCACGTCCGGTGGGACGATGTGGACATCGTGGACGTCGACCAGGAGGAGCTCCGCCGGCACATCGCCGTGATCGCCCAGGACCACACCCGCTGGCCGCTGACGGCGAAGGACAACATCTCCATGGGTCTTGAGAAGGGCGAGGAGGCGCTGCTCTCCTCGGCGGAGGTCGCTGGGGCCGACCAGGTGATCGCCGAGCTGCCGCACGGCTACCGCACCCTGCTCGACCGCCGCTTCAAGGACGGGCACGAGCCCTCGGGCGGCCAGTGGCAGCGCATCGCCGTGGCCCGTGGGTTCTACCGCGACGCGCCGCTGCTGATCTGCGACGAGCCGACGGCGGCACTGGACGCCCGCGCCGAGCACGCGCTCTTCGAGCGCATCCGCAGGCACGCCGACGGCCGCACCGTCCTGCTCATCACCCACCGCCTGGCCAGCGTGCGCTACGCCGACCGCATCTACGTCCTCGACCACGGCAAGGTCGTCGAGCAGGGCACCCACGACCAGCTCATGATCCACGACGGCATCTACGCCGACCTCTACAACATCCAGGCCAGCGCCTACAACACGGCCGGCGACAGGAAAGGGGCCCCAACCCAGGTCTGACCCTGGCACTCCCTGCAGGCTCTAGTCCGGCCTGGTCTTGCCACCGCGGACGCCGTCGACGGTACGTCCGCACCGGGCGGCGTACCTGGAGGTCTACAGGACGGCCTTCATGATGGCTCTGGCGATGGGGGCCGCCGTGTCGCCGCCGAAGCCGCCGTTCTCCACCAGCACGCCCACGGCCACCCTCGGCCGGGCCGCGGGGGCGAAGGCCGTGAAGACCGCGTGGTCCCGGGCGTCGGCGGCGTTCTCGGCCGTCCCGGTCTTCGCGGCGATGTCGACGCCCGAGATGGCGGCGGCCGAGCCCGTGCCCCCGGGCTGGGTGACGGTGACCATCATCGCGGTGAGCCGGTCGGCCACCTCCCTGGAGACCGTCCTCGGGTACCTCACCGGGTCGGTCACCGAGACGACCGTCCCATCGCGCAGCCGCACCTCGTCGACCAGGTACGGGCGCATCAAGGCGCCGCGCGCCGCGACGGCCGCCGAGATCATCGTGATCATCAGCGGCGTGACCCGGTCGTCGTACTGCCCGATGGCCGACATGGCGGTCTGCGCGTCGTCCAGGTTCGAGGGGTACACGCTCCTGGCCACGGGGAGCGGTATCGCCAGGCGGTCGCCGTTGAACCCGAACGCCTCCGCCTGCGCGCGCAGCGCGTCCTGCCCGAGGCGGAGCCCGAGCCCCGCGAAGGCGGTGTTGCACGAGAGCTGGAAGGCCCGGGCGAGCGTCGGCCGGCCGTTGCCGCAGGCCTCGCCGCCCGCGTTGCGCAGGGTGGTGGAGGTGCCGGGCAGCCGCAGGCCGACGGGGGCGCTGACGACCGTCTCCGGCGAGTAGTAGCCGGTGCCGAGCGCCGCCGCGGCAGTGATGATCTTGAACGTGGAACCCGGCGGGTAGGTGCGGCTGGTCGCGCGGTTGAGCAGCGGCCGCGTCGGGTCACGCCTGAGCCGCCTGTCGGCCTCCTCCAGTTGCCTGGTGTCGAATGTGCTGTAGACGTTCGGGTCGTAGGAGGGATAGGACGCCAGCGCCAAGATCGCCCCCGTCGCCGGGTCGATGGCGACCGCGGCCCCCTTGTGCCCGGTGGCCATCAGCCCCTCGTACGCGGCGCGCTGGGCCCTGCCGTCGATGGTCAGCCTGACCGAGGCCCCCTGCTCGACCCCGTTCGTGATCAGGGAGCGCAGCCTGACCTTCGGGTCCGTGCCGGACAGCACACCGTCCTCCGCCAGCTCGACCCCGGTGGCGCCGTACATGGACAGGTGGCCGGTGACCGGGGCGTACATCGGGCCGTCGGTGTAGACCCGCCGGTACCTGTACCTGCGGTCGCCCGGCCTCCCCGTCGCGACGACGGTGCCGTCGCGCAGCAGGATCTCGCCGCGCGGGTGCGCGAAGCGCTCGATGGTCGGACGCAGGTTGCGGGGGTCGTTCGCGAGCGTCTCGAAGCGGAAGGCCTGGATGAGGGTCACGTTGGCCATGAGCGCGAACGCCATGACCGCGCATCCCACCGCGACCCGGCGCAGCGGGATGTTCATCCGCGTGGCGCGCGGTCCGGCCATGCTTGCCTCCGCTCCCCTCCCCCTCTGCTACCGGTGTAGCAGCCGGTTGCGAAAGAGGCGCGTACACCAGGGCAAAGGGGAGTTACGGGTCGGCGGGCCGAGCTTCCGCACGGCAGCGCGCGATCAGCTCGGCTGGGGCTCCTCGACACGCTCACAGGCGGACGGGGCCTCGGAAAGGGCCTGCACGTCGCGGTAGTAGCCGATCTTGCGCCGGAGCGCAGCCTGCTTCTCCTGGAGCTGGGCGATCTGCGCCTGGACCTCGCGGTCGTGGGCCTCCAGCAGCGTGATGCGGTCCGGGATGCTGGTGTCCCCGCTGCGGACGAGCTTGGCGAAGCGCAGCATCTCGGCGATGGGCATCCCTGTGTCACGCAGGCACCTGACCATGCCGAGCCATCCGAGGTCCTCGTCGGTGAACCGCCTCTGGCCGGCGGCGTTCCGCTCGACCGGCTCAAGGAGGCCGATGCGCTCGTAATAACGCAGGGTGTCCAGGCTGAACCCGGTCTCCTCCGCGGCCTGTCCCGGGGTGTAGACGCTCACCCGACGAGCATGACACCTGGAGTGGGCTCCAGGTCAAGCCTCTTGACCTGGAGCCCACTCGAGCGGGCAGGGTGTGCCGCATGACACACATCGCACTCGGGACCATTCCCTTCGGTACGACCGTCGACGAGGCGGCGTCGTTCGCGATCCTGGACCGCTTCACCGAGGCGGGGGGCACCATGATCGACACGTCGAACAACTACCCCTTCTGGCTGGAGGGCGCCAGGGGCGACGAGAGCGAGACCACCATCGGCAAGTGGCTGTCGTCGCGGGGCAACCGCGACCAGGTGGTGCTGAGCACCAAGTGCGGCGCGCGGCCGACCGTGCCAGGCGACCGCACGCTCGACTCCATCGAGGGCCTCTCCGCGCCGGCCATCACCAGGGCACTGGAGGGGAGCCTCGGCAGGCTGCGCACCGACCGCCTCGACGTCTACTGGGCCCACGTCGAGGACCGGGCGACGCCCCTTGCGGAGCAGGTGGCCACGCTCGGCGACCTGGTCGCGAAGGGCACGGTGCGGGCCGTCGGCGCCTCGAACCACCCCACCTGGCGGCTGGAGCGGGCTCGCGCCATCGCGCGGGCGAGCGACCTGGCCCCCTACACCCACGTTCAGCTCAGGCACTCCTACCTGCGCCCCCGGCCGGGCGTGCGGCTTCCCGAGGCGGCTCACGTGCAGGTCGGCGAGGAGGTGCTCGACTACGTACGGGCCGAGGGGCTGCGGCTGTGGGTCTACACCTCGCTGCTCACCGGCGCCTACACCCGGGCCGACCGCCCGATTCCCGAGTGGTACGACCACCCCGGGACCACGCGGCGGCTGGCGGTGCTGCGCGAGGTCGCGGGAGAGCTCGGCGCCACACCCAACCAGGTGGTGCTCGCGTGGCTGATCGGCCAGGGCGTCGTGCCGATCGTCGGCGCCAGCTCGATCGCGCAGCTCGACGAGCTGCTCGGGGCGCGGGACGTCAAGCTGGACGACGACCTGCGCGCCCGCCTCGACGACCCCGCCCTCGCCTGACCACGCGGGCCTGACCATGCGGACCTGATCACGCGGACCTGATCACGCGGACCTGACCACGCGGACCTGACCACGCGGGCGTCCACCTCACGGCTCGGGCAGGTGGTCGGCCAGGTAGCGGCGGACCAGACGCCTGCACTCGGCGATCAGGTCGGGGTCGCCCTCGGGGTGCACGCGGAAGGCGAGCTTCAGCACGGCGTCGGCCGCCTCCACGGCCACGATCAGCGCGCGGTCGAGGCCGGGCCCGGTCGGCGCCCCCAGAAGGTCGATGGTCAGAGCGCGGAGCCGGTCGGCGACGATGACGTTGTTCTCCAGCGCGGCGTCCAGCAGGCGGTTCGTGCCCTTGAGCGGCGGCCCCTCGGGGGTCGGCAGCACCTCGCCGAAGTCGACGATGGCGAACCCAGGCGTGCTGCGCTTCATGGCGACGAACTCGTCCACCGCCAGGTCGACGGCGTCGGTCCAGTCGGAAATGCCGGCCGCGCCCAGCCGGGCGGTGAGCCTCGCGAGGAACACGTCGAGGTTGCGCAGCGCGAGCGCCCGCACCAGCCCCTGCTTGTCGGGGAAGAACTGGTAGAACGTGCCGATCGGCACCTCTGCCCTGCGGGCCACTTCCTTCGTGGTGAGCGCTTCGTACCCCACCTCGTCGAGGAGCCGGGCGCATTCGTCCAGCATCCGCTCGACCCGCTCGACGCTGCGGCGCTGAGCGGGACGGCGGCGGAGCGTCCCTGCGGAGACGTTCGTCATGCCCCCATCATCCTCCCGAATCGGTTTCCTGGGCTTAACATGAGTTTCACTCATATCACCGGAGGTCACCATGTTCCTTTGGGGTACGGCTACCGCGTCCTACCAAATAGAGGGCGCCGTGGCGGAGGACGGCAGGGGAACGTCCATATGGGACACCTTCGCCCACGAGCCCGGCCGCATCAGGGACGGCCACACCGGGGACGTCGCGTGTGACCATTACCACCGGTGGTCAGAGGATGTCATGCTCATGAGTGCGCTGGGGGTGAACTCCTACCGGTTCTCGATCTCCTGGCCGAGAATCCAGCCCGAGGGCCGGGGGAAGCCCAGCGAGGCGGGGCTCGGCTTCTACGACCGGCTGGTCGACGAGCTGTGCGCACAGGGCATCGTGCCCGCGGCCACGATCTTCCACTGGGACCTCCCCCAGGCCCTGGAGGACCGGGGCGGCTGGCTGAACCGCGACACGTCCCTCTACCTGGCCGACTACGCGGGGATCCTCGCGGAGCGGCTCGCCGACCGGGTCCCGATGTGGATCACGCTCAACGAGCCGTTCATCCACATGGTGTTCGGCTACGCCCTCGGCACCCACGCCCCGGGCCGCACCCTGTTCCTCGACGCGCTGCCCGCCGCCCATCACCAGCTTCTGGGACACGGGCTCGCCGTGCGGGCGCTGCGGGCGAACGGGGCCGAACGGGTGCTCGTCACCAACAACTGCACGCCCGTCTGGCCCGCGTCCGGCTCGGCCGAAGACGCGCGGGCCGCCGAGGCGTACGACACCCTCCACAACCGGCTGTTCAACGACCCCGTCCTTCTCGGCAAATATCCGGACTTGTCGGCGTACGGGGTGAGCACGCTGGACGCCGTCCGTGACGGCGACCTGGAGATCATCGCCGAGCCCCTGGACGGCCTCGGCGTCAACTACTACAACCCCACCCGCATCGCCGCCCCCGCCCCAGGGCCGGACCCCGCGCCGCTGCCGTTCGAGGACGCCGGCATCACCGGCCACCCCACCACGGCCTTCGGCTGGCCCGTCGTCCCCGACGGCCTGCGCGAGCTGCTCGTGGGGCTGAGGGCAAGGTACGGCGACGCGCTGCCGCCGGTGTACGTCACCGAGAACGGCTGCTCGCAGGCGGACGAGCCCGGCCCGGACGGCGTGTTTGACGACCAGGCGCGCATCGCCTTCCTGGACGGGCACATCGAGGCCGTCCGCGCGGCGATCGCCGAGGGGGTGGACGTGCGCGGGTACTACGTGTGGTCGCTGCTGGACAACTTCGAGTGGGCCGAGGGGTTCAACCAGAGGTTCGGCCTCGTGCACGTGGACTTCGCCACCCAGAAGCGCACCCCCAAGGCCTCCTACCACTGGCTGAGGGACCGCATCGCGACCCTGACCCAGCCCTGACCACCGGGACGGCTAGAAGACCGACACGTGGACGTGGTCGTAGTGGTTGGCGGTGACGCCACCGCGGTCGGACATCGTCCGCCAGCCCGCGCCCGTGCGGATGTCGTAGTAGCGCTGCCGCCAGATGATGTACATGATGCCGATCTGGCGGCCGTTCTCGATGCACCACTGGGCCAGGGCGTCACCCCGGGCGACCGACGCGGCGTCGGGCATGCGGCCGCCCGTGCTCATCATGAAGTCGCAGGCGCGGCCCTTGCCGTGCTCGCCGGGGTCGCCTGAACGCAGGCATCCGACGCTGAACGGCATCGGGAAGTTCTGCATGATGAGGGCCCGGACGCTCACCATGCGCGCGGTCAGGCCGCTGGCCGAGCCCGGTGTCTGGAACCCGAACTTCTTGAGCAGCTGCTCGACGTCCTGCTTCTTGGCCTGGAGCTGCTTGATCTCCTTCTTGAGATCGACGATCTTGTCGTCGGCCTCCGCCTTGGCCGCCTTGGACTCCTTGACCAGGGCGCCGATGTGCTTCAGCCGCTGGTTCTTCTCGTCGGCGAGGTAGGTGACGGTGGCGACCTGCCCGAGGATCGTGTCGGGGTCGCCGCTGAACGTGAACACCTTCGGGCCGTCGATCGTGCCTGACATGTAGGAGTTGCGGTAGAACTGCGCGACCTGCTCCTCGGCGCGGGCCAGGTCGGCCCTGAGCTTCTTGACCCGCTCGCCGGCCTTCTGCGCGGCGTCCCGGGTGTCCTCCAGGCTCTGGATCTGGCCCCGGTAGGCCTTCTGCAGGTCGGCCGCCTGCTTGGTGAGCCGGTTGAGCTGGGCCTGGGGGCTGGGTTTGGCCTCGGCGGCCGGCATGGCGAGCACCGAGAACAGGCCGACGAGGACGGCGGCCAGCCCCATCACACGGCCTGATCGCATCAGCCCTCCCCACTTCAAGACGCCCCGAACTATAGAAGCCGATCTTCGGAGCTGTCACACGATCGGAAGAACCTACACACCCTTAGCGAACTATCTACCACTTTGGGAAGACGCAGGACGTGGGTTTCCCGGCAATGGGGCCCCACCCCGATCTCCCGGAGGCGGATGACGTTTGCGCTGATCGCCGGGTGCGCCGAGCTCGGCTGGCCGGGCGACCGATCTTACCGAGGGACACTCCCGGGAGCTCCCCACTCTTGCCAACCGGGACAGAACATGATTCTGTCTCAGCGACCGGGCGATGCGGCCCCTTGTGAGCCCGGGCCTCGGCGGCAAGACTAAAACAAGCAAGCATTCGGTCAAATAGAGACCCGGCCCGCCCGACCAGGAGGCAGACACATGCTTCAGCACGACCGTCTTTTCATCGGGGGCGACTGGGTTGCCCCCGCGGGCACGGCGACGATCGACGTCATCTCCCCCCACACCGAGGAGATCGTCGGGCGGGTGCCCGACGGCACCCCGGCCGACATGGACAACGCGGTGGCCGCCGCCCGTCAGGCGTTCGACCACGGGCCGTGGCCGAGGATGTCCATGGCCGAGCGCGCCGAGGTGGTCGGCAAGCTGGCCGGGCTGTACGCCGCCCGCCAGGCCGAGATGGCCGACGTCATCACGCTGGAGATGGGCAGCCCCATCACCTTCTCGCAGCTCGCCCAGGCCCCGCAGCCGCTCGGCATGCTGCAGTACTACAGCGAGCTGGGCAGGACCTTCGCGGTCGAGGACGAGCGGCCGGGCATGTTCGGCCCTGTCACCGTGCGCCGCGAGCCGGTCGGCGTCGTCGCGGCCGTGGTGCCGTGGAACGTGCCGCAGTTCGTCATCATGACCAAGCTCGCCCCCGCGCTGATCGCCGGGTGCACGGTCGTGGTCAAGCCCGCTCCCGAGACGCCCCTCGACTCCTACCTCCTCGCGGAGATGGTCAAGGAGTCCGGCATCCCGGACGGCGTGGTCAACATCGTGGCCGCCGGCCGCGAGGCGGGCGAGCACCTGGTCTCCCACCCGGGCGTCGACAAGGTCGCCTTCACCGGGTCCACCGCCGCCGGCCGCCGCATCGCGGGCATCTGCGGCGAGCAGCTGAAGCGCTGCAGCCTCGAACTGGGCGGCAAGTCGGCGGCGATCGTCCTGGACGACTGCGACCTCGGCGCGGCCATGGGCTTCCTGTCGATCGCGTCCCTCATGAACAACGGCCAGGCGTGCGTGGCCCAGACCCGCATCCTCGCGTCCTCCTCGCGGTACGACGAGGTGCTGCAGGCCGTGGCCGACATGGTCGGCGGCCAGCAGGTCGGCGACCCGTCCGAGCCCACCACCGGCATCGGCCCGCTGGTGGCCAAGCGCCAGCAGGAGCGGGTCGAGGGCTACATCAGGCTCGGCATCGAGGAGGGCGCGAAGCCGGTCGTCGGCGGTCTCGACCGGCCCTTCGACCGGGGCTGGTACGTCGCGCCGACCGTGTTCGCGGGCGTATCCAACGACATGCGCATCGCCCGCGAGGAGATCTTCGGCCCGGTGCTCTCGGTGATCGAGTACCGGGACGAGGCCGACGCCGTCCGCATCGCCAACGACAGCGACTACGGCCTGTCCGGCACGGTCTGGACCGCGGACACCGACCACGGCATGGACATCGCCCGCCAGGTCCGCACCGGCACGTACGGCGTCAACATGATGAACACCATGGAGCCGTCCGCGCCGTTCGGCGGGTACAAGGCCAGCGGCGTCGGGCGTGAGCTCGGCCCCGAGGGCCTGTCGTCGTACCTGGAGTACAAGTCGATCGCCCGCCTGGGCTGAGACGAGTGCGCAACCGCCGCCCAGCGCGCCCCCGCGTCGCTGGGCGGCGGCCCCGCAATACAAGGATGTCCGAGATCGCCCCCGCCAAGAGACATGCCCTGGTCTGGAATTCTCCTGGTGGATCTCATACCTCCTTTGGAGGTAGACGACATTTACTCGGAATAAGTTCGCGCCACTACGGCAGAAGTTTCCCTGGCGATCTCCAGCTCCTCGTCGGTCGGCACGACGGCGACGGCCACGGCCGAGTCGTCGGCGGAGACCAGCCGGGCCTCCCTGACCGACACGTTGCGGAACGGGTCCAGCCGGATGCCCATCGGTTCGAGGCCCGTGAGCGCGTTGCGCCTGACCATGGCGGAGTTCTCGCCCACCCCGCCGGTGAAGGCGATCACGTCCACCTTGCCGAGGACCGCGCAGTAAGCGCCGATGTACTTCCTCAGCCGGTGGATGTAGACGTTGTAGGCCAGGGCGGCCTCCTCGTCGCCCGACTCCACCCGCTCCATGACCGTCCGCATGTCGTTGTCGCCACACAGGCCGAGCAGGCCGCTTCGGTGGTTCAGCATCGACTCGACCTCGTCCGGCGTCATGCCGCCGCGGATCAGATGGAAGATGATCGCCGGGTCCAGGTCGCCTGAACGGGTGCCCATGACCAGGCCCTCCAGCGGCGTCATGCCCATGGAGGTGTCCACGCACCGCCCCGCCGAGATCGCCGAGGCGCTCGCGCCGTTGCCGAGGTGCAGGACGATCACGTTGGCGAGGTCCGGCTTGCCCACGAGGGCCGCCGCCGCGCGCGAGACGTAGGCGGTGGAGGTGCCGTGGAACCCGTACCGGCGCACGCCGAAGCGCTCGGCCACCTCGCGGTCGATGGCGTACGTGCGGGCGGCCGGCGGGATCGTGCTGTGGAACGCGGTGTCGAAGACCGCGACCTGCGGCAGGTCGGGCCGGAGCCGGCGCGTCACCTCTATGCCCGCGAGGTTCGACGGGTTGTGGAGCGGGGCCAGCGGGACGGCCTCTTCGATCTGCTTCACCACGTCGTCGTCGATCAGGGCGGGCCCGGTGAACGAGGGCCCGCCGTGGACGACCCGGTGACCGATCGCGGTCAGGCCGGCGGAGTCCATCGACACCTCGTCCGCCACGCGCATGAGGGCCGCCTCGTGGTCGGGGACGTCCGACCCGGGCTCGCCGATGCGCTCGATCTTGCCCCGCTTGGGCCGGGTGGGCCCGTCGAGGTCGATGAGCTGGTACTTCACCGACGACGACCCCGCGTTGATGACCAGGATCACTGGTCCACCCCCTGTGCCCGGAAAATGGTGACGATGTCCGGAACCGATGCCCCAGGAAAGGGCGGTTAACCGGCGGCGGGCGTCCCCGCAGGCCGGGGGCCCTCGTCGCGGCCGCCGCCCGCCGTCGCGTGGGAGACCCACGTGCCGACGCGCCTGATGAGGCCCGGAGTGGCGGAGGACTCCGCGTGGCCGTAGCCCGGCTCGATCCACAGCTCCTTCGGCTCCCGGGCGGCGTCGAAGAGCTGGTGGGCGTGCTCCAGGGGGAAGAACGTGTCGGCGTCGCCGTGGACGATCAGCAGCGGCGTGGGCGAGATGCGCTCGACCGCCTCGTACGGCGCGAGCGGCACAGGGTCCCACTTGCCCGACTGGATGCGGGTGCGCTTGGCCAGCCGCGCCGCCAGGCGCCCGGACGCCCTCTCGATGGCCCAGTGGACCTGCCGCATCGGCCGGGTGCCCCGGTAGTACCAGCGGGCGGGGCCGCTCACGGCCACCACCGCGTCCGTCCCCCCGTACAGCGCCGCTTGGCGCAAGGCAACCGCGGCGCCCATCGAGAAGCCGACGGTGGCCAGGCGGGCATAACCGACGGATCGGGCGTGCCGCACGGCCGCGTCGAGGTCGAGGACCTCGGCGTCCCCGACCGTGGAAAGGCCTCCCGACCGGCCGTGGCCGCGGAAGTCGAACGCCACGACGCCGCCGAAGCCGCTCAGCACGTGCGCGATGCGCCGCGTCGTCCCCTCACGCCAGGAGCCGGTGAACCCGTGGGCGATGACGATGCCGAGATCGGCGTCGCCTCGCGAGGGGGTGTGCGCCGCGTCGATCCGCACACCGTCCTTCGTGATCAGCGTCGCGGGGAATGCTGCGGCGAGAGGCATGGAACGAGCTTATTCGGGGCCGCGTCCGCACAGATCGACGAGGTGCGCCACGAAGCCGCGGCCGCCGGGGCGTCGGCCTTGGCCGCCATCGGCGTGACGCATCCGGTCACGAAGGCGCCGAGCACGAGTGCCCATACGACGAGCCGGCAGCGGTGTCCCATGTGCCGCCTGCACGGGAACGGGCCGAACGGCTCGGCGGCGCGGCGTGCGGAGGCGGCGAGTCGCGTCAGTCCTTCGTCCACCATGCTGGCATGTCTGCCCGGGCATGGCGGTGTTAGTCCAAAGTGCGCATTCCTTGACCATCTGTGGCAGGGCCCGTGATCTTCCGCTTCCGCGTCCCAGGCCTGGTCATACCGGGTTCGACGGGCGGGCCACAAACCTGTGAAATCTGTCGGAATTGCCCCTCTTTGCGCAGGCCCGGCACGTGGTGGTAACAGCGATCAACTAAAATGATGGAGGCCGCAGTGTCCGCGGCCGGCCTCCACGACCTTGAGCGAGACTCCATCATGCCTTTGAACAGCCGCGACGACCTGCGGAACATCGCGATCATCGCGCACGTCGACCATGGCAAGACCACGCTCGTGGACGCCATGCTCTGGCAGTCCGGGGCGTTCCGCGCCAACCAGGACGTCGACGAGCGAGTCATGGACTCCAACGACCTGGAGCGCGAGAAGGGCATCACCATTCTCGCCAAGAACACCGCGGTCAAGCACGGCGGCATGACCCTCAACATCATCGACACCCCGGGCCACGCCGACTTCGGCGGCGAGGTCGAGCGCGGCCTGTCCATGGTCGACGGCGTCGTGCTGCTCGTCGACGCCTCCGAGGGCCCGCTGCCGCAGACCCGGTTCGTCCTTCGCAAGGCCTTCGCCGCCAAGATGCCGGTCATCCTGTGCATCAACAAGGTCGACCGCCCCGACGCCCGCATCAAGGAAGTCGTCGACGAGGTGTACGAGCTCTTCATGGATCTCGACGCCACCGAGGAGCAGATCGACTTCCCGATCGTCTACGCCTCCGCCAAGGCGGGCCGCGCCAGCCTGAACCGTCCCGAGGACGGCGGCATGCCCGACTCCGAGGACCTCGAGCCGCTGTTCGAGACGATCACCAAGACCATCCCCGCGCCGGTGTACGACCCGTCCGCGACGCTCCAGGCCCACGTCACCAACCTGGACGCCTCCAGCTACCTCGGCCGCATCGCGCTGTGCCGCGTCCACCAGGGCACGATCAAGAAGGGCCAGCAGGTCGCCTGGTGCCGCACCGACGGCACCATCCAGCGGGTCAAGATCAGCGAGCTGCTGATGACCGACGCGCTGGAGCGCAAGCCGGCCGAGCAGGCCGGGCCCGGCGACATCATCGCCATCGCCGGCATCCCCGACATCATGATCGGCGAGACGCTGGCCGACCCCGACGACCCGCGCCCGCTGCCGCTCATCACGGTCGACGAGCCGGCGATCTCGATGACCATCGGCACCAACACCAGCCCGCTGGTGGGCAAGGTCAAGGGCTCAAAGGTCACCGCCCGCATGGTCAAGGACCGCCTCGACAAGGAGCTCGTCGGCAACGTCTCGCTGCGCGTGCTCCCGACCGACCGTCCCGACTCCTGGGAGGTCCAGGGCCGTGGCGAGCTGGCGCTCGCCATCCTGGTCGAGCAGATGCGCCGCGAGGGCTACGAGCTGACCGTCGGCAAGCCGCAGGTCGTCACCAAGACCATCGACGGCAAGCTGCACGAGCCGGTCGAGCGGCTCACGGTCGACGCCCCCGAGGAGTACCTCGGCGCGATCACCCAGCTTCTGGCGGTCCGCAAGGGCCGCATGGAGCACATGACCAACCACGGCACCGGCTGGATCCGCATGGAGTTCGTGGTCCCGGCCCGCGGCCTCATCGGCTTCCGCACCGAGTTCCTCACCGAGACGCGCGGCACGGGCCTGGTGCACCACGTCTTCGAGGCGTACGAGCCGTGGTTCGGCGAGCTGCGCACCCGCAACAACGGCTCGCTGGTGGCCGACCGGGCCGGCGTGGTCACCGCCTTCGCCATGATGAACCTCCAGGAGCGCGGCACGCTGTTCATCTCGCCGACCACCGAGGTCTACGAGGGCATGATCGTCGGGGAGAACTCCCGCTCCGACGACATGGACGTCAACATCACCAAGGAGAAGAAGCTCACCAACATGCGCTCCTCCACCAGTGATGAGACCGAGAAGCTCATCCCGCCGCGCTCGCTCTCGCTGGAGCAGGCGCTGGAGTTCTGCCGCGAGGACGAGTGCGTGGAGATCACCCCGGAGACCGTCCGCATCCGCAAGGTCGTGCTCGACGCCGCCATCCGCGGCCGCTCCGCCGCCCGCGCCAAGCGCGGCAGCTGAACGTTCCGGCGTTCCGAAGTCGCCGCCCGCCCCACTTGGCGGGCGGCGGCAAGTCAGGTTCAAGCCGCCTCCCACTCCCGGATGTGACGATCCATCCGGAGAGGGGGAATTGCCATGCAGATGGTTCCCGGCCGGCTGACGCTGGCCCTTGTGATCGCGTGGACGGCGTTCGCCGCGATCGTGCTGCTGCTCGTCTGAGTCGGCGGTCCGTACGGCTCGCGTCCGGGGAGACGCGGGCCGTGCCTGCTCAGCGGCGCTTCTTCTCCAGCTCCGGCTCGCCCGCCTCACCCGTGTAGCTCCTGCCCGGGGTGAGGCCCCGGGCCCCGTACAGCTCGGACACGGTCACGAAGGTGTAGCCCTTGGCCGTGAGCTCCCGCAGCAGGTTCGGCACGGCCTCGGCCGTGGTCCTGTGGATGTCGTGCATCAGGACGATCGAGCCCGGCCTGGCCACCGAGGCCCGCTGGACGACCAGGGCGCTGTTCCTGTCGCGCCAGTCGAGTGTGTCGAGGTCCCAGAGGATCTGCGCCAGCCCCTCGCGGGCGGCCTCCTCCGCCACCGTGGCGTTCGTCGAGCCGTACGGCGGACGCAGCAGCCGCATCGTGGCCCCGGTGGTGTCCTTGACGAGCTGCTGGGTGCGCTCAAGCTGGTCGCGCAGCGCGTCGTGGGACAGCGAGGTGAGCGACGGGTGGTCCCAGGAGTGGTTGCCCAGCTCGTGCCCCTCGGAGACCATGCGGCGCAGGTAGGACCTGGTCTGGGCGTTCACCATCTGCCCGACCACGAAGAACGTCGCCTTGGCGTGGTACTCCGCGAGGACGTCGAGCACCCTGCCGGTGTAGTCGAACGGGCCGTCGTCGAACGTCAGCGCCACGCACTTGACCTGCCCGCACGGTATGGAACGTTGAGGCGGCGCCACGATCGGCCGGGTGCCCGGCCATCCCGGCTGCTGGGCGATCACCCGCGCGGCCAGGAGCGCGGGGTCCACCGCCAGGCGGACGGGCGCGGACTTCCGCACCCGGACGACGTCATCCTTACGGCCCTGCTGGACGGGCGCCACCACCTCTCCGCATCCCGACAGTCCGAGGACCATCGAGAGCGTGAGCGGGAGCGACAGCCACAGGACTCCGACACGAAACACAGCCACCCGCACCCTCCCCCCGAACAGCGGCAGGGGTCACGGGTAGTTCTCGGCCGCTTCCCCTCGCAGGGTCTTGGCCAGCTCGTCCCACCAGGGAGGAGCGTCGGCCTGCAACTCCGCGTGACGACGCGCCACACGAATGGCGCATCCGACCGGATCTGTACCCAGATGGCGACGTTTCACCACACCCTCCTGCCAACGGTAAAAGCCATCACGAAACGTGACGACCAGCCCGATCCAGACAGAAAGGATGGCGTCTTCGCACACTTCGTATGCGTCCGTCACCCCCAGGCCGACGAGTTCCGCGCGGAGTTTCGCCATCGCCGCGCGGGAGTCAGTCACCTGACCACCTCCCGGCGACTTCCGGCCGGCCAGAGCGGTAAGCCTTCAGCGCATACACACCGATGATGTACCCCCATTGGACAGAGCTTTGCACCACCGTGAGCGAGACGTGATGTGACCGTGAGAAATCACTTGCGCACATCTGGTCGTGCTACTGGTCGAGGGTCTCTCTCGGCTCGGTGACGACCATGATGAAGCGGAGGTCGCCCTCCCCCTCGTTGGCGTAGCGATGCGGCCGGTCGGCGCTGAAGAGCACGGCCTCGTCCCGCCCGACGACGTGGTCACGGCCGTACACCGAGAGGGTGAGCTCGCCGTCGATGACGGTCAGCATCTCGCGCGTGCCCGCCGGATGGGCGTCGCCGTCGTGGTACTCCCCCGGCGCCAGGGTCCAGTCCCACAGCTCCAGGATCGCGGGGGCGTCCGATCCGACCAGGAGCCGGGCCGAGCCTCCCTTGTCACTGCGCCACAGGGTGACGACGTCCGAGGCGTGGACGACCCGGACGACCGGCGTGTCGGAGACCTCGACCAGCCGGGCGACCGTCACCCCGAGGGCGTCCGCGATGCGCGTCAGCGTGGTCACACTCGGGTTGGTGCGGCACTGCTCGATCTGGACGAGCATCCCCCGGCTCACCCCCGACCGGGCAGCGAGCGCGTCGAGGGTCAGCCCTCGGTGGGCGCGCTGGGCGCGGACGTTGTTGGCGATCGCCGCCGTGATGGTCTCCGGGTCCGGCATGAGTGCAGTGTAGTGACATTTGTGTGCAATGGATTATCCCAATATATTGCTCTATCAGTGCAATCTGTTGGGGGTGAGCGGGAATGACGGCGGTGTTGCTGGCGACCACCTGCGCCGTGATCTACGGCACGGCGGACTTCTTCGGCGGCCTCGCCACCCGGCGCTCCCGAGTGCTCGCCGTGGTCATGCTGACCCAGATCACCGGCCTGCTGTTCGTGCTCCCGCTGCTGCCCCTGCTGCCCGGCGCGCCGAGCATCGGCGCGCTCGCCTGGGGCATGGCGGCCGGCCTGTCCGGCGGGCTCGCCGTCATCATGTTCTACCGTGCGCTCGCCGGCGGCGTGATGTCCGTGGTGGCGCCCACGACCGCCGCCATGTCGATGGCGCTGCCCGTGCTGGCCGGCCTGCTGATGGGCGAGCGGCCCGCACCCCTCGCGCTGGGCGGGGTGGGGGTCGCGCTGGCCGCCGTGATCCTCGTCAGCCGCGACTCGGGAGGCTCCGGGGGGCGGGCGACGCTCGTCCCGATCCTGCAGTCCCTGGCCTCGGGCGCCGGTTTCGGCGGGTTCTTCATCCTGCTCAAGCAGGTGCCGGAGGACACCGGCATGTGGCCGCTGTTCGGCGCCCGCCTCGCCTCGGTGATCGTGGTCGCCCTGCTGGCCCTGTCGACCGGGCGTACGCTCCGGCCCGGCAAGGGCTCCCTGCCCACGATCGTCGCCGCCGGGGTCCTCGACATGGCGGCCAACGTGCTCTACCTGCTGGCGGCCCAGCGCGGGCTGCTCGCCCTGGTCGCGGTGCTCGTGTCGCTGTATCCCGCGAGCACGCTGCTGCTCGCGCGGTACGTCCTCGGGGAGCGCCTGAACGCGGTGCAGGCGGCGGGCGTCGGGCTGGCCCTCGGCGCCGTCGCCCTCATCGCCTCCGCGTAGAGGCCTGAGGCCCCGGAGCGCGGCGCGGGCCGCGCTCCGGCGCCGCCTCAGGCCTCCGGGGCGCGGTGCGCCGTGACCTCGATCTCGATGCGCATCCGGGGATCCGACAGGCCGCAGACCAGCATCGTGGCGGCCGGGCGCACATTTCCCAGGTACCGATGCAGCACCGGCCAGCACGGCTCGAAATCGGCCGGATCAGGCAACATGTACCGTACGCGGACCACGTCCGCGAAGGAGCATCCCGCCTCTTGCAGCGCGGCCTCGATGTTCCTCAAGCACTGCTCGGCCTGCTCCACGATGTCGCCGGAGATCGTCATGGACCGGTAGTCGAACCCGGTGGTTCCGGATACGTGCACCCAGTCGCCGTCGACCACCGCGCGCGAGTAACCGACCTCTTCCTCGAAGGTGGAACCGCTTGAGATCAATCTCCGTGTCGTCATGGCGAGCACCGTAGGACAGGGTGAGGGGTACGTCTATGTGAGATCGATCTCGGCTGTGCCCAGGCATGAAAAAGGCCGGTACGGCGCACGCCGTACCGGCCTCTTTCTGAACTGTTCGCCGGTGTCAGGCCGCCTGGAACTGGGGGGACGGGCGCAGGGCGCCCTCCTCGTGGGCGTAGCCCTCCAGCATGGTCCTGAGCTGGCGCCGGCCACGGTGCAGGCGGGACATCACGGTGCCGATGGGCGTGCCCATGCGCTCGGCGATCTCCTTGTACGCGAACCCCTCGATGTCGGCGAGGTAGACCGCGACCTTGAAATCCTCGGGCAGCGACCGCAGGGCGTTCATCACGACCGTGTCGGGAAGCTGTTCCAGCGCCTCGGTCTCGGCGGACCGCAGGCCCGTCGACATGTGCGACTCGGCCGCCGCGAGCTGCCAATCCTCGATGTCCTCGGCGGCCGACAACTTCGGCGACCGCTGCTGCTTGCGGTAGTCGTTGATGAAGTTGTTGGTCAGGATGCGGTGCAGCCACGCCTTGAGGTTCGTACCGGGGCGGAACTGGTGGTACGACGTGTACGCCTTCGCGACGGTCTCCTGCACCAGGTCCTCTGCGTCAGCGGTGTTGCGGGTGAGGCGCATGGCGGACGCGTAGAGCTGGTTCGTCACGGGCATGACGTCGCGCTCGAACCATGCCTGCCGCTGCTGTTCGGTCATCGAGATCATCTCATCCCCCTCATGCCTGCTGTCCCCCGTTACCCATCCGGCATGAACCCATGCAGGCCCGGTAACCGCTTTACTCCATCTGACGGCTGATCACATGCTCACGGTTCACCTATAAGGGTGACGTTAAGGGTATTAGCTGGTCAGGAGGGTCTTGAAGCGATTGGCCCGGGGTGGCGACTTCACACCCGAGGCCGGACAAGTTTCATTATAGTAACAGATAACACCCATAAGGTGAAAAAGTGTGGTAAGGGTCACATAGATCGGGCACCCGATAGCGTAGAGCCATGAAGTACGTGGACAGGCATGATCCGGCAACGCGTGCGTGGGTGTCCGAGGCCATCCGCACGGTGGAGGCGGACGCCAACCGCAGCTGCGACACCCACCTGCACATTTTCCCGCTCCCGCCGAGCTGGGGCATCGAGCTCTACCTCAAGGACGAGTCGGTGCACCCCACCGGGTCGCTCAAGCACCGCCTGGCCCGGTCGCTGTTCCTGTACGGCCTGGCCAACGGCTGGATCGGCCCCTCCACGACCGTCATCGAGGCCTCGAGCGGCTCCACGGCGGTCAGCGAGGCGTACTTCTCCCGCATGCTCGGCCTGCCGTTCGTCGCGGTGATGCCCGCGTCAACGTCCCCCGAGAAGATCGCGCTCATCGAGTTCTACGGCGGCAAGTGCCGGCTCGTCGACGAGCCTGGGGCGATCTACGAGGAGTCCCGCCGGCTGGCCGAGGAGACCGGCGGCCACTTCATGGACCAGTTCACCTACGCCGAGCGGGCCACGGACTGGCGGGGCAACAACAACATCGCCGAGAGCATCTACCAGCAGATGTCCCTGGAGCGGCATCCGGAACCGGCGTGGATCGTCGTGGGCGCGGGCACGGGCGGCACGTCCGCCACGATCGGCCGCTACATCCGCTACCGCCGCCACCAGACGCGCCTCGCCGTGGTCGACCCGGACGGGTCGGCGTTCTACCCGTCGTGGACCGAGGGCGACGCCGGCATGACCGCCTCCGGCTCCCGCATCGAGGGCATCGGCCGCCCCCGGGTGGAGCCCTCGTTCCTGCCCACGGTGATCGACCGCATGATCCAGGTGCCGGACGCCGACTCGATCGCCGCGATGCGGTGGGTCCGCGAGGTCACCGGGCGCGACGTCGGCGGCTCCACCGGGACGAACGTCGCCGCGGCCGTCCAGCTCATCAGGGAGATGCGCGAGAACGGCGAGCGGGGCAGCGTGGTGACCCTGATCTGCGACGGCGGCGAGCGCTACCGCTGCACGTACGGCGACGACGGCTGGCTCGCCGAGCGGGGCATCGACATCGAACCCTCGCTCGGCGAGCTCCGCGCCTTCCTCACGTTCTGATCAGGCGCGGGCGGCGTCCACCTTGAAGGCCGCGGCGAGGTCGTCGAGGATCACGTGGGCGCCCTGGATCCCGCAGGCGGTCATCCACGTGACGTCGTCCACCTCGTGCCGCTCGCCCTTCAGCCTGCTCCACAGCGGGTTGGCCTCGAACTTGGCCTGGATCTTGCGGGCGTCGCCCTTGTCGTCGGGGTAGGTGGCGACGAAGATCTGGTCGGCGTCGAGGTCGGCGATCCGCTCCTCGCTGATGTTCACGGCGATCGTGTCCGTGGTGGTCGGCTGGCCCTCCGGGCGGGGGAAGCCCGCGTCCTTGAGGACGATGCCCGAGTAGGAGTTCTCCACGTACAGCCGCACCGTGGGCTCGCCGGCGAAGCGCGCGATCGTGACCGTCGGCATCGTGCCGCCGTTCCCGGCCTTGACCGCCTCGCCGATCTTGGCCGCCCGCTGCTCGTACGCCGTGATCTTCTGCTCGGCCAGGTCGTCCTTGCCGAGCGCCCTGCCCATCAGCCGCAGGTTCTCCTTCCACAGGGCCCCGGTGGTCTCGCTGAACACGGTCGGGGCGATCTGGGACAGCTTGTCGTACAGGGCCTCGTGGCGGACCTTGGCGGAGACGATCAGGTCCGGCTTGAGCGCGATGATCTTCTCCAGGCTGGGCGCCTCCAGCGTGCCCACCACCTGGGCGTCCTTGCCGTACTGCGCGGCGCTCGCCCCGAGGTAGTCAGGGAGCTTCTCGGTGAGCGCCCGGTAGGTCGTGAAGCCGACGACCTCGGTGTCCAAGGCCAGCACGGCGTCGACGAAGCTCTGGTCGAGCGCCACCACCCGCTTGGGCTGGGCGGGGACCGTGGTCTTCCCCATCGCGTGCTCGACCACGACAGGGAAGGCGCCGGCGCTCGCGGGCGCCTTGCCTGCGCCCTCCGTGGCCACCGGGTCCGCGGACCCGCATCCCGCCAGGCCGATCAGTACAGCGGCGGCCACACCCAGGGCGCTCAGCGCTCGCATAGAAGTCCTCCAGAAATAGTAAGGGTTGCCTAAATTAGCTTAGGCAGCCCTAACCTGACATACTCGGGACGATTCAGCAAAGACAGGACACGGCAAAGGGGTGGTCATGGCGGCGGTGGCCGTGGAGCGCCCGCGTGACCTCCGTGCCCGCCCGGTCCTCGTCCTGATCGGGCTCGCCCTGGCGGTGCTGGCCTCGGTCGTCCTCAGCGTCACGATCGGGGCGAAGCCGGTCTCCCCCGGCGACGTCTGGCAGGCCCTGTGGAGCCCGTCCGGGCAGGAGAGCGACGTCATCGTGCGGAGCCTCCGCGTCCCCCGTACGGCGCTCGGGCTGCTCGCCGGGCTGGCGCTGGGCGTCGCGGGCGCGCTGATGCAGGGACACACCCGCAACCCCCTGGCCGACCCCGGGCTGCTCGGCGTCACCCAGGGGGCGGCGTTCGCGATGGTGCTCAGCATCGTGGTCTTCCGGCTGAGCGGCGTCTACGGCCACATCTGGTTCGGCCTCGCCGGCGCCCTGATCGCCAGCGCCGCGGTGTTCGCCATCGGGCTGGCCGGAGGCCGCGGCGGGCCGTCCCCGGTCACCCTGGCCCTGGCCGGCACCGCCGTCAGCGCGTTCCTGTACGCGCTCACGTCCACGATCGTCCTGCTCGACCAGCAGGCCATGGACATGTTCCGGTTCTGGCAGGTCGGGTCGATCGCCGGGCGGGACGCCGCGGTGGCCGGGCAGGTCCTGCCCTTCGTCGTCGCTGGACTGGTGCTCGCCATGGCCAACGCGCCCGGCCTCAACGCCCTGGCCCTCGGCGAGGACGTCGCGCGGGCCCTCGGCCAGAACATCGCCCTGACCAGGGCCGCCGGCATCGCCGCGATCACCCTGCTCACCGGCGCCGCCGTGGCGGCCTGCGGGGCGCTGGCCTTCGTCGGCCTGATCGTTCCCCACCTGGCCCGCGCGCTCTCGGGGCCCGACCACCGCAGGCTCCTGCCGTACTCCGGGCTCGCCGGGGCCGCACTGCTGCTGCTCGCGGACGTCATCGGGCGGGTCGTGGCGCGTCCAGGCGAGCTGGAGGTCGGGGTCGTGCTGGCCCTGCTCGGCGCGCCCTTCTTCGTCGCGCTCGTCCGCCGCACGAGGCCGGTGCGGCTGTGACCGCCGCGAGGCCGGTGACCGCCACGAGGGAGCACGGATCCGTCCGGCTCGCGCACCAGCGGCCCCTGCGGATCGGCCGGGCCTCGTGGCTGCTGCGCCCCCGAGGGCTCGTCGTCACCGTGACGGGCTTCGCGCTGCTGCTCCTGCTGATCGCCCTGAACCTCCGTCTGGGCGACATCCCCATGGACCTGGCCGAGGTCGTGCGCACGGTCCTCGGCGGCGGCACGGGAGGCGGCCGCCTCGTGATCATGGAGCTCCGCCTGCCCCGGGCCCTGACCGGGGCCCTGGTGGGCGCCGCCCTCGGCATCTCAGGAGCGATCACCCAGGCCATCGCCCGCAACCCGCTGGCCAGCCCCGACATCCTGGGCGTCACCTCCGGGGCCAGCGTGACCGTCGTGGCGCTCACCGTGGCGGGTGGAGCCGCCTACGGCGGCGCGAGCGGCACCCTGGCGTCGGTCGGGATCCCGGTGGCGGCCCTGGTCGGCGGCCTCGCCGGCGCGCTGCTCGTGTACGGGCTCGCGTGGCGCCGGGGGCTGGACGGCTACCGCCTCGTGCTGGTGGGCGTCGGGATCGTCGCGGTATTCACCAACCTGAAGTACTGGCTGCTCACGGCGGGGGACGTCAACGACGCCACCCGGGCCATGGTGTGGATCAGCGGCTCCCTGCACGCCAGGGGATTCGAGCACGTGGTGCCGGTGGCGGCCGCGCTGGCCGTGCTCGTCCCCGTGACCCTGCTCGGCACCCGCGTGCTCGGCGCGCTGCGGCTGGGCGACGACACCGTGCGGGGGCTCGGCGTGCGGCTCGACCTCGCCCGGGCGTCCCTGCTGCTGGCCGGCGTGCTGCTCGCGTCCGTCGCGACCGCCGCCGCGGGGCCCATCGCCTTCGTCGCCCTGGCGTCCCCGCAGATCGCCCTGCGGCTCGCGGGGGTCGCCCAGCCGCCGCTGGTCGTCTCGGCCGTCACAGGGGCCGTGCTGGTCACCGGGGCCGATCTGGTGGCGAGGACGCTGACCCCGGTCGAGCTGCCCGTCGGGGTGGTCACGGCGGTGCTCGGCGCCCCGTACCTGATCTACCTTCTCGTCCGCGCGCGGCGCACCAAGGGTGGCATATGAGGCTCCAGGCCGTCGATCTCAAGCTCGGCTACGGCGATCGGCTGATCGTGGACGGGCTCGACCTCGGCATCGAGACCGGCACGGTGACCACGATCATCGGTCCCAACGGCTGCGGCAAGTCCACGCTGCTGCGGGCGCTCGGCCGCCTGCTCAGGCCGGTGTCCGGGCATGTGCTGCTGGACGGCAGGCGTATCGACCGGACGCCGAGCAAGGAGGTGGCGAGGGTCCTCGGCCTGCTGCCCCAGGCCCCGGCCGCGCCCGAGGGGCTCACCGTGGCCGACCTCGTGGCCAGGGGACGCCATCCGCACCAGGCGTGGTACCGCCAGTGGTCCGAGGACGACGAGTCGGCGGTCGAGGAGGCCCTGCGGATGACCGGCCTGCTCGACCTCGCCGAGCGTCCCCTGGACGAGCTGTCGGGCGGCCAGCGCCAGCGGGCGTGGATCTCCATGGCGCTGGCCCAGGGCACCGGCCTGCTCCTGTTGGACGAGCCGACGACCTTCCTGGACCTGGCTCACCAGATCGACGTGCTGAACCTGGTCACGCGCCTGCGCGACGAGGCCGGCCGTACGGTCGTGATGGTGCTGCACGATCTCAACCTGGCGGCCCGTCACGCCGACCGGCTGATCGCCATGCGCGACGGCCGGGTGATCGCCGCGGGTACGCCGCACGAGGTGGTCACCGAGGCCATGCTGGAGAAGGTCTTCGAGCTGGAGGCCAAGGTCATCGCCGACCCCGTCGCGGGGACGCCGATGGTCGTCCCCATCGGCGTCCTCGGGCACACCCGCTCTCGCTGAGCCGGCTCCTCGCCCGGGCGGTGGCCGGGGCGAGGAACCGCTGGGATCAGTCGCCGAGGATGGCGTCGATGAAGACCTCGGCGTCGAACGGAGCCAGGTCGTCGGGGCCCTCGCCGAGCCCCACGAGCTTGACCGGGACTCCCAGCTCGCGCTGGACCGAGATCACGATGCCGCCCTTGGCCGTGCCGTCGAGCTTGGTCAGCACGATGCCGGTGATGTTCACCACCTCGGCGAACACCTGCGCCTGCCGCAGGCCGTTCTGGCCCGTGGTGGCGTCCAGCACGAGCAGCACCTCGTCGACCGTGGCCTTCTTCTCGATGACCCGCTTGACCTTGCCCAGCTCGTCCATCAGGCCGGTCTTGGTGTGGAGGCGGCCGGCGGTGTCGACGATCACGGTGTCGACCTTGTCCTCCATGCCCTTGCTCACGGCGTCGAAGGCCACCGACGCGGGGTCGGCGCCCTCGTCCTTGCGCACCACCTCGGCGCCGACGCGCTCGCCCCAGGTCTGGAGCTGGTCGGCGGCGGCGGCCCGGAAGGTGTCGGCCGCGCCCAGGAGCACCTTGCGGCCGTCGCCGATGAGGGCTCGGGCGAGCTTGCCGGTGGTCGTGGTCTTGCCGGTGCCGTTGACGCCGACGACGAGCACGACGGCGGGCCGCTCACCGTGGGGCGCGGTGTGCAGCGTGCGGTCCATGTCGGCGCCGATCTGGGTGAGCAGCTGCTCGCGGAGCAGCGCCCGCACCTCGCCGTGGCCGCGGGAGCCGAGCACCTTGACCTTGGTGCGCAGCTCCTCGACCATCGCCCGGGTGGGCCCGACGCCCACGTCGGCGGTGATCAGCATGTCCTCGATCTCGTCCCAGGCGTCGTCGTCCAGGCGGTCGCGGGAGAGGAGCTCGAGCAGCCCCTTGCCGAGCGCGCTCTGCGAACGGGCCAGCCGGGCGCGCAACCGCACCATGCGGCCAGCCGACGGCGGCGGGATCTCGATCGCCGGCGCCGGGGGAGCCACGGGCTCGGCCGGCTTGGCGGGCGGAGGGATGGTGGTCGTGGCGGCGTCGTCCTCGACGACGCCGGTGGTCGGAGCCTGTTCGCGCTCGGGGAGCGTCGGCGCCTCCGGCGGCCTGACCGGCGGAGCGTGCCTCTCCCTGGGCCGGAAGAGCAGGAACATGCCACCCGCCGCGAGCAACGCGACGAGCAGGACGATCACGATGATGCCGAGGTACCCATCCACAAGATGTCAGTTTTCCAGACAACCGGCCGTGCTCACGCCCGGGCTCGCCCACGCCGCGCCGATATACCGATATTTACTGATTTACCTATCGGGCCGAACGCCCACGGTCACGCGGTCCTGGGTGCGGCGAACCCGGCGTCAGGTGGCCGGGCGTCAGGCGGTCTCGCGTTCGCGGAGGCGCTGGCTGACCACCTGGGTGACGCCGTCGCCGCGCATGCTCACCCCGTACAGCGCGTCGGCGATCTCCATCGTGCGCTTCTGGTGCGTGATCACGATGAGCTGCGAGCTCTGCCTCAGCTCCTCGAACAGGGTGAGCAGGCGCTGGGTGTTGGTGTCGTCGAGCGCCGCCTCGACCTCGTCCATGACGTAGAACGGGGACGGGCGCGCCTTGAAGATCGAGATGAGGAACGCCACGGCGGTCAGCGAGCGCTCGCCGCCCGACAGCAGGGACAGGCGCTTGACCTTCTTGCCCGGAGGCCTCGCCTCGACGTCGACGCCCGTGGTGAGCATGTCGGCGGGGTCGGTCAGCAACAGGCGCCCGTCGCCCCCGGGGAAGACCCGGCCGAAGATCGCCTCGAACTCGCGGGCGACGTCCTCGTACGCGGCCGTGAAGACCTGCTCCACCCGCTCGTCGACCTCCTTGACGACCGTGAGCAGGTCGCGCCGGGTCTTGCGAAGGTCCTCCAGCTGGGAGTTGAGGAAGGTGTGCCGCTCCTCAAGCGCGGCGAACTCCTCCAGCGCAAGGGGGTTGACCTTGCCGAGCTGGGTCATCTGCCTCTCGGCGACCCTCGCCCGCTTCTCCTGCTCCTCGCGGACGTAGGGCGCCATCTCGCCATCGGCGACGGGAACGGGCTGCTCGGGGCCGTACTCGGAGATCAGGGCGTCCATCTCGACGCCGTACTCCTCCATCGCCCGGGTCTCCATCTGCTCCAGGCGCAGCCGCTGCTCGGTGCGGGCCACCTCGTTGCCGTGCACCCGGTTGACCAGCTTGTCGAGCTCGCCGGACAGCTCGCGGACCCGCACGCGCACGGCCTTGAGCTCGGCGTCGATCTCTCCGCGCGCCCGCTCGGCCTCGTCGCGCTCCTCGGCGGCCAGGGCCAGGGAGGCCTCCAGCACCCCGAGCGCGCGGCCCGCGCCGTGGACCACCACCTCGGCCACCTGGGCCTGGGCGCGGCGCCGCTCCCGCAGAGCCGCCGCACCCGCCCGCTCCTCGCGCTCGCGCCTGGCCGCCCGCATGAGCTGGTCGGCGCGGCCCGCGATGCCCTTGACCCGCTCCTCGGCGGTGCGGACGGACAGGCGGGCCTCCATCTCGGCCTGCCTGGTGACCGAGCAGGCGCTCGCCAGCTCGTCGCGCGTCTCGGTGGTCGGCTCGGCGGAAAGCTCGTCGGCGTACTCGGCCTCGGCCAGGCGCTCCTCCAGCTCGACCACGCCTGCCAGGTCGCGGTCGCGGGCCTCCTCGGCCGCCGCGACGTTCTTCGCCAGCCGGTCGCACTCGTCACGGGCGGCCCTGGCCTGCGCGTCGAGCTGCGCCAGCCGCTTGGCGGCCACGGCGACCCGCTGGTCTGCCTCGCGCTGCCTGCCGCGCACGCGGTCGAGCACGCCCTGGGCGGTGTTCACCCCGGCCTGGGCGGTGTTGACGCCGGTCTGCGCCTGGTTCGCCCAGGCCTGGGCCGCCTCGACGGCCTGCTGGGCGGCGCGTTCCGCCTCGGCGGCCTCCGCCAGCGCGGCGGCCGTGCGCTCGGCGGTGGCGCGTGCCTCCTTGAGATCGGCGATCGCCTGGTCGAGAGCGGTGCGCACCTGCAGCACCGAGGTGCCGCCGCCGGACCCGCCGTGCGCGTAGTAGGCGCCGACCAGGTCGCCGGACCAGGTGACGGCCCGCAGGTCGGGGCGCTCCTCGACGAGCTTCCTGGCGATCTGGACGTCGTCCACCACGACGACGCCGGACAGCAGGGTCTCGACGGCCGGACGGAACTCGTCGGACACGACCACGAGGTCACCGGCCCACGGGTGACCCTCGACGGGAACGGGCCTCGCGACGGCGGCGTCCGAGGCGACGACCAGCCCGGCCCGGCCGGCCTCCTCGGCCCGCAGCAGCTCGACGGCGTCGACGACGGTGGACAGCGACTCCACGGCGACCGCCTCGGCGGCGGCGCCGAGCACGGCCGCGACGGCCACCTCGGCCCCCGCCTGGACGGTCATCATCGTGGCGAGCGGCCCCAGCACCCCGGACAGCCCCGCCGCCATGAGCGCCGCGCCGCCGTCCGCGCCCTGGGAGAGACCCATCTCCAGGGCGTCGCGGCGGGCTTCCAGCGCGGCGACCGCCCGCTGTGCCTCCTGGTCGGCGGCCCTGGCCGTGCCCATGGCCGAGCGCGCCTCGGCGAAGGCCCTCCTCGGTACCTCGACGGCCGCCTTGGCGTCCTCGACGGCGGCCCTGGCCTCCTCGACGGCGGCCTTGGCCTCGGCGACGCCCTGCTCGGCCCGCGCGAGCTCCTCGGCGAGGACCGGGTCGGCGGCGGGCTCGCTGAGCTCCTGGGCGTCGTGCTCCTCCTGGGCCCGCTCGCTGCGCTGCCGTGCCTCGGAGAGGGCCCTGGCCAGGCGCCCGATCTCCTCCTCGGCGGCCCTGGCCCGGCCGCGCACGGCGGCCACCTCGCCCCTCAGCCTGGCCAGGCCCTCGCGCCGGTCGGCCGCCTGCCGCGCCGCCGCCGCGAGGCGCCTCTCCTCGGCCGCCAGGGCGCTCTCGGCCTCGGTGCGCCGCCAGACGGCCTGCTCCAGGATCTCCTCGGTCTGCTCCAGCTCGACCTTGAGTGCCTCCTCGCGCTCGGCCACCTCCGCGGCCTCGCGCTCGTAGTCCTCGGGGTCGCGCCCTCGGCGCTCGATGGAGGCGGCCTCGATCGCGTGGCGGTGCCGCTCGGCGGCCAGGGTCTCGACGCTGTGCAGCCGCTCCTTGAGTGCCGCCAGGCGGTAGAAGGTCTCCTGGGCGGTGGCCAGGCGGGGCTGGGCGGCGGCCTCCGCCGCCTCCAGCTCGCTCTCGCGGGCCTGCCCATGCTCCAGATCGGCCTCGACCTGGGCGCGCCGGGCGCGCACCGTGGCCTCGTCGGCCGCCTCGCGGTCGAGGTGGGTGCGCAGCCGTACGACGTCGTCGGCGAGCAGGCGCAGCCGGGCGTCGCGCAGGTCGGCCTGGATCACGGCCGCCTTCCTGGCGATCTCGGCCTGGCGGCCCAGGGGCTTGAGCTGGCGGCGGAGCTCGTTGGCGAGGTCCTGAACGCGGGTGAGGTTGGCCTGCATGGCATCGAGCTTCCGCAGCGCCTTCTCCTTGCGCTTGCGGTGCTTCAGGACGCCCGCGGCCTCCTCGATGAAGGCCCTGCGCTCCTCGGGGCCGGCGTGGAGCACCGTGTCGAGCTGGCCCTGGCCCACGATGACGTGCATCTCGCGGCCGATGCCGGAGTCGGAGAGGAGCTCCTGGATGTCGAGGAGCCGGCAGGTGTCGCCGTTGATGGCGTACTCGCTCTGGCCGGACCTGAACATCAGCCGGCTGATCGTGACCTCGGTGTAGTCGATGGGGAGCGCGCCGTCGGTGTTGTCGATCGTCAGCGTCACCTCGGCGCGGCCGAGGGGCGGGCGCGAGGACGTGCCGGCGAAGATGACGTCCTCCATCTTGCCGCCGCGCAGGGACTTCGCGCTGTGCTCGCCCATGACCCAGGCGAGCGCGTCGACGACGTTGGACTTGCCTGAGCCGTTCGGGCCCACCACGCAGGTGATGCCGGGCTCGAAGCGCAGCGCGGTGGCCGAGGCGAAGGACTTGAAGCCGCGCAGCGTGAGGTTCTTGAGGTACACGCGCGCCGACCTCCCCGTCTGCTGCGAGATCGCCTGCAGGCCCTCGGGACGATCCCTGCGGGGCACACTACCGGCTCAGGGCCGTTCGAGTGTCGCTTGCGGCGATGCTCAGGCAGGGGGAGGGCGCTTCACCCCGGCTCGAACGTCTCGTAACCGCCTCGGCGAGGAACGAGTACGTAAAGAAAAACCGGGTAAATGACAAGGGACGCCTTTGCGGGGCGTCCCTGACAGTGTGTTGCCGTACCGAACCTCTCAGGTGAGGGCCGGCTCGCGATCTTGCAGACGTGCGAACGCCTCATCGCGCGACTGCGCGGCGAGAGCGTCGTTCTGGGCCTGGAGCCTTGTGAGCTCAGCCTCCAGATCCCGGATTCGCTGCTGGAGACGGCGCATTTCCGAGACCATTCGAGGGTCAAGACCGCCGACGTGGCCGAGTAGAGCCTTCGCCATGGTTAAGGGTCCTCCACGCTGAGTGACCAAACTGGTTCGCGCACTTCTTGCCGCGGGAGGGGTGCGCGTGTTTCCTATCAAGAGTCGCACCGGCAATGGAGGCGGTCAAGTTGAACGCTCCCCATGAATGCACCAATGGGCACTCCCGACATGTAAATGTACCCTATTTAGGGGGTTTAAGGGAAGCGCCTACCGCTCCACAAATCCACCAAAACCACCGCGAACCGGTGACCAGCGCTCCACCACAGCATCTACCCGCCCCGGAGCGTCACCACCCCTGAGCAGGGCAAGAAGCTTCTCGCAGGCCTCACGGGGCCCCTCGGCGACCACCTCGACCCGCCCGTCGGCGAGATTCGACGCCGATCCGACCAGGCCGAGCTCCAGCGCCCGAGAACGCGTCCACCAGCGGAAACCCACGCCCTGCACGCGCCCGCGCACCCAGGCGTTGAGACGTATGTCACTCATGCCCGCATCAGGAGCCTCGGTCATGCCCGGACCCGGGGTTGACAGCGGGGGCAGCTGTAAGAGGACCTGTTCATGAACGCCTCCCGCAGGACGGGCCCGCCGCAGCGGGCGCACGGCTCGCCCTGCCTGCCGTACACGTTGAGCGACCGGTCGAAATAGCCACTCTCACCGTTGACGTTGACATAGAGGCTATCGAAGGACGTGCCGCCCTGGCCGAGCGCCTCGCCCATCACCCCGCGCACCGCCGCCAGCAACTCGTCGATCTTCCGCCTGCTCAGGGAGCGGGTCGGCGTGCCTCCGTGCAGCCCGGCCCGCCACAGCGCCTCGTCGGCGTAGATGTTGCCGACGCCGCTGATCAGCGACTGGTCGAGGAGCGCCCGCTTGATCTCGGTCTGCCTGGCGCTCAGCCGCGTCGCGAACACGTCGTCGTCGAACGCCTCTTCGAGCGGGTCGGCCGCGATGTGCACGATGGGCTCCGGCACGGGGCGGCCGAGGGGCACCAGCGAGGCGATCAGCAGGTGGCCGAAGGTGCGCTGGTCGACGAACCGCAGCTCGGGGCCGCCGTCGTCGAAGCCGAGCCGCACCCGCAGGTGCTTCTCGGCCGGAGAGCCGGGGTCGGCCACCAGCAACTGCCCGCTCATCCCCAGATGGGCCATCAGGGCGTCCGAACCACCCAGGTAGTCGTTCGCCCCAGGGGCGCCTGAAACGCCTTCTGAGGGGCTCTCGGCGTCGCGGAGGGGCATCCACAGGTACTTGCCCCGGCGCTCGGCGGAGACCAGCGTGCGGCCCGCCAGCCTGCCGGCGAACTCGGCGGCTCCGGGCACGTGCCTGCGGATCGCGCGGGGGTGCAGGACCTCGGCGTGGGTGATGGTGCGTCCGGCCACCCAGCGCGAGAGTCCGCGCCGGACGACCTCGACCTCGGGCAACTCGGGCATGGGCTAGGTGGTCGCCTTCTCCAGCTTTTCCTGGGCGTCGCTGCGGGCGCGGATGGCGGTCCACGCGGCCTCGGCGGCCTGCTGCTCGGCCTCCTTCTTGCTTCGGCCGGCGCCCGAGCCGAACTCCTGCCCGCCGACCCTGACCACCGCGGTGAACGACTTGGCGTGGTCGGGCCCGCTCTCGTCCACGTGGTACTCGGGGACGCCGAGCATCTCGGAGGCCGTGAGCTCCTGCAGCGAGGTCTTCCAGTCGAGACCCGCCCCGAGCGAGGCGGAGCGCTTGATCAGCGGGTCGAACAGCAGGTGGACCACGCGGAACGCCTCGTCCAGCCCCTTGTCGACGTAGACGGCGCCGATCAGCGCCTCCAGGGTGTCGGCCAGGATGGAGGACTTGTCACGGCCCCCCGTGCCCTCCTCGCCCCGGCCGAGCCGGGTGAAGCGGCCCAGGTCGAGGGCGCGGGCCACGTCGGCGAGCGCGCGCATGTTGACCACCGCGGCCCGCAGCTTGGCCAGCTGGCCCTCGGGCAGGTCGGGATGGCCGCGGAACAGGGTGTCGGTGACCACCAGGCCCAGCACCGAGTCGCCCAGGAACTCCAGGCGCTCGTTGGTGGGCAGGCCACCGTTCTCGTACGCGTACGAGCGGTGCGTCAGCGCCCGCTCCAGAAGCGCGTCGTCCAGACGGACGGCGAGCACCCGCTCAAGCTCGTCTCTGGCGACCTCTACGGCGATCGGCTTTCCACCTGCGGCCACGTCTCCTCCTCGGACGGGAATCTCCGGCCGTCACGTAGCACGTCACGACCATGGTCGCGATGGCGGATGGAACGCGGGAAATGCCCGAAAACGTGGTGGACGCCGGGAGATTGCGGCAACCCCGGCGCCCACCACGGTCGCGGGCGAACCGCCACCGCACGCCTTGGACGGTGGACGGTCGTCCCGGCCGGATGCGGGGCATCCGGCCGGATCACCGGCCACCGCAGGCGTGATCAGGCCGACGGCTCGATGACCTGTCGGCGGTTGTAGGTGCCGCAGGTCGGGCATGCCACGTGCGGCAGCTTCGGCGACCGGCACTGGTTACAGCTCACGAGCGCGGGCGCGGCGGTCTTCCACTGCGCGCGGCGGGAGCGGGTGTTGCTCCGCGACATCTTCCGCTTGGGGACGGCCACGTCAACCCTCCGGGTCATTGTTGTTATCGGATTTCAGGCCCTGCAACGCCGCCCAGCGGGCGTCGATCTTCTCGTGCCGGTGGTCCGGGCCGGCTTCCGCCAGCTTGGCCCCACACTCCACGCACAGCCCGGGGCAGTCATCACTGCAGACCGGGCTCAACGGCAGTGCCAGCACCACCGCGTCGCGAAATGTCGGCTCGAGATCGAGGAGTTCACCGTCGAGGAGTGAGTCGTCCTCGGCGGCGTCTTCCGCCGAGTAGAAGAAGAGCTCCTGGAAGCCGACCTCGATCTGCGAGGTCAACGGATCCAGGCAACGCGAGCACTCTCCACTGAGGGGAGCCCTCGCCGTGCCCGTGACGAGCACGCCTTCCATCACTGCCTCGAGCCGCATGTCCAGCTCGATTTCGGCGTCCTTGGGAACGCCGATCATGCCGACGGAGAGATTCACCGGAGCCGGGAGGGAACGGGAGGTCTCGCGCATAGAACCCGGTCGCCGACCCAGATCGTGGGTAGAAATCACCCAGGGGGCGCGGGGGTCGAGGCTATGCAGCGTCTTCCTGCTCTCTTGAGGCATGGCGAATCACCGCCGTCGTACAAGGCCGATGAGAAAGAATACCAGGACTTAGCCGCGCAGCCGCTCGACGAGCATCTGGTGCACGAGATCGGGCACGAGTCCGGACACGTCCCCACCGTACCTCGCGATCTCCTTGAGCCTGCTCGACGACAGGAAGGAGTACTCCGGGTTGGTCGACATGAAGAGCGTCTCCACGCCCGACATCCGGTAGTTGAGCTGGGCCATCTGTAGCTCGTAGTCGAAGTCGCTGACCGCGCGCAGACCCTTGACGATGGTCGGGATGCCCTGCTGCTTGCAGAAGTCGACGAGCAGCCCGTAGAACTTCTCCACGCGCACGTTGCCGTACTCCCGCGTCACCGCCTCGAGCGTCGCGATGCGCTCGTCCACGGTGAACAGGCTCTTCTTCTCAACATTGATCAGCACGGCGACCACGACCTCGTCGTACAGGCGCGACGTCCGGCCGATGATGTCGAGGTGACCGTTGGTGACGGGGTCGAAGGACCCCGGGCAGACGACACGACGCAAGGCTTACCCCCAGTTTGACTGGTTCCCGGCGGCGCGACCGTACCAAACAGACGCTTCGCCATAGCGACGGACCCTCTCCTCTTCGAATCCGGAGGGCCAGACCAAGTCCTTCCCCCGTGACTCGCGCTCCACCGCGACCAAGGCGTCCTGCGCGAGCCACCCGTTGTCGCGGAGCGCTTCGAGCACCTGGAGGACCACCTCGTCCTTGACGGCGTAGGGAGGGTCGGCGAACACGAAGTCGTACGGCTCCGGGCACGCTCCGGCGACCACCCGCTCGACCCTGTCGCCCACGACGACGGCCCCCGGCAGCCCGAGCTCGGAGATGTTCGCCTTGATCGTGCGCGCGGCCTTCGCGTCGGACTCCACCAGCAACGCGTGCGCCGCCCCCCGCGAGAGCGCCTCCAGGCCCACCGCGCCGGACCCGGCGTACAGGTCGAGCACCCTGGCGCCGTCGAGCGGCCCGAGGAGGGAGCCGACGGAGGAGAACAGGCCTTCCCTGGCGCGGTCGCTCGTCGGCCGCGTGGCACGCCCTGGCGGGACGGCGATGCGCCGCCCCCCGGCGGTTCCTGCGATGACTCGGGTCACCCGCCCATTCTCGCTGCTCGCCGCGCCTTCCGAAGCCGCAAGGTCAAGAGTGGCCAAGTGTCGGCGACGAATGCGCAAGGGTCGTTCCCCACCGCCGTCCGAACCCACATGATGAGTTCTGCGGCCTTCATGGTGACCCAGGGGAAGGCCGACCGGCGTGATCGTGAGCCCTTCCGCGCGCCGGTGCCCTCGGCACCTGACCCGAGGGTGGGCCCAGCCGGGGACGGCATTCGGGGGGAGGCCGTCCCAAGGCTGGGCCCTGGGTCATTCTCATGACCCAGGGCGGCGCCCTGAGCTGACCCAGCCCTCTCCCACCTGCGGCCACCTGGTATCGAACCGAGAACCAGGCCACGCCCAGGTGTTCAAGCGTGTCAGGCCTTTTCCAGGTACTCGGCGCGGTCGTCGCCGAGCAGCCTGTCGATCTCGGCCTTGAGCGCGGGATGCTCCTCCAGCTCCGGGTCGCCCGCCAGGAGGCTCGCGGCCTCCTCGCGCGCGTCCCTGATGACGTCCTCGTCGCGGAGCAGCCGCAGCATCTTGAGCGAGGATCTGCGCCCGGACTGCGCCGCGCCGAGCACGTCGCCCTCGCGCCGCTGCTCAAGGTCGACCCTGGACAGCTCGAAGCCGTCGAGCGTGGCGGCCACCGCGTCCAGCCGGTCGCGTGCCGGGGTGCCCGCCGGGAAGTCGGTGACGAGCAGGCAGAGGCCGGGCAGCCCTCCACGGCCCACCCGCCCGCGAAGCTGGTGGAGCTGGGAGACGCCGAACCGGTCGGCGTCCATGATCACCATGACCGAGGCGTTGGGGACGTCCACCCCGACCTCGATCACGGTGGTCGCGATCAGCACGTCGATCTCGCCCCGCGTGAACGCGCGCATCACCCCGTCCTTCTCGTCGGGGGGCAGGCGTCCGTGCAGCACCTCGACGCGCAGCCCGCCCAGCGGCCCGCCCGCGAGCATCGGGGCGATCTCCAGCACGGCGAGAGGCGGGCGCCGCTCCTCCTCGGACTCCGGCGCCGCGTCGCCCAGATCGCCCTCGTCGCCCTCCAGGTCGCCGATGCGGGGACAGACGATGTACGCCTGGCGGCCGAGGCCGACCTCCTCGCGGATGCGCTCCCAGGTGCGCTCCAGGAAGTGGGGCTTGTCGGAGGCGGGCACCACGTGGGTCGTGATCGGCGCGCGGCCGGAGGGCAGCTGGGTCAGCGTGGAGACCTCCAGGTCGCCGAAGACGGTCATGGCGACCGTGCGCGGGATCGGGGTGGCCGTCATCACCAGGACGTGCGGACGGCCGCCGCCCGCCTTCTCGCGCAGCGCGTCGCGCTGCTCGACGCCGAAGCGGTGCTGCTCGTCCACGACGACGAGCCCCAGATCGGCGAACTGGACGTGCTCCTGGAGCAGGGCATGGGTGCCCACGACGATGCCCGCCGCGCCCGACGCGGCGTCGAGCAGCGCCGCCCGCCGGCCCGCGGCCCCCATCGAGCCGGTCAGCAAGGTCACCGCCGTGCCGCCGAACATGCCCCCCGTGCCGAGGTCGCCGAGCATGCGGGTGATCGACCTGTGGTGCTGCTGCGCCAGGACCTCGGTGGGCGCCAGCAGGGCCGCCTGGCCGCCGGCGTCGACGACCTGGAGCATCGCGCGCAGGGCCACCACGGTCTTGCCCGCGCCGACCTCGCCCTGGAGCAGCCGGTGCATGGGGTGATCGCGCGCCAGCTCGGCCGCGACCTCCTCGCCCACCTCGACCTGGCCCTCGGTGAGCTGGAACGGGAGCCGGCCGTCGAAGTCGGCGAGCAGCCCGCCGTCGCGGCGCGGGCGGGGCGTCGCGGGCCACGCGGCGGCGGCCTGGCGGCGCTGGGCCAGCACGGCCTGGAGCACGAACGCCTCGTCGAACCTCAGCCGCTTGCGCGCCCGCGAGATGTCACCCTGGTCGCGCGGCCGGTGGACGGCCTCCAGCGCGTCGGCCAGGCCGGGCAGCCGGTGACGCGACCGCAGCTCCTCGGGGAGCGGGTCGGGAAGCGGGCCCAGCGTGTCGAGCACGATGCCGATCGCCCTGCGGATCACCCAGGACGTGATGCCGTTGGCCGCCGGGTAGATCGGGACGGGCGCGGCGGCGAACTCGGCCGCCGAGGAGTCGCTCTCCTCGAAGAGCTCGAACTCGGGGTGGTTGAGCTGCCACTTCGCCCGCTCGCCGCGCCCGAAGCGCCCGACCTTCCCGGAGAACATCGCGCGCGTGCCGGCCTTCAGGCGGCCCTCGATCACGTGCGAGACCTTGCCGAAGAACGACAGGTAGATCGTGTTGCGCCTGCCGTCGACGACCTCGACCTCCAGCCAGGTGCCCGCGCGGTTGCGCATGGGCTTGCGCATCAGGCGCGAGACCTCGCCCACCACCGTCACGTGCTCGTCGACCTCGAGGGCGTCGAGCGCGGTCAGCTCGCCCCGCTCGGCGTACCGCCGGGGGTAGTGGCGCAGCAGCTCGCCGACCGTGGTGATGTTGAGCGAGCTCTCGAGCGGCTTGGCCGTCTTGGGGTCAAGCGCCTTGATGAGCGGCTCGTCGAAACGCGTCACGTCACCAAGTTCTACCGCTCCCGGCCGACAAGGACACCATGCTCACCGTCCACGAGAACGCGCCCTGCCCCGGCTCCCGGGGGTGGGCGGGTCATTCGACGCCGATCAGGAGGGGGTAGCCGCCCTGGCCTCCTTCGTAGGCGACGACCTCGATGTCCGGGCGTACCGCGTCGAGGTGGTCCTTTACGGCCCGGGCCAGCCGCGCGTCGGCGTCGACTCCCATGATCAGGGTCACGAGCTCGCTGCTGACCGAGAGCATGCGGGAGGTGATCTCCACCGCGATGTCCTCCACTGCCGAGCCGATCAGGGCGACGTCGCCGTCGATGACGCCCAGCACGTCACCGGGACGGCACATGCCCGCGCTGGTCATGGCCTCGCGGTCGGCCACCCAGACGTGGCCGTGGCGGGTGTGGCCGGCGGTGTCGGTCATCGCCACCACGTCGTCGTCGAAACGGCGCAGCGGGTCGTGCACGGCGAGCGCCGCGAGGCCCTGCACGGTGCCCTTGGTGGGCAGCACGCTGACGACGACGCCCTCCTCGCGGGCGATCTCGGCGGCTGCCACCGCGACCGCGTTGACCCCGGTGTCATTGGGCAGCACGACGACCTCGGTGCCCGCCTCCCTGATCGCGGCCAGCACGGCCGCCAGCGAGGGGCTGGAGCCCGGCTCGCGGCGCACCACCACGGCCCCGGCCTCCCGGAACAGCCTCGCGATGCCGTCACCGGCCGCGACGGCGACCACGCCCCGGCCGTCCCCGGCGCGATGGGTGCGCGCCGGGGCCTCCAGGTAGACGACCTTGAGGCGGTACGGCCGCCCGGCGCGCATCCCGGCCTCGATCGCGGCCCCGGCGTCGTCCACGTGGACGTGGACGTTCCACAGGCCGTCTCCCCCGACCACCACCAGTGAGTCGCCGAGGCCGTCGAGCTCCTCCCGCAACCCGGCCACGGCGTCCTCGCCGGCTTCCAGCAGGTACATCACCTCGTACCCGGGGCCCCGCGCCACCTCGGGCTCGAACTTCGCGGCCGGCGCGGGCACGTCGTACCGATCGGCGTAGGAGTCGGTGACCACGGCGGCCAGGCTCTCCATGATCACCGTGAGGCCCGCGGCGCCGGCGTCCACGACGCCGTTGCGTGCGAGCACGTCCAGCTGGCCCGTGGTGCGGCCGAGCGCTCCCCGGGCGGCCACCGCCGCCTTCCTGGCGACCTCGGCCAGCTCGTCGGAGGCGTCCTCCACGGCACCCGCCACCGCGCTGAGCACGCTGAGGACGGTGCCCTCGACCGGCCTCGCCACGGCCTTGCGCGCCATCTCGGCCGCCCTGACCAGCCCTTCCCGCAGGTCACGGCCGCCGCCCTTGGCGTGCTTGAGCACCTCGGCCATGCCTCGCAGCGCCTGGCTGACGATGACGCCGGAGTTGCCCCTGGCTCCGAGCAGGGCCCCCTGGGCCAGCGTGCGCCACGTGCTCTCGGCGTCGGCGTCCTGCGGCAGCCCGTCCAGCGCCTCGGCGGCCGACAGCATGGTCAGGTGGAGGTTCGTCCCGGTGTCGCCGTCGGGCACGGGGAAGACGTTGAGCGCGTCGATCTCCGCGCGTGCGCGCCCGAGGACGTCGGCGCACAGCCGGGACCAGCGGCGCACCGCCTGGGGATCGAGGATCTGGAGCGACTCGTGGACGCGCTCACCGGCATCGGGGGGCTCCGTGGGCATGCGGCTCCTTCCTCCTGCGCGGGCGCCTCCCGCGTGTACATGAGACTTCCCGGCATGCTCATCCGAGTACACAGAGCCTCGGGTGGATTTCCGCTGGGCACGGGTGCGCCCGTCGAGCTCGCACGCCGGGAACGGGCTCACGTCGCTTCACACGCCGGGAACGGGCTCAGATCGTTTTCACACGCCGGCGAACACGATGAGCACGGTTCCCGTCGGGTTCGCACGCTCGCGAACACGGGGTCTCCGGGGATGCGCTACGGTTGGTGCTACGAGATTATCTTCCGTTCGCCGGTTCCCCCATTTGGCGTGCACCGGGCAACATCGGATAGCCTCGTGTGGCCAGCCGGTTGTCCCGGCATGCCCGACCACCGCTTCTACCTCGGTTTCGGGCCTATTGACTGATCTAAGGAGCGATGACCGTGGCTTCCGTCTGCGACGTTTGCGGCAAGGGGCCGACTTTCGGCAACAACATCTCGCACTCGCACCGCCGCACCCGCCGCCGCTGGAACCCGAACATCCAGCGTGTGCGCGCCATGGTGGGCAGCACGCCGAAGCGGCTGAACGTGTGCACCTCCTGCATCAAGGCGGGTAAGGTCACCCGCTGACCTGAGCTTCCAGAAAGCCCGCCGCCCATCAAGGACGGCGGGCTTTCTGCGTGCCCGGCGTGATCCCAGAGCGCCCGCCTCCGCCTCACACGAGCCATCCGAGACCGTGGCGCGGGGCCTGCCGGGCTTTCGTGGTCGGTGTTGATCTCAAGGCGTGGCGCGGGGCCTGCTGGGTAGCTTGTTCTCGTGCTGAATCCGCCCGTACAACTGAGCGTGAACGCCTCCACCGGCCAGAAGGTCACGGTCTCGGTCATCGCGCTTCTCTTCCTGGCCGTGCTCGGTGGCATCGCCGGTGTGGCCACCCTCGTCCTCGGGGGCCCCGCGCCCGATTTCCCGGACAGCGGGTCCATGGATACGCCGTTCGACGGGTTCCCCGGTGCCGGGGTCAAGGTGCTCTTCGCGGTGATCGCCGTGCTGATGGTGGGGTTCGTCGGCACCATGGTGCTCGGTACGTACCGGCGGCGCGCGGTCCTCAGCGGCACCGTGCTGGAGGTTCGCGGCCTGCTCGGCAGCCGGCGGGCCGACCTCGCGACGGCGCGCGTCTGGATCGACTCAGAGCCGGAGTACGTCAGGAACCCCCATGGCGAGGGCACGATCCCCACGGGGCGCCGCGTGCCGCACCTGGTGGCCGAGGACCCCGGCAACGGGCGGAGGATCCGGCTCCGCCTCCACAGCATGGCCCGCACCCTGCTGCCGCCACACGAGCTGAACGCCCTGGCCAACGCCGTCGAGTCGGGCACCCGCGCCGGGTCGGACGTGGACGCCTCCCAGGCCGCCGACACCGCCACCCTGCTCCGCCGCCTCGCCGACGACCCGATCGCCCGCCTCCTCTGACCGGCCACGGCCGTGCGGGCGTACGGGGTCAGCGGAGGCGCCAGGCGTGGTCTACCGGGCCGATGCCGGCGCCGAGGGGGAAACCGTGGGCGATGGCGCCCGTGACGTACTCCTTGGCCCTCTCGACCGCGCCGGGGACCTCCTCGCCCAGCGCGAGGTACGACGCGATGGCCGAGGCCAGCGTGCACCCCGTGCCGTGGGTGTGCCGGTTGTCGTGCCGCTCGGCGGAGAAGCGGTACTCGCTGACGCCGTCGGTGAGGAGGTCGACCGGCGGGCCAGGGAGGTGGCCTCCCTTGATCAGCACCCAGGTGGAGCCGAGCTCCAGCATCGCCTCGGCCGCCGGGCGCAGCCCGTCCTCGTCCTCGACCTTCACCGAGGTGAGCTGCTCGACCTCCCAGAGGTTGGGGGTCACCACGGTCGCGACGGGCAGCAGGCGGGACGCGAGCGTGTGCACGGCCTCGGGCGCAAGCAGTGAGTCGCCGTGCTTGGAGACCCCCACCGGGTCGACCACCACAGGCACGTCCACACCGGCCAGCACCTCGGCGACCACCTCGACCAGCTCAGGGGACGCCAGCATGCCGGTCTTGACGGCCTGGGCGCCGATGTCGCCGAGCACCGAGTCGAGCTGGGCGCGCACCGCCTCGGCGGGAAGCTCCCAGTAGCCCTGGACGCCGAGGGAGTTCTGCGCGGTGACGGCCGCGATCACGCTCATGCCGTGGACGCCGAGCGCCAGCATCGTCTTCAGATCGGCCTGGATGCCCGCGCCTCCGCCGGAGTCGGAGCCTGCGATCGTCAGCACACGGGGAGGAGTCACCCACCCATCAAACCAGGACGGCGCGGCCCCCACCGCCACCGCCCATCCGCCCATCCGGGTGGGTCACCGTCCGGGTTCCACCTGGGGTGGGTCGGCCACCTGGAGGCGGCAGGTGCCGCCGTTGAGCTCGCAGCCGTCGGGTGGCGTGGAGTCGCCCTCCGCGACGAACGAGATCACGGCCACCTCGTTCCTGCCGAGCGCTTCGGCGGAGCTGAGGACCAGCGTGTCGCCCTCCTGCGTCCACTCGGCGCCGTCGGCTCCGGTGACGATGCCGCCGACCGGCACTCGCAGGCTCCAGCCGTCCAGCGTGGCTCCTGTGTTGGTCACCGTGAGCCGGCCGCTGTAGCCGGTGTCGGTCACCTCTGACACGCCGAAGTCGACCGCCACCCTGCCCGGCGAGATCAGCGGGTCGCCCTCGTCCGCCAGTGGCGTCGCGTCCGGGGAGGCGGTGTCGGTCTCCTCGATCGACGGGACGGGCTCGGGAGTGTCCCGAACGGTCCGGCTGGGCCTCGGGGTGGGGGTGCGCTTACGGTCCGGCGTGGGGCGCGTGGAGGCGACCGGTGTCCGCCGGTCCGGGGTACCGCTGGTGCCGGCCGACGGCTTGGCCGACCTGGACGCGCTGGGGGACTCGGATTCGGTGCCGGACGGGTCCGGCGTGGTTCCGGACTCCGTGGGTGCGGGCGACGTGCTCGCCGGGGGCTTGCCCGGGGCGATGGCGGCGCATGCCTGGCCCGAAGGGCAGTCCGGGGCACGCCTGAGTTCGAGCTGCGACGAGGAGAGCTTGACGCCGATGACGACGGTGCCGATGGCGGTTACGACCGCCACCGCCGAGAGCGCCATGAGTCGGCGCCCCCGCCAGAACCGCGTCCGGTTGGTCCGGTTGGTCCGCGCCCTGCTCCCCCGCTTCTCCGGGCCGGGGGCGAGCAGGGTGTCCGCACGCTCGGGCCGTATCCGCGGCGGCTCCGCGTCCGGGAACGCGTCTTCTCCCTGCGGCCAGGCCTCCGGCTCCGCGACCGCCCCGGCGGCGGCCTGCTGGACACCCTGTGAACCGGTGTCCCAGCCCGCGAGGTGCTCTGTGGGGGCGGGAGCGGCGGTCCAGCCGTCAGGACGTACGGGGTCCGGTGAGCCGGGGTTCCAGGCGTCGTCAGGGCGTGCCGGCTCAGGCGGAGTGGAGGGGGTGTGGGGTGGGGTGGGTGGGTCGAGCCAGGCTGGGCCGCTCGCGTCGGCCAGCCACTCCTGGGTGCCACGCTCGTCGTCCTGCCATCCCGAACCCCCTTGCCGGCCCGCCCACTCGGGGTCGGATTCCCGGTCTCGGGATGACTTGTGGCGTCGTCCCCGTCCCATGAAGCGCCTTCCTTGTAGAAACCACGGCGCCACACTTCATAACACCTTCAACACTTCTTTGTCACAATTTTCACCTTATTAACGGAAGTGATCCCAGCCACCCTGAGTCTCAGCATGGCCTCTGACCTGCACACCTTCCCCCTCGGCGACCCGGCCGATGACCCGCCACTCCGGCGGCAGCCGTACCTCCGCAGGGAAGGCCGCCACCAGCGCGTGATCGTCGCCTCCCGTCAGCACCCACCGCAGCGGGTCCTCCCCCAGCTCACCCGCGGCGGCGGCCAGCTGTTCCGGTACCGGCAGATCCTGGGGCTCCAGCTCGACGCGCACGCCGCTCGCCTTGGCGATGTGCCCCACGTCCTGGAGCAGCCCGTCGCTGACGTCGACCATGGCCGTGGCGCCGAGTACGGCGGCCCCGGGCCCGCAGCCGTACGGCGGCTGGGGACGTCGATGGGCGTCCACCAGTTCGGGGTAGGAGAGCTCCTCACGGCCGGAAAGGAGCAGCGCGAGCCCGGCCGCCGCGTGGCCGAGCCGGCCCGCCACCGCGACGACCTGGCCAGGACGGGCCCCCGACCGCGTGACGGGGGCACGCCCGCCAAGATCGCCCAGTGCGGTCACCCCCAGCACGACCTGCTCGGATCTGGCGATGTCGCCCCCCGCAACGCTTGCGCTGACAAGTGCGCATTCGTCCCCGAACCCGTCGGTCAGCCCGTCGAGCCACGCCGTCGGAAGGTCCTCAGGCAGCCCCAGGCCGACGAAAATGGCCGTAGGATCGGCACCCATCGCCACCACGTCAGAGAGGTTCTGCGCTGCCGCTTTTCGCCCGATGTCGTACGGACTGGACCAATCACGACGGAAGTGTCTACCCTCAAGTAGGAGATCCGTCGTCACCACGACTCGTCCATCGGGGGCCCGAAGGACCGCGGCGTCGTCGCCGGGGCCGAGCAATACCGCCGGAAATTGTGGCAAGCGTCCGACAATACGTGCAATGATCCCGAATTCACCAAGATCTGCGACTCTGATAGCACACCTCCAGGTGTGTTGCATGTACGGTGGCGATTCGGCACTGATCTAGCTACGGACTGATACAAAGCTTCGCCCCCGCGGGAGGACGTGATGGTGCAGGCCTACATCCTTATCCAGACAGAAGTTGGCAAGGCCGCCGAGGTCGCAGGCGCGATCGCGGTCATCCCGGGTGTAACCCAGGCGGAGGACGTCACCGGCCCGTACGACGTGATCGTTCGTGCGGAGGCGAGCAACGTCGACGACCTCGGCAAGCTCGTCGTCGCGCAGATTCAGGCCGTTGAGGGAATCACGCGTACCCTTACCTGTCCGATAGTCCATATCTGAGCGTCGACAACTTTCGGGGGGAGCCGTGGTCCGGGTCGTCTTGGCCGCGGCGGCCTTGGCGCTGCTGGCGGGATGCGGCGGGGCCGTCAGGGTCGATCCCCCCACGCCGCAGGGCGCCACGGCGACCGCCTGCTCCAAGCTGAACGATCGGCTGCCCCACACTCTCGACGGCGCGGAGCGCGTCCCGTCCGAACCCCGCTCGCCGTACGTCGCGGTGTGGGGCGGGGCCGAGATCGCGCTCCGCTGCGGCGTGCACCGGCCCGTCGCCATGGATCCCCTCCAGCAGGTTCCGGAGATCAACGGGGTCGCGTGGTTCGCCGACCCGGTGAGGCCGGCCCTGTTCACGGCGATCACCCGCGACGGCTACATCGAGGTGACGATCTCCCGCAGGCACGAGACCGCCGGGGTGCTCGTCGACCTCGCCGACCCGATCAAAGCGGCCTTCCCCGTCGAATCTACGCAAGCGCCTGCAAGCCCCGCGTCCTGAACCCACGCAAACCCCCGCAAGTCCCCGCAGCCCTACGCCCTGAACCCGCATGCCCCACGCCCTGAACCCGCAAGCCCTTGCGCCCTGAACCCGCGAATCCCGCGTCGTGGACGCGCGACACGAACGCCACGCGCCCACGAGGGCGACTCAGCGGGCGCGACTCACCGCAGGCCCACGGGACGGTTCAGCGCCAGCTGGATCAGGCGGTCGACCAGCTCCGCGTACGACACGCCAGAGGCGGCCCACAGCTGCGGCGCCACGGACATCGCCGTGAAGCCCGGCATCGTGTTGATCTCGTTCAGTACCAGGCCGCCCGCCGGGGTGTAGAAGAAGTCGACGCGGGACAGCCCCTCGCATCCGAGCGCCTCGAACGCCCGTACGGCCATCTGCCGCAGCTCCTCGCTCACCGCCTCGGGCAGATCGGCGGGCACCGCGAGCGACATGTCGGAGCCGATGTACTTGGCCGAGAAGTCGAAGAACTCGTGGTTCTCGTTGACCAGCACCTCTCCGGGGTGGCTGGCGGCCGGCGGCTCGTCTCCGAGGGACTCGAGCACCGCGCACTCGATCTCGCGACCCTCGATGGCCGCCTCGACGAGGACCTTCGGGTCGTGCTCGCGGGCGAGCTCGATCGCGCGCTCCAGCTCCTCGAAGTCCCCGGCCCGGGAGATGCCCTGGCTTGATCCCGCGCGGGACGGCTTGACGAACACGGGCCAGCCGAGCACCTCGACGTCCTTCATGACGCGCTCGCGGTCGAGGCGCCAGTCACGGTCGCGCACCACGACGTACGGTCCGACGGGGAGCCCCGCGGCGGCCAGCAGCGCCTTCATGTACGCCTTGTCCATGCCGACCGCGCTCGCGAGCACGCCCGAGCCGACGTAACGCACCCCGGCCATCTCCAGCAGGCCCTGGATGGTGCCGTCCTCGCCGTACGGGCCGTGCAGCATGGGGAACACGACGTCGACCTGGCCGAGCGACCCGGGGATGCGCCCGGCGTCGAGCGCCACGATGGACCCGCTGTCGGACGGCAGCGCGAGCGAGGTGCCGCTGGCGTCCACGGCGGGAAGCTCGCCGCCCTCGATCTCGAACCTCTGGTCGTCCGAGGCCAGCACCCAGCGCCCGTCCGGCGCGATGCCGATCGGGACGACGTCGTATTTGGACCGGTCGATGGCCGACAGGACGCTGCCCGCGCCCATCAGGGACACCGCGTGCTCGGAGTTGCGCCCGCCGAAGACGACCGCCACACGAGGCCGGGATTCATGCTGATGGCTCATGATGCACGAATCTACCTTGCGCCCCTGTCGTCCCTGCTTGTCAGGTACGGGTGGCGGTGTTCGAACGCAGCGCGTCGAGTGCCTCCGTGACGTCGGCGATGAGGTCCTCGGAGTCCTCAAGGCCGATGGAGAAACGCACGGCGCCCGCGTCGATGCCGGAGGCGGTGAGGGCCGCCTCGTCGAGCTGCCGGTGTGTCGTGGAGGCCACGTGGGCGACCTTGGTGTGCGTGCCGCCGATCGAGGTGGCGATGCGCGCGAGCCGTACGGCGTCCGCCAGCATGACCCCCGCCTCGTAGCCGCCGTGCGGGGTGACGGTGACGCACGCGCCGTACCTGGTGCCCTCGGGGCCGGAGTCGAAGAGCTGGCGGGCGAGCTGGTGACCCGGGTGGTCGGCCAGGCCGGGGTAGTCGACGCGGCGCACGGCGGGATGCTTGGCCACGGCGGCGGCGAAGACCATCGCGGTCGCGCACATGCGGCGCACCCGCAGGGGCAGCGTCTCAAGGCCCCGGCGCAGCAGGAACGCCTCGTCCGGCGAGAGGGTGCCCCCGGTGTCGATGCGGACCTCCCGGATCTGGGAGATCAGATCGGGACGGCCCACCACGGCCCCGCCCGTGCAGTCGTCGTGCCCGCCGATGTACTTGGTGGCGGAGTGGATGACCAGGTCGGCGCCGTGCTCCAGAGGACGGCACACCACGGGGGTGGCGAAGGTCGAGTCGACCACCAGCAGCGCGCCCGCGTCGCGCGCGATGCGGTAGAGCCCCCGGATGTCGGCGACCGTCATCGTGGGGTTGCTCAGCGTCTCCGCATAGACGATCTTGGTCGAGGAGCGCACGGTGGCGTGGACGCGGCGCAGGTCGGAGTAGTCCACGAAGTCCACCGACACGCCGAAGCGCGCCAGCACGTTCGACAGCAGCGAGTACGTGCCGCCGTACACCGGGGCGGGCGCGACGACGTGGGAGCCGGCGCGCAGGAAGGTCATGAGCACGGCGCTCACGGCCGCCATGCCCGACGAGAACGCCTGGCCCGCGACGTCCTCGGGGGCGGCGGCACCCTCCAGCGAGGCGATGCCGGAGGCGAACGCCGCCACGGTGGGGTTGTCGATGCGGCTGTAGGCGAAGCCGGGGACGCGGTCGCCGACCACGTCGGCGTACTCGGCCGAGCTGTCGAAGCTCCAGGCCGCGCTGCGCCACACGGGCAGCCCGATGGGTAGCTGGCGGGGGACGGGAGCGGGCGGCAGGTGGACCGCCCGGGAGTTCTCGCCGAGTCTCCTGCGCATACGTCGAGAGAATGTCACACGCCGTACCGTTCGGGCTTGGGAGTTCGCGACATGAGCAGCGTCGCGGCCTCGCTCGGGGTCATTCCGTCGTGGACGACGCCCACCACCACCTCGGTGATCGGCATCTCCACGTCGTGCTTCCTTGCCAGGTCGAGAACCGACTCGCAGGACTTGACCCCCTCGGCGGTCTGCCTGGTGGCGGCGATGGTCTCGGCCAGGGTCATGCCCCGGCCGAGATTCTCCCCGAAAGTGCGGTTCCTCGACAACGGGGACGTACAGGTCGCCACGAGGTCGCCCATGCCCGCAAGGCCGGCGAAGGTGTGCGGGTCGGCCCCGAGCACCGCGCCCAGCCGTGAGATCTCGGCCAGGCCGCGCGTCATGAGGGTGGCCCTGACGTTGTCACCGAGCCCCATGCCCGCCGCCACCCCCACTGCGAGGGCGATGACGTTCTTCACGGCGCCGCCGAGCTCGACCCCCACCACGTCGGCGTTGGTGTAGGCGCGGAACCACGGCAGGTGGCAGGCCTCCTGCAGGCGACCGGTGACCTTGTCGTCCACGCTGGCGACCACCGTCGCGGCCGGCTCGCGCCGGATCAGCTCGCCGACGAGGTTCGGCCCCGACACGACGGCCACCCGCTCGGCCGGGACGCCCGCGACGTCGCAGATGACCTCGCTCATGCGCTTGGAGGTGCGCAGCTCGATGCCCTTCATCAGGCTGACGAGCACGGCGTGGTCGGGGATGTGCGGGGTCCAGGCGGCGAGGTTGCCCCGCAGGGTCTGGGACGGCACGGCCAGGACGACGAAGTCGGCGCCCTCCATCGCCTCGGCGGGGTCGGTGGTGGCGCGCAGCGACGAGGGGAGCCGCACCCCGGGCAGGTACTCGGGGTTCTCGTGCCTCCGGTCGACGGCCTCCACCACCTCGGCGCGCCGCCCCCAAATCGTCGTCGAGGTGCCCGCCTCCGCCAAGATCATCGCGAAGGTGGTGCCCCACGAACCGGTTCCGAAAACGACTGCCTTGGTCATCTGTTCACCGTACGCTCACCGCACCGTGCCGGACCGGCGCTCACCACCGGACGGACCGCGGTCACCCGGCGCGGCTCTCGACCTGGTCGAAGGGGGCGTCGGGGGCCTTCTCGCCGCGAAGCTCGGAGAGCTGGGCGGTGATGGCGGCCATGATGTCGGCGGTCGCCTCCTTCAGCACCTTGCCGCGCATCGGAAGGCCCTCGTACTTCGAGAGGTCGACCGGCGGCCCGGCGAGCACGCGGAAGGTCTTGCGGGGGAACAGCCTGGGCTTCTTCTGGCCGTACGGAAGGATCTCCTGCGCGCCCCAGTGGGCGATGGGGATCACCGGGACGCCGGTGGCCAGCGCGAGCCGGGCCACGCCCGTCTTGGCGGACATCGGCCAGAACTCGGGGTCGCGCGTGATCGTGCCCTCGGGGTAGAAGATCACGCACGAGCCGTCCCGCAGCGCCTGCTCGGCGTCCTTCAGTGAGCGCGCGGCGTCGGTGCTTCCGCGCTGCACCGGGATCTGCCTGCACTTCCTGATGATCGCGCCGATCACGGGGATGTCGAACACCCCGGACTTGGCCAGGTAGACGGGCCAGCGGCCGTTGTCGTAGGCGTAGTGCGCGAACAGCAGCGGATCGCTCCACGACAGATGGTTCGCCGCGATGATCACGCCGCCGGTGCGCGGCAGGTGGGCGCGGCCCCGCCAGTCGCGCTTGGTGAAGAGATACAGCAGCGGTTTGACGATCGCCACGACTAGGGCTTCCCAGGGGATGGGCGGACGTCCGGGGCGGCTCATTGACTCCTCCAGTCATGCCTGTGCGCCATCAGTCTCCCGGTTGGCTCCACGAGATGTCGAGGCGGGATGCTAAGGCTATGCGTGGTACGGAACGTAGCGACCTCGGCCGGCACTCCGGCTGGACCATTGTGGTGCCGGTGAAGACCCTGCTCGCCGCAAAGACCCGCCTGGCCGCCGCGGCCGGGCCCTACCGCGCCGCGCTCGCCGTGGCGATCGCGTGTGACACGGTCTCGGCGGCGCTGGCCTGCGAGGACGTGGCCCGGGTCGTCGTGGTGACGGGTGATCCCGTGCCCGCCGATGCCCTGTCCGCGCTGGGCGCGCACGTGGTGCCCGATCCGAACGCCGGGCTCAACGCCGCGCTACGGTTCGGCGGCGCCGAGGCGGTGCGGCTGGCGCCGGGAAGCCCGATCGGCGCGCTCCAGGCCGACCTGCCCGCCCTTCGACCGGAGGAGCTGGGCGTCGCGCTGGCCTCGGCCGCCGACTTCGACCAGTCGTTCGTGCCGGACGCGGCCGAGATCGGCACGACGTTCTACGGGGTACGGCCCGGCGTGGCGTTCACCCCGAGGTTCGGGGGCGAGTCGCGGGCCAGGCATCTCGGCGCCGGCGCGAAGGAGCTGGCGCCGGACGGCATCCCCTCGGTGCGCCGCGACGTCGACACGCCGTCGGACCTTGAGGAGGCGCTGGCCCTCGGCGTCGGCCCGCACACCGCGGCCGTGGTGAAGACACTGAAGGAGTCCTCCGCACGGAGGACTCCTTCATGATCGGTACGTAGCCGGTACGGGGTCGGCGGCCGGCGGTTCGTATGGGTCAGTGGCCGACCGCCTCGCCCTCGCGCGCGTGCTTCGGCAGCAGGAAGGCGACGAGGAACGTCAGCAGCAGCATGCCGTCCACGACCCACAGGATGGTCTTCATCGCGTCGCTGAAGCCCTCCTTGCCCGCCTCGGCGCCGGCCGTCATCACGGCCTTCTGGATGGCGCCACCGGTCTCGGGGGACGTCGCCGCGGCCCTGGCGTCGGCCTCGAGCCGCGTGCACGACTCGGGCACCTCGGCCTGGTCCTTGGCGACGGCGCGATCGTGCCCGCAGGCCCGCAGCCCGGTGACGATCCGCTCCTGAGCGGGGCCGGTGACCTGCACGGCGGCCAGGTCCGAGCGGAGCTTCGGCGTGACGCCGTCCGCGGCGGTGGCGACGCTGCTGCCGAGAAGCCCGAAGAAGACCGTGCCGAGGAGCGCCACGCCGAACGCGCTGCCGAGCTGCTGGATCGCCGTCAGCGAGCCGGAGGCCGAGCCGGTCTCGTGGGGCTCGACCCCGGCGAGCACGATGTCGAAGAACGGCGCCATCAGCATGCCCATGCCGATGCCCGTCACGAGCAGCGCGGGGGCGAGCTGCCACGGGGTCACGCCGATGCCCGCGACGTTGAGCGTGACGAGGATGGCCAGCACGCCCAGGGCCATCAGCAGCGTGCCGCCGTGCAGGAGCTTGCGGCCGTACTTCTGGAGGGGCTGGGCGAGGCCGAAGCCGACGACCATGCCGAGCGACCACGGCACCATCGACAGGCCGGCCTTCAGGGTGGAGTACCCGAGGCCGAGCTGGGTGTAGAGGTTGAAGACGAGCGAGAAGCCGATCATCCCCGAGAAGAACACCAGGCCCGTGACCAGGCCGCCGGTGAAGGCGCGCTTGCGGAACAGGCTGGGGACGATGAGGGGGTCGCCACCGGCCCTGCTCTTGCGGGACTCGAACCAGCCGAAGAGCGCGAAGACCACGACGGACGCGCCGATCATCAGGAACGACCACAGGGGCCAGTCGTGCTCCCGGCCCTGGACCAGCGGGAAGACCAGCAGCAGGCCCGCCAGCGAGGCGAGGATTACGCCCGCGAAGTCGAGCTTCAGCGGATGCGGCGACCGCGACTCGGGCAGGAACCGCAGCCCGCCGATCACCGCGGCGACGCCGAGCGGCAGGTTGATCAGGAAGATCATGCGCCAGCCGGTGCCGAAGAAGTCGGCGTCGATCAGCCAGCCGGCCAGGATGGGGCCGCCCACCGAGGACAGGCCCATGACCGGCCCGAACATGCCGAACGCCGCCTGCATCTCCTTGGGCGGGAACATCTCCTTGATCATGCCGAGGCCCTGCGGGAGCATGACCGCGCCGAACAGCCCCTGGACGACCCGGGCGGCGATCAGCAGCTCGGGCCCCTGGGCGGTGGCGCACAGCAGTGACCCCACGGTGAAGCCCACGGCGCCGATGATGAACATCCTCTTGCGGCCGAAGATGTCGCCGAGCCTGCCCCCGGTGATCAGGCCGACGGCCATCGCCAGGGTGTAGGCGGCGCCGAGCCACTGGATGGTCGCGGCGGTGCCGCCCAGCTCGGCCCGGATGGTGGGCGAGGCGATGTTGGTGACCATGGCGTCGAGCAGGTCCATCACCTCGGCGGCGAGGATGACGAAAAGGGCCGCCCAGCGCCACCGGTACGGCGCCGTCTCGGGCGGTGATCCCTTCAGGGGGGTGTCAGTCGTTGTCATGCGGGCTCCTCAGGACCGAGCGTCGTCCACGCTCGTAAGAACAGTGTTCACTTAATTCGAGCAGTGTTCTATCATCGAACAACGTTCATCAGCAAAGTGCGGTGTTCTCAAGATATGTCGCATCTGCCGGACAGACAAGATATATCGCGAAATTGAGTGGCGTTCTAGTCGGGCGAGCACTGTTCGCCCGGGCAACTAGACTCGATCACCACGGACTTCAAGGGGCGGTGACGCATGAGCGGGCCAGGGCACGACGACCAGAACATGCCCGCCGCCCCCTGGGAGCGGGCCCGCAGGCGGCCGGCCGCGGTTCGCGTGCCGCTGACGCGCGAGCGCATCATCGACGCGGCCTTCGCCGTGCTCGACCGTGAGGGCTACGACCGCATGAGCATGCGCCAGGTGGCGGCCGAGCTGGGCGTGGCCGTCTCGGCGCTGTACGCCCACGTGGCGAGCAAGGACGAGCTCCTGGAGCACATGTACACCCGGCTGTTCGAGGGCTACGAGCTGCCCGATCCGGACCCGGAGCACTGGCAGGAGCAGATCAAGGACTACGCGCGGCACGGCCGGGCGCGGCTACTCCAGCACCGTGACATGGCCCGCATCTCCATGGCCCACGTGCCCTTCACCCCCGAGCTGCTCCCCCACGTCGAGTACCTGATGGCGGTCCTGCGCGGCGCCGGGCTGCCCGACGAGGTGGCGGCGACGGCGGGCGACATGATGTCCACTTACATGGACGGGTTCGCCTTCGAGGAGAGCATGTGGGAGGAGCGCCGCCGCACCACCAACATGGACACGTGGGACGAGATGCAGGTCACGCTCAAGGAGTACTTCGAGGCACTCCCCGCCGACCGGTTCCCGAACCTGGTCGAGCTGTCCCGCATGATGTTCCACGAGAACAACGACTCCAGGTTCGAGCTCGGCCTGGAGATCATCCTGCGGGGCCTGGCCTCCTACATCCAGCCGCGCGATCAGGGCTGAGCGCCGGTCTCCGGTGGAGCGATTTCCCGCGCGGTAAGCTGACCGGCGTGCAGGCAACGGTGCGCGCCTTCGACCTCGACACCCGTGCGGGTTCCGTCTTCCTCGACGACGGGACCGAGCTGCCGTTCGGCGCCGCCGCCTTCGACGCGGGCCCTCTGCGGCTGCTGCGCGTCGGCCAGCGGGTGAACATCCGCGTCGAGGACGACGCCATCACCGCGATCACCCTCTCGACCTTTCCCCTGCCGGAGTGACAGGGCCCTGACACGGCGACGCCCGGAACCCCTGGTGGGGTTTCCGGGCGCGCAGGTGAGCCGGTAAGGCGTCACTTCTTCTTGGCGGCCTTCTTTCCAGCCGCGTTGACCTGGTCCTTGAAGTCGGCCCCGGCACGGAACTTGGGTCCCCAGCTCTCGGAGACCTTGATGGGCTCCCCCGTCGAAGGGTTCCTTGCCTGGCGGGCCGGCTTGTGCGCCATCTCGAACGCGCCGAAGCCCGTGATCGAAACCTTCTCCCCGTTCGAGACAGCGTGCTGGATGGCCTCGATTATCGCGTTTACGGCCTCAGTGGCCGTCTTCCTGTCGCCGACCCGATCTGCGATCGCGTCCACGAGTTCTCGCTTGTTCATCTAGGTTGCTCCCCCTGTTACCGCTGTCTGAGGATGAGCGCTGCGGCGGGCAGTGCCCGTACCCCGCCTCACCCGGTGTTGCCAAGTGCGGGGTTTCGGCACGCACCCACCAGTCAACGGTCAGAAACCCCTTACCCGCTTGAAATTAGGGGACACGCGTCCAGGACTCAATCACATTCCGCAATGTTTCGCCTACGCGGCGTGTCGGAGCCCTCTTCCAGATCGGCGAGAAAGGCGTCCAGGCGGGCGCCGGCGTGGTTGACGTCCCGCTTTGCGAGGTCACAAATGGCGACGAATCGCCTCGCGAACCGCTCTTTCTCCTCAGGGGGAAGCCTCGCGGCGGTCACGCGGCGGTAAGCGTCGCGCAACCGCCGCGCCAGCTCGTACTCAGGGGTCGCGGGATCGGTCAAACGGTCGTCGGCAGCCATGGCTGCCGACCATTCTCGTACGCCGCGACGTCGTCCGCGTGACGCAGCGTCAGCCCGATGTCGTCGAGGCCCTCCAGCAGCCGCCAGCGGGTGTAGTCGTCGATCTCGAAGCCGGCCGACTCGCCGCCCCAGCGCACCTGGCGCTCGACCAGGTCGACGGTCACCTCGGTGGCGGGGTCGGCCTCGATCGCGGCCTGCAGCGCCTCGACGGTCTCGGCGGGCAGGACGATCGGGAGCAGGCCCATCTTGGTGGAGTTGTTGCGGAAGATGTCGCCGAACCTGGCGGCGATCACGGCGCGGAAGCCGTACTGCTGGAGCGCCCAGACGGCGTGCTCGCGCGAGGAGCCGGTGCCGAAGTCGGGCCCGGACACGAGGATCGAGGCGCCCTCGTAGACGGGGTTGTTCAGCACGAAGCCGGGGTCCTCGCGCCAGGCGGCGAACAGGCCCTTCTCGAACCCGGTGCGGCTGACCTGCTTGAGCCACACGGCGGGGATGATCTGGTCGGTGTCCACGTTGCTGCGGCGCAGGGGCACGGCCCGGCCGGTGTGGGTGGTGAAGGCGTCCATGGTTCCAAGCTCCTTACAGGTCGGCGGGCGCGGTGAGACGGCCGGTCACGGCGGAGGCGGCGGCGACCGCCGGCGACACGAGGTGGGTGCGCCCGCCCTTGCCCTGGCGGCCCTCGAAGTTGCGGTTGGAGGTGGACGCGCTGCGCTCGCCAGGGGCGAGGGTGTCGGGGTTCATGCCCAGGCACATCGAGCAGCCCGCCTCGCGCCACTCGGCGCCCGAGGCCTTGAACACCTCGTGAAGGCCCTCGGCCTCCGCGTCGGCCTTGACCTGCATCGAACCCGGGACGATCAGCGTGCGGGCCGTGACCGTGCGGCCGCGCAGCACGTCGGCCACGGCGCGCAGGTCCTCCAGCCGGCCGTTGGTGCAAGAGCCGACGAAGACGGTGTCCACCTGGATCTCGCTGAGCGGGGTGCCCGCGCGCAGGCCCATGTAGTCGAGGGCCCGCTGGGCGGCGGCCGGGTCGGAGGTCTCCTCGGGAGCCGGGATGGCGTCGCGGAGCGGCGCTCCCTGGCCGGGGTTGGTGCCCCACGTCACGAACGGCGACAACGTGGTGGCGTCGATCTCCACCACCGTGTCGAAGGCGGCGTCGTCGTCGGTCCTGAGCGACTTCCAGTACTCGACGGCGGCGTCCCAGGCCTCGCCGGAGGGCGCGTGCCTGCGGCCCTTGAGGTACTCGAAGGTGGTCTCGTCGGGGGCGATCATGCCGGCCCGCGCGCCCGCCTCGATGGACATGTTGCAGACCGTCATGCGCCCCTCCATGGAGAGGTCGCGGATGGCCTGGCCTCGGTACTCGACGATGTGGCCCTGGCCGCCGCCGGTGCCGATCTTGGCGATGATGGCGAGGATGAGGTCCTTGGCGGTGACGCCGAACGGCAGCTCGCCCGAGACCTCGATGGCCATCGTCTTCGGCCGGTAGGCCGGGAGGGTCTGGGTGGCCAGCACGTGCTCCACCTCGGAGGTGCCGATGCCGAAGGCGAGGGCTCCGAAGGCGCCGTGGGTGGAGGTGTGGGAGTCGCCGCAGACGACCGTCATGCCCGGCTGCGTGAGGCCGAACTGCGGGCCGATGATGTGCACCACGCCCTGGCCGGCGTCGCCCATCGGATGCAGCCGGACGCCGAACTCGGCGGCGTTCTTGCGCAGGGTCTCGACCTGGGCCTTCGACACGGGGTCGGCGATCGGGCCGAGCACCGTGGGCACGTTGTGGTCCTCGGTGGCGATCGTGAGGTCGGGCCGGCGCACCTTCCGCCCGGCCATGCGCAGGCCGTCGAACGCCTGCGGGCTGGTCACCTCGTGGATGAGGTGCAGGTCGATGTAGAGCAGGTCGGGCTCGCCGTCGGCTCGGCGGACGACGTGCTGCTCCCATACTTTCTCAGCCAGTGTGCGACCCATGTCGTGAACGCCTCCTTGCGTTTCATCCCTGGGAACGTCTCATATCATAAGACGGTAATTTCGGGATATGGACAGCCTACCCATCCCTCCCGCGAATGCCAGTTGCATCTCGGATAGCGAGACGGCAGTATCGGGGTATGGACAACTCTAGCGGAGTCGGCGTACTGGACAAGGCCGTGCTCGTGCTGAACGCTCTTGAAGCCGGCCCCGCGTCCCTGGCACAGCTGGTGCAGGCGACGGGGCTGGCCCGTCCCACCGCCCACCGCCTCGCCGTCGCCCTGGAGCACCACCGCATCGTGTCCCGCGACACCCAGGGCCGCTTCATCCTCGGGCCCCGGCTGTCCGAGCTGTCCACCGCGGCCGGCGAAGACCGGCTGCTCGCCGTGGCCTCCCCCGTGCTGACCCACCTGCGCGACCTGACCGGCGAGAGCGCGCAGCTCTACCGCAGGCAGGGCGACGAGCGCGTGTGCGTGGCCGCCGCCGAGCGCGCGAGCGGCCTGCGCGACACGGTGCCCGTCGGCAGCTCCCTGCCCATGACCGCCGGGTCCGCCGCCCAGATCCTGCTGGCCTGGGAGGAGCCCGACCGCCTGCACCGCGGCCTGCGCGGCGCGAAGTTCACCGCGGCCACCCTGGCCAGCGTACGCAGGCGCAGCTGGGCCCACAGCGTCGGCGAGCGCGAGCAGGGCGTGGCCAGCGTCTCGGCCCCCATCAGGGGCGCGGGCGGCAAGGTCATCGCCGCGGTCTCGGTCTCCGGGCCGATCGAGCGCCTGACCCGTACGCCCGGCCGCATCCACGCCGCTCCCGTGGTCGCCGCCGCCGAGCGCATCACCGAGGCCATGCGCCGGGCGAACTGACGCCACGTCATATTCGGGTAAGCGTTGTGCCAACTGGCGGTGACCCAGCCCGCCAATCGGACATGTGCTGACCGATTGGGCGTCGAAGCCGTGCGAACTGATTAGAGACGGCCGCCGCCAAGCACTAGCCTGGCGGGGTGACAGATCGCATCGAGGCAGCGGCAACGGAGCTGCGTCCCCTCCTTCAAGAGTTCATTCTCTGGGCATCAGACAACGCACCGGACAGTGATCCCGACCTGGTGGGACCCGCCGCTCTCTGGCACCGCCTGATCGCTCGAGACGACGTCCACCTGTGGAAGCGTGACGATCTCCGCCCGGTCCTGGTGGAACGCATGCCCCAGGTCGTCGAGGATCCCGACGCCGCGGCCGACGGCATGATCCCGGCCGTGCGCTCCTACCTCACCTTCCTCTCCTCCACGGGCCGGCTGGCGAAGGGCTCCGACAGCCTCGACGACCTGCTCGACGAGCTCGACGCCGTCGAGGACGACTTCGTCGAGGCGATGGAGGAGGTCCTCGGCGAGCGCGACTGGGACGAGGAGGAGGAAGACCTCGACGAGGAGGAGGTGGAGGGTCTCGGCGACTTCGAGCCCTTCGCCGACGAGCTCGCCGAGCTGCCGACCATCCGCCTGCGCCCCGACGCCGAGCTGGCCGAGGCCGCCCGCGAGGTGCCGCTGATCTCCAAGGCCCGCGACCTGGCGGTCTGGGTCGGCAAGTCGCGCAAGGTCGGCGAGGACACCTTGCTGAGCGACGAGGAGATCCGCCAGGCCCTGGCCGTGGCCGGGCTTCCCGAGCCCCCCGAGGGGCCGCTCGCACACGAGGTCCCCGCCCTGTGGAACCTCTGGAACCTCGCCGTCGACCTGGAGTTCCTCACCCCCGACGGTGAGGACACCGTCAGCGTCGACGAGGACACCGCCGCCTGGCCGTTCGAGAACGACGAGGACGTCCTCGACGCCTGGATGCTCGGCCTGCACTCGGTCGACTACGGCGACCCCGAGCTCGACGACGACGATCTGACCCTCGCCCTCTCGGGCCTCACCCGCGCGCTGCTGATCAGGCTGCTGGTCGCGGGCGGCGAGCGCCCGGTCGACGACCTGCGCGAGGAGCTCGCGGAGGCCGCCGCCGAGTTCGACGACCTCGGCGCCTCCGCGTGGGCCGAGGCGGGCGACCCGCTCGCCTCCGTGCTCGAATGGCTCACCGGCTTCGGCATGATCACCGTGTCCGGCGACCAGGTACGGCTCACGCCGCTCGGCACCGAGGGCGTGGTCCACCTGCTGGACGACGACGACATCGAGGTGGACGCGCGTCCCGCGATCGACGCGATGACCGCGCTCGACCTGCTGTCGTTCAGCGCCGATCTGCCCGAGGAGGAGGCCGACTCCGAGTTCGCCGCCTGGATGAAGCTGCGACAGCCCGCCACGGCCGCCGAGGAGCTCCTGGAGGCCGCCGCGGAGGACGAGGCGGACGCGCTCATCCGGGTCCAGGCCGCCAGCCTGGTGGGGTCCCTCGGGCCCGTCGCCGTCCCGGCCTGGCAGGAGGCGCTCAACGAGCCGTCGCTGCGGCCGTACGCCGCGACCCACCTCGCCCAGCTCGGCGTCGAGGACGCCCCTGAGCCGAGCCAGAGCGACACGCACTGGCTGATCCTCGACATGTGGACGATCTCGGCGGGCCTGGGCAGGCCCGAGTTCGTCAGCAGCCTGCACGACATCGGCCCCTCGCCGGTGCTGAGCAGCCTGCTCGAAGTGATCTGGAAGGTGCCCCACCCGCACGTCGAGGAGCTGCTGGAAGCCATCAGCGAGGCCCACCCCGACAAGCAGGTGGCCAAGGCGGCCAAGCGAGCCCTGTTCAAGGTCAGGTCCGGAGGCGCCGGCCGCGAGTAGCCCCACCCGGCAGCGGGTGCGTCGCCGTCGGACGGTGGCGCACCCCGCGGCCTGGCGGCTTTACGGTGAATGCGAAAAACCCTCGGAAGGAATGCTTCCGAGGGTTCTCGATCTGTAGCCCCGACCGGATTCGAACCGGCGCTACCGCCTTGAGAGGGCGGCGTCCTAGGCCACTAGACGACGGAGCCAGGTGGTGCATGACCTGGGTCATGTTGCGGCAGTGTGGTAGTCCCGACCGGATTCGAACCGGCGTTACCGCCTTGAGAGGGCGGCGTCCTAGGCCACTAGACGACGGGACCTTGCCACTGCCTGCCGGAACCGGATTCTGAACCGACGGAGGCGCCCCTGCGGACGCCTCGGCAACGGGCGTAACTCTACCGCACCCTTCAGAGCACGGCCAAACCGATTCCCCTTCACGTAATCGACGATGGCGTCCAAGCAGGACAGGAGACCCTTGGGCGATCAGCCGAGAGGCCCCCGGCGGTCGCCGTCGAACGTGGCCAGCACCAGGGCCCGCACCGCCACATCATGACGCCCGAGGGATCCACGACCCTGCTCGGCGGCCTCGCGCTCGGAGTGGTGGGGGACCCCGCCAAGATCGGAGCAAGCCGGACGAACTGGCGCTCCGCCGATCGCCGGTTCTCCTGACACCGCACAACCGCTCCGACGTGCGCACGTACGCACGGCCACGACAGCCGGGTGGCGGGAGATCGTCAAGATCTTGCACGTCCTCGCACCGCGATGAGGCCATTGCGATCCTGGAAAGCGAAAGCGCCTATGCCTTACTTCAAGGCATAGGCGCTGCACAGGTAAACCTGCTGGGGTACCAGGACTCGAACCTAGACTAGCTGAACCAGAATCAGCCGGGCTGCCAATTACCCCATACCCCATTGCTCGCGGCCCGCTTAGAGCTGGCGCGCTTGCGACTCCGAAAGAATAGCCCAGCTTGGGGGCCAAGACCAAAACGATTGCCGAAGCGGCGGATCACCCCTGGTGAGCCCTGGATCCGGCCCGGTGGCACCCGATCGCCCGTTAGGAGTGCCGAGGACCGCTCCGCCTGTGTAACGCTGCAAGGAAGAGCCTTTGCCACGTGAGGAGCCCGCGCGTTGACCGAGAACCCCTTCTTCGTCCCGAGTGCCCTGCCCTACGAGCTGCCGCCGTTCGCGGAGATCCGCGAGGAGCACTACGCGCCCGCCTTCGAACGCGGCATGGCCGAGCAGCTCGCGGAGGTCGAGGCCATCGCCGGCAGCGCCGACCCGCCGACCTTCGACAACACCGTGGCGGCGCTCGAACGGTCGGGCCGGCTCCTGTACCGCGTCTCCACGGTGTTCTTCAACCAGGCCTCCTCCGACACCAACCCGGCCGTCCAGGCGATCCAGAAGGACGTCACCCCGAAGCTCGCCCAGCACAGCGACGCGATCCACCTCAACACGCGGCTCTTCGCCCGCATCAAGGCGATCTCCGCCGCCGGGCTGGACGCCGAGCAGCGGTGGCTGCTGGAGCGCTACGTCACCGACTTCGTCCGCGCGGGCGCCGAGCTGGGGCCCGCCGACCAGGAGCGGCTCAGGGGCCTCAACGAGGAGCTGTCGACCCTCTCGACCCAGTTCGAGCAGAACCTTCTCGCCGACACCAACGCCTCCGCGATCGTGGTCGAGGACGCCGCCGAGCTCGACGGCCTGTCGGAGGACTCCATCAGGGCCGCCGCCGAGACCGCGAAGTCACGCGGGCTCGAAGGCAAGTACGTCCTCACGCTGGTGCTGCCCACCGGCCAGCCCGTGCTGACCGAGCTGACGAACCGCGACCTGCGCGAGCGCATCCACAAGGCGTCCACGGAGCGGGGCCTCCGGGACAACGCCGAGCTGGTCGTCCGCATGGCGAAGCTCAGGGCCGACCGGGCGGCGCTCCTCGGCTACGCCAGCCACGCCGCGTACGTCGTGGCCGACCAGACCGCGCCCGGCACCGAGGCCGTCACCGAGATGCTGGGCAAGCTCACCCCCGCCGCCGTGGCGAACGCCCACAGGGAGGCCGGCGAGCTGCGCGAGACGGCCGGCTTCGACATCGAGGCCTGGGACTGGTCCTTCTACGCCGAGAAGGTCCGAGAGGCCCGCTACGCCATCGACAGCCGCCAGATGCGCCCGTACTTCGAGCTGGACCGCGTGCTGCGCGACGGGGTGTTCCACGCGGCCCACGAGCTCTACGGGCTGAACTTCAGCGAGCGCTCCGACCTGGTGGGCTACCACCCCGACGTGCGGGTCTTCGAGGTGTCGGACGAGGACGGCTCGCCGCTCGGCCTGTTCCTCGGCGACTTCTACGCCAGGGAGTCCAAGCGCGGCGGCGCGTGGATGAACAGCCTGGTCAAGCAGTCGCGCCTCGACGGCACGCGCCCCGTGGTGGTCAACAACCTCAACATCGTCAAGCCTCCGGCCGGAGAGCCGACGCTGATGACCTTCGACCAGGTCAACACGATGTTCCACGAGTTCGGGCACGCGCTGCACGGGCTGTTCTCGGCCGTCCAGTTCCCGCGCTTCTCGGGTACGGCGGTGCCGCGCGACTTCGTCGAGTACCCCTCGCAGGTCAACGAGATGTGGGCCGTCTGGCCCGAGGTGCTGGCCAACTACGCCCGCCACCACGAGACCGGTGAGCCGATGCCGCAGGACCTGGTCGACCGGATGCTGGAGGCGCAGAAGTTCAACCAGGGCTTCGAGACCGTGGAGTACCTCGCCGCCACCCTGCTCGACTGGGCGTGGCACACCGTCGACGGCGAGCCGGGCGACCCGCTGGAGTTCGAGAGCCGGGCACTGCGCGAGGCCAACGTCGACCTGCCGCTCGTGCCGCCGCGCTACCGCAGCACGTACTTCGCCCACATCTGGGCGGGCGGCTACAGCGCGGGCTACTACTCCTACATCTGGAGCGAGATCCTGGACGCCGACACCGTGGAGTGGTTCAAGGAGAACGGCGGCCTCTCGCGGGAGAACGGCGACACCTTCCGCCGCGAGCTGCTCTCCAGGGGCGGCAGCGTGGACGCCATGACGGCCTTCAGGAGCTTCCGTGGCCGCGACCCGCACCTTTCACCCCTGCTGGAGCGCCGCGGCCTCCTCTGAGGCCACAGGCACGGCTCACCGCCGCGCCCGGAGCCGGGCGCGGCGGTGAGCCGTGAAGGGTCCCCTTCGAGGCCGGCGATGGCCTGCCTCGGCCGACCGCTCAGGCCGGGGTCTGTGCCCGGAGCGATGGCCCGCCGCTCAGGCCGGGGTCTGTGCCTGGAGCTTCGCCAGAGCCGTGCGCAGCCGCTCGACGGCCTTCTCGCGGCCCAGCACCTCGATCGACTCGAACAGCGGAAGCCCAACCGTGCGGCCGGTGATCGCGACGCGGACCGGGGCCTGGGCCTTGCCGAGCTTCAGCCCGTACTCGGCGCCGACCTCCTCCAGGGCGGTCTTCAGCGACTCGGTGTCGAAGGAGACCGTCTCCAGCCGCGCGAGGTAGCCGGCCAGGATGTTCTCCGCGCCGGGCTTCATCGCCTTGTCCCAGCTCGCCTGGTCGAAGACCGGCTCGTCGAGGAAGAGGAAGTCGACGTTGGCCGTGATCTCGGACAGCACCGTGATGCGTGTCTGGGCCAGCGGCGCGACCTTGGCGAAGGTCTCGCGGCCCCAGCTCTGGTCGAGCCAGGGGTCGCAGCGCCTGATGAAGACCTCGACCGGCAGCGCCCTGATGTACTCACCGTTGAACGCCCGCAGCTTCTTCTCGTCGAAGAAGGCCGGGGAGGGGTTCACATCGGCGAGCTTGAACAGCGGCACCATCTCGGACCACGGCATGATCTCGCGGTCGTCCCCGGGGCCCCAGCCGAGCAGCATGAGGTAGTTGACCATCGCCTCGGGGAGGTAGCCCTCGTCGCGGTAGGACTCCAGCGCCACCTTGTCGCGGCGCTTGGAGAGCTTCTGCCGCTTCTCGTTGACGATGACGGGCAGGTGCGCCCACGTCGGCGGGGCGACACCGAGCGCGTCCCAGAGCAGCTGCTGCTTGGGGGTGTTCGACAGGTGCTCCTCGGCGCGGACGACGTGGGTGATCCGCATCTCGATGTCGTCGACCACGTTGGCGAGGACGAACAGCGGGGATCCGTCGGCCCGGGCGATGACGAAGTCCTCGATGGCCTGGTTCGGGAACTCCACCCGGCCGCGGACCAGGTCGTCGACCACGGTCACACCCTCGTCGGGCGTGCGGAAGCGCACCGCGCCCTCCGGCAGGCCCCGGTCGCGGCAGAACCCGTCGTACCCCTGGTGCTCCGAGCCCGTGCGCGCCTTCACCTCGTCGCGGGTGCAGGTGCAGTGGTACGCCTTGCCGTCCGCGATCAGCTTCGCCGCGGCGGCGCGGTGCTGCTCCTCGTACGCCGACTGGAAGTACGGCCCCTCGAAGTGCGGGGACTCGCCGTGGATGCCGATCCAGGCGAGGGCCGAGATGATGCCCTCGGTCCACTCGGGCCGGTTGCGCGCGGCGTCGGTGTCCTCCACGCGCAGGACGAACCGGCCGCCGGTCTGCTCGGCGAGCGCCCAGTTGAACAGCGCGGAACGGGCCCCGCCGACGTGGAACATGCCGGTCGGGGACGGAGCGAAACGGACCCTGAGGGCGGGCTCGGGCTGGAGGTCAGTCACGGGGAACCACCCGGTTCGTGAGAGTGCCGATGCCTTCGATGCCCACGCTGACCTCGTCGCCGTCATCGAGCGGGCCGACCCCCTCCGGCGTGCCGGTGAGGATCACGTCGCCCGGGATGAGGGTCATGACTTCGGTGATGTAGGCGATCAGCTTCGGGATGTCGTGGATGAGCTGGGATGTGCGCGCGCTCTGCTTGAGCTCGCCGTTGACGGTCGTCGTGATCGCGAGGTCGGAGGGGTCGACCGCGGTCTGGATCCACGGGCCGAGCGGGCAGAACGTGTCGAACCCCTTGGCTCTGGTCCACTGCCCGTCCTTGCGCTGGAGGTCGCGGGCGGTGACGTCGTTCGCGCAGGTGTATCCGAAGATGACCTCGTGGGCCCGCTCGACCGGCACCTCGCGGCACAGGCGGCCGATGACCACGGCGAGCTCGCCCTCGTAGTCGACCCGCTCGGAGAGCTTGTGGGGGTAGACGATCGCCTCGCCGTGGCCGATCACCGACGTGGACGGCTTGCTGAAGATCAGCGGCTCGGCCGGAGGCTCGCCGCCCATCTCGCGGGCGTGCTCGGCGTAGTTCTTGCCGACCGCGATGACCTTGCTGGGCAGCATCGGCGTCACGAGGCGGACTTCCTGGAGCGGGAAACGCTCGCCGGTGAACTGGATCTCGCCGAACGGGTGCCCGGCGACCCTGGAGACGAACTCCTCACCCTGAGCGCCCTCGACCACGCCGAACGCGACACCTTCACCTGTGGAGAACCTTGCGATACGCACCCCACAAGGCTAGTGCCGCCCGCAAACCCGCAAGGACACCAGCGTGGCCGGACGTCAGCCCTCGGCGTGTCCCTCCGGCTCAGGAGTCGTCGTCTCCTCGGCGCCCGCCCGGCCTTCGGCGTTCTCCTGACCTTGGGTGCCCGCCTGGCCTACGGTGTCCGCCTGGCCGCGGCGCCCGGCGTACCGCTGCCTGAAGCGCTCCACCCGGCCGGCGGTGTCCATCACGCGGCTGCGGCCGGTATAGAACGGGTGGCTCGCCGAGGAGACGTCCACGTCGACGACGGGGTACACCTTGCCGTCCGACCACTCGACGGTCTTGTCACTCCGGATGGTCGACCGGGTGAGAATGGCGAAGTTCGCGCTCGGGTCGCGGAAGACGACCGGGTGGTAATCGGGATGGATGCCCTTCTTCATGGCCATCGCCCTCCGGGATACCTAGACGGTGTTCTCCCAGCTTATGCGCGGCATCGGCGGCGGAAGAGGCGGGAGCCGTACGGGCGGGGGCCGGTGATCGTAGGGTGGCGTTACCGGGCTCGGTACCGTCCAGGACGGCCCGGCGAGGGGTACGAGCACGCCTGACGAGGAGTGGACATGTCCGTGGTGAAGATCAACGCGCTGACCGTCCCGGCCGAGATGCGCGAGGCGCTTGAAAGCCGGTTCGGCAACCGCGCAGGGATGGTGGAGTCGTCCGACGGCTTCGAGTGGTTCGAGCTGCTCAGGCCGGTCGAGGGCACCGACCGCTATCTCGTGTACACGCGCTGGCGCAGCGAGGAGGACTTCCAGCGCTGGCAGGAGAGCCAGGCGTTCCAGGCCGGCCACGCGCGGGCGAGGGCCGAGGCCGAGGCGCAGGGGCAGGGCGAGGGCCACGGGCACGGCCAGGCGGCGGCCCAGGGGCACGGCCACGGGCAAGGCCCGGCCGCGACGGGGTCCGAGCTGTGGTCCTTCGAGGTCGTGCAGAGCGCGGGTCACAAGAAGTAGCGCCTCTCAGCCCTCCCGCACCTGCCCACGGGCGAACGTGACGCGGGCCCGGCGACATGGGTGGACCGGGCGATCATGTGCCGGTGGCGCGGGTGAAGCGGCCGGCCCAGTCGCGGAGGTGGTCGACCAGCTCGGGCGGGTGGATCACCTCGAACTCCGCGCCCACCACGCCCAGCGCCATCGCCGGCCAGTCGAGCGTGTCGGACGTCATGCGCAGCCGGCACCGCCCGTCGTCGATCTCCTCGACCGTCGCCCACTGGCCGACGGCGACGCGCACGGTCGCGGCGGGCGCGTGCACCACCGCCTCGACGGCGAGCGGCGGGACGATGTTGTCGATGCCGGCCCGTACGAACGTCGCGGCGTCCTCGGCGGGCAGCTCGCGCGGGCGGAACCGCTCGGCGGTGCTGCGCGGGTCGCCGAGCCGGTCGAGCCGGAAGCTGCGCCAGTCGTGGCGGGTCAGGTCGTAGGCGACCAGGTACCACCTGCGGCCGAGCGAGACCAGCCGGTGCGGCTCGACATGGCGGTCGGTCAGCTCTCCCCCGCGCGCGTTGTAGGAGAAGCGCAGCCGTTCCTCGTCCCGGCAGGCCTGCGCGACGGCGGTGAGCACCCCGGCGTCGACGGTCGGCCCCGCGCCCCAGACCGTGGGCACGGTGGCGGCGCGCAGCGCCTCGATGCGCCTTCGCAGGCGGGGCGGCATGACCTGGACGATCTTCGTCAGCGCGCGTACCGAGGACTCCTCGATGCCGGCGACCGCTCCCTGGGCGGCCAGCCGGAGGCCGATGGCCAGCGCGACCGCCTCCTCGTCGTCGACCAGCAGCGGCGGCAGCGCGGCCCCCGCGGCGAGCTGGTAGCCCCCGTCGACGCCGCGATTGGCCTCCACCGGGTAGCCGAGCTCGCGGAGCCGGTCGACGTCGCGGCGCAGGGTGCGGACGGAGACCTCCAGCCTTTCGGCCAGCTCAGTGCCCGGCCAGTAGCGGTGTGTCTGGAGCAGGGAGAGCAGCCGCAGCGTTCGTGAGCTCGTGTTCGCCATATCTTCAGGGTGCTCGTCATTCAGGTCAGAAAGTGGCCGCTATCGACCCTAGCGTGGTCTCATCGTCGTCGTACTCAGGAGACCCTGATGACCGCAATACTCGAAGCCCCTCCCGCGGCCGGAGCGGCGTCCCCGTACCGGTGGCGCTGGCTCGCCTTCTCGGCCGTGATGGCCTCGAGCGTGATGGACCTTCTCGACTCGACCGTGATCAACACCGCCGCGCCGGCGATCCGCGAGGACCTCGGCGGCTCGTACGCCACCGTGCAGTGGATGGCCGCGGGTTACACCATGGCGCTGGCGGTCATGCTGCTCATCGGCGGGCGGCTCGGCGACATGTTCGGCCGCAAGCGCATGCTGCTGGTCGGCGTCGGCGGGTTCACCCTCGCCTCGATGATCTGCGCCGTGTCGGTCTCGCCCGAGATGCTGCTCGCCGCACGGGGACTGCAGGGCGCGTTCGGCGCCGTGATGCTGCCGCAGGGTTTCGGCCTCATCCGCGACCTGTTCCCGCCCGCCGAGATGAAGAAGGCGTGGACCGCCTTCGGGCCGATCATGGGCCTGTCGGCGGTGCTCGGGCCCATCGTCGGCGGCGTGCTGATCGACGCCGACCTGCTCGGCACCGGCTGGCGCATGATCTTCCTGGTCAACGCGCCCATCGGCGGGTTCGTCCTCGTGGTCGCGGCTCGCTTCCTGCCGGCCACGCCTCCCGCGGTCCGCTCCGCGCGCCTCGACACGCTGGGCGTGGTCCTCGCGGCGGCGGGCACGTTCATGCTGATCTTCCCGCTGGTCCAGGGGCGTGAGCTGGACTGGCCGGTCTGGATCTTCGTCATGCTGGCGTGCTCGATCCCCGTGCTCGTGCTGTTCGGGTGGCACCAGCTCCGCCGCAAGCGCGCGGGGGCGACCCCGCTGGTCGAGCCGAGCGTGTTCGCCAGGCGCTCGTACGTCTCGGGCGTGCTGTTCGCGATCGTGTTCACCGGCGCGATGGGCGGCACCATGCTCACCCTCGGCGTCTTCATGCAGGTCGGCCTGGGTTACACGCCCCTGAGGGCCAGCCTGACCACGATGCCGTGGGCGCTGGGCGCGATGATCGGATCCGGCGTCAGCGGCGCGCTGATGGCCAAGCTCGGCCGCAGGCTGCTGCACCTCGGCCTGGCCGGCATGGGCATCGGGCTGGCCGTCCTCTGCGTGGTGCTCAGGCAGTCGGGCGCGGGCATCGGCAGCACCGACTTCATCGTCCCGCTGCTGATCGGCGGCGTCGGCATGGGCATGATCTTCGTGCCGCTCTTCGACATCATCCTCGGCGACGTCGCCGACCACGAGGTGGGCTCGGCCTCCAGCGCCCTGCAGGCCGTCCAGCAGCTCGGCATGTCGCTGGGCGTCGCCGTGATCGGCACGATCTTCTTCGCGGTCCTCGGCACGCAGGCCCACCACACCGTGCGCGACGCCCTCGGCGCCGCCGAGTCGACCTCGCTGGTCACCATCGGCCTGATCGCGCTCGCCTTCGCGCTCGGGTTCCGCCTCCCGAGGCAGGCCCGCGCCCACTCCATGTGACCTTCCCTCGTACGCCTCCGGTCGCGCGCCTCGCGGCCGGAGGCGTACGACTGCCCGTCGGCGGGGGGCGTACGGAAGCCGTCAGCCGGAGGCGTGCGGGCGCCCCGGAATCTGGGAATTACCTGGGGCTCCGGCATCTGGTTGTTAACGATGTGACCGATGAGCCCCGTGCGACTTGACCTATTTGGTGGGATTCGGTCAGCATGATCCGCCCCCACTATGGTCACGGAAGGAACTGGCGTGCGCCGCCGCACACGAGCTCTCGGTCTTCTCCTCACCCTCCTCCTGACCGGCGGCGGGATCTCCCAGGCGGCACCGGCCGCCGCCCTCGACACGCTGGTGGCCGTGAAGCCCAGCGCGGAGTGCCAGGGCGACTGGCTACCCGCCACGCCGACCTCCGCCCAGGTCATGTCGGGCGAGGTGCAGTTCCTCGACCTGCCGCCCGTCAAGATCGGCAAGACGATCGACTGGCGCTGGAGCCCGTACAAGAACCGCTCCTGGGACATGGTCTTCTCCTCGCTGCGCTGGGTCGGCAGGCTCGTCGCCGACTACGAGACCTCCGGGGAGGAGAGCTACCTCAAGCGCGCCACCGAGCTGGTCAAGAGCTGGGTGGAGAGCAACCCGCGCGGCAGCTCCCGCGCCAGCCAGTACGCCTGGGCCGAGCACCCCATCGCGCTGCGCGCCCCCGTGCTCGTGTGCCTGAGCAGGCACGTCAAGGCGTCGTGGCTCACCGGCAGCCTCGCCGACCACGCCAAGATGCTGTCGAACCCGGCCCTGTACGAGAAGGGCCACAACCACGGCATGGACCAGGACATCGCGCTGCTGCGCATCGGCTGCCGCACCGGGCACAAGGAATGGACCGACCTCGCCATCCGGCGCATGACCGGATCGGTGAAGCTGGACATCGACTCGCAGGGCGCGCTCCAGGAGCAGGCTCCGCGCTACGGCGTCTACGTCCACGAGCGGCTGAAGGTCGGGATGGAGGCCATCACCGACTGCGGGCGCAAGATTCCGTCCGAGATCGAGAAGCGCTGGGAGTCGCTGGAGGCGTACATCACCCACGCCACCGGGCCGAACGGCTTCATGGTGCCGATCGGCGACGGCGGCGCCGACGTCAAGCCCTCGGGCTACAAGCACTCGAAGAAGACCGTGCAGGTGTTCAAGGCCGGCTACGCCTTCGGCCGTACGGCGTGGGACAAGCCCGAGTCGGCGTACTACTCGATCCGGTTCGGCCCGGCCCTGAAGTTCCACGGGCACGAGGACCACATGGGCGTGACCTACTACGCGCAGGGCCATGACGTGCTGGTGGAGGCCGGTTTCCACTCCTACGAGAAGACCTCCTACCGCTACTGGACGATGTCCCCCGAGGCGCACAACGTGCCGGTCGTGGTGGGCAAGCCGTTCCGGGGGCGTACGGCCACTCCGCTGGTCAACTCCTCGATCAAGGGCGACCGGCAGTCGTACAAACTCACCGACAAGGCCTACGGCGTGAGCCGCACCCGATCGGTGCTGGTCAACCACGGCGACGACCTGATGGCGGTGCTCGACACCGTGCCGTCCGGCGCGCAGGCCCGCAGCTACTGGCACCTCGACCCGGCGCTCACCCCGGTGTCCACCAGCGGCGGCCAGATCGTGGTGAAGGACAAGTCCGGGTGGAAGGCCACGCTCGTCCAGCTCGCCATGCCGTCGTGCAAGCCGATCTCCGGCCAGTCGGTCGTGCGCGGGCAGACGAACCCGTACCAGGGCTGGGTGTCGCCGTCCTACATGAAGAAGGTGCCCGCCTCAGTGGTGGTCTCCCCCGCCACGGGCTCCCTGCTCACCGTCGTCGTCCCGGGTACGGACAAGCCTGACATCACCTGCTCCGGCACCCGCGTCAAGGTCAAAACCTCCGACGGCGAAACCTCCTTCCGAGCCGCCTCCGGAAACCTCTCGTAGCACGAACTGGGGCCCCATCGCGGCGCAGCCATGATCTCTCTGTATCGCGCGGAGAGATCATGCTGCCCCGTGTTCACCAGGCCGGCCAATGGGAACCGGCGGCGAACGGCGCCATAGTCGATCGGCTGCCCGTCATCCATGCGAAGCAATCTAGATGACGTCGCGTGAAGGCGCAGGAAGACCGATCTCGCGCGGCGTCGGAGAAGTTCGTTGAAGGTTGCACACTGGCTCTTGCTAATCCGGCTTGCCGTGGATCAGGAGGCGATGGGACTCCTGGATGTCTTCTGGAAGGTCGTCCGGTGAGAACCAGCGCGCCTCCAGGATTTCGAAGGAGTCGATGGTGATCGTTCCGCCGGTCGCCTCCGCCTCGTACGCCACTTCCACTCGCAGCTTGAAGCCGCTTTTGAGGTAGGAGAGCCGTCCGACACGGACGCGCAAACCCGCCTCTTCGCGGACCTCGCGGACGATCGTGTCCTCGAAGGTCTCGCCCTTGTTCGCGTACCCGCTCGGCAGCCCCCACTGCCGCCCCTCCGGCCAGAACCGGTGCTTGAGCAGAAGCACGTTGCCGTCGACGTCCCTCACGACCCCGGTGACGCCGACCATGAACTTGGCGTGCCGGATCCACAGAACCCACCACTGAAGCGGCCCCTGCAAAAGCCGCCAGACCCGGACAATCAGTCTCTTCACATTCATTCCTTCAATGGAGCGACCTGATGCAGATCAACACCGGCACCCGGTTCATCTAGATTTCTTAGGTTTGAGCTGCTCAACGTACTGCCGAATTCGCAATCGATCCGCAGGGAAGGCACTGTCCCAATCATGGGTCAATGGAACCCACGCTGCGGGTTGATGGCTTTCCCCGCTCAGCGGACGCGACCCCTGCCGCTCCCCACTCCCACCCCCACCGCCACCGCCCTATTTGGACCGGCGTCCAAGCAGGGTGCAAGTCGCACCCAAGATCGTGTGAGAAGACTTCTCTGGAAGATCCCCTGGGGGAGAAACCGTGTTGGCCGGTGACCGGACACGACGGCGCGGGAACCTGCGGCTTCGCCCGTTCACGCTGTTCCGGCACGACTTTCCCCGCCCTCGGGCAAGGAAGTGAAGGAGAAGGTCATGAGAACACGCGGAATCACCGGTGTGGCGGTCGCCGCAGCCCTGGCTGGTGGGCTCCTTGTCCCGGCGCTCCCGGCCTCGGCCGCGGACCAGCTACCAGCGACCGTCACCATCAGGACCAGCAAGATCCTAGAACCACAGACCAGCACCAACCTGTTCCTCAAGTGCCCCGACACCCACCCGTGGTACACGACCGCGGTGATAACCGGCTACTACACCTGGTCGGGGACTCCGCCCTACCCGATGAAGGAATACCGGCAGCAGCTGTCCGTCTTCTTCAGGAACGAATCCCGCTCGAAGGACATGCTGGCTGAGATACAGCTGGAGTGCACTCCGGTCAGGCCGTTCTAGGGCCTTTACGGAGTTCGGATATTCAGGCGGGCAGGAGGCTTCGGATCGCTGCGATCGGTCTGCGACACCCGAAGCTCATCCCACGGTTGCCCCACGGCCCCGGCATGTTGAGGGTTTGACCTGGTTTGATTCCGCTGTGCTCGGCATGTGAAGCCATAAGCGGGCGTTCGTAGCCGGTAATGACCGGCCAAATTCGAGTGCGAGAAAGGGCACGGCTCCTGAAGATCGGCGGTATCTGACGCCGTTCGATCTTCGGAGGAAGCCGTGCCCGTGGCCCTATCATCGCTGCTCGGCCCGCGCTGAGACTCGGGCGGATATATTCTCGGCTTCTTCGCCACGTGCTTCCTTCCCGGAATACCTCTGACCCTGCTTGGGTCCGAGTCCGGAAGGTTCGGGGCACCTCACCAGTTCCTCCAGCAATCGGCGGCCGTACCCGTTGCCCCGGTGCTCCTTGACCACATTGAGTTCGATGACCGCGAATTTTTCGGCCTGGAGCACTTCCTCCGGGGCGGGTGTGCTCTCTCCGCCCCACCATCGGCCAGCGGCAAACGGAAGGCCGAAAGCCCAACCGATCAGTCTGCCGTCGTCATCTCGGGCCGACACCAAATGGAAGCCAGGCGTGTCCACCTGGCGGCGAGTGCGCTCCAGGCATCGCTCCCTGGAAGAGTTCAGATTGGAGTTGTACGGCGGTTCCTCCCTGATCTGGAGGTAGGCGTCCACGTACTCGTCGTTCAGAACCTCAGCTGCGTCACCGTCATGCTTGTGCTCGAACGCGGTCCCCATCAGGTTCCTCCACCTGCTGTCAACGCGATTTGTTGCCGGTATTCGATCATTGAAGGCCGCGAACGCTCTGCCACTGGCACCGCGTCGGCCACCCCGGCCGCCACATGAAGGACGAATCGAGTCATGTTCGCCGCACCGACCCTGGCAAGAACCTCGCGGGCGTGGCCGAGCCCATCGTCTATGTGACCTTGCTGCACCTCGGTATGGGCGCGGTGTAGCTCTACCTGCGCACGCTGGCGTACCCGCGCTGACGGATAGGAGGAGATCGCCTCCCTCTGCGCCTGGTCGGCATCCGTATGACCAGCCAGGGTGTAAACCAGGGAGCGGCAGTACAGCAGCCTGAACACCGGCCATCCTCCGGCCGACAACAGATCCGAGGTGATTCGATCGGGGAGCCGGTCAAACGCCCGCGCTTGCTCGTGCAATGCGGCGTATGCCTGACCCACCTCGCCCGCCAAGGTCAACACGTGCGACCGGGCGCCGAGAGCCTGCACCGTGGCCACACATGGCCTCCCCTGGCTGAGCTCCAGTGCCATATTGGCGCGAGACAGCACCAACGCCACTGGCCGATTTTCATGCAGTGCTTGGACCGCTTCGGATGCGTACGCCAGGCTCGTAGATCTTGGTCGTCCGTCTGCTCAGCGGCACGGCGCGCGCACGCCCACCAGTGCCGCGACTCACGGACGAAGCCGGTCGACCCGAGGTGGTCGTCGTGGCGTATAGAGCCACCAGGAATCCGCCCGCCTCGAATGCGGCGTCCAGTCGCTCGACGGCATCGGCCGGGGGTCTGCGTTCCCCTCGTTCCCATCGGGCCAGATTGGACCAGTCGCCCAGGGCTTTCGCTCCTGCCTGTTGAAGCGTCAGACCGCGTTGTTCCCGCCAATGCCGCAGGCCGGCTCCGAAGAGATGCCAGGGGATGCCGCAGGGTCTACCGGATCGGGGGTGCGAGGCATACCGGCTCCTCGTTTTGGTCGCGCTTGGCCAGCGGATTCGGCCAAAACGCTGCCCTTGGAATCAGGTCTGATCACCTCCAGCATGACACAAAGGCCCTACGCGATGCGCTTGCTCGATAGCGCAACGTCACCCAACAAGTGGAGCCCGCCGAGGCGTGGACACCTGGCGGGCTCCTTGATCGCACACTGGAGGTGGTAGCACTGAGCTTCCGGCGGCAACTGGTGACCAAGGATCCCGGAGGCACCGCCCCCACGGCCCGAGCTCAACACGACCGGTGCGTCGCGTTCGGGAAATGCCGACTCTCCACGCGCGACGGAGGTAGGGTTTTTCCCGAACACCGAGCGGACTGGAGACCTCTGACCGGCGAAGCCTTAGGCGGTCGCGGATGGTGATCCGGGACGAGCCGCCGGCCGGCAGCGTCTTCCCGGCCAAGGCGGGCGCGTACCGCCTCGCACTCGCCGAGCTGAGCGACATCCTGCCGGGCTTCCGATGCCGGCCCTTGGACCGGATCCGCCTCACCCTGAAGGGGCCCAGGACCCGGTTCAGCAGGACGGTTCTGCTGGCTCCGCACATGGACGTGTACGCCGGGCGGGCTCTGGTCGCGACGGTCTACGTCGCGGATCCGCGAAGGCCCCGCTACCGCATCGTCCGATGCGATGGCGTCGTCGTCTCCGCCGACATGCCGGGCGCGGCCGGGCACCTCGCCGGTCTTCCGGCGGAGGCCGCCTCCGAGAGCCAGAGGCGGTAAGCCTCGCGGCCCCGGGCTTCCAGGCGGGGTGCCGAGCGTCATGCCCTCGGGGCTCCAGGCGGGGAGCCGGGGGTCGTAAGCGTCGCGGCCTCGGGGTTTGAGGCGGCCTGTGGGCCGGGCTCCCCCGGGGGTCGTGGCATCCACGTCACGGTCGGGAAGGACGGCGGAGGCTCGGGCCCATGTGAGTGCCACGGCGAGATCAAGGAGACGAACGGGCGGGGTTGCGCAGGCCGTCCAAGGCGAGGGAGAGCAGGCGGGTGGCTCGGCCGAGGTCGCCGGTGGCCAGGGCCAGGCCGGTGACGAGCTCGAAGAGGTCGTCCAGTTCGAGGTCGGGACGTACGGCTCCGGCGTCCCTGGCGGTGGTGAGCAGGCCGTCCGCCGCCGAGCGCATCAGCGCCGAGCAGTCGAAGCCCGACACGGGCCCGGCGCTCATCATCGTGGTCCCGAGCCCCCGGTCGGTGAGGGCGTGGGCGAGCAGGGCGTGCAGCCACCCGGTCAGCGCCTCCCCGGGCGGGGACCCCGCCGCCAGCGTCTCCGCCTTGGCGCACAGCGTCGTCACCCTGTCCTTGAACACGGCGACCAGCAGCTCCTGCCGCGTCGGGAAGTGGCGGTAGAGCGTCCCGGAGCCGACCCCGGCCCGGCGGGCGATCTCGTTCAGGGACGCCTCGGGCCCCTCTTCGGCGAACACCGAGGTGGCGACCGTGACCAGGTGATCGCGGTTGCGCCGCGCGTCGGCTCGCAGAGGCCGCGTTCCCATCGAGTGCTCCAGAGGTGTTGCAAGCGGAGAAGTTCTCCGTATTATAGGCCGAAGCTATCCGGAGAACCTCTCCGGATTATGTTCGGGTGGGAGCTTTCAGACATGAACGACGGACGGCTCGACCTCGGACGCGTGGGCATCTGGACCTTCGCCTTCGAGGAACAGCCCGCGACCAGGGTGCGCGAGGCCGCGGCGGAGATCGAGGAGCTGGGGTACCGAGCCCTGTGGTTCGGCGAAGGGTTCGGCCGCGACAGCACCAGCCAGTCGTGGCTGCTGCTGTCGGCCACCGAGCGGCTGGTCGTCGCCGCGGGCATCGCCAACATCGCCTACCGGGACCCGATCACCATGGCCGCCGGCGAGAGGTCGATCAACGAGGCGTTCCCCGGCCGGTTCCTGCTCGGGCTCGGCGGGCACCGGATCAGCGACACCCCGATCCAGATGGACGGCTACAGCATCCCCAGCCGTGGCCGGGCCGTACAGACCATGAACGCCTACCTCGACGCCATGGACGCGATCCCGCTCAGCTCCGCGGCACCGGCGGCGCCGCCGCAGCGGGTGCTGGCCGCGCTCGGCCCCAAGATGCTGGAGCTCGCCGCCGCGCGTACGTGGGGCGCGCACCCGTACTTCGTGCCCGTGGAGCACACCCGGCGGGCCCGGGAGATCATGGGCCCGGACGCCTTCCTCGCGGTCGAGCAGGCCGTGGTGCTGGACACCGACCTCACGAGGGCCCGCGAGGTCGCCACGGAGCACGTCGCCTTCTACGCCGCAGCGGCGCCGCACCAGCAGGCGAGCCTGCGCAGGCTCGGGTTCGGCGACGCCGACATGACCGGAGGCGTCAGCGACCGGCTGGTGGACGCGATCGTCGCCTACGGCGACATGAAGGTCATCGCCGAACGCGTGCGCGAGCACTTCGACGCCGGGGCCGACCACGTGTGCCTGCAGGTCCTCACCCCCGGCTCCGCCGGCCTTCCGCTGCGCGAATGGCGCGAGCTGGCCGCCCTGCGCGACGGGTGATCATGGCGCAGGGCGGTGCGGTCAGGTCGGTGCGGTCAGGTCGGTGCGCGATCTGGGCGTCGTGGTCAGGCGGGGTGGCCAGGCGGGGTGGCCAGGCGGGGTCGTCAGGCGGTGTGGCCCGCGCGCAGGAGGCCGTACGTGACCGCCTGCTCCAGGGCCTGCCAGGACGCCTCGATGATGTTCTCGTCGACGCCCACGGTGGCCCACTCCCCGCTCGCGTCGCTGGAGGTGATGAGGACCCGGGTGACGGCGTCGGTGCCGTGGGTGCCCTCAAGTATGCGGACCTTGAAGTCGATCAGCTCGACCTCGGCCAGCTCGGGGTAGAGCTTCTCCAGGCCGAGGCGTACGGCGCGGTCGAGCGCGTTGACCGGGCCGTTGCCCTCGCCGGTGGCGACGATGCGCTCGCCCTTGGCGTGGAGCTTCACGGTCGCCTCGCTGACGACGTCGCCGCCGGGCCGCCGCTCGACGATGACCCGCCAGGACTCGACGGTGAAGTGGCGCCTGCGCTCCCCCGTGACCGTGTCGCGGAGCAGCAGTTCGAACGAGGCGTCGGCGGCCTCGAAGGTGTGACCCTTGGACTCCAGGTCCTTCACCCGGTCGACCAGCTCGCGGGACTGGCCGGAGGTGAGGTCGTACCCGAGTTCCTTGCCCTTCAGCTCCACGGACGCGCGGCCGGCCATGTCGGAGACGAGCATGCGCATGTCGTTGCCGACCTGGGCCGGGTCGATGTGCTGGTAAAGGTTCGGGTCGACCTTGATCGCGCTGGCGTGCAGGCCGGCCTTGTGCGCGAAGGCCGAGACGCCGACGTACGGCTGGTGGGAGTTCGGCGTGACGTTGGTGACCTCGGTGATCGCGTGCGCGATGCGGGTCATGTCGGCCAGCGAATCCGCCGGCACCAGGTCGAAGCCCCGCTTGAGCTGGAGGTTGGCCACGACGGTGAAGAGGTTGGCGTTGCCCGACCGCTCGCCGTACCCGTTGGCGCAGCCCTGCACGTGGGTGGCGCCGGCCTTGACCGCGGCGAGGGAGTTGGCGACGGCGCAGCCGGTGTCGTCGTGGCAGTGGATGCCGACGCGGGCGCCGGTGCCGACCGCCTCGTGCACGACGTCGGCCAGCTCGTCCGGCAGCATGCCGCCGTTGGTGTCGCACAGGGCGACGACGGACGCCCCGGCCTCGGCGGCGGTGCGCAGGACCTCCAGCGCGTACGCTGGATTGGACTTGTAGCCGTCGAAGAAGTGCTCGGCGTCGAGGAAGACCCGCTGTCCCTCCGCACGAAGGTGAGAAACCGTGTCGCGGATCATCGCGAGGTTCTCCTGGAGAGTCGTACGGAGGGCCAGCTCCACGTGCCGGTCGTGACTCTTGGCGACAAGGGTCACGACCGGCGCGCCGGATTCGCGCAGCGCGGCCACCAACGGGTCGTCGGCCGCCTTCACACCGGCTCGGCGGGTCGCGCCGAACGCGGCGAGCTGCGCGTGCTTCAGGTCGAGCTCTGTTTGAGCCCGCCGGAAGAACTCGGTGTCCTTGGGGTTGGCGCCGGGCCAGCCGCCCTCGATGAAGCCCACGCCCAGGCCGTCCAGATGGCGTGCGACGGCGAGCTTGTCGGCGACGGTGAGGGAGAGCCCCTCCTGTTGCGCGCCGTCGCGCAGCGTCGTGTCGTACACGTGGAAGCGGTCGTCGGCCATGGTTTCGTCTCCTTCGAGGGGGTGCTTTTCGTTCGCCGCGCGCGGTTTCCGCCTAAGGCCGGAACCTGGCCCAAACAAAAAGACCCCTCACGGACGTGAGAGGTCTGCGCGCTGGCGGTGTCCCTTTTCAGCCAGCGCGCCTGCTGATAATGAGCAGACCGTAGAACATGGTGCTACGAAGTGTGCCACACCTCGCCACCATGTGGCACATCGATCTCAGCATCCGGGACCTGCGAGGGCTGATGTCGTGAAGTAGCCACGCCCGCGCGGTTCGCCGTGCCAAGGGCGCCGGAGGGCGGAGAATGGCCCGCATGAAGGCATTCTCGTTCATCAACGCCGACGTCGCCGAGTACATCGCCGGGCACACGACCCCGCCCGACGAGGTCCTCAAAGAGCTGGCCGAGGAGACGCTCACGGCCACCGGCGACAGTGCCGGCATGCAGATATCGCCTGAGCAGGGCACCTTCCTGACGATGATCACCCAGATCAGCGGGGCCCGTAACGTCGTGGAGATCGGCACGTTCACCGGCTACTCCTCGATCTGCATCGCCCGGGGGCTGGCCGCCGACGGCAGGCTGACCTGCTTCGACGTGAGCGACGAGTGGACCTCGATCGCCCGCAAGTACTGGGAGAAGGCCGGCGTCGCAGGCCTCATCGAGCTGCGGCTCGGCCCCGCCGCCGAGACGCTCCAGCGGTTCCCCGTACGGCCCGAGGTGGACCTGGCCTTCATCGACGCGGACAAGGCCGGCTACCCCGTCTACTACGAGGCGATCATGTCCCGCCTGGCCCCCGGCGGCATCATCCTCATGGACAACACCCTGCGCCACGGCAGCGTGGCCGACTACACCGACGGCGAGGCCGCGACGATGCGCGACTTCAACGATCTGGTCATGAGGGACACCCGCGTGACCAGCACCCTCCTCCCCATCGCCGACGGCCTGACCTTCATCCGCAAACATTGACGAATTCCGGGCGGACCGTAACCCCTTTCCATCACTTTACGTAATGGCGAAACCACGTTACGCAAACCCGCCTGTTGTTGCCCAGGACGGGAGCCAGGCCGTCTCGGGGAGCGGTGTCAGGCTTGCGAAGTGGTTGATGATCGCCCGAAGTCCCGGGTGCGGATTCGTTCTGGGGAACATGAGGGAGAGCGGGTAGGCGAGCGTCGGGTTCACGATCGGGATGCGGCGTAGGTCGTAGTTCGTCGGCCAGATGTACCGGTCGCGCGCGCCGACGAGGGTGGCCAGGTCGGCGGAGTCCGCGAGGGCGTCGAGGAGTACCTCGTTACCGAAGTTCGGGCCTGCCGCGTCGATGCGGAGGTCGAAGGCGGTGGCGAGCTGATCGTAGAACTCTGCCCATTCGCTTCGGGGCACGATACCCGGCACCCAGATCCGAAGCTTGCGCAGCTGGGGTGGTGTCAGTGTTCGTGCGGAGGCAAGCGGATGCCTGGGGCCGACGAGGAGTTCCAGCGGGGAGTCGAAGGCGTGGATCATTTGCACGTCGCGCGGCAGCGTGGCCGGATCGGTTACGGTGCGGAACGAGGCGTCGATATCGCCTGCCTGGACGGCGGCGGCCGCCACGTGAGGGTCGTTGACCCTGAGGATCACCACGTCGAGGTCAGTTTGGGGATGCGACCGCCAATAGTCGTGCAGAACGACGGCCTGCGCGCTTCGCAGGCCTAGAACGTCGATCCGAAGGGCCCGCGAGCCCGGCCTGACCGCGGTGACGGCGCGATCAACACCCGCGACGACACTCCGTGCGTGTGGGAGGAACGCCTGGCCGTCGAGCGTCAGTTCGACCCCTCGGGCGGTACGGGTGAACAGGCGGACCTCCAGCTCGCGCTCTAGGGCGGCGATCCGCTTCGAGACCGCCTGCTGTGTCACGCCCAGCTCGTCGGCCGCGTGTCGCAACTGTCCGAGCTCGGCCGCCCGGACGAACGATCGCACTGCCTCGGTATCCATTGGTGCAGCTTATGCCCGCCCAACCGATCGTTGTGGCTCGCCGAAAGGCAGTTGTTTGATCCCGCTCTCCTGTAGCCGATGTGATTCAGGGACCCAAATATCGGTTGTTGCAGAGGAGTCATGTGCGCGTGAAATTGGGGTCCGGTTTCGGCTGGCTGTGGTCGGCCTACGCCGTCAGCACGTACGGCACGTGGATCGCCTTCGGAGCGTTCCCGCTCATCGCGGTTCGAGTGCTGCACTCGTCGGCATTCGCGGTTTCGCTTCTGGAGGCAGCCGGGCTGGCCGTCGCGGCGATCATGGCGTTCCCGCTCGGGCCGTGGGTCGAGCACCGGTCCAAGCGTCCGGTGATGATCGCGATGGACCTGGCCCGGTTCCTCGCGATGGCGAGTGTTCCGGTCGCGTACTTCCTCGGCTTGCTGTCCTACGGCCAGCTGCTGGTCGTCTCGGTCATCTCCGGAACCGCGAGCATCGCCTTCACCGCCGCGTCCGGCGCGTACCTGAAATACCTCGTCCGCAGCGATCACCTCCTTACCGCGAACGGGAGATTCGAGGGCACGAGCTGGGTGGCGACCGCGGCCGGACCGCCCCTCGGCGGCGCGCTCATCGGGCTGCTCGGCCCGGTCATCACTATCATGGCCGACGCCCTCAGCTACCTGCTATCCGCGCTCGCGGTCCTCCGCATCCGCGGAGGCGACGTCGCGGCACCCCGCGACCCGGCCACCAGGTTGCGCGGAGCCGACCTTCTTGGTGGCTGGCGGTTCATCCTCCACGACCGCGCACTACGGTGCCTGTTCCTCAACTCGATCCTGGTCGGCGGCCTGATCATGGCCACCGTCCCGCTCCTGGCCGTCCTCCTGCTGGGCGAATACCACTTCTCGGCCTCGCAATATGGGCTTGCCTTCGGCATCCCGGCACTCGGCGGCTTCGTGGGCGCCCGCCTCTCCGCACGCCTCGTGAAGCGTTACGGCCGGCACCGGGTCATGACCGTCTCCGGCTGGCTGCGATCGCTCTTCCCGCTCGGTCTCGCGTTCATCCATCCCGGCATCACCGGACTCCTCACCGTGATCATCATTGAGGGCCTGCTGATCATATGCATGGGCATCTTCAACCCGATCTACGCCACAGAACGCCTGCAACGGACTCCCGCGGATCATGTTGCCCAAGTCCTCAGCGCATGGAGTGTCAGCAGCAAACTCGTGCAGGCCACCCTCATGGTGATCTGGGGCATCCTCGCCGCACTCACCAGCCCTCTCGCCGCGATCACCATCTCCGGCGTTCTCCTGCTCGCCACCCCGCTCTTGCTGCCCAAAACGGACACACTTGTTCGCCCCCACACCCTCGTCACCCAAGGAGAGACATGATGACCAGCGTTTTCCCGAGACTGGCCCACCTCGAGTGCTGGAGTCCCGGGTCCGAGGCGACGGTTCAGGCGAGGATCTGGACGTACCCGTCGGTTCCGTGAACGCGGATCCGCTGCCCGTCCCTGATCAGCCGGGTGGCCTGCTCAACACCCACAACGGCCGGCAAGCCGTACTCCCGCGCGATCACCGCCCCGTGCGTCATAAGGCCGCCTACCTCCGTCACCAGTCCGGCGACGGTGACGAACAGGGGGGTCCAGCTGGGGTCGGTGTAGGCGGTGACCAGGATGTCGCCCGCCTCAAGGTCGGCCTGCGCCATGTCCATGACGACACGGGCACGGCCCTCGACGGTTCCGGCCGAGACCGGGAGGCCGGCCAGCGCGCCGGGCGGGGCGTCGTCACGCCGATACTGGCCGGTGATGGCCTCGCCGTCCGATGTGAGGACCCGGGGCGGTGTGAGCGCCTCGTACGACCGGAACGCCTCCCGCCTTTCCAGAATGAGTTCGGCGTCCACGTCGTTGGTGCGCACGACTTCTTGCAACTCCGGGAACCGGAGGAAAAAGATGTCTTCTTTCTCGCGCAGGTGCCGGAGCGGACGAGGCGATCGACTTCCCGCAGCAAGGCCTGCTTGTAGGCGAAGTAGCGGCTGACCATGCCGTACTTGGGGTACTCCCGGTATCCGGCGAAGGTGCGGACGCGGTCGATCATCCGCTTGGTCTCCTCGGCCTTCTGCTCCCCGTGGTGTAGGGCGCGCAATCGCGTCAGAAGTTCCTGTTCTTTCCGTCGTGACGCCAGGCGTCCTTGTTCGAAGTGTCGTTTGCCGGCGCCCGGCTCGAAGTTCTTGATGTTGCCGAGGATGGTGGGCACTAGCGTGGCGGGATGCTCGCTCCAGCGCGTTCTGGTGATGTCGATCTCGCCTGCGCAGCGCATGCCGTACTCGTCGAGGTAGCCCCGGATGGCGTCATGTGCTTCCCGTCCGCCGGCCAGCCCGGCCAGCTCGTTCAGGAAGCCGTCGCCCTCCCGGCCTTCGTCCACGACGCGGTGCAAGAACGTCACGACGTCCGCGTGCGGTCGGATTGTGTCCGCGACGTCGAGGAGCGCCAGCCCCATCTCCGACGTGACGTTGTGGGGGACGGATTGCGTGAGCGCGTCGGCCGCGTTCTTCTCGCCCAGCCACTCCTCGAGGTGGTCATTGAGCCACCAGGTCGCCTCCATCGCCGCCATGATCACCTGGAGGCTCTGCGGATCGAACAGGATGCGCTTCAGCTCTGCGATGTCGGCCAGGATGAAGTCGAGCAGCGCCGGCCCGGACAAAGTCTGGATCTCGCTCTGCAGGGTGGCGACGGACGCCTGACTGTGTCGGATCAGCTGGGTGACGACGGCCGGATCGGTCTCGATCGGGGCGGGTGAGTCACCGGCGGGTGCGGCGATGGAATCTTCGTCCGGAAGCGAGCGGATGAAGTCGCCGCGGTCGAGGACGGTCTGTAGCGCGTCCCGAATCAGCGGGTCGGACTTCCCCAGGGTCCCGAGGAGGTTCGCGCGACCCGCGGGCGTCACCAGGGCGGGGGCTACGTCGACGAACAACCGTCCGCCCGCCTCGTGCATCGGCCGTGGGGTCGTCAGCTGCCACAGGGAGAGTCCCAGCGGCTTCATCGCGTCGGTCATCATCTGCTGGTGACCGACGGAGACGTAGACATGGTTCTCTTGGTCATCGGTCCTGGGGACGGGGAACAGGGTGGTGATCGGCCGGCTCTGGACGATGTGGAAGTCATCGCCGACCAGGCACCATTCGATGTCCTGGGGCCTGCCGAAGTGCGCTTCGATGCGCCGGCCCAGCTGCACCAGGCGCACGACTTGTGCATCCGTCAGAGCCGGCTGCGTCTGCCGCCGCGGTTCGATTGGTGCGTCCTGGGTACCGCCTCCCGGCGACGCCTGGACGAACCGCGGCTTGGTGGCGACCGCTGTGGTGACGACCTGATCGTCGCGCACCGTGTAGACGTCCCCGGCGACCAGACCGGAGACAAGCGCCTCGCCGAGCCCCCAACCGGCTTCCACAGTGGCGATTTTCCGGTTCGAGGTCACGGGGTCCGCGGTGAAGAGGATCCCGGCCGCGTCCGGGAACACCATCTGCTGTACGACCACGGCCATCCGTACCTTGCGGTGGTCAAAGCCATTACGGCGCCGGTAGGTCACTGCCCGCTCGGTGAACAGCGAGGCCCAGCACCTTCGGACGTGCCGAAGGATCGCCGGTAGGCCCACGATGTTCAGGTACGAGTCCTGCTGGCCGGCGAAGGATGCGGTCGGCAGGTCCTCGGCCGTCGCGCTGGAACGCACCGCGTAGGAGGCTTGCTCCCCGAGCCGGGCGAGCGATTCGCTGATCGCCGCCACAAGATCGTCGGGAACCGCGACGCCTTCGACGACGCGGCGGATATCGGCGCTCAGGGTGCGGATCGCCGCGCGGTCGTCCGGTTTCACGCGCGACAGCAGGTCAAGCTGAGCGTCGATCGACGGCGCCTCGGCCGCGACCCGCTGGAAGGCGTCTGTCGTGACGCAGAAGCCGTCCGGCACGCGGATGCCATTGATTCGCGAGAGCTCGCCCAGGTGCATCCCCTTTCCGCCGACGTCTGCGATATTCGTCGAGTCGATCTCCTCGAAACCCAGCACGTAGCCCAATTCCGTTGCTCCATCGTTCGTCGGGGTCGGTTCGGCAACGGGCAAGTATGAAGCACTTTCTGGCGCCTCATGAGACGCGCGAGTCTGATATAAAGTGAAAGTGGCGGGGAGCGGCGCGCGCAGCCTGACCCGACCTCGCCCACACCGGAATCCCGGGCCGCCATTCACACTCGGCGGCAGCAAGCTCCTGGCCTCCGACGCCGACTACCCTGGCCCGGAGTCGCCAATTCGCATTTTACTGGTGAGATCGCGTATCTAACTGCCGCGAATTGTCTCAGCCCTAAAGCCAAAAATCCAAAGAGTCACCGTATGTACTCTCCCAGGCCCCACTCGGGTCGCGGCGCGAGTGCTTCTGTATGTGTCCACTCGGTTGGCGCGCTCAAGCCTGGTAAGCCATGCGTGGATGAGCCCGGCCGGAGCTCGGCCGGGCTCTCGCGTGCCGCGGTCAGCAGATCTTGCGGACCCAGTCGTGGGGGTCGGGGCGGGTGCCGTACTGGATGCCCATGAGCTCGTCGCGAAGTCGCAGCGTCAGCTCGCCGGGGGTGCCGTCGCCGATCGTCCAGCCGCCCTCCACGCCCTTCACCGAACCGACGGGGGTGATCACCGCGGCCGTACCGCAGGCGAAGACCTCCGTCAGCTCGCCCGACTCGCACGCCGCGCGCCACTCCTCGATGGAGATCTTGCGCTCCTCGGCGGCGATGCCGAGGTCGGCGGCCAGGGTGAGCAGCGAGTCGCGGGTGACGCCGGGGAGCAGCGTGCCGGTCAGGTCGGGGGTGACCAGGCGGTCGCCGAAGACGAAGAACAGGTTCATCCCGCCCATCTCCTCGACGTAGCGGTGCTCGAACGCGTCCAGCCACACGACCTGGTCGCACCCCTGCGCGACGGCCTGCCGCTGCGCGACGAAGGCCGCGGCGTAGTTGCCGCCGCACTTGGCGAAGCCGGTGCCGCCGGGCGCGGCGCGCGTGTAGTCCTGGGAGAGCCAGACCGAGACCGGCTTGACGCCACCCGAGAAGTACGCCGCCGCGGGTGAGGCGATCACCATGTACTTGTAGGTCCTGGACGGGTAGTTGACGCCCAGCGCCGGCTGCGTCGCGATCATGAAAGGACGCAGGTAGAGGCTGTGACCCTCGGTGGTGGGCACCCAGTCGCGGTCGGTCTGGACGAGCAGCTCCAGCGACTCGACGAACGTCTCCTCGGGCAGCTCGGGCATCGCCATGCGGTCGGCGGACCTGTTGAAGCGGGCCGCGTTGGCGAACGGGCGGAAGCTCGCGATCGAGCCGCCCGCCTGCCGGTAGGCCTTGAGCCCCTCGAAGAGCTCCTGCGCGTAGTGGAAGACCGAGGTGGCCGGGTCGAGCGTCAGCGGTCCGTACGGCATGAGGCGGGCGTCGTGCCAGCCCTGCCCCTCGGTGTAGTCGATCGAGATCATGTGATCCGTGAACGTCTGCCCGAACCCCGGATCCGCCAGTACCCGCTCACGCTCGGCCGGAGTGCGAGCGGCGTCGGAGAGCTGCACGTCGAAGCTGAGCTGTTGAGCGGTGGTCATGTCGAAGATCCTTCTCTTCTCTGTCGGTCGCGCCTGCATCCATTCTGCGACGGACCAGGTAACGGGAAACTACTGCATCATCCGGACATACGGGAGTGTGTCGTCCAGGCTGTGCATGGCGCTTGGGCGCTGAACACGAAAAAGCGCATGGCGGCCCGTGCGGGGCCACCATGCGCGTCTGCCGGCGTCGGGTAGCCCCTCAGCCGGCTACTCGTGCGGTGATGTCGTCGCCGATCTCCCTGGTGGTGCGGGAGACCCAGGCCACCTGGCGCTCGACGAGGTCGTCGGCGACGGCCTGCTCGACCCGGGCCGCGTCGTCCGCGAAACCGAGGTGGTCGAGGAGCATGGCGACGGAAAGGATCGTGGCGGTCGGGTCGGCCTTGCCCTGACCGGCGATGTCGGGGGCGCTGCCGTGCACGGGCTCGAACATGCTGGGGGCCCAGGAGGCGGACCCGGGAGCCGACGGGTTGACGTTGCCGCTGGCGGCGAGGCCGATGCCGCCGGCGATGGCCGCGCCGAGGTCGGTCAGGATGTCGCCGAAGAGGTTGTCGGTGACGATCACGTCGAAGCGCTGCGGCTGGGTGACGAAGAACATCGAGGCCGCGTCGACGTGGCAGTAGTCGGTGGTGACCTCGGGATACTCGGCTGAGACCCGCTCGACGACGCGCGCCCACAGATCGCCGGCGTAGGTGAGCACGTTGGTCTTGTGGACCAGCGTGAGCTTCCTGCGGGGCCTGGTCATGGCCTTCTCGAAGGCGAAGCGCACGACGCGCTCGACGCCGAAGGCGGTGTTGAGGCTCTCCTGGGTGGCGATCTCGTGCGAGGTGCCCCGGCGCATGACGCCGCCGGCTCCGGCGTACGGCCCCTCGGTGCCCTCGCGGACGACGATCATGTCGATGTCCTCGGGGCGGGACTTGGCGAGCGGGGTCTCCACGCTGGGGAAGAGCTTGACCGGGCGCAGGTTGACGTAGTGGTCGAGCTCGAAGCGGAGCTTGAGCAGCAGGTCGCGCTCGAGCACGCCGGGCGGCACGCTCGGGTCGCCGACCGCGCCCAGCAGGATCGCGTCGTACCCGCGCAGCTCGGCGAGCGTCTCGTCGGGGAGGGTCTCGCCGGTGGCGTGGTAGCGTTCGGCGCCGAGGTCGTAGGTGGTGGTCTCCACCTTCAGGCCGACCGCGTCGAGGACCTTCAGCCCCTCGGCGACCACTTCACTGCCGATGCCGTCACCCGGGATGACCGCCAGACGGATGTTGTGAGAATCCCGCATGCTCGTACCCTACCGTTCCGTCTCGGTACTCGAACACAGGGTCTCACATACCGGACGAGAGTCGTGCGGCCTAGCCGGGCGGAACCTGCGCGACGGCGCGCTCGAAGACCAGGTCGCGGGCCGTCGTCAGGCCCACCGCCAGCGCGCCGAGCAGCACCGCCTCCGTGCCCAGCGTGGAGGCCTTGATCATCGGCACGCGCAGCGCCACGAGGCCGCGCAGGCACTCGGTGACCGGGCCGATCAGCAGGTCACCGGCCTGCACTCCGATGCCCCCGCCCAGCACGACCAGCTCGGGGTCGAGCACGGCGATCACTCCCGCCAGGGCGTGCGCGATGTGGTCGGCCTCGGTGGCGACGACCTCGCACGCGAGCGGGTCGCCGGTGCGGGCGGCGTCGAAGACGTCCTTGGCGCTGGCCACGCCGCGCATGCCGAGCCGGGTGGCGAGCGCCACCACCCCGTCGGCCGAGGCCACGGACTCCAGCATGCCCCGCCCACGGTTGACCAGCGGGTCGCCCTCGCCCACCGGGAGGTAGGAGATCTCCCCAGCGGCCCCCTGGGCGCCCCGGTAGAGCTTGCCGTCGATGACGACGCCCATGCCGATGCCGGTGCCGATCCAGACCAGAGCGAAGTGGTCGACGCCCTGGCCGAGGCCGTAGGCGCCCTCCCCCACGGCGGCGAGGTCGACGTCGTTCTCGACGACGTACGGCGCGTCGGCGGCCACGCCGCCGAGCAGCTCGACGGCTCCCGGCCGCTCCCAGCCGGGGAGGTTCGGGGCGAGCTGGAGGGAGCTGGTCTCCTTGTCGTGGATGCCGGGCGTGCCGAAGACCGTCAGCGTGATGTCGGCCACTGCCGCGCCCGCCTCCTCGGCCAGCTCGCGGGTGAGCTCGCCGAGCCGGGCCACCAGTTCGCCGGGGGTCTCGCCGCCCTTGCGGTGCTCGTCCCTGCGTGCGGCGATGTCGCCCACGAGGTCGGCGAGCGCCAGCCGGACGAACTCCCTGCCCACGTCGACCGCGAGGACCCAGCCCGCCTGGGGCCTGATCTCGTACAGCAGCGCCGCGCGCCCGGCGTTGCCGGTGCGCAGGCCGATCGCGCGCACCAGGCCCGCCCGTTCGAGATCGGCCAGGGCCATGGAGATGGTCGGCTTGGACAGCCCCGTGGCCTGCGCGAGCTCGGGCCGCGAGACCTTTCCCAGCTTGAAGATCTCACCGAAGACCGCGCGCTCGTTCATGACTCGCAGCACCGCTGTCGTGCTTGCCGTACCGCCGATACCCACCACGCCCCCAAGACTGGCACACGCTTTACCGCGGCAAGGTCGCGGACGAACTTTGTTAGAGACCTTGCCAAATTTCTACGCGCAGTTCAGCATGCTGCCAAGCACCTGAAGTACCTCCGAACACCCTGAGAGGCAATCATGCGGGCGAAATGGTTCGCGGTTCCGTTTGCGATAGCCCTACTGGCCACCGGTTGCGGTGGTTCCACCGACAAGGCGACCACCGGAGGAACGGGCGGGACGAGCGGCGGCGAGAAGGCTCCGACGATCGCGCTCTTCCTCCCCGAGTCCAAGACCACCCGGTACGAGGCCTTCGACAAGCCCCTGTTCGAGGCCAAGGTCAGCGCGCTCTGCGCCGACTGCAAGCTGCTCTACTCCAACGCCGACCAGGACGCCGCCAAGCAGCAGCAGCAGGTGGAGGCCGCCCTCACCCAGGGCGCCGACGTGCTCGTGCTCGACGCCGTGGACGCCGCCGCGGTGGCGCCCCTGGTGAACCAGGCCAAGCAGAAGAAGGTCCCGGTCATCGCCTACGACCGGCTGATCTCCGGCATCGGCTACGACTACTACGTCTCGTTCAACAACGTCCGGGTCGGCGAGATGCAGGGCCAGGCCCTGCTCGACGCGCTGGACAAGAACGGCACGACGGACAAGGGCCAGATCGTCATGATCAACGGCGCGACCACCGACCCCAGCTCCGCCGACTACAAGAAGGGCGCCCACAACGTCCTCGACGGCAAGGTCAAGATCGGGCGCGAGTTCGACACCCCCGACTGGAGCCCCGACAAGGCGCAGCAGGAGATGGAGCAGTCCATCACCGCGCTCGGCCGCGACAAGATCGTCGGCGTGCTCTCGGCGAACGACGGCATGGCGGGCGGCGCGATCGCGGCCATGAAGCGCGCGGGGTACGACCCGACGCTTCCCATCACCGGCCAGGACGCCGAACTGGCGGCGGTCCAGCGCATCCTCACCGGCGAGCAGTACATGACCATCTACCTGGACATCAGGAGCGAGGCGGAGAAGTCGGCCGAGCTGGCCGTGGCGGTCGGCAGGGGCGAGAAGCCCTCGGCCACGACCACGGTGAACAACGGCACCGCCGACATCCCCTCCTTCCTCCTGGACCCGATCGCGGTCACCGCGGACAAGGTGAAGGACACCATCGTGAAGGACGGCTTCTACAAGGCGGCCGACATCTGCAAGGACGAGACCGCCGCCGCGTGCGCCAAGGCGGGCATCAGCTAAATGATCCGCGCGAAGGACATCTCCAAGCGGTACGGCGCGGTCCAGGCCCTCGAAGGGGTGAGCCTGGACCTGCCCCCGGGCGAGGTGGTGGCCCTGGTCGGCGACAACGGCGCGGGCAAGTCCACACTCGTCAAGGCCATCTCCGGCGTCCTGTCACCGGACTCCGGAGAGATCACCATGGACGACCGGCCGGTGCGCATCGGCAACCCCCACGACGCGCAGGCCCTCGGCATCTCCACGGTCTACCAGGACCTCGCCCTGTGCGAGAACCTCGACGTGGTGGCCAACCTGTTCCTCGGCTCCGAGCGCCGCCGCTGGTCTGTGCTCGGCCACATCCGCATGGAACGGGCGACCCGCGACCTGCTCACCCAGCTCGACGTGCGCATCCGGGACATCAGGGTGCCGGTCGCCATGCTGTCGGGCGGCCAGCGGCAGTCGGTCGCGATCGCCCGCGCCCTGATCGGCGAGCCCAGGCTCGTCATCCTCGACGAGCCCACCGCCGCCCTCGGCGTCGAGCAGACCGCCCAGGTCCTCGACCTGATCCGCCGGCTGCGCGACCGGGGGCTCGCCGTGCTGCTCATCTCCCACAACCTCGCCGATGTACGGGCCGTCAGCGACCGCGTCGTCGTGCTGCGTCTCGGGCGCAACGCCGGCGAGTTCCGTACGTCCGACGCCTCGCAGGAGTCCATCGTGGCAGCCATCACCGGAGCCGCCGCATGAGCGCGACCACCATGAGCCCCCCGCGCAAGCCGTACAGCCCGAGGCAGGCCATCGAGCGGGCCCGGCGGGGCGACCTCGGCGCCTGGCCCGTCGTCGGCGGGCTGATCGCGATCGCGATCGTGTTCGGCTCGCTGAACGAGCACTTCCTGTCGCCGGAGAACCTGACCAACCTGGCCCTGCAGATGGCGGCGACCGGGACGATCTCGCTGGGCATCATCATGGTGCTGCTCCTCGGCGAGATCGACCTGTCGGCCGGGTCGGTCAGTGGCCTGTGCGCGGTCGTGATGACCATCCTGAACGTGCGGCACGGCTGGAACCCGCTGCTGTCCATCGTGGTGGCCGTGGCGGCGGGGGCGGCGGTCGGGCTGCTGCACGGGTTCCTGTTCACCCGCATCCGGATGCCGTCGTTCGTGGTGACGCTGGCGGGGCTGATCGGCTGGCAGGGGCTGCTGCTGTACCTGCTGGGCGAGCGCGGCACCATCAACCTGCCCTTCGACGGATTTATCGCGAAATTGAGTGACACGTGGCTGCCGCCGGGGGTGGCCTGGACGCTCGCCGTGGTGCTGGCCGGCGTCTACGGAGGGTCCCTGCTGCTGAGCCGGCGGCTCCGGCTCGCCGCGGACCTGCCGGTGGGCCCGGCCTACTGGGCGGCCGTACGGGTGGGCGGCCTCGCGGTCGTGCTCGCGGGAGCCGTGCTCGTGCTCCAGGCCGACCGGGGCGTACCGCTGCTGCTGGTCATCTTCGGCGCGCTGGTCGTCGTGCTCGACCTGGTGCTGCGCCACACCGCCTTCGGGCGCTGGATGTACGCCGTGGGCGGCAACGCCGAGGCCGCGCGGCGGGCGGGCATCAACGTCACCCGCATCCGGCTGCTCGCCTTCATGCTGTCGGCGAGCCTCGCGGCGTTCGGCGGCATCCTGGCGGCCAGCCGGCTCTCTGCCGTCAACCAGAGCTCCGGCGGCAGCGACATCCTGCTCATGGCCATCGCCGCGGCGGTCATCGGGGGCACGTCCCTGTTCGGCGGCCGGGGACGGACGTACGCGGCGCTGCTCGGCATCCTGGTGATCCAGTCGATCACCAACGGCATGCTGCTGCTGAACGTGGACTCCTCGGTGCGCTACATGGTCACCGCGGGCGTCCTCGCCCTCGCCGTGGCGATCGACTCGCTGGCCCGCCGTGGAAGCGCCCAGTGAGCCGGGAGTTCGTGCTGGGCATCGACTTCGGCGGCACCAAGGTCGCCCTCGCCACCGCCTCGGCGGACAGAGTCGACCGGCCGCTGCGCAAGATGCGGCTGCCGACCCTGGGCGGCGAGGGCGCCCAGCAGGTGCTGCGGAGGTCCCTGGACGCGGCCCGCGAGCTGGGCGGCTCGTCAGGAACGCTCCAGGCGGTCGGGGTCTCCACGTTCGGCGTGGTCAGGGGCGAGACGGTGCGGCTCGCGCCGACGGTGCCCGGCTGGGAGGGCCTGGAGCTTCCCCGGCTGCTCCGCGAGGAGTTCGGCGACACTCCGGTCGCGATCGACAACGACGTGAACGCGGCGGCGGCCGCCGAGCTGCGCTGGGGCACGCTCCAGGGCGTGCGCACGGGCCTGTACCTGAACCTCGGCACGGGCCTCGCGGCGGCGCTCGTGGTCAACGGGGCGGTGGTGCCCGGGGCACACGGCGCGGCCGGTGAGATCGGCTACCTGCTCAGCCGGCCAGGGGATCTCGCCTTCGCCGAGGGCCACGCGCCTCTGGAGGAGATCGTCTCAGGGCACGCGCTCGCGCAGCGGGGATCGGCCCTGCTCGGCCGGCCGGTGAGCGCCGCCTCGCTGTTCGAGGCCGACGGCGACCCCGCCGTACGGGCGCTGCTGGACGGCGCGGTGGAGGCGCTCGCCATGGCGGTCGCCAACGTGTGCGTGGTGCTCGACCCGGACCGCGTGGTCATCGGTGGCGGGCTGATGGGCGCGTCGGGCCAGATCATGCCCAGGCTGACGGCCGAGATCCACCGGGCGGTGCCGTTCCCGCCCGAGATCATAGCGGCGAGGTTCATCGACGACGCCCCTCTGTACGGCGCGCTGGCGCTCGCGCTGACCGCGAGGGGATGACGCGTACGGGGAGGGGATGACCGGCCGATCGGGTCGCAAGGACCGGCCGGAGAGGGGTTCGGGGAGAGCCGTCCGCTAGCGGACCGGCACGCCGCCGTTGTCGCGCCGGTCCAGCGCGGTCTGCACGGGGTCGGGCGCCTCGTCCTCGGGACGGTGCTCTTCCGGACGGTTCCAGGGATACATGTCATACATGGCAAGGTCTCGCTCGCTAGAGAGCATGCGCACGGCGCACGCGATGGGGACGGGAAGGTGGACTCCGGTCACGTATGCGGACCGGGCTCCTGCCCCTGATCCGGATCGCGGATCGGGACTGGTCTCACAGCCGACGAACGCCTACACCGCGGCGGGTCGCCGGCCTGCCCTGATCAGGCCCCGCCGCGGCAGGTAATGAGTACGGATACCTGGCGCGTCATCGCTCTCCACGTTACCTGCCAGTAGGCGAGGTGTCTTGTAGGACGACCTAGTATCTCGCCATGTGAGACGACGAAGGCCCACCACCCGGCGGGTGGTGGGCCTTCACGTGGTCGCTCCGTCCAGCCGGTGAGACCGTACGGCTCGGCCTGCGGGACGGAAACGCGGGCTCAGTCGCCGAGGTCGACCGTGCGCCCGCCCTCGGCGCCGATCTCCTGCACGATCTGGTCGGTGACCTCGGCGGGGATGGCGGAGTCGACGGTCAGCGCGATGAGCGCCTTGCCGCCCTTGGCGTCACGGGCGACCTGCATCGAGGCGATGTTGACCTGGCGCTCGCCCAGGATCTTGCCGACGATGCCCACGATGCCCGGCCGGTCGGCGTAGGTGAAGAACGCCAGGTGGTCGGTGGGCTCGATCTCCATCTGGAAACCGTTGACCTCGACGATCTTGGTGATCTGGCGCGGGCCCGACAGCGTGCCCGACACCGAGACCGTGCGGCCGTCGGCGAGCACGCCCCTGACCGTGACGACGTTGCGCCAGTCGGGGCTCTCGTCGCTGGTGACCAGCTCCACCGTGACGCCGCGGTCCTTCGCGAGCAGCGGGGCGTTGACGTAGGTCACGGCGTCCTCAACGACGTCGGTGAACACGCCCTTGAGGGCGGCGAGCTCCAGCACGCGCACGTCGTGGGCCGCGATCTCGCCGCGGATCTCGACGTCGAGCCGGGTGGCCACCTCGCCCGCGAGGGCGGTGAAGACGCGGCCGAGCTTCTCGGCCAGCGGCAGGCCGGGCTTGACGTCTTCGGCGACGGCGCCGCCCTGGACGTTGACGGCGTCCGGCACGAACTCTCCGGCGAGCGCGAGCTTGACGCTGCGCGCCACCTGCGTGCCGGCCTTCTCCTGGGCCTCGTGGGTGGAGGCGCCCAGGTGCGGGGTCACCACGACGCTGTCGAGCTCGAACAGCGGGCTGTCGGTGCAGGGCTCCTTGGAGAAGACGTCGATGCCGGCCCCGGCGACCCTGCCCTCCTTGATGGCGGAGTAGAGGGCGTTCTCGTCCACGATGCCGCCGCGGGCGACGTTGATGATGCGGACCGACGGCTTGACGGTGTGCAGCTCGCGCTCGCCGATGAGCCCGACGGTCTCCTTGGACTTCGGCAGGTGCACGGTGATGAAGTCGGCCTGCATGAGCAGCTCTTCCAGCGACACCAGGCGCACGCCCATCTGGGCGGCCCTCGCCGGCTGGAGGTAGGGGTCGTACGCGATCAGCTCGACGCCGAAGGGCGCGAGGCGCTGCGCGACGAGCTGCCCGATGCGCCCGAGGCCGAGGACGCCGATGACCTTCTCGTCGAGCTCGACACCGGTGTACTTCGAGCGCTTCCACTCGCCGGCCTTGAGGGCGCTGTGGCCCTGGGCGACGTTGCGGGCGCTGGCGAGGATCAGGGCGACGGTGTGCTCCGCGGCACTGGTGATGTTGGACGTCGGCGCGTTGACGACCATGACACCGGCCTTGGTGGCGGCCGCGACGTCGACGTTGTCCAGGCCGACCCCGGCTCGGGCGACGACGCGCAGCCGAGGCGCGTGGGACAGCGCCTCCGCGTCCACCTGGGTGGCGCTGCGCACGATGAGCGCGTCCACCTCGGCGAGGGCGGGCAGGAGCTGCGATCGGTCGGCGCCGTCGGTGTGACGGACCTCGAAGTCGGCCCCGAGCACGGCGAGACCTGCTTCGGAGAGCTCCTCTGCGACCAGGACGACGGGCTTGTTCACTGGTGGGTCCTTTGGGAAGTGCGGATGCACGGACAAGGTTCGAGTCTATCCGCGCTTGTGAATCCACTCACGAACGTCCCGCCATCCGAGACACCGGCGCGTACCCTTCTAAACTGGATTCCACGCGCAAGCCGCCATCTTGGTATTGATCACAATATTTCTTGACGATTAGGCTGATAAGCTGTGTCCCACTACCTATCGTTTGTCGTATGAGCATCGGGAACCCCGCTCTCGGAGAAGTGCTCGCGCAGCACGGCAGCCCCCATCGGCTACTGGCGGCCCTTGCCGAGTGGGGCATCCTGGTAGCCGTGCGGCCGGACCGCTCCGTCGTGCTCGGCACGACGCAGACCGGCGAACGTGTGCTCCTCGGGTACACCGGCCCGAACACCTACGCGCGGCACCGCGGCAACCACTCGCTGTCGGCCTGTGACGCCGACACCATCCTCGACATCCAGCGCGTCACCGGCGTGCGGGAGATCGTCATCGACGCCGCGGGCCCCGCGGCGGCGGCCATCCCCATCGAGGACCTCCAGCGCTACCTCGCCGCCACCCGCAGCGGGCAGCACGCTCCGGCCCTGTCCAGCGCGTCGCCCACGGCGTACGCCACGGGCGCCATGGCGACGGTCTCGCGCCACACCACGGTGCCCAGCTCGCCCGTCCTGGAGCGGAACGCCTCGCCGGTGCCGCAGAGCCCGCCGGACGCGCCCGCGCGGCCGTGGATCCCCTCCCCGAGACCCCACCTGTCGGGCCCGATGCAACAGGTCGACCCGGGGTACAAGCGGTGCGTCCACCCGATCCTGCCCGCGCTGCGCGTGGCGATCTCCGAGCTGCTCCGCGACTTCCCCCTGGTGCACCACGTGTGGATCTCCGAGGCCCGTACGGTCTCGGGGTCCTCGGGCATCATGCTCCACGTCAAGGTGCACACGCGGGCGGCCGAGGACATCGTGAGGGACCTGCACCGCATGGTCCGCGCCCGGCTGCCGCAACTGGCGGCCAGCGAGGCGCCCGTGCTCATGGCCCGCGTCGCCGACGCCAACACCGAACGCCGCATGATCGAGCTCGGCGCCCACGTGGTGTGCGCCGACGTCTCCGACTGCTGACCGACCGCCGGACCGGCGCCCAGCCGTGTCCGGCGGACCGGCTGCCATCCACGGCCACCCGGCCCTCGCCGCACCACGGACTTCGGATCCGAACCGCCGTCACCGTCCCCCATCACGGACCTCGGGTCCGAACCGCCGTTTCGCACTTCGGATCCGAATCCCCCGTGAACGCCGGTGATTGGGGCTGGCGGCCCAAGGCCGTGTGGGCTGTAATTACGCAATGATCCCTTCGACGGCGGCACCCCGGCCCCAGGCCGTCTCGCGAGGCGTGCGGCTCGGCTACGGTGTGGGCTCGTTCTGCACCGCGACGTTCAGCGCCATCCCGGGCCTGCTGCTGTTGTTCTACCTCACCAACATCCTCGCGGTGCCCGCGTGGCTGGCCGGCGTGGTGGTCTTCGCCCCCAAGGCGTGGGATCTGGTGATCAACCCACTCGTGGGCCAGTGGTCCGACCGCACGGTCTCGCGGTGGGGCCCACGGCGTCCCTGGCTGCTCGGCGGGGCGATCATCCTCCCCATCGCCTTCGCGCTCACGTTCGCGGGACCTCCCCTGACCGGCACCCCGGCCGCCCTGTTCGTCGGCGCCTTCTTCCTCATCGCCGCGACCGGGTACGCGCTGTACGAGGTGCCGTTCAAGGCGATGCCCGCCGAGATGACGGACGACTACCACGAGCGCACCTCGCTCCTGCAGTGGCGCATGATCTTCGTCGCCCTCGCGGTGGCGCTGAGCGGCATCATCGCCCCGGCCATCGCGTCGCACTCCCTCGACGGCTACCGCATGATGGGGATCATCTTCGCGGCCGTGCTGCTCGTGTCCATGCTCGCGTCCTTCTTCGGTACGGCCCGCGCGCCGCTGACGGGCAGTTCCGAGCCGGAGGCGACCCTCAGGGCCCAGCTCGCGGCGGCGAAGGCCAGCCGGCCGTTCCTCTGGCTGCTCGGCCTGTCGAGCGCGCAGACGCTGGCCGCGGGCGTGATGCTCGCCAGCGCCCCGTACTTCGCCTCGTACACCCTGGACAACCCCGCGGCCACCAGCACGCTCTTCGCGGCGCTCGTCGGCCCCATGCTGATCACGATGCCCCTGTGGGTGTGGCTCGCGCGCAAGATGGACAAGCGGGGCGCGATGATCCTCTCGGGCGCGCTCTTCATGATCGGGGCGCTGCTCGCGGCCCTCACCCCCGCCTTCGGCGCCCTGTACGCCCACCTGGTGACGTTGATCATCGGCGTGGGGTACGCCGGTCTCCAGCTTCTTCAGTTCTCCATGCTGGCCGACGTGATCGCCCACGACTCCGCGAGGAGCGGGAAGCGCAGGGGTGGCGTCTTCACCGGCCTGTGGACGGCCGTGGAGAGCGCGGTGACCGCCCTCGGCGCCCTGGTGGTCGGCGCGGTGCTGGGGGCCGGAGGCTTCATCTCCTCCGATCCCGAGCACCCCGTCACCCAGCCCGGCAGCGCCCTGACCGCCATCATCCTCACCCAGGCCGTCATCCCCGCCGTCATCATCCTCACCGGCATCCTGATGACCCTGAAATACCGACTCACGGCCACCGACCTCGCCGGCGCGACCCCTCAGGTCATGTCACCCGGCGCGTCAGCGTGACCCGGGTCCGCGCGAACACACCGGCCACCAGACCGGCCACCAAGGGAAGCAGCACCACCAGGCCAATGATGTCCGCCCAAGGGATGACGACCCCTGGTTCCGGCGTCGGGGGGTAAAGGGGGTACACCCTCAACGACCAGGCGACGGTGATTCCCGGGACGAAACCCACGACGGCCCCCAGGACCACACCTGTCGCCGCGATGAACCATGCCTGCCCCATGGTCACCATCCGCCTGGTGCCAGGTGGCGCTCCGATCACCGCGAGAGTGGTCACATCGGGCCACGCGTCGACGGCGGCCAGGCCGGTGGCGGCGAACGTACCACCGAGGACAAGGAGCAGCGCCGCAGCGCCCAGCACCAGCACGTTCATCTGTCCCTCGTATCCCCGCTCAACGTGGCCGGAGACGTTGGGCCCCCAATCGCCCAGCATGCGCAGGACCCGTTTCTCCTCCGCCCGTGTGATCACGTGACGGCCGGGGTCGACGAGGAACTGCTCCACCCGCGGCTTGAGACCGAGGTTCGTGGCCGGTGGCACCGGCACCAGAACGTCCGCGAGCCCCGGCTGGACAGGCGTCATCTCGATCGCCGGCACGCTGACGGCACGACCGGCCGGGTCATCGTCGCCTCCGTCGAGATGCAACGCGACCTTTCCACCGGTCACGACCCCCGGGTGGAAGACCACCGCCTTTCCGCCCGCGAGCGCCGCGGCCGCGGCCGGCTCGTCGCGGCCGGCGAGGTATCGCAACAGGTCCCGCCCCCCGATCACGACCCGGTGCTTCGCGCACATCTGCTCAGGAACACATGACAGGGAGCGCACCCCGACGCCGCTGCCGAAGTCCTCCTGGAAGGACGGCCGGGCCACCTCGATGAGCGGCACTCCGGGCAGTTCTCGCTCGATGCCCGTACGCAGCCTCCGGGCCTGGTCCGGACGCGGGGCCACCATGTCGACACTGAGCGTGCCGTACACCTGCTCTGGGCGGTAGCCGACAGCCTGCCGCGCCTGGTTGGTCGCCACGACGATCATCATCGCGACGAGGCCCACGGTGGCAGCGGCCACGGCGGCAACCGCGGGGGCCGTCCGGCCACGATTGCGGGTGGCGTCCCGCGCGGCGAGCCTGAATGGGAACGGAAGACGGGCGGCGAGGCCGGCCGCCACCTCCACCAGCCAAGGCGTCAGCAGGACCAGCGCCACCATCGTGCAGAAGGATCCACCGACCAAGCCCAGACTGCCGAGACCATCGAGGAGAAACCAAGGTTCCCGCACGGCGGCATGGATCGTGACGGCGAACCCGGACACGAGCAGGGCCAGACCGGCCAGGGGCCAGCCCTTGCGTATCCGCGCCTCACCGCGAAGCCCGGCCAGTGCCCCCACCACGTCGGTGCGCGCAGCCTGACGAGCCGGGACCACCGCGGCGAGCAACGCCCCGGCGATCCCGAGCACGACGACGCCGGCGACCTGGCCGATCGGCACCTCGTACGGACCCGCCAGTGAGCCGTTGACATGCTCCACGACCGGGATGGCCGCCCACGCCCCGGCGAGTCCCCCCGCCGCTCCGCACGATGCCGCGACGCCTCCCAGCACCAAGGCGTCGGCGAGCACCATGGAGCCGAGGTGATGCCGTGCCCCTCCCTGCGCCGCGACGAGCGCCAGTTCCCGCCGGCGGCGCCGGATTCCCACCGCGAACGCGGGCCCGGCCAGCAGAACGACCTCCAGCACGATCATCATGATGACAAGGGCCGCGATGGCGAGCCTCTCTGTATCCGTCGAGATGACCATGCCCATCTCCATGATCGTCCCCTGCGGGTGCTTCGGGTCGGAGATGACCGCACGTGACTGTATGACCAGGCCTTGGGCGTTCAACCGCAGCACGTGATTCCAGAGCACCGGCCCCGGCGTGTCGACGAGCCACTCGCTTTGCCGCCCTGCGGTGCCGGGCATCGCGACCACCAGGCCACGGCCAAGGCTGTGGGCGTCGTCCACCACCCCCACGACGCGATAGGAAATGGTGGACGAACCGGAGAGCGAGATAGCCGATCGGATGCCCACGCCGTGCCGTGCGAGCCACGTGGACACGACGACCTCGTCGGCGGCCGCGGGGAATCGGCCCTGCCTGAGGAGGTACATCCCGCGAGTCAACGGATCACGTAGGTCGATCTCCACCACCGGAGTGGGATCAAACCATTTCCCTCGATAGACCCGCGAACCAGACCTGATGGGGATGACCCGGCTGCCCGGCGGCAGCAGGCCTGCGACCTCCTCCGCCGTCCAGGGCTTCGCCCCCTGGGGTGAAGGGTCGCCCGTCGTGATCGCGTCCCGCCCCAGATAGTCCTGAAGGACACGCCCACCTGGGTAGGGCGGAACACGAATGCGCGCGTCCGCCGTACCCATATCCCGGCTCAGGCCCTCCTCCGGCGTGACCTCGAAGGTCGCGATGAGAACCGGCAGTGCGGTGATCACCAGAACCGGCAGCCCGATCATGGTGACCACCAGGGTGCTTCTCCCCTTCGAATGCCAGGCGTTCCGCCGAGAGATGCGTAGGGCAGCACGGATGCCGCTCACGCGGTCACCGCCACGGCGCTGTCGGCCATCATGCCGTCGCGAGCATGCACGGCTCGCGTTCCTTCACTGTGGACGAGTGCCGCGCCGGCGAGCCGGACAACCCGTTCAATCTTCATTAGTGGTCTCCTGGGAAGTGACGACAACGGCCTCGTGGCGTCTTTCAGGTGGGGCGGCGGCGTGCGTTCGGGCGGGTTGCGCCGAGTAGGCCGGTGGTGAGGGCGGCCAGGAGGGGGAGGCCGATGAGGAGGGTCGTGAGGAAAGGCCAGGGGAGGCCGATCACCGCTCGCTCGTGCTGGGGAAGGGCCACCGGGACGCCGTCTGCGCCGTACGCCGTCGAGACCGCTTCTCGCGCGGACGCCGACCAGGTCGCCGCGATGCCCGGCACAAGGCCCGCGAGCAGTCCGGTGGCGACGCCGAGGGCGGCTATGACGAACGCCTGGCATGCGACGACCGCGCGGCGTGACCCCGGGCTCGCGCCGACCTCCGCCAGGGTGGTCAGCTCCGGCCGGGCGTCGGCGGCGGCGAGGCGGGTGGCCACGAACGTCGCGCCGAGCACCATGACGACCGCCGCCGCGGCGAGAAGCAGCATCATCCCGGTGTAGTCCTGCTCGAAGCCGCGCTCCACCCGGACGCCCACATGCATGGTGATCGCCCCGATCCCGCCCGCGAGCCGGTCCTGGACGGCCCGGGACGGCCGGTATCGCCCCGGATCGACGAGCAGGAGACGGGACTCCGCGCTGAGGTCATGGCCCTTGAGGGCCTCCGCGGACATGACGACACGCGCCCAGCCCTCACCCGTCGCCCGGATGCCGACGGCCGGCAAGGTGAGGTTCTCGGTTCGCCCGCCGGAGTTCTGCGGCGTGAGGGACAGCTGGATCTTGCCATTGCTTACGTAGGACGGGTTCAACACCACCGCGCGACCCGCCTCCAGAGCCGCGACCGCAGACGGATCGTCCCTTCCCAGAGCGAAGCGGAGCAGCATGCGGTCGCCGATCAGCACGCCGCCCATGCCGCTCAGGTCCGGGGAGATACGGGACGCCTGGCCCTCGTTCTCCGCACCGGGAGAGGAGATGGACGTCAGCATCAGGGCGCCGTCCCGGCTGGTCGGCAGGGCGACGTCGATCAGCGGGACCCCGGCGGGCAACGTACGACGAGCGGCCTCGTGTACCCGGCGCCAGAGTTCCTCGGGAACCCGGTCGCGGCTGATGATCGTGGCGCCAGGTGGAGCGGCGGGCCGGTAGTCGAGGGACGCCCTGCCGAAAAGACTCGTCCCGGCGACGGTCAGAGCCGTGACCAGTGCGGTCGCCGTCATGACGGCGGCGACGGCCGGAGCCGTGCGCCCGCGGTGACGGGCCGCGTCCCGTGCGGCGAACCGCAGCGGGAGCGGGAGCCGCCCCGCGAGGCGGCCGGCCCCGCCGACCAGCCACGGGATCACGGCGACCATGCCGAACTGGGTCAGCACGGCGGCGACGAACACCCATGTCACGCCGTGCCGGGGTGTCATCAGCGCGGCGGCGACGCCGCCCGCCAGGAGGACCAGGCCGAGCAGCGGCCATCCGACCCGATCACGCCTGCGCTCGCTCCGTCCCGCCAGCACCGCCACGATGTCGGTACGGCTCGCCTGCGCGGCCGGAGCGAGGGCGGCGGCCAGACCACTGGCCGTACCCAGGAAGACGATCAACGCCACAACCGCCCACGGCACGCTCAACGAGGTCATCACGCTGTCGAAGACTCTCTCGGCCCAGGGCATGACCGCCACGGCGACACCGATGCCCGCCCCCGCGCCCGCGGTCGAGGCACCCAGCCCGAGCACCAGGCCGTCGGCGAGTACGACGGCTCGAAGCTGACCTGGCGTGCCGCCCTGGGCCGCGATCAGGGCCAGCTCCACGCGCCTGCGGCGCAGCCCCACGGCGAAGGCCGGGCCGGCGAGGAGCACGACCTCCAGCACGAACATCACGATCATGAGCGGCGCTATGACCACCAGGGGATCGCGGTAGCCGGGGCTCTCCGTGGCCGGGAGGCGCGACCGCTCGGGTGGCGGGTCGGCGAGAACCGCCCGCGAGATCACGATCAGCCCGGACCCGTTCAGCCGCCGCACGTCCTTCCATGTCACCGGATGGGGGGCATCGACGAGCCAGGCCCGTTTCTCGGTCGAGGCCATGTCCATCCCAACCGGACCGATCACGCTGCCGGGCAGCGCCACCATCCGCGTGCCGGACGAGTCGGACGGCACGAGCACGACGCCGACGATCCGCATCGGCCGCCGCTGCGGGGTGACCAGCAGGGTTCCGCCCATCCGGCCGCCCCCGTCGAGGATCTCCCGTGTGACGACGATCTCACCGGCCGCCTGGGGAAGCCGTCCGTCCAGGAGGCGGTAGGCGCCTCCGGCGAGCGGATCTCTCAGGTCCAGCTCCCGCAGGGTCCCCAGGTCTCGTGTCTCCCCGGTCTCATAGGCGATCCTCTCCTCCCTCAAAGGGATGACCCTGCTCCCCCGCCCGAAAAGGGCGCCGATCTCGACCGCCGTGAAGGGCCGCGGATGCTCGCCGGGCGACCACCCGTAGCCGTCGCCGGTCGGCTCCTGCGTGACACCGCTCCAGCCATGGTTCCCCCACACCAGCGCGTCCGCGCTGCCGAGAGTGCGCGAGGTCGCGGACGCGGCGTTGTCGAGGGTGCTGAGAAGCGTCGCCAGGGCCGTGACGACCAGCACGGGCAGGCCGATCATCGCCACGATCAGGGCGGCGCGTCCCGGGGACCTGGCGATGGTCCTCCGGGAGAGGCGTAACGCGGATCTGGTGGTGCTCATCGGGTGGTCGCCTGGGCTTCGGCGGAGTCGGCGATCTCGCCGTCGCGAAGGAAGATCACGCGGTCGGCCCAGGCGGCGTAGCGCGGCTCGTGGGTGACCAGGAGGACGGCGGATCCGGAGTCGGCGCGGGCGCGCAGTGCCTGGATGACGTCGTCCCCGGTGGGCGTGTCCAGGGCGCCGGTGGGCTCGTCGGCCAGGAGCACGCGGCGCACGCCGACCATGGCGCGCGCGATCGCGACGCGCTGGCGCTGGCCGCCGGAGATCTCGTCGGGGAAGCGGCCGGCGACCTCGGCGACGCCCATCTCGGCGAGCGCGTGCGACGCCTCACTCCGGGCCTTGCCCGCGCGGACCCCGTCGAGCTCCCGCGGGAGCATGACGTTCTCCACGGCCGTCAGCGAGGGGATCAGGTTGAGGTCCTGGAAGACGTAGCCCACGTGACGGCGCCGCAGCTCGGCCAGCCGCCTGGGGGGAAGGGCTCCGACGTCCGTGCCCTCGACGACCACCTGTCCGGAGGTGGGCCGGTCGAGGCCGCCCGCGAGGTTGAGCAGCGTGGACTTGCCGGAGCCTGAGGGGCCCATGACGGCCACGAGTTCTCCGGCCGCGACCTGCATGCTCACCCTCTTCAGCGCCTCGACGGCCGCCGCTCCGGAACCGTGCACGCGCGACACCTCCACGAGGCTGATGACGGGAGCGTCCGCCGTTTCCGCGGAAAGATCAGGGTTGGTCATTCCTACTCCTGGGACGAAGGCGCGGTGCGGGAGGGATCCGCCGGGGGTGGTGTGTTCGGGGAGAGGGACGCGATGACTGCCTCGCAGTGGTCGAGCCAGCGTTGTTCGGCCTCGGCTTGGAAGATCATGGAGTCGAGCACCAGGCGTTGCGCGGTTCCGGCCTCGGCGCGTTTGGCGCGGGTCAGGTTCTGCAGGGTGCGCATGGTGGCGGTGCGCTGGGCCTGCACGACCTGGCGGACCTCGACGCCCGGCGCGGTGACGGCCATGGCGAGCTTGATCACCAGCTCGTCGCGGGGCCGGTCGGCCTGGGCGATGGGGGTGCCGAACCATCGCGACAGCTCCGACCGGCCCTTTTCTGTGATGGCGTACACCACCCGGCCCTGGTCATCCTGCTCGCCGGGCGCCACGAGGCCGTCGCGCTCCATGCGGGAGAGCGTCGTGTAGACCTGGCCGATGTTCAGCGGCCAGGTCGCCCCCGTGGACGCCTCGAACTCCACACGAAGCTGGTAGCCGTAGCGCGGCCCCTGGGTCAGCAGGGCGAGCAGGCCGTGGCGGATCGACATGAATACTCAGTATGCATACCGAGTATGCTCTCGACAAGAGATCCCGCATATTCTGGACACCTTGCCGTTGCCAGCCTGATACTCGGGAGATGAGCTCGACGCACCCGCCTGTGCGCGCCTCCGACGGGGACCGTGATCGCGCGATCAGTGAGCTCCGCGATCATGCACTCGAAGGACAGATCTCGCATGACACCTTTCTCGGACGGGTCGATCGAGCGCTGCGTGCCCGCAGCCGCGTCGAGCTGACCGACCTCGTCTCCGATCTCCCGCCGAGCGGCAGATGGCGGCGGAGGCTGACCGACGCCGTGGCCTCGGTCTCCGACCTCACCACCCGCATCGAGACCGCGTGGCGCCGCCCGCGCCTCCCCAGGCTCGCCCTGCCAGGCGACAGCCGTACGCGCTACGTGGTGGGCCGCGGCTCCGACTGCGACCTGATCCTCACCGACCTCACGGTGTCACGCGTGCACGCCGAGCTCCGCCGAGACAGCGAGGCCTGGCTCCTCGTAGACCTCGGCTCGCTCAACGGCACCCGGCTGAACGGCTGGCGTCTGGTCGGGCCCGCCCACGTCCGCGCGGGCGACGAGATCTCCTTCGGCGAGTGCGCGTTCCTGGTCTCCCTGCCGCAGTAAGCGGTTCCGGCCGGACAAGATACGAACATTTCCGTATTGCCGTCTGGGCAGAGGTTCTCGATGATCGCGGCATGATCCGGGCCATCTATTTCTGGAGGAACCCGTGCGGATGCCCCGACGACCGGCCGGACTGCTGACGGCAGTACTTCTCACCCTCACCGTGACGTGGGCGTCGGGCGCGGGCGCCCCTGCGAACGCCGCTGATCCGGCGCCCGGCGTCGCCGATCTCGTCAAGGACCTCGACCAGATCCTCAATGCCTCGAACCTCGCCGTGGCCCGTTCCGGTGTGGTCGTCAAGAGCGCCTCGACGGGCGAGCAGCTGTACGGGCAGGACCCCGGGAAGGTGTTCCTCCCGGCCTCCAACACCAAGTTGCTCACCTCCACCGCCGCCGTCGAGACGCTGGGTCTCGACTACCGCTTCACCACGAGCGTGCTGAGCTCGGGACGCCGCCTGGGCTCGACCCTGGCCGGTGACCTCTACCTCAAGGGGACCGGCGACCCGACCATGCTCGCCGCCGACTACGACGCGCTCGCCGCCAAGGTGGCCGACTCCGGCGTCAAGATCGTCACCGGCAAGCTGGTCGCCGACGACACGTGGTTCGACGACGTGCGGCTCGGCACCGACTGGGCGTGGGACGACGAGCCGTACTACTACGCGGCCCAGATCTCCGCGCTGACCGCCTCCCCCGACACCGACTACGACGCCGGCTCGGTGATCGTCTCCGTCGCCCCCGGCGCGTCGGCGGGCGCCGCCGCCAAGGTGACCACCACGCCGCCGACCGACTACATCACGATCGAGAACCACGCCACCACCGGCGCCGAGACCGACGTCCTCGTCAACCGCGTGCACGGCACCAACAAGGTCGTGATCACCGGCACCGTGGCCGGCAAGTACGACGAGTGGGTCACGGTCGACGACCCGACAGGGTACGCCGCGTCGCTGTTCAGGAAGGCACTCGCCAACCACGGAGTGCGCGTGCTGGGCACGACCGGCCGGGGCGCGACGCCGGAGGCCGCCAAGAGCGTGGCCCAGCGCGACTCCATGCCGCTCAGCGAGCTGCTGGTGCCCTTCCTGAAGCTCAGCAACAACATGCACGCCGAGATCCTCACCAAGGCGATGGGCCGCAAGGTGTCCGGCAAGGGCACCTGGGACGCCGGGCTGGCCGTCACGCTCGGGTTCGCCGCGAAGAACGGGGTCAAGGCGGTGCGGCTACGCGACGGCTCGGGCCTGTCGCGGCTGGACGGCGTGACCCCGGGCGAGCTCACGGGGTTCCTCATCACCATGCGCTCCAAGCCGTGGTTCAAGACCTGGTACGACGCCCTGCCCATCGCGGGCAACTCCGACCGCTTCACCGGCGGTACGCTGCGCAGCCGCATGGCGGGCACCCCGGCGGCGAACAACGTGCACGCCAAGACCGGCTCCCTGACCAGCGTCACCGGGCTGTCGGGCTACGTGACCAGCGCCGACGGCGAGCCGCTGGTGTTCTCGATCCTGACCAACAACTACCTGACCGGCAGTCCGAAGACGACCGTGGAGGACGCCATCGCGGTCCGGCTCGCGCAGTTCAAGCGGGACACCCCGGTGGACGCCACGGTGCAGCTCAAGAACGCGACCCCCGAGGGTCCGGAGAGCGACCTCGAATGCTCCTGGCTCAAGCCCGTCCAGTGCTGACCCGCACCTGAGGGGCCGGTGCTGTGATCCCGTCCTGAGGCCGAAACGCCACCGGCTCCGTCCCGTGTGTGACACGGGGCGGAGCCGGTGGCGTTCGACATGCCCGAGAGCGTGCCGGAGGAAGGAGCGCGCCGGCGCGGGTGCCGCCGATGGCCTTGGCGTGCCAGATGGGTAGAGCGTGCACGGCCGGGCAATCGATCGCCGCGCAACTAAAGGATCCGGCGGCGTCCTATAGCCGACGTGGGTCCTCGACAGACAAGACGTGATCGCGGTTCCAGCGAGCAATCGTCGAGGCCTGCCGTACAGTCGTTACTCTTGCTCGCCTTCGGCCAGGAGCGCCGCCGCGGCATGCAGGTCCATGAGATTGGACCAGATCACCTCGCCGGATTCGACATCGCGGTGAGGCATTACATCGGGATACCAGCTGTCGCGATCGCAGCCAGGCACGGCATCGAGGATGGCGGCCTGGTCGGCGATGGTTACGTGGCCGATGATGCGGATGCCCACGTAGGTCTCGTGCCCTTCATCCGCGCGGACCAGGACGGCAAGCGTATAACCAGCAAGATCCTCCCGCTGTTCGCGCCCGGTCAGCAGGGCGTGGGTGACGAGGGTCCGAACGCATGCCTCCATCCGGAGGACGCTGCGTTCGGCCTCTTCAAGCCGCAGGCGAGCTTCATCCAGTGGGCCAGGAAGTAGGTCCTTTGTGCAGGTGTCGCTGGTCAGCGCCGGCGTGTGGGAGCTGTTGTATGCCTTCCGGGCCTGCCGGGCTCGTTCGGTGAGCGCCGCATAGAAGTCGTCCGGGCTGCCGTCCTCGCGACGTCCGGCTGCTACCAGCCACGGGCAGCGGTTGTCCGGCCAAACCGCTCCCCGCCATCGCTGGATCTTGACTTTGAAGAGCACGTTGTCATCCACCGAGACGATGCGCTCCCGGGCGCTGTCCCCGGCGAACTGAGCGGACGCCTTGCGGATCAATGGGTGATCGATCTCGTCCAGCGCCACGCGAGCGGGCGGCAGCTTGGCGATGCCGAGGTCCTCACGCAGGCAACGGATGGTCGGACGAGTAGGGTTCACCCTTCCTCCACACCGCCGAGTTCCTCGATCTGCTCCTTGGTCAGTCCGGAGACAAGGGCCACCCTCGCGGCATGTGTCCCGTCCAACTGGGCCATCGCCTCCTGCATCGCCGCATGTAGTTCTGCCTGACGGACCTGGAGATACACGCGTACGGCTTGCGCGACGAACTCCTTTTTCGTCACGTGCAGGAAGTGCGCACCATGAGAGATCAGGCGATCGGTTTCGGTATCCACCTTCAAGGGAGCCACGTTTGAGCCAGCCACAACAACCTCCAGTACCCAATGGTACCTGGGTCCCGACTCGGCCGAGGGCCCTACGCTAGTCGCGAGTCCTGCGGGAGGTGGCGGAGGATGCGTTACCGGCGGGCAGTGAACAAAGCGGGTAGAACGTCAACTCGCAGCCGTGGCACGGCGCGGGGCGCTGGAGCGGGGACAATCTGAAGGTCGAGCCGGAAACAGTGATCGCCCGAGCTGGGCTCGGGCGATCACTGTCACGCGGAATGGCCGAGGAGGGTTACTTCTCCTTGAGCCAGCTCATCATCGGGCGGAGCTTGGCGCCGGTCTTCTCGATGGGGTGCCCGGCCAGCTCCTCGCGGTACTTGCGGAAGTTGCTCTGGCCGCTGTCGAACTCGTCGACGAGCTCGCGGGCGAACTCGCCCGACTTGATCTCGCCGAGGATGCGCTCCATCTCCTTCTTGGTTTCGCTGTTGACGATGCGCGGCCCGCGCGAGTAGCCGCCGTACTCGGCGGTGTCGGAGACCGACCAGTACATCTTGGAGATGCCGCCCTCGTACATGAGGTCGACGATGAGCTTCATCTCGTGGAGGCACTCGAAGTAGGCGACCTCGGGCTGGTAGCCCGCCTCGATCAGCGTCTCGAAGCCGGTCTTGATCAGCTCGGACACGCCGCCGCACAGCACGGCCTGCTCGCCGAACAGGTCGGTCTCGGTCTCCTCGGTGAAGGTCGTCTTGAGCGCGCCGGCGCGGGTGCCGCCGATGGCCTTGGCGTACGAGAGCACCAGCGGCCAGGCGTCGCCGGTCGCGTCCTTCTCGACGGCCACCAGGACCGGGACGCCGCGCCCGGCGGTGAACTGCCGGCGGACCAGGTGACCCGGGCCCTTGGGCGCCACCATGGCGACGTCCACGCCCTCGGGAGCGTCGATCAGGCCGTACCGGATGTTGAGGCCGTGCCCGAAGAACAGCGCGTCGCCCTCGACGAGGTTCGGCGCGACGTGCTCGGCGTACAGGTGACGCTGGATGTGGTCGGGCGCGAGGATCATGATGAGGTCGGCCTCCTCGGCCGCCTCCCCCGGGCTGAGGACGCGCAGGCCGTCGTTCTCGGCCTTCTCGCGGCTCTTGGAGCCCTCGGGCAGGCCGACCCGGACGTCCACCCCGGAGTCGCGGAGCGACAGCGCGTGGGCGTGGCCCTGGCTGCCGTACCCGAGCACGGCCACGTGCCGACCTTGAATGATCGACAGGTCGGCGTCGTCGTCGTAGAAGATCTCAGTCACTAGCTTGCCTTTCGTGGTTTCGTACGGCTCGCCGGCAGCACGCTTACGCGCTGCGGTCCAGGGCCCGGAGCGAGCGGTCGGTGATGGAACGGGCGCCGCGGCCGATGGCCACCATGCCCGACTGGACGAGCTCCTTGATGCCGAACGGCTCAAGCACCCTGATGAAGGCGTCGAGCTTGTCCGGCGTGCCGGTGACCTCGATGGTCACCGCGTCCGTGGCGACGTCCACGCAGCGGGCGCGGAAGAGCTGCACGAGCTCCAGCACGTGGCTGCGCGTCTCGGCGTCGGCCCGGACCTTGATCAGTGTCAGCTCCCGCTGCACGGACTGGGAGGGGTCGAGCTCGACGATCTTGATCACGTTGACCAGCTTGTTGAGCTGCTTCGTGACCTGCTCGAGCGGTAGCTCGGCGACGCTGACGACGATGGTCATCCGCGAGACGTCGGCGTGCTCCGTCGGCCCGACGGCCAGTGAGTCGATGTTGAAGCCCCGCCTGCTGAACAGCGAGGCGACCCGGGCGAGGACGCCCGGCTTGTTCTCGACGAGAACCGACAGCGTGTGGCGGCTCATGCGTTCCCTCCCGAGAAACCCGTCAGACGTGCGAAGCGGCTCACAGCAGCTCCTCGTTGTCCCACACGGGAGCCATGTCCCGAGCGATCTTGATCTCGTCGTTGCCGGTGCCGGCCGCGACCATGGGCCAGACCATCGCGTCCTTGTGGACGACGAAGTCGATGACCACGGGGACGTCGTTGATCTCCATGGCCTTGCGGATCGTCGCGTCGACGTCCTCGGGCCGCTCGCACCGCAGGCCGACACAACCGTACGCCTCCGCCAGCTTGACGAAGTCGGGGATGCGACGGACCGTCTTCAGGTCGGAGTTCGAGTAGCGCTGGTTGTAGAACAGCGTCTGCCACTGCCTGATCATGCCGAGGTTGCCGTTGTTGATGACGGCCACCTTGATCGGCACACCTTCGATCGCGCAGGTGGCGAGCTCCTGGTTGGTCATCTGGAAGCAGCCGTCGCCGTCGATGGCCCACACCGTGGCCTCGGGCTGTCCCATCTTGGCGCCCATCGCGGCCGGGACCGCGAAGCCCATGGTGCCCGCGCCGCCGGAGTTGATGAACGTGCCGGGGTTCTCGTACTTGACGAACTGCGCGGCCCACATCTGGTGCTGGCCGACCCCCGCCAGGTAGTAGGCGTCCGGCCCGACGATCTCGCTGAGCCGCTCGATGACGTACTGCGGGGCCAGCGAGCCGTCCTCCGCCTTGTCGTACCCGAGGGGGTAGGTGTCCTTGTAGCCCTGGAGCGTGGTCCACCAGGCGGTGTAGTCGCCGACGCGGCCCTCGTCGTGCTCGTGCTTGACCGCCGCGACCAGGTCGGTGAGGACCTCGCGGCAGTCGCCCACGATCGGGACGTCCGCGTGCCGGTTCTTGGAGATCTCGGCCGGGTCGATGTCGGCGTGGATCACCTTGGCGTGCGGGGCGAAGCTGTCGAGCCTGCCGGTCACGCGGTCGTCGAAGCGCGTGCCGAGAGCGATGATCAGATCGCTGCGCTGGAGGCCGCCGACGGCCGCGACCGTGCCGTGCATGCCGGGCATGCCGAGGTGCAGGTGGTGGCTGTCGGGGAAGGTGCCCCTGGCCGTCAGCGTGGTGACCACGGGGATGCCGGTCAGCTCGGCCAGCTCGGCCAGCTCGGCGGACGCCCGCGCTTTGTGCACGCCGCCGCCGACGTAGAGCACCGGCCGCTTGGCCTCGACCAGGAGGCGCGCGGCCTCCCTGATCTGCTTGGAGTGCGGCCGGGTGACCGGGCGGTAGCCGGGCAGGCGCATGGTGGGCGGCCACGCGAAGGCGGTGGTCGCCTGGAGCGCGTCCTTGGAGATGTCGACCACCACGGGGCCCGGGCGGCCGGTGGAGGCGATGTGGAAGGCCTCGGCGATGATCCGGGGGATCTCGTCGGCATCGGTGACCAGGAAGTTGTGCTTGGTGATCGGCATGGTGATGCCGGAGATGTCGGCTTCCTGGAAGGCGTCCGTGCCGATCAGAGGAGCCACGACCTGACCGGTGATCGCGACGATCGGCACCGAGTCCATGTAGGCGTCGGAGATCGCGGTCACGAGGTTCGTGGCGCCGGGACCGCTCGTGGCCATGCAGACCCCGACGCGGCCGGTCGCCTGGGCGTACCCCTCGGCCGCGTGGCCGGCACCCTGCTCGTGGCGTACGAGCACGTGCCTGACCTTGGTGGAGTCGTAGAGCGGGTCGTAGGCGGGCAGGATGGCACCGCCGGGGATCCCGAACACCGTGTCGACCCCGACCTGTTCCAGTGCCCTGACGAGGGCCTGCGCACCTGTCATCTCTTCGGTCATCGGCTCGTTTCCTTGCGTGGCTGAGCTGGGTGTGGCCATAAAAAATGCCCCGCCCGCCGGGAGAGGCGGTGCTGGGGCTGGCGCGCAGGCTGGGGACTCTTCGTCAGCGACCCGCGCGCCGGCGAAGTACTACACCGTCAAACCAGGCTCGCGAGAGCCCGGCGATGAGGTCCCCAGTGATACGCATGCCGCAACGATAGCCCCTGACACATCCGACGTGTCAAATCCCCGGACACATGTCTCACCATATGGGATGTCGGGCGGAGATGCTAAGCGGTGTTCTGGAGTGGCGACAGACTCGTGCGCATCAGCGAGTCGACCCCCCTCGCCGCCATGGGCCTGGCCACCAGATAGCCCTGACCTCGGGTGCAGCCCATCTCGCGCAGGAGCTCCAGCTGCTCGGGACGTTCGATGCCCTCGGCGACGACGATCAGGCCGAGGTCGTGGCCGAGCCGCACGATCGTGCGGGTCAGCAGCGTGAGCGTCTCATCGCGGCCCAGACCCGACACGAACGACGGATCGATCTTGATCATGTCGACGGGAAGCCTGCGGAGCAGGGCGAGGGAGGCGTACCCGGTGCCGAAGTCGTCGATCGCGAGCCGCACGCCGAGGGCGCGCAGCTCCGACAGGCGGTTGATGATCTCCTCGGCGTCCTCGACGAGCATCTCCTCGATGACCTCAAGCGTCAGGGCGCTCGCGGGCAGGCCGCTCTCGGCCAGGGCCGCCTCGACGGTCTCCACGAACCGGGGGGCGGTGATCTGGCGGCTGGAGAGGTTGAGCGAGAGCCCGATGTCCCACGACGACGCCCGCCAGTTGGCCACCTCGCGGCAGGCCTCCCGCAGGATCCACTCGCTCAGGGGGACGATCAGGCCGGTGTCCTCCGCGGCGCCGAGGAACTGCTGGGGAGGGACGAACGTGCTCCCGCGCCACCAGCGCACCAGGGCCTCCACCGCCGTCACCCGGGACGTCGCGAGGTCGACCACCGGCTGGTACTCCACGGCGAACTGGTTGGCGAGGAGGGCCCGCTGGAGGTCGGCGGCGAGCTCGAGCCGCCGTACGACGTCGGCGTGCATGTGGGCGGCGAACACCTCGACGCGGCGCCCGCCGAGCTCCTTGGCCCTCGCCATCGCCACGTCGGCGTTGCGGATGAGGTCGCCCGCCGGGACGCCGTCCTCGGCGAACGCCACCCCGACGCTGGCGGTCAGCGCGATGTCGCGGTCGGCGACCCTGAAGGGCTCGGAGGACACCGCGCGCACCAGCCGCTCGGCGAGGTCGATGGCGGTCTGCGCGTCGGCCGTGCCCGAGCTGCCCGACGCGGACCCGCCCGAGCTGCCGGACTCCAGGAGCACCGCGAACTCGTCGCCGCCCCAGCGGGCCAGCGTGTCGTCCGCCCGTACGGCCGCGCGCAGCCGCCGGGCGGCCTGGCTGAGCAGGTAGTCGCCGCTGGCGTGGCCCACGGAGTCGTTGACCCCGGTGAACCCGTCGAGGTCGACGAAGACGACGGCCGTGCGCCCCGTGCCCCTGCGGGCGAGCACCTCGCGGGTGCGCTCCTCGAAGTAGGCGCGGTTGGGCAGGCCGGTCACGCCGTCGTGGAAGGTCAGGTGGGCGACCTGGTTGCGCAGCGCCACCTGGTCGCTGACGTCGCGCGTGGAGATGAGGACGAGGTCCTCGCCCTCGTGCGGGTGCCGGGTGGCGACGGACTCCGCGGGCCGCCAGGTGCCGTCGGCCGCGCGCACCCGGCAGGAGACCCTGCAGGCGCCCTGGCGGTCGCCGGAGGGCTCCTCGTCGGCAGTCATCGCCCGCAGCGCCGCCTGGACGGCGGGCGAGTCCTCCGAGTGCACGTAGTCGAGGATGGAGGTGCCGATCAGCTCCTGCGGGCTGTAGCCGTACAGCGCCTCGACCCCTGACCCCATCTCGCGGACGACCCCGTCGTGGTCGCAGACCAGGACGACGTCTCCGGCGCTCTCGGCCAGGTGGATGAGCCGGCGCTCGCCGGACTCCACGGTGCCGCGCATGCTCGCGGTCTCAAGGGCCATCACGAACACCCGGGCGAGCAGCACGAACACGACCGAGCCGCCGACGATCGGCAGCACCGCCACCGGATCGTCCAGCGGGCCCGCCAGCACGCGTACGACCAGGACGACGGCGGCGACGCCCGCCAGGGCGAGCGGCGCGCCGTCGACCACGGCGGAGGGCGTGGACCGCACCGGCTTGGCGCAGCCGCGGTTCGCCCAGGGCATGGCGGCGAGCAGCAGGAAGGCGACGGGGGCCACCATGCCCGCGATGAGCGGCGGGGTGCCTCCCACGGTCAGCCGCCCGACCGCCGTGGCGAGCTCACCGACGGTGATCGCCACGAGCACGACGAAGGCCGCCGTGCCGACCCGCCTGCCGCCTGAGCGCGCGGCCAGCACGGCCGGGGCCACGGCGCAGGTCGTGAGCAGGCACACCACGGGCAGGGCCAGCGTGCCCGGCTCCTCGGCCTTGGCGTAGGCCGGCCCGAGCAACCCGACCCAGCAGATCACGAAGAGGGAAGCGGCGCTGGTGTACGCGCTGGAGACGTAGTGGAGCACCGACCTGCCGTACGCGGGCCGTCCCACGCTGACGCCGCACCCGATGGCGAGCAGCAGGGTGCCCACGAGCAGCAGGACGTCGGCGAAGGTCAGCACGAAGGGCGTGCCCTCGGCGATCGGCCGCAGGCCGACACCCGCGAGCCAGGTGATCGACCCGCCGGTGAGCCAGCGCCACGAGGAGGACTGGGGACGCGGGGTGGCCCGCACCGCCGTCACGAGGAGCGAGAAGGCGGCGAGAAGCCCCGCCACCACCCCCGCGATCGCGGTGACGACGGAGTAGGACCCGCTGACGAGAAGGGCAGCCGCGAGGCCCACCGCGCCGAGGCCGGCGGCGGCGGTCAACGGGACCCTCGGGTCACGAAGGCCGTTCAACGTCGTCGCCCATACGGCTCATCCCTGTCACGTCGCCAGTGTCGCGCCCGCCCGGCGGCGGGAGGGGCGACAACCGCTGAGTCGTCACCGATCTGATAACCGCCGTGGTGCCTTCTAGCGGTTCGCGCGGTGAGTCTCACCGTACGCAGTTGAGGTCACGAGGCAGCCACGGTCTGGGTTTGCTTTCCTATCGGTCCGAGTCAGGAAGACGTGTCAAGCATGTCAGTAGGACCCCGTGATCACGTTGTTCAGTGGTTCTCCGGACAGATATCTCAACATCTGAGACCGTACGAGCCTGCGCGCCCGCCGGATCGAGGCGGGTGTGCTGCCCGCCACGTGGGGCGTGATGAAGACCCCGGGAGCCGTCCACAGGGGATGCCCCTCGGGAAGGGGCTCGGGGTCGGTCACGTCCAGTGCGGCGCGGACGCGGCCCCGCTGGAGCTCGGCGACGAGCGCGCCGGTGTCGACCACGGGGCCCCTGGCGGCGTTGACCAGCACGGCGCCGTCCTTCATCCTCGCGAGGAACGCGGCGTCCACCATGCCCGCCGTGCCCGGGGTCGAGGGCACCAGCAGCACCACCACGTCGGCCTCGGGCAGCAGGGCGGGAAGCTCGTCCTCCCCGTGGACGCCCTCACGGGCGGTCCTCGCCACCCGGACGACGTCGACCTCGAACCCGTCGAGGCGGCGCTCCAGGGCCTGGCCGATGGAGCCGTACCCGATGATCAGCACGGTGGCGTCGGCCAGCACTCCGGTGTAGCGGTACGCCCACTCGCCGCGCCGCTGGGCGTCGGTGAAGCCGGGGAAGTCGCGCAGCACCGCGATCATCGCTCCCACGGCCCACTCGGCCGTGCCCGCCTCGTGCACTCCCCGGGCGTTGCACAGGATGACCCCGTCGGGCAGGTGCGGGCGGTAGGCCTCCACGCCCGCCGTCACGGTCTGCAGGAGGCGCAGCTTCGCCATGCGGCCCAGAAGCTCCGGGGTCTGGCGCGGCGGCACCAGCGGGGGCACCCAGACCTCGACCTCCTCGGCCCCCTCCGGCGGCCGCGGGCCACCGTCGTAGAGGACGCAGTCCACGTCGGGCAGATCGGTCAGAACTTCGACGATGGCCTGCGAGGGAGCCCAAATCTTCATGACCGTTAAGCCTAACGATCCCCTACTGGGCCGGGAACCTGGCGGCGCCGGGACCAGTATGGAGTCACGGAGGAGGTCCAATAATGTCGAACCAAACCTTTTGTCCCATCGATGGCGGGCCCCGGGCCACGCGCAGGACCGCACTTCGGCGTGCCACGGTCGCCGGACGGGCGTTCGCCGCGATCACGGCCGCCGCCCTGGTCGCCGGGTGCACCCCCGGTACGGCGGCGCGCGGCGAAGGCGAGGAGGGCGGCACGCCGTCCCCGCTGGCCAGCGCCCTTCCCCAGCAGGAGCCCGCGACGCCCCGCACGCTCGTCGAGGGCCTGACCGTGCCGTGGGCGATCGCGTTCCTGCCGGGCGGCGACGCGCTGGTCACCGAACGCGACTCCGCGCGCCTGCTACGGGTGACCCCGGCCGGGAAGACGAGCCCGGTGGGGGTCGTGGAGGGCGTGTCCCCGAGCGGGGAGGGCGGCCTGCTCGGCGTCGCGGTGTCCCCGAAGTTCACGCGGGATCACCACATCTTCGTGTACTTCACGGCGGCGACCGAGAACCGCATCGTGCGCTACCGCTACGACGGCGGCCTGAAGGACCCGGAGACGATCCTCAGCGGCATACCCAAGGGCGGCATCCACAACGGCGGGCGGCTCGCGTTCGGCCCCGACGGGTACCTTTACGCCTCGACGGGCGAGACCGGCGACCGTCCCCTCGCCCAGGCCCTCGGCTCGCTGGGCGGCAAGATCCTGCGCATGACCCCCGACGGGAAGGCCGCCCCCGGCAACCCGTTCCAGAACGTGATCTGGAGCTACGGCCACCGCAACGTCCAGGGCATGGCCTGGGACCCCTCCGGCCGCATGTACGCCTCGGAGTTCGGCCAGAACACCTACGACGAGGTCAACCTGATCAAGAAGGGCAAGAACTACGGCTGGCCCACCGTGGAGGGCTTCGGCGGCCGGGACGAGTACGTCGACCCCCTGCTGACCTGGTCCACCGACGAGTCGTCCCCGTCCGGCATGGCCTATGCGGGCGGGTCGCTGTGGGTGGCCGCGCTGCGCGGCACCCGGCTGTGGCAGATCCCGCTGTCCGCCTCCGGCCAGGCGGGCAGGCCCATCCCCCGGTACGAGGGCGAGTACGGCCGGCTGCGGGCCGTCGCGGCGGCGCCGGACGGCAACCTGTACGTGTCCACCAGCAACAAGGACGGGCGGGGCTCCCCCAAGAAGGGCGACGACCGCATCCTGGTCATCCCCATGAGCTGACCCGGGCGGTCACCCCGGCAGGGGCTCCACGCCGATGTCCACAATGATGTCCCCGCCGGCGTCCCCGCCGGTGTCCTCGCCGGTGTCCTCGCTGGAGCTTCCTCGCCCGGACGTACCACTCGTCGAGGACGGCCGCGCCTGCGCGCAGGTGACCTTGTCCTGCGGCTTGTAGACCGTGGTCTCCTGCCGGTCGCGCTTGAAGACCTCGTCGTCCTTGTAGAAGACCCGGGTGACCGTGACGGTGAAGCCGGGGCCGCCCTCCATCGGAAGGCAACCGGGGTCGCTGTCGGACCTGCTCTCGGGCTGGGTCGCGCTGGAGCGCTCGGTCGTCTCGGCCTCGATGCGGTCGTACTTCTTCGTGCTCCACAGGGTCACGGTCACGGAGGTACTGCTGTACGAGGTCTTGATCAGCACGCCGTACTCCGTGTCGTTCCTCCATCGCAGGTCCGTGTCGGGGTACGACACCGCCGCGTCGCGCCCGGCGGGATAGCGCGAGACGTAGAACGCGTGGGCGGTGCGCTCGATCTCCTCCATCCCGGCGTAGAAGGTCGCGTTGTACATGGTGGTCGCGAACTGCGAGATACCGCCGCCCAGGGCGATGACCAGGCGGTCGTCGTCGATGGACTGCGCCGGGACGAACCCGCGCGCGGCGTCGGGCTTCCCGACGGCCTCGTTCAGCGAGAACGTCTCCCCCGGCTTCACCAGCCGGCCGTCCACGAGGTCGGCGGCCTTCTGGATGTTGGTCACCCTGGCGGCGCAGCACGGGAAGTACGTCGTGAAGAAGCCGATCTGCTCCTTCACGCCGAGCTTCATGGCGTACTCGTCGGTGAGGACGGGCTGGGTGATGGCGAGGGACACCGGGATGGTGCGGCTCCCGCCCCCGGTGACCACGCCGGCCACCGCGGCGGCGAGCTTGGCGGCGTCCACGCCCTTGCCCGTGCGGGCGTGCACGAGCTTCGGCGCGCCGTTCTCGATGACGAACCCCGCCTCGCGCGGCGTCTCCGCGACGCCGACGAGCCTGGTCGAAAGGCCGTTGACGGCCTTCCAGGCGTCGAACCGGGGCCGCACCACCCCGCGCTCGTCGGCCGCGAAGCTCAGGTGGGCGGCGATGGCCGGCGCGGACAGGCGCACCCGCCTGCTGCCGTTCGCCAGGATGATCGGCGCCGACACCGCCCGGCGCGCCACCTCGACCGCGCCGTCGAACGCGGCCTTGCCCGCCCTCGGCCGTACCGTGGTCACCGGCAGCGACACCGTGGCCGGGGCGTTCACGAAGGCCCGCTTGATCGCCTCGCCCGTGGCCCGCTGGTCGAGGACCACGCCCTCCTTGGGGTGGACGACCTGCGGGGTGGTGCCCTTGTAGACGATCGCCCCCTCACGGGCGGGCCGGTCGACGTTTTTGGCGATCTTGCGTACGCGCTGGCTGAGCTTGACGGGGTTCAGCGAGATCCGCAGCGGCAGATCGCTATCTCCGGTGAGCGACTGCCAGACGGCGAGGGGGCTCGGGAACCCGGTCTTCGCGTCGGCGACCGTGGCCTCCACGTCGATGGTCAGCCCCGCGTCGCGCGGGTCGAGCACTCCGACCCGCCGGCCGTTCAGCATGAGGCCGACGGCTTCCTGGTCGTTCCCGTCGAAACGCTGGTGGATGCGGTCGATCGCCTCGGTCTCGGTCAGGTTGCCGATGTGCACGTCCGCCACGTGCGTGCCGGGCAGCACCCTGCCCCACATGTACGTGGCGGGGATCGCGTAGGCCAGCAGGAAGAGGAAGGCGAGCCCGCCCGTGAGGATCAGGAAGACGCGTAACCTGCTCCGGGTCTCCTGCGGCTCCGGCACGATGACGACAGAGGGCTCGACCGCCACGTCGTCGGCGCGGCGCACCCGCGCGCTCGCGGTCATGGGCCACGGCTCGGCCGGGGGCGCGGGAGGCGGCAGCGTCACCGACTGGCCCGACTGCCCGCCGATGCCGGAGGGCGGCGTCTGCGCGAAGAGGTCGGGCGACACGCCGGGCGGGAGGGGCGAGACCCCTGGGGGGAGCTTCTTGCGTCCGCCGGGGGGCCGCGCGGGAGTGCTGTCCTTCGAATACTGGCGGTCGACGGGCAATGCGACGGGGGAGTCCGGACGCACCGCCGCGAACGGGTCGGGCGGCGGGTCGATGGACGCTCCGGCGTTCCGCACGCCCTCGTCTCCTCCCGCTCCGTACCGATTCCCCCGCATCACCCTAAACCAACACCACTCGCAAATTCCTCTACATCTCCGGATGAATCCAGTCCCACGTACCGACATTTCACACTTTAAACACGTACCAAGTACGACGGGCCCCGGACAGCACGACGGGCCCCGCGAACGCTCGCGGAGCCCGTGGCGCCTGCTCGTACGGCCGGGGGTGGCCGGGGTGCTACTCGGACACGCCGAGCTTCTCCAGGATCAGCTCGCGGGCACGGCCGGCGTCGGCCTTGCCCCTGCTGGCCTTCATCACGCCGCCGACCAGCGCGCCCACCGCGGCGATCTTGCCGGAGCGCACCTTGTCGGCCGCGTCGGCGTTCGAGGCGAGCACCTGGTCGATGATCGAGGACAGCTCGCCCTCGTCGCTGACGATGCGCAGGCCCCGCGCCTCGACGACCTCGTCGGGGGAGCCCTCCCCCGCGAGCACGCCTTCGAGCACCTGGCGGGCCAGCTTGTCGTTCAGCGCCCCGGACGCCACCAGCTCGACCACCCGGACGATCTGCGCGGGGGTGATCGGCAGGTCGGCGAGGGAGGTGCCGGCCTCGTTGGCGCGCCGGGCCAGCTCGCCCATCCACCACTTGCGCGCGTCGGCCGCGGGCACGCCCGCCGTGACGGTGGCCTCGACCAGGCCGATGGCGTCGGCGTTGTGCATCGCCGCCATGTCGAGGTCGGAGACGCCCCACTCGGCCTGGAGCCGCCTGCGCCGCACGGTCGGCAGCTCGGGAAGCTCGGCTCGCAGCTCGTCGACCCACTCGGGGGCCGGCGCGATCGGCAGCAGGTCGGGCTCGGGGAAGTAGCGGTAGTCCTGCGCCTCCTCCTTCGAACGGCCCGACGTGGTGACGCCGGTGTCCTCGTGGAAGTGGCGGGTCTCCTGGATGATCCTGCCGCCGTCGGCGAGGATCGCCGCCTGGCGCTCGATCTCGCCGCGCACCGCCCGCTCGACGCTTCGCAGGGAGTTGACGTTCTTGGTCTCGGTGCGGGTGCCCCACACGCTCGTACCCCGGGGCATCAGCGAGACGTTGACGTCGCACCGCATGGAGCCCTCCTCCATGCGCACGTCGGACACGCCCAGAGTGCGCATCACCTCGCGCAGCTCGGTGACGTACGCCTTCGCGACCTCGGGCGCGAGCCGGTCGGTGCCCTCCACCGGCTTGGTGACGATCTCGACCAGGGGGATGCCCGCCCGGTTGTAGTCGACGATCGAGTAGTCGGCGCCCTGGATGCGGCCCGTGGCACCGCCCACGTGCGTGGACTTGCCGGTGTCCTCCTCCAGGTGGACCCGCTCGATCTCCACCCTGACCGTCTCGCCGCCCACCTCGACGTCGAGGTAGCCGTTGACGCACAGGGGCTCGTCGTACTGGCTGATCTGGTAGTTCTTCGGCATGTCCGGATAGAAGTAGTTCTTCCGGGCGAAGCGGCACCACTCGGCGATGGTGCAGTTCAGCGCCAGGCCGATGCGGATCGTCGACTCGATGGCCTTGTCGTTCGCCACCGGCAGCGCGCCGGGCAGCGCGAGGCAGACCGGGCAGACGTGGGTGTTCGCCGGCGCCCCGAACGTGGTCGGGCACCCGCAGAACATCTTGGACGTCGTGCCCAGCTCGACGTGGGTCTCCAGGCCGATCACCGGCTCGAAACGCTCAAGCGCCTCGTCGTACGGCATGACGGTGTGAGTGGTGGTCACAGGGACGGAGCCTCCTTCAGCAGCGGGCCGCCCCAGCGGTTCTCGAAGGCCTTTTCCACGGCGGCGCCCACGCGGTAGCAGCGCTCGTCGCCGAGGACCGGGGCCATGATCTGGAGGCCGACGGGAAGGCCGTCCTCCTCGGCGAGGCCGCACGGCACGGAGATGGCGGCGTTGCCCGCCAGGTTGGCGGGGATGGTGCACAGGTCGGCGAGGTACATCGCCATGGGGTCGTCGGCACGCTCGCCGATCGGGAACGCGGTGGTGGGCGTGGTCGGCGAGACCAGGACGTCCACCTGGTGGAAGGCGGCCTCGAAGTCGCGCGAGATCAGCGTGCGGACCTTCTGGGCCGAGCCGTAGTAGGCGTCGTAGTAGCCGCTCGACAGCGCGTAGGTGCCGATCATGATGCGCCGCTTGACCTCGGGGCCGAAGCCGGCCGCCCTGGTCAGCGCCATGACTTCCTCGGCGCTGCGGGTGCCGTCGTCGCCGACGCGCAGCCCGTATCGCATGCCGTCGAACCTGGCCAGGTTGGACGAGGCCTCGGACGGGGCGATGAGGTAGTAGGCGGGGAGCGCGTAGGTGAAGCTCGGGCAGGAGACCTCGACCACCTTGGCGCCAAGGGACTCCAGCAGCTCCACGGCCTCCTGGAAGCGGGCCAGCACGCCCGGCTGGTAACCCTCGCCCCCGAACTCCTTGACCACGCCGACGCGCAGCCCGGCGACGTCGCCGCGGCGCGCGGCCTCGACGACCGGCGGCACCGCCTCGTGGATCGAGGTGGAGTCCATGTTGTCGTGGCCGGAGAACGCCTCGTGCAGCAGCGCCGCGTCGAGCACGTTGCGGGCGAACGGGCCCGGCGTGTCGAGCGACGAGGCGAAGGCGATCACCCCGTACCGGGAGGAACCGCCGTAGGTGGGCTTCATGCCGACGATGCCGGTGACGGCGGCGGGCTGGCGGATCGAGCCGCCCGTGTCGGTGCCGGTGGACAGCGGGGCCTGGTAGGAGGCCACGGCGGCACTCGAACCGCCCGAGGAGCCGCCCGGGATCCGGCCGAGGTCCCACGGGTTGCGCGTCGTGCCGTACGCGGAGTTCTCGGTGGAGGAACCCATCGCGAACTCGTCGAGGTTGGTCTTGCCGAGGATCACCAGGCCGGCCTCGCGCAGGCGCGCGGTGACCGTCGCGTCGTACGGCGGGCGGTAGCCTTCGAGGATCTTCGACCCGGCGGTGGTCGGCATGTCCTTGGTCGTGAAGACGTCCTTGTGCGCGATCGGGACGCCCGCGAGGGGGCCGAGCTCCTCGCCGGCGGCGCGCCTGGCGTCCACCGCGCGGGCCTGCTCCAGCGCCGACTCGGCGGCCACGTGCAGGAAGGCGTTGACCTTGGGCTCGACCTCGGCGATGCGGTCGAGGTGCGCCTGGGTCACCTCGACGGCGGAGACCTCGCCGGCTGCCATCAGGGCGCCCAGCTCGGCCGCGGTCTTGCGGGTGAGGCTCATGCCTCCTCCCCGAGGATGCGCGGGACGCGGAAACGGTCGTCCTCGACGGCCGGAGCGGCCGCCAGCGCCTGCTGCGGCGTCAGGCTGGGCCGTGCCTCGTCGGGACGGTAGACATTCGTCAGCGGCAACGCGTGTGAGGACGGCGGCACGTCGTCGGTGGCGACCTCGGCGACGCGAGCGACCGCGCCGATGATGACATCGAGCTGCGCGGCGTAGTGGTCGAGCTCGGTGTCGGCCAGCGCCAGCCGGGACAACCGGGCGAGGTGAGCGACCTCGTCGCGGGTTATGGCGGACATGAGTCGTTAACCCGTTTCATGGATGGCAATTGGACAGTGTCATCCTAGGGCGAGTGACCGAACGTGGCCGAACCATTAACCATGGTTCTCCGAGGCCATGAGCGCGTCGGACGTCCGTGGGCCCCCCGTCGCCGGGGATCTCCACGCCCGCACCCGCCTGACCGGGGCCCTAGAGGGTCGTGACCTCGGCGGACTCGCACCTGCCGTACGACGGCTCGCAGAGCCGCTCGCGGAGCCAGGCGGTGGTCTCCGAGGCGGGCATCGGCTCGGCGAACCGCCATCCCTGGCCCGAGTCGCAGCCCATGTCGCGAAGGCGCTGGGCCACCTCCTCGTTCTCCACGCCCTCGGCCACCGACCGCAGGCCGAGCGAGCGCACGAGGTCGACGATCGAGCGGACGATGCGCTCGTCGTCCACCGACTTCCCGAGCCGCTGGACGAACGACCCGTCGATCTTCACCTCGCACACCGGGAGGCGCTGGAGCCGTACCAGCGAGGAGTAGCCGGTGCCGAAGTCGTCGAGCGCGAGCGGGATCCCGAGCGCGACCAGCGCGTGCAACGAGTCGGAGGTGTAGGCCTGGTCGGTCATCAGGATGCGCTCGGTCACCTCCAGCTGGATCGCCTCGGCGGGAAGCCGCAGGCGGTCGAGCCCGGCCTCCAGCTGGTCGGGGAGCGCCGAGTCGAGCAGGTCGCGGGCCGACACGTTGACCGAGATCGGCACCTTGAGCCCGGAGTGCCACCAGTAGGCCGACTGCTCCAGCGCGGCGTCGATCACGTGCTGGGTGATCTGGCGCATGAGGTACGACTGCTCGGCCAGCGGGATGAAGTCGGCCGGGGACACCGGCCCCCGGTCGGGATGCCACCACCGCAGCAGCGCCTCGACGCCCTGCACCGCGCCCGACGAGAGGCTGACCTTGGGCTGGTAGTGCAGCTCCAGCTCGCTCCCGCCGACGGCCCTGCGCAGGTCGCCGAGGAGGTTGAGCCGCTCGGGCGAGTTGCGGTCCTTCTCCGCGAGGTAGACCTCGACCCCGGTGCGGCCCTCCTTGGCGAAGTACATCGCGACATCGGACCGCTGGAGGAGCAGCTCGAAGTCGGGCGCGTGGTCGGGGTACAGCGCGATGCCGACCGAGGCGTCCAGGTCGAAGGTCATGCCCTCCAGCCGTACGGGCTGGGTGAGCGCGGCCCTCAGCCGGGCGGCCACCTCGCGGGCGGCGACGGCGTCGCGCACGGTCGGCAGGAGCACGGCGAACTCGTCTCCCCCGAGCCGCGCCACGACGTCGCCCGGCCGCACGCTGTGGGTGAGCCGGTGCGCGACGATCTGCAGCAACCGGTCGCCCACGGGGTGGCCGAGGGTGTCGTTGACCTCCTTGAACCGGTCGAGGTCGAGCAGGAGCAGGCCCACCCGCACGTCCTCGCGCGCCTCGGCCAGCGCCTCCTCGGTACGAAGGATCAGCAGCTTGCGGTTGGGAAGGGCGGTCAGCCCGTCGTGCATGGCCTGGTGGTCTCGGCGCACCGACAGCGAGGCGGTGAAGTACATCGTGGCCAGGGGTGCGACGAACAGGGGGACCAGGGCGGGCGAGTGGCTCATGACGACCACGACCGGCGGGGCGAGCCCGAGAAGCGCGGTGTAGACGAGGCTCTGGTGCCCGATCGTGGTGCGGACCACCCGGAGCAGCGGCCTGCGCTCGTGCAGCGCCACGGCCCCGCAGACCAGGACACCGCGCACGACGAAGTAGGCCACGGCCGCGAGCGCGACCGCCGTTATGTCGGTGCCCTCCGGCACCCAGGGCGTGGCCGGATGGGGATGGTGCCCGAAGGCCGCGAGCACGACCGCCGCCGCGGTGGAGGCCAGCGAGACCTGCGCGACGTTGAACACCGTGCGGTGCCAGGCCCTGTGGTGCGAGAGGCCGCTGACGACCAGCCCGAGCGAGTGGATCAGCACCGCCACCGACAGGCCGTGGTACAGCAGCACGGCGAAGGTGAACAGCGTCGAGGTGGCCGTGCCACCGGCCAGGCGCGAGGTGGAGACCACGATCGGCCGCAGCTCTCCCAGCACGACCAGCACCATGAGCACCCAGAACAGCGGGGTGCGCGTGAGTGCGGCCAGCTCGCTGAAACCGAGCCGAAACTCCGCGACGAGCAGCGCCACCAGCCCGGCGGTGGCGACCCCGGTCAGGTAGGTCCAGAGCGGGGAGAAGGGCCGAGGTGCGGTGTCGCGCGTGTCGGATGGGTCCGTCATAGGCAAGTAAACCCCCAAGAGGTCACTATGGGAGGGTACGACCTCTGGGCCACTTCGCGAAACCGGTTGGGCACGTTCCGTCACCGAGAATTTCGGCGTTCCGGCTCTTCCTGTTCGTGACGAGCGACGATCACGGATGACAAAGATTTCAGGAAATATCCGTCTAGGCCCGGAAACGCGCGGATCAAGCCCGGATGGACGCCATGACGGGTCCCGCTAGGCGGGCTCGGGCGAGGATCCTCCCGGCTCGGCGGGCACCTTCTCGGGCTCGGCGGAGTCACCTTCGACGATGGCGGTCCCACCCCCGGACCCGGCCGTCTCGCCCGCGGCCCCGTCGGCCCCGCTCCCGGACTCGGTCCCGGACTCGGTCCCGGACTCGGCGGTCCCGCTCCCGGGCTCGTCGGGGGCCTCTTCTGCCGGGGTGACGGCCTCGGGGCCCTGGTCGAGGAGGGTGCGGAAGCCCGCTTCGTCCAGGATGGGGACGCCGAGCTTCAGCGCCTTGTCGTACTTCGAGCCCGCGTTCTCGCCGGCGACCACGAAGGCGGTCTTCTTCGACACCGAGCCGGTCACCTTCCCGCCGCGGCTCTGGATGGCCTCCCCCGCCTCGTCCCTGGTGAAGCCCTCAAGCGTGCCGGTCACCACGAGGGTCAGGCCGGCGAGGGTCTGCGGGCCCTGCCCGGCCGGGGGCTCGTCCTCCATGCGCACCCCGGCGCGGCGCCAGCGCTCGACGATCTCGCGGTGCCAGTCTTCGGCGTACCACTCGTGGATGGACGCGGCGATGGTCGGGCCGACCCCCTCCACGACGGCCAGCTCCTCGACCGAGGAGCCGAAGATGCGGTCGAGGGACAGGAACGCCGAGGCCAGGGCCTGTGCCGCCGTCGGGCCGACGTGCCGGATGGACAGGGCGACCAGCACCCGCCAGAGCGGCTGGGACTTGGCCCGCTCCAGCTCCTCCAACATGCGCTCGGCGTTCTTGCTCGGCTCGCCGCTCATGTTGGCGAAGAACGTGACGACCTTCGGCTCTCCGGTCTCCGGGTCCGTCTTGGGCAGGCCGGTGTCCTGGTCGCGCACGACGGACTTGATCGGCAGCAGCCGGTCGATCGTCAGGTCGAAAAGGTCGGCCTCGGTGCGCACCGGAGGCTCCTGGGGAGGCAGCGGGGCGGTCAACGCGGTGGCGGCGACGTAGCCGAGGCCCTCGACGTCGAACGCTCCCCGGCCCGCCGCGAAGAAGATGCGCTCACGCAGCTGCGCCGGGCAGGAGCGGGCGTTCGGGCAGCGGATGTCGACGTCCGCCTCCTTCATGCGCCGCAGCTCGGTGCCGCACTCGGGGCAGTGGGTGGGCATGACGAACTCGCGCTCGCTCCCATCTCGCAGGGTGGCCACCGGCCCGACGATCTCGGGGATCACGTCGCCCGCCTTGCGCAGCACCACGGTGTCGCCGATGAGCACGCCCTTGCGCGCGACCTCCGAGGAGTTGTGCAGGGTGGCCCGCTCCACGGTGGACCCGGCGACGACGACGGGGTCCATCACGCCGTACGGGGTCACGCGGCCCGTGCGGCCGACGCCCACCTGGATGTCGAGGAGCTTGGTGTTGACCTCCTCGGGCGGGTACTTGAACGCGATGGCCCACCGGGGCGCGCGGGAGGTGGAGCCGAGCTGCCGCTGCAGCTCGATCCGGTCGAGCTTCACCACGACGCCGTCGATCTCGTACGCGGTGTCGTGGCGGTGCTGCCGGTAGAGCTCGATGAACTCGCCGATCTCCGTGAGGCTCCCGACGACCTTGTAGAGGTCGCTGACCGGCAGCCCGAACGCCTTCAGCCGCTCGTAGACGCCCGACTGGGTCCCGGGCAGCGGGGCGCCCTCCCAGGTGCCGACGCCGTGCGCGATCATGCCGAGCGCGCGCTGGGCGGTGATGCGCGGGTCCTTCTGGCGCAGCGACCCGGCCGCCGAGTTGCGGGGGTTGGCGAACGGGGCCTTGCCCGCCGCCACGAGCTGCTCGTTGAGCTTCTCGAAGCCCTCGACCGAGAGGTAGACCTCGCCCCTGACCTCCAGCAGGTCGGGCACGTCGTCACCGGTGAGCCGGTGGGGGATGTTGGCGATCGTGCGGACGTTGGCGGTCACGTCGTCGCCCATGCGCCCGTCGCCGCGCGTGGCGCCCCTGACCAGCCTGCCCTTCTCGTACACCAGGGCGATGGCCAGGCCGTCGATCTTCAGCTCGCACAGGTAGGGCCCGGGATCGGTCTCGACGAGCCGCTCGGCACGGGCCTGCCAGCCCGCGAGGTCGGCGTCGTTGAAGGCGTTGTCGAGGCTTTCGAGCCGCCGGAGGTGCTGCACGGGGGTGAACTCGGTGGAGATCGGCGCGCCGACCTTCTGCGTAGGCGAGTCGGGAGTGCGCAGGCTCGGATGCGCCTCCTCCAGCTCGCGCAGCTCGCGCATCCAGGCGTCGTACTCGCCGTCGCTCACCGTGGGCGCGTCGAGCACGTAATAGCGCCAGTTGGCGTCGTCGGCCAGCTCCGCCAGCTCGGCGTGGCGCTCCAGTGCCCCCACCGGCACGCCCTCGACCTCCGCAGCCATGCCCGTTCTCCCCTCATCAGTCGAACCCAAGGAGAACGCTACGGCCAGCGACGAGTGCTCGCGCCTCCGCAAATGCGGTCTACCTGGGGAATCGTTACTTCCACCATGCCATCCAGCACCGACATTTCTGTACGAAAATGACCGTCGCCGTCAACATCCCGCGTATCGCTCTCATGGGACAGAACACGCGAAACGCCGACCACCCTCGCGAGGGTGACCGTCCCTGCGGGGAGCGGTCATCTCGTGACGGCGGCCGGCGTGAGCGGAGCGTCCCGGCCGGAGGTCAGCCGCCCTGGGCCCAGACGCCTTCCCACTGGGAGCACTTGCCGGTGATCTTCTTGGACGTGCCCCGGCAGACCTTGGCCGTGGAGCTCAGCATGTACCCGGCGTTCACGCGGAACGAAAGGGTCCGCGACTGCGAGCAGTTCTTGAAGGTGGCGGTGCGGTACTTCCCCTTGTCCGTCAGCCACTTGATCTTCAGCCACGAGCACGTGCGCGCGCCGCCCGCGTCGTACAGGTCACCGGTGATCCGCAGGCCGGAGCCCGTCGAACGGATCTTGCCGCCCGCCCATCCCTTGAAGTCGGACGAGGCGGTGGGGCCCCAGGACCATGATTCGGCGGCGGACGCCCGGGCCGTGGTGGAAGCGCCCGCCGAGGCCGCCGCGGCGGCGGGCAGGCCGAGGCCCAGAGCGGCGGCGGCGGTGAGCCCGAGCAGTGCGCGAAGACCGGTACGCATGACTTTCTCTCCTGAACATGTGGTCGGTTACCACCTCAAGAGATAGAGCAGCGTCCTTGCAGAGGACTTGAGGCAACTTGCACGGAAAGTGCCCGCCGCTACCGGCCGCGGTCCTCCCCGCCGCGGTCGTCGGGGTCGTCCCGCAGCACGCGTGCCGCCTCCCGGCAGCGGGCGAGCGCGGCCCGCGCGTACGCGGGAGAGGCTCCGGCGAGCCCGCACGACGGGGTGAGCACGACCTGCTCGGCGAGCCGCGAGGGGTCGAAGCCGAGCCTGCGCCACAGCTCGACGGCGGGCCTGGCGATCACGCCGACGTCCGCGAGCTTGGTGTCCGTGCCGGGGACGACGCCGAGGAAGAACGCCGTGCCGGCCTCGATCGCCTCGCCGAGACGGTCCTCGTCCCGGCGGCGCAGGAACCGCGCGTCCAGCGAGATGCCGCCGAACCCGGCCGTGCGGAGCACGCCGAAGGGCAGGTCGGGCGCGCAGCAGTGCACGATGGTGAAGGCGCCGGAGGGCAGCACGGCGCGGAGCCGCTCGGCGGCGACCGGCGCCTCGACGGCGGCGAGCCGGCCGAACCCCGAGGCGGTCGGCACGGTGCCGGCGAGCACCCCCGGCAGGCCCGGCTCGTCCACCTGCACCACGACCTGCGCGCCCGGCACTCGGGCGCGCACCGCCGCGACGTGCGCGGCCAGGCCCTCGGCCAGCGAGTCGGTCAGGTCACGCACCGCTCCGGGGTCGGCGAGCGTCTTGTCGCCGTAGCGCAGCTCGATGGCGCCCGCGAGGGTCCACGGCCCGCACACCTGGATCTTGAACGGTCCCTCGTACCCCTGCGCGACCTCCTCCAGGACGTCCAGGTCGCGGGTCAGGTGGTCCCTGGCACGGCGGAAGTCTCGCCCGGGACGGTCGGCGAAGCGCCAGCCGGACGGCTGCACCTCCACCGGAAGCTCCACGAGCAGGGACGCGGTGCGCCCGACCATGTCCGCGCCAACTCCCCGATCAGGCAGCTCCGGGAGATACGGCAGGTCGGGAAGCTCCCCGAACACCATGCGCAATGCCTCCACATGGTCATCACCCGGGTGGGAACCCACCCCGGTGGCACTCGCCGCGTTCCACGGAAACTCGCTCACAAACCGCAAGCTTAGAAGCGCTTCGAGGGCGGGCCGCACGGGAGACCATCCGCCAGGCGCAGCGCCCTGCAAGCCGATTCCAAGAACACCCGCCTATCTCTGGTCGTTGCCGGGGTTCCCGCCAGCGACGGAAAGCCGCCGCCGCGGGCCACCGGCACCTGTCACGACGACGAGAGGGAGCCCACGTGAGCCGCCGTATGCGCGTCGTGCGGCAGAACATGCTGACCGACTGCGGCCCCGCCTGCCTGACCATGGTGCTGGACCACTACGGCCTGCGCACGACGACCCGCGAGGTGACCGAGAGGGCCGGCGTCTCGCGCGACGGGCTGACCGCGAAAGCCCTGGTGGCGGTGTCCAGGGAGTACGGCATGAAAACCGTCGCGCTCAGGATCGCGCCGGAACGCGTCGCCGACGTGACCCTCCCCGCGATCGCCCACTGGAATCCCGCGCACTTCGTGGTCGTCGAGCGGGCCGGGCGCGGCCACGTGACGATCGTGGATCCGGCCCGGGGCCGCCTGCGGCTGACGGCCGCCGAGTTCGCGGCCGGGTTCAGCGGCGTGGTGCTCGTGCCCACGCCCGGACCCGGTTTCCGCCCCCGGCGGCTCGACATCCCCACGCGCCCATGGCGGCGGAGGATGCCCGCCGATGTCCTCAGGCGCTCGCGCTGCCTGGTCGCCCTGGTCCTGCTGGCGTCGCTGGTGCTCCAGGCTCTCGGCCTCGTGCTGCCGCTGTCCTCCGGAGTGATCGTCGACCGGATCCTGCCCTCGGGCGGCACGGGACTCCTGCCCCTCGTCGGGGCGGGCATCGCCGTCGCGGCGGCGACCCAGTTGCTGCTGAGCTACCTGCGCGTCAGGATGCTCACGGCGCTCCAGGTCAGGGCCGACCGCGACCTGACCACGGAGGTGGTGCGGCACCTGTTCGCCCTGCCGTACCGCTTCTTCGCCCAGCGGGGCACCGGCGACCTGGTGACCCGGATCCAGGGCGTCACGGCGATCCGGGAGCTGGCGACCGGCCAGGTGCTCCCTGCGATGCTGGACGGGCCGCTCACGCTGGTGTACGTGGCGCTCGTGACCGTGGGCGATCCCGTGCTGGGCGGGTGCCTGCTCGCCGCCGTGGCCGCGCACGCCGTGCTGCTGTTCGGCAACAGGCGCCGTACGGCCGCGCTCATGCAGCGGCAGCTCGCCACCCAGGCCGACGCCCAGGGGCGGCTCATCGAGTGCATCAAGGGGATCGAGTCGCTCAAGGCCATGAGCGCCGAGTCCCGGGTGATGGACCGGTGGTCCACGCTCCTCACGGCGCAGCTGGCCGCCGGAGCGCGGAGCACGACGGCGATCGGCGGCATGGCGGCCGTGCAGAACGCCATCCACCTGGTGACGCCCATGGCCCTGCTCTGGGTGGGAGCCTGGCGGGTGATCGACCACAGCATGACCCTCGGCACGCTGCTCGCGCTCAACGCCGTCGCGCTCGCCACCGTCACCCCGCTGAACTCGCTGATGAGCGCCCTGCAACGGCTGCAGGTTGCCGGAGCGGCGATCGGCAGGCTGGCCGACATCCTGGACAGCGACCCGGAGAGCGAGACGGGGGCGACCGGGCGGGACGCGGTCGCGGCGAGGCCTGCGGGCCTGCGGGGAGGCGTCGAGCTGCGCGGAGTCGGCTTCCGGTACGACCGGAGAGGCGCCTGGACCCTCCGCGACGTCTCGCTCAGGGCCGAGCCGGGCCAGAAGATCGCCCTGGTCGGCCGCTCGGGCTCGGGGAAGAGCACCCTCGCGAGGATCCTGCTCGGGTTGTACACGGCCGAGGAGGGCGAGGTGCGCTACGACGGCGTGCCCGTGGCGGCGGCGGACATGCCCGGGCTGCGGCGCCGTTTCGGGGTCGTCACCCAGGAGCCCGCGCTGTTCACCGGCACGATCGGGGAGAACATCGCCCTCGGGGACCCGTCGGCCCCGCTGGAGCGGGTGATGGCCGCCGCCCGGCTGGCCTGCGTGGATGAGGACGTCGCGCACCTGCCCCTTGGGTACGAGACGCCGCTGTCGGAGGGCCACGGCCTGTCCGGAGGCCAGCGCCAGCGGCTCGCCTTGGCCAGGGCGCTGCTCACCGAGCCTCGGATGCTGGTTCTGGACGAGGCCACCAGCCACCTCGACACGGCCACCGAGGCCGGCATCGAGGCCCGGCTGTCCGGGCTGCGGCAGACGCGCATCGTGATCGCCCATCGGCTCAGCACGATCAGGGACGCCGACGTGATCCTCGTCCTGCGCGAGGGACGGATCGTCGAGCGCGGCCGGCACGAGGACCTCATGGCGCTCGGAGGCGAGTACGTGACCCTGGTCGAGGGCCAGAGCCTCGCGGGGGCCGGGAGGGCGACATGAAACCGTTCAGCCTGATCCAAGCCGATTCCAAGCGTGGCCTCATATCTCTAGTGACTGTTGGGGCGTTCCCAACGGCAACGAAAGGAGGGGCAGCGTGAGCAACCCGGAGAACATCGGGCAGGTACTCGACGAGAACGAGCTCGACAAGCTCAGCGGTGGCCAGGTCAGGGTGGACGTCGGCATCTACATCGACCCGCCCGGCATCTGCGTCTCCGTCTGAGGCGACCCGGGGACCGGGACCTGATGCCCGGGAGCCGGTGATCCGTTCACAAGGGGGCCTGGAGCGTGGTCGCCGCTTCAGGCCCTCCGGTCCATCGGCGGACGAGGCGAGGGCCATGATGGACAGATGAAGCTCACCAAACACGGCCACGCGTGCGTGCGACTGGAGAAGGACGGGGCCACCCTCGTCATCGACCCGGGTGGCCTCACCGAGGAGTCCGCGCTCGACGGGGCGGACGCCGTCCTCATCACCCACGAGCACTTCGACCATCTGGAGGTCAAGCGCCTCGCCGCCCTCGGTCCCGGCGTGCCGATCTGGACCTGCGCGGCCGTCGCAAAGCAGCTCGAGGGCCTGAACGTCAAGGTCGGCGTCATCGGGGACGGCGACTCGTTCACGGCCGCGGGCTTCGAGGTCGGGGTGATCGGCCGGGACCACGCGGTGATCGCCTTCGACGTGCCCGTCGTGCAGAACGTCGGCTTCCTGGTCGACGGCGAGGTGTTCCACCCGGGCGACGCGTTCACCGTGCCGGGACAGCCCGTGGGCACGCTGCTCACGCCGACCAGCGGCCCGTGGATGAAGGCCCCCGAGATGGTGGACTACCTGCTGGAGGTGGCGCCCAAGCGCGCCTACTCCATCCACGACGGCCTGTACAACGACATCGGGCTGATGCTGGTCGACGGCATCCTCGACCGCCGCGGCAAGGCGCAGGGAGGCGACTTCCGCCGCCTGAGGACGGGCGAGAGCGTGATCCTTGGGGGTTGACCCCAGGTCAGGAGGACGAGGCGATGGTGGCGGAGCCGAGGACGGTGTCCCCGCTGTAGAGGACGGCCGCCTGGCCCGCCGCCACCCCGGTGGCCGGGCTGTCGAGCTCGATGTGGACCACGCCGCCGGAGAGCTGGGCGCGGCAGCCGTACACCTCGCCGTGCGCCCGTAGCTGCACGTGGCACGCCATCGGCTCGTACGGCTCGCCTGCCGGGCCGTTCCAGACGGGACGCTCGGCCACGATGGAGCTGACCGCCAGGGACGAGCGCGGGCCCACCGTCACGGTGTTGGACACCGGCTCGATGGACAGCACGTAACGCGGGCGGCCGTCGGAGGTGGGCCGGTCGATGTGCAGGCCCTTGCGCTGGCCGACGGTGAAGCCGAAGGCCCCGGCGTGGGTGCCGACGACGGCGCCGGTCTCGTCGACGATCGGGCCCTGCTCGGCGCCCAGCCGCTCGGCCAGGAAGCCGCGGGTGTCGCCGTCGGCGATGAAGCAGATGTCGTGGCTGTCGGGCTTGTCGGCCACCGCGAGACCTCGGGCGGCGGCCTCCTCGCGGACCTCGGCCTTCGTGGAGCCGCCGAGCGGGAAGATCGCGTGGGAGAGCTGCTCGCGGGTGAGGACCCCGAGGACGTACGACTGGTCCTTGCCGGGGTCGACGCTCCTGCGCAGCACGCCGCCTTCGAGCCGGGCGTGGTGGCCGGTCGCCACCGCGTCGAACCCGAGCGCCAGCGCCCGGTCGAGCACGGCCTCGAACTTGATCTTCTCGTTGCAGCGCAGGCACGGGTTGGGCGTGCGGCCCGCGGCGTACTCGTTGACGAAGTCCTCGACGACGTCGCGGTGGAACCGCTCGGCCATGTCCCAGACGTAGAAAGGGATGCCGATCACGTCGGCGGCGCGGCGGGCGTCCCTGGAGTCCTCCAGCGTGCAGCAGCCCCGCGCGCCGGTGCGGTAGGACTGCGGGTTGGCGGACAGCGCGAGGTGGACGCCCGTGACGTCATGGCCGGCCTCGGCGATGCGGGCGGCCGCCACCGCGGAGTCGACGCCGCCGGACATGGCGGCAAGCACACGAAGACTCATAACACTGTCGAGGTTACCCCGCCCGGCGGTACCGGCGGGCGTGCGGGAGATCCCCGCCCGCCGGGAGCCGGTCGGCGTTGGCACAGGCGCCGGACACCTGGGAGGATCGAGTGCCATGCGACTGTTCGGGCGGAGAAGCGAGCCGGGTGAGCCGGACCAGGTGATCGCCGGCTTCTGGACGTGGTGGGCAGAGGCCCGGCCGAGGATCGACGCCCTGCTGGAGGCGGGCGACGCCACGGGGCTCGCCGAGGAGCTCGCCCCGGCCGTCGACGCCCTCGATCCGGGCCTGGTGTGGGACATCGCGCCCGGCGGCGCCGCGCGGCAGGCCCTGGTCGTCTCGGCGGCCGGCAATCCCGAGCTCAGGCCGCTGGCCCACCGCTGGGCGCTCGCCGCGCCTCGGGCCGACGCTGTGTGGGAGTTCCATCCGTCCCGGCAGGCCAACCCCGGCGCCATCGACCTGACCCTCGACGTGGGCGGGCGCGAGTTCGCGCTCGACAAGCTCGTGCTCGGGCTGCGGGTGCCCAACGGCACGCCCCGCATCGACGTCACCGCCTATCACCCGATATTTCCTGACCTGGTGGACGAGACCCGCACCGAGGCGGCCGTGCTCGCCCTCGACTGGCTGCTCGGGGAGGACGAGGTGGCCCGCTGGGTGGGCGACATCGTCGCCGCCACCTTCCAGCCCCTCGACGCCGTGCCCGCCGTGCACCTCCCCGCCGTGGTGGCCGACCTCGCCTCCGAGTACCCACAGGGCCAGTGGGCGCTCATGGAGGGCCAGACGGCCGGCGGAGCGCGCCTGATCGCCACCGCGCGCTATCCCCTGCGCCCGGTCGACTACCCGCTGTTCGACCAGCACATCACGATCACGCTTCCTTACGCGGAGGCCGGCGACGACGGGCTGCCCACCGGGGGGTCGACAGCCGCGCTCCGCGAGTTCGAGGAGCGGCTGGCCCGCACCGTCGACGGGCTCGGCGGCACCGCCGTGCTCGCCGTCCACGTGAGCTCGGAAGCCACCCGCGTGCTCCACGTCTACGCCGACCCCTCGGGAGACGCGGCGGCCGCCGCCGAGGAGCTGGTCACCGGCTGGACGGAGGGGGCTCCCCTCCTCGACGTCGAGAGCGACCCCGGCTGGATCGCGATCTCCCCCTTCCTGAGCTGACCCACGCCCCGAACCGACCCGACCTTCCTGCCCAGCCTGACCCGGGCGCGCTGTCCAAGCAGCAAGGCGCGGCCCACCGACTACAGCGGCGACGAAGAGGAGTGAACATGCCGAGGACGCCGAGGGACTGGGCCGACCTGGAGCAGGAACTGCATGAGGCCGGCGTCTCCCCTTCCGTGATCGAGGAGGGCATCAGAAAGCTCCTCGCCGACGCGCGCGGCCATCAGCTTGCCGAGGCAAGCAACTTGGACACGGACAGAAGGACGTCGCCAGCGCCATGGGTGTGAGCGTTGCCCGTGTCTCACAAATCGAGCATGGCGAGGTCACGTCCCTCACTACCCGCAGCCGGAGTGCCCCTCCTACGCCTGCTGGCCGAGGAATCCGGCGCACGCGGCCAGTCGCCCAGCTTCCGGCCCGCTACCGGCGGAAGATCATCTTTCGCAGCGACGGTGCGGACGCTACCCAGGACCTCTTCACATGGATCAAGAAGACCGCTGCCCGGGACGGCTACACCTGGCACTACAGCGTCGCGAGAAACCGGTCCGCGTCGCCCACCTGCGGTTCGGCCCGGTACGGCACCCACGCGGCGCGCAGCGCCCGCAGATGCCCCGTCACCCGGGCCGAGGACACCGAGACTAGGTCGTCGCGCAGGCCGAGCACAGTCACCGCCGCGGCCTCAGGCTCACCGCGCTGGAGTTGGACGTTCGCCAGGCGGGCACCGATCAGCGTACGGGCCCGCCGCTCGACCGTGCGACGCGATCCCGCCGACGCGGCGAGATGCCCCTCGGCCGAGGGGAGATCGCCCAGCGCTGTCAGGGTGATCCCCGCCTGGTGCTCCAGGGACTCCCGGCGGTAGGCCCCCGCCCATTGGGACTCCGGGATCGAGTCCGCCCGCTCAAGGTCCCGCTCGGCGAGCCGGAGCAGATTCCGCGCCTGGCAACGGTTCCCCGCAGCGGCGTTGGCTTCGGCCCGCATCCCGGTGATCCACGCGCGGGTCCGAGCCGGGCAGCCTTGACGGAGCCCCGCTGCGGCGGCGTCCGCCAGGGCCAGGCCCTGGGCGGCGTGGCCGAGCTGGACCGCCTGCACCGCCATGGACCGCAACCCGGCCGCCCGGACCAGCGGGTCCGCGGCTTCCTCGCCCAGGCGTACCGCCTGCACGTAGTACCGCTGAGCGAGCCCGGCCGCACCCGCGTCCGCAGCCATCCACCCCGCCAGATACGCCACCTCGGCGGCTGCGCGGAACAGATCAGGCCGGGCCTTGCCCGTGGCGCCCCTCAGCAGAGGCGTCACCTCGTGGGCCAGGTAGGCGGCGACCGCCGCTCGGGCGTGTCCGCCGCCGTACAGCTCGTCTGCGTCAGCCAGGCGGCGGGTCATCTCACGGATGCGGTCGACATCCCCCGGCCCTGCCCTGCGGGTGGCGCCGGCGCGTTCCCCGGCCCACGCTGGGCTTTCGGGGAGTCCGAGGGCGGCGAGCGAGTACAGGCCGGCCGTCAATGCCGTACGGCGATTCAGCATGTCGTCCTCCCCGAGAGCGGCCAGCACCGCGACGGGATCCCCCTGCCAGGGGTCAACCGGATCCAGGCTGGTGCATGGCCAGCCCAGATCGGCCGCCGACACGTCCCGGCCGAGCCTGCGCGTGAACGCCTGGGTTGCGGCTAGGACCGTGTCGGATCGGGGTACCGCCCCTGTAAGCCAGTGCGCCACCGCAGTGGCGCCGTGGAGCAAAGGCCGCCCGGACTCGCGGCCTGCCTCGTTCACCGCCCGCGCGACGGCGGCCATGCTCCACCCGGCCTGCCCGATGGCGTCAGCCAGGCCGGTGTTCACGATCGGATGTTGCCGCTTACGTGGCACTCTTCGCCCACCCTCGCCAGCGAGCATCTGGACCCAGAGCTGTACGGCTCCCACCATGCGCTCAAATTCAATTCGATTCAATACCCCGACCTATTGCGAACACAGCGTCGCGGCCCTTCACTGTCAGTGAGCAAGGCGCGAAGCAGGGCCAGGGGTACGCACCGCCCCTTGACTCGGCCCGGGTTGATGTCGCTCGTGGCCGACGTCCGAGGAACAGCGATCCGCATAGTAGTGCTTGGAGGTCAGATGGAGACCGGTTCTTACCGGAAGGCGCCCCCCGGGCGTTCCGGGGGTGTGAACGGCCCCGTCCTGGAGTTCACCCCTGAGGAGTTTCCGGGCGTTCGTCCGGGGTGTCGAGCGCGGCGAGTTCGACGTGACGCCCGGGCGGGCCGCCGACCACATACACCCGGCTTTGGGCTGGCCGTCGAGTTTCATCCCGTCACCGGATCCCCCGGTGGCGCCTTTGGGGGCTGCGGCGGCGGCCTGGCCAGAAAGAAGGCACCATGTTGGACACGATGAGCGCCGATGAGCTTCGCGGCGCGCTGGCCGAACAGGTCGCGGCCCGGCACCAGGCGCTGGGCTTGGTGCTACCGGCCGAGATCGACAGGGCGCTGCGGACGGTCCCCCGTCACCTGTTCACGGGCGACGCCGAACTTGAGGCCGCCTACGAAGACACCGCGATCATCACCAAACGCGACGAGCGGGGAATCTCCGTCAGCTCGGTGTCGGCCCCGTGGCTCCAGGCGATGATGCTGGGCCAGGCCGAGCTCAAGCCCGGCGACCGGGTGCTGGAGATCGGCAGCGGGGGTTACAACGCGGCGCTGATCCGGGAGGTCGTCGGACCGACCGGCTTGGTGACCTCGGTCGACATCGACCTTGAGATCACCGACCGCGCCAAACGGTGCCTGGCCGACGCGGGCTACACCGACGTAGAGGTGATCCCCAAGGACGCCGAGTTCCCAATCGAACCCGGCCGGACGTTCGACGCGATCATCGTCACGGTCGGGTCATGGGACGTCCCCCCGGCGTGGCCGGCGCAGCTCGCCGAGGGCGGCCGGCTCGTCGTCCCCCTCCGCACCAAGGGCATGACCCGGTCCTGGGTGCTGGAGCGCCAGGGCACCGCCCTGGTGAGCCGGGGCCAGCAGACGTGCGGGTTCGTGCCCATGCAGGGCGCCGGAGCCCACAGGGGAACCGGGACCCCGCTGCGGGACGATGACGCGGTCGGACTGTGGCAGGACGAGCGGGAGAGCGTCGAGGTGGCGGCGTTGTCCGGCGTCTTGGACCTGCCTCGCGCCGAGGTGTGGACGGGCATCACCGTGGGCGCGAAGACTTCGTTCAGCGACCAGGATCTGTGGCTCGCCGCGACCCTGCCCGGCTTCTGCTTGATCACCGCGTCACAGAAGGCCATCGACGACGGCACTGTGGCGCTGCCGTGGCCGTACGGCACGCCGGCGTTCGTGGACGGCCCCAACCTCGCCTACCGCGCCAAGCCCCGCCCGGTCGGCGACAGCGGCGAATCCCGCGAGTTCGGCTCGTTCGCGCACGGCCCGCAGGCAGAGCGGTCCGCGCGGCTACTGGCCGAGCAGATCGCCGCGTGGGACCGAGCCGGACGGCCGAGCCCTCGCCTGGAAGTCCACCCGGTCGGCACGCCGGACGCCGACCTGCCCGACGGGTTCGTGCTGGAAAAGAAGCACTCCCGTCTCGTGATCTCCTGGCCGACGGCCAGGTAGCACCGCCCAACCTTCCGAACCGAAAGGATCTTGTTATGGAGCCGACCGACTTCCGCCTCGACGTCCGTCTGGCTGCTACCGGCCCCGCAGTCACCCGGGTCGACACCGAGGACTGCACCAGCGACAACTGCGGTACCACCCCGGGCAGCGCCGGCGTCGCCAACTGCTAGACCTCTCCGGGTGTTCCCTGCCCCTCCGTTCGGGCCGGGAACACCCCCGCTCCGAACGGAGGACCAGAGTGCATCAACCAGGCTTTCGAGCGGTGGACGCCGCCGTCATTCGCGTCGCCGCCTACCCTGATGACCTGGTCCTCCCGCCCTGGCCAGACCTCACCAACGACGACGTTGCCGGGCCGGCGGACTGGGTCCGCCAGGTCTGGCCGTTGGCGGGCGTGGCCGACGTAGTTGAAGTAGCGAGCCCTGACCTGGCTCGCGCCCTCACTGCGTTCTGCGAGAACCCCGGCGGGTTCAAGCCGCGCCAGATCCGCCGCGCGGCCGAGGCGCTGATGCGTTATCTCCTGCGGTGGAGGAGCCGGGCCACACCATTCGGCTTGTTCGCCGGAGTCGCCCCGGTCGATCTGGCCCCTACAGCGTCGGTCCTGTTCGGTGAACGGCATGCCGCCGTGCGCCAGCCGGATTCCACCTGGCTCACGGAGGCGATCAGCGCCCTGGAGAGCCAGCCGGAACTGCTCCGGCAGCTGCCGGTCATGGCGAACAACGTGGGGTTCGCGCGGGGCGGAGATTGGGTGGTGCCGTGCCAGGCGTCCGCCGAGGGGCCGGTGTCGGACGTGTCTGTGCGCTACACCGCAGCGGTCCGCATGGCCCTCCAGGAGGCCAGGACCCCGGTTGCCTTCGGTGATGTCCTGGCGAGGCTGACCGCCGAGTCCCCCCAGACACCGGTCACGGTCATCGAGGGCATGCTCACCGAGTTGGTGCGCCTGCGGATCCTGCTCACGGGCGTGCGGCCCCCGATGACCGCCACCGATCCCCTGGCCTATATCGCCGCCCAGCTCGACGGGTTAGAGACCGCCCCCGCCACCCCCGACCCAGGCCGCCGCCTGGCGGTCGGCCTGCGGGTGGACTGCTCGATCAGCCTCCCGCCCATCGTGATCCGTGAGGTTGAGGCAGCCGCCGCGATTTTAGTCCGGGTAGCCCCGGGGCGGCCCGCTTGGCAGGCTTACCACGCCGCGTTCGTTGACCGTTATGGCCCTGGCGCTTTGGTCGGGGTCCGGGAGCTTCTGGACCCCGACAGGGGGCTGGGCTACCCCGCAGGGTTCCGGGGCTCGCTCTACAAAGACGACCCGCCTCTGGCGCGCAGGGACGTCGCGTTGGCGGTTCTCGCCCAGAAAGCCGCCCTGGACGGTTGCGCCGAACTGGTCGTTGACGAGGAGATGGTGGCCGAGCTGGAGAGCGGCGGCGCCGGGACGGTCCCTCACACGGAGTTGCGGGTCAGCCTGAACGCCCCCACCACGGCCGCGTTGGACGCCGGGCACTTCACCCTCACGGTGGTCTGCGCGTCGCGGCACGCCGGGACGTCGGTGGGCCGGTTCCTGCATCTGCTCGACGCCGATGAGCGGGGCCGCATCGTCGAGGCTTACCGTGGCCTTCCGACGGGCACGGCAGGCGCGATGGCCGTGCAGCTGTCCAGCCCTCCGCTGTCCGCCCGCGTCGAAACCCTCGCCCGCATCCCCGACGTCCTGCCGGTATTGCCGCTTGGGGAACACCGCCACCCGCTGGACTCGGCGGTCGACCTCGACGACCTGGCGGTGACCGCCGACGCCCGCCGTTTTGTCCTGGTGTCGCTGTCGCGCGGGTGCGCGGTCGAGCCGCTGATGTTGAACGCGGTCGACCTGCGCCACGGCGCCCACCCGCTGGCCCGGTTCCTGTGCGAGGCCAGCACCGGAACGTCCGCGCCCTGCACCCCGTTCTTCTGGGGCCGTGTCGCTGACCGGTTCGCCTTTCTGCCGCGCGTACGGTACGGCCGCACGGTGCTCAGCCCGGCCCGGTGGAACCTCGCCGCCGCGACCCTGCCCGCCCCGGCCGCCACCACTGGGGAATGGGTACGGGAGTTCCAAAAGCAACGGCACTCACACCGCATCCCGGACTCGGTGCGGCTCGGCGACGACGACGTTCTGATCCTCCTGGACCTGACCCAGGACGCACACCTGGCGCTCATGCGCCGCCACCTGGACCGGGCCGGCACGGCGGCGCTGGCCGAGGACGGAACCGACTACGGCTGGATCGGCGACCGCCCCCACGAAATCGTCGTCCCCCTCGCCTCCACCGCGCCGCCCCGCCCCTTGACGCGCCCGCTGCGGCCCGAACGGATCTACCACGGCCCCGGCCACCTGCCTGGGGACTCCCCCTGGCTGTGCGCGAAACTGTTCGGGCACCCGGGGCGCCAGACCGAACTGCTCACCACCTACCTGCCGGCCCTGCTCGCCGAGTGGGAGCATGGCGCCCCCGACGACTGGTGGTTCATCCGCTACGACTCCCCCACCCCGCACCTGCGGGTCCGGTTGCGCCTGCACAACGGAGACCTGTACGGGCCCGCCGCCCGCTCAGTCGGGCGGTGGGCGCGCGACGTTGGCCGTGCCGGGCTGCTCCGCGATTTCACACTGGACACCTACCGGCCCGAGGCCGGCCGGTTCGGCACGGGCCCGGCCCTGGTTGCGGCGGAGGACGTGTTCGCCGCGGACTCCGCGGTCGCGGTCGCGCAGCTGCGCACCGCAGCGAACGCTCAGGCCGCGACCGCGAACAGCTTGGTTGACCTCTCGGCGGGTTTCCTCGGCGCCGACGGGCCGCGCCGACTCATGGAGCACATAGCCCACGGCGGGGCTCCGGCACTCGACCGGGCCTTGCTGAGTCAAGCGCAGCTGCCAGCCGACGTTCCGCCGGGGGTGTTGGAGCGGCGGCGGGCGGCGCTCACCCGCTACCGGGCGCAGCTCGACGCCCACGACGTCAACGCCGTTATGGGTGACCTGCTGCATCTGCACCACGCCCGCATGATCGGGATCGACGCGGACTCCGAGCGGATCTGCATGCGGCTGGCCCGGGCCATCGCCCAGGGCCTGATCGCACGAGAGGAAAGGAGCGGTCCATCGACATTCACGAGCGAGCCCGTCGCCACGCCGACGGCATAGCCCAGCAGCTCAGGGAGCCTCGCCCGGTCGGGACGCCGGCCCAGTCGCTCAGCGGTGGAGCCGCCGGGATCGCGCTCCTGCACATCGAGCGGGCCGCCACGGGCCTCGCCGGGTGGCAGGACGCGCACGACTGGCTGGCCGCCGCGACTCAGGACGAACTCTCCATCGGCGCCAGCGCCTGCCTCTATCACGGGGCGCCCGCGCTCGCGTTCGCGCTCCACCCCGCGCATCAACCCGGGTACGGGCCCGCGCAGGCAGTCCTGGACGAGGGCGTGGCGGCCGTTACCCGGGACCGGCTCAACGCCGCCTATCAGCGTCTCGCGCGGGGCGACCGGCCCGCCCTCGCCGAGTTCGACCTGATCAGCGGCCTGACCGGTCTGGGCGCTCACGTGTGGAGACGCGACCCCGGCGGCGACCTGGCCAAGGAGGTACTGGCCTACCTTGTTGCTCTCACCGAACCGGTGGACGGACTCCCGGGCTGGTGGACGATGTCATCGGCCAGGCGCGCCGCTAACGAACCGCTCGGCGGGCACGGCAACAATGGGATGGCCCACGGCATCTGCGGGCCGCTGGCCTTTCTGGCTCTCACCGCCCGAGACGGCCTGGTCGTGCACGGCCAATTGGAGGCCATCGGCCGGATCTGCGCATGGCTGGACGACTGGCAACAGGACCACCACGGCGACCCCTGGTGGCCCGAAATGGTCACCCTTACAGAACTCCAGGATGGGCAGAGCGCCCAGCCCGGGCCGCTGCGCCCCTCCTGGTGTTACGGCACCCCGGCCATCGCGCGCGCTCAGCAACTCGCCGCCCTGGCGACCGGCGACACCGCCCGCCGGCGCACCGCCGAATCCGCCTTGACCGGCTGCCTCAACGACCCGCACCAGCTCCGGCGGATCGTCGACCGCGGCCTCTGTCACGGCACGGCGGGACTGTTCATGACTGTGAACGCCTTCGCGGACGACGCGCTCGCCCCCCACGACCTGCCGCTCCTCCGCGTCGCCGAACTACTCCTGGACAGCCCCTCCGCGGCCGACACGCCACCCGGGTTCCTGACCGGATCCGCGGGCTACGGGCTTGCCCTCCATTCCCTCGCCCACCGCGCGACACCCGCCACCTCCTGGGACGCGTGTCTTCTGCTCCGATGACCAAAAGAGAGGTACCTGTGCGGCCTGTTCACTGGCGGCAAGCCAACGTCACCTTCGCCGACCGCGGCGACGCCGAACACCTCGCCGTGGCGCGCGTCGGCCCGGTCCTGCGGGACGCCGAGGGCCGCGGGCTCATCTCGGCTTGGTTCTTCATCCGCAAGGAACAATGGCGGTTCCGGTGGTTGCCCACCAGCCCCACAGCCGCCGACACGGTACTCCACGCCCTGACCGGCGCCGGCGAGGGCATGTCGTGGAGTCCTAGCGTCTGCGAGTTGGAGCCTGTCGCCTTTGGCGGACCCGCAGGCATGGACGCCGCGTGTGCCCTCTTCCACGCCGACAGCCACCAACTGCTGCGCTGGCTTGAGACCGGCCGGGCGCTTGGGCGGCGGGAGACGTCGATTCTGCTGTGCGGCGCGCTGCTGCGCGGCGCCGGTCTGGACTGGTTTGAGCAGGGCGACGTGTGGGCCAGGGTCAGCGACCTACGGCCGCATCGGAACGCCATCTCCGCCGACCCCGAGCGCGTAGAACTCCTCGACGCGATGCACACCCTCATGGCCGTCGACGCCCGAGGCCTTTGCGACCCCGCGAAGGGCGGGCCGCTGGCCGGCTATGAGTCGTGGATCTCCGCATTTGAGAAGGCCGGGCAGACCCTGGCCGCTCTGAACCGCCACGGCCAACTCGAGCGCGGCCTGCGGGCCGTCCTAGCCCACCACCTCATCTTCCACTTCAACCGTGCGGGGCTAAGCGGCGGGGACCAGAAGACCATGGCCGCTCTCGCGGTCGAGGTCGTCTTCCACAGCCCTCGAACCCCTCTAGAAAGGCCCACGGACAGAGAGGCCGTCTAGCCTCGCGCTTTCGCCACCGGCATCCTCTGCTTTGGCCTTCGGTCCCTGGTAATGCACGGTTTACGTGCATTACCAGAAGTAGCGATGCGATGATTCAGAGTGATCAAAGGTGGTGGAAGACACACAGTGGTGCGGTCCGGGTGGGGCCGTGCCGGAGCACGATCGCGAGGGGTGTCGTGACCGCAGACCCGATCGACCCGCACGCCTCGGCCTGGCATCTGTTCGGCGCGGTCATGCGCCGCTGCCGCGAGAGCAGGCCCAATCTCGGGCTGCGCCGAGCCGGCGAGCAGATGTACACCGACTTCTCCAACCTGGCGAAATGGGAGCGCGGCGAGCGGACACCCCCGCCGGACATGATCCACCGCCTGGACCAGGTGTACGGCGCACACGGCATCCTCACCGCCCTGTACGACACACTGACCGCTTTGAAAGCCGCCACCGAATCAGCGCGGCTGCGTACGGGTAGATATTCGGAAAACCCCGCATATGGCATTGGAGACGACGACATGGAACGTCGGGCCGCCCTCCAACTCCTCGCCGGACTCGGCACCCTCGGCACCTTCGGCCTCTCCAGCGAAACCTTCCGCCAGCTCCTCGACCTCTCCTTCGACCACCCGCACCGAGCCCTCGAAGACTGGGAACTGGCCTGCGCCGACCACCTGCACGCCCTGCGTACCCGGCCGCCGGCCCAGGTCGCCGCCGACCTGTTCATCGACCTGATGGCGGTGCGAAGCCAGTCCCAGGTCTCCACTCCGGCCGAGGTGACGGAGCTCCAGCGCATCACCGCCATGCTCTCCTCGCTCCAGGCCAACGCACTGACCCGGCTGGGCGATCACGGCGCGGCCATCCGCTGGTGGTACAGCGCCCGTCAGGCGGCCGACGCCTCCGGGGACCTGGCGCTCCGCCTCCTCGTCCGAGCTGAGGAAACTGGCCACGGCCTCTACGGCCAACGCGACCCGGAAACGATCCTGCGCATGGTACGCAGTGCCCAGCAGCTCACCGACAAGCCCTACCTCAAGCTGCTGACCACCGAAGCGAAGGCGCTGTCGATGCTCGGCAGGCACGACGAAGCACTCGGGACGCTGGTCACCCTGCACAAGGCCGCGGAACAGGGCGGCACGGACCGGTATGGCTTCTGGAAGCCAGATGGGCTCCACTTCGCGGAAAGCTGGGTGTACTCCGGAGTGGGCAACGATTCCGCGGCGGGCACTGCCCGGGAGAAGGTGCTGATGGTCACCCGGGACTACGTGTACCTCGTCAACGTCCAACTGCACAGTGCACTGTGCACGGTCACCCAAGGCGGCATCGACGAGGGCCTACATCAGGCGGCAACAGCAATCAACGCGGTCACTCCCGCCTACCGCAGCCACCACGTGATCGAAACCGCCAACATGGTCCTCCGTGCTGTCCCCCCAGTCCGGCGAAGTGGCCCTTCCGCCATAGAGCTACGCAAGCTCCTGGCCGTCGCGCCTCCCCAAAACGCCTGAGGTACGGATGCACCATCTCAACGGAGGCACAACCCCTCGCCAGACGAGACGTGGGACTCCAACGGAATCGCACCAGAAGTGATGCGAACCGCTTCGCCGTTTCCGGCGATCCGCCAGAGTCCCACCTCGTACGCCCTGTTTTCGCCCTCATCCGGGATATCTATGAGTCGGCGGACCTCTCGCGCGACTGCTGCAGTGCCTCGGCGATTGCGGCGAACTCGCTCAGCGCGGCTTCCAGGTCCTCCACGGGGTCCTGGGCGATCACTTCGGGAGGCAGCAGCGAGTCGGCGTCCTCCAGGGAGGGATCCTTCAACCAGCTGATGTCGAGATTGACCTTGTCCCGGGCGATCAGCTCTTCGTAACTGAACGGCCGGAACCGTTCCGTCTCGATCCGGTGCTTACGCGGCTCTCCTGGCCGATAGCACTTGACGAAGTCGTCCAGGTGCTCGCGGCGGAGCGGGTTCTGCTTCAACGTGAACTGCTGGCCGACGCGGAAGTCGTAGGCCCACAGCGTCTCCGTCTTATATCTCTATTACTGGCGGCTGCGTCGGACGCGCTGAGCGAATGAGTCGAGTGCCAGGGGGCCGTTCGAGGCGGCACCCGGGCGGACGTACGGCGGGTCAGGGGAGGTTGAGGCGCAGTGCCTCGGCGATCCAGGCGTGGGCGAGGGTCTGCGGGTGCGGCCACGGGGTGTTCTGGATGGCGGCGACCAGCTCCCAGTGGCGCACGGCACGCGGGTCGTGCTCCTCGTAGCCGCGTGACAGCGACCGGCGGAACTCCGGGCCGTCCGTCTCGCCGTGCATCGTGGCCAGAAGGGACACCACCCGGTCGAGGATCGGGCCCGCGGCGGCGGAACCCGGCTCCACGCCCTCGTCGAGAGCGGCGAGCACCATCTCGGTGACGGCCTCGTTGGTCTCGTCCCAGCTCGTCTGGCCGGGCTCCCCGTCGCGCTCGCGCCTCTGCCAGAAGTCGTCGCTCTGGCGGCGAAGGCTCGTCCGGTAGTCGTCGTCGGAGAGCAGCTCGGCCAGCTCCAGCCACGCGTCGAGCTGCTCGACGGTCGGCTCGGCCGGCAGCTCGGGCACCATGGCCTCCCGCAGCCGCGTCAGCCACTGCTCGCGGGCGCGGATCCCTCCCCCGACCTCGGCCACGAAGGAGTCCATCATCGCCTCGCGCTCGGCGGCGCCGATCCGGCCGAGCGTGTTGAGCCTGCGCAGGTCGGCCTCCGAGGTGTCGCCCCGGTCGAGCGTGGCCCGCAGGACCGCCCGGGTGCGCTGCAGGGCCTTGAGCTGGGTCTCCACCGTGCGCAGGTGGAGGGCGAGCACCTGGCGCAGGTCGCGCTCGCCGAGGGAGCGGATCGTCGCGAGATCGACGCCGATGTCGCGAAGGGTGCGGACGAGCTCCAGCCTCGCCAGGTCGCTCTCGCCGTAGACCCGGTAGCCGGCCGGGGTGCGGGACTGCTCGGGCAGGACGCCCACGTCGGAGTAGAACCTGATCGTCTTCACCGGAAGGCCGGACAGCTTGGAGAGCTGCCCGATCGTGTACGTCTCGCGGGCCATGACCCCGATTATCGCAGTTGAGTCTCCAGTTACTGGACACTTTACGGTTTCGAGCATGGCCAAGAACAAGATCACTAGAGTCGTGAAGCTGCAGGTCAAGGCCGGGGAGGCGAGCCCCGCGACCGTCGGTAAGGATCTGGGCCCGCTCGGCATCAACCTCATGGACTTCTGCCGGCGGTACAACGCCGCGACAGAGTCCCAACGGGGGTTCGTCGTGCCCGCCGAGATCACCATGTACGAGGACCGGTCGTTCGACCTCGTGACCAGGATGCCGACGACGGCCTCGCTCCTGCGAAGGATCGCCGGGCTGGACGGCGGCGGCGCGCGGCCCGGGCACGACGTCGCCGCGACGATCACCAGGGAGCAGCTCCGCGAGGTCGCCCGCACGAAGCTTCCCGACCTCAACACCACCGACCTGGACCAGGCGGAGAAGATCATCGCCGGTACGGCCCGCTCGATGGGCCTCCAGATCAAGGAGTGACCGCCCGGAACGGCGCACAGCATTCCCTCACGGACGTACCACGCCCGCCCGGCCCGGCGGCGGGCCCTATGTCAGCCCGGCGCGGCGGGCGCGCTCGACGACGCCGCCGATCACCTCGACCAGCTCGTCCACGTCGGCCCTGGTCGAGGTGTGCCCGAGAGTGAAGCGCAGCGACCCGCGCGCCCGTACCGCGTCGGACCCCATGGCCAGCAGCACGTGCGACGGCTGGGCGACGCCCGCGGAGCAGGCAGAACCCGTCGAGCACTCGATGCCCTTGGCGTCGAGCAGCATCAGCAGCGCGTCGCCCTCGCACCCGGGGAAGGAGAAGTGGGCGTTGCCGGGGAGGCGCTCGTCCGGATGGCCGTTGAGGATCACGTCGGGCACCGCCTCCCTGACCCTGGCGATCAGCTCGTCGCGCAGGGCGCGCAGCCGGGCGGCCTTCTCCTCGCGCTGCTCCACCGCCGCCCGCACGGCCGCCGCGAACCCGGCGATCGCCGGGGCGTCGAGGGTGCCCGAGCGCACGTCGCGCTCCTGACCCCCGCCGTGGAGGACGGGGACCGGGTCGACGCCGCGCGCCAGCAGCAGCGCTCCCACGCCCATCGGGCCGCCGACCTTGTGCCCGGACAGGGTGAGCGCCTCGACGCCCGACTCCGAGAACGAGACGGGCAACTGCCCCACGGCCTGCACCGCGTCGGTGTGGAACGGGATGCCGTGCTCCCGGGCGATCGCCGCCAGCTCGGGGATGCGCTGGATGGTGCCGACCTCGTTGTTGGCCCACATGACGCTGACCACGGCGACGCGCCCCGGATCGCTCTCGATCGCCGCACGCAGGGTGCCGGGATGGACGCGGCCGTACTCGTCGACGGGCAGGAGCTCGACGGACGCGCCCTGCCGGTCGCCCAGCCAGTGGGCCGGATCGAGGGCGGCGTGGTGCTCGACGGCGCTGATCAGCACCCGGTCGGCCCCGGAGGCCTGGTGGCGTGCCCAGAAGAGCCCCTTGATTGCGAGGTTGTCGGCCTCCGTGCCCCCGGAGGTGAAGACGACCTCGCTCGGCCGTGCCCCGAGTGCGCCGGCGATGGTCTCGCGCGACTCCTCGACGACCCTGCGAGTGCGACGGCCGGCCGCGTGGAGGGAGGAGGCGTTGCCGACGCGCACGAGCTGTGCGGTCATCGCCTCGATCGCTTCGGTGAGCATCGGCGTAGTCGCCGCGTGGTCTAGGTATGCCATGACGTACCCAGGGTACCCAGTTTGAGAGCTGTACCGTCTGGACGGTATAGTTCCGGATGTGAGGAAAGATGAGCTTTTGGACGCGGCGGAAAGGCTGCTGGCCGATCAGGGGGCCCAGTGCCTCACCCTGTCGGCCGTCGCCGAGCGCGCCGGCGTCAGCAAAGGCGGTCTCCTCTACCACTTCAGCACCAAAGAAGCCCTGATCAAGGGCATGATCGAGCGGCTCATCGCCGACTTCGACGAGCTGGTCGCCGCCCAGGACGAGAGCACCTACACCCGGGCCTACCTCGCCGCCACGTTCACCGCGATCCAGAGCGGGCGGCTGAGACGCTGGGCGGTGGTCACCGGCGCGGCCGGCGACCCCGAGCTGCTCGCGCCGCTGCGCGAGGCGATGGCCCGGTGGCACCGTGAGGGCATGGAGGCCGAGGCCGACCCGATGGCGGCCCAGATCGTCCGGCTCGCCTGCGAGGGGTTGTGGGACGTCGTGACCCACGACCCGGGTTTCTACGGCGAGGCCCACTACGCGGAGCTCCACCGCGGGCTCCTGGCGCTGCTCGCGAGCCCTTGACCCCGCAGGCGCCCGCCCTTCCTGGCCGGCCAGGAAGGGCCGTCCCCGCGCGCGGCCCCGCCTGACCACGGCCGTCTCCGTACGGTCCCAACCCGTCACCCGCAGGTCCGCTTCCGTACTCCCCCGGTCCGCCTGAGCACGGCAGGCTTTCCCCTGCCCGCCTGAGCGCGGCGGGGTGCCTCCCGGTCCGGACGTGGTTCCGGGGACGGCCCCCGCGGGCCCCGGTTCCGGGATGGCCCTTGCGGACCAGGAACGGCGTCCCACATTCCCCCCACACCGTTACACCCCTGTGTAGAACCTTGAAAGGACCCTGTGATGACCCGCGACCTGAGGACCGCCCGCTCCCGGGCGATCCTCACCTTCGTCCTCGCCGGCCTCATGTGCGGCACGTTCACCGTGCGCATCCCCGCGCTGACCGACAAGCTCGGCCTGTCAGAGGCCTCGGTCGGCGTCGTGCTCCTCTCGTGGGGGCTGGGGGCGCTGGTGACCATGCAGTCCATGCGCGGAGTGATGGCACGGGCGGGCAGCCGCTCCGTCCTGCGGGTCGGGGCTCCCCTCTGCGCGGCGTCCCTGCTCGGGGTGGCGTTCGCCCCGTCGTTCTCTGCGATGATCGTCGCGGCCGGGCTGTTCGGCATGTTCTTCGGGGCCGTGGACGTCGCGATGAACGCCCAGGGCTCGGCGGTGGAGCGCGCCTACGGCCGCCCGCTGATGAACGGCATGCACGCCGGCTGGTGCGTGGGCGCCATGTCGGCCGGCCTGCTCGGCACCGTGGCCATCTCCACGGGGGTGTCGTTCACCGCCAACCTGACCGCGGTCGCCCTGGTGTCAGCCCCCGGGGCGTACCTGCTCAGCCGGGGCTTCCTGCCGGACACGGCGCCCGTTGAGACCGGCTCAGGCAGGTCGCGGCGGCGGATGCCCCCGGTGGTGTACCTGCTCGGCGCGATCGCGTTCGGCGCCTTCATGGTCGAGGGCGCGGTGGCGGACTGGAACGGCCTGTTCCTGCGTGACACCATCGGCGCCCCCGAGGCGGTCGCCGCCCTCGGCTACCCGATCTTCGAGGCCGGCATGCTGGTCTCCCGGCTCACCGGCGACCGGTTGCGCACCGCGTTCGGCGCCCGCCGCCTGATCATCGCCGCCGGGCTCGCCACGGCCGCGGCATTCGCGATCGTGATCACCACGTCGTCCCCGCTGGTGGCGGTCGGCGGGATGATCCTCATCGGCCTCGCCGTCGCCACGGTCTCGCCGATGGCGATCTCGCTCGCCGGCACGGCGACCGCGACCCCGGGTCCCGCCATCGCCCAGACCGGCGCGATGGGGTACGCGGGCCTGCTCCTCGGCCCCGTGGTGATCGGCTTCATCAGCCACGCCGCGACGCTGCGGGTCGCGCTCGGCGTGGCGGTGGTGCTGGGCGTGCTCATCGCGGTGGCCGCGCACTTCCTGCCACGCGAGCCCGCCACCGTGGCCGGCGTCCAGCCGCTACGGGAGCGGGCCGCGGAGCCCGAGCCGGTCTCGCTCGCCGCCTGACGGGCCGCACACACCCCTGCTCATCAGGCCTCACGACCGGCGGAGTCCGCCCAGTGCTCATCGGCCTTTCGGGGGATTCGGCGAGCCGGGAAATCAGGCGCGTCACCCAGGTTGAAAGAGGATCACTCGGGATGACGCTCCTCGCCTTCCCCCTCTGGCGCGTCATCCGGAGTGAGCGCCCCCTCGCCGGACGACATCGGCAGGAACACGTGCTGGTGCCCATAGCCCGCGTCGACGTTCACCGAGTCGAGAGCGGTGGCGCCGACCGACCAGGTGAACACCGCGTCCGCGCGTTGCCGTGCCACGAGGGCCAACACGTTCGCGCGGGCCGCGCCGGTGAGCTCCTGCGCGGCGGCGTAGGTGCCGACGGTGACGGCGAGCTGCCGGACGGCGGAGGCGAGGCCCGATCTCGCCAGGTTGGTGGCGGTCTCGCCGGAGGGCGGGTCGGCGAAGCCCGCGACGGCCGCGTCGGCCGTCTTCTGCCAGGATTCGACATCGGCGGCGGTCACCGCGGCGGGTGCGACGGGTCCCGCGGCGCCGTCGGCTGGTATGACCCGGCTCAGGCCTTCGAGCATGGGGGTGAGCCGGTCGCGGGTGGTTCGGGCCAGCTCGGTGAGTGTCTTGATCTGTGCCTTGTCCCGGAGGGCGGACTCCGCACGGAGCTGCTCGACCATCCGTTCGGTCGAGCTCGGCCTGGTCGCGACGAAGACGACGCCACCTGCGAGCAGCGCGCCGAGCGCGAACGCGAACGCGACCGCGAGTACCCGGCCTCGGGGCGAGTTCCGGATCACCGTCGCTTCCTTGCTTCTGTTGACGGCCGCCACCTCCTGATGGACGTATCTGCTGATGGGTGCGGAATGCGGTACGGGTGCTCCAGGACATGTGTCGCGGGGAACCCGGATGGTTCAGCGGGGTGCCGGGTCGCCCGTCCGCCGGGACCGTGGGCCCGGGACATGTGACGACGGCTCCCCGCGCACGTCTTCAACTCGCGGTGAACCCGCGACTGCCACCGGGCATGACCTCCCTGGTCTTGGCCTCGGAGGCGTCATCCCAGCCGCTCTCACCCACCAGCGCCGACGCCCGGACCGTCGCGTCCGGGACGAGCCGGACATTGCCCATGTTGGCCACCGTCCTCGCGGATGGCCGGGACATGGGCCACAGTGGCGCACGTCCCGGACACCCACACCCGCCGGGGGCGTACTGCCGCCGGCTCAGGACTGGTTGAACAGCGAAAGCGTCAGGGTCGATTGGTACTTACCGGCCGTGACATCCACCGGAGTCCGCAGCACCAGATCGGCGTTGACCTGCCAGGACCCGATCTCGTCAGCGGAGTTCGCGGTCGACACCAGCAGCTCCTGGCCCTGCAGACCCACCGCGGCCGCCCCGGTGCCATCGGAGATGACGCTGGACACCGGCTCGCCGGCCTCCACCACCCCGCTTGTCGATCCGTTCAGCAGACGCGGAGTCCAGCCCAGGTACTCCGGCCCGATCGTCGAGGCGCTCCCTGTCGCGCTGAACTGGCTGGCCTGGCCGACCACGGCCCAGAAGTCCCCGGCGGGGATCTCGTCGGGAAGACGGGTGTCGGCCACCGTGACCGTCGGCAACGTACCGACGAACTGGCGGGCGGCCGCGTTGGTCCCGTTCTCGTTCAGGGTCACCCCGGTGTTGTCCGCGACGGTCATCGACACCTGACCGGGAACGCGCAGCGGCTCGATCGTCACCGACACGTCGATGCCGTCGGTGTCCGGCCCGTCGTCCGCCATCGCGGGGCCGGCCAGACCGACCAGCGCGAAGCCGAGCACCGACGCGGCGAGTATCTGGGTTGTTCTCTTGGTTCTCATATGAGTGCTCCATCTTTGGGGGCCGGGGCCGGCCGATTCGACCGGCCCCGGGTTCAGCAAGGGCGGCGGCCCCAGCAGTGCGCACTGTGACCGCCGCCGGAGCGATCAGCCGCAGCTGAGCGCGGTGTAGCCGACCTCGTAGGACTTGGTGACCTTCTTGCCACCGATGGTCGCGGTTCCGGTCACGGTGACCTTGCCCGCGCCGATCTGCCCGGCCCTGGAGTTGAACGACTGGTAGGCCTGGCTGCCCGGCGCCACATCGGCGACGACCTTGGCACCGTACGGCGTCGACAGCGACACGGTCACCGGCACGCCGCTGGTGTTGACGGCCGTCACCGCCACGTACGCCGACGAGCCCACGCAGCGGGACGAGGCGGTCACGGTCAGCGTGACGCCGGAGACCACCGTCACCTTGATGACCTTGATGCCCTCGACGTTGCCCGCCTTGTCGGTCGAGCGGTAACGCAACTCGTGCTGCCCCGCACCCGAGACGGTGACCGCCGCGGTGTACGGCTTCCACGCGCCGCCGTCCAGGGAGTACTCGGTGCCCGCCACGCCGGACGTCGCGTCCGTCGCGGACAGGGTCACCGCCACCTCCTCGATGTAGGCGCCGTCGTCGTTGCCCTGCGGGACCGCGGCGGTCGTCACCGGCGCCGTCGCGTCCACCTTGACCGTGAGGGTCTTGGCGTCCTCGACGTTGCCCGCCTTGTCGACCGAACGGTAGGCCAGCGCATGCGAGCCGTCGCCGGAGACGGTGACCGGGCCGGCGTACCGGGTCCAGTCGCCGCTGTCCAGCTTGTACTCGCTGCGGTCGACCCCGCTGCCGTTCGCCTCGTCGGCCGCGGTCAGGGTGACCACCACCGGCCCTGCGAACCAGCCGCCGGCCGGCTGGGCCGGGGCGGTGGCCGCGGTCGTCACCGGCGCGGTCTTGTCCTCGGCACCCTGGGTGAGGCGGAAGTAGTCGAACTTGGCCGTCTTGGACGCCGTCTGGTTGACACCGAAGGCGAACAGACCGACCTTGGCTCCGCTGGCGACCTTGTTGTTCTTGACCGGGGTCGCGGTGCCGTTCAGGGCGATCTCGGTCCAGGTGGTGCCGTTCGAGGAGTAGTAGCCGCGGAAGGTGTCGCCTTCCTTCTTCAGCCGCAGCCACCACACGCCGCTGGTCAGGTTACTGACCTGCGGCTGCGGGTCCTGGACCACGCCGCCGACCTCGCTGCGCAGCTCGATCCTGCGGTTCACGGCCGAGCCGGCGTTGTTGTCGGTGATGTAGTCGAACTTCACGTAGTCGTCGTCACCGGCGTAGACGATCAGGCCGCCCTGCTGGTAGGCCTCGTTGAACGCCGATGCGTCGACCTTGGTCTCCAGCGTCCAGTCGCCGCTCGGCGCCGGCTGCAGGATGAAGTTCTTCGGGGCGCTGTTGTCGGTCCCGTAGATGTCTCCCTTCGAGGTGTCGATCTCCAGGTTGCCATCGGTCACCCGCGCCGCGGCCGGGTCGGAGCGCACGATCGCGTCCCAGCGGCAGAGGTCGATCGCGCTACCGGTGAACTCGTCGTTCGGGGACGGCCTGGTCGCCTTGTCGTCCGGGGTGATCTGGAACCAGTCGAAGGAGGCGTCGATCACCGGCCGGGTGCCGGTGCTGGCCAGCGCGATCAGGCCGATCCTCGGGTTGGTGATCCCGGCGAGCGGCTTGGTCTGCGGCATGGCGGTGTAGGTGACGCCGTCCGACGAGTAGTGGGCGGTGATGTTGGTGCCGTCGCTGATGAACCGGACGTACACCGTGTCGGGGTAGGCGTCCCCGAGCTGTGCGGTGTTGCTCTGCGTCACCTCGTTGGTGGCGCCGTTCTCCTCGCGGATGAACTGGAAGATGCGGTTGGCGTGGTTGTTGGTCGCCCGCGCCTGCAGCACCATCTTGGCGTAGTTGTCGTCGTCGCCGTAGAGAATCAGACCGGCCTGCTGGTAGGCGTCCCTGGCGTTGAGCGTCACCTTGGTGGTGGCCACCCAGGCTCCGGCCGGGGCCGGCTGCACGACGATGTTCGACGTGTTGCCGCCCGCGCCGTAGATGTCGGTGGCCGAGGTCGGGATGACCAGCTTGCCGTCGGCGACCTTGAGGGTCTGGTTCTCCCGGATGACCGACCAGCGGTCACGGTCGAGCTCGGTCCCGAGGAAGTCGTCCGAACGCCCCGACAGGCAGAGCACGTTGGACGGGTTCACCTTGACCGAGACCTGCTCGGTGCTCGTGGCGCCCTTGGCGTCGGTCACCGTCACGGAGGCGACGTAGGTGCCCGGCGCGGTGTAGGTGTAGCTGGCGTTGGCCGTGGTCGGCTTCGGCGCGCCGGTCACCCCGAAGTCCCACTTGTAGGTGAGCGGCAGGTCGCCGTCGGGATCGGTGGCCGTACTCGTGAAGTCGACCTTCAGCGGAGCGGTGCCCGTGGTCGGGGTCGCCGACACGGTCACGACCGGGCGCTGGTTCTCGGTGAAGCCCTTACCGATGAAGTCGACCCAGTTGATGTTGACCAGCGACGCGTCGTTCGCCGCGCTCGCCGGCTTGCGCGTGACGAAGTACAGCGGTCCGCTCGTGGTCGGCGGGTTGCTCAGGTTCAGCGTGAGATCGGTGAACGTCTGCCAGGCGCCGGTGTTCGGCACGTTGACCGAGCCGAGCAGCGTCCCGGTCTCCGGGTTGCCCGCCTTGACCTGCAGGGTGGCGCCGGCGATGGTCGACGCCGCCCGGAACTTGATCGCGGTGATGTTCGTCAGGTTCACCGGGTCGAACGACCACCAGTCGCCGTCCTGGATGAATCCGATGTTCTTCGTGCCGCCCAGCGGGTCGCTGGTGGTCTCTACCTGCACACCCGCGGCGTCAGTGCCAACGCCGCCTGCCACCCGGCCGGTCTCGGCGAAGTGCTCAGCCTGCTTGCGCTTGGGCTGCAGGATGACCTGGCCTCGTCCGGTGAGCGACTTGGCCGCACCGGCACCGTGGTCGGCGTAGCTGGCCTCGATCACATAGAAGATGTTGTCATCGGCGCCGTGCCCGCTCTGAGTGGTCGGCAGCACGCCCTCACAGCCCTTGAGCTGGTCCAGAGGGTGACCGTGGGTGTCGTGACCCAGGATCGCCTGGATCTGCACCTCGTCACAGTCGATCGTGCCGTCCTCGGGGTCGGTGACGGTGACCTTGAACTTCACCTGGTCGCCGAAGTCGAAGAACCCGCCGTTCGGCGGAAGGTCCACCTTGACGGTCGGCTTGGTGTTGCCCGGGACGATCGTCACGCTCGCCCGCGCCGTGGCGCCGGCGACGTTGGTCACGGTCAGGACCGCGTTGAACTCGCCGGCCTTGGTGTAGGTGTACGACGGGTTGGCCTCGGTGGAGTCGACCGTGCCGTCGCCGTCGAAGTCCCACGCGTAGGTGAGCGGCTTGCCGTCGGGGTCCTTCGAGCCCTCGCTGGAGAACTTCACGGCCAGCGGCAGCGGACCGTCGGTCTTGTCCGACGTGACGCGGGCGACCGGCGGACGGACGCCCTTGACGTAGTCGATGCGGTAGACACCGGAGTCGGCGTTGTCGCCACCGAAACCGGATCCCCACTCAAGCAGGTACATCGCCCCGTCGGGGCCGAACTTGATGTCCATCGGCCGCTTGAAGCTCATGGACTTCAGGATCTGGTTGATCTTCACGAGCTTGGTGGTGTCCTCGTTCAGCTGGAACGAGAACATCTTGTTGGTGTTCCACTCACCGAACAGCGCCTTGCCGTCCCAGTACGCCGGCCACTTGGTGCTGGAGGCAAGGTTCGCGTCGTAGCGGTAGACCGGGCCCGCCATCGGCGCGCCACCGTTGAGCTCGGGGAAGTTCTGCTGGTCGGTGTTGTAGTGGTACCAGATCGTCGCGGGGGTCACCGGCGGCAGGTTGGTCAGACCGGTGTTGTTCGGCGAGTTGTTGACCGGTGCCGCGCAGTTGAACGCCGAGCCCGACTTCTTGGTGGCGAAGTCGTACTGGATGTACGGAGAGTTGTTGCCGATGCAGTACGGCCAGCCGAAGTTGCCCGGCTTGGTGACCAGGTTCCACTCGACGGTGTTCTCCGGACCCCGGTTGGCGTTGGCGGCCGAGGCGTCCGGGCCGTAGTCGGCCACCATCACGTACCCGGTCTTGGGGTCAAGGCCGATCCGGAACGGGTTACGGAAGCCCATGCCGTAGATCTCGGGCTTGGTCTTGGCGGTACCCGGAGCGAACAGGTTGCCCGCGGGCACGGTGTAGGTGCCGTCCGCCTCAGGGTGGATACGCAGCAGCTTGCCGCTCAGGTCGTTGGTGTTACCCGCGCTGCGCTGCGCGTCCCAGGAGGAACGGCCCGACTGCTCGTCGATCGGCGTGTAGCTGTCCGAGGCGAACGGGTTGGTGTTGTCGCCCGTGGCCAGCCACAGATCACCGGTCTTGTGATCCATCAGCATGCCGCCGCCGTGGTGGCAGCACTCGGCACGCTGCACCGGCGCGTCCATGACCTTCTTCTCGCTCGCCATGTCGATGGTGTCGCCGACGACGGTGAACCGGCTCAGCCGGTCGACGTTCACTCCGACCGGCGAGTAGTAGAAGTAGATCCAGCCGTTGGTGGCGAAGTTGCGGTCCAGCACCATGCCGAGCAGGCCGCTCTCGTTGGCGGTGAACACGTTCAGGTGCCCGGCGGTCACCGTGCCGCCGGTGGGCTTGATGATGCGCACGTCGCCCAGCCGGTCGATGAAGAACACCCGGCCGTCCTTGGCCACGTCCAGCATCATCGGGTTGGACGTCTTGTTGTCCAGTGCGACCTTCTCGAAGCTGCCGCTCTGCGATGCCGAGCAGTCGGCCTTCACCGCGCCCGCGGCGGTCCGGATGCCACCGAGGAGCATGCGCAGGAAGTTCGCCTCGACGAAGCTCTCCTTGGTGTGGCCGAGCCCGGTGTACCAGGAGCGGCCCCCGTCATAGTCCTGGCACCACACCGTCGGGTGGTCGATGCCCATGGTGCCGCCGGTGTAGGACTTCTCGTCCAGCGACGCCAGCACATGTACCGTTCCACGCGGGTTCGACTGGTAGTCATACCACTCGTCATACCGGGTCCACGAGGTCGGCAGGCCCTTGGTGGAGGGGTGCTCCGGGTCCTCGACCTTGACCGTGGCGTTCTGGGGCGTCGGGTGCGACTTGAAGTACGCGCCGACCAGGTTCTTGTACCACGACCAGCTGTACCCGCTGTCGGAGGCGGCGTGTACGCCGGCGTAGCCGCCGCCGGCCTGGATGTAACGCTGGAAGGCGTCCTTCTGGTCCTGGGTACCCAGCGGGTCACCAGTGGTGGACATGAACACGACGGCCTGGTACTGCTTCAGGTTCTCGTCGGTGAACTTCGTGGCGTCCTCGGTCGTGTCGACCGCGAAGTTGTTGTCCTGACCCAACTTCTGGACCGCGGCGACGCCCTCCGGGATCGAGTCGTGCCGGAAGCCGGTGGTCTTGGAGAACACCAGCACCTTGAAGTCGGGCGCCGCCGCGGTCGCGGCGCTCGCGGCGCTCGCCGGCAGGGCGAACAGCGACAGGATCGGCAGGATGAGTGCCAGCGCCATCGTCGCTGCTGTCGTTCGGCTTAGAGAACGAGCTTGGTTGGGTGGCAGGGCCGCGGTGAGCAGCCTGGCCCACGTTCGGGAACGTGGTGACATGGGAATCCCTTTCCTGACTGGGGGGACGTCAGGCAAGGCGCGCGCCGCCGCGCCCGTTGCCGCTTACTGGTGGTGGATACTTCAGTTGCTGGAGGGTGCGGTCTCCAGGCTCTGGGGGCCGTCATTAGCTTGTCGGCAGGGGCAATAGATCCATGATCGTGGTTGGGTCGTCGATGAGCTGGTTGATCACCATGCTCGCGGCGCCGCGGGACGCGGCGCCGAAGCCTAAATTGGACGCGGTGAACCGGCATTGGGCGGCGGGGCCGGCTACGACCAGCCGCTCCAACTCCGCCTGGGCGTGCGGCAGCAGCCACTCGGCCAGCGTGGCGAAGTAACCGCCGACGACGATCACCCGCGGGTTGAAAAGGTTGACCACGATCGAGCCACCGAGCCCGAGCCACCGTCCGACCTCCGCGACCGCCTCAAGCATGCGGTGGTCACCTGCGGCCAGCCCTCTGGCGATCTCCGTCGCCCGCTCCTCGGGGTCGGACACCGGCAGGCCGGCCAGCTCGTACGCCTGCTCGGGCATGGCCATGCGCACCAGCGCGGCCAGCCCCACCTTGGTCTCCCAGCAGCCGTGCCGCCCGCAGCCGCATCGGGCGCCGGCCGGATCCACCGGCAGGTGCCCGACCTCGCCGGAGAACCCGTCCGCGCCGCGGAGCAGCCTGCCGTCGACGATGAGTCCACCGCCCACGCCGACCTCGCCGGTCAGGTAGACCAGATGAGGTGTGCCGGCGGCGACGCCTGAGGTGTGCTCGGCCAGGGCCGCGAGGTTGGCGTCGTTGTCCACCATCACCGGGATGCCCAGCGGGCCGAGCGTGTCCGACAGCCGAGCGGCCAGCGGCAGGTCACGCCAGTGCAGGTTCGGAGCGAAGGTCACGACGCCGCGCGCCACGTCGACCAGTGCCGGTACCGCCACGCCGATTCCGGCAGGGACGGCCCCTGCCCGCTTCATCGCCTCGATGGCCTCCCGCGCCACCATGCCGAGCCGGCGCAGCGAACGGTCGGGGCCGCTGCCCATCGTGTCGAAGCCGACCCGGCGCTCCACCAGGGCACGGCCGCTGAGGTCGGAGCCATGCACCGAGATGTAGTCGACGTTGATCTCCATGCCCAGCGCGCCGACGTGCGCGCCGTGCAGCGCCACCGCCCGCGGGGGGCGGCCGACCGCACCGGCGTGCTCGATGCCGACCTCCCGTACCAGCCGCCGATCGAGGAGCTCGGCCATCAGGTTGGAGACGGTGGCCCTGTGCAGGCCGGTCGCCTCGGCGATGTCGGCCCGGGACGACACATTGTCGCGTAACCGGCGCAACACGAGGGAGAGGTTGGCCCGGCGCAACGCGGCAGGGCTGGTCGGCAGAGCGGTGCCACCCGCCGCTCGGGTGAAGTGCTCTTCCTGCGTCACGGGTCACCTGCCTTCATTTATCTTCGAGATCAACTAATCAAGGTTTGTAACACGCATGTGTCCGGTATGCACTCATTCGCACGATAACGAGTTGACATCTTCGGACAACGCCGCAGGTCAGCTGCAAATTCGATCGAGTTACGAGAACGTTACACAGCTTGCCGCGCCCCAGAGCTTGCCCCCCGGAGGCGTGCACGGCTTTAATTCGGCCAGCCATGCAAAGTAATTCAAGGGGGTGACTGTGGATCAACGTCGGCCTGACGGCCACGCCAAGGGCTCAAGGAATCTGAGCCGGTCCACAGGTATTCCCGCGGACCAGACCACGGTTCGCCGCTCCAACCTGTCCCTTGTGCTACGCCACGTCAGCGAACACGGCCCTTGCTCCAGATCAGCGGTCGCCGTGGAGACCGGCCTGAACAAGACCACGATCACCAGCCTGGTGGGCGAGTTGCAGGCTCGCGGGCTGGTCAAGGAGATCGGGCCGCAGCACGCGGGCTCCGTCGGGCGGCCGGGTCTCGCGCTCGTTCTCGACGGCTCGCGGGTGGGCGCGCTGGGACTGGAGGTCAACGTTGACTACATCGCGGCGTTCGCCGCCGACCTGGCGGGCCGGGTGCTCATCGACCGGCGGATCGGCTTCGACGCCATGGGCGCCGGTCCCGAGCGCGCACTCGACAAGCTCGCCCAAGTGATCGAGAAGGCCATCGCGGACCTCGACCAGCTTGAGGTCACCCCGGCCGGGATCACGGTGGCCGTTCCCGGTCTCATCGACGCGGCGACCGGCACCGTCGTCGTCGCCCCGAACCTCGGCTGGCACGGGGTGTCGGTGGTCGACTGGCTGCTGTCCGCCGGCATCTCGCCGAACGTGCCCATCACCGTCGACAATGATGCCAACCTCGCCGCGCTGGCCGAATACAGCTCGGGCGTGGCCATGAACACGCCCAACCTGGTCTACCTCACCGGTGAGGTCGGCGTCGGCTGCGGTGTCATCTCCGGCGGCCGGCTGATGAGCGGCGCGGACGGGTTCGCGGGCGAGGTGGGCCACGTCGTGGTCGACCCCTCCGGTGAGCCGTGCGGCTGTGGACGGGTCGGCTGCTGGGAGACCAAAGTGGGGCTGGCCGCGCTGGTGCGGATGGCCACCCCCGACCACGCCTACGGAACGCATCAGCAGTACGTGCGTGATCCGGAGAGGCGGCTCGCCGAGATCGAGCAGCGCCGAGCCGAAGGGGATCCCCGGGTCGACGCGGCCGTCACCGAGGTGGGCCGGTGGCTCGGGCGAGGTACCGCGCTGCTGGTCAACCTCTACAACCCACGAGTGATCGTGCTGGGTGGCTATTTCGCCCAGCTCGCCGACCGGCTCATCCCGGTCGCCCAGACGGAGCTGCAACGTCTGGGCATGACCGTCGCCGCCGTTCGGTGTGACTTCGCCGCCTCCAACCTCGGCTTCGGCGCGGCGTCACGGGGAGCGGTCAACGTCGTCATCGAGCGCGTACTGTCCGACCCCACCACCATCGCGATCCGTTCCACGTAGAAACCAGGCACCGAAGAGAACAACCGGCCACCTCCCGCCTTCCTGAGGCATGCCCGTCCCTGCCCGCCTCCCTTTGAACGTCCCGTTCGCCTGACCTCGGCCAGAACTCCAGCGGCACCGTCCTCGCCGATTTCGGCGCCGCCGGAGTGGTGCCGTCTGGCCTGGTCGGCGAACGGGATCCCCTCCTTCTCTTCGGCCTGCCAGACATCCCCCAGGAGACTCCCGTGCCGCAATCAGCCCCCGAGTCGGCGTCTCTCCTCGTCATGCGAGGAATCGTCAAGCAATTCCCAGGCGTGCGCGCTCTGGACGGCGTCGACCTTGAGGTTCGCGCCGGGGAAGTACATTGCCTCCTCGGTCAGAACGGCGCGGGCAAGTCGACCCTCATCAAGGTGCTGGCCGGAGCGCACCAGCCGGACGAGGGCACCATCACCTTGAGCGGGCAGCAGGTTCGCCTGACCAGTCCGACGGCCGCGATCCGGCTGGGCATAGCCACGATCTACCAGGAACTGGACCTGGTCGACGGGCTGAGCGTCGCCGAGAACGTGTTCCTCGGCCACGAGCCGACCCGGCTGGGGTTCGTCGGTCAGAGTGAGGTCAACCGGGCCAGCCGCCAGTTGCTGGCCGGGCTCGGGCACGGCGACATCCGCCCCACGACCGAGGTCGGCCGGCTGTCGCCGGCCGCCAAGCAGGTGGTGAGCATGGCGCGGGCGCTCTCGTACGACACCCGGTTGATCGTGATGGACGAGCCGTCGGCGGCCCTGGCCCACGACGAGGTGGCCAACCTGTTCCGGATCATCCGGGAGCTGACCGCGCAGGGCGTGGCGGTGGTCTACATCTCGCACCGGCTGGAGGAGATCCGTGAGATCGGCGACCGGGTGACCGTACTGAAGGACGGACGCACGGTCGCGGTCGGACTGCCGGCCAACGACACGCCCACCTCGCAGGTCGTATCCCTGATGACCGGCCGCAACGTCGAGCACGTCTTCCCGCCCAGACCGCGCCCCGGCAGCCACGACGGCCGTCCCGAGGTCCTGCGCGTGGCGGGCCTGACCGTCCCCGGCCGGGTCAGCGATGTGTCGTTCAGCGTGCGGACCGGAGAGATCGTCGGGCTGGCCGGGCTGGTGGGATCGGGCCGCTCGGAGATCGTCGAGGCGATCTACGGAGCCCGCCGCGCCACCGGGCAGGTCATCCTGGACGGCGTACCGGTGCGCGGCGGCAACCCCAGCCGCGCCGTGCGGGCCGGTATGGGCCTGGCCCCCGAGGAGCGCAAGGCCCAGGCACTGCTGCTCGACCAGAGCGTCATGCGCAACATCTCGCTGAGCAGCCTGGACCGCTACGCGAAGCTCGGCTGGCTGAATCGCGGCCTGGAGGCGTCGGAGGCCTGGAGCCAGATCGAGGAGCTGGGAATCCGTCCCCCGCATCTGGACCGGCCGATCAAGAACCTCTCGGGCGGTAACCAGCAGAAGGCCGTTCTGGCGCGCTGGTTGATCAACGGTCGCAAGCTGCTGCTGCTCGACGAGCCGACCCGGGGAGTGGATGTCGGGGCCCGAGCGGAGCTGTACGCCGTCATCAGGAGGCTGGCCGACGAGGGGATCGGCGTGCTGCTGGTCTCCAGCGAGGTGCCCGAGGTGCTCGGCCTGGCAGACCGGGTGCTGGTCATCCGAGAGGGCCGTGTGATCCACGAGAGCGATGCCCGGAATCTCGATGAACACGACGTCCTCGACATGATCATGGAAGGAAAGTCGGCGTGAGTGACTCTCTGACGCCCGCGGTGGACGAGCATTCGTCCACCGGAAGACAGTCCGGCAAGACCCCCCCTGGAGTGACAATGCGCGACAGAGTCGGGCGTATCCCTCATCTCGGCCTGATCATCACGCTCGTGGTGCTGGCGGCGGTCGGCTTGGTGACGGCGCCCGGCAACTTCGCCACAGGGTCGAACCTGGTCAGCGTCCTGTCGCTGGCCGCGACCATAGGGGTGATCACCATCGGCGCGACCTTCGTGATCATCGGTGGGGGCATCGACCTGTCGGTCGGCGCCGTAATGGCACTGGCCTCGGTATGGGCCACCACGCTGGCCACCCAGGCCTACGGCCCGCTCGTGATGAGCGTGTGCGCGGTGCTGGTCGGCGTCGGCGCCGGAGTGGTCAACGGAATACTGATCACTTATGGGCGGATGGTGCCGTTCATCGCCACCCTGGCGATGTTGGTGGCCGCCCGCGGTCTGGCCCAGCGGATGTCGGACCGCAGGACCCAGTTGGTCCAACCGGACAACCAGGCGATCGTGGACATCTCCACGACGCGAGTGCTGGGCCTCCCGGTGCTGGTCTACGTCTTCGCGCTCGTCGTGGCGCTGGGCTGGGTGCTGCTGAACCGCACCACGTTCGGCCGGCGCACCTACGCGGTCGGGGGCAACCCGGAGGCCGCGCGCCTGGCCGGCATCGACGTACGCCGGCACACCGTGATGCTGTACGCGCTGTCCGGACTGTGCTGTGGCATCGCCGCCGTGCTGATCATGGCCCGGACCACGACGGGCTCCTCCACCCACGGCGATCTGTACGAGTTGGACGCGATCGCCGCCGTCATCATCGGCGGCACCCTCCTCACCGGCGGCCGGGGCAGCATCATCGGATCGATCTTAGGTCTGCTGATCTTCACGCTGATCACCAACCTGTTCATCCTGAACGGCCTGAACACGAGCGACCAGCTCATCGCCAAAGGCATCATCATCGTCGCCGCCGTGCTGCTGCAGCGACGAAGCCTCACATCACACACCTGAGACCGCGAAACCCCTCTTTGCTTCACAAAGTGGGTTCTGTGGCCGGATCGCACACGCGACCAGCCGAATTAAGGGAGAACATATGAACAAGAGCGTCGGCCGGCGAGGATTCCTCGTCAGCGGAGCCGTCGTCGGCGCAGGGGCCCTCGTGAGCGCCTGCACCAGCAACGAGCCCGCGGCCGCCCCCAGCTCCGCCGCCCCGCAGGCCACCACGGCCGGCACGGACAACGACCAGCCGGGCACCAAGGTCGTCATCGGCTTCTCCGCCCCTGCGGCCGACCACGGCTGGATCGCGGCCATCGCCAAGAACGCCGAGTCGCAGGCCAAGCAGTACTCCGATGTGGAGTTCAAGCCGGTCGAGCCGACCAACGACATCAACCAGCAGATCTCGGCGGTCGAGTCGCTGATCGCGGCCAAGGTCAACGCCCTGGTGATCCTGCCGAACGACGGCGAGCAGCTCAACCAGGTCGCACGCAAGGCGATGGACGCCGGCATCCCGGTGATCAACCTCGATCGCGTCTTCCCCGAGAAGCTGTCGTACCGTACCTGGATCGGCGGCGACAACTACGGCCTCGGCGTGGCCGCGGGCACCTACATCGGCAAGACCCTGAAGGAGAAGGGCGTCTCCAACCCGGTGATCCTGGAGATCCAGGGCATCGCCACGCTGCCGCTGACGCAGGACCGGAGCAAGGGCTTCGCCGACGCCCTGAAGACCTTCGGCTTCACGGTCACCGCCCAGCAGGACGCCAAGTTCACCGTCGAGTCGGGCACGCAGGTGGCCAGCAACCTGCTCCAGGCGCACAAGAAGATCGACGCGATCTGGAACCACGACGACGACCAGGGCATCGGTGTGCTCGCCGCCATCAAGGAGGCGAACCGCAGCGAGTTCTTCATGGTGGGAGGCGCCGGATCGGCCAACGCCATGCGCGACATCCAGGCCGACAACGGCGTGCTGAAGGCCACGGTGACCTACAGCCCGACCATGGCGTCCTCGGCGATCAAGCTCGCGAGGCTCATCGCCCAGGGCAAGGGCCTGAGCGACCTCGTCGAGAACACCGTGCCGCAGTCGATCACCCTGGCATCGGAGACCATCACCAAGGAGAACGCGCAGAAGTATCTGCCGCTCGGGTTCGAATCATGAGACCTGCCGTCGGGATCGGCATGATCGGGTACGCGTTCATGGGACGTGTGCACTCCCATGCCTGGCGCAGCGTCGGAGCGTTCTTCGACCTGCCGCTCAAGCCGTCGATGGTCGCACTGGCCGGCAGATCGGCCGCGGCGACCGCGCAGGCCGCCGAGAAGCTGGGCTGGGCCCACGCGGAGACCGACTGGAAGCGCCTCATCGACCGCGACGACGTGCAGATCGTCGACATCTGCACACCGGGCGACAGCCATGCGGAGATCGCGGTCGCGGCGCTACAGGCGGGCAAGCACGTCATCTGCGAGAAGCCGCTCGCCAACACCGTCGCCGAGGCCGAGGCCATGGCCGCCGTCGCCCGCGCCGCCGCCGAGCGGGGAGTACACGCGATGGTGGCCTTCAACTACCGTCGGGTGCCCGCCATCGCGCTCGCCCGCCAGTGGGTCGCCGAGGGCAGGATCGGCCAGATCCGGCACGTCCGGGCGCAGTACCTGCAGGACTGGATCGTCGACCCGGAGTTCCCCCTGGTGTGGCGGCTCCAGAAGGACAAGGCGGGGTCGGGGGCGCTGGGCGACATCGGCGCGCACATCATCGACACGGCCGAGTTCATCACCGGCGAGCGGTTGACCGGCGTGTCGGCGTTGACCGAGACCTTCGTCAAGGAGCGTCCTCTCGCTGCCAGTTCGGCCGGGCTCTCGGCCGGTGGCGGCGCCGGGACGGGCACGGTCACGGTCGACGACGCGGCGCTGTTCATCGGCCGGCTCAGCGGCGGCGGACTGGCCTCCTTCGAGGCCACCCGCTTCGCGACCGGGCACAAGAACGCGCTGCGCGTCGAGGTCAACGGCTCGCTGGGCAGCCTGTCCTTCGACTTCGAGTCGATGAACGAGCTGTGGTTCCACGACCACACCCTTCCCGCCGAGGAGGCCGGCTTCCGGCGCATCCTCGTCACGGAAGGGGGGCACCCGTACGCCGGGGCCTGGTGGCCGCCGGGCCACGGGCTGGGCTACGAGCACAGCTTCACCCACGAGGTGAAGGACTTCATCGAGGCGATCGCCGCCGGCACCGGCCCCGAGCCGTCCTTCGACGACGGTCTGCGGGTGCAGCGGGTGCTGGCCGCGGTCGAGCAGAGTGCGGCTGACGGAAGCCGCTTTACCACCGTGGAGGGTTCATGACGCGACCGATCACCTTGTTCACCGGCCAGTGGGCTGACCTTCCCTTCGAGGAGGTGTGCCGCCTGGCCGGCGAGTGGGGATACGACGGCCTGGAGATCGCCTGCTGGGGTGACCACTTCGAGGTCGACAAGGCGCTGTCGGACGAGTCCTACATCCCCCGCAAGCTGGAGATCCTGGACAAGCACGGGCTGAAGGTCTGGACGATCTCCAACCACCTCGTCGGGCAGGCCGTCTGCGACAGCCCGATCGACGAGCGCCACAAGGGCATCCTCCCGGCGCGCATCTGGGGCTCGGGAGACCCCGAGCAGGTGCGCCAGGCCGCGGCAGAGGAGATGAAGGACACCGCCCGCGCGGCGGCGAAGCTCGGCGTGAACACGGTGGTCGGCTTCACCGGCTCGTCCATCTGGCACACCGTCGCGATGTTCCCCCCGGTGCCGCCGTCGATGATCGACGCCGGCTACCAGGACTTCGCCGACCGCTGGAACCCCATCCTGGACGTGTTCGACGAGGTCGGCGTGCGCTTCGCCCACGAGGTGCACCCGAGCGAGATCGCGTACGACTACCACACCACCGTGCGGACGCTCGAAGCCATCGGGCACCGTCCGGCCTTCGGCCTGAACTGGGACCCCTCGCACATGGTCTGGCAGGAGATCGACCCGGTGGGGTTCATCCTGGACTTCGCCGACCGCGTCTACCACGTCGACTGCAAGGACGCCAAGGTGCGCTCGGGCGACGGGCGCCGGGGCCGGCTGTCGTCGCACCTGCCCTGGGCGGACCTGCGCCGTGGCTGGGACTTCGTCTCCACCGGCCGGGGCGACGTGCCCTGGGAGGACTGCTTCCGCGCCCTGAACTCCATCGGGTACGAGGGTCCGATCTCGGTCGAATGGGAGGACGCCGGCATGGACCGCCTCGCCGGAGCCCCCGAGGCCCTGACCTTCGTCAAGGGCCTCAACGCGATCACGCCCCCCACCGCGTCCTTCGACGCCGCCTTCTCCGCCGAGTAACCCACCACGCCGGGCGGCGGCCGCCGGTGCGGCCGCCGCCCGCGAGCGCCCGGATCAGGGGCGCGGCGCCGTCCTGGAAGACGCCTTGGTGGCGGCTACTTGCGCTTTTCGACCTCTTCCGAGAGCTGCGGGACGACCTGGTTGAGGTCGCCCACGACGCCGAAGTCCGCCAGCTCGAAGATCGGCGCCTCCGGGTCCTTGTTGATCGCGATGATCGTCTTGGCGGTCTGCATGCCGGCCCGGTGCTGGATGGCCCCGGAGATGCCCGCCGCGATGTAGAGCTGCGGCGACACCGTCTTGCCGGTCTGCCCGACCTGGAACTGGTGGGGGTACCACCCGGCGTCGGTCGCGGCGCGCGAGGCGCCGACGGCCGCTCCGAGGGAGTCGGCCAGCCTCTCGATGATCGCGAAGTTCTCGGCCGAGCCGACCCCGCGGCCGCCGGAGACCACGATCGCGGCCTCGGCGAGCTCGGGGCGGGCGCCCTTCTCCTGCACGACGCGCTCGACGACCTTGGCGGTCTTGGCGGCGTCCGACAGCGACAGGGACACCTGCTCCTCGGCCGCCGCTCCCGTGGAGGCCTCGGGGGCGGTGGAGTTGGGGCGGACCGCGACGATCGGGGTGCCCTTGACGACCTTGGACTTCACGTTGACGCCGCCGCCGAAGATCGACTGCTCGGCGACGAAGCCGTCACCGAGGCCGACGGCGTCGGTGAGCACGCCGGAGTCGGTCTTGATCGCCAGGCGCCCGGCGATCTCCTTGCCCTCGGCGGTCGCGGCCACGAGGACCGCCGCCGGGGAGGCGGAGGAGACGAGCTGGGCGAGCAGCTCGGCCTTCGGCGCCACCACGTAGTCGATGATCTCGGCGGAGTCGGCGACGTAGACCTTCTCGGCGCCGTACTCGGCCAGCCTGGCCTTGGCGTCCGCGGAGTAGCCGGGACCGGCCCAGACCGCGGAGGGCGAGCCCAGCGAGCGGGCCAGCGTCAGCAGCTCCAGGGTGACCTTCTTGACCGTGCCGTCGACGTGCTCGACGAGAACCAGAATCTCAGCCATCGGTCCCCCTTAGATGAACTTCTTCGACGCGAGGAAGTCGGCGGCCTTGGAGCCCCCGTCGCCCTCGTCCTTGACGATGGTGCCGGCCGCCCGCGGCGGGGCGACGGCGAACTCCGCCACCTCGCTCCAGGCGCCGCCCAGGCCCACCTGGGAGGTGTCGATCTCCGCGTCCGCGACGCCGAGGGTCTCCACCGGCTTCTTCTTCGCGGCCATGATCCCCTTGAAGGAGGGGTAGCGCGGCTCGTTGATCTTCTCGACCACGGAGACGACGGCGGGCAGCGTGGCCTCGACCCTGTCGAAGCCGTAGTCGGTGACCCGCTGGATCTTGATGGTGGACCCGTCGATGTCGACCTTGCTCGCCAGCGTGAGCTGCGGCGCGCCGAGGCGCTCGGCCAGCATGGCGGCGAGCACGCCCGTGCGGGCGTCGGTGGACTCGGAGCCGAGGATGACCAGGTCGAACCCGATCTTCTTCAGCGTCTGGGCCAGGGCGTAGGAGGTGGACAGCGCGTCCGAGCCGTGCAGGGCGTCGTCGACCAGGTGGACGGCCTTGTCGGCGCCCATCGCCAGGGCCTTGCGGATCGTGTCGGAGGCCTTGCTCGGGCCCATGGTGAGAACGGTCACCTCGCCGCCGTGGGCCTCCTTGATCTTGAGTGCCTCTTCGACGGCGTATTCGCACAACTCGTTGATGACGCCGTCCGCGGCGTCACGGTCGAGCGTGTTGTCCTTGGAACTCAGCTTGCGCTCGGTCGCCGTGTCGGGGACCTGCTTCACGCAGACGACGATGTTCATGGCCGGTGGCCGACCTCCCGTTTCACAGGCGCCACCACATCGCTGGGTTGGCGCCGATTCCTCGGCACGTGCACGCGGGGCACGCGCACGTCGTGCGGGCTGCCCCGGTGATCGGCACCGGGAGCCGCCTTCAGACTGTCATGCGCCCGAGGGCGCCGTGACGTTGGGTGGCCTGGGGCGATCTCCGTGTCGGAGGCCCGCCCCTTTCCTCCCGTTATGTTACCGGCTAGTAGCTTAGGGGCAAACTCGCAGCTATACCGAGTCTCACGCCCTTCACTTCCCACCATGCCGAACTTTATTCCAGAGCCTGTCCCGCCCGGCGGGCGCCCCCCGGGGTCAGCTGGCGAACGCGACCATCACGAGCACGACCATCACCGTCGCGAGGGCCAGCAGCAACGTGAAGGGGCTGAACAGCGCGGTCAGCGCGGCGTACAGACCGACGGTACCCGCCCCGCTGACCAGGTCGAACACCACGCGCGCCCGCGCTCTGGCCGCGACGCCGAGCCCCGCGTCGACCAGCACCCCGACTCCGTACGCCGCGAGCACCAGCAGTGACATCTCGGGGATGTACGCCCGCACGGCCGCGGCGACCAGCCCGGAGACCACGCCCGTGCCGACCACCCAGCGCTTGCGCACCTTCTCGCGATGCCGGGCCCGCGCCTCGTCCAGGGAACCGGAGGCCTCCCGAGCGCCCGGCCGCCACTCCTGGGTGGGCGGCTCCCGGACCTCCGAGACGGGCCGCCGGGCAGGGGGCACGGTCACCTGCGGCGCCGCGATGCCGAGCCGGGCGCAGAGCTGCCCCGCCGTGGGCCGTGACCGGGGGTCGGCCCGCAGGCACTCGCCCAGCAGCGGCACCAGCCACGAGGGCACCTCGGCGAGGTCGGGCTCGTGGTGCACGACGCGGTAGGCCACCGCCGGCCCAGGGCCGGTGCCGTACGGCTGCCGTCCCGAAGCGGCGTAGGCGACGGTGGCGCCCCAGGCGAACACGTCGGCCGAGGGCCCCGCCTCCCCGCCCTCCAGCACCTCCGGCGCCAGGTATCCGGGGGTGCCGAGCACCGCGCCGGAGGCCGTGACGGCGGCGGAGTCGAGCGCGTACGCGATGCCGAAGTCGATGACGTGGGGCTCCCCGTCGGCGAGGATGACGTTGGCCGGTTTCAGGTCGCGGTGGACGATGCCCGCCCCGTGGATCGACGCCAGCGCCTCGGCCAGCCCCCGCGCCAGCCGTACGAGCTCCTCGCCCCGCAGCGGGCCTCCGGTGGCGAGCATCGCCGCCAGGGAGCGGCCCTGCACATATCTGGTGACCAGGTAGGGCCGGTCGCCGCTCAGGGATGCGTCGAGCACCTCCGCGATGTGCGGCCCCCGCACCCGGCGCATGGTCTCGACCTCGCGGCCCAGCCGCGCGAGCGCCGCCTCGTCCGCCGCCACGTGCGGATGCAGGACCTTGACCGCGACGGTGTGCCCGTCGGGATCGAGCGCCAGGTGGACCTCGCCGAACCCGCCCGCCCCGAGCCGCGACAGCAGGCGATAGGGCCCAAGCTGACCAGCCGTCGGCACGCTCATGCCACTCCTTCCGGCCCCCCACTCGATCGTGCCCTCGGCGAACCTTTTTCCAAAGTCGCGTTCGAGGAAACGATGACCAGGTCACTTGCCCCAGAAGGCGAGGAATCCGAGCCCGAGATTGTCCATGAGGTCCTTGACCAGCCCGCCGATCAGACCCATGGCGCTGCTCCTGGCGTGGTCGCTCAGGGCGTTGATCGCCTTGGACGGCGCCTGCCAGGGGATCCAGCTCGGAACGGCGGACATCGCGGTCACCACGGCGAAGAACGCCAGGGTGCCGACGATGATCGTCATGACCATCCCGGCCCCCGGGCTGCGGATCACGGCGGTGAGGGTGCGGGCCACGGCCTTGCGCGGCGGCCCGCCGCCCGGCAGCAGGAACAGGCCCCCGACGAACGCCGAGGCTCCCCAGGAGGCCGCGGCGTCGGTGGGCATCCCGCCGAGGAAGTACAGCGCCCCCCACACGCACAGGGCGAACATCCCCGCCAGCGGCGTGACCACGACCGTCATGAGAGCGGCCTTGATCAGCGCCCACGGCGTGCCGAGCACGGCGAGCAGCGGATCGCTCGCGCTGTTGCCCCGGACCGAGCGGCGCTCCGCCAGGTCGCTCCAGAGGTACTCGCCGACGCGCAGGCACAGGGCCACGACGACCATCAGCGTGCCGACCAGCACGGGGAGCAGGCGCGCGCCCGCGAGCGCCACGACCAGCAGCAGGGCCGCGAGGAGCGGGTGCCCGGTGCGGTAGCGCGGGCGCTCCGGCTCTGGCCTGCGCTCCTGCTCGGGCGCGTACGGCCCCCGGCCCTGGTCGGGCGCGTACGGGCCGCGCCCCTGGTCGGGGACGTGCGGCCGGGCGTGGGTCGGCGGCGGCGCGACACCCCGGGTGGACGGCCCCGAGGGCGGCGGCGGAGGATAGCCGGCCACGCGCTGGTCGATGTACGGCGCCGGGGCGTGCTGCCCGGGGTGCCCGTACGGCGCGGGCGGGTAGGCAGGAGGGGGCGCGAAGCCCGGGGCGCCCGGAGGCGGGACGAAGGCGGCGGGCGCCGCGGGCGGGGCCGGCGGCGGCGCGTCGGCACGGTTGCCGCGCCGGCGCTCGCGCTCGCGCTCGGCGTACCGCACGGGGGGCAGCAGGTCGGAGTAGCTGTCCTCGGAGGCCGGCTTGGTGCGCTTGGTCGGCGGCAGGTCGTCCGCCGAGCCGTTGAGCACGTGGGTGCCGTCGGGCGTGGAGCCGTTGAGCACGTGCGTGGCGTCGGATGTGGCGCCGTTCAGCACGTGGGTGGCGTCAGGCGCGGACCCGTTGAGCACGCGGGTGCCGTCCGGGACCTGCCCGCTCCCCTGCGCGGTGTCGAGCCTGCGCGTGTGGCCGGTCTGCGCCGGAGGGCTCTCCTGGAAGGAGGTCACGCTCGGGTCGAGGGACCTCGCCATCGCCAGCAGGCCCTGGGCGCTCGGCCGGGTGCCGGCGTCGACCGCGAAGGCGGCGCGCAACCAGCCGTGCAGCCACGGGGGCGCCTGGTCGATGTTGGCCCGGCCCTCCATGATGTTGTAGCAGACCATCTCGAACGAGCCCGACCCGAAGGGCGGCTTGCCCGTCGCCCCAAAGAACACCGTGGCCGCCAGCGCGTGGACGTCGGCCGCCTGGGTGATCCCCTCGTCCCTGATGATCTCGGGCGCGAGGTAGCCGGGGGTGCCGACGAACATGCCGGTCTGGGTGAGCCTGGTCGCGTTGACCAGGTGGGCGATGCCGAAGTCGATGACCAGCGGGTCGCCGTTGACCAGCATGACGTTCGCCGGCTTGAAGTCGCGGTGGATGACGTCGGCGGCGTGGATCGCGATCAGCGCCTCCGACAGACCGCGCGCCAGGCGTATGACCTCGCGCGCGGAGAGCGGGCCGTCCGCGAGGACGGTCTCCTCCAGCGTGCGGCCGGGGGCGAACCTCGTCACGATGTAGGGCGTCGCGCCCGTGAGCTCGGCGTCGAGCACCTCGGCCACGCGCGGGCTGCGCACACGCCGCATGGTCTCGACCTCGCGGGTCAGGCGGTCGCGGGCCTTGAGGTCGGCCGCCACGTGCGGGTGGAGGACCTTGACGGCGACCTCCCTGCCCTCCTGGTCGAGGCCGAGATGGACGACGCCCATACCGCCTTCGCCGAGCCGGCGCAGCAGCCGGTAAGGACCGAGTCTGTCCAGCGTGTCCGGCACCGATTCCCCCGTCATCCTGCCTTCCTTCGAAGGTCTTTCAATCGTTCGAGCCAGGTGGACATGTCCACCGGACTCCAGACTGCATCGCCGACGGGCATGACGAGCGTGCTGACCGCGTAAACGGCCACGAGCGCGGCCACCACCCCGAGGATCACGGCGAGCGCCGCCGCGGCGCCCTTGGCGGGGAAGGCGGAGGCCAGGGTCCTGGTCATCTGGCGGCCCGGCCCCTCGACACCCGGCCCGGCACAGATGATCCACAAGGAGACGGCGACTCCCCAGCTCAGAGCCGTGCCCGTGGACACCGACCTCACCAGGAAGGTCAGGACGAGCGTGACCGGCACGCCCAGGATCAGCGCGTAGGGCAGGAGCGCGACGGTGACCCCGATGGACTTGATCAGCGCCACGGGCTGCCCCAGGGCGCGGAGCACGTCGGAGGCGGCGGCGGAGGCCGGGCGCCTGGCGGCGAGGCTCGGCTGGGCCAGGTCGGCGGCCCTGAGGAGCACGGCGGCGGGGACCACGAGCGCCGTCACCAGGATCGGGGCCACGACGGCGGCGCCGATCACGATGATCAGCGCGAGCACGCTCGCCACGCCGTACACCGGGGAACGCCGCAGCAGGTCGTCGTCGTGGCCCTGGTGCGGCCCGAAGCCGGAGGTCGCCTCCGGCGGCAGGTGCACGGTCGGGACGTACGGCGCGGCCGGCGGCTGCCGCACGTGCGGCGTCATCTCGAACAGGTCGGGGGCCTGCTCGAAGAGCGCCTGGTGCTGATACGGCCGCGCGGACGGCCCGCCAGGGGACGCCTGCGTGGCCGGGGGCGGATGGTTCGAGCGCGCCGGGGGCACCGGGCCGGCCGGGCCCGCGGGGGTGGCCGGCGTGGCGCGGTAGGGCTTGGCCTGGGCGTCGAGCTCGCCCAGCTCCTCGGGCCTCACCCGCCTCGTCGGCACCTCGCCCTGGTCGAGCGGCGCGGGCTGGGCGCCCGTCCACGGCTGGGAGGGCGACGGCGGGGCGTAACGGGTGGGCACCTGGCCCTCCCCATGAAGCCCGGTGCCGCCCGGCCGTGCTCCGGGGGCGTCGCCGGAGGCCGGCCGCTCGCGGGAGATGCCGGCCCTGCGAAGCTCCTCGCCGGTCACGCGGACCGTCGGCCACGGGTCACCGGCTCCGGGACCCTGCTGCGGCGCCTCGCCGAGCAGCGAGACGTACTCCTCGGCAGGCGCGGGCTTGGCCGGTGTCACCGGCTGGGCTCCCGCGACGGGCGTGCCCGTGCCGGGACGCAGCGACGTCCCGGTGGCGGGGGCACCCGACATGTCGGGAACCGTGAGGATCTCGTCGGGCACGTTCGGACGGCCCTGCCCCGGGGGCGGGGGCACGAGCCGGGAGAGCTGCGCGGCCAGCTCGGCGGCGGTGGGCCGCCTGGCGGGGTCGCGCTGGAAGGCCGCGCGGAGCAGCGGGCGCAGGATCGCCGGGGCGGCGTCGACGTTGGCCTTGCCCGCGGTGATGTTGTAGAACACCATCTCCAGCGTGCCCTTGCCGAACGGCGGCTGGCCGGTGGCGGCCATCAGCATCGTGCCGGCCCAGGCGTGGACGTCGACCTCCGGCCCGGCCTCGTGCCCCTCGATGATCTCGGGGGCGAGGTAGCCGGGCGTGCCGATGAACATGCCGGTCTGGGTGAGCCGGGTGGCGTCGACGGCCTGCGCGATGCCGAAGTCGATCAGCACGGGCTCGCCGTCGAGCATCAGCACGTTGCCGGGCTTGAGGTCGCGGTGGATGATGCCCGCCGCGTGCACCGTGGCGAGGGCCTCGGCCACGCCGTGGGCCAGGCGCAGCAGCGCGCCGACCGCGAGCGGGCCGTCCTGCTTGACCGTGTCGTCCAGGGGCTTGCCCGGGACGTAACGGGTGACGATGTAGGGGCGGCTGCCGGTGACGTCGGCGTCGACGACCTCGGCGATGTGCCTGCTGCGCACGCGGCGCATGGTCTCGACCTCGCGCGCGAGCCTGCGGCGCGCCACGTCGTCCCCGGTGACCTCGGCGCGCAGGACCTTGACGGCGACCTGCCTGCCCTGGGAGTCGAGGGCGAGATGGACCACGCCCATGCCGCCTTCACCGAGCCGCCGGAGCAGCCGGTAGGGGCCCAATCGGTCGTCCTGATTCATCTGATCTCCGGCGGTGCCCCGGCATTGGTGTCCGGAAGGAAGCGCCTTGCTCCAATTGTCACATTTCGCTTACTCTGCGCAATGCCCATACCGGAAAACACCGGTCGGCAGTCGATGACGTGGCCCGCCGCCGGAGCCAACCGCCATCGCGGCCGGCAACCCCCGTTGCCAGCCGGTCGGTAGCCGACCGCCCCCGTGCGGCTACCGGTTTCTCCTCTCGGCCCGTCGTGGCTATGAGAGCACTCCACGGGCATCCGCCCGCGGTCGTTCACGGCACGTAGCACCATACCGGCTTAAACCCCGCCCATGAGATGAACCATGAGGCCACATTCCCGGTAGTACAACGGATGAACCAGCCCCAAGGGTTTCCCATATCTGGAAAGTCTTACAGGGCGGACACCTCACTGGGCGAGAGCCACCACGTCGGCGGTCTTCAGGCGGGTCAGGGCCTCACCGGCGAGCGCCAGCTTGGAGCCCCTGATGCCGCTGCCGATCACGACGTACGGCTGCCGCGCGACCTCCGCGTCCACGAGCACGGGCCAGTCGTCGGGCAGGCCGAGGGGCGTGATGCCCCCGAACTCCATGCCCGACATCTCGACGGCGTCCTGCTGCGGGGCGAACGAGGTCTTGCGGGCGTCCAGGTGGCGGCGGATCACCCCGTTGACGTCGGCGCGCATCGTGGCGAGCACCATGACGGCGGCGTAGCGCGTCTCGCCGCCCCGCTTCGCCGCCACGATCACGCAGTTCGCGGACTCCTGGAGCGTCACGCCGTACCGCTCGCAGAAGGCGGCGGTGTCGGCCAGCGCCGGGTCGATGGGCGCCACCGCGACCTCGTCGGTCATGGTCTCCACGGCCCGGGCCACCGGGTCGGCGAGCAGGTCTCGCCGTTCCCCTGCGGGCACCCAGTCGAGCGTGCCCAGCCTCATGGGTCACCCCTCCTTCAGTACGCGGTGATGAAGTTCGGTCACCACCTTACGGGCGGACTCGAAGGCCCCCGCCTGCCAGGCGATCAGATGTGTGAGCCAGTCGCCCGCGAAGTAGACCCGCCCGGCGGGGCGCTGGAGCAGCGACAGACCGCTCATCGACGGCCAGCGCACCCACGAGCCCTCGATGTGCGGCTGCCGCCGCCAGGCGACCGAGATGCTTGAGAGCAGGTCCCTGCCGTACCTGCCGCCGTGGACCTTGCGGCCCTGCACCAGGGCCCGGTGGAGGCGCTCGCGGTGGGACAGCGCGTTGTACGCCTCGGCGTCCCCGCCGGTGTTGTAGTAGCCCACCACCAGGCCGCGCTCGGTGTGGAAGCCGTAGGAGGGGTACCAGATGTGGCCCACGTCCAGGTCGGTCTCCGTCGCCCCGCCGTACACGCGGTCCTCGATCTCCCACCAGCGGCGGCCGTACTCCAGGCCGAGCTTGCCCGCCGACAGCGGGACGGGGGTGGCGAGCGCGGACCTGACGTCGGCGCCGAGGTTGCCGGGGATCTTCGCGAGCAGGTGCGGGGGAAGCGCCGCGACGCAGTAGTCGGCCTTCAGCGGGGCCCCGCCCTCGACGGCGACCTCCACCCCCTCGGGCCGGTTGGTGATCCTGGTGACCCGCGTGCCGGTCCTGATGCGGCCGGCGCCGACCTGTCCCGCCAGCGCGCGGACGATCGCGTCCATGCCGCCCACGGGCTGGAACATCGGCATCGCCTGGTCGTAGCCCGCGTCCATCGTCAGCATCCGGCCGAGGCCCTGGCTCAGGATCTCGGTGAGGGAGGGCGGCGGGCCGAGGGGGGCGCCCGGCCCGACGCCGGGGTTCACGCGGTACCCCCGCCGCTCGCCGCCGGTGTACCCGCGCGCCTGGCCGATCTCCCCGAATTCCGACAGGAAGTCCAGCAGCCGTTCCTTGTCGGGGCCGGTCAGCTCGGCGTCGAGCGCCCCGGCGTCGGTGGCCTTGGCCAGCAGCTCGGAGATGTACCCGTAGGCGTCCGCGCGGGCCGTACGGGCGCGCACGGGCGCCTTCATGCCGGCCGTGAGGACGTAGGCGCTGGCGTTGTTGTTGACGAAGACCTCAAGGGGGACGCCCAGCTCGCGACAGTAGTCGAGCGTCACCATCCACTGGGCGATGCGGGCCGGTCCCGCGTTGAAGTACGTGCCGGCACCGAAGGCCACCCGCTGCGTCTCGCCGATCGCGGCGGTCCCCGCGGGCAGCTCGGTGACGGCGTCGCCGCCCCGCAGGGTCAGGCTCCGCCCGCCCACCCGGTCGCGGGCCTCGACGACAGTGCAGTCGTACCCGGCCTTGCCCAGCTCGTACGCGCACGCCAGCCCGGCCACGCCCGCGCCCAGCACGAGCACCTTCGCCGGAGACCCGCCCCGCAGGGAGAAGTCGGACGGCTGGGGCGGCACATACGGGGCCGGGAGCTCCGCGCCGCCGGTGGGGCGCACGGGCGCCGTCTCCTTGGAGGGGGCCAGCCCCAGCACCCCCATCGCGGCGTACATGGCGCCGGCGCCGCCGGCCGCGCCGATGCCGACGAGCAGTGACCTGCGCGTCAGCCGTTCTCGGCGCCCGGGTAACCCATCGTTGTCCATGGGTCAGCCGTAGACGCCGCTGCCGCAGGCCACCTGGCCGGCGAGAGTCGCGAACACGCCGAGCAGCCCCATGATGTCGTGGAAGTCCTCTGTGGTGAACTCGGTGTGCCGGGGGCCCGCCGGCCGGACGCCCGGGATGAGCGCGCAGCCCGAGGCGATGGCGGTGGAGTTCCACTCGACCCCGAGCGTGAACGGGGGCGCGATCTCGTACGGCCGGAAGTCGCTCAGGCGGTTCAGCGCCCGGGCGGTGGCCTCACGGATCAGCGCCTGGGCCACGCTGGGCGGCAGCAGCTCGGCCGAGAACCTGTCGATGCCCTTCTTGACCGCGACGGTCTCGACGTCGCCGAGCAGCGCGCGGGCCTCCTCGCAGACCGCCTCGTCGCCGGTCACCAGCGCGACCGGCACCCCGAGGAACCCGGCGAAGCCGGCCACCAGCCGCGTCTCCCCGCAGACCTCGCCGTTGAGGTAGACGTTGTGGATCTCCTTGCCCATCCAGGTGTGGTTGAGCACTCCGTGCTGGACGCCGGCCCTCGCGTGGTAGCCGGCGAAGCAGGCGGCCTGGAAGTCGGCGGACAGCCCCTGCGCCATGCGCATCGGCTTGCCAGGGCCCCGGATCAGCGAGGCCCTCGGGTCGAGCAGGTCGACGCGGAGGTTCTTGGTGGACCCGTGGGCGTCGTTGACGACCACGGCCGAGGCGCCCGCCTCGTACGCTCCCGCGATCACCGCGCCGGCGTCGGCGGTCATCAGCTCGCAGCCGCGCTCGTAGCCCCTGCCCCCGGCGTGCATCTCCTCCGGGTCGGTGAGCCCGGTCACGCCCTCCATGTCGACCGACAGGTAAACCTTCATCGCCGTCCCCAGCTCTCCACCCGCTCCATGTCCTCCGCGTTCATGAACCCGAACTCGTCAAGCATGATCGACTCGATCCCATTACGCCATGGTTCGGGGATCTCCTCGACGGCCGGAGGGTAGCACCGCTCCAGCCACAAGGTGGACTCGCGGGTGGCCCCGAGATACCCGGCGGCCCTGGCGAAGGGGGTGTCCTCGATGCCGGGCACGTGGGCGCAGCCGTACTCGATCATCTCCTGGCCCCCGTACGGCGGCGGCTGCTGCCACTTGCGGGCCACCGGACGGTCCGCGGTGATCGTGGTCCGCATCGGGCGGCGCTCGATGGCGGCCTGGATCAGCTCCTTGTACAGGCACTTCCCGCACCGGCCGCACGGGCCGTGGCTGTCGCCGCGCAGGCACCATCGCACCTGGTCGCGCAGCCCGGAGCCGAGCGCGAGCCGCATCGTCATCGCCTCGCTGATCCCGCCCACCGGCAGGACGAGGGGCAGACCCGCGGCGGCGAAGGCCCGTCCCCAGGGCCCGTGGGCCGACCACATCGGGTTGTCGGGGGTGTACCGGTGGACGTACCGGCCGCCGCCGAGCCACCGCGAGCCGATCTCGTACCCCAGCGCCACGCCGCCGAGGTCCATGGCGCCGGCCAGCAGGACGGCGCCGATCATGACCGCGTGGTGCTCGGGGTACCCCGGCCGGGGGTGCCTGAGGAGGAACTCCAGGTCGGACTCGACGGTGACGACCTCCCTGCCGGTCCGCTCCGCCAGGTCGGCGAGCACGTCCGACCGGTAGTGCGTCCACCGGTTGGGGACGCGCGGATGGCTCACCCGGCGGAAGTGCACCAGGGGCGCGTCGGGCAGGATCGCGGCCACCGCCGCCGAGTCGGCGCCGCCGCTGTAGGAGATCGCGAGCCGGGTGCCCGGCGTCCGGGACGACGCGCCGACCGGCCCGGCCTCGACGCCCCAGCCGCCGTGGAGGGCGGCGGCCAGCTCGGCGGAGATGGGCCGGTCGAAGACGATCCTGCCGGACGTCCAGGGCGCGGCGACCGTCCACGCGGCGAGGGCGAGCAGGTCGGGGTGGATCGCGGCATCGGGGGCCGCCTGGCGCGGCAGCCGGACATGGCAGGTGTCGGTGGTGAGCTCCACCCGCTGGCCGTCGGTGACGGTGCCGGTGAGGCCCTCACCGGGATCCAGCCGGAGTCGCAGCCGCCACAGGTCCCCGCCGGGCGTCCAGCTCACCCTCATGGGGCCGCCTTCTCCTGACCCCCGGCCTCGCGGATCGTGTCGATGGCCTGCCAGATCAGCACCTCCGACTGGAGCACGTGGTCCAGGGCGGAGGCCGTCTCGGTGGCGAGCCTGTGGGCGTCGGCGACCTTGGCCGCGAGCGCCGGGTCGGTGGAGGGCGCCTTCGAGCCCGCCGACCGCTGGCGGAGCTGGTCGACCTCGCGCCTCAGCGCCGCGACCTCCCGCTTGAGCGCCTGGACCTCCCACAGCGAATCCCGGACGTCCTGCCGGTGATCGGCCCGCGTCACGTACCGGCCGTCCAACCGGCTCAGTATGGCGCGCCGGACCCGCAGGGGCGCCAGGACGCGCATAACAAACCCCGACATGACCGGTCACCTTAGCGGCAAACCATGATCTCTCCGAACTGCTGATGAATACCGTTATGTCACATTCCCCATGGTGACCATGCCCCGCCCCGCCGTCACGGGCACGCCCGCTGTCCGGCCTTCCGCGACGCCGTGCCCGCACGCCGTACGGGCCGGTCAGCGGCCGGTGAACTCCGGCTTGGCCTTCTCGGTGAACGCGCGAAGCCCGGCGCGGGCGTCCTCGGTGGCGAACAGGCCGGAGAAGTGCAGCCGCTCGATCTCCAGGCCGGTGGTCAGGTCGACGTCGAGCCCGTGGTCGACGGCCAGCTTGGCGGCGCGCAGCGCGATGGCCGGGCCGTCCGCGAACCGCTCGGCGAGGGCGACTGCCTCGGCGTGCACGTCGGCGTCCGGGACGACCTTGTCGACCAGGCCGATGGCGAGCGCCTCTGCCGCGCCCACGTGGCGCCCGGTGAAGATGAGGTCCTTGGCCCGCGCGGGGCCGACCAGGCGGGGCAGGCGCTGGGTGCCGCCGGCGCCCGGGATGATGCCGAGAGCGATCTCGGGCTGGCCGAGCTTGGCGCCCTCGCCGGCGATCCGGAAGTCGGCGCAGAGGGCCAGTTCGCAGCCGCCCCCGAGGGCGTAGCCGGTGACCGCCGCGATGACCGGCTTGCCGATCTTGGCCACGGCGGTGAAGCAGGCCTGCAGCTCAGCGGAGTGTGCCGACATATCGGCATACGTCATGTCGGCCATCTCCTTGACGTCCACCCCTGCGGCGAACACCCGCTCTCCTCCGTAGATGACCACGGCCCGCACCGACGGGTCGACGTCCACCAGCCGGGCGCACGCGGCGAGCTCCCGCTGCATCTGGCCGTTGAGGGCGTTCATCTTCGGCCGGTCCAGCCGGATGGTCGCGACCCCGCCGCCGGCCTCGACACGTACGAACTCCGTCATGACGCCCTCCTCAGTGGTACGGCACCCCGGCTCTGGAGTGCGGCACCCCCACGATACGGGCGGACGCGATCACCGCACCGGGAGCCCCGCGCGCGCGACGACCTCGCGGTAGACGCGCTCGTACCCCGTGGACATGGCCATGACGTCGAAGTCGCGCTCCACGTGCGAGCGGCTGTCCGCGGGCCGCAGCCCGTCGACCGCCTCGATGGCGGCGGGCAGCTCGTGCGGGAACCGCCGGACGAACCCCGTGACCCCGTCCACGACGACCTCGGGCACCGACCCGAGCCCCAGCGCGACCACAGGGGTGCCGCAGGCCATGGCCTCGATCATCACAAGGCCGAAGGGCTCCTGCCAGGTGATGGGGAAGACCAGGCAGCGCGCCGCCGCCATGAGCTGGCGCTTGCGCACGATGTTGGCCTCGCCCTCATAACGGGCGTCCGGCCCGAGCCTCGGGCGGACGTGCTCGTTGAAGTAGGCGAACTCGGCCGGTTCGACGAGCTTGCCCGCGAGCACGATGCGGCGCCCGGCCGCCCGCGCCGCGTCGATGGCCAGATGGGCCCCCTTGTCCCCGGCGAACCGCCCGATCCACAGGACCCAGTCCTCCTTGCGCTCCCTGTAGGGGAACGTGCGGGTGTCCACGGCGTTGTACACCTGCCCGACCCAGTTGAGGTCGGGGGCGTAGGTGCGCTGGGCGAGCGAGATCGACACCAGGGAGATGCGGTCGCCCAGGGTGCGGTAGTACTCCCCGAGCTCGCCGTCGACCGGCCCGTGGCAGGTCACGACGGTCGGGGCGGGCCTGCCCAGGGCGGTGAGCGGCCCCGCGAGGGTGTGGTCGTGCACGATGTCGGCGTCCAGCTGGGAGAGCAGCCGGGCGGCGATGGCCGTGTGCAGCACCTCCGGCATCGTCTCGCCGATGCGTTCTGAGGGCGCGCGGCGGTAGGTGCGCAGAAAGGGGGCTTTGGTGGTGGTCCTGCCCGCGCCGATGAGGGTGACCTCGTGACCGAGCTCGATCAGACCCCCGACGAGGTCGGAGAGCATCGCCTCGATGCCGCCGTACCCCTTGGGAGGCACCTCCGACCACGGCGGCGCCACCATGGCGACGCGCAGGCCGGAAGAGTCTCCGACGTTTCGCGGAGCGTGCCGCCGACCAAAGACGCCGATCGATGTGGCCATGTAGGAGCGCACCTCCAGCCGGATCCCCGGAGTGCTCATACCCCTCCGCACTCCCTCAAAATCAGTCGCGGTCAGGCACCGAGATCGCTGTCGGCGGGCGAGGTTCGTTGATCAGCTGGACGCCTCCGGGAAGCCCGCAAACGGTGGCGGAGTCATCGCCTTCCTGCACCTTCACCATAAGCCTGGCCTCACCGAGGGGCAGGTTCGACACCTGCAGCAGGCCGAATCCCTTCGGCAGCGCCGGGGCCACCCACACCTTCCCGTACGGCACCCACGGGTCGAACCGCAGCAGCGACCTGACCAGCTGGATGGGCGAGGCCGCGGCCCACGCCTGGGGCGCGCACGAGGTGGGGTACGGGATGGGCGTCGGGAACTCCTCCCGCCCGAAGCCGCAGAACAGCTCGGGGAGCCGCCCCGCGCACGCGTGCGCCGCCTCCAGCAGCCCCTCCGCGATGCGCTGGGCCTCCTCGACGAAGCCGTAACGCATCAGCCCCGCCACGATGATCGCGTTGTCGTGCGGCCAGACCGACCCGTTGTGGTAGCTCATCGGGTTGTAGGCGCCCATGTCGGCCGCCAGGGTCCGCACGCCGTACCCGCTGAACATCTCCGGCGACACCAGGTGCTCGGCCACGGACGGCGCCTTGTCCTCGTCCACGATGCCCGTCCACAGGCAGTGGCCCATGTTGGAGGCGAGCGCGTCGATCAGGCGTCCCTCACCGTCGAGCCCCATCGCGAAGTAGCCCTTGTCGGGGAGCCAGAACCGCTCGTTGAACGCCTCGCGCAGGAGCGCCGCCCGCTTCTCGCAGCGCCGCTCGGTCTCGGGGTCCCCCGCCTCGTGGGCGAGGTTGGCCCGCGCGATGTAGGCCGCGTAGACGTAGCCCTGCGCCTCCGCCAGCGCGATGGGAGCCCTGGCGAGGCTGCCGTCGGCGTAGTTGACGCCGTCGAAGGAGTCCTTCCACCCCTGGTTGACCAGGCCGCGATCGGTCTTGCGCCGGTACCAGAGGAAACTGTCGCACTGGCCGTAGTTCTCGATCCAGCCCAGCGCCGCGTCGGCGTGCGGCAGGAGCCGCTGTACGTCGTCGCCGTGCAGGCCCCAGCGCCTCAGCTCGCCCAGCAGCATGACGAACAGCGGGGTGGAGTCGACCGACCCGTAGTAGGGCTGGCCCCCCGTGCACGCGGGCGCGCCGGGCTCCACGCCGTACCGCAGCTCATGGAGGATCTTGCCGGGCTCCTCCTCGGTGAGCAGGTTGACCTTGGTGCCCTGCAGCTCGGCGAGGCGGCGCAGCGTGCCGAGGGCCAGGGTCTGGTCGAGCGGGAGCGCGAACCACGAGGTGAGCAGGGAGTCCCGGCCGAAGAGGGTCATGAACCACGGCGCGCCCGCCGCGATCGAGGGAAGCTCGTCCGGGTTGTTCTTCTCGAACAGCCGCAGGCTGCCGAGGTCGGTCCTCGACCTGCGGAGCGCCTGGGCCAGGGCGACGTTCGTGGTGCTGATGCTCGGGCTGCTGCGCACCCATTCGGCCAGGCGCATGGCGGGCTCCGCGTGCTCGACCGGGTGGCGCGCGGAGAACCAGGCTGGCGCCTCCTCCCCGTCGAGGATGGGGTTCACCTGCAGGGTCACCCGCCACTCGCTGCGGGCGGGCACGACGGTCTTGAAGGTCAGCAGGCCGGGTATCGCGCTGAACTGCGCCTCCTCGGCCTCCGCGATCACCCTGGCCCCTCGTGACCGGCTCGCCGAGACGATCTTCAGCCCGGTCCTGTCGACCATGGTCTCGACGTCGGTCACCCACTGGATGCGGTGCGCCTTGACCTCGAACAGGTCGGCGACGTCGGAGGCGACCAGCAGGGTGACCAGGCACCCCGCGGCCTCGTCCGCGAGGTTGCGCAACGTGACGTCCTCACGGAGGCCGCCGCCGACGTAGCGGTCCCTGATCACCAGCATCGTGCTGTCGGCCCGCCCGGGACGTGGAGGGGTCCGCCCGAGGAAGGTCGCGTGGTACGGCTCCCCCGGCACCACCTTCAGGCTCTCGAGGGGCGCGTCGTCGACGTGCAGCTCCCACCGGGACACCAGGCGGGTGTCGGCGTAGTACACGCCCTGCGCCCCGCCCGGCAGGATGTCGCCGTTCTGCTCGCAGACGCAGAACGATCCCCCCTCGACCAGCGTGGTCGTGGTGTCCCCCAGGGCTCCCGGCTGTCCCTCGAATGTCCAGCCTTCCACGACGGATCACGCTCCTTCATGGATGAAATCGCGTTGCCTCCGTCAGCCCTGCCCAGTCAGCGGCCGATACATTCGAGATAGCTTGCCCGATTTGTGGGGTTATGTCCTCTCAAGGTCCTTTCGGCGGGTCCTAGCGAAGCGTCCCGTTGGTCATGCCGACGGGCTCCTCGGGGACGGCGATGAGACCCAGCTCGGCAGGCGAGGACATCAGCGGGTGCGCGGGGACCACCCGGACGGTGTACCCGAAGGCGCCCGTGCGGTCGAGCGGCACGCCCCCCGTGTAGGTGGCCTTGCCGTCGTCCCCCACCGCGTCGGCGTGGAGCGTGACGTACGACGGCCCGATCAGCTCGTCGTGCACCCCCACCTTGCCGTACGCGGCCTGGACGTTCACGTCGTCCGGGGACAGCTCGCCGAGCGCGATCGTCGCGCGCACCTCCATCGCCGCCCCGAGCTCGGGGGTGTCCCCGATGCCGGACGCCTCGATGTGCTCCACCCGGACGCCCGGCCAGGCACGGGTGACCCGCAGCTTCCACGCCGCGAACTCGCGCGCCTTGCCGTGGTCGCCCTTGGACAGGTCACGCGCCGAGCCGGCGGCCGGCGTGTACAGGTCGACGACGTAGTCGCGCAGCATGCGCCCGGCGAGAACCTTGGGGCCGAGCGAGCTGAGCGTGTGCTTGACCATGTCGAGCCAGCGCCGGGGGTGCGTGCCGTCGGCGCGGTCGTAGAACCGGTCGGCGACCTCGCGCTCGATCAGGTCGTACAGCGCGGCGGCCTCCAGCTCGTCACGGCGGTCGGGGTCCTCCACACCGTCGGCGGTCGGGACGGCCCAGCCGTTGTCGCCGTCGTACCACTCGTCCCACCAGCCGTCCCTGATGGAGAGGTTGAGCCCTCCGTTGAGCGCGGCCTTCATGCCCGAGGTGCCGCACGCCTCCAGCGGACGCAGCGGGTTGTTCATCCACACGTCGCAGCCCTGGACCATGAGCTGCCCGAGGTTCATGTCGTAGTCGGGCAGGAAGACGATGCGGTGGCGCACGTCCTCGCTGTCGGCGAACTTCACGATCTGCTGGATGAGCTTCTTGCCGCCCTCGTCGGCCGGGTGCGCCTTGCCCGCGATCACGATCTGGACGGGCTTCTCGGGGTCGAGCAGCAGCTCGCGGAGCCGGTCGGGGTCCTTGAGCATGAGCGTGAGCCGCTTGTAGGAGGGCACCCGCCGCGCGAAGCCGATGGTCAGCACATCGGGGTCGAGTGCCTCGTCGATCCAGCCCAGCTCGGCCGTGGAGGCGCCCCGGGCGCGCCAGGAGGCGCGCAGCCGCTCGCGGGCGGCGTCGACGAGCTGGCGCCGCAGCCGGCCGCGGATGCCCCAGATGTCCTCGTCGGAGAGCTTCTGCACCCCTTCCCAGCCCTGGGCCTTCTCGATCAGCGAGGGGAGCTCCTTGCCCGCGAGCTCCATCACCTCGCGCGCGACCCAGGTGGGGGCGTGCACGCCGTTGGTGATCGACCCGATCGGGATCTCGTCGAGGTCGAACCCCGGCCAGAGCCCCTGGAACATCCCTCGGCTGACCTCGCCGTGCAGCTCGGAGACGCCGTTGACCCGCTGGGCCAGCCGCATGCCCATGACGGCCATGTTGAAGACCGCCGCGTCGGCCTCGGCCTCGGGGGAGCCGGGCTCGGCGCCGAGCGCGAGGATGCGCTCCACGGGAACGGTGGGCCAGGCGTTGTCGCCGCCGAACTGCTTCTCGATCATCTCGGCGGGGAAGCGGTCGATGCCGGCGGGGACGGGTGTGTGCGTGGTGAACACCGTGCCCGCGCGGACGGCCTCCAGCGCCTCGTCGAAGGACAGCCGGTGCTCGGTCAGCTCGCGGATGCGTTCGAGGCCGAGGAAGCCCGCGTGGCCCTCGTTGGTGTGGAAGACCTCGGGCTCGGGGTGCCCGGTGATGCGGCAGTAGGCCCGGAGCGCGCGCACCCCGCCGATGCCGAGCAGCAGCTCCTGCATGAGCCGGTGGTCGGTGCCGCCGCCGTACAGCCGGTCGGTGACGTCGCGGGCGGCGTTGTCGTTCTCGGCCACGTCGGAGTCGAGCAGCAGCAGCGGGACCCGGCCCGCCTGGGCCACCCAGATCTGCGCGTGCAGCGTGCGCCCGCCGGGCAGGGGGATCGCGACGCGGGCCGGGGCGCCGTCCTCCTCCTTCAGCAGGCTGAGGGGCAGGCCGCCGGGGTCGAGGCTCGGGTAGTGCTCCTGCTGCCAGCCCTCGGCCGAGAGGGACTGGGTGAAGTAGCCGTGCCGGTAGAGCAGGCCCACCCCGAGGATCGGCACGCCGAGGTCGCTGGCGGCCTTCAGGTGGTCGCCCGCGAGGATGCCGAGGCCGCCGGAGTACTGCGGGAGCGCGGCGGCGATACCGTACTCGGGCGAGAAGTAGCCGATGGCCGCGGGGGCGTCGGGCAGGGTTTGGTACCAACGGGGCGCGGTCATGTATTCCCGCAGGTCGTCCGCGGCGTCGGCGAGCCTGCGGAGGAACCTGCGGTCACGGGCCAGCTCGGCCAGCCTGTCGGCCTCCACCGCTCCGAGCAACGCCACCGGGTCGTGCCCGACCCGTTCCCAGGTGTCCGGATCCACCTCGGCGAACAGGTCCATGGTCTCCGGATGCCATGACCAGCGCAGATTTTGTACGAGCTCGCCGAGGGCGGCCAGCTCCACGGGAAGGACGGTACGGACGGTGAACCTGCGTATTGCTCTCACGGGGCCAGACCCTAGTTACTCAGCGCCACGACGCGCGACCGAAACACTCTTGTGCGCCTACCAGATCTCATGCGTTTCGCTCTCACCACTCCCCAACGTGCTCAAACATCACTAAAGCGGACCAGTCAATGTGATCTCAACTTGATCATGTACGGCTCCCCCCTCACACGGCAACTCTCGGGGACGAATGGCGTGCGGGGCACCCCTAACTTCCCTTAGGCAGGCTTGAAGAGGGACTATGGGGGCAGTCCCATGTAAGAGCCTCAGGATCACACCTCCGATCCCCCGAGATGACATCCGTCACTCCGGGGGTGAATACGACCGCGCCTACCCATACACCGGCATCAAGCCGGGACCTACTTGAAAGCAAAGATCACTCCTTGCCCTCACAATTCCCGGTGGCGCCCGGTGCGTCGCCGCTACCTTGAGACGCGATGATCGGACGAATCCCAATACAGGAAATTTACCCTGTTGTCGAGTGCGGGCGGTGGCCCGCGAAGGCAGCGGCGGGCGAGACCTTCGAGATCAGCGCCACCGTGTTCCGCGAGGGACATGACGCGGTGGCGGCCGGGGTCGTGCTGGTCGACCCCGACGGCAGGCGCCGGCGGCTCCTGCTCATGCGCGAGGTCGAGCCCGGCACCGACCGGTGGGCGGTCGACGTGACGCTGCCTACGGAGGGTAACTGGCACTTCCGTGTCGAGGCCTGGAGCGACCCGGTCGCCACCTGGCTCCACGACGCCGGGATCAAGATCCCCCGTGGCATCGACACCGACCTCATGTGCGAGGAGGGGGCGCGCATATTCGCGCGCGCCGCGAAGGCCGTCCGGCCGGCGGGCTGCGACAACTGCACGCACAGGGCGGCGCTCCAGGCCGTGGCCGACCGGCTGCGGGATGACGAGCTCGACCCCCGGGCCAGGCTGGCCGTGGCGCAGCTCCCCGAGACGGCGAGCGTGCTGGCCTCCCACCCGCTCCGCGACCTGGTGACCAGGGCGCCGCGATACCGCATCCGGGTCGACCGGAGGCGGGCGCTGTTCGGATCCTGGTACGAGTTCTTCCCCAGGTCGGAGGGGGCGGTGCTCGAAGAGGGCGCCATCCCCAAGTCCGGAAATTTCCGGACTGCGGCCGAGCGGCTGCCGGGGGTGGCCGGCATGGGCTTCGACGTCGTCTACCTGCCTCCGATCCACCCGATCGGCGAGACCTTCCGCAAGGGGCGCAACAACACCCTGCACCCCGAGCCGTACGACGTCGGCTCCCCCTGGGCGATCGGCTCCGAGGACGGCGGGCACGACGCGATCCATCCTGACCTGGGCACCTTCGAGGACTTCGACGCCTTCGTGCGGCGGGCCCGCGAGCTCGGCCTGGAGATCGCCCTCGACCTGGCCCTGCAGTGCTCCCCCGACCACCCGTGGGTCAAGGACCACCCCGAGTGGTTCACGATCCGGGCGGACGGCTCCATCGCGTACGCCGAGAACCCGCCGAAGAAATATCAGGACATCTACCCCCTGAACTTCGACAAGGACCCGAAGGGCATCTACACCGAGGTCCGGCGGGTGGTCCGCCACTGGATGGACCACGGCGTCCGCGTCTTCCGGGTGGACAACCCGCACACCAAGCCGGTGGGGTTCTGGGAGAAGCTGCTGGCGGACATCCACACCACCGACCCCGACGTGCTGTTCCTGTCGGAGGCGTTCACCAGGCCGCCGATGCTCCGAAGCCTGGCCAAGGTGGGTTTCGACCAGTCGTACACCTATTTCACCTGGAAGAACACCAAGAACGACCTCGAGAGTTACCTGACCGAGCTCTCGCACGAGACGTCGTACTACCTGCGACCCAACTTCTTCGTCAACACGCCGGACATCCTTCACGAGTACCTGCAGAACGGCGGCATGCCGGCGTTCAAGATCAGGGCGGTCCTGGCCGCGTTGGCGTCACCTTCCTGGGGGGTTTACGCGGGCTACGAGCTCGCCGAGAACGCCCCGGTACGTCCGGGCAGCGAGGAATATCTCCACAGCGAGAAGTTCGAGCTCAGACCTCGCGACTGGGCCGCCGCGGAACGCGAGGGCCGGAGCCTGGCGCCCTTCATCACCCAACTTAATTTGTTCCGAAGAGCACACCCTGCGGTCCAGGAACTGCGTAACCTACGTTTCCACAGCGTCGACCACCCGGACATGATCTGCTTCTCAAAGCGGCTGCCCGGCGCCTACGACCCGTCCACACGACGGCACGGCCTAGGCGATGTCGTTCTGGTCGTCGTCAATCTCGATCCACACAACACGCACGAGGCGACGGTCAGGCTGGACATGCCCGGCCTCGGCCTCGATTGGGGCGCCGAATTCGTCGTGGACGATGAGCTCTCGGGCGATTCGTTCCACTGGCGGCAGGCCAACTACGTGCGCCTCGATCCGCACATCAATCCAGCACACGTCCTCACACTGCGAGCGACGCCGACCAGCCAGGCATAGGCACATGGCGAAGACGGCGGAAAAGCGAGCATGAGCACAGCGGGGAGTCCACAGGTGAGCTTGACGCCTCAGCCCGTCCCGAACACCTTCACACACGAAAAGCCGCGCGATCCGCACTGGTACAAACGCGCCGTCTTCTACGAAGTCCTCATCCGAGGATTCGCAGATTCAAACGGGGACGGAACCGGAGATATCCGCGGTCTCATCAACAAGCTGGATTATCTCCAGTGGCTCGGCGTCGACTGCCTGTGGCTTCTGCCACTTTACGAGTCCCCGCTTAAAGACGGCGGATACGACATTTCCGACTTTATGAAGATTCTCCCGGATTTCGGGGATCTCGGGGACTTCGTCAAGCTGGTCGACGAAGCGCACAAACGCGGAATGCGGGTTATCGCGGACCTGGTCATGAACCACACCAGCGACCAGCATCCGTGGTTCCAGGCCTCCCGGCACGACCCCACCGGGCCGTTCGGGGACTTCTACGTCTGGTCGGACGACGGCGAGCAGTACAACGACGCCCGCATCATCTTCATCGACACCGAGACGTCGAACTGGACGTACGACCCGGTCCGGGGGCAGTACTACTGGCACCGGTTCTTCCACCACCAGCCGGACCTCAACTACGAGAACCCGGACGTCCAGGAGGCCATGCTGGAGGTCCTGCGCTTCTGGCTGGACCTCGGCATCGACGGGTTCCGGATGGACGCCATCCCGTACCTGTTCGAGCAGGAGGGCACCAACTGCGAGAACCTCCCGCAGACCCACGAGTACCTCAAGCGGGTCAGAAGCGAGGTCGACCGCCTCTACCCCGACCGCGTGCTGCTCGCCGAGGCCAACCAGTGGCCGTCCGACGTCGTCGAGTACTTCGGTGATGCGGTGACCGGCGGGGACGAATGCCACATGGCATTCCACTTCCCGCTGATGCCGCGCATCTTCATGGCCGTGCGCCGTGAGACCCGCTACCCGATCTCGGAGATCATGGCCCAGACGCCGAAGATCCCCGAGAACTGCCAGTGGGGCATCTTCCTGCGCAACCACGACGAGCTCACGCTCGAGATGGTGACCGACGAAGAGCGCGACTACATGTACACCGAGTACGCCAAGGACCCGCGCATGCGGGCCAACGTCGGCATCCGCCGCCGCCTGGCCCCGCTGCTGGAGAACGACCGCAACCAGATCGAGCTGTTCACCGCCCTGCTCATGAGCCTGCCGGGGAGCCCCGTGCTCTACTACGGCGACGAGATCGGCATGGGCGACAACATCTGGCTGGGCGACCGCGACGGCGTCCGCACCCCGATGCAGTGGACTCCCGACCGCAACGCGGGTTTCTCCGACTGCGACCCCGGCCGCCTCTACCTTCCGGTGATCATGGACCCGATCTACGGGTACCAGGCGCTCAACGTGGAGGCGCAGCAGAAGAATCCGGGCTCACTCCTTCACTTCACCAAGAAGATGATCGAGATCCGGAAGCGGCACCCCGTCTTCGGGCTCGGCGAGTTCACCGAGCTCAACTCCTCCAATCCGAGCGTCCTCGCGTTCGTCCGCGAGCTCGGCGACGACCGGGTGCTGTGCGTCAACAACCTGTCCCGCTTCCCCCAGCCGGTGGAGCTGGACCTGCGGAGGTTCGAGGGGGTCGTCCCCGTCGAGTGCACTGGTGGGGTGCCATTTCCACCGATTGGCGAACTTCCGTATCTTTTGACGCTGCCGGGGCATGGGTTCTATTGGTTCACCCTTCCGCCCACGAGCGCAGCAGCCGAGGAGACGTGACACATACTCTCGAAGAGCTACTTGCCGGCTGGATCACCCATCAGCGGTGGTTCGCCGGCAAGAGCCGCGCGATCACCGAGCTGGCCGTGGAGGCCACCACCCCGCTACCCCTTCGTGGTCCTGCAGAATCCTTCCACAGCGATGTGGCGGGTTCCTCCAGGACCACGGACGACTCGGCGAGGCCTACGGCCGAGGATCGAGTCTCCCTGCGGCACCTGGTCATCACCGTGCGGCAGGACACGCTCACCGACCGATACCAGCTCCTCCTGGGCTTCCGCCCCGAGCTGCCCCAGCGGTTGAAGCACGTCGCGATCGGCGAGACCCTGGACGGCTTCGCCTACGACGCCGTCCACGACGCCGAGGTCACCGGGGTCCTGCTCTCGTCCATCGCCGCGGACGCCGACCTCGGCGCGCTGCGGTTCCGCCACATGCCGGGCGCCGAGATCGACACCTCGCCCCGGAGCCTCGTGCTCGGCGGCGAGCAGTCCAACACCTCGCTGGTGTTCGGCGACGCGTACATCTGCAAACTGTTCCGCAAGCTCATCCCCGGTGTGAACCCCGAGCTGGAGGTGGTCTCCGCGCTCGCGGAGCGCGGCTCGCCCAACATCGCCAGGCCGTACGGCTGGATCGAGGCCGACATCGCGGGCGAGAACACCACGCTGGCCTTCACCCAGGAGTTCCTGCCCACCGCCAGCGACGGCTGGGCGCTCGCGCTCACCAGCGTGCGCGACCTGTACGGCTCACTGCCGGGCACCTCGGCGGGCGACGCCGGAGGGGACTTCGCCGCCGAGTCACACCGCCTCGGCATGGCAACCGCCCACCTGCACAAGGAGCTGGCCGCGGCGTTCCCGACGAGCGTCGTGGAGGCCCCCGAGGTCAAGCGGATGGCCGAGGGGTTCAGGCGCCGCCTCGAAGCCGCCATCGCCGAGGTGCCCGAGCTCGCCGCCCACGCGGGCATCGCCCATGAGGCGTTCGACCGGCTGGCCGACATCGACCGGCCGATCATGGTCCAGCGGGTCCACGGCGACTACCACCTGGGCCAGGTGATGCGCACTCCCAGCGAGTGGGTGGTCCTCGACTTCGAGGGCGAGCCGGGCCAGCCGCTCAGCGACCGCCGGGCCCTGGACTCACCGGTCAGGGACGTCGCGGGAATGCTCAGATCATTCGACTACGCGGCCAGGCACCTGTTGTCCGACCATCCGGACGCCGAAGCCCTGGAGCTCCGGGCGGCCGAGTGGTCGGAGCGCAACCGGGCGGCCTTCATCGCGGGGTACTCGGCGGGCGGCGGGCGCATCCGCGGCGACGACGCCGTGCTGCTGCGCGCGCTGGAGCTGAGCAAGGCCGCCTACGAGGTGGTCTACGAGTCCCGCAACCGCCCCGCCTGGCTTCCCATCCCGCTCGCGGCCTTCACCCACGCCGTACGGTGATCGGTCGCCCGCGACTCCGATACGATCCGTAGCTGAATGCGAACCGAGCGTAAGGCGGTGGGTCGATGGGTCGCGGGCGGCTCGCGATCACGCTCTCGGCGGCGGGCGCCACCCTGGCCGCGGTGATGGGGGCGGGCATGACGGTGGCGCTGGTCTGGCCGGGGCGGCACGGGGCCCCGGCGGACCATGCCGAGGTCGGCGCCGAGCACCACGGCGACGCGTACCAGGACGAGCCCAGCACCCGGCACAGGGACGAGACCCGTGCCCGGCGGCGCGGGGACGAGATCCGCGCCCTGCCCTCCGCGGGCGCCTTCCCCGAGCCCACCCCCGGCGATCCGCGCGATCCCGCCACGCCGCCCGCCCCCTCCAGGGGGGAGGAGGCGCGCGCCGCACGGCTGCTGCTCGCCGACCCCGCGCTGGGCCCGGCGGTGCGCGAGGCGTACGCCCGGGCGGCGGGCAGGCCGCTCGCGTCCGCCGACGACCTTCGCGTGCGTTCCCTGATCTTCCGGCGGCACGGCTGCGAGACCCGCCGGTGCCTCCAGCTCTTCGTCTGGTTCCCGGACGGCGAGCAGCTCGACATCGGCCGGGTCATCGTCGACATGCCGACCGGCAGCGTGCGCGTCCTGAAGTGGTGATACACCCCCTGAAGTGGGCAGACACGGGCACCCGTGACCCGCGGGCCCCGGGTTTGCCCCGTCTGTGGTGTGATCCAGGCAACAACATGGGTTGGCACCCCGATGTGGGGCAGGGTTAGCTCATAAAAGCAATCACGGTGCCGAGGAGCGGTGAGCGATCTGATGAACGCGGACCTGGACCTGAACCGGCTGGCCGGCGGCGCGCACCACGATCCACACTCGATCCTGGGCGCGCACCTTTCCCCCGACGGGTTGACCGTGCGGGCGCTCAAGCCACTCGCCGAGAAGGTCGAGCTGGTGCTGGACGACAGCACCCACGAAATGCCCCACGAGGCCTACGGCGTCTTCAGCGTGACGCTGCCCGGCGTGGACAAGGTCCCGGCCTACCGGCTGCGGGTGACCTACCCGGGCGCCGAACCCTTCGAGACCGGTGATCCGTACCGCCACTGGCCCACCCTGGGCGAGGTCGACCTGCACCTGATCGGCGAGGGCCGCCACGAGCGCCTGTGGGAGGTGCTCGGCGCCCGGGTCATGCGGCACGACGACGAGGACGGCACGGCCTTCGCCGTCTGGGCGCCGAACGCGCTCGGGGTGCGCGTGGAGGGCGGCTTCAACCACTGGAACGGCTCCGGGCACCCGATGCGGTCGCTCGGCCGGTCCGGGGTGTGGGAGCTGTTCATCCCGGGGGTCGGGGTGGGCGAGCACTACAAGTTCTCGATCCTGGGCGCGGACGCCGTCTGGCGGTCCAAGGCCGACCCGATGGCCCGCCGCACCGAGCGCCCGCCCGCCACGGCCTCGATCGTCGACGCGTCTGAGTACTCCTGGCAGGACGACGAGTGGATGCGCCGGCGGGCCGAGCGCAACCCGATGGAGGCGCCGATGAGCGCCTACGAGGTGCACCTCGGCTCGTGGCGTCCCGGACTGACGTACAAGGAGCTGGCGGCCCAGCTCGTCGACTACGTCAAGGACATGGGCTTCACGCACGTGGAGCTCCTGCCGGTGGCCGAGCACCCGTTCGGCGGCTCCTGGGGCTACCAGGTCACCTCCTACTACGCGCCCACCTCGCGTTTCGGCGGCCCCGACGAGTTCCGGTACCTCGTCGACAAGCTGCACGAGGCCGGCATCGGCGTGCTCCTCGACTGGGTGCCCGCCCACTTCCCCATGGACGCGTGGGCGCTGGCCAGGTTCGACGGCACGCCGCTGTACGAGCATGCCGACCCCAAGCGCGGCGAGCACCCCGAATGGGGCACCTACATCTTCGACTTCGGCCGCCGGGAGGTACGCAACTTCCTGGTCGCGAACGCCGTCTACTGGCTCAAGGAGTTCCACATCGACGGCCTGCGCGTGGACGCGGTCGCCTCGATGCTGTATCTGGACTACTCCCGGCGCCAGGGCGAGTGGACTCCCAACATCTACGGCGGGCGCGAGAACCTCGACGCCGTGGAGTTCCTCAAGGAGCTGAACTCCGTCGCCTACCGCGAGGCGCCCGGCATCGTCACGATCGCCGAGGAGTCGACCGCGTGGCCCGGTGTCTCCCGGCCCGTGCACCTGGGCGGGCTCGGCTTCGGCTTCAAGTGGAACATGGGCTGGATGCACGACACCCTGGCCTACCTCCACCACGAGCCGGTGTTCCGGCAGTACCACCATCACCAGATGACGTTCTCGCTGATGTACGCGTACTCGGAGAACTTCGTGCTGCCCCTCTCACACGACGAGGTGGTGCACGGCAAGGGCTCGCTGCTCGGCAAGATGCCCGGCGACGAGTGGCAGCGGTTCGCCAACCTCCGCGCCCTGTTCGCGTTCATGTGGGCGCATCCGGGGAAAAAGCTGATGTTCATGGGCGGCGAGTTCGCGCAGGGCTCCGAGTGGTCGGAGGAGCGCGGCCTCGACTGGTGGCTGCTCGACTTCGAGCCGCACCAGGGCATGCAGCAGTTGGTCCGCGACCTCAACCGCGTGTACACCGAGACGCCCGCGCTGCACTCGCAGGACCACTCGCCGAGGGGCTTCCAGTGGATCGACGCCGACGACGCCTCGGGGAACGTCTTCTCCTTCCTGCGCCACGGCGACGACGGCTCGATGGTGGCCTGCGTGGCGAACTTCTCGGGGCAGCCGCATGAGAACTACGCGATCGGCCTGCCCGCAGCGGGCCGCTGGGACGAGGTGATCAACACCGACGCGTACAACTACTACGGCAGCGGGGTGGGCAACCTCGGCTCCGTGGAGGCCGTCGAGGAGCCCTGGCACGGCCAGCCGTACTCCACCCGCCTCCGGGTCCCACCCCTCGGCGCCCTCTGGCTCCGCTACGCCGGCCCACCCCTGACGGCCACCGCCACCGAAGCCGCGGAGGCCCAGCCCGTACCGGCTGACGCCCTGCTGGCGCGGCCCGCCGTCGAGACGCAGCTCGTGCCGGCGGACGCGCGGCCCGTACCGGCCGGTCCGGCCGGCGGTGACACGGCGGACGCGCGGCCCGTGCCGGGTACGACCGGAGATTGACGCCGGCGAGCACCCGGCGCACACGCCATCAGAATCTCCGGGAATCGCCGTGACGCATGTGCATCGAGAACTCCCATGGGACCTCGGTGCACCGGCGCCGGCGGAATACCGCGCGACCAGACGGGAAGCTCGTGCCTCTCGGGCCGGAACGTCGCCTAGGGTGTCGCTATGGACGCGACAAAGGCGATCTTGGACACGGTGGACCGGTTCCGGCAGCGGCGCACCGCCCCGCTGGTTCTGGAGTTGGATCTGACCGAGGGGCTCACGGAGGGCCCCCCGTCCGATCCGCTCAGCGCCGTCCTGGCCATGCGCAGGACCCGTCTCGCCGACGTGCTGGAGGGCCTGCGCCGGGCCCGCAGGGACCCCCGGGTCAAGGGGCTCGTCGTCAAGCTCGGCGGGCGGCCCATGGGGCTGGCCATGGTGCAGGAGCTGCGCACCGCCGTCGTGCAACTCCGGGCGGCGGGGAAGCTGACGGTGGCCTACGCCGAGACGTTCGGGGAGTTCGGCGCGGGCACCGTGCCGTACTACCTGGCCAGCGCCTTCGAGAAGATCTACCTGCAGCCGTCGGGCGACGTCGGGCTGACCGGCATCTCGATGGAGCAGCGTTTCGTGAAGAACGCGCTCGCGAAGATCGGCGTCGACTACCAGATCGGCCAGCGGCACGAGTACAAGACCGCGGCCAACATGTTCACCCAGGACCACATGACCGAGGCGCACCGCGAGTCGGCCGCCCGCATCGCCGAGTCCGTGATCGAGCAGATCGTCTCCGGCATCTCCGAGGGTCGCGGCCTGCCGCCTGAGCGCGTGCGCGAGCTCATCGACCAGGGGCCGTTCATCGGGTCGGAGGCGCTCTCCGCGGGGCTGGTCGACCGGCTCGCCTACCGCGACGAGGTGTACGACGAGGTCCGCGACGAGGGCGACGTGCTGCTGTTCGTCTCGCGGTACGCCAAGGGCGCCCTCGCCAGGAAGCTGCCGCACCCGGGCGAGCGGGTCGTCGCGCTCATCCACGGCAACGGCATGATCCGCCTCGGCCGCAGCGGGCGCAGCCCGCTCGGCGGCGGGGGCGCCATGGGCTCCGACACGATCTGCGCGGCCTTCCGTGCCGCCCGCCGCGACGACAACGTCAAAGCGGTCGTGTTCCGGGTCGACAGCCCCGGCGGTTCGTACGTCGCCTCGGACGCCATCTGGCGCGAGGTCGTGCTCACCCGCAAGGCCGGCAAGCCGGTGATCATCTCGATGGGCGACCTCGCCGCGTCCGGCGGGTACTTCGTCTCCATGGCCGCCGACGTCATCGTCGCCCAGCCCGGCACGCTGACCGGCTCGATCGGGGTCTTCGGCGGCAAGCCCGCGGTGGGCGAGCTGCTCAGCCGCATCGGCGTCACCTCCGAGTCGGTCGACGTGGGCGCCAACTCGGGGATGTTCTCTCCGAGCCGGGCCTACTCCGAGCCACAGTGGGAGCGGGTCAACGCCTGGCTCGACCGCATCTACGACGACTTCGTGGGCAAGGTCGCCCAGGGCCGGGGCATCGACCGCGACCGCGCCCACGAGCTGGCGCGCGGCCGGGTCTGGACGGGCGCCGACGCGTTCGGCGGCGGCCTGGTCGACGAGCTGGGCGGCCTGGAGGACGCGCTGGCGCTCGCCCGCAGCAGGGTCAACCTGCCCAAGGACGCCCCGGTGCGCTCGTACCCGCGCATGCATCCGCTGGAGCGGCTCCGCCCGCCGGACTCCAGCGACGACAAGGCCGCCGCCCTGAGCCAGATCCGCCTGGAGGCCTGGGGCCCCCTGAGCCGCCTGGCCACCGACCTCGGCCTCCCGCCCCAAGGCCCGCTGATCCTCCCCGGCTGGTGGACGATCCGCTGACCTCCTGACTGCTACGCCACCCAGGCGGGGAGGAGTTTGTCGCCGTCGGGCACCGCGCAGCCGGGGGCGACGTCGATGGGGCCGTCGGGGGTGTACGCCCGGCAGCCCGCGGGCGCGGCGACGATCGCGGTCATGCCATCCTGGCCTGCGAAGACCTGACGGCGCACGTCGGCGGGCATGACCAGGGTGTCCCCCGGCTCGATGTCCAGCTTCTCTCCGTCGAGCACGACGGTGGCGGCTCCGGAGAGGAACGTCCACACCTGCTCGGTGTCGAAGGCGTGGAGCGGGCCCGACTGGCCGGGACGCATCTCCACGTGCCAGACGGCCAGCCCCGCCCCTCCCTGCGTGGGCGAGGCGAACGTGGTCATGACGGCATTGGGGGTCTCGGTCCTGCGGCTTTCGGCGTGGCGGATGATGGGCATCGGGAACATCTCCTACAATCGACAATGTGGTTGTCTATATAGTGAACGAGGTTGTCCATCGTGTCAACTGACCCCCCGCGCCCCGGATCGGCGACGCCCTCCAGCGGCGACGTCGAGACGTCACGTTCCAGCGGTGCCGAGGCGCCGGCCGATCCGCCCGGGTTCGAGCTGCCGCTGCGCCTGTTCCTGGGGTTCCGGATGCTCATCGACGAGTTGCACGCCGAGCTCGCGCGTCAGGGGCATCCCGACCTGCGGCCGATGCACGGGTTCGTCATGCAGGCCATCGGCACGCGCGGCACGACGGCGGCAGAGCTGGGCCGCACGCTCGGGGTCTCCAAGCAGGCGGCGGGCAAGACGATCGACACGCTCGAACGCGTCGGCTACGTCGAGCGCGGCACCGATCCGGACGACGCCCGGCGCAAGATCGTGCGGCTGACCGAGCGCGGCGTCGACAGCCTCGTGCGCGCGGCCCACATCTTCGACAAGCTCAGGGCCGGCTGGGCCGAGACCCTCGGCGAGGACCGCCTCCGCGCCCTCGAATCCGACCTCCGCCTGGTCACCCCGCCCGACTTCTTCCGCCTGGACGTCCCCGGCTGGTTCGGCACATACCAGTAGCGCACGGGCGAAGGCGCGACCGGGGACGCCCCTCCCCCCGCGCGGCGCACGCGGAAGCGGCTCCGGCGGAGGGAGGGGCAAGACCGCGAGAGGGGTCAGACGGCCGCGGTACGGCGGTGCGAGCCGGCCACCGAGCGGATGGTGACGTTGATGCGGTTCCAGGCGTTGATCTGGGCGATGGCCATGATGAGGACGGCGAGCGACTGCTCGTCGTAGTGGTCGGCCACCTCGTCCCACACCTCGTCCGGCACGCCGTGCGAACTGTCGGCGATCCGGGTGGCCGCCTCGGTCAGCGCCAGGGCCGCCCGCTCCTCGGGGGTGAAGTACGGCGACTCACGCCAGGCCGCCACCGTGAAGAGGCGCTCGTCGGTCTCACCCGCCTTCTTGGCGTCGTGGTTGTGCATGTCCAGGCAGAACCCGCACCCGTTGATCTGGCTGGCCCTGATCTTGACGAGCTCCAGCGTGCTCTTCGGAACGCCGCCGCGCGCCACGAAGGCCTCCACGCCCATCATCGCCCGGTAGCCCTCGGCGGCCAGCTTCCCAAAGTCGTTCATCCGTGCCTGCATCGTTGTCTCTCCATTTCGCCGGTACATGTGGGGTCGGTTGTCGGTCGTCGCTAATCTAGATATTCAACATCCAGTTTCTCCTCCCACGTTCGCGCGAGGGGTCCTCGCGTTCAGATCGGTCAGCCGCGCGCGTACCAGCGCCGGATGCTGTCGCCCACGTTCGGCGCGTGGCGGTCGGCGTTCGCCCGCACGTCGGCCAGGGTCTGCGCGGCCAGCGCCTTTCGCCATGCCATCTCGGCCTTGCGCATGGCGGTCGTGACCGCGCACGGGATGCGGAACTGCCGCTCGGGCGTCTCGGCGCCCATCCCGCGCCGGCGGATCTCCATGCACTGGAAGGCCTCGTCGGGACCCTCGATCGCCGTCACGACGTCCATGAGCGTGATCTTGTCGAGCGGCCGGGCCAGCCGGAAACCGCCCCGCGCCCCGGCCGTCGACGTGAGGATCCCGGCCTTTACCAGCGCCTGGAGCTGCTTGTTGAGGTATGCCGGGGGCAGCTCGTAGCTCGCCGCGAGCCTCGCCATCGGCACCGGCCGGTCCTCACCGAGCCAGTCGAGCGTCAGGCAGCAGTGCATCGCCCACTCGACACCCTCGCTCATCCGCACAATCTAGATACTACACGTCCAGAATTAGCTGAGGGGGCCCGCAGCGCCATCAGGCGCCGGCGGGCTCCTGAGCGGAGCGCGGTCGCGCGTTGGTCGGCAGGCGCACGGTGCGGAGAAACGCGGGCAGCAGCCACGGGCGGCGGCCCCACACGGCCAGCTTGCCGGTGACCACGGCTCGCACCCGTCCGATCCGGCCGAACAGCATCAGGTTGAGCGCGGCCGGATCGAAGTACAGGTGGACGTCGGTGTCCCGGCCCGGCTCTTCGATCGACACCCGTCCGTCGCGCAGGACCAGGGTCACAGGGGTCGTGTACCTGGAATGGAACTGGACGGCGATGCGCCGGTCCAGCGCGGGCTCCCCCGTGTCCAGCAGCCGCCCCACATCCCCCTGGATCATCCCGACGAGGAACAGGTCGAAGAAGAGCGCGGCCTGCCGCGGCGGCATCACCCAGCGCGTCCGCGTCGCGGAGGCGATGTCCCATCCGTGGATCAGCAGCTCGTTGACCAGATGGGCCAGCACCCCGGCGAGAGGGACCCGGGAGTCGCCGAGCCAGACGACCGGCCGCGCCGGGTCGAAGCCCTCGGTCTCTCGCAGGATCTCGCCGATGCAGGTCCGCAGCAGATGGGCCAGCGTCCGCGGATCCCGCTCAGGGAAGAGCTCCAGAGCCACGTCGTTGACATCGCTGACGGTGTCCACGGTGGTGGCCAGCAGCGCGTCCTCGATGGTGGGGAACGGGTGGGGGCCGTCGTCGAACCTGAGCATGGAGCTGTACCACCGGGCGATGGAGGCCACATGGGCGGCGCTCTCCACCACGGTCCAGTCACGAGTCGCCATGGCGTGCGGCTCGCTAGCGGAGGACACCATCTCGGCGAACCGGTCACCGGCCTCCCTGAGAGAGGCGCGTACCGCTTCCCACTGGCCCTGCGTGATGGGTGTGACCACTTTCCCTCCACGGAACCTTCTCAAGACCACAGCGGGACGCGCCGCCGCCAAGCCAGACCGGCGTAGCAGCGCACTCAGGCCCACGTCGCGGCAGGGCCTTACTCGGAACACCGCCAAGCTAACAGCCGCCCACCAAGCCACGGTTCTTCTCAAGTGCGCTCTGCCCCCATCGCCGCGGCAGGCCCGCGATCACGAGCATGAGAGTCGCTCTGAGCCACCGCAGGAAGGGATCGAACCAGGTCGTCAGTTGACGGGGCGGTAGCGGCCGCGCATTCGGGCCAGGGGTGGGAGGGAGGGGTCGACGTAGTCGACGGCGAGGACCTGGGCGAGGAAGAGGGTGTGGTCTCCGGCCGGGATCACCCGGGCGGTCTCGGCCTCCAGCGCGGCCACGCCGCCGTCGACGATGAACGCCTCGGTCCGCGCGCCACGGTGGTGCGGCGTGCCGGCGAGCAGCAGGCGTGCGCTGGGACGGCCCGGCGTGGCGAACCGGCTGGCGATCACGGCCTGGCCGCCGGACAGCAGGCTCGCCGCCCAGAGGTCCTGGCGGAGCAGCACTTCACAGAGGTAGCCGGAGGAGATGAGGCTCAGCATGACCATCGGCGGATCGGCCGACAGGGAGGAGAAGGTGGTGACCGTCGTGCCGATGTCGTCACGCTCGTCGTGCACGGTGACCACGGCCACCCCCGCGACGAGCTGCCTCATCGCCTCCGTGAACTCGTTCATGGCCCCCACTCCTACCACCGATCACCCCACCGTGCCGACTCGCCACAGGAGCCGCCGATCGGGTCAAAACGCCATCTCGAACCAGGTCGTCGTGCTGACGTCCCCCACCCGAACTCCGAACCGGCTCGCCAGCGTCTGAACGAGCATCAGGCCTCGTCCGCCGACGTCCATGAGTCCGGCGGAGGCGACGACCGGCATGGAGACATCCGACCCGTCGTCCACGACCTTGACACGGACCGTCCCACTCGCCGTGATCACGACATGAACCTCACCGGTCGCGCGTGACCTGCTGTGGCGAATCGAGTTGGTGACCAGCTCGGTGGTCAGCAGCTCCACATCCTCGATCACCGCCTTGAACCGGGGATCCCCAAGCGTCTCCCGAACGAACGCCCGCACATTGGCCACCTGCTCAGGCACCCCGGGAAATGACGCCATTGCCTGCACCTCTCGCATGGTCATCGTCGCGCCTCCGGAACGAGGGGCTCCCCGGTCTCTCCAGCGCTTGTGGTCCGAGCCATGAATTGCCACCCTTCTTCTGGCTACTTACGCGACCGTCCAGTAGCTCCCAGTAGTCGACTTGGGACGCGACAGCCCGACCGATCACACCCAATGGCTAGATGCACAGAGTGCTCGACCGATAACTCTTGGTACGCACCAAGGAGAGCAGGACCGCCAGGCGCCTGTCAATACTTGGTACGTACCAAGAGGCTAGAGTGGATGACTCCGGTCTCTTGGTGAAGGGAGGAGCTTGATGACAGACAACTCGAAGGGCGACGCCGAGCCGGCTCCGGCCGTACCGCGTCATGTGACTCTCGCGACCGCGCTTCGGGAGGCGATCTCCCGGGGTGACTTCTCTCCGGGAGAAAGGCTGCCTCCAGAACGCGACCTGGCCGAGCGTTTCGACGCGTCAAGGACGACAGTGCGGCTCGCGCTCTCCGCCCTGAAATCGCAAGGGCTGATCGGCTCGGGGCAGGGTCAGGGCACGTACGTCCGGAAAGCCCGCCCGATCCGGGTGATGGCCATGGACCAAGATCGGCGCGCACGTCGAGCCGCGAACAACGCGGCCACCTTCAACGCCGAGATAGCCCTTCAGGGCGGTATAGGACGGCAGCGGATCACAAGCGTCGACTGTGTATTCGCCACCGAGGAAACAGCCAGGTGGCTGGCGGTGCCCGAGGGCACGGAGCTGCTGGCCCGGCGCCGCGTGATGCTCGTCGACGAGGAGCCTTACCAGCTCGGAGACAGTTACTACGTTCACGAGTTCGTCCGCGAAACCGCCATAGTGCGGGAGGAACCCGTCGAGGAAGGCGTCCTCGCCATTCTGGAACAGGCCATTGGCGGGCCGATCGCCTATTTCGTCGATGAACTGAGCTTCCGCATGCCCACTCCCGAAGAAGCGACCGCACTTCGGCTGGACCCCGGCGTGTGCGTCGTTCGCGTCGTACGGATCGCCTACGACGAGAACGACAGGCCTGTCGAGGCGTTCGACCAGCTCATGGCGGGCGACAAGCACGTTCTCGTCTACAACGTCCCGGCCGGATAGAGGACGCCGATGGAACCGATTGTCCTTGAGGGCCATGTCGTGAGACTTGAGCCGCTTGGGTTGAGGCATCTGGATGATCTCGCCGAGGCGGCGCGGCATGACGACGTCTGGACCTTTCTGGACGAGCCGACGCCACGCAGTGAAGAGCCTGTGGCCGTGCTCATCGTCGAGGCTCTGGGGGAGCAGGAGAGGGGACGGCGTTTGCCGTTCGCGGTTGTTGAGCGGCGTACGGGAACGGCGATCGGGAGCATCAGCTATATCGATATCCAGCAAGCGCATCGTGGAGTCGAGATCGGGTGGGCCTGGGTCACGCCGACTCGCTGGCGTACGGGAGCCGCGCGGGAGGCCGCCTATCTTCTGATGTGCCACGCCTTTGACACGCTGGACATGATCCGCGTGGCCTTCAAGACCGACAGCCGTAACCACAGGTCGCAGCGTGCGATCGAGGGTCTTGGCGCCACGCGTGAAGGGGTGTTCCGCAATCACCGGATCCTGCGCGACGGGCACATCCGCCACTCGATCTATTACAGCGTCATACGGGAGGAATGGCCTGCCGTACGAGATGCCCTCGAAGCGCGACGGCCACCGGCATGAGCCGTCGACCGCGTCACTCCGAGGGCAGCACGTATCTCCAGGTGACGGCGAAGGGGCGGCCCTGGTGGTCGAGGTAGATCCGCAGTGCTCCGCCTTGCCGTGCGCGTGGGATCAGGCGGCGGGCGTCCGCCGCCTTTGCGCCCGCCAGGATCTTCTCGAAGTCGCCCTCGTGTGACGCGGGCGGCTCCGGAATCGAGGAGGGCCACTCCTCGCCGGTCTGCCCGGGCCGGGGCTCCGCGATCAGGCGCACCCGGTCGGTCGTGTACGAGCCTCCCTCGCGGCTCACCCGTTCGGCCAGCGCGCCCAGCAGGTCGCGCGCCTGGTACAGCCCCTCGGGATACGAGGGGTCCGAGGGGTCCGAGCGCGTCTCGTCCAGGGCGTACGCGGTCACGGTGTGCATGGTGTCGCCGACCCGGACACCGAGCACCATGGTTCGGGCGTCGGCGACCTGGGACGGCCCGGTCGGGGTGGCGGTGGCGGGTTGCGAGGCGAGATCCTCGCGGAGCGTGCGGACGAGGTCGGTGACCTCCGTCTCCGTCAGGGAGAGGCTGCGGTCGGCGTCGGAGACCACCAGCCCGTCGCCGAACACGGCGAGCGCGGGAGCGTCGGTCTCCTTCACCCGCTTCCCGGCGAACCCGCCGTAGAAGTTCAGCAGCGCGACCATCTGGTGAGCGGTCGCGGGGCTCGACGGGTCCTCGCCCGACGTCGCGGGGCTCGGCCGGTCGCCACCCGAGGTCGCGGGGCTCGGCCGGTCGCCGCTCGAAGTCGCCGGGTCCGGGCCGCCGTCTCCCCCTGTCCCGGAGCATCCGGCGAGGGTCAGGAGCGTCATGGCCACGGCCATCGTGGTGGCGCGAATACGATTCATGATCAGAACGCGTCCAGGGTGGGAGGGCCGGCGATGATCGTCGAGGACCACCGGTGGCCAGGCTAACACCGTCCGTTTTAGCCTGAGCAAACCCGCACAAATGCGAAAGGCCCTCCACGGGGAGTTTCCCGGGAGGACCTTTCTGAGCCGACTCCGAACCGGCGCTGAGCCGACTCTGAGCCGACCGTTCAGCCGTGGGCCGAGGTCAGGCGAGGCCGTTCTGGGTCAGCCAGTCCTTGGCGACCGCGGGCGGGTCGTCCTTGTCGACGGCCACGCGCTTCATCAGGTCCACCAGCGCGTTCGTGTCGAGCTTGGCGGAGATGGCGTTCAGGGTCGTGCGCACGGTGTCGTCGGCGCCGGCCTTGTTGACCAGCGGCGTGACGTTCTGCGCGCTGAAGACGTTCTTCGGGTCCTGGAGCGAGACGAGACCGTTGATCAGCAGCTTGGGGTCGGTCGTGAAGACGTTGCCCACCTGGATCGTGCCGCTCTTGAGGGCGTCCGCCGTGGTCGCGTCCGTCGGCTTCCACTCCTTGAACGTGAGACCGTACACGTCCTTGAACTGGGCCTCGCGGCGCTTCTTGAACTCCGGCGGGCCGCCCACGACGAAGTCCTTGGAGACCTTCGCCAGGTCCTCGATCGTCGTCAGGCTGTTCTTGGTGGCGGTGTCCTTGGAGACCGTCAGCGAGTCGTTGTCCTGCGCGGCGGAGGAGTCGAGGAGCTCAAGCTCGGCGGGGAGCTTGGACTTGAGCTCGGTGTTGACGTCATCGGTGCTGGCCGCGGTGCTCTTGGGGTCGATGAAGCTGAGCAGACCCCCGTTGTACTCGGGAAGCACGGTCAGCGCGCCGGTCTTGATCTGGTCGTAGTAGACCTCGCGGCTGCCGATGTTGAACTTCTCCTCCACCTGCACTCCCTTGGCCGTGAGGGCCTGGGAGTAGATCGAGGCGAGCAGGACGTTCTCCGGGAAGTTGGCGGAGCCGATGACGACCTTGGAACCGCCGCTGGACCCGGACGCGCTGGGGGCCGCGCTGGCGCTGCTGGTCGTGTCGAGCGGATCCCCGCCACCACACGCGCCTAGGGTGAACACCGCGGTCAGGGCGACCGCCGCGGTGGTTATCATTCGCCTCATGAAAATCCCTTCCAAATCAGGGGGTAATAGAGAGATTAGCGGACCTTGACGCGCCGGCTCACCCCGGGGGAGACCACCACGCGCTGCAGCAGCGAGAAGCCGAGCTGCACGACCAACGCCAGCACCGCGACGAGGACCGCTCCCCCGATCGTGCTCGGGAAGTCCTTTGTCGCCAGCCCGTCGATGATGTAACGGCCGAGCCCGCCGAGGCCGACGTACGCGGCGACGGTGGCCGTCGCGACCACCTGGATCGCCGCGACGCGCAGGCCGAGCAGGATCAGTGGCAACGCCACCGGCACGAGCACCCTCATGAGCACCTGGCCGCCGCGCAGGCCCATGCCGTACGCCGCGTCGCGCAGGTCCTCCTCGACGCCCCGGATGCCCTCGTAGGTGTTGACCAGGATCGGAGGGATCGCGAGGGCGACCAGCGGGATCAGGACGGGCCAGGTCGTACCGACCCCGGCCAGCAGCACGATCAGCACCACGAGGCCCAGGGTGGGCAGCGCGCGGGCGGCGTTCGCGGCGATCACGACGAGCACGGCGCCGCGCCGGGTGTGCCCGATCAGCAGGCCGAGCGGGATCGCGATGACCATCGAGAGGAGCAGGGCGACCACCGAGAACTCGATGTGCTCAAGCAGGCGGCTCGGGATGCCCCCGGGGCCGGACCAGTTCGCCGGGTCGCCGAAGAAGTCGATCAGCCAGTTCACGCCGTCCTCCTCGCACGGGCCCAGGGGGTGAGCAGGCGTTGCGCGAGGACGATGAGGCCGTCGGCGAGCACGGCGAGCGCCACGACCAGCACGATGCCCACCACGATCGGCGTGTAGAACTGGCGCTGCCAGCCGTCGATGAACAGGTAGCCGAGCCCGCCGCGCCCGACCAGCGCGCCGACGCTGACGAGGCTGATGCTGGACACCGTCGCCACCCGCAGGCCGGCGAGCACGACGGGCACCGCGATGGGCAGCTCGACCTGCAGCAGCCGCCGCAACGGCCCGAAGCCCATCGCGACCGCCGACTGGCGTACGTGGTCGGGCACCGCCCCGAGCCCGTCCACCACGGACGGGATCAGCACCGCCAGGGAGTAGAAGGTCAGCGGGATGATCACCGTGGCGCGCTCGGCGAGCCCGGTGAGCGGGATCAGCACGATGAAGACGGCCAGCGACGGCAGGGAGTAGACGACGTTCATCAGGCCGACCGTAGGCTGGTAGAGCACCCGCCACCGCGCGCTCGCCAGGCCCAGCGGCAGGGCGATGATCAGCCCGAGCAGCACCGGGACGATCGCCATGATGACGTGGTCGACGAGCAGCGTCTGGATGCTGGGCCAGTTGCGGCCGATCCAGTCCCAGCGGACCAGCGGCTCGCCGTCACCCATCGGCCACCCCCGTGCTCCGGGTGAGGGCCTCGTCCAGCGCCTCCCTGGTGACGACCCCGGCGAACCTGCCCTCGCCGTCCACCGCGATCGCGCAGCCGGACGGCGCGAGCAGCGCGGCGTCGAGCGCCACGCGCAGGGAGTCCTTCTCCAGGTCGACGGTGCCGAAGGGCTGGAGCCCGTTCGCCCCGCCGGCGCCGTCCGCGCGCCACCCGGTCGGCCGGCCGTCCTCGTCCAGGACCACCGACCAGCCCGGCACGCCGGGCTCCGACCGCACCTTGATGCCGCCGGCCGGGACGAAGGACAGCCGCCGGATGCCGCGGTCCTTGCCCAGGAACCCCTCGACGAAGTCGTCGGCGGGCTCGGCGAGCAGGGTCGGCGGGTCGGCGATCTGCGCCAGGTGACCGCCGACGCGCAACACCGCGACGGTGTCGCCCAGCTTGATCGCCTCGTCGATGTCGTGGGTCACGAACACGATGGTCTTCTGGAGCTCCGCCTGGAGCCGGAGCAGCTCGTCCTGCAGGCTGGTGCGCACGACCGGGTCGACGGCGCTGAACGGCTCGTCCATGAGCAGCACCGGGGGGTCGGCGGCGAGGGCCCTCGCCACCCCGACCCGCTGCTGCTGGCCGCCGGAGAGCTGGAACGGATAGCGCCCGGCCAGCTTGGTGTCCAGCCCGACGCGCTCCAGGAGCTCCATCGCGCGCTCGCGCGCCTTCTTCTTGTCCCATCCGAGCAGGTACGGCACGGTGGCGACGTTGTCCACGATCTTGCGATGCGGGAACAGGCCGGACTGCTGGATGACGTAGCCGATGCCCCGGCGCAGGGTCGGCGGGTCGATCTTCCGGATGTCCTGGTCGTCGAGGAGGATGCGCCCCTCGGTCGCGTCGATCATGCGGTTGATCATGCGCAAGGACGTGGTCTTGCCGCACCCGGACGGCCCCACGAAAACGGTTATGGCCCCGGTGGGCACCTGGAGGTTGAGGTTGTCGACGGCTACCGTGCCGTCTCCATAGCGCTTGGTGACGCCTTCAAATGTGATCACGCACGACCTCGTGCTTCTCGGCCGGGACCGCGTGGCCCGGAATCGTCGAGTCGGCTGCGCGCAGCTACCACCCGCTCGGCAGCCCCCACGGTAGGTGACGGTCCGACCGCAGGTCCACTTGATCTTTCCCGACACACCCTATGGGGATCTGGACCAATCTGTCTCAAGACAGCCGTCATAGCGACTTGTCAGCATTTCAGAAAGGTGCGAATGTTCGCTGTCCGGCGGCTTCTTCCTGGTACTTTCGCGATATCTATCAAAGTGGCATCGATTAGTGCGACTCCTGCGAGAGCCTTGGCATGATTGGCTCCCTATCCCCCTCAGCCAGGCCAAACCTCCCAGCCCGCACGAGAATTCCAGAGGAGCGGTTGTGACTCCATCGCTCATCGATCAGCGTCCCAGGGGCGAGCTGATCGCCGAGCTCTACGACCGTCACGCCGCCGGGCTGTTCGCGTACTGCCACGATCAGCTGGGCGACACCGCCTCCGCCGCCGACGCGCTGACGGCCGTGCTCACCAACGTGCCGGTGGTGGAGCCTCCGCGCGCCGCGCTCTACGCGCTCGCGCGCCGCGAGATCTACCGGCGCGACGTCGCCTACGTCCTCCCGTCGGTCGACCCCGCCGCCGATCCCGCGACCGCGCTGGTCGAGCGCGTGGTACGCGAGATCCGCCCGCACCAGCGCGAGGTGCTCCTGCTCTCGGCGGTCTGCGGGCTGGACACCGCGGAGCTGGCCTGGGTCCTCGACGTCGCGGCCGACACCGCCGAGCAGCTCGAGCTCGGCGCCCGCCACCGGTTCACCCACTCCCTCACCGCCGCCGTGGCCGCCGCGCGCTCCGGAGGCGTGCCGCCGCAGCCGGCCGAGGTGTACGGAGCCCTCGCCATCGGGCCCGCCGAGGACGCGCTCGCCCGTCTCCCCTGGCGCCGGCCGTCGGGGGGCCTGCGGGTGAAGATCCTCAGCGCGATCCCCGAGGACGCCGGTACGACCGGCGGCGCGCGGCCGGGGAGCAAGCGGCTCTGGCCCACCACGCCGAGGTGGCCGCTGCCCCTCGCCGAGCCCGATCCCTTCACCAACACCGGCGTCTTCCCCGCCAAGGAGCTGTCGCCTCCCGAGCCCGGCCGCAGGTCCAGGCACGAGGCCACCACCGAGCCGATGCCGAAGATCCGGGCACCCCGCGCCGGAGCGTCGGACACGCCCCCCAAGCCCCGCCGCCGCCGCCACGCCGGTGCCGCCTCGGTCCCCCTTGCCGCCCCCGTAGCCGAAGCGGCCCCGATCGCCGGGGCGGCTCCGGTGTCCCCGGACGCACTGGTCACCCCGGACGTACCGGTGGCGGCGGCCGAGACGCCGATCGTCTCGCCTGACACCCTGGTCGCGGCGGCAGGGGCGGAGGCTCCCCCCGCGGACGGCGCTCCGGCCGTGGACGGCCCCTCGGCGGCCGGCTCGTCCCCCGGGAGATCTTCGTCCTTCAGCAAGGCGTTGGCCACCGGGAACTGGCCGAATCTCCGGCGCAAGTTCGCCGACGGCCGACCGTCCCCCGTAGTGGACGCCGAAACCGCCGACGCCGTGACAAGCGCACCCGCCGAAGCCCACGGTGCGGAGGCCGAGCCGGAGACGACGAGCGCCGCCGCGCTGACGGTGGACGCGGTGGACGCGGTGGACCCGGGGGCCACGGTGGACACGGTGGGCAAGAGCCTGGCGGACGGTTCGACCGAGCCCGCTACGGCGGTGAGCGTCCCCAAGCAGGCGGCGGCAGCGGAGAACGCACCCGAGCGGGGGGCACGGCCGCGCCGGCATGAGCGGCCGAAGCCGATCAAGCTGGGCGAGCACCACTACGACTGGCTCTGGGAGCTGGCCGGGTTCATCCTGTGCGTCGCCATCGCGATGATCGTGTTCTTCTCGGTCCCCACGATCGTCACACCCTGACCGGCGTCGCCGCACGAGCGGGCCCGGCCCGTACGGGAATCATGAGATCGATCCGGTCAGTCCTGGGAGAGGATGAGGCCGCTCGTGGGGACGCCGGTGCCCGCGGTGACCAGTACGTTCTGGACGCCGGGCACCTGGTTGACGGACGTTCCCCTGATCTGGCGCACGGCCTCGGCGATGCCGTTCATGCCGTGGATGTACGCCTCGCCGAGCTGCCCGCCGTGCGGGTTCACCGGCAGGTGCCCGTCGATCTCGATGCCGCCGTCGGCGATGAAGTCCCTGGCCTCGCCCCTGCCGCAGAACCCCAGCTCCTCTAGCTGGCTCAGCACGAACGGCGTGAAGTGGTCATAGAGGATGGCCGTCTGGATGTCATCGGGCGACATTCCCGACATCTCCCATAGGCCGCGCCCCACCACCCCCATCTCCGGCAGGCCGCACATGTCGTCGCGGTAGAAGCTCGTCATCATCATCTGCCCGGCGCCCGAGCCCTGCGCGGCGGCCGTGACGACGGCCGGGGAACGCCGCAGGTCCCTCGCCCGCTCGGCCGAGGTGACGACCAGGGCCACGGCCCCGTCGCTCTCCTGGCAGCAGTCCAGCAGGTGCAGCGGCTCCACGATCCACTTCGACTGCTGGTGCTGCTCCAGCGTGATCGGCCTCCCGTAGAACCACGCGGCGGGGTTGGCCGCGGCGTGACGCCGCATGGCCACGGCGACCCGACCGAAGTCCTCGGAGGTCGCGCCGTAGGTGTGCATGTAGCGCTGGGCGAACATCGCGACCCAGGCGGCCGGCGTCATCAGCCCGTACGGCACGTGCCAGCTCATCTCCATGCCCTGCGACGACGGCTCGCCGCCGAGCCCGGCGTCCGGCTGGCCGAACCTGCGCCCGGAGCGCTCGTTGAAGGCCCGGTAGCAGACGACGGTGGACGCCGCCCCGGTCGCGACCGCCATCGCGGCGTGCAGCACCGTGCCGCAGGCCGCCCCTCCGCCGTAGTGGACCCGGGAGAAGAACGACAGGTCGCCGATGCCGACCTCACGGGCGACGGAGATCTCCTGGTTGCCGTCCTGCGTGTAGGTGACCAGGCCGTCCACCTCGGACGGCGGCAGCCCGGCGTCGTCGAGCGCGGCGAGGACGGCTTCGGCGGCGAGCTGGAGCTCCGAGCGGCCGGAATCCTTGGAGAACTCGGTGGCGCCGATCCCCGCGACGGCCGTACGGCCGGAAAGCGAGTACACGTGGTGTGCCTTTCTACAGACGACCCAGATGACGACCCAACTGACGGCCCTGACGGCGGCGCTCAGCCGGGGAGGCAGAAGCGGACGGTGCCGGTGGCGTGGTCGCCCAGGCTGACCGCCCCGCGCACGTCGACCGAGACCTCGCCGCCCTCCCGCGACGCGACCGTCCCGCTGAAGGTGATCGTGTCACCGGCGTACGCGGGCACGCCCAGCCGTACGTTGATGCCGCGGATCAGCGCCTCGGGCCCGGCCCAGTCGGTGACGTAGCGCTCGACCAGCCCCATGGTCGTCAGGATGTTCAGGAAGATGTCCTTGGAGCCCTGAGCCTGCGCGAGCTCCACATCGTGGTGCACAGGGGTGAAGTCCATGGTGGCCAGCGCCGTCGCGATGACCATCGTCGGGCTCAGCTCGATGCGCAGGAGCGGGAGCACCGCCCCGCACTCGATGTCGTCTTGCGTCAACGTGCGCATCACGGCTCCCGGGGTTCCCACATCGGCAGGACGAGGTCGTCGTCCATCTCGCGGTATGTCACACGCACCGGCATACCGATACCCACCTTTTCTGGCCCGCATTCCACAACATTCCCGACAATGCGTACGCCTTCGGGTAGTTCAATTACGGCCACCACGAAAGGCGTCCGGATCCCGGGCACGGGCGGGTTGTGGTGGACGACGAAGCTGTAGACCTCGCCGAGCCCGCTCGCCACGGTGTACGACCGGTTGACCGACCGGCACGACGGGCAGACCGGTCCCGGCGGATGCCGCAGCTCACCACAGTCGCCGCATTTCTGGATCCGTAGTTCGCCTTGCCGCACACCCTCCCAGAAGAACGCCGTGTCCCTGTTGACGGCGGGCTTCAGGGGGTACGGCTCGCGCGCTTCGGGCGCTGCTTTCTTCTCCCGGGGACGAAACTTCAGTACCCGGAACATCATTTCCGCTACCGGCTCGTTCCCGGAGTACCAGGTCACCAGCCAAGTCACGAAATATCCGACGCCGAGCGCCGTGGTCTTCGGCCCCGACAGGCCCGTCATCCGGGTGCCGGGTACGAGCCGCTCGCCCAGCCGCAGGTAGCGGTGGTGGGTCTGCTCGCAGTTGGTGGCCACCACCCCGGTGAAGCCATCCGCGTCCAGCATGGCGAGCACGCCGTCCACCGGGCTCTCCACGCCCTTGTCGCGCCGCAGCCCGGGCATCGTCCACACCTGCACCATCGCGGGCGGTGCGACGATCTCCCCGTGCACGCTCCCCTCGGCGAACTTCTCGTCGGTGTAGACGGGGTTGGCGTCCCCCATGGCGTCGGTCCAGTGGTGGATCATCGGCAGGTTCACCGGGTCGGCGGCGGCGACCCCCCGTACCTCACCCACCGCGATCTGCCGCTCCGCCAGGGCGGTCAGCCGCTCGTGGATGCTCGCTTCAGCCGTCGTCACTCTCTCTCCTAAGCGCTGCGGTGGCCTTCCGGCCTGGTGATGGGAAGGGCGTCAGCGAGGCGGTCGCGGGAGTCCGAGGCCGAGCATCGCGATCAACTCGCGCTGCACCTCGTTGACGCCGCCGCCGAAGGTCAGCACGACCGCGCCCTTGACCCCGTGGTCGAGCACGTCGACGAACGCGGCGGTCTCCGGGTCCGACGGGTCGCCGTACCTGGCGAGCGCCTCTCCGACGATCCTGCCCACGTCCTGCATGCGCTCCGAGCCGTAGATCTTGGTGGCGGAGGCGTCGGGCGCGCCCAGCCAGCCGAGGTCCATGTTCGCCGCCACCTGCCAGTTCAGCAGCTCGTTCGTGCGGAAGTAGGCGTAGACGCGCCCGATGGCCCGCCGCACCGCCGGCTCCTCGATCGCGCCGGTGCGCCGCGCCCACGCGACGAACCGGTCGTACACGTGGGCGATGTTCCCCGCCGGGCCGAGCGTGACCCGCTCGTGGTTGAGCTGGTTGACGATGAGGTCCCAGCCCTTGTTCTCCTCCCCGACCAGCATGTCCACCGGCACGCGGACGTCGGCGTAGTAGGTGGAGTTGGTGTGGTGGCGCCCGTCCATCGTCACGATGGGCGTCCACGAGTATCCGGGGTCGGTGGTGTCGACGATCATCATGGAGATGCCGCGGTGCTTCTTGGCGTCCGGGTCCGTGCGGGCGGCCAGCCAGATGTACTGGGCGTAGTGGGCGCCCGAGGTGAAGATCTTCTGCCCGTTGACGACGTAGTGGTCCCCGTCCCTGACGGCCGTGGTGCGCAGGGACGCGAGGTCGGTGCCGGCTCCCGGCTCGCTGTACCCGATGGCGAAGTGGCACTCCCCCGCGAGGATCCTGGGCAGGAAGAACTCCTTCTGCTCCGGCGTCCCGTACTGCATCAGGGTCGGGCCGACCGTCTGCAGCGTGATGATCGGGTACGGCACCTCGGCACGGGCGATCTCGTTGGCGAAGATCTGCTGCTCCAGCGGCCCGAGACCGGCGCCGCCGTACTCCTTGGGCCATCCGAGGCCGAGCTTGCCGTCGCGGCCGAGCCTGCGGCAGTGCTCGATGTAAGCCTGGCCGAACGGGTCCTGGGCGATCTTCCTGCGGTCCTCCTCGGTCAGGCACGCGCCGAAGTAGTCGCGGAGCTCCGCGCGGAGCCGCTTCTGCTCGGGGGTGAGGTCGATCAGCATCAGACGAGCGCTCCTATCGTGTCGAGCCGGGCCTCCACGCCACCGAGAAGGTGGGCACGGTGCTTGCCCCAGGCGAAGTAGCGGTGCAGCGGGTACGTCACGTCGAGGCCGATCCCGCCGTGCAGGTGCTGGCAGGTGTAGAGGCCGGCGAGCGCGGCGTCGGTCACGGTGTGCGCGGCGACGGCGAGGTCCAGCTCGGCCTCGTCGCCGAGCCCGGCGTCCACCCGCCACGCGCCCGACCAGACCGCCACGTCCAGCGCCCGCCCGGCGATGTAGACGTCCGCGATCTGCACCGTCACCGCCTGGAACTCTGCCAGCGCGCGGCCGAACTGCTTGCGCGCCTTGATGTACTCCGTCGTCAGCTCCAGCGCCCCCGCGAGCACGCCTGAGGCACTGGCGGTGATCGCGACCAGGGCGAGCAGCCGCAGCGCGCGGTAGGCGGCGCCGTCGGGCTCGCCGACCGGCTCACCGGGGGTGCCGTCGAGGATCACGGCCGCCGCGGGCTCTCCGGTGGAGGCCGGCACCGCCTGTACGGCCGCGTCGCCCGGCCTCACCAGGAACAGGCCGGTGCCCTGCTCGGTCTGGGCGGCCACCAGGATGGCGTCGGACTCGGCGGCGTAGGACACCATGGTCTTGCGCCCGGAGAGCACCCATCCGTCCCCCGATGGTCGTGCCGTCGTCAGCGGCGGCGCACCGAGGTCCCGGCCCGGTTCCAGCAGCGCGGCCGTCAGGACGATCTCACCCTCGGCCAGGCGGGCCAGCCTCTCGCGCTGCCCCGCCGAGCCGTACCGCCCGATCACCATCGCCGCGACCAGGCTGTCCTGAATCGGTACCGGGACCACTTTCGCCCCCGCCTCGCGCAGGATCACGGCCAGCTCGACCGCGCCGAGCCCGGCGCCCCCGACGTCCTCGGGCAGGCAGGCGCCGATCAGCCCCGCCCGCGCCGCCGCCTCCCAGAGCCCGGCGTCGTACGGCCGGCCGCCCTTCTCGTGGTCCGTGAGCCGTTCCGGCGTGGCCTCCCGGCCGAACAGGCTCGCGGCCAGTTCCCTCAGCTCGGCCTGCGTCTCGTCCAGGGTGAAGTCCATCAGCGCTCCAGGGGGTGCCGGTCGTCCGGGATGAGGTCCATCAGTGCTCCAGTCCGGAATGGGATGCGTCGAGCTCCAGCAGGTGGCGCCGGCCGTGCCGGGTGAACTCCTCCTCGATGGCCGCGAGGCTCGCCGTCCACCCGGAGGCGTTCCGTGCCGCGCCCGGCGAAGAACACGTAGCCGTCCTGATCGGCGTAGGCCAGGTCGCCGCTCCAGAACGCGCCGTCCCGCACGCGTTCCACGTCGGCGCCGGGGTCGTTGTAGTACCCGTCGAACAGGCCGAGCCCCCGCGTGTTGACCAGCTCGCCGATCGCCTCGTGCGCGTTCAGCAGCCTGCCGTCCTCGATGACCGCCGGCGGGCAGCGCCGTCCGGTGAGGGGATCGCGGATCTCCACCTCCTCCGGCAGGCGTCCGAGGCTTCCGGGCGGCCCCGCGGCGTCGGGGGTGATCGAGATGGCGGTCTCCGTGGAGCCGAACGCGTCGATCACGTGGCAGCCGAAGCGCTCCCCGAACCGCCGGGTGGCGGTCGCGCTCCCCTCGTTGCCGAACGCGATCCTGAGGGGGGTGCCCGCGTCATCCGGCCCCTCGGGGGTGGCGAGGACGTAGGACAGCGCCTTGCCGACGTAGTGCAGGTACGTGCACCCGTACCGCCGCAGGTCGGGCAGCACGCCGGACGCCGAGAACCGCCTCCGCAGGACCAGCGCGGCCCCCGAGGCCACGGCGGGCGCGTACGCGGCCATGATTGCGCCGGAGTGGAAGAGCGGCATCGAGCAGTAGACGACGTCGCCGGGCGTCAGCATGGCCGCCAGGCTGGTGCCGGGCACCGCGATCTTGCGCTGCGTGACCTTGACGGCGCGGGGCCGTCCCGAGGTGCCGGACGTGAAGATCAGCATCACCAGTGCCTCCGGACCGGCAGGCCGGGCCATCGGCTCACCCACCTGGGCGGCGGACCGGGCGGCGGACCGGCCCTCCGGGTCCACGTCGACCGCCTCCACGCCCAGCCGTCCCGCGACGGCGGCGGCGAGCCCCGCGTACGCGGGCTCGTGGACGACCAGCCCCGCGTGCGTCGCCGAGGCGTCCCGCGCCAGCTCGTCCACGCTTCTGGTCGTGTTGAGGGCGACGAGCACGTGCCCGGACAGCGCGGCGCCGCCCAGCAGGAACAGCAGCTCGGGCACGTTGTCGAACAGGACGGCGAAGTTCAGCGGCCGGTCGTCGGTCTCCCCCGCGGAACGGCCGCGCGCGAGCTCGCCGAGCCAGGCGGCGCGGTCGCGGCATTCGGCCACATATGCGCGCCACGACCAGGTGCGGTCCTCGAAGAGCAGGCCGGGCCCGTCGTCCCGCGCCCTCGCCTGGAGCAGCCCCGCGAGCGTGTCCGCCGACATGACGCCTCCCATGACCTGGTCAGCCGCAAACTAGAACAGATTCTAATCTGTGTCCAGGGGGATTTACCGGGAAGCCGCCGGATATCTCCTCGCAACACAAACGTCATGCAAGACCGGCGTTCTTTGTGACCGGCCAGTAACAAGGCCTACCTGCGGGTAATCCGGTAACGTGTTCTTATGCGCACCCCGCATGCCGGCACCACGGCCGTCCCCGCCCCCACCGGGCCCGAGGGCGGCGATCGCGTGGCGCCCCCGCCTCCAGCGGCCCCGGTGTCCTCCGGCGTCCGCACGCGCAGCCAGCTCCAGCGGCGCAAGCGCATCGTCCAGGCCGCCGCCGCGCTCGCTTCCCGGGGCGGCGTCGAGGCCATGCAGATGCGCACCGTCGCCGAGCGCGCCGGGGTGGCCCTCGGCACGCTCTACCGCTATTTCCCCTCCAAGATGGATCTCGTCGTCGCCGTCGTCGGCGAAGAGATCGACCTACTCGAAAGCAGCATCGAGCGGCGGCCCCCGAGCGCGGCCTCCCCGGCCGGCCGGGCCGTCGACGTGCTCATGCGGGCCACCCGCGGCCTCATGCGCGAGCCCGAGCTGGCGGACGCGCTGATCCGTTCGCTGATCATGGCCGAGGTCGACACCCCCTTCGGCGACCGCATGGCCGGCCTGCTCCTGCGCGTCTCGGGCAACGGCCTCACCGCGCAGTCGGCGACCGAGGAGGAGTTCGCCCTGGCGGGCTCGCTCGCGAGCATCTGGGTGCACGAGCTGCTCGAGATGCTCCGCGGGCGCCGCACCTACGAGCAGATCCAGCGCCGCATCGAGATCGCCGCCGGGCGCCTGCTCAGCGACTTCGGCAGCTGAACCCCGCGACCGGGGCTTCCACGTCAAAATAGAACCCGTTACAGTCTCGGCTAGAACAACGTTCGGACGTTGAGGAGGCCCGCATGGGCACGCCGGTGATCGTCGAGGCCGTACGCACCCCGATCGGCAAGCGCAACGGCTGGCTGGCGGGGCTCAAACCCATGGCCCTGCTGGCCACGGCCATGAGGGGCGTGGTCGAGAAGTCCGGCGTCGACCCCTCGACCATCGGCCAGGCGTTCGCCGGATGCGTGACCCAGGCGGGCGAGCAGGGCGGGCACGTCGGACGCCACGCCTGGCTCTACGCCGGCCTGCCGTACCAGACGGGCGTGACGACCGTGGACGCCCAGTGCGGCTCCTCCCAGCAGGCCGTCCACCTGGTCGCGGCGCTCATCCAGGCGGGCGTCATCGACGCCGGCGTCGCCTGCGGCGTCGAGGCCATGAGCCGCCAGCCGCTCGGCAGCAACGTGCTCCCCGCCAAGCCCCGGCCGGACGACTGGTCCATCGACCTGCCCGACCAGTTCACCGCCGCCGAGCGCATCGCGAGGCGGCGCGGGCTCACGCGCGAGCGCCTCGACGCGTTCGGCGCGCGGTCACAGCGGCTCGCCGCCGAGGCCTGGGCCGACGGCCGGTTCGAGCGCGAGATCATCCCGGTCACCGCGCCGGTGCTGGGCGAGGACGGCCAGCCGACGGGCGAGAGCCGCAGGGTCGCGAAGGATCAGGGCCTGCGTGAAACCACGGCCGAGGGACTGGGCAGGCTGAAGCCCGTGCTCGGCGAAAACGCGTTACACACGGCGGGCACGTCCTCCCAGATCTCCGACGGCGCGGCGGCCGTGCTGCTGATGAGCGAGGAGGCCGCCGCCAGGCAGGGTCTGCGCCCGCGCGCCCGCATCCTGGCCCAGGCGCTGGTCGGCGCCGAGCCGTACTACCACCTGGACGGCCCGGTGGACGCCACCGCCAAGGCGCTGGCCGTGTCGGGCATGAAGGTCGCCGACATCGACAGGTTCGAGGTGAACGAGGCGTTCGCCGCCGTCGTGCTGTCCTGGGCGACCGTCCACCAACCGGACATGGACCAGGTCAACGTGAACGGCGGGGCCATCGCGCTGGGCCATCCGGTGGGCGCGACGGGCTCGCGCCTGATCACCACGGCCCTCCACGAGCTGGAGAGGTCCGACTCCTCCACCGCCCTGGTCTCGATGTGCGCCGGGGGCGCGCTCGCCACCGCCACCGTTCTCGAGCGCGTGTGAAGACGCGCCGCAGGCCGTACAGCGCGCAGCGGCCCGCCGACCTCGGCGGCGGGGTGTGGAGCGTCCCGGTGCCGATCCCCGGCAACCCCCTCGGGTACACGCTGGTGTACGCCGTCGAGTCCCCGGCCGGGCCGGTGCTGGTCGACGCCGGGTGGAACCACGAGGACGCCTGGCTGGCGCTCAGGGACGGGCTGGCCACGCTCGGCATCGACCTCCGTACGGTGCGCGGGGTGGTCGTCACGCACCACCATCCCGACCACGCGGGGCTCGCCGGGCGGGTGCGCGAGGAGTCCGGCGGCTGGATCGCCATGCACGAGGCGGACGCCGCGCTCGTACGGCTGATCCACGAGCTGGCCGAGGGCCCCCACCGGAACTTCCAGGCCGACATGATGCGCCGGGCGGGCGCGGGGTCCGACGCGGACGCGGTCGCGCTGTCCGGCCGGCCCGATCCGCCCGCGCTGCCCGACGTGGAGCTCCGCGACGGCGACCTGATCGACGTGCCGGGCCGCAGGCTCCGCACGGTGTGGACCCCCGGGCACACGCCCGGGCACGTCTGCCTGCACCTGGAGGACGCCGACCGGCTCTTCACCGGGGACCACGTCCTCCCCGGCATCACCCCCCATATCGGGATCTATCCGTACGACCGGACCGACCTCGACCCGCTGGGCGACTTCCTGGCCTCCCTGGAGCGCGTGGCCGGGCTCGGGAGCGTCGAGGCCCTGCCCGCGCACGAGTGGACGTTCCCCGACGCCGCCACGCGCGCGGCCGAGATCCGCGCCCACCACGAGGACAAGCTCGTCCAGCTGCACGACCTGCTGGCCGGGCTCTCGCCGGCCTCACCGACGATCTGGGACGTCGCCGAGCGGATGACCTGGAACCGTCCCTGGGCCGACCTGGCGCCGATGCAGCGCGGGATGGCGGCGGGCGAGGCGGCCGCGCACCTGCGGACACTGGAGGTCCGCGGGATGATCCGTCGCGAGCCTGGCGCTCCCGGCGATCCCGTACGGTTCACAGCCCGGACACACTGACGGCATACACTCCTAGACATCGGATGTATCGGCTTGAACTGCGCAACTCTAGGGGTGGTGACTCCGTGGCGGTCACGGACGCGGCGATCGACAAGATCAAGGGAATGATCGTCTCGGGCGAGCTGGCCCCCGGCGCGAGGCTGCCGAAGGAGGCCGACCTCGCCGAGCGGCTCGGCCTTTCCCGCAACTCGCTCCGTGAGGCCGTCCGCGCGCTCGCGCTGATCAACGTGCTCGACGTGCGCCAGGGCGACGGCACGTACGTCACGAGCCTTGAGCCCCGGCTGCTCCTCGACGCGCTCTCGTTCGTGGTCGACTTCCACCGCGACGACACCGTGCTGGAGTTCTTCCAGGTCCGCCGCATCCTGGAGCCCTCGGCGACGGCGATGGCCGCGGCCAACATGAGCGCGGACGCCATCGAGGAGCTGCGGACCATCCTCGAAGCCCTGCCGGAGGACCCCAACATCGAGCAGCTCGTGGCCAACGATCTGGACTTCCACCAGGCCATCGCCAAGGGCTCGGGCAACACCGTGCTGTGCTCGCTGATCGAGAGCCTCTCCGGCCCGACCACCCGGGCGCGCATCTGGCGGGGCCTCACCCAGGAGGGTGCCACCGCGAAGACCCGGGAGCAGCACACGGCGATCTACGAGGCCATCGCCAGCCACCAGCCGGACGTCGCCCACGCCTGGGCCACGGTGCACGTCGCCGGCGTCGAAGAATGGCTCCGCCGAGCCCTGTGACCCCCGGTCGCCCCTCCCGCTGAGCCCTGCCCCTGGTTCTGCCACGCCCGGCGGCGGGCTCCGCCTGTGGCCAGATGCAACAGCGCTGTTATAGTTTGGGCCCCATGAGCGAGGCGGGGCTGGACAACGGACTGGGAACGCGGTTGCGGCACCTGCTCGACGTGATGGACGCCGATGTCGCGAGAGCGTGTGCCGACCTCGGGCTGGAGGACTACCGGCCCCGGTTCTCGCCGATCGTGCGGGCCCTCGTCGAGCTGGGCCCGAGCTCCATACGCGACCTGGCCCGCGCGGTGTCGGTCACCCACTCGGCGGCGAGCCAGACGGTGGCGCAGATGAGCCGGCGCGGCCTCGTCACGATGGAGCCGGGCGACGACGCCCGCCGGCACATCGTGCGCCTGAGTGCCAAGGCGCGGTCCCTGCTTCCCGCCATCCAGGCCGAATGGGCGGCGACCAGTGCCGCCGCAGCCGCGCTTGACGCCGAGCTGCCCGTTCCGTTCGGCGAGCTGCTCGCGGCCCTCTCCGACGCGCTGGAGCGGCGTCCCTTCCGCGAGCGCATCGCCGACGCCGCGCTGACACTCGGCGACCCGTCCCACGCCCCGTTCCGCCAGGCGCTGTCCGGCCGATCCGACGCCTGAGCTCGCATCCCCCCACGCGAAAGAGAAGGACATGGCTCGAAGACGCCTGTTCATCGACATCCGGCCCCTGAAGGAGTCACCCGCCTTCCGGCGGCTCTGGGCAGGGTCCACTTTGTCCGCGATCGGCGGCCAGATGACGAGCTTCGCGGTCGTCCTGCAGGTGTACGTGCTCACCGGCTCCGCGATCGCGGTCGGCGCGGTCGGCCTCGCCTCGGCCCTCCCTGCGATCGTGTTCGGCCTCGCCGGCGGCTCGCTCATCGACGCCGTCGACCGGCGCAAGCTCGTGCTGGTGACCAGCGGCTGCCTGACCGGGGTGTCGGCCGTGCTCGCGGTGCAGGCGTTCATGGGCCTCGACCAGTTGTGGCTGCTGTACTGCCTGGTCGCGGTGCAGTCCGTGCTCAGCGCCGTCAACGGTCCCGCGCGGAGCACCTTCCTGCCCCGGCTGCTCACGGCCGAGCGGGTCCCCGCGGGGGCGGCGCTCAACATGTTCGCCTTCCACTTCAGCGCGACGATCGGCCCCGCTCTCGCCGGCGTGATCGCCGCCGCCGGAGGGCTGCGGCTGTGCTACCTCGTCGACGCGCTGAGCTTCGTCGCGGCCCTGTACGGGATCGCCCGGCTGCCCGCCATGCCACCCGAGGGCGGGGGCACCCGGCCCAGCCTGCGGTCGGTCGGCGAGGGCCTGCGGTTCATCGGCCGCGACCGGATCCTCGGCGGGGCGTTCCTCGCCGACATGAACGCCACGATCCTCGGGATGCCCTTCGCGCTCTTTCCCCTGATCAACGCCGAACGCTTCGGTGGTTCGACGCAGACGCTCGGCCTGCTCACCTCGGCGGTCGCGGTCGGCGGCATCCTCGGCACGGCGCTGTCCGGCTGGGTCGGTCAGGTGTCCCGCCAAGGACTGGCCATCCTGGTGGCGGGCGCCGTCTGGGGCGCCGGCCTGGCCGGGTTCGGCCTGGCCCACGACCTGTGGCTCGCCCTCACCCTGCTCGCCGTCGCCGGTGCCGCCGACGTGGTCAGCGTGGTGTTCCGCACGACCATCGTCCAGGTCGTCACGCCCGACCGGTTTCGCGGGCGGGTGGGCGCCGCCGACCACGTCGTCGGCGTGGGATGCCCGGAGCTCGGGAACTTCCGCGCGGGCGCGGTCGGCTCGCTGGTGTCACCGTCCTTCAGCGCCGTGAGCGGTGGCCTGGCCACCGTCGCCGGCGCCGCCGTGATCGGGCTGGCCCTGCCCGCCTTCACCCGCTACCGAGCCCGCCCCTCCTCCGCCCCGGTCACGACCCCCGAGCCCGCCACGACCTCCTAGGTCGGGGAGTCGTGGTAGTCATGGGCACATGTCCGAACCGTCCCCCCTCCGCGCCGAAGATCCCGAGCAGCTCGGCCGTTACCGGCTGCTCGGACGTCTCGGCCGGGGCGGCCAGGGAGTCGTGTTCCTCGGCCGCTCCCCCGACGGTTCGCGCGTCGCGGTCAAGCTGATGCACTCGCGGCTGGACGAGGAGAAGGCGCGCCGCCGGTTCATCGGCGAGGTGGAGGCGGTGCGGCGGGTGGCGCCCTTCTGCACCGCCCAGGTGCTGGAGGCCGACCTCGACGGCGACCGCCCGTACATCGTCAGCGAGTACGTGGAGGGAGTCTCGCTCCAGGAGCACATCACGGCGGAGGGCCCCCGTACGGGCGGCTCGCTCGACCGGGTGGCCGTCGGCACCGCCACCGCGCTGGCGGCCATCCACGGCGCGGGCGTCGTCCATCGTGACTTCAAGCCGGGGAACGTCCTGCTCGCCCCCGACGGGCCGCGCGTCATCGACTTCGGCGTCTCGCGGCTGATGAACACCACGGCCACCACGGGCAGGGTGCCGATAGGCACGCCCGCCTACCTGTCTCCCGAACAGCTCAAGGGCGAGCGTGCCGGGCCGTCGGCGGACATGTTCGGCTGGGCCCTGACGGTCGCCTTCACCGCCAGCGGCCGGCACGCGTACGCCGCCGGCTCCTTCGAGGCGACCCTGGGCCGCATCCTGTTCGGCGAGGCGGACCTCGACCCGCTCACCGGGTCACTGCGCGAGATCGTCGTCGCCTGCCTGGCCGCGGACCCGTCCCGGCGGCCGAGCGCGGACGAGGTGCTGCGCCGCCTCATCGGTCAAGGGGCCGCCCCGCTCCCCGGCGAGGTGCTGGAAACGGGCGCCACCCTCGCCTCGCAGCCCCAACCCCCCGACGACCACGGCCCCTCGACACTCCCTTTCACCCCGGAACTGGACGACCAGGGCCCCTCAACGCTCACGTTCACCCCCGCGGCACACCACCACGACGGCCCTTCGACGCTCACCTTTACCCCCGTGGAAGGCGACCACCAAGGCCCCTCGACACTCACCTTCACCCCCGTGGAAGGCGACCACCAAGGCCCGTCCACACTCACCTCCGCCCCTGTGGAGGGCCGCGAGGGCGCGGCCACGGTCACGTCAGGGCCGGATGCGGGCGGTCACGGCCACCTGGTGGAGACGGACTCCGGCCCCCCGGCACGTACACGCCCGAGGTGGCACGCCCTCGTGGCCGCCATCTCCGTCCTGGTGGCCGGCGCGATCGGGGTCACGCTGTGGCAGGCGAACCTCCGTACCGAGGGGAGCGGTTCCCGGGGAGGATCCGCCGGCTTCTCGTACGCGGGCCGGTGGACCGGCAGCGCCGAGCATCCGACCGCCGGGCGGGTGTTCCCCGTGGAGATCCTCCTGAAGGGCGTCACGGGACCCGGGACCATGCGGTGGGGGGCGGACCTGCACTGCACGGGACGGCTGACCAGGCTCGGCGGACAGGCCTCGACGGCGACCTTCCGGCTCGACCAGGTGCGCGGCGACCAGTGCTACCCGAGCACGGTGCAGATCTCGCCGGAGGGTGCCGACCGGGTGGCGTTCGAGGTCACCAGACCGGGCGAGACGTCCTCCCGCTACTCCGGCACCGCGTCCCGCACCTCCTGACCGCACCGGGCCGTCATGCCGAGATGCGGCCGGGCGGTCCCGGCCGCACGCTCACCTGCCATGGAAGGCGATCTCAGAAGTCGACGTCGATGCAGGCGAGGCGTGCCCCCGCCTGGCCCGCGTGACCGGGTCCGGTGTGGGTGTGCTCGGTATGGATCACCACCGAGTGCGGGTGCCGGTCGGTGAACTTCCGGTCCATGGCGGAATGCGAGAACGCGTTGCCCTGGGCGTCGGTCGTGAAGTCCAGCCAGATCTCGTTGCGCGCGTTCGCGTACTTCGGGTCGGTGGAGGGCGTGACGGGATCCTGCGTGTGCTGGTAGTGCGGCCCCGCGTCCTCGCCCTTCGCCCCGCACTTGTTGTTGTGCACGTGCGCGCCGTACTTCCGGTTGGGCAGAAGGCCGTGCGCCTTCAGCTGCACGTACGCGAGCGCGTCGCCCGCCGGCACGTACGCCACGGCCGCGGCGGCACCGGTGGGAACGAGTTTCGCGTCATAAGTGACCGCCACCTGCCCAGCCCCATAAGCCGCGAACCGCCCAAGCGCCAGCACCGGCTCCTGACTATTACGCACCGGCTCCGCAGCCGGCCTCGTGTCGACGGGACCTGTACTCATCAACGTCAACGGCAGCAGCATCGCCACCGCACCCGTGAGCACCGCCATAACGACATCCCCCTTGCCTTGCCCGGATCGGTCTTTCGATTCAACTTTTTCGATATACCCGGCAAGGGGATAATTTCGACCGGTGTCACACTAAGAGCTTGCAATCTATGCCCAATATGGGCTCAATGACATTTACGCCGTTAAATGCGGACAAAGGGTGGTGTCACTTTGCTGCGGACAACCGAAATCAGGCCGGCAGCTCGTACACCGTCCTGGCCGTGGTGGTGAAGAGTTGGGTGTGTTCTGACCTCGTCAGGTTGGTGGTGAGGTGGTGGGCGAGGTCGGTGACCTGGGTGTAGGTGGCGGCGAGTTCGCAGACGGGCCAGTCGGAGCCGAACATCACGCGGTCGGCGCCGAAGCACGACAGGACATGGTCGGCGTACGGGGCGATGCGGGGGGCGTCCCAGTCGGTCCAGGTGGCCTCGGTCACCAGGCCCGAGAGCTTGCACGTCACGTTGGGCGACTCGGCCAGGGCCTTGATCTCGCTCGCCCACGGCTCGGTGACGCCCGACGCGATCGGGGGCTTGGCCGCGTGGTCGAGCACGAACCGGACGCCCGGCAGGTCACGGACGACGTCTCTGGCCGCGGGGAGCTGCGGCGTGAGCACGAGCAGGTCGTACGCGAGCCCCGCCTGCCCCACCGCGCGGATGCCGTGCCGCACGTCCGGGCGAGCGAGCCACGCGGGGTCCTCCTCGTCCTGCACCGGGTGCCGCACGCCGACCAGCAGCTCGCCGCCCGGGCCGGTGCGCAGCCGCATGAGTACGTCCGCGACTCCGGGGTCGGTGAGATCGACCCATCCGACGACCCCGGCGATGAGCCCGTCCGACGCGGCCGCGGTCGCCAGGAACTCCTCGGTCTCCTCGACCGCGGCCACCGTCTGCACCAGCACCGTGCGCTCGACGCCCGCCGCCGCGGTCTCCCGCCGCAGGTCGTCGATGCCGTACGGCCTGCGCAGCGGCGCGAGCGCCTCCCCCGCCATCCAGGGGTAATGCCGGCGTGTGGTGTCCCACAGGTGGTGGTGCGCGTCGATCATCGCCGGCTCTCCATGGTCGGGTCGGTGATCAGGGACTCCCCGGCGAGCGCGGTCCACAGCTCGCCGGGCACCGGGGCCGCGGCGAGGGCGGCGTTGCGCTCGACCTCCCCGGCGGACCTGGCGCCGGCGACCACGGAGGTCACGGCAGGGTGCCGCGAGGGGAAGGCCAGGGCCGCGTGCGGGAGCGTCACGCCGTACTGCTCGCAGACGGCGGCGATGCGCCGTGTGCGCTCGACCAGGGCGGCCGGCGCGGGCCCGTAGTTGTACGTGCCGGTCGCGTCGTGCGTGGCGAGGAGCCCGCTGTTGAACACCCCGGCCGCGAACACCGCGACGCCGCGCGCCTCGCAGAGCGGCAGCAGCTCGTCCGCGCCCGACTGGTCGAGCAGGGTGTAGCGCCCGGCGAGCATGACCAGGTCGAGGTCGGTCTCCCTGACGAAGCGCGCCGGCATCTGCCATTGGTTCATGCCGACCCCGACCGCCTTGATCACGCCCTCGTCGCGCAGCTCGGCGAGCGCAGGGTAGGCCTCGCCTGCCGCCTGCGCCCAGTGGTCGTCGGGGTCGTGGATCAGGACGATGTCGACCGAGTCGTGCCCGAGGCGTTCGAGGCTCTCGCCGATCGAGCGGCGCACCCCGTCGCGGGAGAAGTCCCAGACCCTGCGGTGGTCCGCGGGCACGTCGAAGCCCTGGTCGTCGCGCCCGCCGGCCGATGACGGCACCAGCAGCCTGCCCACCTTGGTGGACAGCGTGTACGAGTCACGCGGCCGGCCGCGGAGCGCGGCGCCGAGACGGCGCTCGGAGAGCCCGAGCCCGTAGTGCGGAGCGGTGTCGAAGTAGCGGACCCCGGCGGCCCAGGCCGCCTCGATCGCCTCCCCTGCCTGCTCGTCGCTGATCGCCGAGAACAGGTTGCCGATCGGCGCGGCGCCGAACCCGAACGTGGTCACCCGCGCGCCCCGGCCCACGATCCCGTTCTCCACTCACGTCTCCTTCGTCGTCGCGTCCACAGGCGTCATCTACATCTCCCAGACCATGCGCAGCCCCGTGCTGGACGGGTCGAAGTCGCCGTCGAGCAGGCGGTTCATCTGGAGCTGCCACGCCTGGTTCGCCGCGCTGCCCGCCAGCCTGGCCTGGAGCGCGGCGTAGTCGTCCACCTCGACATAGTGGAACAGGTCGAGACCGTCCCGCCAGATCTTCCACGAACGCACCCCGGCCTCGCGCATCTCGGCCTCCAGCTCGGCCGGGATGGCCGCGTGCTCCCTGTCGTAGGTCTCCTCGGCGCCCGGTCTGAGCCGGGTGCGCAGGGCGATGCGCTGGGTCACGGGGTGCCTCGCGTCCTGGTACGTGTGGCCGTGCTCACCTAGTCTTGCGCCTTTCCGCTGGTGACCCGGGCCAGCATCAGCGCGATGAGGATGATTCCTCCGTAGATGGCCTGGATCCACTGGGCCGAGACGCCGGCCAGCGTGAGGATGTTGTTGATCAGGCCGAGCACCAGCACGCCGCAGAGCGCGCCGAACAGCGTGCCCTTGCCGCCGTCGAGGCTGACCCCGCCGATGACCGCCGCGGCGAACACCGTGAAGATCATGCCGTCGCCCTGGGCCGCCGCCACCGAGCCGAGCCGGCCGGTCATCAGCAGGCCGGACAGGGCCGCGAGCAGCCCGCCGATCATGAACACCGCCCAGACCACCCGGTCGGTACGTACGCCCGCCGCGCGGGCGGCGTCGACGTTGCCGCCGATGGCGTAGATCGACCGGCCGTGCCGGAAGTATCCGAGCGTCACGATGCCGGCGATGTAGGCGACCCCGCAGATCCAGATCGACGCCGGAAGCCCGAGCCAGCGCGCGTTGCCCAGATAAAGGAACGATTCGGGCAGCGCGAACAGGTTCTGGCCGCCGGTGAAGCCGATCTGCAGGCCGCGCAGCACGATCAGCATGCCCAGCGTCACGATGAACGCCGACAGCTTGAACCGCAGGATCAGCAGCCCGTTGAAGGCTCCGATGATCACGCCGATCAGCAGGCAGATGGGGATCCCGAGGGCGGACGGCCAGTCGGTGCCGAGGCCGTTGGAGGCCGCCGGGATGACCAGGCCGACGCCCAGCGCGGGGGCGAGCCCCACAGTGGACTCCAGCGACAGGTCGAACTTCCCGGCGATGAGGATCATCGCCTCCGCCAGCACCAGCAGGGACAGCTCGGTCTGCTGCTGGAGCACGTTGGTCAGGTTGTCTCCGCTGAGGAACGCCGGTTCGAGCAGCGCGCCCACGACCATCAGCAGCAGGATGGCCGGGACCAGGGCGAGGTCGCGGAACCGTGCGATCCGCAGGCCGGACGGTCCCGAACGCGTCTTGCCCGGAGAGCCGGGAGAGCCGCCCGGAGTGCCGGGAGAGGTCACGGTCGTTTCAGTCATCGTGCGTCGACACCTTCCATGACCGCCACGAGCTCGGCGTCCGCCCAGCCTCGTGACACTTCCTTGACGACCCGGCCATGGAACATCACCACGACCCTGTCGCAGATGCGCAGGTCGTCCAGCTCGTCGGAGACCAGCACGGCCCCGGCTCCGCGTTCCGCGGCGTCCTCGACGGCACCGAGCAGCGCCTGCTTCGCCCGCACGTCCACTCCCGAGGTCGGGTTGATCACGACGAGCGCCTTCGGGTCGTCCGCGAGCGCGCGCGCCATGACGACCTTCTGCGCGTTCCCGCCGGACAGGTCCCCGACGGGCTGGGACGGGCCGGTGGTCTTGATGTCCAGGTCCTCGATCATGCGCTCGGCCCTCGCCCTCCGCAAGGCCGGGGACACCGCCCCGAAGCGCCCCAGCTTGTGGGCGATGGGGAGGGTCGCGTTCTCGGCGATGGAGAGCAGTGGCACGAAGCCCTCCTTGTGCCGATCCTCGGGAACGAAGCCGAGGCCCGCGCGCAGCGCCGAGGTGACGTCCCCGGGTCGGGGACTGCCCCCGTTGACCGTCACCTTGCCGCTGTCGGCGGCGTGCAGGCCGACCAGCGTCTCCGCGAGGCCGATCTTGCCGCTGCTGCCGGAACCGGCGAGCCCGACGATCTCCCCGGCGCGGACGGCGAGGTCCACGTCCTGGTAGCGGCCGGCGAGCGTCAGCTTCTCCGCACCGAGCACGACCTTCGCCCTGGCGTCGGCCTTGCGGGAGCGGGCCTGGTAGCCCGCGGCGGCCTCGCCCGTCATCGCCGAGACCAGCTCGTCGTGCGGAAGCTCGCCGACCGCGCTGGTGAGGATGTGCCGGGCGTCGCGGAACACCGTGACCGCCTGGCACACCTCGTACACCTCCTCCAGGTGGTGCGAGATGAACATCATCGTCACGCCCTGGGACCGCAGCGCCCGCATCCGGACGAAGAGCCGCTCGATGGCCGGGCCGTCGAGCCGCGCGGTCGGCTCGTCCAGGATGATGAACCGCGCGCCGAACGACAGCGCCCTGGCGATCTCCAGGAGCTGGCGCTGCTCGACGTCGAGGTCGCCCGCGAGGCGGCCGGCGTCGACGTCCACGCCGTACTGGTCGAGCAGGTCGCGGGCGCGGGCCCGCAGCGAGCGCCAGTTGATCGGGCCGCGGGTCGACTGGCGGTTGAGGAAGAGGTTCTCCGCGACGGTGAGCGTGGGGATGATCGTGGACTTCTGGTAGACGCAGGCGACCTGGCCGCGCCAGCCGTCACGGTCCGCGATCGAGGGGGCGGGGCGGCCCGCGAAGAGCACCTCGCCCTGGTCCGGGCGCTGGAGGCCGGTGAGGATCGAGACCAGCGTCGACTTGCCGGCCCCGTTGCGGCCGACCAGCGCGTGGGTCTCGCCCTCGCCGATGACGATCCCCGCGTCGTCGAGCGCCGTCGTCGGCCCGAAGCGCTTGGTGACGCTCCGGGCCTCGACGGCCGGGGTGGTGGATTCCGGCATCACTTGACCTGGTTGCCCCAGAGGTTGGGGTCGTCGACGTTCTCCTTGGTGACCAGCGGCGCGGGGAGCTGGTCCTCAAGGCGGCCGCCGCCCACGTCGACGATCGTGCTGTCGTGGTCGGTCTTGCCGGGGGCGAAGGTCTTGCCTTCGAGCGCCGCCTTGGCGTACGAGAGCGCCCACTTGGCGTACAGGTCGGCGGGCTGGGAGACCGTGGCGTCGATCTGGCCGTCCCGGATGGCCTGGAACTCCTGCGGGATGCCGTCGTTGGAGATGATGAAGATGTGCTTGGGGTCGGTCGGCGGCACCAGGAGGTTCTTGGACTTCAGCAGCTGCAGGGTCGGGGCGAGGAACACGCCGCCGGCCTGCATGTAGATGCCGTTGATGTCGGGGTGCTGCGTGAGGCGGGTCTGCAGCGCGGCGGAGGCCTTGGCGCCCTCCCACTCGGTCGGCTCGGCGAAGACCGTGATGCCCGGGTAGTTCGTCTTCATGCACTCGGCGAACGCCTCGGAGCGGTCACGGCCGTTGACCGATGACAGCGACCCCTGGAACTCCACGACCTTGCCCTTGCCCTTCAGCTGCTCGCCGAGGAACTTGCAGGCCTTCTCGCCGTACGCGCGGTTGTCGGCGCGGACGACCATGTACGTCTCGCCCTTGTCGGGCCGGGTGTCCACGGTGACGACGGGGATCTTCTTGCTCGCGAGCTGGTCGAGCGTGGTGGCGATCGCCCCGGTGTCCTGCGGGGCCATGACGATGGCCTTCGCGCCCTGGCTGACCAGCGCCTGGGTGTTGGACACCAGCTTTGAGACGTCGTTCTGGGAGTTGGTGGGCGGCATCAGGTCCAGGCCGAGCTCGCTCGCCAGCTTGGGCACGTACTTGTTGTAGGAGTTCCAGAAGTCGGAGTCCGCGCGGGGGAAGTCGACGCCGACCTTGCCACCGGCGGGGGCGGAGGAGCCGCCCCCGGCCGAGGCCGCGGGGGTCGCCGGGTCCGCGGACCCGCATGCCGACAGCGTCATGGTGACCGCGAACAGGGCCACGCAGGTGGCTGACGATCGTATTTTCACTTGTCGCCTCAATTCAACGGGGAGTTGGGGGGTGCGGGCCGCCCCTGGGAAGCGGCCTGGTCTTTCTCATCTGTTGAGCCGCCGGTGGTGTCCCCGGCGCCTTGGGCTTGAGAAGCCTAGGACTTAGGGCGGGGGCGTAGCCCGTGCATGCCGCCGTCGACGGCCAGCGCGGTGCCCGTCGTACTGCTCGCGAGGGGGCTCGCCAGGTACGTGATCGCGGCGGCCACCTCCTCGGCGCTGACGAGCCGCCCCATGGGCTGGCGCTGCTCCAGCGCCCGGCGTTCGGCGTCGGGATCGGGCGCGGCGTCGAGCAACCGCTGCACCCACGGGGTGTCGGCGGTGCCCGGGTTGACGCAGTTGACCCGGATGCCCTCCGCGATGTGGTCGGTCGCCATGGCCAGCGTGAGCGACAGGATGGCGCCCTTCGACGCGCTGTAGAGCGCGCGGTTGGGCAGGCCGGCGGTGGCCGCGATCGAGCAGGTGTTGACCACGGACGCGTGCTCGGACGCCCGCAGGTACGGCAGCGCCGCCCGCGTCACCCTGACGATGCCGAGGAGGTTGACGTCGAGGACGCGGAACCACTCCTCGTCGGCGTTCGCCTCGACCGTGCCCGCCGCGCCGATGCCGGCGTTGTTGACCAGGATGTCGATGCCGCCCAGGCGCTCCGCCGCGTCGGCGACCGCCGCGCGCACCGCGGCGTCGTCGGTGACGTCGGCCTTGACGCCGACGAAGGGGTCGCCCGGCGGGTTGACGTCCAGGCAGGCCACCCGGGCGCCCCGCTCGGCGAGCATGGTCGCCGTCGCGAGGCCGATGCCGGAACCGCCGCCGGTGACCAGCGCGGCGAGTCCGCCGAACTCACTCATCTGACTTCTCCAACTCTTTCTCTGGCTCTTCCTCTTGCCTCACGCCGACTCAAGCGCGGCGGTCTCGGCGACGTTCCAGACGGGGCCTTCGGGAAACGTGTAGTCCGCGATCGACTCCGGGCGGATCGTGGCGCTGAAACCGGGCGCCAGGGGAGCCTTGTAGCGCCCGTTCTCGATCACGACGGGGTCGGCGAAGTGCTCGTGCAGGTGGTCGACGTACTCGATCACCCGGTCCTCGGCGCTGCCGCTGACCGCCACGTAGTCGAACATCGCCAGGTGCTGCACCAGCTCGCACAGGCCGACGCCGCCCGCGTGCGGGCAGACCGGCTTCCCGAACTTGGCCGCGAGCAGCAGGATCGCGATGTTCTCGTTCACACCGCCCACGCGGGCGGAGTCGAGCTGGACGATCGAGAGCGAGCCGGCCTGCAGCATCTGCTTGAAGACCACGCGGTTCTGGACGTGCTCGCCGGTCGCGACCTTGATCGGCGCGAGCGCCCGCGCGATCGTGGCGTGGCCGAGCACGTCGTCGGGGCTCGTCGGCTCCTCGACCCAGTACGGGTCGAACTCCTTGAGCGCGTTGACCCACGTGATGGCCGAGCCGACGTCCCAGCGCTGGTTGGCGTCGATGGCGATGCGGAACTCGGGCCCGCAGACCTCGCGCGCGATGCGCATCCTGCGCCTGTCGTCCTCCAGATCGGCGCCGACCTTCAGCTTGATCTGGGTGAACCCCTCGTCGATCGCCTCCTTGCAAAGGCGGCGCAGCTTGTCGTCGTCGTACCCGAGCCAGCCCGGCGAGGTGGTGTACGCGGGGTAGCCCTCGGCCCTGAGGCGGCTGATCCGCTCCTGCCGCCCGGGCTCGGCCCGCCGCAGGATGTCGAGGGCCTCCTCGGGGGTCAGCGCGTCGCTGAGGTAGCGGAAGTCGACCAGCGAGATGAGGTCCTCGGGGGACATCTCCCCCAGGAGCAGCCACAGGGGCTTGCCCTCGACCTTGGCCTTGGCGTCCCAGAGCGCGTTGACGACCGCGGAGATCGCCATGTGCATGACGCCCTTCTCCGGGCCGAGCCAGCGGAGCTGGGAGTCGCCCACCATCTCCTTGTAGAGCGCGCCGAGGTCGTCGAGCCGCCTGCCCACGACGAAGGGCGCGAGGGCCTTGATCGCCGTGGTCTCGATGTCGTTGCCCCGGCCGATGGTGAACGCGAACCCGTGCCCCTCGACGCCGGCGTCGGTCCGCAGGACCACGTACGCGGCGGAGTAGTCGGGGTCGGGGTTCATCGCGTCTGAGCCGTCCAGCTCCCTGGAGGTGGGAAACCGGATGTCGTGGGTCTCCAGCGCGGTGATCAGGGGGCCGCTCATGCCTGTCCCACGGTCTGACGCTGCCGGCCGAGGCCGTCGATCTCCAGCTCCATCACGTCCCCGCTCCTGAGGTAGGGCTGGTCCGGCATCCCGAGCGCGACACCCGCGGGCGTGCCGGTGTTGATCACGTCGCCGGGCTCAAGGACCATGAACTGGCTCAGGTAGCGGACGACCTCGGCGACGCCGAAGATCATGTTCTTGGTGCCGCCGTTCTGGCGGGCCTCGCCGTTGACCCAGAGCCGGAGCCCGAGGTTCTGCGGGTCGGGCACCTCGTCCGCGGTGACGAGCCAGGGCCCGAGGGGGTTGAAGGTCTCGCACGACTTGCCCTTGTCCCACTGGCCGCCGCGCTCAAGCTGGAACTCCCGCTCGGAGACGTCGTTGGAGATGGCATACCCCGCGACGCAACTGAGCGCCGCCTCGTGGGAGTCGAGGTAACGCGCGGTCTTCCCGATGACCACCGCGAGCTCGACCTCCCAGTCGGTCTTCACACTGCCACGCGGGATCAGGACCTCGTCGTTCGGCCCCACGACGGTGTTGGGCGCCTTCATGAAGATGATCGGCTCGGCGGGCAGGTCCGCTCCGGTCTCCTCGGCGTGGTCGCGGTAGTTGAGTCCAATGCAGACGACCTTCCCCGGCCGCGCGACCGGCGCCCCGATGCGCCCTCCGAGGGCACCGGGGGCCGTGTCCTCGCGGAGGAGCGGCAACTCGTTCCTCAGCAACGCGTTGGCGACGCGTGCCATCTGCCCCGAAGCGAAGAAGGCCCCGTCGAGGTCGGCTTCCTGCCCGAGCAGGCTTCGCAGGTCACGCGGACGTCCGGTGTCGTCCAGGACCGCGGGACGCTCCTCTCCGGGTGGTCCGACTCGCAGTAGCTTCACGCGTCTCCTTCAATTCATCGGATGTCTTGAGAGAGAAGACTACGCGGAGATAGGCCAGCGTCAAGTCCGTCGAGGTCAGGCGGCTGCATTCATCCGATCCTTATTTTTCCTTCCGTAGAATGTTCATGACGCTCGCACAGTGACGGCACGAACACTTTCCGCTGTCCGGCGCGGCGGGGCATCAGTGCCGTCCGCGCGACTTGACGTGCCCGCACGCCCGTAATAGAACACGTTTCAGAAACTGGTTCGGCCAAGCGTTTGATCGAAACCTCAGGTGGTCATATGGAAATCAACCTCGTCGACCAGGATCACTACGCGAGGGACGGTGTCCCGCACGAGCAGTTGAAATGGCTGCGGGCCAACGATCCCGTCTTCTGGCACAAGGGCGATCCGGAGCTCGGCTGGCCGGGATTCTGGGCGGTCACCAAGCACGAGGACGTCGTCCACGTCTCCCGCCACTCCGAGCTCTTCTCCTCCAGCAAGAAGCTCGCCCTGTTCAACGAGATGCCCGAGGAGCAGCTCGAGCTCCAGCGGCTGATGATGCTGAACCAGGATCCCCCCGACCACACCCGCAGGCGGTCGCTGGTGAACCGCGGCTTCACGCCGCGCCAGATGGGCGCCCTGGAAGAGCACATCAGGGAGATCTGCCACAACCTGATCGACGAGGCCGCGGCCAAGGGCACGGTCGACTTCGTCACCGACGTGGCCGCTCCCCTTCCGCTGTACGTGATCTGCGAACTCCTCGGAGCGCCCGTCGAGGACCGCAACAAGATCTTCGAGTGGTCCAACCGGATGATCGGCAGCGAGGACCCCGACTACGCCGGGACTCCGGAGGAAGGGCAGATGGCGGCCGCGGAGGTCTACGCGTACGCCAACCAGCTCGCCGCGCAGCGCCGTGACCAGCCGCGCGACGACATCGTCACCAAGCTGATCCAGCCCGCCGAGAACGGCGAGGTGCTCACCGAGGACGAGTTCGACCTCTTCGTGCTCCTTCTGGTCGTGGCGGGCAACGAGACCACGCGCAACGCGGCCTCCGGCGGCATGCTCACCCTCTTCGACAACCCGGCGCAGTGGGAGCGGCTGGTACGCGACCGCTCCCTCGCGCGCACGGCCGCCGACGAGATCGTCCGGTGGGTGTCCCCGGTCAACCTGTTCCGCCGCACGGCGACCCGCGACACCGTGATCCGGGACAAGCAGATCAAGGAAGGTGACAAGATCGTCGTCTTCTACTCCTCGGCCAACCGGGACGAGGACGTGTTCGACGCGCCGTCGAGCTTCGACATCGGCCGCGACCCCAACCCGCACATCGGGTTCGGCGGCGGCGGCGCCCACTTCTGCCTGGGCAACCACCTGGCCAAGCTGGAGCTGCGCGTGCTCTTCGAGGTCGTCGCCCAGCGCCTGCCCAACCTGCGCCAGGCCGGGGAGGCCAAGCGGCTGCGGTCGAACTTCATCAACGGCATCAAGACCCTCCCCGTGGAGGTCTGACCAGGCCGGCATCCGGTGGCCGTCCCCGCGCACGTCCGCGGGGACGGCCGTCCCTCCCGCGCCCGGCGGCGGATCGGGCGGCCTCTGCCCGCTAAGATCGCCAAGAGGCCGATAAGCCTATATTTCCCTCTTAAATCGGGGGTGGGCGGCGGCAGAGGAGAGACGATGTCAGGCTCGCGTCCGGCACCCGAAGGCGTCGACCCGAACACCCCGAGTTCCGCGCGCATCTACGACTACGCCCTCGGCGGCAAGGACAACTACGCCGCCGACCGGGCCGCCGCCGAGAAGGTCTTCGCCCTCGCGCCCGAGATGCCGCTGATGGCCCGGCAGAACCGTGCGTTCCTGGGCCGCGCGGTCCGCTACCTCAGCGCCGAGGCCGGCATCCGCCAGTTCCTCGACATCGGCTCGGGCCTGCCGACCCAGCAGAACGTCCACCAGGTCGTCGCCGAGACCGCGCCGGAGTCCGCCGTCGTCTACGTCGACTACGACCCGATCGTCGTTGCGCACGGCGACGCGCTGGTCGCCACCACCGGCAACGTCTCCTTCGTACGCGGCGACCTGCGCGAGATCGACCACATCCTGGACCACCCCGACCTGCGCAGGCTCATCGACTTCGACCGGCCCGTGGCCGTGCTCCTGGTCGCCGTGCTGCACTTCGTCCACGACGCCGACAAGCCCTACGAGGTGGTCGAACGGCTCAAGGACCTGATGGCGCCCGGGAGCTACCTGGCCCTGTCGCACGTGACCCCCGATCCGCACCCCGAGGAGACCGCCGAGCTCGTCGAGGTCTCCACCCGGGCCGGCGCGCCGTGGGTGGCCCGCTCCCGCGCCGAGCTGATGCGCTTCTTCGACGGCTTCGACCTCGTGGAGCCCGGTCTGGTCACCGCTCCCGAATGGCGTCCTGACCTCACCAAGCAGGTCGACCCCGACAAGATGTGGGTTCTCGCCGGCGTCGGCCGCAAGCGCTGACCCGGGCGCGGCGCCCGTCGTCCGCCACGGGGCGGGCGTCCCCGAGCCCGCTGGATTAGGCGTTCCCCGGCGCTGTACTCCCCAGGGCGTACGAGACATGACGCTGTACGACGGACGACCCGGCGGGCCGTTTCGGCCAGCATCGCGGTAACCACCCAATTCGATGGAGGTAACCGTGCGCAGGGTCTATGCCGTCCTTGCCGGCCTCATGCTTCTCGCCGTCGTGGCGCAGTTCTACTTCGCCGCGGTCGGCGCGTTCGACAAACCACAGGAGGACAGCTCCTTCGCCTTGCACAGCGTGACCGGCATGATGGTCATCCCGGTGCTCTCGCTGCTCGCCACCGTCGCCGCGGCCGTGTCGCGGGCGCCCGGCCGGCTGATCGGCCTGACCATCCTTCCCCTCGGCCTGGTCGTGGTCCAGGTGCTGATCATCGCCGTGGGCGGCCTGCTGGACGACGGCGCGGGCAACACGACTCCGGGAAGCCTCGCCATCCTCGGGCTCCACGCGATCAACGGGCTCGCCGTCATGGCCGTGTCCGGCATGGTGCTCCGCCAGGCCCGGCTCTTCGCGAAGGGCTCCTTGACGGCGGCTCCCGGCGAGAGCGCGCGCGTGCGATGACGGTCGCGGGGCTGATCGCGCTCGAGCTCGTCGCCGGGGTGGCCGCCACGGTGGCGTGGCTGGGCTCGGGCGCGGCGGCCGCCGCCCGTCGCGCCGGGCTCGCGCTCGCGCTGTTCTGCGTCGCCGTGGCGGCGTCACTGGCCCGAGCGGGGACGGCCCTCGCGCTGGCCCCCGCCGGGTGGTGGTTCGTCCAGGAGAAGGTCACGCTCACGCTGCCGCTGCTGGTCGCCGCCGTGCTCGCCGCGAGCGTTCTCGCCGCGCCGCGCCTGGTCGCGGCCGTACGCGCACGGGGAGGGTCGTCGTCGGACGCGGCGGTCGTGGTCCCGCTGCTGGGGGCGGGGTACGCGGCCATGGCGGGGCCGGCGGTCACGCTGCTGGTGGGGTACCCGGCGACGTGGAGCACCGGTCTGGTGACCGTGGCGCTGGTCGCGGGGGCCGTGCTGGTGACGTGGCGGGCCGTCTCGGCGTCCGTCCCCGGGCTCCGGGTCACCGCCGCCGTGGCGCTCGCGACGGGCCTGGCCGGCGCGGGCCTGGTGTTCGTACCCGCCGAGGCCACCGACACCGGCGGCGGCCCCCAGGCGGCCATGGAACCCCACGCCACGCGAGCCCACGCCGCCATGGCGGCTCATTCCACCGGCGCCCACAGCGCCATGGGAACCGGTGCCTCCAGCGCTTCCGACAGCGGCCACGCGGGCAGCGGTCAGCCGGTGACCGCGCTGCGCGGGCCGTCCACTCCTGCGGCGGGCGGGGAGGTGCGCCGGTTCACGCTGACCGCCCGCACCGCGACCATCACCCTGTCCTCCGGGCGCGAGGTCGCGGCCTGGACCTTCGACGGCCGCGTGCCCGGGCCGCCGATCACCGCGGCCGAGGGCGACCTCATCGAGGTACGGCTGCGCAACGCCGACGTCACCTCGGGCGTCACCCTGCACTGGCACGGCTACGACGTGCCCTCGGGCGAGGACGGGGTCCCCGGCCTGACGCAGGACGCCGTGATGCCCGGGCAGGAGTTCCTGTACCGGTTCCGCGCGACCCAGGTGGGGACGTACTGGTACCACACGCACGAGGTCTCGGACCGGGGAGTCAAGATGGGCCTCTACGGGATGCTCGTCGTCACTCCCCGCGAGACCGCCAAGGAGGGGGCCGACCTCACCGTCCCCGTGCACACGTTCGCGGGGAAGATCGCGCTCGGCGACCACGACCAGCCGTTCGAGCAGCGGGTGGCGCCCGGCGCGCCCGTACGGCTGCGCCTGGTCAACACCGACAACACCCCGCACCAGTTCACCCTGAGCGGCACGCCGTACAGGGTGGCGGCGATCGACGGCAGGGACCTGAACGGCCCGGGCGAGCTGAGCCGGACGACGCTGCGCCTGCCCGCCGGCGGACGCTACGACCTCGTCTTCCCCATGCCCACGGCCGGGGCGGTGCTGCGCGCCGACGACCGCGCGGGCACTCTGCGCCTCACCCCGGACGGCGCTCCCCCGGCGCCCGCCGCGTCCGCCACCGAGGACACCTCGGGGTGGCCGGAGTTCGACCCGCTTTCGTATGGCACGCCCGCCGCCACGCCGTTCGGCGCGGGCAGCCGGTTCGACCGCCGCTTCACCCTCGTGCTGGACCAGGGCCTGGCCATCACGAACGGCCGGCCGGCATACGCGCACACGGTGAACGGGCACGCGTTCCCCTCCATCCCAACCCAGCTCGTACGGGAAGGGGACCTGGTGCGCGTCACGGTCGTCAACCGGGGGCGCGAGACCCATCCCTGGCACCTGCACGGCCACACGGTGCTGGTGCTCTCTCGCGACGGCCACGCGCCGACGGGTGGCCCCCTGCTGCTGGACACCTTCGACGTGCGGCCGGGCGAGGTCTGGGAGGTGGCGTTCCGCGCGAACAATCTCGGCATGTGGATGAACCACTGCCACAACCTCAGCCACGCCGACCAGGGCATGGCCCTGCATCTGGCCTACGAGGGCGTCACCACCCCGTTCCACGGCGCCCACGGCGGCTGAGCCGTCCGTCGCCCGGGTCGCCACCGCGGACAGCGGGAGCGGCCCGCGGCGTGCCGGGGCGGTGTGACAGTTCCGCGGCGTGCTGAGGCGGGTGAAAGTTTCGCGGCGTGCCGAGGCGGTGTGAAAGTTTCGCGGCGCGTCCAAGCCGGCGCCATCACGCGGTGGGCAACCGCTTGCCACCGATATAGGGCTATATCAGGATTTGCCCGTGAAGGAACTAGGAGAGCGACCGGCGCCGGCCCCAGAGGAGCATCGAGATGAGCCGGACGAGGGTGGTGGGGTGCGGTGGTGGTCGCCGCGGTTCCTGAGCGACGCCGCCGACCAGCGGGCGCTGCTCATCTGGTTCCTGTCCCACGTCGGGGTGCTGATCTACACCTACCTGGCGGGACCCGGCCGCACGACCGACCCCTTCGTCAACCGGCTCACCCGCTGGGACGCCGAGAACTTCATCGCCATCGCCGACTACGGCTACGACGGCCCCCCTGGCATGCAGGACAGCGCCAAGCTGCCCGCGTTCTTCCCCGGCATGGCACTGCTGATCAGGCTCCTGCGGCCGGTCGTGCACGACGGCCGCGTGGCGACACTGCTCATCTCCCTGGTGGCCAGCGCGGTGGTCGCGGTGGCGCTGTCGCGGCTCGCCGAGTCGTACGCCACGGGCAGCGGGAAGTTCGCCGTGGCCGCGCTGTTCCTCAGCCCCTTCGGCGTCTTCCTCTACTCGGGATACTCCGAGGCGCTGTTCCTGGCCCTCGCGCTCTCGGCGTGGCTGCTCGCCCGCAGGGGCCGCTGGGAGGACGCCGCCCTGTGCGCGACGGGTGCCGTCAGCGTGCGCGTCTCGGGCCTGTTCCTGGTGCTCGGCATGCTCGTCATGTTCCTGGTGGCCGAGAACGGCCGCAGGGCGCCCCAAGGCTGGCAGCGGCTCCCCTGGCTTGCCCTGCCGGGCGTGCCGATGGTCCTGTACGTCACCTACCACTGGACGCGCACGGGCGACTGGCTGGCCTACAACACCGTGCAGGACCAGTTCTGGGGCAGGCACGCCGTCTGGCCGTGGGAGGCGTTCCTCAACACCTGGAACATGTCCGACGACGTCGCCACGCTGACCACCTCCTACTACGAGGAGATCATCTCGGCCGCCGTGCTGCTGACCCTGGCCGTCTGCCTCGCGGTGCGGCGCAGGTGGCCCGAGCTGGCCTACATCACGCCGCAGGTGCTGTCGTTCCTCACCCTGTCGTCGTTCTACATGTCGATCGGCCGGGGATCGCTGACGTGGTTCCCCCTGTGGGTGGCCATCGGCGTCGCCGGCGTGCGGAGACCATGGGTCTGGTACACGAGCATGGCCATCATGATCCCCGTCATGGCCATCAACGTCGGCAACTTCACCACAGGCGCCTGGATCGGCTGACAGGAGCGTCCTGACGCCTCAGGACCAGGAGGTGTCCTGTTCCGGGTCGTTGCCGTCGGACAGGAGGCGGAGGTCGGACTCGACCATCATGGCGACGAGCTGCTCGAACGTCACGGCCGGTTCCCAGCCGAGCTGGACCCGTGCCTTCTTGGGGTCGGCGCACAGGAGGTCGACCTCGGCCGGGCGGTGCAGGGCCTGGTCGCCGACCACGTACCGCTCCCAGTCGAGCCCGGCGGCCTCGAAGGCGGCGACGACCAGCTCGCGCACCGACTGCGTGTGACCGGTGCCGATGACGTAGTCCTCGGGCGCCCCGGCCTGGAGCATCAGGCGCATGGCCTGGACGTAGTCGCCGGCGTAGCCCCAGTCGCGGCGGGCTTCGAGGTTGCCCAGCCGCAGCTCGGAGGCCAGGCCCAGCTTGATCCGCGCGACGCCCAGCGTCACCTTGCGCGTCACGAACTCGGTGCCGCGCCGGGGCGACTCGTGGTTGAACAGGATGCCGGAGACCGCGAACATCCCGTAGGACTCGCGGTAGTTCTGCGTGAGGAAGTGCCCGTACGCCTTGGCCACGCCGTACGGCGAGCGCGGGTGGAACGGCGTGCGCTCGTTCTGGGGCGTCTCACGCACCTGGCCGAACATCTCCGAGGACGAAGCCTGATAAAAGCGGATCTGGCCGGAGGCGGAGGCCCGGGAGGAGGTGATCCCGGAGCAGACCCTGATCGCCTCCAGCATGCGCAGCACGCCCATGCCGGTCACCTCGGCCGTCAGCTCGGCCTGCTCCCACGACATGGGCACGAACGAGATGGCACCCAGGTTGTAGACCTCGTCGGGCTGAACACGTTCCACAGCCGAGATCAGCGACCCCTGGTCGAGCAGATCGCCCCGGACGAGCTTCACGTCCTGGAGCAGCCTGCGAACGCGAGAGACCCGGGGGTTGGCCTGCCCGCGAACCAGACCCCAGACGTCGTATCCCTGGTCGAGCAGGTGCTCGGCGAGGTAGGAGCCGTCCTGCCCGGTGATGCCAGTGATCAGCGCACGCCTGGCCAACGGGTCCTCCTTGTTCTTCGGGATCAGCCGCTTGTACTGCTTCGCCCGAACTCTGAGCTGTAAGACGCGAATGTACCGCCATGCCCCCCGGCAAGCGCCATGGGACGCCCAGGATGCTACGTCGGCCGGACATAGAACACGTTCTACCGAGTGACGCTCGGTTGGTCTAACTTCGCAGTTCGCAGTGCGTGAGGGTGATATGAGGCACAATTCCATATTAGAGATGTGTCCACTACCAGATGGTAAGGTTCGCTCCTAAGATCAGCTTTCGCGGTACATGCCCCTTGTGGGCGGCTACCGAGCACCGCTCTCGAAAGGGGTGTCCGTGGAGGTTCCAGACGACGCGCGAGAGCACGGGCAGGGCGGCGAAGGCAGGTTGCGGGTCGCCCTGCTGTCGTACCGGAGCAAGCCCACCTGCGGCGGCCAGGGCGTCTACCTGCGCCACGTCAGCCGCGAACTCGTCGCCCTCGGGCACTACGTCGAGGTCTTCTCGGGACCGCCGTACCCGGAGCTGGACGAGGGCGTGGTGCTCACCAAGATCCCGAGCCTCGACCTCTACCGCGACGAGGACCCCTTCCGCACCCCGTCCCTCGGCGAGTACCGCGACTGGATCGACGTGCTGGAAGTCGCCACGATGTGGACTGCGGGGTTCCCCGAGCCGCTGACCTTCAGCCTGCGGGCGCTGCGCGAGCTGAAGAAGCGTCAGGGCGACTTCGACGTCGTGCAGGACAACCAGACGCTGGGGTACGGCCTGCTCGGCATCCAGAAGCTCTTCCCCGTGGTCGGCACCATCCACCACCCCATCAGCGTGGACCGGCGCATCGAGCTGAAGGCCGCGCCGCTGCGCAAGCAACTGTCGATGCGCCGCTGGTACGGCTTCGTGCGCATGCAGAGCCTCGTCGCGCCCCGGCTGAAGCCGATCCTCACGGTGAGCGAGTCGAGCCTCGCCGACATCCACCGCGACTTCAACGTGCCGCAGAACAACATGCGGCTCATCCCGCTGGGCGTCGACACCCGCTTCTTCCACCCGCGCCCGCACCTCCCGAAGCGCAAGGGCTCGATCGTCGCCGTGGCGAGCGCCGACTCCCCCATGAAGGGCGTCGCCACGCTGCTGCGCGCCGTCGCCAAGCTCGCCACCGAGCGGGACGTGAACCTGACCGTGGTCAGCAAGCCCACCCCGGGCGGCCCCACCGAGAAGCTCGTCCAGGAGCTGGCGCTCGGCGACCGCGTGAAGTTCGTCCACGGCATCTCCGACGACGCGCTGGGCGAGCTCATCGCGACCTCCGAGATCTCCGTCGTGCCGTCGCTGTACGAGGGCTTCTCGCTCCCCGCCGTCGAGCACATGGCCTGCGGTACCCCGCTGGTCGCCAGCCGTACGGGCGCGCTGCCCGAGGTCGTCGGCGACGCGGCCGTCCAGGTGGCGCCCGGCGACCCCGAGGAGCTCGCCTCGGTGCTGCGCCGGCTGCACGACTCCCCCGAGGAGCGGGAGCGCGTCGGCAGGGCCGGATACGACCGGGTCATGGAGCGGTACACCTGGCACGTCGTCGCCAAGCGGACAGTCGAGGCATATCGCGAGGCCATCGAGGCCCGCGGTAAGGCGAAAGGGGAGCGGTAAGTGCTGACCGTCGACTTCGGGAAGCTCCCGGTCGGGCCCGGTGTCCGCGTGCTCGACCTGGGCTGCGGCGGTGGCCGCCACGCGTTCGAGGTGCTGCGGCGCGGCGCCGACGTGGTGGCGTTCGACCAGGACGCGGCCGAGCTGGAGGGCGTCGCGAGCATGTTCGCCGCCATGGACAAGGCCGGCGAGGTGCCACCGGAGGCGACCGCCGAGACCGTGACGGGCGACGCGCTGGCCATGCCCTTCCCCGACGCGTCCTTCGACCGCGTGATCGCGGCCGAGGTGCTGGAGCACATCCCCGACGACATGGCGGCGATGCGCGAGATCCACCGGGTGCTCAAGCCGGGTGGCCGGGCCGCGATCACCGTGCCGAGCTTCCTGCCCGAGCGCATCTGCTGGGCGCTGTCGGAGGCGTACCACACGGCCCCCGGCGGTCACGTGCGGATCTACACGCTCGCCGAGCTGAGCGCCAAGCTGAAGGCCACCGGCCTTGAGGTCGGCCCGCACCACCACGCCCACGGCCTGCACTCGCCGTACTGGTGGATCAAGTGCGCGGTCGGCGTGAACGACGACGACCACCCGCTGGCCAAGGCCTACCACGAGCTGCTCGTCTGGGACATCATGAAGCGCCCCGCGGCCACCCGCATCGCGGAGGCCGTGCTCAACCCTCTCATCGGAAAGAGCGTGGTCGTCTACGTCCGGAAGCCCGCTTGACCACCGGCGCGGGCCGGGCCGCCGTCCCGGCCGTACCCGGGATCATCACAGCGGAGCAGATCGTCGAGACGGCGCGGAGCATCGCCGCCGTACAGGAGGCCGACGGCGGGGTGCCGTGGCCGGAGGGGCACGTCGACGCCTGGAACCACGTCGAGTGCCTGATGGCCATGACGGTCGCCGGGCTCACCGCCGAGGCCAGAAAGGGCTACGACTGGCTCGTGCGGCACCAGCGCGACGACGGCTCGTGGCCGATGAAGACCGTGCGCGGCGAGGCGGTCGAGAAGAACGGCGAGAGCAACCACGCCGCGTACGTCGCGGTGGGAGTGTGGCACGAGCTGCTGGTCACCCGCGACGAGGACTTCGCGCGCGCGATGTGGCCGGTCGTGCGGAAGGCGCTCGACTTCGTCGTCGACCTCCAGACGGCTCGCGGTGAGATCGTCTGGGAGCGGTCCGCGGCGGGCGTCCCGGCGGAGTACGCCCTGCTGACGTGCTGCTCCTCCATCTACCAGGGGCTTCGCTGCGGCGTGCTGCTCGGCGAGCACCTCGGCGAGCCGCAGCCCGACTGGGAGCTGGCGGCCGACCGGCTCGGGCACGTGCTCGCCGCCCATCCGGAGGCCTTCGCGGACAAGAGCCGGTTCTCGATGGACTGGTACTACCCGATCCTCGGGGGCGCGGTGCGCGGCGCGGAGGCGGGCGAGCGGCTGGAGGAGGAGTGGGACACCTTCGTCGTCCCGGGGCTCGGCATCCGCTGCGTGTCGGACCAGCCGTGGGTGACGGGCGCGGAGTCCTGCGAGCTGGCCCTCGCCTTGGACGCGATCGGCGACACCGAGCGCGCTCTCACCATCTACCGGGACATGCAGCACCTGCGCCACGAGAACGGGTCGTACTGGACGGGCTGGCAGTTCGTCAACGAGCGGTCGTTCCCGAACGAGCAGTCGGCGTACACCGCCGCCGCCGTCATCCTCGCGGCCGACGCGCTCTCCGGCGCCACCCCGGCGGCGGGCCTGTTCCGCGAGGCCGGACGGTACACCATCCCGGTGACCGACCCCGACACCTGCGGCTGCTCCCGCACGTCCAGCCGCACGTGACCGCCTGACGCCGACTTTTCGGTTTTCCTGATTTTTCGTTATCCGTGGCTCGCGGGCCGGTCTCCTGTACAGGAGCGAATGCGTCCATCCTGGGCGCCGTCGACACCCGATCCCCGATTCCCGACGAAGGATCTCATCCATCATGAGTGAGACTGTTCCGCGTGGCACCGTACGAGGCCGCAGAGCCAGGGGGCACGTCCGCCGCGTCGCGCTCGTAGGCGCCCTCGCGGCCGTCCTCGGCGCCTCCATGGTGAGCGGCGCAGGCGCGGCCGAGGCCCCCCTCTCGCAGGGCCGGGCGGTCGTCGCCTCCTCATCGGAGCGCGGTGACCTGTCGCCCTCGGCCGCGGTCGACGGCAGGAGCGACACTCGCTGGTCCAGTAAGTTCAGCGACCCGCAGTGGCTGCAGGTCGACCTGGGCAGGTCCACCGCGATCAAGAAGATCGTGCTGAACTGGGAGCGCGCCTACGCCACCGCGTTCCAGATCCAGACGTCCCCCGGCGGCGGCAACTGGACGACGATCCTGTCCACGACCGCGGGCAAGGGCGGCCTGCAGACCCTCAACGTGTCCACCACCGGACGGTATGTGCGGCTCTACGCCACCAAGCGGTCCAGCCAGTACGGCGTCTCGCTGTGGGAGTTCCAGGTCTTCGGCAGCGGCTCGGTCACCCCCGCGCCCAGCGCCACCCCCACCAGGCCGGTACCGAGTTCGGGCCCCACCAAGCCCGCGCCCAGCGCCAGTCCGACCAAGCCCGCGCCGAGCGGCACCCCGGCCAAGCCCGTGGAGACCTCCGCGAAGAAGGGCGTCGGCGTGTGGCAGGCGCCCGGCGTCAGCGCGGCGCTCGCCGCCTCCGGCGCTAGCTGGTACTACACGTGGTCCACGAACCACAACGGCGTCACCACCCCCAAGTCGGCGGAGTTCGTGCCGATGATCTGGGGAGCCGCCAGCGTCACCGACGCCAACCTGGCCCAGGCGAAGAGCGCCGGCCCGTACCTGCTCGGCTTCAACGAGCCGGACATGGCCGCGCAGTCCAACATGACCGTGGACAAGGCCCTGTCCCTGTGGCCCAAGCTCATGGAGACCGGCAAGGTGCTCGGCAGCCCCGCCGTCGCCTACGGCGGGAACACCCCGGGCGGCTGGCTCGACAGGTTCATGTCGGGTGCGGCCTCTCGCGGCTACCGCGTGGACTTCATCACGCTGCACTGGTACGGCGGCGACTTCCGCACCGACGCCGCGGTCGGCCAGCTCAAGTCCTACCTGCAGGCCGTGTACGACCGCTACCACAAGCCGATCTGGCTGACCGAGTACGCCCTGATCGACTTCTCGAAGGGCACCCGCTTCCCCAGCGACACCCAGCAGGCGGACTTCGTCACCGCCTCCACCAAGATGCTGGGCTCCCTGTCTTACATCCAGCGCTACGCGTGGTTCGGCCTGCCCGCCTCGGACACCGAGCCCAGCAGCGGCCTGTTCCACGGCAACGGGGTCGCCACCCCGGCGGGCCGAGCCTTCCAGGCCGCCGGCTGACCCGCGAAGGACTTCTGGGGTAGCACCCCCCCTTGATCAGCCCTACCCCAGAAGCGCGAGGGGCCCCCGGCCGCCACCGGGGCCCCGTCGCCGTCTAGGCGACGGGAGCGACGCGCTCCAGGACGCGGAGGGAGCCCTCGGTGCTGATCTCCTTGTAGTCGCCCGAGGAGAGGGCGCGCTGGAAGACGCGGTAGGGGGCCTGGCCGCCCGTGGCGGGATCGGGGTAGATGTCGTGGAAGACCAGCGCGCCGCCCGGCATGAGGTGCGGCGCCCACCCCTCGTAGTCCTTGGTGACGGGCTCCTCGGAGTGGCCTCCGTCGATGAAGAGCATCGCGAGGGGGGTCCTCCAGTGGCGGGCCACCGTCTCTGAGCGCCCCACGATCGCGATCACGTTGTCCTCCAGCCCGGCCGAGGCGATGGCCGCGCGGAAGAACGGCAGCGAGTCCATCTTGCCGAAGCGCGGGTCCATCAGCGTGGGGTCGTGGTGGGCCCAGCCGGGCTGGATCTCCTCGGAGCCCCGGTGGTGGTCCACGGTGAAGACGACCGACCCGGTCTCGCGGGCGGCGGCCCCGAGGTAGATCGCCGACTTGCCGCAGTAGGTGCCGATCTCGCAGATGGGGCCGAGCGAGCCGTACGCGCGGGCGATGCCGAACAGCGCAAGCCCTTCGTTCGACGGCATGAACCCCTTCGCGCGCTCGGCCGCATGGCGCAGGTCGGCCGGCAAGGACCCATGAGTCATGATTTATCCCCTGTGTAGGACATGCTGGTGCACCCTACCCATCAACGCTCGGGGCGCGGGAACCGTGCCCCCTTCTTGATCGAAGCGAGCCGAACAATATTCCACACCGCCCTTGCCCCACCTGGTGGAACGTGTTCTACTTTGCAGCGTGAACCAGCGTGCTCGCATAGTGATGTCCGACGACGAGGTGACGGCGTTCCTGCGGGAGTCTCGCAAGCTCCAACTGGGCACGATCAACCCGGACGGAACACCGCACATGGTGACGATGTTCTACGGCCTGGTCGACGGCCAGATCGCGTTCTGGACCTACGGCAAGGCCCAGAAGACCCTGAACATCGGGCGCGACCCTCGGGTGACCTGCCTCGTCGAGGCCGGGGACGACTACTTCGACCTGAGAGGCGTCCTGGTCTACGGCACCGCGCGGCTGATCGACGCCCCGGACGCCGTGCTGGACATCGGCATGAACATCACCAGGCGGATGACGGGAGCCGGTGAGGACGAGGCCTCCGACGAGCTTCGCGGGTACGTCGAGCACACCGGCCGCAAGCGCGTCGCCTATCTCGTCGAGCCGACACGCGTGGTCTCGTGGGACCACCGCAAGCTCACCACCCCCGCTTCGGCCTAGTCTCGCCTTAAGCCATACGAACGCGAGAAGGGCTCCGATGAGAATCAAAGTCGACTACGACGTCTGCGAGGCCAACGCCGTCTGCATGGGCCTGGCACCCGAGGTCTTCGAAGTGGACGACGACGACAACCTGAACGTCCTGCTTCCCGAGCCCCCGCCGGAGATGCTCGACCGCGTGCGCCACGCGGTCCGTTCCTGCCCGAAAGCCGCCCTCTCCCTCCAGGGAGACTAGGCGTCCCCCAAGGAGGTCCCCTCAATGCGAGCCGCGCTACTGCACGCCGTCGGCGACGACAAGCTCGACATCCGCGACGACTTCACCCTCGCCCCGGTGGGCCCGACGGACGTGCGCGTGAAGATCAAGGCGACCGGCGTCTGCCACTCGGACCTGTCGGTGCTGTCGGGCGTGCTGCCCATGCCTCTGCCGGTGATCCCCGGGCACGAGGGCGCGGGCGAGGTCGTGGAGGTGGGCGACCACGTCACCTCCGTCCAGCCGGGCGACCACGTCATCATCAACTGGACCCCGGCCTGCGGTTCGTGCCCGAACTGCGTCGTCGGCCAGCCGTTCCTCTGCATGACCTACGTCATGGAGAGCTTCTCCCTGGCGAGGTTCCGCTTCGGCGGCGAGACCCCCGCGTTCGGCATGGCCGGCTGCGGCACCTGGGCAGAGGAGATCGTGGTCCCGTGGCAGGGCGCGATCAAGGTAGACCCCGAGGTCCCGTACGAGGTCGCGGCGCTGATCGGCTGCGGCATCACCACGGGCGTGGGGGCCGCGATCAACACCGCGAAGGTCAGGCCGGGCTCCACCGTCGCCGTGATCGGCTGTGGCGGCGTGGGTCTGTCGGTCATCCAGGGGGCCCGGGTGTCCGGGGCCACGACGATCCTCGCGGTCGACCCGCTGGAGTCCAAGCACGCGCTCGCCAAGAAGGTCGGCGCCACGGACGCCTGCACCCCCGACCGGCTCATGGAGGTGATCGGGTCCCTGACCGGCGGCCAGGGGTTCGACTACGGCTTCGAGGTGGTCGGCAAGTCGGCGTCCATCATGTCGGCCTGGCAGGCCACCCGCCGGGGCGGCGACGTCATCGTGGTCGGCGCGGGCGCCATGGACGACATCGTGCCCCTGTCGGCCTTCAGCCTGCTGTTCGAGGGCAAGAACCTCCTCAGCTCGCTGTACGGGGGCAGCGACGTGCGCCGTGACTTCCCGTTCTTCGCCGGCCTGTGGAAGGCCGGCAAGCTCGACCTGGAGAGCATGATCAGCTCGCGCATCAGGCTCGGCGACCTCAACGACGCCGTCGCGGCCCTCAAGAGCGGCGAGGTCCTCCGCCAGATCGTCGTCTTCGACTGACCGGGAGGTCGCGGGCCCGGCATCGCCCTCCTATGTAGACTGCATCTACGTAGATTTCATCTACATAGGAGGGGCATGGCCGGAGCGGGATTCGTAGGTCGCACGTCTGAGCTTGGCGCTCTCACCAAGCGGCTGGAACGAGTCCGGTCAAGCGGGAGCGGCGCGGCGGTCACGATCCGCGGTCGCCGCCAGGTGGGAAAGTCGCGGCTGGTCCAGGAGTTCTGTAACCGCGCCCAGATGCCCTACTTCTTCTTCACCGCCACCAAAGGCATGTCCCCGGTGGAGTCAGTGGAGGCCTTCTGCTCCGAACTGAGGGAGTCCCCGCTACCTTCCCATCCGGAGTCTGTCGCGCAGGCGAGCACGGGAAGCTGGCCGGACGCATTCCGGGTCCTGTCATCCGCGCTGCCCTCCGGGCCGTCGATCGTGGTCGTCGACGAGCTACCGTGGCTGGCCGAGCAGGATGAGTTGTTCGATGGCGCACTGCAGACGGCGTGGGACAGGCTGTTGTCCACCAAGCCGGTCCTGTTGCTACTACTTGGTAGCGATCTCCACATGATGGAGCGTTTCACTGCCTACGATCGGCCGTTCTTCGGCCGGGCCGACGCCATGGTATTGGGACCGTTGAATCCCGCTGAGACCGCCGACGCGCTTGGCCTGAGCGGCGGTGACGCCATCGACGCCTACCTGACGTGCGGAGGTCTGCCGGGAATACTCCGCATCTGGCCGACCGGCACTCCTGCCCTGGACTTCATCCGTCAGGAATGCGCCGACCCCGCTTCCCCGCTGTTCAACGTGCCCGAATCCGCCCTACTCGCCGAGTTTCCCACGCCGGACCAGGCCCGTCGCGTGCTGGAGGCGGTCGGGAGCGGAGACAGGACCCAGACGAACATCGCGGCGACGGCCGGAGGACGCCAAGGCGCCCTGTCGTCCGGCTCTCTTTCGCCTCTTCTGCGCCGCCTGTCGGAAGAGAAACGGGTGCTGGCCGTCGATGAGCCGCTGTCGACCCGGCCTGGAAAACCAGCCCTCTATCGTGTCGCCGATCACAACCTCCGCCTGTACCTCGGAGCCTTCCGCGCCGCGGCCGAAAGGTCGCGGCGCGGTCAGCCCGAGGCCGCCATCCGCCTCGTCGAGCGCCGGTGGTCCTCACTGCGCGGCCGCGCTGTCGAACCGGTGGTACGGGAGGCGCTGACGATGGCCGCGGTGGCCGGCCGCCTGCCCTGGGACGACGTGGAGACGGTGGGCGGATGGTGGAACCGCCGGTTCGACCCCGAGGTCGACCTGGTAGGCGCGGACCGGTCACCTATCGCACGCCGGGTCGGCTTCGCCGGTTCGATCAAATGGCTCGGCACGGCGTTCGACGATCACGACCTCGCCAAGCTCCGCGACACCGCCGTCCAGGTCCCCGGTTTCGACTCAGGTGGACTCGTCGTGGTCTCCTTGTCGGGAGTGACGCCCGGTCTGGACGCCGACCTGGTGTGGGGACCCGACGACGTTGTCGCGGCATGGAGATGATCAGCGCCATCAGACGTGACCGTCGTCGGCGCGAACCGTAGCACGTCAGTCGGAGGAGAAGGCGGCGTCGAAGGACGCGGTGGGGGGCGTGATCGCGTTGAGGCCCTTGACGAAGGTCAGGGCCTCGGGGGCTCCGGCGAGGCGGTCCATGCCGGCGTCCTCCCACTCGACCGAGATCGGACCCTCGTACCCGATGGAGTTCAGGGCGCGGAAGCAGTCCTCCCAGGGCACGTCACCCCGGCCGGTGGAGACGAAGTCCCAGCCACGGCGCAGGTCCGCCCAGGGCAGGTGCGACGACAGCCGGCCCCGGCGCCCGTCGCCCGAGCGCACCTTGGCGTCCTTGCAGTCGACGTGGTAGACGCGGTCGGCGAAGTCCAGGATGAACCCCACCGGGTCGATCTCCTGCCAGACCATGTGCGAGGGGTCCCAGTTCAGGCCGAAGGCCGGACGGTGCCCGATGGCTTCGAGCGTCCGCACGGTGGTGTGGTAGTCGTACGCGATCTCGCTCGGGTGCACCTCGTGGGCGAAGCGCACGCCGACCTCGTCGAACACGTCCAGGATGGGGTTCCAGCGGTCGGCGAAGTCCTGGTAGCCGGCGTCGATCATCGACGGCGGCACCGGGGGGAACATCGCGACGGTGTGCCAGATGGACGAGCCGGTGAAGCCGACCACCGTGTTCACGCCGAGCTTCGCCGCCGCGCGGGCGGTGTCCTTCATCTCCTCCGCCGCGGCCTGGCGCACCTGCTCGGGGTCTCCCGAGCCCCAGATGCGCGCCGGGAGGATGCCCTTGTGGCGCTCGTCGATCGGGCTGTCGCAGACGGCCTGCCCGACGAGGTGGTTGGAGATCGTCCAGACCTTCAGCCCGTGCTTGTCCAGGATCTCCAGCTTGCGGGGGATGTAGGACTCGTCCGACAGCGCCTTGTCGACCTCGAAGTGGTCACCCCAGCAGGCGATCTCCAGGCCGTCGTATCCCCACTCGCCGGCCAGGCGGCACACCTCCTCGAAGGGAAGGTCAGCCCACTGGCCGGTGAACAAGGTGATCGGTCGCGTCATGTCCGCGCTCTCCTTCGTGCTTACAAGCGGTTGCAGGGTTCGCTTATCAGGGATCCTGGAGACCTGGGCCCGGGGAAGGCAACACTTCCCGGGGCCCGGTTCCCCGAGAACCCTCTACGGGATCGGCGTCCAGCGGCTCTCGTTGGCCGCGCTCCGCTCGACGGCCGCGAGCACCTGCTGCACCCGCAGGCCGTCGGCGAACGACGGGGCGGGGTTCGTGCCCGAGCCGATCGCCTCCAGGAAGTCCTTCACCTCGTGGCTGAACGTGTGCTCGTACCCGAGCCCGTGCCCCGGCGGCCACCAGGCCCCGGCGTACGGGTGCCCCCCTTCCGTGACGAGGATGCGCCGGAAGCCGGCCTCCTCGGCGGGAAGGGTGTGGTCGTGGAACCACAGCTCGTTCATCGACTCGAAGTCGAAGGACAGGCTGCCGAGGGAGCCGTTGACCTCGATGCGCATGGCGTTCTTGCGCCCGGTGGCGAAGCGGGTCGCCTCGAACGACGCGAGCGCGCCTCCGGTAAGCCTGCCGATGAACACCGCCGCGTCGTCGACGGTGACGGTGCCCGTCGAGTCCGCGTCCTCCGACGCGCCCGCCGCGAGCCCGGCGGACTCGTCGGCCAGCGGGCGGTCGTTGATGAAGGTCTCGGTGAGGGCCGACACCCCGGTCAGCCGCTGACCGGTGATGAACTGGGCGGTGTCGACGATGTGGGAACCGATGTCGCCGAGCGCGCCCGAGCCCGCCTTGTCCTTCTGCAGCCGCCAGACCAGCGGGAACTCCGGATCCACGATCCAGTCCTGGAGGTACTGCGCGCGGACGTGGCGCAGCTCCCCCAGCCGTCCCTCGGCCACGAACTGCCGCGCGAGCGCGACGGCCGGGACCCGCCGGTAGTTGAAGGCCACCATGCTGCGCACGCCGCGCTCGGCGGCCCGCTCCGCCGCCGCGACCATCGCCTCGGCCTCGGCGACGGTGTTGGCCAGCGGCTTCTCGCACAGGACGTGCTTGCCCGCCTCGAGCGCGGCGATCGCGATCTCGGCGTGTAAGTCGCCGGGCGTGCAGACATCCACGATGTCCACGTCGTCCCGCTTGATCAGTTCCTTCCAGTCGTTCTCGACTGCCGCCCAGCCCAGGTCGGCGGCGGCGGCGGCCGTACGGTCCTTCGACCTGCCGGACAGAACCGCCATGACCGGCGCGACCGGCAGGTCGAAGAACGCTCCGACGCTGCGCCACGCCTGGGAGTGCACACGTCCCATGAACGCGTACCCGACCATGCCGACCCCGAGCGCCGGCCTGTTGTCACTCACGAAATAACCCCCGAATTAGGATTCGAACCCGAGCGGCAGATACTTCTGCGCGTTCTCCTTGGTGATGGTCTCCGATGCCAGGGTGATCGACTGCGGCACGGTGTTCTCGACGAGGTCGCTCAGGCCCTTGCCCTGGGCGATGAGCCTCGCGAGCTTGATCGCCGAGGACGCCATGGTCGGGCTGTAGGTCACCGTGGCCTTCAGCACGCCGTTGTCGGCCTGGATGTCGCGCATGGCGTTGGCCGATCCGGCGCCTCCCACCATGAAGAACTCGCTGCGGTTCGCCTCCTTGATGGCGGCGAGCACACCGATGCCCTGGTCGTCGTCGTGGTTCCAGATCGCGTCGATCTTCTTGTGCGCCTGGAGCAGGTTGCTGGCCACCTGCGTGCCCGACTCGACGGTGAACTTGGCGTCCTGCTGGGCGGTGACCGTGAAGCCGAAGGTCTTCAGGGCGTCGGCGAAGCCCTTGCTCCGGTCCTGCGTCAGCGGCAGCGTGGCGATGCCCTGGATCTCCAGGATCACCGGGTTGGAGACGCCCTTCTCCTTCAGGGTCTTGCCGATGTAGGTGCCCGCGGCCACGCCGAGGCCGTAGTTGTCGCCGCCGATCCAGGTACGGTACGACAGCTTCTCGGGGAAGACGCGATCGAGGTTGATCACCGGGATGCCGGCGTCCATCGCCTTGCGTGCGACCTGGTTGAGCTGCTCGCCGTCGTTCGGCAGGATCACCAGGGCGTTGACCTTGGCCGCGATCAGCGACTCGACCGCCGAGATCTGCTGGTTGATGTCGTTGGTCGGCTCGACCGGCTTGAACTCCACGTCGGAGTACTGCTTGGCCTGCGACTCGGCGTTCTTGGCGATGGCCGCGATCCAGCCGTGGTCGGCCGCAGGGGCGGAGAAGCCGATGACGACCTTGGTGCCCGGCTGGTCGTTGTCCGTGCCGGCCGTGGTGGCCTGCGGGGCGGCGGAGCTGGGGGCGGCCGCGGGCTCGTTGCTGGTGCAGGCGCTCACGAGGGCCCCTGCGCCGACGACGGCTCCGCTGACGAGGAATCCTCGCCGGCCGACGCTCTTGTTCATGGTGACTTTCTCCTTCTGGTACGGGGGGTTACCGGGGCCTCGGCACGGGCTCCCAGTTCACGAAATTTCGTGAACTGGTGGGCTTTTAGGCGCGGCGAACGCGACCGCGGAACCCCCGCGGCCGTCCGGACGTGCCGTCAAGCCCTTGCTGTGTCCCGTGCCGTCGAGCCCTACGTTCGGGATTCGAGGCTTCGCCGCTGCAGGAGGACGGCGATGACGATGATCAGGCCCTTGGCTATGAGCTGGTCACTGGTGTTGAGTCCGTTGAGGATGAACAGGTTCGTGATGACCGTGAAGATCAGCAGCCCGAGTATCGAGCCGATGATGGTTCCCCGGCCACCGGTGAGCAGGGTTCCCCCGATGATGACCGCGGCGATCGCGTCCAGTTCGTACAGGTCGCCGTGGGTACTGGAGCCCGTGGTGGTGCGGGCCATGATGATCACTGCGGCGATGCCGCAGCACAGGCCGGACAGCGCGTACAGCATCATCGTGTGACGCCGTACGTTGATTCCGGCGAGCCGGGCGGCCTCCGGGTTGCCGCCGACCGCGTAGGTGCGCCGGCCGAAGGTCGTGCGGTTGAGCACGAGCCATCCGACCGCGACCACGAGCGCGAAGATGTAGACCAGCAGCGGCAGGCCGAACACGCGCGTGGTCGAGAGGTCCACGATGGCGCTGTTGTCCGGGCCGACGAGCTGGGTCCTGCGGTCGGACATGCGCTGCGCGAGCCCGCGCGCCGCCACGAGCATGGCGAGCGTGGCGATGAACGGCACCATCCTCCCGTAGGAGATCAGGAAGCCGCTCACCAGCCCGGCGCCCGTGCCGACCACGATCGCGCAGATCGCCATCACGACCGGCCCGTACGCCTGGGTGGCGAGTGTCGTGGCCCACACCGAGGCGAGCGCCATGACCGCGCCGACCGACAGGTCGATGCCCCCGCCGATGATGACGAAGGTCATGCCGACGGTGATGACGCCGATCGTCGAGGCCAGCGCGAGGATGCTCACCATGTTCGACGAGGTGGCGAAGTTCTCGGGGCTCGTCACCAGGCCCACCACGGCCAGGAGGATCAGCGCCACGACGAGGCCGAGGTGGCGCTCCTGCCCGATCCTGCTCAGCACACTGGGCCGCGCGGGCTGGGCGGCTCGCGCCTGCTCCTCCACCCGGTGATGCTCGTCGGCGGGCGGCTGGGTGCTCTGCGGGGTGCTGCCACCCGAGGCGCGTGCGTCCGTCACAACGCGCTCCCTTCCATGATCATGTCTAGAACCCGGGGTTCGTCGAGTTCTCGTGCGTCCGACTCGTGGATGACCTTGCCTTCGCGGAGCACGAGGACCCGGTCTGCGAGGCCGAGGACCTCGGGGACCTCACTGGAGACCAGCAGCACGCCCACGCCCTCGTCCGCGAGCCGCCGGATCACGGCGTACAGCTCGGCCCGGGCGCCGACGTCGACGCCCCGGGTGGGCTCGTCGAGGAGCAGGAGCTTGCGGTCCTCGACCAGCCATCGGGCGAAGACGGCCTTCTGCTGGTTGCCGCCCGAGAGGGTTCGCACCGGGCGGCGGGGATCGGCCGGCCGGATGTCGACCGTCTCGGCCAGGCGGGCGGCCGAGGCGCTCTCCTCCTTGCGGTCCACCCAGCCGAACCTGGCGTACTTGCTGAGGCCCGCGATCGTGATGTTGCGCGCGACGCTCTCGTTCATCAGCAGGGCCTGGGACTTGCGCTCCTCGGGCGCGAGACCCATGCCGAGCCGTACGGCCTTGGAGGTGCTGCCGGGAGGCACGGGCTCGCCCGCGAGCACGATCTGTCCCGAGGAGGCGCGGCGTGCTCCGTAGACGGTCTCGACGATCTCCGAGCGTCCTGAGCCGACCAGTCCCGCCAGCCCGACGATCTCGCCTTCCCGCACCGTCAGAGAGACGTCGGTGAAGCGGCCGGGGAGCGTGAGGCCCTCGACCTTCAGCACCTCGGGACGGTTGTCGTGAGATCCGGGGGCAGGACGCGGCGGGAAGACGTACTCCACGTCCCTGCCGGTCATCAGCGACACCACCTGAGACGTCGGCGTCTCGCGGGCGGGAAGCCCGACGGCGGCGGTCCTGCCGTCCTTGAGCACGGTGACGCGGTCGCCGATCTCGCGGATCTCCTCCAGCCGGTGGGAGATGTAGACGACCGCGACCCCCTGTGCCGTGAGGTCCCTGATGACCCGGAACAGGTTGCCGACCTCGTCGTGCGCGAGGGCGGCGGACGGCTCGTCCATGACGATCAGCCGCGTCTTGTGGGACAGCGCCCGCGCCATGCTGACGATCTGCTTCCCGGCCGCGGAGAGGCGCCCGACCTCGGTCGTGGCGCGCATCTCGCCGTGACCGAGGCTGCCGAGCAGCTCCGCGGCGGCCTTGTTCATCTCACCGCGCCGGGTGAAGCCGAACGCGGCGTGCTCGTGGCCGAGGAAGATGTTCTCGGCCACCGACAGGCCGTCCACCAGGTCGAGCTCCTGGTAGATGGTCGAGATGCCCGACTTGATGGCGGCGATGGGCCCGGCGAAGCGGACCTCCTCGCCACCGAAGGTCACGGTGCCCTCGTCCGGCTGGTGGGCTCCGGCGAGGATCTTGATGAGGGTCGACTTGCCCGCGCCGTTCTGCCCGAGCAGGCAGTGGACCTCGCCGGCGCGGACGTCGAGGTCCACGCCGTCCAGGGCACGGACGCCGGGAAACTGCTTGACGATCCCGCGCATGACCAGCAGGTCGCTCACAGGGCCTCCGGAAGGTGGATCGAGAGGGGGGTTCTGAGGGGCTGGAGCCATCATGAGTGTTTCATAGATCGGAGGTGTGAGGCAGGTAGGCAACGGAACGATGCAAACATGATTCAAAGGCCCGCAAAAGATCGGATGTTTGACTGGTTACGGAGCAGAGAAGACGTGGTCGCTGATGAGCCTGGCGCCCCCGATGACCCCCGCCGTGTCCCCCAACTCGGAGAGCACGATGGGGAGGTTTCCGGTCGCCAGGGGCAGCGACCTCCGGTACACGACACTCCTGATCTCCGCGAGTAGTACATGGCCCAGACGGGCCACTCCTCCCGCGACGATCACTAGGCCCGGATTGAAGAAGCTGACGAGGCTCGCGAGCACCTGTCCGGCCTGGCGGCCCCCGTCGCGGATGAGCTGGATCGCGGCCGGGTCGCCGACCGTCGCGGCGGCGGCCACGTCCTCGGCGGAGAGCCTTCCCGCCGAGGCGAGGCGTTCGGAGAGGTACGCCGACCGCGGCGCGATCCTGACCGCCTCCCTGGCGAGCGCCGCGCCGCCGAAGTAGGCCTCAAGGCACCCGGTGTTGCCGCAGGTGCAGGTCGGCCCCTGGTCGTCGACCCGCATGTGGCCGATGTCGCCGGCGCTGCCTGAGACACCCCGGTAGATCTTGCCGTCGACCACGATGCCGCAGCCGATGCCGGTGCCGATCTTTATGAGCAGGAAGTCGTCGACCTGCTTCGCGAGCCCGGCGTGCAGCTCGCCCAGCGCCATGAGGTTGACGTCGTTGTCGACCATGGCGGGGCAGCCGAGCTCCTGGCTGAGCGCCTCCCTGATCGGGTAGCGGTCCCAGCCGGGCATTATGGGCGGCGCCACGGGGACGCCCTCCCGGAAGCTCACAGGGCCGGGCACTCCGATTCCGACGCCGTGGAGCTGGGCGTACAGGCCCTGCTCGCGCAGCTTGCCGAGGAGTTCCATCGCCCGGTCGAGGACCGCGGCCGGTCCGATGCGGACGTCGCAGGGCTCGCTGACGTGGCCGAGCACCTCCAGCTCGCCGTTGGTGACCGCGACGTCGACCGAGGTGGCGCCGATGTCGATGCCGACGAACCTCATGTGGGGCGACAGCCGGACCATGCCGGACCGTCTTCCTCCGCGGGACGCGGCCAGCCCGGCCTGTTCGACCAGGCCCATCTCGATCAGGCGGTCGAGCTCCAGGTTGAGCTTCGAGCGGGACAGCTCGACGACGTCCCCGAGCTCCGCTCGCGACCGGCCGCCGTCTCGCAGCAGGCGCAGCAGGGTCGCCTGGTGGACGTTGTCAGGCCGTACGGGCATGCGCTTCACAGAGCCTCCGGGATCGGAGTGATGTGAGGCCGAAGCTAGTTTACTTCCGCTGATTCGGGAAGCCCTTTTAGATGACAATTCATAACTTTCGCCGTTATAAACGAAAGCCGGTGACGCAACTCACCCACATACGCGAACCGCATGATCATCGCGGAGCCGCGCCGGGCTGCGATGATCATGCGGTTACGGGGGTGTTCCGCCGGAAGGTCTCCGGTGGGACCACAGGGCCGTCAGGGGGTCAGAGCATGGCCTTCATGGAGGCACTGGCCTGCTCGCCGAGGGTGGTCGGCTGGACGTAGGGCTGCTCGGTGAGGATGGCGTCCCAGTTGTCGCGGATCGCCTCGATGGTCAGGTCGTCGGTGCGCCACCCCGGCCCCTCGGCCACGAACACGCGGGCGACGCGCCCTGCGCCGACGCTGAAGACCTCGCCGGAGGTCTCACAGCTCTCGTGCGCGAGGAAGGCGACCAGCGGGCTCACCCTGCCGGGGGTGAACCTCTCCTCGAACTCCGCGGGGAGCAGGGCCTCGGTCATCCGGGTCCACGCGATCGGCGCGATGGCGTTGGCCTTGATGCCGGCGCGGGCGCCCTCGATGCCGAGGGTCTTGGTCAGGCCCACCAGCCCCATCTTCGCCGTGGAGTAGTTGGCCTGGCCGAAGTTGCCGAACAGCCCGGCGGGCGAGGAGGTGTTGACGATGCGCCCGTAGCGCTGCTCCTTCATGTGCGGGAACGCCGCGCGGCTGACCAGGAAGGACCCCCGGACGTGCACGGCCAGCACGGCGTCGAACTCCTCGACGGTCATCTTGCCGAAGGACTTGTCGCGCAGGATGCCGGCGTTGTTGACCAGGATGTCCACGCGGCCGAACGCGTCGCGGGCGGCCTGGATGATCGCCTCGGCGCCCTCGGGCGTCGCGACATTGTTCGCGTCCGCCACCGCCTCGCCGCCGTTCTTGACGATCAGCTCCACGACGTCGGCCGCGGGCCCCCTGGAGGCTCCGGTGCCGTCGAGCGACCCGCCGACGTCGTTGACGACGACCTTCGCGCCACGCTCGGCGAGCAGGAGCGCGTGCGACCGGCCGAGCCCCTGTCCGGCGCCGGTGACGACCGCGACCTTCCCGTCGAACCTGAGTTCTGGCATGCCGCCCACCCTTCGAGGAGAATAAGATTCTAGTGATCACACAATAGCTCGCGGCGCCCTCCGCACCCAGGCCCGGCTCGGGGACACGCCGTGTGACGTTGCGGATAGTGATCAGGAGAGTTGTATTCTGCTATAGTTTCCGCCTCGCATGGGCGTGGGTCAGCGTCGACCCCTATCTCTGCACGGCCCCGCCCGGAATCCGGGCTGGAGGCCCCGCATGCCCGCACAGCCGCCCCTCCGCGTGGTCCAGTGGGCCACGGGGGCCGTCGGAAGCTATGCGCTCCGCAGCGTCATCACCCGTCCCGAGTTCGAGCTCTCCGCCGTGCTCGTCTACGACCCCGACAAGGTCGGGCTGGACGCCGGGGCACTGGTCGGGCTGCCCGAGACGGGCATCCTGTGCGTCGACGACTTCGACGGCGTCATCGCATCCGAGGCCGACTGCGTCCTGCACATGCCGCTCCCCGCCGCCTACTTCGGCGGCGACTACGCGGCCGACCTGGAGACGGTCTGCGCGCTCCTGGCCGCCGGCAAGAACGTCATCACCACCACGGGCTTCATCTACCCGCAGGTGTACGGCCCCGCGGTGGTCGATCGCCTGGAGGCCGCCTGTCTGGCCGGCGGCACCTCGGTGTACGGCACCGGGATCAACCCGGGGTTCATGAGCGACCTGCTGCCGCTGACCCTCACCGGGCTGTCCTCTCGGCTCGACCACATCTACGTCCGCGAGTCGTCCGACTTCCTCGGCCATCCCTCGCGGCAGATCGTCATGGACCTCATCGGGTTCGGCCGCGCCCCGAAGGACTACGCCGTGGCCGTGCGCCCGTTCAGGAACGTCCAGCGGGCGCTGTTCTCCGAGAGCGTCCAGCTCGTCGCGAGCGCGCTCGACGTCAGGCTGGACGAGGTCGAGGAGACCGACGAGTACGAGCTGGCGACCGAGGAGTTCGAGATCGCCGCGGGCGTCGTACGGCCCGGCACGGTCTGCGCCTCGCGGTGGATCTTCTCCGGGCTCATCAAGGGCAGGCCGTTCATGACGGTGGAGTGCGTCTACAAGGCCGACGCCGCCAAGGTGGACCGGTGGCCCGCGCCGGGCTTCGCCATCCACATCGAGGGCCGGCCGCAGATGATGATCACGATCGACGAGGTGTCCCACGGGCTGGCGGGCGCCGCGGCGCACGCCGTCAACTCCATCGCCTCGGTGTGCGCGGCACCGCCCGGCATCCGCACCCTGCTCGACCTCCCCCTCGCCACGGGCCGCGGAGCCACCCGCCTGGCCTGAGCGCCCGCGCGTCCGTACGGGCGGGCGTCACGAGAGGTGCTGGACGATCTCGGCGACCTGGGCCCTCTGGGCGGCGGCGAGCCGCCGCGCGAGGGCCACGGTCCCCCGGTCCTTGCCCTCGTCGCGCGCCTTCTCCGCGAGCCGGGCGCCGTAGTCGGCGTGCCGGGCGAGCGTCGTCAGCCAGAGCCGGTCGAACTCCGGCCCCGACTTGCCCTTCAGAAGCAGGAGCTGGGCCGGGGACGTCATCCCGGGCATCTGGTGCTGGGGAGGGTTGTCCGCGTCCGGCACCGCGAACTCCCAGGCCCTCAGCGAGCGCGCCATCACCTCGATCTGGGGGGTCTCCTCGCCGATGATCCTCTCCGCCAGGCCCTTCACGTACCCGTCCTGGCTCCGTCCGGGGACGAGCCGCGCCAGCGTGATCGACTGGCGGTAGTGCAGGATCATCTCCCGCGAGAACAGCACGTCCGTCAGGTTGTACGGGATGTCGTAGGTCGCGGCCACCTGCACGGCGCGCCCGGGGGCCGAGGCGCACCCGGCGACCCCGGGAACGGCCAGCGCCGCGACGAGGCCAACGGCCGCGAGGTTCCCGCGCATCGGCTTCCCCTTCCCCCGCGACGGCGTCCGGCGCGGAACCGGCCGGAGCGCGGAGGAGACCCGCGCTCCGTTCGTGCCGAGATACGCGCGTTTCTCCTATCGCGTTCAACCGCGCGGCGGGGAGGGGTCAGGAGTGCGGGGTGAAGCGGCCGAACCGGCCCTGGTGGTACAGGAGGGGACGGCCCGCCGTGTCTATCCCCGTACCCGTCACCAGGCCGACGACCAGGATGTGGTCGCCGATCTCGACGGTCGTGTGCGGCGCGCAGACCAGATGGGCGGACACGCCGCTCAGCAGGGGCACGCCGCCGGGGCCCGGCCCCCACCTGGTCGGCTCGGCGAACCGGTCGACCCCCTTGCGCGCGAACCTGGACGCGAGGTCGGCCTGGTCGCTGGCGAGGACGTTGACCGCGAAGCTCTCGGCCTGCCGCAGCCAGGGCCAGGTCGTGGACGACTGGTCGACGTAGAAGGAGACCAGGGGCGGGTTGAGGCTGACGGAGGAGAAGGAGGTCGCGGTCAGGCCGACCGGCACCCCGCCGGTCTGCGCCGTCACCACGACCACCCCGGCCGCGTGCACGGCGAGCGCCCGGCGGAAGCCCTCGTTGTCCACGGCCCGTTCGGAAAGTGTCTCGGTCATACCGTCGCGCCTTCCCTCAGCACGATCTGGGGCACCACCCGGTCCGCCCACCGGCCCAGCACCTCCTCGGGAGCGGCGATCTCGGATTCGAGCAGCGCCAGGCCGGGGGTCGGTACGTTCGCGCCCAGCTCCACGAGGAGCGGCCGCAGGTGGGTCTCGACCGCCAGGGCGTGCCGCGCGTCGCCCATCACCAGCACGGGCAGCGCCACGGTCCCGGCCAGGGCCTGGGACGGCAGCCGGTCGAGGAAGACCTTCAGCAGGCCGGTGTAGGTGCCCTTGTACGTGGGGCTGGCCACCAGCAGGACCTTCGCGTCCGCGACCAGCTGGAGGGCCTCCTGGACCTCGGACGGAGGCTTCGGGGCCAGCAGGACCGTGGCCAGGGCGGCCAGGTCCACCACATCTCGCTTTCCTGGGTAGTCGAGGCGCTCTGCCACCAGCCCGGCCGCGTGCTCCGCCGCCGTCCGCGTACGTGACCCTTCCCGCGGATTGCCCACCAACGTGACGAAACTCATCTGTCGCTCACCACTCTTCTCCCGGTTCCCGCGACGGCACCGGCCGCGTCGAGCCGATGCGAGGAGTGCTCAGAGATTGCCGTTGTCAGCTCGTGCGGCGACACTGCGCACTGGTGACGTGGCCGAAGTCCACGTGCGCGCGCCTGGTCAGGGGGATCTGGCTCATGCTCGAAAACCTACGTAGACCAAACCGTAATGTCAATATTCCCTACTGGTTTTCCCTGAAATACTAAATGTCCGGATACCAGAGGTCGGGCTCCCCCGCCACGCGGCGCAGCCGGCCCCGCGCCTCCAGGTAGACCAGGTGGGCGAGGGTCTCGTTGGTGGCGGCCCTCCGCATGTAGGCCGGGATGGTGTCCCAGGGCCGCGACCAGGTCAGCCGGGTCGTGATGTCCCAGCAGTGGGCCCCGTCCGCGCCCGCCACCACCGACTCGATCTCCGCGAGCCGCTTGGCGTGGTGGGCCATGACGTAGTCCACCCGGTCGGCCAGCTCCAGGAAGCGGTACTCGTGGGCGGGCAGCACCTCGTCCACCTCGAAGTCCCTGACGGCCGCCAGGGCGTCGAGGTAGTCGGACAGCGGGTCGGGCGCCGACTGCGGGTGGACGGCCACGATCGGGGTGATCCTCGCCAGCACGTGGTCCCCGGAGAACAGCACCCGCCGCGAGGGTGACACGAAACACAGGTGCCCCGGCGAGTGGCCGGGGGTCCAGACGGCCCGCAGGTCCCAGCCGGGCAGGTCCAGCGTGGCGCCGTCCTCGATCAGCCGGTCGGGCGCGGCCATCGTCACGTAGTGCCGGATCATCTTCGACGCCCCGCTCAGCTCGTCCAGCGTGAGCGGCGGCACGCCCGAGCGGGACAGCAGCGCCCGCTCGCGCGCGACCAGCGCGTCGATCGCCGACTCGTCGTAGCGGTCGTGCAACAGCGCCGCGTCCGCCGGGTGCAGGCCGATCCACGCGCCCGACGCCTCGCGCACCCGTCCCGCGAGGCCGTAGTGGTCGGGGTGGATGTGGGTCACCAGCACCGCTCGCACGTCGGTGATCGCGTATCCGGCCACGGCCAGCCCGTCGACCAGGGCGGTGTAGGCCTCCTCGGTGTTCCAGCCCGCGTCGATGATCGCCACGCCGCCGGGCAGCTCCAGGGCGTAGACGAGGACGTACCTCAGCGGGTTGATCGGGATGGGCACCGGGATCGACCACAGCCCCGGGCGCACCTGCTCGACCTTCGGCATGGCCCCGCTCTTCCAGGCGTCCCGTTGCTCCTCGCTCGCCGGCGTGGCCCTCCTGCCGCGCTCGGCCGCCTTGCCGTCCGCGGCCCTGGCCTGTGCCTGTGCGGCCCGCACGTCCGGTGTCGCCTCGCCCATGGCCGGTCCCGCCCCCTGATCGCTCATGCCCGCGCTCCCTTCGGCCTTCGACGCCACGATTGTGCCCCGGCCACCGAACGATGTTCTACTCGGGGGGTGTCCCAGCGGCCGGCAGCCGCAAGTAGAGCAGGGCGGACACGAGCACGACGGCGGCGGCGGACCACCAGGCCGCGGCCGTTCCGGCCCGGGACGCCAGCAGCCCGAGGCCCAGCGAGAAGACCACCCCGCCGAACTGCAGCTGCAGCGAGTCGACGGACATCAGCGTGGCACGCTGCGAGGAGCCGACCCTCCGGTGCATCATCTCCACGCGCAGCAGCCCGGCGACCCCCATGGCCGCGAACATCACCACGTAGGAGGCGCCCGCGGCGGCCACACCCCAGACTCCGGTCAACACGGTCGTGGCCGCCAGGGTCCCCAACGCGGCGGCTCCGACCCCCGTGCCCGCCACGGCCGCCGGGACCGATCCTTTGAGCAGCCGCGCCACCCACGGGGCCGACCAGGACCCGAAACCGCTGGCGGCGAACCCGGCGGAGGCGACCAGGGCGTACACCGAGCTGGCGGACTCCGCCCCTCCGGTCAGCGAGGCGAGCCTCCCCGGTGTCAGCACCTCGATCGAGTAGAGCCCCGCCCCTATCGCGAAGGACACCAGGAGCAGCCGGCTGAGCGCCCGGTCCCGGAGCCCCAGCCGGAGTCCGGCCCCGATGGTGACCGGAACGTCACGCATGACCGACCCGATCGTGGGACGCGGGCGGGGCGGCTCGGGCATGGCGACGAGGACGACGACGAACAGCACGGCCGCCGCGACCGCCGCGGCGATCATCGGCGTGACCAGGCCACCGGGCAGCACGAGCGGCATGAAGCCGCCGGTCAGCGTGGCCAGGCAGAGCGACAGCGACCCCATGGCCTCTCCCCTGGCCAGGCCGGGCTTGAGATCCGCCTCCGCTCCCCGCGCGGCGTGCAGCATGTCGACATACCAAGCCTGGGCGGGCCCGCTGGACAGCGCACGGGCGACCCCCTTGAGCACCGAGGCCACCATGAACAGCCAGACCGAGGTGGCCACGGCCAGCAGCGCCAGCCCGGCGACGCTGAAGAGGGCGGAGACGGCGAGAAGCACCCGCCGCCCGAGGACGTCGGCGAGGCCGCCGGTGGGGAGCTCAAGGGCCACGACGACGATCGCTTGGACGGACATCACCATCCCCACCTGCGCGAGGTCCAGGCCCCGCGAGGTCATGAGCAAGATCATCGATGCCATCGTCAGGCCCGGCGGAAACCATGTCAGGAAGCTGATGAGCCCGTAGCGCCGCAGCGCCGTACGAGGGGCGAGGACACGGGCGCCGCCGTCGGCGGCGGGCGAGGGGAGGGCATCGAGGCGAGGCAGGGATCCGGTGGCGCCGGCCGCCCTGGAAGCGTCGTCCGGCGGGCTGGAGGCGCGACCGGACCGGCCCGCGTGGTGGGGAGCTCTCATCGGCCGTACCCCCTGGTCGGGAAGGCCGCCAGGTGCAGCGAGACCCTCTGCACGTCGGGGCCACCCGCGTCGTTCGCCTCCATCTCGCGGATCAGGGCCGAGAAGCGCTCGTACAGGAGTTTGACCGACGCGGGGGTGAGCCGGGCGATGTCGTCGGCCATGCCGGCCGCGTCCACCCAGGCCGGGCCCCAGGACTCCCGCTCGCTCTCGAACCGCTCGCGGTCGTTGACCAGGACCTCGATCTGCCGGTTGCGCATGAACCGGGCCGCCTCCCGGCCCTCAGGGCTGCCGCCCAGCTCCAGCTCGCTCCACGACGTGTAGCTGTGGACGGACCGCCAGCGGCGCTCCCGCGCGTCGCGCTGCTCGGGGTCCTGCTCGACGAAGCCGTATCTGGCGAGCTGCCGCAGGTGGTAGCTCGTGGAGCCGGAGCTCTCGCCGAACCTGGCGGCCAGCTCGGTGGCGGTCGCCGGCCCGTCGAGGCGGAGGGCGCCGAGCAACCGCACCCGCAGCGGATGCGCCACGGCCTTCAGCGCCTGGGGATCGCTCACACGGTAGGTGTCCGGAGATTCGCTCATATGACAAAGATAGCTTTGCAAAGATAACTTTGCAAAGGTTCGTTTGGGATCCCGGAGGTGAAACTTTCACGCCGGGAGCGACCCCCGGAACCCCTCGCGGCCACGGCGACGGGCGCAAGCCGTACCGGGAGGACCTGACCGCGCGCCCGGGTCGCGATCATCCATTGACGGGCACGTGACCCGTTGGAACCATGCGGGGACCGTTGTCTGGGAGCGCTCCCATGCAGCGCTCCAATCCATGACTTCCTGGGGAAATCGCGTGATCAGACCATCCCGGCGGTGGGCGGCCTCGCTCGCCGTCACCGCGGCGGCCACGCTGGCCGCGTCCGCTCTGTCCGCCCCGGCCGCACGCGCGTCCGGTACGAATACCGCCATCCCGGCCGCGAGCGCGCTCGCGGAGGGCCCCGAGCAGATCGTCAACGGGACCTTCGACAGCGGCGGCGACCCCTGGTGGCACACCGCCAACCTGACCTTCGACACCAGCGGCGGGCGGCTGTGCGCCGACGTCCCCGGCGGCACCGTCAACCCGTGGGACGCCATCATCGGCCAGGACGGCATCCCCCTGGTCAAGGGCGAGACCTACGCCTTCAGCCTGTACGGCTCCGCCACCCCGGCGAGGGTCGGACGGGCGCTGGTCCAGCTCCCCGTCGACCCGTACACGGCCTACCTGACCGCCAACCCCGAGCTCGGCCCGGACGGCGCAACCTACTCGTACACGTTCACCTCGCCGGTGGATCTGCCGAACGCCCAGGTGGTGTTCCAGATCGGCGGCAGCGCCACGCCGTGGCGGTTCTGCGTGGACGACATCTCGCTCAAGGGCGGGGCCGAGCGCGAGGTCTACAAGCCCGACACCGGCCCGAGGGTCCGCGTGAACCAGGTGGCCTACCTGCCCAAGGGCCCGAAGAACGCGACCGTGGTGACCGACGCCACGACCGCGCTGCCCTGGCAGCTGAAGGACGGCGGCGGCCACCTGGTCGCCTCCGGGAGCACCACGCCGCGCGGCGTGGACGCCAGCTCCGGGCAGAACGTCCACTCGATCGACTTCGGGTCGTACACCAAGGCGGGCACCGGCTACACGCTCTCGGCGGACGGCGAGACCAGCCGCCCGTTCGACATCGGCGCGACCGCCTACGAGCAGCTCGGCACGGACGCCCTGAAGTTCTACTACCCGCAGCGCAGCGGCATCGCGATCCTCGACAGCCTGCGGCCGGGATACGCGAGGCCCGCCGGCCACGTCGGGGTCGCGCCGAACCAGGGCGACACGAACGTGCCCTGCCAGCCGGGGGTCTGCGACTACTCCCTCGACGTCTCAGGCGGCTGGTACGACGCGGGCGACCACGGGAAGTACGTGGTGAACGGCGGCATCTCGGTCGCCCAGCTCATGAGCGAGTACGAGCGCACCAAGAACGCCGCGACGGCCAAGCCGCTGACCGACGGCACGCTGACCATTCCCGAGAGCGGCAACGGCGTCCCCGACATCCTCGACGAGGCCCGCTGGGAGCAGGAGTTCCTGCTCAAGATGCAGGTCCCCGACGGCAAGCCGTTCGCGGGCATGGCGCACCACAAGATCCACGACGAGAACTGGACCGGCCTGCCGCTGCTCCCCCACCTGGACGCCCAGAAGCGCGAGCTGCACCCGGTCTCCACGGCCGCGACGCTCAACCTCGCCGCCACCGCCGCCCAGGCCTCCAGGCTGTACGCCCCCTACGACGCGGCGTTCGCGGCCAGGAACCTGACCGCCGCCCGCAAGGCCTGGGCGGCCGCCAAGGCCAACCCCGCCAAGCTCGCCTCCCCCGCGGACGGCACCGGTGGCGGCACCTACGACGACGCCGACGTCAGCGACGAGTTCTACTGGGCCGCCGCCGAGCTCTACATCACCACCGGTGAGAAGGAGTTCAAGGACTACGTGCTGGCCTCGCCGCAGCACACGGCCGACATCTGGGGACCGCGCGGCTTCGACTGGGGCCACGTGGCCCAGCTCGGCCGCCTCGACCTCGCGACCGTGCCGAACGCCCTGCCCGGCCGCGACCAGGTGCGGCAGTCGGTGGTCCAGGGGGCGGAGAAGTACCTCGCGACGCTGGCCGCGCACCCGTACGGCGTGCCCTACGACCCGCCGACCTACGACTGGGGCTCCAACAACCTGGTGCTCAACAACATGGTCGTCATGGCCGCGGCGTACGACATCACCGGCACCCAGAAGTACCGCGACGGGGTGCTCCAGGGCATCGACTACATCTTCGGCCGCAACGCCCTGAACCAGTCGTACGTCACCGGCTACGGCGAGGTGGCCTCGCACAACCAGCACAGCCGGTGGTACTCCCACCAGCTCGACGCCACCCTGCCGAACCCGCCCAAGGGCACCCTCGCGGGCGGCCCCAACTCCGGTGTCCAGGACCCGGTGGCCGCCGAGAAGCTCAAGGACTGCAAGCCGCAGTTCTGCTACATCGACGACATCAACTCCTGGGCGACCAACGAGCTGACGATCAACTGGAACTCGCCGCTGTCGTGGATCTCGGCGTTCGTCGCCGGCCAGGGCGACGGCACGGTGAAGGCCCCAGGCAAGTGCCATGTGACGTACACGACACACGGGGAGTGGCCCGCCGGGTTCACCACCCAGGTGACGGTCAAGAACACCGGCACGGCCACGATCGACGGCTGGACGCTGAAGTGGGCCTTCCTCGGCGGCCAGAAGACCGACGGCTTCTGGAGCGCCGATTTCGCCCAGAGCGGTGCGACGGTGACCGCGAGGAACCTCGACTGGAACGCCAAGATCAAGCCGGGGCAGTCGGTGACGTTCGGCTTCAACGGCAAGAGCGCTCCCGGCGCAAACCCGGCGCCCGAGCTGTTCACCCTCAACGGCGCCGCCTGCGCCTGAGCACGTGAGGAGACAGGGGCCGGCCACCGGGGGGTGGCCGGCCCGCGCCGTGCTCTTGGGGCCCGGAGCCCCGGTTAGGGTATGCGGCATGATCGAAGGCATCTGGATCGACAAGGCGGTCACCGACCTGCGGCCGGATTTCAGGGTGCTGGTCATCGGCGCGTACGGCCTGCGCAACGGGCCCTCCGACGACCACTCCCGAGGGTGGCTGGCCGAGGCGGCGGCACGGGCCGCGCGGCCCGACGACGAGAAGATCGTCGCCTGGCAGGACGCCTACCGCGCGTTCGGCGCCAAGCCCCAGCGCACCCGCCCGTCGGTGGACGCCCTGGTGCGCCGGATGCCGCCTCCCGAGATCAACCTCGTCGTGGACGCGTACAACGCCGTCAGCATCCGCCACGCGCTGCCCATCGGCGGCGAGGACCTCGCGCACTACGAGGGCACGGCCAGGCTCGTGCGCGCGGCCGGCGACGAGCCGTTCGACGCGATCGAGAAGGGCGAGACGGTCATCGACCACCCCGAGATCGGCGAGGTGGTCTGGCGGGACGACCGGGGGATCACCTGCCGCAGGTGGAACTGGCGCCAGTGCGTCCGCACCCGCATCACCGAGGACACCGTGGACGCGCTCTTCCTTCTCGAACGGCTCGCGCCGATGTCGCTGGAGGAGCTCTCGGCGGCCGGAGACGAGCTGGCCGGTCTGCTCAGGGAGATCAGCCCCGAGGTCCGCGTCGAGGCGCGCCTGGTGGGCCCGGCAGAGTAGGCGGCCGCGGGTAAGCATGCCCTCACCCCCCGGAAGGGCTACCCGGGCGTGACCAGTTTGAACGGTCCTGGGATGATCGGGCGGTGAGCCCGGCCGAGACCGCACACGCCACTTATTTGGGCGAGTAGCCTTGGACAGGTTCTCTAATCAACAACGCCGATCTGCGGAAGAGGGCGATTTCCGCCGTGTCGTCTGAGTCGTCGCGGACAAACCCACTCACCAACTTTGGACAGAACGAGTGGCTTGTCGACGAGCTGTACCAGAAGTATCTCCAGGACCCGGAGTCTGTCGACCGTGCCTGGTGGAACTTCTTCGCTGACTACAACCCCGAGTCCGGTACGAGCCGCACGCAGGCGCCGGGGGGGTCCAACGGCGCGACGGCAGAGGCCGCCGCGGGGACCACCACGGCGCAGGCGCCCAAGCCGGCTCCACCGGCGAAGGCCGCACCCAAGGCCGCCAAGGCGACGACTCCGGCACCGAGCTCGCAGGCCGAGAAGGCCAAGCCCGCCGCGGCCGCCCCCTCGGGCGCCGAGGAGGTGCGCCTGCGCGGCGCCGCCGCGCGCACGGCGGCCAACATGGATCTCAGCCTGGCGGTCCCCACGGCCACCAGCGTGCGCGTGGTCCCGGCGAAGCTGCTCATCGACAACCGCATCGTGATCAACAACCATCTGTCGCGCGGTCGCGGCGGCAAGGTGTCGTTCACCCACCTCATCGGGTACGCGATCGTCAAGGCGCTCGCCTCGATGCCGGACATGAACTACTCCTACGCCGAGGTCGACGGCAAGCCGACCCTGGTCAAGCCCGAGCACGTGGGCCTCGGCCTCGCGATCGACGTGCAGAAGAGCGACGGCACCCGTCAGCTCCTCGTGCCGTCGATCAAGGGCGCCGAGTCGATGGACTTCCGCCAGTTCTGGACGGCCTACGAGGACATCGTCCGCAAGGCCCGGGGCGGCAAGCTCGGTGTCGACGACTTCGCCGGCACCACCATCAGCCTCACCAACCCCGGAACGATCGGCACCGTGCACTCGGTCCCGCGCCTCATGCAGGGGCAGGGCACGATCATCGGCGTCGGCGCGATGGAGTACCCCGCCGAGTACCAGGGCGCCTCCACCGAGACGCTCAACCGGCTCGCGGTGAGCAAGGTCATGACGCTCACGAGCACCTATGACCACCGCATCATCCAGGGCGCCCAGTCCGGCGACTTCCTCCGCCGCATCCACCAGCTCCTGCTGGGCGAGGAGGGTTTCTACGACGAGATCTTCCAGGCGCTGCGCATCCCCTACGAGCCGGTCCGCTGGGTCAAGGACATCTCGGCCACCCACGACGACGACGTGGCCAAGTCGGCCCGCGTCATCGAGCTGGTCCACGCCTACCGCGTGCGCGGCCACCTCATGGCCGACACCGACCCGCTGGAGTACAACCAGCGCAAGCACCCCGACCTCGACATCAAGTCCCACGGCCTCACCTTGTGGGATCTCGAGCGCGAGTTCGCCACGGGCGGCTTCGGCGGCAAGCCGCTGATGAAGCTCCGCGACATCCTCGGCGTGCTGCGCGACTCCTACTGCCGCACGGTCGGCATCGAGTACATGCACATCCAGAACCCCGAGGAGCGGGCCTGGATCCAGTCGCGGGTCGAGAAGCCGCACGCCCGGCCGAGCCGGGAGGAGCAGCTCCACATCCTGCGCCGCCTCAACACCTCCGAGGCGTTCGAGACGTTCCTGCAGACCAAGTACGTCGGGCAGAAGCGCTTCTCGCTGGAGGGCGGCGAGTCGCTGATCCCGCTGCTCGACTCGGTGATCAGCGCGGCGGCCGACGAGCAGCTCGACGAGGTCGTGATCGGCATGGCCCACCGCGGCCGGCTGAACGTCCTCGCCAACATCGTCGGCAAGTCGTACGCCCAGGTGTTCGGCGAGTTCGAGGGCAACCTCGACCCGCGCAGCGCCCACGGCTCCGGTGACGTGAAGTACCACCTCGGCGCCTCGGGCGACTTCACCGCCCCCGGCGGCAACATGATCGCCACGTCGGTCGTGGCCAACCCCTCGCACCTCGAGGCGGTCGACCCGGTCCTCGAAGGCGTCGTCCGCGCCAAGCAGGACCTGCTGGAGCGCGGCGAGGAGGGCTTCACCGTCCTTCCCGTGCTGGTGCACGGCGACGCGGCCTTCGCGGGCCAGGGCGTGGTGGCCGAGACGCTGCACCTCTCGCAGCTTCGCGGCTACCGCACCGGTGGCACGGTGCACGTCGTGGTCAACAACCAGGTCGGCTTCACCACCTCGCCGGCCTCCTCGCGGTCCAGCGTGTACGCCACGGACGTCGCCCGCATGATCCAGGCGCCGATCTTCCACGTCAACGGCGACGACCCCGAGGCCGTCGTGCGGGTGGGCCGGCTGGCGTACGAGTACCGCCAGACGTTCCGCAAGGACGTCGTGATCGACCTGGTCTGCTACCGCCGCCGCGGCCACAACGAGACCGACAACCCGAGCTTCACCCAGCCGCTGATGTACGACCTGATCGACGCCAAGCGGTCCATCAGGAAGCTCTACACCGAGGCGCTCATCGGCCGTGGCGACATCACGGTCGACGAGGCCGAGCAGGCGCTGCGCGACTACCAGGAGCAGCTCGAGCGGGCCTTCACCGAGACCCGCGAGGCCGGCAAGAAGCCTCTGGAGCCCGGTGCGGTCGTCAAGCCGGCGCCGGACGAGGTGGTGCCGTGGTCGCACGACGACACCCCGTCCGCCATCACCGAGGAGACGGTCAAGCGGGTCGTCGAGACCCAGCTCAACCTGCCGGAGGGCTTCACGGTCCACCCGCGCCTCTCCCCGCTGCTGCAGCGCCGGGGCCAGATGGTCACCGAGGACTCCATCGACTGGGCCATGGGCGAGGCCCTGGCCTTCGGCTCCCTGCTGATCGACGGCCACCCGGTCCGCCTCGTCGGGCAGGACTCCCGCCGCGGCACCTTCGGCCAGCGGCATGCCGTGCTGGTCGACCGGGTCACCGGTGAGGACCACACGCCGCTGAAGTCGTTCAACGAGGGCACCACGAAGTTCTACGTCTACGACTCCCTGCTGTCGGAGTTCGCGGCGATGGGCTTCGAGTACGGCTACAGCGTCGTGCGCCCGGACGCCCTGGTCGCCTGGGAGGCGCAGTTCGGCGACTTCGCCAACGGCGCCCAGTCGATCATCGACGAGTTCATCTCGGCGGGCGAGCAGAAGTGGGGCCAGCGCTCGTCCCTGGTCCTGCTGCTGCCCCACGGCTACGAAGGCCAGGGTCCCGACCACTCCTCCGCCCGCATCGAGCGGTTCCTGCAGATGTGCGCGCTGGACAACATGACCGTGGCCCAGCCGAGCACCCCGGCGAACTACTTCCACCTGCTGCGCTGGCAGGTGCTGTCGGGCCGCCACAAGCCGCTGATCATCTTCACGCCGAAGTCCCTGCTGCGGCTCAGGGCCGCGGCCTCGGCCACCGCCGAGTTCACCTCCGGCGCGTTCCGCCCGGTGATCGGCGACTCGACCGTCGACCCGTCGAACGTCCGGCGCGTGGTGCTCTGCTCCGGCAGGGTCTACTACGACCTGGCGTCCGCCCGGGACAAGCAGGAGCGCACCGACGTGGCGATCGTGCGGCTGGAGCGGCTCTACCCGTTCCCGGCCGAGGAGCTGCGGGCCGAGCTCTCCCGCTACAGCCTGGACGCCGAGCTGGTCTGGGCACAGGACGAGCCGATCAACATGGGCCCATGGCCGTACCTCGCCCTGAAGCTCACCGAGGACCCCGACGTGCTCGGGGGTCGTGGCCTGCGCCGGGTGTCGCGCCCGGCCAACTCGTCGCCCGCGGTCGGCTCGCACGCCGCCCACGACGCCGAGCTGGAGAAGATCACCACCGCCAGCCTCGGCTAGCAGCGGTTTCCCGTAGGAAGGAAGTCCCCCACAGGATGGTTCTGTGGGGGACTTCCTCATATGTCCTGCTATGTCATGGAGATGTGATGTATTTCACTGATAAGGGAATCGAAGAGCTCGTCGAGCGCCGGGGCGAGGAGGAGGTCGGCATGGCATGGCTGGCCGAGCGCCTTCGCGAGTTCGTCGACCTGAACCCCGAGTTCGAGACGCCCGTGGAGCGCCTCGCCACCTGGCTCGCCCGGCTCGACGACCAGGACGACGACTGATCCGCCTATGGCGCTCTATCATCGGCACAGAAACGCGATACATCTTGACTTCTGGCAAACGCGATATATCGTGTCTTATGCAAGATAGTCGATAAGCGCCGTCGAAGGGCCAGACCATGCCCAAATGGACCATCGAGAAGCCCGAGAAGCTGACGTTCGACGCGGTGAGCTCGCTGAGCGTGCGCATCGTGGCCGGCCGCCTGGCCGTGCTGGCGAGCGACGGGCCACCGACCTTGGAAGTCAGCGACATCGGGACACCCCCGCTCATGGTCGAGCAGGACGAGAACGGCCGCCTCACGGTGGCGTACAAGGACCTGACCTGGGACGGCATCCTGGGCTGGCTGCGGCCCGGGCGCCGCGAGACCACGCTGACGCTGACGGTCCCGAAGGACTGCCCGGTGCAGGCGGGCGTGATCTCCGCCTCGGCCGTGGTCGCCGGCTTCGAGAGGCACACCAACGTCAAGAGCGTGTCCGGCGAGATCGTGCTCGACGGGGTCAGCGGCGAGATCGAGGCCGAGACGGTGTCCGGCGCCGTCGAGAGCAGGGGGCTCGCCGGAGACCTCTCGTTCACCAGCGTGGCGGGCGAGCTGACCGTCGCGGGCGGCACCCCGCGGCGCCTGCGCGCCAACACGGTGTCCGGCCGCATCACCGCCGACCTGGAGCTGCCGCCGACCGGTCACGTCACCCTGCACAGCGTGTCCGGCGCCATCGTCGTACGGCTGCCGCACTCGGTCGACACCGACGTGCACCTGCGCTCGACGTCGGGCAGGCTGAACACCGCCTTCTCCGGCCTGGAGAACTCCAGCCGCCCGGGGGTCAAGTCCGTCTCCGGCCGCATCGGCGGGGGGATGGCCTCCGTCTCGGCCACGACCGTGTCGGCCGACGTGACGCTTCTGAGGAGAGACCAGTGAGCCCGGTTTTCGCCCACGGAAGGCTCCGGCTGTACCTGCTGAAGCTGCTGGAGGAGAGCCCGCGGCACGGGTACGAGGTGATCCGGCTCCTGCAGGACCGCTTCCTCGGCGTGTACTCCCCCTCGCCCGGCACGATCTACCCACGGCTGGCCCGCCTGGAGGAGGAGGGCCTGGTCACCCACGAGGTCGTGGAGGGCAAGAAGGTCTTCACGATCACCGACAGGGGCCGGGCCGAGCTGGAGGCCCGGATGGACGAGCTGGCCGAGCTGGAGCAGGAGATCTCCCAGTCGGTCCGCGACATCGCCCGCGAGGTCAAGGAGGACGTACGGGACACCGTGCGGTCCCTGCGCGACGAGCTCACCCAGGCGGCCCGTGACGTGCGGCAGGGCTCCAAGGAGGAGCAGCGCCAGGCCAAGGACGACTTCCGCGCCGCCAAGGACGACTACCGCCAGGCCTGGCGCGAGCAGAAGCAGGCGTGGCAGGAGCAGAAGCAGGAGTTCCAGCGCCAGAAGCAGGCCTGGAAGGAAGAGAGCCAGCGCTGGAAGCAGGACTGGCTCCGGGGCGTGTGGGGCGACACCTGGGAGGGTCGCGGCTCGCGTGACCGCGACGCCGAGCTGGGGCAGATGCTGGCCGAGTTCGTCGAGGAGGTCCGTGGCGCGGCGGCGGCGTCCTCGGTGACCGAGGAGGCCCTGGCGACCGCCCACGACGCGCTCTACGAGGCCGCCACCCGCATCCGCTCCGCACTCCGATGATGATCCTTTACGGCTTCCGGCCGCCCCTGCTCCGGCTCGCCCCGCGGCTCGGCGAGGAGTCCGTCCCCCAGCTCGATCCCCAGCTCGCCCAGCGGCGCGGGCAGCAGCTCGACGCCGGAAGCCGGGGGGACGCGGCGGCGGCCGCCGGGCCGTAGCCGCCCATCCCCCCTCTCGCCCTGAGAAGGCCGCTCTACTCCCGGTCTCCGCCCACCGTGAAGACGATCTTCCCGAAGACCTCGCCCTGGTGGAGCGCCGCGAAGCCCTCGCCGGCGCGGTCCAGCGGCACGACGCGGTCCACGACGGGACGTACGCCCGTCTGCTCCAGGAACGTGGTCAGCCGCCCGAGCTGGTCGCGCGTGCCCATCGTGGAACCGACGACCGAGAGCTGGAGGAAGAAGACCCGGTTGAGGTCGGCCGGCGGCACCGCGCCGCTGGTGGCGCCCGAGACCACGATGCGGCCGCCGGGGCGCAGCGACTTGAGGGAGTGATCCCAGGTGGCCTGCCCCACGGTCTCCATCACGGCGTCCACCCGCTCGGGAAGCCGTGAACCCGGTGCGAACACCTGGTCGGCGCCGAGTTCGAGCGCCTTCGCGCGCTTGTCCTCCGAGCGGCTCGTCGCCCAGACGCGGTAGCCGCCCGCCCGGCCGAGGGCGATGAGCGCCGTGGCCACGCCGCCGCCCGCCCCCTGGACGAGCACGGTCGACCCCGGCTCCAGCTCCGCCTTCTCGAACAGCATCCGGTACGCGGTCAGCCAGGCCGTCGGCAGGCATGCCGCCTCCTCGAACGACAGCGCGGCGGGCTTTCGCACCAGGTTCCGGCGCGGCACCGCGACCCGCTCGGCGAACGTGCCGTCGTAGGTCTCCGACAGCAGGGAGCGCTTGGGGTCAAGAGTCTCGTCCCCGTTGACGGGCGTGCCGATCACGGAGTGGACGACGACCTCGTTGCCGTCCTCGTCGACCCCGGCCGCGTCGCAGCCGAGAACGATGGGCAGCCGGTCCTGGCGGATGCCGACCCCCTTGAGCGTCCAGAGGTCGTGGTGGTTGAGGGCCGTGGCCCTGACGGTCACCGTGGTCCACCCGTCGGGCAGCTTGGGCTCGGGGTGCTCACCGAGCGTGAGCCCGGCGAGAGGGTTGTCGGGGTCGGTACGTGTGCACGTTACGGCGAACATGGCCGCACCCTATCCCCGCGCCCCTGCCCGGCTCTTCCCTGGTCGCACTGTCGGTGCGGAGATTTTCGCGAACCACCGCAAATTCCTTGATAGCCCCCCTTGGTCGCATTGGGCTTCGTAGCCCGCGACGAACCACGCCTACGGCGGTTACCGGAGCAAGGTCGCGATTATGGTCGAATCACCACACATCGATTCGGCGACACGCCGATGCCAAAATAAATCCGAGCGCCCGATCTGAATCGCTGAAGCGCGCAGAGCCGCCTTTCGCCCAGCGCGCTTTCCCCGTCCTGGCAGGGCTTCCAGCCTGGACAGCCCCGCGAGACCCGCCCGACTTATCACGATAAAAGGCCGAGTAGTTACCTTATATTTTTTGCAATTAACTCGCTGGTAGCGCGAATCTCCCGCATGTCGGACAACGGTATTGAGGTCGACCATGCGTAGGGTCGGACATGCAGGCGCGCCAGCATCGAGGTGCTCCTTTACTTTGAACTGCAAAAAGAAAAGGACCGCTTTATGATAGACGTCGGTCACCCTCGGTCTCTACAACGTAATGTCGGTCGTTCATGGCTGACGGCAGCTCTCACGGGCGCTCTCGCGATGGGCGCACTCGTCGCGGCACCAAGCAGCGCGAGCGCGAACCAGGCGCCGCAGAACCTCGGCACGAAGGCAGCATCCCTGCTTCCCGCCGCGCCCGTGAAGCCCGGGTTCGCCGTCACCGTACGACGGGCCATAGCGACCACCACGACACTGACCTCGTCGCAGAACCCGGCCAAGAAGGGACATTCGGTCACGTTCACCGCCACGGTAACGGCGACCGGTACCAACATCCTTCCCACGGGCACGGTCGTGTTCCGTGAGGGCTCGAAGGATCTCGGCACGGCACAGCTCGAAGGAGTCGCCCAAGCGACTTACTCCACGTCGAGCATGGACGTGGGCTCCCACAACATCACCGCCTTCTACCAGGGCAACGTCTCCTTCGACCCCAGCACCTCCCAGGTGCTGATCGAGAAGGTCGACGACCCGGACGCCGAGAAGAAGAAGGAAGAGGACAAGAAGAAGGAGAAGGAGAAGGAGAAGAAGAAGGACGATGTCCGGGACGAGGACGACACGGATGACGACGACGATTCGGTCGGCACCATCCGCAACAACAACCTGGAGAACCGCTGCCGCCACTTCAGGCACGACGACGACGATGAAGGGGCTGACGAGGGCACAGGCAGCAGCGACCGCCGCAACAGGGAGCGGCGGGAAGACCTTCGCCGTCGCTGCCACAGGTTCTGGCACAGGCACGAGAACGACTTCACGACCCTGATCGACAGGGGCATTCGCCGGCACGTCGAAGGCCACTACGACAGGGGAGGCGGCCACCGCGAGTTCTGGGACTCCAGGCACCACCGCTGGGTCCCGGAGCACAAGGAGCACTACCACTACGAGAAGCCGTACCACCACCACAAGAAGCACTACCACAAGCACAGGCCGGTCGTGCACCATTTCGCTGTGACCGGTTGATCCACCGGCCCGGCACCCCAGAGGGCCCGCCCGATCCGCTTGGGCGGGCCCTCAGGCTCGTTCCCGGCCTCGGCACGCGGCGGTCGTCGAGACGGCTCGAACGCCTTGGCGCGCGGCGGCCATCGACACGGCCTCGAACCCGAAGCCATTACAGCCACCGAGTCCAAGCCCCCTCTTGTGACCCTCTACAACAAGTCGACCGGGCGCCTTCGCCGTCCTCCCGTTCGCCGAGGCCAAGCTCGCCGGGCGCCGTCCTCTCCTCCCATTGGCCGAACCTCACCGTCATCCCTCGAACCGCGATAAGCGATTGCCTGTATTTCCGGGGGTCCCATGTACGTTCGCCGTCGATCCACGCGCACCACCATCGCGATCGTCGCGGTCATCACCGCGGCGCTCACTGGCCTCGTCCTGCTGGTGATCTTCACCAACAGGAAAGTCGACCGCGAGCTGGCCAAGCCACCTGCGCCCCCGGCCAAGCCCGCGGTCCCCGTCGAGGTCACTCCCAAGCAGTTGGCCGCCCTCCCCCTCTCGACGACCTGGACGAAGGTCGCCAAGGCGGAGCTCGACCCGCAGCCCTTCGCCCCGAGCGACGGGCTCATCGTCCACCCGAAGGCGTCCAAGGTCGTGTACTCGGAGCCCGGTGGCCCGCCGATCGCGGTCGTGCCGGCGTCCCAGCTCGACAACCCCACCTGGCTCCCGGTGATCGAGTCCAAGCCGGAGTGGATGCGCGTGCTCCTCCCGAGCAGGCCCAACGGGTCGACGGGCTGGATCTATACCGGCGACGGCAAGATCAAGCAGACGTACAGCCCCTACCAGGTGCGCATCAACCTGACGTCGCGGCGGCTGACCCTGCTGAAGGACGGGCAGGAGACCGGATCCTGGCCCGTGGCGATCGGCACCAAGGAGACCCCGACGCCGCTCGGCCGTACCTTCCTGCTCGCCTCGCTCTCGCCGCCCGAGGTCACCTACAGCCCGGTGATCCTCCCGCTCGGCATGCACTCGGAGAAGCTGCAGACCTACGACGGCGGCCCCGGCACGGTCGGCCTGCACGGCTGGCCGGACAAGAGCGCCTTCGGCCACGCCGTCTCCCACGGCTGCGTCCGCCTGCCCAAGGACGGCCTCGACGCGGTGTCCCACATCCCCCTCGGCACCATGATCATCATCAACCAATGACACCGACGCTCATGGCGGTGGCCGGTTCCATCACGGCGGTGAGGTCGTCTGCGGCGCACCGTCCTCAGCGCGTCGCGACGGCCCGGCGGTACGCGCCCGGCGTCACCCCGAAGTACCGGGTGAACCAGCGGGTGAGGTGGCTCTGGTCGGTGAACCCGGTCATCGCGGCGATCTCCGCGAGCGAGTGCCCCTCGACGAGCAGCCGCCGGGCCGTACGCAACCTGAGCTGCCGCTGGTAGTCGCTGGGCGCCATGCCGTACGCCGCCTGGAACGAGCGGTACACGGCGAACCGGCTACGCCCGGCGGCGGCGGCCAGGTCGCTCGCGGAGACCTCCCCGTCGTCCCCGTCATGCAGCAACTCCCGCACGACCCGCGCCGTCCCGTCGCCGGCCCAGGCTCTCGGCTCCGTGCTCAGACCATCGGTGACACGATCGCTCAGACCATCACTCAGACCATCGCTCAGGCCGGAGCCGCGTCCACCGGCCCTGCCAAGTGACGCGCCGAGATCCGGCATCCGTGCGTTCGCCCGCCTGGCCATGGCCACCACCACGCCGTCGAGCAGCTCGTCACGGCGTAGCGGCGTCGCGCCTCCCAGCAGGGCCTCGTGGAGCGCGCGGAGAGACCTGGCCAGCCCGGCGTCGGGAACCACGGGTTCGGTGAACAGCGGCAGCCCGACCGCGCGCTCCGCGGCCTCCCCCAGCACGTCCGCCACCAGGCCGGGACCGATGTGGACCATGCGGTACGTGAAGCCCAGCTCGTCGGTCGCATGCCCGTCATGGGGATCGTCGGGATTGAAGACCATCACCATGCCGGCCGCGCTCGTGTGGGCCGAACCCCGGCAGGTGAAGCTCTGCGCCCCCTCCTCGGTGAAGCCGAAGGAGTACGTCTCGTGGCTGTGCCGGTGGTAGACGTGCCGTTCGAAGTGCGCGTGCATCGCCTCCAGCGGCCGGTCAGGCGAACGCCAGTACCGCGACCAGTCCCCTCCCATCCCCCCATTCTCACCCCGCGCCACCCCTCACCAGCCAAACCAACCCTTCACCCCGAACCACCGCACCCCGAACCACTGACCTTCGAAGACCCCGTCGCAGCCCGACGGCCCCCTTCACGGCCTGAAGGGGGCCGTCACAGCCCGAAGGGGCCCGATCTCCTGACCGGACCCCTTCCTGCCGTCGAATCCATCGGCCGATGACCGGCGCCGCCTGCTCACGCTCCTTGGCTTCTGCCGATGACCGGGTGGCCTGCCCTCGCTCCCCTCAGAAGGCGTAGACAGGCCCCATGGCGGAGCGCAGAAGGCAGGCGTTGCCGAAGGTGTGCTCCCACTTGATCCGGCCGCCGTCCCACATGCCGATGGCGGCGAGCGACACCGGCTCGGAGGCCTGCGGGCAGACCGTTCCCGGCGAGACGTTCAGCTTGGCCGGGTCGCCCCCGACCGCTTCGAGCGCCTTGCAGGCCTCGGCCGCCTTGGGGTGCGACCCACCCGGAGGCGAGCACTGCAGGGTCAGGATGCGGTCGGGCGGGAACGCCTTGTCACCGTGGTGGATGGCCAGGGCCAGCACCCGGGATCGCGGTCCGACCACGAGCATCGCCTGGTCCGGAGCCGTCCCGATCGCGCCCGCCTGCTGCCCTGGGTCCGTCCCGGGGACGACCGCGGGCCGCCCTTCCGCGCCCGGCACGGCCGGAGCCTGCCCTTCCGCGCCGGGCACGACTGGAGGCCGCCCTTCCGTAGCGGGCGCGGCCGGAGGCCGCCCTTCCGTAGCGGGCGCGGCCGGGGCCTGCGCCTCCTGCCCGGGCACGGCCGCGGGCTGCCCCGGGTTCGCCCCGGTCGCCTGCTGCCCCGGGCTCGTTTCCGCGGTGTTCTCGTGCTGAGGCTCCTGGCTCGTACCCCCGGGCGGTGGCTCCTTGATCGAGCTCGCGCTCGCGGCCGACGAGCCGACGACCGCGGCCGTACCGAAAGCCAGGGCCAGGCAGCCGAGGCCAGTGAAGAGACGTCGCATGTGAATCCCCCGATTTACGCATGACGTTTGAGCGACGGCCAGCCTCCCGCGCCCGCACCCCCAGATCAAGGACCGACGCTCTGCGTTACGGCGAGCGGACGCCGCACCGCCGTACAAGACAGGCCGCATCGCATCCCGCCAAGCTGCGAACATGCGTTTCGACACGAAGATCGGCATCGTGGTCCGGGAGGATCTGGCCGTCTGGCAGAAGCTCAACGTGACCGCGTTCCTGGCGAGCGCCGTGGCCGGCGGGGCCGAAGACGTCATAGGCGAGCCGTACGCGGACGATTCCGGCAACGCCTACCTCGCGATGTTCCGCCAGCCGGTGCTCATCTACTCGGCCGACGCCGAGGGGCTCACCAGCGTGCACACCCGCGCCCTCAGCCGAGGGCTCTCCACGGCGGTCTACATCGAGGAGATGTTCAAGACCGGCCACGACGAGGACAACCGCGCCGCCGTCCGGGCGGTCACCGCCGACGCCCTGAACCTCGTCGGCCTCGCCGTCTACGGCCCCCGCAACGCCATAGACAAAACCCTCAAGGGCCTGCCCCTGCACCCCTGATCAACGAGCCGCCGGCTCCCTGGCCGGCTACCGAGAACGCCGAGGCCCGACCGGCCCGGCTCCGCCCTCTCATCTCGGTTGCTTCTCACTCGTGATCGTCAAAGTCACTACTTGGGATTCCGCGAAATGACTACCAGGTCTCTGGCAAACTGCAGAGTAGGATGCCCGCGGCTTTGGGGTTGGCGAGGTCAGAAGGTATGTCGGATCAGATTCGGCGGCGGTTGAAGGCTCGGATCGAACGTGCCATCGGCGCTTACCGTGTCGTCATCGTGGGTGGCCCTCGCCAGGTTGGCAAGACGACCTTGGCCAAGGAGTTGCTGGGGACCCGGGGGACATTCAGGCAGTTGGACAGAGACGAGACCCTGGCAGCGGCCCTCGTTGATCCGCTCGGTTTCGTCACGGCAGGCGATCCCCCGAGGGGCATCGACGAAGTGCAGCTTGCCGGCGATGCTCTGATACGTGCCATCAAGCTGCAGGTGGACAGCGACAATACCCCAGGCCAGTATCTCCTGACGGGATCGGCCGACTTCCTGTCGGTGCCTGGACTGTCCGAATCTCTCGCGGGGCGGGCCGTCTTCTTCGACCTCTGGCCCTTCTCCCAGGGAGAGCTGAGAGAAGAGCCCGACGCCTTCCTTGACCGGGTCTTCCAGGAGCCGGAAAGCCTGCGCGAAGGCCCCCGTTCCGAACTCCGGCGTGAGGACTATCTGGATGCCATCTGCACGGGAGGCTTTCCAGAAGCGGTCAGAATGCACGCCGATGACCGCGGCCCATGGTTCGACAGCCTGGTCCGCACGGTTACCCAACGCGACATCGCCGATCTCACCGGAGCCAAGAGAGCCGGCGAGCTACCTCGTCTTCTCCGGCTTCTTGCCGCCCGCACGGCGAACGAACTGGTGACTTCCCAACTCCACGCGGACACAGGACTGGCTCGGGACACGGTTGACGCCTACAGCGGCTTCTTGCGGATGACCTACCTGGTTCACGAGCTGCCGGCGTGGTCGCGCAACTTCACCAATCGCGCGAAGAAGCGACCGAAGTCCTATCTGACGGACACCGGTCTGGCGAGCCATCTGCTGGGCGCCGACGCCACAGGGCTCCTGCGCCCCGAGGACAAGAGAAGAGGCCCGCTCGGCGAAACTTTCGCCGTCAACGAGCTACGCAAGCAAGTCGGCTGGTCACGGACGCGGATGGACCTCCATCACTTCCGCGACCGCGACGGATCCGAGATAGACATCATCGCCGAGGCCCCGGACGGCCGCGTCGTGGCGATCGAGGTCAAGACGGCCCTCACGGTCACCGGCAAGGACTTCACCCACCTGAAGAAACTGAGAGACGCACTCGGCGACGACTTCATCCACGGCGTAGTCCTCAGCTTCACCGACACCCCCCTCCCCTTCGGCGACCGCCTCACATCCCTCCCCATGTCGTACCTCTGGAAAGCGGACTGACCAGCAGCGGCAGGGCTCCGGCACGTCATCGAGGACACCCGACACCCGAGCAAGGTCCGCCGCAGGCTGGAGACCATCTTGGCTGGGGTGACCTTTGTCGATCGCGTCTTCTCCTTCCAGGTCCTGCTACCTGCCGACGAATGCGGGCTCACTGTCGACTCGAAGGCACAGGCAGAACAACTCCGAGCGGTCGCCGTCGACCGACTGGGCACCTGGATCGGGAGCCTGCACCCCGCGACCCTGGGCAAGCTGGACAGTGCCCCACGCACCCACCTCGCCCTCTGACGTCGATCACCGCGCGCAGATCCACCGCCCTTCGAAAGCCGAGAAGTTTCATAGGCGCTCGCCCTGGAAGGTCTCCTCTTCAGACCGAGAGTAGGAGACCACGCCCTCCTCGTCGACGAACTTGGCGCCATCAGACGGCCGGATGCGAGGAGATGTCCGTGGAGTTCGTCTCTGTCGTCGAAGCAGCGGGGAAGGCCGTAGACCTCGTCGGCGTGGGGGTGATCGTCGTCGGGGCACTGCTGGCGAGCGGCGTCTTCGGCCACGAACTGCTGCACCGCCGGCCGCCTCACGACGCCTACCGGCGCTACCGCCAGACCCTCGGCCGGGCGATCCTCCTGGGTCTGGAGTTCCTCGTCGCCGGAGACATCATCCGTACGGTGGCCATCTCCCCGACGTTCCAGAGCGTCGGCGTCCTCGCCGCCATCGTCCTGGTGAGAACCTTCCTCAGCTTCTCCCTGGAGGTAGAACTAGAGGGCCACTGGCCCTGGCACCCCAAGCGTGAGTTGCCCCAATCATGATCCTCAGATCACTAATAGCGCCGCGAATTGACCTACGTCAGAAGTTGAAGACGGCGCCGGTGTAGGCGTGGAGTTCGCAGGAGTTGCCGAAGGTGCGCTCGAAGTAGAGGTGGTGGCCGTCCCACATGCCGGACGCGGAGACCGTCATCGGCTCGTAGTGCCTGGCGCACCTGGCGTCCGATGAGGTCTTGAGGTCGCCGAGGTCTCCCTTGACGGGGTCGAGCAGCCGGCAGGCCTCCGTCGCCCGGGGATGCGTGCCGCCGGGCGACCCGCACTGCAGGAGCACGACGCGGTCGGAGGGCGTCGCCGACTCGCCCTTGGCGATCGTGAGCAGGAGCGCCCGGCTTATCCCCCTGACCGGATGCCACGCCGCGGAGTGGGCGGCCGGGCCTCCGGGGAACGGCCTCGGGATCGAAGCGGCGGCCGCGCCCGATGGGGCGACCACTCCCACGGACAGGGCCACCCCCAGCGACAGCGACAGTGCCGCCCTAAAGGGCAGGCCCGCACGCAGGGGCAGACCCGCTCCTGGAGACAGGTCCGCGCAGGTCAGGCCGGTGAAGAGACGTCGCATGTGCATCCCCCGATTTCGCATGGCGTGGAGCGGTAACCCACCTTCCGCAGGCGTGTCTGCCGATCAAGCGCCCAACCATGATCGAAGAGCGAAGTTGGACGTATCAGGTATCTCTCCGGTTCCACCAGTTTCATAACAAGCCGGTAACGGACATCCACTTTTGTCCGATTTGGGGCCTAGTGAGCAAGATCGCCGGAGTACGGTCTGTGCTGTCTCTTTACGTAAGCGTGGGACCTTCCCGGGCATCCCATGACAAAGAAGGAGCTCAATGAACACCCGAGCAAAGCGCCTCATCCTCCCTCTCGGTGGTGCGATCGTCGCCACCGGCATGATCGGCGCGACTCTCTCCACCTCTGCCAGCGCGCAGGCCAAGCCGACTCCCGTCAAGTCGGGCTCGCTGGCGAACGGGACCGACGCGAAGGCCATCGCGGGGTCCTGGACGCCCAGCAAGCTGAAGTCCGCGAAGAGCTACCTCGAGGACTCCTCGCACTCCGGCAAGCTGAAGAAGAGCACGAGCAAGGCCTCCGCCGACGGCAAGGCCGGCTCCATCGCCCCGACCGGTGCCGGCGGCAAGACCGCCGGCAAGTCGAAGAACGTCAACCTCCCCACCAACGTGGGCAAGGTGTTCTTCCAGGTCGACGGCAAGCCGTACTGGTGCTCCGGCAGCTCGGTCCAGTCGAAGTACCGCAACCTCGTCGCCACGGCGGGCCACTGCGTCTACGACACCGACAAGAACAAGTACGTCGACAACTTCGTCTTCATCCCCGGTTACTACCAGGGCAAGGCGCCGTGGGGCGTCTACGTCGGCGCGAAGGTCAACCTCCACCACGACTTCACGGTCTACGAGGACTACGACTACGACTACGCCTTCGTCAACGTCTACAACGGCGTCAAGCAGACCGGCGAGAAGATCGTCGCCAAGAGCGAGTACGACGCGTACAAGGGTCCGAAGTGGGCCAATGACGAAGAGATCACCCAGAACGAGTACCAGAAGAAGGTCGACGAGAAGGGCGGCGAGACCGCCGACGCCTGGTCGAAGTCCACTGGTTCCGAGACCGTCCTCCCCTGGGGCACCGCCGGCGGCCAGCGCGTCGTCAAGGAGGTCACCAAGGACGAGTACGACAAGGCTCCCGCGGCCGACGCCAAGGTCAACTACGCCAAGGCGCCGGGCAAGACCGCCACGGAGATCGTGGACGAGGTCACGTACAACAAGTACACCGGCCCCGGCTACAAGAAGATCGTCGACTCGGCCTACACCATCACCCACTACTACGTGAAGTACTGGGTGAAGAAGACCACCACGGTCAAGTACTACAAGACGGTCTTCCACATCAAGACGTTCGTGGACGCGGGCCGTCTCGGTGACAACGTCGGCGGCCAGGGCTTCACCTGGAACCGGAGCACGAAGGCGAAGCAGTTCAGCTTCGGCTACCCGACCTCCGCGCACCTCGACGGCAACAAGGCCTACACCGGCGAGACCATGAAGTGGTGCTACGGCCAGACCGCCGCCGCTCCCGCTGTTCCCAAGTACAAGGCCGAGGAGCAGCTCGCCATCAAGTGCGCCTTCACCCCGGGCGCCACCGGTGGTCCGTTCCTGATCGAGTACAAGAGCAGCAAGCGCACCGGTTACCTCAACGGTGTCGTGAGCCTGACTCTGGACACCGACGGCAACGGCCGCTACGACCACATCACGACGCCGTACTTCAACAGCGACACCTACGGCATCTACAAGTACTCCGCCAACCTGTGGACCGGGAAGCTTACGACCAGCTGACGCGAGCCACGGCAGGGTAGGGGGCCGGCCGCATGTCCGGCCCCCTACCGGCGTACTCGTTCGACGACCCGATCACCCATCCGATAACGAAGTGAATCCAGGTCAGCCAAGTACGGTGCCGATAGTTAGTTGATCTGGAAAAATCGCCCTTCACCGTTGTCTGCACTCTTCTGATCAGTGGAAGGTACGAAATGCCACCCCGAGCGAAGCGGATCGCGCTCACATTCTGCGGCGCCCTCGCGACCGCCAGTGTGTTCCTGTCCGCGGGCCCGGGGCTCGCGCAGGCGCTGGCCGCGAGCGAGTCGGCCCCCGCGGGCATCACGACCCTTCCACTGGCGCAGACCGACGCGGACCTGCAGAAGGTCGTCGACTGGTGGACGCCCGACCGGTTGAAGAACGCCAGCGGCTACGCGCCCAAGACGGCGGCGCCCAGCACCACCGGAACCGCCTCGGCGAGCCCCAGCAGCCCCGCCACCACGCTCGCCCCGGCCGCGGCCGAGGCGAGCACCTCGACCAAGGCCCCCAACAGCAAGACGACCGCCGTCGCGGGGGCGGCCCCGCCCAAGACGGTCAAGACCGTCAGGACCAAGAACGTCAACCTCCCTCCGACGGTGGGGAAGGTGTTCTTCCGCAACGGCGCCACCGAGTACTGGTGCTCGGCCTCGTCCGTGCACTCCAAGTACGGGAACGTCGTCGCCACGGCGGGTCACTGCGCCTACGACGTCAAGACCGGCAAGCCGGTCGAGTACTGGGTGTTCATCCCCTCCTACACCGGCAACGGGGCGACGCCGTACGGCATCTACGTCGGGCACACGCTGCACATCAACGACACGTACGCGGCGACCGGCGACTACGACTTCGACTACGCCTTCGTGACCGTCCACCACGGCTACCGCTGGGACACCGACAAGGACGCGAACGGCGTCGCCAAGAAGGACGCCAAGGGCCAGCCGGTGTACAAGACCGTCGACACCGGACGCCTGGAGAGCCAGGTCGGCGGCCAGGGCTTCGCCTGGAACAGGGGGTACGTCGTCGCCGCCTACGCGTTCGGGTACCCCGCGGGCCCCCATCCCGACCTCAGCCGGCCGTACGACGGCCTCACGATGGTGTCGTGCCTTACCCGGGCCACCAGAAAGATCGCCACGGAGAAGTGGGATCTGGACAACGGTGTCTTCTTCAACGGCTGCGGCTTCACGGCCGGGGCCAGCGGCGGCCCTTGGTTGATCAAGTACAGCCCCTCACGGCGCATCGGCTACCTGAACGGCGTGAACAGCCTCACGTGGGATCTGGACGGCAACGGCCGCAACGAGGGCGTGTCCTCTCCGTACTTCAACACGGCGACCTATCTCGTGTACTCCTACGCCGCCCGCCAGAAGACCGACTGAGAAGCATCGAGACCTGACACACCGAGAGGGGCCCGGCGGATGCCGGGCCCCTCTCGCGTTGCGGCGCCTCGGCGGCAACCGTCCGGCTTCTGTCCGTTCCCCGAGAGAACACTTTCCGGCCACTGGCCCGTTCCATGCCGAAGGGAGCCGCCCACCTGTCCGTTATGTCCGATTCGGCGGACCTGTGGAGCCGTTAGACGTAGCCACTCGCCGATTCGGCTCCACTCAAGTGGTGTGATCTGCGTCACACTGATGTCGGCACTGTCCGGAGCGGTTCACTCACACCACATCTGGACCGTTTGTCACACCAGTGCCCTGATCTGCGGGAATAGCGATGACTTGCCGTGACTTGACTGCCGATGTCATCCGATTTGGCGATCACGGAACGATCACGTGGGGACGAACGCGAAAAATCGCCACGGTTCCGGTTACCGCAGACAAGATCTTCTCTGTATCTTCCTGGTTATCCCTTTACTGACGCATGGGGCGCAAGATGCGTTCCACGACAGGCCCAGGAGTTTCCTTGAACACCCGAGTTAAGCGTCTCGCCCTCCCGATCGGTGGCGCCATCGCCGCCACCAGCATGATCGGCGCCACCCTGGTCACCTCGGCCAACGCGGCGACTGCGCCCCAGAAGAAGGTCGTGTCCCTCGCGTCCGCTTCTGGCGCTCAGAAGATCAGCAACTTCTGGACCGCCAACGGTGGTGCCAACCTGAAGGCCGCCGCCTCCTTCGAGGGCAGCCAGCAGGTGTCGGGCAAGGTCAAGCTCGGTGGTGGCGACGCCGCCCCCGACGGCAAGGCCGGCGTTGTCCCGCCGATCGGCCAGGAGAAGGTCACCCCCACCAAGGTGAAGAACGTCAACCTGCCGAAGACCATCGGTAAGGTCTTCTTCACGGTGGGCGACAAGGAGTACTGGTGCTCCGCGTCCTCGGTGCAGAGCAAGTACCACAACCTGGTCGCCACCGCCGGACACTGCGTGTTCGACGAGGGTGTCCAGAACGGTGCGCTCGACAACTGGGTCTTCATCCCCGGTTACTACCAGGGCAAGTCCCCCTGGGGCATCTACGTCGGCAAGGCCGCCTACACCCACTACGACTTCGCGGTGTACGAGGACTACGACAGCGACTACGCGTTCGTCACGGTCTACAACGGCATCGCGTACGCCGGTGAGAAGGCCGTCTCCAAGACGACCTACGACGGCTGGCAGGGCTACAAGTTCATTGACAAGCAGGAGATCTCGGAGACCGAGTACAACAAGCTCGTCGACGAGTTCGGCATCGAGAACGCTCCGGTCACCACGGAGAGCTCCACTGCCGAGACTGTCCTGCCCTGGGGCACCAAGGATGGCACCCGGGCCCGTAAGGAAGTCACCAAGGACGAGTACGACAAGGCCGCTTCGGTTCCCAAGAACCAGAACTACCACCAGTCGCACCGCGTCGAGAAGGTCATCGTCAGCGAGGCCGAGTACAACGCGTACACCGGCCCCGGCTACAAGAAGATCGAGGACCACGCGTACACCATCACCCACTACTACCTTTCGTACTGGGTGAAGAAGTCCTCGACGACGAAGTACTTCAAGCTCGCCTACGTCATCGAGTACTACAAGGACGCGGGTCGCCTGGGCGACAACGTCGGCGGCCAGGGCTTCACCTGGAACCAGAAGGTCGGTCAGCCGGTCTACGCCTTCGGTTACCCCGCGGGCAAGCACCCGGACGGCGACCAGCCCTTCACCGGTGTCACGCCGAAGTGGTGCTACGGCAAGACCTTCGCCGCCGCCGCGGCTGCGAAGTTCAAGGCCGAGGCCCAGATCGGCCTCAAGTGCTCCATGACCGCCGGCTCCTCCGGTGGCCCCTGGATCCTCAAGTACAGCAGCACGAAGCGTCTCGGCTACATCAACGGTGTCACCAGCCTCATCGGTGACGCTGACGGCAACGGCCGGATCGACTTCGCCACCTCGCCGTACTTCGACGCCGAGACCTACTCGATCTACAAGTCGGCCGCCAACCTCTGGTCCGGCTCGATCGTCACCAAGGACGGCGACCTCGTCACCAAGGCCTGACGTTCTAGCCAGCTAGAGCAACAGCAGTCCTAGCAGGGCCCGGCATTCGTGCCGGGCCCTGTTCTGCGTTGTCAGGGCTTCCTGATTCCGTGCCTGGGCGGGCTCGCACGACCGTCCGTAGATCTGAGGGGCGCACAGAGAGCCGTCAGCGGGCAGCTCCAGGAGCGCCTCGGTTCCTCATGGCCGTCGGTCCGTGCGGCCGTCCGTTCCACACGGCCGTCCGTTCCACACGGCCGTCGGTTCTGTGTGCGACGGAGGGATGCCGATGGCGGCCTTCCGGGCGGCCGGCGGCTCGCGAGGCGAGAAGACGACGCCTTCGCGGGGCGGCGATCCGCACTGTGCGTAAGAGGACCGCGACTCTGTGGATCAAGATGTGGCTCCCGAGCCCACGCCACGGCGGCCGGTTCGGACGGGTTCGGCTCGGCGAGAGCCACTTAGACGTAGCCGGACCCCGATTCGGCTCCATCGGTCCTGTGTGATCTGCGTCACACTCGCCACCATGAAGGGCGGTGGCGGTTCACTCACACCACATTGGAACCACTCGGTCCAGAACCGCCCTGATCTGCGAGTAAGACCGTTGCTTGCACGGGTCTGACAGGAGCTGTCCGCCTAGCCAAAGGGTTACGAAAAGGTCACGCCCGGGCGAAGGTCAAAATTCCCCTCGAATCGCCCCCACAGACCAAGATCTTCTCGCTATCTTCTGGTTATCCCTTTACTGACGCATGGGACGCAAGATGCGTTCCACGACAGCCCAAGGAGTTTCCTTGAACACCCGAGTCAAGCGTCTCGCCCTCCCGCTGGGTGGCGCCATCGCCGCCACCAGCATGATCGGCGCCACCCTGGTCACCTCGGCCAACGCGGCGACCGCGCCCCAGAAGAAGGTCGTGTCGCTGGCCTCCGCCAGCAACGCGCAGAAGGTCGTGGACTTCTGGACCCAGAAGGGCTCCGCGGCTCTCAAGGGCGCCGAGCAGTTCAAGGGCAGCCAGCAGGTGTCGGGCAAGGTCAAGCTCGGTGGTGGCGACGCCGCCCCCGACGGCAAGGCCGGCGTTGTCCCGCCGATCGGCCAGGAGAAGGTCACCCCCACCAAGGTGAAGAACGTCAACCTGCCGAAGACCATCGGTAAGGTCTTCTTCACGGTGGGCGACAAGGAGTATTGGTGCTCCGCGTCCTCGGTGCAGAGCAAGTACCACAACCTGGTCGCCACCGCCGGACACTGCGTGTTCGACGAGGGTGTCCAGAACGGTGCGCTCGACAACTGGGTCTTCATCCCCGGTTACTACCAGGGCAAGTCCCCCTGGGGCATCTACGTCGGCAAGGCCGCCTACACCCACTACGACTTCGCGGTGTACGAGGACTACGACAGCGACTACGCGTTCGTCACGGTCTACAACGGCATCTCGTACGCCGGTGAGAAGGCTGTCACCAAGGACACGTACGACAAGTGGCAGGGCTACAAGTACACCGACGACGTGGTGATCACGGAGAAGGAGTACAACAAGCTCAAGGACGAGTTCGGCGACAAGGCTCCGGTCCGCATCGAGACCACGGGAACCGAGAAGGTCGTGCCCTGGGGCACCAAGGACGCGAGCATCGCCAGCAAGGAAGTCACCAAGGACGAGTACGACAAGGCCGCCTCGGTCCCGGCGACCCAGAACTTCCACCAGGACCCCTCGCTGACGGAAAAGAAGATCGTCAGCGAGGAGGAGTACAACAAGTACAGCGGTCCCGGCTACAAGAAGATCGAGGACCACGCCTACACCATCACGCGCTACTTCCTGGTGTACGCGGTCGAAAAGGGCAGCAGCACCAAGTACATCAAGACCGTCTACGTCATCGAGTACTACAAGGACGCGGGTCGCCTGGGCGACAACGTCGGCGGCCAGGGCTTCACCTGGAACCAGAAGGTCGGCCAGCCGGTCTACGTCTTCGGTTACCCCGCGGGCAAGCACCCGGACGGTGACCAGCCCTTCACCGGTGTCACGCCGAAGTGGTGCTACGGCAAGACCTTCGCCGCCAAGCCGGCCGCCGCGTTCAAGGCGGAGGCCCAGATCGGCCTGAAGTGCTCCATGACGGCCGGCTCCTCCGGTGCGCCGTGGATCCTGAAGTACAGCAGCACCAAGCGCCTCGGCTACATCAACGGTGTCACCAGCCTCATCGGCGACGCCGACGCCAACGGCCGGATCGACTTCAGCACCTCGCCGTACTTCGACGCCGAGACCTACTCGATCTACAAGTCGGCCGCCAACCTCTGGTCCGGCAAGATCGTCACCTCCGATGGCGACCTCGTCACCAAGGCCTGACGTTCCAGCCAGCTAGAGCGCAGCACAGCTAGACACAGCAGGGCCCGGCACGTGTGCCGGGCCCTGCGCCTTTTCGCGGGCGGTTTACCGAAAATCGAGTGATATACGTCACATCGCCCAGGAAAGCCATGCTTTCCGGCCCGCGCGTGAGAGGTCCGTTGGACCGTTTCCACCTGTGCGTGGCCGGAGAGCGGCCGTCTTCGCGGGCCGCCGTACGGCCGACGCGCCGCTGAGGCTTGCGACCCATTCCTCATGATCAGACCGATAGGTTCGTACTGTCCCTTTTGGGACGAGTGGGGCAGGAGTCACCTCCTGCGGCAGAACAAGGAGTCTCATTGAACACCCGAGTCAAGCGCCTCATGCTTCCTCTCGGTGGCGTCGCCGTCGCCACCGGCATGATCGCGGCATCCCTCACCAGCGCTGCGACCGCCTCCGCGGCCGCGCCGGCCTCGGACGGCCTGTCCACCACCCAGGCCGCCGCCATGGACACCGTCAAGTTCTGGACGGCGAGTGACGGCAAGTCGCTCAAGTCCGCCACCAAGTTCACCTCCGACGCCGCCGTCCAGGGCAAGATCAAGCTGGGTGGCGGCGACGCCGCCCCCGACGGCAAGACCGGCGTCGTCCCGCCCATCGGGCAGGAGAAGATCACCCCCACCAAGGTGAAGAACGTCAACCTGCCCAAGACCATCGGCAAGGTGTTCTTCCGTCTCGACGGCAAGACCTACTGGTGCTCCGGCTCGTCGATCCAGGGCAAGTACCGCAACCTGGTCGCCACCGCGGGCCACTGCGTCTACGACACCGATGCCAACCGCGACACCCTCGACCGCTGGGTCTTCATCCCCGGTTACTACCAGGGCAAGTCCCCGTGGGGCATCTACGTCGGCAAGTCGGCGTACACGCACTTCGACTTCGCCAACTACGAGGACTTCGACAGCGACTACGCCTTCGTCACCGTGTACAACGGTGTCGAGGCGAGGACCTGGAAGGACGTCGGCCGCCTGGGCGACAACGTCGGCGGCCAGGGCTTCAGCTGGAACCAGAAGATCGGCCAGACGGTCTACGCCTTCGGCTACCCCGCCGGCAAGCACCCCGACGGTGACCAGCCCTTCACCGGCCAGACGCCGAAGTACTGCTACGGCAAGACCTCCGCTGCGGGCCCCGTCTCCGGGTTCAAGGCCGAGGCGCAGATCGCCCTCAAGTGCTCCATGACCGCCGGCGCCTCGGGCGGCCCGTGGATCGCGCAGTACAGCAGCACCAAGCGTCTCGGCTACATCAACGGCGTGACCAGCCTGGTCGGCGACACCGACGGCAACGGCCGCTTCGACTTCGCCACCTCGCCGTACTTCGACAGCGAGACCTACTCGATCTACTCCGCGGCGTCCAACCTCGCCTCCGGCAAGATCGGCAAGTGACACCCTGAGCACGACGTGACGAGGGCCCGGCTCCGGCCGGGCCCTTCGCACTTTCAATCTCACCTCGCAGTGAGGTTCCCCTATCGTGAAATCCCAGTGAATGCCCATATGTCCGTTTTTGGGGCGCGGATATATGGAGGAGGTAAAGAAATCACATAGGCTCGGAGAATCCCCTTTGGGACGCATGGGACATAAGTGATGTTCCATGTCAGAACAAGAGGAGTTATATGTATACCCGAGCAAAACGCCTCATCCTCCCCCTCGGGGCCGCCGTCACCGCCACCGGAATGGTCGGCGCTGCCCTCACCTCGTCCGCTGAGGCCACGGCCAAGCCCCAGCCGACGAACGTCTCCCTCGCCTCCAGCAAGTCGAAGGCGAACGACACCGCGAAGTTCTGGAGCGCGAGCGGCGGTAAGCAGCTGAAGGCCGCGACCCGCTACTCCAACGACGATTCGGTCAAGGGCAAGGTCAAGTTCGGCGGGAGCGACGCCGCTCCCGACGGAAAGACCGGTTCCGTCCCGCCGATCGGGCAGGAGAAGATCACTCCGACCAAGGTGAAGAACGTCAACCTGCCCAAGACCATCGGCAAGGTGTTCTTCCGCGTCCACGGCAAGCCGTACTGGTGTTCGGCGTCGTCGGTCCAGTCGAAGTACCACAACCTCGTGGCGACCGCCGGTCACTGCGTCTACGACACCGACCGCAACCGCGACACCCTCGACCACTGGGTCTTCGTCCCCGGTTACTACCAGGGCAAGTCCCCGTGGGGCATCTACGTCGGCAAGTCGGCGTACACGCACTACGACTTCTCGGTCTACGAGGACTACGACAGCGACTACGCGTTCGTCACGGTCTACAACGGCATCAACGTGAACACCTGGAAGGACGCCGGTCGCCTCGGTGACAACGTCGGCGGCCAGGGCTTCGCGTGGAACCAGAAGATCGGCGAGCCGGTCTACGTCTTCGGCTACCCCGCCGGCAAGCACCCCGACGGCGACCGGCCGTACACCGGGGTCACGCCGAAGTGGTGCTACGGCAAGACCAAGCCCGCCGGCGTCACGGCCGCCTACAAGGCCGAGGCGCAGATCGCCATCAAGTGCTCCATGACCGGCGGCTCCGCCGGTGCTCCGTGGATCGCCAAGTACAGCAGCACCAAGCGTCTCGGCTACATCAACGGTGTCACCAGCCTCATCGGCGACTCCGACGGCAACGGCCGGTACGACTTCAGCACCTCGCCGTACTTCGACGGCGAGACCTACGCGGTCTACAGCAAGGCCGCCAACCTCTGGTCCGGCTCGATCCGCTGACGCGGTACACGCCACTGTTCCAGACAGCGGGGCCCGGCTTCCGGCCGGGCCCCGCGCCGCGTTCCGCCCATGTACGCGTGCGATCCTGCTGGGCCGCCCCGCGTGCGAGCCGGCTACGCCGCAGGCGCGAGCTCCCTGGTGCGCTGGACCAGTGCCGCGACGCCCGGGTCACCGCTGAGCGGCTCCAGCCTCTTGCGCAGGTCGGCGACGTACGACCGCGTCCGTACGGACTGCAGGCCGGCCGCCAGGTCGAGCGCGGACGTGCCCACCCTGCTCGCCTCCTCGGCGTCCCCCTGCAGGGCGTGGGCCGAGGCGAGCAGGGACAGGTTGAACATGCGCCCGCGCACGTACCGCCCGTCCATGTCGAGCGACCGGCGCGCGTACCGCACGGCCTGCGCCCCGTCTCCGAGATCCCTGAAGCAGTGGGCGTACTTGGCCGCGAGATACGCCTCGTCGAAGTACCGGATCCACTCGGGCTCCTCGTCCGGACGGCGGCGGTCGAACGCCAGGTCGGCCTCGTGGAGGGCGAGGGCGCAGGCCGCGCCGTCGGAGAGCGCCGCGTGGGCGTGGGCCTCCAGCACGTACGCCTCCGCGAGCAGCGAGGGGACCTCCGCGCGGCGGGCGGACAGCTGCGCCGCCCTGGCCAGATCGAGGGCATGCCTTGGTTGTCCTATATATATGGCTTGGTGCGCCATGCCGGCGAGGATCTCCCCGCCGAAGCCGTGGTCGCCCGCGCCGCGTGCCAGGCTCAGCGCCTGGATGAGATGGCGCTGCGCCAGGCCGTGCTGCTCCAGGTCGTAGGCCATCCAGCCGGCCAGGCGGGTCACCTCGGCCGCGGCCGAGGCCAGCGCCCTGCCCGTGGCCTCGCCGTACACGCCGTCCTTGAGCAGCGGCGCGACCGCCGAGTCGAGATATTTCACGACCGCGGAGCGCACCCTGCCGCCGCCGAAGCGGTTGTCCAGCTCGCCGAACGAGCGGGTGACCTCGCGGATGGCGGCGATGTCGGGCGCGCCGACCTTGCGTACACCGGCGGCCTCGGGCTTGCCCTCCATGGGAAATGTGAGCCAGCGCAGGGCTCCCGCCGAACCCGCTCCGACGGCGAAGGCGGAGTCGAGCAGGAACCTGCGCCTCTCCATGTCCGCCCTCCATAGTGCTGTCACGGTCTCGACACCCTCCTGCCACGAGTGAGTGAATTCCTGTCCGAGGTCGAGGGGCGTGGCTCCCCCCGCCATACCGAGGTCCTCCGAAGTCACCGGCCGGCCGAGTTTCAGTGCGAAGATCTCCGCGAGGAGCGTCGGCACCGGATCGCGCGGCTGCTGGCCGCCCATCCAGCGCAACACCGAGCTGTGGTCGTACCTCAGCCCTGTGAGGCCCCGGGCGGCTCCGAGGTCGTTGAGCCTGCGGGCCAGACCCTTGTGGGAGAAGGCCGCCTCGGCGATGAGGTGCCGGAGGAGGAGGTTGGGCTCGCGTCGCATCGCTCTTGACCCCCAGGAGGCTTGCACGGATGGAAATGGCTCTCCGGTCGCCGCAAGCCCCCTGCGCACACATACGCCCTTCGTGCACACCCTTGTCCGGCAGGTAACGGAGGGTTTTTGTTATAGCACGATGCGTGACATGGTGTGGGAATTCCCAAGACTTGACCCCAGGAGCGGTACCTCATGACGAAGGCAAGCCTTTTCGACTGGGATGTCTACACGGGCCACGAACCGGCGGGGTGGACGGCCTGCGGGGTCACGGCCACCGAGAAGCTGGCCGTGGAGAGGGTGAGAACGACCTTCGCGGCCATGCCGTACGGCACGTGCGCGTGGGCGGAGATCATCCGCGTACGGCTGGACCCCGCGCATCTGGCGCCCCGCGAGCGGCTGGAGGTCGGGCGGCACGTGGCGGTACGGCTGTGGGACGGGGGGGTCGTCTGGTCGCTTCCCCGGCGTCGCGTGCATGCCCTGCGCCGCCCGATTCCGCGCAGGCCGCCGGCCGCGGCCGGCTTCCTCGACGACTTCGGCGGCTCGGCGAGCCCGCCGCACGCGTGAAGGTGGCACGGGGCCCGCTCGCGGCGGGCCCCGGTGTGCCGGTCTGGCTAGATGCGGGCCACGCCGTCGAGGCGGGCTTGGCTCGCGACCGCGGCGACGACCGCGGGGGCGACCCGCTCGTCGAACGGGCTCGGGATCACGTAGTCCTCCGACACCTCGGCCCCGACGACGGCGGCGAGGGCGTGGGCGGCGGCGACCTTCATGTTCTCGGTGATCGTCGACGCCCGCACGTCGAGGGCGCCGCGGAACACCCCGGGGAACGCCAGCACGTTGTTGATCTGGTTCGGGAAGTCGGAGCGGCCGGTGGCCACGACGCGGGCGTGCCTGCGCGCGACCTCGGGGAGGATCTCGGGCGTCGGGTTGGACAGGGCGAACACGATCGAGTCGCCGGCCATGGACGCGACGGCCGCCTCCGACAGCGTGGAGCCGGACAGGCCGATGAAGACGTCGGCGCCGGCCAGCGCCTCCTCGGTGGAGCCGGTGAACCCGCCGCGGTTGGTGTCCCTGGCGAGCGCCTCCTTGTAGGGGTTCAACCCTTCGCGGCCCTGGTAGATCATGCCCTTGGAGTCGGAGACCGCGATGTCGCCGATGCCGGCGTTCAGCAGGATGCGGGTGACGGCCACGCCGGAGGCTCCCGCGCCCGCGACCACTGCCCGCAGGTCGCCGAGGGAGCGCCCGGTCAGGCGGGCGGCGTTCTGCAGGGCGGCGAGCACCACGATGGCGGTGCCGTGCTGGTCGTCGTGGAAGACCGGGATGCTGAGGAGCTCGCGCAGGCGGTCCTCCACCTCGAAGCACCGGGGGGCGCTGATGTCCTCCAGGTTGATGCCGCCGAACGAGGGCGCGAGCCGCACGACGGTCTCCACCAGGGCGTCGACGTCGGTGCAGTCGAGGCAGACGGGCACGGCGTCGACGTTGCCGAACTGCTTGAACAGCAGCGCCTTGCCCTCCATCACGGGCATCGCGGCGGCCGGGCCGATGTCGCCGAGGCCGAGCACGGCCGTGCCGTCGGAGACCACGGCGACGACGTTCGAGACCCAGGTGTACTCGTTGACGAGATCGGGCTGGTCGGCGATCGCGGTGCAGACCCTGGCGACGCCCGGCGTGTAGGCCAGCGACAGGTCTTCGGCGTTGCGGACCGGGACGGTCGATCGGATTTCGAGCTTGCCGCCGCGGTGCATCGCGAAGACGGGATCAAGATCGAGTGATTCGAGAGAAGCGGAGAACGGCGTGACTGCCACAGCGACCCCTGTGTCGTAAGGACGGATTCCTTCGGTAGACGCCGCAGGCGAACGCAGGCCCAGGCTTCTGTAGCCGCCCGGCGGCCGTCGTCGTTGACGGTCGTCTCTTGAGGGGGTACGGGGGTCACCCGTTGCTCGATTGTGCCACACGTCGAGACGCCTGCCGATGTCGGCTCCGCCACAGATCTGGCGGCGAACACGGATCGCCAGGCACTCCCAACCGGACATATCTCTACTTTTCCCCCTCAACAGCTCATACCCGTAGCGAATGGTCTCGATACCCCCACCTCTACCCGAGGTGTTCCGGCGTCCGACCCGTACCGGCGCCACCGGCCACCCCGTCCAGCGCCCTCTGCACCGCCGCAACCCGCGCCACCGCACCCGTGGAACATCGGTGGACGCCCCGTTTCGTGTAATACTCGATATCCCGACTCGTCTCTTACAGCGGGTGGAATTCCACAGTGGACCTGACCTCATACGCCGAGCTGGCGGTGCTGCTGGTCAACGGCGAGGACGCGCTGGGCTCACTAGAGGGCGCCCGGCGGTTCCTCGTCCAGGCGGGCCGCGCGAGACAGGCGGGCCGCCTCACCCGCGCCGACCTCGATGTGCTGCGCGAGCTGCGCCGCGAGCTGGCGGCCGTGTTCGCGGCGGCGGCGCGTCACGACGAGCAGAACGCCGTCGACCGGCTCAACGCCCTGCTGACGCGGCACCCTGTCCATCCCCAGATCTCCCGCCACGACGGCCAGCGCTGGCACCTGCACCTCACCGAGGGCGGCCGGCTCTCCGACGAGTACGCCGCGGGCGCGATCATGGGGCTGACCGCGCTGGTCACCGAGCTCGGCGTGGACCGGCTCGGGCTCTGCCAGGCGTCCCCGTGCCGCCGCGCCTACCTCGACACCTCCTCCAACCGGTCGCGCCGCTACTGCTCGGAGCGCTGCGCGAGCCGGGCCAACGTGGCGGCCTACCGCGCCCGCCGCCGTGACCTCAGCGGCCACCGCGCCTGACGCCGCCCGGCCGCGCGCGTCAGCGCGGCCGTACGCCGTGCCTGACCGGCCAGTAACGGAGCACCACGCGGCCGAGCACCAGTGACGGCGGCACCGCGCCGAAGTCCCAGCTGTCCTTGCGCCCTGGTGCCCGCTGGTTCTCGCTCTCCAGCCACCAGCCGTCGCCGTCCCGCCACGCCGCCCGCTTGACGATCATCGTCGCGGGGTCGCCGGGGAGCCGCGCGAGGACGAGATCGCGGGGCCGCACCGCCGCGCCGCGGCGGACGACGAGCCAGTCCCCCGGCCGCAGAACGGGCAACATCGAATCGCCTTCGACGCGCACCCTGATGAACGACATCCCCTGCCATCTCCGTGAATCAAGGCTAGTAAGTTGGGCACTGGATAGTGCTGTCTGTTATCAGCATCAAGGAAGGAAACCGATGCTCGCACGACTGTTGCGGCCGAGCCATGTGGCCTCCGCGCACTGCGATCTCCCCTGTGGGGTGTACGACCCCGCCCAGGCTCGCATCGAGGCCGAGTCCGTGAAGGCGATCATGCAGAAGTACGCCGACAACGACGACCCGGTGTTCCGTGCCCGCGCTCTGTCGATCAAGGAGGAGCGCGCCGAACTGGTGAAGCACCACCTGTGGGTGCTGTGGACCGACTACTTCAAGCCCCCGCACCTGGAGCAGTACCCGCAGCTCCACCAGCTTTTCTGGGACGCTACGAAGCTGGCCGGAGCCGCGGGAGCCAAGGGCACCGTGGACGTGGGCAAGGCCGACGACCTGCTCGGGAAGATCGACGATATCTCGAAGATCTTCTGGGAGACCAAGGCCGCCTGAGCCCGCGCGCCCGTTCTGGCCTCGCGCGGTCGCCTTTCGCGCGGGGCCAGCGGCTTTCATGAGGCCAGGGGCCCGGCAAACGCGCCTGGATGTCAACGAAAGGACAGCGGGACGTCAGGGAAACCGGCCGCATTTCTGCAAGATCACGACTATCGGCGCGTCCCAGTCCTGCAACACGGGGCACGGGGCGGTAAGTTGCTAATCAGCAGCTCTGTGCGAGGAGGAACGTGACCGACGAGACAGCGACGCGTGCTGGCGGCATCCCTGGTGGAGTCGCGGGGATCCGTGACGCGGTGAGCGTGCGTCTGCCCGCTGCGAGTGCCTACCTGTCCGTGCTGCGCACGGCCACGGCGGGGCTGGCGGCGCGCCTCGACTTCACCCTGGACGAGATCGAGGATCTCCGTATCGCGGTCGACGAGGCGTGCGCCATGCTGCTGGGCCACGCCGTGCCCGGCACCGATCTGATCGCCGAGTTCGAGCTGACCGGCCAGGAGATGATCGTCCGGGTCGAGGTCAGCACCGTCGGGCGGGCCGAGCCCAAGCGCGATGACTTCGCCTGGATGGTGCTCACCGCGCTGGCCGACGATGTGGACGCCGAGACCGACACACCCGACCGCATGGCAATCGTGCTGCACAAGCGCCGAGGCGCTGCGAGGCTGTCGTGACGGAGAGGACCCGGGCCGTGGCCGGCAGTGACAGCACCGTCCCCGACAGGGTTCGGGCCCGTGGGCTGTTCGGCGAGCTGGCAGAGTTGCCCGCCGACGACCCGCGTCGCCAGCGCATCCGCGACGAGCTGGTCGAGCTCCACCTGCCCCTGGTCGAGTACCTCGCCCGCCGCTTTCGCAACCGGGGCGAGTGGCTGGACGACCTCACCCAGGTCGCCACGATCGGCCTGATCAAGTCGATCGACCGTTTCGACCTGGCGCGTGGCGTGGAGTTCTCCACGTACGCCACCCCGACCATCGTGGGCGAGATCAAGCGTCACTTCCGCGACAAGGGCTGGGCGGTACGGGTGCCGCGCCGCCTGCAGGAGCTCAAGCTCTCGCTAACGAAGGCCATCAGCGAGTTGTCGCAGCGGCAGGGCCGGGCGCCGACCGTCGCCGAGTTGGCCGCGCACCTGCAGATGACCGAGGAAGAGGTGCTCGAGGGCCTGGAGTCCGCCAACGCCTACTCCACGGTGTCCCTCGACGCTCCCGACTCCGGTGACGACGACGCGCCGGCTGTGTCCGACTCGCTCGGCATCGTCGACGAGTCCCTGGAGGGCGTGGAGTACCGCGAGTCGCTGAAGCCGCTGCTCGAACGCCTGCCGCCCCGCGAGAAGCGCATCCTGCTGCTGCGCTTCTTCGGCAACATGACGCAGTCGCAGATCGCCACTGAGCTGGGCATCTCGCAGATGCACGTCTCGCGCCTGCTCGCCCGCACCCTGGCCCAGCTCCGCGAGGGCCTCACCGCCGAAGACTGACCGCCGAGCGTCCACCCTGCCCCGGCCGGCCACCGGTCGGGCTACTCTCCGATCATGGCCTTCGTCGTGGCGGGCGCCAGCAGCGCGACCAGACCGGCCAGCGCCACCACGATCAGGAGCACGCCGGGCACCGTCTGCTCCGACTGGACCAGCGAGACGGCGACCGGCAGCGCGAAGATCTGCGTGACCACACCAGGGGCCCGGCTCCACCGTGCCGCCTGCAGCACGCCCCACGCCACCCAGATCAGGGCGGCGCCGATGAGGATGCCGAACGCCGATACGACGATGGAGCTGCCCAGGTCGGCCGGCTTGCCGACGATGGTCTCCACGGCGGCATAGCCGCCCAGCACGACGGCGGTGAGACCCTCGATCGCGAGGACGACGGCGGCCACGACAAGGGTCACCGGACGGTTCAACATATCGCGTCACCCTACTTGACCCAGGTCGCAGGTGCTCGACCGGTGGATACGCTGGGCGACATGCGCGCACTCCTCCTGATCAATCCCATGGCGACGTCGACCAACCGTCGTACGAGGGATGTCCTCATACGCGCGCTGGGTGCGGCCGTCGACCTGACGGTGGAGGAGACCGGGTACAGAGGGCACGCCACCGTGCTCGCGGGCAGCGCGCGCGAGAAGGGCTTCGACGTGATCGCCGTCCTCGGCGGCGACGGCACCATCAACGAGGCCGTCAACGGCATTCTGGACGGCGACCGGGCACGGCCTGCGCTGATCGTGATCCCCGGTGGCAGCGCCAACGTCTTCGCCCGCTCGCTCGGGCTGCCGAACAATCCCGTGGAGGCGATGGGCGCGGTGCTGGAGGCGATCCGGGAGGGACGGCGCCGCACCGTCAACCTTGGCCAGGCGATCTGGGAGGATGGCGCGCTCGGCGACGACTCCTCCGGCGAGACCACCGAAGCGTCCCCCAACAGCCGATATTTCACCTTCTGTGCGGGGCTGGGGTACGACGCGGAGGTCGTCCGGGCCGTGGAGGGCCTGCGGAGCGCCGGGTACAAGGCCTCGCCGAGACGCTACGTCAACACCGCGTTGCGGCACTATTTCATGACCGACCGCCATCGCCCGGCCCTCCGGCTGGAACGGCCTCACCGCAGGCACATCGAGGGCATCTTCATGACGATCATCTGCAACACCGCGCCGTGGACCTACATCGGCGACCGGCCGGTCAACCCCACGCCGTGGGCGGGGTTCGACACCGGGCTCGACCTGCTCGGCCTGCGGCGCATGGGCATGGCCGCCATGGCGAGGCTGATCCGGCAGATCATCGGCGACCGGGTTGGCCTGCCTCGAGGCGGGCATCTTGTCCATGTGCACGACGAGGAGGAGTTCACCCTGTCGGCCAGGCGGCCCGTGGCCTTCCAGCTTGACGGCGACTATCTCGGCGAGCGCGAGAGGGTTACTTTCCGCTCTGTTCCCGGCGCGTTACAAGTTCTGGTCTAATCCGTCACATGCCGTCATAGTGTGATGCATCCGACATCCATATCCGGCAAAACGTTCTACCAAACCTCTTGCGTGACCTGGGCATGCCTGAAAAGCTCAACACGACGTCGGAACGTAGGACGTTTGAGGATCCCACCCTGTTCCTCGAAGGTCTGCGGCGATCACGCGAGTTTCCTGGACCCCCAAACCCAAGGCCCAGGCAAAATTTCGCCCTTGTTAGTGAAATTGTTCACAAACATCCGTCACCGGACGGAGCCGCAGGCTCCACCTACGAAGGAGTGGAACGCATGGACTGGCGCCACCGCGCTGCCTGCCGTGACGTGGACCCCGAGCTGTTCTTCCCGATCGGCAACACCGGACCGGCACTCATGCAGATCGAAGAGGCCAAGCAGGTCTGCCGCGCCTGCCCGGTCAGCGAGCCGTGCCTGAAGTGGGCCATCGAGTCCGGCCAGGACGCCGGCGTGTGGGGCGGTCTGAGCGAGGACGAGCGTCGTGCGCTCAAGCGCCGCACGGCCCGCGCCCGCGCCCGCGCGGGTGTCTGAGCCCGCACGCGTCGCACGAAACGAAGCCCCGAGTCCGGAAGCGAGCTCCGGATCACACACGCCTTCCGCACCGCCCCAGCGTCGCGGCGTACGGAACTTCACACGCCCGGCATCGCCTCACGCGATGGCCGGGCGTCGCAGTGTCCGGGCCCGGTCAGGACCCGCGGCGGGCGGTGACCGCTAGACCGGCTGCACCGGGATGGTGATCGAGACCTCCGTGCCCCCGCCCTGACGCGGCTCGACGGCCAGGCGGCCCGACAGCTCGCCCACCACGAGCGTGCGGACGATCTGCAGGCCGAGGCTGGTCGACGCCTCCAGGTCGAAGCCCTCGGGAAGACCCTCGCCGTCGTCGGCCACCACGAGGTCGAGCCTCTCCTCGGTGCGCGAGACGATCACCTTGATGGTGCCGCTCCCGTACGAGAAGCCGTGCTGGACGGCGTTCTGCAGCAGCTCGGTCAGCACCATGGCCACCGGGGTCGCGATCATCGCGGGAAGCATGCCGAAGCTCCCCACCCGGCGCGGCATGACGTTGGCCGCCGACACCTCGCCGGTCATCGAGATCACGCGGTCGGCGATGTCGTCGAAGTCGACGATCTCCTCGGGAGTGTGGGACAACGTCTCATGCACGATGGCGATCGAGCCCACCCGGCGCACCGCCTCCTCCAGCGCCTCGCGGCCCTCCGGGATGCGCAGCCGCCGCGCCTGGAGCCGCAGCAGCGCGGCAACCGTCTGGAGGTTGTTCTTCACCCGGTGGTGGATCTCGCGTATGGTCGCGTCCTTGGTCAGCAGCTCGCGCTCGCGGCGGCGCAGCTCGGTGACGTCCCTGATGAGCACCAGCGCGCCGATGCGCCCGCCGCCCACGACGAGCGGGATCGCGCGGAGCTGCACGACGTTGGCGCCGGCCTCGACCTCGGTCTCCCGAGGCGATCGGCCGCTCGCCACGAGCATGAGGTCCTCGTTGATGGGCTCGTCGGAGTAGCACAGCGCGGCGGTCGTCTTGCCGAGCTCGGAGCCCACCAGGTCGGCGTTGAGCCCGAGCCGCCGGTAGGCCGACAGCGCGTTGGGCGAGGCGTACGTCACCCGGCCGGCGCGGTCGAGCCTCAGCAGGCCGTCGCCGACCCTCGGGGACCGCACCAGGATCGGCGCCGCCTCGGGGAAGGGGAAGCGGCCCTCGGCCACCATCTGCGCCAGGTCGGACGCGCTCTGCAGGTAGGTGAGCTCCAGCCGGGACGGCGTGCGCGCCGACGACAGGTTGGTGGAGCGCTGGATGACCGCCACGAAGTGGTCGTCGCGCCGCACGGGGATGGTCTCCTCGCGCACGGGCACGCCGCTGGACCAGTCGGGATCGCCCTCGCGGCAGATGCGGTGCTCGTTCCACGCCGTGTCGATCAGGGGTCGCTCCCCCGCGGCCACGATCGAGCCGACGACGTCGTCGTGGTACACCGTGGGACCCGTCGTCGGGCGCATCTGCGCCACGGCCACCCACCCGGACTCGTCCCGCAGGGGGATCCACAGGATCAGGTCGGCGAAGGACAGGTCGGCGAGAAGCTGCCAGTCGGTGACCAGCGAATGCATCCACTCCAGGTCGGCCGGGTCGAGAGTGGTGTGGCGCGCCACCAGGTCGCTGAGAGTCGGCACCTCAGCATCATGCGTGCTAACCCCGGCCCAAAGCGAATCGACGGCACCGGCCCTGGGAAGATTCCCCTAATGGAGCACACAGAAGTGCCCGCTCACCCTGTGGAGCGTCCGGCGAGCGTGGCGGCCGGCACGACCGAGACCGAGGATGACCCCGGCGCGCGCCGAATCACGAGCCCTGCCGCCGGCACGGGAGAGGCCACGTGAACAGCATCGACCCTGGCGAGACCATGAACACAGATCCCCTGGCGCGGTTGCGCTCGGCCGCCGCCATCCGTGAGGCGGCCGGGCTCAGGCGCGCCCTGCGCCCCCGCACCCCCGACCACGACGGACTCATCGACCTGGCCTCCAACGACTACCTCGGGCTGTCCCGCGACGGGCGGCTGGTCGTGGCGGCCATGGAAGCGACCGGAAGGTGGGGCACCGGCTCGACCGGCTCGCGGCTCGTCACGGGCACGACGACGCTCCACGCCGAGCTGGAGGAGCGGCTGGCGGCCTTCGCCCACGCCAGGCGGGCGCTGGTCTTCTCCTCCGGGTACCTGGCGAACCTCGCGGCGGTCGCGACGCTGGGCGCCGGCGGGCTGGTGGTGAGCGACGAGGGCAACCACGCCTCGATCATCGACGCCTGCCGCCTCTCGCGCGCCAGGGTGGCCGTCACGCCGCACAAGGACGTAGAGGCGGTGGAGAAGGCGCTGGCGAACCGCGCCGAGGAGCACGCGCTGGTCGTCACCGACGCGGTCTTCTCCGTCGACGGCGACCTCGCCCCCATCGCCGACCTCTACACGGCGGCCGTACGGCACGGGGCCCTGCTCGTCGTGGACGAGGCGCACTCCCTGGGCGTGGTCGGCGAGGGCGGACGCGGCGCGGTGTACGACGCGGGGCTCGCGGACGCCCCGACCGTTGTGAGAACCGTCACACTGTCGAAGTCGCTCGGATCACAGGGCGGAGCTGTGCTAGGGGCGTCCGAGGTGGTAGACGCCCTGATCGACACGGGCAGGTCGTTCATCTTCGACACCGGCCTCGCGCCGTCCGCCGTCGCCGCCGCACTCGCGGCGCTTGATATCGTGGGCGACCATCCTGACCTGCCAAGACAGGCACGGCACAATGCGTCGGCGCTGGCCCGCGCGGCCGGGGACCGTGGCCTTCTCACCACCGACCCGGCGGCGGCCGTCGTGCCGGTCGTGCTCGGCCCTCCGCACGTCGCGCTCTCCGCCGCAGCGGTGTTCGCGGAGCACGGAGTGCGCGCCGGGTGCTTCCGCCCGCCGTCGGTGCCGACCGGCCGGTCTTGTCTGAGATTGACCGCACGGGCCAATCTGAGTTCGGATGATCTCGCGGTGATCGGACACGCGCTCACCGCCGTGGCCGAGATGAAGGTGAACGTGTGACGGAAGACTCTCCCCGGATTCCCAAGTACTACGACGTCAAACGGAACTTGCTGGAACTCACCAAGTCTCTGCCCGCTGGAGCGGCGCTGCCGCCCGAGCGTGCCCTCGCCGTGCGCTTCGAGACCTCGCGCACGACCGTCAGGCAGGCGCTCACCGAGCTGGTCATCGAGGGGCGGCTCCTGCGCATCCAGGGCAAGGGCACCTTCGTCGCCCAGCCCAAGGTCGCCCAGGTGCTGCAGCTCACGTCGTACACCGGGGATCTTCGCACGGTCGGCCTGGAGCCCGACACCAAGATCCTCGACATCAACTACATCACGGCCGACGAGACCCTCGCCCGCCGCCTGTGCATCAACCCGGGCGGGCGCGTGCTGCGCATCCACCGGCTCCGCCTGGCCAACGGCGAGCCGATGTCGATCGACACCACCCACCTGTCCGCACGGCGCTTCTCGCGGCTGCGGCGGGAGCTGGAGGTGCACGCCTCCCTGTACGAGACCCTGCACAACGCCTACAACGTCCAGCTGACCGACGCAGAAGAGATCATAGAGACCGTGCTGGCGACCCCGTACGACGCCCAGGTCCTCGGTGTGGACGTCGGCCTGCCGATGCTGCTGCTCACCCGGCACGCCTTCGACGCCGAGGGCAATCCGGTCGAGTGGGCCCAGTCGCTCTACCGAGGCGACCGGTACAAGTTCGTCACGCGCCTCCGCAGGCCCCCGGAGACCGGCGGGCCGCAGGCAGGACGGCCGTAGGGGCTGCCCGCCACCGCGTCCGCGGGCCTCTAGGGTGGTGCCGGTGAGCATTCTGGTGGTCACCGGCACCGACACCGGTGTGGGCAAGACCGTGGTCACCGCCGCCGTGGCCGCGCTCGCGCGCCTGCGCGAGGTGCCCGTCGCGGTGGTGAAGCCCGCGCAGACGGGCGTCGCCGCGGACGAGCCCGGCGACCTCGACGAGGTCATCCGGCTGTCCGGGGTGACCACGACGTTCGAGTTCGGGCGCTTCCCCGACCCGCTGTCCCCGGCCGCCGCCGCACGCGCGTCCGGCCTTCCTCCCGTCTCCCTGGCCGGGGTCGCCGAGCGCGCCGCCGAGCTGGCGGAGACACACCGCCTGGTGGTCGTCGAGGGCGCCGGGGGGCTGCTGGTGCGCTTCGACGAGGAAGGCGCCACCATCGCCGACCTGGCCCGCACGCTGCGCGCCCCCGTCCTGGTGGTGGCCAGGGCGGGGCTCGGCACGCTGAACCACACGGCGCTGACGCTGGAGGCCCTCGCGGGCCGGGGGCTCGATCTGGCGGGCCTGGTGATCGGCTCCTGGCCGCGCGAGCCGGGCGTCGCCGACCGTAGCAACGTCGCCGACCTGGAGACGCTCGCCGCACGGCCGCTGGCGGGGGCGCTGCCTGAGGGCGCCGGGTCGCTCGGCCGCACGGCGTTCGCGCGGGTGGCCCATGACGGACTGGGGCCCCTGCTAGGGGGCGGGTTCGACTCTTCTCGGTTCCGGGCAACCCTTAGTCTGTGACGCAACCGACAAGGGAGCAGCAGGACCGATGAGTATGGACATCTTGGAGATCGCCCGGGTTCAGGTACTCGAAGAAGGCCGGGGGCTCTCCTCAGCTCAGGCCCTGCGATGCCTTGAGCTGCCGGACGACCGCATTCCCGAGCTGCTCGCGCTCGCCCACGAGGTGCGCATGGCATGGTGCGGCCCGGAGGTCGAGGTGGAGGGCATCATCTCCCTCAAGACCGGCGGCTGCCCGGAGGACTGCCACTTCTGCTCCCAGTCCGGGCAGTTCACCTCGCCCGTCCGATCCGTCTGGCTCGACATCCCCTCGCTCGTCCAGGCGGCCGTCGAGACGGCCCAGACGGGCGCCACCGAGTTCTGCATCGTCGCGGCCGTGCGCGGGCCCGACCAGCGCCTCATGGACCAGGTCCGTGAGGGCGTCAAGGCCATCCGCGAGGCCGTCGAGATCAACGTCGCCTGCTCACTCGGCATGCTCACCCAGGAGCAGGTCGACGAGCTGGCCGAGATGGGCGTCCACCGCTACAACCACAACCTCGAGACCGCGCGCTCCCACTTCGGCCAGGTGGTCACCACCCACACCTGGGAGGAGCGCTGGCAGACCTGCGAGATGGTCCGCGAGGCCGGCATGGAGCTGTGCTGCGGCGGCATCATCGGCATGGGCGAGACCAGGGAGCAGCGGGCCGAGTTCGCCGGGCAGCTCGGCGAGCTGCGTCCCGATGAGGTGCCGCTGAACTTCCTCAACCCGCGCCCCGGCACGCCGTTCGGGTCGTTCCCGCTGGTCGAGGGTCCCGAGGCGCTGAAGACGATCGCGACGTTCCGGCTGGCGCTGCCGCGCACGATCCTGCGGTACGCCGGCGGGCGCGAGCTCACGCTGGGCGACCTCGGCACGCGCGACGGCATGCTCGGCGGGGTGAACGCCATCATCGTCGGCAACTACCTGACGACGCTGGGCCGCTCCCCCGAGCAAGACCTGGAGCTCCTGGCGGACCTGAAGATGCCCATCAAGGCTCTCTCGCCGACGCTCTGACCCTAGAGTCGCCCCTTGAGCAGCTCATATGAGCCCTCAAGGATTGACCGGGGACAGAAAAGGTAAGTTCACGTCATGGAGTCTGCAAAGCACGCCGGTGACATCGCGGTCGCCGTTTCACGGGCCTACGGTGCCGAGGTCATGTTCACCCTCTCGGGCGGCCACGTCTTCCCTCTGTACGACGGGGCCGTCCACGAGGGCATGCGCATCGTCGATGTGCGGCACGAGCAGAGCGCGGTCTTCGCCGCTGAGGCCACGGCCAGGCTGACCCGACAACCCGGGCTCGCTGTGCTCACCGCCGGCCCCGGCATCACCAACGGTGTCAGCGGTGTCGCGACCGCCCACTTCAACGGCTCGCCCGTCGTGGTCATGGGCGGCCGCGCCCCGGCCTCCCGCTGGGGGTCGGGCGCGCTCCAGGAGATGGACCACCCCCCGCTGTTCGAGACGATCACCAAGCTGGCCTTCACGGCCGGCGGCGCCGACTCCATCGGCCAGGACGTCGAGATGGCGTTCCGCACGGCGATCGCCCCGCACCGCGGCCCGGTGTTCCTCGACTTCTACATGGACCACCTGTTCTCGCCCTCCCCCGCGCACGAGGCCGAGACGCTGACGCCGTCCCCCCTTGAGCCCGACCCCGAGACGCTCGCCGGCATCGCGCGGCTGATCGCCCAGGCCGAGCGCCCCGTGCTCGTGCTGGGGTCGGACGTCTGGATGGACCGCGCCGAGGAGGTGGCCCGCGACTTCGCCGAGGCCTTCCGGCTGCCGGTGATCCCCAACGGGCAGGGTCGCGGCATCCTGCCCGCCGGGCACGACCTGCTCGTGACCCGGGCGCGCGGCATCGCGTTCTCCCAGGCCGACCTGGTCATCGTCGCGGGCACCCCGCTCGACTTCCGCCTCGGCTACGGCTTCTTCGGCGGCAGGGACGGCGCCCCCCTGGCGAAGGTCGTGCACCTGGCCGACGCGCCGTCGCAGCTCGCCACCCACGTGGGCACCGCCGCCTCGACCGCCGGAGACCTGTCCCTGGTCTTCTGGGGCCTGCGGGCCGCCTGCGCCGAGGCGGGGGTGTCGCCCGCGTCCCACGCGGCGTGGGTCACCAAGCTGGCCGAGGCCTCCGCGGCGGCCGTCTCGGGCGACGCCGAGCTGATGGAGTCCGACGCCGACCCGATCCACCCGATGCGCATCTACGGCGAGCTCAACCGCATCCTTGCCGACGACGCCGTGGTCATCGGCGACGGCGGCGACTTCGTCTCCTACGCCGGCAAGTACATCGAGCCCCGCAGGCCCGGTTGCTGGCTCGACCCCGGGCCGTACGGCTGCCTCGGCACCGGGCTCGGCTACTCCATCGCCGCCCGCATCGCCCGCCCGTCCTCGCAGGTCGTGCTGCTGCTCGGCGACGGCGCCGCGGGGTTCTCGCTGATGGACGTCGACACGCTGGTGCGCCACAAGCTGCCCGTCGTGATGATCTGTGGCAACAACGGCATCTGGGGCCTCGAGAAGCACCCCATGCAGATGCTGTACGGGTACGACGTGGCGGCCGAGCTGCAGCCGCAGTGCAGGTACGACCAGGTCGTCACCGCGCTCGGCGGCGGCGGCGAGCTGGTGACCTCTCCGAAGGAGATCGGGCCCGCATTGCGCCGGGCGTTCGACTCGGGCGTGCCCTACATGGTCAACATCGCGACCGACCCGCAGATCGCCTACCCGCGCACCACCACGGGCATCTGACCGCACGGCCACCGGCCCCCGGCGGCGTCCCTGAGACGGCCGCCGGAGCCGGGGTCAGGTGGCCGAGGGGGTCGGAGTGCCGCTCGGAGCGCCGCTGGGGTCCTCGCCGCAGGGTATGCCCTGCTCCACGATGATCGTCACGTAGCGGTCGACGGGCCAGGAGGTGCTCGCGATCGGGTCCTGATCGAGCACGCGGGTGCAGCCCTCGTCGCTCGGGGTCCCGCTGACGTCCACCTTGGACTTGAAGCCTGCGGCCCGGAGCTTGGCCATCGCCTGCTGCTGGGTCAGGTTGATGACCCCGGGCACGGTCTTCTTCGCCGCCGGCACCTTCGTGGGGGTGGGCGACGGCGTGCGCGTCTTCGACGGGGTGGGGGAGGGCGTCCCCGTGTCCGTCGGGGTGGCCTCGGTCGGCGTGCTCGACGGCTCGTCCGTCTGCCCGGCGGTGGCCTCGGAGGGACGCGTGGCCGTCGGCCCTGGCTTCGGCGGACGGGTGCGCGTGCGCGTCGCCTCAGGTTCGCTGGGCGTGGGCGTCTCTGTCACCACGACGCCCGCCGCTGCCGCCCCCTTGTCGGCGACCTGCCTGAACGCCACCGCGCCCGCCCCGCCGAGCAGGACTCCCACGGCGATGACACCGGCGATCAGACCCGCCTTGCCTCGCTTGGGAGCGGCCGCGCGGCGGCCTCGGGCGCCCCGCTGCCCCGGAGGGGTGCCGGGCGGGCTCTGAGGGGCCCCTGAGGGCGGCGGATGAGCGGCGGAGGGAGAAGTGGAGGTCGCCAGGATGTACGGCGGAGGCGTGGCCGTGGTGGGCTGGACGCCGTCGCCCTCGTGCCAGGCGGGCCTCGCATGGGCGCCGGTCTCGGGCGCCGCGAGCTGGTGCGGGTGGCCGGGCCCGGAAGTGGTGCGTTCCGAGGAGACCATGCCGGTGAGGCCGGCCATGCCGGACACCGCCACCGAGGCCCCGGTGTCGTCGCGCATGGCCTGGCGCGCGGCCACGCTCATCTCGGCCGCGCTGCGCCAGCGGCGGGCCGGATCCTTGACGAGGGCACGCTCCACGAGATGCCGTACGGCCGGAGGCACGTCGGGCGGCAGCGGGGGCGGGTCCTCGCGGATGTGCTTGAGGGCGATGGTGACGGGGGTGTCGCCGTCGAACGGCCGGTGACCGGCCAGGCACTCGTAGGCGACCACGCCGAGGGCGTACAGGTCGACGGCCGGGGTGACCGGCTGGCCCTCGGCCTGCTCGGGCGCGCAGTAGGCGGCCGTGCCGAGCACCATGCCGGCGTCGGTCAGCCGGTGGCCCATGTCGGCGCGGGCGATGCCGAAGTCGGTGAGGACGAGCGTGCCGTCGGGACGGACCAGCAGGTTGCCCGGCTTGACGTCGCGGTGCACGATGCCCCGGTCGTGCACGGCCTGGAGGGCCGAGGCGGCCTGCGCGATGAGCTCCATGGCGGGCTCGGGCGCGATGCGGGTGAGCCTGGTGAGCAGGCGGTCGAGCGGCTCGCCGTCGACGAACCGCATCACGAGATAGGCGGTGGGACCGTCCCCCGGCACGTCGCTCACGCCGTAGTCATAGACGTCGACCACACCCGGATGGTTGATCGTGGCCATCGCGCGTGCTTCCCCCTGGAAGCGGGCCGCGAAGCCCGGATCATCCATCCGGCCTGGTAAGAGCACTTTCACGGCGACGGTGCGGGCAAGGACCATGTCCTCGCCGCGCCACACCTCGCCCATGCCGCCGGCGCCGAGACGGACGTCCAACCGGTAACGTCCCGCCAGCGTGGTCCCTTGGGCCACCATCTCTCCCCCGCTTACCCCAATCCGTCCAACACCGACGCCACCCCAGAGTTCTCCAACAAAGCGGATTTGTGTCGCAGCCAGATCACGCTGGTGTCACAAAACCCTGTGGTCACACGGTTCACGCCGGGATGTCAGCGTGCCGTCACACCGTGTTCGACGCAGCGGGCGGACCAGCCCCGTGGCGTCACCTGCACCACCAGCCGGCGACGGCACGCCGGGCAGTAGCGGGGCGGCTCCATGTCCCGCGCGGCATGGCATGCGGAGTGGTCCTCGTCTCCGTCGAGACGCCCGCAATGGTCGCAGTAGGGGCTCACGCAATGAGCGTATTCCATCGTTCACCGCCAACGTCGCCAACCGGTGAAGGTGGTGCGAGACCGTGCGAACGGGATGGCGGGCACCATCCGGCCGCGCGGCAGCACCGCGTGCCCGCCGCAATAGGCTTGCCGACATGACGATCGATGCGGGGCTGCGCGCCGTGGTGCTCATCATGGTCGAACGGGGGGACACCGCCGCCAAGATCGGCAGCGGCGACGTCCCCGTGCTCGGCACCCCCCGCCTGCTGGCGATCGCCGAGGCGGCCACCGTGCGGGCCGTCCACGACCACCTCGCCCCCGGGCAGACGTCGGTCGGCACCAAGGTGACGCTGGAGCACCGCGCGGCGAGCCCCGTCGGCACGCACGTCGAGGTGACCGCCGAGCTCGTCGAGGTGGACGGCCGGCGGCTGGTCTTCGAGGTCACCGCGCGGGACAGTAAGCGCACGGTGGCCACCGCCACCATCGAGCGCGTCGTCGTCGACCGCGAGCGCTTCCTGTCGGGGCTCTCCGGCTGAGCCTGAGCCCCGCCCCGCTCGTGGGCCCGCCTCACTCGATGACCGCGATCAGGTCACCCTCCTGGATGACGTCGCCCTCGGCCACCTTGAGCCGGCTCAGGACGCCCGAGTCCTCGGCGAGCACCGGGATCTCCATCTTCATCGACTCCAGGATGACCAGCGTGTCGCCCTCAGTCACGCTGTCGCCCTCAGCCGCGACGACCTTCCAGACGTTCGCCACCATCTCGGCACGTACTTCCGCCACCGGAACTCCCCTCAATCAAATGATCCAACTGTGCCAGAGGGCTGTGCTCATCGTCCCACCCGCGCGAGAGCGCGGAGTCGACGGGTGCACGGCCCGGCGTCACGAACGCATGCGGGCGACCAGCCCGGTGTCGTAGTCGCCGCTGATGAACTCGGCGTTGTCCAGCAGCTCAGCGCAGAACGGCAGGTTGTTCTTGGGCCCTTCGACACGGAAGGCGGCCACGGCCTCGCGGGCCCTGGCCAGCGCCTCCTCACGGTCGGCGCCGTGGACGCAGAGCTTCGCCATCAGCGGATCGTAGAACGGAGTGACCGTGTTTCCTGCGACATATCCGGAATCGAGACGAATGCCGGGGCCGGTCGGCTCCTCCCAGACCCCGATCTTGCCGGGCCCAGGGAAGAACCGCTTGGGGTCCTCGGCGTACACGCGGAACTCGATGGCGTGGCCGTTCGGCTCGACGGCGTGCCCCCGCGAGGCCACCGGGAACGTCACCGGCTCCCCCGCCGCGACGCGCAACTGCTGCTCGACCAGGTCGATGCCCGTGACCAACTCGGTCACCGGGTGCTCCACCTGGAGCCGGGTGTTCATCTCCAGGAACACGAAGTCCTGCGCGTCGGCGTCCACGAGGCACTCCACGGTGCCCGCGCCCCGGTAGCCGACCGCCTCCCCCGCCCGGACGGCGGCGGCCAGCATGCGCTCGCGCAACTCGGGGGTGATGCCCGGCGAAGGGGACTCCTCGACGACCTTCTGGTGGCGGCGCTGGACCGAGCAGTCGCGCTCGCCGAGCGCGACCACGGTGCCGTCCGCCAGCCCGAGGATCTGCACCTCGACATGGCGCGCCCGCTCGATGTAACGCTCCAGCAGGATCGCCGGCGCCGCGCCGCCTCCCCCGCCGAAGCGCTCGGCGGCCCGGGAGGCGGTCTCGAAGGCCTTGGTTAGCCCGGCCTCGTCATGGGCGACGCCCATGCCGATGCCGCCGCCACCCCCCGCCGTCTTGACCATGACGGGGTAGCCGATCTCGGCCGCCGAGGCCAGGGCCTGGGCCGGCCCGGTCACCGGCTCGCGGGTGCCCGCGGCCACCGGCACTCCGGCCCGCTCCATGAGGTTACGCGCGTTGATCTTGTCGCCCATGCGCTCGATCGCGTCGGGAGAGGGCCCGATCCACACCAGGCCCGCCTCCGTGACCGCCCGGGCGAAGGCGGCACTCTCGGCCAGGAAGCCGTAGCCGGGGTGCACCGCCTGTGCGCCCGTCACCCGGCACGCCTCCATCACCTTGGCGATGTCGAGGTAGCTCTGGGCGGGGGCCGCCGGGCCGAGCAGGAAGGTCTCGTCCGCCTCCCGGACGAAGGGAAGATCGATGTCCGCCTCGGAGTGCACCACGATCGCCCGCAGGCCCATGGCCCTCACCGTACGCACGATCCGCCGCGCGATCTCTCCACGATTGGCCACCAGAACGCTCTCGAACACCGGCCGCACCCCCTTCGACGGTTCACCACCTTATGGCCCGAGACTCCGCAGAACCCCTCGCGCGAAACCACCGATCCCCCGTGTCCCGCCTGTAGGAAGTCCACAACGGCGCGCGGGCGCGCAGGACGCTCATATGGATGAAACATCTGCCCTCGAAGGGCGGGAATCTCAGAGACGGTGGAGAGGGGCCGGCCGATCGACGACCCTGGCCATCGACTCCACCACCGTGGGGTCGTACTCGTCGCCGCCGTCGACGCGCAGCCGCTCCAGCGCCGCCGCCGCGCGGTCGCGGTCGGTGGACCCGCCGACCAGGTCGTCGTAGGCGTTGGCCGCCTTGATGATGCGGCTGGCGAGCGGCGGCAGGTCGGGCCCGTTGAAAGGGTCGCCCTGGCGGCGCACGATCTCGGCCACCCGGTCGAGCACGCCGGTCTTCTTGATGACCTCGGCCCCGAGCTCGGCGATGCTGCGGGCCTGCTCGGGATCGGTGAGCACGGTGGCGCCCCCGGGGATGGGGTCGCGCAGGGAGAGCTGGCCGATGTCGTGCATCAGCGCGGCGTACTCCAGCTCCAGCAGCTCGGGCTCGGCCATGCCGAGCTCCCTGCCGATCGCGAGCGACAGGCGGCTGACCCGGCGCGAGTGCCCCGGCTCGACGTACCCGCCGACCTCGGTCACCCGGGCGAGCGCCCGTACGGTCTGCAGGTAGGTGGCGCGGATGCCGGCGTACTTGCGGAAGGCGACCTGAGTGACCAGCAGCGGGGCCGCGAACACCACCAGGGCGGCGAGGTTCATGCTGTGCGAGGCGAGGGCCAGCAGGGTGCCAGAGGCGGCGACGGCGGCGCCGAGCGGCGCGGCCATGCGCAGCTCGTCGCGGATGGCCACGTGGAAGGCCGTGCGGACCTGCTCGGCCCTGAGCACGGCGGCGATGAGCACGTCGGCCGTCAGCATCGCCGTGATCAGCACGGCCATCACGCCGAGGACCACCCACCACGTGCCGGTGCCGTGGTCGGTGGTGGCGTACAGCGTCGGGGCCAGGGGCCGGTAGGCGAAGGCGAGCAGCGCCCCTGAGAGCAGCCGCCGCGCGATCGCGTCGAGCTGCGGGGGCCTGCCGACCGCCAGATGGGGCAGCGCGCCGAGTGTCATGCCCGCCGCCATGACGGCCACCACCTGGAGCGCCGAATGCCGCGTCGGCACGCCTCCCACGTCGAGCAGCAGGGTGTACCCGAGCGCGGCGGCGGCCCCGATGGGCGCGACCTCCCTGTTGCCCGGCATCGTGAGCCTGGCGAGCTCGCCGGCGGCGACCAGCAGGCCGAAGGCGACCGCGATCTCGGCGTCGAGAAGGCCCACCGCCGCCGTGTGCGCCACGCCGGCGACGGTCACCATGCCGGCGGCGCAGATGAGCAGGAGCTGGCCGGAGTCGAGCCCCTGCAGGGGCCGGGTCGCCGCGGTCACCGCTCGGACGCCACTTCGATCGGCATGGTCGGATCGTCGTGGTCCTTGGCGACGGTCTCGACGGTCTCGTCGTCGGGCACGGGCATCTTGCCAGGGGGGTCCCAGCCGCGCCGGTCGAGCGCCCTGATGAAGGCGCCGACCATGACGGGGTCGAACTGCGTGCCGGCACCCTTGCGCAGCTCGGCCATCGCCTCGTCGAGGGACTTCGCCTTGCGGTAGGCGCGGTCCGAGGTCATGGAGTCGAAGGCGTCGGCCACCGCGATGATGCGGGCGAACTCGGGGATCTCGGCCCCGGCCAGGCCCATGGGGTAACCCCCGCCGTCCTGGCGCTCGTGGTGGTGCATGATGCCGGCGAAGGCCTCGTCCAGGAAGTCGATGCCCCGCACGATCTCGAGGCCGCGCATCGGGTGGAGCTGGATCGCGGCGTACTCCTCCTCGGTGAGGCGGCCTTCCTTCTGCAGGACCTTGGTGGGGACGCCGAGCTTGCCGACGTCGTGGAGCATCCCGGCGTAGCCGATGGCCCGCATGCGCTCGGGGCCCATGCCGATCTCCTGGGCGATCATGGTGGACGCGCTGGAGACGCGGGTGCAGTGGCCCCGGGTGTAGTAGTCCTTGGTCTCCACCGCCTGGCACAGGGCGGCGATCGTCGCGTCGTACGACCGCTGCTGGGCGAGGTACTGGCCGAAGGCCCACCTGGCGATGAACAGCGGCAGCAGCACGAGCACCGCCGAGATCGACTGGACGGTGGCCCACAGCCCGGCGATCAGCAGGCCGAACGTGGCGTACCCGAGGTAGGAGACGAAGAACTGGGCGAGCCCGCGCAGCGGGACCTCGCCGGTGCGCAGCCGCCCGGCCAGCGAGAGCATGACCGCGAACAGCACGAAGTTGAGCGGCACGAACACCGCCGCCGCGCCCATGAAGGGACCGAGCATGTCGGTGAACCGGTCGGCGCCGGGCACGTCGTGGTGCCCCCCGAGCCGGTCGAAGACCCACCCGGCCGTGTAGCCGCAGATGGCGAACTGCGCGCCGTTGAACAGCCGCTTGTGCAGCGGCAGGCCGGGCCGCACGCTGAGGACGGCGGTCGCCCCGACCAGGGCCGCGCCCACGTCGCCCACCAGCACCACGGCCGCCAGGGCCGCGGAGAAACTGACCGACATCGCCGCCTGCTCGACGTTGAGCAGGGTCGGGACCGACTCGCAGACCAGGAACAGCAGGGCGAGGACCAGCAGGGTGGGCCACTCGCGCTCGCCGAAACCGCCCGGGGCGATGAGACCCCGCCCGATCAGTGCCGCGGCCACCCCGACGATCAGGATGAGGTAGACCTTCGCCGGCCAAGGTAGATCACGCAATGCCGCCGCCTCGGGCCGTCACGGGCATGCGCTCAGGTCCAGGAGATGCCCGAGGGCACTTCGACCGTGCCCCCCAGGAGAACCGCCAGAGCGAGCTGACCGAGTGCCCACCCAAGGCCGCCGATCGCCATGGCCGCCACCATGCGTGTGGCCATTGCCTTCACCATGCGCCGCCTCCCCATCGAGTCCGGCTTCAGGCTACAGAAAGCGAGGTGACCCGTACGGGAAGTCGAAGAATCGCATCCAAAGCGTAATCAAACCACTACCCGGAGCTAACGCGATCTCGCCCATTCGACGGTGGCCTTGAGGCCGTTCAGCAGCTCGGTGCGGGGGCGCCAGCCGAGGCCTTCGAGCGCCGGGGAGGGGTCGACCGCCATGGCCGGGAGGTCGCCGAGCCTGACCGGCTCCGAGCGCGGCTCGTCGGGCGCGCCGGCGGCGGTGGCCACCAGGGTGTGCAGCTCGCGGTCGGTGGTCCGCACGCCCGTACCGAGATTGAACCTGCGCCCGTCGCCCCGCCCCCCGCAGGCGCGCGCGAACCCGTCGACCACGTCGTCGACGAAGATGTAGTCGCGGGTCTGGGAGCCGTCGCCGTAGACGACGGTCGGCGTGCCGCGCAGCAGCGCGTCGGTGAAGATCGAGACGACCCCCGCCTCGCCCAGGGGCGACTGCCTCGGGCCGTAGACGTTCGACAGCACCAGCGTGGTGTACTCCAGGCCGTGCAGCGCGCGGTACATCGACAGGTAGATCTCGCCGCTCAGCTTGGAGGCCGCGTACGGCGAGCGCGCGTCGGGAACAGCGTCGCCCGGCACCGGGATCACTGCGGGGCGGCCGTACACCGCGACGGAGGAGGCGTAGACGACCTTCCTGGCCCCGGCCGTGCGGGCGGCCTCCAGCACGTTGACGGTGCCGCCGACGTTGAGCCGGGCGTCGAACACCGGGTCGGCCACGCTGGCGCGCACGCTGATCTGCGCGGCGAGGTGGCAGACGACCTCGGGCCTCCACTCGGTCATCAGACCGTTCAGCGCGGGCTCCCTGATGTCCAGCTCGTGGAGCTGGAACCTGGGGTTCCCCACCGCCGCGGCGAGGTTGGCGCGCTCGCCCGACGACAGGTCGTCCACCGCGGCGACCTCGTGCCCGTCGGCCAGCAGCCGGTCCACGAGGGTCGATCCGATGAACCCGGCGCCGCCGGTCACGAGTATCCGCATCCCGGCATACTAGGGGATCACCCCGTGGGTCACTCGGCCGCGAGCTGAGCCCGGACGGACTCTATGCGCCTGAGGACCTTCGACCGCAGATCCTCCGGCACGGTGTCGCATCCGCAATGCTTGGCGACGAGCTGTTTGACGACCGTCTCGAGGCCGTACTCCTCAAGGCAGGGCCCGCACTCGTCGAGATGCTGGCGTATGTCGGACCGCCTGTGCTCGTCAAGCTCGCCGTCGAGGAAGGTGTAGACCTTGTCCAGCACTTCCTTGCAGTCCGTGTCGTGCGGCTTGCCACAGCTCATGCCCAACACCTCGCCAGGGCGCCACATCCACGACCGCCTGTCGCCACCGATGATTGATCAATCTCGCCGCGCTCCGTCACGACGGCTCCTCCGATCGCACAAGCCCGCGTCCGCGCGCGTAGTCCTCGAGTTGGGTCCGCAGCTGACGCCGCCCCCGGTGCAGACGTGACATCACGGTCCCGATGGGGGTGCCCATGATGTCGGCGATCTCCTTGTACGGGAACCCCTCGACATCGGCCAGGTAGACCGCCATGCGGAAATCTTCGGGCAGCGCGGCGAGCGCGTCCTTGATGTCGCTGTCGGGCAGGTGCTCAAGCGCCTCGACCTCGGCGGACTTCAGACCGGCCGACGTGTGCGACTCCGCACGCGCGAGCTGCCAGTCTTCGATCTCCTCGGTGCCGGACTGCTTGGGCTCCCGCTGCTTCTTGCGGTAGCTGTTGATGAAGGTGTTGGTCAGGATGCGGTAGAGCCAGGCCTTGAGGTTGGTGCCTTCCTGGAACTGGTGGAAGGACCCGAAGGCCTTGGCGAAGGTGTCCTGGAGCAGGTCCTCCGCGTCCGCGGGGTTCCTGGTCATCCGGAGCGCGGCGGAGTAGAGCTGGTCGAGATACGGCATCGCGTCGCGCTCGAACCGCTCGCTGCGTTGCTCCAGAGTCTCCTCGGCTGTCTTGGAGACCGGACCCACCCCCTTATACGCGCCGTACACAGCCGAGAATACCGGCTTGAGCACGGCCGTCCGATCACCGACCTCGGCCATCAGCATGGGACGGAACCTCCTCGCGTGTTTACACGCGTCTGCAACACGCGAGGCATAGCATCTGTTCCCGGTAAGTAGAAGGTGACGAACGACCCGGTACGGGGAAAAAGATACGTACCGGCTGGTAGCGATTCCCCGGAGCCCCGACCGTCCAGGAGCCACTCGTGCTGCCCATCCCAGCCAACGAACTGAACGGCTCAGGCGCACTCGGGCCGTACTGGACCTTCTACCACGCAGTCGTGGCCGAGCAGCTGCGGCGATGGCTCCCCGAGCGGCCATGCCTGCTGCTCGATCTGTCCGGCGGGCGCGGGCGCTGGCCCGCCCAGGCGGCGGGCGCGGGGCACCACGTCATCGAGGTGGTCGACTTCCGGCGCGCGCCCGATCCCTGGCTGCGTGACGCCTCCAACAGGATCCGCAGGGTGCGGGCCGACGATCTCGGCTTCCTGCCCGACGCCTCCATCGACGCGGTGATCGCCGAGGAGCGCGTGCTGTCGCTCGAACTCATGGCCGAGTCCACGATGGAGGACGTCGTCCGCGTCCTGAAGCCGGGCGGCCGCGTGCTCGCCTGCGTCGACTCCCTGGTGCTGGGCATGGCGATCATGGCAGAGCAGAACTACTGGGCTCACCTGTGCCAGACCGGCACCGGTGAGGTGATGCTCGTGCCGTGGCCCGATGGCAGCATCACCCGCTGCTTCACCAGCGCCCAGCTCCGAGAGCTGCTGGCCGACGCCGGGCTGGAGGTCGAGTGGGTACGGCCGCGCACGGTGCTGTCGCCCTCGACCGTGGACCACGTGCTGGCCGCCGACACCCGGGCGCTCAACTGGCTCGTCCGCACGGAGCTGGACGCGCATCCGGACGACGACGACACGGTGGGCATCCACCTCGTGGCCAGCGCCCGCAGGCCCGGGTAGAACCCGCTACCGCGCCGGTCAACGGCGGCGTTCCCGCTCGGACTGGCATTGCACGCAGCGGGAGGCCTCGGGGCGTGCCGCCAGGCGGCCCTCGGGAACGGGCTTGCCGCAGTCCACGCAACTGCCGTAGACACCGGCGTCGATTCGCTTGAGGGCGTCGACCACCGCCGTACGCTGCCGCGTCGCCACGTCGATCATGGCACGCGTGCGGTCGGCGTCGGTGAGGTCGGATCCGGCGTCGGCCGCCGACCTGTCGCCCACGGCGACGGGATCGCCCCGCAACACCAGGATGGACCGGTCGAGTTCGGCCAGCATGCTCTCCAGTTGGGCCCGAGCGGTCGCGTCGTCCACGAATCCGCACCTCCGGGAAGAAGATCGGTACGGCCTCGGGCGGGATCCCCCGGAACTCCCGCCTGGCCCTGGGCTCTGGGCGGTGACTCTCAGCTGATGAGGCATCGCGCTTTTCTCACCGGATGCCCATTCGGCCGGGCTCTTACACCGATGTGACCCGGCCTTTTAACCGGCGGGGAGACTCAGAACAGGGCGGTCTCGGGGTCCTCGCGTTCGAGGAGGTGCGGGCCGTTGTTCCTGACGCTGTTGACCTCGCTCGACACCGGATAGGCGGCGAGCCCGCTCGGCCGGCCCGTGTCGAGCACGTCGAGCACCTTGGCGGGGTCGGTGCGCGCCGGGTCGAGCCAGTCGGCCCACCTGTCGCGCGCGATGATCACGGGCATGCGGTCGTGGATGTGCCCGAGGTCGTCCTCGGCCGTCGTGGTGATCACCGTGCAGGTGGTCAGCCACTTCAGCGGGTCGTCGTCCGCGCGGGTGGGGTCCTTCCAGAACTCGTACAGTCCGGCCATCGCCATCACCCCGCCGTCGGACGGGTGGATGAAGTACGGCTGCTTGGTCTTCTTGTCGGCTCTGTACCACTCGTAGTAGCCGTCGGCGGGCAGCAGGCACCGGCGCTGCGCGAAGGCCCTGCGGAACGCCGGCTTCTCCGCGAGCGTCTCGACCCTGGCGTTGATCATGCGGGAGCCGATGGAGGGGTCCTTGGCCCAGCTCGGCACCAGCCCCCACTTGAGCACGCGGAGCTGCCTGGTGGGCTCGGGCTCGGCGCCCTCCTCGTCCTTCGCCCTAGGGCGCGTGAGCACGGCGTAGACCTTCTTGGTCGGGGCGACGTTGTAGTCGGCGGGGAGCTCGTCGTCCGGCCCGTCCGGCCCGATCTGGAACTCCTCCAGCAACTCCTGGCGCTTCTTCGTCGAGGCGTATCTCCCGCACATGTCCATAGACTGCCGCACCGCCGCGATCCGCGCGGCCCGTCGGCCCCAAGATTCCTCCGGCCGGGCCCGGGTTCCGATCACGAGCCGCGCGGGCGTGCTCCCGCCGGCCGCGCGGGGTAGCGTGACCCCTTTCCGGGGGAGCCTCCCGGTAGGCTCGGAGCTATGTCAGCTCCCCTGTGGCCCGCGCCGGAGGCGACCGCGCCCGTCGACGCGACCGTACGGCTGCCCGGGTCCAAGTCGGTGACCAACCGTGCCCTCCTGCTCGCCGCGCTCGCCGAGGGTCCCGGCACGGTGCGGCGGGCGCTGCGCAGCCGCGACGCCGACCTGATGGTGGCGGCCCTGCGATCACTGGGGGCCGGGCTGACGCCCTTGGACGAGAGCGCCTCCGGCGTCGACTGGCACGTGGTGCCCGGCCCGGTCCGCGGGGGCGCGTCGATCGACGTGGGCCTCGCCGGCACGGTCATGCGGTTCGTCCCGCCGATGGCGGCGCTGGCCGACGGCGAGGTGGCCTTCGACGGCGACCCGCACGCCCGCACGCGGCCGATGGGCCCGATCCTCGCCGCGCTGCGCGACCTCGGCGCCGAGGTCAGGGGCGACGCGCTGCCGTTCACGATCCGTGGGCCGCTGTCCGGCGGCGAGGTCACACTGGACGCCTCGGCGTCCTCCCAGCTCGTCTCGGGGCTGCTCCTGGCCGCCGCGCGCTTCGAGAAGGGTGTGACCGTGCGGCACAGCGGGCCGCCGGTGCCGTCCATGCCCCACATCGAGATGACCGTGCAGATGCTCCGCGCCGCCGGCGTGCGCGTGGACGACGGCGAGCCCGACGTGTGGCGGGTCGAGCCCGGCCCGATCGCCGCCCGCGATCTCACGGTCGAGCCCGACCTGTCCAACGCCGCACCGTTCCTGGCCGCGGCCCTCGTGACCGGGGGCACCGTCACGATCCCCGGCTGGCCGGACGAGACCACCCAGGGCGGCGACGAGCTGCGCACGCTCCTGCCCCGCATGGGCGCGACGGTCACCCGCACCCCCGAGGGCCTCAGGGTCACCGGCGGCGGGCCCATCCAGGGCGTCGAGGCCGATCTGCACGACGTCGGCGAGCTGACGCCCGCGATCGCCGCCCTGGCGGCGCTGGCGGTCTCGCCGAGCACGCTGAGCGGCGTCGCGCACCTGCGGGGGCACGAGACCGACAGGCTCGCCGCGCTGGCCACCGAGATCAACCGGCTCGGCGGGGACGTCACCGAGACCGCCGACGGCCTGGTGATCAACCCCCGGCCGCTCCACGCGGGGGTGTTCCACAGCTACGCCGACCACCGGATGGCGACGGCCGGAGCGGTGATCGGCCTCGCCGTCCCCGGGGTCCAGGTGGAGGACATCGCGACCACCGCCAAGACCCTCCCCGAGTTCGCCCGCATGTGGGCGCTGATGCTGGAGGAAGGCAGCTGAGAAAGCGGGAGTACGACGAGGAGGACGTGCGGGTCAGGCCGGGCAAGGGGTCGCGGCCGAGGACCAGGCGCCGTCCCGCGCACGAGGACGCCGTCGCGGCGTTCGTCGTGGCGGTCGACCGCGGCCGCTACACCTGCCTCGTCGGCGGCGACGTGGCCGAGGCGCCCGGCGGGGCCGACGGCCGCAGGGCGAGGAAGCGCGGCGACGAGCCGCGCCCCGTGACCGCGATGAGGGCCCGCGAGCTCGGCCGCAAGGGCATCGTGGTCGGCGACCGCGTGAGCCTGGTCGGCGACACCTCCGGCAATCCCGACACGCTGGCGCGCATCGTCAGGATCGAACCGCGCACCTCCATGCTGCGGCGCAGCGCCGACGACACCGACGAGATGGAGCGGCCCATCGTGGCCAACGCCGACCAGCTCGTGATCGTCACGGCGCTGGCCGACCCGCCGCCGCGCCCGAGGATGATCGACCGCATGCTGGTCGCCGCCTTCGACGCCGACATCGAGCCGCTGCTCTGCCTCACCAAGGCCGACCTCGCGACCCCGGACGAGCTCGTCGCCCGCTACGAGCCGCTCGGCGTGCCGTACATCGTGGTGCGGAAGGGCGGAGAGCTCGAAGAGGTGCGGTCCCGGCTGAAGGACCGGCTGAGCGTCCTCGTCGGCCACTCGGGTGTCGGCAAGTCCACGCTGGTCAACGCCCTGGTGCCGGACGCCGGGCGGGCGGTGTCCCACGTGAACGCCGTGACGGGGCGCGGGCGTCACACCTCCAGCTCGGCCGTCGCGCTCGAGCTGCCGGGCGGCGGCTGGATCATCGACACTCCGGGGGTGCGCAGCTTCGGTCTCGGGCACGTCGTCATCGACAACGTGCTGGCCGCCTTCCCCGCCCTCGCCGAGGGCGCCGTCCACTGCCCGAAGGGCTGCAGTCACCGGGGCGAGGAATGCTCGCTCGACGAGTGGGTGGCGCAGGGGCACGCCGACCCGATGAGCCTCGCGTCCCTCCGCCGCCTCCTCGCCAGCCGCGACGGCGAGCCCGACGACGACTGAGGCGCCTTGCCGCCGGTCGCGGCGACGGCCTGGGTGCCGCTTGCCCGCGGTTCGCGGCGGCGGCCGGGGGTGCCGCGCGGGGAAAGATCCGGCTCTGCTGAAACCGGCGCCGGCACGGTAGCGTTTGTCCCTGTGACGGGCTATAGCGACGACCTGCGCCTGGCGCACATGATGGCCGACAGCGCCGACGATCTGACCATGCGCCGGTTCAAGGCCGTTGACCTGCGGGTCGACACCAAGCCTGATCTGACGCCCGTGAGCGACGCCGACCGTGCGGTCGAGGAGGCCATCCGCGGCACCCTGCGGCGTGCCCGGCCCCGCGACGCGGTCGTGGGCGAGGAGATGGGCAAGACCAGCGGGTACGGCTCGCGCTGCTGGATCGTGGACCCGATCGACGGCACCAAGAACTACGTGCGCGGCGTCCCGGTCTGGGCCACGCTGATCGCGCTCATGGAGCACGGGCGCGTCGTGGTCGGCGTGGTCTCGGCTCCCGCGCTGTCGCGCCGCTGGTGGGCGGCCCGCGACGGCGGCGCGTGGACCGGGCGGAGCCTGACCAAGGCCACCCGCTGCAACGTCTCGTCGGTGAGCCGCCTGCAGGACGCGTCGTTCTCGTACTCCAGCCTCGGCGGCTGGGAGGAGCGGGGGCGCCTCGGCGAGTTCCTCGACCTCACCAGGACCGTCTGGCGCACCCGTGCGTACGGCGACTTCTGGTCGCACATGATGGTCGCCGAGGGCGCGGTCGACATCTCGGCGGAGCCCGAGCTGTCGGCGTGGGACATGGCCGCCCTCACCGTGATCGTCGAGGAGGCGGGCGGCATCTGGACCGACCTGTCCGGGTCGACCGACGTCGACGGCGGCAGCATGGTCTGCGCCAACCCTCTGCTGCACGGCGAGGTGCTCAAGCGCCTCGGCGACTGAGCGCGCCGCGAAGACGGTGAAGGCCCGGCCCCTGTTCGAGGACCGGGCCCGTTGACCGCGTCAGCGCTCGTTCAGCGCTCCTCAGGCGGCCGGGAGATCACCCTGTCGTCGAGGTAGCAACTGCAGTTACCGCATCCTGGAAGCACGCCGATCCTCCTCGCCGTAGTGCCATCGACGCTACGGCACATCCGCGCGCATATGACTGTCCGTAAGGGAACAGTCGCGTTCACCCAGGAAGGCCGCCCCGTGCGGCGAGGTGCTCGGCAAGGCCCTCGGCGGCGGCCTCGACCATGCGCAGGACGTCGAGGAAGCCGTCGATGCCGCCGTAGTAGGGGTCGGGCACCTCGGCCCCCTCGGGCGCGGCCGGGTCGAAGGAGCGGAACAGCCGCACCTCGGCGCCCCGGGGAGCCAGACGACGCAGCTCCCTGAGGTTGTCGCGGTCCATGGCCAGCACCAGCTCGCGGTCGCCGAACCAGCCCTTGTCGAACTGCCTGGCCCGGTGGAGCGACCCGTCGTACCCGTGGCGGGACAGGGTGTCGAGCGCGCGCTCGTCCATGGGCATCCCCGCGTGCCACCCGCCGGTGCCCGCGCTGTCGACGACGACCTGGCCGGCCAGCCCGTGGTCCGAGAGGACCCGCCGCAGCACCACCTCGGCCATCGGGGACCGGCAGATGTTTCCCATGCACACCAGGCAGACGCGCGTCATGCCTCCCATGATTCCGCAAAGCGGCTTGGAACGTTCACGGCCAGAGTGACCCGGCCCGTTCATTCCTCGTTCACCTTTAACCGGGGTTTAAGTCACCTTGACTCCCTAGCGTCCTAACCGTTGAGAGAACAACGTGGGAGGACAACAACCGTGAAGTATGCAGGCCGGCTTGCCGCGGCCGCTATCGCCGGCGTGCTTTCGCTCGCCGCGTGCGGCACCGACGACAACAACGGCGGCACCGACACCGCGTCAGCCCCCGCCCCCGCGGGCAGCGCTGGCAGCGATGGCCTCAGCGGCACGATCAACGCGGCCGGCTCCTCTGCCCAGGCCAACGCGATCGCCGAGTGGAAGAAGTCGTTCCAGGGCGCCAACCCGGGTGTCAGCATCAACTACCAGCCCAGCGGCTCCGGAGCGGGTGTCCAGTCGTTCATCCAGGGCACCATCGCCTTCGCCGGTTCCGACTCGGCGCTCAAGGACGACAAGGGCGAGCCCGCCCAGGCCGACGCGCGCTGCAAGACCGGCAAGGCGATCAACCTTCCCATGGTGATCGGCCCGGTCGCGGTCGTCTACAACCTCCCGGGTGTGGACAGCCTGCAGCTCTCGCCGCAGACCATCGGTGACATCTTCAACAGCAAGATCACCAAGTGGGACGACGCGGCGATCAAGAAGGACAACCCTGACGCCAAGCTGCCCTCGACCCCGATCCAGGCGTTCCACCGCTCGGACGAGTCGGGTACCAGCGACAACTTCACCAAGTTCCTGAAGACCACCGCCGGCTGGCCGTACGAGCCCGCCAAGGCGTTCCCCGCCGAGGCCAAGGGCCAGGGCGCCAAGGGTTCCGACGGCATCGCGCAGGCCGTCAAGGGCGCCGAAGGTGCGATCAGCTACGTCGAGCTCTCCTTCGCGGAGAACTCCGGCCTCACCAAGGCCAAGGTCGCCAACGGCTCGGGCGAGTTCGTCGAGCTGACCCCGGAGAGCGCCGCCAAGACGGTCGAGGCCGCCGAGGTCCAGGGCACCGGCAACGACCTGAAGCTGTCGATCGACTACGCCACCAAGGCCGCGGGCGCATACCCGATCGTCCTGGTGACCTACGAGATCACCTGTGAGAAGGGGCTCTCCGCCGAGGACTCCAAGCTGGTCAAGTCCTTCCTCACCTACACGGCGAGCGATGAGGGTCAGACCGCGCTGACCGGTCTCGGCTACGCGCCGCTCCCGGCCACCCTGGTCGCCAAGGTCCGTACGGCCGTCGAGGCGATCTCCTAACTCGATGGCCACGCCACTTCGTACACGCGAGGGCGGGCCGGCCATTGGCCGGTCCGCCTTCCGGCGCAGCCGCGGTGAGGGGCCCTTCCGGTTCGCGACGACCGGCGCCGGAATCCTGCTGCTAGCGATCATGGCGGCGATCGCGGTCTTCCTCATCGTGAAGGCCGTCCCCGCCCTCCAGGCCAACACCTCTCACTTCCTCACCGAGAAGGTCTGGACCCCGAACAACACGCCGCCGGTCTTCGGCATCGCGGCGCTGGCGTTCGGCACCGTGATCAGCTCCTTCCTGGCCCTGATCATGGCGTTGCCGGTGGCGATCGGGGTGGCGCTGTTCATCTCGCACTACGCGCCGCGCCGCCTCGCCGGGATCCTCGGCTACATCATCGACCTGCTGGCGGCCGTGCCCAGCGTCGTCTACGGCCTGTGGGGCGTGATCTTCCTCATCCCGTTCATGAAGGGCCCGTCCACCTTCCTGAACACCTACTTCGGGTGGATCCCGCTGTTCGCCGGCGACGCGGTGTACGGCAAGTCGATCCTGACCGGCTCGATCGTGCTCGCGATCATGATCCTGCCGATCATCGCCGCGATCTCCCGCGAGGTGTTCCTCCAGGCGCCCAGGATGCTCGAAGAGGCGTCCCTGGCCCTCGGCGCCACGCAGTGGGAGATGATCAGAATGTCGGTGCTCCCGTTCGGGCGTCCCGGCATCATCAGCGCCGCCATGCTCGGCCTCGGGCGCGCGATGGGCGAGACGATCGCGGTCGCGCTCATCTTCCCCGCGACCTTCACGATCACCTTCCAGGTGCTGTCCGCCAACGGCAACAGCATCGCCGCGAACATCGCCAACGGGTTCGGCGAGGCCACGCCCATCGGGCAGGGCGCGCTGATCGCCTCCGGCCTCGTGCTGTTCGTGATCACCCTGCTCGTGAACACCGCCGCCCGGCTGATCATCGCCCGCCGCAAGGAGTACTCGAGGGCCGCCGCATGACCATGTCGCCCAGTGTCATCACCCCGGTCGCCTTCAACCGGCGGCTGAAGAACCGCATCGTCCAGGGCCTGGTGTGGCTGGCCTTCGCGATCGCGGTGGTCCCGCTGGTGTCGGTGCTCTGGCTGGTGATCAAGAACGGCGCCGCCCGCTTCGACGCCGAGTTCCTGACGCACTCCATGCGCAACATCGGCGCGCGCGACGCCGGAGGCGGCGCCTACCACGCCATCCTCGGCACGCTGGAGCAGGTCGGCGTGGCCACGCTGATCTCGGTGCCGGTCGGCCTGCTCACCGCGATCTACCTCGTGGAGTACGGCGAGGGCCGGCGACTGGCCCGCTCGATCAGCTTTTTCGTGGACGTGATGACCGGCATCCCCTCGGTGGTGGCCGGTCTTTTCATCTTGGCGTTCTGGGTGCTCGTGCTCGGCCTCGGCTACTCCGGCTTCGCCGGCGCGCTGGCCCTGTCGATCCTGATGATGCCCACCGTGGTGCGCTCCGCCGAGGAGATGCTGCGCCTCGTCCCGAACGAGCTCCGCGAGGCGTCGTACGCGCTCGGCGTCCCCAAGTGGAAGACGATCGCGCGCATCGTGGTTCCCACCGCCCTCACCGGCATCGTCACCGGCGTCATGCTGGCCATCGCCCGTGTCGCGGGCGAGACGGCCCCGCTGCTGCTCACGGTGTTCGTCACCGACTCCATCAACCCGGACCCGTTCAAGGGACCGCAGATGGGCCTCCCGCTGTACGTCTTCGACCAGGCACAGCGGCCGAACGTCACCGCGGTCGACCGGGCGTGGGCCGGAGCGCTCACCCTGATCGTCATCGTCATGCTGCTCAACCTGGTGGCACGCCTCATCACGTGGTGGCGTTCGCCCGCCAAGGGCCGATAAGGGGTTATCGACAATGGCCAAGCAGATCGAGGTCGCCGACCTCGACGCGTACTACGGATCGCACAAGGCGATCGAAGGCATCACGATGACGATCGAGCCTCGCTCGGTCACGGCCTTCATCGGGCCGTCCGGATGTGGCAAGTCGACGTTCCTGCGGACGCTCAACCGCATGCACGAGGTCATTCCGGGCGCCCGCGTCGAGGGCAAGATCATGCTGGAGGACCAGGACCTTTACGGCTCGGACGTCGACCCCGTCTCGGTGCGGCGCACGGTCGGCATGGTCTTCCAGCGGCCGAACCCGTTCCCGACGATGTCGATCTTCGATAACGTCGCCGCGGGGCTGCGTCTCAACGGCCGGGTCTCCAAGTCCGAGACCGAGGGCGTCGTCGAGAGCTCCCTGAAGGACGCCAACCTCTGGAACGAGGTCAAGGACCGGTTGAACAAGCCGGGCGCCGGCCTCTCCGGCGGGCAGCAGCAGCGCCTGTGCATCGCGCGCGCCATCGCCGTCAACCCGGCCGTCCTGCTCATGGACGAGCCCTGCTCGGCGCTGGACCCGATCTCGACGCTGGCCATCGAGGACCTCATCGCCAAGCTGAAGAACGACTACACGATCGTGATCGTGACGCACAACATGCAGCAGGCCGCGCGGGTCAGCGACAGGACGGCCTTCTTCAACCTGGCCGGCCAGGGCCAGCCGGGCAAGCTCGTCGAGATGGACGATACCTCGAAGATCTTCACAAATCCGACTCAGAAGGCAACCGAGGACTACATCACCGGACGCTTCGGATGATCGGTTTCTGATCAGCACCTCGGATGGCCGGTATGTCGGGTTTTTTTAGGAGATGGTGTGACCCAGCCGCAGACGGCTCCTGAAGTGGACGGGGACACTCGACCGGCGCCCATGCTGCTGGTAGCCGATCCCGACGCCGGCATGGTCAGGGAACTGGCCGCGGCGCTGGAGCGCGAGGGCGTCCTCGTGGCCGGAGTCGCCGACGGGGCTCAGGCCCTGATCCAGGCCGGCGCGCTACGGCCGGACGTGGTGCTCGTCAGCGCGTCCCTGCCCGTCATAGGGCCGGTGGAGTTCGTCCGCGCCGTACGGCTGGCGCGGGCCGTACCGGTCCTGCTCGGCGTGGGCGAGGGGCACGCCGAGCAGGCCATACAGGCGCTCGCGGCCGGCGCCACGGCCTGCGTGGCGAGACCGTACCGCGTGCCCGAGCTGCTGCCGCTCGTGCAGGCGGCGTTCCCCGGGGACGCGATGGGGCGCGGCGTGCTCACCGTGGGAGGCGTCGAGCTCGACGCCGGCGCCTACCAGGTGCGCGTCGGCGGGATGCCGGTGCACCTGCCGCTGCGCGAGTTCGAGCTGCTGCACTACCTGATGCGCCACGCCGACCGCACGGTGACGCGGGACCAGATCATGCGCCATGTCTGGCACGCGGCCGAGAGCATGTCGACGAACACCATCGCGGTGCACGTCAAGCGCCTGCGCGCGCGCCTCGGTGACGACGACGACCAGTTGATACAGACCGTGCGCGGGGTCGGCTACCGGCTGGTCACCCCGGCCTGACCCGCGGCGGGGCCGTTCTGACCGCTTCGGCTCGCCCCGCGAGCGGTCAGACCGCGCTCTTCACCACCGCGCCGTCGGTGACGATGCGGGCGATCACCTCGTCGTCGCAGGTGGCCCAGAAGTCGCCGACGACGTCCTCCAGATGGTCGAACGACTCCGCCCTGAACAGCACGTCCTGGTACTGCGTGATGTCGTAGGTGGTCGTGCCCATCACGGCCAGGTCGAGCGGGAGGATGTCCATGCCGCGGAACTCCTCGATCTCACCGTAGGACGACAGGATGCCCGCCCCGTACGCGCGGTCCGCGCCGTTCTCCGCGAGCACGCCGAACTCCATCGTGAACCAGAACACCTTGGAGATGAACTCCAGCGCCTCGCCGGTCTCCACCCGGCGGGCGGCGGCGCCCGCGAGCCGGTACAGCCGGGCGAACCGGTCGGACGCCAGCGCGTTGGCGTGCCCGATCACCTCGTGGATCACGTCGGGCTCCGGGGTGTAGAACGGCACCGAGTGATGGCGGATGTACTGGGTCGAGTAGAACAGACCGTCCTCCAGCACGCCGTAGAAGTCACGGAGCGGCACGAGCCCGGCCGCCGGAAGGTAGCGGAACCCGGTCAGCGGTTCGAGGAGGTCACCGACCTCCTGGAGCTGCGGGATCCGGTCCGCGGGGAGGCCGAGGCGCTCGCAACCCCTCAGGTACTCCCCTGCCGCGTACTCGCGGTGCTTGGCCGCGAGCTCCCTGGTCACCAGCGCCCACACCTGGTGTTCCTGCTCGGTGTAGGCGGCCCGGGGGATGGGCCGGCCGGGGGTGTGGTTCAGGGCGAGGGCGGCGATGGCGTTGCGGCGCTCGCGATATATGGGGTCCGCGACTCCGGGGTGGTTCGCGGCCAACTCGACGACCACGGAACCGTCGTCCCTGGTCGCCACGGGGGCGAAGTACTGGGCTTCCTCGAACATGACAGAAGTACAGCGATTTGCACTTTTAATGGCAAGAGCGACCAGCTTTCGTGGTCACATCATCTAGGGGTCGGCCCCCAGGACGGCTAGACGCTGGTCATTCCGCACAGTCCGCAGGCTTGGTACGGCCTCCGGCTTTCCGCGTGCCCGGACAACCCCACCCGACCCCTACCGGCCACCCCCGTACACCCACATGTCCCGTACGCAGGGGGCCGGTGCACCCGTAGTCTCTGGCCATGCCTACGGCTCACGGCTCCGTCGACCCCTTGGACAGCCGGCTCCTGGTCACCATGCGGGCGCATCCGCGCATCGGCCTGACCGAGCTGGCACGGCTGCTCGGCGTCGCCCGGGGCACCGTACAGGCCCGTGTGGAGAAGCTCGTCGCACGCGGCGTCATCGGCGACTTCGGGCCGACCATCGTGCCGGCCGAGATGGGCTACCCCATCCTCGCGTTCGTGTCCCTGCAGATCTCGCAGGGCAGGCTGGCCGAGGCCGTACAGGCGCTCAGGTCCGTCCCGGAGATCATCGAGGTGTACGGCACCAGCGGCCAGGCCGACCTGCTCTGCCGGGTGGTCGCCAGGAGCACCGCGCACCTTCAGGAGATCATCGCCACGGTTCTGGCGTCACCGGCCGTCCAGCGCACCGACACGACCATCGCGCTGTCGACCCAGGTGCCCTACCGCGTCGAGCCACTGCTGCACGCCGCGTCGGACCCTGAACAGCCCTGAGCGCCCCTATCCCTGCGAGGCGCATCTTCCCCTGTCCACGCAGACCCGGTTGGCGATGACCTGGAGGAAGAGCTGCTGGGCCTGGTCGAAGGTGCTGGCCACCATGGCCACCCCGTTCGTCACCTGCGCGATCTGCCGCAGCTCCCTGGCGTCGATGCCGTCGCCGTACCCGATCAGCGTGATGGTCACGGGCTGGGCGGGCTTGAACTCCCGCCGCAGAGTGCTGACGAGCCGGGCGCGCGAGATGCCGCTGGGATCGTCGTTCCTGCCGTCGGTGAACACGATGACCGAGCTCAGCATGTCCTTCACCTGGTGCTTCGAGGCCGACCGGAACGCCGCCAGCACCGAGTCGTACAGGCCGGTGTCGCCCCGGGTGCTCCCGGGCAGCCTGCGGAGCTCCCGTACGACCTGCGGACCGCGCTCCCGCAGCGGGCCGACCGGCACGACCTCCTTGTAGTCCTTGTCGCCGTCGAGGTTCGTTGAGAAGACCCACAGGCCGACGTCGCTCCCCTTGGGCAGGCTGCGGATCCCCGCCTCCGCGAAGCCCGCCGTCGCCTGCATGCGGGTCTGGGTCATCCCGGGGATCCGCTCGGCCATGGAACCGCTGATGTCCAGCAGGAGCAGAGCGCGGGTATCGGCCAGAAGCAGCCTCATCGACAGCAGGGCGCGGAGGGTGGTCCTGGTGTCGGGCGCTGGAATGTCCCGCGGCGGCGCTGTACGCACCCCGTGGCGCTCGTCCATCGCGGACCCGGCCTTACCCCCAGGGTCGCGGAAGCCGACGGCCTGCAGGAGCGTACGTCCCTCCGGGGAGGTCACCGTGCGGAGGAACTCCTCGGCCGCCCGGCGCCTGACGGGATCCTTGGTCATCGGCACGTAGGGGTAGTCGAGGGCGATCGCTCCCTCCTTGGGGTACAGGCCGATCGCCCGGTGGTCCGGCCGCGCGTCGTTGTGCCGCCAGACCGCCTGCTCGCTGGCCACGATCACGGGATCGGCACCGCCGGCAGGCTGATCCACCAGACCGAACAGCGCCTCCTCGGAAGGGACGATCGCCCGCTTCAGGTTCGCCGTCACGCCCTGGACGATCTTCAGCATGTCGGGGCGGTCGGCCACGACGGCGTTCAGCACGTTCAGCGCGGCCAGGCCCGACGCGTACCTGCTGGGAGTCGGCAGCGTGGTGAACGCCCTGGGCAGTCTCCTCTTGGTCGCCGAGGTGGGGATCAGGAGCGTCCAGGACGGCTCGCCCGGGTGGAGCGCGAGCTTGGTGGCCGTCTCCTGGGTCACGGCCATGATGACGGGCGAGTGGGCGATCGACGTGCCCTGCCCGAGCAGCGTCCGGTCCGCGCCCTGCGCCAGCGCGAGGTCCGTCCACACCGAGGCGTCCGGCACCCACACGTCCGCGACATCCTTGCGCAGGCCCAGCTGGTCGGCCGTGTCCGCGGAGCTCTTCGTGCGCACGGATATCGCGGCGCAGCCACCGTCCTTGGTGTACTGCCGCGCTATCCGGACGAGCGCCGGCCCGATCTCCGGTGCCGCCACGACGCGCAATGCGGGATGCTCGCCGCACGCCGTCCTGTTCATCAGCGCGTACGCCCCACCGCCAAGCGCCACCAGCAGCACACCGCCCAGCGCGACGGCAGCAAGAACCCTCCGCCCCCGCCTCCGCGAGGGAGCCCGTTCGGTACGGGCGGCTCGCTCACCACCGATCGCTTCCCTAGTGCGTGCACCTCGTTTGGTACCGGCATCCTGTCTAGTACCTGCGTCTCGTTGTGCACGTGCACCTCGTTCGGTGCCGGTGGTTCGTTCCACGGCAGGCGATCGCTCCGCGTCCGTCCCCGGCTGATCACCCAGGAACCCTGGGCTGCCCAGGGAACTGCGATCACCCAGGCGTTCCTGATCGGCCGCGACGTCTTTGGAACCTTGGGCGCCCCAGACTCTGTGATCGCCTGCGAATCCCGACTCCCCCGTGGATGCTTCGTCGCCGAAGGATCCCGGAGCATCAACCCCGAATCCCATGACGCCAAGGGGCGCTTCGTCGTTCCACGCTCTGCGGTCGGCGATGAACCGACGATCACGGACGGATGCGTCGTCACCTACGAGCCCGTGACCATCCCCCGCGTATCCCCAACCCCCACCGAAGCCCCGGCCGTCCCGGAAACTGTCAGCGCCCTGATCATCCCGGAAGCCGTCTGCGGCCCGGCCGCCCCGGAAGCCGTCATCAGAGACACGGCCGTCCCCGAAGCCGTCGGCGGAGACCCGGTCATCCCGGAAGCCGTCGGCGGCCCGCTCTTCCCGGAAGCCGTTGGAAACTCGATCGTTCGAGAAGCTCCGTCCGTCGCCGAATCCCGAATCACCAGGGGACGTTTCATCACTGAATCCCCCTTGACGATCAGCCCCAATTCCCCTGTCCTCATCGGAGGCCCGAGAGTAGCGGAAACCACGCTCACCCCCGAACCCCAAGCCATCAGGGGATGTCGCATCACTAGATCCCCGTTGAGGATCAACCCTGAACCCAAGGTCATCATTGGAGACTCGGTCGTCGAGATGGCCGCGTCCGCCGCCGAATCCCAAGTCACTCAGTGATCCTTCGTCGCCCAAAGGGCTACGGTCCCCGTGGAATCCTGAATTCTGTACGGGTGTCTCGTCGCGCAGGAACCGTTGATCGCCAAAGATCCCCAAGTCACCAAAAGGCCCCTCCTCGGCTAAGGATCTCCGGTCAGCCCCCGCCCCCTGATCAGCCCCCGTCCCCTGATCAGCTCTCGCCTCCTCATAAGCCGAGGATGATCGGTCGAGCCCTGCCCACTCATACGCCAAGAATCTCTGGTCAGCCCTAGTCGCCTCGTCACCTCGGTATGGGCTGCCGGCAAAGGATGCAGGGTCACCGGGAGATCCAGGACCGCCCAGAGGCCCATGGCCTTCCTGGGCTTCTTCATTGCTTCTGGATCTCTGATCGCTCCTGGATCGCAACTCGCTCTCGGATCGAGAAGAGCGACCCATGAATCTCAGAAGGCGCCTCGAGCGATCACCCCGGGATGGGGGGTCGTCTTTCCATCCGTCATATCCAAGGGGATCGAGATTACGATGCCTACCGGCCACGACATCACACCCCTTAGCGCCAACCAGCCACACACGGTGGAGATCTGCTCCTGAGTATCGCGAAGCGTAGCGCGTCACGCCAGCAACGAACATGCGTTGCAACCAAGCGCTTGAATAACGGACGGACTGCAATTGACAAAAGGCATAGAACCGCAGCTCAACCCGTTATGACAGTCACATTACGGGCGCTTCCCGACCCCCTCCAAAACCCCCAGGCCCACCCCAAACCCCGCCCTAAAAGTTCACCCGAGACCCAACCCCAGCCCCACTGAACAGCAAACCCGCAGCTCCCGACCCAACCTTCCGCCCCCCGCTGAACAGCAAACCGCTATCCCCCGATGCCGACGCGGTGGGATGTGGGTCGGCGCCACCACTCTGCGCCGGTCTTGTGTCCAGCCTTGGCGCCGAAGCGGTGGGACGTGGTGCGGCTGTGCCGGCGCCGAATCTACGGCGGACGACCATCGAAGGGACCGAGGGCGCGGGGCTCCTGGCCGGAGGAGGAGTCCGATCCCCGAACCCACCGCGGGCCCCTTCCCCAATTGACTCCGGGGGCAGGGAACCCGTGGACGGAGCAGTGGGAGTGGACCGTCGTAGACGGACGGAGGGGGGAACGGACGAACTAGATAGTCACGTGTCCAGAGGGTCACGTGTCCAGAGGGTCACGTGTCCAGAGGGTCAGGCGGCCAGCGGGAAATACCCCAAAACGCAGGAAAGCCATCCACAAAGTGGATGGCTTTCCTACCAACACAATATTTGTCCGGCGGTGTCCTACTCTCCCACACCGTCCCCGGTGCAGTACCATCGGCGCTGGAAAGCTTAACTTCCGGGTTCGGAATGTAACCGGGTGTTTCCCTTCCGCTATGACCGCCGTAACCCCTTGAAACACACAACCAGGGTCACCCCAGCTTGTTGTTTCTGAGTTACATAGTGGACGCGAGCAAAACGCTTTGTGGTCAAGTCCTCGGCCTATTAGTACCGGTCAGCTCCACACCTCACGATGCTTCCACCTCCGGCCTATCAACCCAGTCGTCTCCTGGGAGCCTTACCCTGTTTCCAGGTGGGAGACCTCATCTCAAGGCAGGCTTCCCGCTTAGATGCTTTCAGCGGTTATCCCTCCCGAACGTAGCCAACCAGCCGTGCTCTTGGCAGAACAACTGGCACACCAGAGGTTCGTCCGTCCCGGTCCTCTCGTACTAGGGACAGCCCCTTTCAAGTCTCCTGCGCGCGCAGCGGATAGGGACCGAACTGTCTCGCGACGTTCTAAACCCAGCTCGCGTACCGCTTTAATGGGCGAACAGCCCAACCCTTGGGACCTACTCCAGCCCCAGGATGCGACGAGCCGACATCGAGGTGCCAAACCATCCCGTCGATATGGACTCTTGGGGAAGATCAGCCTGTTATCCCCGGGGTACCTTTTAGCCGTTGAGCGACGGCGCTTCCACATGCCACCGCCGGATCACTAGTCCCAGCTTTCGCTCCTGCTCGACCTGTCGGTCTCACAGTCAAGCCCCCTTGTGCACTTACACTCAACACCTGATTGCCAACCAGGCTGAGGGAACCTTTGGGCGCCTCCGTTACCCTTTAGGAGGCAACCGCCCCAGTTAAACTACCCACCAGACACTGTCCCCCACCCGGATACACGGGCGCGGGTTAGACATCCAAAACGACCAGAGTGGTATTTCACCAATGACTCCACCCGAACTAGCGTCCGAGCTTCACCGTCTCCCACCTATCCTACACAAGCCGTCCCAAACACCAATGTCAAGCTGTAGTGAAGGTCCCGGGGTCTTTCCGTCCTGCTGCGCGTAACGAGCATCTTTACTCGTAGTGCAATTTCGCCGGGTCTGTGGTTGAGACAGCGGGGAAGTCGTTACGCCATTCGTGCAGGTCGGAACTTACCCGACAAGGAATTTCGCTACCTTAGGATGGTTATAGTTACCACCGCCGTTTACCGGCGCTTAAGTTCTCAGCTTCGCACGCCCGAAAGCGCACTAACCGGTCCCCTTAACGTTCCGGCACCGGGCAGGCGTCAGTCCGTATACATCGTCTTACGACTTCGCACGGACCTGTGTTTTTAGTAAACAGTCGCTTCCCCCTGGCCACTGCGACCCCCACCAGCTCCGAGTGCAAGACTCATCACCAGCAAGGGTCCCCCTTCTCCCGAAGTTACGGGGGCAATTTGCCGAGTTCCTTAACCACAGTTCACCCGATCGCCTTGGTATTCTCTACCTGACCACCTGAGTCGGTTTAGGGTACGGGCCGCCGGCACACTCACTAGAGGCTTTTCTCGGCAGCATGGGATCACCCACTTCACCACAATCGGCTCGGCATCACATCTCACCCTACGTGTGGCACGGATTTACCTATGCCACGGGCTACATGCTTACCCCAGGAACAACCATCGCCTGGGATGGGCTACCCTCCTGCGTCACCCCATCGCTTACCTACTACCAGATCAGGCCAGGCGTTCAGCCTCACCAAGTCCCGAAGGACAACAGGGGCTTAAGGACCCTTAGTATCACTGGATTCGATATGGGCGCGTGCTAGCGGGTACGGGAATATCAACCCGTTGTCCATCGACTACGCCTGTCGGCCTCGCCTTAGGTCCCGACTTACCCTGGGCGGATTAGCCTAGCCCAGGAACCCTTGGTCATCCGGCGCAGAAGTTTCTCACTTCTGATTCGCTACTCATGCCTGCATTCTCACTCGCACGGCCTCCACAACTCGATCACTCGGCTGCTTCGCCGGCCGCACGACGCTCCCCTACCCATCCACACACCTAGACACACAAACGTGCGCCGGGCTTAACGCGTGAATGCCACGACTTCGGCGGTGTACTTGAGCCCCGCTACATTGTCGGCGCGGAATCACTTGACCAGTGAGCTATTACGCACTCTTTCAAGGATGGCTGCTTCTAAGCCAACCTCCTGGTTGTCACTGCGACTCCACATCCTTTCCCACTTAGCACACGCTTAGGGGCCTTAGTCGGTGGTCTGGGCTGTTTCCCTCTCGACTACGGAGCTTATCCCCCGCAGTCTCACTGCCACGCTCTCACTTACCGGCATTCGGAGTTTGGCTGACGTCAGTAACCCGGTAAGGCCCATCAGCCATCCAGTGCTCTACCTCCGGCAAGAAACACGTGACGCTGCACCTAAATGCATTTCGGGGAGAACCAGCTATCACGGAGTTTGATTGGCCTTTCACCCCTACACACAGGTCATCCCCCAGGTTTTCAACCCTGGTGGGTTCGGTCCTCCACACGGTCTTACCCGCGCTTCAACCTGCCCATGCGTAGATCACTCCGCTTCGGGTCTACAGCATGCGACTCAAACGCCCTATTCAGACTCGCTTTCGCTACGGCTCCCCCACACGGGTTAACCTCGCCACACACCATAACTCGCAGGCTCATTCTTCAAAAGGCACGCAGTCACATCACGGACAAGGCAAGCCTCGTCCAAGCTCCTACGGCTTGTAGGCACACGGTTTCAGGTACTATTTCACGACCCCTCACCGGGGCGCTTTTCACCTTTCCCTCACGGTACTTGTTCACTATCGGTCATCAGGGAGTATTTAGGCTTACCAGGTGGTCCTGGCAGATTCACACAGGATTCCTCGAGCCCCGTGCTACTTGGGATCCCCTCAAACAGTCCAACCAGTTTCGCCTACCCGACTCTCACGGTCTACGGCGCAACTTCCCAGAAGCTTCGACTACCAGCTGGATTTATCACTGTTCGTGGCCTCGGCAGAAACCACAAGAGGGTCCCACAACCCCACACACGCAACACCTGCCGGCTATCACACGCGCATGGTTTAGCCTCATCCGCTTTCGCTCACCACTACTCACGGAATCACTATTGTTTTCTCTTCCTACGGGTACTGAGATGTTTCACTTCCCCGCGTTACCACCAACCGCCCTATACATTCAGACGGCGGCAACACCACATGACTGGTGCTAGGTTTCCCCATTCGGACATCCCCGGATCAACGTCTGGTTGGCGACTCCCCGAGGCTTAACGCAGCCTCCCACGTCCTTCATCGGCTCCTGATGCCAAGGCATCCACCGTGTGCCCTAAAAAACTTGGCCACAAAGATGCTCGCGTCCACTATGCAATTCACAAACAACAAACAGGCCACCAACCCCACCCACCACCAGACACCCACACCACCAACCCGAAAGACACAACATCTCTCAAGCCACGATGCGAACCGGTATGACGGAAGGCTGGCCCCGCAAACAAGGAACAGACCCAACAAGCAACGAGACCGCAACCCCACAGCAACAGCTGCGACAGCGGCCCCGCGCGTTGGCCCGTTTCCTCAGGACCCAACAGTGTGTTCGAACCACCCGAACCCCCACGACAGCGTTCCCACTCCGCAACCCCCCTCACAAGGAGGAGACTCACGGCGGTACCAGCCGCCGGGACGACCCCGACGATCCGACTAGCCAGTGCTCCACTAATGAGCAGGTCGCGCACAAGACGAACGCTTGCGAACACGACCATGGACCAAACCCCGATGCGACGACCTTGCGACGCACCCGCGAGCTCAGCCAGATGCTCCTTAGAAAGGAGGTGATCCAGCCGCACCTTCCGGTACGGCTACCTTGTTACGACTTCGTCCCAATCGCCAGCCCCACCTTCGACCGCTCCCCCCAGCAAGCTGGTTGGGCCACGGGCTTCGGGTGTTGCCGACTTTCGTGACGTGACGGGCGGTGTGTACAAGGCCCGGGAACGTATTCACCGCAGCGTTGCTGATCTGCGATTACTAGCGACTCCGACTTCATGGGGTCGAGTTGCAGACCCCAATCCGAACTGAGACCGGCTTTTAGGGATTCGCTCCACCTCACGGCATCGCAACCCTCTGTACCGGCCATTGTAGCATGTTTGCAGCCCAAGACATAAGGGGCATGATGACTTGACGTCATCCCCACCTTCCTCCGAGTTGACCCCGGCAGTCTCCCATGAGTCCCCACCACCCCAAAGGGCGTGCTGGCAACATGGAACAAGGGTTGCGCTCGTTGCGGGACTTAACCCAACATCTCACGACACGAGCTGACGACAGCCATGCACCACCTGTCACCCAGTCCGAAGAGGGCTCTGTCTCCAGAGCTTTCCGGGCGATGTCAAGCCTTGGTAAGGTTCTTCGCGTTGCGTCGAATTAAGCAACATGCTCCGCCGCTTGTGCGGGCCCCCGTCAATTCCTTTGAGTTTTAGCCTTGCGGCCGTACTCCCCAGGCGGGGCGCTTAATGCGTTAGCTACGGCACGGAATCCGTGGAAGGACCCCACACCTAGCGCCCAACGTTTACAGCGTGGACTACCAGGGTATCTAATCCTGTTCGCTCCCCACGCTTTCGCTCCTCAGCGTCAGGTAAGGCCCAGCAAGCCGCCTTCGCCACCGGTGTTCCTCCTGATATCTGCGCATTTCACCGCTACACCAGGAATTCCGCTTGCCCCTACCTACCTCTAGCCAGCCCGTATCCACCGCAGACCCACAGTTAAGCCATGGGCTTTCACGGCAGACGCGACAAGCCACCTACGAGCTCTTTACGCCCAATAATTCCGGACAACGCTTGCGCCCTACGTATTACCGCGGCTGCTGGCACGTAGTTAGCCGGCGCTTCTTCTGCAGGTACACGTCAACTTCGTCCCTGCTGAAAGAGGTTTACAACCCGAAGGCCGTCATCCCCCACGCGGCGTCGCTGCGTCAGGCTTTCGCCCATTGCGCAATATTCCCCACTGCTGCCTCCCGTAGGAGTCTGGGCCGTGTCTCAGTCCCAGTGTGGCCGGTCGCCCTCTCAGGCCGGCTACCCGTCGTCGCCTTGGTAGGCCACTACCCCACCAACAAGCTGATAGGCCGCGAGTCCATCCCCAACCGAAAAAACTTTCCACCAGCACCCGATGCCAAGGCTGGTCGTATCCGGTATTAGACCCAGTTTCCCGGGCTTATCCCAAAGTCAGGGGCAGGTTACTCACGTGTTACTCACCCGTTCGCCGCTCGAGTACCCCGAAGGGCCTTTCCGCTCGACTTGCATGTGTTAAGCACGCCGCCAGCGTTCGTCCTGAGCCAGGATCAAACTCTCCAAACAATGTCTGAAGAAATCCCGGCGAACACCACACACACATGTGCGATGTCAACCAAAGGAAACCATCCCCACACACCCACAAGAGCGCATGGAAGACGGAGGTATGCATATTCATGCACTGGCTTTTAACACACTGTTGAGTTCTCAAGAAACGGACGCGTACACCGGACAAGATCCGGAACCAACCGGCTCCGACCCCATCCAGGGCGCACCATTCGTTACTTAACTTTACCAGATCCAGACACTCCCTGTCAAATCATCCGATCTGACATGAACCATCCCGAACCGGTACAGTCCGACTGCCCCGTCTCCAGGGCAACCCGTCCAACTTACCGGGCCAACCGGACAAGTGCCAACTTACTGCACCAACCGGGATGATCCGGACGCTAGACGGAGTGTGGGCAGACTGGTAGCCCGCAAGATTTTTTGGATCTCTCGGGGCCTGATCACCGCCCAACGAGGGGAAACTCTAGCAGCATCCCAGGAGTGCCGGACGCCACTCTGATATCCGGTAAACCTTTCCCGCCCCTCAGCCATCCCAAACAGCGAGCGATTCGCGCCGGCGCAACCCGCCAGCAAGTCATCCGCAATCGCCAGACGTTACGAAGAGGGTGCGGGATCCGCTGGCGCCACCCCGGTGCCCGGATCCCTGCCCGTGGAGGTGGTCATCATGACGCGGTCGGAGTTCGACGACATCCGCGCTCACATCGCGGCCGAGGAGGGCGACTCAGACGATCTCCTACAGATCGCCCGAACCCTGCTGGACGACTTGGAGCAAGCGCGACTTCGCGAAGCGACACTTCGCACCCAGTACCTGGGGCTGCTGACGGCCGGACGGGCGACCGTCGCCTCCGCCGCCGTGGGGGACCCCGACCCGCTGACGTTCCTTCGGCACGAGCTGGACAAGAGGGGCCAGCTGCCCGCCGGTGACGAGGAGGTCGGTCGCATCCTCGCGGATGCCCGCATGGCCGAGGCGCTGCTCGCCCACCTGGAAGAGACGCCCCCCAGCCGCGTCAGGACGAGCGCGCGGATGCGCCGCTGCGGCGGCATCGCCCGCAGGCTGCCTCACTAGCAAAATCTGGACTCGCAACAATCCGGCGAAATCGGTGATGCAAGCTCACTTGTTGAGATGGCAGCCTTTGCCCTGACATGAGGGTCGCCCTGGAAGACTTCCCCCATGTGGATCCGGGGGCTGAACTGGGCGGCCGTCACCCTGGTTGCGGTGTTCGGCCTGCTCTGGCTGGGCGTGGTGGTCTTCGCCGCCACGACCACGCCAGGCTGGCTGCGCACCGTCCAGGCTGTCTTCAGCGTCTGCCTGATCGGCTGGTCGGCCAGGAAGACACTGCACCTGATGAGGGCCGTCGCATGACCTATTTCGCGTCTCCGTAGCAGGTCACCGCCACCGCCTCCATGGGGATGCGGACCGGCGTCTCTCCGAAGAGCATGCGGGTGGCGTCCTCCGCCGCCCGGCTCACCGCCGCCGACACCTCGCCCACGAGGTCCTCCGGGCAGTGGACCATCACCTCGTCGTGCTGGAAGAACACCAGCCTGGCCGGATGGGGCAGCCGCCCGCGCAGCAACGCCATCAGGGTGAGCGCCCACTCGGCGGCGGTGGCCTGCACGACGAAGTTGCGGGTGAACCGCCCGCGGTCGCGCGCCGCGCGACCGCCCTCGGGCCCGGAGACGAGATTCAGCCAGTGCGCGGACGGCGGCGGGCACGTACGTCCGAGCCAGGAACGCACCAACCGGCCCTCCTCGCCGGCGCGCGCGGCGTCCTCCACGAACGCGTACGCCTGCGGGAACCGCTGCCGCATCATGGCCAACAGCTTCGGGGCGTCGCCGCTGGTGCCGCCGTACATCGCGGACAGCATGGCGATCTTGGCGTTGTCGCGGGCGCCGCCGAAGGCCTGGGCGAGCGCGGCGTACAGGTCGATCTCGCCGGCGGCGCGGGCCAGGCCGCGGTCGCCGGCCATCGCCGCAAGCACCCGGGGTTCGAGCTGGGCCCCGTCGGCGACGACCAGCCGCCACCCCTCGTCGGCGACCACCACGCGGCGCATCACCTTGGGGATCTGCAGCGCGCCTCCCCCGCTGGTGGCCCAGCGGCCCGACACCACGCCTCCCACCACGTACTCCGGATGGAAGCGGTGGTCGCGCACCCACTGGTGTGCCCAGGTCCAGCCGTGGAAGCTGTGGAGCCGGGCCAGCTCCTTGTACGCCAGCAGGGGCGCGACCGCCGGGTGGTCGACCTGCTTGAGCACGTGGGACCTGGTCGAGGAGACGGCGAGGCCCGCCGACTTGAAGGCCTTGACGATCTGCTGCGGGGAGTCGGGGTTGACGGTGGACCCGAAGGCCGCGCTCACCTGGTCGGCGAGGGCCTGGAGCTTCGCGGGCCGCATGCCGTGGACGGGCCGGGGGCCGAGGAGGTCGGTCAGCAGCTCGTCGTGGACGTCCTCACGCCAGGGCATGCCGTCGTGGCCCATCTCGGCGGCGATCAGCGCTCCGGCCGACTCGGCGGCGACCAGGAGGCGGAAGCGGCCGGGGCTCTCGGTGGCCTCGACCCTCCTGAGCTGGTCGAGATAGACCTCGGTGACGTCGATCTCGGCGCGCTCGGGCTCGAACAGCGTGTCCTGCACGGCGTGCGGGCCCGCCCCGTCGTCGGGGACCGGGAGGCCGTGCAGCCTGGCGTACGCGGCGTGCGCCGACCTGGGCTCGCCGTACCTGCCTTCGTGGCCGAGGAGCAGCGCCTCGGTGAGCGTCAGATCGTGGCAGCGCGCCAGCCGCACGCCGCGGGCGAGGAGGTCGGGATAGAGCTCGCGCGTGTCGGCCCAGATCCATCGGGGACGCGCGGAGAGCTCCAGGTCACCCATGGCGCGCGCGAGGTCGCCGACGCGCCTGGCGTCCTCCCCCATCGGTCGCAGCGTGCCGCCGCCGGCGCCCGCCGTCACCGCGATCCGCATACCGACGACACTATCCGAGGGGGCCGACAGTCTTCGATCACAGGTTCGAGTGCGCCGCTCCCCGGCGGTGCGTTGCGTGGACGGGGGTACGGGCGCGAGGCTGATCACATGCTTGCGTTGATCAAGGCATGTCACCCGGGCCCCACCGTGGTCGTCACGGCTGTGGGATGCGCGCTCGCGGCCGGTGTCGGGAGGGGCGCGGGCGGCACGTTCCTGGTCGGGGCCGCCGTGCTCAGCGGCCAGCTCTCGATCGGCTGGAGCAACGACTGGATCGACCGCACGCGTGACCGGGCCATCGGACGGGCCGACAAGCCGCTCACCGCCGACTCGGCCGAGCCCCGCACCGTCGCGGGGGCGGCGTTCGCCGCGCTCGCCCTGTGTGTACCGCTCTCGCTGGCCAGCGGTGTCCTGGCGGGGATCGTGCACCTCGCCGCCGTCGCCTGTGGATGGCTGTACAACCTCAGGCTCAAGGCCGGGGTCGCCTCCCCGTTGCCCTTCGCGGTGGCCTTCGGCCTGCTGCCGGCGTTCGTGACCCTGGGGCTGCCCGGGGAGCCCTGGCCCGCGTGGTGGGCCCTGCTGGCGGGGGCGCTGCTCGGGATGGGCGCGCACTTCGCCAACGTGGTCCCCGACCTGCCCGACGACCTCGCGCTCGGGGTGCGCGGCCTGCCGCAGCGTCTCGGGCCCACGGGTGCCAGGCTGGGCGCCGCGCTTCTCCTGGTGGCGGCGTCCGTGGTGATCGCCCTGGCTCCGGGGGATCGCGGGGGCCCTGTCACCGTGGCCGGCCTCGGTGCGGTCGCGCTCGTGCTGATCGGAAGCCTGCTCATGGCCCGGCGCTCCGTGCGGCGCGCCGCCTTCGCCGTGACCGTCGCGGTCGCCGCCATCGACATCATGATGTTCGCCGCCCAGGGCGGCAGCCTCGTGTGACGACAAGTCCGAAATGCCCGAAAATAGCGGATCGTTCCATTACTTGCTTATTCTGGAAGTAGCCCGCCGAACCCACATCTTGAGAGATTTATCCGTACCGTGACCTTCGCACTCGCAAGAAGTGATCAAGCTATCACAGGCTGGGAATGACCTGCGAAAACGCAGGGGACGAGTGTATAAGAGTAGGCACCTTGGTCGTCCCGGTCCTCACCCTCTTGGGGAGAGGAGTGGCCCCGGCGGCAGGGGGCTCCACCGATCGAGACGAGATAAGGCAGCGGCGCACACGATGACAGGAAATCAAGCGGGCGACACGCTCGTCAAGGGCTCCACAAACACCGACTACCCCTGGGACGAGTTCGATCCCTACGCCTATTGGCAGCACAATTACGGTGTCCTCCGTGAGGACGACCGGAAGATGGTCGAACAGGCGCGCGACTTCTTCGCGGGCATACGCGACGTCTACGACGCCGAGGGCCTCGACGTCGGCACCGGTCCCAACCTCTATCCCGCCCTCGCGATGCTGCCGTTGTGCGGCAAGATCACGCTGTGGGAGCACTCCCGCGCGAACGTCGAGTGGCTGGAACGCGAGGTGCTCAACCACTCCCCGACGTGGGACCCGTTCTGGAACGTCCTGACGGAGAAGAGCCGCTACCAGAAGGTCGGCGACTCGCGATCGGCCATCGCCCGCCGCGCCGTGGTGCGAAAGGGAAGCATCTTCGACCTCCCCCGGGCCAAGTGGGACGTCGGCACCATGTTCTTCGTCGCCGAGTCGATCACCACCGCGAAGCTGGAATTCGAGCGGGCGATCAGAAGCTTTCTCGACGCGCTGAAACCCGGAGCGCCGTTCGTGATCGCCCTCATGGAGAACTCCGAGGGCTACCGGGTCGGCACCCATTTCTTCCCGGCCATCAGAGTCGATAAGGATGTCGTGCGCAGGAAACTGATATCGTACGCGCCTGACGTCGTCGTGAGGCATATTGACAGTGACGGGTTGCTGCGCGAGGGGTACAGCGGGATGATCCTGGCGCATGGTCGACTGCGAAAGTGACGTAACGCCGCCGCGAGAGGTTCCGCGCCCATGAAACTGCAGCCACGGCAACAACTTCTCGAAGTCTGGAAAGCAGTTTCCCGTGCGTCCCTCCAAGAGGGCCGGTGGACATGGGGCGGGCGCGACGGTTCCAACTCCATTTCGGACACCGAGCAACTCTTATGTCTCATGTTCCCGGCTTCAGAGCTGACCGGATTCAAGCTCGACGTGCCCGACGAGACGGCCGAGGACGTCCTCGACGCGCTCGGGGCGCTCGGGGACAGCGTCGAGATCCCCAAGACCCTGATCAAGGTCATCGGCGAGTACCTCGACGTCTACACCGATGACAAGGGTCGCCCGGTGTTCGCCGGCGGCACGTACTTCAAGTCGAACGACCCCGCCCAGGAGCCGACCCAGGAGCAGCAACGGCTCGACGTCGTGGACTCGTTCTCGATGTCGGTGACCCTGATGCTGAGCATCCTCGGCTTTCTCAAGGTCTTCCGCCGTAGCGTGCGCCGCGAGGAGCTCCTCAAGGAGATCCTGGACGTGGAGACGCGCGCCGCCAAGCGGCTGTCGGCCGCCATGGTGAACCTCCTGCGCAGCTTCACGATCAACGTGTTCGACCCGGGGTCCGCGCAGGGCCAGGCGCTGATCCGCTCGGTCAACCAGGAGAACCTCCCCGAGCGGCGGGTCGTCGAGGAGCTGCAGAGGCAGCTCACGGGCGTGCGGGCCGGCCTTCGCGACCTGACCATCGGATCCGGACAGGTCGACCTCGACAACCACAACCTCATCTTCGAGTGCGGCTGGAGCTGGGGCATCGTCCAGGACGCCCCGGAGGTCGTGACCGACCTCGACGTGGGGCCGCAGCCGAACGGCATCGCACCCAACCTGCCGTTCCTGTACTTCACCGTCATCGCGCTGACGAGCATCACCGACCTGTTCTCGGAGCGCACGCGCGTCCTCGGCCTGCTCGACGACGAGCAGCAGCAGCTCGCCAACGCCCTGCAACGCCGGTGGGACCTCACCCAGGCCTACTGGGCGCGCATCGCCATGTTCGGGCGCGGTCGCTGGCCACTGGAGGACATTCCCTGGCGCACCACCGACGACGTGGAGTCCGACTACTTCTCCCTGCTGGTGACCGCCATGGTGGTCGAGAACCTATTGAGCACCCGCGCGACGGACACCGTGCTCAGCCGCGTCGCCGGAGTCCTCGACGAGCTGGCCATGAGAGCACGCATCACCCGCCGGGCGACCAAGGACGATCCCCCGGTGAAGATGCACTCGCCGGGCGTGGTCTACCAGCTCGACGGCAGCGACGCCCTGGGCCCGCCGATGCACTGGCTCATCTCGGACTTCTCCATCACGCTGCTGAAGCGGACGATCGGCGTGGCGTCCATCTCTCGGAGCACCCAGATGCGCGAGCGGCTCCTGTCCCTCGCGGACGAGATCTGGGAGCACATCTCCCGGCGCCGCTACACGGAGGGCCCTGCCAGGGGCCTGTGGGACCAGCCCTCCAGGGTCTTCACCGACCTGAAGCAGGTCACCGAGCTGCCGTCCTGGTACTTCACCGAACGAGCGGTGGAGTTCCTGGTCTCGGCGGCCAAGACCATCGAGACGCAGCCGATCCGCAGCCCGCTGCTCGCCGACATCGCCAACGAGATGCTCAGCGAGGCCGAGCATCTCTACGACCAGGAGCAGCTCATCTGGGTGGCCGGCTCCCGGCAGGCGCTCCAGCCGAAGCTGCGAAGCATCGAGGCCAACCTCGGGCGAGCGCGGGTGATCATCCGTTCGCGCCCGGGGAGCGCGATAGCCCTCGTCAGCGAATGCCTCCGCGATCTCGAACTGCTGGCCCTGGCCCGGGAGAACGCCACGGAGGGAAACTGACGTGCTGGTTTTCGCGATCAGCGACAAGGGCGGCACCGGCCGCTCGGTGACGAGCAGCAACATCGTCTACCGCCGGGCGCTTCACGGTGACGACGTCTGCTACCTCGACTTCGACTTCGGCTCCCCGACGGCCGGCGCCATCTTCAACGTGAGCGCGGCCGAGCGCGGCACCGACCGCGGCGGCATGCATTCCTACCTCCAGGAGAAGGTCCAGGAGCCGTACCGCATCGACATCTGGGCCGAGTCCGACCGTGGCGCGCTGCGCGGCAAGCCCCCTGGGGCCGGGCAGCTGGCGCTGTTCCCCGGCGATTCGAGCGGCGGCGAGTTCCGCAGCACGACGGCGATCGTCCAGCAGTGCGTGCGGCTCTTCCTCCGCCTGCAGGAGGAGTTCGACCTCTGCCTGGTCGACCTCAGCGCCGGACGGTCGTACGCCGCCGACATGGTGCTGGCCGCCACGGCGCACCCCGAGCTCGCGGCCGTTCCCTTCCGCTGGCTCGTCTACCACCGATGGACCCGCCAGCACATCATCGCGGCGTCCGGGCTGGTGTACGACAAGCGGGGCCTGCTGGACGTCGGCACCGTCCACGGGCACGACAAGAGGGCCCTCGCCGAGCAGATCCGCTTCGTCCGCACGGCCGTCGTCGAGCCGAGCGCGCCGGAGCTGTCGGCCCTGCGCTCCACCCAGCTCGCCTGGCTCGACGAGTGCAACCGCGACCTGCACGAGCTGGCGAGGCGCCACAGGGTCGGCCGCACGGCGATGCTCGGGAAGGTGCCGCTCGATCCGGTGCTGCAGTGGAGGGAGCAGCTCATCGTCGACGAGGACGTCTACGCGAGCCGCATCGCCAACGAGAACACCATCAAGGCGTTCGACGACCTGGCCACGAAGATCTTCGACGCGCACGCCTGGGAGGGCCTGTGAAAGCCGTCTTCACCGAGGACACCGCGCGGCGCCGAGTCGAGTCGACCCCCCTCTCCCACGTGTCCGTCGAGCTCGGCCACCTCTACATGGAGGACTTCGCGGTCGGCCCGCAGCGCATCCGCGACCAGTTCCGCCTGGTCGCGCCCTGGTTCGAGACCTTTCGCAAGACGGCCCACCCGAAGGCGCGGGTGAGCACGTGCTTTCTCATCGACGACTACTTCAGCCGTTTCAGCACCCCGGCCGAGGTCGTGCCCATGGTGATCGAGGCGGCCGAGGAGGCCGGGCTCGTGATCGACTACCTGGCCCGCGAGTCGGGCTGCGCCCACTCGGGCACGGTCGACGTGGCGCGCCTGGTCCTGGACCGGATCGTCGACGACCCGGCCCCCGGCACGAACGGGTCGCGGCCACCGCTGACCAAGAGCGGCTGGCTCTGCAACGGCCGGCGTGAGACCGACGGCGCGCAGTCCGAGGCCATGGGCGGCGAGCCCGGCTGGCGGCCTCCCGCGCAGAACGCCGCCCGACGGCACTCGATCTTCGTCGACGTGGAGCTGTGGGACGAGCCCCGCGGCACGCGGGTGTGGTCCTGCCCCTACCTCGCCGCGGTCTGGCAGCTGATGCGCCTCGGCCTGCTCAGGCACCACGGCAGGCCGGTGGTCACCCCGTCCCGCCTGGAAGAGGGGTTCCCCGCCGACTGGGACGCGCTTCCGCCCTTCGTGCAGCTCAACCCGAGCGCCCCTCCGTTCGCCGCCTACCGCACCGCGTCGGTCCTCTCCTCGCGGTTCCTGCCCGTCGAACTGGCCGTACGGACGATCCTCGGCCAGGTGGCCGCCGACCCGGAGGTGCTCTCGCAGGTGGCCGGCCGCGCTCGCGGCGAGGGCCTGCGGCTTGAGGACGAAGTCGTCGACCGCGTCTCCTACGTCTTCCTGTAGGGACCGGCCGCCTGCGAGGGACCGGCCTGGAGGCCACATGTTGATAGTGGGGGAAGTGCACACCGGGCTTCTGCGCAATCTGGGAGAGCTCTCCGAGGCCCAGTGCCGGGAAGCTCTATGCCTCGTCTCGGGCGAGCAGGTTCGCACCTCGCTGCGTCCCTTGCCCCACGCGATCTCACCGGAGATCCTCTCGGGGGTCGACTGCCGCCTGCCGAGCCTGTCGGGCGCGCGGATCAGGGCCACGGGCACCGTGACCCATCGCGCCGCCATCACCGGAGGACGCATCCTGCAGGGATCGTCCTACGCCTTCATCGTGCCGTCGGAAACCGACCACCGGATGGCCTGGTCGCACTATCTGGCACGGCCGGGACAGGTCGAGGTGCAGGGAAGAGCACGCTGGCGCGACATGGCCGACGGCTTCATGGCGTCGGAGCTCCCGCTGGACATCCTTGATTTCGGGGCGATAAGCGGACGGCTGATGAACCGCGTCCAGGACTCCCCGCAACTCGACAGGAAGACGCCGTTCAAGACGACGCGCACCCGGCTGCGATGGGTGCTGGAGCCGGGCGAGATCGGCGAGGAGGGCCGGCCGCCCATAAGGCTCACCCTCTGGAACGGCATGCTCCGCACGCTGCGCCTCACCGGGGAGCCGGATGCGCGGATCGTCGCGTTCTGCGAGGACCTGGCCCTTCACGACTGGCTCCTGACGACGCTGCAGTCGCTCATCGAACGGGCGCTGATCGGAACCGCGGCGCACACGCGGATCGCCGCGAAGCTGTCACCCGCGATCGACCATCTGCTGCACCTGTGGATGCCGGGAGCGCGGGTGGACGACTCCTTCAGGCCCTTCTGGGAGGAGCTCGAAAGGCACCCGGGTTTCTCCCGGCAGTGGAAATCGTCTGTAGAAAGAATCCGCGACCAGATCGCGGTCAACACCTTATCTCTTCTAAGCGTGATGGCAGAGAGCAGGCGAGAAGCAGATGGAGACCCCATCTCGAGCCGAGGTACTCCCCCAGGCGGTGCGTAAGATCCTCGTGACCCTCCTGATCGGCGGGTCGTCTTTCGTGCTGACCAACGTGCTCGTGGACGAGGCCGACGTCCTCTCCAGCGTCACCCTCTCCGTCTTCGTCGGCGGAGCGGTGTTCGTGGTGCAGTTCCTCGTGGACGTCGACAGGCGCCTGGACGCCGTTCTCAGGGACCAGCGCGTGCACCACAGCGCGCTGCACCTGTTGCTCGACAGCGGCTTCAACCGGATCAACGAGGCGACGGAGCTGTTCGGGCTGGCCGAGACCTCTGCCCTGCAGACCGATGTGATCACCCAGTTCGTGCGCAACGCCACCGCACTGAGCACCGACATGCCGAAGCTGATCCAGGATCTGGCGCAGTCGGAGATCGCGCGGATGACCCACTTCCTGCGCGAGCTCAGCGAGGGCATCGTCACCCAGGAGGGCGAGGACCGCGACTGGCTGCTCGGCCTGTCCAAGCATGCGAGCAAATCGATAGACGCGATCAGCATCCCCATGGTCGACGCCGGGGCCTGGGACATCGAGGGCGGATTCTGGACGACCGACCTCGGGATGCGGTACCTGGAGAACCAGCGCGACCGCGCCGACAAGGGCGTCAGGGTGCGGCGCATCTTCGTCCTGGATCGTTCCGACCGCCCCGACGAGGAACTGTTCAGGCGCGTCTACACCTGGCAGTCGGAGGTGAACATCGAGGTGCGGGTGCTCGACCCGTCGACGATTCCGACCACCCTGCGCAGCTGGCTGTCGGACTTCATCGTGTTCGACGGGGTGGTCAGTTACGAGACGACCCTCGGGCCGAGTGTCGGCGAGGGCATCTACATGATCAAGAACACGCAGCTCGTCCTCGACCCCGTGCAGGTCAGAACCCTGTCAGAGCGGTTCACCCATCTGTGGGCGCTGGCGCGACCGCTGGACTGAACCTCGCCGGGTCGCACAGTCCGAGCAGGGCGCGCGTCGCCGCGCCGGCGGTACGGCCGCGGTCGAGCAGCGCGCCGACCAGCTCGGCGGTGACGGGTGCGAGCGTGATGCCGAGCCCGACGTGCCCGGTGGCGAGGACCACCCGGCCGTGGGGCTCCACGTGGCCGATGAGCGGGATGCCGTCCAGGGTGCCCGGCCGCACGCCCGCCCAGTGCCGGACGTGCTTCCAGGTGGCGGCCTCCGGGGCGAGGGCGGCCAGCCCGCGACGCATGACCGCGAGGTTCCCCGTCGTGGGCACCGTGTCCGATCGGCCACGCTCGTAGGTGACCCCGACCGCGAGCCGCCCGTCGACCCTCGGGACGACGTAGATGTCGCGTCCCTCGACGCAGGCGTAGACGTGATGGCGCAGGGGGTAGCCGCGCGAGCCGGGGGCCAGCACCTCCATCGCCTCCCCCTTGATCGGGAGCAGCAGGCTCGCGTGGCCGGGGACCAGCGAGCCGCTGAGATGGCCACCGGCCACGACGAGGTGGCCGGACTCGATGCGGCCGCCGTTGTCGAGGGTCACGGCCACGCCGCCCGCGTGGACCTCCACGCGCTCGACCCACGAGCCCGGTTCGATGCGGATCGACGGGTCCTGCCAGAGAGCGGCCGAGAGGGAGGACATCAGGCGGGTCGGCTCAAGGGCGAGCTCGGTCGGGAGGTGGAATCCTCCGCGGACCTCCTCGCTGATGAGCGGCTCGACCCGCAGCACCTCGTGCCTCGACAGCGGCTCGACCTTCGCCTCGATGGCGCGCCAGCGGGGCAGCACTTCTTCCTGGAGCCGGGTCATCTCCTCGTCGTCCAGCGCGATTTGGAGAGCCCCGGTGGAAAGCAATGGAACCTGTATTCCAGACAGGCCGATAATGGTTTCCAGCCACGCCGGATACAGATCCCGGCTGCGTTTCACGAGCTCGCGCAATGGACCAAGGCACATTTCATCGGTCTCGGTGATGATGCCGCCCATCGCCGCCGAGGACGCCCCGGTGCCGAGCCTGGTGCCTCCGTCGACCACCATAACTCTGCGGCCTTCGGCGCTGAGCCGATGGGCGATGGCGCAACCAACGATTCCCCCACCGGCGATGGTCACGTCACAGGTTGCACGCACGCGCGACTCCTCGCCACCCCGTAGTGCCCGTGCCCTCTTTTCGCGCGATACGCAGACCCATTCCTTTCTTACCGCGGCATTTGCGTCAAGAAGACGATATCGCGGCGGGACAACGCCGAGGAGAGCCGAGCGACATCGGGGCTCAATCTGCCCCGTACATGCGTGAGGGCCCGGGATCCATTGGATCCCGGGCCCTCATTGGTAGCGGGGGTAGGATTTGAACCTACGACCTCTGGGTTATGAGCCCAGCGAGCTACCGAGCTGCTCCACCCCGCGTCGGCTTGCATTTAAAGACTATCGGCCCTTTGGGGCACTGGCAAATCGTTCCGGGGCCGGTGCGGCCGTCGCCGGCCGGGCCGGCCCCGGAACGTGCCTACGAGCTGGGCGTCGGCGATGGAGTGGGACTCGCCGTGGGCGTCGCGGTGGCCGCCTCGGCCGACGGCGCCGGGGTGGGCGTCGCCGAAGGCGAGGCCGACGGGCTGGGCTTCTGCTTGCCCAGCGCCGACTCCAGGTCCTTCAGCGCCTGGGCGAGCCGCTTCTGCGCCTCGCCGTACCCCGCGAAGTCACCGGCCTTGATCGCCTTCTGCCCCTCGTCGTACGCCTTCTGGGCGCTGTCGAAGGCCTTGGCGAGATCGGGCGTCACGGTCGAGGTGTTCGGCTCGGTCGGCGTCGTCGGAGTGGACGGTAGTTGCTGGCCCTGGCCGAACACCTGGTTGAGCGCGTCCGCGAGCGTGGTGCCGATGCCCACGTCGGACCCGAACATCACGAGCACCCGCGCCAGGGTGGGATAGCGCGCGGAGTTCTGCACCTTGGGCTGGACGTAGACCGGCTCGACGTACAGCAGGCCGCCGCCGAACGGCAGGGTCAGCAGGTTGCCGTTCAAGGTCTCCGTCGTACCGCCGATCCGCAGGTCGTTCAGGACGCTGGCGGCCTTCGTGTCGAAGGTGTTCTGCGCCTGTTTGGGCCCTGGAATCGTCGTGTCGCTCGGTAGCTGCAGGATCTTGATCTTCGTGGCGGAGTCACCGGTGGCGTCCACCGCCATGAAGGCCGCCAGGTTGTCCCGGTTGTTCGGCACCATGGTGGTGGTGAGCGAGAAGCGCGGCTCGGTCTCGTTGGGCATCCTGAGCGTCACGTAGTACGGAGGCTGCTTGGTCTTCGAGCTCGCCGGGTCCTCGGGCACCTTCCAGAAGTCCTGGCCGCCGTAGAACGCGTTCGCGTCGGTGACGTGGTAGTTGCCGAGGATGTCGCGCTGCACCTTGAACATGTCCTCGGGGTAGCGCAGGTGCTCCATGAGCTCGGTCGAGATCTTGGACTTCGGCTGGATGACGCCGCCGAAGGCCTTCTCCCAGGTCTGGAGCAGCGGGTCCTTCTCGTCCCAGGCGTACAGCGAGACGGTGCCGTCGTAGGCGTCCACCGTCGCCTTGACCGAGTTGCGGATGTAGTTGATGTGGTCGCGCGGCTGCGGGGCGGTCAGGAGCCTCTCGGTCGAGGTGTCCCTGGTCATGTCCCCGAAGCTGCGGCGCTCGGAGTAGGGGTAGTCCTCGGACATCGTGTAGCCGTCGACGATCCACAGGATGCGCCCGTTCACGATCGCGGGGTACGGGTCGCCGTCGAGCGTCAGGAACGGGGCGACCTGCTGGATGCGGTCGCGCGGATCGCGGTTGTACAGGATGCGCGACTTGCTGTTGATGTCGGACGACAGCAGCAGGTTGGTCTCGCCGTACTTGCTCGCGTACAGCAGGCGGGTGAGGAAGTTCCCGATGGGAACGCCGCCCTTGCCGGTGTAGGTGAAGTTCTCCTGGCCACTGCCCTGCCCGTTGTTGCTCTGCTCGGGGAAGTCGAGCTCGATGGGCTTGGCGCCGCCGCCGACGATGGAGTACTCGGGGGAGTTCTCACCGAAGTAGATGCGCGGCTCGAAGTCGCCCAGCCCCTTGGTGGGCGGGATGTCCTTCACGATGAAGTCGGGCTTGCCCTGGGAGTCGGTCTTGCTTCCGGGGCCGGCGACGAATCCGAAGCCGTGGGTGTAGACCAGGTGGTCGTTGATCCAGTTGCTGTCCGGAGCCTTACCGACTTCACGGACCGCCACCACCGTGTCGCGCGACACTCCGTCGATCTTGTAGCGGTCGACGTCGAGCTGATCGGGGAACTGGTAGTAACCCTTGATCTGCTGGAGCTGCTCGAAGGTCGGGGACAGCACGCTCGGGTCGAGCAGGCGCACGCCGGGGATCGTCGAGACCTCGCTCTGGAGCTCCTGCTGAGTGCCCTGCGTCTTGGCGCTGTACGGGGTGACCTCGGTGGACGAGACCCCGTAGGCGTCTCTGGTCGCCGTGATGTTGCGCTTGATGTAGTCCTGCTCTTTGCTCTGCTGGTTCGGCTTGACCTGGAACTGCTCGACCAGCGCCGGGTAGACGGTGCCGACCAGCACGGCCGAGAGCACGAGGAGCCCGAAGCCGACGCCGGGGAGCATGCCACCGGACCGCACGATGCCGGCGAAGAACAGCGCCGCGCAGATCAGCGCGATGATCGCCAGGATGCTCTTGGCGGGCAGCACGGCGTGGACGTCGGTGTAGGAGGCGCCGAAGACCTTGCCCCGGTCGGAGAAGACCAGGCCGTACCGGTCGGTGAAGTAGGCCACGGCCTTGAGCAGCACGAACAGGCCCACCAGCACCGACAGGTGGACCCGGGCGGCACGCGTGGCGTGCAGGCCCGGCGACTGCAGCCGGAAGCCCCCGTACAGGTAGTGGACGATCGCCGCGGCGACGATCGAGATGATCACCGCGGTGAACAGGAAGTTCAGCAGCATCCGGATGAACGGGAAGGTGAACATGAAGAACGAGATGTCCATGCCGAACATCGGATCGGGCTTGCCGAAGGAGGTGCCGTTGACGAAGAGCAGCCAGGTCTTCCACTGCCCCGCGGTGGAGGAGCCGGTGAACAGGCCCAGCACCGCCAGCCCGATCAGGAAGATCATCTTTCGGTGCGGGTCGATCGCCGCGCGGTAGCGGTCGGCGCCCTGCGAGGCGCCGCCGAACATGCCGATCCCGAACAGGGGACGGGCGCGGTAGGCGATGATCATGTTGCCGCCGACGACGCCGCCCATCAGCAGCGCGCCGAAGACGAACAGCAGCAGCTGGGTGACGAGCATGGTCGAGAAGACCGAGGTGTAGCCGACCGAGTCGAACCACAGCCAGTCGGTGAAGATGCCGGCGAAGACGAAGAACAAGATGACGATCGCGACCAGAGTGATCGCGACGGGAACGAGAAGCCGCGGCCGGCGGGGCAAACGCATCGCCCGACCCGCGCCGGGGTTCCGGAAGGTCAAGGCCCACCCCTAAATTTCACGAGTAACGGTCCGTGTCTGGCAACCTACACCGGTAGTGAAGCGGTCACCTTCCAAGCCCCGGGCACGGTAGGGCCACAACTTGCGGCCTCCCCGCGCGCGGCCGGCCCACGCACTGCGTGATCGCGGACACGACTCGGAGCACGAGCGACGCCACCGGATGGGACGCGCACGTACAGGTGACCCAACGCCTCGGGCGCGCGCCGGGTTCCCCACCGGCGGCCCGGGCACGCTGGACGGGCCGCGAGAACCCCAAGGCTCACGCGGGACGAGCACGCTGGACGGGCCGCGAGAACCCGAAGGCTCACGCGGACCGGAGTGGCCGGGTGAGGTCACCTGGCCGGACAACTCGCCACTTGCCCGGATCCCGTGCGGAGCGAGTCGATCGCCTGGACGGCCTCGTGCATCGTGCTCACCTTCACGAGGCGAAGCCCCTTGGGCACGGCCTGCACGGCGTCGTCGCAGTTGTCGGCGGGGGTCAGGAAGACCGTGGCCCCGGCGTCGCGCGCGCCGACCATCTTCTGCTGGATGCCGCCGATCGGCCCGACCTTGCCGTCGGGAGTGATCGTGCCGGTGCCGGCGATCGACTTGCCGCCCGTGAGCGCCCCGGGTGTGAGCTTGTCGTAGATGCCCAGGGAGAACATCAGGCCGGCGCTCGGGCCGCCGACGTCCCCCACGTTGACGTTCACGGTGAACGGGAACTTGAACTGGGTGCCCATGATCATGCCGACGATGGACCCGTTGGCGCCGGCCACCGTGCCCACCTGGAGGGTCATGGGCTTGCCGTCGCGCACGACGCTGAACTCGACCGGCTCGCCGGGCTTGTGCTTGCGCACGCCCGCCGCGACCTCGTCGACGGTGCGGACCGGCGCGCCGTCCACGGCGGTGATCTCGTCGTTACGCAGCAGCTTGCCGTCGGCGGGCTTGCCCTTCTGCGTGGACGCCACGGCCACGATGACCTTGATGGGGATCTTCAGCTCGTTCAGCGCCGCGGCGGTCGCGTCCTGCTGGGAGCTGCTCATCTCCTGGGTGTTCTGCTCCTCGACCTCCTTCACCGACACGGTCTTCGGGAAGATCGTCTCCTCGGGCACGACGGCGACGGTGGGGTCCATCCAGCCGCGTAGCGCGGTGAGCAGGTCTATGTGGGCCTCGGGGCCGCCCTGGTAGGCCACGGTGACCAGGCTGAGCTTGCCCGAGGTGGGATAGGTCTGGTGCCCCGAGATGCTGATGACCGGCTTGCCCTTGACATCGCCCAGGGTGTTCTCCGTCGGACCGGGGCTCAGGGCGACGTACGGCACGGGCAGCAGCGCGCCGGCGCCGCCGAGCACGAGCGTGAGCACGCCCGCAACCATCAACGTCAGACGTCGTCGGGACATGGGGGCAACTCTATGCGCTCGCCGGGACCACGGTTACGCGGACACACACAGGGTGGACATCCAGGTCAATCACAGCCTCCCGGTCGGTGAACTCCCTGGTCAGCCGCAGGAGCCGACCCATTCGGCGGTGCCGTCCGCGAAGACCTGGTGCTTCCAGATGGGCACTTCCCGCTTGAGGTCGTCGATCAGGCGCCGCGACGCCTCGAACGCCTCGCCCCGATGCGCGGCGGCCACGGCCACGATCACCGCGGTGTCGCCCAGCTCAAGGTCGCCGACGCGATGCACGGCCGCGAGCGCGGTGAGCGGAAAGTCCGCGGCGACCTTCTCCGCGACCCTTCGCAGCTCGGCCTCGGCGTTCGGGTGCGCGGAGTACGACAACAGGGTGACGGGCTTGCCGTGGTCTTGACTTCGCACGGTGCCGACGAAGATCGTCGTACCGCCCGCGGCGTGGTCGCCGACGGCCCCGAGGACCTCGTCCACGGAAAGCGGGGTGTCGCGAATGCCCAGCAATCGGATGACGTCCACGCCACGAGAGTACTCCGCGTGCCGGGCGTGGCCAGAGATCCCCATGCCCCGAGGGGTACCCGGATGCGGGCCCGGACGCGCCCGGAGCCCGCACATCCGCAGGTCCGGCGACGAGCGACCGGGCACACCCCTGAACTCCTCCTAGATCGGCCCGGACCCCCTCTAGATGCGCCGCTTGCGGCGTGCCCTGCGGACGATGGCGGCGGTGCCGATGACGGCGACGGTGGCGCCCGCGGCGGTGAGCGTGGCGTCCTTTCCGGACAGGCGGCGGCCGACGACCGCGTGCTTGCCCTCGCGAAGATCGAGAAGCTGCTGGAGCGCGGCCTCGTTCGTCCATGCGGGCTTCCACCCGGCGGCGCGCAGGGACGCGCAGTCGACCACCCAGGGGTAGACGACGTAGTGCAGGTCGGTGGCGGGGGCCGGCGTGATGCCGAGGCGGTGCAGGCGCTGGGCGGTGCCGAAGGTCAGCCCGGCGGGCAGCTCGAAACGCCGCAGGCCGGACAGCTCCTCGACCTGCTCCATTTCCAGCCACCCGTCACTGCCGACGGTGACGACCCCGGAGACCAGGCCGAGCGCCGCCAACTCCAGGGCGGAGACCAGGTCGTCGACGTGGCAGAACTGCCAGTGCGGCGCCGAGCCCTTGACCGTGAGCAGGCGCGGAGCTTCGAAGTGGCGCGTGACCACGGTGTCCATGCCCGGCCCCACCACGGCGGCCGGCCGCAGCACGGTCACCTCCAGGCCGGGATGGCTGCGAAGGCAGCGGCGTACCAGGGCCTCGATCTCCAGGTGGTCGCCGACGACGCCGGAGTCGGGCTCGGCGGCCACCGGGGCGTCCTCGGGGAGCGGGACCGGGTTGTCCGGCACCGCCCCGTAGACCATGGCGCTCGTGACCAGGACCACCCGTCGCACCCGCGCGGCGGCCGAGGCCGTGAGCACGGTCTGGGCGGCCCTGAGGTTGTAGGCGCGGCGCTCGGACGGGTCTGCGTCCAGCCGGTAGTCGGACGCTAGATGGACCAGGACGTCGACGTCGGAGATCCGGTTCGCCAAGAGCGGATCTCGGACGTCGAGGACTCGCCAGGTGACGTCAGGGACGTCGCCCCGCTGGTCGTCAATCGCCACCACACGGCGGAAATCCGCAGACGAGGCGACCCGGGAGAGGAACTCCCTCCCCAGCCCTGTGGCCGCGCCGGTGACGGCGACGACCGGTGGCCGGAGGCGTTTCGAGGTAGGCACGAGGTCCTCACTTTGCACTGATCCGCCCTACGACGGATAACGTGGCGGATGTGGACTCCTCCATCCTGCACGAGGTAGAGCGGTGACTGACCTGCCAGGTCGCGAAAACGACCCCAACGAGAATCCGTTCGCGATGTTCGGCGACCCGGAGCAGATGGCCGCGGCCATGCGCCAGTTCGCCGACATGCTCTCGGCCCCGGCGGGCTCTGGGCCCGTCAATTGGGATATGGCCAAGAACATCGCGCGCCACGCCGTGGTCGCCGAAGGCGATCCGAGCGTCATGGAAGGCGAGCGCCGCCAGATCGTCGAAGCGCTACGCCTCGCCGACCTCTGGCTGAACGAGGTCACCGAGTTGCCGAGCGGCCTCACCAACCCGGAGGCGTGGAGCCGTTCGGAGTGGATCGAGAAGACCGTCCCGGTCTGGAAGCGGCTCTGCGACCCGATCGCCGAGCGCATGGTCGAGACCATGGGCGGCGCCCTCGGCGGCGCCGGTCTCGGCGGCGAGGCCCAGGCGATGGCCGCGCAGCTCGGGCCGCTGATGGGCATGATGCGCCAGATGGGCGGCATGATGGTCGGCACCCAGATCGGCCAGGCCCTCGGCACGCTCGCCCCCGAGGTGATCGGCTCCTCCGACATCGGGCTGCCGCTCTCGGAGACCGCTGCGCTGCTGCCCGGCGGCATCGCCGCGTTCAGCCACGGCCTCGAGATCCCCGCCGAGGAGATCCGCCTGTACCTGGCGCTCAGGGAGGCCGCGCACCATCGCCTCTTCCAGCACGTGCCGTGGCTGCGCACCCAGCTCTTCGGCGCCGTCGAGGAGTACGCCAAGGGCATCACCGTGGACACCTCCGCGCTGGAGGAGCAGATCCGCGGGCTCGACATCAGCAACCCCGAGCAGATCCAGGAGGCCCTGAGCGGCGGGGCGCTGCTCAAGCCCGAGGAGACCGACCGCCAGAAGGCCGCGCTCGCGCGGCTGGAGACCATCCTCGCCCTGGTCGAGGGCTGGGTCGGCACGGTGGTCGACTCCGCCGCCGAGGGCAAGCTGCCCTCCGCCGCCGCGCTGTCCGAGACGGTACGGCGGCGCCGCGCCACCGGAGGGCCGGCTGAGCGCACCTTCGCCACGCTCGTGGGGCTGGAGCTCCGTCCGCGTCGCCTGCGGGAGGCCGCCGCGCTCTGGCAGGCCCTCGCCGCCGACCGCGGCGTCGACGGGCGCGACGCGGTGTGGTCCCACCCCGACCTCATGCCGACCGCCGGCGACCTCGACGATCCCCAGGCCTTCGTCCGGGGCGAGGCGAGGTTCGACCTCTCGTCGTTCGAGGACCAGGGCGGGCGGGAGCCCGGCAAGCCCGGCGACACCCCGGAGGAGCCGGGCTCGAAGGAGCCCGGCGGCGAATGACGCTGCGCGACGACGCCCGAGCCGCGCTGAGCCTGTGGACCGCGCCCACCCCCGCCGAGGAGTTGCTCCGCAAGGAGTTCGTGGAGCACCTGCACGCGTTCGACGACGCGATGTGGCGCTCGTGCGCGGCGGGGCACCTCACGGCCACCACGGCGGTGCTGTCGCACGACGGTGACAAGGTGCTGCTCACCCTGCACGCGAAGGCCCAGATGTGGCTGCCCATGGGCGGGCACTGCGAGTTCTCCGACGAGTCGCTCGAAGCCGCCGCGCTACGCGAGGCCACCGAGGAGTCCGGCATCCCCGGGCTCAGACTGCTGCCGGGGCCGCTCGCGCTCGACCGCCACCGGGTGTGGTGCCACCCGCCGCACAGCTGGCACCTCGACGTCGAGTACGGCGCGGTGGCGCCGCCGGGGGCCGAGTTCGTGATCAGTGACGAGTCGCTCGATCTGCGGTGGGTGCCGGTGGACGACATCCCCGAGCCGACGGACGAGGCGACCCGCAGGCTCGCCCGGCGGGCGAGGGCGCTCGTGCTGTCCTGACACGCCCGGCCTGTGGCTCCGGCTTCTTCACGCCGTTCCTACATTCGCTCGATAGGGTCGTGGTCGGAACACCGACCCGAATCTTGAGATGGGTGAACGCCACGGCCGAGACACAGGTGGGCGGCGTGATAGTGACCCCTTCCCGCCCGCGACGGCTCCGACTGCGCGTGCCGGGCACACTGGCCTGGCTCGCGGTGACGCCGTTCGCCGTCTGGGCGGTCACCCGGGTGGGCGGCCTGGAGCGCGGGTCCTTCTCCGAGCAGATCATGACGGCCACGCCGTATGCCGCGGCGGGGTCGCTGCTGCCGGTGCTGCTGTCGGTCCTGTCCAAGAAGAAGGCCGTGACCGCCGTCGCGGTCGCCACGTCCGTGGCGCTGGGGTGCAGCGTGCTCCCCCGCGCCTTCGGGGACGCCCAGGTCACGTCCGGGCGGCCCTTCACGGTGCTCACCGCGAACCTCTTCTTCGGCCACGGTGACGCGGGCACCGTCGTCGACCTGGTCCGCCGGCACCGCCCCGACATCCTCAACACCCAGGAGCTCACTCCGGGGGCGGTGGCCGATCTCGACGCGGCGGGGCTGAAGGAGCTGATGCCCTACCGCTACCTGCAGGACGAGTGGAGCGCGGCGGGCAGCGGCATCTACTCCAGCCATCCGATCACCCGGCTCGACGGGCTGTTCCAGGTGATCGGCCACAACATGCCCGCGGTGCGGCTGAGCCTGCCCGGCGGGCCCGAGGTCGAGGTCGTCGATGTGCACACGCTTCCCCCGCTGGGCCGTCAGGTCACCCAGTGGACCGCGGGGTTGCGGGCGCTGCCGCCGGGGCCCTCGTCTGGACCGTTCCGCATCCTGGCCGGCGACTTCAACGCGAGCCTCGACCACGCCGAGCTGCGGCGCCTGATCGCGCGGGGTTACCACGACGCGGGCGACACGACCGGCAACGGCCTGACCCCCACCTGGCCCGCCAACAAGCGGGTGCCCCCGATGATCACGATCGACCACGTGCTCGCCGACCATCGCGTGTCCGTGCTGGGCTACCACGTGTACGACGTTCCCGGCACCGACCACCGGGCCGTGCTGACCCGGCTGTCGCTGCCGGCCGGGGGCGGCGGGGTCTAGGCGCTGAGGAGCGCCCGGGTGTTCTCCCAGCCTTCGAGGCCGGGGTCCAGCCGGGCGATGTCGCCGGGTCCGCGCAGCCGATGCCAGCCGGGGCCGGTGGCAACCATGCGGCTCCCGGGCGCCTGGCCGCGCAGCCGTACGACCACGTCGGGGTCGTCGAAGCCGGCCGAGGCCCACTCGGGGAACGGCAGCCTGGCGGCCATCGCCACCGCGCCGCCGTCGGCGGCCGGGCAGACGGCGATGGGCGCGCGGCCCAGCTCGCGGAAGAGCTTGCCGATCAGCAGCGGGGGCAGGTCGGGCGCGTCGCCGCTGATCACGACCGCCTCCTCGCCGTACGGCTGGAGGGCCGCGAAGGCCTCGGCGGGGCCGGCGGAACCGGAGAGCGCGATCACCCGCGTGCCCGGCCAGGCGAGGTCGTCCAGCCCGTCGACACCGGCGGCGAGGATCACCGGCTCCACCAGGTCGAGCCCGGCCACGATCTCGTAGGTGTCCTCCGCCAGGGCGAGCAGGAACTCGGCGGGATCGACCCCGGGCGGCGCCCCCTTGCCCATCTCCGGCGTGACCAGGACGGCCGCGAGCCTCAACACTCCTCCACTGAACCGTTGGCCGCCATGGAGAACCCCTCCAGGAAGCCACGCGCGCGCTCGGCCTTGGGGTAGCGCTCCACCAGCGCCCAGAATCGGGGACCATGGCTCGGCACCAGCAGGTGCACCAGCTCATGCATGATCACATAGTCGACCACCCAGGCGGGCATGCCACGCAGACGCGTCGAGAGGCGGATGCTGCCGTGGTCAGGGGTGCACGACCCCCAGCGGTGCCGCTGGTTGTCCACCCATCGCACGCTGGTGGGCCACGCCTGGTCATCGAGGTAGCGGGTGGCCAGCTCTCGGGCCCGGCCGAGCAGATCGTCGTCGCTGGGCCGCCTGCGCTGCTCCTTGGCCGCGAGCCGGTCGAGCATGCGGCGCACCCATTGTTCCTCATCCACTCTGCTCAGACCGGCAGGCAGGAGCACGATGGTCTTGTCGCCATCGCGGTATGCGGATACGGTCCGCCGTCGGCGTGCACTCCGGCGGACCTCGACTGTCTCGGGGGGCACATATGCACGGTAGCCGAGACTTCTGGGATTCCACAGGGGGTGAATCACGTTTTCGCTGGTCAATCCGCGTTCGCGTAATGTTCAACAATCACATCGCTCACAACTGCCCCACGAGTTGGTGAGCAAGGGACGGACGAGACGTGACCGGTCCGCCGTTGTTCGCGCAGGGCGCATCGCCCCCCGGTCGCCCCCGGAGTTATCCACAGGTGGGCACAACCGGCCCCGGCTCGTGGTGGAGATGTGCCAGGCTGCGCGACCGTGACCACGCCAACGCCTCCCACGCCCCGCCCCTCCCGGCAGCCCGTCCGGCCCAGGCTGAAGCCCGCGCTGCGCCGGGTCGACCGCGACGACCGCACCCTGCAGCTCGGCGTCCATCCTCTCCGTGCCGTCGTGCTGACCGAGCTCGAACCCCGCATGCGCAGGTTCGTCGAGAGCCTCGACGGCACGCGCACGCTCGACGAGCTGATCGCCCGAGGCGAGCTCGACGAGGGCACCGTCCACCAGGTCATGCGCATGCTGACCGAGCGCGGGCTGCTCGACGACGCGTCGGTGCGGCCGGAGCCGCTGCGCGGGCTGTCCGCCGCCGAGCGCGACCGGCTCGCGCCCGACCTGGCCGCCCTGTCCCTGTCCGCCGCCGACGCGGGCGACGGCGGGCTCGCGGCGCTGGAGCGTCGCCGCGCCGCCTACGTCCGGGTGTACGGCGCGGGCCGGGTCGGCGCCCAGATCGTCGCCCTCCTCGCCGCCGCGGGTGTCGGCCACCTGTGCGTGATCGATCCGGGCACGGCCCGCCACGAGGACGTCGTGCCGGGCGGGCTCTCCTTCGCGGAGGTCGGGCGCGGCAGGCAGGAGGGCGCGGTGGCGGTGGCCCGCCGGGTGGCACCGGGCGTCAACGCCTGGACGGGGCGCACGGCCTCGCAGCTCACCGACGGCGCCCGCCGTCCCGACCTGGTGATCCTGGCTCCCGTGGGCCCGCTCGACGGTGTGGTGACCCGCGAGCTCGTGGCCCTCGGCATCCCTCACCTGCTCGTGACGGCGGGCGAGGGGGTCGGCTCGGTGGGCCCGCTGGTGCTCCCGGGGCGCACCTCCTGCCTGCGGTGCCTGGAGCTGACCCGGCGCGACCGCGACCCGTCGTGGCCGGTCGTGGGCGCACGGCTCGGCGGCTTCCCCGCGGGCGAGATCGCCTGCGACACGGTGCTGTCAACGCTGGTCGCGGCGCAGGCGACCGGCCACGCGCTGGGTTCTGTCGACGGCCTGGAGCCCGTTGTGACCAACAGCACAGTTGACGTAATGCCTGATTGGCGTTGGAAAAAACGCTCGTGGAGCACTCATCCGCAATGTCGTTGTAGTCGAAACCAGTTTGGTCCGCTAACAATGGTCGCGTGAGTGACTTCCCCCAACATGCCGTGACGCGTTCCGCCAAGCTGGCGACGCTCCCCCTGGGGTTCGCCGGCCGCACCGCTCTCGGGCTCGGCAAACGGATCGGTGGGAAGTCCGCCGAGATCGTCGCCCAGGAGATCCAGCAGCGCACCTCCGAGCAGATCTTCCGGGTCCTCGGCGAGCTCAAGGGCGGGGCGATGAAGCTCGGCCAGGCGCTGTCGATCTTCGAGGCGGCACTCCCGTCCGAGATCGCCGGTCCCTACCGCGCGACGCTCACCAAGCTGCAGGACGCGGCGCCGCCGCTGCCGGCGTCCACGGTGCACGCGGTCCTCACCGAGCAGCTCGGCGACGACTGGCGGGAGAACTTCCTGGAGTTCGACGACGCCCCCACCGCCGCCGCCTCGATCGGCCAGGTGCACAAGGCCGTCTGGCACGACGGCAGGGAGGTCGCCGTCAAGATCCAGTACCCCGGCGCGGGCAAGGCGCTGCTGGCCGACTTCAACCAGCTCGCGAGGCTCGGGAAGCTCTTCGGGGTGCTGCTGCCGGGGCTCGACATCAAGGCCGTGGTCGGCGAGCTGAGAGAGCGGGTCTCGGAGGAACTCGACTACCTCAGGGAGGCGGAGGCCCAGCACGGCTTCGCCACGGCGTTCCACGACGACCCCGACTTCCGCGTGCCGGACGTCATCGCCGCCAACGAGCAGATCCTGGTCACCGAGTGGATGGACGGCACGCCGCTCTCCAAGATCATCACTGACGGCACCAAGGAGCAGCGCGACCGCGCCGGGCTGCTGTTCGTGCGCTTCCTGTTCAGCTCACCCGCCCGCGCCGGCATGCTGCACGCCGACCCTCACCCCGGCAACTTCCGCGTCCTGCCCGACGGCCGCCTGGGAGTGCTCGACTTCGGCGCGGTGAACCGCATGCCCGACGGCTACCCCGAGGTCTTCGGCACGCTGACCCGCATCTTCAACAAGGGCGACATGAGCACCGTCGTCCAGGGCCTTCGCGACGAGGGGTTCATCCGCCCCCACATCGAGGTCGACACCGAGGCGCTGCGCGCCTTCCTCGCCCCGTACGTCGAGCCCACCCAGGTGGAGGAGTTCACGTTCAGCCGCGAGTGGCTCCAGCGGCAGGTCGCGACCGTGACCGATCTGCGCCCGACCAACGTCGTGCGCCAGCTCAACCTGCCGCCCTCGTACGTGCTGATCAACCGGGTGCACGCCGCGGGCGTCGGCGTGCTGTGCCAGCTCGGCGCCACGGCGCGCTTCCGTGCCGAGGTCGTCCGATGGGTCCCCGGCTTCGCCGACGACGACCCAGAAGGCAGGACCACCGCGCTCGCCGCCTCCTGAGCGGTCATTGGGTTAGTCGCCCGATCCGACCGGTGGGATCGAATGCGCAAAGGGCGGATCCGATTTTCGGATCCGCCCCTTGAATTGTCACTCGGACGCGATGGTCATGGCCTTTCCACGAGCAAGCGGCGCCATGAGCACAGTCGGGTCCTCGTCGCGTCAGACCATGCGCGCGAGCGCCTGCCGCAAGCGTACGGAAGCGCGTTCTGCCTGCTTGCGGGCCTTTTGCACGCGGACGATGCGGTTGACGAGCCGTTGCTCCTCAGCCTCGCGGTGAAGGGTTTGTATTCGATCGTGAACCAGTTCTTTGTGCATATAAGGCATCTGGTTGGTCCAAGAAGGAATGGTGGTCATTGGAGTGGTCCTTTCGAAGGTCTCTGGCTTTGCTGAAGGGTTGAGAGGTGTTTCAGGCTGCGACCGGGGTCTTACGAGGACGCCCACGCGGCCGCTTCTTCGGTACGACGGTTCCCCTGAGAACGAGCTCCCCGCCCCAGACGCCCCACGGCTCCTCGCGCTCCAGCGCGCGGGCCAGGCAGGCCTTCTGGATCGGGCACCCACCACAGAGTGCCTTGGCGAACTCGACGTCGTCGGGGGACTCGGCGAACCACAGGTCGGGGTCGGTACGACACGGGATATCGGCTTCGTCGACCAGGTCCATGGTCGTCCAAACCGCCATCTGCGTCACCTTTCTGTCTGCTGCTGATCTGGTCTCTTACCTCTTGAGGTGGTCGGATCTGGCGGCCGAACAACAAGAAGGCCGCGGATCCTGGTACGGATCCGCGGCCTGGAGGCTCTATCAACCGGTCAGGTTATGACCGGTTGCCTCCAGGGTGGCGGACCCTGCACCCCACCATTGGCGGTGCTCGTGGTCTGCGGGTCGCCGACCTGTCGCTCGAAAGCGATCGGGTGGTCGGTGACCATGGCGGTGTCGCCGTAGGCGAAGGCGGCCGAGCCCAGGGCAGCCTGGACGCGGGCAGTCTTCTCCTGCCGAAGTTTCGCCGGGCCATCGGCGGTGAGGCCAAGGGACACGGGCGCGATCGGAGCGGTCAGGCTCCGCTCAGCTGCGGCGGGAACGACAGTGCTGCTGCTCCGCAGGGAAGCGAGCCACGGCGTGGCGAACATCGGAATCAGAATCGTCTTCACTGGACTCACCTCCCAATCGAGTGCGGGGTCGGACGGGGATCGTCCGACCGGCTTGTGCAAGACTCTAAACGCGGATCACGCAGCCCGGCAACACATTTTCTACCTGCGATTTCACGGATTCGCGACACGAATCATGCACTCCTGCACGACCGAGACCGCGAGCTCTCCCGTGGGGGTGAACATCTGCCCCTGGGCGAGCCCCCGCGCGTTGCCGGACCACGGCGACTCCTGCGCGTACAGCACCCAGTCGTCGACCTTGAGCGGGCGGTGGAACCACATGGCGTGGTCGAGGGAGGCGCCGGTGACGTTCGAGGCGCCCCAGGCGAGGCCGTGCGTCAGCAGCACGGTGTCGACCAGCGTGTAGTCGGAGGCGTAGGCGGCCAGCACGACGTGCAGGAGCGGGTCGTCCGGCAGGTCGGCGTCGTAGCGGAACCACACCTGCGTCTCGGAGCCGCGCAGCGAGGGGTCGCGGTGGGCCTCCCAGGTGAGCGGCGTGACGTAGCGCGCGTCCACCGGGCGCGGCTTGGCCAGCCAGTCGCTCCACGGCTCGGTGTCGCCCACGAGGTCGCGCATGCGGTCCTGGAAGATCGGCAGCGTCTCGGGGCCGGGCACCGCGGGCATGCTCGCCGCCTGGTGGCTGACGCCCTCCTCGAAGATGTGGAAGGACGCGGACAGCGCGAAGATGGTCTTGCCGTGCTGGATCGCGACCACCCGGCGGGTCGTGAACGACCGCCCGTCGCGGACGCGCTCGACGTTGTAGACGATGGGGATCGCCGGGTCGCCCGGCCTGATGAAGTACGCGTGCAGCGAGTGCACCGTGCGGTCGGAGGGCACCGTGCGCCCCGCCGCCACCAGCGCCTGCGCCGCGACCTGCCCGCCGAAGACCCGCTGGATGCGCTCCTCCGGGCTCCGCCCCCGGAAGATGTCACACTCGATCTGCTCCAGGTCGAGCAGGTCGAGGACCTCCTTGAGCGCCTCGTTCACGTCACTTCCCCTCCGCGGCAGATCTCCAGCACGGCCTCGCCGTACCGCTCCAGCTTGACGCGGCCGATGCCGGCGATCGAGAGCAGGGCTTCCTCGGATGTGGGGACCCGCTCGGCCATCGCCTGGAGCGTAACGTCAGTGAACACGACGTACGCGGGCACCTTTGCCTCTTTCGCCGCGTTCGTACGCCAGAGCTTAAGCCGTTCGAGCAGCTCCTCGTCATAGTCGGCGGGACAGGATGAGCAGCGGCCGAGCTTCTGCTCGGCGCCGATGGTCAGGGTCTTGCCGCAGACCCGGCACTGGATCGTCGTCGCGACGCGCGCCTGGCCGGAGCGGCGGTCTCTGGCCGGCGCGCTCGTACGGCTCACGCCGGGGGTGACGCCGGTGAGGCCGTCCAGGAAACGCGAGGGGCGGCGTGCCTTGCGGCCACCCGGCGAGCGGGCGAGCGCCCAGGACAGGTGGAGGTGGGCGCGCGCGCGGGTGATGCCGACGTAGAGCAGGCGCCGCTCCTCCTCGATCTGCTCGGGGCTCTCGGCGTAGATGATCGGCAGCATGCCGTCGGTGAGACCGACCAGGAAGACCGCGTCCCATTCGAGGCCCTTGGCGGCGTGCAGGGAGGCGAGCGTGACGCCCTCGATCGGGGGGGCGTGCTGCTCGGTGGCGCGGCGCTCCAGCTCGGCGACGAAGCGCGGCAGGTCGCCACCCTCGGCCGCGAGGTCCTCCGCCAGCTCGGCGAGGGCGTTCAGCGACTCCCAGCGCTCGCGGGCGGTGCCGCCGCCGGGCGGCTCGGCCGTGAGCCCGATGCCGGAGAGGATGCCGTGGACGGCCTGCGCGAGCGGCTCCTCGTCGTTGGCCGAGCGGGCGGCCCCCCTCAGCAGCACGACGGCCTGCCGCACCTCGGGGCGTTCGAAGAACCTCTCGGCGCCGCGCAGGAGGTACGGGATGCCCGCCTGGGCGAACGCCTGTTCGTACACCTCGGTCTGGGCGTTGACGCGGAACAGCACCGCGATCTCTCGCGTGGGCACGCCCTGGGCGATCAGCTCCTTGACGCGCCTGGCGACGGTCTCGGCCTCGGCGGGCTCGTCGTCGCACTCGGCGAAGACCGGCACCGGGCCGTCGGGACGCTGCGCGACGAGCTCCAGCCGGTGGGGGGCGCGCGACTTCGCGAGCACTCTGTTGGCCAGGCCGACGACCTGGGGTGTCGAGCGGTAGTCGCGCACCAGCTTGATGACCGTGGAGGAGGGGTGCTCGACGGCGAAGTTGGTGAGGTAGCGCGGGGTCGCGCCACTGAAGGAGTAGATGGTCTGGTTCGGGTCGCCGACGACGCAGATGTCGTCACGACCGCCGAGCCAGGTGTCGAGGAGGAGCTTCTGCAGCGGGTTGACGTCCTGGTACTCGTCGACCACGAAATAGCGGTATTGCCGGCGGATCTGGGAGGCGACCTCCTCGTGCTCGGTCATCACCGCGGCGGTGAGCTCCAGGATGGTCTCGAAGTCGACGAGATGGCGCCGGCGCCTCAGCGTCTCGTACGCCTCGTACAGGCGCGCGACCTCCTCGGGGCCGATCGGGGGCGTGCGGCCGGACTTCGCGGCGAGAACGGGGTAGTCCTCCGGCGCGACCTGGGTGACCTTGGCCCACTCGATCTCGCTCGCCACGTCGCGCAGCTCGCCGCGGTCGGGGCTGCGCCGGAGCTCGCGGCAGGCCTCGACCAGGAGCGGCAGCTTGGACTCGACCACCTTGGGCGGATCGCCGCCGATCACCCGGGGCCAGAAGTAGGTGAGCTGGCGCAGGGCCGCGGCGTGGAAGGTGCGCGTCTGGACGCCGCTGGCGCCGAGCTCGCGCAGGCGTTGCTTGAGCTCGCCCGCGGCACGTGTGGTGAAGGTCACCGCCAGGACGCCCTGCGCGTCGACCACACCGGTGCGGACGGCGTGGGCGATGCGGTGGGTGATCGCCCGGGTCTTGCCCGTGCCCGCACCGGCGAGCACGCAGACCGGCCCCCGCACCGCCTCGGCCACTTCGCGCTGCTCCGGGTCGAGCCCGGCGAGGGCGTCTTCGCGCTCCAACTGGGCCTCCTAACGTGCGATGCGGACGGGGGTGCTGGCATCATCCTTCCAGCAGCGAACCACGCGCGTGGCTTCTCATGTGCACAACCCAGGGCCCTACGGGCATCATCGAAGGCACCGGGTTGTCCGCGACGCGGGGTCAGCGCGTGCACAAGTGAGGCATTTTGCCCCACAATGGGGTGCCATGATTACGGGGAAGGAAAGAGCCCAGTGAGAAGCGCGGTAACGGTGGGATCGCTCGCTCTGGCTGCTGCCGTCGCCCTGGCACCCGCGGTCGCGTCGCCGGCGGGAGCGGTGACCGCGCCGACGCCCACCCCCACCCCCACTCCCACTCCCACCCCGAGCGCCACTCCCTCAGAGGACGTGCTGGCCTCGACGGTGGTCCGCACCTACTCCTATGGACGGCAGTCCGCGCACCAGCGCATGGACGTGTGGTGGCAGCCCGACGCCGGGCGCAGGCCGGGAGTGTTCGTCATCCACGGCGGCTGGTGGAGCGGTGGCGACAAGAAGTACATGACCGAGGTCACCCGCATGTACGCCTCGATGGGCTACACGGTCTTCAACATCAACTACCGGCTCTCGCAGGAAGCGCCGTGGCCGGCGCAGCGCACCGACACGCTGTCGGCCATCGCCACCGCCCGCAGGCACGCCGACCTGTTCTCCTTCGACCCCGACCGCTACGTCGTCATCGGGTTCTCGGCGGGCGGCCACCTCGCGACCGCCGTCGGCACGTACAAGGACGGCCTCCCGGGGCTGCGCGGCGTCGTCGGGATCTCCCCCGTCGTGTCCCCGCTCACCGCGTACTCCGACGGTGACGAGGGGGCCGACTACGACCAGCGCAAGCTCCGCCAGTCCGCCATCGCGCTCGCGGGCCACTGCCGCCCGACCGGCGCGTGCGCGAAGGTCTGGGCCAGCATGGAGGTGCCCTGGCACGCGAGCGCGCACGACGCGCCCGTGCTGACCGTGCACTCCAAGGACGAGTTCGTCCCCGCCTACCAGAGCGAGTTGCTGAAGGAGCAGCTCAACCAGGTCGGCGTGGCCATGAACATCCGCGTCGTGCCGGGCATCAACCACAGCGCGCCGCTCTACCGCGAGCCGGGTGTGGCGACGGGCATCGCCGAGTGGGTCGCGGGCAAGCTCGCGCCGCCCGCCCAGCCTAAGACCTCCGCTTCGCCGAAGACCTCTACCCAGCAGAAGACCTCTACCCAGGCGAAGACGGCGGCCCAGCAGAAGGCGGTCACCCGGCGGGAGGCCGGCGCACAGCGGGAGACGGCGAGCCGGCTGCCCGCACTGCACAAGGTCAGCGCCCGGAGATCCGTCCTCTAGAGTGCGGGAACACGAGCGATCCTCATGGTGTTGCCAGCTAGTGCCAACGCCACTCGGAGGACGTGAAGGGAAAAATCACGCTATGGCGCTCAAGGTCTACACCACCAGCTGGTGCGGTCCGTGCAAGCGGCTGAAGAGCCAGCTGGCGCGCGAAGGCATCTCCTACCAGGAGATCGACATCGAGGCCAACCCCGACGCGGCGAAGTTCGTCATGAGCGTCAACGGCGGGAACCAGGTGGTCCCCACCGTCGTGCTCGAAGACGGCACCGCACTCACCAATCCCTCCGTCATCCAGTTGAAGGGTCTGCTCGCACGGGCCCAGGCCTGACGCGGCCACGGCAAGATCACCGGCGATCGGGGTTCTCCCCGGTCGCCGTTCGACGTTCACGGGGCAGCGCGTACGGCCGTACCGGCTCGCGCGGGTGACATGCGCGGGAGGCGCGTACGGCCGTGCCCACTCGCCGGGACGCTCACCGGCGGGGGCGTCACCAGTCGCCGGACAGGTACGAGCCGTACCAGGTCTCGATGAGGCGGCGGGCGATGGAGACGCCGGGCGGGAGCCGCAGCTCGCCGTTCTCCACGGCGGCGCCCAGCTCGGCACGGGTGACCCAGAACGCCTCGGCGATCTCCTCGGGATCACAGATGATCTTCGTGGTGGTGGCCTGCGCGAAGAAGCCGAGCATCAGGCTGCGCGGGAAGGGCCACGGCTGGCTTCCCATGTAGCGGGGAGCGGTGACGGTGACCCCCACCTCCTCGAACACCTCGCGCGCGACGGCCTGCTCCAGCGACTCGCCGGGCTCCACGAACCCCGCGAGGACCGAGAACCGTCCCTCGGGCCACTGCGGGCCTCGGGCGAGAAGGCAGCGGTCGCGGCCGTCGTGGACCAGCATGATGACGGCGGGGTCGACCCGGGGGAAGTGCTGGCTGCCGTCCTCTGGGCAGACCCGCATGTGACCGCCGGCGATGACGGTCGTGGGGCTGCCGCACCTCGGGCAGTGGTCGTGGGTGGCGTGCCACGCCTCCAGGGCGACGGCGTTGACCAGCAGCCCGGCGTCGCGGTCTCCGAGCGCGGCCCCCGCCTTGCGCAGCCCCTCGGAGGCGACGTCGGCCCAGTCGGGGACGTCCTGGATCGCCCCGGCGACCTCGGTGCCCTCGGGCAGCGGCAGCGGAGCGGGGAGGGGCAGCGGGGCCTCGACCGCGACGGCGAAGTAGGCGACGCCCTGCGGGTCGACGCCAAGGAGGTAGCGCTCGCCCGCGGGGGCCTGGTGCGGGGCGAGGAACACCAGCTCGGCCGTGCCGTTGTGGCGGCGGATCAGCGTGTTGCCGTCGTTGATGAGCAGGACGCGGGTGCCGGGGTCGGCCCAGGCGGACTTCAGCCAGGCCTCGTCGTTTCGATGAAGGGCGGACCTGTCGACCCCCCCTCGCGCCAGAAGCAAGGGCCCGAGCAGCCCCTCTTGCGAGATCTCCTCCACGTGCGCCTCCTCCCAGCAGACTGCCCATCCTATGCCGCTCCAGAGGACCGACCGAAATGCCTGCCCCACCAACGACAACACGGACTTTTATCGTGATTAGCATGTCGGGCAGCAGGCTGATCTCCGTACGGCTAGGATGCGCTGGTTAGGTTAGCCTTACCTGATCCGGGGGTGCCCTGCGTGCGGCTGTACCTCACCGCGCTCAATCCGACCGACTCGGTCACCGGTGGATTCCTTCCCGCGGCCCGCGCGCTGGGATGCGAGGTGACGCTGCTCACCGACCAACCGGAGCGTTTTCCCGGCGTGGAGGCGCTGCGCGCCGACGTCCGCGACGCCCGCTCGGTGATCGACACGATCGCCCGCCACCACCGGCCCGAGGCGATCTTCTCCAACTCCGACCACATCCAGCCCGAGACCGCGCTGGCCGCCGGCTATTTCGGGCTTCCCGCCAAGGACTGGCGCGCCTGCCTGACCGCCAAGAACAAGGCGCTCATGCGCGACAGGCTCGCCGCCGCCGGGGTGGAGACGGTCCGGTCCGTACGGCTGGCGCCCGGTGACCCGGTGCCCGGGGACCTGCCGTACCCGGTGGTGGTCAAGCCGCGCGAGGGGGTGGCCAGCGAGGACGTCGTCCTGGCCGGGGACGGCGGGGAGCTGGCCCGGGTCGTGGAAGGCATACGCGCCCGGCGGCCCGGCGCGACGCTGGTCGCCGAGGAGTACCTCGAAGGGCCGCTGCACACGCTCGAAACGCTGGGCGACGGCCGCGCCCTGCACGTTCTCGGCGGGTTCCGCACCACTCTGGGGCCGCTGCCGCACTTCGTGGAGGAACGGCTCGACTGGCGTCCCCCGGACCCCGCGTCGCGGGAGCACGTCCTGCGGGCTCTCGCCGCGATCGGCGTCGGCTTCGGCGCCTGCCACACCGAGTACGTCCTCACCGCGCGGGGTCCGCGCATCGTGGAGGTCAACTACCGGGTCATCGGCGACACGTGCGACTTCCTGCTCGCCGAGTTGCTCGGAGTGCCGCTCTTCGAGTGGATCCTCCGCGTCCACCTGGGCGAGCCCGCCACCACGCCCCCGCACACCCCCGCGCACGGTGCGGCCGTGAGTCTGATCGCCGGACGGTCAGGAACCATCAAGGAGGCTCCCGGAGACGTGGCGGAGACCATCGACGGCGTACGGCTCCGCCACCGGCCACTTCGGCCGGTGGGAGAGACCGTCGAGCCGACCCACACCAACCGCGACTACCTCGGCATCGTCCGCGCCGTCGGCCCGGACGAGAACGCCGTGAACCGAGCGATCGACGCCTTCCGCGCCCGCTCCCCCTGGGTGGTCGAATGACCCCCGCCACCGTCGAGTGCGACGACGCCGCCGCGGCTCCGGGGGGCGGTGGGGACACCGCCGAGTCGTACCTCGCGGCGCGCGTGCTGGACGCCCTGCTCCGGGAGGACTACGGCGGGCTGGCCGTGCGCATGACCCGCACCAAGGACGGCGTCCAGCTCGTGCTGCCCACGGGACGGCGGGTACGGCTCTCGCCCGGCCGGCTGTATCAGGACTTCGTGGTCGCGGGTGATGAGTCGCTGACGCTGGACGAGGTGCTGGGGACGCTCGCCGGGATCGCCGACCCTGCCGACGCGGGAGGGGTGGCCGCCTTCACCGAGGAGTGCCGCGCGGCCCTGCGCGCGTACGAACTGCACGACGCCCACCGAGCGCAGGTGCTCACCCGCCTCCACCACGAACCGGCGCTCCCTTCCACAGGTTCAGCGGGGGTGGGGGCCTGTTCGACCGTGGCGTACGAGACGCTCGGGGCGTTCGCCGATCATCCGGTGTATCCGACGTCGCGGTCCCGGCTCGGCCTCTCGGACGCGGAGGTGACGGCCTACGCCCCGGAGTTCGCGCCGAGCTTCGCGCTCCGCTGGGCGGCGGTGCCGATCGAGCGGGTGACCCGTTCGGGGGACCTTCCCCCCTGGTGGCCCGCCGCCGCGGACCCCTCGTACGTACCGTTCCCCGTGCACCCCTTGACGCTGCACGCGGTGCGGGACATACCCGGCGTGGTCGTCCACGACGAGCCGTACCTCGTGGTGCGGCCCACGCTGTCGATGCGCACCGTCGAGGTGGACGCCCGGACGCATCTCAAACTGCCCCTGGCCACCAGCACCCTCGGAGCGCGCAACCGCAGGTCCATCAGACCGGGCACCCTGGGCGACGGCGCGCGGGCGGAGCGGCTGCTGCGTGAGGTGCTCCTCAGGGAGCCCGACCTCGACGTGCTCCTCGCCGACGAGCAGACCTACGCCCACGCCGGCCACGAGCACCTCGGCTGGATGGTCCGCCGCCTACCCCCCGGAGAGATCGTCTCGGTCGCCGCCCTGCTCGCCCCATCCCCCGCACGGCCAGGGTCTCGGGTGCTCGATGCCCTGGCCGGACGGCATTGCGAGGGGAACGTCGGCGCGTTGCTCGCCGGCTACCTCCGCGTGCTGTTCGCGTGGAACGTCAGGCTGTTCGTGACCTACGGCGTCGCACTGGAGGCGCACCAGCAGAACCTCTCCCTGGTCTTCGGCGACGGGACGACGCGGTTGCTGGTCAAGGACAACGACGGGCTGCTCGCCTCGCCGGACCGGCTGCTCGCGGCGGGCCTGTCCGTACCGGACTTCGCCGACCGGCGCCTGCTGACCGATGACCCGCACGCCCTCGCGGACGTGTTCGTGACGATCACCCTGCACCTGGCCGCCGCCGCGATCGCGTTCGGCGCCGGCCACGGCGAGCTGGTCGCCGAGGCCCTCGAAGGCGCCCTCGCCCCGTACGGCGGCCATCCGATGGCCCGGCTGCTGCGGGCCCGGACGCTCGACGCCGCGCGGCTGGTCGGCAAGTCCATGGTCAGCGCGGGAACCCTGGTGGACCGGGCGCGCATCGGCGCCGCCGACATCAACAAGCACTACGGCACCAGCGGCCCGAACTACCTGCGCCGCCATCCTCGCAGAGAGGCGAACCAATGAACGGCGTCGCGCTCGACTCCCCCAGCCTCGGCTCCCCCGCCCGCGGATCTTCCGGTCTGGTGGAGGGAGTTTCCGAGGCGAAGGGCGTGTCCGAGGAGGTCGCGCGGGGGATCGCGGAGGAGGCCGCGCTGGCGGCCCTGCTTCGCTGCTGCGTACGCGAGGTGGCGGGCCCGCGCGGCCAGGTGTGGGCCGCCGCGCCCTTCCTGCTGCTGCGCCTGGCGGCGAACCTCATCCGCGTGCCCACCTCGGGTGGCCTCGCGCTCCGCTTCGACGGCCCGGCCGAACGGCTGGAACGCGGCTCCTGGCGCCTTCTGTCCGTAGACCACCTCGTACACCTCGTCGAGACCGAGCTCGCGGGCCAGGACGATCCCGCCGGCGCGGTTGGCGTCGCGGGGTACAACGGGGAGTTCGCCGGGCAGGTGGGGGGTAGCCGGGCGGCGGTCGCGACGCTGCTGCGCGTGCGGGCGTCCGCCACGCCGCCTGAGGACCCGTGGCTGGCCTCGGAGCAGGCGCTGGTCTTCGGGCACCCGTTCCATCCCTCGCCGAAGTCCCGCGGAGGCTCGGCATGGGTGCGGTACGCGCCGGAGGCGCACGCCGCGTTCCCGCTCCGGCTGCTCGGCGTGCGGGACGACCTGGTGGCGTCCGGGGGCGATCCCGGGGTCCTCGACAGGCTCGGCCACGCGCCCGCCGGGTACACGCTGCTGCCCGCCCACCCGTGGCAGCTCGAACTGCTCGGCGCGGAGCTGGCCGCCCCGTTCGCGGACGGCCGGCTCGTGGACCTCGGGTACAGCACCCGGCCGGCGGTCCCCACCTCGTCGGTACGGACGGTGTACGAGCCGCACATCGGCAAATGCCTGAAGTTCAGCATCGATGTACGGATCACCAACTGCGTGCGGAAGAACGCCTGGTACGAGCTGACCGCGGCGGCCGAGCTGACCAGGCGACTGGAACCGGTCTTCGGCGACCTGGCCGAGCGCTTCCCGGGGACCGGCTGGCTTCCCGAGCCCGGATACCGTTCGGCGTCGCTCGGCACGCGCCTGCTCGAAGGCCTCGGAGTGATCGTCCGCTCCAGCCCATGGGAGGTCACCGGGCCGGGCGTCACACCCGTACTGGCCGGGGCCCTGGCCGCACTCGGCGATGGCACCCGGCACGCGGGCAGAGGCACCGGAGACCCGACCGGGAGCATCGGAGGAACGAGCCAGGGCACCGGAGACGCGGACGATGGGATCCGAGGCGCGGCCGGGGGCGAAGGTGAGGCAGCGGGAACGGGAGACGTCCTGGGGGCCTCGGTGGGTGCGATGCGGCGGGATCCGGTGGGTTGGTGGGGGGCGTACGTCGAGCGCGTCGCGCTGCCGGTGCTGGACGCGTACTTCCGGCACGGCGTGGTGCTGGAACCCCATCTGCAGAACGTGCTCGTGGGCATCGACCCCGCAGGCATGCCAGTTGAAGCCATATTTCGGGATATGGAGGGCACCAAGCTGGTCGCCGGGCGCCACGACCTATCGGGCCTGCCCAATCTGGTCGCGGCAGCAGCCACCTATGACGCCACGCGCGGCTGGAACCGCGTGGTCTACTGCATCATGGTGAACCATCTCCCCGAGATCGCGGCCACGGTGGCAAGATCGGCGAAAGTCCACCGCGAAACGACCACCGAGCCGGCGGCATCCCGTGGCGAAGACGAGTTGCTTCGCGAGCTGTGGGCCGACACGCGCGCACGGGTCGCCCGGTACGCCGACGAGAACGGCCGGCCGCTGCTCCTGGACGACCTGCTGGCCGGGGTCCCCCTGCCCGCCAAGGCGAATCTGTCGGCCCGGTGGGCCCGCTCATCCGACCGCGACGCCGGGTACGTCCCCGTAGCCAACCCTTTCGCAGGATGGCCCACGTGATCGTCCCCGTGGCCGGTTCCGTTGAAGGAGGGGTCTTGTGATTGTCTCGATGGTTCCCGTCGTCGGCGGTTCCGTGGGAGGGCGGGCGTGATCGTTCCTGATCGGGTCCGGGAGCGGGCTCTTCGGCTCGCTGACGCGCTGCCCGCCTACGTGTACGACATGGCGGCCCTGGACCGGCACGCGTCCGCCGTGCGGCGGGCGTTGCCCGGCGTCGAGATGTACTACGCGGTCAAGGCCAACCCCGACCCGGCGCTGTTGCACGCGCTGGCCCCCTATGCCGACGGCTACGAGGTGTCCTCCAGCGGCGAGGTCGCCCACGTGCGCTCGGTGCTGCCGGACGCCCGGCTCGCCCTGGGAGGTCCGGGCAAGACCGACGCCGAGCTGGCTCTCGACGTCCATCGCACGCACGTCGAGAGCCCGGGCGAGCTGCGCCGCCTCATCGACATCGGCAGGCCGGTGGACGCGCTGCTGCGGGTCAACCTGGACGTCCCTGTGGAGGGCGCGCCGCTCACGATGGGCGGCGGTGCGACGCCGTTCGGCATGGACCCCGACGGGGTCAGCGAGTGCCTGGAGCTGATCCGGGGCCAGAACAGGGTACGGCTGCGCGGCGTCCACGCTCACCTGGCCAGCGGGCTCCGGGCCGGCGAGCTGCTCGACCTCGCCAAGGCCGTGCTGTCCTTCGGCCGCGAGCTGGAGGCGGCCGAGATCAATCTCGGCGGCGGGATGGCCGTGTCGTACACCGACCCCGAGGAGCGGTTCGACTGGGAGGCTTACGGCGAGGGCCTCGCCGAGCTGCGGCAGCCGGGCGAGACGCTGCGCATCGAGCCCGGGCGGGCGCTGACCGCCTACTGCGGCTGGTACCTCACCCGCGTGCTCGACGTGAAGCGCGTACACGGCGAGGTGTTCGCCGTGGTCACCGGTGGCACCCACCACCTGCGCACCCCGGTGGCGAAGGGCCACGACCAGCCCCTCGCCGTACTGCCCACGGGCCGCACGGGCACGAGGCTCACCGGAGCCACCGGAGCCGGGGTCACCGGCACTGGGGTCACCGGAGCTGAAGGCGCCCGGGTCGGGGGGGTTACTGATGAGCCGGTTACGGTTGTCGGGCAGCTTTGCACGCCCAAGGATGTGTTCGCGCGCAGAGTGCCCATGTCGGTGAATGTGGGCGACATCATCGCGTTCGGCATGGCCGGCGCCTATGCCTGGACCATCTCCCACCACGACTTCCTCATGCACCCGAAGCCGGGCTTCCACTACCTGACCTGACGCGGCGCGCTCCCCCCGGCGCGGAGCTGGTTGAGGGTATGGCCCGTGGCCTGCTTGAACAGGTACTCCGCGCGTTCGTACGAGAGCCTGCGGCGGCCGGTCTCCGGGCACAGATCGCCGGGGGCGGGGGGACGCCCGGGGCCGGGCCTGCGGTCCGACAGGAACAGGGGGCCGCGACGGCGGCCCGCGATGAGGCGAGGGAGCAGCTCTGCGGTGCCGGACCGCCAGTGGATCCAGCCCGGCCCGGTGGACACCCTCCCGCGCATCCTGGCCAGGTCGAGGTCCTCCACGTTGAGCGCGAGCGCGGAGCCCACACCCGCCGCGCTCTCGTAGAGCAGCGTCCACAGGGCACGCTCGCGCGGGGCGACGCCCGGCCGTTGCCACAGCTCCTCGAAACGCCGCCGGTCGATGGGACGCGTACGTCCCCGGGGCTCTGGCCTGCGCTCGATCGCGGCGGCCAGGTCACCGGACGGGCGGCTCTGGTCACCGGACGGGCGGCTCTGGGTGGCGGTCCAGGTGGAGAAGGAGCGGACGGCGCCGCGGTGCCGGTTCCAGGTCGCGGCGGCGGCGGTCCCCCAGGCGGCGATGAAGGCCTCGGCGACCTGCTCGGCGGTCACGTCCGCCAGCGGGACGTCGTCCCCGAGGACACGGCGCAGCCTGCTCATGGTCTGGCCGTACGAGCGGACGGTCGCGGCGTCCAGGTCGTCACGGGCGAGGAAGGCGCTCGCGGCCCCGGCCAGGGTGACGACCGTACCCGGCGCAGTCCTCACAGCCGCCGCGATCCCCTCGGTCGCCGCAGTCCCCCTGGCCTCGGTACGGACGGCGGTGGCGCAGGCTGCGGCGCGTTCCAGGAGGATCGTGCGTTCGGGCAGGTTGAGGGTGAGGGCCGCGGCGCGTTCGAACTCCCGCCTGGCCTCGGCGTGGCGGCCGAGCCTGGCCAGCAGGTCGCCGCGCACGCTCGGCAGGCGGTGGTAGCCCTTGAGCGCCGGTTCGGTGACCAGCGTGTCGGCGAGCGCCAGTCCCGCCTCGGGGCCGTGCGCCATGGCCAGCGCGACGGCGCGGTTGAGCTGCACGACCGGCGTGGGCAGCACCCGGGCGAGGGTCTCGTAGAGGGCGGCGATCTGCGCCCAGTCGGTGTCCTCCGCCGTGCGGGCCCGCGCGTGGCAGGCGGCGATGGCGGCCTGCAGGACGTACGGGCCGAGGGGACCGCCGGACTCCCTGGCGCGCAGCATGGCCGCGAAGCCCCGGCGGATGTGAAGCTGGTCCCAGCGTCCGCGATTCTGCTCGTGCAGCGCGACGGGCTCCCCGGACGGGCCCGTCCGCGCGGCCAGCCGCGAGGTCTGGAGCTCCATCAGCGCGACCAGGCCGTGCACTTCGGCCTCGCCGGGCGCCAGTCCGGCCAGCAGCCGGCCGAGGCGCAGGGCCTCGTGGCAGAGATCCTTGCGCATCCAGCCGTCGCCGGCGGTCGCCGCGTACCCCTCGTTGAAGATGAGGTAGACGACTTCCAGGACGGACGACAGACGGTCCGCCCGGTCCGGCCCCTCGGGAACCTCGAAGGGAATCTTGAGGGTCGCGATGGTGCGCTTGGCCCGGACGACGCGTTGTGCGACGGTCGGCTCTGATACGAGGAACGCGCGCGCGATCTCCTCGGTGCGCAGGCCGCCGAGCAGCCGCAACGTCAGCGCCACCCGGGACTCGGCGGACAGCGCCGGGTGGCACGAGACGAACATCAGGCGCAGGACGTCGTCGCCCACCTCGCCGTCGAGGGTCGCGTCGAGGTCGTCCTCGGCGGTGTCCTGCCGCGTGGTGAGCTCGTGGGCGAGCAGCTCGTGCCCCCGGCCGAGCCGCTCGTCTCGCCGCAGCCGGTCGATGGCGCGTCGCTTGGCGACGGCCATGAGCCAGGCGCCCGGATTATCCGGGACACCCGACTCCGGCCACTGTTCGAGGGCGGCGAGGAGCGCGTCCTGCGCGAGCTCCTCGGCCTGCCCCACATCGCCCACCATCCGGACGAGCCCGGCGACGACCCTCGCCGACTCCATCCTCCAGACCGCGTCGACCGCGCGGTGGGCGTCCCCGGACGTCACGTGCTCGATCAGAGCACCCACCCGGCCGGACGCGCAAGCACCCGATCAGTCCTCGGGGCCGAAGACCTGCTGGATGTCACCCTCACCGTCACCGATGATCTTCCAGAAGCGCCGGGTGAGCTCGATGGCCTCCTCCTTCGAGCGCGCCTCGATCAGCGCGAAGCTGACGATCGCCTCCTTCGCCTCGGTGAACGGCCCGTCGGTGACGGTGATCTCGCCCCTCGATGCCGAGACGTGGGTGCCCGCCGGGTCCAGGCCGCCGGTCGCGAGCAGCACTCCCGCCCGGGTCATCTCCTCGATGAACGCGGCCATCTCGGCGTAGACCCGCTCGTCCGGGGGCGCCGCGTCGCCGGCCTTGGTCGTCATGAGGAATCGCATATCCGTATCTCCTTCTGGTGCCAGATGAACGGCCTTCGCCGGTCTCTGGCTACGCGTCGATCCGGCGCGGCGAGAATCGACACCACGCCATCTGACCAGGTCGTGAGCCTACATGTGACAGGGAATGCGATGTGACAGGGAATGCGAAGGGCTTCCATCTCTTCGCAGCTCAGGGGGTTGACGGCACAGCGGCGTCGAGTTCCGGCCTTCCCGTTCGACGCGTCAGCGAGGCCGGGCGAACCGGCGTATCGAACGACACGGCGACGGACCTCCGTCGCACGAACGAACACGGCGACGGGCCTCCGTTCGTCCGAAACGAGCACGACGGACCTCCGTCGTACGAAACGGACACGGCGCTGGATCACCGTCGTACGAGAGGAAGCAGCCATGACCGCCGTCCAGTCCGGCACCACCCTCCCCACCACCGCGACCCCCGGGACGCGCACCCTGCTCGCCTGCTCCGCCGGCGCGGCCGTACTCTTCTCGGTCGTGTCTCTGGCGCAGGCCTTCACCCGCGAGGGCTTCGACGTGCTCCGGCACCCGCTGAGCATGCTGAGCACCGGCGACCTCGGCTGGCTCCAGATCGCCAACTTCCTGGTGAGCGGCGCGCTCACGATCGCGGGAGCCGTCGGTTTCCGCCGCGTCATGCGCGGCACGCCCGGCGGTACGTGGGCGCCCCGCCTGATCCTGGTCAACGGCGTCACGATGATGACCGCCGGAGTCTTCGTCATGGACCCGGGCGACGGCTTTCCCGTGGGCACCCCGCTCGGCCAGGGGACCTCGATGAGCTGGCACGCCCTCATGCACATGGTCAGCGGCTCGATCGCGTTCACCGCGCTCATCGCCGCCTGCTTCGTCCTGGGTCGCCACTACTCCCGCGCCGGCCGCCCGGCCTTCGCCGCCGCCTCGCGGCTCAGCGGTCTGATCTTCGTCCTCGGCGACGGCTGGGCGATGTCAGGTGGGCGCGCCGGCTCCCTGACCCTGGCCATCGGCGCGATCACCGGGATGGCCTGGGGCGGCGTGGCGGCACTCCAGATGCGGTCCACACTGCGGTGAACATCCCCCTGGCCGGAACTCCGTCAGCGACAAAGGCGGCGGTCCGGCCTGGGGCTGTTCGTAGAGCCGGGCCATCGTCATCTCTGCCCGCCCGAGACACGGACATCATGCTCCGCCAACGCGTCGATGAGCCTCCAAACGGATGTGCTCGGGTTCATTTCCACTATGGACGGCTTGTCCTGATGGATGCGATCCAGACGTATCGCACGCTCGCGAGCGGCTGCATACCTGTTTTCCAGCTCCGCGTAGTCAGGTCCGTTCTTCTTCTTGGCCGTATTTCGCAGGGCCGCGCGCGCCTGTTCGAAGTATCTCCTCTCGGTGAGCCGGCCTTCACAATAGATGGAGAACGTGGCCAGCGGCTCCCTTTTACCGGCATGGCGGTTGAGCCTGTTTTTCGCCATACGAGAGGTCACGCCTCCGAAATCGTGGACACGAGACTTTCATCTATGAACGGGACGCCGCCGTAGCGCCCCTTCAGATAGGACCTCTCCACGTTGTCCAAGCCATCTCGCACACGATACTCAGTCAGCGGATAAAGGACGGTCGCTCCCGCCCGGTTCTTCTCCGTCAGCCATACCTGGTCACGCCTCAGCCGGGCGGGGGCGTTCGGGCCGAGCAGGGTGACGTCATGCGAGTTGAACAGAAGCTGGCCCCCTTTGGAATTCGTCACCGAATCTTGGAAGAGTTTGACGAGATGGCCCGTGAGGAGTGGATGAAGCCGCGCGTCGATCTCGTCCACAACCAGCACGCCCCCGGAGACAAGAGTGGTGAAGACGGGGCCCACGAACTCCAGCCACGTCTGGGTCCCCGAGGACTCGACCTCGAGCGGAAGAACCCCCTCGCCGTCCTCGACGGCATGCACGAGCTCGATCTCGGGCCTGAGCAGAATATCGGCTGGATCGATATCGATCTCATCGACCTGAAGTATCCGGAGCGCGTCGGCGATCCGTCGTCCCTCTTCCGGTGAGACGTCATGACGAGATATTCGCACATCCCTGATCCCGAAGTCCGCGAATTCGATGAGCCGCAGGATCGTTCGCCTGGACACCTCGTGATCGAGAAGATGGAGCGTCTCCTCGAGCCTGCCACTGTTGTTCCCCTCGATCGCCACACGGCAGTCTCGGCCGAACCACTCATAAACGGGCGAAAGCTGCGCATGATTGTTCGCCGCAGCGGCGGACAGGAACAGGCTGTTCGGCCTCACGAGCCGGGCGATGGACTTGCGTGGCCCGGAGAAGTGCGGGCCGAACTTGATATCGTCGCCGGTGCGGTGGAATATCCTGCGCACCCTGCCTTCCGGGTAAGAATGAAGCCACTCGCTCAGGAACGTGTCGTCGTCACACGAGAATCCATACTGATAATGGATGTTATCGACGACAATGTCCACCTCGAAGGTGGTCGGCCCTCCCCTGGAAGCACTGTCGAGCAGGAACGGGCTTCGCTTGATCTTCTGGCCCGGCAGCCAGCGCTGGTGGGACAGCCGAACCGCCTGAATCATGAAATTTAGGGCATGAAGGATATTCGATTTGCCCGAGGCGTTGGGCCCGAAGATACCGACGGCAGGCAGGGCCTTGAGATGAGCCCCCGGGATCTCGGTGAGAGCGATCGACTCGTCCTTGTCCAGTGCGACCATGCTCAGCTCTTGGCGGTCCCGAATGGATCTGAAGTTCGCCACCGCGAAGTCGATCAACATCAGATCCTGCCCTCAGTAGGGAGCAACATGCAAGCAGGATACCGCTCACGTCATTTTCTGCTAGATGAAGGCTTCAAATGCCGACCAATGTGCGACCAGGATGCGCTGGAGTCTTGGGTGATCGCCCGCCCGGCACCCGATTGACGGGTGGGCCGCCTGCTGCCCGCCCGCACTGCCCGCAACCCCGCAACGCGTCGAGTGGGGACCATCGGGCTAAGCGTCAGGCCGGTTTCCGCCGGCGAGCGAGGGGCTTCGGAGTTCGGCGGTCGTCTCTTCGACCTGCGGGCGTCGGTCCTAGAACTTTCTAGGGCTTGAGGTCGAGTTCGATGCGGTGGGAGGTGGTCAGGAAGCGCTCGAAAACGGTGACGACGGCCTCGGCGTACTCGCCGGTGTCGCGGAGCCGGATCCGGAGGGGGCGCCCGAGGCTCTCGGCGGTGATCCGGTACCGGCCGATCGGGATGTCCGTCAGGCCGGGTCCGTCGGCGGTGCGCTCGGCTCGCCGCGTGATGACCTCACCGGCCGACCCGTCGATCAGCGGTCCCTGGGGGGTCAGGGTGAGAGTGACGTCCTCCTCGCGCAGGTAGTCATCCGGGTTCGGCAGATCCCAGACGTCCATGTTGAAGAGCACCAGGCTTCCGTAGAAGCCCAGCCCGTCGGACCTCTCGCCGGTGAGCCGCCAGGTGAAGTCGCGAACCGCGCCGGTCGGACCGGCGAAGGACGTGTCGTCGTGGGGGGTGAGCTGCATCGTGTAAACGCGGCCCTCGAAGCGCCGGGTCACGGTGCCGGACACCTGGAACGTGGCCGTGGCGACGTTGGTGCTCACCCGGTAGCGACCGTCCGCGTCGGTCATCACGACCAGATTGCTGTTGTGCAGGAACTGGTTGTCGGCGACGATCTCCGCGCCCGCGATGGGCCGGCCCGCCGCGTCGACGACCCGGCCCTTGAGCACCCCGGCCTCCACCCCCGCCGTGGTCTCCTGCCCGGTTGTCGTCTCCTGCCCCGTTGTCGTCTCCTGTCTGGCACCGGTCGTACCCATCACCTGTTCCCCGCCTCCACCTGCGCAGCCGCTGAGGACCGCGATCAGAACACCCGCGACAATCACTTCACGCACGCCGCTCACGCTAGGTGGATGATCTTGTATTCCACTTGGAACGGACCGCCAGAGACGCAGTTCGCACGAACTCAGGCTTCAGCGGTGCGGGCTGCGGTGACGATGTGAGTCCCTTCGCGGGGGACCTGGCAATCGCGATCGGCGTGGCCTCGGACCAGGCATTCCGCTTCGACGGCGGTTTCAAGGCGGAGGTCGACCCGGCCGGTGGAGCTGCCCGACCTGGTGACCCCCGGGCCCACTCCGGGATCCCCATAGTCGCATCGCGGCCGGTCAAGCCAGGCCCAAGTCCTATCCAAGGGGTGCCGCCTAACGTCTCCCTGGACGCTCGACCGGGAGCGTCCAGGGAGTGAGATGCGTACGCGGTAGGCACCTCATTTCTGACCGGCTTTCCACGGCGAAGTTCCAAGGAATCTCTCATGCAGATCGGATACACAGTCCCGCAGTACGGCGCCTTCGCCGACCCGGATTTCATCCGGCAGGCCAGCACGGATCTGGAGGCCATGGGCTACAACAGCCTGTGGGCGGGTGATCGAATCATGGTGCCGCTCGCACCCAGCGACCCCTACCCGGGAGGAGACGGCACGATCCCCCCGGCCTTCTCGACGTTCTTCGACCCGCTGACCGCATTGACGCTGGCCGCCGTCAGCACGCGGGAGGTCCGGCTGGGAACCAGCACGCTCAACGCGTTGTGGCAACCGCCGGTCCTGCTCGCCCGCATGCTGACCTCGCTCGACCTGCTCAGCCGCGGACGGCTGGACGTCGGCATCGGCCTCGGATGGCTGCGTGACGAATACACCGCGACCGGGGTGCCCTGGCAGGGAAGGGGAGCCCGGCTCGAAGAGACGCTCGACGTGATGGAGGCCGCCTGGGGCAGCGAGGTGGTCGAGCACAAGGGCACGCTCTGGACCGTGCCGCCGTCGCACATCGACCTCAAGCCCTTCCAGCGCCCGCGCCCCCCGATCCTGCTCGCCGGTTACACGCCCCCGGCTCTGGAGAGGATCGGCCGGCGAGCCGACGGCTGGCTGTGCGTGCCACTGCCCATGCCCTATCTGACCTCCCTGTGGGATGTGGCGCTGCAGAGCGCGGCACGTGCCGACCGGGATCCCTCGGCCCTGCGGATGGTGGTGCGCATCAATCCGATGATCACCGATTCTCCCGCGCCCGACGACCAGGTGCCGTACGTCGGAACCGTGCAGCAAATCGGTGACTACATGCTGGCCATCGCCGAGGCCGGTGCCCACGAGGCGTTCGTCGACCTGCAGACGACGACGTCCTCGCGCGATCAGTTCATGGACGTCGCGCACCAGCTCATCACCAGGCTGCACGCCGGCTGATACCGCGCGCCCAGCCCACGCTCGGCACCATGGCACCGCAGGCGCATCCAGTTGGCCTGCTGACATGTCCACCCGGCATCGCTTGCCCAGGTTCAGGCGGGCAGGCCGCCGAACTCGCCGTTCTTCACGCTCGTGCGAAACGCATCCCACTCAGCGGCGGTGAACCGCAACACCGGCCCGTACGGACGCTTGCTGTCACGGATCGCCATACCCTTGCCGGACAACGAGGCGACCTCCACACACTCGCCACCGTTGTCGCCGCTGCGTGAGGACTTGATCCACCTGGCGTTCGTCAGGTCGTCCATTTCTGCACCACTCTCCTTGATCCGATTCCGTGCGGACGAGAAAGGTCGCCTCCGTTCGGAATGGCCCAGCGGGGACGGCTGCAAACATCAACCGTCGTTACGCCCTGAATCGCTTGGGCCGAGCTCGATTCTTGATCGGCGGGCAAGTTTTCCAGGCAGATGTACGGACCGTTCCTGCATCTATCGCCCGCCCGGCACCCAATTGACGGGTGAGCCACCTGCCACCCACCCACACCGCCCCCACCCCAACAACGCACCGAGTGAGACCCACCGGGTGAAGCGCCAGGCCCGTCTTCACCGGCAAGCCAAGGGTGCCCGATGGGGCAATGGACGCCTTCGCGGGAAGTCACGACCTGGGTGGGAAGCACCGGCTCACCACCCACACGGGTGCCGGGCGGGACGAACAACCCGACCGCCCCAACACCACACGACTCCACGCGACAAGCCGACCAGCCGACAAGCCGCATGCGGAAGGGCCCGCATCCGGGAGGTGCGGGCCCTTCGCTTGATTGCTTGGGCTCAGGCGGGCAGGTCGCCGAACTCGCCGTTCTTCACGCCGTTGCGGAACGCGTCCCACTCAGCACCGGTGAACCGCAACACCGGCCCGTACGGACGCTTGCTGTCACGTACCGCCATACCTTTGCCGGACAAGGAGGCGACCTCCACGCAGTCGCCGCCGTTGTCGCCGCTGTGTGAGGACTTGACCCACCTGGCGTTCGTCAGGTCGTCCATTTCTGCACCCACTCCTTGATCCGATTCAGTGACCCATCGTTCGGAAGCGCGCTCGTTCGTATCGCTTCGTACCGTATCTGGATGTCTCGCACTTCCCTGGGCTGGGCCGTCACCTGCCCCTTTCCGGCGGAATCAAGGTAGACAACTTCGCGACCGCCTTGCACCTGCGCGAGGATGAAACCTCCCAGCAATCCTGCGGTGCAAGGCGCACTCAGCGGGACTACCTGAAGCGTGATACATGGATGTTCGGCCATAGTCAAGAGTTGTTTCAGCTGCTCTTCCATGACGGCCGGGCCGCCTATGGGGCGCTGGAAAACTCCCTCGTCCAGCACCGCCCACATCACCGGGGGGTGCTTGCGCGAGAAGAGCGCTTGTCGATCGAGTCGAGCCTCCACCGCCTTGTCGATCTCCTCCCGTGACATGCCCGGCCTTCCAAGGAAAACGGCCCGCGCGTAGTCGGCGGTCTGGAGGAGTCCAGGGACGAGGTTCGGCTGCCAGGTACGCAGCGTCACCGCCTGCTGCTCGGCCTCCAGCCACGGATAGAACCAGCGCTGGTTCCCGTCGGATCGGCATAGCTCCCACACCTGGAGTAATGCCCCATTAACTCCCAGAGCCGCGTCACACTGCTCGACGAACCCTCGTTGCTGCGGCAGGCGGAGCCCTCTTTCGATGGCCCCCATCGCCGCTCCGGTGTAACCGATCCTGCGCCCCAGTTCGGACTGGGTGACTCGCACTTCCTGACGGAGTCTTCGCAGCTCGAACCCGAAACGGGCTGCCGGCGAGGTCTCCGGATTGGTCGTCGGTTGTCGCGGCACCTGACCTCCACGCAACGGAATGCAACTGGATGCGATGGGGCACAACAACGGAATCACTACGTTGTTGTCACCATTCCCTTACGCAGGGTAGAGGTTCGGCGGCAACCTTGGAAAGGCCAATCGAAACCGTCAACGAAATGGTGGCCGCCATGCCACGGGCAATTACCCTGCATAAGATTCCGCATCACAAGAAATTCGTACAACCCGCCCAGGACACCGAAACCGTGCTGAACGCGGTGAATCGCGAGACCGTACGCCGGTCCGTCGAGACCGAGATGGCGTGGCAGCGCGCCGTACGCCAGATGCGGGCGCGGGGCCTTTCACGCGTGGAACTCGACGACGCGGCCAGGGTGCTCGGCCGGCTTCCCCTCACCGACGACGAATGGGCGGAGATCGATGAAGCCAGATGAGATCGTCTCCGAGAGCAGGGCGAACGAGGACGCCGACCTGCTCGCCATCCTGCACCGCCATCTGGCCGGTGAAGGCATCCGGTGCCACATCTTCAAAAGGGTGCGGCTCGCGATCGGCACCGAAACCATCCCACCGCAGCGCGCCTACAACCCCACGGAGATGATCGTCTACGGCGCGGACGCGAAAGGGCGGGCGAAGGTCACCGTACGCACGAGACTGTGGGGCACGGCCATCATGATCACTCCTGCGGGGGACATGCCGGAGTTCCAGTTCCCCGTGCAACAGGTCTCCGAAATCCTCCGCTGGCTCGGCCTGCTGGCCCAGGACGACCTCAGCCTTGGGGACTGCCATCCACACCCCTGAGATCGGGTCATCACCACACCGTCGTCACGCCGACGATGCCCGCGTCCACCCCGCCGCACAACAGCCGTAGCGATATTCCCATTATATCGGCAAATAGTCGCCGGATTTAAATCTTCCGCATGTCGGACAATAAGCACGACGCCATGAATACGTACAGTCGGAAACAATGGCGCATCGTGTACTACGCGTCTGGACGGAGCAATACAAAAAACAGAGGACAGCTTTATGATATATGTCAGTCGCCGTCGCGCCGTGCCGCGAAATACCGCCCGTTCCTGGCTGGCCGCGACTCTCACGGCCATCGTCGCCATGGGGCTCGTCGTCGCGACGCCACACGCCGCCGGGGCGGCGCAGGCCCCGGTGGGGCTCGGCACGGCCACCAGCTACGCAGTTCTCGCCGGCTCCGCGGTCACCAACACCGGCCCCACCGTGGTCACCGGAGATCTCGGACTGAGTCCCGGTTCGGCGGTGACCGGGTTCCCGCCCGGCGCCGTGATCGGAAGCGTCCACGTGGCCGACGCCGCCGCCGTACAGGCCCAGGTCGACCTGACCACCGCCTACAACGACGCCGCGGGCCGTACTCCCGTCACCGTGGTGCCCACGGAGCTCGGCGGGACCCCCTTGACGCCAGGTGTCTACAGCTCCGCCGCGGGCACCCTGGGGATCACGGGGAACCTGACCCTCGACGCCCAAGGCGACCCGAACGCGGTCTTCATCTTCAAGGCGGCCTCGACCCTTATCACCGCGTCCGCCAGCACGGTGACCCTTGTCGGGGGTGCCCAGGCGTGCAACGTCTTCTGGCAGGTCGGCAGCTCGGCCACTCTGGGGACGAGTTCCAGCTTCGTCGGGACGATCCTGGCGCTCACGTCGATCACCGTGAACACCGGCGTGACCGTGAACGGCCGGCTGCTCGCCCGCAACGGCGCCGTCACCCTGAACTCGGACAACATCACGCGGACCGACTGCCTGATCGCGCCTGACAGGACGACCACCACCACGCTGACCTCGTCGTCACCCACGGCTCAGGTGGGAAATCCGGTCACGTTCACCGCGAAGGTGACATCCACCTCCGGGCCCATCCCCATGGGCACGGTCAACTTCACCTCCGACGGAATGAGCATCGGCACTGTCCCCCTGGACGCGAGCGGCAACGCGTTGTTGACCGTCTCGAACCTGCCCATCGGCACACACCAGATCGTCGCCACCTATTCGGGCTCGGGGCAGTTCAATTCCAGCACCTCACCGACGTTGACCCAGGTCATCGTCAGCGGCCCCATCCCGCCCACTCCTCCGCCCACTCCCACACCGACCCCCACGCCGACCCCCACGCCGACCCCCACGCCGACACCGACACCGACACCGACACCGACACCGACGCCGACCGTCGTGCCCGGCTCGGTGGCGAAGGGCAACGAGGAGGAATGCAAGGAAGACCAGGCAGACGAGGGGAGGCCGACGAACGCGAACGAGGCCAAGGCCCGCGATCACAAACGGCGGGAATGGGACCGCAGGCACCACCGCAGGGAGCACGGTCGCCTGGTGACCATCCAGACGCTCCACACCCTTCACGGAGTGATCAGTGAAGGTGCGCACGGAGGCCACCACAGCACCTATGGGAACAGATCCGCACATCACAAGGGCCACCATCACGTCTATCACAAGGCCCAGAAGCACAAGCGCCCGCACTTCCGCGTGCATCACAAGAAACACCCGAAAGAGCGCGCCAGAATCGCCATAACCGGCTGACCCACCCGACCAATGACACTGGGCCCCGCTGTCTAAAGGGCGGGGCCCTCGTGCATCAACGGGTGAGTACCCCTTGGGAGATCAGTAGGGAAGATCTGCCTCTTCGGCGACTTCCATGATCCTCCGACGGCCTTCGGCACGGTGCTCACGACGTTCCTGGAACTCCAAGACATCTGCCAGTCGGACCAGACGGTGATTGCTGCCAGGCAAACGCTGGGAAGGGATCTCCCCTTCGTCCAGCAAGCGCGTGACAAATGGGCGCGACAGACCGAGCAGGGCCGGCAGGCCCTTGGAAATACTGCCCGAGCTGAAGGCGAGGCCCTTTGTGCAGGCGCAGGCCATTCCAACCTTCATCGGCCCACCCGGCACCCGAGTGACGGGTGGGCCACCTGCTGCCCACCCAAATCGTTGCCCACACCCACAGGCACACGCCCCGGCTTCCTCACAGTTGGACACCTCACGCGGCCTTAAGGCGTGATCAACGTAAGGCCGTGGTGAGTGTTGAAGTCCTCGAAGTCCTTGACGTTCAACGTGGCGAGGGGAAGTCCGTGTGTCAGGCAGCAGGCCGCGATCCACATATCGTTCATCGGGCGGGGACGACCGCGCTTCATCGCGGCGGCACCGAGCTTGCCCCAGGTCACGGCGATGTCCTCATCTCCGGGGAGAACTGGAACGCCACTGAGCCATTCGGCAAGAGCGCCACGACTCCGTGTGCCCCAATCGCGAATTTCCATCCACTTCGTCAGCTCCGCCAGCGTCACAAATGTGATCAGCGGAACGGCCCCCGCCAGCTTGGCTGCCAGAGACGCTGGAAGTCTGCGCTTGTGGATCAGACAGGAGGCGTCAGTGTCCAAGACGACAGGCGACATGGTCAACGGGCGCGTTACGCGATGTCGGAGTGACGCTCGGGATAGATGAAGGGTCTCTACGATCTAGACGGAATGCACGGTTGTCAGGGTTTACCCGGTTGGACTGACAGACGGCTGCGTATCCGTTGGGCGAAGCCTGGGACACCTGCCCGGTCCAACGCGTTAGTGATGTCCAGCACGGTCATGGGCGGGCGACGTTTCCCGGCCGACATCCTGGCCAGAACGCCCATCACCTCATGAAGGTTCTGGGCCAGCAGCGCACACAGATAGGTATCGGGGTCGACGACGGTCAATCCGTAGCAACTCAGAGTCGACGCAGGGAAGTCGGAGAGGTTCCAGGTGACCAAAGTCTGTACACGACCAGCAATGGCAGCGGCCATATGGTGGCAGTCGTCGGGGTCGGGGCCGTCGATCCGGTCAAGCAAGTGCTTGTAGTCATCCTCGGAAACGCGGGTATCGGCAAAGAACTCCCGGATAGCCGCACTGATGCGCGCCGCCGCCGGGGCCGAGCGCCGCCGCTCGCGCACGATCACACGCTCCCATTCCTCCAGCAGATGATCGCTCCAGACCAGGGCATGCACCGCGTCCTCGGTCAGAGCCAGCATCAGATCCATTAGTGAGAATGGGAACAGCACATTAGTATCGACGAAGACCCGGGCCATCGGCCGGTACCCCTTGGGAGATCAGTAGGGAAGATCTGCCTCTTCGGCGACTTCCATGATCCTCCGACGGCCTTCGGCACGGTGCTCACGACGTTCCTGGAACTCCAAGACATCTGCCAGTCGGACCAGACGGTGACTGCTGCCAGGCAAACGCTGGGAAGGGATCTCCCCTTCGTCCAGCAAGCGCGTGACAAATGGGCGCGACAGACCGAGCAACTGGGCGACCTCATTCGGGGTCAGACGGGTCTCAACCGGAAGGGTGAAGACTGCGTTGCCCTTCGCAAGGTCGTGAGCCGCAGCCACCACGAGACTCACGAGTGATTCGGGCAGCACGATGTCACGGCCCTCGGGCCTGCGAAGCACCAGTTGGGCATGCAGTGCGGCAGCGGCAGTCTCAACATCAGCAAGTAGCTCACGGTCGCCGCTGTCTGCTTCGACACGTGTAGCGCCGGCCAGAACACCTGTACGAGGCATGGTCACCTCCACCGCCAAGACGATATCTGAAATAACTGTAACTCGGGAAGCAGCAAAGCGCCATCTCTGGGCCGCCGCCCGACGAGCGGACCGCCGGCTTCAAACCATTCGGCCTCGGCCCTGCGGTCGCCGCGTTAGCCGACTTGGCTGGGGGCTGGATGGCCCGGCAGGCCCTTTGTGCAGGCGCAGGCCGTTCCAACCTTCATCGGCCCACCCGGCACCCGAGTGACGGGTGGGCCACCTGCTGCCCACCCAAATCGTTGCCCACACCCACAGGCACACGCGCCGCAGGGTACGGCTCACGCCAAGTGATCGCATGGCTTTTCTCGGTCAACTTTCCTCGGGGACCGGCTCGATCAGCGCTGCCTGAGCCGGAGGCGAGGACCTTATCTGTCCTCGGGGACCGACTCGATCAGGCGGACAAGACCTCTGGCGTCGAGGAGGTCGACGGGGCGTACGGTCTCGTTGGCGCGGACGTAGTGGAAGGCGGCGCCGACCTTCGAGAGCGGGACCCCAGCGAGGTGGGCCCAGGCCAGCCGGTAGGCCGCGAGTTGGACGGCCGAGGCCCTGGCCGCCTGCCCGCGCGGACGCTCCCCCGTCTTCCAGTCGACCACCACGTAGCCGTCGCCATCGGTGAAGACCGCGTCCATCCGACCGCGCACGAGCCGGTCGGCGATCATGGTCTCGAAGGGGATCTCCAGGTCGACCGGCTCCAGGGACGCCCACTGGCTCTCCTCGAACCGGGCCTGCAGCTCGGCGAGCTGGGTGTCGACTCCGGAGAGGTCGTCGGAGGCGCCGGGCAGCTCGAAGTCGTCGATCAGGCGCTGCTGTCCCCACCGTCCCTCCAGCCAGCGGTGGAAGGCCGTGCCTCTGCGGGCGAGCGGCGCGGGCTTGTGGGGCAGCGGGCGGCGGATCTGCCGCGCCAGCGCGGCCGGGTCGGCCGCCAGGGTCACCAGCGACGAGACGGTCAGGTGGGCGGGCAGCTCCACGACGGCCCCACCACGCCTCCTGGACTGGTCGCGCTCCTTCAGCAGCAGCTCCGTGTCCCGAGCCCAGGCCCGGACACGCTCCTGCTCCCACTCCTTCATCGAACCCACAGAACCCACAGAACCCACAGAGGACACAGAACCCACAGAACTCGCAGGGCTCGGGGGACCCTCCGAGCCAGGCGGGCTCCCGGGACTCGTCGCGGAGGCAGGTGCGGAAGAGCCGGGGCCCGGCAGAGGGGCCACGCCGTTGATGGCGTTCAGGACCAGGTCGGCGCCGCTCTGGATGGCGTCGTACCGCTCGCCCTCGGGCGTGGCCGGCCACTGCTCGGCCGGAGGCTCGGCCAGCAGGGGGTTCGCGGCGTCGTCCTCGATCTCCGGAGCCCAGTAGGCCACCTGCCCGGACGCCTCGCGGATCTCCAGCAGGAAGTCGGAGGGGTCGAGCGGCCGCGCGGCCGACCCCCACCGGTAGCCGGAGGCGATCAGCAGGTAGTGCGCCCGCGTGACGGCGACGTAGGCGAGGCGGCGCTCCTCCATCAGGTCGCGCTCGCGGCAGAGGTCGTCGAACTCCGCCAGGTCGTCCTTTTCCAGGCCGTTCAGCACCGGCAGGTCGTCCCGGTCGCCCCGCAGGGAGTACGGCAGCTTGCGGGGGTTCTCGGTCCACCGGGAGTTGGTGACGGGCGTGGCGGGGAAGACGCTGCCCTTGGCCAGCGCGCCCTTCTGGGTGGTGAGCTGCGAGAGCCCCGGCACGATGACGACCGGCCACTCCAGCCCCTTGGAGGCGTGCACGGTCATCAGCTTGACGCTGTTGGTCTCGCCGACCCGCCCGGCCTCCAGGCCGAACTCCTCGGACTCCGCCGCCTTGAGATAGGCGAGGAACGCCCCCAATGTCGGGTCCTCGGCGTCGCCGGCGAAGCGTGACGCGGCGTCGAGGAAGGCGTCCAGGTCGGCGCGGGCGGTGAGCGGCCCGCCGCCCCTCGCCGCGACCTCGACGTCCAGGCCGAGCCGACGCTCGATCTCGGCGATCAGGTCGGGCAGCGGCTGGCCGGTGTGCGCCCGCAGGACGCGCAGCTCCTGGGCCAGGCGCGGCAGGCGAGCGCGGGCGAGCGGCGAGAAGGGCTCCAGCCACTCGGGCCGGTCGGGCAGCTCGTCCAGGGCGTCGACCAGGCTGCCGCGCTCCTCGGCCATGTCGGCGACGACCTGGTCCAGCGGGTCGTCCCCGGCCGGGCCGCCCCGGCCGGCCACGGTCAGCTCTCTGGCCAGGTCTCCGAGCACCTTCAGGTCGGCCGGGCCGATGCGCCAGCGCGGCCCGGCGAGCAGCCGTACGAGCGCGTCACCGGCGGTCGGCTCGTACAGCACGCGCAGCGTCGCGACGAGGTCGGCGACCTCGGGGACGGTCAGCAGGCCGCCGAGGCCGACCACCTCGACCGGGATGTCCCGCGCCTCAAGGGCCCGCCGGAGCGCCGGGAACTGCGCGCGCTTGCGGGCCAGGATGGCGATGTCCTGTGGTTGCAGGGCCATCGCGCCGCCCCAGGTGCCGCCCGCCTTGACCTTCTCGCGGAGCTTGTCGCGCTCGCCCTCGCCCCACGGCAGGCCGTCGGGCGCGACCTCCCTGCCGAGCATGCGCACCACGCCGTCGGCGATCCAGGCGGCCTCGTCCTCGGCGGTCTGGTGGAACGCGGACACGACCCTTCCGCGCCCGACGCGGTTCGTACCCGGCACGAGCACGGGCACCTCCCGCGCCTCCTCGCGGAGGGGCACCTGCACCCGGGCGGCGACGTCGAGGACCCGTTCGCCATTGCGGAAGCTGACCGACAGCCGGCGCACGGGGGCGGGCTCGCCGGTCGTGGTGGGGAAGTCGTGCACGAACCGCTTGAGGTTGCCCGACGAGGCGCCGCGCCAGCCGTAGATGGACTGGCAGGGGTCGCCCACGGCGGTCACCGGGTGGCCACCGCCGAACAGCGCGCGCAGCAGCACGAGCTGGGCGTGGCTGGTGTCCTGGTACTCGTCGAGGAGGACGACCGAGAACCTGCCGCGCTCGATCGCGCCGACCTCGGGGTGCCGGTCGGCGATGCGGGCGGCGAGCGCCATCTGGTCGCCGTAGTCGATGACCTCGCGGCTGCGCTTGAGCCGGTTGTACGCGTCGACCATGGGGAGGAACTGCTCGCGGATGTCCTGCGTGCGCACCGGGCGGCGCTGCGCGAGCGTCGGCCTGCCGCCGAGCCGGGCGAAGCGCTCGTCCAGCCAGTGGCCCACCTCGCGAACCTCGTCGGGGGTGCGCAGGTGCTCCGACAGCTCGCCCGCGAGGTCGAGCACGGCCGCCGTGACCGAGGGCGGCGCGAGGTCGACGCGGTCCATGGGGCCGTCATACCGGCCGACCACGCGGGCCGCCATCTGCCAGGAGATGGCCGGGCTCACCAGCCGCATGGTCGGCTCCAGCGCCTCGCGGAGCGCGTGGTCGGTGACCAGCCGCGCGGCGTACGCGTGGTAGGTGGACACGGTCGGCTCGGCGTCGAGCAGCTCGGGCGGGGCGAGCCCGACCTCGGCGAGCCGGGTGAGCCGCTTGCGCACCCGGGCGGCCAGCTCCGCGGCGGCCTTGCGGGTGAAGGTCAGGCCGAGGACGCGCTCGGGGCGCACCAGCCCGTTGGCGACCAGCCAGACGACCCTGCCCGCCATGGTCTCGCTCTTGCCGGAGCCCGCGCCGGCGACCACCACCATCGGCTCCCTCGGCGCCTCGATGACGGCGGCCTGCTCGGGGGTGGGCGGCGGGATGCCGAGCTTCTCGGCCAGCTCGATCGGGCCGATCAGGGCCGGGCGGGTGGTCTCCGCGGCGGAGTCGGCCTCGGGGCCCGGCGGGGTGGGGCCTAGCAAACCTGGCCCCCGCTGTCGTTGACCGGGCAGCTCACCTTGGCGGCGCAGGTGCGGCAGCCGTCGTTGACCTTGGCGGTGAAGACCCCGGCGGCCATGCCGGTGGCCACGGTGTCGACCAGCTCGCGCGCCCACTCGGGCTGAGGGTCCTCGCCGAGCGCGCCCTGCCGCTGCTCCTTGGCGACCTTGGCCTCCTTGCCGGCCGCCTTGCCGACCTGGACGAGCGCGGCGCCGCCGGGCTCGGTCATGCCGTGGCGCTCGAAGGCCCCGAGAAGCGTGGCGAGCTGGTAGACCCCGAGCTGCGGGTGGCGGTCGAGCTCGGCGTCGGGCGGCTTGGCGGTGCCGGTCTTGAGGTCGATGATCACGGCACGGCCCTCGCCGTCGCGCTCGACGCGGTCGACGCGGCCGCGGATCTGCACGCCGTCGGACAGGACGGCCGTGAAGGCCTCCTCGACCGCGACCAGCTCTCTGGGGTTCTGCTCGTGCCAGGAGAGGAACCGGGCGACCATCTGCTCGGCCACCTTGCGCTGCTTGCGGTTGAACCAGACCCCGCCGAAGTCGAGCTCGTCCCAGACCTCGTCGAGCCGCTTGCCGAGCGTGTCGCCCGCCTGCCCGGCCACGGCGAGCACGGCGATCGCGTGGATGACGCTGCCGAGGCTGCGGGACATGTCGGTGCCCGAGGCCCCGACGGCCGTCTCGAGCAGCCAGCGCAGCCCGCACTTGGTGAAGCTCTCGACCGCGGAAGGCGAGACCCGGACGATGTTCTCCGGCCAGCTCAGCGGGCGGTCGTCGGAGATCGGCGTGAGCGCGTACCACTCGTCGGGGTGGGCTCCCGGGACGCCGGCGCGGGCCAGCCGCGCCAGGTGCCCGGCGGCGGCCGTGCGCATGGGCTCGGGCCTGGTCGGGTCGCACACGGCCGATCGCAGGTCGGCGACCAGCGCGGACATGCTCAGCCAGCGGGCGCGGTCGTCGACCGCGGCCTCCTCGACGGCCCCGGGGAGCAGCTCGGACAGGAACCGGGACGGCCGCTCGTCGGTGTCCTCGCCGCCGACCGCGGTGACCACCAGGCGGCAGCGGGCGCGCGTGGCGGCCACGTAGAACAGGCGGCGCTCCTCGGCGAGCAGCTTGGAGGCGAGGGCGGCTCCGGCGGCGTCGGCCCCGTCGAGCACGGAGCCCTCCGACAGCTCGACCAGCTCCTCGACGCCGAGCAGCGACCCGCGCAGGCGCAGGTCGGGCCAGACGCCCTCCTGCACGCCCGCGACCACCACGACGTCCCACTCGAGGCCCTTGGAACGGTGGGCGGTCAGGATGCGCACGGCGTCGCCGTCCGGCGCGTGCTCGGCGAGCGAGTCGCCGGGGATCTCCTGGGAGACCAGGTCGTCCAGGAAGACCTCGGGGCCGGCGTGCGGAAGGCGGTCGACGAAGCGCGCGGCGTAGTCGAACAGGGCCACCACCGCGTCGAGGTCACGGTCGGCCTGGGCTCCCTTGGCCCCGCCCGCGAGGCTCATGTCCGTCCAGCGCTCGGCCAGGCCGGACGCCTGCCAGATCGCCCACAGCGCCTCCTCGGCGGTGTCGCCCCTGCTCACGGCCTCGCGGGCGGCGGTGACCAGGGCGGCGACGCGCTGGGCGCAGGCGCCGACGTGCGGCTCGATCGGGATGAGCTCGCGCGCGTCGCGCACGGCGGCGACCAGCAGCTCGTCGGACGAGCGCGGCGGCAGCGACATCGGGCCGGCCGGAAGCGCCGCCGCCGGAAGCGCCGCCGCCGCCAGCTCGGCGATGCGCAGCGCGCGGCGCAGGCGGCGCACGCCTATCGCGTCCGTGCCGCCCAGCGGGCCGGTGAGCAGCTCCTCGGCCGTGGCGACGTCGAGCGTGGCCGGATGGAGCGCCACGCGCAGCAACGTGACGAGCTGCCGCACACCGGGCTCCTGGATGAGGGGCACCTCGTCGCCCGCCACCACGACCGGCACCCCCGCGGTGAGCAGCGCGCGGCGCAGCATCGGCACCTGGCGGCTGGCGGACCGCACCAGCACGGCCATGCGCGACCAGGGCACCCCTTCGAGCAGGTGCGCCCGGCGCAGCGTGTCGGCGACGATGGCGGCCTCCTGGGTCTCGCTGTCGGCGAGCAGGACCCGCACCTGGCCCGCGTCGGCGCTCTCGACGGGAAGCAGGTCGCGGTGGTCGCCACGGCTGCGGCCCGCGCCCGGAGGCACCGGCAGGCGCGACGCGACGCGACGGGAGGCGGTCAGGAGCTCGGGGCCGCTGCGGCGGCAGACCCGCAGCGCCACGACGGGCGCCTCCTGGCCGTCCAGCGTGCGGAACCTCTCGGGGAAGCTCAGGATGCCGCGCACGTCGGCGCCGCGGAAGCCGTAGATCGACTGGTCGGGGTCGCCGACGGCCACCAGGTCGCGGCCGTCCCCGGCGAGCTGCTGGAGCAGGAACTCCTGCGCGGGGTCGGTGTCCTGGTACTCGTCGACGAACACCACGTCGTAGGCGGCCCGCTCGCGCGCCCGTACGTCGACGTCGGTGAGCAGGGCGGCGGCGGCGCGGATCAGCTCGGCGTAGTCGAGCGCGGGGCTCGGGTCGAGGTCGAACCTGTCGGCGTAGCGGTACGCGAACCGGCCGGCCGCGACCCAGTCGGAACGGCCGTGCTCGCGGCCCAGCACGACGAGGTCCTCGCCGTCGAGGCCGCGCTCGGCGCCGCGCGCCAGGAAGTCGCGCAGCTCCTCGGCGAACCCGCGGGTCTTCAGCGCCTCGCGCATGCTGGAGGGCCACTGCCGCGCGCCGTCCTCCAGCTCGCCGTGGAGCAGGCGGCGGATCTCCAGGAGCTGCTCGGGACCGGTCAGCAGGCGCGGGGGCGGCTCGCCCGCGAGGACGGCCTCACGGCGCAACAAGGCGTAGGCATAGCTGTGGAACGTGAGCGCGAGCGGTGTGCGCGTGGTGCGGCGCATGCGGCCGGTGATACGCTCGCGCAGCTCTTCCGCGGCCTTGCGGCTGAACGTGAGCACCAGCACCCGCTCGGGGTCGGCTCCGCGCCGCTCGACGCGGTCGACGACGCTCTCGACGATCGTGGTGGTCTTGCCGGTGCCCGGGCCCGCGAGCACGAGCAACGGGCCGCCCTCGTGGCGCACCACCGCCCGTTGGTGCTCGTCGAGAGCAGGAGGCATCGCCTGCCCCGTGCTTCCCCGCCGTACCAGTCGGTAGGCCTGACCACTCACAACACGCTATTCCACCAGACCACAGGGGTAGATCGTGCCGACTCGACCGTACGGTGCGTGTGTCGATCTCCGCCGAGGACGACAAAACACGTTACTGGGGGGTTGCTCCGGTCTGCCGGAGTGACACGGCACACAGCCGGAAAAGCCTTCGGTGGACGTCGTACGCCGCGCCCGCTCCTCCCGTCTCCCACGGGAAGAGGCAGGGGTCCGCTTCGGCCCTGATTGGCCCTGTCTCGCGATCAGCCCCGCTGCCAGCATGGCGAGCGGACGAGCGACGACGGCTTCACGGGGAGGACGACATGCCGATGACCACGGTGCTCTACGGGGCGGCGAGCGCATGACGGGCGACGGCACCGGGGATGGCCGTCGTGACCGGCGGCGGGCGGCGGCGGGGGCGGCCACGGCGATGTTCTGCGTCGGCACGCTCACGGCGGTGTCCCCGGCGCTGCACGACTATCCGGTCTACGGCGGGCAGGCCCTGCGGTACGCCGCCGGCGCGCTCCCGCTCTTCCTGGTCATGCGGGCACGCCGGCTCCCGCACCTGAGGCTGAACGCCAGGGAGATCACCCTGATCGTGCTCCTCGCCGCCGTCGGGCTCGCCGCGTTCAACATCTTCGTCATCGAGTCGACCCGGTACGCCGACCCGGCGACCGTCGGCACGATCGTGGCGACCGTGCCCATCATCCTGGCCCTGGCCGGACCACTGATGGACCGGCGGCGGCCGACCCCGCACATCGTGGTGGCCGCCGCCGTGGTCGCGGCCGGCGCGGCGGTCGCCACGGGTCTCGGCCACGCCACACTGCTCGGGGTGCTCCTGGCGCTCGGCGCGCTCGCGTGCGAGGTCGGATTCTCCCTCCTCGCCGTCCCCCTGCTCCCCCGGCTCGGCGCGATCCGCGTCTCGGCGTACGCGACCGCCGCGGCCGTCCCGCTCCTGGCGGTCGCCGGGCTCGCATCGGACGGGCGGGCGGCGATACGGCCGCCGACGCTCGGCGAGGCGGCGGCGATGGGGTACCTCGCGCTCGTGGTGACGGCGTTCGCGTTCTTCTGCTGGTACGACGCGCTGCCCCGGCTCGGTCCTGAACGCGCCGGGCTGTTCTCGGGCTTCCTGCCGATCGGGGCGATCGTCTCCAGCGTGCTCCTCGGGACCGGGCACCCCGGCGTCCCCGACCTCCTCGGTGCCGCGCTGGTCATCGGCGGCCTTCTCCTCGGCCTGCGCCCCCGGCGGGCGCCCCTGGCCGCCGTTCAGGCCGCTCGAACTCCGCCCACGCGCGAGCCAGCCGGTCGACCAGACGGTCGAGCACGTCCGGGCCGAACGTGAAGGCCAGGCGCAGGAACCGGTCGTGCGCGCCGGTGGGGTCCGTCGTGGAGCCCGGCGTCACCTCGACGCCGTGCCGGAGGGCCACGTGGGCGTACTCGGTGGCGTCGACCCCGGGCAGCTCGACCCACAGCCCGCCGCCGCCGTCCGGCCTGCGCCACCGCCAGCCCGGCAGCCGCTCGCGGAGCAGCTTCTCGATGTGGTCCAGACGCTGCTCCCGTACGGGGGCGCGGGCGGCCTGGATCCCGGGCAGGCCGGGAACGAGCCGCGCCGCGAGCATCTGGTCGATGACGGGGCTGCCGAGGTCGGCGAGGGCCTTGCGGCGTGCCAGCCTCTCGATGAGCTCCGAGGGGCCACGTACCCATCCGATGCGCAGCCCGGCCCAGACCACCTTGGCCAGGGAACCCGCCGACAGCACCTTCGCCCCGCGCGGCGCGTACGCGGCGAGCAGGCCGGGGTCCTCGGAGAGGTAGGAGTTGTCCTCCAGGACCGGGATGTCGTACCGGGCGGCGAGCTCGGCCACCCTGCGCCGCCGGGCCGCCGACATCAGGACGCCGGTCGGGTTGTGGAAGGTGGGCATCAGGTAGATCAGGTCGGGCCGCCCGGAGGCCAGGACGCCGGCCATGGCGCGCGCGTCGGCGCCCTCGTCGTCCACGGGAACGGTGACGATGCGGGTGCCGCGCGCCCGGAACACGTCGAGGCAGCCGGGCCAGCCGGGCGACTCGGCCAGCGCGGTGCCGCCCGGCCCGAGGCACAGCTCGGACACCAGCACGAGGGCCTGATGCGCGCCCGTCGTGACGAGGATCTGATCGGGCGTGGTGGGGAGCCCGGTGCCGGTCAGGTGCTGGGCGATGGCCCGGCGCAGCTCGGGAAGCCCGGCGGGGTGGTAGCCGGGCTCGTCGAAGGCCGTCTCAAGGTCGGCGCCCGCGAGGTCGCGCAGGGCCGTGACCAGCTCGGGGACGGCTCCCTGCGAGGAGCTCGCCACCGAGATCAGGTCTCCGGGCCCGTCGATGAGGTACTGGTACATCGCGGTGCCCGTGCCGCCGGGCACGCGCCCGTCCGAGATCGGCCGGCGGGTGGTGGCGTTCCGCGCGATGCGGGTGCCGCTGCCCCTGCGGCTCTCGACCAGCCCGGCCTCGCGCAGGGCCTCGTACGCGGCGACGACGGTGGTGCGGCTGACCCGCAGCGCCCCGGCGAGCTGCCGTTCGGAGGGGATGCGCTGGCCGGGGAGCAGGGCGCCGGTCTCGATGGCCTTGCGTATGCCGTCGGCCAGCCTGCGGTAGAGCGGGCCGGTGCCGCTGGGCCAGGTCGCGAACGAGGCGATGACCTCGCTTTCCGAACGCTCGAAGCCGTGGGCGCGCTGCGGACGTGATGCGCGCGACGTGTCCACCTGTCACCCCGTTCGACCTGGAAAGCTCGGTCCACTTTCCCACGGCGCGCGGTCAGGTGGACTGCTTGTTGGGGGCGCGGTCAGCCCAGCGCGAGCATGACGGGGGTGAACAGGCGGTCGAGGTCGCCGGGGAGCGGGCCTCCGTGCACCATCAGCTCCGTGGAGAAGGCCGGGGTGAGCCCGCGCGCGACCGCCCAGGCCGTCAGCTCGGCGTGCCGCGTGTCGATGTCCAGGCGGACCTGCCCGTGCAGGCCCGTCACCAGCTCCGCGATCAGAGCCTTGGCCACGGCCGTGCTCTCGCCGACCACGGGCCCGACGGCGACGTTGTCCACGTTGCGCCATGCCGCGCCGAACCCGACCATGGCGCCGCCGCGCTCGACGACACGGGTCTGCTCCGCGAAGGTGAACAGCCGCGTGACGAGCCGCGTGCGGGGCGCTCCCGACGCTTGAGCGTCCAGGGCGATGACCGCCGAAAGGTCTTCCTCGTGCGCCGGGCGGACCCCGTCGTGCTTGAAGTCCTCGGGTTCGAGCGCGACGTGCCCGATGTGCGTGACGATCGTGCCGACCGTCTCGAACCCCACCTTCTCGTACAGGCCCTTGCCGTACTGGGTCGCGGTGAGGAAGACCGTCACGTCGCCGGCCTGCTGGAGGGCGTGGAGCATGAGCCTGCGTCCGAGCCCCATGCGGCCGTGCCGGGACGCGACCAGGACCATGCTGACCACGGCCAGATCGCGCCCGTAGCGGGTCAGCACCACCGTGCCGGCCAGGCCGCCCGCCGGGTCGTCGATGCCGTAGACCTCGCCGACCTCGAAGAGCAGGCGCCACTTGGCCTCCTCGGGGAGCCACTGGCGGTCGATGGCCAGCAGCAGGCAGTCGCGCAGGTCACCGGGACCGAGCCGCCTGATCGGTACGTCCGTGACACCTGGCCGGTCGGCGAAGCCCGATTCCATGCATTACCCCCGAAGATGCGTCCCGGGCCCCTCGAACCCGCTACATCCGGCATCATCGACCACATTCGCTGACAAATCTACCGATTTTCCCCGCAGTCAACCGGCCGTTGACGCGCCTTGCAGGGTGCCACAGGGTGCTCGCAACCGGGGTCAGCCGTCGTAGACCCAGCCGGTGTCCTGCAGGCGGGTGACGCGCTTCCACGTCCGCGCGTCGCACGACGCGGCGGCGAGGTTGCGGAAGTCGCGGTCGCGCACGACATGCGTCTCGGACAGGTCGAGCCAGCTGTCCTTGGTCGCGTGCGGATCCCACCCGGCCGTCGGGATGGAGAGGTACTCGCCGCGGTCGGACTTGTCCTGGCTGGTGATCTTCAGAACTTCCACGCTGCGCGGGTGAGTCCGTACGACGAGGCAGGGGCGGACCTTGGAGCCCGAGCCGTCGGAGTAGGGGACGTCGGCCCACCAGATCTGGCCGGGCGCGGGCCGCGACTCCCACGCCGGGCTCGGCGGGCGGGAGTGCACGGGCAGCGGCCGCCGCCCGGGACCGGCGGCGGGACGCCCCTTCCGCGGGGGACGCGGCCTCCGGCCTCCCGGGGCGGACGGCTTCCGCCCGGGACGGGACCCGCCGCGCTCGCGGGGAGCGACTTTGCCCCGTACGAGCACGGCCACGAGGCCCGCGGCCACGAGCAGGACCCCGCACACCACCAGCACGGTCATCAGCCGGTCGCTCATCATCACGGCTGCGTGCTGAAGACGTGGTCGACGAGCCTGGCGGTGGCCTTGCCGTCGTCCTTGGGCGCGTAGGTGCGGACGAACGACTCGTACCGGTCGGCGTAGTCGCCGGAGAGCGCGTCGATGAGGCGCACGGCCTCGATCACGTCGCTCCCCTCCGACAGCAGCGGCCCCGGGGCCTGGGTGCGCAGGTCGAGGTAGAGGCCGCGCGTGTTGCGGTAACGCTCCAAGTCGTACCCGAAGAAGACCATCGGGCGCCGGGTCACCGCGAAGTCGAACATCACCGAGGAGTAGTCGGTGATCAGCACATCCGCGATCAGCAAAAGATCAGCTATATCGGGATAAGTCGTAACGTCGAGGGCGAAGGGGTACTCCCGGCTCATCGGCCCGGGACGAACCAGGGACGCGGGCCCGGGGACCACCAGCCCGGGAACCGCCGGCGGCGCCTGCGTCATGTGGCCCCTGACCAGCAGCACATGGTCGCGCCCGAGCACCCGCCTAGCCTCGGTCAGGTCGAGCCGCACCGAGCTGTTCCTGCGGTCGTGGTCGCGCCACGTCGGGGCGTACAGCACCACGCGCTTGCCCAGAGGCACGCCGAGGTTGCGCCGCACGGACGCGGCGAGGTCGGAGCGGTCGTGGGCGAGGACGTCGTTGCGCGGGTAGCCCGACTCGAGGATCTCCCCGCCGTAACCGAACGCGCGGCGCAGCACCTCGGAACCCCACGGGCTCTGCGTGACGAGCAGGTCCCAGTTGGCCACCTCGGCGGCCTGGCGGTACCAGGCGGCCGGCCTCGGCTCGCGTGACATGTGGCGCTGGTCGCCGCCGACCCGCTTGAGCGGGGTGCCGTGCCAGGTCTGCACGCAGATCTGGTCCTCGCGGGCGCGGAACCACTGGGGAAGCAGCGTGTTGGTGATGATGTGGCTCGACCGCGCCAGAGCCGTGTAGTGCTCGCGGCTGCCCTCACGCACGACCGTGGGCGTGATGCCGGGACCGAGGCCGAGCGCGGCGGAGTCCGGCGGGACGAAGGCGCCGTCCTTGACGACCCAGATGTGCTCGCGGTCGTCGCCGCGCCTGAGCCGCTCCTCGTAGACCGCCCGCGCGCTGTCGGAGTAGGAGCGACCGTCGAAGGAGACGTAGACCGTCGCGTCGCGGAGCTCGCGACGGCGCTCTGCGGGGTAGTGGACCCTGCGCAGCGCCCAGAGGCCGCCCGCGCCCTTCTCGTCGTCGGGCAGGTGCTCGGCGGCGACCAGCACGGGAACGTCGAACCGCGTGGCCACCAGGCGGTAGTCGCGGTCGCCCACGATGTGGACGCCCTCGTCCAGCGTGTCGAGCAGGCGGTGGTCGACACGCAGGGGCGCGGTCGTGCCCTTGCCGCCCGCGACCGACAGGCTCCAGGCCCCGGACGCCAGCGCCACCGTGCTCCCGAATCTGGGCATGGCGCCCGGCGCGAGCCGTACGGAGAACTCGGACCCGGAACGCCCCAGCGGCACGCGGTAGGTCAGGCCGGCCCGCTGGCGCAGCACCAGCTCGCGCTGCCCCGGATCGGTGTCGGGATAGGTGCCCGCCAGCGTCAGCGTGCCGTCGGCGGCCCACGCGGCCGAGGTGATCACCGGCCAGACGCGGTGGGCCGAGACCACGGCCCGGTCGCGCCGGTCGCGCAGCACGGTGACCTCGTGGCGGTCGATCGCGATGTGGGTCTCGGCGGTGTTCTCCATCATGATCGGCGCGGCCGGATCGCCCTTCGGCTCGATCCACAGCCGGCGGGCGTCCCGCTCCTTCATCAGCGCGGGCACGGCGAGCGCGACCGAGAACCGCGTGCCGCCCTCGACCGGCGTGAAGTCGGCGTGGATGCGGTGACCGCCCAGGCGGGCCCTGCCCTTGGTCGCCGTCGCGCCGGGGAGGAAACCGGTCAGCTCGACCTGGTCGCCCACATGCGCGACCCCGGTCAGCTCGGCCCTGGTGGGCTGCAGCACGACCTGGAAGGCCCGGTCGGAGGTCCACGCCGGGCGCACCCACCAGCCGGGACGTACGCGAAGCCCGGCCGGGCGCTCGGTGCGCCCCACCACGGGACCGCGCAGGGCGCCGGTCGCCCGCGCGCCACGGCTCCAGATGACGATGTCGGCACGCCAGGTGGTGGTGTCGGGGACCGCGGGACGGCGGCGCAGCAGCCGCTGGGCACCGTGGACGGCGGCGCGGATCGCCGCGCGCCAGCGCAGCGACCACGGACGTATCTCGGCCACGAACCCGGCCCAGTCGTAGTTGCAGCCCGGCTCGCCCGCGCCGTAGGTGGCCTCCGGGCGGTAGACGCGGCGGGTGCGGGCGGAGATGGGCGGCACCCAGCGCGGGCCCCTGAGCACCACGGTCGCGCGGTTGAGACGCCGGCTGCGCACGGACAGCCCGACGAGGTAGGCGTGGCCGCTGACGCGCAGCCGCCCGCCCTGCCAGGAGACGTCGTCGACCTCGGTCACCGGGACGAGGTCGGACCTGCGCAGGCGGAAGAGCGGCTCGGGCGCGACCACGGGCAGGTCGGCGTACCAGGCGAGGCCCTTGCGCACCCTCTTGGACGGCTCGGCCGTGGCGGCGACCAGGTTGGCCAGCTCGTCGCCCTGAGCGAGCTCCGCCGGGTCGCGGTTCTCGACCAGGTAGCAGGCCAGCCGCCTGGCGACCGGCAGGCGGCGCTTGACCGAGGGCTCGACCTCGGCGAGATAGTCGCGCAGCAGGTCGACGGCCTGGCGCAGGCGCGTGGCGTCCCGCCTGGCGGCGGTCTCCAGCCGCAGGGCCAGCGGCCCGTTGAGGGCCCCGGCGTGCAGCCGCCGGCGCTCGGAGCGGGAAAGGCCCGTGGAGTGGACGGCCGCGATCAGCGCGTCGAGCGGCTCTCCCCTGTCATAGAGGTCCTGGGCGGCCCGCAGCCGGTCGGCGACGACGTCGCCGGTTGGCGCGGGCGGGGCACCGGTGGCCATCAGGGAGGCACCGCCTTTCCAGTCGACCGCAAAGGGCGTCTCTGGAATGGTAATGCGACTTACTGAGAACTCACTGATGATCTCCCTGCCATCGGGCGCGGCGCATGTCGGCGCGCTCGCCCCTCAGGGGAGTGCCCTCCTGCTTCCACCGGGAGAGGCATCTGCTCTCGTGGCCGGGGGGCGGCGTGCCGTCGGCGTGGACGACGCGCCACCAGGGAACGCCTCCTCCCCAGGTGGACATCACGCGGCCCACCTGCCTCGGGCCGCCTTCCGCGAGGTATTCGGCGATGTCGCCGTAGGACATGACCATTCCCGGCGGGATGCGCTCGACCAGGTCGAGCACCCGCTCGGCGAAGGGCGTGGGGTCGCTCACGCGCTCCACTGCGCGGGCCCGAGGGAGAGGATCTCCTCCAGCTTCCCGAACTCGTAGGCCGCGTCGCCGTTCACCTGCTCGACGATGCCGTCGCGGATGCCGTACGCCTCGCCGTCCTCGCCGACCAGGCTCCCGCCGAGCATGCCGGCGAGCCGGGCCAGCTGGGCGACCTCCCAGTCGGAGGTCGGCTTCCCGTACAGGCGCCCCTGCCAGGTGGCGATGGCGTACTCGCCGTCACCGTGGCGCGCGAAGACCTCGCCGGCCTCCGGTGTGCCGCGCAGCTCCAAGCCGGCGTCCGCCGACGCCGTCGCCTTCGTGAGCTCGGCGTAGGCGAGCGGCGATTCGCGTTGTACACGCAACTCGTATCCCACGAGACGGGAACCCTAGCGAACCTTTACCGATCACTGGTACACGAAAGAGCAAGTTCGGTCAGACCGCATCCGAAATGCCGCCGAACGGCAGCCGAATAGCGCCCCAATCGCGTCCACGACGTGATCATTGCCGTTCGGACCGCCGGGTGAGCACGACCACCCCGGCTCCGAACCCTATGAGCCCGAGGAGAACGCCGGCGCCGTAGACCCAGAGTCGCACAGGATCGGGCCCTGGCGGAGTAGGCGCGGGCGCCGTCGTGCCGTTTCCGAAATGAAGGTCGCTCCGTACCGGAAGCGAGGTGGTGTACGCCGTGAGCTCGCCCGCGCGCTTGAGCGCGGCCGCCGCGTCCACCACCCCGAATCCCACTTTGTCGCTATAACGGGCGGCGGGCTTGTTCCTGGTGGTGGACGTGAGCGCACGGGCAACCAAATCAGGGCTTAGATTCGGATATTTCGCCTTTATTAGTGCGGCCACCCCGGCCACCAGGGCCGTCGACGCACTGCTTCCCTCCATCTGCCGGAAGCCGCCGCCGGGAACCGCCGCGGGGACCCCCACGCCGGGCGCGCCCACCAGCACCGAGAGGTTGTCGCTGCTGAACCCGGTGGCCTTGCCCTGCCTGTCGACCGCGCCGACCCCGATCACCCCCGCGTAGCCCGCGGGGAAGCTCCAGAACGTGGTGCCGTTCTTGCGCGCGTACTCGGAGTCGCCGTCGTTGCCCACGGCCGCCACCAGCACCACGCCGCGCGCCAGCGCGTACGCGACGGCCTGGCGGTCGGCGCGCTGCGTGGCGTACTCCCCGAGCGACATGCTGATGACCTTGGCCCCGTGGTCGGTGGCGTAGCGCAATGCCCTCGACAGCGGGCTCTCGCTGGGCAGGCCGAGACCGTCGTCGGGCTCGACGAGGTCGTACTCGGGCTCGTCTTCGGAGATCACGGGAACCGACAGGATGCGCGCGCCTGGGGCCACGCCGATCAGGCCTCCGTCGTGGCCGGACCCCGCGATCAGCGAGGCCATCGCCGTGCCGTGCGGCCCGACGGGCGGGGGGCCGTCGTCGAACACGCTGGCGCGCATGTCGGGCGCGACGGTGACCTTGCCCTTCAGCACCGGGGCCTTGGGGTCCACCGCGCTGTCGACCACGGCCACGGTCACGCCGTCCCCCCGGGTGACCTTCCACGCCTGCTCGGCGTTGAGCGCGTCGAGCACCCATCGTTGCTGGTCACGCACCCCGTCGGCCCGTACGGGAGCCGCGAGCAGCCCGGCGAGGGCCACCGCCCCCGCGACCGCGCACGCGCGCGCGGCGCCGGCCCGCACCCTCAACACACGTTCCCCTGGGTGCAGCGCGGGATCTCGGGTGGCGCGGACAGGCCTCGGGCGATGTGCCCGGCGATGGACTGCGCCGTCGGCCACAGCTCGCTGTGCGTGATCTCCTCCATCGGCACGGACTCGCGCGTGCGCCCGTCGGCGTACCCGGCGGTGGAGAAGACGATGTAAGGCCCCGCGCCCGTCCAGCTCGTGCGCTGGCGCTGCGCGGCGCCGAAGGACTCGGTGACCGTGCCGGGGAACGCCACGGGGCGCACGCCCACGCGGTCGTCGACGGGCAGGTCACCCCCGGTCTGCACCCGGGTCTCCTCGTCGTCGAGCACGGCCACCCCCACGGTCATCACGAAGGTCGAGGTCTGGTCGACGTACGTCGCGCGCAGCATGGTGCGGCAGCCGTGCTGCCGCAGGACCGTGGCGACGGGGGCGTCCACGACGGACGCGCAAGGCGCCTCCCTGGCGATGCCGACGCGCCGGGCGGACTGCCGCACCCGGGACAGGCCGAGGTACTCCACCTCGGCGGGGAACACGGCGTCGGCCCGCCAGGCGTACCAGCGCCTGGCGACGTCCTCCTCGGCGAAACGGGTGCGCTCGGCGACCGTGAGCGGCCGCGCGCGGGTCTCCTGCAGCAGGCCGACCACGCCGAGCAGCACGTTGGTCGCCGCGATGGCGAGGATGGTGCCCATGATCAGCAGGAACAGCGATCGAAACCGGACGCCCCGCTCAAGCTCCATGCGGTCGATGGCCGCCTGCACGCCGGCGGCACGCGCCCGGGCGCCGGCCCACGGCCGCGCTCCCTCACGGGCTGTGCCATCGCCCGAAGGAAACCTTCCCGCGCTCCGCGCACCCTTCACACGGGCGGGCCAAGGCGTCACCGGTCGTGACCGTGGCTCCTCAGGCGACATACATCGATGCTACGTCGGCGCCCGCTGCCGCCCACCCGGTTGGGGCTCCTGGGGCTCATCGTGTTCCCGGTGTTCCCGGCTGCGCCGGGAGCGCCGTACGAGCACGATCACGACGGTGAGGCTCGCGCCCGCGCACGCGGTCGCCGCCAGGGCCAGTCCCCCGTACACGGTGATCATGCCCGTGTCCCGCCGGACGACCTGCACCGGCGGCAGCGGAGAGGCCGCCGCGTCGGCGTCGGGGGACATCGGCAGGTCGGCGTCCTGCACACCCGCGCCGTAGGCGGTGTGGCGGTGCCGCGCCAGCCTCGCGGCCTCGGCGAGCGACCGCGCCGCGTTGACCACGCCGAACCCCATGCCGGGGTCGTAACCCCTGGACGGGCGGCGCGTGGCGCCGGTGGTGAGGGCCTGAGCGACAAGCGCAGGCGACATTTTTGGATATTTCGCTTTAATGAGGGCGGCGACCCCGGAGACGAGCGCCGTCGCCTGCGACGTGCCCCTGCCCACCCAGTACTGGTCACCGGGACCGGCCCCGAAGATGTCCACACCGGGCGCCGCGAGGAGGACCAGCGAGTTGCGGTTGGAGAACGACGCCTTGTGCATCCCGCGATCGGCCGCCGCCACCGAGATCACGCCGGGGAGCGAGGCCGGGTAGGAGTACGGCCCGTCCTTGCGGCCCGCCCCGTCGTTGCCCGCCGCCGCCACCAGGACCACGCCCTTGGAGATCGCGTATTTGATGGCCGCGCGTTCCTGCCGGGTGGGCTGGTCCTTGGAGATCGACATGTTGATCACGCCCGCGCCGTGGTCGACGGCGTAGCGGATGCCGCGCGCGACGACGTTCTCGAACCGCGCCTCGGAGTTGAAGGCGTGGAAGCCCGGCTCGTCGTCCTCCAGGATCACCCGCACCGAGAGCACCTTGGCGGCGGGCGCGACCCCGATCACCCCGTCGGAGTGCCCCGGGCCGTGCCCGTGCCCCGCGATCAGCGAGGCCATGTACGTGCCATGCAGGCGGAGCGGCGCGACGCCGCGCGGGTTGGCGCCCACGGTGAGATCGGGGCCGGTGAGCACGGACCCGGCCAGGTCGTGGTGGCGGGGGTCGACTCCGGAGTCCAGCACCGCGACCTTGACCCCCGCGCCTCGGGTGATCCGCCAGGCGGCGGCCACGTCCAGGGTGCGCATCACCTGGCGCTGGCTCCCGCGCACCTGGTCGGCCAGCGCGGGCCCGGCCGCCAGCGCGCCGGCGACCTGCAGCACCAGCATGACCACCAGCACCGGCAGCGCCGCGAGCACGGCACGGGGACGCCGCGCGGCGCGGACCCTCAGCACTGCCAGTCCTTGCCGGCGCAGTCGGGACGCGCGGGGGTGGCCAGCGTGGTCAGTATCCGGTCCTCCAGGTCGGAGGCGAAGCTGAAGATGGTGGAACGCTGGTGGCCCACCGACCTGGCCGGCCGCCCGTCGACCTGGCCCGCCGTGGTGAGCACGAGGTACGGCCCGGCCTGCGCCAGCGAGGACGCCTGGCGGGCGGCGGCGGTGAACCGGTCGGCGACGGTCTGGGGGAAGGCCAGCGCGCGCAGGCCAGGCGAGGGCACGCCGCCCGGCGGGAACGCCGCCCTGGCCGCGAGCGCGGACCCCTGGTCGGGGAAGGCCGCGACCCCGATGGTCACGACCACTCCCTGGAGCGCGTCGAGGTAGGTCGCGCGGAGCACGGCCCGGCAGCCGGCCGCCTTCAGCACGGTTCTGAGGGCGGCGTCCACGGCCGCCGCGCAGTCGGTGCGCGAGGAGATGCCCACCCTGCGGGCGTTCTCCTGGCCGCCCTGCTCGGCGACGTATGGGAGCAGGGCCGGGAAGATCTCGCCCGCGGGCCAGGCCTGCCAGCGGCGGGCCGTCTCCTCGGCCGAGGCCTGCTGGATCTCGGCGACGCTCGGGCCACGGGTCAGCTCGGCGCCCGCGGCCCCGGCCGCCACTCCGGCGATGATCGCGCAGATCAGGGTGAGCGCTGACGCCATCACCAGGGACGGCCACGCACGCGACTCACTCACCTGCCCGACCCTAACGCCCCCGGTGGGGAGGCATCGGCCGTTCCATCCGCATAGATCCCTTTGGAAAGTACTTGACGGAATGGAAAGTGGAAAGTACTTTCCTGAGTGGAAACGATGGGAGACCTGCATGAACGCCACCCCTGACGACGCCGCGTCCATCACCCCGGAAGCCGCCGCGCACAGCCTGCGCGAGATCCGCGCGTCCCAGGCGGGCATCGTGAGGGCCAGGCCGTGGTTCCCCACCTGGTATCCCGTCGGCGTCGGCGTCTACGCGACCGGGTTGCAGTTCTTCATGGAACCGGGCACCTCCGGCCCGCTCGCGGTGACGGGGATCACCCTCCTGACGGTCGCCCTCGCCGGCCTGATCGTCGCGCTGGCCCGCACCAACCGGCAGGTTCCCCACCGCAGCCTCGTCAGGCCCGCTGTGGTCGGCGCCTTCGTCGTCTGGCTTCTGGTGGGCGTCGCCGTCTGCATGGTGCTCGCGGTCACCCTGTCGTCGGCCGAGGTCGCCTACGGGCGCACGTACGCGGGCGTGGCCATGACGGCGTACCTGGCGGTCACCGGCCCGGCCGTCGGCCACGCGATCACGCGGCGCATGGCGGCGAAGATCGAGGGCCGCTGATGGAGCGGCTCGACCCGCTCATCCACGCTCCGGCGAGGCTGCGCGTCATGTCGCTGCTGGCCGCGATGGAGGAGGCGGAGTTCGCGTTCGTCCGCGACGCGGTCGAGGTCAGCGACTCGGTGCTGTCCAAGCACGCCGCGGCGCTGGAGACGGCGGGGTACGTCGTGATACGCAAGGGCCACGTCGGCAAGCGCCCCCGCACCTGGCTCAGGCTCTCGGACGCCGGCCGGGAGGCGTACGCGGCCCATGTCGCCGCGCTCCAGGCCATCGTCGCCCGCTCGGGGCTGTCGCTCACCGGCGAGTAGACGGCGTGAGGCCCGCGCCCTCCTGTGGGAGGACGCGGGCCTCACGCGTCGCGGGATCGGCCTCGCCGGCCGGTCGATCAGTAGGTCGGAAGCGAGGGGTCGACGGTCTTGACCCAGCTCAGCACGCCGCCGCCGACGTGGACGGCGTCGGAGAACCCGGCGTTCTTCAGCACCGCCAGCGCCTCGGCCGAACGAGCACCCGACTTGCAGTGCAGCACGATCTTCTTGTCGTGCGGCAGCCGCTCAAGGGCCGCGCCCCGCAGGAAGTCGCCCTTGGGGATCAGCACGGCGCCGGGGATGTTGACGATCTCGTACTCGTTCTGCTCGCGGACGTCAACGAGGAAGATGTCGTCCCCGCGGTCCTGCATGTCCTTGAGCTCCTGGGCGGTGATCGTGGATCCCGTGGCGGCCTGCTGGGCCTCGTCGGAGATCGTGCCGCAGAACGCCTCGTAGTCGATCAGCTCGGTGATCGTGGGGTTCTTGCCGCAGAGCTGGCACTCGGGGTCCTTGCGGACCTTGACGTCGCGGTACTTCATCTCCAGGGCGTCATAGATCATCAGGCGCCCGACCAGCGGCTCGCCGATGCCCGTGAGCACCTTGATCGCCTCGTTCACCTGGATCGACCCGATGGAGGCGCAGAGCACGCCGAGGACGCCGCCCTCGGCGCAGGACGGCACCATGCCAGGAGGCGGCGGCTCGGGGTAGAGGCAGCGGTAGCAGGGCCCGTGCTCGGCCCAGAACACGCTGGCCTGGCCGTCGAAGCGGTAGATCGAGCCCCAGATGTAGGGCTTGCCCAGCAGGACGGCCGCGTCGTTCACCATGTAACGCGTCGCGAAGTTGTCCGTGCCGTCGACGATCAGGTCGTAGGCGGCGAAGATGTCCATCACGTTGTCGGTCGTGAGCGCCACGTTGTGGATCACGACGTTGACCAGGGGGTTGATCTCGCGGACCGTCGCGGCGGCGCTCTCGGCCTTCAGGCGGCCGACGTCCGACTGTCCGTGGATGATCTGCCGCTGAAGGTTGGACTCATCAACGACATCGAAGTCGACGACGCCGAGCGTGCCGACACCGGCCGCGGCGAGGTACATCAGGGCCGGGGAACCGAGGCCGCCGGCGCCCACACACAGCACCTTGGCGTTCTTCAGCCGCTTCTGCCCGGCCATCCCCACGTCGGGGATGATCAGATGGCGAGAGTAGCGGCGCACCTCGTCAACGGTCAGCTCGTCGGCCGGCTCTACCAGCGGTGGCAACGACACAGTTCTACGCTCCCGTTTCAGGGGATCTTCCCATTTGGCGGCTTGCCCGTCAGGCTACGCGCCCAGCCGTCTGTCACAACCTAACCCGGTTGCCCCCGCATTCCCGAATCGGCGATCTTAGCCGACGGCGGCCGTATTCTCCGCGCTCCGCGTGTCTTCCGTCCCCCGCGCACCGTCGCCGCCCGCGGACGCCTTCCACGCGCCGTCCTGCATCAGGACGCGTACGTGGCGGGCGACGAGCGCGGGGAACTCCATCTGCGCGACGTGGGCCGCGTGGGGAAAGAGCACCAGCCGGACGTCCTGGAACGTGCGCCCGGCCCTCGTCGCCATCCGCGGGTCCACGAGGCGGTCGTGCCGCCCGTGCACGACCAGCGTGGGGGCGGTCACCTGGGCCGCCAGGCGCCACAGGTTGTCGGCGCCGCGCCGGAAGTACTCGTTGACCAGGGCACGGGCCGTGGCCACCAGCGCCAGGCCCGCGTAGGGGAGCTCGTCGCGGCGGCGCAGCTCGGCCACGGCGTCCTCCAGGCGGTCGGGGTGCACCCGCCCGCTGTCGGCGTAGCACATGGCCATGGTGGCCCTGATCCTCCGCTCGGGGGGCAGCGCGCGGAGCCGGGTGACGGCCCACTCGCCGAGGCGGGGGGCCGCCGACATGGCTACGCGGGCCGGGCCGTACCGGGGAAGCAGGTCGGGCAGAGCCGGCGAGACGAGCGTGAGGGTGCGGACGAGATCGGGGCGCGTGGCCGCGACCCGCACCGCGACGGCGCCGCCCAGGGAGTTGCCGAGCAGGTGCACGGGGCCGCCGAGGTGCTCGATCAGCGCCGTGACGGCCGCCGCGTGCGCGCCGATGGAGTAGTCGCCGCCGGGCGACGCGGGAGAGTAGCCCGCTCCCGGCAGGTCGATGGCGTATCCCCTCACCTGGTGCCGGAGCTCGGCCATCAGGTCGGTCCAGTTGGTCGCGGACCCGGCCAGCCCGTGCACGAACACGGCCTTCTCCTGCGGCCCCTCGGGAGTGGACCGCACGTAGACGCTTAGGCCGTCGAGGTCGAGCAGCTCCCCTGGCCAGTGCGGAATCGGTTCGTCCACCATCTTTCCCCCCTCTTGTTCACCGTCCGTTCCGACGATAACCCGGCGCCGTACAGCTCGCGCCGAGCACCGCGCCCTGCTGGGGCTACCCCGGACAGGACCGGAGAGGCCACAAGATCACAGGAAATATCGGGCAAATCGGGAAATATCGAACTGAAAGACATAAGGGCAGGTTAAGTAGATGCCAAAAGGCAGTGATCCTCGTTTGTCGTATGCGCCGCTAGGAAAACAAGACAAGTGGGAAGACTCATAACGAGTCACCCCAGCATTTACCTCGAAAATGAGGAAATGCGTCCGCTGGGCAACCCGATGCGTCAAGGGGGAAAACGCAATGCCCGACGTCAAGAAATACGCCGCAATGCTGACCGTCACCGCGGCACTCACTGGTGGTCTCGCCGGTCTCGGCGCCACCACGGCTACAAGCGCCAACGCGTCCACCGCGATCACCAACTTCGACGGCTTCGGAGGCGGCTTCGACGGCTTCGACGGCGGCGGCGGAGGCGGCTTCGAGGGCGGCGGCGGCCACTGCCACCACGGCGGCGGCGGCGGCCACCACGGCCACCATGGCGGCTTCGGCGACGAAGGCGGCTTCGGCGACGACGACGACGGGGGCTGGGGCGGCAAGGGCCGCGGCTTCTCGCGTCACCACCGTCACCACCACCGCGCCGGAGGCGGCCACCGCAACTGCTACTTCAAGATCGTAGAGGCGCGCTTCTTCCGCGCGATCATCGGCCACAACAGCCACGGCGGCGGCCACCACGACTTCTTCCGTGACAACCACCGTCGCCACTGGCGTCCCGAGCACCATCATCACCACCACCACGGCAACAAGCACCACCACGGCAACGAGGAGAGGTAAACATCCATTCCTAGGCGGACTTTCCAGGCTGCCGTTCGCCTGGTAGCACCAGCCGCTTAGCCGACAGAATACGGGAAGCCCCGGAGCGATTCCGCTCCGGGGCCTCCCTCTCTACTCGGACACTTTATCCCGGCTCCGGAATTTCCGGCCTCTCGGGATAATTTCGCTTTTCCGGGTTGTTTCTCCGCCCGGTCAGGCGGTCTTGCGGGCGCGGCGCTTCGGGGCCTGCTTCTTGGTGTCCTTCTCGTCCTTCTCCTCGGCCTCGGCGGCCTCGGCGGACTTCGCGGCCGGCTTCTTCTTGGCGGCCGCCGAGGCGGGGGCCTTCTCGCGGGCGCCCTCCCGCTCGCGCTTGGCGGCGTCGACGCTCGCCCGCAGCGCCGCCATCAGGTCGACGGCGGGCCCCGCCTGCTCGGGCGCCTCGGGGCGCACGAGCTCCTTGCCCGCGACCTTGGCCTCGATGACCTGCTGGAGCGCCTCGCGGTAGGCGTCGTGGTACTCCGTGGGATCGAACTCCCCCGCCATCGTCTCGATGAGCGACTCGGCCATCTGCAGCTCCTGCGGGCGCACCTCGACGTCCTCGTCCTGGAACGCGAACCCCGGGTCGCGGACCTCGTCGGGCCACAGCATGGTCTCCAGCACGAACACCCCGTCGCGAATGCGCAGGGCGGCCAGCGACTCGCGCTGCCGCAGCGCGACCTTCACGATCGCCACCTGCCCCGTGCGCTCCAGCGCGTCGCGCAGCAGGACGTACGGCTTCACGCCCGTGGACTCGGGCTCCAGGTAGTACGACTTGTTGAACAAGATCGGGTCGAGCTGGTCGGCAGGGGTGAACTGCAGCACGTCGATGCGGCGCGAGGTGCTCAGCGGCAGGTCGGCGAAGTCCTCGTCGGTGAGCACGACCACCTCGCCGCCGGGGAGCTCGTACCCCTTGGCGATCTCGGAGTACGGCACCTCCTCACCGTCGACGGTGCAGACGCGCTTGTACTTGATGCGGCCGGCGTCCTCGCGGTGCACCTGGTGGAACGTCACGTCCTTCTGCTCGGTGGCCGAGTAGAGCTTCACAGGGATGGTGACAAGCCCGAACGAGATGGCACCCTTCCAGATGCTACGCATGACAACTCCTCACCTCGCCCCTACTATCGAACACACGTTCGTTAGCGGCAAGGGCGCAAAGCATTCCTAGATGGGCAGATACCCAGTGTTGAATGCCGTATCCGGTCAGGCCGCCGCCTGGTTTGATCGGGGTCCGACCTGAGCACGGGAAAAGAAAACCCAGCGGGGGAAGTGGTACGCGTGGCGGAGAAGGTCCGGGTCAGGGTCGACGGCCGGGAGCTGACGCTGACCAACCTGGACAAGGTGCTCTATCCCGAGGCCGGGTTCACCAAGGCGGAGGTGATCGACTACTACAGCCGCGTCGCCCCCGTCATGCTCCCGCACCTCAGGGGCCGCCCGGTGACCGTCAAGCGCTATCCCAACGGCGTGGACCAGCAGTTCTTCTTCGAGAAGAACCGCCCGGCGCACACGCCAGCCTGGGTCCGCACGGTGCGCCTGCCCGCTCCTGGCAGCACCAAGGACCGCGAGACGATCGACTACGCCGTCGTCGACGACCTCCCCACGCTGGTCTACCTCGCGAGCCTCGCCGCCCTGGAGCTCCACACGCCGATGTGGCGGGTCGACGACCAGGGCGGGCCCCAGCCGCCCGACACCATGGTCTTCGACCTGGACCCCGGCGCCCCCGCGACGATCGTCGAGTGCTGCCGCGTGGCGACGCGGCTCAGGGAGGTCCTTCGAGAGGACGATCTGGAGGGCTGCCCGAAGACCAGCGGCAACAAGGGGATGCAGGTGTACGTCCCCTGGTCCCACAGGTCCGAGAGCCCCTCCGAGTACGCCAAGGCGATCGCCCGGCGGCTGGAGAAGGAGCGGCCCGACGAGATCGTGAGCCAGATGGCCAGGAAGCTGCGCCCCGGCAAGATCTTCATCGACTGGAGCCAGAACAACCCCGCCAAGACCACCATCGCCCCCTACTCGCTGCGCGCCAACCGGCTGCCCACGGTGTCCACCCCGATCACGTGGGAAGAGGTGGAGAGCTGTTCCCGGCCGGAGGATCTCGTGTTCACCGCCGAGGACGTCCTGCGCCGTGTCGGGGAATTGGGCGATCTCATGGCCCCGCCGGAGCGGAGCGGCACCGGGAACGAGCCTTAGGCTGGACGCATCGGGGTATGGAGCGGGGAGTTCGAGCTCGCCCGCCTACTGAGGGGACTGAACATGTCGGAGATGGATGTGGGCGGGAACGAGGTCTCGCTTGACTCGCTCGAGCCCCTCGACGACGTGGCCGACGCGCTGGAGACGGAGGTCCCCGAGGCCGATGCCATCGAGCAGCACCTGACCATCCGCGCCGACCAGCGCGAATGGCCTCTGGAGATCCCCTACGACGTCGACCCGGCCGACGCCGCCGACCAGGAGCGCACGGTCGACCTCGGCGACGACGACTATCGCTGACCTGGTTACCCGCGCGTAGGATGTGAACCCGAAGCGGATCCACGGGAGCGAGGGGCAGGCGGACGCCTGGCCGGCTGAGATCCGAATCCAACTCGATCAGCAGGAAGCTGAGCGCGATCACCGGTCGTGCGACGCGCGAACCGTCCCCAAGGAGAGTCCCGTGACCGCTACCCCGGACGCCAAGCCCCGGGGCACCCGGCTGCCCCGGATGGCCCGTCGCCGACAGTTGCTGAACGCGGCGCAGGAGGTCTTCGTGGAGAACGGCTACCACGCGGCCGCGATGGACGAGATCGCCGAGCGGGCCGGGGTCAGTAAGCCGGTGCTCTACCAGCACTTCCCCGGCAAGCTGGAGCTCTACCTGGCCCTGCTCGACCTCCACGTCGACGACATGGCGAACCGCTGCCGCGAGGCCCTGGCCTCCACGACCGACAACAAGCAGCGCGTCCAGGCCGCCATCGGGGCCTTCTTCGACTTCGTCTCCAGCCAGGGCGAGGCCTTCCGCCTGGTCTTCGAGTCCGACCTGCGCAACGTCGCGCCGGTGCGGCAGCGCATGGAGCGCTCGCTCCGCGAGAGCGCCGAGATGATCAGCCAGGTGATCCAGGAGGACACCGGCTGCTCCAGCGACGAGGCCCACCTCCTCGGCGTCGGCCTGGTGGGCATGGCCGAGGTCAGCGCGCGCTACTGGCTCGCCAGCCACGGCACCATCCCCAAGGACGTGGCGACCCAGCTCATGGCCCGCCTCGCCTGGAGAGGCATCGGCGGCTTCCCCCGCACCACATAGCGGGTCCTGCCGCACCGCGGGGTTGTTCGCTTGACGCGATCAACAGGGGTCACGGGACACCCGAGGAGTAACGATGAGGATTACAGCGCCCATCGAGGCTCATCGAAATCGAAAGGGATCCCGATGGAAGTAAAGATCGCCGTACGTTCCGTGCACCGCGAGATCGTCATAGAGACCGACCTGACCGCCGACGAGGTGGAGCAGGAGCTCCGCAACGCCCTCGCCGCCGACCGCGGGGTCTTCTCGATCACCGACAACAAGGGCATGCGCGTCGTCGTCCCGGTCTCCTCGCTCGGTTTCGTGGAGATCGGCGAGGACGCCTCGCGCGTCGTCGGTTTCGGCGGCACGCTCTGAGCCTGGCGCTTTGGGGGGCCTTCGCTCCCCAAAGCGCCGGCGTGAGCACGGGGCCCGGCTCAGGACCCCGGAAGATCGGACCGGCGCGGGCTCAGAGGCCCGTGCATTCCTCGCGTGAGCCGAGCGAGCAGCCACATGGGCGACGGAAACGCCTGACGTCGTCTCGCTTGTGGCTGACGGCCGGGCAGCCCGAGCTCCCCCTTCTTAACACGGGCCGCGAGGTCCAGCGATTGGGTCCACATCTCATCAAGGAACTGCCGTAGCGGCGCGAGGCCCTCATGTCTCGAACGCTACAACCGCTCGGGGCTTTCGCGCCGCTCGATCACGGCACCTAATTGGCCAGGAGTCCGAAACCTTCTCGCCTAGGGCCCGGGCACCAGCCCCAGAGCCGCCATGCGCTTGCCGTGTTCCTCGGTGAGACGGGCGAACAACCGGCCTATCTCCACGAGATCGGCATCCGTGCTCGGCCGGCCGGATTCCGGCCCCTCGGGGGAGGCCGAGACGAGCAGCAGGGCGAGGTGCGGCCTCGCCGCCGCCAGCCGGTGCCCCTGGCTCAGCGCCTCACCCACCATGCGCCGCGCCCAGAGCGCGAGCCGGCCGGCGTGCCGGGGATCTCCGGCCAGCGCCGCGCGCACCCGTTCGACCACGAACTCCGACCTGATCTCCTCGGCCAGCACCTCGTCGACGAGCTTCCGCGTGTCGGGATCCACGTGCCGCGCGGCCTCGCGGTAGAAGTCCCCCGCGATGCCCGTGCCGACGTACGCCTTGACCAGGGCCTCCAGCCAGTCCCCCGGCCGGGTCTGGGCGTGCCAGTCGTCCAGGGACGACACGAACGGCGCCATGGCCTCCTCGGGGTCCGCGCCGAGCCAGGTCAGCCGGTCGCGCAGGAGCACGAAGTGGGCGTACTCGGTGGCGGCCAGACCGCTGAGCGCGGCCCGGTCGGTCAGCGAGGGCGCGAGAGTGGCGGCATCCTCGGCGAGCCTGAGGAACGCGGTCAGCTCCGCGTAGGCGAGGACGCCGAGCAGCTCGACGACGCCGGCAGGGGAATCACTCATGGATGCAGCGTACGAGCTTCGCCCCCGGCCTCTGACCCCGGCCGCGTGGGCTCCGCGCCCCTCAGAACACGGCGACCGACCATGCGGAACACGAAGAAATCGGCTGGGTCTTGTGGTATCGAGTACACTGCCCTGTAAGAGTGCGACCGCAGTATGTATTCAGGGAGATTATCGCCTGATAGCCCCCACGCGAGCTACGCCGCGGCGGTCGCCGAGACGAGATGAGGGTTGGCTTTTCCGCGCGGACCCGGCACGAGACCACCTCGGCCAGCGGTCCCGGAGGCCCGCCTTCGCAGGAGACTTAGGCAGGCCGAGCTGACCACGTTCCGAGACCTTGGAGTCATACCCGAGATCGCTGATGCCCTGGAAACCGAGGGCATCATCTCACCGTTCCCCATTCAGGAGATGGCCCTTCCGCTCGCGATCAGCGGACAGGATGTCATCGGCCAGGCGCGCACAGGCACCGGCAAGACCTACGCCTTCGGCGTGGCGATGCTGCAGCGCGTCGGCAAGCCCCGCAAGAACCGCAAGAAGCCCCGCGGGCTCGTCGTCGTCCCGACGCGCGAGCTGGCCCTCCAGGTGACCGAGGATCTCGTCGTCGCCGGCGGCAAGCTGGGCTCGCGCATCCTCACCGTCTACGGCGGGCGCGCGTACGAGCCCCAGATCGAGGCGCTCAAGCAGGGCGTCGACGTCATCGTCGGCACGCCCGGCCGCCTCCTCGACCTGGTGAACCAGAAGCACCTCGACCTCAGCCAGGTGTCCATGCTGGTCCTGGACGAGGCCGACCGCATGCTCGACCTGGGCTTCCTTCCCGACATCGAGCGCATCATCAAGCTCATCCCGGCCGAGCGGCAGACCATGCTGTTCTCCGCCACGATGCCGGGCGAGATCGTCACCCTGTCCCGCCGTTACCTTTCCCGGCCGACGCACGTCCGCGCCGAGAACGCCGACGCCGGCGACCAGGACATGTCGAAGACGATCCAGTTCGTCTGGCGCACGCACCGCATGGACAAGATCGAGATCGTCGGCCGCATGCTGCAGAGCGAGGGCCACGGGCTCACGATGGTGTTCTGCGAGACCAAGCGCGCCTGCGACATGGTCTCCGAGCAGCTCAAGGAGCGCGGCTTCGCGGCCGCGGCCGTGCACGGCGACCTCGGGCAGGGCCAGCGCGAGCAGGCTCTCCGCGCGTTCCGCAGCGGCAAGATCGACGTTCTGGTGGCCACCGACGTGGCGGCGCGGGGCATCGACATCGACGACGTCACCCACGTCGTCAACTACGACTGCCCGCAGGACGAGAAGACCTACGTCCACCGCATCGGCCGCACCGGCCGGGCGGGGCGCACGGGCGTCGCGGTGACCTTCGTCGAGTGGGAGGAGCTCACTCGCTGGAAGGTCATCAACAACGCCCTCGGCCTCGACTTCGCCGAGCCGGTCGAGACGTACTCGACCTCTCCGCACGTCTACACCGACCTCAACATCCCCTCGGGGACCAAGGGCGTGCTCCCGCGCGCCCAGAGGTCGCGCGCGGGCCTGGACGCCGAGCAGATCGAGGACATCGGCGAGACCGGGCGTCACCGCTCCCGCAAGGAGCGCGACGACCGCACCGAGCGGTCCGACCGTTCCGAGCGCCGCGAGCGCCCGGCCCGCAACCGGCAGCGGCGCCGCACCCGTGGCGGCCAGGCCGCCGAGGGCGTCGTGCCGGCCGACGGTGTCGTGCCGGCCGACGGTGCCGTGGCGGCTGACGGTGCCGTGGCGGCTGACGGTGCCGTGGCGGCCGATGGTGTCGTGGCGGCCGAGGTCGCGGGCACCGAGCGGTTCGAGCGGGCTTACGCCGACTACACGGCGGTGGAGGGCGACATCCTCGCTCCCGAGCAGCCCGCCACCGTGTCGAAGGCGGTGAGGGCCCCGAAGAAGGCCGCGACCACGCCTTCCCCGGAGCCCGTCGCCGCGGAGGTGCCCGCCCCCCGGCGCGCCCGCCGTGGCGCGAGCAAGGCAGCGCTGTCCGAGGCGCTCGCCGAGGTTACCCCCTCGGTGGCCGCAGAGCCCGGCGCGACCGCGCCCGTCGCCCAGGAGGCGCTCATCAGGACCGAGGAGATCGAGGCGACGGCCCGGCACACGCCGGCGCCCGCCGTGTCCGACGACTACGCCCCGGCGGCACGGCACACGCCCGCGCCCGCCCTGCCCGACGGGTTCGGAGTCGCGCCCGTCGAGCGCACCGAGCCGGAGCGGATCATCCCGCCGACTCCGTTCTCGATCATCTTCCAGTCGCCCGATCTGGCGACGGACGACGATGTTGCCCCGTCCGCGGCCTCCGAGCGCGTCCAGCAGCGACGCAGGCCCGCGTACCAGCGTCCTACCCGGAGGAGCTGAACGGGCCGGCGTATGAACGACCGCGGCCAGAGCGGCCAGAGCGGTGAGAACGGCGGGAAGCCCTCGCGGGCAGCCCGCCGTTCGAACGGCGCGCTCCCGGCCGGGGTGAAGCGCCATCCGATCAGGTGAGAAAGTGGAAAGTCAACCACGCGACCGACGTAGAGCGTTTGACGGTGTTGCCGGGATGAATCCTCAGTATCGTGGTGCCGCGTGAGTACGCCGCGCTTCCTAACGCTGCCTCCTGGTGTCCGTGCGCAGCAGATCGAGACCTCCGTGGGCACGTTCGCCGCCCTGGAGGCCCTGCCCGTCCGCGGTGTCCCTGAGCGATGGCCCGCGCTGCTGGTCCCGGGCTATACCGGCAGCAAGGAAGACTTCATAGCGATCTTCCAGACGCTCGCCCAGGCGGGGCGCCGCGTCGTCGCGGTCGACATGCGCGGCCAGTACGAGACCAAGGGGCCGGACGACCCCTCGGCGTACACCTGCGAGTCCCTCGGCGAGGACATCGACCATGTGGCCTCGATGGTGGGGGGCGGCGAGCCCGTCCACCTGGTGGGCCACTCCTTCGGCGGCCTGGTCACCCGCGAGACCGTGATCGGCGGCGCCACCAAGCTCGCGTCGTACACGCTGATGAGCTCGGGCCCGTCCGGGATCACCGGCCCCCGCGAGAAGGCGTGCCGCGTGATGCTGCGCGAGCTTCCCGAGGTCGGGCTCGAACACCTCTGGACTCACCGGCTGGAGCCCGAGGCCATCGTGGCCGGGGTTACCGACGACATCCTGGCGTTCCTGCGCAGGCGGCTCCTGTCCAACTCGGCGACCGGTCTGATGACGATGGCCGAGCAGGTGCTGGACGCCCCCGACCGGCTGGACGACCTGAGCGAGGTCGACGTGGCCACCCTGGTCCTCTACGGAGAGCACGACGACGGCTGGCCGCCCGCGATCCAGGCCGAGATGGCGCACCGCCTCGACGCCGACTGCGTCGTGGTGCCGGGAGCGCTCCATTCCCCCGCGGTCGAGGCTCCAGAGACGACGGCGCACGCGCTCACCCGCTTCTGGAACCAGGCCGAGCAGCGCCTCCTCCACACCGGCTGACGCCCCGGCCCCCTCGCGGGGCCGGTCGCACGTCATGTCATCCTTTACTCGCTATGAGGGACATCGGCGAGATCGTCGTCCAGCCGCCGCACAGGGTGACCTGGCTGGTCCACATCGACCGCGCCATGTGGGTGGGGGGCGTCCGCGGCCTCATGCTCCAGGCACTGCACCCTCTCGCGATGCGCGGCATCTGGCAGAACTCCGGCTTCCAGGACGATCCGTTCGGGCGCCTGCGCCGCACCGCCGACTTCGTCGGCCGCGTGACCTTCGGCAGCCCGGAGGAGGCCGACCAGATCGGCCGCCGCGTGCGCGACATCCACCGGCGGCTGCGTATCAGCGATCCCGCCACCGGCAGGACCCACCGCGTCGACGATCCCGAGCTGCTGCTGTGGGTCCACTGCGCCGAGGTGTCGTCGTACCTGGAGACGGCCAGGCGCGGCGGGCTGCGGATCACGGACGCCCAGGCCGACCGCTACCTCAGGGAGCAGCGCCGCAGCGCCACCTACGTCGGCCTGCACGAGGAGGACGTTCCCGGCTCGATGGGTGAGATGCGCGACTACTTCGCCGGCGTGCGACCGGCCCTCGCGGTGACGCCCGAGTCGGTGGCGGCGGTCCGGTTCCTGATCTGGCCGAGGATGCCGCGGCACCTGCGGTTCCTGACGCCGGGCAAGCCGGCGTACCTCCCGTTCGGGGCGCTGTGCTACTACACGCTGCCCGGCTGGGCCAGACGGATGTACGGGGTGCTTCCCGAGGTGCCCCAGGGGGCCGTGACTGCGGCGCTGCGGGCGTTCCGGCTCGGCATGAACTCGCTGCCGGAGACCGTGCACGACCGCGCTTTCCTGCCCGGCACCCGCGACATGCTCGCCGGGGCCCGCGAGCGTCTCGGCGCCGCGGGGTACGACGTGAGCAGGGGGCTCAAGGGACTGACCGACCCCCGCAGGTGGCCCGCCCCGGCAGGCTGAGCCGGCACGCGTCGCTTGCGGCGGGCGTCGCCTGGGCGAGCCAGCACTCCACCCAGGAGGGCAGGGTCGACCGCCTCCTGACCCTGGCCACCACCGGCCTCGCCACCGCCTGAACCCACGCGAGTGTCCCGGAAGGGATCAGGACGAGTCCGCGAGGCCGTCCCAGGGCTGGTGTGAGGTGCCTGCGGCCTGACCCTCGGGGCAGTGCCTGCGGTAGTCGCACCACGAGCAGATCGGGCCGGTGTTCGGGGGGAAGCTCGCGTCGATCTCCGGCGGCACGGGCGCGGGCCCGGCGCCGGCCGCGGCCGTACGAGAACCCCCACCCGCCGCGCCGGAGGCCGCCGTGCGGGAGCCGTTGCGCGGCGGGGCCGAGTCCGCGCGCCAGGCGCGGTAGAGCTCGTCGGCCTCCGAGGCCTCCATCGCGATCTCCTCAGCGCGGCCGATGTGGCGGCGGAGGGACTCGTCGGTGTGCTCCCACTCGACGATGGAGCCCGTGGGGACGTGGTGGAGCTCCACCTTGCGGCACGCCCGGTGCATCACGCGCGAGGACGCCACGGCGTAGATCGCCAGCGCGAGGGAGGAGCGGGCGTCGTCCTCGGTGAGGGGACGCCTGCCGGTCTTGTAGTCGACCACCACCAGCTCGTCGCCGCGCCGGTCGAGCCGGTCGATGCGCCCTGAGACCGCGATCACGGAGGTGCGGGTGGCGACGGTGCGCTCGACGCCGACCGGCTCGTCCGAGGGGTCGAGGGTGCTGGTGTAGCCCGAGACCATGGCCCGCGCGCGGTCGCGCCACACCGTGGACTGCTCCTGGTCGCGGAAGCCCTCGGTGATCCACCCCTTGGTGAGCAGGATGCCCGCCATCGCGGGGGTCCTGCGCTCGTACGGCTCGCGCCACCATCCGGCCAGCGCGTTGTGGACCGAGGCGCCGACGCTGTTGTGCGCCCACGGCGGGCCCTTGGGCGGGGCCGGGCGGTCGAGATAGGTGAAACGGTAGCGCCGAGGGCAGTCGAGCCAGGCGTTCAGCCGCGACGGCGTGCACGAATAGAGCCGCCTGGGCATGCCTTCGAGACCGAGCTGCCCCTCTGGTTGCCCCACGGTCAGCCTCTCCCTTCGCCCCGGAAGGCACAGGCCGCCCGCCAAGGCAGCAGATCGTCAGCCGGCCACGCCGAGCGAGTCCGGCGTTCGGTAGCCGGCCACGCCGAGCGAGTCCGGCGTTCGGTAGCCGGCCACGCCGAGCGAGTCCGGCGTTCGGTAGCCGGCCACGCCGAGCGAGTCCGGCGTTCGGTAGCCGGCCACGCCGAGCGAGTCCGGCGTTCGGTAGCCGAGCACGCCGGGCGAGCCCGGCGCCGGAGACGACGGGCTCGGCCTCGGATCACTCGTCGTCGAGGTTGAGCTTGATGCCCGAGACACGCGTGCCGTCGGAGAGCGGACCCTCGGCGGCGGCGGCCGGGCCCGCACCGGTGAGCGACCCGGCGAGCCAGTCGTCGAAGTGCGGCTCCTGCTCGCCGATCGTGGTTTCCTCGCCGTGGGCGGGAAGCACCCTGGTGTCGGCCGGGAGGGTGAAGAGCCGCTCGCCGATCGCCGTGAGCTGGTCGGCAAGCGCGGGATACTCACCGCCGAGCTTGCCCGGCCCGTCGGCCAGGAGCGTCTTGCCGGTGAAGACCGCGCCCAGCGCCTCGACGTACAGCGAGACGCCGCCCGGGGTGATGCCGGGCGTGGCGATCACCTCCAGCTCGACGTCGGCGACGCCGAAGATGCCCTCGTCCTCCATGTCGATGTCGGGGTAGGTCTCCTGCCAGGTGTCACGCCAGAGCTGGCGGTCCTTGCGGTTGAGGGCGACGACCGCCTCGTCGCGCGCCGCCACCTCGATGGCCCCGCCGACGTGGTCGGGCAGGCCGTGGGTGCAGATGACCGCGAGCACCTCGCGCTCACCCACGCTGGAAAGGATCGTCTCCGCGTCGCGCGCGGGGTCGATGACGATGACCTCCTCGTCGTCGCCCACGATCCACGTGTTGTTCTCGACCTTGTATTCGGCGCCGTCGATCTCCACGACGCCCTCGGTCACCACTCGCTCGATACGCGCTGTCACGGCCACGACCTTACCGAACACTTGAACCGGTCTCGATAAGCAAACGGATGACATTGACGAAGAACCTCACGCCGTGTGCCGGTTATACGGTCACGCCGGACGGTGCCCCAGGCCTACGGCTCGGCTCCCAGACGCGGCGAGAAGGCGCCGTAGGGCAGGTCGAGGTCCTGGTCCTGCTCCCTCAGGTCGCGCAGGGCGAGCTGGGCGAGCTCGACGAGGCACCCGGCCTCGGCCGGCCAGCCGATGACCCACAGCCAGTTGCCCATGGCCTCGCCGACGTATGCGACGCGGTCGGACGGGCCCTCCACCAGCCAGAGCGCCGTCGGGTGCCCGAGGGTGTCGACCTTGGCGTTGGGCGGGCCGAGGTCGAACCCCGGGCCGGGATCAGGGCCGTCCAGCCCCGCGAAGGCCGCCCCGAGCCCGATGCCGGGCTCCTCCGCCACGATGAGGAGGTCGGCGGGCCCGTGGGTGACCGCCGGCCCGGACAGGGCCACCACCCCGGCATGGGTGCCGGTGAGCTCCTCTCCGGCATCCCCGAACCCGGTCACCAGCCACCCCGTCGGCAACGGCCACGGCAACCAGAAGGGGACGCGCGAACCCTTGCGGACCACGTCGAGCGCCTCCTCGGACGGGCGTCTCGACTGGAAGGGCAGGACGGTGCCGTGCACGCCGCAACGCCAAGCGCTTGACCATGCGCTAGGTGGACGTAGCGTGCCGAAACACCGAGGGCAGGTGGGAGCGGCTCTCACAGTTATCCACGGTGCTTCCGTCAACGCGCGAAAGTCAAGGGGCATCCCGTTATCCCGGCGTAATCTTGGCCTATGCGCGTGAGATGCGTGGGAGCGATCGTCCTCGACGGCGCCGGGCGGCTGCTGCTGGTCAGGCGCGGCCACCCGCCGGGCGAGGGCCTGTGGTCGCTCCCGGGCGGCCGGGTCGAGCCCGGCGAGTCGGACGCCGGCGCCCTGGCGCGCGAGCTTCTGGAGGAGACCGGCCTGCCGGTGTCGGTCGGCGGGCTCGCCGGCACCGTCGAGCGGCCGGGCCCGGGCGGCGTCCTGTACGAGATCCACGACTACTTCGCCTCGGCCGGGGCCGGCACGCCCCGGCCGGGCGACGACGCGGCCGGCGTGGGGTGGTTCGCCCCCGCCGATCTCGCGCGGCTCCCGCTCACCTCCGGCCTCCTCGACACGCTGATCGCGTGGCACGTCCTTCCCGCCGGGGTCAGCGGCTGAAGGACGTCCGCCACAGGGTGAGGTGGTCGGAGGTGTAGGTGGTGGAGCGGCCGAGTGCGACCACTCTGTCCTCGATCACGGCGATCGCGCCGAGCCACTGGGCGCCGTCACCCGCCATGCCGTCCCCCGTGAGGGTGTGGCGCTGCCAGTCGCGGCCGTCCGGGGACGTCCAGACCGCGCTGTCGGCGGTCGCGGGCGGCCCGTACGACCCCACGGCGACCAGGCCGGAGTCCGAGGACGTCATGTCCAGCACGGTGGCCGCGGCGTCGGCCGGGAGCCAGGAGTACTGCCAGGTGACCCCGTCGTCTCCGGAGACCGCCGCGAACGGCTGGTCGACGCCCTTGTCGTTGGTCGCGCTGCCCACCGCCACGACCTCGTGGTCCTGGAGGAGCACCCTGCGCAGGCTCGCCGAGCGCGCCCCCTCGGGGATCACGCGCTTGCGCGCCGTCCAGTTCAGCCCGTCGCGCGAGACCCACACCACGCCCGACGTACGGCCCGCCGTCCCCGACCCGCCGACCGCGAGGAACCCGTCCGGGGTCGCGACGACGTCCTCGATGCGCACGTCGGCGCCGCCCGCCGGGAGGCTCTCCGGCGCCGAGCGCGAGTAACGGCGCAGGTCGGCGGAGAACCACAGCGCGGCCACCACACCATCGGGGCCGCTGTCGTCGCCCGCCAGCACGTATCCCTTGGGACCGGCCGCGACCACGCGCGGGACCACGGCGTACCGCCCGGAGGCCCCGAGCGCGGGCGACTCGGGCGCGTGGCGCCAGGACCGCCCGTCCGTCGAGGTGGCGAGCAGCGGCCTGACGAACGCCGAGTCTGCCGTGGTGCTGCCCACGGCGAGCCACCCGTGGGGGCCGTGCGCCACGTCGTTGAGCGCCTGCCTGCCCGCCCCGCCGAGCGCGGGCGAGGTCACGGCCTTCCAGTTCTGGCCGGTGGCGCTGGTCCAGATGCCGGCGTCCCCCTTGACCGAGCCGACCGCGACGAAGGAGTTGCCCGCCGCGACCAGGGCCGTGGTCTCGCGGGCCGAGCGGGTGAGCCCGCTGATCTCGTCCAGCGGCACAGGCGCGGCCGGCTTGCCCTTGGCCGCCGTCATCAGCACCGGCAGGTTGTCCAGGCCGCCGGCCCGCTGGTCACCGGCGGCGACGAGCATGCCCGCGTCGGTGACGGCGAGCCCGCGCAGCGTGCCGGGGATCTGCCCGAGGTCGGTGCTCTCTGTCCAGTTCTTGCCGTCGGTGCTGGTGAAGACGCCGTAGCGCTCCCAGCCCGACTCGGCGACCGCCGCGACCCCGGCGGCGGAGGTGGCGAGACCCCGCACGCCGGTCGCCTCGCGCCCGAGCCCGCCGATCACCCCGCACTGGCTCCACGCGTCTCCGAGGTCGGAGCAGTAGACGCGGACCTCTCCGGCGTTGGACTTCTGCAGGGTCGGCACCAGCAGGAACCCCTTGGCGGCCACCGCGAGCGCGCCGGGCTCCGGCCGCACGCCGGGCAGGGCCGCGGCCGTACGGAGCCAGGTGCGGCCGCCGTCCGGGGAGCGCAGGATGACCGAGGTCGTGTCGCCCTTGCCCGGGTCGGCCAGCGCCACGACGGCGTCCCCCTTGGCGACCACCGCGCGGATGGCCCGCACCTTGTCGGTGGCGCCGATCTGCCCGGTGTCCACGCGGCTCCAGCTCTGCCCGTCCGGTGACACCCAGGCCACCGGGCCGTACCCGCCGTCCTGGAGGGTCGTGGAGCCGACGGCGACGAAGCCGCTGGCGGTCCGCGCCAGGTCGGTGATCCGGTCGCCGTTCCAGAAGACCGAGAGCCGGGAGGGGTCGACCGCCGTCCAGGAGCGCCCGTCGGCGCTGGTCCACATGCCCCGGGCGGAGGCGCCCGCCGAGCCCGGCGCCTCGGTGCCGGCCGCGAGCCAGCGACCCGCGCCGCCGGCGACGCGGCCCGCCGACCCGGCGGGCTGGTACCCGGCCGGACCGGTCACCCTGCCGAGCTCCCAGGACGCGCCGCCGTCGGGTGAGACCAGGAAGAGCGGCCGCGGCACCGGGCTGGTCGTGTCACTGCCGACCGCGACCACGGTCGAGCCGACGGAGGTGACCGCGTTGAGCACCTGGCTGGAGCCGTTGCCGCTGATGCCGGGCGGGGCCACGAACGCCTGGTCGCCCGAGCCGCCGTCGCCCGCCGCGAGCCGCAGGCCCGAGCTCGTCGGGGAGTTCACCCAGTTGACGATCACCAGTCCGAGCCCCGCCGTCGCGAGCAGCACGACGACCACGAGGATCGGGGTCAGCAGGCCGCGCCCGGGCCTGCGCCGTGGCGTGCGGGGCCGGCGCGGTGGTCTCGGGTCCGCCTGGTCGCGGTGGTGACGGCCGCGACCACCGCCGCGCGGGCGCGCCGGACCGGACGCCACGAGGATGTCGGGACGGCTGGGGCGGGCGGGACGTCCTCCGGGGGGCCCGCCGATGCGCTCCTCCACCGGGACGTCCTCAGCGTACGGGCCGGCGGGCTCGGCGTACGGGTCGCCGGGCTCGGCGTACGGGCCGGCGGGCTCGCGCGTGATGCCGGACCTGGGCGCGTCCTCGGTCTCCGGAGCGGCCTCGGGCTCGGCGGGGATGCTGGGCTCCACCCTGATCCCCGGCCTGTCCCACTCGGGCGCCGGTGGCGTGTGGGCCCGCGAGGGCGTGCGCGGCGGCGTGCGCGGCGGCCCCGAGGCGACGAGCTTGTCGGGACGGTTCACCAGCCGGCGCGGGGGCCAGGCGGGCTCGTCGGGCTCCTCCGGGGGCGCTTCCGGCACCCACCCGGGGTACGCCTCACCCGGGTCCCCGGGGGACGCGTGGCCCGCGCTGTGCCGGGGCTCGGCGCCCGCGCCGCCGTACGGCCGCGCATAGGGGTGGCGCCCGGCCGAGGGCTGCCTCGGCGGCTCCGCAGCGGGGTCTTCAGGGGTGGAGGAGCCCTCGTCGGGGGTGGGCGCCCCGAAGGGCGGAAGGGCCCACGGTGAGTCCAGGGGGAGGCTCCGGGAGCGGGTGTCCGAGGGATCGGGCGGGGAGTGGTGGAGCGTCGGGGGTGGCATGTGGGCCTGGTGGGACCCGTTGGGGCGTGACGTGCTTCCGTGGTCGGCGCCGTCGCCGGCCGACCACCATGACGAGCGCGGGTCGTGGGGGCCCGAGGCCACGCTCAGCACCTCCTCGTAGGCAGCCTAACCCAGTCTGAAGGCCGTGATTCGGGACCGTTCCACCGAACTCCAGCTCATCCATTGCATCGACAACAGATCACCTGCGATCGTACCGATACCCAACCCATGCCCAGTGATCACATAACTGGGTGGGATGGTGGTCGCTCTCGCCCTCGCCGCCAGCGCGCACCTCCCTGGGACCGACTGCCGGCCCGCACACCTTCCAGGGCAACATGCCGAGGCCCCTTCTGGCGAGACCTCTCTAGTCAGATTTATCTAGAGACCGTCTGAATTGCCCGCTTCTGGGCGATTATCGCGACCACAATGACGAAGAAACCCAACTGCACGACGGTCCCGGAGAGCGCCTGCCACGGCACCGCCCCCTGTTTCAGGGCATCCCCGAGGTCGCCCGAGGCGGCGGCCGGCAGGAAGCTCACCACGTTGTTGATCACATGCAGCCCGATCGGCGCCTCCAGGCCGCCCGTGCGGACGGCGAGCCAGCCCATCAGGGCACCGAAGCTGAAGACGTCGATGATGCCCCAGTCGGTGTAGGCGTGCAGCGAAGTGAACGCGGCGGCGCCCAGCAGGATGCCGGGCCAGGGGGTCGTGAAGTAGGCGCCGAAGGCCTGCAGCACCCAACCGCGGAAGATGTACTCCTCCGCCGCGGCCTGGAAGGGCACCAGCAGCAGGATCACCACCAGGCCGGGCAGGAACCTCTGCCATCCGACCCAGCCGAAGAGGTTCCCGAGCTTCTCCCCTGTTACGGCGTACGTCGCGACCATGGCGGCCTGGCCCAGCAGGAGCGCCACGAAGGCCACTCCCAGGCAGGTCAGCAGCCACCCCCAGCGCAGCCGTCCCAGCACGGACGAGAGGGTGCCGGGCGGGCGGCGCTGGACCAGCCACGCGGTGGCGAACACGAACGGGAGGACCGCCGCGATCGACAGCAGCAGCACCGCAAGCTCGAACACCGAGTTCCCGAAGAGCCTGTCGCCCCGCATCACCACCGGGATACCGAGGAGCCCCGCGACGATCATGCCAAGAAAGATCACGAACAGTCCGACGCCCACGAACGCCCCGGCGATGCCGGCGGTTCCCACGATGGGACGCCACCAGCGGTGCAGAGGCGTGCGCGCCAGGTGGTCGTACCGCGTGCCGGGCGGAGGCGGCACGACCCACGGCTTCGGAGCCGGTGGCGCCTGCCAGGGCTGGGCGCCCGGATAGTACGGGCGAGCCGCCGGCGGATGCCCGAACCCCGGCTGCGGCTGGTGCGCCCGTGACGGATGCCCGAACCCGGAAGACCCAGGATCCGGCTGCGGCTGGTGCGCCTGTGGCGGATGTCCGAACCCGGAAGGCCCCGGCTCGGGCTGTGGCTGGTGGGCCTGTGGCGGATGCCCGAACCCCGAAGGCCCCGGCTCGGGCTGTGGCTGGTGCGCCTGCGACGGATCGTGCATACCCGCCATTCTCCTCACCTGGCCGGGACGTCTCGCGGCTGGATGCCGTTGTGCGTCTTTCTCCATAGACGCCCGCCTTGGAAGGGCCCAGCCTGCAAGCACGGATCCACTCATCCGCGCTCATCCACGCTCGTCCGGGCCCATCTGCGGGCTCGTCGGACTTACCAGGCTTATCCCGGCTATCCAGGCTTATCCAGGAGCAGAACATGAAACGGCCAGGGCCCTTTCACACGCTAGCCGCGGGAGCGGTCGTCGCCGTCGCGCTGGGCGCTATGAGCGTCGGGACCGCGCCCTCCACCGTCGACGCCGCCGCCATCGCCGGCACAGCCGACACGGCCACCCCGGCGGCCGCCTCCAGCCCACCGGCCGCCGGGGCCACCACCTCGGTGACTCCCGAGCCCACTGACACGGCCTCGGTGGCCCCCGCGCCCACCGGCACGGCCGAGGCCGGCGAGGCCGCCGACCCGACTCCGAAGCGCGCCGACTACGCGGGCGTGGCACAGGGCAACGGCGGGCTGGTCGCGCTCTCGATCAAGAACGGCAAGGCGGTCGCCTACTTCTGCGACGGGCGCGTCGAGTCCTGGCTCAAGGGCACCGCCGAGGACAACACCGTCACGCTCACAGGGAAGGGCTCGCTGATCACCGCCGCGCTCGGCGACGGCAGGGCACGGGGCAGGCTCCAGGTCGGCAAGGCGAAGTGGCGCTTCACGGCCCCGCTCGTCAAGAAGCCCTCGGGCCTGTACCGCGCGACCGCCGTCGTCCGCGGCGCCAAGGTCGTCGGCGGCTGGATCGTCCTGCTGGGCGGGCGTCAGATCGGCCTCGTGAACGTCGACGACTCCCCGTACCCGGCTCCGAAGCTCACCCCAGGCTCCCCCGTGAACGTCGACGGGACCGAACTGCGGCCCGAGGACACCGACGCCTTCATCGACGACCTCTGAGCCTTCATCGACGTCATCTCAGGCTTCTCGACCGAGCCTTCATCGACGTCCTTGAGTCTCCATCTGAGCCTTAGCGCCGATCTCTTGAGTCTTCATCGACGATCTCTGAGAGGGAACTCCAGCCATGACCATCACCCAGCCCGCGCGGAGGCAGACCTTCGCGCCCTACCTCGTCCCGCTCCTCGTCGGCGGCTTCGTGGCCGTCGCCCTCGGCGTGTACGGCCGGGCACACACGCCCACCGGGTACGCGGTGGGCCTGTCGGGTTTCTCCGGCGCCCAGGCCATGAAGTCGTGGCTCGCCACCGGGACGTTCGTGCTCGCGATCGTCCAGCTGGTCTCCGCGCTGGCCATGTACGGCAGGCTTCCCGGCGTACGGGCGCCGTCGTGGACCGGCACGCTGCACCGGTGGTCCGGGCGCGGGGCGTTCCTGCTGTCGGTGCCGGTGGCCTTCCACTGCCTGTACGCGCTCGGCGCCCAGTTCGACACCCCGCGCGTGCTGATCCATTCGCTGCTCGGCACGTTCTTCTACGGCGTGTTCGTCGCCAAGATGCTCTCGCTCCCCAAGCGCGACCTGCCCGGCTGGACGCTGCCGATGCTCGGCGGGCTGGCCTTCACAGCGCTCACCGGCCTCTGGCTGACGTCGTCCTACTGGTTCTTCACGACGTTCGGCGTCACGTTGTAGGTCTTTACACGGCCCCGGGTCAGGCGGATGTTCTGGATCGGACGCTCTCGGTGCGGGCCTTCCCGGTCAGGCGTTCTGAGGCGGGCGTTCTGAGGCGGGCGTACCCGGTCAGGTGGGCGGGGCGAAGGTCTTCGTGCGCTTGAGCCCGGCCGCCCGTCCCTTGGCGGCGACGACCAACGCCATCTTGCGCGAGGCCTCGTCGATCATCTCGTCGCCCAGCATCACCGCACCCCGCCTCTCGACCGTCGTGGCATGCTCGTAGGCGTCCAGGATCAGCTCGGCGTGGTCGTAGTCCTCTTGAGCCGGCGAGAACACCTCGTTGGCCGCCTCGATCTGCGTCGGGTGGAGCACCCACTTGCCGTCGAAGCCGAGCGCCGCCGCCCTGCGCGCGACCTTGGCGAACCCGTCGACATCCTTGATCTGCAGGTACGGCCCGTCGATCGCCTGAAGGTCGTAGGTCCTGGCGGCCATGAGGATCCGCATGAGGACATAGTGGTATGCGTCCCCCTCGGTGTACCCGGGGGGCTGCTGCCCGACGACCAGCGTCCTCATGTTGATCGAGGCCATGAAGTCGGCCGGCCCGAACACCAGCGCCTCCAGCCGTGGCGACGCGGCGGCGATGGCGTCGATGTTGACCAGGCCCCGGGCGTTCTCGATCTGCGCCTCGATGCCGATGCGTCCCACCGGCAGCCCGTTCGCCTTCTCGATCTGGGTGAGCAGCAGGTCGAGCCAGGCAACCTGGACCGCGTCCTCCACCTTGGGCAGTGTGAGGAAGTCGAGCGCGTCCCCGGCTCCCTCGACGACCTCGATCACGTCGCGGTACGTCCACGCGGTCGACAGGTCGTTCACCCGTACGCCCCGGATCTTGCCCGTCCAGTCGCCGGTGCGCAGCGCCGCGACGACGTTCTTCCTGGCCTGCTCCTTGGCCTGCGGGGCGACCGAGTCCTCCAGGTCGAGGAAGACCTCGTCGGCGGGGAGCCCCTGCGCCTTGTCGAGGAAACGAGGGTTGCTGCCGGGCACTGCGAGACAGGAACGACGGGAGCGCATACGCCCACGGTAGTGGCCCGGCCCGCCGCCACCGGCCTGTGGGGGCGTCACAAAGGCCACCCCTGGTTCTTGGCACGGATCTCGTAGGGATTTACTCGACTCTGTCCTGACAATGGACCTCAAGCCTCCGTAGGGGGATTCCGCAAGGGAGAGATGGCCAATGACTGACGCGTCCATAGCGGTTCGGCCCGCCGTACTGTCCGACCTCATTCCCGGAAAGCTCGTCCGCGACATCGCGCTGGTCGTGGGGGCCGCTGGTCTGACCGGGCTGGCCGCGCAGGTCAGCATCCCGCTTCCCGGCACGCCCGTGCCGTTCACGCTGCAGACCTTCGCCGTCCTGCTCACCGGTGCCGCGCTCGGCCTGCCGAGGGCCTTCCTCGGCATGGCGCTCTACCTCGCGATCGGGCAGCTCGGCGTGCCGTGGTTCGCGCCGTCGGGCGGCAACGCCACCCTCGGGTACGTCGTCGGCTTCATCCTCGCCGCCTCGGTCGTCGGGGCGCTCGCGAGCAGGGGCGGCGACCGCACCCCGCTGCGCACCATTGCGACCATGGCCCTCGGCACCCTGCTCATCTACGCCATCGGCCTGCCGTGGCTGATGGTGGCGAAGGGCCTCGACCTGCCCGCCGCCCTGTCCGCGGGTGTCGTGCCGTTCCTCGTCGGGGACGGCCTCAAGGTGCTCGCCGCCGCCGGCCTGCTCCCCGCCGCCTGGAAGCTCGCCGGCCGCTGAGGCAGGTTCCGCTCTGGGGCGCCCCGGTGAGTATGTTCTGGGGCGCCCTGGTGAGTACGTTCCCTGCCGTCGTTCGGCAGTGCGTCCACGTACGGGACAAGCTGTGGCGGCTCGCCATGCCGCACGCCGTCTACGACCCCTTCTTCGCCTGACCGGCCACCGGCACCTGGCCCAAAGAGCTCACAGCCTGACACGGCAACGATTAGTGATCTCATGCGGGAGCCCTCTTGGAGGGTTCGTGCCCGCCCGGCACCCAATTGACGGGTGATCCGTGTGCTGCCCACCCACACCGTGGCCCCCACCAGCCCAGCGGGCGGGAGCCGGTCACTCCCTGGATCCCTTCGGCCTGCCGCCACCGGCCCCGCCGCTTGCCCAGCGACGCCCCGTTTCAGCCCGGTTCTGTCGCCACTACCTCATGTGACGGCACCGGTTAGCGATCTCGTGCGGGAGCCCTCTTGGAGGATTCGCGCCCACCCGGCACCCAATTGACGGGTGATCCGTGTGCTGCCCACCCACACCGTGGGCCCCAGCGCGGCGAGTGGGAGACGCCCCCTCTCCCTCTCTTGCGCATGCCACCCCCAGCGCTTTGCCCCTTGCCCCATTCGTGCTCCGGCCGGCCATCCTTCGAAAGTCACGGACCTAAGACCCGCCATGGTGAGCTACCTGCCGCATTCGATGAGGTCAAGTCTTGGGTGGCAGCACCCGGATCACCACCCAACCGCTCGACGGGTGGGCGAAACAAAGATCCGTCAAACCCCCGCCGCCAGCCGTCCCCAACCGGCCCCCCTCCGACACGTCACCCCCTCACCCGCCCCTCCAGGCAGCCCAACTCCAGGGCGGGCAACACCCGGACCACCACCCAACCGCTCAACGGGAGGGCGAAAATTCAGATCCGTCAAACCCCCTCCGCCAGCCGTCCCCAACCGGCCCCCCTCCGACACGTCACCCCCTCACCCGCCCCACCAGGCAGCCCAACTCCAGGGCGGGCAACACCCGGACCACCACCCAACCGCTCGACGGGAGGGCGAAAATACCGTCCAACCGCACAAGTACGCGACGAGCCGCAACCGTCGTAGATTGCTGGTGTGAGTTTGTCGCTGATCGAAGAGGGTGCCAAGAAGTCGAGCGTCCTATGGGTCTCGCTGTCCGGGCGTGATCGGCTGGCGTGGCACACGTGGCACGACGGTGCGATCTACATCGTCACCGGCGGCCAGGAGCAGTCGCTTCCCGGCCTGGTGGAGGCCTCACGCGTCCGGGTGACCCTGCGCAGCAAGGACAACGGCGCCGAGCTGGTCTCGTTCGACGCCCGCGTGCACCTGGTCGATCAGGCGTTCTTGTCTGAGTCCGAGGCCGCCGCCGTGGCCGCCCTGGCCAAGGAGCGGCTCAACGCGGTCGACGCGGCGGGGCTCCCGGCCCGCTGGGCCTCCGCCTCCTCGATCGTACGGCTGACGCCCGAAGTGGCCGGCTGAGCCGACGCGCCGGCGGACCCGATCTCCTCCACCGTGCGGCCGACGCCCGAAGTGGCCGTCTGAGCCAGTAGGGCACCGCCCAGCACGATGGCGCCGCCCGCGATCTGGGCCGTGCCGAGGTGCTCGCCGAGCAGGACCCACGCGATCACCGCGCCTGTGACGACCTCCAGGGACGCCACGGTGGCCCCGACCGCCGCCGACAGCCGCCGGACCGCGATGACCCCAGTGATGTAGGCCAGCACGGTGGCGATGGCGATGAGCCACAGGGCGGCGGCGATCACGGGCAGGGTGTGGCCGCCGAGCGTCACGCTCGTCCCGAAGGCCCCCCAGGGGATGTCCCAGGCCTGGGAGATCGGCGCGAGGACCACGGCGGCGCCCGCGAGCCCCCAGGCGATGAGGCCGAGCGGGTCGATGTCACCGCCGAAGCCGTCGCTCATGAGGAAGTAGCCCGCGCAGCAGGCGGCGGCGACGAGGCCGAGGAGCAGCCCTATGCCGTCCAGGCTCATCCCGTGCCAGACCTCGACGACGACGGCGAGCCCGACGAGCACGATCACCGCGCCCGCGTACGCCGAGCGCGGCAGCCGTACGTGCCTGACGAACCGCACCCAGAACACGACGAGCACCGGCGAGGTGTACTCAAGCAGGAGCACCACCCCGACCGGGAGCCGGGTGATGGCCAGGAAGAACAGCGCCTGGACCCCCGCCACGGCGATCAGCGCGTACGCGGCGAAGAACCCTCGCCTCCCCGGCGGGATGCGCAGGGCCTTCGGCCGGAACGCGGCGAGGATCACGATGAGCAGCAGGGCCGCGCCCGCCATCCTCACCCATACCGCCTGCAGAGGCGTCAGACCGCCCGCGCCGACGAATTTCGCCATGGATCCGGAGAAACCAAAGCACCAGGCCGATACGACGGCCACCGCCAGCGCCGCGCCCCTCATCCGCCACCATCCCCGTAATGACCGTTAGATGGTTTTGATGCTGTCATACGGAGAATGGTGAGATCAAGGAGCGACCGTACGTTGAGACGGCTTTTAAGGGAGGCCGACACGGCGCACCCACTATGACCTCGTACGCTGCGATAGTGAGGATCTTTGTCGCCCGGCTGGCCGGAACCCCGGTCTTCGACCCCGCCGGCGACCAGATCGGGCGGATCCGGGACGTCGTGGTCGCCATACGCGCCCACGATCCGCCCCGCGTGCACGGCCTGGTCGTCGAGGTCCAGCCGCGACGGCGCGTGTTCCTCCCCATCACCCGGTTGCAGAACATCGAGGCCGACGCCGTCGTCTTCACGGGCAGCATCAACCTGCGGCGCTTCGAGAAGCACTCGACCGAGTCCCTGGTTATCGGAGAGCTGCTCGACCTGACCGTGGAGGTCGGCGGCGAGAAGGTCACCGTGCTCGACCTCGCCATGGAGCGCAGCAGGAGCGGCGAGTGGCTGATCACCAAGGTCGCGGTGATGCGCGGAGGCGCCGCGCGGGGGCTCCGCCGCAGGCGCGGTGAGACGCTGGTCGTGGACTGGTCGGACGTCAACGGGTTCGGCGCCGTGCAGAAGGACCAGGGGGCCGCGAACCTCCTGGCCGCCTTCGAGGAGACCCGTCCGGCCGACCTGGCCAACGCCCTGCGCCACCTGCCCGACAAGCGGCGGGCGGAGGTGGCCGCCGCGCTGGACGACGACCGGCTCGCCGACGTGCTGGAGGAGCTGCCGGAACGCGACCAGATCGGCATCCTGAGCCGCCTGGACGCCGAGCGCGCGGCCGACGTGCTCGCGGCCATGGATCCCGACGACGCCACCGACCTGCTGCAGGACCTGCCGCCCGGGCAGGCCGAGGCGCTGCTGGCGCGCATGGAGCCCCGCGAGGCCGCGCCCGTCCGGCGCCTGCTCAGGTACGCGGAGAACACCGCAGGCGGCATGATGACCAGCGAGCCGGTCGTGCTGCCGCCCCACGCGACGATCGCCGAGGCCCTCGCCGAGATCCGCCGCCAGGACATCACCCCGGCGGTCGCCGCGCAGGTGTACGTCACCCGGCCCCCGGTGGCGACGCCCACCGGGAAGTACCTGGGCGTGGCCCACTTCCAGCGGTTGCTGCGCGAGCCGCCCTCCACCCTGGTGGGCGGGGCGATCGACAGCAGCATCGACCCGATCCGCCCTGGCCTGTCCCTTCACGGGGTCACGTCGTACCTCGCCACCTACAACCTGGTGGCGGCCCCGGTGGTGGACGAGCTCGGACGGCTCGTCGGGGCGGTCACGGTGGACGACGTGCTCGACCACCTGCTGCCCGCCGACTGGCGCGAGCGGGACGAGCAGGCGCCCGGCGCCAACGAGCCGCACGACGGTACGCCCGAGGTGACCGGTGGCGGTTAACCGGCTCGACCAGCCCCGGGAGCTCCGCCGCATCATCCGCCCGCACTACGACCCAGAAGCGTTCGGACGCCTGTCCGAACAGATCGCGCGCTTCCTGGGCACGGCGCGCTTCCTGGTGTACATGACCGGGTTCATCGCGGTCTGGGTGACCTGGAACGCGCTGGCGCCCAGGAGCCTGGCCTGGGACCCGTACCCGTTCATCTTCCTCACGCTGATCCTGTCCCTCCAGGCCTCGTACGCCGCTCCGCTGATCCTGCTCGCGCAGAACCGCCAGGCCGACCGCGACCGCGTGCAGAGCGAGCAGGACCGGATGACCACCGAGCGCAACCAGACCGAGGTGGAGTACCTGACGCGGGAGATCGCCGGACTGCGCCTCTCCCTCGGCGACCTGGCCACCCGCGACTACATCAGGGGCGAGCTGGAGCGCCTGCTGGACGAGATCCGCGAGCCGCCCGCCCGCCAGGACGGCTCAACCCGGGACGGAGCCCCCAAAGGCCCACAGTGAGCGCGGAAGCGAAAGAGAATCAGAGGGAGACCTGCGGGAAGAGCTTGGTGAGCATGTCGGCGCACTGCCGCAGCTCCTCCTCGTCGAGCAGGTCGAGGAACTGCCCCCGGATGGCGCGAAGGTAGGTGGGGGTGGCCTCGGAGAGACGTTGGTCACCCGCTTTGGTCAGCACGGCGAACAGGCCCCTGGCGTCGCTCGCGCAGGCCTCGCGCTCGACCAGCCCGTCGCGCTGGAGGCGGTCGATGAGCCGCGTGAGCCCGCTGCGGGACAGCAGCACCCGCTCGGCCAGATCGTTCATGCGGAGCCTCCGGCCCGTGGTCTCGGAGAGCTGCAGCAGCACGTCGTAGGCGGCCGGCGCCAGATCGTGCCGGCTCAGCAGCTCACCCTCAAGGCTCCGGGTGATGTGAACCTGGGCCCGCTGGACCATGCGCCAGACGATGAGCTGCTGCGGGGTGATCTCCGCCGTCCTGGACGTCACGCGGTCATCCTAGAAGGTTGCATAAACACATACACCTCCCTGTTGGGGTCTCTTGGCCCCTACCGGAGGGTCCGGAGTTCGTCGGATCGGTCCTGGGTTCGTAGCATGGATCCATGGCACCAACCCCAGAATTGGTGACGGCCGCGTTGGCGACGGTCAACGACCCGGAGATCCGCCGGCCGATCACCGACCTTGACATGGTCAAGAGCGTCGATATCTCTCCCGATGGGGTGGTGCGAGTCGGGGTCTATCTGACCGTCGCGGGCTGCCCCATGCGTGACACCATCACCCGCGAGGTGACCGCCGCCGTCTCCAAGGTCGACGGCGTCACCGCCGTCCACGTCGACCTCGACGTCATGAGCACCGAGCAGCGCAAGACCCTGCAGACCAAGCTGCGCGGCAACCGCGGGCCCGAGAAGGAGATCCCGTTCGCCAAGCCGGGCTCGCTGACCCGCGTCTTCGCGGTCGCGAGCGGCAAGGGCGGGGTCGGCAAGTCGTCGGTCACCGTGAACCTCGCGGCGTCGATGGCGGCGGCGGGTCTCAAGGTCGGCGTCCTTGACGCCGACATCTACGGCCACTCCGTCCCCCGCATGCTGGGGGTGAGCGAGCGTCCGACCAAGGTCGAAGACATGATCATGCCGCCGGTGGCGCATGACATCAAGGTGATCTCGGTCGGCATGTTCAAGCCGCCGGGCAACGACCCGGTGGTGTGGCGCGGGCCGATGCTCGACCGGGCGCTGCACCAGTTCCTCGCCGACGTCTACTGGGGGGACCTCGACATCCTCCTGATGGACCTGCCCCCGGGCACCGGCGACATCGCGATCTCGGTGGCGCAGCGCATGCCGGGCGCGGAGATCCTGGTCGTGACCACCCCGCAGCAGGCCGCCGCTGAGGTCGCCGAGCGGGCGGGCTCCATCGCCACGCAGACCCACCAGCAGATCGCCGGTGTCATCGAGAACATGGCGTGGCTGCCCTGTCCGCACTGCGACGAGCGCATCGCGGTCTTCGGGGAGGGCGGTGGTCAGAGCGTCGCCGACGGGCTGACCCGCACCCTCGGGTCCCGGGTGCCGCTGCTCGGCCAGGTGCCGATCGACCTGCGCCTGCGCGAGGGCGGCGACAACGGCAAGCCGCTGGTGCTCACCGACCCCGACTCGCCCGCCGCGACCGAGCTCAGGAGGATCGCCGAGGGCCTGAGCAAGAAGTCGGGCAGCATCAAGGGCCTCCAGCTCGGGCTGTCCCCGTCCGGCCGCTGAGCCTCGCCACGACACGAAAGAGGGGCCGTCCCGTCACCGGGATGGCCCCTCTTCGCATGTCGTGCCCTGAGGGTCAGGTGGCCTCGGAGTCGTACGGCGGGATCTCGCCGTACCCCAGCTCGCCGACGCCCGCGGTGGCGTAGGAGTCGGCGGGATCGGAGTAGGACGGGCTGTGCTCGGTGGCGGGCCGGTTCCAGTCGTCCTCGAGATCCTGCAGGAGGTGCTTCCTGACGAAGTTCTTCGGGTGCAGGTCGGTGGGGTCGAAGTTCGCGAACTCGGGGCCGAGGTTGTCCTGCAGGTCGGTCTTCGCGTTGTTGGCCATCTGCCGGACCTGGCGCAACATGCGGCCCGCCTGGGAAGCCGCCTGCGGGAGCTTGTCGGGCCCGAAGACGAGCAGGGCGATGACCACTAGTGCCAAGACCTCAGGCCAGCCGAGTCCGAACACGGTGATCTCCTACGCTCTCCTACGCCGATGCCTGCTGTTGACCGGGACCGTCCAACAGCGACCTGGCTACGTCCAGACTAGTACCCCGGTCCGGCAATGGGCACCAAACAGGACACCTGATCACGACGGCTGCGGCGTGGGGACCGGAACCGCGTCGATGATTACGGTGGCGGTGTTCTCCTGTCCACCACGCTGGTACTTGACGGTCACCTTGTCGCCGGGCGCCTTGCTCCTGATCGTGACGATCAGCTCGGACGGCTGGGTCATGGGGGTGCCGTCGATCTCCAGGATGATGTCGCCCGCCTTGAGCCCCGCCTTGTCGGCCGGGCCTCCGGGGATCACCGGCTCCTGCCCCTGCTGCGTGGCGGTGGCGATGCGGACGCCGTCACCCTGGTAGTTCTCGTCGAGCTGGACGCCGATGCGGGACTTCTTGGCCGTGCCCGTGGTGACCAGCTCTTCTGCGACACGCCGCACGTGGTTGACCGGGATGGAGAAGCCCAGCCCGATGCTGCCGCTCTGCGCGCCGAACGAGCTGTTGCCGAGCGTCGCGATGGCGGAGTTGACGCCGATCACCTCGCCGGCGGCGTTCACCAGCGGGCCGCCGGAGTTGCCGGGGTTGATCGCCGCGTCGGTCTGGATGGCGTTGATGAACGACGACTCGGACCCGCTCTCGCCGCCCGCGGTCACGGGACGGTTCAGCGAGCTGACGATGCCCGTCGTCACGGTGCCGGTGAGCCCAAGCGGCGAGCCGATCGCGATCACGGGGTCGCCCACGACCACCCGGTCGGAGTTGCCCAGGGTGATCTCGGGGGCGCCGAAGGTCTGGTCGGGCTTGACGACCGCGATGTCGGAGCTCGGGTCGCGCCCGACGATCTTGCCGGTGGTGGACTTCTTGCTGCTGAACGTCACCTTGATGTTGCCGGTCAGCGCCGCCGCGGCCACCACGTGGTTGTTCGTGACGATGTAGCCGCCCTTGATCAGGAAGCCGGAGCCGGTGCCCGCCTCGCTGTTGCCCTTCACGTCGAGCGAGACCACGCTCGGCAGGACCTTCGAGGCGACGCCCGCCACCGAGTCGGGGGCGCGGTTGACGATCGCGCCGGTCGGCGTGCCGAGGCTGTAGGAGGGGTCGGTGCCTGAGCCGCTGCGGGTGAGCAGGTAGGTGCCGACGCTTCCGGCCGTCGAGGCCACCAGGGCGATCACGACGGCGAGCACCGCGAGGACGCCGGTCTTCGGCGCCCGTGCTCCGGCCGGCTCCGCGCGGGGAGCACCGGGCGGCGGGGCCCAGCCCGGGCCCATGCCGAAGGGGTTGACCGGAGGAGGCGGCGGGGTCGGCCCGTAGGGGCCGCCGGGCGAGGGCGGGAGCGGCCCGCCGGACGGGTTGCCCCAGCCGGAAGCCCCCTCGTCGCCACCGTGGCGCGGCGCGTCGGCCGCGAACGGGATGGGCCCGGTGCTGTCGCCGCCGAAGGGGTCGCGCCCTGCGTCGGCGGGTGCGAACGGATCGCGGCCCGCCGGCGTGAAGGGATCGTGCCCCCCGCCGCCGGCCGCGAAGGGGTTGGGCCCGGTGAACGCGTCGGGCCCGCTCGCGGGCCACCCCTCGGAGGCGGGCAGGAACTCGGGTCTCACGCGCATCCCGCTGGAGCCTGGGGCCCCCGACGCCGAGCCTTCCCGGGAATGCTGGGAGGGAGTGGCCACGTCCCCTGAATCGAAGGTACGTGTCTCGTCGGTCATCGAACGCTCACTCCCGAGGCCAGTCAACGTGGGCTACGCCAGATTCTCGCTCGGACCCCATACGAGCGCCGTAAGCCCGCACAGGGTCCATCCGATCGTATGCCCGCATCGGCGTGAACGGCACGGACGGGTGAAGTGACGCCCCGTGTCCCGTTCAGGGTGGCCGAACAGCTCAGGGTTGCCGGGAAGTCGTGCCCGCGCGCCCCGGCAGGACCTGGCCGGCCGGAGTGGTGGCGCGGTGCTGGTTGGCGAACATCTCGACCGGCGGGGCCGACGGCCTGCTGTCGGCGCCTCCGACCATGAACAGCGTGCCGAGCGCGACGGCGGCCGACGCGACGCCGACCGCCACATAACCCGCCCGGCGGTTACCCCCCGAACGCCCCGGCCCTGCGAACCCGCCGCTGCGCCGCGGCCTGTTGTCGATCGGAGCGCTGGTCAGAGAGTAGGTCGGGTTCGGAAACGGGCGCACCCGCGGCGGGAGCGGCCCGCCGGGCTCGGACATGCGCAGAAGCGACATCGTGAGGTCCGCCGGAACGGCGGGCGGGTCGAGTGATCGAAGACGGCTCTTGAGCGCCCGGATCGCATCGAGTTCGGCGCGGCAGTCCGCGCAGAACGTCAGATGCGCCAGAGCGCGTTCTCGCTCGGCGTGACCAAGCTCACCGTCAATGAGCGCGGAAGCGCGCTCTCCGAGATGGCTCATGCTCCCTCCCTGCTAACGGTCGGGGGGAGTTCGTCGCGACGGGGTGCCCGGTGCTCGAGTGCCTCCCGCAACTGGCTGCGACCGCGATGGATTCGGCTGCGAACGGTGCCCAGCTTGACGCCGAGCGTCGCCGCGATCTCCTCGTAGGACAGGCCCTCGATGTCGCACAGCACCACGGCCGCGCGGAACTCGGGCTGGAGCGCGTCCAGAGCCGCCTGGATGTCGGGCTCCAGCTGGGAGTCGTCGAACACCTGGGCGGGTGAGGGCTCACGCCCGCGCAGACGCTCGGCGGCGTCGTCGCCGAGCCCCTCGAACCGGATGCGCTGCCTGCGCCGCGCCATGTCCAGGAAGAGGTTCGTGGTGATGCGGTGAAGCCAGCCCTCGAAGGTTCCAGGGGTGTAGCTGGACAGCGAGCGGAACACCCGGACGAAGACCTCCTGCGTGAGGTCCTCGGCGTCGTGGATGTTGCCGGTCAGCCTGTAGGCCAGCCGGTAGACGCGCGCCGAATGGTCGCGGACGACCTCCTCCCATGTCGGAGGTGTCCAGCCTCCATCGGGCAGCCGGGGGTCTCCCCCCGGGAACGCGCTATCGGGAGTATCAGCCTGGTGGTAGTCGTCCACCAGCACTCCTCTCTCCGGGACCACCGCTACAGCCATAGTGCCTGCTTTCGTCCCTTCCTGCGTACCCACGAGCCAACGAGGCCGGACTGTGTTCTTTGCCGCCCGTGAACAAAGGTCGTTCAAAGCGTGCAACGTACCCGTTGTGGCGTGAGTTCCCGTTCGGCCCCGACTCCCCTAGGCTGCGACCAATACGTGCGTACGGCGAAGGCGGGGAGGAGAGGCCGATGGCCCCGACGCCGACAAATCCGGTGGAGGCCACGCTGGCCTACGCGGAGGAGTTCCATCCCGAAGACGAGGTGCTGCTCGCCGCGAGGCGGCGTGGCATCGAGGTGGGAGCCGTTCCCATCCTGCCCGGCGGCGGCGCGGCGCTGTGCTTCATGGCGACGGCGATCAGCGCGAGGTCCGTGGTCGAGGTCGGCACCGGATGCGGTGTCTCGGGACTGTGGCTGCTGCGCGGCATGCGGCCGGACGGCACGCTGACCAGCGTCGACGTCGAGCCCGAGCACCAGCGGCTGGCCCGCCAGGCCTTCGCGGAGGCGGGGTTCTCCGGCAGCAAGATCCGCCTGATCGGCGGGCGCGCGCTGGACGTGCTCCCCCGGCTCGCCGACGGCGGGTACGACCTGGTGTTCTGCGACGCCGCCAAGCTGGAGTACGGCGACTACCTGGCCGAGGCGGTGCGCCTGCTGCGCCTCGGGGGCATCGTCGCCTTCGACAACGCGCTGTGGCACAACCGGGTGGCCGACCCGGCGCAGCGCGATCCGGAGACCGTCGCGATCCGCGAGCTGGGCAAGCTCATCAAGGCCGATGAGCGGCTGCGGGCCTTGATGATGCCCCTGGGCGACGGCCTCCTCGCCGCAATCAAGATCGCGAACTAGGGGCCACGAGCCACTCCAGCAGCAGGCGGGTGCCGAACCCGGTGGCGCCCTTGGTCAGGATGCCGTCGTCGGCGGTGCTGCGGGACACTCCCGCGATGTCGAGGTGGGCCCAGCGCCGCCCGCCGGCGAACTCCCGCAGGAACAGGGCCGCGGTGACGGCGCCCGCGCCATAGGTGCCCTCGGCGTCGACGTTGGACAGGTCGGCCACCTGGGAGTCGAGCGCCGGCCGGTAGTCCTCGATCAGTGGCATGCGCCACAGGGGGTCGCCGGAGGCCGTGCCCGCCTCGATCAGCTCCTTGGCCAGGTCGTCGCTGGTGGAGAAGACCGCCCCGATGTCGCGCCCGAGGGCGATGCCGATGGCCCCGGTGAGCGTGGCGAGGTCGACCACGGTGTCCGGGTCGAGGACGTCGTCCGCGTACGCCAGCGCGTCGGCGAGCACCAGCCTGCCCTCGGCGTCGGTGTTGAGCACCTCGACAGTGCGGCCGCCGTAGTGCGTGATCACGTCGCCCGGCCGCTGGGCCGTGCCGGAGGGCATGTTCTCCGCGGCGGCGACCAGACCGGTCACGCGGGTGCGCACGCCCAGCTCGCGCAGCGCGCCAAGGACGGCGATCACCACCGCGCCGCCCGCCATGTCGGTCTTCATGAACTTCATGCCGTCCGTGGGCTTGAGCGACAGGCCGCCGCTGTCGAACGTGATGCCCTTGCCCACCAGCACGATGTGGGTGCCGTCGGCGTCCTCCGGCTCGTACGAGAGCTGGATGAGGCGGGGCGGGCTCGCCGACCCCTGCCCGACCGCGATGAGGCCCCCGAAGCCGCCCGCGGCGAGCTCGTCGGACGCCCAGACCTTGGAGGTCAGGCCCGAGCGCTCGGCGACCTCGACGGCCCTGTCGGCCAGCCAGGCCGGGGTCTTCTCCGAGGACGGGATGTTGGACAGGTCGCGGGCCACGGCCGTGGCGCGGGCGATCACCTCGGCGCGGACGATGGCCGGCCGGGCCTCCTCCGGCCCCGAGAAGCGGATCTCCTCGACGGCGTTGGTGCGGATGGCGCCGATCCTCATGGTGTAGGAGGCGAGCAGGGCGCCTTCGGCCAGGGCCGACCACCCCCGCTCTCCGACGTCGCGCGGGAGGGTGACGTCGATCGAGCGCCGTCCCTTGGCGCGCCGCGCGACGGCGGCGCCCGCCTTCCGCAGCGCGCGGGGGGTGCCGTCACCGATGCCGTAGAGCAGCACCCGCCGTACGGTCGCCCCATGCGCCACGGGCACCTCCACGACCTCGCCGGGCTCGCCCTTGGACTCGTGGTGGGCCAGGAGCGCGGGAACCGGCACGGGAAGATGCACGTCCGCGGACAGGTCGCTACGGAAGGGGACGGCGAGCAGATCGGCGTCTTGCGCCGGGGGGTCGATGAATCGCAGCGCGGTCTCAATTGGCATGGTGGTCCTCCCCTGCCTGGATGTGCGACAGCCCCGGCATGGGGGCATGCGGCCCGGCCGCCGGGGCCGTCAAGTCGCCTGTGTCGGTGGGTTGTGTCAGGGGTATGTCAGCCGACGACGTTCTTCAGAGCGTCGCCAAGGGCTCTGGCCTCATCTGGTGAGAGCTCGACGACGAGTCGACCGCCACCCTCGAGAGGGACCCGCATGACAATGCCCCGTCCTTCCTTGGTGACCTCCAGCGGACCGTCGCCGGTCCGCGGCTTCATCGCCGCCATGCGTGTATCCCTTCCTGCCTCGGCCTGCGCGATGCCGGTACGCGCCTGTCCGCGCCCGGCCGCCCGCCGCTTTCACGTCTTCTGTGACGTCCCATTATCCCGCCTCGCGAGCGCGCATGGGTAACGATCTCCTCCCAGAATGCGTTGTCCGGGGCCCTTGCGCCGATCAAACTGGTCTATGTGAACGCCCGCGCCGCGCTTTTCGACCTCTACGGAGACCACCTGCGCATCCGTGCCGGAAGAGCGTCCGTGGCCGCCCTGGTAAGGCTTCTCGCCCCTCTGGACATCGCCGCGCCCGCCGTCCGCACCGCGATCTCGCGCATGGTCCGGCAGGACTGGCTCGCGCCTGTGCGGCTCCCTCAGGGGCCCGGGTACGCGCTGACGCCCAAGAGCGTCCGGCGCCTCGACGAGACCGCCTTGCGCGTCTACCGCACCGGGTCGGCCCCGTGGCCGGGGCGCTGGCACGTGCTCGTCTTCCAGCCCGTACGCCGGCGGGGGACGCGCGAGCGGCTGCGCGCCGACCTGTCCTTCCTCGGCTACGCCCCCCTGTCGGAGACCACCTGGATCGGGCTGAGGCCCTCCCCCGAGCTGGACGCCCTGCTGGACGACCAGGGGGTGCCCGCCGACCGGTTCGAGAGCACCCTCGACGGAGACCCCCGCGAGCTGGTCGCCCGCGCGTGGGACCTTCGCGCCATAGCCCGGGCCTATGAGGAGTGGATGCACCAGGCCGCGGACCTCGTCGGCGCCCTGGCCCCCGACGCCCCCGGCGACCGGGTCTTCGCCGCCCGTAGCAGACTGGTCCACGGGTGGCGCAACTTCCTGTTCCGCGATCCGGGCCTTCCGCACGAGCTCCTGCCCGCGGCCTGGCCCGGAGACCAGGCACGCGCCTATTTCGAGCAGGAGGCCGCCCGGCTGCTGCCGGCGGCGGCCGCCTTCGTCGACCGCAACCTGGACAAGGGAGTCCACTGATGGATCAGCGACCTGACCTCACCGGCGCCGCGCCCGAGGGCGCGGTGGCGCCCTCCTCGCCGACCGCGGACGAGCACGGGCACGACCATGTCCTGTACTCCGTCGAGGACGGCGTCGCCACGATCACGCTGAACCGCCCGGACGCCATGAACGCGCTGACCATCCTGATGAAGGCCGCGCTGCTGGAGGCGCTGGAGCGGGCCCGCGACGACGCCGGCGCGCGGGCGGTGCTGCTGACGGGCGCAGGGCGCGGGTTCTGCGCGGGGCAGGACCTGCGGGAGCACGCGGACAACCTGGACGCCGGGGTGGGCCTCGACAACACCGTCCGCGCCCACTACAACCCGATCATCCTGACGATCACGGGGATGGGCAAGCCGGTGATCGCCGCCGTCAACGGCATCGCCGCCGGCGCGGGCGCCTCGCTGGCCTTCGCCTGCGACTTCCGGGTCGTGGCGGACGGCGCCAAGTTCGCCATGGCCTTCAGCGGCATCGGCCTCGCCCCCGACTCCGGGGCCTCCTGGACGCTCCCGAGGCTCGTCGGCCCGGCCAGGGCGCGCGAGCTGCTGGTGCTGGGCGAGCCCGTGGGGGCCGCGAGGGCGCTGGAGCTGGGCATGGTGACCTCAGTGGTCCCCGCCGGGGAGCTGACCGCCCGTGCGCGCGAGCTGGCCGTACGGCTGGCACAGGGCCCGACGGTGGCCTACGGGGCGATCAAGCAGGCGCTCGACTTCTCGGCCGCGCACTCCCTGGAGGACTCTCTGGAGGTCGAGGCCGACCTCCAGGACGCCTGCGCCAAGTCGGAGGACCACCACAACGCCACCAGGGCCTTCCTCGCCAAGGAGCGTCCCGTCTTCGAGGGCCGCTGACGGCCGTCAGGCGACGCGGTCGCGCACCCAGCACTCGGCCAGGTGGTCGTTGACCAGGCCGATCGCCTGCATCAGGGCGTAGGCCGTGGTCGGGCCGACGAAGCGGAAGCCGTGACGCTTCAGCTCCTTGGCCAGGGCCTTGGAGGCCGCCGACGTCGCGGGAACGTCGGCGAGCGACTTCGGCACGGGCGCGGCCGGGTCGGCGTACCGCCAGACCAGCTCGGAGACGCCTCCGGGCAGCTCGACCGCGGCACGGGCGTTGGCGATCGCCGCCTCGATCTTGGCCCGGTTGCGGATGATCCCGGCGTCGGCCAGCAGCCGCTCGACGTCGGACTCGCCGAACGCGGCGACGGCGTCGATCGAGAAGCCGGCGAAGGCCTCGCGGAAGTTCTCGCGCTTGCGCAGGATCGTCAGCCAGGACAGGCCCGACTGGAACGCCTCCAGGGTCAGCCGCTCGAACACCAGGTCGTCGCCGCGGACCGGCCGCCCCCACTCTTCGTCGTGGTAGCGGATGTAGTCGGGCGCGGTGGTCACCCAGCCGCATCGCACAAGCTCAGGGGTCACAGCTACCGAGGTTACAAGCCGGCGGGCGAAGCCCCGCACGCCGCGGGCGAGCGGGTCACCGGGTCAGCGGGCCTCTTCCGCCGGAGGACTCCGGTGAGGACTCCTTCGCCGGCTCGCCGGAGGCGTCCTTGGAGGGCTCCGGCGAGGGCTCTGAGGAGAGCTCCTTGGAGGGCCCGTTGGAGGGCTCTGAGGTGGGCTCTGAGGAGGGCTCCTTTGGGGCGTCCGCCTTCCCGGTGGAGCCGGTCTCGCGGGCCGCGTCCGACGAGCCGAGCGGGCCGGGGTCCTCGGCGGGCACGGCGGGCAGGCCGGGGGCAGGAGTGATGGCGTCGAAGAGGTTCTGGTGCGTCCCGGCGGCCACCCCCTCGCCGAGCGGGTGCTCCGCCGTCGCGAAGGGCCCTGAGGCGAGCCCCTGCTCCGTCGCGGGCTCGGACGAGCCGGGCACCCAGGACGGCCGCGCGTACGACTCCTGGCGGGCCTGCAGGCGCCCCGCGAGCAGCTCGGCGACGCGCTGCTCCAGCACGGCGATGTGGGTGTCCCGCTCGCCGAGTGCCGTCGCGGCCCGCTGCAACGTCTCGTCGACGCTCTGGGTGTGGTAACCCACGAGGCTCACCGGAAGCTGCAGCGCCATGAAGTCGACGGCCGTCAGCTGCCCGGGCTCGGGAAGGTCCAGCGGCGGCACGTCGGGGGCGAACTCCGTCAGCTCGCCACCGCGCCCCTGCGAGACCAGCACCACGCAGAACAGTACGGCGAGCGCGGCGACGGCGAGTAGGACCAGCACATACGAATCGTGCCACATCGGTGCCTTTGAGCGCGCCTAGTTGACCCGGTGCCTTGATCCGCACCGTGCCTGGGACCGACGTGACGGCCCCGTGCCCGACATGTGGCACGATCGGCGCATGACGCCCGTGCTCGTGACCGGCCCCGACCGGCCCCTCGACGCCTCCTGGGTCGAGGCGGGCTCGGCCGCCGAGGTCGAGCGGCACGCCCGCGCCGGCCGTACGGTCGTGGTGACCTTGACGGGGGACGAGACCACGCAGCTCGCGACGGCGGCGGTGTTCGCCTGGCTCGGAGCCCGCGTGTTCCGCACCGACCACCAGGAGCAGGTGCGGCTCGCGATCGACATGACCGAGGCGCTGGCCGGCAGGCGGCCCCCCGCGCTAGCCCGCCGCGGCCTCGCCTAGCTCCTCGGCGTTGGGCGTCAGGAGACGGCCCGGCCTCTCCAGGTGGTGCAGCGCCTCCTCGACCGTGGTGGTCCAGGAGATCGCGTCGAAGACGTCCGGGCGGGTGAACCCCTGCTCGTACATGCCGTCGACGAGCCGGCGCAGCGGGGCGTACAGGCCCCAGGGGTCGAGGATGACCAGCGGCTTGTCGTGCAGGCCGAGCGTGCGGGAGGTCCAGATCTCGAAGAGCTCCTCCAGCGTGCCGATGCCGCCGGGCAGCACCAGGAACGCGTCGGACCTGGCGTCCATGATGCCCTTGCGCTCGCGCATGCCGTCCGTGATGATCAGCTCGTCCGAGTCGGTGTCGGCGATCTCCATGTCGACCAGCGCCTGAGGCATCACGCCGACCGTGCGCCCGCCCGCCGCCCGCGCGGCACGGGTCACCGCGCCCATGCAGGACACCACGGCGCCGCCGCTGACGAGCGTGTGCCCGCGCCGGCCCAGCTCGGTGCCGACCTCGGTGGCGAGGTCGAGGTACTTGCGGTCGATCTTCTGGCTGGAGGCACAGAACACACAGATCGCCATATCCACGCCGGTAACCCTACACAGACCGTCTCGTCCGGAAAGGGCGGCGACCGGTCACATGTCCCGCCGGCCGACCATGCGATCTTGGTCGGCGCGCTGATCAACGCCACCCAACAGATCGGCGGAGCCGTGGGCATCTCGCTCCTGGAGCACAGCGCCGGCTCAGCGAGGCTCCGGCGCAGTCAGGATCTTGCTCTGCTCAGGCCCAGCTCGAGCATGGAGACGGCCACTGCCTCCAGCCGGTCGATGCTGGGCAGTGCGCGGTCTACCAGCTGCAGCACGTGCGTCTGGTCGGGATGCAGCCGAGCCTCCTCAAGCTCGGCGCGCAGCGCGGTCAGCGGAGTGCGCAGCGCGTGAGAGAGACGGGAGGCGAGGTCCCGTGACTGGTACCAGGGGTCAGCCGAGACGCTGTCGATACTCGAGAAATCGGCCCCGCCGTCTGACATCAGCCGCGCGGAGTGCTCAAGGTCGTCGACATAGGCGGGCTGCATGCTCCTAGCGATGAGGCACATTGCCCACCTTTCCGTATCCGATGCTTCCAAGAAGATCGAGCCCATGTTGCCTTCCAAACGGCCGCCAGCGCAGACGGCGGCACGGCCATGGCGGCATGTCGTGGCGCATCTGGGGCCCGCCCGAATCCCATCATGGGGCAGTCCCTTGGGACGATCGGCCAACCCACGCGAGCGGAGAACTTCCCGCAGGCGCCACGTTGCCGCATTACGTGCCTTCAACATTAAGAGCGCGCCTCTGCGGTAACCACTCCCTATCGAGCCTAGGACGGGCAGTACCCCCTAGATGAGATCTATCTGGGTTTCGATCTCGGATCGATGTTGTCCCTGGCGAACTTGGCAAGCGAGCGCATGGCCTCGGCGGACGGAGAGTGGGGTTGGGCGGTGTAGATGACGATGTTCTGGTCAGGCACGTCCGGAAGCGCCATGAGCTGGTAAGTGACCGTGAACATGCCGACGAGCTCATGGCGATAATCCTTCGAGCCGCTATGGGTACGCGACAGCACAGGCTGTTCTGCCCAGATGCGGCGGAAGTCCTCGCTGCCTACCGCGAGCTCGTTGAGCAGCTGGCGCAGCTGCCGATCATCGGGATAACGACCGAAGTCAAAGCGAAGGAAGGCGGCGGTCAAGCCGGCGGACCCCTCCCAGTCCAGGTAAAGTTCCCGCGAGAACGGGTCAAAGAACATGAACCTCGCCATGTTCCGCTCGGGAGCCGGCGCGGCGGCGAAGTCCTTGACGAACGCCCGGTACAGCACATTGCTCGCCAGGATGTCCTCACGGAGGCCAACCACGGCGGCCGGCATATCGACTTTGTCGAGGGCTTCGAGGAGCTGGTAGGTCGCGGGCCGGACCAGTGGTGGGGGCAGAGGACACCCGCGATCCTGGTCAGGGATGAGGGCGGCCAGGTCGAACAAGTGGGCACGCTCGCTCTCATCGAGCTGCAAGGCTCGGGCAAGAGCATCGAGCACCAGGGGTGAGGCGTTCCGGCTGCGCCCCTGTTCCAGCCGCGCGTAGTAGTCGACGCTGACACCTGCCAGTTGCGCGAGCTCCTCGCGGCGCAACCCCTTGACGCGCCGTCGCCCCCCATAAGTGGTCACACCAAGCTCTTGGGGGTGCAGTCGAGTGCGGCGCGAGCGCAAAAATCCTCCCAGGCGCTCCGCAGCGTCCATAAGTGAAGTTTATCCCTCTAAAAGCCGCTACGCGAAGATGTGAAGTCGGTCATCCTCCAGATACCTTCAGGACGGGGCTTTAGCCTGCCCCGAGGTCGGGGCAGGCTAAAGGAGTCCGAAACATCGCCGCTCCCTCAACGGTCGCCAGACCGTCGGGATCAGTACGTCGAATGCGCTTCGGGTGTGGCTTGGCGAGAATGCGGCAGCCATCTAAGTGTTGGCGAAGGTGCTCTCAATCGTGAAGGCTCCACACCGCCTCATCGTGCCGCCTACCCAAACCACCACGCACCGGCCTCGGCAAGCCTCGGACCATGGCCAGCCACGCCTGCGTCCTCCGGCCTGCCCTCCGCGAGGGCGGCGTGCGCCGCCTCGGTGGCCCGGGTGAAGCGGTTGGCGTCGAGCTGGTCGGGGGCGATGTCGAGCAGGTAGCCCGGCTCCCGGGTGCGCAGGACGCGGGCGGGGGAACGGGGGCTGCGCCAGGGTTCGAGGACCCTGCGCAGTTGTGAGATGTACGCCTGGAGCGTGCCGGTGGCGCTGGATGGAAGCTCGTTCGTCCACAGCCGGTCGATGAGCTGGTCGAGGGGGACGACGTGCGGCGCGCTCAGCGTGAGCAGCGCCAGCACGGCACGCTGCTTGCGGGAACCGAGGTCGAGGACCATTCCAGCGCCGTCCACGACCTCCAGCGGTCCGAGGATCCGGAAGTCCAGATCGTGCGCGGCGCTCGCGTCGTCCGGCACGCCGGTTCTGCTCACTCTGACGGCTCCGTCCATCTCGATCGCCGGGCTCAGGATGATGCCGAGGGCCGCCTCCATCACAGCTCGCGCATGAGCCAGGTGACCGCCAGGGGCCCGATGCCTGGCTCATCGTACTGACGAGGCGTCTTGGGCGTCGCTAGTGTCCCGGCCCGCCGTCCACCGGCCGGGTCAGGGCCCGCACAAGTCGTCCGCCAGAGAATTCCAAACGCCGTGCGGGACAACTGGAGCGTCAACCTCTCGTCATCAGGAGATGATCAATGAGTACCGCCCGCCCGTCAGCGGACCACCTCGGCATCGACCTCTCGGGGCTGCGCAGCCAGATCTCCGGACCCGTACTGTCCCCGGGCGAGAACGGCTTCGAGCAGGAGGTTTCCGCCTTCAACCTCGCCGTCCGGCACCACCCCGCCCTCGTCGTGGCCGCCACCTGTGAGGACGACGTCGTGGCGGCGGTCCGGTTCGCGGCCGTCCGCGGGCTGCCCGTCGCCGTCCAGGCCACCGGCCACGGCGCCGTGCAGGCGGCCGACGGGGCGCTGCTGATCACCACGTCGAGGATGCGCGAGCTCGACGTCAACCCCTTGGCCCGCACCGCCCGGATCGGCGCCGGCTGCACCTGGACCGAGGTGGTCGCGGCCGCGGCGGCGTACGACCTCGCCCCGCTCTGCGGCTCGGCCACCTCCGTCGGTGTGGTCGGCTTCACCCTCGGCGGCGGCGTCGGCCCGATCGCCAGGACCTTCGGTTTCGCCGCCGACCACGTGCGGGAGATCACCGTGGTGACGGCGGACGGCATCGTGCGCACGGTCGACGCGGGGCGCGAGCCCGACCTGTTCTGGGCGCTGCGCGGCGGCAAGGGAAGCTTCGGCGTGGTGACCTCGATCACCGTCGACCTGTTCCCGGTGACCACCCTGTACGCCGGCGGGCTCTACTACGCCGCTGACGACGCGGCCCGGGTCCTGCACGCCTACCGGACCTGGACCGGCACGCTGCCGGAGGCCTCCACCACCTCGGTGGCGCTGCTCCGGCTGCCGCCGCTGCCCGAGCTGCCGCCGCCGCTGCGAGGACGGTTCGTCGTCCACCTGCGCTTCGCCCACCTCGGAGACGGCCAGGAGGCGGAGGGCTTGCTGGCCCCCATGCGCGCCGTGGCCGAGCCCGTGCTCGACACCATCGGGCACCTCCCCTACACCGCGATCGACTCCATCCACAACGACCCGGTCGCCCCGATGCCGGTCTGCGAGCGCGGCGGCTCGCTCCGCGAGCTGACCGAGGACACGGTGGAGGCGCTGCTGGCCGTCGCCGGTCCCTCGGCGGAGATCCCGCTGGCCGTCGTGGAACTGCGGCAGCTCGGCGGCGCGCTGGCCCGCGCGCCCAAGGAGCCGAACGCCGTCGGCGGGCGCGACGCCGCCTTCTCCCTGCTGGTCATCGGCGCACCGGTCCCCGAGCTGATGGAGACGGTCGTGCCGGCGAGCGTCCAGGCGGTGATCGGCGCCCTCGCCCCCTGGTCGGCGGGCGGCGCGCTGATCAACTTCCAGGGCGGCGACCTCTCTCCGGAGCGGATCTCCCGGGCCTGGCCGGAGCCGGTGCTGCGCAAACTGGTGGAGCTGAAGGGGTTGTACGACCCGGCGGGCCTCTTCCGCTTCGGCCACGTGGTGCCGCGCGGCTGAGCCTGATCTCGCGGATACGGACGGCCCGTCACGGGGCCGTACGGACGGCTCCGGCACGGCGCGAAGGAGTGCGTCGATCTCCGCGGGTGGGACGGGACCGGCCGCACCTGCCGGGCAGTTGGCTCACAAGTCGCTGCAAGCCTCCTGCAAGGCACCTATTTCACCCTTTGGCAAAACGTGAGGGATCTTACAAGCTCTCGCCACCTACGCGATCTTGGTGGGAAAGAGGACGAAGTGACCGTTGATGTGACACGCGTCGAATGGCGGACGGCGGCGTGGCAGGGGGAGACCGCAACGGCGACCGACAACTCCGGCCTGCCAGGTCGCGTCCACGAGGCGATAGCGCTCCAGAGTCGGCGTACTCCGGACCGCATCGCCGTCGTGGCGGGTACCAGCCGACTCACCTACGCCGATCTGGACCGCAGAGCCGACGACGTCGCAGGCGCCCTGGCCGCGAAGGGCGTCGGACGCGGCCACCTGGTCGGAGTCTGCCTGGATCGCGATGAGTGGCTGGTGCCCGCGCTGGTGGGGGTGTGGAAGGCGGGAGCGGCCTATGTGCCGCTGGACCCCGCCTACCCGGCCGAGCGGCTGCGGTTCATGGCCGAGGACTCCGCCTTCTCCGCGGTGATCACCTCGGGCGCGCTGCGCGGGACCGCCGTCCTGACCGGGGCCGAGACCATCCTCGTCGACGACGTGGCGCCGGGCGACGGGGCGCCCTATGTGGCCGGAGATCCGAGCGACGCGGCGTACGTCATCTACACCTCCGGCTCCACCGGAACGCCCAAGGGCGTGGTGGTGGAACACCGCAACACCCTGAACCTGCTGCGCTGGGAGGCCTCGGCGTACTCCGCCGAGGAGCTCAGCGGAATGCTGGCTTCCTCCTCGGTCTGTTTCGACGCGTCGATCACCCAGCTCTTCGTGCCGCTGGTCGCCGGTGGGACGGCGATCCTCGCCGACAACCTGCTGGCGCTGCCGACGCTGCCCGCCAGAGAGGAGGTGACCACCATCAACGGGGTCCCCTCCGCGCTGTCGGTGTTGCTGCGCGAGCCGCTGCCGAGTGGGGTGCGCGCGGTGTTCTCCGGCGGAGAGCCGCTGACCGGCGCCCTAGTGCGGCGGATCTACGCCAACCCCGGGGTCCGCCGGGTGCTGAACCTGTACGGCCCGACCGAGTGCACCACCACGTGCGCCGCCTTCGAGGTGGCCCGAGACCACGAGGGTGATCCTCCCCTGGGCGAACCGATGGCCGGCGCGGTGCTTTCGGTACGCGATGCGACGGGGAACCCCGTACCGGACGGAGAGCTGGGCGAGCTGTGGATCGGCGGGCCGGGGGTGACCCGCGGCTACCTGGGGCGGGAGTCTCCGGCGTTCCACACCGAACCGGACGGCGGCCGGGTCTACCGCAGCGGGGACCTGGTCCGCCGGGTCAACGGCGAACTGCGCTACGCCGGCCGCGCCGACGACCAGGTCAAGATCCGTGGCTACCGGGTGGAGCTCGGTGAGGTGGAGGCCGCGCTGGGCCGCCATCCCGCGGTACGCCGGGCCGTCGTGCTGCCCGCGAGCGACGACGACGGGATCGCCTATCTGGCCGGCCACGTGGCGGCATCCGGAGTGAGCGAGCCGGAGCTGCGGGACTGGCTGCGCGCCCGATTGCCCGATCACCTGGTGCCGGCCCGGATCGGCGTGGTCGAGGACCTTCCGCTCGCCCCCAACGGCAAGGTGGACCGTGCGGCCCTGCCCAAGCTCGGCGCCTTCCGGTCGGCCGACACGGCACCGGTCGCGCCTCGCACCGACGACGAACGCCTTGCGGCTGAGGTGATCGCCGACGTGCTGGGCCTGCCGCAGGTCGGCGTACACGATCGATTCACCGACCTTGGCGGGCATTCCCTGGCCGCGGCCAGGGTGGTCACCGAGCTGTCCCGCCGGCTGGGGCACACCGTGCCACTGGCGGCCTTCCTGACCGCCCCCACCGCGGCCGGCCTGGCCACCCGGCTACGCCAGGCCGGATCGGAGCCGATCCGGCAGAGCGGCCGGACCCGGCATCCGCTCACCCACATGCAGCGCGAGTTCTGGACACTGAAGCAACTCCACCCGGACAACCCGGTCACCACGCTGGGGATCCGGCTGCGCGTGCGCGACCTGCCCGACGCCGCGCCCCTCAGATCGGCCCTGGACGCGGTCGTACGCCGGCACGAGGTGCTGCGCAGCACGGTCGCCGTCGACGAGGACGGCGTGCCGTACGCCGTGGTACACCCGCCGGCCCCCGTGCCATTCGTCGAACACGCCGCGGGAGAGGACCCGCGGACGGTGGCGATGGCCGCGGCGGCGCACGTGTTCGACGTGACGGGCGAGGTGCCGCTGCTGCGGGCCCATCTGTGCCGGCTGGGCGACGCGGAGGCCGAGCTGGTGGTGGTCGTGGACCACATAGCCTTCGACGGCGGCTCGGTCGGGGTGTTGATGGGCGAGCTGGCCGCCGAGCTGGCCGGCGAGCCGGTCACCGGGCCGGCGGTCCAGGTCGGCGACGTGGCCGTGCGCGAGCGGGAGCCGCAGGATCTGGAGCGGCTGCGGGAGTTCTGGCGGGCCGAGCTGGCCGGCGCGCCGGCGGCGGGCCCGGCGCCCGCGGACCTGACGACGAGCAAGGTGGTCCGGCCGCTGCCCGGCCAGTTCGTGACCGGTGTGGCGGCGTTGGCCCGGGAGTGCGGCGTCACCCCGTTCGCGGTGTACCTGGCCGGTCTGGCCCTGGCCTGCGGCGAGCCCGACACGCTGGTCGGGGTGGTCGCGGCACGGCGGGCCGGCCCGGAGCTGACCGGGATCATCGGCCCGCTGGTGGACACCGTGCCGGTGCGGCTGCGGCCCACAGGCGCGCTGAGCTTCCGGGCCCTGGTCCGGCAGGCCGCCGAGGCCACCACGCGGGCGCTGGTACACCAGGAGATCCCGCCTGCCGACCTGCCTCGGGCCCCGGTGCTGCTGGCCATGCAGCACGCCGAGGTGCCGGTGCGCCAGGGCGATCTGGAACTGCTCACCGACCTGGGATCGGGAGCCTCGGGCCACGAGCTCAGCGTGCTGGTCAACCGAACCGCGGACGGCGCCGAGTTGCACCTGGAGTACGGCGTCGCCCACCTCGATCCGGCGCGGGCCGAGGTGTACCTGGACCGGCTGACGGAGCTGCTGCGGTGCGGGCTGGCTGACCCAGACCGGCAGCTGTCCGCGTTCGAGCTGGTCACCCCAGTCGAACGCGCGGCCCTGCTTGCCGCCGCGGCTGGGCCGCGGCTGCCGGAGTTTCCAGAGACGGTGCCGAAGGCGCTGGGAGCGCACACGGCCGGGACGGCGGTGGTCGGCCCGGACGGCGCCCGCCTCGGCTACGCGGAGCTGGAGGAGTGGTCCGGCCGGGCGGCGGCCGCGCTGGTGCGGCAGGGGGTGGCGCCGGGCGAGGTGGTCGGGGTCTGCCTGCCGCGGGACCATCTCCTGCCCGCGGTGCTGCTGGCGGTGTGGCGGGCCGGCGCCGCGTACGTTCCGCTCGACCCGGAGCATCCGGTCGAGCACCTGCGCCGGCTCACCCGGGACGCCGGGGTGCGGGTGGTGCTCACCCGGGGCGGCGTGACCGTTCCGGGCCTGCCCGCCCTGGACCTGGACCACCTGGTGGCCCTCCCCGGCGAACCGGTGGAGCTGCCGCAGGTGGAAACCGACGACCTGGCGTACGTCCTCTACACCTCCGGCTCCACCGGGGCGCCCAAGGGCGTCGAGGTCACCCACGGCAATCTGGTGGCCTACGTCTCCGGGCTGGCGACCGAGCTGCGACTGGGGCCGCAGGATGTCCAACCGGCCGTGGCGCCCCTGACCTTCGACACCTCCGCTTCGGAGCTGTGGGTCCCCTTGAGCGTCGGCGGCACCTGCGTGGTGGTGGACCGGGCCACGGCCGTGGACGGCCACGCGCTGGCCGATGTGATCGCGGCCGGCGAAGCGACGGTGATCGACCTGGTGCCCACCACGTACCGGATGCTGCTGGCCGCGGGCTGGGCCGGACAGCCGGGCCTGCTGGCCATCTCCGGGGGGGAAGCCCTGGATCCGGCCCTCGCCGGGGAGATTCTGCCGCGGGTCGGCGAGCTGTGGAACACCTACGGTCCCACCGAGGCCACCGTCGCTTCGATCCAGCACAGGCTGGGTGCGAAGGAGACGGGCCAGGTGCCGATCGGGCTGCCGATGCCGGGGGAGCGGGCCTATGTGGTCGACTCCGAGCTGCGCCTGGTGCCTCCGGGAGCGGTCGGCGAGCTGCTGCTGGGCGGCGCCGGGGTGACCCGGGGCTACCGGGGCCGGCCCGGCCTGACCGCGGCCGCGTTCATCGACGACCCGTTCGTCCCCGGCGGCCGGTGTTACCGGACCGGAGACCTGGTCAGGTGGCGGCCGGACGGGACGCTGGAGTTCCACGGCCGCAGGGACCACCAGGTGAAGGTACGCGGATACCGGATCGAGCTGGGCGAGATCGAGGCGGTGCTGCACGAGGTGTCCCAGGGGGCGGTGACCGTGGCCGGCTCGGACGCCCAGGCGCATCTGGTCGGTTACGTCGTGCCGGAGACGACGGACGTGGCCGCCGTGGAGCGGCATCTCCGGTCGCGGTTGCCCGGCCACATGGTGCCCAGGCGGTGGGTCGCGTTGCCGACCCTGCCGGTCCTGTCCAGCGGCAAGGTCGACCGCGCGGCCCTGCCCGAACCGGTCGACGCGCCGGAGGCCGAACGGACGGCCCCCCGCACCGATTCCGAGCGCCTGGTGGCCACCATCTGGGGCGCCGTGCTGGAGCGCTCCGCCGTGTGGGCCGACGACGACTTCTTCGCCCTGGGAGGGCACTCCTTCGCCGCGACCCGCGTGGCCGGCCGGATCCGGGAGGCGCTGGGTCTGGCCGTTCCGGTGCGGCTGCTCTTCGAACGACCAGTGCTGGCCGACTTCGCCGCAGGGCTGGAGAGGCTGCTGGTCGCGGAACTGACAGACGGGAACGACGCATGACCGAGGTTACTCAGGACCGGATCGCCGAATTGGTCCGGTCCCGGTTCGCGGCCGCCCGGGCCGCGGCGGAGACCTTCGCGACGGGGGGCATTCCAGCGCTGTCCGCGGTGGACATGCCGCTGTCCCCGGCCCAGGAACGGCTGTGGTTCCTGGGCCAGCTGGAACCGGACACCCCCGCCTACAACGTGCCGCTCGCGCTGCGGCTGACCGGGCCGGTGGACGTCGCCGCCCTCACCGCCGCGGTGGCCGACCTGGCCGACCGGCACTGGATCCTGCGCGGCGTCGTCGACGGCGCGAGGGTTCGGCCGGCCGACGGCGTGCCCGTCTCCGTGGTGGACGTGGAGCCCGAGGCGCTGGAGCAAGAGCTGGCCGAGCAGTCCTGGCGCCCGTTCCGGCTGGACGCCGAGCCGCCCATGCGGGCCACGCTGTTCCGGCTCGGCGGGGACGAGTACGTCCTCGCGCTGACACTGCACCACATCGCCACCGACGCCTGGTCGGAACGACTGCTGCTCCAGGATCTCTCGGCCCTGTACGCCGCCCGGCTCGGCCTGGCGCCGCAGCCGGAACCGCCCGCCCTGCAGTACGCCGACGTGGCGGCATGGGAGGCCGAGCAGCCCGAGACCGACCTGGAGTGGTGGACCCAGAACCTGGACGGCCTGCCGCCGGTGCTGGACCTGCCCTCCGACCGGCCCCGCCCTGCCGTCCCCACCTGGCACGGGGGCTCGATCGGGGTGGAGGTGCCCGAGGCCCTGTCCGCCAAGGTGCGCGCGGTGGCGGGCGCCACGCCGTTCATGGTGTTCCTGGCCGGCCTGCAGGCGCTGCTGTCCCACCTGTCCGGCAGCGACGACATCGCCGTCGGGGTACCGCACGCCGGCCGGCACCACCCGGATGCCGAAGGGGTGGTGGGCTGCTTCATCAACACCCTCGTGCTGCGCGCCGACACCTCCGGCGACCCCACCGGCGCCGAACTGCTGGCCAGGGCCCGTACGGCCGCGCTGGACGCGTTCGCCCGCGCCCGTACGCCGTTCGAGCGGATCGTGGAGCGGCTGCGACCGGAGCGGAACCTGTCGGTCACCCCGCTGTTCCAGGTGATGCTGAACGTGTACGACGCCGGCCCGCAGGTGGGCCTGCCCGGGGTCGAGATGCGGGCCGAACCGCTGCCGTCGCCGACGGCGAAGTTCGACCTGAACCTGACGCTCGGCGGCGACGGGAGCCGGTTCGCCGGTGAGCTGCGCTACCGGACCGACCTGTTCGAGGAGGCCACCGTCCGGCGGCTGGTGGACTGGTACCTGGCGCTGCTGGACGGGATGCTCACAGAGCCCGACGCGCCGGTCCGGCTGCCCGCCGGGCCCGACCTTCACGGCCCGGCCAGGGACCTGCGGACGGACGTGCCGCTGCACGCGCTCGTCGAGCGGGTGGCCGACGCCCGCCCCCACGCGACCGCGGTCGGTTCGCTCAGCTACGCCGAGCTGGACCGGCGGGCCAACCAGGTGGCGCACTGGCTGCTGGCCCGCGGGGTGCGGCCTCAGGAGCCGGTCGGGGTGCTGCTGGAGCGGCGGCCTGAACTCGTGATCGCCCTGCTCGGGGTGCTCAAGGCCGGTGCGGCGTACCTGCCGCTGGATCCCGTCTACCCGGCGCGGCGGACCGAGGCCGTTCTCGCCGACGCCGGCGCCCGGATCGTGCTCACCGAGGCCGAGGTCGCCGCCGCCGCGGGCGAGTCCGGGGACCGCCCGGACGTGACCGTGCCACCCGACCACCTGGCGTACGTGATCTACACCTCCGGCTCCACCGGGGAGCCCAAGGGGGTCGCGGTCGAGCACCGGCACATCACTCACTACCTGGGCGCGGTGGGCGAACGGATCCCCGCCGGGATGACGTCCTTCGCCCTGGTGTCCACCGCCGCGGCCGACCTGGGCCTGACCAACGTGCTGTGCGCGCTGACCTGGGGCGCCACCCTGCACCTGATCGACCACGAGACGGCCACCGACCCGGCCGCGTACGCCGCCTACATGGCCGCGCATCCGGTGGACGCGGTCAAGATGGTGCCCAGCCAGCTGGAGCTGCTGGGCATGGACGCCCTGCCCAAGGAGCTGCTGATCCTGGCCGGTGAGGCCGTACCGGGCGATCTGGTGGAGCGGGTGCGGGCGGCGCGGCCTGACCTGCGGGTGCAGATCCACTACGGGCCCACCGAGACCACGGTTTCCGTGCTGGGCTGCGACGTGAACGAGGTGGCGCCCGGAGTGGTGCCGCTCGGCTGGCCGCTGCCCAACGTGCGGTGCCGGGTGGTGGACCCCGCCGGGCGTCCGCTGCCGGCCGGCGTGCCAGGAGAGCTGTGGATCGGCGGGCCCAGCGTGGCCCGGGGCTATCTGGGCCGGCCCGACCTGACCGCGCAGCGGTTCGCCGGCGGCTGGTACCGCACCGGTGACCGTGTGCGGATGACCCCGGCCGGGCTGGTGGAGTTCCTCGGCCGGATCGACGACCAGGTGAAGGTGCGCGGGTTCCGGGTGGAGCTCGGTGAGGTCACCGCGGCGCTCCGGGCCCTTCCGCAGGTGGCGGAGGCCTACGTGCAGCCCGTCGGCAACGGGGCCACCCGGCGCCTGGCCGCCTGGGTGACGCCGTCCACGGTGGACGTCGCGCAGGTACGGACCGCCCTGCGTGAGCGGCTGCCCGACTACATGGTGCCGTCCGCGATCGGCACTCTGGACGCGTTGCCGCTCACCCCGAACGGCAAGGTGGACCGGGCGGCGCTGCCGGTCCCCGAGGCCGGACCGGCGGTGCGGGTGCCGCCGGGCACGCCGCGGGAGCACCTGGTCGCCGAGATCTGGGCCGAGGTGCTGGACCTGCCGCGGGCGTGGGCGGACGACGACTTCTTCGCCCTGGGCGGGCACTCCTTCGCCGCCACCCGGGTGGTCGGCCGGCTGCGTGACCGGCTGGGCGCGCCGGTCCCTGTGCGGCTGCTGTTCGAGCATCCGGTGCTCGCCGACCTGGCCGCCGCGCTCCCCCGTCCGGGTTCGGCGGCCGGGGCGCGGCGGGAGCGGGCGGACGGGCCCACCCCGCTGTCCGGGGTGCAGGCCCGGCTGTGGTTCCTGGCGCAGCTTGAGCCGGAGAGCACGGCGTACAACGTGCCGGTGGCGCTGCGGCTGCACGGGCCGCTCCAGGTGGAGGCGTTGCTGGGCGCGGTGCGCGACCTGGCCGAGCGGCACCACGTGCTGCGCAGCGTGATCGACGACTCCGGCGACGAGCCGGTTTCGGTGGTACGACCGGCCGGAGACGTACCGGTGTCCACGGTGGACATCGACCGGTCACAGGTCGAGGACGCGGTGGCCGCGCATCTGGCCACGCCGTTCGCGCTGGACCGGGAGCCGCCGATGAGGGCGGTGCTGCTCACGGTCGGCGACGAGGAGCATGTGCTCTCGCTCACCTTCCACCACATCGCCACCGACGCCTGGACCCGTGGACTGCTGCTGTCCGAGCTGTCCGCGCTGTACGCCGCCCGGCTGGGCCTGCGTCCGCCGCTGGAGCCGCCGCAGGCCCAGTACGCCGAGGTGGCCCCGGTCCCCGACCTGGAAGAGCTGGACTGGTGGGCCGAGCGGCTCAACGGCCTGCCGCCGGTGCTGGACCTGCCCTCCGACCGGTCGCGTCCCGCGGTGGCCGACCCGGGCGGCGCCTCAGTGGACCTGGAGCTGCCGGCGGAGCTGAGCGAGCGGGTCCGGGCGGTGGCCACCGCCTACCGGGCGACGCCGTTCATCGTGCTGCTGGCGGGCCTGCAGGCCCTGCTGGCGCGGCTGGCCGCCGGCACCGACATCGCGGTCGGCGTGCCGGTCGCGGGCCGGGACCACCCCGACACCGAGGGCGTGGTGGGCTGCTTCCTCAACACGGTGGTGGTACGGACCGACGTGGTCGGCGACCCGACCGGCCACGAGCTGCTGGCCCGGGTCAGGGAGGCCGCGCTGGGCGCCATCGCCCACGCGAGCGCGCCGTTCGACCGGGTGGTGGACCGGCTGCGGCCGGACCGGAACCTGGCCGCCACCCCGCTGTTCCAGGTGATGCTGAACTACGTCTCCGACGCGGGCCGGCCTGACTTACCCGGCCTGGAAGTGGCCGAGATCCGCCTGCCCGAGCAGACGGCGAAGTTCGACCTGAACTGGCAGGTGGTCGACAGCGGGCCCGGACGGCCGCTGCGCGGCGAGCTGGGCTACCGCACGGACCTGTTCGAGGCGGCCACCGCGTCCCGGTTCACCCGGTGGTACCTGACCCTGCTGGACGGAATGCTGGCCGACCTGGACGCGCCCGTGGGCGCGGTGCCGCTGGAGCCGGTGACCGACCCGGTCCTGGCCGGTGAGCCGCTGCCGTCGGCGGAGGACGCCGCGGTGCACCGGCTGATCGAGCGCTGGGTGGACGCCGTCCCCGACGCGCCGGCCGTGGTGGGCGCGGACCGCAGCCTGACCTACGCCGAGCTGGAGGCGGCCGCCAACCGGATCGCCCACTGGCTGCTGGCCGCCGGGGTGCGCGCCGACGAGCCCGTCGGCGTGCTTCTGGAACCGGGGGCCGACCTGGCGTGCGCCCTGTTCGGGATCCAGAAGTCGGGCGGCGGCTACCTGCCCATGGATCCGGGATACCCGGACGCGAGGATCGCCGCCATGCTCGACGCCGCCGGGGTGCGGGCCGTGGTCACCACGGCCGAATTCCTGGACCGGATCGGACCGGACCGCCGGGCGCTGGCGCTGGACCGGCTGCCGTCCCTGTCGCCGGCCCGGCCGGATGTGGACGTGCGGCCCGAACACCTGCACCATGTGATCTTCACCTCCGGATCCACCGGCACGCCCAAGGCCGTGGCCGCCGAGCACCGCAGCGTGACGAGCTACCTGACCGGGATGCTCCCGCGGATCGGCGTGCCCGGCGGGTCGTACGCGGTGGTGTCCACTCCCGCCGCCGACTTCGGGCTCACCTGCGTGTTCGGCGCCCTGACCACGGGCGGGACGGTGCACCTGGTGCCCCGCGAGACCGCGATGGATCCCGACGCGTTCGCCGGCTATCTGGAGGCGCACCGCATCGACGTGGTCAAGTGCGTGCCCAGCCATCTGGAGCTGCTGGCCTCCGGTGGCGACCTGGCCGCGGTGCTGCCGGAAAGGCTGCTGATCCTTGCCGGGGAGGCGTGCCCGTGGGACCTGGTGGAGCGGGCCAGGGCCGCGCGGCCGGGACTGCGGATCCAGAGCCACTACGGGCACACCGAGTCCACCATGATCTGCCTGGTCTGCGACACCGAGGAGATCCCGGCCGAGCACCGGACGGGGATCGTGCCGCTGGGCCGGCCCCTGGCGGGGGTTCACGGGCACCTGGTGGACGCGCACCTGCGGCCGGTGCCGGCCGGCGTGCCCGGTGAGCTGGTGGTCGGCGGCCCGGGGGTCACCCGCGGCTACATCGGCCTGCCCGAGCTGACCGCGGAACGGTTCGTGCCCGATCCGCTGACCGGGCAGGGGCGCTGCTACCGCAGCGGGGACCTGCTACGGGTCATGGCCGACGGGCGGGTCGAGTTCCGCGGCCGGGTCGACGATCAGGTGAAGGTTCGCGGCTACCGGGTCGAACTGGGCGAGGTGACCACCGCGTTGCGCGCCCTGCCGCAGATCGCCGACGCCGTGGTGCTGCCGGTGGGAGAGGGGAAGGCCCGGCAGCTCGCCGCCTGGGTGACACCCGCCACCGTGGACACGTCGGCGGTCCGGTCCGCGCTGCGGGAGCGGCTGCCCGACTACATGGTCCCGGCTCAGCTCGTCGTGCTCGACCGAATCCCGCTCAACCCGAACGGGAAGGTGGACCGGGCCGCACTGCCCGAGCCTCAGCCGGAGGCCACCGTGTTCGTGCCGCCGGCCACGGCCGGCGAGGAGCTGGTCGCCCAGGCGTGGGCCAAGGTGCTCGGCGTGGCCGAGGTCGGGGCGAACGACGACTTCTTCGCCCTCGGCGGGGACTCCTTCGCCGCGGTACGCGCGGTCAAGGAGATCGGCCACGGCCTGCGGGTGATCGACCTGTTCACCCGGCCCACCGTCGCCGGGCTGGCCGCGTTCCTGGAGCGGAAGGACGGCGGTGGGCTGCTGCACCGCCTGGGCGGTGGCCGCACCAGCGAGTTCACCCTGGTGTGTGTGCCGTACGGCGGCGGGTCGGCGGCGGTGTACCAACCGCTGGCCTGGGCCCTGGGCGAGCGGGTGGAGGTGCTCTCCGTGGAGCTGCCCGGCCACGATCCGGCCCGGCCGGACGAGCTGCCGCTGCCGATGGAGGAGCTGGTGGAGATCCTGGCCGCCGAGGTGGCCGCGACCGCGTCCGGCCCGATCGCGATCTACGGTCACTGCGTGGGTTCCGCGCCCGCTGTGGCCCTGGCGCGCAGGCTGGAGGCGGACGGGATCCCCGTCCTGGGCGTGATCGCTGCCGCCGGCTTCCCCAGTGCCCGGCTGCCCGGCCTGGCCCGGCGGCTGTTCCGCGGTGACCGCTGGGTCTCCGACCAGATGTTCAGGGACGCGCTGCGGGCCACCGGCGGGCTGCTGGACGACATGGACGAGGCCGCCAAACGGGCCGCGGTGGGCGCGATGCGTCACGACGCCGACCAGGCGCGGGACTGGTTCAGCCGCGAGCTGGCCGGTAAGGGACCGCTGCTGCGCGCCCCCGTCCTGTGCGTCGTCGGGGAACGGGACCGGGCCACCGAGCTGCACCAGGAGCGGTACGCCGAATGGGGGGCCTTCGCACCCAGGGCGGAGCTTGCCGTACTGCCCCGGGCAGGCCACTACTTCCTGCGGCACCAGGCCGAGCCGCTGGCCGACCTGCTGATCGGGCACCTGCGGCGCTGGGCGTCCGGACAGCTGCCCGACCCGGTGCGCCCGCCCGGCCGGACCGGCCTGCGCCCGTTCTTCACCGTCGCGGGCGGGCAGTTCGCCTCGGCGGTGGGCACGGCGCTGAGCTCCTTCGCCCTCGGCGTCTGGGCCTACCAGAACAGCGGCCGCATTCTGGACCTGGCCCTGGTCGTGATGCTGTCCCAGATCCCGACCGTGCTGCTCACCCCGCTGGGCGGCGCGCTGGCCGACCGGGTGGACCGGCGCCGGATCATGCTGGCCTGCGACGCGATATCCGGGCTGGTCATGGTGGCGCTGGTCCTGCTGCTGAGCACCGGCCGGCTGGCGTTGTGGAACGTGTGCCTGATCGTCGGCGTCACCTCGCTGGTCACCGCCTTCCAGCAACCCGCCTACCTGGCCGCGATCGCGCAACTGGTTCCCAAGCCGTACCTGACGCAGGCCAACGCCGTGGCCAACCTGGGTTTCGGCGTCGGCACCGTGGTGGCGCCGCTCGCCGGCGGCGCGTTGATCGGCATGTTCGGGCTGACCGCGGTGGTGACCCTCGACGTGGCCTCGTTCGCCATCGGGGTGGCGACCCTGCTGGCGGTCCGGTTCCCCAACCGGCTGTTCCACCGGCAGGAGGAGACGTTCCGGGCCGCGGTGACCGGCGGCTGGCGGTTCCTCCGGCGGCGCCGGCCACTGCTCGTGATGGCGCTCTACTTCGCGGTGGTCAACTTCTGCACCGCCGTGATGTGGGTGCTCATCACCCCGGTTGTGCTGGCCATCGGCTCCCCGGCCGCCCTGGGGACGGTGACCGCGGTCGGCGGCCTCGGCGCGGCCGTGGGCACCGGGGCGGTGCTGGTGTGGGGCGGGACCCGGCGCCGGGCCACCGGCATGATCGGCTTCGTGGTCGGGTCCGGGATCGGCGTGGTGCTGATGGGCGCGTGGCCTGCGGTGTGGCTGATCGCGGCCGGCCTGTTCATCCGGCTGGCCTGCATGAGCATCGGCAACGCGCACTGGCTGTCCATCATCCAGGTGAAGGTGGGGCCCGAGCTGCAGGGCCGGGTCCTGGCCGTCAACGTCATGCTGGCCACGGCCATGCAGCCGCTGGGCTTCCTGGCCGCGGGACCGCTCGCCGACTGGGCCCAGCTGTACGTCTCCGGCCCGGGCCGGGGTGCGGCGGCGGTGCTGCTGGCCAGCGGCGTTCTCCTGTCGATCTGGGGCGTGCTGGGGCTGCGTCACCGCCCACTGCACCACCTGGAGGACCAGATCCCCGACGCCGCGCCGCCGCCCGAGGCCGAGGCCGACCTCGACGCGATCCAGGCGGAGGTGCTGAAGGGATGAGCCTGGTCACGGAAGCCGACGTCACCGCCGCGACAGCCCGGATCTCGCCGTTCGTGGGGCGCACGCCGCTGCTTCGCCTGCCCGGCGAACGGCTCTGGGTCAAACCCGAGAACCGGCAGCCCACCCGCTCGTTCAAGGTGCGCGGTGCATTGAACGCCGTGGGACGGCTGGCCGAGCGGGGCGTCGGGCACGTCATCGCCCAGTCCTCCGGCAACCACGCCCAAGCCATCGCGTACGCCGCCGACAGGCTGGGCCTGCGGGCGACCGTGGTGCTGCCCGACACGGCGCCGGAGCTGAAGGTGTCCGCCGCCCGCGCGCTGGGCGCCGAGGTGGTGATCACGCCGCCGGCCCTGCGGGAGATCACCTGCCTGGCCCTGGCCGACCGGCTCGGGGCCACCGTGGTCCGGTCCGACGATTTCGACATCATCGCCGGGCACGGCAGCGCCGGGACCGAGATCGGCCAGGATCTGCCCCGCGTCGGCACGATCCTTGTACCGGTCTGCAACGGCGGCCTGCTGGCCGGCGTCGCGGTCGCGGCCAAGGCCGTCGATCCGGCGATCAGGGTGATCGGCGTCGAGCCCGAGCTGGCCGCCGACGGCCGGGCCAGCTTCCGCTCCGGCCGGCGCACGGCGTGGCGGGTGGAGGAGACCTACCGCACCCGTGCCGACGGTCTGCGCGCCCCGGTCCTGGGCGCCCTGGCCTGGGAGCACATCCTCCGGTACGTGGACGACATGGTGACCGTCAGCGAGGACGGCATCGAGGTCGCCGTCGGACTTCTGCGGCGGGAACTGGGGGAACACGCGGAGCCCAGCGGCGCGGTGGCCACCGCGGCCTATCTCGCCCACGGGCCCACGCTGCCGGCCGGGCCCGTGGTGGCCATCCTCTCCGGCGGCAACGCGGCAGTCTCTCCCGATGCCGGCGACATCAAGGAGCTCTCGCTCAGCCGGGGCTCGTCCACGTACTGACCCACCCGCCGCCAAGCGGTCGGTCCACACTGCCCGGCACCTTCCCACCTGTCACGATGTCTGGAGACTCATGGACACCTGCCCCCACCGTTTAGACCCCACCGGCAAGGACATCCACGCCGAAGCCCGGCTCCTCCGCGCCCAGGGCCCCGCGACGCCGGTGGAACTTCCTGGTGCAGTGGTGGCGTGGGCGGTAACCGATCCCGCCCTGATCAAAAGACTGCTCAGCGACCCCCGAGTGTCCAAGGACGCCCACCAGCACTGGCCGGCCTTCATCAACGGTGAGATACCGGAGAACTGGCCACTGCGCCCCTGGGTGGAGGTCCGCAGCGCGCTCACCGCCTACGGCGACGAGCACACCCGGCTACGCCGCCTGCTGTCCGCCGCCTTCACCCCCCGCCGGACCGCCGCGCTGAAGCCGACGATCGAGAAGATCACCGACGATCTCCTCGCGCGACTCGCCGCCTCCCCTGCCGACAGCGCCGTCGACCTGCGCGCTCAGTTCGCCTATCTGCTGCCCCTGCTGGTCATCAGTGAACTGTTCGGCGTCCCCGAACAGGCACACGACGGGTTCCGCCGCACCGTCGGCGGCCTGTTCGCCACCAACCTCACCGAGGAACAGGCCGCGGCCAACGCCCGCGAGATCTACATGATGCTCGCCGACCTCATCGCCGCCAAGCGTCAGGCTCCCGGCGACGACCTCACCAGCGCCCTGATCGCAGCCCCCGAAGACCGGGACGGCTCGAACTTGTCCGAACAGGAAGTCCTCGACACGCTTCTCCTGTTCATCGGCGCCGGGCACGAGACGACGGTCAACCTCCTGGACCACGCCATCGTGAACCTGCTCAGCCACCCCGACCAGCTCGCCCTGGTCCGCACCGGCCAAGCCACCTGGGACGACGTGATAGACGAGACCCTCCGCAAGGAGGCACCGGTCGCCAACCTGATCATGCGCTTCGCCGTGGAAGACATCAACGACACAGCCAGTGGGCTGGTGTTCCACGCTGGTGATGCCATAGTGATCGGCTACGCCGCCGCCGGCCAGGACCCTGACCTGCACGGCCAGGACGCGGACCAGTTCGACATCCAGCGTCCCACCCGGCACCGTCATCTATCGTTCGGGCACGGCACCCACTTCTGCCTCGGAGCGCCCCTGGCCCGCCTGGAAGCGGAGATCGCCCTGCCCGCGCTGTTCGACCGCTTCCCCGGCCTCGCTCTCGCCAGTCCAGTGGACCAACTTCGTCCCCTTGAGTCCTTCATGTCCAACGGACACCGCGAGCTACCCGTCCTTCTCGGCCAGGCGGCCGCCACCTGACCTCCTAGACCCGCTCGGATACCCGGCGGCGGCCTCCTCCAGCCGCTGCCGGGGGCCAAGCCGACCGTGGAGTCACGTTGCCTCGGCCTCTGCGGTGGCGGCTCGGACACGGGATTCGACGGCCGCCTGCTGATGGCTGGCCACGATGTGGCGGACGGCCTCGTCCGGATCGTCCGTGAGGTGAAACAGCTTCGGATCATCCTCCGAGATCATGCCTCTGACCAGCAGGGTGTCTTTGATCCAGTCGACGAGCGGCTTCCAGAACTCTGTCCCCATGAGGACGATCGGGAACAGGGTGATCTTCCCCGTCTGGACGAGCGTGATGGCTTCGAAGAGCTCGTCGAGAGTCCCGAAGCCGCCGGGCATGACCACGAAGGCCTGCGAATATTTCACGAACATGGTCTTGCGGACGAAGAAGTAGCGGAACTCTATGCCGAGGTCCACGTAGTCGTTCAGCTTCTGCTCGAAGGGCAGTTCGATGCCGAGCCCCACCGAGACGCCGCCGGCCTGGCGCGCCCCCTTGTTGGCCGCCTCCATGCATCCGGGCCCGCCGCCGGTGATGACGGCGTACCCCGCCCCGGCCAGGGCCTTGCCGACCTGCTCGCCCAGCGCGTAGTCGGGGCTGTCGACGGGAGTGCGCGCGGACCCGAACACGGTGACGGCGGGCGGCAGCTCGGCGAGCTGCCCGAAGCCCTCCACGAACTCGGCCTGGATGCGCAGCACCCGCCAGGGGTCCATGTGCAGCCACTCGGTGGATCCGCGGTGGTCGAGGAGTCTCTCGTCATAGGTGGTGTCGGGGAGGAACTTCCCCCGGACCAGAGACGGTCCCTGACGGCGTTCCTCGCGAGGTGCTTTGTTCATGCGAATCACGCTAACCGCCCGCGCGAGCGCGTAAGCCGCATCGGATGGGGAGGTCTCACACGAGTCCCAAAGAATCTTGAAAAATCTGCTCGGAGCAGCGGAACCGTTTCTTCGCGAGGCTGCGTCTAAGAGCCGAGGGTGCTGCTCGGGACTGAAAGTGGCTTTCCCCGCCAAATGGCCGGCGAGGAAAGCCACTTTCTTTTGTCCGGACACCCGTACGGCCCCGCTCGGCGAGGCCAGGGGCGGGAACCCGCGCGGTCAGGACGCCGGGGCGCCGAGCCAGGCGAGCATCCTGCGCTCGCATTCGGCGATCTGGGCCAGCGAGACGTACTCGCCCTGCTGGTGCGCCACATTCGGGTCGCCGGGGCCGTAGTTCACGGCCGGGACGCCGAGGTCGGAGAAGAGCGAGACGTCGGTCCAGCCGAGCTTCGCCCGGGGAGTGCCGCCGATGGCCCGGGCGAACGCGGCGGCCACGGGATGGGTCAGCCCTGGGCGCGCGGCGGACGCGCCGTCGGTGAACCGCACGGCGTACCCGTCGAACACCTCGCGCACGTGGGCCCGCGCCTGTTCGAGCGAGCGGTCGGGGGCGAAGCGGTAGTTGACCGTCACCACGCACTCGTCGGGGATGACGTTGCCCGCGACCCCTCCGGCGATGCCGACGGCGTTCAGCCCCTCGTGGTAGGCGAGGCCGTCCACGACCGGCTCGCGCGCCTCGTAGGCGTTCAGGCGGGCCAGGATGGGCGCCACGGCGTGGATGGCGTTGACTCCGTACCAGGAGCGGGCGCTGTGGGCCCGCCTGCCCTCGGTGACGACCTGCGCCCGCAGGGTGCCCTGGCAGCCGCCCTCGATCTCGCCGCCCGTGGGCTCCATGAGCACGGCGAAGTCGCCCGCGAGCAGCTCGGGACGGGTGCGGCCGAGCCGGGCCAGCCCGTTGCGCTCGGCCTCGATCTCCTCGCAGTCGTAGAAGACGTACGTGACATCCCTGGCGGGGCTCGGCACCCCGGCGGCCAGCTTGAGCGCCACGGCGACGCCGCTCTTCATGTCGGTGGTGCCGCAGCCGTACAGCAGGTCGCCCTCGACGCGCGAGGGGAGGTTCCCGGCGAGCGGCACGGTGTCGAGGTGGCCCGCGATGACCACCCGCTCGGAACGCCCGAGCCGCGTGCGCGCCACGACGGCCTCACCGTCGCGGACGACGGTGAGGTGCGGCAGCGGCGCGAGGGCCGCCTCGACGGCGTCGGCCAGGGCCTTCTCGCCGCCGCTGACCGACTCGATGTCGACGAGCGCCGCCGTCAGCGCCCGCACGTCACCGGTGAGGTCGAGCGGCGCCGTCTCAGGCATTGAGGCCGTGCTGGCGCAGGACGTCGTTGAGCTCGGCCTTGTCGTGGCGCTGACCGGCCTCCAGGCGCTTGAGCACCAGGACGCACGGGAGCCCGAAGGTGCCGCCGGGGAACTCCTTGGGGCGCGTGCCGCCGACCGCGACGCACCAGTCGGGGACGTGGCCCCGGCTGATCTCCTCGCCGGTCTGGACGTCGATGACGGGCATGGACGAGGTCAGGATCGTGCCGGCGCCCACCACGGCGCCCTTGCCGACCCGCGCGCCCTCGACGATCATCGAGCGGCTGCCGATCAGCGCCTCGTCCTCGACGATGACAGGGACGGCGTTCGGGGGCTCCAGGACGCCGCCGATGCCGACACCGCCCGACAGGTGGACGTTCCTGCCGATCTGGGCGCAGGAGCCGACCGTGGCCCAGGTGTCCACCATCGTGCCACTGTCGACATACGCCCCGATGTTGGTGAAGGACGGCATCAGGACGACGCCCGAGGCAAGGTAGGACCCCCAGCGGGCGATGGCGCCCGGCACCACGCGGACGCCCTCCAGGGACGTCTTCAGCGGGATGCGGTCGTTGTGGTGGAAGTCCCCGACCTGGCTCCTGACCATGCCGAGAACCCTGAAACTGAGCAGGATGGCGCGCTTGGCCCGCTCGTCCACGATCACGTCGCCGGAGGAGTGGTCGACGAAGGCGACCCTGGCCTTTCCGGTGTCGAGCATGTCCACGGCACCGACGATCACGCCACGCGCTTCCGCGTCATCGGGCGACAGCTCGGCGCGGCGCTCCCACAACTCGTCCACAGTGGCCGGCAAGGGGCTTTCGAAGGTCTCGCTCATGCAAGGGAAGCTTAGTCCCGCACGGGGACCACGGCTGGGCCGGTAGGTTCTTGTGCGTGGCACGGCGATTCTCACGAGCGGTTCTGACGATTACGGGCATCGTCCTCGTGCTCGGCGTAGCCATATTTTTCGGGATTTATCACCTGCTCAACCGCGCGAAGCCGTTCGCTCTGGGCGAGCACTGCGAGGTGAAGACCACGGTGGGCACGCTCGACCTCGAGATCGAGCAGGCGCAGGTCGCGGCCACGATCGCCGCGGTCGCCACCCGCCTCAAGCTGCCCGAGCGGGCCGTGGAGATCGCCTACGTCACGGCGATCCAGGAGTCCAAGCTGCTGAACCTCCCCTTCGGCGACCGCGACTCCGTGGGGGTGTTCCAGCAGCGCCCCTCGCAGGGCTGGGGCACCGTCGAGCAGCTCCAGGACCCTGTGTACGCGACGCGCAAGTTCTTCTCGGCGCTGGTCAAGGTCAAGCACTACCAGAAGCTGCCGCTGCACGAGGCCGCCCAGGCCGTGCAGCGCTCCGCCGACGGCTCGGCGTACGCCCAGCACGAGGTGGACGCCAAGATCCTCGCGGGCGCGTTCACCGGGCGCGTCCCGAAGGCCGTCCACTGCTGGTACCCGCCCGCCGACAAGCCCGTGCCCTCCCAGCCCGCCAAGGCGCGCAAGGAGCTCAGCAGGGCCCTCGGCGACACCTCCAGCGTCGGCAACCAGATCAGCGCGGCGACGCAGCGCAGGGGCTGGTTGATCGCCGCCTGGTCCGTCGCCCACGCCCAGAAGTACGGCCTGCACCAGGTGCGCTACGCCGGCGTCGCGTGGAAGTCCGCGTCCGGCCATGACGGCTGGCTGACCGACGCCAAGTCCTCCGAGGGCAAGGTCGAGATCGCCTAGAGCATGCGCTCGACGTTGATCGAGCCGGGCGAGAGCGGCTGCGCGTAGGCGGCGGTCCATGCCTGGCCCTGCACGCGGTCGAAGCTCAGCAGCCGCCCGTCGGCGGCGCGGTAGTCGGCGAAGTCCACCAGGCCCCGCTCGGGATAGCCGGTGGTGCCCTCGGAGCGGAAGGCGGCGGTCCCCCGGTCGATCGGGTAGAACTCGACGTTCTCCATGATCAGCATGCTCTTCGCGGGCACCATGCCCTGGGTCGGGACCGGCGTCCACAGGTAGACCTCAAGGTGCGGCGGGTCGTCCGGGGTCGCCCCTTCGCGCTCCTCGACCGACAGCCACTGGTAGTGGCGCACCCCCTCTTCGAGGAGGTACTCGATCCACTGGTCGCCCTGCCACGACAGGTGCAGGGCGCCGAGGACGCGCGACCGCGCGCCCTGGCGGTCGATGGTGTCCCCGACCTTGATCGTCCTTGGATCGAGGTAGTCGGGGTCCAGGACGACCGGGCGGGCCAGCGCCGGGTGTGACGAACTCGGCTCGGACGCCGGCTCAGGGGGTCTGGGAGCCGGCCGAGCCGTCTTCTCGGGCCGTCGCGTACCGAGAAAAGCGCCCAGCACCACGACGAAGATGGCTGCGCTCACTGCGAGCACGACCGCAACGGTCATGCCGCGGGATCCTACTGGAGGCGGAGCACCGCCGCATTGACCCGTTCGTCAGTTGCCGTCATGGCGATCCGGATATGCGAGGAACCTGCCTGTCCGTAAAAGTCGCCCGGCGCGACCAAAATGCCGATTTCGGCCAGCGCCTGGACCTGCTCCCAGCAGTTACGGTCGTCGGTCGCCCACAAATACAGCCCCGCGGTGGAGTGCTCGACGCGCCATCCGGCCTTTTCGAGCGCGGGCCTCAGCAGGGCGCGCCGCGCGGCGTACAGCTCGCGCTGCGCGTCGGCGTGCTCGTCGTCGTCCAGGGCGGCGGCCATGGCGGCCTGGACCGGCGCGGGCATGATCATGCCGGCGTGCTTGCGCACCTCCAGCAGCCGTCGCACGAGCGCGGGATCACCCGCGACGAACGCCGCGCGGTAGCCGGCGAGGTTGGACCTCTTGGACAGCGAGTGCACCGCGAGCAGGCCCTCATGCGAGCCGCCGCAGACGTCGGGGTGCAGGATCGAGATCGGCCGTTCCTCCCAGCCGAGCTCGATGTAGCACTCGTCGGAGGCCACGACGGCCCCCCGCTCGCGCGCCCAGGCGACGACCTTGCGCAGGTGCTCGGCGGGCAGCACGCGGCCCGTGGGGTTGGAGGGGGAGTTCACCCAGACCAGCGGCACGCGCTCGGGGCCGAGGCCCAGCAGGCCGTCGGTGGCGTACGGCGCCGCCCCGGCGATGCGGGCGCCGACGTCGTAGGTGGGGTACGCCAGGGCGGGGATCACCACGCGGTCGCCGGCCCCCACGCCGAGCAGGGTGGGCAGCCAGGCGACGAGCTCCTTGGAGCCAATGGTCGGCAGGACGTCTGCGGGGTCGACCGTGACGCCGTGGCGGCGGGCGAGCCAGCCGGCGGCGGCGCGGCGGAGCCGCTCGGTGCCGTGGGTCAGGGGATATCCGGGACTGTCGGCCGCGCCCGCGAGGGCCTCCCGCGCCACGGCGGGCACCGAGTCGACGGGGGTGCCGACCGAGAGGTCGACGATGCCACCGGGATGGGCGAGCGCCCGTTCCTTGAAGGGCACCAGACGGTCCCACGGAAAGTCAGGCAGCCCGATCACCGAAACAACCCCCAGAAGTCAGACGCGATCATGGATGTCGGCGGCCGGGCATGTCACCGGCGGTACCGCGACCTGATGGTCACGGTACCCGGCGGCACCTCATGACCACGGACGGGCCGAAGGTCAGTGCTCCTCTGCCTGCGGCGGAAGGGCGGCCACGATCGGGTGATCCTTGGCGATCTTCCCTACCTTGGACGCTCCGCCGGGCGAGCCCAGCTCGTCGAAGAACTCCACATTCGCCTTGTAGAAGTCCTTCCACTGGTCGGGCGTGTCGTCCTCATAGAAGATCGCCTCGACCGGGCAGACGGGCTCGCACGCGCCGCAGTCCACACACTCGTCTGGGTGGATGTAGAGCATGCGGTTGCCCTCGTAGATGCAATCGACGGGGCACTCTTCGATGCACGCCTTGTCCAGGACATCCACGCAAGGCTGCGCGATGACGTAGGTCACCTCGGGCTCCTTCTTCTCCGCGCCTTCGCACGACTCGACCGCGGGTTGCTAGACCTAGTATTGCCGTGCTGGCCACATGTCTGAAACGGGAGGGGGGGAAAGCTGGTGACATCGCACTTTGGCGGAAGGCTGCTCGTCTCCGTCTCCCCGTCCGATGTCGGCAGCAGGGTAACGGTGCGGCGCAGGGAGCCCGAGGGTTTCCGCGACACGGTCGGGGTTCTCGAGGCCTGGCACGAGGGGTTCCTCAAGGTCCGCAAGCGCGACGGCACGCTGGTCGACATCCCCGAGGAGAAGGTCGTCGCGGCGAAGATCGTCCCCGAGCGCTGAGCCGGGTCCTTTTCGCGTAGTAAGCCCTCAACCGCACCCCAATGCTGGCCCAAACGTCCGCGTGCCTCCTCGACGCGGGAGAGCGTGACGTTGAGTATTCACCTCGTGACCTCACGTGCCGCAGCCGCAGTAGCGCTCCTCGCCACAGCCGTGGCCGGGTGCTCGTCAGCGACCACCAACGAAAAGAAGCTCCCTCCGGTCAACCCGAAGGCCGCCAGTCTCGCCGAAGGGTTCGGCTCGATGGACCGGCTGGTCGAGGCCGCGAGGAAAGAGGGCTCGCTGAACCTCATCGGGGTCCCCCGCGACTGGGTGAACTACGGCGCCATCATGGACCGCTTCTCCGGCGAGTACGGACTGCGGGTCAACGTGGCCGAGCCCGGCGCGAGCAGCCAGCGCGAGATCGACGTCGCCAGGAGCTCGACGCCCGACAAGGTCCCCGACGTCTTCGACCTCGGCATGGACGTCGCGATCGCCAACGCGCAGAGGTTCGCCCCGTACAAGGTGACCGCCTGGCAGGACATCCCCGACGGCGTCAAGGACCTCAAGGGTCACTGGTACGCGGGATACGGCGGCTACATGTCGATCGGGTACGACCCTCGCAAGGTGGGCGCCCCGGCGAGCTTCTCCGACCTGCTCAAACCCGGGTACGCCGTGGCCCTGCCGGGCGACCCGCTGCAGACCGCGGCGGCCTTCAACGGCGTCATGGCGGCGTCGCTCCACTCGGGCAAGCCCGAGGCCCAGCGGGGCGTCGAGTTCTTCTCCAAGCTCAAGAAGTCCGGCGGCTTCAGCCTCCCGTCCCGGGCCAACACCCTGGTCGACTGGGACTACGTGAACGCCGCCAAGGCCGCCCAGACCGCCGGAGACGACAAGCCCGCGTGGAAGGTCGTGGTCCCGTCGAACGCGACGCTCGCGTCGTACTACGTCCAGGCGATCAACAAGAAGGCGCCGCACCCCGCCGCCGCCCGGCTCTGGCAGGAGTTCCTCTACAGCGACGCGGTGCAGAACCTCTTCCTCAAGGGATTCGCCCGCCCGGCGCGCATGGAGGCGCTGGACATGAAGGGCAAGCTCGACAAGCAGGCCGCGGCCAAGCTGCCCGCCGTGTCCGGCACCCCGGTCCTGCTCACGATCCCGCAGGCGGACGAGGCCAAGACGTACCTGAAGGCCAACTGGTCCAAGGCGATGAGCTGACCCTGGCCATTCCTCCCCCATCTCCATACCTGTGCCGGGAGAGTAAGGGCGAAGCACACGGACAGATGTGTCGCGAGGACATCAAGGCTCTAAAGTGTCTGTACTTACGGACACGGGAAGCGATGTCTGAGAATGCGAGCTGATGGCCTTGCGATACGACACGCCGAGTTTGATGCGGTGGAACGCTCGCGCCTATGACAGCTCGTTCGGCTACGTCTCGGCGCACGGGGCACCGCTGATCGAACTGCTGGACCCCCAGCCGGGCGAGCGCATCCTCGACCTGGGCTGCGGCACCGGGGTGCTCACCGCCGACATCGCCGCCAGGGGCACCTCCGTGCTCGGCATGGACGGCTCCGCCGCGATGATCGACGTCGCGGTCGCCCACCACCCGGGCCTGGACTTCATGGTCGGCGACGGCGCCAACTTCCGCGTCGGGCAGCCGTACGACGCGGTGTTCTCCAACGCCGCGCTGCACTGGATGGGCCGCGATCCCGACGCGGTGATCCGCTGCGTGCGCACGGCGCTGACCCCGGGAGGCCGGTTCGTGGCCGAGCTGGGCGGCGCGGGCAACTGCGCCGCGCTCACCTCCGCGATGCTCACGGCCTGGCGGGAGTACGGGCTGCCGGAGCCCGAGCTGCCCTGGTACTTCCCCAGCCCTGCCGAGTACGCCGTCCGCCTGGAGAAGGGCGGGTTCACCGTGCGGCTGCTCGAATACTTCGACCGGCCGACGCCGCTCGACGAATGCCCCAACGGCGCCGCCGACTGGGTCCGCATGTTCGCGGGCTCCCTGCTGGACGGCGTGCCGCCGGGGACGGTGGAGCCGTTGCTGAGAAGGGTCAACGAGCTCGCGGCACCCGCCCTGCGCCGCGAATCTGGCTGGGTGGCCGACTACGTGAGGCTGCGATTCGCCGCTGTGCGGGCCTAACCGCCGCCTACGATCTAGCGATTTGCCAGACTATGGTCTGGTCAACGGAATCACCGGAGAGGAAACGGGATGAACTTCTGCCTGAGTGATCTCGTGCCTCCGCTTCGGTGGAGTGACGCGACCGCATTCTCGCAGCTCCGCGACGTGCCAAACCTGCCGGACGCCTGGTGGCGGGCCGCCCCTCTCAGCCGGGTCTTCGCCGTGCTCGGCCCCGAGGCGCTCGGTGAGCTCCTCACAGAGCTGTCGATGGAGCACTGGCCGGCCGCCGCGCTGGGCGACATCCTGCCCGCCCTGCACGTCATGGATCCCGACGAGGCCGACGAGCCGCAGGTCTCCATCGCCCTCGACCGCGTGGGCTCGTGGTTCGGCCTGCTCTCGCTGACCGGCCGCGAGCTGGCCGACCAGCCGTTCATCCGCGCCAGGCCGGTCCTGACCGCCCTGTTCACCGCGGTCTTCGTACGGCTGACGCCCACCGGCGACCAGAGCGCCAATCTCGACGACCACACGGCACGGCCGTCCCTCCACGCCGAGGAGGCCCGCGAGACGCCCTCACGGGCCACGGAGACGCCCCAGCCCGCCTCGGCGGCTCCGGAGGCGCGCAGGCGCGCACCGGCTCACGAAAGCCCCGTACCGGCCCACGGGGCCTCCACAGGGCCTCAGGCGTCCCCCGCGGACCGCTCCACGGACACCGGGTCGCCCGCACGGGCCGAGCCGCTTCCCGTACGGCCCGCGCCGCCGCTGCCGAAGAGACAGAAGTCGTCGATCGACCGGAGCGACCCCCTCGGCCTCGCCGCGGCCCGCATGGCGGAGGCCGCGCTGAAGCAGCACGTCTCCAGGGAGTTCCCCGGCGCCGCCCCTGGCGAGAGCGGCTCCGGCCGGTCCCGCACCTCGATGTTCACCCCGCCCCCGCGCACCGAACGTCCCTTCACCGCCCCGAGCGCGCCCACCTACCCCCCCGACGTCCCCGCCTTCGGCAACGACGTCCCCGCCTTCGGCAACGACGTCCCCGCCTTCGGCAACGACGTTCCCGCGTTCGGCAATGACGTGCCCGGATTCTCCCCGGACGGCCCTGGGTTCGGCGGGGACGATCCTGGGTTCACTCCGGCTCCCCGCCCCTTCGTGCCCGAGCCGGAGCCGTTCGATCCCGGCCCGTTCCCCCGCGACCTCGACCCGTTCGGCCCGGACTCCGGCCCGTTCGGGCCCGGCGGCCCCGCCCCCGACCCCTTCGCCGCCAAGGGCCCCGCGCCCGCAGAAGCCCCGGAGGGCCCGGAAGGCGCAGAAGCCCCGGGAGGTACGGACGCCCCGGAAGACCTCGGGATCGCGGAGAGCTTCGGGACCGCGGAAGGCGACGTGGCCCCCCTCGGCCCCGAGGGCACGCAGGACCGCGACATCGCGGACGACGGAGAGCCGCCGCGCGAGCCCGAGGGCCCCGCCGCCTCCGAGGGGTCCCCCGCCGGCACGAACACCGACGAGCTGGGCACCGGGCGCACCGAGAGGGACATCCCCGCGCTCATCGACGCGGCCTTCGCCGACCTCGACGACAAGACCTGGGCGGTGGCGCAGAACCACGTATTCGCCGACTCCCCCGCCGCCCCCGAGGAGCTGGCCAAGCTGTTCGCCGTCAGCCCCGAGGACATCGTGGCCCTTGAGGACGAGCTGCGCGGCAGGCTGGCCGCCTGGCTCGACAGCGCGGACGCCGCGCCGTACACCCAGCACCTGGAGAAGCTCCCCGGCACCCTCGGCGTGGCCGCGCCCAAGTCGCGCCTGATGGCCGCCGCCGACTGGCACACCAGGGAGCTGCGCTCCCTCGACGTCCCCGCCTGGCAGTTCGTGCTCGCCACGCTGCCCGGTTACACGGTCCAGGACGACTGGCTGGTGTCGGGGGACATCGCGGAGCTGCGCGACCAGACCTGCGCCCTGATCCTCAACGCCGAACGCCCGCCGACGGTGGCCCGCGCACTCGAACTGGTGTCGACCCTGGGCATCCACCCCGAGGTCGCCAAGGAGTGGCTGGAGAACGTCCCGCAGCTACGCATCCAGAGCAACAAGAAGCCCGGCAAGGCCGAGGAGGAGCGGCCGGGCGACCCCGAGGGGCCCCAGTCGACGCCGACCGGCCAGCTCAAGGACGTGTCGATGACCCGCAGGTGCTTCCGGCATCCGGACGGCCTCTGGTGGCTGAGGGTGGACGTCGCGCCCGAGCAGCTCACCGGCGGGGAGTGCCCGCTGCCGAGCGGGTTCGCCGCCTACCTTGGGCTGTCGCCGGGCGAGAGCCACACCGTGATGAGCGCGGCGGGAGAGGTCACGCTGAGCTGGCAGGCCCGTCCCGTCATCGAGTCGCTCGGACAGCTGCTCCACGACATGGGCGCGCAGCCCGGAGCCCACCTGTTCCTCACCGTGGCGGAGGAGGACAAGGTCCTGCGGGCCAGGCTGGTGCCCTCGTCGACCGGCGACCTCGACAAGGGCGCGGTGGCGCTGCGGCTGGCCGGCCACACCACCAAGGGCGGCCCCGAGTCGCTCGAAGAGACCATCCGGGTGCTGGCGACCCGCATCGGCATGACCGGGCCCGTGGGGCTGCCCGACCTGATGAACCGGCTCCGAGAACGCGGGGACCGCGACCTGCTGTCCCTGATGGTCTGACGGGAACCGCGGTGCCCCGGCTCGCGATCGCCCCCGAGGTCCCCCGGGATCTCGACGCGCTTCCCCGGCCCGTACGCCGGGACGCCGTGATCGCCATGCGCCGGTTCCTGCAGAACACCACGTCCGCTCCCCACCCCGAGCGGGTGCGCAACACCCGGGACTCGCGCGTGGCGACGCTGCGGCTCGCCGACCACCACCGCGGGGTGGTCGTGCGGCAGCGCGACGTCTACTGGATGCTCACCGTGCTGCCGGACGCCGAGGCCTGGTCGTACGCCCAGCGGCACCGCTTCGCCGTCAACGCGGCCATCGGGGTCGCCGAGATCTGGAACGCCGAGGCCCTCGAACGGGTCGAGCCCGCGCTGCGCCGGTCGGCGGAGTCCACCGAGTGGCGGCTGTTCGCGCACGTCTGCGACAGCGACCTGCTCGGGCTCGGCATCGACGCCGAGGTGCTCCCCCTGGTGCGGCTGATCACCACGGGCGCCAACCTCGACGCGCTCGAACCCCTGCTCCCCGAGAGCCAGTTCGCCCCGCTGTCGGTTCTCGGCCAGGGCGGCTCGGTCGCCGAGGCCTGGCGGGCGCTGGACACGCGCGTCGCGGTGCCCGCGACCACCGTGGACGTCACCGACCTCACCGCCGCCCTCGAACGCACGCCCGACCGGGCCGTCTTCGTCCGCGACCCGAGCGCGCTCGACCGGGTGCTCACCACCCCGCACTGGTGCACGTTCCTCTACCCGACCCAGCACCGCCTGGCCCACCAGGACAGCTACGCCGTGCCGGTGCTGGTCACCGGCGGCGCGGGCACCGGCAAGACCCTGGTGGCGCTGCACCGCGCCGCCCACCTCGCCCGGGCGGGCGCCGGCCGGGTGCTGCTCGTGACCTTCTCCCACGGCGTGGCCACCGACGTGGCCGCGAAGCTCGACCTACTGGTGGACGACCAGGAGGTGCGCGAGCGCATCGAGGTCGGCAACGTCGAGCGCCTCGCCCACCGCATCGTCGCCGAGGCCGAGGGCCGTCCCCCGCTCCTGGTCGGCGCGCCCGACCTGGCCACGCTGTGGCAGGAGGCCTCGGAGGTCTCGGGCGACCTGCACAGCCCGGCGTTCCTGCTGCGCGAGTGGGAGCAGGTGATCCTCGCCCAGAACCTCTGCACCGTGCAGGAGTACCTCACCGCGCGACGTCCCGGCCGCAGCGTCGAGCTCGAATGCGAGGAGCGCACCGCGGTCTGGAAGGCCATCGAGCACGTCACCGGGCGGCTGCGCGCCTCCGGCAGGCGCACGCTGCTCCAGCTCGCCTCCGAGGCCTCCACGCTGCTCGGCCGTACCACGGGCGACCTGCTCGGCGACGACGCTCCGGGGCGCGAGCCGTACCGGCACATCGTGGTGGACGAGGCGCAGGACCTGCACCCGGCGCAGTGGCGGCTCCTGCGCGCCGCCGTGCCGCCCGCGCCGAACGACCTGTTCATCGTCGGCGACCCCCACCAGCGCGTCTTCGACACCCGGGTGGCGCTGAGCACGCTCGGCATCAAGGCCGAGAGCCACCGCCTCACCATCTCCCACCGCCTGCCGCAGGAGATCCTCTCGTGGGGCGTGCGGCTGCGCGGCGGGGGCCCGGCCGACGGGCTGGTCGACGGCATCATCGAGCTGGTGGGCTTCCGCGCGACGCACCTGGGCACCCGCCCGATCGTCCGGGAGTACACCTCGGGCGAGGCGGAGCTGGCCGGCCTGGTGACCCTCGTCAAGGAGTGGATCGGCGACGGGGTGCCCCCCGACGAGATCGCCGTCGCGACCCGCCTGGGCGACCTGGTCAGGGACGCCAAGGCGGCGCTCGCGAGCGCGGAGGCCCCGGTGCGGGTCACCACGCTCCACGGCCTGAAGGGCCTGGAGTTCCGCCGGGTCGCCCTGATCGGCGTGGCCGACGGCATCGTGCCATCGGCCGACGCGCTCACCCCCGCCGCCGAGGATCCGACGGCACGCGCCCACGACCTGCAGCGGGAACGAGGGCTGCTCTACATGGCCTGCACGCGGGCCGCCGAGCGGCTTTACGTGTCCTACTCCGGCCGGGCAAGTCCCTTTCTGCCACCATGACCCAATAACCTGAACTGCGGATAAGACCGAGTCTCATCCCGACCCAAGCCCCATGCCGGTTGGACCCCCATGAATTTGAGCCTTAGCGACATCGTGCCTCCCCTGCGCTGGACAGCACCCAGCCAGGTCGAGCCGATCGCGAGCGACGCCCGTCTCCCGGACGCGTGGTGGCAGGCACTCCCCCTGGACCGCGCCTGCCTGATCGTCGGAACCGCTCAGGTCGCGGCGCGACTCGCCGACCTGTCCATGGCCTGCTGGGGGCACCTACCGCTCGGCGACATCCTGCCCCTGATCCGGATGACGGACCCGGAGAAGAGCCTGCGCACGCCCGAGAGCCGCGAGGTCGTGCACGCGCTGTTCACGAGCGTGCTGTCGCGGATGCTGGCCTCCGAGACGCAGCCCGGCCGCGAGGCCGCGCCCGTGCCCACCCAGCCGGCCAAGCCCGACCGGCCGATCCCCGAGCTGATCGACGGGATCTTCGCCGCGCTCGACGACCGGCAGCGGGCCATCGCCAAGGACCGGGTCTACGCCGAGCGCCGGGTGACGCTCGACGAGCTGGCGCAGCGGTTCTCCGTGACCCGCGAGCGCATCCGGCAGATCGAGCGTGACCTTCGCGACCACGTCCAGACGCGGCTCGCCACCCCCGAGGCCACCCCGCTGGCCGCCCACCTCGCCTGGCTGCGGGGACGGCTCGGCTCCGCAGTGCCCGCCGACGACCTCGCCGCCGCGGTGCCCTGGCACCGCACCGAGCTGGCGACCCTGGGCGTGCCGACCTGGCGGTTCGTCCGCACCCTGCTGACCGGCTACGACCAGGTGGAGGGCTGGCTGGTCGCCGGGGGCGCCGACGAGCTGAAGGAGAAGACCCGTCAGCTGTTCACCGGCGGGCCGGTGAAGCTGCCGGAGGCCGTCACGATGGTCGCCCAGCTCGGGGTGCGGGAGGACGTCGCCGAGCGCTGGCTCGCCTCCGTCCCGCACCTGCGCATCCTGGAGGGTCACGTCGTCCCGTGGCCGCGCAGCGTGAACGAGAAGGCCGAGGCCGTGCTGGCCGTCGCCGAGAGCCCGCTGAGCCCCGAGGAGATCCAGACCCGCATCGGCGAGGACTACAGCCTCGTGGGCATCCGCAACCAGCTCACCGCCGACGAGCGCTTCCTGCGCGTCGACAGGAACCGCTACGGGCTGTCGCGCTGGGGCGGCGAGGAGTACATCGGCATCCGCGAGATGATCGTCCGCGAGATCGAACGGGCGGGCGGCGAGGCCTCGGTGAACACCGTCGTGGCCAACCTGACCACGCGGTACGAGGTCAGCGAGAGCTCCGTGCGCGCGTACGCGGGCGGGCCGGGGTTCGAGCGCACCCAGCGGGGATGGATCCGCGTCGCCGCGCCCGAGCAGGCCGAGGCGTACCACCCGCGCCGCGACGTGTCGATGACCCGCCGGTCGTTCCGCAGCCGGGACGGGCGCTGGTGGCACCGCGTCGACGTCAACGCCGAGCACCTGCGCGGCTCGGGGTCCCCGCTTCCGACCGGCTTCGCCGCGCACCTCGGCATGGCACCCGGCGGGCAGCTCACGACCTCCACGCCCTCGGGCGACGTCGTGATCAGCTGGCACAACCAGCCGACGATGGGCTCGATCAGGCCGGTGCTCGCCGACTACAACGCGAGCGAGGGCGACTCGATCTTCATGACGGTGTCGGACGGCGGCGAGCTGCTGACCCGCTACCTGCCGCAGGCCGCCCAGGGGATTCCGCCGGTCAACATGGCGCTGCACCTCATCGGGTACACCGCCCCGGTCGCCTCCGAGGCCGAGGCGCTGCGCCTGATCGGGGCCCGCATCGGCCTCGCGGACGGCGCCTCGCGCGAGGAGGTCCTGACCCGCCTCCGCGAGCGCGGTGACCGCGACATCCTGGCCTTCCTCGACCCCGAGGCGGGGTGACCTGCCGAGCCTCGTGATGCCCGCCGCCGATGATCCCCAGGGCTCGTACAGCCTGTAATCCATGGCCTAAGCTCGGTGGCATGTTGCGGCTGTATGACACCAGGTCCAGGCAGCTCGAAGCGATCGTCCCCGCGAACGCCCGCGTCCTGCGCATGTACACCTGCGGGCCGACCGTCTACCGGTACGCCCACGTGGGCAACCTCAGGTCGTACCTGTTGTCCGACCTGATCCGCAGGGTCCTGGAGCAGAGCCGGGTGCGGTCGGTGGTCTGCCAGAACATCACCGACGTCGGCCACCTGGTCGACGACGAGGAGATCGACGCGTCGGGCGAGGACAAGGTCCTCCAGCAGGCCCGCCGCGAGGGGCGCTCGGCCATGGAGATCGCCCGCTTCTACGAGGACGCCTTCCGCCGCGACACCTCGGCGCTCAACATGCGCACCCCCGAGCACACCCCGCGTGCCACCGAGACGATCGACCTGATGATCGAGCTGATCGCCAAGCTCATCGAGAAGGGCCACGCCTATGCCGTGGACGACGGCTCGGTCTTCTTCGACGCGCGGAGCTTCCCGACTTACGGCGAAATTTCCGGAAACCGGCTTGACGCGCTGAAGCCCGGCCACCGGGTCGAGGGCGTCGACCCGCGCAAGCGCTTCCACGCCGACTGGGCCCTGTGGAAGGGCTCCGACCGCGAGATGACCTGGGAGACCCCCTGGGGCCGGGGGTTCCCCGGCTGGCACATCGAGTGCTCGGCCATGTCCCTGCGCTTCCTCGGCGAGCACATCGACATCCACACCGGCGGCAAGGACCTGCGCTTCCCCCACCATGAGGACGAGCGCGCCCAGTCGAACGCCTCGGTCGGGCACGACGTCGTCAAGCACTGGGTCCACGGCGAGCACGTGCTGTTCGACGGCCGCAAGATGGCCAAGTCCACCGGCAACGTCGTGCTCCTGTCCGACGTCGTGGCCGCCGGGCTCGACCCCCTTGCCGTGCGTCTGGCGCTGCTCGAACACCGCTACCGCCAGCAGATGAACCTCACCTGGGACACCCTCCACGCCGCCGACCGCACCCTGCGCCGGTGGCGGCAGCGCGTCGCCGAGTGGGCGGAGTCCCCCAGCCGGCCGATCGCCGCCGAGTACGCCGACCGCGCCCAGGCCGCCTTCGACGACGACCTGGACACCCCCACCGCCCTGCGCGTCGTGCGCGAGCTCGAACGGGACGAGACGGTGGACCCCGGCTCCCGCCTCGAGACGTTCCTGCACCTCGACCACGTGCTCGGCCTCGACCTCTCGGTCGACATCGGTAAGCCGCCCGTCGTCGCGGTCCTGCCGCCCGGCGCGGCCGAGCTGCTGGAGGCCAGGGCGAAGGCCCGCGAGACCAGAGACTGGGCGGCCTCCGACCGCCTCCGCGACGAGCTGGCCGCGCTGGGCGTCAAGGTCACCGACACCCCGCAGGGACAGCAGTGGTCCTGAAGGTCAGGTGAGCACCCTGGTCTCGCCCACCGCCAGGTCCCAGAGGTCCGCGCGGTCGCGTCCTGAGGCGATCCAGGCCGCGCGGGCCTCCTGCACGGGAGCCATCAGCGGCTCGCCAGAGAGCACGAAGGTCCCCCAGTGCATGGTCGCCATCCGCCGTGCGCCGACGGCGGCGCACGCCAACACGGCCTCGGCGGGATCCACGTGCGAGACGTGCATGAACCACCGCGGCTCGTACGCGCCCACCGGCATCAGCGCGAGGTCGATGCCGGGGTAGCGGTCCCCGATGAGCTTGAAACGGTCGCCGTACGCGGTGTCCCCGGCGAAGTAGACGCGCTGGTCCTGCGAGGTCAGCACCCAGCCGCCCCACAGCGACTTGCAGGTGTCGAACAGCGACCTGCGGCTCCAGTGGTGGGCGGGCACGAAGTCGAAGGTCACCTCGCCGATCTGGGCGCTCTCCCACCAGTCGAGCTCCGTGACGTTCGTGAACCCCTTCTTGGTGAACCAGCTCGCCAGGTTGGCGGGGACGAAGACCGGAGTGTGCCTCGGCAGGCGGCGCATCGTCGGGGCGTCAAGATGGTCGTAGTGGTTGTGGCTGATCACGACGGCGTCCACCGGGGGCAGGTCGCTCCAGGCCACGCCGGGCGGTGTCAGCCGCTGCCGCACTCCCGGGATCTTCCGCGACCAGACGGGGTCCGTCAGCACCGTCAGGCCCCCGATGCGCAGCACGTACGTCGCGTGGCCCACCCACGTGACCGCCGCGTCCGTCGCGGTGATCGGGGACAGACCCGCCCTCAGCACGGGGATCTGGTCGGCGTCCCCGATGTCGGGGCGGAAACCTCCGTGCCACGCGACGCTCATGACCTCGCGGAAGTCGGGCAGCGGGCAGGTCAGGCGGTCCTTGAAGTCGGCGGGAAACGTCCGCTCACGCGGCTGTGTGACAGGGGAAACCTCAGGGCTGACGGATTGCGACATGCGACCCTCCGGTTCGTCGCCGAGTGGGAGGCGGGGCTGTTCCACAGGGATCTATCACCACTCTGCTCTGATGATCCCCCGTGGGCGGAAAACATGCCTCAGTCGTACGAGGTATCCGTCATGTCCTCCCTGGTGTGGATTGGACGGCGTTCAGCCAGGGTCTTCTCCTCCAGGGTGCGCCTTCTCCATCGGGATGGGTGCCTCGGGTAGCCTCCCTCGTCCAGGTCGGCCAGGCGTTCGAAGACGTTCCAGGAGGCGGGGTGGCCGCAGACGGCCACCGACACCAGCAGGGCGAGGACATACAGCGGCAGCAGGGGCAGGCCGACGCAGAAGGCGTACTGGGTGGCGTGCCGGGCCTCGTGCCTCAGCAGGGCGCCGGTCAGGTAGCCCTCCCGCTGGGCCGTCAGCACCACGTTGCCGACCGTGAACGCGCCGGCGACCGGGAAGGGGATGCGGTATCCGTGGGCGTACAGCAGGCCGTGCTCGCCACGCCGCACCTCGGCCCGCCCGATCACCGCGATGAGCAGCCCCAGCGGTGTCGACAGGTTGACGTAGTTGAGCACCTGCCTCGTCCGGTGCCGTCCGCGCATGTCTTGATTGTCACCCAACGGCCCCGGCGACCGGTAGGGCGGCCTATCTACCCGGCGGGCGCAGGTGGCGGTAGCGGCCCTCGTAGTAGATGAGCGGAGGGACGTCCCTCGGAGTGTCCGCCGAGACGACGTTCCCGACGACGATCGAGTGGTCGCCTCCGTCGTGGACGACGGTCGTGCGGCACTCCAGCGTCGCGATGGCGGTGTCGAACAGCGCGAGCCCCAGCCTGCCCCGGCGGTGCGACCAGCGGTCGAGCTGCCCTTCGAGCGTACGGCCGCGGGTGGCGAAGGCCCGAGAGGCCTCCTCGCCGTCCTCTCCGAGGATGGAGACCCCCCACACCCCGGCGTCGATCACGGCGTCGTGGAACCTGGCGATCTTCTCGACGCACACCAGCACCAGGAGCGGATCAAGGGAGACCGAGGCGAAGGAGTTGACCGTCATCGCGTGGTCGATGCCGTCGGCGAGGGTGGTGACGATCGCGACGCCGGTGGCGAAGCGCCCCGTCACCCTGCGGAAGACCGCCTGATCAACCTGGCTCTCGACAGATCCCTGATACACGCTGGCCAGCTTATGCGGACATCCCATCCGAAATATTCATGCGGCGCCCTTTGCCATACGAACCCTGGTGCATCAGCCACGAACCGGACGAAGGAATGAGCAGGACGGCGACCACCACGGCCAGGGCTCCGCAGCCGAGGTACCAGTAGCCGGAGACGTTGGCGGCGATGACCAGATCGCCCTCGGGCCTCTTGACCGAGAACAGCAGCGCGGCGAGCATCCACCCCATGCCGGGGACGAACGCGCCCAGCTTGCTGTCCATCAGCCGCCCCGCGCCGTACAGCAGGCCGAACAGCACGAGGGAGAGGATGATCGGAATGGGCGGAACGGCGTCTCCCACGTCCCAGGAGTGCTCAAGCCCGGCCACGACGCCGAAGACGACGCCGAGCACGAAGAGCATGCCGTAGGCCGCGCCCGTGATCACGGCGTCGGAGCCCCGCCGCGTCGCGGTTTCGTCCTCTACCTGCTCTTCCTCCATGCTGAAAGGCTAGCCGATGCCCGCGAAGAGATCGTCTTCGCGGTCGTGCGGCTCGCCGAGACCGCCGGCCTCCTGCGGCACGCCCCTTCCTGCGGGCCCGCGCCGGCCGGCCTTGAGGATGAAGTGCTCGATGCCGATGGACTCGTGGCCCATGCTGTCGGAGATCACGAACCAGGGCGCGCTGAGGTCGATCTGCGAGCGGTGGGCCCGCATGGCGTCCAGCTTGGCGACGGCGTGGGGGCGGGCGTCGATCTCGGTGGTGACCTCCTCGTCGGCGGAGCCGAAGGGCAGGTCGTCCAGAGTCTCCTCGTTGAAGAAGTCGAAGTCGGTGTCGCGCATGGCCTCGGCGACCCGCCGCATCGCGGACTTCGGCATGGTCGTGAAGTAGAACTTGGCGATCTGCCAGGGCTCACCCTCACCGAACGAGGGATCGGCGGCCAGCTCGAACCCCCGCCAGGCGACCCGGTGCGCCTGGATGTGGTCGGGGTGGCCGTAGAAGCCGTTGTCGTCGTAGGTGACCAGCACCTGCGGCCTGACCTCACGAATGATCTTGACCAGCTCGCCGGCGGCCTCGTCGAGATCGGCCCGCCAGAAGCACTGGGGGTTGTCGTTGGCGGGGACGCCCATCATGCCGGAGTCGCGCCAGCGGCCGGGCCCGCCGAGGAACCTGTGGTCGTCGACGCCCAGGGCCTTGCACGCGGCCTCCAGCTCGCCGACGCGGTGCTCGCCGAGCCGGTCTTCCTTGTCCGCGGCGAGGTGGGCCAGGTCGGGCACCACGATCTCGCCCTCCTCACCGAGGGTGCAGGTGACGAGCGTGACGTGGGCGCCCTCCGCGGCGTACTTCGCCATCGTGGCCCCGGTGCCGCTCGTCTCGTCATCGGGGTGGGCGTGCACGAGCAGCAAACGACGTTCAGTCATGTGGTCGAGGGTATCCCCGGCCTCCGACAGGAAGCATCTCCCAACGTGTTGGCCTGGCAATATGAACAGCATGAGTGAGAGCTTTCCGCGTCTTTACGCCAGGACCCGCCGCTTCACCCTCGGAGTGCCCCGTGGCTTCGTCATCGCCCCCGACGGCGACCGCGTCGTCTTCCTGCGCAGCCGGTCGGGCACCGACCCGGTGACCTGCCTGTGGGAGCTCGACCTCTCCTCGGGCGCCGAGCGCATGGTGGTCGACCCCGCCGACCTCGGCGCGGCCGACGAAGACCTGCCCGCCGAGGAGAAGGCCCGCCGTGAGCGCGCCAGGGAGCAGGCCGGCGGCGTGGTGGCCTTCGGCGCCGACTCCGCGCTGACCTCGGCGGCCTTCGCGCTGTCCGGCGGGCTTTACCTGGCCGATCTGAGGTCTGGCGCCGTGCGGCGGCTCGACACCCCCGGCCCGGTGATCGACCCCCGCCTGTCCCCCGACGGCGCCCGCGTGGCGTACGTCACCGGCGGCGCCCTGCACGTCCAGGAGGTCGCCACGGGCGACGACCGCGCGCTGGCGTCCCCAGAGGGCGCCGGCGTGACGTACGGCCTGGCGGAGTTCATCGCCGCCGAGGAGCTTGACCGCATGCGCGGCTACTGGTGGTCCCCCGACGGCACGGCCCTGCTCGCCGAGCGTGCCGACGAGTCGCCCGTCCAGACCTGGCACATCGCCGACCCGGCCAACCCGTCCCGCACGCCCACGGCGGTGGCCTACCCATCGGCCGGCACGGCCAACGCCACCGTCGAGCTGCTCGTCCTCGGTCTCGACGGCTCCCGCACGCAGGTGCCCTTCGACGACGAATACCTGGTGACGGCCGTGTGGGACCGCCACGGCGCGACGATCGTGACGATGCCCCGCGACCAGAAGGCCATCCGCGTCCTCACCGTCGACCCCGCCACCGGCGCGACCGAGCTCGTGCGCGAGGACACCGACGACGCGTGGGTCGACGTCGTCGCCGGGGTCCCCGCGTGCCTCTCCGACGGCACGCTGGTGTGGGTGGCCGACGCAGGCGGCGGCCGGCGCCTGGTCGTCGGCGACGCCCCGGTCACCCCGCCGACCCTCCAGGTCCGCGACGTGCTCGGCGTCTCCGGCGACACCGTGCTGTTCCGCGCGAGCGCCGAGCCCACCGAGATCCATCTGTGGACCTGGTCGGGCGGGGCCATCTCCCCGGTCACCAGCGAGCCCGGCGTCCACAACGGCCGCCTGTCCGGCGGCACCCTGCTGGTCGTCAGCCAGACTCTCGACAGCCCCAGCACCACGGTGCGGGTCGAGAACGGCCAGAAGCGCCTGCACATCGCCTCGCTGGCCGAGCGGCCCAAGCTGGAGCCCCGCGTCTCGCTGGTCCGCACGGGCGAGCGAGAGCTGTCCACCGCCGTGCTGCTGCCGAGCGGGCACGTGCCCGGTTCCCGGCGCCTCCCCGTCCTCATGGACCCCTACGGCGGGCCCCACGCGCAGCGCGTGATGGCCTCGGGCCGTGGGTTCCTCGAGTCCCAGTGGTTCGCCGACCAGGGTTTCGCGGTGATCGTGGCGGACGGCCGGGGCACCCCGGGCCGGGGCCCCGCCTTCGAGCGCGAGGTGCTGCACGACCTGGCGACCCCCGCGCTCGAAGACCAGGTCGACGCCCTGAAGGGCGCCGCCCAGCTCTACCCGGGCGACCTCGACCTCTCGCGGGTGGCCATCAAGGGCTGGTCGTTCGGCGGCTTCCTCGCGGCGCTGGCGGTGCTGCGCAGGCCCGACGTCTTCCACGCGGCCATCGCCGGGGCACCCGTCACCGACTGGCGGCTCTACGACACCGCCTACACCGAGCGTTACCTCGGCCACCCCGGCGAGCTTCCCGACGTGTACGACCGGTCGTCGCTCATGGCCGACGCCGAGAAGCTCGAGCGGGCGCTGCTGCTCATCCACGGCCTCGCCGACGACAACGTGGTGGCGGCCCACACGCTGCGCCTTTCGTCGTCCCTCGTCGCCGCCGGCCGTCCCCACACCGTGCTGCCGCTTTCGGGCGTCACCCACATGACCCCGCAGGAGGTCGTCGCGGAGAACCTGCTGCTTCTCCAGGTGGAGTTCCTCAGGCGTTCCCTGGACGCCTGAGGTCCCACCCGGGCCCGGTCGTCAGCGGGAGATGCCGTGCCAGCTGTCCCACAGGGCGGCGTAGGCGCCTCCCGCGGCGACCAGCTCGTCGTGCGAGCCCAGCTCGCTGATGCGGCCGTCCTCGACGACGGCGACCCGGTCGGCGTCGTGCGCGGTGTACAGCCGGTGCGCGATGGCGATGACGGTGCGCCCGTCGAGCACGGCCGCCAGCGACCGCTCCAGGTGCCGCGCGGCGCGCGGGTCGATCAGCGAGGTGGCCTCGTCCAGCACCAGCGTGTGCGGGTCAGCGAGCACCAGCCGCGCGAGCGCCATCTGCTGGGCCTGCGCGGGCGACACCGCGAGGCCGCCCGAGCCGACGACCGTGCCGAGCCCGTCAGGAAGCGCCTCGACCCACTCCCACGCGTCGACGGCCTCCAGCGCCTCCTTGACGGCGGCGTCGTCGGCCTCGGGCCGCGCGATGAGCACGTTGTCGCGCACCGTGCCCCGGAACACGTGGTGTTCCTGGGTGACGAGCGCGACGTGGCCGCGCAGCTCGTCCAGGGGCAGGTCGACCAGCGGGACGCCGCCGACCGTCACCGAGCCGGTGCGCGGGCCGTGGATGCCCGCGAGCAGGCGGCCCAGCGTCGACTTGCCCGCCCCCGAGGGGCCGACCATCGCGAGCCGCTCACCCGGAGCGACCCGCAGCGAGACGCCGTGCAGCACGTCGTGGCCGTCGCGGTAGGAGTACCGCACGTCGTCGGCGACCATCGTCTCGCCGAGGGGGCGGCCCGCGCCCGCGTCGCGGTCGTCGGGCACGTTCGCCACGCCGAGCAGCCTGGCCATGGACGCCCCGCCGACCTGGAGCTCGTCGACCCACGACAGCAGCCGGTCGAGCGGGTCGATGAGCTGCTGCACGTACAGCGTGGCCGCGGTCACCTGGGCCAGCGAGACCCATCCGCGCAGGTAGAACAGGCCCCCGATCAGCAGTGTCGCGACGATGGGGATCACGTAGCCGAACTCCACCGAGGGGAACCACACCGTGCGCAGGCCAAGGGTGTAGCGCTCGGCCGCCCAGGACCGTGTGATGTCGGTGTCGGTGCGCTCGTGCCGGCGGCGCTGCAGGCCGAACGCCTCGACGGTCCTCGCGCCCTCCACGGTCTCGGTGAGGCCCTCGGTCATGTCCGCGTACGCGGCGTTCTCGCGCAGGTAGCCGTCCCTGGCCCGCTTGAGGTACCACCGGGTGGCGAACCAGATCAGGGGCACCGCGAGGAGCGAGGGCAGCACGAGCAGCGGCCCCACCAGGGCCAGCGCGCCCAGCACGAACGCGCCCGCCACCACGGCGATCAGCGTCTCCGGCACGGCGTGCCGCACCGTGCGCGACAGCGAGTCGACGTCCCGCGAGGTGCGGGTGACCAGGTCGCCCGAGCCCGCGCGCTCGACGGTCGACAGGGGCAGTGCGAGCACGCGGTCGACGAACTCCTCCCGCAGCTCGGCGAGCACCTTCTCGCCGAGCTTGGCGGAGACGTAGACCGCGTACCTGATGAGCACGGCCTGCACGACGACGAAGCCGGCGATGGTCAGCGCGACGGCGTCGACGCTGATGCCCGTGCCGTCGCGCACGCCCTCGACCAGCTCGCCCAGCAGGCGCGGCCCGGTCAGGCCCGCGACGGCGGCGAGGCCGTGCAGGCCCAGGGCCGCCGCGAGCCGGCGCGGATACTTCAGCGTCAGCCGCCTGGCGTACGCCCGCACCTGCGCCTGGTCGGCGACCGGCAGGATGCGCCTCTGGTCGCCGCTCGTGACCGGCTTGCCGTCGCCGGTGGGACGTTCGCCGGTCTCGCCCTCGTCCGCACGGCCCTCGCGCGTACGGTCCTCGCGCGGACGGTCCTCGGTGGCTCGGCTCTCGCCTGACGGGCTCTCCGCCAGCTCGCTCTCACTGGCCTGGCGCACGCTCACGGTCAGACCTCCCCTCGGGTCACGGTCGCGGTGTAGTCGGGATCGGTGGCGAGCAGCGAGCGGTGGGACCCCTCGGCGCGCACCCGGCCGTCCCGCATGTAGATCACGGTGTCCGCCCGGTCGAGCACCAGCGGGCTCGTGGTGCAGACCAGCGTCGTGCGCCCGAGACGGGCCTCCCCGAGCCGCTCGGCGATGCGCGCCTCGGTGTGGGCGTCGACCGCGCTGGTCGGCTCCACCAGGACGAGCACCTCGGGGTCGGCGAGCAGCGCGCGTGCGAGCCGCAGGCGCTGCTGCTGGCCGCCGGAGAACTCCCTGCCGGCCTCGGCCACGTGCGACTCGATGCCCCCGGGGAGCGCCTCGACGACGTCCTCGGCGCAGGCGGTGCGCAGGGCGCGCCGCAGGGCGTCCTCGGAGGCGGAGCCGGTGACGTCGAGCTGGTCGCGCAGGCGCCCGCTGAACAGCCTGGCGCCGTTGTCGGCCACCAGGATGCGGCGCCTGACCTCCTCCAGCGGCAGGTCGGCCAGTGGCACGCCGCCGAAGGTGGCCTCTGCCGCCACGTAGTGGCCGAGCCGGTCGGCGACGGCGATGGCGTCCTCGGGCACCGCGCCGGCCAGGGCGGTGAACCGTCCCTGCCGCACGGTGACGCCGGACGCCGCGTCCACCAGATCGCCCCCGGCGGTCACGGCCGTACCCGCGCCCTGGACCTCGGGGTCCAGCGACAGGATGCGGATGACCCTGCGGGCCGCCACATGGCCCTTGGTGAGCTTGTCGGCCGCCTCGGTGAGCGTGCGGAGCGGGCCCACCAGGAACAGCGCGTACCCGTAGAAGGCGACGAGCTGGCCGACCGTGATCGTGCCGTCCATCGCGTAGTGCGCGCCCCGCCAGGTGACGAAGGCGATGAGCATGCCCGGCAGCAGGAGCTGGGCGCCCTCCAGAGCGGCGTCCATCGACGCCACCCGCACTCCGGCTCCCCGCACCCGCTGGGACTCCTCGCGGTAGCGGTCGGAGAAGACCTGCTCGCCGCCGATGCCGCGCAGCACCCGGAGGCCCGCGACGATGTCGGAGGCCCGGGTGGCGAGGTCACCCTGGAGGTCGCGCTGCTCGTGCTGCCGCCGGTGCAGGGGCCTGAGCAGCGGGCCGACGGCCAGCGCCATCAGCGGGACGCCGAGCAGCACCATCAGGCCGAGCTGCGGTGAGGTTGTGATGAGGATCACCGTGACGGCGCCGATGGCGACGACCGAGCCGATGCCGCGCAGCAGGATGTCCATGGCGTTGCCGATGTGCGCGATGTCGGAGTTGCCGACGCTGATGACCTCGCCGGTCGACAGCAGCTTGGGCAGCGTGGCGCCGAGCCGGGTGGCCTGGCGCGCGGTGACCTGAACCGTGCGGTAGGCGGCGGCCAGCCAGTTGAAGACCGCCAGCCGGTGGCGCATCACACCGCCGAACGCGGTCACGACACCGAGACCGAGCAGCACCGCTGACCAGCGCACCAACCCCTCGGTGTCGCGTGTGGTGAGGCTGTCGACGGCCTTGCCGAGGGCCGAGGGGACGAGCGCCTGCCCCAGCCACCACAGCACGGCGAATCCGATGCCCGTGAGCAGCGGGCTCGCCTGCCCGCGTGCCACCCACCACAGGTACCGGAGCGGACTGCGGGCATCGGGAATGCCGGGATCGGCAAGAGGCAGGGAGCGCATAGCCCCTCCAGGCTGGCAAACCCTGGGGTGGCGCGGCAAACGATTTTTCCGGCCTCATGCGGCCATACCAGCGAAAACATCAGGCCTAGAACGCGGTCCGCGTAGATCGTCCGCCTTCGCTCGTCAACTATGGTTGACACGCTCCTGGTGTCAACTTATATTGACACTCATGAGCAACACGGCACAGCTGGCCTCCGACGCCGGCAGCCGCGATCCGGCCGTCGGCCTCCGGGCCGTACGGGCGCTGCGGACGCTGGTCGAGCGGCTGGAGGCACTCCAGGTGGACAACGCCCGCGAACAGGGCTGGTCCTGGCAGGAGATCGCGGTTCTGCTCGGCGTGAGCAGGCAGGCGGTCCACAAGAAGTACGCAGGCGGCCGAGGGCTACTGAGGCGGGAGAAGTAGGGATGTTCGAGCGGTTCCACGAGGACGCGCGCCAGACGGTCGTGCTCGCCCAAGACGAGGCCCGGCTGTTCAACCACGACTACATAGGGACCGAGCACTTGCTGCTCGCCCTTCTCCAGCAACCCGACACGGTGGCCGCGCGGGTCCTCGCGCGGCACGGGCTCGACCACGACCAGATCGGCGACGCCGTGGCCCGGCTCCTGGCGGCGGCGCCGGCCGACGATCTCGACGCGGGCGCGCTGGAGTCGATCGGCATCGACCTCGACGCGATTCGGGAGAAGGTCGAGGCCGCTTTCGGGCCGGGCGCCCTCGACCGGGAGCCCCGGCCGCGCCGCGGGCGCCCGTGGCGCCTCGGGGGCCACATCCCCTTCTCAGGACGTGCCAAGAAGGTGCTGGAGCTCTCGCTGCGCGAGGCCATCGCCCTCAAGCACAACTACATCGGCAACGGGCACATCCTTCTCGGCCTGCTCCGGGAGGGCCAGGGGCTGGCCGCCCGGGTCATCGCCGACGCGGGCGTCGACTTCGAGACCCTCCGCCGCGAGGTCCGCGTCGAACTGCGCTGACCTGAGGACGGGCACGCGCGCGTATCCAGGCCCGACGAGGCGCGAGACGCCTAGTCTCGGTGTCACAGGTCCTGGATTCGCGCGGTTCCGGATCCGTGAGCGGGAAGGTAGGCGGATGAACGGGGGCAGACCGGTCGCCACGATCGTGGAGGTGGAGGACGGCCTGTGGCAGGCCTCGCTTCCCGGCATCGGCACCGTCACGGTGGACGACCCGCGCATGGCCGCATGGCAGCTCCAGGAGCTGGTCGCGGAGCAGCGGGTCATCAACGTGCTGGACGTCTCCCCGCCGGTGCTGGCCGGCGCCGACGGGGAGCCGGTGTTCGCCTTCCTGCTGCAGTTCACCGCCTGCGGATCCGACAGGGACGATCTCGACGTCTACGCCGAGGTCAAGGCACATCCGCCCTCGGGCTGCCGGTGGTCACCCGAGCCCCACCGCCCGGGCCTGCTGTGCCTGCGTCCGGGATCCTCGCCGCTGGACGCCATCGCGGGAGTGGTGTCCGAGGTCAGGGACCGGTACGGACTCGGCACCGAGCTCACCGACCTCGGCTTCGACCGGTTGTGGGAATGGTTCGGCGACCACGAACGCCGCACCGAGCTGGTGGCCCACCTGCTCCTGATGGCCGCCCACCGCGCCGGCCTGCTCGGACTGGACTCCGATGACCTGGTGAAGTTCCTCCGCGAGGTCATGCCACCCCGATCACCGGCCTGACCCCGGACCCCGGGCGCGCATGCCACTCCGATCGCCGGCCTGCGCCTGAACTCGGCCGCGTCCCGCTAGTGCGCTGATCTCGGCTCGGCCGGCAGGCGGTGCAGCGCCTCCACCAGAGGCGCGAGCTCGGGGGTCTGCTCGGCCTCGGCCAGCGCCTTGGCGAGGACCGCGTCGTGGGCCGGCCGGGCCCTGGTGAGCAGCTCCCACCCCTGGCCGGTGAGCTCGGTGTAGATGCCCCGGCGGTCGTCCTGGCACAGGATGCGGGTCAGCAGGCCGCGATCTTCGAGCCGGTTCACCAGCCGCGTGGTCGCGCTGCTGGAGAGCGCGGCGGCGCGGGCGAGCTGCTGCATGCGCATGTGCCAGCCGTCCTGTCGCGACAGCGCGTCCAGCACCGTGTACTCCACGACCGACAGGACGTACTCGGACTGCAGCTCACGCTCCAGCGCGGCCTCGATCAGGCCGTGGAGCGCCGCCAGCGTGCGCCAGCCCTGGGCGCGGACCTCCACCGCGTCGTCCCCGATCCCCATGACCGCCTCCTGAGGGGCCTGGGCCCTCCCCCTGGGACGGCCGTTCACCTTCTGCAAGCAGCTTACACGCCAGTGGCGATTAAGCGCGTGTGCAAGTATATTGTTGCCCACGCGGCTAGTTGCATACGCGTTTAATCATCGGAAGGAAAGACGGATGCCTCTCGGTCTGCTCGCCCTTGCCATCGGGGGTTTCGGCATCGGACTCACCGAGTTCGTCATCGCCGGCCTGCTACCCGAGGTCGCCCGTGATTTCGGCGTCACGGAGGCCGCCGCCGGCTGGCTCATCTCCGGGTACGCGCTGAGCGTCGCCATCGGCGCCATCGGCCTCACGGCCGCCGCGACGAGGTTCAACCGCAAGCACGTGCTGCTCGGCCTGATGGTGCTGTTCATCATCGGCAACCTGCTGTCCGCGATCGCTCCCGGCTACGCGGTGATGATGCTCGGCCGGGTCGTCGCCGCCCTCTGTCACGGCGCGTTCTTCGGCATCGGATCCGTGGTCGCCGCCGACATGGTGGCACCGGCCAAGCGGGCCGGCGCGATCGCCATGATGTTCGCCGGCCTCACCACCGCCAACGTCCTCGGCGTGCCGTTCGGCACCTTGCTGGGCCAGCAACTGGGCTGGCGCTCCACGTTCTGGGCCATCACCGTCATCGGCGTCATCGCCCTGATCGGCGTGGCGACCCTGGTCTCCGGCCGGAGCCCGGACGGCGCGCGGGACGCCGGGCTACGGGGCGAGCTGGCCGCCTTCACCCACCCGCAGGTCTGGTTGTCGCTCACCGTCACGGTCCTCGGCTTCGGCGGCATGTTCGGCGCCTTCACCTACATCGCGTACACCCTGACCGAGGTCAGCGGGTTCGCCTCCTCGGCGGTGCCGTGGCTGCTGGTCCTGTTCGGCGCCGGCCTGTTCGCCGGTAACTTCGCGGGCGGCAAGGCGGCCGACAGGTCCGTTCCCCGCACGTTGATCACCGTCCTCGCCGCGCTCACCGTCGTGCTGGGGGTGTTCGCCCTCACCGCGCACAACCAGGTGATGACGACGATCTCCCTGGTCCTGATGGGGGCCTTCGGGTTCGCCACGGTGCCGGGACTGCAGATGCGGATCATGCACTACGCGGACCGGGCGCCCACGCTTGCCTCGGGGGCGAACATCGCGGCGTTCAACATCGGCAACGCCTTCGGCGCGTGGCTCGGCGGCCTGACCCTCGCCGCCGGCCTGGGATACACCGCGCCCATCTGGACTGGCGCGGCCCTCACCCTCGCCGGGCTGGCCGTGCTCGTACCCGCCACCCGTCTCGCCTCCCGGCGCACCGAACCGATTCCCGTACCGCAGTACTCCGACAACCTCGCCGGCTGACCAGGTCTCACTAGGACCGTGGGCCGGGTATGACGTAGACAGGAGGCAGCGGGGGCCCAGAACGCGTGACGGGGAGCCTGGCGTCACTGGGGCCGGGCCTGGCGAGGGCCGGGTGTGTGCGGGGGCCGGCGTCGCAGGTGGTTGACGTCGCGGGGGCCGGGTGTGCGGGGCCACGGGGGCGGCGTCTGGACGCTGGGGGTGGTGGACGCCCTGAGGCGGGAGAATCCGCTGGGGACCTGACTGGTCGGGCCTGGCGAGCACCGTCTCAGCGTCTGCCCTGACCGTCTTCATCTCCGGCCGCTTCGATGTCCGGCCGCTTCGATGTCCAGCCGATTGAATGTTTGGCCGATTGAATGTTTGGCCGATTGAATGTTTGGCCGATTGAATGTTTGGCCGATTGATTCCTGCCGGTGCCATCGGTCCTGGATCTGGATGGCGATCGTCTCAATCGGCTTGGCCTGGCCTGTCCGTGTGCTTTCTTATGTGCTGTCGAGTGGAGCTGATCTACCGTTTTCTGAAGGAGTGTTCGCCGGGCTGGCGGTGTGGTTTATCGTACCGGGCCGAATGGTTTGCTTATTCTTAGTCCCAGGTGGTGCCGGGGGTGCGGCCGTAGCTGTCCCAGGTGGTGCCGGCGGTGCGGGAGTACGAGTCCCAGGTGGTGCCGGCGGAACGCTTCGAGGCGGTGGAGTTCGTCATTTCTCTGTCTCTTTTCTGGAGGGCTGTGTATTTGTTCTCGCACAAACAACTCTGCGGCAACCACAACCCACAAACCAGACGAACCGGCGGCAGCAAGCTGCACCGCCCTGACCGCTTCCTGCCACCCCCACACGCGACATGCCGAGCTGAGCCATAACCCCAGGTCAGGACGTCAGTACATCGCCACCGCGGGCCACTGAAACCGGTTCTCTCCCGTTGAGTGCCGCACTCCGTGACACCAGTCAGCCCTGATCTTTGGGCGACGGCCGGATCTTTCAGCGACGGCCAACGGCGCCCGTCGCGGGAACCACTCGTACCGGGCGCATGTGACCAGCCGTCAGGGCAGTCGGTCGCGCGTGCATCGTTCTGCAGTAGGTGACCGGCGCGTCGGCTGGTTGGGTCGGGCTGAGGCTGCCGTCGCACGGGTAGGGCCCCGCTCGCCGTGGATGTGGGCATGATCGCCGGGTGGGAAGCACTCGGGTGCCCCGGTCACCCGGGTGCCGGGAGGGAACAACATGCCCAGCCCAACCGGACAGCTTCACCGCCACGCCTGGCTCCTGTCGGGCCTGGTTTGCGCCGCGTGCTGGCTTGCCACCGTCATGGCCATCGCCATTCGTCAGGTCCGGCATCCGGCCCTTCTGCGCGCGGCTCCGAGGCCTGGGTGGGGGCAGCTCCCTGACCCGTCACGGCAGGTGCCAGGAAGGCTCGTCACCCGTTCGTCGCAATGGCAGACAAGGCGGAGCTGTCAGGCGATCTTGGTGGGGAGCCGGCCGGCGGAACCTGGAGAGTGACCTCTCGGCATTGACCGGGCCGTTTCAGTGTCTAGGGCTTCGATGCTTGCCGATGCCATCATCTCTCAAAGAACGATGGTCTTAGTCGGCTTGGCAGAGCCTGTTCACATACTTTCGATGTTCACTGTGAAGCGTAGATAACTTTTGTCGGTTTCAAACTTTAGATAGATGAAGCTTCAAGCGTGGTTCGCGTACCGGCTTAGGTGATTTGATTTCGCTTAGTCCCAGGTGGTGCCGGCGGCGCGCGAGTAACTGTCCCAGGTGGTGCCGGCGGTGCGGGAGTACGAATCCCAGGTGGTTCCGGCGGCGCGGGTGGAGTTGACCGCGGAGAAGGTGGTGTTCGTCATTTCTCTGTCTCTTTTCTGGAGGGCTGTGTATTTGTTCTCGCACAAACAACTCTGCGGCAACCACAACCCACAAACCAGACGAACCGGCGGCAGCAAGCTGCACCCCCCTGACCGCTTCCTGCCATGCCCACAGGAGACATACCGCCGTGAACCCGTGCGGAAGGCATCCTTCCAGGTCAGGGCCCCGGCCGACCAGCGGCACCAGCACGCCCTACCGCAGCTCAGGCCCGACGTGCAAGACCCGTTTGGGGCTCGAACCACGCCACCAGGTGAGCCCGAACACCTCACCAGAGCCGCCGCAAGCCGAGGGCATCACCTCGGCGGGGGATGAAAGGATAAGCCGTATCCTTTCATCGCCGTCGTCGGCGTGTAAGGATCGCGGCCCTCATGGAAGGCGCGGGTCGGTCCAAAAGCGTAGATATGCAACTCTGCACCGGGGCACTGGTCGGCCGTGCTGTTCGACGGAATCCCGCCGCATCGATGGGGCCTCCGGCCGCTCGCTACCCCGGCGGTGTCACTACGGACTCCGGCCGTGTCGCTGGGGACGGGAACCATTGAGAAGTCGGGTGGACACCCCGCAGGGCATGGCTAAGTTCGTTGCCGCTGTAGGTGGGTGAAATCCAAACCCTGCTGTGGCGGACTGGATACCGTGTTGGGGTGACGGAGTCCTTCCAGGTGGTGGATGCCACAGACTGGCCCGTGGACCTGTTTGAGGTGGGCGGATCAGAGGAGAAGGTCTGGCTGAACGATCCGAAGACTGGACGGCGGGCCCTGTTCAAGCCCAATGTGCGGCATGACAACGCCGAGCAGGCGGACCACTGGCCGGAGAAGTTCGCGTCCGAGCTGGCGCGCCTGATGGGCGTACCGGCGGCCGATATCGATCTTGTGGTTCGGGATGGGCGCCGGGGATGCGTCTCCTACGATGTCAAGCCTTCCGATGGTTGGGAGCTGCAGCCGGGCTGGCTGCTGCTCGCCCATCTGCTTGGGAACCATGACCCGATGGATAAGCAGCACCAAGGGCACACCTTGCCGAACATTCGGGAAGTCCTGAAGGACTACGGCCAGCCGCCGGGGTTCGTAGGCCCCGCCGATCTGGGCGCGTTCGATGTCTTCGTTGGCTACTTGGTGCTCGACGGCTTGATCGCCAACCGCGACAGGCACCCGGCGAACTGGTCGGTGCTGCGCGGGCCGGGCGTTGGAGATCAGAGGCTGTCTCCTTCCTACGATCATGCGACGAGCCTCGGCTTCAGTCTCACAGACGAGGAGCGGACTCGGAAGTTGCGCGACGAGAGGGAATGGGAAGCATTCCTGCGGAGGGGCACGGCGCATCGGTTCGAAGGGTGTCGTCAGATTCCCCTGGTTGACTTCGCGTCGGAGGCGTTGGGGCTTGTTGGCCCAGGAGCTCGCGGATACTGGCTTGACCGGCTGGCGGCCTGCGATGAAGATCGCATTACGTGTCTGGCCGCGTCCATCCCCGAAATGTCGGAGGCCGCACGTAGGTTCGCAGTGGAGCTCGTGGACACTAACAGGAGGAGGTTGTTGGATGCCTAGTTCGACCCGGCGGACCATGTCCGCGCGTGCGGGTAGCACGATGGACGCGCCTCGACTGCTGGTCGCCTGGCAAGACCCACGAAGCCGTTTGATCATGCCCGTTGGCGTCCTCGATCAGCTCTCTGCAGGCTTCTCTTTCGCTTATTTGCAACGAGTGCTGGACATTCCCGGCTTCCGCCCCCTGCTGGGCTTCGAGGATCTAGAGCGCCGCTATGAGTCGGCCGAGCTGTTCCCGCTGTTCCGCCAGCGTCTCATGGATTCGCGCCGATCCGACTACCACCGTTACTTGACCATTCTGGGTTTGCCTGAAGGCGCTCCGGCCTTGGTCGTGTTGGGCAGGTCGGAAGGCCGCCGTGCGGGAGATTCGATCTTCCTGATGGCCGAACCCAAGGTCGACGACGAAGGCCGGACGTCCGCAAGCTTTTTCGTGCACGGCACGCGTTACAAGGCAGGAGCCGAATCCCGGATCTCGGCTCTTCACGAGGGCGAGCTGCTCGTCTTGAGGGACGATAAGCAGAATCCGGTTAATTCCCGTGCGCTCCTGGTAACGCATGGCGGAGACGAGCTCGGCTGGATTCCAGATCTCCTACTTGATTACGTCCATGTTGTTCGAGATGTCGGCGGCATGACAATTCGTGTAGCTCAGGTGAACAGAGGCGACGTTCCGCCTAACCTGCGTCTCAGGGTCCAACTCCAAGGCTCCGTACGGGAAGGCTATCTGCCATTTCGTGGTGAAGAGTGGGCTACGACCGCTTGATGGTCAGCCACAGCTGGCTGTTCGGTTTGTAGCTGAGTGGGTTCTCTGATAGTCAGCCGGTCGGGTGGCGGATGCCGGTGGAGAGATCAGGCAGTTCCCCCGAGCGGGAGAAATTCTCGTACGTTTTACTAGGGCTTGGATAATGCCGGGTTTCGATTTAGCCGGTCTCTACGGGTTTGATTAGTCCCAGGTGGTGCCGGGGGTGCGGGAGTAGCTGTCCCAGGTGGTTCCGGCGGTGCGGGAGTAGGAGTCCCAGGTGGTGCCGGCGGAGCGGGTGGAGATGGCCGGGGAGAAGGTCGTGTTCGTCATTTCTCTGTCTCTTTTCTGGAGGGCTGTGTATTTGTTCTCGCACAAACAACTCTGCGGGAATCACAACCCACAAACCAGACGAACGGGCGGCAGCAAGCTGCACCGCCCTGACCGCTTCCTGCCACCCTTGTCCACGAAAGGCCGCGCCAGCCGAGGGCCCGGTCAAGGTTGAAGGCGGCGCTAGCCCAGAGCCTGATCGAGGTTGAAGGCCGCGCTAGCCGAGGGCTTGGTCGAGGTTGAACGCGGCGCTGATCAGCGCCAGGTGGGTGAAGGCCTGGGGGAAGTTGCCGAGTTGCTCCCCGGTGTGCCCGATCTGCTCCGCGTACAGGCCGAGGTGGTTGGCGTAGGTCAGCATCTTCTCGAAGGCCAGCCGGGCCTCGTCCAGGCGCCCGGCGCGCGCCAGCGCTTCCACGTACCAGAACGAGCAGATCGAGAACGTGCCCTCGATGCCCCGCAGCCCGTCGGGGCTCACGGTGGGGTCGTAGCGGTACACCAGCGAGTCGGAGACCAGTTGCTCGCCGAGCGCGTCCAGGGTGGACAGCCACTTCGGGTCGGTGGGCGAGACGAACTTGGCCATCGGCATCATGAGCACGGAGGCGTCCAGCACTTCGTCGTCGAAATGCTGGACGAACGCGTGCAGTCTGGGCGACCAGCCGAGCCGCATGATCTGCCGGTAGATCGCGTCGCGGGCCTCCCGCCAGCGCGGTATCTCGGCGGGCAGCCCGCGATGGATGGCCACGCGCATCGCTCGTTCGATCGCCACCCAGCACATCAGCCGCGAGTACACGAAGTTCTTGCGCCCGCCGCGGGTCTCCCAGATTCCTTCGTCGGGCTTGTCCCAGTTCTGGCAGACCCACTCCACCAGCATGCAGAGCTCGTCCCAGCGGTCACTGGAGATGGGCTTGCCCCATTTGTCGTAGAGGTAGATGGAGTCGATGAGCGCTCCATAGATGTCGAGCTGAAGCTGGCCGACGGCCGCGTTCCCGACGCGTACCGGGGCGGATCCCTCGTAGCCCTCCAGATGGCCGAGCTCTTGCTCGGGCAGTTCGGTGGCCCCGTCGATGCCGTACATGATCTGCAGCGGGCCGGAGAGACCGTCGCCGCTGAGGGTGACGTGCTCGGACAGGAAGCCCATGAAGGCCTCCGCCTCGTCGGTGAACCCGAGCCTGAGCAGCGCGTACACGCAGAAGGCCGCGTCGCGGATCCATACGTAGCGGTAGTCCCAGTTGCGCTCGCCGCCGATCTGCTCGGGGAGGCTGGTCGTGGGCGCCGCGACGATCCCTCCGGTCGGGGCGTAGGTGAGCAGCTTCAGCGTGAGCGCGGAGCGGTGCACCACCTCCCGCCACCGGCCGCGATAGCGGGAGGAGGACAGCCAGTGACGCCAGTACTTCACCGTGGCGGCGAACTCCTGCTCGGCCTCGGCGAGCGGGCACGACCGCGGCGTCACGCCCTCGCAGGCCCGGTCGAGCGCGAACACCGCCTGCTCGCCCTCGTGGAGCTTGAACTGCGAGAGCACGTCCTGTCCATCGCAGTCGATCGGCACGCTGGCGGTCAGGATCAGCGAGAGGTCCTCTGACTCGAAGATCGCCTGACCGTCCTCGACGCGCGTGGTGTGCGGTTGGGTCGCGTAGCCGAACCGTGGCGCCACGAGGGCCCGGAACGGCAGCGTTCCGCGCACGCAGATCACCCGCCGGATCAGCCGGTGCCGATCGATCTCGCGGGAGTCGTCCGCGATCGGCATGAAGTCCTGGACCTCGGCCACTCCGTCGGCGGCGAAGAACCGGGTGATCAGAACGTTGGTGTCGGGGAAGTAGAACTGCTTGGTCGTGGCCGGCACGTCGGCGGCCAGTTGGAATGATCCGCCGCGGCCGGCGTCCAGGATGGACCCGAACACGCTCGGGGCGTCGAAGCGCGGGCAGCAGTACCAGTCGATGGTGCCGTTCGTGCCCACGAGGGCGACCGTACGAAGGTCGCCGATCAGCCCGTGATCGGCGATCGGCAGATAGGCGGAGCCGTCGGAACGGCAGAACCCTCCAGCCGCCATGTCACCCTCTCCCCCATGAGCCCCTCCCTCAAGCTATGCATTTAAGGCATTTGTCCAGGTATGTCCCGCGTCAAAGAGACGCCAGATTTAGCCCGGCAGGACGCCCGGGCAACCGTACGGCTTTGGCACCGCCTACCGATCCGCACCTCGTCTACGTCGAGTCCCACTCATACCCGAATCGCCAGCGGCGACCATACTCTTGCCTGATCCATCAGGGGGCGTTGTGATGCCGTAGTCGGGTGCCGGGAGGCGTCGCACGCCTTCTGGCACAACATCAACGCGCCCCTCAAAGAGACAGCGGCGCGCATGGATCTACGGAGATTTGACACAATTACGAGAAGCACCTGCATGATGACTCTCCGGAGTGTATGACGTATGGCTAGTGACTGTCATACACTCAAGGGGCAAGCAGTGATCGAATGGCCCGCGGAGATCGAGTGGGATGAACACAACGAACTCCACGCGACACGCCACAAGGTGAGTGCACTGGAGATCGAACAGTCACTCTGCAATGGTCCCGTCTACCGGAGGAACAAGCGGGAGCGATCAGGCGATTACATCGCCGTGGGGTACACAGACGGAGGACGTCACGTAGCCGTTGTGGTCGCGTGGAAGGCTGACACCAAATCCATACGGCCGATCACGGCATGGGAGTTGGAATGAAAGAGCCAGATCAGATGAGCGAAGCAGAGCTGGCCGACTACTACTACACCCATCGCGATGAGCCAGACGCTTTGGGCGAAGAGGTTCTACAGACACAACCGACCCGCTTGTCCACCATGGTCTCGGTTCGGTTCGCCCCCGATGAGGCCACAGTCGTACGCCGGGCCGCCAATGAGGCGGGAATGACACTCTCCTCCTACCTTCGGCACTGTGCCCTGGCTGCTTCTAATCGACCAGTTGACCTCGATCGGGTACGTCGCGACGTGGAGGAGGCGGGCCAGCGGCTTAACGACGCCCTGATGGTGCTCCACACGCGACAGGCGGGCTGACCCCTCCCTAAGATCAGTTTCCGCCGAGAGCCGTACCCGCGGTGGTACGGCTCTAGCCTGCGAAAGTTACTTCGCGGCCTTCAGGTAGTCGCGGTTCATCTGGGCGATGACGTCCAGGGAGATGCCCTTGGGGCAGACGGCGGTGCACTCGCCGGTGTTGGTGCAGCCACCGAAGCCTTCGAGGTCCATCTGCTCCACCATCGCGATGGCGCGGGAGTCGCGCTCGGGCTGGCCCTGCGGGAGCAGGCCCAGGTGCGTGATCTTCGCGGCGGTGAACAGCGAGGCCGAGCCGTTGGGACAGGCGGCCACGCAGGCGCCGCACCCGATGCAGGTGGCGGCGTCGAACGCGTCGTCGGCGTCGTCCTTCTTCACCGGGACGCTGTGCGCGTCCGGAGCCGAGCCCGCGGGCACGGAGACGAAGCCGCCGGCCTGGATGATGCGGTCGAAGGAACTGCGGTCGACGACCAGGTCCTTCACCACCGGGAAGGGCGCGGCGCGCCACGGCTCGATGGTGATCGTGGCGCCGTCCTCGAAGTGGCGCATGTGCAGCTGGCACGTCGTCGTGGCCCGCTGCTCGCCGTGGGCGACGCCGTTGATGACCATGCCGCACATGCCGCAGATGCCCTCGCGGCAGTCGTGGTCGAACGCGACGGGGTCGTCGCCTTCGAGGATGAGCCGCTCGTTGAGGACGTCCAGCATCTCCAGGAAGGACATGTCCGGCGACACGTCCTTAACCTGATAAGTCACCATCTGTCCGCTGTCGGCGGGGCCGTTCTGCCGCCAGACCTTCAGGGTGAGGTTCACTTGTAGCTCCGCTGGCTCATCTTGACGTACTGGTAGTCGAGTTCTTCCTTGTGCAGCACCGGGGCGCCCTCGCCGCCATGCTCCCAGGCGGCGACGTACGCGAAGTTCTCGTCGTCGCGCAGCGCCTCGCCGTCCTCGGTCTGGGACTCGCCCCGGAAGTGGCCTCCGCAGGACTCGGTGCGGTGCAGCGCGTCGAGGCACATCAGCTCGGCGAGGTCGAAGAAGTCCGCGACCCGCCCCGCGCGCTCCAGCGCCTGGTTGAGGCCCTCCTCGTCACCGGGCACCTTCACGTTGTTCCAGAACTCCTCACGAAGCTCCGGGATGCGCTCAAGGGCCTTGCGCAGGCTCTCCTCGGTGCGCTCCATGCCGCAGTACTCCCACATGATCTTGCCAAGCTCGCGGTGGTAGGAGTCGGCCGTACGGGTTCCGTCGACCGACAGCAGGCGTCCGATCTTGCCGGTGACCTGGCCGAGCGCCTCGTCCACGGCTCCCTGGTCGACCTCACCGAAGGGCCCGTCCGCCAGGTAGTCGCCGATCGTGGTCGGCAGGACGAAGTACCCGTCGGCCAGCCCCTGCATCAGCGCGGAGGCGCCGAGGCGGTTGGCGCCGTGGTCGGAGAAGTTGGCCTCGCCGATCACGAACAGGCCGGGGATCGTCGACTGCAGGTCGTAGTCGACCCACAGCCCGCCCATCGTGTAGTGGACGGCCGGGTAGATGCGCATGGGCCGGGTGTAGGGGTCCTCGCCGGTGATGCGCTCGTACATCTCGAAGAGGTTGCCGTACTTCTCCTCGATGGCGTCCCTGCCGAGGCGGGTGATCGCGTCGGCGAAGTCCAGGTAGACGCCGAGCCCGCCAGGCCCGACGCCACGGCCCTCGTCGCAGACGTTCTTGGCGGCCCGGGAGGCGATGTCGCGCGGCACCAGGTTCCCGAAGGCCGGGTAGATGCGCTCCAGGTAGTAGTCGCGCTCGGCCTCGGGGATGTCCGCGGGAAGCCGGTCGTCGCCCTTGCGGAGCGGCACCCACACCCTGCCGTCGTTGCGCAGCGACTCCGACATCAGCGTCAGCTTCGACTGGTAGTCGCCGCTGACCGGGATGCAGGTCGGGTGGATCTGCGTGTAGCACGGGTTGCCGAAGTAGGCGCCGCGGCGGTGCGCCCGCCAGATCGCCGAGGTGTTGCAGCCCTTGGCGTTGGTGGACAGGAAGAACACGTTCCCGTACCCGCCGGTGGCCAGCACGACCGCGTCGGCGAGGTGCGTCTCGATCTCGCCGGTCACCAGGTCGCGGACGATGACGCCGCGCGCCCGTCCGTCGCTGATGACGAGGTCGAGCATCTCGTGGCGCGTGTGCATCTCGACCGTCCCGGCGGCGATCTGGCGCTCCAGGGCCTGGTACGCGCCCAGCAGGAGCTGCTGGCCCGTCTGCCCGCGCGCGTAGAACGTGCGGGAGACCTGCGCGCCGCCGAAGGAGCGGGTGTCGAGCAGGCCGCCGTACTCGCGGGCGAACGGCACGCCCTGGGCCACCGCCTGGTCGATGATGTTCACGCTGACCTGGGCGAGCCGGTAGACGTTCGACTCGCGGGCGCGGAAGTCGCCGCCCTTGACGGTGTCGTAGAACAGCCGGTGGATCGAGTCGCCGTCGCCTCGGTAGTTCTTGGCCGCGTTGATCCCGCCCTGCGCGGCGATCGAGTGCGCGCGCCGGGGCGAGTCCTGGTAGCAGAACGACTTGACCTTGTAGCCCAGCTCGCCGAGCGTCGCCGCGGCCGATCCGCCGGCGAGCCCGGTGCCGACCACGATGACGTTGAGCTTGCGCTTGTTGGCCGGGTTGACCAGCCGGGCCGAGAAGCGGCGCGTGTCCCAGCGCTCCTCGATGGGCCCCTCGGGGGCCTTCGTGTCGCGAATCGGCTCGCCGATCGTGTAGTTCACTTCACTGCTCCGATCATCACGGCGATGGGGACGGCGACGAAGCCCAGGACGAGCACGGCGGAGAAGACGGCGGCGAAGGCGTTGAGCAGGTGGCGCCTGCGGCCGTTGGCCAGGCCGAGCGTCTGGAACGCGCTCCACAGGCCGTGGCGCAGGTGGAGGCCGACCATGGCCAGCGCCACGATGTAGAAGGCCGTCACCCACCAGCGGGAGAGGGCGAAGCCGGCCACGACGCGGTCGTACGGGGTGGCGTCGAAGCCCTTGGGGTTGACCGCCCCGAAGGTCAGGTCGAGCAGGTGCCAGACCACGAACAGCAGGATGATGACCCCGCCGTACCGCATGGTGCGCACGACGTACCCGCTCGCCTGCGATCTGCGCTTGGCGACGTACTTCACGGGCCGGGCCTTCGAGGCGCGGCGGGCCAGCGAGACCGCCGACCACATGTGGAGCACGACCGCGAGGGTCAGCACGATCTCGGTGACGGTCAGCAGGCTGCGGCCGGGTACCGCGGGCTCGCCCACGGTGCGCAGCCACTCGGCGTAGGAGTTGAAGGACTCGGCGCCGAGGAAGATCTTGAGGTTGCCCAGCATGTGACCGATGAGGAAGAGCACCAGCACGGCGCCGGTCACCGCCATGACGGCCTTCTTGCCGTTGGACGACCTGAAGAGGCCCCGGAACCCCGGGGACCTCCCCGGCGCCGGCGTCTTGGGAGGCGTGGCGCGGGGCGTCACCCTTGCGGTGGCCGCACCGCGTTCGATCGTCGATGTCACGTCTTCGGACGCTAGGTAAGGGATCCGTAAGCGTCCAAGTCATGAAACGCCTGGTCCCGATAGCCAGAGGCTATGCCCCATGGCTCCGTACGTCTGGCGGCGCGGGCGCGGGCGCGCGATGCGAGCAATCTCACAAGCCTCGCCCGCGAGAAACCGTCCAGAACCGCCCCCGTACGCTGTGAGACGTGCAGCTACAGCAACTCGCCTCGTTCGTCGCTGTGGCCGAGACCTCCCACTTCACGCACGCGGCGGAGCGGATGCGGGTCGCCCAGCCGTCGCTGAGCAAGCAGATCAAGACCCTGGAGACCGAGCTGGGCGCGCCGCTGTTCAGCCGCGCCAGGGGCAACGTGACCCTCACGCCCGCCGGCGAGGCGCTGCTCCCCCTCGCCCGCCGCATGCTCGCCGACGCGGACACGGCCCGCCGCGAGGTCGCCGAGCTGGCCGGGCTCCGCCGGGGACGGGTGCGGCTCGGCGCCACCCCTTCCCTGTGCGCGGGGCTGCTGGCCGAGGCGCTGGCCCGGTTCCACCGCGACTACCCCGGCATCGACCTGCTGGTGGAGGAGGGCGGGTCGCGGGATCTCGTCCGCGACCTGGCGCGGGGCCAGCTCGACCTGGCACTGATCATCCTGCCCCTGCACAGCAGCGACCCGTCGCTGATCACCGAGGAGATACTCAAGGAGAACCTCGTCGTCGCGTGCCCCGCCGCGACGCGGGGGCGCAAGCCGTACATCCGCATCGACGAGCTGCGCGGGCGGTCTCTGGTGATGTTCCGCCGGGGGTACGACCTGCGCGAGGCGACGCTCAGCGCCTGCCGGCAGGCGGGGTTCGAGCCGCGCTTCGCCGTTGAGGGCGGCGAGATGGACGCCGTGCTGCGGTTCGTCGAGGCGGGGCTCGGGGTCGCGGTGGTGCCGTCGATGGTCCTCGACGGGCGGCCGGGCCTGGCGGGCACCCCACTCGCCCCCCCGGGGCTTCGCCGCACGATAGCGCTCGCTCACCGCAAGGACGTGGAACCTACCCGGGCGGCTCAGGCCTTCCGCGCTACGCTGCTTTCCTACCTGTCGGATGCCGCCGAGGAGGGTTCGTTGCCGCAGGGTGTCGGTTTGGCCTCACCCCGGGCCGAGTAGTCCTATCGGGTTACCCGCCGGTAATACAGTGGCATTTCATATGCTTCATACCCCCAAGTCACGGTTTCGTACTTTCATGCGTCTGGACGACTTTCGCTATATGGTGCAGGGCAACAGCCAAGGTCAACCACCACTTCACAAGAGGCACCAGTGACCGCGCTCTCGCCCGGCATGCCGGAGGCGCCGACCGAGATGCAGACGATCCTCCTCATCGAGGACGACGCGGGTGACGCGTTCCTGGTCGAGGAATTGCTGGCCTCCGCCCCGACACCGCCGAAGATCATCTGGGCGCGCAGCCTCGCCGAGAGCCGTGACCGGCTGACCGCCGAGGTGCAGTGCGTGGTGGTCGACCTCTCGCTTCCCGACGCCACCGGGCTGGAGGCCCTGCGCCAGGTGCTCTCGATGGCCCCCAACACCGCAGTGCTGGTGCTCACGGGCCTCAACGACGCCCACGTGGGGGTCGAGGCCGTCGCCGCGGGCGCGCAGGACTATCTGGTCAAGCAGGACGTCGACGAGCGGCTACTCGCCCGCGCCATCAGCTACGCCATCGAGCGCAAGCGCGCCGACCTCGCCCAGCGCAAGCTGGCCGACGCCCAGCACCTCAGCCGCGAGAACGCCCGGCTGGAGCACGGCCTGCTGCCCGTGCCCATGCTGAAGAAGGAGCTCGAGCGCGAAGGCCTGCAGCACCAGGCCCGCTACCTGCCCGGGCGCAGGCAGGCGCTCCTCGCGGGCGACTTCTGGGACACGGTCCAGACCCCCGACGGCGCCGTGCACGTGGTCATCGGCGACGTCTGCGGCCACGGCCCCGACGAGGCCGCCCTGGGCGTCGCCCTCCGCATCGCCTGGCGCACCCTGGTGCTCGCCGGCCACACGGGCAACGAGCTGCTCGCGACCCTCGACAGGGTGCTGCGCAACGAGCGCAAGTCGCCGGAGATCTTCACGACCATGTGCATGGTCGCGATCGACCCCGACCTGAGCCACGCCCGGCTCCACGTGGTCGGCCACCCGCCGCCCCTGTTCGTGCGCGGCGGGGTACGGCGCGGCGTCCTCGACGTCGTGGCCGAGGCGCCCTCCGGCCCGCCACTGGGCATCTTCAGCGACGTCGAGTGGACCACGATCGAGCTGGAGCTCGGCGACGACTGGTCGATGCTCCTCTACACCGACGGCCTGATCGAGGCCACGGTGGGCGGCGGGCCCGACCTGCTCGGCACCGAGGGGCTCATCCGGCTCATCCGCGAGCAGGGCGAGATCGACCTCGACAGGATCATCACCGCCGTCCAGGAGATGCACAGGGACGCGCTCAGCGACGACCTCGCGGCCGTACTGGTCGGCAGAGGTCCGCTGTGACCGACCTCGCCCCCCTGCCCCCGCCCGCGCCGCCGAGCGGCTTCGGGCGGCTCCCCCTCGGGCGGTGGTTCCTCATCGCCGGGATGCTCGTCGCGCTCGCCTTCGTCGTCGGCACGGGCATGACCATCGCCACGATCGGCGACATGCGGACGGCCCGTGAGGCGGTCGTCGACGTGATAGACCCGGCCGTCCTGCGCACCCTGGAGATCGCGACCTCCCTGTCCGCCCAGGAAAGCTCCATCCGCACCTACGGGCGTACGAACGAGGACCAGTACCTCCAGGACTACAAGGCCGGTCTCGGGGCCGAGGCGGCCGCGACGGCGAAGCTCGGCGCGCTGATGGCCCGGATGCCCGAGGGGACGGCCAAGGCCGACCTCGCGCGCCTGGTCGAGGCCTCGTCCGCCTGGCGCCGCGACTACGCCGAGGTGGTGATCGCCAAGGTGCCGACGCTGAAGACGCGGACCGCCACCACCTACGCCCAGGTCAACAACCAGCGCTTCACCGCCGTACGGGCGGCGCTCTCCGCGCAGCAGCAGAACCTCGGGCGGTTGCACGACAAGGGCAGCGCCCGCATCGAAGCCGGCTGGCGCACCTTCTACCTCGTGCTGATCCTGCTGGCGGTCGTGGCCGTGGGCGCCGCTGTGACCTTCACGCTGATCGTCAGGTACATCGTGCTCCGGCCGATCTCCCAGCTCACCCAGCAGGTGAGGGCCGTGGCGCTCGGCGACTTCGACCGCACCCTGCAGGTCGAGCGGCCGGCCGAGCTGGCGGAGCTGTCCGGCCGCGTCGACGCCATGCGCGGGCGCATCGTGCGCGAGTGGCGCCGCGCCGCCGAGGCCCAGCGCCAGCTGTCCGACCAGACCGCCGAGCTGCGGCGCTCCAACGCCGAGCTGGAGCAGTTCGCCTACGTCGCGAGCCACGACCTGCAGGAGCCGCTCCGCAAGGTCGCGAGCTTCACGCAGATGCTGGAGCAGAGGTACGGAGACCAGCTCGACGACCGCGCGAAGCAGTACGTCGCCTTCGCGGTGGACGGCGCGAAGCGCATGCAGCTCCTGATCAACGATCTCCTGGACCTCTCCCGCGTCGGCCGCGTGGGCGGCGAGAAGGCCCCCACGGACATGCGGAAGGTGCTGGACACCGCGGTGGGCAACCTCTCGGCGCAGATCGAGGACACCGACGCCACCGTGACCCACGACGAGCTCCCCGCGGTCTTCGGCAACAGGGTGCTGCTGACCCAGCTGTTCCAGAACCTCATCGGCAACGCTCTGAAGTTCCGCTCCGGGGAGCCGCCCAACGTCCACATCTCCGCCACGGAGCGAGGGGACATGTGGGAGTTCGCCTGCGCCGATAACGGCATCGGTGTCGACAGCAAGTACGCTGACCGGATCTTCTTGATATTTCAGCGCCTGCACCCGCGGGACGTGTACCCGGGCACCGGCATAGGCCTGGCGCTGTGCAAGAAGATCGTCGAATTCCACGGCGGGAAGATCTGGCTGGAAGACTCCGCCGACGGCCGGCCAGGCACGACATTCCGCTGGACCTTGCCCGCGATTCCCGGAGAACTGCATGGATGACTACCGCTTCATCGACGTCCTGCTCGTGGAGGACGACCCAGGAGACGTCCTGCTGACGCAGGAGGCGTTCGAGCACAACAAGGTCCAGAACACCCTGCACGTGGTGAGCGACGGCGAGCAGGCCATGGCCTTCCTGCGCCGGGAGGGCCAGTACGCCGAGGTGCCGAGGCCCGACCTGATCCTGCTCGACCTCAACCTGCCCCGCAAGGACGGCAGGGAGGTGCTGGAGGACATCAAGGCCGACGCCGACCTCAGGAGCATCCCCGTGGTCGTCCTCACGACCTCCGAGGCCGAAGAGGACATCCTGCGGAGTTATCATTTGCACGCGAACGCGTACGTCGCCAAGCCAGTGGACTTCGACCAGTTCATCCGGGTGGTGCGACAGATCGACGACTTCTTCGTGACGGTCGTCAAACTGCCAAGAACTGGTCAACGTTCCTGAGGCTGACTGAGACGTGACGGGAATCACACCAGGTCAGTCGAAAAAGTGAGTGACCCTTCTCACACAGAGGGATCGCGCCGTCGTAACGTAGGGCCCCACCGGCACGCGCGCGGTTGTGTGACGGCGCGAACCACAACGCGCGCGGCACCCAGCCAAACGTGAAAGCCCGGACCCCGCACCCATGAGGCGAGGGGGGTCCGCGGGAGGTGGAGAGTTCTCCGATGACCCAGACAACGGCCGGTCGGCCGACCAGTGAACCGGCGCAGAGGAAGCAGCGGGCCCAGATCAAGGCCCGCACGCTGCGCACGGACCGATGGTGGTTGGCCCCGGCTATCACCTTCGCGGCGCTCGCGTCGTTCCTTGTCTACGGACTGTGGGCGATCTTCGACAAAAGCTATTTCGTCGAGCCGTACATCGCCCCGTTCTCGTCGCCCTGTCTCGCGACGTCCTGTCCCGAGGGGGCGCGGTTCCTCGGGCTCGCACCGTTCGGCGACTGGTGGACGCTGCCGCCCGGCATCCTGATCCTCGGCCTGCCGGCCGGGTTCCGGTTCACCTGCTACTACTACCGCAAGGGCTACTACCGCGCCTTCTGGCTCTCGCCGCCGGCGTGTTCCGTGGCCGAGCCGCACAAGAAGTACACCGGTGAGACCCGCCTGCCGCTGATCCTGCAGAACGTCCACCGCTACTTCTTCTACGGCGCCATCCTCATCGCCGCGGTGCTGACCTGGGACGCGGTTCTCGCGCTGCGCGACGCGCACGGCAACTGGGGTCACTTCGGCCTCGGCACCGCCATCCTGTGGATCAACGTGGTGCTGATCTGGGCGTACACGTTGAGCTGCCACTCCTGCCGCCACATCACGGCAGGACGGCTCAACCACTTCTCCAAGCACCCCGTGCGCTACAAGGCGTGGACCTTCGTCTCGAAGCTCAACTCCAGGCACATGCTCCTGGCCTGGCTGTCCATGTACTCCGTCATGCTGGCGGACCTCTACGTGCGGCTCGTCGCCAAGGGCATCATCAACTTCCCGTTCGCTTAAGGATCACTAGTGGAAATCGAGCGTCACGAATACGACGTCGTCGTCATCGGAGCGGGCGGCGCCGGACTCCGGGCGGCAATCGAGGCCCGGCAGCAGGGGAAGCGCACCGCCATCGTCTGCAAGTCCCTGTTCGGCAAGGCCCACACGGTCATGGCCGAGGGCGGGGCCGCCGCGGCCATGGGCAACGTCAATCCCGACGACAACTGGATGGTGCACTTCCGTGACACCATGCGCGGCGGGAAATTCCTCAACAACTGGCGGATGGCCGAGCTGCACGCCAAGGAGGCCCCCGACCGCGTCTGGGAGCTGGAGGCCTGGGGCGCGCTGTTCGACCGCACCAAGGACGGCAAGATCAGCCAGCGCAACTTCGGCGGCCACGAGTACCCCCGGCTCGCCCACGTCGGCGACCGTACGGGCCTGGAGCTGATCCGCACCCTCCAGCAGAGGGTCGTCGCCCTCCAGCAGGAGGACGAGAAGCTGCACGGCGACCCCGAGGCGTACATCAAGGTCTTCGCCGAGTGCACGATCACCCAGCTGCTCAAGGAGGGCCCCACCGAGGACGCCGCCATCAGCGGGGCCTTCGGCTACTGGCGCGAGACCGGGCGTCTCATCTGCTTCGACGCGCCCGCGATCGTCCTCGCCACCGGCGGCATCGGCAAGTCCTACACCGTGACCTCCAACTCCTGGGAGTACACCGGTGACGGGCACGCGCTCGCGCTGCTCGCCGGGGCGAAGCTGATCAACATGGAGTTCATCCAGTTCCACCCGACGGGCATGGTCTGGCCGCCGTCCGTGCGCGGCATCCTGGTCACCGAGTCCGTACGCGGTGACGGCGGGGTGCTGCGCAACTCCGAGGGCAAGCGGTTCATGTTCGACTACATCCCCGAGGTGTTCAAGGACAAGTACGCCACCACCGAGGAGGAGGGCGACCGCTGGTACAACGACCAGGCCAACAACCGCCGCCCTCCGGAGCTGCTGCCGCGTGACGAGGTCGCCCGGGCGATCAACTCCGAGGTGAAGGCCGGGCGCAACTCCCCGCACGGCGGCGTGTTCCTGGACGTGTCGAGCCGGCTTCCCGCCGCCGAGATCGTCAAGCGGCTGCCCTCGATGCACCACCAGTTCAAGGAGCTGGCCGACGTCGACATCACGGCCGAGCCCATGGAGGTCGGTCCGACCTGCCACTACATCATGGGCGGCGTGGAGGTGGACGCCGACACCGCCGCCTCGTCGGTGCCGGGCCTGTTCGCGGCCGGTGAGGTCTCGGGCGGCATGCACGGCTCCAACCGCCTCGGCGGCAACTCGCTCTCCGACCTGCTGGTGTTCGGCCGCCGCGCGGGCGCGGGGGCCGCCGAGTACGTCGACGGGCTCGCCGCCCGGCCGGTCACGGCCGAGGAGACGCTGAAGAGCGCCGAGATCGAGGCCATGGCCCCCCTCTCGCGGACGGGCGGGGAGAACCCGTACGAGGTCCACCACGAGCTCCAGCGCACGATGAACGAGCTCGTCGGGATCATCCGCAAGGCCGAGGAGGTCAAGGAGGCCCTGGAGGTCGTCGAGAAGCTCAAGGAGCGGGCCTCCAACGCCGGGGCGCCCGGCGGGCGCATCTACAACCCGGGATGGCACCTCGCCATCGACCTGCGCAACATGCTGCTGGTCTCCGAGTGCGTCGCCCGCGCGGCGCTGATCCGCGAGGAGAGCCGCGGCGGGCACACCCGCGACGACTTCCCCGGCATGTCGGCGGAGTGGCGGCGCAAGCTGCTGCGGTGCGGGCTCACCCCGGACGGCGAGGTCACGATCGAGGAGAAGCACCAGCCTCCCATGCGGGAGGACCTGATCACGTTGTTCGACCGGGCGGAGCTCAGCAAGTACGTCACAGCCGACGAGCTGACGGACTTCGACGCGCTCGTTAAGGAGTCCTGATGGGTTACAAGGCCAAGTTCCGCATCTGGCGCGGCGAAGGCGGCGAGGGCAAGCTTGAGGACTTCGTCGTCGAGGTGAACGAGGGCGAGGTCGTCCTCGACGCCATCCACAGGCTGCAGGCCACGCAGACCCCCGACCTCGCGGTCCGGTGGAACTGCAAGGCCGGCAAGTGCGGCTCCTGTTCGATGGAGATCAACGGCAAGCCCCGGCTCGGCTGCATGACGCGCATGTCGACGTTCGAGGAAGACGAGACGATCACCGTCACCCCGATGCGCACGTTCCCCGTCATCAAGGACCTCGTCACGGACGTGTCGTTCAACTACCAGAAGGCCAGGGAGATCCCGTCCTTCACCCCGCCGGACAACGTCAAGCCCGGCGAGTACCGCATGCAGCAGATCGACGTCGAGCGGTCCCAGGAGTTCCGCAAGTGCATCGAGTGCTTCATGTGCAACAACGTCTGCCACGTGATCCGCGACCACGAGGAGAACAAGGCGGCCTTCGCCGGCCCGCGCTTCCTCATGCGCATCGCCGAGCTGGACATGCACCCGTACGACGTGGCCGACCGCAAGGACTCCGCGCAGGAGGAGCACGGTCTCGGCTACTGCAACATCACCAAGTGCTGCACCGAGGTCTGCCCCGAGCACATCAAGATCACTGACAACGCGCTGATCCCGATGAAGGAGCGCGTGGTCGACCGGAAGTACGACCCGCTGGTCTGGCTCGGCAACAAGATCTTCAAGCGCTCGGGCTCGTCGAGCTCGTCGGGCTCCAAGACCGGCTAGACCCCGGACGTGGTGACGGGCCGCTGACCGCGGACACGACGGTCGGCGGCCCGTATGCGTTGAGGGACGCCCGGCGGACGATCACGGTCTCCGCAGGCGGGAGCGGACGCGAGCGGCCGTACGGCGGCCCTGCGTGCGGGAGAGCACCCGATTCGGCCGCCCTGCGTGCCGGAGAGCACCCGAGCGGCCGTACGGCGGCCTCGTGCGCGGCCGTACGGCGTCTCAGGAGGAGCCGCGGCGGAAGCGGCCCAGGAGGCCCCGGCCGGGCTTGCCGCCCGGCAGAGGGGCCTGCAGCGTCGCCTGCTCCCCGCCCGCCGGAGGCGGGTTCACCCCGGCCGGCGGCTCGCCGGGAAGCGGCTCGCCGGGAAGCGGCTGACCGCTGGATGCCTGGAAGGTCGCGGGAGAGTCGCCGAGGTACTCGACGTCCTCCCTGCGGGGCCACGGCTCGGAGGGGCCCGCCGCGAGCGGGAGCGGCCCGCTCAGGCCCTGCTCGTACGCGACGCCGTACCCCTGCGGGTCCTGCGGGCCGCCGGGGAAGCCCTGCACCGGCACGAAGCTGATGATGGGCGCGTACGCCGTGCCCCCGTGGTAGATCGGGTAGCCCGGCATGGGATAGGGGCCGGGGACGTCGTCGCGGTGCTGGCCCGGCGAGCGGGGCCCGGCCCTGCGGACCGCCGCCGCGTGCGCCGTGCGCCGGATCCTGCCCTCGAAGATCAGCACGCCCAGCATCACGAGGACGGCCAGCAGCACCCCGGGGACGGCGAGCCTCCTGCTCAGCTCCATCTGGTTGTACTCGGGGGACGCGTTGCGGATCTCGATGGGCACCGAGTCGGGCGTCGGCTCCTCGAAGGAGGGGCTCGGCTCGGAGGTCTCCGACGGCGTGGGCGTCGGGGTGACCAGCGCGAGCGAGACCTGGGGCTCGGGCGCCACGTCCGCCGGAGGCTGGCTCGTGGGCACGAGCGGCTCGCTGGACGGGATCACCGGCGCGCTGGTCGGCGGGGGCTCCACCGACGTCGGCGGCGGCTCGATGGGGGAGGTCTTCGTCGCCGTCGGCTTGGGCGTCTTCGACGCCTTGGCGGGCGGCTTCGGGTTCACCGTCTTCGTGTGGGTGACCGTCGGGTCGGGGCTCGTCGTGATGGTGACCGTGACCGTCGGCTCAGGCTGCGGCGACTGGTCGGTGCCCGGGTCATCGGTGATGGTCGGGTCCCTGGGCTCGATCTGCGTGGGGTCGGCCATCGCGACCTGCGCGGCGTCCGCCCGGGAGGCCGTCAGCGGCGCCGTCGCGAGCAGGACGACGCCGGTGAGACCCATCGATGCCACCACTGCGGACACGGCCGTCACACGCACGCGTCCGCTCACCGCTGCCCTCCAGCTTGCCACTCTTGCCGATCAAACTAGAGCACATCCTAGTTGGGCAAAAGTAACAGTAAAGGACGTTCAGCGACACCGATCCATCTAGTGCAGGAATTTCCGGGAAGCCCGCCTGCGCCGGAACTTCATCTGCAGCGCCAGCGCGCCGAGCAACAGGCCTACCGCGGCCACGGCCGCGGGCAACCCCCGCACCACTTCAAGGTCGTCCTGCTCCGTGCCAGCCACGAGGTTCGGGTTCCCGGGGCGCATCTCCTGAGGAAGCGGCGCCCCCATCGCCGGGGCCTGCGGCGGGACCGCCCCGGGCACCTGGCCGGGTGCCGCCGCCTGACCGGGGAACGGCGCCTGACCGGGGAAGGGCGCCTGGCCCGGGATCGGCTGCCCGGGGACGGGCTGCTGGCCGGGGACCGCGCCCGGAACGGGCGGCTGGATGCCGGGAGCCAGCACGGTGCCCGGCACCGGGCTGGGCGCCGGGGCCGGTACCGGCGCGGGCGGCATGACGGCCGCCGGAGGCATCTGGATCGCGCCGCCCAGAGGCGCCACCGGCGGACCCTGGACGGGCGCGGGGACCGGCCCCTGAAGCGGCATCGGCGCCGGGAACGGGATCGCGGGGGGCGGCACCGCTGCCTTCGCGGGCTTGGCCGGGGCGCCGGGCGCCGGGTGCGGGATCGCGGGCGACGCCTTGAGCCTGCCCGCCGGAAGCCGGGACGCTCCGGGGATCGCCTGCGCGGAGTCCGGGCGCGACTTCGGGGTGGCGCCCTGGTCATGGGCGCCGACGGGCACGGAAGCCGGGCCGGTCAGGTCGACGACCCGCTCCGCCGGTCGCGGGGTGCTCTCGAGCAGGCTCTCGGGGGACGTCGCGGCGTCCGCGGGCGGCTGGGCGGCACCCGCGGAGCCGGTCGGGGCCGCCGGAAGGGTCAGGTCCTTGACGTTGTCGGCGTCCCTGGGGCCGTCGATGTCCTTCACCAGCGTCTCGGGCGGGGCGGCGTCACCGATCTTCGGAAGAGGGCCGCCGATGCCCAGCGGCAGGGGGTACTCCCCGATCTGCGGCCTCGGGGCCTCGCCCTTCACGATGTCCCCCTGCGAGACGTCCCCCCTGGGGGCGCTCTCCTTCGGGGCGTTCTCCTTGGACGCGTTGCCCTTGGGGTCGTTGCCCTTGGGCTTGTTGTCCTTGGGAGCGTTCTCCTTGGGGTCGTTGCCCTTGGGGTCGTTGCCCTTGGGCTCGTTGTCCTTCGGGGCGTTGTCCTTCGGGGCGTTGTCCTTCGGGGCGTTGTCCTTCGGGGCGTTGTCCTTCGGGGCGTTGTCCTTCGGGGCGTTGGCCTTGGGGGCGGTCTCTTTCGAGGCGTCCGAGGGCCCGGACGGTCCCGCCAGGGTGATGCCCGGCGACTCCGGCGCGGCGATTCCCTCGCCCGCGGCCGGACCCGCGCCGATGGCGGGCTCTCCCGGCTCGCCCTGCTGGATCGATCCGGGGCCGAGCCCCTGGATCTCGCCTTCGTTCCGGGACTTGAAGTCGGGCGCGCCCGGATCCGGCTCGGGGCCCCGGGTGCCGGGCGGGCCGTCCAGGTTGATCTTGACGTCCGCCATCCGGCGGATCCACTGCACGCCGCCCGGGTCGCGCATCTGGGCGACGGCGGTGACGCCGACCTCGCCCGCCTGGCGCGGAACCCTCAGCGCGACGTCCACCGTCCTGGTGCCCGAGACGTCGCCGAACTCGCACGTCTCCGGGCGCGAGGCCGGCTTCACGGGCATGTCGGCGACGTCGTCGCAGCCGACCGAGGCCAGCGCGTCCCTCGGAGTGGCCGCCACCGCCAGGCGCGCGCCCTCGGCCGGGCCTTCCAGCCTGACCCGGAAGTGCAGCAGGTCGCCCTCGCGAATCGGCTTGTCCTGCCGTCCCTGATCGCGCACGGGCACCAGGCGCACGCTGAGCTGGGCGCCATCGGCCGTATCCGGCGGCTCCACGGAGCCGCGCTCCGCCGCCGTCGCGGCGAGAGAGGTACCCCCGCCTCCCAGAGCCAGCGCTCCAACGCCGACTACGGACACCACATGGGCACGTCGCCACCAACCGGCCACTGCAGATCCCCGTCCCCCGATACGGTGCGAGACAAACTCGTCACGCTGTGTAGCTGTTATCTCACACCGTGCCGGGCCTCAACCCTCAGGGATCAGATCTTGTACAGCCCGCACAATGGGCAGGTCAGCAGGTAGCCAAGGGATGTCGAAGAGCTCGTCAGGGCCGAGCCAGCGCAGCGCCAAGTGCTCGTGGGGGTGCGGAACGCCCGAGATGAGCCGTGCGAGCCAGACGCGCATCACGTACCCGGGACTGAGCGGCCAGTCGCCGCCGATGCGGTCCCCCACCTCGATCGCGACGCCGAGCTCCTCCTGACACTCCCGGATCAGCGCCGCGTGGTCGCTCTCACCCGGGTCGACCTTGCCGCCGGGGAACTCCCAGCCCCCTGCCATCTCCGGCGGCCCGGCACGCTGGGCGGCCAGGAGCCTGCCCCCCTCGACGATGGCCGCCGCGACAACAATCTTCTCCATGCGGGTAAAGACTAAGGAGTCTCTCCCCGGTCTCGCTCCTGGACGCATCGAGAATGCGGCAAGTGCGCGGAATGACCCGATCTAGGGGAGGCCCAGCTGCTTGAGTTGCCCGATGACCGTCGGGTTCTGGAGCGGGCGGGTGTAGCCGACGATGTTGGGCCGGTCGCGGTACGTCGTCATCTTGATCGGCCCGCACAGGGTGCACCGGGCCTCCACCATCTTGCCGGGCGAGACGACCATGCCCACATGCCCGGGACTGCTGGAGGACGTGCCGGGCCCCGCGTTGAAGAAGACCAGGTCACCCGGCTGCTCCGAGCCCTTGGCGACCTTCGCGCCGAACGGCCACTGGCCGAAGGTCGTGCGCGGGATCGACAGCCCGGCCGCGCGGTAGGCCATGTAGATGATGCCCGAGCAGTCGAAGGCGTCCGGGCCCGTGCCGCCCCAGCGGTACGGCTTGCCGCGCTGGGCCAGGGCGTACGCGAGGATCTTGCGCACGATGTCGGTCGGCGCCGCCTCCACGATGGGCGCGTCGCAGGCCGGATCGGCCTCCGGGGGCAGCTCCAGCGTGCCGTCGGAGGCGTACCGCCTGGCGATCACCAGCACCTGCTCGACGTACCACATCGCATGGTTGTAGACGAAGAGCGCCCGCTTGAGGTCGGCGGGGGCGCCGTTGCGCTTGAGCATCTTGGCCGCGCCGAGGATCGCGTCGGCCGGGTTGTAGACGTCGGCCCAGCCGTCGCCGTCGCCGTCCGACGCGTACCCGCTGAACTTCGACGGGATCTTGATCTTGGCCTTGCCGCCCCAGGTGCTGATCAGGAACTGCATGGGACCCGCGGCTCCGGCGTAGTTCGTACCGCTCTTGACCCCGGTCAGGCTGGAACGGCCGTGGTCGGTCTCGCGCTTGCCGACCGCGGCGAGCACGGTCCACTGGACCCCGGTCTTCTTGCCCCACTTCTTGTACAGCTCAAGGTAGTCAGGCGGGATGTCCGACTGAGCGGTGGTGGAGACGTTCGTCACCTTGGTGACCGTGTCCGTGCAGTCGCCGCCGGCCGTGCTGCCGCCGCCGAGGAACGAGGGGAACGTGCTCATCAGCATCGGCGCCATGATCAGAGTGACCAGCACGACCCCGGCCAGCCCGATGAGGAGCGCTATGCGCACGCGGGAGGTCACTGCGTGGTCCCGTCGCCGGTGTCCCCGTCCTGGCCCGCGTCGGCGCGCTGCATGTCGAACACCCGCCACTCGGTGCCGATCTGGGTGAGAGTGATCGCGTAGTCGGTGCTGCGCTCCTGCGACCCGCTCTTGGCGGTGATGTGCTGGATGGCGGTGACCACGAACACGATCGAGCCATCGGAGATGTTCCTGATGGTCTTCAACCGCGCCGATCCCTGGGACACGACCTCATCGGCGCGGTTCTGGTCCACCGTGGCCGGCGTGGTGACGTCCCGGGCGAGGCTCGCGCCCATCTCGACCGTGGTGAACCCCTTCAGCCGCTCGGCGAAGGACGCGGGGTCCTCGTCGAACCGGTACGTCGCGTAGGAGACCGCGAACCGCTGGGCCACGTCGGCGGCCATGGCGATCTGCTCCTTGGGAACCGGGAGGAACCTGTAGATGTCGAACGCGCCGGGGCTCACCGCCGGAGCCGGCGACGTTCCCGTCTGCGGCGGTGCGGTGGGGGTCGAGACCGCCGCAGTCCTCGGAGGACCGCCGTCCTGCGACCCGCCCGAGGCGGGCCGCATGGACAGGTAGATGCCGACGGCCGCCAGTGCGACGACCACACCGGCGAAGACGAGCCCTCGCCGGTCGTTGACCTGCACCATCGTCAGTCCTTGTCGCGGTCGGCCGGTCGGAGCCAGAACGGCGACTGCTCGGCCTCACCGCGTCCGGAGTCGGAGCGCGGGGGCAGCCAGAGCGGCGGGGCCTCGCCGGACCCCGAGCGCCCGCCCCCGGAGGACGACCGGCCGCCTCCGGACAGCCAGCCGGACGACCCGCCCGACGAACTGCCCGAGGAGCCGTTAGACCGGCTGGACGAGCCGCCGAACAGGCTTCCCGACGAACCGCCCGAAGAACGGCCCGACGACCTCCCGGAGGAACCCGAGGACCCGCTGGACGACCCGCCTGACGAACGCGCCGACGAGCCGCCGGAGGAACGTCCCGACGAACCGCCGCCGCCCGACACGCCCCGGGGCCCGCCGGCCGTGGAGCGCGGAGCCCTCGGCGCCGCCCCCTCGGAACGGCGGGAGCCACCCGAAGAGCCGCCGGACGACCCGCCCGAGGAGCCGGACCGTGAGGCCCACCCGCCACCGGACCTGCCGCCGAACCAGCTACCCGACGAACCGCCGCCTCCCGCGCCCGTCCCGGCGGCGGTGCCTGTGCTGGTGCCGGTGCGGGTCGCGGGGCGCGGGCTCGGGGCGCCGGGTCCCGCGCCGCCGGGACGGCCGGAGCCGCCCATGCGGCCGGAGAGGTTGAGCGGCGGCGCGGCCCCGGGACGCGGGACCGCGGTGCCGCGCCCGGTCGCCTTGCGCCGGAGCCCCGCCTGCCCGTCGGCGTCCAGCGGGGCGGGCTGGGCACCCACCGGCACGCGCGTGCCGGACTGCTGCGTGGCTCCCGGGGTGACCTCCTCGCCCCTGACCCGGCCCTGGGCCACCGAGGAGGCGGTCGCCGCCGCGGCGCCTCCGGCCGCCATGGCCGCCGCGTTGATGACCGGCTCGGCCTTGCGCAGGCCCCAGCGGCCCATGCGCGCCGCGGCCACCGGCGGCAGGGCGTTCGCGGCGCGGGACAGGGTCGGCGCGGAGGCCGCCTCGCCGAGCATCCGCGTGGCCAGCGTGTGCCCGTCCATGGAGGAGAACAGGTGCTGGAAGGGCCGGCGGTAGAAGAACACCGCGATCGTCAGCAGCGCGATGAACATGATCTGCATGCCCCACGGGAGGTTCGTGGAGATGATCAAGGCGTAGCCGTACACGAGCACGCCGAGCACCAATGCGAGCACGGCCTGGCGGAGCAGCGTGCCGACCAGCATCTCGACCCAGCGCATGGCGATGATGCGCCCCGAGCCGGGGTGGACGCCGATCAGCAGGAACACCGGCCCGAGGATCAGCAGCAGCAGGAAGCCGATCTTGAGCGCGATGAGCGACACCGCCACCAGGAAGATCAGCACACCCGTGACCATGGCCGCCATGAGGGCGCCGATCGCGATGCCGAGCCTGCTCGTCCAGTCTTTGCCCTGGAAGAGGAAGAACATCGGGGTGTTCTCCAGCGGCTTGGCGACCTCCTCCTCGAACCTCGCCTGATGGGAGCCCGAGCTGGGCTTCTGGCCCGAACGCTGCTCCTGGACGTCGGTCGCCTGGATGTCCAGGGTCTTGGCGCCGAACGTGCGGACGATCGCGGCGTTGGGGTCGGCGGTGCCGAACTCGCCCATCAGCCAGGGCTTGCAGACGAGCGTGGACCACAGCGCGTCGGCGTTCTGGGCGACGCCCGGGGTGCCGCTCTGGCCGTAGCCGCCCGGGCCCGCCTTGGCGTTCGTCTCGCCCTTGGCCGGCAGGCAGGACGCGCCGCCGGCCCCGGGCAGCCCGCTGAACGCCGAGTTGACGATCTCGCCGGTCTTGTCGGTCACCGTCTTACCGAGGCCGGTGAAGTCGCCCGGACGGCTGAAGAACCACACGGCGACCGTGACGGCGAGGATCATCCAGATCACGCCCTCGGCCGTCGTGCTGGCACGCTTGCGGATCAGGCCGTACCACGCCAGCCACACGGCCCCGAGCAGGATGATCACCCGCAGGTACGGCCAGTACATGGCGTTGGCGAGGTTGGTGACGATGTCGTCGACCATGTCCTTGATCGACTGGAGCGGTCCCTCGGTGGCGGCCGCCTGGTAAGTCGTGATCGTCATCCGGTCGATGGCCTTGGCCCAGGAGAAGACCGTGTTGGCCCACGCGTTGCCGAGGACCGCCGCCACGTCGTTGCAGCCGAGGCCGTAGGTGTGCCAGAACTGCCCGGCCATGCCATAACGGTCGTAGTTGGTCAGCGGCTCCGCCACGTCCTTGCCGGACGTCGTGGTACCGGTGGTCGCGGAGTACGCGTCCGGCGACGTCGTGTCGCCCAGGCCCGCCGTGCCCGTCGCGCCCGTACCCGGCGCAGGGTCGGGTGGCGGCGGCTTGACGAGCCCGTCGACGCCACCGCCGACGATCTCGGGTGCGAGGTCCGGTGACAGGTCACACGGCCCGGCGGCGCCGGCCACGGTCGGGGAGAACGCGATCGGCACCACCAGAACGCTCGCGAGGATCGCGAGGACCACAACGACCTTGCGCCGCAACCGTCTCATGCGCTCGCTCCACTCGCGCGCCCCAGAGGCGCCCTCGGTCCACGGTGCCTTCCACGCTGCTCGTCATGCCGCCTGTCGCGGTGCTCGTGACGTCTCATGACCGCACCTCCTGCGCAGTCCCCGGCCTGCTTGCCCGCCCACGAGGATCATGCACGCTCTCGTCGGGTTTGTCGTGGGTCGGATTGGTGTCCAGCCAACGCAGCAGTTCCTCGGAGATGAGGTCCACCCCTATACGGCCCGCCCGGCCGTCCAGATCGCGGAAGATGCATTCACCGTTGCCCAGAGCCCGCAGCGCGGCCTTGTGCTCCTCGGACGGCTCCACGCCGAGCAACGCCATCACGTGGTCGACCTCGACGCGCTCGGTCGAGCGGAAGGCGAACACCGAGGACAGGCAGTTCGTGACCTGCTCGTTCAGCAGGTCACCGGCGTTCTGGGAGACCAGCACCAGCGCGGTGTTCCTGGAACGGCCCATGCGCGAGACCTCCGGCACGAGCTTGGCGCCCTCGGGCGTCGAGGTGATCGCCCAGGCCTCGTCCAGGAAGATCGCCTTGGGCGCGCGACGGTCGAGGCCGTTCATGAGCCGCCGGGCGAACTGCGACACCAGGTAGAGCAGCGCGACCGAGAGGCGCTGCTCGTAGGAGTAGTCGTCGCGCGCCGTGGCGACGTCGGGAAGGGTCAGCCCGCCGAGGGTGAACACCGTGGTCCAGCCCTCGGTGTCGACCTGCTCGCCGCCGGAGGGGTCGAAGCACAACCGGGCCAGGTGCATCTCGGCCATCGAGCGCAGCACCGCGCCGAGGTTCCTGGAGGCCGGGTCCTCGGCCTCCTCCAGGTGGTCGACGACCTTGCCGAGCGACGGATCGGGCGCGTTGGACACCGTGGACACGGCCTGGATCATCGCCGACTCGCGCTCCTCCGACATGCGCGGGAGCAGCAGCCGCAGGGTCTCGGTCGCCATGGTCTTCTTGGCCGCGATGTCGTCGCCGAAGGAGAACGGGTCGAGCAGGCCGGGGGCCGCCGAGCCCAGCGGGATGATGCGCGCCTTGCGCCCGCGGTTCTGCAGGAGCTGGACCAGCGACTCGGCGTCGCCCTTGGGGTCGATGACCGCGACGGTGACCCCGCGCAGCGCCATCTGGTAGATGAGCAGCAGCGCGAGCGTGGTCTTGCCGCCACCGGGCTCGCCGGTGATGGCGATGGCGGTCGGCCGGTTGCGCGTCGCGGCCACCAGCGGATCGAAGTGGACGATCGACCGCGCACGCCCGAGGGTCTCCCCGATGTACGGCCCGGCCCACCCGGCACCGCTCTCGTCGATGCGGTCGCCGAGGTCCACCGTGGCCGTGGCCATGCCGCCCGCGATCGTGCGCAGCGGCTGCCGCTGGGCGTAGGCGTTGACGCGCACGCGCTCGCCGGGCAGCGCCTCGCAGAACAGCGAGAACTGGTCGCCCGTGGAGTTGACGATGTCGATGCCCATGTCGCGGTAGTGCTCCACGACGGCCTCGACGCGCTGCACGCACATCTCCTCGGTCGGCGCGGCCACGATCAGCCGGTGCCAGCCGTACACGAAGGGCAGCCGCTCCTTCGTGATGCCGTGCTCCAGCATGCGAGCCGCGTCGATCTGCTCGGCCAGCGCGATGGGTGCCTCCGCACCGGCCTCACGGATGTGGATGTCCATGTCACGGGCGTGCGCGAGCTTGCGCGCGACGTCCTTGCTCGCCTTGACCGGGGGGATCAAGCGCATCCGCGAGCTGACTTCCACCGGAAACGGTAATTGGTCGATGAAGTGCAGCCACGGCTCCCCGTCGGGGAACGGCATCAGGTCGGGGAACCTGGCGAACGACAGGTGCGCGACGTAGGAGTCGCCCGCGGGCTGCTCGATGCGCAGGAGCGACCTGCCGTTGTGGATCTGGCCTTCGACCAGCGACTCGACCTCGCCCTTGCCCCACCGCCTGGACGGGGTCGCCGACGACGGCGGGTCGCCGAGCGAGCCCGAGGCCGCGTGGCGGAACAGCCAGGCGATCTCGCCGGAGGAGGCGTGGCGGGCGTACAGGGCGCTGGAGCCGAGGGCCCGCCCGAGGCGCTCGGCCTGGTCGGTCCACTTGCTGATCTCGTTGTCGGGGACGTGGTCGTCCTCCAGGCCCAGGGTCTTCTCGCTGCGCTGGTAGAAGCCGAAGAGCTGGGCGAGCACCCCCGTGCCGAGCTGCGCGCCGCGCGGCCCGAGCCGCACCCCGAGGTAGACCTCCTTCGACCAGAAGTCCTTCGCCCAGACGTGGCGGTACATGTCCTCCAGGTAGTCGCGCCAGCCGTCCCCCTCGTCGGAGGTGGAGTTGAGCGCCATGGCCCAGTCGGCGGCGGGATAGGCCCGGTGGGCGACCCGCAGGTGCACCTCGGCGTCGGTCATGCGGATGGCGGCGAGGGCGATGGTGATGTTGGTGGCCAGGGCCTCCCGCTCCTCGGCGGTGACGAACTCATAGCTCACCGTCGGAAGCCGGAAATATGCCCATGCCGATGAGTCGGTGAGGAGGATCCGGTCGTCGAAATAGCGAACGGCCAGCCTGCTCCTCGACCGCGACGTTCTCGCCATCAGCCGGCCCGCCCCCCGCGCTGGGCACGCTCCCTGGTCACTGGGCCACTTCCTCCTCGCTCGGGCGGCTCGCCGCCGCCAGCCCGCTTGCCACGACTCCCGCGAGGGCGACGTACGCCCTGCGGCCTCCGGCCCGGAGATGGGTCAGCTGGGCGTGGCCGGGCTGCCCGGGGGCCAGCTCGTCCTCCCAGGGGACGCGGACGATCGCACGGCAACGGCCGCGGGCCACGGCCTCCGCCTGCTCCACACCGCCCATGCTCCGCCGGCTCACGCCGTTGATCACCATGATCGCCCGCCGGCGCAGCTCGGTCGACCCGTGCCCGTCGAGCCAGTCGAAGGTCATGGCCACCGCGTCGGGGGCGTCCTCGCTGGCGGGGGCCACCAGGATCAGCTGGTCGGCGTACGGCAGCATGCGCGCCGCCACGGCCGCGGCGGGGTCCACCAGGATCAGCCGGTAGTGGCGGTCGAGCACCCGCATGGCCTGCGCCAGCCGCTGGTCGGAGAAGAGGCCCTGGTCGGCGAGCCGGCGGGCCGCCGCGGTGTCGGCGTCGGAGGCGACGACCTCCAGACCCGACTCGCACCGGGTGGTGTACGCCCGCATGCTGAGATAGCCGCTCACGCCGTCCAGCCCTGACAGCAGGGAGGTCAGCGTCTCGGGCGAGTCCGCCGGGATGCGGCCGGTCAGCGTGTGGTCTCCGGTGTTCGCGTCGACGGCGATGACGCGGTCCTCGCGGTAACGGGCGAGGGTGTGGCCCAGCATCAGCGTGGTCGTGGTCTGCCCCGCGCCGCCGGTGCAGCCGAGCACGACGATGCGGCGGCTGCCGGTGAGCACCGTGCGCGCCCTCGCCTCGTCGGTCTCGATGCCGTCGTTGCGGCTCGGACCGCCGCCCCCGACCACCACCTGGGCGAGACGCCGCCAGCCTCCGGTCTGGTCACGGCCCACGACGGACTCGACGCGACGCACGCGCGGCTCGTCGCCCGTACGGGGAACCGGCACGGGCACGGACGGCGCGGCCGGATCGGCGGTCGTGCCGGGCCCCGGCACCGCCCGGATGGACAGCGGCGGCGCCCCGTGCTCACCCGCCGCCGGCCGCACCGGACTCCTCGGCACCGCCGGCTTGGGCTTGGAGACGGACTGGACGGGGCCCGTGGTCAGGGGCTTGGGCGCGGTCTGGCCCGGGTCCGCAGGGACGGGCGTCTCCGGCGTGCGCGACGGGGACACCGGCCAGACCGTACGAGCCTCGGGCAACCGGGTGTACGCGGCCGGGCGCGGCGGCTGTCCCTTGCGGTGCTGCTCGCGCAGCTCCGTCTCCGCATCGGGGTCGCCCCCCACGGACGAGACACCCGCGATCCCCGCATGTCCCTCCGTCGCGTGGCCCGCAGCCTCCGGAGTGGCGGCCTCGGGCTCGGGGGTGGCGGATTCAAGCTGTGGCGTATGAAGCTCCGGCTCCGGAATGGCGGCCTGAGGCTTGGGCGTCGCGGGCCCGCGACTCTCCGCGGACGCTGCGGGCCCGCGGCTCTCGGCGGACGCCGCGAGCCTGCGCAGGCGGCGCAGCGCCTCGGTGCCGATCGGAGCCACAGGCTGCGTGGCCCTGTGGGTCTCCGCGGTCGCGGGCTCCTGAACCGGCGGACCGGCCTGCGTGGCGGACAGGCCCCCCTGGGTGGACCTCGACGCCGGGACGTCGGGGGTTTGCTCCGGCCCCGATGCCGGGAGCTCGGCGATGCGGCCGGCCTTGGGCCGCGGGATGTCGGTGACGCGGTCCGGGGTGGGCCTTGGGGGTTCGAGGGCCCGGGCGGGAGCGGGCACGGAGGCGTCGGGCGACGAGGACGTGCCGGGCGGGAGCCCGGGGGCCGAGTGGGTGGCCACGGCGCCCCAGGTGAGACGTGGCCGCTCGGTCAACCGCAGTGGAGCCTCGGTCACGCGGGCGGGAGCCTCGGCGGCGCGGACCGGGGTCTCGGTCGCACGAACCGGAGTCTCGGTCACGCGGACCGGAGTCTCGGCGGCGCGGACCGGGGTCTCGGCGGCGCGGACCGGGGTCTCGGCGGCGCGGACCGGGGTCTCGGTCACGCGGACGGGAGTCTCGGTCGCGCGGACCGGGGTCTCGGTCACGCGGAGGGGGGGCTCGGCCGTGGGCAGGGTGGTCACGGCCGCCGCGGCGGCGGCCACGGCGGGACGTACCTCGCCGGGGACGACCGCGCCCCTGCGGGCGCCCGCCTTGACGGATGGGAGCTGCCGCGCGGGGCCCCAGGCCTCCAGCGGCCTGCGCCGGGGCGCAGTGTGCCTGGGCTTCGCCCTGGTGCCGCGCCGCGCCCGGGAGGCGGACTTCGCGGTGTCGGCGGACACGAGGAGCGCGGCCTGCGGAGCCGACCTCCAAACCCGCGCGGTGAACGTGATCTCGTCGGGCTCGTCGACCGGCGCCAGGCGGCACCAGGCCTTCGGCTCGCCGAGGTAGCGGACCTGGGACTGGAGCAGCTCGTTGAGCCGCTTGCTCTCGATCACCGGCCGCGTCGACAGCCAGGTCACGATGCCGGGCGGCACGAGGTAGAGCACGTGCCACGGCGCGTCGAAGGGGATCCTGACGAGCATCAGAAGGATCGACCATGGGACCAGCACGCCCACGAACACACCGATCCAGACGATCGGAAGCGGCATCGGCAGCCGAAGGTCGTACAGCTTGTAGAGCCGCTTCTCAATCCGCCAGATATTGGTATAGGTAGGCAGGTCCACCCGATCCTCCTCTCCCTGTCACGGCCTTCCGGTGGCGCTCACTTGATGCCGAGCGCCCCCGCGATCGCCCTGGCCGTCACCTCGATGACGTTGGGCACATAGAAGATCACACCGATCGCGACCGCCAGAATGATGAACTGGACGAATCTGGTGATCTCCCGCGTGAAGAGGAAGAAGATCGCGACGACGGAGACCACGACAAGGAACAGGGGCGCGAAGAACTTCCGCAGGAAGTCCGCGAGGCCCGCGGTGTTCACCCCGCCGGACGGCGGCGCCGACGGCGTCACCAGCTCCAGCGAGTGCTCCACGATGGTTTTCAGAATCAACTTTCGTCCTCCTGCTCATGGTCGCGCTGGCCGGTCCTCGGACCGGTCCGGGTTGTCGCGCTCCCTTTGCCGCTCCCTCGCTCCCATCGCCGCCCGGCCTCACCCCGCGGACCGGGTCGCACCGCGAATGTTCTTGATGTACCAGTTGTCGCCCTGCTTCTCCACGAGGAGCCGGTACGCCTGCTCCAGTCCGGCCGCCTGCACGGACGGATCGGTGTTCGTGGCCGCGGGCGACGGGGTGGCGCCCGTGGGGAGGCCCCACACGACCACCGCGGTGATCTCGCGGCTGGTGCCGCCGGGGGGAGCACTGACGCTCTTGAGCTCGGCCAGCGTGACGTTGCCGTCGAAGCCGTCGAGCGTCACGCCTTGGGCGACGTAACGCTGGAGCTGCGTGGCGTCACCCGCGGCGTAGGCCTTGAAGAAGCCTTCGAGCTGCGGTCGGAGCTCGCTCTCAGCGGTGTCGTCGTGCTCCACCTGCGGGAGCTGGGGCAGGCCGGCGGGACCTCCGGCCGGCAGCAGGGCGGGCTGGCCGGAGACCACGAACTTGCCGTCGGAGTAGTAAACCGGCACGGAAAGCTTCCAGCGTTGCGCACCGGATTGGGCGAAAACGGTCACAATGGCATTTTGCGCGTCAGTGACCTCGATGCCGGAGAACTGGTACGCACCCGCTGACATGCGGCCGAGCCCATTCCAGCCGAACTGGCGCTCGGCGCCTTCGGGAAGAAAAGGCTTCAGGCGCTCGGCCCTGTCGTCGGGCTTGGAACCGTCGAAACTCAAATAGGCCGCCGCGAACTGGCCGGCGAAGGCCGCGGCGTCGGCCGTGGGGAACCCGGAGGTCGTGGGGCTCGCGGACGTGCCCGTGGGCTCATTGCCCTGGGCCATGCGCTCGATGGGCGCGCGGACGCCGTTGACGACGATCACGATGATCACGGCCCACAGCACGGCCCTGCCCGTCCACACCAGCCAACGCCCGCCCCCACCGGACCATCCGCCGCGGCGGGGTGCGTTGCGTCCCCGAACCGGCATGTGCTCAGGGCCTTGATCGTAGGGCGACGGAGGGTACGCGGAATGCTCGGGTTCGCCAGAGGTCCGCAGACCTTGCTGGACGTTTGACCTGCGAGCCATCACGCCTCCGCTCGCGCCGATCCCCCCGGCTGACGCGCTGTTGTCTTACTGTCGATCCTGTTATCCATGGTGAAGTATTCACTTTAGCCGCCCCACCAATTGTTCCAGGAAAGCCACGCCCATGCTGCAGGCATCCACGTAGCAGACCAAGTCGGTCTTCCTCCGGTTTCAGGAACGCGTCCGCAGAGTTCACGCAGGACACAGGGCCCGTGTTCGCCGGTGAGCCACGAGTGACACCCGCATGAAAATCCGCATTACGGACAAAGCTCGCACCAGATGGGAAACGACTTGCATTGCCGGCATAATCCCTGCTCACGCAGGTGAACGGACCGCGCGCGCCGATCCGCGAAGGCCTCTCGGTGGAAACGGTGGAGAAGGCGTCGGGCTCGGCCGGGAGGCAGCGAACCGTCCGCACGCACCGGCCTCCCTTCCGCCAGGCTGCTCGTGCGAGTCGGCGCACGGCGGCCACGTCAACGGCCGTCGACCCCGGCGGGGCACACAACCGACCCAAACACTGGAGATTACGCGCGGCGGGAAGCCCCGCTCGATTACCTGACAGCCAGGCATTGCTATCCGCAGGTCCCAGGGTCACGCACCGGCGAGCGCGTTTGGTGACGGCCTCTCCGGCGCGGCAGTGGCGCGCCGGAGGCGGTCGTACGTGCCGAAGACGGTCAGACGTTGAAGCGGAACTCCACGACGTCGCCGTCGCGCATCACGTAGTCCTTGCCCTCGATGCGGGCCTTGCCCGCGGACCTCGCCGCGGCCAGCGACCCTGCCTCGACCAGGTCGGCGAAGGAGGTGACCTCGGCCTTGATGAAGCCGCGCTGGAAGTCGGTGTGGATGACGCCCGCCGCCTCCGGGGCCGTGGCGCCCTTGCGGATGGTCCAGGCCCTGCTCTCCTTGGGACCGGCCGTGAGGTAGGTCTGCAGGCCCAGGGTCTCGAAGCCCACGCGGGCGAGCTGGGTCAGGCCGGACTCCTCCTGGCCGACCGACTGGAGCAGCTCCAGCGCCTCGTCGTCCGGCAGCTCGACCAGCTCGGACTCGATCTTCGCGTCCAGGAACACCGCCTCGGCCGGGGCCACCAGCTCCGACAGCCGGGCGCGCAGGGCCTCGTCGGTGAGCTCGTCCGCGTCGAGGTTGAAGACGTACAGGAACGGCTTGGCCGTCAGCAGGTGCAGCTCGCGCAGGTCGGCGAGGTCCACGCCCGAGGCGTAGAGGGTGGTGCCGCCGTCGAGGATCTTGGAGGCGGCCTCCGCCGCTTCGAGGACGCCCTTGCGGTCCTTGTTGAACTTCGACTCCTTGGCGAGCCTCGGCAGGGCCTTCTCGATCGTCTGGAGGTCGGCGAGTATGAGCTCGGTGTTGATCGTCTCGATGTCGCGCCGGGGGGAGATCTCGCCGTCGACGTGGGTGACGTCGGGGTCGGTGAACACCCGGATCACCTGGCAGATCGCGTCGGTCTCACGGATGTTGGCCAGGAACTGGTTGCCCCGCCCCTGCCCCTCGGAGGCGCCCTTGACCAGGCCCGCGATGTCGACGAACTCGACCTTCGCCGGGAGGATCTTGGCGGAACCGAAGATCTCGGCCAGCTTGCCCAGCCGGGAGTCGGGCACGCCGACGATCCCCACGTTGGGCTCGATGGTGGCGAACGGGTAGTTCGCCGCGAGAGCGTTGCCGCTCTTGGTCAACGCGTTGAAAAGCGTGGACTTGCCGACGTTGGGCAGGCCGACGATGCCGATGCTCAGGCTCACGTTCGCCGAGTTTACGGTGCCCCGGCTGTACGCCGGACACGCGCGGGGGCCGCGCGACTGGAATCATGCGGGAGGTGGACGTCATGGCACTCGCCTTCCAACTCGCCGTGGGGCTGGCCGCGGGGCTGGTCATCGGCTTCGTCCTCGGCCGGTCCCGGGCGACGGCCCGGGCATCCGAGGCCGAGGGCAGGGTCGCGCTGGCCGAGGCGAGGGCCCAGGCATCCGAGGACAAGGTCGCCTACGTCGAGGAGCAGATGACCCGGCACTTCCAGTCGCTGTCCACACGGGCCCTGGACGTCAACAACCTGCGCTTCCTCGAACTGGCCGAGAGCCGGTTCGCCGCCTCGCGCGCCGACGCCGCGGGCGACCTGGAGCAGCGCAGGCAGGCCGTCGAGAACCTCGTCGCCCCGCTGAGAGAGACCCTGGCCAAGGTGCAGGACCAGCTTCGCGACAGCGAGACGGGCAACCGCGTCGCCCAGGCCGAGCTGGGCAAGCAGATGGAGTTCGTGCGGCACAGCTCCGAGCAGCTCAAGACCCAGACGACCGCCCTGGTCAGGGCACTGCGGCGGCCGGAGGCGCGCGGGCGCTGGGGAGAGCTGCAGCTCCGCAGGGTCGCCGAGATCGCCGGCATGGCGAGGTTCTGCGACTTCGACGAGCAGGCGAGCGCGGTGACCTCCGACGGGGTCGTACGGCCCGACATGGTGGTCCGCCTCGCGGGCGGCAAGAACATCATCGTGGACTCCAAGGTGTCGCTCGCGGCCTACCTGGAGGCCGCGGAGGCCGGCGAGAGCGACATGCAGGAGGTGCGGCTCGACGCCCACGCCCGCCACGTGCGCGACCACGTCGACAGGCTGGCCGCCAAGGCGTACTGGCAGGCGTTCAGCCCGGCCCCCGAGTTCGTCGTGCTGTTCATCCCCGGGGAGGCGTTCCTGGCCCCCGCGCTGGAGCGCGACCCGGGCCTGCTCGAGTACGCCATGAACAAGCGGGTCCACATCGCCACCCCGACCACGCTGATCACCATGCTGCGCACCGCCCAGTACGCCTGGCAGCAGGAGGCGCTGAGCGAGAACGCCCGCGCGGTCTTCGACCTCGGCAAGGAGCTGTACGAGCGGCTCGGCGCCATGGGCCGCAACGTCGACGCGGTGGGTAAGGCGCTGAGCCGGGCGGTCGTGGCGTACAACAAGACGGTCGGCTCGCTGGAGAGCCGCGTGCTGGTGAGCGCCCGCAAGCTGAACGACCTCGGCCTGGTGGACGGGCCGCTCCCCCAGCCGGACCTCGTCGAGGACCTGCCCAGGCGACCTTCCATGCCCGAACTGGTCGGCGAGGACCTCGATCGGGAGCCGCTCGGACAGGCGGGGGCAGAGACCCCGCAACCCCACGGTGAAGAGACGGCAAGCCCGTTCCCGGCCCCGCCTCTGAACGGTAAGTTGGCGCAAGACTTGTCGTAGGGCCAGCCTGCCGGCCGCGAGGCCGCCGACCAGGCTCGGAGGGGGCGACAGTGGTGACAAAGGAGCAAGCGCGACCGGGCGTCAGGCTGACCGCCCGGGGTGCCATGGCGCTCATTTTCGTGATCACGCTCCTGTCGGAGGTGACCGGGTCGACGGTGATCGTCGGCCTCGTCTTCTCCGTCGCCTGCCTGGCCGCCGTCTTCCTCGTCCAACCACGCGATCTGCTGTCCCTCGTGGTGACGCCCCCTCTGATCTTCTTCGTCGCCACCTTCATCAGCGCCGTCCTCGGCGCGTTCGGGGCACCGTCGATAGTGCAGGCGCTGGGCCTCGGCCTGGTCACGAAGCTGTCGGCGGCGGCGCCCTGGCTGTTCGGAGGCGCGGCGCTGGTGCTCGCCGCCGCGTGGTTCCGCGGCCTTCCCGCGAACGTCAGCGAGCTCCGCGCCGACCTTCGCGCGAGCCGTCCCGCCGCCGCCTCCAAGCGAAAGCAGCCGGGCGACGACCAGGCCTTCGCTCCTGAGCCCGAGGGCTACTTCGAGCCTCGCGTGTACGGATCCCCGAGGGAGCAGAACGACTGACCCCCGCGTCAGGCCGCCGATCCCCCCTCGATCTTGCCGTGCCGTCCGCGAACCGAGCGTGGAGCCGAAACATGCAGTTGCTGAGCCTGCTCTGGAAGAAACACCTGCTGGCGATCATCCGGGGCGGCGATCCCGAGGCGTCGTTCCGTACCGCCTGCGTGCTCGCGGAGGAGGGCGTCGACGTGATGGAGGTCTCGCTCACCGGCACCGACTCACTCGCGGTCGTCGGCAGGATCCACGCGGCGCTCGGTGACCGGGTCGTCCTAGGGTCGGGGACGGTCCTGACGCGGGCCGATGCCGACGGCGCGCGGGAGGCGGGCGCGCGGTTCCTGGTGACCCCGGCCATGTGCGAGGGCGCGGCGCGCGGCGTCGAGCTCGGCATCCCGACCCTGATCGGGGCGTTGACGCCGACCGAGGTGTGGGCGGCCTCGGAGGCGGGCGCGACCGCGGTCAAGGTCTTCCCCGCCTCGGCGCACGGCCCTTCCTACATCGCCCGGCTGCGTGAGCCCTTCCCCCGCGTGCCGCTGATCCCGGTGGGGGGCGTGCGGGCCGACCAGGTGGGGGCCTACCTCGACGCGGGGGCGGTGGCCGTCGGCGTCGGCTCCCCGCTCATCGGCGACGCGGCCGACGGCGGCGACCCCGCGGCGCTGCGCGAGCGGGCCAGGCGCTTCCGCCGGTCCCTGCCGTACGGCGAAGCCCTGCCGTGACCCCCGCAACTCAGGCGACCCCCGTGACCACCGTGACCGCCTCGACCCCCGCTGCTCAGGCGACCCCGTGACCGCCGAGACCCCCGCGACTCCCCAGGTTCCGGACGGCCGCGCGGGCCAGGCGTCCGCGTGCGTGGCCGAGGTGGCCGTACGGCTGCGCGCCGAGCGGGCGCGGGTGATCGCCGTGGACGGGCCTTCCGGGTCCGGCAAGACGACGCTGGGCGGCGCGCTCGCGGTCGAACTGGAGGCCGCCCTGGTGCACATGGACGACCTCTACCCCGGCTGGGACGGCCTGCGGGGCGGCGTCGACCGGCTCGTGGAGTGGATCCTGCGCCCGCTGGCCGGAGGGACGCCCGCCCGCTGGCGGCGCTACGACTGGACGCTCGGGGCGTACGCCGAGTGGCGCGAGCTGCCCCCCTCGGACGTCGTGATCGTCGAGGGGGTCGGAGCCGGAGCGGTGGCCACGGCGCCGTACCTGTCGTTCCTGGTCTGGACCGAGGCGCCGCTCGCCGTGCGGAAGGCGAGGGCGCTCAGCCGGGACGGCGAGGCCTACCGCCCGCACTGGGAGCGCTGGGCACGCCAGGAACGGGCCTACTTCGCCGCCGACGACGTGCGGGCCCGCGCCGACGCGGTCATCGACACCGGCCCCGAGGCGGGCCCGTGGCGCACGAGCGGCTGACCTTCGCGGGGTCAGCGGGTGGCGGCTCGGAGGTCGCGGCGGAGCTCGTGGGGCAGGGCGAAGCGGACGCTCTCGGCGACCGACTCGACCTCCTCGACGTCACCGAAGCCGTGCCCGGCCAGACGGGCCAGCACCGCCTCGACGAGCTCCTCGGGCACCGAGGCGCCGCTGGTCACGCCCACCGTGGTCACGCCGTCGAGCCACTCGTCCTTGATGAAGGAGGCGTTGTCCACGAGGTAGGAGGCGTCGGCCCCGGCGTCCTTCGCGACCTCGACGAGGCGCTTGGAGTTCGAGGAGTTGGTGGAGCCGACGACGATGACCAGCTGCGACTCGCGGGCGATCTCCTTGACCGCGATCTGGCGGTTCTGCGTGGCGTAGCAGATGTCGTCGCTCGGGGGGTCGATGAGGTTGGGGAAGCGCTCCTTGAGCCGGGTGACCGTCTCGTTGGTCTCGTCGACCGACAGCGTGGTCTGGGAGAGCCAGACGAGCCGCTCGGGGTCGCGCACCTGGACGCCGTCGACTCCGTCGAGACCGTCGACGAGCTGGATGTTGTCGGGGGCCTCGCCCGCGGTGCCCTCGACCTCCTCGTGGCCCTCGTGGCCGATGAGCAGGATGTCGTAGTCGCTGGCGGCGAACCGCTTGGCCTCGTTGTGCACCTTGGTGACCAGCGGGCAGGTGGCGTCGATGGTCTTCAGCGACCGCCGGGCGGCCTCGTCGTGGACGGCGGGGGCGACGCCGTGGGCGGAGAAGACGACGATCGCGCCCTCGGGCACCTCGTCGGTCTCCTCGACGAAGATCGCGCCACGCTCCTCCAGCGTCTTGACGACGTGGGTGTTGTGGACGATCTGCTTGCGGACGTAGATTGGCGCGCCGTACCGCTCCAGAGCCTTCTCGACCGCCTGGACTGCGCGGTCGACGCCCGCGCAGTAACCGCGCGGCTTGGCCACCAGGACACGACGGGGCGTGGAGGTCTCCGGAATCATGTCCTCAATGCTATGCGCTCGTGGATTCCTTGCCAGCCTCATGCTCGGCATCCGTAAACACGCACCGTTTATCTGGTTTCCTATGCTTGAGGGAGTGTGCGACGGCCCTGTCCGTCCTCCCCTTGTCCTCATGCGGCACAGTCCGGCGAGACTGGTCGTCCAATATCAGACCCTCTAGGGAGCCGGCATGTCAGTGACCGACATCGTCCGCACCATAGCCAAGACCGTCACCCATCCGCGCGAGTTGAAGGAGAAGGCCAAGGACCTGCCCCTCAACGTGCTGCAGACCGCGCTCACCGGGGTCGGCCAGGCCCTGATGCTGGGCGACCGCATCCGCACGGGCATCAAGCGGCTGCTGAGCGAGGACGACAGGGCGGCCTCCGAGGTGCGGGCGGCCGGTGGCCCGGCGTCGCCCGTCGTGGCCGGGGAGCGCGAGGAGAAGCCCGCCAGGCGCGAGCCGGTCATCTTCGCCCCCCGTCCGAGCACACCGGCTGACAGCCTGAACGGGTCCACGCCGAAGGCCGAGTCCACCGTGACCGTCCCGCCCACGGCTCCGGCCCCCCAGCTGAGGCCCGCGCCCGCCGCGACCCCCGAGGCCGCCCCGGCCGCGAAGCCCGAGGCCACGACGAAGCCCGAAGCCGCTCCGGCCGCGAAGCCCGAGGCCACGACGAAGCCCGAAGCCGCCCCGGCCGCGAAGCCGGAAGCCGCCGCCGCGCCGAAGGCCGAGGCCGAGCCGGTGGCCAAGCCCAAGCCCAAGGCGGAGCCGGTAGCGAAGCCCAAGGCCGCCTCCGCGACGGCCAAGGCCAAGGCGGCCACCGCCGAGCCGAAGCCCCGTACGAGGAAGCCCAGGGCCGCGACGGGCAAGCCGGCCGACGCCGCCCGCAACGGCACCGCGCCCGAGGCTGCGACCGCGCCGCAGATCCCCGCCGCCGCGACCACGCCGTCCACGCCGTCCACGCCGTCCACGCCGTCAGCGGGCCCCGCGTCCTCCCCCGCCGGCACGACCTCGACGCTCGCCGAGCCCCTCCCCGGCTACTCCGACCTCACCATGGCGTCGCTGCGCGCCCGGCTGCGGGGCAAGTCCGCCGACCAGATCAGGTCGCTCATCGAGTACGAGCGGAAGACCTCGGACAGGGACGACATCGTCCAGATGTACGCCAAGCGCCTCGCCAAGCTCGAAGCAGGGGAATAGCCCCGGATGGTTTGTAGGCTGCCCGCATGACGGCCAAGACCTCACCGGAGCAGCCACTGCCCATCCGCTCGGTGTTGCAGATGGTGGCGCAGTGGATCGGCAAGCTCGGCACCGTCTGGGCCGAGGGGCAGATCACCGACCTGTCCTCCCGCGGCGGCACGGTGTTCCTCACGCTGCGCGATCCGGTCGCCAACGTGTCCGCCCGCGTCACCTGCCCCCGCAACGTGTACGAGGCGACGGTGCCCCGCCCGGTGGACGGCGCCCGAGTGGTCGTGCTGGTCAAGCCGGACTTCTGGGTGAACAGAGGCTCCTTCGCGTTCACGGCCCTCGAGATCCGCCCGGTGGGCATCGGCGAGCTGCTGGCCAGGCTGGAGCGGCTGCGCCAGATCATCGTCGCCGAGGGCCTCGGCAACGCCGATCGCAAGCGCCGGCTGCCGTTCCTGCCGGGCACGATCGGCCTGATCTGCGGGCGCGACTCGGCCGCTGAGCGCGACGTCCTGGAGAACGCCCGCCGCCGCTGGCCCGCCGTGCGGTTCAAGGTCGAGACCGTCGCCGTCCAGGGGCCGTACGCCGTCGGCGAGGTCACCGACGCCCTCCACAGGCTCGACACCGACCGCGAGATCGACGTGATCATCATCGCCCGGGGCGGCGGCTCCCTGGAGGACCTGCTGCCGTTCTCCGACGAGTCGCTGGTGCGCGCCGTCTCGGCCTGCCGTACGCCGGTGGTCAGCGCCATCGGCCACGAGCAGGACAACCCGCTGCTCGACCTGGTGGCCGACGTCCGCGCCTCGACGCCGACGGACGCGGCGAAGAAGGTCGTCCCCGACGTCGGCGAGCAGCTCGTCCTGGTGCGCCAGCTGCGCGACCGGGGGCGGCGCGTGGTGGTCGGCCGGCTCGACCGCGAGGCCTCCTGGGTGGCGGCGGTACGCTCCCGGCCCTCGCTGGCCGACCCCGTCCGCGAGATCGAGCGCCGGGCGGAGCAGGCCGAGAGCCTTCGCGACCGGGCACGCCGCTGCCTGACCTCGTCGCTGGACCGCGCGGAGGACTCCCTGGAGCACCTGCGGGCCCGCCTGGTCACGCTGTCACCCGCCGCCACCCTCGAACGCGGCTACGCCATCGTGCAGCTTCCCTCCGGCGAGGTCGTGCGCCTGGCGTCGAGCTTGAGCGCCGGCGAGGAGCTGAGCGTGCGCTTCTCCGACGACCGCGTCGACGTCACGGTGGCGAAGCCCTCGGCCTGAGGGGGCGGACGCCGTGGCTGCCCATAAGGTGGGTGACGTGGCTGAGGAGAAAGCTGAGACCCCGTCGTACGAGCAGGCCCGCGAGGAGCTGACCGAGGTGGTTCGGCGCCTGGAGACGGGCGGCCTCACCCTGGAGCAGTCGATCGAGCTCTGGGAGCGTGGCGAGAAGCTCGCCGCCATCTGCGAGGAGTGGCTGCAGGGAGCCCGGGTCAGGCTGGCGGCGGCGATGGCCCGCCGCGAGGAGCCGGGCGCCGAGCCGGAGAACGCCCCCTTCTAGCGGCCTTTCAGGACGGGATGGGGCTCGGCGTCGAGGTCTGGGTGGGCTCGATCGTGGAGCTCCCCCTGGGCTGGGCCTTCAGCGACCCGGCGAGCTGCGTGAGCTCGTCCCAGTCGGCGAGGCCGGTGACCACGATCGTGACGCCGGGCTGGAAGCTGACCAGCGAGCGCTGTTTCTTGTCCGGGCGGAAACGTTCCTGCCAGGTCTGCCCGTTGATCTGCCGGGTGCCGGTGACCTTGTCGCTGTTGGCGATGCGGTTGGCGAACTCCTGGCCGGGCTGGCCGCTCTGGGCCAGCAAGGCGTGCGAGCGCTTGGCCGTCGCGAATCCCAGCCGCCAGGTGACGTAGGGCTTCTCCTCGACGGTGGAGCTGTTCGGCACCCAGTTCGCGGGGACGGGCTCGGGCACCCGCACCTCGTACGGCGCGACGCGGCGCAGGTTCGCCAGGGTGATCGAGTAGTCGACCCTCGGGATGTGCTCTTCGCGGCTCTGCGGAGCGATCAGCAGGAAGACTCCGACGAGCGCCAGGCAGAAGAGCACGGCGAACGCGTATCCGTAGAAGCCTTCGGTGAATCGACGCACAACCAGCGACAATACCGGCCGGGGGCGGCGGCCTGGGACGCGCACCCGCCACCCGCGATGGCCCGTACGGCCGGGCGCACGCGGGCGGCCACTCCACGGAGGCCGAGTTAGGGGCGCCGGATCTGGCCGATGATCGTCAGGACGTCCTCGGCGAGCCTCCTGGAGGCGTGCACGTCGTCCGACAGCGTCACCTCGGACACGGCGGCGGCCAGCGCGCCCGTGACGACCACGACCAGGGCTCCCCTGTCGTCCTCGAACAGGGCGGCGTTGCGCCGCGCCCACTGGCGCATGCGGTCGCGCATGATCACCTCGAAGCCGGGGGGCCCGTCTCCGCGCAGGAACAGCGCGGCGAGCTCGCGCTCGTCGAAGCACCCTTCGAGGTACGCGCGGGCACCGGCGATGAACAGGCGCATCGGGTCGGACTCGCCCTCGGCGCGCGCCGCCTGCACGGCCTGCTTGGTGCGCTGGGTCTGGCGGTTCTGGAACTCGTCGAAGAGCGTGAGGTAGAGGTCGGCCTTGCCCGAGAAATGGTGGTAGAGGCTGCCGACGCTGGCCCCCGCACGGGAGACGACGTCGGTGACCCCGGCCTCGGCGAAGCCGCTTGTGACGAATGTCTCCCTGGCGGCGTCCAAGAGGGCACCGCGCGTGGCGGCGCCGCGTTCCGAGGTGCGCACAGTCACCGGTCGTTCCGTGTCGCTGCTCATGCAGGTGACAGTATCCCTCCGTCGGCCGCGGAAGTGAGACAACTACGATCGTTGGAGTCGGCTGGATTAGAAAGCGGGGAACCTGGTAGGTCCAGTACAGGGCGTCCCGGTCGCCGATCGCACGATATAGAGGGGCTTGTAATCATGTCGGAGCAGACGTCCGTACCGCCCGCGCTGGCCACAGAAGAGCGCGCGCCCGATCGAAACCTGGCCCTTGAGCTGGTCCGCGTCACCGAGGCGGCGGCGATGGCCGCGGCGCGGTGGGTGGGCCGGGGCGACAAGAACGGCGCCGACGGCTCGGCGGTCAACGCCATGCGCCAACTGATCAACACGGTGTCGATGGACGGCGTCGTGGTGATCGGCGAGGGCGAGAAGGACAACGCCCCGATGCTCTACAACGGCGAGCGCGTCGGCGACGGCAGCGGCGCCGAGTGCGACGTGGCCGTGGACCCGATCGACGGCACCCGGCTGACCGCGCTCGGCATGTCCAACGCCATCTCCGTGATCGCGGTGAGCCCGCGCGGCGCGATGTACGACCCCTCGGCGGTCTTCTACATGGACAAGCTGGCGACCGGCCCCGAGGCGGCGGACGCGGTGGACATCGACGCTCCCGTGGCCGCGAACATCGCCGCCGTCGCCCGCGCCAAGGGATGCTCGCCGTCCGACGTCATGGTGGTCGTCCTCGACCGGCCCCGCCACGAGCGGCTCGTCAAGGAGATCCGCGAGACGGGGGCGCGCATCAAGTTCATCACCGACGGAGACGTGGCCGGCGCGATCATGGCGGCCCGCCCCGACACCGGCGTCGACCTCATGCTCGGCATCGGCGGCACCCCCGAGGGCATCATCGCGGCCTGCGCCCTGAAGTGCCTGGGAGGCGTGATCCAGGGCAAGCTGTGGCCGCGCGACGACGACGAGCGCCGCCGCGCGCTGGACGCCGGGCACGACCTCGACCGCGTGCTGACCACCGACGACCTGGTGACCTCCGACGACGTGTTCTTCGCCGCCTCGGGCATCACCGACGGCGAGCTGATGGGCGGCGTCCGCTATCGCAGCGGGGCGGCGGTCACCCACTCGCTGGTCATGCGCGGCCGTTCCGGCACCGTGCGCAAGGTGGAGAGCGAGCACCAGCTGTGGAAGCTGCGGGCCTACAGCGCGATCAACTTCGACACCGCGACCTGAACCGCGGACGGCGACTCGAAGCGGACGACGGCCCTGTGGGCGGACCTGCCTCGCTCAGGGCCTGCGGCGGCGGGCCCAGCCGCGCCTCGGCGGCTTCGGGACCTTCGCCACGACGTTGCCCATCATGATCATGCCGGTGATCTCGATCACGGGTGCGTCGGGAGGGGCGAAGTCCGGCACCTTGTTCTTCTTCCCTCCGAGGACGGCCGACGCGGGGATGTCCACGCGAACGCCCTCCGGGACGATCAGGGTGAGCGTCGCGCCCACGACGGTGGCCTGCACGGTGATGTGGCTGCTCTGGAGCAGCGCGTCGCGCAGGTCGAGCGTGACGCCGGTGCCGACGGCCGTGACCGAGTAGTTCGAGGGCACCACCCAGCGGCCCGCGCGCTGCTCCGAGCGGAACAGCGCCATGACCGGCCGCCCGTCGGCGCGCAGCGGCTGGAGGTGCTCGGGCAGCAGGTCGGCGGTGACGGAGACCAGCTCGCCGAGGGTGCGGGCGCTGTAGACGGCCTCGACGCGCTCTTCGTGCTCTTCCTGGGTGAGCCTGCCGTCCGCCAGGGCGTCGCCCAGCACGGTGACCACGCGCTCACGATCGGAGTCGGACGCCCTCAGCTCCTGCGGTGCCGGGCCCTGCCGGTCGGACGCCACGCCGTTGAGCACGCCGGCCAGGAACTGCCTGAGGACCGGCGCTCCCTGCCGGTTCCAGCGGTCGTTCCAGCGGTCGTAAGGCGCTCCGCGTCGGGCTTCCACGCCTCGACACTAACTCGCGGGATGACCCGTGACATACCCCTACCGCCATGACTTGGCGGAATACCACCAGGTACGAAGCACATCAGGACAGAAGATCCGTCAGAATTATCTGACTCGGCCGTTACGGCTGCCCCGCTTCACCGGAGGCCGCCGCGATGATCGCCGACCTGTGCGAGGAGGAGCCGACCGCGTGAGCTACCGGGACGATGCCGCTTTCTGGGCGTGCCCCCACGGGCAGGACGCCCGTCACGGCTGCGTCAGCTGCTATGAGGAGTCGGCCGACCCTGACCCCGATCTGCCCGTCTGGGACGTCGCAGTGTGGTTCACCTCCGACCAGCCGATCCCGGTCAAGGCCCTCCAGGACGTCCACCGCCACGGCCGCCGGTTCCTGCTCGACAAGCTGTCGGCTCCTCGCATCTACCTTCTGACCGGCCACGCGAACGCCGCGGGGGGCGGGCAGGCCGTCGCGGGGGTCATCGGCTTCCTGGTCCACAACCGCCACGTGGTGCACGCCTTCACCGTGCAGGACACCAGGGCGGTGCGCCTGTCACCGTCCCCGGACACCCCGACCGGTGAGAGAGTCTGGCCCTAGCCCTCCGCTCTGGGCCATTGACCGGTGTGGGCCGCGACCATACCCTGGCGAAACCTGAATTAGCCTCATGTTTCCGCTCCGTCCCCCCTCGGAGGCCGTGGTGCCCACCCCACGTGACCGGCGCGCGCGCCTCGCCGCCTTCGCCGTCTTCTTCGTCCAGGGGCTGACGTTCGCCACCCTGCTCACCCAGGTCGCGGCCCTGCAGAAGAAGCACGGGCTCAGCGACGGCGAGCTGTCCATCCTGCTCCTGGTCGTGCCCGTGATCGCGGGCGCCGGCAGCGTTCTCGCGGGGGAGATCGCCAAGCGGTACGGCAGCAGGGTGGTGCTCCGGGTCGCCCAGCCCCTCGCCGGTCTCGCCGTCGTGCTCGCGGGGCTCGCGGCCGGCGTGCCCGAGCTGGTCGCCGCGAACGTGCTGTTCGGCCTGTGCCTCGGCGCGGTCGACGCGGGCATGAACATGCAGGCCGTCACGATCGAGCGGAGGTACGGCAGGGCGATCCTCACCGGGTTCCACGCGCTGTGGAGCGCCGCGGCGGTCGTCGGCGCGGTCTGGGCCTCGGCCGCCGGAGGCATGGGGCTCGGCCTTCCCGCCACCTTCGCCGTCGCCATGATCGCCGGTGTGGCCATCGCCGTGCTCGCCGGTCCGGCCCTGTGCGCCCCCGAGGAAGAACACGTGCGGCCGGCGGAAGCCGAATCCCGCACCCCCGCGCCCGCCGGCGGTGGATTCCCATGGCGCCCGATCCTGCCGCTGTGCCTCGCGATGGCCTTCCTCTACGTCGGCGACGCGTCGATCTCCAACTTCGGGTCCGTCTACATGGACAAGATCATGCACGGGTCGGCGGCGGTCGTCCCGCTGGCGCTCGGGGCCTACCAGGCGACGACCTTCGTGGTCAGGGCCGGTGGCGACCTGGCCGTGCGCAGGTACGGCCCGGCCGCGATCGTCCGCGTCGGGGGCGCGCTCGCCGCCCTGGGGTTCGCCGGCATCGTCGCCGCCCCAAACGAGCCCCTGGCCATCGTCGCCTTCGGCGTGACCGGTGTGGGCCTGTCGGTCGTGGCCCCCCAGTCGTTCTCGGCCGCCGGACGGCTCGACCCGGCCGGCACGGGCGTGGCCATCGCGCGCGTCAACATGTTCAACTACGTGGGCTTCATCGTCGGAGCGGCCCTGGTCGGCGGGATCGCGGACGCCGCGAACTACCAGGTGGCCTTCGCGGCCCCCCTCGTCCTCGCGGCGGCCATCATCCTCCTGGCCCGCGGCTTCCAGCCGTCACGATCTCTTCCGGCACCGCGGCCCAGCGAGGCCTGAGCCCCGCCACGGGTCTAGAGGTACGGGCGCTGGGCGCGCTTGGCCCGCTCGTACCGTTCGTGGAGGCCGGGGGTGGTGGAGACCTCGGCCGTGGGGACGTCCCACCAGGCGGTGGTCTCCGGGGACGGGCCTGGGACGGTCTCCAGGTAGACGACCGTCGTCGTGCCGGACTCCCTGGCCTTGGTGAGGGCGACGCGCAGGGAGTCGGGGCCGGAGGCGCGCAGGACGTCGGCTCCGAGGCTCGCGGCGTTGGCGGCCAGGTCGACCGGCAGGAACGGCCCGTCCAGCCCGCCCTCCGGCGAGCGCCTGCGGTACGCCGTGCCGAGCCGCCGCGCGCCCACGGACTCCGACAGGCCACCGATCGACGCGAAGCCGTGGTTGTCCACGATCACCACGACCAGCTTGACGCCCTCCTGGACGGCGGTGGCGATCTCCTGGGCCATCATCAGGTACGACCCGTCGCCGACCAGCACGAAGACCTCGCGGTCCGGCGCCGCCAGCTTCACGCCGAGGCCGCCCGCGATCTCGTACCCCATGCAGGAGTAGCCGTACTCGACGTGGTACGCCTTCGGGTCGGAGGCGCGCCACAGCTTGTGCAGGTCACCGGGCATCGATCCAGCGGCGTTGACCACCACGCCGTCCGGCCCCGCGACCTCGTTCAGCACGCCGAGCACCACAGGCTGCGTCAGCGTGTCCCCCGCGTACAGCGCCGAGACCGTGTCCTGCCAGGCGCGGCCCAGCTCGGCGGCCCGTGAGGTCCAGGACGGGTCGGCCTTCCAGCCGCCGAGGTCGAGCAGCGCGAGCCCTTCGCGGGCGTCGCCCACCAGCATGACGCCGGCGTGCTTGGCCGCGTCGAAGGCCGTGACGTTGAGGTTCACGAAGCGGGCGTCGCCGAAGAGCGTGCGGGAAGCCGTCGTGAAGTCGGTGTAACGGGTGCCGACCCCGATGACCAGGTCGGCCTCGCGTGCGACGGCGTTGGCGGCGGCCGTGCCCGTGTGCCCGATCGCGCCGAGCGCGCACGGATGGTCGTACGGCAGGACGCCCTTGCCCGCCTGGGTCTCCCCCACGGGCACGCCGTGGGCCTCGGCGAAGGCGGTGAGCTCCTCCCACGCCTCGCTGTAGACCACCCCGCCGCCCGCGACGATCAGCGGGCGCCGGGAACGCCTGATCGCCTCCACGGCCCGCTCCACGGCGGCTGCGTCGGGGATGGGCCTCGCCACGTGCCACACCCTGCGCGCGAACAGCTCGGCGGGCCAGTCGTACGCCTCGGCCTGCACGTCCTGGGGCAGGGCGAGCGTCACCGCGCCCGTCTCGGCGGGGTCGGTGAGCACCCGCATCGCCGCCATCAGGGCCGAGGGGAGCTGCTCGGGCCGGTTGACCCGGTCGAAGAAGCGCGACACCGGCCGCAGGCAGTCGTTGACGCTGACGTCGTACGACCGGGGGTCCTCGAGCTCCTGCAGGACGGCCCCGGCGGCGCGGGTCGCGAAGACGTCGCCGGGCAGGAGGAGCACCGGGATCCGGTTGATCGTCGCGAGCGCCGCCCCGGTCACCATGTTGGTGGCGCCCGGGCCGATCGACGTCGTGCAGGCGAAGGTCGACAGGCGGTTGCGCGTCCTGGCGAAGCCCACGGCGGTGTGGACCATGGCCTGCTCGTTCCTCGCCAGGTAGTACGGCAGCGGGTCGCCGAGGCCCGCGCCCTGCTCCGCGAGCGCCTGGCCGACGCCGGCGACGTTGCCGTGCCCGAAGATGCCGAAGCAGCCCTCGATCAGCCGCTGCTCCACTCCGTCGCGCTCGCTCCACTGCTCGGCGAGGAACCGCACCAGCGCCTGGGCCACGGTGAGCCTGATCGTCGTCATGCCTTCGCCTCCGGCCTGCCGTTCGCGGGTGATGGGCGGTCGTAGGAGGTCATGGGGACGCGGGGGTCCACGGCCTGGCCTTCCCAGCTTGAGCGGATCCAGGCGTGCCGGGGGTCGTCGCAGAAGGCCATGGAACGCTTGTCCGCGGGCCCGGCGAGCACGTTCAGGTAGTACAGGTCGTAGCCGGGGGCCGCCATCGAGGGCCCGTGGTAGCCGTGCGGCACCAGCACCACGTCGCCGCAGCTCACCTCGGCCAGCACGTCGATGGGCCTGCCCGGCGAGCCGTACACCCGCTGGTATCCGGGACCGCCCTCGAAGTAGTAGATCTCCTCCAGCACCGCCTCGCCGTCGGCCTCGGTGTCGTGCTTGTGCGGCGGATAGGACGACCAGTTGCCCTCGGGGGTCAGCACCTCGACGGCGACGAGCTTGTCGCACTCGAAGGCGTCCGGGGCGCAGAAGTTGTTGACCTGCCGGCTGGCCTGCCCGGCGCCCCGCACCTCCACCGGGACGTCCTCGGCCGGGCCGTACCGCACCGGGAGCCGCCGCGTCGCGACGGCCGACGGCAGGGCGAACCGGCCCTCCCCGCTCAGCCGGACGCTCGACCCGATGGGCAGGTAGGCGAAGTCCGTGACGCCGCCGAAGACCGACTCACGGCCGCGCAGTTCGAGGCGCACCCCGTCACACTCGACGGCGCAGGACCCAGACAGCGGGACGACCAGCATCTCCTCGCCCCCGGTGGCGAACTCGACCGTCTCGCCCGAGAGGTTGAGCGCCCGGAGCCCGGCGTATGCCCATCCGGCGCTCTCGGGCGAGATCAGCAGGGCCCAGGGGGACTCGGCGGTGGAGCCCGCGGGAATGTACGACATCAGGACACCTCCAGCAACCCGGCGGCGGTGTCGACGGCCGCGGCCACGTCGTCGTCGGGCGGGTAGAGCAGCGCGCGCCCGACCACGAGACCGCGCACGCCGGGAAGCCGCAGCGCCTTGCTCCAGGAGGAGTACACCTGGTCGGGGGCCGCGGTCGGGTCGCCGCCGAGCAGCAGGGTGGGCAGGGTGGTCGCCTCCATGACCCGCTCCATCTCGTCGATGACCGGGATCTTCAGCCAGGTGTGCGCGGAGGTCGCGCCGAGCCCCTGGCCGACGTGGATGGCGTGGATCATGCCCTCGGGGGACAGGTCGTGGTGGACGACGCCCTCGTCCCTGTGGGACCAGAACGGCTCGACCATGGCGACCAGCCCCTCTCTGGCCAGGCTGGTCACGGCGCGCGAGCAGGACTCCAGCGTGTCCGCCGTCTCGGCGGACCGCAGGCCGACGCGGCAGAGCATCTTGCCCCCGTCGAGCCGCATGCGGACGATCGACTCGGTGTCGTAGGCGGTGAAGCGGTCGTCGAACTCGAAGGCCGTGCCGTGGAGACCGCCGCGGTTCATCGACCCGATCACCACCTTGCCGTGTAGGGCGCCGAGCAGGAGCAGGTCCTCCACGATGTCGGGGGTGGCGAGCAGGCCGTCGACCCCCGGCCGTGCCAGCGCGACGCACAGCCGGTCGAGCAGGTCGATGCGGCTGGCCATGACCATCGGCCGCCCGCGCACGCCGAGCGCGCCCCTGGCCGAGTGGTCGGCCGCGATGATCAGGAGCTGGTCGCGGTCGGCCAGCAGCGGCCTGCGCCGGCGTTCCGCCGCGGCCTGGGCGATCTTCTCCGGGTACCTGGCGCGGTACTCGGCCAGCCTCCTGCGGTCCTCGTCACGCATGGACATCCCCCGAGAGCACGCTTTCGACCTCCTTGACCGTGGGCATCGCCGGCGCGCAGGCGAGCCGTCCCGCGACGATCGCCCCCGCCGCGTTGGCGAAGCGCAGGGTCTCCGCGAGGCTCCGGCCGGCCAGCAGGCCGTCGCACAGCGCGCCGCCGAACGCGTCGCCCGCGCCGAGCCCGTTGACCACCTCGACCGGCACCGGCGGCACCTCCACGGTCTCCCCGGCCGTCATGCCCAGCACGCCTCCCGACCCTCGCTTCACGACCGCCAGCTCGACGCCCTGGTCGAGCAGCGCCCTGGCCGCCTCGTACGGCTCGCGCGTGCCGGTGGCCACCTCGCACTCGTCGAGGTTTCCCACGGCCACGGTGACGTGCCGCAGAGCCTGGCGTACCCATTCTCGTGCCGCTTCGGGCGACGTCCAGAACGTGGGGCGGTAGTCGAGGTCGAGCACGGTCAGCGGCGCGCGGCCTCTGGCCTCCCAGGCGGCGAAGTGGGCGCTTCTGGACGGCTCCTCGGACAGCCCGGTGACCGTCGCCCAGAACAGGCGCGCGTCCCTGATCGCGGCGAGGTCCAGCTCGTGCGGGTGGATCTCCAGGTCGGGTGCCTTGGGATAGCGGTAGAAGTACAGCGGGAAGTCCTCCGGCGGCCGGATCTCGCAGAACGTCACCGGCGTCGGCAGCCCCGGCACCTCGGTGACATGGCGGTCGTCCACGCCGTACGAGCGCAACGCGTCGTGGAGGAACTCCCCGAACGGGTCGGCCCCGGTGCGGGTGATCACGGCGGACGCGCGGCCCAGCCTGGCGGCGGCGACCGCGACGTTGGCGGGGCTGCCGCCGAGGTACTTGCCGAAGGTCTCGACCTCGCGCAGCGAGACGCCGACCTGGAGGGGGTAGATGTCGACGCCCACCCTGCCCATCGTGAGCACCTCGGTCATGCGGGGCCTTCCGCGCCGCGCCCGGGCAGACCGGATCCCGGCACCGCCTCGGGCGCGGGGCGCGAGAGAGCCGAAAGGTACGCCAGGCTCTCGCGGACCGCGGCCTGTGGCCCCTCGCCGCTCGCCGGCTCACCGTCGAGGACGACGTCCTGCTCCATGACGTACCAGCCCTGGTAGCCGGCGTCGCCGAGCCGGGTCACGATGCCCGCCACGTCCACGTCGCCCCTGCCGAGGGGGCGGTAGACGCCGGCGCGCACGGCGTCGGTGTAGGTGAGCCCGCCCGCGCGGACCTGCTCGGCGAGCGTGGCGTCCACGTCTTTCAGGTGAACGTGTGCGACTCTGGCTGCTGCCCTGGACACCAGGTCAAGCGGGTCGGTGCCCCCGATGAGAAGGTGGCCGGTGTCCAGGCAGAGTGGCATCTCGGAGCCGTCGAGCACCCGGTCGACCTCGTCACGCGTCTCGATCATGGTGCCGACGTGCGGGTGGAGGGTGACGGCCCGCTCGAAGCGCTCCGCCGCCTCCATCACGCGCCCGAGATTGGCCAGTAGCGTCTTCCAGCCCTCGGCGTCGAGCACGGGCCGCTCGTCGTAGCCGTCGGCGCCGGTCGCCGCCGCCAGCACGACCGTCCCCACGTCACCCTCGGCGAACGCCCGAAGCGTGGCCTGCGCCTCCGGCACCGGGTCGTACGCGGGATCGTGCAGCACCAGCGGGACGAAGCCACCGATGCCGCTCAGGCCGTACGACTCAAGGAGCGTGCGGCGGTGTTCGGGAGACGGGGGCAGGAAGCCGTCGGGGCCCAGCTCGGTGGCGGTCAGGCCGAGCGCGCGCATCTCGCCGAGTACGCGGTCGCGGCCGAGCTGGTGGCCCCAGCCAGGTACCTCGCAGACCCCCCATGAGATCGGCGCGGCGGCGATCCGCACCGGGCCGGTCGATGCGCCTGTGCCCGGGGCGGCCGGGGCGCTCATACGGTCACCTCCGCGACCCGCACCGGGCGCCCGGTGCTCCTGGACAGCTCGGCCGCCTCGGCGACGCGCAGGGCGGCGAGGGCGTCCTGGACGGTGCAGGGGCTCTGCCCGCCATCGCGCACGCTGTCGAGGAAGGCCCCGATCTCGGTGACGTACGCCGCCTCGAAGCGGGCGCCGAAGTCGGGCCACGCCTCGCCGCGGGGGAACTCGGCGGCGGGCTCGGCCGAGGTGAGGGGCACGCGGTCGTCCAGTCCGACGACCACCGTGTCACGTGTGCCTGCGAGCTCCATCCGCACGTCGTACCCCGCGCCGTTGTAACGAGACCCCTGCATCGTCACCAATGTGCCGTCGTCGAGGGTCAGCAGCGCGGCGCTGGTGTCCACGTCGCCGGCCTCCGCGAAGAACGCGGCCCCCCGGTTGGCCCCCGTGGCGTACACCGACTCGACCTCGCGGCCGGTGACCCAGCGCAGGATGTCGAAGTCGTGGATGTGGCAGTCGCGGAAGATGCCGCCGGAGAGGGGGATGTAGGCGGCGTCCGGCGGCCGGGGGTCGGCGGTCAGCATGTGGACCCTGTGCAGCTCCCCCACCTGGCCGCTGCGCAGCGCCCGGCGCGCGGCGGCGTACCCGGCGTCGAAGCGCCGCTGGAAGCCGATGTGGACGAGCGTGCCGCTGCGGGCGGCCGCCTCGACGACGCGCGCGGTCTCCTCGATGCCCGGCGCGACGGGTTTCTCGCAGAACACCGGGATCCCGGCGTCGCAGGCCCTGCGGATCAGCTCCGCGTGGGTGGAGGTGGGAGTGGCCACGACCACGGCGTCGGCCTCGAACGCGTCCCCGACCAGCGCGCCGACCCGGCCCGCCACCTCCTTGGCCCGCACCTCGTCGGCGTCCGACACGATCAGCTCGCCCACTTCCGGATGGGCGGCGAGCGTCGTCGCGTGGAACGCTCCGATGCGGCCAAGACCCAACAGACCCACACGCATACTGCCTCCGCGGCTCGATCAGCTCATCACGACCCGTCCACAGTTCTAAGTATCAGAATGCCGGGAGTCAAGAATTTGTCCTGACATTCAGACGAACTATGGTCTTGGCGACGTCGTGAGCCGCCGGGGGCCTCACGCGATGGCCCGCACATGCGGGAGCCCGGACGTTCCACGGTTACGGGAAGATCCGGGCTCCCGGGACGGGAGGTCGGTCACCACCATCGCGCCCGTCCCGGCGCGGCGTTCCTCTCCTCATGGGTGCCGACCGGCCGCAGGTCCTCGCCCGCGAGCTCGCGGGCCGTCCACTCGGGGTGCTCTCCCCCGTCTTCCTCATGGCGGCCCTCGATCCCGGCCGCACGCGCCTCGGCTGCGGTGAGCTCGGGTGCGTGCGGCGCGTGCCTGGCGTCAGGAGTCACCGGCCACTGGGCGTGCTCGCCCCTTATGCCGCAAAGAACGATGGTGACGAGCGCGACTCCCAGCGCCGACGCGACGACCATCACTCCGAGGACCACCACCACGATGTTGCCCGGATCCATGATTTCCCCCGATCTTGGATGTCGCGCGTACTTTCATTATCGAACGCACATATCAACGCATTCGACCCACATGTGATGGAGGGACGCCACCTCTACGCCAAGGTTGTGCCAAGTGTGTACAGCCCCGCGTCAGGAGGACGTCATAGGGAGCCGTACCCTGCACAGGACGGCGGCGAGCGCGCCACGAATACGGAGGAGCACAGGCGATGCCCGAGTTCGACTACACCGACCTGCTTCCGATGGGCCCCGATGAGACGGAATACCGTCTGATCACGGCTGAGGGGGTGCGGAAGGTCGAGGCGGCGGGCCGTACGTTCCTGGAAGTGGACCCGGAGGCGCTGCGCCTCCTGACCAAGACCGCGATTCACGATATTTCGCACTATCTGCGGTCGTCCCACCTCGCCCAGCTCCGCAAGATCATCGATGACCCCGAGTCCAGCGGCAACGACAGGTTCGTGGCCCTCGACCTGCTCAAGAACGCGAGCATCTCGGCGGGCGGCGTGCTCCCCATGTGCCAGGACACCGGCACCGCGATCGTGATGGGCAAGCGCGGCCGCCACGTGCTCACCGACGGCGCCGACCCCGAGCACATCTCGCGCGGCGTCTACGACGCCTACACCGAGCTGAACCTCAGATACTCCCAGATGGCCCCGCTGACCATGTGGGACGAGAAGAACACCGGCAGCAACCTCCCGGCCCAGATCGAGCTCTACGCCGAGGACCCGCACGGCCACCCCGACGAGTACAAGCTGCTGTTCATGGCCAAGGGCGGCGGCAGCGCCAACAAGTCCTTCCTCTACCAGGAGACCAAGGCGGTGCTCAACGAGAAGCGGATGCTCCGGTTCCTGAAGGAGAAGATCCGCTCCCTCGGCACCGCCGCGTGCCCGCCGTACCACCTGGCGGTGGTCGTGGGCGGCACCAGCGCCGAGTACGCGCTGAAGACCGCGAAGTACGCCTCCGCGCGCTACCTCGACACGATCCCCACGGAAGGCTCCCCCTCGGGTCACGGCTTCCGCGACCTGGAGCTGGAGAAGAAGGTCTTCGAGCTCACCCAGAAGCTCGGCATCGGCGCGCAGTTCGGCGGCAAGTACTTCTGCCACGACGTGCGGGTGATCCGGCTCCCCCGGCACGGCGCCTCGTGCCCGGTGGCGATCGCCGTCTCGTGCAGCGCCGACCGGCAGGCCCTCGCCAAGATCACGCCGGAGGGCGTCTTCCTGGAGAAGCTGGAGACCGACCCGGCGCGCTTCCTGCCCGAGACGACCGACGAGCACCTCTCGGACGACGTGGTGTCCATCGACCTCAACCGGCCCATGAGCGAGATCCTCGCCGAGCTCACGCGCTACCCCGTGAAGACCCGGCTCTCGCTGACCGGCCCGCTCGTCGTCGCCCGTGACATCGCGCACGCCAAGATCGGTGAACGGCTCGACGCCGGCGAGGAGATGCCGCAGTACCTGAAGGACCACGCCGTCTACTACGCCGGACCGGCCAAGACGCCCGAGGGGTACGCCTCCGGGTCCTTCGGCCCGACGACCGCCGGCCGCATGGACTCCTACGTCGAGCGCTTCCAGGCCGAGGGCGGGTCCCTGCTGATGCTGGCCAAGGGCAACCGCTCCAAGCAGGTCACCGAGGCCTGCCAGAAGTACGGCGGCTTCTACCTCGGCTCGATCGGCGGCCCGGCCGCCCGGCTCGCGCAGGACTGCATCAGGAAGGTGGACGTCCTCGAATACGCGGAGCTCGGCATGGAGGCCGTCTGGAAGATCGAGGTGGAGGACTTCCCCGCGTTCATCGTGGTCGACGACAAGGGCGCCGACTTCTTCGAGGACACCAGTGGCCCCGTGCTCACCATCGGTCGCCGAATCTGACAAAATCTGACGGAAGATCTCAACAGAGAATCGGCATGGCCTCTACAGGCGGCGATAAACAAATCGGTAAGCTGCCACCCATGCGCGCCCCGTCCGGATACGAGCTAGCCTCGCGTTACCGGCTCGTAGAGCCGGTCGGCCGCGGCGGCATGGGCACCGTCTGGCGTGCGCACGACGACCTGCTCGACCGTGACGTGGCTGTCAAGGAGGTGCGCCTCCCGCTGGTCCTCGACGAGGAGCTGCGGGCCGAGCTCTGCGCCCGCACCGAGCGCGAGGCCCGGGCGACCGCCATGGTGGCCCACCCCTCGGTGATCACCGTCTTCGACGTCGTCACCGAGGACGACCGGCCCTGGATCGTCATGGAGCTCCTCCACGCGCGATCGCTGGAAGACCTGGTCAAGGAGCAGGGGCCGCTTCCCCCGCGCCGCGTCGCCGAGATCGGCCGCCAGGTGCTCGGCGCGCTGCGGGCGGTGCACGCCAAGGGCATCCTGCACCGCGACGTGAAGCCCAGCAACGTGCTGGTGACCGAGGACCGCGCGGTGCTCACCGACTTCGGCCTGGCCGCCCTCGAGGGCGACGCGTCGATCACGCAGGCCGGCATCGTGCTCGGCTCCGCCGGCTACATCGCGCCCGAGCGCGTCCTCGGCGACAAGGCCAGCCCCGGCGCCGACCTGTGGTCGTTCGGCGCCACCCTGTACACCGCCGTCGAGGGCCGCGGCCTGCACGGCAGGCGTACGGCCGCGGCGGCGCTGGCCGCGCTCACCAGCGGTGAGCCGATCCCCATGGACAAGGCGGGGCCGCTCGCCCCCATCCTGCGCGGCCTGCTCCAGATCGACCCGGACGCCCGGCTCGACGGCATGCGCGCCTCGCTCATGCTCGCCCGCGTGGCGGCGGGCGGCTCGGCGGAGGAGCCGCTCGGAGGCCCCGCCCACCGCACGGCGCCCCGCCAGCAGCCACCGGCCACGATGGGCGGCATGCCGCCGCCCGCGCCGCACGCCTCGATGGGCGCCTTGTCGCCGTCGTCCCCGTCTCCGCCTTCGCCCCGCAGGCCGTCCCACCGGGGTCAGCACCGGGCCGACGCCAGGCCCGACGCCCGCCCGGTCTACCTCCCGCCCCGCGATCCCGGCCCCGTGCCGCAGCCCCGCATGCCCCGCAGGGCCGCCGAAGGGGTGCACCGCAAGCCGCCGGACTTCGCGCCGGGCCGCCGACGGGCTCCCGCGAACCCCGAGCTGAGCCAGGTGATGCGCCAGCTGTCCGATATCGTGCGCATGGTCCTGCCGCGCCGCTTCTGGCCAAAAAATATGCGTTAGTGCGTCGAAAGCAATTCTCAAGTCACTGTCGCTATCTTCTTACTCATGCCGGAACAGCAGAGGCGGCTGCTCGCCGACAGATACGAGCTGATCACCCCCCTCGGCAGAGGGACGATGGGCACTGTCTGGCGCGCTCACGACCGCCTCCTCGGCCGCGACGTGGCCGTCAAGGAGATCCGCCAGGACTCGGGGCTGAGCAAGGAGCAACGCGACGAGCTGCGCGAACGCATGATCCGCGAGGGTCGCACCGCCGCCAAGATCGCCCATCCCTCCGTGGCCACCGTCCACGACGCCATCGTGGTCGACGGCAGCCCGTGGATCATCATGGAGCTGGTCGAGGCCAGGTCGCTGGAGCAGGTGATCGACGAGGAGGGCCCCCTGCCGCCCCGGCTCGTCGCCGAGATCGGCCTCGACCTGCTGGGAGCGCTCGGCGCCGCGCACGATCAGGGCATCCTGCACCGCGACGTCAAGCCCGGCAACGTGCTCCTGACCGACACGGGACGCGTGGTGCTCACCGACTTCGGCATCGCGAAGGCGGCGGGCGACAGCAACATCACCAAGACGGGCATGGTGATCGGGTCACCCGGCTACACCGCCCCCGAGCGGGCCAGGGGAGACCACACCGGCCCCGAGTCCGACCTGTGGTCGCTCGGCGCCACGCTGTACTTCGCGGTCGAGGGCCGGCCCGCGTACGAACGCGACTCGGTGAGCGAGACGCTGGCCGCGCTGATGACCGAGCAGGCCGACCCCGCCACCCAGGCCGGCCCGCTCCGCCCCGCGCTCGAGGCGCTGCTGGAGAAGGACCACACCAAGCGGCTCACGCACGACCAGGCCGTCTCCCGGCTCCGCGCGGTCGCCCGCACCTCCGCCGCCAAGGCCGCCGCGAGCCCCCCGCCCGCCGCGCCCCCGAAACCCCCCGCTCCTCAAAAACCCGAGGCCACCGCCAAAACCCCCACCACCCGGGACACCAACGGCACGTCCGAGCCGGGTACCGGTTCCGAGCCGGACGTCGATCCGAACCAGACGATGATGGTCATCCGTCCCAAGGGCGGCCTGCGCATCCCCGGAGTCCAGTCCGAAAAGGACGCTGCCGCCGACCGGCCGGCCCCCGCGCGCAAGGCCGTCTCCACAGACGCCGACGAGGACGAAGACGGCCAGGCGACCATGGTCGGGCTGCTTCCCCCCATCCAGAGCCCCTCCCCCGCACCCTCGGCGCCCGCCGCACGCGCCCCCCGCCCTGCACCTCCCGTGTCCAGGACACCGCCCGCGCCCACGAAACCCCCCGCATCCGGGACACCCCCCGCCAGGCAGGAAGCCGCCGCCTCCCATGCCACGGCCGGGGTCCAGACCCCGCCGGGGGCCAGGGGAGCCGTCGCGCCGGCCGCCGCTGGAACGCTCTCTCCGCAGGGGACGGCGCAGGACGCGAGCTCCTGGGCCGAGCCGGCCACGCCCGAGAACGGGCTGGGCACCGACCTGTTCGCCTTCCAGGGCACGGCGCCGCCCCGGTACAGCAGCCCCGCCGGGATGATCATCCTGGTCGGCGTGGCCCTGCTCGGGCTGGCGGCCATCGTCATGCTCGTGGCCGCCGCGGTGTCGAGCAGCGGCGCCACCGATCCGAACGGGGCCAAGGTGTCGGGCGGCTCCGGCGGGGGCACCACCGCCTCGACCGTCGACGCCAGCGCGAGCACCACCCTTGACGCCGTCACGAGCACGGCCACGCCGCCCGCCTCCGGGCTCCGCCGCTACATCGACAAGACCGGCTACATCATCGACCTCCCGTCCAAGCTGCGCGGCGTCGCGAAGGGCGGGGGCGTCGGGTTCAGCGCCGAGGGCGACGTCCGTACGGTGCGCATCAGCCGCTCGGCGAACGGCACCGCGGACGTCCTCGCCGCGGCGAAGGCCGCGCAGGCGCGGGCCGTCGCGGCGGGCACCTATCCCGGGTACAAGCTCATCCGGCTGGCCGTGACCACCCCGGCGCCGTACCCCGGCACCGACGTGGCCGACTGGGAGTTCACCTACACCGCGAGCTCAGGCCCTGCTCACGTGCTGTCCCGCTGGGTCGCCGTGCCCGGCGGCGACAGCTACGCGATCTACTGGTCCACGCCGGAGGCCGGCTGGAAGTCCCACCGGCCACAGCTCGAAACGGTCCTCTCCTCATTCCAGCCCGCCCGCAGGGACACATCCGGCGGCTCGTAGAGCAAAACTGGAGTCATGGAGGATTTCCGGATCGAACATGACTCGATGGGCGACGTACGCGTCCCCGCGTCGGCCAAGTGGCGGGCGCAGACGCAGCGCGCCGTAGAGAACTTCCCGATATCGGGGCGCGGGCTCGAACCGGCCCACATAGCGGCGCTCGGGCTGATCAAGGCGGTGGCGGCCGAGGTGAACGGCGAGCTGGGCGTCCTCGAAGCCGACATGGCCGAGGCCATCTCCGAGGCCGCCACCGACGTCGCCGAGGGTGAGTGGAACGACGAGTTCCCGATCGACGTCTTCCAGACCGGCTCTGGCACCTCGTCCAACATGAACGCCAACGAAGTGATCGCCACGCTCGCCGAGAAGCGCCTCGGCCGCCCGGTGCATCCGAACGACCACGTCAACGCGTCGCAGTCGTCCAACGACGTGTTCCCGTCGTCGATCCACGTGGCGGCGATGGTGGACGTCGCGTACGAGCTGATCCCGGCGCTCGACCACCTGGCCATCGCGCTGCGCCAGAAGGCCGGCGTGTTCGCCGAGACGGTCAAGGCGGGGCGCACGCACCTGATGGACGCCACGCCGGTGACGCTGGGCCAGGAGTTCGGCGGCTACGCCACGCAGGTGGAGAACGGCGTCGCACGGCTGCGCGCGACGGTGCCCCGGCTCGCCGAGCTGCCCCTGGGCGGCACGGCGGTGGGCACCGGCATCAACACGCCGCCCGGGTTCGCCAAGGGGGTCGTCCAGAAGCTCAGGGAGGCCACCGAGCTGCCGTTCACCGAGGCCCGCGACCACTTCGAGGCCCAGGGCGCCCGCGACGCGCTCGTGGAGCTGTCCGGCCAGCTACGCGTGGTCGCGGTGTCCCTCAACAAGATCGCCAACGACCTGCGCTGGATGGGGTCCGGGCCGCGCGCGGGCCTGGGCGAGATCAACCTCCCCGACCTCCAGCCCGGCTCCTCGATCATGCCGGGGAAGGTCAATCCTGTGGTCCCCGAAGCGGTGACCATGGTCGCGGCCCAGGTCATCGGCAACGACGCGGCGGTAACGTTCGCAGGGGCGTCCGGGAGCTTCGAGCTCAACGTGATGATGCCGGTCATCGCGCGCAACGTGCTGGAGTCGATCCGCCTGCTGGCCAGCGTGTCCCGGCTGCTCGCCGACAAGTGCGTGCACCGGATCACCGCCAACGCCGACCGCCTGCGGGAGTACGCCGAGTCCTCCCCGTCGATCGTGACCCCGCTCAACCGCACCCTCGGGTACGAGGAGGCGGCGAGCATCGCCAAGCAGTCGCTCAAGGAGCGCAAGACCATCAAGGAGGTCGTGATCGAGCGCGGCCACGTGTCCTCCGGCAAGCTCACGGAGGAGCAACTCGACGCCGCCCTGGACGTCCTCTCCATGACCTCCCCCCCAAACCCGAGGAATCCGACACATAACCCCTGAAAACCCCCAGGGCCAAGCGAGGGACGCGTAGACGGCAAGGCAGTGGCTTCAGGCCGGGCCGGGGGTGGTCAGTCCGGGGGTGGGGAGGGAAGGTAGCGCTGCTGGACGGCGTGGGCGAGGCGGACGGCGTATCTGCCGCCGGGGACGTGGGACGCCAGCCTGCCCAGGATGGACCGCCTGGCCGAGAGCAGGCCCGGCTCTCCCCCGGCCTGGATCCTCGCCTTGCCTCCCCTGCCCATCTCCAGGACGAACCGCAGGTCGACCTCCTTGCCGTCGACGCGCAGGCGCGGCGTCCACAGGCCGGGGCCGATGTGCCCCTCGCCGGGGAAGCGGCGTACCGCGACCTTGGCGACGAGCTGGCCGGGAAAGCGGCCGGGGACCCCCGGTTCGACGAGCGCGGGGACCGCGATGACCCGTCCCCGGCTCGCGATCTGCCGCAGCACCAGCTCCGCCGGAGGCCCGCCGCTCGGCGGGACGTACGGGACGGGCAGGACGACGAACACGTGCCCTTCCCTGTGGGTGATGGAGGCCCCGGGCGAGACGAGCACGATCGACTCGGAGAACGACCGGGGCTCCACGCACACGCTGAGCTCCCTCTGGTCCGACCAGCAGGGGATGATCAGCTTGTGCGGCTGCCCGGCGAGCACGCCGACGCAGCTCAGCTGATCGCCCCGGTGTCCCGCGACGCGGGTGCGGGCCTGCTGCGCGCCGCTGTGCATGCGGACGTGCACCTCCCACTCGCCAGGGCGGAGGGAACGTCCGAGCGCGGCCGTGCCCACATCCAGCCGGGCCCGTCCGACGGCCCAGACGCGCACCCTGTCGCCCTCCTGCGACCGGCACACCTCGCCGGCCACCGGGAGGAAGTAGATCAGCCCGTTGTCCATGTGGCGGATGTAGACCTCCATGCGGGCCCTTGCCACCGCCTCGGTCACGTCGGTGACCTCCGGCGGCAGGGCCAGGCCGTCGAGCGGGGGCGTCCAGTGGAGGCGGTCGCCCTCGGCCCTGAAGGTCACCGGCGCCCCCTCTGCGCCGACGATCTCCACGGCCAGGTCCAGGAGGAGGGTGCCTTCCTCCCAGCGCACGTCGCGCAGCTCGGCGCGCACGGACGTACCCCTGGAAGCCTCGCTGAGGGCCACCAGACGCCCCAGCTCGCCCGACCGGACCAGAACCGCCCGGGCGCGAAGGTGGACCGGCAGATGGCGATCCAGCTCCTCGCCGAACCGTTCGGCGGTCAGCTGACGCAGAGCGGCGAAGAGCGCGGCACGCTGGTCAGAGCGGGCGGACAGCAAGGGGCGACCGCCCAGCAGGCGCAGCACGCCCGTGCGGAACCAGTGGGCGCGCAGCCGGTCGCGCTGGTCCCCCGGGTCGCTGTGGGCGTCGATGATGTCGAGGATCGCCCGGATGCCGGAGACGTGGACCGCCGGGTCCACCGTACGGTCGGGCGCGGGGCCCACATGGCAGCAGATGTGGTCGGCGAGGATCGCGATGACCTTGGCCGTCAGGTACGCCTCGATGACGAACGCCTGCTCCGACAGCTCGGGATCGATGTCGGAGAAGCGGATCTCGCGTGTGTCGAGGAAGGCGCGGCGGAACAGCTTGTGCGCCGTCGGCAGCCCGAGGAGGCGGTCGCGCAGCACGTCGGCGCGCTCACGGTTGCGGGTGAAGGCCCTCGGGGGCGGGTTGTCGCCGGTGACCAGCCGGCCGATCAGCACGTCGGCGTCGGTCTCGACGGCCGTGCGGTACATCACCTCAAGGGCCACGCGCTCCAGCCGGTCGCGCTGGCTGAGCAGGTAGACGTACTCGCCCTGGGCGACGGCCAGGCCCACGTTGCGCCCGCGCGCGGGCGAGCCGGTGTGCTCCAGGTGGAGGACCCTGACGTTGGGCCGTACGGCGGCGACGGCGTCGAGGCGTTCCCGCGTGCCGTCCCCCGACCTGTCGTCCGCGAAGATCACTTCGTACTCGTCCGACGGCATCGACTGCTCCAGCAGCGAACGTACGCACGCGTCGAACGCGTCATCGTCCGGGCCTGGCTCTGATACCGGCACCACCACGCTGACCTTCACACCCATGTGGGCCAGCGTGCGACGCGCACCACCGGGGCGCAGCCAGGCTTGCCGAAACGTCAAACAACCCTGACTAAGAGTTCGCGCTGTTCAGTACCCTGCCGGCCCGCGGGTCAGTACCAGCCGGTCGCCTGGGAGTGCCCCCACGCGCCGCAGGGGGTCTTGTAGCGGGCCGCGATGTAGCCGAGGCCCCACTCGATCTGGGTCGCCGCGCTGACCTGCCAGTCGTTGCCCGCGCTCGCCATCTTGCTGCCGGGCAGGGCCTGCGGGATGCCGTACGCGCCGCTGCTGCGGTTCATGGCCCGCTCGTTCCAGTGGCTTTCCTTGTCCCACAGCTTCTCGAGGCAGCCCCACTCGCCTGACCAGCCGCGCGCGGCGGCCATCTTCTGGCCGAGCGCCTTGTTGCTGCCGGGGTTGGGCTTGGAACCGGGCGGGAAGGCCTGCGGGGTGAAGCCCTCGCCTCCGGGCGCCTTCCTGACGATCTTCACGGGGTCGAAGCCCGCCGCGCCCTTCTTGCGGGCGTTCTTGATGTCGTACGCCCGCTGCGCCTGAGCCGCGACGGCCTTGAGCGCGTCGGTCTCGGGGTCGGGCGCGAACGGGTCGTTCACCCGCATCAGGTCATCCAGCGTCAGCGGGTTCGCCGAGGCCGCTTCGTTCTCCTTGACGGTCTTGACCACGAAGACGCCGAGCGCCGCGACCACCGCCAGGGACAGCCCGACGCCGATCACGCGCTTGGGGGTCAGCCAGGCCTTGCGCCCGGCCCGCTGGCGCGCACGGCCCCGCGGCGGCGGGGGATGGTCGTCGTCCCGCCTGCCTCGCCTGTCCCGCAACTGCTGACCTGAGCTCACGGCCTATGAGCTTGCCGTGACATAGGGGGTGGTTCGCAACCCAAACGTCAAAGTTCTTTGAAGGGCACATGGCCTAACTGTGGAGTAACGTGCGCTTATCCCCCTCAATGTGATTCTCGTCACACCGCCCGCCCCGCGCCCGCCCTCCGGACCCCCGCACCGGAGGGCGGCGGATGGCGTGCCATCCGGGAGGCGCGTCCGTGAACGAGGCGTGAACACCCCCGCCCCTCTGGGCCGGTACGGCAGGAGGGCGTCGCGGGAACCCGGCTCGGGCGCGGACCCCCTCAGGCTGCTTAGTTACTGTCGGGGTTGCGTCGGCGCCACGTCACAGTTCTGTGACAGAGAAGGGGATAACGGAGTTTCGGCAATAATGTCCGGGTGGCCGGCATCCTTCTCGTCGAAGACGATCCCTCCGTCAGGACGGGGCTCGAGCTGGCACTCACGCGGCAGGGTCACTCCGTCACCGCCTACGCGACCGGCGAGGAGGCCCTCGACCACGTGCGCGCCCGGCGTCCCGAGATCGTCATCCTCGACGTCATGCTGCCCGGAATCGACGGCGTCGAGGTGTGCCGGCGCATCCGCAGGCTCGACTCCCTGCCGATAATCCTGCTCACGGCACGCGGCGACGACCTCGACATGGTGGTCGGGCTGGAGGCCGGCGCGGACGACTACGTGGTCAAGCCCGTGGAGCCGCGCGTGCTCGACGCCCGCATCCGGGCCGTCCTGCGGCGCCTGGAGTCCGCCTCGGCGGACCGGATCAGCTTCGGCGACCTGGTGGTCGACCGGGGAGCGCTGAAGGTTACCCTGGCCAGCCGCGAGATACACCTCACGCCGACCGAGCTGCGCCTGCTGCTGGAACTGGTACGCCATCCCGGCCAGGTGCTCAACCGCCGGTACCTGCTGCGCGCGGTCTGGGACCACAACCACGTGGCCGACTCCCGCCTGGTGGACGCCTGCGTGCAGCGCATCCGCGCCAAGATCGAGCCAGTGCCGGCCGAGCCGGTGTTCATCCACACCGTGCGGGGCTTCGGGTACCGGTTCAGCCCCCCGTGAGCATCGGCCGCCGTCGTCCCACCGGACTGCGCGGCCGGCTGGTCATCACCTTCGTCCTCGTCGCGGTGACCGCCTCGGCCCTGGTGGCGGGCATCGGCTACCAACTCGTCCGCCGCGCGCTGCTCGACCGGGTCGAGAGCAGCGCCACCGTCGACGTCAAGAGCGTCCTTGAGCGGGTATCGCTGCCCATCGGCACCAGCGACCTGCTCTGGCCGACCGACGCGGTGGTCACCGAGAGCGATCTCACCAACCTCGCCGACTCCCTCGGGGGTCCCGACCGCCAGGTGATCCTCAAGTACGGCGACCAGGAGCGGCTGAGCACCGGCACGAGGCTCGCGCTCGACGACGTCCCGATCGAGCTCCGCAGGCAGGCCTCGTCGCGCATGGTCCGCCAGCGGCTGCTGATCAGGGATCAGCCCTGGCTGCTGATCGGCACCCAGGTACACCGGCTCACCCGTACCGGGGCGGTCCGCCCGACCGGAATGACCGTCTTCGTGTTCGTCTCCCTGAAGGAGGAGGACGGGGTCCTCGCCCGGCTGCGCACCGCGCTCGCCCAGGCCTCGGGCATCACGCTGGCGATCGCGCTCACCGTCGCGCTGGTGTCCGCGCGCAGCGTCCTGCTCCCGGTTCGCAGGCTCGGCGACGCCGCCCGGGCGCTTGGAGCCGGACGCCTGGACACCCGCCTGCCGGTGCACGGCCGCGACGAGCTGGCCGGGCTGACCGCGACGTTCAACGACACGGCCTCGGCCCTGGAGCAGACCGTGTCGGAGCTGCGCGCCCTGGAGGCGATGTCGCGGCGTTTCGTGGCCGACGTCTCCCACGAGCTGCGCACTCCGCTGACCGCGATGACCGCCGTGACCGACATGCTGACCGAGGAGGCGGAGCGCCTTCCCCCGGACGCGGGCAAGGCCGTGGACCTCGTGGTACGCGAGATCAACCGGCTGCGGGTCCTGGTGGAGCACCTCATCGAGGCGAGCCGGCTGGACTCCGGCACCGCCGTGCTGACCAGGGAGAACGTCGAGGTCGGCGAGGCGCTGGCCGACTGCCTGGAGATCAGGGGATGGACGGGCCGCGTGCGCCTGGACGTCCCGCGCGGGCTGTCGTTCTCGCTCGACCCCCGGCGCTTCGACGTGATCGTGGCCAACCTGATGGGCAACGCCCTGCACCACGGCGCGCCCCCGGTGACGGCGACCGCGCGCGCGCTCCGCAGCGGCCTGGAGGTGAAGGTGCGCGACCGAGGGAAGGGCATCCCCCAGCAGGCGCTGCCCCACGTCTTCGAGCGCTTCTACAAGGTGGGCGCGGGCAGGGCGCGCAGTGAGGGCAGCGGGCTCGGCCTCGCGATCGCCAAGGCCAACGCTGAGCTGCACGGCGGCACGATCAGGGTGGAGCTGTGCGACCCCGGAACCCAGTTCACCCTGTGGATACCGCACCCATGAATCCTGAACGCGTTCCCCGCCCCCCGCGCCGAGGCGGGCGCCTGGCCCGGCTCGCCGTGACGGCCCTGGCCGCGCTGCTGGCGGGTACGGCGGCGTGCGGCGTGGACCCGACGGGCGTCGTCGACGCCGGGCCTGCCCCGGTGATAAGCGCCCGTGGCGCCGCCGCGACCGTCTACCTGCTCCGGGACGGGCGGCTCGCGCCCAAGAACGTCGCCACCGCCTCCGCGGCGGCCCAGGACGTCATCACGGCCCTGTTCGAGGTGGGCAAGCGGTCGGGCGACGGCCTCGGCACCGGGCTGCGGGGGTTCCGGCTCGAACAGACGGTCCTCGGGCGGTACGGCGTGGACAGCGGCGTGCGCAACGACCCGGAGAACCCCGTGGGCCTGCGGCTGCACGTGATAGTGAACGGCCCCGGCAGGCTCGGGCGTACGGCGATGGCCCAGATCACCTGCACAGCGCGGCTGCGCGAGGAGATCTGGGCCGTGAAGATCACTCAGACCACGGCCAAGGGGCCGATGGCGCTGGGCGAGCACACCTGCCGCGAGTACCACGACCTCGCGGCGGCCAACGTCAACCTCCCGCCGTGACCGCCGGCCACGGCGAGGGTGACGGTGCGCGACCGGTCAGACCGTGATGTCCTCCAGCATCTCGGTCACCAGGGCGGCGATGGGCGAGCGCTCGGACCGCGTCAGCGTGACGTGGGCGAACAGCGGATGCCCCTTGAGCTTCTCGACGACGGCCACCACTCCGTCGTGCCGTCCCACCCTGAGGTTGTCGCGCTGGGCGATGTCGTGGGTGAGCACGACCCGGGAGTTGGCGCCGATGCGCGACAGCACGGTCAGCAGCACGCCCCGCTCCAGTGACTGGGCCTCGTCGACGATCACGAAGGCGTCATGCAGGGAGCGGCCGCGGATGTGCGTGAGCGGAAGGACCTCCAGCATGCCGCGGTCGAGGACCTCCTCGATCACCTCGGGCGTGGTGACGGCGCCGAGCGTGTCGTAGACCGCCTGCGCCCACGGGCCCATCTTCTCGTTCTCGGACCCCGGCAGGTAGCCGAGGTCCTGGCCGCCCACCGCGTACAGCGGGCGGAAGACGATGACCTTGCGGTGCTGGCGGCGCTCGAGCACCGCCTCGAGACCCGCGCACAGCGCGAGGGCGGACTTGCCCGTGCCCGCCCGGCCGCCGAGCGAGACGATGCCGACCTCCGGGTCCATGAGCAGGTCGAGGGCGATGCGCTGCTCGGCCGAGCGGCCGTGCAGCCCGAACACCTCCCGGTCTCCGCGCACCAGGCGCACGGACTTGTCGGGCAGCACTCGCCCCAGCGCGGAACCCCTGGTGGACAGCAGCCGCAGGCCGGTGTGCGCCGGCAGCTCGCGTGCCTCTTCGAGGTCGTGACCGCCGTTCTCGAAGAGCGACTCGACGTCCTCGGTGGTCACCTGGAGCTCGGCCATGCCGGTCCAGCCGGACTCCACGACCAGGTCGGCGCGGTATTCCTCCGCGGCGAGCCCGATCGAGGCGGCCTTCACCCGCATGGGAAGGTCCTTGGAGACCAGCACCACGTCGCAGCCCTCTGCGGCGAGAGACCGGGCGACGGTCAGGATGCGGGTGTCGTTGTCGCCGAGCCGGAAGCCGGCCGGCAGGATCGCGGGGTCGCTGTGGTTGAGCTCAACCCGTATGGTGCCCTCGCCTATCGGCATGGGCTCGTCCAGCCTCCCGTGTTTCACCCGCAGGTCGTCCAGGACGCGCAGCGCCTTACGGGCGAAGTAACCGAGCTCGGGGTGATGCCGCTTGGCCTCCAGCTCGGTGATGACGACGATAGGTAGAACTACCTCGTGCTCGGCGAAGCGGCTCATCGCCGCTGGGTCGGCTAGGAGGACTGAGGTGTCCACAATGTAGGTACGCCTGGACGGCGTCGGGCTACTGGAGGTAGTGGACGGGTTGCTCGAGGACACTGCCACGCGTTCTCCCCCGGGCGCCAGGAGTAAGCACCCTGCCAGATGAGGTGGTGAACGGACCGGGCCCGGTCGCGCGCCGCCGCATGTGCGAGGCGATGCCGGATACCGGCCCTCCTCGTCAAAAGGCGACGCAAGGGCGGACCCTCTCCCGAAGTAGGCCGTATGGACTGCCTACCACTTACGGTACGTCGTGGATGCCCCCTACCCAACAGCTCAACCAGGGCTGATAGGGGGGGTTCACGGGGTGTTTCAGTTTCCGTACCGTCGGTGCCGCGCGGCGTACGACCGCAGCGCCCGCAAGAAGTCGACTCTGCGGAAGTCCGGCCAGTAGGCCTCGCAGAAGTAGAACTCCGAGTGGGCGCTCTGCCAGAGCAGGAATCCGGAGAGCCGCTGCTCTCCCGAGGTCCGGATGAGAAGATCCGGGTCGGGGAGGCCGCGCGTGTAGAGATGCTCCGCGATGTGCTCGACATCGAGGACCTCGACAAGCTCCTCGATGCTCGCGCCCTTGCTGGCGTGCTCCTGGAGGAGGGAGCGCACCGCATCAGCGATCTCACGTCTTCCTCCATACCCAACTGCAACGTTCACAATCAGCCCAGGTCGGCGTGATGTCGCTTCTTTTGCATCTTTAAGGATGCGAGCCGTGCGATCGGGCAAAAGGTCCAGGGCGCCCATCGTGTTGACATGCCAGCCTCCGGCGACCAGCCCCTCGACGGTGTCCTCGATGATCTGCATGAGCGGGTCGAGCTCTTCTTTGGGCCGGGAGAGGTTGTCGCTGGAGAGCAGCCACACCGTGACGACCTCCACGCCCGCCTCACGGCACCACACCAGGAGCTCGGAGATCTTGTCCGCGCCCTTCTGGTGGCCGTGCCTGACGTCGCGCAGGCCCATGGCCCTCGCCCAGCGGCGGTTCCCGTCGACGATGACGCCCACGTGCCGGGGTATCTGGTCGGAGGACAGCCTCGTCCCGAGTCGGCGCTCGTACAGCCGGTACACGAGATCGCGCACGCCCATGAGACCTCCCCTTCGCCACCCGTCCGCTTGGGGGCGTTGACAACACGCAATTATCACGCGCCCGGGCCCCTGCCCGTCCCCACTTCGGTCAGCGTTCACCTCCGGTACGCGGACGGCAGGGGGCCCGGCCTCGGGCCGGACCGACCCCCTGGACCGGAGGGTCAGCCCAGGCGGCTCACCAGGGAGTGGTACTCGTCCCACAGCTCCTTCGGCATGTGGGTGCCGAAGGTCTCGAAGTGCCCGGGGATCAGCGCGGCCTCTTCCTTCCACACCTCGCCGTCGACCGACAGCAGGGTCTCCATGTCGGCCTCGGAGACGTCCAGGCCGTCGGTGTCGAGCGCGCCCTGCGCCGGGAGCAGGCCGATCGGCGTCTCCACGGCCTCCGCCTCGCCGTTCAGGCGCTCGACGATCCACTTGAGCACGCGGCTGTTCTCGCCGAACCCGGGCCACAGGAACCGGCCCGAGGCGTCCTTGCGGAACCAGTTGACGTAGTAGAGCTTGGGCAGCCTGTCGCCGCCCGCCTTACCGATCTTGATCCAGTGGGCGAAGTAGTCGCCCATGTTGTACCCGCAGAAGGGCAGCATCGCGAACGGGTCGCGGCGCAGCTCGCCGACCTTGCCCTCGGCCGCGGCGGTCTTCTCCGAGGCCACGTTGGCGCCGAGGAAGACGCCGTGCTGCCAGCTGAACGACTCGGTGACCAGCGGCACGGCCGTCGCGCGGCGCCCGCCGAACAGGATCGCCGAGATCGGCACACCCTCGGGGTCGCGCCACTCGGGGGCGATCGTCGGGCACTGGGCCGCGGGGGTCGTGAACCGGGCGTTCGGGTGGGCGGCGGGCTCGCCGGAGCCCGGCGTCCAGTCGCGGCCCCTCCAGTCGGTGAGGTGCGCCGGAGGCTCGTCGGTCAGGCCCTCCCACCACACGTCGCCGTCGTCGGTCAGCGCCACGTTGGTGAAGATGCTGTTGCCCCAGAGCGTCCTGATGGCGTTGGCGTTGGTGGACTCGCCGGTGCCCGGCGCCACGCCGAAGAAGCCGGCCTCGGGGTTGATGGCGTGGAGCCTGCCGTCCTCGCCGAAGCGCATCCAGGCGATGTCGTCCCCGACCGTCTCGACCTTCCACCCGGGAATGGTCGGCCGAAGCATCGCGAGGTTGGTCTTGCCGCAGGCGGAGGGGAAGGCGGCGGCCACGTACCGGGTCTCGCCGGACGGCGGGGTGAGCTTCAGGATGAGCATGTGCTCGGCGAGCCAGCCCTCGTCGCGGGCCATGACGCTGGCGATGCGCAGCGCGTAGCACTTCTTGCCCAGCAGCGCGTTGCCGCCGTACCCGGAGCCGTATGACCAGATCTCACGGGTCTCTGGGAAGTGGCTGATGTACTTGGTGGTGCTGCACGGCCAAGGGACGTCCTCCTGGCCGGGCGCCAGCGGGGCCCCCACGGAGTGGACGGCCTTGACGAAGTCGCCCCTCTCCTCGATCAGCCGCAGGGCCGCCTCGCCCATGCGGGTCATGACGCGCATGGAGACGACGACGTACGGGGAGTCGGTGATCTCAACCCCGAGCTGGGAGATCTCGCCGCCGAGCGGGCCCATGCAGAAGGGCACTACGTACATCGTGCGCCCGCGCATGCAGCCGCTGTAGAGCTCGTCGAAGGTCTCGCGCATCTCCTTCGGCGCCACCCAGTTGTTGGTGGGACCGGCGTCCTCGGGGCTTTCCGAGCAGATGAAGGTGCGGTCCTCGACCCTGGCGACGTCCGAGGGATCCGACGCGGCGTGGAAGCTGTTGGGCCGCTTGGTGAGGCGCGTGAAGGTGCCCTGCTTGACCAGCAGGTTCGTGAGGCGCGTCCATTCGGCCTCCGAACCGTCGCACCACTCGACGCGGTCCGGACGGGTCAGCTCGGCGATCTCCCTGACCCACGCGACCAGCTCTGCGTGAGTCGTCGGGGCGGTCATTTCACTGGAAACTGACACGGGGCCGGCTCCTTACTCTCAGGCCAAACATCATTAACGACAAACCGCTCCGAATCCAATTGGCATAGACCAGTCGGTGAAACGAAAGTGCAAGAACCTCTAAAGTCAGAAGATCTGCTCTTCCCATTTCGCCGCTGTTTCACGCCGGTGAAATCGGTGCGCCGCCGTGGCCCCTGTCCGCTGCCCGTGCGTACGACGTCACGGCAGGCAGGGACCGCGATGGTCCGTGGGAGTTTACCCACAGTTGACCGAGATAATAGAGACGCCCCAGCCCTGCGGACCTGCCACCCGTCAGTCGCCGAGCACGCATTGGTATAGGCCAATTCGAATGGTCTAGGCCTGTCAAAGAATTGGTTTAGGCCAATTTACGCATTCATCTCCGGGCCCTCGGAACGCACGCGGTCGACATGCTGGAGCGCATCGCGCAGGTCAGCGAGCCAGGTGTCGGTGTGGCTGCCCACCAGCCGTACGCACCACGCGAGCGCGTCGCTGCGGCTGCGGGCGACGCCGGCGGCGACCAGCGTGTCGAGCACGCGCCGCTCCTGCTGGCGCAGGCGGGTCATGACCGGGATCGAAAGGGTGGTGAACATCACTGTCTCGCCGTCCAGCGAAACGCCCCAGGAGACCTTGCGGCGGAACCGGTGCTCGGCCTCGCGGGCGATCTCGATGCGGCGCTCGCGCGTCTCTTCCCTGAAGCGCTGGATGAGGCCGTCCAGCAGCGCGGCCCGCTCGGCGCTCGACATGTCCTCCGGCGCGTCGGGCACCTGGAGCGAGCCGATGACCGCGATCTCCTCGCGGTCGAGGACGAACTCGTGCTGCCCGGAGAACCACTCCTGCGGCAGGCGGCCGGTGAACCAGGAGATGATGACTGCTTCATCTGTTTCCATGTAATTGAGATTACACCCATACGTCGAAGCTTCAAGAGGTAAAGCCCGGCCACCTCCGGGACGCCCGAACTACTCGGGACAGGTGAAGCGAGACCGTACGGCGTTCGGCACGCGAGAATCAGAAGATGAGCTCACCTCCGCGCATCGAACAGCAATGCGGTCTTCGCGAGCGAAAGAAGGCCAAGACCCGGCTGTCCATCCAGCAGCAGGCCATGCGGCTGTTCGCCGAGCAAGGGTACGAGAACACGACGATCGAGCAGATCGCGGAGGCCGCGGAGGTCTCGCCCAGCACGTTCTTCCGCTACTTCCCCACCAAGGAGGACGTCGTCATCCGGGACGACTACGACCCGCTGCTCGCCTCCGCCTTCCTGGAGCAGCCGGCGTCGCTGTCACCTCTCGCGGCGATGCGCGAGGCGGTCCGCCTGGTATACGGCGAGGTGCTCGCCTACGACGAGCAGACGACCCTCCGGCGCATCCAGCTCGTCTGGTCGATCCCGTCGCTGCGCGCGCGGCAGGTGGAGGGGCAGATCGCCACGATGACGATGCTCACGACGGCCATCGCCCAGCGCACCGGCCGGTCGGCCGACGAGTTCGCGGTGCGGGTCTTCGCCGGAGCGCTCGTGGGCGGGTGGATCGCGGCCGTCGAGCGCTGGGTACGGTCCGACGGCGAGGAGCGCCTCATCGGGCTGATGGACGAGGCGCTGATCCTGCTGGAGGAAGGCCTGCCCCTCTAGACGAGCCCCGCGGCGGCCGACGTCATGGACCTTCGGACGGAACGGAAACCCGTCCGCCCGGCCGGTGGCGTGTCCGGGGGGACACCACCGGCCGGGCGGCACGGACTCGCGAGCATGCCATCTGCGGCGTTCATCAGTTCGTGCGGTCGGTGGTGCCCCAGAACCATTCGATCTTGGCGGTGCTCCTGCGCCGCTCGATCCACTCGGCGAAGATCCGCCGCTCTATCTGGTCCCGCACGGTGCCGTCGAGGACGGCGGGCACGATGGCCAGCACCTTGAACAGCGCGGCGCCGTCCTTGGTCTCGACCGGCCCGACGACCGTGCCGGGGTCCGCCCCGAACACCTGACCGGCCGCCTCCGTGTCCAGCTCTCCTCTTCGCAGCGTGACGAAGATCGGCCCCGACGTGGCCGTGCCGTCGGCGAACGCCCGCTCGGCGGCCACGAGGAAATCCTCGGGCTTCGCCGCGAACCCGGACCGGGTTCCCTCGCCGGCATCCAGCGCCACCTGTACGACGCGCGCGACGTCGAGCTCGTGGCCGTGCTCGGCGAACCACTGCTCCACCAGCCCGGCCGACACCCGCTCGCGCAGCCGCGCGACCGACGCCTCGGTCGCGACCAGCTCCTCCAGCTCCCGATGCGAGAGCCCGTTGCGGTCCATCCACGCCCGCGTCGCCTCGCCCGTCATGAGCCCCCGTGCCCGGCGGAACGCGTTCATGGCGTCCTGGAGCTCCGCGTCGGTGAAGCGCTCGGGCGACTCCTCCAGGACCTCCCGTACGAGGCCGTCGCGGACGAGGCGATCGGCCGCCCGGGACTCGTCCCAGATGAAGTCCAGGCACGCGATGGCCCTGGCGACCGGGGTGTCGACGCCGTTGACCCGCAGCAGCAGGTGCTCGGCGGCCCGGTGGACGCCGCGCAGCGGCCACGGCAGGGCGGTCTCGGGGCACCACGACAGCGAGACCGTGGCACCGCTCCCGTCCTTGAGGAGCAGGGCGTGGTGCAGCGAACCGTCGTACTCCTCCCGCTGCCTGATCAGGCGCGCCCGTACCCCCGGATGACCTACCCGGAACGCGTCCAGGTCCCGCTCGGCCGTGCCGCCGCTGAGCAGGCCGACCGCGTCGGCCAGTGTCCGCCCGTCCACCGTCACTTCTCTCTTCCCGACGTGAGCAGATCGCCGATCGCCGCGCAGATGGGCAGGCCCGTCGCGGCCTCGATCCACAGGAACTGCCCGTTCGGATTGATCTCGAGGAAGACGTACCGGCCGTCCGGCGTCAGGATCAGGTCGATCGCGCCATAAGTCAGCCCGAGCCCCTCGACCAGCGCCATGCAGCGCTGGGAGATCTCCTCGGGCAGGTCGTGGACCCGGATCGGTGTGGCGCCAGGATCGTAGTGGCGCCAGTCGTACTTCGTGTGGTTGCTCACCTGAGAGTGGATCTCGGCGGCGAAGACCGACGTCCCGACCACGGTCACCCGGATCTCGACCCGCTTGGGCACGTAGGCCTGCACGATGACCGGGCAGTAGCGCAGCGCGTCGGCGTATCCGGTGTCGGCCGTGGACACGGGCGCCGCGAACCGGCCGAACCGCTCTCCCTGGCCTTCCAGCCGGTTGCCGTGCACCGGCTTGGTGATCACGCGTCCCTCGTGCCGGTCGTAGAAGTCGAGGAAGGTCCCGGGGTCGGTGGTGACCAGCGTCGCGGGGAGCTCGAAGCCCAGCAGGCGGGCCCGTTCGAGCTGGTAGGGCTTGCGGGCGGCGCGGTCGATGACGGGCCGGGACGCGGGGACCGCGAGGCAGTCGAGGCTGTCCCAGAGGCTGTCGGAGACGGCGCACAGCTCGTCCTGGATGTAACCCGCGTAGGCGTAGGGCGCCACCTCCGGATGCGCGACCGGGTTCAGCGGCCTCCGGTACCAGAACGCCGTCAGCTCGTCGAGGACGATACGCCGGCCACCGGCGTGGAGCACCCGGGCCGTCGACCCGGTGCCCGAGTGACTGATCTCCAGGCGGGCTTTTGTGGGATAGAAGGACGGATCGAAGACGACGACGTCGGCTCCGCCGGCCGTGAGGAACTCGACGACCCGGTCGGCATGGTCGTCACCGTCGCAGGTCAGTACGAGGATCATCTCTGTGCCTCCCCGGCACGCGGGGGCGCGTCGCTCAGACGCGCCCCCGCACCGATCAGGAGTCGCCGGAGGTGTGGCTGTGGTTGCCGTGGATCTCGATGACCTGGCTCTTCGCGCCGCCACTGACCTGAAGAAGCTGAGCCTCGTCGAGCTCGGGGCCAACGGCCGCGATGTCGTCGAAGGAAGTCCGCGTCTTGCTCATGCGATTCCCACCCTTTATGTATGCACGGCGCACCCTTTGTGCGCCGTCCCCAAGAGGAACTTAAGGGGGCGAGGTAGCGCTGGGCGTCCCTCGTGCGGGTGATCGTCGCTCATCCGTGAGACGGACGGGCAGGTCACCGTACCCGGGGAGGGCGGCGGGCTCGCACGGAAGGCGGAGGCGCGGGTCAGCGCACCCGCGCGGCGACCCAGGGGCTCACCCGGACGACCCCGGCGAGGTTCTTGGTGTACACCGGCGCGATCTTGACGACGTCACCCGTGTGCGGCGCGTGCAGCATCTTGCCGTCGCCCCAGTAGATCGCCACGTGGGAGATATAGCCGGGGTTGGTCGGATCGTTACGCCAGAACAGCAGATCGCCCGGCTGCGCCTGCGAGAGCGGCACCTGGGGGCCGGCGACCCACTGCTGGTGGGTCACCCGGGGCATGCGCACCCCCGCCTGGGCGAACGCCCACTGCACGAGGCCCGAGCAGTCGAAGGAGTCGGGGCCTTCCGCGCCCCAGACGTACGGCCGGCCGAGCTTGCCGACGGCGGCCGTGAGCGCCACGCGGAGCTGGTCGGCCGACATGAACGAGCTGGCCGGCCAGGTGGTGCGCGCCTGCGCGGGAGGGGTGAGCACCGGGTTGATGAGAGCGACCTGGCTGCCCTTGGGAAGGATCTTCAGAAGCGAGAGGCGGAGCCGCGTGGAGTCGACGCCGGGCGCGCTCACCACCAGGGCGTTGCGCTCAGGGATGCCGAGCGATGTCGCGACCTGCTGGGAGACCACGGCGTTGATCAGCCCCATGCCCATCGTCGCGTACGCGCCGACACGGAGCTTCCTGCCGCCTCCGTTGACGGTGGAGCCGAGCGCCACACCGCCGTCGCTGCCCAGGGTGAACGACACCGCGATGTCGCCCGCCGCGACGCTGTTCCACAGGGCGTCCGACCGCGCGGTGGAGCGCGGGGTGTACGCGCGGAACGTCGAGGGGTCGACCCCCATGGTCTGCACGCGCTTGCCGTCCATCATGACGTCGGCGGCGCTGACGACCTCGACCGCCTTGACGCCCTTGCGGGCCTTGACCCGCCGGACGGCGGCGGCCGAGAGCGGACGCGGCGTCACCACGAACAGGTGCGGCTTGCGCAGCTCGGTCAGCGGCGCCACCTGGGCCTGCGCGGCGGGGGCGGGAAGGTCTCTGGTGGCCGCGACGTAGCCGGTGTCGCGCGCAGGGAGCTGCCGGCGGGGAGCCGGCTCGGCGACCTGCGCCTGCTGCTGCCGGAGCTCGCCGAGGACCATGAGGTCGGCCGCGAGCACCGCCACGAGGCCGACGGCGATGGCAGGGACGGCCCGGCGCAGCAGCCGGGGCACCGGTCGCCGGCGACGCCTGAGACGGGGAACCGGGCCAGGGCGGTAGCCGAGATCCTCCCGCGCCTCCGCCAGCGCGCCGCCCAGGTAGTCGCGGACACCGCTCAGGCCCCGGGTGAGGCTCTTTCGGACGACGGTCGTACCACGCGGTCGCCGATCGAGCACGTTCCACCCCTTTCGCCCTGGTATCTCACGTCGAGCGGTGTCGCACGCCAGGCGTACGTCGTCCCATCAGTGCCTGATTGTCCCGAACTTCGACCCCCGATGTCCGGTGATTCTCCCTTAATCAGCCTCGATCCGCCGAAGCGGCGCTCCGGCGGATCATGTCACAGGGTCGGACGTGGGTGTCGAAGGGGTGGGTCAGTTGCCGATGTACGGCACCGCCTCAAGGATCTCCACGGTGTTCTGCCTGCCGTTGGGCAGCGTATAGGTGGCCCTCTCACCGATCTTCTTGCCGTTAATCGCGGCACCGAGCGGGGAGCGGGGCGAGTAGACGTCGATCGGGGCGCCGCTCTCCTCGCGGGAGGCCAGCAGGAAGGTGACCTCCTCGTCGTCGCCACCGTCGAACCGTATGGTCACGGTCATTCCGGGGCCGACAACGCCTTCCGCACGCGGGGCTTCGCCCACTCTCGCCTGGTCGAGGAGCTGGCGGAGCTGGAGGATGCGGCCCTCCATCTTGCCCTGCTCCTCCTTGGCGGCGTGGTATCCGCCGTTCTCCTTGAGGTCTCCCTCTTCGCGAGCGGCTTCGATCTTCTTGGCGATGTCGACACGCCCGGGCCCCGAGAGATACTCAAACTCCGCCCTCAGGCGGTCGTACGCCTCCTGCGTCAACCAGGTGACGTTCTCTTCGCGGGAGTCGACCACGGGTTCTCCTTGCGTACTCGTGAGAGTTGCGAGCGTTCGAATTCGGGGAGACTAACAAATTAACCCCGCCGAACGCTTTCCCAAAAGTCTCATTGTACGAGATAGCAGTACTGCACGTGGCCCGAAGTGGCCCGGGCGCTGGTCTCCAGGCGCTCCGTCAGCTGGACATCCGCCTGCCCGGCGGGGAGTGTCACGTCGCGGGTGCCCACCTCGACGTGGTCGGTGTCGGTGGCCCGCAGCCTGCACACCGCCGCGCGGTCGGCGGCCTTGTGCGCCTGGAAGGTTATCGTGATCGAGCTCGGCCCGCCCACCTGGAAAGCGATCACTTCGGTCATCACGTCAGGATTTCCCTTGGCGGACATCATGACGTAACCCCAGCCACCCATCGCGATCGCGATAAAGATCCCGATGATGAGGAAGGCAATGGATCTCCCGCCTCGTCCGAAGCGTCCCGGACGGTCAGGAAAGGAGTCCGGGGTCCCGAGGACCGGCCCTGCCACGCCCGAACCGACACCACTATCGGCCATCGCGGAATCTCCCAGCGGTCCCTCGTCGTTGCACGAGACAATTGTCCCCTGCGGGGGCTCCGCCCTGCGCGTCGCCCCAGGAGAAACTAGCCTCTCGGGGGAGCTGTCCTGGACAACTGAGGAGAAACCGAGCCGTGAGTGCACCGCTGAGGCTGATGGCCGTACACGCGCACCCTGACGACGAGTCGAGCAAGGGAGCCGCCACCATGGCGCGCTACGTGGCCGAAGGCGTCGACGTGCTGGTCTGCACCTGTACCGGTGGTGAACGCGGCTCGATCCTGAACCCCAAGATGGAGCGGCCCGACATCTTGGAGAACATCACCGAGGTGCGGCGCGAGGAGATGGAGAAGGCGCGCGAGATCCTCGGCGTCGAGCAGAGCTTCCTCGGCTTCGTCGACTCCGGCCTGCCCGAGGACGAGAGCGAGCCGCTGCCCGAGGGGTGCTTCGCGCTCCAGCCGCTGGAGGTCGCGGCGGCTCCGCTGGTCGCCGCCGTGCGCGCGTTCAAGCCGCACGTGATCCTGACCTACGACGACGACGGCGGCTACCCGCACCCCGACCACATCATGACGAACAAGATCTCCGTCGAGGCCTTCGAGGCGGCCGGCGACCCCGACCGCTACCCCGGCGCGGGCGACCCGTGGCAGCCGCTCAAGCTCTACTACCACATGGGCTTCACCCGTGAGCGGTTCGAGGCGCTCCACGAGGCCATGACCGACCGGGGCATCGGCTCGCCGTACGGCGACTGGATCGCCCGCTGGGAGGACCGCCCGCAGAAGTGGGAGATCACCACGCGCGTGCCGTGTGGCGACTACTTCGAGACCCGCGACCTGGCGCTCCTCGCGCACGCCACCCAGATCGACCCGGACGGCTTCTTCTTCGTCTGCCCGCGCGACCTGCAGCGGGAGATCTGGCCCACCGAGGACTACCACCTCGCCCGGTCGCTGGTCGACACCGCGCTGCCCGAGGACGACCTGTTCGCGGGCATCCACGCGGGCGAGGTCTCACGCGCCCACCAGTAAGGCGAAAGCCCCCGGGCGGCAGGTCACCAGCCTGCCGCCGCAGGGGGTGGCGCCCCCTGGTGGCAGACTTGACAGGTGACTGATTTCACCGCACAAGCCGCTGCCTCCCTGCCGGGAGCCGCCGCTCCGGCCGCCGCGGTCGGCCCCGGCCTCATCGGCTTCCTCGTGGTCGCCGCGATCGGCGTCGCGCTGTACCTCCTGGTGAAGTCGATGAACAGGCAGATCTCCAAGATCGAGGTTCCCAGCGAAGCCGAGCTGGGCAAGCGCGAAGCCGAGCCGGGCACGCCCGAGCCCGGCGAGCAGGAAGCCCACCCACGACCCAACGGGACCCGCTGAGCGCTGTGGTCCACGAGAGGATCCCCCACATGGACCACGCGATCGAGGTAACCGACAACCCGGACGCCAAGCGCTTCGAGATCACGGTCGACGGCAAGCTGGGCGGGTTCGCGGAGTACCACCGCCTCACCGGCCGGCTCGTCTTCACCCACACCGAGGTGGACGACGCGTTCGAGGGGCAGGGGCTCGGAAGCCGCCTGGTGCACGACGCCCTCGACTCGGCGCGCGCCGCCGGGCTGTCGGTGGTGCCGCGCTGTCCCTTCGTCGCGCGCTACATCGAGCGCCACCCCGAGTACCGCGACCTCGTGGCCGGGCACCGTCCTGACGCGGCGGAGCCCACCGGCTGACGCGTCACTCAGGCGCCCACGCGCGCTCCAGCGCCTTCGGCAGGCCCCACCAGCCGAGCGGGGTGAGTATCGCCTTGTCGTCCACGATGCCGAGCCGCTGCCACAGCGGCGTGACCGAGGTGAAAAGCGCCTCGGTGGTCTCCAGGTCTTCGGGGTCGTCCATCTCGACGTCGATGTCCTCGGACTCGGCGACGAACCTCGCGATGCGCTCGGGCGAGGCCAGCACGCCGGGGCCGCGCCGTGCGAGCGCGATGACCGCGGCGAGCCAGTCGGCGTGGTGGATGGTGCAGATGGCGGCCAGCGCGGCGTCCTCCTGGCTCAGCTCGCCTTCCAGGTCCCAGAACTGGTGCTCGTCCTCGTCCTGCAGGTCGGAGACGGGCGAGGCGATGCCCGCCGCCACCATGAGCCACAGCTCGGTGTCGCTCTCGGGAAGCGGGCCGCCGTCGAGGCCCGCGCAGGCCTTGAGCACGGTGCCCGGGTACCCCGGCTCCCCCAGGACCACGCGGAGCCGCCGGGCCGCGGTGTCCAGGTCGTCCTCGGGGCACGGCGGCTCGGGAAGGTCGGCGAGCACGCGGTGCAGCTCGCTGAGCGCGAACGCCTCCTCCTCGTCCCAGGAGGCGAACAGCCCCTCGTCCAGCTCGTCACCGACCGCGATGCTGGGCACCCGCCCGTCGGGAAGCGCGGTGGACAGCCAGCGGTCCTGGATGCCCTCGTAGACCTCGCGGGCCTCGGAGTCGCCCGCCACGAGCCGGTCGGGGTCGATGCCGCCACCGCTGACGTGCTGCTCCAGATGGGCCACGAGCCGCTCGTACAGCTCGGCCGCCACCGGGCCGCGCTCGCCCTCCTCCGGCCAGACGAAATAGCTGCGGGTGATGAGGATGGGCTCGGTGCCGGTGGACTCCAGCCACCGCTGGACGTCCCCGACCGTCGCCACGCCGGCCTCGATGCCGGTGAGCGTGGCCTTGGCGGAGTCCCAGAAGGCGGCCGACAGGGGGTTGCCCGCCGCCAGCATCGCGCGGCGGAGGTCGGGTATGGCCACCAGCGCCTGGCCACTCGGCAGCGCGAGCAGTGCCCGGGCGACATCTCGCCGGGTCAGGCGGGCGGCGGGCCGGCCCGCGTGCTCGCTGACGAAGTCCAGATCCATGCTCACGCCCCGTGAGCCTACGCCCATGTCTCCGAACGTGACAGCGTGACCATCGCTCGCACGCCGCGATGGGCGGGGCGGACCGGTCCGCCGATCCGCGAGACGACACGTCAGGACGGGACGAAAGGCCCTAGCCGTGACCTCTGAAGTGGGCAAAGGGTGAAATGAGGAGTTTGCTTCGCACCCGAGGAGGGGGCCATGACCGTGACCCAGACGTCGCGCGCGAGCCGTGATCGCACACGACCGACATCCAGTTCCGACGGCGATCTGATCCAGCTCGACACTCCTGTCGTCAGCCTCCACGTCCACCGCCCGCACATGCCCAAGATGCCGCGAATGCACATGCCTGACATGTCTCGCATGCCGGGCGTGTCCAGCAGTCGAGGGCAGGAGATGGACAGGGCGATGGAGACCGCCAAGACGTTCTTCCCGCCGCCCGAGCGCCTCGCCTACTACGGCGGGCTGGGCTTGCTCGCGGCCTTCGGGCTGTTGGAGTGGCCGGTGGCCGCGGCGATCGGAGCCGGGACCATGCTGGCGGCGCGGGCCTCCGCCCAGAAGTCCCAGCCGGAGCCCATGGCCGCCCAGCGGCCCTCGGCACGGGCGTCCTCGCGGACCACTCCGTCGACGGGCCGGGCGACGACACGGGCATCCCGGGCAGCGTCCACACGAGCATCGTCCACACGAGCATCGACCACACGGGCGTCGTCCACACGGGCGTCGACCCCGGCGTCCTCCAGGTCCCGGACGTCACGGGCGTCCTCGTCGACGTCCACCCGTACGCCCTCGCGGTCGTCGCGCGCCTCCGGAACCTAGCCCGCGCGGGCTGGAACGGCACAGACGACGACAACCGCAACAGAGAGGCGTTCAACCGCCTGACCTGGGCATACTTAGGGTCGAATGATCAGGCCGCGTGCCACGCGGCCTGATCATCTTGTCGGCACCTGGTTCCCTGGAGGCGTTTTGTTCCCGCTACGTGACCTCAGGGGTCCGGTAGGCCTCATCGCGTCCTTGCTCCCCGAGACGGTCCGCGGCCTGCTCCCCTGTCCACGGCAGGTCCACAAGTACGCGGGAGGCGTCCGCGTCCAGTTGCGGAACGTCGGCGGCCCGGAGACCTCGCGGGAGGCCCGCGCGCTCGAAAAGGGTCTGGTCGACCTCGGCGGGGCGGACCGGGCGGAGGTGAACGGCGCGCTCGGCTTCGTCTTCGTCGACTGCGACAGCGACACCGTGGACGTCGGCAAGCTGCTCGCGATCGTCGACGAGCTGGACGTGACGGAGCAGGACGGCGACGGCCACGCGGCCCGGCACGCGATCGAGAACCAGGCCCGCGCGCTCGTGGAGCTCGGCGCCGGCGTCATGGGCGTCGGCGTGACCCTGGCCGGCCGGGTGACGCGCGTGACCAAGGCGCCCGCGGCGCTTCCCGCCCTCCTCCAGCTCGCGGAGTCCACCCCCCGGGTACGGCACGAGGTGGAGCGCCGTGTCGGGCGGCCGACGGCGAACATGGTGTTCGCCACGACCCGCTTCGCCGCCCAGACGCTCGCGCTGCGCCCGCTCGGCCTGTTCATCGACTCGGTGGCGGCGGCGGGCCGTCTCGCCGAGTCCACGGTGGCCCGCCGGGCGTGGACGGCGAGGGAAGAGGAGTTCGCCGGGAAGAAGGGCGGCTACCGCCACATCAGGACGGCCGTCACCCCGCGCCCGCGCCCCGTGCCGTACGGGCCGATCGAGCGCTACGCGGACACCGTCAGCGTCGGCGCGCTCGCCTCGTACGGCATCACCTCGATCGTGAGCCCCGATCACGAGCGGGCGCTCGCCATGCTCGTCGCGGGGACGCCCAAGGCTGCCAGGCTCGGGCGCGACGCTTTCGTCAGCGCCGTGGGCCTCGCGGTCGCGCGACGGGGCGCCCTGGTCCTGGACCGCGACGCGATGCGCTGCATGGACCGCGTCGACACGGTGGTGTTCGACGCCGACGCCCTGACGATGCGCACCTGGACCGTCCACGAGGTGGTGCCCCTGGCCCCGGCCGCCTACCTCGATCCCGGAGTCCTGCACGCCCACATCTACGCGCTGCTCGAAGGCACGGACGCGACCGCGCGCCGCGAGCACGGCGACTGGGCGGCCGAGCCGCCGGAGTCGGTTCCCGGCGAAGCGGCGCACTGGCGGGAGAAGGGCATCCGGCCCGTCGCCGTCACCTACAAGGGCGAAGCGGTCGCGCTGGTCGGCGTGGTCCGCGAGGTCCATCCGTTCGCCGAGGCGCTCGTCGGCGCCGCCGGTGACGCGTGCAAGATCGTCATGGCCGGCGGCGACCCGGACCTCGCCTGGCGGCTCGGCGCCGAGCGGCTGGTCGCGGGGGGCGCGAGGCTCCCCGCGTCCGTGAGGGCCCTGCAGGCGGACGGGCACGGGGTCGCCGTCGTGACGCAGCGCTCCCGTCGCGGGCTGCGCGAGGCCGACCTCGGCATCGGCGTGCTGACCCACGCGGGACGCCCGCCGTGGGACGCGGACGTGATCGGCGGCCCCGACGCGGCGCACCTGCTGCTGAGGTCGCTCCACATGGCAAGGACCACGAGTGACCGCAGCGTGAAGGTCTCCGCCGCGGGCGCCGTGCTCGGAGGCGCGCTCACCGTCCTCGGGGCCGCCGAGGGCTCCGTGCGCAGGGTGCAGCTCGTCGGCGACTGCACGTCGCTGGTGACCCTCGCGACGGGCGCGTGGTCGGGCCGCGACCTCGGCCGGGGCGGGCTGCCGCAGCACGTCGACCGCACGCCCTGGCACGCGCTGCCGGTGCAGGACGTGCTGGCCCGCCTGTCCACGACGACGGCCGGGCTCAGCGAGGCGGAGGCCGCCCGCCGCAGGACCGCCCCGATCCTGCCGGAGACCGGAGGCGCCTCGCTGCTCCGCGCGACCGCCCAGGAGCTGGCCAACCCGCTGACGCCGGTGCTGGCCGCCGCCGCGGGCGTGTCCGCCGCCATGGGGTCCGCCCTGGACGCCGTGCTCATCGGCGGCGTGCTGGCCGTGAACGGGCTCATCGGCGGAGCTCAGCGGACCAACGCCGACCGGGCGCTCACCCGGCTGACCGACGCCACCGCCGTCCCCGTACGGCTGCGCCGCCCGCAGGGGCCGGTGGACGCGACCGCCGACGACCTCGTGCGCGGAGACGTCATCGAACTGCGGGCGGGAGACGCCGTTCCGGCCGACTGCCGCCTGCTCAAGGCACGTGCCCTGGAAGTGGACGAGGCGCCCCTCACCGGCGAGTCGCAGCTCGTCACCAAGTCACCGGAGCCCACCGCCGCCCTGGCGGTGGCCGACCGCAGCTCCATGGTCTACCAGGGCACCACGATCGCGGCGGGCCACTGCCTGGCCGTGGTGGTCGCCACCGGCCCGGCGACCGAGGCGGGCCGCACGGCCGAGCTCGGAAAGCGGGAGGCGCCGCCGACCGGAGTCGAGCTGCGGCTGCGCGCCCTGAGCCGCCAGATCATGCCGGTCGCCGTCGGCTCGGGCGCGATGCTCATGGTGACCAACCTGCTGCGCCGCTCTCCGCTCGCCTCGGCGCTGGCCCCGGCGGTGAGCCTCGCCGTGGCCGCGGTCCCCGAGGGCCTGCCGTTCATCGCCACGGTGGCCGAGCTGGCGGCGGCCAGGCGGCTCTCGACGCGTGAGACGCTGGTGCGCAACCCGTCGACCATCGAGGCGCTCGGGCGGGTCGACGTGCTCTGCTTCGACAAGACCGGCACCCTCACCGAGGGGCACATCTCCCTGGGCCGGGTCTCCGACGGCCGCCTTGAGCACCCCGTCGAGAGCCTGCCAGACGACTTCCGGCACATCCTCGCGGCGGCGCTGCGGGCGGGGCCCCAGCTCGGCGGCGAGCGGGCCGTCCCGCACCTCACCGACCGCGCGGTGGTGGAGGGGGCCGAGAGGCTCGGGGTGGTCCCCTCCGAGGGAGTGGGCACCTGGGAGCGGATCGACGAGATGCCCTTCGAGTCGGCCCGGGGCTACCACGCCGTGCTCGGGACCCCGGGGAGACCGGGGACGACCGTGCCCGGCGGCAGGGGCACTCACCTGCTCAGCGTGAAGGGGGCTCCCGAGGTGGTGCTCACCCGGTGCACCAGCATGCTGGACGACGGCGAGGTCTCGCCCCTGGACGAGGAGGCGGCCCAGGCGCTCACCAAGGAGGTCGACCGGCTCGCCCAGCAGGGCTACCGCGTGCTGGCCGTGGCCGAGCGCTCCGCGACGAGCCGGCGCGACCTCGACGAGTCCCGCGTCGAGGGGCTGTGCTTCCTGGGCTTCCTCGGGCTGGCCGATCCGGTCAGGCCCACGGCGGCGCACAGCGTGGACCGGCTGGTGCGCGCGGGTGTCCGGGTGGTCATGATCACCGGTGACCATCCCAGCACGGCCGAGGCCATCGCCGCCGAGCTGAACGTGCTCGACGGCCTGCGGGTCATGACAGGGCCGGAGCTGGACGCGATCGACGACGCCGCGCTCGCCGACGTGCTGCCGGACGTGTCGGTGTTCGCCCGCGTCACCCCGGCGCACAAGGCGCGGATCGTCGCGGGGCTTCAGCGGGCGGGCAAGGTCGTGGCCGTGACCGGCGACGGCGCCAACGACGCCCCGGCCATCAGGCTCGCCGACGTGGGCGTGGCGCTCGGCTCGCGCGCCACCCCGGCCGCGCGGGCGGCGGCCGACGTGGTGGTGACCGACGACCGCATCGAGACGATCGTCGAGGCCATCGTCGAGGGACGGGCGATGTGGAGCTCCGTCCGCGACTCGCTCGGCATCCTGCTGGGCGGCAACCTCGGGGAGATCGTGTTCACGGTCGGGTCCAACCTGTTCGCCGGCCGCAACACCCTGAACGCCCGCCAGCTCCTGCTGGTCAACCTGCTCACCGACATGCTGCCCGCCCTGGCGATCGCCATCCGGCCGCCGAGCGCCACGAGCCCGGAGAAGCTGCTGACGGAGGGGCCGGAGGCATCGCTCGGCACCGCGCTCACCAGGGACATCTACGCGCGCGCGGCCACCACGGCCGCGGCGGCCTCCGTCGCCTGGGTGCTCGGGCGGTCCACCGGCACGGAGGCGCGCGCCGACACCGTCGGGCTGATCGGCCTGGTGTCGGCGCAGCTCGTGCAGACCTTGATGGTCGGCGGCAGGGACCGCACGGTCATGGCCGCCGCCTCGGTGTCACTGGCGTGCCTGTTCTTGGTCGTCTCGACTCCGGGGCTCAGCCAGCTGTTCGGGTGCCGGCCGGTGGGCCCGTTCGGCTGGGCGATCGGGCTGGGCAGCGGGACCGCGGCGGGGGTGGCGGGCCGGCTGATCAATCCGCCGGAAGGGAACGGTCACTGACCGTTCACCGAACGGTCACTTCAATCTGGACATGTGGTCACATCGGTCCTCAATGCTGTATAAAGCAGTCAATCCCCTACTGTGAGGTCCCGGTGTACAACTTCCTTGCCTCTGTGCTGGCCAAGGCGGCCGTGATGTTGGTAGAGGCGCTGGTCGTGCGCCTCGTACAGGTATGGATCGAGAAGTCCGCCCCCCAGGCGGCCTGAACCCCGGCAGTACAGGGCCGTCACTCGGGCGGCCTGAACCCGGCAAGTACAGGGCCGCCACTCGGGCGGCCTGAACCCGGCAAGTACAGGGCCGTCACTCGGGCGGCCCGAATCCAGTGACACAAGGCCGCTCTCCGGGCGGCCTGAACTCTGGCAGTACAGGGCCGCCACTCGGGCGGTCTTGATCACCCCGGCGGAACCGCCCGCGCCTCGCGAGGGCAGCCGCCGGTCGGACTCGGCGCTCGGACGCAGGGGGTCCATGATTGACGTCATGGAGACCCTCGGTGGCTGAGCGCCCGTACATCCTCCTGTCGGTCGCGACGTCGATCGACGGCTACATCGACGACGCCTCCGGCGAACCGCTCGCGCTGTCCAACGCGGCCGACTTCGACCGTGTGGACGAGGTGCGCGCCGGATGCGACGCCATCCTGGTCGGCGCGGGCACCGTCCGCGCGGACGATCCTCGGCTCCTGGTCCGCTCCGCGGCCCGCCGTGCCGAGCGCGTGCGGCGCGGGCTCGGCGAGACCCCGCTCAAGGTCACCCTGACCGGCGGCGGCGACCTCGACCCGAACGCCCGCTTCTTCGCGCTGGGCGACGTCGAGAAGATCGTGTACGCTGCGGCCTCCTGCGTGGACGGCGCTCGCAAGAGCCTTTCCGACGTGGCGACCGTGGTGGACGCCGGTGACCCGCTCGACCTCCCCGGCGTCCTCGCCGACCTTTCCGCGCGCGGGGTACGGCGGCTCATGGTCGAGGGCGGCGGCGGCGTCCACACGCTCTTCCTCACCTCGGGGCTCGTCGACGAGCTCCATCTGGTGGTCGCCCCGTTCTTCGTCGGCGACCCCTCGGCTCCCCGCTTCGTCGGCGCCGGCCCCTTCCCGTACGGCCCGGCGAACCCGCTGCGCCTCGCCGAGACTCGGCAGATCGGCGACGTCGTCCTCCTGCGCTACCTTCCCCAAGCGCCGGACGCGGTTTCCCGGGCGTCCGGCGGGCTTTCCCGAGTGCCCGGCGAGTCCGAGGAGTCCCATGACTGACGTGGACCTGCGATGGCTGGACAAGACGGTCGAGCTCTCACGCCTGTGCCCCGCCTCGGCCACCGCGTTCGCGGTCGGGGCCGTCGTCGTGGACGCGGACGGCCAGGTCATCGCCACCGGCTACTCACGGGAGGGCGATCCCCACGACCACGCCGAGGAGGCCGCCCTGGCCAAGATCCCCGCTGACGACCCCCGGCTCGCCTCGGCGACGATCTACAGCTCCCTGGAACCCTGCACCACGCGCGCGTCGCGCCCGCGCAGCTGCACCGAGCTGATCCTCGCCGCCGGCATCCGCCGCGTCGTCTTCGCCTGGCGCGAACCGGACGTCTTCGTCGACTGCACCGGCGCCGAGACCCTGCGCGACGCGGGGGTCGAGGTCGTCGAGATCCCCAGCCTGGCCCCCCACGTACGCGAGGTCAACGCGCACCTCTTCGACGCGTAGGCCTTTCGCCTGGTCAAGGCTGCCTGCGCGGCCCGTTATGCTGCATGGCGCGCCATTCGCGGCGTGACAGGCACTCAGAGGGAGAAGTACACGATGTACAAGGAGTTCGCAGTCGAGGCCGTGATGTGGCTGATCCCGGTCGTCGTGCTGCTGGGCATCGCCTGGCTCGTCACCGCCACGGCCTGACGCCCCGGCCCGAAAGACGTTCCGGAGACGGCGCCCACCCACGGGGTGCGCGCCGTCTTCGACATTCTCCGGCGTTCCTTCATCAAACGGCTGTTTACCTCCTTCTGGGAGGTGGCTCGCCGGTGCCGACCGCACCGGCGGGCCACTCGTTTCGCGGCAGGCGGTGCCCGGCCTAGTGTGAGGAGGACCGTGCGGGTAGTAACGGTGGCGCGCAGCTCTGCGCACCTCACGCGACGAGAACGTACGCTCCGCGTACGGTGGGAGAGATCTCGATGAACCGCTTGAAGGACGCGACGAGCCCGTACCTGCTTCAGCATGCGGATAACCCCGTCGAATGGTTCGAATGGGGCGAGGAGGCCTTCGCGGAGGCCCGCAGGAGGGACGTGCCGCTGCTCGTCTCGATCGGCTACTCCGCCTGCCACTGGTGCCACGTGATGGCCCACGAGTCCTTCGAGGACGCGGGGACGGCCGCGATGATGAACGAGCGCTTCGTCAACGTCAAGGTCGACCGCGAGGAGCGTCCCGACGTGGACGCCGTCTACATGAACGCCACCACGGCCATGACCGGGCACGGCGGCTGGCCGATGACCGTCTTCGCCACGCCAGAGGGTCATCCGTTCTACACCGGCACGTACTTCCCCCGGCAGCAGTTCCAGCGGCTCCTGGCCGGTGTGTCGCAGGCCTGGACGGAGGACCGCGAGGCGGTGCTCTCCCAGGGGTCCAAGGTGGTGGAGGCGCTCGGCCAGGGCTCCGCGCTGCCGGGAGGGCTCCTGCCGACGGCCGAGACGACCGAGACGGCCGTGCGCGATCTCGCCCGCACCTTCGACCCCGTCCGCGGAGGCTTCGGCGGGGCGCCGAAGTTCCCGCCGTCGATGGTGCTGGAGTTCCTGCTCAGGCACGGCACCCCCGACGCCATGGAGATGGCCGAGAAGACCCTCGGCGCCATGGCCCGCGGCGGCATGTACGACCAGCTCGGCGGGGGCTTCGCCCGCTACAGCGTCGACGCCGCCTGGGTGGTGCCCCACTTCGAGAAGATGCTGTACGACAACGCCCTGCTCCTGCGGGTCTACGCCCACTGGTGGCGGGCCACCGGGTCCCCCCTGGCCAGGCGCGTGACCCTGGAGACCGCCGACTGGCTGCTCCGCGAGATGCGCACCCCCGAGGGCGGCTTCGCCTCCGCGCTCGACGCCGACAGCGAGGGCGTGGAGGGCAAGTTCTACGTCTGGACGCCCGCCGAGCTGCGCGAGGTGCTCGGCGCGGAACGCGGCGCCTGGGCCGCGTCGCTGTTCGAGGTGACGCCCGAGGGCACCTTCGAGCACGGCTCCTCGGTGCTCCAACTGCTCTCCGACCCCTCCGATCGCGCGATGTACGACGACGTGCGCGCGGAGCTGCTCACCGCCCGCTCCGCCCGGGTGCGCCCCGGCCGGGACGACAAGGTGGTCGCCGCCTGGAACGGGCTCGCCATCGCCGCCCTCGCCGAGGCGGGCGCGCTCCTCGAACGCCGCGACCTCGTCGACGCGGCCCGTACGGCCGCGGAGCTGCTCGCCGACGTCCACCTGCACGGCTCACGCCTGTGGCGCACCTCGCGGGACGGCCGCGCCGGGACCAACGCCGGGGTGCTGGAGGACTACGCGGACGTCGCCGATGGGTTCATCGCGCTGTACGGGGTCACCGGGGAGTCCCGGTGGTTCGAACTGGCGGGCGCCCTGCTCGACACGGTGCTCGACCGGTTCCCCGACGGGTCGGGAGGGTTCTTCGACACCGCCGACGACGGCGAGCGGCTGTTCCAGCGGCCCCAGGACCCGACCGACAACGCCACACCGTCCGGGCAGTTCGCGGCGGCGGGCGCGCTGCTGTCGTACGGCGCCCTGACGGGGTCGGCGCGCCACCGCGAAGCGGCAGAGGCGGCGATCGGCACGGTGTCCGTACTCGCCGACAAGCACGCCAGGTTCGCCGGCTGGGGCCTCGCGGTCGCCGAGGCCGCGCTGGCCGGACCGGTTGAGGTCGCGATCACCGGCCCACTGGACGACCCCCGCACCACCGCCCTGCACCGGGCCGCGCTGATGGCCGGCGTCCCCGGCACCGTGATCGCCCTCGGCGACGGAAACGTGCCCCTGATGGAAGGCCGAGGCCTGGTCAACGGCCACCCCGCCGCCTACATCTGCCACCACTTCACCTGCCAGGCCCCCGTGACCACTCCCGCCGCCCTGACCAGAGAACTACATGCCTCAACCACACGCTGATGCGCGAGACTCACCGGTGGGCGAAGGCTTGAGGCACATAGTTCTTCGCCCACCCGTCGAGCGGTCGGGTGGTGATCCGGGTGTTGCCCACCCAAAATCGACCCCATCCAATGCGGTGGAAGCAACACCTGCCGAAGATCCCGGGAAGTGACGAGTCCTTAATTTCGCCCACCCGTCAAGCGCCTGGGTGGTGACCCGGGTGTTGCCCACCCAAAAATCGACCCCATCAAATGCGGTAGAAGCAACACCTGCCGAAGATCCCGGGAAGTGACGAGTCCTTAATTTCGCCCACCCGTCAAGCACCTGGGTGGTGATCCAGGTGTTGCCCACCCAAAAATCGACCCCATCCAACGCGGTAGGAACAACACCTGCCGAAGGCCCCGGGAAGTGACGAGTCCTGTTCGCCGCGCTGGTGGGGGCCATGGTGTGGGTGGGCAGCACACGGATCACCCGTCAAGCGGGTGACGGGTGGGCGCAATACTCCAGGGCGGCTCCAGCCCGAGGTCACTTATCGCAGCCCATAGGTTGGGCGTGAACGCCAGTGCCGGGCCACGGGAGTCTGACAAAGCGGAGCAGGCTCCAGCTCTCCATGACTGGCACTTCAGCAACCCGAGTTCGGACACCAAGCTCAGGCGGGCAGGTTCCAGTTCGGCCCTTCAGTGTCTCCGAGCCAGACGTATTGCCTATCCCTGGTGACCATGAGGCCGAACGCCGACTGCGGCGGACAGCCGGCTCCCTGCCAGGTCATTACGGCGTCCTCCACCTCGTCCCACAGTCGCAATGGTCCGCGCTGGCGGACTGTCCATCCACCTGCCGGATCAGCTTGTGTAGCGGCCTGGGAACCGGTGGCGACGTCGAGGAGGATCACCTCGTCCCCGGATCCCATGCGCTGCGCGGACGGGGCTCCGAGTTGCGCGACGAACAGCCCGGTCGAATCATCGAGGACGTTCGGATCGATCCTGCTCTCCCGCCGCTCCCCGCGACCGATCAGGTAGTGCGACAACGGAGGGGCGGTATGTGGACGTACGGGCATGAACGCCACCTCGAACGGGTCGAAGTGCCCTGTTGCGGTGCCGTCATCCCCCAGCGTGAGGTTGGCCAGGCCGTTGGCGTTCATCCACCCCCAAAACGGGGTCGTGATGGTGCCGCCGTCGCGCACCTGCCACATCCAGGAGGCGGGAATGTAGCGCACTGAGCAGGTAGCGATCAGACGGTCGTATTCGGCGTTCCTCTCGTACCCGGCCAGCCCGTCGCCGACGACGAGCGTGGGTGCGTATCCGGCTTCCGTGATCGCTTCACAGGCATGCTGGGCGACCACGGGGTCATACTCGATCGAGGTCACGGCCCTGTTGCCGAGTCGGTGGCTCATCAGGGCCGCTGAGTACCCGGTGCCCGTCCCGATCTCCAGCACAGTGTCGCCGTCAGAGATCCCGGCGATCTCCAGCATCCGAATGACTATGCCGGGCAGCGTGGAAGAAGACGTAGGGGAGCCGGCCAGGGGACGGGACGCGTCGCTCGCTGAGATACCGCCGACCTGAGTCACCCACGTCTGGTTGGTGTACGCGAACGACGTCCACTGCTCATCTCCCACATCCGAGCGCCGCAAGGGTTCCCATAGAGTCCCGCTCTCCGTTTCGGTTGGACGGAAGATCGCTTCGCCCAGGAAGACCTCACGAGGAATGGTCTCAACGGCCTCCATCCACCCCATGTCGTGCAGATAGTCGTCGGTGACGAGACGCCGTGCCAGTGCCTGCCGTAGTCGTGCGGTCGGTGGACTGGTCAAAGATGTCCCCTCTCAAGAAGATCGGTCAGCGCATCCGCCACCGCTTGTTCCTGCTCGGCGATCCACGCCCATTGACCGTTGGGATTGCACTCCAGGAAGATCCAACCCCCGGTCGGGGTGAGCGCGAAGTCGAAGGCGGCGAACACGAGCCCATAGCTGCTCATGTACTGGCGAATGGATGACTCCACAGCAGGGGGACACGGAATCAGGGTGTAGGTAAGAGTGTCGTAGTCGGCCCGCCAGTCGATCAGTCCGCTGTCGATACGCACAGCGAACAGGCGATGGCCGACCACGGTGACCCGTACATCGGCCACCTTCTCCACCTCGGCCTGGAACATATGCGCGGTTCCCGCCACGGCGTCATCCAGCTCAGCCGGATCAACCGGCCGCACCCAGATCATTCCGTTGACGCCGTCTTGATCTTTCTGGATCGACTGACGCAGCGGCTTGTACACGATCGGCGAATACGTTTCAGCGAACGCCCGAGCTTCGAACGGATCATTCGTGATCAACGTAGGAGCGAGAGCGAAACCGCATTCCGCGGCCGTCACAAGCTGCCCCGGTTTGTACTCGGCGGCATGATTACGCCATGGGTGATTGATCCACAGACAATCGTGGAGAGCTGTCAGCACACCGCCGAATCCAAAGCGCGCTTCCCCGACTGCGAAGGTGGCATCCTGAGTAGGCCAGTGCGGCGGAGCGCGGTAGGGAGAGTGGCCTTACGACACTTCTTGCACCGATGGCCTGACGTCGTCGTTCGTGATTGCGGAGCTGGCGGACGCGCCAACCACCGTATCTGTGGACTCCGCCGGCAAAGGTGAGGTGTCAGCGGAAAACGATCTCGTTGAGCTGATCTCCGACCGGTATGACAGACTACGTACAGAGGCGCATCGTCCGGGCGAATCACTCGCAAGGATTGAGGAAGCAGCAGAGCGATGGACCACAAAGAGCTGACCGCCATGGACCTCTCCAAGGCTAGGTGGAGGAAGAGCTCCCGCAGCGGTAACAACGGCGGTGAATGTGTGGAAGTAGCCACCAACCTCCCCGAAGTCGTAGCCCTTCGAGACAGCAAGAACCCGACCGGCCCCGTCCTCGTCCTCACGCCAGGCGGCTGGAGGGCATTCCTCAGTAGCGTCAAGGGTAGCCAGATCGACGATTGAGCCCTCGACCTCGCGCGTGGGCTCTCCGCACTTGAGATAGTTCGCGGTGTCGGCCATATCTGCCGCGCGTCAGCACAGCTCCTACGCGGCTCGATGGTCGAAGCATGCTTCGCCTTGGCGTGGCAGGGACAACGGTGTGGGTGGGCAGCACACGGATCACCCGTCAAGCGGGTGACGGGTGGGCGCAATTCTCCAGGACGACTCCAGCACGAGGTCGGTTATCGTTGCCGCGTCAGTCAGTGAAAGGGAGTAACGGGTCCAAGGGGGGCCATCATCCCGCCATCTCGAACCAGACGACCCGCCGCGTCTCGTCATCGTTCCAGCCCCAGGCCGACGACAGTTCTCGGACCATCCACAGGCCACGCCCGCTTTCACTGAGCGTGTCCATTTGAGCGGGAATCTGCGGGATGGCACTGACAGAACCTTCATCGGTCACCTCGATCCGCAGGGCATGAACGATGTCGGTTATCACCAGTCGCACCACCCCACCCGACCTACGCCCGGAGTTGGAGTGCCGCACTGCATTAGCCTGCGGCTTTCGCGGCGAATTTGAGTCATCTTGATCGTTTACATGAGAAAAGTGCCTTTGAGCTGGGAGGATAGGGCTTGTCTAGGGTCCAATCCGCGCCAGTTCAGAAGGCACTTTTCACGTGAAGACTATCGTCTCTCAGCGCAAGATCGTGGTGTCCGCCGACGGTTCGGGGCTCATCTCGCAGGCCGGCGGGCTGCTGCTGTTGGAGACGTTGCGCATCACCGGTCTGCAGCGGGCGCTATCGGATCGGTTGGAGCGGTGGCGGCCGACGCGGGCGGTCCACGATCCCGGCAAGGTCATCGCTGATCTGGCTGTCACTTTGGCGCTGGGCGGGGACTGCCTGGCCGACATCGCGATGCTGCGCGCTCAGCCCGAGTTGTTCGGCCCCGTGGCCTCCGATCCCACCGTCTCGCGGCTGATCGACCGACTGGCCGCCGACCCGATGCGGGCGCTGAAGGCCATCCGCGTAGCCCGTGCCGCCGCCCGTGAGCGGGCCTGGGCCCTGGCCGGGCATGATGCGCCCGGCGCAGAGGGCGAACTGATCCCGCTGGACATCGACGCCACCATCGTCATCGCCCACTCCGACAAACAGCAGGCCACACCAACCTGGAAGAAGACCTTCGGCTTTCACCCGATGACGGCCTTCGCCGACCACGGCCCCGGCGCTGCCGGTGAACCATTGGCCATCATGCTGCGCGCGGGCAATGCCGGGTCCAACACCGCCGCCGACCACATCGACACCACCACTTTGGCCCTGGCCCAGCTTCCCAAGAACCGCCGTCGCCGTGTGCTGATCCGCACCGACTCCGGCGGCGGCACCCATGGGTTCCTCACCTGGCTGACCCGGCCCGGCCGCCGACTGCCCTACTCGATCGGGTTCACCCTCACCGACGACATCGGCGCCGCGATCCTGGCCCTGCCCGCCAGTGCCTGGACGCCGGCCTACGACGCCGACCGGCAGGTGCGGCCCGGCGCCTGGGTCGCCGAGCTCACCGGCATGCTGGATTTGTCGGCCTGGCCGAAGGGGATGCGCCTCATCGTTCGCAAGGAACGCCCGCACCCGGGGGCGCAACTGCGGTTCACCGATATCGATGGGCACCGCTTCACCTGCTTTGTCACCAACACCCCAGCCGGTCAGCTCGCCGATCTGGAGCTACGCCACCGCCGCCGCGCCCGCTGCGAGGACCGTATCCGAGCCGCCAAGGACACCGGCCTGCGCAACCTCCCGCTGCATGACTTCGCCCAGAACCAGATCTGGCTGGAGATCGTCGCGCTGGCCTGCGAACTGCTGGCCTGGATGCAGATGCTCGCCCTGGAGGGGCACGCCCGCCGGTATGAACCCAAACGCCTTCGGCTACGCCTGTTCGCCGTCGCCGCCCGCCTTGTCCGCGGCGGCCGCAGGCTACGACTGCGCCTGCCCGCGCGCTGGCCCTGGGCCGGCCAGCTCACCGCCGCCATCGCCCGGCTACAAGCACTACCCGCACCAACCTGACCACCACAAAACCGCCCCAACAAGCACGAAAGGAGCCCGTCGGGCCCGTGGAACCCCGCCCACCCGGCGCGACAGCCGGGCCACTGGGCTGACCACAACGGCGAATTCAACTCCCAGCCGAACCGCTCAGCCGACCAAACGAAGATCGCGAAAGATCGAGGCTAGCCACCAGTTCACTCACCAGCAGCTCAATCTCTTCCACATCCGGATGCCCTGCCAGCAGGCTACGCACATACCCCCGCGCCAGCGTGATCGAACTGGCCTTGGCCAGGACATCGACGGCGCCGAGAAATCCCACGGTCCTCATTGCGCCACCTCCCAGACTCGATCCGTCGCGTCGAGGGCCAGCGCCCGCACTCTGTGACCCTCCCCCCGCCCCCAGGTGAAGAACCACGTCCCTTTGCGCGCCAGCGCCATTACCTTTAGCGGCTTGGACGCCCGAGGAACCAACAGGGTCGGTTCCTTTCCACGCGAAAGGTCAACCGAAGCGCTCAGGCCCCGCTCACGCAGGTCCCACGCCAACCTGACCAGGTGAATGAACTGCTCTTGCGCGTACGGCACTTTCATCGAATCCGCCCTTCGTCGGCGCGCCGTATGGACCTGGCGCCAGCATGGCCGTCGGCCGATCACTCACTGTCACCGGCTGTACACTCTCCGGAAGCTACCGGAAACCTACTACCTCTGGAAGCTTCCAATGGAAGTTTCCAGAAAGGGGATCGCATGCCCGCGGACACAAGCCCAACCGTGCGCCGTCGTCGCCTAGCTTCTGAGCTGCGAAGACTCAGGATCGAACGCGCGATGGGCATGCAAGAAGTAGCGGAGAAAGTAGAGATGACCGCCGCGTCTCTCAGTCGCCTCGAAACAGGACGTCGCGGGATACGTCCCCGCGACCTACGCCTATTTCTCGATCTGTACCAAGTGGGCGAACCGGAACGGGAAGCCCTCTTGACCCTCGCCAGAGAAGCCCAGCAACGCGGTTGGTGGCAGAACTACGGCAACGTGCTGCCCAGCGAGTACGCAACGCTCATCGGGTTGGAAGCAGAAGCGGTCACCGTCAGGAACTACGAGCAAACATTGGTGCCGGGACTGTTGCAGACCGAGGCGTACGCACGGGCAATCATCGAAGCGTTCCGTCCGAGCGACTCACCCGACGAGATAAGCCGTCTCGTGGCCGTCAAGATGGAACGACAAAAGCGGCTTACCGACGATCGCCCGCTCGAACTGTCCGTGGTCCTCGGTGAGGGAGTCGTCCGACAGCATGTCGGGACGACAGAGACAGCAGCCGAGCAATTGCGGCGCCTGGCAGACCGACGGCCGAACGTGATGGTTCAAGTCCTGCCATACCGCGCAGGAGCACATCCAGCGTTGGCAGGGTCATTCAACATCGTAGGATTCCCCGCACCGAGCGACCTTGACGTGGTGTACCTGGAGAACATGGCAAGCGCGCTCTATCTGGAGGAAGCGGCTGACGTGCGGAAGTACGGAACCGTGTTCGATTACCTGCGTGCGGCAGCGCTTAGCCCGAATGATTCAGCCGATATGCTGTTGCAAGCAGCAGATAGACTCATGTAGTGATCAAAACAGAGGAGGCGCGGGATGTCTGACACGGATCTGTCCCGCGTCACTTGGCGCAAGAGCTCCTACAGCGGCGGCAACGGTAACTGCGTCGAGATCGCGCAACTACACAACGGCATGGTTGCCGTTCGCGACTCCAAAGAGCCGGACGGACCGGCGTTGAAGGTCAACCGCGCCGCGTGGGCCGCCTGCCTCGGCACCATCAAGCGCGGCGCGTTCGGCGACCTCGTCTGATCGTCGTCCCGGCAGCCAGACAGTCGTCACCTCATCAGCGAGATAATGCCCATTTCTGCACTTTGATCACATGCCTCCGATCGCCCCTAGCGGCTCGGCTCTTTGCATTTCAGCAATAGGGACCGCTTGACTCCCACGCTGCTCGGTAGCCGAACACCACGCGCCGCAGGTTGCGGGTGCCGCCCTCCACCTGCCGCTGCGGCTAGGCAACGATCTGGGTGGGCAGCACGGGGCTCACCACCCACGGCGGCAACGGGTGGGAAGAAGGCTGTTCGTGTCAGCCCGGTGGGGGTGGGGTTTCGACGGGGCGGTTGTCGGGCTGGAGGGGAGTGGTGCCGTCGGGTCCGGTGGTGGGGTTGGGGTTGGGGTCGGGGCTGCCGGTGGTGTCGGGGTTCGGCGTCGGCCGGGTGTCGGGCCGCTGCGGGTCCGGCGACGCGGGAGCCCGGTTGTTGGGGGGCGTCCCGTCGTTCCGGTTGTTGCCCCAGCCGTTCCCGTTGCCGTTGTCGCCCCAGCCGTTGAAGCCGCCGTTCCAGTCGTTGTAGTACGGGTCGTACGACGTGGAGCCGGGGAAGTCCTTGACCGGCCGGCCCGACATCGCCTCGGACATGAACGCCCGCCAGACCTGCGCCGGCAGGGAGCCGCCGAACAGCGCGCCGTACCCGGGGACGCTCACGGTCTTGTTGTCGTCGCGGAACATGTTCACGGCGGTCGAGAGCTGCGGGGTGTACCCGACGAACCACACTGAGCTGGATGAGTCGCTGGTGCCGGTCTTGCCGGCCACGGGGCGGTCGTACAACCGGGCGGCCGTGCCGGTGCCGCCCTCCACCACCTGCTGCATGGCGTACGTCGCGTCCGCGGCCGTCTGCTCGCTGAACGCGCGGACGCCGGTCGCGGTGAACTTGCTGGTGTGACCCTTGGCGTCGGTGACCGAGCGGATGACGTGCGCTTCCCTGTGGATGCCGTTGGCGGCGAAGGTGGCGAACCCGGAGGCCTGCTGGACGGCGCTGACCGACGCGGTGCCGAGCGGGAAGGTCGGGTAGTCCTTCTGCTTGGCGATCTGGCCGGCCGGGATGCCCGCGGCCTCGGCGGCCTTGGCGACCTTCTTCAGCCCGACCTTCTGCGCGAGGTCGACGAAGGCGGTGTTCACCGAGTTGCGCGTCGCCTCGACCAGGTCGATGGACGAGCCGTACGAGGTGCCGCCGGAGTTGGGGATCGGGTCCTTCGCCGAGGCGACCCGGATCGGCGAGTTGCCGTTGACCCGGGTGTTCAGGTCGAGGCCGTTCTCCAGCGCGGCGGCCAGCGTGTACGGCTTGAACGTGGACCCGGCCTGGACCTTCGCCGAGAACGCGTTGTCGTACTGGTTCTCGGTGTAGTCCTTGCCCCCGTAGAAGGCGACGACCTCACCGGTGCCCGGGTCGACGGCGGCGAGGCCGGTGCGCACCTTGCCGGAGGTGTCCGAGGGCAGGGTCTCCTCGACGGCGCGCTCGGCGATGGCCATGAGCCCCTTGTCGAACGTCGTCGTGATCTTGAGGCCGCCCTGCTGGATGTCCTCGTCGGAGAGGCCCCGGCGGTTCAGCTCCGCCCGTACCTGGGCGAGCATGTAGCCCTTCTGGCCGTTGAGCGAAAGCGGGTTCTTGAGCTTGGCGAGCTTGGGGAAGGTCAGCGTCGCGGCCTCGGACCGGTCGAGCGAGCGCGTCTGCACCATGGCGTCGACCACGGTCTGCCAGCGGGCCTTGGCGGCGTCCAGGTCGGCGCCCTGGGGCGCGGCGAAGCGCGACGGCTGCTGGATCACGGCCGCGAGGTAGGCGCCCTGCGACGGGGTCAGCTTGCTGACGTCCTTGCCGAAGTAGGCCTGCGCGGCGGCCTGGATGCCGTGCGCACCCCGGCCGAAGTAGATGGTGTTGAGATACTGCTCCAGCACCCAGGACTTGGACTTGGAGCGATCCACCTTCAGCGAGATCATGATCTCTTTGAACTTGCGCGTGGCCGACCGCTCCTGGCTGAGCCCGCTGTAGTAGTTGCGTACCAGTTGCTGGGTGATCGTCGAACCGCCCTGCACCTGGTTGCCGGTCACGGTCGACCACATGGCGCGAGCGGTGCCCGGCAAAGACACGCCCTGGTCCTGGTAGAAAGTACGGTTCTCGACGGAAATGACCGCATCACGCACTACCTTGGGCACTTTTTCGAGCGGGACGTTCTTGCGGTTCACGCCCTGCCGGGCGAGCACCGTCTTACCGTCGCGGTAGTAGATGAGCGAGCCCTGCGCCGTCGCGTCCTTCTGGGTGGTGTCGGGGATCGGCGTCAGAACCCAGACCACGGCCACCATCGCGACGATGCCGAGAACGGCGATGCCACCGGCGATGAGGAATCGGCGGAGAAGACGACGCCTCGACGAGCGCTTCTTCTCTTGGTCCCGCACGGCTCAACCCCCGATCTGCTGCCCAGCAAACCCCCGTAAGCTGGGCGGATCGTCCACAGTAAACGATAGATACCGGTGCTCCGCTCGTCGAGTGGCCCCACGATCTCCGCATTGCACAGGCTCGCAGATTTCCAGGTCCTCGTATGGGACATGCTCGCGGGTTCCCCGATATGCGTACGGGACAGATCTGCTTATTGCCACGTCTTCGTACGAAACCGCGTAGGGCTCAGGGGCGCGGCTCTAGCGGTCACGGTGACGCGGAGTGCCGGCCACGAGAGGCAGCACCCGGTAGGCGACCGGCGTGTCCAGGGCGATCACCGACGACGTGCGCGCCACCCCCTCGACGTCGACGATCAGGTCGATGACCCGCTGAAGATCGGCGTTGCTCCTCGCGACCACCCGGCACAGCATGTCACCGCCACCGGTGATCGTGTGGACCTCCAGCACTTCCGGAATGGACGCGAGCAGGCTCGCGACCGGCTCATGGCCGCTGACCTGCCGTATCTGCAGAGTGACGAACGCGGTCACCTGGTACCCCAGGGCGGCGGGGTCGACGTCGGGGCCGAACCCGGTGATCACGCCGCTCTCCACGAGCCGGTCGAGCCTCGCCTGGACGGTCCCCCGGGCCACGTTCAGCCTTCTGGACGCCTCCAGGACGCCCACGCGCGGCTCGGCGGCGAGAAGAGAGATGAGCCGTACGTCCAGCTCGTCAATCGTCATGCTGTACAGGATTACCCCTGGAGGTCCAGGATGGCTAGTCAATCTGCCTACCAGTTTGGGTAACACTTGCACATATAGGTCACCTCATCTGAGAGTGACCTCATGAGCGATGTATTTCCAGTACACGGCATGGATTCGGTGGTCTTCGCGGTAGGCAACGCCAAGCAGGCGGCGCACTACTACTCCTCGGCCTTCGGGATGCGCCTGGTCGCGTACAAGGGGCCCGAGACGGGAAGCCGGGACGAGGTGGCCTACGTGCTGACCTCCGGAAGCGCGCGCTTCGAGCTGCGCGGCTCGGTACGGCCGGGCACCGAGATCGCCCGCCACGTGGCGGAGCACGGCGACGGCGTGATCGACCTGGCCCTCGACGTTCCCGACGTGGAAGGCGCCTACGCGCACGCCGTCGCGGCCGGCGCCCGCGGGCTCGCGGAGCCGTACACCATCGAGGACGAGAAGGGCAAGGTCGTCGTGGCGGCCATCGCCGCGTACGGCGAGACGCGGCACACGCTCGTCGACCGGTCGAACTACAGCGGCACCTACCTGCCCGGCTACGTGCCTGCCCAGCCGCTGGTCGAGCCCCCGGCCAAGAGGTACTTCCAGGCCGTGGACCACTGCGTGGGCAACGTCGAGCTCGGCAAGATGGACGAGTGGGTGGACTTCTACAAGCGGGTCATGGGCTTCACCAACATGGCGGAGTTCATCGGCGACGACATCGCGACCGAGTACTCCGCGCTGATGTCCAAGGTCGTCGCGAACGGCACCCGCAAGGTGAAGTTCCCGCTGAACGAGCCGGCGATCAGCCGCAAGAAGTCGCAGATCGACGAGTACCTGGAGTTCTACGGCGGTCCCGGCGTCCAGCACATCGCGCTCGCCACGAACGACATCATCAGGACCGTCGAGCAGATGCGCGCGGCCGGGGTCGAGTTCCTCGACACGCCCGACTCGTACTACGACGACCCGGCGCTGCGCGCGAGGATCGGCGAGGTGCGCGCTCCCATCGAGGAGCTCAAGCGGCAGCGCATCCTGGTCGACCGCGACGAGGACGGCTACCTGCTGCAGATCTTCACCAAGCCCGTGCAGGACCGCCCGACGGTGTTCTTCGAGTTCATCGAGCGCCACGGCTCGCTCGGCTTCGGCAAGGGCAACTTCAAGGCCCTGTTCGAGGCGATCGAGCGGGAGCAGGACCGGCGCGGCAACCTGTGATCGCTTGTTTGCGGTGAGGGCATCCTGGTGATCACATACGCATGGGATCACCAGGGCCGGCACCCCTCGCGGGGCGGTGGAGACGCCTGTTCGCCGGCATCCTCGACATCCTGATCGTGGGGCTGATCACCTCGCCGTTCTCCTCCACGGTGGCCGAGCGGATGCCGGATGGGGCATACGAGGTGGTGCATGCGAGCAACGGGGTCGCCGTCGCGATCGTCTGGTTTCTTTACTACTGGCTGCTGACGGCGTTCTGGCGCGGCCAGACCGTGGGCAAGAAGCTGTTCGGGCTGCGGGTCGTGCGGGACCCCACCCAGGAGCCCGTATCGCCGGGGCAGGCGGCGGTCCGCGAGGCCGTGTACGGGATCTTCAGCGTGGTCTGTTGCCTGGGTCTCGTCGACGTGGCGTGGATCCTGTTTGACGGAAAGAAGCAGGCTTTGCACGACAAAGCCGCCTCGACCATTGTCGTGGATGCCTGATGACCTGGTCTTTCTCCCGTAGGCTGCACGACATGCAGCTGAAGGGGCCCAAGCGGCTGACCACCGCCATGCTGTCCGCGACCGTTCTCGGTCTGAACGCCTGTACCGCCTCGAGCGGGGCGACGGCGCAGAGCCCGGCACCCGACGCCGGCACCGCGCAGTCCGCCCAGTCCGGGGTAGGCACGCCCGGCGCGGCGGGCATCGGCGATCCCGACTTCCCCCTCGACGGCAACGGCGGCTACGACGTCGGCCACTACGCGCTGAAGCTGGCCTACGACCCCCCGACCAAGAAGCTCTCGGGCACGGCGAGCGTCAAGGCCAAGGCCGTCCAGAGCCTGTCGAGTTTCAACCTCGACCTGCACGGGTTCACCGTGCGCAAGGTCACCGTCGACGGCAAGGACGCGAAGTTCGCCAGGGAGGGCGACGAGCTCACCGTCAGCCCCGCCGCCGTGATCGCCAACGGCACCGAGTTCGAGGTCGCCGTCGACTACGCCGGCAAGCCGGACCCCGTGCGCAACTCCTCCAACCTCGGCACCTACGGCTTCATCCCCACCAAGGACGGCGCGTTCGTCACCAGCGAGCCCAACGGCGCCAAGACCTGGTTCCCGTGCAACGACCACCCGTCCGACAAGGCGACGTACGACTTCGACGTGACGGTGCCCGCCGGCACCACGGTCGTCGCCAACGGCGAGCTGCGCGGCGACCCGGTCACCTCCGGTGGCACCTCCACCTTCGCCTGGCACGAGGGCCACCCGATGGCGACCTACCTCGCGACGATCACGCTCGGGAAGTTCGACGTCAAGACCGGCAAGTCGCCGGGCGGCATCCCGGTGTACGCGGCGACCGACCCGGCGTTCAAGAACGACCTCGGCTTCCTGTACTCGACCTCCGCCAAGGTGACCGACTACTGGTCGAAGGTCTTCGGGCCGTACCCCTTCAACTCCACGGGCGGCGTGATCGACGACTTCTCCACCGGTTACGCCCTGGAGAACCAGACCAAGCCGATGTACGGAGGCTTCGAGCCGGACGAGAGCATCATCGCCCACGAGCTCGCTCACCAGTGGTTCGGCGACAGCCTGAGCATCACCCGGTGGAGGGACCTGTGGCTCAACGAGGGCTTCGCGACGTACGCCGAGTGGCTCTGGACCGAGCACAACGGCGGCCTCACCGCCGAGAAGACCTTCCAGGACTACTACTCGGCCAAGACGGCGCCCCTCTGGAAGTACCCGCCCGGGGTGGCCCAGCGGCAGGACCTCTTCAACACCTCGGTCTACCTCCGTGGCGCCATGACGCTGCACGTCCTGCGCAAGCGCATCGGCGACGAGACGTTCTTCAAGCTCCTGCGCACGTGGACCGAGCAGCACAAGTACGGCGGCGTCACCACCGGCGAGTTCGTCCAGCTCGCCGAGAAGCTCTCGGGCAAGCAGCTCGGCGGCCTGTTCGACGCCTGGCTCTTCAAGCCGCAGCGCCCCGCGCTCAGCTGAAGATGAGCTTGTAGCCGTAGCGGCGCAGGCCGGTGAGCACCTCGTCGCAGTGGATGGGCCCCTTGGTCTCCAGATGCATCAGCACCTCTGCCTCGTCGAGGTGGAGCCGGGGGTCCATGCGTTCGTGGCCCACGTCGAGCACGTTGGCCCCGAGGTCCGCCAAGCGGCTGAGCAGCGTGGCGAGCGCCCCGGGGCGGTCGGGGAGCCTGATGCGGAAGGCCAGGTAGCGCCCGGCGACCGACAGGCCGTGGCGCAGCACCTTCGACAGCAGCAGCGGGTCGATGTTGCCCCCCGAGAGCACCACGACCACGGGCGGCTCGAAGGCGTGCGGCCAGTCGAGCAGCGCGGCGACCCCGGCCACTCCGGCGGGCTCCACGACCATCTTGGTGCGCTCCAGGCAGAGCAGCAGCGCCCGCGACAGCGTCTCCTCCGACACCGTGACCACGCTGTCCACCAGGTAGTGGATCATCTCGAAGGTGATGTCGCCGGGGCGGCCGACCGCGATGCCGTCGGCCATGGTCGACACGGGCTCCACCACGACCGGGTGCCCCGCGGCGAGTGACGCGGGGTAGGCGGCGGCCCGCTCGGCCTGCACGCCCACGATGCGCACGCCCGGCCGCATGGACTTCGCGGCGAGGGCGACCCCCGCCGCGAGCCCGCCGCCGCCTACCGCGAGCGTGATCGTGCCCACCTCGGGGAGCTGTTCGAGGATCTCCAGCCCCAGGGTGCCCTGACCGGCCACGACGTCGGGGTGGTCGAACGGGTGGATGAAGACGGCCCCGGTCTCGTCGGCGTGCTCCTTGGCCGCCGCCAGCGCGTGGTCGACGGTCGTGCCCGCGAAGATCACATCGGCGCCGTACGAGCGGGTGGCCTCGACCTTCGGCAGCGGCGCGCCGTGGGGCATGAACACCGTGGACTTGCAGCCCAGCAGCCCCGACGCCAGAGCCACTCCCTGGGCGTGGTTGCCGGCGCTCGCCGCGACCACGCCCCGGGAGCGCTCCTCGTCGGTGAGCCGGGCGATGCGCACGTACGCGCCCCTGACCTTGAACGAGCCGGCCCGCTGGAGGTTCTCGCACTTGAGGTAGACCGGGCCGCCGATGAGCTCGGACAGGACCCGGGAATGCAACAACGGCGTGCGGATGACCACGTTGTCGAGCAGTTCACGGGCGGCGACCACATCGTCGTAGGTCACCTCAGGGTGCGCCATGCCCGAAGTCTCCCACTCATCGCCTCCCCTCGCCCTCACCGGCCCACCATCAGTCCGACGGCTGGGGCAAGCCCCTATCGAGCACTGGATGCGGCGCTCAGGCGGGACCGTCAGCTGCCCGGCGGCGGGGTGCGCTCACCGATGTCGAACGCCCACCAGCGCTCCACAGATGTTCCCCCCGTCATTCCGGACCGCCCGAAAGGCCGGCGCGAATATAGAACTTATGGGAAGCGGAACGTAGTCATCTGATGTACCCAAACAATATAACGACGCCCCCTCTCAAGCTGAGATCCATACTTCCACCTCAACTCACCAGGCGAATAACCAGTAAGGCGCGTCCAAGACAGTCCCGGACAGATTGGACACCTGCACGATGAATGGCAACGGCACCGTCGTCAGTTGCGGAAGCTGGGCCTATTACGCCTGTGGCTGTCCCTGCGCCTGCCCGTGATCTGTACTATATGCTAGTCAAGGCCTCCCCATGCTTGACAAAGCGTGGGGAGGTACTCATTCGACGTGCGATCACAAGGTGAATCATGCGAGTATTTCTGGCACTGGCCGCAAAGCGTTCCGGAGTCGATATTAATATGGCGATATCGGTCGCACGGTCAGCTGTCGGGAAGGTGTTTCCCGTCCCTCTGGACACGGTGACCGCAGCCGAATGGATCGACGAAGAGACCGCATTATTAGCCTGGTCCAACGAAGGGTCGACCACCGGCCGTCCGCCGCTGCTCGCGCAGGGCGAAGGGCGAGCGGTGGGAGTCAGCGGCAACATGGCCCAGAAGGACGGCGTCAGGCGACTCCTTGAGACGGCTTCCTTAGGCCACCAAGCAGACGGGACGGGTGGTTGTTTCTCCGCCTTCGGTGCCGCTCGGGGAGAGATCCAAGCGGCGACTTCCAGCACTCGGGCCTTCCCGGTCTTCTACACGGAGAGCGCTGACCTGCATGTGGTCGGTAGTCGGGCCTTACACGTTCATCTCGTCGCGACGGGCGAAAACATCTCCTGGAACGAGGTCGCCCTCCAATCCATGATCCGCCAGGGGTACTTCCTCTCAGACGAAACCCCCTACACGGGGGTGACAGCTCTCGGCCCATCCTCCTCCCTCGCGATCCGCGGCGGGATCCGCACCATCACCCCAGGCACCTTCCCCGAGGCCCGTCCGACCCCCACATCACCAAAGGCGAAGCGTGCGGCGATCGCGGGACTGGGAGAGGCTTTGGTCGCGGCTGTGGAGCCGTTGCGGTCTGCCGCGGAACCAGTGAACCTGGCCTTGACGGGCGGCCGGGACAGTCGACTGATGGCCGCGCTGCTCCACGCGGCACGAATTCCCTTCAGGGCGACCACGAACGGACTCGACACCCATCCTGACGTCAGGATCGCCCGTTTGATCGCGCGCAGGCTGCGTATCGATCACAACGTTATTCCTCCGATTCAGACGGAGCAGAAGGACGCCATTCTCCTGCCGCACCCCAGCGAACGCACCTACGAGGTGCTGCGGACGTGCGAGGGGATGACTTCCGCCTACGAAAGCATCGTGGAGTATTTGCCCTACAGCTCCAAGCCGACCATGTCGGGGCAGAGCGGGGAGATCCTGCGCGGCGGGTTCCTCTACAGCCAGAAGCAGACCACTGCCAAGGCCATGCTCCGCCGGGTGAAGGATTTCTTTCTCAAGAACGAGGCCCTTTTCACAGAGGAGGCGAACGATCACGCCCGGCAGATCGCCGCCCCCTGGTTGGAAACAGCGGGGCGCAACCCCTGGCAGGTACTCGATCATATGTACGTCACCTATCGGGTAGGACGATGGCATGCTTCGGCCAGAGCCGGGTCGCTGCGCCGTGGTGACCCCGTTCAGCCGTTCCTGGACAACCGGGTGGTCATCGAAGCACTCTCGCTGGACCAGCAGTGGCGCCACTCCGAAGAGGTGGTCTACGAGCTGATCCGGCGATTCGCTCCGGGGCTGCACAAAATCGAACTCGAAGGCAGCCCGTGGAGATTCGCTGCCGATGAGCAGAAGTCGGGCTGGAGTTGGCCATGGTCGTCGTCCGGCACGGCCCCCTCAACGAAGCCCGCCAAGAAGGCCGGCGGCGGCTGGAACTGGCGGACCAGTCCGGGGCCGGTTCTGTCCGGACTGCTCGGCGACTACGTCCTGGAACGAGCTGACGCATTGGCGGCACTTGTCCGTCCGGAGGAACTCAAAGCTCTGTTCTCAGCGCCCTCGGTATCGCAGCCCGCGCTCGCCTGGAACCTCTACACCGTCGCCGCCATGTTGACGGAGTCCTTCCCCGGCGACCCTGTCACGGGGTTGGCGCCCATTCGCATAGAAATCCCCCGTACGTCTTCGTGACTTCAGCGATCGGCAAGATTCGTCATATGGTGGCTTTCGTCGAATCGCTTCGGTCGATGGTACCGGCGAGAGCCGTGAAGTCGACGGCCGCTGTGATCGTATGCATGGAGGCGGTCATCGTTGTCGCGTTGGCGGCAGGCTTCGTCGACGACAGGATGGCCTCACTGGGGTTAACGGTATCGGCTCTTCTGCTCGTCATATTCAGCTTCAAGATCATCATCACGATCCGACGTGGCACTCAGGCATATTGCCGGTGTTTGGGGAGAGAGGCAGCAAATTCTCTACCCGTCACGTTGTTCGGAATGGATCACTTACCGCGGTCGCGTTGCCGCCCGCTCGCCTCGGCGGCCTCCACGTACGTCCCGGCCGGGCGGGCGCCCGTGCCGGGAGTCCAGCCCTGGGACAGGGCCCAGGCGGCGAGGCCGGGGCCTCGGGCCATGGCCTCCAGGCAGCCACGTCCCCCGCACCCGCACGGGGGCCCCTCAGGACGACGCCCTCGGGCCAAGCCATCGGGCCGCCGCACCCGGCCCCCACGCCGATCACCTCTCGGCCCGGCCCGCGTTCCAGCACGGAGAGTCTCCCACTCCCCGGCCGGACGCACCCGCACCGGCCCACCATCAGTCCGGCGGCTGGGGAGGCCCCCTATTCACGCCCGGATTCGGCGCGAAAGCCCCGTCGGGCGGGGTCAGATGCCCGGCGGCGGCGTGGCGTCCCCGATGTCGAACGCCCCGGGGTCGTCCACGAGCTTGCACGGGTTGACGGGCCCGTCCGTCAGCCTGCCAATGAAGCTCCAGGCGACCCCCGGGTTCTTCACCGTCGGCTCCTTCGGGTTCTCCGCGATCTCCAGCACCACGGTCTGGTCACGCTGGACGTACCGGGGGTAGATCGTGATGCCGTCCCGCATCCGTATGGCCTTCCCGGAGGGCGAGCCGGCGAGCTTCTCCCTGACCTTCGCCCGCACCGCGGGATCCTTGCTCGCGAGCTCCTCGACGGTCGGCATGTTCGCCTGGTCCGCGTCCAGGGGACGGAACCCTGGCCTCTCGCACCGCTTGCCCAGCGGCATGTACGTGACGTCGGCGCGCACCCCCGCGGCGGCCAGTTCCCTCTCGACGCCCTCCGGGTCGCGGAACTCGCGGATCGTGAGGGTGACCGACCCGTCAGGGTTCTTGGTCACCGCGTAGGCCGGGGCACCGGTCCCGGTCACCAGTGGCACGGCGATCGCCGCCGCCGCGGCCGTTCCGGCCACCGCTGTCACCGCCAGGAATTTTCGGCCGGTGGTCCACCGCGGAGCGGGGGCGCGCCCCCGTGGCGCCCTGACGGACATCTCCGTCTTGAGCTCCGCGAGCAACCTGTCCTCGAATGTGTCGTTCATCTGATTCCTTCCATCACAAGGGGCGGTACGACGCCGGGAACCCGCTGGAGCGAGCGCCTGGCCCGGTGGAGCCTGACGCGGGCGGTGCCCTGCCGGATGCCGAGGGCGGCGGCGGCCTCCGACACGGTGAGCTGGTCGACCACGACCAGCTCCAGCAGCGCCCGTTCGCTCTCCGGCAGTCCGGTCATGGCCTGGAGCGCCCGGCGCGCCGGGCTTTCCGCGTCGATCCGGTCTTCCAGGCGTGCCAGGTCGTCGCCTTCCAGCAGCCTGCGGCCCGCGATCCGGTTGCCGGCCCGGAGCTCGCGCGCGGCCCGCCGCCGTTCGGCAAGGACGGTGTTGCGCGCCACGCCGTACAGCCACGCGATCTCGCTCCCGCGGCCCGGCCGGTAGGTGTGCGCCGAGTCGAGCACGGCGAGGAAGACCTCCGCGACAAGATCGGCGACCGTGTGGGGATCGCCTACCCGGCGGGCCAGGAAACGCGTCACCTCGTCGAAGTGGCGCCGGTAGAAGACTTCGAAGGCGTCGGGGTCATCGGCGATCTCCGCCAACCCCGGTTGTCTGAGGCGCACCTGCTTCGCTCCCTTCGTCGTCCGAGTGCTTACCTCACTGCTTGGACGAAGAGCTACAAAGCGTTACACCAAGGCCTGCTAGTGGGCTCAGACCCCGTGGGCCGCCTTCTGGCCGCCGTCGGAGCCGTTCTGGCCCGCGCCGCTGGAGAAGACGAGGATCGAGGCGGAGAACCCGTGCACGTGGTTGTGCCCGGCGACCGGGCCGACCTCGCCGGCGGCGAAGAACCCCGCCGTGCCGACCGGGCCCAGGGTGTCGTGGAGCGCCAGCACGTCGTGGTCGGGGCTGCCGAACATGGCGGCGCCCCTGCCGTTGCAGGAGAACAGCAGCGCGCCGTCGATGCGCCCGCGCTGCTCGACGTGGGCGTCCAGCAGCTCGTACAGGTCCTCGTCGGCCGCGGCGGCGTCGCGGACCTGGAAGCGGACGCTCTGCCCGATGTCGAGCACGTCGCCCACCGCCACGGCCTCGCGCTCGGGGTCGATGCCGAGGATGCCGCGGATCAGGAAGTCGCCCCGCTCGTGGCTCTCGGCGTACTCGTCCATCGCGACGCCGATCTGCAGGCCGGACGCGACCAGCTCGCGGTCCTCCTCGTCGAGGCCGCTGACGATGTCCTCCAGGCGGGCGAGCGCGGGCTGCCCGGCCAGCTCCAGCAGAAGGTTCTCCTCGGAGCGGGTGACGACCATGGTGGGGCCGATGGGACGGCAGCCCTGGCTGACGACGGTGCTGACATTGAGGGGGCCGCTCAGCATCACGCCGATCGCGCCCTCGGTGTACATCTCGCCGCCCGCGAACAGGCGTACGGAACCCTGGCCCCGCATGCCGTTGGCCAGCCCGCCCACCAGCGGGAGGTTGCCGAGGACGTCGGCCGAGTGCTCCACGAAGGCGTCGGTCGGGAAGCTGTAAGGGTCCGCCAGCAGTATCGCCACCTGGTCGTCGGCCCCCCGGTCGGGCAGACCGATGATCACGAAGCGGTCCTCCATGCGGAGGGTCTCCAGCGCGAAGGTCGTGACCCGCCCGCCGCCGAGGCTCGCGGCCCAGGCGCTGACCGCCGAGGTCAGCTCGACCCCCTGGCTGTCGCCGATCACGCCGGTGGCGCTGCACCCGATGACCTGGGCACCCGGCGCCATGCGCATGGCGCGGAGCCCGGCGCGGGCGACGTCCTCGGGGTCCTCGCCGCAGATGAAGAAGCACACCAGGTCGGGCGGCCCCGACAGACCGGAGAGGGCTTGGCGCACGGCGGTCTCCGCGGCCACCACCAGGTCGGAGCCCACGGCGAGACCGTCCGCGAACCGGCTCGTCAGCACTGCCACACGCCTCGCCTCCTCGTTCCGTCGCGAGTCGTAGTGTCGGCCATTTGCCCCTCTTGGCCGGATTCTCCCCACTACGGGAGTAACGACGCGCGCATAGCGTCACGCAATGGTCAAGATCCGAAATGTGTATAAGCTGCCGCATCCCCCCCGCGCGACGTAGTCTCGTTCCCGTGCATGAATCGCCCACACAGCGAAGTGAAACGCCGCAAGCTCGCACTCTCCGCGACCTGCGCGAAAGTGGTCACACCTATCGCACGGTCAAGGCGGAGATCCGCGAAAACCTGCTCGACAGATTACGCTCAGGCAGGCCGAGATTCCCGGGCATCGTCGGATTCGACGACACCGTGCTCCCTCACCTCGAGCGGGCCCTGCTGGCGGGCCACGACCTGGTGCTGCTAGGCGAGCGCGGCCAGGGCAAGACCCGGCTCATCCGCACGATCACCCGCCTGCTCGACGAGTGGACCCCGGTGGTCGACGGCTGCGAGATCAACGACCATCCGTACTCCCCCGCGTGCGTCCGCTGCGTGAAGCTCGCCGCCGAGCACGGCGAGGAGCTGGAGATCGCCTGGAAGCACCGCGACGACCGGTACGGCGAGAAGCTCGCCACGCCGGACACCTCGGTCGGCGACCTGATCGGCGACGTCGACCCGATCAAGATCGCGGAAGGCCGCACGCTCGGCGACCCCGAGACCGTCCACTACGGCCTGGTGCCCCGCACCAACCGGGGCGTCTTCTCGGTCAACGAGCTGCCCGACCTGGCCGAGCGCATCCAGGTGTCGCTGCTCAACGTGCTGGAGGAGCGCGACATCCAGGTACGCGGCTACAACCTGCGGCTGCCCCTGGACCTGCTGCTGATCGCCAGCGCGAACCCCGAGGACTACACCAACCGGGGACGGATCATCACCCCGCTCAAGGACCGGTTCGGGGCCGAGATCCGCACCCACTACCCGCTGACCCTGGAGGACGAGCTCGACCTCATCCGCCAGGAGGCCGCGCTCAACTGGCGGGGCCAGGACCCGGCCGGGGACTTCGCGGCGGGCGAGCCTGCCGGGCTGAGCGCCGAGCTGCCCGAGCACCTGGTGGAGACCATCGCCCGGTTCACCCGCCTGGTGCGGGAGTCGACGGCGGTGGACTCGCGTTCCGGCGTCTCCGCCCGCTTCGCGATCGCCGCCGCCGAGACGGCCGCCGCCTCGGCCGTACGGCGTGCCGCCCTGACCGGCGAGGAGCGCCCGGTGACCCGGGTGTGCGACCTGCCCGGCATCGTCCCCACGCTGCGCGGCAAGGTGGAGTTCGAAGTGAGCGAGGAGGGCCGCGAGGTCGAGGTGCTCGCCCACCTGCTGCGCCGGGCCACCGCGGAGACCTTCCGCGGCACCCTCGGCGGCCTGGACCTGTCGGCGCTGCTGGACAAGTTCAGCGAGGGCGTCCAGATCGAGTCCGGTGAGCTGACCCCGGCCACCGACCTGCTCCAGCAGATCGGCCCCGTCAACGGCCTCGCCAAGATCATGTCCGCCGTGGGCATGGGCGAGGGCGACGAGTCCCCCGGGCACGCCGCCGCCGCGCTGGAGTTCGCCCTCGAAGGGCTCTATCTCATGCGGCGCCTGTCCAAGGACGAGGTCGACGGGGGCGCCGTCTACCGCACCTGAGCCCGGGCTCCGCCACCGGAGGCGGCGCCCCCTGGCCGGTGAGCCGCCTTCGGTCCCGCCGTGCCTCGCGCGGCGGGGCGGCGCTTGGCGTTTCCTCGCACATCGGACACACGACGATTAGGCTCACAAAAGATGAGTGGCTACCGATACGGCGAGTACCAGGACGGGCCCGATCCGCTGGCGCCGCCGTACGACGTGCGCGCCGCGCTCGACGAGATGGGCGACGCGATCCTTTCCGGGTCCAGCCCGATGGACTCCCTCAACGACCTGCTCAGGCGGGGCCTGCCCGGCGCACAGGACCGGCGCGGCCTCGACGAGCTGCTGCGCGAGGTGCGCAAGCGCCGCCGCGAGCTGCGGGAACGCGGCAGCCTCGACGGCACGCTAGAACGCGCCAGGTCCCTTCTGGACAAGGCCATCGGCCAGGAACGGGCGGAGCTGTTCCCCGACCCCTCCGACGACGCGCGGCTGCGCGAGTCGGAGCTCGACGCGGTGCCGAGCGACACCGCGAGCGCGGTGCAGCAGTTGAGCTCGTACGAGTGGCGCTCGGCGGCGGCCCGCCAGACGTTCGAGGAGCTGCGCGACCTGCTGCGCAGGGAGGTCCTCGACAGCAGGTTCCGCGGCATGCGGGAAGCCCTGGCCAATCCCGATCCAGAGACGATGGAACGGGTCCGGCAGATGATGTCGGATCTGAACGACATGCTGGACCGAGACGCCCGCGGCGAGCACACCCAAGATGATTTCGACCAATTCATGCAGAAGCATGGGGAATTCTTTCCGGAGAATCCCCGCAATCTCGAAGAGCTGGTCGACATCCTGGCCCGCAGGTCCGCCGCGGCCCAGCGGATGCTCGCGTCCATGACCCCGGAGCAGCGCCAGGAGCTGCAGGGGCTGATCGACCAGACGCTGCGACAGGCCGGCCTGGGCGAGCAGATGGCCCGCCTCGGCGAGTCCCTGTACGCCCGCCGCCCCGACCTCGCGTGGGACACCCCTGAGCGGATGAACGGCGACCAGCCCCTCGGCATGGGCGACGCCGTCAGCGCCCTGGAGGAGCTCGCCGACCTCGGCCGGCTGGAGGAGGCGCTCCGCCAGGACTACCCCGGAGCCCGGCTCGACGACATCGACGAGGCCGCGATCCGCCGTGCCCTGGGCCGGTCGGCCGTCGACGACCTGGAGACGCTCAAGCAGATCGAGCGCGAGCTGGAGGAGCAGGGGTACCTCCGGCGGCAGCGCGGCAAGCTGGAGCTCACCCCGAAGGCCGTGCGCCGGCTCGGGGAGACCGCCCTGCGCAGGGTCTTCGACTCGCTGGACGCCGGCAGGCGCGGCGACCACGACCAGCGTGACGCGGGAGCGGCCGGCGAGCTGACCGGCTCGTCCCGCCCGTGGCGCTTCGGCGACGAGCAGCCACTGGACGTGGTGCGCACCCTGGTCAACGGCGTTCGCCGGGGAGTGCCCGCCGGCCGCGACGGCCGGGTGTCGCTGTCGGTGGACGACTTCGAGGTGGCCGAGACCGAGCGGAGGACGGCGGCGGCGGTGTGCCTGCTGGTCGACCTGTCGTACTCCATGGCCCTGCGCGGCACCTGGGCGCCCGCCAAGCAGACGGCGCTGGCCCTGCAGGCCTTGGTCGCGTCCAAGTTCCCCGGGGACGCCGTCCAGATCATCGGCTTCTCCAACTACGCCCGCGTGCTGCAGGCCGAGGAGCTGGCCGGGCTCGAATGGGACATGGTCCAGGGCACTAACCTGCACCACGCGCTGCTGATCGCGGGCCGCCACCTCGACCGGCACCCCGACTTCGAGCCCGTGGTGCTCGTCGTCACCGACGGCGAGCCGACCGCCCACCTCATGCGGAACGGCCGTTACTGGTTCGAGTGGCCGCCCTCCCGCGAGACCCTGGAGCTCACGCTGGCGGAGGTCGACAAGATGACCCGCCGCCGGGCGACGATCAACGTGTTCATGCTGGCCACGGACGAGCGGCTCAAGGACTTCGTGGACGAGGTGGCCAGGCGCAACGGCGGCCGGGTCTTCTCCCCGAGCGCCGACCGCCTCGGGGAGTACGTCGTCAGCGACTTCCTGCGGTCTCGCCGCACCCGCTGACTGAATAGCGGTTTGCGGGGGTATGTCCATCTTCCGGCGCACTTTTCGGGAAAGGACAATCAATACGCTTTGTCGAGCTGGGTGTTAATCAGTTGCCGATCGATATGCGATCTCGGAGGATATTCATAAAGGGTGATTTACCCGAGATCCCCGAGGTCGGCCCGTCCCGAAAGGAGGGTGCCATGTTCGCGGCAGTCGCTCTCCTCCTCCTCATGATCTTCACGGTGACGATGTTCGAGGTCACCGTGAACAACCGGCACCGTTCCCCGAAGCCGCCCGTCCCCAAGACCCCCGCCGAGACGGCGCAGGAGGACGTCCCGAAATCATGAGCGCGCGCTCATGATTTCGTACGGTTGTCCGACGGCCGTTCCCCGCTGATCACAGAGACGATAGCCTCAGCGGCATGTCGTTCCTCGACAAACTTCTGCTCTGGCTGCACATCGGCTTCGCGATCTTCGCGATCGGCCCGCTGACCGCCGCCACCATGTTCACCCCGCGATACATCCGGGCCAGAGATGCCTCCGTGCTGCGCTACCTGCACCGCAGCACGCGCATCTTCGGCGTGCTGACCCTCGGCGTGTTCCTGTTCGGCCTCGCGCTGGCGGGCGCCAACATCGGCAAGCCGTACTTGTCGGTGTCGATGACGCTGTTCATCGTGGCGGCGGTGCTGCTGGTCATCATCGATCGTGACCAGAGCACCGCCGTCCGCGTGCTCTCCAACGAGACTCCGGAGGACGACGCCAAGGTTCAGACCGGGCGCATCGCCACCCTCTCGTCGGTCATGGCCCTCATCTGGCTCGTGATCCTGGTGCTGATGGTGTGGTTCAACCCCTGAGCGCGCCCTTGGCTCCCTAGGAGCCCAGAGCCTGCCTGAGGTCGCCGATCAGGTCGCTGGCCGTCTCGATGCCGACCGACAGGCGGATCAGGTCGGAGGGCACCTCCAGGGCCGTTCCGGCGACCGAGGCGTGGGTCATGCGGCCGGGGTGCTCGATCAGCGACTCGACGCCCCCGAGCGACTCGCCGAGGGTGAACAGCTTCGTGCGGTCGCAGATCTCCAGCGCCTCGGCCTCACCGCCCGCGACGCGGAACGACACTATGCCGCCGAACCGCCTCATCTGCTTGGCGGCCACCTCGTGGCCGGGGTGATCAGCCAGCCCCGGATAGAACACCTCGGTGACGCGAGGGTGCGAGAGCAGCATGTCGACGACCTGCTCGGCGTTGTCGCAGTGGCGCTCCATGCGCAGGGCGAGCGTCTTGATGCCGCGCAAGGTCAGCCAGGAGTCGAACGGGCCCGCGACGCTTCCCATGGCGTTCTGGTGGTAGGCCAGCTCGTCGCCGAGGTTGCGGTCGCGGGTGATCAGGGCCCCGCCGACCACGTCGGAGTGGCCCCCGACGTACTTGGTGGTGGAGTGGACCACCACGTCGGCGCCCAGCGCCAGCGGCTGCTGGAGGTAGGGCGAGGCGAAGGTGTTGTCCACCAGCAGCACGGCGTCCGCCTGGTGGGCGATGGAGGCGAGCGCCTCGATGTCGGCGATGCCCAGCAGCGGGTTGGTCGGGGTCTCCACCCAGATCGCCCTGGTGTCGGGGCGGATGGCCGCGCGCACCGCCTCCACGTCGCCGAGCGGCACCGGGTCGTAGTGCAGCCCCCACCGCGAGAGGACCTTGGCGAACAGCCGGTACGTGCCGCCGTAGGCGTCGTCCGGGATGATCACGTGGTCGCCCGGCCTGCACACCGTGCGCAGCAGGGTGTCCTCGGCGGCGAGGCCGGAGGCGAAGGCCAGCCCGCGCGTCCCGCCCTCGATGGCCGCCAGGCACTCCTCCAGAGAGTTCCTGGTGGGGTTCGCCGAGCGGCTGTACTCATATCCGGCCCGCAGCCCGCCGACGCCGTCCTGCTTGTACGTGGACACGGCGTAGATGGGAGGCACGACCGCACCGGTGTGCGGGTCGGGCTCCTGGCCTGCGTGAATGGCCAAAGTCTCGAAGCCTTCAATCATGGCTCCACGCTATCGCCCCTCCCGGAGGACGAAACCGCGCCGCAGGCCTACGGCGGAAGGACGAGACGAGGATCAACCCGCCGTCCGATGGCAACCCCCCTCACCACCGCCTACCGTCGGCTGGGAACCCCCTTCCCGGCTTCACCTCACCTCACCACCGGAGTTCCACCTCACCGCACCACCGCACCACCGCGTTCGACCTCACCACCTCACGGCACGACCCGAGTTCGACCTGACCACTGCACGGCACCGCGCGATCTCGACCTCATTGCCGCCTGGCCTGGCCTCCCGCGGAGGCCGTTCCGGGCGCCCGCGACGTGCTCACGACGGGACCACGGCGAATGCTCGACGTCATCGGCAGGCTCACGACCCGCCATGCGTGGTGGGTGCTGGCCTGCTGGACGGCCGTGCTCGCCGCCGCGCTGGCGGCCCGGCCCGACACGCTCCCCGGCGTCTCCGGCGGGTACGGGCCGCTGCCGGCCGGCGCGTCGGGAGCGTTCGGCGCCGCCGTCGCGCTCCTCGCGCTCCTCGCCTTCCTCCGCTCCCCCGCCGCGACGCTGACAGCCCTGCTGGCGGCGGTGGCCGTCCACAGCCTGTCCGCCACGGCGATCTCGGCCCTGGGCCTGCCCACCCCGCCGGGCCTGTTCGCCTATGGCACGACGACGGCGTGCGCGACCATGCTGATCCACCGGTTCAGGGAGCGCCTGGCCTCTGGCGACGGGCCCGCGCACGCCGTGCGCACCTCGCTGGACCGGGCCGGGACGGTGGTCGCCACGGCGGGCGCGGCCTGGATCGCCTCCTGCGGCGCGCTGCCCCTCGGCGCCTACCCGCGCGGTCTCGGCCCCGCGCTCGCCGTGACGGCCTCGGTGCAGCTGCTCGTCGTGCTCACCCTGCTCCCCGCCGTGCTCGCCGTGCTGGGCTCCCGGCTGGCGTGGCCCGCACGGCGGCGGCGCCGCACGGGACGGCCGGCGGCCATGGCGAGGTTCGGGCTGGCCGTCGCCGCCCACCCGGGCACGTGGACGTCCCTGGCGGCGGGGCTGATCGTCGCGATGGGGGCGATCGGGCCGGTGCTGGTGCCCTCCCCGCTGCCCCTCCCCGTCGTGGCCGTCGCCGGGGTGCTGGTCGCGCTCGTTCTCGCGCTGGTGCTCCGGAGCCTGATCTCCCCGGTCTACCTCACGGCGGGAGCGCTGCTCGTCGCCTGGGCGGCAGGCACCGCCGCCGCCCGGCCGGGGGACCAGATCGCCGTGTTCATGTTCGTGCTGGTCGTCAGCGTCTCCACCGCCCTGCTCGTGCTCGCCCGGGTGCGCGAGACGGCCCGTACCGGCCGTGACCCCCGTACCTCCTCGGCCTTGGCCGCCAAGTACGCGGCCCCGCCCGCGCTCGCGGCCCTGCTGGCCACGGGGACGCTCACCGCGGCGATTTACGATGTGCTGTCCGGCGTGTGCCTGGTCGCCGGGGGCGCGGCGCTCGCGCTGGTGATCGTCCCGGGGCTCACCGCGATGCTCGGCGCCCGCGCGTGGTGGCCCGACGCCGCCCCGGCCCCCGAGGTGCACCGGCCGGACGCGCACCTGGCCTCACCCGGCGACGCCCACCCGGCCTGAGCATCCGTCCGGCGGCGGGTCCACACACGCGGCCTGTACGTCCGTCCGGCGGCGGGTCCACGCGCCCTGAGCGTCCGTCCGGCGGCGGGTCCACACACGGCCTGAGCGTCCGTCCGGCGGTGGGGGTCGGCCGAATGGCCGATCCTGTGCCGCGGTGCTCCGATTACCCTCGACGACCGTGAGGGAAACCCATCGGCTCGTGTACTGGATCCGGCGGCTCAGCGAGATCGCGCTGGTCGGCTGGCTCGGGCTGGTCCTCCTCGGCGACACGGCGATCGCGGTCGCGATGGGCCGGGCGCAGTTCACGGCGCCGTTGTGCGGGCTCATCGGCATCGGGGCGTACCTGCTGCGCGAGCGGTTCCGTGTCCAGGGCATGGTCCTGCTCATGGGGATGTCCGCCGGAGTGTCGCTGTTCACCGGCGTCTTCCACTGGACGGGCTCCCCCGGCTTCGCCGACGCCGGAGCGCTGCTGCTGCTCACCGTGGGGGCGCTGCGCTGGGTCACGCCGCTCAGGTTCGCCGTGCTGCTCTCGGTGCTCGCGATGGTCACCCTCGAACTGTCCGCCGGCCTGCGCACCCAGAAGACCTCGGCCGTCGGCTTCGGCTTCCTGTTCTTCGTCGCCTGGGCGGTGGCGATGGGCATCGGCAGCTACCTTCGCTACCAGCGAGAACACCGCCTGGAGACGGTGAACGCCGTCCGGAGGGCCGAACGCCTGGAGCTCGCCAGGGAGCTGCACGACCTGGTCGCCCACCACATCACCGGCATCGTGGTCCAGGCGCAGGCGGCGAGAACCGTGGCCGCGCAGAAGCCCGAGGCCGTCGTGCCCTCGCTCGAAGCGATCGCCAACGCCGGAACGGACGCGCTGACCTCCATGCGCCGCCTGGTCGGGGTGCTCAGGGCCGACGACGACGCGTCCCGCAACCCCGGCACCACGCTCACCGACCTGCGGGTGCTCGTCGAGAGGTTCTCAGCGGGCGGCCCCCAGGTGGACTTCGACGTCCGTCAGGGCCTCAGCGAGTCCGCGCTGGCGCCCGAGGTGCTCACCACCCTGCACCGCGTCCTGCAGGAGTCCCTGACGAACGTACGGCGGCACGCGCCCGGCACCGGCTGGGTGCGGGCCGAGCTGGGGCCTGCCGAACGGGGGGTGCTGCTGTGCGTCCGCAACCACAGATCGCCCTCCGACCCGCGCGTCGCCCGGCTGGGCGGCGGGTTCGGCCTGGTGGGCATGGCCGAGCGGGTCAAGGCCCTCGGCGGGAACCTCGTCGCGGGCCCCACCCCCGAGGGGGCCTGGGAGGTCCGCGCGTGGTTCCCCGCAGGCCACGAGCCGGCCCGCCTCTGAGCCCGGGTGCCGTGCCCTCCCTCGGCCCCGCACCCGGTCTCAGCTCTTCACAAGTTGTCCACAGGCTGTGTGTTCTTCAGGCGCTCGCCGCGCTCGCGAGGTGTTCGTCTGAGCGCTGTGTTTGTCTAAGCGCTCGCTCCGCTCGCGAGGCTGTGTTCGTTCAGGCGCTCGCTCCGCTCGCGAGGAAGGCGAGCAGGTCCTGCCTGGTGATCAGGCCGATCGGCTTGCCGTCGTCGAGGACCACCGTGGCGTCGGCCTTCTCCAGCGCCTCGATGGCCACCGAGACGGGCTCGCCCGAGCCGATCATGGGGAGCGGCGCCGACATGTGCTCCGCGATCGGGTCCTCCCCCCGCAGCTTGCCCCGGTAGAGGGCCTCCAGCAGGTCGCGCTCGACGATCGAGCCGACCACCTCGGCCGCCATGACCGGGGGCTCTTCCTTCATGACGGGGAGCTGCGACACGCTGTACTCGCGCATGATGGCGATCGCCGTGCTGACCGACTCGTGCGGATGCGTGTGCACGAACTCCGGCAGCCCGGGCGACTTGCGGCCGAGGACGTCGCCGACCAGCCCTTCGTCGCTCGAGGACGTCAGGAAGCCGTAGTCGGCCATCCAGTCGTCGTTGAAGATCTTGGAAAGGTAGCCGCGCCCGCCGTCCGGCAACAGGACGACCACGATGGCGTCGGGCCCGGCCTCGGCCGCCACCTTCAGCGCCGCCACGACCGCCATGCCGCAGGAACCCCCGACGAGCAGGGCCTCCTCGCGCGCCAGGCGCCGGGTCATCCCGAAGGAGTCCTTGTCGGAGACCGCGATGATGCGGTCGGCCACCGTGGTGTCGTAGGTGGCGGGCCAGATGTCCTCGCCGACGCCCTCCACCAGGTACGGCCGCCCGGAGCCGCCGGAGTAGACCGAGCCTTCGGGGTCGGCGCCGATGACCTGGACCCGGCCCCCCGAGACGTCCTTGAGGTAGCGGCCGGTGCCGCTGATCGTGCCGCCGGTGCCCACCCCCGCGACGAAGTGGGTGATCCGCCCGTCGGTCTGGTCCCAGATCTCGGGCCCCGTCGAGTGGTAGTGGCTGGCGGGGTTCTCCGGGTTGGAGTACTGGTCGGGCTTCCAGGCGTTCGGGATCTCGCGCGCCAGCCGGTCGGAGACCGAGTAGTAGGACTCCGGGTGGTCGGGCGAGACCGCCGTCGGGCAGACGACGACCTCGGCGCCGTACGCCCTGAGCACCGCGATCTTGTCCTGCGCCACCTTGTCCGGCACGACGAACAGGCAGCGGTAGCCCCTGTCCTGGGCGACGATCGCCAGCCCGATGCCGGTGTTGCCCGACGTGGGCTCCACGATCGTGCCGCCGGGACGCAGCTCTCCTGACCGCTCGGCCGCCTCGACCATGCGCAGCGCGATGCGGTCCTTCACCGAGCCGCCCGGGTTGAAGTACTCGACCTTCGCCAATACCTGCGCGGATACGCCGGCCGTGACCTTGCGGAGCCGTACGAGCGGGGTGTCGCCCATGAGCTCGATGAGCGAGTCGTGTACGCGCACCGGGAATAACACCTCATTTGCCGAAGCTTTGTCAGCTTGCCGATGCCGGATATCCGATGGGTGATCTGGTGTCCGGCGGGTTCAACTCCTCACCGTACCGTCACGACTACCAACCCAAGGGACAGGCGTCCGCGAGTCGCGCCATCACGAATCGGAACGGCCGCGATCATAGTGTCAAGACCATGATCAGACCATGAAAACAGCTACAAGCCAGCGCATATGACCACTGAAACCACAACGGGCAACCACGACGAAGGTACAGGGATCAGGAAGGACAACGGCAGTGATGTGGACGCCGGGAACCGCACGGGCAGCCCGCCGTATCGCGACCGCGGCCGCCCTGGGCAGCGGGGGCGTCACCGCCCTCGGAGCGGCCGTGTACGGCCTGCTGATGGCCGAGGCGATGCTCGCACGAAGGATCGTCGGCCGCCCGCACGGCATGGAGGGGCCGGCCTCCGACGGCATCTACGGGGAGTGGCCGAGCCACGGTGACGTGCCGGTCGAGCCCATCAAGCTGGTCATGCTCGGCGACTCGACCTCCGTGGGGCTCGGCATGACCGACCCGTCCACGACGCCCGCCGTGCTGCTGGCCAACGGCCTGGCCGCCATCGCCGAGCGCCCCGTGCGGCTGGACGTCTTCGGCAGGTCCGGCGCGGTGTCCGCCGACCTCACCCTGCAGGTGGACCGGGCGCTCAGGACGGAGCCCGACATCGCCGTGATCTTCGTGGGCGCCAACGACGTCACCACCCAGACCAAGCCGGCCGAGGCCGTACGGCACCTGCAGAAGGCGGTGCGGAGGCTCCGCGAGGCGGGCGCGGAGGTCGTCGTGGGCACGTGCCCCGACCTCGGCACGATCAGGCCGATCGGCCAGCCGCTGCGCTGGGTCACGCGGCGGTGGAGCCGCCAGCTCGCCGCGGCCCAGACGGTCGCGGTGATCGAGGAGGGCGGTCGCACGGTCGCGTTCGCGGACATCCTCGGCCCGGAATTCGCCTCATATCCGGGCGAAATGTTCGGACCCGATCGATATCACCCATCTGCGCGAGGTTACCAACGGTCCGCTTACGTAGTGCTACCTTCTGTATGCGCCGCGTTGGGGTTGTGGCCCGAGCTCGCACCCGAGCGTGGCGAGGGATCGCAATCGATTTACCTCGCGGCGGCCATCGCCGCGGAGGAGTCCGGCACCGAGGTCACCGCGACCCGCGTCGCCGGCCGAGCGACCGGCCCCCAAGGAAGGTGGGCCACGATACTTCGCCGCCGGCCAGGGACGATGCCTCGCAGCGCCTGAACCCGGTCACCCTCCGCGACGCAGTCGTCACACTGCCCGCATTGGAGTGGAATGCCCGTGATCCGGCCTTTAGCGAAACCGGCTCTGCGCCTTGCCGGGGCCCTTGCCGGGGTCCTCGCCCTGGCTGGTTGCTCCAGCAGCAAGGCGGCCATCGAGGAGACCCATCCGACCTGGCTCAACGGCGAGGTGAACGCCGTCAGCCGCGCCACCGTGGCGGCCGGTGTGGCCGCCGTGACCTCGCTGAAGCCGGACGGCACGCTGGAGACCGCCGCCCTCGACCTCGCCCGCGGCAGGAGGCTGTGGGCCCATCCAGCGACGATCGCCGGGCGCCTGCCCGGCATGGGCGTGCAGCCGCCCGCCGCGGTCGAGACCGGCCAGGGCCAGGCGGTCGTCGCCGCCGTCGACCCGGCAAAGCGCGGCAGGTGGAACGCCACGCTGATCGTCCGCGACGCGCGCACCGGCCAGAAGAAGTGGTCCAGGCCCGTCCAGTCGACCTTCGGCCCGCAGCGGTGCGGCCCGTACCTGTGCATGTCGGAGAACACCGCGCTGGCCTCGGCCCGCATGGTCGTGCTCGACCCGCTCACCGGCAAGCTCCTGTGGACACTTCCCGGCATCAGCGAGGTGGAGTGGTCCGATCAGTCCAGGGTCGTCATGCTCCGCATGGCCAGGCACCCCGTCCTTTCCGCCCACGACCTGAAGACCGGGGCGCCGGTCTGGCAGCTTCCGGTCGAGCAGGCACTCAGCACCGGCATCGACCTGTCGGGCGGCTGGGCCTTCGGCACCTCCGGGGAGAACCTCGTCGGCTACGTCGCCCCGTACACCAACCCCAAGAAGAACAGGACCTCGGCCTTCGGCCTCTTCTCGGTCAAGCTCTCGAACGGCACCGTCAACTGGCTGCGCCCCTCGGTCGTACGCGTCTACCCGAGCGGCAGCCCCGGCTTCGCGCCCGTGGTGCGGCCCATCGACGAGCAGGGCCAGTACGGCGGCTTCGCCCGGCTCGATCCCGGCTCCGGCCGCGTGATCGGCCAGATCGCCGCCGGTCAGGTGCCGGGCACCGGCTGGTGGCTCGCGTTCCCCAAGGACATGGGCAGGCTCGACTTCCTCAAGCCCAACGGTTCGGGCTCCGCGTTCGACCTGCCCTCCGGGCAGCCCACCCCGGTGAAGGACCAGCGCGGCTGGTCGTTCTGCGTCACCGACCCCAAGCCGCTGCCGCTCGCCGGGTTGCCCCAGGGCTTCTACTCCGTGGCCTCCCTGTGCGAGTTCGACCTGGCGACCGGCAAGCGCGTGCCCGGCCCCGCGGGGGCTCCGCCCGCGTGGTTCACCGGCAGCCAGGACGGCTGGCGCCTCTGGCGTGACGAGAAGGGCGCCCTGCACGCCACCAGGGACACCACCGGCACCGCTCCCGGCATGTACGGCTGACGCCGGCTCCGGATACCCGCCGTTCAGGGCCCCGTGATCCGATCACGGGGCCTTTCTGCTGCTTGCCGTACATAGTTCTGTTTCTTGGTGCCCCGGGGCGTGGCATCCGCGCTACCGCACGGTAACCTCCGCTGAAGGGAGCCCTGCCACGAACCCAGGAGAGCCAAATGCCCGAGGCAGTAATCGTCGCGACCGCACGTTCGCCGATCGGCCGAGCCTTCAAGGGGTCGCTCAAGGACATCCGTCCCGACGACCTGACCGCTCAGATGATCAAGGCCGCGCTGGACAAGGTCCCTCAGCTCGATCCCAACGACGTCGACGACCTGATGCTGGGCTGCGGCCTGCCGGGCGGCGAGCAGGGCTTCAACATGGCCCGCGTGGTGTCCGTACTGCTCGGTCTCGACCGCGTCCCCGGCACCACGGTCACCCGCTACTGCTCCTCGTCGCTGCAGACCACCCGCATGGCGTTCCACGCCATCAAGGCGGGCGAGGGGGACGTGTTCATCTCGGCGGGGGTCGAGACCGTCTCCCGCTTCGCCAAGGGCAGCTCCGACTCGCTGCCCGACACCACCAACCCCCTGTTCCTGGACGCCAAGACCCGCACCGACGCCGGCGCCCAGGGCGGCGGCCCCGAATGGCACGACCCACGTCAGGACGGCCAGCTCCCCGACGTCTACATCGCCATGGGCCAGACCGCCGAGAACGTCGCCGGCATCCGCGGCGTCAGCCGCGGGGAGCAGGACGAGTTCGGCGTCCGCTCGCAGAACCTCGCGGAGAAGGCCCTGGCCAACGGCTTCTGGGAGCAGGACATCACGCCGGTGACCCTGCCGGACGGCACCGTGGTGAGCAAGGACGACGGGCCGAGGCCCGGCACCACCTACGAGGCCGTCTCCCAGCTCAAGCCGGTGTTCCGGCCCGACGGCACGGTCACGGCGGGCAACTGCTGCCCGCTCAACGACGGCGGCGCCGCGGTGATCGTGATGAGCGACGTGAAGGCGGCCGAGCTGGGCATCACGCCGCTGGCCCGCATCGTGTCGACCGGCGTCACGGGCCTGTCCCCCGAGATCATGGGCCTCGGACCGGTGGAGGCGTCCCGCCAGGCGCTGAGCCGGGCGGGCATGTCGATCAGCGACGTCGACCTCGTCGAGATCAACGAGGCGTTCGCCGCCCAGGTCATCCCGTCGTACCAGGAGCTCGGCATCGACATCGACCGGCTCAACGTCAACGGGGGCGCCATCGCCGTCGGGCACCCGTTCGGCATGACGGGCGCCCGCATCACCTCCACCCTGATCAACGGCCTGCGCTTCCACGACAAGGCGATCGGCCTGGAGACGATGTGCGTCGGCGGGGGCCAGGGCATGGCCATGGTGCTTGAGCGCCTGAACTAGCCGTGGACGTCGGGGCCGGCGCGCGTGAGCTCGATGCGGGCGATCACGCGCCGGTCCCGGGTCATGGCCGCACGGTAGTCGTCCCAGTCGGGGTGCTCGCCGGCGATGCCCCGGTAGTACTCGACCAGGGGCTCCATCGCCTCGGGGAGGGACACGATCTCGGCGGTCCCCTCCACCTGGATCCAGTCGCCGAAGAAGGCGTCGGTCATCACGCACAGCGTGACGGCGGGGTTGCCGCGGAGGTTGCGGGTCTTGGCGGCGGTCTCACGGGTGCTGACGATCGCACGGCCGTCGGCGTCCAGGCCGACGGTGACCGGTGAGGTCTGCGCGCGGCCGTCGGCGTGCGTGGTCACCATCACCGCACGGTGGTTGTTCCTGATGAAGTCACGGGCCTTGTCGAGATCCATGTCTCCATGATGATCCATGCCCGGAACGGAGTCGCGCCCACGCCATGCGATGGCGTGGGCGCGCTAGGCAGGCAGGGGCTTACATGAAGCCCATGCGGGAACGGCGCTGCCGCTCGTGCTCGATCACGATCGCCGCGGCGTAGCCGTGGGTCAGCCCGTGCTCGTCCGCGAGCCAGTTGGCCCGTTCGTCACACCGTAGGAAAGCCGGGCCGTTGTCGATGGCTTGGAACCACTCTGGGAGTGCGCGTCCGGTGATGTCCGGAACCCTGGCAATCAGCTTGTTCTGCGTCTCCGGTGAGTGGTTCAACGACATGGGCACCTCCATGAGTGAAGCCTCTTTTGCTTGACACTGCATCACCAGCCCCGTGATGGCAAGCCCCCAATGGCCAGCCTTCTCTTACACGAGGTAGATCATTAGTCGCTGTGTGTGGGCTTACCCAACGGTTCCATGGCCATGCCAAAGAGAAACGGCCGGCCGAAACCCGCCGGGCGATCCTCTGCCAGAGGATCTAGTCGTTGTTGAAGAAGAAGCTGATGAACCGGAGGATCTCCAGGTAGAGCCAGACGAGGCTCACCGTGAGGCCGAAGGCCATCAGCCAGGAGTACTTCTCGGGGACGCCGGCCCGCACACCCTGCTCCACCGCGTCGAAGTCGAGCAGCAGGAAGAAGCAGCCGAGCAGGATCATCGCCACGCTGAAGATCCAGCCGATGGGGCTGTCGGTGCGAAGGCCGAGGCCGCCGGAGGTGAAGATGCCGACGAGCATGTTGAGAACCATCAGCCCGACCGCGGCGATGCCGGCGGCGACGACGAACTTGGTGAACTTCGGCGTCGGCCGGAAGATCTTGAGCGCGTACACCGACAGCACGCCCGCGAACGCCACCATCGTGCCGAGCACCGCCTGGAAGACGATGCCGGAGTACACGTCGTTGTACGTCCTGCTGATCACCCCGACGGCGAGGCCGTAGGCGACGGAGTAGCCGAGGATCAGCGCGGGGTTCGTGCTCTGCTTGAACGAGATGACCAGGCCGAGCACCAGGCCCACGATCACCGCGGGGAGGGCGATCGCCACGCTGAAGTTGAGGTACCACGCGATAGCGGCGGTCACCACGAGGGTGCCGAGCGTGATGAACCCGCGTACGACGACGTCGTCGATGGTCATGGGCCGCGTCGCGGTGGGGGGAGCGTACGACGGGGCGTTGTACATGTTCTGCAAATACTCGGGGCTCGCCGCGGGACCGCCCCAGGTCTGACGATTGTTCTGCCCCAGTTTGTTCAGGACCGGGTTCCTGCTCTGCATCACTGCCTCCACTGCGACCTGCGATCAGCCTGTTCGGTCGAGCCGCACAGGGAGTGCCGCCTGTAGCACATAGCTTTTACATCTGTTCTGGCGGTCAGGATGGCCCCTGCCGTATGTCACCGCCAGACCCCGGCATACCGAGATCCAGCGGCAACGGATACAACGACCAGGCACGCACCCGAGTTCCGGCCCCTCGGATCCCGTTTCGATCACCTCCCGCCGAGGGCGGCGGGTCAGGAGCCGGGGGGGCGGCCTGCGACGTGCGATGGCGGCGAGCCGGGTTCTGTCCTGGCCGATAACCCAGCGGAGAGGAGGATTTTATCGTGGGTGTCGAGAAGTAAACCCTTTCTGCGAGCCCTGGAGACCGTTACCGGCCTGGCCCCATTACCGCTGCTTTAGCAGAGCCGGCCGAATGGCGGCCGCCGCCCGCCGCCGCTTTGCCCCCGTCCCTGGCCTCCAAAGAGCGGTGTGGAATCGCAAGGATTCGCCGGGCCAGCCCGGCATTCATGGCCGTTTAACTTTCAACGACTCCTGAAGCCCGATGACCCGCCCTAACTGGTCCAGTTGCGAGGAGAGGTCGAGCGCGCCGATCCGGCAGACGATGTGACGTGCCCCCGCGTCGACATAGCGGCCCAGGCGCTCCGCCACGTGCTCGTACGGTCCCGCGATCATGGTCTGGATCGTCTCCGCGACCTCCAGCGGCAGGCCGTAGTTCGCCCTGCTGTAGGCGTCCAGCGCGCGGCGACCGGCCGCCACGTCCTCGGTGATCAGGATCGTGGCGAACAGCGCCGGGGTGACCGCGCCCGGTGCCCGTCCCGCGCCGGCGGCGGCCCCGCGCACGTCGGCCAGGCCGGACCCGTAGTCGGCTGCGTCGGGCGGATAGGGCAGCCACCCGTCGTACAGCCGGCCCGTACGGGCGAGCGCCGCCGGGGTGGCGCCACCGAGCCAGATGGGCGGGCCGCCCGCCCGGTACGGCGCCGTTCCCGGCGGCAGCTCGTCGAAGCGCAGCACCGGGCCCTGGTACGAACTCGCGGTCCTGGTCGTCCAGATATGGCGCCAGAGCGCGACGGTGTCGTCCAGGCGGGCGAAGCGCCGTTCCCACGGCACCTCGGACAGCTCGTACAGCGGCCTGCCGAAGCGCCCGGGGAAGCCCGCGCCCACCGCCACGGCCAGCCGCCCGCCCGACAGGAGGTCCAGGGACGCGAGCGCCTGGGCGGCCTGCACCGGACGGCGCAGCACCGGCATCAGCGCGGCGGTGCCGATCGTGACACGCTCGGTCACCGAGCTGACGGCGGCGAGCATGGTCAGCGCCTCGACGCGCGGCTGGAGCAGCGAGTCGTTGGCCCACACGGAGGCATAACCGAGTTCCTCGGCCCGGACCGCGAAGTCGACCAACCGGCGGGGATCCGTGCCCTCGCCCCACTGGCCCTGTCCCGTCGGCAGCAGGACGCCCAGGCGAATGTCCTCATCCATTGTCGTCATCCATGCCGGACAGCGTGCGGGCCGCCGGTGAATGGCGGCAATTCCCTGCACGGAATCGCCACGTGCCGCGAAATGGCACTACAACTGGGGCGTGGACTTCCCTCAGGCGCTGCGCAAGCGCAGGAACCGGCGCCATCTCAGCCAGCTGGAGCTCGCGATCCGCGCGGGCACGACCCAGAGGCACATCAGCTTCATGGAGAGCGGCCGGTCGGCGCCGGGCCGCGGCATGATCGTACGGCTGGCGGAGTCGCTGGAGCTGCCGCTGCGGGAGCGCAACGGCCTGCTGCTGGCGGCCGGGTACGCCCCGGTGTATCCGGAGACGAGCCTCGACGATCCCGCGCTCGCCCCGGTGCGCACCGCGCTGGACCACATCCTCACCGGCCACCTGCCCTACCCGGCGATCGTCGTCGACCGGCACGGCTACCTGGTGGCCGCCAACGCCGCCTTCGGAGTGCTCTGCGAAGGCGTCGCGCCCGAGCTGCTCGCACGGCCGGCGAACGCCTACCGGCTGGCCCTGCACCCGCGCGGCATGGCGCCCCGGATCCTCAACTTCGCGGAGTGGGCCGCGCACATCCTCGAACGGCTCCACCAGGACTCCCTGCGCGATCCCGACGACCGGCTGGCGGACCTGCACGCGGAACTGCGGGAGTACGTGCCGCAGCCGCTCGTTGGCGCGGGCCACCTCGGGTTCGCGGTGCCGCTGCGCCTGCGGTCGGAGGGAGGCGAGATGCGCCTGATCACCACCGTCACGACCTTCGCCACCGCCGTGGACGTCACGCTCGCGGAGCTGAAGCTGGAGGCCTTCCTCCCGGCGGATCAGGACACGGCGTCCACGCTGGCCTCGTACGCCGAGACCGCTGAAGCGGGGGAAGGCGTCCGGCGGTCAGGCGACGAGGGTAATGCGGCACGGAATGGTAACGATTCGCGTAAGCGGTGAAGCGAGCCCGCCGCTTGACCCGATCGGGGCCGTGGCGATAAACCTTCGCGACCGGAGGCGAACCGACAAGGATATAGGTGTGCGAGTGCGTTACTGCCAGCGGGGCGTTTCATATAGTCGGCAGGGGTGCCCCCGGTGGGACTCGAACCCACACTGGAACCCTTTTAAGGGGTTTGCCTCTGCCATTGGGCTACGGGGGCGCCGTAATCATACGTAACGGACCACACTTGCGTAACGGGTCAGAGCCCACGTCTCTGCTCTTCCTTCCGTAGTGCGCAAGATAACGGTATACGTCACGCGCCCCCGTGACTCGGGCAATGAACAACAGACCGCTCAAGTAGCCCAAATTCACCACGTCACCCCTGTTAGGCCTTAAGAGAACAGTACGGCCCGCGCCCCGGCATTGCGGCGCGAGCCGTACCTAACCCGTCAGCCTGTGGCGGCCGCCGCCTTGAACTCGTCGCGGGGGGACTCGATCTCACCGAGTGAGACGGTCTCCCGCTTGAAGAAGAGGGCGAGCGTCCAGTCGGCCACCACGCGGACCTTGCGGTTCAACGTAGGCACCCGGGACAGATGGTAGGTGCGGTGCATGAACCACGCAGGGAATCCGTGAAGCTTGACACCGTAGACGTTCGCCACGCCCTTGTGCAGGCCGAGCCCCGCGACCGACCCCGCGTACTTGTGCCGGTACTCGACCAGGGGACGTCCCTGCAGGTGGCGGACGATGTTGTCGGCGAGCACCTTGGCCTGCCGCACGGCGTGCTGCGCGTTGGGCGCGCAGTACTGTCCGGGATTGGTCACGTCCGGCACGCCCGCGACGTCACCGGCCGAGAAGGCGCCCTTGACGCCGGCGACGGTGAGCTTGTTGGTGGTCTTGATGCGGCCCCGCTCGTCGAGCGGCAGATCGCCCGCGTTGACCACCGGGCTGGCCTTGACCCCGGCCGTCCACACGATCGTGGCCGACTCGAAGGTGTCTCCGTCCGAGAGCACCACGTGGCCACCCTCGCAGGACTTCAGAAGGGTCTGCATCTTGACCTCGATGCCCCGCTTGCGCAGCTCCTCCAGGGTCCACTTGCCCATCTCGGGGCCGACCTCGGGAAGGATGCGGTCGCTGGCCTCGACGAGCACCCAGCGGAGGTCCTTCTCGCTGAGGGTGTCGTAGTACTTCACCGCGTCCCTGCCCATGTCCTCAAGCTCGGCCAGGGCCTCGACGCCCGCGAAACCGGCGCCGACCACGACGAAGTTGAGCGCCCGCCGGCGCACCTGCTCGTCGTCGGTGGAGTCCGCCCGGTCGAAGAGGGCGAGAACGCGGTTGCGGAGCGCGATGGCCTCGCCGACCGTCTTGAACCCGATCGCGGCGTCCGCGAGCCCCGGGATGGGCAGCGTGCGCGAGATGGAGCCGGCCGCCATGACGATGACGTCGTACCCGATCTCCTCGCTCGGCCCGGAGGCGGGCTGGAACGTCACGGACCTGTCGGCGTGATGGACCTTGGTGACCTTGCCGTTGAGGATCCGGACCTTGGACAGCACCCGGCGCAGCGGCGTGACGACGTGACGCGGGGACAGGTTGCCCGCCGCGGCCTCGGGAAGGAAGGGCTGGTAGGTCATGTAGGACTGCGGGTCGATGACCGTGATCCGGACGCTTCCGGACTTCAGCTCGCGGCGCAGAGAGCGCTGAAGCCGGAGTCCTGTGTAGAGACCGACGTACCCTCCGCCGACGATGAGGATGTGCTTGGCCTTCTGGTCCACCTGAGTGCCCCTTCGTGGCATGGTCGCTTGTGAAACCATTCACAAGGCTACGTCACGAAGGGGTATCAACGCCAATCCCCTTGTTGGCAACTATGTGGATATTTTCGGACTGGTGCATCTTGAGGGGGGATTCCCCAGGAAAGACTCCCGAAATTTTCGTCTAGTGATGGACTTCACTGCACCACTGGCTGAGGACCGCGATTCAGCTCCAGCACTGGCTGGGGGGTGCTTCAGCTCCAGCATTGGCTGGGGGTGGTTCAGCCGGCCAGCTCTGCCGCGCGTGCGAAGATCGCGTCGAGCATCGGCTCGGTGACCCGGCCGGTGAACGTGTTCTGCTGGCTCGGGTGGTAACAGCCCAGCAGGCGGACCGGCGACGAGCCGTACGAGATCTCCACCTCGGCCCCGTGGCCGAACGGCGGCCTGCTCCTGGGCAGGGTGTACCCCGCCTCCCGCAGCGCCGGCCAGACCGCCTGCCAGGCGTACCCTCCCAGGGCGACGATGACGCGAAGCGGGTCGGCGACCAGCTCCAGCTCCCTGGCCAGCCAGGGAAAGCACGTGGCGCGCTCCTCGATGGCCGGCTTGTTCGCCGGTGGCGCGCAGCGTACGGCCGCGACCATGCGCGCGCCGAGCAATCGCTGGCCGTCACCCGCGTGCGTGCTGGTCGGAAGGGCCGCCAGCCCGGTGCGATGCAGCGACGCGAACAGCCAGTCGCCGCTGCGGTCGCCGGTGAAGATCCGGCCGGTACGGTTACCCCCGTGCGCGGCGGGCGCGAGCCCTACGAGAAGAACGCGCGGTTTTTCGTCGCCCCAGCCGGCGATGGGCCTGCCCCAGTACGTCTCGTCGATGAACGCGCGCCGCTTGACGTCCGCGACCCCCTCGCGCCACTCCACCAGACGAGGACACGCCCGGCACACCGACTGCCTGGCGGTGAGCTCGGCGAGAGTGCGGCTCGATCGGGCGAGCTCACGAACCTCGTCGGGGGTGTGCGCCACCGGAGTGCCGGGGTCCGCGGGATCCTCCGGCCATCCGCTACCAGGGGGAACGAAACTCATACCACCGATCGTGCCAGCCCCAACCCGGTGCCCGGGACACCTGGACATTGATCTGAAAGGATCCCCATCGCCGAGGATGCCGGTGCGAGGCCGCGCTCAAGAAGGCCGAGACGAAGCGCTCGTCGCTCAGAACGTCACCATCAAGTTCCCCTGGCTCTCCGTGCCGTCTGGGGAGTCCAACTGTTCGGGTGGGCAGCACTCGGATCACGGCACGGATAAGCGCCCCCACCCAGGACGAATCCCACCCGGCACCCAACTGACGGGTGAGCCAAGCGCTGCCCCCACCCAGGACGAATCCCACCCGGCACCCAACTGACGGGTGAGCCAAGCGCTGCCCCCACCAAGGACGAATCCCTCCCGGCACCCAACTGACGGGTGAGCCGAGTGCTGCCCACCCAATCACTGGACTCCCCAGACCCGGGAGGCATCTCCACGACACCCCGAAGAACCCCCAGGCCCCTGCGCAGCGCTCCTGCCCGCCAATGTCGTGGATCTCTTCGGCGTCACCGCCTGCTTCAGAGTCATGGTCCGTCTGGTGGGTCAACCAGGAACTGCCCCACCACAGAGCCGAGATCGCCCTACTACGCGATCGCTACCGCGCACGGCACGGATAAGCGCCCCCACCCAGGACGAAAATCCCACCCGGCACCCAAACTGACGGGTAAGCCAAGCGCTGCCCCCACCAAGGACGAATCCCACCCGGCACCCAATTGACGGGTGAGCCGAGTGCTGCCCACCCAATCACTGGACTCCCCAGACCCGGGAGGCATCTCCACGACACCCCGAAGAACCCCCAGGCCCGTGCGCAGCGCTCCGCTCTCCCCGCCGCCGGGGAACGCCACGGCCTGGGTGGGCAGCACACGGTTCACCCGTCACCCGGGTGCCGGGAGGGCGCAAAATCCATCCCACCCACCCCAGTGCACGCCAAAGTCACCAGGCCCGGTCAAGGTCTACGAGGCTTACAGCGTCCCGCCTGGGGACAGGCTGTACGCGATGCCGTCGAGGATGTCGTGTTCGCTGACGACCACTTCGGCGAAGCCGTACCGGCTGAGGATGCGGTCGAGGATGAGCGCCCCGGCACCGATGACGTCCACCCGGCCAGGGTGCATGACGGGGATGGCGGCCCGCTCGTCGTGGGTCATGGCGAGCAACCGCTGGGAGACCTGGTGCACCTGCGCGGCCGGGATCCTCGATCCGTGGATGCGCTCCGGGTCGTAGGCGGGCAGGTCGAGGGCGATGCCGGCGACCGTGGTCACCGACCCTGCCAGGCCGATGATGGTGCGCGCCCGCTCCACCGGCACCTGGGCGGACACCCGATCAAGGGCGGCCTCGATGTCAGCGCCCGCCGCCGCCACAGCCTCCGCGCCAGCCCCCGCCACAGCCTCCGCGCCAGCCCCCGCCACAGCCTCCGCGCCAGCCCCCGCCACAGCCTCCGCGCCGGCCCCCGCCTCTGCCTCAGCGCCGGCCGCCGCCACGGCCTGTGAGGTCGCGCTGGACGACAGGTGGCGCTCGGTCAGGCGCACGCAGCCGATGTCGACGGAGATCGCGCTCTCCACGTCGGCGGAGCCGAGCACGAACTCGGTGGACCCGCCGCCGATGTCGACGACCACGACCGGGGTCTCGACGCCGGTGAGCCCGGTGGTGGCGCCCAGGAACGAAAGGTGCGCCTCCTCTGACCCGGTGATCACCTCGGGCTCGACGCCGAAGATCTCGCGGACCCCGTCGACGAAGTCGGCGCGGTTCGCGGCGTCGCGGGTGGCACTGGTGGCCACCACGCGCACCCGGGAGGCGCCGTGCTCCCTGATCAGCTTGGCGTAGCCCCGCATCGCGGTGAACGTGCGTTCCAGCGCCTCGGGCGCGAGCAGCCCTGTTCTGTCGACGTCCTGGCCCAGGCGGACGATCTCCATCCGGCGCTCGACCTCGGACAGCCCATTTCCAGAAATGTCGGCAATGAGGAGGCGCACGGAGTTCGTACCGCAGTCGATCGCCGCCACGCGCGTCATGAGCCCATCCTCGCGACCACCGGCGTTCTCCGAAGGTCCCTCGTCACACGTCCTCCTCTGGAACCTCGGCGCCACCGGAAAGGAGCTCCGCACCACCCGAAAGGGCCTCGGCGCCACCCGAGAGGACCTCGGCGCCACCCGCAAGAACCTCCGCGCCACCCGAAAGGGCCTCGGCGCCACCATGGGCGCCCGAGCCGGCGGCCGGCTCCACGCAAGGCCCGTCGCACCACCATTCGGGCAGCGCGTCGAGAGCCTCACGGCCCAGGGGATTGCTCCCCGGCACGGCGAGCTCGTGCCCCACCAGCGCGTGCAGGCACTTCACGCGGTTCGGCATGCCACCCGCGCTCTGCATGTCGCGGGGCAGCGGCTCCAGCCCCTCCTCCGAGGCGACCTTGTCCCGCCGCGAGACGTAGTCCTCGTGGGCGCTGGCGTACGCCTCGGCCAGGTCGGGCTCCTCCGCGAGCCTGGCCTGCATCCGCTTCATCAGCCCGGAGGACTCCAGCGTGCCGATCGCGGAGGCCGCCTTCGGGCACGTCAGGTAGTACAGGGTCGGGAACGGCGAGCCGTCGGGGAGCCTCGGAGCCGTCTCCACGACGTCGGGCAGCCCGCACGGGCACCGGTGGGCCACGGCCCGCAACCCCCTGGGCGCCCGGCCGAGCTGCCGCTCCACCGCGGCCACGTCGGCCTGATCAACCCGGGCCACGCTCGCCGGATCAACCCCGGCCATGTCCACCGGATCAACCCCGGCCACGCTCGCCGGTTCCACCATCATCAACTCCCCTGAAAACCGTCACCCAACCGGCGAAGACGTCACGGAGCCGGCGTGCGGCCCGCTTCGATTCGCTGGCCGGTGCCGCGGTCGGCCGCCTCGATCGACTCCCAGAGCGTCTGGTACCACGGGGCCTTGGCCTGGGGCTGCGCCCCCGCCTTGGGCTGCTTGGCCTTCTTGGAAAGGTCGAGCACGACGTAGCACTTCTCTCCGGCGCCGCAGTAGTGCAGCCGGGCCCTGGCCTGCTGCCTGATGTACGCGGGGTCGTCGAGCCGCTTGCTGCGCTCTCCGAGCTCCTGAAGGTCCTTGAGCGCCTGAGCCTGCTGCTTCTCCAGTTGGGCGATCTGGCGTCGCTGTGCGACGTACTCCCGCACAGGATAGGCAAGGCTCATGGCGATCGCGCACACGACCACCGCGAGGATCGCGGCGCGCCCCGTCAGCTGCGGTCGTTTCTTCATGATCCTCCCAGGTCCGTACGGCTTGCGCGCAAAAGTGCGCAAGCCGTACGGAGAAAACTAGCCCCGGAAACGCGGAAAAGCTCCGCGACCCGCGTAGCGGGCGACATCGTCGAGCAGCTCCTCGATGCGGAGCAGCTGGTTGTACTTGGCGACGCGGTCGGACCGCGCGGGGGCGCCGGTCTTGATCTGGCCGCAGTTGGTGGCCACGGCGAGGTCGGCGATCGTGGTGTCCTCGGTCTCGCCGGAGCGGTGGCTCATCATGCAGCGGTAGCCGTTGCGGTGCGCCAGGTCGACGGCGTCGAGGGTCTCGGACAGCGTGCCGATCTGGTTGACCTTCACCAGCAGCGCGTTCGCGGCGCCCTCGCGGATGCCGCGCTCCAGGCGCTCGGGGTTGGTGACGAACAGGTCGTCGCCCACGATCTGCACCTTGCCGCCGAGGCTGGCGGTGAGGGCCTTCCAGCCCTCCCAGTCCTCCTCGTCGAGCGGGTCCTCGATGGAGACCAGGGGGTAGGAGCGGACGAGGTCCTCGTAGAAGGAGATCAGCTCGCCTGCGCTGTGGCCCTTGCCGTCGAGGGTGTAGACGCCGCCGGAGTGGAACTCGCTCGCGGCCACGTCGAGCGCCAGCGCGATGTCCTCACCGGGGACGTAGCCGGCCTTCTCGATGGCGACGAGGATCAGGTCGAGCGCGTCGCGGTTGCTCGGCAGGTTGGGGGCGAACCCACCCTCGTCGCCGAGGCCGGTGGCGTAGCCCTTCTCCTTGAGCACGCCCTTCAGCGCGTGGTAGGTCTCGGTGCCCATGCGCACGGCGTCGGAGAAGGTCTCGGCGCCGATCGGAGCGATCATGAACTCCTGGATGTCGACGTTGCTGTCGGCGTGGGCGCCACCGTTGAGGATGTTCATCATCGGCACGGGCAGCACGTGGGCGTTGGGCCCGCCGACGTAGCGGAACAGCGGCAGGTCGGCGCTGTCGGCCGCCGCCTTGGCCAGGGCCAGGGAAACGCCGAGGATGGCGTTCGCGCCGAGCCTGCCCTTGTTGGGCGTGCCGTCGAGGTCGATCATGGTCTGGTCGACCAGCCGCTGCTCCTCGGCGTCGAAGCCGATGATCTCGTCGGCGATCTCGTCCGTAACGTTGAGAACGGCCTTCTGGACGCCCTTGCCGCCATAGCGCTCGTCGCCGTCACGCAGCTCCACGGCCTCGAACTGGCCGGTGGACGCACCGCTCGGGACCGCCGCGCGGCCGGTGCTGTAGTCGTCGAGCAGGATTTCTACCTCAACCGTGGGGTTCCCACGGGAGTCGAGAATCTCGCGGGCGGTAACGGCCTCGATGGCAGCCACGAAGCGCTCCTAGATCTGTCAGCCCGGGGACGGGCCCCCGGAACCCACCACCGCGCCGTCGTGCGCGATGCGGTTGCGGACGGTTTGCCTCATGAGCCTATCGGGCCCTACCGGCCAGTACGGCTACGCCTCCCCGCGAACACGCCGCTAACAGTTGCCGTCAACGCTCGGGGAACGATGTCTGCTCCGACCGCTCCCAGGTGCGGACCCGGTCGCGGTAGGCGCGGGCGGCGGCGCGGAGCTCGGCCTCGGGGTCGAGACCCGCCGCGCGCGCCCGCCGTACGAGGTCGAACAGCTCGCGGCCGATGCCCTGGCCGACAGCGCGCGCGAGCGCGTCGGGGACCCCCGCGCGCTCGGCCCGGCTCTGGAGCCCGTTGGCGAGCGAGAGCGCCGGCTGGCCCATCGGGACGCCGTCGAGCAGCGACTCCCAGCCCTTGGCGGCCCGCTCGGCGGCCTTGATGGTGTCCCAGTTGTCGCTGACCTCCTCGGCGCCGCTCACCACGGTGTCCGAGAACACGTGGGGATGGCGCCGGACCAGCTTGTCGACGATGCCTCCCGCGACGTCGTCCACGTCGAAGCCGCCGTCGTCGGGCGAGCGCTCCTGGGCCAGGCGGGAATGGAACATCACCTGCAGGAGCAGGTCGCCCAGCTCCTCCCGCAGCGCGGCGTAGTCGCCGTCCTCGATGGTCTCAAGGACCTCGTACGACTCCTCGAGCAGGTAAGGCACGAGGGACTCGTGGGTCTGCTTGGCGTCCCACGGGCAGTCGCGGCGCAGCCGGTCCATGACGGCCACGAGGTCGAGCAGCCGCGCGCCCGGCAGGTCGTACGAGCCGGGGACCAGCTCGATGACGGGTGGGTCCTCCATGTCGAGCGCGGCGCGGCCTACCGCGCGCATGAACGGCTCGTCGCCGTCCTGCGCGGCGAGCCAGACCACCGTGCCGTCGCGGCTCTCGCGCGCCAGGGCGGCCGGGTCGGGCGTCACGACCTCGACCGGGATGCCCTCGTCCGCGAGGTAGGGCAGGAGGGGATGGTCGCCTGACCCGGTGAGCACCCGGCCGGAGCCGAGCACCGCCCACGCCCGCCCGCTCAGCAGGCCGGGGGCCACCCTGGGCGAGGTCGTGACGACGACGAGGGTCATGTCACTGGCCGGCGGCGGGATCCGGCTGGGGTGTCTCCTCGGTGCCGGCGGCGGGCTTGCCGAACCGTGCCTCCTCGATGAGGCCCTGCTGCGGGTCCCAGGTGCCGTAGCGGTGGGAGACCTTGACCGGAATGGTGTCCATCTGCCCGAACAGCTTCACCTGGGCGGTCTGGACGGAGGCCTGATCGGTCAGGTTGGCGCCGTACTTCTGCAGCGACTTCTGGTAGATCAGGGCGGTGCGGACCCAGGCGTTGGTCTCGGACGGCGGCACGCCCTTGGTGAGCGCCGCCGGGCCGATCTTCTCGATGCCACCCTGCTCGGTGAGGAAGTCGGCGACCTCGCGCTCGGTCACCGCGACGCCGTTGCGCTGCGCGAACTGCTCGAACTGGCGAATGGAGATCATCTGCAGCAGCACGGCCCGCGGGATGGACGGGATCTGGAGCTGCGCCTCGGTGATCTTGGCCTGCTTCAGCGCGGCCTGGTACTCCGTGACCTCGGAGTCCAGCTCGCCATTGGTGATGCGGCTGCTCCCGACGGTCGCCGCCGTGCCGACCTGCACGGGCGAGGAACAGGCGGTCAGCGCGGCACCGGCGAGCACTGCGGCCGCGACGGCCGGCAGCACGCGCACACGATTCGACTTCACTAGCGGTCCCTTCGACAGACGCGGGCTTACTCTACTCAAACCGCGCGCGAGAACGGTCATCGAGCACCTGCGGCCCTGGCGGGTTCGAGGAACAGGGCCTCGACCAGGTCGGTGCACCATTTGAGCAGATCGAGGTCGCGCAGCGGCTGGCCGCCTATGGGCTTGGTCTTCGGAACCGGCACGAGCAGGGTCTCCGCGGCCACCTTGTAGATCGCCTTGGGGTAAAGCCGGTCCAGGCGCACCTGCTGCGACTCGCGCAGCGACACCCGGGCGAACCTGATGTGCTGGCCCTGGAAGGCGACGTCGCTCAGCCCGGCCTTGCGTGCGTGCACCCGGAAGCGGGCCACCTCCAGCAGGTTGTCCACCTCCTGCGGCGGACGCCCGTACCGGTCGACGAGCTCCTCGCGGACGGCCACGATGTCGGCGCCGGACCCCACGGCGGCGAGACGCTTGTACGCCTCAAGGCGCAGCCGTTCGGAGGTGACGTAGTCGTGGGGGATGTGCGCGTTGACCGGCAGCTCGACCTTGACGTCCGCGCGCTCCTCGACGACCTCCTCGCCGGCGAGCTTGGCCTTCTGCTCCTGCACGGCCTCGGCCATCATGCGGACGTACAGGTCGAAGCCCACGCCCGCGATGTGGCCGGACTGCTCGGCGCCGAGGATGTTGCCCGCGCCGCGGATCTCCAGGTCCTTCATGGCGACGTACATGCCGGCGCCCATCTCGGTGTGCTGGGCGATCGTCGCCAGGCGCTCGTGCGCGGTCTCGGTGAGCGGCGCCTCCGGCGGGTACAGGAAGTAGGCGTACCCGCGCTCGCGGCCCCGGCCGACCCGGCCGCGGAGCTGGTGGAGCTGCGACAGGCCGTAGTTGTCCGCGCGGTCGACGATCAGGGTGTTGGCGTTGGGGATGTCGAGGCCGGACTCCACGATGGTGGTGCTGACGAGCACGTCGAACTCGCGCTCCCAGAAGCCGACCATGATCTTTTCGAGCTGCTGCTCGTTCATCTGCCCGTGCGCGACCGCCACGCGGGCCTCGGGCACCAGCTCGCGGAGGCGGGCGGCCACCTTGTTGATCGAGGACACGCGGTTGTGCACGAAGAACACCTGGCCGTCGCGCATCAGCTCGCGCCGCACGGCCGCCGCGATCTGCTTCTCGTCGTACGGGCCGACGAAGGTGAGGATCGGGTGCCGCTCCTCCGGCGGGGTCAGGATGGTGGACATCTCACGGATGCCGGTGAGGCCCATCTCCAGCGTGCGCGGGATCGGCGTCGCCGACATGGCGAGCACGTCCACCTGCGTGCGCATGTGCTTCATGGCCTCCTTGTGCTCGACTCCGAAGCGCTGCTCCTCGTCGACGATGATGAGGCCGAGCTGCTTGAACCGGATGTCCGGGTTGAGCAGCCGGTGCGTGCCGATCACGATGTCGACGCCGCCCTCCCTGAGCGCTTCGAGCGTCCCCTTGACCTCTCCGTCGGTCTGGAAGCGCGACACGGGCTTGACCACGACGGGGAAGCTCGCGAACCGCTCGCCGAAGGTCGACAGGTGCTGCTGGACGAGGAGCGTGGTCGGCACCAGGACGGCGACCTGCTTGCCGTCCTGGACGGCCTTGAACGCCGCCCGCACGGCGATCTCGGTCTTGCCGTAGCCGACGTCGCCGCAGATCAGGCGGTCCATCGGCACCGCGCGCTCCATGTCGCGCTTGACCTCGTCGATCGCCTCTAGCTGGTCGCCGGTCTCGGCGTAGGGGAAGGCGTCCTCCATCTCGCGCTGCCACGGGGTGTCGGAGCCGAAGGCGTGCCCGGGCGAGGCCATGCGGGCGCTGTACAGGCGGATCAGCTCGCCGGCGATCTCCTTGACGGCCTTCTTGGCCCGCGACTTGGCCTTGGCCCAGTCGGCGCCGCCCATGCGGTTGAGCGTGGGCGACTCGCCGCCGACGTACCGGGTGACCTCGTCGAGCTGGTCGGTCGGCACGTACAGCCGGTCGCCCCTGGCGTACTCGATCACGAGGTACTCGCGCGTGGCGCCCTGGACGGCCCTCTGGACCATCTCGATGTAGCGCCCCACGCCGTGCTGGCCGTGCACGACGTAGTCGCCCACCTTGAGCTGGAGCGGGTCGACCATGTTCCTGCGCCGGGACGGCAGCCGCCGCATGTCCTTGGTGGAGGCCTTCTGCCCCACCAGGTCGAGATGGGTGAGCACGGCCACGGCGTCGCTGACGAAGCCGTGCTCGACGCGGCCGGTGGTGACGTTGACCACGTCCCTGCCGGGGGCGGTGTCGAGGGCGGGCACCAGCCTGGCGGCGACGTCCACACCCCTGAGCAGCTCGACCATGCGCTCGGCGGGGCCGTGGCCCTCGCTGAGCAGCACGACCGCGCGCCCGTCGCCGAGCCACCCCTTGATGTCCCCCAGGGCGCGCTGGGTGTCACCCCGGTACGACTCGGCCTCGCGGGCCGACAGCTCGATGATCTCGCTCTCGCCGTACACGTCGTCCTCGGCGAGGTCCGGCCCGCCGGAGCCGTCCACGCGGCCCGGCTGACCGGTGCGGTCGGTGGTCGCGAACGGCGCGACGGTCCACCAGGGCTGCCCCAGCTCGCGGGCGTGGTGGCGCACCTCGCCGAGGCTGCGGAACGCCGCGGCGCCGAGGTCGATCGGCGCCTCTCCCCCGGCCGCCGCGTTGATCCACGACGCTTCGAGGAACTCCTGGCTGGTGTGCACCAGCTCGACGGCACGACCGCGGATGCGCTCGGGGTCGCAGACGAACACCGCCGCGCGGGCGGGGAGGTGGTCGAGCAGGAGGTCCATGCCGTCGACGAGCACGGGCGCGAACGCCTCCATGCCCTCGACCGGGATGCCGTCGGCGAGCTGGTCGAGGATCTCCTTCAGCGCGGGATGCAGCTCGCCGAGATCGCTCGCCCGCTCTCTGACCTCCGCGGTGAGGAGCAGCTCGCGGCACGGCGCGGCGAACAGGCCGCCCTCGGCCACTTCGAGCGAACGCTGGTCGGCGACCTTGAACCAGCGGATCTCCTCGATCGTGTCGCCCCAGAACTCCAGGCGCAGGGGGTGCTCCTCGGTGGGGGGGAACACGTCGAGCAGGCCGCCTCGCACGGCGACCTCGCCGCGCTTCTCCACCATGTCGACCCGGTGGTAGCCGTTGCCGACCAGGCGCTCGACCACCTCTTCGAGGTCGGCGTCGTCGCCCGAGCGCAGCCGTACCGGCTCCAGGTCGCCGAGGCCGGTGACCAGCGGCTGCAGCAGGGCGCGGATCGGCGCCACGACGACGCTCAGCGGCCCGGCGGCGGCGTCGCCCTGGACGGGGTGGGCCAGCCTGCGCAGCACGGCCAGGCGCTGGCCGACCGTGTCGCTGCGCGGCGAAAGGCGCTCGTGCGGCAGCGTCTCCCAGGCCGGGAAGACCGCGACGGCGTGCTCCCCGACGAGGCCGGTGAGCGCCGCGGCGAGGTCCTCCGCCTCCCGCGCGGTCGCCGTGACGGCGAGCACGGGCCGGTGGCGCGCCAGGGCCGCCACCGCGAACGGCCGGAGCGCAGGCGGTGCGATGAGGTTGATGTCCTCACCTGTGCGTTCCAGGGCCCCGGCCAGCTGTGGTTCGGCGACGACAAGGTCGAGCAGTCCGGAAAGACTCATCTTAGAAATGCCCCCACATGGTCACGCCCGCCTTATCATTCGCCTCGCGGACCGCCTGCTCGGCTACGAACACCCCACGTGGCGACCCACCACCGCGCGCGCCCGAACAGCGACCACTCCGTACGGCCGCACGGCTCCGTGCGGTGTGTACGGCGACACGCGCGATCCCGGGTTCGTCGAATCACCGGGATTACCACAAGGCTACTTCCCCCTCGGCCCCGCCATGCCGGGAACCACCCCTCCGCCCGATCGAGGGGGACTTGTCGCGAAAGTACCAGCGGGCGGCCTCGCGCCCCCGCCCGGTCACGAAGGGCCTGTGGCCTGGTCATGGCGAGGCTCCTTTCTTGACCTCCTCCTCGGCGTGAACGCCAAGGATTCCCCCACGTCGCCGTGAGGTCCTTACTGCTTCCGCTACGCCGCTTGCGCACCGTAGGTTCCGGGCGGTGCCAGGGTCGGAGTTGCCTTCCCTGGTCTTACCTGCCCTCCACAGTCGTTTATGCCGTGTCCAGCCGGCCCGGCGGCCACGGTCGCAGCGGTGAGCCGCTGCCCCTCAAGCAGAATATTGATCGCCGCGGCGACATCCCGGTCATGATGCTCGCCACACGACGGGCAGTCCCACTCCCGCACATCGAGCGGGAGTTTCCCGTTCCGCCATCCGCAGCAGGGACACAGCTGGGACGAGGGATACCAGCGGTCGATCCTGGTCAGGGTGCGGCCGTACCGGGCGGCCTTGCCCGCCAGCAGGGCCAGGAACGCCGCCCAGCTCGCGTCATGGACCGACTTGGCCAACCGGCCCCGCGCCAGCCCCCGCACCGCCAGATCCTCGACATGCACCGCTTGGCTCTCACGGATGATCGAGGTGCTGGTCTGGTGCAGGAAATCACGGCGCGCGTCGGCGACCTTGACGTGCTGGCGGGCGACCCGCACCCGCGCCTTGTCCCGATTGGCCGAGCCCTTCTTCTTACGCGACAGGCCCCGCTGCAGCCGGGCGAGCTTCTTCTCCCTGCGCCGCAACCATCTCGGGTTCGCGATCTTCTCCCCGCCGGACAGGATCGCGTAATGGGTCAGCCCCAGATCGATCCCCGTCTCCGCATCGACCTCAGGCAGCACCTGAGCGGCATCGTCGACCTCCACCACGAACGAGGCGAAATACCGCCCCGCGGCGTCCCTGACGACCGTGACCGACGACGGGGCCGCGGGCAGCGCGCGCGACCAGCGGACCTCCACCTGCCCGACCTTCGCCAGGCACAGCCGGCCCTCGGCAGTGAGGGAGAAGGCGTTGGTGTTGAACCGGGCTGCCTGCCGGTGGTCGTGGCGGGACTTGAAAACCGGCAAGCCCATCTTCGGGCCCTTACGCCTACCCGACACCGAGTCGAAGAAGTTCTTGTAGGCGGTGTTCAGATCGCGGACCGACTGCTGCAGCACGACCGAGGACACCTCGCGCAGCCACGCCCGCTCGGGGGTCTTCTTCGCTGCGGTGAGCACCAGACGCTGGATCTCGGCGTCCCCGATGTAGGGCAGCCCGGCCTTGCGGGCGGCCCTGCGCGCCGCCAAAGCGTCGTTCCACACCACCCGGGCACACCCGAACGTCCTGGCCAGCAGTTGCCGCTGAGACTCATCAGGGTAAAGCCGGTAGTTGTAGCGCAGCCTCACCCCGAACACCTCCCGTCACGAACGCAAGCTGGAACCTCACCGGTTACTCGAACACATTATCCAGAGCACCCGGTCCGTGACGACAGAACGACAGAACCTGAACATCGCGTGGAGGACACCCGGTTTCCGCCATGCAAGTCTCATCCCCCGATCTTGGCGAGGAGAACGAAGACTCCCTGATCAAGGTGTCATCAGTGGCCAGCACGCTGACGAGCGCCTCGATCCGGGACATGATCGAGGCGCTGATCGCCGGGGAGCGTAACCCGCGGGTGCCGGCCGAGCCGGCCCGGGGCAAGATGCGGGTCAAGATTCCCGCGCTGGTCGAGGCGTTGACCGGCCAGTTCGACGACCACCACGCCGAACTCGCCGCCATGCTGCTGGCGCAGATCGACGGCTTGGACGCCTCGATCGCCAAGCTCACCACCGGGATCGAAACGCTACTGGGCCAGCTGCCCGACGCCCGAGCAGCCGACGATCGCGATCAGCAGGACAGCGACGGCGACCGTGACAGCGATACCCGGCCGGGCATCTCGAGGTTGGCGCGATCATCCGCCAAGCCATGGGCGCGGTGGAACGGCTGGATGAGATCCCCGGCATCAGCCCGCAGATCGCCCAGGTCATCCTGGCCGAGGTCGGGCTGGACATGGCTTGCTTCGCCACCGCCGGACACCTGGCCTCCTGGGCCAAGCTGTGTCCCCGCACCATCCAGTCCGGACCCAAAGAGCCGGGGCGGCAAGACCGGCAAGGGCAACCCCTACCTGAAGGGCGTGCTGGGAACCGCCGCGGCCGTGGCGGCCGAACCGACAGCTTCCTTGGCGAACGCTATCGGCGGATCGTCAAACGCCGGGGCAAGCTCAAGGCCCTGGTCGCCGTCGCCCGCTCGATCCTGGTCATCGTCTGGCACCTGCTCGCCGATCCCACCGCCCGCTACCGCGATCTGGGCTCCGACTACCACGCCAACAAGATCGACCGAGCAAGAAGACCCGCACCCACGTCCGGCAACTCCAAGCACTCGGGTTCACCGTCACTCTGACCCAGACTGCCTGACCCATACCGTTCTCGACCAGCCCCGATCGGCAATTATCGGTCGGGGTGCGCTGCCGCCTGCCCAGCTGAGGTCGTCATTTTCCGGTCAGCACATCGAACACCAGCGCCGCCCCACCTGACCTCTCGGGCACCTCTCGGGCTCGCGCTACGGGCTCCGGGGCCCTCCCGCCTCACAGCGGGCCATCCCCTAAAGGGGACCGCATTCATCCCCGCCCTAAAGCTTTAGGGCGGGGCCTTTTGCGGCTCCCCGGTAAATCCACTACGGAAGGAGTTTTCATGACTACCCTGAGTCACATGTCTGAGGTTCGATGGTGGCCGGCAACCCAAGGCGACGTGTTCAGTCTCCGTATGCGTGAGCTGTGGACCGAGCAGCTCGGCCGGCGGCTCGACATCCTGATCGCCGGATGCGGGCGCGGCGACACCGTCGACGTCGACCGCGTCGAGACCCGCGTCACGGGCATCGACGAGGACCTCCCCGTGCTGCGCGCCTCGACCGGACGCCGCGACGACCTGGACGCGAGGTTCCTCGGCGATCTGCGCGCCGCGCCGTTGCTGCCCCGCACCTTCGACGTCGTGCACGTCGCCTTCCTGCTGGAGCGCGTGCACCACGCCGAGCTCGTGCTCGACCGCATGGTCAACGCCCTGCGCCCCGGCGGCCTGCTGCTGATCCGCATGCGCGACCGGTCCTCCGCGTACGGCTTCTGCGACCGCTTCATGCCGGGCTGGCTGCGCCGGCTCCTGTGGTCGCGCTTCGCCCCCAAGGGCATGGTCGGCCCGCTCCCGGCGATCTACGAGCAGGTGGCCTCCCGCGAGGGCATCCACTCGTACTGCCTGATGCGCGGGCTGATGATCGCCGAGGACTACTCCGGGTCGTCCGGTCCCGCGCTGCGCGGCCCGCACGCCAAGCTCGTACGCGTCGTCTGCCAGGTGGTCGGGAGGCTGGCGGGCGACCGCCTCCCTTCCACCAGGGACGAGGTCACGCTGGTGATCCGCAAACCCCAGAACCACTTCGCCCGCCTGATCTGACGCACCGGCCACCAGCTTCCACCACGCCACCGCCTCACACCCCGCCACCAGCGCGCTAACGCCACGGCGCCGATACGGCGGGACGTGGTACGGCGGTACCGGCGCCGGACTACGGCGGGTGACCCGCCGGTCGTTCAGCGGCGAGTGAAGAGGGGCTCCCAGCTTCTGGGGCGTTGGGTGTTCTCGCGGTTGCCCGAGAGCTGGACCTTCGTCTTCCCGTCGATGCTGACCAGCACCAGTCCGTTGTGGAACTCGTTCTCGCAGGCTCCCGCGCAGCCGAGGGCGATCAGGTGCCCGTCGTCGGCCCAGGCGAGAAGCTGGAGCATCTTCTGCCTGCCGACGACCTTGCCGGTGGCGACATCCTTGACCGTCGTCTCCGGGCCCGGCGGCGTGCCTTCATCGGCGTACAGCGCCCCGTTGGGGGAGACGCCCGCCCGCTGGTAGGTCTTGACCAGATCCTTCGGCGCGTCGTCCTGCCGCCGCCCGTCCAGGTCGTAGTACAGCCTGTTGTCGTACCCCTTCACCTCGTCGGGTTCCGAGATCAGCGTGCCGTCGTCGGACCACCGGAAGGCGGAGATCGCCGACCTCCGGCTGCCGCTCTGCGCGGGCACGGGGTGGAACGACGCCCGGCCCGACGCCACGTCGACCACCTGGAAGCCGGTGCGCCCGGGGTCCGAGCTTCTCCAGCTGTTCCCGTCGGCGGAGACGTGGGTGCGGATCGTGGGGTCCTTGTCGTACGCCGTGGCGAGCAGCTTGGTGCCATCGGGCGACCAGGAGACGTCGGCCACGGGGTGATCGAAGTCGACCCACTTGACGACCTCCAGGGTGGTCATGTCGAGCACGCCGACCCGGCGGGCGGGCAGGTCGCGCTCCAGCACGGCCGCGAGCTTCATGCCCGGAGCCACGTCGAGCTTGGCCCAGTCGGTCTGTTCGTACGTCCCGGTCCCGGCGTTGTAGAGGAACCACGTCTCGTGACGGCGGTCACTCCTGTCGCCGATCTTCTCCCGCGCCCACACGTAGTACGCCGAGACGGCGACCCTCCCCGCGGCGATCAGCTTCTTCGGCAGAGGGTTCTCGGTATCGGTCAGCACCGAGTCCGGCGCCCGCACGTCCTCGGGGGTGGGCGCGGCAGAGTCCTCGCCCGGCGACGGAGCCACCGGCGAGGGATCCACCGCGACCGCCACACCGCCCCCCGGGGCCTCCGAGGGGATCAGCCTGGGGGCGAGCACGCCCGCGACCACGACGGCGGCGGTCGCCCCCGCGGCGAACGACACAGTGATCATCGGACGCCGGGGCCGCCCCCGCAGGGCCCGGTCGGCGAGATCATGGGGGACCCGGGCGTCCTCGGCCCAGTCCCGGAGCGTCTCCGGCAGCAGGGTTTCCAGCTTCACGAGGTGGCCTCCTCAAAAGGGTGGTCGGGCAGGCGGAGGTCGGCGAGTTCGGGCGCGACGGCGCGCAGCCGGGCGAGCGAACGGTGGGCCGTGCTGCGGACCGTTCCGACCGAGCAGCCCATGATGTGCGCCACCTCGGCCTCGGGGAGGTCCTCGAAGTAACGGAGCACCAGCACGGCACGCTGCCGCGCGGTGAGCCGGGCCAGCGCGTGGCGCAGGACGAGCTTCAGGTCGGCCGTGTGCGTGTCGTCGCGTCCCGCGACGTCAGGGGTTTGGGCCACCACGGTCTCCCGCCGCCGGGAGGCCAGACGCCACCAGCTCACCTGCTGGCGGTACATCGCGCGCCGCACGTACGCCTCGGGCTCGCCGATACGGGACCAGCGGGTGGCGGTCCTGGCCAGGACCGTCTGAAGCAGGTCTTCGGCCGCATGCTGGTCCCCGCCCGTGAGCAGGAACCCCAGCCTCATGAGCGCCGGCGAGCTCGCCGACACGAACTCGCGGAAACGTCGCTCCTCGGCAACGTCCACGATCACCTCCAGAGGGTCGATGTCAGCCTCTAGGACGCGGTCGGCTCCGCTTCGCTATGCCTCTCGATCGCACGGGCTTCCCGAGCGGCTTCCCAGGCGGCTTCCAGCGGCTTCCCCGCGCGGCGACGGGGCGCGGGGTGGAAAGGTAGGGTGCCGCGCGGGACGAGGCAGGCCAGGCCTCCCCCGCCAACCGTAAATATCCTGGCCCAGTGGGAAATGTGGAGCAGATGACGGCGAACCCCGAGTGGACCCCCGACTGGGTGCCCGACGCCCGCGAGCTCGCCGATCTGGAGCTGCTGCTCTCCGGCGCCTTCGACCCCCTCACGGGCTTCCTCGGGTCGGCCGACGTCGCCTCGGTCGTCGAGAACGGCCGCCTGGCCGACGGCACGCCCTGGCCGGACCCGGTCACGCTGATGCTGCCGCACGACCACCCCGTGTCCGCCGGGCAGGAGCTCACGCTGCGCGACCCGGAGGGCGCCGCGATCGCCTCGATGACCGTGACCGAGCGCACGGCCGACGGCCTGGTGGCCGGCCCGGTGAAGTCGCTGGGCGCCTCCGAGCACGGCCCCTTCGCGCGCCTCCGGCGTCCCCCAGCGCAGGTGCGCGCCGAGCTGGGCGACCGTGCCGTCCTCGTGGTCACCATGCGGGGCCCGCTGGACGACCTGGACGAGATCACCGCCACGGCCCGCGAGCTGGACGCGACGATCCTGCTGCTCCCCCTGGCCTTCGGCGAGGGCGGCCCCGCGGTCGTGCGCGCGGCGCTCAAGGCCCGCGACCGGCTCCCGTCCGGCACCCAGGTCGCCGTGGTCCCCCTCGCCCCCCGCGAGCCCGAGATCGACCTGGAGCTCCGCGAGCACATCGCCACCGCCTACGGCGCCGACGAGCACCTGGCGGGGCCTGAGCCCATCACGCTGCCCGGGCCGCCGCATCGGCGCGGCCTGGTGGTGTTCTTCACCGGCCTGTCCGGGTCGGGCAAGTCGACGATCGCCCGCGGCCTGCACGACGCGCTGCTCGAACGCGGCAGCCGCACCGTCACCTACCTGGACGGCGACGTGGTGCGGCGGCAGCTCTCGGCGGGGCTGACGTTCTCCAAGCACGACCGCGACCTGAACATCCGCAGGATCGGCTTCGTCGCCGCCGAGGTCGCCCGGCACGGCGGCCTGGCCATCTGCGCGCCCATCGCCCCGTACGCCGCGACGCGCGACGAGGTGCGCCACATGGTCGAGGCGGTGGGGGCCGACTTCGTGCTGGTCCACGTGGCCACGCCGCTGGGGGAGTGCGAGCGCCGCGACCGCAAGGGGCTGTACGCCAAGGCGCGGGCGGGGCTCATCCCGGAGTTCACCGGCATCTCCGACCCGTACGAGGAGCCCGACGACGCCGACCTGACCCTCGACACGACCGGCATGGCGGTCGAGAGGGCCGTCGACTCCGTGCTGGGTGTGCTCAGCTCGGGCGGCTGGATCCGCTGACCGTACGCCTGCCGGCGCGTACGCCTGCCGGCGGTCAGTGGTCGGGGACGGGCGTCGAGCTGAAGTACGGCGCGCGCGCCAGCTCGGTGAAGGCGCGCGCGGCGGGCACGGTTGAGTCGAAGCGCGTGTCGCCCCGCGGCGCGCGCGGCGAGTCGAAGTAGACCAGGGCCTTGATCTGCGGGTACCCCCGGATCTGGCGGCGCACCGAGTTGAAGAAGGTGACCTTGAAGCCCGGATCGTCGTGCCGTTCGAAGGCCCCCCACTCGGCCACCATGATCGGCTTGCCGGGGAACCGCATCTGCGTCCAGCGGTAGAAGCCCGGCCAGCTCGCGTGGTCACCACGGGTCTTGTCGACCAGGTTGGCGAAGTCGTTCACCCGGCGGTCGGCGTACGGGTCGAGGCCGATCCAGTCGACGACGTCGTCACCGGGATAGAGCTGCTCGAACCACGGCTTGGTCGCCCAGTTGGGTGCCCCCATGTAGGTCATGACCATCACGGCGTTCCTGACGCCGCGCTCGCGCAGGCGCAGCACCACGTGGCGGTACATCGCGGCGTAGTCCTCCGCGGTCATCCCCGACCCCGGGCTGGCGCGCACGTCGTTCTCGGGCTCGTGGTGGATGGTGAGGAAGAACCGTACGCGCAGCCTGTGCTTGATCCGCTCGGCGACGCGGTCGATGCGGGCGTCGATCGCGCCGCCGGCGATCTCGGCCCAGGTGTCGTGGACGGACGGCTTCCAGTTGATCAGCAGCAGCCGCTTCTTGGCGAGCTGCCGCTCCTCCGGCGTGGGGAACGGGTCGCCGCCCCGGTGGTACACGTGCACGATGTCGGCCCTGCGGCCCATGCGCTCCTCGGCGGCGGCGATGGCCAGTGAGGGCGGCCGGCCGCCGAAGACGTCGGGGGCCACTCCCCACCACGCGCCGCAGCTCGGGATGAGCTTGGCCGTCGCGACACAGCCCGGGGCACCGCTCGGAACCGTCATGCCGGCCGCGGGCGCGCGGTCTCCGGTCGCGACCTCCTCATGGGGCCGCACCGACGACACGGCGTAAACGATCAGCCCGCAGCCGGCGGCGATCCCCATCCCGAAAACCCACATTCCCGTCAGTCTGCGCAAGGCGGTCAAACCCCCTTCTAATCCATTTCCCCGAAGGCCGGTATTCACCTTCCCACTAATCGCCGCCGGGCCGCCGGAAACTCGGTACCCCGCCGCCGAGCTGCGGCTTCCTAATTATGGAAATATCCATTTATGCGCGGCGGCTGGACGGATCCGCCACCCCCAAAAACTCCTGTATGCGGTCGAGGAATCTTGGGTTGTGCCTATAGTTCACTGGATCTGTTCCAGGGGTCGGCGCCCATGGCGACGACTCCAAGCAGCAATAGGGACAGATATGCATAACAACCCCGCGTCGAGAGGCCAGCCGTTTTCATGAACCACCCGGCGTCCTCAGTCCCCGGCCCGGCCACCGGGCGCGAGTTCGCCGAGTTCGGCTCGATGCTGCTGCGGCGCCGGGTCGCGCTCGCCGGGTTCCTGCTCGCCGGGCTCTGCTGCGGCGGCATCGTGCTCGCGATGACCCCGCCGTCCTACACGGCGACCGCCGAGGTGCTGGTGTCCTCCACCGGCGTCCAGGACCAGACCAACCAGACGAGCCAGCGCCAGCGCGAGCCGCTCAACCTCGACACGGAGGCCCAGGTCGCCCGTTCGGCCGTCGTCGCCTCCCGGGCCGCGCGCGCTCTGAAGGTCAAGGACCCCGACCCGCTCAGGGACCAGGTCACCGTCACCGTGCCGCCCAACTCCGCCGTGCTCGCCGTGTCCTACACCGCCCGTGACCCGGTCACCGCCGCCGCGGGAGCCGAGGCGTTCGCCAAGGCGTACCTCGCCAACCGCGAGGCCACGGCCAAGCACGCGCTCAACGCACAGCTCAAGGTGCTCGCGGGGAAGCTCCGCGAGGTCGACGCCGCCCTCGGCACGACCGTCACGGGCCTGCCCCGCACGGTGCCGGGCTCGGCGGCGCGCACCATCGCCGCCCAGCGGCAGAACGTCCTGAGCAAGCAGGTCTACAACCTCACCGTGAAGTACGACGCCCTCAGGACCGTCGCGATCACCCCCGGCAGCGTCATCAGCGACGCCCGCCCGCCCACCTCGCCCGCCCAGCCGAGCCCGTCGCTCTACCTCGGCAGCGGGCTGTTCCTCGGCCTGCTCGCCGGGACCGGAGCCGCCATGGTCCGCGACCGCTTCGACACCCGGCTCAGAACCGCGGCCGACGTCGAGCGGCTCAGCGGGCTCCCCGTGCTGTGCGAGGGCGAGAACGCCCGCGAGCTGCGCGAGCTCGCCATCGCCGTCGCACGGCACCTGCGCGACGGCGGCGAGCTGCTCGTACGGAGCGTGTCGCCGGGCACCGACCCCGAACCCATCGCCGACGACCTGCGCGTGGCGCTGACCGGCCTCGCGCCGATCTGGGTGCGCACCGACCAGGCGGCACGGGCCGACGCCGCCCTGCTGGTGGTCGAGAGCCGCGCGGCCCGCTCCAAGCAGCTCGCCCAGGCCGTGCGGCAGCTCCGGCGCACCGACACCGCGGCGCTGGGCGTGATCCTGCTCCCCTCGCCCGCCGCACTCCCGCGCGGCGAGTCCCGCCCCGCTCACCCCCGCCGCCACCCGAACGACCCTCCGGCCCGGGCCTCGTGAGGCCCCCAGCCGCCACCCCGCCACCACGCGGCGCGGGCATCGTGCGACTGCCACCCCTCCCCACCCCACCGCCACCCGAACGCCCCGGCGGTCCGGGCGTCCTGAGGATGCCCCCCGTACGACCCCACGGCGCGGGGGTCCTGAGGATGCCGCCCCCCGTCACCTGGCCGATCGCCGCGCTGCTCGTCGGGTACCCCCTCTGGTGGGCCCTGGGCTTCGGCGGCCTGTCGATCCTCGTCGTCGCGGGCCCCATGGCGTTCGTGCTCTGGCGGCGGCGGCCGATCATGGTCCCCAAGGGCATGGGCCTGTGGATGCTGCTCCTCGCGGGCTACCTCGTGAGCGCGCTCATGCTGGGCGACTCGCCTCCCGGCACGTACGGCGAGCTCGGCACCGGCCGCGTCCTCGGTTACGTCATGCGGCTCGCCCTCTACGTCGCCCTGCTGGTCATGGTGCTCTACCTGGGCAACCTCACCGAGCGGGAGCTGCCGCAGCGCACGCTGGTGCGCATGCTCGGCGTGCTGTGCGTCACGACCGTGGCCGGCGGGCTGCTCGGCGTGGTGGCCCCGCGCTTCGAGTTCACCTCGCCCGTGGAGATGGTGCTGCCCGAGTGGATCAGCGGCAACTCCTTCGTCCGCAACCTGATCCACCCGACCGCGGCCCAGGTGCAGCACGTCCTCGGGCACGCCTCGCCGCGTCCGGAGGCCCCGTTCGAGTGGGCCAACGCCTGGGGCAGCAACATCTCGGTGCTGCTGATCTGGTTCGTCGTCGGCTGGTGGACCTACGGCGGGCCGATGCGAAGGGTCCTGTGCGTGGCCGTGGCCGCGCTGGCCACGATCCCGATCGTCTACTCGCTGAACCGCGGCCTGTGGATCGGCCTCGCCGTCGCCGTCGCGTACGTCCTCATGCGCGCCCGTCCCCGCACGGGGCTGGCGATCGGCACGGCCCTCGCGGCGGCGGCGCTCGTGTTCGTCGCCGGCCCGCTCAACACCATCGTGGCCCAGCGCCTGGAGAGCCCGCACAGCAACGCCATCAGGGCGTTCACGGTCGCGAGCACGCTGGAGGCGGCCACCCACTCCCCGATCATCGGGTACGGCAACACCCGCAACGCCTTCGGCAACTACCAGACGATCACTACGGGCAGGACCGGCTGGTGCGCCGAATGCGGGCATCCGCCGCTGGGGAGCGACGGGCAGATCTGGCTGCTGCTGATCACTCAGGGCTTCACCGGGGCGGCGCTGTACGTGGCGTTCTTCACCGGGGCCATCCGCCGCTTCTGGCGCGACCGCACGCCGATCGGCCAGGCGGGCACGCTCGTGATGATTCTCGTGCTGCTCTACATGTTCGTCTACGACGGCCTGGTGACCGCGCTGAGCCTCTACCTGATCTCGTTCGCACTGCTCTGGCGCAACGGCCGGGCCGATGGCGTCCGGGCGCTGGAGGCACGCCCATGACCGACCACCGCACCCGCCTCCACTACCTCGACCAGGTGCTCCCCCTCCTCTACCCCTCTCCACCCGGGGTGGGGGCGACGGTTTCCGTTCCAGCGGCTTGTCCGGCGAGCCGCGTCTCGTACGCCGCGTACGCCCTGGTGCCGAGCAGGTTTCTGCCGCGCCGGCTCGTGCCCCGGTCCCGGTGGCTGCCGGGACGGCGGCGTCTGCCCCAGGGGCCCGGCACGATCGAGGGCTACCTCAGCGAGGTGCTCGGAGAGCCGGTCAGGGCCACCTGCCACGTACGACCGGCCCTGCGCGCGAACCGCAAACCGATCCTGGAGATCCACGGGGCCACCGGGAAGCCGCTCGCCTTCGTCAAGATCGGCGACACCGACCGCTCGCGGGCGCTGGTCCGGCACGAGAGCGCGACGCTCGAACTGCTGGCGGCCACGCCCCTGAAGGTCGTGGTCAGCCCTGCCGTCCTGCACCACGGGGTGTGGAACGGCCTGGAGGTGCTGGTCCTCTCACCCCTGCCGGTAAGGCGCGACCGCATCTCCCCCCTGCCGGTGCGGCGCGGCCGGATCTCACCGGCCCTGCTCAACCGCGCCATCGCGGAGATCGCCACGCTCGGCCTGCCACGCGTGGCCCCCCCGGGAGCCGGCCGAAGGGACCCGCATCCACATCCTTACCAACACCTACACCCGCTCGCGCACGCACACCCGCACCCGCACCCGCACCCGCACCCGCACCCGGTGAGCCTTTCATCGGGGCCGAGCGGCACCGGCCACCACGCCTGGCACGGTGACTTCTCGCCGTGGAACATGGCTCCCTCGCCCGACGGCCGGCTGCTCGTCTGGGACTGGGAGCGTTTCGCCACCGGCGTGCCCCTGGGCTTCGACGCACTTCACCACTTCTTCCAGCGGGCGCTGCGCCGGATGCCACCGCCAGTCGCCGCCGAGGCGTGCCTGGCGCAGGCCGTACGTACGCTCGCGCCCTTCGGGCTGTCGGCGGGCGAGGCGCGGGAGACTGCGGTCCGCTACCTGATCGCCCTGGCCGACCGGTATGAGCGGGACGGCCACCAGCCGCTCGGGCCTCCCTCCCAATGGCTCAATCCGCTCGTCGATCATCAGGAGGTCCTGCCTTGAACCGCACCGTGAAGCTGTCCGCCCACGCCGTCTCCCACACGGCGGGGCGGCTGACCGTGAGCGGGCGCCTCCTGCCATCGTTCCTGATCGTGGGGGCGCAGCGCGGCGGCACGACGTCCCTGTACCGCACCCTCGCTCAGCATCCGCTCATGCTCAAACCCGTGCTCCGCAAGGGCGTCCACTACTTCGACGCCGCGTACGGCAAGGGGCTGTCGTGGTACCGCGCGCACTTCCCGCTGAAGGCCACGGCCCACCGCCTGGAGCGCAGGTACGGCATGCGGCCCCTGGCCTTCGAATCCTCGCCCTACTACATGTTCCACCCGCTGGCCGCCTCCCGGATCGCCGGTGACCTGCCGGGGGCGAAGCTCATCGTGCTGGTCCGCGATCCCGTCGAGCGCGCGTACTCCGCTCACGCCCACGAGGTGGCCCGGGGCTTCGAGACCGAGCCGTCATTCGAGCGCGCGATCGAGCTGGAACCCCACCGGCTGGCGGGCGTGACGGAGCGGCTGTGCGAGCAGCCGTACGTGCTGAGCCACGCGCACCGCCACCACGCGTACCTCGCCCGGGGCCAGTACGCCGAGCAGCTCGATCGGCTGGAGCCTCTGTTCGGCCGGGGCCGGATCCTGGTGATCGACAGCGGGCGGTTCTTCACCTCGCCGGAGTGCGTGTACGACGAGGTGCTGGAGTTCCTGGGGTTGCCCCGCCTCGGCGACCCGATCTTCGAGCGCCACAACGCGCGTCCCCGGCCCACCGACATGCCCGCCTCGCTGCGCAACACCCTGTCCGACCACTTCACCCCCTGGGACGAACGACTCCAGGCCTGGCTGTCCGGCACTCCCTCCTGGCGCAGATGACCGGCGACGACACGACACCGCCAACAGACGGGCCGCTACCCCCGATGGGCGACGAGGGTTCGCCGGTAAAGGGGGTGAGTTCCCCACTGGACGACGCGGGCTCACCGATGGGCGGCGCGGGCTCGCCGATGGGCGGCGCGGGCTCGCCGGTGGGCGGCGGGGGGTCGTTGGTCAGGGGGGGTGTGGCGGGGCTTGCCGGGGCGGTGGTCAACGCGGGTTCGCAGTTCCTGATCGTGGTCGCTCTGACCCGAGGGCTCGACGCCGGCACGGCGGGCGCCATCTTCACCGCGACGACGCTGTGCCTGATGGTCGCGGGAATCCTCCGGCTGGACTCGGGCAACGGGCTGATCTACTTCATCGCCCGGTCACGCAGGCACGGCAGGCATGACATATCCCGGTATTTCCGTACAGCACTGGTGCCAGTCATCGTGCTGTCCGTCATCACGGCGATCCTAGTGATCGTCTGGGCAGACGCGATCACGGTAGCCCTGGTCCCCACCCATGCCACGGCAGCGTCCGGCTCCGCCGCGTCCAGCACCGCCGTGACCAGCACCGCGTCCAGCTCGGTCACGGCTGTGCTGGGCTCGGCGCTTCGGGTGCTCGGGGTGGCGCTTCCGGTGATCGTCTGTGCCGACGTCCTGGTCTCCGCGACCAGGGGCTTCGGGTCGATGCGCCCGACCGCACTGCTGAGCGGGGTGCTCCAGCCCGCGGCGCAGCTCGTCCTCGTGGGGGCCGTGGCCCTGGCAGGCGCCGCCACCGGTCTCAGCTGGGCGCTCCCCGCCGCCTGGGCCGTGCCCGCCCTGCCCGTACTGATCCTCAGCGCCCTCTGGTTACGCCGACGCGTGCCTGCAGAGCCGTACGTCACGGGGACCCGAGGATCGGACGCCGGGGAAACCGCGGGACCGGACGTCCCCGGAACTCCGGGACTGGACGTCCCCGGAACCCCGGGACCGGACGTCCCCGGAACCCCGGGACCGGACGTCCCCGGAACGGCGGGGCCGTACGTCGGGGGGACGGCGGGGGAGTTCTGGCGTTATGTGGGGCCTCGGGCACTCGGGGGCGCGGTGCAGGCGGTGTTCCAGCGGCTCGACATCGTGATCGTGGCGGTGCTCGCCGGGCCGGAGGAGGCCGCGCTGTACACCGCCGCCACGCGGTTCAAGGTGGTCGGCCAGCTCGTCAACCAAGGGCTCACCCAGGCCGTGCAACCCCGGCTCATACGCGCACTCGCGGAGGGCGATCTCTCCCTCGCCCGCAAGCTCTACCAGATCACCACCATGTGGCTGATCGTCCTGACCTGGCCCCTGTGGCTCGGGTACGCCGCGCTCGCGCCATGGCTGCTGCGGGTGTTCGGCGACGGCTACCGGCACGGAGCCGCCGTGGCGGCCGTGCTCGCCGCGACCATGATGCTGGCGACGGCCTGCGGCATGGCCGACGTCGTGCTCATCGCCGCCGGGGCCACCGCGTCCAGCATGGTGAACATCCTCGGTGCGATCGCGGTGACCATCGCCCTGGACGTCGTCCTGGTGCCCTCCCACGGCGCGTTCGGCGCCGTCCTCGGCTGGTCCGGCGGGGTCCTCGCCAAGAACCTGCTTCCCCTTTTCCAGATCGCCCGCCGGTACGAGCTGCGCCCGTTCGGCGTCCACAGCCTGCCCTCCCTGCGGCCCTGGCGCGCCGAGGAGGCCACATGACGCGTCGAGGAGGCCACGTGCAGGAGGGGCCCACCCTGCTCGGAGGCCGTGTGAACCGTGGGCCCATCCTGGTCACCGGGCTCCCGAGGAGCGGCACGAGCTGGGCCGGCAAGATGCTCGCCGCCGGAGGCGAGGTCGTCTACGTCAACGAGCCGCTCAACCCGCAGCGCCCGCCCGGCCGCTCCCCCGGGGTGCTGAACGCCACGGTCGGCCACCGGTTCCAGTACATCTGCGAGGACAACGAAGGCCCGTGGCTGCGCGCCTTCGCCGACACCGTGGCCCTGCGCTACCGATACGCCGCCGAGCTGCGCCGCAACCGGTCGCCCGGCGACCTGGCGCGCCTGGCGAAGAACGCCTCCGCCTTCACGCTGGGCAGGCTACGAGGACGCCGGGCGCTGCTGGACGACCCGTTCGCGCTGTTCTCGGCGGGCTGGTTCGCCGAGCGCCTGGGCTGCCGCGTGGTCCTGCTGGTGCGCGACCCGGTGTCGTTCGCGGCGAGCTGGCAACGGCTGGGGTGGACCGTCTACTTCCACGAGCTGCTCGAACAGCCGCTCCTGGTGCGCGACCACCCATCCGTCGAGGCGCTACGCCCGCTCATCGGCTCACAGGACCGCCTCGCCAAGGCCGCCACCCTGTGGCGGGTGGCGCGGTCCGTCGCCGAGGCGCTGGCCGAGCGGCACCCGTCCATCCGCCTGGCCCGCTACGAGCACCTCGCCACCGACCCGGTGACGGGCTACCGGGATCTGTACGAGTGGTGCGGGCTCACCTGGTCGGCCTCGGCCGAAAGGCGGATCGAGCAGGCCTGCACGGCAGGGGACGGCCCGACGGACGCCATCCCGGGGGACGGCCGGACGGACGCCATCCCGGGGGACGGCCGGACGGACGCCATCCCGGCGGACGGCCGGACGAACGCCGGCCCAGCGGACGGCTCGAACGGCGACGGCCCGCCGCGCGGCGCGAAGGACGGCGGCTTCGCCTGGTCGGGCCTGTCACGCACCGCCTACCGGCCCATGGACTCGCGCCGGGCCCTCGACCGCTACCGTGATCACCTCACCCCCGAGGAGATCACCCGAATCCGCCGCCTGACCCATTCCCCCTGAGCGATCTGCCCTGGGCCACAGGGGGTTCGCTGCCCTAGATTGCCGCAGCACAGTGGTCGCGGCTCCTTTCCCCGTCATGGCCGCCGGTAGCTGGTGAGGACGTCAACGAGAAGGGACCCGAACATGGACGACAGGCATCCCACGCTCGCCGGGCTCGACGCGCTCGTCGGCCGGTGGACGGTACAGCCGAAGGTCGAGGACGTCGGTGCGTCGTGGAGCGAGTTCACCTGGCAGGAAGGCGGCGTGTTCCTGCGCCAGGAATCCGACGCCGAACCGATGCGGGCTACAGTCATCGGTGGAGCCTTTCACCGCCTTCGGCGGCCACGCCACCGGTTTACCGCCCCGGCCGGCCACTGCTGTCCGCGCTTCGGCGTCCGTGAGTGCGGGAGGGATGAGAGGAGGGGGTCACGCGCTCTCTGTCGCTCTTTATCAGGCGCTTCAGAAGGCAGACGGTGAGCAGGCGCAGCGCGAAGGGCAGGTCGTCTACGAGGTAGCGGCGCGCGAGCCGGCCAGGCTCGGCGGCCAGGCGGAAGAGCCATTCGAGGCCTGAGCGTTGCATCCACTCGGGGGCCCGCCGAACCGACCCGGCGGTGAAGGCGATCGCCGAGCCGCAGCCGACGAACCAGGCCCCGGGCAGATCGGCGCGGAGTGCGGCGATCAGGCGGTCCTGCTTCGGAAAGCCGAGACCCACGAAGACCAGGCGCGGACGTGCCGCGAGCAGCACCTCACGTACCGCCATCACACCCTCCTCGGAGGTGTCGAAGCCGTGCGGAGGGGAGACGACCCCCGCTACGTGAAGGCCGGGATAACGGTCGGCCAGCACCTCGGACGCGCGGACGGCCACGCCCGGCGGCCCGCCGAGGAGATAGACCGGCAGGTCGTTGGACGCCGCCGCCTCCGACAGCGACCAGATCAGGTCGGCACCGGTGATGCGCTCGGGTACGGGCGTGCCGAGCAGCCTGGACGCCCACACCAGCGGCATGCCGTCGGGAACGGCGAGGTCGGCGCCCGCGACGAGCGCCCGTACCTCGGGGTCGCGCGAGCAGGCGCGGCAGATGTCGACGTTGGGGGTGACCACGTGTCCGCCTTCCCCCCGCGCGAGGGCGGCGACGACGTGGCCTACCACCTCCCCCTCCGTGAGGGCGTCGACCTCGACGCCCGCGACCTTCACTCGGGGGCGGCTCCCGTTGATCGCGAGCGCGGCGCCCTCACGGGTCTGTGTCCGAGGTGCCATCAGATGCCATGCCCTCGGGTGTGCAGAGCGCTGAGCACCGCCCGGGCGGGGACCACGCCGAGCGCCACGGCCAGCGCGATCGGGACGCGGGGCTCCCCCCAGCGGGCGGCGAACGCGCGAACGGCCCAGCGCCACGCCTCGCGGCGGCGTCCCAGCGCGGCGTTGTGGAAGGCGAGCTGGCCGTAGATGCGCGCGGCGCCGCGCGGGTCGGCGGCCAGGTAGGGGTGCCGGGCGAGAATCCATTCGAGCCCCGCGATGCGGTCGGCCCACCGTGTCGCGTACGCGGAGGCTCCCCAGCGGACCCGCACCAGCGGCCGGTCGACGTACGCCAGGGGATGGCGCCCGGCGGCGCGGAGGGCGAGGTCCCAGTCTTCGTTCTGCCCGGCGGGGGCGCTCTCGTCCGGCCATACGGACCCGCGCCTGAACAGGAACGTCGAGGAGTGCACCATCACCATGCGGGATCGGGTGAGGTGCTGTCTGGTGACCTGACTCGTGCCTGCGAGGCGGGGGACGCGCCGCGAGTCGTACTCGACCTCGATGGCGCAGCCCGCGAACTCGGCCGCGGGGTCGGCGGCGAGCGCGGCGAGTTGGGCGCCGAGCTTGCCCGGCAGCCACATGTCGTCGTCGTCGCAGAAGGCCACCAGGTCGGTGGCGAGGGCGGCGATGCCGGTGTTGCGGGCGCCCGGCAGCCCGGGGCTGAAGCGGTTCGGCAGGACGCGGACCCTCCCCGGGGCTTCGGCGACGGCATCGGCCACCTGCGCCACCACGGCGTCCACCTGGTCGCCGTCGACCACCACGACGACGTCGACCCCGCCCGGATGACGCTGGGCCAGCACCGCGCGCACCGCGGCCTGGAGCAGGTGGGGACGGTCTCCCCGCGTGGGGATGACCACGCCGACGGTGGGGTTCACCGGCATTCCGACGCGGGAAGCCCTGCCGCGAGCCATGGGGAAGTCGCCCCTTCCGGTGCCTGCCGATCGCGTACGCGATAGCCGTACTGGATCATCAGGGGCCAGGTCAGCGCGGTGACCAGCCATCCGTGGCGGCGGGAGAGTCGATCGCACCAGGAGTCGTCCCTGCTGAGCTCCACGGGCCCGGCCGTGAACCGCATCGGATTGCCGGCGCAGGTGTGCGCCACCGACAGCTCGGCCAGGCCGGGACGGAGGAACGCCAGGTCACCCCCGTCGGCCTCACCGAACCCCAGGCGGGCCAGCAACGTGGACAGGACCGCGCGGGGATCGGCCAGCAGGTCTTCGTACCGGATGCGGATCACGGTGCCGCCTCTGCGGGCGAGCAGCTCGAAGGCGAGGTTCTGCACGACCCAGTGAACGGAGGTGCGGAAGGGCCGCCAGCGGGTCATCGGGGTGCCGTCCTCGGGTCTTCTGACCTGCCGGCGCCAGGAGTACGCGACCGCGCGCGGATCTCGGACCACGTGGACGACGCTCAGATCCACGACCGGGGAGGTGCTCAGGCAGAAGGCCAGGGACGCGTGCTTGCTGGAGTCGACCACCACGGGACACGCGGCGATCTGCGCCGCCGCCTCGTAGACCCGCGAGTACGCCCGGGTGTAACCGCTGAGGCCGACGCGGCAATGCCGTGCCGCCATGGCGGGGATGTGGCGGGTGCGGTCGACCCTGTGCCGCAGCGTGAGCACGCGGTCGGCGAGGCCGGGCGACCATCCACCGAACGCCCGGATGCCGACCCTGCGCCAGAAGGGACAGGCGGCGAACGGCTCCCCGCACCCGCACGGCTCGTGAGCGCGGACCCCACGCTCCCACAGGTGAACCACCTCACCAAGGGGCGCGACGCCGGGGACCTCACCGAGCAACCGCTCAAGCAGGGTCGTGCCGCTGCGCCCCAGCCCACCTAGGAAGATCACACGAACAGCCACTGGACCCCCGAGGACAGCCAACACGAAACGTACTGAAGCTAACACAGAGAGTAATCGCTAGGTGCTGGAATCACAAAGGATCTACCAACAACCCGGCACCCGTTGGGCGGTGGACTGGTTGGGCCGGGTGCGTCATTCCCTCCCCGCTCCCGTGTGACCGGGGCACCCGGTTGCTTCCTACTGAGGACCATGACCACTCAAGACAGGCATGCGGCCGGGAGGGCCGCCCCGCCGTCACCGGCTCAACGAATCGTCATAATCCAGGCAAAAGGCCGGGCAGGGCCGGGGTGGACCCCTGCCTCTGGCGGTCACTCTCAGTCATGCTTGAGCTTGGCGAAGAGCTGGGCGGCTTCGGGTTGCTTCCATTCCAAGCGGTTGGGGTCCTCGCGATACGGCTGCCAGGGAACGGTGACGAACCGGACACGCGCCCCGGCCTCATGCACGTTTCTGGCGATGGAGTACATGGTCTCCAGATCCAGCCCCTCGTCGGTGGTGATCGACCTGCGGACCACGTCGACGAAGGCGGCCAGACGGTCGGGCTCCTTCAAATGGCCCGTTACCTGCTTCAGCATGGCGTTCATGAAGGCCTGCTGCCGCTTGATCCGCCCTAGGTCCGACCCGTCGCCGAGGCCGTAGCGCGTGCGGACGTAGGCCAGCGCCTGTTCACCGCCGAGATGGTGCCGGCCCGCGGACAACCGCAGTTTCGACTTCGGGTCGTCCACCGCCGTGGGCAGCGTGACCTCGACCCCACCCAGCGCGTCCACCATCTCCTTGAACCCGGAGTAGCGGATCTCGATCGCGTGGTCGACATGGACACCGGTCGCGGACTCGACCGTCTTCCACGCGCACTTCAGGCCCCCCACGTTGAACGCCTGGTTGATCATGCTCACTTGACCGGAACCGGTTGCGCACGTGGGCATGCGGACCATGGAGTCCCTCGGCAGGCTGACCACCGTGACGTTCTTCCGGTCCGCGGACAGGTGCAGAAGGATCATCACATCGCTTCGCTCGCCGAGGTTGAGGTTCGCGGGCATTCCTCTCGGTCCGGGTCGCATGTCTGAGCCCACCACCAGCACGTTGAGGGCTTCGTTCTGCTTCGGCGGTCTGTCCCAGGTGGGCGGCGTCAGGGTTCTCGAAGCGGGAGTGCCCCGCAGCAGCACCGTCGGTACGACGACGAGCGCGGCGGTGACTCCCGCGACCACCGCGAGCGTCATCCACCGCATCCGGCCGGTCAGACGGCGTCTCCCCCCACCGGTGATCGCCCCGAACAGGCCCCGGCGGGAACTCGCCCCGGACAGGTCCCGGCGGGACCCCTCGCCCGCGGTCATGCCGAGCAGGCGATGACGCTGGTGGGCCAGCGTGGCGGGCGGCTCGTGCTCCAGGTCGCGGCCGAGGTCGCGAAGCATCGCAAGGTCGTCCATCGCTACTCCTCGTCCGTCATCGGGTTGGTGTCACCGAGTGCCGTGCGCACCTTGCGCCGGGCCCGGTTGAGGCGGGAACGCACTGTTCCGATTGGTATGCCGAGGGCCTCGGCCACTTCCTCGTACGACAGGTCACCCCAGGCGATCAGCAGCAGGACGTCGCGGTCGCCCTTCGAGAGACCCGCGAGCGCGGGCACGAGCAGCGCGCGGGATGCCGTCGCGGTGACCCCGGCGGCCACCCGGTCGGCGGGAGACTCCGTGCTGCGCTCGACCGGTGCCCGCATCAGCGCGCGGTAGCGGGCCTCCTCCGTGCGGTGGTGCCGGGAGATCAGCTTGGTCACGATGCCGAACAGCCAGGGCCGGGCGTCGGTGTGGGTCAGGTCGTACCGGTCGCGACGGCCGAAGGCGGTCAGGAACGTCTCCCCCACCAGGTCCTCGGCGACCTCGGGGCCGAGCCTTCGGGAGACGTACCGGTAGAGCATTCCGGAATAGCGGTCGAACAGAGCGGCGAATGCCTCCGGCCGCGCCCTGGACTCGGCGATGAGCTCCGAATCCGGGCTCCGGGTCGTGGGTGGTGCGGTCATCGTCGACACCATGGCATCGAGCCGGCCTTCCCGTAGGGGACTTGTCAGCGATATCTCGCCACAAGTCCCAATCCGGGTTCACGGCGCGCTGTACGACCCTGCCAGGCTCACGATCGAGGGATGCCGTTCTGTCGGAGCAGGTTGATACTCATTGGCCCATCACGATGATCCTTCATCAAGGGAGACATGGGATGGCCACGGTCACCTTCCGGGATGAGACTGCCACGGGCAGGCCTTTAGAGGAGTTCGCGCTCCCCGATCTTCCAGACAGCATCTCGGCACGGGAGCTGGTACGACTCCGCGTGCGCGAGGAGGTCGCCCGGTACAACGCCGCGCCCACCGCCACGTACAACGGCCTGGTCCGCCCGGTGGACGCCGAGGTGGAGCTGAACGGCTACCGCATGGGCGCCAGACGCTGGATCGACTGGGAGCGGCAGGCCGTCACCGCCCCCGTACGAGCCAGAGTGGAAACGCGGTCAGAGCGGTGTGCCGACATCAGGCCAAATGATCGACCTTCAGGTGGTCAAGGAAGGCGCCCCACTCAACCGAACTGACGAAAAGCGCGGAGCGACCGTGATCCTTACTGTCGCGTACGGCCCGGCGGCCGGCCAGGTGGGCAACCTCGACGCAGTTGCTTCCGTCGTCTCCCGAATGAGAAGACTTGCGCCAGTGAGCGTTGGCGAGTTCCTGGGTCACGTCGTCCATCTCCGCATCGTTTCCGTGACGGGAAGCCCTCCGGGAATGTGTGGTCGGAGGACTTCGGTGAAGCGGTTAAGGGATGCCGGGGTCAGGCGGAGTGGTCGGCCTTGAGGTGGGCGAGGAAGGTGGTCCACTCCGCGACGGTGAAGAGGAGGGCTGGGCCGTTGCGATCCTTGCTGTCACGTACGGCCCGACGCCCGCCGGCCGGGTGGGCAACCTCGACGCAGTTACTCCCGTCTCCCCCGGAGAAGCTGGACTTGCGCCACTGGACGTCGGTGAGTTCGTTGGTCACGCTGTCCATCTCCGCATCGTCTCCTTGATCATGTTGAGCGACTCGCGTCGGGGTAGTGCGTCCGCTCGGATCACGCCATGCCTGAATGCTAAACCTCGGACCTCGTCGGCTCGATCGCTTACTCGATCCTCAGTGCTCTGTGAGTCGATGTATGCCACGGATGCAGAGGCTCCAGGCATGTCGGCGACCATAAATCCGCCGAGCAAGCCGACCGTCCCGTAAGCACCATAGGGGAGCACCTGAAGCGATATTCGCCGGCTTTCGCCGAGATCAAGAAGGTAGCAGAGCTGGTTCGTCATTACGTCAGGGCCGCCCACAGGCCGGTGCAAGACGCTCTCGTCCAACACCACCCACAACATCGGGGGGGTCGGTCGATGGAGGATCTTCTGGCGATCCAACCGAGCCTGTATACGTTCTTCGACCTGCCTTTCGGTTACGTCCGGTTCGTTCGCGATCAGAGCTCGCGCGTATCCCTCAACCTGAAGCAGGCCGGGGATCATGGACAGTTCCCAGATATGTAGGGCCTCGGCTTCGCGTTCGAAGTCGAGCCAGGGGCGGAACCAGCGGGGCAGTTGGGCGGCTGCGCGGTTAAGGCGATCGAGGAGCCCGGTGAGGGTCGTCCCCAGTCCGAGGACCTCGTCCGCCGCTTGAGCCAACTCCATCGTCGGCGCCCGGTGGCCGTTCTCGATCATGCTGAGCTGGCTGATCGATACATGGATCGCATCGCAGAGTTTCCGCTGGGAGAAACCCATGGAAAGTCGGAATTTGCGCAGTTCTGTACCGAACTGAATGCGCGGGGATATGGATGGATCCGGCTCCAGGGTGACGGTCATCCTTCGGTCTCCTCTCTTGCCACCTGATACCGCGTCAAGGCCATCATGCTGGGCGTTCACAAAGTCGGTCGAGAGGGTTCACGCGATTGTGAACACATTGCGAACACGAATAACCGTTTCACTCCCCCGATTGTTTGCCACCGTATGAGGGTCACGCCGAAGACACGGCGGCGCCTCGGCCAGCGAGCCGAGTGAAACAGAAATTCAGCCGGAACGGACTGGGAAGGCATATCAATGGCGCCGGATACGCTCAAAGAGATTCGTCTGCCCAGCGATCCCGGATCAGCGGCTCGCGCCCGGGCCGAGGTCCGTGACTGGCTCGGGGAGGAGCATCCGGCCTACGAGCCCGTACGGCTGGCCGTCAGCGAGCTGGTCACCAATGCCGTACGGCACGCCCGGCACAAGGTCGCCGACAACATGGGAGGTACGGGGACCGCGGGAGGTACCGAGCACGCGGGGAGCACCGAGCTTGGGTTCCCCGATAAGGCGTGTATCGAGCCGGTGACACTCCGGTTGTCGGTGGGTGGCGATCGGCTGCGCATCGACGTCACAGACAGCGGGCTGACCGTCGGAAGCCCTCGCCTACGCGTGGATCCGGCGTTCCTCCTTACGGAGAGCATCCCGGCGGATCCGGCATTCCTCCTCGCCGAGGGCGGGCGGGGCCTGGCCATTGTCGACATGCTGTCGGAGGGGAACTGGGGCTTTCACCTCAACCCTGATGGACCTGGCCGAACGGTATGGTGCGAGATCGCCACCAAGCAGCCCGAACGGGACAGCCCCTCGGACGACACCTCCACCATCCTCGGCCCCGGTCCACTCCTACTCGACATGTCCCCGTCGTCCCACCTTGGTTGATCAGGGGCCCACGAACCACACTGCACCGGTCGCCCGCCATACAGCCGCGCCGACTTCGCCGCTCCACTCCCCACCGTCTCGGCGCCGGATGTGAGCCCCGCAACGGCCGGGTGTGCGGAAGCCATGGTCTGGGTGGGCAGCCACACCTTGCCCCGTCACACGGGTGCCGGGAGGGCCTGTCATTCCTGAGGCGCCTTGCTTTTCCTTTCCGTCCATGGCTCGTACGTACTGTCTCCGGGGAGCACCCAAACCTCCGCATCAGGCCTGGCAATCGTCCGTAGCAGCGTCGCCTTGCCGGTCGCCTTCGAGACCCGGTAGATCGCCACCCCCGTCCGGGTCTCCGATCGGACGGTCATGCGTCCAGCCTGGTCGAAGTCGAGGTCGTCGATGTACTGCCCGCGCGGCAACCGCACGGTCACCGTGCCGCTCGTGTGGCCGGTACGCAGGTTGAGCAGGCGCAGCTTGCGGAACTTGCCCGACGTACCGACAGGCACCGCCGCCGTGAGGTAGTCATTCGCCAGCGCCATCGGGTGCAGCCGCGTCTTCAGCCGCATCCGGGCACGCAGCCCTCGATCGAAGACCGTCAGCCGTTCCCCTACCAGCAGCAGCCGCTTGCTGTCCGGGCTGAAGCCGACGAAGCTCCACGCATCCGTCCCTCCGGGAGGCGGCAACACCTTACCTTTCCGCAGGTCCGCGATGACCCCCAGCCCCGGCGCCGAGGTCTCTGTGACCACATAGCTGCCGTCGTCCGACACCACCGGCCACTCCTCGTAGATGGAGGACGCCGTGAGCCGCTTCCGTGACACCACCCTTTCCTTGCCGTTCAGAGTCCGCTCGACAAACAGCCCATCCGATTTCCGGAAATAAAAGAAATGCCGCCTATCCCCACTGACCAGGAACGGCGCCCGCGCGCCGGCATTGATCGAAAGATCCTCAGTCGCCACGGTGAGCGCTTCGGGCACCTCCACCACATCTCCGTTGGTCAGCACCAGTTCCCAGGTCTGTGTTCGCTGCGCGTACGCGATCGTGACCGGGGTGGCAGCCGCCGCGGGCTGTCCGGTCAGTGTTACGGCGGTCAGGAGAAGTGTCGCGAGAACCGTACGAAGTTCCATGCTTCATGAGATGCCAGAAGTCTTCAGAATGTTGCCGGTCTCTTCTGAGGTTCGAGTGCCACGCCCGCAGAGCTGAGAGCCCGCTGAAGGTCTGTGCGATGGCTGCGGGCACGACGGACCGGAGCAGTTGGCCAGAGCACGACGTGCCCTCCCACGACCGGAGCAGTTGGCTAGCTCTCGGAGAGGACGAGCATGACGTGCTCGTCGTCGCCGTGCTGGACGGTGCCGGTGCGCTGGAAACCGCATTTCTCCAGCAGCCGCACCGAGCCGGTGTTCCCGACGTAGGGATCGGCGTAGAGCGGGCGGGTCTTCTCCTCCTGGAGGAAGAGCATCATCGCCGTGCTGCCGATGCCCCGGCCCCAGAACGCGCGGCCGTACCAGTAGCCGATGAAGCGCCGCTCCTGCTCCCACCAGGACACGATGTTGCCGGCCAGCTCGCCGTCGACGATGACCGCCCGCACCAGGACCGTGGGATCTCCAAGGATCCTGGTGGTCCAGTGGGTCATGAAGGCCTCACGCTCCCGGGGAGGGAACTTGGACCGCCGCACGGCCTCGGGGTCGTGCTCCTGCTCCAGGAACACTTCCAGGTCGGCTTCGTCGACGGCCCTCAGCCGCAGATCGTCACTCATGCCGAGCGAGTCTGCCACCCGCCACCGACACTTCTCAGCGAGCGTCGACGATCATGCCGGCGCCGACGGTGCCGTTCGTGGTCTCGTCGATCAGGATGAAACCGCCGGTGAGGCGGTTCCTCGAGTAGTCGTCCACGAACAGGGGCTGGGTGACCCGCAGCGACACCCGGCCGATCTCGTTCAGCCCGAGGGAGGTGGCCGCCTCGTCCCGGTGCAGGGTGTTGACGTCGAGCCGGTAGTGCAGGTCGCGCACCAGCGCGCGAGCCGTGCGGGTGGTGTGCTTGATGACGAGCTTGGAGCGCGGGCCCAGCTTGAGGCCGTCGGTCATCCAGCAGACCATCGCCTGGAGGTCCTGGGCGACCTGGGGCCTGTTGTTGGGCCGGCAGATCATGTCACCGCGCGAGATGTCGATGTCGTCCTCCAGGCGGAGGGTGACGGACATCGGCGCGAAGGCCTCCTCGACGGGCCCGTCGAAGGTGTCGATCGAGGCCACGCGCGTCGCCAGGCCGGACGGCAGGTGCAGCACCTCGTCACCGGGCTTGATCACGCCGCCCGCGACCTGGCCGGCGTACCCGCGGTAGTCGTGGAAGGCGGGGTCGGTGGCCCGCTGGGGACGGATGACGTACTGCACGGGGAAGCGCACGTCGACGAGGTTGCGGTCGGAGGCGATGTGCAGGTTCTCCAGGTGGTGCAGCAGCGAGGTGCCCTGGTACCACGGCATGTTCTCCGAACGGGACACCACGTTGTCGCCGTGCAGCGCCGAGATCGGGATGAACGTCAGGTCGGAGACGTTGAGCTTGGCCGCGAACGCCGTGAACTCCTCGCGGATCTCCTCGAACCGGTCCTTGGAGTAGTCGACGAGGTCCATCTTGTTGACAGCGAGCACCAGGTGGGGCACCCGCAGCAGCGTGGTGAGGAACGCGTGGCGGCGGGACTGCTCGACCACGCCCTTGCGCGCGTCGATCAGCACGATCGCCAGATCGGCCGTGGAAGCGCCGGTGACCATGTTCCGGGTGTACTGGGTGTGACCCGGGGTGTCGGCGATGATGAACTTCCGCTTCGGCGTGGCGAAGTAGCGGTAGGCCACGTCGATCGTGATGCCCTGCTCGCGCTCGGCTCGCAGGCCGTCGGTGAGCAGCGACAGGTCGGTGTACTCGGTGCCTCGGTCACGGCTGGTGCGCTCGACGGCCTCCAGCTGGTCCTCGAAGATCGCCTTGGAGTCGAAGAGCAGGCGTCCGATGAGGGTCGACTTGCCGTCGTCGACCGAGCCCGCCGTGGCGAAACGCAGGATGTCCATCAGAACTGCTCTCCATCGGTAGTGCGGCCGGCGCGGCGGGGGAACGGACCCGGGACAGGGAGGATGGGCATCAGAAGTAGCCCTCCTTCTTGCGGTCCTCCATGGCGGCCTCGGATGCGCGGTCGTCGGCCCGCGTCGCGCCCCGCTCGGTGATGCGGGTGGCGGCGATCTCGGCGATGATCTCGTCCACCGTGGCGGCGTCGGACTGCACCGCGCCCGTGCACGTCATGTCGCCCACGGTGCGGTAGCGCACGACGGTCTCGAACGTCGGCTCGTCCTCGTAGCGGTTGACGACGTCGGCGTCGGCGAGCAGCATGCCGTCGCGCTCGAAGACCTTGCGGGTGTGCGCGAAGTAGATCGACGGGATCTCGATGCCCTCGCGCCGGATGTAGTCCCAGATGTCGAGCTCGGTCCAGTTGGACAGCGGGAACACGCGGATGTGCTCGCCCTTGCGGATGCGCGCGTTGTAGAGGTTCCACAGCTCGGGACGCTGGTTCTTCGGGTCCCACTGGCCGAAGTCGTCGCGGAAGGAGAACACGCGCTCCTTGGCACGGGCCTTCTCCTCGTCGCGCCGCGCGCCGCCGAAGACGGCGTCGAACTCGTGCTCCTCGATGGCGTCGAGCAGGGTGGTGGTCTGGAGGCGGTTGCGGCTCGCGCGCCGCCCGGTCTCCTCGGTCACCCTGCCCGTGTCGATCGAGTCCTGGACGGACGCGACGACGAGGCGGGCGTTCAGCTCGGTGGCGCGCCGGTCACGGAACTCGATGACCTCGGAGAAGTTGTGCCCGGTGTCCACGTGCATCAGCGGGAAGGGAATCGGCGCCGGCCAGAACGCCTTCTCGGCGATGCGCAGCATGACGATGGAGTCCTTGCCGCCGGAGAAGAGAAGACAGGGGCGCTCGAACTCGGCGGCGACCTCACGCATGATGTGAATGGCCTCGGCTTCGAGGACGTCGAGCTGCGACGTCGTGTAGTCGCTCTGAAGCATCTACTCTTCCTCCGGGAGTCTTGCCCTAACGGTGCACGTCGCGGATGCCGGCGAGCAACGTTGGCGCCAGATCCGGTAGGGAGACCAGGATATCCGGCAACGAGGGGTTGCCCTGGTTGTAGATCAGCGGGGAGCCGTCGATGCGGCTCGCGTGGGCTCCCGCGGCCTGCGCGACGGCCACGGGCGCGGCAGAGTCCCACTCGTACTGGCCTCCGGCGTGGACGTACGCCTCGACCTGCCCGGTGAGCACCGCCGCGATCTTCGCGCCCGCCGAGCCGATCGGCACGAGGTCGGCGCCGACGAGGTACGCCAGCTTCCTGACGAACTCCGGCGGCCGGGTGCGGCTGACCGCGATGCGCACCCTGCCCTCGCGTCCGCTGGACGGCTGCGCGGCGCTCGGAGCCGGGCCGTGGGCGGTCAGTGCGGGCGGCTGGGCGGTGGTGAGCGTCACGCCCTGGGCGGGCAGCGCCACGGCCCCCGCGACCAGCTCACCCTGCCCGCCTGACCCGCGGGGTGTGCGTTGCCACAGGGCCACGTGGACGGCCCAGTCGGATCGCCCGGTGTCGCCGAACTCGCGCGTGCCGTCGAGCGGGTCGATGATCCAGACGCGGTCGGCGGACTGGCGGCGCGGGTCGAGCCGCTCCTCGCGCGTGCCCTCCTCCGACAGCACGCAGTCGCTCGGCCGCAGGCGCGACAGCGACTCGGCGAGGTAGGCGTGGGCCTCGCGGTCACCCGCCTGGCGCAGGGCCACGGGGTCGTCGAACCCCTGGCGGGAGCGCAGCGCGAGCAGCCTCTCACCCGCCTCGGCCGCGAGATCTCTGGCCAGTGCGTGGTCGTCGCGTATCGTCACGTTGCCCTTCCTGATGCCGCACCCGAGTTCTCCTGGCCCCGGGTCAGTAAGCACCCGAGCCACGTGCCACGGCGGACCAGGTCTTCCACAGGATCTGAAGATCCAGCATGAGAGACCAGTTCTCGACATAACGCAGGTCCAACCGTACCGATTCCTCCCAGGAAAGATCGGATCTGCCATTCACCTGCCACAGACCCGTCATCCCCGGACGGACGACCAGTCGCCGCCGGACGTCGTCACCGTACCCGGCGACCTCCTCGGGAAGCGGAGGCCGGGGCCCGACCAGCGACATGTGGCCGAGCAGGACGTTGAGGAGCTGCGGCAGCTCGTCGAGGGAGTGGCGCCGCAGCCAGCCGCCGAGCGGGGTGACACGTGGATCGCCCCTGATCTTGAACAGCAGGCCGTCGCCGTCACTGACGAGGTGGATCTTGTGGCGCTCGGCGTCGCGGCTCATCGTACGAAGCTTCAGGATGGTGAACTCCACGCCGTCCCTGCCGACGCGGGTCTGCCGGAACAGCGCGGGCCCGGGGCTCGTGGCCCGCACGGCCAGCGCCAGGGCGGTGAGGACGGGCGCGAGGACGGCGATCGCCACGGCCGCGACCGTGCGGTCGAAGAGGTTCTTGAGCAGCTGGCGGACCCCGGACAGCTCGGGGTGCTCGACGTGCAGCAGCGGCAGCCCCGCCACCGGCCTGATCGTCGTGCGCGGCCCTGCGACCTCCATGAGCGCCGGGGCGACGACGAGGTCGGTGCGGGTCTTCTCCAGCCGCCAGGCGAGGCGGCGCAGGGCGGTGCCGTCGAGCTCGGGACAGGCGAGCACGGCCACGGTGTCGGCCGCGGCCTGGCAGACCACCAGGGGGATGTCGGAGAAGTCGCCCAGCGCGGGGACGCCCTCGACGTCCTCCATGAAGTCCTCGCGCGGCAGGCAGGCTCCCACGATCTCCATGCCGTGGTACGGCTCGCGCCGGAACAGGCGGACGAGGTCGGCGACGGACGCCCGGTGGCCCACCGCCACCACGCGGCGCATGCACAGCCCCCTGGCCCGCATCACGTGAAGCCTCCGGCGCAGGCCGTACCGGCAGGAAAGGGTGAGCACCGTCATCAGCGGGAGGGCGAGCACGACGTACCCTCGGGCGAGGTCGGTCTTGGTGACATAGGCCGTGATCGCCACTCCGGCGGTGAGGAAGAACCCGCACTGGGTGATGCGCCGGAACTCCTCGGACCCGACCCCGATCAGCCGCGCCTCGTACGCCCGGTTGAGCCCCACCATGGCGACCCACAGCACCGGCAGAACCAGGCTGAGCAGGAGATAGGGCGTGACGTACGGGGTGACCTCACCGAAGCGCACGACCACGGCGGCGGCCCCGGCGAGGAGACCGCACGCGAGATCGGCGGCCATGGCCTGGAGGCGGTGGCGCCGCGCCCACCCGGGCAGGGACGGGCGACCGGGTAAGGCGGCATTCGACGCCTTCCGGACGGTGACCGCCGACCTCTCGCCGTCCACCACGCATCCTCCCCGTAACCGATCGGGCACCGTCCGTGAGGGATGCTAGCGGCAACATGAGAGAATCTTGGGGAAATCCAGAAACTCCGCGGAGCGCTCGCCTAGCGCGGCGGCTTGACCGGCTTCAGGTCGGAGGGGTGGAAGGTGTTCTGCGTGGCCTCCAGGCCCGAGACGATCAGCGACTCGGCCACGTCTGCGGCGCGGTCGACCAGCAGTGGCAGCTCCTTGCGCTCGGCCGTGGCGAAGTCCCGCAGCACGAAGTCGGCCGCGTCCATGCGGCCGGGCGGGCGGCCGACGCCGAAGCGCACCCGCAGGTAGTCCTTGGTGGCCAGCGACTTGCTGATCGACCGCAGGCCGTTGTGCCCGTTGTCGCCCCCGCCGAGCTTGGCGCGCAGCGCTCCGTACGGGATGTCCAGCTCGTCGTGGATCACGATGACGTTCGCCGGGGCGACCTTGTAGAAGTCGGCCAGGGCCTTGACGGGCCCGCCGGAGAGGTTCATGTACGACCGGGGCTTGGCCAGCACGGCGGGAGCGCCCGCGAGGCGCCCTTCGACGACCTCCGCGTGGGCCTTGTGCGCCTTGAACCGGCCGCCCACCCGGGCGGCGAGGTCGTCCAGCACCATGAACCCGGCGTTGTGCCGGTTACCGGCGTACTCAGGCCCGGGGTTGCCCAGCCCGACGATCAACCAGCGGTCCACGACAGACCTCTCCGTTCCACTTCAGCGCCTGGCCTTCGAGTGCCCTTCATACCGAACCCCTTGATACCGAACAGGGCAGCCCGGTGACCGGTGACCGGCCTCCTGGCTGCCCTGCCGAGGATACGGGAGACTACTCGGCCGACTCGGCGGACTCGGCCGCCTCGCCCTCCGCGGCCCCCTCGGCCCCGGCCGTGGTCGGGACGTTGATGACCTGCAGGACGACCGTCTCGGACTCGGCGATCAGGGAGGTGCCCTTGGGGAGCTTCAGGTCGCCGGCGGTCACGACGGCGCCGATCTCCAGGCCCTCGATGTCGACCTCGACACCGGTGGGGATGTGGGTGGCCTCCGACTCGACGGAGACGGTGATGAGCTGCTGGTCGAGCAGGCCGCCCGGGGCGATGTCACCGATCGTGGTGACCGGGATGTCGACGGTGACCTTCTCGCCGCTCTTCACGAGGAGCAGGTCGACGTGCTCGTAGAACCCCCTGATCGGGTCGCGCTGGACGCCCTTGGGCAGCGCCAGCTCGTTGACGCCCTCGCCTTCGAGGCGGATCAGCACGTTGGGCGTGCGCAGAGCGAGCAGCAGCTCGTGGCCCGGCAGGGTCAGGTGCTTGGGGTCGATGCCGTGGCCGTACAGGACGGCGGGAACCTTGCTCTCGCGGCGGATCTTGCGCGCGGCCCCCTTGCCGAACTCGGTGCGGGGCTCGGCGGCGATGCGTACCTCGGACACGGCGTGTCTCCTAGGGAATCTCAGTGAATGGAAGGCGCTCACCCTCACCCGCCCTAGCGGAAGGCGTTACGAGCGCGAACAACCCTCAAAGACTACCCGCCCGCCGGGTACGGCCGATCCATCAACGGAAGCGCCGCACGACGCGGACCATGCCTCGTACTTGGCTGAAGGCCCGCGCGGAAAGCCGGACGGCCCCCGACCGGAGTGGTCAGAGGCCGTTCTTGGGCGGTGAGGTCAGCTGTCGCCTTCGAAGAGGCTGGTTACGGAGCCGTCGTTGAAGACCTCGCTGATGGCGCGGGCGATCAGCGGGGCGATCGACAGGACGGTCAGCTTGTCGAACCGCTTCTCCTCGTGGATGGGCAGCGTGTTGGTCACGACCACCTCGGAGATGCGGGAGTTCTTCAGGCGGTCGACGGCCGGGTCGGAGAAGATCGCGTGGGTGGCCGCCACGATGACGTTGGTGGCTCCCTGCTCGTACAGCGCGTCGGCCGCCTTGCAGATCGAGCCGCCGGTGTCGATCATGTCGTCGATCAGCACACAGGTGCGGCCCTTGACCTGGCCGACCACCTCGTGCACCTTGACCTGGTTGGCCACGTCGAGGTCGCGGCGCTTGTGGATGAACGCGACCGCGGTGCCGAGCTGGTCGGCCCAGCGCTCCGCGAGGCGCACCCGGCCGGTGTCGGGCGACACGATCGTGGTGTTCGCGGGGTCGAGCTTGCCGCTGAGGTAGCGGTGGAGCACCGGCAAAGCGAACAGGTGGTCGACCGGCCCGTCGAAGAAGCCCTGGATCTGCGGGGTGTGCAGGTCGACCGACATCAGCCGGTCGGCGCCCGCGGTCTTGAACAGGTCGGCCATCAGCCGCGCCGTGATCGGCTCGCGGCCACGGCCCTTCTTGTCCTGGCGGGAGTAGCCGAAGAACGGCAGGACCACGGTGATCCGCTTGGCCGACGCCCGCTTCAGGGCGTCCACCATGATCAGCTGTTCCATGATCCACTTGTTGATCGGCTCGGTGTGGCTCTGCATGATGAACGCGTCGCTGCCCCGGACCGATTCGAGGTAGCGGGCGTAGATCTCACCGTTGGCGAAGTCGTGCAGCTTGGTGGGGGTGATCTCGATGCCGAGGTGCTGCGCCACCTCCTCCGCGAGCTCGGGATAGGCCCGCCCGGAGAAGAACATCAGGTGCTTCTCTCCGGTGGTCTTCTTGCCGGTCATGCTTCCCTCCTCGCCTGGCGCTTGGCCCGGCGCGCTCGCGAAAGCATCGCCGTGCCTCTCGGCAGGCTCAGCGTGCTCGTTCATTTCGTGCTCCCCCGCTGTTGTTCCCCGGCCTGCGTGGCCTGGTCGGCCTGTGCGGCCTCGTCAGCCGTCGCACGCCGCGCGGCCTCCGCCGAAGCGGTGCCCGCGCGCCTGCGCGCGACCCACCCTTCGATGTTGCGCTGGTGCGCCCGGCCCACCGCCATCGCCCCTGGTGGAACGTCGCTGGTGATGACCGAGCCGGCGGCGGTGTAGGCCCCGTCGCCGATCGTGATCGGAGCGACCAGCATGTTGTCGCTGCCGACCCTGACGTGGTCGCCGACGGTCGTGTGGTGCTTCTCGACGCCGTCGTAGTTGACGAAGATGCTCGCGGCGCCGATGTTGGTGCCCTCGCCGATGGTCGCGTCGCCCACATAGGTGAGGTGAGGCACCTTGGAGCCCTCGCCGACGCGGGCGTTCTTCATCTCGACGTACGCGCCGGCCTTGGCCCCGCGTCCGAGCACCGTGCCGGGCCTGAGGTAGGCGAACGGGCCGACCGAGGCCCCCTCGCCGATCTCGGCCCCCTCGCAGACGGAGTTGCGCACCACGGCCCCCGCGCCCACCACCGTGTCGGTGAGGGTCGTCGCGGGCCCGACCACGGCCTCCGCGGCGATGGCGGTGCGTCCGTGGAGCTGGGTGCCCGGCTGGACCACCGTGTCGGGCTCGATGGTCACCTCGACGTCGATCCAGGTGGTCGCGGGGTCGACGATCGTGACCCCGCCGCGCATGTGGGCCCGCAGGATGCGGGTGTTGAGGACCGAGCGGGCGAAGGCGAGCTGCACGCGGTCGTTCACGCCCTCGACCTCGACGTGGTCGGCGGCGACGTACGCCCCCACCCGGTGGCCGTCCTCCCTGAGGATCGACAGCACGTCGGTGAGGTACTCCTCGCCCTGGGAGTTGGCGGTGGAGACGCGCTTCACGGCGTCGGCCAGCAGCAGCCCGTCGAAGGCGTAGACGCCGGAGTTCATCTCCTTGATCACCCGCTGCTCGGGCGAGGCGTCCTTCTCCTCGACGATCTCGAGGACGGCTCCCGTGGTGTCGCGGATGATGCGGCCGTACCCCGTCGGGTCGGGGACCTCGGCGGTGAGCACGGTGACGGCGTTGCCCTCTGCCCCATGGGTGGCGAGCAGCTCGGCCAGGGTCTCGGTGCGCAGCAACGGCGTGTCGCCGTAGGTCACGAGGATCGTGCCGTTGATCGTGCCGACCGACTCAAGGACGGTGCGGACGGCGTGGCCCGTGCCGTTCTGCTCGGTCTGGACGACCGCGTGGGCGTCGGGGCCGTTTGTGGCGAGGTAGGCCTGGACCTGTTCACGCGCGTGGCCGATCACGACGATCAGGCGTTCGGGCGCGAGGCCTCTGGCGGCGGTGAGCATGTGGTCGACAAGGGCGCGACCGCATAGCTCGTGGAGGACTTTGGGTTTGCTGGACTTCATCCGGGTTCCCTCGCCGGCTGCGAGGACGATGACGGCTGCCGGGCGCGGCACACTCACGGACTGAGGCTCCCTCGGCGTCGCGGCTGAGACATGACGGTGCGGGATATGACGCACGGCCACCACCCAGGCACCGCACGGCCATCCGCCCGACACCGTGAGAATACCTGCCGCCTCCCCGGACCGATCCAGCCCCCTCGGCGAAGAGGACTGACAATCTCGGACGCGGGCAGCGCGGGACCGCGAGGAAAGAGTTCCGGCGCCTGGACTCGAACCAGGACAACCCTGCTCCAAAGGCAGGTGGGCTGCCAATTACCCCACGCCGGATCGATTCGAGACCTTCCCAAACCGCGGTGACAAGGATACCCACCAGAGCCCCTTACCGTTCAACGCAATTCCCGCGACCGGCGGGACAGGGAGGCCCTCATGGCCCGGCCGGGCCCCCCGCGCGAGGCGCGCGCGTCGTTACGGCCGGGCCATACGGCCGAGCCTCGGCCCTCCGCGTGCCGCGCGGCGATTCCCCTGGTCAGCACGGGTGTCCCGGGGACAGGAACGCATCCTTGGGACATCTCGGCCAGCCTTTTGGCCTGCCGCGCGCGTTGCTCTAACAGATACGGGCATGATTGCGCAAGGCGTGGATCCGCCACCGGATGACGCCCGAAGCGTCATCTTCTCCACATTACAAGCTTAGGGATTCCTAACTTACGATGGCGTAGGTTACGGTTACGTAGCTACAGATCGTCAGTACTTCGTCGAGAATCACGTGAGGTAGCCCATGACCGTCGTCGTAGACCGTTCGACGCCGCCGCCGCCCCCCCGGCCCGATCTCGAGCCCGAGCCCAAGAGCAACTTCGAACGTGTCCTCCTGGTCATCTTCGTAACGCTTCCGTTCCTGGCGCTGCTCGCCGCCGTGCCGATGGCCTGGGGACACTTCCTCGGCTGGAGCGACATCGCGATCACCGCGTTCTTCTACGTCTTCACCGGGCTCGGCGTCACCGTCGGTCTTCACCGCTACTTCACGCACGGGTCCTTCAAGGCGAACCGCCCGCTCAAGATCGTGCTCGCCATCGCCGGCAGCATGTCCCTGGAGATGGGCGTCATCGACTGGGTCGCCACGCACCGCCGCCACCACAAGTACTCCGACAAGGAGGGCGACCCGCACTCGCCGTGGCGCTTCGGCAACGACTGGAAGGCGCTGACCAAGGGCCTGCTGTTCGCCCACATCGGCTGGATGTTCTCCTCCGAGCGCACGAACCAGGAGCGCTTCGCCAAGGACCTGATGAACGACAAGGACGTCGCGCGCATCCACCGCGCGTTCCCCTGGCTCGTCTTCGCCTCCCTGGTGCTGCCCGCGGTCATCGGCGGGCTCGTGACCTGGTCGCTCACCGGCGCGCTCACCGCGTTCTTCTGGGCCAGCCTGGTGCGCATCGCCCTGCTGCACCACGTCACCTGGTCGATCAACTCGGTCTGCCACGTGTTCGGCGACGAGACCTTCGAGGTCCGCGACAAGTCCCGCAACGTGTGGTGGCTGGCCATCCCGTCCTTCGGCGAGTCCTGGCACAACCTGCACCACTGCGACCCGACCTCCGCCCGCCACGGCGCGCTCAAGGGACAGCTCGACCCGAGCGCCCGCGTGATCCGCTGGTTCGAGCAGGCCGGCTGGGCGACCGACGTCAGGTGGCCGACCCCTGAGCGTCTGGCGGCGAAGCGGCTTGGGTGATTCAGCCCCTATGTCGGGCCGCCGGTCGGCGGCCCGAACCCCCATTCCCTCCGCGTCTGACCCTTCAAATCTCGATACAGCTGTGCAAACCGGGACGTTGGCGGTTGCCGTGTCCGCCGCGCCCGCCATTATTAGACCCATGACCGAACCGCGATCGCGCGTACGCATGACCGGTAAGGAACGCAGGGAACAACTGATCCGCGTCAGCCGCACCCTGTTCGCCGAGAAGGGGTTCGACGGCACCTCCATAGAGGAGATCGCGGCCAGCGCGAAGGTCTCCAAGCCGGTCGTCTACGAGCACTTCGGCGGCAAGGAGGGCATCTACGCCGTCGTCGTCGACAGAGAGATGCAGCGGCTGCTCAGCCTGGTGGCCGTCGCGCTGAACGCCGGCCATCCGAGGATCCGCCTCGAACGCGCCGCCCTGGCCCTGCTGCAGTACGTCGAGGAGTCCAGCGAGGGGTTCCGCATCCTGGTGCGCGACTCCCACGCGGCCTCGGGCACCGGCACGTTCGCGAGCCTCATCAGCGACATCGCCAGCCAGGTCGAGGACGTGCTCGCCGACCAGTTCGCCGACCGAGGGTACGCGCCCACGCTCGCCCCGATGTACGCCCAGATGCTCGTCGGCATGGTGGCCCTCACCGGCCAGTGGTGGCTGGACGCCCGCAAGCCCGACCGCGAGGAAGTGGCCGCCCACCTGGTCAACCTCGCCTGGAACGGCCTGACGGGGCTGGAGGCCCATCCCGGCCTCACCGCCGCCTCCACGCGCGGGCGCCTCGCGGTCCCTCCCGTCATCGAGCTCCGCGGCCTGACCCGGCCCACGGAGAAGGAGCTCAAGGAGCAGGAGAAGGCCCGCGAGCGCGAGCTGAAGGAGCAGGAGAAGACCCGGGAGAAGGAGCTCAAGGAGCAGGAGAAGCTCCGCGCGCGCGAGCAGCGCGAGCAGGAGAAGCTCCTTCGCGACCAGGAGAAGCTCCGGGCACGCGAGCAGCGCGAGCTTGAGCGGCTGGAGGCGCAGGAGCGCCGTGAGCAGGAGAAGATCCGCGCACAGGAGCTCAAGCTGCTGGAGCAGAAGGCCAAGCAGGCCGAACGGGAGGCCGCGCGGCGGGCCCGGCTCGCCGCCGAGAGCGCGGAGCGGGTGGAGTCGGTCGAGCGCGTAGAGCTGGTGGAGCGCGTCCCGCTTGTGGAACGTGCCGAGCTCGTCGCGGGCGCGGAGCACGGGCAGGCGGGGGAACATCGGCAGGGCGGCGACCCGGCATCTACGGGTAAGTAAAACCGTCGTTGCTAAAAAGTTAACGTGCCGTTCAAGTAAGTAGGGCATTTTGGACATATGTCCGCCGAGATCGTGCCGCCGACCCCTGAAGGACACGACGACCTGCCTCTTTCCCAGGAGCGCTTCCTCAATCGAGAGGAGAGCTGGCTCCACTTCAACGAACGGGTACTAGAGCTTGCCGAAGATTCTTCTGTGCCACTGCTGGAACGGGTGCGCTTCCTCGCCATCTTCGCCAGCAACCTCGACGAGTTCTTCCGGGTGCGCGTCGCGGGACTGAAGCGCCGGATGGCGACCGGCCTGCTGCTTCGCACCAAAAGCGGGCTCAAGCCCCGCGAGGAGCTGGCCAGGATCGCCGCCATCGCCGACGATCTCGCGCAGCGCCACGCGGCCGCCTACCACAAGCAGGTCTGCCCCCAGCTCGCGAGCGTGGGCATCGAGGTGGTGCGCTGGGACGACCTCGACAGGGACGAGCGCACGGCGATGCGCAAGCTGTTCCGCGAGCGGGTCAGGCCCGTGCTCACGCCGCTGGCCGTGGACCCCGCTCACCCATTTCCGTACATTTCGGGCCTATCACTCAACCTCGCGGTCACGGTGCGCAACCCGAGCACCGGGCACACCGTGTTCGCGCGCGTCAAGGTCCCCTCGCAGCTCCCCCGCTTCGTCTCGGCCTCCAAGGAGCGCTTCGTCCCGCTGGAGGACGTGATCGCCGCCCACCTCGGCCAGCTCTTCAAGGGCATGGAGGTGGTGGAGCACCACGTCTTCCGGGTGACCCGCAACGAGGACCTCGACGTGGACGAGGACGTCACGGAGAACCTCATGCAGGCCCTGGAGAAGGAGCTCCTGATGAGGCGCTTCGGGCCGCCCGTGCGGCTCGAGGTGGAGGACACGATCAGCCAGGCGGTGCTCGACCTCCTCGTGGACGAGCTGGACGTGTCCGACCACGAGATCTACCGGCTGTCCGGCCCGCTCGACCTGACGGGGCTGCACGCGATCGCCGACCTCGACCGGGGCGACCTGAACTTCACGCCCTTCGTCCCCGCGGAGGCCGTCCACGCCGAGGACGACATCTTCTCGGTCCTGCGGGAGCGCGACATCCTGGTCCACCACCCGTACGACTCCTTCTCGACCAGCGTGCAGCGGTTCATCGAGCAGGCGGCGGCCGACCCCAACGTGCTGGCCATCAAGCAGACGCTCTACCGCACCAGCGGCGACTCCCCGATCGTGGACGCGCTGATCGACGCCGCCGAGGCCGGCAAGCAGGTGGTGGTCGTGGTGGAGATCAAGGCGAGGTTCGACGAGCACGCCAACATCACCTGGGCGCGCAAGCTGGAGCGCGCGGGCTGTCACGTGGTCTACGGGGTGCTCGGCCTGAAGACGCACGCCAAGCTGGCGCTGGTCGTACGGCAGGAGCCGTCCGGCGAGCTCCGCCAGTACTGCCACATCGGCACGGGCAACTACAACCCGAAGACCGCCCGGCAGTACGAGGACTTCGGCCTGCTCACGGCCGACCCGCTGGTGGGCGAGGACCTCACCGACCTGTTCATCCACCTGACCGGCTACTCCGCCCACTCGGCCTACCGGCGGCTGCTGGTCGCCCCGCACTCCATGCGGGGCGGGCTGCTGACCAGGATCGAGCGGGAGATCGCCCACCACGCGGCCGGCCGCCCCGCGCGCATCCGGGTCAAGACCAACTCGCTGGTGGACGAGCCGCTGATCGACGCGCTGTACGCGGCGTCGAGGGCCGGCGTGCCCGTCGACCTCGTCGTGCGAGGTGTGTGCACGCTCCGGCCGGGCATCCCAGGTTTGTCGGAGAACATCCGGGTCAGGAGCATCCTGGGACGGTTTCTCGAACACTCGCGGATCTACGAGTTCGGCGGCGGCCGGCGGCCGGAGATCTGGATCGGGAGCGCCGACCTGATGCGCCGCAACATCGAGCGCCGGGTGGAGTCGCTGGTGAAGGTCAGCAGTGCGCAGCATCGCGCGTACCTCTCAGAGCTGCTCGACCTGTCCATGGCCGACACCACCAGCAGCTGGTGGCTCAACGGCGACGGCACATGGGTGCGCCACCACCTCGGCGAGAACGGCGAGCCCCTGCTCGACCTCCAGTCCCATCTGGTCGGAACCCGGCGGTGGAGGTCCATCGATGACTGAATGCCATATCCACCCGACCGACATCGTCCGCGCGGGCGGGGCGATCGTGTGGCGGGGCGACAGCCGCGATCCCGAGGTCGCGGTCGTCCACCGCCCGAAGTACGACGACTGGTCCTTCCCGAAGGGCAAGCTGAAGCCCGGCGAGCACGTCATCGCGGGCGCCCTGCGCGAGGTGGCCGAGGAGACCGGGCTCAGCGTCGTGCTTGGCCGCCACCTGCCCCCCGTCCACTACATGAAGGGCGGACGGCTCAAGCGGGTCGACTACTGGGTGGCGCGGGCCATCGAGGAGGTGGCCCAGGAGCCCTCCGACGAGGTGGACGCGCTCGTGTGGCTGCCCGTCGAGGAGGCGCGCGCCCGGCTGACGTACGAGTGGGACGCCGGGCTGCTCAGGGCGTTCGGCGCGGCGCCGCTTGAGACCACGCCCTTCGTCGTGGCCAGGCACGGGTACGCGGGCACGCGCCAGGACTGGAGCGGCGACGACGACCTGCGCCCCCTGGACGAGGCGGGCGAGGCGCAGGCCACGACCATCGCCGACCTGCTGTACGGCTACCGGCCGACTTCGCTGGTCAGCTCGCCGAGCAGGCGGTGCGTGCAGACGCTCCTGCCGTACGCCGCCAGGGAGGTGCTCAAGATCCGCACCGAGCGGCTGCTGACCGAGACCGAGTACGACACCTCGCTCTCGCTGTCGCTGGTGCTGTCCATCCTGGACGAGGGCAGGCCGACGGCGCTCTGCGGCCACGGCAAGGTGCTGCCCGAGCTGATCACGGGCATCTGCGAGCACCGCTTCGACGGCCACGCCGAGGACACCCACCTGCGCAAGGGCGCGATCGCGGTGCTGCACCACACCGGCGGGCGCATCGTGGCGGTGGAGCGTTACCTCACCTAGCGGGGCCCGCCCCCTCAGGAATGGTCCTCGCCGGTGACCTCGGCCCAGACCCCGGGGAACTCCGAGTGGGAGCGATCGGCGTCGGCGCGCTCGATGCCGAGGAGCAGGCCGTAGGTGAAGGTGTCCTCGCCCGCCTCGCGCGCCCTCTGGGCCTCCTCCAGCACGATCTGCTGGGCGACGATGCCGTCCTGGTACAGCCCGAGCACCTCCTGTACGGCCTTGGCGCGCTTCGCCAGCACGGACGCCTGGTCTCCCAGCAGGGGCTTGAGCGCGTCGGCGGTGTAGCGGGCGCGCTTGGCCGCCTTGCGCACGTCGTGCATGGCGATCTCGCGCTGCTCGGTGTCCTCGATGGCCTGGGCCGTCTCGTACTTGCCGACCACGCGCTTCCAGCTCTTGCCGGCGACCTTCGCGAGCGTCCTCTCCGCGTCCTTCATGGCGAGCGGGGTGAGCGGCGGTGCGGCGACCAGCGCGTCGAGCCGGTCGAGCAGGGCGAAGTAGCGTTCCCCGCTCATCACCCCGGTGACGCGCACGAGCGCCGCACGCTCGCGTTCCGCCAGGTCGTCGCCGAGGCGGGTGCGGATCCTGCCGACGACCAGGTCGGGGTCGAGCGTGTCCAGGTGGGCGGCGAACCGCTCGCGGATGACCTCCAGGTCGCGCACCTCGCCGAGGACGTTGGCGATCCACCGCAGCTCGTCCTGGATGCCGGTGGTCTCCGCGACCACTCCGGAGAAGGACTTCAGCGCGCTGCGCAGGCGGCGGCTCGCCACCCGCATCTGGTGGACGGCGTCGGGGGTGGCCCGCCGCACCTGCGGGTCCTGGGCGACCAGCGCGGCCACCTGGGACCTCAGGTAGTCGACCACGACCCGGCCCGCCGTGCCGTCGTCGGGGTCCGGCACCGGCGTGACCGGGATGCGCGGGCCGAGCAGGCGGGCGAGCTTGTTCGCCGAGCCGGCCGGGGTGGCGCCGGCCTTGCGCAGGATCTTGCCGACCCGCTTCAGCACGTCGGCGTCCCCGCCGACGAGCTCGGCCTCGACCTCGCGCCAGCGGTCGACGTGCCGGTCCTCGCCGAACACCGTCCCCTTGACGTGGTCGTCCGCGACCTCCAGCAGCGGCCGGCCCTCGGCGTCGCGCAGGCTGGTCACCTTGCGGAGAGTCTCCAGCTCGGCGACCGGGATCAGCGGCTCGCCTCGGGTGTACGCCTGGACCAGATCGGCCAGCTCCCGGGGCACGATCTTGGCGCTTCTGGTCAGGGGACGGGCGATCTCGTCGCGCACGCCCTTTGCCTTGGGCAGCTTGAGGTGCCATCCGGCGTCCTCGCCGCCACGGCGCCTGCGCAAGGTGATCCCCCGGGCGGCGAGCCGCAGATCGGGCGTGTCGAAGTAGAGTGCGGTCAGATTGTGGCTCACCAGGTCGACCGCCTCGGCGCAACCTGGGACCCCGGTGAACTCGGGAGTCTCGAACTCCGCCGGCACATCGAACTTGTCTTCGATCTCGATTGCCATGGTTACCCCGCAGCTAGCCGACTTTCGACCATAATGTCACTTTCAGCTGAACAAGGGATGGTGCAGGCGCGGACGGAGGGTGTCGTTGGCCACGGACGAGGACCATGAGCACGATGTGGTCGTGGCCGCCGCGCGGGCGGGCGACCGGTCCGCGTTCGCCTCGCTCGTCGAGCGCCACCGGAGAGAGCTGCGCGTGCACTGCTACCGGATGCTGGGCTCGTTCGACGAGTCGGAGGATCTGGTGCAGGAGACGTTCCTGCGCGCCTGGAAGAGCATCGGCGCCTTCGAGGGTCGCTCGACGCTGCGCGCCTGGCTGTACCGCATCGCGACGAACGCATGCCTCGACGCCCTGGACGGCCGGGCACGCCGGGTGCTCCCGCAGGACGTGACGGCGCCGTCGGATCCGAGCGTCCCGCTGCCGCCCGACACCGACATCGCCTGGCTGCAGCCGTTCCCCGATCGGCTGTGGGAGCCGGCCGCGCCGAGCGAGGCGCGGCCCGACATGGCGGCGGTCGCCAGGGAGACGATCGAGCTGGCGTTCCTGGCCGCGATCCAGCATCTGCCGCCCAGGCAGCGTGCGGTGCTGATCCTGCACGACGTGCTCGGCTGGCCGGCGAAGCAGACCGCGGCGCTGCTTTCAGGCAGCGTGGCGTCGGTGAACAGCGCCCTGCAACGGGCCAGGGCGACGATGAGGGAGCACCTGCCCGAGCGCCGCCTTGAGTGGGCGCCGTCCACGGAGCCCACCGAGGAGGAGCGGGCGGTGCTGCGGCGGTACATGGAGGCGGTCGAGCGCGCCGACGTGGCCGGGGTCGCGGCCCTGCTGGCCGAGGACGTACGGGCGACGATGCCGCCGTACCTGATGTGGTTCCAGGGACGCGACGCGGTCGTGGCCACACTGGCCGCGAGCTGGGACCCTGGCTCGCCGCACTACGTGGGCAGCTTCCGGATGGTGCCCACGGGGGCCAACCGGCAGCCGGCCGCGGCGGCCTACGTGCGGGGCCCCGGCGAGCCCGCCCACCGCGCCTTCGCGATCGCCGTGCTCGGGATCGAGGAGGGCCGCGTCGCCGAGCTCACCGCCTTCCACGACCCCGGCCTGTTCGCGGCGTTCGGCCTGGCCACGGCGTTGCCACCGGCGCACCGATGAGTTTTCGCGCGATCCTCCGTCTCAACAGGGGTCAGCCGGAATTCACTCCTCGACGGAGGTCAGATCATGGGTAAGTTGATGTATTCGGTCACCATGTCACTGGACGGCTTCATCGCCGGGACCGGTGGTGACATGTCGTGGCTGACCGATCATCTCGGCCCGAACCCGCTGGTGGGCGAGGTCATCGAGCAGATCGGCTCCCTTCTCGTCGGCAACCGCACCTTCCGCGGCGACGACCCCCACAGAGGCACCGACAAGGAAGGCAAGCCGTTCGGCGGCGGCTGGGAAGGACCGCAGTTCGTGGTCACCCACCACATCCCGGACACCACGGTGCCCGACGTCACCTTCGTCGGCGACCTCGACAGCGGCGTGGCCGCGGCCAAGGCCGCCGCCGGCGGCAAGTACGTCAACGTCCTCGGCGCGAGCATCGCCCGGCAGTGCCTCGAAGCCGGCGTGCTCGACGAGATCCTCGTGCTCATCGCTCCGGTCCTGCTCGGGGACGGCGTCCGGCTGTTCGACCACCCGGGCGGCACCAACATCAGGCTCGAACGCCTCAGCCTGACCGAGGCGCCGGGGGCGACGAACCTCTGGCTGCGCGTGCTGAAGTAAGCCGCTCACCGCCCTGAGCGCGCCACCACGAAGACGCGCCGGAACGGGAACGCCGTGCCGTACGGCTCGCGGGGGTAGGCCTCGGCCAGCTCCCGCGCGCAGTCGGCCAGGAACGCCTCGCGCCTGTCGCCGGGGCCCAGGCGGTCGAGCATCGGCCGCAGGGCCGTGCCCATGATCCAGTTGAGCACGGCGTTCTCGCCCTGGAGCAGGTGGACGTAGGTGGTCTCCCAGGCGTCGACCTCGCAGCCGGCCCCGGCGAGCAGCGCGAGATAGCCCTCGGGGCCGTCCACGGGGTCGTACCGCACCAGGTCGCCCAGCTCGCCTTCCCAGGCGGGTGTGCGGCAGATCCGCCTGACGATCGCGTGGCTCGGGGCGTCGAAGTTGCCCGGCACCTGGAAGGCCAGCCAGCCTCCGGGGGTGAGATGCCCGGCCCAGCGCGGAAGCAGCTCGCGGTGCTCGGGCACCCACTGCAGGAGGGCGTTCGAGACGATCACGTCGACCGGCCGCTCGGGACGCCAGGACCGCACGTCGCCCACGCTGAAGGCAGGGCCTTCGGGCGCCTTGGCGATCATCGCGGGCGAGGAGTCGACACCGTGGACGGAGGCTCCCGGCCAGCGGCGGGCGAGCTCGGCGGTCAGCTCGCCCGTCCCGCAGCCGAGGTCGACGACCAGGCCGGGATTCTCGGCGCGGACCCGGCCGACCAGCTCGAAGAACGGGCGGGCACGCTCGTCGGCGTACCGGCCGTAAACCGTGGGGTCCCAAATATCTCTTGACATCAAGATAAGTCTTATAAGGAGAGATGTCTCGATGTCAAGAGAGATAGACTCGGCCGCATGACGACGCGCCGAAGCGACGGGGCCGCCGAAGACGCCGAAGACGCTCTGCGGGACGAGGTGGATCAGCTCGTCATGTCGTGGCGGCAAGAGCGTCCCGACCTCGACGTGTCGCCCCTCCAGGTGCTGAGCCGGGTGTCCAGGCTCGCGCGGCACCTCGACCGCGCCCGCCGGGCGTCCTTCGCCGAGCACGGCCTGGAGCCCTGGGAGTTCGACGTGCTCACCACGCTGCGCCGCTCAGGCGAGCCGTACGAGCTGAGCCCCGGGGCCCTGCTGCGCGCCACCCTGGTCACCTCGGGCACGATGACCAACCGCATCGACCGGCTCACCGCCGCCCGCCTGGTGCGCAGGCGTCCCGACCCGGAGGACCGGCGCGGCGTGCTGGTGTCGCTGACCGACCTCGGCCGCGAGCGGGTCGACCAGGCCTTCGCCGACCTGCTCCGGCGCGAGCGCGACCTGCTCGCCGGCATCGACCCGGGCGACCAGCGCACTCTGGCCTCGCTGCTCCGCACCATCCTGGTGCCGTTCGACTCCCCCGAGAACGGCGCCTGACCCCCTCGCGGGGTTACTCGCCGAGCCTCTCGGCGAGCTCCATCCATTCGAGCTCGATGGACTCCTTCTGCGCCTTCAGGTCCTTCAGCTCGGCGTCCAGGGAGGCAAGCCTGCCGTAGTCGGAGGCCGCGTCTGCCATGGCCGCGTGCAGCGTGACCTCACGCCCGCTGATCTTGTCGAGCTGGCGTTCGAGCCTGGACAGCTCCTTCTGCGACTCGCGCAGCTCCTTGGCGGACGGCCCCGAGGGCGCGGCCTCGCGGGCCTCGGCGGCTGCAGGAGCACTCGGGGAGCCGGCACGCGCGGTGAGGGCCGCGCCCGCCGACCGGCGCTGGAGATACTCGTCGACGCCTCCGGGCAGGAGCGACAGGCTGCCGTCGCCCAGCAGGGCCACGCAGCGGTCGGTCACCCGCTCAAGGAAGTAGCGGTCGTGGCTGACGAGGATCAGCGTGCCCGGCCAGGCGTCGAGCAGGTCTTCCAGCTCGTTCAGGGTCTCGATGTCGAGATCGTTGGTGGGCTCGTCGAGCAGCAGGACATTGGGGTCGTCCATGAGCAGGCGCAGGAGCTGGAGACGCCGCCGCTCGCCGCCCGACAGGTCGCCGATGACCTTCCACTGGGCGTCGCCGCGGAAGCCGAGCCGCTCCAGGAGCTGCGAGGCGGTCCACTCGCGCTTGCCGACCTGGATGAACTTGCGGATCTCCTCGACGGTCTCCAGCACGCGCCGGCCAGGGTCGAGCTCGGCGAGCTCCTGCGACAGGTGGGCCAGCCGCACCGTCTTGCCCCTGACGACCTTGCCGGAGTCGGGCTTCACCGAGTCGGCGAGCAGCCGCAGCACCGACGACTTGCCCGAGCCGTTGACCCCGATCAGCCCGACGCGGTCGCCGGGGCCGAACTGCCAGGTGCACCGGTCGAGCACGAGCGGTCCCTGGCCGGGGCCACCGGCGTGCAGGGTGACGTCGCCGAGGTCGTAGACGGTCTTGCCGAGCCGCGCGGAGGCGAACTTCACCAGCTCGACGGTGTTGCGCGCGGGGGGCTCGTCGGCGATCAGCGCCTGCGCCGCCTCGATGCGGAACTTGGGCTTGGACGTGCGCGCGGGCGGGCCCCTGCGCAGCCAGGCGATCTCCTTGCGCATGAGGTTCTGGCGGCGCTCCTCGGTGGCCTGGGCGACGCGCGCCCGCTCGGCCTTCGCCAGGACGTACGCGGCGTAACCGCCCTCGTAGCGCTGGACGGAGCCGTCGACGACCTCCCAGGTGCGCGTGGACACCGCGTCCAGGAACCACCGGTCGTGGGTGACGACGAGCAGGGCGGACCTGCGGGCCGACAGATGGCCCGCCAGCCACGCGATGGCCTCGATGTCGAGGTGGTTGGTGGGCTCGTCGAGGATGACCAGGTCGTGCTCGTCGATCAGGAGCCGCGCGAGGGCCGTGCGCCGCCGCTCGCCGCCGGACAGCTCGCCCACCCTGGCAGCCAGCTCGATGTCGCCGAGGAGGTTGGCCAGGATCTCCCTGACCGCCTGGTCGCCGGCCCACTCGTGCTCGGCGCGGTCGCCGAGCACGACCTCGCGCACGGTGAGCGCGGGGTCGAGGTCGTCGCGCTGGGAGAGGAAGCCGATGCGCAGGCCGCGGGTGTGCGTCACCCGGCCGCCGTGGGGCTTCAGCGTGCCGGCGATCACGGAGATGAGGGTGGTCTTGCCGTCGCCGTTGCGCCCGACGACGCCGATGCGGTCGCCCGCCTCGATGCCGAGGGAGACGTCACCGAGCAGCGGCTTCGGCCCGTAGGCATGGGAGACCGATTCGAGGTTTACCAGATTCATCGCACCCAAAGCCTATCGGCAGCCCATGCGCGCCGTGCCACGCCGAGGTCAGGGCAGGGGATGAACGATCGTGGCTCCGGGTACCGGTCCGTGGGCCGTGACGGCCGAGCGGCAGACCCCCGCGGCCGAGAGGGCCATCGCCAGAGCGGCCGCATGGGTCTCGGACTCGGCGAGGAAGGCGCAGGTGGGGCCGGATCCGGAGACCAGAGCTCCCAGGGCGCCGTGCTGCCGGCCCGCTTCGAGGGTGCGCGCCAGCGGGCGGCAGAGCATCAGCGCGGCGGGCTGCAGGTCGTTGGAGAGTGCCTTGCCGAGCGTCTCGGCGTCTCCCGCGCTCAGGGCGTCCATCAGGGCCTCGTCGGCCCGGGGCCAGCCGACCTGCTCCCCCGTGGCCGTGCGCAGCCGATCGCACTCGGCGTAGACGCGGGCGGTCGACAGACCGCCCTCCGCGAGCGCGAAGACCCAGTGGAAGCCGCCCGCGACCGGGGCAGGCACCAGCATCTCGCCCCGGCCGGTGCCCACGGCCGTGCCTCCGAGCAGGGCGAACGGCACGTCGCTCCCGAGCCCGGCGGCGATCTCCATGAGCTCCTCCCGGGGAAGGCCGAGCCCCCAGAGCTCGTCGCAGGCCACCAGCGCGGCGGCGGCGTCGGCGCTGCCCCCGGCCATGCCGCCCGCGACGGGGATCGCCTTGCGGATCAGCAGGCGGGCGCTCAGCGGACGTCCCGCGCGCTCTGCGAGGGCGAAGGCCGCCCTCACCGCGAGGTTCTCCGCGTCGACGGGCACCTGGCCGGCGGACTCGCCCTCGACGCCCACCATGACCGTGACCTGCTCGGAGACGACGCCCCCGACCAGGTCACCGGGGAGCACCGACATGTCGTCCGAGGCCGTGACCTCGTCGAACAGGGAGACGGCGTGGAAGACGTTCACCAGGTCGTGGTAGCCGTCGTCACGCGGCGGGCCCACGGAGAGCTGGAGATTGACCTTGGCGGGCACGCGGACGGTCACGGAAGTCACGGAAGTCGATGGTAGTGCTCCGCCCCGCCCGACCAGGTGAACGCCCGCCCGGTGTCCCTGATGAACGACATGTCCCCAATGCCGGGCAACGCTCGGACAAGGCAGATCGAATGTCTGTACGGTGACCGTTCGGGGGCTTCGGGGTGACGGTGAAGGAGAGCATCCATCGACGGCCAGAACATCGCCTCCCCTCTGGGAAAGGGCGATCCCGCCGAGATCGGGCCGTACACGCTGACCGGACGGCTCGGCGAGGGCGGCATGGGCACGGTCTACCTCGGCACGTCCGCCACGGGGCAGCAGGTGGCGGTCAAGGTCGTGAAGCGGCAGTTCACCGAGGACGCCGGGTTCACGGCACGCTTCCACTCGGAGGTCGCGAGCGCGCGCAAGGTCGCGTCGTTCTGCACGGCCAGGGTCCTCGACGACGGCGTGGCCGAGGACGGGCGCCCGTACATGGCCACCGACTACATCGCGGGCACCCCGCTGTCCACGCAGATCGCGCAGTACGGCCCGCTGGAGGAGTCCCCGCTGGTCGGCGTGGCCTTCGGCGTCTGCGCCGCGCTCGCCGCCATCCACGCGGCGGGGCTGGTCCACCGTGATCTCAAGCCCGGCAACGTGATCCTCTCGACGACCGGGCCGCGCGTCATCGACTTCGGCATCGCCCGCGCTCTGGACGGCCTGACGGGCCCGACCCTGACCGGCGAGGTCGTCGGCACGCCCGGATGGTGGGCGCCCGAGCAGATCGAAGGGCGTCCGGTCACCCCGGCGACGGACGTCTACGCCTGGGCATGCCTGGTCGCCTACGCCGGCAGCGGCCGTCACCCCTTCGGCGCGGGCGACCCCATGACGGTGGCCTACCGCATCCTGCACGAGGAGCCCGACCTGCGCGGCCTCCCCGCGCCGCTCGACCGCCTGGTCCCGCGCGCCCTGGACCGCGACCCCGCCGCCCGCCCGACGGCGCAGGAACTCCTGCTCGCCCTCATCGGCGGCGGCACCGCCTCCGACGGCCCCTCGACGCGCGTCATGGAAGCGATGTGGGAGCCCCCGGACAACCTGCGCGCCCGTACGGAGGCCCCCGCCGGCCGGCCGCGCGGGCGACAGAAGGCCTGGGCGCTCGTCGCACTGGCCGCCGTGCTCGCCGTGTCCGCCGCCGCGGTGGTGGCCCGCTGGGACCGTACGGCCACGGGCACCGCGACCTGGACGGGAGAGGCGGACACCCCCGTGCGGGCGAACGACGTCGGGCGGCGGATCCTCGTCGGCGACCAGGGCCTGCAGATCGTCCTGCACGAGCCCCCCGACTGCGGCGGCCCGCTCGACGCGGACGGTGAGCCGATCGCGGGCCCGTGGTCGTGCCGCGCCTCCTGGTTCGTCCTCAACATGGGCGGGACACCGATCAAGCTCGCCGGCTTCCTCGAACTCGTCGACGACCGGGCCCAACGGCACAAGGTCTCCCGCGTCATCCGCACCGACGACCGCTTCCCCTCGGGCCCCGGAGCCGCGCCCGGCACCGGGGCCGTCGACATCCAGCCCGGGCAGGTGCTCGCCTTCGGCGGGGAGTACGCCCTCCCCGAGGGGCGGCGCGCCGTCGCGCTCGCGGGACAGGTCATCAGCGGCGGCGAGAGCATCGAGGTGCGGGTGTGAGACGGCTCCTGCTGGTGCTGGCCCTGCTGCTCGGCGGCGCCGTCCCCGCGTACGGGGCCCCGGACGGCTGCGCGAACGCCGGCGCGGCGGACTTCGACGGCGACGGCTTCGACGACGTGGTCGTCGGCGACCCGCTCGGCGACCCTCCGGGCACCTGGACGGGCGGGGGTCACCTGTTCTTCCTGCGCGGCACCCGTGAGGGGTTCCCCAGCGTGCGGGGCACGCCCTTCTACGGCGGCGACGGCCTGAGCGGCTGGGTCGCCCGTGCGGGCCACATCGACGGCGACCGCTGCCTGGACCTGGTGGTCGCGAGCCCCTACTGGACGGGCTCGGCCGCGGACGGCTCCGGCCGCGGCGCCACCTCGGTTCCCGGTGCGGGCAACGTCCACGTCTACTGGGGCGGTGCCGACTTCGGCCGTACGAACGCGGGCCGCGTCGAGCTGCGGGCGCCCGAGCAGCGCAACGGCGCGCACTTCGGCTGGTCGCTGGCCGTGTCCGACGGCACCCTCGCCGTGGGCGCGCCCTACGAGGACGCGGACGGCGTCCCCGACTCCGGCGCGGTCTACCTCTACCGCTTCGGCGGCGCCGACGGCCGCACCCCTGAGGCGCCCCGCCGCATCACCCAGGAGTCGCCCGGAGTCCCCGGCAACAGCGAGGCCGGCGACCTGTTCGGATGGTCGGTCGCCCTCGGCGCGCTCGGCGGCGGCCCCGCCCCGGACCTCGCCGTCGGAGCCCCGTACGAGGACACCGACAGCGGGGGCACGGCCATGACCGACGCGGGAGCGGTGACGGTCCTGTACGACCCTGGGACCGGGACCGGGACCGGGACCGGCTACCGCGGCAAGGGATGGGACCTGTCCCAGCTCACCGAGCAGGTGCCGGCCGACGGGGGCGACCTGTTCGGGTACTCCCTCGCCTACGGGGAGAAGAGCGGCGTGGGGTTCCTCGCGGCCGGCGCTCCCCACGCCGATCCGCTCGCCACGCGGGACGCCGGGATCGTCCAGCTCATCCGTCAGGGCCGTCCCGGACAGGACCCGCAGCCCGCCGGAACCCTGTGGCAGGGGGCCGGAGGGGTCGCGGACGTCTCCGAGCCGCACGACGCGTTCGGCTTCTCGCTGGCCTTCTCCGGAGAGGACCTCGTGGTGGGGGTCCCGTTCGACGGCGACGGCACGCACCCCGAGACGGGCGCGGTCCACGTCATCCCCATGGACCTCTCTGGCGTGAGCGGCCAGGGCCGGCCAGGACGCCTGATCAGGGCGAGCACGCCGCAGACCTACGACCATCTCGGCTGGGCGGTCAGCGGCGCGGGCGGCGGCTGGCTGGTCGTCGGCGTGCCCGACCGCGAGCGGATCGGCGCGGTCGCGCTCGTACCGCCGGGAAGCGGCGACGCCCGGATGCTGCGGCCAGGCGACGGGAGGATCGCCCCGTTCCAGGGCCGTGCCCAGGGGGTCGACTTCGGCGCCGCGGTCGCCGGGTAGGGGCTTCCCGGGGCTTCCCGAGGCTTCCCGAGGCTTCCCGGGGAAGGTCAGGGGCGGTTCTCGGCGATCCTGGCGAAGTCCTCGACGCGGAGCTGCTCCCCGCGCTCCGACGGGTCGACACCCGCCGCCCTGAGCGCCGCCTCCGCCGCGGCGGCCGTGCCCGCCCACGAGGCCAGCGCGGCCCTGAGGGTCTTGCGGCGCTGGGCGAACGCCGCGTCGACCACCGCGAAGACCTCCTCGCGGGATGCGGTGGTCTCCGGCGGCTCCCTGCGGGACATCGCCACGAGCCCGGAGTCGACGTTGGGCGCCGGCCAGAAGACGGTGCGGCCGACCGGCCCGGCACGGCGCACGTCGGCGTACCAGGCCGCCTTGACGGACGGCACGCCGTACACCTTGGAGCCGGGGCCCGCCGCCATGCGGTCGGCCACCTCGGACTGGACCATCACCAGCCCTCTGCGCAACGAGGGGAGCACCTCCAGCAGGTGGAGCACCACGGGCACCGCCACGTTGTACGGCAGGTTGGCCACCAGGGCCGTCGGCTCGGGGCCGAGCTGCTCCGGCCGCACGCGCATCGCGTCGGCCTGGACGACCGTGAGCCGGTCGGCCAGCGTCGGGGCGCGGTCGGCGACCGTCAGCGGGAGCTGGGCGGCGAGGACGGGGTCGATCTCGACGGCGACCACCTGACGGACCTCGGGGAGGAGGGCGAGGGTCAGGGACCCGAGCCCCGGCCCGACCTCGATCACCACGTCGTCGGACGACACCTCGGCCACCCGGACGATGCGCCGCACCGTGCCGCCGTCGATGACGAAGTTCTGCCCGAGCCGCTTGGTCGGACGAAGATCGAGCTTGTCCGCCAAATTACGTACTTCGACCGGACCGAGCAGGTTAACAATTGAGCTCGCCATCCACCCAGTGTCCCGCACCGAATGGTCTCCGGTGGAAGGCGACAAATCGCCGCAAGCCCTCTACTCGCCGTAACCGATCTTCAAGCGGGAGGAAAGTGGGCATGGGTAGTTTGGCCGCGCCCGGAAGCGAGGAGGCGTCGTCAGTGGACCGTGCCGGTACGGAACCGTTACAACCGTACGATCCACCCCGGATCGGGCCGTACCGATTACTCGGCCGGCTCGGCCAGGGCGGCATGGGCACGGTGTACCTCGCCGAGGCCCCCACCGGAAGGCCGGTCGCCGTCAAGGTGGTCAAGGCGGAGTTCACGGTCGACGAGGGCTTCGCCGTGCGGTTCCACTCAGAGGTGGCCAACGCCCGCCGGGTCGCGTCGTTCTGCACGGCGCAGGTGCTCGACAACGGCAACGCCGTCGACGGCCGGCCGTACATGGTCACCGAGTACATCGCCGGGACTCCGCTGTCGGCGCAGATCTCCCGCTACGGCGCGCTGGAGGCCGGGACGCTGCACGGCGTCGCGCTGGGCGTGGCCGCGGCGCTGGCGGCCATCCACGTCGCGGGCCTGGTGCACCGCGACCTCAAGCCCGCCAACGTCATCCTCTCGATGTCGGGCCCCCGCGTGATCGACTTCGGCATCGCCCGCGCCCTGGACGCGACCCAGGGGGTCACGAAGTCCGGCGAGCTGCTGGGCAGTCCTGGCTGGTGGGCCCCCGAGCAGGTGCGCGGCGAGGAGATCTCCCCCGCCGCCGACGTCTTCGCCTGGGGGTGCCTGGTCGCCTACGCCGGCAACGGGCGGCATCCGTACGGGCGCGGCGACATGCTGACCCTCGCGTCCCGCGTGCTGACCGGCAGGCCCGACCTCGGCACCCTGCCCGCGCCGCTCGACCGGCTGGTGCGGCTGGCCACCGATCCCGATCCCTTACGCAGGCCCTCCGCCCAGGACCTGCTGATCGCGCTGGTGGGCGGCGACATCGCGCGGCCCGGTCCCGCGCCGTCGCCCGCCTCGGCCGACCCACCGACGCTCGTGGCGACCGAGCTGCTCAGCGAGTCGTGGGAGCCGCCCGCGAACGTCGCCGCCGCCGTCACGGCCTCGGCCAGCGGCTCAGACGGTGGCTCCGGCGGTGGTCCCGGCAGCGCTTTCGACTCCCGCCTCGAAGGTGCCGCCGACGACGGCGCGGACACCGACGACACCCAGCCGGGCCTGTCGCTTCCGGGGCTCGCCTACCACCTGAGGGCCGCTTCCCACGCGGAGGCCCCTGGGGCCCCCTCGGGACCCGAGGCCGACCCCGCCGAAGCGGCCGGCCCCGGCGCGGCCTCGCCCCCAGAAGGTGTCTCCCCCGCCGAACCTCCCTCCGGCACCCCCGCCTCCCCGCTTCCTGCGACCCTCGTCCCCGCCACCTCGGTCCTCGAAGACCCACCCCTCCCGGCCGACGACACCCGTCCGCAGACCGGGACGACCGCCGCCACGATGCCCGGCCTCACGCAGGAACAGCAGGCGCGGGGAGGGTCCCGCAAGTGGCTGCTGCCGGTGCTCACCGTGCTCGCGGGGCTCCTCGTCACGGGCGGGGTGCTGGCGATGGTGGTCCACGGCCGCTCACAGGTCCGCGCGACCGGCGTGGCCGCCGCCACCCCCGCAGCGCCCGAGACCGACGTGGGCAGGCGCTTCACAACGGGTTCCTTCATCGAGGACGCGCAGTTCGTCGTCCCGAGGCCCGCCAGGTGCGGGCTGACCACGTACGAGGGCGCCACGCCGTCACGGGGCCGCTTCTGCGTGATCGCGTGGACCCTGATGAACCCCGGCGGCACCTCCGCCACGCCGCCTGCCGAACCACCTGTCCTGGTGGACGACCGGGGCGGCGAGCACGAGTTGGACCAGTCCTCCACGGCCGTGCCCGAAACCCTCTATCCCGGCGACAAGATCGACGGGGTGTTCGTCTACGACGTGCCCCCGGCACGTGACGCGGCCGTGCTCAAGCTGCGGATCTCCGACACGCGAACGATCGAGGTACGGCTGTGACGTGGCGCTCGCTTCTCGTCTCCCCGCTGGTAGCCGGGCTCCTGGCGGCATCCCTGACCGGGGCGGCCCCCTCGCGCGCCGACGCCGCGGCCGACTGCTCCAAGGCCGGCGCCGCCGACTTCGACGGTGACGGCCGCGACGACGTGGCCGTGGGCGATCCGCTGGCGGACGCCGCCGGTGTGCCGGGGGCCGGGGCCGTCCACATCCTGCCCGCCGACGGGAGCGGCGGCGGCTTCGTGGTCACCGCGCCCGACGTGGGCCCCGGGTACGCCTTCGGCTGGACGGTCCGCACGACCCACGTCGACGGCGACGGATGCCTGGACGTCATCGTGGGTGCCCCCTACGCGGACGCCGACGGGACGGCCGGCGCGGGAGCCGTGTACGTGATCCACGGCGGAGCCAAGGGCGGCCAGGTGCCTCCCGAGGCCATCGAGAAGCTCTCGCCCCCGCAGCCTGAGGTGAACGCGCACTTCGGCTGGGCCCTCGCGGCCGCCGGGCCGAAGGACGGCCCGGGAGGCGTGATCGCGGTCGGAGCGCCGTACGAGGACGCCGACAGCACCGCCGACGCGGGCGCGGTCTACGTGTACCCCGCCCAGGCGGACCTCGGGCCCCGCACGCCCAAGCGCGTCACCCAGGAGAGCGAGGGCGTCGTGGGCAACAGCGAGGAAGGCGACATGTTCGGCTGGTCGCTGGTGTTCGGCCACCTGGGCGGGCAGGCCGGCTCCGCCGACCTCGCGATCGGCACGCCGTACGAGAACGACGACGGGGTGGGCAAGCAGGGCGCGGACTCCGGCAAGGCGGACACCGGAGCGGTGGAGGTCATCTTCGACGTCGCCGAGGCGGGCGACGCCTACACCAGTGTGAAGTGGGGCATCCCGCAGTCGGTCAAGGACGTCGAGGAGCACGCGGGAGACCGGTACGGTTACGCCCTGGCCTACGCCGAGTTCGGCGGCACGGCCTACCTCGCGGCGAGCGCGCCCCTCGCGGACGCGGGAGGAGTGGCGGACTCCGGGCTGGTGCAGACCTTCCAGACCGACCAGGCCGGGAACCTGCGACCGGCGGAGACCATCAGGCTCGGCGCCAAGGGCCTCGCCGACCGGCCCGCCGAGGCGAAGGCCGCCCTCGGCTGGTCGCTCGCCATGGTCGCGACGCCCAAGGCCCTCTACCTGGCCATCGGCAACCCGTTCGACTCCCGTGGCGGGACGGAGGCGGGCGCGATCACGCGGGTGCTCCTGAGCGGCGACGGGGGCGCTCCACCGGCCCGGCTGGACAAACCGCACGCCCACGACCATTTCGGCTGGTCCGTCGCCTCCTTCGGCGCCACCGGCCCGTTCGCCGCCGGTACGGGCCTGCTGGCCGGGGTGCCGGACGAGCACTCGGCTCCCGGCGGCGCCGTCGCGGTGATACGGGAAGGCGGCCCCACCCGGCTGCTGGTGCCCGGACGCGGCGGGGTGCCGGCGGTGCCAGAAGGCTCGCCCGCCGACTTCGGCGCCTCAGTCAGCGGCTGACCCCCTGGGCCGGTCGGCCTCCTGGGCCGTGGTCGGCACGTCAGCGGATGAACAGGCGGGCGCCGCAGCCGGGCCACTGGCCGCGCCACCGGCCCGCGACCCGCTGGTAGAGCAACTGCGCCCGGTAGGTCTGCTCGGGCGCCGACCAGTCGAGCGGTGTCCTGCTGCCGCCCACGGCCTGCCACATGGGAAGGCTGAGCTGGTACATGCCGTAGTAGGGCCCGCTGGGGTTGAACGACTTGGGGTTGGCGAGCGTCTCGCACCGCGCAAGCGCCGCCCAGTTGAGCGAGGCGACGTACGGGCTGACCGGCACCGTGTGCACCGGGAGCGGAGGCGCGGCGGGGATGATGCGGATCACCTCGCTGTCCTCGGGGAAGGTGCTCATCGACGGGCGCACCCGGTCGCCCTTGGCCAGGGTGATCTTCTGCTGGGCGAGCACGGCCCGCACCGTGCGGCCGGTGGTCACCGCGTCCAGCCGTACCCCGCCCCTGACGACGGTCACCCGGCGCTGGGTCCGGACGTCAAGCGCGAAGCCCGACACCGGGATCTGCCGCATCCGGGACGCCGACAGGGTGGCCCGGCGGCCGCTGAGGTTGAACTGCTGGAGGACCTCGCCGACGTTGAGCGCGGTGACCGTGTGGGTGGTCTTCCTGCCGTCCACGGTGAGCACCAGCGGCCTGGCGTGCCGCACGACGATCGAGGTGCCGTCGCGCACCTCGGCGGACCCGGAGGGAAACACCTTGTCCTGTGGGCCGACCTCGACCTTCGCGTCGGCGAGCACATCGCGCACGGTGCCGCCGAAGCTGCGTACCGTCGTCTCGCCGCCGTCGACGGACAGACGCACCTCCTTGGCCAGGACGACCCCGGTGAGCAGGCCGAACGAGACGCCCGCCCCGACGGCGCAGACCACGAGGGCCCAGGGGGAACGGATGCCGGACACGAGGCCTGAGCGGAGCCGGGAGGGGCGGCGCGGGGCGCGGCGCGACCCTGCACGCCGGGCGGCGGCTGTCGGGGCCGGTGATGAATCCACTGCGCGTCCTTCGGGGTAGACCGGCTGCCGACGCTAGCGCCGCCCCGCGCACACCTCAACCGGATCACCGAAAACAGTGGGTCACATGGCGGTCACTTGGCGTTACCGGCCTTCATCACCCGGCGATGGGCACGGCCATGACGACGACGGGCGCCGCCGTTTACCAGGCGCCGAAGACGCGCTCGCCGTTGGCGCTGACCGCACGGGCCAGGTCGTCGACGTCCATGCCCTTGACCTGGGCGAGGCAGCGCATCGTGAGCGGGATCAGGTAGGGCGCGTTGGGCTTGCCCCGATGGGGGGTGGGCGGCAGGTACGGAGCGTCGGTCTCGACGAGGATCAGCTCCTGCGGCGCCACCCGGGCGGCCTCGCGGAGATAGGCGGCGTTCTTGTACGTGACCGGCCCGGAGAAGGACATGAAATATCCGGCGTCGACGCACTTGCGGGCCATGCCGGCGTCGCCGGAGAAGCTGTGGAACACCACCACCTCGGGCGCCCCCTCCTCGGCGAGGACGCGCAGCACGTCGTCATGGGCCTCGCGGTCGTGGATCACCAGCGCCTTGCCCGTGCGCTTCGCGATCTCGATGTGCGCGCGGAACGAGGCGTCCTGGTCGGCGCGGGAGGCCCAGTCGCGGTAGTAGTCGAGGCCGGTCTCGCCCACGGCCCGCACGTGCGGCTCGCGGGCGAGCTTCTCGATCTCGGCGAGCGTCTCGGGCGTGGCCGCGTGCGCCTCGTTGGGGTGGATCGCCACCCCGGCGTAGACGCCCTCGTGGTCGCGCGCGGCCTCGGCGTTCCAGCGGGAGGACCGCAGGTCGTACCCGATGGTCACCAGCCGGGTGACGCCCACCGCCCGCGCCTCGGCGAGGATGCGCCCGACGCTGCCCTCGGCCGCCTGGGCGGCCAGCGCCACCGGATCACCCGACGACGCCTTGCGGTCGCCGACCATGATGTCCAGGTGGCAGTGGCTGTCGAACACCTCGGCGCCCAGAGGCGGCGGGGCGGGAACGGTGGTCACTCGCGACTCCCCATCGTGCTGACCGGCCGGCGTGAACGGCCCACCGGGCCCACTCGACTCACTGCGCTCACTCGGACTCACTGCGCTCACTCAGCTCACTCAGCTCACTCAGCTCACTCGGCGAGGCGGGCGAGCTCCTCGTCTACCACCTTGGTGTCGAGCTTGCGGAACAGCGGCGTCGGCGGGGCCAGCGGGACGCCCGGCCGGATCGGCCTGGACTCCCACACCGCCGCGCCGTCGTACTGGCCGGTGATGACGCGGTAGGGGGTGCCGCCCTCGTCCACCTCGCGGATCTCGGGCATCCCCGACCAGACGCCCTCACCGCCGAGCATGGAGTAGATCTTGTTCGAGGAGCTCGGCAGGAAGGGGGTGAGCAGGGTCTTGGCGTCGTCGACGATCTGGAGCGCGACGTGCAGGATGGACTTCACCCGGTCGGGGTCGTCCTTGATCTTCCACGGCTCCTGCTCGGCGAGGTAGCGGTTGGCATCGCGCACGACGTCGAACGACTCGGTGATGGCGTTCTTGAACCGCGACCTGCCCAGCTCGGCGCCGACGGCCGGGAACGCGGCCCGGCTCCGCGCGAGCAGCGCCCGGTCGGCGTCGGTCAGCTCGCCCGCCTCGGGCACCACGCCGAAGTTCTTGGCCGCCATCGAGATCGACCGGTTGACGAGGTTGCCCCAGGCCGCGACGAGCTCGCCGTTGTTGCGGTTGACGAACTCCGACCAGGTGAAGTCGGTGTCCTGGTTCTCGGGGCCCGCCACCGAGATGTAGTAGCGCAGGGCGTCGGCGTCGTAGCGCTCCAGGAAGTCGCGGACGTAGATCACGACCTGGCGGCTGGAGGAGAACTTGCGGCCCTCCATCGTCAGGAACTCGCTGGAGACCACCTCGGACGGCAGCGCCAGCTTGCCGAGCGACCCGGCCGTGCCGCCGCGCACCCCCTCGCCGTTGTAGCCGAGCAGCATCGCGGGCCAGATCTCGGCGTGGAAGACGATGTTGTCCTTGCCCATGAAGTAGTAGCCGCGGGCGTCGGGGTTCTGCCACCACTGCCGCCAGGCGTCGGGGTCGCCGGACCTGCGCGCCCACTCGATGGAGGCGCTGAGGTAGCCGATGACCGCGTCGAACCAGACGTACAACCGCTTGTCGCCGCGGTCGCTCCACCCGTCGAGCGGGATCGGCACGCCCCAGTCGAGGTCGCGGCTGATCGCGCGGGGCTGCATGTCGCCGAGCAGGTTGAGCGCGAACTTCAGGACGTTGGGACGCCACTCGCCCTGCTTCGCGTGCATGTAGCCGGCCAGCGCCTCGGCGAAGGCGGGCAGGTCGAGCATGAAGTGCTCGGTCTCGATGAACTTGGGCGTCTCGCCGTTGACCCGGCTCTTGGGGTTGATCAGCTCGATCGGGTCGAGCTGGTTGCCGCAGTTGTCGCACTGGTCGCCGCGCGCCCCGTCGTACCCGCAGATGGGGCAGGTGCCCTCGATGTAGCGGTCGGGGAGCGTGCGGCCCGTGGACGGGGAGACCGCGCCCATCGTGGTCTTCGGGAAGATGTAGCCGTTGTTGTAGAGACCCTTGAAGATCTCCTGGGTGACGGCGTAGTGGTTGCCCGTCGTGGTGCGGGTGAACAGGTCGTACGACAGCCCCAGGGCGGTGAGGTCGTCGGTGATGACCCGGTTGTAGCGGTCGGCGAGCTCGCGGGCGGTCACGCCCTCCTTGTCCGCCTGCACCTGGATGGGCGTGCCGTGCTCGTCGGTCCCGCTGATCATCAGCACCTTGTTGCCCGCCATCCGCTGGTAGCGGCTGAAGACGTCGGACGGCACCCCGAACCCGGAGACGTGCCCGATGTGGCGGGGGCCGTTGGCATAGGGCCAGGCGACGGCGGTCAAAATGTGCTGGGACATGGGACAAGCCTAGACGGCCGGGCATGGCGTCTCGAACAGATTACGAAGGTTGCGCTGATCTTCCAAGCACCCCGGCCGGTCGCCGCCGAGGTCAGGCGGCGGGGGTGGCCTCGCGCTTGACGGCCTCGGCGGCCTCCTCCGCGGCGGAGGCGGCGACGTCGACCGGGGTCTCCTTGGTGCGGCGGATGCCGAGGATGCTGATGAACAGCGCGGCGAAGATGGTCTGGAAGCTCATGATGAGGGCGGTCGCGGACGGCACGACCAGGCGCAGCGACTCGGCCGGGATCAGCTCGCCGAAGTTGCGCACCTGCCAGTGGGCCAGCGACGCGACCATGCCCGCGAGGCCGCCGATCGCGAGCAGGCTGCCCGCCACCAGGCCCTTCTCCAGCGTGACCACGTCGACGAGGCGCTTGATGCGGCGGTCCTCGGGGAGGAAGCCCTCCTCAGCGGCGTACACCTTGGTGAACAGGCCGAACAGCACCGCCTGGAAGCCGATCACGACCATCGCCGACGCGCCCACCAGGGTGTCGACGTCGAAGGCGAGCTTGCCGATGTAGACCGGGCCGAAGGTCAGCGCGGCGCCGGCCACCAGGCCGAGGGCCATCAGCACGGCGCCGGGGATCAGGAACAGCCAGCGGGGGCTGTAGAGCAGCAGGAAGCGCAGGTGGCGCCAGCCGTCCCGCCACGAGCGCAGGTGCGGCGGGCGCGAACGGCCGTCGGGGCTGAGGGTCGTCGGGACCTCGCGCACGTTGAGGCCCTGAAGCGTGGCCTTGACGACCATCTCGCTGGCGAACTCCATGCCGCCGGTCTGCAGGCCGAGCTTGAGGATCGAGTCGCGGCGGAACCCGCGCAGGCCGCAGTGGAAGTCGCGGATGGCGCTGGGGAAGAACAGCCGGCCGATGAACGAGAGCACGGGGTTGCCGAGGTACCTGTGGAGCGGAGGCATGGCGCCCGGCGCGATGCCGCCGCGGAAGCGGTTGCCCATCACCAGGTCGGCGCCCGCGCGCAGCTCCTCGACGAAGGGCAGCAGCGCCGTGAAGTCGTACGAGTCGTCGGCGTCGCCCATGATCACATAGCGGCCGCGCGCGGCGCGGATGCCGCCGATCAGGGCGTTGCCGTACCCCTTCTCGTCCACGTGGACCACGCGGGCTCCCGCGTCGCGGGCGAGCTGCTGGGAGCCGTCGGTGCTGCCGTTGTCAGCGATCACCACTTCGCCCTCGATGCCGTGCTCCGCCATGCAGGCAAGCGCCTTGCGGACACACGTTTCGACGGTCTCCGCCTCGTTCAGGCATGGCATGACCACGGTCAGTTCCACGTCGAAACCCCTCGTTTGCGCCTCGATCATCCGGTGCGTAGTTAGACCATGATGCCCTCTGCCCCCAGATGCTCGGGTCAAGTCCGCGAAAGGGCTGGCATCCTGTAAACCATGGTGACCGTTGCCGAACCGGCGCAGGCCGATGTGCCGACGCCGAGCAAGGGTGCGCGCCTTCTCGGGTTCCTGGGCCGGCGCCGCCTTTTCGTGATCGCCTTCACGCTGGGTTCGCTGCTCAGAGTGGTCGCGATGCTCGGTTACCGGCCGGCGATGTGGTTCAACGACTCCTACGAGTACGTCTCGGTCGCCCTGCACCCCCGCCCGCATCCCATCCGCCCCGACGGTTACTCCTTCTGGCTGCTGATCCTCAAGCCTTTTCACAGCTTCGCGCTGGTGGTCTTTACGCAGCACCTCATGGGTCTTGCGACGGCGGTGCTGATCTATGTGCTTCTCAGACGCAAATTTGGGCTGCCCGACTGGGGCGCGACCCTCGCCGTGGTGCCGGTGCTTTTCGACGCGTACCAGATCCAGCTAGAGCAGATGGTCATGTCGGACACCATGTTCACGCTGCTGATCGTGGCGCTGGTGACGGTGGTCCTGTGGCACAGGAAGATGTCGTGGCGGACCGGCGCGGCCGTCGGCCTGCTGCTGGCGCTCACCGCGCTCACCCGCAGCATCGGCCTGCCCATCCTCGCCGTGGTCGTGGTGTTCCTGCTCATCAAGCGCACCGGCTGGAAGCCGATCACGGCGGTCGTGACGGCCTGCGCGGTGCCGGTCGTGGCGTACATGGGGTGGTTCGCCGCCGCGAACGGCCAGTTCGCGATGACCCAGAGCGACGGGCTCATCCTCTACATGCGCACGGCGAAGTTCGCCGACTGCAAGAAGATCAAGCCCGACCTCCAGCGCGAGCAGGACCTGATCCCGCTGTGCAACAACCCGAGCATCGAGCGCAGCGAGTTCTCCCAGCTCTACCTCTGGTACAGCGGCCTCGGCGAGGTCCTGCACCGCTGGGGCACCGACAAGTTCGACAGGTCGATCAACGACGCGGCGGGGAAGTTCGCCAAGCGCGCGATCCTGGCCCAGCCGGGCGACTACCTCTCGGCGGTCACCGGCGACCTGCTGCGCAGCTTCCGGTGGGACCGTCCGGTCTTCCCCGACGCCAACACCTGGAACCAGTACCAGTTCTCCAACAAGGGGGTCAGCAGGAAGGACCCCGTAAGGCAGACGTCGTCGGTGCCCAAGTGGCCGAGCTACCCGCAGGGGAGCACCACCGACCGCGACATGGTGGCCTATGAGCAGGGCCGGGCCAGCACCAAGGCCTACTGGCCGTGGGCGACCTTCATGGAGCGCTACCAGCGCATCTTCTACCTGCCCGGCCTCGGTGTGGGCCTCGCCCTGCTGGTGGGCATCGTCGGCGTCGTGGTGCGCTGGCGGCGGCTGGGCGGCCCCGCGCTCCTGCCGCTGGTGGCGTCCGCCGCCCTGGTGGTCGCCCCCGCCGCCACCGCGGAATTCGACTACCGCTACCTGCTGCCCGCGGCCCCTCTGGCGTTCCTCGCCGCCGCCATCGTGCTCCGCCGCGTGGTACGGCCGCGCCGCAGGCCCTCCGCCGTGCCTGCCACCGTGCCCGCCGGGGAGACGGCCGCCTAGATCCAGCTGCGGAAGAGCATGCGCCGGTTCCACTCGTCGTAGGGGATCAGCTCGGCCGACAGCACCGGGTACAGCCAGCCGAAGTTCACCACGCTCAGCAGCATGAACGCCCCCACGACCGCGGCTCCGACGGCCCTGCGCGTGGTCTCGCCCCTGGCGGGCCCGATGAGGAGCCCCGCCACGAGGACCAGCGCGAGGATCATGAACGGCAGCATCGGCGCCATGTAGAACAGGAACATCGTGCGCTTGTCGGCGACGGCGTAGTAGAACCACGGGAGCCATCCCACGGCGTAGGCCAGCAGCACCGCTCCGGCCCGCCAGTCACGGGTGGCCACGTACCAGGCGATCAACGCGATCAGCGCGAGCACCGCGCCGAACCAGATGACCGGGGTGCCCACCCCCAGCACTGCCTCCGAGCACTTCGCCGCCCCGCAGCCCTTGCTGTCGGTGGGGTAGTAGAACGCGACCGGCCTCAGGAGCAGGGGCCACTGCCAGGGCCACGACTGGTAGGCGTGAGGTTCTGACAGGCCGGTGTGGAATCCGAGCACCTGCACCTGGTAGTCCACCCACGACCTCAGCGAGCTGAACACCCAGTAGGCCCAGCCGCTGGAGGTGGCCTGGGCCCAGTTGCGGCCGTACCCGTAAGCACTGGCGAACCACCCGGTCCAGCTCAGCATGTACCCCACCGCGGGCACCACCGCCATCGCCACCACACTGGTCGGCGCGTCCTGACGCACCACCCCCGCCAACGGCCTGCGCAACCCGATCGCCCGCCGCGCCCCCGCATCCCACACCAGGCTCAACACCCAGAACGCCACCAAGAAGAACACACCGCTCCACTTGGTCGCACACGCCGCCGCCAGGCACAACCCCGCACCGATCCGCCACGGCCGCATCCCCAGCCACGGACCCACCCCACTCAGCCGCGACCCCTCATACCAAACAGCCAGCCGCTCCCGCGAACGATCACGATCGACCACCAGGCACCCGAACCCCGCCAGCACCCAGAACATCAAGAACACGTCCAGCAACGCCGTCCGGCTCAACACGAAATGCAGACCGTCCAACGCCAAAAGCAACCCGGCCATGCACCCCAGCAACGTCGAACGCGTCATCCGCCGCGCCACCCGCGCCAAAACCAGGATCGACAACACCCCGACCACAGCCGCCGCGAACCGCCACCCGAACGGATCGGCCCCGAACAACCACTCACCCACACCGATCATCCACTTCCCCAACGGGGGATGCGCCACGTACAGCGCGCACGGGTTGAGATCGTCCGGCGTGCAGGTGACCCAGAGGTCCTTGCGGCCGGCCAGGAGCCGGGGGTCGGCGATGGGGTTCTTCGTGGTGCCGAGGAAGGTGCGCTCGACGCCGTACCTGAGCAGCGACAGCGCGTCCTTGGCGTAGTAGGTCTCGTCGAAGACGATGTCCTTGGGCGACCCGAGGCGGTCGAACCGCAGGAAGGCGCCGAAGGCGGTCACCAGAAGCGGCGCCAGCCATCCCCACAGGGGGCTGCCCTGGAAAGGCGGAACCAGCCGGTCGCGCACCGTGGGCACCGAGCCCGGCCTCTCAGCCGAGGAGGCGGGCGGTTTCCCAAGAAGCCGCAAAATTCCAGCAAATTTTAGGGGGAAGGCGCGAACAGCCACCCGGGCACCCTATGCGCCACGGGCGGCCCGCATCCAGAGGATCAAGAAGGCCAGGCGAGACGATCGCCGTCAGCGGTGGACGGCGTCGTACAGCTCGCGCTTGGGGATGCCCGCGGACTTGGCGACGTCGACGATGGCCTGCTTGCGCGAGACCCCCGCCTCCTCCCTGCGCGCGACCTCGTACACGAGCTCCTGGAGGTCGGGCTCGGCCGTGCTCGGCTCGTGCCCGGCGACGACCAGCGTGATCTCGCCCCGCACGTTTCCCCCGGCCCATTCGGCCAGCTCGCCGAGCCCGCCCCGCCGTACCTCCTCGTAGGTCTTGGTGAGCTCGCGGCAGACGGCGGCCGGCCGCTCGGGGCCGAAGGCCTCGGCCATCGCCACCAGACAGGCCTGGAGCCGGTGCGGCGCCTCGAAGAAGACCATCGTGCGCTCCTCGGTGGCCAGGCTCGCCAGCCGCCTGGCCCGCTCCCCCGGCTTGCGCGGCGGGAACCCCTCGAAGCAGAACCGGTCGCTCGGCAGCCCGGAGATCGCCAGCGCGGTGGTGACCGCCGACGGCCCGGGGAGCGCCGTCACCGGGATGCCCGCCTCGACGGCGAGGTGCGTCAGGCGGTAGCCGGGATCGGAGACCCCGGGCATGCCGGCGTCCGTGATGACCAGCACGGTCTCACCGTCCTGCAGGGCGCCGAGCAGCTCCTTCGCCCTGGCCGCCTCATTGGCGTCGTAGTAGGACACCACGCGCCCGCCGAGCGTCACTCCGAGGTCGGCGACGAGCCGCCGCAGCCGGCGGGTGTCCTCGGCCGCGATGATGTTCGCGGTGGATAAGGCCTCGCGCAGCCGTGTGGAGGCGTCGTCGACCCGCCCGATCGGAGCACCCGCCAGGACCAACCTGCCGTTGTCGTTCACATGCCCATCCTCTCCCATGCACGAGGAGGTCATCAGCACAGCACCTTCGGGCATGAGTCCCCCAATTGGGTACGTAAGAGGTGTTTCTTAGGCTGGACGTAATAGCCGCCCCGTACGATGTCCGGATGGCCCTGACGGACTTCCCTAACCAGGACTTCGAGCAGCCGGAGCCGCGCGACGAGCCCGCACAGCCGGGATCTGTACGCGACCGGCTGGTTCCGCCTTTCCAGGGCAGCCCCCTGTGGGGATGGCTGGGACCGCTGCTGGTGGCCGGTTTCGCGGCGTTCCTGCGTTTCAACCGCCTCGGATCGCCCAACGCGGTGGTCTTCGACGAGACCTACTACGCCAAGGACTCACTCTCGCTGATCAAGTTCGGCGTGGAGCGGGTCGCGGTGAAGGACGCCGACAAGCTGCTGCTCAAGGGCGACGCCAACATCTGGCAGCACTGCGCGCCCACCGAGATCGACAAGTGCGCCTCGTACGTCGTCCATCCCCCGTTGGGGAAGTGGATGATCGGTGTGGGTGAGTGGTTGTTCGGGGCCGATCCTTTTGGGTGGCGGTTCGCGGCGGCTGTGGTCGGGGTGTTGTCGATCCTGGTTTTGGCGCGGGTGGCGCGGCGGATGACGCGTTCGACGTTGCTGGGGTGCATGGCCGGGTTGCTTTTGGCGTTGGACGGTCTGCATTTCGTGTTGAGCCGGACGGCGTTGCTGGATGTGTTCTTGATGTTCTGGGTGCTGGCGGGGTTCGGGTGCCTGGTGGTCGATCGTGATCGTTCGCGGGAGCGGCTGGCTGTTTGGTATGAGGGGTCGCGGCTGAGTGGGGTGGGTCCGTGGCTGGGGATGCGGCCGTGGCGGATCGGTGCGGGGTTGTGCCTGGCGGCGGCGTGTGCGACCAAGTGGAGCGGTGTGTTCTTCTTGGTGGCGTTCTGGGTGTTGAGCCTGGTGTGGGATGCGGTGGCGCGGCGGGCGATCGGGTTGCGCAGGCCGTTGGCGGGGGTGGTGCGTCAGGACGCGCCGACCAGTGTGGTGGCGATGGCGGTGGTGCCCGCGGTGGGGTACATGCTGAGCTGGACCGGGTGGTTCGCCAGCGCTTACGGGTACGGCCGCAACTGGGCCCAGGCCACCTCCAGCGGCTGGGGATACTTCATCTTCGACTCCCTGCGCTCCTGGTGGAACTACCAGTGGATGGTCCTGAGCTTCCACACCGGCCTCGACTCGTCACACCCGTACCAGTCGTGGCCCTGGGAGTGGCCCCTGCTGCTGCGGCCGGTGGCGTTCTTCTACGAGAGCCCGGGCGGCTGCGGGGCGGCGAAGTGCTCGCAGGCCGTGCTCGGCGTCGGCACCCCGGTCATCTGGTACGGAGCGATCATCGCCCTGCTCGCCATGATCGTCTGGTACGTGTCCACCCGTGACTGGCGGGCCGGGGCGGTGCTGCTGGCCTACGCCATCGGCGGGCTGCCCTGGGTCTACTACGCCCTGGCCGACAAGCGCACGATGTTCCTGTTCTACACGGCGCCCATGCTGCCCTTCATGATCCTCGCCATCGTGCTCGCCGCCGGGCTGCTCATCGGTCCGGCCAACGGCGAGCCGGTGCGGCGGATCATCGGGGCCTCGCTTTCGGGTGCCTTCGTGCTCGTGGCACTGATTAACTTCTGGTGGCTGTACCCCGTTATCGCCGCCGAGATCATCCCCTACGACGATTGGCATCGGCGCATGCTGCTCGACCGCTGGATATGACCCCTCAACCCGCACAACCCAGCCCTTCTGCTCTTTCTGGCCTTACAGGTAGGTGACGTGGAAATCGTCCGTGGTGGTGGTCGTCGTCAGGGCGCAGGCCTATACGGCAGACTGCGAGGCATGCCTGCACCCGACGTTGCCGCGCTCCTGACAGAGCTCGAGCGCTCCGATCCGGACGTCGCCGACGACGCCAGGACCGCCGTCGAGTGGCTGACCGGCGCCGAGCCGCTCGAAACGATCACTCAGCTCGATGTGTGCGAGTTCCTCTGGTACACGCTGCCCCTCAAGGTGACCGGCGACCACGGCGACATCGCCAGGGCGCTCGGAAGACTGCTGCGCCTCGGGGGCATGGACCGCTACGCCGCCCTGTGCGCGTCCCCGACCACCTCCCAGATCCTGCGGACGTACGCGCGCGAGGGCGAGGACGCCGGGACGGCCGCCTACCAGCGCGCCCTCGCCGCCACCGGAGTGCTGCCGCCCGACGTGCCGGAGCTCCGGTGGAGCTCGATCATGGGTCCCGAGGAGTTAGGCGCCCACCTCGCGTGCTCGGCCGCGCTGGAGATCGCCATCGTGTCCGGCGAGCTGGAGCCGGCGGCGAGCAGCTGGAAGACCCACGCCGAGGCGCTGACCCGCCGCTGGCTCACGGCCCCCCGCACCGAGCTGGGCGGCGACAACTGGCTCAACCGCGTGCACGGTGAGCGCCTCAACCGCTGGGTGCTCGGCCGCGGCGCGGCCCGCCGCGAGCTGGCCCAGCCCTTCGAGGTACGCCTCCACGCGCCCGTCCCCGTCCCCGAGGGGTCACATTTCGCCGCCCTGTGCTGGCTGCTGGAGACGGCGGCCAGGCCCGGGGGCGTGCCGCTCACCCAGCGGCACAACATCGCCCGCGCGCTCGTCGTCGAGGCGGCCGAGCGGTTCGGCTGGCCGCTGACCGGCACGCGCAGCGAGGGCGGCGTCGCCGCCCTGCGCACGCTGCGCCACATGGCCGAGGACGAGATGCGGGCCGTGCACCGCACCGGCAGGAGGCTTCTGATCACCGCGACGGGCAGGAGGCTGCTCGCCGACCCCGAGGCCATGTGGCAGGCCGCGTCCTCGGCGTTGCTGACGCCCGCGCCCGGTGAGCGCGAGATGGAGATGTCGGTGCGCGAGGTCGGGCTGATGCTCCTGACCGACGGCAAGGAGGTGCCCTGCGGGTCGCTGGCCGAGCGGGTCACCGAGGTGGTCGTGGGCGAGGGCTGGCGCACGGCGACCCCCGCCGACGTGGTCCGTCCCCTGGTGGAGCTGCGCCACCGCCTGGAGGCGTTCGACCTGTGCGTCTCCCCCGCCCCCTCGCCGGACGCGCTGGCCCCGGCCGAGCTGACCCCGGCGGGCAGGGCCGCCGCCCTGGCGGCCCTGCGCGGTCAGGCGCTCCGTCCCCGGCAGTACGTCACCCTGAGCTGAGCCAGAGGCGCCCCCGGCAGTACGTCACCACGCTGAGCTGAGCCACGAGGTGCGGCCGGCTAAGTCACCGCCCTGAGCTGAGCCACGAGGCGCGGCCGGCACGCCGTCAGCTTCGGGCGCTTCCGAGGCCGGGGGCCGCGATGGCGGACATGATGTTGTCCTCGGTCACGTCTTGGCCGGTGAGCTCCCTGGCGATGCTGCCGTCCCGCAGGACCACCACGCGGTCGCAGTTCTCCGCCAGCTCGGCCACGTCGGAGGAGATCAGCAGGACGGCGAGCCCGTCGACGGCCAGTTCGTCGATGAGCGCGCGCATCTCCGCCCTGCTGGGGACGTCCAAGCCGTGGCCCGGCTCGTCCAGCAGGAGCACCTTGGGATTCATGGCGAGCCAGCGGGCGAGCAGCACCTTCTGCTGGTTGCCTCCCGACAGCTCTCCCGCCCGCTGGCCGGGTGACACCGCCTTGATGCGCAGCCGCCGCATGAAGGTCGCCACGACCCGGTCGAGGCGGGCGTCCGACACGATGCCGGCCCGCGAGAGGCGGGGCAGCGCCGCGAGCGCGATGTTGTCCCGCACGGACAGGGTCGGGACGATCCCCTCGGTCCTGCGGTTCTCCGGGACGAGCCCGACGCCGGCCCTGATGGCGCTCTTGATCGACCACTTGCCCAGCGGGGCGCCCGCCACCGTCACCTGCCCGGCGTCCACGGGCTCCACGCCCGCGATGGCCCGCGCGGTCTCGCTGCGCCCGGCGCCGAGCAGCCCGCCGAGGCCGAGCACCTCTCCCGAACGCAGGGCGATCGAGATGTCGGCGAGGACATGGCGGCGGCTGAGCCCCCTGGCTGAAAGGATCGGCAGGTCGCCAGGCTCGTCGGCCGGGCCGCCGCCGAGGTCCACGGGGGCCCGCGGCGGGTGGAAGGGCCTGCCCAGCATCAGCGAGACGAGCCTGAAGCGGTCGAGGCCGGCCATCGGGCCGGTGTGCACGACCTTGCCGTCGCGCAGCACCGTGGCCCGGTCGCAGATGCGGTAGAGCTCCTCCAGCCGGTGGCTCACGTAGATCACCGACCGGCCGTCGTCGCGGAGGGCGCTGATGACGCCGAACAGCGTCTCTATCTCGCCGGGCTCCATCGACGACGTGGGCTCGTCCATGATCACGACGCGGGGCCCGGCCGAGGCGGCGCGCGCCAGGGCGACCATCTGCTGGGTCCCGGCGGGGAGCGACGCGACCGGACGGCGGACGTCGGCGCGCACGCCGTACCGGGCGAGGATCTCCTCGGCGTCCGCGTGCATCCGGGCGAAGTCGATGAGCCCCAGGCGCCCGCGCGGCTCCCTGCCGAGGAAGATGTTGCGGGCGACGCTCATCTGGGGGGCGAGGTTGCCCTTCTGGTAGATCGTCGCGATGCCCGCGCGCAGCGCCTGCAGCGGGCCGCCGAACCTCACGGGCTCGCCGAGATAGCGCAGCTCGCCCCCGTCAGGCTGGTACACCCCGGAGAAGAGGTTGACCAGGGTCGACTTGCCGGCGCCGTTGCCGCCGATGAGCGCGTGGACCTCTCCCTCGGCGACGGCCACGGAGACGTGGTCGAGCGCCCGGACGCCGGGGAAGCTCTTCAGGACGCCGGCGGCCTGGAGGACCATGCTGCTACCTGTCACCAGCTTCCTCCCCGGACTGCCTGCCTGGGCGAGAGGAGACACCTCGTTGGGACCGATGGTGATCGCGCGAGGAAACAATCTCGTAACAGAAGGAAACTTATCCGGTCACAGCCGATCAGAACCAGTCAAGGTCAGCCGAGCCTGGCCACGTGCAGCCGTACGCCCTTGCCGGCCAGCTCGTCGAGCACGTCGCGCGGGGCCGCGTCGTCGGTGACCAGGTGGTCGATCTGCTCGGCCGCCACCGTCTGCACCATCGTGTCGATGCCGATCTTGGTGTGGTCGGCGAGCACGACGACCTCCTCGGCCGCCGCCGCGAGCGCGCGGTCGACGCTGGCCACCTGGAGGTTGGGGGTCGAGAGCCCGCGCTCTGCCGAGAGCCCGTTGCCCGAGATGAACGCCCGCCGCACCCGCAGGCCCGCGAGCGAGTGCTCGGCCGCGCTGCCGACGAGGGCGTGGATGGAGCCGCGCAGGGTGCCGCCGGTGAGGACGACCTCGACGCGCGGCGAGCCGGCGAGCGCCTGGGCCACGAGAAGGGAGTTCGTCACGACGGCGAGCTCGGTGTTCCTGCTCAGCCTGCGGGCGAACTCCTGGGTGGTGGTGCCGGGCCCGACCACGATGGCGTCGCCGTCCTCGACCAGGGACGCCGCGAGGTCGGCGATCACGCTCTTCTCGACGGAGGCGACCTGCGCCTTCTGCGAGTGCGTCGGCTCCCGCGACAGCTCGCCGGGCAGGGTCGCGCCGCCGTGGTGGCGGTTGAGCAGGCCCTCGGCCTCCAAGGCGCGCAAATCGCGGCGGACCGTGACCTCCGAGGACCGCACCGCCAGGGCGAGCTCCCTCAGCGAGACCGCGCCGTTGACGCGCACCAGCTCGATGATGCGCTGCCTGCGCTCGGCGGCGAACACGGGCCGGCGGACTTCCCCCGATCCCTCGGTGTCGCCCACGGCTCCCACCTTGTCATCCGTGCCGCACGTATAACCGATTCTGATCATAGTCGGCCACCCAGGACACCGCGAGCCGGGCGCCGACCGCCTGCTACGCCTTCGGCAGTGACCGATTCAGAGCGTTTGCGATCGGATCTCTTGACTGTTTGCGTCCAGAGGTGCTTATTTTGGCTCTGTACGAGTCCGGACATGTTCGGTTTTGCGCGAAAAGGCTCGGCTTCCCGCCTTATGCGGAAAGGACCCCCCTGGATGCAAGCCAAGAGACGAAGTTCCCTCATCCTGCTCGCCGTACTCCTCTGCCTGTCGTGGCAGGTCGCCGGGATGACCGGCGCGACCGCCGCCGACGCGCCGCGCCACGGGCTGCGCGGTGACTACTACCTCAGCACGGCTCCCGGGGCCTTCGACTTCGGGCAGCTCAAGGCCACCGTCGTCGACCCCTCCATCGAGTTCCCCGATCTCGAACCGGTCTTCAAGGACCTCACCGGCCGCGTGGACGACGTCACCGTACGGTGGACCGGCCAGATCGAGCCGAAGTTCTCCGAGCCCTACACCTTCTCGATGATCGGTGACAACGGCTTCCGGCTCTGGGTCGACGGGCAACTGGTGATCGACAACTGGACGGACACCTGGGACGTCGAGAAGGTCGGCACCCCGATCGCCCTCGATGCCGGCCACAAGTACGACGTCAAGGTCGAGTACTTCGAGCACTTCGGCGGCTCCAACCTGCGCCTGCGCTGGGAGAGCCCGAGCCGGCCGAAGGAGATCGTCCCCGCGGAGGCGTTCTTCCTGCCCGAGGGCTTCGACCCGCCCGGCCCGCGGTCCGCGGTGATCGAGGCCGTCGGCGACACCGTGTCGCTCGACTTCGGGGCCGACCTCGCCGCGCTTCCCGCCGGCGCGCGAGATCACCTCGTCCTGACCGTCGCCGGGACCTCCTGGCCGATCACCTCCGTGTCGCAGGACACCACCAACCGATCGGTGATCCGGCTGAAGCTGGCCTATCCCATTCCCGGCAAGGCCGGCGGCTCCGTACGGCTCTCGTACGACGGCCAGGGTGGCATCACGTTCGCCGACGGCAAGGCGCTGGAGGGGTTCTCCCACGTCGTCGTGGTGAACGGCTCGACGTACACGCTCCGGACGAAGTGGGCCAAGGACGTCGACCCCGCCAACCCGCTCCCCGAGTACCCGCGCCCGCAGCTCACCCGCGACCAGTGGCGCAATCTCAACGGGACCTGGCAGTTCGCCGGCGCCAAGCAGGGCGAGGCCCCGCCGTTCGGACGCGACCTCAGCGAGAAGATCGTCGTGCCCTACCCCGTGGAGTCCGTCCTTTCCGGGATCGGGCGGCACGAGGAGCGGATGTGGTACCGCCGCACCTTCACCGTGCCGAACGGGTGGAAGATCCGCGCCGGCGGCGACCGGCTGCTCCTGCACCTCGACGCGGTCGACTGGGAGTCCACCGTCTACGTCAACGGCAAGCAGGTCGGCGCCCACAAGGGCGGCTATGGCCACTACAGCGTTGACGTGACCGACGCGCTGAAGCCCTCGGGTGCACAGGAGCTGGTCGTCGGCGTGTACGACCCGACCGACAAGGAACACCACCCGATCGGCAAGCAGCGGCTGAACCCCGGCGGCATCATGTACACCTCCGCGTCGGGCATCTGGCAGACCGTGTGGATGGAGCCGGCGCCCGCCGCGCGCGTCGACGCCCTGCGCCTCACCCCGGACGTCCCGGGCAAGGCACTCAAGGTCACCGTCGACGCGACCGGCGCCACCGGCAAGGTAGCCGTGGTCACCGCCCGTGCCAAGGGTCGCGTCGTGGGAACGGTCACAGGACCGGCCGGCACCGAGCTGCGGCTGCCGGTTCGCGACCCCCGCCTGTGGTCGCCGGAAGACCCCTTCCTGTACGACCTCAGCGTGGCGCTCAAGGACGGGCACAAGACCGTGGACTCGGTCGGCGGCTACTTCGGGATGCGCTCGGTCTCGCTCGGACAGGTGAACGGCGTCAACCGCCTGCTGCTCAACGGCAAGCCGATCTTCCAGATGGGCCCGCTGGACCAGGGCTTCTGGCCGGACGGCATCTACACCGCGCCCACCGACAAAGCCCTGAAGTACGACCTGGACCAGACGAAGCGGATGGGCTTCAACACGGTGCGCAAGCACGTCAAGGTCGAGCCCGACCGCTGGTACTACTGGGCGGACAAGCTCGGTCTGCTGGTCTGGCAGGACATGCCGGCGATGTTCGACACCTCCAACGCGGACGACAGGAGGCAGTTCGAGGCGGAGCTGCGGGAGATGGTCGACCAGCACCGCAGCATCACCTCCATCGTGATGTGGGTGACCCTGAACGAGGGCTGGGGCCAGTACGACCAGGCCAGGCTCGCCGACACGGTCAAGGGCTGGGATCCGTCCCGGCTCGTGAACAACATGAGCGGCGTCAACTGCTGCGGCGCGGTCGACGGCGGCAACGGCGACGTGAAGGACTTCCACATCTACCCCGGCCCCGGCAGCCCGGAGCGGCCCACCGGCACGCGCGCCTCGGTCCTCGGCGAGTACGGCGGGCTCGGCATGCCGGTGATCGGGCACACCTGGTCGGGCGGCGGATGGGGCTACGCCGTCGAACCGGACCCGGTGGCGCTCACCAACCGGTACGTGGAGATGAGCGAGCGGCTCCGGCGGCTCCAGACCTGCGACGGCCTGAGTGCGGCGATCTACACGCAGACCACCGACGTGGAGACCGAGCTCAACGGCCTGATGACGTACGACCGGGCCGTGACGAAGCCCGACGTGCGGCGCGTCCATGACGCCAACAAGGCCGTCACCGACGGAACACCGGTCGGCTGCGGCTGACCTGCCTCCGGTGCGCGGGGAGGGATCTTGTCAGGCCCCTCCCCGCGATGGACAGACCGATCACCCCATCAGACGTCGCCGTACAGGCACGTCAGCTCGAAGGGAAGGACGACCATGACCATGGAGCCCGGCCGCCATGTCCGGACGGCCGCCGTCACCCTCGCCGTGGTCCTCGCGGCCGTCGGCTGCGCCAAGTCAGAGGAGACCACGGCCACGCCGGCCGCGAGCAGCACCCAAGGGCGGCAGGTCGTGCAGACGCCGTCCGGAGAATCCGGGCCGACCTGCACGCTGGACCAGTTCGGCGGCAAGAAGTTCGACCTGAAGACCGCCACGGTGGGCTTCTCGCAGTCGGAGAAGGAGGCCAACCCGTTCCGGATCGCCGAGACCAGGTCGATCAAGGACGAGGCCGCCAAGCTGGGCATCCAGCAGCTCAGGGTGACCAACGCGCAGTCACAGTTCTCCAAGCAGATCACCGACGTGCAGCAACTGATCGCGCAGGGGGCTCAGCTGCTCGTCATCGCACCGCTGAACTCCGACGGCTGGGAGCCGGTGCTCCAGCAGGCGTCCGCCAAGAAGATCCCGATCATCACGGTCGACCGGAAGATCAACGCCAAGTCGTGCGGCGACTACCTCACGTTCATCGGGTCCGACTTCACCGAGCAGGGCAGACGCGCGGCCGACCAGATGATCAAGGCGCTGGGCGGCAAGGGCAAGGTAGCCATCCTGCTCGGCGCTCCTGGCAACAACGTGACCACCGAGCGCACCAACGGCTTCAAGGAGCAGGTGGTGAAGCAGGCCCCGGGCATCGAGATCTCCTTCGAGCAGACCGGGGAGTTCGCGAGGGAGAAGGGCCAGCAGGTCACCGAGCAGCTCATCCAGTCGAACCCGGACATCGACGGGATCTACGCGGAGAACGACGAGATGGCCCTCGGAGCGGTCACCGCGCTCAAGGGCGCGGGCAAGGAGGCCGGCGACATCAAGATCGTCTCAGTGGACGGCACCCGCAGCGCGGTGCAGGGCATCGTCGACGGCTGGCTGTACTCGGTGATCGAGTCCAACCCGAGGTTCGGCCCGCTGGCCTTCGAGACCGCCCAGAAGTTCCTGGACGGGCAGCCGATCCCCGACAAGGTCATCATCTCCGACCGCGAGTACGCCGGGGACACCGCCAAGGCGGGTCTGGACGAGGCCTACTGACCGCAGGAACATCAGGCGCGCTCGTGAAACCGACGTGGAGGGGGGAAGCCATTGGGCACGTCCGATGAGCCCGTGCTGGAGGCCAGGCAGATCACCAAGCGCTTCCCGGGCGTCGTCGCGCTCGACCGCGTGTCGTTCGCGGTGCTCCCGGGAGAGGTGCACGCGCTGGTCGGCGAGAACGGCGCGGGGAAGTCGACACTGATCAAGATCTTCACCGGGGTCTACCGGCCGGACGGCGGTGAGCTGCGCTACCAGGGTGCCCCTGCGGCCTTCGCCACCCCGCTGGACGCCCGGCGGTCGGGCATCTCCACGATCTATCAGGAGATCAACCTCGTCCCCATGATGAGCGTGGCCCGCAACCTGCTGCTCGGGCGCGAGCCCCGCAACCGGCTCGGGGTCATCGACGCCACCCGCATGTACGCCGAGGCGGAGCGCGTCCTTTCCGGCTACGGGGTCAGGACGGACGTGCGGCGCCCCCTCCGCACCCTCGGCATGGGCGCCCAGCAGATGGTGGCCCTGGCCAGGGCGATCTCGGTGGACGCCAGGGTCGTCATCATGGACGAGCCCACCTCGTCCCTCGAACCCCGCGAGGTGGAGACGCTGTTCGGGGTGATCAGACGGCTCCGCGACGACGGCATCGGCGTGGTCTACGTCAGCCACCGGCTCGACGAGTTGTACCAGGTGTGCGACCGGGTGACGGTGCTGCGGGACGGCCGCACGGCGCACACCGGTCCGCTGGCCGGTCTCGAACGGCTCCAGCTCATCTCCCTCATGCTCGGCCGCGACCTGGACGAGGTCAGGACGGGCGGCGCGACGAGGTTCTCCCGGGACCACGAGGCAGTGGCCACCGGCGAGCCCGTCGTGGAGGCACGCGGGCTCACCCGCAGGCACGTGCTCAGCGAGGTCTCGGTCAGCGTGCGGCCGGGCGAGGTGGTCGGCCTCGGCGGGCTGCTCGGCGCGGGCCGCAGCGAGACCGCCAAGGCGATCATGGGGGCGATGCCGCTCGACTCCGGTGAGGTGCTCGTGGCCGGGTTCCCGCTGCGGCGCGGGTCCACGAGCACGGCGATCAGGGCCGGGGTCAGCCTGCTGCCCGAGGACCGCAAGGCCGAGGGCATCATCCCCAATCTGTCCGTTCGCGAGAACATCGTCCTGGCCTCGCTTCCCTCCCTCGCGCGAGGTGGGGTGGTGTCGGACGCCCGCATCGACGAGGTGGTCGCGGCCTTCATGCGCAAGCTGCGGATCAAGGCCTCCTCGCCGCACCAGAAGGTCTCAGAGCTGTCCGGGGGCAACCAGCAGAAGGTGCTCCTCGCCCGCTGGCTCGCGATGCGGCCCAGGGCGCTGCTGCTCGACGAGCCCACCCGAGGCATCGACGTGGGCGCCAAGGCGGAGGTCCAGGCCCTGATCGAGGAACTGGCCGGCGAGGGCCTGGGCGTGCTGCTGATCTCCTCGGACCTGGAGGAGCTCGCCGAGGGCTCCGACCGCATCGTCGTCCTCCGCGAGGGGGCGGTCGTGGGCGAGCTGTCCGGCGCCGAGGTCACCGAGGAAGGGATCATGGCCTCCATCGCCGACCACGCTCCGGCCGCCTCGACGACACCGGCGGCCCACTCTACGAGGGGGGAGTCCCATGACTGAGACGACGGCGGCGCTCCCGCGCGTGGACCGGGCGCGGCTGTTCGCCTGGCTCCAGGAGTACGGGGTCTACGCCGCGGTGCTGACGCTCCTGGTGCTCAACGTGCTGTTCACGCCCCGCTTCCTGGACGTCGCGAACTTCCGTACCCAGCTCGTCCAGGTCACCCCGATCGTGATCGTGTCGCTGGGCATGGCCCTGGTGATCGGCACGCAGGGCATCGACCTGTCGGTGGGGTCGGTGATGGCGCTGTCGGCCGCGATGGTGGTGCTCTACCTCGGGTACGGCGTGCTGCCCGCCCTGCTGGTCGCCCTCGTCGCGGGCGCCGCCGTCGGGGCGGCCGGAGGCTCCCTGGTCGCGTACGTGGGCGTGCAGCCGATCGTCGCCACGCTCGCCCTGCTGGTCGGCGTGCGGGGCGTGGCCAACGTGCTCGTGCCGCAGCTCATGGAGTTCCGCAATCCGGACCTCATCGCGCTCGGCAGCAGTTCGGTGGCGGGCGTGCCGGTCATCGTGGTGATCGCGGCGGCGCTGACCCTGCTCGTGGCGTTCCTCGTACGGCGGACGACGTTCGGCAGGCAGGTCGTCGCGATCGGAGGCAACCGCACCGCGAGCGAGCTTTCCGGCCTGCCGGTGAAGCGTGTGCTGCTCACGGTCTACATGATCTCCGGTGTGCTGGCGGCGCTGGCGGGAGTGCTGGCCACGGCCCGCCTGCAGGCCAGCGACCCAACCTCGCTCGGCCTGTTCATCGAGCTCTCCGCGATCACCGCGGTCGTCGTCGGGGGCACCCCGCTCGCCGGCGGGCGCATCAGGGTCTTCAGCACCGTCATGGGAGCCCTGCTGATGCAACTGCTGTCGGCCACCCTGATCAAGCACAACCTGCCCCAGTCGTGGACCCAGATGGTCCAGGCGGTCATCATCCTCGCCGCCGTGTACGTCACCCGGGAGCGTGGATCGCGATGACCGACTCCAAGGTGGTCCCCGCGTTCGAGACCCCGGCCGTACGCGGCGCGGGCGCGGCGCGGCGCGAGCGGCTCGGGCACGTCCTGCAGCACCACGGGGCCCTCATCGTCCTGGTGGCCCTGGTGGCGGCCGGGAGCGTCGCCTTCGACTTCTTCGCCACCGCGGAGAACGCGGCGAGCGTCGTGGTCTCGTCGTCCTTCCTGGCCGTCATCGCGCTCGGCATGACCTTCGTGATCATCAGTGGCGGCATCGACCTGTCCGTCGGGTCGCTGTTCGTCCTCGGCGGCGTGCTCGCGGCGTACGGCTCGCAGGCGGGGGTGCTGGTGGCGCTGCTGCTCCCCCTCGCGGTGTGCGGGACGGTGGGGCTGGTCCAGGGTCTGATCATCGCGCGCACCGGCATGGCGCCCTTCATCGTGACGCTGGCCGGCCTCCTCGGCGTGCGCGGGCTGATGCTCGCCATCTCGGACGAGGGCGCGACGACCTACCTGGTCAAGGATCCGGCCTTCGCCCGCCTCGGGCAGGGCGAGCTTCTCGGCCTGACCTACCCCGTGTACATCGCCGCCGCGCTCGCCCTGCTCGGGATGCTCCTGTTGCAACGCACGGGGTTCGGCCAGAACGTCTTCGCGATCGGGGGCAACGAGCACGCCGCGACGCTGATGGGCGTACCCGTCGCCCGCACCAAGGTGCTGGTGTACCTCATGTCCGGCCTGCTCGCCGGGCTCGCGGGGGCGCTCAACGCGGCCCGGCTGTCCTCGGGGGTCACCATCCTCGGCATCGGGCTGGAGCTGGACGTGATCGCGGCCGTGGTCATCGGCGGCACCCTGCTGACCGGCGGCGCGGGCGGGGTGACCGGCACGGTCGCAGGGGTGCTGCTGCTCGGGGTGATCCAGAGCCTCATCAACCAGATCGGGGACCTCACCTCGTCCTTCCAGCAGGTGGTGAGCGGCGGGTTCCTGGCCCTGGTGGTGATCGCGCAGCGCCTGCTCAGCAAGGCGCAACGGCTGAACTGACGCGCGGGCCGGCCGCATGCCTCAGGCGCGCGGCCGGCCGTGTTCCTCCGACGGCCCGTGGCTCGCAAGACGCGCGGCCGACCATGTTCCTTCGACGGCCCGTGGCTCCGCTAGACGCCGGCGGTCACGCGGCCACCGAGGCGTCGGCCCATGCGATCCTGCTGGCGCCGGTCCTCCTCGGTGCGACCGGTCATGACCTCCTCGCGGGTCTCCTCGATCCTGAGGGCGACGCCGATCGCGAAGAAGGTCGGCGCCCACTCGCCGACGAACAGGCCCCAGCGGTCGGCGCGGGCGAGATCCTGCTCGTACTCCTTGGACAGAAGCCACGAAACGAATGACGCGCCGACGGAGACGATGCCGGCCGTGTACATCATGCCGGATCGGATGCCCATTCGGTGGAGTGTCCTGATCATATGCCCCCCTTGATAGCGGCGTCTTGACGCTACTTTCCTACCCTTCGCCATGGCTGGTAACGATAGGCATGGATAAGGAGATATGAGCTAATTCCTATAGACGAGACCTTTTGCCCGTATTGAGTTGATATTTCGGCATAAGAGGGGCTAGGTGCGTACGGTGAACGCGGCGAGCACGTCCAGGCCGTTGAAGACGCCGTCCTCGACCTCGTTGCGCGCGGACACGGAGGTGACGCCGAAGTCTGCGGGGACCAGGGCCAGGTAGATATGCCAGACCAGCCCGCTCGACCCGCTGTGCGCCGGGTTGAGCGACATCGCCGACCAGCAGTGCGCCTGCTCGTCGATCTGGAGCTCCTGCTCGTAGTAGTAACGGCCGTCCCCCGGCTGGTGCTCGGGCGTCGAGTCGTACGAGCGGGGATCGGCCCGCACGATGACGGCGACACGTTTGCCCTCGTCGATGGCCCCCCGATAGCTTCCGGCCAGGTCGATGCGCGGCCGGTCGCCCGCGTCGTCGACCGCGTACGACACCTCGGGGAACACGATGGCGGCGCTCACCTGGCGCACCGCGACGCGCGAAGCCAGCCGCTCGCAGGAGCCCTGGGAGGCGGGCGGGGCCGACGAGGGCGACTTGACCGGAGTCGTGGCGGAATAGCCGATCGCTGAGGCGATGAGCACCGCGGCGGTGCCGATGAGGGCGGGCACCAGAATGCGCGGCCATCCGGACGTCTTTCCATCCCCGTTGTCGACTGTCGCCACTCAGACCTCCGACGGACCAGACGCGTGCCATACGAATATCGACGCCCGCGCCGAGCGCGGGTTCCCCCACTGTGACATGCCATGGGCGCCCGTTCGGCGGTTATCAGGTAAACACCTCGAACGGCAAAGAAGACATATGTTGTTCTCGTCTGAAAGGAACGTTCTTCGGGGTTATCGCGCCATTCCTCCGTTTCCGGGAGCCCCATTCCTCCAGCGGCAGGCGGTTTCGCCGTCCGCCAGGCCACCGACCGGCTCCCCGTCCCGCCCGGCCGACAGGGTTCGCGGCGGGCGTGAATAAGCTGGATCAGGAGGTGAGGCCGTGATGGCTGAGCGATCTCAGGACGCCGCCCTCTCCCCCTCGGAGCAGGCGACCATGCGGAACCTTCTCGGCGCCGACCGCGAGCGCACCATGTCACGCGTCGCCTCGCTGACGCGCGACTGGACCGACATCGTCGAGTCCTCCGCGATGGCGGCCACCGACGACGAGCACGACCCCGAAGGATCCTCGACCGCCTTCGAACGGGCTCACATCCAGTCGCTACTCGACCAGACGGCCACCCATCTCACCGACCTCGACCACGCTCTCGAACGCCTGCGCGACGGCACGTACGGGGTGTGCGAAAGGTGCGGCGGCCCCATCGCCCTCGAACGCCTCAAGGCGCGCCCGGCGGCGAAGACCTGCATCGCCTGCGCGTCCAAGAGACACTGACCCGCGGCTGGCCCTACGAAATTAAATCTATATGATCGGTCGGTCACTTTGTTTGGTAGGGTCGAAGGGTGATCGACGGACGACTCCTGCGCGGGGAGCGCACCCGGCAGGCCGTGCTCGACACCGCGGTCTCGCTGGCCTCGGTGGAGGGCCTTGAGGGCCTGTCCCTCGCGCGGCTCGCGCAGACCCTCGGCGTCAGCAAGTCGGGGCTGTTCGTGCACTGGCCCGACAAAGAGCGGCTGCAGCTCGCGATCGTCGAGCACGCCCGGCAGCAGTGGACCGATCTCATCGTGCGCCCCGCCCTGCGAGCCCCCAAGGCCTTGCCGCGCCTCTGGGCGCTGCACGAGCATCGCCTGGCCTTCTACGAGGCCGGGACACTTCCCGGCGGCTGCTTCTTCGCCGCCGTCGGCGCCGAGCTCGACGACCGGCCGGGCCCTGTGCGCGAGTCCGTCGCCCAGGCCAACGACGACTGGATGCGCCTGCTGACCACGATCGCCGCCCAGGCCGTCGAGCGAGGAGAGCTGCGGGAGGGCACCGACGTCGGGCAGCTCGCCTTCGAGATCCAGGCGCTCGGCGAGGCCGTGGTCGTCCACGCCCACCTTCTGCGCCGCGAGAGCGGCTACGCCTACGCCCGCCGCGCCGTGCTCGACCGGCTCCGCGCGCTCGCGACCGACCCCACCATCCTCCCGGAGGCCTGACATATGACCACCGCCCTTCAGACGGGGCACGTCCAGCCCGTCCAGATCCACTTCGAGGACCTCGACGCGATGGGCGTGGTCCACAACGGCCGGTACGTCCTGCTGCTCGAACGCGCGCTGTCGGCCTACTGGGCCGGGCACGGCTGGCCGTTCGACCCGACCCGGCCGCACTTCGCCGAGGTCTTCTTCGTGGTGCGCGAGTTCGCCATCACCTACCACGTCCCCGTCAACACGGTGGGCGAGGTGGCCGTGCACTTCTGGGTCGAGCGCCTCGGCACGACCAGCGTGGTCTACGGCTTCCGCGTCCTGTCAGGCGACCACACCGTCGTCCACGCGGAAGGCCGGCGCGTACAGGTGAAGATCGACCCGGCGACGCTGCGCCCGAGCCCCATCGGCGTCACCGTACGCGAGGCCATCGTCCCTCTGCTCGGCTCGGCCGGTGGGTGAGCATCTCCTCCGACCTGCGAATCGCGGGGACGAGCACGCTGGTCGGACGCAGTTGGTGTACGGGAGTTCGCCTGCTTCCGCGTCACGGGACGCCACGCGAGTTGATCTATGTCTGGTCTTCTCGTACGGGCTGGAAGGGGACCTGGGCCGTCAGGGCGTAACCGCCCTCGGTCGTGGGGCCTGATTCGAGCCGGCCTCCGGCGAGGGTGATCCGCTCCCACAGGCCGGCCAGCCCGAAGCCCGACTCCAGCACCGGGCAGTCCCGGACGGTCTCCGTCCGGCCCTCCCCTGTGTTCACCACCGAGACGTTGACCACGTCACCGTTGGCCTCGCAGACGACCCGCACCTCCGATCCGGGCGCGTGCTTGCGGACGTTGTTGAGCCCTTCCTGGACCACCCGGAAGCACTCGTGGCCCAGCTGCCGGGACAGGGCGCCCTGCGGGACGTCGAGGTGGAGGTCGATCCGCAGGCCGATGTCCCTCGCCTCCTCCACCAGCTGGGGGATCGCCTCCACCCCTTGCAACGACTGGTAGACCTCCTCGCGCCGGAGCACCGTGAGCAGGCCGCGCAGCTCGGTGAGCGCCTGCACGCCCTTGTCCTCGATGGTGGTGGCCAGCTTGCGGACCTCGGCGTGGTCCTCGGTGTCCTGGATGATCCCCGCATTGAGCACCATGGCGGTGACCGCGTGGGTCACGGTGTCGTGCAGCTCAGCCGCGATCCACCGCCGCTCCTGGGAGGCGGCGTGCTCCTCACGCAACCTGACCCCGGTACGCAGCTCGGCGTTCATGCTGCGGTATTCATGCACCCACGTGCCGACCAGCGCGGGCAGGTACACCAGCGTCAGCGCCCGCACGGTGATCAGGTAAAGGAACTGGTCGGTGTAGGGGTTCACGTAGTCGACGACGATGTAGACGCCCGTCATGGCCATGGCGACCCACCGCCAGCGGCGCACCTTGGCCTCCGCCGTCATCGAGTAGGCGGCGAGGGCCAGCGGCACGGTCGCCCCGACGAGCACGGCGCAGGCGACCGCGCCGACGATCATCGGCCAGGCCGTACGACGACGCAGCAGCATGGTCACGGCCGTGACGGCGCCGACGAGGATCAGCAGCCACTCCGGCGCGCGACCCACCAGCGAGAAGGACTCGCCCATGAGCGTCGTCGGGATCGTGAACGCCAGGACGGCAGCAGCCAGCAGCACGTCCCCGATCTCGCCACGGTGGCGTGCGGTGAACCCAGTCCACTTCCCCCGCATACCACTCATCATGCAACCTTTACCAGCGAAAACACGACTCAGGGTCAGCGGCACCGCCCCGCTTCGTCTACGACAAGATCACCTTCATCCCATGACAGGGCAGAACCTCGACGCGCTCGAACCCGGTGACGGCTCACAGAGACCGGGCGAGCCGGAAGCCGAGATCGTCGATGTTGAAGGCCGGGTGACTCTTGCGGCGGCACGATGCCCGGCATCCTCGGGGCTGATCGTACAAACCTCCGCCGCGGAATACGCGGTACGGGCCGTAGACCCTGGGGTCATAGACATCCCAGCACCACTCCCACACGTTGCCGATCATGTCGTAGAGGCCCCAGGCGTTCGGCGCCTTGGTCGCGACGTCGTGGACCTCGCCGCCGCTGTTCCCCCGGTACCAGGCGATCTCGTCCAGCTCTCCATAGCGGACGCCGGAGGTCCCGGCCCTGCACGCGTACTCCCACTCCGCCTCGGAGGGGAGGCGATAGCCGTCGGCCTCCCAGTCGCAGACCACGTCCTGCCCGTCGGGGTCGTCGCCCATCGAGTAGCAGGGGTTGAGCTCCCTGGCCCGGGAGAGCAGGTTGCAGAACCGAACGGCCTCGATCCAGGAGACCTCGGTCACCGGCGTACGCGGGCCCGCCGCACTCGCGGGCGCCTCACCTCGAACGGCGCGGTACAGCTCGCGGGTCACGGGGCAGGGCGCGAGCCGGAAGGCCGCCACCTCGGCCTCCCAGTTCGTCTTCGTGCCCTCGTCCCGCAGGACGATCTTCCCGGCGGGTATGCCGATCATGCGCTCGGCGATCGCCACGGCGCGTTCGACCGCGGCTCTATCGGCAAAAGCGTTTCAGACATGATGGTCCACTCTTTTTGGAAGACGAAATACGCGGCGTCACTTAATCGCGTTGAGAGAATCCGCCTGTGGGGCGGTACAAAGGTACGAGCTGCGCGTCAGTCGCGACAACAGGAGGAAGCGGCCGGATCACAGGCGGAGCAGACCATCATGGTCGCCACCTTCCTGTCCATCGCCCGGCTCCTGACTACCTCGTATTCAGGCGGTCGTGATATTCACGCCTGACCGTGATTTTCCGAAATGACGGTAGCAGATGTGGCATCGCAGGTTCAAGATCGGCATCATGTCCCAAGCGTCAGCGGGTGCGAGGCGACCGGCCGGCAGGAGAAGAATTCGCGGGTACGCCGTTCGGTGGCGAGCCCCTCGCTCGGCGAGGGGCTCACCGGGGCCGGCCGTGTGTCAGGCCGTCAGGAACTTGAGGATCCGCTGGTTCACCTCCTCGGGCTGCTCCAGGAACGGGAAGTGGCCCACCCCTTCCAGTAGGGCGCCGTCCGAGCCCGGGGGCAGCACGTCGACGATGTCGGCGAGTGTCGCCGCGTCGACCACGGGGTCCTCACTGCCGTGCAGGTAGAGCGTCGGCTGCGAGGGAAGCTCGGCCAATACGGCTCCCATCTCCCACTTGTCGGTTCCGAATGTCACCGAGTTGAAGTTGTCGCGATAGAGCCCGAGACCTGAACGCAGGTTGGCCGGTGCCCTCAGGCTGTCCTTCCCGGCCTTCCGGTCCTCGGTGGAGTCGAAGCCCGGGACGGACCCACTCCAGTGTTCCCAGAGCCAGTCGAGATAGGCGAAGTCGTTCACGGGCACGATCTGATCCGCGATGGCCATCTGGAAGAAGTAGAAGTGGCTGTTCTTGTGGATCTGAACGGGGTCCGTGGCCTTGCGGTCGTAGAACCGGACCGGCGGGACGTCGGCCACCACGACCTTTGACCAGCGTTCAGGCGCGTGGGCCGCGGCACCCCAGGTGGAGAAGCCGCCCCAGTCATGTCCGATGATGACCGCGTCCGTGTCACCGCCCAGTTCCTCGTGCAGGCTGTTGGCATCGGCGATCAGGTCGGCGATACGCATGCTGCCGTCCGGCGGGATCTGGGTCGGGGCGAAGCCGCGCATGGCGGGGGCGATGGCCCGGTAACCCGCCTCCGCGAGGACGGGCATCAGGTGCCGGTACATGCTCGGGGCCTCCGGAAAACCGTGCAGCAGCAGTGCCAGCGGTCCCTCGCCCTCCTCCAGATAGGCGAAGTCGATCCCGTTGGCGGTAACGCGCTTTTGTTGCATGTCTCTGCTCCTCACTTCGAGGCGTCTGTAACGAACGTTCTACCCAACATAACACGCGCCTGTAGCGAACGTTCCAACCAGTACTGTGGTGAGATGAACGACATGACACGGCAGGCTCAGGTAGTCCGGCCGGCCGCCTCTCTCGGCACCCGCGAGCGCATCGTCCGGACAACCTCACGGCTGATGCAGCGACAAGGCTACGAAGGAACCGGGATCAAGCAGATCTCCCGAGAGGCCGGCGTCGCGCTCAGCTCGGTCTACCACTTCTTCCCCAGCGGGAAGCAGGAACTGGCCGTCGAGGCGGTCCGCCACGCCGATCAGGAGTTCGCCGACATCCTGCGCGAAGCGCTGGCCGGCGAGGATGATCCGGCTGACGCGATGATCGCGTGCACCCGGATACTCGCCACGCACCTGCGCGACTCCGGCTGGCTCGACGGTTGCCCGATCACGGCCACCGCCCTGGAAACGTCTGGGCGTGTCCCGGAGATCCAGCAGGCCGTCACCGAGTCCTTCGAGCACTGGCGAGGCCTGGTCACCGACCATCTGCGCCACACGAACATCGCCGAGAACGACGTCCTCGACCTAGCCCACACAGTGATCAACACCCTTGAGGGCGCGGAGCTCGCCGCACAGGTTTCGAGAAGCGATGAGCCACTGGAGATCGCCGGCCGACACCTCGCCCGGCTGATCAACTCTTACATTGACGGGGTCAGTGGGTGAAGGAGCTCATTCAGGTCAGGAATTTGGGGGCGATGTCGCCGATCGCCGCATCCAGGATTTCCAGGCCCAGGTCCAGCTCGGCGGCGGTGGAGGTGAGCGGCGGCGCGATCCGGAACACCCCGCCCATGCCGGGGAGCTGGACCACGTTCATGTGCAGGCCGAGTTCCAGGCAGCGCCGGGTGACCGCCGCGCCCAGCTCGTCCGAGCCCTCCTTGGTCTCGCGGTCCAGGACCAGCTCCAAACCGACCAACAGGCCGCGGCCGCGGACGTCGCCGATCACCTCGTGCCGCTCCGCCATCGCGATCAGGCCCTGTCGCAGGCGCGCGCCCAGTTCCGCGGCCCGCCGGTCCAGCTGGTCGCGTTCCAGGACGTCCAGGACGGTGTTGCCGACCGCGGCGACCAGCGGATCAGAGACGTGCGTGGTGAAGAAAAGGAATCCACGGTCGTGCGCGGCCTGCTCGATCTCCTCGCTGGTGACCACCGCGGCCAGCGGTAGCCCGGCGCCGAGCGTCTTGGACAGCGTGATGATGTCCGGTACAACACCGTCGCGCTGGAACGCGTACCAGTCGCCGGTGCGGCACAGGCCGGTCTGCGCCTCGTCCAGGATCAGCAGCATGCCGCGCTCGCGGCATTTGTCGCGCAGGGCGGCCAGGTAGCCGGGCGGCAGATCGAGCACGCCGCCCGAGCTGAGGATCGGTTCGACGATGCACGCGGCCAGGCTCCCCACAGACTGCGCGTCGATCAGGTCGAAGGAGAAGGCCAGCTGCCGCCGCCAGTCCAGCTCGCCGCCGGCGGTGGTGAAATCCGGCCGGTACGGGTTCGGGGTGGGGATCGCGAGGTTGCCGGGCACGGCCGGACCGTACCCCTTTCTGCCGGAGCTGTACGTGGCGTTCACGGCCGCCTGCGTCATCCCGTGCCAGGAACGGGTGAACGAGACGATCTCGTGCCTGCCGGTGACCAGCTTGGCCATCCGGATCGCCGCCTCGTTCGCCTCCGCGCCGGTGGTGAGCAGCAGCACCTTGCTCAGGGGATCGGGCAGCGAGTCGGCGAGTCGGCGGGCCAGGTCGACCACCGGACGGCTGAGCATGCCGCTGAACAGGTGGTCGAGGGTGGCGGACTGACGCTGGACGGTGGCGACGATGTCGGGATGCGAGTGCCCGAGGATCGCGCTCATCTGCCCGGAGGTGAAGTCGAGGATGCGACGACCACCAGAGGTGATGACGAAGCTGCCCTCAGCCCGTTCGATGATCTCCGATACGAAGCCGCCGGCGCCGGAGTAGCGGACGAGGTGGCGGTCGGCGTCTGACCAGAAGGTGTCACTCATGCGTTCACGGTAGGTAGACGCCGAGCGTCACGTCCATCTCAGAAAAGTGCCGCTACTGTTCAGCCACGCCGTACAGTCTCGGCATGACGCTGAATCCTTGGCGGCTGCGCCTGCTCGCCGACCTGGAGGTGCTCGGCACGGTCCGGGCCGTGGCGCAGGCCGGCAACCTGAGCCCGTCCGCAGTGTCCCAGCAGCTCGGCGTGCTGGAACGGGAGACCGGCACAGCACTGCTGGAGCGCACCGGGCGGCGGGTCCGCCTGACCGCGGCCGGGGTGCTGCTGGCCAAGCGCGCTCGGGGGATCCTGGCCGCGATGGACGCCGCGGAGGCGGAGTTGCGTGGGCTGGGCGACGAACCGGCCGGTACGGTCACGTTGGCGATGTTCCAGAGCGCGGTGCACGCCTTCGCCGTGCCGGCCGTCGCACGTCTCGAGGCCCGATATCCGGACGTCGCGGTGGTGCTGCAGGAGCTGGAGCCACACGAGAGCATGCAGGCCCTGCGGCGCGGCGACGTGGACATCATCATCACGACCCCCGACTTCGTCGGCGCGGAACTCGACCCGGGCATCGACCTCGTGCCGATAGCCGAGGACACGATCGTGGTGGTGCTGCCCGCCTGCCACCCGTTGGCGGCGCACGAGACCATCGACTTGGCGGCCTGCGCGGACCAGCGGTGGGCGTTCGACGTGACCGGCTCGTACATGTCCGACCTGGCGACCCGGCTGTGCCGGGAGGCGGGTTTCGAACCGATGGTCATGTGCCGGTTCAACAACTACATGATCGCGTTACAGCACGTGGAGGCGGGCCTGTCGGTCGCGCTGCTGCCGAGCCTGGCGGTGGAGCCGCGCTTCGACGTGGTCACCCGGGAGTTGCGGGCACCGGTGCCCCGGCGGATCACCGCGGCGGTACGCCGGCCGCGGGCGTCCCAGCCGGCGGTCAACGCAGTGCTCCACGAGCTGCGAGCCGCTCACGGCCGTTAGTCCGACGTGTCCGGCCGTCGGCTGCGGGGGCGCGCGGCGACCTGGATCTGGGTGAGGCCTCGGCGCTTGCGCGTCTCGGTGAGCCGCCATCCTTGGGAATCTTGGCGCAACCGCCGAACCTTGTCCTCCTGACGATCACGGCGCGGCCGCTCGGGCGCTCGCCTGGGCATGCTGTTCGTCGGTCATGCCGCTGGTGGTGCCGGGGTAGTCCTGGTGCAGATCGTGCCGGTCGTCAGCCCACACCTGGTAGTCCCGGCGCGCGTCCTGCTCGTCCTGGCCGGTCGCCGTGGCCACCTGCTGCCAGGTCACGCCCGCCTGGAGCGCCCGGTCGACGTGGGCGGGGTTCCGGATGCTCCTCGCGATGGAACTCCCCCAGTACCAACAGTTCGACATGCTCGCCTGCGGTCAGCGGCGGGTACTTGCCGGCGTCACCGTGGCGGCTGGGGTGGTAATCGTCCCGGGATTTCAACGTGGCGATCGCCTGCACGTGCAGGTCACGGTCGGACAGTTCGTGCCAGCGCTCCAGCCGTGTTGAGATCGGGACGTCAGACAGCTCATGTGGGCTGGTGGGCCTGCCGGGGAGGGGCTTGATCATCTTGTCTCTCCTGCGAAAAGTGATCAGCTCAACGCCCACCGTTAAGCGCTTTGCTGGGAGTTGCCCCGATTCGACAGACACGTCAGGGCTTTGGGCTACGCGGCAGCATAGTCGTCTTCTTGGATGGCTCTTAGTGTCTGCCGTCCCGCAATAGAGAGACACCCACGAGCTTCGCCCCGCCCTGGGTTTCGCGATCGAGGAAGGCGAAGAATGCCGCAAATGCGCAGATCAGCGGTTGAACGACAAGCTCAAAGCCAATGCCATGTGATCTGCGCCTGGTTGGCGGCGTCGGCTAGCCACTGATCGAAGGCTGCCTCACCCGCGGCCTCCAGGGTGCCTGCGTCCTCTACGGCCTCCTCCCGTTTGAGGATCAAGCCCGTCAGGAAGCGTCCTTCGAAGGGAACCGGTCCAACGCTGCCTCCGGCCGGTACCTCTCGCAGGGGTGAGGGCAGATCGCCGGACCATCCCCGAGTCTTGGTCAGTCGTAGCTCCCACCGGTCGCTGAGAGAGCCGTGGAGTTCGGCGGCGTCGATCGCATCCTCCGACAGCACCCAGGCCGCCCATACCCGCGCGAACTGGTCGCGATGACGGGCCAGATGCCCGGGGCCCAGTTCATCACGCATCCGGGTGCGAAACTTGTGATCTCTGGCACTCGTGGCCATGTGGTCATGGAACGTTTCGGCGCTCAGATCCATCCGTTCCAGCCACTTCAGCATCGCGTCGCGGCTGGTAAGGCCGCGCCGCTTCCGGAAGCCGTCCGCGGCCGCCTGGATGTCTTCCAGGGTGACCTGCTCGGCGGCGGCGGCGTTGCGCAGGACGCAGCTCCGCACCAACTCCTCCTGCGGCGACTGCCCGGGGCGCGTGAGCGAACGGAGCATGAGCATCGCCTCGGACATGGAGATGTGCCGCCCGTCGACGGTCACCAGATTACTGGCCGCCCAATGGGTCGAATGATCAACGAGCCAGGACGCTCCGTCGTCCACCTGCACGCCGAGCATGATCGTGCCGCCCGAAGGGTCGTCGATCAGCAGGTCGTAGTCGACGACCGGCGAACCGGGACGCGGGCTGGTCACGAGCTGGGCGGCCAACGAAGGGTGCGACTCGGCCCAGGCGGCGGCGGTGCGATGTGCGTCCTCCACCGCGGAACGCCGGCGGGTCAGCCCGCGCAGCAGGCTCACGCCGCTTTCGAGGGCCGGGCCGAGGGGAGAGTCAGTCATTGCGCGTCCGTTTCTCCGGCCATGAGCCAGTCGGCGATGGCGTCGCTGATGGGCAGGCCGGTCAAATCTTCGATCCAGGCCCACTGGCCGTTCGGGTTGATCTCGAGAAACACGTACTCCCCGTCGGGGGTCAGGATGAGATCGATCGCCCCGAACGACAAGCCGAGCGCGGCGACCAGGTCCACGCACCGGCGGGCGACGTCGTCGGGAAGGTTGTGCACGCTGTGGCGGGCGCGTTGGAAGTCATAGTGACGCCAGTCGTCGCGCGTGCGCGGAGAATCCTGCGAGGCGATCTCGGCGGCGAAGACCTGCCGCCCGACCACGGTGACCCGCAACTCCACGGCCTTGGGCACATACGGCTGCAAGATGGCCGGCTCGTGGGCTATCCGGTTGCGGCCCACAAGAGCCCTTCGGTCCACGACGGTGGTGTACACGGCATGCACCGCGCCGTCGATCTGGAACAGGGTGTGCTCCATCTGTTTCGCGATGAGCCTGCCATCCGCCCGCTCATATGCGAGGACCAGCTCGGACGGATCGTTGGTGACCACGGTCCGCGGCACGGCGAAGCCCAGTTTCTGGGCCAGGGCCAGGTGGATCAGCTTGTTGTGCGCCCTGCGCAGCACCGGCTGCCTGCCCGGCAACCATCGCGCGTCCAGCAGATCCCAGAAGCCTTCGAGAAACCACGCCGAGAGTTCCGCCACGCGATCCCGCTGATCGGCGGCTGTGACGCTTTCCGCGGCGCGAGGCTGCCCGGGGCGTCTGTTCCACACGGCCGTCGTCTCGGAAAGGTCGACGGCACGCCCGCCTCCGGCCAGGGCGAGTTCGGGGCCGTCGGCTTCGAATCGGACGGTCAGTTGGGTGGCGGCCGGATACTCGCTGGGATCCCACCAGAGAACTTCCGCGCCCCGGGCTTTCAGCTTGGGCAGGACCAGTTCCACGGTGGCGTCGCCGGGTTCACTAAGGATCAGTAGCATGTAGCCTCCTCAGCCGCGTGGGAGGAGCGTGCGCTCCTCCCACGCGGCCCCGATTGTTCTTAGTAGTCGGAGACCCAGTCGGTGGCCGGGTGTCCACCCGTGCTGTAGCAGCGCGACATCATGCCACCGGCGACGAGGAAGAGGTCGGCCTCATCGATCGCCGTCGGCTCGTTGCTGAGATCGTCCAGACTCACGATCTTCTTGTTCATGTTCTTTCCTTCCTTCACAGTGAGCCGCGCGCCCCGCCCGGGAAGGTGCGGAGACGTCTTCAGCTCGTGGCTGAAGCACACCACCCGGCGCTTGAAATCGACTTGGCCATGGCTTGCCGATCCCTTGTGCTGTCCGGGGTGTTCACGAGTACGTGTGACCTGCGCGAAAGAAGGATGGTTCTAGATCGCTTCCCGCAATTGGACTGATCGTTTCCCGCTCGAGAGCCATCGATGGTCGGGGCGGTTCGGGGAAGTTGAGAAATGGGGGCTGGCGCCGGGCAACTGGCCACGGTGATCCGCGTGACCGAGCCTTCCTACCTCACCGCTCTCCGGGCCTCCTACGACACCGTCGCCGTGGAAAGGAATCATGAAGTGTCATCTGACGCCCGTCACTGGCTCGCGGTCACACGTTCCAGGTGACCGGGAGGCTCTTCACCCCGTAGATGTCCGCGGTCTCCGGGCGCAGGCCGACCTCTTCAGCCGGTACGGCCAGGCGCAGCGCGGGGAAGCGGTTGACCAGCGCGGGGAAGGCGACCCGCATCTCGACGCGGGCCAGCTGCTGACCCAGGCACTGGTGGATGCCGTGGCCGAAGGCCAGGTGCCCGCCGTCCTGCCTCCGGAGGTCGAGCATGTGGGGATCGGCGAAGCGCTCGGGGTCGCGGTTGGCGGTGTTGTACGACAGGATGACCGTCGTACCGGCCTCGATGGTCTGGCCGCCCAGCTCGACGTCCTGCAGCGCCGTCCTCATGAACGTCTTGGCGACGCTCAGATACCGCAGCAGCTCCTCCACGGCCCGGTCGGCGAGCGCGGGATCGGCGCGCAGCGCGGCGAGCTGCGCCGGGTTGCGCAGCAGGGCGAAGGTGCCCAGCGCCAGCATGTTCGCGGTGGTGTCGAGCCCGGCCGCCAGGAGGATCAGGGCGACACCCCTCAGCTCCTCGTCGGTCAGGTCGCTGTCAGTGAGGTCGCTGAGCACGTCGTCGGTGGGGTTCGCGCGTTTGGCGGCCACGAGCTCCGCGAGGTAGTGCTGGGTCGCGGTGTAGGCCGCTATCTGGTCCTCGTCGCTTGCCTCCCCGCTGAGGAACGAGTCGACCTGCTCCTGGAAGGAGCCCCGGTCCTGGTACGGCACCCCCAGCAGCTCACACATCACGATGGCGGGGATGGGCTTGGCGAACGCGGTCACCAGGTCCGCCGGCGGCCCGGCCTTCTCCATGGCGTCCAGGTGGTCGGCGGTGATCTGCTCGACGCGCTCGGTGAGCAGTCGCATCCGCCGTACGGTGAACTTGCCCACCAGCGGTTTCCGATAGCGCCCGTGCTGTGGCTCGTCCATGAGCAGGAACTCGCCGGGCGGCGCCGGAGGGACCTCCATGCCGGTGATGTCGATGGACGGGTGGAGCATGAGCTCCTTGCGCGAGCTGAACCGCGAGTCGGCCAGGACCGACCTGACCAGGTCGTATCCGGTGATCAGCCAGCCGGGTTTTCCGCCGGGGAAGGTGTAGCGGCTGATCGGGCCGTGCTCGCGGGCCTGGATCAGCTCCTTGGGCGGGTCAAAGGGACAGCCGGGCTGACGCGCGGCCGGCAGCGTTGTGACGGTGTGTTCCATGGTCGTTCCTCTCATCGGCCTAGGTTCCAAGCGAACTGCCCGGCGACCCCGATCGCCGGGCGCACCGCCTTGGTTTCCGTGGCCACGTCGTGCCCGGCGACGACCACCTTCCCGGCGTCGGGGGTCAGCAGCGTGGTCAACACGTTCACCGTCGTGGCTTAGCGGGTGGACTCGCGGTTGAACAGCTTCTTCGACCAGAGGTAGCCGCCGAGCGCGATGACGACGCACCAGCCGACCGCGATGACGGCGTTGTTCCCGATCGGCGTGCCCATCAGCAGGCCGCGCAGGGTCTCGATGAGCGGCGTGAACGGCTGGTACTCGGCGAACCAGCGCAGCACGGTGGGCATCGAGTCGGTCGGGACGAACCCGCTGCCCAGGAACGGGAGCAGCACCAGCGGCATACCGACGTTGCTCGACGACTCGACGGTCTTGCTGGCCAGGCCGAACGCGACCGACAGCCAGATGAAGGCGAAGGCCATCATCACCAGGACACCGATGAGGGCGAGCCAGTCGCCGAGCCCCGCCGACGGCCGGAAGCCGATGAGCAGCGCGACGCCGATGACCGCCGCGATGCTGAGCATCGTCTGGATGAGGCTGCCGATGACGTGTCCGGTTAGGACGGACACGCGGGCGATGGCCATGGTGCGGAACCGGTCGACGATGCCCTCGGTCATGTCCATGGCGATCGAGATGGTGGTGCCCTGGACCGCGGCGGTGATCGTCATCAGGATGATCGCGGGGGTGACGTAGTTGACGTACTCCGCACGTCCGCCGGAGACGCCGCCGAGCCCGGCGCCGAGCGTGCCGCCGAAGACATAGACGAACAGCAGCAGGAGGACGATCGGCATGCCGATGAGCTGCAGTGTCATGGACGGGTAGCGCACCATGCGCTTGAGGTTGCGGCGAAGCATCGTCGCCGAGTCGGTCAGGGCGTACGACACAGTGCTCATCGTGCGGTCACCTTCTCCTTGTTGCCGGTGAGAGCGAGGAAGACGTCGTCGAGGTCGGGGGTGTGCACGCTCAGCGAGTCGACCTCGACCGCGTTCTGGTCAAGCCGGTCGAGCAGCGCCTTCAGCGACCTGAGGCTGCCGTCGTGCGGTACGCGCAGGGCGAGCGTGTCGCTGTCGCGGGACACCTGGCCCACGGCGCGCGCGGCGGATTCGAGGTCGCGCTCGTCGGCGAACCGCAGCAGGACGTGGCCGCCGGGAATGCGCCGCTTGAGCTCGTCCGCGGTGCCCTCGGCGACGATCTTCCCGTGGTCGAGCACCGCGATCCGGTCGGCGAGCTCGTCGGCCTCCTCCAGGTGCTGGGTGGTGAGGAGGATGGTGACGCCACCCGCCACGAGTTCCCGCACGATCTGCCACATGGCGCGGCGACTGCGCGGGTCCAGCCCGGTGGTCGGCTCGTCGAGGAAGATCACCTGCGGTGAGCCGACCAGCGTCATCGCGAGGTCGAGCCGCCGCCGCATCCCGCCGGAGTAGGTCGCCGCCGTCTTCTTGGCTGCGTCGATGAGGTCGAACTGTTCGAGCAGCTGGGCGGTCCTGCGCCTGCCCGCCTTCCGGCCGAGGTGGTGCAGATCCGCCATCAGGGTCAGGTTCTCCTGACCGGTCAGCAGGTTGTCGACCGCCGAGAACTGGCCGGTGACGCCGATCGCGGCACGCACCGCGTCCGGCTCGGCGGACAGGTCGTGACCCGCGATCCGCGCGCTGCCCCCGTCGGCGCGGATCAGGGTGGACAAGATCTTGACTGTGGTGGTCTTGCCGGCGCCGTTGGCGCCGAGCAACGAGAAGACGGTGCCACGCGGGACGTTCAGGTCGACGCCGTCGAGCACGACGTGGTCGCCGTACGACCGGCGCAGTCCGGTCGCCGTGATCGCAGATTGGGATGGCATGGTCATGAGAACCCCTTCGAGATCTGGTCAGGAACGGCGGACGGTGATGTCGCCGAACGACGTGTGCGCGCGGACTTCGACGGTCTGCTCGGACTTCTCCGGTGCTTCGCTGAAACCGTCCAGCGAGTTCTCCACCCGCCCGTGCGAGGTGTTCAGGTCGAGCCATGCGGCGGTGCCGGCGGCGACACCGATTTCGAGGTGGCCGGTCGAGGTGTGCAGCGTGACGGTGTCGCGCGTGACCTGGCCGACGCGAATGGTTCCGTTGTAGGTCTTGGCTTCCACCATGGCGTCGGCCCGGTCGACGGAGATGTCGCCGTTGGCCGAGCGCACCCGCAGTTCGCCGGTGACGGTGCCGATGTCGGTGTTGCCGTTGGAGTTCTTGATGACGGCGGTGCCGCCGATCTCGCCGATGTGCACGCGCCCGGTGCCGGTGGAGACATCGGCGTTGCCCGCGACCGTTTCGACGGTGATGTCGCCACCGGAGGTGCCCAGTCGAAGCGATCCGGTCCGGTCGAGGCGGAAATGCCCGACCGACGCCTTGAGCCGGCACTCCCCCAGCGTGCCGACGCCGCGCAGGTCCGCTACCGACAGGTCCGCGTGCACGTCCGAGCCGGTGGGAATTTCGATCAGCACGTCGACCGACCTGGTCTTCTTGGAGAAGTCGAGCATGCGGGCCTTCGGCCCACGGACCGTCAACGTGCCGTTGGCGTACTCGACGCGTGTCTTCTGCGCGGCGTCCACGTCGGACTCGTCGGACTCGTCGCTCGGCCGCACCTCGACGACGGTGTCGGTCCGGTCGCTCGCGATGATCTGCACGTCACCGACGGAGAGCTCGATCGTGGCGGAAATCGGTTCAGGCGTGGCGAAAACCGGCATGGCTATCCCCTCAGAATGAGTCAGAAGAACATCCCCGCTGGTAGGAGATGTACGAAGAAAGTAGTTCTGGGTGTCGGCGTGGGCTAGCGAGCCCAGCCGGTGTAACGCTGCGCGCTGCGCTTGCCGCGCCGGTCGGAGCCGGGGTCGCGCTCCGGGGCACGCAGCGCGGTCGAGGCGGCCCGCACCAGCCAGGCGTTGAGCGAGCGACCTTCCTTGCCCGCCGCCTCCTCGATCGCGGCCTTGAGCTGTTCCGGGAGGCGGACGTTGATCCGTGCCAATGGGCCGTCCTCGAAGCTCGCCGCGGCGTCATCAGCCGACACCGCGCCCAGATCCGGGGTGTCCTCGAGTGGCTGCTCCACCTGCCGAGCCGTCACGACGAAGTTCGGGTCACGTCCACGCAGGTGCACCTGGACCGAACCGGGAGCCAGGTCTCGGGTGATCTCGTCGGCAGCCGCCGACAACGCCTCGAGCAGGGTGAGCCGGATCGCCGACTCCATCGACACGGTCAACCGCTCGATCAGCACACTGGCGTCAGGATCACCGGTCTCGACGGCGGTCAGCAACTCGCGACCGAGGGAGGCCACATACGGGGTCAGGTCCATGGCATCACTATGGCACACCGTGATGCCATCAGCAAGCCATATTGGCTCAGATTGGCATCACTCTGGCTCAGGCGCGATGTTCAGCCGATCACGACACGACAGACCGACTCCGGAACTCGCACGTCAGAGGGTGCGCTGATTTCGCGCGTCCGCAGCGATCCATCACCGTCGGCGCCGTCTCCACAGCCGCCCGACGCGCCCCTCAGAGCTCGCTAAGCGATGAAACGGCGAATCCCGCCCGATCAAGCCGATCGGACGGGATCTCGTCAACCGCTCTTGAGCTGACTCAAGAACGGCCCTGGGTGGAGCGTTCACGAGTAGGGCCGGCCTGGGACACAGGAGGAATCAGGAAGATCGCTTCCCGGAATTCCTGTGATCATTTCCCGGGGTTGTGAGGTGTCGAGGTCGTTAGGGTGCCCGCCGTGAGGCTTCTTGATTTTTCGCCGTCTTCTTTCACTGGTCGACAGCATCAAGGGCGCCTGCTTCGCTTCGTGCTCTACGCCGGCGCCTTGACGGCCGAGCCCGCCGCGGCCCGCTCCCGCGTGACGCGGCGGCGCCGGGTCGGCAGCCCGAGCATCGGGTTGGCGACGCCCCAGGCGGCGCCCTTGCAGACCAGCTCCTTGTAGACGGCGGCGAGCCGTCCGGTCAGAACCGCCCGCACGGCGCGGTCGTCGGCGGTGACGTACTGGATCAAGCCCTCCTTGCGGCCCAGTGAGATGCACTGGTTGAAGTAGCGGATCGGCGCGTTCGGGAGCTTCCCGCCGGTCAGGCGCGCCGCGATCGCGTCGGCGGCCTGCCACGCGGTCGGAATTCCCGAGGCGCACGACATCCGCAGCGGTTTGTCCCCGGGGCCCATCACCATGGCCACGTCGCCGACGGCGTATACGTCCGGGTGCGAGACCGAGCGCATGGTCCCGTCGACCACGATCTGGCCGGTGCCGGTGACCTCCAGGCCGGTCGCCTTCGCGATCGGGTGGACCGCGAAGCCAGTGGTCCACACGGTGACCGCGGCCGGGATGGCCTTGCCGTCGGCGGTGACGACGCGCTCGACTTCGACGCCGGTGACGGCGGTGCGGTCATGCACGGTGATCCCGAGCTTGCCGAAGGCCTTCCGCAGATGCTCGCGGCCCTTATGCGAGAGCCAGTCCCCGAGGTCGCCGCGGGCGGCGAGGGCGACGTCGAGGTCTGGGCGGGCCTCGGCGATCTCGGTCGCGGTCTCCAGGCCGGTGAGGCCGCCGCCGACGACGACCACCGCCTGCCCGGCGCCGAGGCGGGCCAGGCGCTCGCGCAGCCGAAGTGCTCCAGGGCGACTGGCGATCTCATAGGCGTGCTCGGCGGTCCCAGGGACACCTTGGGCGTTCCAGCCGCTGCCGAGGGCGTAGACGAGCGTGTCGTAGGCGAGTTCTTCAGCGCCGTTCGCGTCGACGACGGCGACGGTCTTGCAGTCGACGTCGACGCCGGTGACCTTCGCGAGCCTCGGTTCGACGCCGGTGCCCGCGAACATCTCGCTGAACGGCCGGGGCTTGAGGTCCTGGCCGGCCGCCAGCTGATGCATGCGGACGCGTTCGACGAAGTCGGGTTCGGCATTGACGAGGGTGATGGCGACGTCCTCGCGGCGGAATCGTTTGGCGAGGCGGCCGGCAGCGATGGCTCCGGTGTATCCGGCTCCCAGGACGATGATGCGGTGCTGCATTTCCTTGCTCCTGTCTTGCGCAGGTTTGCCACTTGAACCGGGCGGCCCGCCGTTTCCTGACAGGAACGCGATGTGAAGCACCTCACATACTGGTTAGAAAGCGTTGCACAGGACCTCCCCATGGTCGGCCGCCGCCCAGCGCGCGGTCGCGCGTTCGAGCTTGCCGGGGTTGACCTGGCTGCGGAACGCGGCGATGCCCTCGGCGGTGACCTCCAGGCACATGACGCCGACGACCCGGCCGTCCACGACGGCCACGACGGCGGGGTCACCGTTGGCGGTCCAGGCGTAGACCTCGGGCGCGCCGCCGACCATGGCGCGTTTGGCCTTGCCGGGTTTGAACAGGCCCCGCAGGAACCTCGCGACCGCGACAGCGCCCTCGAACGCCTTGGCGCGGGCCGGGACCCTCCCGCCACCATCTCCGATCGAGATGGCGTCCTTTGTGAGCAGGCGCACGAGCGGCTCCGTCTGACCGCTGGTGGCGGCCGCCAGGAACTCCTCGACGATCCGCCAAGCGGTGGCCTCGTCGATTTCGGTTCGGGCCTTGCCGCCTGCGACGTGCTTCTTGGCGCGGTGGAAGATCTGTTGACTGGCGGCCTCGGTGATGTCGAGAATCACGGCGATCTCCCGGTGCGAGTAGGCGAAGGCCTCCCGCAGCACGTACACCGCCCGCTCGTTGGGGGAGAGGCGCTCCATGAGGGTGAGGATCGCGTACGAGACCGATTCGCGCTGCTCGGCGGTTTCGGCGGGGCCGAGCATCGGATCCCCGGCGAGCAGCGGCTCGGGAAGCCATTGGCCCACATAGGTCTCGCGGCGCGCCCGCGCGGAGGTGAGCTGGTTGAGGCACAGGTTGGTGAGGACCTTCGTCAGCCAAGCCTCGAGGACCTCGATGCGGTCGACGTCGGCGGCCTGCCAGCGCAGGAATGTCTCCTGCACGGCGTCCTCGGCCTCGCCGGCGGAGCCGAGGAGGCGGTAGGCGATGGCCTCCAGGCGCGGCCTAGAGGCCTCGAACCGGTCGATGTCGTTCGCGGCCAGGGGCATGGCCCGATCCTAAATCGCGCGGCGCGAATCGGCCGCCGCCGCAATGGGGCCCTTCGCCGTTCGAGGCACTAAGGGTGGTCGATCGCCAGGTCCGCGAGCCGTGGGTTGACTCCGGGAAACGAGCCGTCGCCGAACAGGATCCGCGCCGCCAAGGCACGACCGGCACGACCGCGTAGCACTGTCACCGCCGCCTCTGCCGCAGCAGGGGATCGGATGCCGGCGAACACGCGGCGCAGCAACAGTCGGCCTCGGAACCGGGTCCGCAACGCGTTCCCGTCGTACCGGCTCAGCATGCGTTGGTCGCCAGTACGCAGGTACCCGGCGGTGACCGCCGCGGCCAGTTCGGACATGCGTAAGCAAGGGTCCAACCCACCGGCCGTCAGCGGCGACACCGCGCCCGCCGCGTCTCCGACGAGCAGTCCGGCGGGGCACGCCAACCGTCGCAGCACACCGCCGACCGGGATCGGACCACCTCGGCGCTCGACCGGCCCAGCCGGCGGTGTACTGCCGGGCGCATCCGCGGCGAAGGCGTCCAGCAGGTGGCGGATGCCGGTGCGCATCGCGTTCGGATATCCCGCGACGCCAACATGCGCACGCCGGCCGTCGTCGATGACCCATCCCAGGTACCCCGGAGCGATCCGGGGGTCCAGCACGCAGTGGAACGCCGGGGTGGTCGTGCCCGACGCGATCGGGTAGACGATCTCGGCACCGACGAGGAAGCGCCGGTTGACATCAAGGCCGAGATCACGGGCCACTCGGGAGCGGGCGCCGTCCGCGCCGACGATGAACCGGGCCGTCACCGGTTCCGCACTCGCGAACCGCACAAAACCCATCGACGCGTCGACATACCGTACGCCCAAGAGGACCCGTGCCCCGGCCGACTCCGCCGCGCGGTGCGCATGCTCGTAGACGGCCGCCATGTCGGCCACGCGATACTCGTCCCGGTCGCGGGTAGGTTCCCCGTGGCCGGGTGTCTGCGCCGGTTGTTGTACCAGGCGATCCAGCGGAAGATCTCGGTGCGAGCCTGGGCCTCGTCGCTCCAGCGGCGCTTGTTCCTGCCGTGCAGCAGTTCACGCTTGAGGGTGGCGTTGAACGCCTCGGCCAGGGCGTTGTCCAGGCATGTCCCGGTCCTGCCGCTCGATCGGCGGATCCCGTTCGCCTCGCAGAGCCTGGCGAACTCGGCCGACATGTACTGCTTGGGTTCAAGGGGTCGTCGCAACACTGCCTTGTTGGAGCGATAGTAGGTGATCGTTGAGGGCTTCGGTTGGGGTTCTCCAGCCGAGGGTCTTGCGGGGTCGGGTGTTGAGGGTTGCGGCGATGGCGTCCAGGTCGCTTGGAGTGTGCCGGGTGAGGTCGGTGCCTTTGGGGAAGTACTGGCGGAGCAGGCCGTTGGTGTTCTCGTTGGTGCCGCGCTGCCAGGGGCTGTGCGGGTCGGCGAAGTAGATCGCCAGGCCTGTGTCGATGCGCAGTTGGGCGTGTTGGGCCATCTCCGCCCCTTGGTCCCAGGTCAGTGACTTGCGGAGCTGGTGGGGCAGCGTCGTGATCGTGACGGCGATGGCATCGCGGACGGCTTGGGCGCCGTGCCCGGCCAGAGCCGGGCCGTTCTTGGTGCGGGGGCCGCCGTGTCCGTCCATGGGCGGTAGGTGCAGCAGCATGGTGACCCTGGTGGTGCGCTCGACCAGGGTGCCGATCGCGGAGCTGTTCACGCCGAGGATGAGGTCCCCTTCCCAGTGCCCTGGCACGGCGCGGTCCTCGGCCTCGGCGGGCCGCCGGCTGATCATCACCTCTTCGGTGACGAATTTCCTGCCGCGCTGGCGGGCTCGAGCACGGGGGACGCGCATCGCACGTCCGGTGCGCAGGCACGCGGTCAGTTCGCGGCGCAACGCCCCGCGGCCCTGGATATACAGGGCCTGGTAGATCGCCTCATGTGAGATCCGCATCGTCTCGTCCTCGGGGAAGTCCACTCCAAGCCTGCCCGCGATCTGCTCTGGGCTCCAGCAGGTCGCCCAGCGCCGGTCTTGGCGGCGCCCGTGACGCCGTCCGATCCAGCGCACCTGCGGGCCGGGAACGGGCGTCCCGCAAGCTGCGGTGACCGTGCCGGCGAGCCTGTCTTGAACGTAGTTGCGCAGCCGGTCGTTCGCGGCGAGTTTGGCGACCTTGGGGCGCCGGGCGCGCCGGTCGGCATGCCACTGCGCGGTCGAGGCCCGGTAGTCCAGGCGGCCGCCGCGGGTGGCGGCGTTACGCCGCAACTCACGTGAGATCGTGGACGGGGAGCGGACCACCTTACGGGCGATGTCTCGCACCCCGCACCCTTGGGCGCGCAGCAACGCGATCTCCTCACGCTCGGCGAACGACAGATACCGCCCCGACGGCGGGGCGAGGCTGATCGGCGGCATCCCGCCACCCTGACGGAACCACCGAGGCCCCAGCGGTGCCGACACGCCGCACGCGAGCGCGGCGTCCTCGCTGGACAGCCCTTCAGCGATCTTCCGCCAGAAACGCTGCTGCTCTTCTCGCCGGTTGGCCGGAGGCCGTCCGGGAGACCGCATCGGCGCACGACCAGCCCGATAAGCGGCCCGCAACCTTCTGTCCGCCACAACACACTCCGCTCTTCATGTGTTGCGACGACCGGTTGAGTCCGCCCTGACATCCCCGGTCGGAGTGGAAGATCACCCCGTTCACGCGTCCGCCACGAGCTCGCACCGCCGCATCCAGCGCATCGCTGATCAGCTCGGTCCGCAGGTGGTCGGCGATCGACCAGCCGATTAGCCGCCGTGATCCGATGTCGATCACCGTGGCGAGATACAGCCAGGAGTCCCCGACCGGGAGATAGGTGATGTCACCGCACCACCGCTCTGACGAGCACGACCTCGCCCCGCCCAGGGCGACAGCAGACCGCCACCTCGCGAGTGATCCGTCCCGCCACCAACCGCACAACACCACGACGACCGTTGGGTTTCGCACGCCCACTGGCCAGTCCCACACGCGCTCACAGCGGTCCACCACCACCAGCGCCCTCCGCCTACACCAGGGCCACCACACGAGCCAAAATCAGCCCGCCCAGCGGCCACAGGATCTCGGAAACGACGAAATCCCGCCCGATCAAGCGATCGGACGGGATCTCGTCAACCGTTCTTGAGCCAACTCAAGAACGGCCCTGGGTGGGGTGTTCACGAGTACGTGTGACCTGCGCGAAAAAAGGATGGTTCTAGATCGCTTCCCGCAGTTGGACTGATCGTTTCCCGCTCGAGAGCCATCGATGGTCGGGGGCAGTTTGGGGAGTTGGGACATGGGGCTGGTGCCGGGCAACTGGCTACGGTGATCCGCATGACCGAGCCTTCCTACCTGACCGCTCTCCGGGCCTCCTACGACACCGTCGCCGCGGACTACGCAGAGCTCTACGGGAACGTACTCGCTTCCATGCCGTTGACCCGCGCGATGCTGGCCGCGTTCGCCGAACTCGTACGCGCCGCTGGTTTCCCGCCCCTAGGGCATTTGCTGACTCAACCCGCGAGAGGCCTGGCAGCGAATGTTCCGCCGCCAGGCCCCGCCGGCGGACCTCGCCGATCCACGTCAACCGCTTGGGCCGCTGACCGGTGCGGGATTTGGTGCGGCTCCCCTTGAGGGACTGGGTTGATCAAGCGGCCGGGGCGTCTTGTGCTGGTGAGACCATATAGCCCGACCGGCGCATATCTCCGGAAAGGCTGCATGGTGGACGACTGGACTCTCTTCGAAGGCCCGTTTGACAGCGATGAGGCGTCAGATGCCATCGCCGATCTTGAAGAGCAGGAGGATGTCGCTGCCGCGATGGCGGAGGCACTTACTGAGTTCCTTGAGGACAGCCAGGAGTACGTGGAGGAGGGCTACGTCGAGTCGTCGTTGGCGATCAGTTGCCTGGTCGCTGCTCGGATCTCGGGCATCGCGCCGGACGAGGTCGCCCATCACTGGCTCGACCGTAACCCGTTCACCGTCGATGACGATCTGCGCGATCTGGCTGCTGCCGCCTTCGCCCTGGCCACCCGGCCCCAGGGGAACTACCTCGCCGAAACTTACGGCCCCGAGTCCTGGAGAGAGTTCATCGCTCACCTCGAGCCCTACCGCAAGGCTCTGCACGGCGAGCGCCAAGATCCGCCGGAGCCTTTCGTCCCGGACTACTCCGACCCGCAGCGGCCATGGCTGTGGGTCTTCTGGAGCGACGACCGCGGCAGCCTTCCCCGCGATAGCGCCTACCAGCGCAGATCAGACCAACTCGTCCAGGCCGTCAACGGATCCCGCCAATGGCGGGCCTGGTGGCAGAGCTCAGGCCTGCAAGAACTGATCCTCTTTGGAGACCTCGGGCCGGGGCCGCGCACCGAGCGAACTTCCCGAGGATGGACGACAGCCGAGTCCTGGTTCGGTTTCGACCACACCTACGATCTCGGCGACGCCACACCAGAGCAGGTCGTGTCCGACCTGCGCACCGGCCTGTCCCGCATTGGCGATTACCTTCGGCTTGGTCCGCCACCCGAGTTCAGCGACTTCGAGGTCCAGGACCTGACGTAGGAATCGGCCGATGGGGTGCCGGCGAGCGGCCCGCCTCCCGCCGCGCCAACTCCTCCAGCAACGAGCCCATCGCCACCACCGCCTCGCGCACCTGCTCACACGGTGGACAACGGACTCCTCGCTCAGACAGCCCCGACCACAAACGCCCAGCTCAACCACTCCCTGGGGTGGAGCTGCGCCCTGCGGGATTGTCACGCCGAGTTGTCAGACACGCGCTATGGCCGGTCGCCAGGCCTGTCGACGGCCTTGGTCGCGAGCATGGCGCTCCACACCACGGGAGTGCCCGCCTTGACGTTATTCGTTACGATCTGCGGGACGCTGAACGTGCGGTCAGCGACGGTCTCACCGTACGTGCCCAGGAATCGGTAGTCATCGCCGCTGAGAATGATCTCGAAGCGTTCCCATGCTCCGGTGTAGACGAAGGCGATCCCGTGGCGGCCCGCCGCGTCGACGGCGTCCTTCTTGACCGTGACTCCCTTGATCGTCGAGAGCGCGCGGAAGAGCGCGGCCCGCACGTCGGGCACGAGCGCCTGGTTGTTCATCAGATGGAAGATCGCCTCGAAGACCCGCTGTTCCTTGGGCGCCTTTACGGTGTCATCGGATGCGACCCCGAGGGACGCGGGATCCTTGGAGATCGCCACCTCGATCCTGGTGAGCATCTCCTCTGGCGTGACCGGGGCCTTGGCGAGGTCTGCGCCGGTGATACCCGGACCGGCGTTGTGGACGACGAGCTTGCCCTTCCCGTCGTCCAATGCTGTCTGCTTGCCGTCCACGCTGTTCCACGTCTCAAGGGTGATCCGCTTGTCGAGGTCTACGCCATGTGCCCTGGGCTCGTCGCGGATCGGGGCGATGGTCTGTTCCACGTACAGCCACTGGCCTGGCGAAGGGGTGATCTTGTAGGGGTCGGTCTCGGCCGCCTTGGCGGCCCGTTCGCCGAGATCCTGGACGCTCGCGACGGGGGTGAGGGTCCGCTGATCACCGTCGCGCGCCACGGTGAGGCCCCCGACGACGGCCACGGCGACTGATGCCGCCAACACGAAGCGCCACGCCAGACGGGCGTGCGCCGCCGCCTGGGCGCCGGAGCCGGCTCGCGCATCGCGTGCAACAGCCGGGCACGCGCCGCGTCCTCGGCCTCGCTAGTGATCACTGGGATGGGGCCACGGAAGTGCTTGATCTTGTCCATCATGCTTCCTCTCGGGTCGGGTCGTCGCCACCGAGGGCGACCTTTGCCTTCTTGCGGGCGCGCTGCAGGCGCGAGCGGACCGTCCCGATCGGGATGCCGAGCGCCTCGGACACTTCCTCGTAGGCCAGGTCGCCCCACGCCACCAGCAGCAGCACGTCGCGATCACCCTGCGACAGACCCGCCAGCGCCCCCGCGAGCCGACGGTCCTCCTCCTGCGCGGCGACGCGGCCGATCACCGCAGCGGCCATCGGCTCCGGCAACGGGTCCACGCCGGTACGGCACAGCGCCCGCAGGAAGCGCGCTTCGTCGCGCCGGTACCTGGCGATGAGGTTGGTCGCGATGCCGTACAGCCAGGGCCTGGCCATCCGCTGCGCAAGGTCGTAGGACTCGCGGCAGTAGAAGGCCTTCAGGAACGTCTCCGCCGCGATGTCGTCGGCCACCTGGTACCGAGCCGCCGGGCGACATAGCGGTGGATCTGCTGGATGTAGCGGTCGAAGAGCCCGGCGAACTGCTCGGGGTCGTCGTGTGACCGGCGGATCAGCTCGGCGTCATCCGCCTCGGCCGTCTCCACCGGCTGCGTACGTGTCATGCGTGATGTTTCCCGATGGAACGGATCGGGTTCTCACTCGCCGAACTGGCAGGTAACCGGCGTGAGGACCTGAGATAAGAATCGTCGACATTGAGATCGGGCACCTGACACACGTCCTCTCCGGTGGGCAGCTCGACGCCGGCCAGGGCGTGATTCTGAACCTCGCTCTGACCGCACGCCGTCCTTCGCCACGATGCTCAGTCGGGCGTCCCGACGCCAGGCGCGATCTCGTGCTGCGCGGAGGTCGTCGCGGTACTCGCCGAACGATGTTCAGCTCGAAGAACGGCTTGGATTACCCGTACCCCGGCGATTCCCGGGTCAAGGGTGGCCTCGAGATGTGACACCTCGGGCCTTTGCGGGGTCTGCGTCGTCGACCGCAGGTTGGTTACGCGTCCGTCACCAGGCGACGGGGCCGAGGCGATCGATGAAGATCCCGGTCGGCCCGTCGGCGTCGATCATCGCGAGTTTGACGATCGGGTCGGTGCCCTCGGTGACCGTCAGCTGGCCGGTGTGATTGTTCATGTCGGTGGCGGCGAACTTGCGGTTGGCGACTTCTCCGGGAGTGACGATGTTGAACTTGATCTCCGGGAGCGCCTGGGCGTACCGGACGATGATCATGTTCAGCGCCGCCTTCGACGAGCTGTAGGCGAGCTCGCGGCAGCCGCCCCTCCTCGCCCTTCGTCGCGCGAGCCGAGGAAGATCGTCCAACCCTGCTCCCCGAGCCGCCGGGCCGCCTCAAAACCGAGCCCCTTGTTGCCTCCGGTGATCAGCACCGAGGTCTGTTCCGAGTTCGTCATTGCCCTCTGAGACGAGACACCCCGCTGAGCTGTGACACGGTGTGAGCGCCCTCACAATCGAGAGCCCGTTGCGGCCTGGTGGCTGGTACCGGCGGACCATGTTCATCGGTCAGCCAGTCGCCAGATCAGGATCACTGTGGTCCACACGGCATGCGCCCCGCCGGGGACCCCGATGAAGGTCATTGATGGTCGGGATGAGGACGTGCCCGAGAAGGCCGTACGCGCGCGAGTGTTCGGGGATGTCACTGGCGGGGGTTGCTGTCTCGTCTAGGGAGGTGCAGGCAATCCTCGATCAAAGGAGTAGACGATGAACCCCGCGTTGTGGATCGCTGCCGGGCTGCTGGCCGTGGTAGCGCTGAGCGGCGGCATCAGCAAGACGTTCGTGCCCAAAGAGAAGCTCGCTGCGCTCCGTGGTGGGGGATGGACCTCAGACGCCAGTGTCGGCTTCGTCAGGACCCTGGGTGTCCTTGAGCTCCTGGCTGCGGTGGGCTTGATCCTGCCCGCCGCGCTCGACATCGCGCCGGTTCTGGTGCCGGTGACTGCGGTCTGCTGGATCCTGCTGATGGTCGGCGCGATGATCACCCACGGCCGACGTGGCGAATCCGCGTTCGTGGTGCTGAACCTGGTCTATCTCGCGGTTGCGGCGTTCATCGCGTGGGGCCGCTTCGGCCCCGGGTCCTTCACCGGCTGACCGGCGGCGACACACAGTTCCCGATCATCTGGCCCCGTCCCGCGGAGGGGCGATGGTCGATCATGGAGAGTGATGATCATGCGAGTGTTCGTGGCAGGCGGGAGCGGGGTTCTGGGGCAGCGGCTGGTGTCGCAGCTCGTGGCGCGAGGTCACCAAGTGACGGCCACGACGACGAGCGAGGCCAAGTTGGGGTTGCTGGCGGCGTTGGGCGCGGAGGGGGTGGTGATGGACGGCCTGGATGCGATGTCGGTCGGTGAGGCGGTGGCCACGGCTCGGCCGGACGCGATCGCGCATCAGATGACCGCGATTTCGATGGCGCACGCGGGCAAGCCCGACATGAAGCACATCGACCGGTGGTTCACCCAGACCAACCGGCTGCGCACGGAGGGGACGGACCACCTGCTCGCCGCCGCCGAGGCCACCGGGGTCTCCCACGTCGTCGCGCAGAGCCACGCCTCATGGAACGGCGTCCGGCAGGGCGGATGGGTGAAGACCGAGGAGGACCCGCTGGACCCGGAGGAGGGTACGGTGGCGCGCGCCGGGGCGGCGGCGATCCGCCATGTGGAGGATGTGGTCGTCGAGGCCGGCGGTGCGGCCCTACGCTATGGCGGGCTGTACGGGCTGGGGGCCATCGACGACCAGGTCGAGCTCATCCGCAGGCGGCAGTTCCCGCTGGTGGGGGGCAGTACCGGCTACTCCTCCTGGGTGCATCTGGACGACGCGGCGAGTGCCACGGTCCTGGCGGTGGAGCAGAAGGCCAGAGGGGTGTTCAACGTCGTGGACGACGAACCGGCCCCGGCCAGCGAATGGCTGCCGTATCTGGCGGAGTGCGCGGGAGCGAAGCGGCCGAAGCGGGTGCCCACATGGCTGGCCCGGCTGCTGGCCGGACAGGTGGCGGTGACGATGATGACCGAGGGGCGCGGCTTCTCCAATGCCAAGGCCAAGCGGGAGCTCGGCTGGCAGCTGCGCTACCCCTCGTGGCGGCAGGGTTTCAAGGAGGAGCTGGTGTGAGCAGGGCCGAGGAGTTTCAGGAGCTGCGGCCGCTGTTGTTCTCGATCGCCTACCGGATTCTGGGCAGCGTGAGCGAGGCCGAGGACGCGGTCCAGGAGACCTGGCTGCGCTTCGAGGCCTCCCCGACACACCCCAGGTCGGCCAAGGCGTTCCTGTCGGCCGCGGTGACCCGGATCTCGATCGACGTGCTGCGCTCGGCCCGCGTCCGGCGGGAGGAGTACGTCGGGCCGTGGTTCCCCGAGCCGCTGCTCTCCGACCCTTACCAGGACCCGGAGCGGTCGGCGGAGCTGGCCGACTCGTTGTCGATGGCGGCCTTGGTGCTGCTGGAGCGGCTGTCCCCGCTCGAGCGGGCGGTCTTCGTGCTGCGGGAGGTGTTCGACTTCGGCTTTCTCGAGGTCGCGTCGGCCGTGGGGCGCTCCGAGGCGGCGTGCCGCCAGCTGGCGGTGCGGGCGCGGCGCCATATGGCCGCAGGCCGGCCCCGCTTCGAGGCGGACCGCAAAGAGCGAGAAGAACTGGCGTCGCGGTTCTTCGACGCCCTCCGCGAAGGCGACATCGCCGGCCTGCAGAACCTGCTGGCTGCCGACGTATCGATGGTCGGTGACGGCGGCGGCAAGGCCCCGCAGCTGGCCAAGGCCGTCATCGGCGCCCAGAACGTGGCCCGGCTGCTCGCCTCCGTCTTCCCCCAGATGGCCATGATCGGCGTGACGTTCGAGCCGCACGAGGTCAACGGCCAGCCGGGCGCGATCTTCCTCGACCGGGACGGCAAGGTGCTCCACACCCTGGCGCTCGATGTACTCGACGGGCAGATCCAGACGATCCGCGCGGTGATCAACCCCGACAAGCTCGGGCACGTGGGCCCAGTGGCGGACGCCTGGGCAATCGACCGCGAAGTAAGACAGGCACGTCGACCCACGGAATAGCCGCAACAGCCGACTGCACCTCGAACCCCGCTCCAAGAGCTGTTCTCCAGTGGGTCTGTAGAGGGCGGCAACGACGCGTCGCCAACGCCAGACTATGAATCGCGCATCTTGGCCAGCCGCATCTTTGCGCCTGCTCGTGCCGCTCTGCGGAGTCCGCTTCAGGCGTCCACGCTGCGCTTCGGCTGTTCGCCAAGCAGTTTTCCGACAGCTTGATGGCTCACCCCGAGCAATGCACCGATCTCGCGTTGGGCATAACCTCGCTCCCTCAAGTGCCGCGCTGTCGAGCGGGTGCGGGTGGTCGCCTCATCGCGAAGGCGATCGGCCTCACGACGAACCTTGCGAGTGCTGGCCAACTCGTCCGCCAGAGGTTCGTCGGCAGGGATGATCTCAATGTCCCCCACATCGGCAGGGTCAGCGTCGAAGTGCAAAGCGAGCAAGTCGCGAACCATGGCCTCGGCCCTATCCAAGCGACGAGCCTGAGTGTACGCCGGGCGACGGAGCCCTGGACCTTCTACAGTCAGCGCCCACCAGTCATCGGACTTCTGCGCCGTCACACGGAAGGTGCTCACTCGCCCTCCCCCTCTTCCGAACTCGCTGCCTCTTCAAGCATCTCTTCCCAGCTTCGGAGGATGCTCTTGGCCGTCAACTCGTTGATCTCATTGTGTCGCGGCACGATGACCGGCTCACCTCCGACGTACCACTTGTCATGGTTAGCACCGTGGGCATCAGGCGTCTTGGAGAAGTCGAAGCCGAACTTCTTCGCCAGGCGCGCCATCCGATTGAGAAGGTCATTTCGCTTCACAAGCTTAGGCTACCGAGTTGCCACAATCAAGGCAACCAAGTTGCCTTGATTAGCAGACAAGACGCATGGCTGGGACTCCAGTGCAGACAGCCAGCTTTGCCGCGCCTATACGCTTAGACATACGGGGCCGTAGGCTCGAATCGACTCGACGGCAGTCAAGCGCTGCTCTCGGACAGCGGCGTGCCCCTGGAGCACATCTCCCGCTTGGTCGGCCACAGCAACACCATCGTGACGAGACCGTCTACCGGAAGCAGCTCCGGCCGGTCCTCCTTGAGGGGGCTCAAGCCATGGACGCCATCTTTCCAAGCATCGATTCCCAAGCCCTTGCACGCAAAAGGCCGTTTCCGATCTACGGAAACGGCCTCTGACCTGGGTGGGGTGTTCACGAATGGCTTCGGCCTGCGGCGGAGAGGGCACCGCCTTGATCGCTTCCGGGATGGAACTTGATCGCTTCCCGCATCTATCAGTTGGGGCGGCTGGCGCCACACCCACCAGTCCCCAGACGAGCCCGACACATCCGCCGACATCCCCGAGATCCCCGAGATCCCCGAGATCCCCGAGATCCCAGCAAAGCCCATCGACCGCACACCGCTCACGGGCCGGAGCAGGCCACCACCCGTCCCATAACCTGCAATTCAGATCACCTTGTCGCAGCACCCAGCCCGGAGCTGGCGTCGGCATGCCCAGCGACGCGAACTCGGACCTCCACCAGCGGCCTGACATCACCCGGGCCTTCCCGGACACTGTTCCGCGACTCCCAAACCAGGACGAACCCGATTCGGAAACTCCCCGAAACAACAAGATCCCGCCCGATCTCGATGATCAGACGGGATCCCGTCAACTTCAGTCCAACCGTCTCAAGAACGGCCCTGGGTGGGGTGTTCACGAGTAGGTCTGGCCTGGGGCGCTGAAGGTATCTCGAAGATCGCTTCCCGAGGCGACGAAGATCGTTTCCCGGCCGTAGTAGCGGGCGTCAGCCGCGTTCCCGGGCACGATGCTGTGCCCGCTGGGCACAGCGGGCCGCGCGGCCAGCCCTGCGAGCCGCTCGGCGCTCTCGATGCCCCGCAAGACTCGGCCCTGGGCCAGGATCACCTCCGGTCCTGGACATGGACTTGCCGCTTCTACGCCTGTCATGCGGTGTCGGTCCTTACCATCGTTGGTGGAAGTAGGAGGGAGCCCAACCATGCATACCTCGCCGACCACCGAGACGGGATCTTCGCTGCCGGCAATCACACCTCCGCAAGCAGGAGTCCCTCGGCGATTGCCTGGAAGAGCACGACCACGCACGGATATTTTGCGGGAGTACCTCGACCTGAACGCCAAGCGTCGCGAACGCATCCCATCCATCCTCTGGGCGTTCTGGGCACCTGACCCAGACAAGTTTTACCGGTGGCGCATCCAACTCGATTGCGACTGCGTTACCGAGGTCCTGACCTACGGCGACAACAACCTGCCTGACCAGGCAAGATGGCATGATCATGTCAACGAAAATTCACTACCCGTAGGCCAGATTCTCTGTTCCCACGACGACACTCCACCCCAGCCCTATCGAGATATCACCGACTGGGGAACCCGCAGAGAAGTCTCCTTCCCTGCGGATCCCGTCGACCCACCAGAGGGTGAGGACTCGGAGTCGTGGGCCCTGATCCGCCGCGATGAGCGCTGCACCAAGGCTTTCTGGAAAGTGACCCTGTCATGTGGGCACGCGACCGACGTCGTCACGGACCTGGATTGGAAGCCCGAGGACGGCCCTCATCGAGTCAGTCCCGAGAGACTTCAAGAGATGACCGCTGACTTTGAGGAGTTCTGGGCGTCAGACCCTGATAGGCAGGACGAGCGCGAACGTGAACACTACAAGCGAATGCTCGCTCAAGGCTGGCCGAGGCCGCAACCCGAGGAACTGTGCTACACCTGCCCTCGTGCGCGATACATCGTCGCATATCAACGCATCGGCTGGCTTCTTCCACGAGAACGAAAGCCCGAACCTCCGGCACCGCCTTCTAGAGCCAGCCTGCAACGTCGTCTCCAAAAAGCTGAAGCCGAGGCCGCTCTACTCCGTGATCAACTGACCGAATTCGACGCGCAGAACGCGCCGCCCGAGTAGTCATGTCCTGATCAGTCGAGGCTGTCAGTCAATCCCAACTGCGCAGTGCCGTCGTCGGATTCGGCGACCTGAGTGCGGCGATATTGCGGATGATCTTGGTCCATTTTTTGGGCCGCGTGTAGTGGGGCGCTATAGCGGGTGCGGTTGGCCCAGGTGAGTGGCTGGTTGCACAGGCGTGCGGTGAGGACTGCGAGGGGGCGGGGCTGGATGTCGTCGCGGAGCGGGATGACGTAGATCTCGGTGGCGGTCATCGCGTACCAGTTGGCGGCCATCTCATTCTTGCGGAGTTGTCCTTCGATGTTGGAGCCGTGGTCAGCGGCCCAGCGGGTCTTATCCTCGCCGAGTCGGCCGCTGTTGGCACCGTCATGCTGGGGTGGGACGGTGACGAGCAGCCAGGTTGGGTGACCGAAGTCGGGGTCAACGCGGAACAGACTCTTCGACGTCGTTTTAGTGTTGTGTTCGTCGTCCTCGCTGATCCACGTGGCGCCGAACGGGCGAGGTGTCTCGTAGGTGTCCTTGTTGATCCGGATCACAGCGACGGGGCGATAGTCCTCCCGGAGGCTGTATCCAGGCAGCCAGGTGGTACCGGGCTTGCCTGTCTCGCCCTGCTTGTTGTTGTGTAGGCCGCCCCAAAGGCGTCGAGTAGCGTTGCCGTCGACCGTGACGGTGTATGGGGTTCCGTCGAGGTAGCGGGCGAGGTCGTTTAGGGCTTGGTCGATGGTCTTGGCGACGAACTTGTGGCCCTTGTTGTCATCGATGAGCTCGGTCATCTTGCCCTCCGGGTAGTCCTCGGCGTGGAAGGCGTTCTGGGCGTCGGTATAGGGCTGCCAGTTGCGATCGGTGTAGCTCCACCCGTGCAGTGTCCATGCCTGACTTGGGTCAGCCGGAGGCCTCAGGACGGTGGCGGTTACGCAGATCTTCGCCGACCGCTCACCGCGGCGCTTGCTCTGGCGGCGGACGTGGATGCCGCAGTGCGCGACCTCGGTCGCTTTATATGGACCGATGCGGTCGACAACACCGCCGACCATGACGTCGTCGATGCGCCGGTCGACGATTCCCAGGCTCCGATAGAGGTCGAGCTGGGCGTAGATCGCCGGGTGGTCCTGGGTCTTTTTCTTGGGTTTGGTCTGCGCCGGATCAACAGGCTGCTTCGCGGTGGTGGTCTTCGTCTTGGCGGTCTTCTTCTTGCCGTCTTTGATGTACTGCGAGGCGATGTTGCGGCGGGATAGGGTGCGACGGCTGCGGTGCTTGGCGTCTTCGTCTTCGCCCGGTCGGCCGGCGGATTCTTCGCTACTGCCCTCTATACCCGTCAGTTCTTGGTCGTCCCCTTCGATTGCTTCCTGCTGTTCGTCCTCGTCGTCATCCCACTCGGTCTCGGCCCACACCCCGATCAGGGTTCCCTGCTCCGACTGGAGTCCAGCTAGGCCGTCGAGGTCCTCCTTCATCCCGGAGTCGGGCCCGTGCTTGAGAAACCGGGGTGCTTCATGGAAGACAGCGGTGACGCGGTCGTCGAGCAACGCCACCGACTCGCCGTCGACCGGGTCGGCTTCGGTCTCGAGTCTGTAGGCGGAGCAGAGGGCGCGGATCATCCGAAGGCGATTCTCGTCCTTGTACCACAGGCAGACCAGACGCAACCGCTGGTAGCCCATGGTGCGAAGCGATCTCGCGACTTCTTCGGGGGTGGGCAGGATGTCGGCTTGTTTGCGCTGCTTCATTCCGACGGTGTCGACGACGACGTTTGGGCTGATCGCCGTGTCGCCGAATACCTCCCGGAACCTACGGTCGAGTTCGCGTTCGAAGAACAGGCCGACGCCTGTCCCGATAGGGAATTTGTAATGTTTACTCTCGATGGGCCGAATCCTGGTCAGCGGCCCGCCTGGAGGACGCCACGTGTCGTCCCCGGCTTCCTTGGCCTCTTGACGCGCACGTTCTTCGTGGTCGATCCGCTCTTGGACGCCGTGTAGGACCGAGTGGTCCATGTTGAGACGGGCCAGAGTTTGAAGCGTCATGCGATGGATGACGCGCAACTGACCGCGCCCTGCCAATTCGACCGCGATGATCGGTCTGTCTTTCTTGGTCTGCTCGACCAGGACGGTGCGGGCCCAAGTCATGCTGTTCTGGATGCGGGTCGCGGACGCCGATAGAAAGATGAGCGGGTCGCCAATGTTCGCCATGGTCTTCATCAGCATGCGACCGCGAGCCAGGGCGTGTGCGGTGCCTGCTTTATTCGACCAGGGAAGGTTCCAAGCGATGAACCCGCCGCCGCTGTCAGGTCGCAGATGGACCGTCTGCCCGTCTACTTCCCACGGGTCCTTGCAGAATCGGCGAGCTAGGTCCCAGCCGATGCTTTGATACACCCACGCGTCGGCGTTGGGCTGCCCGCTCGTGGTAACGAGGAGGTGGTCAGCCAGAAGCCGCTCCTCCTGAACGGTACCGGCGATGCGTTCGGCGAGAGTGCTGGGCTTGAATAGGTTGACCTCCTCGACAGTCTGCCCGTTGACCAGCCCGGTGAGCAGGGTGAAGGTGTCGCAGAGGGTGTCGTCGTCGATCGGGTCGCGGCTGACAAGGAACCCGCGGTCGGTGTCGAGGTGAACGTAACCGCCGGTGAGGCAGCGCAGCGCGTTGGTCGCAATCGAGTAGGGCGTCTGAGCGTCGCTGTTCTTCACCAACTCCCGGTACTGCCGATCGAGCAGCCGCCACATCGACACGACACCGGGCTCAAACAGTCGAAGGCTGACTGTGGCGTCTGCAAGCAGGGCGGGGGTAGCCCGGTAGGCCAGCAGGTCCAACTGCCGACGGAGTTTTCCAGCCATGGGAAGGGTTCCCTCCTTAGGGGAAGTGAAGGGCGTCTCCCTCGGGGAGGCCGGTTGGTCAGGCGTCGTCGGCGCTGGTGTCAATGCCGGCGTAGGCGAGGAACGCGGCCAGGGCTTCTCGGTAAATCGCGTTCATTCGGCGGCGAGTGTCAGGATGCCATCCGTCGTACATGCGGCGCAGGATGTTCGCCAGGTCGGACTGCCAGGAGTCCTCGTGGAAGGCGTAGTCGACCAGGTGCAAGGTCATGTCGGTGCCGCCGCGTCGGGCACGGCCAGCAAGCTGGATCATGTCGACGATCATTCCCGCGACGATTTCCTCCTGAAGTTCGGGGCGGGCGGCGACGAACCCGGGAGCGGAGCGCATGATCACTCCCAGACGCTGCCAGGCTGCCTGACGGGCCTCCGCGAGAGCGGCAACGGGGTCGTCTGAGGGCAGAGCAGGCAGGGCGTGCAGGCCGGCGGCGTTAACGCTCGCGTACATCTCGGGTGGGTCGGTGAGCAGAGCAAGCGGCCGGGTGCATAGGTAGACGGGTGTGATGGCGGATTTGGTGCCGATGACGATGTTGAGGCCGCGGGCGATCCGTGCCATCGGCACGATGAGGATCCGGCCGCGCGTCGGGAAGGTTTCGAATTCGTCCGGGGTCAGCTCGACGACGTCTGGCGGCAGTGGCGCTAGTCGCCGTAGTTGCTCGCGGCGGGACGCTTCGGCGGGGACGGCGATGCACAGGCCGCCGGTGAACCGGCCAGCGTTATGGATGCCGATGGCGATGTGGCGGCAGTGCTCGTAGGAGTTCACAACGACGGCGGCGTGTGCGCGGGCCGGGTCGGTGCGCTCGATTCGGGCGAGTTCATTGTGGATCTCGGTGTCGTAGAGCCGTTCCCCGAGCGTGATCAGCGCACGGCGTTTCATCGCCTGGGGGATACCGGAGATCTGGATGGCCTTGTCGGTGACCGCATCGGTGATCATATGGCGTTCGGCGCGGATGCTGGCGGGTGCGGCGTCGGTCATCCACCACTTGACGTCGGCATGGACATGTTCACGGACCGCTTGGGGGAAGTAGGCGGTGGCCGACAGCCCCATGACAGGGCGTTCGACTCCGGCCAGGGCGAGGGACAGGATGCTGCCTAGCTGGGCGGTGTAAGTGTGCGGGTCGCCGGTGATGAATTGTGCAGTGAGTTCGGCGTTCTTGTCCGGGTCGTCCAGTCCGGTGACCCGATAGCCGACGATCGCGCCACCGAGCATCCCGTAGGGGAAGATGTTGCCGCCGATCTTCGACTCCAGGCGTTCGGCCAGATCACGAGCGGACTGCAGGCCGACGGATCGTAGTTGGGCGGTCTTGCTGCGGAGCAGGCCGAGTGCGTCGTCGAGCTCGGTCAGCCAGGTCCGCACGAGTAGCAGTTCGATGGCCTCACTACGGTCGTGAGCATTGGTGACGGTCTGCTCCAGCGCCTCGTTCAGCTCCAGTTTGACCTGAGCGAGCAGGTCGTCGCCGCGGGGAGCGAGGACTCTCTCCAGCAGGTCCCGCACCTTCGCCAAGGGGTCGGGCAGTTGGACCGGTGCAGAGTCGGGCCGGGTGTCGCTCGTCGCGGCGGGCGGGACGGGGTGCAGGGCGTTGAGGGTATCGAACAGGTCCTTCGGGATGTCCTGCAGATCGGTGATGCCAGCGCTTGGGAACAGCAGAGTGATGAGGCGACGGTCTCGGCCTCCTGCCAGGTGCCAACCGGTCGTGTTGAGACCGGGCCGGTCTTTGGCGGGGCCGCTTCCTTCGTACTGCCTCAGGTGGATGTCCCCGGTGCAGATCGACGCCAGCAGGAATTCTGAAAGATACCGGGCATGGCTGATTGTCGGGCAGAGGTCTTTGACCGCTTCCACCGGCAGGTCGGTCTTGTCGTCGTCCAACTGCCGGAGTGGAACGGTGCGGCGGTGCCGGGAATCCAAGACGATCTCTCGTGCACATTGTCCGATCGCGACTGATTGGAACTGGTCCACCTCGTCGATCATGACGATGTCAGAGCGGCGCAGCACCAGCTCGGCGATCGTCATATCGCCGACCAGACGGCCGTCGGCCAGGACACCGAGCGGGAACCGTCCCATCATTAGGTTGTGGTGATTGGTCACCAACACCGACGCGGTCACCGCCTGTCGGTGCTGCTCGAACTTCCCGCAGGTGGTCGACATGAACGGGCATGAGCGCGTGCCCCGGCCAGGAGGGAGGGCTCGCAAAGCCGTACAGGGCTCTTCCCCATTGGGGAGGGGGTGGCTGATCTGGGTGTGGGCCTTCAGCGCACATCCGTAGGCCAGCTGGTCGATTTTCCAGAGCGTCTTGGTCGACTGGTGGAGGAACGCTCCCTCAACACGGCCCGCAGCCTTAATCGCCCGGTCATGCAACCCCCAAGCCGACATCAACGGCGTGCACGAGACCGGTGCGGGCATCGTTCTACGGGCGGACAGGTGCTGGAGGTCCTCGTGGATGTCCCAGGTAGTGGCCAAGGTGGCGTCCACGGTCGGCAGGACGATCGTGATGGTCATGCCGTTGAGCGCGAACCAGGACGCGGCGACCCGGACCAGCACACTCTTTCCTGTGCCGGTGGGTGCGTTGAGGATCTCCATCGGCCCGGCCAGAAGCCGGATCATATCGCTAGCCTTCAACGAGTCGATGGTGTTCAACTGACTCGTCAGATCGGTGAGGACCTGCTCCAGATACCGGCCTTCCGGCGGGTACCGCAGGTCGATCTCCCGTGCCACCTCCAGCAAGTCGGGCACGTCGATTGTGATCTCGGCCCGATAAGGAGCGGTGACCACCTCCAGCGGCGTCATCTCGCCAGCGCCTGAGGTGAAGCCGGGAATCGTGACTTTTCCCTGTACGAGCCCATGGCCAGCCACGTAACGATCGCGGGTGAGCCAATCCCCCGCATCGGCAGGCTTGGGTGGCCGCCGTCGCCGATGATCTTTGCCGAGCCGATCCAGCATACGGTCCACGTAGGCCAGCAGATCGCCCCCGACGATCGGGATAGCTGCCTGCTCGCGGCCGCTCTCACCGGATAGGCGGAACGGCCATGGGGCTGGACCCTGCTCGGTGGGCGTGAGGAGCTTGCGGGCCCGAATGCCGAACACGGTCGTCTTGGACAGGTCTTCGGGCGCGGCCACCATTACGGCAGCGAGACGCTGCTTCTCCTCATGCGGCAGGCCTCGCCACCTCGACCACTTATCGAGCTGGCCGCTCAGCAGGTAGGCGGCGTACCGGAAGGAGCCGCACGGGTTCCCCCCCTCGTCGTAACCGGGGAAGTAGTGGGCGGCCAGCGCCAGCGCACAGCAGATGGCAGCATCGTTCTTCGATAGCTTCGTCAGGCCCACTGGACACCTGCCTCCTCACAGATCTTCGCGCCGAGGTCACCCGCGGTCGAGACACTCAAACCGAACTCGCTGCATACGCGGCTCAGCAAGGGGAGGCTGGAGGCCCGGTAGTCGGGAACAGCAAGCCAGTCGGCTCCTCCGGCGTCGCCCTTATCCGCCTGGATCTTCTGGGCCAGCAGCAGCGGGTGGCTGTAATCCTTGAGATCGATCCGGAACTGCGTCTTCCCTCCCGCGCCGGCAACCTCGATTTGAAGGTCGTAGGAGTCGAGATCGGGCCACAGGACTGGCGCCAGGCCGCGCGCCTTGAGGGCTTCGTAGAGTGCGACCTCGACCAGACCTGGCACGGTGGTCCAGCGCCATACGCCACGAGTGAGCGCGGCGTGGTCCTTGACCAGTGTCGCCTGCGGCGTCACGCCATGCACTGTGGGGAACAGCACCTTGTCGTTGCCCGACCGTGCGACGGGCGCCGATGCGGCGGGGACCAGCTTCGGCGCCCCGCCGTCGGCCGGGATCTTGAAGTGGTACTTGGCTCCGAAGTCGCGGTGCGGTCGGTGGAAGCACTGGACGCTTCCGGACCGACCGCCGCGGGTCTGCTGAAGCGTCACCCGCATGGGCCATTCGCATACCGGACAGGCGAACCACCAACGGTCGAAGACCGCAGCGTGCGGGATGTCGGTGTAGAACTGCCGAACGCTACTGGGCAGCGGCAGCTTACGGAGCTTGCTGACCGGCCCGGCCGGATAGTCAATGAGTGCCTTGCGGCCCTCCACATATACGGTCTGGTCCATGGCCTTCTTCAGGCCAGCGTAGGCCCGTTCCTGGTCCATCTCCGCTTCGAGATCATCTCCGTTTGCTGAGCGGCCACCGCGAGTCAGCCGAGACAAGGTCCGCAGCACCAGCCGCTGCTCGGCCTCCAGGTCGTATAGGTCGTCGTCGAACTGCCCGTCTCCAGTGATCAGACGAACGCCCTGCATCTCCTCCGCTGGCACTTCCCCCGGCAGCAGAAGATTGAGGTCTCCAGTGAGCAGTTCACGGAATTCAGCGAAGGTCAGTGGGTGAGAGGGGCCGCGGGCCGCCATGATCCGGCCGTGGGATTCCATCAAGGTGCGTAGTCGATGCTCTGGGGGCGCCTCGGCGTCAGTGAGGGCCTGCGCTGCCAAGGCAGCGGCCGCCATCACCGTATGCCGAACCTCGGGAGCATCCAAGAGTGAGCTCGGGTCGTTCACACCGGGCATGCTAACCAGTGGGTGTGACAGTTTGAGATTGCACTCTAACGCTCAGAGATCGGCAGCAGCCGCGGCACGGGTCCTTTCGTCCACCTCGAACTGCGGATATAGGTCCTGATAGTCATCGAAATAATCAACGATGTGCCGTCGGCCAGCTTCAGTGAGATGCCAGCGGTATTCCTTGACGAACGCGCCCTGGGCGACCTCGACGCGAATCGGCTCGGCGTCGATGTAGCCGCGACTGGCCGCCCCATTCGGCCGGAACCCTGTCCCCAGATAGAACCTGGCCTTCCCCCACAACCCGGCTTCCGGCAACCCATCGGGCTCGGCTGAGGCGACCTTCAACAGGTTCTCCCACAACCACGCGGATAACAGATGCGCCGGGGTCCGAACCGGCGCTTGGGCTCCCAGTCCTGCCCGTACACATGCCCTACCTACCCGGGTCAATTCCACCAGCACGCGATTGACCGGCCCCAGAGGGAACACTTCCACCTGATCCTCGGTCAGCGTGATCAGTCCGTGGCGTTTCAGCACAGCCAGACTCGAGCCTGCACCTGGATCGAGCAGCCCCTGTTCCTTGAGCCGCAGTTGGATGTCGGTGTAGCCGGTGAAAGCAGGGTCGGCTTTGATGGTGAACGGCAGCTTACGCCAGACGCTGGCCGGTCCGAGATCACGCCCAGCCGCGTGCTCAGCGCGCGCGTGAGCTTCGGCTTCCTGATCCTGATGGAAGCAGGCCACCAGATAGGCCTGCTGCCGCTCGTTCAACGCCCGCCAGTCACGCATCCCCTTGTCCGATGAAGCTACCACCGTCTCGTCTTTCCCCCGCTTGACCGGTGCCGCGCGGAACAGGTACGCCTGCTGCGGAAAAGCCCGCAACCACGCCTGCCGAACAGCAGACGTCGACGTGCCGTATATCTCAGCGAAACCTGCAACGACCTGTTCGAGGGACGCCGGGTCAGCCCACGCCTGGACAACGATGCCGGACTCGACCGCCTGCAGCTTCCAGACCGTCACCTCTGGCACCCGTTCCGCCAACGCCCTGGCGGCGCCCCCACGATTCAGCCCAGCAAATCGACGCAAGTCCGTAAGGGTCTCCTCCTCGCGGGGAACACCCGTCAACGCCTGCGCCGAAGTCCCAAGTACCTCAGCCAGCCTCTTCAACCGCGCCGGTGAGGGTGAGTGCCTGCCCTGCTCGTAGTAGATGATCTGCCGCGCCGACACCCCCACCGCAGACGCCAAACCCGACACCGTCAGCCTGGCATTCGCCCTAAGCAGGGACAACACGCCAGGCGCGAAGGGCTCAGGCTGACGAGACATGTAGCCATTATAAACTTCACTCTGCCGAAAACCACTCCCGTCGATCATTTGTTCGATCCCCCTGCGCATGCTGCCTGAAACAAGCCGCTGAGCATCCGCGGACTCCTGTCGGCTTACAGCAGCGCTCCGGACGTCCGCAGCGCGTCATCGATCAGCACCCACACGCGCCGCGCCCCGACCCCGTGGGTTCAGCCCTCAAACTGGTGCGCCGGTCAGTGCGTGCGGCGGGCCGGACCGAAGGTGCCACTGACCTCGCCCGGATGCCTCACGTCGACGATGGTCGGCGATATCCGTTGGATTTTCGGCGACTACTGCCAGGCCCGCTGGCTGGCCGCTTCCCCAGATCTTGCACTGGCTCTGGTAGTAGTCGTCACCACCAGGCGCCGCTGATCGAGATCCGCCGGGGGTCGGGTGACCATGCAGCAGGTGGGTAGCGGCTCGGGCTGAACTGGACGCGCCCTGGCCCCGCTCGCCGGGGGGAGGGCGGAGCCAGGGCTGCAGAATACGAGATGGTCCCCGCCGCATTGCGGGCGGCGGGGACCACTCATCGAGTGCTGCTACCGGCCGCGGATCTGGCGACCGGTCGTGCTGTTCGGGTACAGAACGGCGTCGGCGACCCGGCCGCCGGAGTCCTTTGCGCCCCCGCCGATGGTGAGCTTGCCATGGACGTTGGTGTTCCCGGCGATGCCGGACCAGAACGCGGGCTCCTTATCCCAGCGGATGCCGTCCAAGAGCTTGGTCAGCCCGGCGGGCGTGATGCTGTCGGCGTTCTGGGTCAGGCCGGTCGCCTGATGGACAGCGATGCCGAGACCGGTGAGGACAGCCGGGGCGGAGAGCATCGTGCGGGTAGCGAAGCCCTACTGGCTCAAGCTCAAACAAAGCGCCGACACCCAAGGACGGGTACGACTGCAATGCCTGGCCGCGGGCCCTTCCCCCTCGGTGACCTGCCCGCGCCTCAACCGCACCCGCCCCACCCCGCCTGCCTCTCCCGCAGCGATGGATCTGGCCAACGCCCGCGCCGCCCACATGGCCGCCAAACCCACGATCCTGCTGCCCGACAACGAGAGGAAACGGCCCCTTCCCCTGGCCGAACTGCCACGCATCTGCCAGAAGTCGACCATCACGCTGCGCCCCGACGACCTCGGCATCAAGGGACAAACTCCGTCAAGACCGGCGCTACCTCACCCCACCTGGCAGGACGCCTGCAAGATCATCCGAGGCAACACCGAAGGCGTCAACGGCAGGATCAAGGGCCACCACATCGATGTCGGCGACCCCATGAACCGGCTCGCGCACGGCCGCGTGGCCCAAACACTGCTGACCGCGCTCATGGTCTGCATGGCCAACCAGCACATCCTGCTCAGCTGGCGGCAAACCCACGACCGCCCCGAGCCCGCACCTCAGGACACGACAACGCCTGCCGAGCACGACCCCGCCCCGCCCAAGGCAGACAGCAGACCACCACCTCGCGAGTGATCCGCCCTGCCACCAACCGCACAACACCACGACGACCGTTGGGTTTCGCACGCCCACCGGCCAGTCCCACACTGCGGTCCACCACCAGCAGCGCCCTCCGCCAGGGCCACCGCACGAGCCGAAATCAGCCCGCCCAGCGGCCACAGAGCCTCGGAAACGATGAGATCCCGCCCGATCAAGCGATCGGATGGGATCTCGTCAACCGCTCTTGAGCCAACTCAAGAACGGCCCTGGGTTGGGGGTTCACGAGTACGGTCGAGCAGCCGTGATGGCGGATGTCAGAAGATCGCTTCCCAGGCCGAAACTAATCGTTTCCCAGGGTCATCGAACTCGTCACCCACCTCTGTACTAATTGTCGTAGCGGCGGGTCACCACGAACGTCGTACCGTCGAGCGCCTCGCCTACGGGAGTTACCGCCCAACCAGCCAGTTGCTGAGCTCGCCCCCAACTAAGATTCAGCACTTCTATGAGCTCTGAGGCGGTAGGTGGGGTTGCTCGAACGCAGCGAAGAACTGTCTCTCCGGTTGCGGAACCGTCCTCATCCTCTGGGTCATCGGGTATCCATCGCCCGATCTCCAACTGCCAGGCGTTGTCATCATCGCTGGGCATAGGGGCGAAGATGTTGAGGAAGTAGCGGCCCGGTTCGTCCCATGGCTCATATTCGACGAACAGAGAGCTGTCGATGATCAGGTTCGCCCCCTCGTTGTCACATCGGGCATGGGCGTCATAGAGGAGCCGTAGATCGTCAACTGCCCGTTCAAGGCGCTTGCGGGAAGCGCCGCGTTCGAGGCGGTCGAGGCGGGTGCGTTCGCCTTCCAGGCAGTGAGGATCGCCAAAGAAGACGTTCCCGCGCCGGCTATCGAAAGTGACGAACGGATTGTCGAACTCGCACAAGCGCATGTCTTCCGTCTCCTCGGGGTCGAGGTCCCCTGAAGAACTGGTCAGTGCGCCCGCCTCCGCTTCGATCTCGGCTTCGACTGCGGTCCGGACAGGTCCGGGCACCGAAGACGTTGCCGCGTCCAGATCGGTCAGCGCCTGGTGAAGCAGCAGCTTCACGTACTCGTACCAGAGGCTGTGCGCGCCCTTTAGCAGATCCTCTCGCGCATTCTGGTCGACGAGCGCTGCAAGGTGGTCGGCGGGATAGCGCGCCACACGCTCTCTGCGCTCGTCCCACACAGTGATAGGGACGGTGGCATAAGCGGAGATTCTGTTGAGTGCACTCACCAGAGGTGTAGCAAGCGCAGTGTTCTCCACGCTCGTCACAGTCACCGACCGAACGCCGTCCGGCGCACGATAAGTGGCCAGGATCTGCACCTTTCCGCGATTCGCGTGCTGGGAGTAGATAGCCATGGGGATGCGTCCTTTCAGCCGAAAGGACGCATCAGGTCCAATCGACTCGAGGAGAGGAGGATGTGGTGCCTGGTCACACCTAACGAGACCAGCACCTCGAAGCGTGTCGGCGGTGGCTCAGACCCAATTCCGAACTCCATGCCTGCTTGAAAGATACGCGCCCTTGGCTATCGGGACAACCTGATCGCACTTTCCTGATCCTCGGCTGAGTGACCCTCGTCCCAGGACGGCTGCGCCGTGATCTCCAAGATGCTCAGTCCCAGCACTATGGTGGCCTTCGGGTTGTGCGTGTCGACAGTGGTCACCACGCTCGTGATCCTTGTGGCTGACCGGTGGTCGCGCTCAGCTATGACACCCAATCAGCAACATGGCCTGTGCGGAGAGGGAAGAGAAGTACCAATTTGACGGTGCGGCTCTCTACGCTTGATCTCGATGGAAACCCACAATCGCGCGCCGACGGACCGCGAGCAGCGACGGGCCAGCCTGGATGAGGAGATCAAGCGGTATTTCGAGGCGTCGGGGGCACCTACGGCTCGCCGCGGATCACTCAAGATCTGCGCGCGGAGGGCTGCAAGGTATCGGAGAACACGGTGGCCAAGCGGATGGCCGAGCTGGGCCTGGCCGGCCGCAAGCCGAAGAAGCCGCGCTCGCTGACGCGGCAGGGCCGGCGTCTGGCCGCGCCGGACCTGGTCGGCCGGAAGTTCGCCGCGGTCGCTGCGGATGTTCTGTGGGTCGGTGACGGCACCATGATCAATACCGATGAGTCGCTGTACCTGGCCACCGTTGAGGACCTGTTCTCCCGCCGCCTGCTCGGCTATGCGATGTCGGAGCATCACGATGCGGCGTTAACCGTCGCGTCGCTGCAGATGGCGGTGACCACCCGTGGCGGTGATGTGGACGGGGTGATTTTCCATTCCGATCGCAGGTCGGAGTACACCGCCGCCTGCTACCAGGCCGAATGTCGTCGGCATGGGGTGGTCCAGTCGATGGGCCGGGCCGGTTGCGCGCTCGACAATGCAGCCTCCGAGGCGTTCAACAGCACACGCAAGGTCGAGTACGTCCACCGGCAGCGCTTCCGTACTCGAGCCGAGGCTCGTCTGAAGATCGCGACCTGGATCACCGATTTCTACAACGCCAGGAGGAGGCACAGCGCCAATGAAGGGCTGCCGCCCATCACATTCGAGCGTCGGGTGATCGAGAAGAGGCAAGCATCAACGGCCCTGCTGAGGGCTGCTGTGGCATAGGACCGTCTCCACGTTTTGAGGGAATTGACACCTGCCAACTCCCCTCAAACCGAGTCGCGAGCCGCGCAAGTTCCCGTTTCGACATCACTCGGGACTCCCTTATGCCAGCATTGATCCGCACGTCGGTGGTTCTCCACCGGTGTCCGCCTCGTGCCGCCGTCGGCGGAGTAGGAGCCAGTTGCGAGACGTCCAGGTGCCGCCGTGGCGCCGTTGGGGCTGATCTTTCTGCGGGCAGCGGCAGGAGGGTCGTACGGAGCAGGTCGGAACCGGACGCTTGGCGGACCGGTCCGTGTTCTGCTGGCGCGAGGCTTCGGCTCTCGGGTGCGTGTCACACCCTCGACAGCCGAGGGCGTGCTTTCTCCCGGCGCAGCCGGAGAAAGCAGATCACCATGACCGCGACGAAGCGGCCGGACGGCATCTACCGCTACATCAGCACCCCGGTCTACGGGGAACGTCTCGCTGATGCCATCGAAAACACCTGCGCCGAGGTGGAGCTGACCCCACCGCCTCGGGACGCGATCATCGAGGGCCTCGCCTCCGCCCTGAGCGACACCGAGATCAAGAAGCTGGTGACCTCTCAGCGGGGCAAGAGGGTCCTCGTTCCCCATGCCTACCGGCTCGTCGGGGCCGGTGAAGACAGGGTGATCCTGCTCACCTGCGACGTGCACGGCGCGGGCATCGTCCCATGGGACCTCAACGACCGCACGGTCGGAGCCTGGACCACTCCCAGCGACGAAGCGACACGACTGGTCCAGGAACTTGTTGTCGCCGAGTTCGCCGTGGAACAGGCCGACAAGGCAGCGAAGCTTGCCGAGATGGAACTGGCGTCCTGCGGCCGCTCAGGACATGGCCAGCCCCACGCCGCCGCCGCACTCGAAGCAGCGGACAACAAGCACCGAGCTGCCGCTAAGGTAGCGAAAGAAGCACGGCTAGAACAGGACCGCCTGCTGTCGTCGCTGGGTCATCGCCGGCCCCGCCCCATCGTCCGGCCCGCGGAGCACAACGGGCAGCCCGCTGCAGCGTTCGTGCTCGCGCCCCAGCCACAGGACGTGGCCGTGCACCTCCAACGCTACGCAGTGGAGAAACTGCGCCGCGCTGGCCGCCGCCGGGGCTACGACCTAGTCGAGTCGCTGGTCGCCTCCGGCCAACTGTCGCGAGGGATGTGCGCTCTTCAGCAGTGGCAGATCCAGCAGCCCGACGGGCAGATGACGAAGCTGTGGCGGATGGTCGCCGTGACGGCGAACAACAGAGCCCTGGCCCGGCTCGACCTCTACGGTGTGCAGGCCGAGCATCTGGTGACGGGCATGCCCTCATCTCAGTGGTCGATGCCGAACCACAATTCCGCCCCCACGCTGCTGCTCAGCTTGCGGGAAGTCCTGAACCGCATCTCCGCCTCCTTCAACGCCGCCCGAGCCCGAGAGGACGCTGGCCAGGAGTACCCCGCTTACCGTGCTGCGAAGATCACCACCGTGCCGACGGACATCGTGATCGGTTGCAGCAATCCGGCGGCCCTGGAGCACCTGCTGCGGACGCTGAACGTCGACGACCACCTGCGCGGCGTCCAGCCCTACGACGAAGACGCCCGCCTCATGGCCCTATGGGCCATCCTTGTCGACGCCTACGTCACCGACGAGCAGCTCGTGCCAGCGCTCAGCGACGCCGTTCCCAAGGCTCGGGCCGCTGACCAGCTCAACGTGGATGGCGTGCGGGCGGCACTCACCGCCAACGGACCGCTCGACCCGCTCGCTCCGCTGCTGCCGCTGGAGGAGACACCCGATCCAGTGACACTGCGAGATATCGCCATCCGTGCCATCACCGCGCTGGTCTTTCCCGATATTCCGGCGGCGCCAGAACCGACGGGGCGACGCCAGTGGCGCGATACCGGAAAGAATTGGCCGATCGTGCGGGGCGCGCTTCAGGAGCCCGCCTGGAGCCAGATCGGCAAGAAGGCCGCTGAGACCCGTACCAGGCTCTGGTCGGCTGCCATCGCTCAGCTGTTTCTGCAGCGTGGCAACATCCTGTCCGCGACAGGCCTGTTCGGAGTTCCGGACGTCAAGGAAGGCGCCCGACAAGACCCCCGCTCGGTCAGAACGCTGCTCCTGGAAGCTGAGGCCGGAAAGCCCGCGGCGTGGTCGGCTCTGGTCGACCGCATGGTGCCCAACCTGATCCACGCCCCCCAGCCGCTGATCACGCCCGGGCAGGGCAGCGAGGCCGGCGAGCAGCGCAAGGGGCTACGCCGTAGCCCGTCCAGCGCCGTCGCCGCGCTGAAACTGGCCTACACGCAGGGGCGTGCGCCATCCGTCACCCGGGGACTGCTTATCGCCTTCGCGAAGGGGATCCTCGCCCATCCCGACGTCTCCAGCGCTCCGACGGCGCCTGATGGAACGGTTCCGATCTGCTACGGCGAGCAAGGCTGGGAACCCGACAACAGGACGCCGATCGTTGCGGGCATGGTCCTTGTACCGGACACTGATGGGAACCCCACGGCCTTCGTCGTGGACAAGGCGTGGTTCGACAAGACCTTCCCACCCGTCACGACACAGGCCGCAGGCAGTGCCGAGGACGAGGACGACGGCCAGTCCGGCAGCGACAACTCCAATTCGGAGAGCGTGATGCGGGCGCCTGAAACCGTGGCGGCCGACCCTCGTGCACGACTCAATGATCTTCGGCGGGAACTGCCCGCTCGGATCGAGCTCACCGCCGGCGCGTACGAACGCGCCGTCCAGTCCGCAGACGCGCTCCTGGCCGACTTCGAAACCGCCCGGCGGTTGCGCGACGACCTGGAGGAGCAGCCCCTGTCAGCCGACCAGCGGATCGAATGGATGGAGAAACTGACCAAAGCTCGCAGCACTGCCGAGGCCAGCGTCGGTGCTCTGCAGCAGGTCGAGGCGTTGATCCTCCAGCTGTAGTCCCGGCGAGGTCTGAAGGCCCAGGCCGTGCTCCCTGCGCGCCAGGTAGACCGCTCACAGATGCTCGGCGAGTGTACTGTCCGCGGCAACCGGTACAGCTCGGTCTGGTGAGCAATCACGGCGCGGACCGCCTCCGCCTCCTCCGGTCCAGGACTCCGCGCTCCTGGACCGGCTGGCCCTGCTCTTCGGCCCTGGGACCTGTCCGCCTATGATGCGATCACCAGGGAACAGGTCATGACCAGCGTCGACTTCGATCAGTAACTGCCAGTAGTAATCGCGGAAAATCCAACGAACCCGCCGCTGACCTGCGGTGACAATGGCTGGTCGGGTCGCGTCGGGGCCCGCTGTTCAGCGGGGTTTGCGGCGGGTGGCTGGGTCTGCGTCGGCGGTGACCTGAGCGGAGGTCTGTTCGCCGAGTCGCACGTAGCGGCCGAGGCTGCCCAGGTGCTGGTGCCGGGATTTGGCCTGGAGTTCGGGGGTGGTGCGGCCGTCGACGGCCAAGTGCTGGAGCGCGGAGTGCGGTTGAGGACCTTCACCGTCACTGATCAGGACGCGTAGTCCCTCTCTGTCAGACTCCCGTGAGACTTGAGGACAAAGGAGTCTTCTGTGACTCAAGCAGGGCGAGAATAGGATCTTTCAGACAGCGACCTTGACGTTGGCCGACCTTCGTGTGGATCTCACCGATGATGGTGGGGTGGGCAAGGGCAACAGACCTCGATCGGATCGGCCGAAGCGGCGGTCGTTCACGCCGGAGTACAAGCTGGCGATGGTGGAGGCCTACGACGCCGCGACCGAGTCCGGCGCCAAAGGAGCGCTGCTGCGCCGCGAGGGGCTCTATCACTCCCACATCATCGAGTGGCGAAAGGCCCGCGACGCGGGCGCGTTGAACGCCCTGGCCGCCAAGCCGTCGGGGCCCAAGCCGCGCAAGAGCGAGACCGACAGGGAGAACGAGCGGCTGCGCGAGCGTGCCGAGAAGGCCGAACGAGAGCTGGCCAAGACCAAAGCAGCGCTGGAGATCATGGGAAAAGCGCACGCGCTCTTGGAGTTGCTGTCCGAGAGCGCGGAGACCGACGCGCCGCGCAAGAAGTGATCGATGAGGCGTTCGCCCAGTTGGAACCGGTCGTGGGCATCACAGCAGCCTGCGCCCTGACGGGTAATTCGCGGGCGACCGTGCATCGCCGGCGCAACCCCCAGCCCCACGTACTGGGTCCTCGGCCGGCGCCGGCATCGCATCCGGCTGCCCTGTCGGCGGCCGAACGGGAGCAGGTGCTGCAAATCCTGCGCTCGGCCAGGTTCGCCGACAAGGCGCCCGCACAGGTGTGGGCGACGCTGCTGGATGAGGGCATCTACCTGTGCTCGATCTCCACGATGTACCGGCTGCTGCGGGCGCATGGTGAGGTGCGTGAGCGTCGCCGTCAGGCCACACATCCCGCGCGGGTACGGCCCGAGTTGGCCGCTCGCGGCCCGAACGAGGTCATGAGCTGGGACATCACCAAGTTGAAGGGATCGGTTAGAGGTGTCTACTTCGATCTGTATGTGATGCTCGACATCTACTCGCGGTACGTCGTGCACTGGCAGGTCGCCCCACGAGAGACGGCCGAGCTGGCCGAGCAGTTCATCGCCGATGCGATCGCTGCCAACGGCGGGATCGCGCCCAAGGCGATACACGCCGACCGGGGCACCTCGATGACCTCCAAACCGGTCGCGGCGCTGCTGGCCGATCTGAACATCACCCAGTCGCACAGCCGGCCGCGGGTGTCCAACGACAACCCCTATTCGGAGGCGCAGTTTCGGACGTTGAAGTACTGCCCGGTCTTCCCCGGGCGGTTCGCCTCGATCCAGGATGCCCGAGCGTTCTGCGCCGAGTTCTTCTCCTACTACAACCACGAGCATCGGCATTCGGGGATCGGACTGCACACCCCCGCGTCGGTGCACCTGGACACCGCGGCTCAGGTCCGGGCCGAACGGGCAAAGACACTCCAGGCGGCCTACGCGGCCAACCCTGAACGCTTCCGCCGCAAGCCCACCCCGCCGCAACTTCCCAAGACGGTGTGGATCAACGAGCCGCCGAAGGAGAAAGAGGACCCCGAGGCAGATCAAGCAGCCTGACGTGTCTCACGAGGTTTGACAGGCACCGCGTACCGAGCCTGATCGCTGAGTGTCATATGGTGCCGTCAGGTGCCCTGGAAGATGGCATCCGATGATCTCGGCTGCGCTCCCATGTCAGCGGGTTCACTGACTTTTCGCTGACTCCGCTCGGTCACTCACCAACCGCGACGCACGACGCTCACACCGAGTAGCGCGCCAGCCGCTGGTTGCCCGCCACGACGAGGTGGTCAACCAGTCGCTGCCATTCACGCGAGTGGCCGAACGCTTCGGTGTGCGGATGGAGTTCGACGAGCCACTCGTCGAGCAACCGTGCCCGGTAGACGCCAATGTTGCGTTCCCGGACACAGATGTCCGCGACCCACCGGAGGCCGAGCTCAACTTGCTCCCGAATGCTCAGCCTTCGAATCAAGCTGATGAGGTCGTCGAGGCACCTCCGGCTGCCATGGGCGAGCCGCACCCACTCCGGGATTGCCTCAAGCAGTTCCTCAGGGACGACCCAGTCGATCGGGTTTGCGTCGGTCTCGTTAAACAGGCCGTCTGTCCACACCAGCGGCTGTGGGATAAGCGCCGCAAGCGCCCACTCACCCCACGAGCGCTCGGTGAACGGGCTGGGTTCGGCGTCGGCGAACGTCATGACGTGCTTCATCACGGTGGGCCAGACCCCGCGGGCGCTCTCAGCGAGCTTCGCGGTTTCCGCGCCTGCGGCGCCGAGCTCGTGCAGGAAGTTGCTGAGTAGGAGAGCGTTGCCGCTGAGTGCTGTCAGATGGTCAACCAGGGCATCGCCGTCGGCGCCGCCAGAGCTGGTCTGCAGGAGCGCGCGGGCGGTGACGAGTGACTGAGCCTCATGGTCGTCCACCGACCATCCCTTTTCGTCTTGGATCAGCATCCCTTCGCGTTGAGCCTGGATGAGGATAGTGAGTTGCTCGGCGGCCCGCTCGGAGACGCAACACCCCTCTGCGGCGGCAGCCCCGTAGCCGCGGATGGCTGCGTCGAGGACACGCGTATCGATGGAGTCGCCGTCCAAATCTGCGAGCCGTTCCGCGAGGTCGCCGTCGATCCACACACGAAGGTGGGTTTGGCCTTCGGCGTCCCACGGGCCGATCTCGACACCGCGTGCCGCCTCTGTGACCCACTCGAATGCGATGGTGTGGATACACGGTTCGCCGGTACACGACGCCCGCCAAACGCGATCGCATCCGCGAGCCAGATGCAGCCGCGTCTCCAGCGAGCTCTTACTGGCCACTGCTAGGGCGGCGGTGTTGACCTGGATCCGCGTGAAACCGGCGTCGGTGAGGGTGGTCTCGAGGGCCGGGAGCAGAAGACACGGGACGGCGGTGGCAGCCGCACGATCAGCGCCGAGGTCGAAACCCTGGTCTTCGTCGGTCGTGTCTTCGCAGTCCTCGAAGCTGGACGCGATCGTCATGATAAGTACCACCGCGAAGGCGGCGTTGTCGCCGAACGCGGTGGGCTCACCGTCAGCTGCGTGCCGTATCGCCGTGGAAGCCACGTGCGCCGCCCCGCGCATCGGATCAGACGCGGTGAAGGTGGGTGGCGACTCAAGTAGGTCCCTCGCCTGGGAGAGGTCAACTGCGATCTCCTCGCTCGTCGGCGGCACGTACCCGGCGCCGACGTGTCGGGGCGCAGCCCAGTAACGGTTCTGGATGCGTAGCACGTTGCTGTTCCGTTCCTGCTCGCGTGCCCACTCCGCCTGGGACTTAGCCAGTTCCTTCGACGGGCTGACCTCGACCACCAGCTGCTCGTTTTCCGAGCGAACTTGAAAACGGGAGGCGTCCAAGCAGATGGCCCAGTTCGCGACTTCGTCGGCCATTCCCGCTTCCTGACCGGTAGCCACGAGCTCCGTTCCGAGGCGGCGAAGCTCCTCGCGCCGGCTCTCGTCCCCACCTAAGACCATCGCCATGCAGACCTCGCGAAAGGTCCAGGTGCGACGCTCCGCGTTCGCCAGCCCGTCCGACAGTGCACTTCGAAGCCCCACCTGCTCTTGAACCGTCCGCCCGAATTCCAGATGCCAGACGAGCGGCTCGCGGAGGAAGGAATCGATGACGCCATTGGCCTTGTCCAGGTGGCGGACCATGATGCCTACGAGCAGCGCAGGCACCGCGAGGTTCTCGCAGCCGTCAAGGAGCACTTCGACGACCCTGGACATCGAAGCGCCACGCTCGAGCCAGCCGTCGATGATGCGTTCCATCGCCTGAAGCGCACTCATGCACGGATACGGACCGCCAGGTGCTCCCCGGTACCATGCCCACATGTGAGCGTCATCGATGTAGCTGCGCGCCTCTCCGGAGATCTGCAGCGAAACCGTGTAGTTGTCGACGTTCTCACCGTCAGGCGCCGGATCGTATCCACGGCGCCCGGATAGGTCCTCGACCCGATACCGAGCAGCGTGGTTCAACATCTTGTTGAGAACCGCTGCTGACTGCGCCGGACCGGCGTAGTTGAACAGGGGCCAGAAGGCACCGAAGTGGAACGCCGCGAACGGCGGCGAAAATTGATGCCACCGTCCCTGATGTCTGCGGATGCCCCAGTCCCGGAAGCCCCACCTGCCCGGGTGGTTGTCGATGTAGTACGCCTCGACGAGTTTCACCAGCAGGTCGACGCTGTGCTGGGCAATGCCTCGAGCGCTCAGCGGCGAATCGACGGCGGGCGCGAGATACTCCGGCGCATCGTCGGCAATCTCGGCAAGACAGCGTTCGATGTCGTCGTCGATGTCTGCGCCCAGAAGCGCGAGCAGTTCAACGAACTCCTCTTGCCTAAGCCTGTAGTCGAGGTTCCGCTGGCGGCGCCTACGTCGATCGAGATTGCGGGACATGGCGCCGTTGTCGACTGTGTTCGGAACGTCCAGCCCTCCGCGCGTGGGAGATGGCGGTGTTTGGTGCGCTGTCCAGTAGGCGAGCAGCTTGCCTCGCAGAACCTCGCGGGTGATGGTCCCGGTAGGTGCATTCGCCACGACCATCGATTGGAGCCATCCGGCGATGGTCTCGAAGGCGCGCTTGGACAGCAGCCAAGGCGTGTCGTCCTGTTCAAGCAGGACGCGAACGACTGCCTCACCACACTGCACTTCCGGCAGGCCGTCGACGGTGTGGCGCTGCTCGACCACCCGCATTACGGCTTCTAGTCCTGGCGCGGACGCCGAGGCAGCGCCGGGCTGCACCGACCTCAGGTATTCGAACGCCTGCGGCAACTCCAGCGCGGCCTCGATCGGCGCATCTGCCCACCTGGCACCATGTTCGATCCCAACGGTCATGAACGCGGCTGCAGCCTGGGTGAAAGCCGTACTCGGGTCCGCGTTCCCTCGAACGAACTGGCCATGGCATGCCAGCTGGGCGGCGGACATCGCCCAACGTGGTACGCCCGCGTTCTCAAGCACACCGGTGATGTCCCTGGACCGGAACAGAGTCAGCGCGGTCGCGTACCGTCGCACCTCGTCGTGAGCGAACTGCGGGCGCGAGTCGTAGACACTTGGCGGTACGAGAAGATGGTCCCGCCGCAACGCGTCCACCGCGGCGGGGTCCGGCAAGGGATGCCGGCGGGCGACACTAGGTAGCCTGAGTTCGTCCTCGGCGAGCGCCAGGAGCGCACGTTCGCGGGCCTCCGGCGAACCGAACTCGGCACTCTCGTTCCGCCGCACGAGGCCTTTCCAGACAACCTCAAGGCAAGCCCAGTCGGTCATCGAGCTGCCGAGCGTGAGACCCGTGCGGGAGAGCAGGTCGAGCACAACCAAACGTCTCAGCAGCGAATGCTCCGGCAGATCGCGCAGCAGCCCAACCATCTGCGGGATACCAGCGGCGATCGTGGCGATCTCGGCATCGTCTAGCACCGGGACCGTGAACAGGCCAGGATCGTTGTAGCTTCGCTTGACCTGGTCGGTGACGAACTCGGCCGCAGTATCGGCGGTGACTACGACCAAGCCGACGTTGGCCTGGCGGGCCTCGGAGGCGATCTCAGCCAACAGTGGACCTCGCCCCTCGAGTGCACTGTCGGCGCCGTCGACCACAAGGACACGAGATGGAGCTGTCAGGTCCTCCAGAAACTCCCGGAGACCGCGCCCAAGCACACTCGTCAGCTCGGGGACGCTGCCGGGAAGTCGCCGAAGATTCACGACGAGGGCCTCGAACGACTCCGCCTTTTCGGCCTCCAACGACTTGACCACTGAGAGGACCAGGCTGCTCTTCCCGGTACCGGAGTCGCCGCTGACGACGACCGCCTGGCCCTTCGCGCCGTTGCCCAGCAGCGCGTCAGCTAGCTGACCGTGCAGTATGGCCCGGTTGATGGTGACCGATGCGCCGCCGTCAGAGTCGGGCCCGAGCGTATACCGCACCGCCTCGTACGCATGATGCTTCATACTGTCGAGGACAGCCCATCCTGGGTCGCGGCGGATAGCGGTCGCTTTGAGTAACGTGTGCACCTCTCGGCGAACCACTCTCATATCGACTGCAGTGCCGAGCGAGTCGAACTGAGTGCAGCAGACCGCGAGCCGGTCGCGCAGCCCGGCGCCGGTGCGCCCCTCCCGCACCAGCCGGTTCAACGAGTTCGCGATCTGCGACCAGTCCGACTCATCCGCCGCTTCGACCCGAAACTGGACGACCCACAGACGCCTCAGCAGCCGCCAGGTCAACAGGCGCGCCTTATCCTCGGTCGACGTTGACAATCGGCCGTCGCTGACGAGGCTCTTAAGGTAGCCGTAACGATCTCGGGCCTTACCATCCCAGCGGCGTTCCGTGTGAAGCTGGGTGTAGAAAACGCCTTCGTCGGCGTTACCCCGTGCCAGCTCCGCCAACTGCTGAACCTGTCCGTACTCGGCCTTCCAATCCGCCACCGCCACGACGACGCGCGCACGCTCGTCGTCACCGGCCGCCTCGACTTCCAGCATCAGCGACGCGACCAGCTCACGAGTCTTCACATGACTGACTACAAATTTCGGTGCCCTCCGGGCAGCGACGCTGAGCCGAACCTCATCGCCACCGGTACCCGCGATGACCAGCAGGTCGTCGACGTCATGTTCGGGGTTCGTCTGGAACTCCACCTGCGTGATCGGTAGATCGTCAGTTTCGGCTCGCCCCTCATTGAGCAGCCCGTGTGCTAGATATATGGCTGCAACACGATGCCCGAAAGTACTTCCCCCACCGCCGGCGGCATAGGGGCTACTCGCTTGTTTCCTTACCTCGGGCGCGCCGCAAGCCGGAGCGGCGGCTTTGGGTTCACTCACGTGCCGTACCTTCTAACTCCAACAGCGTGGGGACACTAAGACCGACAGATCTCCGCCCGACGAAGCTTTCAGAGGCCTCAACGGCTCCTGGCATGGCGTGGTCATGACCACTGCCAGCCCAGCGTCCCATGACCAGCCACAGTTCGTAGTGCAGGAGCCATTCTGAGGTCCACGGCAGGATCGTGTCGGCCAAGAGCATGCTCTCCTTCCACTGCCCCGGCACTTACAGGCACAGTTCGTTGCCGGGGTAGACGTGCGGTAATGCCGTGGCGTGCGGGCGGAGAGCTAGCAGCGGATCGGGAACCGTCACTTTCGGCCTTCGCCTGTGCCGGTAGGCGATCCGCACCGTATAGACCCTGCTGGCGGGAGTAGGTTGCAGAGCGACTTTGCAGACCAGCTCACCGCCGCGCACGGCTCCCTGAGCCTGGGGAAGTACCGCTTTGATCGCGGCCATCTGCAAGCCAAGGTTAAGGGCGCGCGACGGAATGCTGGCCATGAAAGACGTGCTCCCGTTTACGAGGGCCGGTCACGATCGGGGAGAGCGCTCCCGTCGTGCCCATCCGGAGGTTCGTGGCCATACTCATACGCGCTGCGTATCGCTCGTACGAGTGGAGTACGGGGTCGCGGTCGAAGGCTTCCGACAGGCGGGTGGCGACGACGTCTAAACCCTTGCTCTCCATGCGAGCGAGGTCGCCGATCGTCGTAGCGATCTGGTCGTACCATCCCAAGAAGGCTTCGCGCCGTTCGGGGTATTCGTTCCACTTGTCGGTGAAGTTCTCCTCCTTATGGGCCGGGTTGGGCACCCACCACTTGTCGTTCCGCTTCTCGATGAAGTCCGTCATGCCCGCCAGCACGTTGCGCACGGCGGTGAACAGGTCGCTCTCACCCGAGTAGGCGCGGCCGGCGAGCGTCGTGATGAGGATGGACGGCGGCCGGTTGTCGATGTCCTTCGCGAATACGAGCATGGAGTGCCATTTGAGGATCTGGACGACGCGCTGCAGCGTGCTGCGGGCCCTCCACACGGGGACGTGCGCGACGTTGGCATGCCGCTTCTCCTCGATCCGGCGGGACAGGTCGGACTGTCCCTGGAACCAGGCCGCGTAGCCGATGGGGTTGCTGTGCTGCCACTTCCACAGGTTCTTGTCCGTCAGGAGGATGCCAGTGGGCGGGTGATCTGTGTCCGGAATGGTCGGTAGGACATCGAGGTGGAACCCTGGGTAACCCAGGGTCCAGCAGCGACGGCGAGGCTCAAGGTCCTTAGGACCGTCGGTCTGCCTCTGCTCCTTTTTCCAGATCAGATAGGCAGTCAGCTGATCGCCGACCCGCTGCTTGAGCCATTCTTGAGTGACGCTCTCCCTGGACAGCGGCAGCCTGCAGACCAGGTCGATGTCATATTCGCCGGTCTTGGTGTTGGGGCGGACCACGGTGCCCAGGAGGAAAGAGCCCTGCGGATAGATCCGCCATCCTGAGCTGCCGTGTTCGGCAAGCCAGGTACCAACCTCCTCGTAGCGCTCGACAGCGAGACGATGGAGGTGTGGAGTGATGTCGAGCGTCTCGACGGCGCCGTCGAGCAGCATCGATAACATCTGATCAAGTGAGTCCACGTTATGCCTCACGTGCTGGATAGCAGGGAACATACGGATGAGCGACGTGATCGCCGAAGGTGCGGTCGAAGCTTGGAGAGGCGTCCCTGCTCACGTGGCCGGCCAGCCCGTAGAGAGTTTCGATGTTCACCTTGTCGAGCGCGACGGCGCCGGTGGGCACCGTTGGGTTGAGACGGAGAACATTGGTCTTCCCGACGAAGTGGCGCACCTGCTTGGCCGCGCTCTCGCTCTGCGCTCGCATGAGCACCTCCACCGCGTCACCAGCCCAGGGCAGCAGGCCGCCGCGATCAAGGCGGCGGTGGCGGTGACGGACGTCGATCGTGGTGCCGAGACTGAACACGCGGATCGCGTCGAGAGGAATGCCGAGCGGTCCCACTGTCTCGGTCAACGCGACCATGGCCGGGTTGTTCGCCCAGACCCCGCCGTCGACGAGACGCGCACCGTCCAGACGCATTCCAGGTAGATAAGTGGGTGCCGCGGAGGTGGCCAGCGCGATGTTGACAGCGCTCTCGCGCCAGTCCCGCTTCAGAGTGGGCAGATGCGGGGTCCGGAAGAGGTACACGTCATCGGCGGCGACGTTATAGGAAGTGATCACCAGTCGTTTGGTGCTCTCCCCGAAGGTACGGTCGCCGAAGACCTCGGTGAGTGCGGCCCGCAGTGGACCGGAGCCGTACTTCGCGCGGAAGAGATGCCGGACGCCGCGCATACGGCTGCGGTCACGGAAGATCCGCGGGCCGTGGTCAGTGTAGAACGTAAGGATCTCCCGGGGTGACAGCCCGAGGCCGAGGCCCAGCGCGATGATTCCACCGGTAGAGGTGCCCGCGATTAGGTCAAAGTGGTCTGTGATCCGGACGTTGAGATCCTCTTCGAGACGGGCCAAGACCGCCGCGGAGAACATCCCGCGGAAGCCACCACCGTCCAGAGCCAGGATCTGGAATCGCTTCGTCAGCTCTACCGCCTCCACACGGGAAGTCCTTGAAGATCGGCTCGTCGAGCCGATCTTCACTATCGAGAGTACTTAATATCACAGCATTGTTTTCCGCGCGGCCTTCTACACTGAGATCGCAACGCTTTCGCCGTGCCACCATGGCGGAGCGTAGATGGCCTCCTCGACCCGCCAAGATGTGGGAACCAAGATCAGACAAGGAGAGAAATGAGCACGCAGGCGTTCGAGCGAACGCGCCTTCGAACCGCTCGCGAGCTGGCCGGACTCAGCCAGGCGCAGTTGGCGCGCGAGGCCGGGCTCACGCCTGCCGCGATCAGTCAGTTCGAGAGCGGCGCCGCGCGCCCGAGCCCTGACACAGTGAGCACCCTGGGCGAGGTCCTCGCGGTACCCACCGATTTCCTCCACCAGACGATGATCGAGACCCACGAGGGCTTCTTCCGGTCTTTGCGTCGCACGTCTGTGATCGATCGCCGCCGCGCCCGGGCGATCGCCCACGTAGCCCACGACCTCGCTGTCCATGCCGCGTCCACAGATAAGTTTCACTCAAGCGACGTGCCGATGATTCCCGCGAGCGGTCTTGACGCCGGAGCGGCCGAAATCGAGCGGACCGCAGCTCAAGTCCGGTCGCTCTGGGACATCCCCTCCGGCCCGGTCTCGAACGTCGTCGGGCTCCTCGAAGCGCACGGGATCGCCGTGATCCGTCTCCCGCTGGACAGCGCAGGCGTCGACGCCTTCTCCTTGCCCTTCCCCGACCACCCGGTCGTCGTCCTCGGCACGGACAAGAACGACCGCGCCCGATCACGGTTCGACAGCGCGCACGAACTCGCCCACCTCGTCCTACACGGCGAGCAGATCTGGGGTGTCAAAGAGGTCGAGACCCAGGCCCACCAGTTCGCGGCAGCCTTCCTCATGCCCGCCGACGAAATCCACGACCAGTTGCCGACCACAGTCGACTGGCCGACCCTCTTTGGACTCAAGCGGCACTGGCAAGTGTCCCTCGCGGCCCTCCTCATGCGCGCCCGCACCCTGGGCCGCATGAGCGACAGCACCTATCTGACGGCCATCAAGACGGCGTCCGCCAGGGGCTGGCGCCGCGTCGAACCGGTCCCTCTCGGCCAGCCGGAAGAGCCGACGAAACTACTGGACTACCTGGCTTCACCAGAGAGCGGTCCCGCCCGCGATCTCCTGCCGTCACGAGTTGTGAAGAGCATCGAGACGGCTTCGGCGACAGCCTAGCCAGAAGCGAGTTCTCGCCTGAGGCAACGGTCACGCGGAGGATGCCACGCCTGTTACAGAACGCGGGCTAGTCGCCCGACCGCATCGCCGCACTGGTCCGTTTCACCAAGGCCACCCGAGTCATTATTTATAGTTCCAAATAAAGTTTCTAACTAGTTTAGCCAGGAGGCGTCGCTGGGATACGAATAAGGCGGTTGGCCTGTTTGAGCGTAAGGACGACGTAGCTAACGAAATCAAGAATAATGTTTCTAGATAGCTCATTATCGACCGCGATTACTTGTAGTGCCCCCTGGTACCGCTGCGCGACTGTGTGCAGTAGCCGGTATACATCGCGAATGCGTTCTTGGTCGAAACCCTCATGGCCAGCGTTTGCTGACAGGCCGTCGAGTATGAGCAGGCCCGGCAGGGGGAGGTTGCGGTCGATCGCCACAGTGTGGTGAGCGAGAGCGTGAGCAATGTTCACCAGTGTTTTGAGTCCTTGACTGGACAGCTCATCGAAGGTACGCCCTGATACTTCCGGCATATACGTGGTGCGATTAATCGTGACAGATAGCTCCTGGCCGAGGTGGGGGATGTGCAGCTCTTGAAGGTATTCGAGCATTCGTTCTTCCAGTGCGCGCACGTTGCCTTCGGCATCGATCTGGCCGAGCTCCCGGGCGTTGATTTCAGCGGTTAATTCCTCGCGGCGGTTTTCTAGTTCTTCGCGGCCCTGAAGTTGCTGGTGGTGGCGCTCCAGCAGTGCGAAGTACTCGCGCAGCCGTTTGATTTCTCCTTCGATTCGCGCTTGTTCGGATGCGTGGTGTTCGAGCTGGGTGGCGCGGTCGGAGACGAACGCGTCCGTACGCTGGTCGAGTTCAGTGGCGAAGTCGGAGATGAGCTCGTCAAGCCGGGCCGCCTCATCGCGCAGGCGTTCGTGAGCGGTGCGTCGAGAAGTGATGACATCAGCGGTCTCGGTGATCTGGCTGGCGACGCGGTTTTGCTCGGAGAGCATGTGTTCGCGTGACGGTGCCGGCGTCGGCTCTTGCAGGCAGAGGTAGCACAGATGAGGATCAGTGCGGCCAGCGTCGATGTCGTTGCCGCAGCGCGGGCAGACAACGAAGTCAAAGTCGACGAGCCACTCATCGGCCACGATCGCGCGCGTTAGCCGAGCAGACTGGCTCGACAGCTGACGGTGCAGGTCGGTGAGGTCAGTGAGCTGCGCGTTCAGGCGATTCAGACGGTCGGTGATCTCGGCTCGTCGGGCGCGGGCCGCCAGGAGAGTCTGGCGGAGTTCCTGAACGCCGGGTATGTCGTTGACCTCGGTGCTGAGGTCACGCCTCTGGATGACGACGCGCTCGAGTTCGCCCTGGCGCACAAGGAGCTGCTGCTCAAGGATCGCCATGTCGGCAAACGGGGTGTCGGCCAGGAACTTCTCTCTGATCGCGGCGTCCTGCTCCAGGGAGGCGAGCTGAAGTTCGACGTGACGTAGTTCGGCGTTCAGCTGCGCGAGGTCGGGGTCGTAGTAGCCGTATGCCAGCTCAAAAACCCACCGGCGTTTGATGTTGCGCCACTCGCGACGATGTCCAAAGACCTCGGTGTCGAGTTCGTCACCGGTGATGATGCAGTAGCCGAGCCAGTCCGTCATCGTCACCGGCGTCAGTGTTCCGGTGGGCTGGTTGCGTGCCTGAGGAACGCTAACGGCCGGAATCGTGAGCCGGTCGAGCAGAAACAGGCTGTAGGAGCGGTTGGAGCCGGCTACTGGAAGACGGAGGGCGATGGGTTCGCAGTTGGGGTCTGGATGTTCTTCGCTGACTTCAACAAGTGCCTCACGCACGGAGGTTCTCGGCCGGTAGATCTGCCACGTCCGGTTGCCGAGCGCGACACGTCCTCGGATGGCCTTGAGGTGGTCGACTTCTGGCGCCAGGCCGCGGGGCATGGTGCCGAGCATTGCCCGGATGAGCCGGACGAGGGTGGTTTTCCCAGTGGTGATGTCACCCAAAATAATGTTGAAGCCAGGATGGAACGGGACGGTGCGATCGCCTCCGACGAGTTCGACTTCGATGAGTTCGAGTCGATGCGCACTGGCCTCGACATCACCTGACTGTTGCGGTTCAACGGGTGAAGAAGACGAGTTCACGTGAGGTCCTCATGCCAAGCGGCGTCAGCGATATCGGGGAGTTCGTAGAGGTATTTCTTCAAGGTGGCACCGGACTTGTCGAGATAGCGACGCAACAGGATGAGGCGATCGGCGAGATGGGCGAAGCTCTCATCGGAACGCAAAGAGGCCGCGAGTTCGGCACCGGTAGCCGAAGTGCGATAACCGAATCCCCTGGCGAGTGGCGTTACGTCGATCAGACCGCGGCCGATGAGGGAACCCAGCACCGCGTAGTACGAGGGATCCCAGGGACCATAGCGGTAGCGCACCATGCGGGTGTCGAGCGGCGCCTCGTTGGGATCGATGCTGGCCACCTCCTCGCCGGAGGCGCCGTGTGCGAGCAACACCCGACGCAGATGGCGGGGGTAGCGCAGCAGGAAGTCCAGCTTGGCGAGTTTGACGCGACCTTCCAGGTGTCGGATCGCGCCTCGCTGCTTGTGGCTGAACGCGTCGATGAGGAGCAGCAGCCGGGCTTCTGCTTCCCGCGAAGGGCGAAACCGCAGACGCTGCGAGGAGAGAGAAGAATCGGGTGGTGAACCAGCAGCCGCGTCGGGGCCGGAGTCATCATTACTTGCGGCGACGCTCATGCCACGTGCCAGCCGAAGTGGCAAATGTCAGACAGGTGGCCAAGGAAGCCGTAGATCAGTTGTCCGTCGCGATCGAAGAGCGATGCACGATCACACTGGCCCAGGTCGGCAGGCCGACTCAGTAGATCGGCCGCGATCGCCTCTGCCGGGCGGGCGGCCGCGGCGGGATTACTCGCCGATGACAATGCGATCTTCTTGGCCGTCGCCTCGGCTACCCTCAATACCCGGGTGGCGAGCTGCTGGAGATCCATCTCGGCGGTTTCACGACTGGCCAAGAGGAGTTGTCGTTCGACCTCCATGTCGGCCCGCAGTTCCTTCGCCTGCTGGATGGTCTGTGCTCCGGCACCCGCTGCCATCATCTTCAGCTCAAGCAACGAGGCGTCAGAACCGGCAGCCACCCGTGCCAGTAGTTGTTCGACAGAGGCTCCGGGGATCGGCGGGGTGAGACCGACCAAGACGCCATGGCTCAACACTTGGTTGCGGATCGCATCAACGGCCGCGCCACCGGGTTCATGGGATTCAGGGAGGCGATGGCCGATGTGGGGACGTGCTGCTGCCAGGTGAGCCTGAACGGTGAACGGGGTGGGAGAGTCCGCCTGGGCGGCCGTCGCGGCGAGCAGTAGTCGTTCGTAGACGAGGCTGAGCTCCGGTCGAGACAATGCCGGCCACAGCGCGCCAAGTTCCCACAACGCCTTCGCGTCGATGTGTGCTCTGCCGGGCTGGTCTGGGCGAATGACCAAGCGTTGCAGGAAGTCATCGACCCAGGACCGATCCAACCCGTGTTCGACGATCTTGTTTCGTACCGTTCTGGCCGCACCGGCTGGCGCTTTAACGAAGGCGACCGTCTCGGCAACGTCGGAGATCGGTCCCTCCAGCCACAATTCGAACGTGGCCGATTCGTGAAGGCCTTCGGCACGGGCAGCGGTATACGAACGCACCAGGGAGTCAATCCCTCGGTCGCACATCCCCGAGGCGCTCCATGAACCTCGATCGCGTGTCTTGAGCTGCAGGAACCGGATGTAGTCGGCATAGACGAGCACAAGGTCCTCAACCCGCTCGCATACCAGGAATTGTGGTCCGTCGTTTTTGGACAGACAGGTCAGCCACTGCCGAACAGCTTGCTTAGCCTGCCAAACGTAACGCTCAAAGGTGTCAACACCGGTTGAATCAGTGTCAACCTGAGCCAGCACCGTGAGCAAGTCGAGTTGCCCGCTCGCCACCTGCCGGTCCGTACCCCCCACCCGACCTCCAAATAAGATCACCACTTGATCATTCAATGGACAAGCGGTGGCAGTGGACCGTAAATGGCTGGCCAACAATCAGTTCGCTCGATGCTATCGATATTGACCATCGCGGGCGACCCTTCACATCAAGCCATATTTGGACACAAGCCACTAAAAAGACATAATTCGCATGAAAAACTACCCGGCTGCTTTGAAGCGCACAGACAAGGCCTGCCGATCGGATGACCCGAGATCCCACGTCATGCAAGGTGCTGCTGGCCGAGACCCAGCTTGGTCCGGTTCGACTGAAAGCCACGAAGGACAAGCTGGCCGCCCCCGGACCGGCAGCTGAGGCAAGCCAACGGTTACGCAGGGCACCATGGTCCTCGCGCTGGATCGTCACGAAGAGCCGAAAGAGCACAACCCCACGATGCTCTCAACGAGCTCGCCCGCCTGAAGCAGAACGATCACAACGCGCCGCCAGGTTGAGGCACAATCTGGTCGACGAGCTCACCCACGCTACAAATGCGCACCATCGCTGGCTCTTGGCTCCGTGGCCTGTTGGGGACGAACCAAAGGGCGCCGCGCGCCCCTTTCCCAAGATGCACAGCCAGTAGACGCGTAGCCAGCGCGCCAGCGAAGAGCGGTGCCGGGAAGCCCTCGCTCAATCATCCTGCGCGTGATATTCGTCATGGTCGTCTTCGCCGCGTTCGTGCCCACTGACCAGCAGCCCCGTTCAAGGGGTTCTCCGATACGCCGGCGGCACTATCAGACAGGGGAGACAGATGCCACGCTGTGATCTCGTCTAGCCATTCGATTCGCGCTACCGAGTTGAATGCGGGAAGATCCGCTCGTGAGCGACATTTGGAGCAACGTCATCACCGCCTTCACCGGTTTGGGTGGCGTCGGCTTAGGCGGCTGGATCGCCTCAAGGGTAGAGAGGGTCAAGGCCGACCTGGCGCGGTCGACGGCCGAGATCGACCGGCGCCGCGCACTTTACGTCGAGTTCCTGCGAGAGGCTCAAGGGCACTTCCGCCATTTGCGCCGGTCTCAGCTCTACTACGCCAACGGTGCCCCCGAAGACGCCAAGGCTAAGGAGATAATCGACCGAGGTTCGGAGACGCTCATGTCGTTCCAGGTGGCATACGCCGCCGTTGCGATCGGAGGAAGCGCCCCGGCCAGGGCCGCTGCCGATGAGGTGTACGCGGTCAGCGGCGGAATCAATGATCTTTTGAGCACAAGCATCCTCAGTCGCAATCCGAAGCTTGCGTCCGGCCCGCAGATGGATACCGCTCTCGCGGAACTGACCGACGGGATCCTGGCGTTCATCACCGTAACTCGTGACGAACTCGCCCGCGACGAAGGGTCCATCGGACAGAAGGACAGCAACGCCCTCGACGGCCGCAGTCCACGCACGGCCTGACCCGCCGTCTCCGTTCACACGGCGGCGTGCAAGGTTAAACGGTAAGCCTGGTGGAATTGGCCCCTGGCCACTAGCCCAGAGGAACCGTGGCACCGCGCTGAACCTTTAAGGATGTTGCAGCATGTCAGGCACTGGATACACACCCGCGTAATAGCCCGTGGAGCGCGGCAGGTCCGTGCCATAGCACGCTATAAACAGCTTGCATAGGTTTCGTTGGCCACGGAGGCGGCTACCACGGATGAGCGATCACACCGTCCGCCTCCAACCCAAACTGCAGCAGATCCCCCCACCTCCCGAGGCCCCCGGCCGCCTTTCGTCGCTTAGATAGAGCCTCTAGTGCGCTGGAATCACCGGCATCGGTGGCGGCACGGGCCAATCGTTCGGCCTTCTCGAGGTCCCCCGCCTGTTCCCGCGACTCGGCCAGAGCCGTCAGCGCGCTGGTGTTGCCTGCGTCGGCGGCCGCGTGCGCCAGTCGCTCGGCCTCCACGTGTTCCCCAGCTTGTTCTCGCTGCCGGGATAGTCTCGCCAGTGCGCTTGGATCGCCGGCATCAGCGGCCGCGCGCATCAGTCGCTCGGCCTTCTCGCGGTCCCCGACCCGCTCTCGGTACCGGCTTAGATTCTGCAGTACGCTTGGATCGCCGGCATCAGCGGCCGCGCGGGCCAGTCGCTCAGCCCCTTGGTGGTCCCCGGCGTGTTCCCGCAGCCGTGCCAGGCTCCACAGCGCGCGGGTATTGCCGGCGTCGGTGGCTGCGCGGGCGAGTCTCTCGGCCTCCTGGTGGTCCCCGGCCCGCTCTCGTGACTCGGCTAGATCCTCCAATGTATAGATGTCCCCTATGCCAACGGCTGCGTAAGCCAATCGCTCGGCCTCCTCGCGGTCCCCCGCCCGCTCTCGATGCCGGGCTAGACTTCCCAATGCACCGGGGTTACCGGCATCGGCGGCGGCGCGCGCCAGCCGCTCGGCCTCCTCCTGATCCCCTGCCTGTTCCCGAGACTCGGCGAGAGCCCTTAGTGCGCTGGTATTTCCCGCCTCTGCGGCGGCGTAGGCCAGCCGCTCAGCCCCCTGGTGGTCCCCAGCCCGCTCCCGGTGCCGGGCAAGATCCCTAAGTGCGCTGGTATTTCCCGCCTCAGCGGCAGCGTAGGCCAGCCGCTCAGCCCCCTGGTGGTCCCCAGCCCGCTCCCGGTGCCGGGCAAGATCCCTAAGTGCGCTGGTATTTCCCGCCTCAGCGGCAGCGTAGGCCAGCCGCTCAGCCCCCTGCTGGTCCCCAGCGCGTTCTCGTGACTCCGCCAGTTCCATCAACGCGTAGGTTTTGCCCCCATCGGCGGCCGCACGGGCCAGTCGCTCGGCCCCTTCATAGTCCCCGGCGTCATCCCGTAGGCCGGCCAGATATTCCAGTGCGTAGGTCTCCCCAGCATCGGCGGCCGCGCGGTACAGTCGCTCGGCTTCTTCGAGGTCGCCGACCCGCTCCCGCAGCCGGGCAAGATCCCCTAGTACACCGATGTTGCCGGCATTCATGGCGGCGCGAATCAGTCGCTCGGCCCTTTCGTAGTCTCCCGCCTGCTCCCGCCACTCGGCGAGAGACCTCAGTGCGCTGGTATTACCCACCTCGGCGGCGGCACAGGCCAGTCGCTCGGCTTCCTCGTGATCCCCGGCCCGCTCCCGTGACTCCGCCAGCTCCTTGAGTACACCGGTGTCGCCGGCCTCAGTGGCGGCGCGGGCCAGTCGCTCGGCCCCCTCGTGGTCCCCAGTCCGTTCGCGCAGCAAGGCAAGGATCCCCAGTACTTCGGTGTCCCCCGCGTCGGCAGCGCGCTGCCACAGGCTGAAGGCGTGACGGTAGCGAAAGCGCTGACCTGCGGCTTGAGCGAGAGCGATGTGGTCATCGGTGGCAGCGGCGTGGCGAGTGGCGGCATCCCAGAAGGTGGCAGGGGGGCAGAGCGTGCGGCGGGTATAGGAGCCGTGTTGCTCGAGGTAGTCGGCTAGACGGTAGGACGGCTCGCCGTCCTGCTGTTCTTTGGCAGGTGAGCCCCCAGGCCGGGCTCTGATCCGGGTCAGCGGAGCGCGGGCCCCGCGGCAGGACATCGGGTCTGTCAGATAAGCGAACGCTCGTTCTAGCCAGTCATCGGCCAGCAAGTCCCATTGCTGGTCGTTGAGGTATCCGGCGGCAGCCTGTTCCAGCAGCAGCCGGGGCAAGGCAGGGCCGTGACCCAAGCGGCGGGCATCCATCGCCGCATGCAATACCGCCTGAGCCGCAGTGGAGGCCTTCTCGTAGCGCTCGATCAGCGCCGGACCGCCGGCAAGATACTGGGTCAGCGCACCGTCGGACGCCCTACGCAGGGCTTCGGCCAACCGTGGGTCTCTACTGATGGCTCCAGTCCGAGCGACAACGTGCAGGTTGTCGAAGGTATCTGGGAGGGCCACAGTGACGTCTTTCAGCAGCTCCCGGGCTTGGGAGTGCAAGTCGGGCTTCTCAGGCTCCGGGATCGTGGTGAGGATGTTCCAGTATTCCGGCCACAGCGTGCCCACCATCAGCACGGGCCCCCGCTCCGGGGTTCGCAGCAGTTCACGTAGCCCGGCGGCGATCTGTTCCCCTTCGGGGCCGGGGGTGAGCAAGTAGTGCTGGGCCTCATTCAGCCATACCACTGTGTGTGCGCTGATCGATTCCAGCTCGGCCAGCGCTGCCTCCGGCCGACCGGGGTTGATCGGATGCCATAGCCGCCAGGGCTCCCCGAGCCCGCGCACCGCCTCCCATAACGCGCGCGTCTTGCCCGTGGAGGATCCGCCCACCAGCATCAAGATCCGACTGGCAGCCTCAGTGCGGACCTGGTCGACCACCAACGCCAGGGCTTCATCGTGTGGGCGGCGAATGTAGGTGGGAAGTTCCCCCAGCCCCGCCGCCTTCGCCCCGGCATCGATCGCCGGATGCACCTCCAAATCTAGAGGGCGTGCCTCGCCGAGCGGCCGTCCTGGACCAGGCTGAACCGGCTGCCCTGCAGGAGAAGACGTCGGGAGCGGACACGTGAGGGGCCGGTGGAGTTGGGCGTCGTCATAGGCCCTCTTCCAGGCTGGCATGCTGCCCAGCAGCGCATCCGGATCCCCGCGCCCTTCGTCTCGTACCTTCAGGCGGTAGGCCTCGAGCAAAGGGAAGACCTGCTCGCTCCAGTCGGGCAGCCGTTTGCGCCGACCATTGATCAATGTCTCGACGGTGCTTTTTGGGATCCCTGATTGGCGGGCCAGCCACTCGGCCGACGGATTCCAAGCCACCGCACGGGCCCGCTGCAGATAGCCGATGAAGGCCTGTGGCCCATCGTCGTGCGTGGTCTGCGGCTGTCCCATGCCCCTTATTCCCTTCTGTCCTGCCCCCACAGATCCGCCCCGACCGCCGGTGGTCCATGACGCGGGCCCTCAGAGTAAGTGGCTCTTCGTGGCAGCGGCAGGCAAAAGACCACCTCGTCACCTTCCCTGCCAATCAAGGCGACTCAACGTAAACCGGGGTTGGCCGATAATGCAGACCCACGAAGATCTGGCTGCTGAGATCAGACCATGTCCACATCGACCTCGAGCCACCGCCGACTGGCCGTCCTCACCACCGCCGCAGCCGGTGTCCCCGCCGCCGCCTGGGCCATTCACCCTGCGCTTAGCGCCGCCATCAGCGCCGTGGAGGCCGCTGCCGGCCTCACCGTTGTGGCGACCGCGCTGTATGGCTGCGACCGTCACAGCGAACGCGCCTTCCGACTGCTGCGCTGGATCACCGACCGACCCGAGCCCCCTACCTACCCCCACCAGTAAGACCCGCCTTGTGCCATCAGAGAAGGGCTCACAGTATTTATGACTTGATATCCGTCTCGAAAAGTTCTCTGACTGTGATCTCCAATGCGTCAGCGATCTGAAACACGTTATCGAGTCGAGGGCTATACATGCCGTTCTCGATTCGGTTAATGGTCTTGCGGTCGAGGGCGGCCAACTCGCCGAGACGTTCTAAGGAGATTGGCGTGGAACTGGGAGGCGTCCTCATGCTCCCGGAGCCTTGGAATCTTGAAATTGATACCGGGCGACTGCTGAGCTGATCAACGCATCGCCGAGGTCGAGCGGGAGGGACGTGCCGGGAAGCCGAACGCCTGCATATCAGCCTCGCCACCGCTCAGGCAAAAACTGCCCAGATCGATAAACGGCCCGTCTGGCCGCCATCTTTGTCCAACAACCGACACTGATCCTTCTTGGAACCCGAGAATCTGCGGCTCAAATCTAGCACATCACCGCCTAGAGCCAAGAAGGTTTGCGAAGTTTGTGTTCTCCGGAATGATTTGCATCTTTTCGGATCATTGTGCCTCGATAAAACGCTCGCGTGCTAGCGATTCATCTATCTTTTTAGGCGGCCTCGGATGGCGAGTGCCCCAAGGCCCAAACATTGGGCCTGTGATCCGCAGCGCGATACGCAGGCCTTGTCCCCACAAGGTCAGCTTCTCCGGCAGACCGCCGATCTTCATATCAAGGGAGAGTGCGGAGCCAGCTGCGTAGATGATGGTGTCAGGCAAGGGCTGGACGGCTGCGGTGTAGAGGTGACCGGGAGGGCAGAAGCCATAGCGGGATAGCGCCAGCGCTGCGAGGGCAACGAGGGCTATAAGTACGAGAAAGGCACGTGATGCTCGTAGGCCGTATCCGGACAAAAGCCAATACATAGTGAGCACAAGTCGTTCATGCCAAGGTATGGAGGTGGCCTTGCGACGCATCTCCATCTCACCATAGTAAAAGTCAGCGGCTCCCGGCTCGTTCTTGCTGTCCTCACGGGCTTTGCGCAATGCGCGGTAGACAGCCGCCAGTCGCTCAGTTCCCACGCCCGAGGTGGGCTGCTCATCATCGCCGCGTATCTGCCAGCCGCGGCTTTTACGGGAGTTTTGGGCGCGCCAGGCGACCTCCTCCGCTAGGAGTCGGCGACTTGTCCACCACCACAGTGGAGGCCAGGCGAGACCGATGCGAGGCCAGCGGGGAGGGCGGCTGAATCGAATCCGGCCTTCCATGCGCAGCTTGTCAAGGTTGTGACTGCCTGCGAATCGGCATCGAGTGAGGTCGACGTCTGTAAGGACGAGATGGGATGCGTCCAGCCCGCGGAGTGAGGTGATTCGGCATTGGGGGGTACCTGAGACCGAGGACGGACCCGCCAAGACAGCCTGGTCTAGGGTGAACTGCTCGACTCCATTAAGTCGTAGTGTCACGCCCGATGCGAATTTCGCTCGTTGCCCATATACGCTAACGACCGTAGCGTCGATCGATTGGCAAGGAAAACTCTGTTTCATTCAGGTTCAGGAGATTGGCAGAGAACTGCCGCAGTTCTTTAGCGTGGTCAAACTTGCTACCTCTGAAGTCCAGAGCTTTGCTGAACTGGGCCTTGCCGAGCCCGACATGGCCATTAAAGTCGCCGGGAAGAACCTGACGTTTCCTCTGAACTGGGCTCTGTCGAGCTTCACCAAACCTCGTGATGCCGTGTTCACCGCGGAAGGCGATGCGAATCCGAGTGAATAGATTCGCATCAATTCGTGTTCCGGATACGTCGATGTCGGCGCCTGGCCGGAATCGGTCGAGCACCTGCCCCAGCTCCTCGTCCTGGAGATGGTTGAGGCAACAGTCAAAGGGCGCAGCCTGGATGCCGATGCAGGACTCGTTGCTGGTGGACTGGCAGGTCGCCCAGTCGGGGACGAAGCGGTCTTCCGATACGGGGTGGTTCACCATGCTGACTGCTTACGCCAGGCCGGTTCCCATTAGAGGGCATGTCTCCAGATTGTGAACATAGTTGTGATGAGCGATCTCGATCAAGCGCTGCGGTTCGTGACCATGCTCACTGCAACACCGGTGCGTTTCGCAATCGAGCCTCCTTGCCCGTCACGGGATGCGCGTCGTGTCCCGCCCCTGAGCCGTTGAAGGTTGTCCGCCTCCTGGGCCTGGGATGTTGGGATCTGTCTGCACAAGCAGCCCACAGGCCCCTACAGTTTGGAGTTGCAGACATCCTCTCAGTGATCGGCCGTATCGAGGCGGCTGCAAAGGTTCCCGCAGGCTCGGGAGGCAGGCGATGACGTCGCAGTTCGACCGCTTGGATAAGCACGAGGCAGCTGTGCGGCTGCGACTCGTGGCGTTGCGCGAGCAAGCCGCAGTACTCCAGGAGCAGGTTGCCGGGCTGGAGAACAGGCTCGTCCATCTGGCCATCACCCGTGACACCCTGTTGTCGCTCGCCGAGGAGGACGCAGCTGAGAGGACGCCGGGCCAGGGTAACGAGGGCAACGCCCGCTCGGGATCCGTGTCCGGCGGCGACCCGGAAGTTACAGCCCCGCCAGGGCGGCGGGAGTTGACCGGCGTCAACGAACAGGTAATGGTGCTAATGGCCAGTGCCGGGCGGCCGATGCGGGCCAAGGATGTGGCGCTGGCGATGGGCGAGCCCAACGAGCATCGGCGGGTCGAGACCACCCGCACGCGGCTTAAGCGGCTGGTGGCCGCAGGTTGGCTGGCCGAGCGCGAACCTGGGCAGTTCACTGTCGCCATCGGGGTGAATGGAAATCACCAGAAAGGAGTGGCCAGCGCTGGCGTGTGACAGAGGCTAGGCGGGGCACGGCGTAAGCCCGGACGCCTCCGCTGATAGGACCAGACGAGTGCGGTGCCGCCGAGGGTTCAGCTCGACGGCACCGGGGTTGCGTGAGCGCCCCTAGGTCAACCAACGGTTAGCTCTACGCGCCTTCGAGCGTAATGCAGTGCGCTACGCCTCGGGGCCGTCGAGCCGTAATTCGCCATGCCTGTCGAAGATCGCCGGGCTGGCGCGGGAGAACGACAGTGTCCCGAGGACGGCCAGGATCACCTGGTAAATCAGGATTCGCCGCTTTTAGGCCACAGCCGGTTGCCGGTGGCGTGGTCAAGGCGGGCGACAGTGGCCACGTCCGGCCAGCTGCGGCCTGCGAGCAGGTCAGCGATGGCTTGGCGATTGACCCCGGAGAGGGCCGCGAGCTGCCGAAGACTCAATCGCCGGCTTGCCATAGCACTGGCCAGGTTGCGGGCGATGTCTTGGACAGCGGCCGCGGCCACATGAGCGGCCAGGTCCGCCTCGGGCCAGAGATCCGGATCTTGGGCCAGCTCCCTCGGGGCCTGGGCACGGGCACGTCCTCCGACCATCTACCGGTCCTTCTTTCTATCGATGTGACTCGAACGCCGGACGGCTGCTTGTCCAGCCGGTATGGATGGTGGGTGACTCTCGATCCCGTCACCTCGGCGAAGATCTCCAACTACCGGCCCCACAAGCCACCACCGGAGTGGGAGCACGTCGCTGACCTGGTCCGTACGCTCGTGGCCGCCAGCGCACAGATGGCGGGCTACAGCGTCGAGCGGCTGCTGCACGCCACCGCTCGCCTCGCCATCTGGGCCGAGCGGCACGGCCTGCCCCGTGATCCGGATTTTTGGCTGCGGCACGAGACCATCGATACGTTCGTGCTGACCGGCTGCCCCGATCTGGCACCGCGCTCGGCGCAGACCTACCGTGCCTGGCTGCGCCGGATGCGGGCGGTGCTGGTCTGGGCTGAGCGGGGCGAGCAGACTCCACCGCCTATGAAATCCCCATCCGGCGTCACCGCTCCCTACACCAGGAGTGAACTCGCGGCCCTGCGGGCCTGGGCCGAGCACCTGCCCGGCCGAGCACGCTCTGACGGGCTGGCGTTGATGGCGCTGGCCTCCGGATGCGGGCTGGCACCCGGCGAGCTGGCCCCAGTTCGGGGAAGTGACGTACGCATCACCCCTTGCGGGGCGGTGGTCATCGCCTCGGCGCACCTGGGCCGGTTGATCGTCGCCCGCGCCTGCTGGGAGGAGCAACTGGCCGGGGCGGCCAGTACCGCAGGCGAGCGCTATCTGTTCCGGCCGAGCCGCACCACCGCCTATGCCAAGAACTTGATCGGCTCGTGGTGCACAGCACACCGCCCCAGCGGTGGCCTGCCGGCGCTCTCTGTTCGCCGGTTGCGTTCCAGCTGGATCGTGGAACTGCTGACCGCCCGCATCGACACCGCGGTGGTCGCCGCGGCCTCGGGGTTGGCCTCGCCCGCCGCGCTGGCCCGCTACCAGCATTTCGTGCCCGCTCTGGACCAGGACACCGCAACAACGCTGCTACGTGGCCGCCGGTGATACCCAGCCCAAGCAGACAGCGGTCTGTGGCCGGTGCCGCAGCCTGCCGTCCGCGTCCGGCCACTGACGCACCAGTGCGGATCCCCGACTCCAAGGTGACACAGCTGGCCGCGCTGCTGGATGAGACAGGGATCCTTCCGCTGATTGACGCCGAACTCGCTGGACGGCCGGGACCTTCCGGCCTCCCGGTCCGCACCGTCTTGATTGGTTTGATGCTGGCTATCCACTACACCGGCAAGGCCACCCTGGCCGAGGCCTGGCGGCTGCTCTCCTTCTCCCTCACTGAAAACGCCCAGGCCGACCTCGGCCTTGACGGCACAAGCGAGGGCGACCTGCATGCCCATCTGGCCTGCTCTCGGCGTCTCTACCGGGCCTTCGACCGCCTGACCAGCGTCCTTGATCCGGCCCGCACCGACCGGCGCCGCCGTCTGTCTCTGGCCCAAGCCGCGGTTTCGACCTCGGCGTGGGAAGACGACGAGCCTGAACACTTGCGGCTCCGTCGACTGCTGCAAGACATCGCCACCCGCCTGGTGCTGGCCCCCGTCCGCAAGGCCGCCGTCCGTGGGCGCCTCAAGCACTTTGAGGGTGATATCGGCATCGACACCACCGCCATTGCCAGCTGGGCACGGCCGCCCCGACCTACCCGCGATCTGGCCTCGATAGAGATCACCGCAGGCTGGCACCACAGCGCCGGAGCCACCCAGCCCACCTTCGGCTACAGCGCCACCCTGGCAGTCGCCGCCCGCCGTCGCCCCACACCGCTCCACACCGCGACCCACCCGCAGCTCGCACTCGGCCTGGTGGTGGACACCCCCGGAAAGCGCATCGGGGAAAACGCCATCACCGCCCTGACCGGTCTGACCCCGCTCGGTTTGCCGGCCGGACTGCTGGCCGTCGACCGCGCATACACCGACCAAACCGCCCAACACTTCGCCATCCCGGCCCGTCGCCTGGGATATCGACTCGTGCTGGACTACAAACAAGACCAACGCGGCGTCCAAGGCAGCCTGCACGGCGCCCCCATGGTCGACGGGAACCTGATCTGTCCGGCCATCCCCACCACGCTCGCCCACGCCACTACTGGCCTGGACGACAAAGCGATCCGCACTCCCAGCGACCAACTCACTCAGCAGATCACTGCTCGCGAGCCCTACTACCTCAAGAACAAGCAAGGCCCCGACCCGCGCGGAGCGATCCGGCTGCAATGCCCCGCCGCCGGCACCTCCCCCGCCCTGACCTGCCCCCGATTCAATCGCCTGCACCCCAAGGCTCAGGCTGCTCCCGCGCCGGTCGATCTGGCCAACCCCCGGCAGCGAGCCGCCCACCCCGCCGCCCGACCAACCGTCGTGCTGCCCGCAAACGAGACTCGCCGTCCGCCCACCCCGGACCAACTGCCGCGGATCTGCCGCCAGACCACCATCACCATCGGTGTCGAAGATCTGGGGAAACTCCGCCAGGATCTCCACTACCTCACCGACTCCTGGAAGGGCGCCTACAAACCCATCCGGGCACAGAACGAAGGACTCAACGGCAGACTCAAGGGACACCACATCGACCTGGCCGATCCCAAAAACCGGCTCGCCCATGGCCAGGCGGCCCAAACCGTTCTGGTCGCGCTCATGGTCTGCATTGGCAACCTGCACATCCTGGCCACTTGGCACCAGCAGAACACCAGCGACCATCCGGCCGGAATCACCGATCCCACCGTCGCACTCACCATGACGATGGCAACGCCCGGCCTCTCCCCGCACAGCAGGCCGCCGCCCAACCGCTGAATTCCGCCCTCCGAAACCGAACAGCACATCGTCAACCGTGAGATCCAGCACGCCCCACGGCCAGATTTTCGCGCGTCCGCAGCGATCCATCACCGTCGGCACCGCCTCCACAGCCGCCCGACGCGCCCCTCAGAGCTCGCTAAGCGATCACATCAACCCAAGAAACGGCGAATCCCGCCCGATCAAGCCGATCGGACGGGATCTCGTCAACCGTTCTTGAGCTAACTCAAGAACGGCCCCTGGGTGGAGCTGAGGGGATTCGAACCCCTGACCCCTTCGATGCGAACGAAGTGCGCTACCGGACTGCGCTACAGCCCCTAGGACTCGACCAGATTAGCAAACTTTGGCGACCACCCGCGCCACTCAGACGGGCAGTCCGCCGGTGAGAAATGTGATCGTGATCATCTGGCCCGCTGTGTCGGCCACCGTGGGGCGTCTGGCGCGGCTGAGGGTGGGGGATGCATTGGAGCGTCTTGGTCAAGGCCTTCTAGGGCATCTGAAGCCCTGGGACGTGCCTCCCTCCTCCAGGGCTGGACTCAAAACCAAGATCGCTGTGCATCCGAATGACTATGAAGGGTGTCGGAACAGCAGAGCACTTCTAGATGATTGATTCTCAAGCCCACCCTCAGCGATGCCGAACTGGTGACGTTGGCGGTGCTGTCGGCACTGCTGGGATTCACCTCAGAACGCCGCCGGCTGCGATACGCCCACGCACACCTGAGCGGGATGTTTCCCTATCTGCCCGGCCAAAGCGGCTACAACAAGCGGCTACGAGCGGCATCAACCCTGGTCATGAACATGATCGGTATTCTGGGCAGGGGCACCGGCCTGTGGAGTGGCGGCCGGCCTCGTGGAATGCGGCCGCCAGACCGCCCGCCGCAGCGACCTGGCCGGCTGGGCCGAGTACGGCTACTGCGCCTCACACTCCCCCCGCAGCCCGATCCCTCACCGCCTACGATCACTGACCGCACACCGCTTGGAGTCAATCATCCAGACGTGAGGGGCGGCCAACAGCCGAGGGTGGCTCAGTCGCCCACCGCGCGGCGGGTGCGGTCCGCGTACTGGTCGAAGGGCTCGACGCGCTTGCGGAACTCGAGGATCTCGGCCTCGGCCTGCTGGGCGGCCTCTTCGAGCGCACGCTGGTGCTCGCGTGCCCTCCGATCCCGCTCGGCGCGGGCCTTGGCGGCCTCCCGGCGCCGCTCCGCGTCCGCCGCCACGGCGACGCGCAGTACCGCGAGGTAGGACACGAGCAGGACGGCGGAAGGCGCTACGCTCCACCAAGGGGCCACGCCGACGGCCGCCGTCACCACCGAGGCGAGGTGGAGTAGCACGGTCCAGAGAAGCCATCGGCGGCGGCGTGCCAGCACCCGCGCCCGGCGGCGGCACTCGGCCTGGAACAGGTCCTCTTCCGAGAGTTCCTCGGGAACGGCTTCGGACTCGGCTGCGGTGGAGCCGTCGGAGGCATCCTCGGCAGAGCCGTCCCTCGGACCGGTGATCGCTGGGGTGTCGCCCACTGGAGAGGAGGCGCCGGGCTTGCTCGTCCCGTACGGCTCGGCATCGGCGCGCGTGTGGGACACCGTACGAGGTGAGGCGTGCGGGACTGGTTCGACGCGGGGCTCAGGGGTGCCGAGCTCCATGGTGATCTCGTCGTCGGCGGTGTCCGTGGCGAGAGCGGCATGGCCGGACGGGACCTCGGAGACCGGGATGTCGGCGAGGGTGTCCCCGTCGGACTCCTCGCCCTCGTTGTAGAGCTCGGCGATCTCGACGGAGTGACGGTCACGGCGCAGCCACATCGGCACGAGGACGCACAGCCACATGAGCACGATGCCGAGATAGAGGAAGGCACTGCTCACCCGCCCACCTCCCGGCCAACGTCCACCGGCGCGATCAGAGGTCCGCGCCCGGCAGTAGGCCGGAGAGCCCTGCTGCGGGCAGCGTGAACACACCGCAGGGCCGGTGGGGTCGCAAATGTGCTCACGTCACGCACCGTAGGACCGCGTGTCACTGGTTGACGAGCATTCGGTGCGGTGTGTCGCGAGATCGTCAACCTGTTTATCGCCAGGCCTGTGTCAAAGCTGTCTATGGCCGTCTAGGAGGAGCCGTCGTGGGCGGTTTTCTCCCGGGTCTGCCGCCACTGGGCCAGCAGCCCCCGGGGCACGTCTTCGAGCGTCAGGGCGTAGCAGATGTGATCGCGCCAGGCGCCGTCGATGTGGAGCTGCCGGCGGCGGATCCCCTCCTCGCGGAAGCCGAGCTTCTCCACCACCCGCCGGCTGGCGTGGTTCTCGGGCCTGATGTTCGCCTCCAGGCGGTGCAGGCCGACGGTGAAGAAGCAGTGGTCGACGGCCATCGCGAGCGCCGTGGGAGTGATGCCGCGCCCCGCGAGGGTGCCGCTCACCCAGTAGCCGACCTGGGCGGACCTCGCCGAGCCCCAGACGATCGCGCCCACCGTGAGCTGGCCGGCGAACGCCCCGCGCCAGGTCACGACCCAGGGCAGCGCAAGGCCCTGCCGCGCCTCACGCCGCAGGGTGCCCACCATGGAGATGTACGGCCCGAGGCCGGTGCGGAACAGCGGGGTCTCAGGGTTGCTCGGCTCCCATGGTCGCAGCCAGTCGGCGTTGCGCAGTCGCGTCTCGCGCCAGGCACTGACATCGCGCAGACGCAGCGGCCTGAGTCCCACCGGTCCCTCGTTCAGGGTCGCCGGCCAGCCGCGAAGTCGATCCACGCGTCAATCATCCCCTGTCCGACCCCGAATTCGCCATGGCGGGGGCCAGACCCACGCCCTGACAGTGCCTTGTCAGTGGCGGGGATGGTCGCCACCACTGATCTGATCGACGGCGTGCCGGAGGATCGGAGCCAGGATGGCCATGCCGTCCCGCACGCCTCCCGAGGACCCGGGAAGGTTGACGATGAGGGTCGTCCCCGCCTGACCGGCGAGCCCGCGCGAGAGGATCGAGGTAGGCACCTTCTCGCGATTGGCCTGCCGTACGGCTTCCGCGATGCCGGGGATCTCGCGCTCGATCACCCGGCCCGTCATCTCCGGGGTGAGGTCCTGCGGGGTCAGCCCGGTGCCTCCGGTGGTGACGATCACGTCGTACCCCTCGCGGACACCCTCGCGCAGGGCGGCCTCGACGGGCTCACCGTCGGGGACGATCTTCGGGCCGTCCACCTGCTCGCAGCCGGCCTCGGCGAGCAGCTCGGCCAGCAGTTGTCCCGATTTATCGGCGTAAATTCCGGCGGCGGCGCGGTTGGAGGCCGTCACCACCAGCGCCCTCACGGCCGGGTCCAGACGCCGGTCTTCCCACCGGTCTTCTCCTCGACCCGCACATCGGTGATCACCGCCGCCGGATCGACCGCCTTGATCATGTCGATCATCGCCAGGCCCGCGACCGAGACGGCCGTGAGCGCCTCCATCTCCACGCCCGTACGGTCGGCGGTCTTCACCCGGGCGGTGATCTCAACGCCCGAGTCGACCACGACGACCTCCACCTTCACCCCGTGCAGCGCGATCGGGTGGCAGAGCGGGATCAGGTCGGGCGTGCGCTTGGCGCCCTGGATGCCGGCGATGCGGGCTACCCCGATCGCGTCGCCCTTCGGCACCGCGCCGGACCGGAGGATCGCCACGGCCTCCGGTGACAGCAGCACCCGGCCTGTGGCGAGGGCCGTGCGGACGCTGACGTCCTTGGCGGACACGTCCACCATGCGGGCGGCGCCGGACTCGTCGATATGCGTCAGTTCACTCACAGCGGGATCACCTCCACGGCCGCACCCTCGGGCAGGCCGGTGACATCCTCGGGTACCACGATCAGGGCGTTGGCTCCCGCGAGCGCCGCGAGCTGGTGGGACCCCTGCCCGTGCACGGGGGTCACCACGGCGCTCCCGCCGTCCACGCTGAGCACCCCGCGCAGGAAGGAGCGCCTGCCCGCCGGGGAACGCAACGCCGCCGCCGTGGTGGCGGTCACGGTGGCGGGAGGCCCGGCGGCGACGCCGCGCATCCTGGCGAGCGCGGGCTTCACGTACAGCACGAAAGAGACGTACGAGGAGACGGGATTGCCGGGCAACGTGAAGATCGGCACCCGGCGGTCGCCCAGCAGCCCGAAGCCCTGGGGCATGCCCGGCTGCATGGCGACCTTCTCGAACCGCACGGTGCCCAGCGGCGACAGCGCCTCCTTGACGGGCTCGTACGCGCCCATCGAGATGCCGCCCGTGGTGATCACCGCGTCGGCCTCGCCGAGAAGGCCGTGCAGGGTGGTGAAGAACTCCTGGGGATCGTCGCCCACGGCGCTCCTGCGGAACGCCACCCCGCCCGCCTGCTGGACGGCCGCGACCATGGTGAAGCTGTTGGACTCCCAGATCTGCCCGTGCCCCAGCGGCCTGCCCGGCTCGACCAGCTCGGCGCCGGTGGACAGCACCACCACGCGCGGGCGTGGATGGGCGAGGACCGTACGCCGCCCGACCCCGGCGAGGATGCCGAGCTGGGGCGGGCCGATCACGGTGCCCGCGGCCAGCACGAGGTCGCCGGCCCGGACGTCCTCCCCCGACCTGCGGATGGCGTTGCCCGGCGGCGCCGGCCGGCTGATCGACACCTTGACGGTGCCCCCGTCGGTCCATTCGACGGGCACGACCGCGTCGGCGCCCTCGGGCACGGGCGCCCCGGTCATGATGCGCGTGACGGTTCCCCGCTCGACGACCCGCGACGCGGTGTCGCCCGCGGGCACGTCGACGGTCACCGGCAGCACCACGGGGGCGTCGCCGGTCGCGCCCGCGACATCCCCGGCGTGTACGGCATAGCCGTCCATGGCGGAGTTGTCGAAGGGCGGCAGCGCGACCGGCGAGGTGACGTCCTCGGCCAGGGTGGAGCCGAGCGCCTCCTCCAGGTCGAGCTCGACCGGATCCAGCGGGCGCACCGCGCCGAGGATCTCGGCCAGATGGGCGTCAACCGTCTTCATCGCGTCCATTCGCATCGACCCGTCTGTGGAGGCTTCATCGCATCGAACGGTGCCTTACTTGGGCAGCTCGTCCAGGAATTCGCGCAGCCACGAGATGAACTCGGGCGCGAGATCAGGACGGTCAGCGGCGAACTGGACGACCGTGCGGAGGTAGTCGATCTTGTTACCGGTGTCGTAACGGCGCCCCCGGAAGAGCACGCCGTGGACCGGGCCGCCCTCGTCCGTGGAACGGCCGGCGAGCTCCAGTAGCGCGTCGGTGAGCTGGATCTCCCCGCCACGTCCAGGAGCGGTGTTCTCCAGCACCTCGAACACCGCGGGGTCGATGACATAACGCCCGATGACCGCCCAGTTCGACGGGGCGTCCTCGGGCGCGGGCTTCTCCACGAGCCCCGTGACGCGGACCACGTCGTCCTCGGAGGTCGGCGAGATCGCCGCGCAGCCGTACAGGGAGACCTGCTCCCTCGGCACCTCCATCAGCGCGACGACGCTGCCGCCGTAGGTGTCGCGCACCTCGATCATGCGCTTCAGCAGGTGGTCGCGGTGGTCGATGAGGTCGTCGCCCAGCAGGCAGACGAACGGGTTGTCGCCGACGTGCTGCTTCGCGCAGAGGACCGCGTGACCGAGGCCCTTGGGCTCACCCTGCCGCACATAGTGGAAGGTGGCGATCTCCACCGGCTCGAGAACCTGCGAGAGCCGCTCGGAGTCGCCCTTGGCGGCGAGCACCTCCTCCAGCTCGTACGCCCGGTCGAAGTGGTCCTCGATGGAACGCTTGTTCCGGCCTGTCACCATGAGGAGGTCGAGGAGCCCGACCGAGACCGCCTCTTCGACGACATACTGGATGGCCGGCTTGTCGACGATCGGCAGCATCTCTTTGGGGGTCGCCTTGGTCGCCGGCAGGAACCTCGTGCCGAGACCGGCGGCGGGGATGACGACTTTCGTCACTGGATCGTAGTCAGCCATGGGATGCACCTTAATGGAGGGCCGAGTGGACAAAGCGGAGCTGCGCCGGAGGATCGTCGCCGCACGAGCAGGGCTCTCCGATCCGCGCGGCTCGGCGACCGCGATCAGGGAAACGCTACTCGACCAGCCCTGGGTGCAGATGGCCGGGCTGGTCGCGTGCTACTGGTCGGTGGGCACGGAGCCGGCGACGCAGGGCCTGGTGTTCGCCCTCTGGAAGCACGGCGCCACGGTGATTCTGCCCGTGCTCAAACCGGACAACGACCTCGACTGGGCGGTGTACGACGGGCCCGACTCGATGGCCCCCGGGCCGCGCGGCGTCATGGAGCCCGTGGACACGCGGCGGGGGGTCGACACCATCCGCACGGCCGCGCTGGTCATCGTCCCCGCGCTGGCCGTCGACCGGTCCAGCGGGGTCAGGCTCGGGCGCGGCGGCGGCTCGTACGACCGGGCGCTGGCGCGGGTCGGCCCGAACGTGCCGACGGTCGCGCTGCTCCACGAGGGCGAGCTGATCGAGGGCATTCCCTCGGAGCCGCACGACCAGGCCGTCTCGATGGCGGCGCTCCCGTCCGGGATCATCACCTTCTGACGTGTCACGGGACGATCGTGAGGTCGTTGAGGCCGCCGCTGTCGTTGAAGTACTCCTCCAGGGTGTCGTTCCTGACCGCCTCGAAGAATGACATACCGGCCTTCTTGTCGAGGCGTACGACGCTGGCGCCCTTGATGGTCGCGGTGCCGATCGTGGGGATGGTGGTGGAGTCGACGGTGTTCGGCCGGATGTCCCTCAGCTCCAGGGCGAGGTCCCGCAGCGTGCTCAGGGTCACGCCCGAATCGACGCTGACCGCCTTCGTGAGCGCCTCCAGGAAGGCGTTCAGCTTGAACGGATCGGTCAGCAGCTCCTTACTGATGATCTTGTGACCCATCGCGCCGACGAACGCCTGCTGCCGCTTGATCCGGTCGAAGTCGCCCCCCGGCAGGTTGTACCGCTGCCGCACGAACAGGAGCGCCTTCTCACCCTGCAGGTGCACCTGACCCTGCGGCCATGTGATCTTGTTCATCGGGTCGTACACCTTGCGGGCCACGTAGACGTCGACGCCGCCGATCACCTCGGTCATCGCGACGAATCCCTGGAAGTCGAGCGCCGCGAAGTGGTCGATGCGCACCTTGGTGAGGTCCTCGACCGTCTTGATCAGCAGCTTCGGGCCACCGAAGGCGTACGCTGCGTTGATCTTGTTGTTTCCGTGCCCGGGGATACGGACATAAGAGTCGCGGGGGATGCCGATGAGGGTGAGCCGATCCCGGCCGGCCGGGACATGGACGATCATGATCGTGTCGGCCCGCTGGTTGCCCGACTCGCCCGGCCGCTTGTCCGACCCGATGAGCAGCCAGTTCTGCGCCTCCCCGACGGCCTTGACCGGCCGCCCCACGTCCTCGGGGAACGCTCCAGGGATACGCTCGATGTTGCCGTTCAGCGTGATCTGACGCTCCATCACCAGCGCGAACCCCGCCGCGAAGACCATGGCGAAGATGAGCCCCGTAACGATAAGCAGCCGGCGCAGCAGGCGCCGCTTCTTGGGCGGCTCCGCCGGCACGGCCTCCTCGCCACCGGCGGGATCATCCTTCCTCGTGTTCTCCAGAACCGGGGAAGCCTCGTCGGTCACTGCCGTCACCTGATACCCGTCGATATAGCGCCGCTTGTGTCGCGTGTGACGGTAGCTCATAGCAGTTCATCGTGGTAGAGGCCCACACGAATACGACACAATGGACGGAAAACGCGAGATGGGGGGCCGGTGAACCTTAATATCTGGTTGCTCCTCGCGTCCGTCGTCGTCATCGCCGCCATCGCCTCCGTACGGGTGGCCCACCGCACGGGACTGCCGAGCCTGCTGATCTACCTCGGGCTCGGCCTGCTGGTCGGCGAGGCGGGGCTGGGCATCCAGTTCGAGAACGCGCAGCTCGCCCAGCAGATCGGCCTCGCCGCCCTCGCCGTCATCCTGGCCGAGGGCGGCCTCACCACGAACTGGCAGCACGTCCGCCGGGCCGTACCGACCGCGCTGGTGCTCGCCACGGTCGGAGTGGCGATCAGCATCGTCTCCCTCGCCGCCGCGGTGCACTGGCTGCTCAAGATGGACTGGCGTACGGCCCTGCTGCTCGGGGCCATCCTCGCCTCGACCGACGCGGCCGCGGTGTTCTCCGTACTGCGGCGCCTTCGCCTCCCCCAGCGCCTGTCCGGCATCCTGGAGGCCGAATCCGGCTTCAACGACGCGCCCACGGTCATCGTCGTCGCCATGTTGAGTCAGGTGAACACACCCCTGCCGAGCGTGGGGCACGTCGTCTTCGACGCGTTCTTCGAGCTCGCGGTCGGGTGCGCGGTGGGCCTCGCGGTCGGCCCCCTCGGGGGATACGCGCTGCGCAGGGTGGCTCTGCCGTCGTCCGGTCTCTACCCCATCGCCGTGCTCGCCCTCGCGTTCATCGCTTACAGCGGCGCGGCGCTGCTGCACGGAAGCGGCTTCCTCGCGGTGTACCTCGCCACGCTCGTCCTCGGCAACACGCGGCTGCCGCACCGGGCGGCGACCCGGGGCTTCGCCGAGGGGGCCGCGTGGCTGGCGCAGATCGGCCTGTTCGTCATGCTCGGCATACTCGCCAGCCCGCACGAGCTGCCCACGGCCGTCGTGCCCGGCCTGATCGCCGGCCTCGCCCTGCTGCTGTTCGCCAGGCCCCTGTCCGTCGTGGTCTCCGCCCTGATCGTACGGCTGGCGCGGGTGGACCAGCTCTCCTGGCGCGAACAGGCGTTCCTGTCCTGGGCGGGACTGCGGGGGGCGGTGCCCATCGTGCTCGCCACCATCCCGTGGGCCACCGGGCTCATCGGTGCCAAGGGGGTGTTCAACGAGGTCTTCGTCATCGTGATCGTTTTCACGATGGTGCAGGGGCCGACGCTGCCGTACCTCGCGCGGATCCTGCGGGTCAACGCGCTCGACGAGGCCCGTGACCTGGGTGTCGAGGCGGCTCCGCTCGAAGAGCTCAACGCCGACCTCCTTCAGATCACCATCCCGCCGGGCTCAGGGCTGCACGGAGTAGAGATCTTCGAGCTCCGCCTGCCCTCGGACGCGGCCGTCACGATGGTCGTACGCGAGGGCCGCTCCTTCGTCCCCGAGGGCTCCACGCGCCTCCGAGCCGAGGACCAGCTCCTGGTCGTCACCACGGCCGCATACAGGCAGACCGTCGAACGCCGCCTCCGAGCGGTGAGCCGCCGGGGCAAACTCGCCGGCTGGTACGGCGAACGCGGCGAGTGACCCTGAGCCGACGTCACCGGCCCTCTGGTCCCCTGACTTCGGCCCCAGCTCGACCAGGCTGCCAGCCCCAGTTCGGTCTCGTCGCCTCGCCGTGCCCCGCTCGGAGGCTCCAGGCCCGATGGATCTCACGACCAGGTACGGAGCCGCGCTCGTCACAGCCCGCCGGCTCGCTTCCGCATCGCTTCCGCAGAGCCTTTACGGGGCACCCCACAGAGCTTGTGACGGGGATTAGAACCTGCCTGGGTGGCGTTTAGCCTAATCGGCTGCGTACCATTAGCAGTCGCATCGGTAGAGTGCCAGTCTGCGTGAGTCATACTCGGCGTGAGTCATACGAGGAGGAGTGCGTGCCCACCTACCAGTACGCCTGTACCGCTTGCGGTGAAGGGCTCGAGGTCGTCCAGAGATTCAGCGACGACGCGCTGACCACATGCCCGAGCTGCGAGGGCCAACTGCGCAAGGTGTTCTCGGCCGTCGGCATCGTCTTCAAGGGCTCCGGCTTCTATCGGACGGACAACCGCTCGTCCACCGGAAGCTCGACGTCCAGCGGTTCCGCCGCTTCTTCTGGTGCCTCGGTTTCCTCTGGTTCCAGCAGCTCCGGGGACTCCGGCGGCTCCGACTCCGGAACCACCACCTCCACCAAGAAGGAGCCCGCCTCGGCGAGTTCTTCGGCGCCCGCGAGCAGCTCGGCAGCCTGACGACGCCCTGGGTTGTACGGCTCCCGCAGGCCGTACAACCTCGCTTGGACGCCTGCCTTCTCCCATGCACAGGCCGTAGTGGCGTTGCCCTCTTCACAGCGCAAGCCGGACGCGACACCATCAAACCGACCGCCTGCACCTTGCCACCGGCCCTTCCGTCGCGGCATGACTGGTCGTTGCAAGTGGCTCGCAGAACCGCACGCGGCCACGCCGTGCTCCAAGAAGCCGGTCACAGGGGCGTTCTAGCGGCCCGGCCTCCCCCATCGCAACGCACCACGACTTCCGCCCCACCGGCGATCTCACGGCCAGGGTTATCCACAGGTCTCGACTCTGATCTCTTCTGCCCGGGCCTGGGGCGCTAGTGTCTGCGCCATGGTCATGAGAGCGGACATCGGGGTCATCGGCGGGTCAGGGTTCTACTCCCTCCTCGATGATGCCGAAGAGATCGACGTCGCCACGCCGTACGGGCCTCCGAGCGACACCATCACTGTGGGCCACATCGGCTCGCGCTCAGTGGCGTTCGTGCCCCGCCACGGCCGCGACCACCGGTTTCCTCCCCATCGCATTCCCTATCGGGCGAACCTCTGGGCGCTTCGCTCCCTCGGCGTGCGCCAGGTGCTGGCACCGAGCGCCGTCGGGTCTCTCCAGGTGCGGTACGGCCCGGGCACCCTTGTGATCCCTGACCAGCTCGTCGATCGCACATCGGGCCGGGTGCAGACCTATTACGACGCGAACGGCGCGGTCCACGTCCCGTTCGCCGATCCTTACTGCCCCGTCGGCAGGGCTCTGTCCTGTTCGAAGGCTGAGTCCGACGGCTGGGATGCCGTCGACGGCGGCACTCTCGTCGTCATCGAAGGCCCCCGCTTCTCCACCAGGGCGGAGTCACGCTGGTTCACCTCCAACGGCTGGTCGATCGTCGGCATGACGGGCTACCCAGAGGCCGTTCTCGCCCGTGAACTGGCCCTCTGCTACACGACGTTGGCCCTCGTCACCGATCACGACGCCGGCGTCGACACGGGTGAGGGCGTCACCCAGGATGAAGTCTTCGCCTTCTTCGCGGCCAACAGCGAGCGCATGCGAGCCCTCGTCGGCTCGGTGGTCAAGGATCTCCCGACGGAGCGCACCTGCCCCTGCGGCGACGTGCTGAACGGCATCAACCTCCCCTTCGAACTCCCCTGACCCCTCCACACCCCCGACTCAACGAACTACGGCCCTCAAGCTCCACCCCCCAACTCCAGCAAACTGACCCCCTGGGCTCCCAGCCCAGCGCTCTCGATCCCACGCCCCGCGAAACCACCACCCTGACCCCGCCTCGCTATGCGCATCAGCCCCAAGCCTTTCTCTGGCGCGCCCCGCCCGCCCTGAACGGCGACCCGGCAGCGGTTGCCCGATCACCCTCTCCCCGCCTCCGTACCGTGAGGGCTCTCGCCACACGCGCGCAAAGCCATGCCTCGCCCCTCGCCTTAGGGCTTTCCGCAGGTGACCTGCCCGCCCGCCCGTACGAAGGATCTCGCTAGGGCGCTACCCGAGGCCTAACTCTGTCCTGAATGTCGACGTACACCTCAGCCGCAGGAGACAGCCATGCGGGCCGCACTACGTGTAGCTCGGATACTCAATCGGCGACGCCGGCTCATGGCCGTCGTCCTCGCGGCCATGGCCGCGGGAAGCATCGGCCTGGCCATGCGTCCAGCTCCCCTCACTGAGGTCCTGGCCGCCGCTCGCGACCTCAGGGCAGGCACGCTGACAGCATCAGACCTGACCGTGGCACGCATTCCGGAAGCAACCGTGCCCGATGGCGCGCTCCGCCCAGGTGCGTCCGTCGCCGGACGCGTCTTGGCCGCACCAGCCCGCCGCGGCGAGCCTCTCACCGACTTACGCCTGCTTGGCCCGGCCCTGGTCGACGCCTACGGCCCCGGCTTGCTGGCGACGCCCGTACGCATCACGGACGCCGGTTCGGCCCGCCTGCTTCGCGTGGGCGATGTCATCGACGTGATCGCAGCCGCCGCCCAGTGGGACGACGCCGCCCTCGATCCGCGGGCGGCCACGGTGGCCCAGGCCGTCACCGTCGTCGCCCTTCCGCGCTCGGCCGACTCGGCCGACTCCATGACGGAAAGCGGCGCTCTCGTCGTTCTGGCCACCACACCCGAGCAGGCCGCCCGTCTCGCCCGAGCCGGCACGGGTTCACGCCTGTCAATCACCATCCACGGCCACTCCCGATGACGACCGCTACCGGCGACCCCAGCAGCACAGATCTCGACTAAAGCAGAGAGCCGAGCTTCGGGTCGTACTCCCAGTGCCACGGCTCGAACGGGCTGTGATAGGCCCAGTCGGGGTGCATCCACCCGAACTTCTTGCTGTTGGCCTCAAGCCAGTTGAACTGCACCGAGCGGAAGACGTCGACACCACCGCACAGGTCCACCGCGAGCCCAAGCCCGTGGTTGCTTCGCCCGGGCACCGCCGCGAAGCCCGGCCTGCGGTAGAAGACGGCCTGCTGCTGGCCGAGGCTGCGGTAACTGTCGGTCACGCACATCGGCCTGCCGAACTGCTTCCTGTACGCCTCGTTGAGCGCGACGAAGGCGATCGCCGCGTCCGCCCGCAACTCGCGGCCCGGCTGCTGCAGCGGGCACAGGGCACTCTTGGGCAGCAGCCCGTTGGGATACTGCGCGGCGGAGCTCACCTGCGTGGGGTCGCACGCCGCCCCCGTACGGCCGCCCTGGTTGACGCGCACGCCGAGCTTGGTCAGCGCCTGGGAGAGCGACTTCACCACCGTCGCCGACCGCTTCCTCAGCGTGTCGATCTCAAGGCCGAGCTGGGCCTCGACCAGCAGCTTCGTCGCACGAAGATCCTGCGCCTCGCCGGCCAGCCTCTGCTGCTCCTGGTAGAGCCGCCCCGCGTCGGCCAGAACCTTGTCACGTCCCGAAACGATGTAGGTCATGTCGCTCAGAGCGCGAAGGCTGGTCCCATCGCTTTCGCCGGTGAAGAAGGGCGCCATGTCGCCGCCCGAAGGCTCCTGATACAGGGACTGCACCAGGTCCGCCAGCGGCCTTCGCACCTTGGACATCTCCAGGGTGGCCGTACGCAGCTGCTCCAGCTTGCCCTTGAGCTCCTTGTCGGCCTTCGCCAGCGTCGCCTGCCGCTGCTCCAGTGCCTTGGTGGCTTCTGCCAGCGCCTGGGACGATTTTTCGGCGTCGCGGCGCAATTGCGTCAGATTGCCAGGATCCAGCTCCTGGGGTGCAGCCTGGTGGGTGACCGCCCGCGCCTGCGCCGAGCCCGACGACGTCATGGTGAGCATGGAGACCATCACCATGAGTGCGGCGACCAGGCCCGCCGATCGGGGAGATGGCACGTTACGGACCCCTCCGTTTGCGAACTTGTGACCTGAGCCCGGCACGCACGTTACTACAGCAAGCTGCATAGTCGGACCCGAGTCATGCCAGCCGTTAGGTACGGATCATGGCATTTATACCTTCTCGCTATCGCACGGTTGGCACAGTTGCCACAGCCCGTTGCCGCGCCACCCAGAAGAACATCCCCGCCGCCACCCGGCCTCCGGCATACCCGCCATGGCCGAACTCACCATCAACACTCCCAATGCCGACCGCACCGCCAGCCCAGCGAACCTCGCGGCCAACACCCCGGACCCTGCCGACGGCCCCGAGTCCCCACGTCCTGCCGACAGCTCCGCGTCCCCAGATTGCGCCGACGGCTCCCCTTCCCCACGCCGTACCGGCGGCTCCGCTTCCCCACGCCCTACCGACAGCCCCGCGTCCCCTCGCCCTACCGACAGCCCCGCGTCCCCAGGTTGCGCCGACGGCTCCGCTTCCTGACGTTTCCTCGGTTGCTCCGCTTCCCCTCGTCTCGCCGTGCGTGCGGCTAGTGAATGCTCCTTCGGCCGCACCGCTCGCCCACGTCCACCTAGGCGTGCGGCTCCTTTACGCCCCCTCGAACCGACCACTTGCCCACGTCCCGCCAGGCGTGTGACCTTTGAACGCCCCCTCGACCCCACCGCTCGCCCAGGTCCCACTGACGGACCAGCTTGCGCACGTCCCCCCGACCGACCGGCCCGCGCACGTTTATCGGACGGACCCGCCTGCGCACGCCCCACCGACCGACCGGCCTGCGCAGTTTTATCGGACGGACCAGCTTGCACATGTCCCGGCGGCGGACCAGCTTGCCTATGCTCCTCAGCTCGCAGGCGTTGTGGTCGTTCCTCTGGGTGTGCCGCTTGTGCACCTTCGTCCGGAACCACGCCCTGCACACGCTCCGCTGGATGCGCCGCTGGCGTGTGATCTGCGGAGGGCACCGCCTGCGCAGGCTCCTCCGGCCGCACGGCGCTCGCGTGATCTTCATGCGACACCGCAGGCGCCCGCTCATCCGGTCGCGCCGCTCGCCCGTGCTTTCCCAGCGGCAACGCCGACGCGCGCTCCTCCTCCGGCAGCGCTCGCCATACATGCCGCCCCGGACGATCACTCCTCACCCGAGGCCACATCCCCACCGCCTCCGGCACGTCCGCCCGTAACGCGCGAGTCAGCCGACCATCGCGATCAGCCTGCGGATACCGTCCGGCCGGTTCCTCATGGCCGACCCGCAGGAGCGGATACATCGACTCCCACCCGCCGACAGTCATCCGCGAGACGTCCAGCGCCTCCTCGTCCCCGGAGATCAAAGGAGACGGAATCACACCTTCGTATTCATAATCCGCATGCGGCGGAGCCGGTACCGGAGTCACGAAGACCATGCTGGGGACGCCTTGCCACCCCGACAGCGCCTTCACATTCACCACATGTGCCTGCCGGCCCCGCACGTGCTCCTCATAGCCAGTGAGCTCAGCCACAAGGAGCCCTGCCGCGAGGACCGCGGGCGCCAGCATCGCCGCCACGAGCACACCCGGCCGGACACCCCGGCGCCTCTCAACCTGCATTCGTCGCTCAACGGTCACGCTGCGCGACAGTAGTCACCCAGCGCTACCGTACGTTGCTGGCATGTCAGCCTTTTACCCCAGCTCAGGGCACACATGAGATAGGAGTCGCAAAGCCAAGCCACGCCTCTGCACACATGGTGCTCGCCTTTCGGTACGCTTACACCAGCCCCGCCTCCGTAGCTCAGGGGATAGAGCACCGCTCTCCTAAAGCGGGTGCCGCAGGTTCGAATCCTGCCGGGGGCACTCACCTGACCAGCCGCTTAGCCCCTGACCTGGGGTTCAGCGCTTCGCCTCTTGGCGATCAGATGCAGCCGAGTGCCGTCGTGTACAGCCGTAGGCCAGTGATCGCGAACCATACGCGATCCGCTCTCAACGGCGTTTTCCCAAGTGGTGGCGGATAACTCAGCTACCCGCGGGGCGAGCCGACGCCTTCGCAGGGCGTGACCCTACGGCGAGCACCATGGCGGCGAGGGCGTACTAGACCACCACAGGCAGAGCGGTCCTGGAGTTCCCGGTGCTTAGGTAGAAACGCGGCCGGCGCCTGGCAGGACTGAGGCGGATATCCTCGGCTGTGGCCGACGCGCCGGCGTTTAGCGCCGCTGACGGGCGGCCTCCAGTCAGGAGAGCTCTTTCCCGACGCTGTTCACACCGGGGAGCTCACCGACCGCGCGCCTGACGCGGTCGACGAAGGTCACCGAGATCGCTTCGAGGGCAGTCCGCGCCACACGAGGGTCTTGCAGGTCGGCCAGCGACAGCGATGCCTTCTCCAGCCAGGCCAACGCCAGCGCCAGGGCAAGGGGCAGTTCGCCGCGCCGGTCCTTGGGCAGCAGGCGTGACTGCGCAGCACCTCGCGCATGTCGCTCTCCTGCGGCCGGTTCGGCAGGTCCGTCACCAGGGCGGGAACCAGCTATAGCAGGCCGTAGACGTCAGTCTCCCGGGTCCGGGCCGCCGAGGTGCGCCACCGGCTGAGCATAGGTCTGTGCGAATTCCAGGAACGTCGGCCCCGAGGGCGGCTGAAGAGCGGATGGTCGGCAGTTCGACCCTGCCCCTGACCACATCCTCTGAACAGCCCAAACGCCCCGAAGCTTGATCGCTCCGGGGCGCTTTGTGTTGGCCCTGACGGAGGGTCACGGGGCGGCAAGGGCCTCGGTGGGGGAGAGGCGGGCGGCGCGCCAGGCCGGGTAGATGCCGGCGAAACCGCCGATCACCAGCGTGGCGACCACGCCGCCGACGCCGGCCCACGCGGGCACCACCGCGGGCCAGTTCTGGTACGTCGCGTACGCCCCTGTCACGGCGATCCCCAGCAGTGCGCCGCCGACGCCGCCGAGCGCCGACAGCAGCAGGGATTCGGCGAGGAACTGGATCCTGATATGTCCCCGGGTGGCGCCCAGCGACCGGCGCAGGCCGATCTCCGCGCGCCGTTCGAGCACCGAGATGACCATCGTGTTCGCTACGCCCACGCCGCCGACCAGCAAGGCCACCGCGCCGAGGCCGAGCAGCAGCCCGGTCAAGGCCGTGTCCGTGGCCTGCTTGGCCGCGAGCGCGTCCGACGGCCGCGACACGTCCACCTCATTCGGGTTCTCCGGGTTGGCGGTGGCGCCCAGGACAGCCTTCACCGCCAGTACGGCGTCGTCCCGCGTACGGGTGTAGACGGTGGTCGGATACCCGTCGAAGCGCAGGGTGGACTTCGCCGCATGCCAGCCGACCAGGGCGGCGAAGTCCAGTTCCGGCGCGAGGACGACCGGGCGCAGGACGCCGACGACGGTGAACCACTGGCCGCCCAGCCACACCTTCACGTCCGGGGTGGCCCAGACGACGCCGAGCCGCTTGGCCGCCGAGGCCCCGAGCACCACGGCGGGGTACCGCACGGTGGCCGCGTTGAGCCACGTCCCGTTGGCCACGCTCGCGCCCACTGTGCCGAGCAGGTCGGTCCGCGCGGCCATCACCGTCAGGTTGCCCGTCTCGCCCGGCGGGACACGGTCACTCCGGTACACGTTGGCGCTGGTCAGCGTCCCCGTGGCCGTCACCGAGAGCACCGGGCCGATCCGGCCTATCATCGCCACCGACTCCTCCGGCAGGTGCGACTGGTCGCCGTGGAGGGTGTGCCCGGGGGACACCCGCAGCAGGTTCGTGCCGAGCGCGGCGAGCTGCCGGTTGAGGCTCTCCCGGCTGGAGCTCGCGATGCCGACCACGCACACCATCGCGGCGATGCCGAGCGCGATGCCGAGCGCGGACAGGAACACCCGCAGTGGCCGGGCGCGCAGACCGGCGGCGCCGACGCGGAAGGCGTCCGCGGGCGAAAGACGCGATGGCGCGGTCATGCGACCACCTGCCCGTCGCGTAGGTGCACCAGGCGGTGCAGCCCTGCGGCGAGGTCCCGGTCATGGGTGATCACCACGACGGTGGTGCCGGTGGAGCGCAGGTCCCGCAGCAGCCGCATCACCTCCGCGCCCGAGGTGGAGTCGAGATTGCCGGTCGGCTCGTCGGCGAGCAGTACGGGCGGATCGCCCACCACCGCGCGGGCGATGGCCACCCGTTGTTTCTCCCCACCGGAGAGCTCGTGCGGGCGGTGGTCCAGCCGGTGGCCCAGTCCCAGCCGCTCCAGGGTGGCGGCCGCCCGGCGGCGTCGCTCGCGCAGCCGTACGCCGGCGTAGAGCAGGCCGTCGGCCACGTTGTCCACCGCCGGCACGCCCGCCGCGAGGTGGAACTGCTGGAACACGAAGCCGACGGTGCGCCCCCGCAGCGCCGAGAGCCTCCGGTCCGGCAGCCGGGACACGTCGGTTCCGGCGATCGTCACCGTCCCGTTGGTCGGCAGGTCCAGCGCCCCTATGAGATGGAGCATCGTCGACTTGCCCGAGCCGGACGGGCCGACGACGCCGACCAGCTCGCCGGCGTCGATCGTCAGCGAGACGTCGCGCAGCGCCTGGAAGCCGCCCGGGTAGGTCTTGCCCACTCCGTTGAGGGTGATCATTCGGGCACCCCCACGAGCGTGCCCTCGGCGATGCCGTCACCGCTGACCTCCACCCGGCCGTCGCCGAACATGCCCAGCCGCACGGGCACGTACCGGCTGGTGGAGCCGGTCACCACCTGCAGGCCGTAACCGCCCTCGGCGAGCACGGCCAGCGCCGAGACGGGGACCGTGAGCACGTCGCGCACGCTGTCCGACACCAGGCTGACGACGACCGGGGCCCGGTCCAGCCGGCCGATCTTCGACTGGTCCCGGAGGGTCACGGTCACGTCGATCGTCGCGGGGCGCTGCTCGTCCGCCCCGGCGGTGGCCACGGTGCCCACCTTGGCGATCCTGCCCTTGACGGTCTTGCCGTCCGGGAGTTCGACCGTCGCGGGCAGCCCCCGCCTGACCAGGGTTTGCAGCGCCACGTCCAAGGCGATGCTGACCACCTTCGTGATGCCGGTGTAGGCGAGGATCGGCCCGCTCCCGGGGGCGCCGAGGCGCCCGGTGAGTGACGCCACCCGTATCGCGCCGGGCGCGATCACCACGGACGCCGGGTCGAAGACCCCGGTCTGCGTAAGCCCGAGATCCTTCTGCCACCGGCGTACGGCGACCGCCGTGGCCCAGGTGTACCGCCGGTCCACGGTCAGCCCCCGATAGCCGAGGGCGGTCAGGTTACGCTCCACCTCCTCGACGTCCCTGCCGACGTCCCCGATGCGCAGCTGCCGGTAGAGCGGGAGCCTGCCGTAGAACAGCGGCACCGGGTCGTCGTCCGCCCGGTAGACCGACCGGCCGCGTTTGATCGTGGTGCCGAGGCTCGGTAGCCAGGTGAGGGTGCCGGAACCGCGTCCGGCGACGGTCACCGACGCCCCATAGCCCAGCACCCCGTTCACCTGCTGGCTCCGGGTCAAGGTGGTCCGGGTGACCGGAGCGGTGGCGGGAAGTGCCCTGGTGGTGCTCGACGAGGCCGACGGACTCTTTCCGCCGAAGCCGATCGCGGCGGCCGTCACCACCGCGACCGCCAGCAGAGCCGACCCGCCTGCCAGCACCGTCCGGGTCGGCCGGTTCACTTCCCCTCCTTCTGTTCCTGGGGCAGCTTGTCCTTGCAGGCCTTGATGGCCGCCTTGTAGACCGGGTCGCTGTCGAGCTGTGCTCGGGTGACGTTCGCGAATCGGCCTTTGATCTTCATGTTTCCGTCGGTTGGGTCGGGGTCGGTCATCTCGACGTCGTGGGCGCGCATGCACACGGCGAAGGCCCGGAGCTGCTCCAGTTGCTCTGGCGGGGGGCCGGCCTCCCCTACCCCCTCCGGGAGGAAGCGCTGGCATGCCCGCAGGGCGGTTCGCCACGCGCGTTCCTTGCCGGGCGGCGGGGTGAGCCGGAGAGGTTCGTTCGGGCCGAGTTCCGGCATGTTCTGGCCGTGCTCCCCCATGCACCTCACGAAGCCGACCGGATCGCCGGTCGGGGGCGCGGATGGGCCGGCACTCGCGCTGCCGCTGGTCGCCGAGGCGATACCGGTGCCCTCGGGAGCCTTGGTGCAGGCGGCGACCGCCAGCCCGCACAGCAGGACGGGGATCACGAGAATTGGTCTCATGCCGTTGAGGTCTACGCCCCGGCCGGTGACAGCACCGCTACGTCCGATGTCGGACCGATGTCATGCCCGGCGACGCAGAATGACCTCATGCGAGTCCTGGTGGTCGAGGATCACGTCACGCTGGCCCATCGGATCGCCGAAGGGCTCCGAGACGCCGGGATGGCGGTCGACGTGGTCACCGACGGAGCGGCCGCCATGGTCGAGGCGGCCTCCACGGCGTACGACGTGATCGTGCTCGACCGGGACCTGCCCGGGGTCCACGGCGACCAGGTGTGCCGGTCGCTGGCCGGTGGCAGGGCCCGCATCCTGATGCTCACCGCGGCGGCCGGGGTCGACGATCGGGTCGACGGGCTGGAGCTGGGCGCCGATGACTACCTGGGCAAGCCGTTCGCGTTTCACGAGCTGGTCGCCCGGGTGCGCGCGCTCGGCCGCCGCGCGCCGTCCGCGCCGCCGATCGTCCGCCGCGGCGACCTGGTCGTGGACCGGGCCCGCCACCGGGCCAGCCGTGGCACCCGCGCGTTGTCGCTCACCCGTAAGGAGTTCGGGATCCTGGAGATGCTCATGGCCGCCGACGGCGGCGTGGTCAGCACCGAGGAGCTGCTGGAGCACGTCTGGGACGCCAACGCCGACCCGTTCAGCAACATCGTCTCGGTCACGATGACCCGGTTACGCCGCAAACTCGGTCCGCCGCCGGTGATCGAGACCGTCGTCGGACGGGGTTACCGGCTGTGACCCGGCCGCGCCTCACCATCCGGGTCCGCCTCACGCTGCTCTACACCGGCCTGTTCGCGGCGTGCGGGGCGATCGTTGTCGCCATCACCTACTTCCTCGTGGCCGGGCTTCCCGAGATCCAAGGCACGGGGACGCGCCCGGCGGACAATGCCGAGCAGTTCCTCACATACTGCAGGCAGGCCCTCCGCGTGGACGCCGACCCCGGGCTTCAGGCCAAGTGCGACCTGGCCTACCTGGAAGGCGTCGTGGCCGGCGCGGCGGGCCAGCGCGAGGCGACCCTGTCACACCTGCTGCGGTACTCGCTGATCACCCTCGTGGCGGTCACCCTCCTCGCCGCGCTCGCCGGGTGGATCGTCGCCGGGCGGGTGCTGCGCCCGGTCCACCGCATCACCGCGGCGGCACGCGCCGCGTCCGAGCACAACCTGTCGGCGCGGGTGTCGCTGACCGGTCCGCGCGACGAGCTGCACGAGCTGGCCGACACCTTCGACGACATGCTCGGCCGCCTGCAGGCGGCGTTCGAGAGCCAGCGGCGGTTCATCGCCAACGCCAGCCACGAGCTGCGCACGCCACTGACCGTCATGCGCGCCACCGTCGACGTCGTCCTCGGCAAGCGGGCACCCACGGAGGCGGAGCTGCTGAGCATGGGCCGGGACGTCCGGGTCGCCGTCGACCAGGCCGAGGCGGTCGTGGGGGCCCTGCTCACCCTGGCGCGGAACGAGCGCGGGCTGAGCGTCCGGGAGAAGGTCGACCTGGCCACCGTGGCAGAGGACGTCCTCGACGAGGCCAGGCTCGGCGACCGCAAGCTGCACACGACACTGGAGCCGGTGGTGACGTGGGGCGACCCCGTGCTGCTGGAACGGCTCGTCGCCAACCTGGTCGACAACGCCATCCGCTACAACCTGCCCGGCGGCGACATCTGGCTCACCACCTCCGCCAGGAACGGGCACGTCACGCTCTCAGTGGCGAACACCGGGCCGGATGTCCCCGCGGACCGGGTCGGCGCCCTGTTCGAGCCCTTCCAGCGCCTGACCGATCGCACCGGGTCCGACGGCTTCGGGCTGGGGCTGGCGATCGTCTCGTCGATCGCGGCCGTGCACGACGGCACGGTCACCGCCGCTCCCCGCCCGGACGGGGGCCTGAGCGTCACTCTGACGGTTCCAGCGGCCGGGTCTGCACCGCGCGAGCAGTCGTCAGATCACGCCCCTTGATTGGGGCGATCCAGGCAGGTGGATCGACCGTGATGGCGGGCCAGAGTTCGCGTGGGAGGTTGTGACCCATGCCCGGATAGAGGAAATCGACGAGCTCTGCGCTCGGGCCGGCCGTACGCAGGTGCTCACGATGGCGTCGGGTGGGTTCGCCGCTACGGGGTCAGGATTGAGCCGTCGTTGAGAAGGTCAGGCCCGTAGCACCATCCGCCGTGACGATCGCTGACGGTGGCTGATCTGCGTAGCGGGCTGGGGCGATCGCCGCCGATTGGCCTCCTTCGTCGGCCCACGGCATCGGTGACCGTGGCTGATGTCTGCGCGTGCTGCTTCTCTCGGCCTCGCCGGTCACGTGATGCTTCACGAGAAGCCAACCTAGGCCCCGGGTCAGGCAGGTGGAGGCTCATCCTCAGCGCGGCTGGTAGCGGGTCAAAGCCAGAAGAACACCAGAACAGTGAGGCCCAGGCCCAGCGCCACGAAGCGGAGCGTCCTCGGGTGCCGAGCGGCCTCTCGCCGCGAGGAGATCACCAGCACGGTGCCCACGGCCGACGCCACCAGCAGGTGCAGGGCGTACCACAAGGGAACGGGGAGCTTTCCCAGGACGGTCGCGGACAGCAGGTCATCGGCGGCACCGTAGCCGGCGAGCCCCCCGAGCACGCCCAGGCCCAGCACCACGAGTGCATACCGGAACCGGCCGAGCATGGCCCAGACGACGGTCCCCAGGACGAGCAGGACCGAGGAGCTGTGGTGCAGTTGCCGCATGAGCAGGCCGCCGCGCACGTCAAAGCTGATCTTCAGGATCGAGTCGTAGGCGGCGCTCATCGGGACGCCGCGCAGCGGCTCGTAGGTTCCGCCGTAGGACACCATCTGGCCGCTTGGCGTGTAGAAGAACGCGAGGAAGCCGCCGGTGAGCAGGACGACCACGAAACAGTACATCAGCATCTCGCCTACCAGCTGCCTCATCCGCTCCATTCGGCATATTTCACCACAACGGATAGAGGCCGCTCCGGCTTTTGGATCACCCCCGGGAGCGCAACGACCCTGTCGTTCGTCCTCGCCGCGCTCCGCGCAGTACACCTTGACCAGTTCCTCGGCCTGACGGGGTGCTCCATTGTTGCGGGAGCGGAAGGGGGCCATCGGGAGGTATGGCAAGCAGAAGGCCCCGGCGAGGAAGCCGGGGCCGAGATGAGCGGAGGTCAGTCAGCCGAGAGCGTGGTTGATCTTTCCGTTGATGTGGTCTTGCTGGCCGTCGAGGCACTTGGCGTACACGCGTAGGAGAACGTCAACGCTGCGGCGCCTGGCGCGCCTGGCCGTCAGGCGAGCTTCGCGCAGCGGGCGTACGCATTGACCTGGCTCGGACCCGTGAACGCATCCGAAGTACGCCAACCCGGCGACCTACCTGTACACCCCGGCGCAGTGGGCGCCGCGGCGCGTGGAGTTCTGCAAGCTGGTCGGCAAGCCCGCCGATGCGGCTGACGCGATCGCCCAGGGCAAGGCTGAGCTGCATGAGGCGCTGGGCGAGCTGGAGAACACCCTGGCCGGGGCGCTGCCGGACGATACGGGGGCGGTCCGCCTGGACGACGACGACAACCTGGTGGTCCCCAAGCTGTCGGCCGAGGACGTCCCGGGCGAGGCCCGCGAGCTCAAGGAGGAACTGGCCGGGATGCTGCCGTTCGCGCCGATCGCCTCGCTGCTGATCGAGCTGGACGTGCGGACCGGGTTCCTGGACTGCTTCACCCACTCCGGTGGGCACCGGCAGACCAAGTCGATGGAGGTGAAGCGCAACATCCTCGCCGTTTGATGCTCCGCGACCACGACGAACAGACCACCGCGCAGGCCCAGCCGACCAGCGCCTGATCAGACACCCCACCCCCAGGCTGGTAGTGGCCAACCGGACCTGGTGGTACACGGCCAAGATCTGGTGATGGGCGGCCACCGATTCTGGTGGCTGGTGGCCATACTCCCTGGCGGGGGTGTGTTCCGTTTCGATCAGCTGAACCATGTGCTGGGCCTGGACACGTGCTGCCGAGCCACACCGCATGCGCCCGGTAACCGCTCCGGCGGACCGGTCCTGTTACCTTCTCCCGTCGGCACTCGTCATAGGTGCGACGACCGAATACGAACGGTCGTCGCACCAACGAGTGAATCGAGAACAGGATGCTGACCAACATCATGTACGTGACGATCTACGTCACCGATCAGGACCGCGCGCTGGGGTTCTACACCGAGGGACTCGGCCTGGAGAAGCGGATCGACTTCCCGGGGCCCGACGGACGTTTCCTCACCGTCGGCGTTCCCGATAGCCCGGTGCAGATCATCCTGTGGTCGCATGCGGCGGCCGCGGGACAGCCGGCCGACGTGGGCCAGCATGCCGCGCCCGGTCCGCTGATCCTCGAATCCGACGATTTGCGAAAGGATTTCGAGATCCTGCGCCAGCGCGGCGTCATCTTCGAAGAGTCCGAACCCGAGGACTATCCGTTCGGGGTCCGCATCGAGGCGGTGGACCCGGACGGCAACCGGGTCTCGCTCCGTCAGCAGCGAAAGCCGTGAGCGCACACCCGTCCGGCCTCGTGACCGAGGCGTTCGAAGCCCAGCGCGATCGGCTGCGCGCCGTCGCGTACCGCGTGCTGGGCTCGCACGCCGACGCCGAGGACGTGGTCCAGGAAGCCTGGATGCGCCTCGTCCGCCAGGACGAGGCGACCATCGGCAACCTGGCGGGTTGGCTGACCACCGTGGTCGGCCGAATCAGCCTGGACCTCCTGAGATCCCGCCAAGCCCACCCCGAAACCGCCTACGGGCAAGAGTTTGCGGACCTCGTGGTGACGCCCGACGACGACCCCGCGCCGGACGAGCAGGTGGCGCTGGCCGATTCGGTCGGCCTCGCCCTGCTCGTCGTGCTCGACTCGCTCACCCCGGGCGAGCGCCTGGCGTTCGTCCTGCACGACATGTTCGCGGTCCCGTTCCACGAAATCGGCCAGATCCTGGGCAAATCCGCCGACGCCACCAAGATGACCGCCAGCCGCGCCCGCCGCAAGGTCCAAGCCACGGACCGGCCGGCGGGCACCGGCCGCGAGCACCGAGAGGTCGTCCAGGCATTCCGCGCCGCCGCCCTCAGCGGCGACTTCGAAGCGCTCCTGCGTGTCCTCGACCCGAACGTGAAGCTGACCGTCGACACCCCCGACGGCGTGGTCGTCACCCTCGGCGCCACCGAGGTCGCCGCCGGCGCCCGCATGTTCTCCGGCGAGGTCGCCCGCCACCGACCCGTGCTGGTCAACGGCATCCCCGGCCACATGTCCTGGCGCCCCGACGGAACCCCTCTCTCCGTCATCGCCTTCACAGTCACCGAAGGCCGGATCACCGGCATCCACATCATCGTCGACCCGGCCAAACTCGCCTCGATCCATCTGCCCGCCCTGGCCTGAGCCGGTGTCGTCAGGGTCGGCCCGTGCATGTGCAAGTCATCCCGGGCCGACCGACCGAGTTCCTCGGCGCCGTGGCCGGTTCGGACAGCGCTGTCTTCGGCATGAGCGGTCAGTTCCGCGGGTGGCCGGTTCGTCGCCAATGTCCAGCGTCCCCACCGGAGGTAAGGACGCCTGGAACCGCGCCTGCTTGCACCACACCCGTTGCGACCGCCAAACATCTCCCACATCAGCCTCTGAGCTGCATAAACTCAAAGAATTGCGGAGACGCACGCGGGCGGAGCCCCGAAGAACAGCCCGTAGGCGTAGATGGTCTTGAGCAGGGCGGAGTCCCGCATCGCGGTCAACGCTCCCTTGCGACCCCTGTCTCGAGCGGCCTCCACCCGACCGTCGGCGGCATCGAACAGGGCCTGGACTTCTTCGTAGGTGAGCGGCCCCGTTCGGGACGGCCTTCGTAGTCAGCGACGTGAGCGACCCGGTTGTCCTCGGTGAAGATCTGCTGCGGGATCTGTCCGAACCGCTGATGACGCTCCTCCGGCCACGACGCCTCCGAGGCAGCGTTAGCGCAGGTCAGCCAAATCCGACCGAAATTTCCCCGGGACTACTGGGACCCCTGTGACGCCTCGCTGTGCGTAAAGAAGTACGGCGGATTGGCATGTTCGGCAGGCACGAGATCGTCTGCTGGGTTTTCGCGCGCGGTGCGCGGCGGCCGGAATGCGAGCGGCGGTGGCGGCGGGAAGCTTGGCGGCAGCCGCCTCCCGGGGCCAGAATTCGGCGGTCTCGAGTTCGTCGGCTTGGAACCGGATGTGGGGCCGGCGATGATCCAGCCCTGCCAGTTCCAGGCGTCGACGGCGAGCCACAGGCCGGCGGCCAGTGCGGCCAAGCGGCCCCCAGACGCCGAACGCGGCCGACACTTCGAGGCTCGCGATGCCTTCGCGGGCTTGGGCGAGGGTGGTCGCACGCAGGTCGGACGGGTCGGACACCGATCGGCGGACCGAGCACGCAGCGACGGGAATCCAGGTGAATCCACGCCCAGTCGTAACACCGCTCATCCTTGGACCCGCCCCACACGACACCCGCTGCCAGGCATCGGCCGCAAGCGAGAGCGGCTTGGGCCTGCCCGCGTCTTCCTGCCCAGGGGCCGCAGGGTCCCCGGGGTCAAGGCCGGCCCCCGCCAGGGGGCTGTCGCGCGCCAGCCTGCCATCGCCGCCCTCGCGCTGCCAGCGGTCCCCGACCACCCAGTTTCTTCAACGTGCTCGAACAGATCCCCAGATCCCGGGCTACCTGTGCGATCGGCTTGCCGGTCTCCCGGACCGCACCCTGCCTCTGAAGTCCTGGTCAAACTTCCTGCGCATCTCTGCCATCGCCTGCCTCCCTCAAGGCGATATGTCCACGCTACGAGGGGAAATGCACCCGGAACCGTCATCCCGTAGAGGGACGCAGGACGATCTTGTCGTAGTGATTGGCGAAGAAGGAGACGAAGGCCAGTGCTTCGGGGATCACACCCATCTCGTTGCTGTGTGCGGTCAGCAGCGCGGTGGCGTTGTTGCCGCGGGTGGCGTACACGGTGAAGGCACGGTTCGCCGGTAGGCCCCGGACGTCGATGTCCACTTCATCGACTCCGGGAAGTGCCCGGATTTGGGCGTTCCCCGCCGCCCCGGGGACTCCTTGCACTTCGATGGGGTAGTTTTCGATGCGCATGCCCAAGCCCTGCTGACCGAGGTGTGCGGTGCTGCCTGGGCTGGTGCGGGCGACGTAGACCAACGCCATCGGGGACTGACCAATGCGCAGGGTATCGATCACTTTCATGGATCTGGTGTCGATCACGTCGACTGCGTCGGAGTACTGCAGCGCCACGTACATGCGGGTGTTGTCCGGGCTGGGCCAGATACCGTGCGGACCGAGACCATGGTTTTGGATGCGATTGACCAGCGTCGGTGGGCCGCCGGTGGTCGAGCGCCGATAGACGATGGTCTGACCGAGGTCGCCCACGGTCATGTAGGCATAGTTCACGCCATCGACCGTGACGAAGTTAGGGTGGTTCGTCCGCGGACCGGTGTTCAAGACGGCCTCAACCTTGTACGTCTGCGCGTTGACCACGGCGGTGGTATAGCCGTTGTCCGGCATGCCCAACCAGATCTCTTTGCCGTCGGGGGAGATCGCCTCGTCGGAGGAACCACCAGCAACGTTCGGTACCGTGACGTGCTGGATGATCTTGCGGCTGGGCACATCGATGACATCGAAGGCTTCGGCCCGCAGATGGTTCACATAGGCCCGCCGGCCATCCGGGCTGAAGACCACCTTCGACGGGCCGTCTTCGGAGTGGATGCGGGCGATGACCCGGTCATGGCGCCAATCGATGACCGCGACGGTGTCCACGCCTCGCTCGGCGACCCACAGTTCGTTTCCATCAGCGGAGAAGAATCCTTCGTGTGGGGCGCGTTCAAGGTAGATGGTGTGCACGACGGCATTGGTGGCGGTATCGATGACGTGGACGGCGTTGGTGGTGACGTCGACGACGTCAAGGTACCGGCCATCGCGCGAGAAACCGAGGCCGTGGACGTCGATTTCCCCGTCGTACATCGCGCCAAGAATATCTGCGTCGACATCCATGCGCGGTTTGCCCAGTGCGATCGTGCCCAGCACCGTGTCGGTCTTCGGATTGATCACACTAACCGTGTTGGAATCCTGGTCGGCGGTATACACCCGGTCATTCGCCGAGATCGGCTGCGCGCCAGGCAACGCCGGCGCCTGTGTCACGCCAACCACCGCACTCTGCCGGGTGGCCAGCGACCGCGGCGCGCAGGCAGCCGCCAGGGTTACCACGATCGTTAGCAACGCAATAACGACCGTTCTACTGTGAGGACCTTGGGACGAGCACATACGTACCCCCCGAGAAAATCTCTCGACTACGTATCCCCCGAGAAACCAGCCCACCCACAACTATCGCGCCGAAAGCGACATCATTATGCTAGGTGTGGTGTCTATATTGTACCTTGCCCGGGCCGGGGTTACTCGCGAATGGCACCTTCCCCACCAATGCCGACGATCGCCGTCGGTGGCATCCGTACACCGTGGATCAACGCGCCGGTCGTCGCCCTGACCGGGGTTGGCGGCAGCCCGATCCGGAGCATCCTGGCGATCCGCGACGACGGCCAAGCCCCTGCCAGCACGTCACCGACCTGATCGACCAGCACCTGGCTCAGGCAGAACAACGCCTCGCCGAACTCGCCCAAGCCCGCGACGCCCTCCGCGACCTGAAGCGTCGCGCCTCCGCCACGGATCCCGCCGACTGTTCCGAGGACCGGGTGTGCAGCATCCTCACCGTGGCGTCCCAGGGCTGACCCCCGGGCTCAGGATCGGGTCAACGTCACGGAAGCTGCGACACCGACACCCTTGCGACAGCTTGACAGTTCACGTAATAACGAGATCGTTCACAGCATATCCAGGCCGCGCAGGGTGGAGACCAGCGATGATGACGCTACGGGCGCGGTTTCCCCCGGGGAGTGAGCGGCGTGAAGACCCGCTGATCCTCCGATGTGGAGCGTCCAGCTAGGTCAGGATCCCGGCCTCGGTGCCGTCGGCGAGCCGGTAGTGGGTGAAGTCGGCCTGCCAGGTCTCGTTGGGCAGTGCGGCCTGGAAGCGGATGTAGAAGGAGCGTGGCCGCTTCTTCGGCTCGGGGGTGACCAGGCCGTGCCGGGTCAGGTAGCGGCTGATCGTGGCTCGCGAGGCGGTCACCTGGTGGTGGTGCTCAAGGTGCCAGCCGATCGTGTCCGGTCCGGCGTCCAAACCCTGGTCGCGCGGTCGGTGAGGTCTTCGGTCGCCTGGATCGCGGCTGGAACGCCGCCTCACCTTCGGCCCGGTAGCGGGCGATCAGCTTGGAAACCCACCCCTTGGACACCCCGTAGGAACGGGCGACCTCTGCCTGCGAGCGCCCCTCGATGACCACCGCGGTGATGACAAGTTTGGCTTTCGACACGGGCCGACTGTCGACCGCCGAGGTTTCCTATGTCTTGAGAGATGGGTCCTATGTCCTGAACCAGCACACTGCCGGGGGCACCTCTCGACCAGGCCAAACTGGCCACTAGTGTGGTGCACCTGAAATCTGTCGGATAATTTCTTACCTGATGTGTATGAGGCATCCAGGTCCGTCTGCGGTACCAATCGAGTTAACCGATGCTGAGCGTGCTTTGCTGTGCGGCCTGACGGCGCAGGCGTCGGAACTGGCGAGCCGCGCGAAGATCGTGCTGGCTTGCGCCGAGCCCGGGGCCAGCAACGCTGAGGTGGCACGGGAACTCGGTATGAGTGTGGCGACGGTCCGCCGGTGGCGAATCGCCTTTGCCGAAGGCGGGACACAGGCCCTGCTCGACAAGCCCCGGACGGGGCGGCCGAAGGCTGAGCTGACGGTGAGCGACGAGGAACGCGCGACGCTGCAGAGATGGGCACGCCGGGCGAAGTCCTCGCAGGTCCTGGCGATGCGCTCGCAGATCGTTCTGGCATGCGCGGCGGGAAAGGACAACAAGCAGATCGCCGCGGAGTTGCGGGTCCACCCCGACACGGTGTCCAAGTGGCGTACCCGGTTCCTGCGGCTGATGTTGGAGGGGCTGATGGATGAGCAGCGGCCGGGCCGGCCGCCGTCCATCAGCCTGGACCAGGTCGAACAGGTCGTGGTGGCGACGCTGGAGCAGACCCCCAAGGACGCCACGCACTGGTCACGCACCTTGATGGCCCAGCGCAGCGGACTGAGCAAGTCGACGATCGGGCGGATCTGGCGGGACTTCGGCCTCAAGCCGCACCAGGCCGATACCTCGGACCCACGACTACGTGCGCAACGGGATCACCAGCCTGTTCGCCGCGTTCAACATCGCCGACGGGACCGTCATCGGCGAGTTGCACCGCCAGCACCGGGCTGCCGAGTTCAAGAAGTTCCTCGCCACGATCGACAAGGCGGTGCCGACCGAGCTGGACATCCACCTGATCTGTGACAACTACGGCACCCACAAGACCCCGGCGATCAAGGCGTGGCTGGCCCGGCATCCCCGGTTCCACATGCATTTCACCCCGACCGGGTCCTCGTGGATCAATCAGGTCGAGCGGTGGTTCGGCTTCCTGACCGACCAGTTGATCAGGCGCGGAGTCCACAAAAGCGTCCAGTCTCTGGAGAAGGACATCCGCACCTGGATCGATCAGTGGAACGACAACCCACGCCCGTTCGTGTGGAAGAAGACCGCAGAGGAAATCCTCGAATCCCTCGCCCGATATTGCCGACGAATTTCTGGCGCATGACACTAGCTGGGGCTTCGCCGCAGCCCTGTGCTGATCGAGGGCAGGTGTAGGCCACCATAGGCAGTTGCATGTCAGTGATCGCGAAATATGTGCGAAGTGATCAAGGTAGCGTTTTCGCAGGTCACGCATCCAGACGACAAGCTCCCACGACATCGCCAGAGCCCTTCCACGGCAACCCTTTTGATCACTCCTCTAGAGCCGTCATGCTCTTCCCGGCCTGTGACCCGTCCCTCGACGCACTTCGCGTAACCCCTGCCAGTCGAAGCTGAGTCGATGAACCGGACACGAACGCTTCGATGGCTTTCCGAACCTCTTCGGAACAGGCCGTGAGAGCATCCCGGCTCCCCGCGTGATGCATGTCCGTTGCCAGATTCATCGCGGCCTCGGCGAGTCGGATCACGTCAAGGTCATCAGCGATCAGCCGTACGCGATAGAGGGCATGCCACGCGGAAGCTCGGAGACGGGAAGACTCCGCCCTTGCCTCGTTGTATTCACTCTCCCGCCCCTCGCGTCGTCGCAATATTCCACGGTTGAACTGCGCAACGCGGAACTCAAGCACGGCACCAGCGAAGCCGCTGTATATGGCCATCCTCTCCTCGCGCAACCGGGTAGCAAGAGTGAAGCGCTCGGTCCTGTTGGCCGTCATCCGCTGGAAGATGAACGTAACGAGAGAACCCAGCAGGGTGCCAGAAATCGCGATGACAGCGGTGAGAACGGCTTCCATGCCCGTTACGGTAACTGGATTTCGAGACCATTGCCTCGCCGTCCAAGCGCATCTTGCCCGGGGCCGTGCTTAAAGAGCGTCTTGATTGGTGATCGCTCGTTGGGTAACACACGTTGAGTCCCGCCCAACGTTGTGGATCATTCCGTGTGCGGCCCGGTCATGCGGCAGTTGCAGGCTGGGCAAGACCAAGCAAGTTGTTCCATCTGGTCGGCATGGCTTTCGAAGATCGTCAGGAATGCCTCCACGACCTCAGGATCGAGGGAGCGTCCCACTTCACCTCGCAGGATCGTGACGGCTTCCGGGATGGTCCGTGCGCTGCGATAGCTGCGATGGGTCGTCAATGAGTCGAATGCGTCGGCCACGGCAATGACGCGGGCGATCTGCGGGATCTCCTGGCCTGCCAAGCCTTTGGGGTAGCCGCGGCCGTCGAATCGCTCGTGGTGGTGGAGGATCCCTTCGAAGGGTGCGTCGGTCAGCAGCTGGCGGGCGGCGGGCTCAAGCATGTGGTCCAAGAGCTCCACCAGCTTCGCGACGATGCTGACGCCGTGAGTGACATGCCCTTGGATGAGCCTGTACTCCTCTTCCGTGAGACGTCCTTCCTTGTGCAGGACGGTGCTCGGGATGGCGAATTTGCCGATGTCGTGCAATAGTCCGGCGAGCCGTGCCGCCTGCATCCTCTCGTGTGGCATCCCGATCTGGTACCCGATCATGACAACCAGCTCGGCCATCCGCTCGCTATGCTGCCGCGTATAGGGGCTTTTGATCTCCACCGCCGTCATCAGCGCCTCAGCTAGTTCATCTGCGGTGATCTGGCTGTCGCGCTGATTGTCAGGCCTCACAGGGGTGGACTGGTCTCCGGCATCTCTGCAGGTTTGCCAGAGAGGGACAGCTTCTTCCGCGCGACCGCATGCGACTAGAAGACCGGTCAATCGCACGATGGCGGATCGGCCGTCGGCGTCCGCCCGCGCCTGCCAGTGGGCGAGCGCTTCCTCTACCCGGTCTTGCTCGTCAAGGAGCCCGGTCAGCGTGGTGGCTGCCGAGTCTTCACCGGCGTCCGCCCGGGCGCGCCAGAGTGCCAAGGCGTCCGCCAGTTGGCCTTGTCCGGCCAGTAGCCCGGCCAGCAGGCTGGCTGCCTGCCCGTTGCCAGCGTGGATGGCGCGACGGTAGAGGGGTTTGGCGTAGTGGTCCAGCAGGCGGTTTTGTGCGGCGTGGGCAACGCGGGTTTGATCTCCCGGGTCGGTGAGGTGGTCGACCAGCGCCTGCCAGCAGGTGGTGGGTACCTGCGTTGGTCGTCGTTGGTGCCCGGCGTGTTGTTGGAGGTAATCGGCGACGAGATAGCCGGTGGTATGCCCCATGGCGTTGGGGTTGGCGATTGGAGCGAGCGCGGCGGCCGCACCGTTCAGGTCGGTAGTGGCGTAGGCGAGGGCGGTCTCGAACCAGGTGGTCGGTGCGGCGGCGCGTTGGCGGGCGTCACAGTAGCCGGGTGCGGCGGAGCGGATTAGGTCGGTGCTGAGCGGCGACAGGGCGCCGAGGCGGGTGGCGTCGATGGCGGCATTCAGTACGGCGGCGGCGTAGGGGTCGGCGCCGCGCCACCTGTCCACCAGTTGGGGGGCTGCAGCGATCGTCTGGGTCAGTCCGTAGTCGTTTGATCGCAGGGCTATCGTGATCCGCTGGTCGCCGGCGGCCGCGGCGGCCTGGGCGCGTTTCTGCTCCTCGGCGCTGAAGGACGCGGGCAGGTGAACCACGTCGGCCAGGTCGAGAAGCTCGCGTTCGGCTGCATACACGTCGGCCTGGATTCGCATTGGAAGTGCGGTGTAAGCGGTGTAGCGCTCCGGCCACATGGTCGCGATCAGCACCGCCCGCGCCTGTAGCAAGGTCCGTACGGTCCCGGCGTTCAGACCGACCGGGCCGCCCAGGTATCGCTGCAGCTCATCGAGCCACACCACCAGACGTGCGGGCGGCTGGGCGGCAGCCTGCCGAACCTGTTCGGCATCGGCAGGGTGCAGCAACCACCAATGTGGCATCACTGCGCGGAGCGCCTCATATGCGCATCGGGACTTGCCTACCGATGACCCGCCGACCAGGAGCACCATCCCACCACGGCCAGCCGCCTTGGCCAGCAGAGCGCGTACTCCTCCCGGCGCGGTGTCGGTATCGCGAAGGACGTAATCAGGCAGATCACCGATGGCTCCCGGGGCATCGATCGCGGCATGCACGCCCAGCCGCCGCGCGTCGGCCTGCTCAACACAGGTCAGCCCGACTAACTCCGGAATTGCTGAGATGGCCCTATCGCGAGCTTTTTGCCAGGCTAACCATCGGTCCCGTGGCACCAGGCAGGCGCGCAGGATCAACTCCAGCGTTTCCCGGCTCGGACGTCCCTTTCCGAACACGTCCGAGAGCGTGGACTTCGGGAGTTTCCCGCGCGCTGCTCGGCTGATGTCGGCATAGGAGCGTGCTCCCGCAAGTGCCTTCAGGGCAGCCGCCAGATCATCGGCGGTGTGGATGGCGTCTGGATCCGGTCCATCCAAGAGGTCTCCGGGAATGAACAGGGGAGGATTGTCCGTCATGCGGTGCTCCCGGTGGGAATGAGATCCAACGTGGGTGTCCGAAGCCATGGACCGGACGGGCCGGACATTGCAACTCTCCATCATCAACCCGCCCATGGCCACTCACCGCCCGGCCTGGCCTGGCATCTGCACCGCACAACCTTGGCCGTGCGTATCTGGTACGGCCTGGTCCGGATGTGCTGCCGGATTTGAGCTCTCGGTATGTCGTGGATGTCACCAGAACTTTCCACGACTGGAGGTTCCCATGCAGCCCAGCGAATGGATTCCTTTAGCGGTCGGCGTGCTCAATCTCGCCACCGCCCTGGTGACTTGGACGGCACACCACCGCCGCTCGCGCACCACCACCCCGACCAGTCATGACCACACTTCTGAACCGAACAGGGAAGCGTGAAGCCTCTCCATGGTGGAATGCCACTTGTGCCGACTGGAGGGAAATCGTCGAAGGCGAGAGTGGAGCGCTGTCACCACGGGAGTAGGCACTGAGGGGGGATGCTGCTGGCTAGACTAGTTGACCTTGTGATTCGGCGTCTGGTCTGCGGATTCTTTCTGAGGACGGCATGCGTCCCTGTGCAGCCGTAGGCCACTGTGAGCCACCCTGACTGGCTGTTCACGAAATATGCAGGTGATGATCTTGGAGCTGTTCGGCCAGGTCAGCCCTTGGTACCCCAAAAGTCCCAGACTTGCTGGGACCTTCGTGAATCGCTTGATGGTGCGTCCCTCGCGACGACAGCAGGGCAATGATCTACGACTCAGGTGCGATCTCGACCCGCGTGAGCTCAAGCTGCAGCCTGCCGGTGATCTTCTCGGCGGTCTCGCGACTGCCAGTGGCCCAAAACGGCCTTGCCCGGCTTAACCCAATCGATCCGGTTGCACGCCTCGGCAAATCGGGCACCCCTGCTCTCCGGCACATCGATGTAGATCAGGAAGTCCTGCTGTTCGCTACCTGCGTTGGTCAGGGTGCCAGTCGTCTTGGCTTCAGTATCGATAGAGGGGCTACAACGTCTTGATCGCTGCGTTGCACCACGGATGCTGGATAGGGCTCGTTGACGCATGTCCGATGGTGAAGTCGCCCGGCAGTGGCATCCGCCGCGCCGTGTACGGCAGGGACTCAGCGCACAGGCCGGCAAGGCAGGTGGGCAGGTGGTGAGCCGTCTGGCTCGACCTGATCGAACGGAGCGACCAACACGCGCACCCGGAAAGCCGTACGAGCCGTGACCCCCACCGGTCACGGCCCGTACGGTCCGACTTGCTATTTGATCTTCTAGGTGCGGAAGGTTCAGAGGACGGGGACGCTGGGCAGCGTCGCGTCGACGGACGGGACCTTCTCGAGGTCGGCGCTCACCGCCTTGTCATCCTTCTGCGGCTCCGTGGCGCTCCCGGAGAGGGAGGCCTTGTCATCCTTCTGCGGCTGCGTGGCGCTCCCGGAGAGGGAGGCCTTGTCATCCTTCTGCGGCTGCGTGGCGCTCCCGGAGAGGGAGGCCTTGTCATCCTTCTTCGCGGCCTCGGACTGGTGAGCGGCATCCGCGGGCGCCACGCTGACGACGTTCCCGAGGCTCGGTGCTTCCTGCGGGGACACCGCAGAAGGCGCCACGGGGTCGGTCTCCGCACCGGGGACGGGTGGGGTCTGATCGTCGACGGGCTGGCCGGGAAGGTCCGGCGTGGAGTCGAGGCCAGGCGCCGGGTCGGCGTCGGGAGCAGGGACGTCCAGTACGTTCGTCCCGATGTGTCGGATGTCGGTGATCAGGTCGCGGCCGGCGCTCTGCTTGATCACGCTTGGCACCTGAAGATCGGTCACCGGGGCGTCGACCACCGGCGCGGTGCTCGACGGGTCCTGGGAGGCCACCGGGGCGGTGACCGCAGGCGCGGTGCTCGACGACTCCTGCGAGGCCACCGGGGCGGTGACCGCAGGCGCGGTGCTCGACGACTCCTGCGAGGCCACCGGGGCGGTGACCGCAGGCGCGGTGCTCGACGACTCCTGCGAGGCCACCGGGGCGGTGACCGCAGGCGCGGTGCTCGACGACTCCTGCGAGGCCACCGGGTCGTCACCGCCGGGCACCGCTGCGGCGGCGCTGCCCATCCCCAGCCAGACACCGCCCACTGTGACGGCGGCCAGCGCGAGGACGCCCCGAATATTGCTTGAAGTGCGCATGAAAACTCCCCGAATACGTTTTCGGATGTGAACGAGCACTGAAGGTAGCCCTCGGGGGTTCGCCTTCGGCTGGTCATTCACCCAATGCTGGTGAGTTTCTTACCGGGAGGAACGCGAGGGGTTGTTAACCAACGCGTCACCAGCCCAAAACGCGAATGTTTACGGGGGCACGGGCAAGCCGAGAGGGATCTCGGCGATGGCCTCGGCGCCGGGTCTGACGTACCGCATCGCGGTGCGGAGGTTGTTGTGCCGGGTCTCGCACATGATGAGCCGCAGGGGGACTTCGGCGTCGCCGATGTGGGTGGCGGCGCCGGACACGCACCCGGCGGACGAGGTCCTCGGGGCGGTCCACCCACCCGGTGGCCAACTCACCGGCGGAGTCCAGGTCGACGTCGACCGGCTAGGCCGCGGCGGAGAGTTGGGGGACGCGGTGGCAGGCGCTCGACGTCGCCAGTCATACGGCGCAGGTAGAGGGCGGCATGGCAAGGGAGTTGTGTCCCCTGTTCCGCGACGTGGCCGAGATCCGCGTCTGCCCCCGGGGCGCTGTGCCGGGTCCTAGCCGCTACGACGAAGTGGATGCGATGTCGGGGCAGGCGACGGTCTGTCCGGAATCGGCCGCTGTGCCGTGCGGCGATCACCTGCTTGCCATTCCTTGACCTGCTTGCGTCCAGAACCATGATCGACGGCTGGGTAGCGTGGCAGCAGTCACAATCAGTGACTGCAATCGGACAGAAGGATACAAGTATGATTCGCCGACTACTTCTGGTCAGTTCTGCCTGTGCCGCTCTCGCCGTCGTAGCACCGGTCGCCGCTTCGGCGGACGCGTCCGCTCCGCACCATCCCGTCAAAGCCGCGCAGGCCGACCAGGGTGGCGACTGGGGCCGCCCCGGAGGCGGCGGCCACTGGGGCGGCGGCTGGGGCGGCGGCTGGGGTCGTCCCGGAGGCGGCGGCCACTGGGGCGGCGGCTGGGGCCGCCCCTGGGGCGGCGGTTACTGGGGGGGCGGTTACTGGGGCGGCTACGTGGGCGGTCCTTACGTGCCCGCCGGTTACCTGCCTGCCGGTTACCTGCCTGCCGGTTACCTGCCCGGTGGTTACCTGTCCGGCGGCGGCGGCGTAATCGTCGCCAACGGCATCGGTAGCGGCTGCGGCGTCTGCGGCTGATCCAGCACCGGTCATGGGGCGACGGTCCGACGAGGAATGTCCTCGGGCAGAGCCTTGTCGGGTAGGAAAGCCGTGACCAGTTACACACGCGGGTGATCGCGCCGGGGTCGGCGCGCTCACAGTCAGGCCCGGAGGTCTCGGGCCCTTTTCTGGGTCTCGGTTGTCAGCGAAATTTGCTGACAGGCGAGACCCAGAACGGCGGTGTCGCGCCTCCGCCTCACCGATCGCCCGCGCCTCTCCTACCCCCATAGACACGAGGTCTCACGACTGACGCCCAAGTAGACCCCGGACTTCTTCGAGCTGGTGCGACGCCGCAGGGCCCGCCACGTGTCGGCTTCCGGCCGTAAGCCCAGCTCAGTGGCCGGCCATGCGGGCCGGCCCGCTGCTTGCCCCGATCCGCCGTTGAAGTTCCCCTTTGGCGTGGACACTCCTGATAATGGATCACGTCCACCGAAGGGTCGGCAAGAAGTCCGTCGCTCCTGACGACATCGCCGGCGAACCGCTCCCCCGGCTTCCCCGCCCTGACTGGAACGCCTTCTGGCGTATCGACCCCCGACCCGACGGCGGCCGGGCACCCGAAGGCCCCTCGTCGAGGCCCACGAGGACCAGATCGAACTCATCGCCGGCGGCCAGGCCGTGTCCATCACACCGGCCGGCGTCCGAACCGCCAGCTTGCGACCCGACCTCACCGCGGTCCCCATCGAGGACCTCGAACGTGCCGGCAACCCGCCCTGACGACCGCAGCCGCCTGCTCGCGGCCTTCCGGAAGCTCGCCGAAGCCCACCTCGCCGGCCACGATCCGCGAGTTGGCGAGCGCCCCTCCAGTCAGTCTCAGACAGCCGCGGGCTCGGTTCGCGAGCGAGCCGATAAGCCCGAGGATTGACGGCCCTGAGCCCGTCCAGCCACTCGGTCGGCTGCCGACGCGCCACCGCCTGGACCTCACCGTCGACGTCTCCGGCGAACGGACCTGACCGAGGGAGCTCTCCAAGTCGGCTCAGCCCACCTGCTCAGAGACCAAACGGCTGTACCCGTGCGCCCCACGGCCGGTTGACCACAGCGGTCCTCGCGGACCACCGCTCCAGGCGCGCGTCCAGGCCGGTACGACCGGACCGCGTTCACCCTCGACCGAACGGGCCGGCAGGCCACTTGCCCGCAAGGACATTGCGGCGCATCCTGGAGCCAGCGTCGCCATGGTGGTCACGTTCGGGGCCGATACCCGCCGGCCATGCCCGGTTCGCGTCCTGTGCCACGGCCGAACGCGGTCGACGCCGGCTCACCAGCCGCCCCGCGCCAGTTGCGGGAAAGCGCCAGAGTCCGCACCGGGCCGAGCGGGATGACGAGTGGTCCGGGCAGCGCCGTTACATGGGGGCGGGGAATCCTCGCGGACCGCCGTGAGAAAGACCACGTCCGGAAATCGGGCAAATGATGCTAAAATGGCTATTGAGCTGGCCACTTCCCAATAGTCGTCAATTATCAGTTACCTTCCCAAATACCACCTCCCCGGATGTGGGCGGGTGTTCTGGCCTCCATCTTGTTGACGGGACGGCTACTGGTTTACAGAGGATTGCTCCCTGTCGTCAGGATCTAGCGGGCATCATGAGGGCAGTCACGATGAAAAGAGCCGAGGAGCTGACAACCAAATGCCGCCATGGCGCGTGACAGCCGATCCGTCCCCCACCCCTCTGAGTGACCGCATCCGCGAGCATGTCAAGGACAAGGACCCCAGCATCCGCACGCTCGCCTTGCGGTCGGTGGATCCGGCCACCGGTCAGCATCTCACCGCACAGTGGATAACCGACGTGCTGAGCGGCCGGGTGCCCCGGATGCCCGACCTGTGGCGCCTGGACGCTCTGGCGACGGGCCTCGGCCTGGACCCCGACAGCGTGAAGGCGATGGCCATCACCCAGTGGATCGGATGGGACATCGCCGACGTCCAGACCGGCGCGGGAGAACGCCTGCTCTTCCGTGTGCCCAAGGACTACACCCCTGAGCAGTGCGCACGCCTGGCCGGCGAACTCAACCGAGCGATCAGCGCGGCAGAGTCTGCGACCAATGGGGACGAAGAGAAACAGTGGTTTTCCTGATACACCATCGCCACCAGGGCCGGATGCGTCAAGCTTTCCTGATACACGAGCGGCTGCACGCCGCGCAAACGCTCAGGAAGTAACTGGCAGAGAGGCTACGGTGGATGGGATGATCCGTCCGTCATCGCCGTCACAACCATCGGTGGAGTACCGCCGCATTCCACTGCTGCACGGTTGCCCAGGAGTGATTAACCGCATTTCCCCAGGACACCGGATCATCGCCTATGTCAATGAGTTGCAGTTCGGCCCTGAGTTAAAGCTCCCTATGGACGAGATCAGCATGCGAGCGCTCAGCCTGCTCCAACCCGTTGAAGAGACGCGCCCGGTGCCGGCGCTCCGCGTCCGCGTCCGACGAAGCGGAGACCTAGGACGTGAGCTCGCGGTCGTCGAGGTCACACCAGAAGGGATCACCGTCGGGGTCGAGAAGACCCTCCTGTCGGAGGACTTGGCGAACTTTCTGAGCGACGCGGGCACCTGGATCTCCCGTGACTTCATCCGTCGGATGACTTGACGGCCCCGATGGCGTCCGCGCCGACCCATCGCGGCCCGCAGGTGGGAACCTCAAGAAGGCCGTCACTCGGTGGCCCGGACACGGTGTGCGTGTCCGGGCCACCGGTGACCGATGAGGCCCAGCCGGCAGGTCGGGACAACCGACCATGAGGTTCACCCGATAACACGGCGGATCGGCCTTGTCGCGTGCGGCGATCGGGACAGATGACGTCGCTGATCCAATTGATGCCCGGCAACGTTGCACCCGGCCACTCAGCTCGAATCCAATTCCTATTTGTCATTGCGCGTGTTGGTGTGGGAAACAAAGGAGGCGGAAATCCATGAACGACACTGTTTATGGCCGTACGCTGCCGAATACCATCAGTGCCGCCTGATCCGAGACGTACCTCCGGGTGTACGCGATGCCGTTAGGTCTGAATTGACCATTTTGTCTGGTTGGCGTGCTTGGGCAACGCCCTCGCGTGGCCGGGCGCATTAAGCCATGCGGCGTAGGACCGGACGAACACCCACCTCCATGCGATCAAGCGACGACGAGCGAGCCGCTTTGTTCATGTCGGGATCGACAGTTCGTCGCCGAGCAGCTCGGCCTCGACGGTCTTCCAGCAGCCCGCGTCGTGCTCGTCAACGAACAGGTCGAAGGTCCGCTTGACGGCGTGCCGTTCCTTACGCGGGCCGACCATGCGGACCGCACGCTTACGTGGTTCAGGGGACAAGGGCATGAAGGTGCCATGACCCGGTCTACTTAGGGAATCGAGCCTCCCTCAGACCCGGGCGGCTCAACCCTCCCTGTCACTATGGAGCTCTGCCGCGCTGATCGCTCGGTTGAGTTCGCCGGCCAGGCGTGCGCACTGCTCAGGGGTGTAGTCCTTGGGCACACGGAAGAGCAGGCGTTCTCCCGCGCCGGTCTGGACGTCGGCGATGTCCCATCCGATCCACTGGGTGATGGCCATCGCCTTCACGCTGTCGGGGTCCAGGCCGAGGCCCGTCGCCAGAGCGTCCAGGCGCCACAGGTCGGGCATCCGGGGCACCCGGCCGCTCAGCACGTCGGTTATCCACTGTGCGGTGAGATGCTGACCGGTGGCCGGATCCACCGACCGCAAGGCGAGCGTGCGGATGCTGGGGTCCTTGTCCTTGACATGCTCGCGGATGCGGTCACTCAGAGGGGTGGGGGACGGATCGGCTGTCACGCCCCATGGCGGCATTTGGTTGTCAGCTCCTCGATTTCTTTTCGGCATGATCGCATCAATGATGGCTGCTAGAGCCTGATGACGAGGAGCAATCCTCGGTGAAACCAGTAGCCGTTCCGTCAACAAGATGGATGACCGGACGGCTCCCATGCTTGGGCTACGTGCATGGAACCTTCCAAATTCACCTGCGCCCGCATGGCCATTCGATTAGAGTCCAACCTGCAGTCGAGTTGTCAGCAAAAAATGATGACGTAGCGATCCGTCGGAGAGGTTGACGATGGCCGGTAAGCCACAGATGCATTTGCGGAGCGCAGCTCTCCTGCGCGCCCTGATGTCCGGACATCGCAGCCCCAGCGTGGCCGAGTTCGCTCGCCGCGCGGCACTCACAAGGCAGTGCATCGACGGTCTGCTCAAGCGAGGCACATGCCGTCGTACCACGGCGGACGCCGTCGCGGCGGCGGCGGGCGTACATACTCTCGATCTGTTCGACCTCGGAATGTCAGCAAAATCTGCTGACAAACACGGGAGCGACAATGCCCGCCGTGCGCGTGCCTGATCCGAGGGTCCGTGCTTTTGATCCTCGGACGGGGATCTCGGCGAAGGCCGGGATACGTACTCGACGCTACGTCGGCTAGGCGGAGCCTAGCGCCATTCCCACAAGTCTCATCCTCAGGAAAAGGAGTCGTCTCTTGACGATGCAACGAACTCTCGTCACTGGGTTCCTCGCCGCGTCTGCCCTGGTCGCCCCCGCGGCCGTGGCCACCATGCCCGCAAGCGCGGCGACCACGGCCGCGGCGCAGACGACCAGCACCGCGCACCACGCGAGCGCGTCGAGCCAGGGCGGGCACAGCAGCCCCCGCGAGCACGGCCCGAACGGTCGCGGGTACGGCGGGCGCGGTTTCGCGCACGTCATGCGCGGTCACAGGTGGGATCCGCCCGGCAACCGGTACGTCCTGGGTGGCCGGACGTACCTCCTGCCCAGCTGCCAGTCCATCGTGAACGGTGGCGTGTACATCGCCCCCGGCTGCGGCCAGACCCGTCCCGTGTACATCCTGGATGGTCGCCAGTACGACCTGCCAGGTGACTGGTGCGACCAGCCCGTCGGCCTCGACCTGCCCGGCCGCTGGTACGGCCTGCGTGGTCACCGGTACGACCCGCCCGGCAACCGCTACGTCCTGGGTGGCCGGACGTACCTCCTGCCCAGCTGCCAGTCCATCGTGAACGGTGGCGTGTACATCGCCCCCGGCTGCGGCCAGACCCGTCCGGTGTACTACGTGGGCGGTCGCCAGTACGACCTGCCGGGCGACTGGTGCGACCAGCCCGTCGGCCTGCCCGGTCGCTGGTACGGCGAGCGCGGCGGCCACAACGGTGGCTGGGGCCACAACGGTGGCTGGGGCCACAACGGCGGCAACGGGCACAACGGCGGCGGCGGCAACGGCGGCGGCGGCAACGGCGGCGGCAACGGTGGTGGCGGCGGCCACAACGGTGGCGGCAACGGTGGTGGCGGGGGCCAGCACCGCTGACCGGGGTCTGCGTTAACCGGTGATGTCGCCGCCGGCCGTTCGGACGCCAGTGTGTCCGGGCGGTGAACGTCCCCGCAGGCTCGGGGGCGCGGACAACGACAGAACCGGGACACACGCGGAGGGAGCCCGCCCGCTGAGATCGGCGGGGACATCCTGGATGCTCAGTACGCGCCTGGAGTCGAGCCCGTGGCGCGATTGTCTTCCACGGTGAGCCGGACGATCATCATGCTCCGCCGCCAGGCCGAGCATGAGCGCGGGGATGGGCACACGCCGCGGCAGAGCGGCTGCGATGGGGGATCGCAGCCGCTCTATCGGCCGCTCCCGCCCGGGACCGTGACCTCGACCGCCGGGCAGACCACACCACAAGCGCACCACAGCGACTCGGCCAAGCCCGCTCCGCGCGCTTCACTCAGCGACCCGAGCACGGTTGATCAACATCACCGCACTCCGGGTAACCCCGCAGATCTACGCGGCATTCGACCACAAGAGCCTCATCCGCCGGCGACAGACTCCCGGAAACAGGCTCCTGCGATGAAAGGAGTCCCGATGAACGTGCACTGGTGGATCGCGGGGACACTACTACTGGCACTGCTGGCCGCATCAGCCTGGCCCCCCTGGCAGACCATCCTGACCCGATACCAGCAACCCCGCCTCCTCGGCAGCGTCACCGAAATCACCCCCGACGACGCCACCCCCTACACCCTCACCAGCGTCACCACCGGGCTGCGCGACTCCACGCTTATCGTGGCCACCTGGGACCAGATCGCCGCACGCGCCGCAAAACGGTCTACAGACGCCGACACCGCTTATGTCTGCGTGCTGCAGGGCGTCCGGATGTGGTACTGGCAGCGCGGCCGCATGACCGACGCCATCGCCGACGCATCCGTTGACGATCACCGCCCCGGATCTACCGGATGTCCCTGACCACCTGGGTGTGGCTGGTGCTCGGAGAGCGGCCGCTACCGAGGTGCAGGTGGGCCGGCGACACACCGCCGTCCCTCTCACTCCGTCAACCGATGGAGACCTGGCCTCAACCGGAAACCGCACCTGTCGTACCGGCCGCACAAGGAGACCACATGGACAGCAACACACGGGACTGGCATGTCCCCGGCTATACCGAGATCCGCGATCTCGGCATCGGCGTGTCAGGGCGTGTCGTCATGGCGCGCGACGACATCGGCTACGTGCTCGTCGCCATCAAATACCTCTCCAGGGATCTCTGCGCGAACCCGAACTTCATCTCTCGGCTACGGCATGAGGCTCCCGGACTCGGACTGCTGGACGGCGCGTGCACAGTGCGTTCCTACGGGTATTTCGAAAGCGGCCAAGGCCACGCCGCCATTGTCATGGAACTGGTGGACGGCGTCTCCCTCCGGACCCTGTTGCGCTCCGAGGAACCGACGGGGCCGGCAGCCGCGCTCGTCCTGCTGAAGAGGTCGCTGCTGGGGCTGGCCACCGCCCATGCCGGCGGCATCGTGCACAGGGACGTCAAGCCGGAGAACATCCTCGTGACGGGCGACGGCGAGAGCAAGCTGGGCGACTTCGGCATCGCCGTCCACTCGGGGGACGGCATCGCCGGGGCCGGCACACCCCCCTACATGGCGCCTGAGCAGTGGTCGGGGTCGCCGGCGTCGCCGGCGACCGACATCTACGCCGCCAGCGTCGTGTTCTTCGAGTGTCTCACCGGCATCAGGCCCTTCCAGGCGCGGAACATCGCAGCGCTCGCCCACATGCACCAGACCGCCGAACCTCCCATCGGGCAGGTTCCCTCGGCATTGCGGAACCTTGTCAGGCGCGGCCTGGCCAAGCAGGCCGCGGAACGACCGGCGAACGCCGAGGTCTTCCTCGCGGAGCTGGAGTCGGTCGCGCTCGACCAGTACGGCCCCGACTGGGAGGATCGCGGTCGACGCCGGCTGGCGAGCCTCACCGGGCTGCTCGCGGATCATGAGCCCTCGCCCCGCCCGTTCCCAGCCGACGTGAAGCCGCCCAGGCCGAGACTCGCGAAGTCGCTGGCCTTCAAGATGGCGATCGGCGTCGTCGGCTGCGCGATGGCCGTCGCCGTGACCACCGTGGTGGTGAGATCGCTCGGCGACACCGACCTTCAGGCGAACACGACCTCGCTGATGCCGCGGCCGCCGTCCTCCGGCACGGGCCTCGACGGCGACCCTCCGGATTCCGGCGACCGGGCTGGCCGGGGCGACACGACCGGTCCGCCCGCGGCGGGTAGCACTCCCCCCGCGGCGAAGGCGGTCCTCCCCGGTGAGCCCGACGCCTCGAAGACGCCTGGCACGCTGAAGCCACATGTCGCGCGGAAGCCGTCGCGCTCCTCCCTATCCGATCCGGACGGGTCCCATCCCAGCTGCGCCGACAAGCCAAGCCGCCCCAGGACACCCGCGCCGAGTCCCACACCGAACCCCGCACCGAGCCCCGTACCGGCGCCCACCGCGATCATCGCGCCGGCCGAGACGGCGCCGGCGGAACCGACCGCTCTCGCCGGCGATGAAGTCCACGAGTAGGCGACCGAGCGCCCGCCTCCTCCCCGCTGACCGCACCTCATCTGGATCATCGACGGCCGTCCGGGCCGGTCTGTCGGGAGGGCCGGGACGTGGGTGACGGCGTCCGGCGCGCACTGATGGAGGGCCGGTGCTCAGTGCCTTCGGTGGGATCGGTGATCACCGGCCGGGCGGCCCTGTTGCCGTTCTGCGTCGTGGACGCCGACGGAGAGGAACTCGAGCCTGTGAGCGCCTACCTCCGGTACATGATGCTCGGGAACGCCAGTCCCCTGACGTGCCGAAGCTATGCGTTCGGCCTCCTGCGGTGGTACCGGCTGCTGTGGTGCCTTGAGATCGGCTGGGAGCAGGCGACCGAGGCCGAGGTCGCGACGCTGGTGGGCTGGCTGCAGAACGCACGCGATCCAAAGAGGGAACGCAAGCAGACCGAGCCGGGTCCCGCGGGATCGGTGAACCTCAAGACCGGCAAGCCATCACCGCGAGTGGGATATGCCCCGAGAACGATCAATCACGCGCTGACCGTCGTTCATGGCTTCTACTCCTTCCATGGCCGTTCCGGAGATGGTCCGGTGACCAACCCGGTTCCCGACTCCGCCCAGCGATGGCAGGTGCTGGCACACGGTCACTCCCTGGAACTGGAACAGATCGTCCAGCGGGCCCCGCTACGGCAGCAAGTGGCGGGGCGAGCGCCACGGCTGATCCCGGACACGCTGTGGGCCGAGCTGTTCGCGGCGATGGCCGGCGATCGTGATCGCGCCCTGCTGGCGTTCTACGTCAGCACCGGAGCGCGGGTGAGCGAACTTCTCAGGCTGACCTTGGAGGACATCGACTGGGGCGGTCAGCTCATCTATGTCGTCCCCATGAGAACCAAGCTCCGCCAGCCGATCCCGGCATCTCCGGACGCCTTTCGCTACCTGGGCCATTATCTGGCGAGCGATGGGCTTCCCGCCCCTGGACAGCCGATCTGGCGGAGCCGCCGCGACGAGTCCCGGCCGATGACGTACTGGGCGATACAACGGGTGCTGCAGCGCGCCAACGAACGGCTGGGCACCAATTGGACTTGGCACGACGCCCATCACACTGCCCTCACCAGGATGGCCGACGACGAGCGCCTCATGCCGGCCGAAGTACCGACCACCGCGGCACCCGCACCTGAGGAGGACCGGGCATCGAAAGTGGAAACCGTGTACGTGTTCCTACGAGGATCCGGCTGCCGAATCGTCTACGAAGGGCCGCCCGAATAGGGGTGCCCACGGTGCACCCACTGCTGCACGCTGGGTTGGCGGAGGATCAGCGGCGGCATGGCAGGGATCTCGCGGATCACACATTTGCTGCCTTGCGGTAAGGGAATCGGCTTCGCTAAAAGTTAAGCTTCTTAACAATTTCCTTCAACGGGAGGTTGGCATGCACCGCCTGGCCGCGCTTCTCTGCTTACTCGTTCCCCTGTTCCTGGCGGCCCCGGCCAAGGCTGCGGTCACCCCGCTCCAGGTCTACGGGTCCTGGCACTGCGGCAATGACGCATGCATATGGGGCGCCGTACGTGACGTGGCCGAGTTCGACCAGAAGAACCACTGGCTGATCGACCGCGGTGATGGCCGTCCCTCGGTGAACGTCGTGGTACTCAGCTTCGTCCACCCGGTCAAGCTGCTGCACAAGACGACCGACGCCCAGACCCTCGACGGCGTGCCGCGCGGCATGACCGCCGACGTCGTCACCTACTTCAAGAGCCGCGGCATCCGGGTGATGTTGTCCATCGGGGGCATCACCTACACCGACGCCTGGAACTTGGCGCTGGCGGAGAACGCGGCCCAGTTCGGACGCAACGCCGCCGAGGTGGCCCAGCGGCTCGGCGTCGGCATCGAGATCGACTACGAGGAGAACAGCGGGCCCAACCTGGCGGGACTGCAGGCATTCATCGACGCTTACCGCACCGTACTGCCCTACGACGCCACGGGAGCCAACCAGGCTGCGCGCCTGACCATCGACCTGGCGGCGGGCGACCGGTGGCTGATCGATCTCGGTAGGAAGGCCACCGCCGACTGGCTCCGCACCGGCACGCCCGTCCTGGACTACGCCAACGCGATGGTGCCGGCCCGCCAGCCGAGCACCTCCGGCGCGATCGCCAACTGGCAGGAGCACCTCGACGGCAAGCCGACCTACTCCCCGCCGATCCCGCCGCTGGCCCCCGCCAAGTTCACGGGCGCCTTCTACATCGCCGAGGGCAGCAAGCTCCGGCCAGAGTGCGCCAACTTCAGCGCCTCGCTGCAGAACTCCACCGGCACCTTCGTCCAGACGGCCGGCCCGAACGGCGCGGGGACGACGCCGGGCCTGCTCGGCTACATGTTCTGGGCCGCCGAGCGGCCCTCCACCCGCGGCATGACCACCGCGCCGCCCAACGGTTGCGAGGGCGGAGTAGGCGGCGGCGCCACCGCCTACTCCATTCCGATCCCGATGTCGGCCCTGCGGCAAAGCTGAGCACCGCCCCAGGCGCCCCAGGTGCCCCAGGTGCGGAAGGGGAATCGGATGCGCACAGACCGAGGACCCTTGTCATGGGGACATTCGACCGTGCCGAACGGAGTGGCCAGCGCGGCGGCGGGTTGTCGAGGATCGTGGCCATCGTCCGAGCCGGGACCTTCAGCCCTATACGAAAAGCAGGTTTCAGGCCGAGCCTTGAGGAAGGGGCTGGGTTCTCGTCCGGCGCGGAGTGCGGCTGCGTGGGACCTTCCCTAGACACCTTCGAGGTCGTTCGCCCCCAAATCACCCTGGAGGTGAGCGCTAGCGCCACAGAAGGGACGGGGGGAGATGTTCGTCGATCGTCAGGATGCGGGTGCGCAGTTGGCCGGGCGGTTGCGAGGGCTGGCCGGTACCGGGGACATCGTGGTCGTGGGACTGCCCCGGGGTGGGGTGCCGGTGGCGTTCGAGGTGGCCCGAGCCCTGGGCGCTCCGCTGGATGTGATCCTGGTCCGCAAGCTCGGGGTGCCGTTCCAGCCCGAGCTGGGGTTCGGAGCGATCGGCGAGGGCGGGGTGCGCGTGCTCAACCGCGACATCGTACGGATGGCGGAGCTCACCCAGGAGGAGATGGCCGAGGTCGAGGAGCGTGAGCGGCCCGAACTGCTGCGCCGTGCCAGGCGCTTTCGTGGCGAGCGCCCACCGCTGGACCTGGCCGGCCGGACGGTGATCGTGGTAGATGACGGGATCGCCACTGGTGGCACGGCTCGCGCGGCGTGCCGGGTCGCCCGTTCAGGCGGCGCCTCGCGGGTCGTCCTGGCGGTCCCCGTGGGGGCGCCGAGCACGATCGCGAGCCTGTCGGACGTCGCCGACGAGGTGGTCTGCCTGCAGGCCCCTGCCGCCCTTTACGCGATCGGCTCCTGGTATGCCGACTTCACGCAAACCACGGACGACGAGGTGGTCGAACTACTGCGCCATGCCGCCACCCTGAGGAGCGACACCCAGGCGGGCACGGCGGACCCGGGTGATCCCCTCTGGGAGGTGGAGGTGGACGCTGGTGGCGTACTGCTGCCCGGTCATCTCGCCGTCCCCGAGGACGCCGCGGGGATCGTGGTGTTCGTCCACGGCAGCGGCAGCGGCCGGTACAGCCCGCGTAACCGGTACGTGGCCTCCGAGCTCAACCGCGCCGGCCTGTCGACGCTCCTGTTCGACCTGCTCACGTTGGAGGAGGAGCTGGACCGGCGCAAGGTGTTCGACATTGAGTTGCTGGCCCGCAGGCTGCTCCAAGTGACGGCCTGGCTGCGTGGCATGCCCGAGGTCGCGGGACTTCCGGTCGGCTACTTCGGCTCCACCACGGGAGCCGCCGCCGCGCTGTGGGCGGCGGCCGAGCCGGGCTGCGATGTCACCGCCGTCGTTTCCCGAGGCGGTCGGCCCGACCTGGCCTCGGCAAGGCTCGGCGCCGTGCGCGCGCCCACGCTGCTGATCGTGGGAGGCCGCGACGAGGTGGTGCTCGGCATCAACCAGGCGGCCCGCGAACGGCTGCGCTGCCAGAACCGGCTTCAGATCGTTCCCGGCGCCACCCACCTGTTCCCAGAGCCGGGAGCGCTCGAAGCCGTCGCGGCTCACGCCCGCGACTGGTTCGCCGCTCACTTCAGGCCACTGCTGGCCGCCACGCCGCCATGCCCGGCTCACTGATCGCCGAACCGGCGGCTTTCGTCGCATGCCCGGTGAGACCGGAAGGAAGCAGGGGGTGGAGCGTGATGACGCTGCGGATCGTGGCCGGTACGGCCAACCAGGCGCTGGCTCGTGCCGTCGCGGCGGGGCTGTACACCGAGCCGGTGTCATCGGTGGTGGAGCGCTTCCCCGACAGCGAGCTACGGCCGGTCGTCGACGGCGTGCGCGGTGCCGACGTCTATCTGGTCCAGCCCACGGGGCCGCCCGTGAACGAGCACGTGATGGAGCTCCTGCTGCTGCTCGACGGCTGCCGGCGGGCCGGCGCCGCGCGCATTACCGCCGTCGTGCCGTATTTCGGGTACGCCCGGCAGGACCGCCGTGGGCGAGCCGGAGAGGCCATCGGGATGAGGGTCGTCGCCGACGCGCTGGCCTCGGCCGGAGCGCAGCGGTTGGTCGTGGTTGATCCACATACGGTGGCACTGGAGGCCGTGTGCGCGGTGCCGGTGGAGATGCTCACGGCCGTCCCCGTCCTCGCCGGCGCGCTCGCCGAGCGGGCGCGGGGCGATGCGATCGTCGTGGCGCCCGACCTCGGCGCGGTCAAGCTGGCCGAGCGGTACGCCGCGCTGCTGTCGCTGCCGGTGGCGCTGGTCCGCAAGACGCGGCTGACGGGGACCAGCGTCGTGGCCGGGAAACTCGTCGGCGACGTCGTGGGACGCCAGGCGATCGTCGTCGATGACATGATCAGCACCGGAGGAACCATCGAGGCTGCGGTGGAACTCCTGCTCGAGGACGGCGCCGCTCCGCCGGTCGTCGTGGCCGCCACTCACGGGCTGTTCGTGGAGGCGGCGGCGAAGCGGCTCGGCGGTTCCCGGATCCAGAGCCTGCTGGTCACCGACAGCCTCCCGCAGGACGCCTCATCGGCGCTGCCGCTCCAGATCTGCTCGACGGCCCCCCTCCTGGCCGACGCCATCGCCCGCCTGCACCGCGACGAGCCACTCGGCGACCTGCTGATCCACACCTGATCGGCCGCCTCCGCGGGGCCGAAGGTCCCCGGTTCGGACCCGCACATGGCGACGACTCACCGGCCTCCATCGGGCCACCTTCCTGGGTCCGGAAGGGGTTTCCGGGCCGAGGGTCGAGCCCTGGGCCGGAGGCGAACGCGACCTCTACGTCCGCATCATCCCGCACCAGATCACCGGCCGCCGCATCCAAGGCTTCTGACACCGTGGCATGCGCCACTGCACCAAAACGGACTTTCGTCCCATCTATCAGGGTCCATCGCAGGTAGACCGCTCTCTCGCCCCAATTGAATATGAGAGGGGAACTGATGGCCGGCAGCCGTGGCCATGCGGTCCCAGGGAGTCCGAGGAGGGACGCGGGAGGTAACAGTGAAAGCAGCAGTTGGCGATCGGCTGATCGTTGAAAGTACCTCTCTGGACAAGCCACGCCGCATCGGTGTCATCGTCGCCCTGTACCACGCCGACGGCTCGCCACCGTACGACGTCCGCTGGCCGGACCAGGAACACCCGTCCATGGTGTTCCCGGGACCCGATGCACATATCGAACATCGAACACCTGCCCGCGGGGGGCCGACGGTCCCCTGATCGACCGGCTCCCCCCGTTCAGCCGCCTCCACCAGCCGGCCGGGCAGACCCGAAGGCGGGAGCGATCAGCGATGAGACCGTGGGCGGAGATCAGGGAGACGCATACCGGTCTCGTGCTGCTCCTGGGGGATCACGCTTACAAGCTCAAGAAGCCGGTCCGCTTCGGCTTCCTGGACTTCACCGACCGGGAGAGCCGGCGGGCCGCCTGTCATGAGGAAGTGGAGCTCAACCGGCGACTGGCCCCGGATGTCTACGAAGGGGTCGCCGACGTGCTGGGCCCGGACGGGCGACCCTGCGAGCATCTCGTGGTGATGCGGCGCATGCCCCACGAACGACGTCTCGCAGCCCTCCTTCGATCGGGGAAACCCGTGGAGGAGCACCTGCGCCAGATCGCCCGGATGATCGCGAGCCTGCACAGCCGGGCCCGTCACGGCCCTGACATCGACCGGCAAGGAAGCAGAGCGGGGATACGAGCCCGCTGGACCGCGAGTTTCGACCAGGTCCGAGCCCTTCCTGACAGGGTCCTCGATCCGGAGGCGGCGCACGAGATCGAACGGCTCACGTTACGGTTCCTCGACGGCCGTGAGCCCCTGTTCAGCACCCGTGTCGAACAGGGCCGCATCGTTGAAGGACATGGTGACCTGCTGGCAGAGGACATCTTCTGCCTCGACGACGGGCCACGGATTTTGGATTGCCTCGAGTTCGACGAACGGCTCCGGTTCCTCGACGGCCTGGACGACGCGGCATTCCTGGCCATGGATGTGGAGCGGCTGGGCGCTCCGCGGCTGGCCGAACTGTTCCTGCACTGGTACGCCGAGTTCTCCGGCGATCCCGCGCCGCCGTCACTCTTGCACCACTATGTCGCCTATCGGGCCTTCGTCCGCACCAAAGTGGCCTGCCTGCGGCGAGGGCAGGGAAAGACCGAGGCGACATGGGAGGCCCGTGAGCTCGGAGATCTCACACTCCGTCACCTGCGCGCAGGCGCGGTCGCCCTGGTCCTCGTCGGCGGACTACCTGGGGCCGGCAAGTCGACCCTGGCCGCCGCCATCGCCGACCGCCTCGGGTACACGCTGCTGAACAGTGACCGCGTCCGCAAGGAACTCGCCGGCATCGCGCCCGAACAGCCTGCGCCGGCCCCCTTCGGCGAAGGAATCTACGACCAAGAATGGACCGAGCGTACCTATGGCGAGCTCATGTCCCGGGCCGAGAGGCTGCTTCGCCAGGGCGAGTCGGTGATCCTCGACGCCTCCTGGGCCGATGTCGCGCACCGCGCGACCGCCCAGCGGATCGCTCAGTGCACCTGCAGCGACCTCGTAGGTCTGCGCTGCACCGCTCTGCCGCAAGTTATGGCGCAACGCCTGGCAGGTCGTACTGCGGGGGTCTCCGACGCCGACCAGTCGATCGCCGAGGCGATGGCGGCGCGAACGGCCCCCTGGGCCGATGCGATCGAGGTCGATACGAGCGCGACCTCGGAACAGGCACTCGAGCGGGCACTGGCGGCCATCCACCCTCCCGGGGCCGCTGTTCCCTGGAGCTACCGGCGCCCGCGACTGGAGCCCGGCTGATCGGCCGGATCGCCGGGGCCGGCGCCGGTCCCCTGCCCGGCGAGCCGTCAGCCTCCGACGCGGTAGGGGCGCATCATCTCGTTGTCCTCGTGCTCCAGGATGTGGCAGTGCCACACGAACAGGCCGGCCCGGTCGAACGTCGCCTTGATCCGGGTGACCTCGTTCGGGTAGGCGATCACCGTGTCCTTGTACCCCCTCTCCCCTCGCTCCGGAGATCGGGCGATGCCGGTGAACGGCTGCCGGTCGACGACCTGGAACGGAACCTCGTGGACATGGATCGGGTGCGCGTCCATGGTGAGGTTGTGGATCTCCCACACCTCGGTGGCACCCACCGCGGGGGTCTCGGTGAGCGGATCGGACCACATCCTCGCCGTCCCGCGTCCGTCGACGGTACCGAGCAGCACCGCCGTCGGTCCGGCACCGGAGACGACCGCGGAGCTCTGTTCCAGCAAAGCGACCTTGCGCGTCTTCGTCGCCGAGCCGAGCGGAGTCGACGAGGGCAGCGTGAGCTGGTCGGGAGGCACGCTGGCATCTCGTCCCACCAGTGACCGCACCACGAACTTCATCACCTGCCCCGTGGTCGCGGGATCCGCCGGCGCGGCCTTGCCGTCTCCGCGGAAGGCCCCGTCGGGCGCTTCGTTGATCAGATACAGCTCCGTACCCGCAGGGAGGCGTGTGAAATCCACGATCACATCGGCCCGCTCGGCCGGGGCCAGCAGAAGCCTGCCGAGCTCCACGGGCTCTGGCAGGAACCCTCCATCCGAGCCGATCTGCCAGAACGGCAGGGCCGCGGCCACCGGACGCTTCGCCACAGGGTTGGACACGATCTTCAGGTCCAGGAACCGGGAGTTGCAGCCGTTGAGAAACCGGAGGCGGAATCGGCGTGGTTCGACGGCCAGGAACGGCCAGGTGCGGCCGTTGACCATCATGGCGGTGCCGAAGAACTCGGGGTTCCAGATAGGTGGTAGATCACTGCTGGGGATGTAGGGACCGGCGAACCGGTCGAACTGCCTACGGCTCCCCGGATAGAAGAGCGAGCCGTCAGCGGCGAACGACCGGTCCTGGATGACGATCGGGATCTCGTGAAACCGCCGGTTCTGTGGGGCTCCGGCCCTGGGCGCCGGTCCCGGAAGAACCGGCGGCGGAAGGTCGGAGGGGCCGCCTCGCAGAAGGTAGAACCCCGCCAGGCCCGCGTAGACGTTGAGCCGGGTCATCCCCAGCGTGTGATCGTGGTACCACATCGTGGCGGCGCGCTGGTCGTTGCCGTAACGGAACTCCGCCGAGCCGGGACGCCACGACGCCCCGTCCCGGCTCGCGGATTCTTCCGCGAAGGGCGCGTACTGGGTGCCCTCGGTCGCGTAGCCGGACGGTATGTTCCTCGCCTGGGGCAGGTACCACGCCTCCGGGTAGCCGTCGCTGTAGTCGGCGCTGTGCCCTCCGTGCAGGTGCGTGACGATCGGCACCGGCCCGCGGTACCGGCCGGGGGTCGAGGTGAACGCGGGACGTGAATCCCGGCCGGAGGCCCCTCCAGGAGGGTTGGCCCAGTGCAGCGTCGGGTCCACAGGAAGCATGTGCGGCAGGTAGTTCCCATCTGTGTCGACCAGCTCGTTCACCCAGGTCACCCGTACAGGCCGGTCGGCCGTCGCCTCGAAGGTGAACCCCGGGGAGCTGAAGGTCCGCGGGTGCCCGACCGACCCGTACCCCCAGACCGTGGTGGCCGGGCTGCCCGAAGGCAGGATCTGCTGCCGGAAGCGCCGGACGCCGATCGTGTAGCGGTCAACGGAGCCATCCGCCGAGTCGGACGGCATGACCGGCGGGACGGCCAGCGGCGTGACGTATTTGGCGATCGCCACCGGATCCAGCATGCCCCGGAGAATCGCCGCACCCCCCAGGGCCGGGATCCGCCCAGAGACCAGGAGCACGGTCCCGCCTAACCCTGCCTTCATGAACTGCCGTCTCGTGATCACCCCGGCCCCCTCAGCCATCAAGAGCAGACATGGCGGAATGCCCGCGTCTGTGCGGCCGGCCCGAGGTTCACTCGGAATCGACCATGAGTCAGTGCTCTTCCAGCACCTCCGAGCACGGGCGGCGGACGCTTCCCGTCCCGTCCCGTACGAAGCCGAGCCGCATGATCATCTGTGGGAAGTCTCCGGAGCACAGGTGGTTGCGGATGAACTCCCGTAGCTCCGGCATTTCCAGCGCCTGCGTGTGGAAGGCCGCGCTGAGCCCGCAGGCGGAGGCGCGGAGCAGGGTGCGTTGCAACGCCTGGCCCGCGACGAGCCAATCGTGGCGGGTGTCGGTCTTCGTGGTGAGCACGGCCACGAGCCCGGTCGCCGTGGACCTGCGCTGTTCGGTCTCACTGCCCCAGGAGTGTCCCCAGGCGTAGTCACGCTGGGCGAAATGCTGCGGATACGTGCGTCTGCGGGTGATCGGGTAGGCGTGGGCCGGCACGCCGTCCCTGCGGGTGCTGCCGGGAGGCCGCGCCCAGCGGATCAGCTCCAGGCCGAACATGCGGTCCTGGGACTGGACGTCCTGGGCGGCGCTGGTGAGCGCGGCCAGCACGCGCGCCTCGACCTCCGACCGCACAGGCGTCAGGCGAGCCCCCTCGGTGTTCGCCTGGGCCACCAGCGTCTCTGTCACGTGTTCGGAGACACGCGCGGTGGTGAACCCGGAGCGATGCGTCCGGCGCCGCTCGATCTCCCCACGCAGCGACAGAGTCTGCTCGTCGGCTCCCGCACCCTGCCGTGGCCGGATCGTGGCCAGCAGGAGCGGGCGGTCGGGGTCCGGGAACCGCCGTACCTCGGGCTCGTAGCCGAGCGCGCGAAGGGCGATCCGTACGTTGAACAGCGCGGCGCCGCAGCTGATCAGCATCTGGCGGCCGGTCGCGTCGGCGAACCGCAGCTTCCTGTCCGGGTCCGCGCGCAGGCTGATCTCGTCCCCGGAGACGGCGAACGACCACGGCTGGGTGTTGTGCGCCGAAGGCGCCCAGAGTGCGGCCTCGACGGCGGCACGCAACGTGCAGGAGATCCCGCCTGCTGGGTGAATGTCCATGACCCGCCTCCTAGCCGGCCCCACTGCAAGCGTGCCCGCCGCCGTCCGGCATGGTCAGCGATGAAAGTCCCGAAACGCGGGGACCTTGGCCACACTCTTCCGGCCGATCGGTCTCAGCGGCCCCCGCTTCCCCCCGCCCTTCAGCGCCCGCTGGACGGGACCTTCGTCTCTGTCGAAGAGTTCGCCTCCTTGTGAAGACTGGCCTCCGAGACCATGACGCGGTTCGACAGACCAACCAGGAGACGACGAATGGCCAGGGAGGAAACCACCGCGACCGCTGTCACCTCCGGCCTGTCGTCGGCGGAAGCAGCGGCGCGACTGGAACAGGACGGGCGCAACCTGCTGCCCCAGAAGTCACCCGTCCCGTTGTGGCGACGAGTCGCCGCCCAGCTCCGCGACCCGCTGATCCTCGTCCTGCTCGTGGCGGCGGCACTGACCGTCGCCACGGGCGACTGGACCGACATGGCCGTGATCATGTTGGTCATCGTGGTCAACACCTCGGTCGGGGTAGTGCAGGAGGTCCGCGCTGACCGCGCCATCACGGCCCTGTCAGAGCTCACCGCCCCGACGGCGCGCGTGGTCCGTGACGGTTCCCAGGCGCAGGTTCCGGCGGAGGATGTCGTTGTGGGTGATGCTCTGGTGCTGGCCGAGGGGGACATCGTTCCCGCTGATGCCAGGGTGGTGGAGTCGGCGGCCCTTCTCGTCGACGAGTCGGCCCTGACGGGCGAGTCCATGCCGGTGGACAAGAGCGTCGAGCAGGCGGTGTCCTCGGGCACCGTCGTGGTACGAGGGCGCGGGCGAGCGGTGGTCACCGCGGTGGGGATGTCGAGCGCGACCGGGCGCATAGCGTCCATGATGGTCAAGGGGGCCGGTCTCACTCCGCTACAGCGACGGTTGATGGGGGTCGGCCGCATGCTGGCCGGCGTCACCGTGCTCTTGTGCGTGGTCGTGCTGGCCCTCGGCCTGGCCCGCGGCGAACCGGTCGAGCTGATGGTCGTGACCGCGATCAGCCTGGTGGTCGCGGCCGTGCCTGAATCACTGCCCGCGGTCGTGACCCTGAGCCTCGCACTGGGAGCCCGCCGGATGGCCGGCCGCAACGCCCTCGTGCGCAGGCTGCCCGCAGTGGAGACCCTGGGCTCTGTGACCGTTCTGGCCACCGACAAGACCGGCACGCTGACCGAGGGCCGGATGGTCGTCCGGCTGCTCTGGACTCCGGCCGGGGAAGCCAGGGTCACCGGCTCCGGCTATGCCCCTGAGGGTGAGATCGTCGAAGACCGGCCTGTGGAGACCGAACGTCTCACCGACCTGCTGGGTGCGGCGGCACTGTGCAACGACGCGCGGCTGTCACAGGACTCCCACGGACAGTGGACGGCGCTGGGCGATCCCACCGAGGCGGCCATGCTCGCCGCCGCCGCCAAGATGGGCCTGGACTCGGCACAGGTGCGGCAGCGGTTCCCCAGAGTCGCCGAGCGGCCCTTCGAGAGCGGCCGCAAGCGCATGACGACCGTTCACCGGCTTCCCGGCGGCCGAGCCCGGGTGATCTGCAAGGGCGCACCAGAGGCACTGCTCCAGTCACCGGTCCTGGTCGACGACCCGGCGCTCCTGGCCCGCGCGTCCGAGCGCGCCGACCAACTCGCCCAGGCGGGTTACCGGGTCCTGGCCGTCGCGAGAACCGATCTGGACGTCGTTCCGGAAACCGTCCAGGAGTACGGGCTGACGCTGCTCGGGCTGATCGCGATCCTGGACCCGCCGCGACCCGCGGCAGCCGCCGCCATCGCCGCCTGTGGACGCGCTGGGATCAGATCGGTCATGATCACCGGCGACCACCCGGGTACCGCCCGTGCCATCGCCACTGACCTGGGCATCATCGAAACGGGCGGCCAGGTCGTCGACTGCCGCGACGCCCGCGAATCGGGCCAGGACAGGGCGAGCGTCTACGCCCGGGCCACGCCCCAGCAGAAACTCGACATCATCCAGAGCATGCGAAATCGCGGCGACACCCTCGCGATGACGGGAGACGGCGTCAACGACGGGCCCGCGCTGAGGCGCGCCGACATCGGCGTGGCGATGGGCGAGCGCGGCACCGAAGTCGCCCGTCAGGCGGCCGACCTGGTGCTGGCCGACGACGACCTGGGCACCGTGGTCGCGGCCGTCGAGGAGGGCCGCCGGGTCTACGCCAACATCCGCCGGTTCCTCGTCTACGGCCTGTCCGGCGGAGCAGCCGAAATCGCCGTCATGCTGCTGGGCCCGTTCGCCGGTCTCACGCTCCCGCTGCTGCCCGCCCAGATACTGTGGATCAACCTGCTCACCCACGGGCTACCGGGCGTGGCCCTGGGCGGCGAGCCCGCCGTACCCGGATCCATGACCAGCCCGCCTCGGCCGACCACCGAGAGCATCCTGGGGGCCGGGCTGTGGCAACGCGTGATCCGGATCGGCGTCGTCCTCACCGCTGTCACCCTCGGCGTCGCCATCTGGGCCCACCAGACCGGACGCCCATGGCAGAGCATGGCCTTCTTCGCCCTTGGCGCCACCCAGCTCGGGGTGGCGATCGGCTCTCGCACCCGGCCGGGCTCGCTGGCCAACCCGATGCTGCTTCTCGCCGTCGCCGGCGCCCTCGTCCTGCAACTCGCGGGGCTCTACCTCCCGCTGCTCCGTGAGCTCCTCGGCACCCAGCCGCTGAGCATAGGTGACCTGATGATCGTCACCGTACTCTCCACCCTCGGCTACGCCGCCGTACGCCTCGACCGGACCCTGCATCCGAATCCACCGCCCGGCCCGGACGACCGGCCGCGGGCCGAATGTCCCATGGACAAGGGCCCTCGGTCTCTTCGCTCGTGATCCTGGCCACGATTTGATGAAGAGGGATGTGCGGCACGAGCGCCGCCTGAGGGGGCGACGCCCGCGATCGAAGGGAGCCGATCATGCACAAGAAGGTGCGGGACGTCATGACCCGGAAGGTAGCGTCCGTCAACGGCAGCACCCCCTTCAAGGACGTCGCCGAAGTACTCACCGCCCACGGGGTCAGCGCGGTCCCGGTGGTCGACGGTGAGGGGTATGTGATCGGCGTCATCTCGGAGGCCGACCTGCTGCGCAAGGAGGAGTTCAGGCAGCAGTACTACGGCGAGGACTACCGTCCTCCCCTGCGGGCACGGCTCCGCCGGCGCATCGGCCGACCCGGCGCCGCCCCGAAGGACAAGGCGCGCGCCGAAACGGCGGCCGAACTGATGACCGCGCCGGCGATCACCGTCAGGGCGTACGCCAATGTGGTGGCCGCCGCGCGTGCCATGGAGGCGCACAGGGTCAAGCGGCTGCCGGTGGTCGACGAGGAAGGGCGGCTGGAAGGCATCGTCAGCCGCCACGACCTGCTCAAGGTCTTCGCCCGGACCGACGACGACATCGCCGCCGAGATCCGCGACGACATCCTCCAGGGCCCCATGTGGATGGACACCTCAGGAGTTCGCGTCTCGGTGTCGGAGGGGGTCGTGACGCTGAGCGGCCACCTGGCCCGCCACAGCGACGCTCAGACCATCGCGCGGATGACCGAGCGAGTCAACGGTGTGGTCGATGTGCTCGACAAGCTCGAATGGCAGCAGGACGACGCACTGTTCTCCGGCCGCCCGGCCTGAGAACGGCAACGCGGGCGAGCGCCTCGATCGGGTCGCCGATCTACCGGCGCGGACCGTCCAGGGATTGGGCCTGGTCCGCCGCACCTGAAGCTATGCGGGCTGGATCATCTGGATCACTCCATGAGCCTTCGTGGCTCCCCTTCACCATCGACACCGCCATGCTTCGGAGCGGGCACCACGGCCACCGGACAGGAAGCGTGGTGCAGCACGGCGTGGCTGGTGGAACCAAGGATCAATCCGGTGAAACCGCCGCGTCCGCGTGATCCGATCACAAGGAGGTCGGCCTCGGCCGACGCCTCCAGCAGGACCTGCGCGGGGTGTCCCTGTTTCACTTGCCGCAGGACATCGACAGCGGGATGGCGTTCTTGCCATGCCTTCAGCGACTCGGCCAGCAGGCGGGACTCATCGCCGATCAATGCATCGGGATCGAACGGCATGAATTCGACCGGAACGGAGCAGGCACGGATCGCTCGCAGTCTCGCACCGCGCGCTTCCGCCTCGGCGAAGGCGAACTCGACCACCGCATCGCTCGCAGCCGATCCATCCGTTCCCACCACCACTTCCCCGGACCGAGAAGCCGGTCCGCGCACCACGACGACCGGGCAGGGAGCATGCCCGGAAACTCCCAGAGCGACCGAGCCGAGCAGCAGCCCACGGAAGCCGCCGAGCCCATGGTTGCCCACCACCAGCATGTCGGCGACCGCAGCCGCCCTCAGCAGGGCGTCCCGTGGGTCCCCTGCCAGCAGTTCAGTGCTCACCCGCACCTCGAACGGCTCGGCACCCACGCGTTCCAGCGCCGCCGTCAGGACCTCGGCGGCGCTGTCTCGCATCCAGCGCCCCACATCGGAGTGCGGCACGTCGTCGGGCATCTCATAAGCCCATTTCGGCATGGCGTGCACGATGTGCACGGGCCGGTCATGCAGTGCTCCCTCCCGCACCGCCCAGCCGACCGCGTCCAGCCCCGAAGGCGACCCGTCCACTCCAACGATGATCATGTGGTTCTCCTTTGGACCCCTGTCCGCGGTCAGCATGCGCCGGCAACCGGTCCTCACACAGCCGCAACCGCTACTCCTCGAGGCGCACGGCTGACGGTCGCGCTGACCACAAGGTCGGCGCCCCCCAACGCTTCGGGCAGTCGCGCCGTCCCATACCTGCTGCCCCAGGAGAAGGCGGAGGTAACACGCAAGGACGTGCGGCGACCCTCGGAGTCGGTTCCGAGGGTCGCCGCTTTCTACTTGAAGCGGCGTAGCCGCAGGCTGTTGCTGACGACGAAGACCGAGGAGAACGCCATGGCGGCGCCCGCGATCATGGGGTTGAGCAGGCCTGCGGCGGCCAGCGGCAGGGCGGCCACGTTGTAGGCGAAGGCCCAGAACAGGTTGCCCTTGATGGTGCGCAGGGTGCGGCGCGACAGCCGGATGGCGTCGGCCGCCACGCGCAGGTCGCCTCGTACCAGGGTGAGATCGGAGGCCTCGATGGCCGCGTCGGCACCCGTGCCCATGGCCAGGCCCAGGTCGGCCTGGGCGAGGGCCGCGGCGTCGTTGACGCCGTCACCCACCATGGCGACCGTACGGCCTTCGGCCTGCAGTCGCTTGACGACGTCGACCTTGTCGGCCGGGAGCACCTCGGCGATGACCTCGTCGATGCCCACTTCGGCGGCCACCGTCTTGGCGACGGCTTCGTTGTCGCCGGTGAGCAGCACCGGGGTCAGCCCCAGGTCGCGCAACTGACGGATGGCCTCGGCCGAGGTCGGTTTGACGGTGTCGGCGACGACCAGGACCGCGCGGGCCCTGCCGTCCCAGCCGACCGCGACAGCCGTACGGCCGGCCGCCTGCGCCTGGGTGAACGCCCGCTCCAGTTCGACCGGGAGGTGCTGCGACCAGTCGGCGAGCAGCCGGGGACGGCCCACCAGCACGGCGTGCCCGTCGACGACGCCCTGGACGCCGAGCCCTTCGACGTTGGCGAAGTCCTCGGGGGTGGGCAACTCGCCCACGCGCTCGGCGGCGCCTCGGGCGACCGCCTGGGCGATGGGGTGCTCGGAGGCGTGCTCAAGGGCTCCCGCCAGGCGAAGTACGCGCGCCTGGTCTTCGCCCTCCGCGAGGTGCACGTCGGTCAGGGTCATCTTGCCTTCGGTGACCGTGCCGGTCTTGTCGAGCACGACGGTGTCGACCGCGCGGGTGGATTCCAGGACCTCGGGCCCCTTGATCAGGATGCCGAGCTGGGCTCCCCGGCCGGTGCCGACCAGCAGCGCGGTCGGGGTGGCCAGGCCGAGGGCGCAGGGGCAGGCGATGATCAGTACGGCCACCGCGGCGGTGAACGCGGCGCCGATGCCGTCTCCGGTGCCGAGCCAGAAACCGAGTGTGCCCAGGGCCAGCGCGATCACGATCGGGACGAAGATCCCGGAGATGCGGTCGGCCAGCCGCTGCACCTGAGCCTTGCCGGTCTGCGCCTCCTCCACCAGCTTGGCCATCTGGGCGAGCCGGGTGTCGGCGCCGACGCGGGTGGCGCGGACGAGCAGGCGGCCGCCGGCGTTGACGGTCGCGCCGGTGACCGTGTCGCCGGGCCGTACCTCGACCGGGACCGATTCGCCGGTGAGCATCGAGGCGTCGACCGCGGAGGAACCCTCCTCGATCACGCCATCGGTGGCGATCTTCTCGCCGGGCCGTACGACGAATCGGTCGCCCACGGCAAGTCGGTCGCTGGGGATGCGGATCTCGATGCCGTCGCGCAGCACGGCGACGTCCTTGGCGCCGAGCTCCAGCAGGGCCCGCAGCGCGGCGCCGGCGCGGCGCTTGGAGCGGGCCTCGAAGTAGCGCCCGGCCAGGATGAACGCGGTCACCCCGGCGGCGGCCTCCAGGTAGATGTTGCCTGAGCCGTCGGTGCGCTCGATGGTGAACGCGAACGGGTGGGTCATGCCGGGGGTGCCCGCGCTGCCGAAGAACAGCGCCCACAGCGACCAGCCGAGCGCGGCGATCGTGCCGAGCGAGACCAGGGTGTCCATGGTGGCGGCGCCGTGGCGCAGGTTGGTCCACGCGGCCTTGTGGAAGGGCCAGCCCGCGTAGACGACGACCGGCGCGGCGAGGGTGAGCGACAGCCACTGCCATGAGGTGAACTGCAGCGGCGGGATCATCGCCATCGCGATCACGGGCACGGCGAGCACCACGGCGGTGATCAGTCGCCGGCGCAACGGCCGAAGCTCGTCGGCCGGTTCGCCTTCCGGTTCCCCTTGTGTCGCGTCGCTCTTCGGCTCCGGGGGGAGTGCGGCGGTGTAGCCGGTCTTCTCTACTTCGGCGATGAGGTCGTTTGGGTCGATGCCTTGGCGGAAGGTGACCTTGGCCTTTTCTGTCGCGTAGTTGACGGTCGCGGTGACGCCGTCGAGCTTGTTGAGCTTGCGCTCGATCCGGTTGGCGCACGACGCGCAGGTCATGCCGCCGATGGAGAGTTCGACCGAGTCTTGTGCTCTGTCGTCGGTGAGGGAGGACATCACCTGCTCCTTTCTGTCGTCATGCCTGGCGTCAGTGGTCGTGCTCGCCATGGGAGCCGGGTGTGGTGGGGGTGGTCGCCGGCTTCGGGCTCGAGGTCGCGGTCGGTGCCGGGAGTTCGCCCGCGCGGGCGGTGAAGTCCGCGGTTCGCACGGTTCCCTCGTGCTGGAAGTCCAGGAAGAGGCGGTAGTCGCCGCGGCTGGGCACCTCGGCGTAGAAGGTGATCTCCGGACCGGGCTGAGTCTTGCCGTCGCCGGGTTCCCCGTCGGGGTGTACGTGCAGGTAGGCCAGGTCTCCGGCGCGCAGCGCGACCAGGTGGCCGTAGGCGCCGAGGTAGGGCTGCAGGTCGGTCAACGGGTGGCCGTCCTTGCTCACTTTCAGGGTGAGCTCGCTGGCAGTGCCGGGGGTGAGGGTTCCGTCGAGGGCGACGGTGTAGCCGTCGACCGTGGAGGTACGGCTTGCCGTGGGCAGCGCCTTGGGCTTGTAGTCGCCGCCTGCCCGCAGGTCGGTGCCAAGCGTCAGCCCGGTGCCGCCCTCGGGGGCGAAGTCGGCGAACGCCCGGTAGGGGCCCGCTTCGGGCAGCGTCAGCTTCACCGACCACACGCCGTCGTCAGAGAGTTCGGGGTGCAGGTGCTGGAAGGTGCCCAGGTCGCGGGAGACCACGATGAAGTGCAGCTTCTTGCCGTGCTGCACCTGGTAGCCGGTGACCGGGCGGCCGTCGGGGCCCGTGACGGTGAAGCGGAAGTCGGTGGCCTCGCCCGGTGTGATCACGGTCGTCTCGGGGGTCAGGGTGTAGCCGTCCTGTGACACTTGAAGCCCTCCTGGAATGGATGCCGCGGTCGTCGCCCGGCTCGGAGCCGGCTGTGCGTGGGTTTGGTGACCATCGGCCGTTCGGCTCGGAGATGAGGCCGTGTGTGCTTGGTGGCCGTTCGCGGCGGGTGGTGTCCCGACCGGGCCCACAGCGTTGCCCACTCCGAGAGCTCCACCGAAGATCACGGCGAGTCCGACGGCATAGGCCCCGAGCTTGACGGGCGCGTTCATGACGATCACTCCTTCGTTACGTGTGGTGCTGCGTGCCGGTCAGGAACGGACCAGGCGGGCGATGGCGTCGGAGGCTTCCTTGAGCTTCGCCTCGGCCTCGGGGCCGCCCTTGGCGGTGGCGTCGGCCACGCAGTGCGCCAGGTGCTCTTCCAGCAGGGCCAGGGCGAAGGACCGCAGGGCCCGGTTGGCCGCCGACACCTGGGTGAGGATGTCGATGCAGTACTTGTCCTCTTCGACCATCCGCTGCAGCCCGCGCGCCTGCCCCTCGATCCTGCGCAGCCGCTGCAGGTGGTCCTGCTTGGTGTCGGTGTATCCGGCCATTTCCCCCGCCTCCCTCTTGCTCCCGTTTCACCTCTTCGAACACCCTACCCCCCTAGGGTATTCCGTCGGGTCCGTTGAGATCCGGTTCCCAATCGGGGCGTTACACGCCGAGCGATTCCGTCTCCGCTGCGGCGCCCGCCTGGGCCGCCGGCTTCGGCGTGCGCATGAGCAGCAGGGTGAGCACGGCGCCCAGTGCCGCCACCGCCGCGGCGCCGATGAAGGCTCCCTGGAAGCCGTCGGTGAGACGGGGAAGGTCGCCAAGCTCGGATGCCCCCTGGGAGGTGGCGATCGCGGTCATGGCCGCCAGGCCGAGGGCCGAGCCGACCTGGTAGGTGGTGTTGACGATGCCCGAGGCCAGCCCGCTCTCCTCGGGGCGTGCCCCGGACATGGCCGACATCATCGCCGGGATGTAGGCCAGAGACATGCCGACCGCGGCGATCAGCGAGGCGGGCAGCACGTCGGTGGCGAACGCGCCGTCCGGGCGGACCAGGGACAGGCCCGCCACGCCTGCGGCCAGCACCAGCAGGCCGAGGACGATGAGCGGTTTGGCACCGAAGCGGCCGAGCAGCCGGGCGGTGATGCCGATCATGAATATCATGATCGCGACGGTCATCGGCAGCAGTGCCGCACCGCTGGGGAAGGCGCCGTAGCCGAGGACCTGCTGCAGGTACAGGTTGAGGAAGTACCACATCGGGATCCACGCACCGCCGAGCAGCGCCATCGCCAGGTTGGCGCCGGCCAGGCCCGGGGTCTTCCAGATGCCGAGTGGCATGAGCGGCTCGCGGACCATGCGCTGGATGACCAGGAAAAGCGCGAGCAGCGCGATCGCGCCGGCCAGTTCCACCAGCGTGGACGGTGAGCTCCAGCCCTGCTCGGGGGCGCGCACGATGGCGTAGACGGCCAGGGCGATGCCCGCGGTGACGGAGATGGCGCCGAGCACGTCGACCGAGCCACGCCTGCCCTGGACGGCGGGCAGCAGCGCGGGGACGGCGGCCAACGTGGCCAGGCCGATCGGGACGTAGACGATGAACACCCAGGGCCAGCTCAGGTACTCGGTGATGAGGCCGCCGAGGAACACCCCGGCGGTGCCGCCGGCCGGTGCGGCCGCGCCGTACAGGGCCATGGCCCTGCCCAGCTCACGAGGGTTGTGCCCGAAGAGCATCATGAGCAGCGTCATCGAGGCGGGGGCGATGAGCGCGCCGCCGATGCCCTGGACGCCACGGCCGAGGATCTCGATCCAGGCGTTGCCCGCCGCCGCGGCGACGATGGAACCGGCGATCAGGATGATCCATCCGGTGGTGAAGACCTTGCGGGCGCCGAACAGGTCCGACAGCCGGCCGCCGAGCAGCAGCAGGCCGCCGAAGGCGATGACGTAGGCGTTGAACACCCACTGCAGGTTTCCCTGAGAGAAGCCGAGGTCGCGCTGCATGTCCGGCAGCGCCACCCCGATGATGGAGGTGTCCATGATGACCATGAACTGCGCGGCGGCGAGCACGATGAGTGCCTGCCACCTGCGTGGATTGACGGCGTTCATGCCGCACTCCTTGAATTCCGCGCATCCCTCGCCGAGATGGGAGGATGCGATCTGGGGGTTGGATGTGATGTCGAGTCAGGCCGGCCCCGCAGGTGGGCGTGCACGCCAATGCACGCCCACCGCCTGTTTCTGTCCGGGCGAAGCTCTCTAGGACGCGCTGACCGCTGAGGCCTCGGCCAGCGTGTAACCGGCCCGCTCCACCGCCGCCCTGATCTCCGCATCGGAGAATCCCGCTCCGCTGACGGTGACCACGCCGCCGGCCAGATCGACCGAGACGCCGCTCACGCCGCCGACCTTGCCGATCTCGGCGGAGACCGACGAGACGCAGTGACCGCAGGTCATCCCGTCGACCGTGTAGACGCTGCCGTCCACTGAGGACTTGACGGTCGCGGTGGCGCTGTCATTCGTTCCGCACGCGCATGCCGTGCACATGAGGTTCTCCTTCCGAGTTGACCCCTGGGGGGTATCTTCGTCCGGGAACGTAACATACCCCCCCGGGGTTAGCAACCGTATGGTCGACTCCCCGCGCGGTGATGATCCGCATTCACGTGCACGCGACTTCCGCCTTGATGGCCCGAGTTGCCCAGCCGATCCATCGCATCAGGGGGGAATGTTCGCACCGTCCACGACCACAGCTCGGCCACCCGGTGAGTTATCGGGGAACTTCTTCTGCCGCACGGCGAGTTGGAGCAGGTGATGAATGGTTTCCGCTTACGGCGCATCGTGTTGGCCGGCGAAGGCCGACGACAGCGCGACGCGGGGACCCCGGAGCCGGCTTGACCGGCGTGCCGCACCCCGACCCCACCCCTAATCGGGTTGAAAAGCATTTGTTCGAAAGGAAGGATCGATAGAGGTGAATCCCTGATTGATGACTCCGTCATCGCGAGAACATGAGTACGGCATTCTCTGTCAGCGACGAGCGGCAGGCAGAACACGCCGCGAAGGAGTTCCCTTATGCATGTGAATGTCTCGCCCGCCACGCTTTCGCGCCTCCGTACCGCCCTCACCGGCAGGGTGATCGAGCCGGATGACGACGGGTACGACCGGGCACGCGCCGTCTACTACGGCGGGTTCGACCGCCGGCCGGCGGCCGTCATCCGGCCCGCCGATGCCGCCGACGTCGCGCGTGTCATCATGTTCGCCCGCGATACCGGGATAGAACTGGCCGTCCGCGGCGGCGGCCACAGCAACGCCGGCCACAGCGTCTCCGAGGGCGGCATCGTGCTCGACCTCAGAGATATGCGCGCGATAGACATCGATGTCGAAGGACGTACCGCGTGGGCCCAGGGCGGGTTGACCGCGGGCGGGTTCACCGCCGCGGTGGGCGCCCACGGCCTGGCGACCGGCTTCGGCGACACCGGCACCGTGGGCATCGGGGGGATCACCCTCGGAGGCGGCATCGGGTTCCTCGTCCGCAAGCATGGCCTCGCCCTCGACAACCTGCTGGCCGTCGAGATCGTGACCGCGGACGGCGAGCTGCGCCACGTGGACGCACAGACCCATCCGGACCTGTTCTGGGCCATCCGCGGCGGCGGCGGCAACTTCGGTGTAGTCACCCGCCTGCAGTTCAAGCTGCAGCCGTTGGAGTCGATCGTGGGCGGGATACTGGTCCTTCCCGGGACGGCCGAGGTCATCGCCTCGTTCATCGCCGAGGCGGACGCGGCGCCGGAGGAGCTCTCGACGATCATCAACGTCATGCCCGCGCCCCCGATGCCGTTCCTGCCGGAAGAGTGGCATGGTCAGCTGATCCTCATGGCCTTCATGGCCTACGCCGGCGACAGCGAGGCGGGCGAGCGGGCCATCGCGCCGTTCCGTGCGCTGGCCACTCCCCTTGCCGACATGCTCCAGACCATGCCCTACTCGGGAATGTTCGCGTCGGAAGAGGAAGAGGACCAGACGACCGCGGTGGCACGGACGATGTTCATCGACACCGTCGACCGAGGCGTGGCCGACACGATCGTCGAGTATCTCGAGTCATCCGACGCGTCGATGCGCGCCGTGCAGCTCCGGGTGCTCGGCGGGGCGATGGCCCGCGTGCCGGTCGACGCGACCGCGTTCGCGCACCGCAACAGCAAGATCATGGTGAACGTCGCGGCGTTCTACGAGCGCCTCGAGGAGCGGGCCATTCGCGAGGCCTGGGTCATCGAGCTTTCAGGGGTCCTCCGTCAGAGCGATGCGGGGGCCTACGTCAACTTCCTTCAGGACGAGAGCATCGATCGGGTCCGCGCCGCGTACCCGGGCGAGACCTGGAACCGGCTCAGGGCGATCAAGGCCGAGTACGACCCGACCAACCTCTTCCGGCTCAACCAGAACATCCCGCCGGCGACCGATTGACCTCACGCGTGACAGCAGCGGAGCGCCGCGGCCTGCCCATGGGTTGATGGGCAGGCCGTGCTCGCCGCCACAGGCTCAGGAGGCCGCGGCCAGTTGGCCGGGCGGAATGGGCACACCGTAGTGCGGCAAGCTTCCTACCGGCTCGGATCTGCGTATCGCCTCCTGCACCGACGAAGTCGCGACGATGGCGATGAAGATCGCGCTGACCACGGAGGCGCGCGGCACCCAGTTCCCAGGGGTGAACAGCCAAGCGGTGAGAAGGTAGCCGGCCACCGCGATGGCGAAGCCGGCCAGAACCCTGTAGGTCATGTCCTCGGTGTACGGCAGGAACGCGGCCTCGAAGAAGAGACACGCGCCCATGGCTAAGGGCGCGGCGGCCGACACGAACGCCCAGCGCGGCAGCTTGACGGCCCAGCCGAGCAGGAATCCCAGCGGGAACGGCACGAGTGCCTGGACCACCGTGATCGCGAAGTCGTCTTCCGGGTGGAAGTAGATCCCGATGAGCAGCTCGGCCACCGCGATCACGGCCCCGACCAATGCGGCCCGGCTTAATGCGTTCACATCCCGATTTTTCCATTTAGATCACCCCGGTGGTAGCCCATTCAAAAGGCGGCGGGGCTACTCGGCGTCCGTGCGGGACGGGGGCGCTTCGTCCCAATCCATGAAGACCACCGGCACCTTGTTGTCCAGCACCACCCGGCCGAGCAGGTCCGCGAGCCTGCCGCGATCGGCTTCGCCGAGGGCCGCCGGGAGCATCTCGACCCGACGGCAGGTCTCGGTGTAGAACCCCTCGGCGAGCTCGTCGCCTGCCGCGGTGAGCGTGACCTGGACCGCACGCCGGTCCTGCGGGTCCGGCTCTCGCCGCACCAGGCCGCGCTCGGCGGTCCGGTCCACCAGGCCCGTGAGGCTCGACTTCGCGAGCCCGAGCACCCCGCCCAGGTCGCTCATGCCGTACGGCCGCGCCATCAGCACGCAGAGCAGTTGGCCCTGCTGTGGGGTCAGCCCGTGCTCCCTGGCCGCCTCGGCGTACACGGCGTTCACCAGGAACGAGGAGCGCACCAGCGCGGTGACGACCCCCATGTGCTCATCCGCGGACTTCCCCACTCACCGACCTCCTCGTTGGACTGGCGAGTACGCCCATCTCCAGGCTAGCACATAGTTCGCTATCCGAACTATCTGGTGTGCCTGCTACCCGGCGGTCAATGGAGAGCGGCGGGCGCGAATGCCGCGCCCGCCGCTCTATGGCCGTCCGGCTATGCCGTCACCGGCCCCGAAGGTGTCCAGCCGTCCGGATGGCCGGAAGGAACGACCCCGCTCAAACGACGAGCCTCGCGTAGCCGACCTGCCAGCTCCGCTCCTTGGCGTCGGAGACTCTCTTGTTCACCGCCTTTGTGCTGTGTTGCGTGTAGTAGATTCCTCGCTCGCTCGACGCCGTCTTCTTGGTGACGATCGACATGTGCTCGGGCCCGTTGTGGTTTCCCGGGTCGAAGTCCCAGTACATGATGTCCCCGACGCGCACGTCGGAGAACTTCGACCGCCACTGGATCCGGTGCCGGGCGGTCATGTGGTTCATGCTGTTCGTGACGACGATGAAGGTCTTCGAGTCCTTGCCGACGGGGCTGGCCCAGAACCAGTTGTAAAGGTGCGCTCGTTTCTGCGCCGCGCTGCTCCCGTAGTTCCGGATCTCCCTGGCGCCGCCGCCGAACTTCAGCGCCTTGGACGCGAAGTTCGTGCAGTCGCCGCCCCGCTGCCAGAAGCCGTCGTACTCCTGGTGGCTGTTCCAGTGCTTCAGCGCCCAGTTCGCGATGCCGGACGCGCTCACGGAGTTGACCGAGCTTGATCCGCCCGGGTCCTCTGTGGGTTCGGGGATGCTCGCGTCCACGTTCATGTCAGCGGTCAGGGACTCGTCCGGATAGACCTGGGCGTCGGCCGAGTCGCCGTCCGTCTGGCCGACCAGGCCACTGGCGGAGCCGTCGATGTACTGGTCCTGGCCGGTCAGCACGGCCTTGAAGGAGTAGTCCTCGGCGTTCTCCTCTTCCTGGGTGGTCTTCTCGCCGGTCGGGTCGCGCTGGATGCGGGACTGGGCGACGGTCGCGCGGACGGTGGTGGTCCTGCCGTCGGCGGAAAGGGAGACGAGAAGGTCGCTCAGTGTGGTCGTCGAGCCCTCCTGTGCTCCGCCATCCGCGTCCACCGTGGCCTTGCCGGCGAGGAGCGCCTGCTCGTCGGCGAGGAGCAGTGAGTCGAAGCGGTAGCCCTGCGCGTGCGCGCCGATCGCGTCGGAGGCGCTCGCGAAGCGTCCCTCGACGATGCCTTCCCGGCTGTCCAGGTACTGGCTGACCGCGTCGACGTACTCCTGCCGGTCGGGGACGGCCTGGGGTTTCATGGCCGAGCTGGTGCTCCAGGCCCCGTTGCCCTGTTCGTTCTTGGCCCGCACCCGGAAGGAGTACGCCGACCCGTTGGTGAGCCCGGTGACGACGACGCTCGGCTCGGTCGGAGCCAGGGTTTGGACGACGGCCCCGGTGCCACCGAGGACCTCCAGGTCGAACCCGGTGATCCGCGGGTCGCCCGTTGATTCGGACGGTGGTGCCCAGGTGACCAGCGCGCCTCCGTCACCCGGGCGCACGCTGACGTTCTGCGGTGTCCCGGGAACGGCCGGCGGGACGTAGGCGACCGTGACGGTGAGGGGGGTGGTCGCACCGGAGGACCCGAAGGTCACCTCCGGTGTCGCCGGGTCATCCGCGCGCAGCGCGAGTTCCGAGAAGCTCTCGCCGTCCTGGCGTGCCGCCTGTACGGAGCCGGTGATGTCGATCTTGGAGTTGGTGAGGTCCGCCTGGGCGAACGGCTCATCCAGCAGCTTGGACGAGACGTCGGCTCCCGTGGCGTCGGCGGCGGGGTCGTCGGTCATCTCGTAGGCCGACACCTTGACCGTCGCCGGGCAAGCGGCGGCACAGGTAGGGGTTCCCAGGTCGAGCGTCGCGGAGGTGATCTCCGAACCCGCTGGAATCGCGCTCAGATCGGCCTTGAACGAGGAGACCTGACCGCCTCCCACCTGGAAGGCGCTGACATTTCCCAGTTGGCAGGGGTTGCCGCCGCACGCGTCCGTGCCGGACTTGGCGGCGCGTATGGTCAGCACACCGGCGCCGAGAACCGTGGACCGGGTGGGCTTCTCCGCACCCGGTTGCGGGGCCGTGAAGGCGACCAGTGCCGTTCGGGCGCTGCAGGTGGTGCCGACGCATGCCTCCATCTGCCACTTGTAGCCGCGTCCGGGGCTGACCAGGCCGTCGGCGACCTTCAGGCCTGCGCGCCGGCCGCCCTGCACCGTGCTGGAGGCGACCGGGCTCGGCCCGACAGGGGCGCCGGCGCTGTCGAAGAGGTAGAACCTGCCGGTCAGGGCCTGCCCCGAGGGACGCGAGACCACGCCGGACAGCACCAGGGCGGACGGGTCGCTCAGGCCGGTCGCCAGGCCGGAGGGGACCTCGGGGACATCGGTCGCCAGGGGCGTCCACGCCGACCAGCCGCTCGCGCCCGTCTGGCTCATCGCCTTGACGCGGAACCGGTACGCCCCGGGGTTCCGCAGGATGCCCGAGGGCACCTTCCAGGTCGCGGTGGCACCGGAGGCGACCCCCTTAGGGCCTCCTGTGGCGATCACATCGCCGCCGCCCGCGTTCGTCATCTCGAACGTGTAGTCCAGCGGCTTGCCGTTCGGATCGGTCGCCTTCGCCGACAACGTGGGGGTGAGGCCGGCGACGCTGTTGACGCCCGGGTCCGACGAGGCCCTGGGCGTCATGTCGAGCCCGGTGGGGACGCCGAGCCTGTAATTGAAGGTGACGCTGAGAGCGGGCTCCTTGTCGCCCTGCGCGCCGGACACGTAGTTCGAGGAGTAGTACCGGCGCCAGGTCGAAGCGTCCTTCTCATTGGCTCCGCGTAGCTGGATGCCGTAGTTCGGCTGCCCGTCGGCCCACGCCTGGACGATGGCATCGGTGTCCCAGTGCATGAAGTCCTGGGGGCAGCTCGCGGCACCGTGCGCGGTCTTCGTGGTCACGGCGCCGGTGGTCGTCGTGGCCGGCTCCGAGCCGTACTTGATGGTGTCGGGATCCCAGGCCCCGGTGATGCGGCGCGCCTGCACGCCCGCGCTGGGATCCACGCACACCGACGACCAGAACGTCCACAGCCGCAGGTCGGTGTCCACGATCGAGGTGCCGCGCAGGTCCTCGACGTGACGGAACTTCAGGTACGAGCGGGCGACGTGGGAGCCGTCGTAGGTGCCGGCCTTCAGTTCGGTCGAACCGCGCTGGGAGTCGGGGATGTCGCTCTGCACCCAGGTGTCGGTCTCCACGGTGAGGGTGCTGGTGGGGTCCACGGTGACGGGGTACTTCACCTGCGGGTCCGCGAGGAAGCCCGCGTCCGGCTTCAGCACGAGCACGGCCCCGCCGGCGGTCCGCTCGACCGTCGTGTCGATCGCGGCCTGGTGTACGGGCTCGCCGGACCGTTGATCGGTCGTGGAGTCCCACATGCGGGGGGCAGGAGCCGAGGCCAGCAGCCTGCCCGCCGCGTCCTGCAGATTCAGGCCGTGGTCGGCGGCCGCCGAGAGCGTCAGGCCCTTGGTCGCCACCGGAAGCCTGATCTCCAGCGGCTCGGCCGGACGCCTGCGCAGGACGAGGGAGTGGCTGAACCCGTTCGGCAACGCCTTCACCGTGAGGTCGGCCCCCGGCACGACGTCCTTGTAGGTCGCCGTGTCCCCCTTGACCCGCGGCGCCGGCAACTTCCTGTCCCAGGAGACCGCGAACGAGCGGTCGGCTCGCCGGACCTCGGCGAACGGCTCGCCCCCACCGCCGGACACCTGCACGTCCGACGCGGTGACCTTCGGACGCAGGCCCGCGTCGCCATCCCGGACCAGGGACGTGTCGATCGGGCGCCAGGTGCCACCGTCCTTGACACGTACCGGGCCGGGGAACGCCTCCAGGGTGAACGTGCCGTCGGGGTTGGCCCAGATCGACGAGCTCTCGGTCTTCTCGCCCTCCAGTTCCACCCGCGTGCCCTGCGCCTTCGCCGCTCGCGTGGCGGCCACCCGGTCGGTCGGGGGCGCCACGTCGTCGGCCACCGCGGCCGGCGAACCGAGCACAGGCGCGGTCAAGGACGCGGCGACCACCAGGGACGCCAGCCCGGCACGCGGTGCGGGAAATATGGATCGGTTGATATCTCGACCCCTTTCTGGGTGATCATCGGTTTCCATGGAGGGGCGGACGCGGTCTCGCGACGTTCGCGCCCTGCCACCGGAGTCTCCGGTGACCAGGAACCGGCCCAATTTTCAGCGTGAGCACGGCCGGCGGCGTAGTTCTTTCCATCCCAGCGCAAACTCCCTGGTGGCCGCCGTGCGGACATGCGACGAGGATTCAGGACGGCTGCGCGGCTCCCGTCGGGCGAGCTTGACTCCGGTCTTCGACGGCCTTGTAGATATTTCCGTCCGAGTGCAAAATTGCGGACGGCACGTAAGGGCATGTCGATCGAGGGCGTCCATGGCGCTGAGGATTCACTTCACGGGCGAGGATCTCGCGCGAGTTCGCATCGCCCCTGAATGCGACGCGCTGTGGGAGGTGATGCTCAGCCTCTACAGGTTGCGCCGCCGGGAGCGCACCGTCGTCTTCGGCCAGTGGAAGAACGACACGCTGGCGAAGGCGCCCGCGGCGACCCCGATCCTGACGACCCTGGCACCGGCGCACGGCTACGCCGTCGACTTCCTCACCCCGCGCTCGGAGGCGGGCTCGATGACGGCGGGGGTCGAGGCCCTGCGCGGCACCACTCGTGAGCGACTGCTCCGCGATCTGTCGGAGTTGTCGCTGCGGCATCCGGGCAGGCGGCTGCCCGGATGGGTCGACGGCCTGGCCAGGGGCGACCTGGAGACGCTGGGCGCCGTCGCCGACGCGGCCGCCGCCTACTTCCAGGCGTGCCTGTCCCCTTACTGGTCACGCATCCGGGCGCAGGTCGCCCAGGAACGGGCGCGCCGTACGCGCATGCTCTCCGACGGCGGCTGGGACGCGGTGTTCTCCACTCTGCACCCGTCGGCGCGGTGGAGCTTCCCGACGCTGGAGCTGTCGTATCCGGCCGACCACGACATCCATCTGAACGGCAGGGGCCTGGTGCTGCAGCCCTCGTTCTTCTGCCGGCAGACCCCCATCACCCTGCGCGACCCCGAGCTGCCTCCGGTGCTGGTCTATCCGATCGAGCACGACCTGACCTGGGCGCACGGCCAGGCTCCCGACCAGCACCCGACCCTGGCGAGCCTGCTCGGTCCCACCCGGGCCCAGGTCCTGGAGACCATCGCCCACGGTGACTGCACGACGGGCGAGCTCGCGCGGCGGCTCGACATTCCCGGCTCGACCGCGAGCCGCCAGGCCACCACGCTGCGCGAGGCCGGCCTCGTGTACAGCCAGCGCCTCGGCCAGTCGGTGATCCACACCATCACGGAGCTGGGCACCGCCCTGCTGGACGGCCGCCGGCCCGGCCTGATCGCCTGAAGGCCGGTTTCATGCCTCTTTCGCACGGCGGCTACATGATCGGCATGATGGGATAGGTCCCCGCTCAGCGAGGACTGAGCGGGTAAGTCCGACCGTCGAAAGAGCGCTGTGAAACTTACCGACGAACTGGTCGCGCTGCTGCGCAGGCCGAGCATCTGCTATATCGCCACCTCGATGGCCGACGGTTCTCCGCAGGTGACCCAGACGTGGGTCGACACCGACGGCGAGCACGTGCTCATCAACAGCGTCCAGAGCCACGTGAAGACGAGGAACATCGAGCGCGATCCGCGCGTGGCGGTCGCCGTCTCCGAACCGGAGGATCCCTCCCGCTACTTCCAGGTGCGCGGGCGGGTGCTCGAGGTCACGACCGAGGGCGCCGTCGACCACATCGAGATGCTCGCCAAGAAGTACCTCGGCACGCCGTACCCCTGGTACGGAGGCCGCGACCAGGTACGCGTGATCTTCGTCATCGAACCCGAGAAGATCAGCGGCATGAGATAGCACCACTCGTACGCCTTCGACCTGTTTCCGGGACCGCTGCTCAAGTCACCGCCTCGAAATGCGGCCGAATGTCGTACGCGACCGGCAAAGCATTTAAAACCCATTAGATCAGGCTATTAATCGCAAAAGGCGGCGGGTGCCCGAGAAAGCAAGTAGTAGTCGAGCAGACCCCTCAGAAACGACCGGAACGGCGGCGCGAACAGCTATTCGCGCCGCCGTCTTACCGTTTCCTGACCTCGGCGATGCCGTGGCCGACGGTGAAAAGCGACCCCTTAATGCGATGATCTCGGTAGGTCGAGAGGCCTGTGCACGAGATGCCCCATGAATCCACGGGATCTCCGGTGGATTCAGCCGGGAGCTCAAGAAGGGAATTCGAGGATTCATGAAGATCCGCATAGCGTTTGTCGCCACGGCCGTCACGGCCGGGCTGTCGTTCTCTGGATCGGCCGCGTCGGCTGACGCGGCGCACTTCGCATCGGCCGGCTCGGCGGCGCGGTCCGCGGTCGCCGCCACTTCGACGGATTCCGCCTCGCGGCTCACGTGCTCGCGACTCGGATGCGGCGACGTGGCGTGTCCGCCCGGCTACGTCTGCGTGTACTCGCCCAAGCAGTGCTTCGCGGCGCCGTGCCCGCAGTACGACTGCGTCCCGGCCAACAACGGCGTCCCCGGGGGCTGGCCGTACGACATCAACTCCTGGCCGTACTCGGTGCCGTGGGACTCCTACGGGTGGTACAAGAACTACCTGATCACCCCATACCCGCGTTCGCACCCGTACCCGCGGCCTTACCCGTACCCGCACCCGCGTCCGTATCCGGGCCCGCGCCCCTACCCGGGCCCGCGTCCCGGACCCCACCCCCTTCCGCACCCCGTGCCGCCCCACGGCGGGCCTCGCCCCGTACACCAGGAGCCCATCCAGCCGCTGCAGGGCGGGCAGGCGCCGGCGTTCCCGGGTCAGGCACCCGGACTCGGCGGACAGCCCCCGGCGTTCCCGGGTCAGGCACCGGGTCTCGGTGGACAGTCCCCGGCGTTCCCGGGTCAGGGACCCGGTCTCGGTGGACAGTCACGGGCGTTCCCGGGGCAGCCACCGGCGTTCCCGGGTCAGGCGCCCGGACTCGGCGGCCAGGCACCGAACGTCAACCCGGGTGCCGGTGCCACGCCGGGTGGACCGCGATAACCCAGTAGGTGATCGAGTGATCTCGGCGCCGGTACGGTGGGCCATCGGCCGGCCGTACCGGCGCCGGTGTCTCCCGGTACCGAAGGGCCGCATCTCGGGACCGAAGGACCGCCTTCCCGATGAATCCGCAGGGCCCGTGAATCGGAAAGGCCCGGCACAGAAGCGACTGGCACGCGAAAAGGCGACGCAACCACGGGCCGAAGTCCGGGAAGCGCCGCCTTTGTCGCTATGACGCGAGTCAGAGGCCGAGTCCAAGACCCAGGCCAAGACCCAGGCCAAGGCCGCCACCGCCGCCGTGGCCCACGCCGACCCCGTAGCCGCCGCCGGAGCCGTACCCGGCGCCGTAGCCGTAGCCACCGCCGTAGCCGCCGCCGTAACCGACGCCGAGGCCGTAGCCGTAGCCACCGCCGTAGCCGCCGCCGTAACCGACGCCGAGGCCGTAACCGCCGCCGTAGCCGTAGCCACCGCCGAGGCCGTAGCCGCCGCAGCCGCCACCGACGACCGTGGGAACGACGGTGGGGACGACCGTGGGGCCGCAGGGGCAGCAGTCGGCCTTGGCGCTCTTGGAGATCTTCGCTGGCTTGGCCGCGTCGGCGGAGGCCATGGCGGCAGGAGCGATGACGGCCATGCCGGCGCATGCCGAAATGACCAGAAGACGGCGAATCATGTGTGACTTCTCCCTGTACGAATCATCGCCCCGGACGTCCATTAACAGACCTCCCGTTCAGCGATGATTACTGAATGTGACCGCTCAGAGAGTACCCAATGGCTGAACACGTATAAGGGCGGAGAACAGTCAGACGGCGGCAATGATTAAGGGTCGACGATCAAATGAACCTGAGTTAACCGCAATGTCGATCCGTACGTTTTACACCGGATCCGTACCCGCCTTTTTGCCCGATTCCCGGGTCGTGGACCCACGCGCCGGATGACCTGAGCGGGCAGGATGCCATCTGGGCCGGCAGGAGGCCACGACCGCACGGGCGGCTTTGCCTGGCAGCGCCATAAAACCCCAATGCCGCGACACCTCCGATGAACACCGCGATATCCGCGAATAAGAGCCATAAGGCAAGAACGTCGCCTCCAGGACGGCCCGGCGAACGGCCACGCTGACGCGATTTTGACCCCGCCTCCGATTTGACCCCGCCTCCGATCGATCACAGAGAGTAACAATGATCGTTTTGGGTACTTGATCATTACTTTCCGTAGTCAGCCGACCGTCTTTCAGCAGGACAGCCGCCCAGCGAGAGGGACACGATGAGAATCCGTTCCACCTCGAATGTGCCCAGTGGCATGAGACGGCTTGCGGGCATCCTGCTGGTACTCAGCCCGCTGATCGCCATCGGCCCGCCCGCGCAGGCGACCCCGGCGCGGCAGCCGGTGAAGGTCACCTGGGCAAGCGCGGCGGCGGCAGCACCTCGGGCAGCGGCACCTCCTTCGCCTCGCCCTTCGCCACCGGGGTCAACGCCCTGTTCAAGCAGGCCTACGGCGACTACAAGTCGGCCGCCGTCCTGCAGTGGATCGTCGACTCCGCCACCCCCTCCGTCCTGACCAGGGTTCCGTCCACCACCAAGAACAAGCTGCTCTACACGGCGGGGCTCTGACGGCAACCGCGACGGCGAGGGGCCCGGTGAACACCGGGCCCCTCGCCGTTCGCCGGGACGCGGTACGGCCGGGACCGGATCAGGCCGTGGACAGCAGGTCCGCGGCGAGCGAGAAGAACGCGCGCGCCGCCGGCGACTCCGGCCCGTCGTGCCGGTGGACGAGCGCGACCGTACGGCGCAGGTCGGCGCCGGTGATCTCAAGGACGCGCGGGCGCGGGGCGCGCCGGGCGGCGGATCGCGCGATGGAGCGGGGCAGGACGGCCACGCCCAGGCCGTGGGCGGCGAACCTCACCATCTCCTCGACCCGCACGACCTCGAAGGCGACGCGGCGGGCCACGCCCGCCTCCGCGAAGCCGTGGTCGACCTGCTCCCTCAGCCCGTATCCGGGCGGGAAGTCGACGAACCGCTCGCCGGCGAGCCCCGCGGCCGCGACGGAGCCGGCCAGCGGATGGTCCACGTGCACGAGCGCGACAAGGTCCTCGACCAGCAGCGGGCGCGCCCGGAGCCGCTCGGGCAGCGGCTTCGGCGGCAGGCCGAGGATCGCGAGGTCGAGCTCGGCCGAGCGGACATCCTCCACCATGCGGTCGCTCCCGCCGCTGCGCAGTGCCACCTCGACCCCGGGGTGACGGGTGTGGAAGTCGCTGAGCAGCGCCGCCATGTCGAGGGTCAGGGGCGGGCACTCCATCATGCCGACGGAGACGTTGCCCCGGACGACCCCGCGCAGGGCGTCCGCCTCGGCGACGAGGAGATCGAGGTCGTTGAGCACGCGCTCGGCCAGCGGGAGCAGCTGCGCCCCGGCCCGGGTGAGCCGTACCGAGCGGGTGGTGCGCTCGAACAGCTTGATGCCGAGCTCGTCCTCCAGCTTGCGGATCTGCTGGCTGAGCGCGGACTGCACCACGAACTCCCCCGCCGCCGCGGTGCTGAAGCTTCTCGTGCGGGCGATGGCCCGGAAGTACCGAAGTTGTCGGAGATCCACCTGATTATTCAATCACAGTGATAACTGTTAGCTCTTTCATGTCTTTGACGCATGAGTGCCCCCGCTGGCAGCCTGAAACGGTCCGGTGACCCGCGCCGGCACCGAGGAGAGTCAGCACAGATGCCACGTAGTCGCTTATCCCGCCCGCGCGCAGCGGCGGTCGCCCTCGCCATCGCGGCCGTGGTGACCGGTTGCTCGTCCACGCCGCCGGAGTCCGGCCCGGTGCGCCTGCGGCTCGGCTACTTCCCGAACCTCACCCACGCGACGGCGATCCTGGGCGTCCAGGACGGGACCTTCCAGCGTGCCCTCGGCTCGGGCGCGAAGCTGGAGCCCGCGCTGTTCACCTCGGGCCCTCCGGCGATCACCGCGATCCTGTCCGACGCGGTCGACGCGGTCTTCGTCGGCGCCACCCCCGCCGTCAACGCCTTCTACAAGACCAAGGGGAACGTGAAGGTCATCTCGGGCGCCACCTCGGGGGGCGCGCAGCTCGTGGTCGGGGACGGCATCACCTCGGCCGCCGATCTCAAGGGCAGGACGGTCGCCGACCCGGCGCTGGGCGGCGCGCCCGACATCCAGCTCCGTTACTGGCTCAAGCGGCACGGCCTGCGCACCGGCACCGCCGGTGACGGCGACGTGCACATCGCCCCGCAGGACAACGCCCAGATGGCCGCCGCGTACGCGAGCGGGGCGATCGACGGCGCCTGGGTGCCCCAGCCGTACGCCACCCTCCTGGTGAACCGGGGCGCGCACGTCCTGGTGAACGAGCACTCGCTGTGGCCGGACGGCCGGTTCAACACCACCAACCTGCTCGTGCGAGCGGACTTCCTCAAACGGCACCCGGACGTGGTCGTCGCCCTGCTCCGCGGTCTGGTCAAGGAGACCGACCAGGTGAACGCCGACCCCGCGCGGGCGGCACAGCGGGCCGACGCCGCCATCGACAAGATCAACGGAGGCGGGCTCGACGACGCGGACCTGCGGGCGGCCTGGTCCGACATGACCTTCACCGTCGATCCCCTCCTGCCCACGATCAAGGAGTACGGGCGTCGCGGGACGGACGTGGGCGTGCTGCCCGGCGGCGACCTGACCGGCCTCGCCGACCTGGGCCCGCTCAACGAGGCACTGCGTGCCGAGGGAAAGGCGCCGATCGCAGGATGAACACTCCCCGCGTCACACCGCGTCCGCAGACCGAGCGCCGCTACCACGACTGCGCCGACCCCGCGGTCGGCCAGAGGACCACCGACGCCGTACGGGCACTGCCGTTCCTCGGCGAGCTGACCGCCGAGACCGCCACGCTGACCGCCGGGGACCTCACCGAACTGGTGCTGCGTTACACCGTGGGCGGTTCTGGCATCGCCGACAGCGGATGGCTGAAGCTGTGCTTCAAGTACTACTCCGACTGGGACCTGCAGACGACCCGGCCCGCCGATCGCGACTACGCGACGGCCGAGCTGACGCGCCGCGGCGACCTCGGCGGCGCGTCGCCCGACAGCCTCGCGACCGTGCGCCGCCTGCGCACCGCCTACGACGTCAAGGGAGGCGAGCGGCCCTTCCAGAAGGCCCTTCTCATCCACCTTGAGGATGGTTTCGTGCGGCCCGGGGACGAGATCGTCATCCGGCTCGGCGACCGGCGGCACGGCGGCCCCGGCACACGGGTGCAGACGTTCGTGGAGGACGCGTTCAGGTTCCGGATGTACGCGGACGTCCTCGGCACCTCGCGCATGGGGCACGTGGGCGACGTCGGCCTGGACATCGTCGCGGGACCCGCGGAGCGGCTCGTCGTCGCGGGGCCGCGCCTGGTGCGCGCGGACGCTCCCGCGCCGCTGCGAGCCCACCTGGAGGACGCCTGGGGCAACGTGGCCTCCGGCGCCCCCGCACGGCTGAGCGCCGTCGGCGGCGGGTGGACCTCCCCGCCGTGCGCCTTTCCCGCGGAGGGGTGGGCCTCGGCCACCATCGAACTGCCCCCTCGGCCGGCCGGGCCGTACGAGGTGCGCGTGTCGGCCGGTCTGCCTGACGGGCGCGAGCTGACGGCGGGCTGCGCCGTGGACGTGGTCGCCGGCCTGCCCGGCGAGCGCGCCTACTTCGCCGACCTGCACGTGCACTCCGACGACACCGTGGGCACCCAGGACAGCGCCTACAACTTCGCCTACGGCCGCTGGATCGGCGGGCTCGACGTGCTCGGGTACACGGCCAACGACTTCCAGGTCACCGACAAGGCGTGGCGTGAGGTGGTCGGCCTGTGCCGGGAGGTCAGCGAGGACGGGAGGTTCGTGTGCCTGCCCGGCGTCGAGTGGTGCGGCAACTCCGGGGTGGGCGGCGACCACAACGTCATCTACCTGGGCGAGGAAACCACGCTCGCCAGGTCGCTGGAGTGGCATGACGCGATGACGACGCGCGCCCCGGCGGCCGGGCACTGGCCGATCGCCGAGCTGTACGAGGCGTACGCCGCCAACCCGGACGACTACCTGCTGATGCCGCACGTCGGCGGACGGCGCGCCATCCTCGACTGGCACCATCCGGCGCTCGAACGGCTCATCGAGGTGCACTCGGCGTGGGGCACCAGCCCGTGGTTCCTGCGGGACGCCATGAGCCGGGGGCTGCGGCTCGGCGTCAGCGCCAACAGCGACGAGCACCGGGGCCGTCCCGGCGGCGGGGCGCCGGGCGCCACCATCTTCGGCGGCAGGGGCGGGCTGACCGGCGTCCTCGCCCCCGGCCTGACCCGCGCCTCGGTCGGGACGACGCTGCGGGCGCGCCGCACCTGGGCGACGACGGGCGCGCGGGCCGTGGCGCTGCTGCGGGCCGGAGACCGGTGGATGGGCGAGGAGCTCGACGTCGCGGACGAGGACCTCGCCGTCTCGTACGCCCTGTACGGCGACGCGCCCTGGGAGCGCATGACCGTCTACGACACGCGCGGGCCGGTGCTGCACCGCGACCTGAACGCCGAGGCGGGGCACGCGCCGGGCCTCGTCAGGGTCCGCTGGGGCGGTGCCCGGCACCGTGACCGCTACCGCTGGGCGTCCTGGACCGGGAGCGCCGAGATCTCCGGGGCCGAGCTGATTGAGGCCCGGCCATGGGCCGTCATGCACCAGGAGCAGACGGTCAAGGCGGACGGCGGGCGCGTCGGGTGGTCGGGCGCGACGTACGGCAACGACACCGGCGTGGTGCTCCGGTTGGGCCCCGGAGGCGACGCCGTGGTCACCGTCGAGGCGACCGTGGCCGAGGACGCCCGCGCTGAACGGTTCAGTGTGCCCGTGTCCGATCTCGCGGGCGGCGCCGTGCGCCGCGAGCTGGGCGGGGCCGGGCTCCATGTGACGGTCGAACCGCTCGCCGATATCGCGCGTCTCCCTTTGACCCTCGCCGGCGAGCTGTCGGTACGCCCGCCCTCGGGGGAAAGCGCCCTTTACGTGCACGCGGTCCAGGCGGACGGCCACGAGGTGTGGACCAGCCCGCTGTTCTTCACCTCGGCTCGGTGACGACTCGGCTCCGGTGTTGACCGCCACCCGGCCGTCCGGATCTGTGTGACGCGCCCCACAGAACGCGCGGACATGTTTATCCGCGTAGCGCCGGGCACGTTCCCCGGCGTCCAGGGTGCCATCGCACGTTCCGATTTCCGGCCCCAAGCAGAGGGGGTAACACCGATGGAAGCACGTCAGCCGTCGTCCACACTGCGAGACATCGCGAGCGGTAAGCGCTCGTCCGAGCCTCTGGCCTCCCGCAACGAGATCCGCGAACTGGCGTCCGGATGGGGCCCAGGTGATCCCACCCAGCGGAAGTGGCCGTACAAGGGCTAGCGCCCGAGCCCGAGGGCGTTCACTCCTGCCCTCGGGCAGGGAAACCCCAGCAGGTCGGGGGCTCAAGAGGGGTGCGGTTCAGGTCTTCGTTCCTGCCGGGCGAAAACCATAGCGATGAAATATGCGGCTTGGAGGCACTCCGGTAATTGGGTCGGTTCTCGGGCGGGCGTCCGCCGTCCGAATCCCCGGCGGCGAAGGGAAGCCCGGCGTCCCGTCGTACCAGACATATCAGTAAAGAACTGCAGGTGATATCGAGAAGCATGCCGTGCGGCCAGGCGCGCGGGACCGCCCGGAGAACACCGGTAACGTGCGTTTACTGGGGTCCGTTCCCCTGCCGCGCAGGTGACGGCGGTACGCCACAGCCCGGATGGTAGGAAATTGCCGGAATAGGTGTCCGAGATGGCAGATGTCGCCTTTTTCATGACTTGTGGTGTTAACCGGGGAGTCATGAGTCTTGGCGAGGCTACGAGCGTCCCTCACCCCTGATCGCCTAGGGAGCTCCCGTGTCGCACCTCGACCGACGATCGTTCCTCGTGACCGGGCTGGCCGCGGGCGCGGTCGCCACCATCCCCGCGACCGCCGCCCTCGCCGAGCCCGACCCCGCCGCGGAGACCGCGCAGAGCCTGGCAGGAAGGGGCCTGCGCACCGACCCGTTCACGCTCGGCGTCGCCTCGGGCGATCCCGACCCCGGCGGGTTCGTCATCTGGACCCGCCTGGCCCCGCAGCCGCTGGCCGAGGACGGCATGGGCGGCATGCCCTCGCGCCCGTTCCCCGTGCTGTGGCAGGTGTACTCCGACGCCCAGTGCCGCCGCGTGGTGCGCGCGGGCGTGGCGGTGGCCGCGCCCGAGTGGGGTCACAGCGTCCACGTGGAGGTCGAGGGCCTGTCCAACGACCGCGAGTACTGGTACCGCTTCCGCGTCGGACCGTACGTCTCGCCGGCCGGCCGGGCCAGGACCGCGCCGCACCCGCTGGCGTACGGCGGGGCGCTCGCCATGGCGTTCGTCTCCTGCGCCCAGTACGAGCACGGCTACTTCACCTCGTACCGGCGCCTGGCCGAGGACCGCCCTGACCTCGTGCTGCACCTGGGCGACTACCAGTACGAGTACACCAAGAACACCTACACCATCCCCGGCGGCAACGTCCGCGACCACGAGGGCCCCGAGACCGAGACGCTGGCCAACTACCGGCAGCGGCACGCGCAGTACAAGGCCGACCCGGACCTGCAGGCCGCGCACGCCGCCGCGCCGTGGCTGGTCGTCTGGGACGACCACGAGGTCGACAACAACTGGGCCGACGAGGTGCCGGAGAAGCCCGAGCCCAACTTCCTCGCCCGCCGCGAGGCCGCCTTCCGCGCGTACTACGAGAACATGCCGCTGCGCCGCACCTCCATACCGCGCGGCATCGACATGCAGCTCTACCGGCGCATCCGGTGGGGGCGCATGGCCACCTTCCACATGCTCGACACCCGGCAGTACCGCGACGACCAGGGCTGCGGCGACGGCTACCGCGACTGCCCGGCGGCCGTGGACCCGGCCCGCTCGATCACCGGTGCCGCGCAGGAGGAGTGGCTGCTGAACGGCTTCCGCGCCTCCCGCGCCCAGTGGGACATCATCGGCCAGCAGGTCTTCTTCGCCCAGCGTGACAACAACGCCGGGCCCGCCAAGGTGACCAGCCAGGACGCCTGGGACGGCTACGTCGCCTCCCGCCGGCGCATCACCCAGGGATGGGTGGACGCGAAGGTGCGCAACCCCGTCGTGCTCACCGGCGACGTCCACGCGCACTGGGCCAGCGACCTGAAGCTCGACTACGACGACCCGACCGGCCCCTCGGTCGGCTCCGAGCTGGTCGCCACCTCGATCACCACCGGCGGCGACGGCGCGGACTCCGACCCGGCCACGCACCCGTACCTCGCCATCAACCCGCACCTGAAGTTCTACAACAACCAGCGGGGCTACGTGATGACGAAGATCGAGCGCGACCTCATGACCTCCGACTTCCGCGTGGTGCCGCATGTCCAGGCGCCCGGGTCCGAGGTGCACACCAAGGCGACCTTCGTCATCGAGGACCGGGTGCCCGGCGTGCGGCAGACCTACCTGCGCCCGCTCGACCCCTCGCTCCGGGTGGCCCGCCCGATCACCGTCGAGGAGACCGTGGAGCTGGAGACCAAGCGCCCCTGACCCGCGCGAGGAGAACGCACATGGAAGGAGCTGGGCGGCCACGGGTGGTTCCGTGGGCGCCCAGCTCCGGTTTTTGCGGGGGCCGGGGGGTCAGTCGATGGTGGCCAGGACGGGGTGGTCGTCTTTGGCGGGGTGGTGGGTGGGGGTGTGGTCGTGCTGGGTGTGGTCGGTGGTGGCGGGCTGGCTCGGCTGCTGGTGGGTGGGCTGGGGGTCGGCGGTGTGGTCGGTGTGGTCGGTGTGGTCGGTGTGGGGGGTGGTGGTGGGTTGGTGGCTGTTGCGCAGGATGGTGGCGGAGATGAGGGCGAGGAGGATGAAGATGGTGGCGCCGACGGCGGCGACGGTGTTGAGGCCGGTGGTGAAGGCGGTGCGGGCGGTGGTGATGAGGTCGGTGGCGATGGTGCCGGTGAGGTGGTGGGCGGTGGTGAGGGCGGCGGTGATGGATTCGGTTGCGGTGTGGGCGGCGGTGGTGGGCAGGCCGGTGGGCAGGTGGGTGGTGAGGTCGGTGCGGTAGATGAGGGTGGCCAGGCTGCCTAGGGAGGCGATGCCCATGGCGATGCCGAATTCGCCGCTGGTCTGGCTGATGGAGGCGGCTGAGCCTGCTTTGTGGGGGGGTACGGAGGCCATGATGAGGTTCATGGTGAGGGACATGGGGAAGGCGATGCCCAGGGAGGCGAGGATCAGGCCGGTGACCAGGTAGGGCAGGCCGCCGGTGGGGGCGAGTTGGGTGTGGATGATCAGTCCGGTGGCGGCCAGGAGCAGGCCGGCGGTGATGACGTAGGCGGGGCGGATGGTGCGGGCCAGGGCGGGGGCGGCCATGGAGCCGATGACCATGGCGATGTTCTGGGGCAGGAGCCACAGGCCGGCGTTCATGGGGCTGAGGTCTTGGACGGTTTGCAGGTAGAGGCTGGACAGCAGGCTGGCGCCGGCCATGACGATGCCGGCCATCAGGCCGATGCCCATGGCGGCGCTGAAGGAGCGGTTGGCGAACAGGCGCAGGTCGAGCAGGGGGTTGGTCAGGGTGCGCTGGCGCAGGGTGAAGATGATGCCCAGGGTGATGCCGGCGGCCAGGGCGGCCAGAGGGGTGGGGTGGATGCCGGTGCGGGCGAGTTCTTTGAGGCCGTAGATGGCGGGCAGGATCGCGCCGAGGGACAGGGCGACGCTGGCCAGATCGAGGCGTCCGGCGTCTGGGTCACGGTATTCGGGGAGCAGGCGGGGGCCGACGATGAGCAGCAGGATCATGACCGGGACGCCGAGCAGGAAGGCCGAGCCCCACCAGAAGTGCTCCAGGAGCAGGCCGCCGACCAGGGGGCCCAGGGTCATGCCGCCCATGAAGCAGGCGAACCAGACGCCGATGGCCGAGCCCATTTGCTTGGGGTCTTTGAACATGTTGCGGATCAGGGCCATGGTGGAGGGCATCAGGGTGGCGCCGGCGATGCCGAGCAGGGCGCGTGAGGCGATGAGCATCTGCGGGTTGACCGAGTAGGCGGCCAGGATGGAGGCCACGCCGAACGCGGCGGCGCCGGTGAGCAGGAGTTTGCGGCGGCCGATCCGGTCGCCCAGGGTGCCCATGGTGACCAGGAACCCGGCCAGCATGAACGAGTAGATGTCCAGGATCCACAGTTGCTGGGTGGAGTCGGCGCCCAGTCCGGCGCTCAGGTGCGGCAGGGCCAGGTAGAGCACGCTGATGTCCAGCGACAGCAGCAGGGTGGGCAGGGCCAGCACCGCCAGCCCGATCCATTCACGCCGCCCGGCCCGTGAACCCGGGCCGGTCTCGAGGTTCGCATTCATCGCACATTCCTTCGTGATCGGTGGTCCGCGACACAGCGGGTCGTGACGCAGGCGGACTGCGCCCTGCCCTGGTATCCGGCCGGGCGGGTGGACGGGCGGCTCCGTGGCGCCGCCGTCCTCCCTGGCCGTCGAACTTCGCTGATGATCCGCACGCTGTTCTCCGCGCCGTGGAACCGCCGCCGCTGCCGGCCTCCGGTCCGCGCCACTTCGAACATGTGAATACCGTCTCACCGACAATCTTTTTTGTCAAGGAGGTTTTTATCTTCGGCGACGGTGGCCATCGGGGGCGCTGATGAGGCTTGCTGGGATCGGCCCTTTCCCCGGACTCGCGTATCGCGTGAACTGAGAGCGTTCGGCCGGCGCAGCTCGCGTCGCTGTCACCGTTGGGGGGACGTTATGGTCCCGAGCCTCAAGGGCCTGGGTATGACCGCGCACGCAGATGGTCTGAACGGTCATGCGCCACGCTGCAGTCACTTCGCCATGACCCCTTCCGCGGAGCCCGGCTCGCCGGAATGTTCGGAGTGCCTGGACCTCGGCCTGGACTGGGAGGGGCTTCTGGCCTGCCTGACCTGCGGCTGGGTCGCCTGCTCCGACGCCTCGCGGGGCTGCCACGCCCGGGGGCACTACGAAGAGAGCGATCACCCGGTGGCCGTCGCGCTCGGCGCGGAACCGCCGTGGCGGTGGTGCTACGTCCACGGACGCGCCGTGTGAACCAGAGCGAACGGCCATGACAAAGAGGACTGATGACCATTTCTGACCGAACGGTCGACGGCGTGTCCCCGTTCCCGAACGCAGGGGCCGAGAACGAGGAGCCACCAGCACCCTTCAGGTCGGGCTGACAGGAGCGATCGCCGGGCCCCGCACGAGGACGGCCCCCGGCGCCAGGCTCACCTCCATCCGTCACACACGCTGGCGATGGACGTCTTCACCGCGTGAGGCCCGCATCCGCACCGGATCGGCCGAATACCGGAAGGCATGGCACTTGGCCTGTACATACGGCTTTCTCAGCACCCACCCGCCCACACAATGCGGCCTCGCCACCTTCAACTCCGCCCTGTCGGCCCACCTCACCAAGGGCGGCATGCGCGGCGGGACGGTCCGTGTCACCACCGAGGGCGACGACGAGCGCTCCATTCCCGGGGTGGTGCACACCTGGGGACCCGGCAGATCGGACGGCTGGCAGGCGGCGGCGTCCGCCCTCGATCGCTTCGACGTGGCCATCGTCCAGCACGAATACGGCATCTACCCGGGCCCGGACGGCCAGGACGTCCTGCCGCTGCTGCGCCGGCTCACCGTACCGAGCATCGTGATCCTGCACACCGTCCTGACCCGGCCGACCCCGAGGCAGCGCAGGCTGCTGGAACAGATCGTGGAGGCGGCAGGCGCGGTCGTCACCATGACCGGCACCGCCCGTGACCGGCTGCTCGCCGGCTACCACGTCGACGGCGCCAAAGTGTCGGTCATCCCGCACGGGGCCGCCGACCACACGCGCGTCTCGGCTCAGCGCCGCCTCCGTCCCCACCTGCTCACCTGGGGGCTGATCGGCCCCGGCAAGGGCATCGAGTGGGCCCTGCGGGCGCTCGCCCTCCTTGGGGACCTCATTCCCACGCCCACGTACACCGTCGCGGGGAAGACCCACCCGAAGGTGCTGGAGCACCACGGGGAGGCCTACCGTAACCGCCTGCACCGGATCGGCACGAGGCTCGGCGTGTCCGCCTCCGTGCGCTACGACCCCGTATACCGTGACGACGCCTCGCTGAGCCGGCTGATCCGGTCCGCGGACGTGGTCCTGCTGCCGTACGACTCCCCCGAGCAGGTCACCTCGGGCGTCCTGATCGAGGCCGTGGCCGCCGGCGTCCCGATCGTCGCCACGTCGTTCCCGCATGCCGTGGAACTGCTCACCGGCGGTCCCGGCCTGCTCGTACCCCATGAGGACCCCGCGGCGCTCGCCTCGGCCGTGCGCCGGATCCTCACCGAACCCGGCCTCGCGAAGGACCTGACCAAGGGCACGGCCGCCCTGGTCCCGGCCCTGCTGTGGCCCGCCGTGGCGGCACGCTACGACGAGCTCGCCCGGAGCCTGATCGCCGCACGGCCGTCGGCCGTGGCCGCGGCGATGCCGTGAGCCCCGCCGCTCCGGGATTCAGGCACCTGTTACGGCTGAGCGACGACACCGGGCTGTTCGAGCACGCCAGGCACGCCATCGTCCGCCGCGAGCACGGCTACTGCACCGACGACGTGGCCCGCGGGCTCGTCGTCGCCAGCCGCGAACCCGCGCCCCCACCCGAGGTCGTACGGCTCGCGGAGTGTTACCTGTCCTTTCTCACCCACGCGCAGGACGGCACCGGCGCCTTCCACAACCGGCTCGGCTACGACCGGCGCTGGACCGACGAGCCCGGCGTCGGTGACTGGTGGGGACGCGCGATGTGGGGCCTCGGCACCGCGGCGGCCCGCGACTCCGCACCCTGGATCCGCGAGGAGGCGCTGCTCGCCTTCACGCTCGGCGCCGCGCGGCGGTCGCCGCACCCGCGTGCCATGGCGTTCGCCGGGCTCGGCGCGGCGGAGGTCCTGCGCGTGCGTCCGGACAGCACCCTGGCCGCCGACCTGCTCATGGACGCCGCCAAGTCGGTCGGCGCGCCCGCCGAGGACCCCGGCTGGCCGTGGCCGCAGCCTCGGCTCACCTATGCCAACGCCGCCCTCGCCGAGGTGGTCATCGCGGCCGGCGACCTCGGCGGCGACAGCTCGATGCTCGGCGGCGGCCTGCGCATGCTTGCCTGGCTGGACGACATCCAGACCAGGGACGGACGGCTGTCGGTCGTCCCTGTCGCCGGCCGGCGGCAGCACGGCCCACGGCCCCGTCACGACCAGCAGCCCATCGAGGTCGCCGCGCTCGCGGACGCCTGCGCCACCGCGTCCGCCGTCACCGGCGACCCGCGCTGGCGGGCGGGTGTACGACGGGCGGCGGCGTGGTTCCAGGGCGCCAACGACCTCGGCGCGCCGATGTGGGACCCCGCGACCGGAGGCGGTTACGACGGGCTGACCGAGCACGGCCCCAACCTCAACCAAGGTGCGGAGTCCACCATCGCGCTCATCTCGACCATGCAGCACGCCGGGAACCTGTTATGACCGGCCAGGACCTGGCCGTGCGGCTCGGCCTGACCCTCTCCCCCGACCCGCGACGAGTGATCATCAAGCTGTTCGTGCCCGGTGAGGACGCGGCCGTGGCGCGTACGCGTGCCGCCGCCCTGATCGACCGCATCACCCTTCTCGATCCTCACGAGACCGGGGAGATGCTGCGGGAGACCCTGCGGCGGTTCGGCGACCGGCACCACGACCTGGAGGCGACCTTCCTCCACCACTACGACCTGGTCCGCTACAGGGTTCCCCGCCACGTGGACCTGCCCCCGGACGCCCGCCTCCTCGTCGGCGCCTACTTCAGCCACGAGTACGCCGTGGAGGCCGCCGCGCTGTGCAATCCCTCGATGGTGGCCCACCCGGACCAGTCGGGCGTGCTCCCCGGGCAGCTCCGCGTGGTGATCAGCATGCGGCAGATCGGCGAGGGGCACCTGTCGTCCATCGGCTTCGCAACCGCGCTGATCGGGCCCGGCACCGACCTCACCGTCGCCGACCGCTCGGGGCCGCTGGCCGTGGGCCGGCGGCAGAGCACCCACCACCGGCGCGACCTGCTGGCGGCCGGGCTCGCCGACGAGGACTGGGACAACGAGGTCTCCGCGACCCTGCTGGGTTCGCTGCCCGAGCTCTTCGACGACGACGACTTCGAGCAGGCCGTGGCCAAGCTCCCCGCCGACCTGCTCACCCGCACCACCACGCACAGGACCGTGGAGGAACTGCGGCGCGCGACCGCCTCGGACTACGCCGTGGGCTTCCCCGACGACGTGCCCCTCGACCGGCGGGTGCTCTGGCCCGCCAACGCGGCGGAGAGCAACGGGATGGAGGACGCCCGCTTCGTGAGGGTCCCGGGAGAGGACGGCGAGCCCTGCTACCGGGCGACCTATACCGCCTATGACGGGCGGCACATCAGCTCCCGCATGCTCGCCAGCGACGACTTCGGGCGCTTCGAGGTCACGCCCCTGCGCGGCCCGGCCGCCGCCAACAAGGGGATGGCGCTGTTCCCCCGCCTGGTGGGCGGGCGCCGGCTCTCGCTGTGCCGCTCCGACGGCGAGACCATCGGCCTGACCTCGCTCGACCGGCACAACAGGTGGCAGCGGCCGGTACTGCTCCACGCTCCCGCCAACGGCTGGGAGCTGATCCAGGTCGGCAACTGCGGATCCCCCATGGAGACCGAGCTGGGCTGGCTCGTACTCACCCACGGTGTCGGCCCGATGCGCCGCTACGCCATCGGCGCGCTGCTGCTCGACCTCGACGAGCCGCACCGCGTGATCGCCACACTGCCGGGCACGCTCCTCACGCCCGATGAGACCGAGCGTGAGGGGTACGTGCCCAACGTCGTGTACTCCTGCGGAGGCCTGCTGCACGGGGGCGCGCTGTGGCTGCCGTACGGGGCGAGCGACGCCCGGATCGGGTTCGCCCACGTGGCCCTCGACACCCTCGCGGAGGCGATGGTCTCCGCCGGTTCGGGCTGACTACCAGGAAGCCGTGGGGTACCAGCCGTAGCCGAACATCGCGGGAAGCCGGACGTCCCAGTACAGGAAGGTGAACGTGCCCGCGACGATGAACGCCACCGCGGTCACGGTCGCCAGACGGGCGGGCCTGGCCGTCAGCCACCGTGCGAACCGGCCCCTGGCCACGAGCATGAGCAGGGCGAACAGCACCGCCATGACCACGACGTTGCCGAGGGACTGCAGGATGAACACGGCCGCGCCGTACAGAGGGTTGTGGGTCTGGGCGGCGTAGGTGAACAGCTTGTGGAACAGCGGGAACGGCCGGCCGATGAGGAATCCGCCGACCAGCGCGCCGAGGACCACCAGCCGGGCGTTCGGGAAGCGCTGTTCCAGCCGCGCCAGCGGGTCGGGCAGGAGCCGGAGCGCGGCCAGGCCGAGCCAGATGAACGCGAGCCCGATGAGCCCGAAGACCACGCTGGCCTGGATCAGCCGGACGGGCAGCCCGTCGCCCACGGTGGCGGTCGACAGCTGCGGAAGCCGTTCTCCGAAGAGGGCGCCGATCGCGCCGTACAGCCCGCTGACCACGATCATTCCGATCGCGAGCCTGCTGAGCGGACGCATCGTCTCGCGGAGGCGGCTCCGCCACGATTCGCCCTGCCGTACGAGCGGCACCACGGCGCCGAAGGCGGCGACGTTGCAGGCGGTGAACGTCCCGGCGAGGCCGGACACGAACGCGAAGACGGCGCCCGCCACGACACCCGTGATCGCGGTGCCCTTGGCGTCGTGACCGAGCAGCGTGTTGGCGACGTTGTCCCCGATGACGCTGTCCACGAAGTGGAACGACCACAGGGAAGCGGCGACCGCGCCGGCGAGGACGCTGAGGAGGACGAGGCGGGCTCGGCTGCTGGGTACGGAGGAGGGAAGGGGTTCGTGACGGTTCTCGGCGGCATCGGTAAGCGTCATGGCACATCCTCGCGAAAGCGTGAAAATCGGGGGACATGTGCTGATAGGTGGCCACCTACGACACGACTCTGAGGCCGCGATCACACACCGTCAAGAGGACGTCCGGCCCTTGGCGCGCCGGTAGGGGGCCTGTTCAGGCTCACCGCGCGGGCAACGGATCGGTGAGCCCGCCGTCCAGGCGATCACGCGCGGCCGCCCAGTATGGTTGAGGAAGACGGTCCGCATCGGCGCTCCCGGCTGGAAGGGGGTGACGGGCATGGAGTTACGCCAACTCCGTTACTTCGTCACCCTGGCCGAGGAGCTCCATTTCGGCAGGGCCGCGGCGCGCGAGCACATCGTGCAGTCCGCGCTGAGCCAGCAGGTGCAGCGTCTCGAGCGCGAGCTGGAGGTGCGGCTGCTGGACCGCAGCACCCACCACGTCGAGCTCACCGCCGCCGGGGCGGCGTTCCTGGTGGAGGCCCGCCAGATCCTCGACCACGTCGGCCGGGCCGCCCAGGCGGCCCGCACCGCCGCCGCGTCCGCACCCACCCTGCGTGCGGGCATCATCGACGCCGGCTACGACTCGATGCCGCAGATCCTGCGCGCGGTCCAGCAACGCCATCCGGGGCTGACCATCCACCAGGTGGAGATCGGCACACCCGAGCAGTACCAGCAGCTGGCCGACGGCCGCCTGGACATCGGCATCGGCCGGGCGTCCCTGACGCCCCCTGATGTGGCCTCCGAGCTGGTCCGGCTCGACCCGCTGGGCGTGCTGATCCCCGAAAGCCACCGCTTCGCCGGCCAAGAGGGCGTGCCCGTCGCCTCACTCGCCGACGAGGCCCTGCTTCTCGGGGAGGACACCCGGACACCGGAGTTCAACCAGTTCGTAGTTGAGCTGTGCCGTTCCGCCGGGTTCGCGCCCACGGTCTACGAGGGAACCGTCGCGAGCAACCGCGCGGCGGCCGACCTTGTGCTCCAGGGGCGGTGCGTCCTCTGCGTCCCCTCCTCCTCGCGCACCTCCAACCGGCCCGGTACGGTCTGGAAGCCGCTGACCGAACCGGCCGCGCACTATCCCTGGTCGCTCCTGTGGCGGTCCGGCGATCCGTCCGCCCACGTCACGGCGGTGATCGAGAGCGCCAGGCATCTGGCCGACCGCCTCGGATGGCTGGCGACCGCCGACCTGCCCGCCGACTGACCTACCGGTCATCGGTTTTTGTGATGACCGCTTCTCGTATTGATCGTTTCCCCGGGCTCGGAAATCGGCTTGACTGGGGGCAGGGCCTGCGAGCCGTCGGCCGCGTCCACTTTTTAGGAGGTCCTGATGGACCTGTCAACCCGCGTTCTGTCCGACCGGACGATCTGCCGAGTATCCGGAAAAGTCGACATCTTCACGACGTACGAGCTCCGCGAGTACCTGCTGACCGCCTTGGACCGGCCGGGACGCCGGCTTCTCGTCGACCTGTCCAGGGTCACCTTCATAGACTCCAGCGGGCTGGGCGTCCTGGTCTTCATCAGGCGCATGGCCTTGCGCCGCGGCGGAACGCTGCTCCTGCTCGCTCCGACGCGGCACCTGCGCCGGCTGCTGACGGCCAGTGGCCTGTCCGCCACCTTCGCCGTCAGCCCCCGTCTTCTGGACCCGCGTCAGGCGGAACCCGCGCTCGTGGCCCCATGAGAAGCGGCTGATCCCGCCAGCGCGGCCTCGGCCGACTCCGCCGAGGCCTCCGGCGGTATCACCCGCAGCGTGACGTCCTTCTGACCTCTGACGATCAGAGTGACCCGCTCGGGGTCCATGGCCCGGAACCAGCCGACCCGTACGGCCCGTCCGGGAGCCGGGATTCGGTGCGGGATGTCGCTCCAGGCGTCCACATGCAGCCCCACCCGGAGCGTCATCTCGCCGAGCCGTTCGTCGACGGCCGCGATCAGACCTGGGAGCTCGGCCGCCGCGTCCTTCGAACGCGGCCACCACACCCCGTCCACGGCCCGCGGGTGGTCACCGGCGGGCGGCAGGCTCAGCCGTACGGGAGGGGCTTCGGCGGCGGGGCCCGGAGAGGCGGCGGGGGCGTGCGGCGGGGGGATCAGCGTTGACGGCATGATCGTACGACCTGTCTCAGCCCGGCCAGGCCGGCTGGTTGAAAGCCTCGGACGGTGCCGGCGCGACTGCCGGCAGGCGATGTGTCCTCGGAGAACGCCATTCTACTCGTCTTGCCTGGAGGGCACCGTGCGGATGCAGGCCCGGCGCACGGTCCCAGCCGGTGAGAACGAGCAGGCGGCGAACGTACGGGGGCGCGGAGAGCAACGTCAGGCCACGGCCGCCCTGGAGCCGGGAGGCGGCGGCGACCAAGGCGCGCAGTCCGCCGACGTCGATGAACCCCAAACCGCCGAGGTCGGCGTACAAGGTGTCGCCGTCCCCTGTCGCCGACGCCAGCGCGTCAGCGAGGATGGGGAGGGTGGCGTAGTCGACGTCCCCTTCGATTCGCAGGCTCTGCCTGGCCCTGAGCCAGAAGATCCTCAGGCGTCCCTCGCCGAACTCGACGATCGGGTCGGAGCATTCCGTCCTGTCCATGCCCACTCCTACGGGCTCGCCGTACGGGGGGCCGCAGGGAGTCCATACGGCACGGAGACACGTTCTTTCTCGATGAACCGATCGTCCCTTGGGGGGGACCCATGGCGAAACAACCAACCTCAGCAGGACTCATCTCCATTGCAGATGACCAAGCAGGGTCCGGACCCGTGGCCGGAGTACGCTGGGAGGGACGCCGACACTCAGCAGGGTCTATCTCGTTTGGACGGCGAATCATGGCGGACATCGAGCCCACGTGCGAGTTACATCTTCGAATGGCGGGACAGGCCCATGACCTGATGCTGCGCCTGCACGGTGCCCGGCCCACCGAGGACGACGTGGCGGCGTGGATGCAGGACGGTGCGGTGATCCGGCTCCAGGTCTCGGAAACGGCCAGTCGGCCGCCGCACACCATGTTGGTGAACTTCGGCAGCGTGGTCTTCGCCTGGCTCTACCCCTACAAGCCCAGCGGAGGCGTCACTCTGTGAGGTCGGCGAAACGGCGAGCGGCTCACGGCTCGTGAAGGTCGCTCTGCTGGGGCCGGTCGCCTGGCGCACACCCCCGCGCCACTACGGGCCCTGGGAGCAGATCACCAGCCTGCTCGCCGAAGGGCTGACCGCCCGGGGAGTCGACGTCACGCTGTTCGCCACGCTCGACTCGATCACCTCGGGGACGCTCGACGGGGTCTGCCCCCGCGGTTACGCCGATGACCCGACCCTGGACGGGCGGGTGTGGGAGGCGATGCACGTCGCCCACGCGCTGAGCCGGTCGGCCGAGTTCGATCTGGTGCACAACCACCTCGACTGGCTGCCGCTGGCCTTCGCGGGCCACTGCCGCGCTCCCCTGGTCACCACGGTGCACGGGTTCTCGGGAGCGGGCATCCTTCCCGCCTACGCCCATGCCCGGTCGAGCTACGTCTCCATCTCCGACTCCGACCGCGACCCCGCGCTTGACTACGTGGGCACGGTCTACCACGGCATCGACCTCGACTCCCTGCGCTTCAACCCCCGTGGAGGCGGGCGGCTGGTCGTCTTCGGCCGCATCCATCCCGACAAGGGCAACCACACGGCGATCGAGATCGCCCGGCGGGCCGGCATGCCGCTGACCATCTGCGGGATCATTCAGGACGAACGGTACTTCGACCAAGAGGTCGCCCCGCACATCGACGGCGACCAGGTCAGGTTCCTCGGCGCCGTCGGGCCGGAACAGCGGTCTGAGGTCCTCGGGGGCAGCGCGGCGCTGCTGCACCCCATCGCGTTCGACGAGCCCTTCGGCCTTTCCGTGGTCGAGTCGATGGCCTGTGGCACACCCGTCATCGCCTACCGGCGCGGGTCGATGTCCGAGGTCGTGGATCCGGGGGTGACGGGCTTCCTGGCGGACACCATCGAGGAGGCCGTCGCCGCCGTGTCCCGCATCCCCGAGATCGACCGGGCGGGCTGCCGGGCCCAGGCCGAGCGTCGGTTCGGGGCGGACCGGATGGTGTCCGGCTATTTGAGCATTTATCGCGACATCGTGCGCCGAGCCTAGGGCTCGTCACCACCGGCGCCCGCATGGCAGGGAACCTCATGCGGCCGGTCCCGAAAGCGTGCTCTCGCGCCGCCGCGGACGCGGGCCGAAAGCGCTATCGCGCCCCCGTGGTGGACGAGAAGCGTAGCGATAACGAGCGGATAGCGACCCCTAATAGCTTCGTTTTCGCGAGCAGGAAAACGGCACGGACGTGGCCACCGGCCACAGGACGAGGGGTCAGCTGAAATGACGGAGTACATCAAGGCCACCGCCGCCCGGATCATCATCGTCGCGATCATCGCCGCCGGCGGCACCGCGGCGCTCAGCACCGCCGCGATGGCCGAGACCGCACCCGTCAACATCACCCCCGCGGCCACCTCCACGCTGGTCCCGGCCCCGGTGACGCTCCCGGTGTCCGTGCTCTACAGCAACACGCCCTGGGGCTGAGCCTCAGCGGAAAAGTGGGGAAAGCGAGATGCGGCCGGAGCCCGGAGCTCCGGCCGTATCTGGCGTTTATGGGCGGTTGAATCATGTGCAAGGGATACTGAGGAAACCCGCGTGACACTCTTTAGGGCCCCCCTAGTGGCCGAAGCGTCCGGCATCCAGGCACCCCCTACCCGGCGAATGCGACCGCGGATTTTCACCGGCCGTTCGCGGATCATGAATTTCACGGTCAGACGAATGACCGGATCGGGCCACCGCCTTGACACCGGCCCATCCAGCGGCCTGTGCCGTCTCTTTCGTGAGAGGTCCCGTGGGTCGCTCGTGCGTCATGTGACAGGAACGATCTCCGCGGTCAGGAGGGTCCCCTGCTCGATGTGGAGCAGGCCGATGGTGCCGTGCGACTGGCGGCGGCGATCGGTCGGCGAGCCCGGGTTGAAGATCCGGAGGCCGTCCTGGAAATGGTCGAGCGGGATGTGCGAGTGGCCGTACACCACCAGCTCGGCGTCCGGGAAGCGCCGCCGCATGCGCGCCCAGCGGCCCGCCGCCGCCCCGCTGTCGTGGATCATCGCCACCCTCAGCCCCGCGAGCTCCAGCTCCAGGGTCTCGGGAGCCACGACGTCAGGACCGTCGTTGTTCCCCTTGACCGCGTGGACCGGCGCGTACGCGGCCAGCTCGTCGAGCACACCGGCCGTGCAGATGTCCCCGGCGTGCAGGATCGCGTCGGCCTCGCGCAGGTGCTCGGCCACCCTGGGTGGGCATGCCTTCCACCGCCGCGGCGCGTGGGTGTCCGCCAGCACCACCACTCTCATGGTGTTCCCTTGCCCTCTCGCCAGCGGCGCACCCGCGCGGCCGGTGGCTACCTGAGGGTGGAGGAGACCACCTTGGGCTTGCCGGCGCCGAGGAAGAAGATGCCGGGGTAGCCGCGCGTCTCGAATCCGGCGCTGGAGTTGTTGCGCAGGGTCGAGTGGTCGATGGTCAGGGTGCCCGTGCGGTCGTTGCTGACGAAGAAGACAGCCCCGCCGCCCTCCTTGGCCGAGTTGTTCTGGACGATCGAGCCCGCGATGCGCACCGAGAACCGGTTGCCGTCGGCGTAGACGGCTCCGCCGCTGCCGCCCCCCGCAGTGCCGCCGCGTGCGGAGTTGGCGCCCCGCCCGATCGCCCTGTTGTACGTCAGGACGCTGTTGAGCACGACCCAGGACACCCCGATGCCGCTCAGCGCGCCCCCGTTGGAGCACGTGCCGCCCTGGCCAGGGGCACCTCCGAAGGTGCTGCCGACGACGTGGACCGGCAGGTCGCGCGACTGGTCGAGCACCCGGATGGCCGCTCCTCCGAGGTCGGGGCCACTGGGGTCGCAGCGGTTGCGGATGAACCGCGAGTTGACCACGTTGACCCGGCCTCCGCGCACGAAGACGGCGCCGCCGCCTCCCCCGTCGGCCCGCTGCCCGGTGGCGTTGCCGTCGGCGAAGGTCAGGTTCTGCAGGGTAAGCCGGGGAGTGGCCTGGTCGTCGCAGTGCGACGTGGTCCACCCCTGGGCCTGGTCACAGGTGTTCATGTACAGGATGCGCCGCTTGCCGCCGCCGCTGAACGTGACCTTGCCGCCGCCGTCGATGACGACCCGGGCGCTGGCGTTGCGGATCTTCGCGGTGGCGTTCAGCGTGATGGTCACCGGGCTCGGACCGCAGGAGAAGGTGATGACGCCGCCCTTGGCCACCGCCGAGACCACCGCCTGCGACGTGCAGCTCGCCGGGGTGCCCTTGCCGACGACGCGTGTCGGGCGCGAGGTGTCGACCGCGCGCGCCTCGGCCGGCACGAAGGCGCGGCCGTTCGGGTTGCCGGGGGCGAATCCCGGCGCCGCCGCCCGCGTGCCGCTCGCGCTCCACGGCGCCGCCGCCGAGGCGGGGCCGGCGGGAACGGTGATGCCGGACAGGACCAGTGTGGCCAGCGCAACGCCGGGGGAGAATCGCACGGGCCCGATGTTACTGCGCGAGGCTTCAGGGCCGGCAGGATACGGCGACGCGGTCCCAGGAGTTGTTGGCGTACCCCTTGGGGTTCCACAGGTGGCCGGCGTACTCCGGCTGGGTCGCGCCGGTGGTGTCCCAGGCCCGCGCGGTGATCGCGGCCTCGCCTTCGGGGAGGTCGACCGTGATGCGCCAGTGCTGCCAGGCCCAGGGGCCGTCGGGCGGGTCGAGGCCCGCCTGCAGCCAGGTGCGGCCCTCGTCGAGGGAGACGTCCATGCGGGCCACGGCACGGTCGTCGCCCGCGTACGCGTAGCCCGTGATCTCGACAGGACCGGGATGGAGCCGGTCGCCGTCGCCCGGGCGCAGGATGGCGCAGTTGAGAGCGACCGAGGCCAGGGAGATGCCGTCGCCGGGCTTGGCCCGGTCGGGGTCCGCCTCCGGGGGCAGGATGCGGTAGGCGACGGCCTGGAAGTAGTTGCAGGAGGGCTCGGTCTGGGCGGTGACACGCTGAAGCCATTTGACGCTGCGGGCCCCGATCCAGCCGGGCACGACGGCGCGGAGCGGGGCACCGTGGGCCCGGGGCAGCGGCCGGCCGTTCATCGCCCACGCCAGGAGCACCTCTCTGGCGGTGGCCTTGGCGACGGTGATGGACCCGCCGTACGGCTCGGCCGGACCGCTTAGCTCGGAGACGTCGGGGGCGGCGAAGGCGACGTGCGCGGCCTCGGGCCGCAGGCCGGCCGCGGCCAGCACATCGGCCAGGCTCACGCCCGTCCAGCTCGCGGTGGAGGTGGCGCCAGGTCCCCACGGATCCTCGCCGGGGATGTCCCGCACGGTGATGAACCCGGCGCGGCGGTTGCCCGCGCACTGGAGGGTGGCCACCAGGGTCCGTTCGGGGAAGGACGCGCGCAGCTCGTCCAGGGACAGCGTCAGCGGCCGGTCGACCAGGCCGTCCACCGTGAGCCGCCAGGCGGCGGGGTCCAGGTCGGGGATGGAACCGTGGTTGCGGGAGTAGAAGGTATCGGCGGGCGTGATGGCCTCGCCGGCCAGGGCGCTCAGCGGCGGCTCGGCGTTGTACGGCCGCACGGTGTGCACGACCATGTCATCCCTTTTGTGCCATATGCCCATATTGTTGCGGGTACCCGTGGGCCGGGGTCGCGACACCTCGCGATCTAGGAGTGCTCCTGGACGAGCTGCCGCTCGGCGTCCGAGAGGTAGGCGCCGAGGAGCCGCTCGGCGCCCAGGGCGTCCCCGGCTTCGATCAGCTGGAGGATGTCGCGGTTGCGCCCCAGGTAGGGCTCGTGGAAGGCGCGGGGGTTCTTCATCGCCAGGAAGCTGAGGCGCAGCTCGGCGAGGACCTGCCGCATCATCTCGTCGAGCCTGGCGCTGCCGGCCAGCTCGACGATGGCCTGATGGAAGAGCATGTTGGCGGTGCCGACGTCCTCCCAGCGCAGCTCGGCCGCCGCCCGCTCGGCGCCGTGGACCGCGTCGCGGAGGGCGGCGAGCGTCCGGCCGGAGGGAGTGGCCCCCTGGCGGATCGCGGCGCCCTCGATGAGGCGGCGCAGGCGGTACAGGTCGACCACGTCATCGGCGGTGAGCCGGCGGACGAAAACGCCGCGGTTGAGCTCGTGGACCAGCAGCCGCTCATGGGACAGCAGGCGGAACGCCTCCCGCAGGGTGTTGCGCGAGACGCCGAGGGCCGCGCCAATTGACTCCTCCGACAGGCGGGTGCCGGGCTCGAACATGCCCTCGATGATGCGCTGGCGCAGGATGGCCGCCACGCGCTCGGCCGTGCTGGTGCGCCCGAGCAGAACGCGATCTTGCTGGAGACGCTCGGCCGCCTGCACGCCGCCCTCGGTCACGACCTGTTCAACCCCTTCGTCGCAGCGACAGAAAGAAATCTTAACATGAGGCTATTGTCAGATCGTTGAACGATCCTTATGTTGAAATTGGTGGCTCGACCGGGAGCCAAGAGACCATCGGGAGCACCGCCCGGCCTGCCGGAGACCCGTGCCCGGCAGCTGTCCTGAACCAGTTGGACGGGAAATCTCGGAAATCAGGAGTTCATCGTGTCTCGCTTGATCAGAACGATCGACCTCAACTCCGACCTGGGAGAGGGGTTCGGCCCGTGGGAGCTCGGCGACGACGAGGCGCTGCTGTCGGTCGTCACCAGCGCCAATGTCGCCTGCGGGTTCCACGCGGGAGACCCGACGGTCATGCGGCGCACGTGCGAGACGGCGGTAGCGCGCGGGGTGGCGATCGGCGCCCAGGTGGGCTACCGCGACCTGGCGGGTTTCGGGCGGCGCTTCATCGAGGTGCCGCCCGAGGCGCTGGCCGACGAGATCGTCTACCAGATCGGCGCCCTGGACGCCTTCGCGCGCATGGCGGGCGGCAGGGTCGGCTACGTCAAGCCGCACGGCGCGCTCTACAACGCGATCGTGCACCACGAGGTGCAGGCGGGCGCCGTCGTGGCGGCCGTCCGCGCGTACGATCCAGGCCTTCCGGTCCTCGGGCTGCCCGGCTCGGAGTGGCTGCGCCAGGCCGAGCGGGCGGGGCTGACCACGGTCACCGAGTGCTTCGCGGACCGCGGTTACACCCCGCAGGGCACGCTCGTGCCGCGTGGCCAACCGGGCGCGCTGCTGCGCGACCCCGGTGAGGTGGCCGCGCGGTGCCTGCGCATGGCGCGGGGCGAGCCGATCGAGGCCGTGGACGGCACGCCGCTGTCCGTGCGGGCCGAGTCGATCTGCGTCCACGGCGACAGCCCGGGCGCGGTGGCCATGGCCCAGGAAGTACGTGCCAGGCTCGCGGCCGGCGGCATCGAGGTGGCACCGTTCACCGGCGCGCCTGTGCCGCGCGGGGAGGGGGACCGATGAATCCGACGTTCCGCCGGTGCGGTGACCGGGCGCTGCTGGTGGAGGTGGGCGGCGTGGGAGAGGTGCTCGCGCTGTACGACGCGCTCGCCGCCGACCCGCCGAGCGGGGTCACCGACATCCTTCCTGCGGCCCGTACCTTGCTGGTCCGCTTCGAACGGCCCGCCCGTCACGACACGGTGGAGTCCGCCGTCCTGAACGCCCGCCCCGCGGGCGGGTTCCGGCCGGTGGCGGGCGAGGTGACGATCCCCGTCGTGTACGACGGCACCGACCTGGCCGATGTGGCGTCGCTGACCGGGCTCTCCGAGCGCGCGGTGGTGGAGGCGCATACCGGGACGATGTGGACGGTCGGCTTCTCCGGGTTCGCCCCCGGCTTCGGCTACCTCACCGGCGGCGATCCCCGGCTGCACGTGCCGCGCCGGGACGAGTCGCGCGTGCGGGTGCCGGCCGGCTCGGTGGCGCTGGCGGCCGGGTTCAGCGCGGTCTACCCGCGCGAGTCGCCGGGCGGGTGGCAGCTCATCGGCCGCACCGACGTGCCGGTGTGGGACGTCGCCGCCGACCCGCCCGCCCTGCTGCGCCCGGGCATGCGCGTGCGGTTCACGGAGGCGCGGCGTGCCTGAGCGGCGGCCTTCGTGCGGGCGCGAGCGGGCCTCGTTCGCGGGGGTGCGGCGTGCGTGAGCGGGGCGGGGTTCTGGAGGTGCTGGCGACCGGGCCGATGGCGACCGTGCAGGACCTCGGGCGCCCGGGTCGTGGCGACCTCGGCGTGGGCCGCTCCGGCGCCGCCGACCGGAGCGCGTTGCGGCTGGCCAACCGCCTGCTGGCCAACCCCGAAGACGCGGCGGCGCTGGAGATCACCCTTGGCGGGCTGGCGGTGCGCGCCCGCGGCGACCTGCTCGTCGCGCTCACGGGGGCGGCCTGCCCGGCCACGATCACCGACGCCGCCGGGCGTACGCGCGGCGCCGGCCACCAGGCCGTCGAACGCCTGCCCGACGGGGCGACGCTATGGCTCGGTGTGCCGAGGCACGGACTGCGTACGTACGTGGCGGTGCGCGGCGGGCTGGACGTGCCGCAGGTGCTGGGGTCGCGGGCCACGGACGTCATGGCGGGGCTGGGACCCGAGCACCCGGCACCCGGGGCGCTCCTGCCGGTCGGGCCGCCGCCCGAGGGGTTCCCCGTCGTCGACCTCGCGCCGGTGCGCGATCTCCAGCACCGCGAGCCGGTGCTGGAGATCGTGCCAGGCCCGCGCGACGACTGGTTCAGCGAGGAAGCCCTGAAGACGCTGTGCGCGGCGCCGTACGAGGTGACCGCCGACAGCAACCGGGTGGGCATGCGGCTGCTCGGGCCGCGCCTTGAGCGGGTACGGGAAGGCGAGCTGCCGCCCGAGGGGATGGTGCCGGGGGCTCTCCAGGTGCCGCCCTCCGGCCGGCCGACCCTCTTCCTGGCCGACCATCCGGTCACGGGCGGCTACCCGGTGATCGCGGTGGTCGGCACGCGCGACGTCGACCGCGCGGCGCAGGTCCGGCCGGGGCAGTTCATCCGCTTCCGGCTCGCACGGGCATGAGCCCGCGGAGGCATGGGCCCGCACAGGCATCTCGGACAGGCGTGGGACAGGAGAAGGAGTGAGGAGCGGATGACGCGTACACAGGTGGATCCGGCCCGGCTGAGTCCTCGGGAGGCGCGCGCGCTGTTCAGGGAGGGGCTGGTCACGCCCACCTCCGGCTGGTCGTCCGGCTGGACGCAGGCCAACCTGCTCGCGCTGCCGAGGGACCGCGCGTACGACTTCCTGCTGTTCGCGCAGCGCAACCCGGGACCGTGCCCGGTGCTGGACGTGACCGAGCCCGGCGCGTTCGCCACGGGCCTGTTCGACGGCGACCTGCGCACCGACCTCCCCGCCTACCGGGTCTACGAGCACGGCGAGCAGGTCGCCGAGGTCACCGACGTCCTGTCGTACTGGCGGGACGACCTCGTGTGCTTCCTCATCGGCTGCAGCTTCACCTTCGAGGCGGCGCTGCTGGAGGCGGGGGTGCCGGTGCGCCACATCGAGGCCGGGACGAACGTTCCCATGTACCGGACCGACCGGGCGTGCCGCCCCGCGGGCGACCTGTCCGGTCCCCTGGTCGTCAGCATGCGCCCCGTACCCGCCGAACTGGTGGCGACGGCGGTGCGGATCACCTCGCGCTACCCCGCCGTGCACGGCGCTCCTGTGCACATCGGCGACCCTGCCGCGCTGGGGATCGCCGACCTCGACCGGCCCGACTACGGCGAGCCGGTCGAGGTGCGGGCGGGAGAGCTTCCCGTCTTCTGGGCCTGCGGGGTCACGCCACAGGCCGCCGTGACGCGGTCGCGCCCGCCGTTCGCCATCGGTCACGCACCGGGCCACATGGCCATCACCGACGCCCGCGACAGCGCGTACCAGCTGCCGTGATCCTCGCGGGGACGGCGCGTCACCAGCCGAAGCCGGTCGGGTAGGTCACCTCGGCCAGCACGTGCTGGCCTGTGGTGTTGGGGTGGAAGTAGTCCCAGGTGCTGATGTCGGAGAGGGCGAACGGGTAGCCGAACACGGCGCCCCCGTCGTAGCGGCAGTTCGCCTGCTCGCCGCAGACCCGGGCGAGCACCGCGTTGAAGTCGGCGACGCGCTGGCGCACCCGGTCGCGCCTGTCGTTGTCGGCCGCGTCGGTGGACCGGGGACGCGCGAGCAGCGACTGGCAGATACTGAGCGCCGCCCACGCCGTGCGCGCCGAGGAACTGTCCTTTCCGACCTGCCACAGCCGCTTGACGTCGGGAATGCTCGCGACGAAGATCGCCGCACCGGGTAGTCCCGTGGTGAGCGTCTGCATCGTCGTGCGGAACCTGGACTCGAAGTCGGCCACCGAGGTCATGCTCGACTCCGACGACGTGCAGGCGTCGTTGGCCCCGATCAGGATCGTCACGTAGTCGGCGCCCTGCGAGACGGCCTGCTGGGCCTGTCCCGGCATGTCCGCGACCTTGGCCCCCGACTTGGCGTCGTTGTAGGCCACCAGTGAGGGGTTGACGGTGCGTATGCGCAGGTAGTGGCTCTTCACGCTGGTGTAGGAACCGGTGGACCACGACCTCGACGGGCAGTCGACGTAGAAGCCGCAGGCGTTGAACCCGCGGGTGATGGAGTCGCCCATCGATGCCATGGTGCCGGGGACGGGAGGGGCGGCCGCCATGGCGGTGGCCGGGACGGACGTGAACGCGACGGCTGCGAGGAGAACGAGGGTGAGGGTACGGCTGCGGAAGTCCAAGCTGGTCTCCTGGGGCATCCCCCGAGCGGATCTGACGATCAGAATGTCAGCCAGCTTGACCTGATTTACAACCTCACATTACAAGTTACTGACCTGTTGGTAACATACGACCCGGCCATCACATTGGCGTTCGTACGTGCCCGCCGGTCGCGGCGGGCACGTACGAACGCCGGGTCCCGGCTACTTCAGACCGGCGTCCAGCGCGGTGGTCAGCGTGCCGGGGTCACCGGACATCTCCCAGATCATCGCGCCCAGCAGGCCCTTGCTCCGCAGCCACGCGGTCTTGCGCGCGATCGACCAGGTGTCGTCGAAGCTCCACCACTGGCCGCCGGCGCCGGTGTAGCAGTACGTCGCCACCGACTGGGTGTCGTGCTGAACCGTGCACCCTGGCACGCTCGCCACCAGGTTGGCGTACCCCCGCGTGCCCGCCTCCTCGGGGAACTGACCGGGCGCCGCGCCGGTGGCCGCCTGCCACTCGCCCAGCTTGCCGCCGTCGGCGACCCCCTGCCAGCCGCGCCCGTAGTAGGCGAGGCCGATGGTCAGCTTGCGCGGGTTGACCCCTGCCTGCAGATACAGGTTCACCGCGTTCTCGACGCTGAAGTGGAAGGAGTACGGGTCGTCGGTGTCGGCGTACAGGTTGCCCTGGTGGCCCGTCCTGTTGGGCTCCCAGGAGTTGTCGCTGCCGGCGCCGTGGAAGTCGTACCCCTGGATGTTGAAGATGTCCAGCGACTTGGCCACCTGCGGCAGGTCCCAGCCCGCCGCGATCTTCGCGGGGTCGGCGGGGGTGAAGGCGGTGAGCTGGTAGCGCTTGCCGGTCTCCTGGGTCAGCGCGTCGAGCTGCCTGCGGAACTCCGCGATGAGCGCCGTGTTGTTCGCCTTGTCGTTCGCGCCCACGTGGTTGCCCGCGTGGCCTTCCGCGCCGGGCCACTCCCAGTCGAGGTCGATGCCGTCGAAGATCCCGGCCGCGCTGCCCGGCCCGCCCGCGGCGTTGTACACCGGCAGGTTGCCCTTGATGTACATGTCGATGCAGGAGCTCACGAACTTGCGCCGGGACGCGTCGGTGGCCGCCACGTCGGAGAAGTACTTCGAGTAGGTCCAGCCGCCGAGCGAGATCAGCACCTTGAGCTGCGGGTACTTCGCCTTGAGCTTGCGGAGCTGGTTGTAGTTGCCCCGCAGGTTCTCCCAGCCGGTGTCGGCGACCCCGTCCACCGACTGCGCCGCGCTCATCGGCCTGCCGTAGTCGGCGTCCGCGTCGCCCGCGCCGTCACCCTGGCTCGGGTCCTGCGGGTTCGCCGTGGTGCCCTTGGTCACGCCGTTGAGGCAGGTCAGGTTGACCGGGTCGATGTTGCCGAAGGCGTAGTTCAGGTGGGTCAGCTTGGCCGCCGCGCCGGTCGTGTCGAGGTTGCGGACGAAGTACTGCCGGCCGTAGATGCCCCACTGCACGAAGTAGCCCACCCTGGCGTACCCGCTGCCGATGATGTCGGCCGTGCTCACCTTCAGCGCACCGCTCGGCGCCGAGATGTTGTCGTAGAGGTCGCGGGCGCGCACGGTGAACGTGTACTCGGTGGACGGCGACAGGCCGGTGACCGTCGCGGTGGTGCCGGTCACGGACGTCGCAAGCGTGGTGCCCGTGTAGACGTCGTACCCGGCGACGCCCTTGTTGTCGGTGGAGGCGTCCCACGCGAGCGACACGCTCGCCGACCCCGTACCGGTGCCGCGCAGGTTCGCGGGCGCGGTCGGCGGCTGGGTGTCGTCGGCCGGATTGCCGGTCGTCACCTTGAGCGCCGCGCTCGCCGGGGACAGGTTGCCCTTGCGGTCCTTGGTCCTGACGGTGAACGTGTACTCGGTGTTCGGGGTCAGGCCGGTGACGGTCGCGCTCGTGGTGGTGACCGTCGTGGCGAGGTCGGCGCCCTTGTACACCTGGTAGCCGGCGATCGGCAGGCTCCCCGCGGTGGCGGCGTCCCACGCCAGCGACACGGTCTTGGTGGTCTTGACCGGCGAGCGCAGGTTCCCGGGGGCGCCCGGGGGCGAGTCCGCCGCCCCGTCGCACCTGACGTCGTTGATCCGGCAGTTCGCTGGCTCGGCCGACGCCGAGCTGAGCGTGAACGCGGGGCTGTACGGCTCGGTGGATCCGTGCGCCGCCACCGTGGTGTTGTAGTAGAGCGGGCTCAGCGTCACCTGGCGCCCGCTCTGGCTCAGCGTGGCGTTCTGCGCCCCGCTCGCGGTGACGCCCGCCGGGAGGTCGAAGGTGATCGACCAGCCGTTCAGCGCGGCATCGGTGTTGTTACTGACCACGAATTTGGCCTGCGTGCCACTGGCCGAGTACGCGGCGGTGACCGGGGCCGGCGGTGGCGGCGGGTCGCCGCTGCCGTCGCAGTTCGCGCCGTTGATGGTGCAGCTCGTCGGCTGTACGGGCGAGCTGAGCGTGAACGTCGGGCTGTACGGGTCGGTGTTCCCGTTCGCCCGCACGGTGGCGATGTAGTACGCGGGCGTGAGCGTGACCCGGGTCCCGCTCTGCGTGGTCGTGGCGTTCTGGGGGTTGCTCACGGTCACCCCCGCGGGGAGGTCGAACTGGATCGACCAGCCGGAGACCGGCGTGGTGCCGGGGTTGCTCACCACGAACTTGCCCTGACCGCCGGTCAGGGTGTACGCCGCCGTCAGGCGGACGGCGGCGTCGGCGGGAGCTGACAGGAAGGTCGACATGACCAGTACCAGCAGCACGGCGGCGAATCTGCGCATGTAGGGGCTCTTTTCTTTAGGAAAGTTTCCTAAGAGTTGCGCGGATCGTAACCCTGGCTCCCAGCGTCGGCAAGACCCAAACCCGCCCGCCGCGCCGCCGCGTGATCGGCCGGGCGCGTGAATACCATTGAAGATCGACGGCGTCACGATGGCCGGAAGATCAGCGTCAAGCCCGCCGGGGGCGAAAGAGGGGAACCGATGATCCGCCACTGGAATCCGCCTGGCGTGGCCCCGCCGCTCTCCCAGTACAGCCACCTGGTCTCGGTGCCGTCCGACCACGACCTGGTGCTGATCTCCGGCCAGTTCGGGCTCCTGCCGGACGGCACCCTCGCGGGCCCGGATTCCGAGACCCAGAGCCGGCAGATCTTCCTCAACATCGAGACCCTGCTCGCGTCGATAGGCGCGGGGCCGGACAACCTCGTGAGGCTGTTCACGATGGTCACGGGCACCGAGCACCTGGAGGGCAGCCGCAGGGCCCGGCATGAGGTGTTCGCCCGGTGGTACCCCGACGGCGGCTACCCGGCGAACTCCATCGCGGTGCTCGACGCGCTGACCACCCCCGAGCTGAACGTCCAGATCGACGGCGTAGCGGCCATCCCCGCACGGATCCTCGCCGAGCAGGCGGACAGCCTTCCACTGTCCGAGGCGGTGGGGGTCCTCTGACCCGGGTCCTGTGTCCTCGCCTTACGCTGGCATTCGACAGGTTCCCGGCGTGGGAGGCGCTCAGTGGGCGATGGACGCGGGGGTCCCGGTGTGACGGCGGATCCAGCGCTGGTGGTGAGGGCCCTCGCCGACGTGTCGGCCATCGGGCCGTACTTCGCGGTCTCCACCGAGCCCGGTCATGAGAGCGACCCCTCCTGGCGTCCACTCGCGGAGCTCTCCACCGCCCTCGAAGCCCTGGCGGCCAGGGTCACCGACTTCGAACGGCGGCTCGGCACCGGCGAGCGCCGGGTCGCGGCGTCGATCCTGTTCCAGGGGCTGGCGGCGCGGCTGTGGTCTCCGGTCGTCGGAACCGTCACGGCCCACGGTCTGGTGCCCGTCGCGGCCCCGGCGCACCTGCGCTGGCGACCGGTCGCGACCGGCCCGCTGCCCCTGTGGACGCCGCGCACGGCGGGCTGGGCGACCGTACGACAGGCCGAGTGCGCCGAGATGGTCTACCAGGCGGTCGTGGCCGAGCTGCTCGACCCCCTGGTAGGGGCTTTCCAGAGCGTCACGAAGGTCGCGCCCTCCCTGCTGTGGGGCAACGCCGCCTCCGCCCTGGCCGGGACGCTCCGCACCCTTCCCCCCGCGCGTCCCGACCTCGGGCCCCGAGCGGCGCGGCTGGTGGGCGAGTTGCTCCGGCTCGGCGTGCTGGCGGGCACGGGTGAGCCCGCCGAGCCCGCGCCGGGCCACCACTTCTTCGTCAGGACGAGCTGCTGCCTCTACTACCGCGTACCCGGCGGTGGCATGTGCGACGACTGCGCCCTGCTGGCCCCGGCGGTCCGCGAGAGCCAGTGGGCGCGGACGGCGCGACAGGCAGGAGGGGCACGGTGACCCGGCCGCTTGAGGATGATCTCGGCCTCCCTGTGCCGCTTCCCGATGAGATACGCCGGGTCGTGTCACTGGTGCCGTCGCTGACGGAGTCGGTCGCGGCCACGGCGCCCGGACTGCTGGTGGGGGCCACGAACTGGTGCTCGCACCCGGCCGGCCTCGACGTCACGCGGGTGCGCGGCACCAAGAACCCCGACGTGGACGCCATCGTGGCCCTGCGTCCCGACCTGGTGCTGGCCAACGAGGAGGAGAACCGCGTGCCCGACCTGGACGCGCTCCGGGCGGCCGGCGTGCCCGTCTGGGTCACGGTGATCCGCACGCTCGACGACGCGCTCGCCTCGCTCCGGCGGACGCTCGTCACCGCCATGGGCCTGCCCGAGCCGCGGTGGCTCTCGGACGCCGGACGGGCGTGGTCGGCCGACCTCGCGGAGGGCGGCCAGAGTGCCGTGATCCCGGTGTGGCGCAAGCCGTGGATGGTCGTCGGACGGGACACCTTCGCCGGCGACCTGCTCCAGCGCCTGGGCGTGCGCAACCTCTACGCCGCCCACGCCGAGCGCTATCCCCGCATCCCGCTGCCCGAGCTGCTGGCGGCCCGTCCCGATCTCGTCGTGCTGCCGGACGAGCCGTACCGGTTCACGCCCGACGACGGGCCCGGGTTCTTCCCCGGCGTGCCGGCCGCCCTGGTCAGCGGCCGGCACCTCACGTGGTACGGCCCCTCGCTCGCCGAGGCTCCCCGCGTGCTGAAGGACGCCCTGGCGTCGGCCCGGCGTGATCCGTGATTCCCGGCCGGAGCATCGCGTGATCTAACCTGGGTCGATGGCGCTCGCGTATCTGGGTGACCTCGCCGGGCAGGGCTGGAAGCAGGTCGGAGAGCTGGCCCTGGCCTTCGTGCTGTCGGCCGCGATCGGCCTCGAAAGGGAGATCAGGCAGAAGAGCGCGGGGCTGCGCACCCACACCCTGGTGGGCTTCGCCGCCGCCCTGGTCATGCTCGTGTCGAAGTACGGCTTCGGCGACGTGCTCGGGGAGCACATCGTCCTCGACCCGTCCCGCGTGGCCGCCCAGATCGTTTCCGGCATCGGCTTCATCGGCGCCGGCCTCATCTTCGTCCGGCAGGACGCGGTGCGCGGGCTCACCACCGCCGCGACGATCTGGCTCACCGCCGCCGTGGGCATGGCGGCGGGGGCCGGGCTGTGGCTGCTGGCCGGCATCGTCACGCTGGGGCACTTCCTGGCGGTCTTCGTCCTGACCCCGCTGGCCGCCCGGCTGCCGCGCTCCAAGTACGCCCCCTCGCGGCTGCACCTGACCTACCTCGACGGCCGGGGCGTGCTGCGGCGGGTCCTGGCGGAGTGCACGGGCCGGGGGTTCAGCGTGACCGAGCTCTCCGTCGACCAGCGGGCCGAGTACCAGGACCAGGCGACGGTCTCCCTGTGGCTGACCGTCCACGGCCCCGGCCCGATCTCGGAGCTGACCGCCGCGCTCGCCGAGATCGACGGCGTGCTCGCCGTGTCCGGCCAGGACTCCGACTCGGCGATGCCCTGACCAGTGCCTCGCGCGGGAGAACCCTGAATCGATCATCAGTTTTCCCGCATTCGAGCGAGGGCACGTAGCGGCAATGATGCGCAACCTCGTCCAGGGCGCCGTCAGCGGCGTGCTCGCCACGGCCGCCATGAGTGCCGTGATGCTCGCCGGCGACCGGGCCGGGCTGATGGGGGAACACCCGCCCAAGCGCATCGCCCGGGCGGCGCTCCCCGGCCCGAAGCACCGGCCAAAGACCGGCGAGGGCGTGCTGGGCGCGGTCGCGCACTTCGGCTTCGGCGCCTCCTGCGGCGCGCTGTTCGCCGTGGTGGTGGACGGGCGCCGGCCCCGGCTTCCGCTGGGCGTCGTGTACGGCCTGGCGATCTGGGCGGTCAGCTACCAGGGATGGGTGCCGGGCCTCGGGATCCTTCCGCCCATCCACCGCGACAGGCCGGGACGCCAGACCGTCATGGCCGCCGGGCACACGGTGTACGGCACGGCCTTGGTGCTGGCGCTCAACCGCCTGCGGCGGGACGACCGGGTCTGATCTTTCCAAGACGGCGCACTCCCCCCTGATCAGCCGCCGTGGCGCGTGCTGCCACGGCACCACATGGGCCGTGTAGGTCCCGCTCAATGCTCGACCCGGGGGGATACGACGATGACCAAAGACGACCGTACCGAGAAGGACCGGCAGCTCGACGCCTACCGCGTCGACCAGCGGGACTCCTTCCTCACCACCGACCAGGGCGTTCCGGTCGACGACACCGACAACTCGCTGAAGGCGGGCGAGCGCGGCCCGACGCTGATGGAGGACTTCCACTTCCGCGAGAAGATCACCCATTTCGACCACGAGCGGATCCCCGAGCGGGTCGTGCACGCCAGGGGCTCGGGGGCCTACGGCTACTTCGAGCCCTACGACGGCTCGCTGGCCTCCATCACCCGGGCGGAGTTCCTTGCCACGCCCGGGTTGCGCACGCCGGTGTTCGTCCGCTTCTCCACCGTCGTGGGGTCGCGGGGGTCCGCCGACACGGTGCGGGACGTGCGGGGCTTCGCCACGAAGTTCTACACGCGCCAGGGCAACTTCGACCTGGTGGGCAACAACTTCCCGGTGTTCTTCATCCAGGACGCGATCAAGTTCCCGGACTTCGTGCACGCGGTGAAGCCCGAGCCGCACAACGAGATCCCGCAGGCTTCGTCGGCGCACGACACGCTCTGGGACTTCGTACAGCTCCAGCCGGAGACCACTCACATGATGATGTGGCTGATGTCCGACCGGGCGCTCCCCCGGAGCTTCCGCATGATGCAGGGCTTCGGCGTGCACACCTTCCGGCTGGTGAACGAGGACGGCCGGGCGACCTTCGTGAAGTTCCACTGGAAGCCCAAGCTCGGCAAGCACTCCCTGGTCTGGGACGAGACGCAGAAGATCGCCGGCAAGGACCCCGACTTCAACCGGCGCGACCTGTGGGAGGCCATCGAGCGCGGCGCCTACCCCGAGTGGGAGCTGGGCCTGCAACTGGTGCAGGAGGAGGACGAGCACTCCTTCGACTTCGACATCCTGGACGCGACGAAGATCATCCCTGAGGAGCAGGTGCCGCTCCGCCCCGTCGGGCGCCTCGTGCTCGACCGCAACCCCGACAACTTCTTCGCCGAGACCGAGCAGGCCGCCTTCCACCTCGGCAACGTCGTCCCCGGCATCGACTTCACCAACGACCCGCTGCTGCAGGGCCGCGCCTTCTCCTACCTCGACACGCAGCTCATCAGGCTCGGCGGCCCGAACTTCCCGCAGATCCCGGTCAACCGGCCGGTCGCGGAGGTGCACGACCACCACCGCGAGGGCTACCACCAGACGCAGATCCACAAGGGCCGGGCGGCCTACCACCCGAACTCCCTGGACGGCGGGTGGCCGGAGCCCGCGGGCGACAAGGGCTACACCCACTACCAGGAGCGGGTCGACGGGTACAAGATCCGCAAGCGCAGCGAGAGCTTCGGCGACCACTACAGCCAGGCCACCCTGTTCTGGAACAGCATGTCCGGCTGGGAGCGGGAGCACATCATCGCGGCCTTCCGCTTCGAGCTCGGCAAGGTCGGCGCCCGCCACGTCCAGGAAGGCGTGGTCCGCAACCTCAACGAGGTGGACCACGACCTCGCCGTGCGGGTCGCCGAGGGCATCGGCGTGGACGCACCGGGCCAGCCGCTGGCGCCCAACCACGGCCGCAGCTCCCCCGCGCTCAGCATGGACAACGAGCCGGCGGACACCATCGCCACCCGCAAGATCGCGTTCCTGGTCGCGGACGGCGTGGACGCCACGCACATCGACGCCCTCATGTCGGACCTCACGGCCAGGGGCGCCTTCTGCGAGATCCTCGCCGCGCACGGCGGCGCCGTGCAGGGGACCGGCGGTCATCGGTTCGCGGTGACCAGGCCGCTGCCGACCACCGCGTCCGTGCTGTTCGACGCCGTGGTGGTGCCGGGCGGGGAGGAGAGCGTACGGGCTCTCGCCGAAGACGGGGACGCGGTGCACTTCGTGGCAGAGGCGTACAAACACGGCAAGGCCGTCGGCGCCCTCGGCGCGGGCACCGAGCTGCTGGGGCCGGCCCACGTCACAGAGGATCGGGAGCAGGGGGTCATCACCTCGTCGGGAGAGGACCTGGAGGGGTTCATGGCGTCCTTCGCGGCGGCCGTCGCGGCCCACCGCTTCCCCAGGCGTCCCACCCGGGCCGTACCGGCCTGACCCGCGCCGCACCGCCCCGGGCCCGGGCCTCCGCTGGGCCGGGGCGGTTTGTAGGCGCCTTGGAGCTTTCTTATACGGGTTCTCCTGACGCTGTCAGGCATGGCGTTCCAGTAGTCGGAAGGCCTCTCTTGAGGAGGACTCATGATGGCTCCCCGAGCGCGCCGGCCGCACCGCCTGGCGGTGGCGGTGGCGGGCCTACTCGCGACCCCCCTGTGCCTGCTCGGCCAACCCGCGAGCGCCGCACCCGCCGGGCCCCTCGACGGCGCGTTCAGCGGCGCCGCGGCGGCGTACGAGGTGCCCCGCGACCTGCTCGTCGCGCTGGCCTACTCCGAGACCCACCTGGACGGGCACGACGGCAAGCCGAGCGCGAGCGGCGGCTACGGCGTCATGCACCTGGTGACCAACCCCGCCAACCACACGCTGGAACAGGCCTCGGCGCTCACCGCCAAGCCGGTGGCGACGCTGAAGTCCGACACGGCGGCCAACATCGCGGGCGCCGCCGCCGTGCTGCGGGCCGAGGCCGACAAGCTCGGGCTGAGCGCGGCCGGCCGCAGGGACATCGGCAAGTGGTACACCGCCGTGGCCAGGTACGGCGGCGCCCCGAACCCGGGGACGGCACGGCTCTACGCCGACACCGTCTACGACATGCTGGCCGGGGGCGTACGCGCCGTGACGCGCGGCGGTGAGACCGTGACGGTGAAGGCGCAGGCGGTCGTGCCGGACCGAGGCGGGTACGCGGACGCGCCCGACCTGAACGCCCCGCTCGTGGCGGCGGCCGACTATCCGAGCGCCCACTGGGTCCCGGCGAACACCGGCAACTACCGGGTCGCGAGCAGGGGTGCCGGGACGATCGACCGCATCGTCATCCATGTCATGCAGGGCTCGTACGCCGGGACGATCTCCTGGTTCCAGAACCCGAGCGCCAAGGTCTCCTCGCACTACCTGGTGCGGTCGTCGGACGGCGACATCACCCAGATGGTGCGCGACAAGGACGTGGCGTACCACGCGACGACGTACAACGACCGGGCCATCGGGATCGAGCACGAGGGCTACGTCAACGACGCCTCGTGGTTCACCGACGCCATGTACCGCTCGTCCGCCGCGCTGACCCGGTACGTCGCCGACAAGTACGGCATCCCGAAGGACCGCACCCACATCATCGGCCACGTCCAGGTGCCGGGCACCGACCACACCGACCCGGGGCCGAACTGGGACTGGACCAGGTACATGCAGCTCGTGACGGGCGGCGCGCCCACCAACCCGTACACCCCCGAGCAGGTCTGCGGCACCGGGTACAGCGTCATCGACTCGGCCGCGCTCGGGTCCGCGGGGACGGCGTACCTGCTGTACGACTCCGTCAGCGGCTACAACTGCGTGACCACGATCAAGTCCACCTCGCTCGGCACGGCCTCCGCCACGGCGGCGTACCTGGAGGTGCAGGGGAAGACGAGGATCACCGACTCCGGCAACTTCGCCTACTACGCGGGGCCGGTGCGGGCGGCCGCCATCGACAAGTGCGTCAAATGGGGCGGCAAGGCCGGGTCGTCGACCTACGACAGCCCCTTCGAGCACTGCGGCTGATCTCCGGGGGGCCAGGCCCCGAAAGGGGCCCGGCCCCCGCGCGGCGTACGCTGAAAAGTAGTGCGACCAGGCCGGACGTTCGTCCTGGCGGCCGGCTCGGAACATGACGGGGTCGTGTTCGTTCGAGGGGAATCCGCCATGCTGCTGACGACCATGCGCAGAGTCACACTTCCATCCGGCGAGGCCATCCCGGTCCTCGGGCAGGGCACCTGGCACATGGCCGAGCATCCGGGCTCCCGCGAGCACGAGATCGCCGCCCTGCGCCTCGGGCTCGACCTCGACATGACGCTCATCGACACCGCCGAGATGTACGCCGACGGCGCCACCGAGGTGCTCGTCGGCGAGGCGATCGCCGGGCGCAGGGACGAGGTGTTCCTGATCAGCAAGGTCCTGCCGCACCACGCCACCTACGAAGGCACGATCGCGGCCTGCCAGGGCAGCCTGAGCCGCCTGGGCACCGACCACCTCGACCTCTACCTGCTGCACTGGCGGGGGCGGGTGCCGCTGGAGCAGACGCTCGCGGGCTTCGCCGAGCTCATGCGCATGGGCCTGATCCGGCACTGGGGCGTGAGCAACTTCGACGAGCCGGACATGCGCGACCTCTCGCAGCTTTCCGGCAGCGCGGGGGTCCAGACCGACCAGGTGCTGTACAACCTCATGCGGCGGGGCATCGAGTGGGACCTGCTGCCCTGGTGTCAGGAGTACCAGATCCCGATCATGGCGTACTCGCCGATCGAGCAGGGGGAACTGCTCAGCCACCCCGCGCTGCGCGGCGTCGCGGAACGGCATGACGCGACCCCAGCGCAGGTGGCGCTGGCCTGGGTGATCGGCCACGGCAACGTCAACGCCATCCCCAAGATGGGGACACCCGGGCACGTCTACCAGAACCGCGCCGCGGTCGGCATCACGCTCACGCCGAACGACCTGTACGTCCTGGAAGAGGCCTTCCCTCCGCCCTTCCACAAGGTGCCCCTCGAAATGCACTGACGCACCCGAACTCCTGCGGTACTGCGGTCCCGGCGCTCACCGCCCGCCCGCTCACCGCCCGCCCGCTCACCGCCCGCCCGCTCACCGTGGACCTGCTCACCGTGGGCCTGCTACCGCCCCGCCTGTTCACCGCCCGCCTGCTCTTGCTCGCCGAGCCGGCGTAGCAGTTCCTCCCGCCTGGCTTCCAGCGTCTCGGCGAACGCCTCCTGCTCCTCCGCCATCGTGATCAGCGTGGAGATCTCGGCCGAGTCGGTCGGGGAGTCGGCGCGCTCCCCGACGCGCTCACGCAACTCCGCCGCCGTCTGCCGCAGCCTCGTCAGGTCCTCCTCCACCATGCGGAGTTCCTCGCGTAGCGCCGCCTCGTCCTCGGTGGCCATCGGTACCGGGCCCCTTCCGATCTCGCCGTCCGCCTAGAGCAGCAACTCGAAGATCCGCTCGACCCGCTCCCAATCCCGGGTCTGCGGATTCTTCGTCTCCGGATCGAGGATCTTGAAAGCACGCGCGAGTGCCATCGTCAGCCCTCCCACCACCATGGGCAGCCGTTCCTCGGTCTCCTCGCTGAGGGTCACGTCAAGGGGCGGCCTGGCCGTCAGCCGATCGAGGATGGGACTCACCTCGATCTCCCGATCGAGATCGCGGAAGACGTACATGATCTCCTGCAGGCCCTTGGTGATGGGCAGGTCATGGGGCTCCATGATGTCGCGGCGGTTCGCCTTCGCCGAAGCCTGGCCGATGACGAGCAGGTCGTAGACCTTCTGGTCGAGGAAGTCGTGGTAGCGCTTCAGGTCGTCCTTGTCGACGTCCAGTTCTGCGGCAGCGCGGAAGAAGCGCTCGAACTTGCTCACTTCGCCTACCACCATGTCGCGTCATCTCCTCCCATCCGTCTCCCGGCGGGCTGGCCGCACCCGGGCAGGCGAATGCGCTCTCCTCGCATCCTCGCGAGCGGCGGGCCGCCTCACATCCCCTGGACAGGTAGTCCGCTCCGACCTGCGCCGGAACGCAACGCCCGTATAAAGCGTGATTTTTGGGCCCTCTGGCCCCCTTCACGGCACGGCCTCACAAATGGTTCGATCACATCACGGCGACCTCCGCGAACGGCAACCCGAACCTCGACTACATCGAGGCGACCGTCTCCGACACCCCGTCCTCCGAATACGAGGCCGAGAACGCGACCCTCTCGCAGGCGGCCGTGGCGACCAACCACACGGGCTTCACCGGGACCGGTTTCGTGGACTACACCAACGTCGCCGGCGGCTACTTCGAGTGGACGGTCAACGCCGCGACGGCCGGAAGCACGACCCTCGCCATCCGGTATGCCAACGGCACCACGGCCAACCGGGCGATGGACATCGCGGTCAACGGCACCGACACACAGGCCCCGACCGTGCCCGCCGGCGTACGCGTGACCGCGACCACCAGCAGCAGCATCGCTCGCCTGGAACGTCTCCACCGACAACGTCGGCCGGATCGGGCACCAAGGTGTCGACCATCCAGACCCACTCCCAGGCCGTGACCCTCGGCCAGCAGCTCGCCCAGCAGTTCGTCAACAACAACTGATCCACGACGGCGAAGCGGGCCCGGCCACCACCGGGCCCGCGCGCGTCTCTCCGGAGCATTCGCCCTCGGCGGACGCTTCCGGAAATCACCCACCCACCTGCGAGGATCATCAGATGGGGAACGACACGGCGGTGCGCCGACTCGACCTGGGGTACTTCGTCCGGCCCGCATCGGAGACGGGGGGCCCGCAGCCGAGGGTCGAGCCCGTCCTCGCCTATCTGGTGCGGCGCGACGAGGGGTTGATTCTTTTCGACACCGGCATCGGCGCCGCGGACCCCGAGACGGAGGCCCACTACCGGCCCCGGCGCAACGCGCTGGAAGGCGCCCTTGCCGACGCGGGAGTCACCCTCGCGGACATCTCCCTGGTCGTGAACTGCCACCTCCACTTCGACCACTGCGGGGGTAACCCCTCACTGGCCGGGAGGCCGATCGTGGTGCAGGCCACGGAGCTCGCCACCGCCCGCGGAGGCGACTACACGATCGACGAGCTCGTCGACTTCCCCGGCGCGGTCTACGAAGAGATCACCGGTGAGGCCGAGGTCTGGCCGGGGGTCTGGATCATCCCGACTCCCGGGCACACCGCGGGGCACCAGTCGATGGTGGTCCGGCAGAGCGACGGCACCGTCATCCTCGCCGGCCAGGCGCACGACTTCGCGTCCGAGTTCTCCTCCGACCACCTGGCCCGCCAGGCCACCCTCCACGGCCTGGCCCAGCCCCTCCCCATCTACCAGCCCTGGCTGAACCGCCTCACTGACTTCGACCCCCGCCGAATCCTCTTCGCCCACGACGCCTCCGTCTGGGAACCACCCCACACAGGAGATGCGGGGACGATTTCCCCCCACCCGTGACCCGCGTAACGGGTGAGCCACTTGCTGCCCACCCAGGCCGTCCCTGACCAGTCGGTGCATAGAGGTAGCCGCCAGCGACTAGTGAAACGGAGGGCGCCGGATCGACGTATTCGTGGAGACGCCAGTGTCGTGTCCGGAGGGAAGTCCCCAGCGCGCCCAGACCGTCTTACCCGAGCCGTCGGGAAGCGGAGTAATACCGTGGTCGCCGGCAAGAGCGGCGACGATGATGAGGCCCCTGCCATGGACGGACTCGATGCCAAGGTCGAGATGGCGCGGCTGCCCGGACCCGTGATCGGTGACCCGTACGCGCAGCTCTCCGGGTCCGCCCCACAGGGAGAGCCTGATCGGGGGATCACCGTAGTTGATCGCGTTGGCCAGCAACTCGCCGACCACGAGAACCACGTCATCCGCGAGATCGGCAAGCGCCCAGGCGGTGAGGACGTCCTTCACCAGACCGCGGGTCTTGCCGACCATCGACAGGTCGTGGGGTAGATCCCAGCAGACGGTACGCAGACCGTCCGGCCTTTCTTTCATCGAGACTCCGTAAGTCATCAGGCGGTCCGTGAGGGCCGGATGTGGCTGATCGAGGCCCACCTTCGGGTCCGGGGGGTTTCGTACGGATACATGAGGTGTCCTGCCACGGTGTCCGGCCTTGGCTCGGATGCGCTCCACGTCCCGCATCAGGTCGCGCAGTTCCTCGGGGGTGGGCGCCAGCACGAGGAGTGGCTCGGACGAGGCCCAGGTGGCGACGGCGTAGAAGCGGCGCGTGCCCACGCCGTACCAGACGCTCCACGCGGGCTCCATCTGGTCCAACTGCTGCGCGGCAGCCCGCTTGGCGAGATCCCATCGCCCGTGGGGCATCTGTTCGGTACGCGCACGCGCCCCTCGCCGGTGCCGTCCGCCCGATCGCGACTCACGATCGCGTCTCTTCACGCCGCCATGCCGTCTCGGTACGGCTGACGTTCGCCGGGAGAGTGCCGCGTACCTGGAGCCCGGCCACGCCGGTAGGGCACGGCACTCGCCGGCACGGGCTCCGCGTTGCGCCTGTGGCGCCCAGCCGTGATGACGTAAGACTCGGACGGAATCTGGGACGGCTCGGGGCTCGGCAGCGGGCGGCACACCGGTGTCGCCATCGGCAACCGGCCGCCCGACCCAAGACGCCGCCGAGCGCTCATCCGGGCGTGGACCTGCGCGGGAGTGGGCTGCTCCCATTCATGCCGTGGACGGTGCGGAAGGCTCGCGCCCTCGTGGGCGTACGGCGGATGACCACACCAGCGACACCCCAACGGCATCGGCGGCTGCTCAGCATGCCAACGAACCCGAATGACGCGGATGACACCACTATTGTTGCGCATGGGATCGGACCTCCATTGTCCGGTTCAAGGGGCTCGCCCGGCCTGCATTGCTGTGGCGGGCCCCGGCTTCCCGAAAGCTGCCTATTGGCCACTGAGAAGGAGAGCGACACTCTTAGCTACTTTATGCTGGTAAGAGAGTTGGGATGGATCGCCTAATACCCACAAGGCCCACATGCCCGATTGTTCGCTAAGATCCTAGATAGGCACCCCAACGAGAAGCGCATTTCGGACATCGGTAATTACTACCCCAAACCACGAACATCTCGACTCCCGCGCGATCGTCCTTCCACAGTTTTTCTTTACGCTTCACACGTTTATAACCATGGTCGTAGGCTCCGACATAAGGCGCCGCACGCACCGCCAAACGTGAACGCGGCATCAACCTCGTGAATGTCTGTGAGGGATCGTGAACGGCAATCGCATGACAGCGCTCGAATTCTTCGCCAGGGAGCTTCGGCGGGCGCGCGAGGCCGCCGGCATGAGTCAGGCCCAGCTCGCCGCCGCGATCGTCGGCTACTCCCCGTCCTTCGTCGCCATGGTCGAGACCAGCCGCAGGGTGCCGAAGCCGGACTTCGCCGAGCGCTGCGACCGCGTCCTGGAGACCAGCGGCATCCTCTCGCGCCTGACCGACGACCTGGTGTGCCGGGGGATGCCACCGGAGTGGCTGGGCAAATGGCTGCAGATCGAAGGCACGGCTACCTCACTGCTCTCGTACGAGCCGCTGTACCCGGTCTACTGCAGATCGAGCCGTACGCACGGGAGGTCATCGCCACATCCGGCAGGCCGTTCGACGTCGACGATCAGGTTGAAGCGCGCGTGGCGCGCCAGCGCATCCTGACTCTCGACAGCAGGCCGATGCTGGTCGTCGTACTCGACGAGGGCGTGCTCCACCGGCCGGTCGGCGGAGCACAGGTCATGCGTGACCAGCTCGCCCATCTGCTCGACGCCGCTCAACGACCGGAGGTTGTTATTCAGATTGTGCCGATTGAAGCCGGTGCCTATTCTGGCCTGGCCGGGCCCTTCGTCATCGCCGATTTCGGTGGCAGGGAGGTCGTCTACGTGGACAATGCCCTGAGCGGAGACGTCATCGAGCACGCACCCGACGTGGCGACCATGAAACGCCTATGGGAATCCCTGCGGGCCGAGGCGTTGCCGATGAAGCAATCGATCGAGCTGATGACAAAGGTGGCAGAGACATGGACCTGACAGACCTGCGCTGGCGCAAGTCCTCGTACAGCAGTGGCAACGGCGGTAATTGTGTCGAGGTCGCACCCCTCCCCGGCGGCATAGCCGTACGAGACAGCAAGAACCCCGCCGGTGCGATCCTCAGCTTCCCCCCGACCGAGTGGAACGCCTTCCTCTCCACCCTGAAGAACGGCGGCCTCAGCGGCTGAGCCCCACGGCTCCCTGATCCCTCAGCAGAACCGCGCCGGTCCCGATACCGGGAGCGGCGCTCACGATGGTGGAGTGCTTTGCCGTACTGGTCGTCTCGTACGCCCAGTACGGATAGCGTTTCTCCATGAGGCCGTTTTTGGTGGAGCTACCCCTTTCACACTTCAAGACGTTTAATGAAGAAACTCTGCCACTGTTCCCCAAGACTGTGCTCATCGGTCGTAACAGCAGCGGCAAGCCCAATGCCCTTCAGGCCTCCTGGGCAAGACTTGCGAAACCGGCAAGGACTTCAGCGATTTCGACCGTCTCATGGGGCTTGAATGAGCGCGCGTCGCAGGGTCGAGTTCATCGACACCTCTGTTCTTCGCAACCTGTCGGAAGCCCTATGGACCGTTCTCCCTGACGAACGCGGGCGCCAGAAGGCGGATACGCTCTTCTGGAAGGTCACCTGTGAGAGCGCGCACCGCCATCTGCACTCCATCGCCCCGCGCCGAGCCGAATTGGTCATGAAGGAGTTCGCAGCCTTCAAGGACCATGTTCCTAATCTGCGACTGCATGGCAAGTCTGTCGAAGACAGGACGAATGTTCCGCGCAGCCATCATCAGCCGCACTACGTCGGCCGCATCCTTGTCCGTGAGCCGCCCCGGTGACTTGACGCCGCTTCGCAAGCGGTCCCGGATCTTGAAGGCCTTCGCGATCAGGAGTGCCGGCGGGCCGGCGACCTGAATCTTGAACTGCCGCCCGTCCACCTCTGGCTCCAAGCTCGCCACCGGCATCACTGAGCGATCGAACACGGCGGCTTCGAGTCCGAGGACACGCCGGGTCGCCATCTTCGAATGCGGAGGGATCTGAGCGCTTCGTCCACCTGCCACCGGGGCCAAGCCCTCGGGCACGAGAAGATCCACTCCTACGCGGTGCGGCTGGCCGCCGATCATCTCCGTACGGGTCCAAATGCCCGGCTGAAATGGGTCATTCAGCTCGAACCCAGCGGCCTTCATCCTTTCGTCCAGCAATGGTTCACCGAGCACGTCGGCTGGATTCAAGGTCAGATCCGCGTCACTGGTGTACGCCGAACTGGCGAGCAGTACGTGCCCAGTGTGAAGGTGTACAGCCTGCGCGCCTACCAGGACCACCGCGTTGAGTTGCTCCTTGAGCGCTTCGAGTGCGTCGAGAAGCACGCGACGGGCCACCACGGTCAGTTCATGACGATTCACACCTTCAGGGACGCGTGCCATGTTGCCTCCACAGCTGGAGCTCGATCACTTAAGGCAGCGCGAGCACTACGGTGCGTCACATCTTAATTGATCAAGACTTTCCATGCGCCACTGTTTCTCATGGTCACGCATGTGATCCAGGACCGCCTCGCCCGCTGCGGGCATACGTCCGGAACCGGACAGGCAGTCCAGTGCCAGCTGGCTCAATGCCACGTGCGGCAGGCCCTGGATCAGCCGTAGCCCGGTGAACATCACAGGATCTCTGGCTTCGATGAGCAAGACATCCGCCCCTTGGTCCACAGCGAGGAGCCCTTGCTCAGCGATCAGGTCGTTCTGGACGTCGCCACGCGTGTAGAGGACCGCTTGGCCGCCTATCGCGAGTGGAGCGACCGCTGCGGCGGCGACCGGGCCGGTCACGGCAACCGAAGGTCGCAGTTGCTCCTGACCGCTTAGCCACTCAAGGAAGGAGTCCAGACCATTGGGAGCAAGAAGGCTACGGAAATCACCCGTCTTGAGCAGGCTTGTCGCCGAGGCGCGCGCCCGGAGCAACGACTCCCAGTCGACCTTCGTGACCACCTTGTCACGCCGCCGGATGAGCCCCTCCTCCTCCATGACGTCAAGCAGCCGTGAAACGTATGGAGGACTCAAGGCGACGGCCTGCGCCAACTCGGCAGCTCTATATGGGGGCCGTACATCAGCCAGCGCCCGTACCAGCCGTCCCGCGCGAAGACCCCTCAGCCCGCGCCCGCCACTCCCTCGGCGCCCCCGGGGATCCCGCGCGGCTCCGTCGGTGCGGATCACAACGGCCGGCCGCCTCATCGTGAACGAGACGTTGCCGGTCAGGTCCAGATAGCCGCAGTCCCATCGAGAGAGCAGCTCACGGGTACGCGGGCTGAGCCACGGTGCGATCACTACCGCTGACGCTCCCGGGCTGAAGCGACGCATCACTGAGATCCGCGGCAGTAACTCACGTTCAAGGCGAGCAGGGGTCGGGTCGAGCACCGCTTCTGCGAGCACCTGGCCATAGAAGGTGTGAGCGGAGTCGGTGACGCCGATCAACCTGTCAGGCCTGCCCGGGGATAGACCCTGAGGTCGCGGCGAAGAGGGTTCAGGCTCCAGGGAGATCTCCCAGTCGCTTCCCAGGAGCGCGGCCAGTTGGGCGATCCCCAGGGCCAGGAGCTGTTCCTCATCGCCAAGGGTGCCGGTCACCTCCCCAGGATGGCATGGCACTTTCGAGAAACCAAGCAAGAGTTGCCAGTTTCGGTGAGTTGCCAACTACTGGCAACTCACCGAAACTGGCAACTCAAACCTTTAAGCGCAATCGGGACCCACTCCTACTGGCCGGCCCAGACCCGCGTTCGGGCCGAGGCCTCAGCCGCTCAGAAGGCGGGCGCGGGCCGACGGAGACTATCCCCGTCCCGCAGGTTACAAGGCCGGGTTTCGAGAGGTCGTCGGGCAGAAGAGAGGTTCGAAGAGGTCGGTGAAGGTCTTCAGGAAGTCGTTCCAGTCGCCGTTCAGGTTGCTCACCAGCGTGTGGGTGCCCTGGCGGTTGCCCATCGCGTACGACATCGAGCCCTGGATGAAGCCGCCGCCGCCCCAGACCGTGACCCCGCACGAGAGCTTCTGGGAGTAGACGCCGAGGCCGTACCTGGTGTCCGGGACCCAGCCTGAGCCCTCCGTCGAGACGGTGGTGAACATCTCCTTCTGCTGGGCGGGCGGGAGGAGGCGGCCGCGCAGCAGGGCGCTCAGGAACCGGTGCAGGTCCGAGGTCGTCGAGATCATGCCGCCGGCGGCCCAGGCCCAGCTCAGGTCCATCTCGGTCACATCGTGGATTTCCGCGTCGTGGCCGGTCTCGTCTTGCTTGGAGTAGTGGCGGGCGTGTGGGTCGCGGATCGTGTTGTCGGTGCCAGGGAGGTAGGTTCCCGTCAGGCGCAGCGGGCGGGCGATGCGGCGCTCGATCTCGTCCGCGAGGGTCGAGCCTGTCGCACGCTCAACGATCATTCCCGCCAGGTTGTAGTTGACCTTTGAGTAGATGAAGCGCTTGCCGGGCTCTTCGGGGCGCGGGGTCTCCTGGCCGGGGATGGCGTCGGGGAGTCCGCTGGTGTGGTTGAGCAACCGCCGGACGGTGATCTTGGTGCCGTCCGCGCCGGGGATGTACTCCTCCACCACGCCGGGCAGCCACTTGGCCACCGTGTCGTCCAGGGTCAGCTTGCCTTCGGCCACCAGTTGCAGAGCCACCGTGCCGACGAACGCCTTGGTGAAACTTCCGATGCGGAAATGCTCGCCCGGTTGGCGCTTGCGACCGGTCGTCATGTCGGCGACCCCTGCCGTGCCGAACCACGGTGTTGTGTGGCCGTCTCTGATCTCGGCGACGATGCCTGGGCCGCCGCCGTCGGCCACGGCCCGGTCGAGCACGCGCCGGATCTTGGCGTGGCCTCGGTCGCGGTCGGCTGCGGAGGCAGCGGAAGTCATCATGGCGGTCCCTGCCACCGTCACGGCGACGAGCAGGCCCGCGCGGGCACCGAACATGGACAGTTGCCTCCTTGGGCACGGAAAGAAGGTTGGAGGGGGTGGCGCAGGCATGGCTATGCAGAAAAGGCGCTGCTCCGACAGGAGCGTGAAGGCCGCTGAAGGCTGCGGAAGGTGCCGTTGATCGATCTGTTCGGATCGTCGCGCCGCCGGTGGGCGTGCCCGGTACGAATGGGGGCGTAGCCGATGAAGCGCATCCTTCTGACAGGCGGTGCCTGCTGTCTCAGGTGCTCATGAGCGAAGCGCGAACGGCACTTCGGGACCATGGAAGGGCTGGCGTACTCGTTACTCGGTGTCGTCGTTGGTGATGGTGTTGTGGACGCGGGTCAGCAGGTCGGAACGGTCGACGCCGGCCAGGGCCAGGGCGCGTGCCACCGTGCCGACCTCGCCCCGCAGGATTCCGAGCAGTACGTGCGCTGGTCGCAGGTCCTTCTTGCGGGAGACCGCGGCGAAGCCACGCTCAAGGGCGAGCTTGCCCGTCGCGCCCATGGTGGGCCGGCGCTTCAGCGTGGCGCTCGGCCGGGAGAGGCCGAAGGATGCGCGGGACACCCCGACGGTGGCCAGGCTGTGGTCGAACTCCCGGTCGAGAGCAGCCCGGGTCGCCTGGTGGTCGAGGCCGACGGAGGCCAGGACGCGCTGCGGGGCGGTGCCCTCCTGGGCCGCGACGGCGAGCAGGAGGTGCTGCGCCTCGACCGTGGCCGATCCGTGCCTCTGCGCCTCGACCCCTCCCTCCGTGAGGATCGTATGAAGGTATGCGTCGAACGTGCTCATGGTGAACGTCTCCTCAGCTTGACGCCCACGGCGATGAGCCGCTTGGCGTGCTTCCTGTGGACGGCCTGACGGGTCACGCCGAGCGCCTCGGCGACCTGTGGCCAGCTCCAACCCGCGCGCATCGCATGCTCGACGGCGGCGTCCTCCAGTTGGTCGGCCAGGCGCCGCAGCGCTCCTACGGCCGCCAGTTCGTCGGCGGGGTCCTGGGGGACGGGGATGTCACTCACGGGCATGTAAGCAACATTAATTGACTAATTCAGAGTTAGTCAACCCAAGTTGCTTAGAGACAGCGGGCCGCTCGCCGGGCGCTAGTCCGCTCGCAGGATGACGCGTTACCGATGGTTGTCCTGGGCGGTGGGGGGCAGAGGGGGTGCGGCTTTACCTGCCGGTCAGGGGGTTTGTTGGGTGGGCGAACTACCTCAAAACCCGTGAACGGCGGTGGGGAGCCGACTAAGGTTCTGGACGACTGATCAAACGAGGAGTGGCAATGAGCGAGTACGCGGTGACCTTCGATTTGGTCGACGCCGACAAGGACGGGCTGATCTCGGCCGGGGAGCTGCTGCACCTCATGGAGGTGCTGGGCCAGCCGGTGACCGCCGAGGCCGCCGAGGCGGCGGTCCAGAAGCTCGACGTCGACGGCGACGGGCTCATCTCGCTCGAGGAGTTCTCCCACTACCTCAGCGCCACCAGCTAGGTCCTGCTTCGCGGATCGGCGTCGCGGGATAGACGTGTCTAGGTGACATATCAGGCCGGTTCCTCCCGGGATAGACGTGTCTAGGCGACGTACCGGGCCAGTTCCCAGGGGTCGTGGGCGCTCACGAGGCTCACCTCGTCGCCGTGCAGGCGGACCAGCTCGCGCAGGCGGGCGTGGTTGCCGAGCCGCAGTGGCCGGTCGACCTCGGTGATCTGCTGGAGGATGTCCATGCCCGGGTGGCCATGCGGGGCGTCGGGGTCGATCTCGCCGTGGAAGTAGTAGGCGTCGCCACAGTGCAGCAGCCACCGGTCGTCGGCGCGAACGGCGATCGCGCTGTGCCCGAGGGTGTGCCCGCCGAGCGGTACGAGCAGGATGTCCGCGTCCAGGCCTTCCAGCGGGCGTACCGCGTCGAAGCCGAACCACGGGTCGCCCTGGGCGGCGGGGTAGGTCACCCAGTGCGGCCGGTGCGCCCACTGGGCCGGCCGGTAACGGACGCGGTCCTCGGGGTGGTGGCCGGGAGCGGCCATCGCGGCGCGGTGCTCGGCCTCGCGCAGGTGGACCTTCGCCCAGGGGAAGTCGGGCAGCCCGCCGGCGTGGTCGAGGTCGAGGTGGCTCAGCACGATGTGCCGCACGTCCTCGGGCCGGAAGCCCAGCCTGGCCACCTGGTGGACGGCCGTCTCCGCCAGGTCGAGCACGGGCTGGGCCCTGCCGAGGAAGTCCGGACCGAGGGTCTCTTCCGGGCGGGCGACGTCGGGCGTGCCGAGGCCGGTCTCCACCAGGACGAGGCCGTCGTGGCCGGTCTCGACGAGCAGGCAGTGGCAGACGGCGGGGAGGCTTCCCTGGGCCGTGTCGATCTGCCGCATGGAACCGCAGTTGAGGTGGTGGATCTTCACAGCGGACCTCTTAACTAACGAACGATCGTACGTTTTTGGCGAACGATCGGTAGGTTAAGCTGATGCCATGAGCCCGCGCAAGTCCGCCGTCGAGGCGGTGGCCACCCGCACCAGGATCATCGAGCGCGCGTTCGCGCTGGCCTCCGCCGAAGGCCTCGAAGGCCTGACCATCGGCCGCCTCGCCGCCGACCTGGAGATGAGCAAGGCCGGAGTCATCGGCCACTTCGGCTCCAAGGAGGCGTTGCAACTCGCCACCCTGGACGCCGCGGTCGAGAGGTTCCGCCTGCGGGTCCCCGCCCGGGTCGTCGGCGCGAGGCCGGGGGCCGAGCGGCTAGCGCGCGCGTTCGGGGAGTGGATCGACTACATGGCGGGCGCCGAGGGGCACGGGGGATGCTTCCTGACCTCGGTCGCCACCGAGTTCGACGGGCGTCCGGGTCCGGTGCGCGACGCCGTGCTGGCCGCGCTGGCGAGCTGGTCCGCGTACGTGGCCGCCGAGCTGCGCGCGGCCGTCGAGGCGGGCGAGCTGCCCGCGGACACCGACGTCGACCAGTTCGTCTTCGAGCTGAACGGCGTCGCGCTGGCCGCCGACCAGTCCATCCAGCTCCACCGTGACCCGGCCGCCCCCGCCCGCGCCCTCCGTGCGATCGCCCGCGTCCTGGGCCCGCGGGCCGCGTCCGCCGCCAGTCCGTAACACGCGCGACATCGTCGCGTCGCCCGCTACTAACCTCCTGTCTAATACGTCACAATTGGACGGACTCCGACGGGAGGGCCAATTGGCGATCACATCAGACAACGAGCTCTGGGCCGCCGTACCGGCCGGTGTGGCGGGACGCCTCCGTCCCGTGATGAGCGATCTCGCCGATCAGATGATCTTCGAGATCCAGCGGCGCGTGCCCGAGTACGCCCGTCCCTCCGACGAGGTCTACATCAAGGTGCTGCGCATCGCCGTGGACGAGGCGCTCCAGCGGTTCCTCCGGCGCATCGAGCGGCCCCACGACCCGTGGGATCCCGAGGTGTTCCGCGCGATCGGCCGGGGCGAGGCCGCCGAGGGCCGCAACCTCGAACCCTTCCAGACCGCCATGCGCCTCGGCGCGCGGGTGGCGTGGCACCGCCTCACCGAGCAGGCCGAGCGGCTCCGCCTCGACCCCAAGACGCTGTACGACCTGGGCGAGGCCATCTTCGTGTTCCTCGACCAGCTCGCCGACGCGGCGACCGACGGCTTCAACGAGGCCCGCGCCAACGCGGCGGGCGAGATCGAGCGCCGCCGCCACCGCCTGCTCGACCTGCTGCTCTCTCAGCCGCCCGCCTCCCCCGACGCCATCGCCGACCTTGCCAGGACCGCCGGCTGGCGTCCGCCGAAGACCGTGGCCGGCGTGGCGCTCGAGGAACGGGGCGGCTACCGCGCGCCGTCGCTGCCTCCCGACGTGCTGGTGGGGCTGGACCGCCGGCATCCCTGCCTGATCGTCCCCGACCCGGACGGGCCGGGGCAGGCGCGGATGCTGGAGACGGGACTGCGCGGCTGGCGGGCCGCCATCGGGCCCTCCGTGCCGCTGCTCAACGCCGCCACGTCACTGCGGTGGGCCATGGAGGCGCTCGCGCTGGCCGATCGCGGGGTGCTGCCCGGGTCCGCGAGAGTGCTGCGCTGCGCCGACCACATGGCCACGCTCATCGTGTTCAAGGACGAGGAGCTGGTGAAGGCCCTGTCCGCGGTACGGCTCGCGCCCCTCGCGCACCTGCGGCCGAGCCGGCAGGACCGGCTGGCCGAGACCCTGCTCGCCTGGCTCCGCCACGGCCGGGGCGCCGGGGAGGTCGCCGCCCGCCTCCACATCCACCCGCAGACTGTTCGCTACCGGCTGCGGCAACTGGAGGAGCTGTACGGCGACCAGCTCGCCGACCCGGACATCCGCTTCGAACTGGAGATCGTCCTGCGCGCCCGCCAAGCGCTCAACCCCTGACCGCCACGAGCAGCGAACCGGTCGATTCGGAAAAATGGGAACCGGGGTCGCGGGTGCGGCCAAGTACGGGGTGACCGCATCAGACCCCGGAGAGGACCCGCACGTGGTGAGTGCGCAGGCACTGCTCGACGGCTCCACCCTGGACGACTCCATCGTGATCGCACGTTCGCTGGAGCAGCCCGAGCTGTTCGCGATGGTGTTCGACCGGCATGCCGACGAGATCTTCCGATACGCCGCGAGACGGCTCGGAGCCGAGCCGGCCGAGGATGTGGTGGCGGAGGTGTTCCTCGTCGCGTTCCGCGGCCGGGCCCGCTACGACCGCTCGCGTCCCGACGCGAGGCCCTGGCTGTACGGCATCGCGACCAACGTGGGGTCGCAGCACCGCAGGGCCGAGCGCCGGCGTACCCAGGCCATGGCCAGGGTCACCGCCGACCGGCCCGGCTCGTTCGACGACCGGAGCGTCGACCGCGTCACCGCCGAACAGCTCCAGCCGCGGCTCGCCCGCGCGCTGTCCAAGCTGTCGTCGCGCGAGCGCGACCTGCTGCTCCTCGTGGCGTGGACCGACCTGAGCTACGAGGACGTCGCCCAGGCCCTTCGCATCCCCGTCGGCACGGTGCGCTCGCGCCTTCACCGCGTCCGGGTGAAACTCCGCCGGGCGCTCGGTGGCGTCGACCCCCTCACTTTGGAGCCCCAGCATGGATGACGAACTCAGACCTTTCGCCGACAACCGTCCGGCCGCACCGCCGTACCCGCCGGAGGCGCGTGAGGCCGCGCGACACCGCCTGCTCTCGGAGGCGGCCGGACGGCGCCGGTTCCGGCGGCCGAGGCTCGGGTGGCAGGCGGTGGGTGCCTTCGGGCTGACCGTGGCCCTGGTGGGCGGCCTCGGGGTCGCCCTGTCGTCGCGGACCGCTCCGGTCGCGGTGCCGGGGGCCACCGCGACCGACCCGGCCTCCGAGTCCGAGGAGTCCGTGGCGGTGGCGCCCTCACAGGACGCCGCCGAGCCGCTTCCGAAGCCGGGCCAGTACATCCTGGTGGAGTCGGAGACGATGTACACGTCCGAAAGCATGGGTGAGGGCGGGACGCAGAGCCGCTACCTCTACCGGACCAAGCGGAAGATCTGGAAGCCGGTCGACGGGAACTCGAAGGGCCTGCTGTGGAGCGCCGGGCTGGCGCCCAAGCAGTGGCCCGGCTGGCCGCTGCCGGAGGAGGCGAAGCAGTGGCGGGGCGAGGGGTGGAGCGAGATCTCCGGGCACTGCCCCGGCTGGCCCGAGGACACCCGCACCGACTACGCGTACCTGAGCACCCTGCCGACCGACGAGGCCGGGATGCGCGAGTACCTCTACAACCGGCCGCATGGCGACATCCCCGCCGATGACGGGGCGTTCGGGACAGCAGGCGACCTGCTGAGGGAGAACTACCTGCCGCGCGCCCAGAGGCAGGCGCTCTTCGAGGCCACCAAGACGATCCCCGGCGTCGTGGTGACCGTGGGCGTCAAGGACTCGGCGGGACGCGAAGGCGTGGCGCTGGGCAGGCCTCGAAACGGCATCGCCACCATGCTCATCTTCGACCCGGAGACGTACATGTTCCTCGGGGAGCGCGGCACGGTCGTCGACGAGAAGGCCGCGGGCGCGCCCGTTGGCAGCGTCATGGCCCTGACCGCGCAGCTGAAGGTCTCCGTGACCGACGAGCTGCCGCAGGCGGAGGGGGCCTCGAAGGACAGCAGTTGCGAAATGCAGGAGCAGCTCCCCACGCCGACGCCGACCGGCGCCGAGCTCACGACGCCCACGCCGACGCCCACCGGTGCCGCACCGACGACGCCGCCCCCGACGTCGTAGGAGACGAGCCGGCCTGGCGGCAGATCCCAGCGGCACGGCCCGCACCGCGTGGAGACGCGGTGCGGGCCGTCGCGCGTTTTACCGGACCTGGAATCGTTTCGCCCGCGGCTCAGTTGCATGGTGCAGGCCCCCGAAAAACGGCCAAACCCTACTATTAATGTAGGATTCCGACTCCACGCGGGTCGCCCCCATATACGCGGCCGCACAGGCCGTCGACCAGGAGAAACAGTGAACAGGAAGACGACGTCGCTCTTCGGCGCCGCCATCGCGCTCGCGCTCGCCCTCACCGCCTGCGGCGGCGCAGGTGGCGACTCGGGAACGAAGAGCACCTCGCCGGCGGACTCGTCCGACACGGAAGCGACGATCGGCATCGGATCGCTCTACGAGCCGCAGAACCTCGACAACACCGCGGGCGGCGGCCAGGGCACGACCGAGGCGTTCAACGGCAACGTCTACGAAGGCCTGTTCAGGCTCACCGACGACGGCAAGGTCGAGAACCTCCTGGCCAAGGACTACAAGGTCGGTTCCGACGGCCTGACCTACACCTTCACGCTGCGGGACGGCGTGAAGTTCCACTCGGGCGAGCCGCTCACCTCCGCCGACGTGAAGTACAGCATCGAGAAGGTCACCGCGGACGGCTCGCAGTCCGCCCGCAAGAGCAGCTTCGCCGTCATCAAGAAGATCGAGACTCCGGACGACCACACGGTCACCGTGACGCTGTCGAGCAAGTCCATCTCGTTCGTGTACAACCTCAGCTACATCTGGATCATCAACGACCAGGCGAAGGACCTCGCGACGACCGAGGACGGCACCGGTCCGTACAAGCTCGGCACGTGGAAGCGCGGCGCCTCGCTGAGCCTCGACCGGTTCCCCGGCTATTGGGGCACGGCGGCCGCCAACAAGCAGGTGGTGTTCCACTACTACACGGACGCGACGGCGCTGAACAACGCCCTGCTCACCAACGCGGTCGACGTCGTGACCAGCGAGCAGAGCCCGGACGCGCTCGCGCAGTTCACCAACAACGCGAACTACAAGGTGAACAACGGGCACTCGACGACCAAGCTGCTGCTGGCGTTCAACGACCGCAAGGCGCCGTTCGACAAGCCGCTCGTCCGCAAGGCCGTGACCTCGGCGATCGACAACAAGAAGCTGCTCAGCTCCATCTGGGGCGAGTACGGCACGCTGATCGGCTCGATGGTGCCGCCCACCGACCCGTGGTACGAGGACCTCACCAAGGTCAACCCGTACGACGTGAACCTCGCCAAGAAGCAGCTCGCCGACGCGGGGTACGCCGGCGGGTTCAGCTTCACGCTCGACACCCCGAACTACGACCCGCACCCCACCGCGGCGACGTTCATCAAGTCCGAGCTGGCCAAGGTCGGCATCACCGTGAACATCAACGTCATCACGGCCGACGAGTGGTACACCAAGGTCTACAAGAACCGCGACTTCGCCGCCACGATGCAGGAACACGTCAACGACCGCGACGTCGTCTGGTACGGCGACCCCGACTTCTACTGGGGCTACGACAACCCGCAGGTCACCGCGTGGGTGAAGGAGGCCGAGGAGTCGGACACCGCCGAGGCGCAGACCGAGCTGCTGAAGAAGGCCAACCAGCAGATCGCCGCCGACGCCGCCAGCGACTGGCTCTACCTCTACCCGCAGATCGTCGTCGCGTCGTCCAAGCTGTCGGGCTATCCCCTGAACGGCCTGAACTCCCAGTTCTACGCGTACGGCATCAAGAAGGCCTGACCCGGCACCTCCCGCCCCGGCCCGGGCCTGTACGGCCCGCCGGGGCGCGGGCGTGTCCTCCTGATCGATCGGCTTGTCATGACCACCTACCTGCTGCGGCGCGTGGCCTTCCTGGTCATCTCGCTGCTGCTGGCCAGCACGGTGCTGTTCCTGCTGCTGCGCCTGCTTCCCGGCGACCCGGCCAACTCGCTGCTGTCGGTCGGAGCCTCGCCCGAGCAGATCGCGGCCGCTCGCCACCGGATCGGGTCGGACCGCCCGCTGCCCGAGCAGTTCGTCACCTGGCTCGGGCAGATGGCGACGTTCGACCTCGGCACGTCGTTCATCAGCACCCTTCCCGTCGGCCCCGAGATCGCCTCGCGCCTGGTGGTGACCGTCCCGCTCACGCTGCTGGCGTTCCTCCTCGCCGTCGTGGTCGCCGTCCCGGTCGGGTTCGTCGCGGCCCACCGGTCGAACCGCTGGTACGGGCCGCTGCTCAACGGGATCTCGCAGCTCGGCATCGCCGTCCCGGTCTTCTGGGTGGGAATGCTGCTGATCACCGCGTTCGCGCTGTACTTCCAGATCCTTCCCGCAGGCGGTTTCCCGCAGGACGACTGGGCCGACCCCGCCGACGCGCTCACCTCGCTCGCCCTGCCCGTCGTCACCATCGCCCTCGTCATGTCCGCCTCGCTCATCAGGTACGTGCGCTCGGCCACCGTGGACGTGCTGGACAGCGACTACCTGCGGACGTTCCGGGCGATGGGCTCGTCGTTCACCATGGCGATGTGGCGCCACGGCCTGCGCAACGCGGCCGTGCCCGTCGTCTCGATCCTGGGCATCGAGCTGGCCACGACGTTCCTCGGCGCGGTCGTGGTCGAGAGCGTGTTCGCCCTGCCGGGGCTCGGCAGCATGCTGGCCAAGGCGATCGCGCAGCATGACTACCCGATCGTCCAGGGCGTTCTGTTCGTCAGCACCTTCGGCGTGCTGGTGATCGGATTCCTCGCCGACCTGGTCCAGCGCCTGATCGACCCGCGCCTGCGCGGCACCCTGTCACGGAGCGCCCGATGAGCCACCCGCACACCGCCGGCCCCCTCAAGGCGGCCGATCCGGCACCAGCCGGTCGCCGTCGCCGCTCCGCGACCCTGGTGATCGGCTGCCTACTGGCCGGCGCGATCGTCGCGGTGGCGGTCGTCTCGCTGTTCTGGGTGCCGTTCGCGCCCGAGGACACCTCGGGCGGGCGGCTCGCGCCCCCCGGCCCGCCCCACCTGCTCGGCACGGACAAGCTCGGCCGCGACCTGCTGACCCAGCTCATGATCGGGGCCCGGGTGGCGCTGACGGCCGGCGCCGGCTCCGTGGCGCTCGGCGGACTCCTCGGCGTCGCCGCCGGCCTGCTCGCCGGGTTCGCCACCCGGTGGCTGGACGACACGATCTCGGCCCTGCTCGACATCCTGATCGCCTTCCCCACCCTCCTGCTCGCCATGCTGGTGGTGGCGGCGCGGGACGCGTCCCTCACCTCGGCCATCCTGGCGATCGGGCTCGCGATGTCGGCGATCGTCGCGCGGCTGACCCGCGTGCTCGTCAAGCGGGTGCTGGCCCAGGACTTCATCACCGCGTCGCGCACGTCGGGAACCTCCTGGCCGCGCGTGGTGGCCGAGCACGTCCTTCCCAACATCTGGCCGACGCTGCTGGTCAACCTCGCGCTGCAACTCGGCCTCGCCGTGCTGGCCGAGGCGAGCCTGTCGTACCTCGGGCTCGGGGCGCCGCCGCCGAACGCCTCGTGGGGACGGATGCTGCAGGAGGCCCAGGCGACCGTGCTGACCGCGCCGCTCGGGGCGATCGCGCCCGGCGTGCTCCTGGTCGTGCTGGTCGTCGGGGTGAACCTCGTCGCCGACGGCCTCAGGGACGTGGCCGACCCGACCCGGCGGAGGACCCGATGAGCCTGCTCGACGTCACCGAGCTCACAGTGAAGTCGGCGGACGGCCGCGCGCTCGTCTCCGGCGTGTCGTTCACGATGGAGCCGGGCGCCCGCCTCGGCCTGATCGGGGAGTCCGGTTCCGGCAAGTCGCTGACCGCGCTCGCGATCATGGGGCTGACTCCCGCCGGGATGACCGTGTCGGGCAGCGTGGTGCTGGACGCCCCCGGGCTCGTACGGACCGAGGTCGTGGGCGCGGCGGAGCGGCGGCTGAACGGGCTGCGCGGCCGGGCCGCGACCATCGTCTTCCAGGAGCCGCTCACCGCCCTGGACCCGCTGATGAGGGTCGGCGGCCAGCTCGCCGAGCCCCTCCGGCGCGTACGCGGGCTGCGGGGCGCCGCCCTTCGCAAGGCGGTCATCGCGGCGCTCGAAGAGGTGCGGCTGACCGACCCCGGCCGCATCGCGAAGGCCTACCCGCACGAGATCTCCGGTGGCCAGCGCCAGCGGGTGGCGATCGCCATGGCCCTCGCCTGCGAACCGGCCCTGCTGATCGCCGACGAGCCCACCACGGCCCTCGACGTGACGGTCCAGGCCGAGGTGCTGGCGCTGCTGGACGGCCTGGTCTCCGCGCGCGGGATGGCGCTGCTGTTCATCAGCCACGACCTCGCGGTCGTGTCGGCCGTGACCGACCACGTGCTCGTGCTCAAGGACGGCGTGGCCGTGGAGTCCGGGCGCGTTCTCGACATCGTCAGCACGCCGCGCCATCCGTACACCCGTGACCTGGTGGGCAGCGCGCGGCAACTCGACAGCGCGCTCGATTGGAGCCAACGTTGACCCCGGCCATCCTTGAGGCGCGCCAGGTGGGCTTCGCCTACCGCGGCGCCGCGCCCGTGCTGTCGGACGTCTCCCTCGCGGTCACGCCCGGCCGGAGCGTGGCGCTGGTCGGCGAGTCGGGCGCGGGGAAGACCACCCTGCTGCGCCTGCTCCTCGGGCTCGCGCGGCCGACCGACGGGCAGATCCTGTTCGACGGCGCGGAGCTCTCACCTCGGGGGCGAGGCCGGATGCGCGCCTTCCGGCGCAGCGTGCAGACCGTGTTCCAGGACCCGTACTCCTCGCTCGACCCCCGGCAGCGCGTGGGCAGGATCGTCGCGGAACCGCTGCGCTCGCTTGGCCTGCTCACGGCCCCCCGCACCCAGGGAGATCCCGCCAACGTACGCGTCGCCGCCGCGCTGGACGCGGTGGGGCTTCCGGCGGACGCCGCCCGCCGCTACCCGCACGAGTTCTCCGGCGGGCAGCGCCAGCGCATCGCCATCGCGCGGGCCATCGTGTGCGAGCCGCGCGTGCTGCTCGCCGACGAGCCCGTCAGCGCTCTGGACGTCTCGACCCGGGTGCGCATCGTGGACCTGCTGGCCGAACTGCGGGAGACGCGCGGCCTGACCGTGGTCATGGTGTCGCACGACCTCGCCGTGGTGGCGACGCTGTGCGGGCACACCGCCGTGCTGGAACGGGGCCGGATCGTCGAGCAGGGCGACACCGCCGCCGTGCTCGGCTCTCCTCGTCATCCTTACACCCGCCGTCTGGTCGACAGCGTGCCGCGCCTTCCCCCGCGCGTCCAGGCCTAGTCGGTGACGTAGACCTGGCTGAACACCTCGGACAGCTTCTTGACGTCCTCGGCGATGCCGACCTCGGGCGAAGCCGGGTTGAACATCGTGGTCAGGCGGCGCTGGAGCGGCTCCAGCTTGCCGAGCTGCTCCCAGGCGGGCGTCGAGGCGAGGCCCGAGCCCATCACGCGGTACGTGGCGCCCGTGCCGTCCTGCCAGCGGGTCCAGAGGTTGACCGTCGCGGCGCCGTCCTTCAGCGGGGTGGTGATGCGCTCCTGCGCCGCCGTGGCCGCCTGCTCGGCGGTGAGCGGTGAGGCGTTCTTGCCCGCCAGCCCGGCGTCCTCGGCCGCGATCTGCGCGAGCGTGTCCCAGGCGAGGGTCTTGACCTTGCTCCACTGGTTGCGCTGCGCCTGCTGCGGAGTGATGTTCCACGTGGCGTACGCGGTCGAGAGGAGGCCGGCGTCGAGCGCGAGCTGGTCGACCGAGCCGGAGGTGAGCAGCGGCTCGATGTTCTTCGGCGCGAGCAGCGGATACTTCTTGGTCATCTCGGCCTTGCACAGGTCGCTGTTGCCGCAGCCGAACTCCGGCACCACCGTGTGGACGCCGAGCTTCTTGCCGGGGGCCACCTGGTGCAGCGCGCCGGCGGCGGCCGTGACGAACGACTGCATCTCCTCCGGCGTCTTCACCGCGCCGTTGTAGCCGAGCTGCGAGGTGAACCGGATGCCGACGACGCCCGGCTGCGCGGCGAGCGCGCCGGCCTTCCTGACGGCGGCGGCGAAGGCGGCGGTGCCGGCCTTGTAGTCGTCGAGGAGCTCGGTGTCCACCCACACCCGCATGCCGCTCGCGGCGGCGGCGGCGATCGCCCGCCCTGCGGCGGTCTGCGCGGCGGCGGCGATCTCCTCGGGGGTCACCGAGCAGGTCTCGCCGGCGGTCTGGCAGGCGGGCGGCGTGTTGTCGTCCTGGTAGCCCTCGGGCGCGGGGTCTCCCTCGCCGTGGGCCTGGCCGTCACCCTCGCCGTCGGCGCTGCAGGCCTCCACCGTGCAGTCGATCCACCCGACGGGGTACTCGGTGGCCCCCTTGAGCTTGGCTCCGTCGTCCTTGGCCCAGAACCGCACGATGTCGAGCGCGTCCTGGGGGGTCGGAGCCATCCAGAAGCACTGCGGGTCGGACTGCGAGCCACCGTTGGTGACGTTCTTACACTCGTCGGCGCCGTCCTCGGAGAACGCCGTGGCGGCCGGGATGCCCACCGCGAGCACGGTGAGTGCGGCGCTGAGGGCGAGGGCTCTCCTGATTCGCATCAAGCGTCTCCTTGGGCGGAGCGAAATGAATAGTGATCGCCCGTAAACGATCGAAACGACTGTATCGGGCGTATCTTTACTCGACCAGTGGCTCAGCGGGATTCCTTGACCGGCGAATATGCCGATATCGGCCCTCACCTCGCATGATCCTCTCGGGCACCACCGGGCGAACGCGAAAATTCTCTCTCCCGTACGGCCCCCGCAACCGGGCGTTACGGACACCGCACGCGTCCGGGGAGGCCACCCGCGCCGACTCGCACGTGGTGTCACCTCGCATAATCGGGAGATGCGCGATCACAAGGGGAGCCCGGAGTCGGCCCAGACCCTGGAGCGGGGGCTGAGGCTGCTCCGGCTGCTCGCCGACGGCCACCGAGGGCGCACCCCCACGGAGCTGGCGCAGGAGCTGGAGCTGAGCCGCCCGATCGTCTACCGGCTGCTCACCACCCTCCAGAACGAGGGCTTCGCCCGCCGGGACGCCGAGGGACGCGCTCATCTGGGCTTCGGCGTCCTCGCGCTGGCCAGGGCCGTGCAGCCCCTGCTGCGAGCCGCCGCGCTCCCTGCCCTGCGCCGCCTCGCCGAGGAGACCGGCGCCACGGCGCACCTGACGGCGGCCGAGGGAGACGAGGGGCTGGCGATCGCCGTGGTGGAGCCGACCTGGACGGACATGCACGTCGCCTACCGCGAGGGCTCGCGCCATCCGCTCTCGCGCGGGGCGGCGGGGCTGGCGATCCTGGCCCTGCGCGAGGGCCGCACGGACTACCTGGTCACCGAGGGGCAGCTCCAGGAGGGCGCGCGCGGCATCGCGGCCCCGCTGCCCGGCCTGCCGTGGCTGGAGGCGTCCGTGGGCATCGTGACGTTCGGCGCCATCGACGCCGCCACCCTCGGCCCCCGCGTCTCCGCCGCCGCCGCCGAGCTCCGCCGGGCCCTCGAATGAGCGTGCGGGTTCTGACCTGCCCGCGTGAGATTGACATCGCTGGCGCGATGGCGGATCGTCGTACGTATAGAGGACAATGGTGTCCGATATGCGTACACAGGAGGGCCGATGCCGTACTACCGCACCGTCGGCGAGGTGCCGCGCAAACGGCATATCCAGTTCAAGAAGCCTGATGGCGGGCTGTACGCGGAGGAGTTGATGGGGGAGGAAGGCTTCTCCTCCGACTCCTCGCTGCTGTACCACCGCCACCTGCCGACCGCGATCGTCAAGGCGGAGGCGGTGGCCGACGGCACGCGAGCGGGCCTCTCGCCGAACCTTCCGCTGTCCCCACGCCATTTCCGCACCCAGGATCTTCCCTCGGGCGGTGATCTCGTCACCGGCCGGCGGCCGCTGGCGGGCAACGCGGACGTCCGATTGTCGTACGCCGCCGCCGACCGGCCGAGCGAGCTCTACCGCGACTCCAAGGGCGACGAGTGCGTCTACGTCGCGAGCGGCCGGGTGCGCTTCGAGTCCACGTACGGGGTGATCGAGGCCGGAGAGGGCGACTACGTCGTGATCCCCACCGGCACGATCCACCGCTGGGTGCCGCTCGACGGCACCACGGTGCGGGCCCTCGCCATCGAGGCGTCCGGGCACATCCGGCCCCCGAAGCGCTACCTGTCGCAGTACGGCCAGTTCCTGGAGCACGCGCCCTACTCCGAGCGCGACCTGCGGGCGCCCGGCGAGCCGCTGATCGTGGAGGATTCCGAGACGCCCGTCCTGGTCAGGACCCGAGGCGGCCTGACCAGGCTGACCTACGCGCACCACCCGTTCGACGTGGTCGGCTGGGACGGCTACCTCTACCCGTACGCCTTCAACATCGCCGACTTCGAGCCGATCGTGAAGCGCACGCACGCGCCGCCGCCCGTCCACCAGACCTTCGAGGGGCCGGGCTTCGTCATCTGCTCGTTCTGCCCCCGGCCGCTGGACTTCCATCCCGACGCCGTGCCGATCCCGTACAACCACCACAACGTCGACTCCGACGAGTTCATGTTCTACGCGGGCGGCGACTACACCGCGCGCAAGGGCTCGGGCATCGACGTCGGGTCCATCTCCCTGCATCCGGCCGGCTTCACGCACGGCCCGCAGCCGGGCGCCGTCGAGGCCGCCGTCGACGCCGTGCGGCGGGGCATGACGGTCACCAGCGAGCTGGCCGTGATGGTCGACACCTTCCGGCCGCTCGACCTCGGCGACGCCGCGCTGTCCTGCGAGGACCCGGGGTACGCCTGGACGTGGGCCCGATGACCCGTCCCGGCACGAGCCCGCTGTTCACCGCTCTCGTCGACGACGCCGGGCTGTTCCCTCCCGCGCTCCTGCCGATGTCGGACGCGGTCGCCCGGCACTACGCCGACGAGGACGCCGGAAGCCCGGTGCTCAGCCACCGGTTCCTCTGCCAGGCCAGCCGCCTGCACGAGCTGCGCGCGCATCTGACCCGGCCCATCAGGGTGGGGCTCATCATCGACACGCCCGACTTCCCCCGCCTTGACCTGCTCGGCGAGGGCGAGCTCGCCGGCATCGACGTCGAGCTGGTGGAGACGGCCCTTCCGCCGGGTTCGAGCATCGCCGAGGTGGTCGAGCGCGTCCGTCCGAGGAACTCCGGCGCGCGGCTGTTCGTCGAGGTGCCGCCCACCGACCTCCACGAGGTGCCTGAGGGGGTGGGGCTGAAGGTCCGCTGCGGGGGGCTCACGCCCGAGCTGTTCCCCTCCACGCACGAGCTGGGCGTCTTCATCCGCAACTGCGTCGAGCGGAACATCCCGTTCAAGGCGACCGCCGGCCTGCACCACGCGGTCCGCCACCCCGATCCTGGCCTCGGCGTCTACCGGCACGGCTTCCTCAACATCCTGATGGCCGTGTGCGCGGCCGTCGAGGGCCGTGACCCCGTCCGGGTGCTCGACCTCATGGACAAGCGCGAGCTGGTGGAGCTGGCGCGGGCCGTGCCGCACGAGACCGCGCGGCGGGCCAGGGAGCTGCTGGTCTCCTACGGCTCGTGCAACACATTCACACCCATCGACGACCTGGCCCGGCTCGGCCTGGCCGACCACCACCGGAGGCCGGCGGCGGCCGTCAAAGAGGAGATCGTGACCACCAGCTGGGTACCCGGAGCCGACGCGTCCGCCTACACCGTGGCGAACCTGCCCTACGGCGTGTTCTCCCGCCCCGGGCACGCTCCCCGCGCCTGCGCGCGCATCGGCGACCACGTTCTCGACCTGGCGCCCGCCCTGCACGACGAGGTGTTCGCCACCGGGAGCCTCAACGGCTTCCTGGCCCGGGGCCGTAGGGCCTGGCGGGACACCCGGCGCCGCATCCAGCGCCTGCTCTCGGCGGAGGCCGGTGAGGCGTCGGCGAACCGCGCGGCGACCGAGCCCCACCTCATCCCGCTGCACCAGGTGCGGCTCCACATGCCGATCGAGGTCGGCGACTACGTCGACTTCTACTGCTCGCTGGAGCACGCGACCAACCTCGGCCGCATGTTCAGGCCCGGTGAGAACCCCCTCAAGCCCAACTGGCGCCACCTGCCGGTCGGGTACCACGGCCGGTCGGGCACCGTCGTGGTCTCCGGCACCCCGATCACCCGTCCCCGTGGCCAGCGCGCCCCCGCGCACGGCGACGTGCCGGTGTTCGGGCCGTCCGTGAAGCTCGACATCGAGGCCGAGCTGGGGTTCGTCGTCGGGGCGCCGACCCGCTTCGGCGAGAGCGCGGGAGACTTCGCCGATCACGTCTTCGGGGTCACGCTGGTGAACGACTGGAGCGCCCGTGACATCCAGGCGTGGGAGTACGTCCCGCTCGGGCCGTTCCTCGGCAAGTCGTTCGCCACCTCGATCTCCGCGTGGATCACTCCGCTGGAGGCCCTCGAACACGCCCGCGTGCCCGGACGGGCGCAGGATCCCGAGCCGCTGGGCTACCTTGCCAGGCGGGAGCCGTGGGGTCTCGACCTCACGCTCGGCGTGGAGCTCAACGGCGAGCCGATCTCCAGCCCGCCGTACCGCGAGATGTACTGGACGCCCGACCAGATGCTCGCCCACATGAGCGTCAACGGCGCCTCCCTGCGCACGGGCGACCTGTTCGCCAGTGGCACTGTCTCCGGGCCCGAGCAGGGCCAGCGGGGGTCGCTGATCGAGATCACCTGGAACGGCACCGAGTCCGTCAAGCTCTCGGACGGCCAGACACGGGCCTTCCTCGAAGACGGCGACACGGTGCGCATCACCGCGACGGCCCCCGGCCCCGACGGCACGGAGATCGCGCTGGGCGAGGTGACGGGCACGATCCTTCCCTCACGAAACTGACCCCCTCAGGGCCTGATCACTCGGTGTGCCAACGGCTCCGCCCGCGAGTACACCACCACCAGCGGCGTCCACCCGACCAGCTTTCCTGGGACGAGTGGCTCAGGGCGAGCGCACTCCGCCGCCGGGATCGCGAGATCCGCGAGTAGCGTGAGGCCGCCCAGGATCGCCGCAGGCGGCCGGAGATCACCACCCCGGATTCGGTGTCCCGGCGGGACCGATCGCCCCTGAAGGGCCGCTCACAGAGCCGGAGGGGGTCTTCCAGTGCGAGATCGCCGGGCCGGTCACCGAGACCGAGCAGCCGCACGCCTCGCCGGGACAGGCTAGCCGCGCCCGCGCCCTGGCCCGGGCCGCCGCCGAACGCGCCACCCGCGTGCAGGACAGCCCCGCCATTCTCGCCGGGCCGACCCCGCGCCAGGCCTGATTCCGCGATTGCTACGGGCACCCCCGGCCGCAGCGCCGCGACGATCGCGTCGATGTCACGCAGCCCGGCTCGGCGCAGCAGCCGCTTCTCGTTGGTCACCCACTCGCCGCGTGCGGCGTCCGGCACGGGGGACGGCGCGTCGTCACTTCACGGGACCAGAGCCTGTCTCCGGCCGTTCACCAGCACGGAAATCGGGCGACCCCGCCGGGTTCACTCACCCGGGCGGACCAGGCCCGTCTCGTACGCGTGGACGATCGCCTGGGCCCGGTCGCGGAGGCCGAGCTTCGCCAGGACGCGGCCCACGTGGGTCTTCACCGTCTGCTCGGACAGGACGAGCCGTTCGGCGATCTCCTGGTTGGACAGGCCGTGGGCGACCAGGGTAAGCACCTCCGACTCACGTTCGGTGATCCCGTCCAGGGTGGCGCGGGGACGGCGCGGGCCGAGGCGGGCGAACTCGGAGATCAGTCGCCGGGTGACGGAGGGCGCGAGCAGGGCCTCGCCGGCCGCGACCACCCGGACGGCCTCGGCGAGCTGCCCGGCGGAGGCGTCCTTCAGCAGGAAGCCGCTGGCGCCCGCCCGGAGCGCCTCGTACACGTAGTCGTCCAGATCGAACGTGGTCAGGATCAGCACCTTCGGGGGCCGGCCGCCCGCGGACAGGATCCGCCGGGTGGCCTGCAGGCCGTCCAGCACCGGCATCCTGACGTCCATGAGCACCACGTCGGGCGAGAGTTCCGCGACGCAGCGCACGGCCTCCTCGCCGTCGGCCGCCTCGCCCACCACGTCGATGTCCGGCTGCGTACTCAGGAACACGGTGAACCCGGTCCGCACCATGCCCTGGTCGTCGGCGACGAGCACCCTGATGCTCATCCGGCGTCTCCTCCGATCGGCAGGGTCGCGGTCACCACGAACTCCGCGCCGACCCGGCCCGCCCGGAACGTGCCGCCGAGCATCGCCACCCGCTCCCGCATGCCGGCCAGCCCGTGGCCCGACCGCTTCCCGGGGAGTCCGCCCGGCGTGGTTTCGGGATCGGCGGGCAGGCCGTTGACCACGCGGATCCGCAGCTCGGCGCCGTCGCGGACCAGCTCCGCGGTGACGTCCGATCCCGACCCGTGCCGCATCGCGTTGCTCAATGACTCCTGCACGATCCGGTACGCCGTCAGCCCCACCGTGCCCGGCAGGTCGCCCAGCTCGCCCGAACCGGACACCCTCAAGGTCACCCCGGCGCGGGACGCGGTCGCGACCAGCTCGTCGATCTGGTGGAGGCCGGGCTGGGGCGCGGTGTTCGCGCCCTCCGCGCCGCGCAGCACGCCGACCACCTGACGCATCTCGGCCAGCGTCTTCAGCGACAGCGCGCGGATCTCGGCGAGCCCCTGCGCCAGCAGGCCCGCGTCGTCTCCCGCCCGCAGCGGGACCGCCTCGGCCTGGATGGCGATCACCGACATGTGGTGGGCGACCACGTCGTGCAGCTCGCGGGCAATCCTGGCCCGCTCGGCCAGCGCCGCCCGTTCGGCCAGGGCGTCCTCGGCCCGCCGCTCCTCGTCGGCCAGCTTCCCGGTCGCCAGCCGCCGCGCCCGTACGTTGTGGCCGAACAGCACGGCGACGGTGATCCCGGTCACCGCGGGGACCGCCGTACCGACATCGACGGCCGCCGCCGCAAGGCAGGAGACCAGCCACACCCCCGCCGCGACCGCGCCGTCACAGCGGACCGCGACGGAGTACGCCACGAGCAGGCAGGCGATCGCCGCGCCCGGCGTGTACGGCGGGCTGAGGAACCCGCCGACGACCGCCGAGCCGGCCGGAAGCGCCAGCAGCGCGCACCGCCAGGCCGCCAGCGGCCACCGGTCGCGCAGCACCAGCGGCAGCGAGAAGGCCGCCGACACGATCACGAGGTACGCCTCGTCGTGCGGCCACCGCGCGGCGGCCGCGGGGCCCTCCATATACGCGACCCCGCTCGCGAACGCCACGAACGCCAGGGCCGCGTCGCCGATCCGGACGAGATCCAGGGTGACGCCCCGTAGGCCGCGGGGCCACGGCACCCGCACCTGCCCGCGCCGTGGCGCGGGCGGCGGCGGGTCGGCCGTACCGGTGACGACCGCCCGCAGCACGGCCCGCAGGAGCGGCCCCGGCTTCGCGATCGGCCCCTGATAGATCATTCCCCCAGCCTATGGACGTGCCGGGCGGGTCGCATCGTCCTCATGGGCGACCTTCGCGTCCACCTGTGACGGGAGGCCGCCCCGCCCCGCCGGCGCGCGGCGTACCGGGCAGCGCGCGACGCGGGTCACCGGCCGGATCTCCCGGCCGTGCGCAGGTAGGCGAGCGCCCGCTCGAAGGCGGCGTCGCGGCCCGCGGCGAGCTCGCCGTCGCTGAGCGTTTCGGCGATCCTGTCCTGCGGCGGGATGCCGGTGACGTCGAAGGTGGTCCCCTGCCGGGTGAGGAACCGCTCGTTGGGCAGGGCGAAGGTCCAGCCGTTGGGCAGCGTGCGCCACAGGAAGTCCGAGAACGCGCCCTGGGTGGCGTCGCCGATCCGCCGAGGGGCGGGAGTGCGGGCCGTCATGGCCTGGCTGAACGTCTCCCCGGCGCTGATGGTCAACGGGCTGGTTAGCAGGGCGATCGGCCCGGTGTAGCGAGAACCCGCCGGACGCACCCAGGTCGGTCGCGCCCGGGTGAACCGGGTGGGGTCGGAGGGGTCGTTGCGCGCCTGCTTGGCGTAGGCGACGTACGGCCGGCCGGTGAGGCGGGAGGCGAGTTGGATGCCGAGGGCGTCGTACCCGCCGAAGTTGAGGCGGACGTCGAGGACGAGGCCCTTCAGGCGTGACGTCCGGGCGGGGGTGAAGATTTCGTCCAGCGCGCGGTCCAGCTCCTTCGCGTTGGCCGCGAAGCAGCCGTCGGCGTACCCGTCGAAGGCGGCCAGCCGCAGGTAGCCGAACCCGCCCGGCAGGTCGGCGTACCCGATCACGCCCCGGCCCCATGTCGTCAGCGGCTTCTGGACGTCGTGCTTCTCCACGAGATCGAGGACCCGCTTGTTCAGGGCCATGAAGGCCGGCAGGCCGTCCAGCGGCCTCGTGCCGGGGCGCAGCGGCCGGGCGAACTCGTCCTTTCCGGCGCGCAGCGCGGTGTGGGCGTCGCCGAGGTCCTTCAGGATGTCGCGCAGCACGCCGAACAGCTCGGCGTCGGTGGTGTTCGGGCCGATCCGGGGACGGTATCGGTCGCGCACCGCCTGCCAGTCGACGCCCTTCGTCGCGAAGAACGGGTAGTTCTCCGCGAACGTGGTCCAGAAGACGTCGAACACCGTGACCGGGTCCGCGGCGGGGGCCTTCACCGAGCAGCGGGCGGGAAGGGCGGGCAGCCGGCGCAGGCCGATCTCCCCGACGGCGCCCACGTAGCGCAGCCGCGCCCGCTGCCGGCCCTGGAGTCTGATCGCCATCTGGCGGGAGCCGTCGTCGGCGACGAACGACCCCGGCCCGCCCTGCCGTTTGGCCGACATGACGCCCGCCAGGCAGCTGATCGCTGTCATGTCGAAGTACCGGAGCCGGTCCCCGTCGACGGTGATGATCGTGCCGTAGCCGTCGGTCTGCCACACGCCGTCCAGGGCGGCGTCCCGCGCGCTCGCGGCCGCCGTCGCGGCGGGCGCCGCCGTCATGACCGTGACGGCCGCCAGAGCCGCGACCGTGATCCGTGTTCCGCTCTTTTTCATGGCGCCGACGGTATGAACGCGGTCCCGTAACCGGCGTCACCCTGGAGGACCGTTCCTCGGCTCCCTCCTGGGGTGCCACCGGAATACGGAAGATTCGGGCCGCTGAGCCTCTGACATGCGACGTTGCAAGCCCAGCCGCCCGTCGTCCGGAAACGTACAGGTTCTCGGACGATCGGCTCACCTGCGGAAACGCCATCCAGGAACCTACGTCCGAGAAGTTTCCGAGCTGGCCGTGACCTCCCGGACCGGTCCGGCCGCATGCAGACCTCTTTGTGGAGATTGTCGCGTTCTGTGTTCATGCGAACAAAGTCGTTCCCGATGGCGTCTAACTCCCCATGATCAGCATGACACTCTCTTTGCTGCTGGCCCTGTCCGCCCCCGCGATCGTGACCGAGATTCCGAAGAACTTCCTGCTCACTGAGCGCGACGCGCGCAGGCACTTGAGCCCGGAAGAGGCAACCGAACAGGGCTACGAGATCAGCGACAAACTCACCAAGCCATTGATGCTGAACCCGTGCGTGCACCGGAGCGCCGTCGACCGCGACCGGGTGGCGGCCCGCACGATTTCGCACTGGACCAGCGGCCCTAGCGACTCCTCCGAACAACTCGTCATCTACAAGAGCTCCCGCGCCGCGCACGCGGCGTTCACCCTTTTGCGCTCCGAGGCCAAGAAGTGCGCACGCAAGAGCGACCCCTCGGCGCCCGAACTCAAGATCCATTGGCGGACGAGCAAGGCCAAGGTGGGGGACGAGGCCATCGGCATGGGCTACCAGACCCGGCAGGACGGCAGCGTGAACGAGACGATCAGCGGTCTCGTCGCCCGCAAGGGCAAAGCACTGATGATCTACACCACCACCGAGGCAGAGTACGAGCCCGGCCGGGTGACCAAGGACGCCAAGAAGATGGCCGCCAAGGTGTGCAAGTTGCGCGGCGTCTGCTAGGGGTGTCCAGCCAAGGTAGGCCCTCGGGGAGGAATGGAACGATCAGCGGCGGTCATGCGTGCAGGAAACTGCGCACTCGTTTGCGTCTGGCCGCGGCTATGGGAGCAGCGCAGCTCAGCTGCGCTCGAAGGGATTCAATCCCCAAGGGATCGCGGCAAGTGCTAGCCCGTCCATAGTGCGCTCGCTGATCAGATCGCGCTCCATCTCGGTGGCCATAGCGGCGAGCACGAACAGCATTCTGTCGGCGAAGCTCTTCCCGTGTGGCCGGTGAATCCCGGCGCTGACGCCTGACAGGATGTGCAAGTTGATCCCACGCGGGGCGAGTTCCTCCATGAGGAAGCTCAACAGTCCACGGCACGCGCGAGCTTGCCCTGCCGTACCCCAAAATTTAGGACTACGGTGGTGAACAAGGAACCACCGACGCCTAGAACGCGTTTCTCCTTATAAGGGAGGGCCGGGGCAAATGGACTCATGGATCTTCTGGCTGATACTGGCGGCGGTGCTCGGCGTGGCGGAGCTCTTCACGCTCACCGCGGCACTCGGGCTGCTCGGTGCCGCCTCGCTCCTGACGGCGGTGGTCGCCGCCATCGGCCTGCCTACCGGCCTCCAGCTCGCGGTCTTCATCCTCTCCTCCGTCTCCGGTCTCGCCGTTCTCCGGCCCATCGCGCAGCGACATGTCGCCCTGCCTCCCGTGCAGCGGTTCGGCGTCGCGGCCCTGGTCGGAAAGTCCGCCTACGTCACCCGTGAGGTCACCGGCCTGAACGGCCGGGTACGCATCGGAGGAGAGGAGTGGTCGGCCCGCGCCTACGACGAGACCCTGGTGATCCCGGCGGGCGCGACCGTGGACGTCATACAAATAGAGGGCGCGACCGCCCTCGTCTATCCCCGGGAGTGAACATGGACGCCGCTTTGATCGCCGGAATCCTGATCGCCCTGCTGGCGGTGTTCACCGTGCTGCGCTCGATCCGGATCGTCCCCCAGGCGCGGGCGGGCAACGTCGAACGCCTCGGGCGCTACTCCCGCACACTCGGGCCAGGCCTGAACTTCCTGATCCCGTGGGTCGACCGCGTGAAGCCCCTCATCGACCTGCGCGAGCAGGTGGTGTCCTTCAAGCCCCAGCCGGTGATCACCGAGGACAACCTCGTCGTCGACATCGACACCGTGCTGTACTTCCAGGTCACCGACCCGCGCGCGGCGGCGTACGAGATCGCCAACTTCATCCAGGGCGTCGAGCAGCTCACGGTCACGACCCTGAGGAACGTCGTCGGCGGCATGGACCTGGAGAAGACCCTGACCTCCCGCGACACCATCAACAGCCAGCTGCGCGGGGTACTCGACGAGGCCACCGGCAAGTGGGGCATCCGGGTCAACCGGGTAGAGATCAAGGCCATCGACCCGCCCAAGAGCATCAAGGAGGCGATGGAGAAGCAGATGCGCGCCGAGCGGGACAAGCGAGCCGCCATCCTCACCGCCGAGGGCTTCCGCCAGTCGCAGATCCTCACCGCCGAGGGCGAGAAGCAGAGCGCGATCCTCCGGGCCGAGGGTGACCGCACCGCCGCGATCCTGAAGGCCGAGGGCCAGTCGCAGGCCATCGACGAGGTGTTCCAGGCGGTCCACCGCAACGACCCCGACCCGCAGCTGCTGGCGTACCAGTACCTCCAGGTCCTCCCGCAGCTCGCCCAGGGCTCCGGCAACACCTTCTGGGTCATCCCCAGCGAGGTCACCTCCGCCCTGCAGGGGGTGTCCAGAGCGTTCACCGAGTCGCTGCCCCGGTCCCCCGCCACCCGCGAGGTCACCGAGACGAAGAGCTCGGCGAAGGAAGAGGCGGCCATCGCCGCGAAGGCCGCCGAGGACGCCATCGCCGACGCGGAGGAGACCGGCCCCCGCAGCCTCGGCCCCGGGACGGCCGCCACCGACGCCCTGTCCGGGCTCGGAAACGCGCGGCCCCAGCCGGCCGAGGCGCTGAGGGAGCCTCGTCCCGACGAGTCCTGAGCCCCCGCGTCCAGGGGGCTGAGCCACCGGCCGAGGTCAGCCCCGGCCGGTGGTGAGCAGGCCCGCGAAGCGTTGTACGCGCGACAGCTCGTCGCGCACCGGGTCGAGGACCATCTCACGGCCCACGGTGTCCACGCTCGCCCAGAGCGCCCGCCGCGCCTTGCGCGCCCTGCGCCTCGCGCCCAGGGCCGCCGCGACCCGCGACAGCAGGGCGACGAGAAGCCCGGCGAGGGCTCCTCCCCCCAGCAGGACGGTGGGCCACGGCGCCTCGCCGAGCGTCGGCGTCGGCAGCGCGGGGAAGCGGAGGTATTCGAGCAGGAACAGCCCCGACAGCCAGAGCACGCCGGCCAGCATGGTCGCGAACAGCAGCCACTGGAGCAGCCCGACCGCCCGCCACCACCGGGGACGCCTGCCGCTGCCCACCGACGTCACCGCCATCGCGCGGTCGAGGTTCTCGGCGAGGTCGTCCGCCCGCGAGCGCGCCGACCGCCGTACGGACACCGCCCACGGCTCCGGCAGACCGGCGGAGACGGCCGAGCCGACGTCCCTGATCGCGGTGTCCATCCGCGACCGCTGGACGGCCGTCGCGGGCGGGATCGACGTGCGTCCCGCGATCTCCACCCGGGCCGGCGAGCCCTCGTCGCCGCGCTCCGCAGGCGGCAGGGACGTACGCGCGCCGTCCGCGAGGGGGACGCCGAGGTGCAGGCGGCGCAGCGGGTCGGGTCTGAAGCGCCGAAGCCACCGGGTCACCGGCCAGCCGGTGGCCGCGATCGACCGGTGCCTGTGGGCCTTGGCGACCGCCTCCACCACGAGCGGGACGCCCGCCGCCTCCGCGAGCGCGGCGGTCAGCGGCCTGGCCAGCTCGTCCGACAGCGCCGCCTCGGCGGCCCTGGCCCGCTTCTCCAGCTCGCCCGTGGACAGCGGGGCCGCCCTGTCGGGACCGCCCTCGGGCAGGGAGGTCTCGTCGGCGGGCCCGCCCGACGACGCGAGCGCCAGCAGGTCGGCGGCCGTGCCGGCGTCCGCCGCCAGCCGCGCGGCCCACGTACGCCGCTCCGCGACGCGCTTGGCCAGCGTCGCGCGCAGGTCGGCGATCCCGGTGTCCCTGGGCACGGAGGTGGCGACGACGGGCACGCCCGGCAGCCCGTCCTCGTCCAGCAGCCGCCGCAGGTCGCCCAGGCAGCGGTCGGCCGCCGCGGGGGTGAGGCGGTCGGTCTGGTTCAGCACGACCACCATGACGTCCCGATGCCTGCCCAGCGAACGGAGGTAGCGCTCGTGTACGGCCGCGTCGGCGTACTTCTGCGGGTCGAGCACCCACACCAGCAGATCGACCACCGCGACCAGGCGATCCACCTCAAGGCGGTGGGCCAGCTCGATGGAGTCGTGGTCGGGCAGGTCCAGCAGGATCAGCCCGGAGAGCGAGCCGTCGATGCCGTCGACGATGTGGCGGCGCGGGATCTCCAGCCAGTCGAGGAGCGGCCCGGCCCCCTCCGGGTCCCACATCGCCGCCTGGGCCGTCGAGGTCGTCGGCCGGGTCACCCCGACCCCGGCGAGCGTGGTGCCCGACAGGGCGTTGAACAGCGAGGACTTGCCGCTGCCCGTCGCCCCGGCGAGCGCCACGACCGTGTGGTCGACCGAGAGGCTCCGCCGCGCCCCCGCCCGGGAGACCACGGCGCGGGCCTCGGCGACCGCCTCCTCGTCCAGGCGCCCTTCGGCGAGGTCCGCCGCCTCGGCGAGCGCGGTCAGCCTGTCGTCCAGCGACACCGCGGAGGACCGCCGGAGCACCTTCACGGCCGGTCCACCCCGGCTTCCACCGCGGGCACGTCGATCTCACCCCGGTGGTCCCGTACGGTCCGCGCCGCCTGCCTGAGCGCGGCGGACATGTCCTCGGGGGGCCCGACGCCTTCGAGCAGCGAGGTGAACCGGGACGCCTCCGCGTCGAGCACCTCGCGCACCCGCTGCTGGAGGTCCTCGCGTGCCGCCTGGGTGAGCGTCCGTACGGCCTGGTCCCCGAAGACGGCCTCCAGGAGCTTCTGGCTCAGCACGCTCGTGCCTCCGGCGATGCCGACCTCGATGCCGGTGAGCCCCCCTGTGGAGGCGAAGACCATGAGCATGAGCAGCAGGCCGGCGCCGTTCACGCTGAACGAGGCGAGCCTGGCGGTCGTGCGCTTCTCGGCCCCCTCCTTGGCGACCAGGTCCAGGACGTACCCCTGCCAGGCCCGCACGGCCGAGGAGGCGCGTTCGGGAAGCGTGGCGGACGCGCGGCCGAGCCGCCCCGCCGAGACCGCGCCCGCCCGCTCGATGACGTCGCGGCCCGCCGGCATGCCGGACCAGGCCTCCAGGGTGCGCTCGGCGGCGGCGTCGGCGGCCGAGCGGATCAGCGCCTCGACCCCGGTCTCCAGGGCCACCCTGAGCTGGGTGTCAGGAGCGGGCCGCCCGGTGAACGCCGAGACGATGCGCTCGCGCAGCCAGCCGATGCGCGACTCCAGCGTGCGCATGAAGTCGCCGGTGCCGATGAAGTCCTGCCAGCGGGCCAGCACCTCGCCGCGCAGCAGCGAGCCGTCGCGTATGCCGTCGTCGAAGGTGGCCATGGCCGTCCCGTAGGCGGACTCCACGGAGACCCGCAGGTCGGCGAGCCCGGCCCGCTGCCGGTCGGCCTCGTCCGCGAGCATCGGGACCCGGGCGGTGATGCTCTCCAGCGCCCCCGAGAGGGTCCTGCGCACGACCTCGGCCCGCGCCTGGGCATCGGCCGCGATCGCGGCCAGCCAGTCGCGCACGGCCCGTACGGCCTCCTCGGGCAGGCGGGCGTTCTCCTCCGGGAGCACCACCTCGGGCACGCTGAACAGGGGCGTGCCGGCGAGGCCGTTGGCGTCGAGCAGGCGGTGCAGGTGCGCGCTCACCGGTTCGAGCGCCTCAGGCGGCACCCGGTCGAGGACCACCGCCAGCGCCGTGCTCCGCTCGCGGGCGCTGCGCAGGAAGCCCCACGGCACCTCGTCGGCGTAACGGGAGGCCGTCGTGACGAACAGCCAGAGGTCGGCCGCCGCGAGGAGCTGCGCCGCGATCTCGCGGTTGGCCGTGACGACCGAGTCGATGTCGGGGGCGTCCAGCAGGGCGAGCCCCGGAGGAAGGGTGGTGGCCGTGACGATGCGCAGGGTGCCCGGCTCGCCGCGACCCCGTCCTGTCGTCCTGGCCAGGCCGGGCAGCACCTTCTGCCGGGTGAACCACACCTCGTCGGCCGGGTTGGCCACCAGGGTGGGGGCGAGCGTCGTGGGCCGCAGAACTCCCGGCTCGGTGACGTCCGCGCTGGCGAGGGAGTTGACCAGGGTGGACTTGCCCGCCCCCGTCGAGCCCCCGACGACGGCCAGCAACGGAGCGTCCATGGCCGCGACGCGCGGCAGGAGGTAGTCGTCGAGCTGCCCTCTGAGCTCCTTGAGGGCACGACGGTGCGAAGCGACGTCGCCGATCGCGAGGGGGAACAGATCGTGATCGAGCTGACGCCGCAGGGTCGTAAGGGCCACGAGCAGGCCATTGTTCCCCGCCATAAGACCCGTCATGCCCCCAGAGAGCCGAGGTATCCGCAGCCCGCGGAAAAGCGCTGCTCAGAGGGGCATTCCGCGCTAAGCGGTGGGTTGCGCGGAGGGCTGGTCTCCCGGCTGCCCGGAACGGCCGGTGGGAAGGAGCGGGCGGCACTTCTCCAGGGCCTTTGCGATGGCGGGGTCGCTCGTCTTCAGCTCGCGCATGCCGCCGTTCTGCGGGAGTTCGGCCCCGTTGTCCTTCATGCACGAGCGGAACGCCTGGAGCGCGGAGTCGTCCATGCCGCCCCTCGGGCCGCGTCCCTGCCCGTAACCGCCCTGCGGCATCAGCGAGCGGCACGCCTCGAAGGCCTTCTGCATCTCCGGTGACATGGTGCCAAAGCCCCCCGGTCGTCCGCTCGGCCGAGGGGACGGGGTACCACTTGGCCGAGCCGTGGGTGCCGCGTCAGGGCGGCGGGTGGGCATTTCCACCCCGTTCTTGCGCATGCACTCGGTGAATGCCGCCCGCTGGTCACCGGACCCGCCGGGCGAAGCCTGGGCACCGGCCGTGGCGTTGGAATCTCCACCACACCCGGAGGTCAGCAGGACGGCGGCCACAGCGGCGACGCCGAGAACACGGGGCAACGCGATCACAGGGTGGACTCCATCGGGAAACCGAGGGACTTTGGCGATATCCATGACAGGCCCCCAAGCTCAGCGCCACATGCGATGAAGCTGAAATTCACCTGTCAAACCCCCCGGCCGCCCGTCAGGCCCCGGCCGTGAGTGACGTGGGAGGCCGCTCCTTCGTCCGTCAAGCCCCGGCGTGAGTGACGAGGGAGGTCGATCCTTCGTCCGTCAGGCGTCGGCCGGGAGGGTGACGCGGAAGGTCGCTCCCCGGCCGGGCTCGCTGTCGACGGTGACCACGCCCCCGTGCGCCTGGACCAGGGCGGCGGCGATCGACAGGCCGAGGCCGGTGCCGCCAGAGCCGCTCCGCGTGCGCGAGGGGTCGGCGCGGTAGAAGCGCTCGAAGACCCGCTCCGCGTCCTTGACCGGCAGCCCCGGGCCCTCGTCCGCCACCTCGACCACCACGTTCCCCTCGACCTCCCCGACGCCCACCCGGAACGCCGTGCCCGCCGGGGTGTGACGCAGGGCGTTGCCCACCAGGTTCGCGATCACCTGGTGGAGCCTGGCCTCGTCCCCCCTGACCGTGACGGGATCCTCGGAGTCGTCCAGCCGCACCAGGTCGATCTCGCGGTCGGGGGCGAGCGTCTGCGCGTCGAGCACAGCCCCTGCGGCCAGGCTGAGCACGTCGACGGTACGGCGTTCGAGTGGCCGCTGCTGGTCGAGCCGGGCGAGCAGCAGCAGGTCGTCGACGAGGATGCCCATGCGGGTGGCCTCGTCCTCGATCCTGCGCAGCAGCCGGGCCGCCTCGTCCAGGTCGGGGGCCTCGTGGCGGTAGAGCTCGGCGAAGCCTCTGATGGAGGTGAGCGGCGTCCGCAGCTCGTGGGAGGCGTCGGCGACGAACCTCCGCATCCGGTCCTCTGACCGGCGCGCCTGGAACGCCGACTTGCGCGCCGCGATCTCCGAGGCCTCGCGGTCCCTGAACGCGGCCTCGATCTGCGCGAGCATGCCGTTGATCGCCCTTCCGAGCCGTCCCATCTCGGTACGGCGGTGCCGCAGCGGCACCCGGCGGGACAGGTCGCCTCCGGCGATGGCGCCGGCGGTCCTTTCGATCTCGCCGAGCGGGCGCAGGCTCCGGCGTACGAGCCAGTGGCAGGCGAAGCCGAGCAGGACCAGCACGCCGCCGCCCACGGTCGCCACGATGGTCGCGAGCCGGGTGACGGTCGCGTCGATGTCGTCCATGCGGACCGCGATCACGCGGATGTGCGTGCCGTCGGCCACGGCGATCACCCGCCAGCTCAGGCCGGAGTCCGACCCCACGGTGAACGGGCGCGGCGTCGCGCGCCGCACCTTGTCCAGCGTGAGCGGGGGGAGCTTGGGCGGGTCGCTGTCCGGGTTCTCCTGGAGGGTGCGCTCGACGGCGCCGTCGGATCCGAGCATGGCCATGTAGAACAGGCCGACCTGCCTCTGGGTCCGGGGGATGTCCAGCGACTGCAGGGCGGGCGGGATGTAGTTGTCGCGCCTCGGGCGGCTGGCCAGTTCGAGTTGCCTGTCGACCCGGTCCACGAGGTAGCCGCGGAGCAGTTGGACGGCGAACCCGCCGGTCAGGGCGATGGCGAGCGTGACCAGAAGTAGCGTTCCCACGACCAGGCGCAGCCACAGGGGCGACCGGGCAAGGCGCCGCTTGAGCACCTGGACGGGCCTCGGTCTCATCGCCGGCTCATTGACGTGGTGCGCGAAGGACGTAGCCCACCCCCCGGAGCGTGTGGATGAGGCGGGGTTCCACGGTGTCGACCTTGCGCCGCAGGTACGAGACGTACGACTCGACCACGTTCCTGTCGCCGCCGAAGTCGTAGTTCCAGACGTGGTCGAGGATCTGCGCCTTCGACAGCACGCGCCCGGTGTTGACCATGAAGTAGTGCAGCAGCTTGTACTCGGTGGGCGACAGCTTCACCCGCCTGCCCGCGCGCCAGACCTGGTGGCCCTCCTCGTCCAGCTCCAGGTCCGCCACCTGGAGCCGCGAGGGCAGGTTGAGGTCCGCCCGGGTGCGGCGCAGCACGGCCCGGATCCTGGCCAGCACCTCCTCCAGGCTGAAGGGCTTGGTCACGTAGTCGTCGCCCAGGCCGAGCCCGGTGAGCTTGTGCTCGGTCTCGTCGCGGGCCGTGAGGAACAGCACCGGGGTACGCCTCCCGGCCGAGCGGAGCCGGTTCGCCACCGCGAAGCCGTCCATGTCGGGCAGCATCACGTCGAGCACGACCAGGTCGGGCCGTACGCGCTCGGCGAGCTGCACCGCCTCGCGCCCGTCCGCCGCCGTCATGACGTCGAACCCGGCGTACCTGAGCGTGGCCGACAGCAGCTCGCGGATGTTCGGCTCGTCGTCGACGACCAGCAGTTTCGCCTCACCCTGCATGATTCGTCCCCGTTCGCCGTACCGCCTTCGCTTCCCCCGGCACCGGTCGTCTCCCCGACATCAGCCACCGCCTCGGTTGCCGCCGAAGCCGCCTGTGGCACCGCCCTGGCTCACCGAGGTGGCGCTGACGCTGCCGTCGCTGCCCCGCTCACCCTGGACGATCGCCATGCCGCCGGGCTTGAGGTCCTTGACCTTGCCCTCCTTGCTGACCTGGATCTTGGTGTCGCCCGAGGTCCTGACGATGACGACCCCGCCGCCCGTCGTCTCCAGGTAGATCTTGTCGCCGTCCACGAGCTTGACCGTGCCGACCGTCACATTGCCGAACGCGCCCTGGCCCTGGCCCTGCCCTTGGCCCTGACCGCCCTGGCCCGCCTGCCCGGGGCCCTGGCCGCCGCCGAGGTAGCCACCGGCCCTGCCCGCGCCGCCGGCCCGCTGCTGCCCGCCGTTGCCGCCGAGGAGCGCCTGCACGGCCGCCTGCCGGTTGCCCGTGGCGGAAGACCCCCACGCCTTCTGCGCCTGGATGCCCGCGAGCATGCCCGCCACGAGCAGCACCCCCGCGCCGAGAACCAGGGTGAGGGTGGACATCCGGCGCCCTTCCGGCCGCACGGCGAGCTCGGCGTCGAGGTCGCCCTCGAACGGCGAGGCCTCCAGCAGCTCCCCCGCCGTCACCGGTTCGTCCGCCGGGTACGACTTGCGCCTGCTCGTACTCATGATCTCTCCTTGGTGCGGTAGCCGTACGTCACTCGTGCCGCAGTGCCTCGATGGGGCGCAGCTTCGCGGCCCGGTTCGCCGGATAGCTGCCGAAGAACAGCCCGATCGCGACCGAGACGCCGAGGGCGAGCACGATCGAGGTGGGCACGATGACCGGCTGGACACCGGCGATCGTGAACCTGCTGCCCGCCACTCCGATGGCCACGCCCAGCAGGCCGCCGACCAGGCTGAGCATCGTGGCCTCCGCGAGGAACTGGCCGAGGATGGCGCCCCGGGGCGCTCCGATGGCCTTGCGGATGCCGATCTCCCGCGTCCGCTCGGTGACGGTCACGAGCATGATGTTGGTGATGCCGATGCCGCCGACGAGCAGGCTGATCGCGGCGACGGCGCCGAGCAGCACCGTGAAGGTGCCGGTCGCCGCGCTGACCGTCTCCTGGAGGGCGGCCTGGTTGAGTATCCGGTAGTCCGCCGTGGCGGTGCCGGTGATGCCGTGGCGCTGGTTGAGGATCTCGGTGATCTCCGTCTGGGCCGCGTCCACCGCCGTCGCGCTCTTGGCCTGCACCACGATCTGCCCGAGCGACCCGAACCCGGTCAGGCTCTGCTGTACGGCGGGCAGCGGCGCGATCGCGACGTCGTCGGCGTCCTGGAAGCCGGACGAGCCCGCCTCCTTCAGCACGCCCACCACGGTGAACGGCACGCCCGTGATGTTGATCTGCTTGCCGAGCGGGTCGACGGTCCCGAACAGGTCCTCCGCCACGGTCTGGCCGATCACGATGATCTTCCTGGCGGCCAGCACGTCGTCGTTGACGAAGTACGAGCCCTTGGCCACCGGCTTGTTCGACGCCTCGAAGTAGCTCGGGTAGGTGCCCACGAGCTGCGAGATGGCGTGGCTCGCCCCCTCGTACGTCGCCGTCTGCGCGGAGGCGGTGACCACCGGGGACACGCTCTTCACCGAGGGCGCGCCGGTCGGGTCGGCCATGGCCCTGGCGTCGTCGAGGGTCAGCTGCCTGGCCTGGGTGCGCGGGCCGGTGCCGCCCTGCTGCTGGGCTCCGCCACCGCCGCCGAACCCTCCGCCTCCGCCACCGCGCCCGCCACCGCCGCCGCCCGTGAAGGACTGCATCACGGTCAGCGTGTTGGACCCGAGGCGCTGGATGTTGTGCTGGATCGACTGTGACGTGCCCTCACCCACCGCGACCAGCAGGATCACCGCCGCCACGCCGATCAGGATGCCCAGCGTGGTGAGGGCGCTGCGCATCTTGTTGGCCGTCAGGCCACGTACGGCGAAGCGCAGGACCTCCAGGGCGTTCATCGATCGCTCACCGCTCCTCGCCGGAGCCGGAGCCGCTCCGTGCCCGGCTGTTGATGGGGCCAGCAGTTCATGGGGTCACGCTCGGCAGCCTCGGCGGGGGGCCGTCCACGGGAGCCTGGCGGCGGTCCTCGACGATCAGGCCGTCGACCAGGCGGAGGATCCGCTTCGCGTGGCTCGCGACGTCGTCCTCGTGCGTGATCAGGACGATCGTCCGCCCGGCCGCGTTGAGCCTGTCGAGGATCCGCAGCACGTCGGCGGTGGACCTGGTGTCGAGATTTCCCGTCGGCTCGTCGGCCAGAAGCAGCGACGGCGCGGTGACCAGCGCGCGGGCGACGGCGACACGCTGCTGCTGGCCACCCGAGAGCTCGTTCGGATCGTGGTGGGTGCGGTCGGAGAGCCCCACCTGGTCCAGCGCCGCGAGCGCCCGCCGGCGGCGCGTTCCCGCGCCGACACCCCCGTACGCCAGGGGAAGCTCCACGTTGGCCAGCGCGCTCATGCGCGGGATCAGGTTGAACGACTGGAACACGAAGCCGATCTTCCTGTTGCGCAGGATGGCCAGTTGCCGGTCGTCGAGCGCCCCCACGTCGGTGCCGTCCACCAGGTAGCGACCGGTGCTCGGCACGTCCAGGCATCCGAGGATGTTCATCAGCGTCGACTTGCCGGAGCCGGAGGCGCCCATGATCGCCAGGTAGTCGCCCCTGTCTACCTCCAGCGACACCCCGCGCAACGCGTGCACGGTGGCGTCACCGGTGCCGTAGATCTTGCTGACCTCGCGCACGTCGAGGACGGGGGCCGTACGACTCGCCGCGAGCCGTGCGCCGCCTTCCGTGCGGTCTCCGCGGTCCCAGGGGGTCACCGTCCGCCCCCGCCACCGCCACCGCCGCCGCCGAGGCGGATGCCGCCGCCACCGCCGGGGAATCCACCGCCGGGGAAGCCTCCCTGCAGGTTGCCGCCCGTGCCCGCCGTGGCGCGCACCACCTGGTCGCCCTCGTTGAGCCCCGACTTGATCTCGGTGGTCGAGTCGCCCTTGACGCCGATCTCGACCCGCCTGGTGACCTGCTTCTGGCCCTCCAGGACGGTGACCGTATTCTGGCCACCGGCGGTCGTGATCGCCGAGCTGGCCACCGTCAGCACGTCGTCGGCCTTGGCCACGATGACCTGCACACTGGTCGTCTGGCCCAGCCTCACCGTCTTCGGCACGTCGCTCAGCGAGATCGTCGCGGAGTACTGCACGACGTTGTTGCTGGTCTGGGCCACCGGATCGATCAGCGTCACCTTGCCGGACGCCGTGACGCCGGGCAGCGCGTCGAAGGTGACGGTCGCGGGCTGGCCGACCTTCAACTTGGTCACGTCGGACTCGGTGAAGTCGCCCACGACCTGGAGGCGCTTGGTGTCGGCGATGTCGACGAAGCCGCCGGACGAACCGGAGCCGGACGAGGCGCCGGAGGCCCCGGCCCCGCTACCGGCGCCGGAGGCCCCTGAGCCGCTGGAGGCGCCGGAACCCGACGACCCAGAACCGGACGAGGAGCCGCCGACCGTCCCGTTCACGGCGGTCACCGTGCCGGCGAACGGAGCCTTGATCACCGTCCCGTCGACCGTCCGCTTGGCGTCCCGGTAGGCGTTCCTGGCCTGGACGTACTGCGAGTAACCGGAAGCCGTGGTCGTGTCGGCGTCGTCCGCCGCGTCGAGGCTCGCCGCCGCGGCGTCCAGGCTCTCCTGCGCGGCCGTGTCGTCGATCCTGGCCAGGATCTGGCCCTTGGACACCTTGTCACCGGCCTTGACGTAGATCTTCTCGACCGTGCCACTGGTGCTGAAGCCCAGCGACCTGGTCCTGCCGCTCTCCACCGAGCCCGAGGCCGACACCGAGGCGAGGACGGTGCCTCGGGTGACACGCGTGGTCAGCGGCGCCGCCCCTCCGGAGGAACCCCCGTTCAGGGATGCGTAGGCGATGCCCGCGCCGCCCAGCAACAGCACCCCGAGGGCACCGTTCACGATCAGCGCTCTGCGCTTCGTCGACAGCTTCACGACCCCTGAGCCTGGCCCACCCCGCTTGGGTGAACCTCCGTCGTCCCTGAAGGTTTCCTGACAACGCGGAGCCGCTTGGACTCAGCCGATGGGTGCGAGTCTCCGGAATCACGGCTCGACCGGGGCTTTCCTGCCGCCGATCCACAGGAAACTCTCAGGCCCGGCTGAGCTGGGAGTGACGTCGGCTGACCAGGATGGCCCGCATGAGATCGAGCACTCCGCCGGCCGCCGTACGAGTTGGAGGACTCGCGCTCGCGGGGATCGTCCTGGTGAGCGCCGGAATGATCTACCTCGGCGGTGGAGACGCCTCCACGGGAACGCGGATCGAGCTCGCGTCGGCCAGGCGGGGCACGGTCGTGAGCGGCGTCTCCGCCGCGGGGAACACCGTGGACGCCAACCTCCGCGACCTGGCCTTCGGCGCGTCCGGCACGGTCGAGAAGGTGTACGTGACCGTGGGGCAGAAGGTGAAGAAGGGCCAGGTCCTGGCGCGCGTCGACGACACGATCGCGCGCGAGGACTACACGGCCGCGAAGGCGTCGCTGGCCGCCGCCGAGGAGACGCTCGACAAGCTCGAAGAGGCCCAGAGCACCGGCTCCGGCACGTCGGGCGGATCCGGCGGAACCGCCCCGATCGGCCGCCCCCCGGCCCAACCCTCCACAGGCCCGTCCGGACAACCGTCGAGCGGCCCGTCCACCCGGCCGTCCGGACAACCGTCGAACGGCCCCTCCACCCGGCCCTCCGGACAACCGTCGAGCGGCCCGTCCGGTTCGCCGTCGTGCCCGCCCGGGACGTCCGGTAGCCCCCGTCCGTCGGCCTCGGCCTCGGGAAGGCCGGACGCGTCCCCCATGCCCGAGCCCACGGTCGGCTTCACGATCACGCCGCACGCGGCCGTGCTGGCTGCGGCGGAGGTCTCCATCACCGGTGACCGCTCCCCGGCCGCCGACACCCCCTCTCCGGCAGCGCCGGAGACACCGACCCCCACCCCGACTCCGAGCCCCACCCCAACCCCGACGCCGTCTCAGGCCCCCACCGAGTCGAAGACGCCGGTCAAGAGACCCACACGCGCCCCCGTCACCGGGCACAGCACCACCCACAAGCCCTCCCAGACCCCCACCTCCCGGCACACATCAACCCCCAAACCCACCCCCACCACCCCCCGCACACCAACCCCCAAACCCACCCCCACCACCCCCCGCACACCGAACCCGAAGCCCACCCACACCCCCACCGCCTCCCGTACGCCCAGCCCCTCGCCGTCGGCCACCCCCAGCGCCTCGCCGACGCCTACGCACCCGAGCCGGCCCACGGCGCGGCCGTCCCGGACTCCGGTCGTCGTCGTGCCGCCGCCGGGCGGGCCGAGTGACGTCCCGGACCCCGGCGGCTCACCGAAACCCACCCGGACGCCCACCGCCGGGCCGTCCCCGACCTGCGGAACCCCCGACGGGCACGACAACGTGAACCCGAGCGGCAAGCCCACCCAGCGACAGCCCCAGGGCAGGTCAGGCCGGGGTGGTCAGGGCGGACAGGGGGGCCGGAGCGGACAAGGCCAGGGCCAGGGCTCGGGCCGAGGTCAAGGCGGCCAGGCGATCACCACTGTGGCGCAGGCCGAGGCGAACATCGCCAGGGCCAAGACCACGCTGCGGAACGCCGAGGACGCGCTGGCCGGGGTGAAGATCAAGGCACCCGCCAAGGGCACGATCCTCACCATCGCCGGCACGGTCGGCACGGAGGCGAGCGCCGGCTCGGCGTTCGTGACCCTCGGCAACCTGGACGAACTGCAGGTCAAGGCGATGTTCTCGCAGACCGACGTCGGACGCCTGAAGATCCGCCAGACCGCCGCAGTGTCACTGGCGACCCGCGCCGGCAAGACGTACGACGGCGAGGTCACCCACATCGATGTGATGGCGACCAGCAGCAACCAGCTCGTGCAGTACGGAGTCATGATCGCCTTCGACCGCCAGCCCGCCGGCCTCATGCTGGGACAATCGGCGACCGTCCAGGTCACGCTCGACGAGGCCGAGGACGCCGTCTACGTACCGGCGCAAGCCGTACGGACCCGGGCCGACGGAGTCGCGACGGTGCTCGTCCGGAGCGGCGGGCAGAGCGTGGAGCGGACGGTCGAGCTCGGCGTGCGCGGCGACCAGTACGTCGAGATCCGCTCCGGCCTCTCTGACGGCGACCAGATCCAGATCCCCACCAGCGCCACCTCAGGCGGTTTCCCCGACGGAACCTTCCCCGGCCTCCCGGCCGCCCCGGCCACTCTTCCGCCACAGAGTTAAAAATCGCATAAGCGAATTCGCTTAACGCATGTTTAACGGGTTCTCGTTACTAATTTGGCATGACAGATACGAGAATCCGGATCGCCGCTCTGATCGCGATCCCACTCCTCCTCGGCGCGTGCGGCGGTAACGGGCCCGGTTCCGGAACGGCCTCCGGAGGACAGGACACCGGCTCGCGGGTCTCACCCGCCGACCTGGCGAAGTACGCGGCGTGCCTACGCGAGCACGGCCTCACCGTAGTCCAGAAGGAGGACTCGTTGAAGGTCAACGGGCCCGATCCGCAGACGGGACAGGCGGCCGAGAATGCCTGCAAACAATACGCGCCCGTCCTGTCCGGCATGTCGGCGGAAGAGAAGAAAAAGCTCATGGACCGGGCCCTCAAGTTGACCGCCTGCATGCGCGAGCACGGCGTGAACATGCCGGACCCGCAGCAGGACGCGAAGGGCGGAATCAATCAGGAATTACCGCCGGGAATGGACGAGAACACGCCGGCGATACAGGCGGCGCGGAATGCGTGCCGGGCCTTCATGCTCCAGGGTCCGCAGTGAGCCGCAGGGCGGTGGCGGTGGTGGCCGTGGTGACCGTGGCGGTCGCGGCCGGCGCTGTGACGGCGGTGACCGCGCTCACCGGGGGATCGGCCGGCGCCTTGGCCGAAGGCTCGGGTGAGGCGCGCGCCACGACCGTGGCGGCCACCGCGGAGATCACCCGCTCGGACCTGGTGGATACCAAGCGGGTCGGGGGCACGCTCGGCTACCGGGGCCGCCGGGCGCAGCCGAACCACGCGCGCGGCACGGTGACCAGGACGCGCGCCGAGGGGACGGTCGTGCGCCGTGGAGGGTGGCTGTACGAGGTAAATCGGCGTCCCGTCGTCCTCATGTACGGATCGATCCCCATGTACCGGCGCCTCGGCCTCGGCTCGGGCGGCGCCGATGTCCGGCAACTGGAGCGCAACCTCACGGCGCTCGGCTACCGCCCGGGCACGGTCGACGACGACTTCACCTGGCGAACCGCGAAGGCGGTGCGGGAATGGCAGGACGACAACGGCCTGGCCGAGACGGGTTCGGTCGACTCCGCCAAGGTGATCGTGGCCCCAGGACCGCTGCGCGTCGCTGGTGACACCGCGTTCAAGGGCGATCCCGCCGGGGCGTCGGTCGTCACGACCACCAGTACCCGGCGAGCCGTGCACATCGACCTGCAGGCGTCCTACCAGCAGTTCGCCCGGGTGGGTGCGAAGGTCACGGTGGACCTGCCGGACGGCCGCACGGTCAAGGGCCGGATCTCCTCGGTGGGAGCCACCGCTACGGCCGCCTCCGACCGGGACGGCCAGGCGACGATCGCCGTCGAGGCCACCGTGACCGGGAAGCCGGGCCGTCTGGACCAGGCGCCGGTGACGGTCGACCTGCGGACCGAGCGGCATGCGGACGTCCTGTCGGTGCCGGTCGAGGCGCTGCTCGCTTTGCGCGAGGGCGGCTACGGCGTGCGGGTCGTGACCGGCTCCACCCCCCGTGTGGTGCCGGTCAGGACCGGCCTGTACGCCGTGAGCCGCGTCGAGATCTCCGGCGCCGGCCTCGCCGCCGGCATGAAGGTCGAGGTTCCCGCCTTATGACCGAGAACCTGGTGATCGAGCTGGTCGGCGTGGCCAAGGAGTACCCGGGCGACGTGTACGCGCTTCAGGGAGTGGATCTGCGGGTGGCGGCCGGAGAACTGGTCGCGATCGTCGGCCCGTCCGGGTCGGGCAAGTCGACCCTGCTGCACCTGATCGGCACCCTGGACCGGCCGTCGGCCGGGACGGTGCGGATCGCGGGCCACGACGTGGCCGGGCTCAGCGACCGGCAACTGTCGGCGCTGCGAGCACGGCGGATCGGGTTCGTGTTCCAGCGGTTCCACCTGGCTGAAGGGGTGTCCGCGCTGGACAACGTCGCGGACGGACTGCTGTACGCCGGGGTGCCGCGGCGCGAGCGCCGTGCCAAGGCCGCCGAGGCGCTCACGGGGGTCGGCCTCGGGCATCGGCTGGAGCACCGGCCGGACCAGCTGTCCGGCGGGGAGCGCCAGCGGGTCGCGGTGGCCCGCGCGGTGGTCGGCCGGCCATCGCTGCTCCTGGCCGACGAGCCGACCGGGAACCTCGACAGCGCATCGGGGACCGCGATCGTCTCGATCCTGCGAGAGCTCAACGCGGCAGGTACCACCGTGGCGATCATCACCCATGACGACGACGTCGCGGGCGCCGCGCCCCGCCGGATCCGGCTGTGTGACGGCCAGATCGTCGCTGACGAGGCCTCCGGCCTGGACGCGTCGCCGGTCCATTTGCGTACGGGCAGGGGAAGGAGGAGCGGGCATGAGTGACCAGGTGGCGCCGTACCGGGGGGACCGGCCGGCCCCGGCGCGGCTGAGCGCGGCGGATGTGGCCCGGGTGGGCGCCGCGGGGCTGCGCGCCCGGCCCACGCGGGTGATCCTGTCGGCGCTGGGGATCGCGATCGGCATCGCCACCATGGTGGCGGTGCTCGGCATCTCGTTCTCCAGCCAGGCGCGGCTGCTGCAGGAGCTCGACAAGCTGGGCACGAACCTGCTGACGGTCGGTCCCGGCGGGCGGCTCTTCGGCGGCGGGCAGGCGGAGCTGCCGAAGCGGGCGCCCGCGATGATCCGGGCGATCGCCTCGGTCCGGATGGCGAGCGAGACAGGCGACACCGAGGTGCCGATCTACCGCAGCGACCGCATCCCGAACACCCGCACCGGCGGGCTGCAGGTTCGCGCCACATCCCTGGACCTGCCGCTGACCCTGCGGATCCAGGTGCGGGCCGGCATATGGCTGGACCAGGCCACCGCAGCGCGGCGAGCGGTGGTGCTCGGAGTGACGGCGGCCGAGCGGCTGGGCGTGACGGCCGGGGACCCGGTGTGGATCGACGGCCAGTGGTGGACGGTGATCGGCGTGCTGGAAGCCTCGCCACTCGCCGAGGAGATCGACGTCTCGGCGCTGGTCGGCTTCCCTGCCGCCGAGTCGGTCCTCCACTTCGACGGGCATCCCACCACGGTCTATACCAGGGTCGCCGACGAGTACATCTCGGACGTATGGGCGGTGCTGGCTCGTACGGCCAACCCCGAGCATCCAGAGGAGGTCGCCGTCGCCCGCCCGTCGGACGTGCTGGCCGCGCGGACGGCGGCCGCCGGGGCGTTCACCAACCTGCTGCTCGGCATCGGCGGGGTCGCGCTGCTCGTGGGCGGCGTCGGCGTGGCCAACACCATGGTCATCTCGGTGCTGGAGCGGCGGCGTGAGATCGGCCTGCGCCGCTCGCTCGGCGCGACCCGCGGGCAGGTGCGGGTCCAGTTCCTGGCGGAATCGCTGCTGCTGGCCGGGCTCGGCGGGGCTAGCGGTGCGCTCCTCGGCACCATCGTCACCTACGGCTACGCGACGTGGCGGGACCTGCCCATGGTGCTGCCTGCATGGGCTCTGGGCGGCGGGCTGGCGGCGACGCTGCTGGTGGGCACCATCGCCGGGATCTACCCGGCGATGCGTGCCGCCCGGATGTCGCCCACGCTGGCCCTTTCCACGGCGTGACATCCCGTTGACGGCCGAGCGGAGCTTTGGGTCATGGTGTGCACCACCTGGGATCATCGGGACATGCGGGTACTGATCGTGGAGGACGAGCACGTTCTCGCCGACGTCGTGGCGACCGGATTGCGCAAGGAGAGGATGGCGGTGGACGTCGTGTACGACGGCGACGCGGCTCTGGAGCGTGCGATGACCAATGACTACGACGTGATCGTGCTCGACCGGGACCTGCCGTTGGTCCATGGCGACGAGGTGTGCCGCAGGCTCGCCGCCGAGCGGGTCACGGCCCGGATCATCATGCTCACCGCGGCGGGCGACCTGCGCTCGAAGGTGGAAGGGCTGTCGCTCGGCGCGGACGACTACCTGGCCAAGCCGTTCGACTTCCCCGAGTTGGTGGCCCGGCTGCGGGCGCTGGCCCGCCGGGCGCCGGCACGGGTCCCGCCCATCCTGGAGCGGGCCGGCATCACCCTGGATCCGGCGCGGCACGAGGTGTTCCGGGACGGCCACTACGTCGCGCTCAGCCCGAAGGAGTTCGCCGTGCTGGAGGTCCTCCTGCGCGCGGAGGGAGCCGTGGTGAGTGCCGAGGACCTGCTGGAGAAGGCGTGGGACGAGAACATCAGCTACTTCACTAACTCGGTGCGGGTGACCGTCGGGACGCTGCGCAAGAAGCTGGGCCCGCCGCCGGTGATCGAGACGGTGACCGGCGCGGGATACCGCCTGTGAGCGGGCGGCGCCTGCCGGTCAGATGGCGGCTGACTCTTGTGTACGGGAGCCTGTTCTTCCTGGCCGCAGGCATCCTGGTGATCGTCAACTACTTCGTCGTCACGCGGATCGTCAGCCGGCCGATCTCGGTCGGGGGCCGGCCTGTCGGGCCGGCCCTGCCGCCCGAGCCCGCGGACCAGATCCTCTTCCGGCAAGTCGCGGTCGAGGTGAACGCCTACAAGAATCAGGTCATTACCTCGACCGTGGTGTGGTCGATCCTGGCCACGCTGCTCGTCGGGCTGGCCGGGCTCGCCGTCGGCTGGGCCATCGCCCGGCGCGTGCTGGCGCCCCTCCAGAAGGTCACCGAGACGGCCCGGCGCCTGTCCGATAGCACCCTGCACCGCCGGATCTCCATGGACGGGCCGCGTGACGAGATCAGGGAGCTGGCCGACACCTTCGACTCCATGCTCGAACGGCTCGACCGCGCCTTCGACGGGCAGCGCCGGTTCGTCGCCAACGCGTCGCACGAGCTCAAGACGCCGCTCGCGATCGACCGGGCGCTCTTGCAGGTGTCGTTCTCCGATCCGGCGCTCCCGGCGGGACTGCGGCCGGTACGCGACGAGCTGCTCGCCTCGAACGTCCGCCAGGAACGCCTCATCGAAGGGCTGCTCACGCTCGCCCACACCGAGAGGGAGCTGACCGATCGTGAACCGGTCGACCTGTCCGATCTCGCCCGCACCACCCTCGCCCGGTACCAGGAAATCGAGGCCGACCTCCGCCCCGCTCCTGCCATGGGCGACGCCGTCCTGCTGGAACGGGTGATCGCCAACCTCGCCGACAACGCGGTCAAGTACAACGACGAACGCGGCACCGTTTCCGTACGCACCGGATCGGACCTGGACGGGGCGTTCGTCGCGGTGGAGAACACCGGCCCGACGATCGCCTCCGGCATGGTATCCCGCCTGTTCGAGCCGTTCCGCCGTCTCGACGGCGACCGCACCGCATCGGCGTCCGGCGCCGGGCTGGGCCTGTCGATCGTACGCGCCGTCGCCCGCGCGCACGGGGGCACCGCCGAGGCCGTCCCCCGCGACGGCGGCGGCCTGGCCGTCACCGTCCGGCTTCCCCGCGGCCGCTAATCGATCTTGCCGCGGGGGTATAGGCCGGGAAAGCGCCCCTCGCCGCGCTGGACCTCACCGTGACCTCCGGTGCGCCGGGATCACGGGATGCCGGACGGCGACGGGAGCACATCGGGGGCGAGTGGCAGGACGACCCGGAACGTCGCTCCCGCGCCGGGAGCGGTCTCCACGGTGACGGCTCCGCCGTGCGCGGCGACCAGCCCCGCCACGATCGCGAGCCCGAGCCCGCTGCCCCCGGAGGACACCTGCTGCGCCGGAACGTTCTCGTCACCCGCACCGGTCGGCTCGCCCGTGGACGGTGCGCGGGATCGTGAGGGGTCGGCGCGGTAGAAGCGCTCGAAGACCCGCTCCACCTGGTCGGGATCGAGACCGGGCCCCTTGTCGATCACCTCAAGGAACGCCGTGGCGCCGCCGGTTCCCGCTCGGACCCTGATCGGGGTGCCGGGTGGGGTGTGCGTGAGCGCGTTGCTCATCAGGTTGCCGACGATCTGGCGCAGCCGTACCTCGTCGCCGGAGACGATCGGGGCCACCTCGCCCGCGACCTCCAGGGCGATGTCACGGTCGCCCGCGAGGATGCGCGCGTCCTGGACGGCGTCGGCGGCCAGGGCGAGCAGGTCGACGGGCCCCACCGTGAGCGGCCGTTGCTGGTCGAGGCGGGCGAGCAGCAGCAGGTCCTCGACCAGGACGCCCATGCGGGCCGCGGCGTCCTCCACGCGCCGCATGAGCCTCGCCGGGTCGCCCGCGGGGTTCTGCCGGTAGAACTCGGCGAAGCCCCGGATCGAGGTCAGCGGGGTGCGCAACTCGTGCGAGGCATCGGCGACGAACCGCCGCATGCGCTCCTCGGACGTACGGGCCGCCGCCTCGGAGATCTCGCGGGCGCGGAAGGCGGTCTCGATCTGGGCGAGCATGCCGTTCAGCGAGGCCGCGAGGCTGCCCACCTCGGTGCGCGGGTCGCGGTCGGGCACCCGCCTGCCGAGGTCGCCCGCGGCGATCGCCGCCGCGGTGTGCTCCATCTCCACCAGCGGCCGGAGGCTCCTGCGCACGATCACCACGCCGAACAGGGCGAGGACGACCATGACGACCCCGCCTCCGAGCAGCTCGGTCAGGGCGAGGCGCGCGGTGATCTGGTCGACCGACGACAGGTCGATCGCTATGACGACGCTTCCCACCCCCACCACGGAGACCACACGGACGCGCCACTCGCCCCCGCCCGAGGCCGCGGGCACCGTCTCGGGCTCCCAGGCCGACACCTCGCTCAGGTCCGGCAGCACGGGCCCGGGCCGGTTCTCGGTCTCCAGCCCGGCCAGCGTGGCGACGACCTTCCCGTCACGGTCGCGGAGCTGTATGAGCCCGTCAGGGGGCACCCGGTTGCCGAGGCCAGGACCGCGTTGCAGGCGCCGGGCGACGTCCTGGGCGAAGGTCGCCAGCTGCTGGTCCATGCGGTCGACGAGGTAGCCGCGGAGCACGGACACACTGCTCACGCCGATGCCCGCCAGCGCGATCGCGACCAGCGCCAGCATCGTGGCGATCAGCTTGATGCGCAGCGGCGTCCGCGCGAAGACGGACGACAGGGCCGATCGCGGGGTGGTGTTCACGGGCGCGGCACCGTTCACGTGGGAGGGGTGCGCAGCACGTAGCCGACGCCCCGCAGGGTGTGGATCAGCCGGGGGCTCGAATTGTCGATCTTCCTGCGCAGGACGGACACGTACGACTCGACGATGCCCGCGTCGCCCCGGAAGTCGTAGTCCCACACGTGGTCGAGGATCTGCGCCTTGGACAGCACCCTCCCGGCGTTCGCCATGAAGTAGCGGAGCAGCTTGAACTCGGTGGGCGACAGCGGGATGACCGCGCCGCGCCGCCACACCTCGTGGCTCTCCTCGTCCAGCTCGATGTCGGCGAAGGTCATGCGGGGCGGCGGGGCCATGGGGTCGCCGGCCGTACGGCGGAGGACGGCGCGGATGCGCGCGATCACCTCTTCGAGGCTGAACGGCTTGGTCACGTAGTCGTCGCCGCCGAGCGTGAGACCCCTGATCTTGTCCTCGGTGGCGTCTCTCGCCGTGAGGAAGACCACAGGAGTGTGCGTGCCGCCGCCGCGCAGGCGCCGTACGACATCGAAGCCATCCATGTCGGGCAGCATGACGTCCAGGACGATCAGGTCCGGGCGGCGGCGCTGGGCGGCCTCGACCGCTTGGGCCCCGCTTCCGGCGGGGGTCACCTCGAACCCGGCGAACCGCAGGCTGGCCGCCAGCAGTTCGAGGATGTTCGGGTCGTCCTCGACGACCAGCAGTCGGGCTTCAGGCGAATCGGTCACGCCCCTATAGTGGCCTGATTTCCTTAAGCTGGGATGAAAGAAAGGATGTGGCGGGCGATCGCGAGGCTTGATGTGGCGGCAGGTGAGGGGGCGTTGCGCACCAGGATCACCCGGCCGTGCACGTCCACCACGAAGTCGTCGACCAGGCTCCCGTCCCGGGCGACGGCCTGGGCCCGCACCCCACCGGGGGTGCGCACGAGGTCCTGCGCGGTGAGGGTGGGCACGTAGCGGCGGGCGGCCCTGAGGAACGACTTCTTCGCGAGCGAGCCGTAGACCTCGGCGATGCCGGTCCTCCAGTGCGCAGCGGCCATCCGGCGGGTGCCGGGCCAGGCCGCGATCTCGCGCAGGTCGCGCGGCGACACCTGGCCCCAGGAGTAGCCCTCGCGGGACAGCGCCAGCACGGCGTTGGGCCCGACCAGCACCTCGCCGTCGATGCGCCGGGTCAGGTGCACCCCGAGGAAGGGATAGCGCGGGTCGGGCACCGGGTAGACGAGCCCGCGGACGAGGTCCTTGGCGGAACCGGCGAGCTTGTAGTACTCACCGCGGAAGGGGACGATGCGCACGTCGCCCGCGTGCCCGCTCATCGCGGCGACGGCGTCTGACCGCAGCCCGGCGCAGGAGACCAGCCGGTCGAAGGCGAACCGCGTGGTCCCCGCCAGCACCTCCACGCCGCTCGCGGTCTCGCGCAGCGCGCGTACGGGATGCCCGAGCCGTACGGACCCGCCCAGGTCGGCGACGTCGAGGGCGAGGCGGCGGGCGACGGCGGGGAAGTCGACGATCGCCGTGTGCGGGGAGTGGACGGCGCCCACCCCGACCGCGTGCGGCTCGATCTCGCGGAGCCCGAGGGCGTCCAGCTCGGCGATGCCGGGCACGCCGTTCTCCCTGGCCCGGCCGGCGATGCGCTTGAGCCCGGCGCGCTCGGCCGAGGTCGAGGCGATGACCAGCTTGCCGACCTCTTCGTACGGGATGTGGTGCTCCGCGCAGTACTCCCGCAGCAGCGCGACGCCGTCCCGGCAGAGCCTGGCCTTGAGCGAGCCGGGGGTGTAGTAGATGCCGGCGTGGACGACCCCGCTGTTGTGGCCGGTCTGGTGGGCGGCGACGCGGTCCTCCTTGTCGAGAACGGTCACCGTGGCGCCGCGCGACGCCAGCTCCCTGGCCACCGCCAGCCCCAGGATGCCCGCACCGACGACCCCGATTCGCTCGCTCACAGGGCGATATCTTCCTCGCTTTGCGCCGGCCGCGCCAGACGGCCGACGCGGCGGGGGGCCAGGTGCCCCGCCTCGGCGAGCCAGCGCAGTGTGTCTGCCACGCTCTCCTGTACGGGCCGGAGGCGCACGTCCAGGGCTTCCAGCGTCGCGGTGTCGTCGACGGGGACCATCGACACGATGATGTCGGCGGCGTCCCGGGTCAGGGGGTAGTCGATGCGCCTGATCTTCTTGAGGCCGTCCAGCATGCTCCCCGCGGCCCTGAGCAGCGGCGCGGGAGCGGGGAAGCGGCGGCACCGGCCGCCGGTGACCTCGTCGCACACGTCGGCGAGCTCCGCCCAGCGCAGGAAGTGGCCGCCGAGCAGGAACCGCCTCGGCCCCCTGCCCGGCTCGGCGCAGCGGGTGAGCACGGTGGCGAGGTCGCGCACGTCGATCAGGGCGACGCCGCCCGAGGTGATCGGCCATCCCTGGGTGAGACCGCCGCGCAGGCCCTCGACCATCGAGTCCAGGGTCGGCTGGTGCGGGCCGATGACCGCCGACGGGTAGACGATCGTGACCGGGTGCCCCTCGTCCTGGAGCGCCCTCGCGTACCGTTCCCCCTCGACCTTCGTCCTGCCGTAGGCCGTCCTGGGGGACGCCAGGGGGCTGTCGAGCGTGATGACGGGGTCGCGCGGCGGTACGAAGACCGCGGTCGTGGAGACGTGGACCACCGGGTCGAGGCCCAGCTCGACGGCCTGGCCGAGGACGTTCCTGAGGCCCGTGACGTTGGTGCCCGCCAGGTCTCCGCCGTGCCCCGTCACCCCGACCTCGGCGGCGGTGTGCAGCACGGCCTCCGCGTGCGCGAGCCCCTCCCGTACGGCCCGGGCGTTCCGGATGTCGGCCTCGTAGGTCTCAATCGGGTCGGTGATGCCAAGAGTTGAAAGGACTTTCACCGCCCTTTTGGGGTTGCGAACGAGCAGGACGGGTTCGTGTCCGGCGGCCCGTAACGCGGCTACCGCGTGGCAGCCGACGTATCCGGAGGCCCCGGTGACCACAATGCGCATGAACGCAAGCTAGCGCTTGGCAGACTGCCTGGAAAGAGGCTATAACACCCCACATAGCCATCGAACAGACATTCGATACACTGCCTGGCGTGTACGTTCCGCCCGGGTGGCCATCGGAGGTCCTCCCGCCGGGGAGCCCCGACTGGGAGTCCTCGGCGGTGGCCTGGCTGCTCGACGCCGTGCCCCCCGACTACCGCGCGTACGGAGTGCTCCGGCGCCATCCGCTCGCGCTGGCGCGCATGGCCCGCCACCACGTGAACGCCATGGTCGAGGCCGCGCGCACCGGCTACCGGGGCGCGGCGGTCGACCTCAAGGGGCACCTGCCGCCCCACGCCATCGAGGCCGTCCTTGAGGCCTACCGCCGTGAGGGCCCACGGCTGGTGCGACTGGCCGCCTCGGTCGAACTGGTCGAGCAGGCCCTGCGCGGCGAGCCCTTCGTCGCCCGCATGGACACCTCGGGGCAAAGAAGACCGCCCAGGTAAAAGCATGGGGCGGGAGGGTCCAAGAGTCTCCGGCCTCCCGCGGTTTCGCGTTTCACCAGGGCATACCTCGACAGGCGCGTCGCATGATCCGCACTGGTGTTCAGGGCGCGCTCTCCTCGCCCCGGCCTCCCGGGGCGGTCATCCGATCGAGGGGAAGTCCATGAATCAACCCCATGCTCTGGCATCCCTGCCACGGCGTGTCCTCCTCCTGGGCGTCACCGCCTCACTCCTCACCGTCCCCGCCGCCGGTCTCCGGGCCTCCCCTGCCTCGGCGCACCCGTCTCCCAAGGGCCCGCACACCTCGCCTCCCATCGCCTGCCTGCCGGGCAACGGGGGCTTCGAGGAGCCCCCCGGCGTCGACGGCGCGGGCACGCTGAAGAAGGACGTGCCGAGCTGGCACACCAACTCGGCCGACGGCCTCATCAAGATCTGGGGACGGGGCAACGCGAGCGCGACCGGCGTCGAGATCCCCGCGGACTCGGGCATCCAGTTCGCCGAGCTGAACGGGACGCAGGCCTCCACCTTGCACCAGGACCTCACGACCAGGCCCAAGACCCTGCTGGTGTGGCGGCTGGCCCACCGCGCGCGGAGCGCGAGCCCCGAGCAGAAGGACGTCATCCGCGTCAAGATCGGCGCGCCGGGCGCCACCGCGGTCCAGGTGCCGCTGGGCCAGACCACGGGCGCCATCGCCGACGGCGGCATGGCCTGGGGCCACTACATGGGCATCTACCGCGTCCCCAAGCGGCAGAAGGTGACCCGTATCTCCATCGAGTCGGTCTCCGCCGCCTCGGGGTCGCCGACCTCCGGCAACCTCCTGGACTCCGTGGAGATCGGCTGCACCGGCGCCTGCCCGAAGGTGAAGTTCACCCGCCGGTCGTGCGACTCGCTGGGGCTCCCGCTGGCGCCCCTTCCCGTCGCGCCGCCGGCACCGCCCGGCGGTACCACGCCGCCCGGCGCCGGGGCGGAGCCGATCGTCCTCCCTCCGGCGGAGACGATGACGCGCTGACGGCGCTCAGCCGGCCAAGCCGACGGGCCCGGCTGACCGGGCTCAGCCGACGCGGCGGGCGATGGCGGCGATGATGCCGGTGGCACCGAGGGCGACGCCGAGCCACAGGGCGATGACCCCGGCCGGCACCCCTGAGTCGCCGTCGCCCGCGGCGGCGTTCGAGGCCGACGCGTCGGGCACCCCGGCGACCCTGGACGGCGCGGTGCCCGTACGTGTCGGGGTGCCGGTCGCCGTCCTCGCCGCGGCGGCGGCCGGGAGCGGCACCAGGTACACCGGGCTGTTGACGCCCTCGGACCCGGTCAGCAGTGCCTTGCCGTCGCGGGTGTAGGTGATCGACTCGGCCTGCTGGAGTGGCGGCATGGAGACCCGGCTGATCAGCTCGCCCGGGGCCCGGTAGAGCGACGCGGAGAAGTACGTGCGGATCACGAAGCTCGACCCGTCAGGGGCGTAGGCGGCGTCCGTCGCCATGATGGGCGCGGGGCCGACCCGGCGCAGGATGTTGACCTTGTCGGTGCGCAGCTTGGCCGGGGCCGCGTAGATCGACCCGGCGAACTCCTTGCTCACGACGTAGAGCCGCCCGGTGACCGGGTGCACCATGATGCCCTCGGCGTTGCGCCCGCCGTCCTTGTACCGGAAGCGGTAGCGGGTCGCCTGGAGCGTCTGGTCGCGCATGGTCTTCGGCTCGGTCACCTTGTAGATGGAGTAGTCGGGCCAGGCGCCGTTGAGGTTGTCCCCGATGTCGGCGAACCACAGGAAGCTCTCGCCGGTCGCCGGGTCGACGGAGGCGGCCATCGCCTCCCAGTCCCTCGCGGCGGCCCCGGCCAGCGTGAACATCGCCAGGGTGCGGCCGTCCGGCCCGACCGCGTAGAACTGCGGGCCGGCGCCGCTGTCGTTGTGGGTGTAGATCACGCCCTTGTGCGTGGGCGAGACGGCGAGGCCGCTGGACTCCGAGATCCGCGGGTCCTTGAAGCGGAACAGCAGCCGCTCGTCGCCCTTGCCCGGCTCCTTGCCCTCGCCGTGCGGCCGGACCTGGCCGTGCGCCGCACCCCCGCCGGCGGACGCCGGCACGGGACCGGCCATCACCAGCCCGACCGCCGTAAGGACCCCTGCCGCCGCGACCACCCGTCTGCTCCCCATCCGCTCATCATGCCCCGCTCTCGAAGGCACCGCGCCGGAGCCGCACCGGGCCTGGGCTGGACTTGGGGCTCCTCTGGACGGGGCGTCGTGGCCGGAACGGGCCTTCCGCCCAACCCTGGCTGGGCTGGAGTGCACTCCAGGTGCTTAGGGTGAAGACATGGAATACGCATACCTTGGACGCGCCGGTCTCTCCGTGAGCCGCCTCTGCCTGGGCACCATGAACTTCGGCCCCTCGACCTCGGAAGAGGACTCGCACGCCATCATGGACCGGGCCCACGAGCTGGGGATCAACTTCTTCGACACGGCGAACGTCTACGGCTGGAAGAAGGGCGAGGGAGTAACCGAGAAGATCGTCGGGCGGTGGTTCGCCAAGGGCGGCGGGCGCCGGGAGAAGACGGTCATCGCCACGAAGCTCAACGGCGCCATGGGCGACTGGCCGAACGAGAAGCACCTCTCCGCCCTGAACATCCGCCGGGCCTGTGACGCCTCGCTCAAGCGGCTGCAGACCGACTACATCGACCTGTACCAGATGCACCACGTCGACAGGAACACCCCGGTCGACGAGATCTGGGAGGCGATGGAGGTCCTCCGCCAGCAGGGCAAGATCATCTACGTCGGGTCGTCCAACTTCGCGGCGTGGCACATCGCCAAGGCGCAGGAGGAGGCCAAGCGGCGCCACTTCCTGGGCCTGGTCTCCGAGCAGTCGCACTACAACCTGCTCACCCGCACCGTGGAGCTGGAAGTCCTGCCGGCCTGCGACGACTACGGGCTCGGAGTGATCCCGTGGAGCCCGCTCGCGGGCGGCCTGCTCGGCGGCGTGCTCCGCAAGATCGACAAGGGGCGTTCCGCCTCGGAGCACATGCTCTCCGAGCTGGAGAAGCACAGGGAGCAGATCGAGCAGTACGAGGCGTTCTGCGACGAGCTGGGCGAGGACCCCGCCAACGTCGCGCTGGCCTGGCTCCTGGAGCAGCAGGCCGTGACCGGCCCGATCATCGGCCCCCGCACCGTCGAGCAGCTCGAAGGCAGCCTCCGCGCGCTGGAGATCGAGCTCGACGACAAGGCGCTCGCCCGCTTGGACGAGATCTTCCCCGGCCCCGGCGGCCCGGCTCCCGAGGCGTACGCCTGGTAGAGGCCTTGACCGGAGACGCGGAGCCGTGGTTGCTCCCAGCGAGGGCCGCGGCTCCGCCCTCATCGGGCCGGGGCGGCTCTACGAGAGCAGCGCGCCGATCACCACGATGATCACCAGCAGGGCGAGCACCGTGGGCAGCAGCCAGCGACGGGGACGGTCCACGCACAGGAGCCTAGTCGCGTCCTGCCAGTGGCCATGACCCGAGAGTCTCGTAACGCACGGACGGCCCGAGGTGGCTGCGCATCAGGTGCACGGAGTCCGCGCGCCAGGGCGTACCGCCGAAAGAGCCCAGCGACTCGACCAGCCCCCGCGCGTCGGTGCCCGTACGGGCGCGGGAGCGGGCGAGGGTGAGATGGGGATGGAACGGCTTCCTGTCGGTGTGGACGGCCCCGGCGCGCTGCGCGCCCGCGGCCAGCGAGGCGGCCAGCCGGGGCAGGGCGGTGCCTCCGCCGGAAAGGCCGAGCCAGACGACCCGGGCGCGGGCGGCGGAGGAGAAGGCGCCCGCCCCCCCGAAGGTCAGCGTCATCGTGGGGTAGCGGCCCGCCGCCCGCGCCAGCCGTACCTCAAGGCGCGGCAGCACCTCCTCGGCGACCTCGCCGAGGAACGTCATCGTGACGTGCCAGGTCTCGGGCGCCACCCACCGCAGCTCCGGCCACGCCTCGCTGTGGGAGGCGACGACCCGCGCCACCTCAGCGAGCGCCTCCGGGGGAGGCGACAACGCCACGAACAACCGCACCGCGTGTCCTTCCCGCCGCGAACCTGGTGAGCAGGATCGCGAGACCGACGCCCACCAGGCACATCACACCGCAGATCACCACTCCGAGGCGGGGCCCGGCGAGCTCGCCGGCCCACCCGATCAGCGGCGCGCCGATGGGGGCTCCACCCGTGAACACCAGAACATAGATTCCCATGACGCGGCCACGCATCTCAGGTGACGCCGCGAGCTGGACGGCGGAGTTCGCGGCGGTGTTCGTCGTGATCATCGCCATGCCCGCGGGTACCAGCAGGATCAGGAAGATCGGGTACGCGGGCGCGAACCCGGCGGCGATCTGCGCGACGCCGAAGCAGACGCCCCCGCCGACCAGCAGACGGCGTGTCGGGCGCGCCCGGCGGGCGGCGAGCAGTGCCCCGCCCAGCGCCCCGACCGCGAACACGCTGGACGCCACGCCGAACGACGACGCGTCCTGGCCGAACACCTGCTTGGCCATCAGTGCGATGCTCATCGAGAAACTGGTCGCGAACATCGCCGCGAACGCCACGAGCAGGATCGGCATCAGCAACTCGGGGCGCTGCCACACGTACCGCAGGCCCTCGCGAAGCTGCCCCTTGGCCCGGGCGAGGGGCTCCGGAGTGCGCAGCTCCGACGAACGCATCAGGAACAGACCGGTGATCACGGCCGCGAACGACGCCGCGTTCAGCAGGAAGATCGGACCGGTGCCGCCCAGGGCGTAGATCAGCAGGCCGGCGACGGCGGGGCCGACGACGCGCGCGAGGTTGAAGGTGGAGCTGTTCAGGGCGATCGCGTTGGACAGGTCGGAACGGCCGACCATCTCGACGACGAACGACTGACGCGTGGGCACCTCGACGCACGAGACCAGCCCGAGCATGAACGCCATCACGTAGACGTGCCACGTCTGGGCGTGCCCGGTGACCGTCAGCAGGCCCATCGTGAGCGCGAGCAGGCCCATGAGCGACTGGGCGCCCATGAGCAGCGGCCTCTTCGGGTACCGGTCGGCCAGCATGCCGCCCCAGAGGCCGAACAGGACCACCGGCAGGAACTGCAGGGCGGTCGTGATGCCGAGGGCGGCCGAGCTGCCATGGGTGAGCTCCAGGACCAGCCAGTCCTGGGCGGTGCGTTGCATCCAGGTGCCGACGTTCGACACGACGCTGCCGGAGACGAACAGGCGATAGTTGTAGTTGCGCAACGAGCGGAACATCCCGCCGCCCGACCGGGCGGCCGACCGGGCGGCCGGCGCCTCCTCGGCCTGCACGCCCCGGGTCTCGTCGGCCTGCACCTCACGGAGCTCGGCCTCCTCGATCTCCGCCAGCGCTTCCACGGCTCGCGCCACTGGTTCGGGAGGGTCTCCGGCGTCCTCGTCCACAGCCTGTGGGCGGGTCACATCTGGGAAAGCTTCTCCAGGATCGGCGCCGCCGCCCGCAGCGTCGACCGCTCCTCGGGAGTCAGCTCCTTCAACCGCTGGGCGAGCCACGCCTCCTTGCCCCGGCGCTCCTCCTTCAGGAGCCCTCGGCCGTGCTCCGTCACGCTGACGGTCACCTGGCGCCTGTCGGTCGGGTGCGGGGTACGGGCGAGCAGCCCCCGCTCCGCCAGCGCGGCGATCACCCGGGTCATCGAGGGGGGTTGCATCTTTTCCAGCTCGGCCAATTCGCCAGGGGTTATCCCTGAGTGCCGTTCGACGGCGGCGAGCGTCGCGAGCTGGGTGGGGGTCAGTGTGTGGGCTCCGGCCTGTCGCCGCAGCCGTCTGGTCAGCCGCGCCAGGGAGACGCGCAGCGCGGACGCCAGCCCGGCGTCGCTGCGTAGGTCCGACAGGCGCCCCGTCTTTGGAGTGTTCGTTAGCATGAGTCATTACCTTTGCTAACTATATAGGACATGTCATGATTCCAGATGGCTCGATGTTTTTCTCGGCGTACGACCTTCTCTGACATGCCGAACGTGCGCGACCCCCGAGACGTTCGCGCACAGCACTTAAGATCCGCGTACACACCCCGCGAGGCCTCGCGGGTCAGGCGCGCGTCTCCGACAGCTCGCCGGCCGTGCCGGCGTCCACGGGCGAACGCATGGTGCGCACCTCGCGCGACAGCAGGGTGAGCGCCGACGCCGCCACGATCAGCGCCGCCGCGCCGTACTGCGTGGCCGAGAGCCCGACCTTCGCGGCGATCGGCCCCGCGACCAGCGCGCCGAGCGGCATGGCCATGACGGAGCCGAGCGCGTCGTATGCCGAGACGCGGGCCAGCTTGCCCGGCGGCACGTTGCGGGCCAATGCGACACTCCACTGGACCATCATGATCTCCATGATCACCCCGAGGAACACCGCGGCCAGGCAGAGCGCGGGAAGGGGCCAGTGCATGGCGAGCGACAGCGGCGAGATCGCCATGGCGGCGCCGATGCAGACCACGAACAGCATGGGTCTGCTCGGGGTGAAGCGCAGGGAGAGCACACCCCCGATGATCAGGCCGAGGGCCTCCGCCGCGGCGATCGCGCCCCACGCGGCCGAACCGCCGAGATGGGCCTTGGCCACCGCGGGGCCGAGCACCTGGAAGCCCCCGTACCAGGCCATCATGATGACGCCGAACTGGGCGACGATCGCCCACAGCCAGGTGTGGGAGACGAACTCCGACCAGCCGTCGCGCAGCTCCCCGAGCATGCCGGCGTCGCGAGCCCGCTCGTGACCGGTCACCCGGATGGCGAGCAGCATCGGGATCGTGCCGAGCAGGCCGACGCCGCAGACGGACAGGGCCCATCCCGGCCCGACGGCCGCGACGACCACTCCGGCGACGGCGGCCCCGCCCATCTGGGCGCCGTTCATCGCGAGCCTGCTGATGGCGTTGGCCTGCTGGAGCAGCGTGTCAGGCACGATCTTGGGCAGCAGGGCCTGCGACGCCGGCCAGAAGACGGCCATGCCCACGCCGGTCAGCGTCTCCAGCACGATCATCTGCCACAGGACTGCCTGACCGGTGAGCACCAGGATCCCGAAGGTGCCCTCGCCCACCGCGATCATGACGTTGGCCGCGACGATGACCCGCTGCGGGGGGATGCGGTCGGCGATGACCCCGCTGATCAGCGTGAACACCAGCGACGGCGCGATCTGCGCCGCCAGCACGTACGACAGGTCGGCGGTGGACCCGGTGATGTCCAGCACCGCGAACGACACGCCGACCAGCGAGAACGCGAACGCGGCCGGTGCGAGCAGGCGATCGGCGAGCAACAGCCGGAAGTCGCGGATGGCGAGCACCGGGAAGCGGCGAGCTAGGGCGCGCCACAGCATGACTATCTTCCGATCGAACGCGGGGCAGAGGACTTCGACGGTAGTGAGGCGGCCCCCGAACAGGCAATCCGTTTTCCGGCCGCCCTCATCCGAGCTGGGCGGCCTGGAGTCCCGAGTAGAGGCCGCGCCGCCGGACCAGCTCGTCGTGCGTGCCGACCTCGGCGACGCGGCCGTCCTCCATGACGACGATGCGGTCCGCCGTACGGATGGTCGACAGGCGGTGGGCCACCACGAAGACCGTGCGACCGGCGACCAGCCGCGCCAGCGCCTGCTGGATGAGCGCCTCGGACCTGGTGTCGAGCGCGGACGTCGCCTCGTCGAGGATGAGCACCCGGGGGTCGCGGATGAGCGCGCGGGCGATCGCGAGGCGCTGCTTCTGCCCCCCGGACAGCCGCGCGCCGCGCTCGCCCACGACCGTGTCGAGCCCGTCGGGAAGCCGGTCGACGAACTCCAGCGCGTTGGCGTCCCGCAGGGCGATCCTGAGCGTCTCGTCGGAGACGTCCCGCATGCCGTACAGGACGTTGTCCCGGATGCTCCCCTCGAACAGGATCGACTCCTGGGGCACGACCGAGACGAACCGGCGGTAGGTGCGCAGGTCGAGCGTCTCCATGTCGCGGCCGTCCAGCAGGATACGTCCCGAGGTGGGCCGCAGGAAGCCGATGACCAGGTTGAGTATGGTCGACTTGCCCGCGCCCGAGGCCCCGACGAGCGCCACGGTCTCACCCGGCGAAACGGTCAGGTTGAAGTCGCGGACCGCCTGCCGGTTCCCCTCGTACGCGTAGGTCACGTCCTGGAACTCCACCACGCCGCGGACGGAGTCGATCTCGGCCTTGCCCGCGTTGTTCTCCAGGTCGGGCGCCTGAAGGACCTCGCCGATGGAGCGTACGGCTTCCAGGCCCTTGCTGATCACCGGGGTCAGGCTCATCAGCGTGGTCACCGAGGAGGTCAGCGTCGCGAAGAACGTGCTCAGCATCACCACGTCGCCCGGGGTGATGGGCAGAACCTGGTAGTACGCGACCCACGCCGACGTGGCGAGGAAGCCGACGCCGAGGGCGTTGAGGGTGATCCACGCCAGCGCGCCGAACCGCCCGTTGAGCAGATCGAGCCGCAGGCCCGTGCGGAGCACCTTGGACAGCGTCCCGTCGACCCGGTTGAGCGCGTCCTGCTCCAGGCCGTGCGCGCGGGTGATCGGAATGAGGTGGGTCATCTCGGTCACCCGCGAGGAGAGCTGCTCCACCTCCTGGCGGAAGCTCTCGTTGTTGGTGCGCAGCCGGTCCCGCATCCGCATCACCAGGAGGGCCGCCGTCGGGACGACGAGGAGGAAGACCGGCAGCGCGGCCGGCACCCGCACGGCGATCACGACCAGCCCGCCGCCGAGCATCCACAGCGCCGCCAGGCCCTGGTCGCCCGCCTGCTGGAGCATCTGCTCGACGCTCTCCACATCGCGGATGACCTTGGTCTGGAGCACCCCGGCGCTGACGCGGGAGTGGTAGCCGATGGAGAGCTGCTGCATGCGGCGGCACAGCGACGACCGCAGGCTCGTCCCCATCCGGCGGATCGCCCCGCTGAGGTGGCGGACGTAGGCGAGGTGGAACGGGTAGTTCAGGATCAGGAGCACGAGCAGGACGCCGGTGTTGACCCACAGCTGCCAGATGGGCAGGTGCCCTACCACGACGTCGATGATGTTCGCGGTGATCAGCGGCAGCAGCCATGTCGGGCTGTGCTTGACCATGAACGCGCCGCACGCGATCGCGATGCTGTTCCGGTCCTCGCGGAACAGGTACGCCAGCGTCCGCAGAGGATGCTCGCCGCGATAGCGATGATCCAGGGCACCGTGCACGACGGCCACCTGAGCACCCCTCCCCGATACGTGATCACAAACCAGGACAAATCATCGCAGACCCTGGTGAACAATCGGGGTGCCAGGCTGGTTCATGTCGTCATCTCCGCTCGGTACGGCTCGCGCCCGCCGAACCAGCGCCTCCCGCGCGGCCCGCTTCGCTCAGGCGAGGTAGGCGAGGGGGAAGGCGCCAGCGGGCCCAGACGGTCTTGCCTTGGGTGCCGGGGAGCTGGGTGACGCCTGATTGGTGGGCGAGGGCTTCGACGATGGTCAGGCCGCGGCCGTGAACGGCTTCGAGGCTGAGGTGGAGGTGGCGGGGCTGTTCGGGGCCGTGATCGGTGACCTGGAGGTGGAGCTCGCCGGTCCCGGCGCTCAGGGTGAGCCGTACCGGAGGTTCGCCGTAGGTGATCGCGTTGGCGAGAAGCTCGCCTGCCACCAGGACGACGTCGTCGGCGAGATGCCGGAGGGCCCAGGCGGTGAGGATCTCGTTGACCATGCCCCGGGTCTTGCCGACCATCGACAGATCGTGGGGCACGTCCCAGCAGACGCGACGCGAGCCGTCCGGCATGTTGAGCATGGTCACTCCTCGGGGGGGCGGTGGGGGTGTGTGTACGGGCGGGTGTGGTCGGTCACGGCGATCGCCTGGGTGCGCGCCGGCTGGTCACCCGCCGAGGCGAGCCCCGTTTCATGTGCGGCCGTTCGTCACAGGCTTCGGGTGAGGTGTACGGGCCGGCCCCGTTGCCCTCAGGGAGGGGACAGTCCTCCTAGGGCCGTCCTGCACGTTGACAGCGGTTGTACGGGGCGTCCCCCGTTACCCCCGGGAGGGCGGGGTTACCCCCGGTAGGGCGGGGTGATTCTGCGGGGCCGTGCTGGTCTTCACTGCGCCGCAGACGCCTGTCGTGTACGGCGCCGGGTCGGCGAGTCGTGGGGCGGTGAAGTCGGCGCCGTGTACGGCGGGCGGCCCGGCGCACGTAGGTGGATCGCGACCACGAACCGGCTTTCCAACCGGTGACAAGCCGGTATCCGCGAGATACGTCGATCACCCATGAGGGCTACACCTCCTTGTGGCTCGACCTTCATTTCTGACCTCTCTTATCCGGACATATCCGGTGATTCTTGTGATGGCAACAGAGGCGCACTTCGATAGGTAGGCGCAAGCTCCTCGTACGGATTCCCGATTTCCCGAATCCCCTCACAGGGTGCCTTCACCCGGCTACGTTTTGAAGCGAAATCCCAGGCACACCACTGAGACAGTTTGTGTCTTGGGTGTGCCATTTCCGTGGCCGCGCAGTCTTCCCTCGCCGGACGGAGCCAAAATGTCCATGTTGTTGGAGCACGACCCAGCCGAGAAGCCCCTAGCCGTTTTCGGTGCCGAGCTTCGCGAGCGCCGCAGACGGGCTGATGTCACTCAAGGGCGGCTGGCCGAAATAACGCAGTTCAGCCGGAGTCTGCTGGGCTTCGTCGAACGAGGCGAGCGCACGCCCAGCCGTAACCTGGCACAACGGTGCGACGACGCCCTAGAGGCAGGAGGGGAGATCGTCCGCCTGTGGGCACAGCTCACCCGCGACGCAAGCCCTCGGTGGTTCCGTGGATGGCTCGACATAGAACAGGAGGCTCACACGCTCCACACGTGGGAACCGTTGGTCATTCCAGGTCTGCTCCAGACCGAAGAGTACGCGCGAATGGTCATTCGCGGCGAAGCCGGAATAACCGCCGCGCAGGTCGAGAAGGCTGTGGTCACTCGTTTGGAACGCCAGGAAATATTCATTCGCGACTCCCCGCCGATGCTCTGGGCTGTGATAGATCAGGGAGTGCTGGCGCGGCCGATCGGCGGCAAAGAGGTCATGCGACGCCAGGTCCAGCGACTTCTGGAAGCGGCCGAGTCCCCGCATATCGGCATCCAAGTCGTGCCTACAGCTCTCGGCGTCACTACGGGGCTGCTGGGAGGATTCGTCATCGCGCAACTTCCGGATAGTCCGGATACCGTGTACATCGAATCCGCGACTCACGGGCACGTGTCAAACCGCCCTGAAGACGTCAAAATGGTTCAGAGCAGCTACGACACTGTACGAGCTCAGGCACAGCCGCACTCTGTGTCGATCGACTTGATCAGGGAGGCCGAGAAGCTATGGACCTGAGTGACGAGCTGCAGAAAGCGGCCTGGCGCAAGGCCGCCAAGAGCGGGCCCAACCAGGGAAACTGCCTGGAGGTCGCGCCGCTGTCCGGTGGTCGGGTGGGGTTGCGGGACACCGAGGCTCCCGAGCGAGCGCCCTTCGTGGTGAGCGCCGGTGTCTGGGACGCCTTCATCGACGGTGCCAAGAAGGGCGAGTTCGACTTCTGACCCCGACCCTCGGAAGCACGGGAAGCCCTCGGCCGCGGCCGAGGGCTTCCCGGTGCACGAACCGGGCCTCTGTGGTTTCTGGCCGTCAGTCGTGCTTGCGTGCCGTGAGCAGGAGGTATTCCCACTCCATCACTGTCTTGTCCTCTCCTCGCAGATGATGGCGGGCCAGTTCGGTGAGGTCGTGGTCCAGTGCGGCGACCCGGTCGGGGTCCCCGGCGATCCCTCGGTAGACGGCGACGGTCGGGCCGTAGTTGGCCTTGAAGTAGTCGCGGAACTCGCCGGGATGAGCGAACCGATCGATCGTGACCGTCTGCCGACGCGCGACGACATCGGTGACCGAGCCCCCGAGCAGCTCACGGACGTGGTCTTCGCTACCCCATAGCGGAGGAGGTTGCACGCCGGGCGGAGGCGCGGGCGCGTACGGCTTCATCGTCGCGAACATCTGGCCGATGAACCCCTCGGGAGTCCAGCTGAGCAGGCCGATCGTCCCGCCCGGCCGGCAGACCCTGATCAGCTCGCGGGCGGCGGCCTTGTGGTGGGGAGCGAACATGACCCCGACACAGGACAGGACCGTGTCGAACTCGCCGTCGGCGTACGGCAGAGCCTCCGCGTCGGCCTGCCGCCACTCGACCTCCGCACCGCGCCGCGCGGCCAAGGCCCGTCCCGACTCCAGCAGTTCCGGGGTCAGGTCGCTTGCCACCACGCTCGCCCCCGCCAGCGCCGCGGGAATGGCGGCATTGCCCGACCCGGCGGCCACGTCCAGCACCCGGTCCCCACGTCCCACCCCGCACGCCTCGACGAGGATCGCGCCCAGATCGGGGATGATCTCGGCGGCGACCGCGGGATAGTCGCCCAGAGCCCACATGTCGCGATGCTTGGCTTTCAGGACACGGTCGGCCTCTACGCTCTGTACGTTCATCTGCTTCTCCCTCGTCGTCATCCCCCGGTGGTCTGGGGTCGACGGTAAGAAAGGAGAAGTCCGCTATCTAGTACACGATCTGTACTGGAACCCGGACTCGGTGGTCAGTGTTCGCGTCGGCCGCCGAACCTAGACTGCGGGCATGGGCTCCTCGTATCACCAGTTCTGCCCGGTCGCCAAGGCCATGGAATTACTCGACGACCGCTGGACGCTGCTCGTCATCCGCGAACTGGTGTGCGGGACCGAGCGTTTCAACGAGTTGCGTCGCGGTCTGCCGCGTATGTCTCCCACGCTGCTGTCCCGACGGCTGTACCAGCTCACACGTGCCGGCATCGTGCACAGGCGTGTCGAGGACAACGATGTGCGATACGTCCTGACCCAGGCCGGCCACGAGCTGCGGCCGGTGGTCGAGGCGCTCGCCTCCTGGGGCATCCGCTGGATCGGAGAGCTGGGCGACGAGGATCTGGACCCGAAGCTGCTGCTGTGGGACATGCACCGCAACGTCGACCAGACCGCCGTTCCGGACGGGCGGACGGTCATCCAGTTCCAATTCCCGGACGTGCCACCTACGAGTCGCCACTGGTGGCTCGTGATCACACGTGAGGAGGTCGACGTCTGCGACACAGACCCCGGCCACGCCGTGACCGTGACGGTTACCGCCGACCTGCGCAGCATGACCGAGGTCTGGCGCGGCGACCTGGGTTGGTCGGATGCGCTGGGCACCCACGCGGTCGAGGTGCACGGTCCCGAAGCGCTACGCCGCGCCGTGCCCCGGTGGTTCAAACTCCCCCTATGGGCTTCCGTACCTCGGCCTGCCTAGGCTCACCCCTCCCGCCCGCCATCGGTCAAGGACGCGGTGACCTGCCACTAGGTGAGACCGCGCCAACGTTCCGGGCCGTCGGGCGTCATCATCAGGCCGAAGAGCGCGACTCGGTGAGTATGCGTTCGTGGGTGGACGACCTGACCCTGAGTTCGAGTTGGCGAACAGTGCCGCGGCCTCGAAGCGGAGCCGCTCCTGTTCGGCGCGTTGCCCCAGCGGTCAGACCGCCACCCTCGGCATATCGCAATATCTCTGGCATACCAAAGACGCCGTCAGCCGTCAGCAACCGCACTTCGTCGCAACTTCCGCAGTAAACCTCAGCTACTAAGGAGTCAGCGGTGAGAGTAAGCAAGGGGTCACTGGCCATCGGCGCGGTAATAGGGCTGTTCGTCGGCTGGTCGGGTGTGGCGGTCGCCACAGTTGCGGCCGAAAGCGACGAGATCATCGCATGCGTGAACGGCAATGGCACGGTGCGTATCCCGCAGAGGCCAAACCCCACCCCCACATCGACGTCTCCGCAGTCGCTCGCGGTGGTTCCCACCGGCAGCCCCACCCCCCTTCCGGGAGGCTGCATGGCCGGGGAGAAGGAGATCTCCTGGAACAGGACGGGACCGGAAGGACCCACTGGACCATCGGGGGCGGTGGGACCCGCTGGGCCGAAGGGCGAGGCGGGCATCTCCGGACTGCAGATGGTCGAGCGCACCGTCACGATCGGCGCCCACCAGCAGGGAGATGCCGTAGTGACCTGTCCGGAGGGCAAGCTGCCCCTCAGCGGGGGGTACGCCTACGGGCGTGCCGACCACTGGAACCTCGAAGACAACATGCTGGTGGGCTACACGGGCTTGAGCCTGGACCCATCAACCGGCAAGCTGCGGAACACCTGGGGTTATCGGGCCACCAACCCCAACAATTGGCCCGTCACTGTCCACACGACCGCTCTATGCGCGGTCCTGTCCTGATCCACCGGCATTCAGGAGACAAGGATCTGGTGCAGGTTCCTTAATGCACGCCTTCCTGGGGTGCGGGTGGAGCCGCCTGCTCTGGGGCCTGGGACGGCCGGGGGACGTACAGCCAGGCCGGGTGGTCGAACTTCTTCACCCGCGCCCGGACCTTCGTGAAGCGGGACGGATCCAGGCTCGTCCGCCCTTCCTCCACGTACCTGCTGAACGCCTCCGACGAGATGATCGCCGCGACGAAGGTGACGTCGGGGTCGCTGTCGCACAGCGCGTCTATCAGCGGCTCGCAGTTGAGCAGCCGGTGGATGTCGTTCACCGCCCGCGCGATGCCCGTCGTGACCGAGCCGTCCTCCTGCAGCGACCCCACATGCACCGCCGCCCGCAGCCGCAACCGGGGGCCATGGTCCTGCTCGAAGACCCTCTGGTCGGTGCGCGCCAGCTCGTCCTGCAGGTTGTCGAGGAAAGGGTGGACGAGCAGGGGAAGCGTCTCCACGGGGAGCAGGGCGACCAGCTCGTCCCCCGGCCTCTGCAACAGCGACACCGACTCCCACGGCTCGCTCAGCGAGCTGCGCTCACAGGCGTTCGTCAGGGCCGTGTGGATCTCGTGGTGGACGAACGGAAGCAGGGCATCTGGCTGCTGGCCGTAACCCGACGCGTCCACCGTCAGAAGCGCGCGGTACGGGCTCATCTCGGACATTGAAGATCCTCCTGTCATCTGGGGCACACTGTGCGATACCGAATGGCAGCCATCTGTCGGAAACCAGACATTGGCCCGATTTGGGAATGCAAGCGTCACCCACCGGCAAGCTCGCGGAGCGCACGGACATCAGTGACGACGATCCGGCGCCTCGCCGTGACGATCAAACCCTGTTCTCTCAGCCGCGCGAGCTCGGCCGCGACCGTACTGCGAGACAGCCCGGTCGCCTGCCCTAGCTCGGTCTGGTCGAGGCCCACGTCCACCGAGACGCGGGCGTCCGTCAGCGGAACGCCGAGCCTCATCAGAGCGTGCGCGATGCGCTGCCCGGCGGGCAACGCCGCCAGCTCGGCGCGCAGCTCCTCCCCCTCACGTATCCGCCTCATGGCATGGCGCAGCAGCTCGCCCTCCAGCCCGAGCGAACGGACGAGCCCGACGAACCGGGCCGCCGGAATCGACCGCGTCTCGCACCTGTCTATCGCCGTCACCGTGGCCGAACGGTCGTCGTCCCCGAGGACCGCCATCTCGCCGAGCAGCTCGCCCGGGCCGCGTACGGCGAGCACCAGCACGGTGCCGTCGGCGGCCACCCTGGACACCCGGACGCGACCGGCAAGGAGCAGCAGCACATGCGTCGCCGTGTCACCCTGGCGAAGCACCGTCGAACCCGGCTCGTACGTCCGCGGCACACCCGCCGAGACCAGACTCCCCCACGCCTCCGGGGAGACGACCCCGGCAAGACCATCCACCACCTCATCTTGTGCGGGCACACGGTACCCGGCAACACGATCTCCGCTTCTACGGCTAAGGAGATGTCCTCGACGGCACGGCCGGGGGCCGACGCCGCTGACTACTGCCGACGCCGCTGACTACTACCGCTGTATCTGTCCCGCGTCGCCGGTGGTCCTTGCGGTTAGTGAAGGTCGGCCGCGTAGAGGGCCAGGTCGACGCGGTTGGGGTGCCCGGTCTTCGCGAGGAGGCTCGCGACGTGCTTCTCGACAGTGCGGGGGGACAGGTGCAGGCGGTGGGCGATGTCGTGGTTGGTGTGGCGGTCGATGAGCAGTTCGAGCACCTGGTACTCACGCACGGTGACGCCCTGCTTGCGGAGTTCGGCCGGGATGCGGTCATGGCCGGTGCGGCGTTGCGCCACGGTGATGCCCGCCTTGCGGAGCAACCCTCTGCACGCGGCCGCGACGGCGGGGACGTCGACCTTGTGGAAGTACTCCTCGGCGGTGTGCAGCCAGGTCACCGGGTCGCCCCAGCCGTCGGCGAGGGCGGCCTCGGCGACGAGCCTGAGCCCGAGGTGGCCGGCCATGGGGTACGGGGCCGCGGCCCGCATCCCTTCCGCGACCGCCGAGGCGGCGGCGTCGTGGCGGCCTGACCTGCCGAGGAGGACCGCCTGCGTCAGGTGGAGGAACTGCCGGTTCCATCGCAGCTCCGCCGCTGCATCGCCGGCCACGGCCTCGTACTCCGCGAGGTCCGTGGCGGATCGCAGCGCCGCGAGCAACGGCCGCAGACCGTAGCGCCCCGTCAGGAAGAAGACCGGCGGGTTGTCCTCCTCCCAGGCCCACGCCAGGTCGAGCTCGTCGATCGCCCGTTGCCTGTCCTCCTCAAGGAGGGCGCACGTCGCCTGGCAGAAACCGGAGACGAGCGGGGCCTGCTGGGTGCGCGCGCCGCCCAGCCGGCCGAACTCACCGAGCATGAACTCCATCTCCTGCCGCCTGGCCTGGTGGGCGGCGGCGGCCGCGGCGGTCAGCACCGCGAACTGGTGGTCGTCGGCGTTGCGCAGCCGGGCGGTGGCCGCCGCGCAACGATCGGCGAGCGCCCGCGCCACGTCGAACTCGGCGTGCATGACCGCTCGTATCGCGAAGACCGCGTCGATGCTGTACCCGAGCATGATCGCGCCCGTCTGCCTGGCCGCCTGCTGGGCCTGTTCGAGGCGGACCTGCTCGCCCGTGCGCATGCTCTCGTTGACCCCGAGCCGGAACAGCGCGTTGATCTGCCACATGCGGAGATCATGTTGTTCCGCGACGGCGAGCATGCGGCGCAGATGGGCGTCCGCCTCGTCGAAGCCGCGCTGCCGGGCGATCATGGCCAGCAGTTGCAGCGCCTGGCAGGCCACCTCGGGCAGCCCCGCCTCCATGGCGGACGTGACGGCGTGGCGGGCGAGTCGCTCCGCCTCGACGGCGCGGTCGTGGCCCAGGCCGTCGTTCAGGATCAGGTGGGCCTCGACCACGTCGATGCGGGCGATGAGCCCCGGCTCCGGCGCGGATCCGAGCACGGCGCGCGCGGTCTTCACCGAGGCCGCGCCCTCGGCCCAGCGTCCGGTCACGACGGCGACCCAGGCCAGCCTGGCGTGCAGCGCCACGTGCGGTTCCGCGCTCAGCGTCGCGACGTTGGCCCAGGTGGCCCGGGCGGCCACGGAGAAGGCCCGGTCGGCCTGGCCCGCCTCGGCCAGGGCCTGGAGGAATGATTCGAGTATCCGGGCGCGGTCGTCGGCGCAGGTACCGTCGGCGAGCTCGTAGGAACGTTCGAGAAGGGTCGCCGCGGACGCGGTGGCGCCCGTGGCCAGGGCACGCCTGCCCGCCTCCGCCAGCAGCAGCGCGGCGGCGTGCGCGTCGCCGGCCGTCAGGCGTAGTCCCGCCACGAACTGGCACCAGTCGTCCGGCAGCCCGGGGTGCGCGGCGCTGATGGCATCGGCCGCCCGCCGGGCCAGCGAGGCGCGTTCCGCCGCGGGGAGCACCGCCAGCAGCGCGTCGGCGATCAGGGAGTGGCGGAAGGCGTACCAGTCGGGCACGGCCGGATCGGGAACCAGGAGCTGGGCGTCGACGCCGGCGCGCAGGTGGCCGAAGAGCACGCGTTCGTCGAGCCCGAGGACGGCGCGGACGGCCTCCAGGGGGAACTGGCGTCCGAGCACGGCGGCCAGGTGCAGCACCTCCTGCGTCTCGGGGCCGAGACCCGTCGCCCGTTGCGCGACGCCGCGGGTGACGTTCGAGGGCACGTCGTTGCCGGGCGCCGCGGTCAGGCGCCACGCGCTGCCGTCCCGGACCAGGACACGCCGGTCGAGCAGGTCGCCGAGCAGTTCCTCGACCATGAAGGGGATGCCGTCGGCGTCGCGGGTGAGCCGGTCGGAGACGGGGCCTGGCAGTGCGCCGGCCTCGATGCCGAGGCAGGCGGCGGCAAGAGCCCTCACGTGCTCCGTGCCGAGGGGGCGCAGGGTGACGGCCGTCGCGGCCCGCCGGACGACCGCGGCGCGGCTCACGTCCCCCGCGGCGTGCGAGCCAGGTTGCAGGGTGGCGAGCAGGAGGGCCGGCTGGTCGGCGAGGTTGTCGGCGAGGTACTCGGCGACGGCCAGGGTCTCGGCGTCGGCGTCGTGCAGGTCGTCGAGGATCAGGAGGCAGCCGCGGTCGCGGCCGACGACCGCGAGCAGGCGGAGCACGGCCTCCGCGAGCACGATCACCGACTCCCCTGTGCCGGGTGCCGCGTGCTCGCGCCAGTCGGGGACGAGCCGGCCGAGAGCGGGGCGGTAGGGCGCGAGATCGGGGTCGTCGAGCGGTATGCCGCCCGCGCGGGGCAGCGAGAGCAGCGCCTCGGTGACCGCCCGGAACGGCACCGCCGGGCCGACCGCGCTCCCGCGACCGCGCAGCACCACCATGCCCTTCTCCGCGGCGTGCTGGGCGCTCTCTCCCACGAGCCGTGTCTTGCCGATGCCGGCGTCTCCGAGGACGAAGACGGTGTCACCGCGCCGGTCGCGGGCGGCGGCCAGCCGATCGCCGATCAATTCCAGCTCGTCATCACGACCGACAAGGACAGGTGAGAAAACGCGCATGATCCGAGGCTTGATCAGGGAGGTTGACGAACGATCGATTCGCGATTGCATCCGCGCGACGAGGGCGCCGGGTGACGGCCCGGCGCCCTCGTCACCAGATCACATGAACACGGTTGAATGGGTGCTGTTACCCGGGTCCACCGTGGTGCCGCCCCCCAGCCCGATCGCCCCGGCGAGCAGCCCCGCTCGAAGCGTCGCGCGCCTCAGCACGCTGATCTTGATCTCCCCCGCGGGGTGCTCCCCCGCGTTCGCGTCGTCGGCACCGCGCTCGGCCGTCGACGGAACGGCATCACTGTTCTCCATACTGCCTTCTCCCCCTTTAGGAACATGGGCGCCCGATCTTCAGGTGCCCCTCTGACGCCCCGGTGCCCGAAGAAGCAGCACCGAGGGAACTTGGTGCGGCGCGCCCAGCCTGAGCAGCGCGAACCCGATTCCGGCGAGGCCGTGCAACAGGCCGGGGCCGGCGACGTCGGCGGTGCCGCATCTCGGGCCGTACCTCTCCAGGGCCGCCAGCAGGGCGCCCCCCTGCTGGAGCAGCGCGATCACGGCCGGCGTGCGCCCGCGTTCCGCCGCGACCGCGAGCAGGTCGAGACGGCCCGCCTCGCCGTGGCACAGGCTGTGGTCGGGCAGCAGCCCCCCTCGTGGGATGCCGGTGACGACCCGGTCGACGAGCGCGGAGATCGCGGGGTCGGCGAGCAGCGCGGGGCTGTCGGCGAGGGCCAGGGCCACGCCGGGAGCGCCACGGCACCAGGATGGTGCCGAGGTGAGGCTCGCAGCCGAGCCGGTCTCCAGCTCAGAAGCCGAGCGGGTCACCAGCTCAGATGCCGAGCCGGTCAGTAGCTCAGAAGCCGAGCGGGTGAGCAGCTCGCGGCCGTGCTCGGCGTAGCGGTCACCGCCGCCGGACGCGGCGAACCGCAGCAGCGCCCAGCCGGCACCGGCCGTTCCCGCGGCGAAGCCGGAGGGGAGGCCGGAGGTGGCGGGGTGCGCGAGCAGGCGGTCCGCGCAGGCCGTGGCCGTACGCCGCGCGGCGGGCGACCCGGTGAGCTCGTGAACGGAGAGCATCGCCGCGAGGCATCCCGCGCTGCCGTCGGCGACGCCGAGATCGTCGTCGGTCTCCACGGCCAGGGCGGCGAGCCGTACGGCGGTCTCGGCACAGTCGGACAGAACCGCGTCGTCCAGCAGATCGGCCAGTCGCGCGAGCGCGTAGGCGATCCCCCCGAATCCGGAGAAACCACCACAGCCGATGGCCGGGACATGTTCAGGCCGGGCGGCCAGGGCGGCGAGCAGATCGGGCAACGGCGCAAGTGCCCGGCGGGCCGCGGTGGCGTACCGCTGGATCCCGGTCACGTGGGCCAGCTCGGTGAGGAACAGGGCGGTGCCGCTGTAGCCGGTGGCCAGTCCCGCGCCGAGCGGCATGAGCGTCCACCGGTGTCCGCCCGCGGGTTCGAGCCCCAGCCAGTTGACCCGTGTGCCGTCCCGGTAGCCACGGCCGATGATCTGGTCCGCCAGGCCACACGCCGCGGCGAGCAGACGCCAGCGATCGGGGACGGCGCCTGACGGGACGGTCCGGACCGGCTCTCCGCTCTCGTGGCCGGCGTCGGCACGGCGCGTCGAGAGCGAGGCCCTGATGATCCATTCCTGGTCGCACCGGTCGCTCGGGCCCATGCTCTGGATCTTCAGGATGGTCGCGTCGAGGGCGGACCTCCTGAGCACTCCCTTCACGACCTCGCCCGACCCGGTCCACAGGTCCCGGCTCCCCGGCCGGGTGCCGAACAGCGGCACGTCGCCGTTCCACAGCTCGGTGAGCTCGTGGCCGAGCGTCAGGTCGTGCACGGGTTCGGCGGTCGCCGGGGCGAGGTAGTCCAGCACACGGTCCCGCTCCACCCCGTCGCGCAGCACGTCGGGATGGGTCGACTCGTCGAGGAGCGACGCGTACACGTGGGTCGGCCGCGTCAGCACGCGCACCTCGTCGTCCGCGAACCGGTGCAGCAGGCCGCGCGGGCCGGCGAGATCGGCGCGGTGCGCGACGATCGCGTCGTACGCGGCCCGGAACCCCGACAGCAGAGCGTCACGGTGGTCGGCCGGGTCCGGCGAGTCCCCGTCGAGCCTCGGCCGGTTGGCTCCGCCGGTGAACCGGGCGGGCCGGCGCACCAGCCTCATCTCGTCTGTGCCCGGCGCGTCCCACTCCACGACGTCGACGGGGAACACGGCGCTGTGGTCGCCGCCGAGCCCGGACATGTCGGCCGCCCCTCGATCGCCGACCAGGGACAACGGCAGCAGCATGGTCTCCATCACCGACGCGGACAGGGCCGCGGCGGCGGGATCGGTCACCGTGGAAAGCGCCGGGTGCAGCAGCGTCTCCACGTCGACGGGAACCGGCTGGTCCGCGCAGGCGATCACGTTCTCGTAGTGCATGTCGGTGCCGTTGAGGGCGTACAGCAGGGCGAGCAGGGCGCCCTGCCGGTGGTAGAACCGCTCGACGTCGGCCGGCCTCTCGCAGGGCCGAGGGTGGACGAACTCCGCCCAGCCGTACGCCGACCGGTCGACAAGGGCGACGGTGCGCAGCCCGAGCCCAGGCACCAGGGAGTTGAGCCAGCGGACGACGTCGTTGAAGTGCTCGTGCACGGCGACGGCGCGCGGCTTGTACACGGCGCGTGCCCCGGTGGCGAAGTGCAGCACGGCCACGGCACGGCCGCCCCTGTGACGGTCGCCGGACTCGGCGAGGCGGGTGAGAGGGCCGGGATCCCGGCCGCCGAGCAGCCGGTCCACGATCGCACCGCGGTCGGCGGTGAAGCGTTCCAGCAGCTCGGCGGTGGCGTCGACGGCCTGCCCGCTCATCCGCGCCAGCAGCCGGGCGAGCACGGGGTACTCGGACATCAGGCCGGTGAGACCCGAGGGGGTCGAGTGCAGGCGTACGAAGTCGGCGAACCGCTGCTCGGGCGTGGCCCCGCCGAGCCGGCCTGCCTTCCTGGCCCGGTGGAGTTCGAGGACCAGCGTACGGCTCGCCGTACGGACCAGCCGGGCGCTCAGCTGCTGGACGAAGGCGTCGAGGACGGCCTCGACCTCCACCGTGCCCCGCGAGGGCGGCAGCCGTTCGGCCAGCTCGCGCTCGGCGTGCGCGGCGAACGGCCGCACGATCGACCCGAAGCCGTCCGGAGCCGTCCGAGCGCCGGGGTCCATTGCCAGCACCCGCTCCGTGACGGTGGCCCACTCGGGCGCCTCGGCCGCGTCGGGGGCGACCGGCGACACGGCACGCTCGGCGAGGTTGAGACCGGGCGTCCACCAGGCGGGTGCGATCACCGGTGACGGGGCGAGAGTCGGCGTTCCGGGCATGGCGACGACTGTGCCAGGCCGCGATCAGCCGGACATGGGTGCTGAGTACCCATATTTGCGCTCGACCCGCTGACCAGCGCACTTCCACCGCCCAGCCGGTGAACCGCCGAGCCGCCGGGTGATCCGGGCGCCGGGCGGTCACGGCCGCCGCCCCTACCCGCTCGCCGCCACGCCCCCGCCGCAAACCGGGTGGAGCGTACGGATGTGCCCCGGTGGTCCCGCCGGACAGCCTTACCCCTGTTCGACGGACACGAAAGAACTCTGGGGGGCGTCATGGTCAGCGCGGCAGCCGAATCTCAACCGGACGACGGGTTCCCGCTCGCGGAAGTGGTACGCACGATCCTCGACCGCGAGGACGCGGACGGCTGGGTCACGCGGGACCGCGACGTGTGGTGCGCGGTCGAACCGCACGGGTACCGCTACCGCACGCAGGGCTGGAAGCTGCACGTGTCGACGACGGCGCTGGCGGCCCCACTGGTGCTGCGGCGTGCCGCACAGGTGCTCGTGCGCCACGGCTGCGCCTTCAAGTTCGCCCCCACCCTCGCCCGCGTGCTGGAACTCGGCGGCGCGCACACCCCGCGCGGCGGCGCGGGCAAGTTCATCACGGCCTACCCGCTCGACGACGACCATTTCCGCCGCGTCGCCGCCGGCCTGCACGAGGCCACCGTGGGCCTTCCCGGCCCGCAGATCCTGTCCGACCGGCCGTACCTGCCCGGCAGCCTCGTGCACTACCGGTACGGCGCGTTCCGCGGGCTCCCCCAGCGCGACGACGACGGGCGGATCAGGCACGTGATCGTCTCCCCGGCCGGCGATCTCGTCGAGGACCGGCGCGATCCGTGGTTCACCCCGCCGCCGTGGGCGACCGCGCCCCTGCCTGACCCCGCGAAACCGCCCGCGGGCGACGCGCCGGAAGCGGTGCTCCTCGACGGCCGGTTCAAGGTCTACGAGGCGATCCGGCACGCCAACCGCGGCGGCGTGTACCTCGCCACCGACACCGAGACGGGCGCCACCGTGGTCGTCAAGCAGGCCCGGCGGCACGTGGACTCCGGGCTCTCCGGCAACGACGTGCAGGACCGCCTGCGCTACGAGGCGGAGGTGCTGGCCGATCTCGCCGGCCTCGGCGTCACCCCGCGTCCGGTGAAGCTGTTCCGGCAGGACGACGACCTCTTCCTCGCCGAGGAACAGGTCACGGGATCCACCTTCGCCGCCTGGAGCCACGAGCAGATCTCGCACAACGGCCTGGACACGCTCGAACCGGCCTGGCCGGTGGTGCTCGACATGGCGCGCCGCCTGACCGGCGCCCTCGAACGCGTGCACGGCGCGGGGTACGCGCTGCGCGACTTCACGGCGACCAACGTCATCGTCGAACCCGGCGGCGAGGTCCGCGTGATCGACCTGGAGATGGCGGCCAGGCCCGGCGATCTCGTCCAGCCCGCCTACACCCCGGGGTTCGCCGCGCCGGAACAGATCGACGCCATGCGGCCCGGACCGGCCCCCGACTTCGCGGTCGACAGATACGCGCTCGGCGCGCTGCTGTTCTCGCTGCTGACCGGGGGCACCCCGCCCGCGTCCTCGTACGACGTCGTGGACGGCAGGCCGCGACATCCCGGCGCCGGCCCCGCGGAGGAGCTGGTCAGGATCGCCGCGGTGACCAACGGCGCGGTGCGGCGGCTGCGGCCGCTGCTGCTCGGGCTGCTCGCGGACGATTCCGGCGCGCGCTGGTCTCTGCGCCGCGTGCGTGACTTCCTCCGGGACGTCGACCCGCCCGCCGCCCCGCCGGCCCGCGTCGGCGACGCCCGCGTGCCGGCCGCCCGGCACGAGTCGGTGCTGCGCGACGGGCTCGCGTTCGTCGCCGAGACGATGACCCCTGACAAGGCCCGGCTGTGGCACTACGACGCGGACAGCGACCCGCTCAACGTCCAGCACGGCGCGGCCGGCACGCTGGGGGTGCTCGCCCGCGCCCACACCCTGCTCGGCGGTGGCCTGGAAGACCCGCTGCGGCGCGCCGCCGGGTGGATCCGCGACAGGCTCGCGGGCGACGACCGCGTCCTGCCCGGCCTGTACTTCGGCCGCTCCGGTGCCGCGTGGGCGCTGCACGACGCCGCCCGGGCGCTCGACGACGACGATCTGGCCGCCGTGGCGCTCGCCCAGGCCAAGGCCGTGCCGCTGGTCTGGCCGAACCCGGACGTGTGCCACGGCGCTGCCGGAGCCGGCCTCACCCAGCTTCACCTGTGGCGGGCCACCGGCGTGGAGACCTTCCGCGAGCGCGCCCTGACCTGCGCCGACGGGCTGGCCGCCGCCGTGACCCGCCGCGACGGCGGCGTGTACTGGCCGATCCCCGCGAGCCTCCGCTCGGAGTTGGCCGGCGCCACCCACTACGGCTTCGCACACGGCGTCGCCGGGATCGGGACGTTCCTGCTCACCGCCGGGGCGGCCGGCGGACGCGCGGACCTTGTCGCGCTCGCCGTCGAGGCCGGCGCCACCCTCGCGGGGCTGGCCGTCCGAGAGGACGGGGCCGCGTGGTGGCCCGCGGGTCCGCACGACGCGACTCCTCTCGCGCACTGGTGCAGCGGCTCCTCGGGCATCGGCACCTTCCTGCTGCGCCTCGCGACCGTCACCGGTGAGGACCGCTTCGCCGGGCTCGCGCGCGAGGCCGCGGTGGCCGTGTACCGCAACCGCTGGCGGGCACTTCCCGCCGCCTGCCACGGCCTCGCCGGAGACGCCGACTTCCTGCTGGACCTGGCCGAGGCACTCGACGAGCCCCGCTATCGGGACCAGGCCGCGGAGCTCGCCTCCTGCGCGCTCGCCCGTCCCGTACGCCAGGCGGGCCGCCTGCTCGTCGCCGACGCGCCGGGCCGAGGGGTCAGCGCCAGCTACAACACCGGGCTGAGCGGGCTGCTCGCGCTGCTGACGCGGCTGCACCACGGTGGCCCGCGCATGTGGCTCCCCGCGATCCCGCAAGGAGAGGGAGCCAGGTGACCGCGCCCACGATCGCTCCGGCCACCGCCCTGGTGGACCGCATGCGCTTCCGTACCGCGTTCCAGGCCTCGCCCGACGGACGGACGGTGACCTGCCTGACGGCCCCGTACGGCGAGGAGCGGCTCGCCCTCGAAGTCCGGCGGCTGCCCGGCGGCAGGTGGCGGCTGCTCAGCGACGACGAGACCGCCTACACCCGTGCCGTGCCCGTGGCGGGGGACCAGATCGCCGTGTTGCGCGGCGCACCGGGCGACTACCGCCTGCACCTGCTGTCCCCGGCCGCCGACCGGCACGTGCGGACCCTGGACTGGACGTCGGCCAAGTTGCTGGCGGCACCACCCAGGCAGGTCCTCGCGTACGCCGTGGTCTTCGACGACGCGCTGGTCAGGAGCCACCTGTTCCTGGTGCTCCCCCACGAGCCGTGGGTGAGTCACGTCGCGACCGTCGAGGGGATGCTCGCCGGCGGCTTCCCGCTCGACACCGCCGGGCGCCGCCTCGGCATGACCCACCTCACCGGCGACACCGCTCGGCCGGTCGCCGTGGACACGCTGGGCGGCGACGTCACGCCGCTGCCGGGCGCGTCCGCACAGGCACGCGAGCACCTGCTGCTCGCCTCGCCGGTCAGCGGTCGCCTCGTGCTCGCCAGCGACGCCCCCGGCCACTTCGGCGTCGCCTGCGCCACGCCGGGCGGCGACGTCACCTTCCCCGCCGGGCTCAACGCCATCGACGGCACCGTGGCCCCGATCGCGATCGACCCCACCGGGGAACGTCTCGCGCTGCGAGTGCAGCAGGGGGCGACCAGCCGGCTGCTCGGCTACCACGTGGACACCGACCGGGCCGAGAGCCTCACGACTCCCGTGGGGATCATCAACCGGGAGGCCGTGTGGAACCCGGCGGGCCTGTACGTGTCGGTCAGCACGCCCACGATCCCCGGCGAGCTCGTGCGCGCCGGGGACCCCGCGACGCCCCGGCCCACGCCGTGGGTTCCCGGCCGCGCCGTCTGGCTGACCGGCGCCGGGGAACCGATGGAGGCCGTGGTGTACGGCGACGACTGGCGGCACGCCCGGCATCTGCTCATCGCGCTGCACGGCGGCCCGGAGGCGCACTGGCGGCTAGAGTTCGAGCCGCAGTTCCAGTGGTTCGCGCAGGCGGGCATCGCCGTCGTCGCCCCCAACCAGCGGGGCAGCACCGGCTACGGAGAGCCGTACCGTGCCCGCATCGACGGGGCCTGGGGCGGCGCCGACCTGGACGACGTCCACGCCCTAGCCCGCGACCTGGCCGAGGCCCGCGCCGGCGCCGGGCTCCCGCCGCCGATGCTGTACGGCGCGAGCTACGGGGCGTTCCTCGCGCTGCTGGCCGCGGCCACCGCCCCCGAGCTGTTCGGCAGGGTCGCCGTGGTCGCCCCCTTCCTGTCGGGACAGCGGCTGCACCGGCAGGCGTCGCACCCGACCCGGCGGCTCGTCGCGCGACTCGGCGGCGACCACGTGCACGTCGACGCGCTGGGCCCGCGCGATCTCGGCGACCTGCACCGGCGCCTGGCCGTCCCGTTGCACATCATCCACGGCACCGGCGACCAGGTGGTTCCGGTCGAGCAGTCCCGCGAGCTGGTCGGCCTCCTGCGCCGCGCCGGTCGCTCGGACGACCTCGACTACGTCGAGGTGCCCGGCGGCGGCCATTTCCCCATCGGCGAGCCGGGCGGCGCGGCGCTCGCCGACGCGATGATCCGGTTCCTCCTGCGGGACCCGGCCTGACCGCCTCAGACCTCCCCCGGCGAACCCGCCGGCGGGACCCGGCGACCGAAGAAAGGAGGTGAACACCATGACCTTCGACCTGGAGGCCCTGCAGCGGATGCCGCTGCGCGAGCCTGAGATGAAGGGGCTCGCCGCCGGCGAGTCGATCATCTCGATCATCGTCTGGACGATCTTCACCACGTGACCGGCACTCCGGCCACCGGACCGACAGAGGGGGTGAATGCCATGAACTTCGACGTCGACGCTCTCCAGCGACTGCCGCTGAGAGAGCCGGAGACCAGGGGGCTGGCCGCAAACGAGTCCCGCACGCTCACCGACATCATCTGGTGGACGATCTGCGGCGTGTACACCGCCAACTGACAAGCCCCGCTTGTCGATCGAGAGAGAACCGCCATGCGCTTCGACGTAGCGGAACTGCAGAGGCTGCCCGAGCACGCCGGCCACCAGACCGGCATGGCCCGGAAGCAGGTGAGCGAGGTGACCACGATCTTCCAGTGTCACTCGTCCACCGCGATCACGTCCACCGCGACGTGGTGAGCGCCACCACCGTCCGACGATCCGATCAGAAAGGACTGTTCACCATGAGCCTCGACACCGACGCCCTCCAGCGACTGCCCGAGCAGAACCCGGCGGCCAACGGCCTGCGGCCGCCGCCCACCTGGACCTGCACGATGTTCCTGACCGACCTGACCAGCACCTGGATGTAACACCCGCACGCACCGATCCAACGATCCGATCAGAAAGGACTGTTCACCATGAGCCTCGACACCGACGCCCTCCAGCGACTGCCCGAGCGGAACCCGGCGGCCGACGGGCTGATCCCGCCGCCCACCTTCACCTGGACCTGCACGTGGGTCTTCACCGGCTGGCTGTAAAACCCGCGATCGGAAAGGACCGTTCGTTATGAGTCTCGAAGCCGGCGCTCTGCGGCGTTCGCCCGAGCGGAACCCGGCGGGGTGAACGGCCTGGCGCCGTTCCCCACCTCCACTTTCGAGACTCTCCACACCACCACGATCAGGTCCTGAACCCGCACGCACCGGGCCGGGCACGTCATGACGTGCCCGGCCCGGTCACGCGCTTGGGAGAACTCCATGACCACTTCCTCCGTCACCGCCGGCGCCCTGGCCGGGCACCGCGGCCGAGGACTCGCCGCGATCACCGCGGTGGCCCTCGCCCGTACGGCGGTCACCCTCACCGGGCCGCTCGCCGTCGCCGCCGCCGTCGACGCCGCGCTCGCCGGGCGACCGACCGCCGGCCCGCTCCTCCAGCTCGGGGTTCTGTACGGCGCCGGGACGCTGCTCGCGATGGCGCAGGCGCGCATGATGGGCGGCTGGTCGGCCGGCACCATAGCCGACCTGCGGCGACGACTGGTCACCCACACCCTTTCCCTCACCAGCGGGCTTCAGCGCTTCGCGCCTGGCGACCTGACGAGCAGGCTGCTGACGGCCACCACCGAGACGGCGATGATCGGCCCCCTGGTGGTCACGGCCGTGACCACGACGCTCACCGCGCTCGGCGGCGGGCTGGTCCTGTGGTACATCGACGCCGTCACCGCCGTGGTACTGCTCCTCGGCGTCGGGCTGACGCTGCTGCTGGTCCGCCGGTTCGTCTCCGCCACCACCACGCTGGCCGGCGACTACCAGAAGGCGCAGGGCGACCTCGCCGCCCGGCTCGCCGACGTCATGGCGGGCGTCCGCACTGTACGGGCCTGCGGGATGGTCGACCGGGAGAAACACCGGGTGCTCCAGCCACTGCCCCGCATGGCGGAGGCGGGCCGGGCGATGTGGCGGATGCAGCGCTCCGTGCTGTTCCATCTCGACCTGATCATCCCGGCCCTGCGCATGCTCACCCTGGGCATCGCAGGGTACGGCGTCGCCGCCGGACGCGTGTCCCCCGGGCAGCTCCTCGCCGCCGTCGCCTACGCGGGCCTCGCGTTACAGGGCATCGCCCTGGTCGAGGTGATGCTCGGCATAGCCCGCGCCCGCGCCGGCTCCGGTCGCCTCGGCGAGGTGCTCTCCACCGAGCCGCCCGACCGCTCGGGAACCGCCACCCTGCCGGCCGTACGAGCCGACGTGGAGTTCCGCGACATCACGGTCCTCGTCGACGGCACCCCGGTGCTCGACCGGCTCGATCTCACCGTTCCCGCGGGCACGAGCGTCGCCGTCGTCGGCCGGTCGGGCTCCGGCAAGTCGGCCCTCGTCGCGCTCGTCGGGCGCCTGCGCGACCCGGACCACGGCACCGTGCTCCTCGACGGTGTGCCCGTCTCCGCGATCGGGCCCGCCGAGCTGCGACGCCTGGTGGCCTACGCGTTCGCCCACCCCCACCTGCTCGGCGCCTCCGTGCACGACGGCCTGACCTACGGGCTCGGGCCGGTGGACAGAGCCGACGTCGTACGGGCGGCCGAGCGGGCCCGCATCGACGGCTGGGTCCGCCGGTCGTCCCGGGGTTACGACACACCGCTCGCCGACGCCCCGCGCTCCGGCGGCGAGGCACAGCGGCTCGGGCTGGCGCGCGCGCTGATCCGCGACGCCGACGTGACCGTGCTCGACGACGCCACCTCCAGCCTCGACACCGTGACCGAGGCCGAGGTCAGCACCGCCATCGACGCGGCTCTGGCCGGGCGCACCCGGTTCTTCGTCGCCCACCGCGCCGCCATGGCGGCCCGCTGCGACCTGGTCGCCTGGCTGCACGAAGGGAAGATCCGCGCCCTGGCGCCGCACGAGGAGCTGTGGACCCTGCCCGAGTACCGCGCGCTGTTCCAGCCCGCCGAGTCCGACGGGGAGACCTCATGATGACCGGCACGCTCCGCCGGCTCGTACCGGATCTGATCGGCTATGCCCGCCCGATCCACCGGCTCGTACCAGATCTGACCGGCTATGCCCGACCGCTCCGCTGGATCGCCTGGTGGTCCGCCGTCGAGGCCCTGCCCGCGCTCGCCTCCGGGATTCTCGTGGCCCAGGCTCTCGACCGGGGCTTCCTGGTGGGGCGTCCGATGGCAGGGAGCGCCTGGCTGGCGCTGTTCGGCGCGGCGATGCTGCTCAAGGCCGCCGCGACCCGAGCCGTCACCCCGTACGTCGCGGACCTCGTCGAGCGGATCCGGGACGCCATCATGCGGTCGGTGGTCGGCGCGACGCTCGACCGTGTGGCCGCCGGTGTCGACCGGCCCGACCAGGCCGGTGTCGCCCGCCTCACCCAGCAGGTGGAGACGGTGCGCACCCTGCTCTCCGTACTGCTGCGCAGCGCCCGCCAGACCGTCACCGGGCTCCTCGCGGCGCTCGGCGGCCTCGCCACGCTCGCTCCCGGCGCCCTGCTCGTGATCCTCCCGCCCGTCGTCGCGTCGATGCTGCTCACCGTGCCGCTGCTGCGGCGCGTCGCCCGGCGGCAACGGGAGCTGATGCGCGCGGAGGAGCGGACCGCCGGGCACGTCGGCGACCTGTTCGGCGCCACGCGCGACATCACCGCGTGCGGCGCCCAGGCACGCGCCGACCGCGACGCCGCGGCCGTCATCGACCGGCAGGCGGCACTCAGCCGAGCGCTCGCCGGGCTCGACGCCGTACGGCCCGCCCTGGCCATGCTCGGCGGCCAGCTTCCGCTGGTCTTCCTGCTGATCGGCACGCCCACGCTTCTGCGGAACGGCATGACCGCCGGCGCCGTCGCGGGCGCCGTCACCTACGTCTCGACCACGCTGGAACCGGCCCTGCGGGCGGGGCTGGAGACCGTCGCCTCCTGGGGCACACGGCTGGCCGCGGTCCTCGGGCGGCTCTCCGACCTGGTGACCCACGCGCCCGTACGTCCGGGCGCCCCGGCCGATCACCGGGCCGACGGCACCGCGATCGAGCTCGCCGGGGTGGGCTACGCGTATGCTCCCGGCGCCGAACCCGTGATCGACGGCCTGCGTCTGAGCGTGCCGGAAGGAGGCCATCTGGCGATCGTCGGTCCGAGCGGTGCGGGCAAGTCGACCCTGGCCGACCTCCTCACCGGCGTGTGCAGCCCCGGCACCGGGCACGTGCTGCTTGGCGGCGTTCCCGTCGCGGATCTGCCGCGCGGCGTGATCGTTCTCGTCTCCCAGGACGCGTACGTGTTCGCCGGGACGGTGAGGGAGAACCTCACCTGCCTCGCCCCCGCGGTGGACGAGGCCCGCCTGTGGGAGGCCGCCGGCGTCACCGGGCTCGCGGCCGTCGTCCACAGGCTGGGCGGGCTCGACGCGGAGCTGGGCGCCGGGGGTTCGCCGCTGTCCGCGGGAGAGAAGCAGCTCGTGGAGCTCACCCGCGCCTACCTCGCGCCCGCGCCGGTGGTGATCCTCGACGAGGCCACGGCCCACCTCGACCCCGTGGCGGAAGCCCGCGTCGAGGCCGCCTTCCGGGCCAGGCCCGGCACGCTGATCGTCATCGCCCACCGCATCTCCTCGGCCCGCCGCGCCGACCGCATCCTCGTACTCGGCAGGCCGGGCCCCGATCTCGGCACCCACGACGAACTGCTGGCCGGATGCGACATGTACCAGTCCCTCGTCGGCCACTGGACCACGTCCGCTTAGCCTCGCCCTCACGCCGCCCCCTCTCGCGGCATCCGGAACCGTGCGCGCGGCCGTCGCGCACATCCGGCGAACGCGCCACTGACCCCGCCCGAAGGTGAGGGGTCAGTCCATCGTGGCCAGGGTGCCCCGCAACCGTCGCAGGTCCCGCTTGCGCGCTTCGTACGTCGCCCCGAGCACCACGAGGAGCAGCCCGCCCACCGCGATCGGCACCCAGCGCGGCACCGCGAGCAACATCTCCGACACGTACGGGGCGAGTTCCCGCACCGCGACCCCGGCGAGCACGACGCCTCCGATCATCGTGGGCGCCTGGAGCCGGAACCGGGCTCCGGCGAGCAGCACCGCCAGCGCCAGCACGCCGAGCACCATCGACCGCCGCCATTCCGTGTCCGCGTAGACCGCCACCAGGCTCGGCAGCATCGTGGAGGAGAGCCCGGCACCGTAGGCCGCCCACGACGAAACGTGCGTGCTCCGCCGCCGCCACCAGCCGAATCCCAGCAGGACCAGCGAGCACGGCACCGTGTACGCCTCGACGACGGTGACCTCGCCGGCCCACAGCCGCAACCACGAGGCCAGGAGCAGCAGGGCGGTGCCCGTGTACCTGAGCCCGTCCCGGCCGGACCGGCCCGCCCACAGCGACCTGCCCAGCAGGAGCACCCCGGCCACCGCGCACCCCACGCTCGCGGCCACCCTGACCTGCAGCCCCACCGCCAGTCCCACCGCGACCGCTTCCAGGCCGAGGAACAGCACGGCGACGCCCAGCCCCCACATCCGCAATGCCGTCACCCTGGCCGCCAGCGCCACGGCGGCGGCCACCACCGCCAGGATCGGCAGCGCGATCAGGGTCGCGGTCCTGCCGCCGAACGCGTACGCCGCCGCCTCCACCGAGGCCAGACCGGCGGTGAGCGCGCAGGCCACCGCCCACCAGGGCGTCCGGCCCAGCGTGGCGGACACCGCCGGCACCGCGACCAGCGCCACCTGCACCGCCACCGCCGCCGGGTAGGCCATCGCGAGGGCATCGGGCGCGACCGCGACCATGAGCGCCCCGGACGCCAGCGCGCCGATCACCGCCGCCTTCACCGGCCACCCGCCGTTTCCGCGTACGGCAGGCACCAGGAGGCAGGCCGCGAGGACGCCGAGCGCCACCACGTCCACCGGCGACGTCACCCCGGTCGGCCACAAGCCGCCGTCCCAGGTGCCCGTCCAGAGCGTGTCGAACCAGGCCAGCGGCGCCGCGAGGGTGACCACGACCCAGGGCAGGAGCGTAAGCGCCGTCAGCAGCGCCACCAGCCCGCCGGTGACCATGCCCGCCGACCGTACCCTGCGCCAGGGCAGCCAGGTGGCGGCGAGCACCACCACGAGCGCCGGAACCAGGTACGCCAGCGGGCTCCAGTCCAGGCTGAGCATGCCCAGCGCCGACTTCGCGGGCGCGGCCAGTGCGGCGATCAGCGCGAGCGAGGTTCCCACTGTGACCAGGGAGGCCAAGACCTGCCCCTCGGTCCTGCCCCGTCCGGCCAGGCTCCACGCCACGAACGCGCCGAGCAGCACCAGCCCGGCCAGCGGCGCCGACCTGCCCACCGCCTGCCCGACGGAGCCGGCGTCGAGCGCGTACGGCGCGCCGCCCAGCAGTGCGAGGGTCGCGACCGCGCTACCGCAGAGCACGGCCGTCGTCCACGCCGGGCCGTACCCCGCCCGGACGTACCCCGCCCGCTCATACTCCGCCCGCTCGTACCCCGCCCGGACGTACCGCACCCGCTCATACCCCGCCCGGACGTACCGCACCAGGGCGACGTCCAGCGCCGCCGTGGCCACCAGCATGGCCAGCACCCAGGTCGCCGACGCGTCTCCGGCCAGCAGCGGAAGGACCGGCTGCGCCAGCACCACGGCGACCGGGACGGGCCCACGAAGCGGCACGACCCGGGCATAGACCACCAGGATCAGCGCGACGACCCCCAACACCCCGGCCGTGTAGTCCAGCATCTCGACGGCGTCGGCCCCGAGGAACCCCACCCGCCTGGCCGCGTAACCGTCCAGCAGCAACAGTGCGACCGTGAATCCGGCCACGGTCTCGGCCGTCGCGGTGAGCCCGCGCCTGACCAGCACCGCCGGTGCCAGCATGGCCAGCGCGGTGAACCCCGCCAGCACCCCCGCGCGCCCGCCGATGCCCAACCGCCCCCAGCTCACCACGGTGAACACCACCGCGGCCACCGTCAGCAGCAGCCCCCCGAGCACGAGCAGCACGTTCTGCACGGCCCCCGCCGAAACCTCCCGCGCCCGACCCTCACCACCCGCCCCCGAGTACGGCCCCGCCGCTCCAACCCCGACCGGCCCCTGCCCCGCCGCACCGCCTTGCCCCTGCCCCGCCGCACCGCCTTGCCCCTGCCCCGCCGCACCGCCTTGTCCCTGCCCCGCCGCATCGGCCTGCCCCCGGGCCGGCGCGCCGGCCTGCCCCCCGGCTTCCCCGCCGGCACGCCCTTGAGCCGTCGGGCCGACCGGTTCCCGGGCCGCCCGCGTGCGCCCGTCGCGCAGGATGCCCAGCAGTTCCTCGCGGCGGCCCAGCAGCCGGGTCTCCTGGATCCGCAGCCCGGCGAGCGCCTCGTCCACCCGCCACAGCTCGTGCGCGTCAGGTCCCCACAGTGGAAGCGCACACTCAGGGCACTTGGGTGCCGAATCCGGCTCCGGGGGGCCTACTCCGGTTAACGCCGCACCGCAGTCCGGGCACCGCACATCTCCGCGCATGGGAGAACAATGCTCCCTTCAGGTCACCGTTCGCATGCGCCGCCCTACTCAGGCGCCCCTGAGCACAACTACCTACCGAGCCAACCGTCCCGGAGCACCGAGGTGTGGTCCGCGTAGAAGTCCTCCAGATGGAAATCCGGCAACGTCCGGTCGATGTCGTCCATCGACCCGACAGCTCAATCGGCTTATTGGTCGCGGACCGGAATCGGCTCAGCTAGCGCAGCGCGCCCGGGAGGCGCGGGGAAGGGGTCGGCGAAGTACTGGGTCTCGTGCGTGACGAGACCATCGGTGATCTCCATGACGCTGAGCGAGTATGTGGGCACGCCGTCATAGGTGATCACACACTCGCTCACCCAAAGGTCGCCGCCGCCCAGGATCCGGCGGATGGTGAAGTGGCGTTCGGCCGGGTGCCCGCCGCGTTGCGCTTGGATCCTTGACCGGCCCCTGAAGCGCTCGCCCGACTGCGGGTAGTCCAGGATCGCGTCTGCGGCGTAGATCGCGTGCTCAGCGTCGACGTCCCCGCGTTCGGATGCCTCCCAGTGCTGCTGGAGCCGAGCCCGGATATCGGCTTCAGGATCACTTGCGCTGTTCACCCGTCAGCCCCTCATGACCAGAAGGAATGTCGCTGGCTCGCACGACAGATTTTACCCGAGGGTTCTCGCGCAGCTCGGGACCGCGGTAGCCGAAATCAACGGGACTCCTCAGATTGAACAGGACGCAACAGCGGCAGATCTCCACAGCGGATGGCCGGGCAGGGACGGATGCTGCACAGTGACTGGGACCGCTACGACACCCGCCACACCGTCTTCCGGCCGGCCCGGATGACCCCCGGAGAGCTGGAGGAAGGCTACTGGCGGGCGTACCGGGACTTCTACCGGTGGAGATCGATATGGCAGGGAGCGCGTGTCAAGCCGACGCTGCGGGGGCGCGCCCGGCACGTGGCGTACTCCGGAGGCTGGAAGAAGTTCGAGCCGCTGTGGGACCTGGTGATCCGCGCCGGTCGGGTCGGGAGGACCCTGCCGCTACTCGATGCGGTCCTGTCACGTCCCGCGCCCACCGCACGATCGCGAGGTACGACGAGATCCGCAGCGGTTGAGGAACCGGGCGCCGCGTAGGCCGGAACGAGATCAGGACGTCATCTGGATGTCTTGCAGTCACATTGCGAGCGGCTAATGGGTCGCGAGAGGGCCGGAGACCCTTTGGAACACTGCCCGAGCGAAGCGAGGCCCATTTCGGGGAGCGTGCCGGCCAGTCCGGAGTGCGTGGGCTCCGGAACGGCCGGGGACGTCAGCCCAGGCCCAGGAGGATCTTGATAGACCGATCGCGAAGTAGACCACGAAGAGGGCCGTCACAACCCAGAGCAGAGGGTGGACCCCGCCGGTCTGTTCGGTCGAACGGCTGGATCAACTCGCCTGGCGGTGTGGCTCGAATTGGACGTTGAGCCGCATCTCCAGCGCCTCTGCCAGGCGTTCGAGCATCGGGATGGTGGGCATGGTGCCGCCCGCCTCGAACCGTGCGACCGCTGGCTGCTTGAGTCCTGTGCGCCGGGCCAACTCCGCCTGGGTCAGCCCCAGTTCCTCGCGGCGAAGCCGGACAGCTTCCCCCAGCTCGAAGCGAATCCGGGCAGACTCGTAAGCGGCTCCGGCACCTGGACGGTTCATGATCTCGGTTCGCTTGTCGGCCCACGCCTTGCGCTCGCCCATCTCGCTCACTCCGCATCTGCCGTGTGCGCCTCTGCGACGCATCGCCGCATGGCCCGCCACGCTCTGTCGATCTCGGCAGTCTCACGCATCCGCTGCTTTCGGAACACCGTCAGCAGGATGATCCGCCTACCGGATGCGATCCAATAGCTGATGCGGACCGCCTCCCGGTCAAGATGGAACCCAGGCGACGACGGCCACCGTAGTGATCCGAATGAAGCAGATCGCGAGGAGGGCCGTGACCACTCAGAGCAGGGGACGAACCTCGCGGGCCTTGCCCTTGACGAGCTTGATCAGGACGTACGTGACGAACCCGGCACCGATTCCGTTGCTGATGGACCAGGTGAACCGGGGTAGGGGACGTCCAGTTGATCGCTGATCTCGGGACAGCCTGGCGGCTCCACGATGTCAACGCCGATGGGCGCCACAGTCCCCACCTTCACGTCAGGCATGTAGCCGCCGGACACCATCGCGGACGGATTCGGGCTGGGCAGGACCCACTCCTTCCGCATCTCCTCCAGGAGCGACTCCTGCAGCGCAAGGAACTCCGCATCCGTGAGTGGTCGCACTCGGCAAGCCAGTGGGGCGGCGGTGCTGAGTGTCGGCACAGCCGCCAATGCCAAGATCAGCAGGAAGGCCATACTCCGCCTCTTCACGCACCGTCACTCCCACCCGCTCACCACCGCAACCAGCGAAATCAGCAGCATGCAGCATCTTGATCGCCAATGGAAGAGCGCCAGTGCGCTGATCGGCTCGAAACGACCCCACCGGACAGGAGACCGCCACGAAGCTCACTTCCGTAAACCACATGACGGTCTCCGCGGATCCCTAACGGAGGCCAGAAAGGACCTCAGGACAGGCCGAGCAGGATCTTGATGGGGCCGATCGCGAAGTAGATCACGAAGAGGGCGGTCACGACCCAGAGCAGGGGGTGGACCTCGCGGGCCTTGCCCTTGACGAGCTTGATCAGGACGTACGTGATGAAGCCCGCGCCGATGCCGTTCGAGATGGACCCATCGAATGCATGACATGGAAACCCCCGCCGTGTCGGCGGTCGTACAGAGTTGGACATCGTCCCTGACCCGCTCGTTTGGGCTCTGTACGCCCGCGAGTCCCTGGATGCCGAGGGAGAGGCGGAGCAGGTAGAGAACCAGCTCGACGACCTCCGTACCTTCGCTGCCGAGATCGGCGGAAGGATCAGCAAGGAGTACGCCGAGAACGACACCTCGGCGTTCAAGAAGGTGCGGGTCCGCCTCGAAGACGGCACCGTCGCGTTCCGCGTCGTACGGCCCGTCTGGGACGATCTCTTACGCGAGTTACGCAGAGGTACGTACAACGCGCTCGCCCTCCCGAACATCGATCGAGGCATGCGCGACCCCCGCGATCTGGAAGACCTCATCGATCTTGTCGAGCACTTCGGCGTGCTAGTCGTCGGTATGACGGGTTACCTCGACCTCACCACCGATGCGGGCATCGCCATGGCGCGCAACGAGGTCAACCAACGCAACCTCGAATCGCGGAACCTGTCCCGCAGGATCACGACGGGCAAGCGTCGCGCCGCACTGAAGGGGCGTGCCATGGGCGGCCGGCTACGCCCCTTCGGCTGGGAAGCGAACAAGCTCGACATCAACCCTGACGAAGCTGAGCTGATCAGGGAAGCGACCAAACGCATCATCGCCGGAGTCAAGGCCCGAACGGTCGCCCGGGAGTGGACCGAACAGGGCATCCCCACCGTGGCGGGAGGCCAATGGACCACGCGCACCATCGAACAGATCTTCACCAACCCTCGCCTCTGCGGTCTCCAGACCTACAAGGGCGAGATCCTCAATGACAAGGACGGTCAGCCGGTACGAGGCTTATGGCAACCGATCATTACCGATGATGAGCACAACACCCTCGTCCAGATACTCAAGGTCTACAGCCGCGACAACCCCCGTGACGGTCGCGGCCACCCCACCAAGTACCTGCTCTCCCCCTTCGTCCGCTGCGGCAAGTGCAACAGCCGCATGCGCGGCGGCATGCGCCCCGGCGCGAACGGCACCAAAACCCCCATCTACGCCTGTCGGGACAAGACAGAGGGAGGATGCGGCGGCTGCGCTCGCATCGCAGAGAAGGTCGATGAGTACATCACGGCCCTCGTGATCGCAGACCATCAACGCGCCCAGCTCCGTGAGATCGGCGAGTTTCCAGAGTGGGACAGGCAGGGCGACCTTGACGAGGTGAGGGAACAGCTCCAAGAGATCACGACGGCTTACAAGGAACGGCGGATCAAGGGAAGTCGATACTTCACGCTGTTGGAAGAGTTGGAGGCCGAGGAACGCAGACTCGAAGCTGACCAGCGCAGACACCAGACAGCACGCGTTCGGCGTACTGAGAGAGTCGCCGACCTCGCCGAGAAGTGGAAGGATCCCAGCTTCACCCTGGACCAGCGGCAAGCCGCGATCGCCCAGAGCCTCCAAGCCGTGGTGATCTACCCCACGCGCCCCGGACAGCGACAGTTCGATCCGAATCTGATCGAACCGATCTGGAAAGAAGATCGCGGCCCACGGAACTGACAGCGGCCGGCGCCCGCCGGTCGGCGGCCGACCGTGGAGCTCAGCTCGACTTGCCGACCTTGACGACGACCACGTTGTTCGCCGCCACGCCGTCCGGGCAGGTGACGTCGCTTACGGTGACCGCGGGGTCCGGTGCTGGTCTCCCGGAGAGTCTGACGCAGGCCGCGGCCCCCATCTGGACATAGTCGAGGCCACCACCTGCCGAGGCCCCCGACGTGAGGACCATGTCGGCATGAACGGTCCCATCCGGTTCCGGCTCCATGGCGAAGATGGCCCCGCTGTAGGGTGTGCCGTCGCGCCGCCCGAAATCGTGTTCGAGCGCCTCCATGGTCTTGTCCGGGGAGAGCCGGCCGGATTTCCAGCCCTCCCGCAGGAGACCGATCATCCGCGTCCTGGCCCCGTCGACCTCGTGTCGGGCACCTTCAGCGGCAAGGCGGGTGACCCGTTCGCGAGGCGACTCGAAAGCGCAGGCCGGAGCTGTGACGGCGAGCAAGAGACCCACCGTCACAGCCAGGCCGGGCAGTTTGAGTCGTGTCAACTAGAATCCGGGCGCCAAGGTGACCGCGTTCATCGTCTGAGTGTACAGACGGGCGCCCATCTCCAAGTTGGGATGGAACGACTGGGCGGACTTGCCGGGCAGGTTCCACCCGCCGGGCAACGCCGGGTCGTCACCGGGGGTGAGGTCGGTGACCATGTCGTGGAGGCCCTCATTTCCATCTCCGGTGCATGCTCCGTGCTCACCGTTGAGGCCGAAGTAGGGCCGGGGGTCGCCCACCTTCAAGCTGATCCCCGCCAGCGCGGGATCGTTGGGCAGCGCCATTGGTTTCAGAGGCCGTCGTCTTCATCGGGTTCCAGTTGGTAGATACGAGCAACGCGTCGTGCCCACTCGTGCGATCGCGGCGGCGCGTTCTTCAGTTGCTCCTGCGCCCACTCTTCCGGTGACGGAATCCGTCGCTTCTCGGGTCTTGTCGTTGGGGCATCACCTCCCTCCCTTGTTACGGTTGGTGATCGTCCACGCGTTCGTCCATGGACGCGTTCGCTGCCCTTACGTGCAGGCGCGCGCGTGGACGTGGACGTGGACGATTACGGACTGTCAGGAGTCGGAACGTCAGGGATGGCGCGCCACCGTCCCCGGCTGGTCTGTTCGGCACGCCCAGCGCGAGCATGCTCGTTGATCCGGTAGTAGACCCATGAGCGCCCCATGCCGGAGTCCCGCATGAGATCTTCCAGGGTCGCCCCCTGAGCGGGAGCATCGCGGAGGGCTGCCCATAGGAGCGCCTCAGCGGCATAGGGCGCCTCTTGACGGGCGTGCCTGCCGTTGAGTACCGGGTCGGTCTCCGGGGGCTCTGTCGGCGGTTGCTGGTCAGCCGGCACGGCATCAAGCGCGGCCACGGATACGGCATCGAGGGTCGGCCGGTGCGGCGCGTAGTGCCTTGCCGCCTGCTGAACCGTGTCGTCACGGATCAGGTAGGTGCGAGCGCGACGGGGGATGTCGTGTTCGGGCGCACTGACCAGGAACTTGCCGGGCGCGTTAAGGGTGTGGGAGTGCCAACCGGCTTTGAGCATGCCCTGGCCGAGGATCAGATCAACGTCACGCCGTTCCCGAACGCGGAACGAGATCCGTACGTCCATCTGCGAGCGGACCGCGCCGTGGCCCATGGCCTTCTGGGAGGGGCGTTGCGTCGCGGCTACGAGTGTGACCGCGACGGCGCGCCCGCGTCTGGCGACAGAGTCGGCGTGCCGGATGGCTTCCGGTGCCTCGTCGACGAGTTCGGCGTACTCGTCGATCAGGATGACCAGGGCGGGAGCGTCAGGACGTGGTTGCCAGATCCGTAGGCCTTGCTGGGCGAGCATGTCAGCCCGACCATCCAAGACGGCTACCGCGTCGCGCAGCAGCGTTTCGGCCTCTTGGGGGGTGGTGGCCAGGCGATCGAGGCAGGATGCCCACGGGAGGAGTTCCATCCCTCGTTTGAGGTCGATTCCCCAAATGACCACGTCCGGGCAGGCGGACAGGTCGCCAAGGATGACGTTGACTCCGCCGCTCTTGCCCGCGCCGGCCACGCCTCCGACAAGCGCGTGACGCCTTAGCAGGGAGACCCGTACGGGACTACCGTCCTCGAATAGGCCCAGCTTGACGGGTTGCGTGATGGAGGTCACGGAGGGGCCAGGCCAGGCGATCGCGTCGGCGTGCGGGTCGGTCTCGATGACACGCAATTCCAGGCGGTTGGCGCGTTCGGGGACTGGTTGAACTCGTACCGCGCCGCGTCGTGTTCCTAGGGCCGACTCCAGAGCGGGCAGCTTGGCGACGGCGTCCTCTACCGTCTGACCGCGTGCCAGAGCGACCCTGGCGCGGTATCCCCACAGATCGACGATCGCCGATTGGATGCGTGAGCCGGTAAGCCCGACAGCGTGGGAGATCTCCGGCCAGGCGGCGAGCGTGCGTTCCACGCGTACCCGAGCACGACGCCGGCGATGCGCCCACCACGGGAGGCCAGCGACCAGCCCCCCGATGATGAGCGTGGCCGGAAGCGGCGCGGTGAACGGGCCTACGGCCGTGGCGGTAGCCGTCCATCCGCCGATGAGCATGACGGTTGCGGCCGCGTAGCCGCGTTCCACGGGTCGAGTCAGGTTGACCCATCGGCCGTACAAGGCCAGCGCCCACGCTGCCAGTCCGGTGAGGATCAGGACGGTTGGCCACCAGGTGGGATAGGCCGTGTGCAGGATCTTCCCGCCCGTGAGGGCGAGAAGCATCGCGGTCAGGGGGGCGAGTTCGGAGCGGTAACGCCACATCGCGCGAGCGATGGTCACGAGGGCGATGGGTGCGAACTCCAGATCATCGGAGAGCACCATCATGGGCTCGATACCGTCGCGACGCATCCGGCGGGCGTTGCGGCGCAACCGGTGCCGCGAGTGGCGATGCCTCACCATCTGGCCTCACCTTGCCTCGCGTAATCGGCGTGCTGTGCGGTGAGTTCGTCGCGCAGGTAGAACAGCGAATCGGTTTCGCCGTCGTGGTGAGCGCTCAAGGTCGCGCGAGCTGCGGCGATCAGGTCGGCGCGCCTGCGGCGAGTGCGCGCGAGTTCAGTACGGAGCTTGGCGATCTCCGCAGCCAGGGAAAGCGTGTCGTCCAGCGCGGTCGTGACGTGCTGCCAGATATCGGCCAGGGTCAGGGTGGTGGAAGAGAAGGCGTTGATGAGCTGACGAGCGGTGCGGTTACGGGCGATGACCTCCTGAAGAGCCGGGTCGGGATAAGGGTTGGTGTAGGGCACTAGGCATCCCTCCTTAGGTCGGGGAACAGGGTCAGGAGCCGGTGAGCCAGCTCAGGGCGGCGCTCACCAGACGGCGGATGTCAGGGGCGACGGCGGTAGCGGCCAGGAAGAAGCCGAACAACAGGCATGTGATCGCCTGCCACAGCCTCAGGCCGAGGTAGCGCCAGGCCACCAGCACGGCCACTCCCAGAAGCACCACCAGGGGAACCGATACCGTCAACGGGTCACCTCCTCTCGACTTGCCTCATGTAGCGGGGGATCCGGTCAGGGGTTGGCGGTCAGATGCCGTCGTGGTGCGCCTTGCGGCGGTGCCAGCGGGCACGGGCGCGGCACTTGCGGCATCGGCCGGTACCGGGGTCAGTGATGGCGCCACAGGGGCAACGGCGGCCGAACAGTCGAGGGATACGCAACGGGGTTCACCTCCTCACGTCGTGAAAGCTGGGGGCGGTGTCGTGGCAGTGGCGGACGTGGACGCCGACAAGGCGACGGGTCGCGCCGTCGAGGGAGGTACGCGGTCCGCCGGCGAGGCTCATGCGGCGGTCCTGCCTGCGGATGCTGGCGGTCAACGCGATGAACGCCACCAGCACGACAGCGGCCAGGAACAGCGCGAGGAACACGATGATCAAGCAGATGTCCACGGTCACGCCCCCTCGTGAAGGTCAGGGACGACCGCGCCGGAGTAGGACATCAGGGCCTCGTAACGAGCACGCGCACCGGCCAGGATCGCGACCGCCCCGTACTCCACGGGACCGAAGCGCACGGCGGTGCGGTGGTGGCCGTAGGCGATGCCCTCGGGGTCGATGGTCGAGCCGATGAGGCCAGCCAAGCGCTCGACCTCAGCGCGCATGTCCGCGTCGGTACCGCGCGGGACGAACACTGTGGCGGCCACGTCGCGCGGAGCGGTCACCGCGGGGCGGCTTTCCAAGAAGTCCGCAAGCGCTCGGAGTCCGGTGATCAGGCGGGGGCGGTGTTCATGGTCGGGGTATGCCATCGGGATCACTTCCTTCGGCCGGGGGGGAACCTTGCGATAGCGAAGGTAGGTTCGGCGGAAGGGGTGACCCCATCACGAGATGAGATCTTGCGATGAGATCAACTGGATCTGGTGGTGAGATAAATGCCTGGTAGATGCCACTTCAGACATGAGAAAGCCCCCGACAGAGCCGAGGAATGAGGCGCCTTGTAGACGCTGCGGCTCTGCCGGGGGCAGCTTGGGACACTACGGCGCGTGGCTGAACGTCTCCGGGTCAGACAGAATCGTCAGCGAGGCACCGCATCCTGCTATCGAGATGGCGGGCACGCCTGGCCGAACAGTTCCAAGAACTCAATGACCTTCTCGCGTGCCCTCTCATGGGCGGCTTGCTCGGTGGGGAGCCTTTCGATCGCTTGTGCCCCCTTGGGACCGGGCAGCTTGCAGTGCAGTTCCATCGGCCGGCACAGCACGTCCAAGGTGAAGGCACGCACGCCACCGACCATGCCGTGTTTGAATGCGTTGATCTTCGGCGACTGGACCCAGATGATCTCAAACTCAGCCACGGAGGGACTCGTTGTCGATGTCGGTCGCCCTCTGGACAGGGGCATTTGTCACGGGTGACGGCGAATGGTCGGTGGCCATTTCCCGATAGCGTTCGGCTACTCGCCGTGCTGCCGTGGTGGGAGCGTCGGCGGGACAGCAGGTGTAGACCCTTCGTCCGGTGCGCTCGGAGAGGCGTCCCGTCCACCAGCGGTAATGCAGCCCTTTGGGTCCGTACTCGCACCACACGACCAGGCCGTACCGGAGCGATAGCGCTCCCACCTGGTCGCCTGGATGAGGGTCAGCGGTGATCCCGTGGCTCTCCAGCTCTCGGCACAGCCGTAGCACGGCTGACGCGACAGGGGAGCGCTGAACGGTGACCATCCTGATCACGGCTTCTTCCCCACGCCACCAAGCACCCACACGGGTACGTCAGGGTGATCGCTGGGGTACACCGGGTCGAAGTCGTCCGGTCGCCACTCGTTCAGCCGTACCAGGCCGGGCTCTACCAGCGTGGTTCCGGCGAAGAACGGCAACACCCGGTCGCGGTCACGGAAGGCGATCTCGGCAGCGGTGTAGCCATGGGAGGCCTCGATCATGGCCGGAGTCGGTTCCAGGTGCGAGATCGCCACGTATGAGCCGGATGCCAGCGAGTCAGTCAGGGTGCCGACGATCCGGTACGGGTCGTGCTCGCCACCATCGGGGAAGAAGTGCAGGATCGCGAACAACAGGACGGCGATCGGCTGGGAGAAGTCCAGTAGCGTACTGGCCTGCCCTAGGATCGCACCGGACTCCCGGAGGTCACCGCCGACTGCGTGTGTGGTGGGGTTGGTGGCCAGCAAAGCGTCTGCATGGGCCAGCACTAACGGGTCGTTGTCCACGTAGACCACTCGGGCATCTGGCGTGACCGCCTGAGCCACTTCGTGCACGTTCTGCCGTGTCGGTAGACCTGACCCGATGTCGAGGAACTGTCGAATACCCGCCTCCTGCGCCAAGTAGCGGACTACACGCCTGAGAAACGTCCGGTTCGCTACGGCAAGCCGAGGGACGTACGGCGCGATCTCGATGACCCTCGCGGCTACCTGTCGGTCAACGGGAAAGTGGTCCTTGCCACCGAGGAAACAGTCATAGATCCGGGCGATATTGGGCTGAGAGGGGTCATAAACCGGCTTCATGACCCTGCTCACGCTAGGCGGCTCGATCGGATGCGTGGCACTCCCCCTTTGGGAGGCCGCTCTCAGTTCGATTCCAGCGCTCCGCAACCTCTCGATTGCGGTCCGTATCGACGTATTCACGAAGCAATCACGGCTCTGCACCTCCTGTGATCGGCGAGCCGCACATCTCTCTGCGAGTCCCCGGCCCTGACCTGCGTCTTGCCTTGACGGGAGGGTTTCAAGCAAAGGCGTTCGGGCTAATCTCACCGTGATATCTCACGATGTGATGGACTTAGAGATCTGCGAACTTCTTTACAGGCGAGCTGCCAAAGGGACGGAACGCACGCCATGGCGATGGATCAGCGAAACGTCAGAGAGATCCTTGATGGCGTTTTTGCACGTCAAGACATGGATGACGTATGCCGGCGGCGTGACGTCGGGGGCATCATCCGCATCCTCGGCAAGTACGGAGTCACTCAAGGGCAGATCGCCAGTCTTACAGGAATCGCCCAGGGGCGCATAAGCGAGTACAAGACAGGCAAGCGCATCCCGACCGCTAAGTCTACATTTGAGGCGTTCGCTGATGGCTTGGGCATGCCTGCGCACTTACGTCACTCTTTGGGGCTTTCCCCAAAGAGTGACGGCAACGGCGCGGACGGTGCGCAGCTCATCAGCGGCGAATTTCAAATCCCTACAGACACGTTCGACTTGCAGCTTCTAGCGGAGGAAGTCGGGAAGCGGGGTGACGCGTTGAAGCGACGCGAACTACTCGGCATGATTGCGCGCCTCGGTGCCACTACAGCACTCGCACAAAATGAGGTCTGGGAACGACTCTCGTATGCCTTGGCCAAACCAAGTGCCATAGACGAAGCGATCGTTCGGGAGATGGAAGCTAGATCAGCGGGATTCCATCGCCTCGAAGAAATCATGTCGGCAGGCTCTATCTACAAAGGACTTGCTCTCCACCTCAAAGAGGTTGGGACCATTCTCAACGGCACGACCACCGACCCGAAAGACGAGCTAAGGCGGCGTCTGATCGTCGTAGCGGCCGAAAGTAGCGTGCTGGCCGGCTGGATCGCCAGCGACATGGGAAGCCCTACGACCGCGCGCAACTTCTATAGCACTGCGGAAAGAGCCGCTAAAGAGGCGAACGACCCCAGCATCGTTGCGTGCGCCTACGCGTACCGTAGCTACATCCCGAGCGCTAAGGGCTCTCATGGGCGAGCTAGGGCATTGCTAGCAAGCGCCTTGGAGGTACTTCCGCCTTCTGCTTCGCCAGGCACGATGTCATGGCTCGCTGCGCGACATGCAGAGGAGAGCGCGGCTCTTGGCGACAAAGAGAGCGCTATTCACTCATGGGCGCGTGCCGAAGAAGCCTTCAGCATCTCGGACCCCGAAGAAGATCGAGTCTGGACACGGTTTCTCGATCAAGACCGCTTCGACTCGTTCCGTATTGCCACCTATTCGCGAATGGGAAGATTGAACGAGGCAGAAGAGATGGCGCACGCCGTCATCGCACGACTTCCTCATGTGGAGAGGAAGAGAGCCGCGATCATCCTGGCCGATATCGCTACAGCGCACCTCGTTCAAGGTTCCATTGATGCAGCGGCGAAGCTCGCAAGAGATGGCCTCGCAGCAGTCAGAGAGACCGAATACGCTATCTGGCTCCCGAGGTTCGAGGTACTGGCAGAATCCCTAAGACGCTGGCACACTCAGCCGATGGTCCGAGCGTTCATGGAAGATCTGGCTATGACGAAGCGCCAGTTCTCTTCGTCTCAGCGCTGATCCAGGCCAAGTACTCGGTACTGCCAGCCACAATCTCAGTCGCTATGATTTCCGGCGTAACGTAGCTGTGGTTTTCCTTGATGTGCTTCTCAAGAGCCGGAAATAGAGCCGCAGTCGTCTTGATAAGTAGCTGCCACTCTTGCGCGTCCTCCAGGGTTCCTTGCCACCAGTACACGGACCTGATCGGTCCGATGATCTGAGTGCATGCAGCGAGCCGGCTCTCCGTAATGCTCCGCGCCAGCTTTGCCGCTTCGTCCATGCTCGGCACTGTCGTCAAGACTTGGAAGTACTTCACCATTACACGCTCCTACGTGCACAAGCTCTATCGATTTTCGTGTTGGCTCATATGCGTTGGTCATCTGTCGTAAAATTTGGGTGAGATCTCCTCGGCCTCGTCCTCCAATCGACCCAGCCTGCTTGGAGCAGATCGCCTTCGGACCTCTGTAATTCTCTATCAAGGATGCAACTATTCTAGCGCGTGAGCAGAACGGATGGCAGGATCAGCTCCTCGTTACCTCTGTGTCTCCGGCCGTTCCGCTCACGCTCGCGGCATGACCCCGGCAGCTAGCCCTCCATTACAGAGCCTGCCCGACGAGAAGATGAACCCACCCCAACCGGGAGAGACGAGATCGGGCATTAGCTAGCTAGTGATCACAAGCCTGAAGTACCCTTCCCGCGTGACCAATGAATCAGCCGTGGCCCGCGTTACCGCGCACTATCCGCCTGCGGAGATCAGCCCAGGCGAATTCGAGGAGTTCGTCACGGAGCTTCTAGGCTCGGCACAGCAGTTCGTGACCGACCTGAAGATTACCCTGCACGAGAAAATCGAGGGGATAGACGGTACCTACGACTTCGACGCTACAGTGCGATATACCTTCGCCGGCATGTCGTTTCTGTTGCTCGTTGAAGCGAAGCGACACAAGAACCCCATCAAGCGAGAACTCATTCAGATTCTCTACCAGAAAGTGCAAAGCGTGGGCGGCCATAAGGGTGTCATGTTTTCGACGGCCCCCTACCAGCGCGGTGCCCTGGAGTTTGCTAGAAAACACGGCATCGCACTGGCAACTGTTACCGAGGGTCGGTTTACTTACGAGACCAAGTCCTGGAATAAGCCTCCACCATTGTCCCGAGAGGCTGCGGCCCGCCTTGGCTTCCCAACTTTCGTGGGGCACCACTATGGGATAGGTAGCGAGCCAAATTCCACGTCTCTTACGCTGCTTTCGCCTGAATACCCTGAATACGTTGCCGACCTGCTGTTCGACTGCTCGATAGCTGAGGAAATGTAAAGGCGCCAATCAAGAGAAGGGGTGCACTCGGTGGACCAACAGGAGGGCCTATGTGGCCTCATGGTCATCCCCAAGATTTCCGAGTCGAGTCAGCGGGGAGAGTTCAACCTGTTTCACACTCTGGACGAAAGGGTGTATAGGAGTTACTTGACGGCCTACAACCGTGTAGATCGGGCAATTAACAGAGGACTTGAGATCTATGCGCAAGAGTCGCTAGTGCAGTTCGAGTCGCGTCTGGCCTCCATAGAGAACCTGATGAAGGAAGTGTATTTAGGGGTGACGCGAGCGAATGCTGAATACTGGCAGCGCTCCGTCATATGCAGCGCCCTAACGTTCGCAGCTTCCCTTCATATTCATCAAGAGCGAAGCATGGCACAGGCTAAACGGCTTCATGGCGCCGAATCAGATGAGTGGCTAAGGCTTAAGCGTCTCTTCAATCGGGAGTACGACTCGTATGCCGGATATCGCCTTACATATCGTCTTAGAAACGTGATGATCCACCACTCCGTAGAGTGTGTGGGGCTGCACTTGTCGGCTCAAGAGGAACGGTCATCCGGGGGTATAGTTCTTGCTGACCGGTACTCTGCTACTGCACGTCTGGTTCGAGAGCAATGTGTTGCCACAGATAAAAAATATCTTAGCGCTGCAATCCGCAAGGAGTTGGTGGCCATGGACGATGATCCTGATTTGCTCCCGCTTTTCCGTGATGCGCTTGCTTCCATCCATCGGATATCAAGAGACGGATTCGGAATACTCAACCCTGACCTAGATGCAGATCTGGCTAGGCTGTGCGACTTGGACTTGCTTTTCGGGGATAGGATTGAAGGCCGGGCTTTGGCCAGAATGGTGCTTCTTGATGCAACACCGCCTCGGAGATTGTCGATGCCTCATACTGTTCTAAATCCTGAGATCTTCTTGTATGCGAAAGAGGTTTACGGATTAAAGCAAACCTCTTGAAACTTTCAGTCGAATATAATCCTGCATCGGAATTCGCAGGCAGAAAGGCTCCCCGTGGTGGCGCGGCCATGACTTCAATGCTCATGAAGTGGCCGCCATGGTGATCAAGCTCGATACACCATGACGGCCCCAGAACGATCGTCAGCCGAGGTTGAGAAGGATCTTGATCGGGCCAATCGCGAAGTAGATCACGAAGAGTGCCGTGACCACCCACAGCAGGGGGTGGACCTCGCGGGCCTTGCCCTTCACCAGCTTGATCAGGACGTACGTGATGAACCCACTACCTATTCCGGTAGAGATTGACCAGGTGAACCGGGGTAGTGGGCACCCGATCAATCGCTGATGTCGGGACAGCCTGGCGGCGCGAGGACCTCGACACCCATGGGCGGCACGAACCCCACCTTCACGCCATCGGGCATGTATATATCGCTGCCGGACACCATCCCGGAAGGAATCGGACTGGGCAGGACTCCCTCTTTCTGCATCTCCTGTATGAACCGCTCCTGGGCCACAAGATAGTCCGGCTCTTTGAATGGCCGCACTCGGCAATCCAATGGGGCAGCGGTGCTGAGTGCCGGCACCGCCGCCAACGCCACGATCAGCAACAAGGCCACGCTCCGCCTCTTCACACGCCGTCACTCCCAACTGCTCACCACCGCGACCTCGGAGTCAGCAGCATGCAGCATCTTGATCATCATTGGAAGAGCGCCAGTGCGCTGAACGGTTCGAAACGGCGCCACTGAGCAGGAAGAGACCGCCACGAAGTCCACCTCCGTGTACCGCGTGGCGGCCTCCGACGTGGATCCCAGCGAAGACCAGGGAAGACCAGTTGATCAGGACAGGCCGAGGAGGACCTTGATGGGACCGATCGCGAAGTAGATCACGAAGAGGGCCGTGACCACCCACAGCAGGGGGTGAACCTCGCGGGCCTTACCCTTCACCATCTTGATCAGGACGTACGTGATGAACCCACTACCTATTCCGGTAGAGATTGAGTAGGTGAAGGGCATCAGGACGATGGTGAGGAAGGCGGGGATGGCGATCTCGTAGTCGTTGAAGTCGATGTCCCTGATGGCGGTCATCATCAGGAAGCCGACCACGACCAGGGCGGGCGCCGCGGCCTCGTAGGGGACGATGTCGACCAGCGGCGACAGGAAGACCGCCAGCAGGAAGAGGATCCCGGTGACCACGCTGGCGAAGCCCGTGCGGGCGCCCTCGCCGACCCCGGCCGCCGACTCGATGTAGGTGGTGTTCGAGGAGGTCGACGCCGCGCCGCCGGCCGCGGCCGCGATCGAGTCGACCAGCAGGATCTCCCGCGTACGGGGCAGCGTGCCGTCCTCGGCGACCAGACCGGCCTGGCGGCCGACGCCCACGACCGTGCCCATCGTGTCGAAGAAGTCCGTGATGAGCAGGGTGAACACCAGAAGCACGGCCAGCACCACGCTGACCTTGCTGAACGAGCCGAACAGGCTGAACTGGCCGATCAGGCTGAGGTCGGGCGACCCGACGATCTTCTCGGGGAAGGTCGGGACGACCAGGCTCCAGCCCAGCGGGTTCTTGCCGCCGTTGGACGGGCCGACCTTGGCGACCGCCTCGACGATGACCGCCAGGATGGTCGTGCCGACGATGCCGAGGAGGATCGCCCCCTTGACCTTGCGGGCGACCAGCAGCACGGTGAGCAGCAGGCCGATCACGAAGACGAAGATGGGCCAGCTGGTCAGCGCGCCGCCGATGCCGAGTTCGAGCGGCGTCCCCGCGGCCTTGCGGACGAACCCTGAGTCGACGAAGCCGATCAACGCGATGAACAGGCCGATGCCCACGCTGATCGCGGTCTTCAGCTGGTTCGGAATCGCGTGGAACACGGCCGTGCGGAACCCCGTCAGCACCAGGATCGTGATGACGATGCCTTCCAGCACGATCAGGCCCATCGCGTCTTCCCACGACATGCTGGAGGCGATGCCGAAGGCGACGAACGCGTTCAGGCCGAGGCCGGCGGCCAGGGCGAAGGGCACCCTGGCGACGACGCCCATGAGGATCGTCAGGATCCCCGCCGTCAGCGCGGTGGCCGCGGCGATCATGGCGTAGTTGGGGGCGCTTCCGTCACCGAGGTACTGGCCGTCCGCGTCCTTGACTCCGCCCATGATCAGCGGGTTCAGGACGACGATGTACGCCATCGTGAAGAAGGTGGCCAAGCCGCCACGGATCTCACGGTTGAGCGTGGACTGTCGCTCGGAGATGTGGAAAAAGCGGTCAAGCCAGCCGACAAGGCCCGTCGGCTGGGATGTGGGGGCAGTTATCTCGCTCACGCGGGCAGATTGTCAGGCGATATCACAGTCGGGAAGACCCCTGAGGCGCTCGTGGTCCGAATGAGACCAACTTGTGTACGGTTCGGATCCTGCAGGAGGTTACCCGACCCGAGCGGCACCGTCAGAAACGTTCTCGCCTAGGCTGGAGTGCGTGAACGAGCCGCGCCCCCCGGATCCCGCCCCGTTGGAGACCAACGACACCGCGACCATCCTCGCGGGCACGGGCCTGTGGGTGGTGGCGCTCATCGCGCTCCTGATCATGAACCCCTCGCCCGACCACCGTTGGTGGATCTGGACGTGCGTGGCCGGCATCGCGTTCGGGCTCTTCGGCTGCTGGTTCGTACGGCGCCGTGACCGGCGTGGCGGCGGTGGCGACCCGTCGAGCGCCGGCGAGCAGAAGGACGAGTCCGTCCGGTCGTGAGCCGACCGGCGACGCGGCACAGGGCAGCCCCTGTGCCGCGGGCCAGCGGTCAGCTGTCGAGGTCGGCCTCGGCCAGGAGCAGGGGCACGGCCTCCGGGTCGCGCAGCAGGGCGGCGACCGCGAGCCGGTCTCCCCACTGGCCGCTCGCCCAGGCCAGGCCCCTGGCCAGCCCTTCGACCCCGGCGGCGTGGACGGCGCCCTCGAAGAAGCGCCACTGCACCTTGACGCCGTCGACCTCCAGATCGGCGTGCTCGACGTAGCTCGCCGGGGCCGAGGGCAGCAGCGAGCGCACCTGGGCGGGCACCGGCCGCTCCTGCCCGGACGAGGTGACCTCCCCGGTGACCTCCTCGCCGATGACGGGCAGGTCGAGCAGCTCCGACAGCGCCTCGGCGAGGTCGAAGGGGGCGAGCACGAGCGGACGCGAGGCGACCAGCGGCAGCAGGTCGGGCGCCTCGACCACGACCGGCCCGCCCGTGGCGACCAGGCCCTCGACCACGGCGTGGCCGTTGCCGCCGATGGGATGGCCGTCCTCGGCGTCCGCGACGACGATCTCGCCGTTCAGCACCGCCCGTACGGCCGTGGGGGGCGCCACACGCGAGGGCTCCACCGCGGCCAGCGCGATCCACAGTGCCCGTAGCTGGGCCCGGTCGACCTCCAGCGAGGGATCGGCCAGCAGGTCGAGCAGCTCGTCGGGCCCGCCGTGCGAGGCGAGGAGCTCGGCGAGCGTCGTCCGCACGCCGATCATCGCCAGCGCCGTCTCGTCGACGCCCTCAGGCGCGTCGCCGTACAGGCCGTACAGCAGGGGATCTCCCGTGGCCAGGCGCAGCGCCGTCGGGCGCTTGCCGCCGAGCACGGGGTGGTGCGACAGCCACCAGGAGGTGTACGACGGAGCCTCGGCGATCTCGCCGTTGACCAGCGCGCGAAGCGGCTGGAGCGCGGCACGCAGCGGCGGCCGGGACAGCAGGGCCAGGGCGTGCGGCCAGTCGGCGACGTACTCCAGGTCGCGGATCGCGGTGAACTCCCGCGCGACCGGGGGGACGCCGGCCTCGGGCAGCACGTCCAGCACGGCTTCGAGCCACTCGTCCTCGGCGTCGAGGTCGTGGTCGCACTCGTCGGGGTCGAGCAGCACGTCGGAGTCGTTGACCACGGCGAAGCCGTCGAGCACGCCCGCCGCCGACAGGACGCGCGAGCCGTATCGCTCGACGAGGTCGGGGGCGGCGACGCCGAACGGCACATCCTGGTCGATGAGCTTGGCCAGGGAGCCCTCGCCCAGCAGCAGCTCGCCCGCAGGGTACAGCTCGCCGTCGGCTCCGCGCAGCGCCAGCGCCGACAGCCAGGGAGCCTCCCCCGCCGTCAGCCCCGCCGCGTCGACCAGCGCCAGCACGGCCTGGGCCACCGGCTCGGGGTCGGCGCTGTCGAGCGACTCGGAGACGGTCGCGCGGGTGAGCGGGTCCTCAAGGACGCTCCTCGGGCTGGCCTCGGCCGCGCCCAGCCGCAGCAGCAGGGAGTGGGCGGCCTCCGGGTGCACGACGCGCAGCCCGAGCGGGCCGAGCAACGCCGGGTCCAGGGACGAGCCGTCGGTGAGCAGGAGGGTGCCGCGCGGACCGCGCACGAGACGCCCGTCGGCCAGCGGGACCGGAACGGCGCCGAGGGCCTCACGGTCGTCGCCGGGCACCACGTCGTACAGCGAGTGCCACCAGGCGGCGGTCTTGTCGTCGACGGCGTCGCCCGACAGCATGTCGACGACGTCGGACAGCTCCACGCGGGTGACCCCGAGGGTGGTGAGGGCGGGATGCCTCGACGCCCACCCGGCGGGCAGCAGGCCGGGCACCATGTCGGCGATCATGGTCAGGAACTCGGCCGGGCCCGCGACCACGGAGGCCTCGCGGCCGGACACGACGAACGACCCATCGGCGTCCGCGTCCTGGGAGCCATCGGGAACGTCGGCGGGCGGGGATATCGCGGGCAGCAGGGGCGTGTCGGGAAGCCGGCGCAGGATGGCCCGGCGGATGGCGGCGTCCAGCTCGCCCTTGCCCATCAGGCCCGGCACCAGGTCGAGCAGGCGGGGAGTCTTCGGCAGCGACCTGAGCAGGTCGAGGTAGGTCTCGGCGGCCCGCTCGATCAGGAAGTCGGCCAGCGGCCCCGGGGCCACGTGCCGCCGGTCGGTGGCCAGCGGGAAGCTCGCGATGAGCAGCGCGGGCAGGTCCAGGGGCTCGTCGCTCGGGGTCGGCGCGTGCACGACGGGGGCGACGTCCTTGGGGAGGCGTCCGTGGTCGGCGGGCACGGCCCAGCGGACCAGCCAGTAAGGCCGGTTGCGCTCCTCGGTGGGCCGGTCGGCGAACAGCTCGGCCACCTGCTCGGCCGTGAAGCTCCCGGACTCCTCCACCACCTGCCAGTCGCCGGCCATGACCGTGCGGACCTCGCCGTCGATCTCGATCTCGATCGTGGTGAGCGCCGGCATGGCCAGGGGCAGCGCCGGGCCGGTCTCGTCGAGCATCTGCCGTACGGCCTGCTCGACGGCCTTGTCACGCAGCGGCAGGCGTACGACGGTGTCGAAGCCGGCCGGCACGTCCACCGGCCCGGCCTCGAACGGCAGGCGCAGCAGCGGCACGTGCCCGCCACGGGTGGCGAGCTCCGCGGCCAGCGCGGGCTCGGCGGCGACGAGCGCGGCGGTCTCGGACCGCGACCAGCGGACGGCCCCGGTCGCGCGCGAGGCGATCAGCGGCTCGTCGCAGACCGACACGACGGCCGCGAAACCCACGCCGAACCGGCCGATCGAGCCGACCTCGTCGCGCTTTCCCGACACGCGGAGCGTGGCCAGCCCCTCGACGCCGGTCGCGTCCAGGGGGGCGCCGGTGTTGGCGGCGCTCAGGACGCCGTTCTCCAGGGTGAGCCGGAGCCGGCCGGGGACACCGGTGCGCAGGGCCGCGTCGGCGGCGTTCTGCGCCAGCTCGACGATCAGGCGGTCGCGGTAACCGCCGAGGGCGAAGTCCTCCTCGGCGTTGGCGTCCTCACGGAACCTCGCGGGCGAGGCCGTCCAGGCGGCGAGGACGGTGGTGCGCATGCGTTCGGTGCCAAAGATGTCAGTCACCAGTCATGTCCCAAGGGTGGAGGAGGTGGGCCGGCCGCCGTACGAAAGGTTCGCAAAGCTTCTGGCCCGGAAGCATCTCCGGACCCCCGAGCCCCACGGGAGCCTTCGGCCGTAAAACTCGAAAAGGTAAACCGGCTCAGGAATGGCCGAGCGGCTCGGAGACTTCCTCTTCGACGGACCCGACGGCCGGAGTGCCCTCTTCCATCAGGTCGTAGCCGAGGTCGTCGAGGATGGGCATGGCCTGCTCGACACCGGCCGGCGCCACCACGGCCGCCTCGGAGTGCGCCCCGCAGCCGTGGTCGGCCGCGACGACCTTGCCGTCGTCGGGGGCGTACTCGTTGGCGCAGACGCCGAAGCCGAGGCGGAGCGCACCGGCGAGCGGCCAGTAGAAACCGCAGGTGGAGCACTGTGCGGGCGCGGCGTGGGCGAGCGGGGTGTGGGGACCGGAGTCGCCCGCGTGCCAGCGGTGGACGGCACGGTCGCGCCCGATCGCCGAGAGCACTCGCGCCCGGCCGAGCCCGTACTCGAAGATCATCTGACGGTCGGAGTCGTCGTCGGTCTCGGTGAACCCGGGGGCGAGGCGGTCGTCGTCGTCCGAGGTCGGGAGCAGGTCGCCGACGCCGAGGTCACCGGGGAGAAGCCGCTCGCTCCACGGCACCCACGCCGGGGGAAGGAGCGCGCCGCCGCCCGGCAGCAGCACGGTCTCGCTCACGGTGACGTTGCGGGCCCGGGAGGCGCGGGTGACGGTGATGGCCCAGCGCCATCCGCGGTAGGCGCGGTCGAGGCACGCGAAGTAGTGCGTGACGACCCGCTCGGCCTCGCTCTCGAAGCCGAGGTGCTCGCCCACCTCGCCGGGCCGGGCGATCTCCTCGGCTGCGGCCCTGGCCGGCTCCACAGCGGCGGCGCAGGCTTGGTCGACTGCAAAGGTGCGGGAACGAGTGCGGCTCACACGTCAATTCTCACCCATGCTACGAGCGGACATCACTCGTATGGGTCGGGTAAGACTGTAAACCAAAGCCGCGCACGGGATTTCGGAGATCCATCACCAAGAACGACCATGGTCGAGAGCACTGAGGGAGGAAGCGTGGGACACCAGGCCACCGGCTCCGGTGCCCCGCCCACGCGCGCGTGATGGCGGGTGCCTGGGGCAGAGCTCGAGATTCGCTGTCGCGTGCGGCACGGGCCGCCGCCGGGGCGAGCCGCGGCACGGTCCGCGCCGGCCGTACGGCCGCCAAGAAGACCGCGGGCGCCGGGCGCACGGCGGCCAGGGGTACGGTGCGCGCGGGCCGGGGCATCGGCCATGCCAGCCGCAGGCTGACCCACGCCCAGGGCGCCGACCGCACCGGGCTCGGGCGCCTGATCGAGCTCACCGCCGCCCACAGCGCCGGGGACGCGCTCATCACCGTCAGCCTGGCGGGCACCCTGCTCTTCGGCCTGCCCGTGGACCAGGCGCGCGGTCAGGTCGCCCTCTACCTGCTGATCACGATGGTGCCCTTCACCGTCGTGGCGCCCTTCGTCGGGCCCGTGCTCGACCGGTTCCGCTCGGGCCGCCGCTACATCATGGCCGGCACGCTGTTCGCGCGGGGGCTGCTGTGCTGGGCCATGGCGGCGGCGATCGGCCCGGCCGACGGGCTGACGCTCTTCCCCGCCGCGCTCGCCGTCCTCGTGCTGTCCAAGGCCTACAACGTCTCGCGGGCGGCCACGATGCCGAGCGTCCTGCCCGCCGACATCACGCTGGTGACCGCGAACGCCAGGGTCGCCCTGTTCGCGCTGGTGTCCGCGGCGCTGGCCGCCCCGGTAGCGGTCGGGCTGACCGCGTGGGTGGGAGCCGACTGGGTGCTGCGCGGCACCATGGTGATCTTCCTGACCGCGGGCGTGGTCGCCGTACGGCTGCCGCGCCACGTCGACGCCCCTGACCTGGACTTCGAGGAGGAGGACGGCGCGGGCGAGGCGAGGCCCCGCTGGCGCACCCTGCTGAACGTCGGCCCGGTGGTGGCCGAGGCCATGCGGGCGAACGCCGCGATCCGGCTGCTGTCGGGGTTCCTGCTGTTCTTCCTGCTCTTCCTCGTGCAGGAAGGGCATCTCCGGGGCAACGGCATCCCCGAGCAGGTCGTGATCGCGATCCTCGCGGGCGGGGCCGGAGCGGGCGGCCTGATCGGCGCGGTGGTCGCGTCGTGGGTGCGCGGCCGTTCTCCCCAGATCATCGTGCTGTCCACGCTGGCGCTCGCCACCGCGACGGCGACGGCCAGCGCGTTCCTCTTCTCGCTGTGGGCGGCCGTCCTGGTCGCCGTGGTCGCGGGGTTCGCCCAGGAGGTCGGCAAGCTGGCGCTCGACGCGATCGTCCAGCGGGAGATCGGCGAGGAGGTGCGCTCCTCGACCTTCGGCGTGGTGGAGGCGCTGCTGCAGATCGCCTGGGTGGCCGGCGGCCTCGCCGGGCTGCTGCTGTCCCTGCTGACGGGCCGCTCGGCGGGGCCGGTCGGGCTGGCCGTGGTCGCGGTGGCGCTCGTCGCGGCGCTCGCCTGGCTTCTCGTCGCCCGCCGCCGCAGGCTGCGCCACCGTTCCGAACGCATCCGCACCGCGCGGGCCTCGGGACCGCCCTCCCCAGAGATGCCTTCGGGACCGCCCTCCCCAGAGATGCCTTCGGGACCGCCCTCCCCGGAGACGCCTTCGGGGCGGCCCTCCCCGGAGACGCCTTCGGGACGGCCCGCCGCTGGGACCGCCGCGCCCAAGCCGTTCACCGACGTCCACAGGACTCCCGTACCGCGCGAGGACCCCCCGGGCCCGTACGCGGAACGCCCGAGGCCCGAGGCCGCCAAGCCGAGGCCGGACGCGACCAAGCCCCTGACCAACCCGCACGGCTGATCCCGGAGCCCGGCTCCCACCGGCCAGGGCAGCCGTACGGGTTGGGGAAAGGGGCTCCGGGATGGGCGGTCAGGCGTCTATGTCGTCGGCGACGGCTCTCAGCACGGTCGCGATCTTCTTGGCGTGGGCGGCATCCGGGTGCTTGCCCCGCTGGTACGAGTTGGAGACGTCGTCAAGCAGCTTGATCAGGTCCTCGACGATGACGACGAGCTCATCGGGCTTCTTGCGCTTGCCCTTCGGCTTCACCGTCTTGGCGAGCGTCGGCGGCTGCTCCAGCACGTGGACAGAGAGCGCCTGCTGCCCCCGGCGGCCCTCGGCCACACCGAACTCGACCTTCTGACCGGGCTTGAGCGCTTCCACGCCCTTGGGAAGCGCTGAGGAATGCACGAATACCTCACCGCCGTCGTCGCGGGTGAGGAAACCGAAGCCCTTGTCAGCGTCGTACCACTTGACCTTGCCAGTAGGCACAGGGGTGACCTCGTTCAGACTGTCATGAATGGTAATGGATGTAGGTTATGCCCACCCGGGGCATCACATGACCGTCGAAACGGCCCCGATTTCCTAGACGCGCCAGGCGTCGTACCACCCTGCGAACCCCGTCAGATCCGGCAGGACGAAGTCGGCTCCGTGATCGCGCAGAGCCTCCTCCGAGTACGGACCGGTCGCCACGGTGACGCTCACCGCGCGCCCGGCCCTGGCCGCGTCGATGTCGCCTACGTGATCTCCAACGTAGACGGCCGCTCCGAAGTTCGCGATGGCCGCGCCCTTGGCCGCCCCGAACACCGACCCGACGACCTCGTCCACGTCCAGGCCGAGAAACTCGACGGTCTGGCGGGCCGTGTCGCCGTGCTTGCCGGTGACGACGATCACACGCCCGCCGTGGCGGCGAACCTCGGCGACGGACTCCAGCGCGCCCGCCATGAGGGTGGTCATCGGAACGGCGGTGCCGGGATAGAGGGAGCGATAGAGGGCGGCGGCGCCCGGGATCTCCTCAGGAGGCAGCCAGTAGGTCAGCTCGTGCTCCAGCGGCGGGCCGAGCCGGCTGATCACGACGGTGCTGTCGATGACCACGCCGAGCCGGCGCGCCACCTCGTCGTACACCGCCGCGATTCCCGCCCGGGTGTCCGCGAGCGTCAGATCAAGATCGAAACCTACCGAATACACCCTTGAAGGATGCCAAACCCGAGGGGGTGACGCGTACCCGAGCACGTTATGGGAACCTGGGCGGCGAGAAAGGGCTCACTTATCGGCCGGGCCGGAGGTAGTCAGGGATTCATGACCAGATCGACGCGCGAACGGATCATCGACGAGTCCCTGAGGCTGTTCGCCGAGCGGGGCTATTCGGCCACGTCGGTCGCCGAGATCGAGGCCGCCGCGGGGCTGTCGCCCGGAGCCGGCGGGCTCTACCGGCACTTCAGGTCCAAGTACGAGGTGCTCGCCGCCGCGATGAACGAGCACGCCGCCCGCACCCGGTCGCAGATCTCCGGGGCGCTCGCCGAGGTGAACGCCATCGGCGCGTCGGTCCCGATCGAGGAGCGGCTCGCCCACCTGTGCAGGGCGGGCCTGGCGAAGGTCCGCGACGAGAGTGAGCTGACCCGGGTCTTCTTCCGCGACCTGAGCCAGTTCCCCGAGCTGGTCGCCACCGTCCGCGAGGGGCTGCTCCAGCCGATGTTCGACTCGATCACGACGTGGTTCCGCGCGCAGCCGGAGTACGCCGGCGCCGACCTCGACTGGCCCGCCATCGGCGCGGTGCTCGGCGGCGCGGTGGTGCACTACGAGCTGTTCCAAGAGACCGTCGGGGAGCCTCCCGGCCGCACCGAGCGCGACAGGTTCGTGGCCTCGTGGGTGCGGCTCTCGACGGGCCTGCTCAGCGCACCGTCCCGAGCGGCTGCCGCCGGGGTGGCGGAGGTGGCGGGTTGAGCAGGCGGTAGGCCAGCCACAGCACCCCGCCCACCGCTCCGAGCATGAACATCAGCCCGCTGACGTGCCAGAACGAGTCGACGAACGCCTGAAGCCCCACGGCGGGCTCCTCGGACGACCTGAGGGCGCCGAGCAGCACGCCCCCGGCCAGGTAGGCGGCGATCGGCGCCACCAGCCCGGTCAGGCGATCCTGGAAGATCCAGCCCTCGCTCGCCAGCACCGTCAGCGCGCCCGCCGCCCACACCAGCACCGGGAACGGGAAGATCGCGACGTACGGCAGGGGGAACGGGATCAGCAGGCCGGCGAGGATGAGCAGGCCCATCCCCACCACCTCGCGGCGGTCGTTGCGCAGGATGGTCGAGATGTCGCGCCCGTCGGCGGAGGTGGGGTTCACGCGGCGCAGGCGTGCCGCCAGCGGAGCCCTGACGGCGCCGGGAGAGGGCCCGAAGGAGCCCGGAACCGCACCACGCGGCAGCGGCCTCGCGGGCCTCGGCGGGCGGGGCGGCCTGGAAGGAGTGACCGGCCGGAGCGGGGTGACGTTGGTGACCGGGGTGATCTGGGTGGCGTCGTCGACCACGGCGGGGAAGACCTCCGTGGCCGAGTCGCCGAAGTCGTCCGCCGCCGCGGGACGGCCGGCGGGCGGCCCACCCCTCGAAGCCGGCCGGGGCGCGCGGGACGGCCCGGGCGCCGGACGCTCGCGGGAATGCCGCGCGGCCTCCTGCTCGCCGGCGGCCAGCCGCTGGACCTCTCGCTGGAGCAGCACCCCGGGATCGCCGAACCTGGCGATCACCTTGCGGACGGTCGCGAGATCGGCGCTGCCGCGACGCTCCTCCTCGATGCGGATGCGCAGCCGCCCCACGAAATCGAGGCGCTGGTCGGTGCGGAGCACGCCGTGGGCGGCGTCCGCCACCTTGCTGACGTATTCCAGGACGAGCTGGTCGGCGCGCTCGATCACGCTCGCCATACTGCCCGAGCCCACCGGCCCGCGCACCCTTTCGGGGAAACGGCTATTTCTACGGCCGATGACCGCGCACCGCGCCCGAGTGATGACGCTCCGTACGCTGGGCGGATCGACGGTCCGTTCCGGAAGTGCCGGTGATCGGGCAACTGGCGTGCGATGGCCCGTGGGCTCCTACGATGGAGGGGACGGTTCCACGGCGTGGGACGCGCGCTGATCGCTTGACAGGGGGTTCGGTGGAGCGTGATGAACACCGAGTTCACTGAGTGGCTGCGCGGCCTCGCCGACGACCGGCTGCGCGCCCTGGTGGCCGCGCGCCCCGAGCTCATCACCCCCGTTCCCGCGCACCTCGAAGGGCTCGTGATCCGGGCCACCAGCCCCTCGGCCACCGGCAGGGCGCTCGACCGGCTCGACCGCTTCGCCCTCGCGGTGGTCGAGACCCTTCTCGTCATGACCACGGAGGACGGGCCGGGTCAGCCCTACAAGGATCTTCGCGACACCGTGGCCGGGTCCGTCCCCCGGGAGGACGCCGCGCGCCTGGACGAGCCGCTGCGCGAGGCGATCGACCTGCTCCAGATGATGGCCCTGGTCTACGGCCCCGACAGCGGGCTGCGGCTCGCGCCCGGCGTCCGCGACGTGTCCGAGACCCCGGCCGGGCTCGGGCCGCCGGCCGCCGAGGCCTTCCGGCACCACCCGCCCGAGCGCCTCGCGGAGCTGATCGGTGCCGCGCGCGGCGGCCGGGCCGCCTCAGGGGAGGCGGTGCCCGAGCGCTTCGCCGCCCTGCTGGCCGAGGAGGGCGTCGTCAGGCGCCTGCTGGACGACATCGCCCCCCAGGCGCGGGCCGCCCTCGACGAGCTCGCCTGGGGCCCGCCCGCCGGCCGCCTTCCCAACGCCCGGCGCGAGGTGAGCGTGGCCACCGCGCAGTCGCCGATCGAGCAGCTTCTCGCCCGTGGCCTGCTGGCCGCCACCGGCGACGAGACCGTCGTGCTGCCCCGCGAGGTGGCGCTGGTCCTGCGCGACGGCCGGGTCCATCGCGAGCTGCGTCCCGGGGCGCCGCCGCTCGACGGAGCCGCGCGCGACCAGGCCCTGGCCGACCGCACGGCCGCCGGGCAGGCGTTCTCGTTCGTGCGCACGGCCGAGGAGCTGTGCGAGCACTGGGGCGTCGACCCTCCCGGCACGTTGCGCACGGGCGGGCTGTCGGTGCGCGACTGGAAGAAGACCTCGCAGCTCCTCGACCTTCCCGAGTGGACCACCGCGCTGGTGGTCGAGGTGGTCCACGCGGCGGGGCTCATCGCGTCGAGCGCGCCCGTGGACGGCGAGTGGCTTCCCACCACGGCCTACGACGGCTGGCGCGTGAAGGCCACCGAGGACCGCTGGGAGGCCCTGGCGGCGGCCTGGCTGACCAGCGACCGCGTGCCCGGCCTCGTCGGCGAGCGGGACGACCGCGACCGCCTGATGAACGTCCTGCATCCCGAGCTTCGCCGCCCGGCGGCGGCCGAGGTCCGCATGCGCACGTTGCGGGTGCTGGCCTCCGCGGGTCCCGGCCTGGCCCCGTCGGCGGAGTCGGTGCGCGAGCGGCTGGCCTTCGAGCAGCCCCGCCGCCGCGGCACCTACCGCGACCGGCTGGTCGACTACACGCTGCGCGAGGCCGAGCAGCTCGGGCTCACCGGGCTCGGCGCCATGTCCGTCTTCGGCCGCAGGCTGCTGCCCGGGGCGGCCGCGGAGGCGGCGCCGGCCAAGAGAAAGGCCAGGGCCCTCGCGCCGGCCACCCCCGCCGAGCTGCTGGCGCCGTTGCTGCCCGAGCCCGTCGACCACGTGGTGCTCCAGGCCGACCTCACCGCCGTGGCCCCCGGCCCGCTGACCAGCGAGCTCGGGCGCTGGCTGTCGCTCGCCGCCGACATCGAGTCCAAGGGCGGCGCCACCGTCTACCGGTTCGGCGACGGCTCGATCAGGCGGGCGCTGGACGCCGGGTCCAGCGCGGACGAGCTGGTGGCCATGCTGGAGAAGCACTCGACGACCTCGGTCCCCCAGCCGCTGCGCTACCTGGTGACCGACGTGGCCCGCAGGCACGGCCGCCTCCGGGTGGGCACCGCCGGCGCCTACGTCCGCTGTGACGACCCTTCGGTGCTGGACGAGGTGATGGCCGACAAGCGGGCGGTCCCGCTGCGCCTGCGGCGGCTGGCTCCCACCGTCGTGGCCTCGCGGAGCTCCCGCGCGCTCGTGGTCGACTCGCTGCGCGCGATCGGCTACTCCCCCGTCGCCGAGTCGTCCGAGGGCGACGTGCTGGTGACCCGGGCCGACGCGCGGCGTACCGAACGTCCTCCCACCGCGCGGCCGGCGGTCAGCTCGACCGGTCCCGACGCCGACCTGGCGGCTGCGGCCGTACGTGCCATCAGGGCGGGCGACGAGGCGCACCTGGCGCGCAGGCACCCGGTCGCGGCGCCCGACGGTCAGGTGCCGCGCTCGCCCTCGACGGGCACGATCGTGGCCCTGCAGGACGCCATCCGGCAGGGTTCGCGCGTCTGGATCGGCTACCTCGACTCGCAGGGCCACGCCACCAGCCGCATCCTGGAGCCCGCCCGCATGGAGGGCGGCTATCTCACCGCCTACGACGAGACGCGCGCGGCCATCCACCGCTTCGCGCTCCACCGCATCACCGGCGTCGCGGACGTCAACTGACCGGGTTCCCCGACGCCGTAAGGGTTGACGACCCTCACCGGCCGCATCAGTTTGGCGTGCGAAGGCGTAATTCCTCGTGGGAGAAGGTGAGCGCGATGGGCACGAAGCGGACGCTTGGCCGGTTGGCGGAGGAGTCGTGGAACAGGCTGGGAGACTTCGACGCGCTCCACTTCGAGGGGGCCTGGCATCGCGGCCACGATCTGGCGGAGCGCACGAGGCGTGTCACCGGCGGGCTGAAGGCGCTCGGCGTGGAGCCCGGTGACCGCGTCGTCGTGATGATGGTGAACTGCCCCGAGGTCCAGGTCGCCTACCAGGCCTTGTGGGCGGCGGGCGCGGTCGTCACCCCCGTGCTGTTCCTGGTCTCCGCAGAGGAACTGCGGCACATCGTCGCCGACAGCGAGCCCCGCGCCGTGATCGCCTCCGCCGAGCTGCTACCGGCCGTGCTCGCGGCGACGGACGGCCTGGACGTCGCGGTGGTCACGGTGGGCGAGGTCCCCGAAGGCGCGCACGGCGGCACGCGGCGGGTCAGCGGCTTCGCCGAGCTGGAGCAGGCGCCCGAGGCCGGGGCCGAGGGCAGGGACGAGAACGACCTGGCGGCGCTGATGTACACCGGCGGCACAACGGGCCGCGCCAAAGGCGTGATGCTCAGCCACGCGGGCCTGTGGCACGTCTCCCGGGCCGCCCACGATCTCATCCACCGGCCCGGGGTCGACCGGGCCATCGTCCCCGTGCCGCTCTCGCACTCGTACGGGCTGATCATCACGATCACCGCGATGCACGCCCCCGAGCCCCTCCACACGGTGCTCATGCGGTGGTTCGACCCGAAGGCGTTCCTGCGGCTCGCCACCGAGCACCGCGTCCAGTACGGCGCGGTGGTGCCGACGATGCTCCAGGAGCTGCTGGCGGAGCCCCTTGAGGACACTCCGCTGCCCGACCTGCTGTACCTGACGTGCGGCGCGGCGCCGCTCGGGCGCGAGGTACTCACCGCCTTCGAGCAGCGCGTGCCCGGGGTGCGCGTCGTCGAGGGGTACGGCCTGACGGAGACGAGCGCGGTGACCACGTTCAACCCGCTGGACCGCAGGAAGGCCGGAAGCGCCGGGCTGCCGCTGCCCGGATACACGATCACGATCAGAGATGACGACGGCGAGCCGGTGGAGCCCGGCGACCTCGGCGAGATCTGCGTACGGGGAGAGGCGATCATGCGGGGGTACTGGCGGTCCCCGGACGCGAGCGGCCACGCCCTGGTCGACGGCGAGCTGCGCACCGGGGACATCGGATGCACCGACGACGACGGCTACCTGTACGTCGTCGACCGCAAGAAGGACCTCATCATCAGGGGCGGCTTCAACGTCTTCCCGCGCGACGTCGAGGACGCGCTGAACAGGCATCCCGACGTCGCGATGTCGGGAGTGGTGGGCCGTCCCGACGCGAGGCTCGGCGAGGAGGTCGTCGCCTTCGTCCAGCTCAACCCGGGAGGCACGGCGACGGCCGAGAGCCTGATGGAATGGGCCAGGGAGCGGGTCAGCAGGGTGAGGTACCCGCGCGAGGTGCACTTCGTGGAGTCGATCCCGGTGACCAGCGTGATGAAGCTCGACAGGAAGGTGCTGCGCTCCCGGTTCGGCTGATAGGCGGCGCGGGGCCGCGCGCGACGTGGTAAGTGTTGATCTGCCCGGAAAGCCATGGAAGTGAGAAAACGTGAGCAGCGGCCCTCCCGAATCCTCCGGCCAGAACCCCAAGGACTGGCAAAGTCCCTACGGATCGTCCGGAGGGCACGACGCCTACGGCGCCCAGCCGGCGCACGGCGATCCCTACGCCAACCCCGCCCGCACTACGCCGTACGACGACCAGCCGCCCCACGACCAGCAGTACGGGCAGCCTGGCTACGACCAGTACGGTTCACCGGCGCAGGGCCCCTACGACGCACCGGCCCAGCCCCCGTACGGCACGCCCGCCCAGGCCCCGTACGGCCAGCCGGGCTACGACCAGCAGGGATACGGCCAACCGGCCTATGGCCAGCCCGGTTATGACCAGCAGGGATACGGCCAGCCGGGTTACGGTCAGCCCGGGTATGGCCAGCCGGGCTATGGGCAGCCCGGGTACGGGCAGCCCGGGTACGGGCAGCCCGGCTATGGCCAACCGGGCTACGGTCAGCCCGGTTACGGGCAGCCGTACGGGTACCCGCCAAGGCCCGGCGGCGACGGCCCGCGCACCCACGCGATCGTCGCCCTCGTCATCAGCATCGTGATGGCGCTGAGCTGCTACGTCACACTGGGCGGCATCGCCGGGGCCATCCTGGCCGGCATCGCGCTCGGCAAGGTGGACACCGAGCCCGCCCGGGCCAGATCCCTGCTCAAATGGTGCTGGATCAGCATCGGGATCAACATCGGCCTGCTCTTCCTCGGCATCGTGGCCGCCATCGTCATCAGCGCCAACTCGTAAAGGAGCAGGTCGCGGCGGCAAGCCGCGGGAAAGCGGGACTGATCCGGCTCGTTCTCTTGTTGGATAAGCGGACGGGACCGCCAGCACGGTGGCCGTATGCGAACGGGAGAAGAAATCGTGTCTGATGGCCCGCTGATCGTTCAGTCGGACAAGACGTTGCTACTTGAGGTGGAGCACCCCAGGGCCGACGACTGCCGTAAGGCGATCGCGCCCTTCGCCGAGTTGGAGCGGGCTCCCGAGCACGTCCACACCTACCGGGTGACCCCGCTGGCGCTGTGGAACGCCAGGGCCGCCGGGCACGACGCCGAGCAGGTCATCGACGCGCTGATCAGCTTCAGCCGCTACCCCGTGCCGCACGCGCTGCTCGTGGACATCGCCGAGACGATGTCCAGGTACGGCAGGCTCAGGCTGGAGAAGAGCGAGCACTTTGGGCTGACGCTGACCAGCACGGACAAGGCCGTGCTGGAGGAGGTGCTCAGGGCCAGGAAGATCCAGCCGATGCTGGGCGAGCGCATCGGCGACGACACGGTGGCCGTGCACCCGAGCGAGCGGGGCAACATCAAGCAGGCCCTGCTGAAGCTCGGCTGGCCGGCCGAGGACCTCGCGGGGTACGTCGACGGCGAGCACCACCCGATCACGCTGGCCGAGGACACCTGGAAGCTGCGGCCCTACCAGCGCGAGGCGGCCGACTCGTTCTGGCACGGCGGGTCGGGCGTGGTGGTGCTGCCCTGCGGCGCCGGCAAGACGATCGTGGGCGCGGCGGCGATGGCGCACGCCAAGGCCACCACGCTCATCCTGGTCACCAACACCGTCTCCGCCCACCAGTGGAAGCAGGAGCTGCTCAAGCGCACCTCGCTCACCGAGGACGAGATCGGCGAGTACACCGGCACCAAGAAGGAGATCCGCCCGGTCACCATCGCCACCTACCAGGTGATGACCACCCGGCGGCAGGGCGTCTACCGGCATCTGGAGCTCTTCGACGCCCGCGACTGGGGCCTCGTGATCTACGACGAGGTCCACCTGCTGCCCGCGCCGATCTTCCGGATGACCGCCGACCTCCAGGCCAGGCGGCGGGTCGGTCTCACCGCGACGCTGGTACGCGAGGACGGCCGCGAGGGCGACGTCTTCTCGCTCATCGGCCCCAAGCGCTACGACGCGCCGTGGAAGGAGATGGAGAACCAGGGCTGGATCGCGCCCGCCGACTGCGTCGAGGTGCGGGTCACCCTGACCGACCAGGAGCGGCTCGCCTACGCGATGGCCGAGGCGGAGGAGCGCTACCGCTTCTGCGCGACGACGCCGTCCAAGACGCGGGTCACCGAGACGCTGGTCAGGCGGCACGCGGGCGAGCAGGTGCTGGTCATCGGGCAGTACATCGACCAGCTCGACGAGCTGGCCGAGCATCTCAACGCGCCCGTCATCAAGGGCGAGACGCGGATCAAGGAGCGCGAGCGGCTGTTCCAGGCCTTCCGCGACAAGGAGATCCAGGTGCTGGTGGTCTCGAAGGTCGCGAACTTCTCGATCGACCTGCCGGAGGCCTCGGTGGCGATCCAGGTGTCGGGCACCTTCGGCTCGCGTCAGGAAGAGGCGCAAAGGCTTGGCCGGGTGCTGCGTCCCAAGGCGGACGGCGGCGGTGCGCGGTTCTATTCGGTCGTCAGCAGGGACACGGTCGACCAGGATTTCGCGGCGCACCGGCAACGCTTTCTCGCCGAGCAGGGTTATGCCTATCAAATCATCGACGCGGACGACGTGCTCGCCAGCGAGTGACCCTTCCACTTCGCTTCGCTTCGCTGAGCGGCACGCCGCCGGTCCCCCCCAAACCTGTCCCAGGAAAAGCTTCGCCTAGGGGACAGGCATTCAGGTCCACGAAATACCGTCGGTCCTGTACAACCGCATCACCCCCTCGCCTATTGGCTCCCACGGCGCCAACTGCGACATACCCGATGATCTAACTAAATCACAAGGGTTGTCCTGGTTTTTCGCGATTTTGGTATACGTTAACGCAACGTGTTCGCCAGATCACCGACCGACTAACCCGCCGACGTAAAGCACACCCAGCGCGATTAGCCAGGAAGCCGTCGCGATCCCGACTACCATCAAAGACTTTTCCGGATATCTACGCATTATCGGTGGCAATAGGCCGCCCACCGTGCCACTCGCGGCCACGAGTGCGAACACCCCTGAGAGGGTGGACACCACGGTCAGCCGGTCCATGCACGAGTCGAACGGCTCTCCGTTTCCACAGAACGCGGCCAGCCCCCACCCCGCGAAGACCGACAGCGTCCACAGCCCGCCGAGGAGCAGATTGGCCATGGCGGGAATTACCGGAGAGACCGGCACCTGGGTACGCGTCGTCACCCTGACGGCTGTACCCAAAGGTCAAGAGTCGGCAAACTCCGGACAAGCAATACATCGTACGTCCATCTGTGGACACGCGACATAGCGGCATGCCGATGGACGTGGCGTAAGCATATAGGCTTGTTGGTTCGCTGCCTTTGTCCACCGCCCCCGTCCCCCAAGGAGTCCTTCAGCATGCCCGGACACCAATTGGCCCCTGACATATCCGGAGAGGACCCCGGCACTCCGGAGAACGACCCCTCTCACCTCCCAGAAGACCCCACCGAGCACCCTTCGGACGACCCCGCTCAGGTCCTCCAGGCCGAGCGCGCCCACCTGGCCGCGTCCCGGGCCGCGCTGCGCGCGATGCGCGAGCACGCCCAGTCGCTGTCGGCCGACGCCGCGGGCGACTGGGTCTCGCAGCAGGTGCTGCAGGGCCTGCTCGACCAGCGCGTGGCCGCGCTCGCCGACCACGCGGACACCCCGCTGTTCTTCGGCCGGCTCGACAGGGCGGGCGACGACGACCTTCCCGTCACCATCCACGTCGGGCGCAGGCACGTGCACGACGACAGCAGCCGTCCCCTGGTGATCGACTGGCGTGCACCGGTGTCCCGGGCGTTCTACCAGGCCCGCCCGTCCGACCCGATGAGCGTGCGGCGGCGCCGGCGCTTCGGTTTCCACGGCGGCGAGCTGACCGCGTACGAGGACGAGCCGCTCGACCAGGGCACGGCGCCCCTCCAAGAGTCGAGGATCCTCACCGAGGAGATCGAGCGGCCCCGCACCGGCCCCATGCGCGACATCGTCGCCACGATCCAGCCCGACCAGGACGAGATCGTGCGCGCGGACCTCGGCCAGACCGTCTGCGTCCAGGGCGCCCCCGGCACCGGGAAGACCGCCGTCGGCCTGCACCGGGCCGCCTACCTCCTCTTCACCCACCGCGAGAAGCTGGCGCGGTCGGGCGTGATGATCGTCGGGCCGAACCGCGCCTTCCTGTCCTACATCTCCTCGGTCCTGCCCGCCCTCGGCGAGGTGAAGGTCGACCAGACCACCGTCGCGGGCATCGTCGGCGACCACTCGGCCCCCGAGGACACCGCCGTCGCCACCATCAAGGGCGACGCCCGCATGGCGCCCGTCCTCCACCGGGCCCTCTGGATGCACATCAGCAAGCCCGAGGAGGGTCTGCTGATCACTCGCGGCGTCAACCGCTACCGCGTGCCCGACCACGAGGTCCGCGAGATCGTCGCCTCCCTGCGCGGCACCACGCGGTACGGCCCTGGCCGCGCGGCGCTCGCCCAGCGCCTGGCCCACGCGACCCTCGTACGCATGGAGCAGCGTGGCGAGTCGCCCGACGACCGCGTGCAGGACGCGGTCGCCAGGTCCAAGCCGGTCAAGCAGCTCGTCGACCAGGTATGGCCGCGCGTGTCCCCCCAGCAGGTGCTGTTCCGGCTCCTGTCCGACGCCGACTTCCTCGCCCGCGCCGCCAAGGACGACCTGACCCCCGAGGAACGCGAGACCCTGCTCTGGACCAGGCCTCCGCGGTCGTGGAAGTCCGCCAAGTGGTCCGCCGCGGACGCCGCGCTGCTGGACGAGCTGGCCGACTGCGTCGAGCGCACCCCCATGCTCGGTCACGTGGTCGTGGACGAGGCGCAGGACCTCTCCGCCATGCAGCTGCGCGCGCTCGGACGGCGCTGCCGTACGGGCTCGGCCACCGTCCTCGGCGACCTGGCCCAGGGCACCACCCCGTGGTCGGCGAGGTCCTGGGTCGAGGTGCTCGAACATCTCGGCTTCACCGAGGGCGCGGTCACCGAGTTGACCCTGGGGTTCCGCGTCCCGCGCGAGGTGCTCGACTTCGCGGCCCGCCTGCTGCCGTCGGTGGCCCCCACGCTGGCCGCCCCGCGCTCCCTGCGCCCGGGCGCCGGCTCGCTGTCCGTACGGCCGGCGACCGACCTGGCCGGAGCCGTCACGGAGGCCGTGAACGAGGCGATCGCGCACGAGGGCTCCATCGGCGTGATCGCGGCCGACACCTCCATCGCCACGCTGGCCGCCGCCCTGGCGACGGCGGGCATCCCGCACGACGTGCTCGGGCCCGACTCCTCCCCCGAGCAGCGGGTCTCGGTCATCCCCGCGTCCCTGGCCAAGGGCCTGGAGTACGACCACGTGGTCGTCGCGGAACCGGCGGACATCGTCGACGCCGAGGCCCGCGGCCTCGCCCGCCTCTACGTGGTCCTCACCCGCGCCGTCACCTCCCTCAGAGTCCTCCACACCCGCGACCTCCCACCCCAGCTCGCCTAGCCCTCGCCGGCACAGGACACGAACGCAGTGATCAGCCGTGCCCACTCTTGCCCCCCGGCAGGGCACCCACAGCAAGATCGGGCACGGCATGGATTCGCAACCTCTATCACCCACCCGGCACCCGGTGCCGCGCTCAGGGGCTGCCACCGGTCACGCCTTGCTACGTTGGCGTTCATGACCGAAGCAGTAGAGACGGGACTTGCCATACGGAATGGTGTGGCCGAGGACGTCGAGGCGGTGCTGGCCTTCTGGCTCGAAGCCGCTGAAGGGACCGATCGGCATGACAGCGCTGAGAGCGTGCGCCGGCTGATCGAGCGTGATCCGGAGGCGTTGCTGGTCGCCGAGGCGGGCGGGCGCATCGTGGGCACGCTGATCGCCGGGTGGGACGGGTGGCGCTGCCACCTCTACCGGCTGGCCGTCGACCCCGCGCACCGCCGCAAGGGCATCTCCCGCATGCTGCTCGACGCGGCCGAGAGACGCTTCGTGGAGCACGGCGGGATGCGGGCCGATGCCATGGTCCTCCACGACAACACCCTCGCCCACCACGCCTGGACCGCCGCGGGTTACGTACGCCAGGGGGAGTGGGGACGGTGGGTCAAACCACTCGGGTCGCGGCGCTCCTGACGCCCTCGTCGCTCATCAGGGTGCGCGCTGGCCATCCCGAAGAGCGAAAAACGACCTTCGGCGGCGACCTCGCGAATCGTTACCTGCCGCTGTGTGGACGGTCTTGGGGATGGGTGACCGGTTCTACGCGAACCAGGTGCTCCAGCCCTTTGAAGTCATCAGGATTGACGGTGTACAGCGGCAATCGGTTGGCGACCGCGATTGACGCGATCAGCAAATCAGCGGTGTTTCGCCGTGGGTTTCGACCTGCCGCCAGAACAGCCGCGTACACTCTGGCGAAAGCTCGTGCGGCTGCTGTATCGAAAGGGATCGGTTCGAACTCCGACTCAGCGCGGGTGAGAATGTCCTGGCGACCGGCTTGTTCTTGTGGATCGTCGGTGGCGAGCGGGCCTGCTGAGAGTTCCGCCAGGGTTATGGCGCTGATGGCCTGCTCAAGTGGCAGCTCACGCTGGTCGAGACCTTCCATGAGGATGAGGATGTTGGTGTCGAGGAGCCCTCGTGTCGCGACCGTCACGAGTTCTCCTCCCCCGGCGCCGCAGCGGACCGCCCCTGACGGCGGGCGCGATCGTAGGGGTCGTCATTCACATCGTCGAAGATGGCGCGGACATCCTCTCGGAACTTCTTGTCGTCGATCGCAGGAGCTCCGGCGAATACGGCAGCGACACGTTCCCGAGGGACGAATGTTCGCCGGCGGCCGATGGGCGTGACGGTGGCGATCTGGTGCCCGTTGCGCATGAGAGTGAAAGATTCGCCGTGCTCTATGGCGTCCATGATCTCGCTGGCACGATTCTTCAGATCACGCTGATTGATCTCTGGTAGCTCGTGCGCCGGGTAGGTCATGGACACATCATACGACCATGTCCCACGGCGTGCCACGTCGTGGGACATGGTGGCGAGGATCAACTCGTGCGCCGATCCAGCGGGGGTCCCACGTAGACCACTGACGTCAATGGAGTGGCACCATCCGTGGTGCCGCTCCATTTTTCTTACCTAGGATCGGGGCCATGGGAGAACAGCTCGGCCTGCGCGAACGCAAGAAGCGAGAGACCCGGCAGCGCATCGCCGACGTGGCGATGGGGCTCTTCATGACCCGTGGCTTCGACAACGTGACCGTGGCCGAGGTGGCCCGGGTGGCCGACGTCTCCGTCAACACGGTTTTCAACTACTTCAAGACCAAAGAGGACCTTTTCCTCGACCGCACCGACCTCGTCGAGGACCTGCCGAGCCAGGTCATCCGCGAACGGCGGCCCGGGGAGTCGGTCGTCGCCGCGCTGCGCCGCGACTTCCTCACCGCGCTCGACGAGCGTCACTGGCGGATCGGGCTGAACGAGGGTTCCGAGGTGTTCAACCGGCTGGTCAACGACAGCCCGTCGCTCGTCGCACGGATACGTGAGCTGGGCGAGCACCAGGAGGAACTCCTGGCCCGCACCCTCGCCGAGGAAACCGACGCCGACCCTGACGACATCACACCCTGGGTGATCGCCGCCCAGCTCTGCGCGGTCACGCGGCGGCTGGTGGCGCATGCCGTACGGCGCAAGATGGCGGATGAGAGCGTCGACAAGATCGTCCCCGACCTTCGCGTCCAGGCGGAGCGCGCATTCGACCTGCTCGAAAGGGGCATCGGCGACTACGGCGCCCGCTGACCGTACACCCGGCCCACGGGGAAGGATTCGGCTGCCTCCCCCGCTAGTCCGGCCGTCGCAGACGCGGCTACTCGTGATCTACAGGTCGAGCTGGTACTCGAAGGTCGTGCGCGTCGGCGCGTAGCCCAGCGCGTCGTTGACGCGCCTCATGTACGGGTTGCTGTCAGCCGTGTCGGCCAGCAGGCCGCTGAGGTCGGGGTAGCGCTCGCGGGCCTGCCGGATCGCCTCCGCCTTCATCCAGCGGCCAAGGCCGTGCCCACGGTGCTCGGGCAGGACGCCGGTGCCGTAGTGCTGGCCGTCGCCCTTGCCGTCGCCGGGAACGACCAGCTCCGTGAACCCGGCAATCGAGCCGTCGGAGATGTCGATCGCGACGACCGTGTGCAACAGGTCCCCGCGCTTGTCGATGACCTCCGCAACGGCCCGTACCCGGTCCACGTCCCAGGTCACCATGCCGTAGTCCATGTCACCAGTCGGCATGTCGTCCATGGCGCGGCGCGAGGCGGCGAATGTCTGAGCGAGGTTGTCCGGGACGGTGCCGTCCCACGACGCCAGCCGGTAGCCGGGATGCGGTCGTTCGATGATCCCGGTGAGGGCGGTGATGTCAGCCTTCGCCAATGGCAGGCGGGTGAAGGTCAGGGTCAGGACCCGGCGAAAGCTGCGGACGAGCAGGAACCCGTCACCGGGCGAGCCGGACTCGGCCTGGGTGATGACGCAGCGCCGGCCGTCGTCCCGCGCGGCGGCCACGGCGACGTCGAGAAGCCGGGAACCCGTGCCCGCGCGCCGCTCGGCAGGGTGGACGTGGAGTTCCAGCTCGGCGAGGTGGTCCCGTCCCGGCCCGGTGAAAAGGCGCAGGAATGCCGATCCGACGGGGATTCCGTCGGCGTGCGACGCCAACCAGGCCAGGCGGTGGCTGGACGGGCTGCGGTCGGGGTCGGTCAGAGGGGTGATGCGAATCGACAAGGCGTCTCCATCATGAGGAGGTGGAAAGTGTCAGAGCCCTGGTGCGGCTGCTCAACCGTCATGCGCATCTGCTGCACACCTCCTCGTCGATGGCGCCGGTCCGGGGTGACGAACGGCCCGATGAACCTACGTGCTCCACCACACGGCCGCAACACATTTCCGTACAACGCCAAAGGGCCATCCCCGGTGGATCCGGGGATGGCCCTTTAGGTGACTGGCGAGCCGGAGGCTCAGAAGTCCATGTCGCCGCCGCCGGGCATGGCGGGAGCGGCCGGGTTCTTCTCGGGCTTCTCGGCGATGACCGCCTCGGTGGTGAGGAACAGCGCCGCGATGGAAGCGGCGTTCTGCAGCGCCGAGCGGGTGACCTTGGCGGGGTCGATGATGCCCGCCTCGAGCATGTTGACGTACTCGCCGGTCGCGGCGTTGAGGCCGAAGCCCACCTCGATGTTGCGCACGCGCTCGACCACGACGCCGCCCTCAAGGCCGGCGTTGATGGCGATCTGCTTCAGCGGCTCCTCGAGCGCCTTGCGGACGATCGCGGCACCGGTGGCCTCGTCGTTGAACAGCTCCAGCTTGTCGAACGCCTTGGCGCCCGCCTGCAGCAGAGCCACGCCACCGCCGGGCACGATGCCCTCCTCGACGGCCGCCTTCGCGTTGCGAACGGCGTCCTCGATGCGGTGCTTGCGCTCCTTGAGCTCGACCTCGGTCGCCGCGCCGGCCTTGATGACGGCGACGCCGCCGGCCAGCTTGGCGAGGCGCTCCTGGAGCTTCTCGCGGTCGTAGTCGGAGTCGGTGTTCTCGATCTCGGCGCGGATCTGGTTGACCCGGCCGGAGATCTGCTCGGGGTCACCGGCGCCGTCGACGATGGTGGTCTCATCCTTGGTGATGATGACCTGGCGCGCGCGGCCGAGCAGGTCGAGCGTGGCCGTCTCCAGCTTGAGGCCGACGTCCTCGCTGATGACCTGGCCACCGGTGAGGATGGCGATGTCACCGAGCATGGCCTTGCGGCGGTCGCCGAACCCGGGGGCCTTGACGGCCACGGACTTGAACAGGCCGCGGATCTTGTTGACGACCAGGGTGGCCAGGGCCTCGCCCTCGACGTCCTCGGCGATGATCACCAGGGGCTTGCCGGCCTGCACGACCTTGTCGAGCAGCGGCAGCAGGTCCTTGTTGGCCGAGACCTTGGAGTTGACGATGAGGATGTAGGGGTCGTCGAGGACGGCCTCCATCCGCTCCGGGTCGGTCACGAAGTAACCGGAGATGTAGCCCTTGTCGAAGCGCATGCCCTCGGTGAGCTCGAGCTCCAGGCCGAAGGCGTTGCTCTCCTCGACGGTGATGACGCCTTCCTTGCCGACCTTGTCCATCGCCTCGGCGATCATCTCGCCGATCTGGGTGTCGCCGGCGGAGATGGAGGCGGTGGAAGCGATCTGCTCCTTGGTCTCCACGTCCTTCGCGAGCTTCGAGAGCTCCTCGCTGACGCGCTCGACGGCGGCCTCGATGCCCTTCTTCAGGGACATCGGGTTCGCGCCGGCGGCGACGTTGCGCAGGCCCTCGCGTACCAGCGCCTGGGCGAGCACGGTGGCGGTGGTGGTGCCGTCACCCGCGACGTCGTCGGTCTTCTTCGCGACCTCCTTGACGAGCTCGGCCCCGATCTTCTCCCAGGGGTCCTCGAGCTCGATCTCCTTGGCGATCGAGACGCCGTCGTTGGTGATCGTGGGAGCGCCCCACTTCTTCTCCAGCACGACGTTGCGGCCCTTGGGACCCAAGGTCACCTTGACGGCATCGGCGAGCTGGTTCATCCCGCGCTCGAGACCGCGCCGGGCGTCCTCGTTAAACGCGATCATCTTGGCTGCCATACGGCTAGACCTCCCAGATACAGGGTGGCTTGCAGCGGATCGAGCCGACGCCCGCGACGGCATGTAGACCCGCGCCTTCACGACACCTGTCGCCGTGAGCCGCGAGGCCCCATCGCCTCGATCCAGGTTTGTCACTCTCGACAGGAGAGTGCCAACGAACTGTTTAGCACTCTACCCTGCCGAGTGCAAGCGACAACCCCTATGACCTGGGCGGCGCAAGGATTTCTCTGACCGTATGCCGAATATTGGACCTGACCTCACGTGCGGGAAAGTGCGGACATGACGGAAGGCTCGGCCCGTCTTGATGTACGACGAACCGAACCTTCCGGCTACTGACTTGAGAGAGACCAGTGGATCTTCGTCGACGACCGGACGGGGCCGGCGCCGTCACACAGTCCGCACGGACTCCGCCTGTGGACCCTTCTGGCCCTGTGTGATCTCGAACTCCACCCGCTGACCCTGCTCGAGGGACCGATAGCCCTCGGACATGATCGCTGAGTAGTGGACAAACACGTCCTTACCACCGTCTACCGCGATGAAGCCGTAGCCCTTGTCCGCGTTAAACCATTTGACGGTGCCCTGCGCCACTTTCCGACTCCTCTTGCTGGGCTCCGGACCCCGCCCACTCCTCCGCGGGGCCCGTGACCTTCGGAACCGAGACGCATGCGAACTCCTCGGCCACGTCGATCGTTCTCGACCATACCTGTGGCAAGGCTTGGCGCAACAGAGTCAATCACCAAACTACTTCTTGACGTTCGCTCTAAGCAGGACGTGACTTTTTCTTGCCCACACGCGTTAGTTGATAATTACACTACACGCAAGGGCCTGTCAGAACTTCTATTACGACAGTCAGGCCGTTCCGGGCCCCCCGGGCACGCGAACGCCCACGCGTCCCTGGGACGCGTGGGCGTTGAGAGTGCGTGAGGGTCAGCCTCCGGCGACCGCGGGGATCACCGAGATCTGCGCTCCCTCAGGGGTCGCGGTGTCAAGTCCGTCCATGAAACGGACGTCCTCTTCTCCGACATACACGTTGACAAAACGCCGGATCTTGCCCGTTTCATCCAGAATGCGGGCACCGATTCCGGGGAAGTCGGACTCCAGCTTCTGCAACACCTCGCGAAGCGTCGCGCCTTCACCGTTCACCTCCGCGGCACCATCGGTGTACGTACGGAGAATCGTCGGAATCCGCACAGAAACGCTCATTTATCGTGACCTTTCAGGAGTTATCGGCGATAGCCGTGCGGAATGCGTCGAGTGAGGGCCGGATGACGGCGGTGGGCCTGGCCTTGGCGGAGACCGCGTCGAGGGTCTTCAGGCCGTCCCCGGTGTTGAGCACCACCGTCTCGGCGTCCGGGTCGAGGACGCCGTTCGTGACCAGCTTGCGGAGCACTCCCACGGTGACGCCGCCAGCGGTCTCACCGAAGATGCCCTCGGTGCGGGCCAGCAGGTGGATCGCGTCCACCACCTCGGCGTCGGTGACGTCCTCGACCGCTCCGCCCGTACGGCGGGCGATGTCGAGCACGTACGGCCCGTCGGCGGGGTTGCCGATGGCGAGCGACTTGGCGATGGTGTCGGGCTTCACCGGCTGGACGAAGTCGAGCCCGGCCTTGAAGGCGGACGACACCGGCGAGCACCCCTCGGCCTGCGCCCCGAAGATCTTGTAGGGCTTGTCCTCGACGAGCCCGAGCTTGATCAGTTCCTTGAAGCCCTTGTCGATCTTCGTGAGCTGCGAGCCCGAGGCCACCGGGACGATGATCTGGTCGGGGATCCGCCAGCCGAGCTGCTCGGCGATCTCGTAGGAGAGCGTCTTGGAGCCCTCCCCGTAGTACGGCCGGAGGTTCACGTTGACGAAGCCCCACTTGTCGCCCAGCGGGTCGCCGATGAGCTCCGAGCAGAAGCGGTTGACCTCGTCGTAGGTGCCCTCGATGCCGACGAGGCGCCCGCCGTACACCGAGGCCATGACGATCTTGGCCTCTTCGAGGTTCGACGGGATGAACACGCAGGAGTCCAGCCCCGCGCGTGCCGCGGCGGCGCCGACGGCGCCCGCGAGATTGCCTGTGGACGAGCACGACAGGGTGTGGAAGCCGAAGTTGCGCGCCGCCTCCAGGGCGATCGCGACGACTCGGTCCTTGAAGGAGTGGGTCGGGTTCCCGGAGTCGTCCTTGACGTGCAGGCTGCGGATGCCCAGCTCGCGAGCCAGGTTGTCGGCCCTGACGAGCTTGGTCCAGCCGGGGGCGAGGTTGGGCTTGGAGATGACGTCCGCGGGCACGGGGAGAAGCGCGCGGTATCGCCAGATGTTCTGCGGTCCGGATTCGATCTGCCCCCGGGTCACCGGCGAGGTGTGGCCAGCGTCGGGGGTGTCCCAGGTGTAGGCCACTTCGAGTGGCCCGAAACACTCGATACAGGCGAAGATCGGTCCGAGGTCGTAGCGAGTGCCACATTCGCGGCAGGAGAGCGCGACGGCGGGGCCGAAGTCGAGTGTGGTCGTTGTCTCAGCTGTTGCGAGCGCCATGAAGCGAGGCCTTTCCCTCATCTTCGCCCGGACCACCTTGATCACGGGCCGGAATTGGCACCTGTCCCGGCTGATCTCACTGGTCGGATGTCGCGCCGTATCGGAGACGCGTGTGACCACAGCCGGGAGGGTTGCCGGGGCTTCGCAGGGCCGGTCCCTCCACCCCTCTGGATGAGCAATATGAAGTTGTGATCCCGCCGATGTTACAGGCAGGACAAAAGAACTGTACCTTGCCCGCCTGCGGGCCCGGTTGCTCGTCTCACCGATCGAGACGACCGCGTATCAACTTCGCACGATCGAAGTGCCCGCGCGCTGGGATCAGGACGACCACTTGTACGCGTCGCCGAGCGCGGCCTGCACGTACTTGCGGGCCTGGTGGATGCGCGACTTGGCGGTGCCGAGCGGGATGCCGAGCTGCTCGGCCACCTCGCTGTAGTCGAGCTGGCAGATGTCGCGCAGCACCAGCGCCTGGGCCAGGTCGGGCTTGTCGGCCTCCAGGGCCTCCATGGCGTCGAGCAGGTCGAGCCGCGAGCCCGCGATGACGCTCACCCTGTGCGGGTCGGCGCGCATGTCGGGAAGCTCCTCGGAGGTCTGCTCGGCGCCCCGGCGCTTCAGCGTGCGGTAGGTCGTGCGCGCGCAGTTGGCGGTGACGATATGCAACCAGGTGGAAAAACGTGCCCGCCCTTCGAACCTTCCGATGTTGCGGGCGACGGCCAGCAACGTATCCTGGCAAGCCTCCTCCGCGTCCTGGTGGTAGGGCAGGAGCCTCGCGCAGTGGCGGAGCACGTCGGGCTCGATGCGGCGGAGGAGCTCTCCTAGGGAGCGGTGGTCACCTTGGGCGGCGGCGCGGGCCAGCTCTTCGGTCGTCTCGTCAAGCGCCATGCGGGGGCTCCCCTCGACCGTCTGCACTTTGCCTGGACCGGACCATCAGCCCATCTTATTGGGGGCGTTAAATTTTATTAATCTGCGGCCAGGTGCGCATCACAGCGGCGAAGTACGGCGAGGGACGACCGCCACATGGCGGACGAGGAGTGGTGATGGGCGGATGAACACTGTTCTGCTGGCTTCCAACAGGGGCCCGGTGTCGTTCACACTTGCCGACGACGGTGCGCTGACCATGCGCCGCGGCGGAGGCGGCATGGTCTCCGGCCTCTCGGAGGTCGCCAAGGACACCGACGTGCTGTGGGTGTGCGCCGCGCTCTCCGACGGCGACCGCAGCGCCGTACGGCTCGCGCCGAGCGGGCGCCTCGACCAGGCCGGCTACGACACCGGGCCCGTGCGCATGCTCGACATCCCGCCCGCGACGTTCCACCGCGCGTACAACGCCGTGGCGAACTCAACGCTGTGGTTCGTCAACCACCTGCTCTACGACATCCCGAACTCCCCGCAGTTCGACATGCGGTTCCGCAGGGAGTGGGAGTCCTACCAGGACTACAACGCCGCGTTCGCCCTCGCCCTGGCCGAGGAGGCCGCGCACGGCGCCCGCGTGATGATCCAGGACTACCACCTGACCCTCGCCCCCGCGATGCTCCGGGTCGAACGGCCCGACCTGCGCATCGCCCACTTCTCCCACACCCCGTGGGCTCCCCCTGAGTACTTCTCGCTGCTGCCGGACGACATCTCCGCCGAGCTGCTGTCCGGCATCCTCGGCGCCGACCACGCCGGCTTCCTGGCCACGCGCTGGGCCTCGGCGTTCATGGACTGCTGCGAGACCCTGCTCGGCGCCCAGGTCGACCGCGTCGAGCGCACCGTCGCCTACGAGGGCAGGACCACCCACATCGGCGTGCACGCCCTCGGCGTCGACGGCGACGCGCTCTGGGCCCGCGCGCTGGAGCCCGACGTCGAGTCGCACATGACCGCCCTCCGCGAGCGGGTGGGCGACCGCAAGCTCATCGTGCGCATCGACAGGACCGAGCTGTCGAAGAACATCGTCCGCGGCCTGTCGGCCTACAAGCAGTTCCTGACCGACCATCCCGAGTGGCACGGCAAGGTCGTGCACCTGGCCTTCGCCTACCCGTCGCGGCACGACCTGCCCGAGTACCGCGAGTACACCGCGGCCGTGCAGCGCTGCGCCAAGGAGATCGAGGACCTCTTCGGCGGCGAGGACTGGGACCCCCTGATCCTCAACGTGGACGACGACTACGCCCGCTCCCTCGCCGCCTACCGCATGGCCGACGTGCTCCTGGTGAATCCCATCCGCGACGGCATGAACCTCGTGGCCAAGGAGGGCCCGATCCTCGCGCCGCACTGCGCGCTGGTGCTGTCCAGGGAGGCGGGCGCCGCGGCCGAGCTCGGCGGCGACGCTCTCCTGGTCAACCCGTACGACGTCTCCGGCACGGCGAACGCCCTGCACGAAGCGCTGGTCCTTCCCGAGGAGGAGCGCGCGAAGCGCGGCACCCGGCTGCGCGCCGCCGCGACGGCGCTCCCCCCGAGCCGCTGGTTCGCCGACCAGCTCGCCGCCCTCGACCACTGAACCGCCCTCGACCACTGAACCGCCCCCGGCCGAAGCCCGGTCCTGGAACGCTCACCCCGTGTCCCGCCACCCCCGGCCTCAGGACGCGACCGGTGAACCCCCGGTGACCGCCCCCCTGGAACGGCGGCTTTGCTGGTGCCGGATTCCTTGCCCTCTGGGCACGTTCCCCGTGATTCGCCCGGTGGTACCTTCATGACGTTTCGAGTGTTCCGAGGCACGGGGGATCAGTGAGCTCGACCACGTCCGCACGACCGCGCGCCCGGCTCACCAGAGATCGCGCCACCTGGCTCATCTACCTCCAGCTCGCGACCTTCAGCACCTACCTGTACGGGCTGTCCGCCGCGCTCCCGCTGCTCCGCATCGACCAGGAGGTCTCCCAGGCCGTCGCGGGGCTGCACGGCACCTCCATGGCCGTCGGGGGCATCATCAGCGGCGTCGGCATGCCGCGCCTGGTCGCACGGGTGGGCAGGCGCCGGGCGACCTGGCTCGGCCTGCTGCTGATGGCCTGCGGCGTCGTGCTGGTCACGCTGACCACGGCACTGCCGGTCACCCTGCTCGGGTTCGGCCTGGCGAGCGGCGGCGGCTCCATCACGCTCTACCTGGGCATGTCCGTGCTGAGCGACCACCACAGGGCGGCCGGCCCCGCGGCCATCAACGAGGCGAACGCGGTGGGCGTCACCGTCGGCATCGGCGTGTCCTTCCTCATCAGCGTGCTCGCCGACACCGCGCTCGGCTGGCGGGCCGGCATCCTGATCACCCCGGTGGCGGTCCTGCTCCTGTTCGCGGTCATGGGCAGGGTGTGGGTGCCGGCCGCACCGCCGGCCGACGACCACCAGGAGCAAGGCGCCGCCCTCGCGGCGGGCGCCCCGTTCGGCTGGCGCTTCCACGCCGCCTGCGGGGTGCTGTTCTGCCTGGTGGCCATGGAGTTCCTCTTCAACGTCTGGGCCGCCAGGCTGCTCGCGGACCAGACGGGCATGACCGCGGCGGCCGCGGCCACCGGGCTCACCGCGTTCACCGCCGGCCTCGCCGCGGGCAGGTTCGCGGCCGGACGTCTGGCCCTGCGGCTGGACCCGACCCGCATGCTGGCAGGCGCCCTCGTGGTGACCCTGAGCGGTTGGTCGGTCTTCTGGTTCAGCGGCCAGCCGGTGATCTCGTACGCGGGCCTGGTCCTGAGCGGGCTCGGCGTCGCGGTGCAGTTCCCGCTCGGCCTCGCCAGGGTCATCGCCATGTCCGGCGGGCGGGCGGCCGAGGGCAGCGCGGCGGCCTCCATCTGGGCCGGGGTGGCCGTCGGCATCGGGCCGTTCGCGCTCGGCGCCCTCGCCGACGGCTTCGGCACCCGCACGGCGTTCCTCATGGTGCCGCTGCTGATAGTCCTGGCCGTCGCCGGCATCGCGCTCAGCTCCCGGCCGCCCGCGACGACCCCCGCCTGAGCGGCTCGGTCAGCCGTCGCGCGGGCTCCTCTCGTCCACCGCGTCGGCCAGCGCCGACAGCAGCGCAGCGACCCCGGCCGGACCGTCGACGACGAGGTCCGCGCGCTCGGCGAGCGCGGTGACCTCCGCCGAGGCGCTGCACACCGTCACGCCCGGCAGCCCGGACAGCCGTACGGCCTCGAACGCAGCGAGGTCGCCGAGGTCGTCCCCGGCGAAGAGCACGGACCGCGCGAACCGCTCGGCCAGGAACCCTCCGAGCGCGTGCCCCTTGTCCATGCCGGCGGGACGCAGCTCCAGCACCAGCCGCCCCGGTTCGACCAGCATGCCGCTCTCCGCGGCCAGCTTCGTCAGCGGCTCGCGCAGTGCCAGGAGAGTGCCCTCCGGGTCAGGGGCCCTGCGGGTGTGGACGGCGACCGCCCTGCCCTTGTCCTCGATCGTCACCCCCGGTTCCGCCCCGTCGGTGACGGTGACGCCGAGGGAGGCCAGCAGACCGGGCAGCCCGGCACGCACGCGCTCGACCCCCGGTGGCGGCGGCGGGGACGTCACCTGCCCGTCCTCCCAGCGTTCGAGCCCGTACTGGCCGAGCACCACCAGGCCCGGCACGTCCGCGAGGCCGGGCCCGCCGGGCACCTCGCCGTACGCGATGGCCGTGGCGGCCGGGCGTCCGGTGACGATCACCACGCCGCCCACCAGGCCGCCGAGGCGTACGAGCGCGGCGGCGGCGTGCGGGTCCACACGGGCGTCGGCGGGGTCCGGGACGATAGGGGCCAGCGTGCCGTCGAAGTCGAGACCGACGACCGCCCCGGCAGGATCGGCCTTGATGGCCGCCAGACCGGCGATATCCGGCAATACATCATGAGTCACGCGTGGAGCAGTACCCCAGGGATCACGGGCGCATGCCCAGACGGCGCGCCGCGCGCTCGCGCTGGCGGGAGGCGCGCAGCCGCCGCAGCCGCTTCACCGTCATCGGATCGTGGGCCATCGCCTCGGGGCGGTCGACCAACTGGCCGAGCAGCTGGTAGTAACGCGTCGAGGAGATGCCGAAGGTCTCGCGGATGGCCTGCTCCTTGGCGCCCGCGTGGCGCCACCACTGGCGCTCGAAGGCCAGCAGCTCGCGCTCGCGCTCGGTGAGCTCTCCGGGAGTGCGGGGGGCGGATGGTTCCTCGGGATCGCTGTCACCGTGCTCGGGTGCGGTGTCCATGCTGTCCTCCTCGGTCGGGCACGCGGGAGACGTGGCGGCGAGCCGGGCAGGGGAGAGCGGGAGACGAGCGAACGAGCGCCCGGGCGAGCGCGACCCTGAGCCACGACGCGCGCATGCGGCCCGTGGCAATGGTAGTCGGGAATTCGCGGCTGTTCATGACAGTTCGGGAGACGTACAGTCACCAGGTGTGACCTCAGTCATCACGCTTCTCACCGACTACGGTTTGGAAGACGGGTTCGTGGCGTCGTGCCACGGGGTGATCATCGGTATCACCCCGGAGGCGCGGATCATCGACGTCTGTCATCTGGTTCCGGCCGGGGACATCCGACGTGGTGCCGCGATCCTCGCCCAGACCTTGCCATACCTTCCGGCCGGCGTGCACATCGCCGCCGTCGACCCTGCCGCCGCGAGCGCCCGGCGCTCCATCGCCGTGGAGGCGGGCGGAAGGGTGTTCATCGGGCCGGACAACGGCCTGCTCTCGTGGGCCTTACTGGCCTCGGGCGGGGCCCGGGCCGCGTACGAGATAACCAACGAGGAGCTGTTCCTCACCCCGGTGTCGCCGACGTTCCACGGGCGTGACGTCTACGCGCCGGTCGCGGCGCATCTGTGCGCCGGGCGAAAGCCCGCGGACCTCGGCCCCGAGATCGGGCTCGACCGGCTGCTGTCGCTTCCCGCGCCCACCGCGCGGCTGGGAGAAGGCGCGGCCGAGGGCGAGGTGCTGTCGCTCGACCGCTACGGGAACGTGCAACTCTCCGTGACCGCCGATGACCTCGTGACCCTGGGCGTCCGCGTCGGGGACAGCCTCGCGGTTTCCATGGGCAGGCGCCAGATCACGGTGCCGTTCCGGGACACCTACGCCGCCGTGCCGCCGGGGAACCTCGTCGCGTTCACCGACTCGGCCGGGCTGGTGGCGCTCGCGGTCAACTCCGGCGACGCCGCCCAGCGTCTCGGGCTGCCCCCGGGCGCCCACGTACGGCTGGCGAGGGCGGGCAACGGGTGATCCCGTACGGAGCCATGGGTGCACCCATACGGGCGTGCGACGGGGTGACCCCGTAAGCGCGTACGGGCGTGACCCCCGTCAGCCCGTACGGGCGGGCGGCCCTCGTATTTGAGCAAGCGCTTGTGTCATATTGGGGCGCATGGCTGTGCTCGCGATCGACGGCTGGTTCACCATCGAGGACGGTGTCACCCACCTGCTCGGCACCCGCTGTGCGGACTGTGGCACCGTGTCCTTCCCTCCCCGGGCCGGGTACTGCCGCAACCCGCGCTGCGACGGCAGCTCGCCCGCCCCGGTGCGGTTGTCGCGAAGGGGCACGGTCTGGTCGTACACCAACGCGTGCTACCCGCCGCCCCCGCCCTACGCGGCGGCGGAGCCGTACACGCCGGTGACGCTCGCGGCCGTGGAGCTCGCGGCCGAGGGCATCGTGGTGCTCGGCCAGGTCACCCCGGACCTCACCGTGGAAGATCTGCGCGTCGGCATGGAGCTGGAGCTGACCAGCGGGCCGCTCGCCGACGGCCCGCTCGTGTGGATGTGGGGGCTCCCCGCCGCCGAGGCGGTCGCACCATGACACTGGTCGCCGGCGCCGGGATGCACCCCTGGGGCAAGTGGGGAAGGCCCTTCGTCGAGTACGGCGTCGCCGCCGCCCGCGCGGCGCTGGCGGACGCCGGCCTGCACTGGACCGACGTGCGGTTCCTGGTCGGCGCGGACACCATCAGGAACGGCTACCCCGGCTTCGTCGCGGGGTCGGCGTTCGCCCAGGCGCTCGGCTGGACGGGCGCGCGTGTCGCCTCCTGCTACGCCGCCTGCGCCTCGGGCGCCCACGCGCTGGAGATCGCGCGCACGCGCATCCTCGCCGGCCTGTGCGACGTCGCCCTGGTGGTCGGGGCGGACTCGACCCCGAAGGGGTTCTTCAAGCCCGTAGGAGGCGATCGCCCCGACGATCCGGACTGGCTCAGGTTCCGCCTGCTCGGGGCCACCAACCCCGCCTACTTCGCCCTGTACGCGCGCCGCCGTATGGCTCTCTACGGTTCCACAGCGGAGGACTTCGCGGCGGTGAAGGTGAAGAACGCCAGGGCCGGGGCGCTGAACCCCAACGCGCGCTACCGCGAGGCCGTGTCGGCGGAGCAGGTGCTGGCCTCGCCGATGGTCGCCGACCCGCTGCGCCTCATGGACATCTGCGCGACCTCCGACGGCGGCGCCGCCCTGGTGCTCGTCTCGGACTCCTTCGCCCGCCGCCGCGGGATCTCGGGCGTGCGCGTCGCGGCCGTCTCCACCGTGACACCGAGCTTCCCGAACACCGTGCTGGAGATGCCGGACTTCGCCACCGACTCGTCGGCCGCGGTGGCACCGCCGGACCTGGCGTTCCGGCCGTCCATCGCCGCGGCGGCCTACGAGGAGGCGGGAGTGGGGCCGGGCGACCTCTCGCTCGCCGAGGTGTACGACCTTTCCACAGCGCTGGAACTCGACTGGTACGAGGACATCGGGCTCTGCGCGCGAGGCGAGGCGTCCGGGCTCCTACGCTCGGGGGAGACCGCTCTGGGCGGCAGGGTGCCGGTCAACCCCTCAGGCGGCCTGGCGTCGTTCGGCGAGGCCATCCCGGCGCAGGCGATCGCGCAGGTGTGCGAGCTGACCTGGCAGTTGCGCGGCACTGCGGGTGCGCGCCAGGTGGAGGGCGCGCGGGTCGGCCTGGCCGTGAACCAAGGCCTTTTCGGTCACGGCTCCGCAATCGTCGCCATCAGCTGACCATTCACCACTTTTATCTACGTTCTTCCCCTGGGTATCTCATAACGGTCACAGAGAGTCACCCGGCGCGGGACATAACGGAATTCAGGGGATCTCGGTCCCACGGCTCCGCGGCGGGCTTTCCACGGGGGGAACACCATGATTCGCCGTCTTCTGATCACGTCGGCCTGCGCCGCCATCGCCATCGTGGCTCCGGCCACCGCCGCTTCCGCGGCGGGATCCGTACTGACCGGTGGCATCTGGGCGGAGGACGACGACACCGACACCGGACTGGGGCTCGGCACCGGCCTCGGGCTGGGCAACGGCACCGGGACCGATGGTGACGCCGGCGGTGACGTGACCGCCGTCACCTCCGGGGATGTCAGCGTCGCGAGGGTGTCGGGAGACCTCGGTACCGGCCTGTCGGTGTGACGCGGGGTGTCCTGCGAGAGGATCCTCCACGGGCGGCGGCCCGTGGAGGACCCGGCGCCTCAGGCGTCGGCGACCGCGTGGATGACGTCGTGCTCCTCCGCGAAGTGGCAGGCGCTCAGGTGCCCGCCCGCGCGGATCTCCAGCGCCGGCTCCTGCTCGGCGCAGATGTCCTGCGCCTTCCAGCACCGCGTGCGGAACCGGCAGCCCGACGGCGGGTCGGCCGGCGAGGGCGGGTCACCCTGCAGGATGATCCGCTCGCGGCTCTCGCGCCCCTCGGGGTCGGGCACGGGCACGGCCGACAGTAGCGCCTGGGTGTACGGGTGCGCCGGCCGCTCGTAGATCGCGACGTCCTTGCCCAGCTCCACGATCTTGCCCAGGTACATCACCGCGACACGGTCGGAGATGTGCCGGACGACCGACAGGTCGTGGGCGATGAAGATGTAGGCCAGGTTGAACTCGTTCTGCAGCCGCTCCAGCAGGTTCATCACCTGAGCCTGGATCGACACGTCGAGCGCGGAGACCGGCTCGTCGCAGATGATGACCTCGGGCTGGAGCGCGAGCCCTCGGGCGATGCCGATGCGCTGCCGCTGGCCGCCCGAGAACTGGTGCGGGTAGCGGTTGATGTGCTCGGGGTTGAGGCCGACCACCTCCAGCAGCTCCTGCACCTTCCTGCGGCGGTCGCCCTTGGGCGCCACGTCGGAGTGGATCTCGAACGGCTCGCCGACGATGTCGCCGACCGTCATGCGGGGGTTCAGCGAGGTGTACGGGTCCTGCATGACCATCTGGATGTTGCGGCGCATGCGCTTGAGTTCGCCGCCGTGCGCCTTGGCCATGTCGACGCCGTTGATCTTCACCTCGCCCGAGGTGGGCCGCTCAAGCGCCATCAGCAGCTTGGCCAGCGTGGACTTGCCACACCCCGACTCGCCCACGACGCCGAGCGTCTCGCCGCGGTGCAGGTCGAAGGAGACCCCGTCCACGGCCTTGATCGCGCCGATCTGGCGCTTGAGGATGATGCCCTGGCTCAGCGGAAAGTGCTTGACCAGGTCACGGACCTCGAGGATCCGTTCAGCCGACGGTGCCATCGAGGACCTCCCGGTAGTAGTGGCAGGCGCTCCCGCGCGTACCGCTGATCTCGTACAGCGGCGGCACGTCGGTCACGCAGTTGGGCCGGCCGTACGGGCAGCGGGGGTGGAAGGCACAGCCCGAAGGCATGTTGAGCAGGTTGGGCGGTAGCCCCTTGATGGCGTAGAGCTCCTGGCCCTTCTGGTCCACCCTGGGGATCGAGTCCAGCAGGCCCTTGGAGTACGGGTGCGCCGGGGTCTTGTAGAGGTCGTGGACCGGGGCGTTCTCCACGATGCGCCCGCCGTACATGACCGCGATCTTGTCCGCGACGTCGGCCACCACGCCGAGGTCGTGGGTGATCAGGATCAGCCCCATGTTGCTCTCTCGCTGCAACTCGGCGAGCAGCTCCATGATCTGGGCCTGGACGGTCACGTCGAGCGCGGTGGTCGGCTCGTCCGCGATCAGGACCTCGGGGTCCAGCGCGATCGACATCGCGATCATGATGCGCTGGCGCATGCCGCCGGAGAACTGGTGGGGGTAGTCGTTCACGCGCTGCCTGGCGGCGGGGATACGCACCCGGTCCATGAGCTCGACGGCCTTCTTCATGCCGTCTCGCTTGGACATGCCGCGGTGCACGCGGAACATCTCGCTGATCTGCCAGCCCACGGTGAACACCGGGTTCAGCGCCGAGAGCGCGTCCTGGAAGATCATCGCGATGCGCTGCCCGCGGATCTGGCCGCGGGCCTGGTCCGACAGCTTGAGCATGTCCGTGCCCCGGAAGCGGATCTCCCCACTGGGGATCCGGGCCGGCGGCATGTCGAGGATGCCCATGATGGCCTGCGCGGTCACCGACTTGCCCGAACCGGACTCGCCGAGGACCGCGAGGGACTCACCGGCGTTGACCGTGTAGCTCACGCCGTTCACGGCCCTGACCAGGCCCTGCCGGGTGACGAACTCCACGTGCAGGTTGTCCACCGCGAGCAGGGGTTCGTGTCCCACTTCGTCCGACAGCGGGTGCGTGTCGACTGACGGGTTCTTCACGTTCGGTGCCCTCTCCTACCGCAGCTTCGGGTCAAGCGCGTCGCGAACCGCGTCACCCAGCATGACGACGCTGAGGATGATGAGGCTCAGGAACAGCGCGGGGAACAGCAGCGGCAGCGGCGCCTCCAGGAAGCGGTTGCGCGCGTCCGCGATCATCAGGCCCCAGGAGATCTGAGGGGACTGAATGCCCACGCCGAGGAAGGACAGGGCCGCCTCCGCGGCGATGAACGCCCCCAGGTTGATCGTGGAGACCACGATCACCGGCGCGATCGCGTTGGGCAGGATGTGCCGCATCATGATCCGTCCGGGGCCGGCGCCGAGCGCGCGCGCCGCCACGACGTAGTCCTGGTGCTTGGCCGTGATGACCGACGCCCGCATGATGCGCAGGATCATCGGCCAGGCCAGCAGGGCGAGGGCGAGCACGACACTGGAGATACCCGCGTTGTCGCGTCCGATCACGGCCAGGATCAGCAGGGCGCCCAGGATGGAGGGGATCGCGAAGAAGATCTCGGCGACACGCGAGAGGAGTACGTCGACCCAGCGGCCGTAGAAGCCCGCCAGCAGGCCGAGCGCGCCGCCGACCAGACCGGTCACCGCCGCGCTGACGATGCCGACGATGATCGAGACCCTGGCGCCGTGGATCACGCGGGAGTACACGTCACAGCCGAGGTTGTCCGTGCCGAACCAGTGCTCGCTGCTGATGCCCTTGCGGGCCTGCGCGAGGGAGCAGGTCGACGGGTCCACGCCCACGGTGTCGAACAGGCCGGGGAACGCGGAGATGGCCATGAACAGCGCGATCATGACGGCGCCGATGATGAACACCGGGTTGCGCCGCAGGTCGTACCACGCGTCCGACCACAGGCTCGCGGGTCTCTTGCCCTTCGACGGCTTGACGGGCTGCGCCGGTTCGGTCGCCGGGAGAGTGTCGTTACTCATAGCGGATCCTGGGGTCGAGTACGGCGTACAGCAGGTCGACGATGAGGTTGGCCACGATGTAGATCAGGACCAGGACCGTGACGATGCCCACCACGACGGGGTTCTCCCGCAGGTAGACCGACTGGAATAGCTGCTGGCCGATGCCGGGCAGGTTGAAGATGGTCTCGGTGATCACCGCACCGCCCATCAGCGTGCCGAGGTCCGCGCCCAGGTAGGTCACCAGGGGGATCAGCGAGTTCCTCAACGCGTGCCGTCCCAGCACCCGTCGTCGCGGCATTCCCTTCGCGACGGCCGTGCGGATGTAGTCGGCGCGCAGCGTCTCCATGAGGCTCGTGCGCGTGAGCCGCGTGAGGTAGGCGATGGAGACCATGGCGAGAACGAAGCCCGGCAGCAGGTAGCTGCGGATGCCGTCCTGCACGCCGGCGACGGGGAAGAAGTCGATGCCAGTGGCGAGCTTCAGCTTGACGCCGAGCAGCAACTGGAGGACGAAGCCGCTGACCAGGGTGGGGATCGACACCATCAGCAGCGTGATGGCGAGGATGCCCTTGTCCTCCCACTTGCCGCGGCGCAGCGCCGCCCACAGGCCGAGGCCGACACCGATGATCGCCTCGAAGATGAGGGCGGTGATGGCCAGCTTGAAGGTGACCTGGAACTTGCCCTCGAAGATGGTGGATACGGGGAGCCCGCGGAAGGTGGTCCCGAAGTTGCCGGTCACGATGTCGCGGAGGTAGTAGCCGTACCGTACGAGGAGCGGCTCGTTGAGGTGGAACTGTTCTCTCATCGCCGCCGCGAAGACCGGGTCGACGCGTTTCTCGCCCGCCAGCGCCTGGAGGGGGTCACCCGGCAGCGCGTAGACGATGGCGAAGATGAGGAATGTGGTGCCCAGCAGCACAGGGATCGCCTGGAGCAGGCGCCTGATGACGTAGCGGCCCATTCAGTCTCCCGATCATTACAAAGGGCAGCCCGCCGCAACCAACTGGGCTGCCCTCGTGGGGTGGTCGCCCACTCCGGGTGGTTCAGGGTACCGAACCACCCGGAGTGGTTGACGTCAGGCCTTCTCTACGTTGAACAGGTCGATCCGCTCGAACGGGTCAATCTTGACGTTCTTCACGTGCTGCGAGTAAGCGCCGTTCGTCTGGTAGAAGTACACCGGGATGTACGGCAGTTCCTTGATGAGAAGGTCGTCCGCCTGCTGGTAGGACTTGACACCCTCGTCCAGCGACTTGGCCGCGTCACCCGCGGTCAGCAGGTCGTCGAACTCCTTGCTCTTGTAGCCCGAGTAGTTCGAGCTGCCGCCGGATCCGAAGATCGGGCGCAGGTAGTTCTCCGGGGACGGGTAGTCCATGATCCACGCCATGCGGAAGGTGCCCTTCCACTTCTTGGCGCCCAGGTCGTCGAGGATGGTGGCGAACTTCTCCACCGGCTTCGGCGTCACCTCGGCACCAAGGTTGGTGCGGAGGTTGTTGGCGATGGCCTCGATCCACTCCTTGTGGCCGCCGTCACCGTTGTAGCCGATCTCGATGGTGCCCATCTTCGGGCCACCGGCCTGCTCGAACAGGGCTTTGGCCTTGGCGGGGTCGTAGGTGCACGCCTCGCCGCAGGCGCCCTGGCGGTAGCCGGAGACGACCGGGCTGATGAAGTCGTCGGCCGGGACGCGGGTGCCGGAGAAGACGGTCTCGGTGATCGTCTTGCGGTCGATCGCCATGGAGATCGCCTTGCGGACGTCCGCGTTCTGGGCGTAGTCGGCACCGGTCTTGATCGGGAAGCCGATGTAGCCGATACCGGAGGACGGCTGCTCGATGTAGCGGTCGCCGAACTCGCTCTTGGCCGTGGAGATGGCCTCGGCGGGCAGCTGGTCCATGATGTCCAGGTTGCCGGCGCGCAGGTCGTTGAAGGCCGTGTTGAGGTCGGTGTAGATCTTGAAGTCGACCGCCTCGATCTTGGCCTTGCCCTCCTTGAAGTCCTCGTTGCGGACCGTGGAGATGGTCTGGTCCGTGCCGCGCTTCCACGGCTTGGAGACCTTGAAGGGACCGTTGCCGATCGGGTTGCCGCCGAAGTCGGCCTTCAGCTTGTCGCCCTCGAAGGCGGCCTTGGGCAGCGGGTAGAACGCCGTGTAGCCCAGCATCGTCGGGAAGCCGGAGAACGGGTTCTTCAGCTCGACGGTGAAGGTCTTGTCGTCGACGACCTTCAGGCCACTCAGCGTGGTCGCGGTCGGCGTCTTGCCCTCACCCGGGTTCAGCTCGTCGTAGCCGACGATGCTGCCGAAGAAGTAGTTGCCCTCCTGGGCGTTGGCGCCGTTGGCGGTGAAGTTCCAGGAGTCGACGAAGTTCTGGGCGACAACGGGCTCACCGTTGTGCCACTTGTACCCATCCTTGAGCTTGATCGTCCACGTCGTGGAGTCGGGCGACTCAATGGACTCGGCCACGCGGTTGAAGGGTTTCTTGTCCGCGTCGTAGTCAACGAGACCGACGAACAGCGCGTTCAGCACTTCAGCGCCGCTGGTCTCAGTGGTGTTGCCCGGAATCAGGTCGTGCTGGGGTTCAGCGATCTCGACCCTGACCGCCCCGGCGTTTCCGGCGGCGCTGGAGCTGGAGCCGGACGTGTCGCCGCTGCCGCCGCACGCCGCAACCGCAAGCGCGAGCAGCGCGGTCCCGGCGACGATCTGTGCGCCCTTGGTCACACGCATCGTGGATTAATCCTCCCTCTAAGGTGGGCGTTGGCACTGAACTGCGCATGTCGGGTGCGCCCTCCAAGGGATCTATCCCTGGACTTCGCGGACACGGTCAAATCAGTTGACGCCCTGCCAGTCGACCGTGAGCATCCCTCACTACTTCTCACCAGCGAGTCTCTGGCGCATTGCAGTTCGGTCACACGTGTCCCTCTCGGACGTCACACGCATACCAACTAGGCTGTCAATAATGCCTTGATCAGGCACAAAGACGTCACTAAGGTACACATGACCTGGCAGTGGTCGCATCCTGGGACAGGCCGGGCATGCGCTTTCAACTCCCGGCCGACCTGCGATGACGCCGTGGGATAGCCTTGACCGGGGCCTGTGCTCTCATGGACCACAGTGGTCAAGTGGCACCGCAGGCATCTCATTCACCCGTATCCAATAGAGTCCATGCCATGAGTCAGCCGGAATCCGCTATCGCGGACTCCCGGGCGGGCGACCGGGCGAGCGGCTCCTCCCCAAGTGGGAAGGAATCGCTGTCCGCGCTCGCCGAGCGCCACGGGTTGCGACGCGCCATCGCGCGTCCCAGTCTGCCCGTCTACCTGCGTCAATTGTGGGACAGACGGCACTTCGTCTTCACGTACGCCACGTCGCGTAACGTCTCGAAGTACTCCGACTCGGCACTCGGCCAGCTGTGGCAGGTGCTGACGCCGCTCCTGAACGCCGGGGTCTACTTCCTCATGTTCGGCGTGATCATGGGGCAGAAGGCGGACATCACTAACTACACCGCCTTCCTGATCACAGGCGTCTTCGTGTACTCGTACACGCAGCGGTCGGTCACCGGCGGCGCCAAGTCGATCTCCGGGAACCTCTCGCTGATCCGGGCGCTCCACTTCCCGAGGGCCGCGCTCCCTCTGGCGTACACCATCCAGGAGTTCCAGCAGCTGGCCATCTCGATGGGCGTGCTGGCCGTCATCGTGCTCGTCACGGGCGAGTCGCTGACCTGGCTGTGGCTGCTGGTCCCGTTCGCGCTGCTGCTCCAGACGATCTTCAACGTCGGGGTGAGCCTGCTCCTGGCGCGTGTCGGGGCGTTCGTCCGCGACATGAACCAACTGCTCCCGTTCATCCTGCGCACCTGGCTCTACACCTCGGGCGTCTTCTACAGCATCCCGGCCCGTATGAAGGGCGCCCCCGAATGGGCGCGCTTCCTGCTGGAGTTCAACCCTCCTTCGGTCTTCATCGATCTGATGCGCCACCTGATCCTCAGCACCTATCCCGAGGACCTCGCCAAGCATCATTTCCCCCACAGCAGCCTCCCCCAACTGTGGCTATACGCTGGCTTCTGGGCCGCGGTCGCGTTGATCGGCGGCTTCTGGTACTTCTGGCGGGCCGAGGAGAGGTATGGCCGTGGCTGAGCTGACCAAGGAGCTGTCACAGATGGCCCACCCGAACGAGGAGGCGGCGTCCCAGCCCGCAGCGGCACCGGTGGACGCGCCAGAGCCCGGCGCGCCGACGGTCATCGTCGACGGCCTCCACATCGTCTACCGCGTGTACGGCGCCGCCAGCGCGGCCGAGAAGGGCAACGCCGCGAACGCCCTCATGCGCATCATCCGGCGCCAGGGGCGGCCGCAGATGAAGGAGGTCCACGCCGTCAAGGGCGTCTCCTTCGTCGCCCGCCACGGCGACGCCATCGGCATCATCGGGCGCAACGGCTCCGGCAAGTCCACGCTGCTGCGGGCCATCGCCGGCCTGCTGCCGCCGCACAAGGGCTCGGTCTACACCGACGGCCAGCCCTCGCTGCTCGGCGTCAACGCCGCGCTGATGAAGGAGCTGACGGGCGAGCGCAACATCGTGCTCGGCTGCTACGCCATGGGCATGACCCCCGCCCAGGTCAGGGAGCGCTACGACGAGATCGTCGAGTTCTCCGGCATCGGCGAGTTCGTGCAGTTCCCGATGTCGACCTACTCCTCCGGCATGGGCGCCCGGCTCCGCTTCGCCATCGCCTCCGCCAAGGTCCACAACGTGCTGCTCATCGACGAGGCGCTCGCCACCGGCGACCGCGACTTCAAGCGCAAGAGCCAGGAGCGCATCCACCAGATGCGCGAGCAGGCCGGCACGGTGTTCCTGGTCGCCCACAACCTCGACGTCATCGAGGAGACCTGCAACCGCGTCATCTGGCTGCACAAGGGGCAGATCAAGATGGACGGCGACCCGGCGACGGTGCTCGCCGCCTACAACGCCTGATCGTCAGCCCGGGGATCAACGACGCTCTCCCGGGCCGCTGATCGTCTGACCCGCACGGCACGGGGCAAGATGGGGACGACCGAAATCGTCCTTCCATCGGAGGTCCATCGTGGCCAAGCAACCGCCGATTCCCTATGACTTCCTTCCCGAGGTCCCCTCGCTGACCGTCGAGAGCGACGACGTGAGCGACGGGCAGCGCATGTCGGACGACCACGTCTTCGACGACTGGGGCATGCAGGGGCGCAACCTGTCGCCTCACCTGCGCTGGTCCGGCGCGCCAGAGGGCACCAGGAGCTACGCCGTGACGTGCTTCGACCCCGACGCGCCGACCGGCAGCGGCTTCTGGCACTGGGTCCTGTTCGACATCCCCGCCGACGTGACCGAGCTCCCGACCGGCGCCGGCTCCGGCGACATGAAGGGGCTGCCCGAGGGCGCCGTCCACGGCCGCACCGACTACGGCACCCGCGCGTACGGGGGCGCCGCGCCGCCTCCCGGCACCCCGCACCGCTATCTGTTCGCCGTGCACGCGCTCGGGGTGGAGAAGCTCGGCCTCGAAGGCGACACGCCCTCGGCCGTCGTCGGCTTCAACATCACCGGCAACACCCTTGCCCGCGGCTACATCGCCCCCGTCTACGAGACCTGAGGCCGTTCCTGAGGCAGGGTGTCACTGGGCGGGCTAGACCGTACAGAAGTCCGAACACGCGGGGTGAATCTGCTGACACTTCGCACGGCGTTCCACTATGATTCGAACGAAGATTCGATCTGAGGGAAACCGTGATGGAGTGGGGGTGCGGGGTGCGAGAGCTGGCGAACGCGATCGATCACCTGTCCGCCGAGGACCCGTCGGACATTCCACGTGGCCTGCTCGCCGAGCAGCTCATCGAGCTGCACTGGCAGATGGCCCGCCTGCAGGCCCAGATCGCCCGCCGCACCTACGTGCGCGCTCCGGGCGCCTGACACCGAGTTCACCGTCCAACCGATATTCGCCCGTTTCTTCGCCCACCGTTCGAACACCGGGCCGGCCGACACTCCCGCCAGGGGGCGCCGGCCGGCCTTCCTCAGGCCGCTCAGCGGGCCACGAGGTCCTTCTCACCCAGCGTGGCGGGGTCGAAGGGGAACCGGTCGGCGAAGGCCGGCCGCAGGTCGCTGATCCACACCGCTTCGGGGTCGTAGTCCGCGAAGAACGGCCGCCCCACCAGGTCGGGGTCACGGGCCTGGATCAGGTGGAGCACGAAGACCTTCCGGCCGGCCACCTCGGTGACGCCGTCGACGCACACCTTCCCCGGCGTCGACGACATCGAGGGCCCCCGCACCGTGCGGCAGAGCCCGGAGACCCGCGCGTAGGCGTCACGGAAGATCTCGTACGCCCGGGCCAGCGGCACCGCGAAGTAGTCCTGCGGGCCCGTGTCGCGCTCGACGAACATGTAGTAGGGCACCATGCCCAGCGCGTGCTGGGTGCGCCACATGTCCGCCCACGTGTCCGCGTCATCGTTGATCGACCGGATCAGCGGCGCCTGGGTCCTGATCACCGCGCCCGTGTCCCTGATCGCGCGCACGGCGGTCTGGACGAGCTGGGAGTCCATCTCTCGGGGGTGCGAGAAGTGCGCCATGAAGGCGAGGTTCTTGCCCGACTCCGCCACGGCGGAGAACAGGCGCAGCGTCTCCGCCGCGTCCGGGTCGGTCACGAAGCGCCCGGGCCAGTACGCGAGCGACTTGGTGCCGATGCGTATCGACTCGAGCTGCTCCAGCGCGAGCAGCGGCTCGATGTACCTCCTGAGCACCGGGCCGCTCATGATCATCGGGTCGCCGCCCGTGAACAGCACGCTGGTGACCTTGGGATGCTCGCGCAGGTACCTCACCAGGCCCTCGACGTCGTCCGAGGCCATCTTCAGGTCCGGCTCGCCGACGAACTGCGCCCAGCGGAAGCAGTATGTGCAGTACGCGTGGCAGGTCTGTCCCTGCTTGGGGAAGAAGAGAACGGTCTCTGGGTACTTGTGCTGCATGCCCGGCACCGGCTCGCTGCCGGCCCTCGGGATGTTGAGCTCCATCTGCCCCGCCGGGTGCGGGTTCAGCCTCATCCGCACCGCGTTCGCGGCCACCTGGACCTCCCGGGCCGGCGCCTCCGCGCGGAGCAGTCCGGCGATGCGCGACACATCTTCCTCGGGGAGCATGTTCTCCTGCGGGAACACCAACCGGTATATCGGGTCGTCGGGGATGTCCGACCAGTCGATCAGCTCGTCGACGACGTACGCGTTGGTGCGGAAGGGCAGCACGGACGCCACCGCCCTGATGCGCAGTCGCGTCTCCGCGTCGAACTCGGCCCGCTTCAGAAGATCGTCCAGGTGTTTGGCCGTGTAGGCCCGGAATCCTCGCGTACCGGTCTGTGTAAGGGTCACTCGAGATTTTTCCTCTCTTGTGTGCTCTCCGGTAAACCTGATGCGCCTCTCACGCGTCTGTCGCTTTCTTTAACGGACGCGCCAGCGAGTCGGCTCGGTTCCGTGCGACCGAAAAGCCTTGGTAAAACCTTCCGGATATCGCGACATATCTTGAGTTGGGTTAGTCTGGCGTCGTGAGCTCCCTTACGCCTTTCGAGGCAGGCGACACAGCCCCGCGCGCAGCCGATACCGCGCAGCGCGCCTCCGACGCCGATCGTGATCGAGTGGCCGCCGTCATCGGCGAGGCGCTCGCGACCGGCCGTCTCACCAGCGTCGAGCACGCCGACCGGCTTGAGGCGACCTACTCAGCGGTTACCATCGGCGACCTGCTCCCGCTGACCCGCGACCTGCCCGAGGTCGGCGGCGCGCCCGCGTCGGCGTTCAGCGCCGAGCAGCAAGAGGTCACGGCGGTGTTCAGCAAGGTCATCCGGGGTGGCCGCTGGGTCGCAGGGCGCCACACCGTGCTGCGCTCGACCTTCGGAGCGCTGATCATCGACCTCTCCGACGCCGTGCTCCCGGGCCGCGAGGTCACCCTTGAGCTTAACTCGTTCTGCGGGAAGCTCATCGTCCGCGTGCCCGGCAACGCGCGCGTGATCGACGAGGGCAGCGCGATCTTCTCCAAGCGCCACGTCTCCGGCGGCGAGCAGGGCGGCGACCCGAACGGCCCCCTCATCCGCGTGACGGGCAAGGCGACGTTCGGCAAGGTCGTGGTCTCGCGCGGGGCCGCCGACTGGCACTGGCCCTGGCGCGCACAGTAGTCCACCCGGCCACCTACGATGCGGGACACACACTCATTCCGTACGAGGTGACCGCTTGGACGGCATTCCGCCGATAGCCCTTGACGCCATGGGAGGCGACCACGCTCCTGGCGAGATCGTGGCGGGAGCCGTACGGGCCGTACGGGAGCACGGGGTGCCCATCGTCCTCGTCGGCGCGCCCCCCGCCATCTCCGAGGCGCTCGCCGAGCTGGGGGCGACCGGGGAGATCCCCATCGTGCGCGCGGAGGAGACCCTCACCATGGACGAGGGCGCCCTCGCCAGCCTGCGCCGTCCCCGCTCCAGCATCGCCGTTGCCTGCCACCTCGTACGCCGCGGCGACGCGTCCGCGGTCGTGTCCGCAGGATCCACGGCCGGGGTGGTGGCGACGGGCAAGCTCCGCCTGCGGGCCCAGCAGGGCGTGCTCCGGCCGGCGATCGCCGTCCCCCTCCCGACCAGGCCACATCCCACCGTGCTGCTGGACGCGGGCGCGACCGCCGACGTCAAGCCGGAGATCCTGGTGCAGTTCGCCCACCTCGGCGCGGCGTACGCCGAGACGGCCCTCGCCATCGAGCGGCCACGTGTGGGACTGCTCACGATCGGCGGGGAGGCCGAGAAGGGCAACAAGCTCGCCAAGCGCGCCCACGAGCTCCTCTCCGCCTCCCCCGGCCTGAACTTCACGGGCAACGTCGAGGGCCACGACCTGCTGAACAGCGTGGTGGACGTCATCGTCACCGACGGATTCACCGGAAACGTCGCGCTCAAGACGATGGAGGGCAGCGTCCGCTACGCGTTCACCGAGCTGCGCGAGACGCTGGAGGGCGGCCGCCTGGCGCGGTTCGGGGCGCTCTTCCAGCGGGGGCGGCTGCGCGAGCTGCGCAGGCGGCTCGACCCCGAGGCATACGGCGGCGCGGTCCTGCTCGGCCTCAACGGCACCGTGGTCATCGCCCACGGCTCCTCGACGGCCAAGGGCGTCGCGGCGGCCTGCGTGCTCGCCTCGACCCTCGCCCGCCAGGGCGCCGTCGGCCACGTCGGCGAGCGCATCGCGGCCACCCACAGGTCGCATCGCCTCTGGTGACGGTCATCCCCTGTCACCTGGGCCACACCCGCCCCGGGTGGCCGAAAATCCACGTTCGGTGCTGATGATCAGCAGATATCCTTGGGGCATGACCGACCCGCAGCTCGTGCTCACCGAGCGGGTCCAGCAAGCGCTGGGCACCGCGTTCGGCCCGGAGTACGCAGGCGCCGACCCGCTGATCCGGCCCTCTCAGTTCGCCGACTACCAGGCGAACGTGGCACTGAGCCTGGCCAAGCGGCTGCGACGAGCGCCACGGGAGGTCGCCCAGGCCATCGCCGACGCGCTCGGCACCGGCGACGTCTTCCAAAGCGTCGAGGTCAGCGGGCCCGGCTTCCTCAACATCACCCTGAACGACGGCTGGATCGCCTCCCAGGCCCTGCGCACCCTTGAGGACCCCCGCGGCGGCGTCGGGCTGACCACGCCCCCGCAGACCGTCGTCGTCGACTACTCCGCGCCCAACGCCGCCAAGGAGATGCACGTCGGGCACCTCCGCACCACCATCGTCGGCGACTCGCTGGTCCGCATGCTTGAGCACCTCGGCAACCGCGTCGTCCGGCAGAACCACCTGGGCGACTGGGGTACGCCGTTCGGCATGCTCATCGAGCACCTGCTCGACATCGGCGAGGCCAACGCCATCGCCCGGCTGGAAGCCGGCGAGGGCAGCGAGTACTACCAGGAGGCGCGGGGCAAGTTCGACGCGGATGCGGCGTTCAAGGAGCGCTCGCGCCGGCGCGTGGCGACCCTCCAGGCCGAGGAGCCCGAGACGATCCGGCTCTGGCACCTGTTCATGGACGCCACGATCCGCTACTTCAACAAGGTCTACTCCACGCTGGGCGTCACGCTGACCGACAGCGACATCGCCGGCGAGAGCATGTACAACCCCATGCTCGTCGAGACCTGCGCCGACCTCGAGTCCTCCGGGGTAGCGGTGATGAGCGAGGGCGCGCTGTGCGTGTTCCCGCCCGGCTTCAAGGGCAGCGACGACAAGCCGCTGCCCCTGATCATCCGCAAGAGCGACGGCGGTTACGGCTACGCCACCACCGACCTCGCCGCCATCCGCTACCGCGTGCGCGACGTCAAGGCCGACCGCATCCTGTACGTCGTTGGCACCGACCAGGCGCTCCACTTCCAGATGGTCTTCGCCGCCGCGCGCCAGGCGGGCTGGCTGACCGACGACGTGTCCGCCGAGCACATCCAGATCGGCATGATGCTGGGCTCGGACGGCCGCAGGTTCAAGACCCGCTCCGGCCAGTCCGTCAAGCTCACAGACCTGCTCGACGAGGCCGTCGACCGCGCCTCGGCCGCCATCGCCGAGCGCGGCTACGACGAGGCGACCCGCTCCGAGATCGCCCGCACGGTCGGCATGGGCGCCGTGAAGTACGCCGACCTGTCGGTCAGCCACGACAGCGAGTACATCTTCGACTACGACCGCATGCTGGCGTTCACCGGCAACACCGGGCCGTACATGCAGTACGCCACGGCCCGCATCCGCTCGATCTTCCGCAAGGGCGGCGTCGACCCGGCCGAGGTGACCGGGCCGATCATCCTGGGCGAGCCGGCCGAGCGCGATCTGGCGCTCCAGCTCCTGGGCTTCGGCGCCGTGATCGAGCACGCCGCGGCCACGGCCGAGCCGCACCGGGTCTGCGCCTACCTCTTCGAGACCGCGAGCGCGTTCACCACGTTCTACGAGAAGTGCCCGGTGCTGCGGGACGACGTCGCCCCGGAGACCAGGGCCTCGCGTCTGGCGCTGTGCGCGCTGAGCTTGCGCGTGCTGCAGACCGGTCTCAACCTCCTCGGCGTCCCTGTCCCCGACCGCATGTGACCACACTGGTCCGGCCGCTTCCGATCGCGGCCGGACCAAGTTCCTCGCCCCCGTCGGCGTGCCTGCCGTACACCCTCGCGCCCAAAGAACTAACCTGGGCGCGGTCATGGGAGTGCCCGCCGAACCCTCGCCTCCGGGGGCCTTCCTCACGCCTTCGGGGAGCTGCCCGCCTTGAGCATGGATCTGACCGCGAACCCCGGCGTCCCCGGGTCCGCGGAGCCGACGAAGCCACAGCGTCACGCCGAAGGGCCTCCAGAGCGGCCAGAACGCGACGGCGACGTCTCGGAGCTGCGGCGGTACGCCGAGGCCCTGTTCACCCACCTCGCGGCCGACGGCACAGTGCCCGAGCCGCCCCCGAACACCCTCGACGTGCCCGGATACTGGCTCGCCCCCGCCACCGAGGCCCTCGTACTGATCCTTTCCGGTGAGGACTCCCTGGATCCGCTCGCCCGCGCGGCCCAGCTCGACGAGGCCGCCACCGCGCTGTTCCTGTGCCTGTCGCTCGCCGTGAGCGGGCACGGCGACCGCGTCCACGCCTCCTGGCTCGGCACCGCGTTCGGCGACCTGTCGACCGACCAGCCGGTCACCCCAGGTCAGCGCGCCCTCTGGGCGGCCGCCGCCCGTGGCGCGTACGGGCCGGCGGGCAAGATCTTCGTACTTCGCAAGCTCGACGCCGCGGCCGTGCCCTCGACCGCGGAGCCCGACCGCTGGCTGCGCGCCCTCGTCCCGGCCGAGACCTCCGTCGCCGTGTCACCCGCGCTCGGCGCCCTGCCGTCCCTCGCCGAGGTGCCGTCGCTCGCCGAGCCCGTCCAGGCGGCGGCCCGGCTGTCCCGCCTGCTCGAACGCTGCACCGAGATCACCTCCACCCGCCCGTCCGCGATCCCCCGGTCCGAGACCTCCGGCCCGTGGCCGGACGCAGAGCCGCTGACCGTGCTGCGGTCACTCATCGGGTCAGAGGAGCCGGGCCCGATGGGCTCGCTGACGGGGCACCTGCTCGACGACGTCCAGTCGGGGTCCGACCCGCACCTGGCGGCGATCGCCTTCCACGTGGCCGCGCCCGTCGTGCGCTCGGCCGCCGACGAGCTCGCGCGGGCCACCCAGGTCGCGCCGCCCACCGAGATCACCGTGCCGATCCTCGGGCACGACGTCACGCTCCGGCCCGAGGGCCCGGACGCGGGCTCACTGGCGGCGGCCGAGGAGCGTGTGAGGGCCGAGGGCGCCGCGCGCGGGTCCGGGCGCTGGCTCGCGTACGGGCCGGCGTTGCTTCCGATCGTCGCGCTGGTGCTCGCGTTCACGGTCTCCGAGCTGTTCGCCATCGCCGCGCTGGTCCTCGGGGGGATCGTCGGCTACCTGCTGTGGCGCCTCAACAGCCGCGAGCAGGCCGAGGCGCGGCGCGTCGAGGCCGAGGTGGCGCAGCTGCGCGAGCAGGCCGACCAGGCGGTGTGGGCATTACACGACTACGCCCGCGAGGCCGCCCAGCGGTCCGAGACCGCGGCCGCGAACCTCTCGGCACTCACCCGCCTGCTCCGCCGAGGCCCGGCGGTCGCCGACCAGCGGTGACCACCACCTGCTCGACCTCTTCCTCCGGCAGCTCGCCGAGGCCGCTCTGATCGCTCCGATCGCCCCGGTCTCGGAGCGTACGGTGCGCGAGCAGCAGGGCCAGCACGCCGTGCATGAACAAGACCGTGAACGCGCGCGTCTGCGGGGCGGTGAGGCCGGGTATCTCCACGCCCGGGAACTGCGGCGCCAGAGCCACCCAGAACCACGGAGAACGGGCAACCGAGCGGCGGTCGATCGCGGTGGCGGCGAGCGGCAGAAGGATCACCAGCGAGTAGTGCCCGAACGCCGGGGTGAAGACCAGGAACACCGTGAGCATGATCATGCTCGCGGTCTCGGCCAGCCTCAGCTCCAGGGACCGGCCTCCCCGGAGACGCTCCCAGGCGCCGGCTTGGCCGCTCACCGGAACGGAACGGTCCAGAGGGACGGCGTCGTCGGGCAGGCGCCAGCGCGCCCAGGCGAGCAGCAGGCCCGCGACCGCCACCACGCCCCTGATCGCCAGGGTGAGGTCGCCGCCCGCGCCCAACCTGGGCAGGATCGAGGCCAGCGACGCGTCGTACGGCTTCGCGTACTCGTCCTGCCCGTGGAGCAGGAACGGCAGCGTGTCGGATAGGAACCTCCCCGGCTCGGGGGTGAGCGGCAGGGAGAGCAGCACCAGAACCCCGGGGACGGCGACGAGCGTGACGAGCGCCCGGCGCCGCCCGGCGAACAGGAAGAGCAGCGCGAGCGGCACGAGCATGGGTTTCAGCGCGATGGACACCCCCGCGACGGCCGCGGCGGCGGTCCAGCGGTTCCGCGCGCACAGCAGCAGCGCCGCGGGCAGCGCGACCACCGCGACCACGCTCCAGTTGCCCACGGCGAGCAGGCTGCGGTAGCCGAAGAGGAGGGCGATGGCGGCCATCCCGAGCAGCCCCAGGCGACTGCCCACCCGCACCCCGCAGAGCGCCAGAGCCAGCGACCATCCCGCCAGCGTGAGCACCGCCAGGACGAACGGGAACACCAGGCGGATCGTCTGATCGTCGAGCCAGGTCTCGGCGAGCGCCGCGACCGCGCTGCTCGGCAGGTAGAGGAAGCGTTCGTCGGCGTACGGGGAGTGCCCGCTCAGCAGGGCTCGGGCGGCCTTCACGACGTACCCGTTGTCCTGCATCGCGCTGCCCCTGCGGATGACCCCGGCGGCGGGGAGCATGAGCACCACGGCCGCGGCGATCCGCGCGGGCAAGGACGCCTGGGTCATCAACCACGAACTGAGTCCGTGGTCCGGGCTCTGACCCTGGCCTTCGTCCGAGCCGCCGGCGGAGCCGTGGCCGTGGTGGCTAGGTGGTCGAGATCTCGACGTCGGCAGGGGCCAGCAGGAAGACCTTGTCGGCGATCCGCTCAATGCGTCCCTCGCAGCCATACGTCAGGCCGGCGGCGAAATCGACCATTCGCGTCGCCTCGGCCATGGACATCCCCGCGACGTCCATGATGACGGCCTGGCCCTCCCTGAAGTGCTCTCCCACGGTAAGCGCGTCGGAATACTTCCGCGGGCGGATCATGATGATCCGTGCGGGATCCCCACCCGACCCCCAGCGCCTGGCGGCCCGTTCCGACGCGGGCATGTACTCATCCTCGTACTCGTCGTAGTCGTAGGGCTCGTCGTGCTGATCCCCATCGCCCAGGCCAAGGTAGCTCACCACCCTGCGCACTGCCCCCATCGGCTGTCCTTTCCGCGAGAACCGGCCAGTTTCGCCGTGCCCCGACACAAATGACCGTAACTCACGTATCGGCTGGGGCCGCGCGACACGCCCACGTAGTTTTGATTCTGCACGGTTTTCGCTGGTGTTTCGACCGGTTATCTGGGGGTGGATAGGATCGTCGGCATGCGTATCTTCACCGTCGATTCGTTCACCGATCAGGCCTTCAAGGGTAACCCGGCGGCCGTCTGCCTGCTGGACTCTCCGAGATCCGACGAGTGGATGCAGGCGCTGGCCAGCGAGATGCGACACTCCGAAACGGCCTACGTCGAGCACCAGGGCGAGGGCCGGCCGCGCTCCCTGCGGTGGTTCACCCCGGCCGTCGAGGTGGCCCTGTGCGGGCACGCCACGCTCGCCTCCGCGCACGTCCTATATACGACCGGCGAGGCCTCCGGCTCGATCGAGTTTTCTACAAAGAGTGGAATTCTGACCACTAATCAGCTTGATCACGGTCGTATTTCGATGGATTTCCCGTCATATCTTCCGGAGGAGATTACCGCTCCGGCGACGCTGATCAAGGCCCTCGGGGTGTCTCCCGCGTGGGTGGGAATGGGCCGCATGGACCTGCTGGTGGAGGTCGAGTCCGAGGAGGTCGTCCGCGATCTGGCCCCCGACATCAACGCCCTCACCGCGCTCGACGCGCGGGCCGTGTGCGTAACCGCCCGCGCCGCCTCAGGTGACGTCGACTACGTCTCGCGGTTCTTCGCGCCCAACGCCGGCGTTCCCGAGGACCCCGTGACCGGCTCAGCTCACTGCATGCTCGGGCCCTACTGGTCGGCGAAGCTCGGCCGGGAGGCTCTCGTGGGGGCGCAGCTGTCGCAGCGAGGCGGCATCGTGCACACCACGGTCCGCGGCGAACGCACCGAGATCGGGGGAACCGCCGTCACCATCTGGTCGGGGGAGTTGCACGTCTGAGCCTGCTCCGGCCTCCGACGGCTGGGCGCGCAGACTCGGCTTCTCCAACGCTTCGGCACACACACCCTGTCTCTCCGACGCGTCGGCGCATGCGGAAAGGGCTCATATCCCCGACGCTCCGGCAGGCAGGCAGGCAGCCAAAAGGCCTATAACGCAGGAAAGCCATCCACAAAGTGGATGGCTTTCCTACCAACACAATATTTGTCCGGCGGTGTCCTACTCTCCCACACCGTCCCCGGTGCAGTACCATCGGCGCTGGAAAGCTTAACTTCCGGGTTCGGAATGTAACCGGGTGTTTCCCTTCCGCTATGACCGCCGTAACCCCTTGAAACACACAACCAGGGTCACCCCAGCTTGTTGTTTCTGAGTTACATAGTGGACGCGAGCAAAACGCTTTGTGGTCAAGTCCTCGGCCTATTAGTACCGGTCAGCTCCACACCTCACGATGCTTCCACCTCCGGCCTATCAACCCAGTCGTCTCCTGGGAGCCTTACCCTGTTTCCAGGTGGGAGACCTCATCTCAAGGCAGGCTTCCCGCTTAGATGCTTTCAGCGGTTATCCCTCCCGAACGTAGCCAACCAGCCGTGCTCTTGGCAGAACAACTGGCACACCAGAGGTTCGTCCGTCCCGGTCCTCTCGTACTAGGGACAGCCCCTTTCAAGTCTCCTGCGCGCGCAGCGGATAGGGACCGAACTGTCTCGCGACGTTCTAAACCCAGCTCGCGTACCGCTTTAATGGGCGAACAGCCCAACCCTTGGGACCTACTCCAGCCCCAGGATGCGACGAGCCGACATCGAGGTGCCAAACCATCCCGTCGATATGGACTCTTGGGGAAGATCAGCCTGTTATCCCCGGGGTACCTTTTAGCCGTTGAGCGACGGCGCTTCCACATGCCACCGCCGGATCACTAGTCCCAGCTTTCGCTCCTGCTCGACCTGTCGGTCTCACAGTCAAGCCCCCTTGTGCACTTACACTCAACACCTGATTGCCAACCAGGCTGAGGGAACCTTTGGGCGCCTCCGTTACCCTTTAGGAGGCAACCGCCCCAGTTAAACTACCCACCAGACACTGTCCCCCACCCGGATACACGGGCGCGGGTTAGACATCCAAAACGACCAGAGTGGTATTTCACCAATGACTCCACCCGAACTAGCGTCCGAGCTTCACCGTCTCCCACCTATCCTACACAAGCCGTCCCAAACACCAATGTCAAGCTGTAGTGAAGGTCCCGGGGTCTTTCCGTCCTGCTGCGCGTAACGAGCATCTTTACTCGTAGTGCAATTTCGCCGGGTCTGTGGTTGAGACAGCGGGGAAGTCGTTACGCCATTCGTGCAGGTCGGAACTTACCCGACAAGGAATTTCGCTACCTTAGGATGGTTATAGTTACCACCGCCGTTTACCGGCGCTTAAGTTCTCAGCTTCGCACGCCCGAAAGCGCACTAACCGGTCCCCTTAACGTTCCGGCACCGGGCAGGCGTCAGTCCGTATACATCGTCTTACGACTTCGCACGGACCTGTGTTTTTAGTAAACAGTCGCTTCCCCCTGGCCACTGCGACCCCCACCAGCTCCGAGTGCAAGACTCATCACCAGCAAGGGTCCCCCTTCTCCCGAAGTTACGGGGGCAATTTGCCGAGTTCCTTAACCACAGTTCACCCGATCGCCTTGGTATTCTCTACCTGACCACCTGAGTCGGTTTAGGGTACGGGCCGCCGGCACACTCACTAGAGGCTTTTCTCGGCAGCATGGGATCACCCACTTCACCACAATCGGCTCGGCATCACATCTCACCCTACGTGTGGCACGGATTTACCTATGCCACGGGCTACATGCTTACCCCAGGAACAACCATCGCCTGGGATGGGCTACCCTCCTGCGTCACCCCATCGCTTACCTACTACCAGATCAGGCCAGGCGTTCAGCCTCACCAAGTCCCGAAGGACAACAGGGGCTTAAGGACCCTTAGTATCACTGGATTCGATATGGGCGCGTGCTAGCGGGTACGGGAATATCAACCCGTTGTCCATCGACTACGCCTGTCGGCCTCGCCTTAGGTCCCGACTTACCCTGGGCGGATTAGCCTAGCCCAGGAACCCTTGGTCATCCGGCGCAGAAGTTTCTCACTTCTGATTCGCTACTCATGCCTGCATTCTCACTCGCACGGCCTCCACAACTCGATCACTCGGCTGCTTCGCCGGCCGCACGACGCTCCCCTACCCATCCACACACCTAGATGCGACTCACATCACACCGGGCTTAACGCGTGAATGCCACGACTTCGGCGGTGTACTTGAGCCCCGCTACATTGTCGGCGCGGAATCACTTGACCAGTGAGCTATTACGCACTCTTTCAAGGATGGCTGCTTCTAAGCCAACCTCCTGGTTGTCACTGCGACTCCACATCCTTTCCCACTTAGCACACGCTTAGGGGCCTTAGTCGGTGGTCTGGGCTGTTTCCCTCTCGACTACGGAGCTTATCCCCCGCAGTCTCACTGCCACGCTCTCACTTACCGGCATTCGGAGTTTGGCTGACGTCAGTAACCCGGTAAGGCCCATCAGCCATCCAGTGCTCTACCTCCGGCAAGAAACACGTGACGCTGCACCTAAATGCATTTCGGGGAGAACCAGCTATCACGGAGTTTGATTGGCCTTTCACCCCTACACACAGGTCATCCCCCAGGTTTTCAACCCTGGTGGGTTCGGTCCTCCACACGGTCTTACCCGCGCTTCAACCTGCCCATGCGTAGATCACTCCGCTTCGGGTCTACAGCATGCGACTCAAACGCCCTATTCAGACTCGCTTTCGCTACGGCTCCCCCACACGGGTTAACCTCGCCACACACCATAACTCGCAGGCTCATTCTTCAAAAGGCACGCAGTCACATCACGGACAAGGCAAGCCTCGTCCAAGCTCCTACGGCTTGTAGGCACACGGTTTCAGGTACTATTTCACGACCCCTCACCGGGGCGCTTTTCACCTTTCCCTCACGGTACTTGTTCACTATCGGTCATCAGGGAGTATTTAGGCTTACCAGGTGGTCCTGGCAGATTCACACAGGATTCCTCGAGCCCCGTGCTACTTGGGATCCCCTCAAACAGTCCAACCAGTTTCGCCTACCCGACTCTCACGGTCTACGGCGCAACTTCCCAGAAGCTTCGACTACCAGCTGGATTTATCACTGTTCGTGGCCTCGGCAGAAACCACAAGAGGGTCCCACAACCCCACACACGCAACACCTGCCGGCTATCACACGCGCATGGTTTAGCCTCATCCGCTTTCGCTCACCACTACTCACGGAATCACTATTGTTTTCTCTTCCTACGGGTACTGAGATGTTTCACTTCCCCGCGTTACCACCAACCGCCCTATACATTCAGACGGCGGCAACACCACATGACTGGTGCTAGGTTTCCCCATTCGGACATCCCCGGATCAACGTCTGGTTGGCGACTCCCCGAGGCTTAACGCAGCCTCCCACGTCCTTCATCGGCTCCTGATGCCAAGGCATCCACCGTGTGCCCTAAAAAACTTGGCCACAAAGATGCTCGCGTCCACTATGCAATTCACAAACAACAAACAGGCCACCAACCCCACCCACCACCAGACACCCACACCACCAACCCGAAAGACACAACATCTCTCAAGCCACGATGCGAACCGGTATGACGGAAGGCTGGCCCCGCAAACAAGGAAACAACGACCCCACAAGCAACGAGACCGCCACCACGATCAACGACCATGGCAAGCAACCGGTCAACCCGGTCGCGGCGGCCCCGCGCGTTGGCCCGTTTCCTCAGGACCCAACAGTGTGTTCGAACCACCCGAACCCCCACGACAGCGTTCCCACTCCGCAACCCCCCTCACAAGGAGGAGACTCACGGCGGTACCAGCCGCCGGGACGACCCCGACGATCCGACTAGCCAGTGCTCCACTAATGAGCTGCCGCAGGTGAGACGTTCGCTCACAACCACGACGTAGACCCCGAACCCCTCCACCAGGAGGTGTCCACGGCCGGTGCTCCTTAGAAAGGAGGTGATCCAGCCGCACCTTCCGGTACGGCTACCTTGTTACGACTTCGTCCCAATCGCCAGCCCCACCTTCGACCGCTCCCCCCAGCAAGCTGGTTGGGCCACGGGCTTCGGGTGTTGCCGACTTTCGTGACGTGACGGGCGGTGTGTACAAGGCCCGGGAACGTATTCACCGCAGCGTTGCTGATCTGCGATTACTAGCGACTCCGACTTCATGGGGTCGAGTTGCAGACCCCAATCCGAACTGAGACCGGCTTTTAGGGATTCGCTCCACCTCACGGCATCGCAACCCTCTGTACCGGCCATTGTAGCATGTTTGCAGCCCAAGACATAAGGGGCATGATGACTTGACGTCATCCCCACCTTCCTCCGAGTTGACCCCGGCAGTCTCCCATGAGTCCCCACCACCCCAAAGGGCGTGCTGGCAACATGGAACAAGGGTTGCGCTCGTTGCGGGACTTAACCCAACATCTCACGACACGAGCTGACGACAGCCATGCACCACCTGTCACCCAGTCCGAAGAGGGCTCTGTCTCCAGAGCTTTCCGGGCGATGTCAAGCCTTGGTAAGGTTCTTCGCGTTGCGTCGAATTAAGCAACATGCTCCGCCGCTTGTGCGGGCCCCCGTCAATTCCTTTGAGTTTTAGCCTTGCGGCCGTACTCCCCAGGCGGGGCGCTTAATGCGTTAGCTACGGCACGGAATCCGTGGAAGGACCCCACACCTAGCGCCCAACGTTTACAGCGTGGACTACCAGGGTATCTAATCCTGTTCGCTCCCCACGCTTTCGCTCCTCAGCGTCAGGTAAGGCCCAGCAAGCCGCCTTCGCCACCGGTGTTCCTCCTGATATCTGCGCATTTCACCGCTACACCAGGAATTCCGCTTGCCCCTACCTACCTCTAGCCAGCCCGTATCCACCGCAGACCCACAGTTAAGCCATGGGCTTTCACGGCAGACGCGACAAGCCACCTACGAGCTCTTTACGCCCAATAATTCCGGACAACGCTTGCGCCCTACGTATTACCGCGGCTGCTGGCACGTAGTTAGCCGGCGCTTCTTCTGCAGGTACACGTCAACTTCGTCCCTGCTGAAAGAGGTTTACAACCCGAAGGCCGTCATCCCCCACGCGGCGTCGCTGCGTCAGGCTTTCGCCCATTGCGCAATATTCCCCACTGCTGCCTCCCGTAGGAGTCTGGGCCGTGTCTCAGTCCCAGTGTGGCCGGTCGCCCTCTCAGGCCGGCTACCCGTCGTCGCCTTGGTAGGCCACTACCCCACCAACAAGCTGATAGGCCGCGAGTCCATCCCCAACCGAAAAAACTTTCCACCAGCACCCGATGCCAAGGCTGGTCGTATCCGGTATTAGACCCAGTTTCCCGGGCTTATCCCAAAGTCAGGGGCAGGTTACTCACGTGTTACTCACCCGTTCGCCGCTCGAGTACCCCGAAGGGCCTTTCCGCTCGACTTGCATGTGTTAAGCACGCCGCCAGCGTTCGTCCTGAGCCAGGATCAAACTCTCCAAACAATGTCTGAAGAAATCCCGGCGAACACCACACACACATGTGCGATGTCAACCAAAGGAAACCATCCCCACACACCCACAAAGGCGCATGGAAGACGGAGGTATGCATATTCATGCACTGGCTTTTAACACACTGTTGAGTTCTCAAGAAACGGACGCGTACACCATCACCCGAACCCACCACGTGGACCCGAACTCCGGGGCTTCCATCTCGTATGTCTTCATCTTACAAGGCCGTTTGACCGGGAGCAAACCGCGCCTTTGCAGGCACTTGACTTCCAGCCACCCGAACCCACTAGGATTCAGACCGCCCCGTCTCCAGGGCAACCCCTCTAACTTACCCGATGAGACCGGGTAGTGCAAGTCCCGATTTCAGACCTTCGAAGTTCAAGGGGATGCGGTCACCACAGGCACGTGCCCACGCCAGATCGCCGAGGCGAAGGTTTGGGGTTGTGCCGGGCGATGCCGACAACAGAAGATTAGCAGCCTTCGCGGGCGCCGACGCACAGTCCGGCTTCACAGACCCGCGTCACGCCAGTTGGGCGGCCAAGCCCTCGCCATAGACTCGGCGACGTGAGCAGCGACACGCCTCCCGTGGCGAAGAAGGTTCCGGCCGAACGCACTCATCACGGCGACACCGTGATCGACGACTACGCCTGGCTGGCCGACAAGGACAACCCGGACACGGTCTCCTACCTGGAGGCGGAGAACGCCTTCACACAGGGCGAGACCGAACACCTCCAGGACCTCCGGGAGACCATCTTCCAGGAGATCAAGGGCCGCACCCTGGAGACGGATCTCTCCGTCCCCACCCGCAAGGGCGGCTGGTGGTACTACTCCCGCACCGAGGAGGGCAAGCAGTACGGCATCCAGTGCCGCCTCCTGGCGACGGGCGACACCCCTCCCGAGCTCAAGCCGGGAGTGGCGCTGGAGGGTGAGCAGGTCCTGCTCGACGGCAACAAACTGGCCGGCGACAGCCCGTTCTTCGCGATCGGCACCTCGTCCATCAGCTCGGACGGCACCACTCTCGCCTACTCCACCGACTTCAGCGGCAACGAGCGCTTCACGCTGCGGTTCAAGAACCTCGAGAGCGGCGAGATCCTGGCCGACGAGATCCCTGGCATCTTCTACGGCGGCGCCTGGTCGGCCGACGGCTCGGCGTTCTTCTACACGACCATCGACGAGGCGTGGCGCCCGTACCGCGTCTACCGCCACATCATCGGCACCCCCGCCGACGATGACGTGCTGGTCTACGAGGAGACCGACGAGCGCTTCTGGGTCGGCATCGGCCTCACCCGGAGCGAGCGCTACCTGGTGCTCGGCGCGGGAAGCAAGATCACCAGTGAGGTCCGCATCCTCGACGCCGACTACCCAACCGGGGAGTTCACCGTCGTGCGGCCCCGCCAGACCGGTGTCGAGTACTCCGTCGACCACGCGGGCGACCGCTTCCTCGTCCTGCACAACGAGGGCGCCGAGAACTTCGAGCTGGCCACCGCGCCCATCGACGACACCGCCGCGTGGACGCCGCTGATCCCGCACCGCGAGGACACCCGGCTGCTCGACGTCGACGCGTTCTCCGACCACGTGGTCGTCCACTTCCGCCGCGACGGCCTCACCGGCATCCGCGTGCTGCCGTCGGACGGCGAGCCGTACGAGATCTCGTTCCCCGAGCCCATCCACACCGCGGAGCCCGCGGGGAACCCGGAGTTCCACACCGGCAGGCTGCGGCTGGCGTACGCCTCGATGGTGACGCCGCCCTCGGTGTACGACTACGACCTCACCAGGCGCGAGCTCATCCTCCTGAAGCGCCGGCCGGTTCTCGGCGGGTACGAGCCCGGCGACTACGAGCAGTTCCGCGAGTGGGCGGTCGCGGAGGACGGCACGAGGATCCCGATCTCCATCGTCGTGAAGAAGGGCACCGCGCGGCCCGCGCCGACGGTGCTGTACGGCTACGGCAGCTACGAGACCTCGATCGACCCGTCGTTCTCCGTGGCGCGGCTCAGCCTGCTCGACCGCGGCCTGGTCTTCGCGATCGCCCACGTCAGGGGCGGCGGCGAGATGGGCAGGCGGTGGTACGAGGAGGGCAAGCTCACCCGCAAGAAGAACACCTTCAGCGACTTCGTGGCCGCCGGCCGGCATCTGAAGGAGTCCGGCTGGTCGAGCGACGTCGTCGCGAGGGGTGGTTCGGCCGGTGGCCTGCTGATGGGCGCGGTGACGAACCTCGCGCCCGAGGCGTTCGCGGGCGTGGTGGCCGAGGTGCCGTTCGTGGACGCGCTCAACACGATCCTCGACCCGTCGCTGCCGCTGACGGTCATCGAGTGGGACGAGTGGGGCGACCCGCTGCACAACGCCGACGTCTACGAGTACATGAAGTCGTACACCCCATACGAGAACATCGATGATCGGGTATATCCTCCGATCCTCGCGATCACCAGCCTCAACGACACCCGGGTGCTGTACCACGAGCCCGCGAAGTGGATCGCCCGGCTCCGCGCCACCGCGGGCGGTGGGCCCTTCCTCCTGAAGACGGAGATGGGCGCCGGTCACGGAGGCAGGAGCGGGCGGTACGACGCGTGGCACGAGGAGGCGTTCACCTTGTCGTGGATCCTCGACCGGGTCGGCGCGGGAAAGACCGAAGACACAGGAGACACGAAGTGACGTACTCGGCATCGAACGACCGCTACGAGAGGCAGCCTTACAACCGGACCGGCAGGAGCGGGCTCAAGCTGCCCGCGGTGTCGCTCGGGCTGTGGCACAACTTCGGAGACGACAAGCCGATCGACACCCAGCGAGCCACGCTGCGCAGGGCCTTCGACCTGGGCGTGACCCACTTCGACCTCGCCAACAACTACGGCCCGCCGCCCGGCTCCGCCGAGACGAACTTCGGCCAGATCTTCGCCCAGGACTTCCGCCCGTACCGCGACGAGCTGATCATCTCCAGCAAGGCCGGGTACGACATGTGGCCCGGCCCGTACGGCGAGTGGGGCTCGCGCAAGTACGTCCTGGCCAGCCTCGACCAGTCGCTCTCGCGCATGGGGCTCGACTACGTCGACATCTTCTACAGCCACCGGCCCGACCCCGAGACCCCGCTCGAGGAGACGATGGGGGCGCTCGACACCGCCGTGCGGTCCGGCCGCGCCCTGTACGCGGGCATCTCGAACTACACGCCCGAGCAGACCAGGGAGGCGGCCAGGATCCTGCGTGAGATGGGCACGCCGCTGCTCATCCACCAGCCGCGCTACTCGATGTTCGACCGCTGGGTCGAGGACGGGCTGCTCGACGTGCTGGAGGAGGAGGGCGTCGGCTGCATCCCGTTCTCGCCGCTGGCGCAGGGCGTGCTGACCGACCGGTACCTCAAGGGCGTCCCCGAGGACTCCCGCGCGGCCCAGGAGCGGTTCCTGCGGCCGAGCCAGCTCACCGACGAGGTGCTCCAGCGGGTGCGCACGCTGAACGAGATCGCCTCCGGCCGTGGCCAGTCCCTCGCGCAGATGGCCCTCGCGTGGGTGCTGCGCGACTCGCGGATCACCTCGGTGCTGATCGGCGCCAGCAGCGTCAAGCAGCTGGAGGACAACATCGCGGCCGTCGACAAGCTGGGCTTCTCGTCCGACGAGCTCGCCGCGATCGAGAAGGAGATCGCGCAGCCGGGCACGCCGATCGTCTAGCCCCGCGAGGCTATAGGGCGTTGTGTCGCTGGAGCCAGGCGAACGACGCCCAGCCGGGAAGCACCGGCAGCCAGAAGGTCAGCAGCCGGAACAGCAGCACGGCCGAGGTGGCGACCGTACCCGGGAGCCCCGAGAGCGTCAGGCCGAGCGAAAGAGAGGCCTCGACCGCGCCCAGCCCGCCAGGGGTGGGCGCGGCGGAGCCGATGGCGTTGCCCGCCAGGAACACCACGGCCACGGCGGTGAAGCTCAGCGAGCCGCCGAAGGCCCGCACGCAGGCGTCCAGGCAGACCACGAAGGCGAGCGTCAGCAGCAGAGTGCCGCTGAAGCCTTCGAGGATCTTGCGGGGCGACTGCAGCACGTCGAGCAGCCTCGGTATCACTCCGGAGAACAACGGGCGCATGCGCGCGGTGATCATGCGCCGGAGTTGCGGCACGGCGAGCACGACCAGTACGAGCACAGCGCCCGAGAGCAGGCCGATGACCAGGCCTCGGGACGGGCTGACCGACGGGGCGGCCTTGGTGCCGGTGGCGTACCCGAACAGCAGCAGCAGCACGATGTGGGAGCAAAGCCCGACGAGCTGCGAGGCCCCCACGCTCGCCACGGCGAGCCCGGGTGAGATGCCGCGCTTCTGCAGGTAGCGGGAGTTGATGGCCACGCCGCTGACCGCCGCGGGCGCCACCAGCTTGACGAAGGACCCCGCGAACTGCGCCAGCACCGTGCGCCCCAGGGGGAGTTTCTCGGGTACGAAACCCCGGAGCATGAGCGCGGCGGCGACATAGCTCAGGCCGGCCGCGACGAGGGCGATGCCGCCCCAGCCCCACTTCGCCGACGTGATCACCTCGACGAGGTTGACCCTGCTGAGCTGGGAGAGCAGGAAGTACGCGGCGAGCGCGCTGGCGATGATCGTGACGAGCGTGCGGGGCTGGAACCGCTCCAGCCGTATCTCCTCGACCTCCACCTGCGGGGTCAGGGCGAGGATGTTCTCGCGGAGCGCGGGGAGCAGCTCCTTGTCCCTGCTGACCTCGGCGCGGGTGCCCCTGGTCAGGGCGATGCGCTGCAGCAGCGGCAGCGCGCCCGCCAGGGCCTGCTTGGGGATCACCTTGGACGCGCACATCACCGAGCGCTCCGGGCCTACCCGCAGCGCGAGGTAGGTGAGCAGCTGGGCGACGTCCAGGCGCAGGAGCAGGTCGCCCGCGGCGATGTCGCCACTGCGGGCGTCCATCAGCACCACGTCGCCGCCCGCGCCGATGTGGATGCTGTCGCCGGTGAGGCGGCGGTGGGCGAGGCGCTGTGCCTGGAGCAGCTCCACCTGCTTCCAGATCCTGATGAGCAGCTCGTCGTCGAGCTCCTCGTCGGGGACGTCCTCGATCGCCCTGGTGTCCAGGTGCTCGTACGCCAGCAGCGCGGCGTCCGTGCCGATCTCGCTGGTGCCCACCAGGCAGGGGGTGTTCACCCCGGCCGCCTGGGCGGCGTACGCCATCAGGGCCTCGCGCTCCAGCTCGGCGCGGAGCGAGCGGATGGCCCGGCGACGGGTCTCGGAGTTGAGCCTGATGCGCCGCCAGAGCCGGTAGAGGACGCCGGCCACCTGACGGTCCCTGTCGAGCACGGTGACGTCGTAGCGGCGCTCGTCGGTCATGGTCACGGCGTAGCGGCGGCTGCCCTGGGCGTCGTCGGAGATGCGCCGCGCCTTGGCGGGCACGAACCCCAGGCGGCGGAGCGCGGCGACGACGGTGCTGCCGGGAGGCCGGGTGTTGGGGCTGCCGACGACGTACAGGGTGGCGTACCCGACGGCCAGGCCGACGAGGTAGGTGACGAAGACGCCGAGCGCGGTGGCCTCGGCGCCGGTGAACAACGCGAAGACGTCGAGGGCGATGGCCATCCACATCAGGGTGCGCCAGGTCGGGCGGCGGGAGATGCGCACGGCGGTGACGTAGGCGACGACCGAGGTCAGCAGGGTGTTGAGCGGCTCGACCTGGCGTCCGCCGGTGAGCAGCTGGCGCAGGTCGCCGGGCCCGGCGACGGCGAGCCACTCGCCGAGCGCGAACGAGACGAGCATGCCGATGATCGCGGCGATGAGGCCCTCCGCGACGCGCAGCCCGTCACGGTGGAACACCCGCTCGACGGCGAACGCGGCCGGGACGGCGAGCACGGCCGTGCCCGCGAGGAAGCTCGCCACCCCGATCAGCAGCTCGGGCGCCCGGCTCGTACCGTCGGTGACGTCGGCTTCGAGGCCGTTCAGCGTCTGCTTGGCGACGAGGGCCAGCAGGACGACCGCGGCGAGCGCGAGCAGGCTGGCGAGAAAGCGCAGCGCGTCCGAAGGCCGGCGGATGCGCTGGGGCAGCAGTGGCTCGACGACGAGCACGGCGGGCTCGGGAGCTCCAGAAGGCCCAGAGGACTCAGTGGGGGCCGGGGAGTCGCCGCCGGCCGGGGGCGTGGCGACCGAGGCGGGAACCGATATGGCTTCCGGGCTCTCCGAGGTCGTGGCAGGTCCGGCCACGGAGATGTCTCCCCCCGCGGCCTCCTGTGCCTCGTCGCGCTCCCTTATGTCGGTCACCGCCGGCGTCTGCGCACGTCTCGGGTCATATGATCTTCCCTAACCTCTGTTCACGATGATGGCGCGGAGCCGACCACGCTCCGGCGACCTGTCTCGGCACCCGCCTCGCGCCGGCGTGGGCCTCGAACGTCACCGGCGAACTGGTGCACCCCGGCCATTCGCTGACACTCTACGGCGCGCTCGCCACAGAGGGATCAGATGGACGGGACGTCATCCATGGTGCCGGTGCGGAAGGCCGCCGCGCATCGTCCGTAAGTATGGCGTGGTGAGTCGCCCCAGGTGGCAGGTGGGTCGTCACCGCCGGAGGGCGCCATGGCACGGTCATGAAGCGCCCAGGTAGCGTTGACGCATGACCCGTGCGCTGAACGTTCTGGGTGCCTGCCCGCTGGACTGCCCGGACACCTGCTCATGGGTGGTGAAGGTCGAGGACGGCGAGGCCGTGGGCCTGCGCGGGAACCGCGACCACCCCTATACCCGCGGCGCCCTGTGCGTGAAGGTCAACCGTTACCTGGAGCACACGAAGGCGGCCGACCGCATCCTGCATCCGATGCGCCGGGTCGGGCCGAAGGGCTCGGGACGGTTCGAGCGCATCACCTGGGACGAGGCTCTCGACGAGATCGCGCGGCGGCTGACGGGGATCATCGACGAGTTCGGCGGCGAGGCCATCTGGCCGTACCAGGGCACCGGCACACTCGGCTACATCCAGGGCGAGTCGGGGTACGCCGGGCGGCGCCTGTGGAACGCGCTGGGCGCGTCGAACCACGATCTGAACATCTGCGCCCGGGCCGGCAACATCGGGCTGACCCGCACGAACGGCACCCCGGGCGGCATGGACCCCGAGACGTTCGCCCTGTCGAAGCTCATCCTGCTCTGGGGCACGAACACGCTGACCAGCGGTCACCATCTGTGGAAGTTCATCCAGGAGGCGCGGGCGGGCGGGGCCCACGTGGTCGCCATCGACCCCATCAGGACCCGTACCGCCGACCAGGCAGACGAGCACCTGGCGATCAGGCCGGGCACCGACGCCGCGCTCGCGCTCGCGCTGATGCACGTGGTGCTCGACGAGGGCGCCGAGGACCGGGACTACCTGGAGAACCACACCACGGGCTGGGATGACTTCGAGCGAGAAATCCGGAAATATCCGCCGAAGGTGGCCGCGGAGATCACCGGGATCCCCGAGAAGGACATCCGCGCCCTCGGCGTACGCCTCGCGCACACCCGTCCGACCGGCATCCGGGCCACGATGGGCATCCAGCGCCACCGGGGCGGCGGCACGGCCATGCGGACCATCGCCTGCATCCCCGGCGTGACCGGCGACTGGAAGCACCCCGGAGGAGGCGTCGCGTACTCCACCAGCGGCCTCGTCCCCATCCAGGCGGACACCCGGCCCGACCTGCTGGACGGGCCGGTACGCACCCTGACGATGACCCGGCTCGCCGACGGCCTTGAGGACACCGAGAACCCCGTCAAGTGCCTGTGGGTCTACGCGGCGAACCCCATGGGCAGCACGTCCGACCAGAACCGCATCCGTAAGGGGCTCCTGCGGGACGACCTGTTCACGGTCGTGATGGAGCAGTTCCCCACCGACACGGTGGACTACGCCGACATCGTGCTCCCGGCCACCATGCAGTTCGAGCACACCGACCTGCACCACGGATACGGCCACATGTATCTGGTCTGGAACGAGCCCGCGGTGCCCCCGGCCGGCGAGTGCCTGTCGACGACGGAGACCTTCCGCAGGGTGGCCCGCCGCCTGGGGCTCACGGAGCCCGCCCTCTACGACTCCGACCTGGAGATCGCCGAGCAGCTCCTGTCCGGGGGGCACGCGGCGCTGGACGGCATCACGGTCGAGCGGCTGCGCCGGGAGGGATGGGCCAGGCTCAACTACCCGGCCCCCTTCGTGCCCTTCACCGAGGGGTTCCCCACGGCCTCGGGCAAGCTGGAGTTCGTCCCCGAGAACGAGGGGTACGTCCCGCCGTTCTCGGCGACCGTGGACGGGCCGTACAAGCTGGCGCTGATCACGCCGGCGGCGCACACGTTCCTCAACACGGTGTTCGGGAACAACCCCGAGCTGGCGCGCCGCGCGGGAGGGCCGAAGATCCTGGTGAACGAGAAGGACGCCGCCGGCCGGGGGCTGAGCGACGGGCAGCGCGTCCGCGTGTTCAACGACAACGGCGAGATGATCGCGCACCTGGAGATCAGCGACCGGGTCGCCCCAGGGGTGGTCGCGACGACCAAGGGCAGTTGGCCGAAGCTCAACCCTGGCAGGGCCAACGTCAACGCCCTGGTCGACGAGCGTGACGCCGACATGGGCAGGGGCGCCGTCTACCACGACAACCTCGTGGAGATCGCGGCCCTTGGGTGAGCGAGGTCAGAGGCTCAGCTTGAAACCCACGTGGGAGTCGACGAAGCCCAGAGAGGTGTAGAACCTGTGGGCGTCGGCGCGGGCCTTGTCGCTGGTGAGCTGCACCATCCGGCAGCCCCGCTCGCGGGCCCGGTCGATCGCCCACCGCATCATCGCGCGGCCCAGCCCCTGCCCCCGCATGGACGCGCCCACCCGTACGGCCTCGATCAGGGCGCGCTCGCCGCCCCTGCGGGAGAGCCCGGGGATGAACGTGAGCTGCATCGTGCCGACCACCTCGCCGTCCGCCTCGGCGACGACCAGCTCCTGCCGGGGATCGGCGTCGATGGCCTGGAAGGCGGCCAGGTAGACCTCGTCCGACGGGTCGCCCTCCCTGGCCGCTGCGATCGGATCGTCGGCGAGCATGGCCACGATCAGGGGCACGTCTTCCCGGCGAGCCGGACGAAAGATCACAGACACCCTCAGATGGTACCGGCGACCCCCGTGTCGACGGGTTTCGCGCCGATCCCGGATGTGGCACCCCGGGAACAAACCAGGGTTGTTCCCCGATGTGCCAGGGCCATGACCGAGGGCAATCTGGTTCACATGAACGAACTGACTCGACGCGACGAGATGTCGCTCGCCGGCGCGGCCCTGCGGGGCGCGCCCTGGAAGGCCGCGGCGATCACCGGTGGGGCGAGCGCGGCGATCAGCTATGTCATGGGAGTGGTCTTCCCAGGTCCGGCCGATCTGACCTGGGCGCTCTGCCTCGGCATCAGCGTCTTCAGCCTGGTTGCCTCCATCGGCGCCGTGAGCAAGCCCAACGTGGGAGACCGCGTCACCCGGCAGGCCAGGCTCTGGTCGCTACGACACCCGTGGAGGTTCGCCCTCTACCCGGGCATCCTCGCCGCCGTCGTGATGTATCCCGTCCAGCTCGTCTTCGACCAGGAAGGCGTGTTCGGCGCCGCCTGGGACGCTCTGTGGGGCGGCGCGCTGGTCTACCTGATCGCGGCCGTCATCACCGTGTCCATGAAGGGAAGGGCCCAGTCGGCCCGGTGACCCCGTACGCGGCTCCTTCGGGGGCCGGTATTCCGCCTCCCGGGTGACGTTCCCCGGGAGGCGTCGCGTTTCCCCGGGTCCAGGTCAGCTCGCGGCCTCGCGCTCGGCCTCGCTGCGGCACACGCAGAACTCGTTGCCCTCGGGATCGAGGAGGGTGACCCAGCCCGTGCCGTCGGGGTTGCGGTGGTCCTCGTGCTGCTCGGCGCCGAGGCCGACGAGCCGCTCGACCTCCTGGTCGCGGGTGCCGCCCGCCTGTGCCGTCACGTCGAAGTGGACGCGGTTCTTGGCCTGCTTGCCCTCTGGCACCCGGATGAACAGCAGGTGGGGCTCGCTCGGGGCCATGAGCATGACCTCGTCGTCATCCTTCTCGGTCGCCTCGTGGAAAGGCCACCCGGTGGCCTGGTGCCACCACTCCGCGAGCTCGTACGGCTGGGCGCAGTCAACGGTCACAGTGTGAATGCCAATCATGCGCAAAGCCAACCGCAACACCGGCAAAACCGTCAAGCCGGTTTCCTAGTGTCCGGCGGTCGCATCTCCCCCGGTCAGCACGCGGGCCAGGCTCACCGCGGACACCGCGGCCCATACGCCTTCGAGGAGCAGGAATCCCCAGTTGCGGTCCTCCAGCGCCACCCAGGTCAGCACCGCGGAACCGGCGAGGTTCAGCACCAGGTAGACCTTGGATTCGGAGTTCAGGACCTTCAACTGCGCGAGCAGGAAGGCCGACAGGATGATGATCGCGCCGGCGATCTGGATGATCTGAGTCATGGTGTGCGCGCGTCGTCTTCGCTGGGCCGGGTACGACGCACTACTCGTCCGGGAGATCCCCGAACGGGGCCTCTGCCGTGGAACCTAGCAAACTTCACTCCTCCGATCTGCTCTTGGTGAGACATCTCACCGCTCTGCCTGAGGCCAGGCTGGTCCCCCTGGGCTCCATCCACCCGCGGGGGCGGCTCGCCGGCGGACAACTTTCTTATGGGAATCCTGAAACGCTTCTGGATATCCGGACATGTGTGGCTGACGACCAGCCCTCCCCGGAAGGCTGAGGGAACAGTCCCCCATCGGAAGGACGGCGGCGTGGGACCTCCAGACCCCCGGCAGCGATTCGAGGAGATCTACATGGCCCACTACGCGGACCTCCTCGCCTACCTCCGGCGGCGCACGGACTCGCCCGACGACGCGGCGGACGCGATCTCCGAGACCTTCACGACGGCCTGGCGCCGCGTCGGCGACATTCCCGAGGGCGAGCAGGCCCGGCTCTGGCTGTACGGCGTGGCACGGAACGTCCTCGCCAACCAGCGCCGGGGCGACTCGCGGCGGACCGCCCTCGCCGTACGGCTCCGCGCGGAGCTGGCGGCCTGGGACGAGTCCACCCCGCGCCAGGACACCGGTGCGATCCGGGAGGCGTTCCAGCGGCTCAGCGCCGACGACCGGGAGTTGCTGTCCCTGGTGAGCTGGGAGGGCCTGGACACGGCGCAGATCGCGACCGTTCTGGGCTGCTCCCGCGGAGCCGTCCGCCTGCGCCTGCACCGCGCCCGCAAGCGCCTCGCCAGGGAACTGCACACCGCCGACCTCGACCTCGCCCGCTACGGCCCGCGCGCCGCCGCGCTAGTGAAGGGGCAGCCGTGAACACCGACATCGACCGTTTGGTGGCCTCGATCGCCCCCGACCCGGGTCCGGGCATGACTCCCGGTGCCCGGGAACTGCTTCAGGAGATCACCAAAGCTTCAGCCATCGAGCACGCTCCAACCCAGGAAGCCCTTCACGTGCGTCGAAGGGCTTGGGACCGGGTGTTCTCGTCGCGATCCCGAACACCGACGAAGCCGGTTCGTCGCTGGCGGCTCCTCGCTCCCCTCGCGGTCGTAACCGTTCTCCTTAGCTGGGTACTGCCGGAAGGACTCGGACTCGGGCCACTCCCGGCCTCTGCGGCGCTCGACATCAAACGAGAAGGCGTTTACTACGTCGTCACAGTAAAAGATCTTTTCGCGGCGCCGCAGCGCTACCAGACCGAATTGGAAGGCCGCGGCCTGAAGATCGCGATCAACGTCGTACCGGTAGGCCCAAGCCTGGAAGGCCACATCCTGATCGGGAGCAACGACATCAAGCCCCTTGAGCAAACCGGTCCCTGCCATCGGTGGTACGGATGCGACATCGGGATGAAGGTGCCGGTCGGCTACAAGGGGAAGGCCGACATCTGGCTGGGCCGCCGAGCGATCCGGGGCGAGAAATACCAGCTCATGACCCCGATCTTCGCGCCCGGTGAGCCGTTGCACTGCGTTGGCTTCATCAACGAGCGCGTACTCGACGTCCGCAGGATGCTCGATGAACGTGGAGTTAACGAAATCAGGGTCACCGCGTACGAAAAACCCTCCCCGATCCCCGACTGGTGGTACGTCCTCGACGGCGTCAGCACCAGGGCCGGCGGTGCGCTCCTGCTGGTGGGGCCCGCCCCTCGTCCAGTGCCCCCCGACCTGAGCCAGACCTGCCCAGGACACGCCCCCACCCGCTGAGGAGGCGGCGTCTCAACCCAGTCAGAACCTTCGCCGGGTTAATCGCCGTAGAGGGCGCCGATCGACACCGCTACGCGACCCGCCATACCGGCGCCGGACAGTACACGGCGATGGGGGTTTGCGAGTCGACCCCCGCCTGGGTCGGCCGGTTTACGCCGGTCGACCAGCGTAGGTAACCGATTGCCGGACCAGACGGCTCGGATGGGGTCCGCCCGCGCCTGACAAGCCCGGCGACAGGACGGCTTGGAAGCAACTTCCTCCAGATTCATCCCCCATAGCCACGTTCAACTACCCAGCGTGCCCAAATCATTACTTTTCGCATAAATGCGGTTTCGAGTGATCGGTTCCTTCGTGCTCACTGACACATACTCAGGCCCCTCGGCCCAACTACTTCGGACGCGACGAACCCTCCGCGCCCATCGGCTGTTCGCGGTGGTCGTGGCCCTTGCGGCGGGGCTGCGGGTGGTCACGATGCTGGGGTACCGGCCGGCGCAGCTCTACTGGTACGACTCGTTCACCTATCTCGATGTGGCGTCGCACTTGCGGCCGTCCCTCGGGTTCCATCCGAGCGGATATCCCTTGCTGCTGTGGCTGCTGCGGCCGTTCCACAGCGTCGCCGTGGTGGTGGGGGTTCAGCACGCCATGGGGCTGGCCGTCGGGGTGATGATCTACGCGGTGCTCCGCCGCCGGTCGCTGCCCGCGTGGGGCGCGTCGCTGGCGGCGGTGCCCTTCCTGTTCGACGCGTCGTTCCTGCGGCTGGAGACGGGCGTCCTGTCCGACACCATGTTCATCTTCCTCATCGTCGCCACGCTGACGGTCCTGCTGTGGTCGCCCCGCCCCTCGGTCGCGGCCTGCGCCGCCGCCGGGGCCCTGCTCGCACTCGCCACGCTCACCCGTACGATCGCGCTTCCGTTGCTCGTGCTCGTGCTGCTCCATCTGGCCGTACGGCGCGTGGGCTCGCGCCGGCTGGCGGCCGTCGCCGTCGCGGGCGCCCTGCCGCTCGTCGCGTACGCCGGCTGGAACGCCCAGGTCAACGGGAAGTTCGCGCTGACCGGCGGGGAAGGAGCCGTGCTGTGGGCGCGGACCATGACGTTCGCCGACTGCGCCGTGATCAGGCCGCCGCGCGCCGAGGCCGGCCTCTGCCCGAACGGGGCGCACCAGGACGCGGCGTCGGAGTACGTCTGGGATCCGGACGCCTCCCTCAACCAGCTGCCCGGCGGCCGCGACCGCAACAACGACCTGGCCCGCTCCTTCGCGCTGCGCGCCATCCTGGCCCAGCCGCTCGACTACCTGGCCGACGTGGCCCGCGACACCGCGCTGACCTTCGCCTGGACGCCCGTACGGCACCCCGAGCGGACGACGCCCGCCTTCGGCTTCGCCCGGGGACAGTGGGGGCTGCCGGACTACCCCCTCGTCCAGAAGGTGCGCGAAGAGTACGACCCGAGCGTGCGGGGCCTGCGGTCCGTGGACCCGTACGCGGGCTTCCTCATGGCCTACCAGTACCCGGCGTACCTGCGCGGCCCGATGATCGCGGCCATCCTGCTGCTGGGTGGGCTCGGCGCGCTGGCCGGGCCGCGCTCGGCGCTGCTGCCCTGGGGCGTGGCGATGTTCCTGCTCGTGGGCCCGGTGGCCGTGCTCGACTTCGACCACAGGTACGTCCTCCCGGTGATCCCCGTGGCCTGCCTGGCGGGCGCTCTGGGGGCGGCGGACCTGGCCGCCGCCGTACGCCGATTCCGGAGCCGATCAGGTGCGTAGCCGGGAACTTACGCGGTGGCTATTTAGTGGTGAACGCCACGTTCGCCCCGGTTGTTAGGGGTTACTCGCGGGTAGCATAGGAGGTAAGGTTACTGACGAGTACGGTTCTGAAGCCACCCGTCTGGTTCAAGGAGACCCGCAGCCATGGGCCATTACAAGAGCAACGTCCGCGACCTGGAGTTCAACCTCTTCGAGGTGTTCGGCCGCCGCGAGATCCTGGGAACCGGGCGTTTCGCCGAGGTGGACGAGGACACCGCGCGAAGCGTCCTCGATGAGATGAACCGTCTCGCGACGGGCGTGCTCGCCGACTCCTTCGAAGAGGGCGACCGCACCCCGCCGGTCTTCGACCCCGCCACCAACACGGTGACGATGCCGCCCAAGTTCAGGAAGTCCTTCGAAACCTTCAGGGACGCGGGCTGGACCAACCTGGACCTGCCTGAGGAGCTCGGCGGCCCTGGCCTGCCGCGTAGCGTGACCTGGGCGGCGGCCGAGATGATCCTCGGTTCCAACCCCGCCATCTGGATGTACTCAAGCGGCCCCGCCTTCTCGCACGTGCTGCACGTGATCGGCACCGAGGAGCAGAAGCGGTTCGCCGAGCACGCGATCGAGCGGCAGTGGGGAGCCACGATGGTCCTCACCGAGCCGGACGCGGGATCGGACGTCGGCGCCGGCCGCACGAAGGCCGTCGAGCAGCCCGACGGCACCTGGCACATCGAGGGCGTCAAGCGCTTCATCACCAGCGCCGAGCACGACATGGCCGACAACATCTTCCACCTGGTGCTCGCCCGCCCAGAAGGCGCCGGACCCGGCACCAAGGGCCTGTCGATGTTCCTAGTGCCGAAGTACCACGTGGACCTCGAGACCGGCGAGCCGGGCGAGCGCAACGGCGTCTACGTGACCAACGTCGAGCACAAGATGGGCCTCAAGGCCTCCACGACCTGCGAGCTGACCTTCGGCGAGAAGCACCCCGCCGTGGGCACGCTCATCGGCGGAGTGCACGAGGGCATCAAGCAGATGTTCATGATCATCGAGCACGCCCGCATGATGGTCGGCACCAAGGCGATCGCCACCCTGTCCACCGGCTACCTCAACGCGCTGGCGTACGCCAAGGAGCGCAGGCAGGGCGCCGACCTGACCCAGATGGCCGACAAGACCGCTCCGCGCGTCACCATCACCCACCACCCGGACGTGCGCCGCGAGCTCATGCTCCAGAAGGCGTACGCCGAGGGCATGCGCGCGCTCGTCCTCTACACGGCGACCTTCCAGGACACGGTGCAGATCGCCGAGTTCGACGGCACCAGGGACACGGCCGCCGAGGCCATGAACGACCTGCTGCTCCCGCTGGTCAAGGGCGTCGGCTCCGAGCGGTCGTACGAGATGCTGTCGCGCTCCCTGCAGACGCTGGGCGGCTCGGGCTACCTCCAGGACTATCCGATCGAGCAGTACATCAGGGACGCCAAGATCGACTCGCTCTACGAGGGCACCACGGCGATCCAGGGTCAGGACCTGTTCTTCCGCAAGGTCCTGCGCAACCAGGGCGCCGCGCTCGGATCCCTGCTCGCGGACGTCAAGGCCTTCGCGGCCTCCGAGGCCGGCAACGGCAGGCTCAAGGAGGAGCGCAAGCTGCTCGACGAGGCCGCCGACGAGATCAAGGCGATGGCCGACACCATGGCCGGATGGGCGATCGGGTCCCTGGAGAACCCGAAGGAGGTCTACAAGGTCGGCCTCAACACCACCAGGTTCCTGCTGGGCCTCGGCGACCTCGTGATCGGCTGGCTGCTGCTCCGCCAGGCCGAGGTGGCGCTCAAGGCCCTCGGCGACTCCGACCGCGACAAGGCGTTCTACACGGGCAAGGTGGCCGCGGCCTCCTTCTTCGCCTCGACCGTCCTGCCGCGCCTCGCCGCCGAGCGCCGCACCCTCACCACCACCGACCAGACCCTGATGGACCTTCCCGAGGACGCGTTCTGACGCCTCGGCGACAGCGTTTCACAAAGGGGAGGGAGCCGACCGGCTTCCTCCCCTTTCGTACGGGGCTGACCCGGCGCTTCAGGTTCAGCGCCCCAGGCGGGCGGCGACGCCGTCGAGCAGGATGTCCAGGCCGAACTCGAAACTGGCGTCGATCGCGAAGTGCTCCGCCTCGATGACGATGCGCTCGAAGTACGGGTAGCGCCCACTGGTCATCAGGTCCTTGATGTACGGCGTGTGCGCGGCCTGCCATTGCTCGTCGTCCATGCCCGTACGCCGCCGTTCGGACTCGGCGAGCCGCTCGGCCTGCACCAGGGTGCTCACGTGGCCCTTGACCAGGCCGACGATCTGCATCATCTCGTCGATCGTGAACCCCAGGCCGTCGACGAGCGACAGCGCGTACTCCGACGCGCGCAGGCTGTTCGGGCCGAGCGTGGGGACCGTCGACTGCAGGGTGATGATCCAGGGGCGCGCCCGGAGCGCGGCGAACTGCCGGACCGCGAGGTCACGCAGATCGGCCCGCCAGTCGCCCGTGCGGTCGCCGGGGATGTCCATGCGGCCGATGGCCTCGTCGAGCAGCAACTCGTGAAGCTCTTCCTTGCTCTCGACGTAGCGGTAGAGCGACATGGTGGCGGCGCCCAGCTCGCCGGCGACCCGGCGCATGGTGACGCCGTCGAGGCCCTCGTCCTCGGCGATCGCGAAGGCGGCCTGGGCGATGCGCTCGTGGGTCAGCCGCGGCTGCCGGCCTTCTCGCTCGTCCGCGGCCAGCCGTTTCCACAGTCCGACCCTGGGCCGCGCCGCCTTTTCCATGCGTACATCGTACTTTCGTTGTACAACGTACGCAGTAGATGTACGTTGTACGTGTCTATGTACGACGTACACATGGAGGGCGCGATGGGCCGGACGGCCGTGACAGCCACCGGGCTGCGCAAGCGGTTCAAGAAGACGCGGGCGCTCGACGGTCTCGATCTCGAAATTCCCGCGGGCACGGTGTACGGCCTGCTCGGTCCCAACGGGTGTGGCAAGACCACGACGGTGCTGATCCTCACCACGCTGCTCCGTCCCGCCCGTGCTGTTCCTGGACGAGCCCACGATGTGGTCCCTCAACATCGCCTCGGGGACGCCCAGAGACCTGAAGACCTCCGTCGGCGGCGAGTGGGTCGACGTGGTCGTCACCGACCCGGCGCGGCTGGACGACGCGGCCCGCCTGCTGGGACGCCTCACCGGGGGCGAGCCGAGGACCGAGCACACCGCGCTGCGGGTGTCCGTTCCGGTGACCGGGCGCGGCGCCGCCACACTGACCGCCGCGCTCAGAGCCCTGGACAACGAGCGCATCGCCCTCGACGACATCGCGCTGCGCCGCGCCGGCCTGGATGAGGTCTTCCTGCGGCTGACCGGCGAGCTCGCGTCCGGGACGACCTGATGATCACCGTTCCGCCTCCACCCGCCACCGCGTTCGGCAAGGTGCGTTGGATCCTGGCCGACGGCTGGACGATCGCCCGGCGCGACCTCACCCACCTGCGGAACCGGCCCGCCTACCTGATCAGCGTCACCGTGTTCCCCATGACGTTCATCGTGATCTTCGGGTACATCCTCGGCAGCGCCATCGACATGCCGGGCGGCCACTACCGGGAGTACCTCATGCCCGGGATCTTCGCGATGACCACGGCGTTCGGGGCCGTGGCCACCATGGTCGTCGTGGCGAGCGAGATGTCCAAGGGAGTGATCGACCGGTTCAGGTCCCTGCCGATGTCGCGCTCGGCCGTGCTGCTGGGGCGGGCGGTCGGCGATCTCCTGGGGACGATCCCCGGCACCGCGCTCATGGTCGCCGCCGGGTACGCCGTCGGCTGGCGTATCCAGAACGGATGGCCCGGTGCCTTGGCCGCCTTCGGGTTGCTGTTCCTCCTGAGATTCGCGCTCACGTGGGTCGGCGCGTACGTCGCCCTGCTGGCCAGAACTCCCGAGACGGCGGACCAGATGGGCACCGCCGTGATCTTCCCACTCACCATGGTGGGCAACACGTTCGTCCCCACGCAAGGCATGCCCGCCTGGCTGCGGACGGTCGCCGACTGGAACCCGCTCAGCGCCCTCACCACGGCGAGCCGGGTGCTCTTCGGCAACCCGGGCGCCCCCGGGCCGGACGCCGCGTGGCCGCTCCAGCACTCCATCGCGGTCGCGCTCGGCTGGTCGATCGCGCTGATCGCCGTCTTCCTGCCCCTGGCGGTACGCCGATACCGCGCGCTGGCCCGATAAATCGGTAGTGTGAGCGCTCGCGGCTGGGTATTACCCTGCCGCGAGACGCTCTTTACCTGAACATCGAGCCCGGAGGTCTAGATGGGGATCGGGGTCAGCATCTTCTTCCTGACCATCGGGGCGATCTTAAAGTTCGCGATCGAGCCCGACGTTCTCGGCAGCAGCGTGCACATCGACGTCATCGGTGTGATCTTCATGATCGTCGGCGCCGTGGGGCTGCTGCTGAGCTTCTTCCTCATGTCCCGGCGCGGCCAGACCTCCGACGGCGAGCTCCAGCACCGGGAGAACCCTCCGAGCGTCTGAGCCGCTCCCGATCGGCCGCCCCGCGAAGCTCGTACGCGACGGCGGCCGGCGACACGCCCTGGACGACCTCTGTCTGGATCTAGACGGGGTGCCCGTAGTCTCGCTGAGTTCACCGCTGGCTCCCGCCGTGAGACGACCGATGTGGGTCGGCGTGTATGTGCGTACGCATCCCTTGCGGGTCGAACAGGATAAGAAGCTCGACAACGCCGCCGTCGGCGCTGCCCAGCCAGTGCGGCAAGGACGAGTCGAACTCGGCTGCCTCACCGGGCGGCACTGGGCACTCACCCACATGATCGAGGAGACCGGCCGCCACGCGGGCCACGCGGACATCCTCCGCGAACTGATCGACGGCACGACCGGACGCTAGGTCCCGCCCGCGGGTGTGCGCCGCGGTCTTCCAGCCACCGGGACCGCCGGGCTATCGTGGACGCCGCGCGCGCAGATCTCCGCGATCTTTCAGATTTTCTGAAAGGTCCCCTGAAGAACTCCTCGATGGACGCGCGCTCTCGCCCGCCAACAGACTCCCTTCCTGAGATCCAAGCAGCGGACCCGACCGATCGGGACCGCCTCACAGGAAGCGCGATCTATGGCGAATCGATCCCGGAGAGTGGTGCCCGCAGGGCTCGCGCTCGTCCTGGCCCTCGTGATGGCGGGCTGCAACGCGAACTCGCAGTCCACCGAGCCGCCGAAGGACAAGAACACGACGGCGCTCGAGTCCGTGTCCCAGGGCGGGACCCTGCACTACCTCTCGCGGCGCGCGAACGAGTCCTTCGAGACCGCCAACGCGCAGATGGTGCCGACCAGCCGGCTGCGGTGGGTGCACCGCGGGCTGACGTCGTGGCGGACGCTCCCGGACAAGGACACGATCCTCGTGCCGGACCTCGCCACCGACACCGGTACGACGGACGACGGCGGCAAGACGTGGACCTTCACGCTGCAGGAGGGCCTGAAGTTCTCCGACGGCAGCCCGATCACCGCGCAGGACGTGAAGTACGGCATCGAGCGGTCGTTCGCGCCGATGTTCCAGGGTGGCCTCGGCTACCACAAGACGCTGCTGGTCGGCGGCACCGACTACGACGGCCCGTACGACGGCAAGAAGCTCGACTCCATCGAGGTCGTCGACGACCACAAGATCGTCTTCCACCTCACGCGTTCGTTCGGCAACTGGCCGTGGATCGTCAGCATGCCGGCCTTCGCGCCGGTGCCGGCCGCGGCCGACACCGAGCCGGAGACGTACGGCGAGCACCCGGTCGCCAGCGGCCCGTACCAGGTGACGAGCTTCCGCAAGGGCTCGCAGGCGGTGCTGGACCGCAACCCGAACTGGAAGGCCGACACCGACCAGGCACGGTCCGCCGGCCCGGACAAGATCGTCCTCGACATGGGCCTGAACAACGACACGATCGTGCAGCGCCTCATCGACGACAAGGGCGAGGACAAGACCGCGATCAGCAACGCGCTCATCTCGCCGTCGCAGTTCCAGCGGATCGAGTCCGACCCGTCGATCTCCGACCGCATGGCCAACAGCCCGTCGGGCTACTTCCGCTACCTCGCCATGAACGTCAAGCGCCCCGGCCTCTCCGACGTCCGCGTGCGGCGAGCGATCAACTACGCGATCAACAAGGCCGAGCTGCAGAGCGTGTACGGCGGCCCGAAGTTCGGCGCCCAGATCACCTCGACCATCATGACGCCCGGCATCCCCGGCTACACCAAGTACAACCTGTACGACGGCGGTGACACCGGCAACGTCGACAAGGCGAAGGAGTTGCTCGCCGACGCCGGCGTCTCCGGCCTGAAGCTCACGCTGACCTACCCGACCGACGTGAGTGCGATCGAGGAGAAGGAAGCCCAGAGCATCAAGAACTCGCTGGCGCGGGTCGGCGTCAAGGTCGAGCTCAAGGGCCTCGACGGCAACACCTGGTACGAGCTCATCTCCTCCGCCGACGGCGATTACGACATGACGACGAACGGCTGGGGAGCGGACTTCCCGAGCGGCATGAGCACCATCCAGCCGCTGTTCGCGTCGAGCGAGATCGGCAACGGCGGCGGCAACGCCTCGAAGTTCTCCAACCCCGAGGTGGACGCCGCGATCGACGCCGCGAGCGCGGAGCCGAACCTCGACAAGGCCGCCGAGATGTGGGCAGCGATCGACAAGCAGATCATGGAGGACGCCCCGGTCGTGCCGATCCTCGTGCAGCGCACGCAGGCCCTGGCCGGTTCGAAGATCCTGAACTACTTCATCCCCGCCTACCCGCCGTTCGCGAACGAGCTGGTCGTCGGTGTCGATCGCTGAGATCCAGCAGGCGCAGGGCCGGGGTACGTCGGTCCTCGGCCGCCTCCTCCGGAGGCGGTCCGGCGTCGCCGGCCTGGTCATGCTGGTCGTGCCGCTCGTCGCCGGGCTCTGCGCCCCGCTGCTCGTGCGGATCGAGGGACAGGACCCGAGCACCTTGCACACCGACCTGCTCGACCGGGACGGCGGCCGTCCGCTGGGCGCCTTCGGTGGCGTCAGCGCCGACCACTGGCTCGGCGTCGTCCCGGTGACGGGCGTCGACCTGTTCGCCCAGATCGTCTACGGCATCCGCTCGTCGCTGTTCATCGCGTTCGGGGCGAGCATCCTGTCGATCGCCTTCGCCGCCGTCCTCGGTACGGCGATCGGGTACTTCGGCGGCTGGCTCAACGCCGTCGCGGGGCGGGTGATCGACTTCATGTTCGGCTTCCCGGGCCTGATGTTCATCATCGCGATCATGGCGATCGTGCCGCCGGAGATGCCGCGGGGCCTGGTCCTCGTGCTGGTGCTGGCCTTCTTCGGCTGGACCGTCCCGGCCCGGATCATCGGCGCCCAGGCCGGCGCCATCAACGCCCGCGCCTTCGTCGAGGCGGCGCGCGCGACCGGGGCTCCGCCCTGGCAGATCATCCGCCGCGAGATGCTGCCGCACCTCTTCGGCCTGGTCGTCGTCCTGTTCGCGATGTCACTGCCCGGCAACGTCAGCGTCGTCGCGGGACTGTCGTTCCTCGGCGTCGGCCTGCGTGGCGACGTCCCCGACCTCGGCAAGCTGCTCTCGGACTCGCTGCCGTGGATCTACAGCGGTGCGGACGTCTGGTACATGCTCTTCCCGGGCGCCGTGGTGTTCCTGATCGTATTCGGCGCCACGCTCGCCGGTGACGCGCTCCGCGACGTCCTCGACGTGCGCACGGAGGATGCTGCATGATCGTCTACATCGCCCGCCGCATGGTCACCGCGGTGTTCATGCTCCTCGCGATCGCCTTCGTGACGATAGCCCTCTTCTTCGGGGCCTCGAAGGACCCGGCCCGCGCCATGTGCGGCAAGCCGTGCCCACCCGAGACCCGGGCCAAGGTCAGCGCCTACATGCAGACCGACCAGAGCGTGGTGTGGCAGTACACCGAGTTCGTGAAGGGCCTCTTCGTCGGCCGTACGTACGGCGAGGGCGCCCAGCAGGTGCACTGCCACGCACCCTGCTTCGGCTACTCGTTCCCGAACCGCAGCGACGTCACGACGCTCATCGCCGAGCGGCTGCCCGTCACTTTGTCGCTCGCGTTCGGCGCGGCCGTCCTGTGCCTCGTCGTGGGCATCGGCCTCGGCGCGTTGTCGGCGATACGCAAGGGCGGGACCGTCGACCGGTTCTCGACCGGCTTCGCGATGTTCGGGCTGTCGGTGCCGACCTTCCTCGTCGGCCTGCTCGTCGTCCAGGTCTTCGGCTTCATGCTCAACGCGCTGCCGTACTCCGGCTTCGTGTCGTTCTCGGAGTCACCGACGGACTGGGCCTGGCACCTGATCGGCCCGTGGATGGTGCTGTCGTTCATCCTCGCCGCCGGCTACATCCGGGTCACCCGCACCCAGCTCCTCAACGAGCTCTCGGCCGACCACCTCGTCGCGATGACCGCGCGCGGCGCGTCGACCCGGCAGGTGAACCGGCACGCCGTCCGCGGCGTGATGGTGCCGGTCGTGGCGATGTTCGCGCTCGACGTCACCGCGCTCCTGGGCGGGTCGGTGATCGCGGAGAAGGTGTTCAGCCTGCACGGGCTCGGCGACCTGCTGCTGGCCGGCGTGAACGAGTCCGACCTGAGCATCGTCGTCGGGGTGACGCTCTTCTCCGCCTTCCTCATCATCGTCGGCAACCTGATCGCCGACCTGCTGATGCCGCTTCTCGATCCGAGGATCCGCCGTGCCTGACCCCGTACTCCAGGTCGAGGACCTGTGCATCTCGTTCACCAGCGGCGGCGTCACCGCCGATGTCGTCCAGGACCTGTCCGTGAGGCTGGACGGCGGCCGCACGCTCGCCGTGGTCGGCGAGTCGGGGTCGGGCAAGACGATCACCGGCCGGGCGATCATGCGGCTGCTGCCGCGCGGGGCGAGCGCCCGGGGCCGGATCGTCGTCGCCGGCCGGGAGATGCTCTCCGCCGACGAGCGCGAGCTGCGCCGGGCCCGCGGCTCCGACGTGGCCATGGTGTTCCAGGACTCGATGTCCGCGCTCAGCCCGTACCTCGACATCGGCGCGCACATCGCCCAGGCGGTCCGCCTGCACGACCCGTCGGTCACCCGCCGCGCTGCGCGGGCCCGTGCGGTCGAGATGCTCGACCGGGTCGGCATCCCCGAGCCCGCGGACGCCGTACGCCGCTTCCCGCACGAGTTCTCCGGCGGCATGCGGCAACGCGCGGTGATCGCGATGGCCCTGGTGAACCGGCCGGCGCTCCTCATCGCCGACGAGCCGACCACCGCGCTCGACGTGACGGTGCAGGCGCAGATCCTGGCCCTGCTCCGCGAACTCCAGCAGGAGTACGGCATGGCGATGCTCCTGATCAGCCACGACTTCGGGGTGGTGGGGAGCGCGGCGGACGACGTCCTCGTGCTGTACGCCGGCCGCCAGGCCGAGTACGGCAGCCTCCGCGACATCTTCGATCAGCCCGCCCACCCGTACACCGCCGGTCTCCGCGCGGCCACGCCGCGGCTGGACGCCCGACTCGACACTGGAGGGGAGCGGACCCGGCTCCGCGCCATCCCCGGCGCGCCCACGTCGCTGCGCGACGCCGGACCGGGTTGCGCCTTCGCGCCGCGCTGCGGCCTCGCGGACCAGGTCGGCGAGCGCTGTGTCGTCGAGGCACCGCTGCCCACCGTCCGCCCGACCAGCGAGGGCGGCGGCCTGCACCTTGCGGCCTGCCACCTCGATCGTCTCCCCACACTGCAGGAGGTCGCCCGGTGAGCGAGCCGATCCTGGAGATGACCGACGTCAGCAAGCGCTACCGCACCGCCGGTGGCTTCGGCCGCGGGCGCAAGGGCTTCCTCGCCGTCGACGGCGTCTCGCTCCACGTCGAGCGGGGCGAGGCGCTCGGCCTGGTCGGCGAGTCCGGCTCGGGCAAGTCCACGCTGGCGCGGATGGCCAACGGCCTGGTGGTGCCGACGTCCGGCACCGTCCGTACGGACGGGCAGGACGTCGCCTGCCTCAGTCGGCGAGGACTGCGGCGGCTGCGGCGCAACGTCGCCATGGTCTTCCAGGACCCGTTGGCGTCGCTGAACCCGCTGCAGACCGTGCGGCAGACGCTGGAGAACGTCTTCCGTGCGCACGGCGAGACGACGTCGACCGCCGAGCTGGTCGCGCTGCTGGAGTCGGTCGGCCTCAGCGCCGACTACCTGGGGCGCTACCCGCACGAGGCGTCCGGCGGGCAGCTCCAGCGCGTCGCCGTGGCGCGCGCGCTCGCCCTCAAGCCGGACCTGATCATCGCGGACGAGCCGACCTCGGCGCTCGACGTGTCGGTGCGTGCCCAGATCCTCAACCTGCTGGCCGACCTGCAGCGCGACCAGGGGATCTCGTTCCTCCACGTCAGCCACGACCTGGCGGTGATCCGGCTCTACAGCGACCGCGTCGCCGTCATGCAGCGCGGCCGCGTCGTCGAGACCGGCCCGTCCGACGAGATCTTCCGCTCCCCGCGGCACCCCTGCACGCGCGCGCTGGTCGAGGCGACACCGGAGGCGGAGCTGCCTGCCTGACCTGCGGGAGCGTTGCGCGACGCCGACCAGGCGTGCCACGATCATGACCATGACTCACCGAACGACCACCCCGTCGTAAGCCGGCCGGAGGCCGGCGCGACAGAGTACTGAATGAGGACACGTGGGAACCGACCTGTTCGTCCGAGAGTACGGGCGGGACGCAGCAGATGCGCCCGCCATCCTCATCCTGCACGGCGCCGTGGAGTCCGGCGCGTGCTACGGCGACGCCGTCGACCGCTGGTGCGGCGACTACCACATCGTGGCGCCGGACGCCCGGGGCCATGGGAAGTCGCCCAGCCGCCTGCCCGAGCACGCGGGCGTTCCGACCACCGACGTGATGGTGCAGGACGCGACCGACATCCTCAAGGACATGCTCGACGAGACCGGGCGCAAGACGCTCGTCGTCGGGCACTCCATGGGCGCGCGGATCGCCGCCTTCGTCGCCGCCGACGCCCCGCACCTCGTGGCCGGCGTCGTGCTCGAGGACCCGCCGTGGTGGGTGCCGGAGGCCGGTCCCAACCCGTGGCTCAGCGTCGAGCAGACCGTCAAGGACCCCTTCGACTACGCCGACACGGCGTCGGTCGAGGAGCTCATGGACATGCAGCGCGAGCTCAAGCCCCACTGGGCGGAGCAGGAGCTGCGCCCGCTCGCCGAGGCGATGAAGGCCGTCGACATCGACTACATGGAGCAGCGGGTCCACGAGAAGCGCCGGATCTGGACGCCGACCGCGCGGCAGATCACGGTCGGCCCGGCCGGCGTACCGGCGCTGCTCATCACCGGCACCGGCGACGTCATCGTCGACAAGCACTCCCGTGAGCGCCTCACGGCCGTCGCGCCCGGCTTCGACGTCGTCGTGATCGAGGGCGCCCACCACTGCGTGCGCCGCGACAAGCCGGACGAGTACCACCGGCACGTCGACGCCTTCCTCCGCGAGAACGCGCCGTCGGCCGGAGCCGTCACTCGACGCTGAAGGTGTCGGACCGCGCGAGCGGGCCGTAGATCTCCGAGTCCGGCTCGGCGACAGCGGCCCGCATCGCCTCCAGCCCCGCGCGTACGACGGGGTGGCCCTGGTTGTCGCGCCGCGTCGTCATGATCACCTTGCGCAGCGGCGCGATGCCGCGCGTCGGCAGGATCGTCACCCAGTCGGCGTCGCGGGCGGAGAGCGCGGACTCCGGCACCAGGCAGATCCCCGCCTCGGCGGCGACCAGCGCCAGCGCGGCGCGGTAGTCGTCCGAGACGTGGGCGATCGGCGGGTGGAAGCCGAGCTCGGCGCACGCCTGCAGCACCATCGTGCGGCACGGGTTACCGGGCGAGGGCATGATCCAGCCCTCCTCGGTGAGCTGGGTGAGCCCGATGCCCTCCTCGCCGGCCAGCGGGTGCGCGTGGGGGAGGACGGCCTTGAACCGCTCGATGTAGAGCGGGAACTTCACGATGTCGGGGGAGTCGCGCTCGGGGTCGGACTCGTACTCCAGGCTGACGGTCACGTCGATATCGCCGCGCATCAGCATCCGGTGGCTCATGTGCGCCTCCGCGTCGACGACCGTGACGCTGACGCCCGGCGCCTGGCGGCGCATCTCGACGATGGCGGGTGCCACCAACCAGCTGATCGCCGTGGGGAAGGCGCCGATCCGGAGCTGCCCGAGGACACCGCCCGCGTGCGCGGCCAGGTCGGCCTCGGCGATCTTCAGCCGGGAGCTGATCTCCTCGGCGTGCCCGGCGAGGATGCGCCCGGCCGGCGTGAGCGCCAGCTTGCGCCCCGTGCGTACGACGAGCGCGTGGCCGACCTCGCGCTCGAGCGCCGCGAGCTGCTGCGACACCGCGGACGGCGTCAGGTGCAGCGCCGCCGCGGTCGCGGTGACCGAGTCGGACAGCACGAAGGCACGGAGGACGAGGAGACGTCGGGGGTCGATCGTGGGCACGCGGGCTCCGTCGCGAGTCGGCCGGGCGCACTGAAAACAGCACGAACCGTAGTAGCGGAGATCAACAACAGTCAGCAGAACCCAGGAAAGCCCAGGTCACAGGTGGCTTGTTGGATTTTCGGCCAAGACTACGGGCACCCCTGGACCTCGTACTGCACCGCGGCCCGGTTGGCGAGGATCGGCCTGATGGCGTCGGCGATCAGGGCACGGTGCACCGGGTGGTCGCGGTAGACGAGGTAGTCCTCCACCGAGTCGAAATCGGCCACGACCGCGAACTCGTAGTTGCCGGGATTGATGCCCGCGTCAGCGCCGATGTCGTAGCGGCGGATCTCGGGGATCACCCCCGGCAGCTCCCTGAGCCCGGCCTCCACGGTGGCCTTCTGCTCCTCCGTGGCCCCCGCGACCCAGGTGAACAGCACAACGTGCCGGAACATGATCTCTCCTTAACTCGCCCGAGCCGCCAGCGTACGACCCCCACCCCATCGACGCCGGATCAGGGACCCTCGAAGCACCACCGCGCCGGAGCGCCCTGAAGGGACAGCCCCGGGTGGGTCGGCGTCTCGCTTGGAGCGACCGTACGGCCCGGGCTTTCGCCTGAGGCCGCACATCCGCCGCTGGCCTCACATCATCCAACACGGACCATCACCCGCACGGCCACAACGGCTGCTGAGCGTCCCGGAGTAGTGCGGGGTAGCTTGATCGTGTGGTCGACGACTTGGACATCGGCATCGTTCGCACCCGGTCATGGCCCACCGCCGTACTGATCGTGGTGGCGGCCCTCTTGGTCTGCCTTCCGGTTCCCGGTGCCGGGGCACCCTTCGTCGTCGCCGCAGTGCTCGCCCTTGTCACCGTGTCGGCGTTCTCGCTGTGGTCTCCGCCGGTGATCCGGACCGCCCTGTTCATGGACGCGGTCTTCCTCGTCTTCACGCTGGGCACCCGGCTCGGGTGGCCTCCCGCCGTCACCACGGTGCTGGTGTGCGTGGTCCCGACCGTGATCCTGCCGGTATGTGGCCGCGCGCCGTCCCTCAGCCCGGCGGCGCCCTGGTTGCGAGCCGGCCGGCTGACCCGCGACATTCCGTGGCTGGCGGCCGTGACCATCGGGGGCGGCGGGGTCGCGTTGACGCTCTGGGCGCTGGCCGTCAAGCCGTCGCCCTCCCCCTACCTGCGGCAACTGCAGGAGCTACCTGTGTGGGTCGCCGCGTTGGGCGTGGTCGGCTTCGCGATGGTGAACTCCGTCTGGGAAGAAGCGCTCTTCCGGGGGGTCCTGCTGACGGAGCTCCGAACCGTCGTGGGAACGCGCCCAGCCGTGGTGATCCAGGCGCTCGTGTTCGGCTTCGCGCACATGAACGGCTTCCCCTCAGGCTGGACCGGCATGATCATGTCGGCCGCCTGGGGGCTCATGCTCGGCGTCCTGCGCGTGCGTAGCAGGGGGATCCTGGTCCCGTACGTCGTTCACGTGTGCGCGGACGCGACCATCGGCATCCTCGCGGTGACCGTTCTCCTCTGACACAGGCACGTGTGTCAGCGTCCGGGGTGTTCATCGTCTCGCCTGCGCCGGTTCACGGTGAGGTACGCCGTCACGGTGGTGTCGGCGTCGACCGGGTCGGTGGGGCGGTGGGCCAGGGGCTGGGTTCTGTCGGGGTCCACGGGGGCGCGGTGCCTCGCCAGGGGGACGGTCCGGTGGAGGTCCTCCGGCGGTGGCGTCCCACCGGCCCGGGGGACGCTCACGGCCTGGGGGGCGCTCACGGCCTGGGGGACGGCGGCGGGGGCTTGCGGGGCCGTGCTGGTCTGGGCCGCTACCAGGGCGGCGTATCGGCCGGGGTAGGAGAGGAGTTGCTCGTGGCTGCCGCATTCGACGACGTGGCCACCGTCGACGACCAGGATGAGGTCCGCGTCGCGGATGGTGCTCAGCCGGTGGGCGATGACGATCCTGGTCTGCGTGAGCTGGGCGAGGTGGCTCTCGATCGCCGCCTCGCTCTCGCTGTCGAGGTTGCTGGTGGCCTCGTCCAGCAGCAGGATCTTCGGCCGGGAGAGCAGGGCGCGGGCGAGTGCCAGCCGTTGCTTCTGGCCGCCCGACAGGCCGACCCCTTCGGTGAGCATGGTCTCGTACCCCATCGGCATCTGCCTGATCTCGTCGTCCAGACGCGCGATCCTCGCCGCCTCGACCACGCGGGCGAAGGGGGCCTCAGGGTCGTTGAGTGCGATGTTCTCCCTGATGGTGCCGGTGAAGAGCGACGGATCCTGGGTGACCACGCCGAACTGCCGCCGCAGAGTGCGGAGGTTCAGCTCGCTCACCGGCACCCCGTCGTACCGGATCTCGCCCGTGGTGGGCGTGTGCAGAGCCAGCAGCAACCGGGCGAGCGTGCTCTTGCCCGACCCGGACGGGCCGACCAGGGCCACCTTCTGGCCAGGCAAGATCTTCAGTGAGATGTCCTGGAGCGTCCACGGTGACCTCGGGTCGTACCGGAAGCCGACGTTCCGCAGCTCGACCGCGCCGCGCAGGCGCAGGACCTCGATGCCGTCGGACGGTTCCGGGTCGGAGGTGAGGATGTCGGAGAGCCGGTCGAAGTGGGCGCCGGCCTGCTGGAGGCTCTGCAGGCTGGACATCAGCGACGAAAGCGGCGTGAGCGCGGCGATGGCGATGGCGTTGAGAGCGAGCAGCGAGCCCAGGGTCAGTTCGCCGTCGAGGACCCGCCACGCTCCGACCCACAGGAGGCCGAGCGGGGCGAGTACGCGGATGGCGCCGAGCGCCGCTTCCAACAGGCCCTGGGTGATCCCGCCGCGTATGTCCGCGTTGAGCTGGGCGGTGAAGTTCTTGGACCAGTGCTCGATCGCCTGCTGCTCGGCCCCTGACGCCTTCAGGGTCTCGATCCCGGCGATGGCCTGCATCAGGTGGCTCTGCGTCGCGGAGTACGCGATCAGCTCCTGCTGGGCGAGGTGGTTGACCCGGCGGGTGGTCGCCAGCAGGAGGACGATCTGAAGGAGGGCGATACCGGCGAGGCACACCCCGAACAGCGGATCGCGGACGAAGACCAGGATCAGGTAGATGACGGCGAGGGGGCCGTCAAGGAGCGCCGACAGGATCTGGCCGGTGAGCATCTCTCTGAGCACGGCGACACTGCCCGCCCTGGTGAGCAGGTCTCCGGTACCTCGTAACGCGAAGTAGCGGTACGGAAGGGCGATCAGGTGGGAGACCACGCCCCGGGTCAGCTCGGCGTCGGCACTCGCCCTGACCGACACGAGCAGGACCGACCGCAACGCCCCGACCACGAACTGCGTCGCCGTGGCGAGCAGCAGCCCCGCGCCGATCAGGGTGAGGAACGTGTCGGCGCCCAGGGGCAGCACCCGGTCCACCAGGACCTCGGAGAAGAGCGGCAGCGCCAGCCCGAGCACCTGGAGGAGCAGCGAGGCGAGCAGGACCTGCGCCAGCAGGCCCCGTCTGCGCATGAGGAGGGTCTTCAGGAACTGGCGCCGCCACGTGCTCGCCGCGCTGGAACGTCCCCGGCGGAACATCGGGCCAGGCTCGAAGGCCAGCAGTACGCCGGTGAACCCCTCGTTGAACTCCTCGGCCGTGAGCCTGCGCCGCCCGCGTGCCGGATCAACGATGTCCACGCGGTCGGGCGCCCAGTGTTGGACCACCACGAAGTGGTTGAACTCCCAGTGGACGACGGCGGGCATGGGGATGCGGTCGAGGTCATCGGGTTCCAGCGAGAAGGCCTTGGCGTTGAGCCCCGACTCGCGGGCGCCCGCCACGATGGCGAGCGCGCTAAGTCCGTCCCTGCCGACCTGGAGCCCGTCGGTGAGCTCGTGGAGCGAGAGGCGGTGCCCGTGGAACGACAGCACCATGGCTAGGCACGCCGCTCCGCATTCGGAGATCGTGTTCTGCAGGATGACCGGCACACGCTTCCTCATGACCCGTCCCCGTCCATGCTCCGCCGCCTCTTCACGCCTCGTCCCTTCGCACCCGGCGGACACGCCTCGGTCACGTGCGTCCTCTCCATTGCTCGTCGCCCGACTCCGGTCACGTGCCGTCTCCGAACAGGAGGGAGCCGGCCGTTACGGTTCCGGTCTCGATCACGGCCTCGCCGGTCCCGCGTACGACGCCTTGGAGCTCCTCACCGGCGATGCGGCAGGACAGCTCGACAAGGCGGGCGGGCCCGCTCGCGGAGCCGAAGCGCTTTCTGAGCTGCTCGACCTCGATCACCGGCCCGCCCGCGTTCACGACCGGGCAGGTCAGCGGCCTCGCCACGCGCGCCAGCCGTACGGTGGCCTCGTCACCCACCTTCGGCGCGGCCCGGCCGCTCGGTACCTGGGCCGTCACGAGCAGGTGCGGCGTCGGGTCGGCCGAGTACTTCGTGACCGTCACCGGGGCGGTCGTGAGGTCGGGCACCCGGATCAGCGCCAGACCCGCCACTGCGGCGCCAAGGAGCGCGATCAGCGTCCAGAGCAGCACGAACCACACTCTCCGGATGACGAGAGGCCTGCTCATCCGCGTCGAAGGGCCGCTGTACCGGCGGAGCGCCTCATCGCGGTAGATCTTGTTATTCGGCGTGCTCCTCTTCGCCGCGTCGCCCGTCACGACCGGTGCCATGCGAACGCCCTCGCCGGCGGGTGCGGTGGGCGCCCCCGTCCCGCCGTCCGGATGCGTGCGACCGAAGTCACTCATCGTTCTCTCCTCGGGCAGGCTTTCGCGGGCGTGCTCACCGGGCGTCTCGGTGGACATCACAAACGCTAGAAGCGCCGACTTGGCGGTGACTTGCGAGCCACTCCAACCGCCGCTCCAGCCTGTGCCCGGTGGACGCGCCGAACGGCCTGTGCCGGACATCACGAAGGGCCGGAGAGGTCTCCCTCTCCGGCCCTTCTCTGACGTTCCTGCCGCTCAGCTCCAGGCGAGCATGCGCAGCGGGTCCTGGAGCATGGCGCCCACGTCGCGCAGCACGTACGAGCCGATCTCGCCGTCCACGACCCTGTGGTCGAACGACAGCGCCAGCGTGGTCACCTTGCGCGGCACGACCTGGCCGTCCACGACCCACGGCAGGTCACGGACCTGGCCGAACGCGAGGATCGCCGTCTCACCGGGGTTGAGGATCGGCGTGCCCGCGTCGATCCCGAAGACCCCCACGTTGGTGATCGTGATCGTGCCGCCGGTCAGGTCGGCGGGCTGGGAACGCCCGGACCGCGCCCTCTCGGTGAGCTCGGCCAGCGCCTTGGCCAGGTCGGGCAGCGACAGCGCCTGCGCCTCCTTGACGTTCGGCACGATGAGACCGCGCTGCGTGGCCGCGGCGATGCCGAGGTTCACGTAACGCTTGACCACGATCTCGTCGCCGGCCCAGGTGGAGTTGATCAGCGGGTACCGCCTGGCGGCCGTGAGCAGCGCCTTGGCCACCAGCAGCAGCGGCGACACCTTGACCTCGGCGAAGTCGGGCAGCTCACGGAGCCGCCGCACCGCGTCCATCGTCGCGGTCACGTCCACCTGGAGGAACTCGGTGACGTGCGGCGCGGTGAAGGCGGAGGCGACCATGGCCGCCGCCGTGGCCTTGCGCACCCCCTTGACCGGGATGCGCTCCTCCCGCTCGGCCCCCGCGATCGCGGCGTACCCCGGCGTAGGGGCCACCACGGGCTCGGGCGCGCCGGTCGCCGGCGCGGCGGCGGCGTGTACGTCCTCACGGGTGATGGATCCGTTCGGCCCGGTCCCGGTGAGACCGGTGAGGTCGACGCCGAGGTCCTTCGCCAGCTTGCGCACCGGTGGCTTGGCCAGCACCGACACCCGGCCGGACGGCGCGGGCGCCGGAGCGGGAGTGGCAGGGGGCGGGGAGGGCACTACTGCCGGGGCCGTACCGGAGGGTGCGGCGGCCGGGCTCTTGCGGGGACGGCGGGTCGTGGCGCTCAGCTTGACGCCGTACCCCACCAGCACCGGCGTGCGCTCGGGCTTCTTGGTCCCGGCGCCCTCGGCGCTCTCGGGGGGAGGCGAGGGGACCATGTCGTCGGCGAGCGCCGTCTCCCTGGTCGCGGGCGCTCCCCTTCCCCTGGCCGCCGAGGCGTCGTCCTCGTCCGTGTCCACGGAGATGATCGGCTTGCCGACGTCGACGGTCTCGCCCTCGTCTGCCATGAGCGAGCTGACCACGCCCTCGAACGGGCAGGGCAGCTCGACGACGGCCTTCGCGGTCTCGATCTCGACGATCGTCTGGTTGATCACCACTTTGTCGCCGGCCGAGACGTGCCACTTGATGATCTCGGCCTCGGTCAGCCCTTCACCGACGTCGGGGAGCTTGAACTCTCGAAGCACAGCCCCTCCTAGAAGGCGAACGTACGGTCGACGGCGTCCAGGACCCTGTCCAGATCGGGCAGGTAGTGGTCCTCCAGCCGTGACGGCGGGTACGGCGTGGAGAAGCCGCCCACCCTGAGCACCGGCGCCTCCAGGTTGTAGAAGCAGGCCTCGGTGACCCGGGCGGCGATCTCGGCGCCGAGCCCGGAGTAGACGGGGGCCTCGTGGGCGACCACGCACCGGCCCGTCTTCCTGACCGACCGGTAGATCAGGTCAGTGTCCAGGGGGTTGAGCGAGCGCAGGTCCACGACCTCGATCGAACGCTCGTCGCCCACGGCCGCCGCGGCCTCCAGGCAGGTCTTCACCATCGGGCCGTACGCGAGCACGGTCACGTCGGTGCCCGGGCGCACGACCTGGCCCCGGTCGAAGGGCATCGGGGAGGCGTCCTTCTCGACGTCGGCCTTCTCCCAGTAGCGCCGCTTGGGCTCGAAGAAGATCACCGGGTCGTCGCAGCGGATCGCCTGCTGGATCATGTGGAAGCCGTCCACCGGGTTCGAGCAGGCCACCACCCGCAGGCCGCCGGTGTGGGTGAAGTACGCCTCGGGGGACTCGCTGTGGTGCTCGACCGCCCCGATGCCGCCGCCGCAGGGGATGCGCACCACGACGGGGAGCTTGAGCTTGCCGAGCGAGCGCAGCGGCATCTTGGCGAGCTGGGTGATGATCTGATCGGCGGCGGGGAACACGAACCCGTCGAACTGGATCTCGCAGACCGGGCGGTAGCCGCGCAGCGCCAGGCCGATGGCGGTGCCGATGATGCCGGACTCGGCGAGCGGGGTGTCGATGACGCGGCTCTCGCCGAAGTCCTTCTGCAGCCCGTCGGTGACGCGGAAGACCCCGCCGAGCTTGCCGACGTCCTCTCCCATGATGAGGACCTTGGAGTCGTCCTCCATGGCGGTGCGAAGTCCCTCGTTGATGGCCTTCGCGAGGGTCAGCGTGGTCATCGGTCGCCTCCCTCGAAGCTCGCGAGGTAGGCGGCGTACTGCTCCCGCTCCTCGGTGAGCAGGGCGTGCGGCTCGGTGTACACGTGGTCGAAGATTTCCAGGGGGTGGGGATCCGGCATCTCCAGGCAGCGTTTGCGCACGTCCCTGCCCAGGTCGTTGGCCTCGGCCTCGATGGAGTCGAAGAACTCCTGGTCGGCGATCTGGTTCTTGAACATGTACGCCTTGACGCGCTCGATCGGGTCCTTGAGCTTCCACGCCTCCAGCTCGCCGGCCACGCGGTAGCGCGTCGGGTCGTCGGAGGTGGTGTGCGCGCCCATGCGGTAGGTGAACGCCTCGATCAGCGTCGGGCCCTGCCCCTCGCGGGCGTTCTTCAGCGCCTGGCGGGTCACGGCGAGGCAGGCGAAGACGTCGTTGCCGTCCACGCGGACGCCGGGGAAGCCGAACCCGCTGGCACGCCGGTAGAGGGGGATCCTCGACTGCTTCTCCAGGGGCTCGGAGATGGCCCACTGGTTGTTCTGGCAGAAGAACACCACGGGAGCGTTGAAGACGGATGCCCAGATGAAGGCCTCGTTGACGTCGCCCTGGGAGGTGGCGCCGTCGCCGAAGTAGACGATCGTCGCGGCGTCGGCGCCGTCGCGCTGGATGCCCATCGCGTAGCCCACGGCGTGCAGGGTCTGGCTGCCGATGACGATCGTGTAGAGGTGGAAGTTGTGCTCCGCGGGGTCCCAGCCTCCGTGGTTGACGCCGCGGAAGAGCCCGAGCAGGTTGACCGGGTCAACGCCGCGGCACCACGCCACGCCGTGCTCGCGGTAGGTCGGGAAGGCCATGTCCGCGTCGGTCAGGGCGCGCCCTGAGCCGATCTGGGCGGCCTCCTGCCCAAGTAGGGATGCCCAGATGCCGAGTTCGCCCTGCCGCTGGAGGGCCACTGCCTCCATGTCGACCCGCCGCACCAGGACCAGGTCGCGGTAGAGGCCGCGCACCTCTTCCGGTGTCAGGTCGATGTCATAGGCGGGATGCTCCACGCGCTCACCCTCGGGGGTCAGCAGCTGTACGAGCTCCGGAGGTGCCTCGGCACCACGAGAGGCGTCGGATGTCACGTGCCGCTCCTGTGCGTTCGGGGCCGTGCTGATGGGATCGCCATCTACGTTCGGCCGGTTACACGCATTCGTACCTAGTGGTGGTGATACGTCCGCGTTTGGGGACATCGTGGCAGAAGTCACAGGCCAGTGCGCAAGGCCGAACACCCTCTTGTCCACACTTCTCCCGTTCCCGATGCGTCAGATCGCACACCCCATAGGAGGTCCAGGTCCGCCGGGCGGGCCGGGGACCGCGCGCCCGGCCGCCACCGTTAGGCTGGTGCCGCCGGACCAGGCCGGTCGCGAGACCGGTGGCACGAACAGTGGAGGGAACACGTGGCACGCGTCATCGTCGACGTCATGCTCAAGCCGGAGATCCTCGATCCGCAGGGGCAGGCGATCGCCCGGGCGCTCCCGCGGCTCGGCTTCTCGGGCGTCACCGAGGTGCGGCAGGGCAAGAGGTTCGAGGTCGAGATCGACGGCCCGGCCGACGATGCCGCACTTGCGGACATCCGCAAGATGGCCGAAACCCTTCTGGCCAACACGGTGATCGAAGATTATTCTGTCCGCGTCGAGGCACAGTAGAGCGCGTACCGGCGCGATCAAGACTTCGCAAATCACCGCAAAGGGATCTTGGGACGGACCAGAAAGCAAGCGTCTGACCAACACTAAATAACAACAGCGTGATTTTGCGGTTAGCCCTGATTCTTCGGGGAAACCTCCCCAACGTGACTTTCGGCGCCACGGAGGGGTCCGGTGGATATTGAGTTCTCGTTGGCCTTGCCACGGGATGCCCTGGGCATCCCGATGGTCCGCCGAGTGCTGGGGGACACCCTGCGCTGCATCGGCGTCACCGAGGACTGCGTATCCGACATGCTCCTCGCCACCTCCGAGGCCTGCGCCAACGCCGTGCGGCACGGCGGCCCCGCCAAGCGTTACGAGGTGACCGCCGCCATCGGGGACGGCCGCTGCGAGCTGCGGATCGTCGACGGCGGCCTCGGGCTCGGGGCGATCCCCAAGCAGTACCCCACGGGCGACGCCGAGCACGGCCGCGGCATCCTGATCATGCAGTCGGTCGTGGACGAGATCTCCTTCGACATCACCCCCGGCAGCGGCACCACGGTCTTCCTCCGCAAGGAGCTCGACTGGGACGAGGAGTTCCTCGCCCACCACGACCGCGTGCTCGCCGCGGTCTGACCTGCGCCGCCTCGCCCGCCGCCGGCCCTCCCTCCCAGCTCGGCCGAAACCACACCTCTCGACGGTCCGTAACCCGCGCGCCCGCCGTGGACCCACGGGCTCGGCAGCGCCCGGCCAGCAGGTAGCCTGAGTTGTACCGCCGCAGACCGCCGTCCGATGAGTGAGACGTCGGCGCGGCTCTCGCGTGTGGAGGGGTACGAGAGCCATGGGTGCTGCCCGTGTGGGCGTGGTCACTTTTCCCGGAACTCTTGACGATCAGGACGCTGCCAGGGCCGTCAGGCACGCGGGTGGAGAAGCTGTTCCACTCTGGCACGCCGACCGCGACCTGAAGGCGGTCGACGCGGTCTTCCTGCCCGGCGGGTTCTCCTACGGCGACTACCTCCGGTGCGGGGCGATCTCCCGCTTCGCGCCGCTGATGGAGGAGCTGATCCCGGCGGCGCGTGCCGGGCTTCCCGTGCTCGGCACCTGCAACGGCTTCCAGATCCTGTGCGAGGCCCACCTGCTGCCGGGCGCGCTGACCCGCAACGAGGGTCTTCACTACGTCTGCCGCGACCAGCGCATCCTCGTGGAGAGCGCCACCACGGCCTGGACGGGTGACTACACCTCCGGCCAGGAGATCCTGCTGCCGGTGAAGCACGGCGAGGGCCGTTACGTGGCCGACCCCGCGACGATCGACGCGCTGGAGACCGGCGGCCAGGTGGTCTTCCGGTACCTCGGCGGCAACCCCAACGGCTCGATCAACGACATCGCGGGCATCAGCAACGAGGCCGGCAACATCGTCGGCCTCATGCCCCACCCCGAGCACGCCGTCGAAGACCTGACCGGCGCCCCCAGCGTGGACGGCCGCGGTTTCTTCACCTCCATCCTGAAGAGGTTCGTGAACCTGTGACAGACGCAGTGAGCAGGGCGCGAGGAGAGCAGATGACCGACTCAGTCAAGCGGGCGACCGAGACGCCGGACGAGCCCCAGCCGTACGCCGAGCTGGGCATGAAGGCCGACGAGTACGAGCGGGTGCGCTCGATCCTGGGCCGCAGGCCCACGTCCTCCGAGCTCGCCATCTACTCGGTGATGTGGAGCGAGCACTGCTCGTACAAGTCCTCCAAGGTGCACCTGCGCCAGTTCGGCACGAAGGCCCCGAAGTCCGAGGCACTGCTGGTCGGCATGGGCGAGAACGCCGGTGTCGTCGACATCGGCGACGGCTGGGCCGCCACCTTCAAGATCGAGTCGCACAACCACCCGTCGTACGTCGAGCCCCACCAGGGCGCGGCCACCGGCGTCGGCGGCATCGTCCGCGACATCATGTCGATGGGCGCCCGCCCGGTCGCGGTCATGGACGCCCTGCGGTTCGGCGCCCTGGACGCCCCCGACACGCGGCGGGTGCTGCCCGGCGTCGTCGAGGGCATCAGCTCGTACGGCAACTGCCTCGGCCTGCCCAACATCGGCGGCGAGCTGGTCTTCGACCCCTGCTACATCGGCAACCCGCTGGTCAACGCCCTGTGCGTCGGGCTCCTGCGCAAGGACCAGATCAAGCTCGCCACCGCGCCGGGCCCGGGGAACAAGGTCGTGCTGTTCGGCGCGCGCACCGGCCCCGACGGCATCGGCGGCGCGTCCGTGCTCGCCTCGGCGACCTTCGAGGACGAGTCGCACGCCAAGCGCCCCGCGGTGCAGGTGGGCGACCCGTTCATGGAGAAGCTCCTCATCGAGTGCTGCCTGGAGCTCTTCGAGGCCGACGTGGTCGTCGGCATCCAGGACCTCGGCGCGGCCGGGGTGTCCTGCGCGACGACCGAGCTGGCCGCCAAGGGCACGGGCGGCATGCGCGTCGACCTCGGCCTCGTCCCGCTCCGCGACCCCTCGCTCCTCCCCGAGGAGATCCTGATGAGCGAGTCGCAGGAGCGCATGATGGCCGTCGTCACCCCCGAGGACATCGACGCCTTCATGGCGATCTGCGCCCGGTGGGACGTCCCGGCCACAGTGATCGGCGAGGTCACCGACACCGGGCGGCTGGTGATGACCTGGCACGACGAGGTCATCGTCGACATCCCCCCGGGCACCGCGGCCGACGACGGCCCGGTCTACGAGCGTCCGCTCCACGAGCCCGCCGGGCAGGCCGCGCTGAACGCCGACGATCCCGTACGGCTGCCGCGTCCCACCGACCTGCGCGCGACCCTGCTGGAGCTGCTCGCCTCGTCGAACCTCGCCTCCAAGGAGTGGGTCACCTCCCAGTACGACCGTTACGTCCGGGGCAACACCGTGCTCGCGATGCCGGCCGACGCCGGGGTGCTGCGCATCGGCGAGGTGATGCCCGGCGCCGAGGAGACCGACCGCGGCATCGCCCTGGCCACCGACGGCAACGGCCGCTACGCCAAGCTCGACCCCTACGCGGGGGCGCAGCTCGCCCTGGCGGAGGCCTACCGCAACGTGGCCGTCACCGGGGCGCGCCCGCTGGCCGTGACGAACTGCCTCAACTTCGGCTCCCCGGAGGACCCCGAGGTCATGTGGCAGTTCTCCGAGGCCGTGCGCGGCCTCGCGGACGCCTGCAAGACCCTCGGCGTGCCGGTCACCGGCGGCAACGTGTCGTTCTACAACCAGACCGGCTCCACGCCGATCCACCCGACCCCGGTCGTTGGCGTGCTCGGCGTGCTGGACGACGTGCGCAAGCGCGTGCGGCACGGCTTCACGGCGCCCGGCCTCAAGGTCATCCTGCTCGGGGACACCGGCGAGGAGTTCGGCGGCTCCGAGTGGGCGCACGTCGCCCACGGCCACCTGGGAGGCCTGCCTCCGCACGCCGACCTTTCGGCCGAGCGCTCCCTGGCCACCGTCCTGGTGGAGGCCGCCGAGCGCGGCCTGGTCGAGGGCTCCCACGACGTCTCCGACGGCGGTCTGGCGATCGCCCTCGCCGAGGCCTCCCTGGCCCAGGGCGTGGGCGCCACGGTGCAGCTGCCCGGCTCTGACCCGTTCGTCGACCTGTTCAGCGAGTCGGCGGCCCGGGCCCTGGTCACGGTACGGCCGGAGTCCTTCGACGCCTTCGCCGAGCTGTGCGCGCGGCACGAGGTGCCCTGCTACGGCCTCGGCACGACCGGCGGCTCGACGCTCCAGGTGGAGGACGTCCTCGCGATCCCGGTGGACGAGCTCCGCGCCACCCACCAGGCGACGCTGCCCCTGATTTTCAGCTCCTGACCGATACCGCGAAGGCGGTGGATCCCCCCACAGATCCACCGCCCTTGTGGCCTGAACCGGCCACCCAGTAATAGGGCTTATAGGGCCAGACACGGTCAAAATAACGGATATTTCGGTCATTCCGTTAATTTGTGCTGGCTCGGTTGGATCTCGATATTCCGCCCGGGCCGGTTTCCGGTTCACCCGCCACCGGGATGGACGGGATAATCGGCACGTTCGGGGGAACTCGACTGGCTGATGCGGAGGCGACCGTGCCGTCGAACGAGCACGCGCGCGACCCTTACCTGCCTCCGGCCACCCAGCCGGTGCGGGGTGTCGTGTGGGCGATCCACCTGGCCGTGCCGCTGGCGGGGTTGTGGTTGCTGCTGGCCTATCCGGACCGGCTGAACATCCGCTGGGAGCACCCGCCGAGCCACTTCCTGCTGATCGTCGCGGTCGCCGGGGTGAACGTCGCGCTGGGCGCGCTGATCAGCCAGGCCGCCACGCGGCGCGGGGACGCGCGGCTGCTGCTGGTGTCGCTGGTCTTCCTCAGCAGCGCCGGCTTCTTCCTGCTGCACGGTCTCGCGACCCCCACGGTGATCCTCGACCAGGGCAGCTACGGCTTCGACATCGGACAGCCGGTCGGGCTGACGGTGGCCGCCGTGCTGGCGTTCGTCTCCTCTCTCCCCCTGGGCGAGCGGGCGGCGGCCGCGGTGCTGGCGCGCGGTGACCTCATGCGCGCTGCCCTGGTGGTCGTGCTGGTCGCGTGGGCGTGGGCCTCGCTGGTCGAGGGGCTCACCCCGCTGAGCGCCCAGCCCCCGCAGGGCGGGGCCACCATCGGCGTCGTCTCCTGGATCGGCGCGGCGCTGTACGCGCTGTCCGCGGTGATGATGTTCCGCATCCACCGGCGGCGGCCCTCGGCGATGCTCGTGAGCCTCGTGACGGCGTACGCCCTGCTCGGCGAGGCCATGGTGGCCGGGTTCTACCGGCCCAACTGGCTGATGTCGTGGTGGGAGTGGCATCTGCTGCTGACGCTGGCCTTCGTGTTCGTCGCGTACAGCGCGTACATCCAGTTCCGGCGGGAGGGGTCCAGCCAGGGCCTGTTCGACTCGGTGGCGCTGGCGGCGACCGTGCGCCGCATCCAGGCGCAGTACGACGAGGCGCTGGAGGAGCTGGTCGGCCACCTGCGGCGGATGGGAGAGAGCGGCACAGGCTCCAAGGCCCCCATCGCGACCCGGCTGGCCGGGAAGTTCCGCCTCAACGAGGGCCAGGCGGCCGTGCTCGACCGGGCGGGCCAGGCACTCGCGGCCGAGCGCGAGCTGTCCACGCGACTGGGCGCGCTGGTCGACGTCGGACGCCAGGCGCGGGTTGGCCTGCGCGAGGAGGCCATGGTCGCCGGCGCGCTGGAGCGCGTCCGCGAGGCTTACGGGGACGTACGGATCGGGCTGGTGTCGAACGGGCGGGTCGCGGTCGGCAGCCGCGAGTTCACCGTGGACGACTTCAAGGAGACCGAGCCCATCACCGGCGGCGGGGCCGTGGTCCACCCCCTGACGGTCAAGGGGGTGCTGGCGGGGGCGCTGGAGGTGCCCGTCGGCACGACCCGCCAGGACGAGGCGCTCGCCGCGACCCTGGCCAGCCAGCTCTCGATCGCGCTGGAGAACGCCCGGCTGTACCGCGAGCTGGAGACGCTGTTCCGGCAGTACATGTCGCCCGACGTGGCCGCGTCTCTGCTCGCCGACCCCGACCAGGCCGCGCTGGGCGGGTCCCTGGTGGAGCTGACCGCGCTGTTCGCGGACCTGAAGGGGTTCACCTCGTTCTCCGAGCGGGTGGCGCCCGGCGAGATCGTGGAGATGCTGAACCGCTACCACGCGGCGGCGGTGCCGTGCGTCCTGCGGCACGGCGGGACGATCGTGCAGTTCGTCGGCGACGCGCTGCTCGCGCTGTTCAACGCCCCGGCGACGCAGGAGATGCACGCTGCCCAGGCGGCCCGCGCGGCGCTTGCCATGCAGGAGGCCGCCGAGGAGATCGCCGCCGGCAACCCGGGCTATCCCCGGTTCCGCATAGGGATCAACACCGGCATGGCGCTGGTGGGCAACATCGGCAGCCCTGAGCTGCGCGGGTTCAACGCGATGGGGGACGCCGTCAACGTGGCGGCCCGTCTGGAGGGGATGGCGGAGCCCGGCACCGTGGTGATCGGGGCGACCACCCGCGAGCAGATCGGCGAGGGCGCCACGGTACGGTCCCTGGGCGCCCTCAGCCTCAAGGGCAAGGAACAGAGCGTCGAGGCCTTCGTCCTCACCGCCCTGGCATAAACCCGTACTGAAAGCAGCAATGTACGCAATGCGGAAAACGGCCCTGACCGGGCGAGAGCCGTACGGCCATAATCGGAGCGTTGCCGGCATGCTGGAGGAACGATGACGTCCCCCTCACCCTCCGAACCGGGCGAGTTCCTGGCCCTGCTCACGAAGGACGAGATCGCCGACCTGTGCGAGAGCGGCCGTAAGAGGCGGTGGGACCGCGGCACGACCGTCATGGCGGAGGGCGACACCTCCGACTGGGTCCTCGTGCTCACCTCGGGCCGGGTGAAGGTCTCGTCGCACACCGCGAGCGGCACCGAGGTCGTCCTCGCCATCCGCGGCCCTGGAGCGCTCCTTGGCGAGATGTCGTTCATCAGCGGGGAGCCCCGGTCGGGCACGGTGACCGCGCTGGAGCCCGTCGAGGGCGTCCTGGTCCGCGACTTCTCCGGCTTCCTGCGCGACCACGGCCGCGTCGCCGTCCTGCTGCTCCAGCTCGTCGTCGGCAGGCTGCGGGACTCCGACCGCAAGCGCGTGGAGTACGGCGCGTTCGACACCACCGGGCGCGTCGCCACCCGCCTGGTCGAGCTGGCGGAGCGGTTCGGCGAGCCGACCAACGGCGGCGTCCGGGTCGCGCTGCCGCTCTCCCAGGACGAGCTGGCCGGGTGGACCGGCGCCTCCCGTGAGGCGGTCAGCAAGGCCCTGCGCTCGCTGCGCGACCGGGGCCTGATCGAGACCGGCCGCCGACGCGTGATCATCTACGACCTCGACGGCCTCCGGAAGCGCGCACGCTGACCCGTAAGCCCGCCTGGACGGCCAAAACGGACGTACGCCGTACGTCAGACTGGGGGGCATGGTCGCCCTCCCCCACGAGACCACCGTCCTGCTGCCCGGCACACCGGAGTACGCCAAGAAGCTCCGCCACGCCTGGCGTGTCTGCTCGGTCACCAGCCTCGGGCTCGTCCTCATCGGCATCAACGCGAGCACGCTGAACGTGGCGTTGCCGTCGGTGGTCCGGCACTTCAGGGCCGACGCGTTCGCGTCCTCCTGGATCCTGCTGTCTTACCTGCTGGTCAACACGGCCACGCTGGTGTTCTTCGGGCGGGTCGCCGACCTGCTCGGGCGGCGCGAGGTCTACCTGGTCGGGTTCGCGATCTTCACCGTGTGCTCGCTGCTGGCGGGGATGTCGCCCGGGGTCGGCTTCCTGATCGCCATGCGGGCGCTCCAGGCGCTGGGCGCGGCGATGATCCTGGCCAACGGCACCGTCATCATCACCGACGCCTTCCCGCCCGACCGCCTCAGCCAGGGGATGGGCGTGTACATCGGCACGCTGTCGGTGGCCCAGCTCGCCGGGCCGACCCTCGGCGGCCTCATCGCCGAGGCCGCCGGCTGGCAGTGGGTGTTCTGGGTGAACGTCCCCGCCGGAGTGATCGGGCTCGTCTGGGGATGGGCGACGCTGCGCCGGGTGCCGGCCGGGCCGCGCACGCCGGTCGACGTGACGGGCAATCTGATCGTGTTCGCCGCGCTGTCCGCCGTGCTGATCGCCCTGCCTGAGGCGGGTTCACGCGGCCTGTCCAGCCCGGTGGTCATCACCGGAGGGCTGATCTTCCTGATCCTGGTCCCTTTGCTCGTCGTCGTCGAGCGGCGGGCCTCCCATCCGGTGCTGGACCTGCGCCTCTTCGGCGAGCGCATGCTGACCTTCGCCAACCTGGCGTCCTTCTGCACCGCCCTGTCGCGGTCCGCTCTGGTGCTGCTGGTAGCGCTGTACTTCCAGGCCGCGCGCGGCATCGACGCCTTCACGGCGGCGCTCGGCGTGCTGCCCGTGCCCATCGGCATGGCCCTGGCCTCGCCCATCGCGGGCGCCCTCGGCCGCCGGATCTCCCCCTACGCGCTCTCCGTCGGCGGCTGCCTGCTCAACTTCGCCGGCCTGCTGAGCCTGCTGCTGGCCACCGGCACGACGCCGCCGTACTGGGTCATCGGGACGGGACTGTTCCTCGCGGGCTGCGGCAACGGCGCGTTCCTCACGGGCAACACGACGCAGGTGATGAGCGCGCTCCCGCCGGGCAGCCTGGGCGTGGTGAACGGCTTCCGGCTGATGATCATGAACGTCGGGATCGTGCTGAGCGTCGCCACGACCCTCAGCGTGCTGACCAGCGCGGTCTCCCCCGAGCTGCGCGACCTCGTCTACGCGGGAACGCTCTCGCGGCTCTCACCCGTGGCGGTCGAGCAGCTCATGTCGGGCTTCCAGCGGACGTACCTCGTGCTCGCGACGGTCGCGCTCGCGGGCGTAGTCACCGCCGCCTGCGCCCGCCCGCGCCGTGCTCGTTAGCCCGGCGCCGGGGTGTTCTTGCGGGCCAGGGCTTCGACTCCGGCCAGCAGCAGGTCGACGCCGAACGTGAAGTAGCGCTCCCTGTCGGGGGGCTCGCAGAGCGTGGCGGCGTACTCGATCATGCGCGGGTAGCGGTCGGGGGGCAGGGACTCGAGCTTCAGCCTGCGCTGCCGGCGCGCCTCGGCCTCATCGGTGACCGACCTGTTGGCGGGGCAGTAGGGCTGGTTCTTCACCAGGGCAACGGAGCCGTTGAGCAGGTAGGCCGAGATGGCGTAGCCCTCGCTGAGCGTGAACCCCGCCGTGGCGAGAACATCAAGCGCCACCTCGGTCGCTCGCTTGAAGCTCTCGACCTCGTGCTTGTCCTCCACGGCGGTCAGCAGGCCGGGCAGGCACGGGTGCTCGCGCATGACGCGCACAAGGGCCTCGACCATCATGCGCAGCCGCTTCTGCCAGGAGTCGCCCGGGGAGAGGTCGGCGGTGACGCCCGAGAGCACATGCTCGGCGAGCGCCCACATCAGCTCGTCCTTGTTCTTGAAGTGCCAGTAGAGGGCCATCGGGGTGACACCCAGGCGTCCGGCGAGACGCCGGATGGTGACGGCCTCGACGCCCTCCTCGTCGGCGAGCGACAAAGCGCTTTCGACGACCGTCTCCCGGGTCAGCTTCTCTGCGGCCACTTGACAACTATACACCGTATAAGCTCTCCTCTACGGTGTACGTGTACGACGTACAAGTACACCGTAGAGGAGATGACTATGGAACGCCGATGGTGGGCGCTGGTGGCCGTGTCCCTTGCCACCTTCATGACGTATCTGGACAACAACGTGGTCAACGTGGCCCTCCCGACCATCCAGCGCGATCTGGGGCTGACGATCTCCGGACTCGAGTGGATCGTCAGCGGATACATGCTGGTGTTCGCGGGTCTGCTGATGGCGGGCGGCCGGCTCGCCGACGTGTTCGGCCAGCGGCGCGTCTTCCTGATCGGCCTGGCCGTCTTCTCGCTGGCGTCGGCGGCAGCCGGGCTGTCGGGCGACGGGGCGACGCTCATCCTCAGCCGGGGCATCCAGGGCATCGGAGCCGCCCTGCTGACGCCCACGGCGCTCTCGCTGATCCCCGCCACCTTCCCCGACGCGAGGGAGCGCGGCATGGCCGTGGGCCTGTGGAGCGCGGTCGGCGGCCTGGCGCTCGCCCTCGGCCCGCTGACCGGCGGCTTCATCAGCGAGAACTGGCACTGGGGCTGGATCTACCTGATCAATGTGCCCATCGGCGCCATCACGTTCGCGCTCGGCGCGTGGGCCATCGGCCGGTCGGGCACCCCTGTCAGGCGACGGCTCGACGTGCCCGGCCTGCTGACCTCGTCGCTCGCGCTCTTCGCCCTGACGTACGCGCTCATCGAGGGAGACGGGCGTGGCTGGACCTCCGGTGTCATCCTCGGATCCTTCGCCGTGGCCGCGGCGGCGGGCGCGATGTTCCTACTGGTCGAGACCCGCGCCAAGGAGCCGATGATCGACCTGTCGCTGTTCCGCGAGCGGGTCTTCAGCGGGGGCATGGTCTCCATGGGCCTGTGGGCCTTCGGCATCTTCGGCATCTACTTCTTCACTGCGCTCTGGCTGCAGAACGTCCTCGGCTTCACCCCCACGCAGGCGGGGGCGGCGTTCGTCCCCATGGCCCTGCTGATGGCCGGGCTCGCCACCGTCGCCCCGAGGATCGCGAACCGCTTCGGCACCGCGGCCACCGTCGCCGTGGGTCTCGGCCTGATGGCGGTGGCTGTCGTCGGCATCTCCTTCATCGGCGAGCACGGCACCTACGCCCAGCTCTTCCCCTGGCTGATGCTGTACGGCTTCGGGGCGGGACTACTGGTCCCGCTCACCAACGCCATCCTCGGAGCGCTTCCGGCGGGCCGCGGGGGCGTCGCGTCGGGAGTGCTCAACGTCTTCCGCGAGGTGTTCGGCCTGCTCGGCGTCACGGTGCTCGGCGCGATCCTGAGCGCCCGTCAGAGCGCCGCCATGGAGTCCGGCGCGAGCCCGCTCACGGCGTTCCTGGACGGCTATCAGCTCGCCCTGATCGTCGCGGGCGTCATCGTGGCCATCGGCATCCCCGTCAGCCTCGTCTCGCTCCGCACCCGCCGCGCGGCACCGCCCGCCCCCATGGAGACCCCCAGAGTCCCCGAGCCCGTCGCATAAATCCCTTCTGAAACAGTCGCAACGAACGTCGTTATTGCATCGTTATGGGATGAGTCTGCACTTATCGCGCTGTTCAGCTGTCTCACATAGGGAACGCGCCGGGGCAAAACCCGGCGCGAAGCGCGTATATCAGGAGTAGACCGTGAACCCCCTCAAGCGGACGGCCGGCATTTCCCTGGCCTTCCTCGCCCTCGCCGCCATGACCGCCTGCTCGTCCAGCCCCGGCCGGGCGACGGAGGCCTTACCGCCGGCCTCGCCCCAGGCCGGCGGCACGGCGGAGACCTCCCCGCAGGCCGGGAGCGCGGTGAACTCCCCGCAGGCCGGGAGCGCGGTGAAGGCCTCCTCCACGCAGGCCAGGGCCGCCGGCGCGGGCGAGACGGCCGTCGGCGCCAAGGCGAAGGAACCGCTCCGCATCGTCGACATCACCCCGATGGGCGAGAAGAGCGAGACGATCGGCGTCGGCTCGCCGATCATCGTCACCTTCGACAGGGCGGTTCCCAGCCGGGCGGCGGCCGAGGCCGTGCTCCAGGTCCAGGCCGAGAAGCCCGTCGACGGCGCCTGGCGCTGGGTCTCCGAGCGGAAGGTGGTCTACCGCACCAAGACCTATTGGCAACCGCACCAGAAGGTCACCTTCACCGCCCGTCTCGGCGACATCCCCGGCAACGAGGAGGCCAAGAACGTCAGCCGCCGCTTCGCGATCGGCGCGTCCAACATCGCCCTGGTCGACACCAGGAAGCACGTGATGAAGGTCCGCCGCGACGGCAGGCTCGTCAAGTCGATCCCGATCAGCGCGGGCCGCGGCGGCCTGGTGAAGAACGGCGTGGACGTCTACCTCACCACCAGCGGCGTCCACCTCGCCATGGGCAAGAAGAAGGTCGAGACCATGACCTCGGGGTGGCTCGGGGTCACCGACCCCAAGGACCCGCTGTACTACAAGCTGGAGATCCCCTGGGCGGTGCGCATCTCCGACAGCGGCGAGTACGTCCACCAGAGCGCGGGCGACTACCAGTTCCTCGGCAGGTCCAACCAGAGCCACGGCTGCGTGCGCGCCACCCCCGCCGGCGCCAAGTGGTTCTACGGCATCGCCCAGCGCGGCGACGTCGTCCAGGTCACCGGCACCAAGCGGAAGCTCGACTGGCGCAACGGCTGGAGCTACTGGCAGCTCACCTGGACCCAGTGGAAGAAGGGCAGCGCCCTCCCCACCACTCCCCCCACCCAGGATCCCGTCGACGGCTGACCCTCCTCGACCACAGGCCCGTCCCCATCGACGACCCGGGAACGGGCCTCCCGGCCTGGAGCGCTAGCAGAACGCAGGCTTGCCGGCGTTCTTGGGAACCTCCGGCATGGAATCGACCACCTTGATCGCCAACACCGCCGTCCCGCCGAGCATGGTCTCCTCGGTACCTCTCTCGATCCAGGTCCGCCAGCCGAGGAATCGGTACGTCTCCCGCTCGAAGATGAACTCCGCGCGCTCCCAGCCGTCGGGGCCCTCGTACCTGATCGAGGCACCCACGCCATGGCGGCCCGCCGTATCGGCGAGATCGGGGACCACGGTCGCGGCGGGCATCCCCGACAGGGCGCCGAAGACCGCGGCACGAATCCGGGAAGAAGCGAAGGGTTCTCGACCAGGAGAACGAGCTTCGTCACACCCCCGATCCGGCTTCACGTACAGCCGTCCCCCAATGGTCCGAAGCGGCCCTGGCGAACGTACTAAGAGCTCGAAGCGGGCGTGGCCGGCGGTCGCGCAAGGCAGCCGAACCACACCGTAGGCAAGGTCGAGGGGCGCGGGGGCCGAAGGGAGCGGAGCCCCCTGGGAAACACAGCCCGAGCCGAAGCGCGCCCAGCGCGCGGAGGCGAGGCCCACATGCCACGCATGCCAGAGCCGGTGGCTGCGCAAAGACCGAATCTTCGAGCAGATCTTTGCGATGATGGCTGGGTAACGGATCCGCCCGTATACATCGGTGGGGGTGAGGCTAGGTGTCCTATAGTCCGAAGCTTGCTGCGGCGCTGTCAGGTGCCACGCTTCGCCAGCTGGCGCACTGGCGCAGGGCTAGCTCACGGCGCGGAGCCGTACTGGTACCGGAGGTCTCCGATGTGCGCCCCGTCCTGTACTCATTCCGAGATGTGGTGGCACTGCGGACCTGCGTCAAGTTGCGCAACGACACCTCCTTGCAGAAGATCAGGCGGGCGCTGGACACATTGCGCGACGACCTGAAGGAACGAGATCACCTGTCTGCGTACAGACTGATCACTGACGGCGGCACTATTTACCTGATGGCGCCCGATCAGGCGGTCGATCTGGTGCGGAGCAAGGCCAACCTCGTCATCCACGAGATGGTGGACGTACTACGACCCTTCTATCGCGATGGCCGGCACATACCTGATCTACTGCGACCACGTGAGCATGTGACGGTCGATCCGGCCGTGCGGGGTGGAATCCCGGTGATCAAGGGCACCCGCATCCCTTACGACGAGGTTGCCGCATTGTTGCGTGACGGCGTTCCAGCCGAGCAGATCTCGGACTACTACCCGAGCGTCTCAGCACCCGCCGCACGCGACGCCGCCGACTTCGCTGCCTATGTCAACAGTTACGAACCGTCCAGGGAGCCGCGTGAAGCTGCTGCTGGATGAGAATGTTCCCAAGCCGCTCCATCACGTCCTCACCGCTTTCATCCTGAACCATGAGATCGTTCATTTGCTGGATATTGGCGGCTGGTCGGGGACCCGGGATGAGAGCCTCTACCCGCAGGCGGCTAAGCAGGGCTTCCATGGTATTGGGCCGCCTCCTCCGTATACGGCGTGAGTTTCGTCGGAAAGCGTGAGGACCATGGCCGGCTGGACCATGGCCCCCTCTCTCAGAGCACCTGCGTGGTCAGGAGCCGATTTTCTTGCCTTGTTTGTGCCAGGCGACGGCTACCGAGGGGCGGGGTTGGCTCGTGCCGCCGTCGGGCCAGTGGCTGGAAGGGTTGTCCGGCGTGGCGCCGGTGATCTCGCCGGGGTGCTGGACGGCGACGAAGACGCTGAGCTGGTCCTCGCTGACGAGGGGCCCGCAGGTCTCCGCGCCGTAGGGCACCGTCAGGAACTGCCGCACGTGGCCGCGCTCGGGCCCTGCCAGCGGCATCGCGAACAGGCCGTCGTTCTTGCCCAGCGCGTTACCGTCCGTGGCGATCCACAGGTTGCCCTCGGCGTCGAAGGTGACGTTGTCCGGGCAGGAGATCGGCGACACCTTGGTCTTGTCGTACCCGCCGAAGTAGGTCGAGGGGTCGGCGGGGTCCCCGCAGACGAGGGGGAGCGCCCACTTGAACGACGTCGCACCCGCGTCGTTCCTCTCCTCGACGATCTCCAGGATGTGGCCGTGCTTGTTGGACACCCGGGGGTTGGCCTCGTCCACCTGGGCGGCGACCCGGTTGGTGTTGTTGGTCAGCGCGGCGTAGATGGCGCCGTTGACCGGGTTTCGCTCGATGTCCTCCGGGCGGTCCATCTTGGTCGCGCCGGCCTTGTCCGCCGCCACGCGGGTGTAGACCAGGACCTCCTCGGCGGTCATGCCCTGGACGAAGGACCTGTTGCCGCTGACCAGGGGGATCCACGTGCCGGAGCCGTCGAAGGCGCCGTCGGCCGGGAGCCTGCCCGTGCCGTCGATCTCGGTGGCCGGGCTGTCACCGGTGAACTTGGCCACGTACAGCGTGCCCTCGTCCAGCAGCTCCCGGTTGTGCCGGTCGAAGCCCTTGATGTAGCGGTCCTTCGAGACGAACTTGTAGATGTACTCGAACCGGCCGTCGTCGCCCATGTAGACCGCGACGCGGCCGTCCCGGGTGAGCGTGGTGGTGGCGGCCTCGTGCGCGAACCGGCCGAGGGCGGTGCGCTTGATCGGCGTGCCCTCGGGGTCGAAGGGGTCGATCTCCACGACCCAGCCGAAGCGGTTGATCTCCTGCGGGTGCTTGGCGAGGTCGAAGCGCTCCTCGACCCGGTCGAAACGCCGGTTCCCGCTGGGGATGGCCGTGGTGGTGCTCACGCCGTACCGGGTGAGGTAGGTCTTCTGGGCCTCGGGCACCCCGTTGCCGCCGACGAAGTACTGGTTCCAGTTCTCCTCGCCGGTCAGCACCGTGTTCCACGGCGTGGTGCCGCCCGAGCAGTTGTTGAGCGTGCCGTACACGGTGGTGCCGCGCGGGTCGGCCGCGGTCCTGAGGAGGCCGGAGCCCGCCGCGGGGCCGGAGAAGCGCATGCGGGTCTGCGCGGTGATCCGCCGGTTGTACCGGCGGCGCCCGCGCGTCACGAGCTTCCACTGCCCGGTACGCCCGGCGCGCTCGATCTCCACGACGGATCCGCCGTGCGCCGCGAGGCCGATCTTGATCTGCTCCAGCGGGGCGCTGTCACCGCTGGTCCAGCCGCGGAACATGAGGTTCTCGTCGGTGTACTCGTGGTTCACCCAGAGCAGGCCCCGGTCGGAGCCCAGCGGGAAGAAGGTCACGTAGTCGCAGTTGTAGCCGAACTGCTTGGCCTGCGCCTCCGCCGTCTGGTTGTCGAAGTCGAACGCGGGGGCGTCGGGAAGCACAGGGTCGCCCCAGCGCACCACGACGGCCGACGCGTAGCCGTCCGCGACGGTCAGCGCGTCCTCGGAGTTCGGCGCGACGGAGGCGAACCGCAGGCCTCCCTTGTAGCCGCCCCGCCCGAACGCCTCCGTGCCCGGGTCGGCGGCGGCGGGTACGGCCGCCGTCGTGCCCGCGACGCCCACGGTCGCCACCAGCGTGCCGAGGGCTCCCGCCCTGATCGCGCCACGGCGCGAGAGCGTGCTCGTCAGCAGGTCGTTGAAGTACGGGTTGTCACTGGTGTTGGAGACCTCGTGCGCGCAGGCGTTGCCACAGCGAAACTGGCAGGTCATGGCGTCGCGGCCACCCCCGCGAGGAGTGGAGAGCAACGTGAGCGTCCTGCGCGGCGACGTGTTCGCCACAGATCCTCCAAGGTGGTACGAGGGGTGCCGTAGCCGGGACCGTATGTGCGCGAGCACAACAACAGGTGAACCGCGCCTGCCGTCCAGATGAACGGTGCCGCCGAAGGGCACCGGGCAGGATAGACGTGTGTCCACTCGCAAGCTTGATGTCGAAAAGGTACGTGCCGCGCTGGATTCCCAGCTCGCCGAGCTGGGCGAGCATCCCTACGACGGCCCGGCGCCGCAGGCGCCCGACGCCGCCGTGCAGGTGGTGCTCCGCCTCTACGAGGAAGGGGTCCGCCCCGAGCGCGATCTCGCGCGCTTCGCCGTGCGTCACCTGCTCGACCGCCTGGCCGAGAGCGCCCCTGGCCGGACGGTCGAGGTGCGCGTGCCGCCGTACGCCGCGGTGCAGTGCGTGGCGGGCCCCCGGCACACCCGTGGCACGCCGCCCAACGTCGTCGAGACCGATCCGCGCACCTGGCTGGAGCTCGCCACCGGCCGTGTCACCTGGGACGACGCCATGCAGGCGGGGAAGATCAGCGCCAGTGGCGCCCGTGCGGACCTCTCCGGGCACCTGCCCCTGCGCAGCTCCTGAGCGGGTCATGGTGAAGGCGTCTGGACGTTCACTCCCAGCTTCCGCTCCACGCACTGCTGCGCCTCGCCCTGCGTGGGCAGGCCGAAGCACTCCTGGAAGTTGTTCAGGAACCAGGCGAACCCGATGAGCGCCAGGATCAGCGTGAGCGCGCTGAGCACGATGCCCACGATCGCGCGGCCCTTGTTGGAGTTCTTGAACACGGCCATGAAGCCGACGATCAGACCGGCGATCGCGGTCAGCACCCCGATGCCGCAGATGAGCAGCAGGAAAAGACTGACGATGCCGAGGACCAGGGCCGCCGTGCCGAGCCCGCCCCCTCGGCTTCCCCCGGCCGGCCAGCCGCCCGGCGGTGGCTGCCCGTAGGGAGGCGGACCTCCGTAGGGCGGACCTCCGTAGGGCGGACCTCCGTAGGGCGGCGTGCCGTACGGCGGCTGTCCTCCCGGCGGCTCCCCGTACGGAGGCTGACCGCCCGGTGGAAATCCGCCCGGGGGCTCGCCGCCGTGGGGAGGCTGATCGCCCGGCGGGTACCCTCCAGGAGGCTCACCGTACGGGGGCTGGCTGGACGCATGACGGCCGCGCGGGTCGTCACCCCACGGGTGGGGGTAGTTCGGATCGCCAGGTGTCGTCACGGTCTGCTCTTTCGACCTGTATGGGCATGCCTGAAGCCCAACTCTCCCCCGGCATCCCCCGGCGCACCGAGCCGACACGGCAAAAATCCAGGGATCTTTGCCCCATGACCGTCAGGGACGGCATGGCCGGGGGTCGACACGTCTTGCCCGATCGGACCCGGATTACCAGGCACCGAGACGCCCAACTTAGACTGAAGCACGTGCTAAAGGGCGACGGCAGGCTAGGCCATGACCTTGACCCCCGTGACCGACCGCCGCAGGACGCCTGTGGCGTCTTCGGCGTTTGGGCACCAGGGGAGGACGTCTCCAAACTCACCTACTACGGGTTGTACGCGCTGCAGCATCGCGGGCAGGAGTCCGCGGGCATCGCGGTGAGCGAGGGCAGCAGGATCCTCGTCTACAAGGACATGGGCCTGGTGGCCCAGGTCTTCGACGAGTCGGTCCTGGGAACGCTCCGCGGCCACCTGGCCATCGGGCACTGCCGCTACTCCACGACGGGCTCCAGCGTCTGGGAGAACGCCCAGCCGACCCTCAGCTCCACCGACGGGGGCGGGCTCGCTCTGGCCCACAACGGCAACCTGATCAACACCCCTGAGCTCGCCGAGCGGCTTCCCGCCGGGTCGATCAGGGCTACGACCGATACCGAGGTGCTGACCTCCCTGCTCGCGCAGGATCGCAGCAAGTCCATCGAGGACGCCGCCGCCGACCTGCTCCCGCAGGTCAAGGGCGCCTACTCCCTGGTCTTCATGGACGAGAAGACCCTGTACGCCGCCCGTGACCCGCAGGGCATCCGCCCGATGGTCCTCGGCCGCCTGGAGCGCGGCTGGGTGGTGGCCTCCGAGACGGCCGCGCTCGACATCGTCGGCGCCGCGCTCGTCCGCGAGATCGAGCCGGGCGAGCTGCTCACGATCGACGAGCGCGGCGTGCGCTCGCGGCGTTTCGCCCTGGCCGAGCCCAAGGGCTGCCTGTTCGAGTACGTCTACCTCGCCCGTCCCGACACCACCATCGCGGGACGCGGCGTCCAGGCCACACGGGTCGAGGTGGGCCGCAGGCTGGCCCGCGAGCACCCGGTCGAGGCCGACCTGGTGATCCCGACTCCCGAGTCCGGCACGCCCGCGGCCATCGGATACGCCGAGGAGAGCGGCATCCCGTACGGCCAGGGCCTGGTCAAGAACTCCTACGTCGGCCGCACCTTCATCCAGCCGTCGCAGACGATCCGCCAGCTCGGCATCAGGCTCAAGCTGAACCCCCTTCGGGAGGTCATCGCGGGCAAGCGCCTGGTCGTGGTGGACGACTCGATCGTGCGTGGCAACACGCAGCGGGCGATCGTCAAGATGCTCCGCGAGGCCGGCGCGGTCGAGGTCCACGTGCGCATCTCCTCGCCGCCGGTGTCCTGGCCGTGCTTCTACGGCATCGACTTCGCCACCAAGGCCGAGCTGATCGCCGGGCACCGCACCGTGCAGGAGATCTGCGATTCCATCGGCGCCGACTCGCTGGGCTACATCTCTCTTGAGGGCCTGACCGAGTCGACCACGCTCCCCGCCGAGCGGCTCTGCCGGGCCTGCTTCGACGGCCACTACCCCATCCCGATCGACAACGACAACGTCGGCAAGTTCGTCCTGGAGGCCAAGGCGTGACGCGGCGGAGCGCCCTGGCACAGGGGCCGACGAAGGAGGCTTCATGACCAGCTACGCCGCGGCGGGCGTCGACATCGAGGCCGGCGACCGGGCGGTCGAGCTGATGAAGTCCCGGGTGGCGCGGTCGCGGCGTCCCGAGGTGGTGGACGACGCGAGCGGCTTCGCCGGGCTCTTCGACGTGTCGGCCCTGCTGCGCTTCAAGCGGCCCCTGCTCGCGACCTCGACCGACGGCGTGGGCACCAAGGTCATGCTGGCCCAGGCGCTGGGCAAGCACGACACGATCGGCATCGACCTGGTCGGCATGGTCGTCGACGACCTGGTGGTGTGCGGGGCCGAGCCGCTGTTCATGACCGACTACATCGCCTGCGGCAAGGTCGTCCCCGAGCGCATCGCCGACATCGTGGGCGGGGTCGCCGAGGGGTGCCGCCTGGCCGGTTGCGCCCTCGTCGGCGGCGAGACCGCGGAGCACCCCGGAGCCATGGGGCCGGACGAGTACGACCTCGCCGGAGCGGGCACCGGAGTGGTCGAGGCCTCCGAGCTGCTCGGTCCCGAGCGCGTGCGGCCGGGCGACGTGGTCCTCGGGCTCGCCTCCTCCGGCGTCCACTCCAACGGCTACTCCCTGGTGCGCCACGTCCTGCGTACGGCAGGCCTGGCGCTGGAGGCGTCGCTCCCCGAGCTGGACCGCACGCTGGGCGAAGAACTGCTGGAGCCCACGCGCATCTACTCCCTCGGCTGCCTCGGCCTCACCAGGGCCGTGGAGGTCCACGCCTTCGCCCACATCACGGGCGGCGGGCTGGCGGCCAACCTCGCCCGGTCGCTGCCCGGCTCGGTGGACGCCGTACTCGACCGCTCGTCGTGGACGCCGCAGCCGATCTTCGAGGTCATCGCCGGGTATGGCGGGGTGGCCCAGGAGGAGATGGACCGCACGTTCAACCTCGGCGTCGGCATGTGCGCGATCGTGCCGCAGGACGCCGTCGAGGCCGCCCTGAACACTCTGCGTGAGCACGACCAGCACGCGTGGGTCCTCGGCGAGATCGTCCCGGGTGCGGGCGAGGCCCGCTTCAAGGCCTGACCAGAGAGGTCCGGAGAAGGTCAGTGGGCCTTCTCCGGACTCGGGTACGGGACAGGCGACTTCGATGGCCACAAGCGGACATCTGGCCGGAACCGGTCGGCGACGACCCGGACGGCACGCCCGGACGCCCCCCGCAGGGCTCGCCGCACGGCAAAGTGATCTCGGTCACCACCGAACGGGGGCGAAGAGCTCCACGAACACGACGAAAAGCTCCTCGCCATGCTGCATGGCAAGGAGCCTTCGGGCGCGCGAAGGAGGCACTCGGCGAGCCTCTGCTCGCCGGGTGCCTGCTTGCGTCAACCCGAAAATCGCCTACCGGCGACGGGACCTGTCGTCCTCGTCATCGTCGTCGACATCGCCGGCGTAATCGGCGTACCGATCGGCCAGCTCATCGTCAACGACGTCATCATCGTTTTGGTTGGAGTCGTGATTGACTCCGAGCTCCTCGCGAAGACGGTCAAGATCGGTGCCGCCGCTGTTGTACTTGAGCTGGCGTGCAACCTTCACCTGCTTGGCCTTGGCTCGGCCGCGCCCCATCGGCTCGACCCCCTCATGCGGGGTCGTGCCCGACCCCTCGTCGCTAACGCACCACGCGCTGACGCCGCCTGACTTCCGGCGTCAGCTCTCGTTCGACTACAACCGTACCTGTTTTGCGCGCCGCTCGGTACGCCGTAAGGGCGTCCGCAGTCAGCGGCCCAGCCAAATACCCCTAAGCCGTCCGACTTCCGACATTCTGCGCTCCGCCAGCCTATCGGCCGCCGCAGCCGGCGGGACCCCTTCCTCATCAGCGATCGAAAAGATCTTCAACGTCGTGTCGAAGATCTGCGTCGCCTTTACCCTGGCGCGGTCCATGTTGAAGCCCTGGATCTCGTCGGCGACCTGGATGACGCCCCCGGAGTTCACGACGTAGTCCGGAGCGTAAAGGATGCCCCGCTCCGCGAGCTGCTTCTCCACGCCGGGATGGGCCAGTTGGTTGTTGGCCCCTCCGCACACGATCTTCGCCCGGAGCCCCGCGACCGTGCCGTCGTCGAGCGCGCCGCCCAGCGCGCACGGAGAGTAAACGTCGATGTCCGCGGCCCTCATCGCCTCGGCGTCCGCCACGACCTGGACCTCGGGGTGGACCTTCCTGACCCGCTCGACGGCCTGCTCGCTCACGTCGCAGACCACGACCTCGGCGCCGTCCTCCAGCAGGTGGTCCACCAGGCGGTAGCCGACCTTGCCGACTCCCTCGACGCCCACACGCCTGCCGCGCAGACTGGAGGCGCCGTAGGTGTACGCACTGGCGGCCCGCATCCCCTGGAACACGCCGTAGGCCGTGAGGATCGAGGAGTCGCCCGCGCCGCCGTTGGCCACCGTGCGCCCGGTGACGAACGAGGACTCCTTCGCGACGATGTCCATGTCCTCGCTGTAGGTGCCCACGTCGCACGCGGTGAAGTAGCGCCCGCCGAGCGACTGGATGAAGCGGCCGTAGGCGCGCAGCAGCGCCTCGCTCTTGTCCTTGGCCGGGTCGCCGATGATCACGGCCTTGCCCCCGCCGAGGTCGAGCCCCGCCAGTGCGTTCTTGTACGCCATGGCGCGCGAGAGGTTGAGAACGTCCTCCAGCGCCGCCTGCTCGTTCTCGTACGGGTAGAACCGCGTGCCGCCGAGCCCTGGACCGAGGGCCGTGTTGTAGATCGCGATGATCGCGTGGAGGCCGCTGCGGTCATCCGAGCAGAAGACGACCTGCTCGTGTGTTGCCTGTCCGATCGATGGGCTCGCGTCCTTGTGGGACAGCCCGAAGACGTCGGTCACGATGGTGACTCCCGGTCAATCTCGTCCGCCGCCTCGTCGCGGCGGATCCCGGGAACCACCCTATCTAGCTGCTCTTGCCCTAACCATGATCGTCCAGATCGCGACACACCCGGCGTGCCGCGCGCGGCGCCACCCGCCCGCTCGCTCGCGTCGGCTCGCCGCTCCGTGGCACCATTCGAGATGTGCTGCCCTACGCCGCCTATCTCCGCGTCTACGAGCCGTTGTCCGCGTTCACCGAGCGCGACCGCGCCTTCTGGGCGAGGTACGCCGACTCCAAGGACCGGCCGCGCCGCGCGTTCGCCCTTGAGGCGGAGCACTCGGAGGCCGTCCGCCGGCTCCTGGGCGTCTCGGCCATGCCCGCGCCCGGCGGCGAGAGCGCCAACGCCTACCTGCGGCGCATCGAGGACACGCTGTACGTCTGCCCCTGGCAGAGCAGGCTGCGGTCGTGGCTGGCGTTCGCCCGGTTCCGGGGCGCCACGCCGATCAAGCTGGCCGACCGTTTCGTTCCCCGGGCGATCGCCGAGCAGACGGCCGACGACTTCGACAGGTTCAAGCAGAAGGGCAACTCGTCGGCCCTGCGCACTCACATCCGCACCAGCACCTGGCACATCCCGACCCCCTGGTTCGTGCCCTTCGACTCCGCGGAGCGCTGGCTCGTCCTCGGCCGCCCGGAGGAGCCGGCCACCGAGCCCACGGCCCCGACGACCACGGCCCCCGCTAGGAACCTGCTGTACGTCACCTCGATGGCGCAGGCCAGGCGCAGGGTCGCGCGGGCCCTCGTGGTGATCCGCCGCCACGTCGGCGACGTGAGCACCCTGGCCGAGGTCGAGGAGGTCGGGCGGTGGCTGGAGGAGTTCCATCCGCACTCCCTCGTCGAGCTCGACTACGGCGGTCTCGTCCACCTGATGGACGACGCGACACTCCAGGGCGACCAGTCGGCCGCTGAGCTCGCCGCCGCCCTCACAGGGTTGGACACGGGTCAAGAAGAACTGGCCTTCGCCATGTATCAGCGAGTGATCGTGCGCTGGAAGTCAATACAAGCCCTCGAATCGGCGAACTGAACCGCAAATCCTCGACGTGACCTGCAAAAGTAGGTAACGGGAGTCACCAGCTCGCTTCTGCGAACTGAGTAGTTTGCCGTTTTCACTGCGATACCACGAAACGTGTCGCTAGAATCACCGAGCGTGACATCAACCCGTGGACAAGGCGTTGTACTTAGAGGGCTCGCCAATCGCTCTACGTGGCTGTATGGTCACATCGGGTGATACCGCACATGGTCCAGAAAAATCCGTATGAATTGGATCATTGTGGGACATCCGTGACAAGCGCCAACACAAGTCGCAGGATCGCTGTCGCCGGTCCACGGAGGAGAGGCCGCACAAATGTCAGCTCGTACACCCGAGGCCGAGCCACTGCTCACCCCGGCGGAGGTCGCCACCATGTTCCGCGTCGACCCCAAGACCGTTACTCGGTGGGCGAAGGCGGGCAAGTTGACGTCCATCCGCACCCTTGGCGGTCACCGGCGCTACCGGGAGACCGAGGTCCGTGCGCTGCTCGCGGGTATCCCGCAGCAGCGGTCGGAGTGAGGCGGGGACCGTCACCGACCTAGGGGGGAGAACCGGCGCGCTCGCGTCACGTATGTGAGCGCGTCCAACCACACACCCATGACCACGTGAGGCGGACTTGGGCCTCCGGGGGCCGTACGGCCCCCACTGCGCGCCCGAGTGACCGTGACCGAGGCCATAGGCCAGGTGTGGGAGGCGCCGCCCGCCCGGCGCCACCTCACCAGGCCGGTGCGGGTGCGTCCCGGTGGGTAATCGGATCTAGGGCCTCCGCCGCACGGAAGCCCTATCCACCGGTCCTCGCCCGCCGCCAGAGAAGATCTAACCCGGCTCCCCGGGCTCTCGTCCGAGCTCCGGGAGCGACCCGCCTGCCAGGCCGTCGTGCTGGGCGGCGACCCCCAGCAGGGCCACCATCTGGTCGACGAGCAGGCGTTCGAGGGTCGCGCGCTCTATGTCGCGGTTCTCCAGCCAGTCGAGCCCCGCCGTCTCGACCGAGGCGATCCAGGACCTGAGCGTCGTGCGCAACACCGGGGACGGCTCGCTCACCTGCATCTGATTCATGATCATCTTGAAGAGGCGCCGGCGCACGCCCTCGACGATCTCGCCCACCTCGCCCGCGCGGTTCGCGGGACCTCCGCGGAGCAGCGCCGCGAACCCCGCCGCGTGGTCCTCCACGAAGTCGAAGTAGCGCGTGAGCCCCGCGGCCAGCCCCTCGATGGCGGTGCCGCCGTTCACGGGGCGGAGCATCTCCTGCAGTTCCTGCGCCGCGCTGCGCAACGCCGCGACGTACAGCTCCTGCTTTCCCCCGAAGTAGTGATAGACGAGCGCCCGTGAGGCCCCCGCGGCCGTGGCCACGTCGTCTATCGACACGTCTTCCGCATCGTGCTTGCTGAAAAGCTCCAGTGCCGCCGCCATCAGCTCTTCGCGGCGGCGGTCGACGCTCAGCCTTCGCCGTGCTGGACGCATGTCCCCGGTGCCGGAGCCATCCCGCTCACCTGGGGCCCTTGATGTCGCACCCACAATGCGCACACTATCGGAGGCGGTGCCCAATAAGCGCAGCCCCGATGACCATCTGCCGAGGCGCACAAGACACCCGTACCCTCAACGCGACTCGATCGTTTGGTCTGACAGGTGCACATCCACTCAGCGTGGGGAGAACCATGTCAGGACCGTCCATGCAGACGACCGCTCGGTACCCTTCCGATCTCGGCGCGACCGAGTCCGGGCTCGGCGACGCCCACGGGCCGCGCCCCCGGCCGACGATCCGGAACGTTGCAGAACGCGCGGGCGTCTCCAAGTCGCTGGTCTCCCTGGTGCTGAGGGGGTCCCCGCACGTCAGCGAACACCGGCGTGAGGCGGTGTTACAGGCGGCCAGAGAGCTCGGCTACCGGCCGAACGCCGTGGCGCGCAGCCTCGTCGAGGGGCGCACCCACCTGGTCGGCGCGCTCGTGGCCGATCTCCACAACCCGTTCTACGCCGAGTTCCTCGACGGGTTGCAGGAGAGTCTCCACGGTGACGGCCTCCGGCTGCTGATCGGAAGCGGCCGCTGGGACCCCGCCTTCGAGGAGGAGGCCGTCGAGGCCTTCCTGGAGCTCCGGGTGGACGGCCTCGTGCTGCTCGGGGTCGCGCCGTCCAGCGAGACGCTCGCCGAGGCGGCGGCGTACACGCCCACGGTCGTCGTGGGCGAGCGCGACGTCGAGCTCGACAGCGTGGACATCGTCGTGGACGACGACCAGCTCGGCGCCCGCCTCGCGGTCGACCACCTGGTCGAGCTCGGCCACCGGCGCATCGCGCACATCGAGGGCACGCCGTCGTCGTCCGCGCGCTTCCGCTGCGAGGGCTACCTCGTAGCGATGCGCAGGCACGCGCTGGCCCCGCACATCATGGTCGAGCACGGCGACTTCACCGAGGAGGGCGGCCGCCGGGCGGCCAGGGCGCTGCTGGAGCGCGACCCGCGCCCCACCGCGATCTTCGCCGCGAACGACGTCGTCGCCCTCGGTGTGCTGGTCGCGGCGAGTGAGCTGGGGCTGCGCGTCCCCGAGGACCTGTCGGTCGTTGGGTACGACAACACCCACCTGGCCGCCGTGCACCACATCTCGCTGACCACGCTGGACCAGCCGCGACGGGCGATGGGACGGTCGGCCGCCGCCCTGCTGAGCGACCGCATCACCGACCCGGGCAAGCTGGCGAGGCTGCGCCAGGTCACGCCGCGCCTGGTGGTGCGGCACAGCACCGGCCCGGCTCCAAGTGATCCCCAAGGGTAGGTCAACATCCACGGAAACGGCGCCGTCCCCGTGTTGACTCGGAGCAGGCGCCGGCCCCCCGGCGTGCCGGACCGGTCCCAAAAGGGCTGGAACGCTCGCTTGTCATGGGGGCAGCGGGTGGGCAGGCAGTGCCCGCCGGGCCAGGCGGCCGGCGTCTGACCGGGGGGTAGACATGCGTGATCCGGAACTGGTCTCCTGCGCCCAGCGCGCGGCGGCCGAGCTAGAGCGTGCGTGGGCGCACTGGCGGGCCACCCGGGGGAAGGACGACGAGGGCTCGACCGAGTCGGTCGCCAGCTACGTCGCCCACTCCATCGACCATCCGTGGGGCCGCCCGCGCGTCGTCCTCGGCCTGGACGCCGAGGACGCCAGGGAACTCGCCGCGCTGCTCCAGAAGCAGAATCTCGGCGAGCCCGCCTGGTAGCCCCCGCTCGTCCCCGTTTCGCATAGCGGCCGGTCCACCACGCGGATACGCGTAGGTTGGACTGCGGACAGGTCGTCTTCGAAGGGGATCATCGTGACCAGTCGAGCACTGGCCGTAACGTTCCTGGCCCTGTGCGGGCTGGGCGCTTCAGCCTGTGGCGGAGCGGCGAGCACCAGCGCCGCCGAGGCCGCCGGGCCCCGGACCGCCGACATGAGAAGCGTGGCGGCGCAACCCGCGTCCAGCTCGGCACGGGCGGCGACGGCGGGCACGCCGTCCCCCGCCAAGCCGCTGGCCGGCAAGGTCATCGTGATCGACCCGGGCCACAACGGCGGGAACTACCGGCACCCCGAGGTCGTCAACAAGAAGGTCAACGTCCTCACCGAGTGGAAGCCCTGCGACACCACGGGCACCGCCACCAACGACGGCTACTCCGAGGCCGCCTTCACCTGGGACGTCGCCAACCGCATGGTCAAGCTGCTGAAGGCCAAGGGCGCCACCGTCGAGCTCACCCGCGACAGCAACACGGGCGTCGGCCCGTGCATCACCCAGCGCGCGGCCATCGGCAACAAGGCCCACGCGAACGCCGCCGTCTCGATCCACGCCGACGGCGCCCCCGCCTCGGGCCGCGGCTTCCACATCATCATGCCGAAGAAGATCAACGGGCCGGTCGACCCCGTGGTGGGGCGTTCCAAGAAGCTCGGCCTCGCGCTGCGCGAGGCGTACAAGTCCGGCACGGGCATGCCCTACTCCACGTATCTCGGCAAGGACGCGCTCGACTTCCGCAGCGACCTCGGCGGGCTCAACCTCTCCACGGTGCCGAAGGTCTTCATCGAGACCGGCAACATGCGCAACCCCACCGACGCCGCCAAGCTCAAGGACCCCGCCTTCCGGCAGCGCATCGCCGCGTCCCTCGCCGAAGGCCTGCAGAAGTACCTCGGCTGACCCCGTGGGTGGCACCGCTGGACGACGGCGGCCGTTTTGGCATGATCTAGGGCATGACTGACCTGATCCCGCGTCCGAAGGTGCTCGACCCCGCGCCAGGCTCGTTCGAGTTCACCCCTCGCGCCGCGGTGTCCGGTCCCGCCGATCTGGCCGACGCCGTACGGCTGGCGCTCGCCGTGCTCGACCTCGGTCCCGGGGACCACGGCGACCACACGGACATCGCGCGGGCCGGTGCGGCTCCGGGCGGGGCTCAGACGGCGCACCAGGCCACGATCAGCGTCGAGCCTGATCTGAGTCTCGGTCCCGAGTCCTACGCCGTGACAGTGGATCCTGAGGCCGTACGGATCGCCGCCGGGGGCGCGGCGGGCGCGCTGTACGCGGGCCAGACGCTCCGGCAACTGTTGCCCGCCGACGCATTCCGGTCCGTGCCGCTGCCCGGCGCGCGGTGGCCGGTCCCGTGCGGGCGGATCGAGGACGCGCCGCGCTTCTCGTGGCGGGGCGCCCACCTCGACGTTTCCCGACATTTCATGCCGAAGCGTGAAGTGCTGCGCCTGATCGACCTGCTGGCGGTCCACAAGCTCAACCGCCTCCACCTGCACCTGGCGGACGACCAGGGCTGGCGGGTGGAGAGCCGGGCCCATCCGCTGCTGCACGAGATCGGATCGCACCGGGCACGCACCACCACCAGGCACTTCCGCGGCGAGACCGAGTACGACGACACCCCGCACGGCGGGTTCTACACCCTGGCCGACCTGTCGGAGATCGCCGCCTACGCCCGCGCGCGGGCCGTGACCGTCGTGCCGGAGATCGACGTCCCCGGTCACGCGTCCGCGATCCTCGCCGCGTACCCGCACCTCGGCGCCGACCCGGCGAGTCGGCACGACGTGCTGGACCGCTGGGGGATCTCCCCCGCGATCCTGTCCCCGCTGCCCGGCACGATCGACTTCCTGGCGACGGTGTTCGCGGAGATCGTCGAGGCCCTCGGCCCCGTGCCGTACTTCCACATCGGCGGCGACGAGTGCGTGCTCGACGACTGGGCGGCCTCGGCCGAGATCGAGGCCCATCGGGAGTCGCTCGGGCTCGCCACCCCCGGCGACCTGCACGCGTGGTTCCTGCGCGGGCTCGCCGACGTGCTGGCCGGCCTCGGCTCGCGCGCCGTGGTCTGGGACGAGGCGTTCGTGAGCGGGATGCTCCGCGAGGACACGGTCGTCATGCCGTGGCGGGGCGTGGAGGTCGGGCGGCGGGCGGCCGCCGCCGGGCACGACATCGTGGCGACCTCGGTGTTCCCCCTGTACTTCGACTACGCCGAGGCCGCGTCGCCCGAGGAGCCGGTGGCCATCGGCGACACGATCACCGTCGCGGACGTGGCGGCCTTCGAGCCCGTGCCCGCGTCCTGGACGCCAGCGGAGGCGGGCCGGGTGTTGGGGGCGCAGTTCCAGCTATGGACCGAGCGCATCCCCGACGGGCGCACCCTGGACTACCGAGCCTGGCCGCGCGGCTGCGCCATGGCCCAGGTGACCTGGTCGGGCGACGCCGAGGGCTTCGCCGCGGCGCTGCCCGCGCATCTCGGCCGGCTGGACGCCTACGGCGTGGAGTACCGGCCGCCGGCGGGGCCGCGTCCGTGGCAGCGCGGGGGCACGGGCGTCAGGCGGCACCGGCCGGGCGCGGTGGCGGTGGCCGAGGTGATGCGCCACCTGGAGGAGCTCACCCACGCGGCGGACTCCACCCGCCCGAGCCTGGGCTAGGAGACCTGGTAGCCGGCTTCCTCGATCGCCGCGCGGATGGCCGCGTCGTCGAGGGGGCCGCCTCCCGACACCTCGACCCGCCCGCTCCCGAGGTCGACCTCGACGCCGGTGACACCCGGCACCTCGCCGACCTCCTCCTTGACGGAGCTGACGCAGTGGCCGCAGGTCATTCCGGTGACGGTATATGTGCTGGTGGTCATGGGTCCATCCTCCTCACAGGCGTACCCAGCCAGGGTATGGCATGGCGGCGCTAGCCGCCGACCCGGCCCATCACCTCGCGGACCGACGAGTAACCGTGGCGGCGCAGCCTGCGGGACAGGTCACGGTTGATCCGCCACGCCCAGAGCGGGCCCTCGTAGATCATGCCGGTGTAGCCCTGGACCAGCGTGGCCCCGGCCAGCAGGCGCTCCCAGACGTCGTCGACGTCCTCGACGCCTCCGACCGAGACCAGGGTGACGCGGTCGCCCACCCGCGCGCGAAGCCTTCTCAGCACCTCCAGCGAGCGCGCCTTGAGCGGCCGCCCCGACAGCCCGCCGGTCTCGGCCGCCACTGCCGCCTCGGCCTTGGACACGCCTTCCCTGCCGACGGTGGTGTTGGTGGCGATGACGCCCGCGAGGCCCAGCTCGACCGCGAGGTCGGCGACGGCGTCGACGTCCTCGTCAGCGAGATCAGGGGCGATCTTGACGAGCAGCGGCGTGCGCCCCGCGACCTGCCGCACTTCCTTCAGCAACGGCCGCAGGAGCTCGACCGCCTGCAGGTTGCGCAGGCCGGGGGTGTTCGGGGAGCTGACGTTCACGACGAGGTAGTCGGCGAGCGGCGCGAGCTTCCTGGCACTGGCGACGTAGTCGCGCACGGCCAGCTCCTCGGGGATGACCTTGGTCTTGCCGATGTTCACGCCGACCACCACGGGCAGGCCGCGGGGCCTGCGCAGGCGCCGCGCGGCCTGCTGGGCGCCGCGGTTGTTGAAGCCCATGCGGTTGACGATCGCCCGGTCGGACACCAGCCGGAACAGCCTCGGACGAGGGTTGCCCGGCTGGGCGTGGGCGGTGATCGTCCCCACCTCGACATGGCCGAAGCCGAAGGCCGCCAGGGCTTCCACGCAGCCGGCGTCCTTGTCGAAGCCCGCCGCGAGCCCGAAGGGGCTCGGGAAGTGGACCCCGAAGGCCTGGATGCGGAGCGCCTCGTCGTGTGGCGCCAGCCTCTCGTAGAGCAGGCGCTTCACGACGGGGGCGAGCGAGAGGACCCGGAGCGCGCGAATGGTCAGGTGGTGCACCGTCTCGGCGTCGAACCGCCGGAGCACCTGCGCGAAGAGCAGTCGATACATCACCGATCAGGGTAGCCGGGATCAGTTGAGGCTCGGATCGCGGTCCGTCCGGGGCGAGGCCAGCCGGATGGTCTTCCAGTTCTCCGGTGGAACGATGTCATGCCAGTCCTCCTGGCTGATACTCAGCCGATGGTCGAACTCCAGCAGCCGGAGCAGGCGAAGTACCCGCCGCGAGGGCCGGACGATCGTGAGCGTGCCACCGTGACCGCGCATGCACCGGTCCAGCCACTTCAGCGCGCGGACCCCCGAACAGTCGAGGAAGGTCACGTGGGCCAGGTCGAGGTTCACGTGAAGCGGCTGGTGGCGGGCGAGCAGTACGGGAAGGCGCCGGCGCAACTCCGCGGCGCCCTCGAAGTCGAGGTCGCCGTGCAGAGTCATCCCGATCGCCGTCCGCGGCGGAGGATCGTACGAAGTGATCACTATCACGATCGGCCTGGCCCTCAGGCCGGGGGTGCCTGTTCGCCGAGGATCTCCGCGGCCAGGTCGGCGACGCGGCGCCGGCTGTCGCGTGCCCGCTTGCGCAGGCCGGTGAAGGCTTGGGCGGCGGTCAGATCATGCTTGCCCATCAGATACCCGATCGCCCGCTCGATCACGATGCGGTAGTCGAGGGCGTACTGGAGCTGGTCGGCCAGCGCGCTCTTCTCCTCGGCCTTCACCGCCGCCGCGAGCACCTCCTCGATGACGTGCGCATACGCGAGGAGGGCCTGGGTGTCGGACTCCTCCCAGTCGTGGGGCTCTGCCTGGTAGACGTTGAGGGTGCCGACCGGCCCGTCCCCCAGGCGTACGGGAACCCCCGCCACCGCCCGCACGCTCGGGTGCAGCAACTCGGCCAGGTCGGGCCATCGCTCGTCGGTCTGGACGTCACGCGTGGTCACCGCGGCGTTGTTGAAGAACGCCGACACGCATGGTCCCCGTCCGATCGCCGCCTGCGCGTGCTCCAGGCTGCGCCCGGCCTCGTCGGTCGTCACCAGATAACGCAGCGCCTTGCCCTCATCGGCGAACATCAGACCCGCCCCGGCATAGCCGAACAACCGGTCCACCACGCGCACGATGCGTTCCAAGTGGTGTACGACCCCGGTGGCCTCCGAGGCCTTCTGCACGCCTCTGAGGCTCGCGACCAAGGACTCCGGATCAATACGTGTCATTTCCCATCCTCTTGAGAACCTCACCCCTGCGCCGGCTCATGGAGAGGCATGCGTGATCGCATGGCATCTGCCCGAAATCGGGCACAACAGTCCCGCTTTCGCGAGCGCCGGGGAGTGACAACCCGAACAACCCGGATCGCCTGAGGATCCGGGGGGCGAAATCAGGAACGCCGATCACACCGTCCGTCGGACGGAGGAAATCGACGAGCGCGGCCGGCGATGTGCGGAGCCACAGCGCGCTTGACATGGTCAACGCCCGTGCCAATGGCGGTGCCACCTCCATTTGAGGAAGCTCCGCGGACACAGGGCGGAATGATCTGCGACAAAGCGTAGTGCGGCACGATGACTCTGGCCAAGTGGTTCACCCACCTGGTCGAAAATCGAGGTGTCGAACGGCGTTGGCCTCGCTCGTACGGCTTCCGCGACCTCGTCCGCGCAGTGTGGCCCGGACGGGCGCGTGGCCGCAGGTGAGCGATCAGGTTCGCTCCGCGACTACTGGATGCAATTAGATGCATGCGACCCCGCACGGGTGTGCGATGCCGCAAGCAGGATTAGATCACATGTTCGAGGCTTCTGTGACATTTCTACTACGACGCCCTGTCAGCCTACGCGCTGGCCGGTCGTCGTGCGGCACGGGCACGACGCAGGGCCCTCGCGGGCGCATCCGTGGGCGGAAAGTCGCAGGTCAGAGCTTTAATTAGGAATATTTCCGTTTTAGGCGCCTTCGGCGGCAGGCCCGGGCAGGAGACCCACCACGGCACGCTTCACGGCGATGGTGTAGTCGTGAAGACCGGGCAGGTTCCGGCGGACGACGCCCGGCCTGATCGCTTCACAGGAAGGACCACATCGGTGACCAACACATCCGCTGTCGCGAGCCCGGTGGACTTCTCCGTTCACGGTGACTACGGGCTGAAGTCCTCCGCCGGGGCCAAGGGCGACTTCACCCGGCCGCCGTACAGCTTCAGGGATCGGGTGACCGCGGACGGGAGCAGCGGCTACCCCGCCGAGCCGGGCCGCTACCACCTGTACGTCTCGTCAGCCTGCCCCTGGGCTCACCGGTCGATCATCGTCAGGGCGCTGAAGAAGCTGGAGAACGTCGTCTCGCTGTCGGTCGTGGACCCGGTCCGCGACGGCCGGGGATGGGCGTTCCGCGAGGGCCCTGGGTACACCGCCGATCCGGTCAACGGCTTCACGCTGCTGCGCGAGGCCTACGAGGCCAGTGACCCCGGCTACGACGGCCACGTGTCCGTGCCGGTGCTCTGGGACCGTCAGACCGGGCGCATCGTCAGCAACAACTTCCCCGACATCACGATCGACCTCGGCACCCAGTTCGAGCGGTGGGCCGACACCGGTGTCGACCTCTACCCCGCCGCTCTCAGGCCGGAGATCGACGCGCTGAACGACCGGATCTACGCCACGGTCAACAACGGCGTCTACCGCTGCGGCTTCGCCGTGAGCCAGGAGGCCTACGAGGAGGCCGTCGCCGAGCTCTTCGCCACCCTCGACGACCTCGAGAAGCGCCTCGGCACCGGCCGCTACCTGCTCGGCGACCGGCTCACCGAGGCCGACGTACGGCTGTGGGTCACGCTCGCCCGTTTCGACGCGGTCTACGTCACCCACTTCAAGGCCAACCTGCGCCGCCTGGTGGACTACCCGAACCTCTGGGCGTACGCCAGGGATCTCTACCAGCGCCCCGCCTTCGGGGGGACCACGGACTTCGACCACATCAAGCGGCACTACTACGGCACCCACCCGCAGATCAACCCGACCCGGATCGTGCCGGCCGGTCCTCTGCTCGACTGGAACGCCCCGCACGGCCGCGAGGGCCTCTCGTCCTGACGGCCGGGTCCCGGGGAGAGCCCGGCCACCAGAAGTGGTCGCCGAGGAGCGTGACCAGGGCGGGGACGAGCACGCTGCGTACGAGGAGGGTGTCGAGCAGCACACCGAAGCCCACGATGACCCCGATCTGGGTGAGCGTGATGAGCGGGAGCACGCCGAGCACGGCGAACACCGCCGCGAGCAGGACGCCCGCGCTGGTGATGACGCCGCCGGTGACCGCCAGGGCCACGACGATCCCCTCGCGGGTGCCGGCGCCGGGCGTCTCCTCCCTGGCACGCGTCGTCAGGAAGATGTTGTAGTCGACCCCCAGAGCGACCAGGAACAGGAAGCTCAGCAGGGGCACGCTGAGGTCGAGGGCGGGGAAGCCGAACAGGTGGGTGAAGGCGAACCACCCCGCGCCGAAGCTCGCGGCGAAGCTGGCGACCACCGTGAGCACCAGCGTGACGGCCGCCACGACCGACCGCAGCAGGAGCAGCAGCACGAGCAGCACCACGGCCAGCACCATCGGGATGATCAGCTTCTGGTCCCGCACGGCCGCGTCCCGCTCGTCGAGGTCGCCCGCCTCGGGTCCGCCGACGACTGCGGAGGCGCCGGGCACGGCGTGTACGGCCGCACGAAGCTCCCTGATCGCGGCGAAGCTCGCCTCGCTGCCCGGCTCGGCGCCCAGCACCACGTCGGCCCGGGTGTACTCGGGCGTCCCCTCCGCGATGGTGACGCGCGGGTTCCCCGAGATGCCCGAGGCCGCGGCGCGCACAGCCTCGGCGGCCGGCGTGCGGGCGATGATCACCACGGGCTGGGCGCTTCCGGCCGGGAAGGCCCGGCTCAGCGTCTCCTGACCGGCGATGGCCTCCACGGGGTCGCGAAACCGCTCGGTCTGCGACAGGCCGCTCCGCACGCCCGCGATCCCGGACGCCAGCACGGCCAGCACCCCGAGACTCACCGCGGTCATGACGACCGGCCGGTCCGACACCGCGCGGCCCACGCGGGACCACGGCCCGGTGCGCGTCGGGTCGGCCTGGCCCACCTTGGGGGCGAAGGGCCAGAACAGGCCCCTGCCGAAGAGCACCATCGCGGCGGGGAGGACGAGCAGCGCGTACGCCACGGCGGTGACGATCCCGACGGCGCCGGCCATGCCGATGCTCCGGTTGAACGGCGAGAGGGCGAAGGCCAGCGTCCCGAGGGCGAGGGTCACGGTCGCGGAGCTCGCGAGGATGGCGGGCGCCGCCGAGCGGACGGCCCCGGTCATCGCCACGTGGCGGTCCCCGTGGAGGCGCAGCTGCTCGCGGTAGCGCGCGATGAGCAGCAGGGCGTAGTTCGTACCCGCCCCGAAGACCAGCACGGAGGTGATCCCGAGGGTGGAGTCGTCCACGGTCAGGCCGGTCGTGCGGGTCAGGAGGGCGACCACCTTGGAGGCGACCTGGTCGGCGACCCCGATGACGCTCAGGGGCACCAGCCACAGCCAGGGGCTGCGGTACGTCAGCAGCAGGAGCAGCGCGACCACGCCCGCGGTGACGGCGAGCAGCGTGATGTCGGCGCCCTCGAAGACCGAGGCGAGGTCGACCTTGAAGCCGGCGCCGCCGGTCACATCGGCGCGCGCCCCCGCGGGCAGTCCCCGCCGGGCCTCGGCTCTGATCTCGCCGACCACCTTGGCCAGCTCGGCGTTGGTGAGCGACCCGGCGAGCGGTACGGAGACCAGCGCCACGTCGCCACCGGGCGAGAAGACCGGAGGCGGGACCCGGCCCCCCACGGCGAGGGCGGCCATCCGCCCGGCGCCGGACTCTATGGCGGACCTGTCCTGTCCGGTCAGCGCCCCGGCACGGCTGTAGACGACCAGGGCGGGCAGGAGCCGGCCGCTCGGCAGCCGCTGCTGCAGCCGCGCGACCGCCGCCGACTCCGCGCCCTTCGGGAGGGACGCCGCCGGATCGCTGTCGACCTTCGCCGCCCCGCCGAACGCGAGCGCGAGACCGGAGAGGACCAGCGCCACGGCGACCGTGACCCACTTGCCGCGTGCCCCCCACAGCGCCGCCCACCTAATATGCTCTGCTCGCGTCACAGCAACTCTTTCCGCCATGGAATATTTCTATGGCGGAAGGTTAGGCACACCCGGGCGCTGTCGGCAACACGAAGGAGGACAGCCGTGTCGGCAGACACGTCAGGCAGGGATGCCGGCAGCCCGTTTGAGCTGATGACGCTGATGCGGCGCCTCAACGTCGAGCTCGACCGGTTCGCCGAGCAGTTCGCCGCGGACCACCGCCTGCACCGCACCGACGTCAACGCCGTCGTCGTCATCATGGACGCGGCCGACGAGGGCCGGCCGCTCAGCCCCGGCGCCCTCGGCGCCGCGCTGAACCTCAGCCCCCCGGCCACCACGGCCCTCCTCAACAGGCTGGAGCAGGCGGGCCACGTCGAGCGGCGCAGGAGCGCGACCGACCGCCGCAAGGTCGAGCTGACCCTGCACGAGCAGGCCGTCACCCTGGGCGGCCAGTTCTTCTCCCCGCTCGCCCGCCACCTGTCGGCGGCCTTCGGTCAGTTCACCGACGAGGAACGGCAGGTCATCGAGCGCTTCCTCACCGACAGCATCGACGCGACGATCAACGCGCGCCACGAGTCGACGGCCGGTCGCGACGGCGATAGCCGTCCGATGGACGGTGGTTGATACCCGTTTGCAGCGAGCGGTCAAGGCGATTGCAAGCGGCCGATCACATACTGCGGTCATCACGAAACAGAGAGGACCGCTCCGATGACGATCACCCGCACCCTCACCGGCCTCGCCGTGGCCGCCGCCTTCGTCGCGATCGCCCCCGCCGCCGCCCAGGCCGGCACCGGCACATCGGACGCGGCCGCCGCCTCGGCCTCCTCCTCCCGCTGGGGCACGTACTACGCCCCCGGTCACCGGGCCAAGACCTCCGGCTCCCTGTCCGCCACGGGCGAGGACCACGAGGTCATCCCGACCGCCGACACCGTGAAGATCTCCGGCAAGGTCACTGACCTCACGCGCGGCTCCTCGTGCGGCCTCGCGGTCTTCCGCATCACCTACCGCGACAACTCCGGCAACCTGCCCTTCAAGCACCACACCGTCCGCGACTGCACGTACGGCTCGCCGAAGGCCTTCACCTTCAGCTACCCGGACGTGTACGAGGTCGAGCTGAAGGTCTGCTCCGAGGCCAAGTCCGCCCAGCCCTCGCTGAACTGCCTCTACGCGGGCACCTGGAAGGTCCTCTACCTGTCCAAGTAACCGCTCAGAAGTCGAAGCACTCCAGATGGATGCGGCGGTTCGGGACACCAGCGCGGCGGAGGGCGTGACGCGCCGCCATCGTCATCCCGGTGGGACCGCAGAGGTACACGTCGTGGACGGCCAGCCCGGGGATCAGGGTCCGCAGGGCACGCCCGGTCAGCGGCACCGTACGTCCGCCCGACATCTCGTCGACGGTGTAGTGGACCGTGGCCCCGCGCGCGGCGGCGATGGCGTCCAGCTCGTGGCGCAGCACCAGATCCTCGTCGCGGCGTGCCATGTAGACCAGGGTCACCTGGCCGGGCAGCGTCTCGAAGAGCGTGCGCAGCGGGCTGATGCCCACTCCACCGCCTATGAGCAGCACCTGGGGCCTGCGGCGGCGCGCGGCGGTGAGCGCCCCGTACGGCCCCTCGGCCCACACGCGGGTGCCGGGGCGCAGGGCGGCCAGCGCGCGGCTGTGGCCTCCGACCGCCTTGACGGTGATGCGCAGGAACCTCGCGTTCGCGGGGGCCGACAGCGAGTACGGATTGGCCGTCCACCACAGGCCGGAGGCCAGGAAGCGCCAGCGGAAGAACTGGCCGGGCTCCGCGCCGAGCTCGTCCAGGCGCTCGCCGGTCAGGTAGACCGACACCACGGTGGGCGACTCCAGGCGGACCCCGGCCACCCGCAGCCGGTGGCGCAGGGCGCGCCGCACGGGGGTGAGGAAGCGGTACCAGACCAGGGCCAGCGATACCGAGACGTACAGGGCTCGCCAGAGCACGCTAGCGACGACGCTCCCGGCGAAGTCCGGACCCGTGAGCTGGTGGGCGAACGCCAGGAAGACGGCGCCGTAGGTGACGAAGTGCAGGTAGTGCCAGATCTCATACCTCATCCGGCGCCGGACGCCCCGTACCGAGATGATCGCGACACCGGCCAGCAGCAGGAGGCCGGCGGTCGCTTCCAGCACGGCGGGGCCGTCCAGGATCAGCGTGACCGTCCCTCGCGGCACGCCGGTGCCCGAGCGGGCGACGTGGGCCGCGATCGCGAACACCATGTGCGCCGCTGACAGGACGATGGTGCAGCGGCCGCCCATCCCGTGCCAGCGGGCCAGGCGGTCGGTGCCGACCCCGCGGTCCAGCACGGGCACACGCGACACCAGCCCGAGCAGGACGGCGCAGGCGTAGCCCGCGAGCAGGCCGGTGAGCCGTCCTGCCCAGCCGAGCCAGCCGGCGAGCCCGGCGACCGAGGCCAGGCCGGACCAGCATCCCGCCGTCGCCAGGGCCGCTCCCCCGTAGATCAGGACGAGCACCAGGGTCCGATGCGCTCCCCGGGCGGGTGGCCGTCCGGCCGGGGAGCGCCTGGCGCGCGGCCGGGTCCGCGCGCCCCCCACGGCCCCGGCCGGACGGGGTCTTCTCCCCGTCCCGTCCGAGCCGCCACTTCTCGCGGTCTCGGCCGGGCGGGTACTTCTCGCCGTCCCGTCCGAGCCGCCGCTTCTCGCGGTCTCGGCCGGACGGGCGCTTCTCGTAGCCTCGGTCGGACGGGCGCTTCTCCCGGTTTCTGGAGGTTGCGCACGCGCGCTTCTCACGGCCTCAGCCGGGTGAGCTGGGCCGCATGGAGCTTCTCCATCGACGCGGCGAAGGCCTTGGTCTCCCGGTCGGCGCCCGACCCCTGCTCTCCTCGGGCCACCACCACGGACTGGCTGAGGTACTCACGCGCGTCCTGCCTGAAGAGCCGGTCGAACGAGGCGCCGCTCGCCTTGTTCAGGACCGCGAAGTCGGCGGCGGTCACCATGCCCGGCATGTCGTGCCCGTCATGCTCTTTGGACTCCGGCACGCCCGCCCGCCGCAGCAGCTCGCGCAGCCGATGGAGCGTCGTACGGCGGTCGCCACCGGCCTCCGCGGCGAAGCGCCTGACGTCCGGATCGGCGGACCTCGCCGGGGCCAGTTCGAGCAGGCGCACCGCCTGCTCGGTCATCGGGATCATCAGCTGCAACCACGCGACGTCGGTGACGTTGAACGAGCCCGCCGTGTCCGCCGTCGCGCCCGAAGCCGTGTCCGCCGTCGCGCGGACCTCCTGCGCGGGCAGGTGGTCCGCGGCCGGATGGGCGGTCGGGCCTGCGGCGACACAGCGCGTCACCAGTAGCCCTGTGAGTACCGCGAGCACGGGTAAGCCGATGGCGGCCGTCTTCATCGCATCCCCCTCTTGCTCGGGTGGTCTCGGGTGGGAGCGAACTCCCGCGCTCTCAGGAAGTGCCGCCTGTGTCAGGGGGTGCCGTCGGCGCCGCACTTGACGATCGGGCGGATGCAGTCACGCACACGCCGCTCCATCTCCGCCTCGGGCCAGGCGTTGAAGAAGTCGCCGTGCATCGTGTAGCCCGGTCCCGACGCCAGCCGGAACGCGGCCGGGTTGCCGCTGACGGGGTAGCGCAGCACCATGCGGAGCTTGGGCACGATCACCGGGTGCGACGCCGGGCAGGCGTTCCCCACCGGGTACGACATGTGGCTCTTGTGGTCGGCGGAGTCCAGGTTCTTGCCGTCCCAGCAGTGCGGGAAGTCCAGGTAGCTTTCCAGCATCTTGCCCGCCGGGCAGTTGACGAAGTTCTTGGACGAGCCGACCTCCCCGGCGTGCAGGCACGACCAGCGCGCACTGCTGGTGCCGTCCGCGCCGGTGGCCTTGGCGTTGCCGGCCACGATCCTCAGCCCCTGCGGGAGCGCGCGGGTCTTCGCCATCGCGCTGTCGCTGACGCCCTCGCCCAGGTAGTAGAACGTGGTGCCGGTGGGCTCGACCGCTTTGTCCCCGTTGTAGAGGGTGGGCACCCAGTACGACGACAGGTCGGCCTTCGGGCTGCAGGTGCTGTTGCCCTTCAGCAGGGTCGTCAGCGTGGAGCCGGCGTCAGTGGAGGTGTTGCCGAAGAAACTGTGCATGTGCGAAGCGCCCGCGAGGCCGGGAAGCACGATCGGGTCGTCGGCAAGGCGATGGGTGAACGGGCACTCGGCAACGAACTCGGCCACCCGCACGGCGCCGGGCGGCACCGGGCCCCTGCTCGGGTCGCCGCTCGGGACCGGCTTGGTCGGCGAGGCGCTCGGGGCGGGCTTGGTGGGCGTGGCGCTGGGGACGGGCTTGGTAGGGCTGCCGCTCGGGGCCGGCTTGGTCGGCGAGGCGCTCGGCTCGGGCTTGGTCGAGCCGGTCCCGAAGACCTGGAACTCCCACAGCGAGACGCCGTACTGGCTGGACCGCTTGGTGGCGTAGAGCCGTACGTACCGGCCGCTGCCCGACACGTTCAGGGTCTGCACGCCGTCGACGCCGGCCGTCGTGGACCGGATCGTCTTCCACTGCCCGCCCCCGTCGGAGACCTGAATGGTGAAGGCGGTGGCGTAGGCGTGCTCCCAGTTCAGCACGATCTTGTTGATCGTGCTGGTCGCGCCCAGGTCGACCTGGAGCCACTGGGGGTCGCTGAACTTGCTCGACCAGCGGGTGCCGGGCTTGCCGTCGACCGCGGCCGACGGCGACAGGTCGCCCCTCTCGCTCGAAGACGCGGTGGCGGTGCGCCCCTGCGAGAGCGGAGCCTCGGCCGCGCCGGCCGGGACCGTGACGTTCATCAGGCAGGCGCTCAGGACGGCGGCCAGGGCGCTCAGGAGCGTGGCCCGGCGGCCTGCTCGGCGACCTGGCGAAGTACCGCGCGGAATGGTCTTACCCATGCTGATCAGGTCCTTCGTACAGGGAGTCGGAATGGGGAGCCGTCACGTCCGGCGGCCGGACGCGTTCGCTCCTGCACAGGAGACCGGGGGGCGGCCAGGCGACAACAGAAACCTTGACAAGAACCCCGAATTTTCGTTGTCCGAGGGTGGCTCGCCGGGTCTCCTCTCAGGAGGGACTCCTCGTAGGTGGAGAGGATCGTCCCTTGTCGAGAGAATTGCCCGACCCGACGCAGGGACGACTGACAGGGAGCGGAGCGCGATGCCCGGAACCGGTAGGGGCGGACCTGACACGGCGATGGTGTCGGCCGCCCGCGACGGAGACCAGCAGGCACTGGACGCTCTGGTGGCCGATTCGCTCCCGCTCGTCTACAACATCGTCGGCAGGGCCCTGAACGGGCACAACGACGTCGACGACGTGGTCCAGGAGACCCTGCTGCGGGTGGTCCGCGCCCTTCCCGACCTGCGGGACCCGAAGGCGTACCGCTCCTGGCTGGTGGCGATCGCCGTCCGCCAGGTACGCGACCACGAGCAGGACCGGCGGACCACGCAGAACCGCAGGGCCGACCTGGACACCGCGACCGAGGTGCCCGACCCGGAGTCGGACTTCGCCGCCGTGACCGTCCTGCGGCTCGGGCTCACCGACCAGCGCCGCGAGGTCGCCGAGGCCACCCGGTGGCTCGACAACGACGACCGGTCGCTTCTTGCCCTGTGGTGGCTGGAGGAGACCGGCGAGCTCGGCCGCGCGGACCTCGCCGGCGCGCTCGGCCTGTCCGGCCGCCACGCCGCCGTACGCGTGCAGCGCATGAAGGAACAGGTCCAGACGGCTCGTACGGTCGTGCGAGCGCTACGTGCGGACTCCGGCTGCCCCGAGCTGCGCACCCTCACCTCGAACTGGGACGGTGCGCCGAGCCCGCTGTGGCGCAAGCGCTTCGCCCGGCACGTGCGCGGCTGCCCGATCTGCGGGCGGCGCGCCGCCGGGCTGCTGCCCATCGACCGGCTGCTCAGCGGGCTGCCGCTGCTGCCCGTGCCAGCCGGCTTCCTGCTGGAACGCATCCAGGTCATACCGCCCGCCACCGACGCGATCAGGCATGTCGCCTCGCAGCTCTTCGCGGGGCGCGGCGCGCACCGGGCATCCCACGCCGCCGGCTCGCGGGGGCCGCTGTCCGCCATACCGCACGGTCCGGCCGCGGCGGCCGGCGTGGCCGCGGTCGTCGTCGCCGCCGTGGTGGCCGGGCATCTCGCCACCACGCCCGCCCCGGTGGCCGAGCCCGTCGTGGAGCCTCGGACGACCTCGAAGGTGCTGCCGTCGCGCTCGCCGTCCGCGACCCCCTCCCCCTCCCCGTCCCCGAGCCGGCGCGAGGCCCCCCGCGAGCCGGCTCCCGTGGGGGTGCCGGCCAAGAAGGGGGTGGGCGTGTGGAAGATGCCCGGCGTCAGCGCGGCGCTCGCCAAGTCGGGCGCGAGCTGGTACTACACCTGGAACACGAACCACGACGGCGTCAGCACGTCCAGTTCGGTGGAGTTCGTCCCCATGGTGTGGGGAGCCGCCAGCGTCACGCCCGCGAAGCTCGCCGAGGCCAAGCGGGCCGGCCCGTACCTGCTCGGATTCAACGAGCCCGACCTGCCCGCCCAGGCCAACATGAGCGTGGAGAAGGCGCTGTCCCTGTGGCCCAAGCTCATGGCCACCGGGCGCGTGCTGGGCAGTCCGTCCGTGGCGTTCGGCGGGGACAAACCCGGTGGGTGGCTCGACCGCTTCATGTCGGGAGCGGCCGCCCGCGGGTACCGCGTGGACTTCGTCGCGGTGCACTGGTACGGCTCCGACTTCCGTACGGATAACGCGGTCGCCCAGCTCAAGTCCTACCTGCGGGCCATCTACAAGCGCTACCACAAGCCGATCTGGCTCACCGAGTACGCGCTGATCGACTTCTCGAACGGCACCCGCTACCCCGGCGACGCGCGGCAGGCCGCCTTCCTCACCGCCTCGACCAAGATGCTGTCCTCCCTGCCGTACGTGCGACGCTGGGGGTGGTTCGGCCTGCCGTCCTCGCCCACCGAACCGAACAGCGGGCTCTTCCGGCACGACGGGGCCGCGACGCTGACGGGCCGCGCCTTCCAGTCGGCCCGCTGACCTCTCTGCTCCTCGCTTCAGTCCGGCCTCGTTTCCACTTCGGCTACGTCCGGACGCGGCTCGGCGGGATCAGGAGTAGTCCGGATAGGCGGCCCGCATCTCCGCGCTGATCGCCGGCGGCGGCAGCGGTACGACCTCCCGCTCGTGGTAGCCGGTCAGCTCCTCAGCCTGGTCGTAGAGATCGACGAGCGCGTCCAGGCACGGACCGACCACCTCGGGATCGGTCACCCTGCGCGCCCCGGTATGCCCGCCCACCTCGTCGTAGAGCACCTCGTAGCAGAACGAGCGCGAGAAGATCACGAGTTCCGGCAGCGGGGCGGCCTGCTCGTGCACGCGTACGGCGTCCGCGGGAAGCACTTTGACCCCTTCACCCGCCGCCACGCGCCCGGCCAGGCCGTTGATCTCCCATTGCAGATAGGGCGTGATCGGGGTCTCGACGATGCGCAGCCTGCGGAACTCGGAACGATTGGCGTAGAGCTCTTGCAGCGGCGGGCGCCACTTCTCCAGCAGGGCCATCGAGCGATCCCAGTCGCCGTCCATCATGGCCCGCCAGCTCTCGACGTCGGGCTCGTAGAACTCCTGCGCTCGTTCGAGTTTCCAGACGGTGTCGCGGGAGGCTTCGTAGACCCGGTCGAACTCCTCCTGGTATTCGGCGACGGGCAGAACCTCGCCCTGGGCGGCCCGAAGGCGGTGAAACGGGTCCAAGAGTCCTCCAATTCAGCTCGCGGAGCTGTCTTCATATCCAGGGTCGTCGAGGTAGCGGAACGCCTCGTGGGCGGATTTCACGCTGTCCTTCAACGCCTGTTCCAAGCGGTCGGCGTCCTCGGCGAGTATCGCGATCTCGGGCACGGCCAGCCTGTCTGAACCGGCTTCCGCCAGCAGTTCCTCGTAACGGGGCAGCCGTTCGCGCAATGCCTCGATCTGGTTGCGGGCGTGATACGCGCGCTCGGCCTGCGCGATATGACGGGAGTATCGCTCCAGCGCCTCGACCCGGGCCGTGACCGCGGCCTCGCTCGCCGCGAGCACCCGCTCCAGCGGGCTCACCACCGCCGACACCTCGTGCGAGACGTCCGTACCGACGATCTCGGCGTGTTCGGAACGCAGAGCGGAAAGCTTGGCCAGCAGGCGTGCTATCTCCCACTCATGGGCGGGGAGGATCACCGCGTTGCCGAGGTCGTCCATCAGGCCCTCCTGATTCACCCGCGACCGCAGGACCGAATCGACCGCCGTCCTGGAACGGGCGAGAAGCTCCCTGCTCGCCGCGTCGAAATCCTCGGGAAGGAGAAAACGGCCCTGGTACCGGCGGGCGTGCCCGTACACGATCCGCTCCGGTATTTCGTCCTCCTCCTGTGCGTTCGACCCGCCGCCCATGAGCAGATAGGCCACCAGCACGCCCCCCATGAGAAGCACGAACACGGCCGTGCCGATCAGGCGGCTGAACAGCATGAGCACGGTGGCGAATGAGGCCAGGCCCGCGCTGACGACGCGAATGCGACGCGGAATTCGCGGACCGCCGAAGTCCGCCTGGTGCTCGGGGGTCCATCCGGCGCGGATACGGGAAAGAAGCCGCTCGTTGCCGCGCAACATGTTGGCCACATCCCACGGCACATCCGGATCCACAATCGTGCCGATCCGTCGTTCTCCGGGCGGGCCACCACGGGTTACGACCACGCGAGTCCCCCTCCTCGGCCTGCCGTGATCATACGCCTTACTGTTCCGCCGAATCAGGTGGCGACCCGACGTCATGAAAAGGCACTGGAAAGGATCACCCCGTGCCGATCGGATTCACGCCGCTGAGCAAGAAAATATCCGGCTCCATGGCCCGGCCTCCACCCGGCGCCACCACGAGAACTCCGAACCTTTGCCAGTTGCGTCATCTCCGGTACGACACCGCTCGCCGGCCCGGCACCGTTTGACGGCACGGCACCGTTTGACGGCACGGTTTCCGCCGGACGGCATGGTCTGCTTGACGGCCCGCCCAAAGGATGGTGAAATCCCACGTCAGCGTCGCGGTGTACCCGGCATACAGACCGCCGAGGGCATGGAGGCGCCGAATCATGGGACAACCATGGAACACTCTGGCCGCCTCGCGGCATTCGGTAATCAGTTGATCGAAGTCCACCTCTGGCTCCGCGAAGAGCTGGCCCGGCTCCGTGAGAACGTCGACTCCTACCTCGACGGCCACGGCGAGCGGCCACGCGAGCTACGGGCGCACTGCCTGGCATTCTGCTCGGCGCTCACCCGGCACCACACCGGCGAGGACGACGGCGGGTTCCCCGTCCTGGCGGAGCGATTCCCGGCGCTGCGCCCTGTTCTCGAAGAACTCAAACGGGACCACCGCACGGTGACCGACACCCTGCTGAGGCTGGAGGAACTGCTCGGCGCCCCAGACCAGGCAGGCACGTCCGAGGCATAGGTTCAGCCGGTACGGCCCGGGTCGACTCTGCCACGGGGGTATGGCATAGAACGGGATCATGAGCAGCCACACACCGGCCGACCGCCTCAGCCTGGCCATCGAGCAGGGCCGGGTGCCCGATCTCCACGCCGTCGTCGCCGTCCGGGACGGCGAGGTGGTCCTGGAGCACTATGGCGAAGGCGAGGACTTCATCCTGAACGAGCCCCTCGGCCACGTGCGCTTCACACCCGGCACGCTTCACGACATCCGCTCGGTCACCAAGAGCGTCGTCGGCCTCCTGTACGGCATCGCCCTGGCCGACGGCCAGGTCCCGGAGCCGCACGAGTCATTGCTGGCGCACTTCCCCGAGTATCCGGACCTCGCGGAGGACCCCCGACGGGCCGTGCTGACGGTCGAGCACGCGCTCACGATGACGCTCGGCCTGGAGTGGAACGAGAACGTCCCCTACACGAGCCCCGCCAACAGCGAGATCGCGATGGAACTCGCTCCCGACCGCTTCCGCTACATCCTGCGACAGCCGATCGTGGACGAGCCCGGTGTCCGATGGTCCTACTGCGGAGGCGCCTCTGCGCTGGTGGCGCGGCTCATAGAGAAGGGCACCGGGCTGGCGCTGGAGGACTACGGCCGTGCCAAGCTGTTCGAGCCCCTGGGGATCGCGGACTTCGCCTGGTCGACCGGCGAGGACGGGACGGCTCTGGCCGCCTCGGGGCTGCGGCTGACCCCTCGCGGCCTCCTCGCGATCGGGCGGCTGGTGCTCGACGGGGGTCGCGGCATCGTTCCCGCGTCCTGGCTGGCGACGGCGCTGCGCCCTCACGTGCGGCTCGGCGACGGCTCCTCGTACGGCTACCACTGGTACATGGGCGACACGTGGGTGGGCGGGTTCGGCAACGGCGGCCAGCGGCTCTACGTGGCGCCCGGGCTGGACCTCGCGGTCGCCATCACCGCGGGACAGTACGACTTGCCCGACCAGCCGACCGCCTCGGTGGTACTCGACGAGGTGATCCTGGCGGGGATCGAGACCTGAACCACGCCCACGGCAGCCTTTGCCATCAAGGTATTCATGCCAATCAGAGGTCCGAATGCCGCCGGATCCGCAGTGGGTGAAGCGACCACGATGAGCGTCATGAACAACAACCTTGACGGCAAAGTAGCGCTGGTGACAGGCGGCAGCCGCGGTATCGGCGCGGCCGTGGCATTGCGCCTGGCCGAGGACGGCGCCGACGTGGCGTTCACCTACCAGCAGAACACCGAACGGGCCGACGCGGTGGTCGACCAGATCAAATCCATCGGACGCCGTGCACTGGCCGTACAGGCGGACAGCGCGGACATCGCGGCCGTGACCGCGGCGGTGGACCGGGCCGCCACCGAGTTCGGCCGGCTCGACATCCTCGTCAACAACGCGGGGGTCTACCTGACCGGCCCGCTGGGAGAACTCGGGTTGGAGGAATTCGAGTCCACCGTCGCGGTCAACGTACGAGCTCCGTTCGTCGCGTCGAAGGCCGCCGTCGACCACATGGCCGGCGGCGGCCGGATCGTCAACATCGGCAGCAACACCGCCGAGCGGGTGGTGTTCCCGGGCTTCGCCCTTTACTCGATGAGCAAGACCGCCCTCATCGGGCTGACCAAGGGCCTGGCCCGCGAACTCGGCCCGCGTGGGATCACTGTCAACATGGTGAACCCCGGCCCGACCGACACCGACCTGAACCCGGCCGACGGCCCCCACGCCGGCATGATCAGAGACTTCACCGCCCTCGGCCGCTACGGCACCCCCGCCGAAATCGCCGCCGCCGTCGCCTACCTCACCGGCAACGACGGCCAGTACGTAACAGGCGCGATGCTCAATGTCGACGGAGGATTCAACATCTGACCCGCTACACCGGCCGTAGGCGGTGAGGCCGACTCTTTCACAGGACCACCAGTGCGTACGTACGGCTGAAGTGCGAGAACGTCACCCAGAGAGCGATGCCCCGGAGCCCCCGGGGCATCGCACCCTTAGGCTCGAACCCATGTTTGCGGGACTCGAATTCCTCAGTGCTCGCTTCGGGATCGACTTCGCCGAGAACGACTAACCGGCTCCAGTCGCCTAAGCGGCAGTGGAATCGTCAACCGGCGAACAATTCCCACTTGAGCACCACTTCGGCTAGCCGGAAATCGGCGCGCCGGCCTTCGGCCTCGCAAGGGCGATGCTTACTCACCGACAGACCGCCTGGAGCGCGGATCAATGACGAGTGCCATCACCAGTCGTACCACTGTGATGACAATCGCAGGACCGATCATGAAGATCCATGGGCCAAGTGCGCTAGGCCCAAAGACGCTGATCAGAAGCGTCAGCAAGATCGATAACCCGATGAACACAGTGAGGTAGACGATCTTACGCAAGGCGCGGGATGAATGAATCAGAAGCGCCCCGATGGCCAGGAGCAGCGGGGGACCATACATCGCGACCACTCCGCCCAGAAACACGTTTCGGCCCCCTCACGTGTGGCGCTGACCCCTCAGAGTGATGTTCTCATGATGCGGGGATCACCAGGCAGTTTCGGAACAACCGGGACTGAGGCACGACAGGCGCCACTCCCCCATTTCGGCCTCAAGGACGGATCCTTCGAAGGAGAACTCGCAAAGGCCAAGCCGGCAGGCATCCCGTTCAATCCTTATGCCTGATCCGGCGTCAGTCGGCCGGCGGCTTCAGGACCTTGCGTCGTTCCAGCTCGTGCTGTTGAGGAAGTAGGTGTCGTAGAGCTCCTGGACCTCCAGCAGGCTTTCCGGCGGCACCTTCCCGTAGGCGATGCGCTCCAGATGGCGGAAATACTCGAATCGTTCGACGCCCGGGGTGATGACGATGAGGATGTCGGCGTCTTCTCCCGGGGCGGCGGCGAAGGCGTGCGCGAGACCGGGCGGAACGATGACCAGGTCGCCACGTTCCGCGGTCACGACCTGCTCGCCGGACAGCAGTTGCGCGGTGCCGTCGAGCATGTAGAACAGCTCGGCGGAGCCGTCGTGCCGGTGCGGTCTGGCACCGTCCGCACCGTCGACCAGGCTGACCCGCTGGGTCGACAGGGCGCCGCCGGTCGAGCTGCTGTCGGCCAGCAGCCGGATGGTGGTCGGGGCCCGGCCGATCACTTCCGCCTCCGCGGAACGGACGATCACGGACTCGTCGAAGTTCGGCACGATCAGCGACATCGGTGTGACTCCTTGCTTGTGGGGATCGATTCGCGTTCAGACGGCGAACAGCAGGGCGGCGCTGAGTAGGACGATCACGGCGGTGGCGAAGTGGACGCCGAAGGCGATCGCCTTGGTGCCGCCGTGGCGCAGCACGATGACGGTGTCTCCGAGGGGTAGCAGGGCGACGATCAGCATGAACCAGGCTTCGGCGCGGGCGCCTGCGAAGGCGAGCAGGGCGAGGCCGAGCACGCCGTAACTGAAGTCGCGCAGGCCCTTGATGGTGAGGTAGGCCGGGTCTCCGTCTTTCTTGGCGGGGACGCCGTAGCCGGCGGCCGCGGCGCGGGGCGCCAGGAGGAACCGGGCGCCGATGATGATGACGAAGACGTTGAGCAGGATCGCCAGTCCGTACGCGATGGGGGTGAGCACGACCTTCTCCTTGCTAGCAGTGCTAGGTACAAGAGCAACACTAGCCAATCATCGACAGAAACGCTAGCGGCGCTAGGATGACTGTCATGTCCATTCAGGCGCGCCGGGAGCGCGAGCGAGCAGAGCGGGAACGGCTGATCGTCACGGCCGCGCGAGAACTGGCCGAATCCGAAGGCTGGGAAGCGGTGACCACGCGGCGGCTCGCCGAGGAGATCGAGTACAGCCAGCCGGTGCTCTACAGCCACTTCAAGGGCAAGGACGCCATCATGGCCGCGGTCGCGGTCGAGGGCTTCGCCGACCTCGCCGCCGAACTCCGCGCGGCCCGTATGGCGGTGACCGACCCTCACCAGGCCCTCGCCGACGTCGGCGCCGCGTACGCCGTATTCGCCGAGCAGCGGCCCGCGCTGTACGACGCGATGTTCACGCACGCTGTCGACCTGCCGTTCGCCACCGCCGAGGCGCCGCCGGCCCTGCAGGAAGCCTTCGGCGAGCTACGCGAGGCCCTACGGCCTTTGGCGCGAGACGACGACCTGGAGACGCTCACCGAGACCTTCTGGAGCGGGTTGCACGGGCTCCTCACGCTCATGCGCAACGGCAGGCTCCGGCGCAAGGACCACGAGCGGCGGCTGGCACTGCTCCTCAGCCGCTTCTCACACTGACCCGCTGATCACATTCCCTGTTCGGCAGAGCCCGCCGGCGGATGGTTGGCATGCCGATCAGGTGCCGATCGGCGGGCATCAGCCGGCGGCATCCTGCTGCTAATGCAGGCCCAAATCGGCAGGCCGGCACGGCCCCCGTCGTAGCCGACCACACCATGTGATCACCCGGGATACCATCGGCTCGCCTCTGACGCTTGGCCCCAAAGGACGCAGATGCCCCGTCTGATCGAACGTCTTCTGGACACGGTCACCGTCAACTTTGGTGAGTTCATGCTTGTGGACCTTGATGGCGCCAACGGACAACCGGAAGGAGCCCAGGATCTGCCCGAGCTCGCTGGACGGGCGAACGTGACCAACTGGTTCGTCACGACCGCGAATCTCGCCTTCCTCATTAGCCAGGGGTCCAACTGGCACGTCGTCGATGTGACACTCGAACTCTGGGACGGGCAACCGCCCGCCGATGACAGCAAGTGGACCAGGAACGAGACAGCAGAGCTCTACTCCAGCTCAGGCAAACTGCGCCTGGTCGAAACCTGTGGCGGCCCCTCCGAGCAGGTCATGAACCTGCATGATCAAGATCGCAACTGGCTCATGCGCGCAAGCGTTCGCCCCGGACCTGGTGCACGCAAGGCCGAAGAGCGGCCTCCCGAAGGATTGGAAACGTACCGGCTACAGTTCTGGCCCACACAGCCATGACCTGCTGTTTACAAGCCGGCGGAAGATCGTCCATGGACATCAGCCAGCTTGGAGCCGAAGTCCCTCTGCCTGTCCGGCGATCGCCTTACCTTGGCGGTATTCCTGAGGAGCGCAGAGACGGGGAGTGTTGCGGGTGGAGACCACTTACGCGGACATCGCTTGGCTGGTCGAGGAAGACGAGTTGGGCGATCTGTGGTGTCTGGCCTTCGTAAGGGGGCTCGATGAGGCTGAGGCACTTCGGCGCATGGGCGCCAAGGAGGAGAGCATCCGGCCGCTGACCTACGAGGCGCTGATGGATGAGGGGCTGTTCGAGGACATGGTCCTTGCCGGGCGTCTGGATGACTGGACCGTGCTCATCGAGGTGTACGGCTGGCAGGCAACAGAACCTGATGTTCTGCGGGCGCTGTCGGCCGGGACAGAGGTCGTGTCCGTCTTACGACACGACTACTACGCCAACGACTTCATGTATGCCGTTGATGGAGGGTTGGTGACGTATTTCAACTACATGCACCCTGCACGACGGTACGGCAGTGATCCGGATCGTCTGGTGGCCGCGATGATGGAGGCGGGCTTCGGTCCCGAACACCGGGGAGACGACGAGCAGGACGACAACGCCCATCGCCCGACGATAGATGGAGCTCTACTGCTCGCGGCTCGGCTGACCGGCGTCGTCCTGACACAGGACGTCTTGAGCGGACCCCTGATGGGCGGTGTTGTTGATTCACGTGCCTGATGCGGCATTGGCGGCTGGGCGTTCGTGAAGCCGAAGGGCAAGGCAAAGCGGACGGTGCGGCTCGGACGAGCATGGTTCCAGACAGTTCAATGTAGGTCAGCGGGCATACGCGGTCGAACCTGAACGGCTGTGGGCCACCTTGAACTGCAACCCTTGGGGGCGTACGAAAGCTGCTTCTACTTTTCCAGGGCCCTCTTCGGCGACTGAGAGGTCAGTGCGACGGCAGTACGGACAATTCGCAGGCGTAGGCGTCGGCGGGTGCGCTCAGCACCCAGACGATCATTGCAGCGAGCGTCTGCGGTCGGATGCACAGTTCAGGATCGTACGGGCGACCAAAGGCGTTCCTGACCTCGCCCAGCAGGTCGGTCGCAGTCGGGCCGGGATAGATCGTGGTAACGCGTACTCCGTGGGCTGCTTCTTCGTCGCGCAGTGAATCGGCCAGCTCGTGTAGCGCTGCCTTGCTGGCGACGAAGGCCGACCAGCGCGCGACCCCGGTCATTCCAGGCGCGGCGTTGACGAAGATTACGTGACCGTGGGAGCGCCGTAACGCGGGTAACGTCAGCCGGGCCAGTTCGGCGGCGGAGGCCACGTTTACCGCGAGCGTCCGTCGCCACGTTTCGGGGTCGGCGTCGGCGACGGCTGCAACGGGCGAGATACCGGCGCAATGCACCAGCGCCTGCACATCCCCCAACTCCCTCGCATCCTCCAGCGCTCCCATCGCGGCGGCCAGCGTTCCGGGCTCGGCTAGATCCACCTCGATCCCCGGCACGTTCAGCCGCCCGACATCGCGCCCCACGGCAGTCACCCGATGCCCGGCCTCTACCAGCGCGCCGACCAGCGCCACCCCAATCCCGCCGGTGGCTCCGGTGACTAGCACGTGCCCCATGACGGCTCCCCATCCTCGGCGCTGCAGCGTGATCATCGTACGCCTCGACGCCTGACCACAGCCCTGGGTGATTTCTGGCATGTGGGCGCATGGGACGGTGTGAGCCTGGGGTGATGTAGCGGTTGACGTACCCCAAGGCATCAGCAGCAGGCACGACAGTTACCAGGTTTCCCGGTGGGCCGTGGCTGAGGGACGAAGTCATGGACCTCCGATCGCCCCCGACCCCGTGTGATGGCCGGCCACAGCGAAAACACCTCACGGTGGGGAAAGCCGTCCCAGTCGAGAGCGGCCAGCCAATCAACCGCGTCAGCCCCCAAGCCATGCTCATCGGCGAACTCCTCGACCCACCTCCGGAACGCCTCGTCGAGGTTCACAAGAGTGAGCGCCAGCCGTTGCACGGTGCGATCCTACGAGGCCACCCCCATGCTCGCGGGAGCGCCCGGCATCCGCCCGGACATCCTCTGAAGGGTGCGGAAGCCCATCGGCTGAGACACGGTGGCGGCATCCCGGCCCCGCGATGTCTCCTCTATGGCACCTTCCGTGGCGTGTAATTCCGGACGGCTGCGATCGAGTCCGGAAATGGCTGTCATTTTGGCTGAGGTGGCCAGCGACGTGAACAAGGAGATATGCGGAAGGAAAATGCCGTCGATCGCCGTTTGTGACTCCGAGGAACGGAAAGCAAGCCCCCATAAGAATGGTCCGCCGGGCGTTCTCGAACGGGACTCACTAGATTCGGAGAAATGTCGGAATTTCGGGACAGTGGTACGTTCAAGGGGGAGAAAATGCCCAAGTGTCCTAATGTTGTCAGGTTCCTCGCGATCAGCGCCGCACTAGCCGGCGGGGCCATACCCTTGGCCACTCCTGCCATCGCCGTATCCGCCGGGGGCACCGTCGTGACCGGCCTCGGTGTCGATCGCGCGGCTCCCCAGAAATCGGACCCGCTGGGTGCCGAGCCGGCACCGCAGGATGATCAGACCGCTGCAGCGATGCGGGAGTACCTGCAGGATCTGGCCGCGAAGAAGGAGTTCACCGGCTCGGCGCTGGTGGTACGAGGTGGAGAGGTGCTGGTGCGGTTCGCCGCCGGCGAGGCCGACGAGGAGCAGCACATCCCCGTCCGGCCGGACACGGTCTTCCGGATCGCCTCGGTAACCAAGCAGTTCACCTCGATGCTCGTGCTGAAGCTGCGCGACCGTGGGCTGCTTGGCCTGAACGACCCGGTCTGCCCGTATCTCGTCCCGTCATACATCAAGGCCTGCCCGAAGGCGTGGCGGCCCATCACGATCCGCGAGATCCTCACGCACACCTCCGGCATCCCCGACATCCAGGAATTTCCCGACTTCTTTCTCAAGCTCTCGCAACCGACCACGACCCGGGAGATCATCCAGCGGTTCGTGCACAAGCCCCTGGACTTCAAGCCCGGCACCTGCTGGAAGTACAGCAACTCCGGCTACATCCTGGCCGGGGCGATCATCCAGAGGGTGACGCACAAGCCGTACGGCACCGTACTGCACAACGAGATCACCGGCCCGCTGAACCTCCAGCACACCGGCTACAGCAGGGGAAATCCGCCCGACGGGTACGCAAAGGGCTACTTCACGCTCGGATCACCGGCCCCGCCCATCAACGGCTCCCAGGCGTTCTCCGCGACCGGCATCTACTCCAATGCCGACGACATCGTCCGCTGGGACCGGTCGTTCGGCGCGCACCTGGTCGCGCCACCCGCCACCGTCAAGAAGGCGTTCACGCCACAGGCAACGTGCCCCTCCAATGGCTGCCTCAACTTGCCATCGACCGCGTACGCCTTCGGCTGGCTCGTCGACCGGCTCGACGGGCACCGACTCCGCTACCACCCAGGTCTTCTCCAGGGCTACGCGGCGAGCAACATGTACCTGCCCGATGACGACATCGCGGTAGTCGTGCTCAGCAACGTGCAGGACACCGATACGAACGGCATCGCCCGCCACCTCGCCACGATGGCCCTCAAGTCTTCTGAGTGCATCTGTTGAGTGCGGGGCGGAACCTTACCTCGTGGTCCCACGACCTCGCCGTGGAAGTCGACGGACATGGCGTGGGAGTGACGGACATGGCGTCGTCAACCACGCCAGAACGGCCGACCTTCGACTGTCCAGTCGCGATTGTCGACCCGCATGGTTCAGTCGGTGCATGCCGTACTCCGGAAGGCCCTGGAGTGCGCCGTTCGGGAAGAGATCATCGCGCGGAACGCCCCCAAGCTCGTCAAGGTCCCCGTACCCAAGTACAAGGTGAACCGCGGCTTGACCGTGTCCCAGGCCCGCGCGGTGCTCAAGGCCGCTCGGTCACACCGTCTCTACGCCCTGTGCGTCCTGGCGGTCTGCCTCGGCCTGCGGCGCGGTGAGCTGCTCGGGCTTCGCTGGGAAGACGTCGACCTCGATGGTGAGAAGTTGGAGGTCGTCCAGACTCTTCAGCGTGTCGCCAGCCGTCTTCAATTCGTCCGACCGAAGACAGCAGACTCAGCGCGTACCGTCCCGCTGCCCTCGATCTGTGTGGAGGCGCTCAGAGAGCACCGTAAGCGGCAGTTCGCCGAACGATCTGACCGTTGGCAGGAATGGGATCTCCAGCTGCCGCTTACGTCCCCGTCTCCCCAACTCCACACCCCTTCACATACCAGGAGTGTTGCGACAAATACTTGAACCCACCCGCCGCTACGGGGTCAGGATTCAGCCGTCGTCGAGACCCGGAGCGATGATCACTACAGGGCGTTTTGGCTGGTCATATGATGCGGTCAGGGGCGGGGTCGAACCGCCGACCTTCCGCTTTTCAGGAGTAGGCACCATGATCGCTCGCCTCGGCGTTACGGCCTGACCTCGACTCTAGGTGATCGCTGGCGTGTGGCTGCGTGGGCTGGCGTGAGCCCGGGTTGATGTAGCGGTTGATGTACCGGAGAGCATCGGGAGCGGCTTTACAGGGCGTCGCGGTTACGGCCTCGGAAAGCTCGCCGACCTGCGGCTGAGCCGTGCCCCGGGTCTCTTGTGTGGGAGGGGGTTCCGGACATATTCCGGATATTGAAGAGGCGAGCCTTCTGCACTTCCACCTGGCCAGCTTGTCCGTGATGGCTCGCGCGCGGGAAGCAGACCGCTGCCGTAGAGGCGCAGGGCACTGGGTCGAAGCGTGACACCCTGCGGCTAGCCTGCGTTCGTGAAGGTCTACCTCCTGTGGCACATACACCACTTCAATGCAGACGAGGATGGTAACGTCCAGCACTTCGAGGAAGACGGTAGTCCGATCGCGCATCTAGACGAGGAGGACGACTTCAAGATCTTGGGCGTCTACTCTCGCGAAGACCTGGCACAAGCGCGAATCGAGCGAGCGCGGACTCTCCCGGGTTTCAAGAATGAGCCCGACTGTTTCGTCGTGGACGAGTACGACTTGGATGATGATTTGTGGACGTCTGGCTATGCGACGGTCCCCACCGAGCATTCTCAGCTCTGAGGAGAGAACAGCCATCGCCAGGCGTTCGTGAGACGGTACGGCCTGTGCGGCATCACCAGATGGGCATGTGCCCGTCCCGCTTATCAGGACTGTCCACGCCGTGATCAGAGGATCGCACCGCGCTCCTGACCGGTGCTGGACGGATGTAGAGGTGAGCGGTGGCTTGCCTCTGTTGCAGTACTCGTTGCAGTACCCCAAGCCACCAGCAGCATGAGCAGAATCAGTCGCGAGATCGCCCGCGTCGTCCCTTCAGGACCACTTTCAGGCCATCCACAACAGCGAATACGAAGCAGATGGTGATCCCAAGCGTGAACAGGAGAGCCAAGGTTATGCCCACCGCCTGCCAACCGCTGGCCCTCATGGGCTCATCCAAGAGATCCACTAGCACCAGGCCCAGAAAACACCCCACGAGTGTCAGCAACTCAACTTTGAGCGCTCGCAGCGTCCGACTCCTCGACGACAAGCCGCACCCCTCCCCTGCCTGATCTTCCCGTCGCCATCGTCCCACCCGCTCGGCTTGTCCTGGGCGATGGCGGCGGGACGATCAGGCGTCCGCAACCATCTACGGCCCTCGGGCTTTGCAGGTGGATCATCCTGGAGCCGGAGGCCCCCGCCGGAGGCGCTTACTGGCTGGACGTGCTGCGGCGGTAAGGCTCCAGGAGAGGGCCGGTGTTGAGATCGTCGATGGTCGGGAAGCGTTCCAGTTCATCGAACGTCACGACGGGATCGAGGCTGGCGTAGGGCAGGCTCGTCTTTGATCCGTTCGGCAGCCGGACTAATGCGCGGCCGTTGCGGTCCTCGATGAAGACCACCAGTACTGAGGCGACGTCGCCGAATTCCATGTGGTGAGGGTAGACGAGTTGGTCGGCGGCCCGAGCTGCCGGCGGCCGGGACCGGCCCCCAGGCCGCATGCCCGGCCGCCGAGCGGGCGCAGGGCCGCGAGGCGGCGCGAAGCGCCGCCCTTGATACCTAAAGAACAATTCGGAAAGATCCGCGATGTCCTGTCTGTCCTGTCCCGGGACATGCTTGACACTCGCGTCCCACCAGATACTTGACGTGATCACAGTGGGCAGAGCCTTCGTCGCCGCTTCGCTAAGCGACCGACGGCTTCCAGCGCTTCAACAGAGCTGGCACACCGGTCGGGGCAGGCCAGACCTGCACCCGCAGCCGCTCCATTGTCTGCTGGGCGTCGTCGGAGTCGACCCCTAAGCGCTCTGCCTCGGCCAGGTTGCTACTCGCCACCCGGACACGGACCGGCCCCACAGGCACCCTAAATCTTGCAGCGTCCGGCTCGTAGTCAGTGCAGCCCATGATCACGATTCGGCCTGACGGAACCTGCATACTTCCCTCGACTACATGGTCGAAGTCGGCGAGGTCGTCCGCAGGCGGCGCGTCCAACAGCTCGACTCTGACAGCGACCGTCACGTTGACCGACGTGCCGACCGCTATCGCGTCATCGGCTGCGGCCAGTCGGTCGGCATACGCCTCGCTAGTCCATGCCTCACCAAGGTCGCTCGTCGAACCGTCGTCGAGCAGGTGGATCTGGTGGTAGTCCGCGAAGAGCTCCAAGTCCAAAGAATCCACGCCGTCCTCCTCAACATCGCCGACCCGAAGTGTCGCGCATCAAGGTCAACTGTCAAGCATCTGGTGAGACTAGGACCGCGTTACGGGTTTGCGGACTGTGCCTCGTGTGCGAGTGCGACGATTTCCGCGAGGAGACCGGGTGCGGCGGAGACGGTCGCTTTTGAGTTGGTGGTGTGCGGGGTCCCGTCGATGTCGGTGACGAGGGCGCCTGCTTCTCTGGCGATGAGGACTCCGGCGGCTGTGTCCCACGGCTTCGTCCGAGTGCTGCAAGGAGACCTTGTCCGCCCGGATGGTGCAGCTCATTCACGCTGTCTTACGGAACGCCCTTCAGAACGCTGTCCGGGAAGAGATCATCCCCCGCAATGTCGCTCAGCTCGTCACCGTGCAGGGTCCACAGTACGAAGCTGGCAAGGGCCTCAGCAGGACTCAGGTGAGGGACCTGCTCGTGACGGTTCGGAAAGATCGGCTTCACGCGGTTTACGCCTTCTGGCGCTGCTCGGGTTTCGCAAGGGTGAGATCCTCGCTCTCCCCTGGTCCGCGGTCGACCTGAACGCGGGCACGCTGCGGGTAGAGCAGACCTTACAGCGGGTCGCCGGCGAACTTCGGATCAACATCCCCAAGACCAGGCGCTCGAAGCGAGTCGTACCTCTGCCCGACTTCTGCATCACTGCGCTGGAGGAGCGACGGAAGATCCAGGCGGAGGAGCGGGCAGAGGCGGGCTCGGAGTGGGAAGACACGGGACTGATCTTTACTACCTCGTCGGGCAGGCCGATCGATCCGCGCAACCTCTTGCGGCACTTCTACGCGGTCCGGAAGCGTGCCGGGCTGGAGACGTACCGATTTCACGACATCCGGCACACGGCCGTCTCGCTCCTCCTCGATCTGGGCGTGCCTCCGCACGTGGTCCGCGAGATCGTCGGACACAGCGCCATAGAGGTCACAATGGACGTGTACGCGCACGCGTCATTGGAAGAGAAGACAAAGCGCTCAAGCGGCTCGGGAAAGAGATCGCTTAGCGGGTTGATGTGCCCGTTGATGTAAAAACCCCGAACCAAATTGATGGTTCGGGGTTTTCGCTGGTCAGAATGTGGTCAGGGGCGGGGTCGAACCGCCGACCTTCCGCTTTTCAGGCGGACCAATCACCCTGGTCAGGTAGCGGAGACCGTGGTCAGAGAGCGGTGGACGGTGGCCGAAGTGAGTCCGTGTGTGGGGACGTTGCTGTCAGCGCTGCTGTCACCTTAACCATGGCCGCCGGTGGCAAGCTCCGACGAAGGAGGGGCTTGGCATCGATCGCCCCAGCAGTCAACGGCGGCTACCGAAGTCAGCGATCGTCACGGCTCTGCCATAGGACTCGACAAAGACACCCGCGTTAGGAGAGCGGTTGCGATCAGGGCCGCTTAGGTCTGTTGATCTGCGGCTATGGCTGAGACCGTGCTTGAACCGTGCTTGATCATTTCGCAAATGCTTCGCGAACAGGAAGTTGGGTGACCTCGGTCTCGCCTACTGAGAGGGCACTGACTCTGTCGCGGGACGCTCATCTGTCGCGTAAGACGTCCCATTAGCCGTCCTTGACGAAGTTGCGTCCAGCAGAGTGGTGGTAGCTGACAGTTGCGAGGCGTTGACATCGATTGCACATCCCGGCAGGCTTTACGAAACTGCCTGGGCGGCAGGTGGTGAATTCGGTTGTTTCGAGGTTGTTCCGAATAGCGTCGATCGATGTGTCCCCTCAGCGATGGTGGGGAATGCGTAGAGCCTCGTAGCAGTACCTGGACGTCGACGGTCCCTTTCGCCTGCCGGGCGTTCTCGCCTGTCCGGGGGCGGAGTTCTGCCGTTCGTGCGTCGCCGTCTCGACTCGTTTCTGAAGGCAGGGGGGTGTCGCGGTCGTGGCTGCTGTGGTGCATCCAGAGCCAGATCTTGAGTTGGCCTGGTCGTCTTCTTTCGATGGATCGGAGATCTGATGCGCGTCGCCCTCCTCACCACGACTCAGCATGGTCACCTGAACCCGTATGTTCCGGTGGTCAATGCGCTCCGAACTGCCGGCAGTGAGGTTGCGCTGCTGCTGTTGTCTGCGGACGGTGGCGCGCTCGACGAGCAGCGTCGCCAGGCCTTGGGCAAGGCGCAGGTCCACGCGATCGGGCAGGTCGAGATGGCGCCGTGGAGCGGCGACCCGGCGAAGATCGGCCCGATGCTCCAGTCGTCGCCGGTGGCAGACCAGACAGCTGACGCGCTCCGTGCGACGGCGCCGGACTTCGTGCTCGTCGATTCGCTGCCGGTCACGGCGTCGGCCATGGTCGGCGCACAGGCGTCCGGCGTGCCGTACGGGATGATCTGGGCTAACCTGGGTGGAGTATGCCCGAGCGAGCATCGACGAGGTCGCTGGCCGTACGACGAGCAGGTCGGCGACTATCTGACCAGGCACGGGGTGTTGTGGTCGACCCGGACTCATTCGGCTCGTTCGCCGATTCTCAATTTGATGCCGACGATTCCTGCTCTCGTCGGGGACGACGCGGTCACCGATGACGGTGTGCAGCTGGTCGGGTTGCCGGGTGCGGCGGGGGCCCGCGGCGACGAGGTCGCCTTCTCGGGCCTGGGTCGGATCGACCCCGACCGCCCGGTGGTGTACGTCTCCTTCGGCACGATCTTCTACCGGCGGCCGGACCTGCTGCGCACGGTGATCACCGGGGCGGCGGCGACCGGTGCACAGGTGATCGCTGCGGTAGGAGATCTCGCCGAGGAGCTCGCGCTGCCCGACGAAGTGCTCACCGCCCCGTATCTGCCGCAACGTGAGGTGCTCGAGCGCGCCGACCTGTTCATCACCCATGGCGGGTACAACTCCGTGGCGGAGTCGATCCGGGCGGCGACACCGATGCTGGTGATCCCGCTGGCTGTGGATCAGCCTGTCCAGGCGTACTTCGTGGGTAGCGCGGGCTTCGGGACGGCGTTGGAGCCGGCCGGCGTCACCGAGCAGGCGGTCGCTGACGCTGTCACCGATCTGCTCGATCCCGCCCGGGACTACCGGGCCCGGCTGCGCGCTGCGCAGCCGGAGTGCGGCGATTCTGCCGTGCGCACGGCCGAGCTGGTCATCAGCACGGTCGAGACGCTACAGCGAAAGGGGGAGCAGTGACGATCGAACTGCAGCGGCCGGTGGGCGACCCGATCGTGGTCGATGATCTTGAGCGCCTCTCGTTCCGGGTGGATCGCCGCGCCTACACCGACGACGACCTGGCCGCACGGGAGATGACCAGGATCTTCGATCGCTGCTGGTTGTACGTCGGGCACGAATCGGAGGTGCCCGGGCCGGGCTCCTACGTGGCACGCGACGTCGGCGGGCGCCCGGTGGTCATGGCGCGCGGGTCCGACGGGGTGATCCGGGTGTTTGCGAACAGCTGCACTCACCGCGGGGCTCTGATCTGCTCGCAGCCGGCCGGGCAGGCCAGATCGTTCCGGTGCCCGTATCACGACTGGACGTTCTCCAACCAGGGCGACCTGGTCGGGGTCCCGATCCCGGACGGGTACGGGCCAGGCTTTCGGAAGGCGGACTTCGGCCTGGCGCAGCACCGTAGTGACAGTTACCGCGGTTTCGTGTTCGTCACCTTCGATCCGGAGCAGCCGCGCACCTTGACCGAGTACCTGGCGGGTGCGACGGAGTACCTCGATCTGATCGACGACCAGTCCGAGGTCGGGATGGAAGTGATCCAAGGTGCGCAACTCCACGGGGCTCGGGCCAACTGGAAGCTCATGATGGAGAACAGCGTCGACATCTACCACTTCCGGGCCCTGCACAAGCGTTACGTCGGCTACATGGAGTCGCTGGGGTCAGTGCCACCACGACGACGAGGCGGCTTCGGCTGCGCCCTCGGACTGGGGCATGGAGCCAACGAGCTGCCACCGGCGGCAGCCCGCCCGCTCGCCTACTGGACGCCGATGTTCGGCGCCGAGGTCCGGCCGCGGATCGAGGCGACGGCCGCACGGTTCGTCGACCGGTTCGGCGCCGAACGCGCCGAACGGATCACCGGCACCAATCGTGCGGTGCTGATCTTCCCCAACTTGATGATCATCGACGCGATCGCGATCACGATCCGCAAGATCGACCCGATCGGCGCCGGCCAGATGGCCATCACCTCGGTCGCCCTGGCCCCCAAGGACGAGGATCCGGACATCCGGGAACTCCGCAAGAGTCACTACCTGACGTTCCTCGGCCCCGCCGGCTTCGCCACTCCCGACGACATCGAGATCGTCGAGTCGTGCCAGCGGGGTTATCTCAACCGCACGGTCCGCTACTCGGATCTGTCACGCGGTATGAACAAGGAGGTCCCGGAGACGACCGACGAGCTTCCCGCCCGCGAGTTCTGGCGGCAGTGGGACCGGCTGATGCACGGCGACGACGGTCACCTCGAGGTCGCTCACCGGGCCGAGATGCAAGGGGCAGAACCACGATGACCACCGAGCTGACGGTCGACGAAGCGGCCCAGGTGCGGTTGTGGCACCGGGTGAGCCAGTTCCTTTTCCGTGAGGCGCGGCTGCTCGACGAGTGGCGCCTGCTCGAGTGGTACGACGAGATGCTGACCGACGACATCCGCTACTCGGTGCCGGCCACCGACGTCCGCGGCGAGACGGCCGATGCGCTCGGGCTCATCGACGATGATGCTGCCCGGCTACGCCAGCGGATCGAACAACTCCTCAACGGTGAGGTGTGGTGCGAGAACCCTCGGTCGCGGACGAATCGGATGATCAGCAACGTGGAGATCCTGACCGATCGGGGCACGCACCTCGACGTGGCGGCGAATGTCATCGTGTACCGGTTCGGGCACGGGCGCTCTGACGCCTACGTCGGAAAATGCCGGTTCGAGCTCGTCGTCGAGGGCGAGTCGTTCCGGGTCCGGCGACGGGTCGTGGTGCTCGACCACGAGACGTTGTACGAGCACGGAAAGCTCAGCATCATCCTGTGATCGGACAGTGACGGCGGCCGGCCCTGGCAGCGTCCCACCCGTTGCCGCCGCCCAGCCGAGTCTCCCTCGCGAGGTCTACGTCCTCAGTGTCGTTGGTGGCTGCGTCATGCTGGGCCTGGGACTGGTGCTCCCGGTGCTCCCGGTGTACGCGGCGACGTTCGGGGCCGGGCCCACCCAGATCGGAGCGCTCGTCGCCCTGTTCGCGTTGATGCGGCTGGCCACCAGTCCGTTCTGCGGCCGGCTCGGAGTTCGTTTCGGGGAGCGGCGAGTCCTGGTCGCCGGCCTGCTGCTATGTGCGGTCTCCTCGGCCCTGACGGCGTTCGCCGGGTCCTACGGGCAGCTGCTCGTGTTCCGCAGCCTCGGCGGCGTCGGCTCAGTGCTGTTCTCGGTGTCCGCACTGGCGACACTCCTGGCGATCGCGCCGGCCGACCAGCGGGGCCGGGCCAGCGCCGTGTTCGAAGCAGGCTTCCTGCTCGGCGGGATCTGCGGACCAGCACTGGGCGGGCTCCTCGCTCTCATCGCCCTGTCCGCGCCGTTCGTGGCGTACGCCGTGCTGTTGCTGGCCGCCGCGGTACTGACACTGGCGGTGCTCCGCACCGGCCGAACTGCCGGCGCAGAGCCTGGCCGTGACGTGGTCCGGCTACCGGTCCTGCTGCGGGATCGACGCTACTTGGTGGCTTGCCTCGCAGCGTTGGCGCAGGGATGGGTCTTGTTCGGGCTGCGCAGCGCACTGGTCCCCACGGTGGTTGTGGCGTGGCGACATGACGTGACGTGGGTCGGGTGGGCGTTCACGATATCCGCCGTCGTTCAGGCGCTGCTGATCATGCCGGCCGGCCGGGTTGTCGATCGGGCCGGCCGCCGGCCCGCCATGATCGCCGGCACCGGTGTGGCTGCGGCGGCGATCACAGCCTTGGTGTTCGTGGACGGGTACGCCTGGCTCGTCGTCCTGCTCAGTGTGTACGCGGCGGGATCAGCGCTGCTCAACGCCGCACCGGCCGCGCTGATCGGTGACGTCGTCGCCGGCCGGGCCGGCAGTGGCGTCGCCGTCTTCTCGATGTGCACCGATGTCGGCGCCGTAGTCGGACCGGTCGTCGTTGGGCTCATCGCCGAGCGGGTGAGTGTTCCGGCCGCCTTCGGCAGCGGCGCCGCGCTGCTGGTCGTCGCCTTCGTGGCGTCGTGGACGTTGACAACTGTTCGGCCAACACGAAGGAGTTGATCGATGAATCAGCCGTCTGCCCGACATGAGCGGGGTGAGGCCATGTTCCAGCAGGTCTTCGGCCGCGAACCGCGCCCGGGTTCCTACCCGGAGTTCCTGCAGATCACCGTCGACCACTTGTTCGGTGAGATCTGGACCCGCCCGCACCTGAGCGTCGAGGAGCGCGAACTGGTCGCGCTGACCGCGGTCACGCTGGCGCGGACCGATTGGGAGTTGCGCGGCCACATCGGTGCCGCCCTGCACCTCGGGATGTCGCGAGAGAAGATCGTCGAAGTCATCATTCAGCTCGCCTACTACGGTGGCTGGCCGGTCGCCAACAACGGGCTGCGCGTCGCCCAGGAGGTCTTCGCCGAGCTGGACGGCGCCACCGGGAGGGACGCGGACCATGACCAGTGAACTGTCTCCCCTCGACCCGGCCGAGAAGGTCGACCTGTGGCGCCAGCGGTTCTTCGAGGCCCAGGCGGCCGCAGAGGAGTTCATCCTGGGAGAGCACGGCGAAGAAGGCCTGGCTGCGTGGATCCAGGCAAACTCCCGCATCACCGCGGAGCTACTGCAAGCGCAACGGCCCGCCGGGGTATCCGCCACCGATCACTTCATGACCCGGCTGCAGCGTCAGCTGTTGCTGTACGACTCGGCAGTGACCAGTGAGCCCCAGCCCTCGGGCACCGTCCTGCGCAACGCCGACTGTGGGATCCTCCGGTACCGCAAACGGGCCGCCCGCGCCGGCGTCATACTGACGTTCTCGTCACCGTGCCCGTACTGCCAGGAACTCAACACCGCCATCGCCGCCCGCTACGTGGAACCGGACGTCACGGTGTCGTGCGAACAGGCGGGCGGCGGGTGCACCTGGCGCGCGGAATCTCCTCACGCTCCAGGAGAGGACGCGGCCGGGTCACCGCACCGTGGACGAGCCGGTGATTGAACCAACGGCAGTGCCGTGCGGTCGTTGGCCGGCGACCGGCTGCCGTCGAGCGTCATGCCGAGTTGCCGGCCCACGGCCACACACAGGTCGAGCGCCGCGGTGCGGGTCAGGTCCTGATGATCGTTCTGGGTGAAGCACGCCGACGCCACGTTCTTGTTCCGTAGGCGCAGGTACCACGGGAACAACGATCCCAGTGCAGGCTCGGTCAGCATCGTGCGCGAATGCACGATCGTCCCCACCAGCAGGTTGCCGAACGGGCGTTGCCTGGCGTTCATGAAGCTCTTCAAGCGTTCCTGGAAGATCTTCAGCACCGCGGGTACGTTCCCCGCGTACACCGGCATGGCGAGCAGCATCGCCTGCGCACCCTCGGCCAGATCGACGACATGCTCGAAGTCGTCGTCGAGCGTGCACCGGCCCACCTCGGGATCCAGGCAGGTGTCCTCGCCTTCGCACATCGCGATGCGATGGTCGATCAACCGAATCCGCTGGATCTCCGCGTCACTGACCTCCCGGACGACGCCGGTAATCGCCGCCTCGAGCAGCGCGTCGGTCAGCGACGGGAGACGCTTCTGCGTGCAGGACAACGCAACGATCTTCATCCAAAGGGCCTCCCCTGTCCGCTCAGCGCCACCCAAGACCGGCCACCTGACGAAGCCCCCGTGGCCGCACACTGAGGAAGCCTCAACCTACCCACAATTGAGCACCACCGAAACGGGTATCGAAAAAAACCACGAGCAGGCGCCCTCACCGCCGTCGGGCTGTAACGCCTCACTTTGTCGCTTGAACCGCGCCGGGTTTCGTGGAGACTCTGGTGTACCCCGAGTTCGGTGGAGTCGGCTTGGTTGACTCTCATGCCAGCTGGGCGTTCGGGTAGAGCATCTCGTACTCGATGGGGGTGAGCATCCCCAAGGCGCTGTGGCGTCGTTACCGGTTGTGGAAGATCTCCAGGTATTCGAAAATCGCATTGGCCAGCTCGATGCGGGTCTTCCACCGTTTGCGGTTGAGCAGTTCGGTCTGCATCCGTCCCCAGAACGACTCGATGACGGCGTTATCGAAGCAGTCACCGATCGATCCCATGGACGGGACCAGGCCGGAAGCCTTGGCGCGCTGGGTGAAGGCCCAGGATATGCAGGGAGGGCTTCACCTGACGATCAAGACTCCTCCGCACCACAGAATCGACAAGCTCTGGCGCGAAGCTGTGACCTTGTTCGATCAGGCCGACGCTTTCGGTGAAGACGACGAGACGATGCGGAATGTGGAGCGTCTAATTCTCCAGCTCCACGAACTGGACCCGACAGCGCAGGAGTCGCGCTATCCAATCACCACAAGGGGTTCTCCCACGCTTACCAACGTCTTGTATCTCGACATGCGTACCTTCCATGACGCCATGGAGAGCGTGGTCAGCTTTTCACCGGATCGGATGTGGGTCTCACCGAACACTTCAGGATGCGTGACGAGATCGCCCGGGAGATGTACAACGGGGGTATCTGATGACGTTGCTGTCAGCGTTGCTGTCACTGGACATCAAAAAGCCCCGGGCCTTGATTGGCTCGGGGCGTTTGTGCTGCTCAGTTACTGTGGTCAGGGGCGGGGTCGAACCGCCGACCTTCCGCTTTTCAGGCGGACGCTCGTACCGACTGAGCTACCTGACCCGGTGGTGATGAGACATCCACCAGAGCGGTCCTGACGGGACTTGAACCCGCGACCTCCACCTTGACAGGGTGGCGAGCACTCCAAACTGCTCTACAGGACCTTGCTTGCCGGGAGTCTGTGACTCTCGGCCTTTGCGCTCGCTTAGCCTACCAGCTCTCCGGAGATCTTCGACCTTCCGTCTTACTGGTGAGCGTCAGCTCACGCGTGCCCCCAACGGGATTCGAACCCGTGCCGCCGCCTTGAAAGGGCGGTGTCCTAGGCCGCTAGACGATGGGGGCTCAGGACTCTCGCCCTGGTTCCGTGACGCCTTCCGTCGGAGACCTCTGAAGCATAGGGGACGTGGGCCCTCGATGCCAAAGTGGTCATCGCCGGAACGGCGACTCGGTGCCGGAACCCTCTCCCGTTGGCGACGAGGTCGGAACCGGCTCCGGGGAAATTGTACGGCCAGGCTCGCTCTCCACGTGACGTTGGATCTGCACCCATTGCTCCCCGAGGCCTCCAAGCGTCACGTCGTCCCAGGCCTGGAGGCGACGGGAGGTCCTGTCGAAGTAGAGCACCGTGGCCTGGATCGGCGTGGGCTCGTCGTGTTCGAGTCCCCGAAGGCCCGCTCCTCCGGTCGATCCCTGGATCATCAGCCGGGTGCCCGAGGGAAGCATCTCGGTCGACCGCTCGTGGACGTGGCCGGCCAGGACCAGCGGCGATGCCCCGCCGAACGCCCGTCCGACCGTGGGGTCGTGGACGGCGACGACGTCTACGGGGATCTTGTTGCCACCGGAATCTCCGGAAGTGCCAGAACCTGCCGGATTCGTCGTGCTGTTCGTCAGCTTGGACGACGGAGACGGGGATGCCTCGATCGAGGGCTTCGAGGCGGCCGGCTTCCCGTCGTCGCCCGCGGGTGTCAGGCGGGCGGCGTGAGCGCGTCCGAGATCCAGCAGCATCTGGGCGTCGGATTTGACGTCGACGGTCTTGTCGGGCGTGAACCGAGGGTCACCGACGCCGTAGATGCGCAGGCCCTCCACGGTCTTCTCAGCGCCGTCCAGGACTATCGCGTTCTTCTGCCGGGCGACCGCCCGCTGGGTGGCGATGGAGTCATGGTTCCCGCGGACGTACACGTACGGAACCCTGAGCGTGCCGATTTCCTCGACGAACTTGTTCTCCGCCTTCGTCCCGTGGTCGGCGATGTCACCCGTGTCCAGGATCAGGTTGATCTTGAATTGATCCTTCAGCGAGCGGATCATGTTCCAAGCGACCGGATTGAGGTGGATGTCCGAGACGTGCAGGACACGCAGGGTGTTCGGATCGGGCGAGTACACCGGGAGCGTCGTTCCGGCGTGGTAGAGCTGGGAGACGTTGGTGACCAGCTTGGCGAGCTGGCCTCGATACTCCGAGAAGCGCGAGACGATCGACTCCGCGCTGCCGATGAGCGAGGGCACACCGGTGAGCAGGCCGGTGTACCTCGGCTCGGCGATGGACCGGGGGTTGAAGGTCATCACCGACAGCAGACCGACCAAGGCCACCGCCGTGAAACTACCCAGACCCGTCCACAGCGCCCGCCGCCACTTCCGGAAGACGATGAGGCCGGTCACGAGACCGCCGATGACCGCGAACACGACGGCTCTGATGACGAGCTCCCGCAGTCCCGCCTGAAGGTCGGCCTCGATGAGGTCGGGGAGCGTCTCGGCCCAGCGGGGGCTCTCCAGGAGTTGCTGGGCGACGTCCGCGTGGATGCCGTCGAGGCTGAGGCTCAGCCGTAAGGGCCCGTGGTGGGAGTCGAACCTCAGGGTGCCGAGGGGCCGTACGTCCACGACCGTCTGGCCGTCCCAGGACGGTTGCAGGCTCATCCCGATCTGTGCGGGACCCACTGTGGTGCTCACGTGGGCGCCTATCGCGATCCCCAGCCAGGCCCCGGCCACCGCGACGATGCCGATCAGCAGGACGTTGGCCGTCCGGCGTACGGCACGTCGCTCGTTCACCCGCCGGGCGGCTTCCTTTAAGCGCATGAAATTCATCGTCGTCTTGCCTACCCGAAAACACGGTCCGACTCATAGCAGCCACGAGTCATGCTCGGTGTCGGTGATAGTCAAGAAAGCTTCTGCCGCGCCTCGGGCGCCCGGCACCCTCCTGACCGTACGAGCTACCGCACCCTCGCGTACCGGTGACACGATTGAACGGTGATCGAGGTTTCGCGGGAGAAGTTCGAGGAGCTCGTTGCCGAGGCGCTGGACACGATCCCGCCCGAGCTGGCGCGTGTGATGGAGAACGTGGTGATGGTCGTCGTGGACGATCCACCCGAGCCAGGGCTTCTCGGGCTGTATACCGGCATCCCGCTGACCGAGCGGGGTGAGTGGTACTCGGGCGTCCTCCCCGACCGCATCGAGATCTACCGGAACTCGATCTGCGGGATCTGCGAGACAGAGGATGAGGTGGTCGAAGAAGTTCAGATCACCGTGGTCCACGAAATCGCTCATCATTTCGGGATCGATGATGACCGTCTCCACGAGCTCGGCTGGTAGGCCCGGAACGGCGGCTTCTCTGTTACAGCTCGCCTACCCGGCGGGACTCCTCTGGACATATCCGCTGATAACGGCCTTGCGCTGAGATCCGTACGGCCAGCAGGGTTGCGCAACCGCGCCCGCAGTCGGCACCGTAGGTGACATACTGAACACGGTCTGTCAGGAACGGCCCAGCGAGCGCAGCGGAGACATATGGCGGCCACGAGGCCAGGCCGGCTGCCCGGGCGGCACCGCCGATCGCCGGAAAGCCAAGCGACGTACAGCGAGGTCATCGCCATCGGCGAGTTCCGTGCGCTGTGGGTCGGTCAGTGCCTTTCCTTGCTCGGCGACCAGCTTGCCCAGGTCGCGCTGGCACTCCTCGTGTTCGAAAGGACTCGCTCCCCGCTGGCCACCGCCGGGGTCTACGCCCTGACCTACCTTCCGCCGATCGTCGGCGGACCGCTGCTCGCGGGGCTCGCCGACCGGTTCGCGCGGCGTCAGATCATGATCGTGTGTGACCTCACCAGGGCGCTTCTGGTCGGTCTGATGGCCGTGCCCACCATGCCGTTCCCTGTGCTGTGCGCACTGGTCTTCTGCGTGGTGCTGCTCAGCTCGCCGTTCACGGCCGCCCGGGCGGCGCTGCTGCCGGAGATCCTGGAGGGCGATCGGTACGTAGCGGGCTCGGCGCTGCAGAACATGACCAACCAGGGCGTGCAGATGCTGGGCTTCGCCGCCGGGGCCGGGGTGATCGCGACCATTGGCGCCTATCGTGGCCTCGCGCTGAACGCGCTGACCTTCGTGGCCTCGGCGCTCATCCTCGCGGCCGGCGTGCGGCGGCGTCCCGCGCCTGACCCTGAGGACGATACGCACGCTTCCATGTGGGCGATGACCAAGGCCGGGGCTCGGCTCGTCTTCGGCGACAGGCGGCTGCGCACGCTCGTCCTGTTCGCCTGGCTCTGCGGCTTCTACGTGCTTCCCGAGGGCATCGCCGTGCCGTACGCCGCGACGCTCAGCGATGATCCGAGAGGCGTCACGCTGATCACGGGCCTGCTCATGGCCGCCATGCCGACGGGGACGGTGCTGGGGGCCTTCGCGTTCAGCCGGTTCGTGGCGCCGACCGGGCGCCTGCATGCCATGGGGTGGATGGCGATGCTCAGCTGCGCCCCGCTGATCGGGTGCGCGATGCGGCCTCCGCTGGCCGTCGTGCTGGCCCTGTGGATCCTCGCCGGGGTGGGTGGGGCGTACCAGCTCGCGGCGAATGCCGCGTTCGTGCAGTGTGTGCCTGCCAACCGCCGGGGCCAGGCCTTCGGGTTGGTCCAGTCCGGCTTGCTCGCGGCCCAGGGCATCGGCATCCTCATCGGCGGCGCCGCCGCGCAAGCACTCGGCCCAGAGCCGGTGGTCGCCCTCGCCGGAGCGGCGGGGCTCTCCGTGGCCGCGCTACTGGCCATGCTCTGGACCGAGTCTCGTACCGAGATCATCACCAGGGTCCGCACCCAGGTGACCTAGGCGTTCGTGGGGGGCTCGTCCACCGGCGACTGCGGCCGGCTCGTCGGCGACTGCGGGTGCGGCTGGGGAGCCGGGGCGGCGTAGGGGGCCTGGTCCGCCGAGTACGGCGACTGGTCGGCGTAGGACGGCCGGTTGCCGTACGGGGAGGCGTCCTGGGGCCGCGACGGCTGCTGCCAGTAGGACGAGACCTGCTGCCAGGTGGACCCTGAGCCGCTCTTCTGCTTGTTGATGAGGTCCTGGACGATGGAGGTGTTCTTGCCCTCTTCGGGGATCAGCAGCCACGCGACCGCGTAGATGCCGACGCCGAGGCCGCCGAAGAAGGTGGCGACGGCGAGTCCGAGCCGGATGATGTTGGCGTCGATGCCGATGAACTCGCTCGCACCTGAGCACACGCCGGCGACGATCCTGCCTTCGCGGGTGCGGCGGAGTTCCTTGGTGGTGGAATGGCCCTGAATGTTCATCTCGTTCATGGCTCCAGACTGCCCTGAGGGGCCCCGTTCGCACATCGGGATTCCCCCTGGCCCGACCCTGGTGACTCCCTGAAGCCTGCTAACGTTCAAGGAACCGCTTGGGCCTCACCCTGACAGGGAACCACGTCGAGTGAAGGCCGTGTCGCCCGGCTCCAGACCGTATCGAAACGGGCGAGAGGGGAAGGCAGTCGCGCAGGGGGCGGTACGCTCAGTACCCTGCAATCTAGCTGGGCCGCTAGCTCAATGGCAGAGCTGCGGACTTTTAATCCGTAGGTTCAGGGTTCGAGTCCCTGGCGGCCCACCAGCAAAAACATCGGTCTTGGATCTTGCCCTCGACCGCACTACAGCCACTCGCTACAGCCAAGAGGGTCGGACCCCGTCTCAGGAGCCCGACCCTCGCACTTCACACTGATCACCCGAACAGCCTCTTGGCCACCGCGTCGACAGCCGCCCGCTCGACCTCGGGCAGGACGTGAGCGTACGTGTTCATGGTCAGCCCGATCTGACTGTGACCGAGCGTCTTCATCACCGTTCTCGGCGAGGCACCGCAAGCGATCAGGAACGAGGCGCAGGCGTGGCGAAGGTCGTGCAGCCGCAGCCAGTGGAGCCCCGCTTTGGCCCTGGTCTTGCGCCACCTCGTACTGAGGTTCCCCGGCTCTATGGGCGTGCGACCGGGGACGCCCGCCACCGGGCACACGTACTGTCCGCCGAAGCCCACCACGTCGCCGCCTCCATCCTGCTCAAGCAAGATGACAAGGGCCTTGCCTGGCTGGCAGCCGACCGCAGCACCCAAGCCGCCCATGCCTCAGAGAATTCCCTGGTGATCGGCTCCAGCGCCCGCATCATCACCCGCGCCCTCATGGACGGCAAGCACCACCGCGCCGCCATCACCACGGCCAGCACCGCAGCCCAGCGCATGGACACCGACCTCACCCAACCGAGCGACAACGACCTATCGGTGTACGGATCCCTGTTGCTCAGCGGAGCTGTCGCCGCCGCCCAGACCGGGAACCGGCACACCGCCGCCGAACTCCTCGACGAGGCCGGCCAAGCCGGGCGCCGACTCGGCCACGACGGCAACCACATGTGGACCGCCTTCGGCCCGAACAACGTCCTATGCCACCGGGTGAACATCGCCCTCACCATGGGCGACGCCGGCACCGCGGTCGACTACGCCAGGCAGGTCAACATCGACGCCCTACCGATCAACGAGCGGAAAGCCACACTCCTGCTCGACACTGCCCGCGCGTTCCTCACCTGGAACAAACACGACCAAGCCCTCTACGTCCTACGCGCCGCCGGCGAAATCGCCCCCGAAGAGATCACCGCCCGACCCGCCACTCTGCGCCTGGTCCGCGACCTCCTCGCCACCGCGCCCATCACCGTCCGGCGTGAAACCCGCGAGTACGCCGAATCCCTCGGAGTGTCCGCGTGAGCAAGGTTCTCTACATCATCGTGTGCGCCGCCGGCCCCGCCGGAGACGTTGGCAAGCTCGTCACGCTGGCTCAAGACGCCGGATGGACGGTCCCAATCATCGCCACCCCGCCCGCACTCGACTTCATCGACGTACCAGCCCTGGAGAAGCAGACCGGCCGCCCCGTCCGCAGCCAGTACCGCAAACCAGGAGAACCGAAGTCGCCCAGGGCAGACGCCATCATCGTGGCCCCCGCCACCTACAACACCATCAACAAGTTCGCCCAAGGCATCGCCGACACCTACGCCCTCGGCCTACTAGCCGAAGCCCCCGGCCTCGGCATCCCCGTCGCCATCCTGCCGTTCGTGAACTCCGCCCTAGAGAGCCGGGCACCGTTCCGCCGAAGCGTCGACCATCTACGCGCCGAAGGCGTCCAGGTCCTCATCGGTCCCGGACAGTTCGAGCCCCACGCCCCCAGCTCCGGAGCCGACCACACCGACGCCTACCCGTGGCATCTCGCCGTGTCCGCCCTTCCCTCGTCGGAAACGTAGACGGACGTAGTTCGGATCTTGCCGAATTGTTCTGTTATGTATCAAGCGGCGGCGCGCCGCGCCACCGTACGCCCCGCGCCGACGTCCCCGCGCCGCGCATGCGGCCTGGGGGCCGGTCACGGCGCGGGCGCCGCGCGGGGCATCGCCGTAGGCGCACCCCGCCGTACGTCAGTGCCTCGCCAACCACCGGCCCGCCGCCACCACTACAGGTTGCGATCGCGCTGCGGTCAGTCGCCGTACGGGGCCGAGGGCGATCGAAGGGCCGGGACTTCGTTCCTCAGCCCCGACCCACCGGATTCCCAGGGGCCGGAGCGTGCAGAAACCGAGAGTTGCGCTCTCAGAGCACCGGCTACGGTAGCCGGGCTTTGTCCTGGCGCTCAAGCACGCTCGTCCGGGCGGAGAACGAAGCACCCCACAAGAAGCCGATTGGGAGCAGGGAAAGGATCACCATCTCCACCCCAGGCAACAAGGCCGCGAACACCTTGAAAGCAGCAAGTGAGGCAACTGCCAGCAGCACCCAGAACAAAGTGTGCCTCACAGCGGCCCGGATGCCGGCCCTGATGAAGGCGACCACCACACAGACAAGTCCGGCTAGGAACGAGACGCGTTCCAGAACGCTCACGTCATGCAACACGTAAACGCTAGCGAAGCAGGCATAGGACCCAACGAGCCACGCGCCAGGACGCCGAAGACCCCCCCAGCCTGCCGTCAGCAGCAGCCAGAGCGGCAAACAGATCAACAACAGCACCCATGCGATCCATGACAATGCTTGCGTGCGTTGGAACTGCGCTGCGGACACTGCGATCAATGCGAGAAGGAGCGCGGAATTCATCCAAAGGTTCTTGCTCCGTAACCACACCGGCATCGTCGCTCCTCGTAGGTAGATCTGATCATGCCTCTACCATTAGCCTCGATCTTTCGCGATCTTCGTTTGGTCGGCTGAGCGGTTCGGCTGGGAGTTGAATTCGCCGTTGTGGTCAGCCCAGTGGCCCGGCTGTCGCGCCGGGTGGGCGGGGTTCCACGGGCCCGACGGGCTCCTTTCGTGCTTGTTGGGGCGGTTTTGTGGTGGTCAGGTCGGTGCGGGTAGTGCTTGTAGCCGGGCGATGGCGGCGGTGAGCTGGCCGGCCCAGGGCCAGCGCGCGGGCAGGCGCAGTCGTAGCCTGCGGCCGCCGCGGACAAGGCGGGCGGCGACGGCGAACAGGCGTAGCCGAAGGCGTTTGGGTTCATACCGGCGGGCGTGCCCCTCCAGGGCGAGCATCTGCATCCAGGCCAGCAGTTCGCAGGCCAGCGCGACGATCTCCAGCCAGATCTGGTTCTGGGAGAAGTCATGCAGCGGGAGGTTGCGCAGGCCGGTGTCCTTGGCGGCTCGGATACGGTCCTCGCAGCGGGCGCGGCGGCGGTGGCGTAGCTCCAGATCGGCGAGCTGACCGGCTGGGGTGTTGGTGACAAAGCAGGTGAAGCGGTGCCCATCGATATCGGTGAACCGCAGTTGCGCCCCCGGGTGCGGGCGTTCCTTGCGAACGATGAGGCGCATCCCCTTCGGCCAGGCCGACAAATCCAGCATGCCGGTGAGCTCGGCGACCCAGGCGCCGGGCCGCACCTGCCGGTCGGCGTCGTAGGCCGGCGTCCAGGCACTGGCGGGCAGGGCCAGGATCGCGGCGCCGATGTCGTCGGTGAGGGTGAACCCGATCGAGTAGGGCAGTCGGCGGCCGGGCCGGGTCAGCCAGGTGAGGAACCCATGGGTGCCGCCGCCGGAGTCGGTGCGGATCAGCACACGGCGACGGCGGTTCTTGGGAAGCTGGGCCAGGGCCAAAGTGGTGGTGTCGATGTGGTCGGCGGCGGTGTTGGACCCGGCATTGCCCGCGCGCAGCATGATGGCCAATGGTTCACCGGCAGCGCCGGGGCCGTGGTCGGCGAAGGCCGTCATCGGGTGAAAGCCGAAGGTCTTCTTCCAGGTTGGTGTGGCCTGCTGTTTGTCGGAGTGGGCGATGACGATGGTGGCGTCGATGTCCAGCGGGATCAGTTCGCCCTCTGCGCCGGGCGCATCATGCCCGGCCAGGGCCCAGGCCCGCTCACGGGCGGCGGCACGGGCTACGCGGATGGCCTTCAGCGCCCGCATCGGGTCGGCGGCCAGTCGGTCGATCAGCCGCGAGACGGTGGGATCGGAGGCCACGGGGCCGAACAACTCGGGCTGAGCGCGCAGCATCGCGATGTCGGCCAGGCAGTCCCCGCCCAGCGCCAAAGTGACAGCCAGATCAGCGATGACCTTGCCGGGATCGTGGACCGCCCGCGTCGGCCGCCACCGCTCCAACCGATCCGATAGCGCCCGCTGCAGACCGGTGATGCGCAACGTCTCCAACAGCAGCAGCCCGCCGGCCTGCGAGATGAGCCCCGAACCGTCGGCGGACACCACGATCTTGCGCTGAGAGACGATAGTCTTCACGTGAAAAGTGCCTTCTGAACTGGCGCGGATTGGACCCTAGACAAGCCCTATCCTCCCAGCTCAAAGGCACTTTTCTCATGTAAACGATCAAGATGACTCAAATTCGCCGCGAAAGCCGCAGGTTAGTTCGGGGCAAGCGAGCACCAGCATGGTCAAGCGTCCATAGCCGTACCTCCAGTAGCGCTCGACCTTGCCCCCTGGCCCAGCCCGCCACCCCTTCGGGTGGTCGACGGCAGATGGGGGATCAGGCACTTGGCTGTACAGCCACCAGTACAGCCAAGAGCGCGGACAACGGCGGAATCCAGCGAACGTCCCCGGACACTGCACACCCAGGTCAGAGCCCCGGACTTTGATCGAAGCGTCTTCTTTTAATCCGTAGGTTCAGGGTTCGAGTCCCTGGCGGCCCACCAGCAAAAACACCCTCGGATTGACCTTCATCCGAGGGTGTTTGCTAACACTTCTGCTAACCTCGATCTTTCGCGATCTTCGTTTGGTCGGCTGAGCGGTTCGGCTGGGAGTTGAATTCGCCGTTGTGGTCAGCCCAGTGGCCCGGCTGTCGCGCCGGGTGGGCGGGGTTCCACGGGCCCGACGGGCTCCTTTCGTGCTTGTTGGGGCGGTTTTGTGGTGGTCAGGTCGGTGCGGGTAGTGCTTGTAGCCGGGCGATGGCGGCGGTGAGCTGGCCGGCCCAGGGCCAGCGCGCGGGCAGGCGCAGTCGTAGCCTGCGGCCGCCGCGGACAAGGCGGGCGGCGACGGCGAACAGGCGTAGCCGAAGGCGTTTGGGTTCATACCGGCGGGCGTGCCCCTCCAGGGCGAGCATCTGCATCCAGGCCAGCAGTTCGCAGGCCAGCGCGACGATCTCCAGCCAGATCTGGTTCTGGGAGAAGTCATGCAGCGGGAGGTTGCGCAGGCCGGTGTCCTTGGCGGCTCGGATACGGTCCTCGCAGCGGGCGCGGCGGCGGTGGCGTAGCTCCAGATCGGCGAGCTGACCGGCTGGGGTGTTGGTGACAAAGCAGGTGAAGCGGTGCCCATCGATATCGGTGAACCGCAGTTGCGCCCCCGGGTGCGGGCGTTCCTTGCGAACGATGAGGCGCATCCCCTTCGGCCAGGCCGACAAATCCAGCATGCCGGTGAGCTCGGCGACCCAGGCGCCGGGCCGCACCTGCCGGTCGGCGTCGTAGGCCGGCGTCCAGGCACTGGCGGGCAGGGCCAGGATCGCGGCGCCGATGTCGTCGGTGAGGGTGAACCCGATCGAGTAGGGCAGTCGGCGGCCGGGCCGGGTCAGCCAGGTGAGGAACCCATGGGTGCCGCCGCCGGAGTCGGTGCGGATCAGCACACGGCGACGGCGGTTCTTGGGAAGCTGGGCCAGGGCCAAAGTGGTGGTGTCGATGTGGTCGGCGGCGGTGTTGGACCCGGCATTGCCCGCGCGCAGCATGATGGCCAATGGTTCACCGGCAGCGCCGGGGCCGTGGTCGGCGAAGGCCGTCATCGGGTGAAAGCCGAAGGTCTTCTTCCAGGTTGGTGTGGCCTGCTGTTTGTCGGAGTGGGCGATGACGATGGTGGCGTCGATGTCCAGCGGGATCAGTTCGCCCTCTGCGCCGGGCGCATCATGCCCGGCCAGGGCCCAGGCCCGCTCACGGGCGGCGGCACGGGCTACGCGGATGGCCTTCAGCGCCCGCATCGGGTCGGCGGCCAGTCGGTCGATCAGCCGCGAGACGGTGGGATCGGAGGCCACGGGGCCGAACAACTCGGGCTGAGCGCGCAGCATCGCGATGTCGGCCAGGCAGTCCCCGCCCAGCGCCAAAGTGACAGCCAGATCAGCGATGACCTTGCCGGGATCGTGGACCGCCCGCGTCGGCCGCCACCGCTCCAACCGATCCGATAGCGCCCGCTGCAGACCGGTGATGCGCAACGTCTCCAACAGCAGCAGCCCGCCGGCCTGCGAGATGAGCCCCGAACCGTCGGCGGACACCACGATCTTGCGCTGAGAGACGATAGTCTTCACGTGAAAAGTGCCTTCTGAACTGGCGCGGATTGGACCCTAGACAAGCCCTATCCTCCCAGCTCAAAGGCACTTTTCTCATGTAAACGATCAAGATGACTCAAATTCGCCGCGAAAGCCGCAGGCTAACAGCGGCCTACGGGGCCGGCTTCAGCGCTTGGGCGAAGATGTCAGCCGCCGACGCTTCTGCCGTCCGGATCACGTGGGCGTACACCTTCAGGGTGATCGCGGGGTCGGCGTGGCCGAGCCGAGCGGCGACCACGTGCACCGGCACGCCGGCGAGGAGAAGCGTGGTCGCGTGGACGTGGCGAAGGTCGTGCAGCCGAGCGAACGGGAGCGGTACCGTCGGCGCCTGTCCCTTGGCGGGGGCGTTGTAGGCCTTCACGAGGTCCCTGATGAGTTGGGTGACGGTGTCCGGGTAGATCGGCCGCCCGAGGCCTGTCGTGAAGACGTGAGCTCTGGGGAGTCAGCGGGGATTGATCAAATGAAATCGGAACTCCTCGGAGCGTCATGTCCGAGGCGTTCCGAGGAGATCTTCATCAGCCGAGGGCATCGCCGAGGATTGCGCGGCGTGTCCGTTGACGTAGAGTCCGCCGACACGCGCAGGTGACTGTAGAAGGAGCTCTGATGGTACGGACGACCCCGCCGCGACCGGTTGACATCGCTTCCATATTTCCTGAGCTGGCTCCGCTGGCCAGGCAGGCGGTTCGGCTGCATCCGCGCCCCGGAACACCGACTCCTTACGAGAGTTCCATCGGTGGCCCGCTGCTCTGGCCCGCGAACGAGGAGTGGCCGGTCTGCGCGGAAACGCACGATGATTGGCAGCTGCCGGTGTCGCTGGACGACGTCCGTAGGCGTCGTGCCCTGCTGGAAGCGGCATGGCTTCGTCCCCGTGGCCCTAAGGAGAACCTGCTCTCCCCAGAGGAGCAGGCCCTATTGGACACTCTGCAAGCAGGTCACCCCTGGCACGGCGAGCCGAACGCCCTGCTGCCCGTCGCGCAGCTCTACCTGCGCGACATCCCAGGGCTGACCGGCCCCGATGGGGCGGATCTGCTCCAGGTCCTGTGGTGCCCCCTCGACCACGACGAAAACTCACTGCCTGCGACCCGCCTGGTGTGGCGAGACGCCGCGAGCGTGGTCGATCCCCTGGTCAGTCCGCCGCAGCCGGCCGATGTCGACCACGACGGCAACTACGTCCCCGAACCCTGCATCCTTCACCCGGAGCCCGTCACCGAGTACCCGGCTCCGCACGAGTTGCCAGAAGAGCTCGCGGAGCGTCTCACTGCCTGGGGCCGCGCGGAATGGGCCAAGAGCCACCCGGAGGATGAAGATCACGGAAGAGGTCACGCTTACTACCAGTATGAGCTGTCCGTTGCCCCCGGATGGAAAGTCGGCGGGTGGGGGCCATGGAGCTTCTGCGACCCGTGGCCCATGCTCTGTGCCACCTGCAAGACCGAATGCCGACCGCTGCTGACCGTCAGCTCCGGTGAATGGGACGGTGGGAGCGGAAGCTGGATTCCCCTCGAAGACCGCGTACCGCCGGCTGGACCAGTGGGTCTCCGCCAGCCCTCCGACCCTCCAATGGTCTCCATCGGCCGCGGCTACAACATGCAGATCTACATCTGCCCGGTGTCGTTCGACCACCCGCATCTGGAGAACATGCAGTGAGTCCTCTCGGCCTGCCCCTCCGCTCCCCTCCCTCTTGAGTGGGATCGCGACGCGGCACACGTTGGGCGCTCGTTTTGGGAGCGCACTGGGGGCACATCGCAGCGGAAACCGGCGGCAAGCGATGGCAACCAACGGAAGCGTTTTGCAGGTCGAAGGCGTCTTGCGCGCCATCGCCGCAGGTAGCGATTATGCGGAATTCGTATCCGGCCTACAGGCCTACTCAAGGACCAGGGCCGGCCCCATGTCGCTGTAGCCTCTATCGGCGTGAACTTGCTGCTGGCATTCCGAGCCGTTGGCTCGTCACCCTGCACTCAGGCTCAGTCATCGAGCTTGCGGCCGACGCGTACGGCGAAGCCGATAGACACGTGGTCTTCAACGTCCTCGTTGACGCCGCCCCAGAGGAGCAGTCACAGATGGTCATCGAATGGGAGGTGCCCAATAATCCAACACGGGTTGGCGTCCTGGTCGCCAAGATCCCGGCAGCAGAGGTGGCCAGCATCGTCACTGCCCCGTCTTGGTTTGACGATGGCACTGGGTTCGATCCGATAACTGAGTGAGGTCCGCCCATTCAAGGAAGACGCGTGCCCGTACAGCAACGTCGTCTTACACTGCCAGGCGCCACCGGGCCGCATCTACCAATTGACCAGGGCGGCGTGTCCCTGACAAGGCACCCGCACTTTCCTACGGATCAGAAGGTTAGGGGTTCGAGTCCTCTCGACCGCGCCCAGCTCATGGGCCCATTCCGATCACCGGGATGGGCCTTTCTGATCTCTATACAGCAGTCCTGTACACCCCCACGGGCGTGGGGAGGACACCGGTCCAACTCCTGGTCGCCGTATGGCGCTGGGCCTGCACCCTCATGACGGTGCAGGCCCAGCGCGGTGGTGTCACTTAGGTGATACCAGGGTCAGTTCACTTGATGACTGCGAGGGTGTCGACGACACCAGCGCCGAAGAAGCTGTTGTCGTCGGCGGTGCCGGTGCAGGCCGCGGTGTTCTGCGGGCACGGCTTGGATTGGGCCCGCGCCTTGAGCTCACTGATCATCTCGGCCGGCGACCAGGACGGGTGCGCCGACTTCATCTGCGCCAGGACGCCGGCGACGTGCGGGCTCGCCATCGACGTACCGCTCTTGGTGCCGTAGCCGTCGGCCCCCGTCCGGGTGTTCCACGTCGTCGAGTAGATCGACGAGCCGGGAGCCGCGACGTCGATCTTGCCGAAGCCGTAGTTGGAGAAGGACGACCGGACGCTGTCCAGCATGGTGCCCACGCGCTGCAGGGATGCGACCGTCACGACACCGTCGAACTCAGCCGGGATGTCGTTGCAGCGGTTGTTGATCGTGCGCACGGTCGGCTTCGGCGCGTCGTTGGGGCTGCCCGTGTCCACGGTCTTGTTGGCCATGTCGTAGTTGGAGTTGCCCGCCGCAGCGACGTTGACGACGCCCTGATTGGTGGCCCACTTCACGGCGCGCCGGACGGCCTCCTTGCTGGCGGCCTGGTCGGGCTGGTCGTCACACCAGAACTCGAACGGGTCGATGTAGTAGGAGTTGTTCGTGACGTCCATGTGCTTCAGGCCCGCCCACATGAAGCCGCAGATGGCGTACTCCGGGTAGATGAAGCCGTCGTTGTTGACGACCTTGACGGACGCCATACGCACGTTCGGCGCGACACCGACGATGCCGATCTTGTTGCGGGCGGCGGCGATGGTGCCGGCGACGTGCGTACCGTGGTCGCTCGTCGTCGGGCGCCAAGCCAACGGCGTCTGATCCGGACGGCCGACGTTAGTGCAGTTGACCGAGTTCGCGACGTCGATGTTGGCCTTGAGGTCCGGGTGTGTCGGCGAGATGCCGCTGTCGAGCACCCCGACGAGGACGTTGCGGTTGCCGTCGGAGATCGCCTGCGCCTGCGGGGCCTTGATCATTTGCATGTCCCACTGGACGCCCTCGTTGGGGTCGAGGCTCTCGCCAGGCAGCGGGTCGGACGGGATGTCGCCGTTGTCCGGCTTCTTGGCACCCTTCTTGTACCCGCTGGCGCCGGGGCCCCACTTCGGGGCCAGGTCGGCCGGCGTCCCCTCGGAGACCCCGGCCGTGCGGGTGGCGCCGACGGCGGCGACCGCGTTGCCGCCCTTGGCGGTGACGTTCGCGCGGAAGGCCGCGCGGTCGGAGTGGGCGACGACCACGCCGATCTCGGGCCAGGACTGGACGACAACACCTCCGGCGGCCTCGACCGCGCGCTCAACGAGACGAGTTTGGCCGGGGTTGGCGATCCGGGCGTTGACGACGTAGCTCATGAGCATCCCGTCGGGGATGTCCACGTTGACCGGTGTCGACGTCGGCTCGTCGGTGGTGGCCGCGCTGGCCGAGCCGATCGCGCCTCCAAGGAAGGCGGCACCCACCATGGCAAACGCTGCGGCGGTGGCCGCGAGGCGTCGCTTGGGCAGGGCATGCTGCATGCGTTGCTCCTTGAGCGATGAGGCCGCGGCACTCATCGCCGCGGTCTGGCTGGCCCCGATTCCGAAAGCCCGAAATCGCCCCGAATCCAGCCTTTCGAGTTGGTTGGTGACGGTAACAGCTCGATCGTGAATTGTTCAAGAGCTCACCAAGGCGGAAGGCTGACCGGACCAACCTGCTGGCCGACGATCAAGCGCACACTCCGAATGGCGCTTCCGGGCTTCGTGTGGGTCCGGTGGGGGTGATCAAGCGCCGGGGCGCAGGATCGGGGTATGCGCGACACGGAGCTGTACCAGCACCTGCTGGGCCTGACCGCGGCCCACCCCGGGCATGCTGTACAGCAGCGCGTACAGCAACGCCGCCTTACGCGATCACACCTCGCCGGGCCCGTATCTACCGGTCGAGCAGGGCGGCGAGCCATCAATCAGGAGCCGAGCGCGGACCAGCCCAGAGCCACCACGGGTGCATGGCCAGAATCGCCAACGAAGACTCGGACCTTCTGATCCGTAGGGAAGGCAGGCCCCTCGTGCCAACAACCGCATCGGCTTTGCCGCCGACGGGGAGATGCTCCTGATGGTCGATGCCATGTACCCGGAGGAGTGGGTGAACCAGCCGAATCTGGCACGTTGGCCTGAACTGATGACCATGGCACCGCACTTCAGATGGAGGAAGGGAAAGGACTGGCGAGCGGCGGCGCCGGCGACGATCGAGCCGACCACAGGGGCCAGGTTGAGCATGGAGTGGCTTGAACAGGAGCGCCCGTATCTCGCTTCCCAAGATCTCGTAGAGTACTGAGGGAAACGACGACGACCCTGGTAATCCGACCAAGCACGCAGAGCCCTCCGAAGAAGCCGGAAGGGCTCACAGGAGCACATGCGACTGGTCCACATCTACGGCTGACCTGGGCAGGAGTCCGCCAACCTGGACAGCGCCACCACATGGGCGGTAGGGCGGTGGGATACTCACCGAGTGCCATCCCATATCCCTCGTGAGGACGCCAGCTACCTTGGTGGTGCCATGCCGGCGCTGGTTCTCGTCTCGACTGATCCGATCGAGATGCTTCCCGTGTTCCAGCTTGATGCGGACAGGCCGTTGCCCTGCGATGGCTGGCAGCTCCTGGCCGGATTGACCGTCTCGGTCGTCGACGGACCCGGTGATTCCGGAATGCTGGTCGAAGGCGTCATCCGTCCTGATGAGGCTGAAGAACGTACCGCATGGCTGGACGCCGTAGACCATGCCGGTGGCGCGGTGGTGCTGGTCGTGGACTCGCAGAGCCCGGTAGACGACTGGGCAGCCCTGGCCGGCAGCGGAAAGGCCCGGGGTGGGTTCGTATCCGCGGTTCAACGCGCCGGCTGATCAGCGAGCGACGACGCCGACGTGCCACCCCGTGATGGTCACCCGATCCAACAGATCTTGCTAACGCCGTTGCTAACAACGTCCCTGGGCGCCGGTGGACACCAACGGAAGCCGATCAAGGAAAGGTGGGGTCTGAGCTGGCACCCGCAACATCCGTAGACATCCATGGACCATCGTCGGCCGACTTTCAATCCGTAGGTTCAGGGTTCGAGTCCCTGGCGGCCCACCCTTAATGACCAGGGCAGACTCCTAGATCTCATGATCGGGAAGCCTGCCGGGGGTCGCAGTTGTCATCGCCGGGTCGCAGCCGCCGGCCTCAGCCATCCCACAGCCCCGCGAGGCAGTGCTTCGCAGGGCTGCCGTTGTCCATCGGGGCTAGCCGCCGATGCGGCTACTCATCGGAGCCGCCGCCGTTGCAATACTGCTGTTCCCACGTTGCGGTCTTGTAGCTGTAGCAGTAGTAGCAGCCATCCTCTCTCCACTTGCACAGGCCGGGATTGGGCTGGGCCGAGGAGCAGATGTTCGGCACGGAGGCCTGCGCGGTGCCGGTGACGGTTCCGGTGACGAGGAGCGTGGACGCCGCCAGCACGACGGCGAAGAGCAAACGCTTGAGCATCAGAGATCACTCCCTGAGGTGAGGCCGAACCCCGATTGACGGGGATGACGAGCGTCGGTTCCGGGTCCCGGGATACGCCGATGCATCGCTGACATCACTCAGACTAATCGCGGCATCAGACGAAATCTCCCAGCCAGCGGCAAAACATTATTTCTGCCGCATCACTCCATAAATGGGATCATCCTCATTTATCAGATAAATGCGGCATTGTGCCCCAGCTAGCCGCTGCGGGCCTTCGAGCCGCAGATTCCTACCGCCGACGGCAGCTTGGAGGGCACTTCCCCGGGGGTTTCAATGCGGCGCCACAGGGACGGAAAATGACAGGCAAGGAAATTAGCGACATTGTTGGCAGACTCCGGGGAAGAGAGACGCGAAACCGCTCCCACGCCGTTGTCTCAGCCCTCTCAGCCGAGCAGGAGCAGCCTCGCGGCCGTATGCCGGCCTCGTGAACGCGAGCGTCCTTTCACCCTCGCGGCCGTGCTGAGTCTCTGACGCCCCCTTCACGCCCTTCTGACCCCGCCATTGACAGCGGGACCGGCTGATCGTAACCTCAGCGCGAGCCCACTGTTAGTAAACTTTCTTAAAGAAAGGACCTTTCGGTGGCCCGTCCGATGGCACGGAGGCGGGTCGTCCATCGGCACGTACGCATGGCAGGCCACGGCACCGGCGGCCATCACCACTCTCGGCACCAGTCACCCCCCACCACTGAAGGATCCCTGTGCCCAGACATTTCGTGAAACGCTCCCTCGCCGTACTCTTCGGCATCACCGTCGCGGCCTCCATCGGCTTCGCCGTCAGCCCTGCCAGCAGCGCCGTCACCAAGCAGGCCGCCGCCGCCCCGTTCAAGGTGCTCGCCTTCTACAACGGCACCTGGGACGCCGCGCACATCGACTTCGACAAAGAGGCCAGGGAATGGTTCCCCACGGCCGGCGCCCAGTACGGCTTCACCTGGGAGGCGACGACCGACTGGAGCCGCCTCAGCGCCGCGGGCCTGTCACAGTACAAGGTCATCATGTTCCTGGACGACGCCCCGCCCGCGAGCCAGCGCGCCGCGTTCCAGACGTACATGCAGAACGGCGGAGCCTGGATGGGCTTCCATGTCAGCGCGTTCACCACTGACCCCAACTCATGGGGCTGGTACTACAACACCCTCCTGGGCTCGGGCGCGTTCCAGACGAACACCTGGGGACCGACCGCCGAGACCCTGAAGATCGAGGATCGCGGCCACCCGTCCACGGCGGGCCTGCCGGCGACCATCCAGTCCTCGGTGAGCGAGTGGTACTCGTGGAGCCGCGACCTGCGGCAGAACCCCGACATCGACATCCTGGCGTCGATCGACGCCTCCAGCTTCCCGGTCGGCACCGACCCGAACCAGCAGTGGCGCAGCGGCTTCTACCCGGTCATGTGGACGAACACCAAGTACAAGATGCTGTACGCCAACTTCGGCCACAACGGGATGAACTACACCACGAACACGCGTACATCGTCGACCTTCGCGAGCGCCCAGCAGAACCAGTGGCTGATCAACGGCCTGCTCTGGCTGGCCGGCGCGGGCGGCACCACGCCTCCCACGACAGAACCGATCTCCCCGACGACGTGGTACTCGGTCGTCAACAAGGGCAGTGGCAAGTGCGTCGACGCCCGCGCGGCCGGCACGACCAACGGAACCGCGATCCAGCAGTACACCTGCAACGTGACCAACGCGCAGCAGTACCAGTTCGCGCCGACGAACGGGAGTTTCGTCCGCGTCAACAACCGCGGCAACAGCGCCCAGGCGCTCGACGTGACCAACGTGTCGACCGCCGACAACGCCCCGATCCAGACCTGGACGTACGGTGGCGGCAACAACCAGCAGTGGCAGCCGGTGTCCGAGGGTGGTGGCTACTACCACTTCGTCAACCGCAACAGCGGCAAGTGCCTCGACGTCCCCGCCGCGTCGACCGCCGATGGGGTCCAACTCGTCCAGTACACGTGCAACGGCACGGCCGCCCAGTCCTACCGGCTGGTCGCACAGAGCTGAGGCGGCAGGCTCACGAGCGAAAGCGGTGGCGGGCCGTCGGCATCCTGCCGTTGCCGGGGTGTCCTGGCGACGCCCCGCCACCGCAAACACCCGGCTTCGGCTCAATGCCCGGTCCCGCTTACTCATTCGGAGCGGTGCCTGGTACGACGCTGAGCGGCACGCTCCGCCGCCACTCGTTCGCGCCGCTCCTGATCCGCGATCTCTCGTGGCGTCGGCACCCGCCGGTTCTCATGCCGGATCGCCAGACGGATCGCCCAGTAGATGAAGAAGAACAACAACACCGCTGGAATGCCCCACAGCACCAACACCACCAACAGCACCAGAATCTCGGCCATTTGCTCCTCCACGTAGGGATTACCAGCGTGCCCGGTCTGCCAGGTTGCTGCGGTAAGAACCTGATCTGCACCTGATTTCACCTCTGGGCGTTCTCGCCGATTGTGTCGGGCGCTGACCAGGGGCATTACGACCGTAAATTGTGATGACGGGTTGCGAACCGGCTGATACCGTATCCGGTCGGCCGCTTGTCGGGTGAGGAAGCGCTACGGATCAGAAGGAGCCACATTGGGACGACTCAGGTTGCTGCCCGCCGTTCTCGCCATCCTGTCCGTCGCGGTGGCGGGATGTACGGGCAGCGGTGGCTCCGCGGCCGTCACCATCCCTGATAGTCCGGTCGGCAGGCAACTGCGCTGGTATATGGAAGCGGTCAATCGCGCGCCGCTTGCCGAAAGCGAGCTCGCCGAGCACCTGAGCCAGGACTTCATGAAGGGTGTGCCTCCAGAGGAGTTCAACACGATGGCCAAGAGCCTGGCCGATCTGAAGCTGGAGGAGTTGAGCGATATCAAGCCCACGGCCCTGGTCGGGCAGACGTTGATTCCGGGGCAGAGCTACAAGACGGAGATCTCCGTGGACGGCGACGGGAAGATCGACTACCTGCTGCTCACGCCTAACTGAGCGAGGTCGGAGATGAGGCGGCAGCGTCAGACGTGGACTTTTGATCCGTCGTTCGGGAACCGTGAGCAGGTGCGGGGCAGCGGATCGTTCGATGTGACCGTGGAACACCTCGCGAGCACCGGGCGTGCCGCATCATCGATGAAGCAGGCGACGCCATGACCAGGCTCGTCCATATCACCGCGGCCAAGAACGCGCGTCCCGGTCAGGTGTGGCGTCGGTGGGCGGCGTTGGGTCTTGGAACCTCGCTCGTGGTGGTGATCACCGTCTTTGTGGTGAACCGGGGTGATTCCGAGGCGCGGGAGCCTCGGGGCATCACGACGACCGAACTGCGGGAAAACGAGGTCCTCATCGACAAGGACCAAACGATCGACATCAACGACGAAGACCTCGAAGACGGCCCGCTGAAGCCGTTCGTCGATGAGCTTCGGCGTGGCGGTCACCTGGAGACGGCCCCGGGTGGTTAACGGAGATCAGCAGCGCTGATGAACGGGCCGTCATGTTCCCGGGGGGAAGGCCTCCGGGCATTCGGGGAGGCGGCCGGAGGCCTCGGAGCCTCGGAGGAGGCGGTCCTCCAGTTGCGTCTCGGCCGCCATGCGGGCCGCGAGCCCGTCCAGCGTGGCCGCGCACCGCACGTTGCAGAGCCCGCGTTGGAGGAGTTCGCGAGAGATGCCGTGACGGCGCACGGCGTACCACCCGCCGCCGACCGCGTCGGAGACCAGCCAGTGCCTGCCGTACTTCACCCGCAGCTCCGCCAGCGTCACCGGCATGGTCTGTCACCCACGCGGACACTTGACGGGAGCACCGGAAGTCGCCCATTCCAGGCGGCGAAAGCCGACGATCGGCTCGGGGGGATGGCCACACGCCAAGGTTAGGGAACTTGACGTGATCATTCAATTACACCCAGTAGTTACGGCCGTGAATGGCCAATGCGAGCGAGGTGTTCCACACCCCGATGTGGCGGGCAGGTCGTCGCTCGATCACGCTGTACGTATGAACGCGAACGAGCTGACGGCGACGCGGAGGTCCCTCCACGCGGTCGCAGAGTTGATCATGGCGGGGCCGCAGTACCGGCAGAGCGGGACAATCCGTCTCCGGGTCACGCCGGGAGGGTTCGCGACGGTCACCGATCCTGACCTGCGCGTCGAGGGGCACGAGCTGGTGGTGGGAAGCGAACGCCTGCCGCTGGACGGGAGATCCTTCGATGATCTGGGCAGGGAGACCGGTGCGGGTGCCGGCGCCCCGGAGAATCTGTACACCGACGGCTCGGGGGCTTCGCTGGACGACATCCTGACCGTGGACGCCGCCGCAGCGGAGCACCTGGAGAAGAGCCTGGCCCTGGGCGACCGGGCGTTGCGCGCGTTCGCCCCCGAGGCCACGCCAGTGCTGTGGCCCGAGCATTTCGACCTCGGCATAACGCTCGACAAGGTCAACTATGGCGTCTCGCCGGGTGACGGCTACCTCGATGTCCCCTATGCCTACGTCGACCCGTGGGAGCCGAGGAGCGGTGACTTCTGGAACGCGCCCTTCGGCGCGGCGCACCCCCTCAGCGACCTTCCTGACCTTCCGGCGTTCTTCGCGGAGGGCCGGGAACGGGCGACCTGAGCGGTCCGACGGCACCCTCAGCCACCACAATTGGGTCATGAGCCAATGGCAGGAGACTCGTGAGCGGGTACGCGAATTCGCCCTCGGGCTCCCCGGGGCCTACGAGGACTTCCCGTGGGGCGAGAGCGTCGTCAAGGTCAACAAGAAGATCTTCGTCTTCCTGGGGCCGGACGATGAGACGGACAAGTGGGAGCCCAGGTTCTCCGTGAAGCTGCGCGAGTCGAACGGGCACGCGCTCAACCTGCCGGGTGCCACCCCGACGGGGCACGGCCTCGGCAGGGCCGGGTGGGTCACGGTCCCGTTCTCCGACGACGTGCCGGACGCCGTCCTGGCGTGCGACTGGGTGGAGGAGAGCTACCGCATCGTGGCCCCCAAACGGCTCGTCGCCGAGCTCGACACCTCGCGGCCCAAGTGATGGACACCACGAGCGCATTCAACCCCGAAGCAATCGATGCTCTGCTGCTCACCGGAGGGCTCGGCTCCGGGAAGACGACGGTCGCCATCGCCGTGGGCGAGCTGCTCGGGGACGCTCCCCACGCGGTCATCGACCTCGACTGGCTGTGCTGGTGTACGGGCGCGGCGGTGCACGAGATGCTCACGGCCAACCTGCGGGCCGTGGCCGCCAACTTCGCGGCTTCCGGCGTGCGGCGGCTCGTGCTGGCGCGGGCCCTGCTCGAACCCGCACACCTGGCGGCCGTACGGGAGGCGGTTCCCGGCGCCGCGCTCACGGTCGTCCGGCTGACCGTGTCCGAGCGGACCGCGCGTGACCGCCTTCGCGCACGCGACCGGGGAGCCACGCTCGACGGCCATCTCGCCGAGGTGACGGACTTCGAACGGGCGGTGCGGAGCGCGGCGCCGGAGAACGCCGTCGTCCACAACGACGGCCGTCCTGTGGACGAGGTCGCCCGCGAGGTACTCGACCTGTGGACCAGGGGGTTCAGTAGTCGACGGCCGCGTCGATGATCCAGTCGGCGAGATAGCGGGCGAAGGACGCGCGCACCAGCACCCGGAATTCGTCGTCCTCGCGGGCGACCAGTATGACCTGCGCCCGCGCCAGCATGGTCTGGGCGCAACGGCCGGGCCCGAACACCGACGGATGCAGATCGAGGGAGCATCCGTGCGCCAGCAGGTCTCGCGCGCCCGGCCCAGCCACCAGAAGGGTCGTCCGCTGTGCCGAGACGTCGGTGACGGCCATGTCCTCCGAGCGGGGAAGGTCGGCATCTCCGATCACCAGCCACTCGTCGGGCCCGAGCCACAGCACGTCGGCCTCCCCCGAGCGCAGCCATGTCCCCGGCTCCACCGGCAGCCGCAGCCCCAGGGAGGACGGGACCCGGTCGGGGTCGGCCCGCACGTTGGTCTGCCGCAGGAACGGAACCTCCCGCACCCGAAGCCGCCCGTCCGCCACCCCGTCGAACCCCGCCAGCGGACTCACCCGCTCGACCTTGTCACGGTGTCCTGGACGTGCGCTGAGCCGTTGGGGGGTCGCTGGGTCGCCATCGCGGCGGGCTCCCTCGGGGTCGTAGAGGACGTGGTGGGTGACCGTCACCGGGATCAGGCGATCGCCGACCGGGGCGTACAGGCGCTCGCCGATCCGGTCCCTGCCGCCGCTCACGAGGGCGAGCGCGAAGGTGCGGCCGAGCGCCGCACTTCGGTAGCTGGACGTCACGTGACCGAGCATGGGCACAGGTGGCTCCGGCAGCCGGTCGAAGGCGACGAGCTGGGTGCCCTCGGGGATCAAGGTGCCGGGGTCTTCGGGGAGTAGGCCTACCAGGTGGCGGCGGTCCGGGCGGGTGGTGTCGGGTCGGGCGAAGGACCGTTTGCCGATGAAGTCCGGCTTCTTCTTGGAGACGATCCAGTCCATGCCGAGGTCCGCGGGCGTCACCGTGCCGTCGGTGTCCTGGCCGACGATGGGGTACCCCTTCTCGGCCCGCAGGACGTGCATGGTCTCGGTGCCGTACGGCGTGACCGCGCCGGTCGCCTGGATCGCCTCCCAGAGCGCCGGCCCGTGCCACCAGCTGACGTTGATCTCGTAGGCCAGCTCGCCGGAGAAGCTGATCCGGCAGACGCGTGCCCCGATGCCCGCCACCTCGGTGTCCCGCCAGGTCATGAACGGGAAGCTCTCGGTGTCCACCGCCAGGTCAGGGGCGAGCCCGGCCAGCACGTCACGTGAGCCCGGCCCGGCAAGCGCGACGGTGGCCCACTGCTCGGTGACCGAGGTGCAGTGGACCCGCAGGCCGGGCCACTCGGTCTGGAGCCACTCCTCCATCCAGTCGAGTACGGCCGCGGCGTTGCCCGTGGTGGTGGTGACCAGGAACCGGTCGGGGGCGAGGCGGATGACGGTGCCGTCGTCGAACACCATGCCGTCGGGCCGGCACATCACGCCGTAGCGGATCGCGCCGACCTTGAGGGTGCTCATCATGTTCGTGTAGAGCCGGTCGAGCAGCTCGGCGGAGTCGGGGCCCTGGACGTCGATCTTGCCGAGGGTGGAGGCGTCCATGGCGCCCGTGGCCTGCCGTACGGCGCGGCACTCGCGCAGCACCGCGGCCTCCATGTCCTCGCCGGGACGCGGGTAGTACCAGGGCCGTTTCCACTGTCCGACGTTCTCGAAGAGGGCACCGTGCGACACATGCCAGTCGTGTGTCGCGGTGACCCGTACAGGGTCGTGCAGGGCGCCCCGGTCGCGTCCCGCGAGCGTCGCGAAGGAGACCGGGACGTACGGCGCGCGGAACGTGGTCGTCCCCAGGGCGGCGACGCCGACCCCGAGCATCCCGGCGACGACCGCGCTGGTCAGCGTCCCGGAGGTCTTGCCCTGATCGTGTGCCGTGCCGGCGGTCGTGTACCGCTTGACGTGCTCGGCCGATCGCAGCCCGGCCTCCGTGGCCCGCTGGAGGTCGGCCACGGTGACGTCGCGTTGCAGGTCGACGAAGTGGCCGGAGTAGTCGTCGGCCGGAACCAGCCACAGATGCTCCGCGGACACGTCCGGAAGCGGATGGGAGGGCAGCGGGAAGCGGGATAGGTCCGGAAGCGGATGCGAGGCCGGCGGCGAGCCGGATACGTCCGGAAGCGGGCGCGCGGGCAGCGGGGAGCCGGATCCCGCCGCCTCGCCGTCGGCCAGGCATCCCGCCAGGGTGAACACCCCTCGCGCCGAGCCCACCACTTCGACAGCCTGCGGGAACCGGCCGGCCGGGACGAACGCCGCCAGCGCCTCGTCGTAGCGCGGTTCTCCCCCGGACTGGCTGAACAGGTGGACGACGGGGTTCCAGCCGCCGGACACGAGGAGCAGGTCGGCTTCGACCTCACGCCCTCCGACAAGGACCGCCCGCACGCCCTCGTCGTCCGGGCCGCCGACCACGCCGGTGACGAGCCGCCCCTCGCGGGCGTCGGCGATCTCCGCGATCTCCACGCCCGCGTCCGCGAGGTCGCGGGCCGCGTCGTACGCGCTGTCGCCCGTCGTGAAGACCACCGCCCGCCGCCCCGGCAGCACGCCGTACCGGTTCACGTACGCCCGGGCGGCGGAGGCCAGCATGACGCCGGGCAGGTCGTTGCCGCCGAAGGCGATCGGCCGCTCGTGCGCCCCGGTCGCGAGAACGACCCGGCGGGCCCGGATGCGCCAGACCCGCTCCCGCGTCACCGCGTCCTCGCCCCGGCGCTCCACGGCGACCAGGTAGTTGTGGTCGTAGTACCCGACGACGCTCGTACGGAAGAGAACGCGCACGTCAGGCAGGGTGGCGAGCTCGGCGGCCACGTCGCGTGCCCAGTCGGCGCCTGGCCGGCCCTCCACCGTCTGGGCGGTGTCAGGCAGGCTGCCTCCGGGCTGGAAGCGGTCGTCGGCGAGGATCACCCGGGCTCCGGTGCGGGCGGCGGCCAGCGCCGCCGTCAGGCCCGCGGGGCCCGCTCCCACCACGAGGACGTCGCAGTGCGCGTGTGTGGCGTCGTAGCGTGCCGGGTCGGGCTCCGGGGACAGCCTTCCCCGCCCGGCGAGGCCGGTGGCGGCCAGCCCCTCGTACAGCGGGATCGTGGTGGCCTGCACCATGGGCTCGGGGAAGGGCCGTTCGATCTGGACGACGGCGTTCGGCTCCTCGGTCCACGCGCCGAAGATCCCGCGCGGGCGGCCGAGCGTGACGCTGGTCGCGACCTTGCGCACGCCGTTGGCGAGCAGGGCGGCGGCCAGCGTGTCGCCCCGGTACCCCTCGTAGGGCGTGCCGTCGAAGGTGAACCGCAGCACCTCGCCCCCGCGTCCGGCCCGGCGGCGCGTCATCGCGAACCCCCGATCTCGTTGGTGGCCGTGTCCCTGGTGAGGTTGAACCAGCGGCGGCACCCGGCCGCGTGGTTCCACCGTTCGTCGAACGGGCCCTTGGGGTTGTCGCGGAAGAACAGGAAGTGCGCCCACTCCTCGTCGGTGAGCGCCGCCGGGTCCGGCGGGTACGCGACGTGCGCCTGGCCGCCGTACCGGAACTCGGCCTCGTCGCGCGGCCCGCACCACGGACAGGGGATCAGCAGCATCGGTGGGGCTCCTTCAGTGGGCCACGGCGGCGGCGCCGTGCTCGTCGACGAGCGCCCCGGTGGTGAATCGTTCGAGGGTGAAGGGCGCGTTGAGCGGGTGCGGCTCGTCGTTGGCGATCGTGTGCGCGTAGCACCAGCCGACGCCGGGCGTGGCCTTGAAGCCGCCCGTGCCCCAGCCGCAGTTGACGTACAGGCCGCCGACGGGGGTGAGCCCGACGATCGGCGAGGCGTCCGGCGTGACGTCGACCACCCCGCCCCACGTACGCAGGACGTGCGCGCGGGCGAAGATCGGGAACAGCTCCAGCGCCGCCGCCATCTGCCGCTCGATGATGTGGAAGGCGCCGCGCTGGCGGTAGGAGTTGTAGGCGTCGATGCCCGCGCCCATGACCAGCTCGCCCTTGTGCGCCTGGCTGACGTAGACGTGCACCGCGTTCGACATGACGACGGTCGGGTGGACGGGTTCGAGCAGCTCGGAGACCAGCGCCTGGAGGGGGTGGCTCTGCACCGGCAGCCGCAGCCCGGCCATCCCGGCCACGATCGACGAGTGACCGGCGGCCGACATCGCCACCCGGCCCGCCGCGATGGGTCCGCGTGTCGTACGCACGGCTCGCACCCGGCCGTCCGCGACCTCGACGCCGGTGACCTCGCAGTGCTCGATGAAGTGGACGCCCATCGCGGAGGCGGCCCTCGCGTACCCCCAGGCGACGTAGTCGTGCTTGGCGATGCCCGCCCGTGGCTGGTAGGTGGCGCCGAGCACCGGGTACCGCGCGTCCTGCCTGACGTCGACGATCGGGCAGACCTCCTTGACCTGCGCGGGGTCGAGCCATTCGGCGTCGACGCCGTTCAGCCGGTTGGCGTTGACGCGGCGCACACCGTCACGCACGTCCTGCAGGCTGTGGGCGAGGTTGAGCACGCCGCGCTGACTGAACAGGACGTCGTAGCCGAGGTCCTCCTCCAGTCCTTCCCACAGCTTCAGCGCGTGCTCGTAGATGCCCGCGCTCTCGTCCCACAGGTAGTTCGACCTGATGATGGTCGTGTTGCGGGCCATGTTGCCGCCGGCCAGCCAGCCCTTCTCCAGCACGGCGACGTTGGTGATCCCGTGGTTCTTCGCCAGGTAGTAGGCGGTGGCGATGCCGTGCCCGCCGCCTCCGACGATCACGACGTCGTACGAGCTCCGAGGCTCGGGGCTGTCCCAGAGCCGGTCCTGCCCGGTCATCGCTCTCCCGCCGATCCGTACGTCATGCGCGCAGCCGTTTCATGGCCGGGTCGAACAGCGGTTCCTCCGCCACGACGGCGGCGACGCGCTGCCCGAAGTAGCCGATGTGGACCACCTGCCCGGGGGTCGACAGCGCCGCGGGCAGCCAGGCGTAGGCGATGCCCTTGCCTATCGTGTAGCCGTACGCGGCGCTGGTGACGTACCCCACGCAGGCGTCACCGTCGTACACGGGCTCCTTGCCCATCACCACGCCCGCGGGGTCGTCGACGGTCAGGCAGGTCAGGCGGCGGCTCACCGAGGCGCGGCGCTCCGTGAGCGCGGCCCTGCCGATGAAGTCGCCCTTGTCCATCTTCACGGCGAAGCCCAGCCCCGCCTCGAAGGGGTCGTGCTCGTAGGTCATGTCGGTGCCGAAGGAGCGGTAGCCCTTCTCCAGGCGCAGGCTGTTGAACGCCCCGCGCCCGCCCGCGACGACGCCGTACGCCTGCCCGGCCTCCCAGAGCGTGTCCCACAGCTTGAGCCCCATGTCGGCCGTCGTGTAGAGTTCCCAGCCCAGCTCGCCGATGTAGGACAGGCGCAGGGCCGTCACCGGCACCGAGCCGATGTACGCCCGCTTGGCCCGGAAGTAGCGGAAGCCCTCGGCCGAGAAGTCGTCCTCGGTGAGCGGGGCCACCAGGTCACGGGCACGCGGGCCCCAGACGCCGACGCAGCAGGTGCCGGGCGTGATGTCCCGGATGGACACCTCCGGTGGCCGGTGCCTGGAGAGCCAGTCGAGGTCCAGGTTGCCGTTCGCCCCGACCTGGAAGAGGTCGCGGCCCAGCCGGGCGATGGTGACGTCGCTGCGGATGCCGCCGTCCTCGTCCAGCAGCAGGCAGTACGTCACGGAGCCGATGGACTTGCCGACATCGCCGGTGGAGACGCGGGAGAGGAAGGCCGCCGCGCCCGGCCCGCTGACCTCCAGCCGCTTCAGCGCCGTCATGTCGTACAGCGCGACGCCCTCCCGCGACGCCTGCGCCTCCGCGCCGACGATGGGCGACCAGTAACGCGCCGCCCAGTCGCCTGGCACGGGGATCTCCCTGCCCTCGGCCAGCCCGGCGTTGGCCTCGTACCACTGAGGACGCTCCCACCCTGAGGCCTCCAGGGGGAACGCGCCGAGCTCGCGCTGGCGCGGGTGGAAGGGGCTCACGCGCAGCGGGCGGAGGTTCTCCGGCGGCTGGAGCGGATGGATGATGTCGTAGACCTCGACGAAGTTCTGGCAGTCGCGCGTCAGGACGTACTCGGGGGCGAGCTGGTGCGGCTCGAAGCGGTTCACGTCGCACTCGTGCAGGTCGAACGACGAGCAGTGCCCGTCGGCCAGCCACTCGGCCATGGCCCTTGCCACGCCCGCCGAGTGGGTCACCCACACGGCCTCGGCCACCCAGAACCCCTTGACCTCGGCGGACTGCCCGAGCAGCGGCATGTTGTCGGTGGTGAAGGAGAAGAGGCCGTTGATGCCCTCCTCGATCTTGGCGTCCCGCGTAGGGGGCAGGAGGGACCGGGTCTCGGTCCACGCGTCGGCGAAGTCGCCGGGGGTGAACGGCGTCACCGACGGCATCATCTCGGCGTCCCGCACCGAGGCGATCGCCTCGGGCCGCACCGGCATCGGGCGGTGGCCGTAGTAGCCGACGGCCAGCCGGTCGAACCGCTCCCGGTAGTACAGGTCGGCGTCCTGGTGGCGCAGGATCGGGCGCGTCGCCTCCTCGGCCTGCCCGCTCAGCGCGGGGACCGGGCCGGTCCAGGCGAGCTGGTGGGCGAGCGGGGTCAGCGGGAGGGCCATCCCGACCATTCCGGCGACCTTCGGCCCCCAGATGCCCGCGCAGCAGACGACGAGGTCGGCGGGGAGCTCTCCCTTGTCGGTGACCACGGCGGTCACCCGGTCGTCCTCGACGCGGATGTCCAGCACCTCGTGCCGGTCCAGGACGCGCACGCCCCGGTCACGGGCGAGCGCGAGCTGCGCCTCGACGGCACGTACGGCTTTGGCGATGCCGTCGGTCGGGACGTACAGGCCGCCGAGCACGCGGGCGGGGTCGAGCAGCGAGTGGCGCTCCACGCACTCCTCGGTGGTCAGCAGGTGCGCCTCGACGCCCCAGGCGGTGGCCCAGCCGTGCCGCCTGCGCAGCTCGGCGAACCGCTCCGGCGTGGTCGCCACCTCGAGGCCGCCGACCTGCAGGAAGCATCCCAGCCGCGTGAGCTTCTCGACGGTGTAACGCGCCATCTCGGTCATGGTCTTGGACGGGTTCGTCTGGAAGACCAGGCCGGGGGCGTGCGTGGACGAACCGCCGGGCGTCGGGACCTCGCCCTGGTCCACCACGGTGATGTCGTCCCAGCCTCTGGCCGACAGCTCCTCGGCGAGCGCCGCGCCCACCACGCCCGCTCCGATGACGACGACCCGGGGGCCCGTCATAGCCACCTCCGTTGCGCATGATGAACCGTGGTGCGCTTGCCGCAACAAGCGTGACCCGCCGCGAAAGGGGTGTCAAGACCGGGACCACGACGGGCACGCGGACGCCGCGCCCGCTGCGGGGGGTGCGGGCGCGGCGTACAGAAGACGGCGTACAGAAGACGGCGTACAGAAGACGGCGCGCAGAAGACCGCCTCAAGAAGACGGCGCGAAGAGGACCGCCTGAGGAAGACGGCGCGGGGAAGAGGGCGCGGAGAGGGCGGTCAGCTCGTGGGGAGCCAGGCCTTGACCTTGTCGGGGTTGTCGGTGACCCACTTCTTGGCGGCGTCCTCGGCCGACATCTTGTCCTCGGAGATGTACTTCGCCACGAGGTTCTGGTCGTCGTTGGTCCAGGTGAAGTTCTTGACCAGCTGGTACGCCGGGCCGCCCGAGTCGGCGAACTTCTTGCTCACGATCTTGTCCAGCTCGTACGGCGGGTAGTCGCACGCGACCTTAGCGGCGTCGGCGTCGCACCCGTCGGTGTACTCGGGCAGGTTGACCTTGACGAGCTTGACCTCCGACAGGAACCACTGCGGCTCGTAGAAGTATCCGAGCATCGGCTTCTTCTGGGCCTCCGCCTGCCGGAAGCCGGTGATCAGCGCCGCCTCACTGCCGGCGTAGACCACCTTGTAGTTCAGGTCGAGGTTCTTGACCAGGGCCGCGTCGTTGGTGACGAACGAGGGGTCGCCGTCGAGCAGCTGGCCCTTGCCGCCGGACTCGGAGGTCTTGAACAGGCCGGCGTACTTGTCGAGGTTCTTCCAGTCGGTGATGTCGGGGTACTTCTCGGCCAGCCACGGCGGCACGTACCAGCCGATGACGCCCTTGTTCCCGGTCGGGCCGAGCTCGACCGCGACCTTCTGGTCCTCGATGTACTTCTTCTTCAGGTCGTCGTGGCCCCAGTTCTCCACGACCGCGTCGACCTCGCCGGTCGCGAAGCCCTGCCAGGCCACCTCCTCCTTGAGGTCCTTCTTCGTGACCTGGCAGCCGAGCTCCTTCTCGGCGACGTACGCGATCACCGCCGCGTTCGCCTCGTACCCGACCCAGGGGTTGATCGCGATGTTGACGGCTCCGCACGCCTTCGCCGAGGGCGCCGCCGCCCCTGAGGCGGACGGGGTCTCTCCCACCTTCGCGCCACCGCACGCGGAGACGAGGAGGCCGGCGGCCGCCACCAGCACGACCGCCCTTGGCCGTGCGATCCTGGAAAATGTCACCAAGGTCCTCCTGTATAGAAAGCCGCCTGCGACGGCCGATGTCCACCCGTGACGGGCCTTCCAGAACTTCCGCTAGTGCCTCCCGTGGGCGGCGGCGTCGGCGCGCCGGGCCGCGGTCTTGGTGATCGCGGCCAGCATGGTGCCGAGCACGACGATCGCGAGGCCGGCGGCGAGGCCCTTGCCGCGCAACTGGAGCTGGGAGAACCCCGACACGACGTCGTAGCCGAGCGCGCCCGCGCCCACCAGGCCGCCGACCACCACCATGGCGAGCACGTAGCAGAGCCCCTGACTCGCGGCGAGGGTGACGGCGCTGCGCGCCATCGGCACCTGCACCTTGGAGATGATCTGCCACGTGCTCGACCCGGCGGCCGTCGCGGCCTCCACCGCGCTCGCGGAGACGCCCCTGATGCCGTCGGCGACGAGCTTGGTCGCCACGGGCGCGGCGTAGAAGACGGCCGCGATGATCGCCGTGAACCGGGTGGCGCCGAACAGGCCGAGGATCGGTACGAGGTACACGAAGGCGGGCATGGTCTGGCCGGCGTCCAGCACCGGGCGTATCACCCGGTCGGCGCGGTCGTCGCGTCCCATCCAGACCCCGGCCACGATGCCCAGCGCCATCACCAGCACGGCCGCCACGAGCGTCGCGGCCAGCGTCACCATGCTGTCCTGCCACAGCCCGAGCGCCACCAGCAGGGCGAGGCACGCGGCGCAGACGACCGCGACCCGTACGGTCGCGAGGACCAGCGCGGTCACGGTCACCACGAGCAGCACGAGCCACCACGGCGAACCCGTCAGCACCGCCTCGAACGGGTTGAGCAGGCCATAGGTGACGAGGTTCTTGAAGCCGTTGGTGTAGGGGTAGAGGTTGGCCTGCGCCCACTGGCTCGCCGCGTCGGCGGCCCTGCGCACGTACGAGCCCACGTCCGCCTCGCCGGGGAACTCCGCGGCCCACACGTAGACGTACGACAGGTAGACCAGCACGACGGTGACGGCCGCCACCGCGGCGACCTGGACGCGGCGCCAGAGCGGCCCCCGCGCGCGGCCCGCGCGGTGGGCGGCCTCGACACGGTGGCCGGCCGCCGAGGTCACCCGGTCGAGCACGATCGCCATGATCACGATGGCCAGGCCGGCGTTGAAGGACGTGCCTACGTCGAGCGTCTCCAGCGCCTTCAGCACGGTCTTGCCGAGCCCGGGCGCGTCGATGAGCGCGGCGATCGTCGCCATGGACAGCGCGGCCATGATGGTCTGGTTGACCCCGACGACGATGGTGCGCTTGGCCAGCGGCAGGCGCACCTTGCTGAGGAGCTGCCACGGGGTCGACCCCAGCGACGTGCCCGCCTCCACGGTGGTCGCGGGCACCTGCCTGATCGCGTGCGCGGTGATGCGGATCGCGGGCGGGATCGCGTAGATCATCGTCGCCACGGTGGCGCTTGCCGGGCCGATGAGGAAGAACAGCGTGAGCGGAGCCAGGTACACGAAGGTCGGCATCGTCTGCATGAAGTCGAGCACGGGGTTGACGAAGCGGTTGAACCGGTCGCTCAGCCCCGCCCAGACGCCCAGCGGGATGCCGACGGCGAGCGACAGCACGACGGCGGCCAGCGTCAGCGCCAGCGTGTCCATGCTCTCCTGCCACAGGCCGAGCAGCCCGAAGGAGACGAAGCCCGCCAGGGTCAGCAGCGCGACCCTGAGGTTCCCGTACAGCCACGCGGCGGCCGTGGCGACGCCCACGACGCCGAGCCACCCGACCACCGGCACAGGGCGGCCGAAGGACGGCTGGCTGATCAGCGCCTGGATGAACCTCACGAACTCATCGATGAAGAGCCTGATGTAGTTCACGAAGTACAGGAAGAAGGGGTTCTCGTTCCTGCTGTCGTCGATGGCGTTCGCGGCCTCGCTGATGCGCTCGTGCAGGGGGGTCAGCTCGGCGCCGCCGAGCGGCAGTGTGGCGTGCCCCCGGAAGAACGCCCACAGCAGGACCCAGGCGGCGAGGATCCCCGCCAGCAGGTACGGGCGTGACCACACCGGCCTGCGCGCCGTCACCGTCGCCGTCACCTGGCGCTCACCCCCTGACGTCCGGGCACGCTCATTCGGCGATCACCTCGAGGATCTCGGTGCTCCCGACGACGCCGAGCAGCTCACCGTCCGACACCACCCGCACCGGGCGGTCGGCGTGCAGGACGGTGTGTACGGCGTCCCTGATGACGACGTCGGGACCCAGCTCGGGCCCGTCCAGCGCGTCGCCGTCGCCGGGTGGTCTCATGATCCACTTGAGGGTCAGCACGTGCGAGCGAGACACCTCGCTCACGAAGTCCCGTACGTAGTCGTCGGCGGGGGCGCCCACCACCTCGTCGGGGGTGCCGGTCTGGACGATCAGGCCGTCGCGCATGACCAGGATGCGGTCGCCGAGCTTCAGCGCCTCGCTCAGGTCGTGCGTGATGAAGATCATCGTCTTGCCGACCTCGCGGTGCAGGCGGATGACCTCGTTCTGCATGTCGCGGCGGATCAGCGGGTCGAGCGCCGAGAACGGCTCGTCGAAGAACAGCACCTCGGGGTCTACCGCCAGGGCGCGGGCGAGGCCCACCCGTTGCTGCATGCCGCCCGAGAGCTGGTCGGGATAGGACTCGGCGTATCCGGTCAGCCCCACGAGGTCGAGCATCTCGCTCGCCCGGCGGTGACGGGAGTCCTTCTTCACGCCCTGGATCTCCAGGCCGTAGGAGATGTTGTCCAGCACCCGCCGGTGCGGCAGCAGGCCGAAGTGCTGGAACACCATCGCGAACCGGTGGCGGCGCAGCTCGCGGAGCTCCTTGTCACCGGCCTTGCGGATGTCCGTGCCGTCCAGCAGCACCTCGCCCGCGGTGGGCTCGACCAGCCGGGTCAGGCAGCGGACGAGCGTGGACTTGCCGGACCCGGACAGGCCCATGACGACGAAGACCTCGCCGCGCCGTACGGCGAAGGAGGCGTCGCGCACCGCCGTCACGCAGCCCGTGCGCTCCTTGAGCTCGGCCCGCGAGAGCTCCGCGAGCGGCGTTCCCGCCACCCGGTCGGCCCGGGGCCCGAAGACCTTCCACAGGCCGCGCACGTCGAGGATCACCGGCTCCTCGTCCGTGGAGGGCTGCGAGAGCTCGGCCGGCGACGTCGCGGTCATGGTCACCTCGCGGTTCGAGGGGGGTGGAGGCCGGTCACGCCCTCCAGTTGCCACCGCGACAGAGATCTGCCACGGACCTCTCAATTGCCTTGCTAGTTGCGTATCACGCACCAGAATGCTTAACGAGGAACAGAATCGACCCTGACGTCAGCCCCGTCAAGGCTTGCCGCGTTTCCCTTATTGGCCGAAACCCGCACGGCCGTACCACCCGAGACGTGAAGAGATCTCGGTGGCGGCGGCGACGACCTGGGCGGCGACCGCCGAGAGCCGCTCTGCGGGCAGCCGGAAGGTGGGCCCCGAGGCGCTGAGCGAGGCGACGACCGTGCCGTCCGCGCCGAAGACCGGGGCGGCGACGGCGGTCAGGCCCAGCTCCAGCTCGTCGACGGCCGTCGCGAAGCCGCGCTCGCGCACGGTGTCGAGCTCCTCGCGCAGGCGGCCGGCGTCGGTGACCGTGCGCTCGGTGAACCGCGCGAGCGGCACGGCCGTGACCTCCGCGAACCGGCCCTCGGGGGCGTGGGCGAGCAGCACCTTGCCGTTGGAGGTGGCGTGCAGGGCGATGCGGCGGCCCGTCCAGTTGTGCGCCTGCAGCGCCGAGGTGCCGGTCATCTGGTCGAGGTAGAGCGCCTCGTCGCGGTCGAGGATGGCGATGTTGACGGTCTCGCCGACCTGCGCCGCGAGCCGGGTGCCGACGGGACGTCCCTCCTGCACGACGTCGAGCCGCGCGGTGGTCGCGCCCGCGAGCCGCAGGACGCCGACGCCGAGGCGGTAGCGCCCGCGCTCGTCGTTCTGGTGGACCAGGTCGTGGTTCTCCAGGGTGGCGAGCAGCCGGAAGGCCGTGGAGCGGTGCACGCCTAGCTCGGCGGCGAGCTCGCTGACCCCGAGCTCGCCGTGGCGGGCCAGCAGTTTCAGAACCGACAGCGCGCGGTCGACCGACTGCACGCCGGCGCTGTCGCGTTCCGCGTCGTTGCCCATGGCACAACCCTATTCAGAAGGCGCACCGGCCCGGCCGGGGTGGCGGTAGAACTCGACGTGCTCGGGCGGCAGAGGGGTGTTGCCGAGGATCAGGTCGGCGGACTTCTCGGCCACCATCATCACGGGGGCGTAGATGTTGCCGTTGGTGACGTACGGCATGACCGAGGCGTCGACCACGCGCAGCCCTTCCAGGCCGTGCACCCGCATGCTCAGCGGGTCCACCACGGCGTCCTCCCCCACGCCCATGCGCGCCGTGCACGAGGGGTGCAGGGCGGTCTCGCCGTCGCGCGCCACCCAGTCGAGGATCTCCTGGTCGGTCTGGACCGAGGGCCCCGGCGACAGCTCGCCCGCGTTGAAGTCGTCCATGGCGTGCTGGTTGAGGATGTCGCGCGCCACGCGGACCGCCTCCACCCACTCCCGCCGGTCCTGGTCGGTCGACAGGTAGTTGAAGCGCAGCGCCGGATGCACCCTGGGGTCGGTGCTGCGGATCTTCACCGAGCCCCGCGCGTCGGAGTACATGGGGCCGATGTGCACCTGGTAGCCGTGCCCGCCCGCCGGAGCCGAGCCGTCGTACCGCACGGCGACGGGCAGGAAGTGGAACATCAGGTTCGGGTAGGCGACGTCCTCGTTGCTCCGGGTGAAGCCGCCCGCCTCGAAGTGGTTGGTGGCGCCGGGGCCCTTGCGCAGGAACAGCCACCGCGCCCCGACCCACGGGCGGTTGCGCCACTTCATCGCGGGCTGCATCGACACCGGCCGCCTGCATCCGTACTGGACGTAGACCTCCAGGTGGTCCTGGAGGTTGCGCCCGACGCCCGGCAGGTCGTGGACGGGCTCCACGCCGACGGCCTTCAGCTCGGCGGCGTCGCCCACCCCGGAGAGCTGGAGGAGTTGCGGCGAGTTGATCGCCCCGCCGCACAGGATGACCTCGCCTGCCCGTACGGTGCGCCCGTCGTACTCGACGCCGACGGCGCGCTTCCCCTCGAAGAGGATCTTCGTGACGAAGGCCCTGGTCTTGATCTCCAGGTTGGGGCGCCGCTTGACCGGGTGCAGGTACGCGCGGGCGGCGGACAGGCGGCGGCCCCGGCGGATGTTCCGGTCGAAGGCCGCGAAGCCCTCCTGGCGGAAGCCGTTGACGTCGTCGGTGAGGGGGTAGCCCGCCTGCCGCACGGCCTCGAAGAAGGCGTCGAACAGCGGGCCGGACGCGGGGCCGCGTTCGAGCACGAGCGGCCCGTCATGCCCGCGGAAGGCGGTGCCAGGGTCGGCCGTGGCGTTCTCCATGCGCTTGAAGTACGGCAGGCAGTGCGCGTAGTCCCAGGTCTCCATGCCCGGGTCGGCGCCCCAGCGCTCGTAGTCGAGCGGGTTGCCCCGCTGGAAGATCATGCCGTTGATGCTGCTCGACCCGCCCAGCACCTTGCCACGCGCGTGGTAGATGCGGCGGCCGTTCATGTGCGGCTCGGGCTCCGACTCGTACTTCCAGTCGTAGAACCGGCTGCCGATGGGGAACATCAGCGCGGCGGGCATGTGGATGAAGACGTCCCAGGGGTAGTCCGAGCGGCCGGCCTCCAGGACCAGCACCCGGACGGAGGGATCGGCGGACAGGCGGTTCGCCAGAGCGCTTCCGGCCGATCCACCACCGACGATGACGAAGTCGTACATTCCTGCCTCGTCTCGCTCGCGGGTAGCTTGCGCTTCTTTCGTAGCGATTGACGCACAACGTTGCATTCTGCGCAACCATCTAGATCCGGTCGGGTAAATGGACGTCACCATGCCGTCCCGCCTACAGTCCCCAGCTATGGGCAACGATTCCTCGGCCGGCGTGCAGTCGGTCGACCGGGCCATCAGCGTGCTGGAGATCCTCTCCCAGCGCGGCGAGGCCGGTGTCAGCGAGATCGCGGCGGAGATCGGCGTCCACAAGTCGACGGCCTTCCGGCTCCTCGGCGCCCTGGAGGCCAGGAGCCTGGTCGAGCAGGCCGAGGACCGCGGGAAGTACCGCCTGAGCTTCGGCGTCATCCGCCTCGCCGGCGGCGTGGCCTCCCGCCTCGACCTCACCCAGCAGGGCCGCCCGGTCTGCCGGCGCCTGGCCGAGGAGATCGGCGAGACCGTCAACCTCGCCGTCGTGCGCGCCCACTACGCCGTCAACCTCGACCAGGTGCGCGGCCCGTCGGCGGTCACGGCGTACAACTGGGTCGGGCAGCTCACCCCGCTCCACGCCACCTCCAGCGGCAAGGTCCTGCTGGCTCACCTGGACGAGCGGCACCGCGACCAGCTCCTGTCCGCCGCGGGACTTCAGCGCTTCACCCCCGCGACGGTCACCTCGGCCGCCGAGCTGAGGCCGCAGCTCGACGAGGCCAGGGCGCGGGGGTACGCCGTGACCCTCGAGGAGTACGAGATCGGGCTGAACGCCATGGCCGCCGCCGTCCGGTCCTATGACGGCGAGGTGGTGGCGGCCGTCAGCGCCTCCGGGCCCGCCTACCGCTTCAGCGAGAAGCGCATGCACGAGCTGGCCCCCGTCCTGATCGAGGGCGCCGCCGACATCAGCCACCGCCTGGGGTTCTCCGGCTGAGCGCCGGGGCGTCAGCGGCCGAGACCGAGCCGGTCGGCGACCCACTCGTGGAAGCCCGCGATGTGGTGCTCGCTCGGCACGAGCACGCCGCCGTTCGCGTACGCGCGGGAGCTCATCGCCGGCTGGCAGCGCTCGCACGCGTCGAAGTCCTGCACGTTGACCTTGTGGAAGAGCTCGACGGACGGGCCGAGGTCCTTCCCGCCGTCCACGACCTCGGGGAGGAACAGCCAGTCGCACTCCACGATCGTGCGGTCGGCCGCGAGCGGGAACATGCGGTGCACGATCGCGTGGTCGGGCACGAGGTTGACGAAGACCTGCGGCTTGATGGTGATCGCGTAGTAGCGGCGGTCCTGGTCGTCGCGCACACCCGGGATGCGGTCGACCCCCGGCGAGCCGTCGACCGTGAACCCCTCGATGCCCGAGCCGAAGGCGGCGCCGTGGCCGACGAAGTACTGCGCCGCGTACCCGTCGGCGAACTCCGGCAGCACCTCGGTCAGCTCGGGATGGATCGTCGCGCAGTGGTAGCACTCCATGAAGTTCTCGACGATCAGCTTCCAGTTCGCCTTGACGTCGTAGACGATCCTGCGGCCGACCTTGAGGTTCTCGATGCCGTAGTTCTCGATCGAGGCCAGGTCGCCGAGCCGGGTCACGACCGCGCCGAGCACGTCCTCTTCGAACGAGGGAGGGTCGTCGGCCAGGCACACCCAGACGTACCCGATCCACTCGCGCACGTGCACGTTGACCAGGCCGTACTTCACCCGGTCGATGTCGGGCATCTTGGTGAGGTTCGGCGCCGCGATGAGCTTGCCTTCGAGGTCGTACGTCCACGCGTGGTACGCGCACTGGAAGGCCCGCCTGACCTCGCCGGACTCCTCCGTGCAGATGCGGGCGCCCCGGTGCCTGCAGACGTTGAGGAACGCGCGGATCGAGCCGTCCTTGGCGCGGCTGACGATGACGTTCTCGCGGCCGACCTGGACGGTGCGGAACGCGCCGGGCTTGCCGAGGTCGTCCGACCTGGCCACGCAGAACCACATCGACTCGAAGATGTGCTGCTGTTCGAGGGCGAAGACGTTCTCGTCGGTGTAGAGGCCGCCGGCGAGGGTGGCGAGCAGGCTGGACGTGCTCACGAGTCACTCCTCTGTCGCCCCGCCGTCACGCCCGGCGGGAGGTTGGGGGGCGCCTCCGACGGCACCACGTAGATCATCCCGTCCTCGACCACGACCCGGTGGGTGCGCACGGCGAGCTTGGCGGGCGGGCTGTCCACCTGGCCGGTCCGCAGGTCGAAACGGCTGGAGTGGAGCGGGCACTCGATCTCACAGCCTTCCAGCCACCCGTCGGAGAGCGAGGCGTCCTGGTGCGTGCAGGTGTCGTCGACGGCGTAGATCTCGCCGTCGTCGGTGTGGAACACGGCCACGGGCGGATCGATGTCGAGCCGGTGGGCCTCGCCCCGCGGCAGAGCCGCCAAGGGACACGCTGGGATCACGCGGATAACCCCTCAGTTGTGAATTGCGGAACGGGACTCGCTATGCGCAACAGATTGCGTCCCAGGTGAGCCGCCTGTCAATACACCGGGAGGCGCGGGCACCTTGGAGATCTCCTTGCTCCGGAGCCAGCTTCCTGTTACCCGATCCGCCTCCGGCGCACGCCGGGATTTCTTCCCGGCACGGGGCCGCCATCCGGAAAGATGTCCGCCATGCGGCTTGAATGGCACCTTTGGGGATATGTCGTCTTAGCCACACTTTTGTGGTTGCCTGTCGCGGTGCTCGCGGCACATCTGCTGGCCCGCCGGCGCGCCCGGCGGGGCCGTCCGCACCCCGCTCGCACGGCCTACGCGGACGTCCTCATCGTCGCCGGCACCCTTCCCTCGCTGTGGATGATCCTCACGCCCGGCACGGCCTCCGGGGTCAGCCTCGTGCCGCTGCGCGATCTCGCCGACCTGGCGAAGGGGCCGTTCGGAGCCGCGTTCGCGCAGGTGGGAGGCAATCTGCTGGTCTTCGCCGCACTCGGCGCGCTCCTGCCGATGCGCTCACCACGCTTTGCCCGCCTGTGGCGCGTGGCCCTCCTCGCCGGGCTTCTGTCGGTCACGGTGGAGGCGCTGCAGTACGGCCTGCGGCTCGGCCGCGTGTCGTCGGTGGACGACGTCCTCCTCAACGCGCTGGGAGCCGTACTGGCGGGCCTCGTGACGCGGCCGTGGCACGCGAAGCCGATCACGGTTGGGACCGGTCCACAGTAACGACCCCCTAAAAAGCCCGAAGATCACCACACAGGCACGATTCGCTCAAAAGAAGCACGGGACCAACCTGCGTATCTGTGCGATCGTGGACAAGGCGGGGCAAGTTCTCTGGAGACGCGGACCGCTTTGGTGACTGAGGGTGATAAAGCGTGATGGAATCCCCGGTACCTCACGAACCCCCGATCTATCGCCGGATCGCCGATCGCCTGCGCCAGGCGATCGTGACCGGCGAGTTCCGTGATGGGGACCGGCTGCCGGGCGAGAACGCCCTCATGTCCGAGTACGGCATAGCCCGGGCCACGGCGAGACAGGCGCTCGCCGTCCTCATCAACGAAGGCGTGGCCGTGCCGAGGCGCGGCTCCGGGGTCTACGTACGGCAGTTCCGGCCGATCAGGCGGCACGGGTCCCGGCGCCTCTCGCGCGAGCAGTGGGGCGCGGGCAGGGCCATCTGGGACTCCGACACGACCGGCCGCCCGTACACGGTCGACGACCTCACCATCGCCAGGGAGGCGGCGGCCGACGACGCGGCGCGGGTGCTCGGCTGCGACGAGGTGTGGGTGCGGCGGCGCCGCTACTCCGTGGACGGACGGGCGGTGCAGCTCGCGGCATCCCACTTTCCGGCCGAACTCGTCGCGGGGTCGCCGATCGTCGCACAGGACACCGGCCCGGGCGGCGTCTACGCCCGGCTGCGCGACCTCGGGCACGCGCCCGCGCACTTCACCGAGGAGGTGCGCGCGAGGATGCCCACGCCCGAGGAGGCCGCCAAGCTGGGCCTGCCCGCAGGGACCCCGGTGATCGAGGTGTGCAGGTCGGCGTACGCCGCCGGCGGCATGGCGGTCGAGCTCAACAAGATGATCATGGACGCGGCGTCCTATGTACTTCAGTACGACTTCGACGCGTGAGTCAAGCCCCGGCGTCAAGCGTTAGGTTGACCTGTCCACCCCGAACATTGATTTCTCTAGAGATGTCCCGCAACGTGAAGGGGAACGGTACAAACCTGGCCCTCGCCGCGGGAAGGGTGGACGGGATGTCGTTTGACCGGCACCTCGCCGAAATCGCCCGGGAGTTCCCCGACTGGACGATCTGGAGAAGCGACGCCGGACGGTGGTGGGCCACCCGGCACCACCCGCTCACCGAAGAGGAACGTGACGCGGGGTGTGCCATGACGATCGACGCCGATGATCCGGAGGGCCTGCGCGAGAGGCTGCTGGAGCAGCAGGAGTGCATGTCCTCAATCGATCGCGAGACCTGATCGCGGGCGACGCCCGCGACGGGAAGCGCGGAAACCTCCGACCCGATCGGGGGCGGAGGTTTCCGCCTGGCGTCATGGCTCCGGGCGCGAGATCTGACGTGGCCCGGGCGCGAGGTGCCGCCGGCTAGTGCCGGGGTGCGGGAAGCCCGTCACCGCCGGACTGGTGCACCTGGCTCATGTGGACGTCGTTCTCCTCGAAGAAACCGCGGACGCGCCCCTTGGCGGGGCCGTCGTGGTCGTTGGCGTGGTGCGGTTCGTCGATGCCCCGCCCGCCGACCTCGACCGTCTCGTGCGGATCGCGCAGGTCGTGGGCGTCATGCAGGACGTGCACGCGCCCGTCGTCCTCCTCGTCGTCGGCCTTGTGGACGTCGTTGGCCGCGTGGACGTCGTTGGCGGCGTAGACGTCGTTCGCCTTGTGCACGTCGTTGGCCGCGTGGACGTCGTTCGCCGCGTGCACGTCGTTCGCCGCGTGCACGTCGTTCGCGGAGTGGACGTCGTTCGCCGCGCGGGCGTCGTCCTCGTCGTCGTAGGAGTGGCGGACATCGCCGGCGTAACCGTCGTCGACGGCGTGGTCGCCCTGCGCGTCGGGCACGTGCGGCACGTCGGCCGGGCCGAACGCCGCGCCGCCGCGGCCGAGACGGTCGCCGTCCTCGCCCGCGTCGTCGAGCACGACCCGTACGGAATCGAGCTCCTCGGCCGCGGGCCCGTCCTCGTGGCGCAGGTCGTCGACGGAGCCGACCTCGGGCCTGGGCGGCAGCACGGCGGACTCGTCGATCAGCGCGCCCGCGGTGCCCTCACGGTGCAGCAGGTCGGTCAGCACGGAGCCCATCTCGCCGAGCCTGCGCATGACCTCGGTGTGGGTGTCGGTGAGGAACGTCACCCGGCGGCCGGTGTGCTCGTCCAGCGAGTCGGCGCGCTGGCGCGCCGCGGCCAGGGTGTCGGCGGCCTCGGCCCGCGCGGCCTTCAGCGTGGCCTCGGCGTCGGCCTTGGCGGACGCGAGCGTCGCCTCCGCCTGGTTGTTCGCCTCGGACACCAGGCGCTCGGCCTCGTGACGCGCGGCGGTGAGCGAACGGTCGGCCTCGGCGCGGGCGGTGCGCAGGGTCTCCTCGGACTCGGCACGCGCTGAGCCGAGCGTCTCCTCGGCGTCGGAACCCGCCTGGGCCAGCAGGCGCTCGGCGGCGGTCGTGGCCTCGTCCACGCGGCGCTCGGCCTCGGTCTGGGCGGCGGTCAGAATGCGCTCGGACTCGGCCGCGGCGTCCTCACGCATCTTGGTGGCGTCGGATTCGGCGTCCTCGCGCTTGGAGATCGCCTCCTCCTCCGCGAGCTTCAGAATCTGGCTCAGCCGCTGGCCGAGCTCGTCGTAGTCCTGAGGGGCCTCGGCCAGGCGGCGGCGGGCCTCTCCGAGCTCGATGCGGCCCTGCTCGGCCTGATCGATGGCCCGCGCCAGCCGTTCTTCGAGATCACGGATCTGGTTGCGCGTTCTGACCATGTGATCGTGGACCTGCCGGCGGCTGTATCCACGCATCACCACCTCGAAGCCGAGGTCCTCGTGCATCATGTCGGGAAAGCTGTCGTGCTGGTTCGTCATGGCTGAGCCCTGGGGGTCTTGAATCGAGTGGGGGTCCTGCTTTGGTAACGACACGTCAGGACACGACTTTCCTGCCATCTGTCCAAGTCCGCAACCCGAACGCCTGACCTCTTCCGGTCGAATGAGTGCCTACTAGTCGCAACGCCGAGAAACCGGCTGAGGGCCCCGTGAGATCATCGATCTCATGAGCGAGCCGACCTTCCCGGGCCCCGCGGAGCCTCACGCCTCGCCGTACATCGCGGCACTCGACACCGGTGTGCCGTCCATCCATCCCGAAGCCTACGTGGCGCCCACCGCCGTCGTGGTGGGCCGGGTACGGCTCGCGCGGGCCGCGAACGTCTGGTACGGCGCGGTGCTGCGCGGCGAGGACGAGGCGATCGAGGTGGGCGAGGAGTGCAACATCCAGGACCTGTGCTGCCTGCACGCCGACCCCGGGCTGCCCGCCGTGCTGGAGAGCAGGGTGAGCCTCGGCCACCGCGCCGTGGTCCACGGCGCGCACGTCGAGAGCGGCGCGCTGGTGGGCATCGGAGCCGTCGTGCTGAACGGCGCCAGGATCGGCGCGGGCTCGCTGGTCGCGGCCGGATGCGTGGTGACCCCCGGCAAGAGGATCCCGGCGGGGGTGCTGGTGGCGGGGGTTCCCGGCACGGTCGTCCGCGAGCTCACCGACCGCGACCGTGCCACGTTCGCCCGCACGCCGGACACCTACGTGGCGAAGGCCGCGCGCCACCGCGCCGCCCGGCCGCTGCCCGCCGGCCCGGGTACGGCCGGGTGACCCGCCGTACCGGATTCGTGGCCCCGGGGCCTCAGGTATGGGAGTGTGACGCCGCCACGGTCCTGTGACGTGAAGTACCGGAGGTGTGGCGCGGGGGAACACCCCGGAGTCCGTGATGTGCCACCAGTAGCATTGCCGCCGTGCAGTGGGACCCTTTCGACGCGATCGAGCGGGATGTCCGCGTCATGATCGCGGACCCGCGCTGGGCCGACGTCCCCGCACACACCCAGGCGCAGGCGATGGCGGCCCGCCTGCTGCTCACCCCCGACGGCGGCTGCTGGCTGTTCGGCCGCCACGCCCGCTGGTACCGCCACGACCCGGCCGACGGGCAGTGGCACCTGTCCGCGCCTCCGGCCGACCCGCGCGCCCGCGCGTCCGCGCGCCCCCCGCATCCGGCGCCGCTCATCCCCGAGCACCTGCTGCCCACGGCCGCCGACCTGGCCTTCGACCGGGGGTCCACCCAGGCGTTCGTCGGCCCCGACGTCCCCCACGAGGTCACCCACCGCCTGCGGGCGCTGCTCGACGCCAACCGGGGGATGAGGCAGGACGCCTCGTTCGTCGGCGGGCCGCTCCGCGCGATGTTCTACGCGGACGTCCCCGCGACCGTGGCGACGATGTGGGGCACCGTCATGTGGTGCGCCTACGCCCCGGCGTTCGACGGCAACGAGGTGCTGCTGTCCATGTTCGGGGAGTTCCTCGCGCGACCGCTGCCGGGGGACGACTGGGTGCGGTGGCTGCCCCCGATGCCGCTTTCCGCGCTGGTGGCGCTCTACGCCGAACGGCTGGCCGCAGGAGCCCAGGACGCCGCGCTGCGCCTCGCGGGGCTGGCGGCCGACACGGCCCGCGTCCTGCTCGCCGACCCAAGGTTCGGCCCCCGCGCCGCCGCCCTGATCGCGATGGTGGAGCCGCTGCGGGCCCAGCCCTGGCTGGACCACCCGTCCTGGGACGTGACGGCCATCCGGGAGGCCTGGCTCGCGCGCTGCCCGCCCCACCTTGCGGGCGCGATCCTCGCCGAGACCTCGCCGGGCGAGCATTTCCGGCACACGCTGTACGACATGGTGCGGGCGCTGTCGTTCGTGACCGCCCACGGCGCCGATCCCCGCGCCGTGGGCGCGTCGCTGCTGGCCGCCGACGTCAAGCACGTGGCGCCAGAGGTGGCGACCCAGCTGTACCCGTGGCTGGACTCCGAGCTGCGCCAGACGTACTACGTGACGCTCTCCGAGCCCCGCCATCCTCTGCGTGGCTGCTGGCCCCGGGCGGGCGAGCCTCCCGCGGCCCTCCGTCCGCCCGGCAGGGGAGCGGCGGCGGCCCTGCTGGGCGCGGGATACGCGACGGGGCTCGCCTGGTGCCGGCTGACGGGTACGGCGCCTCCGCCGCGCGGCTTCCCCACGTCCGCGGCGACGGTGAGCTGCCTGATCCACGAGCGCGACGATCCGCTGCCTGGAGTACCAGGAACCTCATCGGAATGGATTCGCCACACGTGACCTGGGTGCCATGATCTAAACGCTTTATCGGGTTATTTCATACTTACTTCGCGTATATCATTCCCCGTCCAGTCATCTGGGGATTTGGCTGAATTGTGATCTCGGAACCGGGAAATGGTTCCACGGGGACACGGGTTGCCCTGACGAATGGTCCCGATGGGCCATGTCGTCGAAAGCCACCCGGTCGTAACCTCGGAGTGGGTGTGGGCTGCGGAAGGAAGGACGACGCGGTGGGGCACGACTACCTGGACTCACGGGTCCATGACCGTGTCGCGTTGGACGAGATCGCGCTCTACGCGGAGGTGCTCAGCGCCGTCGCTGTCAGCGAGCGAGAGCTGACCTTGGATGAGCTCGACAACGCGCTTGGATTGCGGACTCCGGTGAGTCGCTGAAGATGCTCGCGGAACTGGTCCCGGACTCCTCAAGGGTTCGGGACGGTTTTGCGAAAGGATCCGTGACCACTCTGCCGGACTAGTCCGGCCGGGCCGGGAAACCCCCGAAAACCGCTACGAGCGCACTAGCCTCGCGATGGCCGCAGAGGCCTCCTTGACCTTCTCCTCGGCCTCGGGGCCACCCGCGTTGATGGCGTCCGTCACGCAGTGGCCGATATGGTCCTCCAGGAGCCCCAGCGCCACGGCCTGCAAGGCGCGCGTGGCGGCCGACACCTGGGTGAGGATGTCGATGCAGTAGGAATCCTCCTCGACCATGCGTTGGAGCCCGCGGATCTGACCCTCGATCCGCCGGAGCCTGGTGAGATATGCCTGCTTGTCGCCGCTGTACCCATGCATGAGGTCCAGAATACCTCTTCGGGGTATCCCCCTCGGGACACCGTACGTCAGGGCCTGAGGCTCGCCACCAGCGCCTCCCAGCGGGTGGCGACGGCAGGGGCGGCATGCCTCGCGGCGGACTCCAGCGCCCCGGCGGCCAGCACCATGCGGCGGCGCTCGTCGTCGATCAGGGCCAGCAGCGCCGAGGCGTACGCCTCGATCTCCCCCTCGCCCTGCGGCACCAGCACGCTGTCGCGACCGGGCGTCACGAACTCCCCGGGCCCGCGCGCGCCCTCGAACCCGACCACGGGGACGCCGCACCCCAGCGCCTCGATCACGGTCATGCCGGGCGTCTCGGCGTGCGAGGTGACGGCCACTATCGACGCCTTGGCGAACTCCCCCTGCAGGTCGGGGGTGGTGCCCATGAAGTACACGTTGTTGTGGAGGTCGAGCCGGCCGACCAGCGCGCGGAGCCGCTTCTCCTCGGGTCCACCGCCGTACAGGCGGAGCCGCCAGTCGGGCCGCTTGTCGGTCACGATCGCGAAGGCCTCGATGAGCCGGTCGAACGCCTTGCCCGGCAACCACCGGCCGCCCGCCGAGACGACGCGGTTGTCCATGCGCGAGCGCGGCCAGGGCCCGAGGGGAAGCGCGTCGGGGATGACGTGGAGCGGCGGCCCGTCCGTGCCTTCGAGGATCCGGGCGAACTCCTCCTTGGCCGTCTCGGTGGAGGTGACGACCGCGTCCAGCTTGGGATAGAACCTGCGGACCGGCCCGGGGACGGCCGGGCGGCTCCACTCGCGCGCGACGCGCACGGTCTCTCGTGGAACGTGCCGGGCGGCCTGCACGCTGAGACCCGGCCTCGTGGTCACCAGCACGTCGCAGCGCAGGCCGCGCAGAGTGCGCCAGAGCGCGACCTCGGTGCGCATCTGCCCCCGGGGCAGCAGGTGGCGCACCCCCGGCCGGGCGTCGATGAGCCACCGCAGCGAGATGCGCGGGTCGACAGGGAAGAACGGGGTCTCGCGGACCCTCCTGACGCTGACGATCTCCACCTCGTGCCGGGACGCCAGCTCGGTGGCGAGGTTGAGCACGGCCCGGGTGTCGCCGCGCATGCCGTACGCGGAGGGGATCAGAAAGCAGATCTTCATCCGCCCACCTCGAGACGGAGCTCGTCGTCCACGGTGTAGCAGGGGCGGACCGGCACGCCGTCCACCTTGGTGTCGGGGTAGTGAACGCGGCGCCGCTTGCCGTCGACGTCGTCGAGGCACCCTCCCAGAGGCAGCGGCACCTCGATGCCGTCCACCTCCAGCGACGGCTCCCACAGCCCCTCGTACTCGGGTGTGGCCGCGATGACGTCGCAGAGGGACAGCGCGGCGTGGAACCGCACCCCCTTCACCGTCGCGGCGGACGTGACCGCCGTCTCCGGCCCGGCCGTGCGGCGCAGGGCGAGGCGGGCGGTGTGGTGCGCGTCGTCGTCGTCGAACCCGGTGTACGCCAGCAGCCCGGTGACCTCGAAACGTCCCTCGCGGAACCACACCGCGCGAACGTCGGCCACCGGCTCCGCCTGGGCGATCTTGACGGCGAGGAACCCGTTGAGCGTGCGGTAGGCACGGTAGGCGAGGGTGCGCCGGCTCAGCGCGTAGGCGTCCAGCCGGTCGAGGGAGAAGCCCGGGTCGACGGACTGGATGCGCGTGCGGGTGCGCTCCTCGGCGGGCGGCTCGTGCTGCAGGTAGGCGTCCCAGCGGCCGGGGCTCAGCCCGAGGGGCGCCAGCGACACCGCGACGGAGGCCTCGCGCACCTCCGCCCCCGAGGTGCCGAGCACCACCTTGGTCTCGACGCCGGTGCCCCGCTGCCGCAGGATCAGCTGCGTGCCCTCGGCCAGGGGCTCCTCGATCGCAAGCCGCAGCGAGAGGACGTCGGCCATCGTGACCTCGGCATCGGTTACGACAACGCGCACCGCGCCCCCTCCCCGTCGATTGAGCCGCGCGACGTTGAGGTTACCGTGATTTCTCCGTTATGTGGAGAAAGGTTTTCGGTCCCCGTCTTTCGCCCCTCAGGCGGGGCCTTCCCAGGGGAGGCGTTCCCCCGGCCGGACAAGGGGACGGGCGTGCCGGGCGATCTTCGTACGGTCGCCGGCACGCCTGTCTCTCCGAACTGTCAGGCCTTCACCGGCTGGCCCTTGACCGAGGTGATGAGGAGCTGGGCGACGTCCACGACCTCCAGTGATTCCTTGGCCTGGCCGCTGTTCTTCTTCTCGTTGATCGCGTCTCCGAGCATGACCAGGCAGAAGGGGCAGGCGGTGGAGACGGTGTCGGGATCGGTGGTCAGCGCCTCGTCCACGCGTTCGGTGTTGATGCGCTTGCCGATGCGCTCTTCCATCCACATGCGCGCGCCGCCCGCGCCGCAGCAGAAGCCGCGGTCCTTGCAGCGGTGCATCTCCTGGGTCTGGACCCCGGGGACCTTGGCCATGATGTCGCGCGGCTGGGCGTACACCTTGTTGTGGCGGCCCAGGAAGCACGGGTCGTGGTAGGTGATCTTCTCCTCGATCGGGGTGATCGGGGTGAGGCGGTCGTCCTCGACGAGCTTGGCCAGCAGCTGGGTGTGATGCACCACCTCGAACATGCCGCCGAGCTGGGGATACTCGTTGGCCAGGGTGTTGAAGCAGTGCGGGCAGGTGGCCACGATCTTCTTGACCCCGGCCTCGTTGAGGGTCTCGATGTTCTGCTGGGCGAGCATGTTGAACAGGAACTCCATGCCCAGGCGGCGCGCCGGGTCGCCGGTGCACGCCTCCATCGGGCCCAGCACCCCGAACTTCACCCCGGCGATGTGCAGCAGCTCGGCCACGGCCTTGGTGGTCTTCTTGGCCCGGTCCTCCAGAGCGCCGGCGCAACCGACCCAGAACAGGTATTCCAGGTCGTCGGGGACCTTCTCCTCGATGAGCAGGACCTCGATCGGGTCGACCTCGCGGGAGGCCAGCTCCTCGATCCACTCGGCCCGCTTGGTCTCCGGCACCCCCCACGGGTTGCCCTTGTTCTCGAGGTTCTTGAGCATGACGCCCGCCTCGGAGGGGAAGTTCGACTCGATCATGACCTGGTAGCGGCGCATGTCGATGATGTGGTCGATGTGCTCGATGTCGACCGGGCACTGCTCGACGCACGCGCCGCAGTTGGTGCAGGACCACAGCACATCAGGGTGGATCACACCGTCCTCGCCGACCAGCGGCTTGCCCGCCAGCGCCAAAACGTCCTCGGGCAGGTTCGCCCGCTCCTCCTCACTGGCCAGCAGGTACGGGGCGATCGCGAAGGCGTGGTCACGCTGGTCCAGGATCAGCATCTTGGGCGACAGCGGCTTGTCGGTGTTCCACGCCGGGCACTGCGACTGGCACCGCCCGCACTCGGTGCAGGTGTAGAAGTCCAGGAACCCCTTCCAGGTGGTGTCCTCGATCTTGCCCCGGCCGAACACGTCGGTGTCGGGGTCGGCCTCCTCGAAGTCCAGCACCTTGCCATTGCTGCGCATCTCCGGCACCGCACCCAGGCCATCAGGGCGACGGGAGAACATGACGTTCAGCGGCGCGGTGAAGATGTGCAGGTGCTTGGAGTTCACCACGATCACCAGGAACACCAGCATCACGCCGATGTGCAGGAGCAGGCCGACCTTCTCCAGCACCTCGTTGGCGGTGTGACCAAGCGGGCGCAACAGCGCGGCGGCGGCCTCGGACCCGAAGGCCCCGGCGCGGTAGGGGAAGTTACCCGTGTTGATCGCCGCGCCCCGGAACAGGAACAGCGACCAGATCACGTTGAAGATCATGAACAGGATCAGCCACGCGCCGCCGAGGTGCGAGCCCGCGAACCTGGACTCGCGGCCGAGCTTCTTGGGCGAGTTTGCCAGGCGGATGGCCGCGAAGGCCGCCAGGCCCACAACGCACGCCACCGCGATGAAGTCCTGGAGGAACCCCAGCACGGGCCAGGTACCGACCAGGGGGATGTGGAAGTTGGGCTTGCCGGTGACCGCGCCCTGGACCAGCGCCCCGTACGCCTCCAGGTAGACCGTCGCCAGGATCACAAAAGCCCAGAACACCAGGAAGTGCGCGACACCCGACGGGGTCCACTTCAGCAGCTTCCGCTGAGCGAACACCTCGACAAGCTGCGCCTTGACCTCGGCGCCGATGTTCTCCCTGGCGTATTGCACCCGTTCGGGAGCGGGCTGGCCGCTTGTGGCGAGGCTGTGGAGCCAGCGCACGCGGCGACCCGCGAGCGTGACCGCCACTGCGGTCATCACGAGCCCGATGATCGCTACAAGGAGCACGGGTCCTCCAAACTATGGCGTTGGCTGCCCAGCGTAGATACACCGGTCATCCACGGGGACGGCGGGACCACTCCGAATAGTACCCGCCAGTAACTTAAAGACGGACGCGGGTGGCCATGATTGGCCGGACCGATACTAGAACAATGGTCTGGGAAAAGGTCGCCCCGGAACCGGTCAGTCGTCGCCGAGATAGCGCTGGATCGTGGGGGCCAGGATCTCGACCAGCTCGTCGATCTCGACGGACGCCAGCGGCTCCAGGCGCAGCACGTACCGCATGAGAACGACGCCGAACATCTGCGCGAAGGCTACCTGCATGCGGACGGCAGGGATGCCGAGCCCCTCGACCACGCGGTTCAGCACGGCCATGGTGAGGAACTCGCGGATCATCGCGACGATCTGCTCGTTCGTCATCGCGCTGCGCACAAGGGCGATGATCGGCTCGCGCGCCTGCGGGTCGGCCGTCATCGTCAGCAGGAACCGCACCAGGCGCTCGCCGATCTCGTCGCGGGGCCCCTGGAGGATGCGGGGGATCATCTCGGCGGGGTTGATCGGCAGTTCCAGCGCCGCGACGAAGATGCCCTCTTTGCTGTCGAAGTAGTGGTGGACCAGAGCGGGGTCGACCCCGGCCTCACGGGCGATGCCCCGGATGGTGGCCTTGTCGAAGCCCTTCTCGGAGAAGATCTTGCGGGCCGCGGTGACGATCTCGCCACGCGTGTCCGCCGACCCGGGCCGCCGCCCCGGACGCCGCCTCTCGGCCGTCACCTCTCCGCCTTCCACGCCGTTGTCACCCGCGCTCACGCGCCCGCCTTCCGCGCCGCACCCGCTTCGCGAGCCATGCTCAAGCGCCCCCCTTCGCTTCGTGAGCCGTGCTCACCCGTCCGCCCTGGGGGCGACCGCGAGGTAGACCCGCATCGGCACCCTGAGCCGGCCGCCGGGGAAGACCTCGGCCAGCCCGGCCCGCAGGCGCGCGACGAGCCGGTCGACGGCGTCGCCCTCCATGGCGGCGACGTAGGAGTGGGACCGCAGGTCGAGCAGGAAGTCGTCGACGCCCACCTCGCGGGTCCAGTGCACCCACGCCTCCCGGACGCCCAGCCCCGCCTCGGCCATCACCGCCGCGATCGGAGGCATGTGCCACTCGGGCAGCGCCGGGCCCCAGTAGCCGGGGCAGCTCTCGGCCAGCCGCATCTCGTGGGCCACCAGCCAGCCGGCGGAGCCCGCACCCAGGTCGAGGGTGTTCCACCAGGCCGCGACCGCGCCGCCAGGGCGCACCACCCGTAGTGCCTCCTGGATCGACTCCTCGGGACGCAGCCAGTGCCACGCCTGCGCGTAGCAGACCAGGTCGGCGGAGCCGGAGCGGAGCGGCAGCGCGTTGCCGTCGCCCACGACCGCGCGGGGCGAGTGAGTGCGGGCCACCAGGCGGGCCAGCATGCGCTCGCCGGGGTCGACGGCGACGACCCGCGCCCCCCGGTCGAGCAGGCCGCGCGTCGAGATGCCCGTGCCCGCGCCCACGTCGGCCACGGTCGCGCCGGCCAGCGGGACGGAGGAGAGGTCGGCGAGCGCGTCGTACAGATCTCCGGGATACCCCGGACGGGCCGCGTCATAGGCCTCGGCGACGCGGTTGAACACCTCGTGGCTCATGTCGTCGAGGATGCGGCGAAGTGCAGGCGGGCGAAGGCCAGGCCCTCGGCCAGATCGTCGATGCGCTCGGTGCGCCCGGCGGCCTTGCGCGTGTTGATCTCCAGCACGATCAGCCCGCCGTACCCTGCGGTGGCCAGGCGCTCGAGGATGCGCGCGCAGGGCTGGCTCCCCCTGCCCGGCACCAGGTGCTCGTCCTTGTTGGTGGTGCCGATGCCGTCGGCCAGGTGCAGGTGCGCGAGCCGGTCGCCGAGCTTCTCCGCCATTTCGAGGGCGTCGGAGCCCGAGACGGCCGTGTGCGACAGGTCGAGCGTGACCTGCGGGAAATCCTGGTCGACGGGGTCCCATCCGGGCGCGTACGGCACGACCTCGGCGCCGCGGGCGCGCAGCGGGAACATGTTCTCCACCGCGAAGGTCACGTCGGTCTCGTCGCGCATGCGGGCGAGCCCGGTCTCGAAGTCACGGGCGTAGTCGCGCTGCCAGCGGAAGGGCGGGTGGACCACGACGGTGCGCGCGCCGAGCCGCTCTGCGGCCTTCTGCGCCTTGACGAGCTTGGCCCAGGGGTCGCGGCCCCACACCCGCTGGGTGACGAGCAGGCAGGGGGCGTGCACGGCGAGCACCGGCAGCTGGTAGTGGTCGGAGAGCCGCTCGAGCACGTCGATGTCCTGGCTCACCGGATCGGCGCCGACCATGACCTCTACGCCGTCGTAGCCGAGGCGCGCGGCCAGCTCGAAGGCGTCCGGAGTGCGCTCCGGATACACCGACGCGGTGGACAATGCGATCTTGGCGTTCGGGACTCGGATGACGTCGGTCACATCTGCCAGCCTAAGCCGGGGCACGGCCAGGTGGCGCTCCGCAACCCGGATGCAATGAAGATCACAACTGACGGGCCGGCGTTCCGGCTGGTCTAGCGTGTTCTCATGGCGCGGATCGTGGACGGGGCCATCCCCAGTCCGAACATCTGGAACTCCCCTCGCACGTACGAGCTGGAGAACCGTGCCGTCGACCCCGAGGGCGTCGTGGACGCGGCGATGTCCGCCATCCGGCCCTGGGCCGGAGGCGTCGTGCTCGACATCGGCTGCGGCACCGGCTTCCACCTGCCCCGCTTCGCCGCCACGGCGAGCAAGGTCGTCGGCGTCGAGCCGCACTCGGGCCTGGCCACGCTGGCCGCCGAGCGCTGCCGCGGGCTTCCCGGCGTCTCGGTCCGCACGGCCGCCGCCCAGGCGCTGCCGGTGCCGGACGCCTCCGTAGACGTCGCGGTGGCCCGGTGGGCGTACTTCTTCGGCCCCGGGTGCGAGCCCGGCCTTCGCGAGCTGTCCAGGGTCGTACGCCGGGGCGGCGCCGCCTTCGTCGTCGACCTGGACGCGACCAGGGGCGCGTTCGGCGACTGGTTCAGCCGTACGGTGCCCTCCTACTCCGCGGCGGCCGTGGAGGCGTTCTGGTCGCGCCAGGGGTGGGAGCGCCAGGAGCTCGACCTGCGGATGGCCTTCTCCTCCAGGGCCGACCTGGAGGCCGTGCTGCGCATCGAGTTCGCTCCCGCCGTGGCCGAGGAGGCGATCGAGCGGACCGCCGGCCTCGATCTCGCCTATCCCAATGTGCTGCGCTGGCGCCGGTTCTGACCCTCCCGGATCTCCGGGACGCATCGGCTTGACCTTGACGTTGACGTCAACGATTAGCGTGAGCGCGTACCAGGGGAGGGCCGATGCGGATCGGAGAGCTGGCCAGGCGAGCGGGGGTGAGCACCCGGGCGCTGCGCTACTACGAGCAGCAGGGGCTGCTCCCGGCCAGGAGGTCGGGCAACGGCTACCGGGAGTACGACGAGTCCGACCTGAAGCTCGTCACCGAGATCCGCTCACTGCTCACGGTGGGGTTCACCCTCGACGACGCCCGTCCCTTCGTGGAGTGCCTGCGAGCGGGCAACCACGCGGGAAGCGCCTGCCCTGAGTCCGTCGAGGTCTACCGGCGCAAGCTCGCCCAGATCGACGAGCAGATCCGCACCCTGCTCGGCCGCAGGGCCGAGGTCGCCGCACAGCTTTCCGAGGCGTGCCCCGGATGCGCGCTCAAACCAGGAGGAACGACATGATCACCCTCACCGACCAGAACTTCGACGAGCAGGTCCTCGCGAGCGGCAAGCCCGTCCTGGTGGACTTCTGGACCGAATGGTGCCCCCCGTGCCGCATGGTCGCGCCGATCCTGGAGGAGATCGCGACCGAGTACGGCGAGCGCCTGACCGTGGCCAAGCTGAACGCCGACGACTTCCCGGAGATCGCCGCCCGTTACGGCGTGATGGGCTTCCCCACGCTGAACCTCTACCGGGACGGCGAGGTGGTCCGCCAGGTCATCGGCGCCAAGCCCAAGCGCCTGCTGCTCGCCGAGCTGGACGGCCACTTCTGATCTGCCCGGAGGCCCGTGAGAGCGAGTTTGTCGGCCCGGCCCGATAGCGTGCCCCGCATGACCAAGACGCAGAAGCTCGGTTATCGCTGTGCCGAGTGCGGGTGGCGGGCCGCCAAGTGGGTGGGCCGCTGCGGCGAGTGCCAGGCCTGGGGCACGGTCGACGAAGAGGGCGCGCGCGCCGGGGTCCACGTCGTCCAGGGCGGCGCGGTGTCCGCCCCCGCGCTGCCGATCAGCCAGGTCAAGGCCGAGTTCGCCCGGGCGCGCACCACCGGCATCGGCGAGCTCGACCGGGTGCTCGGCGGCGGCCTCGTGCCCGGCGCGGTCGTCCTGCTGGCCGGGGAGCCCGGCATCGGCAAGTCCACGCTCCTGCTGGAGGCCGCCGCCAGCACCGCGCGCCACGACACGGTGCTCTACGTCACGGGCGAGGAGTCCGCCGCACAGGTCCGCATGCGGGCCGACCGCATCGGCGCCATCCAGGACCAGCTCTACCTGGCGGCGGAGACCGACCTCGCCGCGCTGGTCAGCCACGTCGAGAAGGTCCAGCCCCGGCTCCTCATCGTCGACTCCGTGCAGACCATCGGCTCCTCCGCGGCCTCAGGGGTCCCCGGCGGGGTCACGCAGGTGCGCGAGGTCACGGGCAACCTCGTCCGCCTGGCCAAGGAGCGCGGCATGTCCACCGTGCTGGTGGGCCACGTCACCAAGGACGGCTCGATCGCCGGCCCGCGCGTCCTTGAGCACCTGGTCGACGTGGTGCTCCACTTCGAGGGCGACCGCCACTCCCGGCTGCGCATGGTCAGGTCCATCAAGAACCGCTTCGGTCCCACCGAGGAGGTCGGCTGCTTCGACCTCAACGAGCGCGGCATCCAAGGGCTGCCCGACCCGAGCGGGCTGTTCGTCTCGCGGCGCTCCGAGCCCGTGCCCGGCACGTGCGTCACCGTCACGGTCGAGGGCACCCGCCCGCTCCCCGCGGAGGTCCAGGCCCTCGTGGGGCCCACCGAGGCCCAGCAGCCGCGCCGGTCCTCCTCCGGGCTCGACCCCTTCCGCGTCACGATGATCCTCGCGGTCCTGGAGCGCCGGTTGAACGCCCGGCTGAGCGGCTGCGACGTCTTCACCGCGACCGTGGGCGGCATCCGGCTCAACGACCCCGCCGTCGACCTCGCGGTGATGCTCGCCGTGGCCAGCGCGGCGGGCGACCGGCCCCTGCCGCCCGGCCTGATCGTGCTCGGCGAGGTGGGCCTGGCCGGCGAGCTGCGCCCGGTCAGGGACATCAGGCGCCGGGTGGCCGAGGCCGCCCGCCTGGGCTTCACCCACGCCCTGGTGCCCGCCGGGTCGCTCGACCAGGAGCCCTCGGCGCTCCCGGGAGCCGACGGGCGCGACGCCCGCCATCCGGTCCCCGTGAGCAGTCCCCCGATCCGCACGACGAACTTTTCCCACGGTTTCGACGTCACAGAGGCAGAGAACGTCTGGGACGCGCTCACGCACGTCACCTGAGCACCGTCCGGGTCCGGTCACCGCTTCGCCGGTAAACTGGGCGACGTCAGCGACCAGCGGGGGCCATGTGGCACACACCAACAAGGGGATCGACGAGCGTCGAAGATCCACCCTTGCCACGCTCGCTCCAGGCACCGAGCTGCGTGACGGCCTGGAGCGCATTCTGCGCGGGCACACCGGTGCCCTCATCGTGCTCGGCTATGACGAGACGGTCGAGATCGTGTGCACGGGCGGGTTCACGCTCGACGTGGAGTTCTCCGCGACCCGCCTGCGCGAGCTGGCCAAGATGGACGGCGCCATCGTGCTCAACCGCGCCGGCAACAAGATCGTGCGGGCGGCGGTCCACCTGGTCCCCGACTCCTCCATCCCCACCAACGAGTCCGGCACCCGGCACCGCACCGCCCAACGGGTGGCGCGGCAGACCGGCTTCCCCGTGATCTCCATCAGCAAGTCCATGCGCATCATCGCCCTCTACCTCGACGGCATCCGCTATGTGATGGAGGAGTCCGCCGCGATCCTGTCCAAGGCCAACCAGGCCCTCGCGACCCTTGAGCGCTACAAGATGCGCCTCGACGAGGTCTCCGGCACCCTGTCGGCCCTGGAGATCGAGGACCTGGTCACCGCCCGCGACGTCGCGGCGGTGGTGCAGCGGCTTGAGATGGTCCGCCGCATCGCCGGCGAGATCGAGGGGTACGTCGTGGAGCTCGGCACCGACGGCCGCCTGCTCTCCCTGCAGCTGGCCGAGCTGGTCGCGGGCGTCGAGGAGGACCGCGACCTGATCATGCGCGACTACCTCCCGGCCGGGGCCGGACGCCGCCCGCTCAGGGTCTTCGAGTCGCTGGCCGAGCTCGACCGGCTGTCCCCCGGCGACCTGCTCGACCTCACGGCCGTCGCGCGCGTGCTCGGCCACGCGGGCTCCGAGGCCCTCGACGGGCCGGTGAGCCCCCGGGGGTTCCGCCTGCTGGCCAAGGTGCCACGGCTCCCCGGCAGCGTCGTCGACCGCCTCGTCGACCATTTCGGCGGCCTGCAGAAGCTCCTGGCGGCCAGCACCGACGACCTCCAGTCGGTGGGCGGCGTGGGCGAGTCCCGGGCGCGCAGCGTGCGCGAGGGCCTGTCACGCCTGGCCGAGGCCTCCATCCTGGAGCGCTACGTCTGAGCGCGCCCGCGGGCGTCAGCGCAGGTGGAAGATCACTTTCGAGCTCTTCAGCGACTCCAGCCGGGCCGTCGCGACATAGGTGCCGTCGTGGGCCTTCGGACGGGCGGAGCGGCAGTCGGGCGCCGAACGGTGGCGGTCCCAGTCGACCATCCTCACGTGGGGCACCCCGCGCCGCAGGCGCCGCATGTCGCTGCCGTCGCCGCTCACGCAGTCGGCCGTCGACCAGACGCGGTCGGACCCCGAGGTGATGCGCACCTCGACCGCGCGCGGCCCGACGTCGACCGTGCAGTCGAGGCGGCCGATGTTGACGACGGTCAGCAGAAACCGCGGCGTGCCCTTGCCCGAGTAGACCTCGGACTCGCCGCGCAGGCTGAGGACGAGATCGGGCTTCTGGCACGGGTCGCCGGGGCGGCGGGTGCGGCTCGGGACGGGCGAGGGCGTCAGGACCACAGGGGGCCGCGCGGAGGACACCGCCTTGGCCGTCGCGGTGGAGGTCGGCGTGGAGGACGGCGAGGGCACGGCCGCCGCGCTCACCCCCGAGCCGGGGTCCTTCGAGCCGGCGACCGCGGGCCGCGCCGGCGAGCCCGACCCGAGGCCGCCGGACGCGCTCGTGCAGGCCCATGCCACCACGGCCACCACGACGAGGGCACCGGTGAGCACCGACACCCTGCGGCGCCAGTAGACGTCCGGCCCCTCTACGCCGACGTCGCCACGGAACGTGTCCGGATCCATACTCACAGTATGGAGAGTTGTGGCTCGTCAAGGGTGTCGACCCGCCGCATCGCGGAGAACGTGCTGGTTGGGGAGGCCCGACAGACCAGGGCAGAAACGACGACATCGCCGCGTAACCCGAGCGCCCGTAATAGGCCGTCGACCCTTGCGGGTGCTCCGGCTCGCCTACCATCGACCGTATGACACGTGTGCTGGTCGTGGAGGACGATCCGGCCATCGGCTCTGAGCTGCTGGAGGCGCTCGGCAGCAACGGCTACCAGGTGACCCTCGCGACCACCGGCGGCCAGGCCCTCGAGCGGGTGCGCGACGGCGCCCCCGACCTCGTCCTGCTCGATCTCGGGCTGCCCGACATCGACGGCGTGGCCGTCTGCCGGCGTCTCCGCGGTGCCCTGCCGTTCACCGTGATCGTCGTGCTGACCGCCCGCACCCAGGAGTTCGAGGTCGTCGTCGCGCTCGACGCGGGCGCCGACGACTACCTCACCAAGCCCTTCAGGCTGACCGAGCTGCTCGCCAGGCTGCGCGCGCACCTGCGCCGCCAGACGGCGCCGCCGGGCGAGCGCACGCTGTCCGTGGGGCTCCTCACCCTCGATCTCCCCGCCCGCAGGGCGTACGTCTCCGGCGAGGCGCTGGCCCTGCGGCCCAAGGAGTTCGACCTGCTCGCGGCGCTCGCCTCGCGCGCGGGCGAGGTCGTGACACGCGAGCAGCTGATGGACGACGTGTGGGACGCCAACTGGTTCGGGCCCACCAAGACCCTCGACGTGCACGTCTTCGCCCTGCGCCGCAAGCTGACCGAGCACGGCGAGGATCCCCAGCGCATCACGACCCTGCGCGGGCGCGGCTACCGCTACGAGATCGACGTCTGACCCGCCGGGCGCCCCGTGACGCCCGGGTCAGGTGGCGGGCAGGAGCAGGCTGAACACCGGCGGCGAGGGCCTGCGAAGGACCAGCCGGCCGCCCTCCGCCTCGGCGAGCGACCGCGCCAGCGCCAGGCCGATGCCGTGCCCCTCCTGCTTGCCTGAGCGGCGCGCGAACACGTCGGCCCCCTCTGGGATCCCCGCCCCCTGGTCGGCCACCTCGATCGCGACCCCGTCACCGAGGTCGGCCACGTCGACGGTGATCTCGCCCTTCCCGTGCGCGACGGCGTTGTCCAGCAGCACCTGCAGGATCTGCCGGAGCGCCGCCGGCGACGCGGCGACGGCGGGCAGCTCGTCGGGCAGGTTCAGTCCCAGGTAACGCCCCTGCGCGGCCAGCCCTCCGTACCAGGTCTCCCGCACCTCCTCAAGGAGCGCCCGCACGTCCAGGCACCGGTCCTGCCCGCCGTTCTCGCGCGTGAGCCGTACGAGGTCCTCGACGACGGTGCGCAACTGCTCGCCCCGGGCGAGAGCCGTGCGGATCGCGTCCTCGCGCTGGGCCTCCGGGCGTGCCAGGGCGGACTCCAGGCCGAGGAGCATGCCGGTGAGGCGCGTACGGAGCTGGTGGGAGACGTCGGCGCTGAAGGCGCGCTCGCGTTCGAGCACCTCGCCGAGCCGCTGGGCGGTCGACTCGAGGGCCAGGCCCGCGACGTCGGCCTCCCGCACGTCCGAACGCGGGGCACGGATGGAGAAGTCACCCGCCCCGAGGGCCTGGGCCGCCCGCGTCAGGTGCTCCAGGGGCGCGGCGAGCCGCCTGGACGCGCGCAGCGCGAACACGACCGCCAGGCTGATGACGATCACGGCGAGGCCGGCCATGAGCAGCCACGTCTCGTGCACCCGGTCGGAGACCTCGTCGTACGGCGTGGCCACCCGCACCACGCCCTTGCGCACCTCGTCGGAGGGGATCGGGGCGGAGACCGCCATGAAGCCGTTCTCGACGGCCTCGTGCACGTGGCCGTCCTGGGAGTGGAGGGCGAGATCCGATCGCCTCGGCCCGTCGCCGAACAGCAGGGCGCCGTCGGTGGTGTAGACGCCGACGCGGAGCCCGGTGGGCAGCCCCTTGGGCAGCGAGACCGATGCCGTGCCGCTCCTCACCACCTCGTCGGGGATCGCGGCGGCGATCCACGCGGCGTCGCGCCCGAGGGCCGCCGCCGTCTCGTCGTGGTAGAGCCGCTCGACGGACAGCGCGAGCGGTACCGCGAACAGCGCCACGGCCGGCGCGGCGATGCCGACGATCGCCACGAGGACCCTGCGCCGCAGCGGCGTGCTGTGCGGCTCCCGCGTGGCGCTCCCTCCGGAACCACTCTTCATCCGGACAGGGTGCCAGAAGCCGGGTAAGCGTTCCGCTAACACCCCCTTGATCAGGCACTTCTCCCTGGAACGGCGGGAAGGTAAGGAGCGCGATAACCAGGCCTTGACCCCCATCACACGGACGCCTGTCTACGGTGGCCGACATGGCTTTCCAGACCGCGATGCGGCCTCCGCTCACCGCCCCTCGCTGCCTATGAGCACCGGGGGGCGGGTGAGGCGAACGGGCGTGGGCCAGGGTGCGCAGGATCTAGGCTCGACGTCGTGGGAACCGGACTGCACGCCCCCATCCTCGACTGGTACGCCGAGAAAGCCAGGGACCTTCCCTGGCGACGGCCCGGCGCGAGCCCGTGGGCGATCCTCGTCAGCGAGATCATGCTCCAGCAGACGCCCGTCGCCCGCGTCCTGCCGATCTGGTCCGAGTGGATGGAGCGCTGGCCCACCCCCGCCGCGCTGGCCGCCGAGCCCCCCGGTGAGGCCGTGCGCCACTGGGGCCGCCTCGGATACCCCCGCCGCGCCCTCAACCTGCACGCGTGCGCCCGAGCCGTCACCACAGAGCACGACGGGCAGGTGCCGTCCTCCTACGACGAGCTGCGCGGGCTGCCCGGCATCGGCGACTACACGGCCGCGGCGGTGGCGAGCTTCGCGTTCGGCCGCAGCCACGCCGTGCTGGACACCAACGTCCGGCGGGTGCTGGCCCGCACCGTGCGCGGCGAGGAGTATCCCCCGAAGGCCACCACGACGGCCGAGCGCAGGCTGGCCGAGTCGTTGCTGCCCGCCCTGGACGCCCCGCGCTGGGCGGTCGCCGTCATGGAGCTCGGGGCACTGGTCTGCACGGCCCGCGCGCCCCGCTGCGCCGACTGCCCCGTGGCCGGGCTCTGCGCCTGGCGCCTGGCGGGCCGTCCGGCCTACGACGGCCCCGAGCGGCGCGGCCAGACGTACGCCGGCACTGACCGGCAGTGCCGGGGACGGCTGCTGGCGGTCCTCAGGGAGGCCCACGGCGCGGTGCCCAAGGCCGCGCTCGACGTCGTCTGGGCCGATGCGGTGCAGCGGGAGCGGGCGCTGGACGGCCTCGTCGCGGACGGTCTGGCCGAAGCGCTGGCCGAGGGCACCTACCGGCTGCCCGTCTGAGCTATTACGGCGCCTGAACCGTCACGGCGCCTAAGTTGTTACGGACTCTGAGCTGTTATGGCGTCCGGACTGTTACGGCATCCGCTGCTGTTCCGGCGTCCGGCTGTTATGGCGGGCTGTTGCGGCGGGCGCTCGGTCAGGCGGCGAGCTTGAGGCCGAGGGCGGTGAGGTTGCGGCGGGTCCAGTCGAGCTCGTCGGCGAGCGTGGCCACGAGCGCGGCCGGGCCCTTGCCCTTGGCGGGCGACGCCAGGCCGTGGGCCTCCACCTCGATGTGGGCGCCACCGGTCATGGGACCAGAGAGGATCGCGGCCAGGGTGTTCTCCAGGATCGACTCGGTGCCAGGGACCTCGCCGGTGTGGTTGTGCACGTGGCCGAGCTTGACCACGGAGGCCCCCGCCGCGGCCACCCCGCGCAGGGCGGCGCCGGGCTCCTCGACGCCGCAGGTCAGGTGGCAGGCGTCCAGGCAGACCCCGAGGTACTCCGAGTCGATGCCGCACACGCGCTCCACTGCCTGCTCGGTGGTCTCCAGCACGCAGCCCGGCCACGGCTGGAAGCCCACCCTGATGGTCTTGCCGGTCACGCTGTGCAGGCCGCGGAGCTCACGCGAGAGCCGGTCGAGCCGCCGGGACGCTATCGCGTGCAGGTCGGCGGGCCAGTCGCGGCGCCAGCCGATCGGGATCGTCGAGATGCTCCCGAAGCGCACGTCCTCGGGGAGCAGGAAGGCGAGGATCTTCGCGAGGGCCATCGTGTAGCGGTAGCGCTCGGGCTTGGCCCAGTCGGGGCCGGGACTCTCCTGCCCCATCCCCCGGCCGCCCGCGCCGTTCAGGCTGACGACCTCCAGGCCGCGCTCCTCCAGGGAGCGGCGCAGCCGTACGAGCTCGATGCGGTCGGCGATGAGGTGGTCGGCGACCCCGGGGGCAAGCCAGAGGCCGATGCCGAGCCGGTCGACGCCGAGCCGCTTGCGCACGGGTACGGCGTAGCGGGTCAGGTGGGCGATGAGGTTCTCCAGGTCCTCCGCGGGGTGCACGCCCGCGTTGTAGGACAGGTGAACGAGCGTGCCGTCCTCATGACTCAGGCGCATTCGGTACCTCCCAGGCGTACTGCGCTTCGGACCTCATCACTTCACGTGACCTGTCCTGGTCACATGAGGCAGGGGTCCCTACCTGCCGGGAATCCGGCCTGACCCGCCCGAGTCTGCCCGGTGGGCACCGACCCCCGCGTCCTCCCGGCAGCGGATCCCCCGCTACACCGACGGGGGGATCTCGGCGATGTTCACCGTGCTCAGTGGATCTTGTGAGCCACCTGGTCGAGACTTGGCCTGATTCGCTCTACGGAGTGTAGTACTACCTTCGGTGGTGTCATAGCGAATCGGACCAAAGTGATCTCACGAAATACGAAAGACCCCTCGTGAGGTGCTCACGAGGGGTCCATTCGACCTGCCGGCCGACCGGGGCGGTCATGACGACCGCCTGACCCCGCCGACCGGATGCGGTCTACGACCGCGTGCGATCCTTACGGCCGCGTGATCCTTACGGCCGCGTGCGGTCCGCCGGTCCGGCAGAGGCGCCGGCTCGGGTGCCGGCGTCCTCGACGATGGCCGCCGCGGAGTCCGGGATCTCGGGCTGCGCCTTCTGCTCACCGACGAAGGTGAACTTGGCCTCGTCGCCCTCGCCCTCGATCGCGATCTTGACGACCTGACCGGGACGCAGGTCGCCGTACAGGATCTTCTCCGACAGCGAGTCCTCCAGCTCACGCTGGATGGTGCGGCGGAGCGGACGGGCGCCGAGGACCGGGTCGTAGCCACGCTCGGCCAGCAGCTGCTTGGCCTCCGGCGTGAGCTCCATGCTCATGTCGCGGTCCTTCAGACGCGCGTCCACCTGCGCGAGCATCAGATCGACGATCTTGATGATCTCGGCCGGCGTGAGCTGGTGGAAGACCACGGTGTCGTCGACACGGTTGAGGAACTCGGGCCGGAAGTGCTGCTTGAGCTCCTCCTGGACCTTGGACTTCATCCGGTCGTAGTTGCCCTCGACGTCGTTGGACTTCGCGAACCCGACCCCGATGCCCTTGGAGATGTCACGGGTGCCGAGGTTGGTCGTCATGATGATGACGGTGTTCTTGAAGTCGACGACCCGCCCCTGGGCGTCGGTCAGGCGACCGTCTTCCAGGATCTGCAGCAGCGAGTTGAAGATGTCCGGGTGGGCCTTCTCGATCTCGTCGAACAGGACCACGGAGAACGGCTTGCGCCGCACCTTCTCGGTCAGCTGGCCGCCCTCTTCGTACCCGACGTAGCCGGGAGGGGAGCCGAACAGCCGGGAGACGGTGTGCTTCTCCATGAACTCGGACATGTCCAGCATGATCAGCGCGTCTTCGTCCCCGAAGAGGAACTCGGCGAGCGCCTTGGACAGCTCGGTCTTACCGACGCCGGACGGGCCGGCGAAGATGAACGAACCACCCGGACGGCGCGGGTCCTTCAGACCGGCGCGCGTGCGGCGGATCGCCCGGGACAGACCCTTGATGGCGTCGTCCTGACCGATGATGCGCTTGTGCAGCTCGTCCTCCATGCGGAGCAGGCGCTGCGACTCCTCCTCGGTCAGCTTGAAGACCGGGATGCCGGTGGCCGTCGCGAGGACCTCGGCGATGAGCTCCTCGGTGACCTCGGCGACGACGTCCATGTCGCCGGCCTTCCACTCCTTCTCGCGCCTGTCGCGCTTGAGCTGGAGCTGCTTCTCCTGGTCGCGGAGGGCCGCCGCCTTCTCGAAGTCCTGCGCGTCGATCGCGGACTCCTTGTCGCGGCGCACCTGGGCGATCTTCTCGTCGAACTCGCGGAGGTCCGGCGGCGCGGTCATGCGGCGGATGCGCATGCGCGAGCCGGCCTCGTCGATGAGGTCGATCGCCTTGTCCGGCAGGAAGCGGTCGCTGATGTAGCGGTCGGCCAGCTGGGCCGCCGCCACCAGGGCCGCGTCGGTGATCGTCACGCGGTGGTGGGCCTCGTAGCGGTCGCGCAGACCCTTGAGGATCTCGATCGTGTGGCTGAGCGAGGGCTCGGCCACCTGGATCGGCTGGAACCGGCGCTCCAGCGCGGCGTCCTTCTCGAGGTGCTTGCGGTACTCATCGAGCGTGGTCGCGCCGATGGTCTGCAGCTCGCCCCGGGCCAGCATCGGCTTCAGGATGCTGGCGGCGTCGATCGCGCCCTCGGCGGCACCCGCACCGACCAGCGTGTGGAGCTCGTCGATGAACAGGATGATGTCGCCGCGCGTGCGGATCTCCTTGAGCACCTTCTTCAGGCGCTCCTCGAAGTCACCGCGGTAGCGGGAACCGGCGACCAGCGCGCCCAGGTCGAGGGTGTAGAGCTGCTTGTCCTTGAGGGTCTCGGGCACCTCGCCCTTGACGATCTTCTGGGACAGGCCCTCGACAACGGCGGTCTTGCCGACGCCGGGCTCGCCGACCAGGACGGGGTTGTTCTTGGTCCTGCGGGACAGGACCTGCATGACCCGCTCGATCTCCTTGTCGCGCCCGATCACCGGGTCGAGCTTGCCCTCGCGGGCGGCCTGGGTCAGGTTGCGGCCAAACTGGTCCAGCACAAGCGAGGTCGACGGAGCCGACTCCTGCGGGCCACCGGCCGCCGCGGGCTCCTTGCCCTGGTAGCCGTGGAGCAACTGGATGACCTGCTGCCGGACGCGGTTGAGGTCGGCGCCAAGCTTCACCAGCACCTGAGCGGCCACGCCCTCGCCCTCACGGATGAGGCCGAGGAGGATGTGCTCGGTGCCGATGTAGTTGTGACCCAGCTGCAAGGCCTCGCGGAGCGACAGCTCAAGGACCTTCTTGGCGCGCGGGGTGAAAGGAATGTGCCCCGACGGCGCCGACTGCCCCTGGCCGATGATCTCCTCGACCTGCTGGCGCACACCCTCAAGACTGATGCCCAGGCTCTCAAGTGCCTTGGCTGCCACGCCTTCGCCCTCATGGATCAAGCCAAGAAGAATGTGCTCAGTGCCGATGTAGTTGTGGTTGAGCATCCGGGCCTCTTCTTGGGCCAGGACGACAACCCGCCGTGCGCGGTCAGTGAACCTTTCGAACATCTCGTCGCTCCCTCACAGAGCGGTCAGGCAGCTCGGGATATCCGGGCCCGCCGCATCCGCATGCTAGCCCCGACCGGTGACCGCTCAATACAGGAGACGTTCCCCGAGAGCAGGGCGTTCACGCTCCATCCAACTACTGTTGGGGGGTCACATGTTCCCGCTACGCCGCAAGCGAACGACGTTTAACTTCGCCGATTTACGTGAACCCCTCGGCCCCACGCCGGACGATCACGCTCGGATAACACGATCATGCGGCTATGACGGCGATTGATGAGCCGGCGCCGTCATAGCCGAGTGATCACAAAGGGCTCGTCAGTGTGCCGCTTCGTACTGCTCCACCACGGAGGAGGCAATACGACCGCGCTCACTCACGGAGATCCCGTGGGCCTTGGCCCACGCGCGGATCTCCGAGCTCTTTTCCCGGGACGGACGCTGGCCGCCACCGCGCTTACGACCGCGCGTGGAGGCGCCCTCGGCCCTACGGGCTCCGGAGACGAAAGAGGACAGCGCCTCGCGCAGCTTCTTGGCGTTGTCGCCGCTCAGGTCAATCTCGTAAGCGGAGCCATCAATCGCGAAGGTGACAGTCTCATTGGCCTCGCCACCATCGAGGTCGTCGATGAGTATCTTCTGGATCTGCGTGGCCATCTGGCAATCCTTTCGCAGAGCATTGTTCGATTCGCCAGCTAAACATATACCCGGTAACCCTGGCTGACAATTCAAGGAACCTGTGGATTCACGGGGAACACGCCGCCAGACCTCCGGGGTCAGTCGGAAGAAGCCTCTGACGACTTCCCGGAGGCTTCCGCCTCCCGCCGCCTGCCCTCCGCTTCGGAACGCATCAGCTTCACGACGCCGATGATGACCACCGCGGCGACTACCGCTGGTGGTATCAACGCGGACAATACATCGTTCATTGATCCTCGCTCCACGCGGGGGGTGGCATTCACCGGGGCCCCACGTTAATTGTCACACGAGACTCCCTGAGTCTGTACCACGGTTGGCTGATCGAGGAGTCAGGATCCGACTCTATCCCCACAGGAGGTCAGCGCGGGTTGCGGGGCGGCGGTCCATAGCGGCCCAAGGACCGTTCCAGAGCATTCTCCGTCTCTCCAGCCGTCTTACCGGATGCCCCAGGAAAGGTGATCCCCTGAAAACACGGGCGGGGCGGTCGCAGTGCGACCGCCCCGCCCATAAAGCTGATCTCAGCGTGGTGCCTTGACGACAACGGTGCCCGCGAGCTTGTCGTGCAGCCCCTGCTGTAGCGGCTTGTCGACGAGGATTAGCACGCCCAGCACGAGGACGAAGATGGACGAGAGCCACCCGAGGAAGGGAATGCCGTAGAGAACCATCACGCCCGGGAAGATAGCCGAACGCTTCATCACCACGGACGAATCCAGGGGGCCGCCGCCGACCGCGGCAAGACGGATCTTCATGACCTTCTTCCCGAGGGTCTGACCGTCCTTGGAATGCAGCACATAGTCGTAGGCCGCATACGCGGCGAACGCGATGATCCCCGCCAGGAGGCCCGGGAGCACGTACGACCCCGTCGAAAGGGCCGGGTTCGCGAGGATATCGGCCACCGACGGCTGGAAGATCGACGCCAGGATGCTGGACAGGATCGCGTAGATGACGCCGAAGATCACATTGTCGATGATCCGGGCGACGAGGCGCTCCCACCACTCGGCGAGCGGGGCGGGGGCTCCCTGAGGAATCGGCGCGCCCTGCGGGGCGCCGTACGGCGGCGGAGCGCCGTAGGGGTTGCCGTAGCCCCCGTCCTGGGGACCGCCGTAGGGCTGACCGGGAGGCGGCGGAGGCTGGTAGGGATTACCGGGGGGTGGTTCTGCCGTCATTCTGAGCACCTTTCGCGACAGGCGTAGGAAGCTGCGGTTCGTGCAAGGTCCTATCGCAAGTACGTGTATGTCCGTTACCGGATCGCCGACGTGGTCACCGGGGTTCCCGGAGCCTGCCGTTCACGACCTCCAGCAGCGCTGCTCTGGAGTTCAGGTGCGGTTTGCCCGGGATTTTCACGGACGGGTTGCCTGAGGGTCTCACGGATCCGGCCAAGGGTCTCACGAACGGTACACGAGGGGCGCCATGGACAGAATGCGACGGCAGGAGCAGACCACCTCCAGGTGGACGCGGGCAGGAAAAAGGGCCGGAGGAGACATCCCCCGGCCCTCTCGCCGGCCTTACTTGATCTTGACGACGATCGTGTTCGCGGCCTTGTCGTGCAGGCACTGCTGGAGCGGCTTGTCCCAGAACTGCCAGAGCACGTTGACCAGATAGAAGATCGAGCCAAGCCAGTACACCACAGGAACCCACTGGAGAAGCTGCGGCGGCCCCCAGAGCACGGCCGCGCGCTTGATCGCCACGTCGGTGCCCAGGCCGCCCGCGTCGAGCGTGCCCCCCACGGGAACGACCTTGATGCCCATCACGATCTTGCCGACCGTCTGGCCGCGCTGCTTGAGCATCAGGAACTCGTAGGCGATCCAGGTGGCGCCGACGAGCAGCGAGATCAGCAGTGACGCGAGGAAGACCCCGCCTCCCGGGTTGATCACCTGTGTGTTGGGATCCCAGCTAGGCGTGGTCACGATGATCGCCGTCAGCGCAAGGCTGATGATCAGCCACGGGATGCCGAGGATCACCGCGTCGATGATGCGGGCGACCAGGCGCTGCCACCACTCGGCCAGGGGAGCCGGCGCGCCCGGGGGCTGCACGCCCGCCGGAGCGTACGGCTGCTGGTAGCCGCCCTGCGCGTAACCGGGCTGGCCGTAGCCCTGCGGGGCGTACCCCTGCTGGCCGTACTGCGGCTGCTGACCGTAGGCGGCCTGCTGCTGCCCGTACTGCGGCTGACCGTATTGCTGGTCGCCGTAGCCCTGCTGCTGGCCGTACTGCTGCTGCCCGTACTGGGCCTGCTGGCCGTACGCCTGCTGCTGGTCCTGGCCGGGCTGCTGGCCGTACGCCTGCTGCTGCTCCTGGCCGGGCTGCTGGCCGTAGCCCGGCTGACCCTGCTGCCCGTACTGCGGCTGCTGACCGTACCCGCCCTGCTGGCCGTACTGCTGCTGCCCGTACGCCTGCTGCTGCTGGTCGTAACCGGGCTGCTGGCCGTAGCCCTGCTGGGCCTGCTGGCCGTACTGCGGCTGCTGGCCGTACCCGCCCTGCTGGCCGTACTGCTGCTGGCCGTAGCCCTGCTGCCCGTACGCCTGGCCGGAGCTCGGCTGCGAGTCGTGCTGGCCGTACGCCTGCTGGCCCTGCTGCTGGCCCTGCTGGCCGTACTGCTGAGGCTGCTGGGGGTAGCCCTGGCCGTACGCTCCGGTGCCGCTCTGCTGCCCGTACCCGCCCTGCTGGCCGTACGGCTGCTGCTGCCCGTAGGACTGCTGGGGGTAGCTGTTCTCTGATGTCGGCTGGGGACGGTGAACGATCGTCACCTCCGGATCGGCGCCCGGAGCGGGCCGATCGGCGTTGTGCTGCTGCCCATATTGCGGAGATCCGGATGACGACTGATCGTCCTCCGGTTCGTCCCGTGGGTACGGCGGCTGTCCGGTGCTCACCGTGTCACCTCACTTCGGCTTCGCATGCGGCATATGTCAGACACACATGCTGTGGTGTTGCCCAACGTAGCGACAGTGGCATCAACAGTCACCTTTCCATCGCGTCATCCCTGCGGTCAAGATCGCGGGATCAAATGCAGAAGCATGCGCGTGTTACCGAGAGTGTTCGGCTTGACGTGTTCCAGATCGAGGAACTCGGCCACGCCCTCATCGTAGGAGTCGAGCAACTCGGCGTACACCTCCGGAGACACCGGAGTGCCGTGGACCTCCTCGAATCCATGCTTGGCGAAGAAGTCGACCTCGAAGGTCAGGCAGAAGACCCGCTGTAACCCGAGCTCGCGCGCGGTGTCCAGCAGCGCGGCCACGATCATGTGGCCGATGCCGAGACCGCGGCAGCCGACGTCGACGGCGACCGTGCGGATCTCCGCGAGGTCCTCCCAGAGCACGTGGAGCGCGCCACAGCCCACCACCACCCCGCCGCTCTCGGCGACCCAGAACTCCTGGACGTCCTCGTAGAGGGTGACGGTCGACTTGCGCAGAAGGCGCGGGCCGTCGCCGGAATAGGTGTCGACCAGTCGCCTGATGGTGCGGACGTCCGGAGTGCGGGCTCGCCTGACGACGAGCGTGCTGCCGGCGCGTCCGGGCTCCACGACCTGCTCCATGACGGGCCAGCGTATCCGGCCGTAGCGGCGGAACTCTCGTGGTCCTGAGGGGTCGCGCGCCATAACGGACGGACCTAAAACCCCTTCAGCTCTCGCCGCTGTCGCGCTCGGTAGCCGATCGAGTGCAGCGCGTCGAAATCACCGGCCTTGTCGACATTTCATGGCTGATGCGATGGCGGACCTGCGACTTTCTGCGTCAAGTACGCCCCAAAGACCCCTAAAGCCAGGGTAACGTGGGCGCGGCATCACAGCAGGCGTGATCTTCTCGTGACGCGCTGGTTGTGAAACCTCAACAGAATTCGCAGTTCTGGTTGAGCACGAACCTCGACTGCACTAGTGTCCAGCGTCAATGTCGGTCATCGCGCAACGGTGACTGAAACCGCCTAATCCCGGCCACATCCAAAGTGGCGGGGAACCGGGGACCCAATGGTGAGAGACGGGGCGACACCCCCGGCGCACCACCCCTGGGGTGAATCCGAGAGGGAGGCATCGCGATCCTCCATGGTCACGATGGTCACGCACTCGGTAGGGCTACTCCGGCCCGAACCCGTCAGCTAACCCGGTAGGCGGCCGAGGAGAGGAGCTCGTTGGTGCAGCCTAGGCGCACGCCTGGAAAGAGCGCGGGCAGGCATGCCCGCTCCCGAGAGCGGAGCCCGCGTTCCTGGCTCGGCACGGTAATGGGAGCGCCCCGGCGTCTCCCGCGCCGTATCGCGCTCGTCACCGTCACCCTGACGGCCGTGACGTTCGGGTCGCCTCTGATAGCCGCGACCGCAGAGCCCAAGCCCAGCCTGAACCAGCTGAAGACCCAGGTCGAGCACCTCTACAACGAGATCGAGTCGCTCACCGAGCAGTACAACGGCCAGAAGGAGCGCCTCAAGCAGGCGCAGCGCTCGGCCGACCTCGCCAAGAAGACCCTGGCCAAGAGCCAGACCGATCTGGAGGAGAAGCGCCGCAAGGCCGGGCTGTACGCGCAGGACGCCTACATGACCGGCGGCATCGACTCCTCGCTCGCGCTCGCCATGTCGGGCGACCCCGCCCGATACCTCGACCGCGCGGCCACGACCTACGCCCTCCAGCTTCAGCAGGGCGAGGAGGTCTCGCAGATCACCAAGGCCATGGACATGGCCGAGCGCGCCAAGGCCAGCGCCAAGGCCCGCGAGGTCGAGGTCAAGAAGCTCGTCACCGACCTCGCGTCCCAGCGCGACAAGATCCGCACCCTGGTCGCCAAGACCGAGAGCAGCCTGTTCAAGCGGGCCCTGTCCCAGGCGGGCCAGTCGTTCGGCAGGGCGACGAAGATCGACATTCCGATCCCCGGCCAGGGCAAGGCCGCCGAGGCCACCAAGTGGGCGCTGACCCAGCAGCTCAGGCCGTACGTCTGGGGCGCCGCGGGCCCGACCACCTTCGACTGCTCCGGCCTCGTCATGTGGGCCTACCAGAAGGTCGGCATCAGCCTCCCCCACTACACGGGCGACCAGTGGACCGCCGGCACCCACGTGTCCCGGGAGGACCTTCGCCCCGGCGACCTGGTCTTCTTCTACAGCGACCTGCACCACGTGGGCATCTACATCGGCGGCGGCATGATGGTGCACGCGCCTCACACCGGTGACGTGGTGCGGGTGGCCCCGCTGGGCAACCGGCCGTTCGCCGGCGGCGTGCGCATCGCCGACTGACCTCCAGAAGCAGACCCTCCAGAAGCTGACGGACCCCCAGAAGCAGACGGACCTACCGAAGCAGCCTGACCCGCCGGAACAGGCCGGTCCGCTACGCCTGAGAGCGGCGAGGCGGCACGCCGGGCAGGCAATGGCTTCGGGCCTGCCCGCCGTGCCCCCCACCCCACACGGTGCCCTCCTCGGCTAGATGAGCCTGCGGCGCGCCGCCCAGGCCACCGCCTCGATCGCGGTGGCGACGCCGATGCGGTCGCAGATGCCCCGGAGGCGCCGCCGCACCGTGCGGCCGCTGACATCCAGCCGGCGACCGACCCTGTCGACCGTCACGCCCTTGGCCAACTCGGCGAGCAAAAGAAGATCATCGTCGCTCAATCCCACACCGTCTGATCCCGGGGGAATGTCATTCTCCCGGGAAACCAGATCCGGATACGCCATCGGGTGTCCTCCCCCACGACGAACTCGGCAACATACTGAATGCTTCGGCCCGCCCGTCAGGAACGGTAAACGCCATCTTGAAAGGTCGTCAAGCGCCGGCCTCGATACGCGTTACGTTCGTGATTGACATACCAGTCCATATGTGAACTACTCATGACATGTCCGCGAACCTATAGGTTCGCCGGACACCGACCGAGATCAGCGTGGGCACCCGGCCACAGCCCTCCGGCGAGGCGCGAGCGCGGTCCTGGTGGATGGCGGGTTCCCCCCGCCCCGGCCCCCGGATCGCCCCCCGGGCACGGATATAAGATCAGCGACTAATTCAGCCTCTGAAATGATGCGTCGTTTCAGACTTTTTCCGACTGACGCACCGGGCACGAGACATGCCACAGGGCACCGATTTGTCATTATCGATCATGCCCTGGCATCCTGAATCGGCGAGGGCCGCACGGATCTCCGCCCGCCGCTTGATCTCAATCACGTCCGGCACCCGGTGCGACGGGCGTGCGGCTCAGCTCGTGTTGCGGTTGTAGACGAGGCGCAGGCCGATGAGCGTGAGCCACGGCTCGTGCACGTCGATGGAGCGGGCCTCGTCGACCACCAGCGAGGCGAGGGAGCCCGTGGCCACGACGGTCACGTCGTCGGGGTCGGCGGCGAGCTCGGGCGCCATGCGCTCGACGATGCCGTCCACCTGGCCGGCGAAGCCGTAGATGATGCCGGCCTGGAGCGCCTCGACGGTGTTCTTGGCGATCACCGAGCGCGGCCGTACGAGCTCGACCTTGTGGAGCTGCGCGCCCGCCGCCGCCAGGGCGTCCACCGAGATCTCGATGCCCGGGGCGGTCACCGCGCCGACGTACTCGCCCTTGGCGGAGACCGCGTCGAACGACGTCGCCGTGCCGAAGTCGACGATCACGCACGGCCCGCCGTACAGCGTGATGGCGGCGAGCGCGTTCACGATGCGGTCGCTGCCGACCTCCTTGGGGTTGTCCATGCGCACCGGCACCCCGGTGCGGACGCCGGGCTCCACGATGACGGCGGTGACGTCGCCGTAGTAGCGCCTGCACATCTCGCGCATCTCGTTGAGCACGGAGGGGACCGTGGAGCAGATGGCTATGCCGCTGATGTCGGCCCCCTTGAGCAGGGGGCTCTGGCCGAGCAGCCCCTGGAGGACGACCGCGATCTCGTCGGCGGTGCGCCGCGCGTCGGTGGCGAGGCGCCAGTGCTCGATGACCTCCTCGCCTTCGAACAGGCCGAGCACGGTGTGGGTGTTGCCGACGTCGATCGTTAGCAGCATCAAGCCTCCCGAAGGTCCAGAGCGATGTCGAGTGCGGGCGCCGAGTGGGTCAGCGCACCGACAGCAAGGTAGTCAACACCGGTTTCCGCCACTTCACGGGCGGATTCCAGGGTGAGTCCTCCGCTGGACTCAAGGCGTGCCCTGCCGTCCACCAGCCGGACGGCGCGCGCCAGCTCGTCCACGGTGAAGTTGTCCAGCAGGATCTCCTCCGCCCCCTCAGCGAGCACCGGTTCGAGCTGGTCGACGCGGTCGACCTCCACCTCGATCGGCAGCCCGGGATAGGCCTGTCGTACCGCGCGGAACGCCTCGGCGACCCCACCGGCCGCCACCACGTGATTGTCCTTGATCAAGGCCGCGTCGGAAAGCGACATCCGGTGATTGACCCCGCCACCGCACCGCACGGCGTACTTCTCCAGGGCTCGCAGGCCGGGCAGGGTCTTGCGGCTGTCGCGGACGCGCGCGGCCGTCCCCGCCACCGCCTGGACCCAGCGGTGGGTCAGCGTGGCGATGCCGGACAGATGGGTGAGCAGGTTGAGCGCGGTGCGCTCGGCGGTGAGGAGGTCGCGAGCCGGTCCGGAGACCGTCATCAGCACATCACCGCGCGAGACGCGCTCGCCGTCCTTCACGTGGCGCTCGGCGGTCAGGCGCCCTCGGGACGAGAAGGAGAACACCGCCTCGGCGACCGCGAGCCCGGACACCACGCCGTCGGCACGCGCCACGACGTCACCGGCGGCCACCTGGTCGGCCGGGATCGTGGCGAGAGTGGTCACGTCGCCCGCCTCCGCTAGGTCCTCGGCGATCGCCGTGCCGACCAGCGCCATGACCGCCGCGGGATAGAGGCCGGCCGCGACGAGCTCGGTCTCGACCTGGTGCGGGAGCATGGTCGAGCGGTCCTCGTCGTGCTGCCGGTACGTCATGGAAAGTCCCTCCTCGGTCAGGGTCACGTCGAGGTGCCCCAGCCACCAGGCATCATTTCGCTCGGGGAAGTCCTCACGCCAGTGCGATCCCCGTGTCTCCTCCCGCGCCCTGGCCGCCGTGACGAGCGCGGTGGCCACGGTCAGGAGGTTCGTGGCCTCCCACGCCTCCGTGCACGGCTCGACGGCCACAGGGGTCCAGCGGGCGTCCAGGAGGCCGCGGGCGACCTCCGACAGGCTGCGCTCGCTTCGCAGCACTCCCGCGCCCGAGCTCATCCGCCCCTGGACGCGCGGACGCACCCGGGGGTCGACCAGCCCGGCGGCCCGCCCGTCGTCGACCGGCCCGCCCGGCTCAGCCATCCCGGGCCGTACGGGCTCGCCCGAAGCGGGCCGTGCGGACTCGCCCGAAGCGGGCCGTAAGGAGGCGAGGTCGGCCGCGATGCGCTCGGCGAAGACGAGCCCTTCGAGCAGAGAGTTCGAGGCGAGCCGGTTGGCCCCGTGCACGCCCGTGCAGGCCACCTCGCCACAGGCGTACAGGCCCGCCACGCTCGTACGGCCGCGCGGGTCGGTGCGGACGCCGCCGCTGGCGTAGTGGGCGGCCGGCGCCACGGGGATCGGCTCGCGCACCGGGTCGATGCCGTGCTCCAGGCAGATCGCGTAGATGGTCGGGAAGCGCGAGCGCCACTTCTGCTCGCCGAAGTGCCGGGCGTCGAGGTACACGTGACCCGCGCCGGTCTCCAGCATCCGCCGCATGATCGCCTTGGCCACCACGTCGCGAGGGGCGAGCTCCGCGAGCTCGTGAACGCCGGTCATGAACCGCTCGCCCGCTCCGTCCACCAGGAGCGCGCCCTCCCCGCGCACCGCCTCGGAGATGAGCGGCTGCTGGCCGGTGGACCCTTCTCCAAGCCACAGGACAGTCGGGTGGAACTGTACGAACTCCAGGTCGCGCACGACCGCCCCTGCCCTCAGCGCGAGGGCCACCCCGTCGCCTGTGGACACCACGGGGTTGGTCGTCGCGGCGTACACCTGGCCCATGCCGCCGGTGGCGAGCACGACGGCGCCCGCCCGCACCGCGCCCACGCCGTCCCTCGCGCCCTCGCCCATGACGTGCAGCGTGATCCCGCACGTGGACCCGGAGGCGTCCTTGAGCAGATCGAGCACCAGCGCGTGCTCGATGACCTCGATGCCCCCGCCCGTGGACGCGCTCGCCCGCACCGCCTCGACCAGTGCGCGCTGCACCTCGGCCCCGGTGGCGTCCCCGCCCGCGTGGACGATGCGGTCACGACGGTGGCCGCCCTCGCGGGTGAGTTGCAGCTCGCCGTCCGGCTCCCGGTCGAAGCGGGCCCCGTGGTCCATGAGCCGCCGCAGCGCGGCAGGTCCCTCCGTCACCAGCGTGCGCACGGCCCGCTCGTCGCAGAGGCCGACCCCGGCGATGAGCGTGTCGCTGAGGTGGTCGGCCGAGGAGTCGTCGGGGTCGAGCACGGCGGCGATGCCGCCCTGCGCCCATCGCGTGGAGCCCGCCGAGAGCACGTCCTTGGTGACGACGAGCACCCGGGCGCCGGGCGCCAGCTCCGCGTACCGGAGTGCCACGGTGAGCCCGGCGATGCCGGACCCGACCACGACGACGTCGGCCTCGACGGTCCAGCCGGGCTCGGGCGCGGTCAGCCGCCGTGGGATGGGCGGGTGAGTCATGGGTCGCTCCCCTCATTTCGTCACTATGACGATAGGGCATGACCGAACGACGCTCACCAAGGGGTGGGAGGGTCTCCGTAAAGGGCCTTCCAAGTGGGTCAGGGTGCGAGGGTCAGGACGGCGTTGTCGATCAGCCTGGTGGTGCCCACCCTGGCGGCGACCGCGAGCACGGCCTCGCCCCTGTGGTTCTCGGCGACCGCGGTGAACGTCGAGGGGTCCACCAGGCTCAGGTAGTCGAGCACCAGCGGCGGATCGGCTTCGGCGGCCTTGTCGAGCACGGCGTGCGCGGCGTGCAGGATGTCCTTGGGCCGGGTCTGGCCCGCGCCCTCGCGAAGCGCCGCCGACAGCGCCCGGGCGGTGACCCGGTCGGCCGCCGACAGGTAGCGGTTGCGGCTGGAGAGCGCCAGCCCGTCCGGCTCGCGGACCGTGGGAGCGCCGGTGATCGTGATCGGCAGGTTGAGGTCGGTGACCATCCGGCGGATCATCGCGAGCTGCTGGGCGTCCTTCTGGCCGAAGACGGCGGTGTCGGGCTGGACGAGGTTGAAGAGCTTGAGCACGACGGTCAGCACGCCGTCGAAGTGCCCCGGCCTGAAGGCGCCCTCGACCACCGTGCCCATCTGCCCGGAGGACACGCCGACCTGGCGGTCGGGCAGGTACATGTCGTCGGCCGAGGGGGCGAAGACCAGGCTCACGCCCTCGGCCGCGCACACCCGCAGGTCGTCGTCGAATGTACGGGGATAACGGGAGAAATCTTCGTTGGGGCCGAATTGCAGGGGATTGACGAAGATGCTGACCGCCACGTGGTCGGCCTGCTCACGGGCGAGGCGGATCAGCGAGCGGTGCCCCTCGTGCAGGGCTCCCATGGTCGGCACCAGGGCGAGCGTGCCCCCGCCCGCCCCGCCGTACCCGCCGCCGATGCCGAGCGCGGCGCGCGCCGCGAGCAGCTCAGGGCGGTCTCCGGCGACGATCACGTCCACGTGTTTCCTCCAAGGGCGTCGAGCAGGCGTTCCGCGGCCTCGGGCTTGAGCAGCCCGGCGGCCAGCGCCCGGTCGGCGGTGAGCCGGGCCAGGGCGACGTAGGCGTCCGCGGCCTCGGGCGCGGCCAGGATGAGCGCGTCAACGTGCTTGCGCACGGTGCCCGCGTCGCCGCGCACGACCGGCCCGGTCAGCCCCGCGAGGCCGAGACGCAGGGCGTTGTCGAGGGCGGCGCCGAGCAGCGGGCCGAGCATGCGCCCGGGGTGCTCCACCCCGATCTTCTTGAGCAGCTCCTGGGATTCCGCGATCAGGGTGACCATGTGGTTGGCGGCTCCGGCCAGGGCCGCGTGGTAGAGCGCGCGGTTCTCGTCGGCGATCCAGACCGGCTCGCCGCCCATCTCGATGACCAGTGCCTCGGCCATCGGCCTGAGCAGTTCGGGGGCGGTGACGCCGAACGAGCAGCCGCCGATGCGGCGCAGGTCGTCGTCCCTGCCGGTGAAGGTCATCACCGGGTGGATGGCGAACGGCAGGGCGCCGGCGGCGGTGGCGGGCTCCAGCACGCCGAGGCCGTACGCGCCACTGGTGTGCGCGAGCATCTTGCCGCGCAGGCTCACGCCGGTCGCCGCCAGCCCCGCGACCAGGCCGGGCAGCACGTCGTCCGGCACGGTGAGCAGGATGAGCTCGGCCTTGCGGATGACGTCGTCGGGCGGGGAGATGCCCACCCCGAGCCGCTCGACGGCCCGGCGGCGCGAGGCGTCGGAGACCCCGGCGGCGGCCACGACACGGTGTCCCGCCTGCGCGAGGGCCGCGCCGAGGACGGAACCGACTCGTCCGGCTCCGAGGACCCCGACAGCGAGACGCCCGGGGCGGTCGCTTGTCTCCATCACGTTCCTGTTCACGTTCGATCGATCCAGGCCCAGTTGACCAGCGTAACGGTCGCGCCCGGGCCGGTCGCCTTTCGGCTCCGCCACCTGGCGCTCGCGTCCCCGCCGGGAACCTACGTTAAGGACAAAAACCTATATATGCCGCTATATACGGTGAACCGGGGCCGGATTGTGGCGACCGCGTCCGGCTTGACAGCGGCCTGTCAGCACGACGGTCATGGGGCTTTTCCATCCTTGGTAACGTCCAGTCCCGTGTGGGTCACGTGGCGGGAGGCCATGCATCGAGCGCTCTACGGCGAGGGCGGCTTCTACATCAGGGAGCGCCCGTCCGGCCACTTCCGCACCTCGGTGGGCGCTTCGCCGGTGTTCGCCCAGGCGGTGCTGCGCCTGCTGCGCACGGTCGACGCCGCGCTCGGCCGTCCGGGCGAGATCGACCTTGTGGACGTCGGCTCAGGCGACGGCCTGCTGGTGACCCAGGTTCTCCACACGGCGGAGCCCGAGTTGGTAGAACGGTTGCATGTCACGGCCGTCGACCTCTCGCCTCCTCCGCACGGGCTGGACGAGGCGATCACCTGGTCCGGCGCCCTCCCCGAGAAGATCACCGGGCTCGTGATCGCCAACGAGTGGCTCGACAACGTTCCCCTCGACGTGGCCGAGCGCGCACCGGAGGGCCCGCGGCTGGTGCTCGTCGATCCGCGGACGGGCGAGGAGACCCTCGGCGACCCGCCCGGCGAGGACGACCTGCGGTGGCTGGAGCGCTGGTGGCCGCTCGGCTCCACCGGCCTGCGGGCCGAGATCGGCCGCCCGCGCGACGAGGCCTGGGAGTCGGTGATCGGACGGCTGGCGCGGGGCCTGGCGGTGGCCGTGGATTATGCACACCCTGTGGATAACCGCCCGCCCTTCGGCACGTTGGCGGGATACCGGGACGGGGCCTGCGTACCGGCCATACCCGACGGATCCTGCGATATCACCGCACACGTGGCCCTGGACGCGTGTGCGGCGGCGGGCGAACGGGCCGGGGCGATATCCACAACGTTGACCACGCAACGACATGCGCTACAAGGTCTCGGAGTCAGCGGCACCCGGCCTCCGCTGACCCTCGCGGGCACCGATCCCGGGGGCTATCTGCGGGCGCTCGCCCAGGCGTCCCAGGAGGCCGAGCTGATCGACCCCGCGGGGCTGGGCGGCTTCGGCTGGCTCAGCCAGTGGAAACGCTGACCTTGAGCGACTCCAGGCCCCGGATGACGTAGTTCGGCTTCCACACCGGCTCTTCCGCGAGCTCCATCTTGGGGGCGGCCTTCAGCAGCGCCCCGAACGACTCGATGAGCTCCACGCGGGCCAGGGGGGCGCCCAGGCAGAAGTGAATGCCCGCACCGAATGAGATGTGCGGGTTGTCCGTCCTGCCCACGTCCAGCCGGTCGGGATCCTGGAAGACCTCGGGGTCGCGGTTGGCCGAGCCGAACAGCAGGGCGACCTCGACGCCCTTCGGGATGTCCACCCCGCCGATCGTGATGTCCTCCAGCACCCAGCGCTCGAACATCTGCAGCGGGGTGTCCCAGCGCATCAGCTCCTCCACCGCCGTGGGCAGCAACGAGAGGTCGCCACGCAGCCGTTCCAGCTCGCCGGGGTTGCGGAACAGCGACCACCAGCCGTTGCCCGTGACGTTCACGGTGGCCTCGTGACCGGCGTTGAGCAGCAGGACGCACGTGCCGACCAGCTCGTCCTCGGTGAGCCTGTCCCCCTCGTCGGCCACCTGGGCAAGCGCGCTGATCAGGTCGTTCCCCGGATCCCTGCGGCGCCTCGCGGCCAGCTCGCGAAGGTACGCAGCGAACTCCGAGGCGGCGCGCACCGCCGTGTGCTGCGCCTCCGCGGACGGGCTGAGCTCGTACATGCCGCAGATTTCGGCCGACCAGGGCCGCAGCAGGTGCCGGTCGGCCTCGGGCACGCCCAGCATCTCGGCGATGACCGTCACGGGCAGCGGCTCGGCCACCTCGGCGAGCAGGTCTCCGCCTCCACGCTCGACGAAGCCGTCGACCAGCTCGCCGGCGATGCGCCGCACGCGCGGCCGGAGCTCCTCCACCATGCGCGGGGTGAAGGCCTTGGAGACCAGCCGCCGCAGCCGGGTGTGGATCGGCGGCTCCACGTCGAGCATCCCCGCGCGGATCACCCGCCAGAACGGCTCCTGGACCGGCTCAGGCTCGCGGCCGAACTCCTGGTGCGAGGCGATGTGCAGGTAGGAGCGGCCGAGCCGTCGATCGCGCAACGCCGCGTTGACATCCGGGTGCCGCGCCACGAGCCACTGGCCGGTCGGCTCGAAGAAGCTGACCGGCTCGTTGTCGCGGAGCTCTCGGTAGACGTCGTACGGATGAGCGACGAAGTCAGGATTCCACGGATCAAATCGCACGAAGTCATCGTAAGTGGGATTTAGCGCCACGGCGCACAGCCCTGGCTCAGGATTTCGCCACGTCGCCGGGCTGGGGAGACTCCTCGTAGCGCTCCCGCAGCGCCACCGGCTCCTGGCGGCCCGCCTTCCTGCGCGCCCGGATGTTGAGGAGCTCCACGCCCAGCGAGAACGCCATGGCGAAGTAGATGTATCCCTTGGAGATGTGCTGCTCGAAGCCCTCGGCGATGAGCACGACGCCGATCAGCACGAGGAAGGCCAGGGCCAGCATCTTGATGCTCGGGTACTTCTCGACGAACCCGCTGATGGGACCGGCCGCGAAGAGCATGACGACGACCGCGACGATCACGGCGGCGATCATCACGCCGAGCTCGTCGACCATGCCGACGGCGGTGATGACCGAGTCGAGCGAGAAGACGACGTCGAGCAGCATGATCTGCACGATCACCGCGCCGAAGGTGGCGCCCGCCTTGGCGCTTGAGTGACCAGGCGTGCCCTCCAGGCTGTCGCCGATCTCGAAGGTGCTCTTGCCCAACAGGAACAGGCCGCCCAGGATCAGGATCAGGTCTCGCCCTGATATGCCCTGGCCGAAAAGCTCGAACAGCGGTGTCGTCAGCCGTACGACCCACGACAGGGCCAGCAGCAGCGCCAGGCGGCTCACCAGCGCCAGCCCGAGCCCGACCTTGCGCGCCCGGTCGCGCTTCTCGGGGGGAAGCTTGCCCGCGAGGATCGAGATGAAGATGATGTTGTCGATGCCCAGCACGATCTCGAGAGCGACCAGGGTGAAGAACCCGATCCATATCTCCGGGTTGACCACCCAGTCCATCGCGATCTCCTCTGGTCGGCGGTTCGTCCAGGTCACGACCCCTCGGCAGGCGGCCGTTCCCCTCTCAACGCGCGAGGATCCGGCAAAGTTCGCGACCCCTGGCACCCCCCTGATGAGGTTGCGGAGCCGAGGGGAATCTGGGTTATAGTCGCCCGTAGGTCATGAGTGTCAGCGTCAAGCCCCGGCTCGCTGGCCGGCAACCCTCGCGCTCGCGGCGGGGTGCCCCGGGTGAGGACCAGGTCTGGTGCGAGGTGTGCCGGACAAGCGCGGGCTCCGCCGTCACAACGCCATGGCCGGGGTCCCATGACCCAAGGAGGCCGGCGTTGTCTGCTCTCACTGTCCTGAACAGCCCTTCCCCCGTCGTTCCCGGCCTGGACGCCTCCGGAGACTCCGGGCCCGGCACGGCATCGCACGGCGAAACGGACCGTACGGCTCCGGCCATCCCCGCCGTCCTCGGTGACGAGCTGGAGGTCCCGATCAAGGGCGGCAGGCTCGTGCGGTACGCCAACCTCGACTACGCCGCGAGCGCCCCCTGTCTGGAGCCGGTGAGCGCCGCCGTCACCGCCGCGCTCCCGGCCTACTCCAGCGTGCACCGGGGCGCCGGGTACGCCTCCCAGCTCACCACGGCGCGCTACGAGCAAGCCAGGCACACCGTGCGGGCCTTCGTCGGCGCCCGTCCCGGTGACGCCGTCGTGTTCACCCGCAACACCACCGACGCGGCGAACCTGCTGGCCCGTTGCCTGCCCGAGGGCACCACCGTCGTGGTCTTCGAGACCGAGCACCACGCTTCCCTCCTCCCCTGGCCCGACGCGGTACGGCTGGCGCCCCCCGCGTTCCCCGGGGAGGCGGTGCGCGCGGCGGACGAGACCCTGGCGGCCATCGAGGGGCCCAAGCTCCTGGTGGTCACCGCGGCCTCCAACGTGACCGGCGAGCTGTGGCCGATCGCCGCCCTGGCCCACATCGCCCACCGGCACGGCGCGCGGATCCTCGTCGACGCCGCGCAGCTCGTCCCCCACCGCAGGCTCAACCTGACCGCGCTCGACCTGGACTACGTGGCGTTCTCCGGGCACAAGCTCTACGCGCCGTTCGGCGCGGGCGCGCTGATCGGCCGGGCCGACTGGCTCGCCCAGGCCGAGCCGTACCTGCGCGGAGGCGGCGCGTCCAAGGCCGTCACCGGGGGCGCCCGGCAGGGGCTGCCGCTGGACGCCGAGTGGAGCGCGGACCCCGAGCAGCGGCACGAGGCCGGCACGCCGAACGTCCTCGGCGCCATCGCGCTGGCCGCCGCCTGCGACGCCCTCGCGGCCACCGGCTGGACGGCACTGGTCAAGGACGAGGAGCGCCTCGTCGAGCTGCTGCGCGGCGGCCTAGCCGCGATCGAGGGTGTCCACGAGCTGTCCCTGTGGGGGCCCGACCACCCGCGTGTCGGCATCGTGTCCTTCGTGGTCACGGGCTGGACCGCCAGGGAGGTCGCCGAGGCGCTGTCCGCCGAGTACGGCATCGGGGTGCGCGACGGCAAGTTCTGCGCCCATCCCTTCGTCAGGCACCTGCTCGAAGGCGTCGGCCACGCCGCCGACGGCTCGTGCGAGGATGGCACCGCCGGGGCCGTACGGGCGTCCATCGGCATCGGAACGACCGAAGAGCATGTCCGCCGCCTGGTCACCGCCCTCTCGGACCTTGTCTCGCGCCGCTGACGTGACAGCATGGGGTTTATGACCGAACCTCGCGGAGCTCGCGCAGCTCGCACCGGAGGCGCGCGCACCGAACGGGTCGTGGGGATCGGGGCTGGGGCCAAGGAGCTGGCCACCGAGGACATGATCCTCAACATCGGGCCCCAGCACCCCTCGACCCACGGTGTCCTGCGCCTCCGGCTCACCGTGGACGGCGAGCGCATCGGCAGTGCCGAGCCCATCGTCGGCTACATGCACCGCGGCGCCGAGAAGCTCTTCGAGGTGCGCGACTACCGGCAGATCATCGTGCTGGCCAACCGGCATGACTGGCTGTCGGCCTTCGCCAACGAGCTCGGCGTCGTCCTCGCCGTCGAGCGCATGCTGGGCATGGAGGTGCCGGTCAGGGCCGTGTGGGCGCGCACGCTGCTCGCCGAGCTGAACCGCGTGCTCAACCACCTGATGTTCCTCGGCTCGTATCCCCTGGAGCTCGGCGCCATCACGCCGGTCTTCTACGCCTTCCGCGAGCGGGAGACCCTGCAGGCCGTCATGGAGGAGATCTCCGGCGGGCGCATGCACTACATGTTCAACAGGGTCGGCGGCCTGAAGGAGGACCTCCCGTACGGCTGGCTCGACCGGGCCTCCCAGGCGGTGGCCGACGTGCGCAGGCGACTGCCGGACATCGAGAACCTCATCTCCGGCAACGAGATCTTCATCGCGCGCACCCGGGGGGTCGGCGTGCTCGACCGCGAGACGATCATGCAGTACGGGGTCAGCGGCCCGATCGCGCGGGCCTCGGGGGTCGACCTCGACCTGCGCCGCGACGAGCCGTACCTGGCCTACGGCGAGCTTCCCGTCAAGGTGGTCACCCGTTCTGCCGGTGACTGCCATGCCCGCTTCGAGGTGCTGCTCGACCAGGTGAAGGTCGCGCTCGACCTCGCGGACGCGTGCGTGGAGCGCCTGCGGTCGCTGCCGCCCGGTCCGATCAACCAGCGGCTGCCGAAAGTGCTCAAGGTGCCCGAGGGCCACACCTACGCCTGGACCGAGAATCCGCTGGGGCTCAACGGCTACTACCTGGTGTCGCGGGGCGAGAAGACGCCGTGGCGGCTCAAGCTGCGCAGCGCGTCCTACAACAACGTGCAGGTGCTGAGAGAAATGCTTCCCGGCCACCTCATCTCGGACATGGTGGCGATCCTCGGCTCGATGTTCTTCGTGGTGGGCGACATCGACAAGTGATCTTTTCCGCGAATCTCACGAGACGCGTTTAACCACGCGGATCTCGTAAAGGAACAACATTGCGTAAAGGGACAGGGATCAAGGGATTAAGGGTGGCTCCTTGCAGAGCGGGGCCCGGCCTGGGGGCCGGGCCCCGCTGGTGTGCTCAGGCCTCGGAGTCGTCGTCGGGGCGCTTGGGCACCCTGCAGCAGTGCTCCAGGAACAGGGCCGCGCAGACGAGCACCACGCAGGCGATCAGCGAGCCGCCCGCCAGGAAGAAGTCGCGCCGGGGAGTGTCCTGGTCGAGCAGCGGGAGGACGTGGAAGACGAACCCCGCGAAGACCCCGGCGACGGCGGCTCCGACGTAGGCGGACGCCTTGGCCAGGGCGGCCAGCCGGGCCACGGCCAGCGGCTCCACCGACTTGGTGTCGGGCCTGCGCTCGATGCGGGCCCGGGTCATCCACCCGCTGTACGCCTCGCCGACCGCCAGGAGGAGCACGGTGGGTATGGCGGTCCACGGAACGGTCGGCAGGGCGGAGTAGACCCTCTGCAGCACGGCCCACGTCAGGACCGCGAAAGCGACCACCAGCAGGACGAGCACGCCGGGACGGCTCGGCTTCACGCGATCCTCCTCTTGTCTCCCAACCGGCTACCCGCGAACGGGCAGTCTCCCCGGCCGGCTACCCGCGAGCCGGGGGCACATCCTCTCCGACCGGCCACTCGTCCTCTCCGACCGGCTACTCGTGAGCCAGAGGGACATCCTCTCCGACCGGCCTGACCCGAGCCGGGGCACATCGTTCTCATACCGGCTTGGCCCCCGGGCCGGGGGCACATCGTCTCCGACCGGGCTTGACCCGAGCCGTGCACACGTCGGTCTCCGGCCGGGCCTGGCCGCCTGCCAGGGGCTGTGCGTCAGCCGGGTGGCTGCAGGGCCAGATCGGCCCGCAGGCGTACGCCGCGCTGGTCGAGGTCGGCGAGCAGGCCGGCCACCGACCCCCGGCCGGGAAGCACCGCCCCAGGATCGGCCTGCGACCACGGCACCAGCACGAACGCCCGCTCGTGGGCGAGAGGATGCGGGAGCGTGAGCTCGGGATCGTCGGACAGCAGATCACCGACCATGATCAGATCGACGTCGAGTGTGCGGGGGCCCCACGGCTCCCTGCGCACCCGGCCGAAGGCGGTCTCCACGCTCAGCGCCCGCTCCAGGATCGCCCGGGGGCCGAGCGTCATGGTCTGCCCGATCACCACCGCGTTGAAATAGGGGCGCTGATCGGGCGGCCCGCCCACCGGATCGGTCTCGTACACCGGGGACACCGCCACGAAGTCGAGCCCGGGGGCGTCGAAAAGCGCGTCGACGGCACCTTGAAGCGTGTCGAAGCGGCGGCCGACGTTGCTGCCGAGCGCCAGAACGACCTTCATTCGCGCCTCCTCCTGACTGTGACGACCACGTCGTCGAAGGGGAGGGGGATCGGCGCGGCGGGCTTGTGCACCCGCACCTCCACCTCCTCGACCAGATCGTTGGTGAGGCACGCGCCCGCCAGGCGCTGTGCCAGGGTCTCGATGAGGTTGACCGGCTCGCCCTCGACGATGCCGGCGAGCCGGACGGCGAGCTCGCCGTAGTCGACGGTCTTGGCCAGGTCGTCACCCGCGGCGGCCGGGGCGGTGTCGAAGAAGAGCGTGGCGTCGACGACGAACTCCTGGCCCAGCTCGCGCTCGGCGGGCAGGCAGCCGTGCCGCCCTCGCGCCCGCAGCCCCACCAGGGTCACGCTGTCACGCCGGCCCGCTTCGCGAAGGGTGGTCATTCGTCCGCCTCGTCCTCGTCGTCCTCGCCCTGGAGGACGGGGGAGCCATGGTGGAACCAGAGCCGCCAGCCGGCCGGGGTTCGCACGAAGGTGTTGGTGGCGACCACGCGGCCCGCCGCGAAGGTGGCGTCCTCGGTGTCGGCGGCGGTGAGGATGTTCTCGGCGCAGGTGAGCACCGCGACGTCGCCGATCACCGTGGTGCGGACGTCGGTCAGCACGAACTGGATGTAGGGCGTGTTGGCCATGATCAGCGCCCAGGAGCGCAGGACCTCGGACCGGCCGCTCAGCATCGGCCAGCCGGGATGGACGCACATCGCCACCCGGCCGTCGGCGTCGTCGGCCCAGATGTCGGTCATGCGGTCGAGGTCGCCGCTCTCGATCGCGGTGTAGAAGGCCTCGTTGAGCTTCTCGATCTCGGCTGCCGTCGTGCTCATAGAACCCCCTCCCCCCCTCGCCAGGCCGCCGCCACACGGACGGCGTCGGCGTTAGGAGGCACGTGGTGCACCCGCACGCACCAGGCGCCGGCGTGGGCGGCCAGTGCGGTGACAGCGAGCGTGGCGTCGTCGGATCGGCTGAAGGGCCGCGGGGTGCCATCGGGGCCGGCCAGCAGGCGGCCGAGGAACCGCTTGCGCGACGCGCCGATGATGATGGGGTAGCCCAGCTCGCCGAGCCTGCCTATGCCCGCGAGCAGCGGCCAGTTGTGCTCGGCCCGCTTGGCGAAGCCGAGGCCGGGATCGATGATGATCTGCCGCTCGGCCACGCCCTCGGCGAGCACGGTGTCGACCCGCTTGCGCAGCTCCTCGGTGACCTCTGTCACCACGTCGGAGTAGATCGCGCGGCCGTCCATGTCGTGGCTGTGGCCGCGCCAGTGCATCACGACATACGGTACGCCCGCCGCCGCCACCACGCGCGGCATCGCCGGGTCGGCCAGGCCGCCGCTGACGTCGTTGACCAGGCTGGCGCCGGCGCCCAACGCGGCCTCCGCCACCTCGGCCCGCATGGTGTCGACGCTGACCGTCACACCCTCCTGGGACAGGGCGCGGATGACCGGCGAGACCCGGCGCAGCTCCTCGGCCAAGGGGACCCGGGCCGCGCCCGGCCGGGTGGACTCACCGCCGACGTCGACGATGTCGGCGCCCTGCTCCACCAGCTCGAGGCCGTGGCGGACGGCGATCTCGGGGTCGAACCAGTCGCCGCCGTCGGAGAAGGAGTCAGGGGTGACGTTGACCACGCCCATGACCAGGCAGCGCCCCTTGTCGGGCACGCCCGGCACCCTCCACGTGGTGGTCATGGCGTCAAGCCTAGGTGCTCCCCAGTGACGATCTGTGCCATGGGTCCGGCTTGTGGATAACGAATCGGATCGGCGCACCCGCGAGATCGTGCCCCGGCTCAGCGGCGGCCGAGGATCAGCGCCATCGCCTCGGCGCGGGTCCTGTCGCTGTCGCGGAAGTCGCCGCGGACGGCCGAGGTGATGGTCTTGGCGCCGGGCTTCCGCACGCCCCGCATGGTCATGCAGAGATGCTCGGCCTCGATCACCACGATGACCCCGCGAGGCGCGAGCACCTCCATCAGCGCGTCGGCGATCTGCGACGTCATGCGCTCCTGGACCTGCGGGCGCCTGGCGTAGACGTCCACCAGCCTGGCCAGCTTGGACAGGCCGGTGATCTGCCCCTTGGCGTTCGGCACGTAGCCGACGTGGGCGACGCCGTGGAAGGGCACGAGGTGGTGCTCGCAGGTGGAGAACACCTCGATGTCCTTCACGAGCACCATCTCGTCGTGGTCGGCGTCGAACACGGTGGTCAGGACGTCCTCGGGGGACTGCCCCAGCCCGGCGAACTGCTCGGCGTAGGCCCGGGCGACCCGGGCGGGGGTGTCGAGCAGGCCGTCCCGGTCCGGATCTTCACCGATCGCGAGCAGGATCTCGCGAACGGCCTTCTCGATCCGGTCCGAGTCGACCTTGAGCGGATTGACGCTCACCCGTCAGGCCTCGTCCTGAGGAGCCGGGTGGTGGTCGTTGTGCAGCAGCGACCCGGGAGCCGCCTGGTTGCCGACCGGAAGCGCGGCGCCGTTGCCGTTGCCCGCGACCTCCTTGGGCGTGAGGATCGGCGGCCGGTCGGAGGGAAGCCGTTTGCCGTAGCCGGAGTACGACGGGCGCTTCTCCCTGACGACCACGGAAGCGAAGATCTCAACGACCTGCTGGCGGGAGAGGGTCTCCTTCTCCATGAGCTCAAGCACGAGGTTGTCGAGCACGTCGCGGTACTGGACGAGGATCTCCCAGGCCTGGTCGTGGCCGGCCTCGATCAGGCGGCGGACCTCCTCGTCGATCGTCGAGGCGATCTTCTCGGAGTAGTCGCGCTCGTGGCCCATGTCACGGCCGAGGAAGACCTCGCTGTTGCCGGTGCCGAACTTGCGGGCGCCGAGGTGCTCGCTCATGCCGTACTCGGTGACCATGCGGCGGGCGATGCTCGTGGCCTTCTCGATGTCGTTGGCCGCGCCCGTCGTGGGCTCGTGGAAGACCAGCTCCTCGGCGGTGCGCCCGCCGAGCAGCATCGCCAGCTGGTCGAGCATCTCGGACCGGGTGGCGAGGAACTTGTCCTCCATGGGGAGCGTCATGGTGTAGCCCAGGGCCCGGCCGCGGGACAAGATGGTGATCTTGTGCACCGGGTCGGAGTTGGGCAGGGCGTGCGCGACCAGGGCGTGCCCACCCTCGTGGTAGGCGATGATCTTCTTTTCCTGGTCGGACATGACCCGGCTCTTGCGCTCCGGACCCGCCATGACGCGGTCGATGGACTCCTCGAGGGTGTTCATCGTGATGAGCTTCTGGTCCTGGCGGGCGGTCAGCAGGGCAGCCTCGTTGATGACGTTGGCCAGGTCGGCGCCGGTGAAGCCGGGCGTGCGGCGCGCGATGACGTCGAGGTCGACGTCCTGCGCGAACGGCTTGCCCCGCCCGTGGACACGGAGGATGCCCTTGCGGCCCTCCAGGTCGGGCCGGTCGATGACGACCTGACGGTCGAAGCGGCCGGGGCGCAGCAGCGCGGGGTCGAGGATGTCGGGCCGGTTGGTGGCCGCGATCAGGATCACGCCGCCCTTGACGTCGAAGCCGTCCATCTCGACCAGAAGCTGGTTCAGCGTCTGCTCGCGCTCGTCGTGGCCGCCGCCGAGGCCCGCGCCGCGGTGCCGGCCGACGGCGTCGATCTCGTCGATGAAGATGATCGCCGGAGCGTTGGCCTTGGCCTGCTCGAACAGGTCGCGCACCCGGGAGGCGCCGACACCGACGAACATCTCGACGAAGTCGGAACCGGAGATCGAGTAGAACGGCACGCCGGCCTCACCCGCGACCGCGCGGGCCAGCAGGGTCTTGCCGGTGCCGGGCGGGCCGTACAGCAGCACGCCCTTGGGGATCTTCGCGCCGATCGCCTGGAACTTGGCCGGGGCCTGCAGGAACTCCTTGATCTCCTGGAGCTCCTCGATGGCCTCGTCGGCGCCCGCGACGTCGGCGAAGGTGGTCTTGGGGGTGTCCTTGGTGATGAGCTTGGCCTTGGACTTCCCGAAGTTCATCACCCGGGAGCCGCCGCCCTGCATCTGGTTCATGATGAACAAGAAGAGGAGGACGATGAAGACGAGCGGGAGGAAGCTCACCAGCAGGCCGACGAGGAAGTTCTCGGTCGGCACGGTGACCTTGTATCCGCCGGGCAGCTTGCCCGCGTCCGCCTGGGCCTGAAGCTGCTTCTGGAGCTCGACGCCCTGCCCCTGGACCCAGTTCGAATAGAAGCGATCCTCGCCGCCGATCTTCCCGACGGTCTTGATCTCTATCCGCTGGTCCTTGTCAACGATCACCGCGTTGTCGACAGCGCCCTTTTGGATCTGGCTGACGACGAACGAAGTGTCCTTCTGGGCATAGTTGCTGTTGCCGCTCCAGAACGTGGAGGCGAGGAGGAGCAGCACGACGATGCCCAGGATCCACAGCAGTGGCCCACGTGTAAATCGCTTGAGATCCATCCGATGCGGAACCCCTGCGGGCCCGTCCCTTCCTGAACACGGCCTGACGCCCCGGGCGAGCCCGGGGTTAGCGGCATCCCAAACCGCTCCTACTGATCACCCGGAGGTGATCGCACCTCCGAGACATCCGAAGGTACACCGGGCCGCCGCGCAGGGTCACTGCCCCGGCGACACCGGCTTTGTCCTACCAACGTACGTCAGGCGGCTCCGTGTTCCCCACGACGAGACCGAATAACGCTGTATCGCACCAGTTGACGATCAGGAACTTCGCTCAGGGCTTACTCCGCTCCGTACACATGCCGGGCCAGAGTGCCGATGAACGGCAGATTGCGGTAGCGCTCGGCATAGTCGAGCCCGTAACCGATCACGAATTCGTTGGGGATGTCGAACCCGACGTACTTCACATCGATCGGCACCTTGACGGCCTCCGGCTTGCGGAGCAGGGTGCAGATCTCCACGGACGCGGGGTTGCGCGACTGGAGGTTGTGGATCAGCCACGACAGCGTCAGCCCGGAGTCGATGATGTCCTCGACCACCAGGACGTGCCGCCCGGCGATGTCGGTGTCGAGGTCCTTGAGAGTCCTCACGACACCGGACGACTTGGTGCCCGCGCCGTACGACGAGACGGCCATCCAGTCCATCTGGACCTCGATGTGCAGCGCCCGCGCCAGGTCGGCCATGATCATGACCGCGCCCTTGAGAACTCCGACGATCAATAGGTCCTTGCCCGCGTACTCCTCGTCGATCTGCCCGGCGAGCTCCTTGATCTTCGCCTGAAGCTCTTCCTCGGGGATGAGGACCTTTTCCAGGTCCATGCCCATGTCGGCTGCGTCCACCTGGGGTTTTCCTTCATGAGAGGGTGCTGGCGAATATCAGGGTGCCATACCGCCGGACCACTCCGACCCCCCCGGGTAACTCCACCACCCGCTGCCCGCGCCACTCGGTGACGAGCCGGTCGACCTGCTCGATGTGGACGGCCGCCAGCGCGGACGCCGTCGCGCCCGCCGCGAGGGCCGCCCGCTGGATCACCCGCCGCCGCACCGCGCCGGGCAGTTCCTTGAGCCCCGCGACCGTGAGCTCGACGCCCACGCCTCTGAGCTGGGCGTACACCTCGTCGGCCCACTCGTCGAGCGCGTCGGCGTCGTCCCTGCACAGGCCCGCCGTACGAGCCAGCGCCTCCGTCACGCCCGGCCCCAGCGCCTCTTCGAGCACCGGGAGGACGTCGTGCCTGACCCGCACCCGGGCGTACGCCGGGTCGGCATTGTGCGGATCGTCCCAAGGCACGAGGCCGAGCGCCTCGCACGCGGCCCTGGTCGTCCGGCGGGCGACCCCGAGCAGGGGACGCCGGTAGACGCCCGAGGTCGCGGGCATCCCGGCGAGCGACCGGGTGCCGCTGCCCCGGGAGAGCCGTAGCAGCACGGTCTCGGCCTGGTCGTCGCGCGTGTGGCCCAGCAGCACCGCCGACGCGCCGAGGCGTTTCGCGGCCAGCGAAAGCGCCTCATATCTGGCATCTCGCGCCGCGGCCTCCGGACCGCCGGCCCGGCCCACCGTGACCGTGAGCGCCTCGGCGGGCTCAAGCCCGAACCCGGCGGCCAGGCCCGCGACCTCCAGGGCGCGCTCGCGCGAACCCTCCTGCAGGCCGTGGTCGACGGTCAGGAGCCCGCCCCGCAGCCCCTGCCGTGGCGCGGTGAACCCCAGGCAGGCCGCGAGCGCGAGCGAGTCGCTCCCGCCGCTGCACGCGACCAGCACGAGGGCGCCCTGCGGCAGGTCGGCGAGCGAGAGCCGTACGGCACGGCGGATCTCCGCCACGGCGGGATGCGGTCCCATGCTCCTAGTCTGGTGCGGCCGGGGCACCCCACCGGCCAGCCGCGCCAGAGCGCCTCCCTACCGGCACTCCACAGGCGGGAGGAACGCGGCTAGGCCCGCCCGTTGGCGGACGGCAGCTCGGGCGCGCGCACGACACGGGAGATCCACTGCTCGGGGTTCTGGATCTCGGCGTGGTTCGGCAGCGTCGCAGGCGAACCCCAGACGCGGTTGAACCCGTCGACCCCCACCTCGTCGACGACCTTGCGCACGAACGCCGACCCCTCGGCGTACTGCTTCATCTTGAGGTCGACGCCGAGCAGGCGCCTTATAGTCCTGTCGAACCGGGAGCCGCCCTCCCTGCGGTGCTGGAACTTCGAGCGGATGTCGGCCACGGAGGGCACGACCGAGGGCCCGACGGCGTCCATGACGTAGTCGCCGTGACCCTCGACCAGTGTCATCACGGCCGTGAGCCGGTCGAGGATCTCCTTCTGCTCCGGCGTCTGGATCGCGTCGATGAGGTTGCCCTCACCGCCCTTGATCGCGTCGGCGACGGCGTCGGAGGCGGCGCGCAGGCGTTCGAGCATGGTGCCGAGATCGAGGTCGGAGGCGAGCAGGAACTCGGTCATCTGCCCGCGCACGTACTCGCGCAGCCAGGACACGCCGGTGAACTGCACCCGGTGGGTCTCCTCGTGGAGGCAGACCCAGAGGCGGAAGTCGCGGGGGTTCACGCCGAGCTCGCGCTCGGTGTGCACGATGTTGGGCGCGACCAGGGTGAGCCGCCCCGTGGGCGCCCGCCCGCTCGGGTCGGGCGGCAGGAACAGCTCGTACTGCCCGAGCACGCGCGAGGCGAGGAAGGCCAGCACCGCGCCCACCTCGACACCGGTCACGCGGGAGCCGACGGCGCCCACGATGGCGGGTATCTGCGCGCGGCCGCTGCTCATGCGCTCGGTCAGCGGCTCTAGGACGACGCGGAAACCCTCGACGTTGGCGCGGATCCACCCGGGCCGGTCGACGACGGTGGCCTCCTCGGGCGACGCCGCCCCGTCGATGCGGGCGAAGTCCTGCACGTGCCCCTCGGCTTCGCGCGACAGCCGCCTGAGCTCGGTGACCGCGTGCCTGGCCTCCTCCCGGCTCACCTGCGGCCCGGGTCGGACAAGGCGGACACCGGTAGTAACGGCCAGATCCCAGTCGATCACCTGCATGTTCACCACCGTACGTCGTGCGGCGCGCTTATGAGCAACCGCACCCGGAGACGAGTGCGGCCAGCCGGTCGAGCGCCGCCACGGCCCCGTCCGGGTCGGGCACGTTGTCGGCCATGAAGGCGAAGGCCACCAGCCGGCCGTCGGACGTCCTCGCGAGACCCGTCAGGGTGTTCACCCCGTTCAACGTGCCCGTTTTGGCCCTCACCACTCCGGCCGCGGCCTTGGTGTCCTGCTTGCCGTACCGGTGGCCGAGCGTGCCGGTGAAGCCGGCGATCGGCAGCCCGCTGATGAGGGCGCGCAGGCGCGGGTTGCCGGGCGAGGCCGACAGGGCGATCAGGCGGGCGAGCGCGGTGGGGGTGATGCGGTTGCGGGTGGACAGCCCGCTGCCGTCGTAGACCGCGACGCCCTCGCCCACGCCGAGCTTCTTCAGCGTGCCCTGGACGGCCTGCGAGACGCCGGCGAAGGTGCCGGGCTCGCCCTCCTTTAGCGCGACGAGGTGGGCCAGAGCCTCGGCGACGTCGTTGTCGCTCATGGTCAGCATGTGCTCGACCAGCTCGTACACCGGCGGCGACTCGACCCTGGCGATCTCGGTGGCGGTCGGCGCGGCCTTGGCCCGCTTGATCGACTTGCCGACCTTGACGCCGTAATGGGCCAGCAGGGAGCCGAATGCCTCGGCCGCCGACCTCGGCGGGTCGGGGTACCGCGCGGAGCCGCGGGGGTCCTGGCGGCCCTCGTCGATCATCAGAGCGGTGACCGGCGCGACGCTGCCCTCGGGCACGTAGCCCGGCTTCCAGCCCGGAGCGGTGCGCGGTCCGGAGAAGAGCGAGTCGTCGTAGGTGAGGCCGACCGAGGCGACGCCCGCGGCCTTGAGCGCCCTGGCCGTTCGGGAGGCCAGAGCCACGAGCGAGGCGGACCGGGGATAGTCAGAAGATTTACCGGCTTTTGGCCCAGCGAGCAGCGGATCGCCCCCGCCGACCAGGGTGATCTCACCGGCCTTCGACTGGACGACGCGCGTCGCGACCCGGGTGTCGGGACCCAGGGAGGTCAGCGCGGCGACGGCCGTCGCGACCTTGGTGGTGGAGGCGGGCGTGACCCCGGTATCGGCCTTGCTGCCGAACAGCATGGCGCCCGCGGCGACGTCGAGGACGACCGCGCCGACGTTGTCACCCAGCGCGGAGTCGCCGAGCGCGTGGGTGAGCCGCGCGGCCAAAGTACCCTTTCCTGGGGGAGTTCCGCCGGGAGGCGGCGCCAGCACAGGTCCCGCTGTCACGATGGCGATGGGAGCCCGGGGCGGGGCGGCCTTGACCGGGGGCTTGGCGGTCAGACCGCCCAGCCCGTCGCCTGCGAGGACGAACGCGCCCACAGCGCAGACGAACACCTGAAGCAGGGCGAGGGTCGCCACAGCGACCAAACGCTCGCGCCGCACCACCTCACCGACCTCTTTCCCGCATGCGTCATCCTGGATATACGCCTACGAGACATTAACGCCCGTCCGGGAGTACCCGGGGGGCTTGAGCGGAGGAACCGCAGTGGAGTTCGACGTTGTCGTTGAGATCCCTAAGGGACAACGCAACAAGTACGAGGTTGATCACAAGACGGGCCGGATCCGGCTGGACCGCCTTCTTTTCACCTCCACGCAGTACCCCGCCGACTACGGTTTCATCGAGGACACCCTCGGCGAGGACGGCGACCCGCTCGACGCGCTCGTGCTCCTCCAGGAACCGACCTTCCCCGGCTGCCTGATCAGCTGCCGCGCGGTGGGCATGTTCCGGATGACCGACGAGAAGGGCGGAGACGACAAGGTCCTCTGCGTTCCCGCCACCGACCCTCGCATGGAGCACATCCGCGACATCCACCACGTGCCGGAGTTCGACCGGCTGGAGATCCAGCACTTCTTCGAGGTCTACAAGGACCTGGAGCCCGGCAAGTCCGTCGAGGGCGCCAACTGGGTCGGCCGGGTGGAGGCCGAGATCGAGATCCACCGTTCGATCAAGCGCCATCTCGATCACGTCGAGGTGGACGAGGCCGAGGGCCGGCACTGACCCCGCCTCCCCTGGGAGGCCGTCACCCGCTCGCCGTTCCCGGAGGCCGCCGCCCGCTCGCGGCAGTTTCCGAGCCGGTCGCCGGCCGGTACGGGCCGTAGCCGGCGAAGGCGCCCCACGGCCGTCCCCCAGTACACGGCCCAGGCGAGGGGCCACCCGCCCTGGCCCGCCGACAGGACGCAGGCGAAGCACCACACGCCCGTGCTCACGTCAGGGTCCGGTTCTCGGGTGGGTGGCCGGTGGAGACGATGCGCGCCACGTCCCCGCTCCCGGGGACGTGGACCACCCGCCCTCCGCCGGCCGTACGGCGACGCACATCCTGTGGCATGCGCACCCCTCTCGACTCGCCAAGCTGAGAAGCCTCATGTAAGCGCGTCGTGACCTCGCGCCACACAATCCACAGCTTCCCCGTGGTCACATCGCGCACACCCCCTTTGTCACTTTCTGTAATCAGGCAAGGCGGAACAGGCGCGTGATCCACGGGCGAACGCCGGCCGGCGGGGGAACGGGACCCCGGGGGTAGGTGAAGACGGGCGCCTCACGGCCGTACGCGGCGCGCAGCTCGGCCGCCTTGCACCAGTCGGCGGCCGTGCGGCTCGCCGCCCAGGCGGCGCCGAGCGCGGGCCGCGCGTCGGCGTGCCGCTCCCAGATGCGCAGCAGCGTCACGGTCGCCTGGGCGGCGGTGTACCCGTCGTCGGGGTAGGCGGTGCCGGCGAGGTAGGGGGCCGTGACCTGGCCCGCGAAGCGGGTGTCGAGCACCCAGGTCCAGTTGGCGACCACCAGCCCGAGCGCGACGTCGGGTACGCCGGCGGCGGCGCCGTACATGAGGTGCTGCCGGGGGCCGGTGAGACGGCACCCCGGCCACAGCCAGGCGATGTCGCCGGGAACACGGCCCGCGGACAGCCAGGACAGCACGGCGAGGCCCCGCGCCGTCTGCAGGCGGCACAGCTCCAGCACGTCGCGCAGCATGCGCGGCCCGGGATCGAGCCAGACCGGCCAGTCGACGCGGTGGACGCGCGGAACGAGGCCGGTCAGCTCGGGCGCGATCGGGTGCGGGAACACCCTGCGGCCCAGGTGGGCGTCATCGCGGACGCTGAACACCGGCCGCCGCGGCCTCGATGGGGGGCTCCTCCGCGGCCGTGCGCCCGGCGTGACGGTGGGCCGAGGACGGCGCGGGAGTCTCGGAGGGGCCGCCAGCCGCCGGCGGCTGGGAAGGGGGCGGCGAGGAAGCGGGTGGCGCCGGCCGGGTGCTGGAGGGACAGGGAGTGGGCACGGGGCCGTGCTGGTGGCTGGGCGTCGGAGCCGGCCCCCCGGTCGGCCACTCCCTCGGCGGCCCGGGAGGAGTCGCGGGAGGGGTCTGCGGGGGCGTCATGGGAGGGCCGGGAGGGGGCGCGGGAGCCGTGGTCGCGGGCGGGACGCCCTCGGTCGGTCGCGCCGTCGGAGGGGACGAGGGCGCCGGTCTCGGCGCCGGGGTGCGCACGGCGGCCGGCGGCACCGGCAGGAGCGCCGGGGGGATCGCCGCCTCGCCTTTGGGCCCCAGCACGGCGATGGGGACCGCCGCCCCGGGAGAGAGCCGCGGAAGGGCGGGCATGCCGTCGGCGATGGGCGCCAGGGTCTTGGGAGCTTTCGGGGCGCCGGAGCCCTCGGGCGCCCCGCCTGCGGGCGAGCCCCGCGTGGGGAGGACTCCGTACGCGCCGCGCGCGAGCGGGTCGTCGCCCTGGCGCAGCGCGCCGACGATGACTACGGCGGCGGCGACGATCGCGACCGCCGCCACAGCGCCCGCAAGAGCCTGAGGCCAGCGCCGAGGCCCTTTGGTCTCGCGAACGGGAAACCCGTCGGGGTCGAGCAGCCCCGTGCGCCGCGCGACGAACCGGCGATAGGGCACCAGCTCGGGGTCGATGAAGCAGCTCATCACGCGCACGCGCAGAGTCTCGGGCAGCTCCGCCAGCGGAAGCAGGTTGAAGACCTTGGCCGCGGACACCTGGCGCTCGCGATGGGGGGCGCAGACGGCGCAGTCCTCGATGTGCCCGAGGAGCCGGCCGCGGGTGTCCTCGTCGAGGAGGCCGGAGAAGCCGGCGAGGATGGCCGCCCTTCCCGCGCAGTCGTGCGAGGAGTTCCGCGCGAGGATCTCGGTGGTGACGAGGTCCTGCAGGCGCTCGCAGGCGGCCTGGCGGAGGTGGTCGGCCCGCGCGGCCGTGGTGCCGAGCACGGTGGCGAGCTCGTGCTCGGGGATGGCGTGGCGGGTGAGCAGGTCGAGGATCTCGCGTTCGTCGCCGTGCAGGGCTCCCACGGCGTTCGCGGCCACCCGCCGGAGGTCGCCGTCCGGAGCCTCGGGCGAGGCGGCACCCGGCAGGGTCTCCTCTCCGTCGCCCGGCGGGATCACCGAACGCCTGCGGTGGCACTCCCCTCTGGCCAGCGCGTAGAGCCAGACACGCAGCCGCTCGGGGTCGGCCAGCGCGTGGACGTGCGCCTCTGCCGCGATCAACGTGTCGCGGAGCGCGACCTGCGCGCTGTCAGAGCTTTCGAGCACGGCCAGGGCGTATCTGTAGATGCTCTCGGCGAAGGTGTCGTACAGGTCAGCGAGGGCACCAGGATCGCGGGCGCGGAGTGCCTCGACCAGGACGCTGTCATTCATGTAACCGACAGTAAAGGCTTGGTAACTCCTCGCTCCACCGTTTCCCGGACAATGACCGGCGTTGTATTAATACCGTAATGAAAGCCAGCAAGATTGTTTGCGGGGTCCGCCCCCGATATGGCCATCAAATTCGACATATCACCATTAACAAGGAAGTGCAGGTCGCGAGCGGTGGCGATCTCGCCACTTTTCTCCGCACTGTCCGGCGATTTGCCGCACGGCCGCGCTTCTCTTGATATCCGGATTTGACCTGACATCGCTGGTCAGGGCGAGACAGGGACGAGGGCAGGACGCGGCGGGCGGCTCCGGGTCACGCCAGGGCGGTCAGCCCCGCCTCCGCGCAGCCCTTCGTGAGGCCGTCGAGCCCGAAGGCCTCCACCGGCCCGACGGCTCCGGTGGCGGCCACGCCCTCGGTGGCGGCGGTGATGGCGGCCCACGCCAGAGCGCGCGCGGTGAAGTCGTACGGGTCACCGCCGCACAGCTCCACCGTGGACAGCTTCCTGCCGCCCCGGTCGTAGGCCTCGGCGACGATCTGGGACGTGACCCCGTCCCCGCTCGGCGCCTGCGGGTCCTCCCGGCCGCCCGACTGGATCACCCGGTCGGCGACGGCCTCGGTGACCCGCTTGGCGCCGGGGATCGCCGCGATGAAGGGCGTCGCCCTGGACAGCACCCCGGCGACTCTGGTCAGCCCGCCGAGCCAGCCCAGGTAGACGTTGACCTCGCGCAGCCCGGAATGGGTCCGCGGCAGGGCGAAGTGCTCGGAGGCCCCCACGGACAGCCCGTGCCTGCGGCGGCCGTTCACGGTGAACACCCGTGTACGCCCGTGCTCGCGAAGGATGCGGCCATAACGGAAGCCGTACATCGGTTCGAGGACCATTCCGAGGGCGGACGCCCGGGTTCCCGCACTCGTCCGGCGAGCCATGTTGCCCTGGACGAAGTATCCGATATCCACTCGAACAGCCTCTGGCCCCGCCTTCCGCAGCGCCAGCGAGGCCGCGAGGTTCCCCGGCACGTAGTCGTATCCGAAGGCCGTGAGCAGCGTGGCGCCCGACGCGGCGGCGGCCGGGCCGTACCGCTGGAAGATGCGCCTGATGAACGTCGGCTCCCCGGTCGAGTCCAGGTAGACGCCGCCGGCCTCGATCGCGGCCTCCACGGCGGGCTCCCCCCAGCGGGCGAACGGCCCCACGGTGGAGATGAGCACGTTCCCCGGCTCGATGATCCGCCGGAGCGTCGCGGGCCGGTTCACGTCCGCGACGGCGGTCGGCAGCTCCACCGGCAGCGAGGAGGCCAGCGCCTCAAGCCGCGCCTGGTCGCGCCCGGCCAGCAGCGGATGGACGCCGCGGGCCAGGAGCGCCTCGACGGTGAGCCGGCCGGTGAACCCGGTGGCACCGAACAGGACTATCCGGGGGGAAGTCATGTAAGTACCGTAACCCCCTGGTGATTTCAAGATCCATAGCGGGGCGGGCCGGTCGCCACCGGAAGTGGGAATGGTCAGCCCCGCGCTCACGGCCGGCGGTCGACCGGCATCGCCTGGGACCCGCGATCCCTTGCGAACGGCGGCGTCTTGGGTTTGTCCGTGCTGGGCGGCACCGCGCCGCTCATGGCCAGTTCCTCGTACGGCCGGCCGCTGGACCCCCACGTCCTTGCGGTGATGTCCGTACGCGCCACCGGTCCCGCGCCGTTGAGGCTGTCCACGGTCAGCACGAACCGGCGCGGAGCCCCGGCGTGCACGTCGTCCACGTACGTGCTGGCGCCGCCGACGAGCCTGCCGTCCTTGTCCCGCAGCAGCGCGGTCACCACCAGGCTGGTCGCGGCCTTCTCGTACGGGTTCCCCACCGCGCCGGTCACGAGGTAGGAGCCGTTGCCGAGCTTCTCGGTGTTGGGCGCGTTGATCGGGAACGGCACGAAGGCGGACGGGATCCGCGCGGCCTCCCGCCACTGGGCCGGCTTGTAGGCCACCTTCACGTCGACGGGCTTGGCCGAGGCCATGGCCTGTCCCGTGAACTTCAGCGTCCCGGCCGGTGGCACGGCGTCCAGAGGCTGCTCCATGCGGACGACCTCCTTGCCTGCCGCGTCGCGCCCGACCACGGTGGCGGCGACGCTCTCGCCGAAGTGCCACCGGTTCGGGTTGCTGATGACGCCCGCCCAGGTCACCACGTAGCCACCGGTCCCTTGTGTGACCGATGACGTCTGTTCCTTGATCACGAGCGGTTTCAGTCGCTGCTTTGGCTGCGCCTCGTCGCCGCCGCACCCGGCCAGGAGCGTCGCTGCCGCCACTACCCCGAGTCCGAGTACGAGTGCTGTCGTGTTTCGACTACGCTGGGTCACAAGGCCGTCATAGCCCGGTTAGTCGGGCGTGACTCCTCCGACACGCGCAAGCCGTACTCATTCTTTAACGCCTCCACACTCCCCGCCGGTGTGTCCGCGTTCAGCGCTCGCGCGCCACCCGGGCCTCGTCCCAGACCGGCTCAGGCGACTCGTACACCCTGCCGTCGGCGCCGAAGACGAGATAGCGGTCGAAGTCGGCGGCGAACCACCGGTCGTGGGTAACCGCCATCACGGTGCCCGCGAACTGGTCGAGCCCCTCCTGCAGCGCCTCGGCGCTGGCGAGGTCGAGGTTGTCGGTCGGCTCGTCCAGCAGCAGGAGCGTGGCCCCCGACAGCTCCAGCAGGAGGATCTGCAGCCTGGCCTGCTGGCCGCCGGAGAGGGTCTCGAAGCGCTGCTCGGCGATGCTCCCCGCCAGCTCGTAGCGGGCCAGGGCCTTCATCGCCTCGTTCTTCAGCCTGGCGTGCTCGGTCATGACGATCTCGCAGGGAGTGCGCCCCTGGAGCTCCGGGCGGGCGTGCGTCTGGGCGAAGTGCCCGGGAACGACCCGCGCCCCCAGCCGGGCCACCCCCGTGTGCCGGACCTCCTCGCCCGCGACGAGGCGGAGGAAGTGGGACTTCCCCGAGCCGTTGGAGCCGAGCACCGCGACGCGCTCGCCGTACCAGATCTCAAGGTCGAACGGCCGCATGAGGCCGGTCAGCTCAAGGCCCTCGCAGATCACCGCGCGCTTGCCCGTGCGGCCCCCGCGCAGCCGCATGCTGATCAGCTGGTCCTTCGGCGCCACCTCGGGCGGCCCGGCCTCCTCGAACCGCCGCAGGCGGGTCTGCGCCGCGTGGTAGGCCGGGGCCATGCCGTCGTTGTACTGCGCCTTCTGCTTGAGCATGACGACCAGGCGCTTGATCTTGGCGTACTCCTCGTCCCAGCGGCGGCGCAGCTCGTCCAGCCGCTCGTTGCGCTCTCTGCGCGCCGCCGCGTAGGTCGCGAAACCGCCGCCGTGGACCCAGACGTTGCCGGACTCGACGGTGACGATGCGGCCGGCGGCGTTCGCCAGAAGCTGCCGGTCGTGCGAGACGAGCAGGACCGTCTTGGGGGTCTCCCTGAGCGCCTGTTCGAGCCAGAGCTTGCCCGGCACGTCGAGGTAGTTGTCGGGCTCGTCGAGCAGCAGGGTCTGGTCGGGCCCGCGGAGCAGCGCCTCCAGCACCAGCCGCTTCTGCTCACCGCCCGAGAGCGTGTTGACCTCGCGGTACTTCACGTTGTCGTACGGGGCGCCGAGGGCGGCCATCGTGCAGGTGTCCCACAGCACCTCGATGTCGTAGCCGCCGGCGTCGGTGTAGTCGGTGATCGCCTGGGCGTAGCGCATCTGGGTCTTCTCGTCCTCGCGCTCCATCATGGCGAGCTCGCACTCGTCGAGCCTGCGCGCCGCCTCGCGCACCCGCTCTGGGGCGACCGACAGCAGCAGCTCGTGCACGGTGCGCCCGTCGCGGATGCTGCCGATGAACTGGCGCATGATGCCGAGCCCCCCGGAACTGGCGACGCTGCCCTCGACCGGCCGCACATCGCCCGCGATCAGGCGCATCAGCGTGGTCTTGCCCGCCCCGTTGGGCCCGACCAGCGCGGCCTTGACGCCCTCGCCGATGCGGAAGGAGACCTCGTTCAGCAACGGGCGTCCATCCGGCAGTACGTACGTCAGACGGCCGACCTCGACATGCGCCACGACGATCCCTCCCCAACCTTCTCGCGGAGGGTACCTAGCGCGGGCGTCTCCACGCACCTCGATATCGACGGCTGTGGATAACCGGTTCCACCGGGTCACGGTCGTGTCGTAGGGTGCGCCCATGACCTGGCGACATTGACGCTCACCTGAGCGGAGGCTCGCGCGCAGGCTCTACACCTACGCGTTCCTCGACGACTTCATCCTGCTGTACCCCGTCTATGCCGTGCTGTTCGCCGGCCACGGGCTGTCGGCCGCCGAGATCTCCTCGCTGTTCGTCATCTGGTCGGTCACCTCGCTCGCGCTGGAGGTGCCGTCGGGCCTGTGGGCCGACGTGTTCTCCCGCAGGCGCCTGCTGGCGATCGCTCCCATCCTGGCCGGGTGCGGATACACGCTGTGGACGTTCTTCCCCTCCTACACCTCCTTCGCGCTCGGCTTCGTGCTGTGGGGCGCGGCCACCGCCCTGCGCTCGGGGACGTTGCAGGCGCTCGTGTACGAGGAGCTGGCGCGGGCCGGGGCATCGGACTCCTACGCCCGCCTCACGGGCCGCTCGGAGGCCGTCGGGACAACGGCCGTCATGGTGGCGTCGGGCCTGGCCGCCCCGGTGCTCGCGGCGGGCGGCTACCTGGCCGTGGGCGTCGCGAGCGTCGCGGTGACCCTGCTCACGGCGGTCGCGGGGTGGTCGTTCCCCGAGTCCCGCACCGCGTCGGAACGCGGGGAGAGCTACGCCAAGGTGCTCCGTGAGGGCGTCCGGGAGGTGCGGCGGGCGCCCCCCGTGCGCGGCGCGCTCGTGCTCGTCCTGGTGCTCATGGGCGCGGGTTCGCTGGACGAGTACGTCCCCTTGCTGGCCGAGTCGACGGGCGTCGAGGCGTCCGCGGTGCCCCTTCTCGTCCTCCTCGTCACGGCCGGGACCGCGCTCGGAGGGTGGTTCGCCGGAGCCGGCACCCGGTGGGCGGCCCCCGCCCTCGCCGTCGCCGCCGGATGCCTGGCCGCCGGTGCCGCGAGCGGCCGTCCGGCGGGGATGGTGCTGGTCGCCGCCGCCTACGGCGTCTTCCAGTGAGCGATGGCCGCCGCCGAGGCCCGCCTGCAGGAGCGCATCTCGGACGGTGCCCGGGCGACGGTCACCTCGATGGCGGGCTTCGGGGCGGAGGTGATGGCGGTTCTGGCCTTCGCGGCGTACGGGCTGGCGTCCACCAGGACCGGTCCCGGGCCGATCTTCATGCTGCTCGCGGTGCCGTACGTGCTCATCGCGCTCGCGATGTGGCGGTCCGGGCGGCGGAGCCGGGGGTGAAGGGCCGGTCAGCCCACGGCGACCAGCGCGCGATGGTGCTTCGGGGTCTCGATCTCGTCGAGGAGCGCGACGGCGAGGTCCGCGTAGGAGAACGGGCCCGCGCCTTCGACCTCGGGCAGCACCGCGACGCCGCCCAGGCGGTAATGGCCCGTACGGGCGACGTCGTCGGCGAGGAAGACCGGCGGCGGCGCGAGCACCAGCCAGTCGATCTCCGTGTCCGCGGCGCGGAACACCTCCAGCTCGGCCGCGTGGCCCTGCGAGAACACCAGGGCGTCCTCGGGGAAGCCGGGGGCGTCCATGACCCGGACCCCGGGCGCGGTCTCCAGCGTGGTACCGATCCCGATCGCTACCAGCCGGGGCACGCCCGCCCGCGCCAGGCCGTCCAGCAGGGCGTGCGCCGCGCCGACGTAGAACGTCTCCGACGACACCTCGCTCGTGTAGGTGGCGTTGACGGCGACGTCGTGACCCTGGGCGGCGGCGAACACGCTGTCGGCCCGCGTGACGTCGCCCGCGACCACCGTGACCCCGCCATCCGCCAGGTACCCGTACTTGGCCGGGTCGCGCACCACCGCGCTTACCTGGTGACCTCGGTCGACGGCCTCGGCGACGGCGCGCCGCCCTGCCCTGCCGCCCGCGCCGAATACAACGATCTTGCTCATGAGGGATGCTCCGTCCGACATGGCCCGGCGTGGTCGCCGGCCGATGCCGCAGACGGTAATCCGGGGGGCGCTGGTTACCGCAACGGTAGTTGCGTACCCTCACGAAAGTGAGCCAGCCACTGGATTCCGACATGTTCGCGAGTTGCCCGCCCACTCCTCCGCCGATCCGCATCGGCGACAAGTGGACCGCGAAGATCATCAGGTGCCTGGTAGACGGGCCCCGGCGTTTCTCGGAGCTCCAGGTGCCGCTGCGGGGCGTGACCCCCAAGGTGCTCACCGAGTCGCTGCGCGCCATGGAACGCGACGGCATGGTCACGCGCACCGCGTACCCGGAGATCCCTCCCCGCGTCGAGTACGAGCTGACGCCGCTCGGCCGCACGCTCCTCGCTCCCATGGCCGCCTGCTGCGAGTGGACCCGGTCTCACATGCCCGAACTCCTGGACGCGCGGGAAGCGTACGAGGACGCGCGCTCGGGCCCCTGATCCGTCGCCCAGGGGCCCTCGCGTCCGCGTCTACGGGATGATCTCCATCTGGCCCATCATCCCGACCGATGAGTGCTCCAGGAAGTGGCAGTGGTACATGTACTTCCCGAGGAAGTCGCGGAACGTGGCCTGCACCTTCACCGACCCGCCCGGCGGGACGAGCACGGTGTCCTTGAGGCCCGCGTCCTGCGGCAGCGGCGCGCCGCCGTCGCGCTCCAGCACCCTGAACTGCACGAGGTGCATGTGGAAGGTGTGGTCGAGGGGGATGGTCTCGGCGTTGACGATGTTCCAGATCTCGGTGCTGCCCCGCTTGATCTGGAAGTCCACCCGGTTCGGGTCGAACGCCTTGCCGTTGATCATGCCGATGGGGTCGGTGCCCGTGAGGTCGAAGCTCATCGCCACGTCCCGCACGACCGTCGCGGCCGGGAGGGCGGGCAGCGCGCGGAGCTGGGCGGGGACGCGGCTGGTGTCCGCGGCCTGCCGCACCACGTCGAACCTCAGCACCGGGTCACCGCCGTTGGAGAGCACGAGCTTGGTGCCGATCGGGTAGCGGGAGAAGTCGATGACGACCTCCACCCGCTCGGCCGAGGCGAGCACCATCTCGGTCACCTGCACGGGCGCGGGCAGCAGCCCGCCGTCGGAGGCGATCTTCGTCATCGGCTTGCCGCCGAGGTTCAGCTGGAAGATGTGCTCGTTGGAGGCGTTGAGCAGGCGGAACCGGTACTTGCGCGCCGCGACGGGGAAGAACGGCTGCGCCTTGCCGTTGGCGAGGATCGTGGTGCGGTTGGCCGGGTCCGAGAAGACCAGCTCGCCGTTGGCGTCGAACTCCGAGTCCCGGAGCATGATCGGCACGTCGTAGGCCCCGGAGGGCAGGTTGAGGGCCCGCTCGCTGTCGTCCTCGATCAGGTAGAAGCCGTGCAGGCCCCGGTAGACGTGCTCGGCCTCCATGTGGTGGGCGTGGTCGTGGTACCACAGCGTCGCGCCCTGCTGGTCGTTCGGGTAGTCGTACACCCGCGCCTGGCCGGGCTGGATCACGTCCATCGGGTGGCCGTCGCTGGCCGCCGGCACGTGGCCGCCGTGCAAGTGGACGTTCGCCGGCATGTCCAGCCGGTTCTGGTACATGACCTTCACCCGGCGCCCGGTCTTGGCCTTGATCGTCGGGCCGCCGAACTGGCCGGCGTACGTCAGCACGGGGGTCTGGACGCCGGGGAGGATCTCGGCGGTGGCGGCCTGGATGGGGATGTTGTAGATGTCCACGCCCCCCGACTGCACCGGCTGGAGCACCTGCGGCACGGGCATCTGGGTGGTGAACGGCGCCAGGGTCCGCCGCACGCCGGTACGCGGGGCCCGGTCGCCCAGGAGGTACTCCTTGCGAAGGGGCACGCCGTCCTTCGCGCCGGCCGGAGTGAACTTCGTGAACGGCAGCAGCATCGCCCCGCCCGCGGTGGCACCGAGGGCCAGTAATCGTCGTCGGTTCAGCATCAGTACCCCAATCAGTGCACAGCCCGGGCCAGGCCCCCCGCGACCCGCGACACGCCCCCGGGCGAGATATTCGCCACCAAGAAGGTCCCACCGGACAGCACGCGTGTCTTCTTCCAGGTTGCTCACCTTTGATGGGGCAGGGTGTGATTTATCGGCACAAGGAATTGTCAACCCCTGAATCGGGCCGAGGCCTGTCAACCCCTACCCCGACACGCTTCGCTATTGACGACTTCCCGGCATGAATAGCGCGCGTTGACACCGATCGACGGCGACTGGTACGCCTATTGCAATAAACGCGAAGGCGCATATGTTTTTCCGCACCAAAATGACGCGGTACGGGCCGTGACGGCTCAGGAAGTATCCGAGGGTCGCGTATATCGCCGACGGCGCTTATTCCGTGGGCGATATACGCGACCCTGCCCGAGCTTCTGGCGCTGCAGGACAAATACGGGCTGTTCCTGTGGTTGACGACTCGCACTCCATTTCCGTCTGGGGAGACAAGGGTAGGGGTACGTCAAGTCGCACATCGGCGAGCTGAATCCCCTCGGCGGCGGACCCGAGATTCCGGGCGGGCTTCCTACGGCTGGAGTACGACCTTGTTGCAGCCGTCCTCCTTGTGCTTGAACATCTCGTAGCCGCGCGGAGCGTCCTCCAGCCGCAGGCGATGCGTGATCACGAAGCTGGGGTCGATGTCACCGGCGCGGATCCTCCCCAGCAGGGGCTCCATGTACCGCTGGACGTGGCACTGGCCGGTCCTCATCGTCAGCGACCTGTTCATGAACGAGCCCATCGGGAACTTGTCCACCAGGCCGGCGTAGACGCCGATCACCGAGACGATCCCGCCGTTGCGGCAGGACAGGATGGCCTCGCGCAGCGCGTACGGGCGGTCGGTCTCCATCCGGGTCGCCTGCTTGGCCCGGTCGTAGGCCTGCACGGCGGGGATCGGGTAGTGCGCCTCCATGCCCACCGCGTCGATGCACGCGTCCGGGCCCCGGCCGGCGGTCATGTCGCGCAGCGCGTCCGGGATGTCGATCTCCTCGTAGTCGAGCGTCTCCGCACCCGCGCGCGCGGCGATCTGGAGCCGGTAGGGGAAGCGGTCGATGCAGATGACCCGCTCGGCGCCCATCAGGAAGGCGCTGGCGATGGCGAACTGGCCGACAGGGCCGCCTCCCCAGACCGCGATGACGTCGCCGGGCTTGATCTCGCACATCTCGGCGCCCATCCAGCCGGTCGGGAAGATGTCGGACAGGAACAGCACCTGCTCGTCCGGCAGGTCGTCCTCGATCTTGATCGGTCCCACGTCGGCGAACGGCACGCGCGCGTACTCCGCCTGGCCTCCGGGAAAGCCGCCGAGCATGTGCGAGTAGCCGAAGATGCCCGCGGGAGCGTGGCCCATGAGCTTCTCGGCCAGGCTCGCGTTGGGATTGCTGTTCTCGCAGACCGAGTACATGCCCTGCTCGCAGGCGAAGCAGTTGCCGCAGGCGATCGGGAAGGGGACCACCACCCGGTCGCCGACCCGCAGGTTCGACACGTCCGGGCCCACCTCCACGACCTCGCCCATGAACTCGTGGCCGAGGATGTCGCCCCTCTCCATGGTCGGGATGAAGCCGTCGTACAGGTGCAGGTCGGAGCCGCAGATCGCGGACGAGGTGATGCGGATGATCGCGTCGCGGGCGTTCAGAATCTTGGGGTCGGGGACCTCCTGGACCTCGACGGTGTTGCGGCCCATCCAGCAGTTGGCCTTCATGGGATCCTCCTCACGTCACGGGCTGCGGGACGGTCTCACCGCACGGGCTGGGCGGGACGCTGCATGGCCTGCCGCAGCGCCCGGATGCCCTCCGGGCTTCCCTCTGAACGGACCACCTCGCCGGTCTCCATGACCTGCTTGAACCGGCGCAGGTCGTCGCGCACCTGCTGCTCGGGGTGCTCGCCGAGCAGCCTGGCGAAGGCGAGCCCGACCTTGCCGCCCGGCGGGTCGTACTCGATCTCCACCCGCACCTCCGTGCCGCGCCGGCCGGGGGCGTCGGTGAAGCTCACGGCGCCCCTGTTGCGGACGGTGGCGCCCTCCGTCGACCTCCAGGCGATCAGCTCTCCCGCACGGTCGTCGATGATCTCCGCGTCCCACTCGATGCACTTCCTCGTGGGCCCCTGCGCCTTCCAGTGCGAGTAGCCGCCCCCTATCGTCTCCACCGACGCCAGGTGCGCCATGAAGCGCGGGAGGTTCTCGAAGTCGTGCCAGTACTCGTACACCTCCTGGCGGGGACGGTTGACCGTGATGGCCGCGTGCAACTCCATCGCGCCCTCGGGCTGGATGCTCGGCCTGCGCCGGTTCGCCCGCATGGCGGTGTACAGGTCGAGGGCCGTGAGGCCGGCGACCGCCGCCGTGACGGCCGTGACGCGACGGCGGCGGTCGCCTTCGCGGTTGGCGATGGCCCGGCCGAGAGCGGTCAGGTCCATGGCGTCACCCGCGACCCGGGTCCACACCCAGGGAGCGGGTCGCCGGCTGCCCAGCAGGACCGCGGCGTGGAACAGCTCGCGTACGCCGACCAGCCGCACCATGCCACGAGCCAGGGCCGAGTCGTCCAGCCCGCCGAGGCGGGTGATGGGCCCCGGCGCGGCGAGCTGCGCCGCCCCGAGGCCGAGGCTGGCCCAGCCGAGTGCGCTGGCGAGACGGTCAGTCTTGCGCTCATACTCTTCGCTCATGTGAACCCCACATGTGCTTTTCGATCTCGGTCCACCGTGATCGCGGCCGATCCGCTGCCTGCGGCGCGCACGCCGTCCGACGGATGATCCGTCCCCGCCGGTGGGGAAACTGTCGTGTTCCAGGGGCCGTACCCCCTCCGACTTACGATGACACTAATCCCCCTAATCATGGGCAAATCATCCTTTTTCTGTATGAGTTATGACATATCGCTTTCGCTGTGTTGCGGAGGTCGTGACGTAATATCCGCTACTCTCACCCGAGTTGATCACCTCGGAGGCGGTGAGATGGAGACGCGAGCGGCGCTCCGCTTCGGTGCGGTCCTGGCGAGCTCGGGGCCGGTCATCCTGACCACCTTCGGGGTCGGCGTCGACGCCTTCGGGTGGACCTGTTACGAGGACTATCAGGACCCCTCCACCATGGAGGTCGCCGCGTGGCAGTTGCTGTACTGGTCGCGGCTCCTGTTGCCGGTCCTGCTGGCCGGGCTGGCGCTGCGTGAGCCCCGCCGGGCCACGCCCATCGCCGTCTCGGCGCTGGGAGCCGTCCTCGCGGCCGGGCTCCTCACGGCGGTCGCCCTGCCCGGCACCGACTCCTGCACCGGACGGGCGCTTCCCGTCACGCTCCCCTGGACCCTGATCGCCTGCTACGCCGTCGCGATATGGCTGATCCTGGCGGCCCGGTCACCGGTGCCCCCGGTGAAGCACGGGGTCACCCTCTGGACGGTCGCCGCCGCGGCGGCCGTGTGGGCGACGGTGGGCTGCCGCACGCCCGCCGCGGCGGCCGTGTGTGCGACGGGGGACTGCCGTACGCTGTTCGCGGTCTTTGACGTCTCCCAGGGCTCACACCTCTTGTATCAGGAGTCACCCTGGGATGCCGTTGTTTCGTGGGCCAATTCCGCCGGACCGGCCGGCCTGCCGATCGTCGTCGTCGCGCTGGCCGCGACCGCGAGGGCCGTCGCCACCGGCCGGCTGAGGCGCCTGGCCTGCCTTGGAGCAGGGACGACGCTTCTCGCCCTCTCCCTCCTCGACCTCCTGGAACGTCTCCGCTACGGGCTCGGCTTCGACGAGCATCCCGCTGTCCTGGTCAGATGGCACCTGTTCCTCGCGGGGACCCTCATCGTGCTGTCCCCCTGGCGCTACCGGAGGCCCACCGCCCACGCCGCGACGGTGCGCTCGCTGTGGAACAGGATCCCCGAACGTCCCAGAGACCTCGCCGTGCTGATCGGCGTCGCCGCCGCCGTCGTCTGGCTGACCCTCTCGTACTTCGCGCCGAGTTCGCCGTAGAGCCTCGGCCTTCGCGGCGAGCTCTCCGTGGAGCCTGACGGGCCCGCGGGCGTACGCGGATCTGCGTATGGCGAAGCCGCAGGTGAGCGGATGTCCTACTCCGGTCGCGCGGCCAGACTCGGCGCATGCTGACCGTCCTCGTTCGTGCTTTCCGCGTGCCCGACCTTCGGAAGAAGATGCTGTTCACGCTGGCGGTGATCGCGTTGTTCCGGTTCGGGCAGAGCCTGCCCGCTCCCGGGGTGAACGTCGCCGCCGTACGGGAGTGCCTCCGGGGAACTCGCGGCGGCCTCATCGACATGCTGCAGTTGTTCAGCGGCGGGGCGATGCTCAAGCTGTCGGTGTTCGCCCTCGGGATCATGCCGTACATCACGGCGAGCATCATCGTCCAGTTGCTCACCGTGATGATCCCGCGCCTGGAGACGCTCAAGAAGGAGGGACAGCAGGGGCAGGCCAAGATCACCCAGTACACGAGGTACCTGACCGTGGCGCTGGCCGTGCTCAACGCCACCACGGTGGTCTCGCTCGCCCGCGCGGGCAAGATCTTCTCCACCTGCGACCGGCCGTTGCTGCACGACCAGGGCGCGATGACGGTCGTCGTGATCGTGGTCACCATGGTGGCGGGGACATCCGTGGTCATGTGGCTGGGCGAGCTGGTCACCGACCACGGCATCGGGAACGGCATGTCCATCCTGATCTTCACCCAGGTGGTCGCCGTGTTCCCCTCCTACGTCTCGAACATCTTCGTGATCAGCCCGTTCGCGCTGGCGGCGATGCTCGTCGCGGGGGTCTTCCTGGTGGCGGCGGTGGTGTTCATGGAGCAGGCCCAGCGGCGGATCCCGGTGCAGTACGCCAAGAGGGTCGTGGGGCGCAGGATGTACGGCGGGACCTCGACCTACATCCCGCTGAAGGTCAACCAGGCCGGGATCGTCCCCGTCATCTTCACCTCGTCCCTGCTCTTCCTGCCACAACTGGCGACACAGCTGATGGGCGGCACGGGGCCGGTCGCGGAGTGGATAGCGCGGTACCTGGTCTCGGGCGACCACCCGGTCTACATAACGGCATACCTCGTGCTGATCGTGGCCTTCACCTACTTCTACGTGTCGATCACCTTCGACCCGGTGGAGGTGGCCGACACCATGAAGCGGCACAGCGGGTTCGTGCCCGGCCTCCGGCCCGGGCGGCCCACCGCGGAGTATCTGGGATTCGTGCTCTCACGGCTGACCGCGCCGGGAGCGATCTATCTCGGCACACTGTCGCTCATCCCGGTCATCGCGTTCGTGCTGCTGCACGATCCGTCCACCCAGCAGAACTTCCCGTTCGGCGGCACGACCATCCTGATCATGGTCGGAGTCGGGATGGACACGGTCAAGCAGATCGAGGCGCAGCTGGAACAGCGCACCTACAAGGGCTTCCTCAAGGGATCGTCAACCCGGACCTGACGGCGAAGACGACCAGCTGGGCGCGGTCGCGGGCACGCAGTTTGACCATGGCGCGGCTGACGTGGGTGCGCACCGTGTCGGGGCTGATGACGAGCTCGCTGGCGATCTCGTCGTTCGACCGGCCGGTGGCGACCCAGCCCACCATCTCGCGCTCTCTCGGGGTGAGGGTGTCGAGGCCCTCGACCGGGGCGGCGTCGTGGCGGCTGAACCGGCCGATCACCCTCCTGGTGACGGAAGGGGAGAGCAGTGCCTCCCCCGAGGCGACGACCCTGATGGCGTGGGTGAGCTCCTCGGGGGCGCTGTCCTTGAGGACGAACCCGCTGGCTCCGGCCTGGAGGGCGGCGAAGACGTACTGATCCACCTCGAAGGTGGTGACGACGACCACCCGAGTGGTGCTCAGCGCTGGATCGGCGGCGATGGCCCGCAGCGTATCGATGCCATCCATACCGGACATGCGGATGTCGAGCAGGAGGACGTCGGGGCGAGCGGCCGCCAGCAGCCGCAGGGCCGCGGCGCCGTCGGCCGCCTCGCCGACGAACTCCAGGTCGGGCTCGCGGTCGATGAGCGCTCTGAGCCCCATGCGGACGACCGCCTGGTCGTCGGCGAGCGCCACGCGGATCGGGCTCGGTGGTGGAGTCATGCGGCGCCCCGCGTCACGGGATGGCGGGGCCGCGGCGTCCCCGGGTCACGCGGAGTCCGGATCAGGCGAAGCCGGCGGAACCGGATCAGGTGAGGCCGGAGGAAAGCGGGCCACGACACGGAAGCCGCCGCCCTCGCGGGGGCCCGCGCCGAACGTGCCACCGGCCTCGGCGACTCGGGCCCGCATGCCGGCCAGCCCCCGGCCCTCGGCGGTTCCCGAGATGCCGCTTCCCCTGTCGATGACCTCCAGGACGAACCCGGAGGGATCGTCGGTGAAGCGGACCAGGGCTTCGGTGGGACCGGCGTGACGCAGGACGTTGGTCAGCGACTCGCGCACCACTCGGTAGACGGTGCCTTCGAGGTACGCGGGGATCTTCGGCTCGGCCGGTTCGACCTCGACGGGCAGCCCCGTCGCGCGCACGCCGCCGATCAGCTGAGGTAGGTCGTGGCCGGAGGTCGCGGGGTCGATCAGGTCGAGTGCCGATCGGAGCTGGTCGAGCGCGTGCTTGCTGGTCGAGCGGATCGCCTCCAGCGACGCGCGGACCTGGTCGGGACGCTCGTCGAGCATGAGCAGGGCGACCCCGGCTTGCATGGCGATGGTCGCGAGGCCGTGCCCGGCGGCGTCGTGCACCTCCGCGGCGATGCGCGCCCGCTCCTCGGCGATGAGGTCCTGCGAGCTCATCGACGCGAGCGCCGTCTCGGGGGGCTCCGTGACGGTTGCCTGGTGGCTCGCCGGTGTCCGGTCACTCGCCGGCTTCACCAGCAGCGGCGGATGGGCAGGCGGCGCGGGCAGCGCCCAGACAGCCGCCCTGCCGGGAATCCGGCCGGCCGAACCGTCTGGGTCGAGGGCCTGCCCCGTCGAGACACCGGCGCTCAGGGGCTGATCGGCCGCGCTGCGGGCCTGGGCGAGACCGCTGAACGGCCATGGGATGGCCAGCCACCCCACCCACGCCAGCATGACGACGACCGGGAGGTCACGCAGCCGTCCGAGGCGGAACAGCGCAGCCCCAGCCGCCGCGAAGGAACCGCGCGGGCGGCCGTCCGGATGCGTGGGCTCGGTCACCATCCTCCATCAGAACAGGCTCAGATGACCCGATCCTAGCCAGTGCCGGGCGGTCCCGTCCGAGATCGTGGACTTGATCGCCTATGACGTCAGGGCCGCTCGGGCTCGGGCCGCGCGGACGGCGGCCGTGAGCGTCGCGATGTCGTACGCGCCGTGGTGCCGCCGTCCGTTGACGAAGAACGTCGGCGTGCCGGACACGCCGCTCAGGTCGGCGGAGTCCATGTCCTCCTCGATCCGCGGGACGCCGACTTGGCTCTCCAGATCGCGCCGGAAGCGCTCGACGTCGAGCCCGATGCGCTTGGCGCAGTCGAGCAGATCGGGAAGCAGGATGTTCCCCTGGTGGTCGAGCAGCAGGTCGTGCATCTCCCAGAACGCCCCCTGCTCGGCCGCCGCCTCGGTGGCCTCGGCCGCGAGCTGCGCGGAGGGATGCACGTCGTGCAGCGGGAGGTGGCGCCAGACGTACCGGACGTCGCCGGAGCCGGCGAGGAGCTCCCGCACGACCGGTTCGGCCTGGCCGCAGTAGGGGCACTCGAAGTCGCCGTACTCGACCACGGTCACCGGCGCGTCCTTCGGGCCTCGTATGTGGTCCCGGTCGGGATCGACGGGGGCGGCGAGGTCGATGATGCTCTCGGCGGTGCCGAACAGCGCCTGCGCCCGGAGCCTCGGCGGGAGCATGGCGGTCACGCGCGCGACACCCCAGGTCAGGAGCGATGCGCACAGTGCCGCGGCGAGGATGCCGAACTTCGCCTCCTCAAGCCCATCTCCGCTGAAGGCCAGCGTGGCGATCAACAGCGAAACGGTGAAGCCGATGCCGGCGATCGTGCCGCCGCCCGCGACCGCGGCCCAGCCGACCGGCGGGCGCACCCGTCCGCGGCTCAGCCACGCGACGAGCCAGGTCGAACCGACGATGCCGATCGGCTTGCCGGCTACGTAGGCGAACAGGATCCCCAGCGTGATCGGCGAGGTGAGCGCCCGGGTGAGGAACTCACCGCTGATCGGGATCCCCGCGTTCGCCAGTGCGAACAGCGGAACGATCACGTAGCTCGCCCACGGATGGTAGAGCTGCTGGAGGCGGTGGTTCGGCGAGACGGCGTTGGAGAGTCCCACGCTGGCGGAACGGGCGAGCTCGGGTGTCGGCTGCTCGCGGAAGAGCCGGAACAGGTCGCTCGCGTGCTCCAGGTCGCCACGCGTCGCCGGTGACGCGTAGGTCAGCAGCCCCATGGCCAGGCCGATGACGACCGGTTCGACGCCGGACTTGAAGAGCGCCACCCAGGCCGCCGCCGCGAAGCCCGCGTAGACCAGGCCGTGCCGTACGCCGCGTGCCTTGACCCCCAGCATCGCCGCGAAGATCGCCACCGCGGCCAGCAGCGCCAACGGCACGACGTGCTCGCTGTAGAAGACGGCGATCACGCAGAGGGCCACGAGGTCGTCGACGACGGTGACGGTCAGGATGTAGGTGTGCGCGCGAGCCGGGAGGCGGGCGGCGACCAGGGCGAGCATCCCCATCGCGAACGCCGTGTCCGTCGACATCGCGGCTCCCCAGCCGTGCGCGGAGGGCAGCCCCCTGTTGATCAGCAGGTAGATCGCGATAGGCATGATCATCCCGCCGAGGCCGGCCACGACCGGCAGGATGAGCCGTCGCCGGTCGCGCAGCTCCCCCATGTCGAACTCGCGCCTGGCCTCCAGCCCGACGACGAAGAAGAAGATCGTCATCAGCCCGGTGTTGATCCAGTGCCGCAGGTCCTGGGAGACGCCGGAGCCGCCGAAGTCGAGCGACAGCCGCGTCCCCCACAAGGCCTCGTACGACGGCAGGTCGACGTTGGCCCACGCGAGCGCGGCCAGCGTGGCCGCCAGGAGGATCACGGCGCTGCCGGTCTCGGTGCGCAGGAACTCCCGCAGCGGCGTCTCGACGCGCCGCGCCCAGACGGTGCTTCCGAAGAAGGGCGTGGGCGCTTCCCTGGGTCCGGTCACCTCTCATCTGACAGCATCAGGCGCCAGGGCATTCCCGAGCTGGGCATTCTTGGCTCACGGCCGGTGAACCGACGGCTCACCGCCGGTTCGGGAACCAGGTCTGGCACCTCTGATCCGCCAGGGGAGCACGCATGGCCGCCCCCACCGAAGTCAACCGCTCCGCCCCGATTCCGGCCCACTCCGAGATCGACGTCGACGCCCCGCGCACCGACCGGCGCGGTCACAACGGGCCCAGGCGTCGTGTGATGAAAGTTTCAGCTGCCACCGGCGGCGTCGACATGCCCAGCCTGCGGCTATTAAGTTGAGAGCCTGGCCTTAGTAACCGAGCCCTTCTGGGACCGGCGGCGGCTCCCTACGATCCGGGGAAGTTGGTGGGAGCGCTCCCACCGTACCGGACGGAGTATTTCATGGCTCGCAGAAGGCCCTTGATGACGGCCATCCTCACCGTGGCCGCCACGGCCGCGGCGGGGGCGGCCGTCTTCACCTCGTCCGCCGCCCAGGCCGCCGACTCCGCTTTCTACGTGGATCCGCAGACCAACGCGGCCAAATGGGTGGCGGCCAACCCCGGCGACAGCCGTACCGCCGTGATCAGGGACAGGATCGCCGCGGTCCCCCAGGGCCGGTGGTTCGCCAGCTACAACCCCACGACCGTACGCGGCCAGGTCGACACCTACGTCGGCGCGGCGGCGGCAGCGGGCAAGATCCCGATCATGGTCGTGTACGACATGCCGAACCGCGACTGTGGAGGCGCGAGCGCGGGCGGCGCACCCGACCACACCGCGTACCGCGCCTGGATCGACGAGATCGCGGCCGGCCTCGGCGGGCGGCCCGCGACGATCGTCCTGGAGCCGGACGCACTGGCGATCATGACGAACTGCATGGACTCCACGCAGCAGGCCAACGTGAAGGCGTCCATGGCGTACGCCGGCAAGAAGTTCAGGGGCACGTCGTCCCAGGTCAAGGTCTACTTCGACATCGGCCACGACGCCTGGCTCTCCGCCTCGGAGGCCGCGTCCCGCCTGAACGGCGCCGACGTCGCCAACAGCGCCGACGGCATCGCCCTCAACACCTCGAACTACCGGGCCACCCCCGGCCTGGTGTCGTACGCGAAGGGCATCATCTCCGCGACCGGCGTCTCCAGGCTGCGCGCGGTGATCGACACCAGCCGCAACGGCAACGGCCCGTCCGGCAGCGAGTGGTGCGACCCGGCCGGCCGCGCGACGGGCACCTGGAGCACGACGAGCACCGGTGACGCGTCGATCGACGCGTTCCTCTGGGTGAAGCCTCCGGGTGAGTCGGACGGCTGCATCGGCCCCGCGGGGCAGTTCGTACCGCAGCGGGCCTACGACCTGGCCGTCGCCGCCCCTCCGCCCACCGGCAACCCGACCCCCACCCCCACCCGGACCCCCACTCCTACCCCGACCCCCACTCCGACGCCCACGCCCACGCCCACCCGGACCCCGACGCCCACCCCCACCCCCACCCCGACCTTCACCGGCAATGTCGGCTGCACGGCGACCTACAAGGTGACCAGCCAGTGGCAGGGCGGCTTCCAGAGCGAGGTCACGGTGAAGAACGCCGGCACGGCTCCGATCGGCGCCTGGAAGGTCCAGTGGACGCTCTCCAGCGGGCAGTCGATCTCGCAACTGTGGAACGGCAACCTCTCGACCAGCGGCAGCGGCGTCACCGTCACGAACCTGAACTGGAACGGCAGCGTCCCGGTCAACGGAACCACCACCTTCGGATTCCTCGCCAACGGAGCGAGTAACGCCACCCCCTCCCCGCTCATCTGCACCGCTTCCTAAAACCAGCCGGGAGCCACCTACCGGCTCCGCGATGGCGAACAGGGCCCTTTCCACACCAGGAAAGGGCCCTTCGCCCGTCGTGCACGTGAATCCGGACGGGCGGAGTCAATCGCGCTTGGCGGGCAGCGACGGCCTGGCGTCGGTCCAGCCCATCTGCTGGTAGGCAGTGAAGCTGGTGGTCTTCGCGGTACGGCCGCCGGCGAGCTCGACCGTGGTCGTTGTCGACTGCGCGAGCGGCAGGCCCGTCGCGGGATCGATCACGTTCACGACGTCGTACGCCTTCTCCCCCCGCCCGGAGCCTGCGGCCACCTGGTAGCCGAACGCCTCGCCCGTGCGGCCCAGCGGATCCTTCACCCTGCCCAAGGACTTCAGCGCGGCCATGGTGGCCAGGATGCGGTAGGCGGAGGCGCGGACAGCGGGTGAGACGGGCAGACCGAAGACGATGTTCATGCAGGCTTCCTGCAGTGCCTCCGAGTCCCGCCCTCCCGGGTCCTGCCCGGAGCCGCCCTTGGCCGGGGCGGTGAGGCGCTGTTCGAGGTAGGCGCGCAGTTCCCGCTCGCCGCTCGGAATGTGGCGGATCTCGTCCCAGGTGAGGGACTTCTTGGTCAGCGACCCACCCGAGCCCTTCCACCCGCCGCCCAGCCGCGCGGCCACCTTCTCCTCCGCGCCGGCCCGCACCAGCTCCGAGGAGTTGACTCCGACGTATCCGGTCATGTCCAGCGGGTACTTCCACTGGGTCGGCGAGCCCGCCTTCCGCCAGGCGGCCTGGTCCTCGCGGCTGAGCGGCTTCGCGCCGAGGTACTGCGTGATCCACCAGCTCTGCGCCCCGGACCCGCGCGCCAGCCACTCGTCCTTGAGGAATCGCCGCCTGATGACGTAGCCGCGATCAGGCGAGATCGCGTCCATGCCGGAGATCGTGGTGGTGTGCCAGTACGCGCCCGACAGGGGCGCCTTCGTGACGGCGGTGACCGCGGTGGCGGCGGCCAGCAGGACCTGGCGCGCCGACGGCCGGACGCCGGGCGAGGTCGCCGGCGAAGGGTTCGGCCCCCGCCCGTCCGGCGCCGTCACCATGGTGATCACCAGAACCGTGGCGGCCACGCTCGCCGCCGACGCGAGCCACGGCACCGGCCCGCGCAGCCTCTTGGCGCGCGGCCCTTCTGCCCGCCCCGGCGGCTCGGACATGATCGAGGCCAGCAACGCCTGGGCCCCCGCTCCGGACACCTGCCCGGCAGGCTCGCCGCTCAGGTCGTCGTCGTGCACTCTGGCGAGATCATCCAGGTTCACAGTGCGGTCCTCTCGAAGAGCGGAAGGTCGATCCCCGCGTCTGCCAGGGCACGCGCGAACCGCTTGCGTGCGCGGTGCAGCCGGACACGTACGGCGTTGCGGGTGATACCGAGCGTGCGCGCCACCTGCTCGGTGTCGAGCTTCTCCCAGGCGACCAGCGACAGCAGCTCCCTGTCATCGTCGTTCAGGGTCCTGAAGACCCGGCCGAGCTGCGCGTACTCGGCCGGCGACGGCCCGGTCAGCGCCGGGGAGGCGGTGATCTGCTCACGTAGCGCGGCGGTGCGCCGCTCATGCCGCCGTTCGCCGCGCCGGTGGTTCGCGAGCGTCCTGCGGGCCACGATCCGGTCACGCTTCCATGTCCGGAATCTCGGAAGCATTACCGGTTACCGGCAATGTTCCGGCGGTCGCGGGCACGCCCGAGGGGGGCGACACGGAGATCACGTAGCCCGGCACCTGACGCGACGGAACGATCACTCAGAGTAGCGTCGTCGTGAAGTTGATCTACGAGGACATCCCTCACGACAGAGTGGGAGTTCAGTGTTGACATCACGACGACCCGGATCCGCGCTCACCGCGCTGGCCTGCACCCTCATGGCGCTGCTGGCCACATCGGGTACTCAGGTGGCGGCCGGCACCGGTGCGCACGCCGCCACCACCGCACGGCAGGCTGTCACGCGAGCCGCCGCCACGCCCTGTGTCCGGCAGGGGCAGACGACCTACCCTGTCAGTTACTACTGGAAGAACGCGCTCGGCATGCAGCTGGGCAGCGGGTCGGTCTCGGTCGACACCTCCCCATCCCTGTGGGGCGGGCAGATCACACCGGGCGGCACCTTCACCCTGACGCTGGCGCACCGTACGGCCCGATGGCCGCTGCTGGTCAGGAGCTACACCACCACGTGGGACCTGTCGTCACTGCTGGCCAGCGCTGATGTCGTCAGCCAGTCGGGGACCGGCACCATCAGCGGCAACACCCTGTCGATCGCCTCGCAGGGTACCAAGACCGACCCATCCCCGAAGGTCATCACCTTCCAGGTCAGGCAAGGCACCATCGGGCGCGGCATGACCATCCGGCCGACCGGGATCAGCAGCGTCATCGCCGCCCCGGGCCAGCTCGGAAACAACACACCCGCCGCTCCGATCCAGATCGTGAGCGGGCAGTCCATCTCGCCCACCAACGCCGTCGCCGACACCGCCACCACCCCGATGGGCGCAGCCGTCAGCGTGCCCGTCCTGGCCAACGACACCGCCACCTCACCGACGATCAGCGGCGTCACCAAGCCCGGCAACGGCACCGCGACGATCTCCGGCGGCAACGTGAACTACACACCCGCCCCGGGCTTCAACGGCACCGACAGCTTCAGCTACACCATCACCACCGCCTGCGGCACCAGCACCGCCACGGTCACGGTCACCGTCACCTGTCCCTGGAAACCGGTCAACCTGGTCAACGGCAGCTTCGAGACGCCGCCCGTGGCCACGGTCGACTGGTCCATCCCCGACGCCTCCACCAACCCGGGCGTCGGCTGGCACACCACCGCCACGGACAACAAGCTGGAGTTCTGGCGGGGCGGCGCGAGCGGGGTACCGGCAGCCGACGGCCAGCAGTTCGCCGAGCTCAATGCCAACCAGGTCTCCACTCTCTACCAGGACCTGCCCACCGTTCCCGGGACACCGATGACCTGGGCTCTGTATCACCGAGGCCGCCTGGGGACCGACGTGATGCGGGTGCTCATCGGCGCACCAGGCGCGACCGTGGCTCAAGTCCCTGCCGGGGCCTCCTCTCCGGACATCTCCGACGGCAACACCGCCTGGGGCTACTACACCGGGGTGTACGTCGTGCCTCCGGGACAGACCACCACACGATTCGCCTTCGAATCGGTGTCAGCCGCAGGTGGCACCCCGACGGCCGGCAATTTCCTGGACGGAGTGGTGTTCGGAACGCCGCCGTGCCTGCACCCGACGACGAACGCGGACAAGGCGGGCGGATCCCCGGATGCGCACCTTGCGGCCCGCGGCATCCCTACCATGGCCATCAACGCCAACGTTGACCGGAAAGCGCGGAAGCTCGAGCCCTCCGCGCGTTGACGATTCGTCGACCAGCGGCGGCCCTCTCAACCCAACGCGTCGGCCGTACCTGTGATGATCGTGCGCAGGCCGTGTTCGAAGGCGTCCTCGCCGAGTGGGCCGCCGCCCGCGTGCAGGGCCGCCGTCAGGGTCGGCACCGCTTCCTCGCGGGGGCGTCCGCTCGGACGGGTCGCCTGCTCCTGCAGTACGAACCCGGTGATGTAGTGCGTGAGGGTGCTGATCGTGCGCACCGCGAGCACGGGAGTGAAGCCGCGACTTGTCATCGCGGCCAGCTCCTCCTCGAACATCCGCACCGTCTCTGGGCTCAGCTCCGCCGCGCCGGACACGACGCGGGCGCCGTCGCGGTGGGCGAGCAGCGAGGCCCGGTACGCGCGGGCCCGCCTGGCCAGCCACTCCTGCCAGGACTCTTCCGGCCGCGGCGGCCCCATGCCGGCGGCCCGGACGATCTCATCGGCCATGCCGTCCAGCAGCTCCTGTTTCGTGCGGATGTGCCAGTAGAGCGCCGGTGACTGGACGCCCAGCTCAGCGGCGAGCCGGCGGACCGTCAGCCCATCCAGGCCGACCTCGTCCAGCAACCGCAGCGCGGCGTCGATCATCGTCTGCCGGGTCAGCCCGGCCCGTCCGCGGTCGCTCATCATTGCCACCTTAGCAACGCTAAGCTAGCCTTAGCACCGCTAAGGAGGCTCTCATGCTCATCACCACAGCGCCTGACGGCACCGAGGTCCGAGCCATGGACGAGGGCCGGGGGCCGGCGGTGCTGGTTCTCCATCCCGGGCTGGACGACGGCCGCTCCTGGGACAAGGTGGCGACCCTGCTGGCGCCGCGTCACCGCGTCGTACGCCTGCACCGACGGCAGTACCGGCAGGACCTGCCCGGCCCCGCGACGATCCAGCAGGAGGTCGAGCACGTGCTCGCCGCCGCGCGGGAGATCGACACCCCGATCCTGCTCGTCGGCCACTCCTCCGGCGCGGTCGTCGCCTTGGAGTCGCTGGTCACCGCGCCCGGAATGTTCGCCGGCGCCGTCCTCTACGAGCCACCCGTCGTGATCGGCGCCCCGCTCGGCGGCCCCGGCGGCGAGATCAACATCCGCGCCCGGCGGGCCATCGCGGCCGGCCGGCCCGGCAGGGCACTGCGCATCTTCATCCGGGACACCGTGCGACTGCCGGCCTGGATGGCCTTCCTGGCCGGCGTGTTCACCGCCCTCAGCCCGCGGCTGCGCCCGCTCGTCCCCCACCAGATCGACGACAACGAGGCGCTGGACCGGCTCGGCGTCCGCCTCGACGCCTACGCCGGGATCGACACCCCGGTGCTGCTGCTCGGCGGCGATCGAAGCCCCGCTCACCTGAGCGAACGCCTCGATGCACTGGCCCGCGTGCTACCCGGCGCCGAGCGGGTGGTGCTGCGTGGACAGGGGCACACCGCCCACGCGTCCGCACCCGCCCAGGTCGCTGCCACGATCGAGTCCTTCGCCACCAGGCTCACAGGCTGACCGAACTCGAACCGCCGACGTCGGAAACTCGGTTGCCGCGGCTGCCCGAGTTCGTAAGGATTCCGGCATATGGGCGCGACGAAGATGCATGCCGACGAGATCGAGACCGATGCCGGGCTGGTGCGTCGATTGCTCGCGGGGCAGTTCCCGCAGTGGGCCGATCTGCCGGTCGATCCGGTCGAGTCGTACGGGACCGATCACGACATCTATCGGCTCGGTGACCACCTGGCCGCCCGGCTGCCGCGCATCGGATGGGCCACGGCGCAGGCGGCGAAGGAGGCCGAGTGGCTGCCGAAGCTCGCGCCGCACCTGCCGCTCGCGCTCCCGGTGCAACTGGCGATGGGGCATCCCGCCGAGGGCTATCCCTTCGACTGGTCGGTGTACGAGTGGCTGCCCGGGAAGAACGCCAACGGCACGATCGACGATCTGGATCAGGCGGCCGTCGATCTGGCCGCGTTCGTGACCGCGCTGCGCCAGGTCGACACGGCTGGTGCGCATCCGCGGCCTCGTGGCGCTCGTGGCGCACCGCTCGCGGAGAACGACGAGCATGTTCGCCGGTCGATCGCACAACTCGGCGACCGCATCGACGGCGCCGCCGCGCTCCGCTCGTGGCAGGAGTCCCTGGACGCCCCGGCCTGGGACGGTCCGGAGGTCTGGGTGCACGGCGATCTACTGCCGGGCAACCTGCTCGTCGTGGACGGCCGCCTGTCGGCGGTCATCGACTTCGGTGGCCTCAACGTGGGCGATCCCGCCTGTGATCTGCAGCCCGCGTGGAACGTCTTCACGGGGGACAGTCGCGAGCGGTTCCGAGCCGAACTCGCGGTCGACGACGCGTCATGGTCGCGTGGCCGAGGCTGGGCACTCTGCCAGGCCGTGGCGGCCATGCCGTACTACTGGGACACCAACCCCGGCATCATCCGCCAAGCCTCGAACGCCCTGACCCAGATCCTCACCGCCGGCTCCCCCTGATCAACACAGCCGCCTGGCCGACGAGCCGCGTGCCGACTCCCGGTGAGCACAAGACCCAGTGAACCAACCAAAGGCCGTCACGACAGTGAATATCACGAAAGATTGCGGCTGGCTCCGTCTTTCGGGGCAGGGGAGAGCTGGTAGACCTGAGTTTCGAGATTGATGCTGATTTCGCATTTGGTGCTGAAGTAGTGGTCCTGCGCTTCCCTGAATAATTGTTCGGTGCCGGCCTGTGAGCGTACGAAAGACAGTAGATTCCATGCGTCCGCATCTCCGAGACGGATCTTGTCCGGACCGGAGACCGGCTGAGCGTCCCCTGTGTTTCCGAGCGCTGTGACAAAATGTCGGACGAGCTGGAAGCCGAACTCCCCGGCGCGATTCGGCAGGTCGTTCATGATCAAGCGATCGCCGACATAGTTGCGATCGTAGGCCTTGATCACGCGGTGGATCACCTCAGGGGCGGAGAAGCTGGCGTCGTTGACATCGACCACGTACAGAAGCCCACCGGGTCGTAAGATCCGGCGCATTTCGAGCAGGGCGAGATCCAGGCTGCGAAGATGCACGAACAGGAAGTGTGCCGTGACCACGTCGTGTGATGAATCAGGCTCACCTGTGGCGTAAGCGGTACCTTGCCGGAAATCGTACTCCGGGAAGTTCGAGCGGGCTCTGGCGAGCAGTTGGGGAGCGGGTTCGACGCCCTGCACGCGGTACCCGGCGAGCGGCTCCTCTTTCGCGATCGCCGCCAGGTACTCCCCGGGCCCGCTCCCGATGTCCAGCAGCGACGCGGGCGCGGGCAGGAACGGTGTCGAGGCAAGGCGGGGTCGCTGCTCGGCGAGTATCAAGCGGCCCTGGGCCGTCAGACGGGGCGCCTCCGTCTGGATGGACAGTAATTCGAGGTAATGGTTCTCCACCGCGAGGCGCTCCACCGCCAGGAGATCGTCACGCCCGTTCTCCACGAGAAACCGGACCAGCGAGGGAATGGATACGGCGCTGCCATCGGACGAGGGCTGCCTGGCGAGATCGCGGTGCTTGAGGTAGAACTCCTCCAGGGCTTCCTCGCCCTCTACCTTCATAACCGCGACCGCGTCGTCGCCGGAGCCGACCTCGGTATGGTAGACGAAATCTCTTCTCGCGTATCGATGGATAAGATGCGGTTGCTCGCTCACGCGCACAATGAGAAAGAAACGGGACGGCCGCAGCGCCTCACAGATCTGACGCACCATCGAGGTCGCGATCTCTGAGCTGATAAGGCTGCCCCGATGCGTCGGAAGTCCCACTCGCTTGCCGATCTCAACCGTGAGTCCGTCCGTATCCGGCAGCTCCATGGCGGCCAGTTCGGGTGCGCCCGATTCGTAGACGTACGCGGAGATGACCGCCACAATCTTTCCACCGGACAAGGCGCAGAGATGAAGGCCGTCCGGATCTTTGTCGTGGTGTATCCTGCCCTCTTGCCAACCCAGTTCGTCGGTGAACACGCGTCTCCGAACGTCGAGGATCTCTTCGCCGGCATCGCGCCAATCAAGCCATCGCACTTCTATTTGGCTTCTGTTATCCATTGTGGATTACCTCACATGGATTGCGGGGTAGGAGTGCCCAATCCGAGGTGCAGCACCCACCGGTTCGACCCTGCCCACACTGGCCGGTCATCCTTGTGATCCGCTTAAGGTCACTTCTCGGCGAGAAGCTTCCGCCGCACGCCGGCCAGGTCGTCACCGTGCACGCCAGCGACAGCACCTTGACCATCGACCTGGACGAGGGGCCACGCACGGTGCGCCGAACCACCGACATCCCGATCAGCAACCACAAGGGTCACCGACCCCGCAAGGCCGACCATGTTGCCTAGATCATCTGTCGCCCACGTCCTCTGTTCATCGGTCGTGGAACGGCGCTTGGCGGCGCAAGTGATCGCCCCGATCGCAGAAAAGCTCTCGATGATCTCGGCGCGCTCCCTGTCAGCGGGTCTGCCGACTTCTGGCTGACTCTGCCCAGCTTCCCAACGGCCAAGGTCATCACGGCTGCGGGAGCATCAGCTTGCGACGCTGCTCTTGGAGCCCGATCCGAATGTGTCGGCCCTATACGCCATGATCAGTATGCCTACACCTAGCACACCGTCCCATGGAGTGCCATGCCAGAGATCATCAAAACGCTTCTCGATCCTCGCAAGATAGAGCGGTACCTGGTGGGGGTCGCAGATGTCGAAGCGGAGTGGAGTGTTCACGAGCTCAACGCCTACGGGGAAGTCTGGGCCGACAGCGGTCCCAACGCCATCGCGCTCGACGCCGCCTACTCCGATCACGTTCTCATCAAATACGAACTCTGGGACGGCGAGCCGGCCGCCTCGGACTGGGATGAGAGCTGGTCGGGAAGCGTTCACCTGACCTCCGGGAAAATCTTCGCGCTCAGCTGCCATTCCGGAGAGGCCACCGACCACGAGGAGTTCAATCTCGGCCGTCGCGATCACGAGTGGCAATTCAGAATCCACCGCAAGCTCCTCAGCCATGAGGACTTCACGACGAAAATCATTGGCTTTGCCCTGTTCAAGCTGCAGTTCTGGTCACGCACGGCTGCCGTACGGCCCTACTCCGAGGACGAACCGCCGCATGGCCTCTGAACGGTGAGAAGGTCCGGCTCCATGATCTGGCCGACGCGGCCAACACCAGTGCGACGACCAACACCAGGCGTTCCCGCCAATGGCCACCGCTCATACGCCCACCCCTTGTGACCGGATAGTGGCGCCAACCCAGCGAACCTGTTGACGCCCACCCCTCGCCCCACCGGTTCCGAGGGCGAGGACGTTGCTGTGCGTGCAACTACAACTGCAACTGAGATCGCAACACATGGGTTGATCTCTGCGGATCTCGTATCTCGGGTCACGGACACGGCCAGCAGTAGAGGAGCTGATCGTTGTCCTTCGCACGACGGGCAAGACCCACGAGTTCCTTAGCGACCGTCAACAGGTACTCCCTGTCAACGAAACCATAGGTCGTGAACTCCTCGATCTCCGCCCACTGTCCGGCGATCTCGGGTATCCGCGCGTCATCTACGTCGGCGACGTGTGTCACGTACGGCCGCCGACAGTTCCTCGATGCCGGGGTGCCGATCGAACTGACGAATCCGATCGTGCTAGTCCTGCTCCTCATGGGCACGGGTTGGTTCCAGTCATGGGCAGTCTCACGCCTCGTGCGGCAACTGGCTCGCCGGAGCGGAGAATCGGCCTAATTGCACGAAAGACCGACAACGAGCCTGAGCAGATCAAAAGCCAGGTAGGAATCATGCCTCTGACCTGGCTTTCTATGTTGGAGCGGGTGACGTGAATCGAACCATCCATCCCCCATCGGCAAGGTCGGCATGCCTGCCTGTCACCGTATTGGCGCCCGGCCAATGCGCCCACGACCTCCTAAGGCCCCGATCGCCCCTGGTGAACTGGCTTGCTTCGCTCGCTTCGCCCGGCTGGCGGAGGAACGTATCCGGCAGAGCTCCCCGCAACCGGTGAAACCCGGTCGAGGGTGCCGTGAAACCGGCGCCACCGAGAGTGAGGCCATGAGCATCACAGAACTCGGACGAACCGGGGGCGGCCCGGCCCCCGACGGGGGCGCTGATCTGGCCGTACGTGCGGAAGGGCTGGTGAAGACGTTCGGCGAGCACCGTGCCGTCGATGGGATCGACCTGAACGTACGCCCAGGTGAGATCTTCGGCGTCCTCGGCCCGAACGGCGCCGGCAAGACCACCACGCTACGCATGCTGGCCACCCTGTTGAAGATCGACGCGGGCCGCGCCGAGATCTTCGGGGTCGACGTGGCCGGCAACCCGCACGTGATCCGCCAGCTCGTCGGCGTCACCGGACAGTACGCATCGGTCGACGAGAACCTGACCGCCCGCGAGAACCTCTGGCTTTTCAGTCGCCTGCAGGGCATCGCCGCGCCGCGCGCCCGGCGCATCGCCACCGAGCTGCTGAGCCAGTTCGGCCTGGAGGAAGCCGCCGGCAAACCGATCGCGCAGTTCTCCGGCGGCATGCGGCGGCGCCTCGACCTGGCGGCCAGCCTGATCACCAGGCCACCGCTGATCTTCCTCGACGAGCCGACCACCGGTCTCGATCCGCGCACGCGCGGCCAGATGTGGGACACCATCCGCGGTCTGGTCGCCGATGGCTGCACGGTGCTGCTGACCACGCAATATCTGGACGAGGCCGACCAGCTCGCCGATCGCGTCGCCGTTATCGACCACGGCCGCAAAGTCGCCGAGGGCACCCCCGACGAGTTGAAGACCGCAGTCGGCAACTCCGCCCTCCAGTTGCTGCTCGCCGAGCCGGGCGCGGTGCCCGCCGCCGTGGAGGTCGTGCGGCGCGTCCTCGGCTCCGACCCGATCCTCGGCCCGGAGCAGGGCCGCCTCAACGTCGCCCTCGACCAGGCCGACCTGGCCGCGGACGTGCTGATCGCGCTTCGCGCCGCCGGAGTGTCCATCTCCTCGGTGAGCGTGGCCAAGCCCAGCCTGGACGAGGTGTTCCTCGCCCTCACCGGCCATGAAACGGACGGGGACGACAAGACCGGCGTGGAGGAGAACCGATGAGCACTATGATCGCACCCGCCCGCGAGGCGGTCCGGGCCGCCGACCGCGTGGCCGCCGCCCGGCGGCGCGTCTCCATGGGGGAGACGCTCGGCCAGACCCTGATGATGGCGTGGCGGGCGCTCATGAAGATGCGCCGCAACCCGGAGCAGTTCTTCGACGTGGCGCTGCAGCCGATCCTGTTCACCGCGATGTTCGCCTTCATCTTCGGCGGCGCCATCGCCGGCGACGTGCAGAGCTACCTCCCCCTGATGATCCCCGGCATCCTCGCCCAGACCGTGCTGACGACGTGCATGGCCACGGGCACGCAACTCCGCGAGGACATGGAGAAGGGTGTCTTCGACCGCTTCAAGTCGTTGCCGATCGCCCGGATCGCGCCGCTCGCCGGCCCGATGGTGGCCGACCTGCTGCGCTACACGATCGCGGCCACTTTGACCTTCGGCATGGGTCTGGTGATGGGCTACCGCCCGGGCGGCGGAGCGGGCGGCGTGCTCGCCGCGATCCTGCTGGCGATCATCACGGGCTGGTCGCTGGCGTGGGTCTTCACCTGGGTCGGCACGATCGCCCGGAGCGCCCAGGCCGTGCAGGGCATCTCCATGATGATCTTGTTCCCCTTGACGTTCCTGTCGAACGCGTTCGTCCCCGTCGAGACCCTGCCCGGCTGGCTGGCAGCGTTCGTCCGGATCAACCCGGTCTCACACCTGGTCACGGCCGCCCGCGACCTCGCCAACAACGCCCTCGTCAGCGGAGAGGTGGCCTGGACGCTCCTGGCGTGCCTGATCGTCATCGCGATCTTCGCGCCGCTGTCGGTACGCAGCTACAAACGGCACATGTGACCTCCGTCCGTCACGGCCGGAAACCTGCTCGACGAGACTCCGCGCCTCGTCGAGCAGGTCGGAGCCGCGTCGATCGCCGTACTTGGCCCGCCCGGCCGCGATCATCCCGGGCGCCGCCCGCTCCGCGTACGGTTCGATCCGCTCGAAGGTCATGCTGGGCATGCTGCTGTTGTACGCGAACCGCTCGGCCAGCACCAGCAACCCGATCGAGTCGCCGGGGGCCATGGCTCCCCGCAGCAACCCCCAGGCGCCGAGCGCGAAGAGCATCGAGCCGCACAGCGGGTAGTCGAGGACGGGGTTTTCCGCGCCCAGCAGGTCGTAGCCCCGGACGGCGGAGAACAACTCCTCGCCGTACCGGACGTCTTCCGGCGGGGCGTGGTACGCGTACGCCGTCAGAGTGACCGACACCGCGACCATCGTCCACGGCGTGAACTCCGCGCGCGGCACTCCGGGCAGGCGCAGATCGCGTGCCCGCTGGACGGCCAGGCGGTATTCCGCGAGCGCGGCGGCCGTCTCGCCGCGGGCGAGGGCGAGCTCGGCCGCGCACAACGAGGCGATCGCCATCCCGCCGAGCACTGCCTCGTTGTCGTTGATCCGGGTGATCTCGGCTAGCTCGGTCTCCGCGGTGTCGAGGTCGCCGTCGGCGAGCGCGGAGGTCAGCAGCACCGCGCGTAGCTGGGTCTCGTCGTCGGTGGCGCCGAGCCGGCTCAGCACCGGGATGGCGGTCCGCGCGTGTCCGACCGCCCGCCGGCGGTCGCCGAGCTGCATGACCAGGTGGGCCAGCACGGCGTGCATGATCGCGGCGAACCACGGCCCCTCGTCCTCGCGGAGCATCGTCAGCGTCCGCTCGGCGGCCTCGATCGCCCCGGTCACGTCACCCGCGTTCTCCAAGACGTGGACACTCATCTGCGTCGCCGCCAAGGCGACGTCACGGTCGGTGCTCCGGCACAACTCCGCCAGCCGGCGGCGTACCTCGGCGCCGTCGGCCGCGTCGCACGCGAGCAGCACCGTGGCCATCGCCGCCAAGCGGGGATCCGTCGTGTCACCGGTGGGCAGCGTACGGAGGAGATCGCGCAACGGATCGCCACGGCGATCGGTGATGATCACGGTGTTCATGAGCGTGATCAGTATGGCGGCCCTGGTCACCTCGACGAGGTACGGCGGCGGCACCCAGCCGGTGATCACCTGGGTGATCGCGTCCCAGTGAACGAGGATCCGGGAATAATCGCCACGGATCGACCACAGCGCGCCGACGCCGGCCAGCAACTGGACCGTCGTAATGGGATCGGACTCGCCGAGAGCCTGCCGGAGCAGATCGGCGAGGTTGCTCTCCTCGACGTGCAACGCGTCGACCGCCGCGAACTGCGCCGGGCTGAACAGCTCGAAGGCGTGTTCGTGAGCGTACGCCGTCGCCCAGGCCCGCTGTGCCGCCCGAGCGGGCGCCTCCTCGCCGGCCTCCTCCAACCGCATCCGCCCGAACTCCCTGACGGTCTCCAGCATCCGGTAGCGGAGGCCGTAAGTCGTCTCGCGGACGCTCACCATCGACTGCTCGGTCAGCACGTCCACGACGTGCAGGGCGTCCGGGCCGAGTACGTGCTCGGCCGCGGCCAGCGTGAAACCGTCGCCGAACAGCGACAACCACCGCAACGCCTGCCGTTCTGGCTCGTCCAGCAGATTCCACGACCAGTCGATGACCGCTAGCAGCGTCTGGTGCCGGTCGGGGGCCGTACGGTTCCCGCCGCGCAGCAGGGCGAACCGGTCCGCCAGGCGCCGCGCGATCTCCTCCACCGACATCACCCGCACCTTGGCCGCGGCCAGCTCGATCGCGAGCGGCAGGCCGTCGAGGCGGGCGACGACCTGCTCGACCACTCCCTCGTCGATCCGCACACCTGGGCGGGCGGCCGTGGCGCGCCGGCGGAACAACTCCACCGCGTCGCCCGTGGGCAGCTCGCCGAGCAGGTAGACGCGTTCGGCGGGGATCGACAAGGGGGCGCGCGAGGTGATCATCACCCGCAGGTCGCGGGTCGTCACGGTCAGGAACGCCACCAGATCGGCGACAGCCTCGATCACGTGCTCGCAGTTGTCCAGGATCAGCAGCGCCGGAGTCTGGTCGAGATGCTGGGCGATCCGGGCGCGAACGTCGGAGCGCTGCTCGGCGGTCAGGGCACGACGCCCGCTGACCGAGTCCCGAACCCCGAGCGTCGAGCCCACCTCGCCCACCACGCCCTCCGGCGAGGAGACGCCGACGAGTTCGACGAAGTGAGCGACGGGCTGCGCGGCGTTCCTGCCGATGACATGAGCCAGCCGCGTCTTGCCCAGCCCGCCAGGGCCGATGATGGAGACCGCCCGGTTGGTCTGCAACAGGGCGTGTACCGCACGGATGTCGCCGTCGCGGCCGAGCAGCGAGGAACCGTCGAACAGGATGCCCTCACGCACCGGCCGATCGGCGACGAGGAGTTCGGCGTACACGCGGGCAAGCTCAGGCCCTGGTTCGGTGCCGAGCCGCGCGACCAGACCCGCGCGATACCGCCCGTAGCGCTCCAGAGCGGCGGCGGCACCTCGTACGGCGGCCTCACTACGCAGCAGGCAGGCGAGCAGCTCCTCGTCGTGCGGCCGATCGGCCGCGGCCTCCTCCAGCAGCGGCAGCGCGCCCTCGTGAGCGCCGCTCCGGCCCCGCGCGATCGCCGCCACCCGTCGCGCCTCGGCCACCCACCCTGCGGCGACGCCCCTCAGCTCAGCGAGTGGGCCCGTGGCGCCATCCAAGCCGCCGGCCACGAGACCCATGGCCTCTTCGGCGCGGCGACGCGCGAGCGCCATGTCGTCTTCGCCCAGTGCGGCCCGTGCCTGCTCCACCAGCGCGCCGAGCAGCAGCGCGTCCACCTGACCGGCGGGCAGCCCGAGCCGGTAACCACGCGGGAGCCGCACCACGACGTCGGCGCAGGTCGCCGCCCTGGTCCGCGAGACGACCACCTGCAGCGCCTTCGTCGGGTTGGCCGGCGCCTCGTCGGGCCACAACTCCTCGACCAGGCGCTCGTCACTGAGCCCTGCACGCCCGTGCATGGCGAGTACGGCCAGCAGGGTTTGCGCGCGATCGCCGACCACGCGCGCACCCTGCCAGCGCACGCCATCGAGCAGGACCAGTGCGGGGGACACACCCTCAGCTTACGGACGAGTCGCATTTGAGGAGCGTGACCGCGTGTGTCTCGACGAGTGGACCGAGGCCCACGCGATCGAGATCAAGCCCAAGAAAAGGTGTTAGCAAGATCCCAACATTGTTAGGACAAACACAAAGGCCCGTCCCAGGTTTCCCTGGTGACGGGCCTTCTAGCGTGAGCGCGGCCGACAGGAGTCGAACCCGTAACCTTCTGATCCGTAGGGAAGGGCGGCCCCCTCTTCAGCCGCTTTTCCGCCTGCTCAAGCGGTAGATGCCGTGTGATGGCGTGTGATCCTGTGAGGCGGTGTTGCTGTACGGGCTGCTGTAGTGCGCCACGAGGCGCTGTGTGACCGAGTGGAGGTGGAAGGACTCCACCGCCTGGCTGTCGCAGCAGCCGGGTGAAGCTGAGGGCAGCCTGAACCGGGGGATGCCGGGGAGGGTGGAAAGCAGCCCTGACAACGGGGAGACGGGCCAGAACTACCAGATGGCTTGGGCTCCTCTAGCAAGACGAGAAGGTGCACGCGAGAAACCAGTGCTAAAGCTCCGTAAGGCCCGTGCCGGCTCCAACCTGGTGGATATGGGCCGGTGTGCAGCGCGTGGCCACCGCATTGGGTGGTCAACTCCGAAGCCGGTCGACAGCGCCGGTGGGGAGGCCACGCTGAAGGTCTGCGGCGTAGGCGTGGCGATGCTGCCGGGGCATGAGCTGGGCGCCTCCCTCGTCGATCGGTCACGTGGTGAACGTGGGAACCGCCCGCGGTCGCTTCTCGCTTCGGTCGGCCAGGCCGAAGCCGGGGGCAGGTCCGTCGCCGACTAACGGCCGTGGGGCGGGACGGAGGTCTCGTAGTAGTCCGAGGGCGGGAAAGCCGCCTGCATGGCGAAGGAGACCAGCAGATCCGCAGGAAGGATGCTGGAATGCCGGGAGTGCGTCGGTGAACATCGATGAACTGGACACAGCCCTGTTTCGGGCTGAACGCCGGGTACTGGAGATCCAGACCAAACTGCACCGTTGGGCGGCCGATAATCCCGGTCGCCGGTTCGACGACCTTTTCAACCTGGTGTGTGACCCGGCCTTCCTCATGGTGGGCTGGGATCGAGTGCGGGGCAACAAGGGGGCACGCACGGCCGGAGTAGACGGCAAGACCGTCGTCTCCATCCAAGCCCGTATCGGCGTGGAGGAGTTTCTGGCCAGAGTTCGGACTGACCTGAAGGGCGGAGAGTTTCGGCCGCTGCCGGTGCGTGAGCGGATGATCCCCAAACCGGGAACGGCCAAGCGCCGCCGGTTAGGAATCCCGACCGTGACCGACCGGGTGGTCCAAGCTTCCTTGAAGCTGGTGTTGGAGCCGATTTTCGAGGCGGATTTCCAGCCGTGTTCCTACGGTTTTCGCCCGAACCGGCGCGCGCACGACGCGGTGTCCGAGGTGCAGTATTTGACCACTCGCTCCTATGAGTGGGTGGTCGAAGCGGACATCGCGGCCTGCTTCGACGAGATCTCCCATCCGGCCCTGATGGACCGGATACGCGGGCGGATCACCGACAAGCGGGTGCTCGGGCTGATCAAGGCGTTCCTAAAAGCGGGAATCCTCGGGGAGGACACCGTGCGAAGGAACACCGACACCGGAACCCCTCAAGGCGGGATTCTGTCACCGTTGCTGGCCAACGTCGCCCTCTCGACCCTGGACGACCATTTCGCCGCCCAGATCGGGGACTACTTCAGCAGGCGACGGCGTCGCCACCAAGGACTGGCCAACTACCGGCTCATTCGGTATGCGGACGACTTCGTGGTCGTGGTCTCCGGAACAAAGGAGCACGCCGAGGCTCTGCTGGAGGAGATAGCGGAGGTTCTTTCACCGCTGGGGCTACGGCTTGCAGCCGACAAGACCCACGTCGTGCACATCACCCAGGGACTGGACTTCCTGGGGTGGCGCATCCAACGTCACCGCAAGCGAGGAACCAAAGACCAGCACTAGAGGGTGTCTGAAAAGCTGGCGTTTTGGTGACTGCCAAGCTGGTGATCGTTGTGAGGTGCTGGTGGGGGAGGTTCCCCCATGCCTCGACACCGACGGCCCTACCCCACAGATCTCACTGACCAGGAATGGGCGCTGCTGGAGCCGCTGATCCCCGCCCCAAAAGCGGTGGCCGCCCTGCCTTGCATGCCCGCCGGGAGATAGTGAACGCGATCGCCTATTGGCTGCGCGCCGGCTGTGCCTGGCGCTTGCTGCCCCACGACTTCCCGCCCTGGCAGACGGTGTACCACTACTGGCGCCAATGGCGCGACGAAGGCCGCTGGGAGCAGATCCTGACGGTGCTGCGGGAGCGGGAACGCCTGCGCCACGGCCGCGATCCCACTCCCAGCGCAGGTGTGATCGACAGCCAAAGCGTACGCGGCACCGAGCGGGGTGGCCTGCACGGCTACGACGGCGGCAAGAAGGTGCTGGGGGTCAAGCGCCACCTGCTGGTCGACACCCTCGGCCTGGTGCTGGTTGCGTGTGTCAGCCCGGCCAACGCCGGCGACCGCGATGGGGCGATGGTGCTGCTGAGCCACGCCGCCCAACGGTTCCCCCGGCTGGAGCACCTATGGGCCGACCAGGGCTACCGCGGCAGCCGCTTCATCGACTGGGCTCGCGATGTCCTGGGGATGACCGTGCAGATCGTGGTGCGCCGCGACGGAGGCAACCGACGCACCTGGGCCAAGGCCGGCACACCCCCGCGCGAGCTACCAGCCATTGCGGTGGTCCCGCGACGGTGGGTCGTGGAGAGAACCTTCGCCTGGCTGGGCCGCTACCGGCGATTATCCAAGGACTACGAATACCTGATTGCAACCTCAGAAAGCGTCATCTACGCCGCAACCTGCATGCTGCTCCTGCACCGTCTCGCGGAAACGCGATCATGACTTTTCAGACACCCTCTACTGATCTTTAATTCGGGATGTCGAGCGCTTCGGCTGGGTTGTGCGCCAAGGTCAGGCCGGTCTGGATGAGGCATCCGTCGATCAGGTGGGGTCGGTACTGGATCTTCTTCAGGCTGCGTTTGACGATCCGGACGAGTTGGGGCAGGCCGGCGACGGCGAGGTTGGCCAGGGGGCCGCGTTTGAGCAGTGACCAGATGCCTTCGGTGGGGTTGAGATCGGGGGCGTAGGAAGGCAGTTGGTAGACGGTCAGCCACTGCTCGTGCTCGTCGATGAACGCCCTCATCTGTGGGACCAGGTGCCGGTTGAGGTTGTCCCAGACCACAATGATCGGGGCGCCGAGCTGCTGGTGTGCCTGGAGGAGCAGGTCGCGGTAGTCGGTCCAGGCGAAGCTTTTGGATTCGCCCTTGCGGCGGCGGTAGAGATGCAGCCGGTAGATCAGCCGGGACCGCTGCCCGGGCTTGTAGCAGAGCATCCCGGCGATGGAGACGTATCCGGTGCCGCCGGCGCGGATGTGCACCACGGGGGTCTGCCCGCGTCGGCCCCAGGTACGAGCGCGAGGCGGCCTCAGGCCTTGGCCCGCTTCGTCTTCGAAGCAGATCCAGGCGCCTTTGGCCGCCGCCGATCTTCCACCTGCGGCCAGATCTCCTTCTTCCATACCTCGATCGCTGCTTCATCTCGCTCGATCGCACGCCGTGCCGGCCGCTGGCAGGACCAGCCGTTGCGCCGCAGCAGCAGCCACACGCCCGGCACGGTGTAGCCGATGTGGAACATCCGGCCGATCAGCGTTTTGATCCGCATCAGCGTCCAGCGCTGGTCAGCGTAGCCGTGCGCCAGCGGGCCGCGCTCCAGCTCGGCCTCCAGACGGGCGAACTGCGACGGGCTGATCTTGGGCAGCGACGGCGGGCCTTGAGAGTGCAACGCCTGTGCGCCACCCTCGCGCCAGGCGCGCCGCCACCGTTCCACCGACCGTTCGGTGACTCGCAGCTTGCGCGCGATCACCGCGTTCTTGTCTCCCTGCGCGAACATCCCGGCCGCTTCCAGCCGTACCCGCTCACGACGCTGCTGTTCCTGGGGGGTGAACCCACCACCTTGCGCGTATCGCACACACTCGTCGTAACCGACGAATCAGCGGTCGTCAGCTATCCGACAAGGCCCATTTAAGTTCGGTACGTCTACACCTACCCGTCCAAGAAGGCGCTCCACGCCATCACGGCGAAGGTCAAAGACTGGTGCTGGAAGGACGTCAACATGCCGTTCCCGGTCCTGGTGCGTCGGCTCAATCAGATGCTCCGGGGCTGGACGGCCTACTTTCGGCCTGGCGTCTCCAGCGCCACGTTCGGCTATCTCAGCCACGTGCTCTGGCGGCAGGTCTTCGGGTGGATCCGGCGCAAACACCGCCGCCTCCCCTGGAGACAGCTACGACGCCAGTACTGCCGACAAGGCTGGTGGCCGAGCACCAACGAGGCGACACTGTTCAACCCGCAAGCGGTAAGCACCACCCGATACCGCTACCGGGGAACCGCGATCCCCTCACCCTGGCCACACACGGCATGACGAACCATCCCCGCAACGGGATCTGTGGAGAGCCGGATGCGGTGAAAGTCGCACGTCCGGTTCGGGAGGCGAGCCGAGGAAACGGGTCGGATCGATACCGCGCCTCGGCTCGACCTCACCAGCAGTGACAGTGACCGTCCGCTTTTCAGGCGGAACAACCGCCCTGCTGCCGTGCCGGAGACCCAGGTCAGAGGGTGGTGTACGGCTGCCGCCGGATGCCCTTGGTGGCCGACGTTGCTGTCACCGCTGCTGTCACGGCGAGCCGCCGTCTCCCCTCTTCTGCAAGATCTCAATGGCTTGGAGTACGTCCGTGACCACGTGGTCGGCCTGGTGGTCGACACCGGGGCAGGTGCTCTGGTCGATCCAGATCGTCCGGAGACCCGCGGCGCGTCCGCCGGCGATGTCGGTGGTGAGGTTGTCACCGATTGCCCAACCGCCTCCGGCGAGAGTCATCCCGCAGCGCTTGGCCGCGATCTCGAACAGGGCGACATCGGGCTTGCGGATACCTTCGACTCCCGACAGCGCGTAGGCGTCTACGGCCTCGGCCAACCCGGCCTGCTGGATCTTCCCGAGCTGGTTGTCCGCCGTCCCGTTAGTCACGATGGCCACGTGCCACCCGGACCCCCGTAGTTGGGTCAGGCCGTCCATAACTTCGGGCCGACAGCGCACGAGGTACGGCATACGCCTCCGGTAGCGGCTCCACAGCTCCTCGACCGAATCCGGCAGCGTGAAGCGCTCACGGATCTTGACGAAGAAAACCTCTCGGTGAGGGAAGCCCTCCCGGTCAAGAGCGATCAGCCAGCCAACAGCTTCGGACCCCAAGCCATGCTCGCCGGCGAACTCCTCGACCCACACCCCGAACGCCTCGTCAAGGTTCACAAGGGTGTTATCCAGGTCGAAGAGCGCGAGTCGTTGCACGAAGCGATCCTACGAAGCTGCGCAATCTCGTAGGAGAGCGGTGATCTCATGGCTAGCCTGGAGGCTGTGAGCTGCAACTACCCTTGGCATCGCCTGCAGTCGGATGCCGCATCGAATAAATAGATGTGGCCGATTCCGGTCGGTCGTAAGGTCGGAGTCATGAGTCGAGGACCTGATCTGATCAGCAGGACCACCCGGAACGCCTTCCGCCGGCTGGCTACGGACCTGTTCAAGCCTGCAATCACCGAGTACTGGGAGAACGAGCACTTCGCGCCGGTCCCTGATTTCACCTCAGACGAGACTAGCGTCCGCCGCCGAACGTTCGACTCCTACGCGAGCGGCGTCGACTGGACCGACGTGTCTGCCGTCGAACGTGCGCTACGCGTACTTGAGAGTATGCTGCGAAGGACCAAACGTGAGAGCGGTGACAGCGAACCCGATTTCACCGATATACGAGAAGGTCTCGCCCGCGACGGCTATCAGGTCGACGAACAATTGCGGATTCTAGCCCTGCACCCGCATGGACTACGGCTGCACTTGGATGAGCTGTCGGAATCCTCAGGGATCCGTTCCGAGTTGGAGCGCATTCGGCGCGTTGTCGCAGACTATCCCGACGATGCTATTGGAGCGGCTAAGCAACTCATTGAGGCTACTGCGAAGGTAGTGCTACAAGAGCGGGCGCAGCCGGTAAACGAGCGAAGTGATCTCCCAGAGCTAATCAAGCAGGCTCAGATAGCCCTGCTGCTGCACCCTAGCCAACAGCAAAACAGGTCCGGAGATCCCGATAATGCCGAGTCGGTTAAGCGTGTGCTAGGAAGCCTCTCATCACTGGCCATTGGTGTCGCCGAAATGCGTAACCGTTACGGAACCGGGCACGGCCGCTTCAGTGCACCTTCCGGCCTGGGACCACGGCATGCCAGACTCGCAGTTAACGCTGCGGCAACCTGGTGCGAGATTCTTTTGGACACCCTTACTGACCCCAAAGCACCATGGCGCATGGAACAGACTCACGCCTGAATCGAGCGGTCGGTTAGGGCGCTCACTGTGGCACCCGCTTTAGGAGAGCAGTGTCTCTCACTGTCGCATCTGCCTTTGACCTGCCGAAACGCCTCTGTCGCTGTAGTTCGGGCCCTTGATCATTGCCCGCATATTGGGCGTCTCGCCTACGACTACTCCGCATGCCCTGGCGGCCGACGTTCCTGTCACCGCTATCAGATCTTGCCGTCGTCAACCTCCATCGACTGCAAGATCTCAATGGCTTGCAGTACATCCGGTGACCACGTGGTCGGCCTGGTGGTCGACACCGGGGCAGGTACTCCGGCCGATCAAGATTGTTTGGAGACCCGCGGCACGTCCGCCGGCGATGTCGGCGATGCGATTGTCTCCGATCATTCAACCGCCCCCGGCGAGGGTTAAGCCGCACCGCTTGGCCGCAATCTCGAACAGAGCAACGTCGGGTTTCCGAATGCCTTCGACTCCCGACAACGCATAGACGTCTACCGCCTCGGCCAACCCCGTCTGCTGGATCTTCCCGAGTTGGTTGTCTGCCGTCCCATTGGTCACGATCGCAACGCGCCACCCGGTCGCAACGCGCCACCCGGTTGCCCGTAGCCGGGCTAGGCCGTCCAGGACTTCAGGCCGACAGCGCACGAGGTACGGCATGCGCGTCCGGTAGGGGCGCCACAGCTCCTCGACCGGTTCAGGCAGCATGAAGCGCTCGCGGAGCTTGGCGAAGAACGCCTCACGGTGCGGAACGCCGTCTCGGTCAAGAGCGACCAACCAGTCCACCGCGTCGGCTCCTAAGGCATGCTCGTCGGCGAACCTCTCGACCTATACCAGGAACGCCTCGTCAAGGTCTACAAGGGTGTTATCCAAGTCGAAGAGGGCGAGCCGTTGCATGAACTGCTCCTATGAGGCTGCCCGTCCTATACTGCCGCCTTCCCGGTGGGGCCCTCCAGCATGCTCGCTGCTCTACGGGTTTTATGGGTAGAAAAGTAGACGTACATAGGGTGTGTGTCTGGCCCTGGACGACATCTGGATTTCATAAACCATCACCATCGCACTCGCCATCAAATGACTGAGACAAGACGGAAGAGAGAGATGAGGCCTCTATGTCCAGTTCGATACGCCTCAAGCGCTCTAATAGATCGGTTCCATTGCTTTCAGCAAGAAGTCGCGCTTGCATCTTTGAAATCGATGAACCCAAGCGCCTAATACTCTCATCTACTAACGTTGCTTCGATGCCTTTTGACGCTACCCGAACGTTGTCGATAGCGTACCGGAGATTCGCCGCCGCCTGGGAAAGCTTTCGTAAGACTTGGATCTGCTCTTCAGTTCTACGCCAGTCTTCAATATCTAGCGGATCTTCAGTCTTGTGATAGTCGGATGCAATCCGATTGTATTCTTTGCATGAGCGAGCTAATCGGGATCTTCCAACGATCTCTTTATCTGTTGCCAATAGCTCGGTGGCGGACTTTTTATAGAAAGTCCAGGAGTCCTCATAGTGCTGTGCGGCAGTGCTCCAACCTGCCTCCTCTAAAGCTATGTCGCCTAACGCATTATTCACATACGCTTGCCCGGTCCAATCCTCTATAACCTCGTAAAGATCGTAGACTTGTGCATACACTCGCGCCTTGAGGTCAGATCGGCGGTGGTTAGCGCAGACCTCCTCCTCCTGCTTCGTAAACCATGTTTGAATCTCCTCTTGCACGATGGCGCCGACCGCATAAAGCTCAGCATATGGACCGTCTTCGTCTCCGTGAGCGAGCAAATCTGTGACGCCATTCCATATGTATAGGCAACCAAACCGGTCTTCTATGGATAACAATAAGTCCTTGATATTTATATAAGTTTCAGTCGTGCGTTGCCACTCGTCGCCGCAGGCAGTTACGGCACACAGCCCTCGCGCCGCTTCAGCCCGACCGTTAGAATCCCCCGCGGCTTCGTATAGCTGCCATGCCCGTTGAAACATTCTCACAGCATGATCATATTTCTTGGCACTGTGAGAAATATTGCCTAGCCCTTTCAAGGCGTGTGCCTGTCCCTTTAGGTCTCCGACCTTCTCGTACAACGCTAGGGCTCTACGGAACGCCTTTTGGCTGGCGAGGTGATGATCCCCCCAGTAGGCATGCTCTCCAAGTGCTAATGAGTCGGAAGCGGATGCATATGTTAACGATGTGTTGATAAATGTCTCCGTCGCATACCATTGACCCTCTTGTGCAGATTGCTTCATGTCTACCAAGTAGTCAAATACTGCAACGTCCTGCCTGGTGGATACTATCGACAGCAAGGCTGCCGTCGCCTGTCTTGGTCGCGTTGCCCATTGCCAGGCCTCTTCGAGAGACTCGGGGTTGAGTCGTTGCCCCCCTGCCTTAGAAAGACATCCCTCGTGAAGTTGCTCCAACAAAGCTCTAGGTATCGGGCTAAGAAATCCCGCCCTTCGACAGTCAATAGCGGAACTTACAAGCGCCGCACCTCTCGGATTAGCCCCGATATCCCACGCGTTTTCATAGGCGCGTGCAAGCTCGGGTGCAGCCGCTAAGTACTCTGCTATCCCGAATTCGCTCCTATACTCTAAGGCCATGGCGATGCGCTGGTCCGCTATTAGACCTTTAGCTCGCGCGATTTCTTCGCTGCTGAACCGTTTGAAGAGCCGAACCTGGTGTGCCAGCGCAAGCACTTCTCGCACTTCACGCCCATCTCGCCCGCCGGGTGCATCTGAATCAATGTGCTCGTCCAAGAGACGTGCTTGCTCAACCGAACGCACGGTGGCAAGAACAACATGCGAGAGACTTTTCGCACTGATCAAAGCAGCAATATTTTCTTTGGATAGACCGCCTTGACGCAGGTAGCGCTCTAAGTCATTAAGCCAAAGGACTGCGTTTCTACATCGTAATGCATGTTGCACTGCAGCCTGAAGTGCTTCTATGCTGTGAGGTGCGATCAACGTATGATTCGGTATTGCGCCGCGCATTACTTCGAACGCGGCTCGCGATTTCCCCGCAGTAGAGTCCCCCACTATTAGTACGAAGCCACCCTCAAGTATCCTCGAGCATAATTCCCGGTCTATGTCACGAGAGATGTAAGGCGGGACTCGTGATTTGCTTTCACGGGCATTGGTGAGGGGGATGGAAGGGTGGACTCCCAGCGTGATTGGATTTGTGATCTGACGCACTTTGGGAAGTTTGCCACTAGCAAGAGTGAGACAGCCGTCTTTAAGCTTTTTCGCCACCTCATCCTGAGAGGAGATGATGCGTTTGTAGCGATCTTGCCAAAAGCTTGCGAGCACCAGTAACACTGCTGCTCCCGTCGCCGCTCCACCTAGAATCCAGAGGTTTGTAACCTTGATGACTGTCAGGACAGTTGGCGTCGCCGCGACAGCCGTTAGTCCGATCATGACTAGGAAAACCCGGCTCTCAGGCCGTCGTCCTGTGCTCATAGACTAAGCTCTCGTCATGTCGATGCTGATGTATATGTGACGAGCTTGCCAGATCAGTAAGTGTCCCGGGACGGTACTTCGGTATTTCGATGGCAAGCGGACCCGGAGCGCAGGGCCGCTAGGCCCGAGCACCGGAAGCCGCGCGGCAGCCGATCGCCCCGACCAGTGTGGCGAGAACCGTAGTGGGCGATCGTCACGGTCTTCAGTGGTGACTTCTGCCGGCCTCTCGGGCGCGCGGGGCGGTGCGTGCCCGGACCGGCCGGAGAGCCGCAGCCGGGCACGCGGCCGTCCGGCGCGCCCGGCGGGCCGCGCAGCGGGCCGCCTTTAAAGACGTAGAGAAAGTTCTCATCCGGAAGCACGTGGGCTCTCGTCCTACCTCGGCTGGTGCTTGACACTGCGGCCTCGGTTGATGGTTGACATGATCAATCCTGAGTGGGCCGCGGGTGCGACTCGCGGCAGGTTAGTGCGTTTGGTGGCCATCGGCCGACGGTGCCGAGCCACCTCTTCGTCGTCACGCCTACCGGTGTAGTTGTAATACGGTCGCCCGCGACGAGCGCTCCGTCGTACGCTCGGATAGGAGGTGGCCGCTCGCACGCTGCGGAACGTGCTTGACTCGGCTCAGCTCGGATTGAAGGGCTAGATGACGCAGACCATCTGGAACAGTCTCGTTGCTGAGACCCAGTTCGCGACTGAACTGACCGTGACTGGGCTTCGCCGGCTGTGCTCCGTCCCGACCGAGCCCGACCTGTTCCTGTGGGGCAGCACGGACTTGAACTACGCACTTCACGTCGGGATGCATTCGTATTCGTCCGGCCTGGAGCGCCTGTGTAAGCTGGCTATCGCCTGCAATGTGTATGCAGCCACCGGAAAGTTCCCCAATCTTCGTAGCTACTCACACAAGATTGGGAACCTGCTAGACGCCGTGGGGGATTTGACCCCGACAGGCCCCGGTGTTTCGATGCATAAGGCGAAGTACCTCGTCCGACCATTGGATGGCCTCGATCCCGATCTGACGAACATGGTCGAGCGGTTCGCCAACGGGGCCGGGCGGTACGAGCATCTGGACTCGCTGTGGAACGGCGACGCAGAGGTCAACACCTACAACGAGTGGTCCGCCCTTGCTGCGAGGTCTTCGGTCTCCGATGAAGTGCGCGAGCTGATCTCGATCAAGAAAGCGATGGCGGAAGCAATCGGATCGGAACTGGTCGACCGCGGGCTCGAATGGACCGGGGAGAGGGTGATGAAGGACTTGGCGCTTCCGACATACGAGCCTTCAGTAGGCGTGGTGCTGAGCCTATTCCGGAAAATTCGATGGGCTTCGATGATGCTTGATATCGCTACGTATTACACGCGTCAGGAGCTGCCAATACTAAGCGAGGTTGTCGCTCCAATTTTCTGTCACTCGTCTGCAGATTTTTTCAACTACCACATTGCCAGAATCGGGGACAAAGAAGTTGTCGTCGAGGAGCTGCAGGAGGTGTTCAAGAGGATTCACGTACGCGAGGCGGAAGAAGACGCTGAAGACGTCGATCAGATTGTGATCCACGAGTGACGTGCACCGACGCGCACCCCCGAATTTAAACGCTCAGTAGTTAACCCTAATAGTAACGAATTCTGTCCGGCGTGCCCGCCACCCATGTGCTCTTAGCTGCAATCCTCGGTCCAATCCCGCATACTCTCTTCGGCAGAAGAGGAAGTGTCGCCAGCATCGCCGTGATTATGTAAAGCATCAGGCGGGGCCGAAGCGTCAAGCATCAACCGAGGTAGGACAAAGCACGTGGGCTCTGATGATCTTGAAGATGTCAGGGCCGTCGGGTGCCTCTGGTCCGGCGCTTAGCCGGTTGGTGCTGGCGTCGCTCATTGCCGTGGTTGGGGTCTGCGCAGGCGTTGGTGTACTTGGTGGCGGACGATGCGTTCGGCGAGTTGTTGGGGGGTGTCGGCGGTGAGGGTGGTGGAGCGGCCGTGGAGGGCGTGCCAGCGGTAGGTGAAGGGGTTGTAGAGGATGGCCCAGCGGGGGAAGCGTTGGCGGAGGCCTTGTAAGGCTGGTCCCGGGGTGCTCATGGGGTGGGTGGGGGTAGGCGGACCCAGACGATTCGGCCGGCGGCGTCGCCGTTGACTCCCCATGCGGTGGTGAGGGCGGTGACGAGGTGGAGTCCTCGTCCGCCTTCGCGGGTGGGGGTGCGGATGCCGAAGGCGATGGGGCCGCCTTGGTCGGCGATCTCGATGTGGGCGGTGCCGTCGGGGTGGTGCTTGACGGTGGCGGTGAAGATTCCGCCGGGTTGTCCGGTGCGGGTGTGTTCGACGGCGTTGGTGGCGAGTTCGCTGGCGATGAGGTCGGCGTCTGGGTGGTCGGGGAGGTGGGTCTTGACGAAGCGGCGGACCGCGCGTACCTGTTCCACTCTTCCGAGGAAGGTCTGGTGCCATTCTTCGGTGCCTTTATGGCTGTCGATTGGTGCGGTCACGTGGGCTCACCTCGCGATCTAGCAGGTCAGGGCACTGCATCTATGCCTGGTACTTAAAGTACGAGTACAGTACTTAGAGTGCAAGCCACTTGCGGTACTTGCCACGCACAATAAGTACTGCTCTGGTAGAGGCTGCGACGAAGGAGGAGTTCATGTTCGGTCTGGTGGTCCGGTTCACCTGTAAGGACGAGGCGAGCGCCGCGGCGTTCGATCAACTGGTCGGCGAGACCATCGAGAAGATCCGCGAGGGTGAGCCGGGGACGCTGGTGTACGCATCGCACCTGGTCGAGGGCCAGCCGCTCCTGAGGATCTTCTACGAGCTGTACCGGGACCGGGCGGCGTTCGACACCCACGAGGAGCAGGAGCACACCCGGCGGTTCCTCGCAGCGCGGGATGAGCTGCTGGCCTCGGTCGAGGTCGACTGGCTGTCGCTCCAGACCGGTAAGGGAACGGCCGGGTGAGCACCGAATATCAACGAGCGCTGGGCCGGCGCATCGCCCAGGAGCGTAAGCGGCGGGGACTGTCGCAACCGGAGCTGGCGCGGTTGGTCGACCGGTCGGTGGCGTGGATCTCCCAGGTAGAGCGCGGTGTGCGCAAGGTCGACCGGATGTCGGTCCTGGAGAAGGTCGCCGAGGCTCTGGACATCCCGTTGTCGGAGCTGGCGGCGGAGGCGCCGGTGGTCGCGGCCTCCGCTGAGGAGATCCCAGGAACGGCGAGTCTGCGCCTGGTGCTGTCGGGGGCGCATTCGCTGCGGGCCATGCTGCACTCCGCGCCCGTCCCGGACACCTCCGAGATCAAGCCGCGGGTCGATCGGGCGTGGGAGCTGACGCACGAGAGCCGGTATGTCGAGCTGGCCGACCTTTTGCGCGGGTTGGTGCCCGCGCTGGAGACCGCTGCCCGCTCGGCTCCCGAGGAGCGGCGGGCGGAGCTGTTCCAACTGCTGGCGGCGACCTATCAAGCGTGCTCGGCGGCGCTGGCCAAGCTCGGTGAGCCCGAGGCCGCGTGGATCGCCGCCGACCGGGCGATCGTCGCGGCGGAACGAGCGGGCGACCCGCTGATGATGGCGGCCGGCGCTTTCCGGCTCGGCTTCGTCTTCCTAGGGGCGCGCCACTTCGACCAGGTGGAGGAGACGGCGCGGACGGCTTCCGAGGCGCTGTGGTTCATGGTCGATGAGGGGAAGCCCGAGGCCATGTCGCTGTGGGGTGGTCTTACCCTGCAACGGGCCGTGGCCGCGTCCCGGTTGAACGAGGCCGATACCGCTTACCAGCATCTGGCGCGGGCTCGTGAGGTCGCGGAGCGGCTCGGGGAAGGGCGCAACGACTACAACACCGAGTTCGGGCCGGCCAACGTCACGCTTCATGAGGTGGCCGTGGGGGTCGAGCTGGGCGATGCCGGTCACGCGCTTCGCGTCGGGACGGCGGTGGACACCTCGGTGTTGTCTCCCGAGCGACGCGCCCGGCTTCATGTCGACCTGGCTCGCGCTCACGCGCAGCGTCGTCAGGTCGAAGAGGCCGTGTCCGCACTGCTGGAGGCGGAGACGATCACTCCGGAGCAGATTCGGAACCACCGAATCACCTACCAGTTGGTGTCCGATTTGCTGACCATGCAAGACCCACCCTCCCCTGAGCTGCGGGAACTCGCCGACCGGATCGGAGTGTAGAAAAAGTACGTGTACTAATACTAAAAGTACTAGCAGATACTCGCGGTGCGAGGTAGCGTTTGTGTTGTCGCTGAAGCTCTCCTGGACAGGAGGTAACAGCCCAACGCAAACGCTCTTCTGCGTTTCAGGGCCGAAACAGAAAGACCGCTCACCCCGGAGCGGAACGGGCCACACATGAAAGTGGCCTGAGCGGGAGACCCGCCCAGGCCGGATGCGGTCAGCACCCTAGTTGGCGCTTCGATGCTATCGCCTCCGGATTCTGACGGCGCGTGATCTCCCTCGTCCCCCACGCCTGCTCAGCAGGCCGACGAGAGGTGTATTCAGCATGCGCAACATCCCCATCCCGGTCGACGTCTCCCGGCTCCAGTTCATCTGCGTGAAGGCCCCGTGCCCGCGCATCATGAACAAGGAGACCGGCGAGCTCAAGACCGATAAGGCCACCGGCCAGACCGTCTACGAGGTGCTGTTCTCCGTGGAGGACGCCTTCGGAAAGATCGAACTGGTCAAGATCGGCGTCGTCGGAGAGCCCTCGGTGTTCCCCGGCAACGAGGTCAAGCCTGTCGGCCTGGTCGGCTACGTGTGGGAACTGTCGGGACGCTGGGGCATCGCCTACCGCGCCACCACGCTCCTGGCCGCCGTCACCGCGGAGGCTCGCGGTGTCTGACCATCTCCTGCTCACCCTCGGAGTCCTGGCCGCCTCGGCGGCCGGGCTCTGGGCCTGGCGCCGCTGGCACTACCGCTCCTTCTGGCTGTGCCTGGGCTACCCGCTGACCGCCATCACGGTCCGCCTCACCTGGCGCAAGGTCGCCCTCGGCTGCGGCCTGACCAAGAAGCGGCAACGCTTCTGGTTCACCACCGTCCCCGGACTGATCTCCTCAACCGGCCTGGTCCGCGTCAAACGGCGTCTCCAGCGGGTCGCGGTCGACACCAAACCGTGGATGTGGCTGCCCATGCCGACCCGCCACGGCTGGCGCGTCACCATCCGCCTCCTAGAAGGCCAGATCCCCGAGGACTACACCAAGGTCGCCGAACGGCTCGCGCACTCCTGGCGCGTCCACGCCGTACGCGTCTCCTCCACCAAACGCGGGCGTGTCACCCTGGCCGCGACCATCCGCGACCCGCTGATCCGAATCGACCAACTCCCCATCTCGACCGAACTGCTCAAGGTCACCGTCGGCCGGCTGGAGACCGGCTCTCCCTGGGTCATCGACTTCCGTACCGTCCCGCACTGGCTCAACGCCGGCGCCACCCAATCGGGGAAATCCAACCTCGCCAATGCCCTGATCATCGGCCTGTCCCCGCAACCGGTGGCAATGGTCGGCTTCGACCTCAAGGGCGGCGTGGAGTTCACGCCGTACGAGCCTCGCCTGTCGGCCCTGGCCACCTCCCGCGTCGAATGCGTGAGCCTCCTCGACGACCTGGTCTCGCTGATGGTGGACCGGATGGCCGCCTGCCGCGCGGCCGGAGCACGCAACATCTGGCAGTTATCCGGCGCCCGGCGGCCGGTCCCGGTGGTGGTGCTGGTCGACGAGCTGGCAGAGCTGTACCTGATGGCCGACAAGTCCGAGAAAGACGAGATCGCCAAGACCTCTACAGCGCTGTTGCGGGTCGCGCAGCTCGGACGGGCGTTCGGGATCTACCTGTTCTGCTGCGGCCAAAGGATCGGCTCCGACCTCGGCCCCGGCGTGACCGCGCTACGCGCCCAGTGCTCGGGACGGATCTGCCACCGGGTCAACGATCCCGAGACCGCGACCATGACCCTCGGCGACCTCGACCCCGCGGCCCTGGTCTCCGCGCGGGCCATCGCCTCCGAAACCCCCGGCGTCGCGATCGTGGCCGGCCAGGACGGCCAGTGGTACCGGGCGCGCTCCTTCTACGTCTCCGAGCAAGCCGCCGAAGTCGCCACCCGCACCTACGCCGGTCTCACCGTCCTGGGCCGAAGTCATGGCCGGTGCCTATTGCGCCGAGTTGAGCGATGCCGACCTCGCCGAGTTCCTCAATCCCGAAACCGCCGTCCTGGAGGGCTGACCGGCATGCGACGCCTGGCCTCCTGGCTGCTGGACTCCGGTCCCGTCATCGTCTTGGCGCTGATCGCCGGTGCTGGCTCCTTCTCCCACGTACGACAGACCGCTGTAGAGCACGGGCAGACAGGCCCGATGGCCTGGGCGGTGGCCGTGTGCGTCGACCTGACCTGCGTCATGGCCGCCCGCGAACGCCAACGCGACAAGAAGACCGGACGCCACCGGACCGGCCCGCTGTCCTGGCCCACCTGCGTCCTGGTCGCCGGGATCGTCCTGTCCCTGGCCGCCAACCTCCACCAGGCCGAACCCTCGGTGTGGGGCTGGCTCACCGCCGCAACCCCCGCAGCGGCATTCCTCGTCGCCGTCTCCATGCTGGAACGACGCGCGACCGGCCCCCGCCCCGAACCCTCCCCGGCTCCAACCGTCGCCGCGCAGACCACCGCGGTACCGGTGCTCCCGCCGGTCGCCGATGGCGGCCAGGGCGACGTCACCCAACCCTCTCCCGCGCTCCTGGACTACGCCCGGCGCCTGATCGACGAGCACAACGCCAAACACGGCAAGCCCATCACCCTCGACCTGCTGCGCGCCCGGCTCGGCGTGTCCACCCAACTCGCCACCGACCTCCTCCACCACCTGCGCACCGCACCAGAAACCTCATGAAGGGAGCACCACCCATGTCCCTCGACCCCGACCACCGCACGGCCTTCATCACCGGACTACGCCACCTGGCCACCTTCCTGGAGGCCAACCCCAACATCCCCGTACCCCGGCACTCCACCACCATCGCCTACTTCCCCGAGCGCACCGCCGACGCGCAGATGTGCACCGAGATCGACCGGATCGCCGCATTGTGCGGCACGACGATCGACCCCGGCGCCCTGGCCCACGACCACTACTCGACCGCCCTGCACTTCGGCCCGGTCCGCTACGAGGCGTTCGCCATCCTCGCCGACGCCCGCGCCAGGCACGACGCCTTCAGCAGCTACCACGGCTGCGTCACCCCAGACCACACGACCGTCCCCACCACCTGACCAAGGGACCACCACCATGGGCGCCCACCTCGACCACCACCCACAGCACACGCCAGCCCAGCAGACCCCCCAACAAGCGATGACCGAACCGCTTCCGGTCGTCCACTACCGCTGCGCGACCTGCGGCGGAACCGGCGTCGACAGCATGGCCGACACCTGCCGCGACTGCGACGGCTTCGGAATCGACAACCACGGCGCCTAGCCGTAAGCGCCCCCCGCGTGGCCACACAACCGCCAAGTTCCGCGCCACGCCGGGGGCCATCCCTCACAGATCACTCTGCACAGGACGGAACCCATCTTGCCCAACCCGACCGATCCACACGCGATAGCCGGGATGATCGCCCGGCTCCGCGATCCCCACTACGAACGCTGGGCCGCCCAGATCCGCCGGACCGGTGGCTGCCAACAGCCCATCCACCTGCGCGGCAAGGTCGAACACTGGGGCCCCGCGACCGGCACGCTCCTGCACCGATACAGCACCCACCTGGAGCCGGACGGCATACTGCGGGTGGCCTGCAAGACCAGGCGCGCGACCCGCTGCCCTTCCTGCGCCGAGACCTACCGGGCCGACACCTACCAACTCGTCCGCGCCGGCCTGGTCGGCGGCAAGGGCGTCCCGGACTCGGTGAGCGCTCACCCGTGCCTGTTCGTCACCCTCACCGCGCCGTCCTTCGGCTCGGTGCATGTCCGGCGCGAGAAGAACGGCAAGACGCTGCCTTGCCACGCTCGCCGCGACGCCGGGACGTGCCCGCACGGCCGGACCATGTCCTGCACTACAAGGCACGGAGCCGACGAACCGTGCCTCGGCGAACCACTGTGCGCAGAGTGCTACGACTACACGGGCGCGGTGCTGTTCAACGCCATGTCGCCGGAGCTGTGGCGGCGCTTCACCCAAGCCCTGCGCAGACGTATCGCCAAGAACGCCGGCCTGACCCAGCGAGACCTCAAGCAACAGGCCGTCATCTCGTTCGCCAAGGTGGCCGAGTATCAGCGACGTGGGGTCGTTCACTTCCACGCCGTGATCCGGCTCGACGGCCCGGAGGGACCGGCCACGGCTCCCCCGGCCTGGGCGACGGCCGACCTCATGACGGACGCCGTACGGCATGCCGCCTCCGCGGTCGCCGTGACGGTCCCGCACGTTTTCGGAGAACGCATACGAATCTTTCAGTGGGGCGCTCAGCTCGACGTCCGGCAGATCACCATGAGTGGTGACCTTTCCGAACAGGCCGTTGCCGCCTACATCGCCAAGTACGCCACCAAGGCGGCCGAATGCGTCGGCACACTCGACCGGCGCGTCAACCTCCTTGATGACCTGACCGCCCTGCCGATCCGCGACCATCCCCGGCGCCTGATCGCCGAATGCCTGCGCCTGGGTGTCCGCGACGAGCTGGCCGATTTCAGGCTCATCCAATGGGCTCACATGCTGGGCTTCCGCGGGCACTTCTCCACGAAGTCACGGCGCTACTCCACCACCCTCGGCGACCTGCGCGCCGCTCGCGCCGACCACATGCGCGCGGAACAGATCAGCACCGGACGCCTCCCGCTGTTCGAGGAGGACACCGTGTTCGTCACCTCGCACTGGGACTACGCCGGGCGGGGACTGTCGGCCGGCGAACGGCTCCTCGCCGCTGCTCTGACCAGCACTCGTCTCGTCGATTCCCGGGGTGGTCATGACTCCTAGGTTGCTCACCGTCCTCCAGGCCATGGCCGTCCTTCAGGTCAGCCGTTGGACGCTCTACCAGCTCATGAACGCCGGCGAACTCGACTCGATCGTGGTCGGTGTTCGCTGCCGCCGCATCCCGGAATCCGCCTTGGACGCCTACGTGACCCGATGCTGTGAGGAGGCGGCCTGATGGCCAAGCGCGCGAACAGCGAAGGCTCGATCTTCGCCTACAAGACCGGGTACGCGGGCTACGTCTGGGTCACCACACCGGACGGCAAGAGGACCCGCAAGTGGTGTTACGGCAAGACCCGCGAGGAGACCCACGAGAAGTGGCTCAAGCTTCACGGGGAGGCGGCCAAGGGGCCGGTGGCCACGAAGTACCCGACGCTGGCTGCCTACCTCTCACGCTGGCTGTCGGAAGTGATCGAGCCGAACCGGGAGCCGACGACCTACGTCGCCTACGAACCGCTCGTACGGCTCTACATCGTGCCCGGCCTCGGTAAGAAGCGGCTCGACAAACTCACGGTGCGCGACGTACAGACCTGGCTTAACGAGTTGGCCACGCTGTGTACCTGCTGCGATCAGAGAAAGGATCACAAGCGGCCGGTACCCAAGCAGCGGTGCTGTTCCAAAGGCCAATGCTGCAAGGGCTATCCGTCGCGCAGCACGATCGCGAGCATTCGGCGGGTCCTTCGTTCTGCACTCGGCAACGCCATTCGCGAAGAGTTGATCTCGAAGAACGTCGCCGCGTTGACCACGCTGCCCGGCGTTGGCAAGACCAAGAAGAAGCGGCAACACGGTGTGTGGAGTGTCGACGAGGCTCGCCGGCTGCTTGAGCATCTTCGAGCGGAGGATGATCCCCTGTATGCGGCCTACGTGCTGATCCTCGTTCTTGGTCTTCGACGGGGCGAAGTGCTGGGACTGGCCTGGGACTGTGTCGACCTGGCCGGCGAGCAACTGTGGATCTCTCGCCAGCTCACCCGGGTCCGTGGGCAGCTTCTCCATAGGAACACGACCAAGACTGAGGATTCGACGGCTTCCCTGCCGCTGCTGGGACTTTGCGTCTCGGCACTGCGTCACCGACGACATGCAAGAGAACGCGCGAGAGAAGGCGGCCGACAAGTGGCACGTCTCGGACCTCGTGTTCACGACCCGCAACGGCACTCCGATCGAACCGCGCAACTTCAACCGGGCCTTCGATACGCACTGCCGGAATGCCGGCGTTCCGCGTATCCGGGTCCACGACACCCGGCACACCTGTGCCTCGTTCCTGGCGGCCCTCGATGTACATCCCCGGGTCGCGATGCGTGTGCTTCGTCACTCGCAGATCTCGATGACCATGGACGTCTACACACAGATCCCCACCCCAGAAACCCGTAAGGCACTCGACCGACTCAATCAGAGTCTCGAAGGTCCAGACTAGAGATAGTTCAGCTTCAAAGGCCCTTTGGGGACGTCCCAAAGGGCCTTATTCATGCAAAAGATGGGCTAGTTATAACCAAGTGGATATACCGAACTAGCCATCGGGATAACTCAACCTTCCGTTATATGTGATTTAAAAGAATGAGATCCGGCGAGCCGCAAAACCCATCTTCATGCCGGATGCGATGGAGGGCGAATGACGCACCCTAAGAGTTGCGAGCGCGCCAAGCAGCATCAGTGTCGATGCTCCGACTGCGGTGGAGCACAGCACGGTTGGCCGCACGGCATCACCTTGGCTCGCGACCCATCCCCCGCAAGTCGCCAGAAGGCAAGAGAACGCACTGACTCCAAATGGGCGACCATCCCGCCTCCCAAGGGGCGGCGGGGACCTTCCAGGCACAGACAGGAAGCGGCCACCGATAGCGCAACGGTCGATCTTATCGACTGGCTGTCCGAAAATCCTAGCGCCATCGACCTCATCCAGGAACTCGGAGACCTCCTCACATGCACCGTCATCGGAGAACTGGACAAGAGGTTCGGCGGCAATAAGCCACGGGAAAGCAGAAGGAGACTTACCGATCACTTTTGGTGCGACCTGCTCGTCACCCTGGCCGAGGGAATCGAAAAGTTCGCTGAGGCTTTAGACCAAGTACCTGAATATGTGGCGGACGCCATCATCAAATCTCGGAGAACCGATCATCGTAGCTCCCTTGTTGGAGGCCTCGTAACTCTTGCTGTAAGAACAGCGTGGGAGCCCATCAAGGGCATCATCTACACCAGTGGGGTCGAGGAGTTACAGCGGACGTGCCGGATCCTCGCCGTCCTGATCTGTCCGGCTCCGGAAAATCACACGGCGGTGCAGGACGGCGCGCTTCTTCCGCTGGCGAAGGAAGGGATGTTGGAGATCAGCAAAGAGCGTCTGGCGCAGGTCTTCCCCGAGGACTGGGTCCAACGCCTCCGGGATGACCTCGACGGCGCCTGAGCGAGCTGCTGGCGCGGGCGGCCTCCCCAGCTCCTGCAAGCGCAGTCGACACGTGATGTCCGCAGACGGTCGTCCGTGTGAGGTCGCGTTGCTGTACATCGCTGCTGTATGGAGATCAAGAAGGCCACTTCCGAAGATCGGAAGTGGCCTTTGACCTGTGGCGCGGCCGACAGGAGTCGAACCCGTAACCTTCTGATCCGTAGTCAGATGCTCTATCCATTGAGCTACGGCCGCCTGCTTGCCTGGATAAGCATAGCGGGTCTTCGCGGGTGTGCCGAACCGGTTATGGAAGCGGCTCGGCGCCGGAGGGGACGGGCGGGCCGCGGGTGGGTGATCGAGATCCAGACGCGGTTGCCCAAGTCGGGACCCGTCCCGCTGTCAGGCCCCCATCCACGGCGGGCGCCTCCGTGGGAGCCTCCCATCGCCGAGGCCGAGCGGGACCGCGCGCGGCCGAGCCGTGCTCACGACAGGGGTGTGCTCGATGGTCACATTGCGGCAAGCCCCCAGATCACCGCGCCTGCCCGCCGTTCGGTCCGGTTCGGGACTGTCCGACGTTTCGATCTGGTTCGGGAGTGCCTGGCGTTCGGGAAGGCAAGGCTGGGTGCCGACGCTGAGGGTCGGGGTGTCGGGTGGGAAGCAGTCGGGGGGTCGGGTGGGAAGCAACCGGGTGCCCTGGTCACACGGGTGCCGGGAGGAACAACCCCGCCCCAACCAGGTCAGGGGGCGGCTATCACGCGGATTTCGAAGTCGATGCCGCTGACGACCTGGCCGGCTCTGATCTTGCAGGTCTTGCGCAGCTCGACGTCGCCGTCGACCATGACGTTGCCCTCGGCGATGAAGTGCTTGGCCTCGCCGCCGCTCTCTGTGACGGAGCAGTACTTCAGCAGGTCGCACAGCGGTATGTAGTCAGTGCGCAGCTGGAAGGTGTCCTCCAGGAAGTTCTCGTCCACGCCCACAGCATAGGCAGCCCCACGGCGCCCAGAGCGGCGGCGTGAATGGGATTGATGGTGGAAAGCCGTTGTAAACGGACAAATGCTCTGCAAACTTTCCCGGTTCCGCGCGTGGCGGCGGCGCTCGGCGGCAATGAACCACCTCGGGTCACGCGACGTGGCCCTCGGACCTGCGGATTGAAGGCATGAATCAGCAGCCAGCGTTGAATGCGATGGTCGGCTCCTCGACGCAGGTCGTCGTGGCGATCGCGCTGACCTGCCTCGGAGCCGCGGTGATCCTCGCGGCGCTCCTTCTCAGGCGCCGTAACCGGGCGGTGGCGGCGCACGCGCACTCCCAGCACGTCGCGAACCTCACCCGGCTGCTGCTCCGCGCGCAGTACGACTACCCGCGCCCGACCCTGGCCGATCTGGTGCAGTCGTCACGCCAGGGCGGCCTGACGATACGTCTCCATCTGGCCGGATCGCCCCAGGAGCTGCCCGACCCCGTGGACCTCGCCGGTATGCGGATCATCCAAGAAGCTCTGACCAACACGCTGAAACACGGTACGCCGAACGCCACGGTGGTCCTGTGTTACCAGCCCGACCGGGTCACGCTCACCGTGGACAACGCCATGAAGGCCAAGACGCCCGCCTCCAAGGGTCCACACGAAGGGCTCGCCACCATGCGACGCCGCGCGAGCAAGATCGGCGGGTCGGTGGCGGCCGGGCCGTACCAGGGCGGATGGCGCGTTCACGCCGAGCTGCCGTTCCGCTCGCAGGTCACCTGACCTTCGCCTTCTTGGGGAACAGGGTGTAGCTGAGCGGCCACAGGACCGCGATCGCGGGCACCTTCGCCAGGCCGACCATGAACGCCGAGAGTTCCGCCGTGCGGGACGGATCGCCGATCATCCAGATCGCCACTCCCAGCAGCCCGCACGCGATGCCGTACGCGAGGACGATGCGCAGCCAGATGCCCCATTCGTACCTGGCCCTGGCCATGCCGCCCGCAGGAGGCTTCCACGGCGGCGGGCCGTCCGAGAGCCGGTGCGCCGCCACCTGGTCCGCCCATCGCAGCGTACGGTGGCCGAACACGACCGAGTACGCGATGTAGGCCGCCGCGAGCCCGTGGCTCCAGGTGGCGGTGCCCCCGGTGCGGAGGTCGGCCACGGTGGCGACGAGCAGGACCACGTCGATCAGGGGCACGCACAGCAGAAGCACGCCGCCCAGGCGCCGGAGGCGGAAGAGGTACCGCGCCAGCAGGCCCAGGCCGAGCAGCACCCAGAAGCCGATCTCACATGCGACGATCACAGCCAGAATCACTCTTCAAGCCTTGGCCATGCCCCGCCCGGCCGTCGTCGTCAGCGGGGACGAGCCCGGCTACATCTTTCTGTGTACGCGCAGGCCGTGCCGCAGATGGTGCCGGACGCCGTTCGGACATGGTGGTATGAAGGGCATGGATCCGGGGCGGCAGGACGCGTTGATGGCCGTCGGGGCACTCGCCGCCGGTCTGGTCCTGCTCGCCGGCGGAGCGTACATCCACCGCGGCCAGCCCGCGCCGCTGCTGGTGATCCCGCTGGCGGTGACCTGTCTGGGCGTGCTCGTGCGGCGGCGCGCGCCCGTGGCGGCCCTCGTGCTCGGGGTGATCGCGATCGCCGGTGACATCTGCCTCGGCCCCTCCCTCGGCACTGTCCTGATATTTACGGACAACATCTACGCGGCTGCCCTGTACGGCCCGCGCCGGCTCGCCACCTGGCTCCTCGCCGTGACCTCGGTGCTGGCCGTCGTGATCGGGGCGATAGCCGGATTCGTCGCCAGGAACTGGGCGGCGCTCGCGGTCGGCGGGATCCAGGCCGGCCTGGTCCTCGTCACCCCGACCATGACCGCCATGACCCTCAGGCAGCATCGTGACCAGGCGATCGCCGAACGGGCACGAGCCGACCAACTTGCCCGGCTCGCCGAGCTGGACCGCCAGGCGGCCGTGACGTCCGAGCGCACCCGCATGGCACGCGAGTTGCACGACATGATCGCCAACCACTTCAGCGCCGTGGCCATCCAGTCGGCCGCGGTCATCGCCAGGGAGGACCTCGACGCCCGGGCCGTCCGCACGGTGCTGGAGTCCATCCGGGAGAACAGCGTGCGCGGCATGGCCGAGATGCGCACCATGATCGGGCTGCTGCGCGCGGAGGGCGACGACGCGGGGCCGACGGGGCAGCGCCTCAAGGATGCCACCGACCTGGTCGAACGGTCCCGGCGCACAGGCATGGCGATCGAACTGGCCGTCACGGGAACGCCGCGTGACCTCCCCGCCTCCATCGAGCTGGCGGGCTATCGCATCCTTCAGGAATCCCTGACCAACGCCCTCAAACACGGCACCGGCCGGGTGAGCGTGACGATCGACTACGGACCGGACGAGGTGACTCTGATCATCGAGAATCCGCCGGCCGACAGGCCCGCCGGCATCCCGGGCTCCGGCGCGGGGCTCGTCGGCATGGCGGAGCGGGCGGCGCTCGTCGGGGGCTCGTTCACGGCAGGACAAGCGTCCCTGACAAGGATGGGCATGGGCGGCGAATGGCGCGTTGCCGCCGCGCTTCCCGTCAAGGCGAAGCCGTACGAGACCATCGGGGCCGGAACGGCGCGTGAGACCGGGACCGTCGCGGGTGAGACGCCGTCCCGCACGACGGAGGGCAGCGGATGATCAGGGTCCTGGTCGCCGATGATCACGCGGCGGTACGTGCCGGCGTCGTGCTGATCCTGGAAGGCCAGTCCGACATCGAGGTGGCCGGTGAGGCCGCGGACGGTGAGGAGGCCGTTCGGATGGCGCGCGAGCTCAGGCCCGACGTCGTCCTGATGGACATCCGCATGCCGCGCATGGACGGCATCTCGGCCACCCGCGAGCTGAGCGGCATCGCCGACGTCCTCATCCTCACGACGTTCGACCTGGACGAGTACGTCTTCGGGGCGCTCCGCGCCGGGGCCGCCGGATTCCTGCTGAAGAACACCGACGCGGACGCCCTCGTGCAGGCCGTACGGCTGGTGGCGCGCGGCGAGGGACTGATCTCGCCTTCGGTGACCCGGCGGCTGATCGCGGAGTTCGCCGGGACGAGCGAGCGCAGGCCGTACGACCTGGAGGTCCTGACGCCGCGCGAGCGCGAGGTGCTGGGCTGCGTGGCGCGCGGGCTGTCGAACGCGGAGATCGCCCGCGAGCTCGCCATGACCGAGGCCACGGCGAAGACCCACGTCAGCCGGATGCTGGGCAAGCTCGGCCTGCGCAGCCGGGTGCAAGCGGCGATCCTGTACGCGGGATCCTCGGGGTACTCGGTCTAGTCGGTGACGTACAGCGAGAGGGTCTCGGCCACGCAGGCGGGCTTGGTCGTGCCCTGGACCTCGATGGTGACGCGGAGGCTGGAATGCGTGCCGGCGGGGGTGCCCTTGACGTCCAGGAGTTCGGCGCCCGCGCGGATCTTCGCTCCCACGGGCACCGGCGACGGGAAACGCACCTTGTTGAGCCCGTAGTTGATCCCCATCTTCAGGCCGTCCACTCTGAACAGCTCCGTCATGAAGGAGGGCAGCAGGGAGAGGCTGAGGAAGCCGTGGGCGATGGGGCCGCCGAACGGGCCTTCCTTGGCCCGCTCGATGTCAACGTGAATCCACTGGTGGTCGTCAGTGGCGTCGGCGAACAGGTTGACCTGCTCCTGGGTGACCTCACGCCACTCGGTGTACCCCAGGTGCTCGCCGGTGGCCGCCTTGAGCTCGCTTACGTTCGCGAAGATCCGCATGCATGGAATCTTATTCTGCCGACGGGACCCCGGCGAGGTCGGGCACCCAGCGCTAGAGCGCTCCGGAGTACGACCAGCTCGCGTACCGGGTGATCTGGATCAGGATGACCGGCCCCTGGGGCACGTGATCCGCATATTGGGGATATTTCGCGACCAACGAGGCGAGGGCGGGGAGTCGCGCCTCGTCTCGCTCCTCGTCTCGCTCCACGATGGTGGCCTCGCCGTCGGCGCGGACCCACCACAGGCGCGTCCAGTCGTCGTCGTAGTGGTCGACCAGTACGCACACCTTCGGGTTCGCCCGGATGTTCCGCAGCCGCCGCAGGTCGGTGGTCCGCTTGGGCTTGTGATCAATGGCCGTCACGAGGCGATCGCCGTCCAGAGCGAACGTCACCGGCACCAGGTGCGGCGCCCCGTCCTCCCCGACCGTGCCCAGCCTGGCCACCCGCGCGTCTCTCATCCTCGCGCGGGCCTGGTCGTCTCCACGGGTCGCCACTCGCGTATCCAAGCACGCGGCGTACGCTCCGGCTGTGATCACCGCCGGTACGGCGGTCAGGTGTCGGGCTGGCGAGGATAGACGTGCTCACCCGGGTGACCGGGGGGCAGCACGCAGCGACTGCCGGACTCGGCCTCGGCGCAGCGTATGGCTTCGTCCCGCCGTGGGAGCGGTGGCGATTCGGAAAGGGGCGTTTCCATGGGCTTGCTGCCTGTTCTCCAGGGAGGGGGGGCACCTGGACCGGGACAGAGACATAATCGCACGCGGTGGATTGATGTTCCCCATGCCTAAGAGAACGATTTTTCACCATTTGTCGGAGTGTGGCGGGCTGACAACCGATCTGCCAGACGTGACCGCCTCCAGCGAAGCCGGAGCCGCCAAGCCGAGCCTGCCCATCTTCCGGTACACCTGCGATCTGCTCGGCCTTCGCCCGCCCCCGCAAGAGTTCCTCGGCTGATCATCTCGCCTGCCTTGACTCGCGCGGCAAGGAAGACCATCACCCGTAGCGCGACCTCGGCTCCGGCCTGGTGCCACAAAGAGTTCACCATACCTTTGGAGATCTTTGACTTTATTTGACCCGATTTGACGGTGATCCTTACGGGGTTGGTCGTCTCGCATCCCCCACAAGGAGGCTTCGTGCACACCCTGCAACGCCCCCGACCTTCCTGGCCCGCACGGCTCATCATCATGCTGGCCGCCATCACGTCCCTGATCGGCGGTGTCGGCATCACCCCCGCCGACGCGTCGGTCATCAACTCCTGCACCATCTCCCGGTGCTCCGACGCGCGGTCGGCCAAGGCGAACTGGGCCGCCAAGGGCTACCCCACCACCGCCGGCTGGTACACCTGGCCCGACGGTAGGTACAACTACACTGGCGGACGCTTCCAGAACCGAGAGGGCCAACTCCCCAGCGGCGCCACCTACTACGAGTACGACGTGTACTCGCGGGCGCAGGGCGCGGCGCGTGACGCGTACCGCATCGTGGTCAACCGCAGCTCCGGCGTGGTCTGGTTCTCGCCGAACCACTACACCGACTTCTACAAGCTCTAGGAACTCCCATGACATCCGCCGCACGTCCGCTGCCGCGATGGCTGACGGTGTCCACCGGCCCGGCGCCGGCGGTCGTCGACGGGCGCTCATGCCAGACCCGCGCCGCCTTCTTCGAGGAGGCGGCGCGGGCTCTGCGCTTTCCTGAGTACTTCGGCCGCAACTGGGACGCACTCGCCGACTCCCTGCGCGACGCGACCCGCACAGGGAACGTCACCGTGATCGTCGAGCACGCCGAGGACCTGCTCAGTGCCGAGCCCCCCGAACAGCTCGCCACCCTGCTCGAGATCCTGGCCGAAGCCGCCGAAACCGGCCTCACCCTGACGCTCCTCACCGACCCCTCCCACGAAGCACCCCTCCGCCGGCGAATCACCGCCGCTCTGACCTGACCAGCGGAACGGATGCCCGCGTCCTACCGGGCACGATCCGCACTTGGCTCCGTGGCGTTCGCCGGTGGCAGACCTGATCAAGAGGGGGCCACGGGTGCCCCTGGCGCGCCCGTCACCTCACCGGAGCCGAACTGCGGGCCCCCTTGATCACCCCCTGACGGGCACGGCAGCGACGCGGGTCATCGGCTGCCTGGGGTCACCGTGCGCAGGGTGCCCACCGCGCATGACTCGACCTTTCGAGACACGCCATTACAGGATGTTGTAATTCTTGTAAAGGGCGATTGTTTACGAATGCCCGCGCCGATCTTCACGAAGATCCGTTCCAGCGTTTCACGACATTTCGCTTCATCGTAGGCGGTGGTAGAACCTGCCCTGAGAGGCACCCCCCAAACAAAGGCAGACCCCATGTTCAAGCGAGCCCTCGCGACCGTCGCCCTCTCCTTCGCCACATTAGCCGGATTAACGCTGCCCGCCTACGCGGTGACACTGGAGCAAAAGGTCGCCGCACTTTCCCAGTTCTCCCAGCCCACGGCGGCCAGCGCCGCCAGCTGGCGCTCTGCCTGGCAGAACCAGGCGAGCTGGGCGGACTATGCCTTCGACTGGTCGACCGACCTCTGTTCGGCCAGTCCCGACCAGCCGCTCGGCTTCGACTTCAGAATGCCATGCCGACGTCACGACTTCGGTTACCGCAACTACAAGGCGGTTAACCAGTTCCCGGCGAACAAGACGCACATCGACGACGCGTTCTACTTCGATATGAAGCAGGTTTGCGCGGGATATTCCACCATCCCCAGGAACACCTGTAACGGCATCGCCTGGACCTACTACCAGGCGGTCAGGGAATTCGGCACCCTCAACGTCACCCAGGCGCAGATCGACCGAATCCGCCAGAACGCTGAACAAGCCGCCCAAAACTCCGAGATGTAGCTCATCCCGCTCCGTTTCCACTCCCTGGCCTCCGCCGGGCCGGCTTCGTGCCGGCCCGGCACACCCGGAGGTAGCCGTGACGATGGTCGAGGCGTTGCCCGTGTACGACGGCCGTTCACGACAGCACAGGCCAGACTTGCGACCACCTCATGCGGCATCATGCTCTTTGGCGCTGTATGAGAGGAGCCGGCAGGTGCAAAACAAGTCTGGCGAGGTCGACCGCTTCATGACGGCCCTCGATCACCCCTTGAAGACGGGTGTCGAACAGCTGAGGTCGGCGATTTTGGCGTCGAACGCGGATATCTCCGAGCATGTGAAATGGAATGCCCCGAGCTTCCGCTATGACGGACACGACCGGGTGACCTTCCGCCTTCGGCCAGGTGATCGGCTGCAACTCATCTTCCATCGTGGGGCGAAGGTCCGAGCCGACAGCGCTGAGTTCGCCTTTCAGGACCCGACTGGTCTGATGACGTGGCTCGCACCTGACCGGGGTGTGGTCTCGTTCCCAGACCTGGAAGCCGTCCAGTCCCAGCAGACAGCGGTGGTGTCCTTGGTCAACCAGTGGCTCCGGGCGTAGCAGCGAGGCTCCCGTCTGGATCCATGCCCTGTTTCTGAGCGGGGCGTGATCGGATCAACCCGCGCTGTCAGCCTGGAGATCTCCAGCGAGATCCCCCACGTCCGTGATCCGCGGCAGGCAACCGCAACCCTTTACGGGGATCAGAAAGGCCCCCACTCGAAGATCGAGTGAGGGCCTCTGGAGTGCGGAGGCTCGGGATTTGAACCCCGGATGGGCTGTAGACCCAAACCGCATCAGCAGCTCGGATCTTGGCCGTTCAATGCGGTTCAACCTGGACCAACGTGCCCAACCGGTCCGACTGGAACGGCACGGTACGGCGGTGAACTGCAACCCAAACTGCAACCCCGGACGCCCGATGACCGCCACAGCTTCGTCTCTGGCTGGCATCACATTGCGGCGCACGAAGATGCATGCACACAGTAATTGATCAACAACTATCCGTTATGGCATGGTGGCTTGAGTCTTGATCAACTCTTCTGGGAGGCATCCATGCTTGCTCGCCGTCTGCTGGCCGCCGCCGTCATCTCCGCCGCCATGGGCGCGGTCACCCCTCTGCCTGCGGTGGCCTCTGCTCACCAGCCCGCCAGCCGCACCGCCTTGGTCGGGCCCCCAATATGCGTCGACGTCAGCAACAACCGTGGCAACGGCACCCTGATGTACCAGTGGCAGTGCGACAGCAACAACACCAATCAGAAGTTCGTCATCGAGGACGGCCTCATCAAGGTGCAAGACACCATCGGCAAGAGCCAGGTGATGTGTCTGGACTCCTCCAACGGCCGAACCAACGGCACCCGGGTCTACCAGTGGCAATGCGTGGGTAACACTAACCAGCTCTGGATCATCCAGAGAGGCCAGATCATCCTCAAGTCCACCCTCAACTCAGGCAACCGCCTATGCCTGGACGCCACCAACGGCCGCGGCAACGGCACCCAGGTGTACCTGTGGCAGTGCGACCCCAACAACACCAACCAGAAGTTCGTCATCGAAGATGGCCAGATCGTAATCAAGGACACCTTGCCCTGATCTCTGCGGGCGGCTCGGAGTCGCGCCACCGGCCGGGACCGGCGCCCACGCCGCACGCCCGGGGGCGGAGCGGGCGGCGGGCCGTGCGGCGGCGAGCGCCGCCGCGCTTAGCACAACGTTCTACACGGGCCCTTTCCTGCGAATGTGACGATCTCAAAAGACAGCCATCGAGAAATCACCTTGCTGCCCTCTCCTGATGACTGGAGAGGGCAGCAATCATTGGGTGGAAGGCATTCTGCGGTCAGGAGCTGAAGTCGAGCACCAGGCGCCCACGGATACCGCCGGCTTCGAGCAGCCGGTGCGCCTCGGCGGCCTGCTCAGCCGGTAGCACCCGGGCGACCCGCGGCGTCACGGCCTTCGCCTCGGCCTGCTGCCGCAGCCAATCCAGCGCGGCGGTGTCCTTGGCCGAAAGGATCACCAGCACCTTGTGCACCTTGATGCCGCGTCCGGGGTCGCCGTCCCAGCCTCGGAGCACGACCATCCCGCCCCCGTCACGGACCGCGGGGGCAATGCGCTCGTTGAGGAGTGCTCCATCGGCGACACCGTCGACGCCTTCGGGGTGCAGCTCACGAATGCGGTCGGCAACGTCGTCACCGCGGCGCACGACTACGTCGGCGCCCAGGTCGCGACCAGTTGCTCGTCGGCCGCGGAGGCGTCGGCGAGGACGCGCAGCCCGGCGGCTTTCGCGAGCTGGACGACGTAGCCGCCGTAAATGCCGGCCGCGCCGGTCACCGCGATCGTCTGGCCTGGCGAGAGGTCGAGATGGTCGAGCGTCAGTTTGGCGGTGAGCCCGTTCATCGGCAGCGTCGAGGCGGCGAAGAAGCCCGCCCCCTCCGGTATCCGGACCACCGACTCGGCCGGTACGACGATCTGGTCGGCGTAGGTGCCGCCGTTCGGTCCCATTGGCAGCACGAGGGCCATCACCTTGTCCCCGACCTGCCAGGGGGCGCCCTCGCCGACTTCGCTGATCTCCCCGGCGGCGTCCATCCCTGGCATGTAGGGCGGTCGATCCCTGGGGGGCCCGAAATGGCCTGCCCGCAGCGCGATGTCGCTGGGGTTCACCGCCGCCGCGTAGACGCGGATGCGCACTTCGCCTGGACCGGCGTGGGGCTCAGGGACGTCGACGACTTGTATCTTGTCCGGGCCGCCGAACTCGATGAAGCCAATAGCTCTCATGACGGCCAGGCTAGCCACTTGTCCGGATCAAGAGCAGGGGGCACATTCCGTCCGGGAGAGTGCTCCCATTAGCCCAATGTCATGAAGTTGACCCGGCCATGGAGGGCGACAACCGCGCCCCACCCGGCCCGCCCCCGACCAACCAGCGAGAGCTATGGGCGTGGACGGCACCCTCACTCGAGAGGCAGGAGGCAACCCTGGACCACTACACCTCCGGTGACCACGAAGGGTGACGATCGGACGTCACCTCAGGCGAGACCGTGGGCACCTGCGAGAGCTGATCCGGAGGGCGGTGCTGGCCGCGGCCTTTCTCCGTTTTACCCGCGTCCCTGCCCGTTGTTTCCGACGGGACTCCGGCCGCCGTGTGCACGCCTTGGAAACTGCAACCCTGAGCCTGTTCGGGCAGCAGAGAGGCCCTCGTCCGAGAACTCGGAGAGGGCCTCTGAGGTGCGGAGGCTCGGGGATTTGAACCCCGGATGGGCTGTAGACCCAAACCGCATTAGCAGTGCGGCGCCATAGACCTGACTAGGCGAAGCCTCCTGATAGCCCGTCGGCTCGCTTGGAGCCCGACCGGCTCAGCACAGAGTACCGGCCTTGATGCTGGGCGGCAAAGTGGATTCGCCGTGGCGGTCGAACATGTCGCGTAAGGGACGCTTCGTCCCTGGCCGTGGGTAGGTCACCGCCTCAGCCGTGACCCGGTCCGTCACTGATCGTCCCCGGGCATTCCCCCGCAATTCGCCAGGTCAGCCAGGGGTGCCACTGTGGATCGGCGTGTCTCCACATACAGGAAGAGAGGTTTCCCACACTCTGTATCCACAGGCTGTGGATACAGAGTGTGGGAACCGCGGGATCAGCTACACCGCACGGTCCCGTACAGGACAAGGCGCGCCCTCAGTTTGAGCTCCTTGATCCTGAGGGATCAGGCGCGGCGGGTGGCCTCGCCCTCGATCTCGATCTTGATCTTCTTGCCGACCAGGACACCACCGGTCTCCAGGGCGACGTTCCAGGTGAGGCCGAACTCCTCGCGCTCGATCTCGGTCTCGATGTCGAAGCCGAAGAGCTCCTGGCCCCAGGGGTTGGTGCCGGCGCCGCCGTACTCCACCTTGAGCGTGACCTCCTTGGTGACGTCACGGATGGTGAGGTCACCGGCGACCACGAGCTCGTCGCCGGAGTGGCTGACGACCCGGGTGCTACGGAAGGAGAGCTCGGGGAACTTCTCCACCGACAGGAAGTCCTCGCTGCGCAGGTGGGTGTCGCGGTCGGCGCTGCCGGTGTCGATGCTGGCGGCCTTGATGGTCAGCTCGGCCGACGACTCGAGCGGGTTCTCGGCGATCGTGACGCTTCCGGAGAAGTCCCCGAAACGGCCGCGGACCTTGCTCACCATCATGTGCTTGGCGCTGAAGCCGATGCGCGTGTGCGCGACATCCAGGTCGAAGGTGCCGGGCTCGGGGATCGTGATGCCTTCCCAGGCGCGAGTGCTCATGTGCCATCTCTCCGTGAACGAGTAGTTGCCGTGCGGATGTCTTCTCCAACAGATGTCTACACGAGGAATATTCCTCTCGTCAACTAACGTCGTCTAGACTGTGAACGTGATTCCATCTGACGATCCGAGGCTCACCGCGATGGGCCTGCTCTCCGAGGTCCACTCAGGGCTGGCGGCCAAGATGAACCCCGTCTTCGCGGAGGCCGGGCTCTCCGAGATCGACTGCGAGACCCTCATCCGCCTGGCGCGATCCCCTGGGCGCAAGCTGCGCATGAGCGACCTGGCGGCGCAGACGTCGCTGTCGACCAGCGGGGTCACCAGGGTGGTCGACAGGCTGGAGCGCGAGGGCCTGGTCGAGCGCGTCGCCTGTGCCAGCGACCGGCGGGCGTCCTACGCCACGCTGACCGACGCGGGCGTCACCCGGCTGGAAGAGGTCATCCCCAAGCACCTCAAGGACATCGAGACCTGGTTCACCGGCCTGCTGGCCCCCGACCAGCTGGAGACGTTCCTGGGCGCCCTGCGGGTGATCCGCGACGTCGTACGGCCCTGCGCCACCGCGGGCGCGATCGAACCCGGCGAGGTCAAGCTCCCCGCGATCGTGACCGACAGCCAGATCAGACTGTGACCGACAGCCAGATCAGCTCCCCGCGACTGTGACCGACAGCCAGGTCTAGCTCTCGACGACCGTCAGCTCGCCCCGGGCGTGCATCTCGCGCAGGGCCCGTTTCGCGAACTTGCCGACGCTCGTCTTGGGCACTGCCTCGACGAACGCCCAGCGCTCGGGTAGCTGCCAGCGCGCGACCTTGGCCGACAGGAACTCCCTGAGCTCCGCCACTCCGGCCGTACCGTCGAGCACCACGCACGCCAGCGGACGCTCCCCCCAGCGTTCGTCAGGCACCCCGATGACCGCCGCCTCCACCACGGCGGGGTGCCCCATCAGGGCGTTCTCCAGCTCCACCGAAGAGATCCACTCCCCGCCGGACTTGATGACGTCCTTGGCCCTGTCGGTCAGCGTCACGTAGCCGCCGGCGTCGAGCCTCCCCACGTCCCCCGTGCGCAGCCAGCCGTCGTGGAACCGCGAGGTGTCCTCGTCCAGGTGGTACGCCCCGGTTACCCACGGCCCGCGTACCTCCAGCTCGCCCACTGCGACCCCGTCGGCGTCCAGCACGGTGTCGCCCCCGCCGACGAGCCTGCCCTCGACGCCCGCCAGGAGCCGGCCCTGGGTGACGCGCAGGGCCCACGTGTCGCCATGGGCGACGGTCGCGAGCGGGGACGTCTCGGTCATCCCCCACGCCTGCACGACGCGGACGCCGAACTCCGCCGCCAGGGCCCGCATCAGCGCCTCGGGCACCGCGGAGCCGCCGCACGTCACCAGCCGCAGCGAGGACAGGTCGGAAGAGTGCTGCCTGGCATGGCGCAGCACGTCCCCCCAGATCGTCGGAACCGCGCCCGAGACCGTCGGCCGCTCCTCGGCGACGACCCTCGTCAGGTGCTCCGCCTGCAGGAACCTGTCGGGCATGACCAGCGAGGCCCCGGCCATCAGCGCGGCGTACGGCAAACCCCATGCGTTGGCGTGGAACATCGGCACGATCGGCAGCACCCGGTCGCCGGACGAGAGGCCGACGGCGTTCGCCGTGCAGACGCTCATGGAGTGGAGGTAGGCCGACCGGTGGCTGTAGACGACGCCCTTGGGGTGGCCGGTCGTGCCGCTCGTGTAGCACATGGAGGCCGCGGCGCGCTCGTCCAGCTCGGGCCAGTCGAAGGCGTCGGACGCCCCGTCGAGGAGGGTGCGGTAGTCGTGGAGGTCCTTGCCCGCCGAGACGAGCGCCCCGGTGTCCGCCTCGCCGACGACGATCACGTGTCGCACCGTCTTCATCTCGGGAAGGATCGGCGCGAGCAGCGGCACCAGCGAGGCGTCCACGATGACGACGTCGTCCTCGGCGTGGTTGGCGATGTAGACGACCTGCTCGGGGAAGAGCCGGATGTTCAGCGGGTGCAGCACCGCGCCCATGCTCGGCACGGCGAGGTAGGCGGTCAGGTGGGCGGTGTTGTTCCAGCTGAAGGTGGCCACCCGCTGGTCGGCGTCCACACCGAGGCCGCGCAGGGCGCCCGCCAGGCGTGCGGCCTCCCGCGCCAGCTCGCGGTACGGCAGGCGGTGGTACCCGTCGCCGGTGTACGTGACCACCTCGTGGTCGCCGAACAGACCGGTGCCGTGCCGCATGATCGAGGTGATGGTGAGCGGGAAATCGGGCATGGTGCTGCGCATCAGTGCCACCTCCGCTTTACGAGTCTGGCCCCGGGCCGGTCCTGAGACAAGCGCTCGCTCGAATCCGGGAACGGGCCCGTAATGCCTGATCGGTCATATCCGGGCCTGCACCTCGGGCTGCCTCGCGTCCACGACGACCAGATCGCCACGCAGCTTCGCCATCGCCCGCGAGACCGTGCTCTTCACAGTGCCGATGCTGATGCCGAGAGCTTTGGCGATCTCCGGTTCACTCATGTCCTCGTAGTAGCGCAGCACGATCGCCGTGCGCTGCCGTGCGGGCAGCCGGTCGATCGCCTCCTCCAGCAGCTCGTGGATCTCCCCCGGGCTCGGCCCGTCCCCGACCGGGTTCTCCGGAAGTTCCTCCGACGGGTACTCCTCCAGCTTCCTGCGCCGCCACCAGGAGATGTTGATGTTGACCATGGCCCGGCGCACGTACCCGTCGAGCGAGGCCCTGTCGTTGATGCGGTCCCAGGCGAGGTAGGTCTTGGCCAGGGCGGCCTGCAGCAGGTCCTCCGCGTCGGCGGGCTGGCCGGTCAGCTGGTAGGCCGCGCGCAACAGTGCAGGACCGCGGGCAACCACGTACTCGCGGAACTCCTCGTCTTTGTCGCTCATGCGATCACCGGTGCCGTGACGAAGGGCCATGATTCATTCGAATCTCGTGGTCAGAATCGCAGCCGGAAGCCATAATGCGGCTGATCCTCAATCCAGGTTTCGCCCCGTCAACGGCAAAGATCGTTACAGTCGGGTGACCACGCGGGGCGGCGAGTAGTTCATCCTGGAGTGGGTAATTTGCTACGTGCACTGGCACAGGGGGAAATAATCGCCCCGCCCGGCACGGTGCCGGTGGCGAGCCGTGTGACGCTAGCGGACGAACGAGGAAACTCGCGACGGCAACCGGGGAGGGGCCGATGGGAGTTGAGCGCCGCTACGCGCTGGCGTCCGCCGCACTCGGCCGGAGCGGCGTCCCGCCACAGGCCGAGGCCGAAGAGCGACCGGCGCTGAGCGGGGTGACGGGCGAGATCCTCGACATCAGCCCGCACCTGGTCATCCTTGCGAACTCCGAGGGCGTGGAGGAACGCCTGGTCATCGCGCCGTGGGCCACGGCCTGGCACGGCCGGCCGGTCGCGCCGGCCGAGCTCCCCATCGGCGCCCGCGTCATCGTCCGGGCCCGGCAGTCCGGCCGCGTGGCCGAGCGGCTCTGGGGTGACATCACGCGCGTCACGGGAGTGATCCTCTCCCTGGGCAAGGAACGCAAGGACCTGACGGTCGAGCTGGACTGCGGGCCGCACCGGGGCAGGCGCGTGGTCGTGATCCCCTACGCCGCCTCCGGACGCCTGCGCGTACGGCATCCGCAGCTCGAACCGGGCTTCCTGTTCGACGCCATCGGAACCCGGGTGGAGGGCGTGACCTTCGCGCAGCTCCCCGCGACCTCCCAGCCCGCCTACCGCGCGACGGCCGTCCCGCCTCCCCCGCCCGCGTACGGCGGGGTCCAGTCGAGGATCTCCGGAGCCGCCGCCTGGTCGGACGCCTTCGACGACGGGGAGGCCGGAGCCGCGTACCCGATGTTGGAACGTGCCGATTCCGGCTGCGAGGACGCGGGGGTGTCGTGCACCGGCCTTCCCTATCTCGCACTCGGCTCGATGCTCTACGTGGGCAACGTCTGCGAGAGCCGCGCCTCGGTGCTGCCGATCGTCGCCTGCGGGTGCGTCGCGGGGCGCTTCTGCGACCGGTGCGTGGAGTGCGGCACCTCGCCACGGGGGCGCATCGTCGAACTTTCGCCGGTCTCCTATGTCGAGCTGGGTGGAGACCTCGCCAAGGGCTGCTTCAACGCCCGCGTCGGATTGGGGTGACCGTGGAGGTCGCAACACTCGCCACCGCCGCACTCGTACTCCTCGTACTGCTTCTCGTCCTCGGGGGCGTGGCCAAGATCGCGAGCGTCGGGGCCGACGCCGAGCCCGGCGGGCTCACCCGGCTCGGCCCCGCGGTGCTCGTCCCCGAACGCTGGCGCAAGCCTGTGCTGATCTTCTGTGCCGCCGTGGAGATCGTGCTGGCCGCCGGCCTGATCTTCACTCGCAGCCCGCTGCCCCGGTGGGGAACGATCGTGTTCTTCTCCGTCTCCACCTACGTGCTGTGGGAGCTGCGCCGGCGCCGGCCTGATGTGGGTTGCGGCTGCTTCGGCGAGGCGAGCGGCTCGCCGGTGGGTCTGCGCTCCATCGGCAGGGCCGTCGTGCTGACCGGGATGGCGGTGTCCGTCGCGCTCGTTCCCGTGTCGGGAGCCGACCTGCTGTCCGGGCTCTCCTGGAACCTGGCGATCGCGCTCGCCGCCGGCGTCGTACTGCTGTCGCTCCTGTCTCCCGAGTTGGAGGAGGCGATCGCGCGTGTCAGGTATCGCGCGCCCTGCGAGCAGCGGCCCATACCGACTGCCAGATCACTCTCACGCCTCCGGTCGAGCAGCGAGTGGCGGTCCCACACGGCGCTGCTGGTCTCCGTGGAGCCGGAGGACACGTGGCGGGAGCTGTGCTGGCGGTTCTTCGTCTACCCCGGCCGCACCGCCACGGGGGCCGAGGCCGAGGTGGTCTTCGCCGTGTACCTCAGCGGGCGGCGGCCGGCCGTACGGGTCGCCGTGGTGGGGGCCGAGGGGAATGACGGGACTCTGCACAAATCTATGGGCGTATCGGCCGCACGCTAGAAAGCCCTAGACAGTGCAATCGATGCGGGCGCGAAGGCCCCAGCCTGGCCGTTCGCGCCCGCACATCTCGCGGCTTGGATCACCGGCACCGCGAATTCAACTCTCTACGGCTCTCTAGCTTCCCCTCTAGAAAGCCGTAGAGAGATCAATGGGAGCGCAGAACACCTGCGCTCGGCTTCTGGGGACCCGGCGCGGCCTACAGTGGCTGCGCTCGGAGGAACTTGCCGAAGTGCGGCACGGTGAAGGCGATCAGGCCACGCTCGGCGCTGAAGATGAGTCCCTTCTTGATGAGGCTGTCGCGGGCCGGAGACAGGCTGGACGGCTTGCGCCCGAGCAACTCGGCCACGTCGGACGTCGGCACGGGCTCGTCGCCGACGGAGGCCATGGCGTGCATGTAGTCGCGCTCGGCGGGGGTGGCGCGCTCGTACCGGCTTCCGAAGAACCCGACCGCAAGCTCCTCCTCGGCTTCGGGAGAGGCGACCCTGATGTCCTCGGCCGTGATGGGGCTGCCGGGCGCGAGATCCCAGGCGACCTTGCCGTAGGCCTGGACGAAGTAGGGGTAGCCGTCGGCCGCCTCGTACAGCGCGTCGAGGGCCTCCTGGGTGAACTCGACCTGCTCGCGCTCGGCGGGGGCGATCAGGGCGAGATCGGCGGCCTCCCGGTCGAGCCGGTCGATGCGCGCGTAGCGGAACAGGCGCTCGGAATAGCTCTTGCTGGCGCTCAGCACGCCGGGGAGGTGGGGCAGACCCGCGCCCACCACGATCAGCGGGCCACCGCTCTGGGACAGCTCGTGGCAGGCGGCGCACAGGGCGGAGATGTCGGGCGCCTGCACGTCTTGCATCTCGTCGATGAAGAGGGCCACGCCGACGCCCAGGTCGGTGGCCACCGAGGCCGCGTCGACGAAGAGCTCGGTGAGGTCGATCTCGAGGTCGCCCGAGTCGGCCCGGCCACGGCCCGCGGGGACGTCGATGGCCGGCGACCAGTGGGACGTGCCCTTGGCCGCGGACGGGTCGCGCATGGCGAAGGCCTTGAGCACGCCGAGGAACTCCTCGATGCGCTCGGGCGCGCGGTGACGGGGGGCCAGCTCGCGGATCGCCATGTGGAGCGCGGCGGCGACCGGGCGGCGGATCGACTGCTCGGGACGGGCCTCGATCTTGCCGGTGCCCCACAGCCGTTGCATGGCCATCGACTTGAAGGTGTTGAGCAGCACGGTCTTGCCGACGCCGCGCAGCCCGGTGAGGACCATGCTGCGCTCGGGACGGCCACGGGCCACCCGCTCGAGCACGACCTCGAACTGCTGCAGCTCACGATCACGCCCGGCAAGCTCCGGAGGGCGCTGCCCCGCACCGGGGGCGTAGGGATTGCGCACGGGGTCCACGCTCTCGGACTTTATGACCGGATATAGCGGCCGTCCTAGATTTCCGTAGAAAGGGCTACGGCGTGTCGCCGATCTGGGCGGGGCGCACGGCCGGCCGGACGCCTGCTGCTTGGGCGGCGAGAGCAACGCCATGGCCACACCACCCCTCACCTGGACCTCTCGGCCCGAACCTCTGTTCGATCCGATGGCCAAGACTGTAGCGCGCCCTCGAACATGTGCGCGAGGATTTCCGAGTAAAACCTGCGACACAGATCCCGAACGGTCTGGTTACGCCGCCACGGACGGCGGACATCACGATTTCGTCACGAGCGCAGTCAGGAAGCCCTTACCCTGGCGTATGTCCGAGATACGAAAGCTTCGCCACCTGGGTGTTCTCGCCCTGGCTTGCGTGTCGGCCACCGTCACCGCCTGCGGCACCAGCTCCGGTGTCACCGCGGAGCCCGCGCCGTCGTCTCCGGTGACCTCACCATCCGGCTCGCCGTCCGGCGCGGCCCCCACACCGACCGGCGAGGTCTCCGCCACACCGTCCCCCGAAGCCTCCTCCACGCCGGAGCCGCCGGCCTTCACCTCGAAGGTCTCCGAGGTCACGGCCGGCCAGCTCAAGTCCTCGTGGCGCCCCGGCTGCCCGGTCTCCCCGGAAAGCCTGCGGAAGGTCACGCTGACGTACTGGGGCTTCGACGACAAGGCCCACACCGGCGAGCTGATCGTCAACCGGGGGGTCACCGCCGACGTGGTCGCGCAGTTCAAGCAGCTGTACGAGTGGCGGTACCCCATCGCCCGCATGGTGCCGATCGACGCCTACAAGGGCAGCGACTTCGACTCCATCGAGGCCGACAACACCTCGGCGTTCAACTGCCGCAGGACCACGGGCGCCAGCAGCTGGTCGAAGCACTCGTACGGCAGGGCCATCGACATCAACCCCCGGGAGAACCCCTGGGTGGAGCCCGACGGCTCGGTCGCCCACGACAATGCCAGGAAGTTCGCCAAGCGCCCGCTGCACAAGCCCGGCGTCATCAACGCGGACGACCGCGTGGTCAAGCTGTTCGAGAAGTACGGCTGGGAGTGGGGCGGCTACTTCAACGGCGCCAAGGACTACCAGCACTTCGCCAAGGGCGGCGGTTAGCAGCTGCGAAACCACTCACTCACTGAGCCAGTCGGGTGTCGGCGTTCACCGTAGCGGTGAGTGCATCCGGAAGTTGGTCAGGACGCTACCGCGCCGTTCTACGCGTTGCTCGGCGATGACGGTGAAGCCCCGGCGTTCGAAGAACGGTCGGGCCGTGAGGCTCGCGTTGACGGTGAGTTCGCCGATTCCCTGGGACCGGGCGATTCCCGTCACACGGTCCAGGAGTGCGGTGGCGACTCCAGTTCGCCCGGCGTGGGGATCGACGAACATCATGTCGATATACCCGGTCGAGTCGATGTCGGTGAAGCCGACCACCGTGCCGTCGACTTCTGCCACCCAGGTTTCCGCTTCCTTCCTGTAGGTCGCCCACTCGGTCGAGTCGATGTCCGGCGATGCCCAGGCGGCGAGTTGGTCGGGATCGTAGTCGCGGGACGCCGTTACGCGGATCGCCCGGTAGAAGACGTCCAGGGTGGCTTGGGCGTCGCCGGCTCGGTAGCGACGGATCACGGGCGCGGTGCCGGACATAGATCTCTCCCAATCTGTGTCATGAGGTTGTGGAAGGGTAACCGCCGACACTTCGCCAAGGGCGGGGGGTACCTATGCGAGGCCTTCCCAGCCGGCCCGACGCGGTCGAGCTACTTGCGGACGATGGACCACGGCCCGTCTGCCTTGATGCTCACGTAGCGGGTGCCGGCCGGCAGGGGTACCGACCCCTTGTAGGCCCCCGAGTCGGACACCAGCAGGTAACCTGAGCGGCCATGGACGCCGAGACGTGGGACACCGTCGGCCGGCTCGTAGCCTGGCTCGACGCCGAAAGCACGCTGGCACCCGATGTCGAGCTGCTCTTGCGGTTGATGAAGCTGTCGGAAGAGGCGGGCGAGGTGGCCGAAGCCGTCATCGGCGCCCTCGGCCAGAACCCCCGCAAGGGCTTCACCCACACCTGGGACGACGTCGACAGTGAACTGTGCGACGTCATCCTCACCGCCATGGTCGCCCTGAGAACCCGCAACACCGACGCGGCGAACGTCTTCAAGGCGCATATGGCAGCGGTGGCGAGTCGTTCACTCACGCACAATGGCTGAGTACACCGCCCCAGAAAGAACCGCTACTACGACTCGGGGAGGTCGCGGTCTTCGCTGCGCTTGTCCTGCCGGCTGTCGCGATGCTCCATCCACGCCAGCCCCAAGCAGGTGACGGTGAACAGCCCGGCTATGACCAGCGCCGCGACATCGCCGCTCTCGTAGCCGGCTTGCGGCTGCATCGGCGTTCTCCTCGCAGATGAGTGGAATGGTCGACGCGGCGGACCCCGCCACCCCTGGCTCAGGCCCGCCGCGCGTCTATGGGGTACGTCCGAGCGTCCCGAGCCCTTCGGCTCGGGACGTTGTGTAACGCCTCGGCGTATCGGTTGTGGTGCTCGTTGGGAACCGGGGGCGTCTCAGTCGGCCGACGCGCGGGAATGTACCCACCCACGCCACGTCCTGCAGTGGACGGGAAGCCGTACAGGTCGAGCAGAGGATGGACTTGATCCCCCTCAGCATGTCCGTATTCGACCCGTTCGCCCTCGACCCGATCTGATTGATCGGACTGGTCGGCATGCCCGGTCACGATGCCCTCACCGCGAGGTCGACCAGCATGCCCATCGCATCCAGCTCGGCTTCGCGTATCAGTTCGCGTAGTTCCTCGACGGTGGGCGCTTCGACTCTGAGCGGATGCGGGGCATGCCAGATGGCGATGGCGGTGAACTTGCGGCTTCCCACGCCGTAGGAGATGTGCCAGGCGGGTTCCATCTGGTCGAGTTGGGCGGCTGCCGCCCGCTTTGCCAGGTCCCAGCGTCGGGGCTGGACCTGGTCGGGCCGTACGCCGATCCGGTGCCGCCCCGGTTCCCGGCTCACGCCGCCACTCCGCTCCTGTACGGACCCCGCCCGCCGATCAAAGGCAGCGTATCCGGCGAGCGTCCTCGCCCTTGGAGGGACGGGGCCGCCGCGACGGGCCGTACGTGACGCCCCGGACCCGGCACGGTGGCAGGCGGATGGACCCTCAGGGGACGCGCAGGCGCTGCGGCGGGGAACATTTCGCACAATCCGAGACGCCGCCGCGCGGCCAACCTCGCGTGAACCTGCGCCGACGTGGGCTGCTCCCACTGGTGATCACGGCGATGCGGCAGGCTCGAAGCGTCATGGGCGTATGGGGCGTGCCCGCACCACCGGCAGCCGAGCGGCAAGGGTGGGCGGTCGGCCTGCCAGCGGATCCGGATGGCTCTAGCCTTGGTCATGGGTCGCACTCCGATGCGATCAAGGGACCCGTACGGCGTGGACGCGCCTGCGGGTTCCGCCATCTCTGAACGTTGCTCCATCACAACGCTGCGTGATCGCGACGGGAAGAGGACACTGGAGGAAGCAGGCGGAGAACCCCGTGTCCCCTGAATGAGGTGCGCGCGATGAACGACGTTCCGGCTTGGGCTGCTCGGCTACGCACTGAACGGCGGACCCGCCTGTGGAGCCAGAAGGACATGGCAATACGGCTGCGCGATGCGGCCGACGCCCGTACCCGTGACCGCCTCCCGCAGACCGACAGCCTGCGGCGGATGATCCGCTCATGGGAAGCAGGCGCACATCGTCCGAACGAGCTTTACGCCACGCTGTACGCCCGAGCGTTCGGCGTCGGGGTGTCAGAACTGGCGCTCACGACCAACGAGAGGTCCGGGAGCGCTGCCTGGTGTGACGATGAGACCGACGCGCTGGAACTGGCTCAACGGGCGGCGGCCAGCGACGTGGGCTCGGAGACTCTGGAGCTGCTGGAGCAGGCCGTTGACGATCTCGCGGTGGCCTACCCCGGTACACCACCGGCCGAGCTGCTCGGACGGGTCCGTCAGCACTTGGCTTACGTCTCCCGGCTGGTCGACGCGAAGAAGACGCTCGCCGAGCATCGGCGCCTGCTCGTAGCCGGAGGCTGGTTGTCCCTGCTCGCCGCGACCTGCCACATCGATCTCCACCAGTTCCCGGCCGGCGCCGCGCGGCTCCGGACGGCCGCCCAACTGTCCAGGCATGCCGAGCATCGCGAGATCGCGGCATGGTGCCTGGAAACGGAAGCGTGGCAGGTTCTCACAACCGGTGCTTACCAGCGGGCGCTGAGCCTCTCACAGGCTGCGCAGCGGGTCGCGCCAAGGGGTAGTTCGGCATATATCCAAGCAACCGCGCAGGAGGGCCGGGCATGGGCGCGGCTGGGTGCGGGTAGCGAGACACGACACGCGTTGGGCCGGGTCGCCCGGCTTGTCGCGCCGCTGCCATCGCCTGACCGGCCCGAACATCATTACCGGTACGACCCCGCCAAGAGTGACGCATACACCGCGACGACGCTGTCATGGCTCGGAGATCCCGCTGCGGAGCCGTACGCCCGCCAGGTGCTCGCCCGGCTGGAGTCGACGGAGGACGGCCCGCCACGCCCTCGGCGAGCCGTGTCAGCCCGCCTCGACCTAGCCCTGGCGCTCCTGGCATCTGACCAACCCGACGAGGCCGGGCACGCGACGCTCACCGCCATAACGAGCGGCCTGTTGGTGCCGTCGAACTACTGGCGCGCGGCCGAAGTGATCGCCGCCGTTGAAACGCGCCGGATACCCGAAGCAGTCGAACTACGCGACGCCTACCAAGAACTGTGCGGCCCACTTCCTACGCCGTGACATTTCCGGGGACACGGCTTTGTGGGCTCTGATCGTGGTCTAGGCATCCCGATCGGCAGGTTCGCCGACGTGGGAGCGAGCTCCAAATAAGCACAGTCCGAGCGAAGCGAGGCCCATCTCACGAAAGTGTTGAACCGAGGACGCCGGAGAAGCCCGCCTGGGCGGATCCAGGACGAGGGGGTTGGGGCAGGATAGAGGGATGGTGGCGAAGGACGGCGACGGGTGGGCGCTGTGCGAGCGGGGCCACAGGCACTGGGGAGTGCACGGGGCCTCGGGTCTGCTGGCCGTCCACTTCGATACCGGCGGCATCCCGCACATCCTTATGCAGAAGCGGGCATTGTGGAGCCATCACGGGGGCACCTGGGGCCTTCCCGGCGGGGCGCTCGACAGCCACGAGGACGCCGTCACCGGCGCGATGCGGGAGGCCCTGGAGGAGGCGGCCCTGAAGGGCGACGGCCTGCGCATCCTCGGCGTCTACACCGACGACCACGGCGGCTGGTCCTTCCAGACGGTGATCGCGGAAGCGGAGGCCCGCTTCCCGTCCGCTCCGGCGAACGGCGAGAGCACCGAGATGCGGTGGCTGCCCGCCGACGAGATCGTGGGCGAGACCCTGCATCCCGGCTTCGCCGAGACCTGGCCGGAGATCAGGTCCGCCCTCCCGCCGTCCGTGGTCGTCCTGGACGCGGCCAACATCGTGGGCGCGCGCGCCGAGCACGGCTGGTGGCGCGACCGCGCCGGTGCGACGAGACGCCTGCTGGAGGACGCCGAGGATGTGGCAAGGCACGGCCTGCGCCCTCCGGAGGGGTTTCCCGCGCCGGCCAAGTGGTTCCCCCGGCTCATCATGATCGTCGAGGGGGCGGCCAAGGGGGTCCGCTCCGATGGCGTCGTGACCGTGGTCGACGCGCCCGGCAGCGGCGACGACGCGATCGTGGAGACGGTACGGGAGATCCGGCAGACCAGGCCGTGGGAGCGGGTGCTGGTCGTGACGGCTGATCGCGAGCTCCGCCGGCGGGTGCGAGAGCTGGGCGCTGAGGTCACCGGTCCCGGTTGGCTACTTGGGCAACTGCGACCAAGGGGACGGGTGTAGCGTCAAGGCGTCGAACGACGTCCAACACATACCCCTCATGCTCATATCCCCCAATATCCGGAAATACCCCTTAAGTCATTCATGAGCGACCGAACCACACTCGACTGGACCGCTGAGCCCGACAGTCCGGTCCCCCCGCCGACGTGGGGACGGCGAGCTCCTGAAGCACAGGTTCTCCCCTGGGTGTTCGCGGCCCTGGTGGGCTTCCTGTTGCTCGGCGACCTCCTCCTCGCACCTCATCTGACCGCACCGGCCCTGCGCACGTGGTCCACGATCTTCGTGGCGATCTGCGTGCAGGCCATCCCCTTCCTGGTGTTCGGCGTGGCGCTGTCCGCGGCGATCACCGCGTTCGTGCCGCCCTCCTTCTGGAACCGCGTGCTGCCGCGCCGGCCGTACGCCGCCGTGCCCGTCGCGGGCGTGGCAGGGCTCGTGCTGCCCGGATGCGAGTGCGCGTCGGTGCCGGTCGCGTCGGGGCTGATGGCGCGCGGTGTGACCCCGGCGGCGGCGCTCGCCTTCCTGCTGGCGTCCCCGGCGATCAACCCTGTGGTGCTGGTGGCGACCGCCGTGGCGTTCCCTGGCCAGCCGCTCATGGTCGCCGGCCGGTTCGCGGCCTCCCTGCTCGTCGCCGTGCTGGTCGGCTGGATCTGGCAGTTGCTCGGCCGTCCCGGCTGGCTGCGCATCCCTTCCCGTACGGCGCATGAGGGCGAGTCGCGGTGGGCGGCGTTCCTGTCGGCGATGCGGCACGACTTCCTGCACGCCGGCGGGTTCCTGGTGGTCGGCGGGCTGACGGCGGCGACGCTGAACGTGGTGGTCCCCCGGTCCTGGCTCTCGTCCGTGGGCGACATCCCCTGGCTGTCGGTGCTGGTGCTCGCGGTGCTGGCGGTCATCCTGTCGATCTGTTCCGAGGCGGACGCCTTCGTGGCCGCGTCGCTCACGGCCTTCTCCCCGACCGCCAAGCTGGCCTTCCTGGTGGTCGGGCCGATGGTGGACCTGAAGTTGATCGCTTTGCAGGCGGGGACGTTCGGCCGGGCCTTCGCGCTCCGCTTCGTCCCGCTGACGTTCACGCTGGCCGTTCTGGTGAGCGTCCTGGTGGGATGGGTGCTGCTGTGAACCGTATGGCGCAGAGCCTGGTGATGACCCTGCTCGGCGGAGCGATCCTGCGCGTCTCCGCGCTGTCCACGGTTTACCTGAACTACGTCAAACCCGGCTTCCGGCCGCTGCTCATCGCCGCGGGCCTGGTCATCTTCGCGCTGGGCGTGCTGGGGCTGGTCCAGGAGTGGCGCAAGCCGTACACCCCCAAGGCGGACGCCGGCACAGAGCAAGGATCGGTGGGTGAGCACCGGCACGGGCCCCGGGTGGCGTGGCTGCTCTGCCTGCCGGTGATCGCCATTTTCCTTATCGCCCCGCCGCCACTCGGATCGTTCGCCGCCGAGCGGGACGAGACGCCCCAGCCGCGCCCGTCGGCGCTCGACGCGTACGACGTCCTCGCCCGGGACAAGCCGACGGCCATGCCACTTGGCGAGTTCATCGGCCGGGCCTGGGGCGACGCGAACCGCTCGCTCGTGGACAGGCAGGTCAGGCTGACCGGCTTCGCGACGCACTCGAAGAAGAAGGGGCAGTGGTACCTCACTCGCATGCAGCTGAGGTGCTGCGCGGCCGACGCGTTCCCCCTGAAGGTGACCGTGCTCGGGGTCCCCGCGCCTCGCGACGACACGTGGGTCGAGGTTACGGGCGCGTGGGTGCCCACCCCGTACGACCGGCTGCCCAAGGGGACGGTGGCCCCCGAGATGAGGGCCACCGCCGTCGCCAAGGTCAGGCAGCCGGACGAGCCGTACGAATAGGGCTGTACGACTGCTACTCGCGCGCGAGCGCCCGCCCGGCACCGCTATCGTTGGTGTCGCACTGGAGGGTTCGCATAGTGGACGAGTGCAGCCGCCTTGAAAGCGGCCAGGTCGGCGACGGCCTCGTGGGTTCGAATCCCACACCCTCCGCCATCGCCGCCGGGGTCAGCCGCGGGCGCCTCCGAAGTTGTCGCCCACCGAGGCCGCCAGCAGCAGGTACGCCTCCCGCGTGGCCGGCTGCAGCCGGTCGAGGTCGATCTCGGCGCCCTCCTCCAGATGGGGGTCGTAGGGCACGCGGATCACCGCGCGGCAGCGGGCCGCGAAGTGCGCCTCCAGCCGGTCGAGGTCCACGGTCGACTTCGAGCGCGGCCGCACGCTGCACAGCACCACCGTCGCGGCCTTGACCAGGTCGGCGTAGTGGTGCGCCTCCAGCCAGTCGAGGGTCGCGGAGGCGGCCCTGGCGCCGTCCACCGAAGGTGAGCTGACCAGCACGAGCTGGTCGGCCAGGCCGAGGACACCCGACATCGCCGAGTGGAGCAGGCCGGTGCCGCAGTCGGTCAGGCAGATCGAGTAGAAGTTCTCCAGCACCTGGGCGACCGACTGGTAGTCGGCGGCGCTGAACGCCTCGGACACCGAGGGGTCGCGGTCGGAGGCCAGGATCTCCAGCCGCGAGGGCGCCTGCGAGGTGAACGCTCTTATATCGACATATCGCTTGATCTGCTGCCGCTCGTTGAGCAGGTCACGTACGGTCGCCGAGGTCTCCAGCTCCACCTTGTCCGACAAGGTCCCCCGGTCGGGGTTGGCGTCGACCGCGATCACCCGGTCTCCCCGTACGGACGCGAGCGTGGCGCCGAGGCCCACGGTCGTGGTCGTCTTGCCCACGCCACCCTTGAGGCTGAGGACGGCCACGCGGTGATGCCCGGTCGCGACGGGGGTACGGGCGCGCGCGACCAGCTCGCGGCGGCGGCGCACCTCGGGGGACTCACCCGGCTTGATCAGCCCGGCGGAGGCCTTGAAGACGAGCTTGCGCCAACCGCCCGCAGGAGCGTTCCTGCGCCCGCGGAGCAACGACACAGGGTCGAGGCTGTCGGCGGTCTGCCTGACGCCGCTCGCCGCCTTCGCGGCCCCCTGCTGGCGCGTGGAGGTGCCCCAGGCGGGCTGGAGGGGGTGCGCGGGCGGCGGAGACTGCCTGCGGCGCGCCCGGTACGGCTCGCGCTGCTCCTCGGGCGGCTGCTCCTGCGTCGCCGGCTCGGCCGCCGGGACGTTCGCGGCCTGTGCCTTCGGCTCGCCGCCGGTGGCGGGCGCCGGTGGCCGCTTGGCGGGCGGGGCCTTCTCGGGCTCGTACAGCGCGTGCTCCACGCGCGGCACGACGACATCATCGGTGTTGGCGCCGCCCGCTGATACGAAGGCGTTGAACCGCTCCTGCTCGGGGTCGGCCTCGCCGGTCTCCGCCGCCGGGAGCGCGGCCTCGAGCCAGCCGCGCATGGACTGCTCGCCGGTCGCCTCGGGCTCCGGCTCGTACGGCTTGGGCTCCGGCTCGTACAGCTTGGGCTCTGGCTGGTACGGCTTGGGCGTGTCGCCCTTGCCGGAGGCGAGGGGCCCCACGGGAACCCAGCCGGAGCCGGTGCCGCCCGGAGGCTCCTCGGTCAGCGAGCCGAACGTGAAGCTGTCGGTGTCGTCGCTCACGGACTGCTCCTCGGTCCGCGATGCGGCCGACGAAGCGGTAGACGAAGCGGACGAAGCCGGCGGCGGGGAGGTGGATTCACCGAAGCCGCCGCCGGACTGCGCGGGCCTCTCCCCGAACGCGCCGGCACCGCGCTCACCGAACGCGCCGCCGCCTGACGAAGCCGGCCGGTCGCCGAAGGCACCGAAAGCGCCACCGCCCGACGAAGGAGCACGCTCACCGAAAGCGCCACTCCCGGAAGACGGAGAACGCTCACCGAACGCGCCACTCCCGGAGGAGGGAGAACGCTCACCGAACGCGGCCGCGCCTGAGGACGGGCTCCGCTCGCCGAAGGCGCCGCCCGAAGGCGACGAGGTGTCAGAGCGGGAAAGCGGCTCGGACGGCCCGGTGATGGGCGCCGAGAAGGCGCCGGTGTCGCGCCCGCCGCCCGGCGAGGACGGCGCTTCGTCCTTCTTGCCCCAGCCGCCGAGACCCTCGGCCGCCGGTGTACGTAGTTCGGTCGTATCCCCCTTGCCGCGCTCGGCCGCGGTGTCGTCGGGCTGCGTGGTGCCGTGCGTCGGGTCGCCTGCGGCGCGGAACAGCGGCGACGAGGCCGCCGGGGGCTCCGCGGGAACCATGGCCCAGGGGTCTTTGGGATATGGCGAGACGACGGTGTCGTCCGCGGTGACGGTCACCGGGACGGGCGCCTCCTCGTTCTCCTTGATGGCGTCGAGCCAGGCGAGTTGCTCTTCAAGGGAATGAGGATCCTCACGATCGTGTCTTGCCACCGTGTTCCCCCTCGGGACTGGGCTAAAGGGGCAGCAAATAGATTGAAGATTACCGCCCGCAATCACGACCAACGTGGTCAACCGCCGACTTGGCTACCCGGATAGTTTGGGCACATGCACGCGATCGTTATTTCCCAGCCCGGTGGACCCGAGGTACTGGAGTGGCGGGAGGTTCCAGATCCCCGTCCCGCACGAGGAGAAGTGCTGATCGAGGTGGCCGCCGCCGGGGTCAACCGTGCCGACCTGATGCAGCGGCAGGGGTTCTATCCGCCTCCCCCCGGCGCCCCCGACTTCCCGGGTCTCGAATGCTCAGGAGTGGTCGCCGAGGTCGGCGAGGACGTCGAGGGGTTCGCCCCGGGGGACGAGGTGTGCGCGCTGCTGGCCGGCGGCGGCTACGCCGAGAAGGTGGCAGTCCCCTGGGAGCAGGTGCTCCCCGCCCCCTCCGGGATCACGCTGGTGGAGGCCGCCGCGCTGCCCGAGGTCGCCTGCACCGTCTGGTCGAACGTCTTCATGACGGCGCGGCTGCGGCGCGGGGAGACGCTGCTGGTCCACGGCGGCGCGAGCGGCATCGGCACCTGCGCCGTGCAGCTCGCCAAGGCGCTCGGCTCCCACGTCGTCGTCACGGCCGGTACGGCCGAGAAGGTCGCGCGCTGCCTCGAACTGGGAGCGGACGAGGCGATCAACTACCGCGAGGAGGACTTCGCCGAGAAGGTACGCGCCGACGTGGTCCTCGACATCATGGGCGCGAAGTACCTGCGCAAGAACATCTCCGTGCTGAAGACCGGCGGGCGGCTCGCGGTCATCGGCCTCCAGGGCGGCGCCAAGGGTGAGCTCGACCTCGGCGCGATGCTCGCGAAGCGGGCCTCGATCCACGCCACCGGCCTGCGCAACCGGCCGGTGCCGGAGAAGGGCGCCATCGTCCGGGGGGTCGGCGAGAACGTGTGGCCCCTCGTGGAGGCGGGAGCGGTACGGCCGGTCGTCCACGCGGTGGTGCCGATGGCCGAGGCCGCGGAGGCCCACCGCATCCTCGAATCCGGTGACCACATCGGGAAAGTCCTGTTGGCCAGGTGAGCTAGGTTGAATGGCATGAATGCTGAGGAGAGCACCCCGCATATCGTGGTCGTCGGCCCCGATGGCCTGACGGTCGAGGGGGACAACGGCGAGCACGAGGAGCGCTCGGAGCGCTCGGTCGCCGAGCTGGTGGAGCAGCCCGCGAAGGTCATGCGCATCGGCAGCATGATCCGTCAGCTCCTTGAGGAGGTCCGCGCGGCGCCTCTCGACGACGCGAGCCGCAAGCGCCTCAAGGACATCCACCAAAGCTCTATCAAGGAGCTGGAAGACGGCCTCGCCCCCGAGCTCGTCGACGAGCTCGAGCGCCTGTCCCTGCCGTTCACCGGTGGCGACGACAGTCCTCCCCCGAGCGACGCCGAGCTCCGCGTGGCCCACGCCCAGCTCGTCGGCTGGCTGGAGGGCCTCTTCCACGGCATCCAGACCACGCTGTTCGCCCAGCAGATGGCCGCTCGGGCCCAGCTGGAGCAGATGCGGCGCGCGTTGCCCGGCGGCATGTCGCAGGAGGAGCAGCCGCCCCATCGCGCCTCCGGGCCGTACCTGTAGGGGCCCCAGGTCACCCGTACAGCTTTTCGAGCACCAGGGCGACCCCGTCGTCGTCGTTGGCCGCCGTCACGTTCGTGACGGCGGCCAGCACGTCGGGGTGGGCGTTCGCCACGGCGTACGAGGTGCCGGCCCAGCCGAGCATCGGAAGATCGTTCGGCATGTCCCCGAACGCCACCACCTCGTCCGCGCCGACGAGGTGACGTCTGGCGAGGGTGGCGAGCGCGGTGGCCTTCGTCACGCCCCGGGCACTCATCTCGATCAGCGCCCTGCCGCTGGAGTGGGTCGCCGTAAGCAGGTCGCCCACGACCTCCGTGACGATGAGGTGGAGCAGGTCGGGGTCCATGTCGTGGTGGAAGGCCAGGAGCTTGGCGCAGGGCCGCGAGATCAGCTTCGCGGCGGCCACGTGGCGCCCCAAGGAATCACGACTGTCCCAGCCGCCGAGCCCGAACCCTCTCTCGTGGGCGAACCCGCCTTCGTACTCGACGGAGAAGCTGAGCTCGGGAAGCCTGCCGCGCAGGCGCCCCACGGCCTCTGAGAGCACTTCAGGATCGATGAGGTGGGACTCCACGATGCGTTCGGTGTGCAGGTCGTAGACGAGCGCCCCGTTGGCGCAGATGGCGAGCCCGCGGTGGCGCACGGCGCCGGCGACGATGCCCATCCAGCGGGGCGGCCTGCCGGTGACGAACACGAGAACCGCGCCCGCCTGTTCGACGAGCGCGAACGCGGCCGCCGTGCGCGGTGAGACGGTGCCGTCCGACCGCAGGGCGGTGCCGTCCAGGTCGGTGGCGACGAGTCTGGGGCTGACCATAACAACGTCTAGTTTGCCCTGTGCTGGGCACAGGTCCGGCGTCAGCCCAGAGAGTAAAAGAATCTCGCCAGGAGGGGGAACAAAGGCGCTCCGATGGTGTTAGATGTGGTGGCGTTGTATTAGCTGAACCCGATGTGCAGAACCAGCTTGACTGTCTGAGCGGCCCCGGGAAGCTGTGCGACACAACCCGGGGTTCGCGAGGTGTGAACCCCAAGATCAATTGCAGGGAGAGCTTTAATGGCTCAGGGAACCGTCAAGTGGTTCAACGCCGAGAAGGGCTACGGATTCATCGCTCCGGACGGTGAAGCTCCGGATGTCTTCGTGCACTTCTCCGAGATCGTCGGCAACGGCTACCGCAGCCTCGAAGACGGCCAGCGCGTCGAGTTCGAGGTCACGCAGGGGCAGAAGGGCCCGCAGGCGTCGCAGGTCCGCGCCGTCTGACCACTGACACACAGAAGGCGGGGTTCGCGTCAGGCGAGCCCCGCCTTCGTGTCGTATAACGAGCCGCCGGTTCTGACAAAGCGGACATACGTAACAGACGACGCAAGGGTAAGCCGCTTACCCGCAAGTCGGATAAGCGACTTACCCCCCTGAAACAGACCTACTTGACCGGCTCCAGGACATCCAGTCCGACATATGGGCGCAGCGCCTTGGGAACCACGACGGAGCCGTCGGCCTGCTGGTGGTTCTCCAGAATGGCCACGATCCACCGTGTGGTCGCCAGGGTGCCGTTGAGGGTGGCGACGTGCCTGGGCTTCTCCTCGGCGTCCCGGTAGCGCACAGCGAGCCGCCTGGCCTGGAACTCGGTGCAGTTGGACGTCGAGGTCAGCTCCAGGTAGCGGTTCTGCGTCGGGAGCCACGCCTCGCAGTCGAACTTCCTGGCGGCGCTCGAACCGAGGTCGCCCGCGGCGGTGTCGATCACGCGGTACGGGAGCTCGACCTTGGCCAGCATCTCCTTCTCCCACTCGAGAAGGCGGGCGTGCTCCTCACGCGCGTCCTCAGGGCGGCAGTAGGAGAACATCTCGACCTTGTCGAACTGATGGACCCGGATGATGCCCCGCGTGTCCTTGCCGTACGACCCCGCCTCGCGCCGGAAGCACGACGACCACCCGGCATAGCGCATCGGGAGGGACTTCCCGTCGAGGATCTCGTCGGAGTGGTAGGCGGCCATGGGGGCCTCCGAGGTGCCGACGAGGTAGAGGTCGTCGGCCTCCAGCCGGTAGACCTCCGAAGCGTGCGAGCCGAGGAAGCCCGTGCCCGCCATCGCCTCGGGCTTGAGCAGCACAGGGGTGATCATCGGCGTGAAGCCCGCCTCGATCGCCTGCTGCATGGCCATGTTGAGCAGGCCGAGCTGCAGCCTGGCCCCGGCGCCGGTCAGGAAGAAGAACCTGGCCCCCGACACCTTGGCGCCGCGCTCGGTGTCGATCGCACCGAGCATCTCGCCGAGCTCCAGGTGGTCGCGGGGGGTGAAGTCGAAGCTCGGCTTCTCCCCGACCTCCTCAAGCACGACGTAGTCGTCCTCGCCGCCGGCGGGGGCGCCCTCCTCGATGATGTTGGGCACGGCCATCAGCAGCCCGTCGAGCTCCTTGCCGAGCTTCTCGGCCTCGGCCTCGGCGCCCTTCACGTTGACGGCGAGCGCCTTGGCCCGCGCGAGAAGCGCGACCCGCTCGTCGCCGGAGGACGTGGACACCGACTTGCCGACGCTCTTCTGCTCCGCGCGCAGCGACTCATAGCCGCTCAGCGCGCTTCTGCGGCGTTCATCCAGGTCGAGCAGCGTGTCGACGACGGAGTCGTCCTCACCGCGGGCACGCTGCGACGCCCGTAGCCGGTCCGGGTCCTCACGAAGGGTACGCAGGTCAATCACGTAACAAAGGCTACCGATGTCCGAGCGGCGCTCGCGCGCCTATTGCCGCCGGATGTGATCTGTTACACCTGTCCCGTGCGGACAGCGGCGAGCCAGCCGGCCGCCTCGGCGAAGTCCGGGTCGGTCGTGCCCCTCTTGAGCTGCGGCGAGAGCCGGTCGGCCCGGGGGTAGCTGCCGAGGAAGCGCACATCGTCCGACAGCCTGCGCAGGCCGGAAAGCGCCTCGCCGACGCGGGCCTCCACGACGTGGCCCTCGGCGTCGAAGTGGAAGAAATAGCGCCCGATGCCGTCGCCGGTCGGCCGCGACTCGATGCGGGTCAGGTTGACCCCGCGCACCGCGAACTCGCTCAGCATCTCCAGCAGCGCGCCCGGGTGGTCGTCGCGGAGGAAGGCGACCAGGGACGTGCGGTCGGCTCCGGTCGGCTCGGGCAGCGGCCCCGGACGGGAGACGCGGACGAACCTCGTGACGGTGTCGTCGCGGTCGCCCATGCGCGACGCCAGCTCGACCAGCCCGTAGTGCTCGCCCGCGATGGCCGGGCCGATCGCCGCGTCATACGGCGATCCGGACATCGAGACCTCCAGCGCGGCGGCGGCCGTCGACGGCGCGGCGACGACCACGGCGTCGGGCAGCTCGCGGGCCAGGAAGTTGCGGCACTGGGTGATCGCGGCCGGGTGGGTGTAGACCCGCTTGATGTGCGGCATCGCGGTGCCGGGCCGCACGAGCAGCGAGAACTCCACGGGCAGCAGCAGCTCGGCGGTGATCAGGAGCGGTTCGCCCCAGGCCAGCTCGTCGAGCGTGACGGTGATCGCGCCCTCGACGGAGTTCTCCAGGGGGACGACGGCGCCGTCGGCCTCGCCACTTCGCGCGGCTTCCAGCGCCGCCGTGACATTGGCACAGGGCAGACGCTCGGAATCCGGTGCGAGGATCCGCAGGGCCGCTTCACAGAAGGTGCCCTCGGGTCCGAGGTAGGCGAGTTTCGGCATACCAGAGAGGTTACCGGCCACCGGCCCACCCCTACCCGGCATATTTACGCCTTTACCCGATTTTACGTGGGACGACATGGGGGCTGGTCGCGTCCGCACCGCCCGTGCCTCGGTCGCCGGTGGTACGGGCGGCGGTGGCTTGCGACCCGCTCGTACGGCGGGCGAGGAGCCACACGACGCCGATCGCCCCGAGCCCGAAGGCGTCCTGGACGATGCGCCCGGCGACGGGGCTGAGCACGGGGATCCCCGCGGCGCGCAGTGAGACGCCCCACCAGGGGATCGGCAGCACGTAGTAGATCCAGACGGCGGCGGGCACCCAGAGCCAGGCGAGACGCTTCCACAGGCCCGCAGGGGGGGCTCCAGCGACCGGAACGGCCTGTTCTCGGTTCACGGTCTCGTCGCCTTCAGGGGTGCCCTTCACGCCTTCAGGGAGTGGAGCGGCACCGAGCCGGGATCCGGCGAGCGCGGCGAGGGCCACGACCACCCAGGCGAGGTGGTGGATCCAGGCGACCGGTGAGAGCAGCACGGCCATCAGGCCCGTCAGCGCCACGGCGGTCATCCGGTCGCCTTCGCGCATGGCCCTGCGGGCGTGGCGGAAGCCGTACCAGGCAACGACGGCCACCAGCGCGAGCCAGAGCACCGAGGTTAGCCATCCGGGCAGGTAGAGGCGGAGCAGCATCCCACGGATCGACTGGTTGGTCGTGGAGGTGTTGGACCCCACGCGATCGGAGTCCAGCAGGGCGGAGAACCAGAAGGCGGTGGAGTCCTGCGGGATCACGAGAAAGGGCAGCACCGTCAGCAGCGCCGTGGTGAACGCGGCCATGAAGAAGGTCTTCCGCTGCTCGGGCAGGCCGTCTTTTCCAAAGCCGGTGATCAGCAGATATATCAGGAAGACGCCGGGAGTGAGCTTGACCGCCGTGGCGAGCCCGATCAGCATGCCGCGCGGCCACCAGGGCCTGCGGGCGACGCAGTCGACCAGGCAGAGCATCACCAGCAGGATGTCGACCTGGCCGAACCGCACCTGGTCTCTGATCGGCATGAGATACATGCACGCCACCGCGAGCACCCCGGCCGGCACGGCGACCGCCCACCCCCGCAGGCCGGGACGTACGAGATGCTCCGCGCGCGCGAGAAGCTCCCGGAAGCTGTACCAGACCGTCACGATGAGGCAGGCCAGGACTCCGGCAGTCCACACCCACTGGGCCGCGGGCCAGGACATCGCGGCCAGCGGGGTGGCCAGCAGCGCGGCGATCGGCGGGTAGGTGAACGGCAGCAGCTGGGGCGCGGGAGTGATCACGTCATAGACCGGGAGCCCCCGCAGGACGCTCTCGCCGCCGGTGCGGTAGACGTCCAGGTCGACGAGGCGCTGATCGGCGGGATTGGTCAGCCAGTAACTCACCAGCGGGATGGCGGCCACGCCGACGATCAGCAAGATGAGCGGCCATGTCCACCACCGCCGCCCGGCCACCGACCTCTCACCAGTCCCCACGACGTGGCAGGCTACCGCCTACCCTCCCGAAACCCGACCCTCGATCCACCCTCCCCAACCCGGGTCCGCCATCCACCCTCCCAATCCCGACCCGCGCCCGGGCCTCGCGAAACCCGACCCGTGACCCACTCTCGCGAATCCGGGTCCACAGTCGCCGCCCTTCCCTCCGGGTTATCCACAAGATGATCTTTGAAGTGCGAAGAGGGTCGGCGTTCTGGCTATGGTTTCCAGGGCGAAGTCGTCGTCAGAGGGCTCTTCAAGGGTGGAAGCGAGGTTCCTGTTGAGCACACGAGAAGCCACCCCCCACCCCCTCACGTCCACAACCGCACTTCCCGGCCACCATCCCACCCAAGCCCCCGAAAAGGCCTTCCAGCCACGGGGCGAGCGTCGGGAAAACCCTCAACTCCGGGCATGGTCCGGGGTTTCTCTGCGGGGCTGGGTGGTGCTGGCGTGCGTCTTGGGGGTGGTCGCTCTCTGCGGCGGCACGGCTCAGGCGGCTTCGCGCGGTGGTCTTCCTGAGAGGGCCCACACGGCGCCGTCGGGGCACGTTGTGCTGGTCGGTGTCCCCGGGCTGCGGTGGGCCGATCTCAGCGAGACCGGCACGCCGAACCTATGGGCGCTGGTCGGCAAGAGCGCGTCGGCGTCGATGTCGATCCGCGCCTACCCCAGGCCGAACCACCCGAGCACCTGTCCCGTCGCAGGGTGGCTGACGGTTTCGGCCGGCCAGCGGGCGGGCTCCGCGGCGAGCGAGTGCGCCCTCCCCCCGGCACCACAGGCGTCCGCCGACGGCTCGGCGACCGTCCCCGGCTGGGCCGAGCTGGCGTCCTTCAACGCCGCCACGTCCTACCGTGCCACCATCGGCCTGCTCGGCCAGGCCGTACGCGACGCCGGGGGCACGGTGGCGGCCGTGGGCCCCGGAGCCGCACTCGGCGCAGCCGATAAATCCGGGAACGTCCAGAAATATGCGGATAGCGCCGGAGCCCTCGGCGACCTGAGCCGTTACGCGCTGGTGGTCGCCGACGTCGACGACCTGGCCCGCGCCTGGATCACCCAGCCGGGGGCGACCCCGGCCGCGACACCCCCCGACCTGACCCGGCAAGCCCGTGCCCAGGCGGTGGCGGCCGCCGATCGCCGGGTCGGCGAGATCCTGCGGCTGCTGCCCGCGGGAGCCACCACCCTCGTGGCCGGCCTGTCCGACGCGTCAGCCACCTCACACCTCCAGGTGGCCATGGCCGAAGGGCCGTCCCCCGCCGGGGAGCCGTACCGCCGTGGCCACCTCACCGCCTCCTCCACCCGCCAGGACGCCCTGGTGACCATCACCGACCTGACCACCACGGTCCTGCACCTGCTCGGCACGCCCGTCCCCGAGGGAGCCGTCGGACGGCCCTGGATGTCCGGTGGGGCGGCACCCGCCTCCGTCTCGGACACCGTCAGGGAGCTGTCCGACGCCGACCTGGCCAGCCGGGTCCTCGTCGAGGTGCGCGCGCCGTTCTACGCGGTCTTCGTGGCCGTCCAGTTGCTCTTCTACGGCCTGGCCGCCTTCGCCGTCCGCCGCCGCTGGGGTGGTCACCGGGTCCTGGCCGTCACGCAGGTGCTTGCGGTGGCGAGTGGGGCCGTCGCGGTGTCGACGTTCCTGGCGCAGCTCGTTCCCTGGTGGAATCTCTCCCATCCGATGGCCGCCCTGATCCTCACGATCATGGGGTTCGCCGGGCTGCTGGCGGCGCTCGCCTTCGCGGGGCCCTGGCGCTCGCACGTGCTCGGCCCGCTCAGCGTGGTGGCGGGCGTCACGTCCCTCGCGTTGCTGATCGACGTGATGACGGGGTCGCGCCTCCAGGTGAACGCCGTCACCGGTTACGAGCCGGTCACCGGCGGCCGGTTCTACGGCTTCAGCAACATCGCCTTCGCCGTGTACGCGACCGGCACGATACTGGCCCTCGCCGGGGTGGCGCAGGTGCTCATGGAGCGTGGGCGGCGCGCGATCGCCCTGGCCATCTGTCTCGCGTACGGGCTGCTCGCGATCTTCGCGGACGGGTGGCCCGCCTGGGGCGCGGACTTCGGCGGGGTGCCCGCGTTCGTACTCGGGTTCGCGGTGTTCGTGATGATGCTCTCCGGCCGGCGGATCACGGTAGGCAGGCTCGCGATCGTCGCCGTCGCCGGGGCCGCGCTCATCAGCGTGATCGCGCTGGCCGACTGGCTGCGGCCGAGCGACCAGCGCACGCACCTGGGCGCGTTCGTCCAGCAGGTGATCGGGGGCGAGGCGTTGCCGGTCATCGGGCGCAAGCTGAGCTCGATGCTCGGCACCCTCGGGAACTGGCAGCTCACCGCGCTCTCGCTGGCCGCGCTGGCGTTCCTCTACCTCGTGCTCGCCCGTCCGTCACAGTGGGGCGCCTCGGCGCTCAGCCTCGCCTACACGCGCGCCCCGGCGCTGCGTGCCGGGCTGTTCGGCGTGCTCACCACCGCGCTGGTCGGGTTCCTGATCAACGACTCCGGCATCGCGATCCCGGCCATGGCGCTTACGGTGGCGGTGCCGCTCACCCTCGCCGCGTCGATCCGCGCGCTCCAGCGCTCAGGGCCCACCACACCAGGGCGACCGTCAGCGCCAGCAGGATCCACGGCACCACCTGGGCCCGCACCACGGTGACCAGCCATCCGAGGTCGGGAGGCTGACCGTCCTGGCGCGCCGGAAGGTACGCCAGGGACAGCACGGCGAGGCGCGCGACCACGAAGCCGTCGAGCGCCGTCGCGGGCACGATGGCCAGCAGCGCGAAGGCCAGCCCGTCGTACCACGGCAGGGCGTACGGCGTGGCGAACAACCAGGCGACGACCATCCCCACGGCCACCCACCCCCCCGCGATCCGGAACGGCATGGCGGTGCCGGAGGGGGAGGCGGGGGGGAGGTGGGGCCGTCGGTGGCGGAGGAGGGAGGTGGCGAGCAAGGCGAGGAGGAGGAGTGATCCGATCTGGATCCAGACGCGATAGGCGCCTTCGCCGAACATGGCCTGGAGCCCGCGCTGGACGAGGTGCCAGGGGGTGGCCCAGGAGATCGACTTGCTGGCGTGCAGCACCTGGTCCAGCGAATGCGGACCCGCCAGCAGGTAGACGACCAGCACGGTGAGCGTCGCCGTGCCCGCCACCACCGCGAGCTTCCTCGGCTGCCGCCGCAGGTCCCATGCCGGGCCGAGCGCGACCAGCCCAGCGTTGACCTTGACCGCGATGGCGAGACCGAGCAGCGGCCCGGTGGTCCACCAACGCCGGCCCCCCGCTGTGACCAGCGCGGCGACCACGAAGGCGATGGCCAGCGTGTCGACATGCATCCCCGCGACCAACTGGTAGACCACCAGGGGGTTGACCGTCCACAGCAGCGCCGCGCGTGCCTGCCGCGCCCGGTCGTCCCGCGTGAACCTGTGGAGCAGCAACGCCGTGGCGACGAAGGCGGCCGCGTTCACAAGGGCGAGCACGAAGACGATCAGGCGTACCGAATCGCCGCCGACCAGACCGGCCAGAGCCTGCACGGCCGTCGCGACCGGCCCGTACACGCTCGGCTCCTCCTGCCAGGGCCTCTCGACCGAATCCGCGACCGGGTCTCCGTGCAGGGCGACCGCGCCCGTGGCGTAGGGATCGTGACCGAGCACCACCATGCGGCCGTACGCGGCGTAGTTCAGATGGTCGGCGGAACCGGAGGGCGGCAGGAAGGCCAGCACCACGACGGCGAGGCACCCGGCGAGCAGGAGCCTGCGGGGGTCGGGCGCCCAGCCGCGCCGCACGGCGAGCAGCCCGGCACCGAGGCCCAGGGCGCCCAGCACGATCGCCACCGCTTCCAGGGCAATGACCAGGTGGCCGCCGGGATGCGCGTCCAGGGAGTACGGCGGCTGCCACGCGGGCCCGGGCAGAGGGGGCACCACGGCCGAGGGGCCGAGCGCCCCGATCGCGATCGTGACGACGATGCTGAGCGCGATGCCCGCGACGGCGACCACCGCCGGCCCACCGCGCCCCCGCAACACGTCCCGATCCACCGCACGATTCCAGCACATCGAGCAACCCACTCGCGCCACGTCAACAAGGCAGGACCGCCCCGGCACCTTCGTGCAGGCCGCGCCCGCACCGGGTCAGGGGCGCGAGAATGATCAAGCGGCACGCGGCGGCCTACCCGCTCCGGAGGCTCTGGGTGGGGGTGTGGGGTTCAGCGGGGAGGACGGGTGGGGCGTTTCAGGTTGGCCAGGGCTTGTTCGCGGGTGGCGAGGGCCAGGGCCACGTCGCGGAACTGGCGGGCGCGGTGGAGTTGCGCGTGCCAGTCGGTGCCGGTGGCGCGATGCGCCATGTTCACCTCGACCTCGACGACCCGGAAGCCCTTGCGGACCAGGTCGATCGTCAGTCCGGTCTCGACGCCGAAACCATGCGCCAGCGGACGAGCCGCCTCGAACGCCGCCCTGGTCAGGCAGCGCTGACCGTTGAGAGGCTGGGTGGCCACCCAGCCGGAGGCACGCTTGATGCCCTCGCGCGCCAGTCGTACGACGAAGCCGTGCCCGCCCAGCTTGACGCGGGTGCTGAACGTGGCGATGGTCATGTCGGCGGAACCGTCGCGTACCGGCTCGATCAGCCGCGCGGCCTCGCCCGCGGTGTCGCCCAGATCGGCGTCGAGAAAGAGCAGATGACGGGTCTCCTCCTCGTCGAACAGGCGCACGGCCTCCGCGCCGCTCTCCATCGCCGCGGCCTTGCCGCGGTTGCGGCTGTGGCGCACGACACGCGCGCCCGCGGCCTTGGCCACCCGCCCGGTGTCGTCGAACGAGCCGTCGTCGACCACCACGACCAGATCGACCCCGGGAATGGCCAGGGCCGCGGTCACGGTGGCGCCGATGCGGTCGGCCTCGTCCTTGGCCGAGATGATCACCGCTGTGTCGGGCTTTGCGGATGGGTCGCTCATCGCTCCTCGTCCGGTTCGCTGCCGTTGGCGACCGCCCGACGCTAGCCCGGATGCTCCGCCGTGAGCAACTCCGCGGGAATGGTGTCGTGCACGGTGAACACCGAGTCGAGACCGGTCACCTGGAGGATCTTGCGGACGGCCGGGCGTGGCGAGGCCACCTCCAGCCTGCCGCCGCGTTCTCGCATGCGCTTGAGTGCGGACAGCAGGACGTTCATGCCCGTGGAGTCGCAGAACTCCACGCCGGACATGTCTATGACGACCCTGTCGGGCCCGGTCTCCAGCAGGCGGGTGAACTCCGCCTGAAGACGAGGCGCGGTATAAAGGTCGATTTCGCCGACGACCGTCAAGATGGCGTGATCGGCATGTGATCGAGTCGAGACCTTGAGCTCCACAGCGGGCACACTAGCGCCGTACTGCCCCCGGGTCACGTTCTACCGCGATAACCGAAGAGTCGTCCGCCCTTTGTTCCCCGTTTCGGCCTCGCGAAAACGCTGAGTACGCAAAGCTTAACGCTATGCGACACCGGCTCCGCCGGAAGGGGGGGAGGCCCGAAACCTCCGCGTCCGGTCATCACTCCGACAAGGAGGGGCGGGCGTGGAACGCGACGGGCCCGACAGCGCGAATGAACAGTGAGATACCTGAGGATCCCCAGCGACAATGCATGCGCGAGCGGCTTGAAGGCATCCTCGCCCGCACCGACAGGGCCCGCGCCTGGGGGGACGCGGCCCTGCCATTCCAGTCTCTGATCAACAGAGATGGTTACGTTCCGATCAAGACACGCCTTCACGTCGATGATCTGGACATGCTCGTGGGTGCGCGCGCGGAGTTGCTGTGCTTCTCCGAGCTCGGCCTGCGCCTGCTCGACCTGCACCAGCCCCGCGACGCGGGCGGCATCACGAGTGACGCCGCCCACCCGATCCTGCGCTGCAGGAGCTGCATGTGGCGCTGGCCCTGCCCGACGTTCAGGGCGATGTCGGAGGCGCTCGACGCCCTCCCGGCGTACGAGCGCGCGAGCCTGGCCTCCGAGTACGCCCCCGCGCCGGGCGGGGAGTACTCCGAGACCTACCACGAGGCCGGCGACCATTCAGGCGCGAGCGCGTACGGGCCGGGCGATCACACCGCACCGGGCAACCCGGGTGATACGAGTCCCTCGTTCCGCTTGAACGGCGCACTCGGCGCGAAGGGGTCCGTCGACATCTCCGGCTACAGGTTCACCACCGAGGGCCCCCTGACGAGCCTCCAGAACGGCACGTCAGGCCGCAGGCCCGGAGATCGGAAGCATGATCTCGAAACGACAGCCCGCGCCTTCGTTGACAACGGCGATCGCGCCTTCATGCGCTTCGACGATTCCGCGCGCGATGGCCAGGCCGAGCCCCGCGCCCCGATCGGGGCCAGGGGTCCGCGCGGCCTCGCCCCGAAAGGCCACCTCGAAGACCCGTGGTAGGTCGTCCTCGGGGATGCCGCCACAGCAGTCCGCCACCGAGAGGCGCACGGTGCCCTCGTCCGCGACGGCCCGCACCACCACGGTGCCGTCCTCCGGGGTGTGCCGGATGGCGTTGACCACGAGGTTGCGCAGGGCGCGTCCCAGCTCGGCGGCGTCGGCGTAGACCGGCAGCACGGGCTCGGCCTCGCCCGTCAGGCGCACTCCCTTGGCCTTGGCCAGGGCTTCCACCCCTGCGAGGGCGTCGGCCACGAGGTCGCCGAGCCCGATGCGCCGCGGGGAGAGCCGAAGCGCGCCCGCGTGGATCCGCGAGAGCTCGAACAGGTCGTCCACCATGTGGGTCAGCCTGTCGACCTCCACCCTGATCTGGTTGTGGTAGCGCCGCACGGTCGCCGTGTCGTCCACGACCCCGTCCTCCAGCGCCTCCACCATGGCGCGCATGCCCGCCAGGGGGGTGCGGAGGTCGTGGCTGACCCAGGCGACCAGTTCGCGCCGCGCGCCCTCCAGGGCCCTTTCACGCTCACGCCCCTCGCGCAGCCGCTCGTACGCCTGGTCGAGGGCCCTTGAGATGGTCTCCAGCTCGGCGGGGAGCCTGCCGGGCGGCGGGGTGAAGTCACGGGAAGGCGAGACGGCCTCCACGGCGGCGACCAGCCTCCTGCTGGCCCCGACGACCTGCCTGGCCACCACCATGGCGACCCCGAGCCCGACCAGCCCGGCGACGGCGACGACGGTGAGCACGACGTTCTTGGGGTGCCCGTCGATGATCATCTCGATGGTGATCGCCACCACCCCCGCGAGCGTGGCGGCGACGGTGACCACCGCGACCACGGCGAGCGTGATGGCGATCGAACGTCCGCGCAGGAGCCACAGTCCCGTCAGGCCGAGCCCGCCGATCAGCAGTCCCAGGCCTGCGGTGACGGCGACGATCTGGAGGATCACGGTCGCTCGCCGCCCGTGTCGTCCTCCACCGGCTCGTACCGGTAACCGACGCCCCAGACCGTGACGATGCGCCGGGGCGCGGTCGGGTCGGGCTCGATCTTCTCCCGGAGCCTGCGGACATGGACGGTCACCGTGGAGGTGTCGCCGAACGACCATCCCCACACCTGGTTGAGCAGCGCGGCCCGGCTGAACGCCTGGCGGGGGTTGCGCATGAGGTACGCCAGCAGGTCGAACTCGCGGGCCGTGAGGGTGATCTCGTGCTCGCCCAGCCGCACCTCGTGGGCCCCCACGTCGACCAGCAGGTCGCCGTCGCGCAGCACCCCCGTGCCCGACGTCACCAGCGCCCCGCGCGCCCGCCGCAGCACCGACTGCACGCGCAGGGCCAGCTCGCGGGGGCTGAACGGCTTGGTGACGTAGTCGTCGGCGCCGGTTTCGAGGCCCACGACCCGGTCGATCTCCTCGCCGAGGGCGGTCAGCATGATCACCGGCACCGGCCAGCGCTCCCTGAGCTTCTTGCAGACCTGCAGGCCGTCCATGCCGGGGAGCATCAGGTCGAGGACGAGCAGGTCGGGCGGGTTGGCGAGGGCCCTGCGCAGCGCCTCGGCGCCGTCGCCGACGCTCTCGACGAGGTGCCCGTCGCGTTCGAGGTACTTGACGACCACCTCTGCCACGGTCGGGTCGTCGTCCACCACGAGGATCCGAGGTCGGGAGGTCGCGCTCATCACCCCACGTTAGGGCTGATCCGGCCGCTCACACGACTCACGTCATAACTTCGTAAGACGGATGCCGTGCTCAGAGGTCACGATCTCGACCAGAGATCGCCTCTCGCTCGCGGCCGGGCCCTGTGCGACGTACCTTCTGGATATGGCCCGCATCGTTCTTTCAATCCTCGGCGTCGTGCTCGCACTCTACGTAGTGTTCGGGCTCGTGCTCCCCCTCGTCCTGGGGATCTTCAAGATCCTGCTTGTCATCGCCGTCGTCGCCGTCGTGGCCGTCGCCGCCGTCACCGTGGTCGGAAAGCTGTCGAACAAGTAGGATGACCGGCTTCCCCACCACCGTCGCGCTGATCGCGCAGCTCGTCGCCGGGCACACCAGCCCGGCGACGCTGACGACGGCCGGGCTGGTGGGGGTCACCCTTCTGCTTCTCGCCTGGGCTCTCGGGCGGCTGGCGTCGGCGCCCTCGGTCGCGGTGGCCTCGGGTCACCGTCCGCGCGCCGCGCACACCGTCTTCGTGCGGATGCTCCACCCGGCCGCCGCCGGCCGCCCTCGGCCCAGAGCGCCATCCGCAGGCCCCGCGCCCGTCTAGCGTCCCGGTAATCGTGCCGCTCACGGGCGCTTTCGTCATGTTCATCCATAGACGAAGGGGCTCTTCTCGCCATGTTCGACACCGTCATCGACTCCGCCTACCGGCTCATCAGCGGCCTCGGGGCCCTTACGGGCCCGGCCTTCGCGATCGTCCTGTTCACTCTGGCCGTACGCCTGCTCCTGTCGCCGCTCAGCGTCCGGCAGGCGAACGCGCAGAAGGCCCGCCTGCGCCTCGCGCCGCAGGTCGAGGCGCTGAGAAAGCGCTTCGCCCGTGATCCCGAGCGCCTCATGCGGGAGACCTCCAAGCTGTACGCCGCCGGGGGGACCTCGATGTTCGCGGGCATCATGCCCGGTCTCGCCCAGGCGCCGTTCCTCATGGTCACCTACCGGGTGTTCGTCTCGGCGACCATCGCCGGGCACCCCAACCTGCTGCTGGCCCAGAGCGCCCTCGGCGTCCCGCTCGGCGAGCACTTCGCCGCCGTGGTCGGGGCGAGCGGCCTGTTCAGCCTGCCCGCCCTGGTCTTCGTGGGGCTGTTCGCCCTGCTCGCGGTGCTGGCGTGGGTGACCTGGCGGCGGATGGGCGACGTCCAGCCGAAGGCGCTGCGGCTGATGCCGTTCGGGACCATCCTGGTCGCGGCCTTCCTCCCCCTCGCGGCAGGCATCTACCTGCTGGTGAGCACGGCGTGGACGGCGGCCGAGCGGGCGATCCTGTATCCGAAGCCCGCCTGACACGACGCCCTCATGCCGATTGGGGGACTTGTACACCACTAACGTTGAATGTCGGAAAGACCTGCTTCAATCGGGAGGGCCGAACGATGAACGGTGCCGACAGCGAGGTCGGGCGGCTGGAGACGGTCATGCTCCACCGCCCGGGCGCCGAGCTCAAGCGGCTGACCCCCCGTAACAGCGACAAGCTGCTCTTCGACGGCATCCCGTGGGTCGGCAGGGCCCAGGAGGAGCACGACGCCTTCGCCCAGGCGCTGCGCGACCACGGGGTCGAGGTGCTCTACCTCACCGAGCTGCTCCAGGACACGCTGGAGTACGACTCCGCGCGGCAGGAGATCATCCCCGCCGTGCTGGAGGAGCGGCAGCTCGGCGACAGGCTCGCGCAGCTGACGCGGGACCACCTGGAGGAGCTCGACCCGGAGGATCTCACCCAGACGCTGATCGCCGGGCTCGCCCGCGAGGAGCTGAAGACCGGCCGGGGCCTGGTGTACGGCCTGATGGACCGGCACGACTTCGTCATCGACCCCCTGCCGAACCTGCTGTTCACCAGGGACTCCAGCGTGTGGATCGGCGACCGCGTGGCCGTGACCAGCCTCGCCATGCCGGCCCGTACGCGAGAGAGCCTCCTGACCCGCCTGATCTACACCTACCACCCGAGGTTCGCCGGAGTGGACCACCTGTACGAGCCCTGGCTGGAGCATGTGGAAGGCGGTGACGTGCTGCTGATGGGCCCCGGCGTCATCGCTGTGGGCACCGGGGAGCGTACGACGCCGGCGGGGGTGGAGCGCCTCTGCCGGCGCGTCTTCGAGGCCGGGCTGGCGCACACCGTGCTGGCGGTGCCGATCGCCCAGCAGCGGGCCACCATGCACCTCGACACGATCTGCACGATGGTCGACGTGGACACCGTGGTCATGTATCCCCCGGTGGCCTACTCGCTCCAGGCCTACACCGTGACCTCGATGGAGCACGGCGAGCTTCGCGTCTTCGAGCCCCGCCCGTTCCTGGAGGCGGCGGCACAGGCCATGGGCATCGAGCGGGTCAAGGTCATCGACACCGGGCTCGACCCCGTCACCGCCGAACGCGAGCAGTGGGACGACGGGAACAACACGCTCGCCCTCGCCCCGCGCGTCGCGGTCGCCTATGAGCGCAATGTGGAGACGAACGCGCGCCTGGAGGCCTCAGGGGTGAAGGTCATCCGTATTGCGGGCAGCGAACTAGGAAGCGGCCGGGGTGGCCCACGCTGTATGTCCTGCCCTATCAGCAGAGAACGTCTATCCGCACTCGCGTAGGGCGCCTATTTCGGCCGTTCTAACTTGTGAATTAAGGACAGCGACCGGGGCGTGGAGAACCGCCCACACCGTGGTCACGTCACCGTCGTGGCGCACCCCCCAGCGCACGGCGAGGAACTCGACGATGCCGAGCCCCCGCCCGCCGAGCGAGGAGAGGGTCGGCCGTCCCGCACGGGGCTCCGTGGCCGCTCCTCCATCACTCACCGTGACCTCGAGATGTTCGTCCGCCCAGTCCCAAGTGGCCATGATCTGGCCTGATGGGAGCGGGTGGGCGTGACGCAACGCATTGCTCAGCAGTTCGCTCACCACAAGGACGGCGTCCTCTACCGCGGCGGCGAACACCCCCCATGCCTCGAGATCGGCGCTGAGACGCTGGCGTGCGACGGCGACGCTGGTCGGCGCATACGGCAACAGCACGACGCCCTCACTTCCCCGTTCTCCTGCATTTCCCCCTGAGGAAAACACATCCCAGTACGACCGAAATGCCCCGTTCGATGGTTCTGGAAACCGTGCGGCGATCATTGCTTGTGCAGATTCGACAATAGGTGAGTCCATCCGTGACCTGCTCGTTACCGGTTCGGTGTGTCGGATCCGATATAGGCCGGTGCTGTGCCCAGGATGAATCTCATTCGGGTGCCTCCGCCGGGCCGGGAATGCGCGGTGACCTCGCCGCCTTGGGCCCGGGCGAGGCTGCGGGCGATGTAAAGCCCGAGCCCCACACCGCCGAACCTGCGGCGGTCGCCACTGTCCGCCTGGACGAACCGCTCGAAGACGCGCTCGCGGTCGTCCGGCGCGATGCCCACCCCCTCGTCGTCCACCACGAGGACCACGTGGTCGCCCTCGGCCCACGCGAGCACGCGGATCAACCCGCCGTCCGGCGAGTACTTGAAGGCGTTCTCCAGGAGCTGGCCGAGCAGGATGTCGGTGGCAAGCGCATCACCGTCGACCAGTGGCAGGTCGCTCGGGATGTCCACCTCCACGCTATGCCGGTCGGACAGGACGGGCATTCCCAGCGTGGCCGCGCGCACCCGTTCGCCCAGGTCGAAGCTCTCCACCTGGACCTTCAGCTCCTCGGCCCCGGCCCGCGCGCCGAGCAGGAGGTGGTCCATGAGCTGGCCGAGCGCCCTGGCCCGCTCCGCGATGGTCCGCACGGCGGAACGGCGCTCCACGTCCGACAGCTTGTCCCAGCGCGCGTCCAGCGTGCTGGCGAACCCCTGCACCACCGTGATGGGCGTGCGCAGTTCGTGGCTGGTGGTGGCGAGGAACAGGTCCTTGGCCTCCTCCAGCTCCTTGGCCCGCGTGACGTCGCGAAAGTCGACGACGATCTCGGCGGTCTCGTCGATCTTCGCGCTGACGACGTCCAGCCAGCGCCCGCACGGGAGCTGGGTGGTGAGCTTCTCGCCCGGCGCGGGCAGTGGGAACGGCGGCCGGTGACCGATCACCTCGGGCGCCCGCACCCCGGTCAGCTCCTCGGCCGCGGGGTTCCACTGGCGGACGAGCCCCGTGCCGTCGAGCACGGCTATGCCGTCCGCGCTCGCGTCGACGACCGCCCGCTCGTGGGCCCGCTGCCGCACGGCGTCCTGGTACGCCATGGCGTTAGCGAGCGCGATCCCCGCGTGCCCGGCCAGCAGTTCCAGCAGCTCAAGCTCGATGTGGCCGGCCTTGCGCTCGGCGAACAGCGCGTACAGCGCCCCGTACGGCCGCCCGCCGACCGCCGCGACGCCGAGCGCGATGGTGTGCAGTCCTGGCAGCTCCGACCAGATCAGGTCGTCGAGCACGGTCTGGTCGCCGGTCTCCAGCAGGACGGTCTTGCCGGTCCGCAGCAGCTTGCCGACGAGGCTCGTATGCAGGTCGGCGGTGGCGCCACGCAGCCTGTCGGGCAGCCCGTGCGTGCTGACCAGCCGCAGGCGGTCGTCCTCGATCAGCACGAAGCCGCCCGCGTCGGCCCCGGTCAGCTCGGTGAGGCTCCCCGCGATGCGGTCGAGCACGGGTGACAGCTCAAGCTCGGCGTTGATGTCGCCGACCACGTCGGTGAGCCGCCGGACGAGCCTCGCCCTGCGGGCCCCCCGGTCGCGGGCGGCCGAGTCGTTCTCCAGCGAGTGATAGACGCTGACGTACCCGAGCAGCGCGCCTGCCTCCGAGCGCAGCGCGCTCATGTCCACGCCCACGTCGACGAGCGAGCCGTCGCTGCGCAGGCGCTTGGTGCGCAGGGAGACGGGACCTCCGGTGCGGACCCGTTCGAGCACCGCGTTGTGCTCGGCCATGAGCTCGTCGGGGACGAGCGGCGCCCTGCGCCCGGTCATGTCGCCTGAGGTCCAGCCGAACAGTCGCTCGGCGGCGGGATTCCACACCAGGACGGAAAGGTCGCGATCGAGGGCTACGACGGCATTCGGGGAGCTCGCGAGGACAGCACGGGCAAAGCCGTCATCGGCGTTCTCTACCCTGTCGTCACTCATGGACCCCATCGTGCCCGTTTTTGCAATCGCGTCTTGGCAATTTCGATGTGCGAATCGTCGCATTCGCCGGGACCGTACCCTCGCGGGGCCTTCCACGGCGCGCGGCGCGCTCGCCGTCACGACCGGTGGGACCCTCCGCTCCGATACGCTGCCTGGTAGCGGGACCGGGAGGGGTGCGGCCATGTCGACAGGGGATCTCGAAGCCCTCGTGCGGGTGACCGCTCCCGGCTATGTGGGCGAGACCCCGCCCGACATCGCGTTCGGGATGACCGACACCCCTGTCGGACGGCTGGCGCTCGCCGTCACCGCGCGCGGCGTGGTCGCCTGCAGCTACGAGAACGAGCACGTGGTCTTCGCGCGCATCACCCGCGAGATCGGCTCGTTCATCGGCCCCGACCCCCGGCGCCTCGACCCGATACGCCGCGAGCTGGACGCGTACTTCTCCGGCAGGCTCAGGGCCTTCACCCTGCCCGTCGACCTGCGGCTGGCCACGCCGTTCGCCCGCACGGTGCTCCAGATGACGATGGCCGTGCCCTACGGAAGCGTCACGACATTTCCGGAGATCGCCGAGCGCATCGGGCGGCCCCAGGCGCTGCGCGCCATAGGCAACGCGCTGACCGCCAACCCGGTCTGCGTCATCGTCCCCTGCCACCGGGCGATCGAGTCCCAGGGGAATCCCGGAGGGTACGCCGGCGGTCTCGCCGCCAAGCAGTTCCTTCTCCGCCTCGAGAACCTCAGCCTCGAGGACCTCCGCCTCCAAGACCCCGCCCGCTGAGCGCCCGCACGAGCAGCGTCGCCAGCGCGGACACGACGAAGGCGGCCAGCGCGGCGTTCATCCAGACCTGCCGCTCGAAGCCGATCGCGTCGCGGAGCACCGTCCACACCGAGTCCCACCACGCCACCGTGGGCGTGGCCGTGACCAGCCAGTACGCCACGAAACCGAGCACCCACGGCACGATCATCCCCCATCGCGAGGGCGCGCTCGCCGAGGTGTCCCACCTGGCCGCCCCGCCGAGCAGGAAGTAGTCGATCACGAGTACGGCGAACATCGGGACGAACACCGCGCCGATGACGCCGAGGAACGCCCCGTAGGAGTTCACGTCGGCGAAGAGCGCGATGACGGTGGTCAGCACGCCGACGCCGATCGAGAGGACGCGCCGGTCCACCCTCGGCAGGAGGTTCTGCAGGGACATCGCCGTGGAGTAGACGTTGGCGAACGACTGGTCGGCCTCCCTCAGCACCAGGATGCCGAAGAACAGGCCGCCGAGGGGCACCGCGACGAACGCGTCCCACACGCGGTCGGGGTCGTTGCCGACCAGGGCCAGCGCGAGTATGCCGATGACCAGGCACGCGACCTGGGCGATCGTGTAGCCGCCGACCACCCCCGCGAAGGCCTCCCGGCCCGACCGCGAGTGCCGCGCGTAGTCGGCCGCCACCGGCACCCAGGAGACCGAGAGCGCGATCACGTAGTCGACGGCAGGGGCGAAGGCCTTCCAGTCGCCGCCCCCGAGCGCGGGCGCCTCGCGCAGCAGCGCCACCGCGAGCCACACCATCGCGACGACCACCCCGGCCGTCACGAAGCGGCGGAGCAGGCGGATGGCGCCGAGCGGCCGGATCGTCAGGGCGATGGTGAGCAGCCCGGCCGCCACCACCCAGACCCAGTACGGCACCGAGTCACCGAAGATCGCACGCGCCCCGGTGGCGATCACCCACAGCTCGAAGGCCCCCCAGCCGAGCATCTGGACGATGTTCAGAACCGTCGGGACGTACGACAGCCTGGCCCCGAACAGGCCGCGCAGCAGCACCATCGCCGGCGCGCCGGTGCGCGCGCCGGGCACAGCCGCGAGGCCGACCATCACGGTGCCGATCAGGCTGCCGACCACCGCCGCGAGGACGGCGGCGGCGAGGCTCAGCGGGGTGTCGCCCAGCGGGTTGAGCAGGTACAGGGCCCCGGAGAAGCCGAGGAGGCTCACCCCGAGGTTGGCCCAGAAGGCACCCTGGTCGAGCAGGCCCAAGGTCTTCGGAGGGGCCTCGTCGAGTGTCAGGGGGACCTCGCCGACGGCGGACGTCATCGCACGCTCCCTACGCCGGCATTACCCGGACAGGTTCATGCGGTCGGCAACAGGTCGGTTGCCCTCTCAGCCCGGCGCTCCCGAGCTCCCGCTACGGCTTATGCAGTTAGCGCCCTATCTTGCCTCATCAGACGGCATCTGACCACAGGGGCATGGGATCACGACCGTCTCACGGCTCCGTCCGCCGAAGTACAGCTAAGTGCGTAGCGGTAGCTGTACTTCCCGGCTGTTTCAGCGCACTCAAGCGGTCCTGCTCCGAGAGCAGCAGCGGGGCAGGCTGCAACGGGGCCGTGCCATTAGAAGCGATCCGGGCGGCAACCTGACAGAGCCGACTCAACGGTTCCGTCGACCAACTCCCGCGCGACCAGGCGGCCCACGGCCGCGGCGAGCGTGACCGCCGAGTGCATCACTGCCAAATAGAGGCCGGGGACCTCGGCGACCGGGCCGACGATCGGCTCACCGTCGGCCGGCATTGGGCGCGCTCCGAGTCGGGTGCTGAGCAGCTCGACGCTCCCGGCGCCATGGAAAGTGGACCGGACGGCGGCAAGGGTCCGTTCGGGCGAGTCCGCGGCGGCGATCAGCTGGTCCGCGGCGACCTGCCGAAGATCGAAGTCCTCAGTGTTGACCACGGTGCGGACCAGACCGGCCGGGGCGCGGAGCCGGAACAGCGGCGACGGCGACGGTTCGACCGGGACGCGCACGCCGAGCGGCGCGCCCAGCGCGGCCGTGGCAACTCCGGCCGCCAGCACCACCGTCGCACCGGAGAGGGGTCCTGCTGCCGTCTCAACCCCGGTAATCTGGCCCGCTGTATCCCGGCGGACCGCGGTAACCGGCGTGTCCAGATGTACCCGAGCTCCATGGGTGCGAGCGGCCGCGACCAGCCGCTCGGTCACGCCCACCGAGTCAACAGCGCCGTCACCCGGCGCCCAGACAGCCCACTCCGGAGGCTGCCGAAGGGTGGGCTCGAGCGTCGCCACGGTGGCCGCGTCCACGATCGTCTGCCCGGGCCCGGCGTCCGGCGCACTGCCCTCCCTGGTCCAGCTCAGCGAGCCGGACCAGGTAACCGGGAGTCCCGGCAACTCGGCCCCGAGTCGGTGGTACTCCGCCGTTGCGGTGGCCCGCAGCCCGGCGGCCGGACCTTTACGCACGCCAGACGCTCCGACCCAGGCGAACGAGTCCGCCGTCACGCCGGCGCCTGGCCGCCCGGCGTCGACCAACGTCACCGCGGCGCCCGCCCGGGCGGCGTGATAGGCCACCGATGCGCCGACAATGCCGGCGCCGACGACGACCAAGTCCCCACTCACCGATGAGCTCAACACGTTCACGACCCTAGCGCGCTCAGCTCCGCCAACTAGCGTGCTCATCCGCCAACTGAAGCGCTCAGTCACACCGACCGAGGCCCCTCGGAATGACCGCTAGATCTCAACACGCTCGACTTGACAGGGAACAGCCAGCGCCCACCCCTGAAGTACCGGGATGAACGGCAAACCGGGGGCGATCCGCCTCAGCTCTAGGAAGTTGGCGATGGTGCGCTCTTGGTGCTCCCGTACGGTCAGGCCGGTGCGGGCGAGCATGAACGGCTCGCACATCCAATCTTGGGGAAAGGCTGCGGAGGGCTTTAAGCGCGGCTACTGCTGTACTTCGTAGCTGTACGGGGGCCAAAGGGGCCACCTACTACGCCACCCGTAGGTGGCCTTTGACCTGCGCAGCAACGGCACGGCAGGCTATGACGGCACCATCCGGACAGGTTCATGCGGTCGGCGGCGCGCCCAGCGTGACTGGGAACCGCCCTCTCAGCCCGGTTGCGCCCGAGCTCCCGCGGTATCAATTTTGACCGAATTATTACACCCCGCCGCTAGGCGACGAAGGGCTGCCCCCCGTTTTCCGCCACCATCGGGCGGCCGGCGGCGGCCCACGACTGCATGCCGCCCTCGACGTTGATCGCCTCGCGGCCCACGTGGTTGAGCCACGCGGCGGCCCTCGCGGACCTGCCGCCGACCCGGCAGACGACATAGACCGGAACGCCCGCCGGGACCTCGTCGACCCTCTGCTGCAGCGCGCCGAGCGGGATGTGGACGGCCGTCGGGGCGTGCCCCGCCTGCCACTCGTCGGGCTCGCGGACATCGAGCAGGAAGACGTCGTCGGGTACGGCCTTGGCCTCGATCTCAGGGACGGTCATGCCGTTCATTGTCCCCGCTCTGCGAGCTTTCCGCCCGCTAACGGACGGTTGCCGTCGCTGACCGAGCGTTGTTTTTCGGCGAGCGGCGGGCGCGAACTACTTGAGCAGGCGGGACATCCTGCGGTCGGCGAGGGGCTTCCCGCCGGTCTGGCACGTCGGGCAGTACTGCAGGGAGGAGTCGGCGAAGGAGACCTCCTTGATCGTGTCTCCGCACACCTCGCACTGCTCCCCGGCACGCCCGTGCACCCGCAGGCCCGACTTCTTCTCGGTCTTGAGGTCCTTGGCGGCGATGCCGCGCGAGCGCTCGACGGCCGCGCGCAGCGTGCTGACGATCGACTCGTGCAGGCCGGCCACCGCGTCGTCGGTGAGCGACCCCGCGATCTTGAACGGGGACATCCTGGCGACGTGCAGCACCTCGTCGGAGTAGGCGTTGCCGATGCCGGCGATGACCTTCTGGTCGCGCAGGAGCCCCTTGATGCGCGTGCGGCTGCCGCCCAGGATGCCCTTCAGCACGTCCACGGTGAACTCGGGCGCGAGCGGATCGGGGCCGAGGCTCGCGATGCCCGGCACCTCGCCGGGATCGCGGACGACGTAGACCGCGAGCCGTTTCTGGGTGCCCGCCTCGGTCAGCTCGAACCCGGGCTGCCTGTCGTCGTCGCCGGGCGCGAACCGCACGCGTGCCGCGAGGGGGCCCTTGCCGGGACGTACGGGCTTCGCGCCCGAGAGGTCGTCCCGCCAGCGGAGCCAGCCGCCACGGGCGAGGTGGGTGACGAAGTGGAGCCCGTCGCAGTCGAGGTCGAGGAACTTGCCGTGCCGGGCGACCCCCGTCACCGTCAGCCCGGCCAGCGAGGTCACCGGCGGGTCCACCGTCTTCAGCGCCTGGAAGGCCACCACGTCGACAGCGGCGACCGGGCGGCCGACGGCCCGCTCGCGCAGGAACTCGGCGAGCGACTCCACCTCGGGTAGCTCGGGCATGCCATCACACTAACCCCCGCCACGCGCGCCCGAGGAGTGCCAGGGGCGCGCGCCGCGCCTACTTGGTGAGGACGTCCTTCGGCACCGGCTTGTCCTCGGCCAAGGCCTTGAACAGCCGCAGAGCGCGCTGGGTGTCCCACTTCACGACGGAGGCGCCGTTGATCGTGGGCAGCGAGCCCACGGGCACGGCGGTGGCGACCGGGTCGCCGCTCATCGCGAGGCCGAGCGACAGCAGGTCGAAGGCTCCCGTACCCGGGTCGACCGCCACCGAGTCGGTCGCGCTCATCGCCAGTGGGATCGACCGGAACGGGTTGGCCAGGACGCCGGGGCTCGCGGCCTTCTTCACCACGGCGCCGAAGAACTGGCGCTGGCGCTGGGTGCGGTCGAAGTCGGGCAGCGCGCCGGTCGCGCGGGTGCGGACATAGCCCAGCGCGGTGCCGCCGTCCATGTCCTGGCAGCCCTTCTTGAGGTTGATGCCGGCCTTGTGGTCCTTGATGTTCTGCTTGACGCAGATGTTGACGCCGCCGATCGCGTCCACGATGCCGACGAAGCCGCCGAAGCCGATCTCCATGTAGTGGTCGATGCGGATGTCGGTGACCTTCTCCACCGTCTTGGTCAGCAGCTTCGGGCCGCCGAAGGCGTACGCGGCGTTCAGCTTGTCGCTGCCGTGCCCGTCGATGGGGACGTAGGAGTCGCGGGGCAGGCTGACGAGGGTCGGCTTGTCGCCGCCGCTCGGGATGTGCAGGAGCATCATCGTGTCGGTGCGCTTGCCGACCGCCCGGCCGGTGGCGAGCTTCTTGCGCTGGGCGGCCGACAGCCCGGCCCGGCTGTCGGAGCCGACCAGGAGCCAGTCCTCGCCCGGCGTGGCCGCTGGACGGCCGTCGTAGTCGGTGAGCGACTCGACACTGTTGATGCGGGAGTTGATCCAGAAGAACCCGACCAGGCCGAGCACGAGCAGCAGCACCAACACGATCACGAGGATCCTGACCACCAGGCGGCCCGTGCGCCGCGGCCCCCGGACCTTCGGCTCGTCGGCGCCGTCCTTGCGCCGCGGCCCGCCCGCCGGATGCGTCTCGGGGGCCTCCGCGCCCGGCAGGGGCCGGACCGGCGCCTGGCCGGACCTCGGCTTGCCGTACACGCGTGATCTTCCCTTGGAGGGCTCAGCCGCCTCGCCGCCCCCTGGGAAGGCCTCCTGACGGGTGCGCTCCTCGTCCTCGGCTCGGCCGCCCTTGCCCTGCGGGAAGCGGTGCGCGGGCTGGCCCGCGGAGTAGGGATCCCCGCCGCCGCTTCCCGCCGCCTCGCCGCCGGCCCCGGCCGGACGTCGTATAGCCCGGGTCGGCCCCTCGCGGGACCCACTCTCGTCGGACCCCCCCGACCGGTCACCAGGCCAATCGCCCACGTTGTCGTCCCCGTCCTGTGGCTAGAGCCGCTTTGCTTCGAAGCTACTGCCGTAGCGTCCGCACCGGACGCTACGCCACCAAGCTTTTCTCATGTAAAAGTACGCAGAGTCACAGTAAGTCACCAATGTCGTGCCACGGGAAACATTGGCCGAGCCTGGACCGTTACGGTTATCGACGACCTCTAGCGAAAGGACAGTCGTGTCCGCTCCCGACCCGTGGAGTACATGCCCGTGCCACGGCACGGGCCCAACTCAATCGGGGATGGCAGACCTGTGACCATGGTTCTCGGTCTGCCGGCCGTACTACTTCTCACCCTCGCGACCGGTTACTTCGTCGCGCAGGAGTTCGCGTTCATCGCCGCCGACCGCTCGACCCTGCGGGAGCAGGCCGCGTCGGGTGACGCCGCCGCCGAGCGGGCCCTCAAGGTCACCGGCAGGCTCTCGTTCATGCTGTCGGGCGCGCAGCTCGGCATCACCGTGACCACGCTGCTCGTGGGCTTCATCACCGAGCCGGCCCTGACCCCGCTGATCGCGCCGGGCCTCACCGCCCTCGGCGTCCCCGAGGCGGCGACCCCCGGCATCGCTGTGGCCCTCGGCCTGGTGATCGCCACGATCGTCCAGATGGTGCTGGGCGAGCTGGTCCCCAAGAACTTCGGCATCGCCCGGCCGGAGCCGGTCGCCAAATGGCTCTCCAGGTCGACGCTGATCTACATGGCCGTCGCCGGCCCCATCATCCGGCTCTTCGACGCCTCGGCCACCCGCCTGCTCCGCCTTTTCGGCGTGGAGCCGGTGGAGGAGGTCGAGCACGGTGCCACACCGGAGGAGCTGTCGCGCATCATCGCCGAGTCCGAGGCCGCCGGGGAGCTTCCCGAGCGCCTGTCGGACCTGCTGGAGCGCGCGCTGGAATTCGGTGACCGCACCGCCGAGGACGTCATGGTCCCCCGGCCCCGGGTGGTCTCCCTGCGCGCCGGACGGCCCGCGTCCGACCTGCTGGAGGCCGTGAAGTCCTCGGGCCACTCCCGGTACCCCGTGCTGGGCGCGGACGGCGACGACGTCGTCGGCGTGACCGGCCTGACCGAGCTGCTCCGCGGCGAGTCCTACGACGAGCCCATCGAGCGCATCAGCGGCGCTCCCCTGCTTGTGCCGACCACGCTGCCGCTGCCCGCGCTGCTTGAGCGCATGCGCACGGCGGGCAGTGAGCTGGCGTGCGTCATCGACGAGTACGGCGGGCTCGCCGGCGTCGTGACGATGGAGGACCTCGCCGAGGAGCTCGTCGGCGAGCTGATGGACGAGAACGACCCCGAGCCCGACGAGGCCGTGGCCCAGGACGACGGCACCTGGGACGTGCCGGGCACCCTCCGGCTGGACGAGGTCGAGCGCGCGACGGGCCTGGCGCTTCCCGAGAGCGAGGACTACGAGACCGTGGCCGGCCTGATCATGGCCCGCCTCGGCCGGCTGGCCGAGCCGGGCGACGAGGTCACCGTGCCCCTGACCACCGAGCGGGACCTCCTCGACGAGGACGAGCCCGCCGAGGAGTACGTCCTGCTGACCGTGCTCGAAGTCCAGCGCAGGGTCCCCGGCAGGGTGCGGCTCGCGCCCCGGGTCGCCGACGCGGCGATCGTGGGCGGTGAGGCACGGTGAACACCCTGACCGCACTGTTGCTGGGCGTCGTCCTGCTCATCGGCAACGGCCTGTTCGTCGCGGCGGAGTTCGCCGTGGTGTCCTCCAAGCGGCACCGCCTGGAGGAGGCCGCCGGCGGCGGCCGCCTGGCCAGGACGGCTGGACGGGCCGCGCTCCGCAACGGGCGCGAGCTGTCTCTCATGCTGGCCGGAGCCCAGCTCGGCATCACGCTGTGCTCGCTGGGCCTCGCCATGGTCACGGAGCCGGCGATCGAGCACCTGCTCGAACCGGTCTTCGGACTCGTCGGCCTTCCCGAGTCGGTGCAAGTGGGCATCGCGTACGTCATCGCCCTCGCGATCATCACGTTCCTGCACATGGTGGTCGGGGAGATGGCGCCCAAGTCCTGGGCGCTGACCCACCCCGAGCGGGCCGCGATGGCGCTGGCGCTGCCCTTCCGTGGTTTCACGTGGATCGCCCGGCCGGTGCTGGCGACCCTCAACGGCCTGTCCAACGGTCTGCTGCGCGCCTTCGGCATCCGTCCGAGGGACGAGCTGGCGACCACGCGCACCCCGCCGCAGCTCGCGATGCTGGTGGGCGAGTCGGGCCGTATGGGCCTGCTGGACAGGGACGAGCACGACCTGCTGACCCGCGCGCTCAAGGTGCAGTCGCAGCCGGTCGAGCGGCTGATGGTGCCGATCGAGAGGGCCACGGCCGTGCCCGCGGGGGCGGCGGACGACCTCGTCCGCGACGTGGCCGCGCTGAGCGGCCACCTGCGCCTGCTGGTCAACGGAGGCTCTCCCGAGGACGTGCTCGGCGTGCTGCACGTGCGCGACACGCTGATCCGTCCCGGCAACGCGCCTGAGACGCTCATGAGCCCCGCTCCGCGCCTCGAATCGTCCACGACGATCCCTGAGGCCGTTGCGCTCCTCCAGGACGCTCACGCCCATCTGGGGCTCGTCACGGACAAGGAGGGGCGCGTCACCGGCCTCGTCAGCCTCACCGACCTCGTCGGCGAGCTCTTCAACACCCGTACGGCCACCGCCCCCGGCCGCGACCGCCAGCGCCCCGCCGTCCACGCGAGGTGACTTCCCCGCGCCTGAGCGGGGCTCCTGCCCAGGAGCCCCGCTCAGGCGCCTTCTGAGGGCGTCGCGAACGCGGCGGCCAGGGCGAGGGCGCCCGCCAGGCCGAAGGCGGCGCCGAACCCGGTCTGGGTGATGAGCACGCCCAGCGCGGCCGGGGTGGCCGCCGCGGCCACGTTCTGCACCGTGTTCTGGCCGCCCAGCGCCCGGCCCGCCCAGGAGGATCCGGCCATCTCGGACACGGCGGTGAACGCCAGGCCGTTGCCGCTCATCGAGATCACCAGCGCGGCGATCAGCAGCGGGGTCCCGGCCGTGGAGCCCGTCTGGACCGCGAGCGCCAGCAGGACCATCACGCTCGCGTTGACGAGCGCGAGCTGCCGCATGGGACGTACGCGGCTGCGCGCCCAGTCGGACCACCGCCCGCACAGGAGCCGCCCGCCCGCCCCCGCGAACTGCGCGGCCGCCACGAGCTGTCCGGCGGCGGCGGGCTCCCAGTGGCGCTCCGCCACCAGATAGGTGAGCGCGAACGCCGCCGTCGCGAACTGCGGGACGACGAGCAGCATGCTGGCCGCGTGGACGCGCCACAGCCGGGGAGAGCGGTACGGAGACTCGGCCCGCTCTCCCGGCCGCGCCTGCTTGCGCGGGGGGTCGACGACCATGGACACGACCGCGACGGCCGTGACCAGGCAGATGCCCGCCATCGTGAGGAGGGCGTCCCGCAGGCTCCCCATGGACGGCAGGACGGCGCCGGCCACAGCCACCCCGATGGGCTGGGCGGTCTGCCGCCATCCCATCGCCACGCCGCGCCGCTCGGCGGGGAACCACCCCAGCACCACCCGGCCACTGGCTGCGTTCGCCGAGGCCCCCGACGCGCCGGCGAGCGCGAGCAGGACGGCCAGAGGCCCCGCGGTGGTGGTGAAGGCCGCGCAGGCCAGGAACGTCGTCGCCAGCCCCAGGCCGAGGGTCATCGCCAGGCGCTCGCCGTAACGGTCGGCGAACCAGCCCCAGGCGATGAGCGTGAACAGCATCCCCGCGCTCGGCGCCCCCACGACGAGGCCCGCCTGCGCCAGGCCGAGGCCCAGCTCCTCGCGCAGGACCGGGACGAGGAACGGCAGGCCGTACATGAACACGCAGCCCGCGCCCTGCGCGGCCATGCCCAGGCTGAGCATCGCCCAGCGATTCGGTGCCCTCATGCGGGCACCATAGGACTTATCTCGCCTCACAAGACAATCTGTCTTGAATGTCGAGACCCGAGGTCATTTTCTCAGGTGGGAGTCCGCACGCGAGTGGACGACGGGCCCTCGGTGCAAGTGCCCCGAAAGTGATCTGAAAGCCGCGCCCGTTAGACAATCCGACGTGGGCGATCCGGACCCAGAGAGTAAAGGAAAGGACTCAGACCTCCGGCCGGGCTTCTCTCCCCGGGTGCCACCCACTACCTTGATCGGAGCCCCTTCGCCAGAGGGGTGTCCTGTGCGCCACAAGGGCCGGGTGCCGGCGGGAGCCACAGGACTTCGAGCCTTCGGGGTTTCATGGGCCGGCTCCTTGGAAGCACCACACCCCGGAGGAGAATGAACGTGACAGCACACCGAACCGCAAGGAAGAAGCTTCCGCTTCCACCGGCCGGGGGTCCCTCGGGGGTTCCAGGGGGTCGCCCCCCTGGGAAGACACAAAAACCCCGGCGGAAGAAGCTTCCGCTTCGACCAGCCGGGGGTCCCTCGGGGGTTCCAGGGGGTCGCCCCCCTGGGAAGACACAAAAACCCCGGCGGAAGAAGCTTCCGCTTCGACCAGCCGGGGGCCTTGTGGGCGAGGAGGGATTTGAACCCTCACGTCCTTTCGGACACACGGACCTGAACCGTGCGCGTCTGCCGTTCCGCCACTCGCCCTCTTTGAGTGCGTGGAAAGGCTAGCACGGATCCGTGCATGCCACCGAACCCGGATACGATCCTCCTAGACGATGGAGGAAGGGAGGTACCCGGTGGGAGTCCTTCAGCGCTTCGAGCGAAGGCTCGAAGGCTTGGTTGAGGGGGCCTTTGCGCGGGCGTTCAAATCTGACCTTCAGCCGGTCGAGGTCGCCAGCGCGGTGCAGCGGGAGATGGACGAACGAGCCGCGATCGTGGCACAGGGTCGCACTCTTGTGCCCAACGACTTCGTGGTGGAGCTGTCCACGACCGACAGCGAGCGTCTGGAGGTGTACGCCGACAGCATCAGTCATGAGCTCGCCAACCTCGCCAGGGAGTACGCCAAGGAACAGGGGTACTCGTTCGTGGGACCCGTCCGGGTTCGCTTCGAGACCGCCGACGATCTGGCGGTGGGCCTGTTCCGCATCCGCTCGGGAGTCATCCGGGGGGCCACGGTCGAGCAGGACGAGATCCGGCAGCCTGCCAGCGATCTCCCGGCGAGCAAGCCGAGCGCGTTCGGCGGCCGCCCACGCCTGCTGGTGTCCACTCAGGACGACCCGCAGGGCCAGCGGTCCTATGAGCTGACGACCCCCGTGACGCTTCTTGGAAGGGGCACCGACTGCGACCTGCGGTTGGTGGACCCTGGCGTCTCCAGGCACCATGCCGAGCTCAGGGTCGAGGGCCCGCTTGTGGCCCTCGTCGATCTCGGTTCAACCAACGGCACTTTCGTCAACGGCCAGCCGGTTCGCCGGATCGAGCTCCAGGACGGCACCCGAGTCACCTTGGGTCGCACAACCCTGGTGTTCCGGCGCGATTAAGGGTAGACAAACGGTCCATGTCCGAGCTCACTCTGCTGCTGATCCGGCTCGCGTTCCTCGCGGTGCTGTGGTTCTTTGTGATTGCCGCGGTGGGTGTGATCCGGACAGACTTGTTCGGATCACGTACGGCGGCTCCGGCAGCTGTGCGCAAGCCAGCCAAACCCGCACGTCAGCCTGCCAAGCCGAAGAAGGGGGAGCCGCGACAACTGGTCGTTACCGGTGGTCCCCTACAAGGGACCATCATCAACCTCACGGAGACGCCAATCACTATCGGTCGGGCGAATGACGCCACGCTGGTACTCAGCGACGATTACGCTTCCAGCCGGCACGCCCGGCTGTTCCCCCAGGACGGTCAGTGGGTCGTGGAAGACCTCGGCTCGACCAACGGCACGTATCTCGACCGCTCCAAAGTGACCCGTCCGATGCCGGTGCACCTCGGCGTTCCGATTCGCATCGGCAAAACCGTCATCGAATTGCGCAAATGACAATCGCACTCCGCTACGCCGCCCGCTCGGACGTCGGCCTCCTCCGTGAAGGAAACGAGGACTCGGCGTACGCGAGCCCGCGCCTGCTCGCCGTCGCAGACGGTATGGGCGGGCACGCTCACGGTGAGGTGGCCAGTTCGGTCGCCATCACCGCCATGTCGTCCCTTGACCGGGACACATCCGGGGGTGACCTGCTCAGCGCCATCGAGGCCGCGGTGCGCGACGCCAATCGCAAGCTGCACGAGATGGTCGGCCGTGATCCCAGCCTCAAGGGCATGGGCACCACACTCACGGCGATGCTGTGGTCAGGCACCCGCGTCGCCCTCGTCCACGTCGGCGACTCCCGCGCCTACCTCCTCCGCAACGGCGAGCTGTACCAGATCACTCATGACCACACCCTGGTGCAGTCGCTCGTGGACGACGGAAGGATCACGCAGGAGGAAGCCGCCAGCCATCCACAGCGTTCGATCCTGCTCCGGGCCCTCGACGGCAGCGGCGAGGTCGATCCCGACCTCTCGCTTCGCGAGGCCCAGATCAACGACCGCTACCTTCTCTGCTCGGACGGTCTCTCCAGCGTGGTCAGCGCCGAGACCCTGCACCACACCCTGACCACGGTCGAGGAGCCGGACTCCGTGGTCCGCCAGCTCATCGACCTCGCCAACCGGGGCGGAGGCCCCGACAACATCACCTGCATCGTCGCCGACGTGGTCGAGATCGAGGAAGGCCAGGTGGTGGCCGGCGACGCCGCGGTGGTAGGCGCCGCGGGGTCGAACCGCCTCCGATCCCAACCCCCTGACACGCCTGCGGGGCGCGCGTCCACGATCACCGCTCCCCAGCCCGTGATCGTGGACGACGACCTCGACGACCAGCCTGCGGGCGGCCCGGCGGCGAACGCCGCGGCCGCCCCGCGGCGTGTCAGACGCCGCCGCCTGTGGCCGGTCACGCTGGTCGTGCTGGTCCTGCTGGTGCTGGTCCTCGGGGGCGGCGGCTACTACGGCTACAAGTGGACCCAAGATCAGTACTACGTCGGGGCCCAAGGTGACGAGCTAGTGTTGTTTCGCGGGGTCGACAGCACCATCGGACCGATCCAACTGAACTCCGTGGCCGAGAGCACCGGCTTGTCGGTGTCCTCGATCCCCGAGCCCGAGCGCGAGCAGGTGCGACGGGGCATTCCAGTAGCCGACCTCCAGGCAGGAAAGACCAAGATCAACGATTTGAAGGCCAAATCCGGCGGCAACCAGAAGACCACCGAGCCGACGGCTTCCCCCAGCCCCACGGAGTCCTCCTAAGTGAGTGCCGTCGACGTCGCGGCCGTCCCCATGACCGCCAAACGGCGAGGGGCGCAGCTTGTCATGCTCGCCTTCGCCGTCGCGATCGTCATGGTCGCCTACGCAAGCGTCGGGCTGGGCAGGAACGGCCAGGTCCCCGCGGGCATGCTGACCTACGGCCTCGGTCTGGGCGGCCTGATGCTCGCCGCGTACTTCGTGCTGGCCAAGTTCGCCCCCTGGGCCGACCCTCTGGTGCTTCCGCTGGTGACGCTCGTCAACGGCCTCGGCCTGGTGATGATCTACCGCATCGAGCAGTCGGCGCCGAAACTGGCCTCCGCGAGCAACCAGCTCTTCTGGACCGCGCTCGGCGTCGTCATGTTCTCCGTCACGCTCATCGTGCTGCGTGACCACCGCGCCCTCCAGCGGATGACCTACACCGCGGGCTTCGTGGGCCTCGGGCTGCTGATCCTCCCTCTGTTGCCCCTCCTGGGCAAGGAGATCAACGGCGCCCGCATCTGGATCGGCGTCGGCGGGTTCTCCATCCAGCCGGGCGAGTTCGCCAAGCTGGCCCTGGTCATCTTCTTCGCCGGCTACCTCGTCGCCAAGCGCGACGTGCTCGCGCTCGCCGGGCGCCGCCTGCTCCTGATCGACCTGCCGCGCGCCCGCGACCTCGGCCCAGTGCTCATCACCTGGGTGGTCAGCGTCGGCGTGCTGGTCATGGAGAAGGACCTCGGCACCTCGCTCCTGCTGTTCGGCGCGTTCATCGCGATGCTCTACATCGCCACGCAGCGCACCTCCTGGGTGCTGATCGGTGTCCTGCTCTTCATCGGCGGCGCCTTCGTCGCCGGCCAGCTCTTCAGCCACGTCGGCGCCCGGTTCGACGTCTGGCTGAACCCGAGCAGCCAGGCTCTCTATGAGCGTGATTTCGGCAGCAGCTACCAGCTCATGCAGGGCCTGTTCGGCATGGGCTCGGGCGGCATCCTCGGCACCGGCCTCGGCCAGGGCCACCCCGACCTGATCCCGCTGTCGTTCTCCGACTTCATCTTCCCCGCCACCGGCGAGGAGCTCGGCCTCACCGGCCTGATGGCACTGCTCATGGTGTACGCCCTGATCGTGGAGCGCGGCCTGCGTACGGCCATCGCGGCCCGCGACCCCTTCAGCAAGCTCCTGGCGGGCGGCATCTCGTTCATCCTGGCGTGGCAGGTCTTCATCATCGTCGGTGGCGTGACCAACCTGATTCCCCTTACTGGCCTGGTCACGCCGTTCATGTCTCAGGGCGGCTCCGCCCTCCTGGCTAACTGGATCCTTATCGCCTTGCTGGTACGCATGTCAGACGCCGCACGGCGCCCGCCGCCGCAAGCCATCCAGGACGAGGGACTGACGCAGGTGTTTCAGCGATGAACGGCACGCTCAAGCGCGCCTCCGTGGCCTGCCTGCTCATGTTCGGCCTGCTGATGATCAACATCAACTACCTGCAGGCGGTCAAGGCGGACGAGCTGCGCACCGACAACCGGAACACGCGGAGCTTCTTCGCCCGCTACCAGACCGAGCGCGGCATGATCACCGCCGGCGGCGAGACGCTGGCCAAGTCGGTCGATGTCGGCGGCACGTTCAGGTTCCAGCGCAAGTACACCGACGGCCCGATCTACGCTCCCGTCATCGGCTTCTTCGCTCCTGAGAGCGCGCAGGGCATCGAGGGCGCCGAGAACAAGTACCTCGACGGCACCCACCCCGACCTGTTCGTCCGCCGTACGGTCGACCTGATCACTAGCAAGCCGACCCGCGGCGCCGCCGTCGACCTGACCCTGGTGCCCAAGGCCCAGAAGATCGCTTACGAGGACATGCAGAGGAGTGGCAAGCGTGGCGCCGTGGTGGCGCTCGACCCGAGGACCGGGGCGATCCTCACCATGGTCTCGCTGCCGACCTTCGACCCGAACACGATGGCGGCCCCCGACAAGTCCAAGGCCGCGAGGGTCTACAACAAGCTCAACAAGGACGACAACAAGCCGCTGCTGAACCGCGCCATCTTGACCACCTACGCCCCCGGCTCGACGTTCAAGGTGGTCACCTCGGCGGCGTACCTCAGCGAGGACAGCTCGCGCAACGCCCAGACCGAGGTGGACGCGCCCAACGTCCTGCCGCTGCCCGGCACCAACATCGGCCTGCCCAACTACCATGGCGAGTCGTGCGGCGGCCGCGCCACGCTCCTCGACGCCCTGACGATCTCGTGCAACACGGCGTTCGGCACCATGGGCCTCGAATTGGGCTACGACAAGCTGAAAGAGCAGGCAGCGAAGTTCGGGATGGGCGAGCCCATGTCGATCCCGCTGAACGTGGTCGCGAGCGACATCGGCCCCGACGAGGGCAAGGCCGCGCTGGCGCAGACCTCGATCGGCCAGCGCAGCAACCAGATCACGCCCCTGCAGATGGCCATGGTGGCCGCCGGCGTCGCCAACGAGGGCAAGGTCATGAAGCCCTACCTCGTGAACAAGATCGTCAGCCCCGACGGCGACGAGATCGACAGCGCGCGGCCCCAGGAGCTCGACGAGGCCGTCACTCCGCAGGTCGCCGACGAGCTCCGCAAGATGATGATCAGCGTGGTGCAGAACGGCACCGGCAAGGCCGCCCAGCTCCCCGGCATCACCGTGGCCGGCAAGACCGGAACCGCCGAGACCGCCAAGGGGCAGGCGTCGCACGCCTGGTTCATCGCCTTCGCGCCCGCCGAGGACCCCAAGGTCGCCGTCGCGGTGTTCGTCGAGTCCGGCAGCGCCGGCAACGACGCGACCGGCGGCGCGGTCGCCGCGCCCATCGCGCACGACGTCATGCAGGCGGTGCTCGGGCAGTGACCTTCGCCGACCGGGAGCTGAGCAACCGCTACCGGCTGACCGCTCGCATCGCGACCGGCGGCATGGGGGAGGTCTGGCGCGCGTCCGACCGGCTTCTGGGCCGGGAGGTCGCGGTCAAGCTCCTGCGCCAGCACGTGGCCGCGGACCCCGAGTTCCGCGAGCGCTTCCGCAACGAGGCGCGCATCACCGCCGGCCTGGCCGACTCCGGCATCGCCCAGGTCTTCGACTACGGCGAGCAGGACGACATCGCCTACCTGGTGATGGAGCTGGTTCCCGGCGAGCCGCTGGCGGCGATACTGGCCCGCAACGGCACGCTGAGCCCCGAGGTCACCCTCGACGTGATCGGCCAGACGGCACGGGCGCTGCACACCGCACACCGGTCGGGCATCATCCACCGCGACATCAAGCCGGGTAACATCCTCGTCACCGAGACCGGGATCATCAAGGTCACCGACTTCGGCATCGCGCGGGCCCTCGAAGGCTCCCGCATGACCATGACGGGCACCGTGCTCGGCACCGCGCAGTACGTCAGCCCTGAGCAGGCCTCGGGCAGCGCCCTGACCCCGTCGACCGACATCTACTCCCTCGGCGTCGTGGCGTACGAGTGCCTCGCGGGGCGGCCGCCCTTCACGGCGCCCAACCAGGTGGCCATCGCCCTGCTCCACATGAACGAGCAGGTGCCCCCGCTTCCCGACAGCGTGCCGAAGCCCGTCCGCGACCTGGTCATGGCCATGCTCGCGAAGAGCCCCGACCACCGGCCCGCCACCACGCGCGAGCTGGCCGACCGGGCGATGGTGCTGCGCGACTCGCTCTCCACCCCGAGCGCCTCCCAGCTGAGCATGCTCACCGACCCGTCTGGTTTCGCCGTCCGCGAAGCGCTGGAGCAGTCGGGAGCGCTCGACCAGCCGGGCGACCCGTTCGCCGGCCTGTACGAGACCACCGGCACGGCCGTCCCGCCGCGCACCTCCACGCGCATCGGGCATCCCCCCGCGGGCCCCCGGAGCACGCGTCCGGCGGCGGCGCCGAGGCGCAGGCGCAAGCGCGTGGCGATCGGGTTCTTCGCCGCGGCGGGCTGTGCGGCCGCGGTCGGATTCGGGGCCCTGGCAGCGGGCGGGCTCCCTGAGCTGGGGCTCAACAGCGGCCCCTCGCAGCCGGTCAACCCGACGACCGGCGATCCCACGCGATCGTCGTCCCCGTCGAAGCCCGCGACGACACCGCTTCGACCGAAACCCGTGAAGTCTGTCAAGCCCACGGTGTCACGGTCGGCTACGGTAAGCACATCGGCTACACCGACTCAGGAGCGTACGCCGACGCCCACTCCGTCTCCTAGTCCAACCCCTACTCCGACGCCCACACCGACCCCCACGCCGAGTGAGACGCCAAGCCCCAGCTCATCCGCAAGCACCACAATCCCCCCGAACGGGGAGACGTAATGCGGCGCGGGGTCGATGATGGACACCGGCAGCCGCACCGCGGGCCGGTACCCAAGATGAACGGCAAGGGACAGTGCAGGAAATGACTCAGCCTCGGCTACTCGGCGGTCGCTATGAGCTCGACGGGGTCGTCGGGCGCGGCGGCATGGCCGAGGTGTATCGCGCCCGGGACCTCCGGCTGGACCGTGTTGTCGCGATCAAGACACTGCGTTCCGATCTGGCGAGAGACCATATCTTCCAGGCCCGTTTCCGCCGTGAGGCCCAGTCCGCGGCGTCCTTGAACCACCCCTCGATCGTGGCGGTGTACGACACCGGCGAGGACATGACCGAGGGCACCCCCGTGCCGTACATCGTCATGGAGTTCGTCGACGGGCGCACGCTCCGCGACCTGCTGAGGGCCGACCGGCGCCTGCTGCCCGAGCGGGCGACCGAGCTGGTCGACGGCATCTTGAGGGCTCTGGACTACAGCCACCGCGGCGGCATCGTCCACCGCGACATCAAGCCCGCCAATGTGATGATCACGCTTGCCGGCGACGTCAAGGTGATGGACTTCGGCATCGCGCGGGCGATGGCGGACTCCGCCGCCACGATGACCCAGACCGCGCAGGTCATCGGCACCGCACAGTACCTCTCGCCCGAGCAGGCGAGGGGCGAGCGCGTCGACGCCCGCAGCGACATCTACTCCACGGGCTGCGTGCTGTACGAGCTGCTGACCGGGCAGCCGCCGTTCACCGGCGACTCGCCCGTGGCGATCGCCTACCAGCACGTGCGCGAGGACCCGATCCCGCCGTCGCAGATCGACCCCGACATCCCGCAGTGGGCCGACGCCATCGTGCTCAAGGCCATGGCCAAGGATCCCGCGCACCGCTACCAGAGCGCCGCCGAGATGCGGGCCGACATCCAGCGGGCGATGTCCGGCATGCCGGTCGACGCCCAGACGATGGCCCTGAGCCAGAACAACTACACGGGCCAGCAGACCCGCACGCTGAACGCGCCCGGCGGCCCCGCCACCCAGCGTGCCAACGCGGTCCCCGCGTACGACTACGCCCCGACGCAGACCGGTGGCCGCTACGAGCGCCGCCGCGCCAACTCCGGCAACACCGCGCTGAAGACGGCGGCGTGGATCCTGGTCCCGTTGCTCGTCATCGGCGCCTTCATCGGCATCGGCTACGCCTTCCTCAGCTCGCCGGGCGGCCAGGACGTCGCCAGCCAGGTCGAGATCCCCTCCTTCAAGGGCCAGACCGCGGAGGCCGCGAAGGCCAAGCTGGAGAGCCAGGGCCTGAAGGTCAACCTCGTCGAGGAGTTCAACTCCGACGTCGACAAGGGCACCGTGATCGAGACCGACCCCCCGGCCGGCCAGCAGGTGGCGAAGGGCAGCAACGTCGATCTCAAGGTGTCCAAGGGCGTCAAGCAGGTGGCCGTGCCCGACGTGGTCGGGAGCAGCATCGACGACGCCACAAGTACCCTCGAGTCGAACAAGCTCAAGGCCCAGATCGTCAGCGTCGTCTCCGGCAAGGAGCAGGACAAGGTCTTCCAGACCAAGCCCGCCGCCGGTGAGAAGGTCGACGAGAACAGCATCGTCAAGATCTACGTGCCCAAGGCGCAGACCGAGGTAGCTGACGTCACTGGCCAGACGGTCGCCGACGCCAAGGCCACGCTGACCGGGGCCGGCTTCAAGGTCAAGACCATCCAGCAGACCAGCCAGGATGTTCCCAAGGGCAGCGTCATCAGCCAGAGCCCCCGAGGCGGCGCCAAGCTGACGCCCGGTATGACGATCACCCTGGTGGTGTCCTCAGGACCGCCGGAGCAGACCTTCCCGACGGACCAGCCGACCCAGCCGACCGACCAGCCGACCGACCAGCCCTCGGACGAGCCGACCACCGACGACCCGTTCAGCGAGCCGCCGCCGGACAACTTCGGCAACTGACCCGCCGACACGAAGAGGATCTCCGCCGCTCGGGGGCGACGGCGGAGACCCTCATCCGATAGTCGTCACAGAAGCCCTCGGTGTTACACGATCTGCGCCAGCCAATTCGCGAGAAGCTCGTGCCCGTGGTCCGAGAGCACCGACTCGGGGTGGAACTGCACGCCCTCGACCCGGGCGGCACGGTGCCTGAGCCCCATGATCACCCCGGAGTCGGTGACGGCGCTGACCTCCAGCACATCGGGCATCGTCTCGGGGACGACGGCCAGCGAGTGGTAGCGCGTCATGGTGACCGGCGAGGGCAGCCCCTCGAACACGCCCCTGCCGTCGTGGGCGATCTCGCTGGTACGGCCGTGCATCAGCTCGGGCGCGCGGGCGACGACGCCTCCGTACGCCACGGCGATGGCCTGGTGGCCGAGGCAGACGCCGAGCAGGGGAAGGTCGCGCTCGGCGCAGAAGGTCACCAGGGGGACGCTCACCCCGGCCGCCTCAGGGGTGCCGGGGCCGGGGCTGATGACCACCCCGTCGAACCCCTCGGCGTCCCGCACGCGCACGTGGTCGCGCGGCCGGACGTCGCACTCGGCGCCCAGCTGCCGGAGGTACTGCACGATCGTGTGGACGAAGCTGTCATGGTTGTCCACGACGAGCAGGCGGGTCATTGGCCTACGGTCACCCGGTCGAGGGGCACGTGCGGCTCTAGCTTGGGGAACACCACGTACCAGAGTACGACTCCGGCCAGGCCTGCCAGCAACAGCACGGTGATGACCTTCACGCCGGTGCCGCCGGGGATGACCCGCCAGATCCATCCGTACATCGGCTCCCCTCTCTTCCGCCCTGGCTCGTGAACGGACTGCTTCGGTGTGTCAGGCCGATCGGCGATCCTGCTTGCTCGAAAGGACGCCGAAGACGATGAGCCGCTGCCGCGCGGAGTACTCCGGGTGGCAGGTCGTCAGGGTGATCACGGCTTGGGTCGGCCGGCTGTCGGGATGGTCGGGCACGGGCGCGATGACGTCCACGTCCGCCGGGTAGACGACCTTCTTGCTCGACACCCGGTAGGTGTAGCGCGCCTCGGGGGCGTCGATCACGATGGCGTCGCCGCGGCGCAGCTCGTTGATGCGGTTGAAGGGGGCCGCGTAGGTGGTGCGGTGCCCGGACAGGACGAAGTTCCCCACCTTGCCCGGCATCGCCGTGCCCGGGTAGTGCCCCGGCCCCCTGCGCAGGTCCTCGGAGGTGACGCCTTCGAGGATGGCGTACTCGTAGTCGCGTCCGAGGCGGGGGATCCTGATGAGCGCGACGGCATCGCCCACGTCGATCTTGGCGAGCTTCGCGTGCTTCGGGCCGTCCAGCAGCTGCTGCTTGAGGATGCGCTGGTACCACTCGGTGTACGAGCTGGTGCCCCACAGCAGGTAGCCGCAGAACAGCAGCATGACGAGCCCGCCGGTGATGCTCAGCTCGCCGCAGATGCGCAGCAGGGCCCTCACGGGGGCTCAGCCACCCCGTGACGCGCCCTGGCCCCTTCCCGGCGGCTGGCGGGCATCCTGGGCTCGTCGAGCCTGTTCACCGAGTACATGCGTCCACAGCAGGCGACATAGTCATGAAATATCCGGATCAGGGTCGGCGGCGCGCGATCCACGCCTCGCGACAGCGAGCGTATTCGGGGCGGACCTGCTCCGCCCGGACGACGCTCGCGCCTTGACCCGGACTTTGCGCCACCGCGTCCTGCGATTTCGTGCCGTGAACGAGAGCTTGTTCGGCCTGGAATCGCCGTTCGACGCCCGCGCCGACTAGGCTTACTCGGGTCTTCCTACACCAGCGACTACGCTGGCTGCCAGAGCCCGCGACACCGCGCGGGTCCCCACCAGGAGAGCTGCCGTGCCCAAGTCTCACACTCGCAAGAAGGCGGTCTACACCCCGCCGCAGAAGTCGCAGCAGGTCAAGGTGAGCCCCCGCTGGCTGGCACCGGTCATGGTCGCTTCGTGGATCATCGGCATCCTGTGGATCGCCGTCTTCTACATCGCGCCGAACGCTCCGGGCATCGCCACCCTGAGCAACTGGAACCTTCTGGTCGGCTTCGTCTTCATCATCTTCGGCGTGGTGCTGTCCACACGCTGGCGATAACACCCCGCCCGACGCCACGCCCGGCAGGTGGCGGACATTTTTCCACAGGTTTTATCCACAACCTGGGGAAGCAGCTCCGCCACAGGGCCGTCTAGCCGCTCAACGGCATAAGGAACATCACGATCAGCACGTAGACGGCCAGCACCGCGAGAGCCGTACCGAGCTGGAAGGCCTTGCGGTTCTTGCCGGGCGCGTAGGCGAACAGGGCCGTCACCAGCGCGCCCGTGACCAGGCCGCCGAGGTGGCCCTGCCAGCTGATCCCCGGGATCACGAAGGTCAGCACCACGTTGATCCCGATCAGCCAGAGCACGCCGCGCACGTCGAAACCCAGGCGCCGGGCGACCACGAACATCGCGCCGAACAGGCCGTAGATCGCGCCCGAGGCCCCCACGGAGGCGGAGCCGGTGAGATAGACGGCCACCGAGCCGCCGAGCGCCGCCAGAAGGTACACGGCCCCGAACCTCAGCGAGCCGAGCATCCTTTCGAGCTGCGGGCCGATGACGTACAGCGCCCACATGTTGAACAGGATGTGCCAGTACGACGGCGGCGGCGCGTGCAGGAACGCCCCGGTGAGCAGGCGCCACCACTCGCCTGCGGCCACCCCGTACGCCGACATCTCGTAGCGGCCGACCAGTGACGCGTTGGCCACCTCGCCGAGGTAGGCGAGCACGTTGATCGCCATGAGGGTCCACGTCACCACGGGCGTGGTCACGGGCCTGCCCCCGAACGGCGCCTCGGCCTGGCGGATGGTCCTGCTGCCCTCGCGCACGCACTCGACGCACTGGTGGCCGACCGAGGCCGCCCGCATGCAGTCGGGGCAGATCGACCGGTCGCAGCGCTGGCAGCGCACGTAGGTCTCGCGGCCGGGATGCCGGTAGCACGTGGGAACGGCGCCCGCGAAAGGATCAGGCTGCGCCTGCCCCTGGGGCCGGTCCGACTGGTTCGGGTGATCTGGCTGAGTGGTCATCGCCTGTTCGAGGCCCCTTCGCCTGTGCGCTTATCCACAGACTGCCACCCTATTCACCGCTCCGGGTGCCCGGCGCCATCCGCGCCATGAGGAAATCGTCGCTTCAGGCGGCCCCGGGGCACCGGGGCCGCCTTCGGCGAGCCTTGGTGTGCGGGACCGGCGTCGCGCGGGCCCGCGTGCGGCTCAGGACTGCACGCGCTCGATGGTGACCTCCTGCAGGACGATCTCGGGGACCGGGCGCTCCTGCCGGGTCTGGGCCTTGGAGATCGCGTCGACGACGTCCGCCCCCTCGATCACCTCACCGAAGATGGTGTGCTTGCCGTTGAGGTGCGGCGTCGGGACGACCGTGATGAAGAACTGCGAGCCGTTCGTCCCGCGGCCGAAGCGCTTGCCGGCGTTGGCCATGCCGAGCAGGTAGGGCCGGTTGAACTGCAGGTCCGGGTGGATCTCGTCGTCGAAGTCGTACCCCGGACCGCCGATGCCCTGGCCGAGCGGGTCGCCGCCCTGGATCATGAAGTCCTGGATGACCCGGTGGAAGATCGTGCCGTCGTACAGCTTGGCGTTGGTCTTCTCCCCGGTCTCCGGGTGGGTCCATTCCCTGGTGCCTTCGGCGAGCTCGACGAAGTTGCGCACGGTCTTCGGCGCGTGGTCGGGGAAAAGACGGAGCTTGATGTCTCCGAGAGTGGTCCGCAGTTTCGCGATGAGATTCTCAGCCATGAGAGGACTGCCCCCTTCGATATTTTTGGGTCGGATTTGTGATGTTTTGATAGCTATGGCGCATTGGCCTACCTGGCATCCTCCCACGCCGCGTCAGGATTGAGCCGCTTTCGAGCGGGAAGGTGAGCGTGCAGGGCCCCGAGGACAGGGGAGGTAATCGTGTCCCTGACACTGAGAAGACGCCGTGTGAAGCTGGTCATACCCAGCACGCGGATGGGTCAAATGAAGACCCAGGCCATCCGGAAGGCAGAACAAGTCCGGCCGATGGCGAGCACCGCCCGTGAGGTCGCCGCACACCGGATCGAGGACGCTCGCGTCTGGGCCGCGCCCAAGCTCGACCGCGCGGCTCACTCGGTCGAGGAGCAGATCGCGCCGAAGGTCAGCGCGTTCCTCGTCCAGGCGGCGGAGAAGATCGATCCCGCACCGTCGGTCAAGCGACGCGGTCGCTGGTCGACCGTCGCGTTGCTGGCCGGGTTCGCCGCGTGCGCGGTGGGCATCGTGCTGTATCGCAACAACGCCCGCCAATGGGCCGACTCGATGAAGGACACCGCGGCCGACGCCAGCAGGTGGTCCGGCGACAGGGTGGAGGAAGCAAGCGAGGCCGGCAGAACGGACGAGACCTCGCGCCGGATGTACTGATCTGAAGATCGGCACGCGCCCCCCGGATCCTTCCGGGGGGCGCGTCCCGTTGTTGACGGTTGCCCAAGCGCTTGTTAGAACGTGTTCCACATCACCGAACCGTGGAGCACCGATGACGCTGTCGCCGCTCGATGACTATCCGGTCCACCAGGCCCCCGAGGTGATGCGTCACGTCACCACCTCAGACCGCAACTTCTACGACCGGTACTACTTCAACTGCCACGCCGGATCCGACGAGCTCATGCTGATCATCGGCCTGGGCCAGTACCCGAACCTGGGCGTGACCGACGCGTTCGCCTGCGTCCGGCACCGCGATCTCCACCGCGTCGTCCGCGCGTCCCGTGAGCTGGGAGCCGACCGCATGGACACCCGCGTCGGCCCCTTCCGGGTCGAGGTCGTCGAGGGGCTCAAACGCCTGCGGGTGGTACTCGACGACAACGAGCACGGCCTGTCGTTCGACCTCGCCTGGGAGGGCACGATCCCCGCGACGCTCGAACCCCGGCACTTCATCCGCTGGCAGGAGCGCGTCATCTTCGACTCGGTGCGGATGGCCCAGACGGGCCGGTGGACCGGGCACATCACGGTCGGGGACGAGCGCGTCGAGGTGACCCCCGACCGCTGGCAGGGCACCAGGGATCGATCCTGGGGCATCCGCCCCGTCGGCGAGCCGGAACCTCCCGGCATCCAGGCGCGGAACTCAGGGACCTTCTACTGGCTCTACGCGCCGATGCGGTTCGACGACCACGCCATCCTGTGCATCGTCCAGGAGGACGAGAAAGGCCGCCGGGTCCTGGAGGAGGCCGTGCGCGTCTGGCCCTCGGGCGAGGAGGAGTATCTGGGCAGGCCCGACTACCGTCCCGTGTACGTTCCCGGCACCCGGGAGGTCACCTCGGCCACGATCACCTTCTCTCCCCCGGGCGGCAAGCCGTTCGACCTGCTGTGCACGCCCCTGCTGCCCGTACACCTCATGGTGGGCACCGGGTACGGCCTGGAGCCCGGCTGGAAGCACGGCATGTACCAGGGGCCCGAGCCGGTCGTGCAGGGCGTCACCTACACCCTCCCGCAGGACGCGGCGAAGATGTGGGGAATGGTCGACGCCGTGGGCCGGTTCGAGTACGAGGGCAACGTCGGGTACGGCCTGTTCGAGTACTGGGCGCTCGGCCCGCATCCGTCCTTCCCCGCGTGACAGGTCGTTCACCGGATTTTTCACGACTTATCAGGACTGGTAACTACGACTAGGAAGCCTCCTGGTGGGCAGCGGGGACCCGTGTCAGAGACAGGCGGTTCCGAACGCGCGGAGATCTCCAGCGTGTTCCCCTCGTTCCCAGGCGGCGAAGACGGTGCCGCCGACCCGTCCGGCGACACGGGTCGCGAGACCGGTACGACGGCGGCGGGACCAGCGCCGTCCACCGGCGACCGCGCCGCCGGGACCCGGCTGGCCGAGCGCGAGGCGCCCGCCGACCAGGTCGACGCGGCACCGGACGACGAACTGCCGCCCGGGACGCGCAAGGTCGACCAGAAGGAGTACGAGCAGCCGTTCGGCCGCCCGGGACGCCCGCTGCGGAGCAACCCGTTCCTGTTCGGCCTGACCGCCGCGCTCGGCGTGCTCACCGCCTGGCTGCTGGTGCAGTCGATCGCCAGCGCCGGCTCCGCGCTCGTCCTGATCGTGGTCTCGCTGTTCCTGGCGATCGGCCTCAACCCCGCCGTCGAGGCGCTGCAACGCCGGAACCTCTCCCGCCGCCTGGCCATCACGATCGTGTTCGGGGCGGTCATCGCGTTCTTCGTGGGATTCGGGCTGGCGATCGTGCCGCCGCTCACCGAGCAGACCACGGGGTTCATCCAGCACGTTCCCGAGTACGTGCAGCAACTCCAGAACCACCCGCTCATCAAGTCGGTCGACCAGCGGTACCAGGTCCTGGAGAAGCTCCAGCAGTACGTCAGCAGCGGCAACCTCGCGAGCCAGATGTTCGGCGGCCTGCTCGGCGTGGCGAGCGTTGTGATCAGCGCGGTGTTCAGCGGCCTCACCATCTTGGTGCTGACGCTGTACTTCCTCGGCTCGCTGAACTCCATCATGGACACCGCCTACCGGCTCGTGCCGCGCTCGCGGCGCACCCGCGTCCAGCTCCTCGGTGACGAGATCATCAAGCAGATCGGCGGCTATGTCGCGGGCAACCTGATCATCTCTCTTATCGCGGGCGTCGTGACCTTCGTCTTCCTGGTCATCATGAAGGTGCCGTACGCGCTGGCGCTCGCCATCTTCGTGGCCATCACCGACCTCATCCCCATGGTCGGCGCCGTGGTCGGCGCCGTGGTGGTGTCCGGCGTGGGCTTCCTGACCTCGGTGCAGGTCGGCATCGCTTGCGTGATCTTCTTCATCGTGTACCAGCAGATCGAGAACTACGTGATCTCGCCCCCGGTGTTCAGGTCATCGGTCGCCGTCCCGCCCATCGCCACGATCGTCGGCGCGCTCCTCGGCGGGGCCCTGCTCGGCATCGTGGGCGCCCTGCTCGGCATCCCGCTGGCGGCGGCGGTCCTGCTCCTGGTCAGGGAGGTCGTCTTCCCCCGCCAGGAACGGATCTGAGCCCGGTCGGAGGGCCATGACAGAGCCCTCCGGACAGCGAAGAAACCCCCGGACGGCGATGGTTCAAGGGCATCCGGGGGCGCGGGCGTACAGGCGGCCTACTTGCGGGTGCGAGCCGAGGGCCCCTGCCACATATAGGGATTGCCGGACTTGCGGCCGTGCTCGCGCGACACGTCGTTCCGGTCGCCGGCCTGGTGGCCGCGCCGCTTGCGCATCACCAACCATCCGATGCCGAGGACGACGAGCCCGAAAGGCGTACGGGCCAGCCAGCGGGTCGCCACGAGTTGCAGGATTCTCTTCATGCCTCCTCCTCGTTCAGGTTCCGCGCCCCTCTACCCTCGCGACCGGCGAACATGCCGAGGTGGCCGCACCTCCGGTCAGAGCCTCCACCGCTGGTTGCTCCAGCGGTTGCAGTCCCACAGGTGCACGCGGGTGCCGTTGCTGCCGACGCCCTTCAGGTCGGCGTCCAGGCAGCGCCCGCTGGCCAGGTTGTAGATCGTGCGGCTCTTCCTGTCGTACACCCACTGCTGGTTCGGCCGTCCGTCGCACTCCCACAACTGGACGCGGGTGCCGTTCCTGTGCAGGTTGTCGCGGTCGGCGTCGAGGCAGCGGCCGTTGGACAGGCTGCGGATCGTGTGGGTGGCCGGATCGTAGGTCCACGACTGGTTGGCCCAGCCGTTGCAGTCCCACAGCTGGATGCGGGTGCCGTTGGTGCCGATGCGGCCGAGGTCGGCGTCCAGGCAGCGGCCGTCGGCCCGGCTGTGGATGGGCCCCGTCCCCGTGACGGCGGCCTGCGCGCCCGTCCCGCCGGTGACGGTGGCCGCGCAGCCGGCCGTGATCGCCAGCACCCGGACCGCCATGGTGAAGTTCCGCCGCATCGTGCCTGATCCTCTCTGCGCACGCCCGCCAACTACTCTGCGTAGTCGAACTTACACGTGCGGCAGCGGAGCCCCCCGGCTCGACACGACGAGGGAACCGCAGGCATCCGACCGGTCGCCGAGGGCCGCCACGGCGCTCAGGCCGCCCGGCGACGCCGTGTCAGACGCTCCACTTCTGGTTGGCCCAGCCGTTGCACTCCCACAGCTGCACCTTCGTGCCGTTGGTGCCGATGCCGCCGAGGTCGGCGTCCAGGCACCGCCCGTTGTACATGCTGTAGACGGTGTGGCTGATCGCGTCGTAGATCCACTTCTGGTTGCTCCAGCCGTTGCAGTCCCAGAGCTGCACCTTCGTGCCGTTGCCACCGATCGTGTTGAGGTCGGCGTCCAGGCACCGGTTGTTGTACTGGCTGTGGATCGTGTGCGTCTTCACGTCGTACGTCCACTTCTGGTTGTTCCAGCCGTTGCAGCTCCACAGCTGGACCTTGGTGCCGTTGCCCTGGATCGTGTTCAGGTCGGCGTCCAGGCAGCGCCAGTTGGAGTGGCTTTTGATCGGCCCGGGCCCGCCCGGGCCGCCGACCGCCGCGGACACGCCCGTGGAGCCGGCGACGATCGCCACGCCGCCGACCGCGACCGTGAGCGCCTGGGCCGTCCTGCTGAAGTTCCGTCGCATCGCGCCTGCGTCTCCTGTTTCGTACGCGAGTCATGCGGCGGCGAAGGGAGAACGGGGGAGAACGTACCGATCAAGGCGGAGAATGCACACCTCGTCCCTGCCTTCGCTCGCGCCCATCCCGAGGGCACGACCGCCAGCTACTCTGTGTAGCTGAACTTATACGCGAAGTCATGAGACGAGGCAGGGTGACACGACGGCGAGACGCTCAAGCCGTGCCTTCGGTAAGGCCCTGAAACTCCGCTGGGAGCTGGGAGACGACGTGGGAGAACACCTCGTCGCCGACCACCTCGCGCAAGGTGGTCATCGCCGCACGGATCCCCTGCGTGGTCTCCCGGTCGTTGAGGCCCGTACGCGAGCTCACCCGGTCGACGAAGTCCTTCACCCCGAACCGCTCCTGCTTGTCCCGCCGGGGCACCGACTCCTTGAGGGACTCCGGGAGGAACAACGCCAGGTGGCGGGCTTCACCGCTGCTGAGCCGGTGGGCCAGGGTCGAGAGCGTCGCGCGGGTGAGGTCGGCGGCTTCCTCCCGCGACAGACCCGCACGCTCCGCCACCTTCCGGGCGAACTCCCTTTGGTCCATATCGGTGCCCTTCCCGATGCCCCGACGGTGAACCGCCAGGTCAGATGTACTACACGACCTGACGGGCTGACGCGGCGGGGCGGGGGGCGGCGGAGACGTCACATGTTGATCATGTGACCCGCGAGGCCGTGGATCGCCTCCTTGACCGCCTCGCCGAGCGTCGGATGCGCGTGCACGTTGCGGGCCACCTCGTTGACCGTCAGGTCCCACTGCTGGGCGAGGGTCAGCTCGGGCAGCAGCTCGGTGACCTCCGGGCCGATGAGGTGGGCACCGAGCAGTTCGCCGTGCTCGGCGTCGCTGAGGATCTTGACGAAGCCGACGGTGTCTCCCAGGCCGTGCGCCTTGCCGTTCGCGGTGAAGGGGAACTTCGCCACCTTCACGTCGAAGCCCTGGTCACGCGCCTGGGCCTCGGTGTAGCCGAAGCTGGCGATCTGCGGCTGGCAGTAGGTCGCCCGCGGGATCATCACGTAGTCGAGCTCCATCGTCTCCTCGTCCGCGATCGTCTCCGAGGCGATGATCCCCATCGCCTCGGCCGCGTGGGCGAGCATGAGCTTGGCGGTGACGTCCCCGATGGCGAAGATGTGCGGCACGCTGGTGCGGCACCGTCCGTCGATGTCGATGGCGCCCCGGTCGGTCAGGCGCACGCCGGTGTTCCCCAGGCCGTAGCCCTCGACGCGCGGCTGGAAGCCGATGGCCTGCAGCACCTTGTCGGCTTCGAGCGTCCGCTGCTCTCCGCCCTTGGACACCGTCACGCGCACCTTGTCGCCCGACTCGTCGATGGACTCGACCCTGGTGGAGGTCAGCACCTCGATGCCGAGCTTCTTGTAGCGTCGCGCCAGCTCGGCGGAGACCTCCTCGTCCTCCAGGGGGACGACGCGGTCGAGGAACTCCACGATGGTCACCTGGACCCCGTAGTTGCGCAGCACGTACGCGAACTCGACGCCGATGGCGCCCGCGCCGGCGATGATGATGCTCTCGGGGAGCCGGTCGGTGAGGATCTGCTCCTCGTACGTCACGACGCGGTCGCTCACCGACGTGCCCGGCAGAAGCTTCGTCGTCGCGCCCGTCGCGATGACGCAGTGGTCGAACGTCACCGTCTCCCTGCCACCGTTGACGACGGCCACCTGCAGGGTGTTCGCGTCGGTGAAGGTGCCACGGCCGTTGTACTCGGTGATGCCGTTCTTCTTCATGAGGTAGTGGACGCCCTTGACCCGGCCGTCGGCGACCTTGCGGCTGCGCTTGTAGGCCTCGGCGTAGTCGAAGGTGACCTTGCCCTCCACCTGGATGCCGAACGTCTTGGCCTCCTGGGTGAACAGGTAGGCGAGCTCGGCGTTGCGCAGCAGTGCCTTGGAGGGGATGCATCCCACGTTGAGGCAGACACCGCCCCAGTAGCGTTCCTCGACGATCGCCGTGGTGAGCCCGAGTTGGGCGGCCCGGACGGCCGCGACATACCCACCGGGGCCGGCCCCGACCACCACGACGTCATAATGAGCAGTCATGCACCGGACCATATGGGGTGCGAGCGCGTGGCGCAGCACCGGGTCCGGGGGACACCGGCGATGCCGGACGCGGCCGCGGGACGACCGGCCGCTCATTTTCTCCCCTTAAAGCACCTGCAACCGTACGCAAGGGGCACAGGCCTGGAAACGGGCTTAATAGGATTAAAGCCCAGGTTCGCGAAATCGGTCCCGACTTGCTCCTTTCCCTTCAAAGCACTCGTTGTCGGGGCGTCTGACCTGCGGGAGCGCCCGGCTGGAGCGGCGTTTATAGCAAGATCAAGACGAGCATGTCGGGCGAAGTCGGGAAATATCGAACCGAAGACTACAAGAAGAGATTAAGCACATAGCAAAAGTAGAAGTTATTCGTTTGTCCGGCGTCCCCCTAGGAAAAAAGACAATCAGGCAGACTCACTGAGTCACTACAGCAATCACCGACAATCGCGGTGAAGCACCCATTAGCAACCCGAAGTCGTCCAAGGGGGATACGCAATGCCCAAGGTCAAAAAATTGGTGGGCACGCTCACGATCGGCGCCGCGCTCAGCGGGGGTGTGGTCGGCCTAGGCGTCGCGGCTACGACTACCAGCGCCAGCGCGGCGAGCACCCTGAGCATGTCGAAGACCGGCGACTATCGAGAATACGACTACCCCCGCCGTAACCGCAGCTGGAACCGGAACAACAGCCGCAGCTGGGCCCGCAACTGGAACCGGAACCCGGCCCGAAGCTGGGCCCGCCAACTTGCCCGTCACTGGAACCGCAGTCACAGCCGAAGCCACAGCTCCAACCGCCAGGCCCAATCCATCAACATCAGGCTGGTCTTCCCGAACCAGCTTGGCGCGCCGGTGACAGCGACGTCGACGTCGATGCCGTCGATGACGTTGGAACCGAAGACAACGATGTCACCGAAGAACTGACGACTGGAGTGCCCGTGTTCCCCGCGGACCGCGCCCCTTCTCGCCGAGGCCACGGTCATGCGGGGAACCGGGCCCCGGCAACCCGTATTTCATTCTTCGGGTGCGTACGACCCCGGGAAGGTGACGGCCCGCCATTCGACGCGACGGCCGGATCTCGCTGTTATCCAGGCCTTGCGCCCGGCGCGCGAGGGCTTCACTATGCCTTGTAAGAGTCTTCGGTACGGCCGCGCGGGCAGGCCTTTTCATCGGCCCGCGCGGGTCATTCCCCGGTCTTTGCACGGCCACACGCGTGGACCACGTCCAGGTCGGTAGTGGCACATTTAGACATAAGAGGGTGAATGTGCTCTTTCTGGGATTGGCCTCCCACAGCGGCCGCCGGCTCACCCCCTACCGGCGGGCCACCGCCGGCCGGATGTCCGCACGCCGGCACGGGGGAAGATCGCCACGGCGGTGAACCGTCCGCCCCCCGTGAATGCCCCCACAAGCTTTGCCATCCCGACAAATTGCGAAGTCTTGACAAATTATCCTGTCGTGGCGATGGTGGTGACATGCTGGATGTAGCGGTGATCGAGGATCCGGCCGCGGCCGAGGTCTCGCTGGATCCGATACGGGCCCGGCTGCTGGCTCACCTGTCCGAGCCCGCGTCGGCCACCACGCTGGCCGCCAAGGTCGGCCTGCCGCGCCAGAAGGTGAACTACCACCTAAAGGCCCTGGAGCGTCACGGCCTGGTCGAGCTGATAGAGGAGCGCCGCAAGGGCAACGTCACCGAGCGGATCATGCGCGCCACCGCCGCGTCGTACGTCATCTCGCCCGTCGCGCTGGCCGACGTGCAGCCCGACCCGTCCCGGTCGCCCGACCAGCTGTCGGCGCGCTGGCTGCTCGCGGTCGCGGCCCGGCTCGTACGCGACGTCGGCACGCTGATCACCGGGGCGGCCAAGGCCCGCAAGAAGGTGGCGACCTTCGCGATCGACGGCGAGATCCGGTTCGCCACCGCCGCCGACCGCGCCGCCTTCGCCGAGGAGCTGGCCGGCGCGGTGACCGCACTCGTCGGCAAATACCACGACGAGACGGCCGTAGGCGGGCGCGACCACCGCGTCATCGTCGCCGTCCACCCGAGCGTCAAGCCGGCCGAGCCTTCGAGAGACCCCCAAGAAGCTTCCTGATCCGGTCGGCACCCGTCACCACGGACCGGGTCAGCGGGCCAACGCCGCCTCGGGCGTGTCGAGGGTGTCGAGAGCGAGAAGCGCCGCAGCGAGCTCGCGGCGCTGCTCGGGGCTGAGGCGGGCCGAGAGAATGCCGCGCGGGATGAGAATGACATCGCCACCGAGGCACGGAAGGATGTCGAGCGGAAGGGACATGACCGTCATCATCCCAGGCCGAACCGACAATCTCGGGTTCTCCCAGGTCAACCACTCGATAGAACTCGAATGCGTTCCGCCACGCCGGCTCGTACGGGACGGGCCCGGTCGTCGGCTACCCGTGACCTGATCCCTGTTTCGCCAAGGCCGGCCCGGAGACTCTTTCCTGGCCGGCCTTTTCCGAGAGAGCGGTTACTCGGTGAGTAAACGAATCTGTCAGGGCTCAGCCCGGGGGACGAACGTCCGACGCCCGGTCAGGCGCGGAACGCGTCGGCGTGTTCGGCGGCCCACTGGGCGAACGTACGTGCCGGGCGTCCGGTGACCTTCTCGACGTTGGAGTTCACGATGTTGGGCTCCTCGGGCACGTTGCCGAAGACGTTGACGAGGAACTCGATGAGCTCCTCCGGCTGCCCCTCGGCGGCCATCTTCTCGCGTGCCTCCTGCTCCGTGAGCTCCACGAACCGGATCTGCCGGCCGATCGCCTCGCCGATGACGCGGACCTTGTCGGGAATGTTCAGCCTCTCGGGACCGGTGAGGCCGTACGCGCGGCCCGCGTGGCCGTCTTCCACCAGAGCCCTGGCGGCGACGGCCGCGATGTCGGCCTCGTGGACCATGGCGGTGGTGGCGCCGGCGAAGGGCTCCCGCACCACGCCTTCCGTGCGGATGCTCTCGGCCCACTGCAGGGCGTTGGCCATGAACTCCGTCGGCTGGAGGAACGTCCAGCTCAGGCTGCTCGCCTTCACGGCCGGCTCCAGCGTCCCCTCGTCCCAGCCACCGAGGACCGTGACCCTGCGCACGCCGGCCTTGACCGCCAGGTCGACGATCTCCTGGCCGTTCCGCAGCGACCCGTAGTCGTCTCCCCCGAAGGTGATCAGGTGAACCGCGGTGACGCCTACCAGCACGGGCACGAGGCTGTCGGTCACGGTGAGATCACCGGCCACCACCTCCACCCCGGCGGGGAAGCTCGCCCTCGCGGGGTCGCGGGTCAGGGCGCGCACCCGCTGACCGGCCTCGATGAGTTCGCCGACCACGTGCCGGCCGACGGTGCCGGTCGCTCCGGTCACAAGAATCGTCATTTGGGCTCCTCTGCTCGTTCGGGCTTCGAGCAAACGGTAGGGAGCATTGCGGACGGTTTCCGACCTGAATTACCCGGATCGGCCGGGGCCGCCGACGTCGAAGGCCGGCGACCCCGGCCTGCTCACCTCCTAGGCCTGTACTGCTCGTTCCAGCAGCGTGCGGTGACGGATCATCCAGCCGGCGGCCCGTGCCCGCCAGGCGAGCGCCCACAGAGGCGCGGGGTCGGTCGAGTCCGGAGTGATCCGGGCGTACGCCGCCTCCGCGGCACAGTCCCTGATCGCGAACTCGATCATCCGGCTGACCAGGCTTTCCCGATCGGCCGCGGGCAGCCCGTAGCCGTCGAGGAACAGCCCCAACCGCCTGGCGCGGGCGGCCGCGTCCGGCAGGTCGTGGCGTTCGGCCACGTCGTCGTCGTACAGGTAGGCGTGCCACCAGGAAGCGGCGGCCACCTCGTCGAGACGGTCGACCGGTCCCGCGAGGGTCCAGTCGATGAACGCCACGGGCCGCCCGTCACGGACAACGGTGTGCCAAGGCCCGGCGTCGCAGTGCCCGATCACCGAGCCGGGGCGGTCGTCGTGCATCCACCAGGGCTGCCACGTGGCGCCCGGCGGTGGCCGGAAGCCGGCGGTGGCGGTGTGCAGATCGCGGAGCAACGTGCCGACCTGCCAGACACCCTCCTCCGGCGAGGCGTGCGGATGGACGATGGTGCCTTCGATGAAGGTCAGGACCTCGTTGCCGTCGGCGTCGAGACCCTCGCCGACCACCCGGGGGGAGCCGGTGAACCCGGCTTCCTCCAGATGGCGCAGCAGTGCGTGGACGGTGCCCGTCCAGGGCCGGGCGGGACGCCTGACGGTCCGGCCTGACCGGACGACATGACTGGGTCCACCTTCGGCTGCGGTCAGCGGCTCGAAGGATGATGCGGAATCCACGAATTCTCCTCGTGTCAGCGTGGTAAACGGTGCCGCGGCGCCATAAGACGGGCGCGGGCGGCTCGCGGCGCGGAGGAATCCGCAGCCGGCGGGACCGCTACGAGGCGAGGAGTCGCGTATTTCGTGGCTACTGCCGATGAATCCGCCGGGATGGCGGCAGGAGGTCAGTTTCCGGCGAGCTCACGCGTCGTAGCGGTGACGTCCACCTCGCTGATGACCATGCAAGTCATGTCAGCCTCCTAGGATCGGCCGAACCAGGCTATAGCCCTGCGCCCGGCCCTGGCCATCCATTATCTGCCGGCTTCTTCTGGGCCGATGACCTGCGCATTCGTCTCCCCTGGCTCTTGACGAGATTTGCGCACGAGTGAGACCAGGAGAAGTACGGCGGCGAGGACGAGGAAGACCACATCCATGACCGAGTCTCCGAGTTCACCACCTCAGTCCACGTGAAACCGCCTGTAGGCGCCGTCCCCGGCAGGTGCCGGGGACGGCGGCGCGTTGCGGCGGTGGGGTCTACGGCGTCCAGGGAGAGCTGACGGCCCAGCTCACGTCGGCCGCCCATGAGGTGGACGAGTCGAACGCGTTCGAGCCGCCGTTGCTCGCGATGTACACCGTGTTGTTGTAGTGGCGGATGAACCTGGTCGGATAGTTGTACGACGCGAACGAGGTGCCCTGGCCGCTCCGGCCCGCCTGCGGGCAGAACGTCGCGTCGGCGCGGAACAGCGCGGTGCCGTCCATCGGCTGCCTGTAGAGCTGGAAGTTCGAATGCCGCAGGAAGTCGCCGGGGAAGTTCCTGGACTCGAACGACACACACGAGTTGTTCGCGAGGCCGCGGCGCACGATCCACGACGCGTCGTTCTTGTCGACCGCCGAACTGCTTGACGTGATCACGGACGTGACCGCGTTGTTGTTCTGGTGGCGGATGTAGTTTGTCGTACAGCACGCCGTCGTCGCGCGCAGCGAGATGGTGGAGCCCGGGTTCAAGGTGCCGCCCGCGACCGGGCTCGCCGCGCCGTAGCCCACGGAGACGACGTTGGCCTGCACCGAGTTGTCAGCCGCGTCCGTCGGCAGCCCCGCCGTCATCACGCCTTCGAAGAACGACCCGATGGACCCGTTGCTGTTGTCGCCACCGGTGCCGAGAACGATGGATCCCTCCTGGTGCATCGGGGAGTAGCCGCCGCGCGTGGGCTCCGGCCCCGAGTACCGGGTCGTCAGGCCGCCTGACTGCGCGTTGCCGTCCTTGAGCGCGAAGAAGTTCTGCCCGTTGTTCTTCAGCAGCGCCGTCACGAACGGAGCGCTGTTGCCCGTGTTCGACGAGTTCTGGCTGGGGCCGGCACTGGACTGGAAGAGGCCGTTCTCAAGGTCCGCCTGAACCCAAGGGCCGGCTCCGTAGCATGGCGCGAACCAGCATTCGGTGCCGAAGTTGATCGCGTCCATGTGGCCGTTTCCGGTGTCGGCGATCTGCACTTCGACGTTGCCGTAGTCGAAGCAGCACCTGTTGTTGACGTGCGTGCCCGACGTCACCATGTACATGCCTTCAGGCTGACCGTTCACGGCGACGCCCGACGCGGCCGTGTGCCGATAGCCCATGAGACCCGAGAACGACGCACCGTAAACCGTGTGACCGCCGGCGGTCACCGGCAGCGCATCGGCGGGCACGCCGGAATTCGCCGGCCCCGCCGTACCGGCCGGTTCGATGAACAGGTCGTTGTGGCGGGATGTCTGGTCGTAGATGATCGTGATGACGCACGACGTGTTCGCGCAGAACGAGTCCTGCGCGGCGGCGTTCGCGTAGCCTCCGGCCGCCAATAGGCCTATGTTCTGCGTGGCGCCGTCCGAGGCGCGCCGCACCTGGTAGAGATTGCCGCCGTAAGCGGCGAGAAGCGCTCGCGTGGTGCTGTGCGCGGCGACGCACGGCGTGTTGGCCGCACCGTAGATGTCGCACGGGAGTGGCCCCGCGGCCTGCGAGGTGCCGGGTAAGCCGACCAGGGTGCCGGCGATGAGCGCGACTGTCGCGCCCGCGAACAGTAGTGCCTTTCTCAAGCGCCGGAGTCGTGACCGAACGATCATTGTCAACATCTTCCGTTCCTGGGGAGATGGCGCGAATGCTGAGGGGCGCGGCTTGGATCGGGAATTCAGAGGCGCGAACAACCGTCGCGTGCGGTCGAGAACACGCAGCCGCCATGGCAACGACCTGGGTCGTCGCCGACGGCCGCTCCGGAGGCCCAAGGCGATGTTAGCGCTAACACAGCTCGCCGACCATTGAGCATCGTCTACTCCTCCGGATCTCGGCGATGGTAACGCCCGCCGCGAATCAGGTACAACCGCCATGTCGCCGAAGTGCCACCGAACTCTCGGGTACAGCACGTCTTCGCCCTGGTCCGGCCATGGCCGGCGAGCCGAAGCACCCGTACCAGTACCTGAAACTTTCACGACCAGCGCCGCCCGGTCGCAGAGAGGGTCGAGCCCACAGGAGGGCTGCCTGCCGGTGCACTGGACTGGCACCAGCATTGAGCGGGATCGCGAAATGCCTTCCGTCAAGAGAAAAGACCCGCGAAAATGAGAAGCCGCGACGACGGGCGAGGGAGACGGACTATGGGCGGCAAGAATGCTAAGCCGCAATGGCGGACGGGGCAGGTCGCCAGCGGCGACGGTACCAATATCAGTTTCCTGAGCGCCGGGGATGGTCCAGGGCTCGTTGTCATCCCGGGAAACAACCGCCGAGCCCATCATTACGAGGCGATGACCGGGCACCTTTCCCGTGAATTCACCGTGCATGTGATCGACCGTCGTGGTCGTGGGGCCAGTGGCCCTCAGGGGAGCGACTACTCCGTGGAACGCGAGGTGGACGACGCGATCGCGGTGATAGAGCAGACCAGGTCAGAACGGGTGTTCGGGCACAGCTACGGAGGGCTGGTCGCCTTGCGTCTAGGGTTGCGTCATCGCGTCGCTGCACTGGCCGTGTATGAGCCGGCGGTGAGCATCCGCGGCTCGTTCGACGGCAGTTGGGTGCCGACGTTCACCCGCCTGCTGAATGACGGGAAACCGCTCGCGGCGATGACCACGTTCATGAAGCACAGCAGACTGGTCCCGATCGGGAATGCGCCGGTGATCGTATTCCGTGGGCTGGCCTTCATGTTGCTGCACGGTTCCGACGGCGCCGAGACCCGCGCCATGATGCACACCACTCCTGCCGAGCTCCAAGAGTCCATCCGGTCGGATTCCGACGGGGCCCACTACTCGCAACTCAGTTCGCCGACACTGTTGCTCGGCGGCAGCAGGTCCCCCTCGTACCTCACCGAGGTGCTCCCCCAGCTCGCGGACATCATCCCCAACGCGCGCCACGAGATCATCGATGGGTTGGACCACAACGCTCCGGACCTGAACGCACCCGGTGTCGTGGCCGAACGGATCACGACGTTCCTGGCCGACACGGTGCCTGCGGGGGAGTAAGGCGATGAGAACGTGATGCCGTCGAACCTCCCGCGAAGGCCTGGTCGATCAACACCGACCTTGATTAACGCGTCGCGGTTCATCGAAGCCGTGGTTACGTTGTCGGGATGACATATCGGCATCCGCTTGCCTACCTCCTGGGCTACGAGGGCCTCGCGCTGCATCGCGCGTATGCCGGGGAGTTCGACGCCGCGTTCGCCGAGACCCGGCTCGCCGAGGTACGCGAGATGATCGCCGCGTGGGATCGCGGGGAGCTGGGCGCCGGAGACGAGGTCGGTGAGATCGACACGGTGACGGGCTATCGGTCCTGGTCGAGAACTTACGACGAGCCAGGGAACCCGCTCATCGCCGTGGAGGAGCCGGTGGTTCGCCAGATCCTGGCCGGGCTGCCGACCGGGCGTGCGCTCGACGCCGCCTGCGGCACGGGTCGCTACGCGGAGATGCTCGCGAAGGCCGGCCACAAGGTCATCGGCGTTGACAGCTCGCCCGACATGCTCGCGATCGCACGCTCCAAGGTCTCAGCGGCAACCTTCCAACTCGGCGAACTGAGTCGGTTGCCCGTCGCGGATGCCTCCATCGACCTGGTGGTGTGCGGGCTCGCGCTCGCACATGTGGCGGCCCTGGAACCAGTGTTCGCCGAGTTCGCGCGAGTACTGCGCCCTGGTGGACGCTTGGTCACCTCCGACATCCACTGGCAGTCGCTCTACCTCGGCGGCATCGCCTCCGCCGTCGATGACAACGGTGTCGAAAGCCGGATGCCGGCCGGCCGGTTCCGGCCCAGCGACTACATCGCCGCGGCGCTGCCCGAGGCTCTACAGGTGCGCGGGTGTCACGAGCCGCTCTGGCCGCCAAGCCCGTACGCGGGCGGGCCGTTCGTTCGCGCGTGGGCGGCCGGCGCGGCCGATGCGGCGTACGAGAACACTCCGGCCGCCGTCATCTGGCATCTCGAGAAGGACGCACGCCCCTCCGGGGAGCACGGCAAGATGCAAAATAGATCCACAAGGGATCGTCTGTAACAGAACTATCTGCTACGGTCGCTTCTGTTCCTCTTCGAACAGGAGACGGCCATGCCGCACACCCCACCTTCCCCCCAACCGGCCCGCACCGGCACGTCCCGGTCGCGTTGGCTGGCGCTCACCGTGCTTTCCGCCGCGATGCTGATGACGATCCTGGACGGCAGCATCGTGACCGTGGCCATGCCGGCCATCCAGCGAGATCTGGGCTTCTCGCCCGCCGGGCTCAGCTGGACCGTCAACGCGTACCTCATCGCCTTCGGCGGGCTACTACTCCTGGCCGGCCGACTCGGCGACCTCATCGGACGTAAAGCCATGTTCCTGGCGGGGAACGCGGTTTTCACCGCCGCTTCGCTGCTGGCCGGAGTGGCCACCGGGCCCGGCATGCTGATCGCCGCCCGGTTCCTGCAGGGCATCGGCAGCGCCATGGCCTCCGCGGTCGTGCTGGGCATCCTGGTGACGTTGTTCACCGAGGCCAAGGAGCGCGCGAAGGCGATCGGCGTCTTCAGCTTCACCGGCGCCGCCGGCGCCTCGATCGGCCAGGTTCTGGGCGGAGTCCTCACCGATGCGCTCAGCTGGCACTGGATCTTCTTCGTCAACCTTCCCATCGGGCTCGCCACGATCGCGCTGGCGATCAGGGCACTGCCGGGCGAGCGCGGGGCCGGTCTCGCCGCCGGGGCCGACGTCATCGGCGCCGTGTTGGTGACCAGCGGACTGATGCTGGGCATCTACACCGTGGTCAAGATCGAGCAGTACGGCTGGCTCACGGCACACACCCTCGGCCTCGGCGCGGTTTCGCTCGCTCTGCTCACCGCGTTCGTCGTCCGTCAGGCGACCGCCAGGACCCCACTGATGCCACTGCGGATCCTCCGCTCGCGCAACGTCTCGGGCGCCAACCTCGTCCAGATGCTGGCGCTGTCGGCCATGTTCGCCTTCCAGATCATCGTCGCGCTCTACATGCAAAAGGTCCTCGGCTACGGCGCGCTCGACACCGGCCTGGCGATGCTTCCCGCGGCAGTGGCCATCGGCGGCGTGTCCCTGTTCGTCTCCGCCCGGCTCAACACCCGCTTCGGCGAACGCGCCGTACTACTGGCGGGCCTGGCGCTCCTGCTCGGGGCGATGGGCTGGCTCACCCGCGTCCCGGTGAACGCGAACTACGTCACCGACCTGCTTCCGGTGATGCTGCTCATCGCGGGTGGCGGGTTGGTGCTCCCGGCGCTGACCACGCTCGGTATGTCCGGCGCCAAGGCCGACGACGCGGGCCTCGCGTCCGGACTGTTCAACACCACCCAGCAGGTCGGCATGGCCGTCGGCGTCGCAGTGCTGTCCACGCTGGCCGCCTCGCGTACCGAAGGGCTGCTGTCCGCCGGCAAGGGCGAGGTGGCCGCGCTTACGGGCGGCTACCACCTGGCCTTCGGCGTCGCCGCCGCTCTGCTTGTGGCCGCCTTCACCGTCGCCCTCATCGTGCTACGGCAGCCCAAACCGAACACCACTGTCCAGGTCGCGCCCCCTGCCGAGGCGGCGGTCCAGCCTGAGGTCGCCTGATCACCACCACCACCGGCCCGACTACACGCAGCGCTGAGAGGATATTGATTCAGATTGACCGAGCCCACCACCACGAACGAGAACGAACCCGGCTCCGGCCCCAGCCGCGTTCGGCGGCAACTCGGTCAGCGGCCCGCGCGACCTCCACGATGTGCTTCCGGTTGTGCTCGGCATCCGTCCGAGGTTTCGGATCGACCTCGCGCTCGATGTCGCCGGCGCCGGCTCGCTTCCCGAACTCATCGCGATCACCGGCACGGCAGCGTCGGTCGTCACGATCGCGGACTTCACCGGCCCGCGACTCGGGGTCCGCCTCTCGCTCGGCGATCTCGGCGGCCAGCCGAATGGACGCCACGGTCTCGCCGTGGCGGCCGCGCTCTTCGAAGAAGGACGGTTCCGCATTCCGTTGCAGGAGGTGTTCCCCATGGCACAGGCGGCGCGAGCTCACGCGTTCGCCGCACGAGGACCACGGCAGGGCAAGATCGTCCTGCCCGTTCCGTTCCCCTAGAGACAGGAGCCTTCTTATGACCCCCACAGAGGGCAGGCCATCACCCGTTCGCCAGCTTCGCCTGGTCATTGAGGCCGAGGACTATGAGGCCGCGCTCTCGTTCTACCGGGACGTGCTCGGACTCCCCGAACAGGCGGCGTACTCCAATGGGGAAGATGCCCGGGTCGCGATCCTGGACGCGGGCCGAGCGACCCTGGAGATCGTGAACGCGGCGCAGAAGGAGTTCATCGACGAGGTGGAGGTGGGCCGTCAAGTGGCGCCCAAGATTCGAGTCGCGTTCGAGGTCGATGACGCTCAGGCCGCCACGGACGAACTGGTGTCAGGTGGCGCCACGCAGGTCGCTCCACCCACCCTCACCCCATGGCGGTCCATTAACGCACGGCTCGACGCGCCGGCCGGGCTGCATATCACGGTGTTCCAGGAGACCCTCCGCTCCTCGCCCGCATCAACGTCTACTTCGCACGGTGGATCCGCAAGCGGTACAAGCGGCCGCGCTGCTGGGTGACGGGAGACCGTTACGCCCAGATCCGCGAGAGCCGGGAGGGGTGGCCCCCCTCCCGGCTACTCGACCTAAGGGTTGGTGCAGGTGACCGAGGCCGGAACCGCATTGGCACTGCCGTTCCAGCTACCGAGAAAGCCGAACGTGGTAGTGCCGTTCGCGGGCACGGACCCGTTGTAGGAGACGTTCTTCACTGTGACGTTGGAACCGTTCGTGGTCGCGGTGCCGTTCCAGATCTGTGTAATCGTCTGGCCGTTGGCGAAGGCCCACCGGACGGTCCATCCGTTGATCGGCGAGTTGCCGGCGCGTACCGTCACCTCAGCCTGGAAGCCTGGGATGGTCCTGTGTCAGCGGGGAGGCGGGTTGAGCCCAGCAACGCCCACCTCACAGCAGGTGCGTACCGTCATGGCACCTTGAGTTCAGGCTGGCGCACTCCACCTGTGAGCGGTCCGTCGCCCGGAAACCGGGGCGAACTTCTCGAGAAGATCCCGCATCTCAACAGTTGTGATCAAACATGCGATGGCAACGGCACTGGTGATCGGATCGGTACTGGGCGGAACCGGCGTGGCCCACGCGGGCGCGACCGAGATCCCCAAGGGGTTCCTGCTGACCGAGGCGAAGGCGAGGAAAGGGGTCGATCCGGACTTCAAGGACGAGGAGTGGTGGACGGTCAGCGACAACCCGTCCCGCCGGCTCGAACTCAACCCTTGCCGCACCAAGGGAAAGCCCCGCGACGGCCGGGTCGCCATGCGTACCATCACGCACGGGACCAGCGCTCCCTCCTTCAGCAGCGAACAGCTCGTGCTGTATAGGAACACCAAGTCGGCCAAGGCGGCCTTCGTCAAGCTGCAGGCTGACCTGAAGCGCTGCCCGCGTGCCACGTACTGGTACTTCGGCAAACCGTTGTCGGTCGGGGACCAGGCCATGTCCGTCGCAGGCTACTCCTACAAGAAACGGAAGATCGACAGGTCGATCTCCCCTGTGATGTGGGCGGTGGCGCGGCGGGGAAGCGCCTTGTTCCTCTACACCGACTTCGACGACCACGCCAACCGCCATGGCGTTGCCCTGAACGAGCGAGGACGGAGGAAGGTGCTCACCGACCAGGCGAAGAGCATGGCGAAGAAGGTGTGCGATCTGCCGGTTGGGTGCGGGTAAATCGCCCGCTCTGGGAAGAAGCCCAACCACCTGCAGCGACCAGCCGCCGCATGGTGATCGTAAGAGCTGCCGGGAACGGACATAGGTTGTCAGTTGGAAACATTGGGCTGGCGTGAGTGACCGTGGTGCCCCTCGTCGCTCTGTCTAATTAGACGACGGTCGAGGAGGAAACCCGATCAGGGTTGGGGGTCACTTCCGGGCCCCGAGTATCCCTGCCAGGGGTGCCACTCCGGTTGGTGATTGCGATTGCGATCCCGCCGAGCATCATGCCGATGCCTGAGATAACAAGCAAAGCGGGTCTACTCATGTCGGCCAACGCATAATGCATGGGGTAGAAGGCTCCTTCATCGGAGTACCAGACAGGCGGTCTGTAAACCATGGCCATGGCTACGCCCATGAGCATGAGCAAGGTCCCCGTACCGACAAACAGGCCAACGAGCAGGTTACGTCGCATAGCGCCGCATCCTAGGTGATCGTTTCGCTGCTCATTGCCTGGCCCGTGCCGTGAGCTCGCCGTTCATCGTGTGGCTGACGCTTCATGAGATGCCGGACACGGCACCGGTTGCCTTACGGACTTGCGTGGTCCGGCTTCGCGAGCCGGGTCAGTGCGGCTGCAACCAGGGCCTGCACGCCGGTATCCAGGGTAGGTTGGAGGACTGGTGCGAAGCGGGCGCTGTGATTGACCGGGATGTCCTGGGCGACTGTGCCGCGTTGCTGAGCGGTCTGATAGGTATCGGGATCGATGCCGCCGATGGCCCAATAGGTGTACGGGCTGCCAAAGGCATCCGGGAGCCGGCTGAAGTCCTCGCTGGCGCTCTGCAGCTCGCTGGTTCCCGCCCGGTCCCCGAAGGTAGTGGCGAAGGCGGCGGAGACCTCGCGGGTCACCGCTTCGTCGTTGACGGTCGGCGGGAAGCGGGCGCCTTCGTCGAAACGCGGCTCACGGATCGCCCCGGAGGCGTCGCACTCGGCTTCGACGATTCGCCGCACGGCGGCCAGGACGGCCCGGCGGGTGTCCTCGTCGTATGTGCGCACGTTGACCAGCAGCTCGGCCGACTCCGGGATCACATTGCCGCTTGTGCCCGCCTGGATGGCGCCCACCGTGAGGACGGCGGGCTGGTTGGCGGCCAGCTCACGGGAGACGATCGTTTGGAGACGGACGACGATCATCGAGGCCATGACCACGGGGTCGATAGCGGCCTGCGGTGCGGAGCCGTGGGCGCCCCTACCGTATACAGTGATCTTCGCATTGTCCGCTGCGGAGAGGAAGGAACCAGCGCGCGTGCCCACCTGCCCGGCGGGATAGGGCAGCACGTGCTGGGCGAATGCGACATCCGGGCGGGGAACGTGGTCAGTGAGCCCGTCGGCGAGCATCCGGTCGGCGCCGTCCCCGAGCTCCTCTGCGGGCTGGAACAAGGTGACGAGCGTGCCCTGCCAGGGCTTGCGGGCGGCCGCCATCAGCCGGGCCGCCCCCAGCAGACAGGTGACGTGCACGTCATGACCGCAGGCGTGCGCCACGGGCACCTGTCGACCGGAGGCATCCGTAGCGGTGACCGTGCTGGCGTATGGCAGACCGGTCTCCTCGCGGACCGGCAGGGCATCCATGTCGGCACGCAGCAGCACCGTCGGCCCGTCACCGTTGGCCAGCACGCCGACCACGCCAGTGCCGCCGACACCCTCGTGCACCAGGTAGTTCCAGCTCTTCAGGCGCTCCGCCACCCGAGCCGCGGTCCGGTGCTCCTGGTGACTCAACTCGGGGTGGGCATGCAGGTCCTTGTAGAAGTCCTCCAGATCGGACCGGATGCCGCCAAGCCCGGCCACGACAGCATCCGCGGAATCCCTGAGAGCCATGGCTGTGGACTCCTCTCTACGGGTGATCGGATTGCGCGTCCATGTCAGCGACGCCGACGGCGCAAAGCCCGCGGACGCCAGTCGCGGCTGCCCGGCAGCCTCCAGCCCCGGCTGAGCGCGGCCAGCCGCAGCGAGATGCCGACCACCACACCGGCCACGATGCCGACGGTGGGTGCGCCGAGCCGACTGCAGACCACCATCACCGCGCTGACCACGACCGCAACGGTTGCGTACAAGGGTGTGCCGCCGAAGATGCCGGGAGTGCGCCCCAGCATCAGATCCCGGACGGCACCGCCGCCAACCGCCGTAATCGTGCCCAGCAGCACGGCCGGCAGCCAGCCCAGACCGACGGAGAGGGTCTTCTGCGCCCCAGCAACCGCCCAGACGCTGAGCGCGGAGGCATCGAGCAGGTTGAAGACCCGACTAGAGGTCTGGCGGCTCAGGTCGGCCACGAAAGCCAGCATGACTCCGCCGGTGGCGGCGGCGAGATAGGTGTAGTCGGTCAGGGCAACGGGGGTGCCGTGCTGCAACAAGGTGTCGCGGACGATCCCGCCGCCCAGGCCGGAGACGATGCCGATGACCAGGAAGCCGAACAGGTCCAGACCCCGGTCCCGCGCCAGCACCCCGCCGAGCGTGCCGTTGGCAAAGACCCCGATCAAGTCCAGAACCCGAGTCACCTCGGTCACGTGCCCCGGCGACAACCAGCTGGCCACGGACCAGCACCTCCTTCTTCCACCATCGAACCAGCCAGAGTGGCCACCTGCCTGCCGAGGCTGACGCACCTCGGACGGCGCGCCTCCGCTCAGCGAGGTTGAGCCCGGGCCGATGCCGCGGTTGCAGACGGGACCGCGTCGGCGGGTGCGGGCGGGACTGCGCCGGCGGGCCAGGGGCGGGCGTTCAGGGCCTCGAGGGCCTGGCGGGCCATGGCTAGCTTCTCGTAGAGGAACAGGACCGGGTGACCGGCGGCCATCGTGACCGCGATGCGCAGGGCGGCCTGTGGTCCTTCGGCGGTGGCGAGGCCGATGCCGGGCCGGGCCCGGCGCATGGCCGCGGTGATCAGGCCGGTCATCTCACCGGGCTGGCGGCCGCGCTTGTCGGCGTCCTCGTAGACGACGACCCGGCCGAACCACGCGGCGACGGCCTCGGCCGAGCGGCCCACCAGGTCGTCGCGGCGGTCGCCGGGCAGCGTGATCGCGGCCACGGGCTCGCCGCCCCAGACATCGCTGATCATGCGGCCGGTCACGTCGAGCGCGGCGGCGTTGTGGCCGTAGTCCACGATCACCGGGCCGCCGCCGGCCAGGTAGACGTGGCCGCGCCCCGGGTTCGACTCGCCCGGCGTGAACGTGCCCAGCGCGCGCCGGATGTCCTTGGCGCCGACCCCGAGCCCGCGGCAGGCCGCCACCGCGGCCAGCGCGTTCGCGATCACGTGCGGGGCGAGCCCGCCGAACGCGCCGGGCAGCTCGACCACGCTGAGCAGCGCCCGCTCCCGGTTCGCATCGAACTCGACCAGCGCACCGTTACGAAGCTCGTAGGCCAGGCCGCCCGACTGCCGGTGCCGTTCGATGACCGGGTTGCCGTTCACCAGGCTGAAATACCTGATCACGGGCGCGTGCCTGCGCACCCGCGGCCGGTCGGCGAGCGCGGCGACCACCGGGTCGTCGGCGTTCAGCACCACGGTCCCGCCCTCGCGAACCTCCTCGGCGACCAGCGCCTTTACCCCGACCAGCTCGTCGAGATCGTCCACGCCGTCCGCGCCCAGGTGGTCGGCGGTGATGTTGGTGACCACGGCCACGTCGGCCTGGTCGTAGCCGAGCCCGCCGCGGATGATCCCGCCGCGCGCCGTCTCCAGCACCGCGGCCTCGATGCTGGTGTCGTCGAGCACCATGCCCGCGGACCGCGGGCCCGAGGCGTCGGCGTCGTAGACCAGCCGGCCGCCGGAGTAGACCCCGTCCGTGGTGGACATCCCCACCCGCATCCCGGCCTTGCTCAGGATGTGGCCGATCATGCGGACCGTCGTGGTCTTCCCGTTGGTCCCGGTGACCGCGACGACCGGGACCCGAGACGGGGCGCCGGGCGGGTACAGGCTGTCGATCACCGCGCCGGCCACGTCCCGCGGCGTGCCCTCGGCCGGGGACAGGTGCATCCGCAGCCCCGGGCACGCGTTGATCTCGATCACGGCCCCGGGCTCAGCCCCGCCGTGACCGGCCCCGCCGCACCGCATCGGTGCCGCGATGTCGGCCAGCCGCACGTCGATGCCGCAGACGTCCAGGCCGACCACGGCCGCGGCCCGGCGGCACATGTCGGCCACGTCCTCGTGCACCAGGTCGGTCACGTCGCGGCTGGTTCCGCCGGTGGACAGGTTCGCGTTCCGGCGCAGGGTCACGAGCTGGCCGCGGGCCGGGACCGACGCCGGGCCCAGGCCCTGGGCCTCCAGGTGCGCGAGCGCGCGCTCGTCCAGCTTGATCTTGGTCAGCTCTCGGGAGTGGCCCTCGCCCCGGCGCGGGTCGGCATTCACCATGTCGACGAGTTGGGCGATGTCGGAGGCGCCATCGCCGGTCACCGAGGCCGGCCGCAGCTCGGCCGCGGCCACCACCTGGCCGTCGACCACCAGCACCCGGTAGTCGGTGCCGGGCACGAACTTCTCCACGATCGCGCCCTCGCCGCCGGCCGCCGCCTGGGCGTAGGCCGCGGCCGCGGCCGCGGCGGTGGTCACGCCGACGGTCACGTTGGCACCGTGGTTGCCGTGGAGCGGCTTGATCACGACCGGCCCGCCGAGCCGGCCCAGCGCCCCGGCGGCGTCGGCCGCGCTCCAGGCCACCACCCCCTCGGGCACCGGGATGCCCGCGCCGGTCAGCAGCTGCTTGGCCAGCATCTTGTCGGCCGCGATGTCCACGCCGATCACCGACGTCTGCTCGGTCAGCGCGGCGCACACCAGCCGGCGATAGCGCCCGTAGCCGAGCCGCAGCATGCTCAGCTGGCCGACCCGGCGGACCGGTATCCCCCGGCGGCGGGCCGCGCCCGCGAGCGCGGCCGTGCTCACGCCGAGGCGCTCCCGCTCCACGACCCGAGCGATCCTGGCCAGTTCGAGCGGCAGGTCGGGGATGCGTTCAAGAAGAATGTGCTTGATCGTGGTGATGGCCAGTTCCAGCAGCTCGGCCGGCACCGAGGACTGCGCGGGCTCGTCCTGCGGGCACTCGGTCATCACGTCGTAGCGGCCGTCGGCGCCGGCCCACATGGTCCGGCCCAGGTGCACGTCGCGGCCCACCAGGCTGGACAGCTCCAGCGCCACGTGCTCGGTGACGTGGCCGAAGTAGGTGCCCCGGGCCATCGCCTCCAGGAACCCGCCCGGACGCCCGGCCGCGCAGTGGTGCTCGGCCAGCCCGGGCAGGGCCGCGGTCAGCCGGCCGGCGAAGCCCGGGTATTCGGTGGTCTCCCGGCCGGTCAGCTCCTCGAGCTCGAGCCGCGCGACCGTGACCGGCCGGGTGCTGAATGAGTTAGGTCCGCTCAGGTGACGCAGGTCGTCGAGGCGCACGGGACGCTCCCTAAGGGTTGGGCGGATGGGAGGGCTGGCGGTGATCAGTACCGGTCGTGCGCGGGCCCGATGGCGGCCTCGCGGGTCGCGATGTCGAAGACGCACCCGGCGGGCAGCAGGTGCAGCCGGACGCCGAACAGGGTGATCGGGTCTTCGTCCCCGGCGGCGTGGATGACCGTGGCGTTCCGCCCGTCAGCCACCGTGGCCACGCCGGTGCCGAGCACCTCGAAGCGGGTGCCGTCGACCAGGATCCCGGTGTTCTCGCCGATGCCGACGCCCAGGTGCTCCAGGTCGAGCGCCATGGCGCTGAGCAGCCGGGGGAGCCGGTCGCGCTCGCTGAAGTGCATGTCGATGATGAGTGCCTTCGGGAGCAGGCCGAGCCCGGGGCCGGTGCGGACCGTGGCGGCGGACACGCCGGGGCCCTCGCCGCCAAGGATCATCGTGCGGCCCATGGCGGTGGCGCCGGCGCTGGTCCCGGCGATGACCACGCCGCCTGCGCGCAGCCGGTCGCGCAGGATCTCGTTGGCCCGCGAGCCGACCAGGGCGCGCAGCCGCGACTGGTCGCCGCCGGAGAAGAACACGCCCGAGGCGTCGTCGAGGAGCTTGGCCGCGTCGTCGCCGTCGGCGTCGGAGCGGCCGCGCAGCCGCAGTTCCCTGGTGTGGTCCACGCCGAGATTGCGGAACACCCGCTCGTAGTCGGCGTGCACCTCCTCGGGCACCCCGGTTGCCGTAGTGACCAGCACGATCCGGGCCGCCTCGCCGCCAGACAGCTCCACGAACCGCTCGAGCAGGCCGGAACCGCGGCACTCGGCGCCCCCGATGATAAGCAGGCGGCCGGGATCACCGGGTTTATCACCTTCGTCCGCGTTCATGCTCCCTCCTCGACCAGGTGTTACCCTTCGTGGTCGGATATCAACCGAGAACAACTAGTTCGGCCCGTATGTGCCGGTTTGGGAGCGCGGGTGCTCGCGTTACTCGGAGCGCAGGCGTGCCTGGAGCTGCTGGCCGATCTGATCGCGGTCATGGGCGCCCGGATGCTGGCCTGCCGCCGGCATGGGGTGCGTGACATCTGGCAGCTCCCCGACGGCGCCCTGCCGATCCCGGTCGTGCGGGATGTGCCGGCAACGTGCGCCGCGACTTCCGGAAGGTGCTCAAGGTCGCCGGGCCGGCAGAGCAGGAGTGGACGCCCCGGGAGATGCGGCACAGCTTCGTGTCTCTGCTATCAGACTCTGGTGTCCCGATCGAGGACATCTCTCGCCTGGTAGACCACGCGAACACGGTGGTCACGGAAACGGTCTATCGCCCTGTCTTGCAGGAAGGCGCCATGGCTTGGACGGCATCTTCGGGGTGACGGAGAGACTTACGAGTTCCCCCGCGATTGAGATGGGGGTGTGAAGCGGGCGATGGTGTAGTGCCAGCCCGCCCGATCGCCGTCCTGGAAAGATAGCGACATGGAACGTGTGCTTGGAATCGGTGGATACTTCATGCGGGCCGCCGACCCGGTGGCCCTGGGCGCGTGGTATCGCGATTGCCTAGGCCTGGACGCCGATGAGAACGGTCTGTGGCGTCAGGAAGCCGGGCTGACGGTGTTCGCGACGTTTGAGTCCGAGACCGACTACTTCGGGTCCCGCGCCCAGCAGGCTATGATCAACTTCCGGGTCCGCGACCTGGATGCGATGCTCGCACAACTGTGCGCCAAGGGAGCGGACGTGGCTGCAGAGACGCAGGACATGGAGGGTGTCGGTCGATTCGGCTGGGTCACCGATCCCGAGGGCAATCGGATCGAGCTGTGGCAGCCCGCCTGACCGTGTCTTCACGCAGGCGGTGACGTGCCAGCAGATTGTCGAGGTGTGAACCTTGGCCAGGCCCGCGCGGCCATATCCCATTCCGTGCCCCGACCCCGTTCACGGGGGAGGTCATTAGTCACTCACGCCCCGTTTCCATGATCGGAGACGGGGTGTTCTGGCTGGTGGAGCCTAGGAGATTCGAACTCCTGACATCCTGCTTGCAAAGACGGATGCCGATCTTGATCGACCTGCAGAAACGCAGCTCAGCGCCCTGGCTGCGTTCCCCGCGATTCCCGGCCGTTCCCCCTTGTTTCCCGCCCATCGGGCACGCGACGGGCACGGCGGTACCCTCATTAAGGGGAGTGGGTTTGATCTTGTTGCTGGAGTGGGGGCTCTGACCTGCGGCTGGGCGCAGCTTCGATCATGTTTCCTCGACTGCGTCCCGCAGGGCCTGCACCTGGAGAAGCTCCAGGCAGCGGCTGACTCACGGATCAGGACTATCCGGATCAGCTCGCGGCCGGCATCAACGACACCATGGGCGGCAACACCATCGCCTGCGACAACAAGGTCACCGGCGGACGCCTCACCAAGAAGGGGAGCTGCACCTGACACCCTGTGTCGCCTTGGCCGGGCCCTCGTCGGCTCCGTACCGGCTGTAGGCCGTGGCGCGTCACGTGTGGGACGCCTCCGGTGAGGGCGCCGCTCAGACGGAGATGACGACCTTGCCGGGGGCGTGGCCCTCCTCCAGGTAGCCGATTGCCCTGGGGATTTCTTCGAAGGGGTAGTGACGGTCGATGATCGGGATCACTCGTTTGTCGTTCAGGAATGCGCTCAACGTCTGCAGGTTCTGTTTGGGGCTGGGGCACTTGAGGGCGTCTGCCACCGATATCCGCTGGCCGACGAAGCGGGCTACCGCCAGGGCGGAGAGGACATGGCCCATGGGTTGTATCCAGCGACCGGGCGGGCCGCCGACCACCACGTAGGCCCCCTTGGGGCGCAGGGTGCGGCGGGAGACGGAGACCGGTCGGCTTCCGGCGATGTCCAGGAACAGGTCGAAGCGCTGGGTCTCGCGGGTGAAGTCCTGGGTGGTGTAGTCGATGACCTTGGTCGCGCCAAGGGAGTGGACCAGGTCCACGTTCCGGGCGCTGCAGACGCCGGTGACCTCGGTGCCGAGGGCGCGGGCGAGTTGCACGGCGAACGTGCCGACCCCACCGGACGCGCCGTTGATGAGAACACGCTGGCCGGGCAGGATATGACCCTCGTCGCGCAGGGCGAGTAGGGCGGTGTTGGCGGCCATGGGAACCGCGGCGGCCTCCTCGTACGAGAGGTTCTCCGGCTTCGGGGCGAGGTCGGATTCGCGGACGCAGACATATTCGGCGAAGCCGCCACCGCTGATGACGGCGAAGACGTCGTCGCCGGGGCGGAATTCCGTGACGTTTCTGCCGACGGATTCGACCTGGCCGGAGATGTCGGCGCCCAGGATGGTGACCTTGGGGGTGCGGAGCGCGAGGCCGCCGGGCATCAGGCGGGCCAGGTACGGCTCGCCGCGCATGTTATGCCAGTCGTACGGATTGACGGAGCTGGCACGTACCCGGACCAGGACCTCGTCGTCGCGAGGAACGGGGACCGGGATTTCGGTAAGCGTCAGGACATCGGGTGGCCCGTACGAGCGTGAGACGAACGCCTTCATCGCCATCTCCTTATGCGAGTCAATGCGGTGCGGAGGCAGCCAAAGGCTAAGAAACGCGGCCAGACCACCGAATCAGCCGAAAGTACGCCTGATCGCTGGACGATCGGCTGACCTGAATCGGGCCGTTCGTGTGATGAGCAGACATGGGGGAAGAAGCCACGATCCCCTCATGACCGAAAGCAGTGTGAGGGCCACCAAGCCCCAGAAGGTACAGCCCGGCGGACGGGACGCCAAAGTCCCCGGATGGATGGGGCCCACCGGCCTGATCATTCTCAGCGTGATTCCGGTGGTCGCCGGTGCGCTGCGTTTAGGGGAATTGGCAGGTGGTGCGGCGGTCACCCCAGCTAACGCGCGATTCTTCGCGACACCGCTACCCGTAGTGTTACATATCATCGGAGCGTCGCTCTACGGCATTGTGGGCGCCTTCCAGTTCGCGAAGAGGTTCCGTCGTCGGAGGCCGGGCTGGCACCGCATGGCAGGACGGATTCTCGTTGCATGCGGACTTGTCGCCGCACTCTCCGGCCTGTGGATGACCGTGTTCTATCCTCGCCCGGATGGCGACGGCGATCTCCTCGAGGTGTTCCGGCTCGTGTTCGGCACGGCGATGGCGGCCTCCCTCGTGCTCGGCTTCACCGCCATCCGGCGGAGAGATTTCCGCCGGCACCACGCCTGGATGATCCGCGCCTACGCGATCGGCATGGCCGCAGGCACCCAGGCGTTCACCCAGCTCCCCTGGATGCTCCTCGTCGGCCCCCTCGGCGAGATCCCCAGAGCCCTGCTCGTGGCCGCCGGATGGATCATCAACCTCGCCGTGGCCGAGTGGATCATCCGCAGACCCTAGTTCCTGACCCGATGGGTCTCGTACGCCCACATGGCGATTTCCACCCGGTTCCGGGCGCCAAGCTTGGCCATCAGGCTGGCGATGTGGGTCTTGACGGTGCTGAGTGAGATGTGAAGTTCGTCAGCGATCTCACTGTTGGTACGCCCCCGGGCCACCGTGACGAGAATCTGCTCCTCACGCTCGGTGAGCGCCTCGATGGGACGGGCCGGCGGCGCGGCGGGCCCGGCGTGCGCGAAGGCGGTGAGCAGGCGGGCGGTGACGCTCGGAGCGATGAGTGCGTCACCGGCCGCCGCGGCGTGAACGGCCTGGGAGAGCAGCTCGGCGCCGGCGTTCTTCAGCAGGAACCCCCGGGCTCCCGCGCGCAGCGCCGCGTAGACGTACTCGTCGAGGTCGAAGGTGGTGATGACCACGACGGCGAGTGGGTCGTCGACGGTGGGCCCGGCGAGCATCCGGGTGGCCTCGATGCCGTTGAGCACGGGCATCCGGATGTCGAAAAGGCACACATCCGGCCGAAGCCGCCGGGCGAGTTCGACCGCTCGCCGCCCGTCGGCGGCCTCGCCGACCACCTCGATCCCCAGCTGCGCGTTGAGGATCATCACCAGTCCGGTACGGACGATCTCCTGGTCATCGGCGACCAGCACCCGGATGCTCACCTGGCCACTCCGGTACGCGGCAGCACAGCGGTGACACTCCATCCCCGGTCGGGATTGGGGCCCGCCACACAGGTCCCCCCGAGGAGATCAGCCCGTTCGATCATGCCGGTGATCCCGTAACCGGGTGTCCCTGCGGGGCGAACGGGATCGCCGTCATCGCTCACGTACAGACGGACCGATGTGTCGTCGGCGCTGACCCGAACCAGGACGCGGGTGGCGTGCCGCGCGTGGCGCCGGGCGTTGGTGACCGACTCCTGGGCGAGGCGGTAGATCGCGGCCTCGACGGAAGGGGAGAGGCCGACGGTGTCGCCCTCGATCTCCACCTGGACGGACGGGCCGGATTGTCCCGGGCTTTCGAGCTGGGAGAGATCGGCGATGCTCCGCCCAGGCGCCAGGTCCGCGGGCGCGTTCCGGCGGAGGACGTGAACCATGGCGCGCATCTCGGCGAGCGCCTGGGCCGCCTCGGCCTCGATCACCTGCAACGCCTCGGTGGCGGCGTCCGGCCGCGACGCCGCCGTCGCCAACCCTGCCTGCGCCCGGATCGCCATCGCCGAGACGTGATGGGCGACGGTGTCATGCAGATCTCGGGCCAGTTGCTCACGTTCGAGCAGTTTGACCTGGTCAAGTTCCCGCGTTCGCGCCCTCGTCCGGTACCGGAACGCCGCTCCCACGGCGATCACCGAGAACACGACGGCGAAGGCGGCGGCGGTGTCGGCGGGACCGGGATAGTCCACAACCACGGAGAACGTGGCTTTGACGAGAATGATCGCCAACCCGATAATCGCCTCTCGCCCGGACCCCCACCGGAACAGCGCATAGGGCAGGAGAAGCAGATAAATCATGGTGTTGGACTCGGGCGAGGCGCCACCCGCCAGCACCTGGGCCACACCCGACACGCCGAACGCGATCATGACCATCAGCAATGGCTGGGTGCGGCGCCACAACAAGGTGGGCACCAGCCCGACCGCGAGGCTCACCGAAATGACCCGTGAGGGCATGTCCGGCCGCACCACTCCTTCAAGCAGCGCGACCGGCAGCAACACCCCCACGAGCACCCAGTCTCGCCACACCCGCCGCGGTGCGTTGGGGGAACGGGGCTCGTACCACACGGAGCGAATAAGGCCGTACACGAAGTCATGGTACGAGAGCCCCCACCATCCACAATCAGCCCAAAGTACGAGACATTTCGCTCACCGGACTGGTAGTCGTCGCGGACGACGTCTCAAATGTGGATTAACCGGTTCGTTGGCGGAGGAGGGTGACGAAGCCCAGGATGCCGCGGTAGCCGTTCAGCCTGTACTGCTCAAAAGTCGTCGCAGGGGGCTTGACCTGCGGATCGACCTGAGACGGTGGCTCAGGCAAGATCGGTTCTCGGTGGAGCCTAGGAGATTCGAACTCCTGACATCCTGCTTGCAAACGGGAGCCGGTCACGACGTAGAGGGCTCCTCGCCCTGGGCACGTGGCAGATGCGATCTGGTGGCGTGTGATCGTGTATGGCGACGTTGCTGTATACAGCAGCAGTCCTCGGCGACGGCGACCCGCTCACAGCGATCGCCCGACCCCGTACGAAGAGCACTGGAGTCGGCGGTCGTTACGGCGCTACGAGTCACCGGGTCGGGGCCTCGCCACCCAGGCAACCCCGTGTCCTTCATTCAGGCGGTGCTCCTACACGTCGGCGGCTAAGCAGCGCGGCGATGGGTAGGGCCGCTGCCAGGCCGCTGAGCAGTACTGCGGCAAGTGCTCCCAGGATGGCCGGCTGGTTGCCGAAAGCGATACCGACGGCGGCCAGCGCGGGCCCCGCGTTGCGCACCGATGCGACGCCTCCCATGGTGGTGCGGCGCACCCGCGATCCACTGGCCAGCACCGTGCCGAGGGCGAATGCGGCAATGGCGAAGACGAATCCCGCTAGCAGGGAGAGTGAGCCGACCAGCGCGACGATATGACGCCAGTTGCCCAGGAGCATGCCCGCCAGCACGATCAGGAACGTCACGTTCGACACCTTGATGGCGGCGGGATGCCACGTTTGCGCTGTCGGCGGCGTGAAGTGGCGCAGCATCAGCCCGACGGCGAACGGTACGAGCTGTAGGACGGCAACCGTCAGCACCAGCGCGGCGACGTCGAGGGAGACTCCGGCGCCGGCCTTAGCCGCCGTAAGGAGGACGTTGGCCGTCGGGCCGAAGGTGATGCTGCCGATGGCGGCAAGCAGTACCTGCATCGCCGCTCCCGCGACCACGTCGCCGTTTTGCACCATGCCGAGTTTCGCCCCGAACGGTCCGCCGGGCGACGACGCGACCAGGAGCAGCGCTATGAATGACGCCGCGGGCAGGCTGAACAGCGCAGCGATGCCCCAGCCCAGCAGCGGGATGATTAACAGGTTGGCCAGCAGCGCCAGCAGGAGCAGCGGGAGATCGGCGAAGATGGCGCGCAATGCCGATAGCGTGGCTCCGAGTCCGGCGCCGAACATGGTGGTCGCGATGAAGATCACGGTGACCGCGTTGAACAGCAGATGCAGCGTGTCCATGTAACCTCCCCCGGTCGTCGTGCCAAGGCGGCAGCGTGGCCGTACTTCAGCCCTGGAGATCGCCGAGCCAGCGCAGGGCGCTCAGTCCGGGCATGAAGCAGTATTCGCCGCCGCGCGTGACAACGAACTGGGGCAGGGCGTGCAGGCGCCGCCGTACGGGCCGCCGGGGAATCGTGAAGTCGCGGGCGCCGTGGTCGGAGCCGATGATGGGATCGGTCTCGTTGCCCGCGCCGAAGAAGATGCCGCTGTTCATCCATTCGGACTGGACGAACTCGAACTGCCGCCCCGGGTGCGCTCCGATGAACGCGAACATCAGTCCGCGGTCGGCTCCGTCGTCTTCCAGGACGCCCTCGGGCAGCGCCGGGCCGTACGCGGTGCCGCGTCTGATCATGCGGTGCAGCCTCGGCGCGCCGGCCACCGACGCGTCGCGGGGATTGCCTCGGCGGATGTGGCAGCCGCCCGGAGTGGTGAAGCCGGCCGGATCGTCCTGCTGGTACAGGAAGGTGTTGTTGCCGCTTCGGTCGGCGCCGAGGCCGGGGGCGTCGTGCAGCGGGCTGAGCGCCAGGGGTGCGCCGCTGCGCCAGCGTCCCATGATCTTGGCTGCGAGCAGTTCTTCGTCTTCGGGGCTGGTGGAGTTGTCCTTCAGGTAGCGCCGGAACAGGGCGACACGTTGGTGGAGCTTGCGGAAGGCCATGTAGGTGCCGTTGCGCCCCAGCACCTGGGGCTGTGGTGTCTGGATCCCGCCGAGCTCGTCGCGGTAGCCGAGCACGAATTCGCCGGCCTTGAGGGGCGCCTCTAGCTGGTTCGTGCCGGGAATGCCGCTGCCCTCGACGGCGGGGTTGCTGATGCCGTCGCGGTAACCGAAGGGTTCTGTCTCGGTGGGTAGCGCGTGGCAGTTCTGCCGCCAGATCGCCGTCACGCCGGGAAGGGTGTCGAAGGCCGGGCTGGCGCGGTCGATGGCAGCCTCCAGTTGTGTGCTGTCGGGGGCGAGCGCCACGAGCACAACGTGAACATCGGGCGTGCCGAGCGGTGGTTCCCAGTTCTCGGGGCTGCTTTCGTAGATGTCGCCCAGCGCATTGGCCCGTGCTGCCATCCCCTGCCGGAACTCCCAGGCGAAGGTGTCGAGGGAATCCTGTGGCACGCCGAGTGCTCTGAGGCCGTAATAGGTGACCGCGACGCTCACCCAGGTCTCGCCCAGAGGGCTCGCCGAGTCGGCGGCCGAGGTCACCACTGCGCTCACGCGGCGCATCAGTTCCTTCCCGTGCGCCCGGTCGTCGATGCGGAACAGGATGTACGTCGCCGCGTACGGCGTCGGACGGGGGCTGAGCACACCGCGCTGGATGTCGTGGAGTTCGAGCGCGACCTGCGTTTGCTCGCTCATGAAACCTCGCCTTCCTGTGGCGCTACTTCGCCGAGGCGAGGTTTCCCCAGAAGGCGCGCAGGCTCTCGTCGGCGCCGAACAACGTGCTGAAGATCGTGCTGTCGGCCATGATCACATCACCGGCCCGCTCGCCGCTGGGCGGCATCCACAGGAACATGTTGAATTCGGTGTTGCCCGCCTCGGTGAACGGGTGCGGTCTTGATGTGTCGATGGGCTGCCGGCCAAGCACTTGGACGATGTCCGGGTCGTCGGTGGTGACGGCGTAGTGCGGGAGGTGCTTGTGAAAGTTGAAGCTGGTCACTCCTTCCAGCCAGCCTTTGGTGTCAAGATCCCTGGCGATGGACAGTGGGGCGATCTTGTTCGGGTGCTTCACCGCAGGCCGTAGCCCATAGCGGTTTTCCACGGGCACTCCAAGACCTGCCATCAACGATCTGGTGTACCTGCCGAAGCGTTGCTGGCGGGGCACCAGGGGGTCACCGTGATGGCAGTACTCCATGTCGCGCACGGCCAGGTCGTCCGATGCCCCGACGTCGTGATGCGGCCCCAAGGCCAGGCAAGCCCCCTCCCGGGTGAGGAACTCCCGCAGCGCCTCGATCTCCTCCGGTGCGGCCTCCTGCCCGGTGATCATGTGATCCAGCCCCCACACGAACAGGGTGTCGGTGTCGGCCAGCACCCGCTCGTCCAGCGGGGTAGAGAAGCCGGCCTGATCGACGCGTTGATAGACGGGCACGGCGTGTCCGGTGGCCTCCTCGACGAACTGCTGGAACGGCAGCCAGCCCCGGAAGAACAGCTCCAGCCCGCCCGCGATGCCCTGCTGGAACCGCAGCGGATCCGACCACTTCGGGTCCTCGTAGGCCGGCCACGCCGCGCGGCGCACCTCGGTCATCGTGGAGAACCGGTTGTCGAGCTCCGCCGGGTTCCTGCCCGCCTCGGCCGGATAGCTCCACGCGACATAGATGCTCAACCGCCGCCGACCAGGGGTGTACTGGCGCGGCACATGCTGCTGGTTGTACGTTCGCGCGGTCCTGAACTCGTTCATCTTGCCTCCCTGATAACGCGGGCGGATGTCACTGCAGTTGGTCGAGCATCTCCGACAGAGCGCTCTTGATTCGCAGAGCCTTCTTGATCTCGTCGGCAGTGACGTACGGATACTCCCCGTACTCGATGAAGCTCGGGCAGTGATGCGCACGAACGAACCGGACGAACGCCTCGGGGTTGGTCTTCCAGTCCTCGGGAAACCCCTCAAGGTTCTCGAAAGCCGTACTCACCCCTGACCTGCTGAAGAGGTCGATGGCGTCTTCGGTGTACTTGTCGAAGTCGGTGTCGAAGATCCCCTGGTACATGAACCGCGTGTCGTCGTCGAACAGCACCCAGCGCAGATAGTGCAGCTTGAGCGGCGCAAGCAGATACGGGTCTGCTTCCAGCGCCTTGGCCAGCGTGTAGCCGTGGTTACGGATCGCCTCGGCACGGCCGGGCTTGACCTTCGCGATGATTGTGAACCCGTAGCACGCCGGGGTCTTGGGGAAGATGGGGCCGTATTTCCCCTGTTCCAGATTGTCGGTCTCCTTGGGAATGACGACCGCCTGGGGTGTGATCTCCATGTCTGTCCCTCCCTCACATGGCCAGGGGGAACGCACCATCGCTACCTACCTGCAATGAAATCACGCCAGCCCTGGCCCCTCGGTGGGCTGGGGCTGACGAAGGAAGTCCCAGCCCGTCGATCGCCCTCTACCCCGTCCGGCCATCAGCCACAGCGCGATCGCGACGTCCATGCGTATGAGACGCCGGCCCGGCCCATAGACCAGCCACGACCACGAGAACCTGGTCGGAACGATGCGAGTCGAGAAGGTCGTCAAGCTTCGGCGTTCTGGGCAGTCATCAAAGCTTCGTAGAGGTGCCACCCATCGACTCGAGTAGCCAGGGCGCCGCTGGGCGCATCTGCCCTGGTCGGGTGTAGTTATCCCTACCGCGTGTTGGCCTGCTGGCATGATCACCTCGGCGAAGCCGGACATATAGCTTCATAACGTCACAAACAACCGATGAAGGGCTTCACCCGTGTCTGGCACCACCTCCTTCCGCCGTATCGTCTCCCGCTTCGCCGTCGTCGCACTGGCCGGCGCGGCCTGCCTCGCGGTCACCGCCGGGAGCGCCGGAGCGATCATCAACGGCTCCAAGCCCACCGAGTCCTACCCCTTCATGGCGACCATCCCGACCACGGCCCCGCTCATGGGCCTGACGGACGGCAACTGCGGCGCGGCCCTGATCAACCCGCAGTGGGTCGTGACCGCCGCGCACTGCCTCGACATGGAGATCGGCTCGATTCCAAAGGGCACGGTCCGCATCGGCAGCGACCACCGCAAGTCCGGCGGAACCGTCCGCAAGATCGCGCAGGCGTTCCTGCACCCGGACTACGCCCAGAATTCCCCGAACAAGAACGACATCGCGCTGGTCCGCCTGGACCGCCCGGTCAGCGTCAAGCCCATCAAGATCGCCGACCAGGCGGGCAAGCCCGGCACGCCCACCCGGATCCTCGGCTTCGGCATCACCAAGTTCAGCACCAACCCGGCCGACTGGAAGATGGCCAAGAAGCTGCGCCAGCTCGACACCCGCCGCGGAGCGGTCTCCGAGTGCGGCCCCGGCTACGCCGACGACACCCGCCTTTGCACGGTCAGCCAGAAGCCCAAGGCCATGGCCTGCAACGGCGACTCCGGCGGCCCCCAGATCCAGCGCGGCCGCGGCGGCCGCTGGGAACTCATCGGCGTCACCTCCGGCCCCGGCGCCAAGAGCCCCTCCTGCGAACAGGGCCCCGGCCTCTACACCAACGTGCCCGCCTACAGCGACTGGATCAACAAGACCATCCGCGCGAACAGCTGAGCCGCAGCACAGCAGGCCCGGTGACGGACCGGGCCTGCCTGCGAGGACGCAGGTCCCGGCTTGGAGGGCGGCGATCGATGGCGCCGGCCTGCCCCGGCTCGCCCGCGACTGGCCGCAGACGTCCACACGCGCGCCCACTACCGGGCGTGGAGGGTGGCCTTCCGGTGGAGCTCGGCGGTCAAGTCCTCGCGGCGCCGGTGAATGACGGAACGGCCTAGCGATGGAAGCGAGGTCTCGGGGAGGGGGATACTGGCATTCTTAAGCAGTTCCCGGGCCCGGGCATGCGGATCGGGCTTGCCTGGATCAGGGGCGGCGGTGAGGATGCCCCAGTAGTTCCGCCACAGCGTGCCCAGCACCGGCACCGGCCCCCGCCCCGGGGAACGCAGCAGTCCGAGCCGCCCTGCGGCAACCTCCCTTCCGAGATCCGGATCCGCGGTGAGCAGGTAGTGCTGAGCCTCGTTGAGCCAGACCACGGTGTACGGGCCAACCGCCTGCAGGCTGGCCAAGGCCGCCTCAGGGGCCACCTCTACCGGCGTCAGGGGCACTGACGCCGTCCCGTGGCCGAACACGGGCTGGCGCCGGCAGACCAGTGAGCAGGCCTGGGCGACTACGGCGCCGTGCAGATCTAGGCGGCGTTCTCAGTGAACGGCCGGATCGTGTTACGAGCCCTGAGCGTCAGCAGTTTTCTGACTGATCCGGCGGGCGGCCTCGACAACTGCTGAGCGGTGCAGGGCCAGTCGCTCTGGCGGCCAGGACTGGCTGACCTGTCCGGGATCGACGTCCTCGGCGGCCCAGAACCACGCCTGGGCCATGGCGAGGACCATGGTCAGGAGATCGTCCGGCTGTATCTCCGGGGAGAGATCGCCACGCTGCTGCGCGTCGGCCACTTCCGCGACTTTGCGCCGGAAGGTGTCCGGTTCGAGTCCGGTGGCGGAGGGGCGTTCCAGTAGTCTCCACAGTCGCAGGCGCATCAGGTCCGGCCGGGCGACGAGGTGGTCGAAGATCGCGCCGGCGTATCCGGGCAGGTCCTCGACGTCGAACGGGACCGACTCGGCGCCCTCTGTCATCGCCCGGTGCAGCACCTCGTCGAACAGCTGCTCCTTGTTGCCGAAGTAGACGTAGATCAGCCGCTTGTTCGCACCTGCCGCCTCGGCGATCCGGTCCACTCGGGCGCCTGCGATGCCGTAGGTGGCGAATTCAGTGAAGGCGGCGTCGAGCAGCCTGGCCTTGGTGGCGCTGGAGTTCCGTGGCATGTCCGCCACCGTAGCAAGTAACTATCTAGTTATTGACACCCGCAGGCAGTCGCTCTACCGTATATACCTATCTAGTTAGATACCTATCGGAGGAACCTCTATGGAACACCGCGCACTGGGCCGCCAGGGGCTGACCGTCAGCGTGCAGGGTCTCGGCTGCATGGGCATGAGCGTCTTCTACGGCGCCACCGACGAGACCGAGTCGCTGGCCACCATCGACCGCGCCCTGGAGCTGGGCATCACCCTGCTGGACACCGCCGAGAGCTACGGCCCCTTCGTCAACGAGCAGCTCCTTGGCCAGGCGCTGGCAGGGCGCCGGGATGCCGCCGTCCTTGCTACCAAGACCGGCGTGGAGATCACCGACGACGGCCGGCTACTCGACCTGAACGGCCGGCCCGAGTACGTGCGCCGGGCACTCGAACGTTCGCTGCGGCACTTGGGCACCGACCACGTCGACCTGTACTACCTGCACCGCATCGACCCCAAGGTGCCGATCGAGGAGACCGTCGGCGCGCTGGCCGAGCTGGTTGCCGAGGGCAAGGTACGCCACATCGGCGTATGCGAGGCGTCCGCCCAGACGATCCGGCGTGCCCACGCCGTGCACCCGCTCACCGCTGTCCAGACCGAGTACTCGCTCTTCGAACGCGACATCGAACACAACGGCGTGCTCGACACCCTGCGGGAACTGCAGATCGGACTGGTCGCCTACTCCCCGCTGGGGCGCGGCTTCCTCTCTGGCGCCATCACCAGCCCCGACGACTTCGCCGAGGACGACTGGCGCCGGACGGACCCCCGCTTCCAGAGCGAGAACTTCGACCGCAACCTCGACGTCGTCCGCGAGGTGCGCCGCATCGCCTCCGCCAAGGACGTCACGCCCTCCCAGCTGGCCCTCGCCTGGGTCCAGCACCAGGGCGCGGTCGCCATCCCGGGCACCAAGCGGCGCCGCTACCTGGAGGAGAACATCGCTGCGACCGAGGTGACCCTCTCCGCCGAGGACCTCGCCGCGATCGAGGCGGTCGCCCCGCACGGCGTGGTCACCGGCGACCGCTACGCACCCGAGTTCATGGGCGCGCTCAACGGCTGAGGCCCGACCAGCGCCCCACTCCACTCCTCGCAGGGCGGCAACACCCTCGCAACACAGAAACCCACACGTCTCGAAAGGCCCCCATGCCCCAGCCGGGCACTCGGTCCCGTATTGCCATCGGGGATACGTCGATCACTTTTCTCCCCGATGGGTTCGGGGCCCACAACCCGGATGTCCTGTTCCCTGGTGCGGACTGGACGACGCGCCCCGGCTACCTGGAGGTCGGGCAGCTCAAGACGGCCTCGTCTCCTGGCTCTACCCCCTGCTGCACCGCCTCGCTCCCCGTCACACCACAACCACCGAACACATCGGCCGCACCATGCTCGCCGTCACCCGGCCCGGAGCGGTCGAGCAGCGGATCCTGTACAGCCCGGAAATCAACCGGCTGGGCGGCGGGAGCGGGGATGCCGCGACGAAGACAGGGTGATCGACCGCCGCTTCACTGGTGCCGTAAACCCACGATCCGGCGGATCTTGCTGCCGAACGCTCCAGTGACTCCGGCTCCTCGATCCTCACGTCTACGGAGACGCTGACGCTGACCCCGCGAGACGCCTGGGGCGCCGCGAGTTCCGCGATCAACGGCTCGCGCCCGGGGCGTTCACGTGATCCACGGGTGGGTGTGGCGGCGCGGCCACACCCTTCCCGATGTCTTGCCATCGCGCCGACGCGACTGATGTATACATCCGTCAAATAGTTACCCGAGGGAGAACGACATGGCTTCCCATTCCGCTATCTCACCCCAGGAGGCCGCCGACCGGCTGGCCATCCGTGAACTGATCGACGCCTATGCCCACTGTGCGGACCGCCGCGACGCGAAGGGTCAGATGGCGCTCTTCACTGCCGACACCCGGTTCCTCGTGTTCATGGATGCCACGGCTAGCGAGCCGACTCAGGAGCTGCACGGCCGCGACTCGCTGGCTCCGGTCTTCGACAATCTGAACACTTACGAGACCACCACTCACTTCAACGGGCAGAGCACGGTTTCGCTGGACGGAGACCGGGCAACGGCTGAGAGCTATTGCCTGGCGCATCACCTGTCGGTGGGTGAGGACGGACAGCATACGCTGATGATCGCCTCTATCCGCTATCTCGACGAACTCGTCAAGCAGGACAGCGGGTGGCTGTTCGCCGAACGCAGACTGATGGTCGACTGGACCGAGACGCGGCCCTCCGTCGCCTGACTCAGTCGAGCTTTTTCACCACGGCTTCGAACTGACCAGAGCATGCAGGGACCGGCCGTCGAGCTGGTCGAGGACACGCTCACGGGCACTCGTCAGATGAACGGAGTACGCAGCCTGGAGGCGCTTCAGCCCTTCCGGAGTCAGCGAGGCCACATTGCCGCGGCCGTCGCCTTCGTAACGCCGCTTGATCACCTGCCTGCGAGCCTGAAGCGTGTCGACGACCCGGGTGAAGCGACTGGCTGACAGGGCGCTGGCCGCGGCGAGACCGCGCTAAGTGCTGGCAACGTCCGGCGGGACTTCCGGAAGATCCTCAAAGACGCCGGGCTGGTCGACACGGAATGGACACCCAGGGAGATGCGCCACAGCTTCGTGTCACTGCTCTCGGACTCGGGCGTTCCCATCGAGCACATCTCTCGCCTGGTCGGCCACGCCAACACCATGGTCACCGAGACGGTCTACCGTCTCCAGATCCGGCCCGTCATGCAGGAAGGCGCGACGGCGATGGACGGTCTCTTCGGAGGTGGGTGAAAGGCTTAGTCACCCAGTTAGTCCCTGATATCCCTGCGGGGATGCCCGTTCCGGGCTGAAAATCGGGCCATCTGGCCTCCTGGGCGCGTCTGGCCCCCAAGGTCAAGGAATCAGCCGGTAAGAAGAAGGGCTCAAGCTCCACCGGTCACGGCAACCGCTACCTGGCCAGGATTCTGGGCGAGGCGGCCGTTGGCGCCAGCAAGACCCCGACCTTCCTCGGGGAACGCTACCGACGCATCGCTCGACGCCGCGGCAAGCAACGAGCCGTCGTCGCGGTCGGCCGTTCCATCCTCACCATCGTCTGGCATCTTCTCTGCGATCCCAACGCCCACTTCACCGACCTGGGTCCCGACTTCTACGACAACCGCATCGGCCCCGAACGCAAGAAACGCAACCACGTCCGCCAACTCGAAGCCCTCGGCTACCGCGTAACACTCCAGCCCGCGGCTTGATCAACCAATCTCACGACCCAGACGAGGCCACTCCGTCCGAGGTCCGCTGCCGCCTGCCCAACTACTGTCCGATTTTCGGATTAGCCACTCAAGCCCGGTTTTCATGATCACAGACTGAGTGTTTTGGCTGGTGGAGCCTAGGAGATTCGAACTCCTGACATCCTGCTTGCAAAGACGTACGCCGATCTTGCTCGACCTGCGAAAACGCAGATCAGCGCACTGATCGCGTTCCCCGCGCCTCCCCGCTGTTCCCCCTTGTTCCCCGCTCCGTCGGGCACGCGACGGGCACGGCGGTACCCTCGTCAGGGACAGTCTCCGGCATTGCGCCGCCCCTCCTCGCAGAGGTACGGCTTGGTCCGCCAGGCCGTAGGCGATGGGGCACCACGTCGGGAGGCTGGATAGCACCGGAGACCGTCCTCACGCCTGCGTACCACGGAGCCGGCCAACTCGAAACCTGCGGAATAAAAGCTCGGACGATCATGGTTCCAGACAGTTCAATGCAGATCAGCGGGTATACACGGTCTGATCTGAACGGCTCTGGATCACCCTGAACTGCAACCCAAACTGCAACCCCCGATGTCCTGAAGTCCTGACCCAGGGCTGTCACTCGTCATTTGTGCGGTAGGGCCTCGGGCGTGGGAGAACCACGATAAGCAGAGTTGCGAGTGGCCCGAGAAAGAGAGAAAGCAACCACCATCCGAAGCCCGAACGCCACTTGCCCTGTGCCAAACCAGCGTTGACCAGGGCGAGAGTGAAATAGAGAGCACCCGCAAGATCATTGTTGCTCACCGTATTAAGCATGTCGGGGATTCTGTCATATAGGCCCATTTCGCTTGGCCCCTGACGTGAGCCCCTCTGTACAGCAAGGGCCGTCATGCGCGGCCGTGCTCGATGGGCCGGGACTGAGGCACGAAGCCCCGGCCCTCCGATCGCCCGTAACCCCGTGTGGTGGTCGGCCACAGCGCGATCGTCGACCTGTACCGGTGTGATGGCCGGCCCATAACTCGGCCACAGCGGCGGGAGACGGTCGGAGATTAATCCGTCGACGTCGATTCTGCACCGTCATAGGCTGCATGTGCCGTCGCAGGCAAAGGCGAATGGGAAAGTTCGTATCAGCTTGCTGACTCCCTTCACGGGGATGAGCCGGTTCGAGTCCGGTAGCCTGCGGCGGCTTCTGCATGGCTGGGCGTAAGGTGCCCCTCGATGAGGGCGCGGTCGGCGGCGGCGCGTCCCTGGTCGGTGGGTGAGGCTTGGTGCGGCGGGCGCTGTGTACGGCGGGCGGCCCTGAGTCCCGCCGCCGTTCGGGACCGGCGCCCACGCCGCACGCCCGGACGGCGGGCGGGCGGGCGACGGGCGGGCGGGCGACGGGCCGTGCGGCGGCGCTCAGCGCCGCCGCCTTGACCCTGACGCGGGGAAGATCAAGTTCGGGAAGTACGCGGGGGACTGGATCGGTGAGCGGCCGAACCTTCGCCCCCGCACGGTCGAACTGTACGAGTACCTGTTCCGCGTCCATCTCAAGCCGATGTTCGGCGACAAGCCTCTGAGTGACATCAAGGACCCGCAGGTCCGGCGTTGGCGCAAGAGCCTGCTCGATAGGGGCGTGAGCGCGGTCACCGTAGCCAAGGCGTACCGGCTTCTCAAGGCCGTTCTCACTACGGCTGTGGATGACCAGCTCATCCGGCGTAACCCCTGCCGGATCAAGGGTGCTGGGCAGGAGAAGTCCGCGGAACGTCCGGTGCTCACGGTCGCGCAGGTCTACAAGCTCGCGGACACGATCGAACCGCGATACCGGGCGCTGGTGCTCCTCGCGACTTTCGGCAGTCTGCGATGGGGTGAGCTGACCGGGCTTCGCCGGCGAGACCTCGACCTGGAGGCCGGGACCGTGCGGGTCGAGCGTCAACTGATCCGCATCACGGGTAAGGGCCTGGTGTTCACCGAACCCAAGTCTGCGGCGGGGAAGCGAACGGTCGTGATCCCTGGGCTGATCACCCACGACCTGGAAGCGCACCTCAAGGACTTCGCGCAGGACGGCGACGAGGGGCTGATCTTCGCTGGGCCGGACGACGGGCCTATCTGGAACAGCAACTTCAATCGGCGGTTCTGGGGAAAGGCGCTCGCCGACGCCGGTCTACCGAAGATCCACTTTCACGACTTGCGTCATACCGGCAACACCCTCGCCGCGAACGCGGGGGCGTCGATCCGTGAGCTGATGGACCGGATGGGGCACTCCAGCACTCGGGCCGCGATGGTCTACCAACACGGCTCAAACGAGCGTCTACGTCAGGTAGCGGAACAGCTCGACACCCTCGCCAGAGACCAGCTCACGAAGGCATCGGGCACGCAACGGGCACGGAAGCGAAAAAGGGCCGATTAAAGCGAGAAACCCAGGCAGGGAAAACCATCCCTGACCTGGGTTTCTTGTCGGTGGAGCCTAGGAGATTCGAACTCCTGACATCCTGCTTGCAAATCGGCCTGATCTCCTGGGCAAACGCCCCTGACCTCGACGGTAACCCCTCCGTGAGTCCCCGTGACTCCCCCCTGGTCACCGCCCTTAATGGCACGCTAATGGCACGGCGATCATGCCCTGACCTTCCGCTTTTCAGGAGTAGGCACGGTGATCGTTGATCTCGCGAGTGGCACCTGAGCTGGCCTCGGTGCGGCTGTTCGTGTGTGGGTATGTGTGGCCGAGTGAGGGCGGGTTGATGTAGCGGTTGATGTAGCACGCAGTCTCTCGCGCACGCTCCACCTGCCTGATCACCCCGTCTGCCTCGACCCACCGCGAAGCGGCAGCGGGCCGGCGACGGAGGCACAAGCCCGTCTTCGCGTGTACGTCCACGGGCCGCCGTTCCTCGGCAATGGGACGCCAACGGTCACAGACGGGCGGCTTTTGCCGGAGGCGCTGGTCTGCTGGGCTTGCCTGGGGCGCGGCAGAGGGGGTGATCAGGCCCCACCTCAGCCACCTACGGTCCTAAGGTCATGCACGGGAGATCACCCCGGAGCCGAGGCCCCCGCCGGAGGCGTCGTCTTCTGATCAGTCACCAGGCTTAGGGGTCACAATTAGAAGTTTGCGGATTAAAGCTCGGACGATCATGGTTCCAGACAGTTCAATGCTGGTCAACGGGCATGCCCGATCCACCCTGCACGGCTCTGGACCGTCCTGAACTGCAACCCAAACTGCAACCGCGCAACCTTAGTGGCACATCAGGCAACTTCGCCCCATCCTGACTTGGTCAGCAAGCTTTGCGGTTGTGCGGGCACGTTGGGAGGCTCTACTCATGTCGATTCTCATCAGGACTGCCGACCGTGGAGACGTGCCATCCCTCGTCCACCTGCGTCTCGCGAATGCCGAAAGGCATGTCCAACTCGATCCGGTCATCTACCGCGTGCCCGACAGCGAAGCCGTACGCAGGCACTTCGAGGAGGTGCTTTCGGCCGAGCCCAAGATGGTGATTTTGATCGCTGAGGTGGCAGGCGAGGTGGTGGGCATGGTGGAGGTGGTCTTGCTGACAGATCCCCTGGACCACCAAATCATCCATCCCCGCCGTGCGGCCGAGATCCACACTGTCGTCCTGGACGGGCATCGCGGTAAAGGTGTGGGATCTGCCTTGGTGGTGGCGGCGGAGCAAGCTGCCGCAGAGCGCGGTGTCTCGATTCTCTATGCCGGAATCTTCGCGCCGAACAAGGAAGCCGTCCACTTCTACTCCTCGGCCGGCTTCGGACCACATGGGACCTTGCTCAGCAAGGAGCCCGGTGTCCCTCTTCCGCCCCCCGCATAGCTTGGCGGGTCGCCTTGTCCAGGCCCTGTCCCGGTTCAACTCGCCAAGGCTGAACATGCGGGACAACCGGATCACATCAGGCTGCTCCAACGCCTCTCGCACCTTCGCCCGACCAATCCGCTCGACTTGATCGAACTCTGCGAGCGAGCTGGTCAGTCGGGTCCGCTCAGCCTGGGTTTCCGGTGGGCCGGGGCTGAGGTACGAAGTCCTGGACCTTCGATCGCCCCCAGCCCCGTGTGATGGCCAGCCATAGCATGGCGATCGTCGTGCTGCATGGGTGCGGCGACGGCGTGTGCCTGGTCGGCGGGTGCGGCTTGGTACGGCGGGCGCGGTGGTCGGCGGGCGGCTCGCGTTCCCGCCGCCGGCCGGGACCGGCGCCCACGCCGCACGCCCGGCCGGGCGGAGCGGGCGGCGGGCCGTGCGGCGGCGCGGAGCGCCGTCGCCTTGATAACCCATAAGAACAATTCGGCAATGATCGCGATGCGGCGCGCTCTGGATCTTGCCGCTTACACGCTCAGAGCAGATGTGTGCCGTCGTGGTGGCGGATGGCCGGCGTGTGGTCGTGGTGCATGGCGTCCAGGACGCGGACGGCGAATGCTTCGGATGCCAGTGAGCGGACCTCGTCAGCGGTGACCCAGCGGAAGGATCTCGTCTCGTCGGTTTCGGTGAGGTGGCCGCCGATGACCTTGCAGCGGAAGACCAGGGCGACGATGCCGCGGGTCATGTTCTTGTAGACGCCGGTCAGGGTGACGGGCTCGACGTCGAGGCCGGTTTCCTCGTGGACCTCGCGGAGCAGGCCGGTGGTGATGTCCTCGTCGAGTTCGAGGATGCCGCCTGGTGCTTCCCAGTGGCCGTTGTCTCGGCGTTGGGTGAGGAGGGCGCGGCCTTGGTCGTCGATGATCACGCCTGCCACGCTGACGGAGTGGGCGTTCTGGTGATCCATCGGGATTACCTCCGGCGGTGCGGGTCGCTATCCTCGACCGTAGTACACGTATGTACGAGTTGAGGAGTTGGGTCGTGGCCGAGCTGCCCTTGCCGGATCTGGACCCGACCAGCGATCGGGCGGTATTCCGGCAGATCGCCGATCACATCCGCGATGCGATCGAGCAAGGCATCTTGGCTGAAGGTGAGAAAGTGCCCTCGGAAGCTCAGCTCATGCAACATTACGGCGTTGCGAGGATGACCATCCGCAACGCTCTCCAGGTCCTTCAAGGCGAAGGGCTGACGGTCGCGGAGCATGGGCGTGGCGTCTTCGTCCGCTCGCATCCTCCCGTCCGGCGGCTGGCCTCGGATCGCTTCGCTCGTCGTCATCGTGAGCAGGGCAAGGCGGCCTTCATAGCCGAGACCGAAGGTGCCGGCGGCAAGCCGTCCGTTGACTCCATCAAGATCACCGAGGAAGCGCCCTCGGCGAGCGTGGCGGCGCTTCTGGGCCTTACAGAAGCGGACTCGGTGATCCGTCGGTCTCGCCGGTATCTGATCAACGGGCAGCCGGTGGAGACTGCGGTCTCCTACATCCCTGCTGATATCGCTCGGGGCACGCGGATCGCGGAGCCGGACAGCGGACCGGGCGGGATCTATGCGCGGCTGGAGGAGTTGGGGCACCGGCTGGATCACTTCGTGGAAGAGATCAAGTCGCGTATGCCGCTGCGGGATGAGATGCGGGCGCTCAAGCTCGCGCCTGGCATTCCGGTGTTCCACCTGGTGAGGACTGCGTACACGACGGACGGCACGGCAGTCGAGGTCTGTGACACGGTGATGTCGAGTGACGCCTACGTGCTGTCGTACGAACTGCCTGCGCGATAGGGCTTGACGAACTCCTCTAGAGGAGTCATAAATGACTGAGCAAAGCACTCCTCTAGGCGAGTAGACGCCTATTGGAGAGATCGGTTTCGGGCGGCGAATCCAACCGGGCGGAGTCTCATGTCAACCGAGCAGTGCACGTCCTGTGCGGGGCGGGGCTGGAAGTACGTCAGCCAGCGTCGTGGACTCATCCACAGCACAGACGAGGACGCTGGGTCGGACGTGCTCCGCACGCGGGATGACTGCTCGATGTGCGCGGGGACCGGGGATGCGGCTTCTGGCGACGGGGGCCGGCCGTGAAAGAGCTGGACCTGATCCAACGCCGGGTGTGGCCTCCGGACGTACAGCTCTCGCCGGAGCAGGCGGCCGGACTCCTACGTGACGACCTGGCACAGCGGGGAATCGAAGCTGACCTACATGCCGGGTACGGCATGGCCCTGCTCTCGGTGTGTACCGGGCTGGTGGTCTGGAGTGACGGCCGTTGGTTCCGCTGGGCTGTGGGCCGGTCGCGGCGGGGTCGGACGAGGTACGCCTTCGCGCCATGTTCCGACATGGTGACCGCTGCCCGGCGGGTGGTCATGCGCTATGAGGCGCTGTGCCCGCTTGAACCCAGTTCGCCGCCCCCGAACGGCTGGCCGGTCTGATGCTGGGTGGCAATGACATCGTGCTCTGGCCCGAGACCTATCCGCTGCATCCTGCGGCCTGTCCTCACAAGCGTGTGCGCTGGACCTTCGGCTTTCCCATGCTTCCCGTGACCTCGGGCGCGATGTGCGCTGACTGCGGCACGCGATGGGGACACAGCGAGATTCCCGACCAGGTCCGGAGTTTGCTCCCGCGTTAGTCGCCCCTGAGCTGCGCGGCGGCATGGTTGACGTCCCTCCTCCGGGTGGAGGGAGTCCGCCATCCCATGCCGTCGCGCACCCCCTTGTAGCTGACAAAGAGCGATCATGCGCTTACACTCATGACAAGTCGAGCAGTTAGGTTGTCGTCATGTCGTCAGAAGAGTTCGCTCCGCCGAAGTACGCCCAGATCGTGCAGGCGATCCGGCGGAAAATCGCGGACGGCACCTATCCCCCTGGATCCCTGCTCCCGTCCGAGACACAGCTTGTCCGCGAGTTCGGGGTAAGCCGGCCCACCGTTGTGCGCGCTCTCCAGGTTCTTCAACTGCGCGGCATGATCGACCGTGAGCACGGCAAGGGCTCCTTCGTCAAAGCAACCCCGCCGATTTCTGAACGGGACAACTCCCGGCCGGCACGCGCGGTGCTCGATCGCGTCGAGGCCACCGACAGGGGAACCCCGGTGGAGACGGGCGCGCATCCAGCGCCCGCGCCGGTTACCGCACTGCTCGATCTGCCCGAAGGATCCCCGGTGATGATGCGGCGAGTGCTCTTCGACGAAGACGGCGACCCCGTCGAGCTGGTGACCTTCTGGTGTCCGGCTGAACTGGCCGAAGGCACCGACCTCGGGCGTAGCACGCCCCTGAGTGTCGATGTCCGCCAGCATCTCCAGCAGGTGAAGGGCCTTCGGCTGGATCACGTGGTGGAGCGACTGACCGCCCGTCATCCGACCACCACGGAAGCCAAGCTGCTCGAACTGGGCAAATCCGCGGCCGTTCTCAGCGTTGTGGCTCGCGTCTTCGATGGCTCGGGCCGCCCGGCACTACTCGTCGAGGTCGTCATGCCGGGGACTCTGCACGAACTGGAAGAGGCATACGCCCTCTGATGTGATGTACATCACACCTCGTCTCGGAAACTCGTATTGTCAAGTATCCGTTTTGCAGGCATATACTCGACAAGACGAGTTAGCGACAAGACAAGTGGGAGAGCGACATGGCAATCCAAGGTCCCATCCCCATCAGGTTCGAGCAGGTCTTCCCGCACGGCTGCTACATCGTCGGAGAGGTCGAGCAGGTCAAGGACTTCGACGCCTCCTCCAACGGCCGGACCGTCTACGCCAAGGACAAGACCACGGGTGAGCTGGTCTGGCAGGTCGCGGTCATGGACGCCGACCCGACCGTCAAGGCCGCGCAGAAGACGGTCTCCGTCAAGATCCTGGCGCCGGTTCAGCCGGTTCCCCCCGCCTCGATGTCCGGCTTACCGTTCACGCCGGTCGAGTTCGACGGTATGAGTGTCACGCCGTACGTCGGCCAGAACACGGGGCGCCTGGCCTGGTCGATCCGGGCGACCGCGATGCGTCCGCCTCGGACCGGTGCGGGCTCCAAGCAGGTTCCGGCCGGTAAGGACGTGGCGGCGTGATCGCCCACGAGCCGTACACCTACGTCACGACGATCATTCAGGATGGCATCGCCCGACTCGGCATCGACTTTCACACGTCTCACGTGTTGGTCCAGTCGTTGCGAGCGAGGGACGTTCGGCCATTCCTTCACCTGTCCACCCCTGAGGCACAGGTGACATTCACGACGACGGGCGGCGGGCCGGTCACCGAGCAGGACGTGACCTTGGCTCGGGCGATCTTCAACGCCGCCGCTCTCTACCTCGCCGACTGCGAACGGCTGCGCGCCGAACAGTCGGCCGACTCCTCCGACCAGGCCGGCGACGTCGCGGCCTGAAATCGAGCGGGGCCGCTGGAACTGGCATTCCGGCGGCCCCCTGGTCTCCCTGGACTGCAAATCAAGGAAGAGGGCTCAAGCGTAATGTTCAAAAGGCTTCCTGGTGACGAGGCTAAAAATCTCGTCTCCACTACTCCAGATACCGCCGTGGTGTTCCGCCCGGCCGTCGTCACGACTCCGGCGATCGTCACGATTGTGATCTTCGTGTGGCGGCTGCTGGCTGGTGCCATGCGGTTGGTCTGGCGTCATCCGATCGCCTCGGCCGTCGTCGCCGTCCCCTTCGCGCTCGGCTGGTCGTACGGCTGGCGCTGGGCCGTGGCCCTGGTCGTCTGGATGCTCGTCAGCCTTGTCTCCTGGCGGCTGGCCGATCGCGCGTCGTTCCTGCGGCTGGTCGGCTGGCGACTGCTGGCCTGGTGGCGGTTGATCTGGGTCTACCGGCGGCACTGGCAACCGGTAATGATCATCTCTGGCCTAGGCCGTCACCTCAAGGGCCGTGACTACCTGCCCCGCCTGGTCCGCATCTCGTGCACATCGTGGGCCGACCTGGTGACAGTGAAGATGCTTAGCGGTCAGGCCGTCAAGGACTGGTCGGATCGGATCGAGCACCTGGCCCATGGCTTCGGCGCTACCTCGTGCCGCGTCACGGTCGCCCGTTCGGGCCGATTACTGCTGGCCTTCCCTCGGCGTGATCCGCTCGCCGTGCCGCTGCCTGCCGTACCGGTGCCTGAGGTCGTCTCGGTGGGGCCGGTCGAGATCGGAAAGTGCGAGGACGGCACACCGTGGCGGCTCAAGGTCCATGGCACACACGTTCTCGTGGCCGGCGCGACCGGTGCGGGCAAAGGCTCGATCATCTGGTCAACGATCCGGGGCCTTCTTCCTGCGGTGCGCGCAGGCCTGGTCGAGGTGTGGGCGCTGGACCCCAAGCGCATGGAACTGTCCTTCGGCCGCGCGCTGTTCGGCGATCGATACGCCGCTGAGCCGAGCACCTGCGCCGATCTCCTCGAAGCGGCTGTGAGCATCATGCAGGAGCGGGCGGACCGGTTCGCAGGAGTCCAGCGGAACCACACACCGACCGTCGATGATCCGTTCATCCTCGTCGTGGTCGACGAGGTGGCGTTCCTGACCGCCTACCAGTCGGACAAGGGCCTCAAGCTCCGTATCTCGGCAGCCCTGGCGACGCTCACCACGCAAGGGCGTGCGGTTGGCGTCGGCGTTCTTGCCGCACTCCAGGACCCGCGCAAGGACGTGCTGACCATCCGCAACCTGTTCCCCGACAAGATCGCGCTCCGGCTCGATGAGTCGGAACAGGTGGACATGGTGCTCGGCGACGGCGCCCGTGATCGCGGCGCGTTGGCTGATCTCATCTCCCCTCGGCCTGACCTCGGCGCGGGCATCGCCTACGCCCGGTTGGAGACCTCTCCCGATCCGATCCGGGCGCGGGCTGGCTACGTCTCCGATGCCGACATCCGCGACATGGTCGCCGCGTTCACCGCTGACACCCTGCCCCTGCCTGAGGAGGTGGCCTGATGAAGGTCATCATTCAGGGCACTCCCGCGCGCCGTGACCACGCCGCCCGGATGGTCGAGGCGCTGCGCTACGAACCATGCTCGCCGACGTGCCCGAACTGGCTGCGCTACGGCGTCCAGCCCAAGGGCGCCAAAGCGGGCATGATGCCGGGCCAGTGCCGGGGCAAGGCGCACAAGCCCGAACACGGCTCCAACGAGCGTCAGCGTCAGGTCGCTGACAAGCTCGACAGCCTCGCCAGAGACCAGCTCACGAAGGCATCGGGCACGCAACGGGCACGGAAGCGAAAAGAGACCGATTAAAGCGAGAAACCCAGGCAGGGAAAGCCATCCCTGACCTGGGTTTTCTTGTCGGTGGAGCCTAGGAGATTCGAACTCCTGACATCCTGCTTGCAAAGCAGGCGCTCTGCCAACTGAGCTAAGGCCCCTTGCTGGAGGACAGCCTACCGGGAGGAAGTGGCTACTGCTGCCCGGCTCGGCTCGCTGTCGAGGATGAGGCTGGGGAAGTCTGCGATGGAGTCGATGATCTGTGTCGCGCCGCCGCGGATGAGGCGTTCGTGGCTGTGGACGCCGGTCAGCACGCCGGCCACGATGGAGGCGCCCGCGCGGCTCCCGCACAGCATGTCGCTCTCGGAGTCGCCCGCCACCGCGACCTCACGGACGTCGTCGATGCGGAGCCGGAGCACCGCGGTGAGCACCATGTCGGGCCAGGGGCGCCCACGCCCGGCGTCCTCGGGGCAGAGGGCGAGGTCGATCTTGTCCATCCAGCCGACGGCGCTGAGCACCCGGCCGAGGGTCGCGCGGCTGAAGCCGGTGATCACGCAGATCTTCACCCCGGCGGCCCGTAACTTCTCGAGGGCCTCTACGGTGCCGGGCACGGGGACGAGGCCGGACCGCTCGATCGCACCCTCGTAGGAGCGCTCGAACGTGAGGTTGGCCGCCTGCGCCTGGGCCTCGTTGCCGGGGAAGATGCCCCGGAAGACGTCGATCTTGGGACAACCCCGGGACCGATGCACGTGCACCATGGCCCGCGCATATGCCCCGGTCCCGGGGACTATGCCCTGCGTCGCGATCGCCTCGGCGAACGCCCGCTCCACCATGGCGATGTCACCGAGTGTGGTGCCGGCCAGATCGAGGCAGGCAAGTTTGATGGGTGAGGCGCTGGTCATGCCATCACCTCCGCCTTGATCCGGAACCATTCACGCACCCGCATCGGCAGCCCAGGTGGTCAGTTCTCGCTGCCGGTCGCCTCAGTCCACAGATCGAGCTCGGCGCGGTCAGCCTGCACCTTGCGCCAGACCAGTAGCCCCCCGAGGGCAACGAGCGCGAGAACGAGCAGCTTCTTCACGGTGTAACCCCACTTCTCAACGGTCTCATCAGCCGGGGATGAGACAACGCCGGGTTCGTAACAGATGCTTGCAGCCTAGCAAGGGATCGGCTTCCTCCCCCGGTCGCGCGAGAAGCGGTTGTCCACAATCTTCCGATACGGAAGTCTCTTTGCGACATCCGTTACGAGTCTCAGCCCTTCAGGTAAGAGCCGACCAACGGTCTGATCAGGCATTACTCAGTATGGAGACCGGACGCCTCACCACGGCGGTTTCGTCCGAGAGCGGACACGGCCCCCGTCATCCGCCGCCCACCATGCCCTCGGCCGGCACGTCGGTGAGATAGGAGGAAAGGCGAGGAGTGTCGGGTGCGAGCATGTGGCGAACCCAGGCCGCTCGTTCGTGTTCGAGGGGTGGAAGCTCCCAGACACACCCGATCCACGGCTTGGCGAGCTCCTTGAAGTTGGCCGGGTCGGTGTCGTCACAGCCCAGGAACGGCACGCCGGCAGCGGCCGTGTGGCACTCCAGCACGTTGTCCCACACCCAGGTGTAGGCGTTGAGGTACGCGGCCTCCTTCGCTCGGTGCAGGACGGTGAACGCGACCGGCGGGGTCTCGTCGAGCTCGGGCAGCAGCCGGGGCAGGAACGCGTAGGCCGCTCGCTGGATGGTCTCCTCGATCTCGGCGTCGAGGGTGCTGACGTGATAGCGCTTGATCTGCCTTCCGGCCGTCTCGATCAGGCCGGGTATCCGCAGATACTTTTCGGTGAAAGCCACCATTGGACCGTAAAATGCGGACACTGACACGTATTGTCAGCGATATGCGCGCGAGTCGGCTGCTGTCCATCCTTCTTCTCCTGCAAACCCGGGGGCGGCTGACCGCGCGCCAGCTCGCGGAGACCCTTGAGGTCTCCGTGCGGACCATCTACCGCGACGTCGAGTCCCTGCACGCGGCGGGCGTTCCCCTGTACGGCGACGCGGGTCCGGCGGGCGGTTACCAGCTGCTGAACGGCTACCGCACCCGCCTGACCGGGCTGACCAGCGACGAGGCCGAGGCGCTGTTCCTGGCCGGGATGCCGGGGCCCGCGGCCGAGCTCGGTCTCGGGGCGGTGGTGACCGCGGCCCAGCTCAAGCTCCAGGCGGCGCTCCCGGCCGAGTTGCGCGAGCGCGCGGCCCGCATCCAGGAGCGGTTCCACCTCGACGCCCACGGCTGGTACTACGACGGCGACCAGTCACCACATCTCGCCCCGATCGCCGACGCGGTGTGGAACGAGCGCGTGATCCAGGTGTGCTACCGCCGGTGGAAGGAGCCGACGGAGGTCACGCGGATCCTGGAGCCGTACGCCGTCGTGCTCAAGGGCGGGAAGTGGTACCTCGTCGCGCGCGGCGGCGAGCACGTGCGCACGTACCGCGTGCACCAGGTGCTCAATCTGACCGTGCTGGACAGGACCTTCGAACGGCCCGCGGACTTCGACCTCGCCGCCTACTGGCGGTCCTTCCTGGCGGAGTTCCGCACCCGGCTCTACCAGGGCGAGGCGACCGTACGGCTGTCGCCGCCCGGCCTGCGGCGCATGGGCGAGCTGATGAGCACCGCCGTGATGGACGCCGTGCATGAGACCTCCACCGCCCCGGACGAGGACGGCTGGGTGACGGCCGTGGTCCCGATCGAGTCCCTCGACCACGCCCAGACCGAGTTCATGAAACTGGGCGCGCTGGTCGAGGTGCTCAAGCCGTACGAGCTGCGCGAACGCCTGGAGGCGACGGCACGCGAGCTCGCCGGGCTGTACCTGCGCTCCTGACCGGCCATGCCCAGCCTCGCCGGGCTGTACCTGGGCTCCTGACCGCCCATGCCCAGATGGGGACATGACCGAAAGGCTTGGGCGGGTCTCTCCTAAGCGCTACGACACGGCCGCGCGCCACAGAATGGACACTCAGAGTTGTGGATGATTACTGTGTGTGACGAAGTGAGCAATTCCCGCTCCGGTAGAACGACTGCCGGGAACCCGCCCGGGGGCTCGCCTCGGGTGGACGGGGGACTATCCAAGGAGAACAGATGCAAGCCAAGTGGCTTACGGCTCTCGCGCTGACCGCAGTGGTCAGCGGCGCGGGTGTGGCGGCGGTGGCGGTGCCGGCGTCGTACGCGGACTCCACGCCGGCAGGTCCCGGTGCCGCCGCGGACTTCCGCGGTTACCAGGTCCTCAAGCTGCCCAACGCCAACGTCGCCAACTTCGCCCGGCGCACGATCCGGTGCCCGAGCGGCAAGCGGGCGATCGGCGGTGGCGCCGAGGCCCAGGGCAACGACGCCATCCTGGTCGGTTCCTTCCCGACCGACGACGCCGGCGGCTGGGTCGGCCTCGGCCGGCAGAACAACTACGCCACGGTCGGGATCAGCGTGTACGTGATCTGCGCCGACGCGAGCTGACGCAGGCGACGTACCCCGCGGCGTTTCTGACGTGAACCCGCACACGGATCGAGCCTGACGGTCGGCGCGCGCGCTGGCGGAGAGTCGCGCGCCGGCGGTCGGGGCGGGCTGGACGGCCGGCTCTGGTGGGACTGGCGACCCGACCAGAGCCGGCCGTACGTTGACACGCCCAGTCCAGCTCGCAGTCCAGCGCCCAGTCCAGCGCTCAATCCAGCTCGTAGTCCAGGTGGAAGAAGTGCTTGCCGTCCTCGGGGACGATCTGTCCCCCGCCGTGGATCCCCACCAGCTCACCGGTGCCGGAGTCGGGCAGGATGGTCCAGCTCAGCGAGCGTTCGCCGCCGGAGCCCGAAGCGGTGTGGTGGAGCACGAAGCTTCCCTTCCGCCCCTGGACGCTACCGGTGAAGCGCTCGAACCCCACGTACGCCGCAGAGTCCTCGACCTGCGCCATCGCGGTGATGATGTCGGTCGTGCTGGTGCCTTCCAGGTCGCCGTGGAACGTCTTGGTCACGTGTACGCGGGCGAGCGTCGCGCCCTCGCGCTCGTCGAACGTCTCCGGTTCCCAGCTGTCGATGTCGAAATCGCCGTTCGCGCGTGGCACAGCAGCCTCCCTTGGTGGTGTACGCGTGCCATCCTGCTCCCCAAGGCTGACGTCTCCTGTCAGGTATGAACGCCCATCGACCGGGAGGAAGCCCGTCGATAGCATGCGATTCGCGGCGCACCCGCACGCACCGAACGGCGCGTCCAGCAAACCGGTGACCTCGACACGCGTGGAGAAGTCAATGACCCTGTTCGATCTTCCGCTGGCAAGCCTCCGCGACTACCGCCCAGAGCGCGACGAACCAGCGGATTTCGACGCGTTCTGGAAGCAGACCCTCGACGAGGCGGCCGGCCATGACGTCGCGCCGGAGTTCGCCGCCCACGACGCCGCGCTGACCGGGGTCCAGGTCCAGGACACGACCTTCGCCGGGTGGGGAGGGCATCCCATCCGGGCCTGGATGCTGGCCCCCGCGGGTGCCACCGGGCTGCCGTGCGTGGTGCAGTACATCGGCTACGGCATGGGCCGGGGGGTCCCGATCGACCACCTGGTCTGGCCGTCCGCCGGATTCGCGACGCTCGTCGTCGACACCCGAGGCCAGGGCGGGGCCAACCCGGGGAGCCCCGGTGGCACCGGCGACCCGAACGGCGGCGACTTCGCCCAGGCGCCGGGCATGATGACCCGGGGGATCACCGACCCCGAGCAGTACTACTACCGGCGGGTCTTCACCGACGCCGTCCGCGCGGTGGACGCGGCGGCGGCCCACCCGGCGGTGGACGCCGACAGGATCGCGGTCTCCGGAGCCAGCCAGGGCGGCGGCATCGCCCAGGCCGCGGCGGCCCTGCACCCGAACGTCAAGGCCGCGCTGATCGACGTGCCGTTCCTGACGCACTTCCGCAGGGCAGTAGAGATCACCGACCGCGACCCCTACCAGGAGATCGTGCGTTTCCTGTCCACCCAGCGCGACAGCGAGGAGCGGGTGTTCCGCACGCTGTCGTACTTCGACGGGCTGAACTTCGCCGCCCGGGGCCGGGTGCCCGCGCTGTACTCGGTCGCGCTGATGGACTGGATCTGCCCGCCGTCGACCGTCTTCGCCGCCCACAACCACTGGGCTGGGCCCAAGGAGATCACGGTGTGGCCCTGGAACGGCCATGAGGGCGGCGGGAGCCGCCAGCGCCAGATCCAGCTCCGCCACCTGCGCGAGCTGTTCTCGGTCGACTGATCTTCCCGAAGATCAAGAGGTGCGGCCGTACGCGCGGGCGATCTGCTGGGCGCAGGCGAGCAGTGGCTCGACGAGCCGGGGCAGCTCCCGCGCCCGCCGGGAGGACAGGACGACGCCGAGGGCGGCGATCGGCAGGCCGTCCACGATGATCGGCGCGGCGGCCGAGCACGACCCGAGCGTCATCTCCTCGTAGGTGAACGCGTAGCCCTGGGCGCGTACGGACGCGAGCTCGCGCGCGAGCCTTCCCGGCTCGGTGACGGTGTGCCGGGTCGGCCTCTCCAGCTTCCTCGCGAGGTAGGAGGTGATGAACCACTCGGTCTCGTACGCCAGGAGCACCTTGCCCACCCCGGTGGGGTGCATCGGCAGCCGGCCGCCTGTGCGGGAGACGATCGGCACGGCCCGCCGCCCGTACACCTTGTCCACGTAAAGCACCTCAAGCCCGTCGCGGACGGCCAGGTGGACGTTCTCCCCCGTGCCGCCGAACAGCTCCTGCAGCCAAGGATGCGCGACCTCCAGCAGGCGGCGGGGGGCGAGCTGGCCGAGCTCCCAGATTCGCAGGCCGATGTGGAAGCGGCCGTCGCCGTCGCGGCTCAGCGCCCGCGAGGCCGCGAGCTCGCGCACCAGCCGGTGGGCCGTGGTGAGCGCGACGCCGCTGCGGCGGGAGATGTCGGTCAGGGTCAGCCGTGGGTGATCGGTGTCGAAGGCGCCGAGGATGGCCAGCACCCGGGATGTCACTGATCGCCCGGGATCGCGAGAGCCGCCGGCCACCACACCTCCTCCTTGTCCACATGCTGTGGATATTGTGCCTCGACTTCCGCTCAGTGGAAGGCGAAGCTCGTACAGAGGGTCCTTGCCGCAGGATCCTCCTCCTATGCGAACTCAGGTTGGAATCGTCGGGGCAGGTCCGGCAGGCCTCCTGTTGTCCCATCTGCTGCACCTGCGGGGCATCGACTCGGTGGTGCTGGAGCTGCGCAGCCGCGACCACGCCGAGCGCCGCGTACGGGCCGGCGTGCTGGAGCAGGGGACGGTCGACACCCTCGTCGGGGCGGCCGTGGGGGACAGGCTGCTGCGGGAGGGCCTTCCCCACCAGGGGATCGAGCTGAGATACGGCGGCACCGGGCACCGCATCGCCTTCGAGAAGCTCGTCCCTGGACGGGCCATAACGGTCTACGGCCAGCAGGAGGTCGTCAAGGACCTGATCGCCGCCCGTCTCGCAGACGGCGGAGATCTCCGCTTCGAGGTGGACGACGTGGCCCTGCACGCGATCGGCACCGAGCGGCCGTACATCACCTTCGGCGGCGAGCGGCTCGACTGCGACTTCATCGCGGGCTGCGACGGCTTCCACGGCGTGTCGCGGCCGTCGATCCCCGCGGGGGTGCTCACGGAGTACGAGCGTGAGTACCCGTTCGCGTGGCTCGGCATCCTGGCCCGGGTCAGGCCGTCGGCCGAGGAGCTGATCTACGCGCGGACGGAGCGCGGGTTCGCCCTGCACAGCATGCGCTCCCCCGAGATCAGCAGGTTCTACCTGCAGGTCGCGGCCGGCGAGGACCTCGCGGACTGGCCGGACGACCGCATCTGGGCGGAGCTGAAGGCGCGGCTGGAGACGGTCCCCGGCTTCGTCCTCGCCACGGGGGAGATCATCGACAGGGGAGTCACGCCCATGCGGAGCTTCGTGGCCGAGCCCATGCAGTACGGCCGGCTGTACCTGGCCGGGGACGCCGCCCACATCGTGCCTCCGACGGGGGCCAAGGGCCTCAACCTGGCGGTGGCGGACGTGCGCCTGCTGACCAGGGCGCTCGCCCATTGGTACGAGACCGGGTCGGGCGAGCTGCTGGACGGCTACTCGGAGGCGTGCCTGAAGCGGGTGTGGCGGGCGCAGCACTTCTCCTGGTGGATGACGACCCTTCTGCACACCTTGGAGTCGGACGACGCGTACGGTCACCGGCTGCAGCTCTCCTACCTTGACTATGTGACGTCCTCGGAGGCCGCGGCGACGACGCTGGCGGAGAACTACGTGGGCCTGCCGTACGGGCCGGCGGAATGAACCCTTTACGCAGGTCGGGCCCTGGGCCGCCCCCGAGCCGAGGCGGTGAACTCCCGTGTGCTTAACCTGAAATAACAGGAGACGGGGGGATTGAGATGCCCGACGCAGCAGAAGCGAGTGTCTTCTTCATCGGAAACGCCACCACGCTGATTCGCTCTCATGGCTTCACCCTGCTGACGGATCCTAACTTCCTCCATCGCGGCCAGCGTGCCTACCTCGGCTGGGGCATCAGCACCCGCCGTCGCACCAACCCGGCGATGGAGATCAGCCAGCTTCCGGACATCGACGCCGTCGTGCTGTCCCACATGCACGGCGACCACTGGGATCGGGTGGCGCGCGAGGGGCTGGACCCGAGCCTGCCGATCATCACCACCCCGCACGCCGCCGAGCGGCTCAGGCGGCAGGGGTTCAACAACGCGGTCAGCCTGGAGACCTGGCAGGACCGGCGCCTGCGCCGCGGGGACAGCACGCTGAAGATCACCTCCCTGCCGGGCCGCCACGCGCCGGGGATCGCCGAGAAGCTGCTGCCTCCCGTCATGGGAAGCATGCTGGAGTTCGGCCACGACGGCGAGGTGAACCTTCGTCTCCACATCAGCGGGGACACGCTGCTCGACGAATGCCTGGCGGCGATCCCCAAGCGGTTCCCGGAGATCGACCTCGCGATCGTCCACCTGGGCGGCACGAAGCTGCTCGGGGCGCTCCTGGTGACCATGGACGGCATGCAGGGCGCCCACTGGGTGGAGCTGATCAACCCGAACTACACCCTGCCCGTCCACTACGACGACTACGAGGCGTTCTCCTCTGGGCTGGACGACTTCCGCCACCACGTCAACCGCCTGGGGCTGTCCGGCCAGGTCAGGTACATCACGCGCGGCGAGACCTACCACATCCTCGGCCGCCGGACGGGACACGGAGCCCGATAACGGCGGCCACCGATGGGGGAGATCCTGGTCGGCACGGCGTCGTGGACGGACAAGACCCTCCTGCGGTCCGGCTGGTACCCGCCGGACGTCACGACTCCCGAGGAGCGGCTGCGGTACTACGCGCGCGTCTTCCCGCTCGTGGAGGTCGATTCGACCTACTACGCGACGCCCGCCGAGGAGACGGCGCGGCTGTGGGCGTACCGGACACCTCAGGGCTTCACCTTCGACGTGAAGGCGTTCTCGCTGCTGACCTGCCATCCGACCCGTCCCGCCGCGCTGCCGAAGGACCTGCGGGTCGAGATGGCGCCCGGCAAGAAGAACCTCTACGTGCGGGACCTGGATCCGGCCGTGGTCGAACAGGTGTGGGAGCGCTTCGTGTCCGCGCTGATGCCCCTCTGGGAGGCGGACAGGTTCGGGGCGGTGCTGTTCCAGTTCCCGCGCTGGTTCCCGATCAGCAAGCGCAACAAGCACTACATCCTTGAGTGCAAGCGACGCTGCGAGCCGCTGAGGATCTCGGTCGAGTTCCGGAACCGTACGTGGATGACCGAGGAGAACCAGGCCGAGACCCTCGATTTCCTGCGCTCGTACGCCATCCCGTACGTCTGCCTCGACATGCCCCAGGGGTACCCGTGCTCGATCCCTCCGGTCGTCGCGGCCACGTCCGACCTTGCGATCGTGCGGTTCCACGGCCGCAGCGACAAGTGGACGAGCCGGGACATCTACCAGCGGTTCGGTTACCTCTACTCCCCGGAGGAGCTGAAGCAATGGACGCCGAAGCTGTGCGAGCTCGCCGGGGAGACCACCAGCACGCATGTGCTGATGAACAACTGCTACCGCGACTACGCCCAGACCAACGCCCGCCAGCTCGCCGACCTGCTCAGGACCATGCCCGCCTGCCCGGTGCGGCCACCGCCCGCGCAGCCGGACGATGCCTGAGCGCTCAGGCCACGGTGGGCACCCGGTCGAGGGTGATGCCGAAGTAGGTGCGATAAGCGTCGAGGACGTCGGCGTCGCCGTCCAGTACGAACTCGCGGCGCTCGCCGCCGACGGTGTTGATCAGCTTGGTGCCGCTCAGGGTGACCCGGCCGGACTCGGTGGTCAGCGAACACGTCAGCGACCGGGTGAAGTGGGACAGCGGCGAGGTCTGCTGCCACCAGCAGGTCGGGACGAAGTCGCCCAGCTCGTACGGCCGAGGGTCCAGCCGGTACTCGGGCCTGCCGTCCAGCATGACGTCGACGTCCCCGTGCGGGCCGTTCTCGGTGATCCGGAACACTCCGCCGGGATCGTGCTGGTCGTCCCACACGTCCAGGCGCAGCGGGTGCAGGCTGAACTTCCCGAAACCGACGTCGACCAGCCACGGCTCGTCCAGGTCGACCCGCAGGGCGAGATGGTCGAACGGCGGCCCCGCCCGATCGCCGTCGAAGACCCGGGCGGACAGCAGCGTCACCTCGTAACCGAGCGCACTGAGCAGCGCGCCGAACGCGCCGTTGAGTTCGTAGCAGAACCCGCCCCTGCGGCGCTCGACGACCTTCTCGACGAGCGCCCGCTCGTCGAGCACGATCGGCTCGCCCAGGTGGATGCTGAGGTTCTCGAACGGCACCGCGAGCAGATGCGCGCGCTGCAACCGCCGCAGCGCCTCGAAGTCGGGACGCTCCGGCCGCGCCGCGCCGATCCGGGCCAGATAGGCCGTCACCTCTGAGTCCCTCATGCGACTCCCCACATCGACCGCGCCGGCAACTGTCCCACCCGGCCATACTGCCGTAGAGCACCGACAATCACGCGGGTCGGTTCAGGTCAGCCGGGCGTAGACGATCACGTTGCTCGTGTAGTGGCCGGTCCGCTGGTCGAAGGTGCCGCCGCAGGTCACCAGGCGGAGGCCCGCGTGGTCGAGCGGGCCGTACACGCGCCGGCTGGGGAACCTGTTCTTGGCGACCAGTTCGACCGACTCCACCACGAACCGGGCCACCGTGCCGTCCATGCGGGTCACGGACATGGGGTTGCCGGCGCGCAGGCGTCCGAGGTCGTAGAAGACGCCCTTCCGGCCTCCTCCGTCGACGTGGCCGAGGATCACCGCCGCCCCGCGCTCCCCGGGAGTGGCCCCGTTCTCGTACCAGCCCGCCTGCTCGGGGTGCTCGACCGGCGGGATCTGCACCGTTCCGTCCGGCTTGAGGCCGAGCCTGCCGAGGGACACGTGGACGCCGATCTTCGGTATGTCCAGGCGCTCGGGTTCGGACCGTACGAGAACGGGATCGATGGCGTGAGAGGGGATGGAGGCTGGACGCGGCGGCGGGCCTTCCGAGGACGGCGGGCCTTCCGGGGACGGGGGGCCTTCCGGGGGCAGCAGGCCGCGGCCGACCAGTACGGTCCCCGCCAGGACCGCGGCGGCGGCCGCCACGCCCAGGGCATGGCGGCCACCTCGTCTTACTCCCGGCATGTCAGGCTTGGTCGCTCGCACGACGGCGCAGCACCAGCACGCCCGTCCCGGCCCCCGCGGCGAGAAGGGCTCCACCGAGCGGAAGCAGGGGGTTCGCGCCGGGGCCGCCGCCGGTCTCCGGAGCACCCCTCGGGATCTCCCTGCTCGGCACGGGAGTCGGGCTGGCGGCCCGCTCGCTCGGCACGGGTTTCGGAGTGGCCTGGGGGCTGTCATCGGCCATGGCGGGTCCGGCCGCGGTCAGCATGGCGACGCTGAAAGCGGCCGCGGTCAGGGCGGTACGGGCGAATCGCATACATCCTCCTCAGCGGTGACGGGTCGGAACTGCTCCGCCGACACGCACCGGACACAGACGTCACTGGTCGGGAACGGGCTCGATGCTGGCAGCGGAATGTCCGCTGACCATGACCGGAATGTCATGAGCTTGTAATGGTTGTCCCAATTGCGGGTAAGCCGTCGGACTCCGCCGGATAATTGAGCGGTGGCCAGAGTGATGGTGATCGAGGATGACCCGTCCGTACGGGAGGGCCTTCGCCTCTCACTCGGCCGGCACGGGCACGACGTCGACGTGGCCCGCACCGGCGAGGACGGCCTGAAGCGGCTGCTGGAGGCTCCGGCCGACATCGTCGTGCTCGATCTGATGCTTCCAGGACTCGACGGGTTCGAGGTGTGCCGCCGGATCCGGGCGGGCGGCCCAACCCCCATCGTCATGCTCACAGCCCGTGGCGATGATCTCGATGTGGTGAGCGGGCTTGAGGCGGGGGCCGACGACTACGTCGTCAAGCCGGTGCGCCCGCGCGTGCTGGAAGCCAGGATCCGCGCGGTCCTGCGCCGCGTCGGCCCCGCGGCCTCAGCGGTCACCGTCCAGGAGACCCACGGCGACCTGGTCATCGATCGTGGCTCGCTCACCGTGTCCAAGGCCGGGATCCCGCTCACGCTACCGCCGATGGAGCTACGGCTCCTGCTGGAGCTGTCCGCGGCGTACAGCCAGGTGTTCAGCCGCCAGCAGTTGCTGGAATCGGTGTGGGAGCTGGACTTCCTCGGCGACTCACGCCTGGTCGACGCGTGCGTGCAGCGGTTGCGCACGAAGATCGAAGACGTCCCCGCCAGGCCTCGTTACGTGCAGACCGTACGCGGGTTCGGGTACCGGTTCGGGCCTCTGTGAACCCGGTGCCCCGGCGGCTCCGCCTCCCGATATGGGTACGGGGCCTACGCGCCCGCCTGGTGATCGTCTTCGTTCTCCTCGCCGGGCTCAGCGCGCTCACCGCCGCCGGGCTGATCTACCGTCAGGCGCGCGACCTCATGCTCACGCGCACTGAATGGTCGGTCGTCAACGACTTCCGGCTGCGCGTGGCGACCCTCACCGAGAACATGCAGCATCCGCCCGACCGCGCGGCCCTGCAACAGCTGGCCAACCGGGTGGCGCCGTCGTTCCTGGAGGCGACCGGCGCCGCGGCCTACCGCGACTCGGGACTGATCGCCTCCCGGGACGACACCGGCGCCGTCACCCCACAGATGCGCCGCACCGTCGCCGAGCGGAACCGGCTCTTCTACCAGCGGGTGATCAGGTCCGGCACGCCGTACCTGGTGGTCGGCACGCCGGTGATGCTGGGTAAGAAGTCGGCTCCGTCCGGCGTGGAGGTCTACCTGGTGACGCCGCTCACCAAGGAGGAGGGGGACGAGGCGGCGCTGGTCACCGCGGCGCGACACGGTGTGATCCCCGTTGTGGTACTGGCCGTGGTGCTCGCCCTGGTCGCCGCGCGCGGGGTGCTGCGCCCCGTACGCGATCTCGACCGGGCCGCGCGCAGGCTCGGCACGGGCGAGCTGGACACGCGCCTGGCGGCGAGCGGCAGCGACGAGCTGGCCCGGCTGGTGAACACCTTCAACGCCACGGCCGCCGCCCTGGAGACGAACGTCTCGGAACTGCGCGGCATGGAGGTCAAGGCCCGCAGGTTCGTCGCCGACGTGTCCCACGAGCTCCGCACTCCCCTGGCCTCCATCCTGGTGATGGCGGACATGTTCGAGGAGGAGGCCGGTCGCCTCGAAAGCGATCTCGCGAAGGCGGCCCGCCTGATGAACCTCGAGGTCGGACGGCTGGTGCGGCTCGTCGAGGACCTCATGGAGATCTCACGGTTCGACGCGGGCGCGGCCACGCTGATCCTCAACGACGTCGACGCGGCGGACGCCGTCCGCGCCTGCCTGCGCACCCGTGGCTGGACCGACCGGGTCGACCTGGACCTGCCACAGGGTATCCGGGTGAGGCTCGACCCCCGCCGCTTCGACGTGATCGTCGCCAACCTCGTGGGAAACGCGCTCGACCACGGAGCTCCTCCGGTCACGGTGCGACTCAGGGATCCAGGAGAGAGCGTCGTCGTCGAGGTCGAGGACAGAGGCGAAGGGCTGGACCCGCGGATCCTCCCCCACGTCTTCGACCGTTTCTACAAGGCGGACACGGCGCGGGTGAGATCGGAGGGCAGCGGGCTCGGCCTGGCCATCGCCGACGAGAACGCCCGCCTGCACGGCGGCGTCATCGAGGTGGCCAACCGGCCGGGCGGCGGAGCGGTGTTCACGCTGTCCCTGCCTCGTGGCGGGGAGGAGGGCACATGACCGGAACGCGCCGGGCACTGGCGGCGATGGCGGTGCTCCTGCTGGCGGGGTGCGGCATCACTCCGACGGACGTCACGGACGGGGGCGAGCCGGCGATCGGCTTCCGTCCCAGCACCCGGCTGTATTTCGTGTCGGGCTCCCATCTGCGGGTCGTGACCCGTCCCATCCCGTGGCCCCCGCTCAAGGAGACGCTCGACCTGCTGCTCGACGGGCCCACCGACGCGGAGCGTAAACGAGGCATCGTCAGCGAGCTGCAACCTGTCCACACGCCGACCAAGGTCACCGCCGGCCAGGCGAAGGTGCGCATCTCCCTGCCCGTCCCCAAGCCGGTGGCCGAGCCGGTGGCCACGCCGATGGCCACGCCGATGGCCACGCGGTCGATCCTGTGGATCGGGCAGCTCACGTGTACGGCGGCGAGCGCCCTGGCCGCACGTACGGACATCGACCCGGACGCGATCACGGTGGTCATCACGCAGTCAGGCGCCCGGAGCCTCGGCTCCTTCCGCTGCTCGCAGTTCCCCCGCGGCTCGGAGTGACCGCCGGCCCGATTCCCTTGCTCACGCCCCTGACGATGGCGGTCTTGCCCGACGCGTGCGATTCCATGGCGTACGGGTTCGCAGTCATATATGTCGTTATAGATAGTCTTCGCTGTCGTGGCTCGACGATCATGGGTTCTCTGGGCGATGGCTTTGCTCACCGCGCTGGGCCCCGACTTCTACTACTGGATCGAATCGCTCCTGACCGGGAACGACGGCACCCAGAGCTACGCCTCAGTGTTCTGGTACCCGTGTCCGAGCAACTGGCTCTACGACCTGATCAGATATCCGGAAGATGTGCTCGTCGACATCCCCCTCTTCTGGTACGGCGGAGCACCGCTGATCGTCTTGGGCTTCGCAGGCTGGTATCTGAGCATCCGGAGCGGGCGTGACGGGCTCGGCAGGATCATCGCCCGCTCCGCCGCAGCGGCACTACTTCTCCTCCAGCTCCATGACCTCCTACTGGTCGACCTCGACTCGGCACTCAGCCCGCAATGCATGGACTGGCCGGGACCGCCGGACATGGTGAGCCGGCGCGTAGCCATGGACCTCTACTTCCAGGCGCCCCCGCTCTTGGTGCTGCTCGCCGCACGCTCTCCCCGGCGGGTGTTCGTGCGACGAGGACCCCTCAGCCGCACGACGGTCGCTGTCCTGACGGTCATGGCAACCTTCCTGCTCGCAGCGGAGTCCGCCCCTCCCGGCAGGGTGAGCGGCGAGTATGAGCTCGACTGCGCCGGATTCGGTAACGGCACAGCGAGGGGGCTGAGCAAAGCGGAGAAGAACTTCCTGTGCACGGTCCGCGGCCATTCCTTCTACGACGAAGGGGGCGTGGCTGGGTGGACTGACGTTCCTGACCGGGAGGTGCTGGCCCAGGGACGCCACTTGTGCGGCCTGGCCGTACAGCACGGGGGTGATGTCAACGCGCGAGCCGTACGGGAAGCGCCGCAGGCGTCCTTGACGGGGGCGCTGGCAAGCCTGTGCCCCGAGGTGGCCCAGGCGCAGAAGGTGGAGGCCCAGCGGATGGAAGACGAAGAGACCGCGTACGTCGCCAAGAAGGAGAAGTCCTGCGCCGCGCATCCGAGGCATCGGCCGAAGATCAGACCGGTACGGCAGCGGCGAGCCACCATGTGGACGGAGTTCCGGTCGATCAACGGATGGGAGGAAGGATACGAGGGCACCGTCCCTGACATGGTGAAGGACCTGGTCGGGAGCGAGCGGGGGGCCCTGACGATCTGGGCGGCCGACGAGATCGGGCACGCCTGTGTGACCGTCGAGTCCTACACCAGGCGCCCGCCGATGGAGATCAGGGGCTGGGAGGAGGTGGTCGAAGTGGGCTACGACAGTCCGAGCGGTTCTCTGAGCCTCGTCGACGGTTCGGGAGACCGTCTACCCGGTCTCACCTCCGCCGGCCCGGGGTCCTACCGGGTCCGGGTCCACCTGCGAGGCCGCGAGCGCGTCACCCAGTACCTCCATGCCCCAGACGGCACCGTACAACTACTGATCATGGTCTTCCCCGGCAAGTCGAACAAGCCCGTCGTCTACAAATGAGCCCCCGTCCTACACCGTTCGTTAGCCCTCCATGGCCGTTGTTCGCCCCGACGGCAATCCCACGAGCGACCTTGTGCTGCCAACCACACCAGTGACGCATTGGACAGGTGATCGAGCTCTTTGTCGGTGATGGCTGCGATCATGCCGTTCACCTGACCATGGGAGTGACGATGACAGAGCCCTACGAAGAGTTCCGCTGGCTCTCCGACCGTGAACCACTGGGTGACATCTACTGCGTGTCCTTCGTCCGGGGTCTGTCCCCGGACGAGGCGCTCCGCCGATTCGGTGTGGACGAGAGCACGGTGGAGGAGGCGACGTTCGACGAGCTGAACGAGCGCTCGGCGGAGAACGCGGTGGACGCGGCCGGTTACATCGGCGCAGTGAAGATCGATGACTGGACGGTGGTCATCGAACCGGGGGGATGGAAGATCGCCGTCGACTCCGAGATAGGCGCCCGGGTCTCGCAGGGAACCGAGGTCGTGTCGGTCTGTCGCCACGACTACGCCGAGGACACCTTCACCTACCTGGTCGACGGCAAGGCGGTCGTATCGTTCGATCCGCTGGATCCAGAGACGCGGTCGGGCGGCGATCCGGACCGCTTCGTCGCGGAGATGCGTGAGGTCGGGCTGAACCCTGATCACGACTTCGACGGTCCGTCCATCGGCTTCCCGATTGGGCGTTCGTTCGCCCTGGCCAGAAGGATCACCGGCCTCCGGTTCTCCCCTGATGTGCTGAACCTGCGCTTCCTCGGTGCGGAACCCCTTGAGGAATGAAGTCCGGAGAAGCGCCTACTCCGCCGGTATCGGTGACGGGGAAATCCTGGCGCCGGCCTGCCCGGAGTTGGTCCCTGAACTCGCGGGAACGTGACCGGATCAGCCACACCATCGATGAGCTCCAGGCCGCACGCACCATGCTGGACGCCATCATCAGCCACCCCGCCCCCAGAGGTCTCCCAGGCAGCCTGCCTGTCCACCGGTCAGACATAGGCGTCGAGGTCTGGGATGCTGCTGGCATGCGGAAGCATTCGGGTAAACAGGGCATGCGATCGCGAACCGTGTGGGCCGCGGTTGCCCGGCTGGGCCAAGTCCACTGGTTCTTCGGCAATGTCTACGAGGCGATGGTCGACATGCCTCAACTGCTGGCGGACGCTCGATCGGACCGGGCGCCGAAGCTTCTGGGTGCCGGAAGCCCGCTGCGCTACTACCTCCCGGTAGCACCCGTGACACTCGCGGCCACCGCGGCCACTCTGGTCGACCGTTGGCGATCCGGTGGTGACAGACGTGTCATCATCACGGCCGCGGTGAGCACGACAGCGGCGACGGCGTTGACGGCTTACCTCGTACGAACCGTCAATCTCCGACTGCTGCGGAGCAATGAACCGCTGAGCGCGACGGAGATCCGCCGGCTGCTCCGGCTCTGGCACCGCGGCAACCTGTTACGACTGCTGGCCCTCACCGTCGCGATCTGGGCACTCCACCTCGCCCACTTCACTCGCGAGCGCGGTCAAGCGCAGTGATGCTCTTGTCTGGGAACGGAAAGCCCCAGCTCTGAGGCTTACTCCACCCACCACCAGCCGTTCCCCAGGTCGCGGGTGGCTCGGCCCAGGCCCCCCTCGGCAGTCTGGATCAGGGAGTCGTCGCCGGGCCGGCTTGGAAAGTAGGCGACACCCGCCCCGTACTCTGATCTCCATTCATCCACGTAGATCGGCAGATAGAGTCCGTCGTTCTGCGCCTGGACCTCTCCGTCGACCGATAGGTACTTCATCCACCAGGGAGGGTCGAGCGGCCTCCCCTCCCGATAGGCGGCGGCGAGCTCCGCGAAGCTCCCCTGGTGAAGTCGCAGCGTGCTGTCGATGAACGTGGTTCGCCAATCGACTCTCCAGATGACCGCCCCAAGCGTCACAGCGATGATCAATGCGACCGTCGCTCGCGCGTACGCCTGGACCGAGAGGTGCGAGATGACCGCGGTGAAGCTCCAGAGGCAAGCCCATACCCAGCCGAACGCGATGACCAGCCAGCTGAAGAACCACATCTGCCGGTAGAGCGGGATCTGCAGGTAGCTGGCGGCGGCCAGGAAGATCCATCCGAAGGTGGCCACGAGGACGGGCCACCTGGACCAGCGGGCGGACTTCAGATGAGACATCGGCACGGGTGGAGTGTCCCGGCCGTCCTGCGTGAGCCGCTACAGACCAAGCAGGAGTTTCACGCTATTTGCACCACTTCTACACACCCCGCCCAACGAACGGCAGGAGCGCGGTGGACAACGGCAGCACGGTCGTGAATGTGGCCCTCACCTTGGTGGGCTCGGATTTCAACAACAACGTCTACCGCGAGCGCACCAGAACCGCGACTTACGACAACCCCTTCAACTGAGGGAGCTCGACTTCGTGAGTCGTTCTGATTGACGGCCCGCACCACCGTGAAGACCTCGCCGGATCCCTTCCTGCGAGGTCTTCACGGTTCACGGGCCCGGATCACACCGCGGTCACGTACGGCCCCGCCGATGCGAGCCTGTCCGCCTCCAGCGGAGGCAGGCGGAGGACGAACCGTGCGCCCCGCGGCGAGTCCTCGATCTTCAGTGTTCCGTTGTGGGCGGCGACGATCGAACGGGAGATGGCCAGCCCCAGGCCGCTGCCCAGAGGGTCTCTGCGTCGTCCCTCACTGAGGCGGACGAAGGGCTGGAAAACGCGTTCGCGGTCTTCGGGCGCGATGCCCTTTCCGTCGTCGATCACCGTCACGACGGCTGCGCCGGCAGCGCACTGTACGGTGACCTCGACGGCCGTCTTCGCATGCCGCTGCGCGTTGACAACGAGGTTGTTCAGGACAGCTGCCAGCTGCAACCGGTTGCCAAGCACCTTCACCTCGCCGCGCACGTGGGTGGACACCGGCACGGGCCTGGCCGTCGTGATCATCTCCTCTTTCACCAGGGCGCCGAGGTCGAGCGGTTCAAAGGGCGCGGGAGTCGTCTTGATCCGGGCGTACGCCAGCATCTCGTCGATCAGCTCCTGGAGCCGGTCGGCGGCGCGAAGCCCTGTTCTGATCGCTTCACGCGGATCGACGTCGTTTGGATACAGCAGCGCTTCATCCATCTGCGTCCGCAGTCCGGCCAGGGGGGTCTTGAGCTCGTGCGAGACGATGTGCGCGAACCGGCGCTGCTGCTCCATCGCCCCTTCGAGCCGGGTAAGCGTCTGGTTGGCGGTGCGGGCGAGCCGTCCGATCTCGTCGTCGCTCCGGGGCTCGGGAACGCGCAAGCTCAGGTTCGTCACGCTGATCTCCGACATCCTCGCCCGGATCAGTTCCACGGGACGCAGCGTCCGGCCGATGAGGATCCAGGTCAGCCATGTCGTGACCAGGACGACCAGTATGCCCAGCACCAACGTCGAGATATCCAGCACGTGGGTCGCCAGGATGGGGGGTGGTTCCATGCCTGCGTACACGAAGTCAGGCTGGCCCGCTGCGACCCGCGGGTGGACCTGTGGCGGGATACGGACCGCGGTGATCAGGTGGCAGCCGTCGCCCGGGCAGTCGGTCAGATGGACGATCGGCCTGTCGGCCGATGGCCGGACGGTGGTCAGCGGGGGCGATCCCGTGACTCCGGCACTCGCCGCGATCACCTGCCCGCGGGAGTTGACGAGCTGGAGCACGTCCACGGGCGTGTCGGGGGGCGGGGGCAGCCTCTCGCCCGTTCTCATCAAGGCGATCCATTCGGTCGCGGCCTCCTGCGTCTGACTGAAGACGCGGTTCTGAACCTGGTTGCGAACGGCGAGGTCGAACCCGATGCCTATCAGGGTGATGAGGAGCAGAGACGCGACCGCCGCGAGCATCGTGAAGCGCGCCTGGATCGAATGACGGTGTAAAAGATCTCTCATCCACTGCCCTCGCAAATTCCTGGGCCTGGACCGCTTCGCACGCAATCTATCGACAGAGAGGCATTAAACGCTTCAAAGGGTACAAAAGCTCGTATAAACCATCCCTATTGAAGGATTAGGGCTTTGAACATCGACGAGCCCGGCGTCATGGCGTCTTCTCCCCGTGGCGCCGAGCTCGGCCAGATCGCCCCCCGTACCTGCGCGCCTATATGAGCAGCTTCGGCGCGTACGCCACAAACGAGCCGTACCGCGAGCCGGAGGCGTTCAACCCCGACATCGGCAAAACCTTGTCAAGGGCGGTCTCGATACCCGACCTACACCCCAAACCCTCCGCCGGAGCGGTGGCACCCCCGATCATCGGCGCTCGGCCGCCCGCCAGCGCCGGACGCAATTCGCCGTCTTGGCCAGTACCCGCCGAAGCTATAGCCAGCCGTTCCTCGGCCACATCGTCACAGCCACGCACCGCCGGCGAAGGCTAGCCGATGTACGGCGCGTCGCCCTTCCGCGTAGTGACGTAGCCGCAGCCGCTGCCTGTGGTGCATGTCGAGATCTTCCAGCTCCATGCGAGGCACGACCCGGACGGGCCACTCCGTCTGAGCTCCGCTGCCGCCTGCCCAACTACTGTCCGATTTCGGATTGGTCACTCAGAAGATCAAAAAGGCCGCTTCCCGATCATGGGGAGCGGCCTTTGCGCAGGTAATCGATGGTGGGGCTACCAGGACTTGAACCTGGGACCTCTTCCTTATCAGTCAACCAAAGCAGAGGTCACAACTGCGAGGATAATGCGCCTGACCTGCGAGAACGGTGTCTCGGTGTTCATGGTCGTCCGGGCCTGTACGTCGGCGTTGTCACTCAGTTGGTCACCCAGCTACCGGGCTGCGGCGAGGGCATCTCTCACGGTCACGGCATGGCGTGCGCCTCGTCGGCTGAGTTCCGAAGGCGTATCGGCCAACTCCTTGACCGCGTGGCGGTTCAGTTGGATGGCGTCGGCCACGATGGGCAGGCCGTGCTCATGCTGGCCTCGGCGTGCGCAGCGTGCCCAGGCATGAGGCGTACCACGCGCGGTCTCGCGGTAGGACTCCGGCAGGCGGACCAGTCCGGACGCGAGGAGCTCAACGGCCTGTGCGCAGTTGCTCAGATGCAACTCGGCCATCCCGGGCTGGAGTGTGAACCACGTCTCGTCGTAGAAGTACATCCACGCGGGCTCGTCTTCCCTGTATTCGGCTGCGCCAGTGATCAAGGTCTCGGCCTCGTCCAGCAGGGCGTGTACTATGCGTCGAACGGGGAGCAGCGAAGCAAGGACTTGCCGGCCTCGCGACGGAAGCGCTGCCCGATGCACGCCCACCGACAAGAGCAAGCGCGAGCGACTGCCATGCGCCCGCCGTGTGTGCGCAGGGGCGCCCCGGGCACATCCGGCGCGGGAGCAAGTCGGGCAGTACGCGCGTCCCGCGATGCACAACTAACGACCACCATGTCCCTTTCATGAATACATGAGAAGAAGCGACATCTATTAAGCTACATGGACCAAATGCCCGCATGTTACCTCAGGTATCGCACGTAGCTGAATGTGGCGCTATACTGCTGTGAATCAATGTATACCTTGATACAGGTGGGGTTCAGGGTTGAATGGCCCGGATCTTAACGGACCGCTGAAAATAGGCGCGTATCGCGTGCTACGACCCTTGGGCCAGGGCGGCATGGGCACCGTCTACCTGGGAGAAGATGCCAACGGGCGGCTCCTCGCCATCAAGGTCATCAGGCCCGAGTACAGCGGGAACGAGCAGTTCAGAAGGCGTTTCGAGCGGGAGGTCGAGGCGGCCCGGCGCGTACCACAGTTCACGACGGCCGAGGTCGTCGAGGCCGCGCTGACCGGAGCTCAGCTGTATCTCGTAACCGAGTACATCGAAGGACCGGACCTCGATGAGTTCGTGAAGCAATCGGGTCACCTCAAGGGTGCCGCTCTCCACGGGTTCGCGGTGAACCTCGCGACCGCGCTAGTCGCCATCCACGAGGTCGGTCTGGTTCACCGTGATCTCAAGCCGTCCAATGTGCTGCTCTCCCTGAGCGGGTGGCGTGTGATCGACTTCGGTATCGCCCGCCCACTCGATGCTCTCGCGGACATCACTGCCCATGGCCAAGTGGTCGGCACGCCACGATACACGGCACCAGAAATACTCCGCGGCGAGAAAGTCACCGCAGCCTGTGATGTCTTCGCCTGGGGATGTCTGGTGGTGTTCGCTGCGACCGGCCACCCGCCGTTCGAAGGAGACATCTCGGGAGACATCTCGGTCGTTCGCCAGCAGATCCTGGACGCGGAGCCCCGGCTGGACTTCCTTAAGAGCGACCTGCACGAGCTGGTTCGGGCGGCACTGGCGAAAACACCTGGACTCCGGCCAACGGCGCAGCAACTCCTCGACCACCTGCTCGGCCGTTCCGACGATGACCCGACACAGGTCAGGACCACGTCTCCGGTGACCGCACCGACGGGGCAGGAAGCTCCTCCCAACACGGAGACTCTGATCTTCCGCGAAGAGGCCCCTGACGACGCGGCGCTGTCGTCCTCCGAAGACGACCCTCGGCGGAGGACCAACCGGAGGAGCGTGCGCAGAGCGGGGCGTGTCGCCGCCGGGGTCGTTGCGGGCGCTCTGGCGGGCTGGCTCGGCATCTCGCCGCCCTGGGCCAGTGGACCGCCGCAGGATCTGCCCGTACTTTTCCAGGACGACTTCGAGCAGTACGGATCCGGGTGGAGCGGAGGAAACTACTATCTCGACTCGGACTACGGTTTCGGCTATGCCTCCGGCGGGTTCTACGCCATCGATATCAGCGGCTCCAGAACATCTGGTATGACAAGTGTCGCTCCGATCCCGGGGATGGCCTTGAGGAGCGACAAGTCGTCCCATCCTTCGACCCCGGAGAGACTTCCCGAAAGGGTAGCGATCTTCGTTGATCTCTCCACCAGGCAGGGCACCACGGGCCGGGGCACCTACGGTGTCTTCTGCCGGGGGAACCTGAACTCCGAGCAGACCAGATACGAGTTCCTGCTCGACGCAGTAGGAGGCGCCCGGATTCGCAGGCTTCAGAATGGGGCCGGCTGGAACCTAGCGAACATCCAGGTGGGGACGGCCGCCAAGGACGGCTACCGACGGCTTCAAGTCGAGTGCTCCGAACAGCCGGATGGCCTCAGGCTCAGCATGTGGCTGGACGGGGAACACGTGGAATCTGTGACCGACGGCTTTCCCCTCCCGAACGGCGCGGCGGGAATCGTCGTGAACGTCCCCGACCGAGCCTCCGTGATGAAGGCCTCCTTCGACGACTTCAAGGCGAGCGGAACATTCGCCTCCGCGACCTAGTAGCGGAAGGTTCAGCGAGGAGACGAAGCCTGGATGGATGATCACCTGACCGCCGACATCGATCGTGCGGACGCACTCGTCGACCTGTCCAACATTGTCCGGAGCAGCAGGCTCGGTAGTCGGGGCGCAGCCGATCTGACCAGTCTGCATCGGGTGGCCGAGGCTCTCGCCGAGCTTTACAGCGCGGCGAACATCGCGCTGTACGCGGTGTCTGATCAGAGCCTGGTCCGAGGTGGCCTGTTCAACGACCCTGGCCAGCTCCGGTTGGTCCGCCGGTGGAGGGATGACCGGCTGATCGAAGTCGAGAGCAAGGCGGACGTCAGGCTCCTGCAGATCGCTGAAGTGACAGGGCTGCCGATCATCACAAGTGACAGGTTCAGGGGACACCGCCGGGAGTTCCCCTGGCTCGACGGCAGGGACGACGTCGTGCTGGAGCCGTACACCGCCCCGGACGGGAGAATCGCGCTGAGACACATCATGCTGACCCCCGTGCCCGCCTGGGACCTGTCCGCCTCCGAAGAGGGCGACCTGCTCGTCCAGCAAGGGCTGGGGACCGGCAGGAAGCCGAGATTCGACGTGCTTGAGCGGCTGTGGGGCTGCCCAGACACCCGCTGCTTCCGTCACGACCCCCGGCGCAGCCCATACGTGTTGCTGCCACGCTGGCGAGACGGCCGGGTGTTCTGTGACCAGCACGGCCTGGACATGGTCGACCTGGGTTCCCGCCCCCTCGCAGTACAGGTCAAGTTGCTGAAGAATGATCGTGAGGTGCAGCGGTTCACCGTACTGGAGGACTCCGAGGTGGTCATAGGACGCCAGCCTCCACTGGGCGGTCTGAACGTCAGTCCCTGGCTTGACAGTGCGGAGCGCCTTCAGGTCAGCCGATCTCATCTGGTTCTGCTCCTGGAGGGGGAGCGACTCTCTGTCCGGGATACGAGCGCCAACGGCACGTTACTGGCGCTCAAAGACGGTACAGAGGTCATGCTTCACCGCGGTGGTGAGCACCGCGTCAACTTGGGAGATCGCATAACTCTACTCCCTGGCCTTGAACTGGTTCGCAGCGGCCGCCGGTTTCCTGCGGAGCTCACCGCCGATCGGAGCGCCGTTTCGGAAGGCTTCCAGGCTGAGGAGCAGACAACCATCAGCTGATTTGCTGTTCACGACGGCCCGACCACTGCGGCTCAAAACTACACCGTGGGCGACGCCGTACGCTCGTGGGAAGACTCACGATCACGGAGCGACGACCTGCTTACATACGAGTGCTGACCTGCGGGAACGGTCCGCCGAAGTCTGTGGATATCCACTGTCGGACGCTGCGGTTATCACTCAGTTCGTCACCCACCAGGCCAGCGAGATTGTCTGGTCCTTGTGAAAGCAGTCAGGGTAGGCGCCGTCGGCGCTTGACGGTGGCCATCGGAGGCAGGGGCAGAGCGCTGCCATCCGGCGGTATCTCCTGAGGTTCCGGAGGGCGGACGCTGTAGATGAAGCGCTGGTCCATTGCGCCCCACCTCAGGAAGTTAGCTCGGGCTTCTGCCATGTACGTGCGGTTGGGTCCACGTCCATCGTCGCCGTCGTCTTCCCAGAAGCAGAGGTGACAGATCTCGTAGTTTCCCGGCTCGTCTAGGGTCAGGTAGCCACAACACGGACACGGGTGTGAGATGTCGGTTGATTGCTGGTCCGCCATGGATCGAATTATGCGCTGACCCCATGCCGGGCAGTGGCGGGCCGGCGGTCGGCGCGCTGGTGGGATCCACTAGAGCGTGCGGAGATCACCAAGGGTTGGCTTCCCGCACGCTTCACAGTTCCTCCCCCATCTCCGAGACGCCGAGGCCGAGTCATCGCACCGGCGCGCACTTCTGTCCACCTTCAGGGAATGATGTCCACAAGCAGGAGAATCAGCCGATGTATGGGCTCTGTAGGCCTTCCATGTAGTGGCGCAACCGCAGCCGTTGCGTGTGGTGCACGTCGAGATCACCCAGCTCATCAGGAGAAACCCACCGGACCTCAGTGGACTCGTCGCTGATCGCCAGCGTTCCTCCCACGATGCGAGCGGTGAGGCAGATGTTGAACTGTCGGCGAACCTCCCCGTCGGTGTAGGCGATGATGTGGCGGGCGTCGGTGTAGAGGCCGACCATCCCTGTGATCTCGATGTCGTAGCCGGTCTCCTCTTTGACCTCGCGGAACGCTGCCTGCGGTACGGACTCGGTGAGGTCCATGCCTCCTCCGGGGAGCGCCCACAGGTTGTTGTCTCTGCGTCGTTGCATGAGGATGCGACCGTGCTCGTCGGTCACGACGGCGGAGACCCCGACTACGAGACTGTTGGGTCTGGGGGCCTGTGGGTCGTCGTAGTACTCAGTGCGGGCCATCGTCACTCCTCCGGCGCTGGGCGTGAGCAGTCCCAGACGGCCTCGAAGCTCTGGGCGTAGGAATCGAAGAGGCCACCCTGACCTGCACGGCGCAAGTGGTAGACCGGTGCCCCGTAGGCGTTCATCCCGAACACGTGCGCATTGACGATCATGCGGTCATCCCCGATGTAGAGGGAGTTGTACAGCGTCGTGTCGTGAAGGTGTACCTCGACCCCTGCACTGATGAGGGGCCGGTAGTGCATGAGTGCCACGCGGCACCGCGACTCGATGCCGTGACCGTACTTCTCCTCCTGGCCTCGCGCGAAGATTGCCGGGGAGTCGGCGTCGCCTAGCAAGACTCGTACCCGGCAACCGGCGGCGGCTTTGGCGGCGAGCATCTCGTTGAAGTCGGGTAGCGACTCGTACAGGAACACCGCCGCGTAGACCAGGATGCCGATGTGTTCTGCGGCCTGCTCGAACATGGTGCGCCACATCGCGAGTGGGGCGTCGGTACGGGTCGGATAGGCGGCGATGAGTTCGCTGTTTCCGCGCTGCTGCCGACGGCCTTGCTCGATTGTGGGCCACAAGTAGGCAAGGTCTTCGCTGAGTGCCTCTGCTGCTCGGTAGGCGATGGAGCGGTGCGGGGTGCGTCCGGTGCTGAGCCACCGTTCCACGGTCTTCACGTCCATTCCGGTGGACGCGGCGAGTTCCCTGGTGGTGAGCCCTTTGCTGACCATGGCTGAGCGCAGCCGCTCATTCGGCGTCATGGGACGTTTATACGCCGCGCAAGACGTCCCACGAGCCGTCCTTGACGAAGTTCCCCCGTCCCATGTGGGTTCGCATCCTTGGGACGTATGGTGAGCCGGAGAAACGTCCCCGCCCAGTCTCGCCGGACCGTGGCGGCCTCAAGCCAACAGCAGCTCGCATCTGCGTTTGGGATGGCGTCCCCCTCTCCACCTGTCCGCGCGGCCTGGCGGTTATGTCAACAACTGGAGCACCATGGCATCGCTGCCGACGTTCACGACGGTTACGGCCTGGTGCTGGTGTCGGTGTGGGCGGACCTTGTCGTATGGACGGACGGCGTGAGCTAACCGCTGGTGGACGGGCCGGACATCACCGGTCAGAATCACACATCTCCAGCATCGTTGGAGGGTTGCGGCTTCGTAGCAGGCAGGTGCGTTTTTAGATCGGAGATAGCGCAAGCAACTGCACCGATCATGAAGCCGATTCCAGCAAGACCCCACCCAGTACTTACACTTCCATTTCTTGACAACGCGGCAAGAAAAGTGAAGAAGAGGATCGTTGATCCGAGGAGTAAGAATCCGTTTCGCCCATTCATGATCAGCTAGCTTAATGCACACTGAATGTGATGACCATGCCATGACCGCTCGCACAACCTGAGCGGCACGATCTAGCGGCGTCACCTGCATTGGTGGTCGGGAAGATCAGTGCGGGACCGCTCAATACGATGCGGGGCGGCGGCGCGAAGCGGCGGCGCCTTGATCCAGTAAAGAAACTTTGAGCCCACTACACGCGCAGTGCCGAGAGTCCTCTCGGCTCGGCTGAGTTGTAGTCGCTGACGGCTGCCACTTCGAATCGGTCCCCAGGGGCGTCGATCTCGGTGAACTCCAGTGGCCGGCCGTGCCGGCTGAGCATGATCCTGCGGATGACCAGTAGTGGTGTGCCGATCGGTTCCATGCCGAGGTCCTCGTAGGTCTCGATGTAGGGCATCTGGGCATGCACGGAGGTGGTCCAGCGCAGAGGTCCGTGTTCGCGTTCCAGGTGGGCGTAGTAGTCCTCGGGCTCGACGTGGGAGTCGACCTCCCGGTCTGCGCCTTCGCCGGTGATGGTGGTGACCAAGTCGGCCAGGACATAGGAACACAGATGGATGCGGGCGCGGGTCTTGGTGTGCTGCCAGTAGGCGTACCGGTAGACGGCCACGCTGCCTCGCCGTACGGCTAGGACATCGGCTCTGCTGCCTTCGGCGGTCATGAACAGCGCTGAATTGGGGGTGACCTTGTTCTGTGCGCGTTCGGCTTCGCTGGGAACGGTGACGTGCTCCCAGTGCTGCTTGGCAGGGTCGTAAGCCGGGTTGAGTAGGTCTTCATGCCACCCTGTGAGAATCATGCGGCGATCTGGGGTGGGGCGGACGAAGGTACCGCGTCCATGGGCGATGGTGAGTAGCCCTTCCCCGGCGAGCTGGGCGATCGCCTTGCGGATGGTCGGGCGTGAGGTGGCGTACTCGGAGGCGAGAAATGCCTCTCCCGGGAGCGCCTGGCCTGGCTGGTAGTGGTGTTCCAGGGTGTCGTCCGCTGCCGCCTGCCCAACTACTGTCCAATTTTCGGATTAGTCACTCAGAAGATCAAAAAGGCCGCTTCCCGATCATGGGGAGCGGCCTTTGCGCAGGTAATCGATGGTGGGGCTACCAGGACTTGAACCTGGGACCTCTTCCTTATCAGGGAAGCGCTCTAACCGTCTGAGCTATAGCCCCGCTGTGCGACGCAGAGAAGACTATCGCCCCCGCGGAGCGGAAGCGAACCGTCTCTCTGACACGGAAAAGCTTACCGTGCTCTGAGGCCGCCCGCGCCAACGGGATGCACTCGTTATCGTCTGATGCCAGGGAGCAGGGGGATGCGAGGGATGCCGTTGAGGGCGCCCGGCCGAGCCCTCAACGGCATCTGCGGGGCTATTCGGCCTCGCTGAAGGTCACTTCGACGCCGCCCACCAGGTCGGAGGCGACGTTGTAGATGACGGACCCGAGCGTGGAGAGCGCGGTGATCAGGACGACGTTCACCGCGCCGAGCAGGGCGGTGTAGCCGAGGATCCGTACGGGCTCGAACCACGACTTGATGTCGATGCCGCTGGTCGTCTTGCCGTCGGGAACGGTGAGCTGCGTCACGGTGTTCACGATGGAGTCGAAGACGCCGAGCGCCGACAGCACGCCGTACAGGACGGCGACGGCCACGAACAGCACCACGAAGCAGACGAGCGAGACGACGAAGCTGAACTTCATCGCCGACCAGGGCTCGATCCTGCGCAGCACCAGGTGGGCCTTGCGGGGAGCCTTCATCGGCGAGGGCTTGTCACGCTGCTCGGTGCGGCCGAGGGCCGGCTCCGGGGTGGACAGGGCCGACACGGCCCCGAACCCGCCCTGCTTGGAACCGGCACCCGAGGCGGGCTTCCCAGGACGGGAGCCGGGACCGGGCTGCGGAGCACCGCCGGGACCGGGGTGCAGAGCGCCGGCGGAACCCGGAGCGCCGGAACCCGGCCGGGGACCGCCATCGGCACCGGGCCGCGGAGCGCCGTCAGGGCGGGGCTGCGGAGCCGAACCGGGCCTCGCGCCGCCACCGGAGCCCGGCCTGGCGCCGGGCCTCGGGTCGACGTCCGAACCGGGGCGCGGAGCGGCCGACGGGCCCGCCGGCGACCCGGAAGGCGGGGCCGGGGGCTTCTGTGCGGGCCTGGTCGGGCCGCCGCCCGGACCGTCGGGAGATGGCGACCAGGATTTGTCGGGAACGGACGAGGAGCGGATGCGCAGGGTCGCGTCTCCGTTCTCACCGTCGCCGACAGGGGTCACCGCGTCATCGTCACTGGACACGACGACAACCCTGTCATCACTCGGGCCGGCAGGAGGTCGCGCCTTGCCCGTACTTTCCGAGGTGTTCACGCTCTCCGTCACCTGGTTGCGAGTGGAGGAGTTCACCGAGGAGGCAGGGCGGACCCCCTTGGGTGGGTTCCGCTTGCGATTTGCCGAAGTGCCGGGCGATTTACCGGAATTACCGGAACCTCCGGAGTTGACCTGAGGGCTCATTCCTCGTCCTCTCCCCCATTGTCCTCGCTGTCCAGCGCTTCGGCGTTGCGGGCGAGGGCAACCACGCTGTCTCCCTCCGAGAGGTTCATCAGGCGCACTCCCATGGTCTGGCGGCCGGACTGCTTGATCTCGCCCGCGCTGGTGCGGATCACCCCGCCTGCGGAGGTGATAGCGAACACCTCGTCCTCGGGACTCACCATTACTGCTCCGACCAGCTTGCCACGAGCACTGACAATCTTCGCAGTCAGCACACCTTGCCCGCCCCTACCTTGAACGGGATATTGATCCGCCGGCGTCCGCTTCGCATACCCGCCTTCGGTCGCGATAAGCACGTCGGCGCCGTCGCTGAGGACGTTCATCGCCAGCAGCTCGTCGCCGTCGAGGAACCGCATGCCGATGACACCGCTGGTCGCGCGGCCCATCGGGCGCAGTGCCTCGTCGGAGGCGGTGAAGCGAATGGACTTGGCGCCTCGCGACACCAGCAGGACGTCGTCCTCCTCCGAGACGAGCTTGGCGGCGATGACCTCGTCGTCCTCGCGGAGGTTGATCGCGATCAGGCCACCCGACCTGGGGGAGTCGTACTCCGAGAGCCGGGTCTTCTTCACCAGGCCGCTGCGGGTAGCCAGCACGAGGTAGGGCGAGACCTGGTAGTCACGAAGGTCGAGAATCTCCATGACGTGCTCGTCGGGCTGCATCGCCAGAAGGTTCGCCAGGTGCTGCCCGCGCGCGTCCCGGCCGGCGTCGGGGAACTCGTACGCCTTGATCCGGTAGACGCGGCCCTTGTTGGTGAAGAACAGCAGCCAGTGGTGGGTCGTCGTCACGAAGAAGTGCTCGACGATGTCGTCCTGCCGGAGCTGCGCGCCGCGAACGCCCTTGCCGCCGCGCTTCTGCGCGCGGTAGAGGTCGGTCTTGGTGCGCTTGGCGTAGCCGCCACGGGTGATCGTGACGACCATGTCCTCTTCGGCGATGAGGTCCTCGATGGACATGTCGCCGTCGTAGGCGATGATCTCGGTCTTGCGCTCGTCGCCGAACTTGCCGACGATGTCGCCGAGCTCGTCGGCCACGATCTGCCGCTGCCGAGGCTCGGAGGCCAGGATCGCCTGGTATTCGGCGATCTGCGCCATCAGCGACTCGTACTCGTCGACGATCTGCTGGCGCTCCAGCGCGGCCAGCTTGCGCAGCTGCATGTCGAGGATGGCCTGCGCCTGGATCTCGTCGATCTCCAGCAGCTCGATCAGCCCGCCGACCGCCTGCGCCGCGGAGGGCGACCTGCGGATCAGCGCGATGACCTCGTCCATGCGGTCCATGGCCTTGAGCAGACCGCTCAGGATGTGGGCGCGCTCCTGGGCCTTGCGCAGCAGGTAGCGGGTGCGCCGGACCACGACCTCGATCTGGTGGGCCACGTAGTACTTGACGAACTGGTCGAGGCGCAGCGTCCTCGGCACGCCGTCGACCAGGGCCAGCATGTTGGCACCGAAGGTCGTCTGGAGCTGGGTGTGCTTGTAGAGGTTGTTCAGCACGACCTTGGCGACGGCGTCGCGCTTCAGGACGATCACGAGGCGCTGGCCGGTGCGCGAGGAGGTCTCGTCCCGCACGTCGGCGATGCCGGTGACCTTGCCGTCCTTCACCAGCTCGGCGATGGTCAGCGCCAGGTTGTCGGGGTTCACCTGGTACGGCAGGGCCGTGACGACGAGGTTCTGCCGGCCCTTGGCGTCCTCTTCGACCTCGACGATCGCCCGCATGGTGATCGACCCGCGCCCGGTGCGGTAGGCGTCGTCGATGCCACGGCGGCCGACGATCAGCGCGCCGGTGGGGAAGTCGGGGCCCTTGACCCGGGCGATCAGCGCCTCGAGGAGCTCCTCGTCGGTGGCCTCGGGGTTCTGCAGGCACCAGGTGACACCCTCGGCGACCTCGCGTAGGTTGTGCGGCGGGATGTTGGTCGCCATGCCGACCGCGATGCCGGCGGCACCGTTGACCAGGAGGTTCGGGAACCTCGCGGGCAGGACGATCGGCTCCTGGGAGCGCCCGTCGTAGTTGGGCTGGAAGTCGACGGTCTCCTTGTCGATGTCACGGAGCATCTCCATGGCGATCGGCGCGAGCCGGCACTCGGTGTACCGCATGGCGGCGGCGGGGTCGTTGCCGGGCGAGCCGAAGTTGCCCTGGCCGTCGACCAGCGTGTAGCGCAGCGCCCAGGGCTGCGCCAGACGTACGACGGTGTCGTAGATCGACGCGTCGCCGTGCGGGTGGTAGGAGCCCATCACGTCGCCGACGACGCGGGAGCACTTGAAATATCCGCGGTCGGGCCGGTAGCCGCCGTCGTACATGGCGTAGAGCACACGCCGGTGTACGGGCTTCAGGCCGTCACGCACGTCGGGCAGCGCCCGCGACACGATGACCGACATCGCGTAGTCCATGTAGCTGCGCTGCATCTCGGACTGGATGTCGACGGGTTCGATGCGGTCAGCGGGAGGTCCCGGCGGGATGTTCACTTCGGTCACGAGTGGTATGTCCTTTTGGAAGATGAGTCTCTACGGCTGCCGCTACACGTCCAGGAATCGGACATCCCGTGCGTTTCTGATGATGAACGATCTCCGTGCCTCGACGTCCTCACCCATCAGCACGGTGAACATCTCATCGGCCTGGGCCGCGTCGTCGAGGGTGACCTGAAGAAGAACCCGGGTCGCCGGGTTCATCGTGGTCTCCCAGAGCTGCGAGGCGTTCATCTCGCCCAGACCCTTGAAGCGCTGGACACCGTCGTGCTGGCGCGGGTCGCGCCTGCCCGCGTCGATGCCGCTCTGGATGATGGAGTCCCGCTCGCGGTCGGAGTAGGCGTAGCTGGCGTCCTCGCCCTTCCTGTCCCACTTGATCTTGTAGAGCGGGGGCTGGGAAAGGTAGACGTGGCCCGCCTCGATCAGGGGCCGCATGAAGCGGAAAAGCAGCGTCAGCAGCAGCGTGGTGATGTGCTGACCGTCGACGTCGGCGTCCGCCATCAGGATGAGCTTGTGGTAGCGGAGCTTCTGGATGTCGAACTCGGCGTGCACACCGGTGCCGAGGGCGGTGATCAGCGCCTGGACCTCGTTGTTCTTGAGGACCCGGTCGATGCGGGCCTTCTCGACGTTGAGGATCTTGCCGCGGATCGGGAGGATCGCCTGGAACTTGGGATCGCGGCCGCCCTTGGCCGAGCCGCCGGCCGAGTCGCCCTCGACGATGTAGAGCTCGCACTTCTCCGGCTCGGTCCACTGGCAGTCGGCCAGCTTGCCCGGCAGGCCCGAGCCGGCCTCCAGCAGCGACTTGCGCCGGGTGAGGTCACGGGCCTGGCGCGCGGCGATGCGGGCGCGGGAGGCCTGCAGGGACTTGCTCAGGATCTCCTTGGCCTCGCCGGGGTTCCGCTCGAACCAGTCGCGGATGGAGTCGTTGCAGGCCTTCTGCACGAACGACTTGGCCTCGGTGTTGCCGAGCTTGGTCTTGGTCTGGCCTTCGAACTGCGGGTCGGCCAGCTTCACCGAGATGATGGCGGTCAGGCCCTCACGGATGTCGTCCCCGGTGAGGTTGTCGTCCTTGCCCTCCTTGAGGAACTTCTGCTCCCGGGCGTAGCGGTTGACGATGGTCGTCAGCGCGGCGCGAAAGCCCTCCTCGTGGGTGCCGCCCTCGGCGGTGTTGATGGTGTTGGCGAAGGTGTAGACCGACTCGCTGTAGGAGGCGTTCCACTGCATGGCGATCTCGACGGAGATGCCGTCGCCCTCGGCCTCGAAGTCGATGACCGAGCTGTGGACGGGCTCCTTCTTGGAGTTGATGTGCTTGACGAAGTCGGAGATGCCGCCCTCGTAGTGATAGGTGACCACGTGGGGCTCGCCGTTGACGTGGTCGGGCCGCTCGTCACGCAGGACGATCGACAGGCCCTTGTTCAGGAAGGCCATCTCCTGGAGTCTGCGCGACAGCGTCTCGAAGTTCCAGGTCGTGGTCTCGAAGATGGTGCCGTCGGCCCAGAAGGTGATCGAGGTGCCGGTCTCGCCGGTGGGCTCGCCCTTGACCAGGGGACCGGTCGGCTTGCTCTCGACGTACGACTGCCGCCAGTGGTGGCCCTCGGTCTTGATCTCGACCTCAAGGCGGGTGGACAGCGCGTTGACCACCGACACGCCCACGCCGTGCAGACCGCCGGAGACGGCATAGGACTTGCTGTCGAACTTGCCGCCCGCGTGGAGGACGGTGAGGACGACCTCGACGGCCGGGCGCTGCTCGCCCGGGACGATGCCGACAGGGATGCCGCGGCCGTTGTCCACTACCCGGACGCCGTTGTCGGCGAGGAGGGTGACCTCGATGTGATCGGCGTGCCCCGCGAGTGCCTCGTCGACGGAGTTGTCCACAACCTCTTGCACGAGGTGGTGGAGACCACGCTCGCCCGTCGAGCCGATGTACATGCCAGGGCGCTTACGAACCGCCTCAAGTCCTTCGAGAACGGTGATTGAGCTAGCGTCGTAGGACAAGTGCGAAATCCTCCTGCCGCGGACACGCGGCAGGAGAGACCAACAATCGGCTGCCCCTGCCGTGCCCGTCACCGTCGTGAGTGCCTCGATGCGACCACCCAGGGAGATCGGCGCGCAGCCGGGGGTGACTCGCATGCGGACGTGTCCGGAATCCGATTTCATTCTACCGGTCAGAAGCGCATCAGGTGGCATTGACGGCCGCTGTGATGGCCTGTCGGGCGTTGAATGTGCTCTTGAGCATCCCCCCACGAGGAAGGGGGTCACAACCGCCAACGTGATTCTGATCGGTTTCCCCGGGGGTCTCCCCCTCATTTCGCTGGTCGGGCGATGCTGTGAGGCCCGGCTCAGCCGTAGGTGTCCCCCGGGCCGCGGCTCCCGGTCACCCTGAGCCCGCCCGACGGGCGCGGCCCGTTCTGTGGGCCGCGCACCTTCACCCGGCGCACCGTGCCGTCGCCGAGCTCTTCGTTCAGGCGTCTGACCAGCGTGGACGCCAGCAGGCGCACCTGGGTCGCCCACGCCGTGGAGTCGGCGACGACCAGCACCTCTCCGTCGGCGAAGGTCTCGGGCTTGGTGTGGAGCGCCAGATCGGGCCCGACGATCTCGTGCCAGCGCCCGAACACCCCTCCGACGGCCAGCGGCTGCTCCCACCCCCGGTCGGCGAGCAGGTCGCGAATGGCACGGCCGAAAAGCTGCGGATCGCCGGCGTCGCGCCGTGCCGCGGCCCGGCGGCGGGGCTCGCGGCGGGGGAGCTGCCCGCGCCTGGCCGCGTCGGCCTTCGCCTGGGCGAGCTTCTCGCGCGCCATGGCGGCCCCGCGCGCCGCGACGACGTCGGGGGACTGGACTCCGGACGGCTCACCTGACACGGGTGACGCTCCCTTCCGCGACGTCGAACCGGGCGCCGACGAGCTGGGCCGGGACGTCCTCCGGCACGGCCGCGGTGATCAGGACCTGCTCGGCGGGCGCCACGATGTCGGCGAGGCTGCGGCGCCTGCGGCTGTCGAGCTCGGCGAACACGTCGTCGAGGATGAGCACAGGGTCGCCGCCCTCAGCCCTGAGCAGGTCGTACGCGGCGAGGCGCAGCGCCAGCGCGAACGACCACGACTCGCCGTGGCTGGCGTAGCCGCGCGCGGGCAGCTCGCCGAGACGCAGCAGCAGATCGTCGCGGTGCGGCCCGACGAGGGTCACGCCGCGCTCGAGCTCTGCCTGCCGCACCTCGATCAGGCTCGCGCGCAGCGCCTCCTCCAGCGCCGCGCGGTCGACCACGGCCGCCCCCGTGGCTGTGGACGGCGGGGGAGTCATGAACTCCCGAGACTCCCCCGCCTCTGTGGACAGCGAGTCGCGGTACTCCATGTCGGCGGGGGCCGACGAGGGGGCCAGCAGGGCGTACGCCTTGGCCACGAGCGGGCGCAGCGCCTGGACGAGCTCCAGCCGCGCGGCGAGCAGCTCGGCGCCGTGGCGGGCCAGATGGGCGTCCCAGACCTCCAGCGTGCTGAGCGCGTCACCGGCGCCGGCCGCGGAGAACCCCGCCTCCGCCTCCTGGCGGCGGGGGCTCTGCCGTCGCCCTGGCCTGGCCTGCATGGCGCTGCGCAACAGGGCGCCGCGCTGCTTGAGCACCCGGTCGTAGTCGGCCCGTACGCCGGCGAAGCGGGGCGCGCGGGCGACCAGCAGATCGTCGAGGAACCTGCGCCGATCGGCGGGGTCGCCCTTCACGAGCGCGAGGTCCTCGGGGGCGAACAGCACCGTGCGGAGCAGGCCGAGGACGTCGCGCGGCCGGGGGACCGGTGAGCGGTTGAGCCTGGCGCGGTTGGCCCGGCCGGGGTTGATCTCGATCTCGACCAGCGCGCGGCGGTCGTCGCGGACCACCACGGAACGGACGATGGCCCGCGCGGCGCCCTGCCGCACGAGCGGGGCGTCGGTGGCGACGCGGAAGCTGCCGAGCGTCGCCACATAGCCCAAGGCCTCGACCAGATTGGTCTTGCCCTGCCCGTTGGGGCCGACGAGCGCCGTCACCCCCGGCTCCAGGGCCAGCTCCACGGCGGAGTAGGACCGGAAGTCGGTCAGCGACAGATGGGCGACATGCACCCCACGAAGGTTAGTGGGCCACTACGACAACATCTGCACAACCGGCATCCGACGCCAAATCAGTTCCGTGGGCAGCATCGGGCGCCGGCTCAGAGATGCCCAGGAGGGGCCCAGGCGGCCCGAGGGCAACGTTCAGACGCGCAGGCAGAATCACCCCAGGCGCAAGGGTCCGGGGGACGCTCAGGGCGCGACCGTCAGCGCTGCGCCTCCACGGGAGGTGTGACGTCGGCGCCGGGAGCGTCGGCGCCCTTGGCGTGCTGGCCCTCGACGGAGGAGACGGCGTGGCCGCCGAACTGGTTGCGCAGGGCCGCGACCATCTTCATCGCGGGGGAGTCCTCCTGCCGCGAGGCGAAGCGGGCGTACAGCGCGGCCGTGATGGCCGGCAGGGGCACCGCGTGGTCCACGGCGGCCTGGACGGTCCAGCGGCCCTCGCCGGAGTCCTCGGCGTAGCCCTTGAGCTCGGACAGGTCGGCGTCGTCGTCGAGCGCGCGGACCAGCAGGTCGAGCAGCCACGAGCGGATCACCGTGCCGGTGCGCCAGCTCCTGAACGCGCCCGGCACGTCGGTGACGATGTCGGTGGCCTCCAGCAGCTCCCAGCCCTCGGCGAACGACTGCATGATGCCGTACTCGATGCCGTTGTGGACCATCTTGGCGAAATGGCCGGCGCCGACGGTGCCCGCGTGGACGAAGCCGTCCTCGCCCTCGGGCTTGAGCGTCTCGAAGATCGGCATGAGCCGCTGGACGTACTCGGGGTCGCCGCCGACCATCAGGGCATAGCCGTTCTCAAGACCCCAGACCCCGCCGCTCACGCCGACGTCGACGAACCCGATGCCCTTGACCTTGAGCTGATCGGCGTGCTTCTTGTCGTCGAGGTAGTGGGAGTTGCCGCCGTCGACGACGATGTCGCCCTCGGAGAGCAGCTTGCCGAGCTCCTCGATCGTCGCCCTGGTGGGCTCGCCGGCCGGGACCATGACCCAGACCACACGGGGGGCCTGGAGCCGCTCGACGAGCTCCTGCAGGCTGCCGACGTCGCTGGTCTTCGGGTCGCGGTCGTAGCCGACCACGTCATGACCGGCGCGGCGGAGCCGCTCGGCCATGTTGCCGCCCATCTTGCCCAGCCCGACCATGCCGATCTGCATCCCAGCCACCCCTCGTGAAGGTCTCCATCATCCACGACGCGACGCACGCGCCGTACCCCGCCCCGCCGGGTCCAATCAGGCGGACGACGGGATCCTAGCTGGACAGGCGAATGGGCATGATGAGGTAGCGGTAGTCGGGCGTGATGCCGTCGTCCACAGGCTTGCCACCGGTGAGGATGGCGGGCTTGGTCGACGTGGTGAACTGCAGGCGGGCCACGTCGGAGTCGATCGCGCCGAGGCCTTCGAGCAGGAACTGGTGGTTGAAGGCGATGTTGATGTCGTCGCCCTCGAACTCGACCGGGAGCACCTCGACCGCCTGCGCCTCGTCGCCGCTGCCGGCCTCGAGCACGACCTCGCCCCCGTGGAAGGCCAGGCGCACCGGGGTGTTGCGCTCGGCCACCAGCGCGACGCGCTTGACCGCCTCGACGAAGGCCGAGGTCGCGAGGTCGGCGTGGGCGGAGAACTCCGTGGGCAGCAGCGAGCGGTACTTCGGGAACTCGGGGTCGAGGAGCCGGGTGGTGGTGCGGCGGCCCGCGCTGGAGAACCCGATCATGCCTTCGCCGGTGCCACCGGTGGAGCTGAGCGCGATCTCGACCTCGGCGCCCGTCGTCAGCGACTTGGCCGTGTCGGCGAGGGTCCTGCCGGGGATCATCGCGATGGACGAGAAGTCGGGCTGGTCAGGCTGCCACTTGAGCTCGCGGACGGCCAGCCGGTAGCGGTCGGTCGCGGCGAGGGTCACGGTGTCGCCCTCGATCTCCATGCGGACACCGGTGAGCATGGGCAGCGTGTCGTCCTTGCCCGCGGCGACGGCGACCTGGGCGACGGCGGAGGAGAAGATGTCGCTGCCGACCCGGCCCGCGGCGGGGGGCATCGCGGGCAGCGAGGGGTAGTCCTCGGCGGGCATCGTCAACAGGGTGAACCTGGCGCTTCCACACGTGACGACGGCCTTGGCGCCCTCGACCAGGAAGTCCACAGGCTGTGCGGGAAGCGCGCGGGTGATCTCGGCGAGCAGGCGGCCGGAGACGAGCACCAGGCCGGGGTCACCGGTCTGCAGCTCCAGGGTCACCTCGGCGGAGACCTCGTAGTCGAAACCCGAGAGCTTGAGCTGCTGCTGGTCGGTGACCTCCAGCCGCATGCCGGCGAGCACCGGCACGGACGGCCTCGCGGGCAGGCTGCGTGCGGTCCACGCGACCGCCTCTGCGAGCACGTCTCGGTCGACACGGAACATCACGTGGATCCGCCTCCTGTTATTTCTGCTGTCTTGATCGTCTTGATCGCGGTCTTCATCCCGGCTCGACTGCTCCGCGCCGTTGATTCAAGTGTTCACCCTCCCGCACGGGAGGACGGCCAGAACCCTTCTATGGGTCTTGAGTTCTTAGTAGAGAGAGATACAGGTCATCTCATTAGGGGGGGTGGATACTGTGGAAGTCTAATGTCTTCGCAGGTCAGCGACTGTTTTTTGTCCACCGGCCCTGTGGGTGGACGGTGCATTTCCGAGCCGCGCCTGGGGACAACCGAGCGTTACACACAGGCCGTCCCCAGTTTGGGGGGTCTTCATCCACCGGTCATCCACGAGGTTTCCACCGGTTATCCACGGGGTAAGAGCAGTGCTCCGGGTCGCCTTCAGACCCTACCCACAGGGCGTCCCCAGGTCGTCCACCGGTAGTCCCCAGGTCTTCCCCAAGATGTCCCCAGAGTTGTCCCCAGGCGCCGAAGCGGCTCGAACCGGCCGTTCGCTTGCTTGGTCGCGCTTCTCGGGCGGTATTCCCGGTATTCACCGGCACTGTGCCCTGATCCACAGAGATATCCACAGGCTGTGGATCATCAGGCGTTGCGAGAGTTCTGCTTGATGCGGTTCGTCAGCTCTGTGACCTGGTTGTACATCGACCTGCGCTCGGCCATCAGCGAGCGGATCTTGCGTTCGGCGTGCATGACTGTCGTGTGGTCGCGCCCGCCGAACTGCTGGCCGATCTTGGGGAGCGACAGGTCGGTGAGCTCTCTGGCCAGGTACATGGCGATCTGACGGGCCGTCACCAGCACACGCGAGCGGGAGCTGCCGCAGAGGTCGTCGATCGACAGCCCGAAGTAGGCCGCCGTCTGCGCCATGATCGTGGCGATCGTGATCTCGGTGCTGGAGTCCTCGGTGATGAGGTCCTTCAGGACGACCTCGGCGAGCTGGAGGTCGACCGACTGGCGGTTGAGGCTCGCGAAGGCCGTGACGCGGATGAGCGCGCCCTCCAGCTCGCGGATGTTGGTGGAGATCTTGCTCGCGATGTATTCGAGCACGTCACCGGGTGCCGCGAGGCCTTCCTGGATCGCCTTCTTGCGGAGGATCGCGATGCGCGTCTCCAGCTCGGGCGGCTGGACGTCGGTGATCAGCCCCCACTCGAAGCGGTTGCGGAGCCGGTCCTCCAGGGTCACCAGCTGCTTGGGCGCCCGGTCGCTGGAGATGACGATCTGCTTGTTGGCGTTGTGGAGCGTGTTGAAGGTGTGGAAGAACTCCTCCTGCGTCTGCTCCTTGCCCTCCAGGAACTGGATGTCGTCCACAAGCAGGATGTCGACCGCGCGGTATCGGGCGCGGAACCCGTCGGCCTTGTGGTCGCGGATCGAGTTGATGAAGTCGTTCGTGAACTCCTCGGAGCTGACATATCGCACGCGGGCCCCGTCGTACAGCCGCTGCGCGTAGTGCCCGATCGCGTGGAGCAGGTGGGTCTTGCCCAGCCCCGAGTCGCCGTAGATGAACAGCGGGTTGTACGCCTTGGCCGGCGCCTCGGCGACCGCGACGGCGGCCGCGTGCGCGAAGCGGTTCGACGCGCCGATGACGAAGGTCTCGAAGGTGTACTTGGGATTCAGCCTGGCGGGCTCGCTGGGCTTGCCGCCGCGGCTGTCCCAGCGGTTCTGCACAGGTCGGTCGTAGCTCTCCGACTCCTGCCGCGGGCGCGGTGGCTGGCTCTCTGGCCTGCCGGAATACGGGGATTGCCCGCCGTATCCCCCGGTCTGCTGGGGGTACGGCTGCGACGCGTCGCCCCGTGAGTACGACTGAGGAGACTCGCCACGGGGGAACGGCTGCTGGGACTCGCCGCGCGGGAACGGCTGGGGCGTCTCACCGCGGGGGTACTGCTGCTGGGTGTCGCCACGGGGAAAGGACTGCGCGGCGTCGCCGCGCTGAAAGGGCTGCGACCCGTCGCCGCGGGAGTACTGCTGGGACGGCGGCGCTTCCTGCTGGGTGGACTGGGGCTGCTCCTGGCCGCCCTGCCCCGGCTGAGCGGGGTAGCTCTCCTGGCCCTGGTAGCCGTCCTGTGGATAAGGCTGGGAGGGCCCCCCCGGACCGGCCGGATAGGGGTCCTCGGAGTTGCCCCCATAGGAATAGGAGTAAGGCTGCGCCTGTGGCCGAGCCTGTGGATAGTCGGTGGACGACCCCTGGTCGGGAAAGGGCTGCTGGCCCATGGGGCCTTGCCTGCCAGGCTGTCCGTACCCGGGCTGCGGTTGTCCACCATGGGGATAACCGGCTGGGGACGCCTGGGGATATCCGTCCGGCCTCGGGGCCGGGTCGTCACCCACGCCGGCCATCGGGTCGACCATGACGGCCACCCGCATCGGACGGCCGAACTCCTGGGAGAGCGCCTGCGCGATCAGGGGGCGGAGCTTGGTCTCAAGGACGTCCTTGGCGAAGTCGTTCGGCGCCGCGAGGATGATCGTGTCGTTGACCAGGCCGAAAGGGCGGGTCATGTTGAGCCACGCGCGCTGCTGAGGCGGGACGCTTCCTTCGGCGAAGCTCTCCAGCGCTCGGGCCCACAACGGGCCGAGGTCGACGCCATCCATTGGTCGGCCCCTCCTCCCTTACGCGGCCCCCGCACGCTCGCCGCGATTCGTTATCCACATGAACGCCTGCCGGAGCAAGCTCCGTCGGCGCCGGGCCTCGCGGCTGTCCCCACAGCGTTGTCCGCAGGCTCCTTTCGGCGGTCCACAAGGGGTCCACACCCTGTCCACATACGATCCACACAGTGTCCACAACACTCAGACGTGCGTACAAGCACATCGATGAGATGGAGGGGAAAGGTCTGGAGGGCCGACAGTAGCGTTGTGCACATCCCTGTTCAAGACGTTGTCCACAGCCTAGTGGCTGGTTGGGGGAGGCATGGTGCACATACTGTGGATGACGTGGCGGCGGTGGAAACAGGGGCTGTGGAATAGTGGATAACCTTGGACGGGCATGCCGCCCGGCCGTTCTGGTTTGACCTTTGGCCTGTTCGCCCCGTAACGTACGACGGTCGGCTTGTCGCGCGACGGCACTTTGGCGTGCCCACGCATTCGATAGGCCTTGCCCTGTGTGTCAATCGCTCGCACCGTGTGCGGGTGAACTCAAGCCTGGAGCCCACTCGTGAGCAAGCGTACTTTCCAGCCGAACAACCGTCGCCGCGCGAAGACCCACGGCTTCCGGCTGCGCATGCGCACGCGGGCCGGCCGTGCGATCCTCGCCGCCCGCCGCCGCAAGGGCCGCGCGGAGCTGTCCGCCTGACAGCGCGGAGCGCCCGGTGCGTGGTTTCCTCGCCCGTCGGAACTGACCGGCGGGCGATAGCCGTACCCGGGCCCGTGTCCGTCAGAAAGCAGGTCCACTCGTGCTGCCGTCCGCTTCCCGTATGCGCCGTGGCGAGGAGTTCGCGAGCGCTATCCGCGGAGGAAAGCGCGCAGGACGCCCCACCTTGGTCGCCCACCTGAGCACGCGAGGCAATCCTCAGGACCCTCCCCTTGTGGGGTTCGTGGTCAGCAAGGCCGTCGGCGGCGCGGTCGTCAGGAACCGCGTCAAGCGCCGGCTGAGGCACCTGATGCGCCACCGCCTGCACTCCCTACCGCGAGGTAGCCTGCTTGTTGTACGCGCCAATCCACAGGCGGCGTCCGCGCGAAGCGAGCACCTCGCCGCCGAGCTCGACGTCGCGCTGGATCGTTTGATCGGGCGACGGGTGCCTGGGCGACGATCCGATCGTCCGGCCGCGACGGATGGACAGGCATGAACAGCGGTGACCCGGGGGCGAGAGAGCGGGACGCGGGCGGAGCGAGCCTCCTTCCGCCGAGCGCGTCCGTGAGCACGCGGCAGCAGACCACGCAGGTCTCTCCGGCGGCCCGAGCCCTCATGCTCCCGATCAGGTTCTATCGAGCCTTCATAAGCCCCCTCCTTGGGCCGCGATGCCGCTTCGAACCATCCTGCAGTGCCTACGGACTCGAAGCGATCGCCGTCCACGGTGCGCTGCGGGGGCTCTGGCTGACCGCCAGGCGAATCGGGCGTTGCCACCCCTTCCACCCGGGAGGTTACGACCCGGTGCCTCCGCGCCCGGTCCGGTCCCACGACGAAACGCAAGGGAGCTAGCTCGGTGGAGCTGTCATTCCTGGAGCCGCTGTATACAGCGGTCGCTACGGTGATCGCCTGGATTCACGCGGCTTACAGCGTCATCATCCCCCCAGACAACGGGCTGAACTGGGCCCTCACCATCATCACGCTGACCGTGCTGATGCGTCTGCTGATCTTCCCGCTCTTCCTCAAGCAGATGCGCTCGTCGAAGAAGATGCAGGAGCTCGCCCCCAAGGTGCAGGAGCTTCGCAAGCGGTACAAGAACGACAAGCAACGCATGAACCAGGAGGTCATGAAGGTCTACCAGGAGGGGGGAGCCAACCCCCTCGGTGGCTGCCTCCCCGTGGTGGCGCAGTTCCCGATCTTCATCTCCGTGTTCACCGTGCTGAGGGCGATCGCCGAGGACAAGGCCGCCCACGGCATGACCCAGCAGCTCGTGGACAGCGCGCGTGCCGGGCACATCTTCGGGGCGCCGATCCCCGCGACGTTCTTCACCAGTGCCAACGAGATCCACGCCCTGGGCGCCGAGCCCATCCTCACGAAGATCGTCCTGGGCATCTTCGTGGCGATCAGCTCGACCACGACCTTCCTCACGGTGCGCCAGAGCGTCACCCGGTCGATGGCGCAGATGCCGGACAACCCCATGGCGCAGCAGCAGAAGATCCTGATGTACATCTCGCCGCTGTTCGCGATCTTCAGCTTGAACTTCGCGCTCGGGCTTATCCTTTACTGGGTCACCACCAACCTGTGGACCCTTGGTCAGCAACACTGGTTCTACAGTCGGCATCCGATGCCGGTCGTCGACGCCAAGGGCAACGTGGTGGAGCCCGAGCCCAAGCCAGGGCTGCTGAGCAAGATCCTGCCGAGCAAGGCGGCGAAGGAGCCGGAAGACGCTCCGCCGCCCGAGCCCGAGCAGAAGGTCATCCGCCAGCAGCCCACCCGGCAGCCGCGCAGCAAGCGCACAGGTACTAAGAAGCCGTAGCCGGTTGTCTTGAAGGAGAGTCCGGACGTGACCGAAGTCAACGAGGAGCAGGCCCCCCAGGCCGCGCCCGACATCGCCGCCCTCGAACAGGAAGGTGAGATCGCGGCCGACTACCTCGAAGGGCTGCTGGACATCGCCGACCTCGACGGCGACATCGACATGGACGTCGAAGGCGACCGCGCCCTCGTGTCCGTCGTTGACATCAAGGGGAGCGACCTGGTCGGCGCCAACGGTGAGGTGCTGGAGGCGCTGCAGGAGCTCACGCGTCTCGCCGTGCACCGCCGTACGGGCGAGCGGTCGCGCCTGATGCTCGATGTCGCCGGCTACCGCCAGGGCCGGCGAGTGGAGCTGAGCAAGCTCGGTGCCAAGGCCGCCGAGGACGTCAAGCGCTCTGGAGAGGCGAAGTCCCTCCAGCCGATGACGCCGTTCGAGCGCAAGATCGTGCACGACGCCGTCGCGGCCGCGGGGCTGAGGAGCGAGTCCGAGGGCGAGGAGCCCGAGCGCTTCGTCGTGGTCCTGCCCGTGTAGCGCCGCCGCCTGCGGGGCCGGGTCCCAGATCTGGGAATTACGGGCCGCCGATCCACTGGATCGGCGGCCCTTCGGCGTTCCAGGCTCTCCCCGTCAAGGTCGAGGCTGGGCTTCCGATGCGTCACTTCCGTTGTAGCGGTTCCGCCGCGCCGTATGGCGCAGGCTCTCCCACGTTTCCGGAATCTCGTACTTTTCTTGGGCCGCCCATTGCCCGCGCGTTTCCATCGTGCTGCTGGGCGTTCCTCTGGGCCCCCCTTCGCAGGTACGGAGCCCGTACGGCTTGCGGTTCGGCGGCCCGGTAGGGGACCGGACATATGGCTCCAGGTGGTACGGCCCGACGCGTCGTAAGCAGGGAGGAGTGCCGGGACGGCTACCCTTACGCGGAGATGTTGTGACCGTTCTAGTTGAGTGAGTGATGGCGGAAAGCGACGAGCTGCCCGACGCGCCCGCTGTGGCGCGCGAGGTTTTCACCGGAGAGGCCTGGCCCCGGGCCCAGGCTTTCGCGGAAATGCTGGCCGGCCCCGGAGTGGTGAGAGGGCTTCTCGGGCCGAGGGAGATCCCCCGCATCTGGGACCGGCACCTGCTGAACTGCGCGGTGGTGGCCGAGGCGGTGCCCGAGGGCGCCCACCTCGTCGACATCGGCTCCGGCGCGGGCCTTCCCGGCATCGTCCTGGCGATCGTACGTCCCGACGTGCGGGTGACCCTCCTGGAGCCGCTTCTCCGCAGGACGACGTTCCTGGAGGAGTGCGTGGACGAGCTGAAGTTGACCAACGTGGAGGTGGTGCGCGGTCGCGCCGAGGAGCTGGCGGGGAAGCAGTTCTTCGATGTGGCCTCGGCCCGTGCCGTGGCGCCGCTTGACCGCCTTCTGGCGTGGTCGATGCCCCTCCTCCGGGAGGGTGGCCAGCTCCTGGCGATGAAGGGAGAGCGCGCGGCCGAGGAACTCGACGCCGCCGCGCGGCAATTGCGGGCTTATGGTGCTGAGACTGCCGAGCTTGTCACGGTCGGGCGCGGTAAGGTCGATCCGCCCGCGACTCTCGTCCGGGTGGTCGCCGGACACTCGCCAGCTCGAGTTGCGCAGGGTACGCGGCGCCGACGGAAGAGGTGACGGTTATGCCGGATGCGGCAGGCGGCCTTGGCTGGCCGGTCAGTCATGTCTCCGTTTCCGGCGGACGGCCTTCGGGTCTCGGCTGGCCTTCTTCCCCTGCTGCTGCCACGCCGGTTGAAAGGACGACGACCGTGTCACAGCCCCCCCTTAACCCCGGCGATTCGCCGCTGGTCCGAGAGGCGCTCAGCTCAGTGGTTTCACGTGAAACAGCTCCATCCGCTCCCGTGGCCGCCGCTTCCACCGGCTATACCTCCCCCATGCAGGAGGGTGACTGGCCACGGCCCCCGAAACAGCGCATCATCACCATCGCCAACCAGAAGGGCGGCGTCGGCAAGACCACGACGGCGGTGAACCTCGCGGCCGGGCTGTCGATGCACGGCCAGCGAGTGCTCGTGGTCGACCTGGACCCGCAGGGCAACGCGTCGACCGCGCTGTCCGTGGAGCACCGGGGCGACATCCCCTCGGTCTACCAGGTGCTGGTCGAGGATCTCGCGCTGGGGGAGATCGTCAGCCCGGTTCCCGACATGCCGAACCTCTACTGCGCGCCGGCGACCATCGGCCTGGCCGGCGCCGAGATCGAGCTCGTGTCACTGGTCGCCAGGGAGGCCAGGCTCAAGCGAGCCCTGGAGGCCTTCGACGCGATCGAGCTCGACTACATCATCATCGACTGCCCGCCCTCGCTGGGGCTGCTGACCGTGAACGCCATGGTCGCGGCGGAGGAGGTGCTGATCCCGATCCAGTGCGAGTACTACGCACTGGAGGGGGTCAGCCAGCTCCTCCAGAACGTGGAGCTGGTCCGGGTGCACCTGAACCAGGCGCTCCGGGTCTCCACCATCCTGCTCACGATGTACGACGGCCGTACGCGGCTCGCCTCGCAGGTGGCCGACGAGGTCCGCTCGCACTTCGGCGACACGGTGCTCAGCACGGTGATCCCCCGCAGCGTCCGGGTGTCCGAGGCGCCCAGCTACGGCCAGTCCGTGCTGACCTACGACGCGGGCTCCAGCGGCGCCATGGCGTACATGGAGGCGGCGAGGGAGATCGCCTTCCGCGCCGCGGCGATGGCGGGAAGCTGACCCCGCCCGGCAGCGGTACTCTCCTGGGAGTGTCCCGCGCCGGGTTCGATCGGAACGTCAGGATCAATTAGGACGCGGCGGGCAGAGACGGCGCCGATGGTGGCCGTCTCCCTGCGAGCGGGTTGTCGGCGAGGAGGATTCGTGGCCCAGCAGAGGCGTGGTGGACTGGGGAAGGGACTCGGAGCCCTGATCCCCACCGGGCCGATCGTCGAGGTTCCGGCTGCGACGGGAGCGGCGCCGGAGACCTCGCCGGCACCCGACGACGGGCTGAGGCCGGTCGCGGGTGCCTACTTCATGGAGATCCCCCTCGAAGCGATCACCCGGAACCCCCGGCAGCCCAGAGAGATCTTCGACGAGGACGCTCTACGCGAGCTCGCCGACTCGATCCGCGAGGTGGGGCTCCTCCAGCCCATCGTGGTGCGCTCGGTGGGCGGGGGACGCTACGAGCTCATCATGGGGGAGCGGCGCTGGCGGGCCTCCCAGCTGCTCGACCTCAAGGAGATCCCGGCGATCGTCCGGAGCACCCAGGACGACGAGCTGCTCCGCGACGCCCTCATCGAGAACCTCCAGCGGGAACAGCTCAACGCGCTGGAGGAGGCCGCGGCCTACCGGCAGCTCCTGGATGACTTCGGCGCGACCCACGAGCAGCTCGCCCAGCGCGTCGGGCGCTCCCGCTCGCACATCAGCAACACGCTGCGCCTTCTCAACCTCCCCGCCAACGTCCAGCTCAAGGTCGCGGCCGGCACGATCAGCGCCGGCCACGCCAGGGCACTGCTGGGTCTCAGCGACCCTGCGGCGCAGGAGCGTCTCGCCGCCCGCATCTTCGCCGAGGGCCTCTCCGTGCGGACCGTGGAGGAGATCGTGTCGATGGGGGAGGCGACCGCCGCCCCTGCTCCCAAGACGCGCCGTGCCAAGGACGCACCCGAGCCCGCGCTCGTGCACCTCGCCACCCGGCTTTCCGATCACTTCGAGACCCGGGTGAAGGTCGACCTCGGTCGGCACAAGGGCCGCATCGTCGTCGAGTTCGCCACCATGGACGACCTTGAGCGCATCATCGGCGCGATGGCCCCCGGCGCGGCCACTTCCATCCGCGCCCTGGACGACTGAGCGAAGCAATTAGGGGCTGGTCGCTGTTTCACGTGAAACAGCGACCAGCCCCTAGCCATAGGTGCGCTACTTCTTGAGCGCCTGGCGGATGTCGGTGATGAAGGTGTCCACGTCTTCAAGGGAGGTGTCGAAGGCGGTCATCCACCGCACGACGCCGCTGGGCGCGTCCCACATGTGGAAGAGATAGCGAGACTGGAGTTCGGCGATCGCCTCGGCGGGAAGCGAGGCGAAGACCGCGTTGGACTCGACCGGCCACCGGAGGCTCAGCCCAGGGAGATCGGCCAGGCCGTCCGCCAGCCTGCGCGCCATCGCGTTCGCGTGGGCGGCGTTCTCCCGCCACAGCTCTCCGGTCAGAAGGGCCGACAGCTGCACCGAGATGAAGCGCATCTTCGAGGCGAGCTGGAGCGTCTGCCGCCGGAGATAGGGGCCGGCGTCCGCCAGTTCGGGACGGAGCACGACCACCGCCTCCCCGACCAGGGCGCCGTTCTTGCTGGCCCCGAAGCTGAGCACGTCGACCCCGGCGTCGGTCGTCAGGTCCCGCAGGGAGCAGCCGAGGAAGGCGGCGGCGTTGGCCAGGCGAGCGCCGTCCAGGTGGAGGAGCATGTCGTTGGCATGGGCGGTGTCCGCCAGCGCGGCGATCTCGTCCCGCGTGTAGCAGGTGCCGAGCTCGGTGACCTCCGAGATGGAGACCACCCTCGGCTGGACCTCGATGATGTTGCCCCGGCCGCCGAGGCGCGCGGTCACGTCCCCCGGAGTCAGCTTCCCGTCGGGCGTCGGAACGGTCACGAGCTTGACCCCGAGGATGCGCTCGCTGGCCCCGGTCTCGTGGGTGGCGATGTGCGCCGTCTCCGGACAGATGATCGCCTCGTAGCGGCGTCCCAGCATCAGGCTCAGCGAGACCATGTTGGCGCCCGTGCCGTTGAGTACGACGAGGCTGGTGGCGTCGTCCCCGAACTCGGCGCGGATCTGGTCGGCGAGGATGCTCGTCCAGCGGTCGTCACCGTAGGCGGGAGCGTCCCCCGAATTGGCGGCGTTGACGGCGTCGAGCACCGACGGATGTGCTCCCGCGTGGTTGTCGCTGGCGAAGCTCTTGGCGTAAAGCGGTTCGATCACGCCGCCAGGCTACGCCGCACCCGAACCAGGACGCGCAGGACGTGGGCGCCCAATACGTGGACTACGGTGGTCGTCGCTCAGGCGCGCCGGACGGCGGCTTCCAGGAGGCCGCGGCAGATGGCGCCGAGGTCCTTGCCCGCGGCCTCCACGGCCATAGGAAGAAGGGAGGTCTCCGTCATCCCTGGAGCCACGTTGACCTCCAGGAAGTGCGGCCGGCCGAGCGCGTCCACGATCAGGTCGGTGCGCGAGAGGTCGCGCAGGCCGAGGGCCGTGTGGGCGGTGACGGCCAGCTCGGAGCACGCCTCAGCCACCTCGGGCCGTAGCCGCGCCGGAGCGAAGAACTCGGTGTGCCCGGCGGTGTAGCGGGCGGAGTAGTCGTAGACGCCCTCGTCGGCGACGATCTCGACGGGCGGAAGTGCCACAGGCCCGTCTCCGAGGTCGACCACCGAGACGGCGACCTCCACGCCCTCGATGTACTGCTCGATCAGCGCGGTGTCCCCGTAGGCGAAGCAGCCGACCATGGCGGCCGGCAGCTCCTCGGCCTTGCGGACGATGGAGCCGCCGAGGGCCGACCCGCCGCGTGACGGCTTGACGAACAGCGGGAGCCCGAGCCGGTCGACGATGCGCGCCAGCACGGCCGAAGCGCCGAGGTCGTGGAAGGTCTCCTTGGGCAGCACGACCGAGTCGGGCGTGCGAACCCCGACGGACCGGACCGTCGTCTTGGCGACCGGCTTGTCGTAGGCGATGCGGCAGGCCTCCGGCGCGGCCCCCACGTACGGCAGGGAGAGCAGCTCCAGCACCGAGCGGATGGCGCCGTCCTCACCGCTGCCGCCGTGCAGCGTCACGAACACCACGTCGGGCGGGTCGGCGAGGACGGAGGGCACCAGGCTCGAATCGGTGTCGCGCGACTCCACGTCGATCCCGGCGGCACGCAGCACCTCGGTCACGCGGCGACCTGAGCGGAGGGAGACCTCTCGCTCGTAGGACAGCCCGCCTGCCAGCACCAGCACATGGCCGAGATCGCTCATCAAGGACCTTTCTTGCGTCGTGGGACCGGAAGGCGCCCCGCCGGTCGGGCGAGGCGCCTTCCGTACGTCATCTTCAGGCTAGGTCGGGACCGGGCGTGTCCACGCCGCCGTGGGCGGGCATCGAGCCGGTGCCGAACGTGTCGCGCAGCATGAGCTCCTGCTGGACCACGCCCGCGAGGCGGCGGACGCCCTCGCGGATGCGGTCGGGCTCGGGGTAGCAGTAGGAGAGGCGCATGTTGCGCGCGCCCGAGCCGTCGGCGTAGAACCCGGTGCCGGGCACGAACGCCACCCGCTCGGCCACGGCGCGCGGCAGGATCGCCTTGGAGTCGAGGCCCTCGGGCAGCGTCATCCACACGAAGAAGCCGCCGGCGGGCCGGGTCCAGGAGCAGCCGGGCGGCATGAGCGCCTCCAGCGAGCCGAGCATGGCGTCACGGCGCTCGCGGTAGAGCTCGCGGAACGACTTGATCTGCTCTTTCCAGGGCTGGGTCGTGAGGTACTGCCCGACGGCGAGCTGCGAGAAGCTCGAATGCGACAGCACCGCGGACTCCATCGCGAGCACCAGCTTGTCCCTGACGGCGTGCGGTGCGAGGGCCCACCCGACGCGGAACCCCGGCGCCAGCGTCTTGGAGAACGACCCGAGATACACGACACCATCGGGATCATCGGCACGTAACGCTCGCATGGGGTCGCCGTCGAAGCCCAGCAGGCCGTACGGGTTGTCCTCGACGACGAGCACGTCGGCGCGCTGGCAGATCTCCATCACCTGGCGGCGGCGGTCGGCGCTGAGGGTGACCCCGGCGGGGTTCTGGAAGCTCGGAACGGTGTAGAGGAACTTGACGCGGCGGCCGGAGCGTGTCATCGACTCGATGGTCTGCGCGAGCGCCTCGGGGACGAGCCCCTGGTCGTCCATGGCGATGTGCACCACGGACGCCTGGTAGGCGGCGAACGTGCCGAGCGCCCCGACGTACGAGGGCCCCTCGGCGAGGACGACGTCGCCCGGGTCGATGAAGATCCTGGTGATCAGGTCGAGGGCCTGCTGCGAGCCGACGGTCACCACGACGTCGTCCGGGCCGGCGTCGATGCCCTCGAGGCGCATGACCTCGCAGATCTGCTCGCGCAGGTGCGGGTCGCCCTGGCCGGAGCCGTACTGCAGTGCCACCGTGCCGCGCCGGGCCACGATGTCGGCGACCAGCTCGCCGACGGTGTCGAGGGGGAGGGCCGTGACGTACGGCATGCCGCCGGCGAGCGAGACCACCTCGGGCCTCGAAGCGACGGCGAAAAGAGCTCGGATCTCTGAGGCGACCATCCCGGTTGCACGTGCCGCGTACCGGTCGATGTAGGCGTCGATGCGCGACCCGTGGGTCGCGCTCCTCCGACCGTGATCCTGCTCTTCCGTCACGGTCCACCTCCTAGGGCATAGCCGAGCTAGGTCATTGCGGAAAGACCAGAGTACGGCAGCGTGTGCCACTGCCTCCCTTATTTCTTCCCTCGAAGCACCTTTCTGGGCATACCACCCCATTCTCCGCCACGCCCGCAATCACGTTCCCGAGGCTTCCTGCCTGCTGGAAGGCCTCCAGGCGCGACAGGCCAGGAGGTTCGATGACCAGGACCGCCGTACTCCGCTTTCACTCGGCTACCATGCCAGTTTGGAGACGCCGTAATTCGTGCGCTTTTCCGCCATGACTCGCGTTCGTCTCGCAAGGATTGGGGGCCCCGGGGTGTCGCGTCGGCTGGTGAATGTCACGCTGGACAACCTTGACGATCTACCACGCCGCTGCAGGCGGTGTGTCTTCTGGGAGCTCGATCCCGTCAGCGGGGAGCGCGCCCAGCTGGTGGGTGATCCAGGGCTCGAGAAGGAGGCCTGGATCTCGGCGACCCTGCTCGAGTGGGGCAGTTGCGGGAAGATCTGCTACGTCGACGGGGTGCCTGCCGGGTTCGTCCTGTACGCGCCGCCGCTGTACGTGCCCAGGTCCGTGGCGTTCCCGACCTCGCCAGTGAGCGCGGACGCCGTCCTGCTGATGACCGCCCACATCATCCCGGAGTTCTCCGGGGGAGGGCTCGGGCGGATGCTGATCCAGGGCGTGGCGAAGGACCTGACCCGGCGCGGCGTCCGGGCCATCGAGGCGTTCGGCGACCTCAAATGGGAGCAGCCGGGCTGCGTCCTGCCCGCCGAGTACCTCCTCGCGGTCGGTTTCAAGACCGTTCGCCCGCATCTGCGCTTTCCGAGGCTCCGGCTGGAGCTGAAGACGGCGGCGTCGTGGCGTGAGGACGTCGAGGTGGCCCTGGAACGGCTCCTGGGCTCCATGTCACCCGAACGCGCGCTTCGCCCCGTCTGAGGCCATCTCAGCCCCACGACCGACAGCACAGAGCCCCCTGCGCCAGATGGCGCAGGGGGCTCTGCTGGGGTGGGTGCCGCCGGAAGAGGCGGTGGTACGGCTCGCGCCCGCATGGCGTGCGCGGTCCGCAGGGGCGTCTAGATGACGCCGTCGAGCTCGCGGAGCAGCATGGCCTTCGGCTTGGCGCCGATGATCTGCTTCACGACCTCTCCACCCTTGTAGACGTTCAGCGTCGGAATCTGGAGTACGCCGTAGTCGCGAGGAGTGGCGGGATTCTCGTCGATGTTGATCTTCACGATGGTCAGCTTGTCGGCGTGCTCGGTCGCGATCTCCTGGAGGATCGGCGCCACCTGGCGGCACGGGCCGCACCACTCGGCCCAGAAGTCGACGAGCACGGGCTTGTCGCTCTTGAGGACCTCGGCCTCGAAGGTGGCGTCGGTGACTGACTTGATCTCGCCCAAGGTGGTTCTCCCCTTAACTGGTGGCGTGGTCCGCGAGCCAGCGCTCGGCGTCCAGCGACGCAGAACAACCGGTGCCCGCTGCGGTGATGGCCTGGCGGTAGGTGTGGTCGACGACGTCGCCGGCCGCGAAGACGCCGTCGACGTTCGTCCTGGTTGTGGGGGTGTCGACCAGGATGTAGCCCTCATCGTCGAGGTCAAGCTGGCCCTTGAAGAGCTCGCTGCGGGGATCGTGGCCGATCGCGATGAACACGCCGGTCACCGGCAGCTCGGTCTGCTCCCCGGTCTTGAGGTTCCTGATCACGACGCCGGCGACCTTGGTGTCACCCAGGATGTCGACGACCTCGCTGTCCCAGACGAAGCGGATCTTCTCGTTGGCGAAGGCGCGATCCTGCATGATCTTGCTCGCGCGCAGCTCGTCGCGCCGGTGGACCACCGTTACCGACCGGGCGAACCGGCTGAGGAAGGTGGCCTCCTCCATGGCGGTGTCGCCGCCGCCGACGACCACGATGTCCTGGTCGCGGAAGAAGAACCCGTCGCAGGTCGCACACCACGAGACGCCCCGGCCCGAGAGCCGCTTCTCGTTGGGGAGACCAAGCTCGCGGTAGCCGGAGCCGGTGGCGACGACGACCGTCCTCGCCAGGTAGGTCTCGGTGTGGGTCTTGACCACCTTGGGGTTCTGGGTGAGGTCGACCTCGGTGACGTCGTCGGCGAGGAGCTCGGCGCCGAACCGCTCGGCCTGCTTGCGGAAGTTGTCCATCAGGTCCGGCCCGAGGATGCCGTCGGGGAAGCCCGGGTAGTTCTCCACGTCGGTGGTGTTCATGAGCGCGCCACCGGCGGTGACGGAGCCCTCGAACACGAGCGGGTTGAGGTCCGCGCGGGCCGCGTAGACCGCGGCGGTGTACCCGGCCGGGCCCGACCCAATGATGATCACATTACGGACGTCGCTCACGCCTCTCGCCTTTCGTGCCCATGGTGGTCGTTCGCTCGACTGCCGGTGCGCGTTGCCACACCGCTCCGACTATTGCTGGCCTGTTCGTTCGATGCAGTGGCGTCAACAGATCCTAGGCGTCCGGGATTCCCTCCACGGCCAAGCGCGCTTCCGGACATGACGAAGTCCCCCGGGGTTACCCGCGAGGGACTTCGTAAAGGCTAGAGGAAAGGGCTGTATGCCCAGGTCAGATTAGGCTTACTGCCAGCGGCCCACGGCCGGCTGCCGCACGTTCGCGCAGTTGGAGTCCACGACGTACACCCAGACGGCGTTGCGGAGGCGGTCCTTCCAGAAGGCCATCACCATGGCCTCGTTGCCCTGGTAGAGGGCCTGGTCGACACCGATCGGCTTGGCGGCGGTCTGTGAGTTGAGCCGCTTCCCGACCCTCTCGGAGATCTTGGTCACGCATCGCACGACCGCGGGGTCCACGGAGGCGTCGCCTCCCGACAACGACCCCGGACCCGTGGCGCCGACGTAGGTCGCCAGAGGTCCGTTGAGCACGTCGCTGGAATAGTTGAAGTCACTGTGGCTGATCACGTAGCTGCGGCCCGGGGCCGGCGGCTTGGGGACCACCTGCTCCTGGCCGGGGCCCACGCTGGACGGCGCGCTGGTTTGCGCGGGCGGCAGGGCCACGTTGTTGTGATCGGGCCCCGCCCCGGTGCCCGAGGCCGAAAGCATGGTCGCCGACATTCCGGCGATGCCGATCACGGCGGCCGCCGCCACGCTCGCCGCAGCGGGCATCGCCCACGAGCGGCGCCGGGAGGCCTTCCTGCGCCTGGCCGGGACGATCGAGCCGTCGTCGGCCACGACGCCCAGCACCGCGATCGCGGGCTCCGGCAGCGATGGCGCGGGTCGTGCCGCCGGCACCGGTGGAACGATCGGCGTCGGAGCCGTCAGCGGCGTCGAAGGCGCGGTCTCCCATGGGGAGTCGCCCATGATGCGGTCCCAGTCGGGGGCCTCGTCGAGCGTGAGCCCGCCACCGGCCCGTCTGGTCTCCGCCTCTGCGCCGAGGGCCTTGTCGATGCGGAACGCGACGCCCATGGGCATCGCGGGAACCGGCATCGCCGCGAGCATCTCGCGGACCGCCGCCAGGTCGGCGAGGCTCTCCCCACAGGGATCGCATACCGCGAGATGCTCGCGGACCCGCACGGCCGTAGCGTCGTCCAGGAGGCCCTCTGCCAGCTCGGCGAGGATCTCCAAGTCGTAGTGCGTATCACCCGTCACGAAGTTCTGCTCCCTTCGCGGATGAGACGCGAGACAGGTCTGATCGGTTCCGCAGATGCGAAAGAATCGGGGCGAGTTTCGCCCGGCCACGCGCGCACCGGCTCTTGATCGTGCCCGTGGGCACCTCGAGCACCTGGGCGGCGTCCTCCACCGAGTAACCCATCATGTCGACCAGCACCAAGGCGGCTCGCTGGTCGGCGGGGAGGAGCTTGAGCGCGGCCGAGACCTCCATGGAGACGTCGCGCTCACCTGTCTGGTCGGGCATCGGAGTGTCCCGCTCGGCGGCCTCGACGAGCTCGTCGTCGGCGACCGGGCGGATGGACTTGCGGCGCATGCGGTCGAGGCAGGCGTTCACGACGATGCGGTGGAGCCAGGTGGTCACCGCCGCTTCGCCGCGAAAGCTGTCGGCTTTGCGGTAGGCGGAGACGAAGGCGTCCTGAACGGCGTCAGCGGCCTCGTCGGGGTCACCGAGCGTACGCAGCGCGACGGCCCACATGCGATCACGATGGCGGCGGACGATCTCGCTGAAGGCGTGTGGATCACCGCCGATATGGCTCGTCAGCAGGTCGGCGTCGGACAACGCTGACCGTGCGGCGTGCTGAGCCGCCGGCGGGCTATCGGGAGGAGGGTTCACAACGCGTGTCCTGTTAGGCCGATCCGGGAGAATGCACGACTACGTCATAGATGGTGCCACGAAACTTCCCCTCAAAGGCCGGAAGGCGCGTAAACCAGATCAAAACGTACTGACCGCTCGTGGCCTTTTCCGGGGTGAGGGTCACCGTTCCTGAGACATTTTCCTGCTTGGCGGCGGTTTTCAATGAGCTCAGGTCGGCGGTGTCGCCGACCCTGAGCTCGATCGTGGAGCCGGGCGTGTCGCCCAGTGAGACGACCACGTCGGCGATCGTGGTCTGCTTGCCCAGCTCCACGATGAGGCCGACGCCCTTCTTGAGACCGCCGAGTTCGGCGCTCTCGTACTTGTCGGTGTGCCACTCGGTCGAGGGCTTGCCGTCGATGGCCAGGCGGGCGAGCTCAGGGTGCTCGGCATGGTCGCTGCCCAGCGGGTCGAAGCCGTCGGCTCTCGACGGCTTCACCGTGACGATCTTCGGGGACGGCGCCTGCGACGCCGACGAGGACGCCTCGGGCGACGGCGGACGCTTGCCGAGGCTCTGCCCCAGAGTCCAGGCGCCGAGGCCGACCGCGGCGATGACCAGGACGATCACCACGCTGATCATCGCCCGGCTCGCCATGCCGCCCGAGTGGCGCTGGGGGGCCTGGACGGGAGGGCGCTGAGGCGCGGGCTGCCGGGGCGGCCTGGTGTGCTCGATGTCCTCGGGCGCCTCGGAACGCAGGCTCAGCGCGGGAGGCATCGCCGAGACCGACACCGGCACGGGAGCGGGCCTCGGCACCTCGGCCAGGGCCTCCGCCACGGCGGCGGGGGTCGCGAGCGCGGGCAGCCCGCGCCTGGGCTCCTGCAGCAGAGCCCGGCAGGTGATGGCGTCGAGAAAGCCGGGAACACCGGCCGTGACCTGGCGCGGAGTGCAGACCTTGCCATCGTCGAGCGGCGCGGGCGGCAGATCGACCTCGCCGTCACCCGGCCAGTGACCGGTGAGCGCGGTGTAGAGCAGGCGCCCGAGCCCCTGGGCGTCGTCGCGGGCGGGGTCCTCGCTCTCGATGTCGCAGAGAGAGGCGTCCACGGCCAGGCCGAGAAGCTTGACGGTGCTGCCGGCGGTCCAGATGAGGCGGTCGGGGGTCAGGCAGAGATGGGCCAGCCCAGCCTCGTGAGCGTGGGCGACGGCCTCGGCGGCCTCCGCGACCAGCGCGGCCGCGCGCTCGGGCGCCATCGGCCCCGAGGAGACCATGTCGGTCAGGGTCTCGCCGGTGACCCACTCGCTCACGACATAGGCCTGCCCGTCCTCCTCGGCGGCGTCGAAGACCTGGGTCAGGCGGGGGTCGGTCAGGCGGCTCGCCCCGCGGGCGGCGGTGACGACCTCGGCCACCCGCTCGAAGTCGGGGGAGAGCGTGAGAACGCAGACGGGCCGCGCGAGCACCTCGTCGATGGCCTTCCACAAGGTGGCGCCACCGGACTCGCTGACGCGGTCTTCCAGGCGGAACCGGTCGGCCAGGCGGCCACCGGGTTCCACGGCCGGGGCGCTCATGAGGCGATCCTCTCCCTGGTCGTGGGCGATGTCCGTGCGAATACCGCCACGCCCCTCCTGCTCCTTGTCAGCCGGTGGTGCCCGATCTCCACCGTGCACAGGGCACCATGGTAGTCCGGAGCGGGTGCCGCCCGTGTTGCCCTTGGAACACGGGCGAACCGGACTTCCGGCTTACCTATGACTAGCGGCCTACCCGTCCCGCCACAAGTCCAATGATCGAGCTGATTTCGGCGATCCGCATCCGGTGGGATGTGACCAGGTAGATCAATCCGCCGAGCCCGCCGCCCGCCACCAGCATGATCGTGGAGCTGAGCGGCGTCACACCGGCCAGTTGCTTGGTCGCCCAAAGGGCGCCGAGGGCGATGACCGCGGCGGGGATGGCGGCGACGTACATCCGCGACAGCCCGGAGGCGACGACCCTGCCGCCGAGCCCGCCGCCGACCTTGCGGCTGGCGAGGGTCCAGGCGACCGCCCCGCCGACCACGTACGCGGCGGTGAAGGCCAGGGCGAGCCCCATGACGATGAGGTGGGGGGGCAGCGTGAGGTACAGGATGAAGCTCAGCAGGGCGTTCACCGCGACATTGCCCCCCGCGATCAGCGCGGGCGTGCGGGTGTCGCCGAAGCTGTAGAAGACCCGCAGCAGGAGCTGGTAGATCGAGAAGGGGACGAGCGCGAGCCCGAACACCTGCAGGACGTTTCCCATGTTCAGGGCGTCGTCCACCGAGGTGCTGCCGTGGGCGAAGATCAGCACGGTCACCGCGGGGCCCAGCACCATGAGCAGCAGCCCGGACGGCACGATGACCGCGCAGACCAGCCGCACTCCGGAGGCGAACTCGTCACGGATGGCGCCGAGCTCGCCCTCGTGCACGTACCGGCTCATCCTCGGGAGCATCGCCGTGATCACCGAGACGGCGATGATGCCGTAGGGGAGCTGGAAGAGCTGGAACGCGTAGCTGTACGAGGCGATGCCGGCGACGTGGCCGGCCCCCTCCTCGGCGGCCTTGCCGGTGGCGCCCGTGGCGAGGTTGGTGGTGACGATGTAGCCGATCTGGTTGAGCACGACGAAGGCGAGGGTCCACACGCCCGCCTTGCCCATCTCGCCGAGCCGCGCGTTGCGCAGGTCGAACCGGGGGACGAACCTGAACCCCACGCGGTGCACGGCGACGATGAGGACGATCGACTGGATCACGATGCCCGCCGTGGTGCCGATGCCGAGGAGGGCCAGGTCGGAGGCCGTCGCTGCCCCGATGTCACCGCCCGCCCGGCTGACGAAGTGGTAGATCAGGCCGACCGCGATGACCACGAGGTTGTTGAGCACGGGCGCCCACATCGGCGCCGCGAACCGGTCACGGGTGTTCAGGATGGCGCCGGCGATCGCGCCGATGCCGAAGAACGCGATCTGGGGAAGGATGAAGCGCGCCAGCGTGGTGGCGACCTGGGCGCTGCGGGGATCCAGGTCGGTGGTGAGGAGTGCGATGAGCAGCGGGGCGCACAGCACCCCGAGCACGGCGATGGCCAGCAGCGCCATCGTGGCCACGGTCATCAGCCGCTGCTCGTAGGCCCGCCCGCCGTCGGGGTCGTGCTTCTGCGCCTTGACGATCATCGGGACGATGACGCTGCTCAGCACCCCTCCGATGAGGAGGTCGAACAGGATGAACGGGATCGTGTACGCGACGTTGTAGGCGTCGCCCAGGGCCGCCACGCCGATGGCCGACGCGAGCACGGCCGTACGTACGAAGCCGGTCAGGCGGGACACCATCGTGCCCGCGGCCATGACCGCGCTGGCGCGCAACATCCGGCTCATGAAGGCCCCTCTCGATGTTGTGCGGGTTCCGGTACGGCTCGCGGGGCCGCCTGCCCGGCCCTGTGGCCCTTCGCGGGGCGGCGGGAGTGGCGGCGCAGGACGCGCAGCATCACCGCGGCGAGCACCACGGTGAGCACGGCACCGACGATCACCAGGACGATGGCGGTGTATCCGGTCATGCGCACGGTGACCTCGACAGGAAGGCCGTAGCGCTTGCCGCTCTCGCTGGTGAGCTGCACCTTGACCTTCGTCTGGCCGTCGCCGTTGCCCATCATCGGGATGTCGAGAGACCTGGTCTTGCCTGGGCTGATGGTGACCAGCGACTCGTACGCGCCGATCGTGAGCAGCTTGCGGTCGCCGGAGGTGATCTTCACGCCGACCGTGACCTCTTCGTCCTGGAGGTCGTTGCGAATGCTGATCGGGACGATGCCGTTCTTTCCCGCGAGCGTGCGCTGCTCGCCCGTGGAGACCGAGATCGCGCTGGTGCGCTCGCTGACGGCCGAGTCGACCTGCTTGAGCAGCGGGCCCACGCTGCCCGTGCGGCCACGCCAGGCCGTCGAGGTGAGCCTCAGCAGGGCGGTGTCGAAGACCCGGCGGTGGTCCTTGGTGACGGTGGCGGTGAGCTCGGCGCGGTTACTGAGCTTCTTGACTCCGCTGATGTAGGACTTCGCGAGCTCGGCCTGCTCGTCCTTGTCGGTGTAAACCAGGTCGGTGCGGGGCACCCCGGCCTTCGGCGGCTTGACGGAGCTCAGGGCGACCGGCTTGAGCCACGGCGCGGAGGCGGCCGTCTTCAGCAGGGTGGTGACGAAGGCAGGGTCGGGATTCCAGCGGCGGGGCGGCGCCGCGACCACCGAACGAGGCTCCTCCGGCCGCTCGATGCTGATCATCGCGGTCTCGGCGAGGAACCGCTGGGTGACCAGGGTGGTGGCGCCGGGGGCGGAGGTGCCCGCCGTCGTCAGGAGCGCGCTGAGCACCGGGTCGGCCAGCAGCGCGTTGACCGTGCCCTGGACGGTCTCCAGCGAGGTGGCGGCGTCGGGCGTGTACGTCAGCGGAGGGCTGGCGGGAAGGGCCGTCGAGGCGAGCAGGACCGTGCGGACGTCGGCGACGGCCAGCGCGTCGAGGGCGTCGTGGTCGATCACACCCCCCATCGGCCAGTTCGTGGCGGTGCCGACCTCCTTGCCGAGCAGATCGCTCGCGACGGACGCGCCCTTGTCGATCGCGATGCCCGTGGCGGTGTCGAGCCCCTGGTGGCTCACGGCCGCGACGTCGGGGTCGGCGTACGGGGTGGCGGTGACGGGAACCTTGGCGAGCGAGGCGCGCAGCCTCTGCAGCCACTGCGCGACACCCTGGTCGGCCGTCTTCCTCGTCGGTGTCGTGCCCGGCTTGACGCTGAGGCTGTAGTCCTTGGACATGGCCTGCGCGTCGTCGAGGAGCGCCGGGTCGACGAACCAGCTCACGCCCTTGGACGGCGTCTCGGCGATCTTCAGGATCTTCCCCAGGCGCCCGTCGTCGGCGACCGCCTGCCGCAGGCCGTCGTCGACGAAGGTGGCGTCGTCGCCACGATGCGGCTGGTCGACGATGGGAAGCGCCCAGGCGATCTTGGTGCGGGTGATCGGCTGGTCCTTCGGGGCGTACGTGAGGAATGTGCGCTGGGCGGCCAGTTGCCCCCTCACGGGGTCCCAAAGCTCGATCGTCAAGGGGTAGACCCCGAACCGGAACATCTCCAGCGAGGCCGGGGTGAGGCTGAACTCCCAGGGGAGCTTGCCCGCGGCCGGGAGCTGGCTCACGTAGACCGTGCGCCGCGAGGAGTCGAAGATCTGGCCGCCGTCGGCGAAGGCCTGCATCTCGGTGCGGTTGGCGAACGGCTGGCGGGAGAAGCGCAGGCGGACCGAGATCCCCGCGAGAGGAGCCGCGCTGGTGTTGGTGACCGATCCCGAGATGAGGATGGGCGTGGAGGGCTCACGAGGCGCCTGCGGCGTTATGGAGTCCACCACGATCTGGGCGTCCTGACGGCTCGAAGCCGCCGCGCGCGTGACCCCATTGCCGGTCTGCGCGGTGCTGGTGGACGCCTTGCCCGCGGCGCTCGTGACGGCCCCGGGAGCGATGGCGGCACTGGCGACGGCCGCCGGGGCGATGAGGAACGCGGCGGTCAGAACGGAGATCAGGGCGGCTCCGCGGGTCACGTGCCGGCCAGGGGTGGAGTTCGGCGCACGCCCAGAATGGTATGGCCTAAAGCAGAGCGGGCGGCGATTCGCAGCGGGGGAGGCCCATCACGGGCCGCACTTCCCGGGAGCCGGGCATCCGCACGGTCCTGTGCCGCGTCGCCTGGAGGTTCACGTACTTTCCGGGGGTGAGTGTGAGCAGGTCAAGGGCCCTGAGCCGCAGGGCCGTACGTCGCTCCCCTGTGGGGGTGTACACCAGGTCGTCGGCGTCCCTGGAGTCCGCCAGGCGCTCGTCGATCAGTACGGTGAGCTCATCGGGAAGCAGCAGGGGTGACACCGATGTGGCGGCGTAGTCGGTCGCGGAATTGACCAGGAAAGCGGGCGCGGGCCGCACCCGGCGCGCACCGAGGAGCGCGCCGACGGCACCCGGCCGAGGGGGTGAGGCGACCGTCGTGACCACGGCCACGGGCTCGCGTGAGCTGCGCGTCGTCACCTCGAACACCGTGACGCGGATGCAGGAACCACGGTCGACGTGCAGAATTTCGGGGAGGTCGTCGGCGCACGTCAAGGCGCGCGGAAGCCGTACGATCTCATGGTGGATCTGGTGGGACAGGAGCCGGCGGTGGATCGCGAGGGCGTCTTTCATCTCTCGTGCTCCTTGTCTTGTCCGGGTGCCCCCGACAGATCTGCGACCGACCGTAAACCTGGTGATCGCATGGGGAGTGCTCCCGGGCGGGTTACACCAGGGCTAGCGCGGAGATTCTCTTCCGTAACCGAAGGACCTACCCAGCTTGTCCGTCTCAAATCTGAGCGTTAGTCAGCAGAGGGCCGTGATCGACCTATTCCGGCGGATTGCCCCAGTCGCCGATGAGCTCGGCGCGCTGTTCGCCGACCATGGGCACGAGCTCGCCGTCGTCGGCGGCTCCGTTCGCGACGTCTTCCTCGGGCGCATCGGCAACGACCTCGACCTGACCACCGACGCGCGCCCCGAGCGGGTGCTGGAGATCGTCAAGGGATGGGCCGACTCCATCTGGACCATCGGCATCGACTTCGGCACGGTGGGCGTCCGCAAGGGCAGCTGGGTCCTGGAGATCACCACCTACCGCAGCGAGTCGTACGACCCGAAGTCCCGCAAGCCAGAGGTGATCTACGGCGAGACCCTCGAGGCCGATCTGGAGCGCCGCGACTTCGCGGTCAACGCGATGGCGGTGCGGCTGCCGGGGCACGAGTTCGTCGACCCCTACGGCGGTTTGTCCGACCTGGCCGCGAAGGTCCTGCGCACCCCGGGCACCCCCGAGCAGTCCTTCGACGACGACCCGCTGCGGATGCTGCGGGCCGCGCGCTTCGCCTCCCAGCTCGGCTTCGCCGTCGATCCGGCGGTCGTGGCGGCCATGACCTCGATGGCCGACCGCATCGAGATCGTCTCCGCCGAGCGCATCCGCGACGAGCTCGACAAGCTCATCTGCGGCGCGCACCCGAGGGAGGGCCTGGGCCTGCTGGTGGACACCGGCCTCGCCGCCCACGTGCTGCCCGAGCTGCCCAAGCTGCGCCTGGAAATCGACGAGCACCACCGGCACAAGGACGTCTACGAGCACACGCTCATCGTGCTGGAGCAGGCGATCGCGCTGGAAGCCGCGGGCCCCGACCGCGTGCTCCGCTGGGCCGCCCTGCTGCACGACATCGGCAAGCCCAAGACCCGGCGGTACGAGGAGGGGGGCCGCGTCTCCTTCCACCACCACGAGGTCGTGGGCGCCCAGATGACCAAGAAGCGCCTCGCCGAGCTGCGGTTCCCCAAGGATGTCGTGGCCGACGTCTCCCGCCTCGTCGAGCTGCACCTGCGCTTCCACGGCTACGGCACCGGCGAGTGGACCGACTCGGCCGTGCGCCGCTACGTGCGTGACGCCGGGCACCTCGTCGAGCGGCTGCACAAGCTCACCAGGGCCGACTGCACGACCCGCAACAAGCGCAAGGCCCAGGAGCTCTCACGCACGTACGACGACCTTGAGGAGCGCATCGCCCGCCTCGCCGACGAGGAGGAGCTGGCGAAGATGCGGCCCGAGCTCGACGGCAACGAGATCCAGGAGATCCTGGGCGTCGGTCCAGGGCCGGTGGTCGGCAAGGCCTACAAGTTCCTGCTCGACATGCGCCTTGACGAGGGCATCGTCGGCAAGGAGGCCGCCAAGGCGGCTCTGGTGGAGTGGGCGCGCGCTCAGGGCGTGGGCTGAGCGCGCCGGCCTGCTCGCGTTCCGGAGTTGTCCACAGGTGGACGGCTGTTCCGTGGAGTTGTCCACAGGTGGGCTCGGTCTTCGTGGCGGGGCACACGGCCGGGGTTAGGGTGACCGAGTGGACGCCCGAACTCTGACCGACCTCGACCGCGAGCACCTCTGGCACCCCTATGCCGAGGCCTCTCCCGCCGTCCCCGCCCACCCCGTCGTGAAGGCCGAGGGTGTGCGGCTGACGCTCGCGGATGGCCGTGAGCTGGTCGACGGCATGTCGTCCTGGTGGGCGGCGATCCACGGCTACAACCATCCGCGTCTCAACGCCGCCGCCCGCGAGCAGCTCGACGACATGGCCCACGTGATGTTCGGCGGCCTCACCCACGAGCCGGCCGTGCGGCTGGGGCGGCGGCTGGCCGAGATGACGGGTCTTGAGAGGGTGTTCCTCGCCGATTCGGGGTCGGTGGCCGTCGAGGTGGCCATCAAGATCGCGATCCAGTGCACGGGCAGGAGCCGCCTGCTCACCGTCAAGGGCGGCTACCACGGCGACACCTTCGGCGCCATGTCTGTGTGCGACCCGGTCAACGGCATGCACCACCTGTTCAGCGGTGTGCTGCCCCAGCACGTCTTCGCCGGCAGACCCCCGGGCGGCTACGGCCTCCACCCCGGAGCCCCCGATGGCCATGGCCGGCGTCTGGAAGCCCCCGCCTCGTCTGCGCCGGGCCCTGGAGGCGGCACGCCCGCGGTGTCCGGGGAGCGCGGCTCGCCCGTGGTGGCCGGGGACCGCGGCTCGGCTGCGGTGGCCGGGGAGCAGGTGGTCGACGAGGCCTATCTCGGCCATCTGGGAGACCTGGTGGCACGGCATGCCGGTGAGCTGGCGGCGATCATCGTGGAGCCCGTGGTGCAGGGCGCGGGGGGCATGCGCTTCTACCACCCGGCCTACCTCAGAAGGCTGCGCGAGCTGGCCGACGAGTACGGCGTCCTGCTCATCGCCGACGAGATCGCGACGGGCTTCGGCCGCACGGGTGAGATGTTCGGCTGCGACCACGCGGGCATCAGGCCCGACATCATGTGCGTCGGCAAGGCCCTGACCGGCGGCTATCTGACCATGGCCGCCACGCTCTGCACGGCCGAGGTGGCCGATCGGGTCGGCGTGCTCATGCACGGGCCGACGTTCATGGGCAACCCCCTGGCGGCCGCGGTCGCCGACGCCTCGCTGACCCTGCTGGAGGAGCGCCCCTGGCGGGAGGAGGTCAAGCGCATCGAGGCCGGCCTCGTCGAAGGGCTGGCGGGCGTGGCCGGCGCTCCCGGGGTGAGGGACGTGCGCGTCCTCGGCGCGATCGGCGTGGTCGAGACCGTGCACCCCGTGGACACCTCGAAGATCCAGGACATCGTGATGGAGCACGGCGTCTGGCTGCGCCCCTTCGGGCGGCTTGTCTACACGATGCCGCCGTACATCACCGCTCCCGACGAGCTGGCGCGCATCACGACCGCGATGACCGCCGCGGCGGCCACACTCCCCGCGTAGTCCCGCCACCCCACCTACCGAGAAGGCGAGGGTGATCGCCCTGCCCGGGAACGGCCATTGGGTGCCCGGTGTTTGGAGGGCGGTGTCGGTGACTCGCCTTCTTCGGAGGTGCGGGCGTCACGGGTTGCCCGTGGGAGGTGGCGTGCCTACTGGGTGACTTCCTGGGGGGTGAGGGGCGTGGTTTTGCCGGCTATGAGGCGGTAGCCGAGGGCGCTGAGGATGTATCCCACGGAGGCGATCACGAGCACCAGGTAGGACTTGCCGTTGGCCGGGAGGATCAGCGCCACGAAGACGGCGGCCAGCACGAGCATCCCGTTGAAGAGCATGTCGTAGATGGAGAACACCCGGCCGAGGTAGGCGTCCTCGACGTCACGCTGCACGATCGTGTCGGTGCAGATCTTCACGCTCTGCCCGGTCACGCCGAGGACGAAGCCCGCCACGAGGAAGCCGACCTGCTGAAACGGCAGGCAGAGCGCCAGCTCCAGCACGCCGGCCAGCACGAGCATGATCGGAATCCACGCCTCGGGGCGGAAGCGGTCGGTGGCCCACGGGGTGATCAGCGCGGCCACGAAGAAGCCGAGGCCCGAGGTGGCGAGCACCCCGGTGATGTGGTTCAGGCCGGCCTCGACGTTCGTGGTGAAGTAGAACCGGTAGAGCATCACGGTCATGACGATGGTCATGCCGTACAGGAACCGGTGGGCGGCCATGCTGGCCAGTGCCGCGGCCGGGGCCCGCAGGTGCACGATGTGACGGCCGCCGTCGATCATGCCAGTGATCACGTTGCGCACGGCCTCGCGGGCCTGCGGCCGGTTCGGGTCGTACGAGGGGCCGAGCAGGGTCCTTCGCATGGTGGAGGCGATCAGCGCGCTCAGGCCGAAGACCACGCCCGAGACCACCAGCAGCATGGCCGTGCCGCTGTGCTCGGCGCCGAAGAGGAGGCGGAGCAGGAATCCCATCCCGGCCCCGATGAACGTGGCGATCGTGCCGGAGGTCGGGGTGACGGCGTTGGCCAGCATCAGGCGCTCGCTGTCGACCACGTGGGGCAGCGCGGCGCTGAGCGCCGACAGGAAGAAGCGGTTGACCCCGAGCACCGCGAGCGCGGCGCCGTAGAAGCACCAGTCGGGGGCGTTCAGCGCCACCAGCAGGGCGGCGCCGATCAGCAGGACACCCCGGACCACCGGCGCGATCACCAGGATCTGGCGGCGCGACCAGCGGTCGATGAACACTCCGGCGAACGGGCCGAGGATGGAGTAGGGAAGCAGGAGGACGGCGAACGCGACGGCCGCTTCGGCGGCGCTGGTCTGCTTCTCGGGTGTGAAGAAGGCGTACCCCGCCACGGCGAACTGGAAGACACCGTCGGAGAACTGCGAGACCAGGCGAGTGGCGAACAGACGTCTGAAGTCCCGGCCTCGAAGGACGGCACGAAGGTCGGAGACGTAGGACACGCGGGTCAGCCTACTGGGCTTGTGTCGGAGGCCACATCGGGAACATCCCGGATATGCCCTAGGGGATCGAACGCCCGCCGGTACGCCGGGTCCGGGCCGGGGCTCAGATGCGGGACCAGAGGGGTTACGCACGTGTCATCGCGGAGCCTCCCGGACGGCGGGCGGCCAGTCGTCCGGCCGAGATCGCGGTGCCCGAGCCCCGGCCGGTGCGGTGGAAGGCGGCTTCGCCAGGGTCTGATCGCCTAACACGCCATCGATCCGGGCGCGTTCCTTTCCGGTTTGCCGAAGGTAGACGCTTGCTCCACCAGGGAGGACGTTTGCCCACCCGGAGATGACGCTTCTCCAAAGATGGGGCCGGTGGGTACATGAAGTCAGTAGACATGATCACGTACCCTCGATCGGGTGACCATTGACGAACAGGTCGTGCTCGTGAACGCCGAAGGCGAGGCCATCGGCACCGCCCCCAAGTCCGTTGTGCACGGTGCCGACACGCCCCTGCACCTGGCGTTCTCCTGCTATGTCTTCGACGGCGAGGGAAGGGTCCTGCTGACCCGGCGCGCGTCTCACAAGCGCACCTGGCCGGGGGTGTGGACGAACAGCTGCTGCGGGCACCCGTTGCCGGGCGAGGCCCCCGTGGACGCGGTGGTCCGCAGGCTCGCGTACGAGCTCGGCCTCACGGCCGACAGCCTCGACCTGATGCTCCCCGCGTTCGCCTACCGCGCGGTCATGGAGGACGGCACGGTGGAGCACGAGATGTGCCCCGTCTACCGGGCCATCGTCTCCGGCGATCCGCGGCCCAACCCGGACGAGGTCGGGGAGACCCGGTGGATGCCGTGGAAGGAGTTCACCGGCGACGTCATGAGCGGCCTGCTCGCGATCTCCCCCTGGTGCGGTGAGCAGGTGCCGCTCCTCACCGCTCTCGGCGCCGACCCCTCCACCTGGGAACCCGCGGACCCTGCGGACCTGCCTCCGGCGGCCAGAAGCCCCCGGTAGTTCACCGCATGCGAAGAAGCGCCCGGGTTCGAGACCCGGGCGCTTCTCCTCTGCTTATGTCGGTGGCTGCTGCTTATGTCGGCGGCGGCCCCGCGCCCGGTGCTCGCGCGCGGCCGCCGGCGTGTCAGCGCTCGATCTCGCCGCGGATGAACTTCTCGACGGACTCGCGGGCGTCGTCGTCGGAGTACTGCTCCGGCGGCGACTTCATGAAGTAGGACGAAGCCGACAGGATCGGCCCCCCGATGCCGCGGTCCATGGCGATCTTGGCGGCGCGCACAGCGTCGATGATGACGCCGGCGGAGTTCGGGGAGTCCCAGACCTCCAGCTTGTACTCGAGGTTCAGCGGGGTGTCGCCGAAGGACTTGCCCTCAAGGCGGACGTAGGCCCACTTGCGGTCGTCCAGCCACGGCACGTGGTCCGACGGGCCGATGTGGACGTCGGCCTTGGCCATCTCGTGCGGGATCTGCGACGTGACGGACTGCGTCTTGGAGATCTTCTTGGACTGGAGCCGCTTGCGCTCCAGCATGTTCATGAAGTCCATGTTGCCGCCGAAGTTGAGCTGGTACGTGCGCAGCAGCTCGACCCCGCGGTCCTCGAAGAGCTTCGCCATGACCCGGTGGGTGATGGTGGCGCCGACCTGGGACTTGATGTCGTCTCCGACGATCGGGACGCCGGCGTCGGTGAACTTCTTCGCCCAGACCGGGTCGGAGGCGATGAAGACCGGAAGCGCGTTGACGAAGGCGACGCCCGCGTCGATGGCGCACTGGGCGTAGAAGCGGTCGGCCTCCTCGGAGCCCACGGGAAGGTAGGACACCAGGACGTCGACCCTGGCCTCCTTGAGCACCGCGATCACGTCGGCCGGAGTCTCGTCGGACTCCTCGATCATCTCGCGGTAGTACTCCCCGAGACCGTCATAGGTGGGGCCACGCTGCACGGTGACGCCCGTGGGCGGCACGTCGCAGATCTTGATCGTGTTGTTCTCCGAGGCCACGATCGCCTCGGACAGGTCGCGCCCGACCTTCTTGGCATCGACGTCGAACGCCGCGACGAACTCCACGTCACCGACGTGGTAGTCGCCGAACTGGACGTGCATCAGGCCCGGCACCCGGCTGGCGGGGTCGGCGTCCTTGTAGAACTGCACGCCCTGCACCAGCGCCGCGGCACAGTTGCCGACTCCGACGATGGCTACGCGCACGGAACCCATCGCACTCGCTCCTTTACTCGTTCGTCTTATCAGGAACGGGCTCGGCGTCCTGCGCCTCCGCCCTCTCCGCAGTTGGCCGGACGGCTTGCGCTCGTTCGGTATCGATCAGCTCGTTCAGCCAGCGCACTTCACGCTCGACTGATTCCAAACCGTGGCGCTGTAATTCCAGGGTGTAACTGTCCAACCGCTCACGCGTGCGGGCGAGAGCCGTGCGGACCCCGTCGAGCCGCTCTTCCAGGCGGCTTCTGCGACCCTCCAGGATGCGCAGCCGTACCTCGGCCTCCGTGTGGCGGAAGAAGGCGAAGTGGACGCCGAAGCTCTCGTCCTCCCAGGAGGAGGGCCCTGCCTGGGTGAGCAGCTCGTGCAGGCGTTCCTTGCCTTCGGCCGTCAGCTTGTAGACGATCTTCGACCGGCGGCCGGTGAGCGGCAGAGTGGTGTCGCGCGGGCTCTGCGTCGTGGTGCATGGACCGCGCTCGTCCGGCGGCTCCTCCGCGATGAGACCGTCGGCCAGCAGCTGCCGAAGGCACGGATAGAGCGAGCCGTAGGAGAACGCACGAAACATGCCGAGCAGGGCATTGAGCCGTTTCCGCAGCTCATAGCCGTGCAAAGGGGTCTCGTGAAGCGAGCCGAGCACGGCCAGTTCCAGGACTCCGCCTCTGCTTACCGCCACTGGAACCGCCCCCTCTCGCATCGATGTGTTCTGCCGATGTATCGAGTCGATACATCCAGAGGATACGTCGGGTCGGCATAGTGTGCAATCGGCAAAAGCTCAAGCGGTTGGGCGGAATAGCCAAAAAAGTCGTAGTCTGGCGCTCATGTGGTCACAGCGAGGGGTCGTGGACTACGGCCTTGCGAAGCGGGCGACCGTCCAGTCGCTCCGCTCCGGTCGCGCGGCCAGGAGTGACGTGTGTGATGCTCATCCCTACCTTCTGCGTGCCGCCAGATATCACGGTGAGCCCACCGAGCGCGTCTGCCCAATCTGCGAGTACCGGAACGTGACTCATGTCACATATGTGTACGGCGACCAGCTAGGACGCAGTGCGGGTCGTGTAAAAGCCACGTCAGACCTTGTTCAGATGGCCCATGAATACGAGGAATTCCGGGTCTACGTTGTTGAGGTCTGCCAAGGTTGTTCATGGAATCACCTGACGGTTTCCTTCGTCCTAGGCAACGGCGGGCCACCGGGCAACTCCGGCAAAGACGGACAGACCGCCGAGACATAGTCCAGCGCAGTCGAGTCCCCCGGCTCAGGAGGTACGCCTCTCCGCCTGCCGCTGACAGACGTCGAAGACCCTCCAGATCGCCAGATGACCCAACGAGGACGCGTGAGTTACAGCAGCTATGGCTCCGAGCCGACCGGCCGCCCCGACCCAGCCGAGGGCCCCGGCGGATCAGCTCGCCCCGGGCGGCGCCGTCGCTCTGCCCCAGAGGGCGCGCCCGCAGGTGGACAGTCGTCACCACGCCCGGCACCCGACCCGGCCGCCGGCAGGCGCGCCGCGCCGCCGCCACAGGGCCGCTCCGGTGACCCAAGGCAGGGCGCGGGCGACCCACGCTCCCGCCCAGGCTCGCCCGACCCGCGTTCTCGCTCCGGATCCGCGGACCCGCGCTCGCGCCCGGGTCCTGCCGACCCCCGTTCGCGTACCGGGTCCCCCGACCCGCGATCGCGCCCCGATGCCTTCCCGGGGGGCGGTGATCCGCGCCGTGCCCAGGGTGAGCCCCGGGGCCGGCGCTCAGAGGCGGCCTTCGAGGGCACCCAGTCCATAGGGCAGTTGCCCCCGCCCGGCCAGGGCACGCCCCGGCGCGACGTCTCCGGCTCGGAGACCGTCGTGAGCCGTGACATGGGCGGCAGGCGAAGCCGCAGGGCACAGGGCGGTCCGGGTGGTCCCGGTGGTCCCGGTGGTCCCGGTGGTCCCGGTGGGCCCGGTGGCATGGGCCCGGGTGACGGGCCTCCCGGTGATGGCCCCGGCAGGCGGCGCATGAAGGACGACGAGCCGCCCGGCCGCACGGGCTGGAGGCGGTTCGTCCCCAACTGGAAGATCGTGATGGTCGGCTTCGCCGTCCTGGCGGCCGGCGTCTTCGGCATGATCGCCGTCGCCTACGCCAACACCCCGCTGCCGAGCGAAAAGGATGCCCAGGAGGCCGCGACCGCCCAGGCCAGCACCTTCTACTACGCGGACGGCTCGGCGATGGCCCGCCTGGGCACCGAGCGCAAGGCCGTCAAGCTCGACGACGTGCCGAAGTACGTCCAGGACGCGGTGGTCGCGGCCGAGAACGACACGTTCTGGACCGACCCCGGCATCTCGCTGTCCGGCATCGCGCGGTCGGCATGGAGCACCGCGACCGGAACACAGCTCCAGGGCGCCTCCACGATCACCCAGCAGATGGCCAGGAACTACTTCAAGGGCCTCAGCCAGGAGGTAGCGATCAAGAGGAAGGTCAAGGAGATCTTCATCGCGATCAAGCTGGACAAGGACTGGGACAAGAAGAAGGTTCTCGAGTACTACCTGAACACCGTCCCCTTCGGTCGCAACACCTATGGCATCGAGGCTGCCGCTCAGAAGTTCTTCGGTCACAGCGTCAAGAAACTGACCAAGGCCGAGGGCGCCTACCTCGCCGGACGTATCCAGCAGCCGGGCAACTTCGACGTCGCCGAGGAGAAGAAGAACTACTCCGGCACCCAGTTCCGCTTCAACTACGTCCTCGGGCAGATGGCGAAGCTGAACCCCAAGGAGTACGGCAACCTCCCGACCACGCTGAAGTTCCCGAAGCCGGACCCCCGCAAGGACTCCCAGGCGTTCGGCGGGCTCCGCGGCTACATGCTGACCGAGGTGCTCAAGGAGCTGGAGTCCAAGGGGCTGCCGCGCTCCGATATCGAGACCGGTGGTTACAAGATCTACACCACCTTCGACAAGAACCTCATGCTCGCCGCGAAGAACGCGGTCGTCCAGACCACCAGCGGCCTGCCCAAGGAGGTCCACACCGGCCTCGCCGCCGTCGACCCGCGCAACGGCCGGGTGGTCGCCTTCTACGGAGGCAACAACTACCTGGGCAAGCACCCCGACCAGTTCAACGAGGCCTTCCAGGCGCGCAAGCAGGCGGCGTCGGCGTTCAAGCCGTACGTGCTGGCGGCGTGGCTGGAGGCGGGCCACAGCCTGAAGAGCTACGTGAGCGGCAAGCAGCCGCTCAAGCTCGAAGGCACGACGCCGATCTCCAACGGCCACTCGACGCCCGCCTCGATGGACATCATCTACGCGACGCAGCACTCCATCAACACGGCCTTCGGCCAGATGGGCGCGGAGGTCGGGCTGGACGCCGTCAAGCGCATCGCCGAGGAAGCCGGCCTGAGCAAGGACAGCCTCGACAAGGACGTCAACGACCACCGCTTCCTGTTCTCCATCGGCAGCGCCGGCGTGACCCCCGTCGAGCAGGCCGGCGGGTACTCCATCTTCGCCAACAACGGCAAGCACTTCCCGACCCACACGGTCATCAGGGTGATCAATCAGCAGAAGGTCGAGGTCATCCCCGAGGACAAGACGCCCAAGCAGGTCATCTCCGAAGAGGTGGCCGCGGACGCCATCGTCGCGCTGCAGTCCGTGGTCAAGGGCGGCACCGGTACGGCGGCCGCCCTGGCCGACCGTCCGGTCGCGGGCAAGACCGGTACGAACAATGACAACAAGGAAGCCTGGTTCGTCGGTTTCACCCCGCAGCTCTCGTCGGCGGTCGGCATGTACAAGGAAGACCGCAAGACCGGCGCCGAGCTGTCCCTGGGCAACAACTTCGACGGAGGCACCGTCCCCGCCCGCGTCTGGCGGGCGTTCATGTCCGAGGCCATGAAGGGCCAGAAGGTCGAGGAGTTCCCCCCGCCGACGAACATCGGCTCGCCGCTCGACCTCGCGCCCAAGCCGGCCCCGACGCCCACCCCCACGCCGACCGACCCGGGGTTCCCCGACGACAACGGCTGGCCGAACGACAACGGAGGCGGGGACCATGGCGGCGGCGACAACGGCGGCGGCGGTTGCCTTCCCTGGGACGACGCCTGCAACAACGGAGGCGGCGATCCGATGAACCAGGGCGACGCCACGGGCAGCACCAAGACCACGCCACCCCCGCCCACACCCTCACCGACGCCCACAGGCGGGCGACGCTCGACGCCCACTCCCACCCGGTGATCGAATAACGCCATGAGCCGATCGACGTACGCCCCAGGTCCCGCAGGCCCCGTCGCGCGTGCCGTGCTGCCCTTGGTTCCCGTGGGGCTGCTCGCGGCCCTCGGGGCCGTGCTGGCGTACGCCTGGAAGGCGCCGTGCCGGTTCGGCGGGGCGTGGAACGACGGCACCCAGCAGTTCCTCAACTTCTGCTACACCGACATCTATCCGCTGTGGTGGAACGAGAAGCTCGACCAGGGGCTCGCGCCGTACTTCGGCCACGACGTGGAGTATCCCGTCGGCATCGGCTCCCTGATGTGGGTCATCCAGAAGATCGTGTCCGGGCTGAACGAGCCGGGGGTCTGGTTCTACGACCTCACCGTGCTCGTCATGGCGGCGTCGCTGATCGTCGGCGTCCTGGTCATGGCGTCGCTGGCCGGGATGCAGGGCCGTCCCTGGGACGCCGCCTGGTACGCGCTGGCGCCCGCGCTCATCCTCACGGCGTTCATCAACTGGGACCTGCTGTGCGGGGCCCTCAGCCTGGGGGCCTTCCTCGCGTGGTCCAGGAACAGGCACTTCCTGGCCGGGGTGCTGCTGGGCCTGGCGATCGCCACGAAGTTCTACCCGCTCGTCTTCTTCGGCCCGCTGTTCCTGCTGGCGCTGCGCACCCGCAGGTTCCAGGCCTTCTTCTGGACGCTCGGCGGCACCGTGATCACCTGGGTGGTGGTGAACCTGCCGTTCATGGTGCTGGCGTTCAAGGGCTGGAAGAAGTTCTACGCCTTCAGCAGCGAGCGCGGAGCCGACTGGGGATCGCTCTGGTACTTCTTCCAGATGAAGCAGTGGCCGATCCTCGGGGACGCGAGCAGGCTCGACACCCTCGGCATCGTGTCGTTCGGCCTGCTGTGCCTGGCCATCGCCGTGCTGGCGCTGACCTCGCGCACCAGGCCGAGGCTGATGCAGCTCTGCTTCCTGGTGCTGGCCGCGTTCATGGTGACCAACAAGGTCTGGTCCCCGCAGTACGTGCTGTGGCTGGTGCCGTTCGCGGTGCTGGCCAGGCCGAACTGGAAGCCGCTGCTGCTCTGGCAGGTGGCCGAGTGCTGGTACTTCTTCGCGATCTGGCTCTACCTGGTCGGCATCCAGCCCGGCAACGAGGCTCTAGGGATCAGCGACGGCACGTACTTCACCGCGGTGTGGGGGCGGGCGATCACGATCGCGATCATGGCGGCGTTCGTCGTCAGGGACATCCTGCGGCCCGAGCACGACGTGATCAGGCAGGGCGGCGTGGACGACCCGACCGGGGGCGTCTTCGACGGGGCCGGCGACCGCTTCGTCCTGCGGGTCGCCCCGCGCCCGGCCGACGTCAAGCCGGCGTCGAGCTCGGCCTGACGTTCCTGATCGGAAGTCCAGGATGACCCTCTATTCTCCTTTGTGTGCAGACCTCCCCCCAGGAGACCGATTCCCGGGTGCCCCCGGTGCACCGGTCCGACGGCGATGTGCTGGTCCTGTGGCTCGGATCGCGCCTGGGGACGGTCGTCGCGGCGACGGTGGGGGCGAGCGTGCTGGCGGGGGACAAGCTCCTCACGCCGTTCCTCGAGCGCTGGCAGCACTGGGACGCCAAGCTCCTGGTGGACATCGCGAAGTACGGCTATGACGGGAACCCGGCCGCCGATCCCGACGCCGGTCTGCCTGCCTTCTTCCCCGGGATGCCCCTCGCCCTGCGCCTGGTCCATGTGATCGTGCCCGACTGGTCGCTCGCCGGCCTGCTCATCTCGCTCGTCGCGGGGCTGGTCGCGATGACGGCGCTGGCGAGGCTCGGCGATTTCGAGGGGCCCGAGGGCGCGGGACGGCGGGCCGTGCTGGCGCTGCTGCTCTGCCCCACGGCGGTGTTCCTGTTCGCGGGGTACACCGAGTCGCTCTTCCTGGCCTTCGCGGTGCCCGCCTGGCTCTATGCCCGGCGCCAGAACTGGATGGCGGCAGGGCTGCTCGCCGCCGGCGCCTCGTGCGTGCGCATCACAGGACTGTTCCTCGCGCTGGCTCTCATCGTGGAGTTCGTCATGCGCAGGGGCCGGGCGGGCAAGGCCGCGTGGCTGCTGGTCCCGTTCGTGCCGCTCGTGCTCTACTCCGCCTACCAGCACGGCCGTACGGGCGACTGGCTCGCCTGGCAGCACGCCCAGGAGGCCGGCTGGGGACGTCAGATGGTGTGGCCGTGGCAGTCGTTCTGGACCACCTGGCAGATGGCCGCGGGCGACGGGCAGTTCGTCTGGGCGTTCCGCATGGAGATCGCCGGCGCGCTCGTGGGGTTCGCCGTGGTGATCTGGCTGCTCCTCGCGCGGCGGTGGAGCGAGCTGGTCTACGTCGGCCTCCAGCTCGGAGCGCTGGTCTTCTCGGCGTACTACCTGTCGATCCCGCGCGCCCTGCTGCTGTGGTGGCCGCTCTGGGTCATGCTCGGCCAGGTCTCCACCCGGCGGCGCTCCGTGCTCGTGCTGTACGCGCTGGTGGCGGGGCCGCTCATGGTGCTCAACACCATGACCTTCATGAACGGGGCATGGGCAGGCTGAGGCGCTGAGCCGCAGCCTGTACCCACTTTCCCGGTGAAGTAATCCAGGGACTTATCCACAGGCTGTGGATCAAAGGTGGTCGCGGAGGAAGGCGATGTCGGCCGCCTGGCCATCGCCGGGGGTCTCCACCACGATCGGCGCCCCCGCCGCGCGGCACACGCTCAGGATCAGCTCGGGGTCGATCTGTCCGTTGCCGAGGTTGGCGTGCCGGTCGGCCCCGGAGTCGAAGGCGTCACGAGAGTCGTTGCAGTGCACCAGGTCGATGCGGCCGGTGATGGCCTTGACGCGGTCGACCACGTCGGCGAGCTCCTCGCCGCCGGCGTGGGCGTGGCAGGTGTCCAGGCAGAAGCCGACGTCGAAGCCGTCGAGCGCCTCCCACAGGCGGGCCACGCGCTCCAGCTTGCGCGCCATCGCGTTGCCGCCGCCCGCGGTGTTCTCGATCAGCACCGGGATGGGGGTGTCGAGCCGCTCGAACACCTTGCGCCAGTTGTCGAAGCCGACCTGCGGATCGTCGTCCTTGCCGACGTGGCCGCCGTGCACGATCAGGCCCTTGGCGCCGATCGAGGCCGCGGCCTCAAGCTGGCTCGCCAGAAGCTTGCGGCTGGGGATGCGGATGCGGTTGTTCGCGGTCGCCACGTTGATCACGTAGGGCGCGTGGACGTAGACGTCGACCTCCGACGCCTTGAGGGCGCCCGCGGCCGCCGGGATGACCGGCCCCTTCCAGCCCTGGGGATCACCGAGGAAGAACTGGACGACCTCGGCCTTTCGCGCCGTGGCGTGGGCCAAAGGGTCGTCTTGGTCGACGTGAGCTCCGATACGCACCATGAGACGAGCGTAGCCGTTTCAAGAACCGGCCCAGGGGCAGGTGGAGCGCCGGGTTGGTACGCCCAGAAACCCGCGTACCGTGAGACATAGGAGACGACTGTGGCCTATCCCCGCCGCGGAATCAGCCTGTTAGGCCTGATCTACATTCTCATCGGCATCTACGTCGCTTGGGTCCACGACTACATCACGCCCAGCCTGCTCAAGAAGATCGCCCAAGCCCTGCTCGCTGTCTTCCTCTGGTTCCTCATCCTGCTCGGCGTCGACCTTCATATCGGGGGCTGAGATCGCATCCGCCCACCTGGCACGCCGACGGGGGCGCCTCGGGGGGCGCCCCGTCGTTCGTGGCGTCACCGTCAGGGAATGAACCCGCCGTGGTAGATGCCCGTCGCCACGCCGACGAATGACAAGACGATGGCGACGATGTTGACCGAGCGCTCAGCGGTCGTCGCGGAGACGTACTGTGAGTACATCCCGACGACGAACCCCACCAGTCCGGCCCAGGACGCGACCATGTGGGCGCTGACGACGAGTCCGCTGACGAACGCCACCAGACCGCAGGCGAACGCGACCATGGTCAGGGTGTTCTCGCGGGTGTGCTTCCTGCCGTCGGAGTTGAGCGTGAGTCGGAAGGGCTCGCTCTCGGTAGGGCCAAGGGCTTGTGGCATGGCGGCCACCTCCTCTCTTCTCTCCGTGACGTTCCCCTTACGGGCGGCGGACAATCACGACGAGGCAGTCGGCCGGTCCTGGTAGACTTCTGGGGCCGCGTTTGTTATGTGCGTGTTATCAACCGCGCTAGTCGCTCCGCCACCGAAGGCGGCACGAGAACGCCGGCGTCCTCCTGTCACGGCATGGTGTCGTGACCGCAAGAGTCCAGAGGAGGTTGGAAGTCCGCATGCGTCGTTACGAACTGATGGTCATCCTTGACCCGTCCCTCGATGAGCGCACGGTGACTCCCTCGCTCGACCAGTTCCTCACGGTCGTCCGCAATGACGGCGGCACCGTGGAGAAGGTCGACGTGTGGGGTCGTCGCCGGCTGGCTTACGACATCATCAAGAAGTCCGAGGGCATCTACGCCGTCGTCGACCTCACGGCCGAGCCTGCCACGGTCAAGGAGCTGGACCGCCAGCTCAACCTGAACGAGGGCATCCTGCGTACCAAGGTGCTGCGTCCCGACATGCACTGAGCGGCTTCGGGTCATGCCGAAGCCCGGCTTTTTGTCGGGCGGTAGCCGTACTCTGAGGCCCAACAGGCTGCGCAGATTCACGCAGGAAGGCGAAAGCGACCGATGGCAGCAGGCGACACAACGATCACCATCGTCGGCAACCTTGTCGACGACCCCGAGCTGCGTTTCACCCCTTCGGGGCAGGCCGTGGCCCGGTTCCGCATCGCATCCACTCCGCGGTTCATGGACAAACAGACCAACGAGTGGAAGGACGGCGAGAGCCTCTTCCTGACCTGCAACGTGTGGCGACAGGCGGCGGAGAACGTCGCCGAGAGCCTCCAGCGCGGCATGCGGGTCATCGTTCAGGGGCGGCTGCGCCAGCGGTCGTATGAGACCAAGGAAGGCGAGAAGCGCACCGTCTACGAGGTCGAGGCCGACGAGGTCGGCCCGTCCCTCCGCAATGCCACGTGCAAGGTCAACAAGACCGCGCGGCAGGGCGGCGGTGGCGGCGGGTTCGGCGGCGGAGCCGACGACCCGTGGGCCTCGGCCACTCCGGCACCTCCGGGTGGCGGCGGCTACGGCGGCGGTGGCGGTGGCGGTGGCTACAACCAGGGTGGCGGCTTCGGCGGCTCCCACGGTGGTGGCGACCTCAGCGACGAGCCTCCCTTCTGATCAGTAGTTCAATCCCAGTAACCGATCGACCATTCCCGCATCAAGCGGGGCTCTCTTAGGAGGAGCACCACGATGGCGAAGCCGGCACTGCGCAAGCCGAAGAAAAAGGTTTGCCTGTTCTGCCATGACAAGATCTCCTACGTCGACTACAAGGACACGGCGCTGCTTCGGAAGTTCATCTCCGACCGCGGCAAGATCCGTGCCCGCCGGGTGACGGGCAACTGCACCCAGCACCAGCGTGACGTGGCGACCGCGATCAAGAATGCCCGTGAGATGGCCTTGCTGCCGTACACGAGCACCGCGCGCTGACAGGAGGCGGAGACATGAAGCTCATTCTCACCAACGAGGTCTCGGGCCTCGGCGCCCCCGGTGACATCGTCGAGGTCAAGGACGGCTACGGCCGCAACTACCTGATCCCGCGCGGGTTCGCCATGCGCTGGACCCGTGGCGGCGAGAAGCAGATCGAGTCCATCAAGAAGGCGCGCGACGCCCGCGAGATCCGTGACCTCGGCACCGCCAAGGAGGTCGCCGGCAGGCTCGGCTCCCTCCGGGTGACGCTGAAGACCCGGGCGGGCGACTCCGGCCGCCTGTTCGGCTCGGTGACGACCGGTGACATCGCCGACGCGGTCAAGGCCGCCGGCGGTCCGCTGCTCGACCGTCGCCGCATCGAGATCACGAACGCGATCAAGAGCGTCGGCTCCCACCGCGTCTCGGTCCGGCTGCACCCCGAGGTCGCGGCCAACCTCGACGTCGAGGTCGTCGGCAACTGAGCGACCAGCTCGCGACGTAAAAGGAAGGGTCCCTCCCGATCCGGGAGGGGCCCTTCGCCGTGTGCGGGCCGCCCTGGACGTACCGCCGAGGTCGCCGCGGGCCCGCTCAGAGCCGCCGCCAGGTGACGGTACGGCCCTCATGGCGGGCAATGTCGCCGCCGGAGTTCCACCTGAGTTGGGGCTGTAAGTGGTAATGCGTCGTACCGGATATCCTGAGCGACGAATTCCCTTGGGTACACCCCCTTCTGGAGGCCTGAATGCTCCGTCCCTCGATGCTGCTGGCGCTCGGCGCCCTCGCGACGGCGGCGGTGGCGTGCGCTCCGGCCTCCGACACCTCCTCCCCGTCGGGTACGACCACCGCCGCCCCCTCCGCGTCGGAGTCCTGCGCCAAGGACCAGCTCAAGCTGCTCAAGCCGGGCACCTTGACCATCGGCACCGACAAGCCCGCCTACGAGCCGTGGTTCAAGGACGACAAGCCGGCGAACGGCCAGGGCTTCGAGAGCGCCGTGGCCTACGCCGTGGCGAACAAGCTCGGCTTCGCGACCAGTGACGTCTCCTGGACGGTCGCCCCGTTCAACTCCGCCTTCGCGCCCGGCCAGAAGCAGTTCGACTTCGACGTCAACCAGGTGTCCATCACCCCGGCACGGGCCAAGGCGGTCGACTTCAGCGACGGTTACTACACCGTCAAGCAGGCCGCCGTCTCGCTGGGCGACTCGAAGTTCGCCTCGGCCGCCTCGCTCGCCGACCTCAAGGACGCCAAGATCGGCGTCCAGGTCGGCACGACGTCCCTCCAGGCCGTGAAGGACGTCATCAAGCCCACCGCCGAGCCGAACGTCTACAACGAGCAGATCGACGCGGTGACCGCGCTGAAGAACAAGCAGGTCGACGCCCTGGTGGTCGACCTGCCGACCGCGTTCTACGTCACCGCCGCGCAGGTCGAGGGCTCGAAGATCGTCGGCCAGTTCGGCAGCGGCTCCGGTACGCCCGAGCAGTTCGGCCTGGTCCTCCAGAAGGGCAGCCCGCTGGTGAGCTGCGTGAACAAGGCGATCGGGGAGCTCACCTCCTCCGGCGAGCTGGCGAAGATCGAGTCCCAGTGGCTCGGCTCCGCGGCCGGTGCGCCGGAGCTGCAGTGAGCGATCCGTCCGGCGTCGGCTCCGTCGATCGCGGCGGGACACCGACGGACCTGTCCGGCGGTCCCGCCGAGGGGTGGGCCAAGAGCGACCGTCAGCGTGAGCGTGAGCGGCTCCGCCGCCGCATTGACATGCGGTCGAGCTCGGTCGCCACCGCCTCCACGGTCGTGTTCATCGTGCTGGTGTTCTGGCTGGTCACCGCCTCGCCGGGCTGGCCCAGGGTCAAGGAGACCTTCTTCGACCTCGGGCAGTTCACCGGCGCGTTCCCCGACGTGCTCTGGGGCTTCCTGCTCAACATCAAGATCTTCCTGATCGCCGAGCCGCTGATCCTGATCGTGGGCCTGGTGGTCGCGCTCGTGCGCAACCTGCACGCGCCGGTGTTCTTCCCGCTGAGAGCCCTCGCCGTCCTGTACACCGACGTCTTCCGCGGCGTGCCGACGATCCTGGTCATCTACCTGGTGGGATTCGGGCTACCCGCGCTGCAGTTGCAGGGCATGCCGACCGACTTCGCCACCTTGGGGATCATCGCGCTGACGCTCTCGTACGGCGCCTACGTCGCCGAGGTGTTCAGGTCGGGCATCGAATCCGTGCATCCCAGCCAGCGTTCCGCCGCGCGATCCCTCGGGCTCACCCACGGCCAGACGATGCGGTTCGTCGTGCTGCCCCAGGCCGTACGCCGGGTCGTGCCGCCGCTGCTCAACGACTTCGTCTCGCTGCAGAAGGACACCGCCCTGGTGGCGACGATCGGGCCGCTGGAGGCGCTGCGCCAGGCGCAGATCCACGCCGCCGAGAGCTTCAACTACACCCCCTACCTCGCGGCGGCGCTGCTGTTCATCCTGCTGACGATCCCGATGGCCCGTTTCACCGACTACCTGTCGGCCCGTTCACAGAGGCGGCGAGGCGTGTGAGCGAGCGCACCCCCGGGCAGGGACTGCTGGAGATCGAGGGCGTCTGGAAGCACTACCACCGGCACAGCGTGCTGCGCGGCATCGACCTGTCGGTGGACTCCCACGAGGTCGTCTGCCTGATCGGCGCCTCGGGCTCGGGCAAGTCCACCCTGCTGCGCTGCGTCAACCTGCTCGAAACCGTGGACGACGGTGCGATCCTGCTCGACGGCACCGAGATCACCGACGTGCGGGCGAACCCTGACGACGTGCGCAAGCGCATCGGCATGGTCTTCCAGTCCTACAACCTCTTCCCCTACATGACCGTTCTGGAGAACATCACGCTCGCGCCGAGGAAGGTGCACGGCATCGGCAGGGCGCAGGCCGAGGAGCAGGCCCGCGAGCTGCTCTCGCGGTTCGGCCTGGACGGCAGGGCCGAGGCCTACCCCGACCGGCTGTCCGGCGGCCAGCAGCAGCGGGTGGCCATCATCAGGGCACTGGCCACCCGTCCCCGCCTGCTCCTGCTCGACGAGGTGACCTCGGCCCTCGACCCGGCGCTGGTCGCCGAGGTGCTGGAGATCATCCGCGAGCTCAAGGAGTCGGGGATGACGATGATCCTCGCGACGCACGAGATGGGCTTCGCCCGCGACATCGCCGACAAGGTGTGCTTCCTGGACGAAGGCGTCCTGCTGGAGCAGGGCACGGCCGAGCAGATCTTCACAGATCCCCGGGAGCCCCGCACCCGGGAGTTCCTCCGCCGGGTGCTCGACGCCCGTCGCATATGACCACAGCGCACACGACGGTGGTGTACGGGAGGCGTGCGCGGGGCCGGTCAGCCGCCGGTGACCAGCCACGCGCGGCCGTACGCGCGCAGCCCGAGGGTGACCGCCCGGGCGGCCATCCACGCGACGAACGCCAGCCACAGCGCCACGAGCCCGCCGCCGAGGTGCACCACGCCGAAGACCGCCGGGAGATAGACGATCGTGGTGAGCGCGGAGGCCCAGGCGAGGTAGCGCCGGTCGCCCGCTCCGATCAGCACACCGTCGAGGACGAACACCACGCCGGCCAGCGGCTGGAGCAGCGCGACTATCCACAGCACCGCCGCGAGCTCGGCGCTCACGTCGGGGTCGGCGCCGAACAGGTGGGGAATGGCGGGACGCAGGAGGAGGATCGCGAGCCCGAGGAACACCCCGTACCCGATGCCCCAGGTCACCATGGTGCGCGTGGCCGCACGCGTCCGCCGGACGTCCCCTGCGCCGAGGGCGCGCCCGGTGATCGCCTGCCCGGCGATCGCGATGGCGTCGAGGGCGAAGGCCAGCAGGGACCAGATCTGCGTTGCGATCGAGTGGGCGGCGAGCTGGGCGATTCCCATGCGGGTGGCGACGGCCGTCGCGACGATCAGCACCACGCGCAGGCAGACCGTGCGGATCAGCAGTGCGATGCCCGCCGTGCCCGAGTCCCTGATCCCCGCCGGGTCCGGCTTCAGCGAGACCCGGTGCTCGCGGGCCGCCCTGGCCGCGACGACCAGGTAGACCGCCGCGCCGAGACCCTGGGCGAGGACGGTGCCCCAGGCGGACCCCGCGATGCCCCAGTGGAGCACGAGCACGAACACGGCGTTCAGCACCGCGTTGAGCGTGAACGAGCCGATCGCGACGGCCAGCGGGGTCACCGTGTCCTGCAGGCCGCGCAGGATGCCCGTGCCGGCCAGGATGACCAGCATGGGCGGGGTGCCCAGCAGGCTGATCCGCAGGTACGTCACCGCCTGGCCGGCCACGCCGGGGGAGGCGCCGAACAGCTCGACGATCCACGGGGCGAGCGGCCAGCATGTCACGATCAGTGCCAGGCCGATGGCCGCGGCGAGCCAGAGCCCGTCGATGCCCTGCTTGACGGCCCGTGCGAGGTTCCCCGCGCCCACCTGCCTCGCCACCGCCGCGGTGGTGCCGTACGCCAGGAAGACGCAGACGTTCACCAGGGTGGTCAGGGCGGTGCCCGCGATGCCGAGCGCGCCGAGCGAGGTCGTGCCGAGACGGCCGACGATGGCGTAGTCCACGAGGATGAAGAGTGGCTCGGCCACCAGGGCGCCGAAGGCGGGAATGGCGAGCCTGAGGATCTCCCGGCTTCCGACGTGGGGGGTAAGAGTCACTTATCCATCTTGCCCCTTACGTGGCCGTGGTTGAGACCGGGGCGGGCGAGTATCCACGTGTCGCGCCGACTTTCTTTTCTCCACAGCTCGTGGACATCGTTTCCCCTGCTCAGTAGGAGGTCTGAGGTTATGCACATCGGTTATCCACAGGGTTGTCCCCAGCGTGCCCACATCTCGTGACGAGAACTGCACACGTTATCCACAGGCTTGTCGACAGGACGCGTTGCCGGTTCGTTCAGAACCGGCGAAACTGTCACCCCGGCTACTGCGGGGGTGGCACGGGAGTAAGAAGGAGGCGGCCGGATGAGCAGTGAAGTGGTCCCCGCCTTCGACGCACCCTTCGAGCGCACACCCCCCAGCAACATCGAGGCCGAGCAGTCGGTGCTGGGCGGCATGCTGCTGTCCAAGGACGCCATCGCCGACGTGGTCGAGGTGCTCCGCTCCGACGACTTCTACCGGCCCGCGCACCAGATCATCTACGACGCCATCCTCGATCTGTACGGGCGGGGCGAGCCGGCGGACGCGGTGACGATCTTCGGCGAGCTGTCCAAGCGCGGTGAGATCGCGCGCGTAGGCGGCGGCGCGTACGTCCACACCCTGACCGCCGTGGTCCCCACGGCGGCGAACGCCGGCTACTACGCCAAGATCGTTCGGGAGCAGGCGATCCTGCGGCGGCTCATCGAGGCCGGCACCCGCATCGTCTCCTACGGGTACGGCGGGCAGAACGAAGAGGTCGACGAGCTGGTCGACCGGGCCCAGGCCGAGATCTACGCGGTCACCGAGCGCCGCACCAGCGAGGACTACCGCCCGCTGTCCGAGATCATGCCGGGCGCGCTCGACGAGATCGAGGCCATCGGCAGCCGGAGCGGCCAGATGGTCGGCGTCCCGACCGGCTTCCAGGACCTGGACGCCCTCATGAACGGCCTCCACCCCGGCCAGATGATCGTCGTAGCCGCCCGCCCCGCCATTGGCAAGTCGACGCTGGGACTGGATTTCGCCAGATCTGCTGCTATCAAGCACCATATGGCGACCGTCGTGTTCTCTCTGGAAATGTCCCGCAATGAGATCACGATGCGCCTGCTGTCGGCCGAGGCGCGGGTGGCCCTGCACACGATGCGATCCGGCACGATGAGCGACGACGACTGGACCCGCCTCGCGCGCCGCATGAGCGAGGTCGCCGAGGCCCCGCTGTTCATCGACGACTCGCCCAACATGTCGATGATGGAGATCCGCGCCAAGTGCCGCCGCCTCAAGCAGCGTCACGACCTGCGCTTCGTCATCGTCGACTACCTCCAGCTGATGAGCTCCCCGAAGAAGACCGAGAGCCGTCAGCAGGAGGTGTCCGAGATATCCCGTGCCCTCAAGCTCCTCGCCAAGGAGCTGGAGGTGCCCGTCATCGCGATCTCCCAGCTCAACCGCGGCCCCGAGCAACGCACCGACAAGCGCCCCCAGGTGTCCGACCTGCGCGAGTCCGGTTGCCTGACCGCCGGAACGCGCATCATGCGGGCTGACACCGGGGCCGAGATCTCTCTCGGCGAGTTGCTGGAGTCCGGCGCACGTGACATTCCCGTGTGGTCGCTAGATGAGAGACTCAAGCTGGTTCCTCGCACCATGACCCACGCATTCCGTAGCGGGGTGAAAGAAGCATTCCGGGTCCGGTTGAGGTCAGGCCGCGAGGTCGAGGCGACGGCGAACCACCCCTTCCTCACGTACGACGGGTGGCGCCCGCTGGGTGATTTGCATCCTGGTACAAGAGTCGCCGTGCCTCGCCACGTCCCGCCCCCTCTAGATGCCCGGGAGTGGGAGCCGGACGAGTTGATCCTTCTTGCCCATCTGATAGGTGATGGTTCCTTCTTGCGGCGGCAGCCTGTCCGTTACGCCAGCACTGACGAAGAGAACCTCGAAGCCGTTTCCGCGGCGGCACGCCGCAGGTTCGGCATAAACGGAGTGCGTGACAATCACGAGGCCGCACGATGCACATCGCTGCGGCTTCCGGCTCCGTACCGCTTGACGCATGGCAAACGCAATCCGATAGCCGCCTGGCTCGACGACCTTGGGCTCTTCGGACTGCGCAGCCATGAGAAGTTCGTTCCGGCGGAGCTATTGTCTCTCCCCAAGAAACAGATCGCTCTCTTCCTACGGCATCTATGGGCCACGGATGGTTGCGTATGGTGGGATGAGTCGGCTGGTCAGGCACGCGTTTACTACGCTTCTACGAGCCGACGTCTCATCGACGACGTGGCGGCCCTTCTGCTGCGCTTCAACGTCATGACGCGAATAGAGACACACCGTAAGGGTGCCCATCGGCCGGGCTATCAGCTCCACATCTGCGGGGCGGAGAATCAAGTGCGTTTCTTCGATGAAATCGGAGTGCACGGTGCGCGTGGGGCGGCGGCGACGACATGTGCTGAGCGTCTGAGAGGTATCAAGGGCAACACGAACCTGGACACGGTGCCGAGGGACGTGTGGGACCGTGTGAGGCAGGCTCTGATGGAGCGCGCGATGACCCACCGGGAATTCGCTGCCGCCCTCGGAACCCAGTTCTGTGGAACGACGCTTTGGAAGCATGCTCCCAGCCGTACGAGGTTGAGTAAGATAGCGACGATTCTCGACGATTCCGACCTCGAAATGCTCGCCACGAATGACATTTTCTGGGATGAGATCGCCTCTGTGGAGAGCATCGGAGAACAACCGGTCTACGATGCCACCGTTTTGGGCACCCACAACTTCATTGCCAATGGGATAAGCCTGCATAATTCCATTGAGCAGGATGCCGACGTTGTGATCCTCCTCCACAGGGAGGACGCCTACGAGCGCGAGTCACCCCGGGCGGGCGAGGCCGACCTCATCGTGGCCAAGCACCGTAACGGCCCGACCGCCACGGTGACGGTCGCCTTCCAGGGCCACTACAGCCGCTTCGTGGACATGGCTCCGCACTGAGCCGCCCCCTGTAGGATCCGCGATTCCGTGAGCAAGTGCGGCTGATCATGAGCACTGTCCGAGCAAATCCGCGTGATCATGAGCTTTGATAACGTTCCGTGATGTCGGACTTACGGGACTTTTGTGATCCGTGGAGTGGGACGTGCCGTAGATCCGTACGCTCCGGATATGTTGTTCGGCGGTCATCCGCAGGGCCAAGCCCGTGGGGCGCAGCAGCGGCATGAACCAGTCCAATCGCTGAAACGGCTTCCGGATTCGCTGCCATCAAGCCGCCTCGTCCGTGGGATCGGGAGTGGGAGCCAGCCGCACGCGGCCGGACTGGGCCTTCTCGTCGGGGAAGACCCACTTCCGGAGCGCCCAGAAGCGGAAGACCATGGCGATCAGCGTGCCGATGATCTGCGCGCTCACGAAGTCGGCGATCTCCTGGGTCACCAGGCTCACGTCCGGGGTTTCCAGGCGGAATGCGTACCGGGAGATCCATAGCGGCGCGGAGCTGAGCACCAGACCGACGCCACTGACCAGGAAGAACAGCGCCGCCTCGTGACGGCGCTCGCGGCCGCCCCTGGTCCGGAACGACCATTCGCGATTCAACACGTAGGACACGATCGTCGCCACGAGCACCGCGATGACCTTCGCGGTCACCGGCTTCGGCTCCAAAATGGTCAGCTTCAGCCCATAGAACACCGTGTTGTCCATTAAGAACGCTGTTCCACCCACCACCGCGAACTTCAGCAGTTCACGGTGCTTCAGCGCAAGTGCGTGCAGCGGTTCCGGGAATCTTGCGAGTACTGCGTTTGCCATTCGGAGCACCCCCGATCTTCTCACCAGCCGAACACCCTGGTAACAAGACTGACGGACACGGTTTGTCCGGCTGGAACCGTACCTGACGGCAAATCCGCGTGATCATGACCTTTGATGACGCTCTGCGATGTCGGACATGTCCCGCCGCTACTTCTTGTCCCGAGAGTGGTTCACCCGCGAGCATGTCGTCAATGGCCGAACCGTTCGTGATCTTGCCCACGAAGCTGGCGTTAGTCCCACGACGCTGGCTCGAAACGCACGCAGATGGGGCGTCCCGATCACGTGGCGCTTGGGTTCATACAGAAGGACAACCACGCCATGAACATGGTCGGGGTCCTCCTGACTAGCCATGGTCGGATGGCGAGGCTGCCGGAGGACCGTGACGCTACGTGTCCAGCGACTGCACTCAGATCTGAGCCGCTGCTCATCCAGAGCCGGACACTCAGCGCGCATCAAGCGCGGATTCCGGTGTTTCCGCAGCAACATGTGCTCACGCAAGTGCGGTTCCTACAGGGGCACTGACGGTCAGAGCACCACGCGGGCGTGGGAGGTCAGGCGGCCGTCGGCCAGTACGTGCAGGGCGAATCCCGGGGGCAGGTCGAAGTCGATCGGGGGCCATGCCGTGGACTCCTGCGGGAGCAGGGCCGTCGAGGCCACGCCCGGCGCGACGTACACCGGGAGGCCGGCGAAGGTCGTCGCGGCGGCGGTGTGCACGTGCCCGACCAGGAGGCCCACGACCTGGGGATGTGCGTGGAGCACCTCCTCCAGGCGCTCGGGCTCCTTGAGCGCGATCTCGTCGACGTAGGGGATGCCGACCGGCACCGGCTGGTGGTGCATGCCGACGAGGACCGGCGCGCCGGAGGACTCCAGCACCTCGGCGAGCCATCGCAGGGTCTCGTCGTCGAGGTAACCGTCGTCGCGGCCCGGGATGCTGGAGTCGCACAGGGCGATCGTGGCGTCGCCCAGCCGCAGCACCTGGTTGACGGGCGCACCCGAGCCGGCCTCGCCGAGCAGCACCTTGCGGAACTCCGGCCTGCTGTCGTGGTTCCCGGGACAGATGATCGTCGGGTACGGGAACCGCAGCAGATCGCGGGCGGTCTCGTACTCCTCCGCGGTCCCGTGGTCGGCGATGTCACCGGTCACCAGCACGGCGTCGATCGGCCCGGGAAGGCCGGAGATATGGCGTACGACCCGCTCGACGCGCTCGGTGCTCCGCGCGGAGCCGTCGAGATGGACATCGCTGACATGGACCAGTGTGATCATGACATCAAGGCTTTCACAACGGCCGCTATCGCCGTTGTTCCGATCGGAAGACGCTCATGCCAGGGGCTGCGGCGCAGTCGACCTGAGGATCTCCGCGGTCAGGTGGTCGGCGGGGAAGAAGGACTCGATGGCCAGCTCGGCGATGGTGATGTCCAGCGGAGTGCCGAAGGCCGCGATCGTGCTGAAGAACGCGAGCTCGTGACCTTCGTGGCGGAGGCGTAGCGGTACCACGATCTCACCGGGGCCCGGCATCTCCACCTCCGGCTCCGGTTGGTCGCAGGGGTAGGAGCGGAGCTCCTCGTGGAGGGCCTCAAGCTGTGGATCGGCGGTGAGCGCTATCTGGCGCCGCAGCCGTCCGAGCAGGTGACCCCGCCACTCGCCGAGGTTGACGATGTGGGGCGCCATGCCCTCGGGGTGCAGGCTGGCCCGCAGCACGTTGGCGGGGGCCGCCAGCAGGTCGGGCGACACGAGCCGGGTGAACAGCGAAAGGCTCGCGTTGGCGTCGACGAGGTTCCAGCGCCCGTCCACCACGACCGCGGGATAGGGCTCGTGACCGGTGAGTATCTGCCTCAGAGCCTTGCGCACGGCCGTCATCTGGGGCGCGTCCAGTGTGGTCTCCGAGAACACGGGAGCGAACCCGGCGGCGAGGAGCAGGCGGTTGCGCTCGCGCAGCGACAGGTCGAGCTCCTCCGACAGGTGGAGGACCATCTCGCGGCTCGGGTTCGACCGCCCGGTCTCAAGGAAGCTCAGGTGGCGGGTCGAGATGTCGGCCTGGATGGCCAGGTCGAGCTGGCTGAGCCTGCGATGCTCGCGCCACTGGCGCAGGAGCTCGCCTATGGGCCGCTGGGAGAGCGCCGTGGTCGTCATGGTGCGAGGCTATTCGCTCGGGTCACCAGCCGCGATTACGTCCCAGGTAAGCGGAGGCTTTCAGGCCGCGACGCGTCACGCGGTCGAGCCTCCGTCGACGACCAGGTCGTGGCCCACCGCGAAGCCCGCGTCGTCCGACGCCAGCCAGAGGACGCTGGCGGTGATCTCCTCCAGCGTGCCGACCCGTCCGATGGGGAGCTGCGCCTTCATGCGGTCGTCGCGGTCGGACAGGGTCTCGCCGGGGCGCATGGACATCGGGGTGTCGTGCGGGCCAGGGCTCACCGCGTTGATCCGGATGCCCTCGCGGATGTACTCCAGTGCGGCGGTGCGGGTCAGCGCGGCCACCGCCGCCTTGGACGCGGCGTACGCGCCGAGCCCGGGGATCCTCTTGTGGGCGCCGATCTGCGAGGCGACGTTGACGATCACCCCGCCGCCGCCCTCGCGCATGGCGGCGATCTCGTGCTTCATCGACAGGAAGACGCCGGTCACGTTGACGTCGAGCGTGTGCGACCAGTCGGCCTCGTCGATGTCGGCCACCTGCCCCATAGTGAACACCCCGGCGTTGTTGACCGCGATGTCGAGCCGGCCGTGCCGCCGCACGATCTCGGAGACGAGACCGGCGACCTCGGCCGGGCGGGTCACGTCCGCAGTCAGCGCGGTAGCACGGCCCTGCGCGGCCTCGATGAGCTTGACGGTCTGGTCGAGCGGCTCCCGGCGGCGGGCGGCGACCACGACCGTGGCACCCTCCTGGGCGAAGCCGAGCGCCACCGCCCGGCCTATGCCGCTCCCGCCTCCAGTCACCAGCACTACCTTGTCCTGAAATTTCATTGCTTCTCCTTAAAGATATCTAGACCGTTCATTCCAAATAGGGGGCATGCGTCGGCACGTACAGGAAGGCCGGGCAAGTGGGTCAGTCGAGTACCGAGAGGGCCTGGGCGGCGGCGTCGCGGAGGCGTGCCGGGTCGGGGGAGCCCTTGCTCATCAGCCGCAGACCCTGCAGGAACACCAGCAGGAACCGTGCCAGCGCCCTCGGGTCCCTGCCGGCGGGCAGCTCGCCCTCGGCGCGCGCCCGCATCAGCGTCGAGGTGAGCGCGCCCTCCAGCCCCGCCCAGTTGGCGTCGAGGACGCGCGCGACCTCGCCGTCCCCGGGAAGCATCTCGGCGGCCGCGTTGACCATCATGCACCCCCGTCGCCGCACGTCCTCGATCGAGTCGGCCGCGTAGAACTCCACCAGCGCCCGTACGGCGGGCAGCGCGGGGCCCGGCTGGGAGAGGATCTCGATGGGCGAGGGCCTGCGCGTCTCGATGTAGCGGGCCAGCGCTTTCATGTAGAGGTCGTGCTTGCCGCCGAAGGTGGCGTACAGGCTGGCCCGGCCGACCCGCAGGCGCTCCACGAGATCGGCCATGGAGGTCGCCTCGTACCCCCGCTCCCAGAACAGCTCCAGCGCCGCCTGGAGCGCCGCCTCCGGATCGAACTCCTTGGTCCTCGCCATGCCTGCACCGTATCAGGAACGATCGGTCAAATTAAATGGGGGTACGGCCGCCCCGCGCGGGCCGTACCCCCGGTGAGGGTCACTCCCAGCGGAACGCCCGCGCCGCGAACAGGCCGGACGCCAGCGTCCACACGGCGAGGACGCCGAGGTGAAGCACCTGGGGAGACGCGCCGGCCCAGGTGTCGCGCAGGGCCTGGCCGAACGCGCCCGTCGGGGTGAAGTCGCTGAGCCTCCGCAGGAGCTCGGGCATCAGCTCGCGGGGTAGCCACATCCCTGCGAGGAAAAGCAGGGGGAACATCACGATCGCCCCGATCCCGCCGGCGGCCCGGCTGTTCGGGACCACGGCCGCGATGGACAGGCCGAGGGTGAACATGGCGCAGAGCCCGAGCAGGAAGACCAGGACGAACCACGGGAGCCGCGCGGGCACGTGCGTGCCGAGGACCAGGTGCCCGAAAAGGATCATCAGCAGGGTCGCCAGAACCGTCGTCACCAGGTTGAGCAGCAGCTGTGCCGCCAGCAGCGAGCCGGGGGAGGCCGGCGTGATGGAAAGGCGGCGCAGGACCCCGCGCTCCCTGTACACCGCGAGCACCGTCGGGATCACGCTGAAGGCCGAGGTCACCACCGACAGCAGGATCATCATGGCGGGCAGCTGGGTGTCCACCACCCGCTCACCGCCGAGCGCGGGGTCGGGGTCGCGGAAGCCGGGGATCGCGCTGCCGAGCACGAGCAGCAGCGTGAGGGGCAGCAGCAGCGCGAAGAAGGCGGTGAGAGGTTCTCGCAGGTAGAGCTTCGTCTCCGTGAGGGCGAGCTTGCGCAGGCTGCGGGTGTTCATGAGCGGCGGGGCGGTGGTCGGCATGAGGGTCTCCTAGGACGCGTCGGTGGCCGGGCGGCCGGTGAGGGCGAGGAAGGCGTCGTCCAGCGTGGCGCGCTCCGTCCGGAGCCCGGTGGGGACGATCTGGCCGGCCGCGAGGGCCGTGGTCACGGCGAGGAGGAGGTTCTCCGATCCGGTGACCGTGACGTTCTCGCCGTCCCTGGTGACACCGGACACCTCGGGGACCGACCTGAGGATGCTGTCGGCGCCGGGCGGGCCGCGGAAGCTCACCCGCTGCCCGCCGTCCACCCGCGCGATCAGCCCCGCGGGGGAGTCGACGGCCGCCACCCGGCCCCCGTCGATCACGGCGACCCGGTCGCAGAGCCGTTCGGCCTCCTCCATGAAGTGGGTGACCAGGACGATCGTGACGCCACGGGACCTGACCTGCTCGATGAGGTCCCAGGTCTCCCGCCTCGCCTGCGGGTCGAGGCCCGTCGTGAGCTCGTCCAGGATCGCCACGCGCGGGGCGCCGACCAGGGCCAGGGCGATCGAGAGCCGTTGCCGCTGCCCGCCGGAGAGCTTGGCGAACGCCGTGTCCCGCTTCTGGCCGAGGCCGACCTCCTGCATCAGCCCCCTCCAGTCCGCGGGCCTGGCGTAGAAGGAGGCGTAGAGGTCGAGCGCCTCCCACACCCTGAGCTTGTCCGGCAGCGAGCAGTCCTGGAGCTGCACGCCGACCCGTTGCCGCAGCTCGTCGCGGTCGCGGCGCGGATCGAGACCCGTGACCCTGATCGTGCCGCCGTCGGGCGTGCGGAGCCCCGAGACGCACTCGACCGTCGTGGTCTTCCCCGCGCCGTTCCGGCCGACCACGCCGAAGATCTCGCCTTCCTCCACGGCGAACGACACGTCGTCGACCGCCACCTGCTTGCCGTACAGCTTGCGCAGCTTGGTGATCTCGATGATTTCCATGCCATCGACGCTAGGAATCGCGGCCTGCCGCCGGAATGCGCCTGCGGCCCGAACGGGGGTGTACTTAGGTACACCTGAATAGGGTGTCCACGGCTACTTCGAACTACTGGCCCGGTGAACCAGACTGGGGCGCATGGTTCTCAGGACGGTGGTCGGCTTCGGTCGCGGTCTCGTGCTGTTCACGCTGGCCGTCACGAACATGGTCATGCTCGCGATCAGCGCGGTGGTGTTCGTGCTGTGCTTCGGGCTCGGGATGGTCTTCCTGTTCCCGGTCACGGTGCGCATGGTCCGCGGCCGCGCGGGCCAGGCACGCGCGGTCGCCCGCGCGTGGTCGGGAGTGGAGATCGCCGCCCCCTACCGCGCCGCGCCGCCCCCGCCCCAGCCCCAGCGGGACGGCTGGTACCGCGAGGGCCGGCAGCTCTACCGCACGTCCCTGGTCCCGTCCTTCAACAGGACCTGGAACTGGATGATCAAGGACCCCGCCACCTGGCGCGACTTCGCCTGGCTGCTCGCCGAGCCGCTGATCGGCGGCCTGCTGGCCATCTCGCCGCTGCTCATGGTGGGGTACGGCCTCGTCCTCGCGCGGGTGGGGCAGCCGGTGGAGGTGCTCGCCGGGGTCGTCCTCGTCGTCGCGGGGGTGCTCGTGGCCCCGAGGATCGCCCGTGTCCACGGCCTGTGGACACGCCTGCTGCTGGCCCCCACCCACAAGGCCCGCCTGGCCAACGAGGTGCGGCACCTCACGCAGGTGCACACCGAGGTGGTCGACTCGCAGGCCGCCGAGCTCCGGCGCATCGAGCGCGACCTGCACGACGGCGCCCAGGCGCGCCTGGTGGCCATCGGCATGACCCTCGGCGCGGCCGAGGAGCTCATGGACTCTGACCCGAAGGCGGCCAAGGCGCTCATCGCCAAGGTGAGGGAGGCCTCGGCGGCCTCGCTGATCGAGCTGCGCCAGCTCGTACGCGGCATCCACCCGCCGGTTCTCGCCGAGCGCGGCCTGGGCGACGCCGTACGGGCTCTCGCCCTCGACAGCCCGCTCAAGGTCACGGTCGGCGTCGAGCTGCCCTTACGCCCCGAGGCGCCGGTCGAGTCGGCCGCCTACTTCGTCATCAGCGAGCTGCTCGCGAACGCCAGCAGGCACGGCGACGCCAGGAACGTCGCGATCGACATCAGCCACCGCCGCTCGGCCCTGCGCGTCACCGTCACCGACGACGGCCACGGGGGAGCCGATCCCTCGCGGGGCAGCGGCCTGCGCGGCATCGAGCGGCGGCTGTCCGCGTTCGACGGCGTCCTCGCGCTGAACAGCCCTCCGGGGGGACCGACCGTGGCCACCGTGGAGCTTCCGCGCGCGTTCCCCGCGGAGGCCTGCGGGTCCACACTGCCCGCGTGGAAGCAGAAGCTGATGAGCGTCTGCTGGGGGCTGTTCTGGCTGCCGCTGTTCCCCCAGGGCCTGGTGGCGATGTTCATGAAGATCTTCGGGGCGGACGAGCGGAGCTGGTTCCTCGCGCTCTACATGCCCGAGCCGCTCCAGTGGCCGGTCATCATCGGCATGATCGCTCTTGGCGCCGGTATGGTCTGGTTCGCGGCCAAAGCCGCCCAGCAGGCGAAGGAACGAGACGACGCGTGAGAGTAGTCCTGGCAGAGGATCTCTATCTGCTGCGTGACGGCCTGGTGCACCTGCTCCAGGCGCACGGGTTCGAGATCGTCGCGGCGGTCGAGTCGGGGCCCGAGCTGCTCAGAGCCCTGCTGGACGAGCGTCCCGAGGTGGCGGTGGTCGACGTACGGCTGCCGCCCACGTTCACCGACGAGGGGCTCCAGGCGGCGCTCGCGGCCCGCAGGGCGATCCCCGGGCTGCCGGTGCTGGTCCTGTCCCAGCACGTGGAGCAGCTGTACGCCAGGGAGCTGCTCGCCGACGGCACGGGGGGCGTGGGCTACCTGCTCAAGGACCGCGTCTTCAACTCCGGGCAGTTCATCGACGCGGTGCGCCGGGTCGCGTCCGGTGGCACCGCCATGGACCCCGACGTCATCGCCAAGCTGCTGGCCAGCAACGCCCGCCACGAGCCGCTGGGCAGGCTCACCCCGCGCGAGCGGGAGGTGCTGGAGCTGATGGCCGAGGGCCGCTCGAACGCCGCCATCGCCCAGCGGCTGTTCCTGAGCGAGAGCGCGGTGGGCAAGCACACCGCGAACATCTTCGCCAAGCTCGACCTCGCCGTCTCCGACGACGACAACCGCCGCGTGCTGGCGGTGCTCACCTACCTCAACGGCACCCGGAGCTGACCAGGGAGGCGTTCACCTGGCCGCCAAATGTCCGTCCCAGGCGCTACCTTTCTTGGGAACGAGACGTTTCGAAGGGGATGGATCAGGGTGAAGTTCCAGGTGAACCGCGATATCCTCGCCGACGCGGTGGCGTGGACCGCCCGCACGCTGCCGGGCCGTCCCGCCTTGCCGGTGCTGTCCGGCATCCTGCTGGAGGCGCTCGACGACGGCCTCTCGCTCTCGGCGTTCGACTACGACGTGTCCGCGCGCGCCTCGATCGAGGCCGACGTCGCCGAGCCGGGCAAGGTGCTGATCCCGGGCCGGGTGCTCGCCGAGATCACCAAGAGCCTGCCCGCCGAGCCTGTCCAGATCGTCACCTCAGGGTCCGAGGCGGTGCTGACCTGCGGCGGAGCCGAGTTCGGCCTGCTCACGATGCCGGTGGAGGACTTCCCGACCCTTCCCGCCATGCCCGCGAAGGCAGGCGCGGTGGGCGGGGGCGTCTTCGCCTCGGCGGTCGGCCAGGTGGCCGTCGCCGCGAGCCGCGACGACACGCTTCCCATGCTCACGGGCATCCGCGTCGACATCGACGGCGTCAACGTCGCCATGGCCGCCACCGACCGCTACCGCATCGCGGCGCGTGACTTCCTGTGGCACCCCGAGAGGCAGGGGCACACGGCCGCCGTGATGGTCCCCGCGAGGGTGATGGTCGAGGTGGGGCGCTCGCTGCGCGCGGGCGAGGTGTCGATCGGGTTCGGCGACGGCATCGCCGGTTTCGAGTGCGCCGGCCGCGTCACGACGGTGCGCCTGCTGGACGACCAGTTCATCGACTACCGCGCGCGCCTGACCGACGACTGGTCGATCAGGGCGGGGGTCAAGGTCGGCCCGTTCATCGAGGCCATCAAGCGCGTGGCGCTGGTCGCCGAGCGCAACACCGCGATCCGGCTGTCGTTCACACAGGGCCAGGTGCTGGTCCAGGCGGGCGGCGGTGACATCGGCCGTGGCGCGGAAGCCGTCGAGGCCGAGCTGGAGGGCGACGACATCCAGATCGCCTTCCAGCCGCACTACCTGCTCGAAGGCCTCGCCGGCGTCGAGAGCGAGACGGCCCGCATCAACATGGCGTCGCCGACCCGTCCCGTGCTGATCACCGACGACGAGGACGACCCTGCGTTCCGCTATCTGGTGATGTCCCTGCGCCTGGCCTGAGGCGCGCGGTCAGTCGAGGAGCGCGGGGGTGTCGGTGAGCGCGATCGCGATGTGCTCCATGCAGGCGTGGCCGGCGCGCTCGGCGGCGGCCGCGTCGCCGGAGGCGATCGCACGGGCGATGGAGTCGTGGGGGATGTGGCCGTTCTCCAGCGGCGCGCCCGCGGCGGCGATGCTCGCGCGCAGGGCGGCCGAGAAGTCCTTGTAGAGCTCGATGAGCACGCGGTTGTGCGTGGCCTCGACGACCGCGATGTGGAAGGCCAGGTCGGCCTCCACGAAGGCGTCGACCTCGGCCTCCACCCACGCCTGCTCCCGGCGGGCGAGCGCCGCCTCGATCAGCTCGATGTCCCCCTCGGTGCGCCGGACGGCCGCGAGCTTGGCGGCCTCGACCTCCAGCGCCCGGCGCACCTCGAGGATCTCCAGGTGTTCGGCCGCACGCAGGCGCCTGGCCATGGCTCCGGAGAGCTCGCTGGTGGCGCGCACGTACGTGCCGTCGCCCTGGCGGCACTCCAGCAGGCCCGCGTGGGTGAGGGCGCGGACCGCCTCGCGCACGGTGTTACGACCGACGCCGAGCTGCTCAGCGAGCACCGTCTCCGTAGGGATCTTGGCATGCAGGTGCCAGGATCCGGAGGTGATCTGGTCCTTGAGCTGCTCGATCACCTGGTCGACGAGGGAAGCCCGCTGCGCCGTACGCAGACTCACAGTCTGCCTCCTCCGGGAAACCAATCATCCTACGAGTCAATGATTGGTCGACCTTAATTATTCCGGTGTCTCCGCGCCAAATCCGGAGCTCCGGCGGGGAGGCCTACCGTGCGAAAACCGCGGACGTCACGGCACCGGCGACGGTCGACCTGACTCCGACCGCTTCGAGTGCCCTACGATACGCGCCCGTCTGCTGCTCCCGGTTACCGGCCTTGCCCCACAGGTCGCCCAGCTCGCGCCAGACGCCCGCGATCTCCCGGTCGCGGACCGTTCCCGCGGCCGGCGCAGCCGACAGCAGGGCTCCGGCGCGCTCCAGATGCGTCTTGAGAGCGCCGTCGGACCGTGCCAAAGCGGCCTCGGCCAGCACCAGGTGCCCGGACGCCGCGAGGGTTCCGGGAGCGCCGGACAGCAGCTCCAGGGCCTTCGAGGCGAGGTCCTCCGCGCGACGGGCGTCGCCTGACCTGAGCTGGACGCGTGCCAGCGCGATCAGGCTCCGCGAGTGCTCGACGGACTCGGCCGGGAGTACGGAGAAGACCTGGGTGGCGCGGGAGACGAGCTCGTCGACCTGGTCCAGGCCGCCAGTGGCGCGGGACGCGGAGATCTCCGCCCAGCGCATGGCGATGCGGGCCATCTGGGCGGCGATCCTCGCGGGCCGGCCCGCGGAGAGGGCGTCATCGGCGAACTGCACCGCGAGCGCCGAATCCTCGCCCTCGGCGGCCGAGACACTGGCCTGCCAGAGCGAGAGGATCTCCGTCGTACGGTCGGCCGGGACGGGCACGCCGGTCTCGGCGAGCACCTGCTCGACGTACGGCAGCCCGATCTCGGCGTCGGCCAGCGCCGCGGCGAGGTCGACGGCGACCTCCCCGTGGAAAAGTGACAGTTGTGTCACCTGGTCCAGCGCCTTGGTACCCAGATCGCGGGCACGCATGACATCGCCGGCGCGCTGGTAGCACCGGCACAGCGCCACGGTGAGCGGCACGTCGGCCAGGCGCTCGGGGTGCGCGGCGGCCTCGCGGCGCAGGCGCTCGTACGCCTCGACCGCGCGCCCGATGCGACCCTGGGCCTCCAGAGCACGCGCACGCCCGAGGCGGGCATGCGCGGCGAGGAGCGCGTTGTCCTCGCCCGCGGCCTTGACGATGTCGCCGAAACGGTCCGCGGCGATGGCCGCGTCCCCGTGGTAAAGCTCCAGCTCAGCGTGACGCAACCCGAGCTCGGTGTCGATGCGCTGGCGCGGCTCGATCCCGTGGAGGAGAAACTCGGTGGTGCATCCTAGGCGTTCCGCGAGCAGGCGGGCGACCACCGGCGTCGGAGTGCGCTTGCCGGACTCGATGAGAGAGACATAACTGTCGGAGAGGTCGGGTCCAGCCAGCTGGGCCTGAGACATTCTCCTGCTCAGACGCAGCCCGCGGACGCGGTCACCGATGGTTCCCTGACTCGGCATGTGATCTCTTAGGGCGGGGGTATGGTCAATGGTTCCGCCATGATGGCACGAAGCAGCCGAATCGGGTATACCCACGTCAAGAATCCCGAGGGGAAGTCTGTCTCACCCCTCGGGATTCAGGACGAAAGCGGACTAATCATCGTCGTCAGAACTGGGAAAGAGCATCTGGCAGACCTCGAGGTACAGGGTCTCCGGATACGGAATGAAGGGGACCGTCGACAGGGCCTGATCTTGACCCGCCGACTCCAGGACGAACTCGCCGTACCCCAGCATGCGGCCGAGCAGTGAGCGCTGGAAGCTCATGTCGGTCACCTTGCCGAGTGGCATCATCGCCACCCGGCGAGTGATCAGCCCGGTGGTCAGCAGCATGCGCTTGGACGTCACCACGAAGTAGTCGACCGACCACTCCGCCACCTTCCACACGAAGCGGATCAGTAACAGAAGCCAGGCCCACCAGACGATGACCAACGCCTGCGACCCCTGGTTCGCACCGAGCCACTTGCTCAGCAGCCCCGCCAGCACCAGGCCGCCGAAGACCTCGGCGACCGGGCGTAACAGGACGGCCGGGTGGCGCCGCACCATGATGACCTGGTGTTCGTGGGGGAGAAGGTAACGATTGACCGACGACGGAGCAGAGTCCCCGTGGGTCACAAGTCTCATGTCAGCTTCGTGAAGAATAGAGCCAGCGAATCCGCGGCATTCACCACAGTGTCCATTGCTCCCTTGACCGCGCTTGCCGCGTCAGCCGGTCTGGTGAACAGGTAGAAAGCCACAAACGCGATGGCTGCGTACGTTAGAACCTTCTTGACCTGCACTGCCGCCTCCGTTAACCACTCACCCACTGCACCCACCGTATACATTACCCAGCCGCATGGCCGGGTAAAGCGCATCCGCACCCCATAGTCTTTAGGGGTCTGGATGTGACCTGCGTCACCCCTGCTCGCCGGCGACCACTGCCAGCACCTGGAGGTGCTTGCGAGCGATTCGCTCGACCAAGCTGGGGTACGCGTAACCAGTGACTTCCATCGCACCGTGGTGAGCCGCTTCGATGCAGCGCGTCACCGTCGCGGCGGGATGAACCCCGGCGAACTCGACCTTAAGCACGGTCTCGACCTGTGTATAGGCGTCAATATCCGGCAGCTGGTCCATAGCTCTCCCAGGTGTGCGTTCACGGCCTGAGGGACCGGAACACAGTGACATCGTCATCACTCTGTGTACCCACCGAAACACATTATGTAACGAGACGATCGTCAACCTGAGGAAAAGAAGGGAAAGGAATCAGACGACGCCGTAGAGGCGGTCGCCGGCGTCGCCGAGGCCGGGCACGATGTACCCGTTCTCGTTGAGCCGCTCGTCCAGCGCGGCCGTGACCACGCGCAGCGGCCGGAGGGAGTCGGCGAAGACCTTCTCCATGTAGGCCAGGCCTTCCGGGGCGGCCAGGAGGCAGATGGCCGTGACGTCCTCGGCGCCGCGCTCGAACAGCAGCTCGATCGCCGCCGCGAGGGTGCCGCCGGTCGCGAGCATGGGGTCGAGCACATAGCACTGGCGGCCGGAGAGATCTTCCGGAAGCCGGGTCGCGTAGGTCTGTGCCTTGAGGGTGCCCTCGTCGCGGATCATGCCGAGGAAGCCGACCTCGGCGGTGGGCAGCAGGCGGGTCATGCCGTCGAGCATGCCGAGGCCCGCGCGGAGGATCGGCACGACCAGGGGTGCGGGGCGCGCCAGCCGTACCCCGTGGGCGGGGGCGACGGGGGTTTCGACCGTCGCCTCGGTGACCCGCACGTCGCGAGTCGCCTCGTACGCCAGCAGGGTGACGAGTTCGTCCGCGAGCCTGCGGAACGTCGGGGAGTCCGTGCGCACATCCCGCAGCGTGGTCAGCTTGTGGGCGACGAGCGGGTGGTCGACGACGAGGGTCTTCATGGCTGCCAAAGGTATCTCCTGAGACCGGGTAAATGGTACGAGTGGGGCGGTATCGGCCATCACACCCTAAGCTGGCCGGGCACACCCGTTTTTGATCACAATTTGCCCGAGGGGCGTACGGGGACTGAGTGATTCTGCGAGCATTGCCAACTGTAAGAACCGCGTCGGTGGGGTGAAGATGACAGACGTAGATGCTCTTGACTTCGCCATCGTGGTCTACCGCGAGGACGACCAGTGGGAAGCCGAGATGCTGCCCGTGGGTCTCACAGCGGACCTGCACGGGTTGATCCACTCCCTGCGTCAGCAGCCGAGCATGGGCACCACGATTGGCCTGGTCGCCGTGGGGGATGACTTCTTCGTGGCATTACGGGTGTTTGGCGAGCGCGTCGACGTCTTTCTTTCCGACATCACGGCATCGTGGGACTGGCCCCTGGCCCAGCAGATCCTCGAGTTGCTCGATGTCCCCGTGCCAGAAGAGGAGGAGCTCGACATGGTCCTCCCGGCAGGAGACCTGTCCATCTTCTCCGACCTCGGGCTCGACGAGATGGAGCTCGGCGCCCTCTCCGGTGATCTCGAACTGCTGCCTGATGAGGTGCTTTCCAGCATCGCCGCGCGGCTCGGGTTCTCCCAGCCGTTTGAACGTGCCGTCGACTCAGCCCTCGGCTGACCTCGGGAGCCCCGATCATGCCCTCGAGACCAACTCACAGCGCCATGTTCGCCGCCGCCTTCGTCCGCACGCCCCAGGGGTGGAGCGGCTCGGAGGTCGACCTCACGAGCGCCGAGATCGCCGACGACCTCGGTGACGCCGTGCAGGATGCCCTCGGCCTGCAGGGCGACGAGCTCGCCCTGCTCTGCGTCGAGGTGGAGGACGAGTGGTTCGCCCTCGTCCGTTATGACGGCGACGCCGAGCCCCGGGCGTTCGTCTCAGACGTCCACTCCGCGGCGAGCGACGCCCTCGGAGAGCTCTTCAGCGAGCTCGCGGGGGTGCTGGTGCCCGACAAGGAGGCCGACCTCGGCGTCCGGCCCGCCGGTGACTTCGAGCTGCTGAACGACCTCGGGGTGAGCGCCGAGGAGCTGCTGGAGCTCAGCATGGAGGAGGGCGTCCTCCCCGCCGACACCCTGTCGGTGATCGCCGAGAAGCTCTCCTTCGCCGACGAGCTCGACCGGCTGCACTAGCGCGAGATCGCGTACGTGAGCGGGCCCGGCTTCGAGGAACCCATGCGGCTCGCGCTGGCGCAGGCCGTGAGGGCGGGCGAGCGGGGCGAGGTGCCGGTCGGCGCGGTCGTCCTCGGGCCCTCTGGCGAGGTGCTGGCGGCGGCCGGCAACGATCGTGAGGCGAGCGCCGATCCCACGGCCCACGCGGAGATCCTGGCGCTGCGCGAGGCCGCCCGCGTACGCGGGGAATGGCGCCTGGCCGGCTGCACGCTGGTGGTCACCCTGGAGCCGTGCACGATGTGCGCGGGGGCCGCGGTGCTCGCGCGGGTCGACAGGGTCGTCTACGGCGCTGTGGACGAGAAGGCGGGCGCGGCCGGCTCGCTCTGGGACGTCGTCCGCGACCGGCGGCTGAACCACCGTCCCGAGGTGATCCTGGGCGTCCTCGCGGAGGAGTGTTCGGCCGTGCTCAGAGACTTCTTCGCGGACCGACGCCGATGAATGCCCCCTTTCTTCGCATGACGGACGGTTGCGACGCGCGAGCAGGGTCTCGGATCCGGTAGGCTGCTCGGCGGTGGAGTCGCCTAGTGGCCGAGGGCGCACGCCTCGAAAGCGTGTGATGGGGCAACCCATCCGTGGGTTCAAATCCCACCTCCACCGCCACCACGAAGGGCCCCCAGCCCGCACCACCGGCTGGGGGCCCTTCGCGTGTCACCACCTGGCATGGGTACGGGCTGTCGCCGACAAAAGACTTAATCGGGGCCGTCGGGGCCGTCGTGGTGGGAGCTGGGTTGTCGGGTCCCGAGGGGGCGACGCCTCGTGCTGCACATTCCGGACATAATGCGATAAGCCGGGTTATGTTCCTTGGACTTCCTTGATGGTGCCCGCCGGGCCGTGCCGTGATTTATGGCTATACGTCGTCAAATGGCGGTGCATACGTGAATTCGCCGCATATGGCGGGGGTATAGGTGCTCAGAGTGCGGGCCTGGAAGTTCGGCGCCCATCCCGGGACCGGCGGCGTGATTCCGTACTCCTCGGCCAGGCGGAAACCGAACAGCGGGTAGTAGTCGCTGTGGCCGAGCAGCACGACAAGGGGTTCGCCGAGCGCGTCCGCGGCCCCGAGCACGGCGTGCATGAGCGCGTGACCGACTCCCCGGCGCTGGAAGGCGGGAAGCACGCCGAGCGGACCGAGCCCGAGCACGGGGACGGCACCCACGGAAGCCCGGCTGCAGACCACGTGTCCCACGACGGATCCGTCGCCCGAGGTGGCCACCAGGGACAGCTCGGGGATCCAGGCGTCGCAGGCCCGCAACGCGTCGACCAGGCGGGCCTCCACGGACCCCTGAATGCTCTCCACGGACGCCTGAACGCTCTCCGTGGGGGCTTGGCTGGTGGCGAAGGCTGCGGTGTGCACCTCGCGGATGCTCGGGATATCTGCTGGAAGTTCACGTCGTATCAACACTTGTTCAGGCTTTCGGCCCTCAGCACAAGCCGTCAACCGAATAAGCCCTCGGCCCGAGCCCCGAGGCCGGGCCGTACGGATGCGGGGGCGGGGGCCCGCAGGGGCGGAAAGCTTCCCGGATTTCCTTGGTACACCGGTGAATCGGAAGCCTCCCACTGCCGTCTCGTGGCCGTGAAAGCGCCCGAATCGGATTCAGAGATGCGCCGAATGTCCGAAACCAAGCCTTTGCCTCTTACGGGATGCTCGCTGGATTTCGTCCGGTTACGGTGAGATATGTAGTTTCTCGCGACGTTTTGGGATATCCCGAGGAAACCAATACGAAGCTCCGCATGCCCGGGTTGTCGCCCGGGCCTCAGACCACCTCTATTAACGGAAGTGATCTCCTATGCTCAGAAAAGCTCTCGCCACCGGATTCCTTGTGGCTTCCGTCCTTGTCATCCCGGGGACGGTGGCGGTGACCTCCGCCAGCGCGTCCACCGTGGCAGGCGCCTCTGTGGCCTCTCCGACCACCGACCACAGCTCCTGTAAGGGCAAGCGGTGTGCCACCAGGCAGGCCCACCACAAGAAGAAGCGCGTCACGCACCACAAGAAGCACAGCACCAAGCACAAGAAGAAGCACGCCAGCGGCCTGCACAAGAAGGCGCACGCCCACAAGAAGACCCACAGGATGGGGCACATCATCAGGCACCACTAGAAGCGGCCCCGCTCCTGGCCACTTCTCCGTCGCCCCGCGAGGACCTCCTCTCGGGGCGACCGTCGCGGGCGGGCGTGCAATCACCGTCCCGCCCCGGAAGTCTCCCTCTCAGGGGTCGAGGGTGGTCTCCTCGACGTTCTCCATGCGGCCGTAGAGCACCTGTTCGTTGATCTCCAGATTGTTGATCAGCCGCAGGGCAGCCGTGATGGCGCGGCCGACTAGCTCGCCGCCCACCTCGCCGTACTCGATCTGGAGGATCGTGTTCGCGGCGCGCTCGTCGGCGGCTACGCGCTGGGGATCGTGCCAGGCGCCCTCCGCGCCGGTCTCCGTGGCGGTGCGCATGATGGACCCGATGGCATGCGCCTTGGCCTTGGGAATCGTCAGGGTGAGCAGCTCGCGCTCCACGCGATCGAGCCACACGCCGTCCTCGGCGCCGCCGAACAGCAGCGCGTGCAGGAGATCCTTCGACTCGGTCAGCAGCGCCTCCCCGCTGGGCGCGCGGTGCTCGGGGGAGATGAGCGGGCCGCCCTTGTGCGGCGGATCGAGAAGGTGGCCCTCGCCCTCCAGGACCTCGCGGGTCAGCGCCCGGTAGCGCTCGACGTAGCCCGGCAGGGAGGTGTGGTCGAGGGCGAGCCGGCGGATGCGGGCGGCCCTGGCGGCACGGTCGCTCTCCTCCTGCTGAGGGACCTGACCGTTCGCAGCCTGGTCGTAGCCGGCGTCCTCCGCCGTGGCCTCGTGCTCGCCGTGCTCGCCGTCGCTCTCCCGGACCGGACGGGCGTACGCGCCTTCCTCGGCCGAAGGGCCCCGCGGCACCTGCCTGGGGATGGAGTACGTGATCTCGTCCGGCCGCAGGACCAACGCCATCAACTGCTCGACCAGCCAGTCCGTGGGTTGCTCGTGGAGGCGTACGCGCAGCCGTTCGCGCAGCTCTCCGGCGAGCTCTTCACGGACCTGCGCCACGAGGTGTGTGACATCTCGCATTGGGTCACCGTCCGACGTTGCGTTCCAGCGGCCTGAGCCGTGTCGCCCCTCGCGACTGTCGCAGCTTAGGAACCCGGAGCCCGCGGGATGGCCGGCAAGGGAACTGTTTTACCTATGACGCCGGCGGATGACGTGCGGTATGCGGATCATTCGGATGGGGCGGCCGTGGGAGCGTCCACATCGAGCACCCGCGCGTGGAGCACCGAGCGCTGGTGCAGCGCCGCGCGCAGCGCGCGGTGCAACCCGTCCTCAAGATAGAACTCGCCACGCCACTGCACGACATGAGGGAAAAGATCGCCGTAGAACGTCGAGTCCTTGGCGAGCAGGGAATGCAGGTCGAGCACCGCCTTCGTGGTGATCAATGAGTCGAGCCTGACCTGCCGGGGCGGTATGCGCGCCCATTCACGATGCGACAGGCCATGCTCGGGGTAAGGGCGGTTGTCACCGACTGACTTGAAGATCACCTATTCAGTTTAAGAGAGTTTTCGACCTTTCCCTGCTTCAGCGACTCGGCGATGAGGTGCCGAGCGGCTCAGATGCTGCCCGAGAAGGTGTCGCACCGCCCGGGATCACCGGACTTGTATCCGGTGCTGAACCACTTCGTGCGCTGCTGCGACGTGCCATGCGTGAAGCCTTCCGGATCGACCCGGCCCTGGGCCTTCTGCTGGATCCGGTCGTCTCCGACGGCGGCCGCGGCGTCGAGCGCCTCCTGGATGTCGGTGTCGGTGAAGGGCTTCTCGTAGAAGCCGGTGTCCACGGCGTTCTTGGCCCAGACCCCCGCGTAACAGTCCGCCTGGAGCTCCAGCCGCACCGAGGCGCTGTCGGCGCCCTGGCTGTTGCCGCCGACCTTGTCCATGGTCCCCAGGAGGTCCTGCACGTGGTGGCCGTACTCGTGGGCGATGACGTACGCCTGGGCGAACGGGCCGCCCTTCGCGCCGAACTTGCTCTGCAGCTCGTCGAAGAAGGTCAGGTCCAGGTAGACGAGCTTGTCGCTCGGGCAGTAGAACGGCCCGACCTCCGACGTGGCCTGGCCGCACCCGGTGTTCACCGCCTGGGAGAACAGCACGGTCTTCGCCTTGGTGTACTGGCCGTTGCCCGCCTTGTCGAAGGCGTCCGTCCAATAGGCCTGGATGCTGTTCACCACGCCCACGACGCGGCAGTCTTCCGACTTGTCGGCGTCGGAGCCCTTCTTGCATTCCTGGGAGGCGTCAGAGGTCGGCTGGACACCCGTCGTGTCACCCCCGCCGGTGATGTCACCGGGGTTGATTCCGAAGATCAGGGCGGCGATAAGGGCGATGATGCCCGCCGCGCCTCCGCCGATGGCCAGCCCGCCACCGCGAAGCCCGCCACCGCCACCACGGTTCTCGACCTGCGAGGAATCAAGGTCGACATCGTCACGGAAATCCATTGGCCCGTTTTCCCTTTTCTTAGGTTTTCAGGGTCATTTATGAACCCGCTAGTTCCCCGGAGAGAAACGATCATGCGTGTCCCGTACAGAGTGGCAGGTCACGGCACCTCCCGGAGGCGACATGGCTCTTCTTCAAGGCTGTCACCGCTGCGGGCCAACGGAGTGCCGTGATCGGCCCGACCAGGGCGCGGGATACCGGGCCGCGGGTCTACGGCTGGTTATCGTGGCGATCAGGTGACCACTTACAGTGATATGGAGGCGACCTTGCGTACGGTGCACGAGGAGCCGCTCCCCTATCAGGTGCCGCCTCCCGCCTTCTTCGTGCGGAGCGGCCCGATCATGCCTACGGGCAGGTGGATACGGGCCAAGGTCACATCCCAGGGCCCGCTCGTCGCCGGTCTGGTGCTGGCCCTGGCGGCCGGCACGGGCATGGGCCTCGGGCTGAGCCCCTCGTGCGCGCTGACCGCTCCGTTCTCGAGCGGCTTCGGCCCCGAACCCCGCCCCCCGGACCACTCGGGCCTGCCGTACGTCGTCCAGTGGCGGCCCATGCCTCCGGACCTGCCTTCCGGCCACCATTAGCAGCTACGGCGGAACACCAAAAGGGCCGGCCCGCACGCGCGGCCCGACCGCCTGCCTGGCGGTGTCCCGGGCGACACCATGGTCTTGGACCATTCGGGACTCGGACGGGATTCCCGCTTGGAGCGCGGTCACCTGGCCGAACGCCCGGAAACTCTCGCCGGATGAAGACCGTCACTCCTCACCGACCCGATATCCCGTGGCGAACCCGGCCGCCGGTGGTGAAGATTCCGGCATGTGTATCTTCCTGGAGACCAACCGGCTCGTGCTCCGCGAGTTCACTGAGGCCGACGCAGACCACCTGCTCGCACTGGACAACGACCCCGACGTCATGCGCTTCATCAACGGCGGCCGGCCCACGAGCCGCGAGGTGATCCAGGCACTGACCTTGCCGCGACTCCTCCACGACTACCCATGCTTCGGCAACCGCGGCTACTGGGCTGCGGAGCAGAAGACCACCAAGACCTTTCTGGGTTGGTTCGAGTTCCGGCCTGTGGCCGACCACAGCCCCGCCGTGGTCGAACTCGGCTACCGGCTGAACAAGGCCGCCTGGGGCGCCGGCTATGCCACGGAGGGGGCGCGAGCCCTGATCCGGAAGGGATTCACGGACCTTGAAGTGGAACGAGTGACCGCGAACACCATGACCGTCAACACGCGATCCCGGCGTGTGATGGAAAAGGCCGGCCTGTCATTCGTCCGGAGCTTTACTGGGGACTGGCCAGAGGCGATCGAGGGCTCCGAGCACGGCGAAGTCGAGTATGAAATCACCCGGGCCGAGTGGGAGCAGCGTCGGCATGACGGGGCGATACCAGCACGTGACCGACACCATGCGGCAGACCGTTGCCGATCAAGTGGGCGGGCTGCTCTGGAAGGTCGATGACGCCTCGGCGGACGGGGCCGAGAACCCCACCGATCAGGCCGACTGAGACCCAAACTGAGACCCGGACGCACTGAAGCCCGTTCCGCGATGGAACGGGCTTCTGCGTTTTGGCTGTTCAGCCGTGGCGGAGGATAGGAGATTCGAACTCCTGAGGGGTTGCCCCCAACACGCTTTCCAAGCGTGCGCCCTAGGCCAACTAGGCGAATCCTCCGCCGAGAAGCTTACCGGACTTCGGGGGCTGTGAAGACCACGACGATGACCACGAATCGGTCTCGGTGTTCGCGCGGTGGCGGCCACGAGCACTGCCGGGCACGGCTAGACTGTCACCGGACCCCTCGCACGGCGTCATCCTGTGAACCTCCCCAGGGCCGGAAGGCAGCAAGGATAAGCGGGCTCTGTCGGGTGTGCGAGGGGTCTCTTCGCTGGAGTTCCAGGACGGTTCCGTCACGTGAGCGAGCTGCTCGACCCTCGTGACACTCCCGGCCTTCCGGCGCATTCGCACTCCGACCCCCTAGGCGAGGAGACGGCATGAGTCTCGCCCTCTACCGCAAATACCGGCCTGGGACCTTCGCCGAAGTCAAGGGTCAGGAACACGTCACGGAGCCGCTGCGGCAGGCGCTGAGCACCGGCCGCATCAACCATGCCTACCTCTTCAGCGGTCCGCGCGGGTGTGGCAAGACCTCCAGCGCCCGCATCCTCGCCCGCTCGCTGAACTGCGAGAAGGGCCCGACGCCCGACCCCTGCGGCAAGTGCGAGTCCTGCGTGGCCCTCTCGTCCACAGGGCCGGGCCACCTTGACGTCATCGAGATCGACGCCGCCTCCCACGGAGGCGTGGACGACGCCCGCGACCTGCGTGAGCGCGCCTTCTTCGCCCCGGTCTCCGCGCGGTTCAAGATCTACATCATCGACGAGGCGCACATGGTGACCCGTGAGGGTTTCAACGCGCTGCTCAAGCTCGTCGAGGAGCCCCCGCCGCACCTGAAGTTCGTCTTCGCGACCACCGAGCCCGAGAAGGTCATCGGGACCATCAAGTCCCGCACCCACCACTACCCGTTCCGGCTGATGCCGCCGGCGACGCTGCGGCAGCTCCTGGAGGAGATCCTCGGCTCCGAGTCGGTGCCGTACGAGCCCGCCGCGCTGCCGCTGGTCGTGCGCGCGGGCGCGGGCTCGGCGCGTGACTCCCTCTCGATCCTCGACCAGCTGCTGGCGGGCGCCGACGACGCGGGCATCACCTACGCCCGCGCGGTCTCCCTCCTCGGTTACACCGACGCGGACCTGCTCGACGAGATCGTGCTGGCGTTCGCCAGGCGCGACGGCGCCCAGGTGTTCCAGGCGGTCAATCGCGTGATCGAGGGCGGTCACGACCCGCGTCGGTTCGCCATGGACCTGCTCGAGCGCTTCCGCGACCTGGTGGTGCTCGCCAACGTGCCGGAGGCCGCGGCGAACGGCCTGCTCGACCGTCCGGCCGACGAGCTGGAGCGGCTGGTCGAGCAGGCGGCGTCGATGGGGCCGGCCGAGGTGACCCGGGCCGCCGAGCTGTTCAACGCCGGGCTGACGGAGATGCGCGGTGCGACCTCCCCCCGGCTGCTGCTGGAGCTGATGTGCGCCCGGGTGCTGCTTCCCGCGGCCGAGCAGGGTGAGGCGGCGCTGCTCGCCCGGCTGGAGCGCCTTGAGCGGGGAGGGCCGGCCGCCACGGCCGCCCCGGTGCCCGGCTCCGTTCCTCCACCCGCCCCCGCCGGGCCTCCGGCGGCCGGCGCGGTGATCGCCGCCGACGAGCCGCACCACGCTCAGCCGGCACACCACGCTCAGCCGGCACACCACGCTCAGCCGGCACAGCACGTTCAGCCGGGACAGCACGCTCAGTCTGGTCGACCGGCGCAGCCTGTGCGGCAGGAACAGGCCGCGCAGCAGCCTCAGGCGGCCGAGGCGCGCCCGCCCGCCGCCCGCCCGCCCGCGGACGACTGGCCCGCCCCGTCGCGGCCCGGTGCCCCACAGGCGGCGCAGAGCCGCCCTGAGAGCACTCCCGCTCCCGCCCAGGTGTCACCGGCGGGCGGGGCCTTCCACCAGACGTGGCCGCAGATCCTCGACGTGCTCAAGCAGCGCTCCCCGGCCGTCTGGGCGAACGTCAACACCAACTCCCAGCTCATCGGCGTCGAGGGCAACATCGTCACGCTCGGCTTCAGCCAGGTCGGCGCCATGCGCAACTTCGTGAACGGCGCCAAGGACTCCGTGGTCGCGGCGGCGATCGCCGCGGTGATGGGCGGCAACTGGCGCGTGGAGGCCGTCGTCGGCAACTCGGGGGGCGGAGTGTCCCCTTCGGTCCCGGCCTCATCCGCTCCGGCGCAAGCCGTACGGCAGGCTCCCGCAGCGCGCCCGGCGTCATCGCGCCCGGACGGCCCGCAGGCGGCCCCCTCCCCGCCGGCGGCCCCGAGAGGGCCGGCCGGTGCCCAGGACGCGCCGGCGCAGGGGGGGCGGCCGGCCGTCGCGCAGCAGCCGCAGGCCGCGCCCTCGCCCTCGGACGACCCCTGGCCGGATGCGCCGCTTCCCGACGACGAGGGCACGGCGCCCAGGGCCGGTTTCACCGCCGCCCGTCCGGCGGCGCAGGCGGTCGCCCAGTCCGGGCCCCGGCAGGCGGGGCCCGCGGGGTGGCCCGACGCCGTACCGCGCCGTTCCGGCCCGCCGGCCAGTGAGGCCGACGAGGTCGATCCGTACAACGACGTGGACGCCGACGGCGACTCGCTGCGCGGCATGGCACTCGTCCAGCGGGAGCTCGGCGGGCAGATCATCAACGAGATCGACCACCCGTAGCCTCCGGCCGCAGGCTCATGCCGATTTACCCTTCCGGATCGGCCGCGAGGCCATGCCGGTCTGCCCTTTCCGGGATCGGCCGCAGGTCACGCCGATCCGCCCTTTCCGGGATCGGCCGGTCGCGGACGGTCCGCCGACCGGGGCTCCCCACACGAACACTGACGTGCGCCAGTGCAACATGCGTGGCAAACCCCGTAGGCTCGTGCCACACGCGAAGCCATGAGGAGCGCAAGATCGTGAATCCAGGGGATGTCAACTTGCAGCAGTTGCTGGAGCAGGCGCAGCTCATGCAGCAGCAGCTCGCGACGGCCCAGCAGGAGCTCAACGACGCGGAGGTCGAGGGCAGCGCCGGTGGCGGCCTCGTCGTCGCGACCGTCAACGGCAGTGGTGAGCTGCTCGAGCTGAAGATCAGCCCCAAGGCCATCGACTCCGGCGACCCGCAGGACACGGCCGATACGATCGCCGACCTGGTGATCGCGGCGGTGCGGGACGCCGTGCGGGCGGCCGCCGAGCTCCAGCAGGAGAAGCTCGGCCCGCTGGCGCAGGGCCTTGGCGGGGGCGGATTCCAGCTGCCGGGGTTTTAGCCGCCATGTATGAGGGGGTCGTCCAGAACCTGATCGACGAGTTGGGCCTGCTGCCCGGCGTCGGTCCCAAGAGCGCGCAGCGGATCGCCTTTCACCTGCTGTCCGCGGACCCTGCCGACGTCAAGCGGCTGGCGCACGCCCTGCTCGAGGTCAAGGAGAAGGTCCGGTTCTGCCGCGTCTGTGGGAACGTCGCGGCCGAGGAGGAGTGCCGGATCTGCCGGGACGTCCGGCGCGACCCCGCCGTCATCTGCGTGGTGGAGGAATCCAAGGACGTCGTCGCCATCGAAAAGACTCGTGAGTTCCGTGGCCGCTATCACGTGCTCGGCGGGGCGATCAGCCCCATCGAGGGCGTCGGCCCCGACGACCTGCGCATCCGCGAGCTGATGACACGGCTGGCGGACGGGCGGGTCACCGAGCTGATCCTGGCGACCGATCCGAACCTCGAGGGGGAGGCCACGGCGACCTATCTCGCCAGGCTGGTGAAACCCATGGGTTTGAAGGTGACACGATTGGCCAGCGGTCTGCCAGTGGGCGGAGACCTCGAGTACGCCGACGAGGTCACCTTGGGCCGCGCTTTCGAAGGACGGAGGCTGCTGGATGTTTGATGAGTGGAGCGCTCTCGCGGATCGCATCGCGGTGCATGCGCAGAACTACCTGGATGGCCTGACCAGGCTCGCGAGCGGCGAGGGCGGCGACGCGACGCTTCCCATGCTGCTCGTCGAGGTCTCCCAGGTCAGCCTGGCGGGCTCGCAGCTCGGAGCCGCGCAGGACGTGATCCTGCAGGGCAACTTCGAGCCCGCGACCGGCCCCGACCCCGACCTCGACGGGGTGCGCACGGCGCTCGCCACGCGTCTCGGCCCCGTGGACGACTACGCCGAGGTCTTCGACCCGTACAAGGACACCGTCGTCACGCCCTACCGGCTGTCCGACGATCTGGCGGCCGTCGCGGCCGACCTCATCCACGGGCTCGGCCACTACCGCGCGGGGCGCCCCCTGGAGGCGCTGTGGTGGTGGCAGTACTCCTACTTCAACACCTGGGGCAACCACGCGGGTGCCGCGATGCGGGCGCTGCAGGCGCTCGTCGCGCACACCCGGCTGGACGTGGTGGAGGAGACCACGACCGCCTGACCTTCCACGGGTGCTCGGGTCGGCCGTCAGCAGATCACGGCCGCTGATTGTCCACAGGCCGGCCCGGCTTTCCACAGCTCAGGGCCGGGGCTGTCCACATGCTGGCCAAATCAGTTGGGCCTTTCGGAGGCCCCAGTAGACTGTGAGCTCCGCAGACTGAACCTTTGGGAGACATCCCGTGGCGCTCGTTGTCCAAAAATACGGTGGTTCCTCCGTCGCCGACGCATCCGGCATCAAGCGGGTCGCTCAGCGAATCGTCGCGACGAAAAAAGCCGGCAACGACGTCGTGGTGATCGTCTCGGCGATGGGTGACACCACCGACGAGCTGCTCGACCTGGCCCAGCAGGTGACGCCGCTGCCCCCCGGGCGCGAGCTCGACATGCTGCTGACCGCCGGCGAGCGCATCTCGATGGCGTTGCTCGCGATGGCGATCGCCAACCTGGGTCACGAGGCCCGGTCGTTCACCGGCTCGCAGGCCGGTGTGATCACCGACTCGACCCACGGCAAGGCGCGCATCATCGATGTGACCCCGGGCCGCATCCAGGAGGCGGTCAGGGTCGGCCAGATCGCGATCGTGGCCGGCTTCCAGGGCGTCTCGCAGGACAAGAAGGACATCACGACGCTCGGCCGGGGTGGTTCCGACACCACGGCGGTCGCCCTCGCGGCGGCACTCGAAGCCGACGTCTGCGAGATCTACACCGATGTCGACGGCATCTTCACCGCCGATCCGCGCATCGTCGCCGCCGCCCGCCAGATCCCGAGGATCTCCTACGAGGAGGCCATGGAGATGGCCGCGTGCGGCGCCAAGATCCTGCACCTGCGCTGCGTGGAGTACGCCCGGCGGTTCGACCTGCCGATCCACGTCAGAAGCTCGTTCAGCAGCAAGGAAGGCACATGGGTCGTCTCCGATCCCAACACTGAAGGAAACGAGATGGAGCAGCCGATCATCTCCGGTGTCGCACACGACCGGAGCGAGGCAAAGATCACTGTCGTCGGTGTGCCCGACAAGGTCGGAGAGGCCGCGGCCATCTTCCGGACGCTCGCCGATGTCGAGATCAACATCGACATGATCGTGCAGAACATCTCGGCCGCCGCCACCGGGCGCACCGACATCTCCTTCACGCTGCCCTCCGCCGACGGCACGGTCGCGGTCACGGCCCTGAAGCGCATCCAGGAGCAGATCGGCTTCGAGAAGATCCTCTTCGACGACCAGATCGGCAAGGTGTCGCTGGTGGGCGCGGGCATGCGCTCGCATCCCGGCGTCACCGCCAAGTTCTTCGGCGCCCTGGCCGACGCCGGCGTCAACATCGAGATGATCTCGACCTCCGAGATCCGCATCTCGGTCATCGTCGGGCAGGAAGAGGTGGACGCGGCCGTCACCGCGGCCCACCGGGCGTTCGACCTCGACGTCGACCAGGTCGAGGCCGTGGTCTACGGGGGTACCGGACGATGAGCGACCAGCCAGTGCGCGCCAGCGAGGAGAGTGACCCCGGAGTGAACGCCACCAAGCCCACCCTCGCCGTCGTCGGCGCGACCGGTGCCGTCGGCACGGTGATGCTCGACATCCTGTCCAACCGCCCCGACGTGTGGGGAGAGATCCGCCTCATCGCCTCGGCTCGCTCGGCGGGCAAGAGGCTCCTGGTCCGCGGGCAGGAGGTCGAGGTCGTCGCGCTGTCGCCCGAGGCCTTCGACGGTGTCGACGTGGCCATGTTCGACGTGCCCGACGAGGTGTCGGCCGAGTGGGCGCCGATCGCGGCCTCCCGTGGCGCGGTCGCGGTCGACAACTCCGGCGCCTTCCGCATGGACCCCGAGGTGCCCCTCGTCGTGCCCGAGTGCAACCCCGAGCAGGTGCGCGAGCGGCCCAAGGGCATCATCTCCAACCCCAACTGCACGACGCTGTCGATGATGGCCGCCCTCGGCGCCCTGCACCGCGAGTACGGCCTGACGGAGCTGGTCGTGGCCTCCTACCAGGCGGTCTCCGGCATGGGCGTCACCGGGCCCGAGCGGCTGTACGACGAGATCGCGGCCGTGGCGGGCAACCGCACCATCGGCACCGTGGCCGGTGACGTCCGCAAGGCCGTTCCCGACCTCGTCGACTCGCCGTTCCCCGCGCCGCTGGCGTTCAACGTGGTTCCCGCCGCGGGCTCCCTCAAGGAGGACGGCTGGTTCTCCGAGGAGCTGAAGGTCCGCAACGAGTCGCGCAAGATCCTCGGCATCCCCGGCCTGAAGGTCTCGGCGACCTGCGTGCGGGTTCCGGTCGTCACCACCCACTCGCTGGCGGTGCACGCCACCTTCGCCAGGCCGGTGACGGTGGAGTCCGCGCGGGCGGTGCTGGAGGCGGCCCCCACGGTCGTGGTCCTGGACGACCCGGCGAACGGCGTGTTCCCGACGCCGGCCGACGTGGTCGGCACCGACCCCACCTATGTCGGCCGCATCCGCCAGGCGCTCGACTTCCCGAACACCCTTGACATGTTCGTCTGCGGCGACAACCTCCGTAAGGGCGCGGCGCTCAACACCGCTGAGATCGCCGAGCTGCTCGCGGCGGAGTTCTCGGCGTAGGCATCCCGAGGTTCGGGCGTGGCACCCCGAGGGTGCGGCGCCCGGCTGGGGCGCACGACCGCGGCGCCCGCCTTGGGAGTGATGGGGAGTGTGGGAGTCTCGGCGGGACTCCCACCGGCCATGCGCGCCGCCGCGGGGGTGCGCGCGCCTCGGGTCGGAGACGCGTGTGCCGCCGCGAGCCGCGTGCTCGGTCGCGCACATGCCCGGCCGCCGGTGCGGGCGGGCCGTGCGGGTCACAGGAACATGATGTCCCAGTGGCTGGGCTCGTTGGCGTAGACCGTGTAGCCCTGTGGACGCCGTTCGTAGTACAGGCGGGCGCCGTCGCCGCGCACGCGCCCGATGCGCTTGTTCTTGATGAACCTGTCGACGCACTTGTTGTGCTCGACGTCGATCTTGTAGCCCGCTCCGTGGCTGTGGGCGCCGGGGGCGTGCCCCACCTCGGTTCCGCCTGTCACCATGACGTCGCAGCCGCTGCGCCGCTTGAGGTTGACCAGGCCCCACAGCGTGCCGAGCCGTACCGAGGCCAGCGACGTGCAGGAGTGCCGGTGCCGGTTGGCGCAGTGGCCCGATGACCTCCACCTCAGACCCGCGTGCTGGAGACGCCGCGCGGCCTGCGGGTGCTGGAGCCGTACGGCGCGGAAGAGCCGGTGCTGCTTCCACAGCACCGGGCTGACCATCCCGGCGGCGCGCCCGGCACGCGCCTGCCGGAGGGCGGCCTGCCGCAGCCTCCTGGCGTCGACCGCGCGGGGCGTGGCCGCCGTCGAGTAGGTCACGGCGCGGAGCCGCTGGGCGCGGGCGTCGGCAGGCGCGCCGGCCCGCTTGCGGGCCTCGTGGGGCATGGCCCCGTGCGCGGTCGTGCCCGAGCGGTTCGGAGTCGCCGCCGAGGCCGGTCCCGCGGAGGCAAGTGCCGTCACCGTGATCTGCACGGCGAGCAACGCGCAGGCACCAAGCCATGCGGGCCCCCGAGTGCATGGATGCAAACCCATATTGATCCTCTGTCGCAGGGCGCCCCTCCGCCAAGAGGATCTATCCCACCCTCGGAAAGTGCTGACTCCACTACTCTGCGTGTTTTTGCGGGAAAATGGCGGGCATGCTGTGCGTCTGTGACCTTGAAGGGCTACGGGTCGTACAGTGGCCACGTGGTCGAATCGACGCCGAGAGCGCGTGGGGGAGAAAAGACCCGGGAGGTCATCGTCGAAACGGCCCTGCGCCTCTTCCGGGAGCGGGGGTACGAGGCGACGACCATGCGGGCCATCGCGTCCCAGGCGGGCGTCTCGGTGGGGAACGCTTATTACTATTTTTCGTCCAAAGAGCAGTTAGTCCAGGCTTACTACGATCGGGCGCAGACCGAGCACGAGATCGCCTGCCGAGAGCTGCTCGCCACCGAGCGTAAGTTCGCCGCCCGACTCAGCGGCGTGCTCCGCGCCTGGGTTCAGGTCTCCGAGCCGTACCACGGGTTCGCCGTGAAGTTCTTCAAGCACGCGTCCGAGCCCAGCAACCCGCTCAGCCCCTTCAGCGGGGAGTCGACGCCCGCCAGGGAGGCGGCGATCGGCATCTACCGGCAGGTCGTGGAGGGCTCGGCCGACCGCATCGACGCCGAGCTGCGCGAGGAGCTGCCCGAGCTGCTGTGGCTGTCGTCCATGGGGATGGTGCTGTTCTGGGTGCACGACACCTCGCCCGGCTGCGAGCGCACGTACCGGCTGATCGAGGTGATGGTGCCGCTCATCGACCGGCTGGTGGGCCTGTCGCACCTGCCGGGCCTGCGCGGGGTGACCAAGGATTTCATCACCGCGATGCGGGAGCTCAGGGCCTGACGGCGTCGCCGGCTGCATGGTCCACCGGAACCCCCTACGCTCCATACCGTCCGGTTGGTATGGTCGGGGCAGGAGGTGGACAGTGAAGCGTTGGGGCATCACGATCCCGTTCTTCGATCTCACCATGGCCGAGTCCAAGGATCTGGTCGCCGAGCTGCCCGATCTCGGGTACACCGACGCCTGGTCCGCCGAGGTGGGCGGCACCGACGGCTTCGTCCCGCTGGCCCTGGCCGCCGACTGGGCCCCCGGGCTCCGCCTCGGCACCGCCATCATTCCGGTGTCGACCCGGGGCCCTGCCCTGCTCGCGATGTCGGCCGCGACGCTCGCCGACCTCGCGCCCGAGCGGTTCGTCCTCGGCATCGGGGCGTCGTCCCCGGTCATCGTGGAGCGCTGGAACGCCGGCGAGTTCGTCAGGCCGTACGGCAGGACGCGCGACACCCTGCGCTTCCTCAGGAAGGCGCTCGCCGGGGAGAAGGTCACGGAGAAGTACGAGACGTTCGAGGTCAAGGGCTTCCGGCTGGAGCGCGCCCCCAAGGTGGCCCCGAAGATCGTGCTGGCCGCCCTCCGCCCGCGCATGCTGCACCTGGCGGCCGAGGAGGCCGACGGCGCCATCACCAACTGGCTCTCGCCCGAGGACGTGCGCAAGGTGCGTGCCGAGGTGGGCCGGGAGACCGAGCTGATCGCCCGCCTGTTCGTGTGCGTCAGCGAGGACGCCGAGAAGGTCCGCGCGCTGGGCAGGAGGATGCTGGCCGCCTACCTCACCGTGCCGGTGTACGCGGCGTTCCACGACTGGCTCGGCCGGGGGGAGGTGCTCCGCCCGATGCGCGAGGCGTGGGCCGCGGGCGACCGCCAGGCGGCGCTCAAGGCCATCCCCGACGAGGTCGTGGACGAGCTGATCGTGCACGGTGACGCCGCGACCTGCCGGGCGCGGATCCGGCAGTACGTCGACAACGGCCTGACGACCCCCGTGCTCGCACCGATCGCGGGCGCCGAGGTCCCGATCCCGCAGGCGGTGCGCGACCTGGCCCCGGTCGCACCCTGATGCCCCTACCAGGCAGGGAACTCCGGGCGGCGCGCCGGACGTTATCGAGGAGCACGGAAGGGTAGTGGCGCGGTCAAATGATCCGACCGTGCGCGCGTGATCGTGGGCACAGACGGAGGTGGCCATCATGAGCAAGGCTGGACGCGCGACCGCGGCCTATCGCGCCTACCGGGAAGTGAGCCGGCCGGGCTCGCCGGGTCTGATGACCCGGATCAAGGCGCTGCCGAGGATGATCGGGGGCTCCCTCCGCGGGGAGTATCAGGACCTGGGCAAGCGCAAGCTGACCCTCATGGGGCTCGGCATCCTCTACATCGTCTCGCCCATCGACGTGATCCCCGACTTCCTGCCGCTGATCGGCGTGACCGACGACTTCGGCGTGTTCCTGTGGCTGATGACCTCTCTCCTCGGCGAGAGCGGCCGATACCTCGACTGGGAGCACAAGAAGGTACGCGGTGAAGTCCTGTAGTGCCGGCTGGAGCGCCGCGGCGCACCGGGCCCCGGGATTGCGCGAAGGACCGTTCCCGGGGCCGTACAGCGGGTTCTAGAGCTCTTCTCTGAGCAGCCAGGCGCGCGAGGGCAGGGGATGCCCGAATAGGCGTGCCGCGTTGCCGTACGCCACCCTGGCGATGTCGGCGGGCGGCAGGCTGCCGAGGTGACGCGCCAGCGCCTGCTGCACGTCGGGCCAGGTGGACTCCGAGCGGGGATAGCCGCTTTCGAGCAGCACGTGCTCCAGCCCAACGGCCAAGCGCACGCCCGACAGGGCGTAGTCGTCCAGCGTGCCGAAGTAGAAGTTGCGGCGGAGCACCTCGCTGGGCTTGAGGCCGCCCTCCCACGTGGCCTCCCCGGCCACCGGGTGGTCGAGCGCGTAGTCGGCGCGGGAGGCCAGCATGGGCAGCCACCCGACCCCGCCCTCGACGATGAGGATGCGCAGCTTCGGGAAGCGCAGCGGCACGCCCGACCAGAGCCAGTCGGCGCAGGCGAACATCGCGCTCGCCGGGATCATCGTGGTGATGGCCTCGATGGGGGTGTCGGGCGAGGGCACCGGCGACCACGACGAGGCGCCGGTGTGCAGGCACACGACCGTGCCGGTCTCCTCGCACGCGGCGAAGAAGGGATCCCAGTGGCCGGTGTGGATGGACGGCAGCCGCAGCCGGGTCGGGAACTCGGGGAACACCACGGCCTTGAAGCCGCGCGCGGCGTTGGCGCGGATCTCCTTGGCGGCGATCTCGGGATCGGGCAGCCAGGGGAGCTGGAGCGCGATGATGCGCTCGGGGTAGGTGCCGGCCCAGACGTCGCAGTGCCAGTCGTTCCACGCCTGGGTGAGGGCCAGGCCGAGGTCCTGGTCGCGGGTCTTGGCGAAGGCCATGCCCGACTGCACCGCCAGCATGCCGGGGAAGCTCAGCGCCGCCCATACCCCCGCGATGTCCATGTCCTGGATGCGGGCCTCGATGTCGTGGCAGCCGGGCCTCATCTGCTCGAACCGCACCGGGTCGAGGGTCCACTGGTCACGCGGCAGCCCGGCTCCGGCGTCGAGGCCGGCGCACGCGTAGGTGCCTCCGCCGTACCGCCACACCTGATGGCCCGCCTCGGTCTCGACGACCTTGGGCGCCAGGTCGACGTACTTCTCGGGGAGCCGGTCGTCGAACAGATCCGGCGGCTCAATCAGGTGATCGTCGACGCTGATGATCACATAATCTCGCCGCCTCGGCTCGGGGTCAGGGGGCAGCGATGTGTTCACAGGGAAAACCGTATGCCGCAGGAATAACACCAGACAAGCTGGCAGGTCTCCGGTTGGTATCCGTTCATCCGAGGAGCGGCACCCAACCTGCTTAAGGGGCTTACCAAATAAGGTGAAGCTCCTGACAAAGCATGCATCCTGCTCCGCCGTTCCAGGGTATCGGGCGACGAGACCATCGGGCTCCGGACGGCTTCGCGGTCAGCGGCCGGGGACGGCCGCGCGGGCGCGGTCAGCGGCCGCGGGGGCGGTTCCGTGGGGCGGTCAGTGGCCGGGGGATGGTTCCGGGGGGCGGTCAATGGCCGGGGGCGGGGACGGCTCCGGCGTCGGCCGAGGATTCGCGCTCCGCTTTGAGATCGCGCGCCTCGCGGCGGATCAACATGATCCACCCTCCGATGGCGATGCCGATGAACATCCACCACTGCACGCCGTACGCGAGGTTGAGCCCGCCGCCACCGCCGATGTCGGGGTCGGGGACCGGCTCGGGCGCGGTCGCGGCGCCCGGCCGCTGCTCGGTCAGCTCGACGTACCCGCCGAACAGCTTGTACGGCACGGTCTTGGCGAGGTCAGGGGTGTTGATCAGCAGCACCTGGCGGGGCGGGAGGCCGCTGCGGTTCGTGATGCCGGTGCTTTCCTCGGTCTCGGCCTGGCGTAGCCGCCCAGTGACACTTACCTCACCGGAGGGCGGAGGAGGGACCTCGGGCGGCGCGTCCGCGGTCGGCCCCATCTTGACCCAGCCCCTGTTGACGAGGGCGGCGGTGCCGTCGGCCGTGACCAGCGGAGTGAGCACGTAGAAGCCGGGCCGGCTGTTCTGGGTGCGGCGCCGCACGAGCAGCTCGTGCGAGGGGTCGTAGCGGCCGGTCGTGGTGACGGAGCGGTACCTCACCGAGGCGGGCACTGCGGCTCCCGGGCCGTCGAGGCTGGTCAGCGGCACCGGCGCCGCCGCGAGGTTGCCGGTCGCGAGGCTGCTCGCGGAGGACCTCTGCTCGTAGCGCCCGAACTGCCATCTGCCCAGGAAGACGAACGAGGGGATGAGCACCAGGACCAGCACGTGGAGTGCCAGCCAGCGGGGCGTCAGGAGGAACCGGTACACGCTCTCAGCCTAGGCAAGCAGGTGAGCGGTCCGTGACTCGCCTGCGGCCCTTCGACCTCGGGTAACGAGAAGACCTGCTCCGGCGCCGCCGCCGGGGACCGCTTGGAGGGGCACTGGCAAGCCGCGTGGTGAAGGTGCCGGCACCGGCTGATCATGATCTCGTGGAACCGCTCGCGGACGGCTGGGGCATGCCGTACGGTCGTTTGGGATTCGTCTCCGGCACCTCGCTCTGGCCCTCGGGAGCCCTCTCCACATGACCGCGCCCACTATCGCGCTGCCGTCGCCCGCGCAGCATCCGGTGTTGCCCAGGATCCCCGTCCTGATCCGGCACGCGGTGCCGCGGGTCCTGGAGGGCATGATCCTTCCAGTGGCCGTGTTCTACGCCGGGCTGCTGGTCGCGGGCATCCACGGCGGCCTGCTGATGGCGGTGGCCTGGGTGTACGGAGGGGTCGCGCTGCGGCTGGTCAGGCGCAAGACGGTGCCGGGCACGGTCCTGCTCGCCATGCTGGCGATCACGGTGCGGGCGGTGCTCGCCCTGGTCACAGGGGACGTCGTGATCTACTTTCTGCAGCCGACCCTCGGGGTGTTCTGCGCGAGCCTGGCGTTCCTCGGCACGGCCGCCGCGCCGCGCCCGCTGATCGAGCGGGTCACGACCGATCTGGTGCCGCTCCCCGACCACTTGGTGCACCATCCCCGGATGCGCCGGTTCTTCGTGCACCTGTCGCTGCTGTGGGGCACCGTTCAGTTCGTCAACGGCTCGCTCAGCCTGTGGCTGCTGTTCAGCGAGTCCATCGAGACCTACCTGATCGTCAGGACGGCGGCGGTGGCCCTGCTCATGGTGCTGGCGGCCCTGGCCTCGCTGCTCGCCTTCAAGCGCGTCCTGCGGGCCGTCCAGAGGCACTGAGGCCCCGGCCTACCCCGCGAGCCGCGCGCCCGGGCCCAGCCTCGGGGTGACCTGGCGGGGCGAGGGCACCTCGTGGCCCTCGTCGCAGATCAGGCGCACGTCGATGGGCGAGCCGCAGCCCCGGTGGGTGAGCACCACCGGCGCGCCGTCCGGGTCGGCCATGTAGTGATCGCCCCAGTGCATGAGGCTCACCATGATCGGATAGAGGTCGAGACCCTTCTGCGTCAGGCGGTATTCGTCACGCCTGCGGCGGCCGGGCTCGCGGTAGGGAACCTTGCGCAGCAGGCCCTCCTCCACCAGCTTGGCCAGCCGGGCGCTGAGCACCTGCCGGGGCGCTCTGGTGCCGGCCTGCATGTCGGCGAACCTGCGCACTCCGTTGAAGGCCTCCCTCAGCACGAGGAAGGTCCACTTCTCGCCGAGGATCGCGAGCGTGCGCTCGATCGAGCAGTTCTCCACCCGGTAGGGGTTCGGCTCGCTCATGAAGGCATCGTAGGCGCTCATTTTTCGTCCCTCCAACGCCACCTAAGTCTAGTTGACAGACTCAGGTGTGCTGGGAAAGGCTGAGTCCATGACACGAACTCAGGTGGCGATCCCGCAGGTCTCCACCGACGCGGCGGTCCCGGCGGTCGAGATCCGGCCTGCCCGGATGGACGACGAGCAGAGGGTCAGGTCGTTCGTCGAGGAGCTCTCCCTCAGGAGCCGGACGCTGCGCTTCTTCGCCGGGCTGACCCGGCCGAACCGCCGCCTGGTGAGCGCGCTGATCGCGACGGACGACCGCCGTGACGTCCTGCTGGCCGTGGACGGGGACGACCGGGTCATCGGCCACGCGATGAGCTTCAAGCGGGACGGCGCCACCGAGATCGCCGTGGTGGTCGCGGACGAATGGCAGGGCGTGGGACTCGGGTCGCGTCTCGTACGGGTGCTGCTGCGGCGGGCCGCGGCGCGAGGGGCGGTCTCGGTCGGGATGGACGTCATGGGAGAGAACCGCAAGGTCCTCTCGATCATCAAGCGCTGGTGGCCGGACGCCGAGATGCGCGTCGAATCCGGCACCGTCGAGGTTCTCGCACCGATCGGCGCGCTCTTGGGCAACCCGGACCAGATCACCTCTTTCGGAATGCGATTCGGGAATGTGCGTGATCCGTTCGGTGGTGAAGGTCGTTAGGATGAATTAGCTCTGGAGTTTGCAGAATAACGTTCTGTTGGGTCACCATTGACAGTGTGAAGAGCGCGAAGAACGGGCGAGACGGCCGCACCAGGATCATCGAGGGCGCCCTGCGCCGCTTCAGCCAGGACGGGGTCTCCTCCACCACGCTCGCCAGCCTCCGCGAGGAGAGCGGGGTCAGCGTCGGCAGCTTCTACCACCACTTCGCGAGCAAGGAGCACGTGTTCGGGGTTCTCTACTCCGAGATCCAGAACATGTACCAGCAGACCTTCGTCGACGAGCTGTGCCGGCACGAGAGCGCGCAGGGCGGCATCGAGGCGATCGTGGCCATGCACATGGCCTGGTGCGGCGAGCATCCCGAGCGGGCGCGCATCCTGATCAGCGAACGCCCGCCCCGCCGCGACGAGCCCGGCGGTCCGGAGGTCGCGGAGTCCCGGAGGGCGTTCTTCCGCCAGGTGTCCGACTGGTGGCGCCCCCACATGAAGGACGGCATCCTGCGGCCCGTCCACCCCACCATGTGTTACGTCCTGTGGCTCGGGCCTGCGACGGAGATGTGCCGCCTGTGGTTCTCCGGCGCCCACCAGCCGACCGAAGAGGAGATCCAGGCGCTCTGCGAGGCCGCCTGGCACAGCCTCCGCCTCGCCTGAGGTCGCGCTGATCTTCGCGATAATGCAGGCGTGGATCAGTATCCCAGGAGGCTGTTTCTTCGGCTCGGCGGTGTCGCCGCGGCCGGGGCGCTGATCCCGGCGACCGGAGTGCCGGCCCCGGCGGCGCACCCCGTCCGCACCGGGGATGGTTCCTTCGCGCTGCTGCGCCGCCGGTGGCGGGAGGTGACGGCGGGGTCCGGGTTCGACGCCGGGGCCGAGCCGTACCGCACCCGGCTGGCGAAGCTGGGGGCGAGGGCGGCCGGATATCGGGACACCATGGCGCCGGCCGGCGGGTCGCTCTGGCCCGATCTGGCGTTCCCCTCGTTCGTCGCCACCCCGAGGCGGCTGCTGTCCATGGCCCGCGTGTACGTCCTGCCGGGCACCGGCCTGACCGGCGACGCGAAGCTGGCCGGGGCCGTCGCCACGGGCATCGACCACTACCGGCGGCAGGTGTACGCCGCGGACGCCGACGAGGCCGGCAACTGGTGGCACTGGCAGATCGGCGTCCCCAAGGCGCTCCTTGACGCGGCAGTGCTGATCGGTCCGCACCTCACCGGCGGGCAGAGCCAGGCGCTACGGGAGGCGGTGGACCACTTCGTCCCCCAATGCCGTCTGGACGACTACAGCGGCACCAGCACCGGGGCCAACCGGGTCGACCTGTGCATGGTGACGCTGCTGCGCGCCATGCTGGCGTCCGACCCGAGGAAGGCCGCGCTGGCCGTCTCGGCGCTCGCCCCGGTCTTCCCGTACGTCTCCGAGGGCGACGGGTTCTACCGGGACGGCTCGTTCATCCAGCACACGTCCATCCCCTATCAGGGCGCGTACGGTGCCTCGCTGCTGTCCGGGCTGGCGACGCTGTTCGCGGTGCTGCGCGGCTCGCCGTGGGAGGTCACCCACCAGAACATCTTCGACATGGTGGAGAGGTCGTTCGCCCCGTTCGTCCACGACGGCTTCTGCATGGACCTGGTCCGCGGCCGGGGGGTCGCCAGGGAGCCGTTCGGCGACCACAGGAGGGGACGTGAGATCGCCTCCTCGATCCTGCTGCTGGGGGACACCGCCTCCGCCGCCGAGCGGGCCCGCTGGCAGGGCATGGTCAAAGGATGGGCACTGCGGGACACCGCCAAGCCCATGCTCAAGGCGGCCGAGACCGTCGACCTGGCGTTCCACGCCCGCCTCGCCGCGATCATGGACGACGACGCGGTGCCCACCGCCGGGGAACCCGTGGGGCACCGGCTGTTCCCGATGAGCGCCCGCGCCGTCCACCGCAGGCCGGGATGGTGCGCGGCGCTCAGCATGGCGTCCTACCGCATCGGCCACTACGAGCACGGCAACGGCGAGAACCTCCGCGGCTGGCACACCGGCTCGGGGATGCTCTACTGGTGGGCCGAGGGCCACGGCGACCAGTATTCCGACTCCTTCTGGCCCACCGTCGACCCGTACCGCCTGCCCGGCACGACCGTCTCCACCAAGCGACTGGCCGACGGCGCCGGCGAGGCGTGGGGCGGCACCTGCCCACCGGGCCGGTGGGTGGGCGGCGCGACCGACGGCGTGTACGCGACGGTCGGCCAGCACCTGAACGGCTTCGAGAGCACGATGGAGGCCTTCAAGTCCTGGTTCTTCCTCGACGACGCGGTGGTGTGCCTCGGCGCCGCGATCACCGGTGAGGACGGCGTGCCGGTCGAGACCATCGTGGACAACCGCAGAACCGACGCGCCGCTCACGGTGGATCACGCGGCGGGCTGGGCGCATCTGGAGGGACATGGCGGCTATGTCGTGCCCGCCTGCCCCCGGCTGAACACGTCGCGCGAGAAACGCACCGGCGGCTCAAGCTCGGTGACCAGGAACTATGTGACCCTCTGGCTGGACCACGGGGGCGACCCAAGCGAGGCGGGTTACGTCTACCTGCTCCTGCCGGGTGCGAGCCTGGCGACCACCCGGGTCCGTGCCGCCGATCTCGGCTGGGCGCGCGTGCTGGTCAACACCGGCCGTCAGCAGGGAGTCCACGTCCCGTCTCTCGGGATCACCGCCGTCAACTTCTGGAACGACGGAGCCGCCGGCGGCCTGGCCGCCTCCGCGCCGTGCGCCGTCCTCGTCAGGGAGACCGGCGACGGCACGGCGACGCTGACCGTGTCGGATCCCCGGCGCGACCTGAGCGAGCTGACCGTGACCTGGGACCGGCCCGTGACCGAACTCCTCCACGGACACCCCCTCCTGACAAACGCCATAACCGGCCCGAGCCTCACCCTCACCTTCGGCCGCCTTTCGGACCGGGGCGGCAGCTCGCAAACGGTCACAGTACGACTGGGCTAATGGGCTGAGCCGGCGTTTCACCCTCGGCGAGCCTGTCCGGCGCGCCGCCGAGCCCCCGTTTAGAGTGGGCGTATCCCGCCGATCATGGTCTTCGAGGAACGCTCAACGGAGAACGGCTTACTTCGAGGAACGCTCGACCAGGACGGTAGAACGGCTCATGAACGTAGGTCTTGGCCTGCCGATCGGCGAACCCGACTCGTTGGCGTCCTGGGCGCGTCGTGCCGAGGCCGGTCCCTTCAGCACCCTCGGCCTGCTCGATCGCATCGTGTACGACAACCCGGAGCCGCTGGTGACCCTGGCCGCCATCGCCGGGGCCACCTCGCGGATCCGGGTGATGACGGAAGTGCTGGTCGCGCCACTGCGTCAGACGGCCCTGCTCGCCAAGGAGACCGCGACACTCGATCGCGTCTCCGGCGGCCGGTTCACGCTCGGGGTCGGGGTGGGGGTCCGGGAGGACGACTTCAGGGCGGCTGGTGTGGAGTACCGCCGTCGCGGCCGTCGTCTCGACGAGCAGATGGCGACCCTGCGACGCGTCTGGTCGGGCGAGGCGTACGGCGACGGCATCGGGCCGATCGGCCCCGCACCGGCTCGGCGAGGTGGCCCTGAGGTGCTGTTCGGCGGCTTCGTCCCAGCCACCGCCGATCGCATCGCCCGCTGGGGCGACGGGTTCCTCGGCGCGATGTTCTCGCCCGACGAGATGGGCCGCTTCTTCCGTACGGTCGAGAGATCGTGGCAGGTGGCCGGGCGTGCCGGCCGTCCGCGCCTGGTCGCCCAGGCCAACGTGGCACTCGGCCCAGAACCCGTCGTAGACGAGGCTCGCCGGGCCATCAGCGCGTACTACAACTTCATCGACTACAGGGACAAGGTCGTCGCAGGGATGCTCACCACACCGGAGGCGATCCGTGGCTCCGTCACGGCCTTCACCGACGCCGGCGCCGACGAGGTGATGCTCTACTGCTGGTCCTCCGACATAGCCCAGATCGACCGCATCGCCGACATCTTGCCCTGATCGTTCGTTGTCGGTCGGCCGATGTCGGCGAGGGCGGATTGAGGGGCCGTACTAGGCCAGTTGGCGGAGGCGGGTGGGGACGCGCCAGATCTCCTGGTCGAGGGTGATGTCGAGGCGCAGATCCTGGCGGTGGCGGCGCAGGCCGGGCACCTGGAAGCGGTCTTGGACGTCGAAGCGCCCGCGGCGCGGGTAGCCGAAGCCGATCGCGCCGGGCAGCACTCTCAGGTCATCTCGGTTGCCACAGCTCGGGCAGGTCCACGCGACGAGATCCATGCCGCGGTTGTAATCGTGGCACGCGGGAAAATATTCGTCCGGCTGGAACCTGGACTCACATGCGTAGCACGGGATCAACATCGAGATCCGCTCCTTGGAACATTTCTGGTGCGGGTGGCGTACGCCCCAGTCGTATCTGTACCCGCTTACCCGCGGCTTGCGAACGACTTGAGTTCCCGGCGCTCCAGGTCATTGAATCACGGTTCTACCTGGTGCTTTGTCGTGCTTTTTGGGTGTTGATCCGGCGTTGATCAGATGTTGAACGCCAGGCGGAAGGCTGTGGATGTGGGCACGGAGCTTGGGGGGTTCGAGATCCGTGTCGACGTCCGGCCGGTCGTCATCGTAAGGCGGCCGGCCGCCGCGAGGCGCCTCCGGAAAACAACCGGGCCCCCTGGCGCCGAGCGGCGGCTAGACGACCGGCCGGGCACCTAGAAGCACTCAAAGCAAGCACTCAAAGCAAGCGCTCACCGGCATTTCCCGAATCACTCATAAATAAAGGATTAATTCCTTAGTCCCCCATCGAACGGGACATGGTGACCATAAGTGATCAACCACGTGTGGATGACGCGATTGGACGACGACCCTTCCTACAACGTCCGGGAGCTAATCGCTGACCTGGTCGAGCTTCAGGAGGGCGCGCAGGTCGTCGGCCTCGGGGGAGCCGAGGCGGGTGAAGATGTCCAGGGCGCGCTTGAGGCAGTCGCCGCTCCGCCGGACACTGCCCAGCCCGGCGAGGGCCCGCCCTAGCACGGTCAGCGACAACGCCTCACCGTACGGATGACCGATCTCCCTGCTCAGCGTGAGCGCCTGCTCGGCGTGCCGCGCCGCGTCCTGGTAGCGCCCGGCGGCGATGAAGGTCTCGGCCAGCCTGCAGCACACCCGCTGCTCCCACACCTTCTGGTTGCCGACGCGGAAGAAGTCGAGGCACTCGGCGTGGTGGACGACCGCCTCGGTGAGCCGTCCCACCCGGGACAGGACGATGCCGAGGTGGTAGCGCGCGCGTGCCGTGCCCGCCCCGCTGCCGAGCTCGGAGAAGATCGCCAGGCCGCGTTCGGCGGCGGCGATCGCCTCCTCGGGGTGGCCGAGCCCGAGATGGTCACGGGCGGAGTAGCTCGCCACAAGCGCCTCTCCGGCGGCGGCGCCGATCTCCCTGTACGCCTTGAGCGCGGAGTCGAACCAGGTCAGAGCCTCTTCGTGCCGCCGCTGCCGCCCGGCGACCACCGCGAGCGCGTTGAAGATCTCGCCGGTGACGATGCGGTCGCCGGTGGTCTCCGACAGCGCCAGGGCGGCGCGGAACTGCTCCTCGGCGTCGCTGAGCCGGTTGGCCCCGAACAGCACCCGCCCGAGGACGTACCTGCAGCGCAGCTCGCTGGACTTGTCGCCGATGGCCTGCGCGGCCGACAGCACCGCGCCCGTACGGCCGGCGAACTCGCGGACGTACGCCCCCGACTCCAGCAGCGGCTCCATGGCGACGAGCAGGTCGGCGGCGGGCAGCAGGGTTTCGTGAGTCGGGACGATCTCGGCCATCTGCCCGATCGCGGCGAACAGCGCCTCGGCCTCGATGGTGAGCCAGGCCACGGCCTCGTCGGCTCCCCCGAAGCTCCGTCCCGTGATGCCCGTGGACACCAGGTGGTCGGAGATCACGCTGCCCTCGTACGCCAGCCGGTGCGCCGCCTGGGCCGACGCCAGGTAGAACCCGAGCAGCCGCCGCAACGCGAGGGCGCGGGCGCTCGCGTCCTCGCTCACCTCCGCCTGTTTGCGCGCGAAGAGCCGGAGCAGGTCGTGGAAGCGGTAGCGGCCGGGAGCGGGGGCCTCCAGCAGGCTGACGTCGACCAGGGACTCCAGCATGTCCTCGGTCTCGATCGTGCTCAGCGACAGCACCGCCGCGGCGGCCTGCACGGAGATGTCCGGGCCGTTCGGCAGCGAGAGCAACCGGAACGCCCGGGCCTGCCCTGGTTCGAGGTGGCCGTAGCCGAGCGCGAAGGTGGCGTCCACGGCGAGGTGGCCGATGCGCATCTCGTCCAGGCGGCGGCGCTCGTCGGCGAGCCGGGGCGAGAGGGAGGCGACCGTCCACGACGGCCTGGCCGCGAGCCTGGCGGCCACGATGCGGACGGCGAGCGGCAGGAATCCGCATATGGCCACCACGTCCATCGCGGCGGCGCGCTCGACGGCGACGCGCTCGGGGCCGGCGACGGCCGAGAACAGGCTCAGGGCCTCCTCGGGCTCCATGACCTCGAGGTCGAGCAGCCGGGCCGAGGGCAGGTCCGCCAGCTTGACGCGGCTCGTGATGATGGCCGCGCAGCCCGCCGTGCCCGGCAGGAGGTGCTCCACCTGCTCGGCGTCGCGGGCGTTGTCGAGCAGGACGATCATGCGCCGTTCGGCGAGCAGCGACCGGAACAGCGCGCCGCGCTCGGACAGCCCGTCGGGGATGACGTCGACGGGGATGCCGAGCGCGCGCAGGAACGCCGCGAGCACGGACTCGGGAGCCGTCGGCTCCTCGCCGTACCCGCGCAGGTCGGCGTAGAGCTGGCCGTCGGGGAACACCTCGTGCACGGAGTGCGCCACGTGCACGGCCAGGGTCGTCTTGCCGACCCCGCCTATGCCCGACACGGCCGCGACCGGCACGCCTTCGCTGCCGCTGACACTGGTCAGCAGCGTGCGCAGCCGGTTGACGACCTCCCTGCGACCGGTGAAGTCGTTGACGGCGGCGGGGAGCTGCGCCGGTCGGGGCATCTCGTGGAGGACGTCGTGCTCGGCCTCGTCCGTGCCGGCACCGGCCGCCTCGCCCGGCCTGCCCGAGCCCCCGGGCTCCCCTTCGTCCCCGGCGCCCCGGGTGGCCGGCTCTCGGCGTACGGGCTCCGCGCGCGTCCACGCGAGCCGCGGATCGGCGGCGAGGATGCGCTGGTGGAGGGACGCCAGCTCGTGGCCAGGGTCGATGCCGAGCTCTTCGACCAGCGCGTGCCGGGTGTCGGTGAACACGGTGAGCGCGTCCCCCTGCCGGCCGCACCGGTAGTAGGCGAGCATGAGCTGCCCGCGCAGGCGTTCCCTGAGCGGGTGCTCGGCCGTCAGCGAGATCAGCTCGGGGATGACGTCGGCGTGCCGTCCGAGCTCCAGGTCCAGCTCCATCAGGGTCTCGACGACGCCGATGCGGCGCTCGACCAGCCTGCCCCGCTGGCTCTCTGCGTACGGCCCGACGGCGCCGGCGAGCGGCTCGCCCGACCACAGCGCCAGCGCCTTACGCACGGTCTCGGCGGCGCCCGCCAGGTCGCCCGCCCTGCGCTGCGTCTCGGCGTCGGCGGCGCGGCGCTCGAACACGGTCAGGTCGAGGGCGCCGGGCGCCAGCCGCAGGGCGTAGCCCCGTCCGACCGAGGTGAGCAGCTCGGGGCGCATGCGAGGCGAGCGGTCGGGCTCCAGCACGGCCCGCAGCCTGGAGACGTACGTGCGCAGCGCGCCCAGCGCCCGGGGCGGAGCGTCCTCCCCCCAGACCGCGTCGATCATCTCCATCGGGGTCACCGCGCGGCCCTCGCGGAGCAGCAGCATGGCCAGGATGGACCGTTGCAGAGGCGTGCCGAGCTCGACCTCCCGGCCGTCCAGCCACGCCTGGACTGGTCCGAGTACGGCGAAACGAAGGCCAGCCTCAGTGCCTTGACCAGCCATTTTCCTAATACCCCACCCTTAAACACAGTTTTATAGGCAAATGATAGTTCCCCAGATGCTTTCTGCCATATGCGAGTGCCTTGGCGTTAATCCGCGCGTTGATTCCCCGTTGATCTGGCGTTGAACGCAAGACTCCATGCTGAGGCCAGTTGAGCGTGGCCCCTGAGCGGGGGCGGTCACGTAAGACACCGGCCGTCGATGCCGGGTCGGGTGCTCGACACCGATCCGGCGGGGCCGGCTCAAGCGCCTTGCAGGCGGAGGTAAGGCCGTTGTAAGCGCCCTGCAGGCGATGGGTTCTATCACTTGGACATAAGCCCCGGGCAGCCAGGAATCCGGGGAGCCCCTCATTTCAGGAGAACCATCATGCGCCGCTCGATCCGCAACATGCTCGGCCTCGCCGCCGCCTCCGCCGTCCTCGTCGTCGGAATTCCCGCCATGGCTTCCTCGGCCAGCGCGGCGACCACGACGAAGGCCGCGTCCGCCTCCAGTCTCGACTTCGACGACTTCTGGGGCTACGACTACTCCAAGTACTTCCACGGCTCGCGCGCCAAGGCCAAGGGCCACGTCTACGAGGACAACGACGGCAGCTTCCACGTCGAGGGCAAGCTGTACGACAAGAACTCCCCGAACTGGCTCTGCGGCTACGTCCAGGTGAAGTTCGAGAACTCCGACGGCGACGACTCGACGTACTGGGCCAAGAAGTGCGGCTCCAGCGGCTACCGCTACTTCCACTTCTACGAGGACGACGTCGACAACATCCAGGTCCGGGTCTGCTACTACGACAACAGCCACGGCACGAAGAAGTACTGCGGCCGTTGGGACTACATCTACGAGGCCGACGAGCAGTGATCCTCACCGCTGAACCCAAGGACCGATGAAAACAGGGCAGCCCGCCCGGAAGCCGCGAAGGCTACCGGGCGGGCTGTCTGTTCCATGGGTTCATCGAAGGTACGGGGGTCTCACGCTGCTTCCACGAGGCCGAGCCTGGCGTGCATCCGTTCTCGGACCTGCGGCCACTCGGTGCTGAGGATCGAGTAGTAGGCGGTATCTCGGACCGTGTCGTCGGCGCCTCGGCTGTCCGCCCGCCGCACCCCGTCGAGGTGTGCGCCGAGGGCCTCGATGGCGGCCCGGGAACGTACGTTGCGTACGTCTGCCTTCAGGGTGATGCGGTGGACCTGCCAGGTCTCGAAGGCGAGCGAGAGCATGAGGTACTTGCTCTCCCGGTTCACGCTGGTGCCCTGGGCCGATGCGGCCAGCCAGGTGTAACCGATGTCCGCCACGGACGGGACCTCGCCCACCACGCCCCGCGCGCCGGGAGGCCAGGGCAGGGGGCCCTGCCAGTACTCCAGGTGCATGAGACGGGTGGCACCGACGATTCTGTCGGTGTGCAGCCACCGGATGGCGAAGGGCACGGTACGGCCCTCCGCCTGCTCAGCCAGAGCCGCCTCGACGTACGAGGTCATCTCTTCCCGGCCAACGGGAACGCGGGTGAAGGCATACGTGGAGCGGTCTTCACTCGCCGCGGTGACCAGGTCGTCGACCACCGCGTGGCTGAGAGGTTCCAGGCGCACGGAGCGCCCGGACAGGGTGACAAAAGCGGGCATGAGCACATGATGAGGGCTCTCTTGTAGACGCTGCACCAAATCCGATGGAACATCTTGGGGGGTGTCCGAGAGAGCAGTGATCCGAAGCGAGAAACCGCAGGTCAGACGGGTGATATCGACCCTCGCCCGCGTGGGCCGAACGGTAAAGCTTCGGTAATGCAGATCACGGGGTAACAGGGGCGAGCGAGCCGGGCATCCAGGCGGCGAACCGCCTCCTTTCCGTGAACCTCGCGAGGGCCTCTTCCAGGTGCCCGAGAGAGGCCGCCACCCATGGCAGATCGAGCGGCCGCTCGGCGTCCAGCGTGGCGAGCCGCTGCTCCTCGCCCTCGCCGTACAGGAGGCTGGTGGCGACCCGCACGCGGTGGTTCCCTGGCGCGTCGCCGAACGCCGACCCCGGCAGCACGCCCACCCCGTGCTCGTCGAGCAGGGCCCGGGCGAGCTCGGCCGAGGTGGTGAACCGCCGCAGGGGCGCGAGGTCGGGGTAGAGGTAGAACCCGCCCTGCGGATGCGCCAGGTGGGCGCCCGCCCTCGCGAAACGGTCGGCCACCGCCCGCGCCACGACACCGTGGAGCCGCCTGCTCGCGGTGACGCGCTCGACCAGCTCGGGCGGCTCGGTGTACGCGTACGCCGCCGCGTGCTGCACCGGGGCGGCCGGGCTCGACCAGATCTCGGAGGCGATGGCGAGCAGCGTGTCACGCAGGGGAACCGACGTGAGCCGTGCCACCCCGATGCGCCACCCGCCGATCGCGAGGCTCTTGCTCAGCCCGCTGGTGATGATGGTGCGCTCGGGCGCGATGTCGGCCGGGCTGAGGAAGGCCTCGCTCTGGTCGTGGACGAGGTCACGGTAGATCTCGTCCGAGATGATCATCAGGTCCAGGTCCCGGGCGGTCCGCGCGAGACGGGCGACGGTCTCCGGGGTCGCCAGCCTCCCCGTCGGGTTGTCGGGCAGCGTCAGCAGGACCGAGTTGACCGTGCGGCCCTGGGCGCGCGCGTGCAGGACGGCGCCCGCCACCTGGTCCGGGTCCGGCGTCCCCCCCTCGCCGGGAGGCGCAGGTACCAGGATCGGGCGGACGCCCGCGAGATCGGCCTGGGCCGCGTAGCTCACCCAGCTCGGCATCGGCAGCACGATGTCGCCGCCGATCGCGAGCAGGAGCGCGTAGAGGAGCGGCTTGCTTCCCGGGCCGCAGACGACCAGTTCGGGGTCGGTGGGCAGGCCGCGCCTGGCCCAGTAGCCCGCCGCCGCCTCACGGAGGCCGAGGGCGCCCGCGACCGGTCCGTAGCCGTTCTCCTGCGAGGCCCCGGCCAGGCGCTCGCGCAGTGCCGGGTGGACGGGAAGGCCGGCCTCGCCGAAGGCCAGGTTCAGAACCCGCTGCCCGGCGCGGCGTCTTCGGGCAATGTCCTCATTAGCCGCCAGAGTGGCCGAAAGCGTGATGTTCACGGTCATAACCTCCTAGTACCGGGGAACGTCCCCAAGCTTGAGCGGGTACACCCATCAGTACAAGCGAGGCTTTTCGTGGGTGACCATAAGGAGAACCGATGCTCGATCTCCGGCGCCTGGCGTTGCTGTGTGAGTTCGCGCGCCAAGGGAGTATCGCCGCGACCGCCGCCTCACTCGGGTACAGCGCGTCGGCCGTGTCCCAGCAGCTCGCGGCCCTGGAACGCGAGACGGGCTCGGTTCTGCTGGACCGTACGTCCCGGAGCGCCGAGCTCACGGACGCGGGGCACCGTCTCGTCGAGCACGCCGAGCGGATCCTCGCCATGGTGGAGACGGCCGAGTCCGACCTGTCCGCCCACGCGGCCACCCCTTCCGGCCGCGTCGTGGTGACCGCCTTCCCGACGGCGGCGGTCGCGTTCGCGCCGGTGCTCGCCAGGTCACTGCGCCGCCACACGTCCCTGTCCCTGCGGCTACGGCAGAGTCGCTCCGGGCGTGGCATGCGAGAGGTGCGGGCGGGCGAGGTCGACATCGCGCTCGTGGACGACTGGTACGGGAGCATCCGCGCGCGGGGCACCGAGGCGTTGCGCGTGATGCCGCTGCTCGTGGACCCGCTCGTGCTGGTCGTGCCCCGGCGGCACCGCATGGCCGACCCTTCGGTGCCGGTGGACCTGTGGGCGCTGCGCGACGAGCCGTGGATGGCGACGCCGGACGGCGAGCCCTCCCGCATGGCGGTGGACAGGCTGCTCTCCGAAGTGGGAGGCGCCCACCCGGTGCCGTGGGAGTTCGAGGGCCTCGGGACCATCCTGAGCCTCGTGGCCAAGGGCATCGGCATCGCCGCCGTGCCCGCCCTCGCGCTGGCCGCCGGAGTGCGGGGCGTCGCGGTGCGGGAGTTCCCCGGCAACCCGGTCACCCGCGAAGTGCAGGCCGTGGTCAGGGCGTCGAGCGTGAACCGCCCGTCGGTGGCCGCGACCCTGCGGGCGCTGCACGTGGCGGCGCGCTACCTGGCCGCCGATCTGGCCCCGGTGCGCTTCTCCGCCGATCCGGTGTGAAACGGCGTACGGCTCCCGCCGCGGTGGCCGGCGGGAGCCGTACGGAGTGCTGTGCCGCGGCCCGCGCTAGCAGTCGACCAGCTCGGGCTGCTGGTTGAGGATCTGGGCGCGTGCGGTGACGAACTCCGCGTGCGCCTTCTCGGCCGTCGGGTCGAACACGGCGACGCGGTGGCAGTTCTGGAAGGCGAGCCGCACGCCGAAGTGACGCTCCAGCGCACCGCGCATGGCGTCACTGGCCAGGCACCGCAGGAGCTGGCCGCGCGCGGCCTCATCCGGCGGTGGCGTGTGGTTGTCAGCGAACTCGGCGCCGCTCTCCTGGCGTTGCCGGACCAGCCCGGTGATCAGGGCCCAGGCGTACGGGAGTGAGTCGCGGACGCAGGCGAGGAACGCCTCGTCGTCGACCTCACCCGCGCGGGCTTGGTCGATGAGCTCGTTCGGAACGGTCAGCGACATGCTTGGTTCTCCTCTCGAGAGGGACGATTTCGACGTTAGGCGTCGTGTAGGCACGACTCCAGGTGGCGTGATGGGGACAGTCGCGTAGGCGCTCGGCGCGTCATCCGGCCGCGACGGTCGGCCGCTCGCCGAAGACGAAGTCGTGGTCGATCTGCTGGAGGAGGTCCTCGCCGGTGGCGCGGTTGGCCCACGCCCGCGCGTTGCGGGTGTGGAACTCGATCGCCTGGCGGCCGAACCTCTCCCAGTCCTTCTTCTGGGCGCGCAGGTGGCTCATGAGCACCGTGAGGGCCTCCCGGTTGGCCGGTTCGAGGTCGTCGAGGGTGAACGCGCGGCCCTGCTCCATGGAGCGGACGGCCGGCGAGTGGTCCAGGCACACCAGCAGGTCGTCGCCGACCTGCTCGCGGAGGAAGGCGACGTCGGTCTCGGAGTGGACCTTGTTGCCGACCACCGCGATCGGCACGTCGAAGTCGCGGGCGTGGTCGCGGTACTGGCGGTAGACGCTCACGCCCTGCCGGGTCGGCTCGGCGACCAGGAAGGTCATGTCGAACCGGGTGAACAGCCCGGAGGCGAAGGAGTCGCCGCCGGCGGTCATGTCGACGATGACGTGATCTTCGGGCCCGTCGACGAGGTGGTTGAGGAACAGCTCCACCGCGCCGACCTTGGAGTGGTAGCACGCCACACCGAGGTCGTCCTCGCTGAAGGGGCCGGTGACCATCAGCTGGAATCCCTGCACGCTCGTGGCGAACCGCTCCATGAAGAAGGGATCGGTGACGCTCACCAGCCGCGAGCCCCGGCCGGGCGGGGTGGTCTTGACCATGGACGCGGCCGAGGTGACCCGGGGGTTGTCGCCCCGCAGGTACTCCTTGATCTCGCTTATATGGGCGCCCAGCGGCCGGGGCAGTGCCGACGGGCCGAGCCCGAGCACCAGCCCCAGATGCTGGTTGATGTCCGCGTCGATGGCGACCACGTGGCCGCCCTGCCGCGCTGCATACCTGGCGAACAGGGACGAAAGCGTTGTCTTGCCGCTCCCGCCCTTGCCGACGAAGGCAACTCTCATATGTCGGATCCAATCTGATTATGAAAACCATTGCAAGTACCGAGCGCCTCATCATGCCACGCGCCAGGCCTTTCTTCAGCGGTTCATGACCTCGCCGACCTGGTCCTTGTCACCGTTGTCCACAGGAGGCGGTCGTTGGCCAACGTGGACCCCTGAGGTTGAGTAGGGTTCCTGTCGTCCTGCGGCACTTACTGAGGGGTGACAAGGGTGGCGGCCACTTCGACTCCACCGGCGGCCGAAGAGCGCGCCGACGAGAAACTGCGCGCCTGGCTGCTGCACGGCCTGCTCCAGTCCGACCGCAAGTCCGTCGGCCACCACGCCGAGCCGGCGTCCCACGAGCAGCACCGGTGGTGGCAGGTCATGTGCCTCACCGGTGTCGACTACTTCTCGACGCTCGGCTACCAGCCGGGCATCGCCGCGCTGGCCGCCGGGTCGCTCTCGCCCATCGCCACGCTGCTGCTCGTCGCGCTCACCCTCTTCGGCGCTCTGCCGACCTACCGCGCCGTGGCCGCCGAAAGCCCGAACGGCCTGGGTTCGCTCTCCATGCTCGAAGGCTTACTGCCTGGGTGGCGGGGCAAGCTCCTCGTGCTGTTCCTGCTCGGGTTCGTCGCCACGGCGTTCGTCGTCACCATCACCTTGTCCGCGGCCGACGCCACGGCCCACGTCCTGCAGAACCCCTTCGTCCCCGACTTCCTCCAGGGGTGGAAGGTCCCGATCACGCTGCTGCTCATCGCGCTGCTCGGTGTGGTGTTCCTGGGCGGCTTCAGCGAGGCCATCGGCCTGGCCGTGATCCTCGTGGCCGTCTATCTGCTGTTCAACGTCGTGGTCGTGGTCACCGCCGTCGTGCAGGCCGTCGCCCACCCGGCCATGGTGGGCGACTGGCAGCACGCCCTCACCACCGAGCATTCGGGGCCGCTCGCGATGATCGGCCTGTCGTTGTTCGTGATGCCGAAGCTCGCGCTCGGCCTGTCGGGGTTCGAGACCGGCGTCGCGGTGATGCCTCTGGTGAAGGGTGATCTGGAGCAGCGCATCAAGGGCGCCAGGCTGCTGCTGACCGTCGCCGCCCTGATCATGAGCGTCTTCCTCGTCGCCAGCAGCTTCGCCACCAGCGTGCTCATCCCCGCCGAGGAGTTCAAGGAGGGGGGCAAGGCCAGCGGGCGCGCCCTCGCCTACCTCGCCCACCACTACCTCGGCGACCTGTTCGGCACGGCGTACGACATCAGCACGATCGCCATCCTGTGGTTCGCCGGCGCGTCGGCCATGGCGGGCCTGCTCAACATCGTGCCGCGCTACCTTCCCCGCTACGGCATGGCCCCCGACTGGACCCGGGCCGTGCGTCCCCTGGTGCTGGTGTTCACCGGCATCGCGTTCGCCATCACGATCTTCTTCCACGCGGGCGTCGAGGAGCAGGGCGGGGCGTACGCCACGGGCGTGCTCGCGCTGATCCTTTCGGCGGCGGTCGCGGTCACCCTGTCCTCCTGGCAGCACGGCAGGCGCGGCCGGGCGGCCGGTTTCGGCGTGGTGGCGCTGATCCTCGCCTACACGGCGATCGCCAACATCATCGAGCGTCCCGACGGCTTGAAGATCGCCTTCCTCTTCGTCATCGCCATCGTCGTCACCTCGATCATCTCCCGGGCTACGCGCTCGACCGAGTTGCGCGTCAGCGCCATCGAGCTGGACGAGAAGGCCAAGAGCCTCATCGAGGTCCCCGGCAAGATCCGCATCATCGCCAACGAGCCCGACGCGCGCGACGAGCGGGAGTACGCCGACAAGGACCACGAGACGCGGCGCAACCACCACCTGCCCGACGACGAGCCCCTGCTCTTCCTTGAGATCACGGTGGGGGACGCCTCAGAGTTCCACTCCGAGCTCTGCGTGGTCGGTGAGGAGCGGCACGGCTACAAGATCCTGCGGGTGCAAGGCGCCACCGTGCCCAACGCGATCGCGGCCGTCCTGCTGCACATCCGCGACGAGACGGGCAAGCTCCCGCACGTCTACTTCCACTGGTCCGAGGGCAACCCGATCGCCGCGCTCCTGCGCTACCTGGTCTTCGGCGGGGGCGACGTCGCGCCTCTCACCCGGGAGGTGCTCCGCCAGGCCGAGCCCGACGACACCCGCCGCCCCCCGGTCCACGTCGGCTGACCGATCTCACCGGGCTGACCCGTCTCACGCGGGGTAAGGCGGTGCCGGGCGCGTCAAGTCCCGGGTCAGGTGGGTCAGGTGGTGCCGGGCGCGTCCGGGTCCCGGGGTCCCGGGTCAGGTGGTGCCGGGCGCGTGGGGTCCCGGGTCAGGTGGTGTCGGGCGTGTCCAGGTCAGGTGGTGCCGGCGCGTCCGCGTCAGGTGGTCGGGGGGAGGAGGTCTTCTGGGGTGGAGATCTGGAAGCCCCAGACATCGGTCACGAGCCCGTTGAAGGCGTCCGCGACGGCCAGGGCCGCCGCCCCGGTGTCGAGCAGGGCGTCGTTCCCCGTCAGGACGACCGTGCCGTCGGAGTCCTCGAAGGGACGCACGTCCACCTGGACCACCTCGGTGGCGTACGGCATGACGGCGCGCACGGCCGAAGGGATCTCGCTCGTGTAGGCGACGGACACCAGGATGTCCGCTCCGCCGTACATGCGGAAGTTCTCCTCGTACCGATGGACGACGCCGTCGAGGAGCTCGGACGAACCCGCGTCCTCCCAGGCCTGCTTCAGCGACTCGGCCGGGCGCAGGTGGTCTCGCAGCAGCGAGATCATCTCCTCGTGCGACGGCATCTCCCCGAGGTACGCGATCGGACCCAGGTAACCGTCGTCGGCGGGGTCGCTCATCTCACCCCGCGTCATGGCCCAGCCGCCGAGGCGGTAGGCGATGCCCTCCGCCAGCCGCTTGTCGAGACCGTTCACGGGCAGCGGGCCGTCGGCGACGACCCGATGAGCCCAGAGCTGGTCCTCGTCCGTGATCATAAGCTTGCGGAGCTCCGGCTCCACCAGCTCGACGCCGGCCTTGACCTGGATCCCCGTGAGCACGATGTCGTCGCCGTCGGCGTGCGCTCCGGGATCGGCCAGCCGCAGGACCGCCAGCAGTTCCGTCGTGCTCGTCTTGGCGGCCAGCAGAACGGTGGGTCCCGTGCGCAGATGGCCGAGAAGAAGACGCTTCGAGAGCCAGCTCATGCACATCTCCTCGTGATCGAGATACGACCGACCTTAGTAGGAATTCGTCGAGCGGCGATGCCTTGTGGCCCGTCCGTGGGGGCCCATTTCGCGAAGGTCACCGCCGACAGGCAGCGAACCTATCGCGAAGGTCATCTGGGCGTGGTAAGTCCCGGAGGACGGTAGTACTTGAACACGGCGTCCTTGGTGGGGCCGAGGCGTTCCCACTCGGCCGTGGTGGTGACCCAGTCGATGACGCTGATGCGGTCGCCGGTGACGATCATCCGCTGGATCTCGTGGTAGGGCACCCCCTTGACCGCCCATGAGTGGTAACCGGGCCCGGTCCAGGTGCTCTCCCACTCGGCCACGACGTCGCGCTTCGCGGGCACCTTCTGAAGGCGGATCTTCCGGTACTTCCTTACCGACTGGGAAAGGGAGGTCTCGACCTCGCGCAGCAGGTCGAGCGGGTCCCTCCCGCGAGAGTCGATGACCTCCAGGCCCAGGTAGGCCGTGCCCGTGCGGTCCGACCAGGTGAAGTAGTTCTCCTGGATGCCGAGCCGCCAGCCGCGCGGCACCGCCGCCTTCCAGCCCTGGCCCGCGTCGTGCCACTTCAGCCGCAACCGGCTCGGGGTGGGCGAGGGCGCCGCGACCGGCGTCGCGGGCGGGGCCACGCTCGACGCGGGGGCGTCGAGCGGAGACGCGCCGGCGCGGCCCGCGCTCGCGGTGCCGGTGGGCCGCAGGATGGCCCACCCGCCGATCGCGCCCGCGACGACCACGGCCGCCACCACCCCGGCAAGGAGCTTCGTACGGCTCGCGCTCCGGGTGAGCGCGGGCGAGGGCGTGGGGTCGCCGGGCGACACGATCGCGTCGAGCAGGTGCCGGGCCTCGTCGGCGCTCATCCGCCTGGCGGGATCCTTGGTGAGCAGGCCGGCCAGCACCGGGCGCAGCTCGGCGGGGGCCTTGCTCAGCTCGGCGTCCTGCGTGAGAAGCGAGGCGACCGGGCCCATGGTGCTGTCGAAGGGCGGCCGGCCGACGACCGTGGCGAAGAGCGTCGCGCCGAGCGACCAGAGGTCGGCGGACGGCGCGGCGGGCGCCCCGGCCGCGCGTTCTGGAGCGAGGAAGCCGGGCGATCCGATCGTGCCGCTCCGCTGGGCCAGGGGGTCGCCGAGGGAGGTGGCGATGCCGAAGTCGCTGAGCACCACGCGGCCGTCGTAGCCGATGAGGATGTTGGCCGGTTTCACGTCGCGGTGCACCACTCCGGCGGCGTGCGCGACGGACAGCGCGGTGAGGACCTCGCGCCCGATCGTCGCGGCGCGGGTGACCGAGAGCGGCCCCTCGCTGGCGATCACCCGGTCGAGCGAGCGCGACGGCACGAGTTCCATGATGATCCACGGCCGCCCGTCCTCCTCGGCCACGTCGAAGACGCCGACGATGGTGCGGTGGTTGAGCTTCGCGGCCGTACGGGCCTCGCGGGAGGTCCGCTGGACCATCTGGAGTCGCTGACGGGAGTCGAGCCTGTGCGGGACCAGCACTTCCTTGACCGCCACCGGCCGGTCGAGGAGCGTGTCGTGACCCTCCCAGACCATGCCCATGCCGCCCTGACCGAGCGCTCTCACCAGCCGGTATCGCTTCACCACCAGCTGCCCAGGAGTTCCCATCCGAAAATGCCCCTTCGCGGGCGATAGATAGAGATGTCAGCAGATCGGCAGTCTTCCACAAACGCCGGCTTTGCCGCGCTCCAACCGGAGGGGGCGCGCAAGAGGTATGCGGCCGGCCCGCGTCAGGCGAGAGGGGGAAGGGAACCGCTGGCGATGTGGGCCAGGGTGATCTCGGTCAGCGTCGTGTTCTCGAACGACCGCAGCGCCGACCAGACGTCGGCCAGCGGCCCGGCGACCCCGGGGAACCGCTCACTGTGCGAGGGCACGCCCTCGATCACGAGGATGATGTCGGCCAGGGTGATCTCGGTGGCCGGCCTCGCGAGCCAGTAGCCCCCCTCGGGGCCCCGCTGGCTCTCGATCAGCCCCGCGCGCCGCAGCTGGAGCAGGATGTTGTCCAGGAATCTGCGGGGGATGTCCTGGGAGCTGGCGATCCGCTCCGCGGGCACGGGGCCCGGAGGAGCGGCGGCCAGTTCCGCGGCGGCGCGCAGGGCGTACTGTGTCCTGGCGGAGATCCGCATCAGCCCACGCGCTGGTCGAGCCCCCAGCGGCGCCGGAGAGCGTTGTCGGCCGCGCCGAAGCACATGTCCACGACGATGCCGATGACGAGGATCACGATCATCGTGGCCAGCAGGCCGGGGGCGTCGGAGAGCTCCCTCGCGTTGTCGAGCTGCTCGCCGATCGACGTCTGGTGGGCGATGATCACGAGGAGCTCGCCCGCCATCAGCGACCGCCACGCGAACGCCCACCCCTGCTTGAGCCCCGACAGGAACGAGGGCAGCGAGGCGGGCAGGATGACGTGCCGGTAGAGCGCCAGCCGCCGCAGGCCGAGGATGTGCCCCGCCCTCAGCAGGATCGGCGGGGTGTAGTCCACGCCCGCGATCAGCCCGTTGGCGATGGACGGCGCGGCGCCGAGGACGACCACGAAGAGGATCGCGCTCTCGCTCAGCTTGAACAGCAGGATCGCCAGCGGGAACCACGCGATGGACGGCATGGTCTGCAGCCCGGTGATCAGGGAGCCGAACGCCGCCCGCAGGGGACGCACCCGTGACACGGCCGCGCCGACGACCAGCCCGACCAGCACCGCGACCGCGAACCCCGTGACGGCGCGGCGCATCGTCACGGCCACGGCCTGGTAGAACTCGGCGTCGCCGAGGCGGGTCCAGAGGTCTCCGAAGACGGCGACGGGACCGGGGAAGACGTACTCGGGGCGCCACCCGCTGAGCACCACCAGCTCCCAGATCACCAGGACCAGCACGATGGCCGAGATCATCGGCCAGGCGCGCGACCAGATCCTCGCGGCGACGCCGCGCTGCTCGCGGTGGGACAGCTCCAGCGCGTCCAGACCAGCGATCTGCTGTGAAATATCAACGCTCATTGTCAACCATCACTTCTCAGCGCCGGCGCCGACGGGCTGCTGCTGCTGCGCCGGACGGGCGTGACGCAGCACCTCCTGGCGGAGCCTGTCGGTGATGCTCGCGGCCAGCTCGGCCACCTCGCTGGAGTCGGTGCGGCGGGGGCGCGGCAGCGTGACGGGGAACTCCTCGATCACCGTGCCGGGCCTGCTGCTCAGCAGCACCACCCGGTCGCCCAGGCGTACGGCCTCGCGCACGTTGTGGGTCACGAACAGGACGGACAGCTCGCGCTCCCGCCAAATGCGCTCCAGCTCGTCATGGAGCAGGTCGCGGGTCATCGCGTCCAGCGCGCCGAACGGCTCGTCCATGAGCAGCACGTCGGCGTCCTGGGCCAGAGCCCTGGCGAGCGCTACGCGCTGGCGCATGCCGCCGGACAGCTCGTGCGGGCGCTTGGCGCCGAAGCCGCCCAGGTGGACGATCTCCAGCAGCTCCTCCGCCCGGGCGCGGCGTTCCTTCTTCGTCGTGCTCCTGGCCGAGCTCTTCACCCGGAGGGCCAGCTCGATGTTGGCCGAGACCGTGAGCCAGGGGAACAGGGCGGGCTCCTGGAACATCATCGCGATGCGCCCGCCCCTGGTGTCGATCTCGCCCGCTGTGGGCCGGTCGAGCCCGGCGACCAGGTTGAGCATCGTGCTCTTGCCGCAGCCCGAGGCTCCGAGCAGGCAGACGAACTCGCCCTTGTCCACCGACAGCGTCACCCGGTCGAGGGCGAGGAGCTCCCGGCCGTACACCTTGGAAACCGCGTCCAGCCGGACCGCGGGCTCATGCCCGTCGGCCCGGCTGGGGCGCAGCTCCTGAATCGGAGCTGTCACTTCGACTCCTCACCCAGCGGCTCGCCGGCCCGTGACCGGGAGCGCCGCGTCGACTCTTCTGGGGTGTGGTGCTTGCTCACTTGTCGGACACCGCCTGCTGGCCCTTGGCGGCCAGCACCTCGTTGAGGATCGTGAGGTCGTAGATGCCGTTCAGGTCCACCGGGTCGAGCAGGCCGACCTGCTGGGCGTGCTCGGCGCTGGTCACCAGGGAGGAGGCGATCGGGTCGTTGGTGAAGGTGATGTTCTTGAACGCGCTGTCCAGCACCTCGGTCTTGAGGGGCTTGCCGGACAGGTCCTTCAGCTCCGCGTTGATCGCTTCCTTGGCGCCGGCCGGGTCGGACTGGATGTAGGCGTTGGACTCGACGTGCGCCTCGATCAGCTTCTTCACCAGGTCGGGGTGTTCCTTGAGGAACTGCTGCCTGACGATGAGGTGCGTGATCACGAACTGCTTGTTCGGCCAGAGGTCGGCCTCGGTGACGAGGATCTTGCCGCCGCTCTCCTGGATCAGGCGGCTCGCGAAGGGCTCGGGCACCCACGCGCCGTCGATGTCGCCGGTGGCGAAGGTCTGCAGGGTCTGCGAGTTGTCCTGGGGGACGATCGAGACGTCCCCGCCGCCCTTGGTGTCGGTCTTGAGGCCCTTGTCCTTGAGCCAGAAGCGCAGCGCGACGTCCTGCGTGTTGCCGAGCTGCGGCGTCGCGATCTTCTTGCCCTTGAGGTCGGCGGCGCTGTTGATGGTCGGCTTGACGATGAGGTAGACGCCGCCCGACGCCGACCCGGCGACGATCTTGATCGCCTGGCCCTTGGACTTCGACCAGGCGTTGATCGCCGGGTTCGGCCCGATGTACGTCGCGTCGATCGCGTCGGAGAAGATCGCCTCGGTCGCGGCGGGGCCCGCGTTGAAGGTGGCGGTCTTCAGCGTCACGTTGCTGCCGAGCGCCTTCGCGAAGAACCCCTTCTTGACCCCGACCAGCGCCGTGGAGTGCGTGATGTTGGGGAAGAAGCCGAGGCGGACCTCGGTCTTGGCCGCGTCGCCGCCGCCGGAGGCGGATGTGCCGCCTCCGCCGCAGGCCGCCGCGAGGGCGGTCACGGCGACCGCGGCCAGTGCTGCCGCCATCCCCCGGAGCCTGCGAACCCTCATGGACTACTCCTTAATTCCTACTTAATAAGTCGGTTAGGTGTATAAGACGATATGGCGCTCTCCCTGTCAAGCCGTGGTGACGATGTGGGCACGCGTTGTTACCGGTTCGTGTCCCGTGGTACGACGCCCCCGCCATTCCTTATGCGGATATATGGCGTTATGTCTGTTTTGGCAGCGTCAGCCGACCGTGATCCGGTACGCGTGGCCGGTGCTCGCCTGGAACATGGCCGTGTCGCCGTCCACGGCGCAGGGCACGTGGGTGCGGCAGCCGCTCAGGAACGCGGGGTTGCGCAGCCGTACCTCGCCGTCGGTGCCGGAGACGACGCGCACCTCGACGACCTCGCCCTCCTGCCAGGTGGCGCCGACCGTGTGGCCGCCCCGGGCGCGCAGGCCGTCGAAGGAGCCGTACGGCCACGCGGACGGCAGCGCGGGGAGCACGTCGATCACGCCCGCGTGGCTCTGCAGGAGCATCTCGGCGATCCCCGCCGTGGTCCCGAGGTTGCCGTCGATCTGGAACGGGGGATGCGTGCTCCACAGGTTGGGCAGGGTGCCGTGCCTGAGCTGCTCGCCGAGCAGGTGGTGCGCCCGGTCGCCGTCGAGCAGGCGGGCCCAGAGATTGATCTTCCAGGCCCTGCTCCAGCCGGGCCCGCCGTCGCCGCGATGGTCGAGCGTGACCCGCGCGGCCTCGCCGTACTCGGTGCACGGACGGATGCGGCGGCCGGGGTGGAGCGCGAAGAGATGGGAGACGTGCCGGTGCGTGTCGTCCGGGTCGTCCCAGTCCTCCCGCCACTCCTGGAGCTGCCCGAACGATCCGATCCGCAGGCCCTCGTCCAGCTCGCCGAGCGCCTTGAGCACCCGGTAGCCCGGGTCGACGCCGAGGTAGTCCGCGGCCTCGACGGTGTTCGCCAGCAGGTCCCACACGATCTGCTGCGACACCGCGGCGCCGGCCGAGAACGGCCCGTGCTCGGGCGAGTGGCTGGGGGAGACGACGAGCCCGCGCTCCTCGGTCAGGTAGTCGACCCAGAAGCCGGCCGTCTCACTGAGCAGGGGATACGCGTGGTCGCGCAGGTAGCGGACGTCACCGCTGAACAGGTAGCGCTCGTAGACGTGCTGGGCGAGCCAGGCGCTCGCTTCGGGGAACCAGAAGGACGTCGGCCAGTCGTGCACCCCGGTGAACCCGAACGGGTTGGTGTTCTGGTGGACCACCCAGCCGGACGCGCCGAACATGGTCCTGGCGGTGATCCCGCCTGGAGCGCGCAGCCCGTCGACGAAGCGCAGTAGCGGCGGTACGCACTCGCCCAGCGCGGTGACCTCGGCCGGCCAGTAGTTCATCTGGAGGTTGATGTTGGTGTGCCAGTCGCCGTCCCACGGGGGCGTGGTGCTGTCGTTCCACAGACCCTGGAGGTTGGCCGGCAGCGGCGAATCCGACCGTGACGAGGCGATCAGCAGGTAGCGGCCGTAGGCGAACAGCAGCGTTTCGAGCGCCCGGTCACGGGGGCCGCCGTCGCCGTACGCCGCGATCGCCTGGTCCGTCGGCACGGTCTCCTGCGTCGCGGTCGTGAAATATCCGCCTATGTCGAGTTGGACGCGGTCGAAGAGGTCCCGGTGGTCGGCGACATGCTCGGCACGCAGCTCGGCGTAGCTCCGGGCGCACGCGAGGTCGACGCGCGAGGTGACCATCATGTGCGGATCGTCTCCGCGATAGCCCGGGTGGGCGGCGGCGTAGTCGGTGCCCGCGGAGAACACCACGGTCACGGAGTCGGCGCCGCGCACCGCGACCGCCCCGCCCTCGTCCGTGCGGTCGCCGCCCTCGGCCAGCACCCGGACCTGGCCCTCGAAACGGAGCCCGTTGTCTTCGAGCGCCCCCCTGAGCGTCAGGCGGCCTTCCTGCGCGCGCACCGGCGGGCAGACCGGGGCGGCGGCGGCCGGCCGCACCGTGAGGGACACCTGGCCGGGACGGTCGGCGGTGAGCCGTATGACGACCACCTGGGCCGGGTGGCTCGCGAAGTACTCGCGCGTGAAGCGGACCCCGCCCGCCGTGTAGCGCACCGACGCGATGGCCGTCGAGAGGTCGAGCTCACGGCGGTAGCCGGAGACGTCGGCCACCGTCCCAATGTCGAGGAGGAGGTCGCCGAAGGGCTGGTAGGCACCGAAACCGGGGATGCGGCCGTCCATGCCGGCGAGGTTCCCGAGCACCTGGGCCGCCTCGCGGGGGTCCATCCGGCCGTCCTCGGCGATCCGCCGCCTGACCTCGTCCAGAGCGCCCGGGCGGGGGGAGGGCCAGTCGCCGAAGCCGTACCCGTGCTCGGCGTCCTTGGAGCCGGGCCCGCCGGTCCACAGCGTGCTCTCATTGAGGGCGACGCGCTCGGTTCCGAGGCGTCCGAAGACCATCGCGCCGAGCCTGCCGTTGCCGATCGGCAGTGCCAGCCGTTCCCACGCGTCGTGCTCATCCGACTCGTCCGCGGGACGGTCGTACCACAGGGTCAGCATTTCTCCCCGATCAGCATGATGATCAAACTAAATCTTAACGGGGCGAATCAGAATTAGTTACAAGACGCGTTAAGTGTGGATTGTCCAACTTTGGGCGGGCAGGACGGCGGAACCGCGACACGGGGAGTGTCTCGCGGTTCCGCGGTCGTGCGGGCCGGTCAGGTCACCAGGTGACGGGAAGCTCGACGAAGCCGCCGGTCAGACGGCCGGTGCGGGTGCGCAGCCGGTGGAGGGGCTCGGCCAGCTCCAGCGTCGGGAACCTCTGGAGCAGCCTGCCGAACACCACCCGGAGCTCGACCCGCGCGAGGTTCGCCCCGATGCAGTGATGCTGGGCGTACCCGAACGCGACATGAGGATCGCCGGCCTCGCGGCCGATGTCGAACACGTCCGGCTCGGCGAAGACGCTCTCGTCGCGGTTCGCCGCCGAGGTCAGGATCAGCACCGCCTCGCCGGCGCGGATCGTCACGTCTCCGGCCTCGATGTCCGCCTTGGCGTACCGCACGAGCCCGTGGTCGGACGGCGCGGCCATGCGCAGGACCTCCTCCACCACGGCGGGCGCGAGGGAGGGGTCGGCGGCCAGCGCGTCGCGCTGGGCCAGGTCGCTGAGCAGGAACACGACGCCGTAGTCGATGCGGTTGACCGTGGTCTCGTGCCCGGCGAACAGCAGGCCGGCTCCGAGGTCCGAGATCTCCTTGTCGTCGGCGTCCATGTTCGCCAGGTCGGACAGGACGTCCTCGGCCGGGTGCCTGCGCTTCTCCATCACCAGCCCGTGGATGTAGTCGCTGAGCTCGTCCATCGCCATGGTGGCCGCCGCCCGGTCGGTCATGTTGGTCATGCCGTCCGCCAGCGCGCGGAACCGGTCGCGGTCCTCGTACGGCACGCCGAGCAGCTCGCAGATGACGAGCACGGGAAGCGGGAAGGAGAAGTGCTCGTGCAGGTCGACCGGCGGCGCCTTGGCGGCCATGCGGTCGAGGAGGTCGTCCACCAGGTCCTGCACGTGGTCGGACAGGGCCTTCATCCGCCGGGCGGAGAACGCGGGGGCGAGGAGCTTGCGCATCCTCTCGTGCTCCTGCTTCTCGGTCGCGTAGTCACCTCTCGGACCGCCGAGGATCACCGAGCTGGAGATCTGCGGCGCCGAGTCGGGATCGGGGTGGGAGCGGCCGAGCCGGTCGTCGGCGAGCATCCGGCGTACGTCTTCGTAACCCGTGACGAGCCAGGCCTCGTCGCCCGCCTGGGTGCGCACCCGGCTGATCGGCGACTGTTCGCGCAGCTCGCGGTATGTCGTTGGCACGTCCAGCTGGTCGCGTCGCGGGAACGGCAGCTGGGGGAGATCGGACACGATGGGCGCCCCTCTCGTCGGTTCGCATCCCCACTCGCCCCCTTTGCGAATGGGGTCATCTCGACCGTCGCACTAGAGGGTCGTTCTCGCAATGCCGATTGTCAAGAATTGTCATGACGCGCAGTGAGGCGAAGTGAAGAGCTTTACCCGCTTTTATGTGATTTAAGGGTATTTATGCTGGTCACCGGAGGTCACCAGTCCGCCGCGCCCGCGAAGGACGTCGGGGACGGACGGTAGCCGAGCCGCTCCCGCGCGGCCGTGATGTCCAGCGTGCGCTCCACGGCCAGATGGCCCACCGCGTACCGGGTCAGACGGGGCGGTTCGCGGCGTCTCAGCAGGCGGAACGCGGTCTCCACGACGGCCGCAGGGGGCGTCACCAGGGCGGCGGGGAGATAGGCCGGCCGTGCGTCGACCCCCCTCTCCCTGAGGATCCAGCGGAGCGCGTCGTCGAGGACGAGCGGCTCGGCGTCGGCGACGTTGAAGACACCCGTGGCGACCGGGCCCTCGGCGGCCAGCAGGCAGGCCTGCGCGAGATTGCTCACGGAGGTCAGGCTGATTCGCTGACGACCGTCGCCGACCGCCCACAGGCGCCGTCCGCGCACCGCGCCGAGCACCCGGGGAAGCAGCGTCGTGTCACCCCTGCCGTACACGGCGTGCGGCCTGAGTATCACCGCCGTGTCGCGCACCACGTGCTCGGCCAGCGCCTTGGACGTCCCGTAGGCGTTGACGTACCGCCTGGCCGGGCACTGGTCCTCGCGTGCCATCACGGTCGGCCGGAACGGGTCGTACACGCTCGCGGTGCTGACGTGCACGAACCGGGCACCGGGGAAGGCCCGCCGGACCTGCGTCGTACCGCCCAGGTTGACCTCGATGATCTTGCGCTTGGGTCCCCAGTCGGTCACGCTGCCCGCGCAGTGGATCACCGCGTCCACCTCGGGCAGGTCGCCGGGCACCGGCCCGGTGATGTCCCACGAACGGTAGGACACGGCACGCCGGCCGTCAGTACCCACGAGGCCGTCAGTGCCGTCAGGCGCGACAGGGGTGAAGAGGCCGGTTCCCGGGCGGCGGCCGAAGGCGTGCACCTGCCAGCCCCGCGCCGCCGCGGCCCGGCACACCACGCCCCCGACGAACCCGGACGCGCCCGTCACCGCCACCCTCATCGCGAAGCCCTCAATCGCGAAGCCCTGATGGCGAAGACACGCGTCACGAAGACACTCATCGCGACGTCCCCATCGCGGCGAGGGTGGCGCGGAGCCGCGCGCGGTCGAGCTTGTCCGTACGGCCGCCGCGCGGGAACGTCTCGACGACCTCGATCCGGTCGGGAAGCGCGCCCACGTCCACGATCCGCGGAAGGCTTCTGCGCAGCCGTGCCAGATCGAAGCCCTGGTCGGCGAGCACGGCCAGCACGACCTCCTCGTCGCCGGTCTCCGCGTCGGGGATGCCGATGACGGCGGCCTCGGCCACGCCGGGCAGCGCCGCCACCGCAGGCTCGTACAGCCCGGGGTAGATGTTGACCCCGTCCCGAAGGATCATGTCCTTCTTGCGGCCCAGCAGGACCAGGCGGCCGTGCTCGTCCAGGCGGGCGAGGTCTCCCGTGGCGACCTCCGCCAGCGGCGGCTCGCCGAGGTACCCCCGGGCGAGCTGGGGCCCCGAGACGAACAGCTCGCCGTCGTCGCCGATGCGGACGGTCACGCCGGGCAGCGGTGCGCCCAGCAGGTCCCCTTCCTGGACGGCCAGCTTCTCCTCCGCCGAGGCGAGGGCGATCGGCAGGGCCTCGGTCATCGCGTACACGGACCAGATCTCGGCCCGGGGCGCGGCGGCGCGTGCCCGTCGCAGGACGGCGGGTGGGGAGGGGGCCGTACCCAGGAGGAGACATCGCAGCGTGTCCGGGAGCGTGGGCGTCTCACGGAGGATCGTGTCCAGTCTTACGGGCAAGCAGAAGGCGTGGGTGGCCTCGCGCGCGGCCAGCTCCTCGGCGAACGGGCGGGATCCGGGCAGTGACCAGGTGGCGCCCGCCATCAGGGCCGGGAGGCCCAGCATGAGCTGGTCGGTGTGGACGACGTCGCCTGGAGACAACGGGATCGCCCCGCGGAGCAGGGCCGAGCCTTCGGCCAGCGATCCACGGGTGTGGACGACCCCGCGCGGCCGTCCGGTCGTTCCCGAGGTGAACGCGACCACGGCCGGCTGGGCCGTCGTCGCGCCTTCCCCGGCCTTCCCTGTGACCGGCGGACGCCCGCGGGCCTTCCCGGCGGGTCCGGCGAGAGGCGTCCCCTGGTCCGGCGGCGCCGGGGTCCGCCCAGGTCGCAGGGTGCGCAGCCGTACGGCTCCTCGGGGGACGCCCGGCAGCCAGGGACCCGCGTACAGGTGGCGCACCGGACGGCCGGGCAGGGGATCGCGCAGGTGCGGGAGGACCAGGCCGCGACGCCGGGCCACCGCGCGCAGCGGCCCGCTCAGGGCGTAGACCAGCGAGTCGGCGACCACCCAGGCGGGCTCCGTCGCAGCGATCCGGGCGGCGGCGACGTCGGGCGCGAGGCCGGGATCGGCGAGGACGAGCATCCCTCCGGCGGCGACGGCCCCGAGGGCCAGCGTGACGGCGTCGGGGCCGGGCCGTACCGCGAAGAGCACTCCGCCGCCCGGCCGCAGGCCCGTCATGGCTCCCGCGACGGCCTCGACGCGGCGGCGCAGCTCCCCGTACGTCAGCTCCCGGCCGCGCCCGTCGATGACCGCGACGCGTTGCGGCTCGCGCTCGGCGGCGTCCAGGACCCCGGTGACGACGTCACTCATCCGCTTCCGAACCCTTCCGCGCCTTTGATCCCTCTCCGGCCCGGGTCGGATCGCGCCGTGCTCCGGAAGTTATCCACAGGTGTGCATAAGTGGGGATGAGAACTCCTCGGGCCGCGCTGCGCCGTACGACGCGGACGTCATGGGACAGCACGACCCCGGCCACGGCGCGGATCTCGGCCAGCGCCAACGGGTACCCGATGCAGAAGTGCGGCCCGGCGCCGAACCACAGCCGCCGCAGCTCGGGAGGGTGCTTCGCGGAAAGGTCGAAGGGGCCGTACGCACGGGCGCAGTTGTGCGTCGCGATCACGATGCGGTCGCCCGGACGCACGGCCACCCCGCCGACGCGCGCCGGGGCGGCCACTGAGCGCAGCATCACCGGGGTAGGGGTGGTGACCCGCATGGCCTCCTCGATCGCCCGGTCCAGCTCGCCGGGGCCCTCGACCCGCGACCCGGTGTCGTGCAGCAGCGCGACGCCGGGGCCCTCGACCCGCGACCCGGTGTCGTGCAGCAGCGCGACGCCGGGGCCCTCGACCCGCGACCCGGTGTCGTGCAGCAGCGCGACCAGCCTCGGGACGAACGTGGCCACCGTCTCGGTGCCGGTCAGGAAGAACGCCCCCGCGGCCCCGCGCGCCTCGGCGGCGGACAGCCCGAGCGCCCGCATGCGGCCCATGACCGTGGACTCGTCACCTCTCTCGTACGCCGCCACGGCGATGTCGCCGATCCGGTCGAGGACCTGGCGGGCGGCCGCGATCTGCCGCTCGGAGAGCCGGCGGGAGCGCAGCGACACCATGGACACGATGCGCTCGCCGTCGGCGAACAGGGACCTGGCGTCTTCGGGGGCCACCTCGCCCATGCCGATCAACCGGCAGATCACCGCGCCCGCCATCAGCCGCATCTCGTCCACGAGGTCGACCGTCTCGCCGCGCGCCAGCCGTGCCGAGAGGCCGGCCAGCGGGGCCTCCAGCACGCCGGACACCAGCGAGGCGACCTGTGCCGGGGTGAACAGGGGCGCCAGCTTGCGCCGCAGCGCTGCGTGGGCCTCGCCTTCCATGTTGAGCAGCACGGACGGCCCGAGCACGGGGGTCCAGAGGTCGCCGGGCGAGCCGGGGCCGTCCTTGCGGAAGCGCTCGTCCATGAGCACCTCGCGGGCGGTGGCGGCGTCGTTGACCACCACTCCGACGCCGGGCACCCGTACGACCGGGCCGAGCCGGGCGAGCAGCCGCATCAGCGGGTACACGACCGGATGGGCGGCCAGGTAGAGCCGGGTCTCGTGGTGCGCGGTCATCGGACGTCGACGACGTCGGGACGGTAGTGATGGTCGGCGTACCAGGCCAGCGTGCCCGCCAGCCCGTACGCGCGCAGCCGCCGCACCGAGCCGTAGACGACCACGTCCCGGCGCGAGCCGTACGCCGGGGTCAGCTTGCGCACCCGGTTGACCAGGGCGCGGTCCTCGTGGACCTCCTCGATCGCCGTGCGCGGGAACCCGCCCGCCCGCTCGTACAGCGCGGAGGTGATCCCGACGGTGGCGCCGGGCATCATGACGTACGGCCCGAGGTAGGCGGGGTCGCGGTTGCCCGGCCTGAAGCGCCCGAACGCCGCCGCGACGCCGACGACGAACGGGATGAGCCGGCGCTCCCACATCTTGAGCCGGAACTCGTCCGTACGCGGGCGGAGCCGGCCGCCGACCATCTCAAGGCCGTCGCCGAAGCCCCGCTTCATTCCCCGCACCCAGTCGCGGCGCGGCACGCAGTCGGCGTCCGTCCTGGCGAGGTGGGTGGCCCCGCGGGCGATGGCATGCCGCATCCCGGTGTCGGAGGCGGCGCCCGTGCCCTTGCGCGCCTCCTGGACGACCTCGATCTTCATGGGCGACGACGTCGCGTAGGCCCGCACGACGTCGGCGGTGCCGTCCGTGCTCATGTTGTCGACGACCACCAGCGTGAAGCCGGGGTCGTCCTGCGCGTCCAGGGCGCGCAGCGTCGCCTCGATGCCCCTGGCCTCGTTGTAGGCGGGGACGATCACCCACAGGTCCATGCCGGCGCCCGTCACAGGTCCGCGAACAGCACGCCGAGGCTGATGCCGCCGCCCAGGCCGAGCAGGGCGACCCGGTCGCCGGGCCCGGCGCCTCCGGCGACCAGTTGGAGGGGAAGGGTCGCCGAGGCGCAGTTCCCGTGCTCGGGCAGCGTCACGACCAGGCGGTCCTCGGGGATGCCGAGGATCCGCGTCAGCGCCTCAAGGTAGGGCAGGGCCACCTGGTGCACGGCCACGAGCGCGAAGTCGTCCCAGGTCAGGCGGGTGCGCTTGAGGGCGTCCAGGAAGATGTCTGGACCGATCAGCTCGAAGGCCTCCCTCAGCCGCCGCCCGTCGCCGCGGAAGTAGGAGTACTCGGGGTCGCGCGGGTGGGCGGAGCCGCCGCCGGGGAGGGTGCCGATCGCCCATGCCGTGGAATCCGCCGAGAAGTCGCGATAGAAGATGCCACGTTCCAGGTCGGCGGTGACCAGCACCGCGGCCCCCGCGTCCGAGAGCGTGTAGCCCGCGAAGGCGTCCACGAACTGCGCGCGGTCGGCCACCCGCCAGCGGACGGCGCGGGACGGCACCTCGCCCGTGCAGACCAGCACCTTTCGGTGGCCGCCGGTGCGCACGAGCGCCTCGGCGACCTGGATGCCGTTGAGCAGGCTGTTGCAGGCGTTCTTGACGTCGAACACCGGGCACGACACGCCCAGCTTCGCGGCGACGATGTGCGCGGTCGCGGGCTCGACCATGTCCTGCGACGCGGACGCGAAGATGAGCAGGTCGGCGTCGCCGTGGTCCAGTTTCCGCGCGGCCGCCACCGCGAGGTCGGAGGCCTGCTGGTCGTCCGCCGCGACGTGTCGTCGCGCGATGCCCGTCATGCGCTCGATGACGCCGTGGTAGGGGACGTAGCCCTCGATCCGCGCCTCCACCTCGCCACTGGTCAGAGTGCGTTCGGGCAGGTACGTCGCGACGCCCGAGATACGGGCCTTCATCGCGCCCCTCCGTTTATGTATAAGAATCTCCCCCGCAGTCGGCAATATAGCGAAATTTGTTTTAGCCACTCCTCGAATTCCAGGCGGGGCCGCTTGCCGCCGCCGTGGGCGCATGCTTCAGTTCTCGACTTTGCCGGGGCGCCGGGCGCGGCGGAGGATGCTAGCTCGCCGGGATGAGGTCGAGGCTCACGGCGAGGATCACGAAGGCGCCGAGGATCACCCGGTAGACGATGAACGGTGTGAAGCGGTGCGTGCTGATGTACCGCAGGAACCAGGCGATGGCCGCGTACCCGACGGCGAACGACACGATCGTGGCGAGGATCGTCGGCCCCCAGTCGGGCGCCTGGCCGTCGCCGATCTTGAACAGCTCCAGCACGCCCGACATCAGCACGGCCGGGATGGCCAGCAGGAAGGAGTACTCCGCGGCCTCCTCGCGCCGGTAGCCGAGCAGGAGGCCGGCGCCGGTCGTACCGCCGGACCGGGAGACGCCGGGGATGAGGGCCAGCGCCTGGGCCAGGCCGTACGTCAGGGCGTGCGGCAGGTTGAGGTTCTTGTCCAGGGTCAGCTCGTTGCGGGCCATGCGGTCGGCGAGGGCGAGCAGCAGGCCGAAGACGATCAGGCAGGCGCCGATCAGGCGCAGGTCGCGCACGGTCGTCTCGATCTGGTCCTTGAACGCGAGGCCGAGCACGCCGATGGGGATGCTGCCCGCGATGACGTACCACCCCATGCGCGCGGCCGGCTCCTGCCGCAGGCCGGGGGTCCACAGCGAGCGCGTCCAGGTGGAGACGATGTCCCAGATGCGCTTGCGGAAGTAGATCAGGACGGCGGTCTCGGTGCCTAGCTGGATGACGGCGGTGAAGGCGGCGCCCGGGTCCCTCCAGCCGAAGAAGGCGGAGACCACTCTGATGTGCGCGCTGGAGGAGATGGGCAGGAACTCCGTCAGCCCTTGCACCAGACCGAGCACGAACGCCTCGAACCAGCCGATCAATGAACGCACCTTCCGGGGGAGAGCCGCGTGGGCGCGGTGCGACCAGGCCGCGCGGCCGCGTTGGCGGGGACCAGGCGAGGCTAGCCGAAATCGGGCATCACGGTACTCGGCCGAACGGCCGATCCGTCATCAGAGGCACATGGGGGCGATCCCCGCATCGGACGGGAAGGGCTGATGCCCGCGGCGGAGGGCTCAGGCGGGGGTCAGGGAGCCGGTCAGCTCACGGGCCAGCTCGTGCATGCCGCACTGGCGGACGCCGTCGATCATCATGCGGAGGTCTCTGGTGACCCGGGTGGAGTGCACGCCCTCGGCCAGCATGACCGCGCGCCGCGCCTGCTCGGTGCCGGTGTCGCGGTCGCCTTCGCGGATGCGGAGCACCGCGAGGCGGGTGAGGCAGCGCAGCCCGGTGCGCGTGCGGCTCTCGCCGAGCCTGTCGAGGGCTGAGGCCAGCCGCTCGCGCGCGCGCTCGTCGTCGCCGAGCTGGAACAGCGCCAGCCCCAGCGCGCTGTCGTGGTGGCCGGGGGAGACCGTGATGTGGCGTGCCCAGTCGGGTGCCACCGCCGGCTCCTCGCGGGCCAGTGCCTCCTCGGCCAGGCCGATGTGCCGCAGCCCGCCCGGCCGGTCGCCCGCCGCGGCGCAGTGGCGGGCGGCCACGGCGTGGACGTTGGCGCGCTCGGCGCTGGAGATGCGCTCGTCCCCGAGCGCGAGGCGGAGGATCTCGACGCCGTCGCGCGGCCTGCCCATGTCGGCGAAGGCGACGGACAGATCGAGCATGGTGTGCGCCCGCAGGTCGCGGTCGGCGCCGCGCGCCGCCGAGTCGAGCGCGAAGGTGAGGAGCCTCGCCGCCCGCTCCATCTGGCCCTGGTCGTACGTCGCCCATCCCACGCGGTCGGCGAGCAGCCCGATGGCCGAACAGAGCCGCTCGCGCGTGGGCTCGGACATGGGGCGGTCTTGTAACTTCACCGCCCACTCGAGGGATCCGCGGGCCATCGCGATCGCCGCGGTGCCCCCGCGGGCGAGGTCCATGCGCATGTAGAGGTCGGCGGCGGCCTCGACGGCCTGCACCTCGGGTAACCCCACCTGGGCCGGAGCCTCGGTGCCAAGGCCTTCGAGCAGACGGGTCAAGGGCTCACCCGTGGCGACCCCCACGGACGCCGCCGCGATGACTGAGAGTAGGCCTCGCCGCTTCATGTCATCGACGGTACCCACTTCGGGGGGGCGGGCATCGGGCATTCCCGTTGCGGCAAAAGGAACAGTGACCGTGCCTAAGGCGATCTCGTAATGCCGTATTAACGTGGGGGTGACCTCGCGGTCACCCCGCTCGACCCGGCTGAGGTGACCTGCGGAAACCCCCGATATCAGCGCGAGCTGCCCCAAGCTGAGGCCCGCACGCTGGCGGGCGGCGCGCAGATCCTCGCCGATGGTCATGGTCACTCCACGTGTTGCGGCAATGACGGTGCGGCACCATGGCAACGGTGACACCGAGTCATCGGCCCCTCACACTGACCGTAGCGCGGAAGTAACTCGCGCAGACCGATGACGCCATAACTGGCTGACCCAAAAGGGCGTTTGGCGTGCCTTGTGGGTCTTTGAGATTCGGAAACCGAGGTCCGGTCAGTGCGCGAGCCCACAGCCTTTCCCGTCAGCCGGTACGCCGGCCCACTTCCGTCGTTATCCGGGCACCGTCAGCAGGAGGCACGATGAACCCCGCTCAGCTGGACGCGTCCGGGTGGATGGTCTTCCAGTCGGACACCGGCCGCTTCTGGGCCACCCGGCTGCGGTTCGACGACGAGGTCGAGGCCGCGGGAGTGTGGCGGACGGTGGACGCCGACGACGAGACCACCCTCGCCGAGTTGATCGCCGAGCAGGAGCAGCGCGCCCGGTCGGCGTCCTGAGGATCCTTCCCCGCGGACGCCGACGGCTTCGAGCGGAGTCAGACGTCGACGCGGGTCTCGGGGTGGCCGGTGAGCTCCCAGTGGGTGTGGTAGACGCCCTCGCGGTCGACCCTGCGGTAGGTGTGGGCGCCGAAGTAGTCGCGTTGCGCCTGGATCAGGGCCGCGGGGAGCCGCTCGGCGCGCAGCGCGTCGTAGTACGCGAGCGAGCTGGAGAAGCCGGGGGCGGGGATGCCCCGCCTGGTCGCGGCGACGACCACGTCGCGCCATCCGCCCTGCGCCTGGCTCGTCTCGGCCGCGAAGTGGACGTCGGACAGCAGCGTGGGAGCGTTCGGGTCCGCTTCGTAGGCCGCGCGGATGCGGTCGAGGAAGCGCGCCCGGATGATGCAGCCGCCGCGCCAGATGGTCGCCATCGCGCCGAGGTCGATGTTCCAGCCGTACTCCTCGCTGCCGGCCTGGATCTCGTTGAAGCCCTGCGCGTAGGCGACGACCTTCGAGGCGTACAGGGCCTGCTCCACGTCGTCGGCGAAGGAGGACGCCAGGCCGCCGCCGGTGGGACCGGGCAGGATGCGCGCCGCCTTCCGCATTTCGACGTGGCCGGAGAGGGAACGGGCGAAGACCGCCTCGGCGATGCCGGTGACCGGTACTCCGAGGTCGAGGGCCGCCTGCACGGTCCACCGGCCGGTGCCCTTCTGCTCCGCCTGGTCGAGCACCACGTCGACGAACGGCTTGCCCGTGGTGGGGTCCATGTGCGAGAGCACTTCGGCGGTGATCTCGATGAGGTACGACTCCAGCCGTCCCCTGTTCCAGGTGCGGAACGCCTCCGCGATCTCGGCGGGCGACATGCGCACGCCCTTGCGGAGCAGGTCGTAGGCCTCGGCGATGAGCTGCATGTCGGCGTACTCGATGCCGTTGTGCACCATTTTCACGAAATGTCCGGCGCCGTCGGGGCCGACGTACGTGCAGCACGGCACGCCGTCCACCTTGGCCGCGATGTCCTCCAGGATCGGGCCCAGCGACTTGTACGCCTCGCGCGAGCCGCCGGGCATGATGCTCGGGCCTTCGAGCGCGCCCTGCTCGCCACCCGAGATGCCGACCCCGACGAAGTGGATGCCGAGCTCCTTGAGCGCCTTCTCGCGGCGCCGGGTGTCGGCGAAGTGGGCGTTGCCGCCGTCGACCATGATGTCGCCGGGTTCGAGCAGGGGCGCGAACTCCTCGATCACCGCGTCGGTCGACTGGCCCGCCTTCACCATGATCACCATCTTGCGCGGCCGTGCCAGCGAGGCCACGAAGGCCTCGGGCGTCACCGCCGGGATGAAGTCGCCCTCGTGGCCGAACTCCTCGATCAGCGCCTTGGTCTTCGCTTCCGTCCGGTTGTGCACGGCGACCGGGTATCCGTGCCTGGCGAAGTTGCGCGCGAGATTGCGGCCCATGACCCCGAGCCCCGTTACGCCGATGACCGCCTGCTGTGCCATGTCCGATCACTCTCCTTCTGATCTAGCAATACGCCGTGGATGGCCGCCGGGTTCGATGGACGGCGGGACGAGCACGCTGCGGTGTGGCAACGTCGCTCTCGTGGCCTCGCCGGCTCTCGCGGCCATCCGGCCGCGTCAGTCCTGGAGGAGCCGGCCGATCGGTGTCTCGTCCACGTGGTACAGAAGGTCCCGGCAGTCCTTGTACACGGCCTCGGCTCCCGCCTCCAGAAGGGATCCGGTGTCGATGCCGCCCGACCGGAGGGCGACGCATCCGACCTTCGCCGCGCGGGCGGCCAGCGCGTCCCACACGCTGTCACCCACCATGATCGCATTATTGGGGGGCAGGCCCGACTTGTCGAGCGCCTGGCGTACCGGCTCGGGGTGGGGCTTGGACTTGTCGACGTCGCCCGAGTGCACGAGGGCCGAGACGGCGTCCTGCCCTCCGGTGATGCCTATCAGGCGCTCGGCCTCGTCCTTCGGGGCGCTGGTCGCGACCACCACGAGCAGGCCGCGATCGGAGAGTGCCTGCAGCAGTTCGCCCGCCCCCGGCACCGGCCGCACCTCGTCGATGCGCGGCTTGTACAGCTCCGCGTGCGTGTCGGAGATCGCCTGGGCCTCCTCGTCCGACACGTCGGGGAGCAGGTAGTCGATCAGGTCCCGATCGGCCCGGCCGATGGCTCCATGGATGTCCACCATGAGGACGTCGCGGCCCTGCCGCCTGAAGCCCTCCCACCACGCGGTCACGTGCAGGTAGTTCGTGTCGACCAGGGTGCCGTCTATATCGAAGATCACTCCGCGTCGCATAGTTCACCGTCCCTGTGATGCCCGGACACTCGCCCCGATCCGCCGGCGGGATCACCCCCCAACAGAGAGCAAGTGACACATGTCCGGATCCGTACCCCGGCAGGGACAGATGCAACAAGCATCCCCAACCGGTGGAAAAGCGATGGCGAGCGGTGTCACTCGGCGGAGCAGGAGTCCTGCGTCGCGTCGATGCCCTTGAGCTCCTCCTCGGAGACGGGGGCGGCCTTCAGGCCCTTCCAGTCGTCGCCGATCACGAGCAGCAGCCTGGTCGTCGTGACGTTCTTGACCGGGGCGTTGCGCGAGACCACGAGGTCGCCGGCCAGCGTCGGCACCCGGCTCTGCCCGTCAGGGGCGTACCCGATCGTCGTCTTGGGGTACGGCTTGCGCTTCGTGTCGCCGACCTTCACGACGGTGTAGCCGCGCTGCTCCAGGGCGGCGGCGACCTGGGTGCCGAGGCCGCCGCGGGTGGTGCCGTTCTGCACCGAGATCTCGATCTTGGACTTCGCCACCTTGCCCTGGCGGCCCGTCTTGATGTGCGAGCCCTGGATCTTCGTGTCGGTCGCCACGAGCTGGAAGAGCCTCTTGGCCTGCGGCTGCACCCACTCGACCCGTCCGGGCTGGGTGAGGGAGTAGCGCCACGGCGTGGTGACGAAGCGGATGTCCCCGGCGGCCAGGCTCTGCGCGCTCGTCGCCAGGTCCGTCATGACGCCCACGGTGAGCCCGGGGTCGGTCGTGATGGACTTGGTGGCCGCGTCGAGGAAGCTGAACAGCTTGGCGGGGTCTCTCAGTGTGGCCCCGCTCATCGCCTTCTTGATCATCGAGGCGATGAACATCTGCTGACGCTGGATGCGGCCGATGTCGGAGCCGTCGCCGAGGCTGTAGCGGGCGCGGACGTACCCGAGCGCCTGCTCGCCCTTGACGGTCTGCTTGCCGGCGGGCAGTCGCAGCATCGCCTTCTTGTCGTCGATCGCCTTCGGCACGCAGATGTCGACTCCGCCGAGGGCGTTCACCATGCTCTTGAAGCCGGTGAAGTCCACCTTGGCGTAGTGGTCGATGTGGATGCCGGTGAGCGACTCGATCGTCTTGTAGGTGCAGCTGATGCCGCCGAAGTTGAACGACTCGTTGATCATGCCGACGTGGGCGCGCTGCCCCGGCAGGCCGTTCTTGGGCGCGCAGCTGGGCAGCTGGACCAGCGAGTCACGCGGGAAGCTGATGAGCAGGGCGTTGTCGTGGTTGGGGGACACGTGGGCCAGGATGATCGTGTCGGTGCGCTCGCCGACCTCCCTGTGGCCGTACTTCACGTTGGCGCCCGCGCGCGTGTCGGAGCCCACGATCAGGACGTTCAGGGCCTTGCTCAGCTTGGCCGGGCGCGTGCCCAGGTCCTTGGTGTCGAGGTCGACGTGCTTGATGTTGCCGCTCAGCTTGGTGTATGCGCCGACCAGCGTTGCGCCACCCGCCACGGAAACGCCCGTGACCGCCGCGACCAGGCACCACAGCCACGCGATCCAGGGCCGCTTCGCCCTGACGGGCGGTCTGCCCGCGGACTCGTCCACGGGCTGGTCAGGGCGCACATCGACAAGCCCGCCGTTCATTGTCCCCACGGAATGGCCAGGGCTGGTGGCCCTAGGCCACACGCCGACTTCCAGGCGCCGGATCCACGCGCCCGGCGAACCGCGAGCCAGTCTAGCGATGCCGGTGATATTTGTGGCCCCCTGTCGCGGTATTCGCAGGAAGTCATCATTTTTCCTATTGCATCGCGCGTATCAGCGGTAAGTCGGCTCGCCGGCCGCGCGGGCGAGGCGGCGCCCCACCCGCTGGGCCGGTTTCTCGACGTAGCGGTGGCTCAGCGCGGCGCAGGCGATCACGGTCGCGAAGAAGACGGCTTCCCAGGCCAGCCGCGTCGCGAGCGGGATCCCCGAGGGGTCGTTGGTCACCCTCCTGATGACCTGCAGGACCAGGGGGTGCAGCAGGTAGATGGAGTAGCTCGCCAGGCCGAGCCACACCAGCACGGGCGAGACGGCGCGGTGGCGAAGGGCGAGCCCGGCGGCGAAGGTCAGCCAGGCCGCGACGACGGCGGCCGACCAGCTCCACTTGAACGCCTGCTGCCCGGCCTCCGACATGCCCCACCCCGGCCCGAGCCACACCGCCGCCGCGACCGACAGGACGGGCACGAGACCGAGCAGCCAGCGCGAATGCGCCCACACGGCGGGCGAGCGCTCGATGCGGTAGATGGCGGTCCCGCCGAACATCGTCGCCAGGATGATGAGGCTCTGCCACGCGCCCACCCTGCTGTTGAGGGTGAGGAGCACCAGGGCGAGGACCGCGATGACCGCGGCCCCGTGGAGCCGTACGTCGCGCTTCGCGCTGAGGACGGCGGCGATCCCGCCGAGGAGCACGACGGCCGCGATCCCCACCACGCTTCCCCCCACGGCGTGGGTCAGCCACCCGGCCGGTACGAGCGCGCCGGCGACCAGCGCGCACACGGCGAACGTCAGCGAGGTCCCCGTGCTCGCCCGGTGCACGCCGAACACGAACATCGCGGTGACCAGGAGGTAGAACGCCATCTCGTAGGAGAGGGTCCAGAAGACGTTGACGACGCTGGGCACCTGGAGCAGGTCCTGCAGCATCGTCACGTGCGCCAGCGTGGCGCTCCACGGCTGCCCGGAGGTCTGCGCCGGGAGGGTGGAGTAGACGCCGGCGAGGCCGAAGACGGTGCCGATCACCGCCGCCAGCGCCCACAGCGGATAGAGGCGGAAGAACCGGGTGATCCAGAAACCGCGCACGCTGCCGCGCCGTTCCAGCGAGACCGGGATGACATAGCCGCTGACCAGGAAGAACACCAGAACGCCGTACTGCCCGAAGTCGAACCACGGGCTGATCGAGCCGCGGATCTCCGGTAGCAGGGGGTCCAGCGAGTGCTCGAAGACGACGATCAGCGCCGCGACCCCACGCAGAGCGTCCAGCCACGATTGTCGGCCGCCTTGCGACGACGGTGACGAGGCCGGTGAGGGTGACGAGCGGGTCGCAACATGCATTTGTCCAGTGCTGCCCCGGATGTCCGTGCCCTTAACCACCGAGTCACGGTATTAGTCGAATCTGGATGAAAGATGACAATTGCCGCACTGGACCCTGAAGGAGCCTAGCTCGTGGACTCCTGGCTGGCGTGGTGGAGGAGGCCAGTGAGGACGTCGTCCAGGGTGACGACCCCAGCCACCGCGCCGCCGTCGTCCACGATCGCGGCGAGCTGGGCGCGCCGCTTGCGCATGGTCGCGAGCACGTCGGCCAGGGTGGCCCTGCGGTGGACGTGCGGCAGGGCGCGGGCGGGTAAGGGCTCGTGCGCCGCGTGCCCGTTGAGGGCGTCGAGGACGTGGAGGTAACCGGACAGCTCGCCCGGGCCGTCACCGCGTACGGGGAAGCGCGAGTGGCCGTAGCGCCCGGCGTTCTCCTGCAGCTCGGCCGCGCGGGTCGTGGCGGGCAGGCTGACGACCTCGCCGATCGGCACCATGACCGACTCCACGGGACGGGCGTGCAGGGCGAGGGTCGCGATCATGCGGTCGTGCTCGTCCTGTTCCAGCAGCCGGTGCCTGCGCGACTCCTGGATGAGGGCGGGCATCTCGTCCGAGGTGTAGACCGAGCGGATCTCCTCGGCCGGCGGGATCCGCAGCACCCACAGGACGGCCGCGGCGATCGCGTTGATCCCGACGAGCAGCGGGCGGGTGGCGCGGGCGGCGAAGCGCAGGGGCGGTACGAGCCACAGCGCGGCCTGGTCGGGGCTGGAGAGGGCCAGGTTCTTCGGCACCATCTCGCCGATGATCACGTGCGCGGACACGACGAGGAACAGGGCGAGGGCGAAGGCGGTCGGATGGACCAGGCCCTCGGGGAGGCCGAGGGCCGAGAACAGCGGCTCCAGGGCGTGGGCGATGACCGGCTCGCCGACGGCTCCGAGCGCGAGCGAGGCGAGGGTCACGCCGAGCTGCGCCGCGGCGAGCATCAGGGGGACGGCGTCCATGGCCGCGAGCACCGCCCTGGCCTTACGGGAGCCCTCCTTGGCCAGCGGCTCGATCTGCGTGCGGCGGGCGGAGATCAGCGCGAACTCCGCGCCGACGAAGAACCCGTTCACCGCGAGCAGGAGCACGATGGCGAGGAAGTCCAGCAGGCTCATCTGCTCCTCCGGGGCGCGGACGGATCATCGGTGGAGGTCAAGGCGTCTGCTCCTCGCCGTTCGGTGCGGTGAGCGTGATGAGCTCGATCCGGTGGCGGCGCATGGCGTCGACCCTGAGGGTCCAGCCGTCCACGACCACGCTGTCCCCGGCGTCGGGTATGCGACCGAGACGGCTGATCAGCAACCCGGCGAGGGTCTCGTACGGCCCCTCGGGCATCTGGAAGCCGGTGCGCTCCTCGGCCTCGTGGGCGCGCAGGAGCGCGGGCACGACCACGGACGCGCCGGCGGCGAGGAGCGCCGGCTCCGGCTCGGCCGAGCCCTCCTCGGGCAGGTCGTACTCGTCGGCGATGTCGCCGATCAGCTCCTCGGCCAGGTCCTCCACGGTGATGATGCCGGCGAAGCCCCCGTACTCGTCAACGACGACCGCCATCTCCTCCCTGGCGGCGAACAGGCGCTCCTGCAGGGTCGCGAGGTCGAGCGACTCGGGGACCAGGACGGGCGGACGCCGGATCTTCTCCACCCGGGTCTCCCCGCGCTCGGCCTCGGGCACCGCGAAGGCGTCCACCACGGAGGCGACGCCCACGATGTCGTCCAGCTCGCCGCCCGAGACGGGGAGCCGCAGGTGGCGCTCCCGCCTGGCCAGGGTGAGGAACTCGGCGACGGTGTTCCCGTCGGTCACGGTGACGCAGTCCATGCGGGGGGTCATCGCCTCGGCCGCGGTCATGTCGCCGAACCGCAGCGCGCGGCGCAGCATGGCCGCGGTGCCGGTCGGAAGGGTGCCGGCCTCGGCCGACAGGCTCATCAGCAGGCTCAGCTCGTCGGGGGACCTGGCGGAGGCCAGCTCGTCCTGCGGCTCGGCCCCGAGCGCCCGGACGATGGCGTTCGCGGTCGCGTTGGAGGCCTTGATCAGCGGTGAGAACACCGCGGAGAAGATCCGCTGAGGGGGCGTGGAGAGCCGGGCGACGGCCATCGGGCGCGACAGGGCGGCGTTCTTGGGGACCAGCTCGCCGAGCACCATCTGGCTCACCGTGGCGATGAGGAGGCCCAGCATCGCGGACACACTCTCTGTGGCCCCGTCCGGCAGGGCCGGGATCCGCTCGACGGCAGGGCGGAGCAGGCCGGCGATGGCGGGCTCGGCCATGACGCCGAGCAGGAGCGAGGTGATCGTGATGCCGAGCTGTGCCCCGGAGAGCTGGAACGACAGCCGCCGGATCGCCGCCTGGATGCCCTGGGCCCCGCGGTCGCCGGCGGAGGCCAGCCGCTGTACCTCGCTTCGCTCGACCGTGACCAGGGAGAACTCGGCCGCGACGAAGACGCCGTTCGCGATGACCAGGGCCAGCGCGCCCAGCAGAAAGACCAGATCGACGATCACGGTGTCGTCCTTCCGCGAAGCCCGCTATCTCAGTAGATCAGATCGTGCGACTTGTTCGGTTCTCCGCCGGAACCGTATCGGCCTGGCCCTTCCTGGGGGAATGCCGCTCCAGATACCCCTGAGACGACCGTCGAACCCCCCGCCGGTGTCCAGGACCACTTGACGCGCCACGTACTGTAGGGGGGTATGGTTCCCGGGCAAAAGGGCAGGCCGCGATTGGCGCCCGCGACCCGGGGTCGCGCACTATTGGAGGCGAGCGGGAGGAGACGCCATGACGTCCGTCACCACGAGGCCGTCCGCCGGGGGCGGCCAGATCGAGCTGGCCATCGGCGGCATGACGTGCGCCTCGTGCGCCTCCCGCATCGAACGCAGGCTCAACAAGCTCGACGGCGTGACCGCCACGGTGAACTACGCCACCGAGAAGGCCAAGGTCGTCTACGACGGCGAGGTGCGGCCGGAAGATCTGGTCGCCGAGGTCCAGAAGGCGGGGTACTCCGCGGAGCTGCCGAGCGTCGAGCCTCCGGCCGAAGACCGCGACGAACTGGCCCCGCTGCGGCAGCGGCTGATCGTGTCGATCCTGCTGTCGGTTCCCGTGATCGCGATGGCGATGATCCCAGCGCTGCAGTTCGACAACTGGCAGTGGCTGTCGCTCACCCTCGCGGCCCCGGTCGTGGTGTACGGCGGCCTGCCGTTCCACCGGGCGGCGCTGACCAATCTGCGGCACGGCACGGCCACCATGGACACGCTGGTCTCGATGGGTACGCTCGCGGCCTTCGGCTGGTCGCTGTGGGCGCTCTTCTTCGGCACGGCCGGCATGCCGGGCATGCGGCACGGGTTCGAGTTCACGCTCGCCCGGGGGAACGGCGCGGGCGACATCTACTTCGAGGCCGCCGCGGGGGTGGTCACCTTCATCCTGGCAGGCCGCTACTTCGAGGCCAGGTCCAAGCGCAGGGCGGGGAGCGCGCTACGGGCACTGCTGGAGATGGGCGCCAAGGAGGTCGCCGTCCTGCGTGACGGCCGCGAGCGGCGCATCCCGGTCGAGCTGCTGGCCGTGGGCGACACCTTCGTCGTACGGCCCGGCGAGAAGATCGCCACAGACGGGGTCGTGGAGGAGGGCGCCTCGGCGGTCGACGCCTCCATGCTCACCGGGGAGTCCGTCCCCGTCGAGGTACGGCCCGGCGACACCGTGACCGGCGCGACCGTCAACGCGGGGGGCCGCCTGGTCGTACGCGCCACCCGCGTCGGCGGCGACACGCGGCTCGCCCAGATGGCCAGGCTCGTCGAGGACGCGCAGAACGGCAAGGCCGAGGTCCAGCGGCTGGCCGACCGCATCTCCGCCTTCTTCGTGCCCATCGTGATCGCGCTCTCGCTCGGCACCCTCGGGTTCTGGCTCGGCACGGGCAACGGCGCCGCGGCGGCCTTCACGGCGGCGGTGGCCGTGCTGATCATCGCCTGCCCGTGCGCGCTCGGCCTGGCCACGCCCACGGCGCTGATGGTCGGCACCGGGCGCGGGGCGCAGCTCGGCATCCTGATCAAGGGGCCCGAGGTGCTGGAGTCGACCCGGCGGGTGGACACGATCGTGCTCGACAAGACGGGCACCGTGACCGCCGGTCAGATGACCCTGGTGGACGTCGTCACCGCGCCTGGGGCCGGCCGCGACGAGGTGCTGCGGCTCGCGGGAGCGCTGGAGGCCGCCTCCGAGCACCCGATCGCCCAGGCCGTGGCCAGGGCGGCGCTCGCCGGCCGGGAAGGGGACGGCGCTGGCCTCGCCTCGGTGGAGGGGTTCGCCAACATCGAGGGGCTCGGCGTGCGGGGGGTCGTCGACGGCCATGCCGTGCTGGTGGGCAGGCCGAAGCTGCTGGCCGAGCGGTCGCAGGGCCTTCCCGCCGATCTAGAGCGTGCCGTCGCCGAGGCGCGGGCGCGTGGCGAGACCGCCGTCGCCGTCGGCTGGGACGGGGAGGCGCGGGCCGTGCTGACCGTCGCCGACGTGGTCAAGCCGACCTCCGCCGAGGCGATCTCGCGGCTGAAGGAGCTCGGGCTGCGCCCCGTGCTGCTCACCGGGGACAACCAGGCCGTGGCGGAGACCGTCGCCGCCTCGGTCGGCGTGCCGGCCGAGGACGTGATCGCCGACGTGCTGCCCGCCGGGAAGGTCGACGTGGTCAAGCGCCTTCAGGCCGAGGGCCGGGTCGTCGCCATGGTGGGAGACGGCGTCAACGACGCGGCGGCGCTCGCCCAGGCCGACCTCGGCATGGCGATGGGCACCGGCACCGACGTGGCCATCGAGGCCTCCGACCTGACCCTGGTACGCGGGGACCTGCGGGTGGCGGCCGACGCGATCAGGCTCTCCCGCCGCACGCTCCGCACGATCAAGGGCAACCTGTTCTGGGCCTTCGCCTACAACGTGGCGGCCATCCCGCTGGCGGCGTCCGGGCTGCTGTCACCGATGATCGCGGGTGCCGCGATGGCGTTCTCTTCGGTCTTCGTGGTCAGCAACAGCCTCCGGCTGCGCCGCTTCACCCCGCTCGCCTGAGCCTCACCCGCCCGCGCGTCCGCCCGTACCGATGGCCGGGTCGCGGACGCGCGGGCGGGCGCTCGCCGGACGGGGTCAGGCGTTGTGGATCACCTGCTCGGGGGTGACGCGTACGGTGATGCGCTGCTCGTCCGCCGTCCTGAAGGGGTACGAGTCCGCGTCGAGGTACTTCTTGGCCAGCCCGTCGATGACGTCGTCGGCGCCCTCGAGCTCGAACCGCGCCTTGCCCGAGACGCTGACCAGGTGGAAGGCGTTGTCGGGGTCGAGCACGCTGACCGACACCCGGGGGTCCTCGCGCAGGTAGCGCTCCTTGGCCCGTCCGACGGCGGTGTTGAAGATGACGTCGTCTCCGTCGACGTCGACCCACACCACCGTGTTGTGCAGCGACCCGTCGGGACGGTGCGCCGTCACCCAGGCGTGCACGGGCCGGGCGATCAGCGCCTTGGCATCGTCGTTCAGCTTGCTCATCTACGTCTCCTCAGGTTTCGGCGGTTCGCCTCGAAACTGGCGAACACACCGGGACATCGGACCATTCCACCGCATGAGATCGGCGTCGGACGCGGCGAGGGTGCCGAAAGACGATGGCAAACATCGGGATGTGTCCTACTTTGCTCGGTAGGACCAAATCGTGGAGGTCTGGTGGATCGTCTGGGCGGCTCCGAAGCGCAGGACAGCTCCGGCCGCCTCCGGAACAGGAGCACTTCGGCGAGCGTCGAGGAGTTCGCCTCGGCCCTGAACGACCTGGCCCTGGGCGGCGACGGCTGGCGCTCGATCCTGCGCAGGATCGCGGACGAGACCGGCAGGGCGGCCCGGCTGGTCGGGGTGCACGGCGGCGTCTTCCATGCCACCGACGGCGGCGACGCCACCATGAGTCCCGCCGAGGTGAGGCGCGCGTTCGCGGAACCGGACCCGGTGCGGGTCGTCTGCCCGGACGGGTGGGAGGCCCGTGCCCTCGCCGTGTGGGCGGGCCAGCGCCGCGTCGGGCTGCTGCTGCTGGCCGAGCCGCTGCCCGACCACCTGGTCCCGTACCTGCGGGCCGCCTCCACCGCCGTGGCGATCGAGGCCGTACGCCGGGACGCCTCGTCCGTGGCGAAGTCCGAGACCGCGAGCAGGCTCATCGACGAGCTGCGCTTCGGAGCGCTGCGGGGCACCGAGGAGGTGACGCGGACGGCGGCCAGGTTCGGGGTCCACCTCGACCAGCCCCACGCGGCCGCCGTCTTCGCCTACGACGGCTCCAACCGGCACACCTGGTCCACGGCCCTGTCCTGGCTGGAGATGCCGGTCCGGCAGAACGGCGCCGAGGGCTGGACGGTGCTCACCGGCGACATCCCCCGCGAAGTGAGCCGGATCCGCGACCGCCTGCAGGGCATGGTGGGAGAGGGCACCGTGCTCGCGGCCACGGGGCCTGTGGTGTCGGGTCCCGCGCAGACGCCCCGCTCCTTCAGGGACGCGGAGACCGTGCTCGGCCTGCTCAGAAGGCGTCCCGGTGAGACCGAGCTGCTGCACTCGTCGCTCGGGCTGGCACAGTTGCTGCTCGCCGTGCCGCCCGACCGGCTCCAGGCGTTCGTCGACCAGCAGCTGGGGCCGATCCTGGACCGTCCCGAGCTGGTCCTGACGCTCGACGCGTGGCTCTCGACCAGGGGCAGCCGGGCGGCGGTCGCGGACCTGCTGCACCTGCACCGCAACTCGGTGGGCTACCGGATCGGGCAGATCAGGCAGCTCCTCGGCGCCGACCCCCTGGACCCGACCATGGCGCACCACCTGCAGACCGCGCTCATCGCGCGCGAGTTGCTCCAGGTGTTCTCCGAGAACGATGGTGTCACGTGAAACATTGCGCACGAAAGGTTTCACGTGCAACATTCCCAGCCAGATCGGGCACGGGGCGGCCGATCTTTGGGCTGTGAGCACATGGAGGGCACGCGGACGCCGGACGTAGCGTCCGAGACGTCGCCCTCGAACGCCAAGCGCCTGGGAGGGAAGGCCCGGCACAGGATGCGGCCGAACCGGCGAGGATATGGCCACGCCGCTCGCGCCGGCGGGGGGCCCGCCGACCAGGATTGGGGGAAGAACCAAAGAGGACCTGAAGACCCGACGGGCCTGGCGACCAGGCACTGAACGGCTCAAGGAGGCACTGGTGCTCGGCAAGAAGCTCACCGAGGCACGCTGGACGCACATCGCGCTGCCAAGCTGCGACCTCGACAAGGCCATCGAGTTCTACACGACCATGACCCCTCTCGTGGTGGTCTCGACCCACGAGGACAAGGACGGGCGCAACGCCTGGCTGTCCAACGACAAGCAGGCGGAGACGCCGTTCGTGCTCGTCCTCGTGGAGTTCGCCAAGGACAGAGGCACGCCGCAGCCCCAGCTCTCGCCGTTCGCCCATCTCGGCATGGAGGTGCCCCACCGCGAGGACGTGGACGAGATCGCCCGGCGTGCCCGGGAGCTGGGCTGCCTGCACTGGGACCCGATGGAGCTGCCGCCGCCGGTCGGCTACATCTGCGCCCTCAAGGATCCCGACGGGAACGTCGTCGAGATCTCCCACAACCAGAAGGTGTTCGAGGAGGTCCGCACCCTTTGGGGTCAGTGACCTCCCATAGGTGGTCGCCGTCGAGTGGACCGCCGGGCTCGGGCGCCGGATACCACGAACGGCGCACGCGCCTCGGGTGAACCGCTTCACTGGCCCACAAATCATCCCGGATTTGTATTTCACGGATCTTTCACGCAGCGTCAAGCATCAGAGTGAACGTCACGTTCCACAGGCAGCACCGGGACGGCCGTTCCGAGGCATGGGAGAGGAAGCACCGTGCAGCACACCTCCACCGTGGGAGCGTGGCACGCTCACACGGGTGCGGAGGAGGCGGGCGGGTTCGCGTTCCGTCCACGGGGTTCCACACCTTCGCGCCGGAGATCCACCCGCGGGGAGCCCGTGCGGGGATTCGCCGTCCGTATTCACAGATCCGAGCCCCGTCACCGGTCCGGGGCCCGGATAAGTCACCGGTCAGGGGGCCGGACGATGGGCCGATCGCTCCGTGCCTGTGACTCGTCACCGGGGGCCGGCCTCCCCTGTACCCCAGTCGGCAAGATCCGGAAATTTCTCCATAAGAGGTGATCGATACCGTGGTTCCGCCTACCACCGCGATCGCGGACGTCCTGCAACTGCGCGGGCAAACCGGCTGGCTCAGCCCGCCGCTGCGCCCCATCCACCGATCGCTGGGCCTGCTCGGCAGGGCCCGCACCGTACGGCTCGCGCCCGGGCCGGGAGACGACGGTCTCGCGGCCCTGCACTGCGTCATGGACGAGGATCTGGAGGGCCGGGTGGTCGTCGTCGCGGGCGCTCGGGCGGCGGCGGGAGCGGTGTGGGGCGAGATCCTCACCCGCGCGGCCCTCGCCCGCGGAGCGGCCGGCCTGCTGGTGGAGGGCGGGGTTCGCGACGTCAACGCGTTCCGCGACCTCGGCCTGCCCGTGTGGGCGCTGTACGAGGCCACCGCAGGGCCGGGACCCGAGGTGCACGTGGCGTCGGTCGGACGCCCGGTGGAGATCGCCGGTGTGATGGTGGACGAGAGCACCTCCATCGTCATGGACGGCGCAGGGGTGGTCGCACTTCCTTCCACGGACGTCTTCGCCGACTCCTACATGTACGCGGACGCCGAGGAGGACGTCGTCACGGCGCTGCGCGAGGGGGCCACGCTGGCCGAGGCGAACCGCTACAAGGAAGACATGGTGGCGAAGCTCCGCCGATCCCTGTAAACGCGGGCCGGGTCGCGGCGCGACAGCGGCGGAGGCCCCGTGGCATCCGGGGCTCCGCCGCTGTCGCGGTCGTCCTCTGGCCGGTCCGGCGCCGGCTCAGCCTCGCCGGTGTCCGGCGGGCGGAACCCGGAGCGGCGCAGGCGCTCGGCGGGCGTCAGCTCTTGAAGGCGTCCTTGACGTTCTTGGCGGCGTCCTTCACGCGCTCGCCGGCCTGCTTGACGTGGCCCTTGGCCTCGTCGGCCTCGCCCTCGGCGCGGAGCTCGTCGTCGCCGGTGGCGTCGCCCACACCCTTCTTGACCTTGCCCTTGAGCTGCTCGGCCTTGTTCGAGATCTTGTCGTCGGCGCCCATGATCTGTCCCCCTTCGGCAGTTGGTCTGTCCGATATTGCCCCTGTCCGGTGAGCAGGGCGGTAAACGCGATCCGGGCCTCACCGGTGCATCAAGATCTGCCATGGTCGAACAAAAGGCCAGGTGGGGACGGGGTTGTGTGCTCGCGGGGCGGCCATCGCCTACGCCACGGTCGTGACCTGTTTCAGGAGGGTCAGGGGGGTTCGCGTGGGAAAGATGGTTCCCCTTGCGAAAGGCTCTCGCCCCGGCCGGAGAATACGGAGATACTCGATCACAGGCGATCAACCGCGCACAGTGCGGTCCTGAAACGAGGAAGCAGGCGAATGACCTCTCCCCGGCGGCGCTCGGCCGTGTTCCTGCTCGTCGGCGTCGCGGCGTTCGCCGTGCTCGTTCTGGCGATGTGGTTCGGCGGAGGCTGGCCGAGGGAGGAGATCCCGGGCCTGCCCTCTCCGGGCGTGCTCACGACCTTGGGCCTTCCCGTCGTCAGGGTCGTCCACGACGTCTGCGCGGTCGCGACGGTGGGAACCCTGCTCTCGGCCGTTGCGCTGGCGGGTGACGCGGCCTCCCGGCGGGAGATCACCCGCGCGGCCGGGCACTGGGCCCTCGCGTGGGCGGCCAGCGCGGAGGTCACGCAGATCCTCACCCTCTCGGACCTTCTGGGGCTCCCCGTCGGAGAGGCGCTGCAGTCGGGCTTCCTGTTCACCTTCAGCACGGAGGTCCCCCAGGGTCAGGCGTTCATGCTCGTGACGCTGCTCGCCCTGGTGATCGCCGGCGCCACGACACTGCCGGTCGGCTTCTGGGGCCGGGGCGCGCTGCTCGCCATCGCCATCTTCGCGGTCCTGCCGCCCGCGTACGTCGGCCACTCCGCCTCGGCCGCGGATCACAACATCGCCGTCTCCAGCCTGATGCTGCACATCGCCGGAGTGACGGTCTGGGTGGGAGGCCTGTTCGGGATCGTCATCCACCTGCGCCGGTCGGACACGCTCGTCGCGGCCGTACGGAGGTTCAGCGCCCTGGCGCTCTGCTGTTTCGTCGCCGTCGGCGCCTCTGGGCTGGTCAACGCCTGGATCCGGCTCGGCTCGCCCGCTCAGCTCTGGCAGTCGCGCTACGGGCTGCTGGTGCTGGGCAAGCTCGTCGCGCTCGTGGCGCTGGGATGGTTCGGCCTGCGGCACCGCCGCACCACGATCGCGGCACTGGAGGCCCCCGCCGCCGAGGGCACCCGGTCGGGTTCGCGGCCCTTCCTGCGGCTCGCCGCCGGTGAGGTCGGGGTGATGGCCTGCACGATCGCGCTGGCGGTGGCCCTGTCGCGCACCCCGCCGCCGCGCGAGAGCGGGGCCCACAGCCAGCACGAGCTGCTCGGCTACTCCCTGCCGCGGTTCAGCCCCTGGCGGCTCCTCACAGAGACGCGGCCCGATCCCCTGCTGATCCTCGCCGTGGTGGGCCTCGCGGTCGCCTACCTCGTCGGCGTGCGGCGGCTCACCCGGCGCGGCGAGGCCTGGCCGCCCGGCCGCACGGTCGCCGCGATGGCGGGCCTCCTCGTCCTGCTGTACGCCGCCGCCGGAGGCGTGTCGGCGTACGGACCCGCGATCTTCTCCATGCACGCGCTGCAGTACGCGCTCCTGGGCACCGTGGGCCCGGCCCTGCTGGCCCTCGGTGCTCCTCTGACGCCCTTCCAGGAGGCCGTGCCGCTCCTCAGGCAGGCGGGCGACGGCCCCGTGGCGGTCCGGCTGACCCAGCCGCTGGTCGCGCTCGCCGCCTACGCCGTGCCGTACCTGCTCCTCTACGTCACCGGCCTGTTCGAGCCTGCCCAGTCGAGTCTCGCGGTGCGCCTGGTCGCCGAGATCGTCGTGGTGGTGACGGGCATGTGGTTCTTCGGCGTCGCGCTGGGCCTCGATCCGCTGCCCAGGGCGATCAGCCCGGTGGTGCGCACCCGCATGCTCATGGGCGCGCTCGCCCTGCAGGCGTGGATGGCCCTGGTGTTCCTGGCGGGGCCGATCCAGGGGCAGGGCTGGTACGACATCCTGGCCTTCCCGTGGGCTCCCGAGCGCGCCGCCGACCAGCGGGCTGGCGCCGCCCTCGGGGTCGGCCTGTCGGCCCTCACCATCGTGGCGCTGCTGGTGGTCATGGTGGTCTGGCGGCGCGGCGCCCGACGCCGGGTGTCGGCCCAGGAATCCGCCGCGCGGCCGTGAGTATCCACAGGCGCCGCCGCGCGGCCGTGAGTATCCACAGGCGCCGCCGCGCGAACCTGACAAACCGTGCAGGCTGCCGCACTGTGGGCGTGGCTGTCCACAGGCGCCGACTGAGCGACCGTGTCGGCACGTAGAGTGATCACATGGCGCCGCCACCGTTGCCGGGTCCTCTGGCCCACCTGGCCCCGCTGCTCGACCAGTACGGTTACCTGGTCGTCGGCGCGCTGGTCTTCCTTGAGGACTTCGGGGTCCCCGTCCCAGGGGAGACCATCCTGATCGCCGCGTCCGTGTACGCCGGGGCGGGGCAGCTCAACGTCGTGGCCGTCGCCACGATCGCCCTGGCCGCCGCCGTCATCGGCGACAACATCGGCTACCTCATCGGGCGCAGCGGTGGCCGCGCGCTGGTCCACCGCTACGGCCGCTACATCTTCCTTCCCGAGAAGCGGTTCGAGGCGGCCGAGGCGTTCTTCCACCGACACGGCGCCCCGATCATCACCGTGGCCCGCTTCATCGACGGCCTGCGCCAGGTCAACGGCCTCGTCGCCGGCACCGCGGGCGTCGAGTGGCGCCGCTTCCTCACCTTCAATGTCCTCGGCGCGCTCCTGTGGGTCGGCACCTGGACGACCGCGGGTTACCTCGCGGGCACCAACATCAACAAGATCTACGAAGAGCTGGTCCGCTACCAGACCTACCTGTTCTTCGCCGTGCTCGCCCTCGTCGTCCTCGTCATCGCCCGCCACGTGATCCGTCGCCGCCGTGGCGACCGGCCGGTGCGATGACCGGTCCGCATGAGCTCGCGCGGCGCCTCGGCACCGGCGACGCCGTGGTGATCGGCCTGGGCTCGATGATCGGCGCCGGGGTGTTCGTCGCGTTCGGCCCGGCGGCCGCGGCGGCCGGTTCGGGGCTGTTACCCGGGCTGGCGGTGGCGGCGCTGGTCGCCTACTGCAACGCCACCTCCTCCGCGCGGCTCGCCGCCCGCTACCCCGCCTCCGGCGGCACCTACGTGTACGGCCGCGAGCGGCTGGGTGACTTCTGGGGATACCTCGCCGGCTGGGGTTTCGTGGTCGGCAAGACCGCGAGCTGCGCCGCCATGGCGCTGACCGTCGGGGCGTACGTCTGGCCGGGGCGCGAGCACCTGGTGGCGGTGGCGGCCGTGGCGGCGCTCACGGCGGTGAACTACGTGGGAGTGCACAAGGCCGCCTGGCTGACCCGGGCGATCGTCGCCGTCGTCCTCGCGGTGCTGGCGGTGGCGGTCGTGGCATGCCTGGCGAGCGGCCGGGCCGACCTCTCGCGAGTGGTGCCGTCCGGGGCGATCACGGTGGGCGGAGTCTTACAGGCGGCCGGGCTGCTGTTCTTCGCCTTCGCGGGGTACGCCCGCATCGCCACGCTGGGCGAGGAAGTGCGGCACCCCGCGCGCACCATCCCGAGGGCCATCCCCCTCGCCCTCGGCATCACGCTGGTGGTGTACGCCGCCGTGGCCGTCGCCGTGCTGGCCGTGCTGGGCCCTGACCGGCTCGCCCACTCCGCCGCGCCGATCGCGGACGCCGTGCGTGCCGCGGGCGCGGCGCCCCTGGCGTCGCTCGTGCGGGCCGGAGCCGCCACGGCCGCCCTCGGGTCGCTGCTGGCGCTGGTCCTCGGCGTCTCCCGCACGGTGCTGGCGATGGCCAGGGACGGGCACCTCCCGCGCGTGCTGGACGCCGTGCATCCGCGCTTCCGCGTTCCCCACCGCGCCGAGCCGGCCGTCGGCGCGGTGGTCGCCCTGGTCGCCGCCACGGCCGACGTGCGGGGCGCGATCGGCTTCTCGTCGTTCGGCGTGCTGGTCTACTACGCGATCGCCAACGCCTCGGCCCTGACCCTGTCCGCCGAGGAGGGCCGCCCGCTCCGCGCCGTCCCTCTCGCGGGGCTGGCGGGCTGCCTGCTGCTGGCCTTCAGCCTTCCGCTGTCCTCGACGGTCGCGGGCAGCGCCGTGCTGGCCGCCGGTGCGCTCGCCTGGGTCTTACGCAGGGCGGCTCGGCGTCGCTGACCTGCCGGCGGTCTCCGTCCCGCGCCGACAGGGGCCGATCCGTGCCGACGGCTCGATGGGGAGCCGCCGGGGGTTCACTCGGACCCGGGGTTCGGGTTTGGCCGGGCCAGGAGTTTGCTCAGACCCGGGGTTTGCTCAGACCCGGGGTTTGCTCAGACCCGGGGTTTGCTCAGACCCGGCGTTTGCTCGGGCCGGGGTTTGCTCGGGCCGGGGTTTGCTCGGGCCGGGGTTGCGCGGACCGGGGGTTGCTTAGAAGAGCCAGTCGAGGAGGCCGCCGTTCTTGGTCGGCGTCGGGCTCGGGGCGGGCGGGGGCGCCTCCGTGGTCGGCGGGGGCGTCGGCGACGGAGTCGGCGCGGTGGTCGGCTCGTCGTCCTCGATACGCGGGTCGTCCGGCTGCTGTGTACGGGTGCTGGACCTCGGCGTCGGCTGCGGCGAGTGGACCCGGGTGCGCGTCGGGGAGGGCCGGGTCGTGGGCTCCTGGGTGACCCGTGACTGGGAGGTCGTCGGCGTCGGGGTGGGCGTCTCGCTGGGCGTCTCCGTCTCTTCGGGGGTGAGGGCCGGGTCGGTCGACGGATCGGCGCTGGGGTCGGCCACCGGCTCGTCGGTCAGCTCGGGGCCCTGCTGCCCGGCCGGAGCGCAGTCGGCGGCGGTCGAGCACGCCGCCTCGGGCTTCGAGCCCACCGAGGACGACACGATCCAGCCGCCCGCGACCGCGAGCACGATGATCGCGACCATGGCGAGGATGAGCCGCTTGTTCTGGCTGCCCTTCTCCTCCTCTTCCTCGCCGGTCCACCCGGAGCCGAGGAAGCCCCGGCGCTCATCCATGTCCGGGTCGTGCTCCCCGTCGCGGTCCCAGCCGTCGTCGTCCGGCCGCGCGTAGCCCTCGGGCCGCTCGTAGTCGTCGGATCCGTCGTACCCCTCGGCCCGCTCGTAGTCCTGGATCTGCGTGTGGTCCTGGATCTGCGTGTGGTCCGGCCGCTCGAACTCCGGGGAGTCGTCGCTCTTGGGGGGAGAGGGTTCGTGCCCGGGCGTCCATCCGTCGGACAGGACGTCGCCGTCCGCGCGCTCCGGTTCGCCGTTCAACTCGATGCCCAAAGGACCGGTCTGCTTCAGAGGATCCTCTTCGAAGGATCTCGGGGTGCCGTCGCGGTCCATACCGAACCTCTCTGCTCAAAATCCTGGCCGCGCAACTTCTTAGCAGTTCCGACAGCGGCTTGTCCGGAAACTTCACTGTTTTCCCGAAGATTGGCAATCTTCCCATGAGTCACATCCGTCCCAGACCATGCCGGGGCGCGAAGCCGCAACGATCATTATGCGGTGCCTATTGAGCCGCTTGCCGGAAGATTTCCGGGCGCTCCCGTCCGGTCCGATCCCGCACCGGGGTAGAGGAATACCGTCGAACGGAACGTTCTTGGTCACTGAGAGAGCGCCGGCCTTTGGAGGACCGATGGAACGCCCGCCAGCCCGTCCCGTGGCACCGACGGCATCCTCACGTCCCGACCTGTTCGTCGTGCCCAGCGCGTGCACGCTGCCGACCGCCGAGCAGCCGCTCCGGATCGCCGAGTTCGACGGGCTGTTCGCCTCCGCGCTACGCCGGGTCGAGCGGCCGTCCCCGACGTGCCTGCGCCTTCACCTCGACGGAGCGGCCGAGGTGGAGCGCATCGCCAGAGACCTGGCGGCCAGGGAGTCCACGTGCTGCTCGTTCTTCGGCTTCACCTTCACCCGCGACGGCGAAGGACTGGTGCTGGATGTCGAGGTCCCGCCCGCTCAGGCGGTCGTGCTCGACGGCCTGGCGGCCCTGGCCGCCCCGTCGGCCCGCGACGGATCCTGACGCGGACGGCACGCCGGCGAGGCCCGGGCGATCAGACCCGTGCCGAAGCCTGATGAGATCGGCTCGCGATGGAGGCCATGGTGATCGACGAGGAAAGGCCAGGGCGCGTGCTCGCCGGGCTGCGGGAGTTCTACCAGGCCGAACCCGCGTCCACCGCGCCGGAGGACCAGGGCGCGGAGGCGGCGCTGGCCCTGTTCCACGACGTGGCCTCGACGGTGCCCGCGTACGGGAGCTTCCTCGCCGAGCACGGCCTCGACCCCGCGTCGGTCCGTACGACCGCTGACTTCGAGCGGGTGCCGTTGCTGGTCAAGGAGGCCTACCAGCGGCGGTACGCCCTGCCTGAGCTGTGCAGGGGCGGGCGGCTGGACGCGTGCGACATGGTGGCCGTGTCGTCGGGATCGTCCGGCACGCCGACCGTGTGGCCGCGGTCCGTGCTGGACGAGCGGCTGGTCGCGGCCCGCTTCGAGCAGGTCTTCCACGGGAGCTTCCGCGCCGACGAGCGGCGGACCCTGGCGGTGATCTGCTTCGCGCTGGGGAGCTGGGTGGGCGGCATGTACACGGCCGCGTGCTGCCGCCATCTGGCCGCCAAGGGGTATCCGATCACCGTCGCGACGCCGGGCAACGACGTCGACGAGATCCTGCGGGTGGTGGGCGAGCTCGGGCCGCACTTCGACCAGGTGGTGCTGCTGGGATACCCGCCGTTCGTGAAGAACGTCATCGACGCCGGGCTCGGCCGCGGCGTCGACTGGGCACGGTACGGCATCCGGCTCGTGCTCGCGGGCGAGGTGTTCAGCGAGCAGTGGCGTGATCTGGTGGGGCGGAGGGCCGGGATGACCGAGCCGTGCCACGACTCCGCCTCGCTGTACGGCACCGCCGACGCGGGGGTGCTGGGCAACGAGACGCCGCTCAGCATCCGCGTCCGCCGCTTCCTGGCCGGGAACCCCGACGCGGCGCGGGAGCTGTTCGGCGATTCGCGGCTGCCCACCCTGGTGCAGTACGACCCCGTGACCCGGTACTTCGAGACCCACGAGGGCACGCTGCTGTTCACCGGGGACAACGGCGTGCCGCTGGTCAGGTACCACATCGCCGACGAGGGCGGCATCGTGTCGTACGACCGGATGCTGGCGTTCTGCCGCAAGTACGACTTCGACCCGCTCGCCGAGCCCCGCGACGACGAGCCGGGAACGGCCGGCGGGGGCGACGACGAGCCGGTAACGGCCGGGCCTCGTGGGGCGCCCGTGCTGCCCTTCGTGTACGTCTTCGGGCGGTCCCTCTTCACCGTCTCGTTCTTCGGTGCCAACATCTACCCCGAGAACGTCACCGTCGGCCTTGAACGTCCCGGTATCAGCGACCAGGTGACGGGGAAGTTCGTCCTCCGGGTCGAGGAGGACGAGGACCGCGACCGGCACCTCTCCGTCGTCGTGGAGCTGGCTCCCGGTGTGCCGCCCGACCCGGCCCTCGCATCCCTGCTGGCCGGTTCGATCAGGACCGAGCTTCTGCGCCTGAACAGCGAGTTCGCCCACTACGTGCCGGACGCCTACCAGACGCCGGCGGTCGAGCTACGGCGGGCGGGGGACCCGGAGTTCTTCCCGCCCGGGGTCAAGCACCGTTACACCCGCCCCGAATAGCCCTGCCGATCATCCACGCGGCCTGCTGGGCGCGCAAAGAATGCTTTGCGGTTTCCGCGTGCTTGACGCCCGCCCGTGCGACGGCGTCGAACCTTGACTCGGGGTTTACAAGCGGCACTCCCAGAAGGCGTGCGGACGGTGGCGTCGACGGGCCGGTATACCGTCGCGACCGACATCGTCGTACGTTAGTGATGTGTGGTCACGTTGCGTGTGAAGGCGCAGGTGGCGGGCAGGGCCGAACGTCCCGCGGGGAGGCGTCGTAAGACCCTGTCGGGCGGGATCGGCCGTACCCGACTCTGGATGGAGATTCCCTGACAGGGAGGTTCACCATGCGATCCTTGGCCAGGTGGACGACAAGGTGTGTTCGCCGGTACCGGTTCGACCGCAACCCCCTGCGTCGGCGCTCTGACCGGATCGAGACCGTGGTCGTGCTCCTCACCTTGCTGGCCCTGCTGGCCGGGGTGTGGCCCGCCGTCCTGGCCGCCCGCGCCGTCTACCACCGGGGGGTCGTGGCCGAGCACGTCGAGCCCGGCCAGCGCAGCGCGGTCACGGCCGTCCTGCTGGAGGACGCGGCCAGCACGAGCGCGGTGTCCTCGCAGGGGGCCGTCCTCGGCATCAAGGCGAAGGCGCGGTGGTACATGCCCGACGGCCGGCTGCGCACCGCCGTGGTGACCGTGCCCGCGCACGCCAAGGCGGGGTCCTCGCTGGAGATGTGGATCGACTCCTCAGGCCGTCCGACGGCTCCGCCGCGTACGCACTCGCAGACCGTGGCCGACACGGTGGTGGCGGGGTTCGGCGTCGAGACCGGGGTCGCGGGCCTGCTGTTCCTGAACCTCGCGATGGTCCGGTGGCTGCTGGACCGCCGCCGCTACGTGGACTGGGACAGGGCATGGATCTCCGCCCACGACCGTTGGCGGCGCCCGAGGCAGCCGTGACGAGGAGAAGGCCATGAACGGACACGTCCTCGTAGGTGTGGACGGCTCGCCCGCCGCGCTGACCGCCGTACGGTGGGCCGCCGACGACGCCGTACGGCGCGACCGGGGCCTGCGCGTCGTGCACGTCACCGAGCCCTGGATGTTCGACCAGTCACTCGGCACGCCGCCCGGGTTCCAGGAGTCCCTGTCGGAGCAGTCGAGGGGCGTGCTCGCCGAAGCCGCCAAGGCGGCCCGCGAGCGGGTCCCGGGGCTGGCGGTCGAGACGGCGTCGCTCACGGGCAGGGTGCGCGCCGAGCTGCTGAACGAGGCCCGAGACGCCGTCGAGCTGGTGGTCGGCACCCGGGGCCTGGGCGGATTCATGGGGCTGGTGCTCGGCTCGGTGTCGATGGGCGTCGCGGGGCACGCCGAATGCCCGGTCGTCGTGGCCGGCCACCCGCAGGACACCGTCCACGGAGAGGTCGCCGTGGGCCACGACGGGTCGCCGGAGTCCGAGGCCGCGCTGGAGTACGCCTTCGAGGAGGCCCACCTGCGGGGAGCCCGGCTGCGCGCCGTCTACGCGTGGCAGATGTCCGTCTACCTCCCGATGTTCGCCAGCTACACCCCTGACCTCGAAAGGGTCTACGACATGGGCAAGCGCGCGGCGAAGGAGCAGCTCGCCCCGTGGCATGAGAAGTATCCGCAGGTGGAGGTGCGCGACGCGATGGTACGCACCCACCCGGTCGAGGCACTGTCCGAGGCGTCGTCGCAGGCCGACCTGGTGGTGGTCGGCTCCAGAGGAAGGGGCGCCATCGGCTCCGCCGTCCTCGGCTCGGTCAGCCACGGCGTGCTCCACCACGCGTACTGCCCGGTCGCCGTCGTGCGATCAGGTCACTCCCCTTCGGCACCCGACGGTGAGAGGAGCGAGGGCGCGTGAAGCAGAGCGTGCGTCTCGGCCACGTGGCGGGCATCCCCGTGGGAGCCCACTGGTCCACGGTGATGATCGTCGTCCTGATCGGGGGAGTGCTGGCGACCACGGTGCTCCCGCAGGCGGTCGCGGGCCAGCCTCCCGCCCGGTACTGGATGGTCGCCGCCGGGGCGTCGGTCCTGTTCCTCGGCTCGCTCCTGGCACACGAGCTCGCCCACGCGATCGTCGCCCTCCGCAGAGGGGTGCCGGTCAAGTCGATAACGCTGTGGCTGCTCGGCGGGGTGACGGAGTTCGCGGGGGAGACCAAGTCCCCGAAGGACGAGTTCCAGGTGTCGGTCGTGGGCCCGCTGGTGAGCCTCGCCCTGTCGGGCGTCTTCTACCTGGCGGTCGTGCTCCTCAACGGTCCCGCCCTGATCGTCGCGGCCGTACGGTGGCTCGCCCTGATGAACGGCGTGCTGGCCGTCTTCAACATGCTTCCCGGATCCCCTCTGGACGGGGGACGGGTGTTGCACGCGGCCCTGTGGCGCATGCACGGCGACCGGGTGCGCGCCGACCGTTCCGCGGCCAAGGCCGGGCAGGTGCTCGGCATGTCGCTGATCGCGGTGGGCGGCATGGAGCTCATCCTGCTCGGCTGGACCGGCGGGCTGTGGATGATGCTGATCGGCTGGTTCCTGGCCAGCGCCGCCCGGAGCGAGGGCCTGGTCAGGGCCGCCCACGAGGGACTCAAGGGCTGGCGGGTGCGCGACGTGATGACGACGTCGCCGGACGTGGCCCCGGCCTGGCAGGACATCGACGACTTCATCACGGTCGTGGCGCTGCACTCGCACCAGACCGTCTTCCCCGTCGTGGACTTCGGCGGGCACTCGGCGGGCACCCTCTCCCTGGAGGCGCTCACGGCGATCCCTCCCGAGCAGCGCCAGGACAGGCGCATCGCGACGGTGGCGCGACCGCTGCCGCCCGACCACCTGCTCTCTCCCGATGACGACGCCGCCCGCATCCTGGAGCCGTCGGCGGGCACCGGCGAGCTGATGGCCGTGGTCGCCGAGGCCGGGCACGTCGTGGGCATGGTCACCACGGCCGACCTGACCCGGGCCCTCCAGCAGGCGGTGCTGCGCACGACCTCCTCCCGCCAGAACGCCGGACAGCCCGGCGACACCGAGCAGGACCATCCTGGCCAGCCCCTGCATGACCCGGGCGCCTGACCGTCACGACCTCGCGCCCCTCGGTTGGGATTCAGCACAGGTGGGCGAACCAGCGGCCGGACCTGCTCCAGCATCCGGTGCGGGTGAACCCGGCGTCCCTGGCGAGATCCGGCATATCGGCCGCGGAGACCGTGGCCCACGTGAACCACTCCCCGGCGGCCCCTCCCCGGCGGAGCCGTACCCGGTCCACGCGGCTCGCCGTCTGCGGCGGGAGCACTTCGGTGATCACCGTGCCACCGGATCTCACCAGCTCGCGTGCCCGCCGCAGCAGGGCCTCCGGGTCGCCGCCGATCCCGATGTTGCCGTCGGCGAGCGCCGCGGCGGCCAGCCCCGCGGACTCCTCCGGAGTGAACGGAGGGGTCAGCCTGGTCTTCACCTTCCCCGGCACGGGCTCCTTCGCGATCACCAGCACCTGCCCGGCCGTTGCTCCTCGCCAGCTCATGCCGTACCACCTCGTTGAGCCGGGATCCGGCATATGGAGCCCATCCGGTGCGCGCCGGTGACCCCACCCATCCGGCCGGCCCTCATGCCGCTCCGTCCTGTTCGGCCATGACGCGGCGCACCTATTATCGCGCGCAGCGTTCCACGCACCGTGCCCGTCACCCTGGAGCGGCCCGCGCGCGGAAGGTAGTCGACCTCGGCCTCGCCGATGCGCCATCCCGCGGCGGACGCGCGCAGCACCATCTCCAGCGGATAGCCGAACCGCCGGTCCGTCATGCCGAGCGCCAGCAGGCTCTCGCGCCCGGCCGCCCGCATCGGCCCGGTGCTGGCGCTGGACGTCAGCGGGGTCACCCGAGGCGAGGTGGAGCGTATCTGGGTGCCCTACGCCCTGTGGATCGGCCTGGCCGCGAGCATGGCCCCCGGGCGGCGCTGGTTAGCCGTCCAGGCGATCACAGGGCTGCTGCTCCAGTCACTGGTGCTGTCCCCATGGTGAACCCCGGCTCGCCGGCCGCCCGCTCGGGGCCGGCGACGAGGCGATACTCACCTTTCTCGGGTACACGATCATTGATAGGCTGGCCGCAGGTGAGCCGGGAAGTCTGGTCGGCGGTTCCATTGCCGACCCTGGAAGGCCGCTATGCGCGCTCGCGATCTGCTCACCGATTTCCCCACCGTGACGCTCGACACCCCTGTGGTCGAGGCGGCACGCCTGCTCGCAGACCAGGATCTGCCCGGCCTGATCGTGGTCGACGGCGACGGCCTGCCTTCGACCATCCTGGCGGGCACACAGGTGCTGAGGCTGGCCGTGCCCGGCTACTGCCAGGACGATCCGGCGCTGGCACGTGTCGTGGACGAGGCGCACGCCGACACCTTCCTGCGCTCGATGGCCGGGCGCACCGTACGCGAGGCGCTGCCCCGTGAGGTGCGCGAACTGCCGATCATCGACCCGGACGCCACGTTACTGGAGATCGCCGCGCTGATGGCACGCACCCACAGCCCGTTGGTGGCGGTGGTCGGCGAGCACGGGTTAGCGGGCGCGATCACGCTGAAGAGGCTGATGGAGCGGGCACTGAACTCGTGACCGTTCTCGCCTGGCTGTCGGTGGCGGTGTTCCTCGGCGCGTACGCGCTGATCGCCACCGAGCGTATCCATCGGGTAGCGGCGGCGCTCGGCGGGGCGGGGATCATGTTGCTGATCCACGCCACCGGTTCGGGGGCCGCGTTCTTCTCCGAGCACACCGGGATCGACTGGAACGTCATCTTCCTGCTGCTCGGCATGATGGTGATCGTCGGTGTCCTCAAGCAGACCGGTGTGTTCGAGTTCCTGGCCATCTGGGCGGCCAAACGCGCCAGAGGCAGGCCGTACCGGCTGATGGTGCTGCTGGTCGTCATCACCGCCTGCGCGTCGGCGCTGCTGGACAACGTCACCACCGTGCTGCTGATCGCGCCGGTGACGTTCCTGGTGTGCGAACGGCTGGCGCTGCCGGTCGTGCCCTTTCTCATCGCCGAGGCGATGGCCTCCAACATTGGCGGCACCGCAACCCTGGTCGGCGACCCGCCGAACATCATCATCGCCAGCCGCGGCGGCCTGAGCTTCAACGACTTCCTGGTCCACATGGCGCCCATGGTGCTGGTGCTGACGGTCGTGTTCATCGGGCTGTGCCGGGTGATGTTCCGCAGGTCCTTCGTCTACGATCCCGCGCGCGCTGCTGAGGTCATGCAGCTCAACGAGCGCGAGGCGATCGCCGACCGGCTGCTGCTGTGGCAGAGTCTGGCCGTGCTGGCCCTGGTGATGGCCGCCTTCGTGCTCCACCCGGTGCTGCACTACGAGCCGTCGGTGGTGGCCATCCTGGGCGCGGGGATCCTGGTGGCCGCCACCAAGGTCACCACCGAGCAGGCGATCGCCGAGGTCGAATGGCCGACCCTCGTCTTCTTCGCAGGGCTGTTCGTCATGGTCGGAGCCCTGGTGGAGACCGGTGTCATCGGCCAGATCTCCCAGTTCGCGGTGAACGCGACCTCGGGACAGCTCGGGCTGACCACCATGGTGCTGCTGGGGGCCTCCGCAGCGCTGTCGGGCATCGTGGACAACATCCCCTACGTGGCGACCATGAGCCCCATCGTGGCCGACCTCGTGCAGGCCAACGGCGGCAACGGCCCGGGACAGGTGCTGTGGTGGGCGCTGGCCTTCGGTGCCGATCTGGGCGGCAACGCCACCGCGGTAGGCGCCGCGGCCAACGTGGTGGTCATCGGCATCGCCGCGCGCAACCGCACGCCGATCAGCTTCTGGGAGTTCACCAAGTACGGCCTCATCGTCACCGTCGTGAACGTCGCGCTGGTCGCGCCATATCTGTGGCTGCGCTACCTGATGTAGCCATCACCGCGAAATCGGCCGTGCGGTCGAGCTTGCTTCGTGAGGTCGCCGTGGTGAGTCATCCCAGTGGCGCCAGGGCGAACTCCCGCATCCCCTCGGCGAATCCGATCGCGGCCTGGAACCCCAGCACCCGCGCGGCGCGGTGAGGAGACGCGACGATGTGCCGCACATCGCCCAAGCGATACTCCCCGGTGGTGACCGGGCCGGGACCGCCGTGCTCGGAGGCGAGCGCGGCGGCCATCTCCCCGATCGTGTGCGGCTGACCGCTGGCCACATTGCAGGCCACCAGCTCTCCCGCGGGAACGCGCGTTCCGTCGACCCCGAGCCCTACCTTGGCCGCCTGGTGGCGACCACGTCCACGCCGCCGAGCGCCCTCTCGATGAAGAGGGGGCCACGCAGGTCGCCGGTGACCTCCCGCACGGCGGCGTCGGGGGCCTGCTCGCGCAGGTCGAGACCGGTCACCTCGTGCCCGGCGGCGTGCAGTGCCTTGACCACATGACTTCCGACGAAACCGGCGGCGCCGGTGACCAGTGCCTTCACGCTGCCGAGGCTAGCCAGGGCCGCTCCGCTGTGGCCCACGGCGCCGCGAGATGTTCGCGGGACGTAAGAACTCGTGGCCTCTCCGGCCGGCGCTGGGGAAGGCCCCAGGCGTCAGTCCTCACGGCACCGGAGCAGCAGCATCGCCGCGTCGTCGTGCAGCGGCGCGTCGACATGGGCGACCAGGTCGAGCCGGAGTGCTTCGAGGGCCGCCTCGGGATCGTCGTCCTTCAGCAGGAAGGCGCGGTCGGTGAGCGGGTAGAAACGGCCCGCGCGGTCACGCGCCTCGATCACCCCGTCGGTGTACAGCAGGATCTGGTCGCCGGGGCCGAACGCGACCTGGTGCGGGTTGGGGCCCTCCACCTGGAGGACGGCGAGGCCGAGCGGCGGCGCGGTGTCCGCTGGCTCCGCCATCGTGATCTTGCCGTCGGCGTGGAGGATCAGCGGCGGCGGATGGCCGTAGTTGAGCAAGGTGAGCTTGCCGCCGGGGTCGGCGTCGACCAGGATCGCCGTGACGAACTCCTCGCCGGACAGCCGCCGGTTGAGGGCCTTCTCCAGCCGCCCGCTGACGGCGCGCAGGTCGGGCTCGTCGTGGGCCGCCTCGCGGAACGCGCCGAGGACCAGTGCCGCCGTCTCGACCGCCTCCAGCCCCTTGCCCTGGACGTCGCCGACGATCGCGCGGACCCCGTTCGGACCCGTGACGACCTCGTACAGGTCGCCGCCGATGCGCGCCTCGGCGTTCGCCGAGGTGTACGAGACGGCCGCCCGGAGATGGCCGGCCCGCCGGGGGACCGGCCGGAGCAGCACCCGCTGCGCCACCTCGGCCACGGACCGCACGCTGGCCAGCTCACGCTCGCGCCGCTGCCGCCCGGCGGTGGCGAGGATGCTCGCCGCCGTGACCCCGGTGATCGAGACCAGGCTCATGTTGCTCTGCCGGTCGCCGAGGACGTCGTTGTACAGGGCCAGCAGCAGTGACAGGACCAGCGCGATGACGCCGATCAGCACAGTGCGGCGCACGCCGCCCACCAGGCTGGCGAACGCCGGGCCGACGGCCAGCAGGGGGAGGTAGCCAAGGTCGGGGCCGGTCACGACGTCCACGGCGGTCACGACGCCCAGCGAAGCGACGGGCAGCGACGCGATGAGCCACTGCGTTCTGCGACTGACCGGGGTCATAGGCACTCCGCAGCAGTGACGGTGGGTGCGCCACCTGGCTCGCTCGCCACAGGATGCCTCCGCGGAATGGGTCTATTTCGGTGGTATGCCGACCAGACTTCCCGGTGCTCCGCGGCCACTGTAACAAGGCGGAGAATCCACGAACAGCGCCGCGACCTTACGCGCCGGTCACAGCTATGAGCGGGACGACCACGGGGATCGGCGGTCGGAACGTGTCGTCGACTCGGGGGATCTCGCCGAGGACGGCACGCATGCGCGACCCGTTCATCACAAAAACCACCGACGACCGCGAAAGGGGATAATTTCGACCAGTCCCCACCTACGCGAGTAAGCACCTCGACGACCTCACAGCACGAACGAACTGGACGCTCTCAGCGCCTGAAAGCCGGACCGAGCCTGCCCGAGCACGATTCGAGCCGGGAGGTCTCTGAAGGCCTCATGAATCGAACCTTACTCTGGGATGGGCCAACTGGGACGGATTCGATATAGGTCTTCGACTTTCCCGCTCGTGGCCTCGCCGGTAAAACCCATAATTATCCAAAAAGGCGAAATATTGTGATTAGGCGGGTGATTAAGGCGGCGTAGGGTCGGATCACATCTCGGACCGCTGACGGGCGACCTGCTTGAGCTGGAGCTCGTCGAGAAGGTTCTGGGTCGCCGCGGCGATGACGTCCACGGCCCGTTCGAAGGCCTCCGCGTTGCGCGCGGACGGGGACCGAAACCCCGAGATCTTGCGCACATACTGGAGCGCGGCGGCCCGTACGTCGTCGTCGGTGACGTCGCTGGTGTAGGGCTCACGAAGGGTCTTGATACTCCGGCACATGACAGGACGGTACGTCATGCCGCCGGGACGCGTGCGCCCGTGGCGGCGGAGCCAGGGGTGACCCCAGCCGGCACGGGTTGATCGAGCGATGGACGGGTGGCCGCGCGCCCGCGCGGGGCGGGCGCGTGACCACCCTCGGCCAGGTCAGGCGGCAGGACGTCCGTGGACGTCGGCGCCGGTGGGCCGGGCCGCGACGCGCGAGGCGAGCGGCGCCCGGGCGTCGGGACCGGGCAGGTCACGGCTGAACGCGTAGACCACGGCCGCCGTCGCGATGGCCCCGGTGTTCAGCGCCAGCGCCTTGTCGTTGATGTTGGCGAGCGTGTCGCAGGCCTGGTGGTAGCAGGAGTCGTAGGCCTTCCCCGCGGTGCCGCCGAAGAGCGCCTGCTCCGCGGGGGTCTTGATGCCCTCGGCGCCGGTGAACAGGCCACCTGCGGGAATCCCCGCGGCGATGAACGGGCCGTAGTCGGAGCGGCCGTCGAAGTCGGTGCCCACGTGGCCCTGGCGCAGGGTGTCGAAGTACTTCTCGAAGAGCTTCTCGATCTCGTCGGATCCGGCCGGGCCGGCGGGCGCGCCCGTGGCGTCGGAGTCGTCACCGTCGTAGATCTTCAGCGCGTAGTTCGGCGAGGCGACCATGTCGAAGTTGAGGTAGAGCTTCGTCCTGGCCTGCTCCTCGGCCGACAGGGTGGCCACGTAGTGCTCGGAGCCGAGCAGGCCGAGCTCCTCGCCGCTCCAGAAGGAGAAGCGCAGCTTGTTCCTCGTCGGGATCTTCGCGAGCTTGGTCGCGACCTCGAGGATCGCGGCGGTGCCCGAGCCGTTGTCGTTGATGCCGGGCCCGGCCGGGACGCTGTCGAGGTGGGCGCCCAGCTGGACCACCTTGCTCGCGTCGCCCCACTTGGAGTCGGCGACGACGTTCTGGGTGGTGCGGACCTCGCTGGTGGTGTCGGTCCTCAGCCGTACGACCGTGCCGGCCGGGCTGGACAGCTCCTCCCCTACGGCGAAGCTGGCGCCGACCACCGGGATCTTGACGGTGGGGGCGCCAAGGGTGCCCTGCAGCGTATCGGTGCGGCCTGCCTGGCCCTCGTTGAAGATGATCGCCCCGGCCGCGCCCGCGGCCTGCGCGTTCTCCGCCTTCACCTGGAAGTTGCAGGTGCCGCGCTGCAGAAGGGCGATGTTCCCCGGCGTGAACCCGGCGAAGTCGCTCGCCTCGCAGCCGGAGGTCGAGCTCGGCGCCGGGGCCGGCGGCAGGGTCAGGTCGACGTTCTGCAGGGGCGCGGTGACGTCGCCCGAGCCGGAGTAGGTCATGGTGGCGAACTCGCCCACCGCGCTTCCGTCGGCCGGGGTCGGGGCGTAGACCTTCGGGTCTGGGGAGATCTGCTGCAGCAGGGCGGTGGCGTTCTGCTGGAAGTACGGGAACTCGAAGGGCTGGATGGTCACCTTGTAGCCGGCCTTCTTGAGCCGGTCGGCCACGTAGTCACGGGAGGCGGCGAAGCCGGGCGTCCCGGCCGCCCGCGTGCCGCCGTTGGCGTCCGCGATCTGCTGCAACTTCTGCAGGTGCTGCTTCACCCCTGGCGCCGTGATCGTACGGGCCAGCTGGGCGGGGTCGGGATCGGCGCCGGCCGGTGTGGCCGCGACCAGGGGGAGTATCAGGGCGGTGGTCGCGGTGGCGATGCCCGCCCTCGTACGGAGGGTGAAGCGCATTCAGCTTCTCCTTCGGATCCAATGGATGAGTCCCCGAATTGCTGCTGACCGCTGAACGTAGTCGGACTTGACCAATTCGTGAAGGGGTGAGGCGTCTTACGACGATATTTCGTGAAAAACCGCCAAATGATCGTTCGGCCGTGCGGAATGCCGCCGGGCCACAGCCTCGTCATGCCGTGCCCACACCGGGCAAAGTCCCAGCCAAGCGGCGTTACCGGGCATGTGGGGGAGGGGATGGGCCATACGTTCCTGACTCCACGGAGGCCGCTATGGCACAGAAGACTACCGTTGTCCCGGATGGTAAATCACCAGGTCAGACGGGTAAGGCCCGGCGTACCGCCGCGTCGGACGGCACAGGGGCCACCAAGGCCGGCAAGACGCAGCGGTCCGCCTCGAACGGCTCGCCACGTGGTCAGGCGGCGAAGGCCAGGGCCGCCGCCACCGGGAGCGCGGCCACCGCCTCGGTGTCCACCGCGCGGAGCAAGGCCTCGGAGGCCACCACGCGGAGCAGGAGCGAGAAGCAGCCGGCCGAGGGCAAGCCCGAGAAGGCGCGCAAGCCCTCCGCCGCCAGGGCCGAGAAGGCGCGGCAGACCTCCGCGGCCGAGGGCGAGAAGGCGCGGCGGTCCACCCCGTCGGCGCGTGCCGCGATCGCGCGGGCCGAGGCGCGGAAGCCGTCGGTCACCCTGCCGGTGGTCGGCAGGGTGACGCTGCCGCCGCCGAACCGGCTCGCCTTCTACGCGGCGCTGGGCGTGCTCACGGCCCTGGAGATCATCGAGTGGCCCATCGCGCTGGTCATCGGGGTCGGCCACTTCCTGGCCGAACAGCACGTCTCCCGCGCGCTCCAGGGAGTCGGGCAGGCCGCGGAGGCGGTGTAGCCACTGCGTGAAGGGGATCCTGGAACTCCGTTTGCCGGGTGCTCCCACTGCGCCGTTCGCCGGTGGGTAGGGGTTGGAAACGTGATCGCAGCGACCGGAGGGCGGCGCATGGGGAGATCGGCCATCTGCCGGTACATCGTGGCCGGTGCTCTCGCCGGAGCGGCGGGGACCACGGCCCTCTACGTGGTGACCTACCTCGACCAGGCGGTACGCGGCCGGCCGTCCAGCGGCCTGCCCGCCCAGACCGCCGGGAAGCTCGCGGGGATGGCCGGGCTCGACGTCGGGGAGGGAGAGCAGGCCGAGAGCCGCAAGGAGGGGATCGGCGCGCTGCTCGGGCTCGCGACGGGTGTGGGGCTGGGCGCGGCCTACGGTGTGCTCCGCGTTCCGGTTCGCGAGGTGTCCGTGCCGGTGGCGGGCGTCAGCGTCGCGCTCGCGGCGACCGTGGTGGCCAACGCGCCGATGACGGCACTCGGCCTGACCGACCCGCGTACGTGGGGTACGGCAGGCTGGCTTTCCGACCTGATCCCCCACCTGATCTACGGCCTGGTCACCGTGTACGCCTTCGAGATGATGGCCGGTCCGGGTGAGCCCCGGAAGAGCGGAACGGCCTGACCGCACCGCGCCGCTCGGCAGATCTCGTGCGCGGCCCCCGAGGAAGGGGGCCGCGCACGACGCCGTCCGCGACGACGGCGGTTACTTGGTGCCGTCGGCCAGGTCGACCAGCGCGGTGGCGGTACGGAAGTACTTGTTGCGCCCCATATCGCCAACCGTGTTGATTCTGAAGGCCTCCTTGAGGAGCTTCGCGTCGCCTTCGCTGACCCCGGCCAGCGCGGACACGGGGGCCTTGACAAGGTCCGCGAGGCTCTTGTTCTCGTACTCTTTATCGAGCAGTTTGGACAAATCCGCAATAATTGCCATATATCCCCCAGTGATTGTGCCGCCCGGCTGGAGTGCCGGGCACTGGAGACCTTCCCTGCCGAAATGCATCACACGGACATCTGCCGACAAGAGCGGGTAAAGACCGCTGGGGTACGGCCGCGCGGCCGTACCCCAGCAGGTGGGCGTGCGTCAGGGAGCGGTGCAGGTGTAGGCGGACGGCAGTTGGGTGTTGCCGTCCGGGCGGCTCGCCTGGAAGCCGAAACTGGTGGAGGCGCTGGGCGCCAGCGACCCGTTGTGTGCGGCGTTCCGCGCGGTCACCGTCTGCCCGCTGGTGGTGAACGTCGCGTTCCAGGATCCGGTGATCGTGTGCCCGGCCGGGAGGGTGAAGGTCACCGTCCAGCCGTTGATGGCGGCGGGGCCGGTGTTGGTGACGGTTACCGGCTGGATGACGTAGCCGTTGCCCCACTGGGTCTGGGTGGTCGCGACGACCCCGCACCCGGTGGTGCCCCCGCCGCCTCCGCCGCTCGTCGTGGTGAACGTGACCAGGCCGGAGTTGCCGGAGAGGTTGCCCGCGCCGTCGCGGGCGCGTACGTACACCTGGTACTGCGTGCTGGGGGAGAGGCCGGTCAGCGTGATCGAGTTGGTGGCCGGCTGGCCGAGTTGCGGGTCGGTGGCGCCCTGCTCGCGGTAGACGTTGTACCCGGCCAGGCCGGATCCGCCGGAGTCGGTGGAGGCCGTCCACGACAGGGTGGCCCCGGTGGAGGTGATTCCTGACGCCACCGGGGTGCCGGGGGTGGTGGGCGGTGTGGTGTCGGGGGTGCCGCCGCCGGTGTAGACGGCCGCCTGCCTGGAGGTCTGCGCGATGCCGTTGGCGCCGTTGAAGATCCGCGTGCCCCACGACGTGAGGCTGCTCGCGCTGAAGTTGTTCACCATGTCGAGATAGGCCACGTCGCTGCTGTTGCCGCTCCACGACCAGCCGATGTAGCCGACGCCGCGCGTCTGCGCCTGCGCCATGATCGTGTCCTCGTCCGGGTTGCCGTCGGAGTGGTTGAACCCGAACTCGCCGATGACCAGCGGGAGCCCGGCCGTCTGGAAGGTGTCCAGGTAGCTGTTGATCTCCGCCGCCGTGTCGAAGACGCCGTACATGTGGATCGAGAACACGGTGTTGTGCTGCGGGTCGGCGTTGAACACGCTCGCCGCGGTGTTCCGCATGGTGAAGGACCAGTCCTGTCCCCAGTTGGGCGCGTCGACCATGAGCAGGTGCTGGAACCCGGCGTTGCGCATCCGGGTGATCGCGCTGGTGGTGGCCTGGGTCCAGTTGGGGGTGACGCTGTTGTTGCCGAACGGCTCGTTGCCGATGTTGATGACGACGTAGTTCTCCTGGCCCGTCAGCGCGCTCTGGACGCTGATCCAGTAGTTGACCGCCGCGTCCAGGGTGACGGCGCCGCTCTGCTCGCCGTAGCCGGTGGTGTCGTGGTTCTCCAGCACGCAGATCAACCGGTTCGCCTTGCACTGCGCGACCACGTTGGCCACGTCGGCGGCGCTGTTGGCCGTCCACCGCCCGCCGCTCAGCACCACGCGCACCGTGTTGGCGCCGAGGGACTTGATGCCGGCCAGGGAGGACGTGGTCTGGCTCGGGTACCAGGCGTGCGGGTGGCTCACTCCCCGCATGACGAAGGCGCTGCCGCCGGACTCGACGATCTTCGTACCGCTCACGCGGAGTCCCACCGCCGCCTGCGCGGGCTGCACGGCGACGAGCATCGAGATCAGGAGCGCGAGCAGTGAGAGCACCGCCGCCTCGGCCATCCGTAGTCGCTTTCTCATGGGTCACCTTTCTCAGGGGGCATTAACCGGTTAAGTAATGTGGCGAGCGCCGGGGAACCGTCGGTTTGCGGGAGCGCGCCCATCGTCCGCGCATTCCACGGACATGTACAGCGCGTGCCTTGGGCGCGGGCGGGCCGTACGAGCGGGGGCGGCACGACGCGGGGCCGGCCGGCGCTCACGACATCGGAAGACGCGGCCGTCCCGGCGCGGGCGGAGCATCACAGGGCCGGTCGGGCGTGGTGAATCCGCTGAAACTTTCAGGTGCCCGCGTGGGGCTCACCAGCGGTGGTGCTGGCGGGGGGATCACCGGCCGAGGTGCCCGCGTGGGGTCACCGGCGGTGGTGCTGGCGTGGGGGTCGGCGGCCGAGGTGCTCGCGTGGGGGGGTCGGCGGCGCGGCGCCTCGCGGATGCCTTAGGACGCCTTCGGGGCGTTCAGAGGCGCATCTCCAGCAACTGCCCCGGCCAGTCGCCGACCGTGAACGTCTCGGACCTGGTGAAACCCTGGCTCTCGTAGTACTTGACCAGGCGGCCGTCACCGCCCGCGTAGCAGTCGACCCGCAGCAGCGACACGCCGAGCTCGACGGCCTCCTGCCGGGCACGCCGCAGCAGGGCGGTGCCCACCGCGCGCCCGGCGAACGCCCGGTCGATCACGAGCGCCTGCACGTACAGCTCGGGCTCGGGGGCCGGGGCGATGTAGGACATCGGCGTCCCGAGCACCATGCACCCGGCGGCCCGGCCGTCGACCTCGGCGACGCGCATGCCACCGGCGGCGGCATGGGAGGTGACCAGCTCGACGCGGGCGGGATCGGCCGAGAAGGGGCTCGCACCCCACTGCCCGGTGCGGCCCGCCGCGGCCAGCCACGCCACCGCGCTGTCGTACATCGCCAGAACCGCGGGGACATCTTCGGCGCGACCGATACGGATCCTCACGCCACGGATCCTAAGGGCAGCCCGCCCAGCGGGGGACGCATACGGCACTCCGCCCGCGGCATGCGGGACTCCGCCCGCCCCCGGCATGCGGACTCCGCCCTGTCCCGGCGGGTGGGACTCCGCGGGGCTTCTATGACACGGGAAGCTCCATGTCATAGAAGCCCCGCCTTCTCGAACGGCCGAGCCCAGGACGGAGCTCAGTCGAGCAGGGCCGTGACCTTGCCGGCGCCCACGGTCAGCCCGCCCTCGCGGATCGCGAAGCCGAGCCCCGTCTCCAGGGCGACCGGCTTGCCCAGCTCGACCGTCACCTCGACCGTCTCGCCCGGCAGCGCCATCTCCTCCGCACGCAGGTCCACCCGTCCAGGGACGTCGGTGGTCCGAAGGTAGAACTGCGGCCGGTAGCCGGTCGCGACGGCCGTGCTCCTGCCGCCCTCCTCCTCGGTGAGCAGGTAGACGCGGGCGGTGAACCGCCGGTGCGCCGTCTGGCGGCCGGGGGCCGCCAGCACCTGGCCCCGCCGCACCTGCTCGCGGCGGACGCCACGCAGCAGCAGCGCGGCGTTGTCGCCCGCCTCGCCCCGCTCCATCGTCTTGCCGAAGGTCTCGACCCCGGTGACCACCGCGGTGAACCCCTCGCCCAGGCCCACGACCTGCACGGTGTCGCCGACCGCGACCGAGCCGCGCTCGATCGCCCCGGTGACCACGGTGCCGCGCCCGGTGACGGTGAGGACGTTCTCGACCGGCATCAGGAACGGCGCGTCGACGTAGCGCACCGGCACCGGGATGTGGTCGTCGACCGCCTGGAGCAGGGACTCGACCGACGCCACCCATTCGGGGTCGCCTTCGAGGGCCCGGAGCCCGGAGACCCTGACCACGGGCACGTCGTCGTAGCCGTGCTCGGCCAGGAGCTCCCGCAGCTCCAGCTCGACCAGGTCGGCCAGCTCGGGGTCGGCGCCGTCGGCCTTGTTGAGGGCGACGACGAGGTGCTCCACCCCGACCCGGCGCGCGAGCAGGGCGTGCTCGCGCGTCTGCGGCATGATGCCGTCGACCGCGGACACCACCAGGATCGCCCCGTCGAGCTGCGCCGCCCCCGTGATCATGTTCTTCACGTAGTCGGCGTGCCCGGGCATGTCCACGTGGGCGTAGTGGCGCGAGGCCGTCTCGTACTCGACGTGGGAGATGTTGATGGTGATCCACCTGGCGGCCTCCTCCGGGGTGCGGTCGATGCGGCTGAACGGCACGTACGTCGCGCCGCCCCGGTCGCTGAGCACCTTGGTGATCGCCGCGGTGAGCGTGGTCTTGCCGTGGTCGACGTGCCCCATCGTGCCGATGTTGAGGTGCGGCTTGCTGCGCACGTAAGCCTGCTTGGCCATGTTCCTTTCCTTTGACGCCTTGACGGGCAGTGACCCGCGAGCTCAGCCGACCCTTCCCCGCGGGGTCACTCAGGACGTCCGGGAAAGGGTCAGCGCTCCGCGCCGTCGAGCCGCTGTGCGGCAGGCGTCAGGGCACGCGCCCGCACGCCCGCGCTGGCGGGCGTCGAGAACAAGGCGTGCCGGAACATGTCCCCCATGCTCGGGTACGGCTCCGCCCGCTCGCAACGGGTTTTCCCAGCGCTGAGATCCTTCGACTTTTCACGGCGTATGAGACGATTCATAGCGTCATGCACGCCAATGTGCCCTTACGGCTCGCGCGGTCGGCGGTCTTCGCGGTCGTGTGCGTAACGCTCGCCGCCGCGGCGCACTGGTTCGCGGGCGGGGCCGGGCCCGCGCCGCAGGTGCTGCTGTCCGGCGGGCTGGCGGTCATGACGATCACGACGGCGCTGGCAGGGCGCGAACGCTCGCCCGCCACCGTGACCGGGCTCCTTCTCGCCGCTCAGGTCTTCATGCACCAGTTCCTCGGCCCGAGGAGCCCCCAGGGCCTGCCCTCCGTGCCGGGCCCGCATCACGATCACGGGACGGCCGTACTGCCGCAGGGGCACGGCCTGGGCGTGAACGCCGGCATGCTCCTCGCCCACCTCACCGCCACGCTGCTCACCGGATGGTGGCTGTCCCGTGGTGAGGCGGCCCTGTGGTCGGTCCTGCGCGGCGTCGGCGCGTACGCGGTGCGGCGCCTGGCCGTGCTCATGTGGCGGGACGCGACCCCGGCCCCCGGCGTGCCGCGGAGACGGGCGGAGGCCGCCGTCTCGCCGCCCGGTCGCGAGCGGGTGCTGCGACACGCGGTCGTCAGGCGCGGGCCCCCGGCTCTCGCGGTTCCCTGAGTCCGCGCGCGCATGCGGCCACCTGGTGGGCCCGCGCGCTTCCCGCGTACGGACAGGCGCATCCCGCGGGCCGCGCCTTCCGCGTGTCACCTTGGAGTTCCCAGTGAGATTCCCTGTCATCCGAGCGCTGCTGGCGCTCTGCCTGTCCGGTGTGTTCCTCGGACTGGCCGCCCCGCCCGCCCTGGCGCACGACAGCCTGAAGAGCAGTTCACCGGCGAAGGACTCGACCGTCTCGCGGCTCGACCAGATCGAGCTGGAGTTCAGCGCGCGCGTCAGCTTCCCTGTGGTGGTCCTGCACGACGCCGCCGGACGGCGCTTCGAGTCCGGGCCTCCGCGTACCGACGGCCCGAAGGTGTACGAGAGCGTCGCCGGCCCGCTGCCGCCCGGCGGCTACGTCATCGCCTGGCGCATCGTCTCCTCCGACGGCCACCCCGTGGAGGGAGAGATCCCGTTCACCGTGGAGGGCTCGCAGGCGGGAGCGGCCGCGCCTTCGGCAACGGCGCGGCCGACCGGGGCGGCGGGCACCGCACCGGCAACGGCGCCCGACGGCACGGCGTCGCAGTCCGGTGTGCCCGTATGGGTCTGGGCGGGCCTCGGGCTGCTCGTGGTCATCGGGGCGGCGCTCCTCCTCACCGGCCGCAGGACGCCCCGAACGGATGAGGAGACACCGGCGAAGCAGCCCGACCCGGACCCCACCCCCGAGCCGGACCGCGAGGGAGACTCGTGACGACGTCCTGCTGACCTGTTGGCGGTACTCGCCGATGAACTGGGCGACGATCCGCTCAAGTAGCGCCATTCTCTCTTTAGCCCCGCTTGGGCGGATATCTCCGAAAAGGGCCGATCGATGGGATGGGCTTGGGGTGCCGGAGAGCCTGTCCTGAAGCGTGCGAGCGGTCCGGCGTAGGGATCGCGTCAATAATCGGCCTCGGGGCGTATGGAAGCCGTCAAGACCCGCCAAGTCCCTCAAATCCCGCGATTTGCTGACTGTGAAGACCGTCCGACCTGGGCGGTCGGAAGCATGTTCGTCCGGATTTGAGGAGTGGGGATGGCTGACGTCATCTTCGTCGCCCTGACGATCGCGATATTCGTGATCATCGGGTTCGTCGTCAAGGCGGTGGAGCGCCTGTGAGCGCTGTCAACGCCGCCGGACTGGTGGTCACAGCCGGTCTGGTGATCTTCATGGTCGCGGCCCTGCTGTTCCCGGAGCGCTTCTGATGTCGACCGCCGCCGCGGGGATCCTGTTCATCGGATCCCTCGTCCTCGCCCTGGTGCTGACGCACCGGCCGCTGGGCGACTACATGTACCGGGTCTACACCAGCGCGCGACATCTGGCGCCGGAGCGGGTGATCTACCGGCTCGTCGGCGTCCGGCCGGACGCCGAGCAGCGGTGGAGCGCGTACGCCCGGAGCGTGCTGGCCTTCTCGGCCGTCTCCATCCTGTTCCTGTACGCGTTCCAGCGCCTGCAGGACAGGCTCTTCCTGAACCTCGGCTTCGCTCCCGTCCCTGACCACATCGCGTGGAACACCGCCGTCAGCTTCGTCACCAACACCAACTGGCAGGCGTACTCAGGCGAGTCCACGATGGGCCACCTGGTGCAGATGTCGGGCCTGGCCGTGCAGAACTTCGTGTCGGCCGCGGTGGGCATGTCCGTCGCGATGGCGCTGGTCCGCGGGTTCGCCCGCAAGCGGACCGAGAACCTCGGCAACTTCTGGGTCGACCTGGTGCGTGGCACGGTGCGCATCCTGCTGCCGATCGCCTTCGTCGGCGCGATCGTCCTGGTGGCGGGCGGCCTGATCCAGAACTTCTCGGGAGTCCACGAGGTCGCGAGGCTCGCCGGGGGCACGCAGGGGATCACCGGCGGCCCGGTCGCCAGCCAGGAGATCATCAAGGAGCTGGGCAACAACGGAGGCGGCTTCTACAACACCAACTCCGCTCATCCCTTCGAGAACGCCAGTAGCTGGACGAACTGGGTCGAGGTCTTCGCGATCCTGGTGCTGCCGTTCGCGCTGCCCCGCACGTTCGGCCGCATGGTGGGCGACAGGCGGCAGGGCTACGCGATCGTCGCGATCATGGGCATCCTGGCCTTCACCAGCGTCGCCGTGCTCACCGGGCTCGAACTCGCGCACAACGGCACGGTGCCGCAGGCCGTCGGCGCCGCGATGGAAGGCAAGGAGGTCAGGTTCGGCGTCGCCAACTCCGGCACCTTCGCCGCGGCCACGACGCTGACCTCGACCGGCGCGGTCAACTCCTTCCACGACTCGTTCACCGCGCTCGGCGGCATGGTGCCGATGGCCAACATGATGCTGGGGGAGGTCGCGCCCGGCGGTGTGGGATCGGGCCTGTATGGCATGCTCGTGCTCGCGGTGATCACCGTCTTCGTCGCGGGCCTCATGGTCGGCCGCACGCCCGAGTACCTCGGCAAGAAGATCGGTGCCCGCGAGATCAAGCTCGCGTCGCTGTACTTCCTGACCACACCGGTGCTCGTGCTCATCGGCACGGCCCTGGCCATGGGCTCGCCCGCGGAGCGGGCCAGCATGCTGAACGGCGGGCCGCACGGCCTGTCGGAGGTGCTCTACGCCTTCACCAGCGCCTCCAACAACAACGGGTCGGCCTTCGCGGGTCTCACCGTGAACACCCCGTGGTACGACACCGTGCTCGGCCTGTGCATGGCGTTCGGACGCTTCCTGCCGATGGTCTTCGTGCTCGGCCTCGCGGGCTCGCTGGCCAGGCAGGCACCCGTGCCCGCGTCGGCGGGCACGCTGCCCACGCACCGGCCGCAGTTCGTCGGCATGGTCGTCGGTGTGACGATCATCCTGGTCGCGCTGACCTTCCTCCCCGCCCTGGCGCTCGGGCCGCTCGCAGAAGGAATCTCGTAATGGCAACCCCAGTGCTCCGCGCGCCGGGCCGTACACCCGCGCCGGACAGGAACGGCAAGGTCGGGGGCGGTCTGCTCGACCCCAAGCAGCTCCTCACCTCCCTGCCGGACGCCCTGCGCAAGCTGAACCCCGCCACGCTGTGGCGCAACCCGGTGATGTTCATCGTCGAGATCGGCGCGGTCTTCACCACCGTTCTCGCGGTCACCAGCCCCTCGATCTTCGCCTGGGCGATCGTGGTCTGGCTCTGGCTGACCGTCGTGTTCGCCAACCTCGCCGAGGCCGTGGCCGAGGGCCGGGGCAAGGCGCAGGCGGCCACGCTGCGCGCCGCCAAGCGCGACACTATGGCGCGCCGCCTCACGGGCTGGCGGGCCGGCCAGAGCGCCGTCTCGTGGGAAACCGTGGGCGCACCCGAGCTCAGGCAGGGCGACTTCGTGGTCGTCGAGGCCGGAGAGATCATCCCGGGCGACGGCGACGTGGTCGAGGGCATCGCCAGCGTGGACGAGTCCGCCATCACGGGCGAGTCCGCACCGGTCATCCGCGAGTCGGGCGGCGACCGTTCGGCGGTCACGGGCGGCACCAAGGTGCTGTCGGACCGGATCGTCGTACAGATCACGCAGCGGCCGGGCGAGAGCTTCATCGACCGGATGATCGCGCTGGTCGAGGGGGCCAACCGGCAGAAGACCCCCAACGAGATCGCGCTCAACATCCTGCTCGCCGCGCTGACGATCATCTTTCTCGTCGCCACGGCCACCATGCAGCCGCTGGCCATCTACTCCAAGGCGGTCAACCCCGGCATCCCCGACTCGCTCGCCCTGACCGCGAACGGCGTCACCGGCATCGTGCTGGTCTCGCTCCTGGTCTGCCTCATCCCGACGACGATCGGCGCGCTGCTGTCGGCGATCGGCATCGCGGGCATGGACCGGCTCGTCCAGCGCAACGTCCTCGCGATGAGCGGACGCGCGGTCGAGGCCGCGGGCGACGTGAGCACCCTGCTGTTGGACAAGACCGGCACCATCACGCTCGGCAACCGGCAGGCGTCGGAGTTCGCGCCGGCGCCCGGGGTCGCCCCGGACGACCTGGCCGCCGCCGCCCAGCTGGCGAGCCTCGCAGACGAGACCCCCGAAGGCCGTTCCATCGTGGTCTACGCGAAGCAGGCGTACGGCCTGCGGGAGCGCAAGCCGGGGGAGCTGGCCCACGCCGAGTGGATCCCGTTCACCGCCCAGACCCGCATGTCGGGCGTCAACGTGGACGGCCGCCAGGTGCGCAAGGGGGCCGCCACGGCGGTCATGAAGTGGGTGCGCGACCAAGGCGGCCACCCGACCGCCGAGGTCGGCGACCTGGTGGACGGCATCTCCGCCTCGGGCGGGACGCCGCTGGTGGTCGGCGAGGTGCTCCGGGGCAGGGCGCGCGTGCTGGGGGTCATCCACCTCAAGGACGTCGTCAAGCAGGGCATGCGGGAGCGGTTCGACGAGATGCGCAAGATGGGCATCCGTACCGTGATGATCACCGGAGACAACCCGCTGACGGCCAAGGCCATCGCCGCGGAGGCGGGGGTCGACGACTTCCTCGCCGAGGCGACCCCCGAGGACAAGCTGGCCCTGATCCGCAGGGAGCAGCAGGGCGGGCGCCTGGTCGCCATGACCGGCGACGGCACCAACGACGCTCCCGCGCTCGCCCAGGCCGACGTCGGAGTGGCGATGAACACCGGCACCTCGGCCGCCAAGGAGGCCGGGAACATGGTCGATCTCGACTCCAACCCCACCAAGCTGATCGAGATCGTCGAGATCGGCAAGCAGCTCCTGATCACGCGGGGGGCGCTGACGACCTTCTCGATCGCGAACGACATCGCCAAGTACTTCGCGATCATCCCGGCGATCTTCGCGGCCGTGTATCCCGGCCTCGGCGCGCTCAACGTCATGCGCCTGGCCAGCCCGCAGTCCGCGATCCTGTCGGCGGTCATCTTCAACGCCATCATCATCGTCGCGCTGATCCCGCTGGCGCTGCGCGGCGTCAGGTACCGCCCTTCGAGCGCCTCCAAGCTGCTCAACCGCAACCTCTACGTCTACGGCCTCGGCGGCATCGTCGTCCCGTTCGTCGGAATCAAGATCATCGACCTCGTCGTCCAGTTCCTTCCGGGGATGTCATAAATGGAACGCCTGCCAAGCTGGATCCGCCAGCACGTGGCCGCGCTGCGCGCGCTGCTCGTGCTCACCCTGGTGACCGGGGCGATCTATCCCCTCCTGGTCACCGGCATCGCCCAGGCCGTGTTCAACGACAGCGCCAACGGCTCGCTCGTGCGAAAGGACGGCAGGGACACGGGCAGCTCCCTCGTCGGCCAGAGCTTCACCGACGGCTCAGGCAACCCGGTGAGGAAGTACTTCCAGAGCCGTCCCTCGGCGGCCGGTGACGGGTACGACATGACGTCCACCGCCGCCAGCAACCTCGGCCCCGAGGACATCGTGGACACCCTCGCGGTGCCCGGGGCCAAGGACGCGGAGGGCGCTCCCGACACCGGCAGGCAGAGCCTGCTCACCCAGGTCTGCGCCAGGAGCAAGGCCATCGGCGAGCTCGAGGGCGTCAGCGGCGCGCGGCCGTACTGCACGCCCGACGGGGTGGGCGCGGTGCTGAAGGTCTTCCCGGCCGTCGGCACGCCCACCCGCGCCGTCAGCGTCAACCAGGCCTGCCCCTCGGCACCCTTCGTCGCCGAGTACAGGGGTGTGAAGGTCGAGTGCGGCAGGCCCGGCGAGGACTACGCGAGCGGCCGTACGGTCGCGGTGCGGGGCTCGGCGAAGGCCGTCGTGCCTCCTGACGCGGTCACCGCCAGCGGCTCCGGCCTCGACCCGGACATCTCGGTCGCCTACGCCCACCTGCAGGCCAACCGGGTCGCCAGGGAACGCGGGCTCACGCCGGCCCAGGTCGGGAAGCTGATCGACGAGTACACCACGGGTCGCAGCCTCGGATTCATGGGCGAACCCGGGGTGAACGTCCTGCGGCTGAACCTGGCACTCGACCGGCTCAAGGGATAGCGGCGATGGGCGGAGCGCGCGGCCGGCTGAGGATCTACCTGGGGGCGGCGCCCGGGGTCGGCAAGACCTTCGCGATGCTCTGCGAGGGGCACAGGCGCGTGGCCCGGGGGACCGACGTGGTGGTCGGGTTCGTCGAGACCCACGGCAGGCCCCGTACGGCCGCGCAGGTCGACGACCTGGAACTCGTCCCCCGGAAGACCATGGTCTACCGGGGGACGGCCTTCACCGAGCTCGACGCGGGCGCCGTCATCGCGCGAAGGCCCAGGCTCGCGCTGATCGACGAGCTCGCGCACACCAACGTGCCCGGCTCGAAGAACGCCAAGCGCTGGCAGGACATCGAGGAGATCCTGGACGCCGGGATCGACGTCGTCTCCACCGTCAACATCCAGCACCTGGAGTCGCTCAACGACGTCGTCCACCAGATCACCGGGGTCCCGCAGCGCGAGACCGTACCCGACGAGGTCGTGCGCAGGGCCGACCAGGTGGAGGTCGTCGACATGGCCCCGGAGGCGCTGCGCCGCCGGATGGCCCACGGGAACATCTATCCGCCGGAGAGGATCGACGCCGCCCTCTCGAACTACTTCCGTGTCGGCAACCTGACGGCCCTGCGCGAGCTGGCCCTGCTCTGGGTCGCGGGAAAGGTGGACGAGCAACTCGACCGCTACCGGGCCGACCACGGCATCGCCGGCACGTGGGAGGCCCGCGAGCGCGTGGTGGTGGCGCTGACCGGCGGCTCAGAGGGAGACACGCTGGTGCGGCGCGCGGCCAGGATCGCCGCCAGGACCAAGGGCGCCGACCTGCTCGCCGTCCACGTGACCCGCTCGGACGGCCTCACCGGGACCGACCCGGCGAACCTGACGCGCCAGCGCACGCTGGTCGAGAGCCTCGGCGGCACCTACCACCAGGTCGTCGGCGACGACGTGCCGAACGCTCTGCTGGACTTCGCGCGGGGAGTGAACGCGACGCAGCTCGTACTCGGCGCCTCACGTCGCGGCAGGATCGCGCAGCTGTTCTCCCGGGGTGTGGGCGTCACCACCACCATGCTCTCCGGGTCCATCGACGTCCACATGATCACCCATGCCGAGGTGAGCGGGCGCGCCCGGCGCGTCAGGTCGCGCGCCGCGCTCACCCGCAGGCGGCGGTTCGCGGGCTGGGCGATGGCGCTGCTGCTGCTTCCCATCATCACCGCCGCGCTGGTGCCCTTCGGGGACGCGCTGTCGCTGCCCAGCGAGATCCTGCTCTTCCTGCTGATGGTGGTGGGCGTGGCCCTCGTGGGCGGCATGTGGCCCGCCGTCACAGCCGCCGTGGCGGGATCGCTGCTGCTCAACTACTTCTTCACCCCGCCCGTGGGCCGGTTCACCATCTCCGATCCGGAGAACCTGCTCGCCCTCGGCGTCTACGTGCTGGTGGCCGTCATGGTGAGCGCCGTGGTGGACCTCGCCGCCCGCAGGACCCGCGAAGCGTCCCGCGCCGGGGCGGACGCGGAGGTGCTGTCCACCCTGGCGGGGCACGTGCTGCGCGGGGACGCGGCGCTGCCCTCGCTGCTGGCGCGGCTGCGGGAGATCTTCGGCCTGTCCTCGGTGACGCTGCTCGAACGGGCCGCGGAGCCGAGCCCCGACGACCACTCCGAGCCCGAGGCGTGGCGCATCGTGGCCACCTCCGGCGGCGCGCCCTGCACGGCTCCGGGCGCCGCCGACTCCGACGTGTCCATCGACGACGACCTGGTGCTGGCGGTGCGGGGACGCCTGCTGGACGCCTCCGACCGCCGGGTGCTGGAGGCGTTCGCCGCCGAGGCCGCCATCGCGCTGCGCCAGCAGCGGTTGCGGGAGGAGGCCGAGCAGGCCAGACCGCTGGCCGAGGCCGACAGGATGCGCACGGCGCTGCTCGCCGCGGTCAGCCATGACCTGCGGACCCCGCTGGCCTCGGCCAAGGCCGCCGTCGAGAGCCTGCGGAGCACCGAGGTGCGGTGGAGCGAGGAGGACCGGCACGAGCTGCTCGCCACCGCCGACGAGTCGCTGGCCAAGCTGGACCGGCTGGTGGCCAACCTCCTCGACATGAGCCGCCTCCAGGCGGGCGTGCTGGGTCTGGCCTCGCAGCCGGTCGCGGTCGAGGAGGTCGTCCCTCGCTCGATCGACGACCTCGGGCCGCTCGCGGACCGCGTGGAGGGCGAGCTGTCGGCCGGCCTCCCGGATATCGTCGCCGACCCGGCGCTGCTGGAGCGCATCCTGGTCAACGTGATGACCAACGCCGTCCGCCACAGCCCGGCCGGGGCAAAGGTGCTCGTCACCGCCAGCTCGCACGGCGGCCAGGTCGAGATCCGCGTCATCGACCGTGGCCCCGGCATACCGCCCGAGGCGCACGACCGCGTCTTCATGCCCTTCCAGCGTCTGGGCGACCGGGACAACCACACCGGCGTCGGCCTCGGCCTCGCGCTCTCCCGAGGGCTGGCCGAGGCGATGGGCGGCACGCTCGTCCCCGAGGAGACCCCCGGCGGAGGCCTCACCATGATCATCACCCTGCCGATCGCGTCGCCGGTGCCTGCCGAGGACCCCGCCCTCATCCTGCCGTGACGGGCGCCACCGAGGGGCACGGGCTGAGGGAGACCGGGCCGGGCCGGCGGTCCCCATCAGTCGCGTGTCGACACGATGCGAGGTGCCGTCTCGTCACCGGGCCGGGTCGTCACGGTCGCGCCAGGGCCGGCTCGCGCGTGCGGCCACCTGCACCTGCCGCATGTGCGCGTCGAAGGCCGCCAGGACGTCGTCGATGGTCATGTTGGGCGTGGTCCACTCGCCGCACGAGCACGCCCCGAACGAGAAGGGCGCCAGCCGCTCGATGGCGGTCAGGTCGTCGTACTCCTGCAACTGGTGGGCATCGCGGTCGACCAGCGGGTCCAGCCTCCAGTGCGGCATGCCGCTCATCACCCATCTCCTGTCCGGCCCGGCAGCGAGGCCGGCCAGGCGTCGGGTACGTCTGGCGCGGGCCCTTCCACCCTGATTTTGCAGCGTGTGACTCCAGGTTGGTACAAGCCCCCCGCCGCCGCCGGCCGCGGCGAGTCGCCCTGCCACCCTCTCCCGAGGGCCTCCGACCTGGTGTCATACACGCCACGCACGTCGGCGGAACCGCGTTCGATTCGTCGAGCGCTGCGTGTCCCACCCTCACCGTCGGCTGTTGGGAAGCGCACGGAGATCGAGAGGAGCGCGGGCTCGGATACACCCGGCCGGCACCGGTCTCGATCGTGTTCCGGGTCCGGCGGAACGCGTTGCGGGCAGTACCCCGGCCCCACAAGATTGGGCTATGGAGGGTTTCGCCGCGGTCGTCGGGCCCGATGTCTGGACCCGGCTCGCGCGCCTGGGGACCGCCGAGGTCTACCATCCCGGCGAGACCCTGCTGCGGCAGGGGGAGACGGCCGACCGCGTTCTCCTGCTGACCGGCGGGCGTGTGAAGGTGTCGCTGGTCGACTCCGCGGGCAACGCCATCCTCCTGGCGATAAGGGGCCCCGGTCAGGTCCTGGGCGAGATCGCACTCCTGGACGGAGCCAGCCGGTCGGCGACGGTGACCGCGATCGACACCTGCGAGGCACGGTCGGTGGCCATCGACCCATTTGTCAGGCATATCCGATCACTGGGCCTGGAAGCCGATCTGATCAGATTCGCAGTGCGCCGCGTCAGGGAGAGTGAAGAGGTCCGTCTAGAGCTGGCCACGCTGTCGGCCGGCGAGCGTGTGATACGGGCGCTGATGAGGCTGGCCGTGCCGTCGGCGCCACCCGACGCCGCAGAGGGGGCGGCCGACCGGGCTCTCGACATCGGCCTCGACCAGACCGAGCTCGGCCAGGCCATCGGCCTGTCGCGGGCCTCGATATCCGGCAAATTGGCCGAACTCCGGGCAGAAGGGGTAATCAGTACGTATCGGGGGCGCATTGTGATCAATGACCTCACCCGGCTTCGCAAGCTGGCTTCTGAATAACAATCTGGTTACCTCTGGCCAATGCGCACTTTTCAACACAAGGCTCATCGGTTCGGCTAGAGACTGAGATCGCTAAACGATGGCAGGCCGCCCCGGGCGGGCTGCCTACGTGTCATTTCTGAACGTGATCACTATGGCTTGGTCTGATTGGTTTTGCGTTCTTTGAGATTTCCCCCCAAAAGCCCGGATACCCTTGCGAACCCTGTCCGAAAGTCTGGCAATGGAGCTGTCATGCTCGAGCCCCCTCCCTTGTGCGAGCGATTCGTGCTCGGCGTCGACGTCGAGAAGTACAGCGACCGCAATGTCCGGCGGCAACTCAGCATCCAGCGCGCGCTCGACCGGCTCCTGAGCCAGGCGGCCGAAGCGGCCGGACTGGACCGGGGGCTCTGGGAATGTGAGCCAGGCGGGGACGGCGAGCTGGCCGTGCTGCCCGACGGCGTCGACCTGATCGCCATTGTGCGGCGGTTCGTCGACCAGGTGGAGCTGCTCCTCGCCGACCACAACGCGGACCACTCACCCGAGATGAGGATGCGGCTACGGCTGGCGATGCATGTCGACACCGTGGCCCGGGGCGCGCTCGGCCGCGCCGGCCAAGCCCTGATAACGCTCAGCCGGCTGCTGGGCTCGGGCCCGGTGCGCGAGGCGCTGGCCGGTGCCGCCGACGCGAACCTCGCTCTGATCGTTTCCGAGTCCGTCTACCGCAAGGCCGTGCTTTCGGAATTGGGAGGGTTGCGACCCGGGCAGTTCCGCGAGGTGCGGGTTGACCTTCCAGCCAAGCGCTTCGATGAGATGGCATACATCTACATACCCGGACATGAGGTCAAGCCCGAAAAATCATCGTATATCCCGGCGTCGCCTCCGAAACCCGAGGAGCGATCGCGACGGCCATCCGCAGCGGGTAAGTCCGTTTTGAACATTGTTTCTGCTGACACGATCCATATGCCGGGTTCCGTCTTTGGGTTCTCTGAGCACGGGCCGAACGATGACTGCTGAAGCTGGCATATCCCCCCAATCCACTCCGGATGTTCCCGGGCCGCCCCAAAGCGACCAGCGGGCGGCCGAAACCCCACTCCTGGAGCCGGCACGGGCGGAGACGCGTGGCCCCGCGGAAAGTACGGGCCTTTCTACTGATCAGGCCGGACCGGAACGCTCGGCCGGGTCCGCCTCCCCCAGGCGGTCCTCAGAGGAGCCCTCGCCTCCCGCGGCCAAGCCTCCCGCGGCCAAGCCGGCCGCGGATGAGCGGGCGTCCGGAGGAGCGCGCGCGGACGGCCGGGCGGGCGACGCCGACGAAGCCATCAACCAGGAGGCCAGGAAGTCCGAGGCGAAACCCGAGCAGCCTTCCACGCCGGAGTACAAGAAGGCCGTCTACAACATGTTCCTCGGCTCGGTGGACGCGGCCAGGAGCGTCTTCGGCTTCGGAGACGCGCTCGCCGGAGGCGAGCCGGCGCCCACGACCGGCCGGCTCGGCGGTGCGGTGGTCAGCGGAGCCGTCGATCGCTACGCCCCGCCCGTGAGGCCGTACGACGAGGCTCTGGAGAGCCTGCGGTCGGACCGCATCGTGGTGGTGACCGGTGAAACGGGCATCGGCAAACGGACCGGCGCAATCGTGCTGCTGCGCACCGTCCTCGGCGACGGTGAGGGCGTGATCGTGTCGCTGCCTCCTTCAGCCACCCTCAAGGAGCTCGCGGAGCGCGGCTACGAGAGCGGTTACGGATATGCGGTGTTCGACCGCACCAGCGAACGGAGGGCGGGAACGCGGCGGGGGCGTGAGACGCCGGGATGGGACACCGACCAGGGTTGGCCCGACGCCGACCACACCTGGCTGGCCGTCAGCGAGAAGGTACGCGAGGCCGGCGCCTACCTGGTCGTCACCACCCCCAACACGCCGAGCCGACCGCCGGACTCGGTGCGCCACGTGGCATGGGTGCGTCCCCCCGTCGCCGAGGTCCTACGCGCGCACCTCGGCGACGAGACGCCCGAGGAGACGGTCGCCGCCGTCGTGGCCGCCATGCCGGAGGAGTTCGTCATGGCCGACCTCGTCCTGATGGCCGAACGCATCATCGACGGCAGATCGGCCGAGGAGGCGGTCAACGAGGTCCTGGACCAGGCAGGGCGCAGGCAGGTGCGCGAGTGGTTCGACCGGGGGCCCTCACGGCGGCAGGTGCTCGAGGTCACCGCGCTGGCCTTCGTGGCGGGCGTCGTCGAGCGCGGCTTCGAGACCTGCATGGACATGCTGTCGGAGTCGCTGGAGATGACCTGGCCCGAGCCGGAACCCGCCCCGCCGGCGCCCCAGGAGGCGGCGTCCGCGACGGTCTCCACAGCCGTGCCGCCGAAGGGCGTGGCGGACGCGGGGGCGGCCATGCCACAGGAGCGCGCCGAACGACACCGCCCCGATGGACTGATCCGTTTCGTGCGCGTCAGCGACGGCGCGACGTCGAGGCGCGTGCTGGCCTTCAAGGAGGACGCCTACCGTCGCTACGTCCTGGAGGAGCTGTCGGAGAGGTTCCGCAGCGCACTCTGGGACGCCGTGCAGGACTGGCTGAGCAAGCTCATCAAGCACGAGGAATTTCAGCTCAACATCGCGGCTGGCCTGGCGCTGCTGTCGTACACGACGTACGAGGAGATCGAGTTCTCCTACCTGGAACCGTGGTCGCGGGGGGAGTGCGACTGGGAGGGACAGTGCACCGCCGTCTACGTGCTCTGGTTCATGTGCCTGGACGAAGCACTGGTGCCCGTCGCGCTGCGCACCGCCGAGTGGTGGGCGGGCCAGGGGACCGCCGCCCAGCGGCTGACCGCGATCACCGCCTTCGCGGGCGAGCTCGGGGTCCGCTTCCCGACCCCCGCGGCCCGGCGGCTCTGGCAGCTCGTCGTCCAGGACAATGCGCTGAGCGAGGAGGCCGCGGCCGCGTTCGGCAGCCTGTTCGCCACCCTGGTCGCCAACGACGCCGACGCCAGCCACGTCGTCCAGCACCTGCGCACCCAGCTCAAGAACGTCAGTGCCATCGGGCGCACCAGGCGCCACTACCAGTTGACGCTGATCGCGATCCTGGGGACCCTGCGGACCCGGAGCGCCCGCACTGGAAACCTGGCGATCATCGAGTTCGTCAGGGAGCACCCCGAGCGGCTCTCCGCGGTCGCCGAGCTGTGGGCGGCCGTACTGCGACACCGTCCGTGCCGGCGCGCGGCGCTGAAGGCGCTCCTGGACGCTCTCAACACGCTCGGCCGGCTCAGCGGGGTGAACGCCGAGCACGACGCGCGGATGCTCGGCGACGCGCTGGGCGCCGCACTGCCCGAGCACGAGTACGGGCCGCTGAAGGCCGACTTCATCACTCTCATGGAGCACTCGCGCAAGCGACCGGCGCGCTCCGCAGCCCTGACGAAGGTGCTCCTGGCCGCTCTCGACCGCGCGGCCAGGGCGTTGTAACGGAGGATCGCGATGACGATGCCCTACCCGATCACAGAGGAGAAGTCTCTCGGCCGCACGGACCGGAGCGGGAAGTGGAGCCTGCGCAGGCCCCGCCGGGCCGAGGGAGAGGTGCCGAGGGTCAAGGGCGACCAGGTGCGGGTCTTCCTGGCCGACGGCAAGTACACCGTCGACCACGGCCGCCGCCAGGACGACGACGACCTGGTGGTACGCGCGACGTACGTCGCCGTGGTGGACATGTCGCGCAACCACGAGGTCTGGATCGAGCTCGCCATACCGTCGGCCGACGCCAAAGAGTTCACCGTCCGGGTCACCTTCTTGTGCACGGTCACCGACCCCGTCGTGGTGGTGCGGGACGGCCAGGGGGACGCCGGGCGCGCACTGCTGGGCTACGTGCGCAGCCACCATCGGCTCTTCCAGCTCGGCCTGAACCATCGGGTCGCGGAGATCAACACGGTCCGCCTCAACGTCCAGACCCAGATCGAGGCCTACGTCCAGCTCAAGCCGCCGCTCATCCCGGGCATATCCGCGGCGCTCGCCAGCGTCGAGGTGCTGACCCCAGAGGAACTGGTCGCCCTCCAGAAGCGGCTGACCGTCCAGGAGGCCGACCACGTCGTCGAGTCGGGCCTCGCGGATCTCACCCACGAGCTGGCCGCTCTCAAGGCGCGGCACGCCATAGAGATGGAGGAGACCGAGCGCCGCCTGGACGTGGAGCGTAAGAAGCACGAGCTGAAGATGGACGAGATGCGGCTGTTCTTCCAGCGCCAGCAGCAGGTCATCCGGAACGACATGACCGCCGCCTCCGACGACTTCGCCACCACGCAGATGGCCAAGATCTATCAGGCGATCGGTGACGATCCGATCAAGGCGGCGATGATCGCGGGCCAGAAGGGGGAACTGACCAGCACCGACATTGCCGCTCGTGTCCAGGAACAGCGCGATCGCAAGGCGGCCGAGGAAAGGGAGCTACGCGATCGGAGCTGGGCGCTCCAGGACCAGGACCGGCAGTGGAACCACGCCAGCCAGGAGCGGGAGTACGAGACGGGTCTGTCGGACCGTGAGCGCAGATACCTGGTCGAGCAAGAGGAGAGGAACCGGAGGTACGCGCTGGAGGACGCCCAGCGCGCGGTGGAGCGGATGGAGGTGGAGCGGATGCACAGGATCGAGGACGGCGACCGGGACTTTCAGCGCGAGATCCTCCGTGAGCGCTCCGACGCCGAGAAGGCCCAGCTGCGGCGGCTCTGGGACCTGGAGGACGGGGAACGCGAGATGGAGCGGGAACGCCTCCAGCGCGAGTACGACACCTTGCAGGCGGGGCTGAAGCACCAGTACGAGCTCGCCGCCGCGGACCGGGAAAGGGAGCACGCGCGGCAGGACCGGGACTACGAGCACGCCGTCGGCCGCGAGCTCCGCGACAGGGAGGACCGGCTGCACCTGCTGGGCGTTCGCCTCGACATGCTCAAGGAGATCGCCAAGCACGGCCACCTGGACGAGATCTCCCTCAACCCCAGAGAGCTCATCGGCAGCATCGCCGTCGACACCGGCGCCGTGGGGGCGGTGGTGGGCGGCGGGGAGGTCCCACCCGCCCTGACCCAGGCCGAAGAGGCCGACGACACGAGCGAGGGCGCCGTTGACGACATCCCGCAGGCGACCGATGAGTCCGCCTTCAGGGAAGAAGGGCTGCCAGGATGACCGTAGGAACGGGGCAGCCGCCGCCTGCCTTCCATACGTCCGATCCCCCGGGCAGGGAACCCGCCGCCGCCAACGGGTTCCCACCGGGACAGCCGCCCGAAGGCCACATGCAGGCCGGCGAGGATCCACGAGGTGGCGCTCGGCAGGCCGATCGTGGGCAGTCCGCTTACGGCCGCTCCGGCGCTGCTAGCAGGCCGCATCGTCCCGCCCGACCGGCCCGTGGACCTGGACGGTGGCTGCGCTCGCTGACGGGCGTCTCCGAGACCATCCTCGACTGGGCCCCGGAGGAGCGCCCCCGCTACACGCGGCTGGGCGCGATCCTCCTCAACGCCGGACTCCTGGCCGCGCTGTCCATGCTGGTGGCGCTGGAGAAGTTCGTGGACGCCCCGCTGGGGGTCCTGATCATGATCGCCGCCCTCTGGGGCTGGGTCATCGTCTCCATCGACACCTGGCTCATATCCAGCACGCACGGTACGCGCCACGGCGCCTCCGCCTGGATCTTCGTCGTGCGGCTGATGCTGTCGGTGGTCATCGGGCTGGTCATCGCCGAGCCGCTGCTGCTGAAGGTCTTCGAACCGGCGATCCACCGGCAGGTGGCCGCCGACCGCGTCCAGGAGCGGCTCGGCAAGGAGTCCGCCCTGCGGGCGTGCAACCCCGTCCCCTACCGGCGGCTCGACGACGCCACCGCGTCCCGATGCGCCGCGGGCAACCTCCTGCTCACCGTGGCGAGCTCCCCCGCCGCTCAGGCCGTAGCGCTGAAGCAGACCGAGGACCAGCAGGCGAAGATAAGAAAGCAGCTCGACGCGGCCGCCAAGAAGCTCGCCGCCGCCGAGGACCTGGCAGCCCGCGAGTGCGCCGGGAAGACCGGGGCCGGCCTTAGCGGTCGCGTCGGCGTAGGACTCAACTGCAAGCACGATCGGAAGGTCGCCCGGCAGATCCGCGCGGACAGCAAGACCGACCAGTACCAGGCCGACTTCGCACGCCTCCAGACGAAGATCGACACGCTGACGAGCCAGCAGAAGGACGCCGAGCAGGCCTACGACACCCAGGTCGACGAGGCGATCAAGGCGAAGCTCCCGCCCACCGAGGGGAAGATCGGCATTCTCGAGGAGGACAAGGCGCTCGGCCGCCTCTCCGCCGAGAGCGCGTTCGTGCTCGTCGCCCAGTGGCTGGTCCGGCTGCTGCTCGTCATCGTCGACTGCCTTCCCATCCTGACCAAGAAGCTCGCGGGTAGCAGCACGTACGACACGATGGTCGACCGCCAGATGAGCACCAACGAGGACCTGTACGAGGCCGAGGACGAGCTCAACAAGCAACGCGACATGGCCGTCAAGCGCATCGGGCTCAAGCAGTCGGAGCGGTTCGAGCGCCAGGGCATAGAGAAGGTCGAGGCGCAGGATGAGGCCGACCGCTCCCGGCAGGAGGCCGAGCTCAACGAGAGGATCGACGCCCTGGCCGCCGAGCTGCGCCGCAAGTCGACCGCATGACCGCGGCGCCGGCAGGCGGCGAGTGCCGCCCATCGCCGGCCTCGTCCTTCACATGGACAAAGTCAGGAGACCCCGGCAGCGCGGGTCGCGGCCGCGTGCGTCAGTGCCTTCACCTCGGTGGGTGTGAGCGCGCCGCCTCGGTCGAACTCGGCGGCGAAGCGGTCGTCGCCCAGCGCGAGACGGACCCGGGCGGTGACGCGTTCGATGTCGCCGCGCTCGGCGGGAGCCGCGGACACGGAACTGGACGCGCGGGCCGAGGCCGCCGCGCCCAGGAGCCGGGCGGCGCGGTCGTGGTCCCCGGCGAGGGAGAGGGCTCCGGCGAGGCCGTCCAGCGCGATCGGCATGCCCCAGTCGGTGCCGAACTTCGCCACGTGGCCGAGGGACTCCAGATGCAGGGCGAGCGCCTCCGCCGCGTCGCCGCGCTGCTCGGCGACGAAGCCCAGCTCCGTCAGGATGCTGGGCAGGTGCGGCGGCGGCGCCTCCTCCGCGTGCTTCCCGGACGTCCGGCCGAGCACGTCGCGCAGGTGGGTCTCGGCGAGGTCGAGGTCGCCGTCCCTGCGGGCAGCGAAGGACAGCCCCATCATGGCGAAGATCTGCCCGTCCTGGTGGCCCTGCTCGACGGTCAGCCGCAGCGCCCGCTCGCAGAGCTCTCTCGCGCCGGTGTAGTCGCCGCGCTGCAGCGCGATCCAGCCGAGCCAGGAGAGCCGCCCGGCGACCTCCGTCCACAGCCCGAGCTCCTCGGCCATGTGCTGCCCGTCCAGATGCAGCCGGTGGGCCCGTTCGAGATCGCCGGTCATCTCGGCCAGCGCGCCGAGCCAGCCGGTGGCCTCCAGCTGGCCCCAGCGGTCGCCGAGCTCGCCGAACAGCTCGGCGCTGCGCTCGCTGTCGCGTCCGAGCGCGGCCAGGTCACCGCGTACGTGCGCGAGCTTGCCCCGGGTGGCGAGGACCGCCGCCGTCCCCCACCGGTCGCCCAGCTCCTGGAACGTCGGCAGGGCCCGGCTCACCAGATGCTCGGCGACGGCGAGGTCGCCGATGCCGATGCCGGCGTAGGCCAGGAACCACTCGGCTCTCGCGCGCCCGCCGGGGTCGTCGGTGCCCTCGAACATCCGCAGGGCCGCCCGGCGGCGCTCGTCCCTGCCGGCGACGTGACCGTGGAGAAGCCCGATGCCGACGTCCCAGGCCAGAGCCTTGCCACGAAGCGCGGACGGCCGCACGCCTTCGGCGCCGCCCGTGACCTGGGCGCCGACGAACACCTCGCCGGGGACGGCCGCTGCCGGGGCTTCAGCGCTGAAGGACACCTCGCCGGGGATGGCCGCTGCCGCGGCCCCAGCGCTGAAGGACACCTCGCCAGGGACGGTCGGCGCTGCGGCTTCAGCGCCGTCGGGGGTGGCGTCGGGGACGGACAGGGCCGTGGCGAGCGAGCGGCGGGCCTCGGTCAGCCTGCCGCGCAGGAACCAGTACCAGGCCATCGCGTTGACCAGGCGCAGTGCGCCATCAGCGTCCTCATCCCGGACCGCGGCGTTGAGCGCGGCGCGCAGGTTGGCGGCCTCGGCATCGAGCCGCCGCAGCCACCCCCGCTGGCCTGACCCGTACAGGTGCGGCTCGGCCTGCTCGGCGAGACCGATGTAGTACCCGCGGTGCCGCCGCCGCACCTCCTCAAGCTCGCCCGCCTGCTGGAGCTGCCCGGCGCAGTAGGCCGCGACCGACTCCAGCAGCCGGTAGCGCGGCGCCCCGCCGCCGTCCACCATGACGACCAGGGATCGGTCCACCAGGCGGGTAAGCAGGTCGACCACGTCCAGGCCGTCCTCCGCGCAGACGACCTCGGCGGCCGGAAGGGTGCAGCCGTCGACGTGCACGGCGAGCCTTCGCAGCACGACGCGTTCGGAGTCGCTCAGCAGCTCCCAGCTCCAGTCGATCATCGCCATCAGGGTGCGCTGGCGCGGCGGCGCGCCCCGGTGCCCGGTGGCGAGCAGCCGGAACCGGTCGTCCAGGCGATCGACGAGGCCGTGCACGCCCAGCGCCCGTACCCGGGTCGCCGCCAGCTCCAGGGCCAGCGGGATGCCGTCCAGCCGCCGGCACAGCACGGCGACCGCCGGAGCGGTGTCCGCGTCGAGGGCGAAGCCCCTGGCCGCCGCGGACGCGCGCGTGACGAACAGCCGTACCGAGCCGGTCCGTTCGAGGACGGTGAGGTCGGTGAGGTCGGCGGCCCGGTCGGGCACCTCCAGTGGCGGGACGCTCCAGACGACCTCGCCGGCCAGGGCCAGCGGTTCCTGGCTGGTCGCAAGGATGCGCAGCCCAGGCGCGGTGCGCAGCAGCGCCTCCGCCAGCTCGGCCACCGGCTCGACCACGTGCTCGCAGTTGTCCAGCACCAGCAGCAGCCGCCGGGGGCGCAGCGCCTCGGTGAGGCGGTGCACGGCGGACATCGGCCCGGCCGGCTCAGCGGGACCGGTGGCGTCGCGGATGTCCAGCACCGCCATGACGGCTTCCGCCAGCCGGGACATCGCGTCATGGTCGGCGGGCCGGTCGAGCGCGGCCAGCTCGACCAGCCACACCCCGTCGGGGAACGGGCCGGTCAGCCGCCTCGCCGTCTCGACGGCCAGGCGTGTCTTGCCGACCCCGCCGGGGCCGGTGAGCGTCACCAGGCGCTCGGTCTCCAGCCGGGCGCCGATCTCGGCCACCGCGTCGTCCCGGCCGATCAGGCCGGTGAGCGGCGCGGGCAGGTTCGTGGCGGGCCGGGCCGCCGATAAGTCCGGTGCGTCCGGCGCGGCCAGCGAGGGATCATGGGTCAGGATGGCGCGGTGCAGGGCGACGAGGCCGGCGCTCGGATCCAGCCCCAGCTCGTCGGCCAGCAGCGTGCGCAGCTCCTCGTAACTCTCGAGCGCCTCGCTCTGCCGTCCGGCCCGGTAGAGCGCGCGCATGTGGGTGGCGCGAAGCCGCTCCCGGAGCGGGTGCTCGGCCAGCAGGTCACCGAGCTCACCGGCCAGCGGGACGTGCTCACCCAGTGCCAGCAGCGCCTCTGCCCGGTCTTCGTGCGCGGTCAGCCGCTGCTGCTCAAGGCGGGCGACGGCCGCCCGGGTGAACGGCTCGTCGGCGAAGTCGGCGAACGCGGGCCCCCGCCAGGCGGCCAGCGCCTCGGACAGCAGCGCCGCCGTGGCCCGGGGGTCGCCGGCCCGGCTCGCCCGCGCGATCAGGGAACTGAACCTGTCGGCGTCGGTGTCGGCTCTCAGCAGGTAACCCGCGGGCTGGTGCACGAGCAGCTCGCGGCCGCCCGGCTCGGCGTCCTCCAGCACCCGGCGCAGCTGCGACACCTTGGCCGACAGCGCGCCCGAGGGGTTGCCCGGCGGGTGGTCCCCCCAGAGGTCGTCGACGAGGCGGTCGGCGGGCACCGGGCGCCCCTCGTGGACCAGGAGGTCGGCCAGCAGGGCGCGGACCTTCAGCCCGGGGACCGCGACCGGCACGCCGTCGCTCGTCCACACGGCCAGCGGCCCCAGCACCCCGAAACGCATGACGGCCACGATAACCGGGTCCTCCGACATTTACCGAGGCCCTGCGCGGGGCCGTAAGGCGACGAGAAACAAGTCGTAAAGGCCCTTCGGCAGAGTGGTCACATCGAGCCGGGGACGAGCGCCGAGGAGGTAGGAAATGTCGGAGAATGACCCGCTGCGTCTGGCGGTCATCATCGGGAGCACCCGTAACGGCCGGTTCGGACCCACCGTGGCCGGCTGGTTCGCCGCCAAGGCCCGCAGGCGCCCGGAGCTGGACGTCGACCTGATCGACCTCGCCGAGGCCGACCTGCCGCAGACCCTCACCGACCAGGACGAGCCCGTCCCCGCGAAGGTGCGGGCCCTGGCGCCGAGGCTGGACGCCGCCGACGCCTTCGCCGTGGTCACCCCCGAGTACAACCGGAGCTTTCCCGCCCCGCTCAAGACCGCCATCGACTGGTACTACGAGGAGTGGCGGGCCAAGCCCGTCGCCTTCGTGGCCTACGGCAGGGAGTCCGGCGGCCTGCACGCCATCGAACAGCTGCGCCAGGTCTTCACCGAACTGAACGCCGTGACCATCCGCGACGCCATCAGCCTCCCGCGCTACTGGGACCTGTTCGCCGCGGACGGCACCTGGCCCAAGGCGACCGCCGACTGCAACACGGCGGTCAGGACCACCCTGGACCAGCTTTCCTGGTGGGCCCTCGCGCTGCGCGACGCCCGGGCCAAGTGCCCCCACACCATCTGAGCCCTCACCGACATGGAGAGAACAATGAGAAAGATCATCGCGTCGACCTACGCCACGCTCGACGGCTTCCAGGACAACCCCCACCTGTGGTCCATGAGCTATTCCGACGCGGAGGCCCAGTCGTACGCCCTGAACCTCGCCCTCAGCGGTGACGCGATCCTGCTGGGACGCGTCACCTACGAGGGCATGGCGCAGGCCTGGCCGGCCATGGCGGGCAACCCCTACGCCGACCACGTGAACAGCATCGCCAAGTACGTGGTCTCCTCGACGCTGGAGAAGGCCGACGAGTGGAACAACTCGACCATCATCCACGGCGACGACCTGGTCACCGAGGTCGGCAGGCTCAAGCGGCAGCCCGGAAAGAACATCCTGATCTGGGGCTGCGGGCGGCTCACCGACACCCTCATGGAGCACGGTCTCCTCGACGAGTACCGGATCTGGATCTACCCGGTCATCAAGGGCGAGGGGCAGCGCCTGTTCCGCGAGGGCGTCGCGGCGACCCTGGAGCTCACGGACAGCACGATCTTCAGCCCGGGCGTCGTCCTGCTCACCTACCGGCCGGCCAACGTCATCGGGGCGATGTGAATCGTCAAGATGTATCCGTCGCGAGGAGCCGGTCGTGAGCGGGCGGTCGGAAGCCCTTCACACCGGCCCGAAGACCTCTCACCCCTGACCGCCGCCGCCCGACCGCCAACCCGGCGATCGGCGACCTCCAGGTCGATCCGCTACACGGATTCCCGGCAGGCGTGGGTGGAGTCGCTGTGGTAGTCGGTGTAGGTGTAGGGGTTGTCGAGGATGGTGGTCTCGGGGACGTCAGGGTTCATTCCCTGGCGCCATGCCTCTTCTCCCATCGTCGTCCGCAGGTGTTCGACGGTCTGCTCGACCTCGCGGCGGGCGGCGGCGAGGTCGATGCCGAGCAGGCGGTGCTCGTGCTTGACGACGCGGCCGTTGACCAGCACGGTGTGCACGTCGCCCCGCTGCGCCTGGAAGGCGATGTGGCCGTAGGGGTTGAGCAGCGGGAACGACACGGGTGAGTGCTCGTTCTTGACGAGGACGACGTCGGCCTTCCGGCCCGCTTCCAGGGTGCCGAGGTCGCCGTCGCGGCCGATGGCGCGCGCGCCGCCGCGGGTGGCCCAGTCGACGACCTGGTCGGCGCGCAGACGGCAGTGCGTGACGGTCTCGCCCTTGCCGTGGGCCTCCAGGTGCTCGCGGGAGCGGTCGGCGCCGAGCGTGGTGCGCATGGCCGAGAACAGGTCGCCGCTCCACCAGACGCTGGTGTCCATCGACAGCGACACCGGGATGCCGTGCGCGCGGATGGCCCAGGTGGGCGGGTAGCCCTGACCGGCGCTCTGCTCGCTTTCCGTGGAGACCGAGACGGAGCCGCCGGTGGCGGCGATGCGGTGGTAGGAGTCCGCCGACAGCGAGGCGGCGTGCACGTACACCGTCTCGGGCGTCATGAAGCCGTGGTCGTACATCAGCCGGATGCCGTCGTCACCGGTGGCACCCCACACCCCGGCGTGCGTGGTGACCGGGACGCCGAGCTCACGGGCGACCTCGAAGGCGGGCTTCTCCGGGAAGGCCGGGTCGCCGGTGACGTCGAAGGCGATCTGGAAGCCGAGCATGTCGTCCCCGGTGATCCGCCGCCGGACGAAGTCCCGGAACTCGGGCGCGGCGGTCCATTCGGCGGGCGCCTGCTGGATGTTGCCGTACGCCAGCACGAACCGGCCGGGCACCGACCGCAGCGCGTCGACGGCGGCGTCGGCGTGGTCGACCGTCTGCAGGCCGTGCGACCAGTCGACGACGGTCGTGACGCCCGCGTCGATGGCCTCGATGGCGGCCAGCATGTTGCCGGCGTGGACGTCCTCGGGGCGGAAGAGCTTGCCGTGCTCCAGGTAGTACCAGACGAAGTACTGCGTCAGGGTCCAGTCGGCACCGTAGCCGCGCATGGCCGTCTGCCACATGTGCCGGTGGGTGTCGATCATCCCGGGCATCACGATGCCGTCGGTCGCGTCGATCTCGGCGGTGCCCTCCGGCACGGGGAGGCCGGGCCCGACGGCCGCGATCCGGTCGCCGACGACCAGGACGTCGGTGCCGGTGAGCACCGTGCGCAAGTCGTCCATCGGCAGCACCGTGCCGCCGCGCAGCACCACTGGCCGGCCGGGCTCGAACCGGGACCGTTCGCTCATCACCAGGACTCCTCACCACGCGCGGACCCCGGACCACCTGTCCGGACGTATGTCCGCTTTTCGGGCAACACGTTCTCCGTACTGTCGCTGCCGCCGCTTCCGCTGTCAACCGATCCTTTCCGCACTGCCTCTCACTTGACGCGCATCGTCGATCTGCCAGAATCCGTAGTGACGGACATCTGTCCATTAGGCGGACGATCGAGGGAGTTGGATGTCAGTGAGCGTCGCACCGCCGCGCGAGGGCACCGGCGGGCCGCTGTCGGGGGTGCTGGTAGCGGACTTCTCCCGCGTGCTGGCCGGGCCGTACGCCACGATGCTGATGGCCGACCTGGGCGCGGAGGTCGTGAAGGTCGAGGGCCCGCAGGGCGATGACACCCGGTCGTGGACGCCCCCGGTGCGCGGCGAGGTGTCGACCTACTACCTGGGCGTCAACCGCGGCAAGCGCTCGATCGCGCTGAACCTCCGGGACGAGACCGACGCCGGGCTGGCTCGGGAGCTGGCGCGCCGGGCGGACGTGGTGGTGGAGAACTTCAGGCCCGGCGGGCTCGCCAAGTACGGCCTCGACTACGACAGCGTCAGCGCGTCCAACCCGGGCGTGGTCTACGGCTCGATCAGTGGCTTCGGGTCGGAGGAGGGCAGGAACGTACCCGGATACGACCTGATGGTGCAGGCCATCTCAGGCCTGATGAGCCTGACCGGGGACCCGGAGGGGCCGCCGTACCGGGCAGGGATCTCGGTGTTCGACGTGATGGCCGGCAACCACGCCGTGATCGGCATCCTGGCCGCGCTGCGCCATCGGGACGCGACCGGTCAGGGGCAGCACGTCGAGGTGAACCTGCTGTCGTCGGCGCTGACCGGGCTGGCCAACCACAGCTCCGCCTACGTCGCAGGTGGGGTGGTGCCCTTCCGGATGGGCAACGCGCATCCCAGCGTGTTCCCCTACGAGCCGCTGCCGACCGCGGACAACGACCTGATCGTCACCGCCGCCAACGACGGCCAGTTCCGCAGGCTGTGCGAGGTGCTGGGCATCCCCGAGGTCGCCGACGACCCGCGGTTCGCCCGCAACGCCGGCCGCACCGAGCACCGCGAGGAGCTGCGTCCCATCCTGGTGGAACAACTCGCGAAGCGCGGCGCGGTCGAGTGGTTCGAGCTGCTGGTGGAGGCCGGTGTGCCCAGCGGCCCGATCAACACCGTCGACGGCGGGTTCGCCATGGCCGAGCGCTTCGGCCTGGACCCGATCGTGCAGGTCGGCGAGGGCGACCGTACGGTGCCGACGACACGGCACCCGATCAGGTTCTCGCGGACCCCGGCCGGCTACCGGCTGCCGCCGCCCGAACTGGACGAGCACGGCTCCGCGCTGCGCGAGTGGCTCGCGGAGGAGGACGACCGTGGCTGAGCGCGTCGACCGGCCCGAGTACCCGACGGCGCTCGGCGCGTCCAGCCTCGAAAAGATCACCCTGCTCGGCCACGACCTGGCCAAGGACGTCATGGGTGAGGTCGGGTTCGGCGAGCTGGCGTTCTGGCTGGCGACCCAGCGGCGACCCGGACGCGGCGAGGTGCGGGTGTTCGAGGCCGTGCTCGCGGCGCTGGCCGATCACGGCTTCACCCCGACCGCGATCGTCACCCGCCTCACCTACCTGTCGGCCCCCGACTCGGTACAGGGCGCGCTCGCGGCGGGCCTGCTGGGCGGCGGATCCAGGTTCCTCGGCGTCACAGAGGACACCGGCCGCTTCCTGCACGACGTGCTGACCTCGGTGGACGGCCTGCCTGCCGACGAGGACGGCTGGGACGCACTCGCCCTGGAGACCGTACGGGCGCGGCGTGCGGCGAAGCGGTTCGTCCCCGGGCTCGGCCACCATGTGCACAAGCAGGGCGACCCGCGAACCCCCCGGTTGATGGAGATCGCCACCGAGGAGGGGCTGTTCGGGCCGCACCTGTCGCTGTTCGCCGCCATCGGCAGGGTGCATCCCCAGGTGCTCGGCCGGACGCTCCCGCTCAACGGGGCCGGGGTGTGCGGCGCGGCGCTGGCCGACCTCGGCCTGCCGCTGGAACTGCTGCGCGGATTCGCCCTGCTCGCCCGGACCGCCGGGCTGATCGGGCAGCTCGCCGAGGAACTGCGCAACCCGGTAGGCAACGACATCTTCCTCTCGGTGGACCTGAACAACCGGTCCGTCGAGCCCGAGCCGTACACACCCGAAGACCGTCCCTGACCTCGCCTGTCCAGACAAGGAGACCCGATGGCCGAACTGGTCGCGGTGATCGCTTCCACCCACCACCCCTTCTACTACCGTGCGAGCACCTCGACCGGTGCCGACCGCCCGGAGTTCGCCGACGAGTGGGTGCGCAAGGTCGAGGCGTTCCGCGAGACGCTGACCAGGGCACGTCCCGATGTGCTGGTGATGGTCGGCTCGGACCACTTCCACCAGCTGTGGCTGGACAACATGCCGCAGTTCCTCGTCGGCAAGGCCCCGTTCTACGACGCGAACTTCTACAACGAGGAACGCGAGTTCGGGTTGCCGCGCATGCTGCTCACCGGCCAGGAGGACCTGTCGGCCCACGTGCTGCGCGAGGGGCTGGACGCGGGGTTCGACCTGGCGTTCTCCAACGAGCTGCGGATCGACCACTCGATCACGTGCCCGATCATCACCCTGCGCCCGCAGAACGACCTGCCCATCGTGCCCGTCTACACCAACATCTTCGCCCCGCCGCTGCCGCGGCCCAAGCGCTTCGTCCAACTTGGGAAGACGATCAGGGAACTGGTGGAGTCCTGGCCGTCGGACAAGAGGGTCGCCGTCATCGGCACCGGTCACCTGTCGCTGGAGCTGGGCGGGCCCCGGCAGTTCGGCCCGCACGGACCGGACCCGGAGTTCGACAGGCGCGCCGTGGAGTGGATCTCAACCGGCGACATCGAGGGCTGCCTGTCGGAGGTGACGCTGGACAGCCTGCACGCTCCCGGCAACGCCACCCACGGGTTCATGGACTTCATGCTGATGATGGGCGTCGCGGGGGAGGGGATGAAGGCCGACTACGTCGACACCTACGACCTCTTCCACACGATGGAGGCATATTTCACCTGGTATCCGAACGGAGCCGGCCAGTGAGCAAGTACCTGCTGAACAAGTTTCTGTTCACCGTGGACCGCGACCCCGAGCTGGTCGAGCGGTACCGAGACGACCCTCGGGGCACCGTGGCGTGGTGGGAGGCCGAGCAGGCCAACCGCATCCTCAACTGCGTCGGCGGCGAGTCGAGCACCTGGCTGCGCTTCGACGACACCGAACGCGCCGCCCTCGCCGAGCACGACTACCCCGGGCTGTTCGAGCTCGGGGCGCATCCGTTCCTCACCCTGACCCTGTTCATCGCGATGTTCGAACGCGACTACGACGAGCCCCTCGGTTTCCAGCGCGAGTACGCCCAGCGGCTCGGGCACTTCGCGCTTCCGTACCCCGACATCGCCACCTGAGCCCGTGCGCGGAAGCTCCCGGCCGGCGAATCAGCCCGGACGGACGGTCAGGACGCGGCCGTCCGGGTCACGTGGGGCACCGTCTCCAGCCGGGCGAAGTCGGCGCTGATCTCGCCGGCGGTCTGCAGCAGCGGCGGAAGATGCTCCTCCAGCAACCGTTCCAGTGAGGTCTCCGCGGCATGGCTGTTGACGTTGATCCCGGCGATGACCTGGCCGGATCCGTCGCGCAGCGGCGCGGCGACCGAGCGGATGCCGGGCGCGAGCTGCTCGTCGGTCAGCGCCCAGCCGCGAGCGCGGACCTCGCGGAGCTCGGCGTCGCGCTCCTCGCGGCCGAGCCGCCGCCGAGGTTCGATGCCGGAGCGGGACGGCTCGGCCAGCACGCGGTCCAGCTCCTCGGGGGACAGCGCGGCCAGGCAGACCTTGCCCAGCGAGGTCGCCTGCGCGGGGAACCGCGTACCGATCTGCACGGCCAGGCCCACGATCTTGGGCAGCGCCACCCGGGCCACGTACACGATGTCGGAGCCGTCGAGCTGGGCGATCGAGCACGACTCGCCGGTACGGGACACGAGCCTTTCCAGGTGCGGGCGGGCGATGTCCCACAGCCCCATCGAGCGCACGTACGCCACGCCCAGGTCGAGCACCCGGGGGGTCAGCGCGAACCCGCCCTCGCGCGAGCGCACGTAGCCCAGCTCCTGAAGGGTGAGCAGGATACGCCGGGCGGTCGGCCGTGCCAGCCCGGTCTCCGTGGCCACCTGGGTCAGCGACATCACCGGCCGATGTGGTTGGAAGGCGGTGATGACCTCCAGCCCTCGGGCCAGCGCTTCGATGAAATCCGGCCCGACGCCGTCCCGCGGCATTCGCCGACTCCTCGCAGTCTGCTCTAGAAACGTCCGGCATCCGGACAGACCGCTTGAGTGTATGACATATTTGTCAACCAGTCCATCTGTCCACGTGGCATGGCATGACGCAGAGGTTTCCAAGCCGAGTGGTGGCTGTAAAACACTGGTGGCGGCCCTTCTTCGATCGCCAAGCGGACAGTCGGCCGTTGAACGGCACTCCGGGCCTGCGGGGCCCTCCACCGGCTGTGTCCACACCTGTGGAGATCGGATTCGAACCTGTGTACGAGTCTGTGGATACTGTGGATAACTCCTCCGCCGAGTTCACCCGAGCATGCGAGCGAAGGCGTCGAATGCCGCTCCCGACCGTCCGGGAGCGGCATTCGGGTCGGCCACTAGCGGCCTTGCAGTGCCTTGACGTTGTCGCCGAAGGTCCAGTTCTTCGATCCATCCCAGTTGATGGACCAGGTCATCAGACCCTTGAGGCTCCCGCTGAAGCTGTTCCAGCTCTGGGACACCAGGGAGGGCGCCATGTAGCCGCCTCCGGCTCCGCTCTGGGCGGGCAGACCGGGGACCTGCTTGTCATAGGGGACCTTGATCGTCGTGCCCTGGATGACCAGGCCGTTGTTCAAGCAGGTGGTCTGGGCGGTGAACCCCTGAACAGTGCCCGCGGAGTAGGAGTCACCGGAGCAGCCGTACATGCTTCCGTTGTAGTACTGCATGTTCAGCCACCAGAGGCGGCCGTTGTCGGCGTACTTCTTGATGATCGGCAGGTACGCCCCCCAGATCGAGCCGTAGGTGACGCTGCCCCCGGTGACGTACGCCGTCTCGGGTGCCATGGTCAGGCCGAAGTTGGACGGCATCTGGGCGAGCACGCCGTCGATGATGCGGATGAGATTGGCCTGGGAGGCGGAGAGCTGGTTGATGTTGCCGCTGCCGCTGAGGCCGGTCTCGATGTCGATGTCGATGCCATCGAAGTTGTACCGCTTGAGGATCGGCACGACGGTGGCGACGAAGCGGTCGGCGACGGTGCTGGAGCTCAGGTCGATTCCGGCGGTCGCTCCGCCGATGGACATCAGGATCGTCATGCCGGCGGCCTTGGCCTGGCACATCTCGGCCGGGGTGGCGACCTTGACGGTGGAGTCCATGCCGTCTTCCCACAGGACGGTTCCGTCAGAGCGGATGACCGGGAACGCCGCGTTGATCACGTTGTAGCCGTGGGCCTTGATGCGGGAGTCGGTGATCGGAATCCAGCCGAGCGGCGGGTGCACACCGTTCGACGCGCCGTCCCAGTTCTCCCAGTAGCCCTGAAGGACCTTGCCCGTCGGCCTCGACTTCACCGCGCACGTGCCACCCGTGGGCGTAGGAGTGGGCGTCGGTGTAGGCGTCACAGTCGGAGTGGGAGTGGGGGTGGGCGTGGGAGTCGGGGTGACAGTGGGCGTGGGTGTGGGAGTGCTCGACGGGGGGGCTCCGGGCCCGTCGAAGCTGACGTCATCGGCGTAATAGGTGCCCTGCCCGTACCACCCGTGCAGGTAGACCACGGCGGTGGTCTGGCCGGCCGCGGTGGTGAAGGAGACAGAGAGCTGCGTGTACGTCGCTGATGAGGTCCAGGTGGACCCGCCGCCGTTCACGCCGAGGTAGACGTAGTTGCCGCGCACCCACGCGGTCAAGGTGTAGGCGGTGCTCGGCTTGACGGTCATCGACTGGGTGCACTGGGCGTTGTCGGAGGCACTCGCCGCGCCGGCGAGTGCCTTCGTGCCGGAGTGGACCGGGGAGCCGACCACCGAACCCAGCCCACCGGTGCAGGTCCAGGGCGAGAGGGATCCGGTCTCGAAGCCCGGATTCGCGAGGAGGTTGGCGGCCTGAGCCGACGTCTGCGTGACAAGGACGCCTATGACCGCCAGCAATAACGAGACTGCCAGCACCAACAGGCGGGGGGTTCGTTTCATGGGGGGTACAACCCTTCTATCGCCCGGGTGTGGGGGGTCACCGGGCATCGACGGCGGGCGGAGGGTGCGGCTGCCCCGGAACGCCGACTCCACCCGGAGCCTTGACGAGGGTCGCGGTCGGAATGCCGTCCTGGCGGCCTCGGCGGGCAGGACGTTAGGAGTGGGCGACTGGGTTCGTTAGGGGCGGATGAGTCGCGTCTGTGGAACCTCACAGTTCTTATAGGAAAGTTTCCTAAGAGTTGACGTGATCGTAGCCCCGACTTCAATGCCGTACAAGGCCCAAACAGGACATCCACCCGGCGCGCGGAGCATCGGTCCCAGAAGCGAAGGGGAGGGGCGCGGATCCGCGTCCCTCCCCTTCTACCCGCTTCTACCCGCCAGGTCGGCGAACGCTCGCGGGCGGCAACTCGGCCGCACGTTGCGGTGACGAAAGGATCAACCCGCACCGGCCATTACGGCTCCGGTGGTCGACCCGGGCGACGAAGCGCACGACCTCCGGTTATTTCTCTCGCTGGATGATGATGACGGGGATCACCCTGGCGGTCTTCTTCTGGTAGCCGGCGTACATGGGAAAGACCGACACCATCAACTCCCACAGCCGAGGCTTCTCCTCGTCGTTGGCGGTGCGGACTTGTGCGGCGAACTTCTCCGAGCCGACCTGCACGCTGACTTCAGGGCACTCGAGCAGGTTGAGGTACCAGGCGGGGTGGTCGTCGGCGCCACCGTTCGAGGCCACGATCAGGTAGTCGTCGCCGTCGCGCCCATAGATCAACGCTGTACGGCGCAGCTTTCCCGACTTCCTTCCCCTCGTCGTGAGCAGGAGCGAGTCGTACCCGTTGTAGCTGTGCCCGTCCTGGCCGTCGGACTCGACGTAGCGCTTGATGTGCTTGGCCACCCAGCCTGTGGGGCTGTCCACGACTTCATCGGGCTCTGGTGTTGTCAACGATCCTCCCGGCACTTGATCATGCGCACTCTCGCTCACGCTATCGGCGATCAGGTCGCCACGGTCAAGTCCAGAGCGCCGGCCGTCGATCGCGACCGTGGCCCACAAGGCCAACATGTGGAGATCATTCGAACCTGTGTACGACTCTGTGGATACTGTGGATAACTCCTCCGATCCCCACGCCCTGCCCCGCGAGCTTGTCACGTTAGTGCTGTGGCCCCACCGTCCACGGCCGGAGCTTCTCGGGGTTGCGTACCGCCCAGATGTGCTTGATCCGGTCGCCTGCGACGTCGAACGCCATCACCACCACGGTGACGCCATCTTGCTGAGCCACCAGACCGGGCTGACCGTTGACCCTACGCTCCAGGATCGTCAGGTTGGGTACCCTGCCGACGATATCGAGGGCGTAGCGCGCGACCTGCTCGCCACCTTCGATGGGGCGGAGCACGGCGCTGACGAGGCCGCCGCCGTCGGCGATCCCCGTGGCGTCGGGGTCGAGGAGGCCGATGAGGGCGTCGATGTCCTTGGCTTCCCATGCCTGCTTGAAGTCCCTGACGATGCCGGCCTGCTGGGCTGCCGGAGCCGTGGGAGCCCGCGACGCGCGGATGCGACGGCGGGCCGAGGAGGCCAGCTGGCGGCATGCCGCCGGGGTACGGCCGACGATCTCGGCCACTTCGGCGAAGGAGTGGCAGAAGACATCGTGCAGGATGAACGCGACGCGCTCGGCCGGGGTCATCGATTCGAGCACGACGAGGAAGGCCATGCTGACCGACTCGTCGAGGGTGACCCGGTCGGCCGGGTCGACCGTGGTGCCGCCCGGCCGCCCGCTGATCCACTCGGCATGATCGGGCAGCGGCTCGGGGATCCATTCGCCCACGTAGCGCTCCCGCCGGGCCCGTGCCGAGCCGAGCAGGTCGAGGCAGACGCGACTGGCGACCTTCGTCAGCCAGGCGCCGGGGGATTCGATGGCTTCCTGCTGTTGCCGGGACATGGCGTACCAGCGGGCGTAGGTCTCTTGTACGACATCCTCGGCGTCGGCCAGCGAGCCGAGGAGCCGGTACGCCAGATTGATCAGCTGACGCCGCTCGCTCATGATCGCGCTCAGGCCCGGATCGGGCCGGCCGTGTTCTGGCTCGGATCGGGTGGTCATGGTGTCGACGACTCCCTTGGTCGCAGCTGCCCTCACCAGTTCGACGAGACATCGCACCGAACTGTGAGGTTGGCGCGTCGCCTCACATTCCCAGCCGTTGTGTCGTCGGACTACTGAGACACCATCCAGCACGCAGGAAAGCTCGGCGACCCCGGCCGGCATGCGGATCGCCGTCGAAACAGCGCTGAGATTCAGAAGGGAAGACCTCGCAATGTCCATCCCCACGATGACCAAGCAGGACGACCTCCAGTCGCGTCTGCCCGACCCCACCCAGTTCTTCCCCGAGATGGCAGCAATCTCCGGAGCCATGTTCAAGGCCACCCGGAACGGTTCGATTCCGCAGACCACTATCAGCATGGTGCAGCTCCGCGCCGGGCAGATCGTCGGCAGCACGTACCACACCGTCCGACAAACCGGCGACCTCCGCAAGGCCGGGGAAACAGAGGAGCGCATCACCGCCGTGGCGTCATGGCAGGACGCCCCCTACTTCACCGACGCCGAACGGGTCGCACTGGAGCTCGTGGAGGCCGTCCTCACCCCGAACCCGTCCGGGGAGCGCGTCCCCGACGAGCTGTATGCCAAGGCATCCGCCCACTACGACGACAAGGCGCTCTGGACGCTCACCCTGGCGATCAGCCAGATCTGCTTCTTCATCCCCGTCGCTCTCATCGGCAAGCCGATCCCCGGTAAGGCCCCCGGGAAGAATTACAGCAAGTAACGCCCAACAGGCTCAGGATGAGGACGGCAACCGCGTCTCACGCGCTGAGCACGGCCAGCTCCTGAGCTTGCTCTTTAACCAAAATCTTGGGCGTATGCCATGCCGATGGTGACGTATCCGCGCGTAGCGGATTATGTCCCGAAAGCTACGGTGTGTCGCTATGGCATGTGGCGGCCACCGTCTCATCTTCACTCGGTATCGGCACGGAGCGAGGAGAGGCGGTGGCCGTGGCCACCGAACCGTGAGGTTGGCGCGTCGCCTCACATTCCCGGCGGTTGTGTCGTCGGACTACTGAGGCACCAGATCGTCGCCGTCTTCACCCGTCCCGCAGCAGTCAAGGAGGCACCCATGTTCTTGCGTGTCGCGATCGCCCTGCAAACCTTGGCCCTCTTCGCCGCGCCGATCACCGCCGGACTGTTGTTGTCCTCGCCCGACGGACGGGCATTGCACAGCGTTTCGGCGTACGGGGTGTTCGCCGCGGCGCTGTTGCACCTGGTCACCGCGATCTTGGTGTGGCGGCCGGGCGGCGGCTCGCCCAGGGCCATCCTGTACGCGGCCGGATTCTTCGGGCTCACCCTGGCGCAGATAGCGCTCGGCATCGCGCACGTGAAGACCGTGCACGTCCCATTGGGCGCGTTGATGTTCGGCATGAGCGTCCTTCAACTTAGCCGGGTCTGGGCCGGCCGCCGCACTCACGTGGCCGCCGCTGCATGACGGTGACCCGACGTCAGGCTCTGGGCCTGTTCGGCATCCGGGTGGGCGGCGATGCCGACCCGGCCGCCGGCCGTTCCGGCCGGCCCTCATTCGGGTCTTGTGGCGATGTCATCCTGGTGTTACGTTGCCGCAATCGAATCAGTTCGATCCGAGAGGCCGATCATGGCGGCAACGATCGCTGACGTGGCGAAGCACGCGGGGGTCTCGCGCAGCACCGTCTCCTACGTGCTCAGCGGCAACCGGTCGATCTCCCCCGAGACGACCAAACGTGTCGAGCGCAGCATCCGAGAGCTCAACTTCCGGCCGCACGCGGGCGCCCAGTCGATCAGGACCCGCAGGTCGGGCGTGATCGCGATGGCGCTGCCGCTGGTCCACGGACCGCACAACCAGGTGCAGATGCCGTACGTGTGGGCCGTTCTGTCCGCCGCGCAGGACGCCGGGCTGAAGCTGCTGATGATCACCGACGACAACGGCGAGAAGGCGATCCGCGACGCGGTCGCCAGCGCGCTGGTGGACGGGGTGATGCTGATGGAGGTCCAGCAGCGCGACCCGCGGGTGGAGTTGCTGGGCTCGCTGAAGTGCCCGGCCGTCCTGGTGGGCACGCCCGACGACGCGGCGGGGCTGCCCCTCGTGGACTTCGACTTCACGCTGTCCGGCCGGCTCTGTGCCGAGCACCTGCTCGACCTCGGGCACACGAACCTGGGCTTCCTCGGGCAGCCGCCCGAGACGTACGCCCGCGGGGGCGCCTACGCGGCGCACGCCCGCGACGGGGCGGTGGAGGCGATCGAGAGCCGGGGCGCGACCGCCGTCTGGCAGCCGTGCGAGCCCTCGCCTGATGGGGTGGACGCCGCGCTCACCGCGCTCTTCGCCGCGAACCCGGACACGAGCGGCCTGATCGTCTACAACGAGTGGGGGCTGCCGCTGGTGGTCGACCGGCTCGCCCGGATGGGCCGGCGGGTGCCGCGGGACGTCTCCCTCGTCGCGATCTGCTCCGACGACGAGGTGGGGCGCCTGGCCCACCCCGTGACCTCGCTGGCGCTGCCCGTCGAGGACCTGGCCCACACGGCCGTGCAACGCCTGGCCGGTCTGATCCGCGGCGAACCACAGCCGCCGGTCACCATGCTCGCACCAGAGCTGAACGTACGCGAAAGCACCCGCACCTATAGGCGCACGCGAGCCTGACCCTGCGCGCCGCCCCTCTCCTGGGCTGCCCGCAGCCATAATCGAATCAGTTCGAAAGGCCCTGACCATGCCATACACAGCACTCCCCCGTACCGGACGCAGGGCGCTGGCCGCCGGCGCCACCGTCGCCGCCGCCCTCGCGATCGGCGGCTGTGGCGGCGGCGCCGCGCCCGCCGCGGACACCGGCACATTGACGGAGATCGACTACTACGAGGCCGCGCCGCAGAACACCAAGCTGCCGGAGATCCTCGCGGCGTGCGGCCGGGAGACCGGGGTGAAGATTGAGCACCAGCAGGTGCCGCGGACCCAGTTCATCCCCAAGCTGCTCCAGCAGGCGTCCTCGCGGTCGCTCCCCGACCTGGCCCTGATCGACAACCCGGACCTGGCCCAGCTCGCCGCGACCGGCGGCCTGGTGCGCCTGTCGGAGGCCGGGCTGAGCACCGAGGGGCTGTTCCCCTCGATCGTGAACGCGGGGCAGTACCAGGGCCAGACGTACGGCATCGCCCCCGGAGTGAACGGCCTGGCCCTCTACTACAACAAGAAGCTGTTCGGCGAGGCGGGCCTGCAACCACCGAAGACCTGGGACGGGCTGACGGAGGCCGCCGGGAAGCTGACCAAGGGCAAGCGGTACGGCATCGCGTTTTCGGCGGTCGGCACCGAGGAGGGCAGCTTCCAGTTCGAGCCCTTTTTCTGGACGGCGGGGGCTAGCCTCAAGCAGCTCGACTCCCCGCAGGCGGTCCAGGCGCTGACGCTGTGGAAGGACCTGGTCGACTCCGGGTCGGCCTCCAAGTCGGTGGTCACCTGGACCCAGGCCGACATCAACGACCAGTTCATGGCCGGGAACGCGGCGATGATGGTGAACGGCCCGTGGCAGCTGCCGACGCTGAACCAGAAGAAGGACCTCGAGTTCGGCATCGTCCCGATCCCCATCCCCTCGCCGTCCGCCAAGCCGGTGACGCCGCTGGGCGGCGAGGTGTGGACGGTCGGCCGCAGCACCCCCGAGCGGGAGAAGAAGGCCGTCGCGGTGCTGAAGTGCCTGCTCAGCCAGGACAAGAGCCTGGAGTGGTCGACCGCCGCCGGCTACATCCCGAGCAACCGCGCCGCGGCCGGCCAGCTCGCCGCGCGCGACCCGCAGCTCGCGCCGTTCGCCGAGGAGGTGGCCACCGCGCTGGCCCGCACCGCCGAGCTGGGGACGGACTACCCGCGGGTCAGCGAGGCGCTGTTCAACGCGATCCAGCAGTGCCTGGCCGGAGGCAAGTCGCCGCAGGAGGCGCTGAGCGCGGCGCAGGCCGCGGTCAAGTAGGGAACGGGGACTCCTCCTATGCCTGCCATGGTCTCCGCTAGCGCGGCAGCTCCCGCCGCCTCCGCCGGGGCGCGGTCGCGCCGGCGCCCCAGGACAGGCGCGCGGCGGTGGGCGGCGTTCGCGTTCATCGCCCCGACCTGCCTGTACGCGCTCCTGTTCTACGTGTATCCGCTGGTCAGCAATCTGCGGATGGGGTTCCAGGACTACACCGTCAAGTCGTTCTACACCGGGGTCGCCCCCTTCGTCGGGTGGGACAACTACCGCGCGGTCTGGCACGACCCCGCCTTCGGCAGGACCGTGCTGAACACGGTGCTGTTCACGGCGGGCTCGCTGGCCCTGCAGTTCTCCCTCGGCCTGGCCCTGGCGGTCTTCTTCCACCGGCGCTTCCCGCTGAACGGGGTGCTGCGGTCGCTGCTGCTCGTGCCGTGGCTGCTCCCGCTCGTGGTGTCGGGCACGGCCTGGAGGTGGATCCTGGAGACCGACTCCGGCGTGCTCAACCAGACCCTCGGCCACCCGATCCCCTGGCTGGCCAGCACCGACCTGGCCCTGTTGTCCGTCACCCTCGTCAACATCTGGGTCGGCATCCCGTTCAACATGGTGATCCTGTACGGCGGCCTGCAGGCGATCCCGGCGCAGCTGTACGAGGCGGCCGGGCTCGACGGGGCGGGCGCGTGGCAGCGCTTCACCCGCATCACGCTGCCACTGCTGCGCCCGGTCAGCGTGGTGGTGCTGACGCTCGGCCTGATCTACACGCTGAAGGTCTTCGACCTGATCATGGTGCTCACGCAGGGCGGGCCCGCCGACTCCTCGCAGACGCTGACGACCTTCTCCTACGACCTGTCGTTCCAGCGGCTGACGTTCGGGCGGGGGGCGGCCGTGGGGAACGTACTCATCCTCCTCGCCGTCGTCTTCGCGTTCGTCTACCTGAGGGCCACCCGCGACCCCGAAGGGCGGGGAGCGCGGTGAGGGCCCGGAGTCTGGCGACCACCGCGGCGGCGCTGCTGATCCTCGCGGTGATGCTGTTCCCGCTGTACTGGATGGTCAACGCGTCGCTCCTGCCGTCCACCGAGCTGATCGGCGACGAGCCGACCTGGCTGCCCCTGCACGGCACGCTCGACGGCTACCGGAACGCCCTGGCCAGTCAGGGCGGGCACCTCGTCACCAGCCTCGCCGTCTCGCTGGGCACGGTGGCCCTCACGCTCGTGCTCGCCGTCCCGGCGGCGTACGGGCTGGCGCAGCTGCGCGCGCCCGGCGGGCGGGCGCTGCAGTTCGCGCTGCTCGTCGCGCAGATGATCCCGGGCATCGTCATGGCCAACGCGCTCTACATCGCGGCCGACGCGCTCGGCCTGATCAACTCGCCGGTCGCGCTGGTCCTCGCCGACTCCACGCTCTGCGTGCCGTTCGCGATCCTCATCCTGCAGGCGTTCATGCGGTCCATCCCCAGCCAGATCTGCGAGGCCGCCGCGATCGACGGCGCGTCCCGGCTGCGCACGCTCGTCGCGGTGATCCTGCCGGTCAGCAGGAACGCGATGATCGCCGCGGGCCTGTTCTCGTTCCTGTTCGCCTGGGCCGACTTCCTGTTCGCGGTCACCCTGACCACCCGCGACGACTCCGCGCCCGTGACCGTCGGGATCTACCGGTTCATCGGCGCCCACATGACGGACTGGAACAGCGTGATGGCCACGGGGGTCATCGCGTCCGTCCCGGCGGCGGTGCTGATGGTGGTGGCGCAGCGCTACGTCGCCGCGGGCGTCGCCGACAGCGCCGTCAAAGAATGAAGACTGGAGAAATCGTTGTCCCTTCCCTTCACCCGTTCCGGCGACCGGCTGACATGGAGGCATGAGCATCACCTGCTGACGGTCCAGCCGTGGGGGCCCGACAGCGTGCGCGTGCGCGCCGGCGTCCACCGCCTGCTGGACGACCTGCCGGGGGCGCTGGAACCCGAGCCCGCCCCGCGGGAGGCCGAGATCCACATCGGCGCGGACTCCGCCACGCTCACCAACGGCCTGCTGCGGGTCACCGTCACGAGCCGGGACGGACTCCTCACGGCGAGCCGCACCGACACGGGGCAGGAGCTGATCCGCGAGGAGCCCGCGCACTTCTGGTGGCCGGGGGCGCGGCACTACGAGGCACTCGGCGGCGGGCAGTACCGCGTCGAGCAGCGCTTCGCGGCCTACGACGGCGAGCGGGTCTACGGCCTGGGCCAGCACGGCCACGGCCGGTTCGACCAGAAGGGCATGGTGCTCGAACTCCACCAGCGCAACGGCGAGGTGAGCATCCCCTTCGCCGTCTCCAGCCGCGGGTACGGCCTGCTGTGGAACAACCCGGCGGTCGGCCGGGTCGAGCTGGCAGCCAACGGCACCCGCTGGGTCGCCGACCGGGCCAGGCAGCTGGACTACTGGCTGACCACCGGCGAGACCCCGGCGCGGATCCTGTCGAACTACGCGGACGCCACGGGGCACGCCCCGCGCCTCCCGTCCTGGGCCTCCGGCTTCTGGCAGAGCAAGCTGCGCTACGCCACCCAGGACGAGCTGCTCGGTGTGGCCCGGGAGTACGCCCGGCGCGGGCTGCCCCTGTCCGTCATCGTGGTCGACTACCTGCACTGGCGGCACCTCGGCGACTGGGACTTCGACCGGGAGCACTGGCCCGACCCGCGCGCGATGGTCGAGGAACTCCGCGGAATGGGCGTCGAGACGGCGGTGTCCGTGTGGCCGTCGGTCAGCCCGCTGTCGGCAAATTACGGCCCGATGCGCGACGCCGGGCTGCTCGTTGACGCCGGCGACGGGCCGGCCGTCCACGGGGAGTGGCCGGACGCCGGCTCGGGCTCGGATGTCGCCGTCGCCTTCTACGACGCGACCAGCGAGCGGGCCCGCGCCTGGCTGTGGGAACGGCTGCGCGAGAACTACTACGACATCGGCGTGCGGGCATGGTGGCTGGACGCCTGCGAGCCGGAGATGCGCCATCCAGAGCGGCACTCCTACGCCGCCGGGCCGGGCGCCGAGGTCGCCAACCTTTACCCGCGCGAGCACACCCGCGGCATCTACGAGCACATGCGCGCCCAGGGCGAGACCCAGGTCCTCTCGCTGGTGAGGTCCGCCTGGGCGGGTTCGCAGCGCTTCGGCGCGGCCCTGTGGTCGGGCGACATCCCCGCCACGTTCGAGGCGCTCGCGGGCACGGTCAGGGCGGGCCTGAACGTCGCGATGAGCGGCATCCCCTGGTGGACCGCCGACATCGGCGGGTTCCAGGGCGGCGACCCGGACGACCCGGCGTACCGGGAGCTGGTCGTCCGGTGGTTCCAGTACGGCGCGTTCTGCCCGCTGTTCCGCCTGCACGGCCACCGGGATCCGCGCGAGACGCGCAGCTTCGTCGGCGTCTCGGGCGGGCCGAACGAGGTCTGGTCCTTCGGCGACGAGGCCTACCAGGCGATGACCTTCGCCATGCGACGCCGCGAGCTCCTGCGGCCGTACCTGCACGCCCAGTTGCGGGACGGCGAGCGGACCGGGCTCCCGCTGATGCGCCCGCTGCTGCTGGAGTTCCCCGGCGACGAAGCGGCCTGGGACGTCGACGACCAGTTCATGTTCGGCGGCGACCTGCTGGTCGCGCCGGTCCTCGGGCGCGGCGAGCGGGTGCGCGAGGTGTACCTGCCCGACGGCGCCACCTGGACCCACACCGACACCGGGACCCGCCACAAGGGCGGCGCCCGGATCACGGTCGAGGCCCCGCTCGACCGCATCCCCCTGTTCGTCCGAGACGACGCCGACACCCCCCTGTCTCTGGAGGATCTGCGATGAACCGCTTACGACTCGCCTTACTCATGGCCCTCGCCCTGGCCGCCGCGCTGCTGACGGCCGTCCCCGCCCAGGCGGCCTCAGTCACGATCAACCTGGCCGAGCGCGGCAAGGCGCCCACCCGCGCCGGCGCGGGGTTCCTCTACGGCCTCAACCAGAACGGGTCGGGTCCCGCCGACAGCCTGCTGCAGCCCCTGCGCCCGACGCTGTTCCGCGGGGGAGGCGCCCGGATCGCGGGGCACGGCTGGATCGGCGACGGCTACACGGCGGGCAACGGGTACCGGGTGCGGCTCAACTCCGCGCTCGACCAGGCCCGCAGGGTCACCGCCGCCGCGTACGGCGCGACGTACCACCTGCTCGTCTCGGACGTGTGGGGCGCTGACACCGAGCAGCCCTCGACCACCGTCTACCCCTGCGACAACGGCGACTGCTCGAACTGGCGGACGTTCGTCAACCGGCTCGTGACCGACGTCCGCGCCTCCGGCGTCCGCGTGCGCTACGACATCTGGAACGAGCCGGAGGGCACCGGCTTCTGGCCGCGCGGCGTGAACAGCCCGCAGTACTTCCAGATGTGGAACACGGCGGTGAACGAGATCCGCCGCCTCGACCCGTCCGCCGTGATCGTCGGCCCGTCCTTCGGCGGGTACAACCGCACCTGGATCGGCGACTGGCTCACCCGCACCAAGGCGGACGGAACCCTGCCGAACGTCCTGAACTGGCACTTCAGCGGCGACCCCGTGGCAGACGCGAACGACGCGACCGGGCTGCTATCCGCGCGCTCGATCCCGGCGATGCCGTTCACGATCGACGAGTACCTGTTCCCGCAGCAGCAGAACCCGGGCTACCTGGCCTGGTACCTCGACCGGCTGGCCGCCTCCTCGGTGTCCGCGGCGGCCCACGCCATCTGGTCCGACTGCTGCGTCGCCGGCATACTGTCCGGCGCCCTGACGAGCGACCAGCAGCCCACCGGGCAGTGGTGGGTCTACCGCGCCTACGCCCAGCTGACCGGCTCCCTCGTCTCGACCACGAACGGCGACGGCGTCGCCGTGGCCGCGGCCGTGGACCAGAGCCAGAACAGGGCTGTCGCCCTGCTGGGCAACAACTCCGGCCAGACCGGCACGACGACGGTCAGCGTAACCGGCCTGTCCTCCACGCCGTGGCTGGTGAACAACGGCGCCGTGCACGTCCACGTCGAGCGCATCCCGCACCAGAGCCCGCTGTCGGGGCCGCTCGTGGTCTCCGACCAGGACGTCACCGTCTCGGGCGGCTCACTCACCGTCCCCGTCTCCTACCTGTCCGGCACCGACGCCTACACCATCACGCTCACGCCGGGCGGCTCCGGCGGCGGAACCGTCGTCGTGGACGGAAACACCACGGGCACCGGCGCCAACCAGTTCCAGTACGACGCGAACTGGGGGCTCACCACCGGCCTCGCCGACATGTACGCCGGGACGGCCAACTGGAGCCACGTCGCCGGGGCCACCGCGACCTTCCGCTTCACCGGGACGCAGGTGGCGCTGCGCGCCGTGCGCGACGTGGACCAGGGCAGGATGACGGTGTCCGTGGACGGGGGCTCGCCCCAGACCGTGGACAATTACGCCCCCGCCCGCAACGCCTCGGGAGTCGTCTGGACCAGCGCCACCCTGCCGGCCGGACCCCACACCCTCACGATCGTCAACACCGGCCAGCGCAACCCCGCCGGCACGGGCGTCAACATCGCGATCGACCGGGCCGACGTCACCTCCTCGCCGGGGCCCACCACCGTGACGGTGGACGCCAACGTGACCGGCACGGGCACCAACCAGTTCTCCTACAGCAGCGGCTGGGGGCTGGCCACGGGCGTGCCCGACATGTACGCGGGGACGGCCAACTGGAGCTACACCGCGGGCTCGACGGCCACCCTGGCCTTCACTGGCACCCGCGTCGCCCTGCATGCCGTACGGGACGTGGACCAGCAGATCATCGCGGTCTCCGTGGACGGCGGCCAGGAGACGCTCGTCGACGACTACAGCTCCACGCGCAACGCCTCGGGCGTCGTGTGGACGAGCCCCGTCCTCGCGAACGGCGCCCACACCATGCGTGTACGGGTGACCGGGAACCGCAACCCGAGCAGCAGCGGGTTCAACGCCGCGCTCGACAGCGTGGACATCACGACGGGCTGACGTGCGGCGGCGCCTCTCCGGGCATCCGGACCCGGAGAGGCGCCGTACGGCCTGGGTCGGCCGGCTCGGCGGGGGTCGGCCGGCTCGGCGGGCGTCTGGTCGATCCCAACGCGGCCGTCGCGGGCGGCGCGGGCCGGGGGGATCGGCTGATTCGATTACCGGATCGTTGCCTGCCGAAACATGCGCTTCACAGCTTGGACCTCGGGCCTTAGCGTTCTACAGCATTCCCGCAGGCGGATACATCGCTCGGGGACGTTGCACGCCTCATTGCCATGTGAATGGCGTTCCGGACTTATGGGAGGACCTCATGCCCACGGCTGTGAACCAAGCGTGGTGAGTCCGGTGGCCGCGATCACGGTGAGCAGGCTGTCGAAGTCGTTCGGCGGTGTCGTCGCGGTGAATGACGTCTCGTTCGCGGTCTCGAGTGGCGAGGTCGTGGCTTTGGCCGGGGAGAACGGTGCCGGCAAGTCCACCATCAAGAACATCATCGGCGGAACTCTGCGGCCCGACTCCGGGCACGTCAGTTTCGGCGGCGAGATCGCCCATGCGGGAGCGGGCGGCGCGAGGCACTCGGGCGTGGCCACGGTGCACCAGGAGACCAGCCTGTTTCCCGACCTGACGGTCGCCGAGAACATTTTCATCGGCCATCTCAGGTCCTCCCGAGCGATGACGGTCCGGCCCGCGGCCCTGCGGCGCGCCGCCGCCCCCATCCTTCAGCGAGTCGGTGCCGGTTTCGGTCCGGACGCTGTCGTGCGTGAACTCTCCGCCGGGCAGCGTCAGCTGGTAGAGATCGCCAAGGCCCTGGCGGCCGAACCCCGCGCCATCGTGTTCGACGAGCCGACCGCCTCGCTCAATCTCGCCGAACGTGAGCTGATCATGCGGATCGTCGAGCAACTGAGCAGCGACGGAGTGGCGGTCCTCTACATCACCCATTATCTCGAGGAGATCTTCAGACTCAGTCAGCGAGTCGTGGTCATGCGCGATGGGCGGCTCGTGGCCGACCGGCCGACCCGCGAGCTCGACCGCGCCACCCTCGAGTCGCTCATGGTGGGACGCGAACTCGCCCAGGGATACCCGGAGCTTCCGGAACCGCGGTCGGCGATCGCGTTGTCCGTACGTGACCTGAGCGACGACTCCCGGGTCGAAGGGATCTCGTTCGACATCGCCCAGGGCGAGATCTTCGGCCTGGCCGGGCTGATGGGCTCGGGCCGTACCGAGGTCGCCCGGGCGATCTTCGGACTCGCAGGCGGAGCCGGGCAGATCGAGGTGGCCGGACGGCCGCTGCGGCGCGGAGACGTTCGCGCGTCCGTCGGTGCCGGAATCGCATTCGTCACCGAGGACCGGCGGCACGAGGGACTGTTTCTCGAGCGGCCGATCCGCGAAAGCCTCTCCATCGTCGACCTCGACTCGGTCTGCCGTTTGCGGCCGTTCGGATGGCTCGACAATACGGCTGAACGCCAGCTCACCCGAGAACTCGCGACGACCGTGGGCCTGACGGCGCGCGGCGGATTGGACGCGGGCGGCGGCTCGCTGAGCGGCGGCAATCAGCAGAAGGTGGTCCTCGCCAAGTGGCTGAGCAGACAACCCCAACTGATCATTCTGGACGAGCCGACACGCGGTATCGACGTGGGGGCCAAGGCTGAGATCTACCGGCTTCTGGTCGAATTCGCGCACGCCGGCTCGGCGATCCTGCTCATCAGCTCCGAGATGGAGGAAGTTCTCGGGCTGAGTCATCGCGTCGGTGTCATGCACGATGGCCGGTTGGCCGGCATTCTCGACCGGTCGCAGGCGACCCAGGAGGCCGTCATCCGGCTCGCCACTGGGGGTGCCCGATGAAATCTGCTGGCAAATGGTCTGTTCTTGCTCTGCGACGGCAGCCACTTCTGCCGGTGTGGATGGTGCTGCTCCTCACTCTTGCCGGTCTTTATAGCGGATTCGGCACGACGGCGAACCTTCGCAATATCGCCATCCAGGCAAGCCCGCTGATCATCGCCGCGGTCGGCGCGACATTCGTGATCATGACTGCGGGAATCGACCTGTCCGTCGGCTCGATGCTGTTCCTGGCAGCCGCGATCGAGTCCAGCCAGGCGCTCATCTCAGCGCCGACCGGTGCGGTGTTCCTCGCCATCGCTACGGCGGGACTGCTCATGGGCCTGCTCAACGGGGTCGCGGTCGCGATGACCCGGGTCCCCGCCCTGATCGTGACCCTCGCCTCGATGCAGGTCTTTCGAGGGGCCGGCGGTCATATCACCGGCCAGCAGAACATCGATCTTCCCGCGCACCTGCGGGGTATCGGCACAGGGAGCCTCCTCGGCGTCCCCGCTCCGGTTCTGCTCGCCGCGGCGACGGCCCTCGTCGGGGGCATGGTGTTCAGCCGGACCGTGTTCGGCAGATACACCCAGGCGGTGGGGTCCAACCGCGCTGCCGCCCTCAACGCGGGGCTCCCCGTCAGGGCGGTGACGGTCGGTGCGTACGCGCTCGCGGGCCTGCTGGCCGCTGTCGCTTCACTCACTCAGACCGCACGTCTGGGCGCCGTCCAGCCTTCCATCGGTGACGGCTACGAGCTGACGGTGATCACGGCAGTGGTCCTCGGCGGCACCAGCCTGTTCGGGGGGCGGGGAAGCATCACCGGCACCGTCCTCGGTGCTCTCGTCCTCACCACCGCGCAGACGGGGCTGGTCTTCTCCGGAGCCTCGCCCTATGTCTTCGACATCGTCCGTGGCGGCGTCCTTCTCACCGCGGTCATCGCCGCCGGAACGCGGTGGCGGAACCTGGCTCGGACCCAGCGGCTGCCCGGCCGTTCATCGTCCGGCGGGGGCCAGACGATGACGACCGCATGAATCGTGCGTCATGAAATGAAAGGTAACCCCCCATGAAAGCCTCCCCGATCATTCGATCCATGGCAGCGCTCACGGCGTCGTGTCTCGTACTCGCCGCTTGCGGTTCGAACTCGAAGCAGTCCGGATCGGGCACGTCCGGCAAGAAGGTTACGATCGGTGTGAGCTTCGATCTGCTCAACGCGATTCGCCAGGCAGAGAAGACGGCGATCGAGAAGGCGGCCAAGACGGCCGGATACGACGTCATCTTCGACGTCGCCGACAAGGACCCGCAGAAGCAGTCCTCGCAGATCCAGGACCTGATCCAGACGCGCAAGGTCAGCGCGGTGATCGTGATCGCCCAGGACGGTCAGCAGATCGCCTCCTCCATCAGCCTGGCCAGGGCCAGGAACGTTCCGTTCATCGCCATCGACCGGGAGGTCGCCGACCAGCAGAACGTCACGTTCCAGATCACCGGCGACCCCTCGGCCGACGGCCGGCTTTCGGCGACCGAGTTCGCCAATGCGGCCAAGACCAAACCGTTGAAGGTGCTGGAGCTGGTGGGCGCGCTCACCGACCAGAACGCGATCGGCCGCAGGGACGGATTCAACGCCGCTCTCAAGGGCAACCCGGACGTCACCGTCGTCAGCCAGGTCCCCACCAACTGGGATCCGGCCCAGGCCCTGGACGGGACGTCCAACGCGCTCCAGAAGAACCCCGACATCAACGCGATCTTCGTTCCCTCGGACTTCCTGCTGCCGTCGGTGCAGTCCGCGCTGACTTCGGCCAACCGGTTGGCCCCGATCGGAGATCCCAAGCACGTGTTCCTGGTGACCATCGACGGTGACCAGAACGGATGCAAGGCTATGCGGGCCAAGACCCTCGACGCCGACATCGCCACCCCCGTCGACGACTTCGGGCAGCAGGCCATCTCGGCGATCACCACCGCACTGGGCGGGAAGGCCGTCGACCCCAGCACCGTCCAGACGAAGGGTCTGACCCTCAACCAGGCCGGCTTCGCCACGACCAGCCCGCAGGTGTGGGGCTGTGTCGCCTGAATCCGTCCGCGGGGAGGGCACCGCCGAGGTGTCCTCCACCGTGCATACGACTTACTCCACGAAGCGGACGTCGTGGCTGCGCGATCCGGCCCGGCGTCCTGGGTGGTTCGCCGATCTTTCGATGCTGCCCGCGCTGGTCGTCCTCATCGCGGTGCTGAGCCTGCTCACCGATGGGTTGCTGACGCCTTCGAACATCACCAACGTGTTCAGCCAGTCCGCCGTGGTCGCGATCGCGGCGATCGGCGCGACCTTCGTCATCCTGACCGGCGGCATCGACCTGTCCACCGGAAGCGTGATCGGCGCCGGCGGGGTCGCGGGCGCCTGGATCATCACCAGCACCGGTAACGTCCCCGCAGGTGTCGCGGCAGGACTGCTCACCGGAACCGCGATCGGTCTTGTGGTCGGAGCCGTCGTCGCGAGGATGCCTGTCGTCCCGTTCGCTGTGACCCTTGCCGCGCTCTATGTCGTGAGCGGCGGCACCACGCTCCTCAGCCATGGCAAGACGATCGCCCCGGTCCCCTCCGGGTTCATCAGCTTGAGTATCGATGGGCCTGGTGGGGTTCCGTATTCTGTGTGGCTGGCTGTCGTGCTGTACGCCATCGCGCAACTCGTCCTGACTCGCACCGCGTGGGGAAGGCGTGTCCTGCACGTCGGAGCAAATGTCGAGGTCGCTCGCGTCAGCGGCGTCAGCGTCACCCGTACCAAGGCGAGCGTCTACGCCGTCGCGGGTCTGTTCTCGGCGATCGCCGGCATCGTTTTGACTTCCGGGCTCGCCGGAGCAGGCGCGAGCATGGGTAGCCCGCTGCTGCTGAACATCGTGGGCGCCGTCGTCCTGGGCGGCACCAGCTTGACCGGCGGACGGGGCAGCCTGCTGCGTACCGGCATCGGCGTGCTCTTCCTCGGATTTCTCTCCAACGGTATGAGCCTGCTCGGTCTGGCCTCTTTCGACCAGCAAATCGTCACCGGCGTCATCATCTTCATCGCCGCGTCCGCCGATGGACTCCAACGCTGGCTGAGGCGCGGACCCTGAAGCCCAATAGCATTCGCGGCACAGATCGGCGAGTTCCGAAAGACGCTATCGACGCCTCTGGGAAGCGTCGATACGTTCATTTCCAACTGGTTACGGCGCGCTCCTGGCAATCGAACTCCGTCCGCCATTATCGGCGCGCCAAGCGGAAAGGAAATCCATGCCGCGCCCCCATCCCATCCCGCCCGCACCTGCCCGAACCCGCCTCAGCCGCCGCACGCTGGCCTGGGTGCTGGCCGCACTGATCACACTGGTCATGGCACCGCTCACGGCCGTGTCCGGCGTATCACCGGCCGCCGCGGACCCCGGCCTCGACCCCAGCCAGTTCCACGGCGTGCACTGGTCCCGCCTTGGCGACAACTTCACCTTTGACCGGCTCGTCCTGCAGGGGCTGTCCGCGAACGACGACTACAACGCCGCCAGGAGCAAGGCCGACGCCATGTTCGCCGCGTTCCAGAGCGACCTGGGCGCCAACACCGTCCGGCTGCCGATCAACCCCGCCACCACAGCCTGGAACACCTACAACGGCGTCATCGACGCCGCGACGGCCAGGGGCTTCAAGGTCATCCTGTGCTACTGGGTGGAAGACGGTAGCAACAAGGTCGTCGACAGCTACCTGCCCACCTGGAACCAGATGTGGGACACCCTCACCGCCAGGTACCTGAACAACACCCTGGTCTATTTCGACCCGATAAACGAGCCCATCGGATTCACCACCCCCCAGTGGCTGGACTTCGCCGCCAAATGGATAGCCCGCGTGAGTTCGGCCGGCTTTCCCAGGAACCGGATGTTCATCGAGGGCGCCCAAGCCGACGGCGGCGGCTGGGGCACCGACCTGAGGCCGCTGTGCAACGACTCCCGCTTCACCGGCACCTACCTCGGGATGCACCGCTATGCCTTTCCTTATGGCTCGAGGACCTATGACCAGTGGGTCAACGACATCAAGACCTATATGGGCAACTGCTCCGCACGCACCGTCATAGAGGAGTTCGGCGCGGACGCCGACAACGGCATCAACTACAACGCCACGCCCAGCGGCACGACCCCCAAGGAGGTCGCGTTCCTGCGCGCCATCACCGACGTCATCCACGACTACCACCTGGGTGGGATCTGGTGCCACGGCATCGGCGGCAGGACCACGAGCCCGGACCACGACTCGCTGAACATCCTGAGGCTCTACAGCGGGTTCTACGGCGGCACCAACAACCTGCCGCTGTGGACGCCGAACCCCACGGCCGTCGACCGCCTCCAGTACGCCTGGGGCGGGTCCGGCTCGGGCACGAGCCAGCTGCGAAACGTCTTCTACAACAAGTGCCTCGACATACCCGGCATCTCACACAACAACGATGTCCAGCTCCAGGTCTGGGACTGCTGGAACGGCGACAACCAGCGATGGACCAGGCAGTCCAACGGAACGATCACCGTCTACAACGGCACGAAATGCCTGGATTCCTTCGGTTTCGGCAAGACCAACGGCACCCGTGTCGTCATCCATGATTGCTTGGGCAACGCCAACCAGAAGTGGCTCTTCTTCTCCGATGGGACGATCCGCGGAGTCGACTCCAAGCTCTGCCTGGACGCCGACCTGTACAGCGCCCAGAACGTCCAACTGTGGTCATGCGGGAACGGCAACAACCAGAAATGGCAGACCCTCTGACGGGGACGCACGAAGGCCGGTCTCGGAATGAAGACCCGCGACCGGCCCCCTCAGGTTCAAGGTGTGGCCCGGAGATTCTGGCGTTGGCGTCCCAGGTGGTCGATCTCCAGCTCGACCACGTCGCCGGCGCGTAGGTAGGGCCGGCCCGGGCTGCCGAGGGCGACACCCGCGGGCGTCGGGGGCCTTGAATGCTTGGATTGTTTCGACACGCTAACCGCAGGTATTCGGATCACGGAGACCGTTATCCGAATGGCGTCATTCGGATTCCGGCTCTGGCCTGCGGCTATTCGTGGGACGGATGGCGTCGTTCTGTTACTCGCGCTTCATCTGGCGTTGCCCCGGGATCTAGGGTGACTTGCGTGACAGCCTCTGAATCTGGACTTGAACGATTTCAGGATTACTGGTTTGGCATGTTCGCGCATTGGCTGGATCTTGGATGACCGCACCGATGTCGGCCGATATCGCCGTCCCTTTGGTTCCGCTGGAGGGCGTGGATGACGTAGGGCTTGTCCGTGAGCACCTCAGCCGCGGGACGCTCGTGCAGGTGGTCGATGGTGTCGTCGCCGCGATCGATGACATCCCGGCGGGCCACAAGGTTGCCGTGCGCGCCGTCGCCAAGGGTGCGGCCGTTCGCAAGTACGGCGAGGTCATCGGCATCGCGCTGCGGGACATCCTGCCCGGCGCCCACGTTCACATGCACAACCTCGGGGTCGGGCCGCAGAGCCTCGGCCTCGCGACGGTCTCCTCCAAGCCATCGCTGTGGTCTCCGCCGGCCGTCCCGACGCGCGGCCATTTCCTCGGCTACCGCAGACCCGACGGCCGGGCCGCGACCCGTAACTACCTTGCCGTGCTTCCGACGGTGAACTGCTCCTCGACGGTGGCCCGGATGGTCGCACAGGCCGCGAACGCCCAGGTCAGGGTGCCTGGTCTGGACGGGGTCATCGCTCTCACCCACGAACTGGGCTGCGGTATGGCCGAGGGCACCCCCGGCGATGACATCCTGCGCCGCACCCTGCGCGGGTACGCCGGGCACGCGAACATCGCCGGAGTGGTGATGGTCAGTCTGGGCTGCGAGATCAACCAGCCGGAGAACATCTTCGGCGACAGCCTGGCCGTCGAGACCCTCACCATCCAGGAGCTGGGCGGTACGGCCGCCACCGTCAACGCCGCCCTGGACTCCATCGCGGCGATGGCGTCGCAGCTCGCCGGCCTGCGGCGTGAGCCCATTCCGGTCGACGAGCTGGTACTGGGGTTGCAGTGCGGCGGCAGCGACGCCTACTCGGGTCTGACGGCCAATCCGACACTGGGCGTGGCGGCTGATCTGCTGGTAGCCGCTGGTGGTCGGGTCATCCTCGGCGAGACTCCCGAGATCTACGGTGCGGAGCACATGCTGCGCAAGCGGGCCGCCGCGCCGGCGGTCGCCCACCGGATCGACGAACTGATCGCCTGGTGGCAGGCCTATACGGCGAGCAATGACGCGGAGCTGGACAACAACCCGTCCAAGGGCAACCGGGACGGTGGCATCACGACGATCTGGGAGAAGTCGCTGGGTGCGGTCCTGAAGGGCGGTACGAGCCCGCTCAACGATGTCGTCGCGTACGCCGACCCGGTGACCGCCGCGGGGCTGACCTTCATGGACACCCCCGGATATGACCCGGTCTCGGCGACCGGCATGGTCGCCGGCGGGGCCAACCTGCTGGCGTTCACGACCGGCCGAGGGTCGGTCTTCGGGTCGCGCCCGACTCCCTGTCTCAAGATCAGCACGACGACCCGGCTGTACGAGCACATGCGCGCCGACATGGACTTCGACGCGGGCCCGGCGATGTCGCGGGAAGACCAGATCCGCTATGGAATCCTGCTGTTCGAGGCCCTGGTGGACATGGCATCGGGTACGCCGAGCAAGTCCGAGGCGCTCGGGTTCGGCACCGAGGAGATCGTGCCGTGGCGGATGGGAGCCGTAGTATGACGTCAGTTTTCTGGGACGGCCGGGCCACGCTGGGTGAGGGACCGCTGTGGGACGCGCGGATCGACACCCTGTACTGGGTGGACATTGTCGCGGGAACCGTTTTCACCCAGACCGCCGACGCCGAGCGTCCTGCCCGGATCGATGTTCGGGCCCAGGTCGGTTGCCTCGGCCTCACGGATGATCCGCACGTGCTCGTCGCCGGTATGCGCACCGGCTGGCATCTCCTGGACGTCCGTACCGGCGACCGTACGTTCCTGGCCGACCCCGAGGCGGACCGCCCGGCCTGCCGGTTCAACGACGGGTCGGTCGACCCTGCCGGGCGGTTCTGGACCGGTTCGCTGGAGGACGGCGAGACGCGGCCCGAGGGTCGGCTCTACCGGTTGGACGGCGACGGCGCCTACACCGTCGTCGATGAGGGCTTCTACTGCTCCAACGGCATCGACTGGTCGCCGGACGGGCGGCGGATGTACTTCGTCGACTCCCGCGACGACGTGATCTACCGGTACGCCTTCGACGTCGAGTCAGGGGAGGCGACGGCTCGTCAGGTCTTCGCGGACACCTCGTCGCTCCCCGGTATCCCCGATGGGCTTCGGGTCGACGCCGCGGGTGACGTCTGGTGCGCCTTCTGGGACGGAGCCCACGTGACCCGCTTCACCCCCGATGGCGTCGTGGCCGAGCAGGTGCGGGTTCCGGTCATCCGTCCGACGAGCATCGCTTTCGGCGGACCTCAGCTCCAGACGATGTACATCACCTCGGCGTCCATTGGCCTCACCTCCTCCCAGTTGGACACGTGGCCGCTGGCAGGGGCGGTACTGCGGCGCGACGTCGACACCCCGGGACGGCCGTCGACCCCCTTCCGCCTTTCACGAGAGGTCATCGCATGAGATTCAGCGAGAAGGTCGCCGTCGTCACCGGCGCCGACTCCGGTATCGGCCGGGCGACGGCGGTTCGGCTTCTGCGCGAGGGAGCCACGGTGGTAGCGGTCGACCTGAAGCACACCAGGCCGTGGCCGGACCACGTAGAGGGGCACCTTCGCCTGCTCGACCTGGACGTCGCGGACCTGGATGCGGCGCGGTCGCTGGAGGAGTACCTGCGCGGGGAGTTCCAGCAGGTCGACGTGCTGGCCAACGTCGCCGGAATCCTGCATATCGCACCCTTCCTTCAGGTCTCACGGGCCGATTGGGATCGCGTCATCGCGGTGAACCTGACAGGGGTCTTCTTCCTGAGCCAGGCCGTCGCCGGCATCATGGTCGATCACGGCACGCCCGGCCGCATCGTCAACGTCTCCTCAGTCCACGCCGTGGTATCCGAGCCGAACGCCGCGCCCTACACGGCGACCAAGGGCGGGCTCGAGGCGATGACCCGCACGATGGCATCGGAGTTGGCTCCCTTCGGCATCACCGTGAACTGCGTACGCCCGGGCGCCACCCGGACCAACATGAGCGAGCCCATTTACACCCCCGAGATCGTCAGCTCTCTGACGGCGAAGATCCCGCTGGGGAAGATCGCGCCGCCCGAGTGGGTGGCCTCCGCCATCGCCTACCTCGCGTCCGAAGAGGCGTGCTACACCACAGGCGCTTGCTTGGACGTCGACGGCGGATACGCCATGGACGGTTCGCTGCCCGGATCGGCGTACTCATGAGCACCGTCGCCGTGGTGACGGGCGCGGCTTCCGGTATCGGCCGCGCCACCGCTCGACGCCTGGCCCGCGAGGGCTACGAGGTCGCGATGATGGATCTCGACGTCACCGGTCTCGTCGAGACGGCCACACTGATCCAGCAGACCGGTGGCCTGGCGCACCCCTTCACCGTCGACCTGTGCGACCCGCTGGCCGTGGGGTCGGTGACCCGGGAGATCGCTGTCACAGTCGGCGCCCCGGAAGTGCTGGTGAACGTGGCCGGGATCGGCCTGGCCGCGACCGTCCTGGAGACGAGTGACGCGGATTGGAACCGCGTCATGGCGGTGAACCTCACTGGACCGTTCCTCACCATCCGGGCGACCCTGCCGTTGATGCTCGACCGCGGCAGCGGCGTGATCATCAACATCGCCTCCGTGGGCGGTCAGGTCGGGCTGGCTCGCCGGGCGGCGTACTGCGCGTCCAAAGCCGGGCTGGTCGGCCTCACCCGAGCGGTCGCTGTCGACCACGCACGCGAAGGAATCCGCTGCGTGGCAATCTGCCCCGGAACCGTGGAGACCGAGGTGGTCGGGAAGATCCTCGCGAACGCGCCGGATCCGGCAGCGGCCCGCGCGGCGATGGCGGCGCGGCAGCTGGACGGGCGCATGGGGTCACCGGACGAGATCGCGGCCATGGTCGCTTTCCTCGCGGGGCCCGAGGGCCGGTTCGTCAACGGGGCCGCGCTCGTCCTCGACGGAGGGATGACGGCGGCATGAGGGCCCCGACCGTCGCCGATGCTCGAGCGATCTCCGCCGACAGGCGCCGCGACAGCCGGCGGGTCCTGGCAGGGAAGATGGTGGAACTGGCCGAACTTAATCTAGATTCTCTGGTTGTGGTGAACCCAGGCTGCCAGCGTCAGCTGATCACGGCGGTGCGCCGCGCTCGGCTGGGTACGCGGGCGCTCCACCTGGCGGAGCTTGTCGCCATGGCTCAAGCGGGAACGGCGGACGGATGAACGGCTCGCCGGCCCCTTCGAACGATCGCCCCGCCGACGAGATCGTCGATCTCGCCCCACGCGATCCGCGGGACGCCATGTCGCTGCAGACCGCCTGGTTGCGCAGTTTCCTCGCGGTGGCGGACAAAGGCGGATTCGGCGCCGCCACCCTCGGCCTGCATCTGTCGCAGTCGCGAGTCAGCGCCCACATCGCAGCCCTGGAACATGCCCTCGGAGTGACCCTCTTCGATCGCAAGGCACGGCCCATCTGCACAACCGAGGCGGGTGAGCTGTTCCGCGGACACGCCCTGAACGCCCTCCTCGAGCTCCAACGCGGCATCGAGGCCGCCCGCAGCACGCTCGACAACTTCGTCGCGCACGTCAAGATCGGCAGCTATCCGAGCGTCAGCTCGACGTACCTTCCCTCGGTGTTGCGGGAGCTGACGTCGAAATACCCGGGCATCACGATCGAGCTCCAGGAGGGAACCGCCTCGACACTGGAGGAAATGGTCGTCAGCGGGGCCGTCGACCTCGCGTTCCGGCCGCTGCTCCCGAAGATGCACGAGACCACGCTCTGCCATCGAACCATCTGGCGCGAGGACATCGTCGCCGTGATGCGCGAGCAGGACCCCCTCACCCAGAAGACCTCGGTCAGCGTCGACGACATCCTGCAGCGGCCACTGATCGGCAACCCGGCCGGCAGCGAGGACGACGGCGGCGGATTCGACCTGCGCAACACCCTGGGCGACGAGGCTGGACGAGCCGACATCGCCTACCTCACCGACCAGCCGGCGACCTTGGTCGCACTGGTCCGCTCCGCCTTCGGCATCGGCGTCATCAACCGCCTCGCCCTGGAGACCACCAGCACCGAAGGCCTCGCGATCCGCACCATAGACTCCCCCACCGCCCGCCGAGAAGTCGCCCTCTTCTGGACCAGACGCCGCTCAGACGCCGCAGTCGTCAAAGCCTTCCTAGACGCCCAGGAACGGGCCCAACTCCCCCCCGGCGTACAAGCCATCCCAAGCTAGATACCGGACCCCCATGGAGGACTGTGCAGTGCAGCCCTGTGCCTGGGCCAACAGGTCCCGGTCAGGCACGGCGGCAGCGATGGAGAACCTCATCCAACTGCTCCGCGCGGGCGATCCGGCATCCTGGCCGACGACATCCGTAACTCATCGGCCGAGCCCCGGCAGGTGATCGCCTCTGGTGCGGCGGGTCGCGCCGCACCAGAGGCCTCCCCACCAGGAGGGCGCGAGGGTCAGCAGGTGGAGTTGGTCTGGGTGAGCAGGCCCAGGCGCCAGGGCAGGGAGTTGTAGTCGCCGCCGGCGTTCGGGTCCAGGCCTTGGTAGAGGTAGCGCATGTTGCACGGGCTGATGGTGAGGGTCTGGTCGACCGCGGTGCGGACCATCTCGCCGTGGCTGATGTCGCGGGTCCAGGCGGTGCCGCTGAAGGTGACGTTGTTGGACCGGGCGAAGGGGTTGCTCTCGGTGGCGGCGTGCTGGTCCCACGGTCCGGTGATGCTGGGGGCGGTCCAGGACCGGAACCATCTGCGGCCGTCGGAGCCGATGGCCTCGACGATCATCAGGTACTGGTTCTGTCCTTGCACCTTGTAGACGTTGGAGGCTTCGAACAGGTTGTTCTTGTTGGAGTCCTGCATCGCGATGACGGTGTTAGTGAACCCGTTGGGGAAGCTGGCCAGGCTGGTCTGGGAGCGGTACAGGTGCCCGTTGTCGTCGGAGGAGAACAGGTAGCAGTTGGCGCTGTCGCAGATCACCCACATGTCGACCCAGTAGCCGTTGCCGATGTTCTGCTGGATGATGCTGGGCATGCTGGAGTAGAAGTTCTTCGGCGCGCTCCACCCGTTGGGGTTGGAGATGTCGGGGTTCGTGGAGTAGGAGGCGTTGCCGGTCTGGTAGACCAGGTACCACAGGTTCTGCGGCGCGAAGTAGAACACCTGCGGGGCCGCCCGATAGCCGGAGCCGATCGGGGTGCGGTCGAGGTAGTAGTGCGTCGCCGAGGCGGCCTGCGACCAGTCGGTGAAGTTGAGGTACACCAGGTTGTAGCCCGAGGACTGGGCGGTGCTGGCGAACACGTGGTACTTGCCGTTGTAGTACACCACCGTCGGGTCCTTGATGCCCGCGATGTTGTGCGTCGAGTCCGGCTTCGGCGCGATCAGCGCGCCACTGGAACTCCACCGCAGGCTCGACGGCAGCGTCCCCCCACCGGGCGTCGGAGTCGGCGTGGGGCTGGGTGATCCGGAGCCGCCGTTCCAGGTCCATTTCTGGTTGGTGCCGCTCCAGCAGGTGTAGAGCTGGATTTGGGTGCCGTTGGCGGTGCCTGCGCCGATGGCGTCCAGGCACAGTCCGGACTGCACCCCGGCGATGGTGCCGTCGGAGTTCAGGCGCCACTTTTGGTTGTCGCCGCCCCAGCAGGAGTAGATCTGCACCTTGGCGCCGGTGCCGGTGCCGGCCGCGTCCAGGCACTTGTTGCCGTAGACCCTGATCTCGCCGGCCGAGGTGGAGGTCCACTGCTGGTTGCCCTGCCCGTTGCAGTCCCACAACTGCACCAAAGTGCCGTCAGTGGTGGCGGAGTTGGGCACGTCCAGACAGCGGCCGGACGCGACACCCTTTATCTGCCCGGCGCCGCCGGCCGGTCCCGTGGGAGTCGGTGTGGGCGTCGGGGTCGGGGTGGGCGAGGGGTTGGGGCCGGCGGCGTTGAGGGCGTTGAGGACCGAGGTGTAGGCGGCCTTCTTGTTGCCGTTGCCGTCGAACAGGAGCGGGGTGTCGCCCGAGCGCCAGGAGTCGCTGTCACGCACGCCCCACACCGTGATGCCGACGCACCGCGACACGGCCAGGCAGTCGTTGACCACATTGGCGTAGGTCGTGGCCGAGGCGCCCTGGATGTCCAGTTCGGTGATGGCAACGTCCACGCCGAGCGCGGCGAAATTGGAGATCGTGGTGCGGAAGTTGCTGTTGTAGGCGCTGCCGCTGTTGAAGTGGCCCTGCAAGCCGACGCAGTCGATCGGCACGCCGCGGGACTTGAAGTCCTTGACCATGTTGTAGACGCCCTGCGTCTTGGCCCAGGTCCAGTTGTCGATGTTGTAGTCGTTGTAGCAGAGCTTCACCGAGGGGTCGGCCGCGCGGGCGGTGCGGAAGGCCACCTCGATCCAGTCGTTGCCCGTGGCCTGCAGGTTGGACTGGCGCCGGCCGCCGTTGCTGTCGTCGAAGGCCTCGTTGACCACGTCCCAGTAGGCGAGCTTGCCCTTGTAGTGGGCCATCACGCCGTTGATGTGGTTGATCATCGCCTGGCGCAGCGCGCTGCCGGACAGGGACTGCATCCAGCCCGGCTGCTGGGAGTGCCAGGCCAGGGTGTGCCCGCGGACCTGCTTGCCGTTCTGCACGGCCCAGTTGTAGACCCGGTCACCGTTGGTGAAGTTGAACTGGCCCTGCTGGGGCTCGGTGGCGTCGATCTTCATCTCGTTCTCGGGCGTCACCATGTTGAACTCGCGGTTGGCGATCGTGGTGTACGCCGAGTCGCCGAGCTTGCCGGCGCTGATCGCGGTGCCGAAGTACCGGCCGCTCTGCGCCGCCGCGGCGCCGAGCGTGCTCTCAGCGGCATCGGCCGGACCCGGCAACGTCAGCGCCGTGATCGTGCCGAGAACGCCGAGAGCGCCGGCGAGCACGACCCGCAGGCTGCGGAGAGGTCGCCGGGTTCCAGGCGGATGTATGGCGTTTGCGCCCATGCTTGAGCCTCCATAAGGAATCACGGGGAAAGCGGAAGGAGGGAGAACGCGGGAAACACCCCGCGGCACCGACGCCGCACCCCATCACCGGGGGCGCACACCACAAGGACGTCGCGGACGACTGCTCCCGCCACGCACCACCGAGCTGACAGGAGAGAACCGTCTCGGGGACTCAGTGTGGAAACATCCCCGAAATAAGTCAAGCCTGCAGCCGAAAGTTTCGGCTTCGCTTCCTCGAAGTGCCCAGTGACCTCGCACAACGCCTGTCCTCACTTGCTGGAAATTGCGATCCACGCCGGAGATGGGGCCAGAGTGATGAAAGTTTCAGCACAATGCCGTGTGCGTCGGAGTGCGAGGACGCCGATAACACCAGATCGGCCGCACCGAAGCTCCGGGCGCTTGCGGCGCGCCTTGTGCCCGGTCCTTGACGGCACCTCCCTGTCTCGTATTTGCTCCGCCCACACCACCCCGTACACCGACGGAGAAGGGAGCTAGCCGACCGGCAAAATGTTAACGCTAACAAGTTTACGATCTTGTCCGCGACGCGTCGGCGGCCGGAGGCCGTGAACCCGGGACAGACACCACGTCCACGCGGTCCACCGGTCGCCGGCATCCCGGCAGGAGGTTGTCCGTCCAGGCAGAGAGCCGAAGCGGCCGGCATATGGGCTCGCCGCGACGGCGGGGCCCGCGACAGAACGGCCGGCCGTGCGGGGCGGACCCCGCGTCCGGCCGCACAGGCCACCACCTCACCACGCTCGCCGCCGAGATGGCCCGATCGTTGGATCTGTTATCGCTCACAGCGACCCGGCGTGGTCGCCGATGCCCGAAAGAGGTTGAGCATGCTCATGTGGAGACGATGGTGCGCCGGGGCGTTCCTGATGGTGGTCGCGGTGGCGTTGGGCGCGGTGAGCGGGACGGGGGCCGCGAGCGCGGAGTCCAACGGCGGGGTGCGGGTGATGCCGCTGGGTGACTCGATCACCGAGGGCACGCAGGTGCCGGGCGGGTACCGGATCGGGTTGTGGCAGCGCCTGGCCTCCGGCCGCTACACGATCGACTTTGTCGGATCCCAGTTCAACGGGCCGGGAAACCTCGGTGACCACGACCACGAGGGACATCCCGGGTGGCGGATCGACCAGATCGACGCCAACATCGCCGGCTGGGCGCGGACGTACAACCCGCGCACGGTGCTGTTGCACATCGGCACCAACGACGTGCTGCAGAACTACAACGTGAGCAGCGCGCCCCAGCGGCTGTCCACGCTGATCGACCACATCACCACGGCCGTGCCCAACGCGGACGTGTTCGTCGCGACCATCATCCCGCTGTCGAACTCCAGCCAGGAAGCCGCCGCCCGCACCTTCAACGCGGCCATCCCCGGCATCGTTCAGAGCAAGGTGAACTCCGGCAAGCACGTCCACCTGGTCGACATGTACGCCAAGCTGACCACCGCCGACCTGGTCGACGGTATTCACCCCACTGCCACCGGCTACGACAAGATGGCCGCCGCGTGGTACACCGCACTCCAGGCCGTCCCCGGCAGCATCGGCCAGCCGGGCGGTTCCAGCCCCAGCCCGAGCCCGTCGCCCTCGGGGGGTACGACCGCGATTCGCGGCGTGGGGTCCGCGCGGTGCCTGGATGTCACCGGCGCGTCGCAGACCAGCGGCACGCAGGTGCAGATCTGGGACTGCAACGGGCAGGCCAACCAGCAGTGGACGCTGACCTCCGCAGGTGAGTTGCGGGTGTACGGCAACAAGTGCCTGGACGTCTACCACCAGAGCACCGCCGACGGTACCCAGGTGCAGATCTGGGACTGTAACGGCCAGAGCAACCAGAAGTGGCGCCTCAACGCCGACGGAAGCATCACCGCGGTCGGCGCGAGCAAATGCTTGGACGTGCCGAACAACTCCACCGCCAACGGCGTAAAACTGCAGATCTGGTCGTGCAGTGGCGCCGCCAACCAGCGCTGGATCCGCATCTGACCCGCATCCCTTCGCTGTGGACACCCGAGAAGGCCGCTCCGGTGGCGGCCACCACCCGGTATCGGCCGAGCCGGCTCGACGGAGCGCCGGCCCTGACGAGAAAGCCCCCAGCGACGCGGAGTGAGAGCCCGCGAGATCCGGGCCACGTCAATGCGTCTCTGCCGACACGACCGCGATGACGCGGATCCCCAAAGAAGGGCAGAACAATGAAACGGCGTACCAGACCGAACGCCGGCATCGGAATCGGCATGGTGGCCCTGGTCGCGGTCGCGGCCACGGCACTGTCCATATTCCTGACGCCCGCCCCGCGAGCGTCGGCGGCGGCCCTGACCGAAGTGACGAACTTCGGCGCCAACCCCGGTGGTCTGCGGATGTACCTCTACGTCCCCGACAGAGTGGCATCCCGGCCGGGCGTCCTGGTGGCGATGCACGGCTGCAACGGATGGGCTCCGAGCTTCCACCAGGGCACCGAGTTCGCCTCATTGGCCGACCGGTACGGTTTCATCGTCATCTACCCGCAGGCGAACAAGAGCGCCAACGGCATGTCGAACTGCTTCGACGTGTGGTCGAACGAGGCCCTGCGCCACGGTGGCGGCAGTGACCCGGTGTCGATCATCTCCATGGCGAACTACGCGCTGCAACGCTACAACGGTGACCCGCAGCGGGTGTTCGCCACGGGATTCTCCTCCGGAGCGATGGAGACCAACAACCTGCTCGCCACGTACCCGGACGTGTTCAAGGCCGGCGCGCCGTTCTCGGGTGTGCCCTACGGGTGCCTCGGGCCCGCCGGGTGCGGGGACAAGACGCCACAGCAGTGGGGTGACCTGGTCCGGAACGCCTACCCCGGCTACACCGGGCCCCGGCCGCGGGTGATGGCCTGGCATGGCACCGCCGACTCCGTGCTGCCCTACACGATGCTGCAGGAAGAGGTCGACCAGTGGACCAACGTGCACGGACTTAGCCAGACCCCCGCCTCCACTGACAGCCCGCAATCCGGGTGGACCCGGCGAGTCTTCGGCTCCGGGCAGGTCGAGGCGTACACCATCACCGGCGCCGACCACGATCTGCCGCGAACCGGGATGGCCGCCTACGCCATCCGCTTCTTCGGTCTGGACGGCGGCTCGCCCACCCAGACGCCGACTCCTACCCCCACGACGACGCCGACGGTGCCTGGTGGTGGTGCCGGGCAGGTCAAGGGTGCGGGCTCCGGGCGTTGCCTGGACGTGCCCAACTCCGCCACCACTGACGGCACTTTGGTGCAGTTGTGGGACTGCAACGGGCAGGGCAACCAGCAGTGGACCTCCACCTCGGCCGGCGAGATCAGGGTCTACGGCAACAAGTGCCTGGACGCGGCGGGCACCGGCACCGGCGCCAAGGTGCAGATCTACTCCTGCTGGGGCGGCGACAACCAAAAGTGGCGCCTGAACTCCGACGGCACCATCGCCGGGGTGCAGTCCGGACTGTGCCTGGACGCCATCGGCGCAGGCACCGCCAACGGCACCCAAATCCAGCTCTACACCTGCTGGAGCGGCACCAACCAGAAATGGACCTGGGCGAGATGATCACGCCCGTCTCTTGTCCGTCCACGGTTCTCGGAGCCGCCGATGTGGCGTCATCTGTGCTAACAGAGCGCGGCCGTGCTTCCGTGAGGGACGAGGTGATGAAACGTTCATGCGTTCGCGGTGTTCGCGTCAGACGGTGCACCCGCCCAACGACGTGCGGGACCCGCGCCATGCCCCACATCAAACCGGGCCGCTTTCAGCCGGCCGACCCTCAGGCCGCGCTTCTCCGAAGCGAGCGATCCGAGCCGTGCTCCCACCTACGGGACCGTCCGACCACATTGATCTGGACGCCGGTCAGAGAGCACGTCATGCGTGACCGCCCGGCTGCCGCGGCAGTGCATCACGCTCACATGTCGGGCTGTCCGGCACGGAGGATCGAAGGAGGACTCAATGGTTGCCATCGGTAAGGTCGGGCACGCCTTTCGGCGGCGGCGGCGTGGCTGGCGGTCATTGCTCGCCGTGTTCGTGACGGTCGTCCTGGCCGGATCCATGGTCACGATCGGTACGACGACGGCATCGGCGGCGAGCGTCGACACCAGCGCGTGGTATGTGCTGGTGAACCGCAACAGTGGCAAGGCGCTGGATGTGTACAACCTGGCGACCAATGACGGGGCGCGGATCACCCAGTGGGCGCGCAACGACGGCAACCAGCAGCAGTGGCAGTTCGTCGACTCCGGCGGCGGCTACTACCGGCTGAAGTCCAAACTTTCTGGCAAGGTGCTGGACGTCTACAACTTCTCCACCGCCGACGGCGCCGCCATCGTGCAATGGAGCGACGGAAACGGTGCCAACCAGCAGTTCCGCCTCACCGACTCCTCCGACGGCTACATCCGCCTGACCAACCGCAACAGCGGCAAGGCCGTCGAAGTCCAGAACGCCTCCACCGCCGACGGCGGCAACATCGTCCAGTACACCGACTGGAACGGCGCCAACCAGCAGTGGCAACTCGTCAAAATGGGCGGCACCCCCAATCCCACCCCGACGCCGACCCCGACCACGCCGACGACCCGGTACAACAATCCCGTCATCTGGCAGGACTTCGCCGACGGTGACATCATCCGGGTCGGCGACGCGTACTACTACTCGGCCTCGACCATGCACTACTCGCCGGGCGCGCCGATCCTGCGTTCCTACGACCTGGTGAACTGGGAGTACGCGGGCCACTCGGTGCCCCGGCTCGACTTCGACTCCACCGCCTACGACCTGGGCGGCGGGCGCGCCTACGTCAAGGGCATCTGGGCGTCCGCGCTGAACTACCGGCCGAGGAACAGCACGTACTACTGGCTCGGTTGCGTCGAGTTCAACCGCACCTACGTGTACACCGCGTCGGCGGTGGACGGCACCTGGCAGAAGCGGTCGCGGATCGACAACTGCTACTACGACGCCGGCCTGCTCGTCGACGACAACGACACCATGTACGTCGCCTACGGCAACAGCAACATCAGCGTCGCGCAACTGTCCGCTGACGGGCTCAGCGAGGTGCGTCACCAGCAGGTGTTCACCACGCCGTCGAGCGTCGGCACCCTGGAGGGCTCCCGCTTCTACAAGCGCGACGGCTACTACTACATCTGGCTGACCCGCCCCGCCAACGGGCAGTACGTGCTGCGGTCCACCAGTCCGTTCGGCCCGTACGAGATGCGGCAGGTCCTGCTCGACATGCCCGGCCCGATCTCCGGTGGCGGGGTGCCGCATCAGGGCGGCCTCGTGCAGACCCAGAACGGCGCCTGGTATTACATGGCCTTCGTCGACGCCTACCCCGGTGGCCGGATGCCGGCTCTCGCGCCGATCACCTGGAGCGCCGACGGCTGGCCCACCGTCCAGACCGTCAACGGCGCCTGGGGTGCCTCGTACCCGACGCCGAACATCCAGACCACGAAGACCGTGAAACCGATGACCGGCGCCGACACCTTCACCACGAGCGCGCTCGGGCCGCAGTGGGAGTGGAACCACAACCCCGACAACACCAAGTGGTCGGCGGGTAGCGGGCTGCGACTGCAGACCGCTACCGTCACCGGCGACCTGTACGCAGCCCGCAACACCCTCACCCACCGCATCCAGGGCCCCTCGTCCACCGCGACGATCGAGCTGGACTACTCCACGATGAGCAACGGTGACCGGGCCGGGCTGGCCATGCTCCGCGACTCGTCGGCGTGGATCGGCGTCAGGCGCGACAACGGCGCTACCCGGGTGGTGATGACCAACAACATCACCATGAACAGCAGTTGGCAGACCGCCGCCACCGGCACTGAGGCCGCGAGCGCGCCGGTCTCCGGCGGCCGGATCTGGCTGCGCGTCAACGCCGACATCCGCCCGGGCTCGGGACGGCAGGCCCGCTTCTCCTACAGCACCGACGGGGTCAACTTCACCACCCTCGGCCCGGCCTTCACGCTCAACAACGCCTGGCAGTTCTTCATGGGCTACCGGTTCGCGATGTTCAACTACGCCACCCAGGCCCTCGGCGGCTCGGTGACCGTGCGCCGGTTCGACCTGACCACCCCCTGAGTACAGAAAGGCAAGGCGGTGGAGGTCTGCGGTGACGCCCGCCCCTGCTTCGGAGCGGGCGAGTCCGCACCCTCGAAAGGGAGCGACACCTTGGATACCAAGAACGGGACCCCACCCCCGCTTCCGCTCGGAACCGCGCTGGCCGGGCCGAAGTCCGACTCGACCCCATCCCAGCGCGTCGGACACGGTCAGGGAGGCCTCCGGTCCTGGTGGGGAACGCGTCGGCGGTACCCGGACGCCCGCGATCGTGACAGTTCGGTCCGCGCGATCGAGCCACCACAGGCTTGAAAGTGAACGACAAAATGGAAGGAAATGGTGTGAAACGCACATTACGCGCCATGCTGGCGGCCGTCGCCGTATCGGTGGTGGCCGCGAGCGTGCTGTTGGGGGTACGGCCCGCCGCGGCGGCGTCGCTGACCCGGGTGACCGGCTTCGGGAACAACCCGACCAACTTGAACATGTACATGTATGTCCCGGACCGGGTGGCGGCCCGGCCGGCGCTGCTGGTCATGGTGCACTACTGCACCGGTTCGGCCTCCGGGGTGTTCAACGGCGTCGGGCACGACTACGTCACCGCCGCCGACCGGTACGGCTACATCATCGTCCTGCCCGAGGCCACCCGCAGCGGCCAGTGCTTCGACGTGTCCACCCCGGCCGCCCTCAAACGCGACGGCGGCGGGGACTCCACCGGGATCATGTCGATGGTCGCCTACGCCCGGCAGCGCTACAACATCGATCCCGGGCGCATCGTGGTCAGCGGCTTCTCCTCCGGCGCCATGATGACCAACGTACTGGCCGCGCAGTACCCCGACGTGTTCTCGGCCGCCGCGGCGTTCTCCGGCGTCCCGGCCGGGTGCTTCGCCACCACCGACGGGTCGCTGTGGAACAGCCAGTGCTCCGGCGGCCAGCTCATCAGGACCGCCCAGCAGTGGGGCGACCAGGCAAGGGCCATGTACCCGGGCTACACCGGCCGCTACCCGCGGATGCAACTGTGGCACGGCACCACCGACACCACCCTCGCTTACCCCAACTTCGGCGAAGAGATCAAACAGTGGACCAACCTCAACGGGGTGAGCCAGACTCCCACGTTCACCGACAGCCCGAAGTCGGGCCTCACGCGGACCCGGTACGGCGGCACGGGAAACCAGGCGCCCGTCGAGGGACTCAGCTTCGCGGGCTACGGTCACTCCCTGCCGTTGACCGGCATGTTCCCCTACGCCCTCACCTTCCTCGGCCTCGACGGAACCTCGCCGAACCCGACACCGACGCCCACCCCCACCCCGACTCCCACGGGCGCGGGTGCGATCAGAAATGTGGGGTCGGGCAGGTGTCTTGACGTCTCCGGCGCGTCGCAGGCCAACGGCACGCAGGCGCAGATCTGGGACTGCAACGGGCAGGCCAACCAGCAATGGACGCCGACCGCGAGTGGCGAGTTGCGCGTGTACGGCGGCAAGTGCCTGGACGTCAACAACCGCGGCACCGCCGACGGGAGCAGCGTGATTATCTGGGACTGCAACGGCCAGAACAACCAGCAGTGGCGCTTCAACTCCGACGGCAGCATCACCGCGGTGGGCGCGAACAAGTGCCTGGACGTACGCAATACTACTGCCAACGGCGCCAAGCTGCAGATCTGGTCCTGCAGTGGCGGCACCAACCAACGCTGGACCCGCACCTGACACACGTGCGGCCTCGCACCGGGGACCGACGACCGCCCCCGGCGAAGGCTCCGGTGCCGGCGGCACGCCGATGCCGTTGACCACCAAGGAGGAGAACGATGCGGCCTTCGGCCGAGGCCACGACAAGAGGTTCGGACATCCTCGAGTAGCGCTGATGGAGGCTGTCTCAACAGTATGTTAGCGCTAACAATCGGCCGGTGAATGCCATCTCGACCTTTCTCGAGCCATTGCATGAATCGATTCCGTCGGAAATTCCGAGGCCGACGGATCTCTCCGACGGCGGTGGCACATGTGCCTGCCCCAATCCGGAAGGTGATCATGAAAGTCGCATCTCCCCTTCGACTCGACGTCATATCCAGGCGCAGTGTGCTTTTGCTCATGGCACTGCTCTGCGCCGTGACGCTGATCCCGGGTACGGCCCGGGCGGATAATCCGATCGTCCAGACGATCTATACCGCTGATCCGGCTCCGCTGGTGTACAACGGCCGGGTCTATCTGTATACGGGGCATGACGAGGACGGGTCGACGTATTTCACGATGAAGGATTGGCGGGTGTGGTCGACCACCGACATGGTGAACTGGACCGACCATGGTTCCCCGCTGAGTGTCGCCACTTTCAGTTGGGCGAAGTCGGATGCGTGGGCGGGTCAGACGATCTACCGCAACGGCAAGTTCTACTGGTACGTGCCGACGACCAACCGGTCGACCGGGCGGATGGCCATCGGGGTGGCGGTCTCCGACAGCCCGACCGGGCCGTTCACCGACGCGATCGGGCGTCCGCTGGTGGAGAACGGTGAGATCGATCCCACGGTGTTCATCGACGACAACGGGCAGGCCTACCTGTACTGGGGCAACCCGCATCTGTCGTATGTGAAGCTGAACACCGACATGATCTCCTACTCCGGCAGCGTGACGCAGATCCCGCTGACCACCGCGGGGTTCGGTACTCGTAGCGGGGATGCCAATCGTCCGACCCTGTTCGAAGAGGGTCCGTGGGTTTACAAGCGCAACGGCCTGTACTACATCGTGTTCGCGGCGAAATGCTGCTCGGAGTTCATCGCGTATTCCACGGCCACCAGTCCGACCGGGCCGTGGACCTACCGGGGAACGATCATGCCCACGCAGGGCAGCAGCTTCACCAACCACCCCGGCGTCATCGATTACAACGGCGGGTCGTACTTCTTCTACCACAACGGCGCGCTGCCGGGCGGCGGCGGCTTCACCCGTTCGGTCGCGGTGGAGAAGTTCGCCTACAACGCTGATGGGACCATCCCGACGATCAACATGACCACGACGGGGGCGCCGCAGGTGGGCACGTTGAACCCCTACCTCCGTCAGGAGGCCGAGACGATCGCCTGGGAGTCCGGCGTGGAGACCGAGCCTTCCAGTGAGGGCGGGATGAACGTCGGGTGGATCGAGAACGGGGACTACGTCAAGGTCAAGGGTGTCGCCTTCGGTTCCGGCGCGGCGTCCTTCAGCGCGCGGGTGGCCTCGGCGACCAGCGGCGGCCGGATCGAGCTGCGTCTGGACGGTGTCAACGGCGCGCTGGTGGGGACGTGCACGGTGGCGGGCACCGGTGGCTGGCAGACCTGGACGACGGTCACCTGCCCGGTGAACGGCGCGATGGGCACCCATGACCTGTACTTCAAGTACACCGGCGGGAGCGGCACCCTGTTCAACGTGAACTGGTGGCAGTTCAACGGCGGCACCGGTACCGGCGGGAACCTGTTGACCAACGGCGACATGGAGAGCGGCACGACTGGTTGGGGTGCGTCCGGCGGAACCCTGTCGTCCGTCACCAACGCCGTGCACGGCGGCGCGCGGGCGCTGTCCATCACCGGACGCACGGCGTCATGGAACGGCACCACTCAGGATGTGACCTCCAAGCTCACCAACGGCAAGAGCTACACGACGAGCGTCTGGGTGCGGTCGCAGACCGGTACGCCGAGCGCGAAGGCGACCCTGGCGGTCACGGCCAACGGCACGACGAACTACCTCCAGCTGACGCCGGCGACGGCGGTCAACTCCGGCGGCTGGACCCAGCTCACCGGCACGGCGACGGTGTCGTGGAGCGGGACGCTGACCGGGGCCACCTTCTACGTCGAGACGGCGGCGGGCACCGACGGCCTCTCCATCGACGACGCCTCGTTCCAGTAGTCCCAAGCCGGCTGTCACGCGCGCCGCTCCGGTACGATCACCGACCCCGCGTCGTGGTCGGGTGACGCCGGGGCGGCGCGATCGCCCGGGTGAGAGCCGTCACGACTCGGCCCGCACCTGGGAGTCCGGGCCGGACGCCGGACGGCCGAGGTTCTCCCGCAGCCAGGTCTCGGTAGTGCTCACGTGCATGAGCGCCGCCGCCTGGGCGAGAGGGGCGTCGCGGCCCGCCAGCGCCCGGTAGATGGCGACGTGCTCGGTGATCGTGCGGCCGGCCACGTCGTCGTCGACCAGCCCGCGCCACACGCGGGCGCGCAGCGTCCGGCCGGCGATCCCCGCGAGCAGGGTGCAGAGCGCCGTGTTGCCCGTCGCCGCGAGCACGGCACGGTGGAAGTCGTCGTCATAGTGGTTGAGCGCCTCGACGTCGCCCTGTGCGTCGATCATCGCGTTGAGGTGGTGTTCGACCTTCCGGAGCTGGTCGGCGGAGATGCGCGTGGCCGCGAGGCCGGTCGCGACCGGCTCCAACAGGCGCCGCACCTCGGTGATCTCCAGCAGGTCGTCGCCCCGCATCATCTCGACGGCGAGGCCGACCCCCTCCAGCAACAGCTCCGGCTTGAGGCTCGTGACATAGGTGCCGGCGCCCCTGCGCACCTCCAGGACACGTGTGGTGATGAGCGACCGGACGGCCTCCCTCAGCAGGTTCCGGGACAGGCCCAGTTCGGCGGCCAGATCCTGCTCTGAGGGTAACCGTGCCCCCGGCGGAAGGACCCCGTCCTTGATCAGCTGTCTGATGTGCTCGATCGCCTGCTCGGTAAGCGACATAACTGAATCTTCCTACCTCATCCAGCCGGGCGAAGCCACGGTAAGACATCCCATGTCATGAAAGAACAGCTGGCGGATTTCACAGTCACGAGGGTCTCCGCAGCGGAAGGGCCGGAGGAGGGGGAGCAGCGGGAAATGCCCGTCTGATCTGGCCATATAGCGCCGTCATCGGGCTCGTGGACCGTCTCGGCGGGCCCGGTCTCGGAAGTCTCCGCGACATCGACCGGCGGCAGGTCTGGACATTCCCCTGCGTCTGGCTTACAAATACATCCCATGTCCATCTTGTGAAGGTCTCTTCACGTTCGCGAAACACGAAGGGTTCTGCGCCGGTGGGCGTGCATGGATTGCGCGCCCAGTGTGCGGGCGGCAGGATTCCGCGCGACCTGGAAGAGCTCCTCAGGCTCTCGAGAGGTTCCTCCCATGTCCTCGTCCTCATCCTCATTCCAGTTCAGCCGCCGCACACTGCTCGCCGGGGCCGGAGGCGTCGCGGCCGCCGGCCTGCTGGGGGTGCGCACCGCGTGGGCCACCGACGGGCCGCAGAGTTACACATCGAGCTGGGGGTCGGTCGACCAGCACCCGCCCGCTGCCGAATGGTTCCAGGACGCCAAGTTCGGCATCTACTACCACTGGGGAGTGTTCAGCGTCCCCGCGTTCGCCAACGAGTGGTACCCCCGCAACATGTACTTCAGCGGCTCCAACGAGAACAACCATCACAAGAGCGTCTACGGTGATCCTTCGGTGTGGCCGTACCACAACTTCATCAACGGCGCCCGCGACAAGGCGGGCAACTGGATGCAGTTCGCCCCCAAGTTGAGGTCCGCCGGCGGCAACTTCGATCCCAACGAGTGGGCGCAGCTGTTCGCCGACGCCGGCGCCAGGTTCGCCGGGCCGGTGGCCGAGCACCACGACGGCTACTCGATGTGGAACAGCAGGGTGAACGAGTGGAACTCGGTCGCCACCGGCCCCAAGCTCGACCTGCTGCGGCTGCACGCCGACGCCATCCGGGCCAAGGGTCTGAAGCTGCTGGTGTCCCTGCACCACGCCTACAACTTCACCGGCTTCTACGAGCGCGTGCCGGCGCAGTCCACCCCCACCCTGCGGAAGCTGTACGGGCAGCTCGACGCGGCCACGGAGTACCAGCTCTGGTACGACAAGCTCAAGGAGGTGATCGACGGTTACCAGCCCGACGTCATCTGGCAGGACTTCAACCTCGGCAGCATCCCGGAGTCCCAGCGGCTGAACTTCCTGGCGTACTACTACAACCAGGCGGTCGCCTTGAACAAGGACGTGGTCGCCACCTACAAGGACGGGTTCAACACCAGGGGCGAGGTCTTCGACTACGAGCGCGGCGGACCGGCCGCCATCCAGACCCCCTACTGGCTGACCGACGACAGCATCTCCAGCTCCAGCTGGTGCTACACCGTCGGCATCGGCTACTACTCGCTCGAGGCCATGCTGCACTCGCTGATCGACCGGGTCAGCAAGAACGGCAACATGCTCCTCAACATCGCCCCCATGGCCGACGGCACCATTCCCTCCGGACAGCGGACGATCCTGCTGGGCATCGGGGACTACCTCAAGCGCTTCGGAGAGTCCATCTACGCCACCCGCGCCTGGGCGACCTACGGCGAAGGACCGACACAAATGGGAGGCGGCTCCTTCACCACGCCACGGCCGGGAACCAACCGCGACATCCGGTTCACCCGCAGCAAGGACAACAGGGTGCTGTACGCCACTGTGCTGGGCTGGCCGGGCGGCACGCTGAACATCACGACCCTGGGCTCGGGCCGGATCAACCTGAGCAGTCTGGCCTCGGTGCAACTGCTCGGCTCCACAGCCGGCCAGTACATCAACCTGGCGGGCCGCACGCAGGACGGTGGCGGCCTGCACATCTCGATGCCCTCCTCCACCGCCCCGTTCAGCGCCCCGGCGTATGTGGTCAAGCTGACCTTCAACGGCGCCATCCCCGCCCTGGACTCGGGTCCCACCCCCACCGGCTGGGTGCGGATCACCAACGTCACGACCAACCTCGTCCTGGACAGCGGAGGGAACGTCGCCTCGGGGTCGGTCCTCAAGCAGTGGAACTACGACGGCAGCACCAACCTGCAGTGGCAGCTGGTGGACCTGGGCGGCGGGTGGTACCGCATCGTCAACCGCACCAACGGCATGGTCGCCGACAGCTGGGGCAACACCGCCAACGGCGCCTCCTGCCTGCAGACGACCTGGAACGGCGGCAACAACCAGCAGTGGCGGCTCAACAGCCTCGGCAACGGCCGCTACCAGATCATCAACCGCGGCACCGGCACCGCGCTGGACGGCGCCGGCACCACCACGGTCGGCTCCGCCGTGCAGCTGTGGACTCCGAACGCCAGCACCAACAACCAGTGGACCATCACCGCGGTATGACCCGGCCCGGCCCCACGCGCGACCGCGTCTTCCCGCGCCGCGACCGGCGGCCACCGCCGCGGCCATGCCCTGATCATGCCCGCCCGGAATCGATTCGAATCGAGCGCCGGTGCCGTGCCGAACCGTCGGCGCTGAAATTTTCAACATGAGACGTCAGTGGCTGTTTCGACCGCATCCCTGATCAGAAGTGAAAAGTAATGGGTGGTCGCGGGCGAGCACCGCGCGAGGATAAAGGCCGATGCTTGACAGACATCGTCGCCGTCATATTTGCTCCGCTGCACCGTCCCCTCCAATCAGGCCCAAGAGAGGAGCACTTAACACCCGTCTGATGTTAGCGCTAACAAGGACCTGTCGTGCATTTTCCCCGATCAGAGATCACGTATGCCGACAGGCCGATGCTCCCACCCGATAAGGGAGAAGCGAATGGTTTCTTTGTCCAGATCCATCGATACCCGCACCATAACCGGAGTTGTGTGATGTCAAGGCACAGATCCTTTTTCGGAGCGGTCGCGGTCGCGGCGCTTCTCGTCCTGGGCACCGGTCGTGCGGCGATGAGCAGCGACCTCGGCGCAGCCACGTCGTCCGCCGGCGCCGGCACCCTCGCGGCGACCGCCGGATGCGGAAAGACCCCGACGCTGAGGAGTGGTACGCAGTCGATTCAGACCAGCGGCAAGAATCGCTCCTACATCCTGCGGCTTCCCGACAACTACAACAACAACACCCCCTACCGGTTGATCTTCGGATTCCACTGGCTGGGCGGCACCGCCACCGAGGTCGACTCCGGCGGAACCAGTGGCTACCCCTGGTCCTTCTACGGACTCAGGCAGATGTCGAACAACCAAGCGATCTTCGTCGCGCCCCAGGGCTTCAACAACGGCTGGGCCAACTCCGGAGGCGAGGACCTGGTCTTCGTCGACGACATGATCAAGCGCATCGAGGCAGACCTCTGTGTCGACACCTCGCAGCTTTTCGCCACCGGTTTCAGCTACGGCGGCGCCATGAGCTACTCGATCGCGTGCTCCCGGGCGAACGTCTTCCGCGCGGTCGCGGTCTTCTCCGGCGCCCAGCTCAGCGGGTGCAGCGGCGGCACTCAGCCCATCGCCTACATGGGGCTGCACGGCATCGGGGACACCGTGCTCAACATCTCGCAGGGACGCTCGCTGCGTGACCGGTTCGTCCAGAACAACGGCTGCACCCCCCAGACCCCGCGCGAGCCGAGTTCGGGCAGCAAGACGCACATCGTCACCGCCTATTCGGGGTGCCGGGCCGGGTATCCGGTCGTCTGGGCCGCGTTCGACAACGGTCACATGCCCGGCCCGGTGGATGGGACCTACACCGAGAGCGGCATCACGACCTGGACCAAGGGAGAAGTGTGGAAGTTCTTCTCCCAGTTCGGGAGCAACCCCTCGCCCAGCCCGACGCCCACGCCGACACCCACGCCGACACCCACCCCGACGCCGGTACCCGGTGGATGCGCGGCCACGATCGAGACGGTGAACTCCTGGTCCGGCGGCTTCCAGTCCACCGTCACCGTCCGAACGGGCACCAGCGCCGTCAACGGCTGGACGGTCCACTGGACCTGGCCCGGCGGGCAGACCATCAGCAGCCTGTGGAACGGCGTCCGCTCCGGCTCCGGAGCCGACGTCAGCGTCCGCAACGAGTCCTACAACGGCTCGGTCGCGGCCAACGGCAGCACCACGTTCGGCTTCACCGCCACCGGCACGGCGGCCACGCCCGCCCTTTCCTGCAGCGCCTCCTGACGCGATGACGGCGCGGCGACGCGCCGGACTCGCGACCCCGGCCGCGGCGCCCTCGCCTCACAGCGGGGCGCCGCGACCGGGGCGAGCACGTGCCCACAGGCCATCGGGCGGGCACCGCCGACGACACGAGATCCAGATCTGTCCTCGCCGGGCGGATCCGGCCGGAGGCGGGCCCGCCTCCGCCCGGACGCCCTCAGGCGCCCGGGAAACTTTCACAGGGTGACTCGGGCGGCCCGGCGAGGATGCCCCAGGCCGAGCGGCCCTCGTATGCGTGCCCGATCGAGCACGAACCAGCGGCACAGCCAGCCCCGCCGCGCATCGGGTGCCGTCATCACGTGCTGTGTGGCTGCCTGGTTCCACTTCGTCATCCGATGGGTGAACTCATGGACGACTTCCCCTCATACACCGACATTGTTGACGCGAGACATCATACGAGTTACGTTTCGCGAGCCGACGATCGGGATCACCGTCCTCTCGCGGACTGGGCGCGAAGCCGGCACGAGGACCCAGCCACACCACCCGATCGGCTACGGCAGGGCCTTTGCTGACCAAACTCCCCCCCTCATCAGGAGGTCCCGTGTTCGAATCGTCGTACTCTGCGATGCGGAGGCTCTTGTCAGCCGGAGTCGCCGCGATGGGGTTGACCGCCGCGGTCGCCCTGGTCGCACCGGCCTCTCCCGCCTCGGCTGCTACCACCACCCTGTACGCCTCCCCTTCCGGCAGCGGCACCAGCTGCTCCGCTGCCCAGCCGTGCTCCTTGACGGACGCGCAGGCCGCGGTGCGGTCGCGTGTCGGCGGGATGTCCGGTGACATCGTCGTGGAGCTGGCCGACGGGGTGTACCGGCTGTCCTCGCCGCTACGGCTGACCGCGGCGGACTCCGGCACCAACGGATACCAGGTGATCTGGCGGGCGGCCGCGTCGGCGCACCCCGTGATCAGCGGCGCCAGGGCGGTCACCGGCTGGACGCTCGCCGACTCCGGGAAGAACATCTGGCGGGCCAACGTCGGTACCGGGATCGACACCCGGCAGCTCTACGTCAACGGCGCCATCGCCACACGCGCGCGTACCAGCGTGAACCGGTCCGACTTCACCGCGAGCAGCACGGGGATGAGGTTCAGCAACAGCGCCCTGAGCTATCTGAACAACCTCGCCAACCAGAACCGGGTCGAGATGGAGAGCGTCGGTTCGTTCACCGACCGCTACGTGCCGGTGCAGAGCATCAGCGGGAACTTCATCACGATGCAGCAGCCCGCCTGGAACAACAACAACTTCGGGTACGACACCTTCGCCAGCCCGCACCGGGCGGGTCCGCTCTACCTGGAGAACGCCTACGAGTTCCTCGACTCGCCGGGCGAGTGGTACATCAACCCCGGGACCGGCGTGCTGTCCTACATCCCGCTCGCCGGGCAGAACATGAGCAACGTCAGCGTGGACCTGCCGGTGCTGCAGTCCCTGGTGGACGTCGGGGGCACCTACGACGCGCCCGCGCACCACATCACCTTCAGCGGAGTCACCTTCTCCGGCACGAGCTGGCTCGGGCCGAGCAGCAACCAGGGTTTCGCGGACCAGCAGACCGGCTCCTACATCGCCGGCAACTGGAACTGGCCCAGCTTCGGCTCCTGCAACGAGGGTTGCCAGCAGTTCGAGGCCGCCCGGCCGAACTGGTTCCAGATGCCCGCCGCGGTCCAGGTCTCCGCCGCCAACAACATCACCTTCACCGACTCCCAGTTCGTCAACCTCGGTCAGACGGCCGTGGGCATCGGCAACGACGCCAACGCGCACGCCAGCGGTGTCGGCCTGGGCGCCGGCAACATCACGGTCACCCGGTCGGAGATCGCCCGCAACTCGGCGGGCGGCATCGTGATCGGCGGCGTGCGCGCCGACGCGCACCACCCCAGCGACCAGCGGATGGTCAACCGGAACATCACCGTCAGCAACAACCGCATCCACGACCTCGGCGTGGACTACCGGGGCATCGTCTCGGTCCTGCCCACCTACGTCACCAACGCCACGATCTCCCACAACGAGGTCTACAACCTGCCCTACACCGGCATGTCGCTGGGGTACGGCTGGGGCGCCAACGAGCCCGGCGGCAACACCCAGTACGCCAACCGCGGCCTGTACAACTACCAGCCGCGCTACACCACGGCCACCACGGCGTCCAACAACCAGCTCATCGGCAACTACGTGCACGACGTCATGCAGCAGATGACCGATGGCGGATGCATCTACACGCTGTCGTGGAACCCCGGCGCGGTGATCAGCGACAACTACTGCCTGCGGACCAACGGCTGGTTCGGGGTCTACTTCGACGAGGGCTCCAAGTACTACACCGTCAGGAACAACGTCCTGTCCTCCACCGGCACGTGGCTCACCGCCAACTACTGGGGCGGCGAGAACATGGGGAACTTCACCGTCACCGGCAACTGGTCGAGCAACGGCAGCACCAACGTAACCAACGGCGACCGCGGCAACGTGGTGAACAACAACGTCACGGTCACCAACGGCAGTTGGCCGTCCGGCGCCCAGGCTGTGATGGGGTCCGCCGGCCCGCAGAGTGGCGGCGACAGCCAGCAGAATGTGCGGATCGTCGGGGCCGGCTCGGGCCGCTGCGTCGACATCAGCAATTCCAGCACCGCCAACGGTACCCAGGCGCAGATCTGGGACTGCGGTAGCGGCACCAACCAGCGGTTCACCTACACCTCGGGCAAGCAACTGCAGGTGTACGGCAACAAGTGCCTGGACGCCAACAACCAGGGGACCGCCAACGGCACCCAGGTGGTCATCTGGGACTGCAACGGGCAGACCAACCAGCAGTGGAACGTCAACTCCAACGGCACCATCACAGGGGTGCAGTCGGGGCTGTGCCTGGACGTGCCGAACAACGCCACCGCCAACGGCACCAAGCTCAACCTCTGGTCCTGTAACAGCGGCGCCAACCAACGCTGGAGCCTTGCCGGCTGATCCGGCCCTCACACCTTCGCCGGGGCGCGCCGCGAGTCCCGGCGAAGGTGGTACCCACGAGGGGTGTGCGGCGGACAGGGAGTCCTTCCGGAGCTCGGACGGTGTCGTGGCCGGGAGTCACGCGGCGCCGCCGCCCCTCCGTAGCCGGTCAGGAGAGCGGGAGTCGCGGGGACGCGCGGGTGCGGTGGTCCCGCGCAGGGAGATGGGCGGGGCGAGGAGGAGGTCGCGGTGCGGGGTGGCGGGATCGGCGATGCGCTCGATGAGCAGCTCGACGGCGCGGGCGCCGAGCTCGTCGGCCGGCACGTCGGCGGCGGTGAGCGGAGGGTGCATGTTCTCGGCCAGGTGCCGTGCGGCGACCCCGGCGATGGAGAAGTCCCGTGGCACCGCCAGGCCCGCCTGCTCGATCCCGCGGTACAGGCCCGGCAGGGCGGCCTCGTTGATGGTGGCGATGGCGGTCAGTGCGGGATCCTCCTCGAGGAGCCGCTCGACGCAGGACACTCCGGACTGGGCGTCGTCGGCGCAGCACGTCTCCACACCTTCCACGCCGCGTTCCGCGATCGCGCGCGTGAAGCCGGCCTGGGCCCTGTAGCTCGGGCCGTACCCGGTGGCCACCAGTTCGGCGGAGCGGTTGACCAAGGCGATGCGGCGGTGGCCCAGGTCGGCCAGGTGGTGCACGCATCTGGAGATCAAGAAGTCGCTGTCGATGTCGACCCAGGTCATGTCCTCGGGGTGACGGGTGCGGCCGATGGTGACGAACGGCAGTCCGGTCTGCCGCAGGCGGGTGACGCGGTCATCCTCCAGCCGGATCTCCATCAGGACGACACCGTCCACGCGCCTGCCGCCGATCACGCGCTCGAAAGAGCGGTCGTGCTCGCCGCCCGAGGGGGACAGCAGGACGTCCAGGTCGGCGCGGCCGGCGGCGTCGACGACGCTGGCCACGAAGCCGAGCTGCACGTCGGTCAGGCGCCGGCTGGCCGGGGGAATGACCAGGGCGATGGTGCGGGTCCTGCCCTCTTTGAGCGCTTTGGCGGTCGCGTTGGGGCGGTAGCCGAGCTCGTCGATGACCGCCTGGATGCGCTGCCGGGTCTCCTCCGACACCGGGCGCTTGCCGCTCAAGGCGTAGGAGACGGTGCTGCGGGACACGCCCGACCGCCTGGCGATCTCCCCGATGTTCACCCGGTGCTCCTCACATGGTCGAACCGACACGCACCATCGTAGGTCGAATCGTTCACATGGAAGAGCTGGCCTGCGGCTGTTCGCCGGCCCCATTGACGCGCGGAGTGTACGGGCCTATCGTGGTCGAACCGATTCGACATGCATGGCGAAGTAGCCGCGTAACGCGTCAGCGGAGGTCAGGATCATGAGATCAGCGGCATCGAGCCGGCGTATGGCCGGCGTCGGTCTGGCAGCGGTGGCGGCCGCAGGTGGTCTGGTCGCGTGCTCCTCATCGTCCGGCAGTGGCGGAGCGCCGGCGAGCGCGAGCCAGGCCGCGACCGCCGCGACCTACACCATCTGGGACCCCTACCCCCAGCACGACAAGGGGTCCGAGTGGGTGAAGCTGCTGGAGACCTGCGGCACGCAGGCGGGTGTCACCGTCGAGCGCGCCGCCTATGACACCAGCGACCTGACCAACAAGGCGCTGCTGGCCGCGCAGCAGGGCAACGCGCCGGACGTGCTCATCGTCGACAACCCGGTGGTGTCCACGCTGGCCGAGGCAGGAGTCCTCACGACGACCGAGGAGAACAAGCTCGACACCTCGGCCATCGCGCCGAACCTGCTGGCCGCCGGGCAGAGCCAGGGCAAGACCTACGGCGTCCCCATCGGGGCCAACACCCTGGCCCTCTACTACAACAAGGAAGTGCTCGAGAAGAGCGGGGTGGACATCACCTCCGTCAAGGACTGGGCGTCATTGACCGCCGCGCTGGCGAAGGTCAAGACGTCGGGCAAGAAGGGCATCACGTTCTCCGCGATCGGCACCGAGGAGGGCAGCTTCCAGTTCCTGCCCTGGTTCTGGGGATCGGGCGCCCAGCTCACCAAGCTGGACTCCCCGGAGGGGGTTTCCGCGGTGGCGCTGTGGACCGACTGGCTGAAGAAGGGGTACGCCCCCAACTCGGTCATCAACAACACCCAGACCACGAGCTGGCAGGAGTTCGCCGGCGGCGACTACGCCTTCGCCGAGAACGGCACCTGGCAACTGGCCGGCGCCGAGAAGGCCGGCTTCGACTACGGCGTCATCCCGATCCCCGGCAAGAACGGCGGGCCGGCGCCGGCGCCGACAGGCGGCGAGTTCGTCGGCATCCCGGTGCAGAAGGACACCGCCCGTTACGCGACCTCCCAGAAGCTGGTCACCTGCCTGACCGACACCGACAACTCCCTCACCACGACGACCACCCTGTCCTACGTCGCGCCCACCGAGCAGGTGCAGGCCAAGCAGGTGGCCCAGAACCCTGGCCTGAAGGTGTGGGTGGAGGCGGTCAAGGCCGCCAAGGGCCGGACCAGCGACGACCTCGGCACCAAGTATCCGCGGATCTCCGAGCCGATGTGGGGCGCGGTGCAGGCGGCGCTGAGCGGGTCGAAGAGCACGCAAGAGGCGATGACCGCCGCGCAGGCCGCGGCGGCGAGCGCCACGCAGTAGGAACCCGGACGACACGAGTATGAGTCGAGTGACACAGGCGCCGCCCCCCACCGCCGCCCGTCCGGCCCCGGCGGCGGGCGGGGGCCGCCGGGCGGCATCGCGGCCCCGATCCGGCCAGTGGGCGGCATGGGCCTTCCTGGCGCCGGTGGTCGTCTACCTGCTGGTGTTCTACGCCTATCCGTTGTACCGCAACGTCGAACTGAGCATGCGGCACTACACGGTGCGCTCCTTCGTCCAGGGCGACGCGCCCTTCACCGGGCTCGCCAACTACGCCCAGGTCCTGGGCGACGCGACCTTCGGGCCCGCCCTGTGGCACACGGCGGTGTTCACGCTGGTGTCGCTGGCCTTCCAGTTCACCATCGGGCTCGCCCTGGCCTTGTTCTTCGTCAAGAACTTCCGGTTGTCGGCCATCTTGCGCGCGCTGTTCCTGGTGCCGTGGCTGCTGCCGCTCATCGTGTCGTCCTCCACCTGGTCGTGGATGCTCAACAGCGACTCCGGCGTCGTCAACGCCGTGCTCGGCGCGTTCGGCGTCGGGCCGATCCACTGGCTCACCTCGCCCGACTGGTCGTTGTGGTCGGTCACCCTGGCCAACATCTGGATCGGCATCCCGTTCAACCTGGTGGTGTTGTACTCGGGTCTGCAGGCCATCGACCCGGCCATCCACGAGGCGGCCGAGCTGGACGGCGCGGCCGGCTGGCAGCGGTTCTGGAGGGTCACCTTCCCCCTGCTGCGCCCGGTGTCGGCGGTCACGCTGCTGCTGGGGCTGGTCTACACGCTGAAGGTCTTCGACATCATCTGGATCATGACCAGGGGCGGGCCGAGCGGCTCCTCCACCACGTTCGCCACCTGGTCCTACCGGCTGGGGTTCGGCAACCTGTTGCCGGCGTTCGGTCCCGGGGCGGCGGTCGGCAACCTGCTGATCGTGATGGCCCTGTTCTTCGGACTGGTCTACATCCGTGTGCAGCGAAGGCAGACCCTCTCATGACGGACGCGCGCAGGTGGGGCAAGACGGCGATCGGGCTGGTGCTGACCGGGGTGATGCTGTTCCCCGTCTACTGGATGATCAACGTGTCCTTCACGCGCGACCAGGACATGCGCAAGAGCCCGCCGTACCTGTTTCCGATCCACGGGACACTGGAGGGCTACCGGGCGGCCCTGGACCAGCAGCTGCCCTATCTGGGGATCAGCCTCCTGGTGGGCCTGGGCACGGTGGCGCTGACCCTGCTGGTCGCGACGCCCGCCGCGTACTCGCTGGCGAAGCTGCGGCCGCGCGGCGGCGGGACGCTGAGCTTCGTCCTGCTGGTCGCGCAGATGATCCCGGGGATCATCATGGCGATGGGGTTCTACGCCATCTTCCTCAGCGCCGGGGTGCTCAACACGGTCACCGGACTGATCGTGGCCGACTCCACGCTGGCCGTGCCGTTCGCCGTGCTGATCCTCACCACGTTCATGTCCGGGATCCCGGCGGAGCTGATGCAGGCGGCACGGGTGGACGGGGCGGGAACCGTGCGGACCTTCTGGTCGATCGTCGTGCCGGTCAGCCGCAACTCCCTCATCACGGTGTCGCTGTTCGCGTTCCTGTGGGCCTGGTCGGACTTCGTCTTCGCGAGCACCCTGGACCAGGGCGGCGACCACCAGCCGATCACGCTCGGCATCTACCACTACATCGGCAACAACAACCAGCAGTGGAACGCCATCATGGCCACCGCCGTGATCGCGTCCATCCCCACGGCCGTCCTGCTCGTCATCGCACAGCGGTACGTCGCCGCAGGTGTCACCGCGGGCGCGGTGAAGAGCTGACCGGCCTCCTCTCCCCAGAAGGGCCCTCACTTCATGACCGTCGCCGCCGGCCCGGTGTTCTCCCCGCGGGAAATCCCGTTCAGCTTCCGCGGATCCTGGTTCGACCTCTCTCCGGTGATCGGCGAGAAGGCCTACGCGCAGGACGTGCACCTGGTGTCGCACCAGACCGGCATGCATCCGATCCTGCGGCTGATCCCCACCGCGAAGGGCGCCCGCACCGAGACGGCCATCACCGCCGCACCGCAGCGGCTCACCTGGGCCCGTGACGCCGGCCGGATCGACGCCGCCTACGAGAGCCCCGACACGGTGCGGATGCGCGGCGTGGGCCTCGGTCTGCGCCTGCTGGCGGCCGACGCGGTCCTGACACCGTTCAGCGGCCCGTACTTCTACCAGGATCCCGGCGACGGCTCGTGGGTCTTCACCCTGTACCAGACCGGGCGCCGCTACCGCGTCACGCTCCTGGAGGGCCGGGTCGCCGAATACCTCGGCGCACAGGTGCTGGGCACGGCCGTGCGTGGCGTCGTGATACCCGGCGACGACGGGCCGTGGGAGATCGCCATCGAGGAGTACGAGACCGCCCGCGCCCCCTACACGCGCGAGAACGACTTCGAGCAGGTGGTCTCGGCCGCGCGGGCCGACTTCGACGCCTTCCGCGACGCCGTGGCGCCCTGGCGCGGTGATCGGACGCCCGCCGCGGAGCTGGCCGCCTACGTCCTGTGGTCGGCCACCGTGCGTCCGGCGGGGTTCGTCACCCGCCCGGCGGTGCTGATGTCCAAGCACTGGATGGACAAGGTGTGGAGCTGGGACCACTGCTTCAACGCCATCGCCCTCGCGGACGGCCTGCCGGACCTGGCGTGGGACCAGTTCCACCTGGTGTTCGACCACCAGGACGCCGCCGGCGCGCTGCCCGACTCCGTCACGCACTCCGAGGTCCTCCACAACTTCGTCAAGCCGCCCATCCATGGCTGGGCCCTGCGGAATGTGGACCCGTCGCACGAACGCGAACCGGCCGAGGTCTATCGCCGGCTGGAGCGGTGGACGTCCTTCTGGCTGACCCACCGGCGCGTCCCCGGGCACGAGCTCGCCCATTACCAGCACGGCAACGACAGCGGCTGGGACAATGCCACCACCTTCGACTGCGAGCGCGTCGTCGAGACGGCCGACCTGGCCGCCTTTCTCGTCCTCCAGATGCGCGAGCTCGCCCGGCTGGCCGCCGGGCTCGACCGGCCCGCGGACTCGGCTCACTGGTCGCGGGCGGCCGACCGCATGCGCGACGCGCTGCTCGCCGAGCTGTGGACCGTCGACCGGTTTGTCGCCCGGAGCGCGTATTCCGGACGCACCTGGTCCAGCTCCAGCCTGCTCGACCTGATGCCGATCGTGCTGGGGGAGGAACTGCCCGAAGCGGTCCGCGCGTCGCTGGCGAGCGGCATCGAGACGCACCTGACCGCGTTCGGGCTCGCCACGGAGCTGACCACGTCCCCGCACTACCAGGACGACGGGTACTGGCGCGGGCCCATCTGGGCGCCCTCGACCGTCCTGATCGAGGACGGGCTCCGCCGCGCCGGACACGCGAAGCTGGCCGACGAGATCAGCGCGCGCTTCCGCATCCTGTGCGAGAAGTCGGGGTTCGCGGAGAACTTCGACGCCCGCAGCGGCGCCGGCCTTCGCGACCGCGCCTACACCTGGACGGCGAGCGCGTATCTCATCCTCGCCGCCGCTCACGAGCGCCGGAACCGATCCTGAGCGAGGCCTTCCCCGGGGACGCGGGTGCGGTGGCCTAGAGGTGGTCCCATCGATTCCTAGGGCAACGGGCCCGGCGGCGAGAGGGATCTCACCGCCGGGCCTTCACGTCGGCCGCCGTTCGCGGATCAGCCGCGCAGGCTCCATTGCTGGTTGGCGCCGCCGTTGCAGGACCACAGGATGAGCTTGGTGCCGTTGGCCGTGCCGGCCGCGTTGGCGTCGAGGCACAACCCGGACTGCACTCCGGTGATGGTGCCGTTGGAGTTGATGTTCCACTGCTGGTTGGTCTGGCCGTTGCAGTCCCAGATGATCACCTGGGTGCCGTTGGTGGTGCCGTGGTTGCTGGCGTCCAGGCACTTGTTGCCGTACACCTGCAACTGCTTGGCGGAGGTCAGGGTCCACTGCTGGTTGCTGCCGGTGCCGCAGTCCCAGAGCTGGAGCTGGGTGCCGTTGGTGGTGGTCGCGTTCGGGACGTCCAGGCACCGGCCGGCGTTGACGTTGCGCAACACCGACGTCGACCCGTTGCCGTTGCCGGGGTCGGAGGACGGGGGCAGCAGCGTGATGGTGTAGGAGTCGTCGATGGCGGTGTGCGGCAGGTTGACGGTCGCGCCGTTGCCGGACAGGATCACCACGGAGTTCTGGACGGTGACCGGGCCCGTGACGGCGCCGCCGCCGTTGTAGGGGATGCGCTCGGCGACGACTCTCACCTGGTTGTTCTGCACGATGCCGCTCGTGGTGTCCAGGCGGCTCAGGTTGACGGCGATGTTGCCGGTCGTGGTGCCGCCGCCGACCAGGATCTTGGCCGTCCCGGCCGCCTTGGTGGCGAACGCGTCGTAGGAGGAACTGGGGGTGACGGACACGATCTGACCGGTCTGCGAGCCGTAGAAGCGGTAGGCCCACCATTCGCCCTTGGGCTGGTACTGGCCAGAAGAGTCGCGGATGAGCAGGTTGGCGAGGTCGTTGTGCAGGTTCCCGCCGCCCGCCCAGTTGGCGCGCAGGCCGTCGGCGCCGGCCCGCTCCAGGCGGGCGATGTACCAGGATCCGTCGGCGGGGTTCTGCTCGTTGGACGCCCCGTACTCGTTGATCTGGTACGGGCGCGTGTGCGGGATGCCGCGGGAGTTCAACGTGGTGTCGGCCGCCGCCACGTTGGCCACCGGGTCGCCGGGCAGGGAGTGCCAGCTGATGATGTCGGGGACCACGTTGTTGGCCTTGACGTAGTCGAGGTAGGCGTTCCAGAACGCGTGGCTGGTGGAGGGCACGCACGCGCAGCTCGGCCCGACGATGAGATGCGTCGGGAACGCGGCCCGGATGCGCTGGTAGGCGCGCCGCCACATCTCGAAGTACTGGGACTGGGGGCGGTTCCAGAACAGGGTGATGTTGGGCTCGTTCCAGAGGTCCCACTGCACGGGGGCGCCCGTCGCCCGTACGTCGTTGATCAGGCGGGTGAGGAAGTTGTCGTAGTCGGTCCAGTTGCCGTTGTCGCCGGGGAAGCGCGAGATCGGGTAGCCGTCGGCGCCCCAGAGGTCGTGGACGAGCAGGACGAACTCACCACCCAGCGACCGGGTGCGCAGCAGCTGGGCGCGGGTGGCGTTCCACCGGCGCTCGTACTTGCCGGACACCCACCCGCCCGGGCTGTCGAGCTGTGCCCCGCCGGCCCGCATGTACCGGAATTTCACGTCGGTGTAGAAGTGGTCCGGCGGGCCCGAGGCGTTCTCGGTCATCCCGTAGATCCAGCCGGAGGCCCGGTAGGTCGGAGTGCCGCCGCCGGCGGAGAAGTCGACGGTGATGGACTGGTCCGCGGCCTGGGCCGGCGTGGCGGTCGCCACGATGGGTCCGGCGACGAGCGCGGCGACGGCGAGGAAGGCGGCGATGCCGCGGCGGCGTCCGCGCCGGCCGCCGGGTGCGGCGTCGGCACGTGACTCCATGGCCACGGGGGATCGGGACGGGTGGACGGGAGGCGCCGGTGGCGGTGGTGTGGAACGCCACAGGCGAGCTCGGCGGACGACGTCGCCGACGTTCATCTCGGACTCCTTCACTAGGGGGTGCTGTGCGCCCATGTGAGCCGCCCGGCTTCGTGGGCGGGAGGCGTTTTCATCCCAGGATGTCCTGCGTCGAATCGATTCGCACGCAGCCTAGGTCTCGGCCACGAGGGCACCGCCCCGCGAGGTGGCGGAGCAGGGCCCGAGGTCAGCGGTAGCCGGCGGCCACGACGTTGGCCTGCACCGCGTTCTCGGTGGCGTCGGACGGGTAACCCGCGACCATGGCTCCTTCGTAGAAGGTTCCCGCGCTGAGGTTGGCTCCGCCGTCGGGCTTGCAGCAGTCACCGCCGCTTCCCAGGATGATGGCCCCCTGCTTCTTCATGGGGTTGTATCCCGGGGGAAGCGAGCCGTCGTAAAGGGTGTACAGGCCGCCCGATTGCGCGTCGCTCCCCTTGATCGCGAACCGCGAGGTCCCGTTGTTCTTGAGCGTCGCGGTGACGAACTTGCTGGTGAAGGCCCGCTGGTTGGGGTTCCAGGACTGGCTTCCGCCGGGGAACAGCCCCCACTCCAGGTCCGCCTGGACCCAGGGACCGGTTCCCGAGCATCCGCCGAACCAGCACTGCTTGCCGAAGTTGATCGCGTCCATCGCTCCGGCGGCGTCGGCCTTGCGCGTGGTCTCGCTGTTGCCGTAGTCGAAGCAGCAGCCGCTGTTGACGTGCGTGCCGCTGGTGACCATGTACATGCCCTCAGGCGCGGAACCGGTCGGTACGCCCGTCAGGTGACCGTCCCGCCAGTAGCTGTTGCCGGGGTTGATGTACAGCGAGTACGCCTTGTTGCCGCCGGCCGTCAGCGACTCTGACGTCGCGGTCGCGGGCCTGCTCTGGGGCGAGCCGGGGACCACGCTTGATCCCTGGTACCACAGGTCATTCCCTCTCCCGGACTGGTCGTAGACGACGGTGACGACACAGGAGGTGCCCGAGCAGAACGAGTCCTGGGCCGCGGCGTTGGCGTAGCCGCCCGCGGCCAGCACGCCGATGTTCCTGGTCGCGTTGTCGGAGGAGCGCCTGACCTGGTACAGGTTGCCGTTGTAGGAACCGAGGAGCGCCCGCACCATGCTGTGCGCGGCCACACACGGCGTACCGCCCGAAGCGTAGATGTCGCACGGGCGCGCGCCGCCCGGGGACGTGGGCGTGGGGGTCGGGCTCGGGCCCGCGGTGGTGTTCCACTTCTGGTTGGCCTGTCCGTTGCAGGTCCACAGGATGACGGCGGTGCCGTTGGCGGTGCCGGCCTGGTTGACGTCCAGGCACAGGCCCGACTGGGTGCCGGCGATGGAGTCGTCGGAGTTCCGCCGCCACTTCTGGTTGGCCTGTCCGTTGCACGACCAGATGATCACCTGCGTGCCGGGCGCGGTCTGGTTGCCGTACGCGTCCACGCACCGCGTGCCGTTCAGCGTCCGCAGCTCTCCCGCCGAGGTGAACTCGAACGCCTGGTTGGCCTGACCGCTGCAGTCCCAGATGTCCAGCGTGGTGCCGGCGGTGTCGACGTTGCCCTTCACGTCGAGGCAGCGTCCGGAAGCGGCGCTCACCAACGGCGCCGCCGCGGCCAACGCGGGTGACGTCCAGGTCAGCGTGGCCGCCAGCACCGTGGCCAGCACGGCGACCACGGATGCGGCGACGGCTGCCGGTGAGCGCCGCCGACGGACGGCGGGATCCCGCGGGGGGACGGATGAATGCTGCATTGCTCTCCTCTTGGGGGGTGAACCGGCGTCACCTGCCCGCCGGGGCACGGGGGCGGTCGCCCGCCCCCGGCGAACTTCCCGTATGTCAGCTGCGGGTCCAGCGTTGGTTGCTGCCGCCGTTGCACGACCAGATGGCGAGTTTGGTGCCGTTGGCGGTGGCGTTGTTGGGCACGTCCAGGCACTTGTTCGCGCCGACGGCGGTGATGGTGCCGTCGGAGTTCAGCCGCCACTGCTGGTTGGCCTGCCCGTTGCAGTCCCAGATGATGACGCTGGTGCCGTCGGCGGTGCCCGCGTTGTTCACATCCAGGCACTTGCCGCCGTACACCCGCAACTCACCGCTCGCGGTCGACGTCCACTGCTGGTTGGCCTGCCCGTTGCAGTCCCAGATCTGCGCCTGCGCGCCGTTGGCCTGCGAGGAACCGGACACGTCCAGACACCGGCCCGACCCCACGCCCCTGATCGCACCCGTACCCGAGGGGGTGGACGTCGGGGTCACGGTGGGTGTGGGGCTGGGGTTCGAAGTGGCGGCGTTGAGGGCGTTCAGGACGGAGGTGTAGGCGGCTTTGGCGGTGTAGTTGCCGTCGAAGAGCAGCGGGGTCTCGCCCGAGCGCCAGGAGTACTTGTCGGTGATGCCCCATACGGTGATGCCGGTGCAGCGGGGGACGGCGGTGCAGGCCTGGGTGACGCGGCGGTAGGCGTCGGCCTGGGTGGAGCCCGAGCCGCCGACGTCGAGCTCGGTGATCTGCACGTCGACGCCCAGGGCGGCGAACTGCGCGATGTTCGCTTGGTAGTTGGAGGGCGGGTTGCCGAAGTGGGACTGCAGGCCGACGCAGTCGATGGGCACGCCGCGGGCCTTGAAGTCGCGGACCATGTTGTAGACGCCGCGGGTCTTGTTCGCGTTGGCGTCGTCGATGTTGTAGTCGTTGTAGCAGAGCTTGGCGTTGGGGTCGGCGGCGCGCGCGGCGCGGAAGGCCTCTTCGATGAAGCCGTTGCCGAGTTTCTGGGTCCAGACCGAGCTGCGCAGGCTGCCGACGGCGCCGCCGTCGGCGAAGGCCTCGTTGACCACGTCCCAGGCGTAGATCTTGCCCTTGTAGTGGCCCATCACGCCGTTGATGTGGTTGGTCATCGCGGTGCGCAGGTCACTGGCCGACAGGCCGGCGACCCAGCTGGGCAGCTGGCCGTGCCAGACCAGGGTGTGCCCGCGGATTTTCATGCCCTTGCTCTGGGCGTGGCTGACGATCTGGTCGGCGGAGGTGAAGCGGAACGAGCCGCGCGAGGGCTCGGTCGCGTCCCATTTCATCTCGTTCTCCGGGGTGACCGCGTTGAACTCCCGGTCCCAGGTCGCCACGTAGGCCGAGTCGTTCAGGTGCCCGGCCGCGATCGCCGCGCCGAAGTAGCGTCCGCTTTGCGCCGCCGCGGCACCCAGCGTGCCGGCGGCGGCCCCGGCGGTGGACGGCAGCGCCAGCGCCGCGGTCACACCGAGCACGCCAAGCGCGCCGGCGACCACCGCCCGGCGCACGCCGCCGTGTGATTTCCGGAACCTGAACGGCCGAGCTCCGTTTGAGGGGATGGCGTTTTCGCCCATGCCCAAGCCTCCACAACTGAGATCGATGACATCCGGAGGGAAAATGCAGCGACAACCGGGACGACCGGGGGCGTGGCCCATCGCCGCACCCGTGGTGCCGCAGGCGTCACGTACGACGGCCCCTGCCCTCCACCACCGGACCGGACAGGAGGTGGCCGCCTTGGGGACTCAGTGTGGAAACCTTCTCGTAACATGTCAAGACCATCAGCGAATCGATTCGAGCGTCTCGTCGCGCGCCCGCGTCCGCCTCTCGGCTGGTGGAGGCGGGGAAGTACGGCATACGGCCGGCGCGCCGCCCGGAAGCGGCGCACCGGCCAGATGATGAAAGTTGCATCACCGCGCGGGGACCGCGCGATGCGCGGACCACCTGGTGAGGTCGGGCCAGATCCACCATGACCGGCGGGCGGAACGGGCCCCCCGTCGGGCGCGCGGGTGACCGCGCGCGACGTGAGCCACAACGGGGGACCTCCTTCGGGCGGAGTGGATGGGACGCCTTCGCCGGGAGTGGTCGGCCGCCCCCGGCGAAGGCGGGTCGGGGGTGTACCTCAGGTGCGGGTCCAGCGTTGGTTGGTGCCGCCGTTGCACGACCAGACGATGAGTTTGGTGCCGTTGGCGGTGGAGTTGGGCACATCCAGGCACTTGTTCGCGCCGACGGCGGTGATGGTGCCGTCGGCGTTCAGCCGCCACTGCTGGTTGCTCTGGCCGTTGCAGTCCCAGATGATCACGTTGGTGCCGTCGGCGGTGCCGGCGTTGTACACATCCAGGCACTTGTTGCCATACACCCGCAGCTCACCGGCCGCGGTCGGGGTCCACTGCTGGTTGGCCTGCCCGTTGCAGTCCCAGATCTGCGCCTGCGTGCCGTCGGCCTGCGAGGCCCCGGTGACATCCAGGCACCGGCCCGACCCCACGCCCCTGAGCGCACCGGTACCCGTGGGCGTGGGCGTGGGCGTCACGATGCCCCCGCCGGTCACCACATACATCGCCGCACCATGCCCGGGCACCGACGCGCTGATCGTCCCAGATGAAGAGGACGTGGTGTGCGCCCACAGATCCCGCACCGAATACGAGGCGGCCGAACCCAGCCCCAGGGCCGAGGCGGTGGTGGACACCGTCGCGGTCGAGGTCCCCCGGTTCAACAGCACCACCGCGACCGAACCGTTGGCCATCGGCTTACGCCAGACCTCCAGGTTCCCGTTATCACTGATCTTGTGACCCTGCTTGCCACCCCAGTCCTGGTTGACCGCGATGACCTCGGTATTGGTCAAAATCGTGCGGGTGTCGGCGCTCATCGTGCGGATGTCGTTCCCCGCGATCAGCGGCGCGTTCAGCAGCGACCACAAACTGAAATGCGCCCGCCCCTCGGTCCCGGTCACCGAACCGACCCCCACCTCCAGCATGTCGGGGTCGTTCCACCCACCCGGACCCGAATACGCCTCCAGCCCGACCTGCTGATCCAAAATCCCCATGATCGAATTCCAGTTCGACCCGATGTCCCCGGTGGTCCGCCAGGAATTCCCCACCGGCATCCCCCAGGTCCACACACTCTCCTGCCCCCAGCTGCACAGGCTGTACACGATCGCCCGCCCGGTCGCCGCCAGCGCGTCCCGCATCGCGGTATACCGCTGCTGCCCGTTCTTACCCTGGTGATCCCCGCAGTTGTCGTACTTCAGGTAATCGATCCCCCACGACGCCCACAACGCCGCGTCCCGCCGCTCATACCCCAGACTCGCCGGATACCCCGCACACGTCGTGGTCCCCGCCGACGAATAGATCCCCAGCTTCAACCCCTTGCCATGCACATAATCCGCCAGCGCCTTGATCCCACTGGGGAACTTCTGCGGATCGGCCACCAGATCCCCACTGGCATTACGACTCTTGGTCGACCAGCAGTCATCGATGTTGACGTAGGTGTACCCGGCCGCCGCCATACCACTGGACACCATCGCATCCGCACTCTGCCGGATCAACGACTCATTGACATTGCAGAAGAAGCTGTTCCAGTCGTTCCACCCCATCTGCGGCGTACGAGCCAGACCATTGTCCAGCGCGGCGGCCGGCGTGGTCTCACCGCCGATCGCGACCATGGAGCCGGCGGCCAGTAGTGCCGCCAGTGCCAAGCCAAGAATTTTGCGCATCTGCTTTCCTCTACACGAAGACGTCCGCGCCGGGCACGGCCGTGGGGATGGGGTCGATCAGCATGGACAGCCGCTGCGGCGCGCTGGACACGTTGGCGTTCTGCGGCACGTCGTCGGTGCCGATGCGCACCAGCACCGTGCGCGGGTCGTACGTGCGCGCCCAGCTGGCGATGTTAACGTTAACAAAGCGAGTACCTCCGGTACCTATGGATTCGGGGCTCATCGCGAGGCGGCGAACCATGCGCATAACGGCTTCCCAGAGTTGTTAGCGCTAACATTGATTACGGTGGATCGAGTGCTCCTTTCCACGCGGGCGGATCGCGGTGGTGGTGTGGCGGAGCAAATCCGACCCCAGAAGATCTGTCAAGGGCCCCGCCGCTCCGCGGCACGGTTCCACGCGGTGAACCGGCTTGATCTGCCCTGATGGGCACGGTTGTCCCGGCGGCGCGAGGCGATGAAACGTTCATCCGGCGGCGACATGACCGGGCCGGGACGTTCCCCCGCCCCGGCGGTGTCGCACCAGCGCATGGGACCGCTCGGGCGGCGACAGTGCGATCGAACCGGTTCGGCATGGTCTTGACATGTTTCGTAATGGTTTCCACACTGAGTCCCCAAGGCGGCTACCTCCTGCCGGGGCCGGTGGTGAGCGGCAGGAGCCCCCGACCGTGACGCGTCGGCGATGGACCGGTCGTCGATCGCGGGGTCTCCCCACATGTCTCTCATTGATCCAGCTCTGGAGGCGCGAGCATGGGCGAAAACTCCTCACCCCCGGATCCCGTCCGATCATTCAGCCGGCTCGCCGTCATCGTGCAGCTGATGATGCTGGCGGTGGTGTCGGCGGGATGGGCCATCTCGGACGGCACCGCCGTCGCCGCGGCGGGCACCGCGACCGCGGCCACCGCCGCCGTCGCGTCGGTGACGACCCCTCCGATGGGCTGGGCGTCGTGGAACACCTTCGCGGCCCAGATCAACTACAACGTGATCAAGGCGCAGACGGACGCGATGGTGTCCTCCGGGATGAAGGACGCCGGCTACCAGTACGTCAACATCGACGAGGGCTGGTGGCAGGGCACGCGGGACTCCGCCGGCAACATCACGGTGGACACGGCCGAGTGGCCGGGCGGGATGAAGGCGATCGCCGACTACATCCACAGCAAGGGCCTGAAAGCCGGCATCTACACTGACGCCGGCCGAGACGGATGCGGCTACTACTACCCGACCGGCCGTCCGGCCGCCCCGGGGAGCGGCAGCGAGGGCCACTACGACCAGGACTTCCTGCAGTTCTCCCGCTGGGGCTTCGACTTCGTCAAGGTCGACTGGTGCGGCGGCAACGCCGAGGGGCTGAACTCCCGCAACGCCTACCAGGCGATCAGCGACGCGATCACCCGCGCGAGCGCGCAGACCGGACGGCCGATGGTCCTGTCCGTCTGCAACTGGGGGAACCAGAGCCCCTGGGACTGGGCGCCGAGCATGTCCACCATGTGGCGCACCAGCGGCGACATCATCTACTGGGGACAGAGCGCGTCGATGGACCGCGTGCTGGCCAACTTCGACTCCGCCCAGCACCCTGCCGCGCAGAGCCCAGGACACTACAACGACCCGGACATGCTCATCGTGGGCATGACGGGCTTCTCGGCCGCGCAGAACCGCACCCACATGAGTCTGTGGGCCCTCTCCGGCGCCCCGTTGCTCGCCGGCAACAAGCTCACCGACATGAGCGCCGACACCAAGGCGATCCTCACCAACCGGGAAGTGCTCGCCATCGACCAGGACCCCCTGGGAGGGCAGGGCGTGAAGGTCGCCGAGGACCAGACGGGACGCCAGGTGTACAGCAAGGTCCTGTCGGGCACGGGACGCCGGGCGGTGCTGCTGCTGAACCGGACCACCTCCGCCGCGTCCATCACCGCCCGCTGGTCCGACCTCGGGCTCACCGGCTCGGCGACCGTGCGCAACCCGTGGACGGGCACCGACGCCGGCACCTTCAGCGGCGGTTACACCACGACCGTGCCCGCCCGCGAAGCGGTCCTGCTCACCGTCACCTCCGGCGGGGGCACCTCCTCCCCGAGCCCGACGCCCACGCCCACTCCCACTGCCTCGGGTACGGGTGCGATCAGGGGCGTGGGGTCGGGCCGGTGTCTGGACGTGTCCGGTTCCTCGCAGGCCAACGGCGCGCAGGCGCAGATCTGGGACTGCAACGGTCAGGCCAACCAGCAGTGGACGTCGACCGCGAGCGGTGAGTTGCGGGTGTACGGCGGCAAGTGCCTGGATGTGAACAACGCGGGCACCGCCGACGGCACCAGCGTCATCATCTGGGACTGCAACGGGCAGGCCAACCAGCAGTGGCGGCTGAACTCCGACGGCACCATCACCGCCGTCGGCGCGAACAAGTGCCTGGACGTGCCCAACAACGCCACCGCCAACGGCACCAAACTCGCCATCTGGTCGTGCAACGGCGGCAGCAACCAACGCTGGACCCGCAGCTGACGCACGAACAGATCCTCCACATCTCGGCTCGACCGTCTTGAACCGTCACCGGTCTCACCGGTGTGCGGACGCCGCATCGGCTGAGGCCGGGCGACCGTTACCTCCCTCCTCGAAAGGAACCCCCATGAACCGACGAAGAAACACCAGGCTGCGCCTGGTCTCGGCTCTCGTGGCCGCGCTGGTGACGGCCGCGATGACGCTGATCGGCATGTCACCGGCGCAGGCGGCCGTCGGGATCACGATCAACGGCGGATCGGCCGGCCGGACCTTCGACGGGGTCGGGGCCATCAGCGGCGGAGGTGGGAACAGCCGTCTGCTGATCGACTATCCCGAGCCGCAGCGCAGTCAGATCCTGGACTATCTGTTCAAGCCCGGTTACGGGGCGGCGATGCAGATCCTGAAGGTGGAGATCGGCGGCGACACCAACTCCACCAGCGGCGCCGAGCCCAGTCACCGGCACACCTCGGCCGATCTGGACTGCAACCGGGGGTACGAGTGGTGGCTGATGGAGCAGGCCAAGGCGCGTAACCCCAACATCAAGCTGGTCGGGCTGTCGTGGGGCGCGCCGGGCTGGCTGGGCAACGGCAACTTCTGGTCCCAGGACACCATCAACTACCTGGTCGACTGGCTGGGGTGTGCCAAGAACAGTCACGGGCTGACGATCGACTACCTGGGCGGGTGGAACGAAAAGGGCCGTGACCTGAACTGGTACGTCAACCTCAACTCGGCGCTGGACTCGCGCGGGTTCGGCAACGTGAAGATCATCGCCTCGGATGACTGGGGCTTCGGGGTGGCCGATGACGCCGCCGGCAACACCGCCTTCCGCAACGCGGTGGACGTCTACGGCGCCCACTATGTGTGCGGGTACCGCGGCGCGCAGAGCAGCTGCCCCAGCTCCACCACCGCGATCAACTCCGGAAAGACGCTCTGGGCCAGTGAGAACGGCTCGGACGACTACAACGACGGGGCAAAGGCGCTGGCGCGGGGAATCAACCGCGACTACATCGACGGCAAGATGACGGCCTACATCAACTGGCCGGTCATCGCCGCGATCCCGCCGAACCTGCCCTTCGCCACCATGGGCGTGGCGGTGGCGCCGCAGCCGTGGTCGGGGTACTACTCCATCGGCAAGAACGCCTGGGTCATGGCGCACACCACCCAGTTCACCGCGCCGGGCTGGACGTACCTGGACTCCTCCACCGGCTACATCGGCGGCAACCGCAACAACGGCAGCTACGTGTCGCTGAAGTCACCGACAAGCTCGGACTACAGCACCATCATCGAGACGATGGACGCCACCGCCGCCCAGCAGCTGAACTTCACCCTCACCGGCGGGCTGTCCACCGGCGCGGTCCACGTGTGGGCCAGCAACCTGAACTCCGGTAACACCGCCGACCAGATGGTGCACGCCGCCGACATCACCCCCAGCGGCGGTGCGTTCTCCCTGACGGTGCAGCCGGGGTACGTGTACTCCATCACCACCACGACCGGCCAGGGCAAGGGCACCGCAGTCAGCCCCGCCCGCGGCTCGTTCGCCCTGCCCTACTCCGACAACTTCGACTCCTACGCCGTCGGCCGCGAGGCCAAGTACCTGATGGACCAGCAGGGCTCGTTCGAGGTCGCCGCCTGCGGCGCCGGCCGCTCGGGCCGGTGCATACGCCAGATGGCGCCCCGTCAGCCGATCCTGTGGACCGGCGCCTCCGACCCGTACACGCTGCTGGGCGATACCGGGTGGAACAACTACGCCGTCTCGGCCGATGTGCTGCTGGAGCAGAGCGGATATGCCCAGCTGATCGGGCGGGCCGGCACCCAGCGCAGCTTCGGCCCGGCCGGGTTGAACGCCTACTACCTGCGCGTCACCGACTCCGGCGCCTGGCAGATCCAGCGCAACACCGTCAACGCCGCCCTCACCACCCTGCGCAGCGGCACCGTCGCCGCGCTGGGCACCGGCCGCTGGCACACCCTGGCGCTGGGCTTCTCCGGCAGCACCATCACCGCCACCATCGACGGCACCCAGGTCGGCTCGGTCACCGATGGCTCCTACGGCGCCGGACAGGTCGGTTTCGGCACCGCCACCACCGAGACCGCCCAGTTCGACAACCTGACCATCACCCCCGGCCAGGGCGGCGGCAACGGCGGCACCAGCGGCGTGCTGCGCGGGCAGGCCTCCGGCCGCTGCGTCGACGTGCCCAGTCAGTCCCAGGTCAACGGCACCCAGGTGGCGCTGTGGGACTGCAACAACGGCGCCAACCAGCAATGGACCCTCACCAGCGCCAAACAGCTCCAGGTGTATGGCAGCAAGTGCATGGACGCCGAGACCGCCGGCACCACCCCGGGCACCCGGATCATCATCTGGGACTGCAACGGGCAGCCCAACCAGCAGTGGAACGTCAACACCGACGGCACCGTCACCGGCGTCCAGTCCGGTCTGTGCCTGACCGCCGCCAACGGCGGCACCGCCAACGGGACCCTCATCGTCCTTGGCACCTGCAACGGCGGGACCAACCAGAAGTGGTCACGTAGCTGACAGAGCGAACCGGTCACCGGCCTCGTGGGCATCCCCGCGAGGCCGGTGATCGCATAGACGGGATCAAGGATGCGGGCCCGGCGGCTCAGGCGCGCCGGGTCCACCGGAGAACCCTTGACATCAGGGTGAGCCGGGTGTCTTACGGGGTCGGCCGGCGCTGCGCGCCACCGTGATGGGCCACCGCCAGCAGCCTTCGGCCGGCGTGCTCGGGGCGCACGTGGGGGCCGTCGGCCGACCCGACGTCCGGCTCGCGGGTGAACGCCGTGATCGCGTGCTCGTCGATCGTGATGCCGAGGCCCGGGGAGTGTCCGAGGACGAACGCGCCGTCTTCGATGTGCAGGTCGAGGGACACCCCTAGCGGCGGCCGCAGATCCTGCAGCTCGCTGACCATGTGGTTCGGCACCGACGTCGCGGCGTGCAGCAGGCCGATGGGAGTGGTGCCGATCGGGCTGACCGGCAGGTCGTGGGCGTGCGCCAGGGCGGACACCCGCAGGAAATGGGTGATTCCCCAGACGGCGGCCGTCTGGACGATGTCCAGGGCGCCCGCGGCCATGAGCGGGCGGAACTGTTCGAGCCCGGTGAGGTTCTCCCCGCTGGCGACCGAGGCGCGGATTCCGGCGCCGACCGTGGCCAGGCCCTCGGCGTCCCACCGCCGGACGGGCTCTTCGATCCAGGTGAGATCCAGGGTGCGTTCGATCTCGCAGATGTGCCGGACCGCCTGCTTGCGCGTCCAGGACTCGTTCACGTCAAGCATCAGGCTCGGCCGCGATCCGTGCCCCGCCTCGGTCAGTACCTCCTGGACCAGCGTCAGGCGGTACCGGTCGCGCTCGATGTCCAGGCCGCCCTTGAGCTTGGCCGCCCGCAGGCCGTGGCGGGCGTAGACCTCGTACGTCGAGACGAGCTCGTCGTCGCTCAACCCGATGTCCAGGCCTGACGCGTAGGCGGGGACCCGCCTGTCGCGTCCGCCGAGCAGACGCCAGAGCGGTTCGCCGGCGGCCTGCGCCTTGATGTCCCACAGGGCGGTGTCGAGTGCGCCAATGGTGCCGAACACGGCGCCCGCGTGACCCGCCTTGAAGGTCTGCCGCAGCATGCGGTCGTAGAGCGCCGTCACACCGCGCGGATCCTCGCCCTCGATGGCGGCGAAGATGGCGTCGAGTTCCACGTGCGGCCCGAGCCCGACGCCGGTGATGCCCGTATCGGTGTCCACCAAGATGATGGGCACCGAGACGTTCCCGTCGGTGTACACGCCGTTGGCGTCACCGACGGGGCGGCCCCATTCGAGCACCGTCGTCAGCGTGCGATACCCCGAAATCCGCATGTCAGCCCTTCGTGGAGCCGGCGGTGACACCGTCGGCGATTTGACGCTGAAGGAAGAGATAGATCAACAGGACGGGTATCGCGGCGATCAGGACTCCCGAGGCGAAGGTGGGGATGTCATCGGAGTACTGTCCGCGCAACGAGGTGACCCCGACCATGAGGGTGCGGTGCTCGGCCGACGGCATCATCACCAAAGAGATGAGCACGTCGTTCCAGCAGAACAAGGTGTCGAGGATGCCGACCGACAACAGGGCCGGAACACCCAGCGGGATCATGATCCGCCGGTAGACGCCGTAGGTCGTGTTCCCGTCGATCCTGGCCGCGTGGACGATCTCCGCCGGGATTGTCCGGTAATGGCTGGTCATCAGGAAGATGGTGAACGGGAGGAACTGCGCGACGTAGGCCAGGATCAGACCCGGATAGGTGTCGATGAGACCGGTGTCCGCCATGACCCGGGCGAGCGGCACCATGATCACCTGAAACGGGATGAACAGCGCCGCGAGGCAACCCAGGAAGAGCACCCTGGACCCGCGGAACCGCAGCTGGCTCAGCGCGAAGCCGGCCATCGACCCGATGAGCAGCATCAGGGCCACCGAGCACGTCACCACGACGACCGAGTTGGCGAAGTACCGCGCCATGCCGACGCTGTTCCACGCGCCGGAGACGTTCTCCAGGTGCGGGGAATTCGCCGGGGAGAACCGGTCGAGGATGTACTCCCGCCGGGTCTTCATGGCGACGTTGGTGGTGAACACCAGGGGATAGATCGTCGCCAAGGCGAGAACCGCCATCGGGACGGCGGCCACCCACCTGCCCAGACCGCGCTCGCGGGCCATCAGTCCTCGCTCCCGCGGCGTAGCACGCTCATCTGCGCGAGCCCCACCACGAGCATGATGAGGAACAGGACCGTGGACGCGGCCGAGGCGAGTGCCGGACGGTTCATCTGTCCCTGCTGGGTCCAGATGTAGAACTCCGGCAGGTAGGTCGATCCCTCCGGGCCGCCGGCGGTCATGACGTAGAGCAGGCCGAACATGGACGTCAGCATCCCGATCATGGTGGTTACGAAGACGAACTGGATGGTGCGGGACAGGCTCGGGATGATGACGTGCCAGATGGTCTGGGGAAGCGTCGCGCCGTCCACCCGGGCGGCGTCCAGCAGCGCGGAGTCGAGAGTCGAGAATCCGGCGAGGAACACCACCAGGGCCATCCCGAAGGTCGCCCAGATCTGCACGCCGACGACCGTGAAGATGGCCACGCCGGGATCGCCGAGCCAGTCGACCGGACCGAGGCCGATCGTCCCGAGGACGGCGTTCAGCGGGCCGTCGAAGGCGAGGATCAGGTTGAAGATGGCGCCGACGATCACCGGTGAGAGCACGGCCGGGAAGAAGTAGACGCTGCGGAAGAACCGGTGTCCGGGCACCCGCAGGTAGATGAACGTCGCCAGCAGGCCAGGGATCAGCACCGCGACCGGAAGCAGGACCACCAGCAGTCCGACGTTGCGCAGCGCCATGCGGAACAGCGGGTCGTTGAGCAGCTCCAGGTAGTTGTCGAAGCCGACCGCCGTCCCGTTGTTCTCGCCGTCACCCGTGAAGGAGAAGTTGACGCCCAGGAGCAGCGGCCACAGCCGCAGCACCACGATGATCAGTACGGCCGGGGCCACCAGGAAGAGAGGTGCGAAGCGCTCGGCCAGCACCCCCGTGCGAGAGGTCTGCCGCGAGTGCGTCCCGGTGCCGCCGCGGCGTGCTCGCCGCTCGGGAGGCGCACCATCGGCCAGCCCGGTGTGAGCCGGGCGGGCCAGCGGCGACGAGCGTCCAGCCGGCACGTGATCAGCCCGCTCGATCGGAAGCGGCCAGCTGCTTCACCACCTCGTCGGGACTCGCCGATCCGCTCAGCAGCTGCTGGGACAGTCTTCCCATCAGGTCCAGAGTCTTGGAGGACAGCGCGACGTGCAGTGCGGGCTTGCCGGTCTTGAGCTGCGACACGATGGTGCTGACGGCCGGGGGAGCCTGCGACACGTCGATCGTCGTGTCGGACGCGATCGCGCCGGCCCCGGTGTAGAAGGCGTTCAACGCGTCGGTCGACGTCAGGGACCGCACCAGGTCGGCGGCCGACTTCGGGTCCTTCGCCCACTTGGCGACCGCGTAACCGATGCCTCCGTCGTACGGAAGGACCGGTTCGCTTCCGGCGGTGATGACCGGGGCCTGCATGACGCCGACCTTGTCGCCCAGGAACTCGCCGAAGTCCTTCCAGTGGCCGACGTCCGACATCAGGCCGATGATGTGGGCGGCCTTACCCGAGTCGAAGACCGAGAAGGCGTCGTTGAACATCGCGGTCGAGTTGGCTCCCTCGTTGTTGAGACCGTTGTCGTTGACCTCCTTCCACAGCTTGAAGACCTGCTTCACGTCGGGGGCGTTCCAGTCCCGCTTGCCGGCGATCCAGTCGTCGTACTCCTTGGGCGTGAGGATGCCGGGGCCCATGCCCGAGAGCCAGAACTGGATCCCGATGCCCTCCTTGTTCCCGAGGGCGAAGCACTTGGCGCCGGCCTTCTTGATGGCGGCGCAGTCGCTCATCAACTCGTCCCACGTCTTGGGCGGCTGCTCCGGGTCGAGCCCCGCCTTCTCGTAGAGCGCCTTGTTGTAGTAGATGGGATGGCCCTGCAGGGTCACCGGCGCGGCGTAGGTCTTGCCGTCCTTGCCGAACGCCTCCCAGCCCGCGAGGCGCTGCTTGTCCTCGGCCACGTACTGGTCCAGCGGAAGGAGCGCGTCCACGCGGTCGCGGATCTGGCCGCCTCCGTTGAACAGCATGACGTCGGGGCCCTTGCCGGACTGGATGGCCGCCCCGAGCAGGGTGTAGTACTGGTCGAACGGCTGGGCCACGAACTCGACGGTGACGTCGGGGTGCTTCTTGGCGAAGTCGGCCTTGGCCTTCTCGATATACGCGGCCACGGTCTTGTCGCCGGACTTCCAGTCCCAGACGACGAGCTTGCTCTTGGAATTCCCGGAAGAGGATCCCGACCCTGATCCGGAGCCCGTCGGCGCGGCGCTCCCGCAGCCGGCCAGGGCCAGTCCCGCGATCAGGGCGGCCGACCATAAAGTGTGCTGCTTCATTGCTGTTCCCTCTCCAGAGGGCGGCCAGCCTCCCCGGCCGTCTTGTCGCGAAACGTAACTCGTATGACGTCTGACGTCAATACAGATGACGTATACTAGCGCGGTGGCGCTGTCCTCGGCGGGACCACCGGAGGGGAATATGACGGCATCGCGGGAATCGCCGGGCAGGGTCTCGGCACCGCCGGACTGGGTGCGCCGACCGGCCAGCCTGGCCAAGGCGGTAACGGCGGAACTGGTGGTGCGCATCGTCCGCGGGGAGCACCCTTCGGGGACGCCACTTCCCCCTGAGCCCGCGCTGTGCGAGGCGTTCTCGGTGAGCCGGACCGTCGTCCGTGAAGCCGTGAAGATCCTCCAGGAGAAGGGGCTCGTCCAGGTCCGCCAGGGGGCGGGCACCATGGTCACTCCGCCGACGATGTGGGACATGCTCGACGAGCTGGTCCTCGCGGCGACCATCGCCGAGGACGAGAGCCTGGCGATACTCGACGACGTCGTCGTCACGCGCCGCGTCCTGGAGTCCGACATGGCCAACCTCGCCGCCCGCGTGGCGGACGAGGACACCATCGAGCGGATGCGCGAGCTGGTCGATCGCATGGACCAGCTCGTGGACGACCCCGTCACCTACGCCGCCCACGACCGTGCCTTCCACGACACGATCATGCAGGCGTCCGGAAACCGCATCGCCCGGGGCGTGGTGCGGTCGCTGGAGAGCCAGGTGATCAATACTGCCCGGTACATGGGCAGGACCGAGCGGGCCCTGTGCGTGGCGTCGAACCTCGGCCATCGCCACATCTACGAACGCATCGCCGCCCATGACCCCGACGGCGCCACCGAAGCGATGTTCACGCACATCACCAACGCCTGGCTCGTCCGCCGCAGCGCCCCCGGCGCCCCCGTGCGGCTGCAACGTTAGGGCTCACCGTGATCTCGCCCCAAGGCCGCGCACCCGGCGCGGCCGTGCAGGGACGGCCGCCCGGCGTGGGAAACCGGCATGGGCGCGTACCCGGCACACCGGGAATCCGAGGTCGCGCAGGGCCGCCTCGGCCGTCTCGACCTTCCGCGGACGACCGAGATGATCAGGATCCTTGAGAAGGCGGACCCGGCCGACAAGAACGACCTCTACATGCAAATGGGCCTGCACCTCGTCTATGACCCCACGGAGAGGGTCGTTCTAGTCGAGGCCAGGCCCAGCATGTACCAGAGTGCGTGTCCGAGGGGGGACTTGAACCCCCATGCCCCGTAAAGGGCACTAGCACCTCAAGCTAGCGCGTCTGCCTATTCCGCCACCCGGACAGTGGTGCCTGCACGTGAGAACGTCTCCCCGCGTCGGCTGCACTAGATTAGCAAACTCCGGGCACTGCGTCATACCGGGATTCCCACGAGGGTGCGGTGGGGCCGTACGCGGGATGCCGTGGGGGGTCTCCCCGGTGCCAGGCCGGGATCTCTTGGACGTGTCCTCGGGCGGCAGGCCGGAGGCCTTTAGGCAGGCCGGGATGCCTGTGGGGCCGGTTGGGCGGCAGGATGGTGGGCGTTAGCGCGTACCGAGCCGAAGGAGCACGTATGACCACGTTCAACGCCGAGGACGAGGTCGTCGAGCTGTGCCGTGACCTGATCCGCATAGATACGACGAACGCAGGGGACAACGCGGGGCCGGGGGAGCGGGTCGCCGCCGAGTACGTCGCGGGGAAGCTGGCCGAGGTAGGTCTGGAGCCGCGGATCCTGGAGAGCGACAGCAAGCGGGCCAACGTGATCGCCCGCATCGAGGGGGAGGATCCGAGCCGTGAGGCTTTGCTGCTCCATGGGCACCTTGATGTCGTTCCTTTCAACGCCGGCGACTGGACTCATCACCCGTTGAGCGGCGAGATCGCCGACGGGTGCGTCTGGGGCCGCGGCGCGGTGGACATGAAGGACATGGACGCCATGATCCTCGCGGTCGTCCGGAAGCGCCTGAGCGAGGGGCGCAGGCCGCCGCGCGACATCGTGCTCGCGTTCACGGCGGACGAGGAGGCCGGCGGTCACTACGGCGCGCAGTGGCTGTCCACCGAGCACAAGGACCTGTTCGAGGGGTGCACCGAGGCGATCGGCGAGGTGGGCGGGTTCAGCGTCTCCGTCGACGAGGCCAGGCGTCTCTATCTCATCGAGGCCGCCGAGAAGGGCATCGCCTGGATGAGGCTCACCGCCGCCGGGCGCGCGGGGCACGGCTCGATGCTGAACAGCGAGAACGCCGTCACCGAGCTGGCCGAGGCCGTCGCCCGCATCGGGCGCTACGAGTGGCCGGTACGGCTGACGCCGACGGTGCGGGCCTTCTTCCACGAGGCCTTCGACATCGAGCTGGAGGCGGACGACGCCGAGGCGACGGTGGCCAAGCTCGGACCGCTGGCCCGCATGATCGGCGCGACGCTGCGGAACACGGCGAACCCGACCATGCTCTCCGCCGGGTACAAGGCGAACGTGATTCCGCAGACCGCCACCGCGCACGTGGACGGCCGCTTCCTGCCGGGGTACGAGGAGGAGTTCTTCGCCACCCTGGACGAGCTGCTGGGGCCCAACGTGACCAGGGAGTTCGTCTACCACGATGTCGCGGTCGAGACGGCCTTCGAGGGCCCCCTCGTACGTGCGATGGCCGACGCGCTGCACGCGGAGGACCCGGGCGCGCGGGCGGTACCGTACACGCTCTCCGGGGGCACCGACCTCAAGGCCTTCAGCCGCCTGGGCATCCGAGGGTTCGGGTTCGCGCCGCTGAAGCTGCCCGCCGACCTGGACTTCTCCGGGATGTTCCACGGCATCGATGAGCGGGTTCCGGTGGATTCACTCCAGTTCGGGGTGCGGGTTCTTGACCGTTTCATCGACGGGTGCTGACGTGTTCCTCGAAAAACCGTTGCCATCACTCGCGGTGCTGCTACGGTAACTTTCCGTTGAGGGGTTGGTCCGACGATCTGCCCTGCGAACGGGTTGGTCGAGGAGTTCGGGGAGGTCACGTGGCACGCATGCCGAAAGGGCGGCGGAGGGCTGAGTCGCCCGCCGTCACCCTGTGCGTGCCCGTGGCCGCCTCAGGCGGTCAGGCTCAGACGATCGTGACGCGGGAAAGCCGGATGGCACGGTTCGTGGCCGGCTCCCGGTTCGGTCGTCTGCTGGCCATCGGTGGCCTGATCGCCGCCGGCTGGCTCCTGAGCGTTCTCTTCGCCTGTCTAGGCGCCGCTCCCGCGGCTGCGGATGCCCATATCCCCGCGGGTCGGGCGCCGACTGTCGAAGCCTCTAAAACGATCAGGGTCGGTCAGGCCGATGCCGCGAAGGCCTCCAGGGCCGGAGCGGCGGGTCATTCCGTCTCCCCACCCCTCCATGTCGCTGCCGGGTCGGCGTTGGCCGACGGTTTCCCCACGGTCAGCGACAGCGCCCTGGCAGATGCCGGGGCGATGGCCGGGCGCACCGTCGACGGCCTCACCAGCCAGTCGAAGCCCGCTCTTCCCGCACCATCCACCGCCGACCACTCAGCCGGGGACAACGGTTTCGTGCCCCGGGGCGGTGGCTCCGGTCCATACGGGCCGGGTATCGGGGACGTCGCGAGGTCCGTTTTCGACCCGCGGCTCATGGTCGCGCCCGCTCTCGTGGCGAGTGCGCCCGCCCCTGTCGTCCGCACCGCAGCGGACGACCCTTCTTTCTCTCCCGACTGATCCCGCCTCTGCACCGGCCCTGACCTGAGCTGTCCGGCCGGTGGCGGAGCGCGCCGCTGATCTCTTCCCCCCGGGAGTGACCTGTGCCGTCTCCGCGCGGGTGAAGCGTCATTCCAGTCTCGCGACGAAACCTCGGGCTCCACCGTGCGGCTGTGCGGCCTCTCACGTGGCATCCCCGTGTGCTCTTCGCGGTCTGTCAGGTACTCCCCCAAGAAATCACCAAGGAGCGATCTGTTATGCGAACGTGGGCGAAGGGCTCCGCTCCCGCAGCTCTTCTTGCGGTAGGCGTCATGGCTCTCAGCAGTGGTACGGCTCTGGCCGACACCTCCGGCACCGGTTCGGTGGGCGGCGGCAACCAGATCAACCTGCCGATCAACATTCCCATCGACATCAGCGGCAACGCCGTCGCCGTGGCCGGCGAGTCGTCGGCGTCTTCCCGCGGCGGCTCGTCCGTCCAGGGCTCCGGCGCGGGCGGCATCCAGGGCAGCACCTCCGGGCACGGCAGCGTGCTGGGCGGCAACCAGGTGAACGCACCGATCAGCGCCCCCATCAACGCCTGCGGCAACGCCGTCTCCCTGGTCGGACGCTCCGACGCCGGCTGCGAGGGCGGCGCGGCCGTCAGGAACGGCGGTGGCGGCGGAGGCGCGGGCGGCAACCGCACCGACGGGCGTCACAGCATCCTCGGCGGCAACCAGATCGTCGCCCCGATCACCGCTCCGATCAACGCGTGCGGCAACGCGGTGGCCGTCCTCGGCGAGGCGGCCGCGGGGTGCCGGGGCGGTTCGTCGGTCCAGAACGGCGGCGGCGGGCGTGGCGCGGGCGGCAACCTCACGTCCGGGCACTCCTCCGTCCTCGGCGGCAACCAGATCGTCGCTCCCATCACCGCTCCGATCAACGTCTGCGGCAACTCCGTCGCCGTCATCGGCGGGGCGTTCTCCGGGTGCCGGGGCGGTGCGCACGTCAAGGGCGGCGGCGGTGGCAACGGCTACAACGGGAACGGCCCGCGTCCCGGCCCAGGCGCCGGGGGGAACTACACCGACGGGCGCCACAGCATCCTCGGCGGCAACCAGATCATCGCCCCGATCACCGCTCCGATCAACGTCTGCGGCAACTCCGTCGGCAACGGCAGCGCGGGCTGCGAGGGCGGCATCAGCGTCCCGCCCGCAGGCCGTGGCGGCGGCGCGGGCGGCAACCGCACGTCCGGTCACTCCTCGGTGCTCGGCGGCAACCAGATCGTCGCTCCCATCACCGTTCCGATCAACGTCTGCGGCAACTCCGTCGCCGTGCTCGGCGAGGCCTTCGCGGGCTGCCGTGGCGGCGCCACGGTCAAGGGCGGCGGGGGTCGTGGCGCGGGCGGCAACCTCACCGACGGGCGTCACAGCATCCTCGGCGGCAACCAGATCGTCGCCCCGATCACCGCTCCGATCAACGTCTGCGGCAACGCGGTGGCCGTCCTCGGCGACGCCGCCGCGGGTTGCCTAGGCGGCGCGCACGCGGGCGGCGGCGGTGGCGGGCAGAACGGGTACGGCCACTGGGCGCGCAGCTCAGGCCGGGTCTCCAGCGCCCGGCCGGAGGGCTACGGCCTGCTCTCGGAGATGCCTCTCGTGTCGGCGCTCCACGGCGAGCGCGGGGCGGGCGACGTGACCCGCCAGACCGGCGAGGCCGCGCCGGCCGGTGGGCTTCCCGAGCCGCTCGGCCTGCCTAAGCCGCCGCTCGGCCTGCCCGAGCTCCCGGTGACGCCGGGCCGCGCCGATGGGGTCCAGAAGCCCTCGGCGCCCGACGCCGACAGCCCGCTCGGGACGGTCGGGAAGGTCCTCTCCGGCACCCCCGCCTCCGGCCTCGTCGGCGGCTCCGCGACCCGCGACCTGCCGGTCAACACGGGCCTGATGAGCGCCGAGCAGCCGATGGGCGTCACGGGCATGAACACCGGATCGCTGGCGGCCCTGCTCGTCGGCGCTCTGTTCGCCGCCTCGGCCACCCTGTTCGCCGGCACCCGCCGCCTCCGCCTCCGGCGGAAGTGAGCCGGGCTGTGACCCCAGGTCATTCCGCCGTGATCCCAACGGCGGAACCCAGACCCTTCATCGTGAGAGCGGTGAAGCCGTGAGCCCTTCGCCGTGAGAGCGGTGAAGAAGCAGAGACCTCGCCGTGAGGCCGCGGTGAGGACGCAGGCCCCTCGCCGCCGGAGTGCGGTGAGGACGTAAGCCCTTCGCCGGGTCATCGCGGCGGAGTCATAGACGCTTCGCCGTCGCGAGTTCGGCCGTGGTACTGGGCCGCTGAGCTGGACTCGCGCGGCGGAGCACAGATGCTTTGCCCGTTCCGGGGGCGCGGCCCGGAGCGGGCAAAGCCATGTCCGGGGGGTTACAGTGGGGCCGACGGAGATTACAGTGTGCTGGCCACTCGTAGGATCTTGCGGCGCAGCCGTACGTACCGACGGCCATCGGGATACAGCCGCAGGAGGTCCAGCTCCCAATGTCCGTATTCAGCATGCTCAGTAAGAACCCTGCGAGCGGTTTCCCGCGAGGTCCCGCGCGGGAGATACAGGTCCAAATAGGAGTACTCGAGCACAGCGGTTAGTCTCCGAAGGGTGTGCAAGGGGACGCTGGCACTCTCTGGGCTCTATTCTGCGTCCTCGTGGGTATCGGGTCCAGGTAGGTGGAACACCGGCAAGTGACCGGGTAGTCCGACGGGTTACCTTCATGCCTGTGACGGATCAATCGGAGCGCCGCCCTCGGTGCTTCGTGCATGATCGACAGGAGAACGACAGCGAACAGCGAGGTAGGAAGCAGCGTGCCAGCCAACAACGGCAACGCCGGCGGAACCCGCCTGGTGATCGTCGAGTCGCCGGCGAAGGCGAAGACGATCGCCGGGTACCTCGGGCGCGGCTACATCGTGGAGTCCAGCATCGGCCATATTCGGGATTTGCCCGAAAAGGCCGACGACATCCCCGAGAAGTACAAGGGCGAGGCATGGGCTCGCCTCGGGGTGAACGTGGACCACGAGTTCGAGCCTCTCTACGTTGTGAACCCGGACAAGAAGTCGCAGGTGTCCAAGCTCAAGCAGCTGCTCAAGGACGCCGACGAGCTCTACCTCGCCACTGACGAGGACCGCGAGGGCGAGGCGATCGCCTGGCACCTGCAGGAGGTCCTCAAGCCCAAGGTCCCCGTGCACCGCATGGTGTTCCACGAGATCACGCCCCAGGCCATCCGTGACGCGGTGTCCAACCCGCGTGCCCTGAACCTCCGCCTGGTCGACGCGCAGGAGACCCGCCGCATCCTCGACCGGCTCTACGGCTACGAGGTCAGCCCGGTCCTGTGGAAGAAGGTCAAGCCCCGCCTCTCGGCCGGGCGCGTGCAGTCGGTCGCCACCAGGCTGGTCGTGGAGCGCGAGCGCGAGCGCATCGCGTTCACCTCGGCCGACTACTGGGACCTGCAGGCGCTCTTCGACACCGGCCGCGACGAGGACCCGAGGGCCTTCAACGCGACGCTGACCGGCGTGGACGGCCGCAGGGTCGCCCAGGGCCGCGACTTCGCCAGCACCGGCGCGATCAAGAGCCCGGAGACCCTCCACCTGGACGAGCAGGCCGCACGGGCCCTCGCGCAGCGCCTGGAGAGCTCCACCTATTCGGTCACGTCGGTCGAGAGCAAGCCGTACACGCGCAAGCCGTACGCGCCCTTTCGCACCACGACCCTCCAGCAGGAGGCGAGCCGGAAGCTCGGCTTCTCCGCCAAGTACACGATGCAGGTCGCCCAGAAGCTGTACGAGAACGGCTTCATCACCTACATGCGTACCGACAGCACCACGCTGTCCGAGACCGCTCTGGCCGCCGCCAGGAACCAGGCCGTGCGGCTGTACGGCTCCGAGTACGTCCCGGACAAGCCCAGGGTGTACGCGAGCAAGGTGAAGAACGCCCAGGAGGCTCACGAGGCCATCAGGCCCTCTGGGGACGAGTCCACGCCCGGCGAGACCGGGCTCACCCAGGACATGTTCCGGCTCTACGAGCTGATCTGGCAGCGCACGGTGGCCTCCCAGATGAAGGACGCCGTCGGCGAGTCGGTCAGCGTGCGCATCGCGGGCACCTCCAGCACCGGCGAGAGCGTCGAGTTCAGCGCCTCCGGCCGCACGATCACCTTCTACGGCTTCCTGAAGGCGTACGTGGAGGGCGCGGACGACCCGTCGACCGCCCGTGACGACTCGGTGAGCCGGCTCCCCAACCTCGGCCAGGGCGACCCGCTGACGGCCCTGGAGCTGGGGGCCGAGGGGCACTCCACCCGGCCGCCCTCCCGCTTCACCGAGGCGTCGCTGGTCAAGGAGCTGGAAGACCGCGAGATCGGCCGCCCGTCGACGTACGCGTCGATCATTGGCACGATCCTCGACCGGGGCTACGTCTTCAAGAAGGGCACGGCGCTGGTGCCGTCCTTCCTGGCGTTCGCCGTGGTCAACCTGCTCGAACAGCACTTCGGCAACCTCGTCGACTACGACTTCACCGCCGAGATGGAGAAGGTCCTCGACGACATCGCCAACGCCAGGGCCGAGCGGGTTCCCGAGCTTCGCCGCTTCTACTACGGCGAGCAGGGCGACGACGGCCTGAAGGAGCTGGTCAGCGACCTCGGCGACATCGACGCCCGCGAGATCAGCTCGTTCTCGATCAAGGGCACCGACATCGTCATCCGCGTCGGGCGGTACGGCCCCTACCTCGACCGCGACGGGGCACGCGTCAACGTCCCCGAGGACCTCGCGCCCGACGAGCTCACGGCGGAGAAGGCCGAGGAGCTGTTCAGCCAGCCGAGCGGCGAGCGCGAGCTGGGGGTCGACCCGGCCACCGGGCACATGATCGTGGCCAAGACCGGGCGTTTCGGGCCGTACGTCACCGAGCTGCTTCCCGAGGAAGAGGCTCCCGCCGACGGCAAGAAGAAGACCAAGAAGGTCGCCGCCAAGCCGCGTACGAGCTCCCTGCTCAAGTCGATGTCGCTGGACACCGTGACGCTGGAGGACGCTCTCAAGCTGCTGTCCCTGCCCCGCGTGCTGGGGGAGATCGACGGCGAGGAGGTCACCGCGCAGAACGGCAGGTTCGGGCCCTACATCAAGAAGGGGACGGACTCCCGCTCGCTGGCCTCGGAGGAGGAGCTCTTCACGGTCACGATCGAGCAGGCCAAGGAGCTGTTCGCCCAGCCCAAGCAGCGGGGGCGCGGCCGTGCGGCCGCCGCTCCGCCGCTGCGCGAGCTCGGGGTGGACCCGGTCTCCAAGAAGCCCGTCGTGGTCAAGGAGGGCCGTTTCGGGCCGTACGCGACCGACGGCGAGACCAACGCGTCGCTGCGCAAGGAAGACTCCGTGGAGGAGATCACGATCGAGCGGGCGGCCGAGCTGCTCGCCGAGCGCCGTGCCCGTGGCCCGGCTCCGAAGCGCACGCGCGCGAAGGCCGGCGCCAAGTCCTGACGTGCCCCTGAGGACGCCTCACGCCTGCCGTGAGGCGTCCTTACGCGTTCTGAAGGGTCAGGCGAACAGGGAACGGCCCCAGTAGTCGCCGGCGTCGCGGAGCCCGGGCGGGCAGGCGAACAGGCCGCTGGAGACGTGCTTGATGTACTCGTTCAGCGTGTCCTTGCGGGCCAGCTCCATCTGGATGGAGACGAACTGCTTGTGCGGGTCCCGCTGGTAGGCGATGAAGAACAGCCCCGCGTCCAGCCGTCCCAGCCCGTCCGAGCCGTCCACGTAGTTGTAGCCCCGCCGCAGCAGGTGGGCGTTCCCGTGCGTCGAGGGGTGCGCGAGCCGTACGTGGGAGTCCATCGCGATGACCGGGGTGCCGTCGGCGTTCTTGGCGGCGAAGTCCAGCGCGTCGAACTCCTGCTTCTTGCCGAGCGGCGCGCCCTCGCCCTTGTCGCGGCCGAAGATCTGCTGCTGCTCGGAGAGCGACGTCCTGTCCCAGGTCTCGATGTTCATCCGGATCTTGCGGGTGACCATGTAGCTGCCGCCGCTCATCCACGCGGGGCCGTCACCGGGCGCGACCCACAGTTGCTGCCTGAGCAGGGCGGCGTCTTCGAGCTTGAGGTTGTTGGTGCCGTCCTTGAAGCCCATCAGGTTGCGCGGGGTGGCCTGGGCGCGCGAGGTCGAGGACGTACGGCCGAAGCCGAGCTGCGACCAGCGGATCGACACCTTGCCGAAGCCGATCCTCGCCAGGTTGCGCACCGCGTGCACCGCGACCTGCGGGTCGTGGGCGCAGGCCTGGACGCAGATGTCGCCGCCCGAGATCTCCGCGAGGAGGTCGTCCCCGGGGAACCTCGGCAGGTCGGCCAGGGCGGCGGGCTTCCTGCCCGCGAGGCCGAAGCGGTCGTCGAACAGCGACGCCCCGAAGCCGATGGTGATGGTCAGCCCGGACGCGGGCAGACCGAGAGCCTCGCCGGTGTCGTCCGGCGGGGCCTCGATCGCGCCGCCGACGGCGCCGAACGTCCCGGCGTCCTTGCCCTGGGTCATCCGTACCGCCGCGGCGGTCCACTCCTGGAGCATGTCGACCAGTTCGTCGCGCTTCTTGGTGATGACGTCGAAGCTGACGAAGTGCAGGCGGTCCTGGGCGGGGGTGACGATGCCGGCCTGGTGCTCGCCGTAGAACGGCACGGGGTCGGAGGCGGAGGCCGCCGCGGCGGGCGCGGGGCCCTCCAGGACGGCGTGGGTCGCGAACGCTCCCGCTCCGACGGCGGCCGCGCCTGCCGCTCCGATCCCGAACAGTTTGCGGCGGTTGATCTGCGTCACTTCGCCTCCTCGCCTGCCGGCCCGCCCGTACGCGGCCGGGCCTCGGGGCTGGGATCGCTCACTGGGCCACCACCGCGGCCACCTTGCTGATGGGCTCCGCGAGAGCGTTGATGGCGTCGGACAGTTCCTTCAGGTCGGCCTTGGACAGCTCGGTGTGGAGCTTCCAGCCGTCGCCCGACCTGTGCTTCCCCAGGGCTTCCTCGGCGGCGGGGAACTTCTCGTCGAGCGTCTTGACCAGGTCGGGGGCGCGCTCGGTGAGCACAGGGCGCAGGGCGGCGATCGCCCCCTTCGACCCTTCGAGGTTGGCGGCGAAGTCCCACAGGTCGGTGTGGGAGTAGCGGTCCTCCTCGCCGGTGATCTTCTTGGTGGCGACCTCGTCCAGGAGCGCCTTGGCGCCGGTGGCGAGCTTGAGGGGCTGGATCTTCTCGGTCGTGGCCCGCTCGACGATCTTCTTGATGTCGGCCATCAGCTTGTCGGCCAGCGGGCCGTCCTTGCTGATGTCCTTGGCCTGCCACAGGTCCTTCTCGATCTTGTGGAAGCCGGTCCACTCGGCGCCGGGCTCGACCGCGTCCTCGCGGGCGTCGATCGCCGGGTCGAGGTCGCCGAAGCTCTCGGCGACCGGCTCGATGCGCTCCCAGTACGTCCGGGCGACCGGGTACAGGGCCTTGGCCTTGTCGATGTCGCCGGCCTTGACGGCGTCCACGAACTCCTGGGACTTGACCAGCAGCGCGTCGGTCTGGCTCTTGACGTACCGCTCGTAGTCCTTGGCCGCCTGGGCGAGCTTGGCGTCGTCGGAGAGCGGCGCGGCCTCGCCGCTGACCTTCAGCGGGTTGCGGATGCCCTTGCCGATCATGCCCGGCTTGCAGGCCGCCTCGTACGCGCCGGCGGGCAGCTCGACGATGACCTCGCGGGTGAGCCCGGGGACGATGTTCTCCACCTCGCCCATCACGCGGTCGCCGGCGGCGTACACGTAGAACTCGGTGACCTTGCTGCCCCCGTTGGTGACCGAGAACGTCGAGGTGCCGGCGGGAAGGGCCGCCGTGGACACCTTGCAGTCGGTGTCGGAGGCCGCGACCGTGATCTTTCCGGGCTTGCCGGAGGTCTGGGCGGCCGTGTCGCCCCCGCCGCTCGTCGACGAGCAGGCGGTGAGCCCCGCCAGGGCCAGCGCGCCGGCGGTGAGGGCAAGGGGGGTACGCATCGTTCTCCAGTTCAGGTGGACCGAGGTCATGAGGAATGAAAGGTGGTCAGGAGGAGGCGGAAACCGCGGTCGTGGACGGCGCGCGGGAGGCGCCGGGCCCCTTGCGGGACGGCATGACGAACAGCACCAGCACCGGCACGAGGTAGGCCAGCCAGGCGATCGTCTCCAGGATGCTGGGCTGCGGGGTGAAGTTGAAGATCCCGCTGAGCAGGGTCGTGTACCAGGAGTCGGGCGGCAGGGCGCTCGTCAGGTCGAAGGCCGGAGTGTCGAGCACGCGCACCACGCCCGCCTCGATGAGGTCGTGCACGCCGTACTTGAAGATGCCCGCCGCGACCACGATCAGCAGCAGGCCGGTCCAGGTGAAGAACTTGCCGAGGTTGATGCGCAGCGCGCTCGCGTACAGCGCCCAGCCGAGCGCGATCGAGGTGGCGAGGCCGAGGCTGATGCCGATGAGCGGGGTGGCGCTGGAGGTCGCGCCCTGGGCGGCGGCGAAGAAGAGCAGCGCCGTCTCCAGGCCCTCGCGCGCCACCGCGAGGAAGGCCATGACGACCACGGCCCCGGCGCCGAGGTTCAGCGCGTCGCTGAGCTTGGCCCGCAGGTCGCCGGACAGACGCCGGGCGGCCGTGCGCATCCAGAAGATCATGAAGGTGACGAACACCGTGGCGGCGAGCGACGCGATCGCGTCGAAGAGCTCGTGCTGGCGCGAGTCGAGCTGGGCGGCGGTGAAGGTGAGCAGCGCGCCGAACCCGACCGACAGGGCCACGGCGGCGGCGACCCCGCCCCACACGAGCGGCAGCCGGTCACGGCGGTCGCTCTTGACCAGGAAAGCGACAAGGATGGACACGACAAGGGTCGCTTCGAGGCCCTCTCTCAGACCGATGAGGTAGCTCGCGAACACTGTGCTCTCCTTGGTGCTTGCCTTAGCCTTGCCTAAATTAGGACAGGATTACCTTATCCTTGGCAAGAGGGTGGCCCGCAGTGGGCACCAGCTTTCTGCGGGGCGGGTCTCGCGCGCGGGTGACTTTTCGCTGGCGCCGGGGAAGGCGCTGTTGCTCTCCGGTGAGAGCTGGAGGGTTGGCAGAGTGCCAGCTGGGAAGGTTGTCCGGTTCCGGATGCGGGATCATTCCGACCTTTCCCTGCATGTCGCCTGCGAGGGACACCGGGTAGGTAATACGCTCGGGGGAGGAGCAGGTAGGCGATTCCGTCCTGCCTTCGATCCACCCCAGCCCAGCGAGCACCTGGATACGCTGACATCATGACCACCTCCGGCCGGTCCGCCACGCGTCGTAAGCCCCCGCACGTGCTGGCGAACGCACCATTTCGCCGGCTCTGGACGGCCATGGCGGTCTGCAGCCTGGGCGACTGGCTGAACATCATCGCGATCACGGCCTTCGCCGCGTACCTCACCCGCGACTCCGGCTACCAGGCGCAGAGCCTCGCCATCGGCGGCGTCTTCGTCGTCAAGATGCTGCCCGCCGTCCTGCTCGGGCCGCTCGCCGGCGCGTTCGCCGACCGGTTCGACCGGCGGCTCACGATGTTCTTCAGCGACCTGCTGCGGTTCGCGCTCGTGCTGTCGATCCCGCTGGTCGGCAGCTACCAGTGGATCATCGTCGCCACGTTCCTCGTGGAGTGCGTGAACCTCTTCTGGGTGCCCGCCAAGGACGCGACCGTGCCGAACCTCGTTCCGAAGGAGCGGCTGGAGGAGGCCAACCAGCTCAACCTGCTGGTGACGTACGGCACGGCACCGGTCGCCGCGGCGCTGTTCGCGGTGATCTCGGTGGTCGTCGAGGTGGTGGGCAAGGCCGTCCCGAGTCTGGCATGGGAGCCCGCCCACCCCGCGCTGGTCATCAACGCCCTCGCCTACCTGGTCTCCGCGTTCCTGATCTTCACGCTCAAGAGCATCCCCAAGGAGCACACGACCAGGGTCTCCACGCCCTCGATGCTCAGGCAGATCGTCGAGGGCTGGCGGTACGTCGGCGCGAACCGCATGGTGCGCGGCCTGGTCATCGGGATGCTCGGCGCCTTCGCGGCGGGCGGCGCGGTCATCGGCATCGCCAAGGTCTACGTCGTCACGCTCGGCGGCGGGGACGCCGCGTACGGCATGGTCTTCGCCGCGGTCTTCATCGGCATGGCCCTCGGCATCTTCTTCGGCCCGCGCCTGCTGAGCGAGCTGTCGCGGCGGCGCCTGTTCGGGCTGGCGATCATCACGGCTGGCATCGTGCTCGCCGCCACCGCGCTCATCCACAACCTGGTGATCGTGGTCATGCTGGTCGTCGTGCTCGGCGCGTGCGCCGGCATCGCGTGGATCATCGGGTACACGCTGATCGGCCTGGAGGTCGAAGACAGCCTGCGGGGCCGCACGTTCTCCTTCCTGCAGTCGCTCGCCCGGGTCACCCTCCTGCTCGTGGTCGCCGTCGCCCCCGCCCTCGCCGGCCTGTTCGGCAAGCACAGGTTCTCGATCGGCGCAGGGGTGGTCTACAACTTCGACGGCCCCAACCTCGTCATGCTGATCGGGGCCATCGTGGCGGTCGCCGTCGGCATGCTCGCCCTCCGGCATATGGACGACCGGCGCGACGTGCCCATCGGGTCCGACCTGATGGCCGCCCTGCGGGGCGAGCGGTTCGTGCCCGAGACCGCCGACCAGTCGCGCGGCCTGTTCATCGCCTTCGAGGGCGGCGAGGGGTCGGGCAAGACGACCCAGTCGCGGCTGGTCGCCATCTGGCTGCGCGACCAGGGCTTCGACGTCGTCCAGACCCGGGAGCCCGGTTCCACCAAGGTCGGCATGCGGCTCAGGGCGATCCTGCTGGACGCCGCCCACCAGGGGCTCTCCGCCCGCGCCGAGACGCTGCTGTACGCCGCCGACCGCGCCGAGCACGTCGAGAAGGTCATCCGCCCCGCGCTGTACCGCGGGGCGATGGTCACCTGCGACCGCTACGTCGACTCGTCGCTGGCCTACCAGGGAGCCGGGCGCGAGCTGGAGCCGCAGGACGTCGCCAAGGTCAACTCCTGGGCCACGAGTGGGCTGGTGCCCGATCTCACCGTGCTGATCGACGTGCCGCCGTCGGTCGGGCTCTCCAGGCTGGGCTCGCCCGCCGACCGCATCGAGTCCGAGCCGCTGCAGTTCCACGAGCGGGTCCGCCGCGAGTTCCGGGCGCTGGCCGCCGCCGACCCCGACCGCTACCTCGTCGTGGACGGACTCCAGAGCCAGGAGGAGATCTCCCGGCTGATCCAGGACCGCGTCCGCGAGATCCTTCCCGACCCCGTCCCGCAGGAGACCGAGGCCATCACCGGCACGATGCCCGCCATCCGCGACTAATCTGGCCTGCGTGACAGTCTTCGACGACCTGGTGGGCCAGGAGCAGGCGGCGGCGGTGCTCCAGCGCGCCGCGGCGGCCGCCGCCGAGGCCATCGCGGGAGGGCGGGGCGCGGGCATGACCCACGCCTGGCTGTTCACTGGCCCGCCCGGGTCGGGGCGCTCCGAGGCCGCTCAGGCCTTCGCCGCGGCCCTCCTCTGCCCCGACGGGGGCTGCGGCCACTGCGACCTGTGCCACCAGGTGAGCGTCGGCTCCCACCCCGACGTCGAGGTGGTACGTCCGCAGGGGCTGTCGTACAGCGTCAAGCAGACCCGTGAGCTGGTGCTGCGCGCCTCGGGCGCCCCCACGCTCGGGCGGTGGCGGGTCATGCTGTTCGAGGACGCCGACCGGGCCACGGAGGCCGCCGCGAACGCGCTGCTCAAGGCCATCGAGGAGCCTCCGCCGCGCACGGTGTGGCTGCTGTGCTCGCCCTCTCCGGACGACATGGTGATCACCATCAGGTCCCGGTGCCGGGTCGTCACCCTGCGCACGCCCTCGACGGAGGCGATCGCCCACGTGCTGGCCACACGCGACAACGTGCAGCCGGAGATGGCCCGGTTCGCCGCGCGGGCCACCCAGGGGCACGTCGGACGGGCGCGACGGCTCGCGCTGGATGACGAGGTGCGCCGCCGCCGTGAGGCCGTCCTGTCGCTGCCGCGCTCGCTGACCGGCGTCGGCGAGTGCGTCGACGCGGCCGAACGCCTGGTCAAGACCTCGTCGGAGGACGCCGAGGAGGCGACCACCCACCTCAACGAGTCCGAGACGACCGAGCTGCGCAAGATGTACGGCGAGGGCTCGACGGGCAAGGGGCTCAACAGGGGGCTCGTCCGAGGCGGCGCGGGCGCGATGAAGGACCTGGAGGACAGGCAGAAGTCGCGGGCGACCCGCATCAAGCGCGACTCGCTCGACGTGGCGCTGCTCGACCTGGTGGCCTTCTATCGTGACGTGCTGGCCGTGCAGTTCGGGGCCTCGGTCGAGCTGTCCACCGAGGACCGCGGGGCCGACCTCGCGGCGCTCGCGCGATCGAGCCCGCCGGAGGACACCTTGCGGCGGATCGACGCGATCATGCTCTGCCGCGAACGGCTGGCCGCCAACGTGAACCCCCAGATCGCCGTCGAGGCCATGACGATCTCCCTGTGGCGTCCCCGCCCGACGAGCTGATCACCGGCCCTCCGTAGGCTCACGGCAGGCCGTCGAGCCCCTGCCGGGCGTCTCCAACATCATCGACGGGGCATGTGCCGGTACCGGCACGTGCTAGCCACGCCGGTTGGGTATTGCCTTCCAGAACCGATGTGCGCGTAATGTGGGGCCCAAGCGCACCGGTTTCGCGCGAGTGTGCTTGGGCGCAGGCGTGAGCCGTACCGGCGAGGAGGCTGAGGCGTTCCGTGGGCATGATGATGGCCGTGAGCTTCGCTCGCTACGGGAGGCTCTACTATCTCGATCCGGGCGGCCACAGTCCGAAGGTCGGCGACAAGGTGCTGGTCCCGACGGACGCCGGGCCCGAGGTCGCCGAGTGCGTTTGGGCGCCGCAGTGGGTCAGCGAGGACATCGACGGCCTGCCGGTCTGCGAGGGCATCGCGGACGAGGAGCACCTGGGGCGTGACGAGGGAAACCGCCGCCGGCGCGCCGAGGCCCGCAGCGTGTCCAAGCGCCTGATCAAGCGGCACGAGCTGCCCATGAAGATCGTCGGCGTCGACTACCTCGACGCCGACAACGTCTACACGGTGTACTTCTCCGCTCCGCACCGGGTCGACTTCCGCGCGCTCGTCCGGGACCTCGCCCGCAACCTGCGCGCCAGGGTCGAGTTACGGCAGATCGGGCCGCGTGACGAGGCGCGGCTGCAGGGCGGCATCGGCCCCTGCGGGCGTGACCTGTGCTGCGCGACCTTCCTCAAGGACTTCGAGCCGGTGTCGGTCCGCATGGCCAAGGACCAGGATCTCCCGGTCAATCCGCTGCGCATCGCCGGGGCCTGCGGGCGCCTGATGTGCTGCCTCAAGTACGAGCACCCCTTGTACCAGGAGTTCAGGGCGTCGGCGCCGCGCGTGGGGCTCGCGGTGGACACGCCCGAAGGCTCGGGAACCGTCGTCGGGCACAACGTGCCTTCCGACTCGGTCGTCGTGCGGTTGAACGACGGGGGACGCAGGTGCGCATGCTCGCGGGCGAGCGTGTGCGCGCCGCGCAAGCAGCACGACGCGAAGTACGGCGGACAGGAATCCGCTGAGGAGTGAAAGCCCAGGTGGGCGGGGTAGGAACTAAGCGCCGCGCGGTTGATCAACTGGCCGGCGTTCCACAACGGGGGATAGGTGGTCGGCGCATGATGCGCTTTTCAGGCGCTAGCCGTACGGCTACCGCTCTTGTCGCGGCGATGCTGGTCGCCTCCGCGTGCTCCGCCAAGGGAGCCGCGGAGCATCCGAAGGACGGATCGGTTGATCCCCCGGCCGGCGCGGCCGCCACCCAGGCGCCTTCGGACGCGCTCGCGCCCTTCTACACGCAGAAGATCGCCTGGACGCCCTGCAAGGACAACTTCCAGTGCGGCCGGCTCGACGTCCCGCTCGACTACGCCAACCCCGGCGGCGAGCGCATCAAGATCAGCTTGGTGCGGCTCCCCGCCACGGGCACTGACCGCGTCGGATCGATCCTGCTCAACCCCGGAGGCCCCGGCGGGTCCGGCATCGAGTACGCCCGCGCCGCCAAGACCGTGCTGAGCCCGGCCGTCCTGTCCCGGTTCGACACCGTGGGCTTCGACCCGCGAGGCGTCGGCGAGTCCTCTCCCGTCCGCTGCCTCTCCGGTGCCCAGCTGGACAAGTTCATCGGGCTCGACGGGACTCCTGACAACCCGGCCGAGGTCGCCGCGCTGGCGAAGGGCGCCAAGGAGTTTGCCGAGGGGTGCGAGGCCAAGTCGGCCAAGCTCCTGCCGCACGTCGGCACGGCCGACGCCGCCCGCGACATGGACGTCCTGCGGGCCGCCCTCGGCGACAAGGGCCTGACCTACCTGGGCAAGTCGTACGGCACCTACCTGGGCGCGGTCTACGCGGACCTGTTCCCGAAGAAGGTCCGCGCCCTGGTCCTGGACGGTGCCATCGATCCCTCCCTCCCCCCGGTGCCGGACATCAACGCCGCCCAGGCACGCGGTTTCGAGGTGGCGTTCCGCTCGTTCCTGGACGACTGCTTCAAGGAATCCTCGTGCCCGTTCTCCTCCAGGAACACCGAGATGGCGCTGACGCAGCTCTCGAACCTGCTGCAGGCCGCCGACCAGCATCCGCTGCGTAACAACACCGGCGACGGCCGCAAGATCGACGAGTCCTGGACGACGCTGGGCATCGTCACCGCGCTCTACGACAAGCGCTCGTGGCCGGTCCTGCGGGCCGCCCTCGGCCAGGCGTTCCGCGGCGACGGCACCACACTGCTGAAGCTGGCCGACATCCTGGTCGACCGCCACCAGGACGGCACGTACTCCAACCAGACCGAGGCCAACATGGCCGTCAACTGCCTCGACCATCCGTACCCGCACAAGATCTCCGCATACGAGGACGCCGCGCGGGCGGCGCAGAAGGAGTCCCCGCACTTCGGGGCGTACGTCATGTGGGGCTCGCTGCCGTGCGAGTACTGGCCGGTCAAGCCGACGGGCGTCAACAAGCCCCTCAAGGCCGCCGGCTCACCCCCGATCGTGGTCGTCGGCACCCAGCGCGACCCGGCGACGCCGTACGAATGGGCGAAGTCCCTGGCCTCGGAACTGTCGTCGGGCGTCCTCCTCAGCTACGACGGCGACGGCCACACCGCCTACCGCACCGGCTCGACGTGCATAGACGAAGCCGTAGACCGCTACCTGATCTCCCTGACCCCACCCAGCAAGGGCACCCTGTGCCCGAAGGTGACGTAGCAGGGTCTACGCGGCGGGTTCGCCCACATCTCGGCGCATCCAGCAATCGGTCCCACTCGTAATGCGCAGGGGTGTGAGACGCCCTTAGGCAGTTCCATCGACTCACAGGGCGTTCTCCGGTCGGGGAGCGCCCTTGATCGTTAGTCGCGGTTCTGGTCGTCTCCCCACGGCACACGGCCTGTCCGCGCGTATTAGGCTCAGATCCAGGCTGACGTCCCGCATTCAGCGACCAGCCCTGGGCTGGTTCCCAGCCGGAGCGTCTGGCGGCAACCGCCATGACTTCTCGCTCGTGGACTCACGATTGTGCCGCCACCGATTCGTACGTCGAGAGCCCTCCCACGCCGTCGAGCGCTGGTCGCATCCCCCTTCCGGTTCCAAGGAGCTGTCCCATGTCCGCGAGTAAACGCCGTCTGCGCTGGAACGCCGTGCCGCAGGATGTTCGCCGTGCCATCGAGGACCTCCTCGACGGCCAGGTGGTCGACGCCCGCAGTTGTGCCGGCGGGTTCTCGCCCGGCCTGGCCTCACGACTGCGCCTTGCCGACGGCCGGCGCTTCTTCGTCAAAGCCATCAACGCCGACCGATGGCCCTTCGAGGTAGCCGCCTATCGCGACGAAGCACTCGTGGCAGCCGCCCTACCGGCGGACATTCCAGTGCCCCGGATGATCGGGGCCATCGACGACGGGCACTGGGTCGCCCTCGCCTTCGAGCACATCGACGGCACCGAACCGGCACAACCCTGGACCATTCCCGAACTGAGGCGGGTGCTCGCGCGGCTCACGAGCCTGTCGCAGATGCTGACCCCCTCGCCCACAGCCCTGTCGCACGAGCATCCACGACTGGGGGGATGGGCCGAAGTCGCCGCAGACCCTGAACTGCTGAGACTGCTTCCGGAGCAGTCCCGGTGGGCGGCGGACAACCTCCCGTTACTCGTCAGCGCCGAACAGGAAGGGCATCAGTTCGCGTACGGGGAATCCCTCGTTCACTTCGACCTGTTCCCGCACAACGTCCTCCTCACTGACGACCAGGTCTGGTTCGTCGACTGGCCACACGCCAGGCTCGGCTCACCGATCATCGACCTCGTCATCCTGCTGTCGAGCGTCGCGGCCGACGGCATCGATCCGGACCCGTTCCTTCAGGAGCACCCGATCGCCGCGGGACTCTCCCCACGCGCCATCGACGGTGTGATCGCCGCCCATGCCGGCGCGTTCCTTGGCAGCGCCCTCCACCCAGCATCACCGGGACTGGAACCGATCGTCCAGACCAAACGCGCCATCGGCCTGGCCACTCTCACCTGGCTCCAACGGCGACTCGCCCGACACGGCTGACCCTGCGCATCGCCGTTTTCTGGACTGACCCAACACCCCGGCACGGCGACTGTGGCGGTGGGCGGGGGCTGGTGTCGGGGGTTGGGGGGCGCGTACGGTGTTCGGCGTCGTGGGCGGGTTCGGGTGGGCGGGGGTTGAGTGATGAACGCGGATGCACGGGTCGAACGGGCGAGGCTGCTCTATGAACGTGCGGTCTTCGGTGGCGATGCCGGCGTGCTCCCGGCGGCCGACCGTGAGCTGGACGCGGTGGAGGCGGATCTCGCGCTGGCGCGTGGCCGGGTCATGCACGCGCGTTCCCTTGAGGACAGGAACGAGGATCCGCAGGAGCTGGCGCTGTTCGAGCGTGCGGCGCGGCTCTACCGGGAGCTCGGCGACCTGCGCGGCGAGGGTGAGTCGCTGCTCTGGATCGGCATCTTCCACCAGGTCGTCCGCGATGACGGCGACGCCGCGCTTCCGGCCCTTGAGCGGTCGTACGAGCTCGCGGGGCAGGCCGGTGACACGCTGACGCTGTCGTACGCGCTTCGGCACCTCGGATTCGCGGAGCACATGGCCGGCCGGTTGGACGCGGCGCGGGAGCGGCTGGAGGAGTCGACGCGGCTTCGCCGGGAGCTGGGTTTCCTGCCCGGCGTCGCGGCGAACCTGGTCGGGCTGGTCTATGTCGCCGTTGCCCAGGGGCGCCGCGACGACGCGCTCGCGCTGGTCGAGGAGGCGGCGGCGATCGCCGAAGCCAGTGGCGCGAAGGGCATCATGCGCCAGATCGATGAGGCACGCACGCAGCTGTAGAAGCCGTCAACCGGCTGTCGGGCGCCGGAACAGTGCGGACAGGAGAAACGGGAGGCCGAAGAGCGGGCCGTCGGGGGGCTGCTCTTCCATGCGCCGCATCTCGACCTCGGTGTAGTCGGAGAAGATCCAGCGCAGCGCGTCGGGTGTGTAGGCGAGGCCTCCGTGCAACCGGCCTTCGCGGTAGAACTCGTCGTCGGGCAGTTCGGAGCCCATGGCGCCCGCGGCGAAGCAGGTCAGGGCGAGGTGACCGCCGGGAACGAGCACCCGGTCCAGCAGGTCGCGGTAGCTCACCCGGCGGTGTGGCGGCAGGTGGTGCAGGCAGCCGGAGTCATAGACCAGGTCATATCGGCCGAGCTCAAGCTCGGCGGTGAAGGCGTCACCGCAGTGGAAGCGGACATCGGCGCCGGCCTCGCGGGCTCGCTCCTCGCCCCAGGCCACAGCGGTGGAGGAGAGGTCGACGGCGTCCACCTCGAAGCCGAGCGAGGCGAGGTGGATGGCGTTGCGACCCGGTCCGCAGCCCAGGTCCAGGGCACGTCCCGGGGTGAGCAGTCCTCGATCGAGGTAGGACGCCAGGCTCTCGTCCGGCTTGGTCGCGAAGAAGGGAACGGGCTTCGAGCGGTCGGCGTAGAAGCCGTCCCACCATGTCGAGGCGTCCCCCGTCCACCGGTCCGCGTCCGGGGCGAAGAGTCGATCCAGCAGGTGCATGACGTCGTCTACTGAGCGGATGGTCCGGTCCACCTGGAACCTCCCGAGAAGGTGGCCGCCCCGCGCGGCCGACCAATCTGGATCTTAGTCGCGATCGGACACATCAGCGCAGGTCAGATGGGTCTCCCTGACCCTCCTGGAGGGCCGTCCAGGCGTCTTCCAGGACCGCGGGGCACCGCCCTCCGGGCGTGCGGTGCTTGCTCGCCGGCACTCTCGTGAGGGACGGCCGCGGGCATCTCAGCATCGCCTCAGGCCCCGGTTCATAAGGGTCCGAATGTGTTCTTGCTCACATCGGAAGGATCAAGGGCCGGAAGCAGGCCGGCCCCGAGCGGCGGGTTTCCGCGTGGAACCGGCCGTGGTCTTCCAGCCGGGAGCCGTTCGCTGCGGGCGCGGCATGCCCTCCTCGCGTCGTCGCTTCAGCGGGAGATTTAAAGAACGGCTGTAGTCGTTTTCAGAGACTCCACGAGGCGTCACTGCTTGGTGGTGAAGATGATTTCCACGCGGCGGTTCTTCGCGCGGTTCTCCTTGATCGGGCGGCCCTGGACGATGTTGGGCAGCTTGGGGCGGGTCTCGCCGAAGCCCTTGGCCTGGAAGGTCACGCCCGACAGCTTCCCTTGGAGCGCCTGGCGTACGGCCTGGGCCCGCTTGAGGGAGAGCACGTTGTTGTAGGCGTCGGTGCCCTGGTCGTCGGTGTGCCCCTCGACCTTGACCACCCCGCCCGTCGACTCGGCCTGGATCTTCGCGGCGACCTGTTCCAGCCGTTTCCGCGCCCGCGGCGTCAGCACGGCCTTGTCGAGCGCGAACAGCACGTCGCTGGTGAGCGCCACGGTGACTTCCTCGCCGCTCTTGGACTCGCTCTCCGTGCCGTCCATGGACTCGGTCTCCGGCACGATGTCCTCGACGGGGAACACCAGGTCCTCGACGGTGAAGACGGCGTCCGGCGGGACCGCGGGATCGGCCCAGGCGGCCGAGCCGGCCCCGGCCACGAGCGCCGAGCCGACCACCAGTCCGGCCGCCAGCAGGCGCGGCGTGAGCCGGCGTGCAGAGGCCCACCGCGTCGCGGGCCGCCGCGTGCCGAGCCGTTCAGGAGATGGGGACATCGGTGAACACCCCCAGGTCGGGGAACTCGATGTTGACCTTGGTGACGTCGGCGGGCGGCGCGCCGTACACCGCGTACATCTCGAGGGACTCGCCGCTCTTGATGCGCTCGTTGACGCGGCTGCACACGCACTTGGCGTCCTCGCCGGTGCCGTTGCGGGCGACGCGGTAGCGCCTGCCGTTGACGGGATCGATCAGCGTGACGCCCCCGACGGTGAAGTCCAACGTGGCCGCGCCCAGCTTGGCGCCGACGTACCAGTCGCCGTTGTCGGTGTCGACGTTGTTCACGGTCCAGGTCAGCGTGGCTATCTTGCCCTGCCGCTTGAGGCCGGTGATGTCGATGCGCAGGCCGCTGCCGTCGTGCGCGACCTTGCGGCTGGCGATGGCGCTGAGCTCCTCGGTCGCGGCGGCCGGCTGCTCCTCGGTCGCGGTGGCCATCGGCTGCACTTCGGTGGGGGCCGGAGCCGTGGTCGGTTCATCCGCCTTCGTCTTCGTCTGGGAGGCCGACTGCTTCTCCTCTCCGCCGCCGGCCTGCTGGCCTGGCAGCATCCCGCAGCCCGCCAGCATGGCCGCCGCCGCGACCAGAGAGAGCATCTTGATTCGCATGTTCGTCTTACCTCGTGTCATCGCTTGGCGTTGAAGATGATCTCGACGCGCCGGTTTCTGGCACGGTTCTCATCGACGGGCCTGCCGTCGACGATGTTGGGCAGCTTGGGACGGGTCTCGCCGAAGCCCATGGCCTGGAAGGTCACGCCCGAGAGCTTTCCTTGGAGGGCCTGCTGTACGGCCTGCGCGCGCCTGAGCGACAGCGCGTCGTTGTGGGCGTCGGTGCCCTGGTCGTCGGTGTGTCCCTCGATCCTGACCACCCCGCCCGTGGACTCGGCCTGGATCTTCGCGGCGACCTGTTCCAGCCGTTTCCGCGCCCGCGGCGTCAGTGCGGCCTTGTCGAGCGCGAACAGCACGTCGCTGGTGAGCGCCACGGTGACCTGCTCGCCCTGCTTCGACTCGCTCTCGGCGCCGTCGAGCGACTCCACCTCGGCGATGATGTCGTCGACGGGGGCGATGACGTCCTCCACCCCGGCCGTGGTAGCCACCGGATCCGCCCACGCGGCCGCCGTGGGGCAGGCCACCAGCGCGAGCGCGAGCGCGAGGATCGCGAGGCGCTCAGGAGATCGGGACATCGGTGAACACACCCAGGACCTTGAGGTCCACATTGATCTTCGTGGCGTCAGGCGGTGGGGCGGCGAAGGTGGCGTGCAGCGGCAGAACCTCGTCCGGCTCGGTGAACACGTCGTAGTCGGAGCACAAGCACGTGGCGTGCGGGTACTTGCCTGTGCGCGCGACGGTGTACCGCTTGCCGTTGACCGGGTCGACCAGGCTGATCCCCGCCACGGTCAGGCCGAGGCCGCCTGGGGTGTCGCCCATGTCGCTGCCCATCTGCCACTGACTGTCGCCCTTGTTGGTGACGGTCCAGGTCAGCGTGGACAGCCGGCCCTGCCGCTTGAGGCCGGTGATCTGCACGGTCAGTTCGGCACCGCCGGCCTTGACCTCCTTGCTGGCGATCACTGAGCCCTGCTCGGTGGGCGCGCTCTCGCTCTGGGCAGGCATGGCGGGCTCGGTGGCTTGAGCGGAGGCGGTGGCGCCGGTGGCGGCGGTGGTCTGCTTCTCCTCGCCGCCGCTACCCTGCTGTCCAGGAAGCATCCCGCAGCCGGTCAGCACGGCCGCCATTACTGACGCGGCCACCACTGGCGTGATCGCTCTTCGCATCTCGTCCCACCTCCGTCTGTCGTGGATCGAATCGAGCTCGACCGTAGGCGGGCCACCTTCAGGATCCGTATAGCGCGCTATACGCGCAGGCCTCGACGCCGTCGCGCCTCGTCGGCGAGCTCTTGGGCGCGGGCGAGGCCCTGCCGGTCACCGAGAGCGTCAAACTCTCCCACAGCGCCCGTTATCGCATCAACCGCCCCATCTATCTCATCCAGGTCGAGACAGGCCGCGGCCAGGGCCAGCAGGGCCTGCGCGGCGCCCCTGCGGTCCGCGTACTCGCGGTACGTCCCGAGCGCCTCCTCCGCGGCCCTCCGTGCGGCGTCCGGACGGCCCTCCGCCACGGCCACCCTCGCGAGGACCACCAGTCCCGCCGCCTCGGGCAGCCGGTCGCCGAGCCGCCTGGCCAGGCCGAGGCCGCGTTCCGCACGCTCCCGCGCCTCGGCGGGCCGCCGCTGTTCCAGGCAGAGCCCGGCGAGGTCCAGCGAGACGGCGGCCTCGCCGCGCGGATCGCCCAGCTCGCGGTAGGCGTCCAGGCTCCTGACCAGCAGGTCCTCCGTACGCCGCAGCCCGCCGAGTGAGCGCAGCGCGTCGGCCCTGCCGCGCTGGTCGCCCGCCGCCGAAAACGCGGTCAGGCAGGCGACGAAACAGGCCTCCGCCTCCGGCCGCCGTCCCTGGGCGAGGTGGACCAGGCCGAGCCGGTGCCGGGTGCGGGCCACCTCGCCCGCCTCGGTCAGCGGGAGCGCCCGCTGCAGGGCCTCGGCGGCCTCCGCCGGCCGTCCCTCCGTACGGTGCAGGTCGGCCAGGGACCTCAGCAGCAGCGCCTCGCCGTGACGGTGGCCCATGCGCCGCGCGGCCCGCAGGCCGAGCGCGACGGACGCGCGCCAGTCCTCGCGGTGCGCGCCGAGCTCGAAGAACGGCGTCAGGTAGAAGGCCAGCCGCCAGGCCGCCTCGTCGAGGCCGGTCCGCTCGAAGTCGGCGACGGTCGCGACCAGGAACCCCCGCTCGGCGGCCAGCCAGCGGGCCGACTCCCTGAGCTGCGTGGTCGAAAGGGCCATGGCCTGCTCGGCCGTACGCACCAGGGTCTGGCCGGAACCCGGCTCGGCGGGCAGGAGCAGCGCCCTGGCGTGCCGGGTGCGGTCGAGGATCTCCCGGGTCGCGGCGGCGAGCACCTGAGCGGGCACGTCCTCCTCGGCCAGGCGCTCGGCGGCGTACAGCCTGGTCAGGTCGTGCCAGCCGTACCTCTCCTGGCCGGCCTCGTCGAGCCCGCACGACTGGAGCAGGCCCGCCTCGGCCAGCGCCTCCAGCAGCCGGTCGGCGGGCGCGCCGAGAACGGCGGACGCGGCCCACGAGGCGAAGTCGGGCGCGGACAGCGCGCCGAGGCGGCGCAGCAGCAGGCGCTCCCCGTCCGACAGCGCGTGGTAGCCGAGCGCCAGGCTGCCGCGCACGGCGAGGTCGCCGGCGCTGAGCTCGTCGAGCCGGCCACGCTCGTCCTCAAGGCGTCCGGCGAGGTACGCGAGAGTCCAGCTCGGCCGCCGCGCCAGCCGGGACCCTGCGATCCTGAGCGCCAGCGGCAGGCCGCCGCACAGCGCCGCGATCCGCGCGGCGGCCCGCGGCTCGGCACGTACGCGGTGATCACCGACCACCCTGGCCAGCATCGCCACCGACTCGTCCTGATCGAAGACGCCGAGCTCGCGGGCGCGCGCCGCCTCCAGGCCGAACAGCGGCGAGCGGCTGGTCACCAGCGTCAGGCAGCCGGGTCCTGTGGGCAGAAGCGGGCGCACCTGGGCCTCGTCGGACGCGTCGTCCAGCACCACCAGCAGTCGCCGCCCGCTCACCAGGCTGCGGTAGAGCCGGACCCGCTCGGCGAGGTCGGCGGGCACGGCCCCCTCAGGGCAGCCGAGCGAGCGCAGCAGGTCCTCCAGCACCGCGCCAGGGGTCCTCGCCCTGAGCGAGGCGTAGAGGCGGCCGTCGGGGAAGTCCAGCCCGGTGGCCGCGTGGATCGCGACCGCGGACTTGCCCGACCCCGCCGGGCCGTACAGCACGAGGTGGACGGGCGCGGTGCCGGCCGACGGCGCGGAGCGGCGGATCCAGTCGAGCACCGGCTCGCGCCCGGTGAAGTCGGCGACGTCGGGCGGCGTCTCGTTCGGGGCGGCCCGGGAGGTGGCGCCGCCTCCCGCCAGCACGCGCTCGTGCGCCTCGCGCAGTTCGGTACCCGGTTCGAGGCCGAGCTCGTCCACCAGCAGGCGCCGCGCCTCCTGGTAGGCGCCCAGTGCCTCCGACCTGCGTCCCGCCTGGTCGAGCGCCCTGATGAGCTGCGCCCACGCCCGTTCGCGCAGCGGATGCGCGGTCACGTGCGAGCGCAGTTCCCCCGCCACCTCGGCGCCGCGACGGAGGGACAGGTCCAGCTCGGCCCGCTCCTCCAGGGCGGTCAGCCTCAGCTCCTCCAGCGGTACGGCGTGCGCCCGCCGCAGCTCGCCGGAGTCGATGCCGTCCAGCGCGGCCCCCCGCCACAGCGCCAGCGCGGCGCGCAGGACGTCGGACGCCTCGGCGGTGCGGCCCGCGTCCCTGGCCCGCCGGCCCTCGGCCACCAGACGCTCGAACCTGTGCGCGTCGACCTGCTCGGGATCGACGTCGAGGAGGTAGCCGCCGGGCGCGGTGCGGATACCGGGCACCACCTTGCGGAGAGCGCTCACATACACCCGCAGCACCGGCTCGGCCGAGGCGGGCGGCTCCTCGCCCCACACCTCGGCGATCAGCCGGTCGACGGTCAGCACCCGTCCCGGCCGCAGCAGCAGGGCGGTCAGCAGCGCGCGGTGCTTGGCGGGGCCGGGGGTCACGTCATGCTCGCCGTCGAGCACCCGCAGTGGTCCAAGCAGGCCGAACCGCACGGCTCAGCCCTCCGCCGGGCGGAGGTCGAACGAGCGGAACCTGACCTGGACGGCCTCGGCCGTGTCCGGCGCCGCGTAGACGCCGGTCGCCCCCGGACCAAAGGGGCTCTGGCTGTCGGCGGCCTCGCCGACCAGGCTCTCGTTGAGCCACATGCTCAGGGCGACCTGCCCGCCCTGCTGCCTGCACTGGACCACGACGCGGTTGTCGGCCGACTTCTTCACCCGCACGGGCCCGTGCAGGACCGTGCTCTGCCCGCCCTGCCGCTTGGTGATCGACGCGCTGCCCGAGCCGGTGACCGCGAACTCGTAGCGGTCGCCCGTGCCGGTGTCGCCGCGGCACCAGACGCCGAACTCACCCGAGCCCCGCTCCAGCCGGACCCTGGAGCTGACCACGACGCCCTCGGCGGGCTCGCCCGAGACGGGAGCCGACTTCCACAGCCGCCAGCCGGGGTTCACGGTCAGCAGGTAGGTCTCGTCGTCCTGCTCTGTCCTGCCGCCTTCCGACGTGCCGATGGCCCAGGACTTCGCGAAGTCCGCGTGGTAGGGCAGCGACGGCGTGCCGAGAGCCGCGTAGGCGGCCCACCCGCCGGCGAGCGCCGTCACGAGCACGGCGGCGGCCGCGATCCACGGCCACCGCCGCCAGGTCCTCCGTGCCTCAGGTACGGCGGGTCCTTCGGGGACTGGTCTCTTGGGTATCGCCGCTGGTCCGTCAGGTGTGGCCGGGCTGCTGGGCGGGTCCGACGGACCGGTGACGGCCCAGTTGCGCTCGACGGCCTGGGTGGCCGTCGCCGGGGTCGGACGGCCGCCGACCAGCTCGTCCAGCAGACGCTGCGCGCTCGGCCGCCGCGCGGGATCCTTGGCCATGGCCCGCTCGACGACGGCGCGCATGCGCTCGTCGAGACCCTGGAGGTTCGGTCCCTCGTTGACGATCCGGTAGAGGACCTCGGGCGGGGAGCCGCCGCCGAACGGCAGCCGTCCCGTGCCGGCGAACGCGATCAGGCCGCCCCACGCGTAGACGTCGGTCGCGGGCGTCAGCGGCTCGCCGCGCACCTGCTCGGGCGCCATGAACGCGGGCGTGCCGAGGATCGCCTGGCTGACCAGGCTCTGGCTGTCGACGAGCTGCGCGATGCCGAAGTCGATCACACGCGGTCCGAGCGGCGACAGCAGGACGTTCGACGGCTTGAGGTCGCGGTGGATCACCCCTGCGCCGTGGATCGCGTGGAGCGCCGTGGCGATGCCCACCGCCAGCGCCTCCAGGTTGCCGCCCGCCAGCGGCCCCTGCTCGCGTACGGCCTGGGCCAGGTCGGGGCCGCGCACGTACTCCGTGACGAGGTAGGCGGTCTCCCCCTCGATGCCTGCGTCGAGCACGGGGGCCGTGCAGAACCTCGCCACGCGCCGCGCGGCCGCGACCTCACGCTCGAAGCGCCGCCGGAAGGCGGGGTCGCGGACGAGCTGCGGATGGATCACCTTCACCGCGGCCAGGCCGCCGGTCGGGGTGGCGGCGAGGTGGACCACGCCCATGCCGCCCCGGCCCAGCTCACGCCTGAGCACGTATCCGCCGATCGCATTCATCGGAGTCACCCTATGGTCAAACACCTACATATAGGGCAGAGGTCTGCCGGACCGGGCGGGGGTGTGCATTTTTGCTGTGAACGGAATGTTCCAGACAGTTCATCTTGACGATTCGACAAACGTCGATGAAGCTGCTATTCGAGAGAGCGCTCTCTTGCGTGTTGCCGATCCGTCTCGCGCCAGCTCGGCCCTGCGTCCCTGGGCCGGCGCGTCTGGTGTCGTGCGCTGATCCCCGTCCACGTCAGGAGCTGCTATGCCACTGATGTCCCCCCCATCCCGTTCCATGATCCAGCGAGGAAGGCCGGCCCCCCTGGTGGCCGCGCTGGCCGCCCTCCTGGTCGCGGTGCTGGCCGCCTACACCGCCATCACCGTGCCGGCCGCCCACGCCGCCAGCACGCTGCTGTCCCAGGGCAGGCCCGCCACCGCCTCCTCCGTCGAGAACGCCGGCACCCCCGCCTCGGCGGCCGTCGACGGGAACACCGGCACCCGCTGGGCCAGCCAGTTCAGCGACCCGCAGTGGCTGCAGGTCGACCTCGGCGCAAGCGCCGGCATCACCCAGGTGGTGCTGAACTGGGAGGCCGCCTACGCCAAGTCCTTCCAGATCCAGGTGTCCAACGACGCGTCCACCTGGACGACCGTCTACTCCACGACCACCGGAACCGGTGGCACGCAAACCATCAACGTGACCGGCACAGGCCGGTACGTCCGGGTGTACGGCACCGCGCGGGGCACGGCCTACGGCTACTCCCTGTGGGAGTTCCAGGTCTACGGCACCATCGGCGGCAGCGGCGGCTGCGGCACCGCGAACGCGGCGCAGGGCAAGACGGCCACCGCCTCCTCCACCGAGAACGCGGGCACCCCGGCCTCTGCGGCGGTCGACGGCAACGCCGGCACCCGCTGGTCGAGCGCGGCGAGCGACCCGCAGTGGCTGCAGGTCGACCTGGGCGCCTCGGCCACCATCTGCCAGGTGGTGCTCACCTGGGAGGCGGCCTACGGCAAGTCCTTCCAGATCCAGGTGTCCGGCAACGCCTCCACCTGGACGACCGTCTACTCCACGACCACCGGAACCGGCGGCACACAGACGCTCGACGTGACCGGCACGGGGCGGTACGTCCGGGTGTACGGCACCGCGCGCGGCACGGCCTACGGCTACTCCCTCTGGGAGTTCGCCGTCCGCACCACGGGCACGACGACCACCCCGACCCCGACTCCGACCATCACCCCGACCGACCCGACGTCCTTCTGGGGTGACACCAACGGCATCCCCGCCGCCCAGAACGTCGTCATGGTCAAGATTCTCAACCGGACGAACGGCAAGTACCCCGACAGCCAGGTCTACTGGAGCTACAACGGGCAGGTCCACTCGATCGCGGAGCAGCCGTACTTCGACATGCCGGTGAACTCGGCCGGGCGGATGTACTTCTACCTGGGCTCGCCGAACAGCCAGTACTACGACTTCATCGAGTTCACCGTCGGGGCTTCGGTGTTCAACGGCAACACCACGCGCGTCGACGCGTTCGGACTCAAGCTGGCGATGCGGCTGCACGCCCATGACGGCTACGACGTGTCGGTGGGCGAGGACTACAGCACCTTCCAGGAGGACCGCGCCGCGACGTTCCAGCGGTTCATCAACGAGGTGCCGGCGGAGTTCAAGCCGCTGGCGCAGGTGCAGGCCCCGTACCGGATCCCGGCGCCGGGCAGTTACAGCGGGTTCCGCGCGGGCGGGGCCAACGCGAACTACTTCTCCAGCTACGCGGCGTCGGTCGGCATCTCGGCCGCCACCTCCGACATCTTCGGCTGCGCCGCCTCATTGGCCAACGACCCGGGGAACTGCGCCGCGCTCAACCGGCACGTCGCGCAGCTGCCCCAGTCGCAGTGGTCGAACCCGAGCCTCTACTACCAGGCCGCTCCGGCCAACTACTACGCCAAGTTCTGGCACGACCACGCCATCAACCACCTGGCCTACGGCTTCCCGTACGACGACTACGCCGGGCAGTCCTCGTTCGTCTCCCACGGAAACCCCCAGTGGCTTCTGGTCGCCGTCGGCTGGTGATCTGTTAGCCGTACGTTCATGAAGAAGGCCCTCCCGGATCTATCCGGGAGGGCCTTCCGACCATTCGGGGAAATCGACCTATCGGCGCCGGACCCGATATGCACGCCCAACGGTGTGCGAATGGCAGTGGTCGTGGTATTCGCTGCGGGAATGAACCTTAGCGGGCGTTGAACCGGCCTAGATGCTCGCGGCGGTCCAGGGGCCACTCGACGAGTTACTCGTCCAAGCCCAACCCGCGTCGGCGCCGCCGTGGGTCGGGTAGTAACAGTCGGCGTGCTGATAGCCGCCTGAACGGACGGCGGACGTCACGGAGTATCCGTCCGCGCACTGAACCTTGACCTTGATGTAGTACTGCGACGGGCACTGGACGTGGAACTGGCTGTAGCTGCCGTTGGTTCCGACCCAGCTGGTGCAGGATACGGCCTGCGCGGGCGTCGCGGTCGCGCCGACCAGGCCCGCGGACAACAGAGCGCCGACAGTGAGACTGATTAATGACTTTTTCCGCATGACAAACATCCATTTCCTGGCAGGGGATTGAGGACAATTCATCGGGCACGGACAAACGGACGTCGGCATTCCGGCCCAACTCGACGTCCGCGCAAGGCTCACTTTGGCATGGCTCACCGATCTTGGTCAACACCTAATTCACGCCAAAAGCGGAGCTGCTGTGTCCCTGTCTCATCGGCGGATTCTGGACCGTTCATGAGCCGATTTTCGGCACTACCCGAAATCGAATGCCGGTTGACGGGCCTCCATCGCGAAAGCGATTTCCGGGCAGCCGAATAACGATCGAACGGAAATACCTGAACGCTCTCCGAACGCCGGACGAGCCGCTCGCCGACCGGCAAGGCGAAGATCACCGACCCACCCACGCTGGTTTGCGGCCTACGGGCGGAGGCGGTCCATCTGAGGGTCGTAGCACACCAGCCCGTGCGCCTGTGCGAGCCAGGCGAGGAAGGGCGCCGCCTCGTCCGCCATGTTCCACCGCAGCGGGACGTAGATGTCATAACTCATGGACAGCGCCTCTCCTCCCGCCGATCTCAGTAAGTGAGACAGGCGCCGGCCGCTGCCGGGCCCGGTGGCGCACCGGTCGCCGCTGCCCGCTCCACCCGGTGGACCCCAGGCCGAGGCACCTCTCACCTCGTGTGCTCACCCCGTGTGCGAAAAACCACCTCCGGCATCCCGCAGGTGTGCGGAAAGAGCGTAGCCGAAGAGGGTTGACAGGCAAACTTTCATCCCCAAGACTACCTACAACTTTCCAATCAATAGCCCATCGGTGGGTTTTGAAAAGGATTTTCGCAAGATAGCTCGGAGAAAAGGGCGCCTTTCTGGTTCCAGTTCGTCCGCAGCTAGAAAGGGTCCAGCATGTCTTCAAGAGGCTCGCAGCCCCCCGCGGCCTGGAGTAGCAAGAAACGGGTTCTGACGCTTGCGCTGAGCGTCGGACTGCTGGGAACACTCGGCATTCCGGCGGCCGCGACCAGCTTCGCCGACTCGGCCGGCGCCAAGGCGGCCGTCCAGGTGGCGGCGGAGCAGGCGACGGCTCTGCCCAGCGGCCGGACGACCTATCGGACCATCACCGACTACAACGACGAGATGCTCGCGCTGAGCAAGCGCTACCCCGATCTCGTCAAGCACGTCACGCTGCCGCACAAGACCCGCCAGGGCCGTGAGGTGTACGGCATCGAGGTGACCCGCCACGTCGACACCGCCGACGGCAAGCCGGTCCTGTTCATGATGGGGGTGCACCACGGCAACGAGTGGCCCTCCGGCGAGCACACGATGGAGTTCGCCTACGACCTGATCAAGAACGACGGCAAGGACGCGCAGATCACCCGCCTGCTCGACCAGGCACGGGTCATCTTCGTCCCCGTCGTCAACGTGGACGGCTTCATCCTCAACCGGCGTACGAGCTGCGGCGTCTCGCCGACGTGCGCCAGCAACGCCGGGGTCGACATCAACCGCAACTACCCCTTCGGCTGGGGTAGCAACGCGGGTTCCAACGCGACCAACCGCGGCCCTGGGCCCGGCACCGAGCCCGAGATCCAGAACGTCATGGACCTGACCTCGTCCAACCAGGTCACCGTCCTGATCACCAACCACACCTCCGGTCACACCCTCCTCCGTCCGCCGCTGGAGAAGCGCGCGGGCGATGCTCCGGACGAGGCGGTCTACGCTGCCCTGACCGACGCGATGGCGGCCAAGAACGGCTACACCGGCATGAAGTCGGGCTTCGACTACGAGACGACCGGCGAGACCCCGGACTGGTCGTACTACGCCACCCGCGGCCTCGGGTTCACGTTCGAGATCATGAAGACCCAGTCGACCAACAACACCTACCCCGAGGTGATCGAGGACTACCTCGGCACCGGCCGCTACGCGGGCAAGTCGAACCGCGAGGCGTTCATGGTGGCGCTGGAGTACGCGGCGGACCCCGCGGGGCACTCCGTGATCACCGGCAAGGCGCCCAAGGGCGCGGTCCTGACGATCACGAAGGACTTCAACCTGTGGACCGCGCCGATCGTGCAGACGGGCGGTGTCCTGGACCCGCCCAAGGCGGTGCCCACCCACCTGGAGTCCACCCTGGTCGCCCCGACCAACGGCAAGTTCGCCTGGCACGTTAACCCCTCGCTGCGGCCCACCCCCGCCTACACTGAGAACGGCGTCGTGGCCACCGGCCCAGGCAAGTTCCTCAAGGAGAGCTGGACGCTCACCTGCGCCCGCCCGAGCGGCGAGGTCCTGGAGACGGTGCACGTCACCGTCGACAGGGGCGAGCAGGTCGACGTGAGGCTGCAAGAGTGCAAGACCCGCTTCAACGGCAACGGCCCGAAGAACTGACGGTCGTCGTCGCGCACTGAACGAGCCGGGCGGTCCCCACCAGGGCCGCCCGGCGCTCGCTTTGGGCCCACAGGAACATCGCGACTCATGAAGTAACGCGGCCGACCGATGGCCCTGCCCCGCCGGGCGGTGAGAGTCATCGCCGGGTCTGTCACTCCGTGGAGAAGGGAAGGTGCCCGAGGATGGGGCGTGCCAGGGAGACCGGCCAGTCGCTCGCCGTGCCGGACGCGTCACGGGTCGCCGCGAACCTGCGCGAGCTCTTCGACGGCCACCGGCTTTCCCCCTCGCAGCGCCGCATCGCGCGCTACCTGCTCGACCACGCGCAGGAGGCCGCCTTCTTCACCAGCGCCGACATCGCCGAGCGCGTCGGCGTCAGCCAGCCATCGGTCACCCGATTCGCCGCCGCGCTCGGGTTCAGGGGGTTCCCGGAGTTCCGCGACACGCTGCGCTCGTCCGTGTTCGGCGGCGCGCAGCGATCGTTGCCCACCGAGGACCTCAACGAGATCCAGGCGCTCGTCACCTCCGAGATCCGCGACCTGGAGCGGCTGCGCGACGGTTTACGCGATCCGAGCCAGCTTCGCGAAGTGGCGGGCCGGCTGGCCAGGTCGCGTCCGCTGCTGGTCATGGGCCTGCGGATCTCCGCACCTCTGGCGCACCTGTTCGGCTACCTCGCGGAAAAGGTGCTCCCTGACGTACGGGTGCTGGACGTGGCGGGCTCGACCCTCGAGGACCGGCTGAGCCGCGCGGCCGAATCCGGAGCCGAGTGGGTGCTGGCCATCGGGTTGCCGCGCTATCCCCGCGAGCTCGCCGAGGGGCTCACCTGGGCGCGGCGAGTCGGGCTGAAGGTCGCCCTCATCACCGACCAACCGGTGGGCCGGCTCATCGACCTCGCGGACGAGGTGCTGCTCGCGCCGGTGAGCTCGGACTTCGCCTTCGACTCCCACGCCGGGCCCACGGTCCTGTGCACCGCCCTGCTGCACACCATGCTGGACTCCCTCGCCACCGAAGGCCAGGCCCAACTGGAAGCCTTCGACGACAGCGCGACCCAGCGCCAAATCTTCCTCCCCTACTGAACCGCCGGCACCAGACCACGCTGAGTAGGCGCTCTATGTCTCGGCTGTCCCGCTCGACGAGGTGGCGATACCTGCGCTGGTGGGTGGCTGCTTTGACGGCCTGCATCTTGGGCCTGCTTTCGCTCAGCCTGCCTCTGCTCTTCAAGGGAGACGGCGCGGTGGGATGCGCGGGCTACGGCGCCATCCCGTTCGGCCTTGCGAACCTGTGGTCCGAACTGCACGAGCGGTTGTGGGATCTGCACCGGGAAGTGAATGCGCATCCGCTGCTGTGGAATCGCCTGCCATCCATCGCCGTGGCAGTGGGAGGGGCGGTTTCTTTACGGGCGGGACGACGGTTGGGCACGGCTGTCGGTGTGCTGGTCATCGCGATCGTGACGGCCGTCGCAGCGGATTGGGCGTTCATGGCCCTGTCGTACTTCATGATGCTCAACTGCGGCGGTTGGGAGGGGAGAGGACTGTGGTTGCTGTGGCGTGTCCTGCCGGTACTCGCTTATACGTTGGCGGCCTGTTCGGTGGCCGCTGGAGTCATTGTTCATCGCCGAACGAAGCAGCCTGACTTGGTGTAACGGATTGCCCGCCGCTATTGGCGAGCTGGCCCGACCAGCCGGACAGGGCCCTTGCGAGTGCCGAGGACGTGCCGTGCTCGGGCGAGGACGTCGAGCCGCCCGGTTCGCCGATGACGAGTGGACCGGCTCGCTCACGGTCGGGTCAACGTACGGCGCCGAGGATGGCCCAGCGGCCGGAGCGCAGCCTGGCCAGCAGGGTGGTCATCCGAATCAGCAGGAAGACCGACATCCCACACCAGATCCCCACCAGGCCCCAGTCGAAGCTCAGCGACGCCCACACCAGCGGCAGGAAGCCGAGCACCGCCGCGCCCAGCGTCGCGGTGCGCAGGTATGCGACGTCTCCGGCGCCGAGCAGCACTCCGTCCAGAGCGAACACGACGCCGCCGATCGGTTGCAGCGCGACGAAGAACCACCACGCCTTGGGCATCTCGGCGAGCACCGCCGCATCGGTGGTGAACGCGTGGGGCAGGGTGCCGGCCAGCGCCGCGAACACCACGCCGAGCGACGCCCCGAAGACCAACCCGCAGCCGGCCACCTGCCAGGCCAGCCGGCGCGCCAGCTCCCCGTCGTGCGCGCCGAGCGAGGCTCCGACCAACGCCTGGGCGGCGATGGCCAGCGCGTCGAGCACGAAGGCCAGGAACATCCACAGCTGGAACACCACCTGGTGGGCGCCGACCGCCGCCGTGGAGGTGTGCGCGGCCACCGCGGTCGCGGACACCCAGCACGCCTGGAAGACCAGGCCGAGCAGCACCAGGTCGCGCGCGAGGCCGAGCTGGGCACGCATCGCGGCCGGGACCGGCGCGAGCGGCACGCCCTCGGCGAGCAGCGCCCGCACGAACAGGCTCGCGGAGATGAGCTGCGCGACAACGTTGGCGACCGCCGAGCCGTCGAGCCCCCAGCCGAGCCCGTGCACCAGCACCGGGCACAGCGCCGCGGAGATCCCGTTGCCTGCGAGCAGGTAGCGCAGCGGGCGCCGCATGTCCTGCACACCGCGCATCCACCCGTTGCCCGCCATGGTGATCAGGATCATCGGAGCGCCGAGCAGGGCGATCCGCAGCCAGCTCACCGCGGCGTCGGCGACCTGGGCGTCACCGGTGAGCAGGCCGGCGACCGGCGCGGCGAGCAGTTGCCCGGCCACGATCAGCACCAGCCCCACGATCGCGCCGAGCCAGGTCGCCTGCACGCCCACGGCCACGGCATCGGCCCGACGGCCGGCGCCGTGCAGCCGGGCCGTGCGCGCGGTCGTGCCGAAGGACAGGAACGTCATCTGGGTCGCGATCTGCGCCAGCACGATCGCGCCGACCGAGAGCCCCGCGAGCGGCACCGCGCCGAGGTGGCCGACCACGGCCGTGTCGATGAGCAGGTAGAGCGGCTCGGCGGCCAGGACGCCGAGCGCGGGCACGGCGAGCGCGAGTAGCTGACGCAACGGGGACCCGGCCCGGTCGACGTGTCCAACCATGCGGTCCTCCGGTAAGGGGCTCAGCTGGCTTCCGCTCCTGACATCCGAGCGTATCCGTAAGGACCACTGACCGGTAGTGCCTCTTACCTCGATGCCGCTCCGCAGGCGGCCAGCGCCCAGCCGACCGGGGCTTCGCGGCATCCTGGTGAGCGCGGGCGAGGATGGCCTAGGCCTGCCGCCTGTCGTTGGGCATCGGCCGGTGCATGGCCGTACGCCCATGCGAAAGGCCCTCCCGCTTGGATCATCTGGAAGGGCCTTGCAAAGTGGAGCCGCCTGGAGAACACCGTTTTCCATTGGCCAGTTCAGAACGCCGATCCCTGGGATATCCATGCTCCTGGAGTGAGCGAATCGGTCAGGCTGTGAGGGCGTATCCGTCCTGGATGAGAGCCAGGGCTCCTGTCACATGCCGAACCGCGCGCGTCGCACGGCTTCGACCGCCGCAGCAGGCCCGCTCACCTCGACATGTGCCGCGCCCTGCCGACCGAAGAGGTAGAGCAGTAACTCGCCTGGAGGTCCGGCGATGCGGGCAGTAGGTTCCCCTCGCCGTACTCGAACGGTCTTAGCGGTCCCCGCCCATTGAAGCTCGAGACCTGCGCCGCGCAGTCGCCGCGCGAGGAACCAGGGCGCGCGGCTGACGTTGCGCCAAAGGGCTTCGTCCATTGCATGCTCGTTCGTCCGAGGAGCACGACCGTTGGCTCTGCGTACGTCCTCGTGGTGGACGAAGAACTCGTTGAGGGTCGGGACCCGGCGCACCCATCCGATGCGGAAGAAGCCTGGCGGCGGTCCCGATCGGATCGTCGCAATGAGCCCTGCAAAGTCCCTCAGCGCGAGCGCTCTTCTTCGCCGTTCAGCGAAGCGGCCCCACGCACCGGGCAGGACAAGCCCAGGGCCGGCGAGGTAGTCGCGCTCGCGGAGGACGAGGTGCGCGGCGAGATCGCGGGTCGTCCACGGCGCGAGGAGAGTCGGTGCCTCGGGACCGAGCTCGTCGAACAGGTCGCTGAGCTGTGCTCGCTCGACGGCGTCGAAGCGCAGATCGGCCATATCGCCGGAGTGTAGCGCCGAGATCTCCGCCCACGCCCGGCGGCACTGGGGATCGAGAATCTGGAGCACCGGCCCCGCGACACCGTCTGGCGCGAGGACGACCAGCAGGCCCACCGCGGCAACGGCCCCCGAGCCATGGCCACCCTGCGCAACCTGGTCCTCGGCCTGTTCGGCATCCACGGCATCACCAAGATCAAGCGAAACTTCGCACCCCGTCGGGGGTCTAGCGGCGTACCTTGAACCTCAGGTGCAGCACCCGGTCGCCCTGGATGACCACGTGGGGATCCTCCAGTAGATGCTGCTCATCGATGCTGCCGAAGTAGCGTTTGCCCGACCCGAACACCACCGGCACCACGTCCATCGCCACCTCGTCCACGAGGCCGGCCGCGAAGATCTGGCTGCCCACTTCGCCGGCGTTCACACTGACGGTTCGCTCCCCGGCGAGCTCCTGGGCCTTGTCGATCGCAGCCGTCACGCCATCGACGAAATGGTACGACGCCTCAGGGTGCCAGCCCTCGGGCTTGGGCCGGTGGGACACCACGACCACGTGGTCGCCCGCGGGCGGCTGACCCTCCCAGCCGTTCACCAGGTCGAACAGGTTGCGGCCCATCACAATCGTGCCGATCGCCTCCCAAATGGGTCGGACGTACTCCGCCGATGCACTTGAGACCTTGAGGCCGCTTCCAGCTCCGGAATGATCGTACTGCTGGTCGCTGCCTTCGGTGATCGGGGTATCCCCGTTGAAGTACCAATCGTGCAGTGGCCCGACGTCGTCCTTCTCGTCGGCGATGAAGCCGTCCACCGACACCACGCTGTGCATGATTACTGTGCCCACAGGTTCTCCTCGAGTCTCCTTGCGCGTTCACCTCCGATCTTGTCGCCCCGGAGGGCGACGGGGCTTGTAAAAAATCAATCAGCGGGCATCGGACCGCTGTCCGGCGGGAACCCCTGCTCGGCGGGGAATCGGCGCCGCAGGGTCAGGTATTCCGTCGGGGTGTGGCCGGTGAAGTCCTTGAACTCCCTGCTGAAGTGGGCCTGGTCGAAGTAGCCCGCCGTGTGAGCGAGCTCTGACCAGTCGTTGCGAATCCGGTCCAAAGACCGTTGCCAGACGGCGTCGACCGGCACCCATCGGTCCCGCAGCTCGGTCGCCGGCATGTCGACGAACGGCGAAATCCCCCAAGGCTTGAAGTGCACCCCAACGAGCCGCACACGTGTGGGGTACTCGAAGAGGAAACGCCTGGTCCATACACCCATGAACCACCCATCGGTGAACACTTCCGAGGGCACCGAAGGGTCGGAATCCCACAGGCGGGCGGGTCCGCCCAGGTTGACGAACAGGTGTGCCGACGGCATCGGCGGGACGTTCATTCGGCGGTGGCGCGGCACCCCGGTCAGGCAGTAGATGTCGTCGATGAACCGGTCGAGCGGCGGGGCGGGCACCCGGCCGACGTATTCCACGGACTCAGTATGGCCGACGAGGGTTCAATTCGCGGGGGAGGTCACTCGTTCGCCGACCAACCTCTCAAGATCACCGACTGCGGCTGATGCGGTCTTCACGTGCAGGGCCATGCCGGTCACAGGTCGAGTGGGAGAGCGGTGAGCTCGGCGCGGGAGCTGACGCCCAACTTGGAGTAGCAGTTTCTCAAGTGAAAGTCGACGGTGCGTGGACTGACGAACAGCTGCGCGGCCACGTCCCGGTTCGACAGGCCCTGCCGGACCAGGGCGGCGACCTGGCGTTCCTGAGGGGTCAGCTCGATGGCGGTCGTGACGTCGCGGCGGCGGGCGGTCTCCCCGGAGGCGCGCAGTTCCTGCGCGGCCCGCTCGGCCCACGGGGTGGCGCCGAGGTCCTCGAACAGCGCCAGCGCGGTACGCAGATGCTCGCGGGCGTCGACCCGGCGGCGGGCGCGGCGCAGGTGCTCGCCGAAGGCCAGGTGGGTGCGGGCCCGGTCGGGCAGCCGCGCCGAGTCGGCGTGCGCGGCGATTGCCCGCTGGAAGTGGGTCTCGGCGTCGCCGTCGTCGGCGAGCAGGGCGCGGCCGTGCTCGACGACCGCGGTCGCGGCCGGCAGACCGGTGCCCGCGGCGAACTGCTCCAGCTCGGCCAGCCAGGTGCGGGCGAGGTCGGGGCGGTCGCCGCGGGCGGCGGCGTCGTACAGGTCGAGGGCGGCCAGGCGGCGCCACGCCGGCCCTTCGATCTGCTCGAGGTGGTGCAGCGCGGTCGCCGGCTGCGCGGCCGCACGCAGCCCGCGGGCCCAGTGCGTCAGGTCGGCGACGAGGCCGTCGGTGATGCCGACCGGGTGCTTGTCCCGGATCTCGGTGACCCTGTTCAGGTGGCGGTCGGCGGCGTCGTCTCCGCGCAGCGCCGCGACCAGGGCGAGTTGCGCGGTGGGCAGCGCGGTCAGCCCCGGGTGGCCGGTGCCGGCGGTCAGCGGCAGCGCCTCGGCGGCGGCACCGGCGGCCTTCGACCAGGCGCCGGTCGCGATCTGGAAGTGGACGCCGCGGGTGAGGGCGTGCTCGACCATGTTCAGCGCGCCGGCGCGGCGGGCGGCGGTCAACTGCTGCTCGTGCAGCCGCAGTCCGCGCTCGTCGTCGTCGATCAGCATCGCGGCGATGCCCAGGTTGGGCTGCAGCACGTGGTCGTCGACCGGGTCGGCGTCGGTGAGGACGAACGCGCACCGGAAGGACTCCGCAGCGGCCGCCCAGTCGCTGCGGGCGACGGCGCCGAACCCGTGCAGCAGGGCCCAGCCGGCCCGCACCCGGGGCGGCGCGTCCGGCGCGGGCTCGGCCACCAGCGCGGTCGGGTTCACCACGCGCGGGGATCGGGCGCCGAACGCCGCCAGCGACGCGGCGAGCATCGCCAGCTGAGCCGTCAGCGCCGCGTCCACGCCGGCGGCGACCTCGGCGGCCTGCAGGATGAGGTCGTAGCCGTCGTTCAGCGAGCGGGTGTTCCACTCGATGTGCCCCTGAAGCACGAGCAGTTGCGCCCGCGGCAGCGGATCGGTCACGTCCGCCGCGGCGGCCTGGGCGAGTGCCGAGGCGCGCGACGGGTGCGCGCCCAGCCAGGCCGAGGACGCGGCCAGGTACAGCCGCCGGCCGCGGGCCTCACCGCCGGCGGTGAGCTCGGCGGCGCGGGCCCACGCGGCGGCGGCCGCCTCGTGGCCACCGCGGGCCGCGGCGCGCTCGGCGACCCCGTCGAGGGCGGCGACGACGTCCTCGTCGGGCCGGTCGGCGGCGGCGGCCAGGTGCCAGGCCCGCCGCTCGGGGTCGCCGGTCAGCACGTCGGCGAGCACACGGTGCGCGGCGCGGCGCTGTGCGCTGGTGGCCGCCCGGTAGACCGCCGAGCGCACCAGAGGGTGATAGAGGGCGACGGCATCGCCGTCCACGCGCAGCAACCCGGACCGCTCCACCGCATCCAGGGCGGTATCAGCGGCGTCGAGGCGCTCGGCGGCGTCGCGCACCACGGTCAGGCGGGCGGTGTCGTCGGTCGCGGCGACCAGCAGGAACCGCTGCGCGGGCTCGTCGAGGCGGCGGTAGCGGTCGAGGAAGGCGCGCTCCACGCCGCCGGTCAGCGGCAGCGGGGCAGGCAGCGGCGCCCGGCCGGCCAGCTGTTCGGCGGTGAGCACCCCGGCCAGCTCGACCAGCGCGAGCGGGTTGCCGCCGGTGCCCGCGACCAGCTGGTCGCGCACCGCCGGGTCGATGTCGGTCCCGGCGCGGGCGGACAGCAGCGCGTCGGCGTCGGCGCCGGTCACGCCGCCGAGCACGACGCTGGGCAGGTCCCCGGCGTCGAAGCGGCGGGCGTCGCCGTCGCGGGCGGCGAACAGCAGCGCCACGCGCTCGGCCTGCAGCCGGCGGGCGGCGAACAGTAGCGCCGCGGCCGACGCGTCGTCGAGCCAGTGCGCGTCGTCGACGACGACCAGCAGCGGCGCCTGTTCGGCGGCGTCGGCGAGCAGGCTCAGCGTGCCGAGGAACGCCAGGAAGCGGTCGCCCTCGCCCTCGGCCTCACCCATCGCCGCGCGCAGCGCCGCGGCCTGCGGCGCCGGCAGGGCGCCGATGCGGGTGCGCAGCGGCCACAGCAGCCGTTGCAGCGCGGCGAAGGCTAGCGGCGATTCAGACTCCACGCCGGAGGTGCGTAGCACCCGCAGGTCCAACGCGGTTGCCAGCGCGTCGGCCAGCAGCGTCGACTTGCCGACCCCGGCGACGCCGCGCACCACCAGCGCGCCGCCGCTGCCGGTGCGGGCGGCGTCGAGCAGGGCGGCGATCGCCGCGCGTTCGGGATCCCGTCCGGCCAGCACGAGTCCGACGGTACCGAACGCGCCGGACAAGTCCGACCAGGACCCGGCGAAATCACCGGCGTGAGTGATCATGCCGGCGGAGGACGCCCCGTTCGCCCTCACCGCGCTCGCCGTCACCAGCGGCAAGCCCAGCGCCGCCGTCACCGGCCATGGGCACGGGGCGCACCGTCACTGACCGGGCCGATCCCGGCGGAAAACCCGGCGATTTCCCCGGTGAGACGCACCGGCCCCCGCGCCGACTCTTCTACCTGACCGCACACCACCAGCACCTCGAGGAGTTCCCCTTGCTGTCCAGCACCTTCATCGGTTCGACCATCTTCGAGGTCGAGGGCATGACCTGCGCGCACTGCCGGCGCGCGGTCACCGAGCAGATCGCCGCCGTCGACAGCGTCGGCTCCGTCACCGTCGACCTGGCCGCCGGAACGGTCACCGTCACCGCCTCTCGCCCCGTGGACCGCGCCGACATCGCCGCCGCCGTCGACGAGGCGGGCTACGTCCTCGTCCCGTGACACCGTCCATCCCGTACGCCACCTGGAGAGCTGCCGTGTCCAGCACATTTCCCGCCCCCAGCACCACCCCCGCGCACACCGGACCCCCGGCGCGTCGCACGTCGCTGCGTCTGTCCGCCACGCTGCTGCTCGTGGGACAACTCCTATACATCGTGGTCACCCAGTTCCACGCCGATGGGGACGCGAATGACCACCCCGCCGTGTTCGCCGAGTACGCCGGCAGCGGGATCTGGACAGTCGTGCACCTCGGCCAGTTCGCGGGAATGGCGATCTTCCTCGCGGGGCTGCTCGCCCTGTTCTTCGCCCTGGACGTTCAGGCTGGAACGGCGAGATGGGCGGGTCGATTCGGTGCCGCTTCGGCGGTGGCGACGCTGGCGCTGTACGGATTGCTCCAGGCGGTGGACGGGGTCGCCCTCAAGCAGGCCGTTTACGCGTGGGCGAGCGCCCCGGACGCCGAGAAGCCGGCGCGCTTCGCGAGCGCCGAGGCAATCCGCTGGCTTGAGTGGGGGGTGAGGAGCTACCAAAACTTCGCCTTGGGCCTCGCTTTGCTCCTGTTCGCGGCCGCGGTCGTGCGGACGGCTTGGGTCCCGCGGCCGATAGCCCACCTGATGGGGCTTTCGGGCCTCACCTACCTGGTGCAGGGCTGGGTGGTCGGCTCCGTGGGTTTCTCGCGAACGGAGACGATCGCAATCGTGCTGGCCTTCGTCCTGGACGTGGCGTGGATGATCTGGCTGGTCGTGGTCGCCTGGCGGATGCGGGATTCGGAGGCCCCGTCGCCTGGCTGATGAAGGCGTGGGCGCTCGGCGCTGGTCACCTTCGACATCGCCGGCGACCGCGCCGACGCGAAGGCGAAGATCGTCCCCATCCAGGACGCCGTGCATGGCACCCGTGGGCTGAGCCCACACCCCGCCTTCGACCAGCCGCGGACCGCGGTGGCCGCCCCACCTGGGGCGGCCACCGCGACGCCGGGCCGGCGGCCACCCATCCTCACCCCGCTCGCCGTGCCCGGTGGCAAGCCCGGCACCGGCACCACCGGCCACGGTCCCGGCGGGCAGGGCCACTGATCTGGCCGATCCCGGCGAATAACCCGGCGATTTCCCCGGTGAGACGCACCCACCCCCGCGCCGACTCTTCTACCTGACCGCACACCACCAGCACCTCGAGGAGTTCCCCTTGCTGTCCAGCACCCCACGCACCTTCATCGGCTCGACCACCTTCGAGGTGACCGGTATGACCTGCGCGCATTGCGTCCGCTCCGTCACCGAGGAGATCTCGAGGGTCGCCGGCGTCGAGTCCGTCACCGTCGACCTGGCCACCGGCAGCGTCACCGTCACCGCCTCCCAGCCGGTCGACCGCGCCGATATCGCCGCCGCAGTCGACGAGGCCGGCTACGCCCTCGTCCCGTGACCCGCGCCCATCCCTGGAGACATGTCGTGCACAGCCAACCCGCCACCCCAAGCACAGCCCCCGCGCCCACCGACGCCGTGGCGCACAACGGCCACCGCCTGAGCGCCAAGAAGTTCGCCCTGCACTTCGCCGAGATGGTCGTGGCGATGGCCGTCGGCATGGTGGTCCTGCACCCGGTGTGGATGTTCGTCCTCGACGCCCTCGGTGCCGCCGGACTGATGCACAACCCGTACACCGGCGCGCTGATCATGGCGACGAACATGACGGTGGCCATGTCCGCGTGGATGAGGTTCCGCGGCCACCGCTGGCGGCCCATCGCCGAGATGGGCGCGGCCATGTACGTGCCCTTCCTGGTGCTGTTCGTGCCGCTGGCGCTCGAGCTCATCGACACCGGCGCCCTGATGCTGTGGGGCCACCTGCTCATGCTCCCGGCGATGGCCGTGGCCATGCTGCTGCGCCCGCACGAGTACGCCCACTGCTGAGGCCCCGACCCCGGCCCGGCGACGTCGGTGACACCTGCGACGTCGGTGACACCTGCGGCGTCGGTGACACCTGCGGCGTCGCGTGAACCCGACCGCGGCGGCGGGAGCCGTCCTCCCCGCTCCCGCCGCCGCGTCCGTCCCGTCCATCACCCCACCCCACGAGAGGACGCCCCGCGATGACCGAGGTCACGATCCGCCGGGCCACGCCGGATGATGCCGCCGACGTGGCCGCGATGGTCCGCGAGATCGCCGCCCACGAGGACCAGGCGGCGCAGGTACACGTCGCCGACGAGCAGTGGCGCGCCCTGCTCGGACGCCCCGAGGTGATCGTCCTGCTGGCCGAGCGCGGCGGGCTGGCGGTCGGCTACGTCTCCTCAGTCCGCCAGTTGCACCTGTGGACCGGTGGCGACGTGCTCAACCTCGACGACCTCTACGTCCGCCCCGGGCACCGCGACGTCGGCGCCGGCTGGCAGCTCATGGCCGCTCTCGCCGCACTGGCCGCACCCGGGCGACTGCTCATCCGCTGGGGCATGGAGGTCGACAACGTCGACGCGCAGCGCTTCTACCGCCGCCTCGGCGCCACCCTGCGGCCCAAGATCCTCGCCGCCTGGCCCCCGAGCGCGTACGCCGACTTGGCCACCGGCCACTGACCCGGCCGCGTACCTGGCGAAATCGCCGGTCCGAGGCCGGTCCCCACCCCGAACAATCAGCCGTAGCCCCCGTACCCCCGCCCGAACAGGAGACCGCAATGACTATCACCGCGTCGACCGCCGCCGCGGCGACCGCCAGCTGCACCCTCGACATCGGCGGCATGACGTGCGCCTCGTGCGTCGGCCGGGTGGAGAAGGCGCTTCGCCGTGTCGACGGGGTGGCAGCCGCGGAGGTCAACCTGGCCACCGAGGTCGCCACCGTCCGCTTCGACCCGGCGCAGGTGGGGCTGGGGGAGCTGACCGCGGCGGTCACCCGGGCCGGCTACACCGCGACCCCGCGCCGCGACGCCCGGCCCGCCGCCGGGCAGGCGACCGCCGACGCGAACGCCGCGGCGAGCGAAGAACGGGACAGTGAGGCCCACCTGACGTCGCTCAAGCGCAAGTGGCAGATCACCCTCGCCACCGGCCTCGGGCTGATGGTGCTGATGTACGTGCCGCTCTACCTCGACGCGATGGACTGGCTGATGCCGGCCATCCTCGTGGTCGCCACGGTTGTGCAGTTCTGGGCCGGGCGGGACGTTTACCGCGCCGCCTGGGCCGCCGCGCGGCACCGCAGCACGAACATGAACACCCTCGTGGCGCTGGGGACCGGGGTCGCCTACGCCTACAGCGCGTTCGTCACCCTCTGGCCCGCGGCCGCCGAGCGGTGGGGCTTGCCGCTGCACGTGTACTTCGAGACCTCGCTGGTCATCCTCGCCCTCGTCCTGGCCGGCCGGTGGATGGAGGCGAAGGCGAAGAAGCAGACCGCCGCAGCGATCACCGCCCTGGTCGGGCTGGCGCCGAAGACCGCCCGCGTGCTGCGCGACGGCGCCGCGGTTGACATCCCGGTCGAACAGGTCGTCGTCGGCGACCTGGTGCGGGTCCGGCCCGGCGAGAAGATCCCGGTCGACGGCGTCGTCACCGACGGCGCCACCGCGGTCGACGAGAGCATGCTGACCGGCGAGAGCCTGCCGGTGGACAAGGCCGCCGGCGATCAGGTCATCGGCGCCACGATCAACCGCACCGGCACGGTGGTGCTGCGGGCGACCGCGGTCGGCGCGGACACCGCGCTGGCGCAGATCGTCCGGCTGGTCGAGGACGCGCAGGGCGCGAAGGTGCCGCTGCAGAGCCTCGCCGACCGGGTCTCGGCCTGGTTCGTGCCGATCGTGCTCGGCCTGGCCGCGGCCACCTTCGTCGCGTGGGCGCTGCTCGGCCCGGATACCGGGCGGCTGACGACGGCGATCAGCACCACGATCGCGGTGCTGATCATCGCCTGCCCCTGCGCACTCGGTCTGGCCACGCCAACGGCGGTGATGGTCGGCACCGGCCGCGCCGCAGAGCTGGGTATCCTCATCGGCAACGGGGACGCGCTGGAGACCGCGCGACGGGTCACCGCCGTGATTCTCGACAAGACCGGCACGATCACCCGGGGCAAGCCGGCCCTGACCGGCATCACCACCACCGGTGGCTGGACCGAGGACGACGTCCTGGCTCTCGTGGCGGCCGCCGAGACCGGCAGCGAGCACCCGGTCGGCGAGGCGATCGTCGTCGCCGCCACCGCTCGCTTCCTCGACCTGCCGGCGCTGCGCTCCTTTGACGCCGTTCCCGGGCACGGCATCGACGCCGTCGTCGGCGAGAAGCGCGTGCTCGTGGGCAACGCCGCGCTGATGGCCGCCTGCGGCGTCGACGTCGCCGCGCTGGAGGCCACCGTCGCCGCGGAGGCCGCGGCCGGCCGCACGCCGATGTTCGTCGCGGTCGACGGGGCCGCGGCCGCCGTGCTCACCGTGGCCGACACGGTCAAGGCGGAGTCGGCCGAGGCGGTCGCCCAGCTGAAGGCGCTGGGCCTGCAGGTGTGGATGCTCACCGGCGACAACACCGCCACCGCCGCGGCGATCGCCGAACAGGTCGGCATCGAGCACGTGCTCGCCGAGGTGCTGCCGGCCGAGAAGGCGGCGAAGGTGCGCAAGCTGCAGGAGCAGGGACACGTCGTCGCTTTCTGCGGGGACGGCATCAACGACGCCGGCGCCCTCAGTGAAGCCGCGATCGGCCTGGCGGTCGGCACCGGCGCCGATGTTGCGATCGCCGCGTCCGACATCACCCTGGTCGGTGGCGACCTGCGCGGGATCGTCTCGGCGATCGCGCTGTCGCGGCGCGCCGTGACGACGATGAAGCAGGGTCTGAGCTGGGCGTTCGGCTACAACCTGCTGCTCATCCCGGTCGCCGCCGGGGCGCTGTACTGGTGGAACGGCCTGCTGCTCGACCCAGTGCTGGCCAGTGCGGCGATGGCGATGAGCTCGGTCAGCGTGGTCACCAACGCGCTGCGGCTGCGCCGCTTCCGCCGCCCGGCCACGGCTCAGGAGATCCTGCACCCGCCGCGGCGCGCCCGGGTCGGCCAGTACGCCTACCTGACCGGCATCGCGGTCGTCGCCCTGGCCCTGGGCGCCGCGCTGACCGCGGTCAGCCGGATGGACTTCGCCGAGCGCGGCATGAACGGGCAGCTGGCCTGGGCGCAGGGCACCGGCATGCCGATGCGCCCGGCGATGAGCGTGATGATGACCGCCGACGTCCCGGCGACCGACGCCGCCGAGGCAGGGCTCGATGTCCACTTCGACCTGCCCGCGAGCACCCGGCCCGGCGTGCCGACCCGGCTGGTGGCCACCGTCGTCGACAGCGGGACAGGGAAGCCGGTGGAGGATCTGACCCGCAGTCACGAGGCGTGGATGCACCTGATCGCCACCCGCGCCGACCTCGGCACGTTCGCCCACGTGCATCCGCGGCCGACCGGCCGGCCCGGGGAGCTCGCGGTGGACATCACCTTCCCCACCGCCGGGCAGTACATCGTCAACACCGAGTTCCGCCGGCAGGGCCAGATGGCCGACGTCCACTCCCGGCAGGTGCTCACCGTCGCCGGCCACGCCCCCGCGCCAGTGACCCTCACCGAGGGCCTGCGCAGCGCCGTCGTCGACGGCGTCCGCGTGCAGCTCGACGGCGACGCCGAGGTCGGCGGGCGCAGCGACCTGCACTACACATTCAGCGACGCCGCTACTGGCCGCCCGGTTGACGACCTGCAGCCCTACCTCGCCGCCGCCGGCCACATCGTGGTCATGCGCGCCGATGGGCAGACCTTCGCCCACGAACACGCCGAGGTCACCGACGCCGACGGCCGCCCGGTCTTCGCCCTGCCCGGCCAGACCTTCGGCCCCGAACTCGACGTGCACGCCGAGTTCCCCACCGCCGGGACCTACCAGCTGTGGGCGCAGTTCCGGCTCGCCGACGCTGACGTGATCACCGTGCCGTTCACCGTCCAAGCCCGCTGACCGAAGGAGAGCCCAATGACCACCACTGTCACCACGTCGGCGACCGGCCCGGCGCCGGCGACGTCGAAGCACTTTCCGATCGCCCGGCGGATCGGCTCCGAACGTGGCGGCAGTTGGTTACCCAAACAAGGATCAGCCGTTCCGAGCAAGCTCGTGCGTTGTGGCGAAGGTGAGCCTGCCGCTGCGTTGGGAGCGGGTCCCGGTCGAGGAGCCGGCGGTCGATGAGCGGCTGTGGTTCGATGCCCCCTGGTCCCGCAGCAGGTCGCCACGGTGCTCGCCGCGCACGGAACCCCCGACACGATCGCCGGCGAGGAATTGCAGCAGATGCGCGACCGCCGCCTCGCCAAGACCGCCAACCGCAGCGTCGTCGGCATCATGAACGAGTTCACTTACCTCGCCGAGACCTACCGCGGTGACACCCCGGCGACGGATCTGCTCGGCCTCGCGATGCGCCTGGCGACCACACCCTGCGGACCCCTCTACAGCAAACACATCAGTCCCGACCGCGAACTGCAGGCGTTGCTGCGCTCTATCACACCTCCAGCGAGCTGGCCAGCCAACGACGGCCACACCGCCGCGCAAGGATCGAAGGCAGGACCGGACACGATCCCCTCCGCGGCATGACAGTGCGTCCGGTGCTGTCGGCGCACGCGGGCGCAGCCACCTGCTAGGTGAGCCCTGTCCGGCCGGACGGCAGGATAACCGGATGTGTAGCCGTGGTGCGTCCGCTAACGTCCCACCTCATGGAGAGCACCAACCTACGCACCGAGCGCCTCGAGCTTCGCCCGGTGCGTGACGAGGACGTCGACCGGATCCTGGAGTACCGCAACCTGCCGGAGGTCACTCGCTGGCTACTGCGCACGGAGGTCGACCCTGCGTCCTTCCGCGCGGTGTGGCGGCGCGCGGCGGAGGACCCCGACGACCACAGCGTGGCGGTGGCCCTTGACAGCGTGGTGATCGGGACCGTCTCGCTCGACGTGGTCGACGGTATGGGTCAGCCCGGCATGCCGCCGCGGACGGAGGCTCAACTCGGCTACATCTTCGACCCGGCGTACGGCGGCCACGGCTACGCGACTGAGGCTGTCACCGCGATGGTGGCGCACGCGTTCGACCGGCTGCACGTTCGAAGGATCACCGCTGGCTGCTTCGCGGACAACCTTGCCTCGGTGCGGCTCCTCGAGAAGGTCGGCATGCGTCGTGAGCAGCACGGCGTCGGCGACTCCTGGCACGCCGAGCTGGGCTGGGTGGACGGCTACACGTACGCCCTGCTCGCCGAGACATGGCGCCACGGGACGGCGCCGTAGGAGAGCTCGACCTGAGCCCGCTGAACGGACAGTGGCTCCAGGTTCCGCTCGGTGCACGCCCAGGAAGATCCGAAGATCGGACTCGGTGTGCATCCGAGACGTGCCCCTGTAGCGGGCAAGGTAGGCGACGGTCGCCATCCGCAGCGGATCAGTACCCACCGCTCCGGTCGTCGCCGTCAGGAACTCATCGAACGAAGTCATACCCGAAGCTGCGCCCACCCCGAGTGGAAAACCAGAGCCGACCCGCCTACCGACCGCCCAGCTTGTGGCATGAGCGGATGTCTGGGCTCGGTATCAGCGCTGGTCAAGCTCTGCCGCGCCGGTAGTTCCTAACACCCGGCGGCGACGGCGGTCGCGGCATGGAGGGCCGCGCACCGGCCACACCTGCTGTCGACTCGCCCGGAAGGTTGCCACTTCGCTTCGGGAGTGCCACGCTGCGCCGATGAGTCCGATGAGATTGATCGAAACCACGCCCGGGAAGTTCTCATTGCTGCTGGACGCAGGGACGACACAAGTAGATGGGCTCGTTGAGAAGCTCGGTCACGAGCCAAACGGGTACTTCTGGGAAGGCGTCGCGCAATTCCTCGTGAGCACGGAGGCCCCGACCCTAGACGGGCGATTCTCGTATGATCCGGAAGGTGGCATGTTCTGCGCGTACGGTGCGGACCAAACCGCACTCCAAGAGCTGGCTGCGCTGATGACCGCCGTGGCCGCAGACGGTGATCGCATGCGGAGGCTCATCGCCTCGGCCGAGGCCAGCGGCTTCGGGTTCGATGACTGATCACGCGCGCGAGCCCATTTGGCTCACTGTTCGGCTGACAACCAGGTTCGGGCTACCAAGATTGCTACCGGTATGCAGGCCGATAGACTTCACAAAAGCGTCGCTCGTCGGTTACGGCAGTTCTTCAGAGCTGCTCAGCCCGGCCGCGCTACTCGCGGCATGAGAGCGCGTTTGCGAGCAGTTGTGTCCTCGGGTGGGCGCACGTTCCCGTGGGTCGCCAGCATCGATCGTTCGCGTCGGGTGCAGCAGCGCCAGTCGATGAACTGCAGGCAATGCGGGACCTTCCCGCAGGGTGGCCACAGACCGAACGGTGACGCGCGTGTCGTCTTTCTTGGCAGAGCGGGGACTCCCGACCTCAGAGTGCGTTTCCGGTCAGCTGACCAGCTGGACGCGCTCACCCGTATCACGTTCGGTTCCGTGTACGGTTTCAGCCTTTACATATCGCGCCCCATGGCGGCTGCGGCTGCCAGGATGTTGACGTAGTCGCGCAGATGGGCGATCTGCCCGTTGCGCACGGTGAGCACAACGATGTTGGGAAGCGCGAACTCGCCGGTGGATGTGCTGGTCCCGAGGGCTTCCTGCTCGACGATGATCGTGTCTGGATCGTTGGTGTCGTAGATGGCAAGGGTGCGGTACCGCTCGTACTTGAACGTGTTGGTCTTCCACACTGCGGCTGTCCAACTCACGATCTCGTCCCGGCCCTCGAGCCGGGACGGCACGCCTGGGCGTGTGAACGGGAACTCATGGACCGCGTCGACTGCGTACACACGGCCCATGTCATGGGCGGACTGGCTGATAGCGGCTTGGCGCCAACGCTCCAGAACCTCACGCGGACCAGCTTCTTGCTCGCCGAGTGCCGCTCGCCTGGCAGTCACCTTGCGGTAGCGGATCTTCCAGCCGTCGGACTGGCGCGTGACGATGTCGTCGTAGACGACACTGCCGGCCGTTCCGTCGGCCTTGATGCCGACTCCTTTGGATTGGACCCGCGCCGAGCGATCGTCGATCCGTGTGATCACGATGTTGGTGACGTGATGGCCGACCGGGTTGGCATCGCCCAATGCGAGCGCGGCCTCACGCATGGCCGCGGTCCCGTGCAACGAGCCGAGGCCGAAGTCGTCCAGGTCATAGGTGACATCTGGGGTGAACAGCTCACCCGCTTGGTCCAGCTCGCCCGCGTCCGTGAGGTGGCCGTGGAGATTGATCAGGTCGTTGATGTCGATCCGGTCTTGTTCCGTCAGCGCCATTGGGGTGGCTCCTCCATGCTCGGGGTGAGCCATGCCAGTAAAGTGAGGCATGGTCCGGTTAGATGGGCACGGTAGCGGACTGTGTCCCCGGTTAGCAAGGGTGCGGTGATTGCGCTGGCAGGCCACGAATCGCGGTCGCGTGCCGGGCGTCCGAGGCGTGCAGACGCCCGACGTAACTACGAGCAGTTGCTCGAGCAGGCGCGAATTGCGTTCGCCGAGTTCGGCGTGGACGCCTCCTTGGACGAGATCGCTCGGCGGGCAGGAGTGGCCAGCGGGACGCTGTATCGGCATTTCCCCACTCGGCTGGATCTCATCGAGGCGGTCCTCGCCGAGCAGATAGCCGAGTTGGTCGGCCATGGTCGCGAGCTGCTGTCAGTCGAGGACGAGTTCGAGGCGTTGTCCACGTGGTTGCGTGCTGCGCTCACGCATGCCTTGACCTATCGGGGTCTGGCGGCCGCGGTGATGAACTCAGCGCTCGACCACGGGAATGGCCTGGTATCGACCTGGCATGCGGAGATGTTCGAGGTAGGGGCCGCGTTGCTGGCGCGGGCGCGGCAATCAGGCGTGGTCGTCGCCGTTGCGGATGAAGCGGATGTGCTGAAGATGGTCGGCGCTATCGCCTGGGCCGCTCAGGACACCCCGGACAGCTCCGCTCAAGCCGACCGCCTGCTCGCCCTCCTCATGAACGGACTACGTTACGGCGGCCTTCCGCATCAAACTGGCGATTAACAACCATCCCATTCGTGTACAGATGGGACGGTTTGGGTTCGTTCCCCTGGTAACCGGACGACCGGGGAGCAACGACATCGCGCCGGGTGTGGGCCGCGCGGCGGCATCAGTGAACAAGTCACGGGTGCGGGCGCGCAGATCGGCGTGACCGGGCCCGTCGTAGATCCGGTAGACGTAATCACGAGCACCTGGGCCCACAAGCGTCCCACCACGCCATCACCGAACAAGGTGCTTTTGTAGCTCTTGCCGGCAGCGCGTTTGCGCTGGTACTAGGTGCGTTCCGGCGAGTCGTATCGGATCCTGGGCAAGGCGGTCGAGCAGGTGGTGCCCCCAAAAGCCCGTTCAGCCCAGGCGGGGGCGTATCCGGGCTGTTCGCCACACATCCACTGATGTCCGACTGCATCGAGCGGTTCAATCAAAATGGCACGGCGGCCTCAACAGTGCGGCAACGCACCAACCGCAATTCGGCATGAGCGGAAGTCTCGCCGGGCGACATGATGGCCAGTCCGCGCAGAGCTTGGGTTGGTCAGCCTCCCACGCGGCCAGGCGCTGGGCGGTGTCGACGTCCCCGCGGTGGCGCGACCGCTGCTCGCAGACCTCCCGTGGGACCCACAGCAGGACGCGCAACCAGGGGTCTCGCCCGACGAGGCGGCGCAGGTCGGCGATGTTGCCGATGTGGGCGACCGGGATGAGCCCGGCCTGGCCCATGTCGTCGACCTCGGCGCGGTCGATGGCGTAGGTGTTGCCGTACCGGTGGGTCTCGGCGACCGTGCGGCCGGCCTGGCGCAGCTCGTCGAGGCGGGCGGCGGTGACGAGGTGGTATTCCTCGGCTCGCCCGGTGCCGACCTTGAGCTTGCGCAGCAGCCGAAACCGGGGGTCGAGCCGGTGAAGGGCCTGGGTGGTGGTGCTCTTGCCGCTGGTGGGCGGGGTCCAGGCCTGCGACGTACTGGTCCCAGTTGCGCGCTCGACGTTCATCCACGCGTCGCAATGCGCATTCTCAGGCACTCGCAGATCTCGGTGACCATGAACGTCTACACGCAGATTCCGACGCCTGAGACTCGTAGGGGGCTGGACCGGCTGAACGACAGTTTGGACGACGAGGGGTAGCGCGGCCCCGTTGCTGTACGGAACTGCTGTACGCCCATGAAAAAGGCCCTTCCGGATCTTCCGGGAGGGCCTTTGACCTGGAGCCGCCTAAGGGAATCGAACCCTTGACCCCTTCATTACGAGTGAAGTGCTCTGGCCGACTGAGCTAAGGCGGCATGGTCGTAGGAACCCCACGACCGCCTATAGGGTACCAGCCCCCGGCGGTCTGCGGGCCATGCCGGACATCGGATGATCACTCGGCCGTCAGGCGAGGGGGGAAGCTCCCGCGAGAGTGCCGGAGAGGTGGGGGAAGTGACTCGTTAGAAGGCCGGAGAGGTGGGGGAGGCGACTCGTTAGAAGGCCGGAGGGGGTCAGGCGAAGGCGAGCAGGGCGGTGGCGAGTTCTTCGGGGACCGGGGTGGGGGTCATGCCGTCCGGGGTTCTGCGGAGGCAGGCGACGGTCTGGCCGCCCCGCGCCACCAGGGCCCCGTCGCGCCTGAAGTCGAAGTTCATCGTGACGCGGCTGCCCTGGGACGATCCGAGCGACATGAGCACCTCGATCTCCTCCAGGGCGAAGCACTCCTCGTAGTAGTTCATCTGGCAGTTCACGGTGACGAGCGCGAGGTCGCCCGAGCGCAGTTCCTTGAGCGTGGCCGGGGCGTGCTCGGCGAGGAAGTACTCGCGGCAGTGCCCCTGCCAGTGCACGTAGTGGGCGAAGTACACGTTTCCCACGAGGTTGGTCTCGTCCAGGGTGACGATGTGCCGGTACAGATAGGTACGCATGATCATCTTCTTCTCGGTACGGCGACGGCTACGGTGAGGTCTCCCGGCCGGCAGTGGATGGGGATCGTGGCCACGCGGAACTCCCCGGCGCTGAAGGTCACCAGGCCGTGGTCTCCGAGCTGTTCCACCAGAAGCGGCTCGGCGGAGCCGGCTTTCACCAGGGCTTCGTGGGCTGTCCACAGGCGCGCGGAGGAGGCGACGATGTCCTCGCCCGTCTTCTCCGTCAGGATCTGGGCGAGGTCCTCGTCCCGCTCGCCGAGCAGCGAGGCCCGTTCGGGGGTGTCGAGCGCGTCGGTCTGCTCCCAGTCGAGGCCGACGGGGTGATCGGCCGAGGCCACCAGCACGTGCCCGGCCGCGTAGGCGGCGGACGCCGATCCGTGGCCGGTCACCAGGGCGCCGCGCGCGTCGTGGGTGACCGGGCCCGCGCCGAGCGACTCCAGCAGGCCCGCGCCCGAGCCGCGGCCTCCGGGGGCGGCGCAGAGCTCCACCGCCGAGGCCACGTCCTGCTCCGACAGCAGCCGCGACAGCAGCGGCCCCACCAGGGCGACCGGCAGCGGTCCCGGCCACGCGCGCGGTCCGACGGCGCGCAGCCGCAGCCCTTCCCAGCGGGCCACCGGCCCGTCCGCGTCGCGCACGTCGACGTCGAAGACGTACTCCAGCCCGTGGTGCTCGCGCTCGGACGCCTCCAGCAGGCAACGTCCGGACGGGCGGCGCCACACGGTGACGCGTTCGGCCCCGACCGGCAGGGCCTGGCGGTGCGGCACGCAGGCCAGCAGGGCGTGGATGGCGGCGTCCTGGATGCCGGGATCGCCGAGGATCAGCTCGCCCGGGTGGAAGGAGGAGAACCACTTCGCGGACGACGCGCTCAGCCGGGCGCGTACCCGGAAGGCGGTCAGCAGCGAGTAGTCGCGCACCCGCTCGAACCGGCCGGTGTGGAAGAAGACCGGCCCGTAGAACGGGTGCGTCCCTTCCGGCTCCGGCTCCCGCCGCCACTCGGAGTCCTTCCAGGTTCTCTCAGGGGACGGGTGCGTCCCTTCCGGCTCCCGCCGCCACTCGGGGTCCTCCCACGTTCCCTCAGGGGGGATGGGGATCGCGGGGGTGGCGCGGGCGGTGAACCGGTCGGTCGCGAAGGCGTCCGCGCCGTCCCGCACCGCCAGGTGGACGCCGTCCCCGGCGTCGAGCGCCGCGACACGGAGCATGGTGCTCTCCGTCTCCGCCACGGTGATCGGCGCGTTCAGCCGCAGGTCGGTGAACGACCACGGGCCCTCGCCCCGCCCGGCCACCGCGGCCGCCTGGGCCATCGCCTCCAGGCCGAGCACGGCCGGGAGTACGGGAACTCCGCCGATCCGGTGGTCGCCCAGGTAGGGATCGGAGCCGATGCCGAGCTCGGCGTCGAGCACGGCTTCGACGCCCGGGGTGCGCGTGCGTACGTACTCGGCGAACCTGAGCGGCGGCGGGTCCTCTCCCTCGACGCGGAGGGTGGGCCCCTCGGGGAACCGGCCGGTGAGCAGCAGCGTGACCGGGGCGCCGGGGTCGTCGAGCACCGAGCGGAACAGCGCGAGGCCGCTCTCCGGCCCGATCGCCGCGACCCCCTGCCTGGCCAGGGTGTCGACGGTGTCCAGCCGCACCCCCATGCCGATCCCGGACCAGAGCGACCACTCCAGCAGGTGGGTACGGCACGCGGGGTGGGCCGCCGCCCAGTCCTCGACCGACGCGCGCATCCAGTCGTTGGCCAGGCAGTACTCGGCCTGGCCGGTGAGCCCGCGCCGTCCGATGATCGAGCCGAACGCCACCAGCAGCCGCAGGTCCTCCCCCACGGCGCCGAGCAGGAGGGCGAGGCCGTCGACCTTCGGGGCGAGGTGGTCGCGCAGCGTCCCGGCGGTCACCCCGGCCATCCGGGCGGGCCGGTTGACCCCGGCCCCGTGGATCAGCCCGCGCACCGGGCCGAAGCCGCGGGCGTCCGCCATGGCGCGCGTCAGGTCGCCTGCGTCGGTGACGTCGCAGCTCAGATAGTGCGCGGGGACGCCGAGCCGTTCCATCGCGGCGACGACGCGGGGTTCGTCGGCGGCGGTACGGCCGAGCACGACCAGCGTGCATCCGGTGCGGCGGGCGAGGTCGGCCGCCGCGTACGCGGTGATGCCCTCCGCGCCTCCGGTGACCAGGCAGACCGTTCCCGCTCCGACGCCGAGGTCGGCGGCGTCGCCGGAGGTCGGGCCCGCCCCCGGATACGGCACGGTGACGAACCTCGACAGGGACCCGTCGGCCTCCTGCCGCAGCTCGTGGTAGCCGTCCGCGGCGAGCCACGACATCGGCAACGCCTGCGCGAGGTCGGCCAGGCGTACGACCGTGACCGCGCGGGGCGGCCGTCCGCGTTCGACCGTGTAGCTGCGCGCGATCGCCGCCGCGGCCGGGTGCCCGTCGTGGCGGAGTACGAGCCGGTCGGGCGAGTCCTCCGCGAGCTGCCGCAGCACGGCGGCGAGCCGCGTGTCGTCCGCGTCCCCTTCGAGGGTCACCGTGTACGGCGCGGGGCCGTCCGCGTCCGCCGGGGCGTCCTCGTAGGGGATCCAGCGGTGGGCGAACGGCCGCACCCAGGAGCGCACTCCCTCGGCGAGGTCGGGGCCGTCGCCGGACGAGGAGTCCGCCGGGGGCAGCCCTGCCAGCAGCTCCGCGGCCTCGCCCACCGTCGCGTCGGCGGGGGACAGGGGCGTCGCGGGGGCGCTGAGGCCGAGCCTGCGGGTCGCCTGCGAGACGAGGTTCACCACCCTCAGGGAGTTCATGTGCAGGTCGCGCAGGAACGAGCTGCCGGCGTGGATGCTGTCGATCGGGAGCTCCAGCTCGTCGGCGAGCAGGCGCCGCAGGAAGTCGAATGGCTCCACCTCGCCGTCCGGCTCCGGGGTCACGTCCTCGGAGGGGATGTACCCGGCCCGCCACTCCGGTACGGCCGGCAGGGTGCCGGCCGGTGCCATCTCCTCCGCGAACGACCCCGGGAGAGACCCCGAGACAGGAGCCCACGCCGGTTCCGGCGTGGCCGGGGCGTCCAGCTCGCATGGGCCGGTCAGGAAGCGGAGCTCGGTGTCCAGGGTCATGGTGCGATGGGCGCGGTCCGCGTACCACAGCGCCGGGTCCCCGCCCGCGCACGCCACCAGCACCGCCGTGGCGAAGGCGTGGGCGCGGGGAGCGCCGCCGCAGTCCAGGCTGATCGCCGGCAACGGGCCGCGTCCGGCGAGGTCGGCGAGCAGCGAGCCGGGCCCGGCCTCGACGAGCAGGTCGCACCGGCCGGTCAGCTCGCGGAGGGCGTCGGTGAACAGCACCGGGCGTTCGAGCTGGGCGGTGAGGAGCTCCACCAGGTCGGAGGAGTCGCCGAGCTCCTCGCCGGTCACGGTGGAGATCACGCTCGACGAGGGGGCCGACAGGGCGATCCCGTCCAGCACCTCCCGCAGGGGCGCGACGGCCGGGAGCATCGCTGGGCTGTGGAAGCCATGGGACACCCGCAGCCGCGAGACGGGGAGCCCCGCGGCGGACGCCCGCGCCATGACCTGGGCGATGTCCTCCTCCGGCCCCGAGATGACGGTCTGGTCGGGGGCGTTGCGCGCCGCGACGACGGCCGCTCCGTCGCCGAGCAGTTCGGTCACCCGCTCGGGGGGCGCGCCGATCCCGGCCATGGTCGTGCCCGGCAGGCCGTACCGCGCCATGATCCTTCCCCGCTCGGTGGCGAGCCGGATCGCGGCCGAGGGGGCGATCGCGCCCGCCCAGGCCAGGGCGGGGATCTCGCCGAGGCTGTGGCCCACGGCGGCGACCGGGGTGCACCCGAGCGCCTCCAGCCAGGCCAGACCGGCCAGCGTCTGCCTGACGATGGCGGGCTGCGCCGCCTCGGTCCCCTCGCCCGCCGTCTCCGGCAGGGATGTCGTCTCTTCGGGGAGGAAGTGGGTCCCCGCCAGGTCGCGGGCCCATTCCGGCAGTGCGGTACGTACCGGCGCGGCCTGGCCGGGGAGGAGCAGCCCCAGGCGGGCGGGAGGTCCGGAGGCCAGCGCGTACCCGGCCCTGCCGTCCAGCAGCGGCGTGCCGTCCCATGAGGCCAGCGCGCCGAGCAGCGCGCCGGCTCCGGCGGCCAGCTCGTCGGGCGTCCGGGCCGCGAAGGCGGCGCGTACGGGCGCGTCGCCCCGGGCCTGGTGGCCGAGGGTGGCGGCGAGGTCGTGCAGTTCGGCGCCGCTGAGCCGGGAGCCCAGCGCGACCAGGCGCTCCAGCTCGGACGCCAGGCCCGTACGGTCCTGCGCCTCCAGCAGCAGGACGGCGTGCGAGGGGGTGCCCCTGGCCCAGCGGCGGTCGGCCCCGGTCAGCCGGTTCGGCGTACGGCGGCGCGGGTGGCCCTCCACGACGATGTGGGTGTTGATGCCGCCGAACCCCATGGAGGAGACCCCGGCGCGGGGCACCTCCGCGTCCCAGGGCTCGGCCTCGGCGGGGAGCCGCACCGGCGCGCCCGCCAGCAGGGGGTGCGGCTCGGCGGTGCCGGTAGCCGGGGGGATCGCCCGGTGGTGGGCGGCCAGCACGGCCTTGATCAGCCCCGCGACCCCGGCAGCGGCCTTGGTGTGGCCGATGTTCGCCTTGACGCTGCCGAGTGCGGCAGGACGCTCGCGGGCAGAGGTGGCGAGGACCGTGCCGAGCGCCCGCAGCTCTGTCTCGTCGCCGACCGCGGTGCCCGTGCCGTGCCCCTCGACCAGTCCCGTGGTGCCGGGGTCGGCCCGGGCCAGCTCGTAGGCCCGGCGCAGCGCCATGGCCTGCCCGGAGCTCTCAGGCCTGGTGAGCCCGCCCGCGCCGTCCGAGGAGGTGCCCCAGCCGGTGAGGTAGGCGTACACGCGCAGGCCGAGCGCGTGCGCGTCCTCCGCCCTGGTCAGCGCGACCACGCCGCATCCTTCGCCGGGCAGGAAGCCGGTGGGCCGGGCGTCGAAGACGCGCATCTCGTCCCGCGCGAGCGCCCCGAGCCTGGAGAAGCCGACCATCTCGAACGGGTCCAGGCTGAGGTCCACCCCGCCGGCCAGCGCGAACGACAGCTCGCCTGTCATCAGCATCCTGCTCGCGGTCATGACGGCCAGCAGGCTGGAGGAGCAGGCGGCGTCCACGGTGTACCCGGTGCCGTGCAGGTCGAAGTGGTTGCAGATCCTGCCGGCGATCGTGTTGCTCAGCGCACCGGCGAGCGTCTCGTCACCTGGCTCTGGGAACGGCCGCTTGACCAGCTCCTCCATGCGCGCGATCACCTCCGCCGCGTCCTGCTGCGCGACGCCCTGCGCGGACAGGGCCGAGGCGGCGGCCCTGCGCAGGAAGGGCCAGCGCAGGCGCAGCGTGGCGGCCCTGGAGAACTCCCCGGTCAGGGAGTTCCCGAGGATGACCCCGGCCCGGTCGCGGTCGAGACCCTGCCCGCCGGGGTGGCCGGCGTCGGCCAGCGCGTCCGCGGCGGTCTCCAGGGCCAGCCAGTGGGTGAGGTCGGCCGCGCGGTAGAGCGCCCCCGGTACCCCGAAGCGGCCCCGGTCGAACTCCCAGTCGCGCAGCACCGCCGCGTGCGTGAGGTAGGTGAGGTCGGCGGCGTCCCCGCGATACTCGCCGGGCAGGCGCTCGGGGGGCACCCGGCGGAAGGCCAGGCGCTTCCCGAGCACGTTCTGCCACAGCTCGCCGGGGCTCGCCGCGTCGGGATAGCGGCACGCCATCCCGACGACGGCGATACGGGGGGCGCCGCTCACCTCGCGCCCTCGGGCACGGCGACGGGCTCGGCCCGGGGTATGGGCCCGCGTTCCCGGGCGGACGCGGTCACCGCGAGCAGCGCCAGGGCCGTACCCCGGATCGCGCACACGATGACCAGGGCGAAGAAGAGCCCGAACACGATGTGGAAGGACACCAGCAGCCCGTAGACGCCGGCGGTGGCCATGCCGAACGCCACCTGCCGCGCGGGCTTCGACGGTGTCGTGCCCGGGTCGGTGATCATGTAGTTGGTGTAGAGGATGAAGGCCACGCCGGTCATCGGCAGCAGCGCCCCGATGAGGGAGGTGTCGAAGACCGTGGTGCGGATCAGCGCCTGGAGGACGAAGCCGCCCACCCAGCCGAGGATCAGCGGCCACTTGCCGGTGAGCTTGGCGTTGAGCATGGTGCCGAGCGTCAGGATCGCCAGCGGGATGGCCCAGTCGACGACCCCGCCCGTCCACTCGGTGAAGTGGTACGGCGGAGCGATGCTGACCCACTCGAACAGCACGAGCGTGGTGGCGATGCCGAAGTTCGACGGGTTGAGAACGTGCCGCCAGCCCTTGCCGATCTTCACCCGGAAGACGTACTTGCTGGTCACCGCCACGATGACGGCGAAGATGGTGGGCATCAGCCGGTCGTTGCCGTACAGCAGCATGGCGCAGGCCAGAGCGGTGATGTGGGCCGGGAGCAGGAAGTCGACCAGGTGCCTGAACGGCGGGGTGCCCACGAAGCGGGGGGCGCGCTTCTGGAGCCTCGCCTCGATCGCCTCGAAGCCCAGCTCGAACGTGTAGGCGGTGATGATGGCGACGATCGGGGTCAGGTACGCCTGCTCGAACCCGAGGACGAGGTGACCCACGATGTTCAGCGCGGTGATCGAGAGGGCGAACCGGCGCAGGGCCTTGATTCGCTTGTCGGGGGGTGTGGTCACGCTCATCCCTCCTTGATGGCGCCCGCGTTGGTCAGCAGCAGAGCGTGCTGGCCGGGGGCGAGGTCGGCGGTGGCGGTGTGGGCGGCGCCACACGGGTCGATCCACTTGACGGTGACGGGCAGCGGGCCTGAGGCCGCCTGGCCGAGGCCGAAGTACAGGTCGGGGGCGCTCACGCCGCCGTGCCCGTTGGTGTAGTAGAGCTGGGCGTGGCGGTCGCCGCCGCCCGTCTTCACGGTTACGGCCGCGCCGAGGGCCGGCCGGGTCGCGGTGGCGGCCCCGGTTCCCGAGCCGCACGCGTTCGCGCCGGCCGGGACGCTGAGCCGCAGCGACAGGTGGTTGGCCGGGGCCTTCGAGGTGTTGAGGAAGAACTGGCTCTGGTCCCACTGGTTGGCGAGGGCCAGGTCCAGCCGCCCGTCGCCGTTGACGTCGCCGACGGCGAGGCCCCGGGTGACCGCGTCGTCGCCGAGCCCGACCGCCTGGGCCACGTCGGCGTACCTGCCGTCGGCGCCCTTGGCGAACATCACGTCGTAGTCGTGGCCGGAGATGTCGTCCCCGGGAGCGGCCTGGAACCACAGCCCCGGCAGGTGCAGCAGCGTGTCGTTGGCCATGGCCAGCTCCTGCAGTTCGGGCCAGCGGTTCACCTCGCCGCGCACGAAGCCCATGGCCTGCACGATCTCGTCGGTGCCGTCGGCGTCGAAGTCGGCTGCCTTGACGTCCCACGCCCAGCCGCCCCGGGAGGTGCCGAGGCGCTCGCTGTCGTCCTGGTAGGGCGCGTAGCCGGGGGAGAACGGCTCACCCGTGCTCACCCAGGCGAAGTTGCTCTCCTCCAGGGCGTACGGCTCGGTGATGTTGCTGACCGCCATGTCGGGCACGCCGTCGCCGTTGAAGTCGGTGAACGCCACTCCCATGCCCTTGAAGGAGTCGTTGCCGAGCACCTTGGACTTGGGGGTGAGCGGTCCCCTCGGGCCCGTGGCCTCCGCCAGCCTGACCTTCCCCGGGGTCGAGGAGTTGACCAGCAGCCGGTCGGGACCGAAGTCGTTGCCGATGTAGATCTCGGGCAGGCCGTCCCCGTTCAGGTCCTGGGCGCCCAGGGCGAGGGTCCAGCCGTGGCCGAGGTCTCCGGGGATCGCGTCGGGGGCCTCGGTGAAGGCGCCGCCGCCGGAGTGGAGCAGGACCCGGGTGCTGCCCCCGTTGACCGCGTTGGACATGGAGTCCTGCATGTGCAGGGAGGCCTTGCTGGTGGTGTCGAGCACCTGGGCGCCGTCGGCGAAGTAGTTGCCGACGACCAGGTCCCCGTGCCCGTCCCCGTCCACGTCGGCGAGGGCCACCGCGTCGGTGTTCCAGACCTGGTACGGGCTCACCAGCTCGCGTGGGGTGAAGCCCGCCGCGTCCATTCCCCCGGTCCTGATGTAGCTGACCGGGGATCGGCCCCAGTAGTAGACCAGCAGGTCCTGGCGGCCGTCCTCGTCCAGGTCGGCGGGCATGCATCCCATGGGCGCCATCGCGGCGGTGTACGTGATGCCCGTGTGGCTCAGCGCGAACGGGGCGTACCCTCCGGCGCCGCCCGGCGCGGGGCGCACGGTGACGGCGTCGGTCCTCGGGTCGACCAGGCAGATGTCGTCGGCCCGGCCCTTCCCCTCGGCGTCGAAGAGCGCCACGGCGGCTCCGACCGAGGAGATCCAGGACCTGATCTTCTCGTAGGCGGGGGCGACCTCCCGCAGCCCCCTGCCCGGACCCGGCTCGTTGATCGCGGTGCGCTGGAAGGCGAACCGCTCCGGGGCCCGGCGCACGGTGTCGGAGGTGTCGGGCAGGCGGGTGAGCTGCCAGGCGACCAGGCAGGCCACCAGGGCGAGCGCGGGCATCAGCCCGGCGCGGAGAAGCCGGATCATCGGGTTGCCTCCTGCCAGAGTTCACGGATCCCGGCACGCCAGGACTGGTAGTCGCCGAGGGTGCCGCCGAGGCCCTCCTGGGCCGCGTCGGTCCACCCCGCCGCGGTGGCGGCGTCCACGCCGGCGAGGACGCGCGCTGCCCGCTCGGTGTGCTCCGGCACGTGGGCGGCGCGGGCCCTCGCGCCGCACGCGAAGGCCACTCCCTGGGCCAGGTGGGCCTCGTAGGGCGCGGCGAGCTTGACCAGCTCCAGCAGCTTCCCGTCGGGCACGCCGCCCGCGTAGCCGGCCGCGAGGCCGACGCCGCTCCACAGGTCCGCCTGCCGTGCCTCGGGGAACGCGCCGATGGTGCCGGCGATCGCCTCGGGGACCGCGCCGTCGCAGAACCACAGGGACCTCCCCAGTCCCTGGTCGCGTACGGCCAGGCGGGGGCCGAGGTTCGGCTCGGCGCGACGCCGCCTGACGGTGCCGCCGGTGGTGAAGAAGCCTCTGTGGAAGCCCCAGCCGTCGTAGGCCAGCCAGCGGTACAGCGGGTGGGTGCCCGGCAGGTTGCGGCCCGGGCGCAGGTGGAGGCGGCAGTAGCCCCAGCCGACGCCGACGTGGATCAGGTGGGTGTAGGCGTCTCCGGGACCGGCGAGCAGGGCGGCCGTCCGGCCGCGTCCGGATCCCGGCGGGCCGAGCAGGTCCAGGATGGCGGTCGCCATGCCGGCGCCCTCGTAGGCGAAGCCGCGGAGGTCGGGGGTGACGGCGGCGAGCGCCGAGTGCAGGTGGGCCACGCCGGCGGCGTCGATGGCGAGGTTGAATCCTTCGATGAACGAACCTGCCGCCGCCCTCAGGGCGGCGGTGGCGGGCGCGTCCGGCTCCGTGAAGCCCCTGGCGACCGGGTCGGCCGTCTCGGGCTTCTGGATCAGGAGGCGCCACGGCCAGGAGTGTCGGGGAAGTGAGATGTCGGGAAGCGGTTGAGAGAAGGATTTCACAGGCGGCATCGATATCCCGTTACCTATATCTAGATCCAACGGCCTAAACCACATTGAACATTCAGTCAGTGAACCGTCAATATGCTGTTGCCGGTGCTCAGCAAGGTCATGGCCACGGCCAACGGCAGCTTGAGGCGGCAATTTCGACTGTCTTCGGAAAGAGGCCACAACAAGATAGAGGTGCTTTGTAGATATCTAATGAACCAGGTTTCTCACAGGTTTCCTGATTCGCGCTGAATTTGCGCAGCACTGAATCCGGAACGGTGTTCTCGCGTTCCGTTCCGGATTGGCGGAAGAAAATTTACCGTTTGATGCTCTTGCGCCACCACCAGACGAGGGCGAGCGCGGTTCCCGCGACGCAGTAGGCCCCGGCCAGCTCGAAGACGAACGAGACGCCGCCGGCCGCTATGAGGACTCCCGCGATCGAGGTGCCGAAGCCCGACGAGATGGAGTCGGAGGCGCTCGCCACGCCGAAGGCGCGGCCCAGCGCCGCCGGAGGCGCGAGCTTGGTGATCAACGCGTAGGTCAGGGGCACCGAGATCGCCATCAGCACGCCCTCGACCACGGAGATGACGATCGCCATCCAGATACTGGTGGTCATGGAGTAGACGAACGCCAGAGCGCCGAGCATCGCGGTGACGACGCCGACGACCAGCCATCGGGGAGTTCCGGGGAGGACCTTGTTCGCGTGCGGCGACAGCAGCACGACCGGCAGCATCGTGGCGGTGAACGACCACGGGATGATCGGGTCGGCGGCGCCGAGCTCGCGCAGGAAGGGCCCCCACAGCACGGCGTACACGCCGTACATGGTCGCGGTGGCGGAGACCAGGGCGACCACGGGGCCGACCGCGCGCAGCACGTCCAGCAGCGAGACGTTCGCCGGTACGTCCTGCTGTTCCTCCTTGTCATGGGCGCCCTCGGCGGTCCTGCGCAGTTCCGAGGGGATCGCGGGCTTGCGGCTCAGCAGGCCGAGGACCGACGCGCTGCCGAGGGCGGCCACGGCGAACCAGGGCGCGGCGGCGGTGCCGTCGATCACGATCAGCCCGACCATCAGCGGCCCGACGAGCGCCCCCGCCGTGCCGATGCTGTTGAACCTGCCGAACGTCTTCTCGTGCTCGGCGGCGGGAGTGCCGAGGCCGATGGTGGTGCGCAGCGCGTTGCCCGCCGCCGCCATCCCGCCGGTGGTGATCAGGTACGAGGCGGCCATCGCCGGGAGCCACGACACCATCAGGAAGGCGACCGCGCCGAGGAACGCCAGCAAGCACCCCCCGACCAGCGAGCGCCAGGCGCCGAACCGGTCGACCAGCCGCCCAGTGACCAGGTTGGACAGGGCGCTGCCGAACGCCGAGCAGATCATGATCGTCCCGAGCATGGCCACGGGCACGCCGCGGTCGAGCAGGTAGGGGACGATGATGGCGATGGTCCCCATCTGCGAGCAGCGCAGCAGGAAGGTGACCGCGTAGGCGCCCCACAGCGTGACGCTGTGCGGAGCGGCGGCCACCCGGGGCGGCGAGATCGCCGTCTCCACTCCTGCCATCAGAAGGCGCCCCGGTCCGTGACGCCCACCGGGCTGCTCTGCGGTCCGACGGCGTGGATGTACCACCGCATCCGGTCCAGCACGCGGGGGGCCCACAGCTCCCTGGCGTGCGCCAGGTCCGCCTCGGCGAGGCCGCGGTGGGTGACGATCGCCATGGTCGCGCGGGGGGTCGGCCACAGTCTGATCTCCGCCCGGCTGCGCTCGGTCGGCCAGTCCCGGCACTCCAGCTCCACGGCGATCCGCTCTCCGACGACGAGCTCGACGGAGGTGGCCTCCAGCCCGAACTCGCCGACGCTCCAGCGCACACCGCCCGGGGTCTCGACGGCGGGCGAGCCCGTCCACGCCGACAGGGACGCGGGGTCGGTGAACGCCCGGTAAATCTGGCTCGCGGTGCCGCGCTGGATGATGTCGGTGATGATCAGCGAGTGGGTGCCGTCCTCGTGGGCGTAGCTCGGGTCCTGCTTGCTGCCGGGGCGGAAATTGAGGGAAGTCATGGAAGGCTCCTCTTGAGGCGGAAGACGCCCCGGCTCGCATGCCGCGGCATCTGAGCTGTGGAAAGGGCCCGCGCCCGTCCCCGGACGCGGGCCCCCTGTCACTCGCCGGCGACTGGGTCGCCGTGGTTCACCGGCTAGGCGCGCAGCTGACGGAACTCGTCGGCCCGGGCGGTGAACTCGCCCTCGGTGAGGGCGGTCTCCTCGGCGCACGCGCCCGCGCTGGCCTCGATGCCGGGGCCGAGCGGGAACGCCTTCTGGAACTGGATGTTCACGCGCGGGGGGACCTCATAGGCGTCCACGCCGACACCGAGGCCGGTGACCTTCTCGGCCACGCGGCGCTTGCCCACGTAGACGTCGAAGATGGCGTTGTAGACGATGATCGCCGGGTAGTCGGCGGCCGCCTGCTGCGCGATGGCCAGGCTGCGCGGCTGCGGGGTGTCGGACAGGGTGATGGTGACGTACTCGCCGAACAGGTCGGAGAAACCGGCCACCTCCCACTGCTCGATGGCGAACTCGAACTGCCGGTGGCCGCCGGCGTTGGTGAGGGGAGCGCCCCGGTCCAGGCGCAGGACGGCCGACATCTTGAGGATCTCCTTGACCTCGCCGTCGGCGACGATCGGGATGTTCAGCTCGGACTGCTGGAATTCCACGTCCGCGACCGGGGGGAACTCGGTCTGCCGGGGGAGCGGGTTGACGATCTGGGGGGTACTCATGGTTTCCTCCTGCTGTTCCCACGTCTAGCGTGGGTGGCGGTTCACACCGGACGGCCGGGAGCCACGGCCTGCACGACACGCGGAAGCGGAGCCCGCCGTTCGGTGTGTTCTCGGTTCGGCCCCGCCTCGCTTAAGGACGGGGACGTCTGTGCCTCTCCCTGTGGGGAGGCGGGTGTGGGAGCCGGCATGGCCGAGTCGGCGGCCACCGCGGCCGTGACGTGCCGGGCCTCGACGACCAGGCGCTGGCCCGGGTCCCAGTCGGGGCTGTGGAACATCAGCCCGAGCAGCGTGCTCTCCAGGATCGCCCGAAGCCCCCTGGCCCCGGTCTGCCTGCTCTGCGCGCTCTCGGCGACCGCGGTCAGGGCCTCCTCGGTGAACGAGAGCACGTGCCCGTCGAGCCGGAAGAGCTCCTCGTACTGGGCGAGCAGGGAGTCGACGGGCTCGGAGATGATCCGGCGCAGCTCCTCCAGGCCGAGCTGTTCGAGCTGGACGACCACGGGGAAGCGGCCCACGAACTCGGGAAGCAGGCCGTAGGAGATGAGGTCCTGGGGTTCGGCCTCCGTGGTGGTCTCCGGGTCGGGCACGACTCTGGCGCCGAAGCCGATGCCACGGGAGTTCCCGCGTTCTGCGACGATCTCGTCCAGGCCCACGAAGGCTCCGCCGGCGATGAACAGGATGTTGGAGGTGTCCATCCTCCGGGCCTCCGACCCGGCGGGCCCGTCGGCGCCGCTCCGGGTGGCCAGGGAGACCTCGGTGCCCTCCAGTACCTTCAGGAGGCTCTGCTGCACGCCCTCTCCCGAGACGTCGAGCGCCCCGGCCTCACGCTTGGCGAGCTTGTCGACCTCGTCGAGGAACACGATGCCGTGCTGGGCGGCGGCGACGTCGCCGTCGGCGGCCGTGACCAGGCGGCGGAAGATGGACTCGGTGTCCTCGCCCGCGTACCCGGCCTGGGTGATCGAGGTGACGTCGGCGACCACGAACGGCACGCCCAGCGTCACGGCCAGGGTCTCGGCCAGGAGCGTCTTGCCGGTGCCGGAGGGCCCCGCCATGAGAATGTTGGACTTGGCGAGCCTGGCGGGCCGCTCGGACGGCTGGGACCGCTCGGCGGCGCCGATCTTCCCGATCCTCTTGAAGTGGTTGTAGACGGCCACGCTCAGCGCCCGCTTGGCCGCCCCCTGGGCGATCACGTGCTCGTCCAGCCGGGCCAGCAGCATCGAGGGGGTGAGCCTGCCGGAGGTGTCCCTTCTCCTGCGCCGGCCCTCGACGGCGGCGATCCCCGCCTTGGCGCAGTCGACGCAGATGGCCGTTCCTGTGCCGGTGATGAGGGGGACGGCGGCCAGCTCGTTCACTCCGCAGAAGGAGCAGTAGGCGAGCTTTCTTCGGAGGGAAGGGGTCATGTGTCCACCTCTCGACCGGGTAGGTCACTTCAATAAAATGTACTGATCTGATTAGGGGTCGACAATAATCAAATGTCGACATACACGGGCTTTGCGGTGGTTGAGACCTGCCATTGCGATCCCGCGTCCACCATCTACCTTTAATAAGCCACACCGACCGCAGCGAGGAGTCGACCACATGGGCGGGACCGGATCCAAGATCGCAGTGATCAGCGTGAACGTGCACGACATGGACCAGGCGGTGGCCTTCTACACCGACACGCTGGGCTTCGCCGTACGCTCCGACCGGGGCGCGCCGTACTTCGTGGAGCTCGTCAACGACGGACCCCGGCTCGTGCTCCAGCTCGCGGAGCGCCCGGCCAAGGCCGACTACCCCTCCGGCGCCTGCATAATGATCAACCTCGGGGTCGCGGACGTGCGGGCCGAGCTGAGCAGGCTGCGCGAGTCCGGCGCCGAGCTGCTGCACGACTCACTTCAGGAAAGCCCTGTGGGTCCCTACTTCGCCGTCGCCGACCCGAGCGGCAACGTGATCGAGCTGATCCAGTTCAGCGAGTGACCGCGACCTCGGCCCACCGCCCGTCCGCGGGCGCACGCATGATCGCCGGCCGGTTCCTCACGGTCGGCCGCACCTTCCTGGCCGTGGCGGTCCGGGTCGGCGCACTGTGGGTCGTCGCCAGGCTGACCGGACGGCGCGCGGCCTTCCCCCGCGCCGCCGCCGCCGCGGTCGCGACCCGGCTCCATCGGGCCGGCCCCACCTTCGTCAAGCTCGCCCAGCTGCTCAGCACCCGCCTCGACCTGCTTCCCGCCGAGCTGTGCAAGGCGTTCTCCCGCCTGTACGACGACGTCCCCGCGATTCCCTCGAAGACCGCGGAGGAGCTGGTCGCGGCCAGGCTGGGCGCGCCGCTGAAGGCGGTCTTCGCCCGCTTCGACGTCAAAGCCGTGGCCTCGGGAAGCATCGCCTGCGTCTACCGTGGCACGCTCTACGACGGCACCGAGGTCGCGGTCAAGCTCCGCAGGCCGGGGGTCGAGGAGATCATCGCCGCCGACCTGCGGCTCATCGCCTGGGGCACCGCTCTGGCCGCCCGCACCCCGATGATGCGCGGGCTGCCCGCCGTGGCCGCCGTCAGGCAGATGTCGCGGGCCATCGCGGGGCAGCTCGACTTCACCGCGGAGGCCGCCGCGCTCGTACGGCTGTCCGCCGCGCTGAAGGAGCTCACCGAGATCAAGGTGCCCCTGCCCCACCCCGAGTACGCGGACCCCGTGCGGACCGCCAAGGGGGTGCTGGTCATGGAGTACCTCCCGGGGCTCGCCAGGAGGTCTCCCGAGGACCTCGGCAAGGAGGCCTCGGTGCGGGCGGTGGAGGCGGCGCTGGCCGCGATCTACAAGATCTTGTTCCTCGACGGCCTCGTCCACTGCGACCTGCACCCCGGCAACCTCTATCTCATGCCCGACGGATCGGTCCAGATCCTCGACGCGGGGTTCGTGGTGGAGCTGCCGGAAAGCGCGCGCCGGGCCTTCACCGAGTTCTTCTTCCGCATGGGCACCGGCAACGGGAAACGGTGCGCCGAGATCGTGCTGTCGACCGCCATGGACCGGCGCGGCCTGGACGACGGCGCCTTCACCGCCGAGATGGTCGCCCTGGTGGAGTCGGTCACCGGGGTGCGCGCCGGGGAGTTCGACCTGCTGCGCTTCGCCGGCGGCCTGTTCGACATGCAGCGCAGGCACGGCCTGCACGCGGATCCGCAGTTCATCTTCCCGCTGCTCGGCATCCTCGTCTTCGAGGGGGCCATCAACGCCTACCACCCGGAAGTGGACTTCCAGGAGCTGGCGATGCCCTACCTGGTAAGGGCGCTGTTCACCCGGCAATGAGCTTTATCACTATATCTAAAAGTAGTAAAGTGACCTCATGAAGGAAGGGCGCAGACACTACGGCCAATACTGCGGCCTCGCCGCGGCGCTGGACGTGATCGGCGAGAGGTGGACGCTGCTCATCGTCCGCGAGCTCCTGGTCACTCCGCGCCGCTACAACGAGCTGCTGGCCAACCTGCCGGGCATCGGCACGAACCTGCTGGCCGTCCGGCTCAAGCTGTTGAGCGACACGGGGGTGGTGGAGCAGCTCACCTCCGATCCCGACGGCCGCGCCCGCCGCTACAGGCTGACCGAGCGAGGTCAGTCGCTGCGCCCGGTCGTGCTCGACCTCGCCCGCTGGGGCATGCCGCTCCTGGCCGAGCCCGATCCGGAGGACGAGGTGCGTCCCGAGTGGTCGCTGGTCGCGGTGGAGGCCATGATGCGCCCGCCGTCGGTGTCCGCCCCCGACGAGTGCTACCAGTTCGAGATCGCCGGCAAGGACGGCCGCATCGAGGTCTTCCACGTCGCGGTCAAGGAAGGGAACGCCCAGATCGTGGCGGGCCCGACCCCCGAGCCCGACCTCCTCGCGGTGACCGACGCGATCACGTTCGTGGAGATCGGGGCGGGCCGCCTCGACCCCCTGGAGGCGGTCGTCGTGGGCAGGCTGCGTCTCGACGGCGACCCCGGCGCCGTGCTCCGCTGCTGCCGCATGCTCGGCCTGCTCCCCGGCTGACTCTCCGGCCGCTCGCCCCGCTGCTCTACGACGACCTCGGGCTCAAGGGACCCGACCGGCGGCTCGCGGTCGGGAGGTTCCGCTCGCCAGGCTCAACTACCAGAGCCGGACCAGTTGGGTTCTTGCTGTCACTTCGTTTGTGCGACTGTTCAGTTTCGGTGGAGGACGCGGCGCAGGGCGTGTTCGAGGTCTTGGGGGGCGGTGCCGTCGGGTGATCTCCAGGCGATGACGCCGTCCGGCCGCACCAGTACGGCTCCGGTGGGTGTGACGCCGTAGGCGCTCGGGAAGCGGCCGTCCGGGTCGGCGAGGTCGGACGAACCCCCGATGGCATGCAGGTCCAGAGTGAGGCCGAGGTTCCGTGCGGCGTCGCCGGCCGCCTCGGCCCACGGCCCGCCGTCCGGCCCGGTGAGCAGGACGAACCGCGGTCCGAACAGGTCACGGGTGGAGATGGGCGCGCCCGCGCGCGTGAGCCTGATGTGCGGCGCGCGCGATCCCGGCCTCCCGGAGGGCGCGGCGGGGTGCTCGAACAGCGCGGGTGCATCCGCCCGCTCCTCCGGTACGAAGGCGCCAGAGGGGCAGACGTAGCCGAACAGTCCGACGGCCGGGTCCATGATCTCGGCCACGGTCTCGTCGTGAAGGTGGGGGGCCTGTCGCTGGACCATGTTCGCGTACTGCTGCTCGGCGAGCGCGTCGGCGAAGGGGCGGCGCTCGGCGTCGTGGCTGGTGAGCAGCGCTGGTCCCGCGGTTCCCCCCAGCACGGCCGCGAGCTTCCAGGCCAGGTGGTAGCCGTCCAGGACGGCGGTGTTGCCGCCCTGCCCTCCGGTCGGGGGCATCAGGTGGGCCGCGTCCCCGGTCAGAAAGAGTCGGCCCGCCTGGAAGGTGTCGGCGACGCGGGTGATGTGGTCCCCGGTGGACGACCACGCCGCGTCGAGGATCTTGACGTCCAGGTCCGGGATGCCGCAGGCGGTGCGGATCAGCTCGGTCAGTCGCTCGGCGCCGGGTTCGCCGCCGGAGGCCAAGGCGCAGCTGAGCACGTACCGGCCGGGGTGGTCGGTGGTGACGATCGTGGCCGAGCCTCCGGGGAGGGCGGGGTTCTGCAGGTAGAACAGCCCGAAGGCGGAGCCGTTGAGCGCGACCTCAAGATCGGACTCGAACTGCAGGAACAGGGTTCGAGCGGGCCGGTCACCAGGGTCGGCGGCCCGGTCGGGGCCGTGCGGGTCGGGGAGCCCGCTGCGATCGCTCGGCGCGGTGTCGTGCCAGGATCGTCCGTGGGTCGCGATGCCCGCCATGTCGCGGGCCGGGCCCTTGTGGCCGTCCGCGCCGACCAGGTACCGGGCCGTCAGCGTGCGCCGCTCCCCGGTGACGGTGTCGCGCAGCACGGCGGTCACCTGGTCGTCGTCCTGGTGGAACCGTTCGAGTTCGGTGGAGAAAGCGATGTCGGCACCCAGTTCGATCGCTCTGGCGGCGAGGATGCGCTCGGCTCGTTCCTGGCTCGTGGAGGCCATGGGCACGGGCGAGAACATGGAGAGGTCCGGCATCTTCCGGACGAAGTTGTGCAGTACCGGTCCTGTGACGCTCTCGGCGATGACGATTTTGTTCTCGCCCCGGCCGAGCGGGGCGGCTCGTACGAACCGCTCGGCGACCCCGGCGGTGGCGAGGGCCTCCATGGTCGACGGCATCTGCCCGCGCGCCTTGGGTTGCGTGGACAGCCCGGGGTGGCGCTCGACGACGAGCGACCGCACGCCGTGCACGCCGAGGAACATCGCGGTGGACAGCCCGGCGAGACCGGCACCGGCGATGAGCACAGGCAGGGTTGTCTCCTCCATGGTCACTCCCTGAGGTAGATTGTACGAAGGATAGGAAATCTCGACAGATCGAGATATTAGATGCTGGAGGTTCGGTGTCAAGGGGCCGCAGATCCGAGTTGACGCGGGCGCTCGCCGATGCGATGCGGGAGAACGCGGGCCGAGGGGTGGTGATGCACCAGGCCATCGCCGGCCACTTCGGGCTCGGGCCGACCGACCTGAAGTGCCTCGACCTGGCACGTCACGAACCGGAGCTCACCGCGGGGCGGCTGGCCGAGGTGACCGGCATGAGCACCTCGGCCATCACGGCGGTGATCGACCGGCTGGAGCGCAACGGCTTCGTCGAGCGCCGGCGCGACGCAGCCGACCGCCGCAAGGTGCTGGTGCGCTCGACCGGGCGGCACGAGGCGGCGCTGGCGGAGATCTTCGCACGGGTGGAGTCGGCCTTCGCCGGAGTAGTGGACGACTACGACGACGAACACCTGGAGCACGTCATCGAGTTCCTCGCCCGCCTCAACGAGACGGCCCGCGACTTCACCGCGACCCTCGTCCGCGATCTGGGACGTCCGGCCGACGCCGCGGACCACTAGGCGGGACGACTGGGCGGGCCCGCGCTGACGCACCGGTCGGGCTGCCCACCCGGTTCGTCGACACGGCCCGTTCGGCTGGGGCTCGGAAGGCGGTCGGATGGGTACAAGTCGTTAAGGGGGAATTGTCGCCTTATAAGGCATATATCCGCACATGGAGCGTGACGTGGGCATGCCGCCAGGCAGGCCGATCTCCAGACTTCCCGGCCCCGGGAAAGGAGCCGAGATGATCACTAGACGTCAGGTCCTGAAGGCGGCGGCGGGCGGAGCCGCCCTGCTGGCCACCGGCAGGGCCGCTCAGGCGTCCACCTCGGCCGGGGTGACGTCCGCCGGGCGGGCGGCGCACTGGGCCGGCACGCTCGACGCGGCGGGAATCGCGAAGTACGTGGCGCCGCTCGTCATCCCGTCGGCCATGCCCGCCTCGCAGGAGGGCGACCGCGACCGCTACGTCATCGGCGTCCGGCAGTTCCGGCAGCAGGTGCTGCCTCCCGGCAGCCCGGCCACCACGCTGTGGGGGTACGGCTCGCCTGATCATCCCGGGAGCTTCGCCTCGCCCGCCTGGACCATCGAGGCCAGGTCCGGCCGTCCCATCCGCGTCATGTGGGTCAACCAGCTCGTCGACGGGGACGGGCGCTACCTGTCCCACCTGCTGCCGGTGGACCCGACGCTGCACTGGGCCAACCCGCCGGGCGGGCTGCCGGGCAGGGACAAGCGCCCGTCGTTCGCCGCCACGCCCGGCAGGTACCGAGGACCTGTGCCGATCACCACGCACCTGCACGGCGGGTGCACCACGGACGACAGCGACGGCCATCCCGAGTCGTGGTACCTCCCCGCGGCGCGGAACATCCCCGGAGGCCACGCCACGGAGGGCTCGCGGTACGCCGAGTTCATGAGCACGTTCGGGAGCCGCGAGAGCGTCGAGTGGCAGCCGGGGTCGGCGGTCTACCAGTACGACAACGACCAGCCGGCCGCCACGCTGTGGTACCACGACCACACCCTCGGCATGACGCGGCTCAACGTCTACGCGGGGCTCGCGGGTTTCTACCTGCTGCGCGGCGGCGCGTCCGACCTCGACCCGGGGGTGCTTCCCGGGCCCGCTCCCCAGGCCGGCGACCCTCCCGGCACGCGCTACTACGAGATCCCGATCATCATCCAGGACCGGTCCTTCGCCAAGGACGGCTCGCTGTTCTACCCCGGCAGCCGGGCGCAGTTCTCCGACAGGTACGCCGGCCCGTACATTCCCCGCAGCCACGTACCGCCCATCTGGCAGCCGGAGTTCTTCGGCGACGCGATGATGGTGAACGGCCGCACGTGGCCGGTGCTCGCGGTCGAGCCGCGCCGCTACCGCCTCCGCTTCCTCAACGGGTGCAACTCGCGGTTCCTGATCCTCAAGGTGGCGGCCGACCCTCTCGCCAGACGCCCGGTGGCGCCCGCCGTGCCCTTCTGGCAGATCGGGGCGGACGCCGGGTACCTCCCGGAGCCGGTGCGGTTGAACAGCCTGGTCATGGGCCCCGCCGAGCGTGCCGACGTGATCGTCGACTTCACCGGTGTCAGGCCGGGCACGGAGTTCTATCTGATCAACGAGGGCCCCGACGAGCCGTTCAGCGGGAACGCGAAGGCGGCGCCCGCCAACCCCGCGACCACGGGGCAGGTCATGAAGTTCGTGCTGAGGTCGCTGTCGGGCAGGGACGAGAGCGTGCCGCCCGCGCGGCTCAGGCTGCCCGCGCTCACCCGGCGGGGCCCGGCGACGCTGACCCGGCAGGTGGCGCTCCTTGAGCACTCCATGGAGGTCAGGGCGGGAACGGAGGTGCCGACGGCCACGATGCTCGGCACCCTCGCGGGAGGCGGCACCGCGAAGATGTGGTCCGACCCCGTCACGGAGAATCCCGCGCTCGGCGCCATCGAGGTGTGGGAGATCCACAACTCCACCGACGACGCCCACACGGTGCACCTGCACGAGGTCCGCTTCGAGGTGGTCGACCGCAGGCCGCTCAAGGGCACCGCCGTCCGGCCGCCCCAGCCGTGGGAACGGGGCTTCAAGGACACGGTGATCGCCTATCCGAAGGAGGTCACCCGCATCAAGATGATGTTCGACCTTGAGGGCTCGTACGTGTGGCACTGCCATCTGCTCGAACACGAGGACAACGAGATGATGCGGCCGTTCCAGGTGGGCTCCTGACGCCCTGCGGCGGCCTCGCGTAGCTGAGTCCTTGCGAGGCTTTGGCCGATCTTTGTGCTCCGGCGAGAACAGACGCGCACGGCCAGGCCGTTCTACTGTCCGGGGGCCGAGGTCCCCGGTCCCCGGTTCTTAGGAGGTCGCATGAGCATGCGAGCAGGCCAGGTCATGGCACCGGCCCACGTGCCGGCCGGGGCGACGGAGACCGGAGACGGCGTCATCGTCGGCGACGGGCCGGTCATCGTGGACGCCTACATCGATTTCCAATGCCCGTTCTGCAAGCAGTTCGAGCTGACGGCCGGGCCCACGCTCGACCAGTTGGTGGAGAACCGGCTGATCACCCTGGTGTACCACCCGATGGCCTTCCTGGACGCGGCGTCGACCAACCAGTACTCCTCCCGGGCGGCCTCGGCCTCCGGGTGCGCGTCCGACCACGGCAGGTTCATGGAGTACGCCTATGCGCTGTTCGTCAACCAGCCGCCCGAGGGCGGGCCGGGGCTCAGCGACGACGAGCTGATCGAGCTGGGCGACTCGGTCGGGCTGACCGACCCGGCCTTCGGCGCGTGCGTGCGCAGGCACACTTACGTCGAGTGGGCGGCGTACGTGACCGCGAGGGCCGCGCAGCGGGGGGTGAACGCCACGCCGACCGTCTTCGTGCAGCGCGTCGCCGTGCCCGCGAACGCCCAGATGATCGTCGCCGCCGTGGAGGCCGTCACGTCATAGTGACGCGTTGACCAGCGCGTTCAGCTCGGCGGCCAGCTCGTAGTGGCGTTGCCAGTCGGGCTGGTCGGTCATCAGGACGACCCGGCCCGCGCCGGGGCCGGTCTCCTTAGCTGCGTACTTCGAGGTCGCCGGAGGGGATCAGCAAGGTCTTCCCGAGCGTCGTTCGTGCCTGGATGGCCGCATGGGCATCGGCGGCCCGCTCCAGCGGGAAGGTCTGCCCGATGACGGGACGGAGCCGACCGGCGGCGGCCTCGGCCAGCGCGGCCTCGGCCAGTGCCTTGATGCCGGCGGGTGAGCCGAACATCTGGCCCCCGGTGATCAGGGCGATGCCGCGCTGGAACACCTCTGCCACAGTCGCGTCCGTCACGGTTCCACTGGCGGCGCCGAACATCAGGAACCTGCCGCGTGGGGCCACGAGTTCGAACGCCGTACGGCCGACGGCCCCGCCGACCCCGTCGAACACGACGTGCACGCCCGCATCGCCGACGGCTTCGCGCACCCGGTCGCCCCAGCCGTCCTCGGTGTAGTCGGCGGTCACCTTGGCGCCCAGCTCTGTGGCGAGGTCGAGCTTGCGCCGGGAGCCCGCCACCGCGACCACCTGGGCGCCGGCGCCGGCCGCGAGCTGGACGAGCAGGCTGCCGACGCCTCCGGCGGCCGACTCCACGAGCACCCACTCACCGGGACGGGGCGCGGCGGCCCGGACGATGCCCATCGCGGTACGGCCGTCGGCCAGCAACGCCACCGCGTCGTGCAGATCGAGTTCCGGCGGGACGGCGATGAGGCCACCGGTGTCCGCCGCCACCCGCTCCGCGTACCCTCCCGAGCCCTTCAGCGAGGTCACGACGCGCAGGCCGGCGAGGGCCGGATCGGCGCCCGGCCCGACCTCGACGACCGTGCCGCCCACGCCGTTGCCGGGGATGATCGGCAACCGGGGTAGCGGCACCGGCGCCACACCCGACCTGACCTGCGTCTCCACGAACGGGATGCCGATCGCGGCCACCTCGATCACCACCTGCCCGGGGCCCGGACGCGGATCCGGCGCCTCCCCGGGGACCAGAACCTCCGGCCCGCCGAACTCTCGTAGCCATACCGCCCGCACGACCGCTCCTCTCCACGGGACCCGCCTATCGGAGCGGATCGCTCCGAATAACATATCGGAATGGTTCGCTCCGATTGCAATAGACTCCGGCCGTGGATTCGAACGAGCCTCCCCGGGCGGAGGCAGGGCGAGCAGGCGCGGAGGCGCGGCCGGAGCGCCGCTGGGGACGCCAGGCCGAGGCCGAGCGCAACGACCGCATCGTGCTGGAGGCCGCGCGCGCGGTCTTCGCCGAGCAGGGCGCAGGGGCCCCGATGTCCGCCCTGGCCGATCGTGCGGGCGTCGGCATCGCCACGTTCTACCGCCGGTACGGCAGCAAGGAGGAGCTGCTGCAACGGCTCTGCCTGCTGTCGATGGAGGAGTCCATCGCCTCGGCGCGGGAGGCGCTGGCCCACGAGGGCGACGGGTGGTCGGCCGTCTGCGGCTACGTCCAGCGGTGCGTCGCCGCGCGGGTGGGTGCCCTCGGGCCTGCGGCGGGAACGATCGCCGTCACCGCCGAGATGACCGCTGCGAGCGAGCTGGGCCGCGAGCTGATGGACGAGCTGGTACGCCGGGCGCAGGCCGACGGCACCGTGCGGCCGGACCTCGCCCCGCTCGACGTCTCGTACCTGATCGAGCACTTCAGCCGCATCCCGCGCGGCACTGAAGATCAGGACACCATCAGCCGGCGGCTGCTGACGCTCGCCCTCGACGGCCTCCGCGGCTCTGATCGGCGGGTTCCCCTGCCGGGCGCGCCCCCGAGCTGGGAGTCCTACAGCGGCCGATGGTACGGCCCTGTAGACCCGGATCCCGCGCCGCCCGGCCCGCCGGGCGGATAGGCCCTGACCGCCACGGCCGTACGGGCCGCGCCCCTGCGGCCGTACCGGCCCTGTATGGCGAAAGGCCACTTCCGGTGGTCCGGAAGTGGCCTCGTGGATCGGTGTCAGCCGCCCGCTACACGGTCAGCCGCAGTGCTCGAAGGGGCTGTCGTAGACCGAGGATCCGGCCTTCCCGCCCCACTTGACGCAGGTCTTCTTGGCGGCGGCGCGCACCGGGCCCGCGTAGTACGCGAAGTTGCCCGAGTCGGTGAGCCGCTTCTGCTTCTTCACCTCCAGGTAGGCGGAGGTGGCGGTGGCCTTGCCGATCGACGTGCTCTTGATCGTGGTCACGCAGTTGTTCGCGTTGGATGCGTTGTACAGCAGGTAGACCGTGCCGGCCGAGCCCAGGGCGGCCTTGTCGATCACCTTGTACCCCCTGCCGCAGACCTCCTCGGGCGAGTGAGGGTTGGTGCTCGGGCTGGGGTTCTTGTTGGTCCTGGTGGTGCCGCCTCCTGAGCAGTTCTTCGAGGTCAGCGTCTGGGTGGGGTACCCGAACGTCGCTCCGTTGAAGACGGCCTTCTGGACGTTGCCGGGGTAGGACCCCGACGTGCGCACCTCGTAGTGGAGGTGCGGCGCGAGGCTGTTGCCTGGCTTGGTCGAGTTGCCGACCTCACCGATCTTCTGCCCCTGCGCGACCTGCGTGCCGGCGCTCACCGACCGCACCCGCAGGTGCGCGTAATAGCTGGTCCAGCCACCGCCGTGGTCGATCTTGACCAGGTTGCCGAAGCCGTTGGCCGAGCCCTGGTGGGCAGAGATGACCACCTTGCCGGCCGCCGAGGCCACCACGGTGTCACCGAGGTCCGCCCCCGCGGTGCCACCTCGATTGAAGTCGATCTCCCAGGACTGGTGGGCGCCGCTACCCGTGATGCCGGTCCAGGTCTGACCACAGGGGAAGGGGAGCTGGAAGCCCGGGCGGGCGCCGGCCGCGCTGGCACTCGGGGCCAGTGCGACGCCGCCCGCGAGGCTGAGCAGGAGGGCCACCCCTGCCGTGAACGCCCCTTTGATCTTCATGCCGATCCTCTCTCATGGCTCCGGCCTGGTTCGGGTGCTGGGTGCCGAGCCGGCCAGACCGGGCGCGAAATTCTCATCGCGGGGTTCCCGGCAGGCTCCGGAGCACGGATCCCAGGGCCCCCGCTGGTCCGTCCGGATAAGCTATATAAGAAAGGTCCAAAACCCATACAAATAAGATCCAGGCGGCCGGTGGACCATTCTGGAATCGGTTGAAAAAGGGTGAAATCGGGCAGCGCGGGCCTTCTGTCCGGGGTTCCGGCAAGGCGGAAGGCCACTTCCAGCGGTCTGGAAGTGGCCTTGGGTACGGCCTGTTCAGCCGCAGTGCTCGAAGGGGCTGTCGTAGGTGGAGGACCCGGCCTTCCCGCCCCACTTGACGCAGGTGTTGGTGGCCGCGGCGCGTACCGGGCCCGCGTAGTACGCGAAGCTGCCGGAGTCGGTGATCCTGCTCTTGCCCTGCACCTCCAGGTAGGCGGAGGTGGTGGTGGCCGTGCCCACGGACGCGCTCTTGATCGTGGTCACGCAGTTGTAGCCGTTGCCGGTGTTGTAGAGCAGGTAGACCTTGCCCGACGAGCCGAGGGCGGCCGAGTCGATCACGCTGTACCCGCTGCCGCAGACCTCCTCGGGCGAGTACGGGTTGTTGCTGCCGGAGCAGTTGTTCGAGGTGACCGTCTGGACCGGGTAGCCGAAGGTCGACCCGTTGAAGACGGCCTTCTGGATGTTGGCGGGGTAGGAGGTGTCGGTCGTCCTGACCTCGTAGTGGAGGTGCGGCGAGATGTTGTTGCCGGGCTTGCTGGTGTTGCCGACCTCGCCGATCTTCTGGCCCTGTGTGACCTGCGCGCCGGCGCTCACCGACCGCACGCGCAGGTGCGCGTAGTAGGTGGACCATCCGCCGCCGTGGTCGATCTTGACCAGGTTGCCGAAGCCGTTGGTGGAGCCCTGGTGGGCCGAGATGGCCACCGTGCCGGCCGCCGCGGCGACCACGGTGTCGCCGAGGTCGGCGTCCGCCGTGCTGCCCCGGTTGAAGTCGATCTCCCAGGACTGGTGGGCACTGCTGGCGCTGGAGTTGCCGGTCCAGGTCTGGCCGCATGGGAAGGGAAGCTGGAAGTTCGGTCGTGGGCCGGCCGCGCCGGCGCTCGGGGCCAGTGCGACGCCGCCTGCGAGGCTGAGCATCAGGGCCAGTCCTGCGGTGAACACCCTTTTGATCTTCATGCCGATCCTCTCTCGCGGCTCGGTCGGCTCGGCGTTGGCGCCGACTCGGCACGACCGGTCGCGGGGTTGGCGTGGAACCTCCGAAGGGCGCTCCGGAGACCCCTGTTGGCGTAAAGAGTCCGGATATGTCATATAGAAAACGTCCAAAACCGATACAAATGAGATCCTGGCTTCGAGCGACCCAACCCTCTGCACGGTTGAAAAGTCTCTAAGGGAGCAGAATCGGGCATCATGGCTGATCAGCCCACATTTAACGTGCTCGGTCCACTGGATGTCCGGCTCGACGGGCAGGCCCTGCGCCTCGGGGGCACGAAACCACGAATGCTGCTGGCCACCCTGCTGCTCCACGCCAACCGGGTGGTCGGCACCGGCCTGCTGGTAGAGGTGCTATGGCCCGAGCGCAGGCCCCGCTCCGCCGTGGAGAACCTGCGGACCTACGTCAGCTCGCTGCGCGTCGGCCTCGGTGACGCGGGAGCCCGTACGGCCATCAGGGCCCAGCAGTCCGGCTACATGATCGAGGTTCGTACGGAGGACCTCGACCTGCTCCGCTTCGAGGCGCTGATGGCGCAGGCCGGCCGGTCCCGGGCCGAAGGCCGCACCTCCCAGGCCGTCGACGAGCTGTGCCGGGCGCTGGCGCTGTGGCGGGGGGCGCCCCTGGAGGACCTGCCGGGCAGCCCCCTCTGGGCCGGCCGGCTGGAGCCCCTCGCCGAGGCCCGGCTCTCGGCGGCCGAGGAACTGCTGGCCATGCGAGTCGCCCTCGGGCAGTACAGCGGCGCGATCAGCGAGCTGCGCGGGCTGCTCGTGGAACACCCGTTCAGGGAGGGCCTGTGGCAGCAGCTCATGCTCGCGCTGAACCGGAGCGGGCGCCAGGCCGAGGCGCTGCTCGCGTACACCACGATCCGCGACCGGCTGGTGGAGGAGCTCGGCATCGAGCCCGGCGCCGAACTACGCCGCGCCCACGCGGTCGTCCTCGCCGGAGACCCCTCCACGAGCCATGACTCTTCAACGGACGCAAGCCCTGACCTCTCCCTGGGCCATGACCCGACCGCCGGCCAGGAGCGGCCCAGGCCGTACCAGCTTCCGCCGGACGTGCCCGACTTCACCGGCAGGCAGGGGGATGTGGAGTCGCTGGTGGAGGCCCTGACGCCGGGAAGGGCGGCGGGACCGCCCTCGATCACGGTCGTCGTCGGCCCGCCTGGCGTGGGCAAGTCGGCGCTGGCGGTGCACTGCGCGCACGCCGTACGGGCCCGCTACCCGGACGGTCAGCTCTACCTCGATCTCGCAGGCACCTCCCTGACGCCCCCCGCCCCGGGCGAGCTGCTGGCGGAGGCGCTGCGCGCGCTCGGCGTGGCCGAGCGCGCGATCCCGGACGGCCTGCGGGAGCGCTCGGCGCTGTACAGATCCCTGCTCTCCGACCGGGGCGTGCTGGTCCTGCTGGACGACGCGGCGAGCACCGCGCAGGTGCGCCCGCTGCTGCCCGGCAGCGGCTGCTCGGTCCTCGTGACCAGCCGCCGCCGGATCACCGAGCTTCCCGGTACGCGCCAGGTGGAGCTGGACGTGCTGGCGCCGCGGGAGGCGGAGGAGCTGCTCCGCGCGATCGTGGGCGCCGAGCGGCTGAACAGGGAGAGGGACGCGGCGTCGGCCATCGTGAAGTCCTGCGGTTACCTCCCGCTGGCCATCAGGATCGCGGGAGCACGCCTGGTGGGACGGCCCGGATGGTCCCTGCGCGTGATGGAGCGGCGGCTCGCCGACGAGGCCCGCAGGCTGGGCGAGCTGCGGGTCGGGGACCTTGAAGTACGGGCGAGCGTGGACCGCAGCTACCGGCTGCTGCCCGACGCCGCCGCCCGGGCGTTCAGGACGCTCGGCCTGCTGGGCCCGCACGTCCTCCCCGCCTGGGTCGTCGACGCCGTGCTCGACCGGCACCGCTCGGACGACGTGGTGGACGACCTGGTCGACGCGAGCCTGCTGCGGCTGGTGGGAAGCGATCCGGCCGGCCGTCCCCGCTACCGGCTCCACGACCTGATCCGCTGCGACGCCAGGGAGAGGGCGCACGCCGATCCTGAGGGGCCGGCTCTCGGCAGGGTGGTCGGGGCGTGGCTCGCGATCGCCGAGCAGGCGACCAAGCGGCTGCCGACCACGGTGTTCGGCCTGATGTCGCCGACGGCCGCCCGCTGGGAGCCCGCCCGCACCACCGTCGGGCACGTGACGGTCAACCCGCTGTCGTGGTTCGACACCGAGCGGGACGCGCTGGTCGGAACGGTGAGGCTCGCCGCCGACGCGGGGATGGCCGACTCGGCGTGGGGCCTGGCGGCGACCCTGGTGCCCTACTTCGACCTGCGGGGTCACTACGACGCCTGGCGGATCACGCACGAGATCGCGCTCGACGCTGTGCGCGCCAAGGGGGACCTGCGCGGCGAGGCGGCGCTGCTCCGCGGGCTCGCCCAGGTGTACCTGTACCAGGACGGATACACCGAGTCCGCCGAGATGTTCCAGCGGTCCCACACGATCTTCCGCGAGGTGGGCGACCGCAGGGGCGAGGCGATCGCGATCTGCGGGCTGGGCGCCGTGGACCAGATCAGGGGCGAACACCTCAGCGCGCTGCGGCGCTTCCGGCAGGCGCTCGGCATGTTCCTCGGCATGGACGACAAGGCGGGCGAGGCCTACGCGCGGCAGGCGATCGGCAAGGTGTTCCTGGAGTCCGGCGACCTCGCGGGGGCGTCGCGATGGCTGGACGAGGCGTTGCGGCTGGCGCGGTCGCTCGGTGACCGGCACAGGGAGGGCTGCGTCTTCAACCATTTCGGCAGGCTGCACGACCTGGCGGCCGACTTCGACCGCGCCATGCACTTCCAGGACCAGGCGCTGGACATCTTCGAGAGCCTCGGCGACTGCCACTGCGCCGCGTACGCGATGCAGGGCCTCGGCAGGCGCCGGGCCGTGCGGGGCGAGCGGATGCACGCCTCGGCCCAGCTGGAGAAGTCCCGCACGATCTTCCAGCGGCTCGGCGACCGCAGCGGGGAGGCGAGCGCGACGCAGATGCTCGGCGAGCTGCACCGGGCGGCCGGCCGGGCGGACCTCGCCCGCGACTACCTGCACCACGCCTTCACCCTGCAGCGTGAGTTGAGCGCGGGCGTGCGAACCTCGGGCGAGTACCGGCCGTGACCCCGTGGGTGGCCGGTGAGACGCGAGGGGCATAGCCTCTACTGAGACAACAAACGGTTTGCCCGTTAGAAGGGGTGCATACCCATGTCAGCGTCGCAGCACGGTCAGAACTTAGATATCCGTGTTGAACGCCTTGATGAGTGCACGGTGCTGCATTTGGCCGGCGACCTGGACTTCCACGGCACCCCCGTCTTCAACGCCCACATCGACGGAGTGTGGAGCGGAGAGCAGGGCCCCCGCGTCATCATCGACCTGGCCGGCCTGAAGTTCTGCGACTCCGCCGGGCTCGGGTCGCTGGTCTACGTCTTCAACCAGATCACGTCCGCCAAGGGACGGCTCATCCTCGTGGCCGTCCCCGACTACCTGCGGCGACGGCTGAGGATCAGCGGCCTGGACAACCACTTCGAGTCCCTCGACACCGTCGAGCAGGCGGTGCTCGAGGTCGGCCCGGCCTGAGCCGCCCGCACCACCTTGTCAGGCGACGCCGATCGAGATTCCCACCCCGCCGCGCGTGCTCGCGCCGTACCGCTCCTTCTCGCGGGCGATGTCGAGCGGCTGGATCTTGCTGCGCCCCGCGAGCGTCTCCTCGGTGAGGAGCGCGGCCGGCACCAGCCAGGACACCTCGAACTCGATGCCGTCAGGGTCCTTGGCGTACAGGGCCTTGGTGGTGGAGTGGTCGGACGCCCCGACGAGGGCGCCGAGGTCGCTCAGCTTCGCGGCGATCTCCTCGAGGTCGCCGAGCGTCTCGACCTCCCAGGCCAGGTGGTAGAGGCCGACGGTGGCCCGCCCAGCCTGGGACGGCCCGGCCTCCGCCCCGATCTGGAACAGCCCGAGGTCGTGGTCGTTGTTCGACGACGGCGCCTGGAGGAAGGCCGCGCCGGGGAACGCCATGACCGCGCGGAAGCCGAGCGCCTCCTGGTAGAACGCGACGCTGCGCTCGACGTCGCGCACGTACAGGACGGCGTGGTTGAGACGGTGAACGGGCATGTGCGCCTCCGGTAAGTTGAACTCTCAACCAAATATACCTCGCGCCCGGTCCGTGGTCACAGGGCGGGCTCACCCTGAGGCGTGAGCAGGAAGGCCCCGGGGTCGGCGATGATGCGCTGGATCACCTGGCCCGCGGCGCCCAGCGTCGCGGCGTCGGCCCCGACCTGCGAGACGACCAGGGCGGGGACGCGGGCGCGCATCTGCCCGAGCCGCTTGCGCATCGCCTGCTCGGCCGGGCCGGACACCCAGGGGAACAGCGGCGCGAAGATGCCGCCGAGCACGATCGTGTCCGGGTCGATCAGGTTGACCGCGGTGGTGAGGGCGACGCCGAGCGCCGAGCCCGCCCGCTCGCAGGCGGCCGCCGCCGAGGGCTCGCCCGCGTTGAGGCGCGCCACCAGTTCGGCGATCTCCTCGCCCGGGGGCAGCAGGGCGTCCTGCCCGGCGTACCGCTCCAGGCAGCCGGTGCCGCCGCACCGGCACGGGGGGCCGTCGGGGGAGACGACGACATGGCCCAGCTCGCCCGCGAACCCGTGCGCCCCGCGGAACAGCGCGCCCTCGACCACCAGGCCGGCGCCGATGCCGATCTCCCCGGACACGTGGAGGAAGTCGCCGAGCGAGGCCCCGGACCCGAACCACAGCTCGCCCAGCGCGGCGAGGTTCGCCTCGTTGTCCACGAGCACGGGAAGCGGAAGCGCCAGCGTCTCCGCGACGGTCACGTCACGCCAGCCGAGGTTGGGCGCGCGGTGGACGGCGCCGGTGGAGCGGTCGACGGGGCCGGGCAGCGCGACGATCGCGCCCGCGACCGAGAGCCCCTGCGCGGCGGCGTCGGCGAGCAGGGCGGTCGCCAGCCGCCGCAGCCGTCCTATCACGTCCGCCGGCGAGGCCGCGCGGTTGTCCACAGCCTGTGTACGGATCAGCCGCACCGTGCGGCTGAGATCGACGACGCAGGCGGCCAGGTAGTCGACGTTGATCTCCAGGCCCAGCGCGGCGACCCGGTGCCCGCTGAGGCGCACGGCCACGCCGGGCCGTCCGCGCTCGCCGTCCCGCACCGTGCCGGACTCCACCGCCATGCCCGCGTCGATGAGGTCTCCCACCAGCTTGGACACCGTGGTCTTGGTCAGGCCGGTGGTCTCGGCGAGCGCGGCACGGGTCAGGGGCCCGCTCCGGTCGAGCTCCCCGAGGACCACGGCGAGGTTTCCCGCACGCATCGAATCGTGCCGTACGGCCTGTGCCATCAGGGGTTCTCTCCTGCTTCGATCACAGCGCCCAATACCTTCCCGTGAACTCGCCGCGGTGTCCCTCTTGACCTGCCGCGAGTACCGGCCGATATTTAGTCCACAACATAGACTAAATCGGGAGAGACCAACAGTGAACGCGTACGCACCCACGAAGGAAGACAAGTTCACGTTCGGCCTGTGGACGGTCGGCTGGCAGGCGCGTGACCCGTTCGGCGACGCCAGCCGCGCCCCGCTGGACCCGGTGGTGGCGGTGCACCGTCTCGCCGAGCTCGGCGCCTACGGCGTGACTTTTCATGACGACGACCTCCTCGCCACCGAGCCTGACCGCGACAAGGCCATCGAGAACTTCAAGCGGGCCCTGAGCGAAACCGGCCTCAAGGTTCCCATGGCGACGACCAACCTGTTCACCCACCCCGTCTTCAAGGACGGCGGGTTCACCAGCAACGACCGGGACGTCCGCCGGTACGCGCTCCGCAAGGTCATCCGCAACGTCGACCTCGCCGCCGAGCTGGGCGCGACGACGTACGTCTGCTGGGGCGGGCGCGAGGGCGCGGAGTCCGACGCGGCCAAGGACGTCAGGGCGGCCCTCGACCGCTACAAGGAGAGCCTCGACATCCTCTGCTCCTACGTGATCGACAAGGGGTACGACCTGCGGTTCGCCCTCGAACCCAAGCCGAACGAGCCCCGCGGCGACATCCTGCTCCCCACGATCGGCCACGCGCTCGCGCTGATCAACGAGCTGGAGCACCCCGAGATGGTGGGCCTCAACCCCGAGGTGGGCCACGAGCAGATGGCCGGGCTGAACTTCGTCCACGGCATCGCCCAGGCGCTCTGGCACGGCAAGCTCTTCCACCTCGACCTCAACGGCCAGCACGGTCCGAGGTACGACCAGGACCTCGTCTTCGGCCACGGTGACCTGAAGAGCGCGTTCTTCCTGGTCGACCTGCTGGAGAACGGCGGCTACGAGGGCCCGCGGCACTTCGACTACAAGCCGCTGCGCACCGAGGACGCCGAGGACGTGTGGGTCTCGGCCGCCGCCAACATGCGGACGTACCTGATCCTCAAGGAGAAGTCGGCGGCGTTCCGCGCCGACCCCGAGGTCCAGGAGGCCCTGGTGAACTCCCGCGTCACCGAGCTGGCCCAGCCCACCCTGGCCGCCGGGGAGACCTACGAGGACCTCGCGAAGGACGACTTCGACATCGACAAGGTGGCCGAGCGCGGCTTCCACTTCACCCGCCTCAACCAGCTCGCGCTCGAGCACCTCCTCGGAGTGCGGGGATGACCCTGGTCGCGGGAGTCGACTCCTCGACGCAGAGCTGCAAAGTCGTCATCCGCGACGCCGAGACGGGGAGCCTGGTCCGCGAGGGCCGGGCACCCCACCCGCCCGGCACCGCGATCCACCCGGACCACTGGTGGAACGCGCTCCAGGAGGCGGTCGCCGCCGCGGGAGGCCTCGCCGACGTGGCGGCGCTGTCGGTGGGCGCGCAGCAGCACGGCATGGTCTGCCTCGACGAGCACGGCGAGGTCGTCAGGGACGCGCTGCTCTGGAACGACACCCGCTCCGCGCGCGCGGCCGAGGACCTTATCGCGGAGCTGGGCGGGCCCCAGGCATGGGCCGAGGCGGCCGGCAGCGTTCCGGTCGCCTCCTTCACCGTGACCAAGCTCCGCTGGCTGGCCGAGCACGAGCCGGACAACGCGGCGCGCACGGCGGCGGTGTGCCTGCCGCACGACTGGCTCACCTGGCGCCTCGCCGGGTCGCCGGGCATCGGCGCGCTCACGACCGACCGGGGCGACGCCTCCGGCACCGGCTACTGGTCGCCCGCGACGGGCTCCTACCGCTCCGACCTGCTCAAGCTGGCCATGGGCCACACCCCCCTGGTGCCCCGCGTGCTCGACCCCACCGGCCAGGCGGGGGAGTCGCGCGAGACCGGGCGGGGCGAGGCGGTACGGCTCGCGCCCGGCACGGGCGACAACATGGCCGCGGCGCTCGGGGTCGGACTGCTCCCCGGCGACGTGGTGGTCTCCATCGGCACCTCGGGGACGGTCTTCGCCTGCTCCGACGTCCCGAGCCACGACCCCTCGGGAGCCGTGGCGGGCTTCGCGGACGCGACCGGGCGGTTCCTGCCGCTGGTGTGCACGCTGAACGCCGCCCGGGTGCTGGACGCGGCGGCGCGCATGGTCGGCGTCACCACGGCCGAGCTCTCCGACCTCGCCCTGCGGGCCCCCTCCGGTGCGGACGGGCTCGTGCTCGTGCCGTACCTCGAAGGGGAGCGGACCCCGAACCGTCCGGAGGCCACCGGCTCGGTGCACGGGCTGCGGCTGTCCAACTCGACCCCCGCGCACCTCGCGCGGGCCGCCGTGGAGGGCATGCTGTGCGGGCTGGCCGACGCGCTGGACGCGCTTGGGCTTTCGCCCCGGCGGGTGCTGCTCATCGGCGGAGGCGCCAACTCCGAGGCGGTACGCAGGATCGCGCCCGCGGTGTTCGGACGTCCCGTGCTCGTGCCCGAGCCCGGGGAGTACGTCGCCGACGGCGCGGCCCGCCAGGCCGCCTGGCTCCTCGCGGGCACCCCGGAACCTCCCAGGTGGGATGCCGGAACACCCGAGCTCTTCGAGGCGGACCCCGCGCCCGACGTCCGCTCCCGCTACGCGGAGGTCGTCGCGGGGATCTGACCTCCGATACGCGGGCCCGTCGCCGAGGTCTGTCCTCCGGTGCGCGGGGCCGGTCGCCGGGATCTGACCTCTGGTGCGCGGGAACCGTCGCCCGAGGTCCGGCCTCCGACCCTGAGGTACCCCGGGATCGCCTCAGGGGTCGCTCAGGGGCGGCACCGGATGTTCGAAACGATCGTTTCGGGTCAGTCTTGGTCCATGCTTCCCCTGAGAAGGCTTAACCCCCTGGTCGCCGGTACCGGAGTGCTGGTCGCGTCGATCATGATGGCGGTCGGCCTGATCGGTGTTCCCCTCGACACGCTTCACCTGACGATCGGCCGGTCCGCGGCGCTCGACCGCGGCCCGGCCACGGCGCTCGCGATGGTGCTGCTCGCGGCGTCCTCGCTCGGCCTGCTCGCGTGCCTGCGCGCCGTACGGGCGCCCGTGTCGGGCTGGCCCGAGCGGCTCGTGGCGGTGTGGGCGGCGTCGCTGACCGGCACGGCCCTGCTGCCGGGGACGGTGGCGGCGGACATCATGATCGTGGTGGCGCTGGTCGCCCTCGCCGGGGCCGCCGCGCTGATGGTGCGGCGGTTCGGCGACGACGAGCGCTGGCGGCCTGCGGCCCGCCCGCTGGAGTGGCTGTCGCTGGGCGCGGGCGGCGCCCTGGCCGTGCTGACCTACGTGGCCCTCCCCGGGCACCGGGTGATGGTCGGCACGGTCGAATGGTCGCTCCTCGGCATCGAGACCGCCGTCCTCGCCGTCGTGGCCGTACACCTCACCCGCATCACCTGGAGCCTCGCGGACGCCCCCTCCGCCACCCCCGCACCCGCCGTCGCCGCCATGCCGGTCGCCTTCACCTCCGCGCCCGCCATGCCCGTCGCCGCGCCCGCCATGCCCGCCGCGACCGCGGTGCCCGCCTCCGTCGCCGCCGCGACCCCGGTGCCCGTGGAGTCCGCGCCGACCGTGGTGCCCGCCCCCACGAGGAGCAGGCCGGTGAGCCCCGCGCGTACCCCGGCCAGAATGCCGGCCAGGACCCCGGCGATGAGCGCCGGCCGAGCCCTGGCGATGATGCTCGCTCCGGCCATGAAAAGCACTTCAAGCAGCGCGGGCCAGTCCACCAGGGTGCTAAGCCGACACTGATCGCCTAAGAACCCAATTCACGAAATATCACGGATGTATCAAGAAAAGCAGCCGCCACACTGCTAGTCTCATCGCCGGTCTTCGCCCTCGGCTGCCGGCCCCTGACGGCGCCCCGGCGATGACATGGCATCGAGCGGGTCCATCCGGATCACGATCTCCGCGTTGCCGGCGGTGAATGAGACGGCGAGGAGGTGTGGGGATGTCGACCGAGCTGAACTGGCTGCTTGACGACTTCGTGACGCGGGTGACGGACGTGCGGCACGCGATCATCCTGTCCAACGACGGGCTGCGCGTCGCGGCCTCCGGCAGCCTCTCGCGCGAGGACGCGGAACACCTGTCGGCCGTGGCCGCCGGCTTCCAGAGCCTCGCCAAGGGCACGAGTCTTCGTTTCGGCGGCGGCGCGGTACGGCAGACCATCGTGGAGATGGAGGCGGCCCTGCTGTTCGTCACGGCGGCGGGCAACGGAAGCTGCCTCGCGGTGATGAGCAAGATGGACGCCGACGCCGGCCTGATCGCCTACGAAATGGCCCGCCTCGTCGGCCGAGTAGGCCACCACCTGACCACCCACCCCAGAGGCACCGTCTGAGGAACGAGCCCCGCGGAAGTCGAAGCGTCGGTTCTGCGGCTGATGAGTGGGGCCGACGAGGGGAGGCTGCGTGTCTTTGGCGCGGAGACCGTTACTCGTCTGGTGCGTGATGAGCTGCTCAATTACGCGGGTGAGGACGAGCTCACCGGCGACGGCTGGGCGGCGCTCACCTTGACCCACTAGACCTGCTCGATGGACATGCGGCCGGTGTTCTGGCCGGCGTGTCGCCAGCGGGCCCAGACGGTCTTGCCGGGGCCGTCGGTGAGCGGGGTGATGCCGTGGTCGTGGGCGAGGGCGGCGACGATGGTGAGGCCGCGGCCGTGGGTCGCGTCGATGCCGAGGTCGAGGTGGCGGGGTTGACCGTTCCCATGGTCGGTGACCCGGACGCACAGCTCCCCGGCCGAAGCCCAGAGGGAGAGCCTGATCGGAGGATCGCCATAGTTGACCGCGTTCGCCAGCAGTTCACTGACGACCAGGACCACGTCGTCCGCGAGCTCGCCGAACGTCCAGGCGGTGAGGATGCCGTTGACCAGTTCGCGGGTCTTGCCGATCACTGAGAGGTCGTGAGGGAGGTCCCAGCAGACGGTACGTAGACCGTCCGGCGTTCCGGGCATCGAAACTCCTCGGGATGGGGTCAGCGCGGGTGGGTGGGGTGCCGGGAGAAGCCGGTCGGCCGTGGGGCTTGAGCGCGTTGTCCGTTCCGCTTCGCGGATGAGGTCGCGTAGTTCGTCGGCGGTGCGGGCCTGCACGATCAGCGGGCGGGGTGCGGACCAGGTGGCGATGGCGTGGAAACGTCGCGTGCCGACGCCGTACCAGATGGACCATCCGGGTTCCATCAGGTCCAACTGGTGAGCGGAGGCTCGTTCGGCGAGGTCCCATGGTTGCCGGGTGACCTTCTCGGCAGACGCCCCTTTCCGGTGCCGTCCACCCGGCCGCGTCCTGTAATCGCGTTTGTTCACGCCGCTACCCGCTGCTGGTACGGCTCGCGCTCGCCGGGTGGGACTCGCGTACCGGGAGGCCGGCCACGCCGGTACGGAACGGCAACCGCCGTCGTGGGTTCCGCCGTACGCCTGTGCCGTCCGGCCAACGCCACGTGGGACTCCAGCGAGACGTGACAGGGCTCGTGCGAGATCCCATACGGCTCGCGCCTGGGCAGCGGGCGCATCGGCATCACCGTCGGCAACCGGCCGTCCAACCCGAGACGCCGCCGCGCGCTCATCCGGGCGTCGACCTGCGCCGGAGTGGGCTGCTCCCACTCGTGACCCGGCCGGTGCGGCAGGCTCGCGGCCTCGTGGGCGTACGGCGGATGCCCACACCACCGACACCCAAGCGGCATCGGCGGCTGCCCAGCCCGCCAACGAACCCGGACAACGCGCACAGTTCTACTAGGGTTGATCACGGGTCGCACCTCCAGCGTGTGTTCAAGGGGTCCGTTCGGTCGTTTGCCGCGGCCCCGTTCAGATATCTGAACCCTTGCGGTATGCCGAGCTTCGTCAAAGCTGTCTTGATTGCCGTAATTGTCGAGATCTCGCGACTCTTCAGTCGGGTCAGACGACCCTTGCGCAACTTGGGCGAAGTGTCGGATTTTCGACGTTGTTACCGAAGTGCTTGTTCACGATTTCGTATCACCGTCACCGTTCGGCCACCATCAGTGATCGATGACGGTCACCATAGTGCTATCCCCTCAATGGATTCGCAATAGCGAAATTCATTTAGATAGATAGGTCCTATTTGGGGCCGGACCCTTATTGGCGAGTCATAGGTAGGAGGTCGGCATTGTGATGAGTCCGACTGTCAAGCGGCGACGGCTATCTCATGTACTCCGCGAACTCCGCCAGGCGGCAGAGCTCACCGCAACCGAGGCTGCGAAGCGACTTGAGTGGGACCCATCCAAGGTCGCGCGGATGGAGCGCAATCAGTGGAAGCTCCCCAACGTTCATGACATCCGCCTTCTGCTGGATCTCTACGGCGTCACGGACGAGCGCCAGCGCGACGCGTTGATCAATCTCGCCAGGGAGGCGCGCCAGCGTGGCTGGTGGGCCGACTACGAGGATGTCTTCCGCAGTTCACTGCCGGATTTCGAAGCCGGCGCCTCCGTGATCAGAACATACGAGGCATTGATCGTCCCCGGGCTCCTGCAGACGGCCGCATACGCGGGGGCGGTCTGGCGGGCGGGCCAGGTCCTTGACGAACAAGCGGATCACGTGATCGAGCGCCATGTGGAAGCCAGACTCACGCGACAGAAGATCCTCGACCGTGAGTCTCCGCCCGAACTTCTGGCCGTGATAGATGAGGCCGCGCTCGCCAGAGCCGTCGGTGGTCCAAAGGTGATGGAGGAACAACTTCAACACCTGATCAAGATGGCAGCGCGCCCAAATGTTACGGTTCAGGTGCTTCCGAACTCGGTAGGGGCACACGCCGCCATGATCGGAGGGTTTATGATCTTGGACTTCCCGTCTCCGGTAGACGACCCCAGCCTCGTATACATGGAGACAGCCACCGAGAATCTTTGGCTGGAAACGCCGGAAAAGTATCGGCGATATGCGCTGATCTACAGCCAAGTACAGGCATTGGCGCTTTCGCCAGAGGAGTCGGTGAGCCGTATGACCACCCAGATGGACGAATACAGGAAGTAGGCGGGTCACGTGGATCGAAACATGCCGCTCACCTGGCGAAAGAGCGACCGAAGTGGGGCCAATGACAACTGCGTCGAGGTAGCAGCACTCCCGGGCGGAGGACGGGCTGTTCGCGACTCGAAGGATCCAAACGGACCGATGCTGTACTTGACTAGCAGTGAATGGCAGACATTCGTTGGTGGCCTGAAGAGAGGCGACCTCACTTAACAGGCCGCGCAAGAAGGTAGGGAAGGTAGCCCGTGCTGGCCTGACCGAAGGCCTTCGCCGTCATCTAATTTTGCGAGCGACCCCGACTTGGGGTCGATAACACGCAGGCTCCTTCCGGTACCGGCTTGGGCTCCAGCCTGTGGTTCCCAAGGCGAGGCGAGGCTCCCTGGCTACCGTGGCCGCGTGTTGAGCACTTACCAGGAGGGCTGGCTGCGATGACCGTGCCGATCACTCGCCACCTGAAGTTTGGCGTCACCCTTGAGGAGACGCTCGATACGAAGATCGTGGTCTGGGGCGCCGACCCTCTCGATGCTCCCATCCGGTCCGGGGTGACCGGCCGCACGCTCGCGGAGCTCTTCGAGGAGGTCGAGGCGGTCAAGCACTTCGTCCTTGATCTGCCCGGGGATGTCCCGATTTCGGTTGAGTATGTGTACGAGATATCTGGCGTTCCGCAGGAGCTCCTCGCTTCCTACCAGGAGGAGCGCGCGCATCTTCGTCGCACTGCTTCGGACATGGCGGCACGCCTCCGGCAGGCCGGTTTGACGGAGGATGACAGCGCGGCCCTGCTAGGCCTGTCGGACATGCGCATAAGCGATCTCCAGCGCTCGTGATCCGTGTCGAAGCCCGCCTTTCCGGCGTTCCGGGTCGTTCACGGCCCCGGGTGGGTATCACACGGCTCACCACGGCACTGGGTCACGGGAGGGCTGAATAACTGCGGCCGCCGGGTGCCGCCCCCCGTGAGGAGATCACCCGCCGGCGCCCGTGCCAGGGCGCGCGGGGGTGGCTCCTATCCGGCGGCTGGGGTGAGGGTGCGGAGGGCGTGTTCGACCAGGGTCACGAGGACCACCTTGGCGGAGGCGCGGCGGCGGACGTCGCAGAGGATGACCGGGATGTCCGGGTCCAGGTCGAGCGCGATGCGGACGTCCTCGGCCTCGTGCTTGTCGGCTCCGTCGAAGCAGTTGACCGCGACGATGAACGGCGTGCCGCGCTGCTCGAAGTAGTCGATGGAGGGGAAGCAGTCGGTCAGGCGCCGCGTGTCGGCGAGGACGACCGCGCCCAGCGCGCCGTAGGAGAGCTCGTCCCACATGAACCAGAAGCGCTCCTGGCCCGGCGTGCCGAACAGGTAGACCACGAGACCCTCGCGGATCGTGATCCGCCCGAAGTCCATGGCCACCGTGGTGGTCGTCTTCCCCTCCACGCCGTCGATGTCGTCGACGCCGATGCCTCGGTCGGAGAGGACCTCTTCTGTGCGCAGAGGACGGATCTCGCTGATCGCTCCGACCAGCGTGGTCTTCCCCACGCCGAAGCCGCCCGCCACCAGGATCTTGAGGGCGACGGGCTCCTCAGAGGGCTCGTAGGCCATTGATCACTTCCTTGAGAATGCGCTCATTTGGGCGCGGTCCCGCCTGGGCGGGAGCCCGTACGCTGATCATGCCCTGGTCTTGGAGATCGCCGAGGAGAACGCGGACCACGCCGAGCGGCAGGTCGATCTCGGAGGCGATGTCCGCGACCGACATCGGCCGGTCGGCCAGCTCGAGGATGCGTTGCTCCTCGGGGCCGAGACCGGCCTCGCCAGTGTACGGAGACCCGGTCGCCGTGACCATAGCGATCAGGTCCAGATTGTCACCCGACGACCGCGTACGGCCACGGATCAGGGCATAGGGCCGTACGATCGGCCCGGCCTCCTCGTCGAGCCACTGCTCGCCGCGTGTCGTCATGACAACGTCCGCCGGGGGTTGGTGGAGATGTGCTGGCCGACGCGCTTGACCAGCATCGCCATCTCGTACGCGATGTGGCCCACGTCGGCGTCCGAGCTGCTCAGCACTGCCAGGCAGGTGCCGGTGCCGGCCGCGGTCACGAACAGGAACGCGGACTCCATCTCGACGATGGTCTGCCGCACCTCGCCGCCGCCGAAGTGGCGCCCGGCGCCGCGGGCCAGGCTCTGGAAGCCGGACGCGACCGCGGAGAGGTGCTCCGCGTCCTCCCTGCTGAAGCCCTTGGAGGCTCCGACGACGAGGCCGTCGGTGGAGAGGATGACCGCCTGGCGCACGGCGGCGACCCTGCTGATGAGATCGTCGAGGAGCCAGTTGAGTTCGCCGTTAGACGACACTTTGCCGGTCATTCGTCACCCTTCTCGCCAGTCGTCTGATGTACGTAACCCTCACTATGGTTGCGCAGCTCGTGCTTTTGGTCACGTTCGCTCGGGCGCGCGGTGGCTCCTTCGGGACTCTCGGATGCCCGGTCCTGGAGGGCATTCTCGTCGTCGTGCCTGCTCACGCGCTCGCTGGTCCGGCCCTCGTCCTCCGGCGCACCGTCTTGCGGATATTGGTCGGCCTCGGCGCGTCCTCGGCGTCCTCCTTGCTGGAAGGCGGAGAACATAGCACGAGCTTCGTCCGGAGATCGCTCGGTTTGTCCAGTAGGGCTGGATTGTCCGACCTCGGGGCGTGCGGCGGGAGGCGTGGGAGCGGCGAGGGGGCCGGTGGTCTCCCGGAGCTGCGGGGCCATGTTCGCCTGGCGCACCCGGCGCGGCAGGCCCCTGTGGCTGCCCTTGGACGTGGAGGTGCGCGTCGGCAGCGAGGGGGGATCCTCGGCGTCGGCCAGCGGCCTGCCCTGGCTCCCGATGCCGGAGGTGTCGATCGGCCCGGTGTCGGCGATGCTCGGCACGACGGTGAGCGAGGGCGTGGACTCCGGAGACCGCGCGCTCGGGGGGGTGAAGAACATCGACTTCTCGCCGGCGGGCCCGGCGGCGAGCGCCGGAGGCTGCTGCGACGCCCTGCCGGTGAGGGAGTCCCGCGCGTGCTGCGGGCCGGTCTCGGCGAGCGAGCCGGGGATCGGCGACGGTGAGCCGTCGTCGGCCACCAGTTCCTTCGGGATGAGCGCGATGGCCGTCGTGCCACCGTACGGCGACGCCCGCAGGATCACGCTCACGCCGTTGCGCGCGGCGAGCTGGCCGACGACGAACAGGCCCAGCCTGTCGCTGTCCGCCAGGTCGAACTCCGGCGGGTTGGCGAGGCGGTCGTTGATCGCGGCGTACTCCTGCGGGGTCAGGCCGAGGCCTCGGTCCTCGATCTCGACCACGAAGCCGTTGGCCACCGAGTCGCCGCGGACCTGCACGCGCGTCTGCGGGGGAGAGAACATCGTCGCGTTCTCTATCAGTTCCGCGATGAGGTGGATGAGGTCGGCGACCGCGGTGCCGCTGAGGTAGGCGTTCGGCAGGGGCATCACGTTGACCCGGGTGTAGTCCTCCACCTCGGCCACGGCGGCGCGCACGATGTCGAGCACCGGCACCGGCTTGCGCCAGGCCCGGCCGGGCGCCGCCCCGGACAGGATGATCAAGCTCTCCGCGTGGCGGCGCATGCGGGTGGTCAGGTGGTCGAGCTGGAAGAGGTCGTCCAGCGCCTCGGGCTCCCTGGCGCGACGCTGCATGGCGTCGAGCAGGGTGAGCTGGCGGTGCAGCAGGCCCTGCTTGCGGCGGGCGAGGTTGAGGAAGACCTGGCTGACGCCCCTGCGCAGGTTGGACTGGCCCACGGCCGCCTCCACGGCGGTGCGCTGCACGGAGCTGAAGGCCTGCGCGACGTCGGCGACCTCGGCGGAGTCGCCGCCGACGATCGGCGGCGCCTCGGTGTCGACGTCGACCTCCTCGCCCCCGCGCAGCCGCTCGACGACCCTCGGGAGCCGCACGTCGGCCAGTTCGCGGGCGGAGTTGCGCAGGTCGGCCAGCTCACGTACGAGGCGGCGGCCGAAGCGCACCGAGATGATGATCGACGCGACGACCGCGACGAGGCCGAGGCCGCCCGCGAGGCCGATGCGGATGAGGATGCCGGTGGCGACGCTCTTGGCGCGGTCGGCCAGGGTGGAGGACGCCTTCGCGTTCACCTGGTCGAGCATGGCCGAGAGGTTGTCGGTGATCGGCTGCCACTTGGCGAGCGAGCCCGGCAGCGGGCCGCCGGCACGGGCCTTGCCGACGAGGTCCTGCTCCATGGCGGTGAAGCGCTTGAAGGTCGGGGAGGCGAAGACCTCCTCGTACGGCGTGCGCAGCTCCTGGTCCAGCGAGGCCATGCCCTTGGCGTACTGGAGGCGCCGGTTGGCGGCCCACTCGGAGAAGGCGATGTACTCGGCGTCGGAGAGGCCGCCCGTGGCGATGGCCCCGCTCATCAGCGCGTTCTCGCGGGCGATGATCTCGCGGCCGTTGCCCATGGCCTGCATCGCCCCGGCCTGCACGTAGATCGAGAGGTCGGGCACCGACACCATGCGGTCGTACACGCGGAAGAGCGCGTCCATGATGCGGTTGTAGGACTGCGTGGTCTCCAGCCGGCTCGACTGCGCGGTGTCCACGTCGGCCCGGATGCTGGGCAGGTGCTCCAGCTCGTTGAGCAGGGACGTCAGCGCGGTCTGCATCGCGTCGGAGAGCGATCCCTCGGCTTGCTCGGCGGTGCCCGCGGCGCGGAACTCCGTGAGCGACTTGTCCGTGGCGTGCCGCTGGGTGGCGAGCCGGTTCTGGTCGCCGGCCCGCACGCTGAGGGTGCCCGCGGACAGCGCACGCTCGGCCTGGATCTGGAGCCCCAGCTCGGTTGAAGTCACGCCGATGCTCTGATAGATCGTGTTCGCACTCAGGAGCGAGATGCCATCACCGATCGTGAGATTGAGGACAAATCCCCACAAAGCGCTGAGCGACAGCAGGGGGAGGAGTAGCAAGGAAAAGATCTTGTACCGGATGGACCGCTTTCCAGAACCCATGGTCACTCCTGCATCGCTCGGAGGCTCTAGCCGCATTTAGGGGGAAATGCACCTCCGGAAGATCGCACAGAAGGCTAGCACCGATAGGCTTCCGGCGTACTGGAGGACAGATGATTACTGTGATTACGGGGGCCAGTGCGGGCATTGGTGCGGCCGCCGCCGAAGGGCTGGCCCGCGCCGGGCACGACGTCGTCCTGGTCGGACGCTCCCGCGCCAAGCTCGACGCCGTCGCCGGCCGCGTCGCGAGCGCCTCGGGCCGCCGGCCCGACATCGCCATGGCCGACTTCACCTCGTTCGAGGACGTCACCAGGCTCGCTGCCGACCTGCTCGACCGGTACGAGCGCATCGACGTGCTCGCCAACAACGCCGGGGTCATGTCGGCGAAGCGGCAGCTGACGCGCGACGGCCACGAGATCATGATCCAGGTCAACCATCTGTCGCCGTTCCTGCTGACCAACCTCCTGCTCGACCGGGTCGCCGCGTCCGGTGGCAGGGTGGTCACCACCTCCTCGGGCGCCGCGAGAACCGGCCGCCTCGACCCCGCCGACCTCGACAGGTCGGGCAGACGCTGGAGCGCCTGGCTGCAGTACGGCGACACCAAGCAGGCGAACGCGCTGTTCACGGTCGCGCTGGCCAGGCGCGGCGTGGCCGCCACGTGCTTCCACCCCGGCATCATCCGGACGGGCTTCGCCCCCGACAGCCTCTACATGAAGCTGCTGATGGTGCTTCCCGGGGTCGCGCGGACGCCCGAGCAGGGCGCGAGCACGATGGTCCACCTGGCGACCTCGCCCGACGGCACCAAGCACAGCGGGCGCTACTTCGCGGGGAACGCCCCGGCGTCGGCGACCAGGGGCATGACCGACCCCGGCCTCGCCGCCGCGCTCTGGGACGCGAGCCTCGCCGTCACCGGTCTCTCCGACGGCAAGGTCAGTTGAGCGTCGTTGACGGGTGTTCGCCGAGGCGCCATCCGTCGTTCGCCTGATTCCCAGGCGGTCTCGCTAGGGTTCGTGGGCTGTGACCGCCGCCACCGCCGCTCCCTCCGGCATCGCCGCTCCCTCCACTCGCGATCCGTTCCTGGACAACGCCAAGTACCTGGCGATCATCCTGGTGGTGACGGGACACCTCATCGAGGACCTCCGGGACGTGCCGGTCGCGCACGCGCTCTACTTCTTCGGCTACACGTTTCACATGCCGCTTTTCATCACCTTGAGCGGCTACTTATCACGAAATTTCACCTTCTCGGCGGGTAAGGCGAGGAAGCTGATCAGCGGCCTCGCCGTGCCGTACGTGATCTTCGAGCTGGTGTACTCGCTGCCGCGCCTCATCCTGTACGGGAAGCTGGACATCAGCCTGCTCGACCCGTACTACCTCACCTGGTTCCTCATGTCGCTGTTCATGTGGCGGCTGTCGACCCCGGTGTGGCAGCAGCTTCGCTGGCCGCTCGCCGTCGCGGTCGGGCTGTCGCTGCTCTCCGGCATGAGCGAGCTCCCCGACGAGCTGTCGATGAACCGCACGCTCGGACTGCTGCCCTTCTACGTCCTCGGCCTGATGCTCCGCCCCGAGCACCTGGACTTCCTCAAGCGTCCCCCGGTACGGGTGCTCGGCTCCGTCGTCCTGGCCACCGGCCTCGTCGCCGCGCTGGCCTTCCACACCGACATCGCGACCGAGTGGATCCGGTGGCGGCACAGCAACGACAAGATCGGCGTGGGCGACGTCACAGGGACCCTGATCAGGCTCGGCATGCTGTCGGCCGGCGCGCTGCTGGTGGCCGCGTTCCTCGCCGTCACCCCCTCGCGGCGCACGTGGTACTCCGGCCTCGGCGCGGCCACGATGTACGCCTACCTCCTCCACGGCCTGGTGGTGAAGGTCATGGAGAGGTACGACGACGGGCTGGCCACTCCGTGGGGCATCGCCCTGGTCGCCGCCTTCGGCGTGGTGCTCGCCACCGTGCTGTGCACGCCGCCCGTGCGCCGCCTCACCCGCTGGGCCGTGGAGCCCGACACCTCGTGGGCCTTCACGATGATCCGCCGCCCGCGGTCCTCATCACAGTGACCGGCGGTCCTCCAGCTCCCGCACGGCCCTGTACGCGGCGCTGACGGCGGCGTCCGCGTCCGCTCCGGGCACCGAGTCGGAGTTGGCGATCGCGATGCGCCCGAAGCGCCGCCGGGCGGTGTCGGCGGGGAACGGCCCGTCCGGGTAGAACGCGTCCCACGGCCGCGCGTACTCGGGGGCGTACCCGTGACCCCAGCGGTTGACGGTGAGCGCCTCGATGTCGCGGGCCGGGTCGAACCCCCAGGGGCCGAGCAGCCGGGTGAGCTGCTCCCTGACGCCGTACTCCAGCGTGCCGTACGGGGTGCCGAACAGGGCGCGGCGCCCCGCCACCGCCGCGTCCCTCGGCGCCATCCCTGGCGTGGCGGGGGTGTGGACCAGGTGGACGTTGATCGGCTCGTCCGGGCTTCTCGGGCAACGGTAGGAGCCGACGCTGACCGGCGGCGCCAGCTCGGCGGTGACCCAGTACGCCCCGGTGAAGCGGGCGCGGCGGATCCCCGCCTCCCTGAAGGCGCGCCAGTCGCGGAGCTGCGCCGTCGCGGACACGACCGGCAGCTTCACCGCCTGGCGCAGCGCCTCCTTCTGCTCCGCGGGCAGGTCGCGGACGAGGTGGGGGATCACCATGTTCCAGCAGGCCATGACCACCGCGCCCGCCCGCACGGTCCTGACCCCGTGGCCGTCGAAGTAGCCGACGGTCGCCGTCGCCGCCGTCTCGGCCGGGCCGTCGTTGCGCACGAGCACCACCGTGCTGGACAGGCGCAACCGCACGCGGTTCGCGGGACGATCCAGGCGGCCGTAGTCGAAGGACGTGGTGGTGATCTCCTCCACCGAGGCCGCCCCCGCGAACCCGGGCACCATGCGCGCGACCATCATGCGGACCAGCGCCTGGTTGCCCTCGGGGAAGCAGTACACGTCGGCGTCCTGTGCCGCCCAGCTCCTGGTCACCCTCGGGGAGTTGTACGCCGAGGGCTTGGTGCCGTCCAGCTTCAGCCCCGCGAAGCCGGGATAGGTGAAGCGGTCGGCGCCCGCCCACGCGTCGATGGCGCCCAGCGCGTCGGAACCGTAGGCCCAGGTGGTGTTGGGCATCGTCTGGCAGAACCTGACGGCGTCGGGATGCACGCGGCAGACGTCACGGAGGAAGCCCGCGTACGTCAGCCCGGCCAGCTGTTCCTTCTTCTCCTCGTCCCGCAGGCCGGGAAACCAGTCGGGGGGATCGTCGAACAGCATGACCAGGTCCTTCCTGGCCTGGACGGCGATCGGCAGCTCCGCGACCCACTGGGCGGTCGTCCTGCCCGGGTCGAGCACCACGAGCTTGTCGGCGCCGAAGGACTCCCTGTCGCAGAAGACGCCGTCGTGCATCAGCAGCCCGGGGTAGAGGTCCGGGTCGAGGTGGCCGCCGCGCGACTTCACCCCGAGCCCGGCGAGCAGGTCCTTACCGTCCGGGGACCAGGCCGAGGGCGCGTACAGCGAGCGCGAGCCGCCGTGCCCGACCAGCGGCCCGGTACGTCCGGCGGGGTGGAACTCGTTGCGGCGGGCGTGGCCGCCGACGTCGTCGTGGTTGTCGAGGATGAGCACCCGCGCGCGGGGGTCGCGCCGTGTCCAGGTGTAGGCGGCGGTGACTCCGCTGATGCCGGCGCCCACCACGACGAGGTCGTAGCTCTCCCCGGTGGGCTCGGGCGTGCCCGCGCGCTCCCAGAACCTGCCGTCGCGCAGGGCGTGCGCCACGCCGAGCGCGTCGGGGGTGTCGCCCTGGAGTCCGTGGGAGCGGGCGGGGAGCCTCGTCGCGTGCCCGGCCGCGGCGGCTCCGGCGTGCCGCGTGCGGGAGCCGAGCGCCGCGCACACGGCCACCGCCGCCACCCCGTCGAAGAAGTCCCTGCGGCTGATCTCGCGGTCCATCCCGAGCCCGCGTCCCCGCTGTACGTCACCGGATCCGGGGGGCAGCTCGGAGACGGACTCCCCGTGCTCGTGTGCTCGTCTTCCCGGAAAATCTCCGCCAAGCGGGAAATGAGCCATCATGCCGCGATCATCAGCCGGGCGGAGCGGGAAACGGAGCGTGTCGGGGAGCGCGGGCCAACTCTTTTGGCATTTATTGCGCCGACCGCACGGGTGACATCCTGCTTTGAGTGCCGATTCGCTGTTGTCGATGGGAACGCGGTGATCAGGCCGGTCGTTGGCCGGTTGAAGACGAGACGCGCGGACGTACGAATTCGCGGTGAAGTGCTGTTCGGCACTCGCTCCGCTGATGATGTAACGCGGCGAACGGGGTAACGTTCGCGTTCACGGTCGATGTGCGGCGACGGGGTGTGTACGGGTGGTCGGCAGGCAGGGCAGGGTGACCGGCAGGATCGGGCCGGGCCTTGTGGGCGAGGTGATGGTGCCGATACGCGGGGGCGTCGAGGCCTTCTACGCCCATCCGACGGTTCCCGACGAGGAGATCCCGGTAGGGACGATCATCGTCGTCGTCGACTATTCGCCGCCGCGCACGGTCTACGTGGCACGCGCGATCGTCTGACTCTTCCTCTCCCCCCTCATTTTCGGAGGTCTCCATGACCACCACGGAGCTGGCCATCTGGGCCGGCGGTGTCATCGTCCTGCTCGTCGTCATCATTCTTCTGTTCAAGGCGGTCTGGCGCATCGCCGAGCCGAACGAGGCGCTGATCATCTCCGGCCTCGGTGCGCACACGAGGAACGAGCTCGCGGACAGCCTGGGCTTCAAGATAATCACGGGTAAGGGCGCGGCCGTGCTGCCCGGGTTCCAGACGGCGCGGCGGCTGCGGCTCGACAGCCGGGCCACCAACCTCCAGGTCAACTGCGTGACCCAGCAGGGCATCCCCGTGCAGGTGCGCGGCGTGATCATCTACAAGGTCGGCGACGACTTCGTCTCGATCGCCAACGCCGCCCGCCGCTTCCTCGACCAGCAGGACAGCATGAACGGCGCGATCCACGAGCTCTTCACCGGCCACCTGCGCTCGATCATCGGCAACCTGACCGTCGAGGACCTCATCCTCAACCGCGAGCGGCTGACCGGCGAGACCCGCAGCAGCGCCGCCGACGAGATGAGCAAGCTCGGCCTGGTGGTCGACTCCCTCCAGATCCAGGAGATCGACGACGAGACGGGCTACATCCTCAACCTCGGCAAGCCGCACGCCGCCAGGGTCGCCGCCTCGGCCCGCATCGCCGAGGCCCAGCGCGACCAGGAGGCCACCGAGGCCGAGCAGGTCGCCGCGGCCAAGAAGGCCGGAGCCGTCCGCGAGTCGCAGATCCAGCAGGCCGGATACCAAGCGGAGATCGACCAGGCCGCCGCCAAGTCGCGCCAGGCCGGCCCGCTGTCCGAGGCGACCGCGCGCCAGGAGGTCGTCGTCCAGGAGACCCGCGCCGCCGAGCTGGAGGCCCAGCTCGCCGAGCAGCGGCTGCAGTCCCAGGTGCGCAAGCCGGCCGACGCCAGGGCGTACGAGACGGTGACGCTGTCGCAGGCCGAGCGCGACGCCCGCATCGCCCAGGCGGAGGCCGAGGCCAAGGAGACCGAGCTGCGCGCCGCCGCGCAGGCATCGCAGGTCAAGCAGGCCGCCGCGGCCGAGGCCGAGTCCGTGCGGCTCCGCGCCGAGGCGGCCGGCGCCGCCTCTCGCGCCACCGGTGAGGGCGAGGCGGCGGCGGCGCAGGCGCGCGGCCTCGCGGAGGCCGAGGCGGCCAAGGCACGCGGTCTGGCCGACGCGGAGGCGGCGAGGGCCAAGGGTCTGGCCGAGGCCGATTCCATCAGGGCCCGCTCGCAGGCGCTGGCCGAGAACCAGGAGGCGGTCATCGCCCAGCAGCTCGCCGAGAACTGGCCGGCGATCGTCGAGGCGGGCTCGAAGGCGTTCGGCAACATCGACCACATGGTCGTCCTGAACGGCGCCCAGGGCGTGGAAGAGCTGCTCGCCAAGGCGCTCACGCTCGGCGGCACCGGGCTCGGCCTCGCCCGCTCCCTCCTGTCCGGCGCCACGCCGCCCAGCCTGAACGGCACCGAGCCGGTGGCGGACAAGTCCCTCGACGCAAGCTGAGGCATCGAAAGTGGTCCAGCGTTCCGGCGGCGAAGTGGATCTGATCGCCGGTCCAATGGCTGCCTAGCATGGGGCTCATGACGACGAACGCCAATGCCAGGGCGGCCGCGCTGCGTGCGCTGCACGTGCCGGGAAGCCCGCTCGTGCTGCCGAACATCTGGGACGCCGCCTCGGCGCGCGCGGTGGTGGCGGCCGGGTTCCCGGTCGTCGCCACCGGCAGCGCGGCGGTCGCCCCGGTCCTCGGGTACGAGGACGGCGAGACGACCCCGCCCGGCGTGATGTTCGAGGCGGTGGCGCGCATCGCGCGCGCGGTGCCGGTGCCGGTCACCGCCGACCTGGAGCGGGGGTACGGGCTCGCGCCCGCCGAGCTGGTCGAACGGCTGGCGGACACCGGTGCGGTGGGGCTCAACCTGGAGGACTCCGACCCCGCCACCGGCACGATGGTCGACGCGGGGAAGCAGGCGGACTTCCTGGCCGCGGTGCGGGCCGCCGCGGCGGACGCGGGCGTCGACCTGGTACTCAACGCGCGGGTCGACACCTTCGCCCACGGCGAGGGCACGCAGGCCCAGCGGCTCGCAGAGGCGGTAGAGCGCGGGCGCGGCTACCTCCGGGCGGGAGCCGACTGCGTGTACCCCATCCTCGCCTCGGATCCCGACGTCATCCGGGTGCTCGCGGACGAGATCGGCGGGCCGGTCAACGTGCTGTTCCGGCCCGGCGTCCCGTCCCTCACCGAGCTCGGCGCGCTGGGCGTCGCGCGGGTGAGCTTCGGGCACGGCCTGCACGCCGCCGCCCAGGCGCACCTGGCCACGATGCTCACCGCGATCGGCTCCGGCGCCAGCCCGTACGACGCGTAGAGCCGTTTCTCCCACTCGTCCCGGAGGTTGGAGTTCTTCCCCGCGGGGGAGGTACGGGCAGAAAGCGCGGTGTGCCCCCCGACGGCAACGGTGTTGATTCGCCGAGTTGATGCGGGCGGGGGCGAAATGGGGATCAGCGGTTTCCTGGGTCGGTGGCCGGTGCTTCGGCAGCTCACCGGCCCCGACCCGTGCGGACTGGGCGCGGCGGTCAGGTCACCCAGGACCGACGCGCTGAGGTCCCGCGTGTCCACCGCCGACCGGGTGGTGAAGTCCGTCTGCCCGTACTGCGCCGTGGGCTGCGGGCAGGACGTCTACGTGCGCGACGAGAAGGTCGTCCAGATCGAGGGCGACCCGGACTCCCCGATCAGCCGGGGCAGGCTCTGCCCCAAGGGCTCGGCGACGCTCCAGCTCACCACCGGCCCTGGCCGCGAGCGCGGGGTGCTGTACCGCAGGCCGTACGCCACCGAGTGGGAGCAGCTCGACCTCGACACCGCCATGGAGATGGTCGCCGACCGGGTGGTGCGCACCCGGCGGGAGACCTGGCAGGAGGAGTGCGACGGCAGGCGCGTGGCCAGGACCATGGGCATCGCCAGCCTCGGCGGCGCCACCCTGGACAACGAGGAGAACTACCTCATCAAGAAGCTGATGACCGGGCTCGGCGTCGTGCAGGTGGAGAACCAGGCCCGGGTCTGCCACAGCTCGACGGTTACCGGTCTCGGCACCTCCTTCGGCCGGGGCGGCTCGACCACGTTCATGCAGGACCTGCAGCACTCCGACTGCATCATCATCGAGGGCTCCAACTTCGCGGAGGCGCACCCGGTCGGCTTCCAGTGGGTGATGGAGGCCAAGCTGCGCGGCGCCACGATCATCCACGTGGACCCGCGCTTCAGCCGTACGAGCGCCCTGGCCGACCTGTACGTGCCGATTCGCGCGGGCACCGACATCGCGTTCCTCGGGGCGATCGTCAACCACGTGCTGACGGAGGGGAAGGACTTCCGCGAGTACGTCCTCAACTACACCAACGCCGCGACCATCGTGTCCGACGACTTCCTGGACAGTGAGGACCTCGACGGCATCTTCTCGGGATGGAACCCCGAGACGCGCATGTACGACGTCACGAGCTGGCAGTACAAGGGGCCGCAGGTGCAGGCGGTCTCGGGCCGGCGGCTGAGCCTGGACGCCTACCACATGCCCGGCAGGAGCGAGGCGCACGGCTCGGGCGGCGCCCCGGTGACCCCGCACCCCGAGTGGGACGAGACGCTCACCAACCCCCGCTGTGTCTACCAGATACTCAAGCGGCACTTCGCGCGCTACACCCCCGAGGTCGTCGAGGAGACCTGCGGGATCCCGCGCGAGACCTTCATGAAGGTCTGCGACGCGCTGACCTCCAACTCCGGGCGCGACCGCACCAGCGCCTTCGCGTACGCGGTGGGGTGGACGCAGCACACCGTCGGCACGCAGTACATCCGGACGGCGAGCATCCTGCAGCTGCTGCTGGGCAACATCGGGCGGCCGGGCGGCGGCATCATGGCGCTGCGCGGGCACGCCAGCATCCAGGGCTCCAGCGACATTCCCACGCTCTACAACCTGCTGCCCGGCTACATCCCGATGCCGTACGCGCACACCGACGAGAACCTCGACGAATTCGTGGACGTCATCAGCACCCAGAAGGGCTTCTGGGCCGAGGCCAGGTCGTACGTGATCAGCCTGCTCAAGGCGTACTACGGGGACGCGGCCACCGCTGAGAACCAATTCTGCTTCGGGCACCTGCCCCGGCTGACCGGCTCGCACAGCACCTACGACACGGTCATGGCGCAGCTCGAAGGCGTGTGCAAGGGCTACTTCCTGTTCGGCGAGAACCCCGCCGTCGGATCGGCGAACACCCGGCTGCAGCGGCTCGGCATGGCGAACCTGGAATGGCTGGTGGTGCGCGACTTCGTGCTCATCGAGTCGGCGACCTGGTGGAAGGACGGCCTGGAGATCCAGAGCGGCGAGCTGCGCACCGACCAGATCGGCACCGAGGTCTTCTTCTTCCCCGCGGCCTCGCACACCGAGAAGAGCGGCACGTTCACCAACACCAACCGGCTGCTCCAGTGGCACAACGAGGCCGTCGCGCCGAGCGGCGACTGCCGCAGCGACCTGTGGTTCGTCTACCACCTCGGGCGGATGGTCAAGGAGCGGCTGGCGGACTCCGCCGCGCCCAGCGACCGCGCGATCCTTGACCTGACCTGGGACTACCCGGTGGAGAGCGAGATCGCCGAGCCGAGCGCCGAGGCGGTGCTCCAGGAGGTCAACGGGTACGGCCCGGACGGGCGCCTGCTGTCGTCCTACACCGAGCTGCGCGGCGACGGGTCGACCTCCTGCGGCTGCTGGATCTACTGCGGGGTGTTCGCGGACGAGGTGAACCAGGCGGCCCGCCGCAAGCCGCACACCGAGCAGAGCTGGGTGTCGCACGAGTGGGGCTGGGCCTGGCCGCTCAACCGGCGCACCCTGTACAACCGCGCCTCGGCCGACCCCGAGGGGAACCCGTGGAGCGCGCGCAAGGCGTACGTCTGGTGGGACGCGGAGCAGGGCCGGTGGACCGGGCACGACATCCCGGACTTCATCGCCGACCGACCGCCCGGCTACCGGCCGCCGCACGACGCCGTGGGCACCGACGCGCTGTCGGGAATCGACCCGTTCATCATGCAGGGCGACGGCAAGGGCTGGCTGTACGCGCCGGCCGGGCTCATGGACGGGCCGCTGCCGACCCACTACGAGCCGCAGGACACCCCCTGCGACAACCCGCTCTACCGCACGCACCGGAGCAATCCCGCGCGGCTGACGTACGACCGTCCTGGCAACCGCTACCACCCGCCGGGCAGCGAGGTCTATCCGTACGTCGTCACCACCTACCGGCTCACCGAGCACTTCACGGCGGGCGGCATGAGCCGCTGGCTGCCCTACCTCGCCGAGCTCCAGCCGGAGATGTTCTGCGAGATCTCGCCGGCGCTCGCCGAGGAGCGCACGCTGGAGCACGGCGGCTGGGCCACCATCATCACGGCCCGGGGCGCGATCGAGGCGAAGGTCATGGTGACCGACAGGATCCCCTCGCTGCGCATGAACGGCCGTGTCGTCCACCAGATCGGCCTGCCGTACCACTACGGGCCGAACGGCTGCGCCACCGGCGACCCGGCGAACGAGCTGGCGCCCATCGTGCTCGACCCGAACGCCGACATCCAGGAGGACAAGGCGTTCACCGCGGACATCCAGCCAGGACGGCGCCCACGCGGCGCCGGCCTGCCGCGGCTGGTGGAGACGTACCGCCGCCGGGCCGGCATCACCGAGCCCGCCCACCAGGAGGTCTGAGGAGATGACCGTGCGATCGATCCCGGTGGCCACGAGGCTGCCCGAGGTTCAGGAGGAGACCGGCTACGCGGAGCATCCGCCCCGCATGGGGTTCTTCACCGACACCTCCGTGTGCATCGGATGCAAGGCGTGCGAGGTGGCCTGCAAGGAGTGGAACCAGCTCCCGGCGGACCCGCCGTTCGAGTTCACCGGCCTGTCCTTCGACAACACCGAGCAGCTTTCAGGGTCCACCTATCGGCACGTCGCCTTCATCGAGCAGCGCAAGCCCATCAAGAAGCCCGCCGACTCCGGCGACCAGGGCGCCGGCGACCTGCGCTGGCTGATGGCCTCCGACGTGTGCAAGCACTGCACCGACGCCGCCTGCCTCGACGTCTGCCCGACCGGCTCGCTCTTCCGCACGGAGTTCGGCACCGTGGTCGTGCAGCAGGACATCTGCAACGGCTGCGGCTACTGCGTGTCCGCCTGCCCGTACGGCGTGATCGACAAGCGCGAGGGCGACGGCCGGGTGTTCAAGTGCACCATGTGCTACGACCGGCAGGTCGACGACCTCACCCCCGCCTGCGCCAAGGCCTGCCCCACCGAGTCCATCCAGTACGGGCCGCTGGACGAACTGCTGCAGCGCGCCGCCGCCCGCGTCCAGGAGCTGCGCCAGGACGGCGTCGCCGACGCCCGCCTCTACGGTCACGACCCCGAGGACGGGGTCCGGGGCAACGGCGCCTTCTTCCTGCTGCTCGACGAGCCCGAGGTGTACGGCCTGCCCCCGGCCCCGAAGGACACGACGCGCGACCTCGACTCGATGTGGCGGCACGCGGCCGTCGCCGCGCTGACCCTGGCCTGCGGTGTCGCCACCGCCTTCGCCGTTGGACCCCGATGAGCCGCGCCCGGACCGGCAAGGAGAGTGAAATGACCACGCGAGGCCGTGTTGATGGCCAGGCGACGCGGATGGCGGACGAGATCGTCTCGTACTACAACCGCCCGATCCTGAAGGCGCCGACCTGGCGCGAGGCGAACATCGGCGGCTACCTCTACCTGGGAGGCCTGGCCGGGGCCTCGTCGGTGTTCGCCGCCGGAGGCCAGCTCACCGGGCGTCCGGGGCTCGCGCGGGCCGGCAAGGTCGCCGCGCTCGCCGGGATCACGCTGTCGATGGTGCTGCTCGTCGAGGATCTCGGACGGCCGGCGCGCTTCCTGCACATGCTCCGCACCTTCAAGCCCACCTCGCCGATGAACGTCGGCTCGTGGCTGCTGGCCGCGTACGCGCCGCTGGTCGGGATCAGCATGCTCCCCGATGTCACCGGGCGGTTCCCGCTCGCCGGTCGCGCGGCGTGCTACGGGGCCGCGGTGATCGGCCCGGCGATCACGACGTACACGGCCGTGCTGGTGAGCGACACCGCCGTGCCCGCCTGGCACGAGGGCTACCGGGAGATGCCGTTCCTGTTCGCCGGCTCGGCCACGGCCACGGCGGCGGGCGCCGCCATGATCGCGGCGCCGTCCTCGGAGAACGCCCCCGCGCGCCGCGCCGCCGTCTTCGGCACCGCGCTGGAGTTGGCCGCTGGGCGGCTGATGCGCCGCCGCCTCGGCATGATCGCCGAGTCCTACGAGCGGGGACGCGCGGGCACCCTGCTGCGCGCGGGAGAGGCGCTGGCCGTGGCGGGGGCGACCGGGGCGGTGCTGGCCGGGCGGAGGCGCTCCGTCGCCGTGCTCTCGGGGATGGCTCTCATGGCGGCGTCGGCCTGCGTACGTCTCAGCGTGTTCTCCGCGGGGGTCGCCTCGGCCAAGGACCCCCGCTACACCGTCGTCCCGCAGCGCGCCCGAGCCGCCGCGGTGACGGCCGGGCGCTCGTGAGCGGTCGGGAGGACGCGAAGGCCCCGGGCCGTCCGTGTCGGGCGGCCCGGGGCGGGGTGGAGGCTACTTGGCGGCGGCCCAGTCGACCCTGTCGACGGTGTCGTTGGTGGCCGCCGGCTCTTCGAGGGAGCGCCCCTTCTTCAGTGAGCGGCTGAGCGCGGGCGGGTCGATGTTGATGAGCTTCGCCTTGTAGTCGGTGTTGTTGACCCAGGAGGAGATGTTGTTGGCCGCGCTGGGTCGCCCGGCCACGCCGCCGGCGATGGGCAGCTTGCTGAGGTCCACCTGGTGGCCCGCTCCGATGCCGTAGGCCGGACCCTTGTGGCCGTAGTCGCGGTAGAGGCACAGTGTCTTCGCCGGGCACTGCTCGCCGTCGGTCAGCTTGACCACGCCCGGAGGCAGCGGCGTTTCCGTGACGGGAGCCAGCGGTGTGTCGGTGACGGGAGTTTCGTCAACCGGCGCGGCCATGGCCGACGCGGCCGGGAGCGAGAACGCGGTAACGGCCGCGAAGGCAGCCGTTCCCAAACTGATCACGACACGATTGGTCACGATTTCTCCCCTGCTATCGAATGACGTCGGTCCGACCGGGCCGCTGCGTCTGAAGGGATGTCCCTCCGGGCCGGCCCGGCCGTTCCTCATGCGTCAGCCATTAGACACGGAGAGTATGTGATTGCCCGCGCACGGTGAGCGCGAGCCGTTGGATGTTTGCCGCCGCCATCCCCTCGGTTGGCGTGCGTGTGAAGGAGGCGGATGCCCGTTCCGGGCAGATCCCCGCAACTCCGTCAGCGGCGCCAGGCTGGACGGGGCGACCGCCGCCTTGCGGCGGATCTCACGATGCTTCGGCGCCTGTGTGCGGTAATGCGGCGTGGCTGGTGTTAGTTAATTGTGATTCGATGGCGCTTTTGAAAGATTTTATTTCCTGATATAATGCCAAAATCTGTATGTAGTGTCCTTTGCGTGAATCACGATGGAGAACCAAGCCAGACCGCGCTCATGGCCGCCGCCGCGCGGGCCGCGCATCTGATCGTCGACGACGAGCCGAGGATCTTCGCCGACACTCTGGCGTACGAGCTGCTGGGAGATCGGGCCGAGGAGCTCGTCGGCTACCACCGCGCTCATGGCACGCATGTCATCCTCGCGGGCGCTCGCGCGGCCGCCGTCACCCGGAGCCGCTACACCGAGGACCGCCTGGCCGAGGCGGTTGGCGGGGGCATCCGCCAGTACGTCATCCTCGGCGCGGGCCTCGACTCGTACGCCTACCGGGCGGCCGGCGGCTCGTACGTAGATCATCCGGAGCCGGACGGCCAGGTCCGGGTTCAGGTGTTCGAGGTCGACCATCCGGCCACGCAGCGGTGGAAGATCCGGCTGCTGGAGGACACGGGGGTCGCGGTGCCGGGAACCGTCACCTTCGTCCCCCTCGACTTCGAGACCGAGTCGCTGCTGGACCGTCTCGTCGCCCACGGGTTCGATCCGTCCCGGCCCGCGTTCGTGAGCTGGCTCGGCGTCACGATGTACCTCACCCGTGAGGCCATCGGGCAGACCCTGACCGTGATCGGCGGCTTCGCGCCCGGCACCGAGGTCGTCGCCGACAGCATGCTCCCCGAGGACCTGCGGGACGAGGCGGGTCAGGCGTACGTCGAGGCCGTGATGCCGGTCTCGGCCGGGGGCGGCGAACCCTGGCTGACCTTCCTCGGCCCCGACGGCATGGCCTCTCTGCTGAAGGCGCACGGCTTCGACGTCGTCGAGCACGCCCGCCAGCGCGACGCGATCGACGCCTCCTTGTGGGACAGATCCGACGCGCTCCGGCCCTATGACCTGTCCCTGCTCACCCACGCGAGGGTGCCGGGGCGCGTCCCGTCCGACGGCACGGCGGAACCCATGGTGTGACCCGGCCCAGCAGCTCGCCTACCTGCAGCGATAGTCATCCGGATATCGTGTCGATGGTCATACCGATATTGGACGTGGGTGACGGGTTCTGGTCTGCTCTTGGCGTCCAGGATGGAGAGCAGGGAGCCGGCATGCCTACCCCCGTACGAATGGATCGGCGGGTGGTAACGGTCGTCGTGGGGATCCAGCTGGCCATCTCCCTCGGCTACTTCGCGGTGATGGCACACCTGGTCTCCCACCTGCGCCACGATCTCGGCATGCTCGCCGGGACCATCGCCGTGGTGCTCGGCGTCCGCGTCGCGCTCCAGTACATGCTGTTCCTGCCCGTCGGCGCGATCACCGACGCGATCGGCCCGGCGCGTGCGGGAGCGTTGGCCTGCGCCCTGCGGGCGGTGGGGTTCACGCTGCTGGGCACCACCGATGGCATTGGCGAGCTGCTCTGCGCCGCCGTGGTGCTGGCGGTGGGCGGGGCGCTGTTCCATCCGGCCGCGCAGTCCCTGCTGGCCGGGGTGAGGCCGGCCCGTCGCTCCCGAGGCTTCGCGGCTTACGTGATCGCCGGTCAGCTCGGCGCGGTGGCCGGCCCGCCGATCGGGCTGCTCCTGCTGAACGGCGGGTTCGGGCTGCTGGCCGCCGTAACGGCGTGCGCGTGGGCGGTCAGCGCCATGCTGTTCCTGCTCCTGCGTCCTCGGCACGGCTTCCTGAGCAGCCGGCACGGCGCCGTCACAAGGGCCGGGCTGGACGTGCGCGGGCTCACCGAGGGGGTGTCGCTGGCGCTCAGGGATCGGCGGTTCCTGCGATTCGCGCTGACCGTGGCACCCAGCACCCTGCTCGCCGACCAGATCGTCACCGTGGTCCCGCTCAAGGAGGTGGGCGCGGGCGCGACGACCCTGTTCTTCTGCGTGGTGGCGATGGCCGCGGCCGCGATCCAGCCTTGGTGTGCCGCCGATGGGCGGGGCGAGCGCCCGTGGGTGCTCAGAAGCGGGCTGCTCTGCGCGGGCGCCGGCTATCTGACGCTGCTCGCCGTGCCTCCCGGGGGCGACCAGATCATCGTGTTGTCGGCCGCCGCCGTGCTGCACGGAATGGCCGCGGGGCTGACACAGTCGGCGATGTTCCAGATCATCACGCGCTGCGCGCCGTCCCAGCGGTTCGGCAGCTACTTCGGCCTGCTCAGCTTCCTTGCCGGGGCGGTGGCCCTCGCAGGCGGGTTCGCGGCGGGCAGGCTCCTGGACGCCGGACCCAGGGGAGCGACGTTGGTGCTGGTCGGCCTGACTCTGATCGCGACGATCTTCGCCGCCGCCCTGCGCGTCCCCCGCCCCCGACCAAGGGAAACGGCGCCTACTTACGAGCTTGCGCGTCCCGGCTCTTGATGGTCACGCCCCTGAGGCTGGTCACGCCGCCGATCCCCGTCAGCACGCAGTCGGCGAAGCGCGCGCCCTCCATCTCTAGGTGACCGGACCGTTCTCACCGTTGAGGCGTGAAATGGCGTTCCCTCAGGTGCTCAATAGCGGGTCGGTGATGCCGCCGGGGCAGGCGAGGCGGGGGATGTCCCACTTCGCCAGACGTGCTCCGGCTCGGTAGGCGCTCTCGTAGAACGCGAGCACGGTGGCGCGCGGGTCGGCCTCGGTCCGGGCGTCGGCGTAGGGCAGGACGGCGAGATGGCTGCCGCGTTGCGCGATCCACTGTGCGGCCTCGGGCAGCAGGGGCTCGTTCTCCAGCCTCTCCGGCTCGGGAGCGGTGTAGGAGTAGAAGGCCGGCTCGGGGAAGGAGTCGTCGCCGAACCAGAAGCCGGAACTGATCACCTCCCGCGAGTACGCCTCGCGGGTCACCGGGTCCGCATCGGGCGGCTGGTCGACCACACGGTCCCCGAATCTGGTGCAGGCGATGTCGAAGGTGTGCCAGAAGTGGTGTACCGGGCTGATCTTGCCTGAATAGTCGGCGGCGAATTCCTCCAGCACCAGATTCACCTGGCTGAGGACCTGCCAGTAACGGGTGACCATGACCGGGTCATAGGCCGCGTGTTCGGTGTCGTCTTCGAACGGCCGGCCCGTGTCCGGAAGGTCGAACGGGTGCGGTATGTCGATGTGGACTCGCACATCCAGATCGGCCAGTGCCCGCATGGTGTCACGGTAGAAGGACGCCACCGATTGGCCGTACAGCGGGAACGACATCGCTCTGCCGTCCACCGTGGTGATGTGGAGCCGATGCCCGACGAAGTCGAAGTCGATCGTGAAGATGGGGTTGCCGTCGACTTGCCCCATGGGACGTGTGGTCAGACCTCGCCCGGTGAGGTGGAACGGGGCGTTCCACCAGTGGTTGCGCCGGACTCCGGCGGCCAACCGGATCTTTCCGATTACCTGGGCGAACCGGTGCAGCGTGGCCTTGGTGTCGCGCCACTCGGCCAGCGGTATCGCTGGGAACAACTCCATGCCACCATTGTTCCCACGTAGATCACGTTCAAGAGGGCGAACGCGAGCCTGAGCCGGCAAAGGGTCCGGCGTCCGCTGGACCCTTTGCCGGCTCACTCATCGGGTGCACGTCAGAAGAGTCCGACGGGCCCCAGCGTGTTACGCAGCTCGCAGGCGTTGCCGAAGGTGCGTATCGACAGCAGGAAGTGGTCGTCCCAGACGCCGACCGACGACACCGTCACCGGCTCGTAAATCGCCGTGCACACTTTTCCGGGTGGGCTCTTCAACTTTTGCACGTCACCGTCTACGTGTGCCAGCACGGCACAGGCCTCCCGGGCCTTTGGGTGCGTTCCGCCTCCCTTGGGCGAGCACTGCAAGACCACGGCCCGGGAGGGCGGTACGAGGACCGGTCCCTGGCCGACCACCAGCACCAGCGCCTTGGCCGACGTGATCTTCCCAGACGCGTCTGATGTGGTGGCGGGGTCACCCGGCGGTGGCTGGCCGGCCGAGCTGGCATTCGCGGCCGGCTGGCCGAACCCCGCGACCGCGACGAGGATCACGGCACCGCGCGCCACACGTCCCCACAAAGGTCCCATGTGTGTTCCCCCTGGTCATCGCGTTGGCAGTGGTCACAGTCTTGAGTGCCGTGATCTTCGGATCAAACACCGGCCCTTCGGACGCGAGCCAACGTCTCGCCTGATCAAGGCCAATTCCTGGCCTACCGGCACCGTGCCGTCGAGGAGAACCGCCGGGGAGCGGGACGAGCTAGAGCCCGGCGGAGTACAGCAGCTTGTTGCCGGTGCCGGAAGGCACGCCCGTCAGGACGTTGGGGGTGGTCGCGCTGATGAGCCATCTGAGGACGGTGGCTGTGTCGTAGTCGCCGTAGGTCTGCTTGAACAGCGCGCCGACCCCGGTGGCGTAGGGGGAGGCGAAGGAGGTTCCGCTGCCCGAGGTACTGCCGCCGCCCTTCCTGGCCGAGGTGATGTTCGCGCCGGGAGCGATCATGTCGACGCAGGAACCGACGTTGCTGAACGAGGCGAAGGTGTCGGTGATGGTGGAGGCTCCGACGGTCAGCACCCGGGGGGCGCTGGCCGGGGAGATCCCGCACGCGTCGATGGAGCTGTTGCCGGCGGCCACGGACACGAACACGCCGGAGTCGGCCAGCGCGGTGGCGGCGGCGTTGGCCGCGTCGGACCTCGGCCCGCCGAGGGAGGCGTTGGCGACGGCCGGTTTGACGGCATGGGCGGCCACCCAGTCGAACCCGGCGATGATCTGGGAGAACGCGCCGCTGCCGTCGCAGCCGAGGACGCGGACCGGAGAGAGCTTCACGGCGTGGGCCACTCCCCAGGTGGTGCCGCCGACGATGCCGGCCGTCATGGTGCCGTGGCCCAGGCAGTCGTTGGTGCCGTAACCGTCGTTGACCGTGCTGTAGCCGGGGACGAGGCGGCCGGTGAACTGGGTGTTCGCCTGGTCGATGCCGCTGTCGATCATGTAGGCGGTCACCCCCGCACCGGTGTGCACGGGACTGAACAGGTGATTGAGCGGGAGGCGGCGCTGGTCGATGCGGTCGAGCCCCCAGGAGGTGGTGGGCGCCGCCGGCGGAACGCGCCGCATTACCGGTCCGGCCGGGCGCGGCGAGCCGAAGGCGTAGGCCAGGGCGTCCTCTTCGATCGCCGCGACGGAGGGATGGATTCGCAGCTGGTTGAGCTGGGCGGGCGTCATCCGGGCGGCGAATCCGTTGACCACGCGCTGGTAGGTGTAGAGGGGGCGCACGCCCACCGGGACCACCTCGCCGAAGGTGTTCGCGCCGGGTTTCAGCCTCACGATGTACTGGCCGGGGATGCCACTGGAAGCGGGGGCCATCGTGACTTTCACCGGGGGGCGTGGGGGAGCCGTCGTACCGGCGTGTGCGGTCGTGGACATCGCGATCACGGCACTGAACAGCAGAAGTCCGTGCAGCCCGCGCGTGAGGCTTTTCCTGCTTGTACGGGCTTTCCTTGCGGGGCGCATTTCCATAGAGGCCTCTCAATGATCGGCTGTTGTGGCTAAGAGACAACCATTCGACTACTGAGAGTAACGATCAATGGCCTCGCGTCACGGCCGTTGGTCTCCGCGTCTGGTGCATGACAGGGGCAAGATCCTGTCAGCGTGGAACGACGGCCTTCTGCCCCTAACTTCCCGAGCGGTTAGGAGCGCTTCAAAAGCGCGCCATGTATCCGACCTTCCTGCAATCCGCCCAACGGGGCGGAGGCCGTGAGGTCGCCCGCTGTGACCAGGCCTTTCACGACTACGAGTCCTCGATGAGGATCCCCATGGCGTTTGCGAGGCTGTGGACGAGTCCCTGCGCGTCCGAGGTTCTGACGGTCACGCCCCTGAGGCTGGTAACTCCGCCGATCCCCAGCAACACACAGTCGTTCAACCGTGCGCCTTCCATCTGGGCGTTGGAGAACTGCGCGCCTGTAAGGTCGCAGCGCTCGAATCGGACGCCCTTCAGATCCGCGTTCTGGAAGTTCACCTCCAGCATGTTGCAGTCGCGGAAGACGACGTTCTTGAACGTCGAGAACCTGAACCCTGTGAGATCGCCGCGGCAGGCGTCGAACAGCACGTCCCGGAACCCGCACTCGGACCAGGCCATGCCGGTCAGCCGGCTCGCGGTCACCCGGGTGCGGTGCATCGACGACGACCTGGCGGACATGTTGGAGAGGTCGCAGCGCTCCATCGCCACGTCGGAGAAACCGCCCCGGCGCATCACCGTGCCGGAGAATCGCATGTCGACGAACCGGCATCCTTCGAACTCGACCGTGTCGGCGTCCCGGGACGACAGGTCGACGCCGTCGAACTCCAGCGACCGGTAAGCACCGTCGTCCACGAGATCGTGCTCGGGCAGTCGCGCGCCGCTCAGAAGGCCCTTCAATTTCGGTGCGACCGGTTCCCGCAAAGGCCGCTGAGCGTGAGGAGTTCGCGAAGACATGGGGGCAGCCTACGAGATCCCGGTCGCCAGACGGTTCTCACCGTCGAGCCGCGAGATGGCGTTCGTGATCGCGGCCGCGCGATCAGCCGGTTCTCCGGCCGGAATGCCGACGAGTTCGTAGCCGAACAGCTGATAGCTCTCCTCGTGCACACGCTCGAACTCAAGGGAGTCCTCGAAGCTGATCCGCCGGGCGGCGGTCGGCTCGCAGAACCCGAGATTGCGGACGAAGAAGACCTGGCGCTCGTAGACGCCCTCGCGCGTGATCCTTTCGATCTCTGTGGAGAGCGCCGGTGAGGACGGGTATCCCAGATAGGTGCTGAGCGCATGGGTGCAGATCGGCGAACGGTCGTAGAACTGGATGGCCGTTGCCGGGGCATCCGTCTGCCGTTGCCGCTGCAAGGCGATTATCTTGTCGACGAAGGACGGATGCGCCCACGGCTCGGCCTCGCCCCGCGCCTGCTCCGACGCGATGACCGCCGTCGCCGCCTCGTCCACGACGCTGTGCCCGAGCGCCTCCAGACACCGGAGGATCGTCGTCTTTCCGGCGCCCGGGGTGCCCGTGATGATGTATCGCTTCAATGTCTTCCTTCTATGACCTGCGGGATCGGTCGAGCCGTGCCCAAAGGGCGGCGTGAGGACTGGCACCGGAGAGCGGCAGCGGTCGGCGAGGCTCAGCTGGGCTGAGGAGGGGCCTCCGCGCGATGGACGGTGCTGCGGGCCGACGTCCGTACGGATCGCAGCACCGCTGATACGCACACTATGCCCAGGACGCCCCCGAAGAGGATGACTTGGTGTACCGGGAAGAACTCGGCGGCCGTGCCCGCCAGGGTCATGCCGAGGCCCTGGGCGGTCATCAGCCCGGCCGTCATCAGCGTCATCGCCCGGCCGCGCAGCTCCTCAGGCACGGCGGCGATGAACCACTGGTCCAGGCCGAGGCTGTACGAGATGCCGCAACCGGTGAGGATCTGGCAGACCAGTGCCCAGCCCAGCGAGGGCTCGAACGCGTACCCGAGGGCGGGCAGCATCGCGAGGACGGCGACCGGCATCGTCAGGCGTGCCCTGCCGCGCGGGCCGAGCAGCGAGCCCACCAGGGTCTCGCTCGTGATCGCGCCGATCGGCATGCCGCACATGAGCAGCCCGAGCCCCGCCGGGCTCAGCATGAGCGAGTCGGCGTACGAGGTGAGAAGGGCCTCCGACACCACCACGAACATCGGCGGCACCCACGACAGCAGGAGCAGCGCCCGGATCCGCCGGTCGGCGAGCAGCAGCCGCATCCCGGAGAGCGAGGCGCCCAGGACCGTCCCGCCGCCCGTCGCAGCCCGCGCCGGCCGGCGGCGGGTGCCGAAGCGGAGCAGCACCGCCGAGCCGAGGAACGTCGCCACCGTCAGCGCGAGCACGGTACGCGGCGACGCGACGGCCAGCAGCAGCCCTCCCATGGCGAAGCCCGCCAGCTGCGCGCTCTGCGCGACGATCCGTATCACCGAGCGGCCGAGGACGAACAGGTCACCCTCTCCGAGGATGTCGCCGAGCGTCGAGGCACGCGTGCCGGTGAAGACCGGCGCGACGGCGGCGATCACGCAGCGCAGCACGAGCAGCAGGGCGACGGGCATGCCCGGCAGTAGCATCCCGGCCGCGCACGCGGCGGACACCAGGTCGCAGACGACCAGTACCCGGCGCGCGGGGAAGCGGTCGGCGAGGGACGAAAGGAGAGTGCCGCCGAGGACGTACGGCAGCAGGCCGAACGCGAAGGTCAGCGCGCTCAGCAGCGGCGAGCCGGTGAGCCTGTAGACCAGGACGGCCAGGGCGATCTCGCAGACGACGCTCCCGAGCGTGGACATCGCATGCGCGACGAAAACCGCCCGAAACTCCCGCACCCCGAACACAGCCCGATACCCGGCACTCCGCTCCCCGTCGCCGTCCGGACGCGTGCCGGTGGGGTGGGGGTTCTCGGGAGCGGGAGGGGAGGACATGGCGGCAGCTTGCCCAGGGCACCCGGGCGGCTTCTAGACTTTCGGTCGCAGCCGAATCTTCGGAGGGACCATGCCGCTGCGACTGCGGTTCGGCACCGACGATCTGCTGCGCTGCCGGTTCGGTTTCTCGCCGCTTTGCGAGACCCATGAGGCCGTACGGACCCTGAGACGCCGGGGGCGGCACGGCTACCACCGGCCGTGGCTGCGAAGGATGCGGGAGGCGGTCGCCGGCCTCGACCTTTCCGCCCTGTGGCTGTTCATGCCGCGCGGCGGCTACACGCCCGACTTCCTGGGCCCGCCGCCGGGCACCCCCTTCACCTCGCCCGCCTCGTTCGAGGACGAGCTGGCGCTCCTGCGGGTCACCGACCCCGCCGTGGCGCACGAGGAGATGGCGCGCTCGCTGGCCTGCACCCCCGGAGCCGCCGAGTCGCCGCTGGGCAGGGAGATGCTCGACGACCCCGAGCGTGCCGTGCAGAGGCTGGCCGATCTGACGGAACGTGCCTGGCAGGCGCTGATCGCCGCGGACTGGCCGCGCCTGCGTTCCCTGCTGGAGGCCGACATCGCCTACCGGTCGCGGCAGTTGGCGGACGGCGGGCTGGAGGGCCTGTTCGCCGACCTGCACCCCGGCCTGCGCTGGTCCGGCGGCACGCTCGCGATCAGCAGTCCGGCCGCGTCCCTGGGCGTGTGGGATCTCGGCGGCCGGGGCGTGCTGCTGATGCCGAGCATCTTCGTGTGGCCCGATGTCGTGAGCGGTTTCGCCCCGCGCTGGCAGCCCACGGTGATCTATCCGGCGCGCGGCATGGGCGCCCTGTGGCAGCGTCCCGTTCCCGAGGCGCCGGGCGCGCTCGTACGGCTGCTGGGCGCGAACCGGGCCGCGATCCTGAGCGGCCTCGACGAGCCCGCGTCCACCACGGCTCTCGCACACCGGCACGGCCTCGCGCCATCGTCGGTGTCGGAGCACCTGACCGTCCTGCGCAACGCCGGGCTGCTGGCGTCCCGCCGCCGTGGCCACCAGGTGCTGTACGAGCGCACGCCCCTCGGCATGGCACTCGCAACAGGCGAAGCCTGACCGTCAGCCCAGCCCGCCGGCCTTCACACCCTGCGCGTCAGCGGGGGTCGACGCCGGGGGTGGTCATGACCTCCATGATGTGCCCGTCGGGGTCGTCGAAGTAGACCGCACGTCCACCACGCGAGGTGTTGATCTCCCCGAAGTGCTTGGGCTCGTGGGGCTCGGCGTAGTAGTCGAGGCCCGCCCGCTCGATCCGGTCGAAGATCTGGTCGAACTCGGCTTCGTCGACCTCGAACGCGTAGTGGTGCGGGGCGATGTCGGTGACGCCCCTGGTGGTGAAGTCGACGTCCGCGAAGTCCAGGGTCAGCGACTCCCCGATGCGCACCGGTATGAACGGGCCCATCGGCTCGCCGACAGGTAGGCCGAGGATCCCGGCGAGGAACCCGGCCGAGGCGCGCTTGTCCCGCGCGGGGACGATCGTGTGGTTGAGAGAGATCGCCATGGTTTCTCATCCCCTTACCGGGGCGATCGATGCTCTTCCCTTCACCCACACCCGTTCCCGGCTGGACGGCGGTTATGCCGTTCCCGGCCGCCGCCATGGGGGAACCGTCAGTCGAAGCTGAGCTGCTCGGTGCGGCGGGGCATGAGCAGCAGCGCGCCCACGCTGAGCACCGCGACCACGACGAGCGCGAGGAAGACGTGGTGGCTCGCGTCGTACAGCGCCTTGCGTACGAAGACGGCCGTGGCCGACTGTGCGGCGGGTCCCTGGGCGCCGAGTACGAGGCTCGTGGCGTCGACGCTGTTGGGCAGCTTGCCGGCCAGTGACGCCGGCGGGTGGGCGAAGCGGTCGGCGAGCGTGGCGTTGGAGATAGCCCCGAGGACCGCCGCCCCCACCGCGCTACCGATGGAACGGCAGAACATGTTGGTCGCCGTGACGACGCCCCGGCGCTCCCATCCGACGACCGACTGGATGGCGACCATCGTGGGGCTGGACGCCAGTCCGAGACCGGCGCCGACGACGAAGCACGCTCCCGCGACCATCCACACCTTCGCGTTCTGGCCCAGCAGGGCGCACAGGACGGCGCCCGCCACGACCAGGACGCTGCCGATGAGCGCCGTGTCGCGGAACCCGATGCGCATGTAGAGGCGTCCCGACAGGGTCGCGGCCAGGGGCCAGCCGACGGTGAGCGCGGCCAGGGCGAACCCGGCCACCAGGGCCCCGGTGCCGAGGACGCCCTCCGCGAAGGTCGGGACGTACGAGCTGAGGCCGATCATGAGCGCGCCGACGCCCAGCCCGACGAGGTTGCCTCCCGTGAGCGTGCGGTGGCGGAACACCCAGAGCGGCAGGATGGGTTCGGCCGCCCTACGCTCCACGATGACGAACGCGGCCACCAGGACGGCGCCCACCGCGAAGATGACCAGGCTCGGCACCGAGGCCCAGCCCCAGGCCACCCCGCCTTCGAGCAGGCCGAGGATGAGCAGGGACGAGCCGCCGGTGAGCAGCGTGGCCCCGACGTAGTCGATCTGGTGGGAGCTGCGCGTCACCCGCTCCTTGAACCGGCGGGCGAGCATCCAGGCCGCGATGGCGCCGAGCGGCAGGTTGATGAAGAAGATCCAGCGCCACGAGACGTACTCGGAGAACAGGCCGCCGAGCGTGGGCCCGATCACGGCGGAGATGCCCCAGACGCTCGCCACGTAGCCCTGCACGCGGGCGCGCTCCTCGACGGAGTACAGGTCGCCGACCATCGTGATGCTCATGGGCTGCACGGCCCCGGCGCCGATGCCCTGCAGGGCGCGGAAGATGATGAGCGCGGGCATGCTCCACGCGACGCCGCACAGCACCGAGCCGAGCAGGAACACCGCGATGCCGAAGAACATGACCGGCTTGCGACCGAAGATGTCCGCCAGCTTGCCGTAGATCGGGACCGTCACCGCCTGCGTGAGCAGGTAGATGGAGAACAGCCAGGGGAACTGCGAGAAGCCGCCGAGGTCGCTGACCACAGATGGAACGGCCGTCGCGATGATGGTGCTGTCGAGTGCCACCAGCCCCGTACAGAGCATGATGGCCGCGAGCACCGGGCCGCGTTCCGACTTGAGGCCGATGCCTTTCGGGCTCGCTACGGTCGTCACCGGGGCGTTCTCCTTGCGCGTCGTGGACGTCGAGGCCGGACTCACCCCGCTGGCCGCGCGGCCGTCCCCGGGAGTACGCAACGGCTCCCCCACGCTTCTCATTCCCCCTCAATCGCGACAATCTACGTGAGACATCCACATTCGCGCTGAGTAGCCGCACACAACGGAGAAGGGCACGGCCACCGGGCCGCACCCTTCTCCGTCATGCGCTACGGGTCAGCAGCTCAGGTTGTTACCGGGGGAGACGCCCAGGATCTGCGTGAACCTCTGGTAGGCGGAGACGCGGCTCTGCACCTGCGCGGGGTTCCTCCCGTCGCACTCCAGGGAGCCGTTGATGCTGCGGATGGTCTGGCCGAAGCCGTACCCGTTGACCATCGCGTTGTGCGCGGTCATCGTGCCGGGCCCGTTCTGCGACATCCAGTACCAGATGCCGGTCTTCCAGGCCACGGAGGCGTCGGTCTGCACCAGGTTCGGGTTGTTGAGCAGGTTGATGCCGAGGGCGTCGCCCGCGGCCTTGTAGTTGAAGTTCCAGCTCAGCTGGATTGGACCGCGACCGTAGTACGCGGCCTGCCCCGCCGGGCAACCGTAGGGCTGGCTCGTGTCGCAGTAGTGGGGGTAGTTCGCGGTGTTCTGCTCGACGATGTAGACCAGCCCACCGGTCTCGTGGTTGACGTTGGCCAGGAAGGCCGCCGCCTCCTGCTTCTTGACGGTGTCACTGCCCGTCGTCGCGAACGCGGGGTACGCGCTCAGCGCGGCGACCAGGCCGCTGTAGGTGTAGAAGGAGTTCCGGCTCGGGAACATCTGGTTGAACTGGGCCTCGCTCACCACGAACCCGCCCGTGGGCGGCGGCGTCGAACCGCCGCCACTGCAGGTGTACGGGTCCCAGTACCACGTGCTGATGGTCGGGTCGTACCCGGGATTGTCGTGCGAGGCCCGGTAGTACTGGCCGTTGGTGTACTTCACGATGTCGCCGGTGACGTACGTCCGGCCGGCGACCCAGTTCGGGTAGCTGCACGAGCCGGAGGGAGGGGGCGTGCTCCCGCCACCGGAGCAGGTGCCCTGGTCGGCCCAGACGTCGGCGTTGCCCGGAACCTCGTTCTGCGTCCACCACTTCGCGGACCAGTTGTGCGCGTTGTAGGAGGCGGTCATCCCGCCGGTGTACACCGCCGACGAACTCCACGGGGTCGCGCAGGCCGCCGCGGACGCGGGCGCCACGGGCAGGACCACCGCCAGCGCCCCCGCGATCGCCACAGCGGCGAGGGACGCCATGATGCGCAGTCTCGACACTTCTTCGCTCCTTCGTGCGGCACAGGTCCGCACACGATGGATGAACAGGACTGATCCCGCGCAACGACCCCGCCCGGTACCTCGGTACTCCGAGGTAGTCCTCCACAGGTCTCTGGCAAATCAACACGATCTTCTAACAAGAGTCAAGACCTAACAAAGACCGAGTCATCCCGAAATATCGCCTCAGCCGACCGCCGGGGAGGAACCGTGGTCCGCCCGGTCAGGAAGTCTTCTTCCGCTTCTTCTTGGGCGGCGCGCACACATGGTCGGCCATGTACTTCTGCCACTCGACCGAGTACGCGCCGCGTCCGTTGTGCGTCGTGTAGTAGGAGGGATGGTCATCCGCTGTCTGCGGTTTGATCACCTAACCCCAGAAAGGGGGATATGTCATGATCGCATCGGTGCTGGTGGCCGTGGTGGAAATCGGGGCCGTGGCCGCGATCGTGGCAAGTCAGTGTGGCCCGGTGAAACGGAAACGGCTGGAGAGGTTCGCCGCTCTCCATGACCTCGACATCACCCTGGGCAACGGCGCCATGGCGATCAGCTATCTCCGTACGACCCGCCGCTGGCGAGCCGCCGGGTTCTTGACGGGGCTCGCGGTGTATCTCCTGGTCAAGGTCGTTCGAGGCGAGATCAGTCTCGGGATCGGTTCGATTATCCGTTCCTCGGCTGGTACACGGGAGCAGTGATCGCGGAACTCCGGCTGCCGCGACCTCACGGCGGTGACCGCCGCCCGCCGGCGTTGCTGTCCATGCCCGCACAGTTCCTGTCAATCCTGGCGGTCGCCGGCTGGGTGTTCGTACTCCTGTCGGCTGTCACCGATGGCATCCAGGAAACAGTCACCCTGGTTCTCGCCGCCGCGGTCGCGCTCCTGAGCGTTCTCATCCAGCTCAAGTTGGCACGCGGTCCCGTGCCCGGTGCGGATGACGACGTCATCCGTGCCGGTCTCGCGATACGGTCCCGCTCGCTTCACGTGCTGGCCGTGGGAGCGCCAGTCTTCCTGGCCTGCGCGGTCACGAAGGCCATATCGTCAGCCGGACCGGCACAGCCGGACACGGCCCAGATCGGCATCCACCTGGATCTCTACGGTCTCTTCTTGGTGCTCCTCGTCATCGTGGTCTGGAAGGTCGCTACCCGCCCTCACCCGATCCGGCTCCACGAAGCGAGCGCCGTCTAGCGGTTCTCTGGTCAACTCTGATGCCTCCACGCGGTGATGAGTTCCTCTGGGCCGTAGAGAGCGGTGAGTCCGTCGCACGTCGCGCCGCTTCGGGACGCGGCGACCAATGGGAGTGTGCGATCGGTCAGCGCGGCCCGGTGCCGGATCAGTTCCTGGAGGTCGTGATCGTCGAAGGCGCTCTTCAGCCACTTGATCGATCCGACGAAGCGAAGTTCCTTGGCGATGGGGGCGCGGTCCGCTCCGACGATGTCGATCTCGACGTCGTTGCTCCGTGTCCAGTAGGAGCCGATCGCCTCGGCGGAGGGAAGCCGTCCATCAGGTACCAACCGGGCCAGCGCCTCGCGTACCAATGGCTCGACCGCCCTTCCGCGCCAACTGCCCCAGCCCGCTGCGATCCGCCGTAGCGTGAGGTCACCCCGGCGTCGCTCGATCTCCGGCATGTGCGGCCGCAGGAAGTAGAGCCAGAAGCGAAGGTAGGGATCGGTGATCCGGTATCGGCGTTCCTTCGATGGGCGGGTGCTCAGCGGGAGCTCCGAGGACACGATGCCTTTGGCCGTGAGGAGGTCCGCCGCGCGGGTGAGGGTGGAATGGGAGATGCCTCCCGCGGCCCGCGCGATGTTGACGAAGGTGCGCTCCCCGCTGCCGATGGCCTCCAGCACTTCCCTTGCCATGGCCTGTCCTGGGAACTCCGCGGCCAGCGTCCTCTCTCCTGAGACGAGCAGGGCCGATACCGGGTTGGTCAGCGCATCATGCAGGAATTCCCACACCGACGTTCCTGGTGCCCATTCGGCGCACACCAGAGGGAGGCCACCGGTGACGAGAGCCGCGTCGAAGGCCGTCTTGGCGTCCAGATCGAGCATCCGCTGGATCTCGGCAGGATTGAGAGGCCTGATCACCATCTCGGTGCCCCGCTGATGGAACGGCCTCTCGTAGCTGTTGAGCGCCTCCATCATCGACATGTCCGAGCCGATGAGGATCAGCAGAACGGGCTTGCGGCTCAGGAAGCGGTCCCAGGCCCGCTGGAGCAACCCTTCGAAGGCATCGATGCGCTCCATGAGGTAGGGGACCTCGTCGATCACCACCACCGATGGTGAATCGTCGGGGATCGCGTCCGCCAGCAGTTGGAGCGCACTGTTCCAGTTGGCCGGCGGGGTCTGGACGAAGAGTTCACGGTGAGGAAGGTCGGAGGACGCGACGTCGTCGAGCAGTTGCCGCAACTCCTGCTCGGCGCTCGCGCGCGCGGCGGTGAAGTACAGAGACGCCAGGCCGCTGCGGGTCACGAACTCCTCCGCCAGGGCGGACTTGCCGATCCGCCTTCGCCCGCGCATGAGCACGCACCACCCCGGCCGGAGATCACCGGCGGCCGAGGTCACCCGGTCGAGCAACCCCTGCAGCGCCGCAAGCTCCGCCTCCCGGCCGACGAACCCGCTCACATGCACCTCCTAGCGATAGTATCGCCGCCGATAGTATCGTGAGGAGTACAGGGCATGCCGATTTCATGGTCCGGCGAGCGGAGGGCGTTCGTCATAACGGACCGAGGTCACAGTCTGGCCGCGCGGGTCCAAGCCCAGGTCCGCGCCATGACCACGACCGACCTCAGGATCATGCTGGACGCCCTGAAAAAGGAGCGGTGACTCCAAGCGTGTGCTGGTAGGTCAGTTGAGTACGACGCGGGCCACCCGGGCGCGCACTGCCGCCAGTTCGGCCTCGGTGGAGGCTGTCTCCGCCTCGTCAAGGGTGATCGCGGCCTCCTCGGGCTTCCGTGCGCTGATCCGGCGGACGCGCAGATGGGTGGGGGGATGAGTGGTGTCCACGGAGGTCATCCGGAGGGCCGACACCCGGAGCCGCCGAGTGCGTTCGATCTCGGGGATTGAGGCGATGTGCTCCCGCAGTTCCTGCCACAGACCGAAGTCGTCCGGCCCGCGTGAGTCGGCGCGTGGGGACCGCTTTCCCCTGTGAGTGACGGCCCGGCGCTGGAAGAAGGTGTCCACGCTGTCGCCGAGTACGAGGGTTTCGAGCATGGACCGGGTTGCCGCCGACGAGCCGGCGCGTGCGGCCAGGTCGTCCGCGAGGTATTCGGCACGCTGGCCGACGCGCAGGGTGAAGCGGATGAGCAGGCGCAGCATCAGCTCTGCGAGCTTGTTGGGAAGAACCAGTAATGCCTTGGCGATCCAGCCGCCGGCCAGGAAGAGGAGACCCTCCCCGCCCGTTGTGACACTGCCGGGACGGGTGAACTCATGCCAGTGAGTCAGTGCCTTGACGGCCGAGGAGAGCCATAGACCGCGACGTGCGTCACCGTTGACGGCGTGTCCGAGCTCGTGCCCGAGCAGCGCGATGCGCTCCTGAGGGGTGAGCAACTCCCACAACGCCATGCCGATTGTGAGGATGCCGCGCCGGCGCGGCCCGGCTTTGCCGTAGCTCGCGTTGAAGCCTGGTGTCACCCGGATCAGGTCGATGGGTGGCGCGCCCAGTTCAGCGGCGACCCGGTCCGCGAGGTCGTACAGGTGCGGCGCCTCCGCGCGGCTCAACGACCACTCGTCCGGCCGGAAACGGCCCAGTCGCGGACGGAGCAGAACAGCGGTCGCGAACCCTACCGCGCCGAGCGAGCGGGTGACGAGGTTGCCGGTGATCAGCAGCCAGATGGAACACCCGGTCAGTGCGGCGGTGACCAGGTGCACCGACCCCGCGAGGACCATGGCGGCCAAGAACGAGCCGTCGCGCCTGGGACGCGAACTCGGTACGTGGGCGACCTGCGCGTAGACCTGCTCGACCACCACGCGGTCGGCCTGTCGCCGCGCCTCCAGTCGCCGGGCGGAGCGCCCGCGCGGGGCAGCGCCGGTCGCCGCGGGGTCGACGTTCCACCCACACGAGGGGCACCACGTCACGAACCGGGGATCCGTCGAGACGGGGGCGGAGCAGGACGGGCACAGCCCTCCAGCGGAGACGGAGGGCGGCGCGGTCATGGGGAAGATCATGCCTTATGTGAGGATCCGCCGGGCAGGGTCCAACGGTCGCGGATCAGTGCGGGTACTTCCAGGCCCGGGGGCGCTGTCCGCAGAAAGCGCTCACAGCGCCCGTGGCCTCGGAAAGGACCCTCAGATCATGACGTGCGCCTCGGGGTGGCCGACGAAGGAGAACTGGGCGTTGCGCGTCAGCTTGTAGTCCTGGGCCTTCCAGGTGTGGGCCGAGGCGTCGGCGCCGCGCATGTAGACGAAGTTGAAGCGGTCGGCGGAGTAGATGCGCACACCTTCCTCCTTGCACCGTCGTACGAGCCGCGTGTCCTCGCCCGCGTTGACGGCCTCGAAGGCGAACGTGCGCAGCAGGTCGGCCTTGGCGAGGATCGTGGCGCCCTGCACGAGGTGGGCGTACCGGTGCTCCAGGCCGGGCAGGCGCATCACGGTCGTGTTGGTGGCGGGGAAGTAGGTGTAGTGGGCGCCCTTGCCCACCATCTCGGCGTCGGCGTAGTCGAAGGCGCGCAGCAGGTCCGACAGGTAGTGCGTGCCGTAGAGGTTGTCGTCGTCCATCTTGGCGATGTAGTCGCCGTCGGCCTGGGCGATGCCGAGGTTCAGCACCTCGCCGAGGGTCAGGGACGGGTCGGCGGTGAGCACCTTGACGGCGGGGATGCCGGCGGCGAGCGCCTTGTCGCGGACGACGCCCGGGTCGATGTCGAGCCCGTGCAGCACCAGGATCAGCTCCAGGTCGCGGTGGCGCTGGCGGGCGACCTGGGAGATGGCGTGTTCGAGCTGGCCCGCCCGGTTGGTGGGCAGCACCACCGACACGGTCTTCGTCCGCGTGGCCACGGGACGGCCGAGCGCGGTGAGGATCTGGTCGACGCGGTGGGAGAACAGGTGCTTGTCGAACACCTCCCGCATGGCCAGGTGGGCCTGGCGGGCGCGGAGCTCCGGGCTGTTGATCAGGTAGAGGGCCTGGTTGTAGGCCTCCTCCTGCGTGTGCGCGATCGGGATCAGCGTGCCGAACGTCTCCTCGATGGCCCGCGACCACCCCGACAGCACCGTGGTGGAGCACGCCGACAGCTCGAAGACGCGCCGGGCGCACATGGTCGGCGAGTCGATCACCGAGTTGACGTTGAGGAAGACCTTGTACATCTTGTACGCGGCGAGCATCTGCTCGTAAGGAAGCTCGCCCACGATGTGCGGGCGGTACTCCTCGGGCCAGGCGTACTTGTCGCCGGCCTTGTCGTTGCGGGCGAAGATGTGCAGGCCGAGCTCCCGCGTGGGAGCGATCACGGCCTCCATCTGCTCGCGCCGCTCGGGGTGCTTGTCGCGGAAGTACATGCCCGCGAAGACCACGTCGTACGGCCGGCCCTGCTTGGTCTGGATCGGGTTGTGCACGCGCGGCTGCGCCGCGAACTGCAGCACGTCCACCCGGTCATGCCCCAATATCTCGCGATATTTCGGCACCATGTCGCCGTCGCACGTGTACACGTAGTCGAACAGCTTCGCCGTGTCGATGAAGAACTCGAAGTTCGGCGGGTCCTCCTTGTTCCAGAAGACCGTGGGGATGCCCTGTTCGCGGCACCAGCTCACCAGGTCGCGCAGCTCCTGCTTGGGCGCGTTGGTGCCGGTCATCTGGTAGCGCCAGCGCGTCTGGTTGCCGTGCCACGCGGACTCGCAGAACAGCACGTCGGGGCGCTTCTCGGCGAAGATCTCCGGCCAGTCCTTGAGCCCGAACTCGATCTGGTCCCACTCGTACTTGAAGGCCATCCGGGAGAAGTCGTCCAGGATGACGGCGACCTTCAGGTCCGGGCGGCTGACCGGGCCCTCGGGCCAGGCGAGGTTCGGGATCTTGACCTCGGGCGCGTGCGCGAGCACGGCGTCGATGGCGACGCTGCTCGCGGTGACCGTCGCGGGCGCCTTGGGAGCCTTCTTCGGCTTCAGCGCCTGGGACAGGTCGCGCGGGAGCCGTACGAGCCTGGACGGGCGCTTGGCCCCGGCGAGCGCGGTGCTCACCCGGTACGGGCGCTGCGCCTTGGTCGCCGACAGCTGCCACTGGGCGTACTCGGCCCGCGCCTCGGCGGTGGCGAGACGTCGCTCCAGGTCGCGGATGCGGTCCTCGTAGCGCTCGACGACCTTGCGCTCCTCGGGTAGCCAGTTCGCCGCCCCGAGTCGCTGAAAACGCGGCTCATCCGGATTTGTCTGGTCACTCTCGGCCATGGTCCGACTTGCTCCCTCGTCATCGCCCGGGAATGTCCGATCGTACGGCTTCCGCCGCGAAGGGACGGGTGTTTTCGCCCAAATGCCCAGATCGCCGACCCGGCGATCGGGCAGGTCAGGACGTGGTGGGCGGGATCGCCTGGGCGGCGGGGGAGAGGTTGTCGCCGCGCAGCCAGGCCTCGATCACGCGGGCGATCCTCGGTCCCGCGGCGCCGTCCCACAGCGGCGGCAGCTCGCCGCTCGGGGTGGCCGCGCCGTCGGCGAGCGCCTTGGACGCCGCGGCGGGCAGCGTCGCGGGGGTGACCAGGCGGTTGGTGCCGTGGGTGATCGTGATGGGCCGCTCGGTGTTCGGCCGCACGGTCAGGCAGGGGACGCCGAGCATCGTGGTCTCCTCCTGCACGCCGCCGGAGTCGGTCACGACCAGCGCCGCGCCCCGTACCAGCGAGAGGAACTCGACGTACCCCAGCGGGTCGATGATCGTGAGGTTGTCGCCGGTCACCAGGCCCGCCTCGGCGAGGCGGCCGCGCCCGCGCGGGTGCAGCGGGACCACGATCGGCACCTGCTCGCTCACCGCCAGCACGGCCTCGACCAGCTCGCGCGCGGACTCGGGGTCGTCGACGTTCCCCGGGCGGTGCAGCGTGGCGACGGCGTACCGCTCGGGCAGGGCCAGGCGCTCCTTCAGCGGCTCGGGGTCGAGCTTCGGCAGCGCCGAGAAGAGGCTGTCGATCATGGGGTTGCCCACCAGGTGCACCTTGGCCGGGGAGACGCCCTCGTTGGCCAGGTGGGACAGGCCGTCGGGGCTCGTCACCAGCAGGATGTCGGCGAGCGCGTCGGTGACGACGCGGTTGACCTCCTCGGGCATCTCGCGGTCGAAGGACCGCAGGCCCGCCTCCACATGCGCCGTCGGGATCTGGAGCTTCGCGCAGACCAGGATCGCGGCGAGCGTGGAGTTGACGTCGCCGTAGACCACGACCAGGTCGGGCCGGTGCTCCAGCACGACCTCCTCCAGGCCGGTCAGCAGCGCGGCCGTCTGGCGGGCGTGGCTGCCGGAGCCCACGCCGAGGTTCGCGATCGGCTCGGGAAGCCCGAGATCGGCGAAGAAGACGTCGGACATGAGCGCGTCGTAGTGCTGCCCGGTGTGGACGATGCCCTGCCGGACCCCCAGCTCGGCCAGGCCGCGCACGACGGGCGCCGCCTTGACGAAGTTGGGACGAGCGCCCAGCACGTGCAGAACGAGGGGATTTTCCCTCATTGACCTCGCCTTTCAGCCGGGAGTGGGTCAACTAATGCCCAGTAGGGCTAAGCGGTGCCTATGGTACGGTCACCGCGTGGTTTCCGAGGCCAGCCGGCCCGAGAAGGTCTCCCCCAAGTCGGCTCGCGCCGGCGTGCGCGGTTTCCTCAAGGGCTTCGTCCAGCATCCGGTCATTGTCTCCAGAGTCTTCGTCACCAGGGTCAAGTCCGACCCGATGCGTGTGGCGCAAGCTGCGGCGGAGGCGATGCCTCCACGCCTGCGTCCAGCGGTGGGCAAGGTCGCGTGGCCGGTCGCCCGCGTCGTGCGCGTCACCGCGCGCAAGATAGCGCGGCGCATGGCCGACGGCCCCCTGGAGGCGGCCAAGGCCGAGTTCGAGCACGGCCGGATGACCAAGGCCATCGAGGTGCTCCAGCCGCACGCGCGCTGGCCGTTCATCCGCAGGCGCATCGCCTACTACGAGGGCGAGAAGGCCGCGATCGGCACCGCCCCGATCCCGCCGAAGTCCAAGGTGATCGTCGGCGAGCGGGTCGAGGGCCGCGTCCTGCACTGCGTGACGAACGCGCTGCCGTACACGCAGGCCGGGTACACCGTCCGCACGCACCGCATCGTGACCGCGCAGCGCGCCGCCGGGCTCGACCCGCACGTGGTGACGAGCTGGGGCTGGCCCATGCTCCAGGGGCACGCCGACGCCGAGCCGTACGAGGAGATCGACGGCGTCCCGTACCACCGCCTGCTGCCGAGCGGCGAGGTGCCGTTCGAGAGCCGGGGCCGCATGATCCGCGGAGCCGGCGAGGTGACCGAGCTGGTCAGGACGTTGCGCCCCCAGGTGCTGCACGCCGCCACCGACCACCGCAACGGCTCGGTGGCGCTCGCCGCGCGCGAGCGCACCGGCACGCCGCTGGTCTACGAGGTGCGGGGCTTCCTGGAGGAGACCTGGGCCTCGCGCGACGCGGCCAGGGTCGGCAGCGAGCGGCACCTGCTCCAGCGCGACCGCGAGGCGCACATCATGCGCTCCGCCGACGCGGTGGTCACGCTCGCCGAGACGATGGCGGTGGAGATCGCCGAGCGGGGCGTGCCCCGCGAGAAGATCTTCCTCGCGCCGAACGCCGTGGACGACACGCTGCTGACCGCCGACTACGACGGCGCCGCGTTCCGCGCCGCGTACGGCATCGCGCCGGACGAGATCGTCGTCGGCTCGGTGTCGAGCATCGTCGGCTACGAGGGCTTCGCGACGCTGCTCTCGGCCGCCGCGCTGCTGCGTGACACCAGGACCCCCGTGCGCGTCCTGATCGTCGGCGACGGCGCCGAGCGGCCCGCGCTGCTCGCCCAGGTCGAGAAGCTCGGCCTCGGCGATCTGGCGATCCTTCCCGGCCGGGTCGGCCCCGAGGAGGCGCTACAGGCCCAGTCGGCCATCGACATCTTCGTCTGCCCGCGTGAGGATCTGCGCGTGTGCCGCCTGGTGACGCCGCTCAAGCCGGTGGAGGCGATGGCGCTCGGCAAGCCGGTCGTGCTGAGCGACCTTCCCGCGCTGTCCGAGCTGGTCGGTTCGGACGGCGCCGGCCTGCTCGTGCCCCCCGGCGACCCCGCGGCCCTCGCCAAGGCCCTGGCGGGCCTGCGGGACGACCCTGCGCGGCGTGCCGAGATGGGCGAGGCCGGACGGAACGAGGTCGCCACGAAGCGAACCTGGAGCCGGATAGCCGAGACCTATCGTGGGATCTACCAGTCGGTTGCCCGATGAGTTCCGAGTCATGACCGACCTGAAACCTCAGCTTGGCTATGCGTTCAATCGCATTAGACGTGATCTGTGCGGAGTTGAGATAGCCTTTCCCACCATGCAGTGTTGTTTCGGGCTTCCTCAGGTCGCCACGTGAGCGGGTACGACCTCGCGGTCATCGGCCTGGGCTACGTGGGCATGCCCCTTGCCAAAGAGGCCACAGGGGCAGGTCTTCGCGTGGTCGGACTGGACGTCGACGCGCGCAAGGTCGACGCCCTGACCTCCGGCCGCTCCTACATCGATGACCTGAGCGACGCCGATCTGGACTCCATGCTGGCCAACGGATTCACGGCCACGCTCGACCAGTCGATCCTCGCCGCCAGCGACACCATCGTCATCTGCGTGCCCACGCCGCTGGACGAGGACCACCGTCCTGACCTCTCGGCGGTGCGCGGCGCGGTCGAGTCGGTCGGGCGCTACCTCCAGCGTGGCGCGCTCGTCGTCCTGGAGTCGACCACCTATCCCGGCACGACCGACGAGGTCGTCCGCCCGATCCTCGAAGAGGCGTCCGGGCTGACCGCCGGGACCGACTTCCACCTCGCCTTCTCGCCTGAGCGCATCGACCCTGGCAACACCAAGTACGGGCTGCGCAACACACCGAAGGTCGTCGGCGGGTACACCGACGCGTGCCGCGACCGCGCGGAGGCGTTCTACGCGCGGTTCATCGAGCAGGTGGTGACCGTCAGCGGCACGCGCGAGGCCGAGATGGCCAAGCTGCTGGAGAACACCTACCGGCACGTCAACATCGCGCTCGTCAACGAGATGGCCATCTTCTGCGACGAGCTCGGCGTGAACCTGTGGGAGGCCATCGAGGCCGCCTCCACCAAGCCGTTCGGCTTCCAGAAGTTCCTGCCCGGTCCGGGCGTGGGCGGTCACTGCATCCCGGTCGACCCCTCGTACCTCTCCCACGCCGTGCGCAAGCTCGGCTACCCGTTCCGCTTCGTGGAGCTGGCACAGGAGATCAACGAGCGGATGCCGGCGTACGTGGTGGCCCGCGTGCAGCGCCTGCTGAACCGCGCGAAGAAGCCGGTCAACGGCTCCCGCGTCCTGCTGATGGGCGTCACCTACAAGCCGGACATCGCCGACGAGCGCGAGACCCCGGCGGTGCCGATCGCGCGGGCGTTCCGCGATCTGGGCGCCGAGATCGTCTTCGCCGACCCCCACGTGAAGCAGTGGACGGTCGACGGGGTCGAAGTGCCACGAGAGGACGATCTGGCGGAGGCGGTGGAGAGCGCGGACGTGACCGTCCTGCTCCAGCAGCACTCCGAGTTCGACCTGGACATGGTGGAGAAACGAGCGCATCTACTACTCGACACCCGGGGCGTCCTCTCCGAGGGCGAACGCGTCGAGCGGCTCTGACGGGGAGGGTCGGCGCGTGCACGTGCTTGTCATGACGGTGGTCCACCACCCCGAGGACGCCCGGATCCTGCACCGGCAGATCCGCGCGCTCGTGGACGCCGGTCATGCGGTCACGTATGCCGCGCCGTACACCGCACGGGGGGTCGTGCCGCGGTCGTGGGTCACCGGGGTCGATCTGCCGAGGGCGGCGGAGCGCAAGCGGCTGTCCGCGGTGCGGGCCGCCCGGCGGCTGTTCAAGAGCCTTCGCGGCCAGGTCGACCTGGCGCTCATTCACGACCCCGAGCTGCTGCTCGCGGTCGCGGGTGTGCGCAAGCGGCCTCCGGTGGTGTGGGACGTCCATGAGGACACCCCCGCCACGCTGTCGCTGAAGCCCTGGCTGCCCTCGTTCCTGCGCCCGCCGACGCGCTTCCTCGCCCGGCTGCTGGAGGGTACGGCGGAGCGCCACCTGCACCTGCTGCTGGCCGAGACCGCCTACGCGGGCCGGTTCCGGCAGGCGCACCTGGTCGTGCCGAACGAGACCTGGGTGCCCGACCACGTCAGCGAGCCGTCCGACGACCGCGTGGTCTACCTGGGCTGGCTGTCGGAGGCCCGGGGCGTGCGCGAGGCGGTCGAGGTGGGCCGGCTGCTCCAGCCGCACCGCGTGGCCGTCGAGCTCATCGGCTACGCCGACCCGCAGAGCAGGCCCATGCTGAACCAGGCCGTGGCCGACGGTGTGCTTGAGTGGCGTGACTTCATGCCGAACGACGAGGCGCTCAAGCGGCTCGACGGGGCGCTGGCCGGGCTCTCGCTGTTACACGACGAGCCGAACTACCGCCATTCCATGCCCACCAAGATCGTCGAGTACATGGCGCACGGCATACCGGTGATCACGACGCCGTCGCCGAGGGCCGTGGAGCTCGTGGAGCGTTATCAGAGCGGCGTGGTCGTGCCCTGGCGCGACCCACAGGCCGTGGCGCGCGCGGTGCTGCGGCTGCGCAACGAGCCCGCCGAGCGCCGGGCGGCGGGGGCGCGCGGTTACGCCGCGGCCCGGGCCAACCACCACTGGCCGAACTCCGCCCGCAGGTTCGTCACCCAGCTCGAGGCCTGGGCGGGCGTGAAGAAGTAGCTCCCGGGCACTGACGCTTCGAACGCCCGGGCGCCGGGATGCCCGATCATTTTTTATCAGGGCCACAACCTAAGGACGGTAATCTCCTGAAGGTGCGCGGGCTCACTCTGCTCCTGGGAGCGGTTCTTCTCGCCGCTGTCGCTGCGATGGTCATCGTCCTACCTGACTCCCAAGGAGGTTCCCAGACCGCGACGACCACACCGGCCCAGCAGCCGGAGTCAGGCACCCCGACCCCCTCGGCCAGCGTGTTCAGCGATCCCTGTGGATCGTTCGACACGACGACGCCCACCCCGTACGCCATCACCGGCTACTGGCTGGTGCCGACCTCGGACCACTGCACGTGGCGCAGCCAGCTCCAGGCCATCCACCAGGTCGGCGGCGACACCGTCGTACGCCTCGGGTTCGGCCTCCAGCCGCGCAATGTGGACCAGGATGGGCAGGTGCTGGACGCCGCGGGCGAGACCCCCGACCCTCGCTACCAGAGGTGCGTCGAGAACGGCATGAACTGCGTGCAGGCCGCCGAGTCCGCGCTCAAGGCGGCCAACCCCGGCAACCGCATCACCTGGACGTACGTCTACCGGACCGACGAGGCGTTCGGCGAGGGGCTGTTCCGCTGCCCCCAGATGGAGCACACGATCACGGTGGGCAAGGACGTCTACTACCGCGTGCTCGCCCCCGACGACGGCTCCGACGACGCGACGTGCGACTTCAGCTCCAAGGGCAGGGGATACCACCTCATCCTGGTCAACGGCGCCCTCAAGGACAGCCTGACCGAGATCCTCGACCTGGCCGACCGTTTCGCGATGAAGGTCTTCCCCGCGCTGCCGCTGGCCCCCCGCGGCCGCATCGACCCCACCAGGGCCGACCCCCGGCACATCGGGACGCTCACCACGCTGACCCGGCGCGTCCTGCAGGACTACGGCGACCGCTTCAAAGACAGGACCTCGCTGGGCGGGGTCTACCAGCCCTTCGAGTTACAGATCAGGGACTGGCCGGACCCGGCCGCGGTCACGACCCTCCAGGTGTACGCCGAGCAGCACGACATCGTGCAGCAGGAGCTTCCCGGCAAGCCCATCATGGTCAGCCCGTACCTCGACGCGCGCAGGGGCAAGAAGTTCACCTCGACGCCCGAGCAGGTCGCGCGGGGCTTCAAGGTCCTCGCGCAGACGGGCGTCGGCATCATCGCCCCGCAGGACAGCCGGGGCACGGGCAAGGTCGGCCTGTTCTGGCCCAACCTGAAGGGCCAGACGGTCGACGACCGGCTCAAGCCCGTGGTGGGCGACACCTCCTATGGCGAGGCGTACTACGGCGCCACGCGCGACTACTACCGCGCGATGTCCAACGCGCTGGGCGAGATGCGCGCGGGAGGCCGCGAGGTGCAGCTCTGGGCCAACGTGGAGGCCTTCGAGCCCAAGGGCGACGGCGCCTGTGAGGCGGGCGGCAAGCGCGGCGCCACGGACAAGCAGCGCCTCGACGCGGCCGTCGCGTTCGCCGGGCCGTACGTGTCGAAGATCATCTCCTACAAGTGGAGCAGCTTCTTCAACTGCGGGTCGCCGACGCTCGCCGAGCAGGTCGCGGGGGACTGGGACCGGCCCATCCCGATCCAGGTCATCCCCGGCAAGCGGGGCATCCAGGACGGCGTCGAGGTGCGCGGGTACAACCTCGCCCGCGGCAAGGTCACGGTGAGCTGGTACGGCGGCGACAAGCCGCGCGAGGCCGACTCGGCGGCGGTCGGATGGACCGACGGCACCCCCATCCCCGGGCTGCCCCCCGCCGTCCAGAAGATCTGGGTGCCGGTCGACTGGAGCACGGTGCCCGCCGACGCGTGGCTGCGCGTGGACGTGACGTCGGCCGACGGGCGCAAGAGCAACGCCCCGGTCTACCTCCACCGCGCAGCGTGACGGTCTTCGGCCCCCATATACCGGTGTAACGTGCGTCCCATGGTGCCGCGCATTCCCGTCAGCGTGGACCTCGTCGTGCTCACCGTGCGCTGCCAGCAGCTCAGCGCGCTGGTCTGGCAGCGTGACCGCCCGCCGTACGAGGGGCGCTGGGCGCTCTCCGGGGGGTTCATCCAGCTTGAGGAGGACCTCCCCGCCGCCGCGTCCCGCGTGCTCGCCGAGCGCGCCGGGCTGCCGGGGGCGCCGGTGCACCTGGAGCAGCTCCAGACCTACGGCTACCCCGACCGCGACCCCCGCCAGCGCGTCGTCAGCGTGGCCTACCTCGGGCTCGCGCCCGACCTGCCCGCCCCGACCGAGGCGCACATGAGCTGGCAGCCGGTGTCCTCGCTCGACGTGATGGCCTTCGACCATCGCCGCATCGTGCTCGACGGCATCGAGCGAGCCGGGGCCAAGCTGGAGTACACCTCGCTGGGCGCGGCGTTCTGCCCCTCGGAGTTCACCGTGGCCGACCTGCGGCGGGTGTACGAGATCGTGTGGGGCCGCTCCCTGGACCCGCGCAACTTCCACCGCAAGGTGACCAAGGCCGACGGCTTCCTCGTCCCCACGGGGCGCACGACCACGCGCGACGGCGGGCGGCCTGCCATGCTCTACCGCCGGGGGCCCGCCGAGCTGCTCCACCCGCCGATGCTGCGCCTGGCCGGTTAGAAGGGCTTCAAGGTCGTTCAGGGGGCATGGTCAGGGGACCGTGCGCCATGGCCGCGTCATAGGGTAAGGCCATGCCGCGTTTCCGTCCGATTCTCGATGAGTTGCCCGCCTACCGGGCGGGGAAGGCCGTGGTCTCCGCCGACGGCCGCTCGTTCAAGCTGTCGTCCAACGAGTCCCCCTACGACCCGCTGCCCTCCGTGGTGGAGGCGATGGCCGCCGCCGCGAGGGACGTCCACCGCTATCCCGACCCGGCGTGCGTGGCGCTCACCGAGGCCCTTGCCGAGCGCTTCTCCGTACCCCAGGAGCACATCGCGCTCGGGGCCGGCTCGGTGACCGTCGCCCAGCAGCTCTTCGAGGCCGTGGGCGACCCGGGCGCCGAGGTGATCTACGCCTGGCGGTCCTTCGAGGCCTATCCCCTGCTCGCCGACCTGGCGGGGGTGACCTCCGTGCGGGTGCCCCTCGTGGAGGAGACCCACGACCTCTCCGCGATGGCGGCGGCGATCACTCCCAGCACCCGCATGATCTTCGTGTGCAACCCGAACAACCCGACCGGCACCGTCAACCGCACCGCCGAGCTCACGGCCTTCCTCGACCGGGTGCCCGAGGACGTGCTGGTCGTGCTGGATGAGGCCTACCGCGAGTACATCCGCGACGCCGACGTGCCCGACGGGGTGAGCCTGTACGCCGACCGGCCGAACGTCGCCGTGCTGCGCACCTTCTCCAAGGCGTACGGCCTGGCGGGGCTCCGGGTGGGCTACCTCATCGCCCACGCGCCCGTGGCCTCGGCCGTGCGCAAGACGATGGTGCCCTTCGCGGTCAACAGCATCGCGCAGGCCGCCGCCGTCGCGTCCCTCGCGGCCGAGGACGAGCTGCTGGAGCGTGTCGAGACGGTCGTCAAGGAGCGCACGCGCGTCCGTGAGGCGCTGCTCGGCCAGGGGTGGGAGGTGCCGCCCACCGAGGCCAACTTCGTGTGGCTGCGGCTCGGCGAGCGCACGATGGAGTTCGCCGAGCGCTGCGCCGTCGACGGCGTCGCCGTACGGCCGTTCGCGGGCGAGGGCGCCCGCGTCTCCGTAGGCTCCCCGGACGGCAACGACGCCTTCCTGGCGGCGGCGCAGGCCTTCAGGAAGGGGTGACCCCGGCGTTCGGAGCGTCGGCCGGCGAGGGACCGGTCCGTACGTCCCGGGTCGGCTCGTCCGCGCCGGGACGCTGGCCTTTGCGTTCGGTCGAGACGACGAGCGCGACGCCGAGGACGATGACGAACCCGGCGGCGAACATCTGGGCGGTCACCTGCTCGCTGAGCACCACGACGCCGAGGATCACGGCCACCACCGGGTTGACGTACGCGTAGGTGGACACCAGGGAGATCGGCGCGTTGCCGAGCAGCCACACGTACGACGTGAAGCCCACGAGCGAGCCGACCAGCACCAGGTAGGCGAGCGCCAGCCACGAGCCGCCGCTGATCTCGGCGGGGTGCAGGCGCTCGCCGAAGGCGGTGCCGGCCAGCAGGAGCCCGGCGCCGCCGACGGCCATCTCGACCGTGCTGGCCACGAAGGGGTCCTTCGGCATGGAGATGACGCCGGGCAGGAACGATCCGATCGACCACGACAGCGACCCGGCCAGGATGATCACGATGCCGACGGCGCTGGACGACGCGGCGCCGGTCAGCGAGAGCCCTGCGACGCCGCAGAACCCGATGAGCACTCCGGCCAGCGTCAGCAGCCGGGGGCGGTCGCGGGCCATCATGCGGAAGACCACCAGCCACAGCGGCACCGAGGCGACCAGCAGCGAGGCGAGGCCGGAGGAGATGTGCTGCTCGGCGATCGCCACCATGCCGTTGCCACCCGTGAGCAGCAGCAGGCCGACCAGGCCCGCCCCGAGGAACTCCCGCCGGGTCATGCGGAAGCTCCCGGCCCCCCGGCGCACCACGAGCACGGTGCCGAGGATGAGAGCCGCCGCGACGAAGCGCAGGCCGCCGCTGAGCATCGGGGGGATGGTCTCGATGGCGATCATGATGCCGAGGTAGGTCGACCCCCACACGACATACACGGCCGCCAGCGCCGCCCAGACCCTCACGTCACGAGTGTTTGTCCCCATGACTCATGACAATATCGGTCTCGGCAGACATTTCACTCGCAGGTTTCGGACGGTGAGACGCGGGCGCCGAGCGCTCTACCACAGGTTTGTCCACATCGTGTGGATAACTAGGTCGCCGGTGCGGGCTGGACATCACGTTTCAGCATCTAAATACGGCAAATCCGGCAAGAGTGCATCAAGTCGACGTTATCCACAAGCTGTGGATAAATGGCGTTGTATCGCTGTCTGACCCGCTGGCGTGGCCCGCCGTTCACGCGTTCGAACCCATATGTACAACCTGTGCCGGTGAAGCCGTCCACAGCCACCCGCGGTATCCACAGGCGCGTCCCTCTCAAGGCGCCCACCGCGGGCCATCCGCCCCACGCGAATGACCCGCGGAACCACGGCTAGCGCGGGCCGAGCTTCTCCACGATGAGGCGGTACAGCTGGCGCGGACGGCCCGGCTGCGGTGTGCGGTTCGGCGGAAGCGGCCACGCGAGTCCCTCGTCGACCAACGTGCGCAACAGACGCCGAGCCGTGCGGGGAGTCACTCCGAGCATGCGCCCGGCGCTCTCCGCGTCCACGATCGTGTCGCCGCCCTCCAGCTTGGCGGCCAGCCGCGCGAGCACCTCGACGCCCTTCGGCCTGCCCTGCCCGGGAGCCTGCGGAGGCATCCGGGGGGCCGGGACGAGCGTGCGGCCCTCGCGGTCCACCGCGAAGCCCTGGGGCTGCTTGCCGGCCTGCGTGCGGGCCAGAGCCGCCCTCGCGTGCGTCTCCGCGTCGTGGGTGGTGCGGCCCATGCCGACGCCGACCTCCACCGCCAGCCCCAGGTCGTCGCGGATCCGCGCGGCGAAGGGCAGCACCCGGAACCCGTCGGTGGCGGCGGCCATCGAGCCGCGCGTCGCCGTCACCAGGTAACTGTGGTCGTCGATCGCCCATACGGCGGCGTTCATCCGATTGGCTTCCTGGACCAGCAGCCGGTGCAGGGACAGTCTCAGCTCGTCACGCCAGTATCTCGGTGCCGCACGCCGTACGGGCTCGCGTAACGTCGGCACCTCGATGAGCACGACCGTGAGCTGCGACTCCTCCAGCCGGTGGTGCGCGCCGAGCAGCGCCGCCGTGTGCAACGCCGTACGGACCGCCGCGGACGTCGGCCGTATGCGCACGGTCGGCACGCCCGCCGCGGTGAGCCGGTCGGCCACCCCCGGCAGGCACGTCAGCGCGCCGGTCGTGCTGCCCTGCCTGATCAGGCGCTCGTGATACGCCGCGATGGTGCCGGTCGCCCCGGGCTCCTCGCGGGTCTGCACCCCCGCGGTCGGCAGCCCGAGGTCGGCGTAGGCCTCCTCGACGTCCGAGCGGCCGAGCACGTCGATGCTCACCCTGCGCGGGTCGATGCGCTCGTCCAGCGCCGCCCTGGCCAGCGCCGCCGTGAGCGCCGGCCCCCCGAGCTGCACGTACGTCGCGGGGATCGTGAGCACACCCGAGCGCCTGGCCAGCTCGTACGGCACGGGGCTGGCGAACAGGCAGGCGTCCACCCCCGGGCCGAGCCGCACCACCTTGTCGGCCGCCTCCTGCTCATCGCGATAGGCCGCCGCGACCAGCCGGCACGGAACCGGGGCGGCCGCATGGCCCATGAGCATCACTCGCTCGACAAGGTCGTGGGGTCCCACCACCCCGATGGTGAGGTCCGGGGCCGACGCGCCCACGCGTGACCCTCTCGGAGTTTCTTCGGCCCTCTCGACCAATGTTCGTCCCATCCCGCCATACCTCTGATCGAGGCCGCCACACCGTGCGGTTCGCCGGGCCGTGAGGTACGGCCCGGCGGCGCGCCCGGCGTGGTTTCCTCTTCGAAATCCACTGGTCGAGTCCACCTCGCGGGGACCGCCGGTCAGGGCGCTGTAAGGCGGCTGACGGCGTTCCCGGCTCGGGTTCTTCTCCCATCCGGTCTAGTCCTCTTTGGAACGATCGCTCGCCGAGGCACTAATGTCACGCCCGGATTTGCCGGAATGCCGGTGGCCTATGCCGATCAGGTATGGCGGAGATGGTTATATGAACAGGTCAGAGGCGGTTTACGGGCCCAGTCACGACGTAGAGGAAATCTCTCTTACCACATCTCCGCCAAGGGCCTTCATACGCGCCGCGAGGTCGTGGTGGCCACGGTCGATGAGATATCCGGGCGAGACGACGGTCTCGCCATCGGCGGCCAGCCCCGCGAGCACCAGCGCGATGCCGGAGCGCAGATCGTGCGCCGTCACGTCGGTGCCCGTCAGCGAGGTGTGGCCGTGGACGACCGCGCGGCTGCCCTCGACCTCGATGTGGGCGCCCATCTTGTTGAGCTCGCCGGCCAGCGCGAAGCGCCCGTCGAAGATGCGCTCGTGGATGTAGCTCGCCCCGTCGGCCAGGCACGCCACCGTCATGATCGGAGACTGCAGGTCGGTGGCGAAGCCGGGGTAGGTGTCGGTGATGACGTTGATCGGCCGGAGCGGCCGGTCGCGCCGCACGTTGAGCACCGCGCCGTCGGTGGCGAACTCGACGCCCATCTGCTCGAGCTTCCACCGCACCACGCCGAGGTGCTCCAGGGACGCCCCGACGAGGTTGACCTCGCCGCCCGTGATGGCGGCGGCCATCGCGAACACGCCCGCGTCGAGGCGGTCGGGCATGACGCGGTGCTCCACGGCGGTGAGCTCGTCGACGCCCTCGACGGTGATGAAGCCGGTGCCGCCGCCGCTGATGCGGGCGCCCATCTTGGTGAGCATGTCGATGACGTCGAGCACCTCGGGCTCGAGCGCGGCGTTCTCGATGATGGTGGTGCCCTTGGCGAGGGCCGCCGCCATGATGAGGTTCTCCGTGCCCGTGTGAGAGGGCGTGTCGAGGTAGAGGGGGGCGCCGGTGAGCCCGGCGGCCTTGACGTGGATGACGCTCTCGCCCTCGTCCACGACCGCGCCGAGCCGCTTGTAGCCCAGGTAGTGGAAGTCGAGGTTGCGGCTGCCGAGGTTGCACCCGCCGACGCCCTCGATGATGGCCTCGCCCAGGCGGTGCAGCAGCGCGGGAACGAACAGCACGGACCCGCGGAACCTGCGGGCGATCTCGGCCGGCAGCACGGCGCTGGTGAGCCGCGACGCGTCGATGACCAGAGTGCGCTCGGCCTCGTGCAGCTCCACCTTGGCGCCCACGGCCTCGGCCAGTTCGATCGCCCGCCGGACGTCTTCGATTATCGGGACGTTGCGGAGGACCGTACGGCCCTCGGCGGCGAGCAGAGCCGCGCCGATCATCGGGAGCACGGCGTTCTTGGCTCCCTGGATGAAGGCGGTTCCGCGCAGGGCGTTGCCACCGCGCACGCGGTAACGAACCATATGATGAGGCTCCTCGAAATCTGGGAAATGACGCGCCTGGTCAAGCGGACGGCGGCAAAGTTATCCGCCCACAGTAGCTCTTTCGGGATGATGGCCCGGCCAGTTTGACTTCACTGAGCTGCCCAGGAAAGCGCAGATCACTCAGCGCGAGGGAGGGTTCGTCGGCGCGTTCGGCGAGGCCGCGTGCAGCAAGGTGTTCGCGCGTTGGTCCACGAATCGCGTCACCACCTGCTGCGCGTATCCGAACACCATCGCCCACACCAGGATCGAGGTCTGCGAGCTCAGGCCGGCGAATCCCGGCACGAACCCCGAGTTCAGGATGAGCAGGCCCAGGATGGCGGTGGCCACGCCCGCCGGCGCCTTGAGCAGGTTCTGCGCGACCGCCAGGGAGTACCGCGTGGACAGCTCCGAGCGGGTGGACAGGCTGGCGGCGGTCGCGAGGGCCGCGCCGAGCACCCCCATGAGCGCGACCAGCGGTACGTCGCCGCTAGTCGGGCCGCCGTGGCCCGCCGGGCACACCTGGTTGTCCCTCGGCCCGAAGCTCGCGAGCAGCGTCCCGTTCCCGCACATCGGGATCGCCTGCGGCCAGGCCGAGCCGATCGCGACCAGCCCGGCGACGATGAGCGTGAGGATGACCACCCCGCCGAGCAGCATGTTGCGGAAGCTGCGCACCCTGCCGCTCTCGATGGAGGCCGCGTTGTAGCCGGCCCTCAGCACCGACTGCAGCAACGCCCGGTCGCGCTCGTCGATGTCGCCCGCGGCCGCGCGCGCGGCGAGCCGGCTGAGACGGGGATCGTCCGGAGGGAGGTACGCGCGGCCGGTCGCGAGCACCTCGGGGGCACGGGCGTTGAGCTCGTTCGCGGGGAGCAGCCCGTACAGCAGGATGGTGGCGCCGTAGATGTTCGCCCAGGCGCCCTCGATGGCCTGCCCGGTCAGCCAGCGCCGCCAGCCCTGCCGATCCCTCGCGTACTGCGCGGCCGTCGCGAGGTGGCGCTCGATCGTGGCGTGCAGCACTTCGAGACCCGGCTCACCCGTGCGCGAGAGCAGGCACCGGCCGGCGTCCGCCTGGATCTCCTCGCCGCGCGAGGCGATGTGGATGCGCCACACGCCCGGCCAGCGCAGCACCTCCCCCTGGCTCGCGGCGGGCGCGGTGCCAAGGGGCGGCGCCTCGCTGTCGTGCACGGCCGGGTCGGCTGCCATACGCCCTCCAGGGATTCGCTCTGCCCACGGCTTATCGCGATCTCCCCGTCGGGCGCTACCCCTTTCGCGTGGCTAGGCCCGGGCCGCGATGTCGGAGCGGTGGTGCGAGCCGCGCAACGTGATGCGCCCCACCTGCTCGTACGCGGCGGCGCGCGCCGCCGCGATGTCGGGACCCGTGCCGACGACGCTGAGCACCCGCCCGCCCGCCGACACGACCCTGCCCTCCGCGTCGAGCGCGGTGCCGGCGTGGATGACGTACGCGTCCTTCACCGAAGGCGCGAGGCCCTCGACGCGGTCGCCCTTGACCGGGTCGGCCGGGTAGTTCTCGGCCGCGATGACGACGGTCACCGCCGCGCCCTCGCGGTAGCGCGGCGCGGGCTGCGCGTCCAGCGTGCCGGTGGCGCAGGCGTGCAGCAGACCGGCGAGCGGCGTCTCCAGGCGGTCGAGCACGACCTGGGTCTCCGGGTCGCCGAAGCGCGCGTTGAACTCGATGACCCTCGGCCCCGCCCCGGTGAGGGCGAGCCCGGCGTACAGCACCCCGGTGTACGGCGTGCCGCGCCGCGCGAGCTCGCGGATGGTCGGGAGCACGACCTCGGCCATGACCTGCTCGGTGAGCCCGGCCGGCGCCCACGGCAGCGGCGTGTAGGCGCCCATGCCGCCGGTGTTGGGGCCCTCGTCGCCGTCGTAGGCGCGCTTGAAGTCCTGCGCGGGCTGAAGCGGCACGGCGGTCGTGCCGTCGCACAGGGCGAACAGCGACACCTCGGGACCGTCGAGGAACTCCTCCACGACCACGCGCTCGCAGGCCGCCGCGTGCGCCAGCGCCTCCGCGCGGTCGGAGGTCACCACGACGCCCTTGCCCGCGGCCAGCCCGTCGTCCTTCACGACGTACGGCGCGCCGAACTCGTCGAGCGCGGCCTCGGCCTCCTCTGGCGTCGTGCACACGCGCGCTCCCGCGGTCGGCACGCCCGCGGACACCATGATGTCCTTGGCGAACGCCTTGGAACCCTCGATGCGCGCCGCCTCCTTGGACGGGCCGAAGCAGGCGATGCCCGCCGCCCGCACGGCGTCGGCCACGCCGGCCACCAGCGGCGCCTCCGGCCCGACGACGACCAGCTCGGCGCCCAGCCGTACGGCCAGCGCCGTGACCTGCTCGGGGTCGGTGGGCACGACGGGATGCGTCGTCGCCACCGAGGCGATGCCGGCGTTGCCGGGAGCACAGTGGAGCTCGGAGACGGCGGGGTCGAGCCCGAGCGCCCGGCACAGGGCATGCTCACGGCCACCGGATCCAATCACAAGAACGCGCACCTGGGGAGTCTACGGGTCGGGCCTGGGGTAGCCGGACGGCGGCGGCGTCCGCGCAGGTGGAAGGCGTTCCTGGCGTTTCCCGGCGGGTAATGCGCAGCAGGCGAAGAGGCTTTGTCGACTTCCACATGATCGAGCAATCCAATGGCCGTGTAGGCTAGGTATCGAAGCCTCGCTGTGGTAAGTTGGGGCAGCTTTGGGCCGTCTCTTAGCGATTGGAGGTGGAATCGGGATGACTTCTGGTGATCCCAGCAGTACGTGCTCGCGCACGTACATCGTGCGCAAACCCGACCACTCCAATTCGGTGTCCGACTGAGAGCCACGCGCGCCTATTTACCTGTGACGACTGTCGCATTCTTACTTTCTTGCGCGTTGGTTCCGCGAGGTCGGGCGGGAAGGGACCGCCATGCGCTCGTCCACGCTTTTCCAGCGGATCAACCTCCACCCGCGCACCACTCACGTCCGGCTCGGCGCCTCGTCGTCGGTCGGTGCGGTGCGCCGCGAGACCATGAACGGCCGATGCGTGCCGCCCAGTGACTCACTCGTGGAGTTCGGCGCCTATGTCGCCGGCAAGCGCGTCCACGTCTCCGGCATCCCGGAGGCCGTCGGCCTCGTCCGCGAGCACAACGCCTCCTCCGAGATCAACGACGCGTACGTCTGGGTCGGGCTGCACGAGCCGGAGGCCCCCGAGGTCGAGTGGCTGGCCGAGGTCTTCGGGCTGCACCCCCTCGCCGTCGAGGACGCCATCAAGGCCCACCAGCGCCCCAAGGTCGAGCGTTACGGCGACTCCCTCTTCGTCGTCCTCAAGACCATCGCCTACCTCGACCACGACGAGCTGACCGCCTCCAGCGAGATCATCGCCACCGGCGAGATCATGGTGTTCGTCGGCCCCGACTTCGTGGTCACCGTGCGCCACGGCGAGCACTGCCCGCTCTCCGAGGTCCGAGGCCGCCTTGAGGACAAGCCCAAGCTGCTGGCCCGCGGTCCGGCGGGCGTGCTGCACGCCATCGCCGACTTCGTCGTGGACAAGTACCTCTCGGTCGCCGACCTGATGCAGGCCGAGCTGGAGGAGGTCGAGGCGGCCGTCTTCGCCGACGTCAGCTCGCGCGACATCGGCCGCATCTACCAGCTCAAGCGCGAGATGATCGAGATGAAGCGCGCGGTCACCCCGCTCCAGACGCCGCTGGGAGCCCTGCCGACGCGCCGCATGATCCCCTCCGAGATGCGCGAGTACTTCCGTGACGTCGTCGACCACCTCTCGCGGGTCTGCGAGCAGGTGGAGTCGTCGAACGAGCTGTGCAACTCCATCCTGCAGGCCGCGCTCGCCAGGTCCAACGCCCTGGCCAACGAGGACATGCGCAAGATCTCCGCGTGGGTGGCGATCATCTCGGTGCCCACGATGATCGCCGGCATCTACGGCATGAACTTCAAGCACATGCCCGAGCTGTCCGCCATGTGGGGCTACCCCCTCGTGATCGGCGTCATGCTCGTCATCTGCTCCCTGCTCTACCGAGGCTTCCGCCGCAACAGCTGGCTCTGATCCGTCGCACCGCGGGGCACGGGTGTGCAGGCAGGACTCGTCACTCAAACGAATATTCGAGTCTCTGATTTGATTTGTCAGGTTTGCGGCAATGGTCGTAAGTGTGTTCGAGCGTGTTGGGATATCATTGGGGTGGCTGAGAGAGAGGGGGAGGTGGTGCCTGATGAGTCGCGCCACCGAGCACGTCTTCAGTGGCGATGCCGTCGGAGTGGCTCTCGCCGGCACCTGCGCCGACATGCCCTGGTGGGATGATCCTGAGCTGTTCGATCAGATCCCCACTTTTGGTCCTGCAACCGATCGCATGTCGGAGAGCCTGCTGGACCGGAGCGCCATTGGTGATCCTGAACCCGACGCCGAGGGGGCGGCGGGTACCGCGGAGGCTGTTTCGCCGGTGGTGCCGCCGTTGCAGTCGTATGAGGAGCCGTTCGCCGAGGTGGCTGGGGTGGCTCCGGGCGGGCAGGTGGCGGCGGGCATCGAGCGGGCGCTGCCGTGTCTTTCGGTGATGGCCGATTCGCAGGTTCTCGATGTGCTGGCGGCTGCGCGGCGGGTGGCCTGCTGGGCTGAGGCGGCGCAGTTGATGGCGGCGGTGGAGTTGCATGGTCGTCCGGTCCGTGACGAGCATGGCCGGCCGATTGCCGCCTCGCGGGATCTGGTCGAGTTGTCCCAGGCGTGTGTGATCGAGGAGATCGCCGCCAAGTTGCGCATCACCTCGGCCGGCAGCGCTCAGCTCATGTCTTTGGGGCAGGCGTTGACCGATCGGTTCCCGGAGATGCTCGCCCTGCTGCGGTGCGGGGTGGTGGATGTGCCGAAGGTGCTGGCATTGGTGAACGGCACGTCGCTGCTTGATGCGGAGGCTGCCAGGAGGGTTCAGGCGGCGGTGCTGGGGGTGGCCGGTGAGCTGACCTCCAGCCAGTTGCGGGCACGGATCACACGGTTGGCGGTGCAGGCCGATCCGGAGTTGGCCGACAAGAAGCGCCGGGACGCGGAGAACCGGGCGCATGTCGCGGTGTGGCGTAACCAGGAGGACGGCACTGCGACGCTGGCGTTGGTGGGGTCGTCGGTGGCGTGGGCTTTGGCGGCTTCGGCTCGGGTGGACGCGCTGGCCAAGGCGGCCAAGGACGCCGGTGATCCGCGTCCGCTGCCCCAGCTACGACTGATCACCGCCTACTCCCTCATCCTGGGCCATGACCCCAGTTCGCCTTCGCCCGCGCGAGAAGGGGAACAGCACCACGAGACCTCGCAGAGGCAAGAGCGCGAACCGGATCAGGTGCCGTGGCCGTCTGGGCCCATGCCCGACGATGTGGGTGCTGACCGGGAGGAAACCGGTGATCCCGACCGGGTGGAGACCGGTGACGGGGGTCCTGCCACTGCTGGGGAGGAGGACGGGGTGGTCGATGAACGCGCCGCTGGTCGCGTGGAGCCGGTCCAGTCGACAAGGGTGCCGGCCGCTACGGCGGGAGCCTTGCGGGCCGTTGTGGCGGGAGGTGTGCCGGTCGCTGTGGCTGGAGCTGCCGTACGGCGCACGCACTGGCTGGCCATGCCGTACGCGACCTGGAACGGCGAGGCTGAATGGCCCGGGCAGGTGCAGGGGTTCGGGCTGGTGACCGCATCGCAGGCGCGGGAGTTGGCCGGTCATGCCCGGCGCTGGGTCGCCACCCGCGACCCCGAGGGCCAGATCGTGCTGCACGGGGAGATCGCTGTCACCGGAGCCGCCCGTGCGCAGATCGTGCCCGTCCTCAAAGCGGTCCGGCAAGTAGACGATCTTCCCCCGTCCGAAGCCGGCTACCGTCCATCCGCGACGTTGGACGCCAAGGTCAGAGCGCGTGATGGTACTTGCCTGGCGCCCTCGTGCAACCACTCGGCGTGGAGCGCCGACGTGGACCACACCCGTGCCTACGATCAGGGTGGACCCACCGCCTATGGCAACCTGGCCGCGCTCCACCGGCGCCACCACCGCATCAAGGGCACCGTGCCCGGCGTCCATGTCCACCAGTCACGCCCCGGCCGGCTGGTATGGCTAACCCGAACCGGCGACATCTACCAAACCGGGTCACCATAATCACCGCAAGGCCGCCCAGCCACCTTCAGATGGGCCAGGATTCCTGGTGCCAGGCGGCGTTCCAGAACATCCATTCGTAGCGGGAGGTGGTGATGAAGTGTTCCTGGGCTCGGAGGCGCTGGCGGGGGGTGGACTCTTCCCCGGCTCGGTCGGTCAGGGCCACCACGCGGCGGACGACGCTCTGGAAGGCCTCGTCGCCGTAGGTGGCGATCCAGCGCCGGTAGAGAGGGTCGGGTGACGACTTGGCCAGCAGCGCCTCGCCGACGCGGGCGTAGATCCAGTAGCAGGGCAGCACCGCGGCCAGGCCGTCGAGGAACGACCCGCCGTACACGGTGGCCAGCAGGTAGCTCGTGTACGCGCGGGTGGTCGGGCCCACCGGTAGCTCCGCGGCCTGTGCCGACGAGCCGCCGAGCTGGGCCATGAACTCCGCGTGCATGTCCTGCTCCGCCGCGATCGCCCCCACCGCGTCGCTCGCGAAGGCCCGTACGTCGTCCTCGGTCGGTGCCTTGGCGGCGCACAGGGCCAGCGCCCGCGCGTAGTCCCGCAGGTAGTGGGAGTCCTGCACCACGAAGTGCCGGAAGGCCTCACGCGGCAGCGTGCCGTCGACCAGCCCGGTGATGAACGGATGGTCCAGGATCGCGGTGTAGATCGGCTGGATGGCCTCCCACAGCTCTTCGCTGTAAGAAACGGTCGGCTCGAACGTCGTCATCACAACAACTCCCTACGCCGGCATGACCCGGTCAGGTTCGAGCGGTCTGCGGCCGCGCCAGCCGCACTCTCAGCCCGGTGCGCCGGACTCCCGCGATGTCGTGGTCGAGGCTAACGCACCCCGTTGCCGCAACGGTTCAGGGGGGATCGCCATCAGGGGACGATCACCAGTTTGGGGCGTTGGTCGCGGATGCCGAGGAGCTCTCGTACGCGGGGGAGTGGCCACGCGAGCTGGGTGGCGAGTGTGGCCATGGTGAGGTCGGTGTCCGCCGCCGCCAGGTCGAAGGCCTGCCGCAGGAGCACCGGGTGCTCCCCCGGGTAGCCGGTGATGGGCTCGCTGGCGAAGCCCGGCTGGTCGCGGAGGGCGCCGAGACGTTGGTACGCCCGGCTCGCCGAGGAGTCCGAGAGCAGCCCGACCTCGCGGCAGCGGTAGAGCAGTGAGCTGATCGAGACGCCCCACACGTGCTTGAGCTCGGCCAGCCGGCGCAGGTCGAGGCGCCGGGGAAGCTCGGGCAGGATGCTGTCGCGCGGGGTCAGGAACTCGGCCGCGAACGTGTCGGCCTCGCGCTCCTGCTGGACGTCCCCGGCGGCCGTGTCGCCGTGCAGGACGAGATGGCCGAGCTCGTGGGCGGCGGTGAAGCGGTAGCGGTGGATGTCGTCGAAGCGGTTGGCCGTCAGGACGACGATCGGCCGGGGCAACTGCGAGGTCGAGAAGGCGTCGACCGTGGTGGCGTCCTCGTCGGGCGGGGGCAGGACCACGACGATGCCGTGGGCCTCCATGTGGCGGACGAGATGCGAGATCGGCCCGGTGCCGAGCCCCCAGTGCCGCCGAAGCTCCCGGGCGGCGGCGGCCGGGTCGCGTGGCAGCTCGACCCCCGAGTGCACCTCGCCGCCCGAGAAGCCCGGCAGGTCGACGTGCGGCAGCCGTACGCGCTTCTCCAGCGCGTGGGTCAGCTCCCAGACCTGCTCGACGAACGCGGCGGCCTTGGCCCGCTGGTGGACCCGGGTGGAGCGGAGGCTGCGGAAGTGGGCCATGGACCCGTCGAGCTTGGCGTGCGGCCGGCCGGACAGGAAGAACGCCAACGGAACGCCGAGGGCGCCGGCGAGGCGCGGGATGAGGTCGGGACGGGGGTGGGTCATGCCCGTCTCGTACTGCCCCACCGCCGCGGGGGTGACGCCCACCCGCTCGGCGAGGTCCTTCTTGGTCATCCCCGCCAGCCGCCGCGCCTGGGTCAGCCGCGCCTGGTCGAAGGCGTCGGCCACGGCCTGTGGGCTCGGTCCTCCACGGTCGTTCTTACGGTCGCTCATCGGCGTCGGCGATCGGGTGTTCGTCGGTGGTCTCGCTGTTCACGGGGAAGATCATCGCATTGCGGCGCTCGACCGCGGGACGGCGGACGAGCGTGAGGTCGGGCTCCGCGCCTCGGTCGAAGCGCTCGGCCACGTCGGGCTCGGCCACAGGAAGACCCTGCGACACCCACGGCAGGGCGGTGAGCAGGGGGATCTGCTCGCAGTGGACCCAGTGGACGCGCCCCATGTCGTCGATCAGCTCCGCCTCTCCCCAGTAGAGCTTCAGCAGGCTCGCCTGCGCGTTGGCGGCGTAGGCCACGGGGATGAGGCGCGTGTCGTCGGGGAGCTGCGCGAGCAGGGGGCGCGCGGCGGTCAGCTCGGCGAGCTGGGCCTCCTCGTCGTCGCTCGCGAGCGCGAGGTCGAGCGTCTCCTGGTGGTAGGTGGTCTTGGGGCCGAAGCGGGTGAAGAGCTCGCGGACGAGCGCGGAGACGCGCCCGTCGCTGACCCGCGCCTCGCTGATCGGAGTCGTGTCGTCCTCGGCGTAGCGGAAGGGCAGCAGCAGGTTGCCGTTGAGCACGACCAGATGGTGGGGCGAGCCGTACGGCCTGACGACCTGGAAGCCCGGGTCGTTCTTGAAGCCGTCGACGAGGGCCTCGTAGCGTCGCGCCATGAGGGTGGAGCCGTAGGCGTACCGTTTGTCGCTTCTGGAGGACTTCTGGGCATCCTGGGCGTTGCCGGCGGCCTCCAGGAGGGACGCGGCGAGCTGCCCCCGCACGGACGCGGCGCGCTCACCGAACCGCTCGGCCGCCCAGCTCGAAATCTGTGGCTCCCCCTGCATCGGTGACCTCCCCTGGCGCCGCCACTTCAGTTCTCCGCACGATACTCCCGCGAGCACTCCTCAGGCGGGTGCGTGGCGGAGGGCGGCGGCGGGCTTGGGGAGGGAAAGGCCGCGTCGCGCCCACAGCTCGCGCATCCGGTCGGGGTAGTCGGTGACGATGCCCGCGATTCCGAGGTCGATCATGCGCGACGCCTCGTCGGGGTCGTTGACCGTCCACACCGCGACCGGGAGCCGAGCCGTCGCCGCGCGGGCCATCAGCTCGTCGTCGACCAGCACCCGGTCGGGGGACAGAGTGGTGGCCCCGATCGAGGCCGCCGCCGCGGCGATGTCGCCGCCGAAGTCCTCCTCGTAGCGGAGGCCGAGCCATTCGGGCCTGAGCGTCGCCTTCTCGACCAGGGCGTAGCGCGTGGCCACGAGATCGCGGGCGACACGCAGGACGCGCCAGTCGAAGCTGAGGATCGCCGCGCCGTCCAGCCGGTTGTGCCGGTCGAGCTCGGCCACCACCAGCTCGGTGAGCCGCTGCGGATCGGCCGAGAGGTCGGGCCGGGTCGGGTCGGACTTCAGCTCGACGTTCAGCCGCACGCCGTCGGCGCCGTACGCGCCCACCAGGCCGAGCACGGCCCCGAGCGTGGGCATGCGCGTGCCGGGGATCGGGACCTGCGTGCGGACGAACCGGTCGGCATCGCTCTTCGGGTGGCGCACTCCCACGTCGAGGGTGCGCAGCTGGGCGAGGGACAGGGAGCGGATGGGCTTGCCGACGTAGGGGAACGCGGGGTCCCCCGGCATCGCGGGGACGGTGTCCGCGCTGGTCACGGCCGACACGGTCAGATCATGGGTAAGCACGAGCTGCCCGTCGGCGGTCAGCGCGACGTCGAACTCGATCGCGTGGACGCCGAGCTCCAGCGTGTGGGCCATGCCGGGGAGGGTGTTCTCCGGGCGTAGGCCCCGCGCCCCCCGGTGGCCGTGTATCTCCACCTGCACAATGGCGCACCCTATCGTCCGCGTGCCTTGCCCATGTTCAGGCGGGGCCGCGCGGGTCTCCTGGAGCCGACAGCTCCGTGATCCGGCCGGTGTCCGGATCGTTCGGTTAACAAACGCAGACGTGCGGTTAACGGATATCTAATCGTTATAAACCTATGGTGCGAACAGCACCTCTAATTCCATGTCAGCAAAAAGGGGGCAATTGCATGAAGGTTGACAACCGCAGGGCGGCGGTATCCGCCTCGGGCACCCGATATGGACGGATGTGGATGGATCCCTCCGTTCCCCTCCTCGGGGGAGTCACCGGCTGACCCCACGGCGGCCCTTCATCACTTTCCGCGGGGGGACGGTGACGCCCGGCCGGCGCCACCGCTGAACCTCACCGCGCATTCCGGTGGCCCGGCGGCGGGCCTCCTTCACCGTCGTCCGGGCACCGGGCGAGCGTGTGGATCTCGCGTTCTCGCCATCGCCCGCCCGCCGCTCTCCTTGCTTGGAGCAAGCGCTTGTTTAAGAACGTCAGAAGGTACCCGGCGCGCGCCGCGCTGTGGCTGTTGAAGATGCTGAACGCACGAAGAGCCCGCCGGGCGGCGCCGCCGGACACCGGAACCGTGCGCATCCTGTTACTGCACGCCTACGGCATGGGCGGCACCATCAGGACCGTGTTCAACCTGGCAGGCCACCTCGCGCGGGAGCGCGACGTGGAGATCGTGAGCGCCATCAGGACGGCGGAGAGCCCGTTCTTCGACCTCCCGCCCGGCGTGCGCGTCACGTTCCTGGACGATCGGACCGCGCCCCAGGGGTGGGCGGCCCGCGTGCTCTCCCGCTTTCCGGGCGGGTTCGTGCCGGCGGACGAGAGGGCCAAGCACTCGTTCACCCTCTGGACCGAGCTACGCCTGATCGCGTACCTCAGGTCGCTTCGCGGCGGCGTGATCATCGCCACGCGTCCCGCGTTCACGCTGCTGACGGCCCTGTTCGTCCCTCCCGGCGTCATCGCGATCGGCCAGGAGCACGTCACCCTCGCCGTCCACTCGCCGGCCATGCGGAGCCTCTTCAAGAGGAGGTACGGCAGGTTCGACGCGTTCGTCACGCTGACCGAGGCCGACCTGGCGCAGTACGCCAAGCTGCTGAAGGCCGACCCGCCGGGACGCCTGCTGCGCATCCCCAACGCCGTACCGCCGCTAGACGGCCGCGTCTCGCGCCTGGAGGAGAAGACCGTGGTCGGCATGGGCCGGCTGGTCCACGCCAAGGGCTTCGACCGGCTCGTCTACGCGTGGAAGACCGTGGCCGAGATCCACCCCGACTGGGTCCTGCGGATCTACGGGCGGGGGACCCGGGAGAAGACCGACCGCCTTCAGGCCCGGATCGACGAGGCCGGCCTGGCGGACAAGGCCTTCCTGATGGGCAGCACGGCCAGCGTCGGGGTCGAGCTGTCCAAGGCGTCGATCTACGCCGTCAGCTCGCGTTATGAGGGCTTCGGCATGACGATCCTGGAGGCGATGAGCAAGGGCCTGCCGGTCGTCAGCTTCGACTGCCCGCTCGGCCCCCGGGAGATCATCACGGACGGCCACGACGGCCTGCTCGTCACCTCCAAGAAGGCCGCCGCCCTCGGCGAGGGCATCCGCCGCCTCATCGAGGACGAGGACCTGCGCCGCGAGCTCGGCGCGAACGCCCTGCGCACGGCCAGGACGTACGACCTCGGCGTCGTCGGGGCCCGCTGGGACGCGCTCCTCACTGACCTTTCGGCCGGGCCCCCACGACAGCGATGAGAGACGCCTATCGGCCGAGGCGGGGCCGACCGTACCCCGGACACGGCCCTGCCTCCTTTTCCTCAGGTAAAGGGTCTGGGTGCGGCCTGGGCCGGCGCCGATGGTGGAAGCCGGGCGTGGGTGCGGAAGACGCTCGAGAAGACGACGGCTCCTTCCGAGTATCGGGAGTACAGCGTGGCGGAAGTCCTGTCCCAGAACCTGGTGCTGGAGGTGCCCGCGCCGCCGAAGGTGCGTGCCGCCGCATACCGGGCTCTCGCCGAATGGGACGAACTCCTCGCCGACCTCGGCGCCCGGCGCTAAGCCGGCCACCCGTCCCGCATCGGTTGACCTCGGCCCCGTCCGGCATGGGGGTGACCTGACCTCGTAGCCCCTCGATTTGATCTCACCGGCCGCGCGGCCTGACCCCACCATGCGGCGGCCCGTATCGCCTTCCCACACCGGTCCTTCAGCGGCCTGTCTTCCCTACGCGCGGAGGCGCGCGAAGACATGCCGGCCTTCGGCATGCCCCTTTCCCGAGTTCCCGAGGTTCCGGGGGGTCTGCCGCGCCTGAAGGGCCTGCTCGCCTCAGCGAAAGAGACCCCCATGGCCCACCAGGATCGCTCCTGTCCCAGCACAGCAGGCGGGCGCGCCCGCGAGCTGGCGCTCGCCATCGTCCTCCTCGCCGGGCTCGTCGTCGCCTGCGTGACGAAGGTGGCGCAGTCGCCGACACCGTCCCTGGCGGCCAGCGCGGCCGACGTGAGATGCCGGATCGACCATGCCGACCGTGTCCCGGCCTCGCAGGTGATGAAGGGCCTCGTCCCACTCACCGGATTCCCGCCGGTCTCGATCGGCAAGAACATCGACTGGCGCCTCGACCCGTACCACAACCGCTCCTGGGCGCTGAACTTCCACTCCCTGCGATGGATCGGCAACCTCCTCCTCGCCTACGAGACGAGCAAACGGGCCGCCTATCTCCGGAGGGCCGTCGAGATCGCCGAAGACTGGGTACGCGACAACCCGCGCGGCGGGCGGGGCATCAGCGAGTGGGCGTGGGCCGAGCACGCGATCGCGTTACGCGCGCCCGTCCTGGTGTGCCTGAGCAGGTACGTCAAGGACGGCTGGCTTGCCGCGAGCCTGGTCGACCACGCGGCCGTCCTGTCCGACCCGAAGCTGCACAAGCAGGGACACAACCACGGCCTGGACCAGGACATCGCGCTGTTGAGCATCGGCTGCCGGCTGGAGGACCAGGGCATGAAGGATCTGGTCCTGGAGAGGGTGATCGCCTACACGCGGCTCGCCATCGACGCGCAGGGGGTGCTGCAGGAACAGGCCCCGAGGTACGGGCTGTACGTCCACGAGCGCCTGGGCGTCGTGATGACCACGCTCAGGGACTGCCACACCGCCGTACCGGACGAGATCAGCGGGCGGCGGCGGGCCCTGGAGACGTACGTCAGCCATGCCACCCAGCCCGACGGGCGCCTGGTGCCGCTCGGGGACAGCCCGGCCGACCTGCGCCCGAAGGGGTACTCGCACGATGCCGCCAGGGTGAAGGTGTTCGACGGCGGCTACGTCTTCGGCCGGACCGCATGGGACTGGGAGGACTCGGCGTACTACTCGATCAGGTTCGGGCCCGGGCAGAGGTTCCACGGCCATGAGGATCACCTGGGCGTCACCTACCACGCCCAGGGACGGGACATCCTCGTCGAGGCGGGCTTCCACTCCTACGAGAAGGTGCCTTACCAGCGCTGGACGACGTCGCCGGAGGCCCACAACGTGCCGGTCGTGGCCGGCGCGAGGTTCCGTACAGGGACGCCGACCGCCCTTGTCTCCCGATCCATCGGCGAGACCCGCCAGTCGTACCGGCTGAGCGATCACGCGTACGGCGTCGGCCGCACCCGGTCGGTCCTGGTGAATCATGGCGCGGACGTGCTGGCCGTACTCGACTCGGTGCCGGCGGGGTCCCGGGTGGGCCCGATCTGGCACTTCGCCCCATCACTGGAGGTGCTCTCGAACCAGGGCGGCGCAGTGGTGTTCGCCGACAAGGCGTCGACCGGGTGGAAGGCGACACTCGTCCAGTTGGCCATGCCGTCCTGCCGCCCGCTCACCGGACAATCGGTGCAGACCGGAGAGACCGCCCCGTACCAGGGCTGGATCTCGCCGTCCTACCTGAAGGAGACACCGGCCCCCACGGTGATCTCCCCTCCGGCGGCTGCGGTGCTGACCGTACTCGTCCCCGGCACCGGAGACCCCCAGCCCACCTGCTCAGGAGAGAGGATCACCGTCCAGACCCCCAAGGGCCCCGTCTCGTTCGAAGCTCCCGCATCAGGACGTGACTAGGAGATCAAGGGCCTCAGGGAGAGGGTCTGGGTGCGGCCGGGGCCGACGCCGATGGCGGAGATCGGCGCGCCGCTCAGCTCCTCCAGCGCCCGCACGTAGTCCTGGGCGTTCTTCGGCAGGTCGTCGAAGGACTTCGCCTCGGTGATGTCCTCCTGCCAGCCGGGGAACTCCTCGTAGACCGGCTTGGCGTGGTGGAAGTCGGTCTGCGTCATCGGGATCTCGTCGTGGCGCACGCCGTCCACCTCGTACGCGACGCAGACCGGGATCCGCTCCAGGCCGGACAGCACGTCCAGCTTGGTGAGGAAGAAGTCGGTCACGCCGTTGATCCTGGTGGCGTACCTGGCGATGATCGCGTCGAACCATCCGCAGCGGCGGTTGCGGCCGGTCGTCACGCCGTACTCGCCGCCGGTAGTGCGCAGCCAGTCGCCCATCTCGTCGGTCAGCTCGGTCGGGAACGGGCCCGAGCCGACGCGCGTGGTGTAGGCCTTCAGGATGCCGATCACCCGGGTGAGCCGGGTCGGCGGGATGCCAGAGCCGATGCACGCGCCGCCCGACGTCGGCGAGGAGGACGTCACGAACGGGTAGGTGCCGTGGTCGATGTCGAGCAGGTTGCCCTGGCCGCCCTCCAGCAGCACGACCTTGTGGTCGTCCAGCGCCTTGTTCAGGATCAGGGAGGTGTCGGCGATGTGCGGCTTGAGCCGCTCGGCGTACCCGAGGTACTCCTCGAGGACCTTCGCGGGGTCGATGCCCCTGCGGTTGTAGACCTTGGTCAGCACCTGGTTCTTCTCGTTCAGCGCGACCTCGATCTTCTTGCCGAGGATGCCCGGGTCGAGCAGGTCCTGCACCCGCACGCCCATGCGCGCGATCTTGTCGCCGTACGCGGGGCCGATGCCCCGCCCCGTGGTGCCGATGCGGGCCTTGCCGAGGTAGCGCTCGGTGACCTTGTCCAGGGCCTTGTGGTGCGGCATGATCAAATGCGCGCTGGCCGAGATCAGCAGCCGGTCGCAGGAGATGCCGCGTTCCTTCAGCCCGTCGATCTCCGCCAGCAGCACCCCGGGGTCGATCACGACGCCGTTGCCGATCACGGGGACGACGTCCGGCGACAGCACGCCGGTCGGCAGCAGATGCAGCGCGTACTTCTGGTCGCCGATGACGACGGTGTGACCCGCGTTGTTACCGCCCTGGTAGCGGACGACGTAGTCGACCTGACCGCCAAGGAGGTCGGTGGCCTTACCCTTGCCCTCATCGCCCCACTGGGCGCCCACGAGAACGACAGCCGGCATGGTTAACTCCCGCGCAACAAAAACGAAACCCCTGGCGCAAGCGCGACAGGGGCTCTTGCGTTGAGAGACTACCCGAGCAGGCTGATGCCGCCCAAGCGCGGCTTACTGGGAAGTGAGCACCTTTACCGCTTCTGGGCTACTTTCACGGAGGAACTGTGCGCACCTCTCGGCCTCATCCTTCTCACCGATCGCCTGGGCCGCACGCCCGAGCGCGTTGAGGCAGCGGAGGAACCCCCTGTTGGGCTCGTGCTCCCAGGGGATGGGGCCGTGACCCTTCCAGCCCGCGCGTCGTAGCTGGTCAAGGCCACGATGGTAGCCGGTGCGGGCGAAGGCGTAGGAGGTGACCGCGTGGCCGGCGGTGAAGTATTCGTCGGCGAGCGCCGCCCAGGCCGCCGTGTAGGCGGGGAAGCGCGCGGCGACGTCACTGGCCTTGGCACCGGATTCCAGGGCCTCCCTGGCCTCCGGGTTGTCCGGAAGCTGGGTGGGCGGTGGCCCGGCGAGAAGGTTCTCGTGCGTTTCCATGAGCACAGTCTTACCTGTGTTCCGCCCGTCTGGTCATACTCCCTTCTGCGATACATGGGGAAAGCCGAAATTTGTCCGATACGGTGACCCGGTTGCGTGTGCAAGGACTCACAAAGGAGCAGAGGACGTGACCCACTCAGCCTCCCGGTGCGTCGCCGTGACACTGGCGGGGCTGCTGGCGCTGGTGACGGCCTGCGGCGGAGAAGCACGCCAGAACCCCCCGGACGCGGCGAAGACCGTCGTGTCCCTGACCTTCGACGACGCCTGGGCCACCCAGGCGGTCGCGGCTGATCTTCTACGCAAGCACCATCTCGTTGGCACGTTCTACATCAACAGCGACTTCCTCGGCCGGCCGAAGCGGCTCACGAAGGCGCAGGTGGACGGGCTGGCCGCCTCGGGCAACGAGATCGGCGGCCACACCCTCACCCACCCCCGCCTGCCCACGCTCTCGGCGGCCGGCAAGCGCCGCGAGATCTGCGACGACCGCCGTGCCCTGCTGGCCATGGGCTACAAGCCGCGCTCCTTCGCCTACCCGTACGGCATGTTCGACGCCGCGACCGTCGACGTGGTCCGGAGCTGCGGCTACAACAGCGGGCGGAGATCGGGCGGCATCGCCCCGCCGAGCGACGCCTGCCCGAAGTGTGCCCGGTACGAGGACGTGAAGGTGACGGACGCCTACCATCTGCGCACGCTGCCCGCCGTACGCCGGTCGGTGACGCTGGACGTCCTCAAGTCCTACGTGCTCCAGGCGGAGAAGCGCGGGGGCGGCCTGGTGACCTACCAGTTCCACAACGTCTGCGACACCTGTGACGAGTTCGGGGTGAGGCCGCAGGTGCTGGACGACTTCCTGGGCTGGGTCGCGGGCAGCGGGGTCACCGTCCGCCTGTTCGGCGACATCGTCGGCGGCGGCCTCCGCCCCGCTCCGTAGGTCAGCGCAGGCGCCTGAGCAGGGCTTTCGGGCCTCCTTGGCGGGAAGCGGTGGCCTGGTCGCGGGCGGAGGCCTCGCCGTCCAGGGCGGCGAGGCGCTCGGCGAGGAGGGCGTTCTCGGCCCGCAGCTTGGCCACCTCCCGCTTGAGGGCCGGATCCTCGCTCTTGCCGCGCCTCGGGGGCTCGGCCTCGGCCGCGGGCAGGAAGCCCATGGTCCTGCCGTCCAGCCAGTGCGTGCCGTACACGTCGTGGACGGCGGCGTCCAGAGGCTCGTCCTCGGCCCGCACGAGCGAGGCCCTGGCGAAGGCGCCGGTGTGCTCCAGGCGGGCCGTGATCACCTCGTCGGTCTCGTCGAGGGCGATGTTGACCAGCCCGTGCCCGTGCTCGACCGCCTGCTCCACCACCCGCCGCAGCGTCTCCTGACCCGGCACCCACCCGGCGGGGCAACGCATGCGGAACGACGAGGGCGCCGCCGTGGCGGGCACCCGCTCGGCGTACCGGACCCGGGGGTCGCCGCGATAGAGCCCCCGGAGGAGCAGCAGGTCGAGCCGGGGGTTGTCCAGCGGGTTGCGCCTGTCCTCCTCGACGGAGCCCCACGGGCCCACCAGCGTGATCTGGATGTCGTTCAACGAGCTGGCGAGGAAGCCGTCCACGGTCGCCCTGGTGTCCTCGTACGGCGCGCCCTCGACCTCGACGACCACCTCGGCGTAGGGGACCAGCCACTGGCGGCGCGGGTGGGTGCGCAGCCACCGCATGTGCGGGATGTGGTCGGGCACGAAGACCTGGTTGTACCGCCTGACCTGCTCCCCGTCGCGCATCATCATCGAGGTGCCGAGATGGCGGCTGCGGGCCTCGGGGGCCAGCACGAACGCCGCGCCGGCCTGGGCGAGCCGGTAGCCCAGCTCGGTGTCCTCGCCGAGCACCAGGCCGGTGTCCAGCGGCCCCGCCTCGCGCAGCAGCCGGGCGTTCACCGAGGCGGCGTTGGTCACGTGGACGCGGTACGCCGAGTCGCCCGCCGTGCGGAGGCCGTCGGTGCGTTCGGCCAGGTCGACGATCCAGCTGTGCGGCTCGCTCGCGGCCTCGTCGAAGAGCTTCTCCGTGGCCCCCGCCGAGACCGCCGCGTGCACGTCCGCGGGGACCGGGGTGCCCGGCCGGTGGTCGACGTACCGCACGTAGCCCATCACCACGAGGTATCCGGCGAGGTGGTGCCAGCGCATGTGCGCCTCGACCTCGTCGTGGAAGGTCACCATGTCGGCGTCCAGCCAGTGGACGACGTCGCCGCCCGCGATCGCCAGCCCGGCGTTGCGGGCGTCGGACCGGCCGCGCGAGCCCGGTTCCGTGGTGATCAACCGGGTGTTGTCCGGGACGATCTCGGGGAGGCGGAGGGCGGGAACGGTCCCGTCATCGACGACCACGACCTCCATCAGATGCCGGGGGTAGCTCTGCGCGGCGAGGGCGGCGAGGGTCAGGTCGAGCTTGTCCTGGTGGCCGTAGGCCGCGATCACCACGCTCACCGAGAGCCGGGGCTGCCAGGCGCCGGGCGCGGGCGGCCTCAGCACCCCGTAGTCGTTGTGCCGGATCCTCGGCTGGGCCGGCGGGGCCCCGTGCTCGGTCGGCTGTGTCACTGTTCCAACTCCATCAGTCCGCTGGGCCGAAATCCCCGCCACTGGTCCTTGGCCCTGGCCAGGAAGTACCCGACCGGCTCCTGCCAGGTGTGCATGCCTCTCGCCGCCCTGCGCGCGACGAAACCCAGGCCGTGCGTCCGGTAGATGGCGCCGCCGGCTCTGAGCAGGCTCTGGAAGAACTGGACGTCCACCGACCGCGCGACCGGACGGAAGCCTCCGACGGACTCGAACGCCGAGCGCGACACCACGAACGTGCCGCCCGCCACGTGGTTGGACATCGTCTCGCTGCTCCAGTCGCGGCGGATGGTCACGTCGATCTTCTGGAGGTAGAAGAACTCCGAGGCCGCGCCCACCAGCTCGGCCCCCGAGTACGACTGGGCGAGCATCATGTCGGCCAGGTGGTCGGGGCCGTACCAGTCGTCGTCGTCCCACTTGCTGAGGAACGTGCCGGTCGCACGCTCCGCAGCCTGGTTGAGCACGATGCCGAACGGCAGGCTCGCGTCCGCCTCGACGACCGTGATCGGGCGGTCGAAGGCCTCGACCGCCCGCACGACGTCGGGAGCGGTGGCGGGCACCCCGTGCAGCGTCAGGACGACCTCCAGGTCGACCCCCCGCTGCCTGGCGATCTGGCCGAGCGCGAAGGGCACCAGGTCGTTGCGCCGGGTGCACATGATGACCGAGATCGTGGGCTTCGCGGGGAGGGCGATCCCGGCACGCGCGGCGAGCGAGCGCCATCGCGCCACGGTCCCGTGGGTCGAAAGGGCCAGCCTGCGCAGCCGTACGCTGTGCTCCTCACGGCTCAGGGCGTCGGCCAGCTCGTGCTCGGACGCGGCGCTCAGCCGCGCCGCCAGCTCAGGCCCGAGCGCCCGGGCCGCCCAGCCGGGCGGCGGGCTCGACAGCAGCGGCACCCCCGCGGCGGCCAGACCGGCCACGGCGCGGACGGCGGCGATCGGCCCGGTGTGGGCGGGCCGCCAGTCGACGCGGACGGCGCGCAGGCGCCGCAGGCGGGCGGCGTCGGCGTCGGTCACGCCCCCGGACGCGGCCAGGCGCACGAGCGTCTTGCCCTCGGCGCGGATCTCCCAGCGGCCGTCGTGCTGGGCGAGATCGGCCACCTCGCCCGCCGGCGACTTGAGGTAGCCGCGCGGGTTGACCGACCGTTCGTCGACGGGAGGCACGGAGTCCGGTTCGAAGATCGCGTTTCGCAGCGCCTCGTAGCCGCCGGGGGAGCCGAAGCGCTCCCAGGTGGCGTCCGCCGGGTGGTCGACGGCCGGGACCCGGCCGTCGGTCCAGGGGACCTCCTGCGCAGGAGCCACCGGCACGGCGCGGATCGCGAGGTCGGCGGTGGGCACGTCGGAGCGGTCGGGAACGGGGCCGCGCCCGTCCGCGAAGGTCACGTTGGGGTCGCCGGGCCGCCAGCCCGCGAGCCCGGGACCGGCCAGCCCGGCCATGGGAAGCGCGTAGCCGTTCAGATGGTGGCCGCCGAAGCTCCTCGCCACGGCCGCCGCGACCTCCCCGGCGGGCTGCGGCTGGGAGAAGCGCACCTTGACCCGCCAGCCCGTGCGGCCGTACCGGCTGATGCCCACGTCGCGCAGGAAGCGCCGGCCGAGGCCCGGCGACAGCGGGACGCCCGGGGCCTCGCACCACGGCGGCGCCTCCACGACGATCACGCCCACCCAGAGGGCCGACGGGAGCGCTCCACCCAGCGTCACGGCCCTGCGCAGGTCGGTGGGGGTGCCCGCGACCACCACGACGGCCGACGGATCGGAGGTGACCCACGGCTCGGGGCCCATGCTGTCCAGGTCGGCCGCCTCGAAGGCCACGCCGGGGAGCAGGCCGTCGAGGTCGCCGGCGTCCACCCCGGCGACGGCCACGGCGACCTTCCCGCCCGCCCTGCTCAGCTCGGCCGTCATCCCGGCCGACACGAGCGCGGCCGTCATCCCCGGCTCCCCTCGGTCGTCCGGGCCCGGACGGGTCGGCACCTCATCCGGCGTTCCGCCTGAGCACCATCGCGCCCTTCTCCGCGGGGTGGGCCGTGCCCGCCAGCTCGGGATACTCCCTGAGCCAGCGATCGGCCACCTCGCGCTCGGCCGGGCGGTTCGTGTCGTCAAGGACGATCCACGCGTCGGGGGCGCAGCGCGGCAGCAGCACGGGCACCGCCGGATAGCGCACCAGCGGCGCGGCGGCTCCCGGAGGCCCGTCCACGAAGACGAGCCCGATGCCGTCCAGATCGCTCACCGCGCGGGTGTCGTACCAGGGAATGATCTCGTCGCTCCAGGACGTGAGCGGCGCGTGGCGGATCTCGACGACGTCCTGCAGCCCGTGGGCGAGGACGAGGTCCCTCGACGCCTCGGCGAACCGCTCGTCGTGCTCCAGGGCGACGACCCGCCCGCCCCCGAAACGCTGCACGGCGTAGCCGAGCCAGACGCTGGACGAACCGCTGCCGCACTCGACGACGACCTTGGCACGATCCACCGCGATCCGCTCGATGAGCAGGCGCAGGACGTCTGGGGAGGCCGCCCAGCCGCGCAGCCGGGGAAGCGGGGCGCGAGGCTGGAGCAGCGCCCTGATGTCGATGAGCGCTTCGAGCTGGGCGTAGTTCTGGCGCGCCGCCTTGGCCAGGTCGGCCTGGCCGTCCCGTACCGTGCCGCCGAGGGCGTCCAGCCGCTCGGCGAGGTCGCGCACGGCCTGGATGGCGGTGCCGGTGAGGCCGGTGAGCTGCTCGTTGTCATGGCGGAGCTTGCGCAGGTCGTCGAGGTCGTCGGCGCTCTGCCTGACGGTGGTGTCGACCCGGGAGACGGCGCTCGTGAGCTGGGCGAGCCGGTCCGTCTGCGCGGTCAGCTCCATGCGATCCTCGCCGAGCGCGGAGAGCAGGACGCGCGCCTGGTGGCGGCCGGCGTCCTCAAGGCGGCCCGGCAGCCCGTCGAGCGTGGTCGCGAGCTGGGCGAGGGTCTGCTCGGTCCTCGCGAGCGCGGCGTCCTGGCGCTTGGTCCGCGCGTCGATCCGCAGGGCCTTGCCGTCGGTCCTGCGCCCGCCCGCGACCATCACGGCCGCCATGGCCAGGATCACGATGGAGAGGGCGATCTGGACGGCCGAGGCAGGTTCGACGATTCCCGCAGCGGACAGCAGCACCAGCGTGATCACCGCGAGGCCCGCGAAGGCGGCGCTGATGATCAGCAGTAGGCGGGGGGGTAATGTCCGCATTATTACCCTTTCTGGACGTATCCGGTCAGGCGGGGGGTTCCAGAGTATGCACTGGTCAGACGAGGGGCTCCCAGCTGATACGGGAGCGGTACTCGCCGTGCCAGCGAGCGAGCATGCTCGCCCACTGGAGGACATAGAGCGGTCCGGTCCACTGGGCCTGTCGTGCGCGGAGCCCGGGGTCGTTCAGCGTCCCCAGCAGCCGAGGGCCGAGCATCGCGCGCACCTCTTCGCACCCCGCGATGTCCTCGATGATCGAGGCCAGCGCGGCAGGAGTGGTTTTTCGCTGTGGACCCGGCGCGGGCTTCTCGCCGGGGTCGTTGGTGGAGGGCAGCGAGGCCACGTTCGGAGCCCCGTACGCGAGCATCGCCAGGTAGTACGCGTGATCCTTGCGCTCGGCGAGCGGCACGCGCAGGGAGTTCGTGACCACGTCGGGGTGGGCGAACGGCAGCCAGACCTCCGCCTCCGGCCCGAGCAGCCAGGTGGGGGAGGTGAAGATGCCGCGGGAGGAGACGAGCCTTGCCAGGATCGGCATGGCGTGGTGCCCCTCGACCGGCCGCATCACCCGGTGGAAGCTCGAAAGGCCGAGATCGGTGAGGACGTCGACCACACCTGGCGCCCAGATCTCCTCATGTCGGGGTACATGTCCTGACATGACATCCCAGGAGATCTTCCGCGCCTGCTCGTGGCTCGCGGCGAGCGGAACCTCTTCGTGGTCGCCACGGCTCCTGAGCAGTGCGTCCCCCAGGCACCCGTCGATCAACGGCCCCCGCAGGCCGTGGACCGCCCTGGCGTACGGCATGGCCCAGCCGTGGTGCAGGGTCTGGTACTGGGTGCGACGCCATACCTCCCTGTGCTCCTCCAGCCAGGATTCCCGTCCGGGCGTCACCACGTGCTGCGGCAGGCCGAGCGCCTCCGCGACGGTCCGCGCGCAGACGATGTCGAGGTCCAGGCCGTCGTCGGTGCTGGTCGTCCACGCCTCCAGGCGGCTCTCCGGGCGGCGGGCCGCCAGCGCGGCGAGCAGCCGGGAGTCCCAGCCTCCGCTGAGCCCGATGGCCACCGGCCCGGCGCGATGCGGGATCCGCTCCGCGATCAGGTCGACCATCTCCTCGGGCGACGGCGGGTCGTCCGGTTCCGCCGCGAGCCACGAGGCCTCGAAGCCGACCCGCTCCAGCCTGTCGCCGGTGGCACGCCAGGCGGTGGCGGGTTCCAGGTGCTTGATCTCGGAAAAGAGCGTCTGATCGCCGATCGGCGTGGTCATCAGCAGCAGGTTCGCCCAGGCGGACCAGTCGACATGGAGAGGCGTGTCGTCCAGCTCCACCAGAGGGTCGTGCCGCGCGGAGAAGTAGAGCGCGTCCCCGAGTCGCCGGACGTTGAGCTCGTGAAGTCCAAGGGCGTCGGTGTGCAGAACCACGCTCTCGCGGTCGAAGACCAGTCCCGCCGCGAGGCGGCGCTCGGAGGCGTCCTGCCATGAACGGGGCTGCGGAAGGCCGCTCGCCGCGGGCCACCACAGGTAGCCGGAGCGCGGTCCCGCCGACCAGTTCTCGGGCTCGCCCGTCGACCACAGGGCGGCCATGGGAGAACGGTGGACCTCGTCGAGCCCTCGTGGCGAGGCCGACAGCAGCCGCTCAGCCACGCGTGCATCCCACTTTCCGATGGCACCGCACACATATGGTCGCGCTCGGTAGGAGATGGACATTTAGCTCATGCTAACGAGGTATTTGTTACTTCTGCCTCGATACCAACTCTTTTTACGTACTTTCTCAGGAAATTCACATGGAACGGGCGGACCGTGCGGCCAGCCCGTTCCATGCAAGTCAGGACCTCGTCGACAACCTAGGCCGACATCTAGTCAGATGCCCGGGTTCAGGAGATCTTCGTGCCGGCGGACAGCAGGTCCTGGCAGGCCTGCGTGACGCGGGCGGCCATGCCGCTCTCGGCGGACTTGCCCCACGCGCGCGGGTCGTAGTCCTTCTTGTTGCCCACGTCGCCGTCGACCTTCAGCACGCCGTCGTACTTGCGGAACATGTGGTCGGCGACCGGGCGGGTGAAGGCGTACTGCGTGTCGGTGTCGATGTTCATCTTCACCACGCCGTAGGAGATCGCCTCGCGGATCTCGTCGAGAGAGGAGCCGGAACCGCCGTGGAAGACCAGGTAGAAGGGCTTCTCCTTGCCGTACTTGGCGGCGACGGCCTCCTGGATCTCCTTCAGCACGCTCGGGCGGAGCTTGACGTGGCCCGGCTTGTAGACGCCGTGCACGTTGCCGAAGGTGGCGGCCAGCAGGTAGCGGCCACGCTCGCCGAGGCCGAGCGCCTCGGCGGTGGCGAGGGCGTCCTCCGGGGTGCTGTAGAGCTTCTCGTTCATCTCGCCGACGACGCCGTCCTCCTCGCCGCCGACGACCCCGATCTCGACCTCCAGCACCACGTTGGCCTCGCGGGCCTTCTCGAGGAGCTCCTGGGCGATCTGGAGGTTCTCGTCGAGGGGGCAGGCGGAGCCGTCCCACATGTGCGACTGGAACAGGGGGTCCTTGCCGGAGGCCACGCGCTGCCGCGAGATCTCCAGCAGCGGGCGCACGAAGCCGTCGAGCTTGTCCTTCGGGCAGTGGTCGGTGTGCAGCGCGATGTTCACGGGGTACTTGTCCGCGACGACGCGGGCGTACTCCGCGAGCGCGACGGCTCCGGTGACCATGTCCTTCACCGACGTGCCGGACAGGTACTCGGCGCCACCGGTCGAGACCTGGACGATGCCGTCGCTCTCGGCCTCGGCGAAACCGCGGAGCGTGGCGTTCAACGTCTGCGAGGAGGTCACGTTGATCGCCGGGTATGCGAAACCATTGGCCTTGGCCCGGTCGAGCATGTCGGCGTAGACCTCTGGGGTCGCGATAGGCATCGGAAGTCATCTCCCTGGAAGGAACGGATGGCGGGCACGGGGCTCGGTCTTCCCCGGGGCAAGTATTGCGAAGGAGCGGCGGGCGAGGAAGCAGGAGCCGGGCTCGTGTTCACAAACGAGGCTTCGCGTCCTGTTGGCCCGTCATGGCCAGACATACCTGGTCCTACCCCTCCAGCGCGCCTGACCCGCCTGGCGGGGGTACCCTCATCCGTGATGGACCTCACAAATCTTCTGGACGCCCAATGGTGGATCGTCACCTTCGGGCTCATCGGCATCCTCGCGATCATCTTCGCGGAGACCGGGCTGCTCATCGGCTTCTTCCTGCCGGGTGACTCGCTCCTGGTCGTCGCCGGGATGGGAGCCTCCGCGGCGGTCGCGTCCTCGGTCGGCCTCGACTCGCCGTTCCCGCTGGCCGTTCTCCTCGTCGCCGCCCCGCTCTGCGCCGTCGCCGGCGCCCAGCTAGGGCACCTCATCGGCGCGAAGTCCGGCCCCCGGCTCTTCTCCAAGCCCGACTCCCGCCTGTTCAAGCGGGAGTACGTCGAGAAGGCCGAGCACTACTTCCAGAAGTTCGGGCCGTCGAAGGCCGTGGTGCTGGCGAGGTTCATCCCGATCGTGCGCACCTTCCTCAACCCGGTCGCCGGCATGCTCGGCATGCCCGCTCCGAAGTTCTTCCTGTGGAACGTCATCGGCGGCATCCTGTGGACCGAGTCGATGCTCCTCATCGGCTATTTCGCCGGCAGCGCCATCCCGAACGTCGACCGCTACATCCTCCCCGGCGCCGTGCTGATCATCCTGCTCTCGATCATCCCGATCGTGCGTGAGGTGCTGAAGAGCCGCAGGGAGTCGAGGGACGGAGCCGGCGGGCCTCGCGGCCGGCACCACCGCGACTCGGCCACCCCGCTGTAGCTCGGAGGGGCGTTGGTGCTCGCACGCAGGCGCTACTCTCCGGTATGTGGGACGCCATCGGTCTGACCCCATGGGAATCGCCCGCCTGCTTCTCGTAGGCTTGGCGATCGTCGTGGTGCTGGCTCTGATCGTGCTCGGAGTTCTGTCCCTGGTGGGGTCGCTGAAGTCCGACGACCCGGGCGCCGCGCCGCCTGGCCCGGACGGCTCCGGCCAGGTGACGCAGACCGTCTCGGCATCCTCGTCCCCCGGCGCGCCCTCGGTCGACCAGACCTCGGCAGGCACCGAGATCCCCACCGTCTTCGTCGAGTGCAGGGCCGACCGGTGCCCCCTGTTCGTCCGCGTCACCGGTGGCGACGTCGTGGAGGACCGCGACCTGAGCCGGGGCCAGCAGGCGGTCTACTCCCAGCCGAACCTCGACGTGGTCCTCGGCGACGCCTCCACGGTGTACGTCGAGTTGAACGGCAAGGCGCGCTCCCCCGGCAAGCCAGGGGAGCGGCAGAGCTTCACGGTCAAGCGCGAGGGCCGGCCGGGCTGACCGGCATTCGCTCAGTCGAGGCCGAGGTCCGCGAGCGTGTAGGCGGTGCGGTAGGGCAGCCCGGTCTCCTCGATCTTCGCCGCCGCGCCGCGGTCCACGATCGTCGCCACGCCGACGATCTCGGCCCCCGCCTCGCGCAACGCCTCCACCGCCGTCAGCACCGACCCGCCGGTGGTCGAGGTGTCCTCCACGGCGAGCACGCGGCGGCCCGCGACATCGGGCCCCTCGATGCGGCGTTGCAGGCCGTGGGCCTTGCCCTCCTTGCGCACGACGAACGCGTCCAGACGGCGCCCGCGTCCCGCCGCCGCGTGCAGCATGGCGGCGGCCAGGGGGTCGGCGCCCAGGGTGAGCCCGCCCACGGCGTCGTAGTCGAGGTCCTCGGTGAGGTCGAGCATCACCCGCCCGACCAGCGGGGCGGCGGTGCCGTCCAGCGTGATGCGCCTCAGGTCCACATACCAGTCGGCCTCGCGGCCCGAGGAGAGCACGACCCGCCCGTGCACCACCCCTTTGTTCTTGATCTCGTCCAGCAGATTCGCACGGTCGCTCATGGGGCCAGCCTAGAGGGGGGGATTCGGGTGGACCGATGGGCTACTCGTTTATCACCGCAGGTCGGTTATAGAGGGCAAACTGGTACGGTTCGCGTGAACGTTCCTAGATGTGGTCAGGCGCGGGCCGAATCGCCGGGATTCACCCTCGCACGATCAGTGGCTTCATTACCCTGAGATAGGGCCGGGCTTCGGCTGCCACCGGGCTTGGGCCATGTAGAAAGGGCGGTGTCGCGTGGATCGCTGCGCGCTGTTCGTGGACGCCGGCTACCTGCTGGCGGACGGCGCGATGGCCGTGCATGGGACCCGCCATCGCGAAGCCGTCGCCTGGGACTACCCCGGTCTGCTGCAACTCCTGTCCACCCTCTCGCGCGAGCGCACCGACCTGCCGCTCCTTCGCTGCTACTGGTACGAGGCCACCGTCGAGGGCAGGCGCACCCCCGAGCACGACGCGCTGGCCGACATCCCGGGCCTCAAGCTGCGCCTGGCGCGCATCAGGCCCGGCCGGCGCGAGGGTGTGGACGCCCAGGTCCACCGCGACCTGATGACGCTGGCCCGCAACAACGCCATCTGCGACGCCGTCGTGGTCAGCGGCGACGAGGATCTCGCCCAGGTGGTGAGCGACGCCCAGGATCTCGGCATCCGGGTCACCGTCATCCACATCGCGGCCGACGGCAGCTGGGCGGTGTCGCGCACCCTCCAGCAGGAGTGCGACGACCTCATCGAGATCGGCAGCGGCCATCTGCGGCCGTACGTCAACCTCGTGACCGGCAACATCACGGGCGGCGCCGACCTCGGGTCCACGTCCGTCAACGGGCAGCACCTCCCGCAGCCGCTGAGCAACGGCCGGCCCATGGAGAACGGCCACGCCCAGAGCAACGGCCACCAGCCTTCCTCCTCCGGTACCGCGCAGACCGCCGGGTCCGGAGCCTCGGCATCCTCCTCCCTCGGGTCGGGCTCCCACGGGTCCGGGTCCCACGGGTCCAGCGCCTTCGGCACCGGCTCCCACAGCTCGGGCTCCCACGGGTCCCTAGGGTCCGGTACTCAGGGGCAGGGCTCCGCCGGGCCGTCCCAGGAGGTCGCCACCTCCCAGGGGCCGAGCGGTCTCACGTCCGGCCAGGGGCCGAGCGGTCTGGCGTCCGGCCAGGGGCCGAGCGGTCTCACGTCCGGCTCTCACGGGTCGCCCCCCGGTTCGAGCCCTCTCGGTGCGAGTTCCACCGGGTCCACGTCCTTCGGGCTGGGCTCCCACGGTTCACTGTCCCCCGGGGACGACTCGCCCCCGTCGGCAGCGCAGGGGTCCGCCGCCCACGGGTCCGGCTCGATGGAGCCGAGCGCCCCGGCCACCGGCTCCTGGAGTGCCACCGGCTCGCAGGGCTCGGGCCTGAGTTCTCAGGGCGCCGGCCCGAACTCCCACGGCTCCAATCCTGGCTCCCAGGGATTCGACTCCCAGGGCTCCGGGTCCTACGGGTCCGGGTCCCATGGGTCGGGCTCCCACGGGTCCGGGTCCCATGATTCCCAGGGTTCATACGGCTCCGGGTCCCATGATTCCCAGGGTTCATACGGCTCCGGGTCGCACGCGACCGGCTCCCGTGGGTCGGGGTCGCACGGGTCCGGATCGCACGGGTCCGGGTCGCGTGGGGTCGCGCCGCCGAGCACGCCGCGCTCCGCACAGCCCGCGCTGCCCGCCGCCTACTCCGGCTACGCCGCGGAGCCGCAGCAGCCCTCCCACTCCCCTCCGCAGCCGCCCCCCCAGGCACCGCCCTCCCCGCCCATGGCGGCGCCCGTGCCCTCGCAGCCCCCGGCCGTGCCCAGCCAGTACAACATGGGCTCCTCGGGCGGGCCCCCGACCTACCCCGGCCCCCAGTTGGGGCCCTACACCGGCCCGCAGCCGGCCCCCGTTCCCTCGCACACCGCCACGCCGGGCACCACGACCCTGGCCGACGCGGTGAAGGCCGCGCACAAGGAGGGGCACGACTTCGGCGAGTCCGTCGCCAGGGACGCCCCCGCCCTCTGGCTGGAGGCCGTGCTCGCCCGCAAGCCGCGCATGCCCTCCGATCTCGAGGCGCGGTTGCTCCAGGGCTCGTCGCTCCCGATCGACTTCCTCCTGCACGACGAAGTACGCCACGCGCTTCGCCGTGGCTTCTGGGACGCCCTGGAACGCGCCCGGCGCTAACGTTGGAGCCATGCGGGCGCGTTCCGTGCCGATGGCTCCCGGTGGCGAGGGGGAACGATGGGTGACGAGCAGCCCCCGGGCCGTCGCGACGCCCGGGCCATGAGACAGGCGGCGCGTGCCGGGCGTTCGACGGGCACCGTCGACCTAGAGCCCGTGCTCCGCGCCCACCGGGCCGGTTATCCGAAGGCCAAGCTCGGTCCCGTGCGCCGGGCGTACGAGGCCGCCGAGCTGGCGCACCGCGGCCAGTCCCGCAAGTCGGGCGAGCCGTACATCATCCATCCGATCGAGGTCACGCTCATCCTGGCCGAGCTCGGCATGGACACCGCCACTCTGCAGGCGGCGCTCCTGCACGACACGATCGAGGACACCTCCTACACGCTCGACGAGCTGCGGTCGGACTTCGGCGACGAGATCGCCGTCCTGGTCGACGGGGTGACCAAGCTCGACGGCTCCAGGTGGGGGGAGCGCGCCGAGGCCGAGACCTTCCGCAAGATGATCCTCGCCGCCGCCGCCGACCTGCGGGTCCTGCTCATCAAGCTCGCCGACCGGTTGCACAATCTCCGCACGCTCGGCTTCCAGCCCGCGCACAAGCAGCAGCGCATCGCCCGCCAGTCCCAGGAGCTGCTGATCCCCTTCGCCGAGCGGCTCGGCATGTACGAGCTCAAGCGCGAGATGGACGACCTCTGCTTCTCGGTGTTACAGCCGGAGGCCCACGCGGCCATCGACGCCGCGCTCGCGGCCAGGGTGCCCGAGGGACGGCTGCTCCTGGAGCCCGCCGTGCGCCGCCTGAGGGCCTCGCTGAAGGAACAGCGGCTCTCGGGTGAGGTGATGCTTCACCGCCGCCACCTGTGGGCCGTCCATCTCGACGTGGGCCACCACCTCGACACGCTCCAGCCCGCCGACCTGTTCCGGCTGCTGGTGCTCGTCGACGGGGAGGACCGCGACTGCTACATCGCGCTCGGGGCCGTCCACACCAGCATGAGCCCGGTGCCGGGGAGGCTGAAGGACTTCATCTCGTTGCCGAGGTTCAACCTCTACCGCGCGCTGCACACGCGGGTGATCGCCGACGGCGGCAAGGTCATGGACGTCATCATCCGCACCCGGCAGATGCACCGCCTGGCCGAGCGCGGGCTCGCCGCCCACATCCACGACGCGTCCAGGGGGCAGCGCGCCGACGTGGCGGGGCGCATCGACCTCGAATGGCTGCGCCGCCTGCTGGCCTGGCAGAACGACGCGTCCTCCGCCGACTTCCTGGAGTCGCTGCGCGGCGACCTGCGCCCCGATCTGATCGCCGCGTTCACGACCGAGGGCGAGGTGATCCCGCTGCCTCCCGGGGCGACCCCGATCGACTTCGCCTACGCCCTCGGCCCCGAGATCGGCAACCACGCCATCGGGGCCCTGGTCAACGGCAGGCTGGCGCCGTTGCACGCGCGGCTGGACAACGGCGCGGTGGTGCACATTCTCACCGCCGAGACGGCCCGTCCCTCCGCTGAGGGGCTCGACGCCGCGACCACGCCGACGGCCCGGCTGCTGATCCGCCGGCATCTGGCCGCCCAGAGCGCGGACGACGCGGCGGACACCGGGCGGCGCATGGTGTCCGAGGCCGTCGCCGCGACCGGCATGGAGCTTCTCGACCTGGAGTCCCGGGGGGTGTCGGGCAGCGTCGCGGGGCGCCTGGGCTACCGCGAGCTGGACGACCTGTACGCGGCGGTGGCGGCGGGCGCCGTGGAGCTGGACACCCTGGTGTCCAAGCTCACGGCCGACAGCGCCTGACCCCCGGGCCCGTTCAGGAGAGGGCGTCGAAGCCCGCGCGCAGGTGCAGCAGGCGCTCGGAGAGATCGCTCAGGGGAGCGCCGCCGTTGGACTTCTCGGCCAGCTCGACGACCCGCGACAGCTCGTCCTCCACGGCGGTCAGCCGCCGGGACAGCTCGGGCAGCACCTCGGCGGCCGTGCCGTCCGTCAGCTCGACGCTCAGGCGCTCGCGCAGCAGGGACGCCTGCTCGGCCAGCCTGCGGTTCATGTTGTAGAGCTCGACGAACACCGACACCTTGGCCCGCAGCACCCACGGGTCGAAGGGCTTGGTGAGGTAGTCGACCGCGCCCGCGGCGTACCCGCGGAAGGCGTAGTCGGGGGCGCTGTCGACCACCGTGAGGAAGATGATCGGGATGTTGCGGGTGCGCTCGCGCCGCTTGATGTGCGCCGCCGTCTCGAAGCCGTCCATGCCGGGCATCCGCACGTCGAGCAGGATGAGCGCGAACTCGATGCTGAGCAGCGCCTTGAGGGCCTCCTCCCCGGACCGCGCCCGCACGGCGACCACGTCGAGCGAGCTGAGAATGGCCTCCAAAGCGATGAGGTTCTCCTCTCGGTCGTCGACCAGGAGGATTTTCGCTCGGTCCGGCATCAACCGCGTCCTTCTCTTCCGTCTCTTCCATCACCGGCTGGCCCCCGCCCGCGCGTGAGCCAGCCCCGCAGGCGTTCGAGCAGGCGATCGACGTCCACCGGCTTGGGAACGTAGTCGGAGGCGCCGGAGGCGATGCTCTTCTCCCTGTCGCCGCGCATGACCTTGGCGGTGAGCGCGATGATCGGCAGGTCGGCGAACTGCGGCATGCGGCGGATGGCCGAGGTCGTGGCCCACCCGTCCATCTCGGGCATCATGATGTCCATCAGCACCAGCGCGACGTCCTCGTTGCGTTCGAGCTGCTCGATGCCCTCGCGGCCGTTCTCGGCGTAGACCACGGTGGAGCCGTGCCTTTCGAGCACGCTCGTGAGCGCGAAGACGTTGCGGATGTCGTCGTCCACAATGAGGATCTTCGCACCGTTCAGCGGATCGTCGCCCTGCCAGGTCTGGCTCTCGGTGGGCTGGGACAGCTGGGGCATCCGCAGGTCGTCGTTCAGCGGCATCTCGGGCAGCACGTCGGAGGCGTCGAGCTCCAGCGCCCGCCCGTGCTGGACGCCGGGCAGCGAGACCGCCGCCCCGCCGTCCCCGCCCGCGAGCGGCCCGGCGTAGCTGATCGGCAGGTGGAGCGTGAACGTGCTGCCGTGCCCGGGCTCGCTCTTGGCGTGGATCTCGCCGCCGAGCAGCCGGGCGATCTCGCGGCAGATCGACAGGCCGAGGCCGGTGCCGCCGTACTTGCGGCTGGTCGTGCCGTCGGCCTGGCGGAACGCCTCGAAGATCACGTCGAGCTTCTCGGGCGCGATGCCGATGCCGGTGTCCACCACCTCGAACGACAGGATGTCGTCGCTGTCCTGGAGCGTCTCGTCGATGTACGGCACGCCGCCCGCCGCGCGGGTGATGTTGAGCCGCACCTCGCCCTTCGGCGTGAACTTCACCGCGTTGGACAGCAGGTTGCGCAGCACCTGCTGGAGGCGCTGCTCGTCCGTGCGGAGCTCCTCGGGCACCGACGGGCCGACCTCGACCGTGAAGGAGAGCCCCTTGTCCTGGGCGAGCGGGGTGAAGGTGGCCTCGACGTAGTCGACCAGCTTGGGCAGCGAGAGCTGCTGCGGGTAGATGTCCATGCGGCCGGCCTCGACCTTGGACAGGTCGAGGATGTCGTTGATCAGCTGCAGCAGCGCCGAGCCGGCTCCGTGGATGGTTCTGGCGAACTCCACCTGCTGGGAGGTCAGGTTGCCGTCGCTGTTCTCGGTGAGGAGCTTGGCCAGCACCAGGAGGCTGTTCAGCGGGGTGCGCAGCTCGTGGGACATGTTGGCGAGGAACTCGGACTTGTAGCGCGAGGAGACCGCGAGCTGCTCGGCGCGCTCCTCCAGGGTGCGGCGGGCCTGCTCGATCTGGAAGTTCTGGATCTCGATGGCGCGGTTCTGCTTGGCCAGCAGGGCGGCCTTGTCCTCAAGCTCGGCGTTGGACCTGCGCAGCTCCTCCTGCTGCCGCTGGAGCTCGTCGGAGCGCTCGCGGAGCTCGGTGGTGAGCCGCTGGGACTCGATGAGCAGGCCCTCGGTGCGGGAGTTGGCGATGATGGTGTTCATCGTGACGCCGATGGTCTCGACGAGCTGGTTGAGGAAGGCCAGATGGACCTCGCCGAACCGGCTGAACGAGGCAAGCTCCAGCACGCCGAGCACCTGGTCCTCGAACAGCACCGGCAGCACCACGATCTGGGCCGGAGTCGACCGGCTCAGCCCGGAGTCGATGGTCAGATAGTCGGAGGGGACGTCGTCCAGCACGATCGGCCGGCCCTCCGCGGCGGCCTGCCCCACGATGCCCTGCCCGAAGGCGAAGCTCTGCCGGGGGTTGCGGCCGGGCCGCACGCCGTAGCCGGCGATCAGCCGCAGCTCGTTGTCGTGCGGGCTCGGCACCATGTAGAAGGCGCCGTACCGCGCGGACACCAGCGGCGTCAGCTCGCTCATGATGAGCTTGGCGACCTCCATGAGGTCGCGGTGGCCCTGCATGAGGCGGGAGACGCGGGCGAGGTTGCTCTTGAGCCAGTCCTGCTCCTGGTTGGCCTTGGTGGTGGCGACCAGGTTGGACACCATCGTGTTGATGTTGTCCTTCAGGTCGGCCAGCTCGCCCTGCGCGTCGACGGTGATCAAGCGGGTCAGGTCTCCGCGGGCGACCGCGCTGGTGACCTCGGCGATGGCGCGCACCTGGGTGGTGAGGTTGCTGGCCAGCTCGTTCACGCTCTCGGTGAGCCGCTTCCAGGTGCCCTCGACGCCCTCCACACGGGCCTGGCCGCCGAGCTGCCCCTCTGAGGCGACCTCGCGGGCGACGCGGGTGACCTCGGAGGCGAACGAGGAGAGCTGGTCGACCATCCTGTTGATGGTGGTCTTGAGGACGAGGATCTCGCCCTGGGCGTCGACGTCGATCTTGCGGGACAGGTCGCCCCTGGCGACCGCCGTGGTGACCTCGCCGATGTTGCGCACCTGGTAGGTGAGGTTGGTGGCCATCAGGTTGACGTTGTCGGTGAGGTCCTTCCAGACGCCCGACACGCCGCGGACCCTGGCCTGGCCGCCGAGCTGACCCATGGTGCCGACCTCGCGCGCGACGCGGGTGACCTCGTCGGCGAACAGCGAGAGCTGGTCGACCATGGTGTTCACGGTGTCCTTGAGCTGCAGGATCTCGCCCTGCGCGTCCACCGTGATCTTGCGGGACAGGTTGCCCTGGACGACCGCCGTGGAGACGGCCGCGATCTGGCGCACCTGGGAGGTCAGGTTGTTCGCCATGAAATTGACGTTGTCGGTGAGGTCCTTCCAGACGCCCGACACGCCGCGCACCTGCGCCTGGCCGCCGAGCTGGCCCTCGGAGCCCACCTCGCGGGCCACGCGGCTCACCTCGGAGGCGACCGACGAGAGCTGGTCGACCATGGTGTTGATCGTGGACTTCAGCTCCAGGATCTCGCCCTGGGCGTCGACGTCGATCTTCTTCGACAGGTCGCCGCCGGCCACGGCCTTGGTCACCTGGGCGATGTTGCGCACCTGGTAGGTGAGGTTGTTGGCCATGCTGTTGACGTTGTCGGTGAGGTCCTTCCAGACGCCCGACACGCCCTTCACCTCGGCACGGCCGCCGAGCTGGCCCTCGGTGCCGACCTCGCGGGCGACGCGGGTGACCTCGTCGGCGAACAGCGAGAGCTGGTCGACCATCGTGTTGAGGGTCTCTTTGAGCTGGAGGATCTCGCCCCTGGCGTCCGCGGTGATCTTCTTGGAGAGATCGCCCTGCGCGACGGCCGTCGCCACGGTGGCGATGTTGCGCACCTGGCTCGTGAGGTTGCTCGCCATGACGTTGACGTTGTCGGTGAGGTCCTTCCAGACGCCCGACACGCCCCGCACGCGGGCCTGGCCGCCCAGCTCGCCCTCGGTGCCGACCTCGCGGGCGACACGGGTGACCTCCTCGGCGAAGGCGGAGAGCTGGTCGACCATGGTGTTGACGGTGTTCTTGAGCTCCAGCATCTCGCCGACCGCGTCGACCGTGACCTTGCGGCTGAGGTCGCCCCGCGCCACGGCGGTGGTGACCACGGCGATGTCGCGGACCTGGGCTGAGACCCGGCTGGACATGGTGTTCACGGCCTCGGTGAGGTCGCGCCAGCTTCCCGACATGCCGCGCAGGTTGGCCCGGCCGCCGAGCTGGCCCTCCGAGCCGACCTCGCGGGCGACGCGGGTGACCTCTGAGCTGAAGAGCGAGAGCTGGTCGACCATGCCGTTGATGGCCTTGCCGAGCCGGCGCACCTCTCCGCGGGAGGTGCGGTCCATGTCGATGCGGCGGGAGAGATCGCCCTGGGCGACCGCGTCGAGGACGTCGGCCGCGCTGCTGACCGGGCCGACGAGGGCGTCGATCAGGGCGTTCACGGAGTCGACGCTCTCGGCCCAGGAGCCCACGCCCGGCCCCGGAGTCAGGCGGACGCCGAAGCGCCCCTCCTTGACCACTTCGCGGCGGACGCGGAGCAGCTCGTTCGCGAGGTGCTCACGGCGGTCGGCCACCTCGTTGACCAGCAGGCGGACCTCGCTGAGTATGCCCGGTGGGGCATGGGGCACCCGTCGGCGGAAGTCGCCGTCACGCCACGTGATGAGCGTCTCCAAGAGGGGCCGGAGCTCAGACTCGGTATAGGACCGCTCCGAACTGGCCCCCGTGGTCGGGGTACCCTTCATGAAGCCTCCTTCACGCTGTTCGGGCGGGACTCGGAGTAGTGCCAGTCTGGCATGAAGGACGCCATGCGGTCGCCCAGTCGATTGACCGCATGTGGGAGCCGACTGTGGTAAGCACGGTGCAATGACAAGTTCTTCCCGGGGTGTGCTGGCCGCTTCGTTCGCGCCTGGCAGAACGGCCCTACCCGCCGCGTTGCGGTTCACGCGTGAGGTGATGACCGCGTGGGCGGCCGCTCCCATCGGCGCGGAGGCCGAGCGGCTGACCGGAGAGCTGGTCTCCGAGGTCGGCGATGTCCCTTTTGAGATCGTATGGGTGCACCAGGGGGATTCCCTCCAGATCGAGGTTCGCCAGAAGAGCGACGACGAGGTCGCCACGGCCCCGTCGTCCGCTCCTGTCACCGTCTGGGGCGTGAGCTTCGCGGGGGCTCTCCGCACCCGCTGGGCCCGCCTTCACCTGCCCGGCGGCGACGGCGGCCGCGTGGTGGACGACTGGACCGGGCAGGGGTCCTCGCAGGGGCCCGGCTGGCTCGGCTTCCTCGCCGACGCGAGCGATCTGCTCGCCGGCACCCTCGACCCCGACATGGTCCCCGCGCTGATCGCCCAGATCGTGGTGCCGCGCCTCGCCACCTGGTGCGCCGTCTACACGGCCGACTCCGGTCTCGGGCCGCTCGGCCTCTCCTATCTCTGGCACGCCGACGAGTCCCAGATCGACCTGCTGCGCGAGCAGCTCGACAGGGTCGTGATCCCCTCGGTGGACAACCTCACCCCGGTGCCGGTCCAGCTCGGCGACTGGCAGTCGCTGGCCTTCCCCCTGGTGGCCCGCGGGCGCAGCCTCGGCATGATGTGCCTCGGGCGCTCCGGCCGCTTCCCCGACGACGTCGCCCAGCTCGCGGAGGACCTCGGGCGGCGGGCGGCGCTGGCGATGGACAACGCCCGGCTCTACGCCCAGCAGGCCGACGCCAACCGCGCCCTGCAGCGCAGCCTCCTGCCGCCCGGCACCCCCGCCGAGACCCCCGGCCTCGACTACTCCGTGGTGTACGAGCCGGCGGGCGAGACCAACGAGGTCGGCGGCGACTTCTACGACCTGTTCACCACCGGTGAGAGCTCCTGGCGGTTCGCGATCGGCGACGTCTGCGGCACCGGCCCGCAGGCCGCGGCGGTCACCGGCCTCGCCCGCCACACGATCCGCCTGCTCGCCCGCGAGGGGTACGACGTGGCGTCGGTCGTCTCGCGGCTGAACCAGGCGATCCTGGAGGAGGGCGAGCGGGCGAGGTTCCTGACCCTGCTCCACGGCGAGATCACCCGCACCGACGACGGCCTCGACCTCTCGCTGATCTCCGCCGGGCATCCCGAGGCCCTGCGGCTGAGGCCGAGCGGTGTGGTGGAGGCCGTGGTGACCTCCCAGTCCCTGCTCGGGGTCTTCCCCGAGGCCGAGTTCGTCGCCGACCGCGTCCACCTGGCGCCGGGAGACGTCCTGCTGGGCGTGACCGACGGGGTGACCGAGCGCCGGTCGGGCGAGCGGCTGCTGGACGACGACGGCGGCCTGTCCAAGCTCCTCGCCGAGTGCGCCGAGCTGTCCGCGCGCGCGGTGGCCGAGCGCATCCGCCGCGCGGTGCAGGACTTCGCGATCGAGCCGAGCGCCGACGACCTGGCCATCCTGGTCCTCCGGGCCGACTAGGCGGCGCTCAGGGGCGGCTGGAGGCAGGCTGGGCGAGCCCGACGTGCTTGCGGGCGAAGTCCAGCTGCGCCGACATCTGCCGGATGCGCTCCTCGACGACCAGCGTGCCGTGACCCGCGTTGTAGCGGTAGACCTCGAACTCGTGCCGCCGCTCGGTGAGCTTCTCCAGGTACTTCTCGATCTGACTGATCGGCGAGCGCGGGTCGTTCTCGCCGGCCAGCACCAGCAGCGGCGCCTGGAGCGAGTCGAGGTAGGAGATCGGGGACGACGCCGCGTACAGGTCGGGCACCTCCTGCGGGGAGCCGCCGAACAGGGCGCGGTGGTAGGCGCGCAGCCCCTCGGTCTCGTCGCCGTAGGCCGCCGCGTGGTCGGCGATCGGCACGGCCGCGATGCCCGCGACCCAGGTCTTAGGCTGGGTGCCGATGCCGAGGAGCGTGAGGTAGCCGCCCCAGGAGGCGCCCGCGAGCACCAGCCGTTCGGGGTCGGCCACACCCTGGTTGACGGCCCAGTCGCGCACCGCCGCCACGTCGGCCAGCTCGATGTGGCCCACGTCGCCCCGAAGGGCGTCCCGCCAGGCCGAGCCGTAGCCTGTGGAGCCCCGGTAGTTCACGCGGATGACGGCGAAGCCGGCGTCGACCCAGGCGGCGACGTTCGGGAGGAACGAGTCGTCGTCCTGCGCGGCCGGGCCGCCGTGCAGCAGGAACACCGTCGGGTACGGCGCGGGGCCGCTCTCCGGCCGCGAGACCAGGGCGTGGATGCGCCCGCCCGGCCCCTCGACGAAGACGTCCTCCAGCGGCACCGAAGGCGGCGCGGAGGGCCCCGACTGGTTCATGACCACGTGCCCGTCGCTGGACCTGACCACCGGAGGATGCGCGGCGCTCGACCAGGAGTACTCCACCGTGCCGTCCGGCCGGGGCATCGCGTCATGGATGACGCCGTGCAGGGTCTTGATCGGCGTGAGCCCGCCGCCGCCCAGGTCGTACCGGAACAGCTCGGTCCTGGCGCGGTTGTTGTGGCCGATGAGCAGGGCGCGTCCGTCGTGGTACCAGTCGGCGGTGATCTCGCCGGGCACCCGCAGCCAGATCTCGCGCTGCTCGCCGGTCACCGGATCCCAGACCAGGGGCTCGCGGCGGCCCCGCCGCTCGTGCAGGGCGAGGATGCGCCGGTCGGTCATGGTGGGGGCGAACCGCACCCCGGTGAAGCCCTTGCCCGGCCCGTCGTTCAGGTCGCCGACGACCTGGCCGTTGGACCTGATCACGCGAAGCGCGGGGTGGCGCGAGTCGCCGTGCTCGCTGTGGCTCACCGCGATCAGCGTGCCGTCGAGCGACATGCCGGCGACCTGGACGAACTCGCGGGACTCGTAGATCACGGTGGGCTTCTCGTCGCCGCCGAGCCGCGTGTGGAGCACCTGGAAGCCGTGGCGGCTGCTCCTGCCGACGGCGGCGGTGCCCGTGGCCGACAGCGCGAGGCCGGTCGGGTGCCCGGGTGCGAGGTCGGGATGGGCGGGCGTCTCGGGGCCGCCGTTGAACGGCTGGCGCATCCAGATGCCGAACTCGTCGCCGTAGGTGTCGGAGAACCAGTAGATCCACTGGCCGGTCGGGTCGATGGCGGCGTGGGACGTGCCCCTCGGGCGGCTGGTCACCTGACGCGTGGCGCCGTTCGACCGGTCCCAGGCGTGGATCTCCCAGATGCCGGAGATGTTGCAGCGGTAGACGGCTCGGGCCGGCGCCAGCCGTGCCCAGACGGGCAGGGTCATACGTGCCGCGCGGAACCTGGCCTGCCAGCGTTCCTCGGCCTTCATGGGCGTGCCCCTCCCTCACGCTCTCCCGGACCCGGGATCGGCGGGTTGCCGTTAAGTATGTCGCTTGGAAACGGAAAATGGCCTACAAAGTCGGGGAAATTCGTGATTCCAGTTCGCCTAGGCGATCTTACGGAAGAGGGAGATCCGGCACGACATTTTCACGGTCATCGGGTCCGGAAGGCGTGAGATCTCTTCCCTGAGCGCCACAGGGTCGGTGTGCCAAGCGCTCGGACCCATGCCTACCACGGTCTCTATGGCCTTGGGGCCGAGCAGCATGTCTGATTCCTCGGTCACGTGCGCGGTCTCGGTGAAATGCGCCCCCAGGGCCTCCTCGACCCGCCGGCTCTTGGACTCGTCCACCGAGAGCAGGCCGAGCCTTTCGACCAGGGGCGCGAGGTGGCGCGGCGTCGGCGTCACCACGATGAGGACGCCGCCGGGCCGCAGCACCCGGGCGAACTCGGGCCCGTTCCTCGGGGCGAAGACGTCGAGCAGGACGTCGGCGCAGCCGTCCCTGACCGGCAACGGCCGCCACACGTCCGCGACGACGGCGCCGATGCGGGGGTGGGCGCGGGCCGCCCGCCTGAGCGCGTGCTTGGAGATGTCCAGCGCGATCCCCACGTCGCCGGGCCCCAGCGTCCCGGCGAGGTAGTGGCCCGTGCCGGCCCCGGCGTCCAGCACGACCCTGCGCCGTCCGGCCGTACGCCCGTCGTCGTCCCGGTCCGTACCGCCGGCGGTGCCCCGGTGGCCGGCCAGCTCGCTGAGCCGGCCGGCCAGGGACGCGAAGTGCCCCGCGCCGAGGAACTCGGCCCGCGCGGCCACCATGGCGGGGGTGTCGGCGGTGCCGGGGACGCCCGACCCCGTCAGCAGGCTCACGTAGCCCTGCCTGGCGACGTCGAAGGAATGACCTCGCGCGCACCGCACCGCCGCGCCCTCGATGGCGAGATCGCCGCGGCAGACGGGGCAGACAAGGTACTCGATGGCGTCGACCAGCATGCCCCCATCATCCCGAACCGCGCGTTCAGGCCGGGACGGAGGCGACCCCCGGTGCCAGGAACGGACGGCCGTTGACCTCGGCGGAGACCCCCGTGCGGTCGAGATACGGGGTGATCCCACCGGTGTGGAACGGCCAGCCGGCGCCGAGGATCATGCACAGGTCGATGTCCTCGGCGGCGGCGACCACGCCCTCGTCGAGCATCAGGCGCACCTCCTCGGCCATCGCGGCCAGCGCGCGGTCGCGCACCTGCTCGGCGCTCGGCCCCTCGGCCCCCGACCCCTCGAAGATCTGCCGCGCCTCGGGGTCGATCGAGAAGTCCGGCGCGTAGACCCCGGGCTTGCCGGCCTTCACGAGCGCCGCCAGGTTCGCGGACACGCCGTACCGGCCGGGGAAGGCCTCGTGCAGGGTCTCGGCGACGTGGAGGGCCACGGCCGGGCCGACGAGCTGGAGCAGCGTGAACGGCGTCATCGGCAGCCCCAGGCCGTCCAGCGCGTGGTCGGCCGTCGCGATCGGGGTGCCCTCGTCGACCGCCCCGATGACCTCGCCCATGAAGCGGGTGAGCAGCCGGTTCACCACGAACGCCGGGGCGTCCTTCACCAGCACGCTGGACTTCCTGAGCGTCTTGCCCACCGCGAATGCCGTGGCCAGCGTCGCGTCGTCGGTGCGCTCGCCCCTGACGATCTCCAGCAGGGGCAGCACCGCGACCGGGTTGAAGAAGTGGAAGCCCACCACGCGCTCGGGGTGCCGCAGCTCGGCCGCCATCGCGGTGACCGAGAGGGAGGAGGTGTTGGTGGCCAGCACGCACTCGGGACCGACGACGGCCTCGACCTCGGCGAAGACCTGCCTCTTGACCTTGAGGTCCTCGAAGACGGCCTCGATGACGAAGTCGGCGTCGGCGAACGCGTCCTTGGTCAGCGACCCGGTCACGAGGCCCTTGAGCCGGTTGGCCTGGTCGGCGCTGATCCGGCCCTTGCCGAGCAGCTTGCCGACCTCGGCGTGCACGTACCCGACGCCCTTGTCGAGGCGCGCCTGGTCGAGGTCGGTGAGCACCACCGGCACCTCCAGGCGGCGGGCGAACAGCAGGGCGAGCTGCGAGGCCATCAGGCCCGCGCCGACCACGCCGACCTTGGTGACCTTGCGGGCCAGCGCCCGGTCCGGAGCCCCGGCCGGCCGCTTGGCCCGTCGCTGCACCAGGTCGAAGGAGTACAGCCCGGCGCGCAGCTCGTCTCCCATCAGCAGGTCGGCCAGCGCCTGGGTCTCGGCCTCGAAGCCCTCGTCACGGTGGGCCGTACGGGCGAGCTCCACCAGGTCCAGCGCCCGGTAAGGGGCGGGGGAGGCGCCGCGCAGCTTCAGGTCGACCAGAGTGCGCGCGCCCGCGACGGCCGCCTTCCAGGACTCGGCGTCCTGGGTGAACGGCGGGCGGGCGACGGAGGTCTCACCGGTGAGCACGCGGGAGGCCCAGCGCAGGGACTCCTCAAGGAAGTCGGCGGGCTCGAACACCGCGTCCGCCACACCGAGCTTGAACGCCTCGGTGCCCTTGAGCATGCGGTTCTGGGACAGCGGGTTCTCGATGATCAGCTTCAGCGCGTTCGCCGGGCCGATCAGCCGGGGGAGCAGCTGCGTGCCGCCCCAGCCGGGCACCAGGCCGAGGAAGCACTCGGGGAGCGCGACCGCGGGGACGCCCGACGAGATCGTGCGGTAGGTGCAGTGCAGCGCCACTTCCAGGCCGCCGCCCATCGCCGCGCCGTTCACGAAAGCGAACGACGGGATCTCCAGCTCTCCGAGCCGCCGGAACACCTCGTGCCCCAGCCGGCCGAGGCCCTCTGCCTGCTCGCGGTCGCGTACGAGCGACGCGCCCTTGAGGTCGGCGCCGACGGCGAAGATGAAGGGCTTGCCGGTGACGCCGACCGCCGCGAGATCGGTGCGGTCGCAGATGGCGTCCAGGGCCTTGTCCAGCTCGGCGAGGCCGCGCGGGCCGAAGGTGCTCGGCTTGGTGTGGTCGAAGCCGTTGTCCAGCGTGATCAGGGCCATCGTGCCCGCGCCGCCGGGCAGCCGGACGTCGCGTACGAGCGCGCCGGTCACGACCTCGTCGGCGAAGATCTTGGTGATGTCGCTCACTTGGCGCCCTCCCAGGCGAGGTTCTCCCAGACAACCGTGCCGCCCATGCCCATGCCGACGCACATCGTGGTGATGCCGTAGCGCACGTCGGGGCGCTCGCCGAACTCGCGGGCGAGCTGAGTCATCAGCCGTACGCCCGAGGAGGCGAGCGGGTGGCCGAACGCGATCGCGCCGCCGTACGGGTTGACCCTCGGGTCGTCGTCGGCGATGCCGAAGTGTTCGAGGAAGGCCAGCACCTGCACGGCGAAGGCCTCGTTGATCTCGAACAGGCCGATGTCGCCGACGGACAGCCCGGCCAGGCGCAGCGCCCGCTCGGTGGAGGGGATGGGGCCGACCCCCATGACCTCGGGGTCGACGCCGGCGAAGCCGTAGGAGACCAGCCTCATCTTGGGCGTCAGGCCGAGCTCGGCGGCGGTGTCGGCGGCGGCGAGGATGCTGCCGGTGGCGCCGTCGTTGATGCCCGCGGAGTTGCCGGCGGTGACGTGGCCGTGCGGGCGGAAGGGCGTCTTGAGCGAGGCGAGGCCCTCGATGGTGGTGCCGGGCCGCGGCGGCTCGTCCTCGGTGGCGAGGCCCCAGCCCTCCGCGGCCTTGCGGGTGGCCATCGGCACCAGGTCGGGCTGGATCCTGTTGTTCGCGTAGGCCTTGGCGACCTTCTCCTGGGAGGCGACGGCGTAGGCGTCGGCACGCGCCTTGCTGATCGCCGGGTAGCGGTCGTGGAGGTTCTCCGCGGTCATGCCCATGATCAGCGCGGAGCCGTCGACCAGCTTCTCGGACAGGAAGCGCGGGTTGGGGTCGACGCCCTCGCCCATGGGGTGGCGGCCCATGTGCTCGACGCCGCCCGCGATGGCGACGTCGTAGGCGCCGAAGGCGATGCCGCCCGCCACGCTGGTGACCGCCGTCATCGCGCCCGCGCACATGCGGTCGATGGCGTAGCCGGGCACGGACTTCGGGAGCCCGGCCAGCACCGCGGCCGAGCGGCCGATGGTCAGGCCCTGGTCGCCGATCTGGGTGGTGGCGGCGATGGCCACCTCGTCGACACGCTCGGGCGGCAGGGTCGGGTTGCGCCGCATCAGTTCACGGATGACGCGGACGACCAGGTCGTCGGCGCGCGTCTCGGCGTACAGGCCCTTGGGGCCCGACTTGCCGAAAGGTGTGCGTACGCCGTCGACGAACACGACGTCACGGGACGAAGGCACGGTTGGCTCCTCGCTGCCGGGTAGCTTCCGGCTTTGGGCTACTCGTGAGTAACATGATGCCACGGCCGCGCCCCTGGTCGCGAAGGGGCCCGCGATGCCTACTCCGGTGGTTTCCCCTGGTCTTGCTGGAGCTGGCCTTCGGCCCACTCGGCCCACTCGCGCTGCAGGGCGCTGAACCTGAGCCCCCACTCAAGGGCGAGCCGGCCGTAGACCGACAGATCGTCGTCCCCGCCGGACACCACCCCCTTCAAAGCGGCTAGCCTCTCGTGTTGCTCGGCCCCGAACTCGGCCCGTCGCCGCAGGTAGGCGCGTGCCTGCTCCTGGTCGACCTGGCCGAGGAAGAAGACACGCAGCAGCATGTCGCTGCGCCCGGCATGACTGGGCTCGACCTCCGTCAGCCAGTGGCGCAGCTCGGCCAGGCCCGTCTCGTCGATGGCGTACTCCTTGCGGCCGCGCGGGCCCTGCGCCGCGACCTTGACGAGCCCGGCGTCGGCGAGGCGGGAAAGCTCGGCGTAGACCTGGCTCTGCGTGGCCGGCCACACGTTGGCCAGGGAGATCTCGAAGATCTTCAGCAGGTCGTAGCCGCTGGCCGGGCCCTGGGCGAGCATGCCGAGCAGTGCGTGTCGAAGGCTCATGAGGCGATCCTACATTCCACAGTTGACAGGTCACCAGCGGACCTTCTACTTTCGACATGTCTACATTGGAACGTCGAAAAGGTCCTGACAATGATCCGCAGCCTCCTCGGTTTCCTCCCGTGGATCGTGTACGCCGTCATCGCCACCGGCGACGAATGGCGCTACGGCGCGGTCGCCGGGCTCGTGATCGCACTGGTGGTCATCGCCGCCGACCGCAGGTCGGGCAGGCGGTGGGACCAGATGGTGATCGAGTCCAGCGCGGCGGTGTTCTTCACGGTCGTCACGGTGATCTCCCTGGTCGCCCCCGAGTCCCCGCTGATGCCGTACGGCCCGGCCCTGGTGAACGCCTGGCTGGCGCTGACCGCCTGGGGATCCCTGGCCATCCGCCGGCCGTTCACCCTCGGCATCGCCCGGAGCATGACCACCCGGGAGGTGCAGGAGACGCCGCTGTTCTACCGGGTCAACGCGGTCATCACCTCGGCGTGGGGCGTGGCCTTCGTCGTCGCGGCCGTCTCGCTGGCCCTCCTGCTCCACAACGCGCCGCACGCGACCGCCGCCGTGGTCACGATCAAGATCGTCACCTTCGTGGCGCCCGCGCTGTTCACCGTCCGCTACCCCAAGGCCGTCGCCGCTCGCTACGCCGCTTGAGCTGCTTCTTCGTGGAAACCACCTATACGTCTGGAGAGCGTCATGTCCATCGCCACACCTTCCTACCTGTCGGGCCACCTCGCCCCCGTCCCCGACGAGATCGGCGCCGTCGACCTGCCGGTCACCGGCACCCTTCCTGCCGAGCTCACCGGCCGCTACTTCCGCAACGGGCCGAACCCGCTCCCCGGCCAGGATCCCGGTCACTGGTTCGCCGGCGACGGCATGATCCACGGGGTCCGCCTGCGCGACGGCCGCGCCGAGTGGTACCGCAACCGGTGGGTGCGCACCCGCAAGTTCACCGACGGCGCGCCCTACGTCGGCGCCGACGGCCCCGACCGGACGGCCGTCACCGCCAACACCAGCGTCATGCGCCACGCCGGCAAGATCCTCGCCCTGGTCGAGAGCGGCCTGCCGTACGAGCTGACGCCCGAGCTGGAGACCGTGGGGCCCTGCGACTTCGGCGGCAGGCTCACCACCGCGATGACGGCGCACCCGAAGCGCGACCCGGCGACCGGAGAGCTGCACTTCTTCGGCTACGGCGTCTTCGCGCCCTATCTGACCTACCACCGCCTGTCCGCCGCGGGGGAGCTGGTGGAGAGCCGCGTCATCGACGTCCCCGGCCCGACGATGGTGCACGACTTCGCGATCACCGAGAACCACGTCGTGTGGCTGGACCTGCCCGTCGTCTTCGACAAGGAGCTCATGGGAGGCGGCCTGCCGTTCCAGTGGGACGACTCCTACGGCGCCCGGCTCGGCGTGATGGACCGCGCGGGGCGGGTGACCTGGTTCGACGTCGACCCCTGTTACGTCTTCCACGTCGGCAACGCCCGTGAGGACGCCTCGGGCCGGGTGGTGCTCGACGCGGTGCGCTACTCGTCCGGCGCTTTCGCCCGCATCTGGCCCCGCATCGGCGGCAGCGCCGTCCCCGCCGCCGGGACGGGCGGCGCCGTGCTCCACCGGTGGGTGCTCGACCCCGCGAGCGGCGCGGTGAAGGAGGAGCAGCTCGACGACCGCGCCGTGGAGTTCCCCACGTTCGACGAGGAGCGGCTCGGCCGGTCGAGCAGGTTCCTCTACACGGTCACCGAGGAGGCGGTGGTGAAGTACGACACCGAGACCGGCACGTCGCGCGTGCGGGACCTCGGCGCGCGGCCGGGCGATGCGGTGTTCGTGCCGTCCTCCGGCGCGCGGGCGGAGGACGGGGGGTGGCTGATGTCGATCGTCAACGACACGGAGGGCTCGGAGCTGCTCGTCCTGGACGCCGCCGGGCTCGACTTCGTCGCCTCCGTACGGCTGCCGCGCCGCGTCCCCGCGGGCTTCCACGGGACGTGGCTCGCCGACCACAGTGTCTCATAATCCCGTCTCAGAAAGCGTCTCAATATCTCGATGTCACGGTGAGAGGTGCCGGTAGAGCGTCGCGCGGGAGACGCCGAGGGTGGCCGCGATCTCGGCCATGGTGTGCGAGCCGCTCGCGTGCATCCGGCGCGCGGTGCCGATCATCTCGGGGCTCAGCGCGCTGGGCCTGCCGCTCCCCGCTCGCCGGCGCGGCGCCGTCTCGGGTTCTGTCTCGGGTTCTGTCTTGGTCGGAGAGTCGGCGAACAGGCGGCGTACACCGGCCAGCACCTCGCGCCGGAGCGGCCCGGTGGGGGCGTCGGCCAGCAGGATGACCGGATCGCTCAGCATCGCGATGGCCTGCGCGGCGCGCACCCTGCCGGCCAGATCGGGACGCGGCCCGGCCACCAGGTGGTTCGCCCTGGTCATGGTCTCGACGAAGCGGTGGAAGATGGGCTCCCGCGTGAGCAGCGACAGGTCCACGAGCACCATCTGCAGGGTGTGCCGGTGGGCCAGGTAGACGTCGAGCACCCCCTCGATGACCTTCCACCGCGTCTCCGGACGGCCGGGATCGGCGATCTCGGCCAGGCTCGCGTCGAGATCGTCCAGGAGCGGCCTGGCCAGTGCGGTGAGGATGTCGGCCTTGGTGGAGAAGTGGTACAGGACCGCGGTCTTGGTCAGGCCCAGTTGCTCGGCGATCTCGCGAACCGAGGTGCGCTGGTAGCCCTGCCTGCGGAACAGGGAGATGGCGGTCTCCAGGATCCTCGCCCGGGTGTCGGGGACGGGCTTCTCACTCACGGGCCACAGCATAGCCCTTGCCTGACCGTCGGTCAGCGTCCTACAGTGACACCACTGACCGGCGGTCAGTGTCTGAGGTGGGGAGAGGCCATGATGACGAAGAACCGCGACGTCCTGATCTCCGGGGCGAGCGTCGCCGGGCCGACGCTGGCGTACTGGCTGGCCCGTTACGGGTTCCGGCCCGTCGTGGTCGAGCGCGCCCCGGAGCCCCGCGAAGGCGGGTACCCCATCGACGTCCGGGGCCGGGCCGTCGAGGTCGCCCGGCGCATGGGTGTCCTGCCGGCACTGCGGGAGGCGGGCGTCGAGATGTCGGAGCTCACGTTCGTCGACGCGGCAGGCAGGCGAGCGGGCCACGTCGACGCCCAGGCCCTGCGCCGGGCCATCCCCACCGACGACCTCGAACTCCCGCGCGGCGACCTGGTGAAGATCCTGCACGACGCCACCAGGGACGACGTCGAGTACGTCTTCGACGACTCGATCACGACGATGGAGCAGGACGACGACGGCGTGACGGTCGCGTTCGAGCGCGGCGAGACCCGGCGGTTCGACCTCGTGATCGGCGCCGACGGCCTGCACTCGATCGTCAGGAGGCTGGCCTTCGGCGAGGAGTCCCGGTTCGTCCACCACCTCGGCTACTACGTCGCCGCCGCCGACGTGAGCAGGGACTACGGCACCGGTGACCAGGTCGTGCTGTACAACGCGCCAGGGAAGATGGCGGGGGTCTACAGCTACCTCGACCGGGCCACCGCGATCTTCGTGTTCCGCGCTCCGAACGTCGGGGGTCACGACCACCGCGACATCTCGGCGCAGAAGCGGCTGCTGGCCGAGGCCTTCGGCGACCGTGCATGGCGGGTGCCCGAGCTTCTAGCCCAGGTGAGCGCCGCTCCCGACTTCTACTTCGACTCGGTCAGCCAGATCCGCATGGCCCCGTGGTCGCGCGGCCGGGTCTCGCTGGCGGGTGACGCCGCGCACTGCCCCGCGCTGCTGTCCGGCCACGGCACCACCCTGGCGATGGCCGGGGCGTACGTGCTCGCGGGCGAGCTCCACGCCGCAGGGGGCGATCACCGCCGCGCGTTCGCCCGGTACGAGGACGAGCACCGGGCGGCGGTGGACGAGGGCCTGCGGAAGGCCGGCAGGGGAGCCGCCCAGCTCGTCCCCGGCAGCGGCCCCGCCATCTGGGCGCGCAACCAGCTGAGCCACCTCTGGGTGGTGCCGGCCGCCGCGGGCGGGCTGCTGCGGCGCCTTCCCCGCCGCACCTCCGCTCTGAAGGACTACGGAGACACCGCGCTGGCCGGCCGGGCGGGGTGACGTCCGGAGATCTCAGGCGATGCCGGTGAGGACGGTGCGGGCGAGGCCGGCGGCGAAGTCGCCGATGCTCTTCGGCGAGCCCTCCTCGCCCATGAAGTGCCGCAGGAAGGCCCGCTGGTAACAGGCCCCGAGAAGCAGTGCGGCGGCCGACTCAGGGTCGGCGTCCGCGCGGATGCGGCCGTCGGCGCGAAGTACGCGCAGGAAGCCGGCGAGCGCGTCCAGCGGCTTGTGCGGGCCGGCGCCCAGCTTGCGCAGCCCCTCGCGGTGGCGCTGGAGCAGCGCGGGCTCGGCGAAGAGCGAGGAGCCGATCGGCATGCTCGCCTCGTAGAACAGCGTGGCGTTGTGGGCGATGTCGGCGAGGCACTGCTCGGCCGTACGGTCGCCCGGATCCGCCGACAGCTCCGCGATCAGGGAGCCGAGCGCGGGCAGCCGCTCCTGCAGGACGGCGATGAAGAGCTCCTCCTTGCCGGAGAAGTGCCGGTAGAGGGCCGCCTCCGAGCACCCGGCCGCACGGGCGATCTCCTTGGTGGTCACGCGGGCCAGGCCCAGGGTGCGCATGAGCTGCTCGGCGGCCGCAAGGATGCGGTGCCGTGTGCGAGCGCCGGCGGCGGTGCGCTGACGGGGCATCGAAGAGTTCGGTCCTTTCACCGGTCCCAGGCTTTGCCCGCGCGGAGGGCGGGTACTCATCCTATGATGTGAGTGAGTACTCACCAACTTTTGGGGGATGTCTCATGAAGCTCACCGTCTTCGGAGCCACCGGCGGTACGGGAAGAGAAGTCGTCCGGCAGGCGCTCGACGCGGGTCACCAGGTCGCGGCCGTGGTGCGCGATCCGGCGCGCCTGCCCATCAGTCACTCCGCGCTGGAGGTGGTGACCGCCGACGTCACCAGCCCCGACGCGCTGCGCCCCGCGCTCGCCGGCCGGGAGGCCGTCATCTCGGCGCTCGGGGCGAACAGCAGGAAGGAGGCGGGCATCGCCTCGATGGCGCTGCGGTCGATCCTGCGGGCGATGGACGCGAACGACGTCCGCAGGATCGCGGTCCTCAGCGCGGTGCCGGTCGGCCCGGTGCCCGAGGGAGAGGCCCTGTGGTACCGCGCGATGGCGCTGCCGCTGCTGCGCAGGGCCCTGCGCGACGTGTACGCCGACCTCGGGGCGATGGAGGAGGAGGTGCGGCGCAGCGCTGCGGAGTGGACCGTCGTGCGCCCGCCCCGCCTGACCGACAAGCCGCTGACCGGCAACTACCGCCGGGTGGTCGGGGGCAACGTGCCGCGCGGCTACACGATCTCGCGCGCAGACCTGGCGCACGCGATGCTCGCGATGGTGGACGACCCCGCGACGGTGAAGCAGGCGGTCGGGGTGGCGTACTGACCTGAGATCACGAGGTGGCCACCTGCCGCAGGAAGGCCGCATTCGTCGGGGTCTCGCGGAGGCGGTCGAGCAGGACGGTGAGGGCCTGCTCGCGGTCGAGGCCCGAGAGCACGCGCCGGAGCCGCCAGATGACCTCGCGCTCGCCGTCGGCGAGCAGCAGCTCCTCGCGGCGGGTGCTGGAGGCGGCCACGTCGACGGCGGGGAACAGGCGGTGCTCGGCGAGCGCGCGGCTGAGCCGCAGCTCCATGTTGCCCGTGCCCTTGAACTCCTCGAAGAAGTAGTCGTCCATCCGCGAGCCGGTCTCGGCGAGCGCGGTCGCGATGATCGTCAGCGAGCCGCCCTCCCGTGCCGCGCGGGCAGCGCCGAAGAGGCGTTTCGGCAGGTGGACGGCCTGGGCGTCGATGCCGCCCGTGAGGGTCTTGCCGCCGTTCGGGGCGATGACGTTGTACGCCCTGCCGAGCCGGGTCAGCGAGTCCAGGAGCATCACGACGTCCGTGCCGTGCTCGACGAGCCGCTTGGCCCGCTCGACCGCCAGCTCGGCGATCGCCGTGTGGTCGCGCTCGGGCCGGTCGAACGTCGAGGCGATCACCTCGCCGTGGACGGACTCGCGGAAGTCGGTGACCTCCTCGGGCCGTTCGCCCACCAGGACGATCATCAGGTGGACGCCGGGGTGGTTGGTCGTGACGGCGTCCGCGATCGCCTTGAGCACCATGGTCTTCCCGGCCTTGGGCGGCGCGACGATCAGGCCGCGCTGGCCCTTGCCGACCGGCGTGAGCAGGTCGATCAGGCGGGTGATCGGGGACTCCGTTTCGAGGACCAGGCGTTGACGGGGATGGATGGGGGTCAGCCCGGCGAAGTGCGGCCTGGCCTGGCCGGGCAGCCGCCCGTTGACGGACACCAGGCCCGCCAGCCTGTCGTACGGCTTGCGCGTGCTCCCCAGCACGAGGTCGCCCGGGCGCAGGCCGAGCTCCTTGACCTGTGACAGGGGCAGGCGGACGTCGTTCTCGCCGGGAAGGTAGCCGCTCGTCCTGATGAACGCGCCCTTGTCCCGGACGTCGACCAGCCCGGAGACCTGCTCGATCGGGTGGTCGGTGGTCGCGCGCCGGCGCGGTGGCCGTTTCTGCGCGGGTTCGGTGTTCGTTGATGGTGCTTCGGTGGTTACGGTCATGGTCCGTCCTTGGAAGATGAAGGCCGCATGCCGCTGAGACGGCCGGTGAAGGCGCGCGCGACGGTCCCACGGCGACCCGTCAGGAGCGATGCCCGAACGGTGGCGTGGAGATGATCGGTGCGAGATGCCTGCCCTTGGCGGGCGGCGGGAAAGAACGTGCCCTCAGCGGGCGGCGGGAGAGAAGCTGCTCTGGAACATGCGCGGGGCCGAGCCGGCCGCGCTGGAGCGCCATATCAAACATAACAGCATCGGGCGATCCACGCGCAAGCCCCGATCGCTAGTCTGGGCGGCACTGCCGACCGATTGAGGGAGTTCGATGTCGTACGCGCCCAGGTCGATCGCCGGGGTCGAGGTGATCCCGCTGTGCGACGCGGTGGGCCCGATGGGGGGCGACCTCAGGCAACCGCTGCGCGAGATCCTTTCCGGGGGCTCACCCGGCGACTGGGCCGGGGTCCCCGGTGACGACTGGGTACTGCACTTCCGCTGCTACCTGCTGCGCGACCGCACGGGGCGCACGGTGCTCGTCGACACCGGCATCGGCGGGTCCGACTCGCCCGCCTCCAGCTGGGCGCCGGTGCCGGGGGGCCTGATCGGCGAGCTCGCCGCGCGGGGCGTCGCGCCGGCCGACATCGGCACCGTCGTGCTCACCCACCTGCACAGCGACCACGCCGGTGGCGCGGTCGTCGGCGGCGTCCCGGCCTTCCCCAATGCCCGGCACGTCCTCCAGCGGGCCGAGATCGACTGGATCGAGAGCACCGGTCCCAACCCCATCCTCGAACGGGTGCTCCGCCCGCTGACCGGGCTGGTCGACGCCGTGAAGGGCGACGCCGAGGTCATCCCCGGTGTCCGCGTCCAGCTCGCCCCCGGGCACACCCCGGGCCACCAGGTGGTCGAGATCGGGCCGCTGACGTTGACGGGCGACGTGGTGCTCCATCCCGTCCAGCTCGCCAACCCGGCGATCACCTACGCCCACGACCACGACCCCGAGCTGGCGGTGTCGACCAGGGAAGACCTCCTGCGCAGGGTGCGCGCCCGCGGCGGCCTGATCGGCACCGGGCACTTCCCCGAGGCCTTCACCGAGCTCTCAGGTGGGGCTCGCGCAGGGACGTGACGGCTCCGCCGTGTCGCGGGCCTCTTCGAGGTCCTCGCTGAGCTTGGCGATCAGCCTGCGGGCCTTGCCCCGGTAGCGCAGTACCTGGACGGCGCCGAGGATCCAGACGGGATACTGCACGGCGAACGCCCAGCGGTAGGCGTCGAGGCCGACGCCGCCGCGGAGGTCCAGCGCGATGCCGATGAAGGCGATCACCGACATGGTGGCGGTGAAGCCGCCGCCGTTGACGATGCCGGTGGCCACGCCGATGCGCGCGGACGGGTTGAACGTCCGGGCGAAGTCGAAGCCGATCATGGACCCGGGGCCGTTCCCCGCGAGCACGACGACCAGCACCGCGAGCAGCCAGAGCGGTGCCTGCCCCGGCCACAGCAGCACGGCGGTCCAGGCCATGGCGGTCGAGCCGATGACGATCAGCACCATGCGCGATCGATGGAAGGGGTGGCGTCCGGCGAGGTAGCCGAGCACCGGCCCGCACACCATGCCAAGAATGGTGAGCGTGGTCAGCAGCACGCCCGCCGTCGCGGGGCGCAGCCCTTGGCCCTCGACCAGGAACGGGTACCCCCACAGCAGCAGGAACGCGGCGGAGGACGACTGGGTGGCGGCGTGGGTCCACATGCCGAGGCGGGTCCCGGGCTCGGCCCACGCCTCGCGAAGGCGCGGACGCTCGGCGGCCTCCGCCGGGCGCGCGTCGCGCAGCAGCACCGCCACGAGTGCCAGGGACAGCCCGCCGACGGCCGCGGCGGTGAGAAAGGTCGGCGTCCAGCCGTAGTGGTGCAGGCCCTGGATCAGCGGTACGGCGGAGGCGACCGCGCCGAGCTGGCCGAGCAGGCCCGTGAGCTGGACGATCAGCGGGTTGCGCCGCTCCGGGAACCACACGTTGACGAGCCGGATGACGCTGATGAACGTCATGGCGTCGCCGCAGCCCACCAGGATCCGGCCGGCGATGGCGTCGAGCAGCCCGCCGGACACGGCGAAGACGAGCTGACCGCAGGCCATGACGCCCGCCCCGATGAGCAGCATCCGCTTGGAGCCGAGCCGGTCGACGAGCATCCCGACGGGGATCTGCATGCCGGCGTAGACCAGGAGCTGGAGCATGGCGAGCATCGACAGCCCGGTCGCCCCGACGCCGAGCCGCAGGCCCGCTTCGATGCCGGCTACGCCGAGGGACTGGCGGTGGAATACGGCGACGGCGTAGGCGAAGACGCCTATGGCCCAGATGATCCAAACTCGTCCAGGTATCCGCTCGGCCGCCATGATCGAATATTTTACTGTTTGGCCGTTTCTGAACGGTTACGGGGTTCTTTGTCCCTGATGTCCGCTGGTTGTCCTGTGCGTACGGCCGGTTTCGGCTTGGCGGAGATGCGCACGGCTCGCGCCTCCCCCGTGGAGGCCGCCCTCCCTCAAAGGCGATCCTCCTCTTCTGGATGGCCGCTCCCCCTCAGGCGCGACCTTCCAGATGTGGCGCGAGCCGTACACGATCTCGGCGTGCCTCCGGCGCCAGGCCGAACACCACCGCGTCTCCCTTGTTTCTAAAGGTAGAAGTCCGGATATTCGATTACATCCGCCGTGAAACCTAGATGTGGGTAGTGCGGAGGAGGTAGGGCGCGAGCGGGCCGTCCGCCTTGAGGTCTACGGGTCAGCCCTTAGGGGACTGCTCGGCGCTACGGTCTGATCATGGCTGCGATCTCGTCTGACGTCTTCTACGAGCGGATCAACAAGAGCCTCGCGGGAGCGGGGGCGCTCATCACCGATCCGTCCGGCCGCGTGCTGCTCGTCAAGCCGAACTACCGGGCCCACTGGCTCTGGCCGGGCGGTCACGTGGACGAGGACGAGACTCCGGACGAGGCGTGCGCGCGTGAGATCACCGAGGAGCTCGGGCTGACCCTGCCGGTCGGCAGGCTGCTGGGCGTGCACTGGGTGCCGCCGTTCTCCGAGCGCCCGCTGCCCCTGGTGCACTTCCTGTTCGACTGCGGCAGCCTGCCGGGCGCCGAAGGGCTCGTCCTCCAGGAGGAGGAGCTGGACGAGTGCGGCTTCTTCGACGAGGACGAGGCCAGAGCCCTGATGCCCTCCTACCTCATCCGCCGCCTCCACGCCGCCCTCGAAGCCAAAGCCCACGGCACCACCTTCTACCTGACCGGCGGCTCCCCCGACTTCACCCTCTGAGCCGGCGGTTTGTCGTCAGGGGACGTAGATGTTTGGGATCGGGGGAGTCGGCATGCCATTGCCGATGAAGAAGCTCGGGTGTGGGGGCTGGTTGTAGGCGGTGTTCTGCCAGGCGATGGCTTCGCGGTACTGGGTGTCGTGCATCAGGGTGACGATGCGCCGGTCGGTCACCGCCGTCGTCGTGTAGATGCGCAGTGCCGTGTTGTCGGTGGTCGGCCAGACGATCTCCTCGCGCCAGTCGCCGAACAGGTCGGCCGACAGCGACGGCGTCGCCTTGGTGCCGTTGTTGGAGTGGACCCCGGAGGCCGTGAGAAGGCGGCTCTCGCCGCTGGTCGTGTACTTGTCGACCTGGGTGCGGTCGAGCAGCTCGCGCACCGGGTCGGCGTCCCACCAGGCGAGGAAGTTCATCGAGGACGGCTTGCGCCCCACGTTGGCGCCCTTGGTGTTCAGCAGGCCGTCGGCCGCGGCGGACCACGACTCGGCGCCCGCGCTGCCGGACCAGATGTCGTCGGAAACGCCGCGCCCGTTGTCGCCGTTCGGCGGGGTCGTCCACAGGACCTGCCCGGTACGGGCGTCCGCCATCCACGAGCTGGGCTTGGTGCCGTCCTCGTCGACCTTGAACACCTCAAGACCGGCTCGCGACGGGTCGAGGTCGCCGACGTGCAGGGCGTCGCCGTGGCCGTTGCCGGTGTTCCACAGGCCCCTGCCGGTGTCGTCCACGCACATGGCGCCGTAGATGATCTCGTCCTTGTGGTCCCCGTCCACGTCCGCGACGGACAGGTTGTGGTTGCCCTGGCCCGCGTACGCGCTGTTGCCCGAGCTGCTGGAGTCGAACGTCCATCGCTTGGTCAGCGTGCCGTTCCTGAAGTCCCATGCCGCGAGCACCGTGCGGGTGTAGTAGCCGCGCGCCATGACCAGGCTGGGTCTGGTGCCGTCCAGGTACGCCGTGGCGGCCAGGAACCGGTCGACACGGTTGCCGTAGCTGTCGCCCCAGGATGACACGGTGCCACGTGGCGGGTCGTAGTTCACCGTGGACATCGCGGCGCCGGTCTGGCCGTTGAACATCGTCAGGTACTCAGGCCCGGACAGGATGTAGCCGGAGCTGTTGCGGTAGTCGGCCGAGGAGCTGCCGATGACCCTGCCTGTGCCGTCGACGGTGCCGTCCGCGGTCTTCATCGCGACCTCGGCCCTGCCGTCGCCGTCGTAGTCGTACACCTGGAACTGCGTGTAGTGAGCCCCGGCGCGGATGTTGCGCCCGAGGTCGATACGCCACAGGCGGGTGCCGTTGAGGCGGTAGGCGTCCACGTAGACGTTGCCGGTGTAGCCGGACTGGGAGTTGTCCTTGGAGTTCGACGGGTCCCACTTCAGCACGAACTCGTACTGGCCGTCGCCGTCGAGATCGCCCACGCTGGCGTCGTTGGCGCTGTAGGTGTACGCGACGCCGTCGGGTGACGTGCCTCCGGGCGGGGGCTGTATGCGCACGTCGAGGTAGTCGCCGCCGCCGAACCGCAGTGACGGCTCCGACGCGGCCTGCTCGGTGCCCCCGACGACCGGCCGCACGGTGTACGAGGCGTCCGCCGCGGCGCCGCTGTCGAAGTAGTTCGTGGACCCGGTGATCGGCGAGGAGTTCAGCTTGGTGGAGCCCCGATAGAGGTTGAAGGCCACGCTCGCCGGATCGGTGCCCAGCAGGCGCCAGGTGACGAAGTTGCCGCTGCCCGACCTCGCGCTGATGAGCCCCCGGTTGAGCCGCTCCGCCTGGCGCGCGTTGGCGGGCGGGGCCGTGGGGGTGGTCGTCGGCGTCACAGTCGGGGTCACAGTCGGCGTTACGGTGGGCGTCGCCGTGGGGGTCACCGTCGGCGTGACGGTGGGTGTCGGTCCGGTCGAACCCGTGCAGGTGACGCCGTTGAGCGCGAACGAACCGGGCACCGGGTTGCTGGAGTTGTTCCACGAGCCGTTGAAGCCGAACGAGGTGCTCGCGCCGGTGGCGAGCGCGGCGTTGTAGCGGGCGTCGGCCGCGGTCACCTGCGTACCGCTCTGGGTCACGGTGGCGCTCCAGGCCTGGGTGACCTGCTGGCCCGCGGTGAAGTTCCACACGAGCCTCCAGCCGTCGATCGCGTCACCGAGGTTCGTCACGCTGACGTTGCCGGTGAAGCCTCCGGCCCACTGGGAGGAGACCGTGTAGTCCACCCGGCAGCCGGCGGCGGCGGCCTCGGCTCCGGCCGATACGGCCGTGACCGCGGCGGCCAGCGTGATCGCCGCCGATCCCATGACCACCAGCCGACGCACCGGGGATTTGGCGATATGGCGCATGACTCTCCCCTTCACGAGTGATTTATCGAAGCGCTTCGATTTCTAACGCGCGGTAAACCGGACCAGGACGGCCGGCCTTCGGATATGGATCTGGGCGAAACGTAGATGAATCCATACGAAACCACCATCAGAGCGACCTCACGGCCGTTGTTCCAATCGGTGCCGCCGACCGGGTAAACCCGGGCTCACCTGGGGGTATCAATCCGAGGCCACGAGCCTCCGGCATGAGAGGTGCTGAAACTTTCAACGGCCGAGCGGATCTGCGACGGGGAGTGACGGTATTGGGTACGGGCCCCGACACGGCCGGGAACGGAGACTCCGGGAACGGAGCCCCGGCACAGGGTGGCACGGAGAACAGCACCCCCGGCTCCGAAGCCCCTGGAAACACCAGGAACGGCGGCCACGGGAATGGAGGTCCCGCGGACGGGGGTCCTGGGGGCGGAGGTTCGGGGGATGGGGGTGACGGGGAGGAGAGGAGGCGGGAGCGGTGGTGGCGGCCTCTGGCGCGGTGGTTGCTGGAGGGGCCGCCTGCCAAGGACGCGCACGCGACGCCCACCAAGCAGCATCCCTGGTGGCGCGTCATGTGCCTCACCGGGGTGGACTACTTCTCCACCCTCGGATACCAGCCGGGCATCGCCTTCCTGGCCGCCGGCCTGCTGTCACCCATCGCCACGCTGGTGCTGGTGGCGGTCACGCTGTTCGGCGCGCTGCCGGTCTACCGCCGCGTCGCAGAGGAGAGCCCGCATGGGCAGGGCAGCATCGCCATGCTCCAGCGCCACCTGCCCGGCTGGCCGGGGAAGATCCTCGTGCTCGTGCTGCTCGGCTTCCTCGCGACCGACTTCATCATCACCATCACCCTCTCGGCCGCCGACGCCACCGCGCACGTCATCGAGAACCCCATAGCGCCGAGCGTCCTGCACGGTCACAGGATCGGGGTCACGCTGGCGCTCGTCGCCCTGCTCGGGGCGGTGTTCCTCGCGGGGTTCGGCGAGGCCATCGGCATCGCGGTGGGCCTGGTCACCGTCTACCTGACCCTCAACCTGGTGGTCGTCGCGGTGGCTCTCCAGCACCTGGTCGCCAACCCCGGCCCGGTGCTGCACTGGGAGGCGCTGCTGACGACGCACTACTCCAGCCCGCTCGTCATGATCGGCGTGGCGCTGCTCGTCTTCCCCAAGCTGGCGCTCGGACTGTCGGGCTTCGAGACCGGTGTGGCCGTGATGCCGCTGATCAGGGGCGAGCGGAACGACGACCCCGAGCACCCCGTGGGCAGGATCATGGGGGCGAGACGCCTGCTCACCACCGCGGCGTCGATCATGAGCTTCTTCCTGATCGCCAGCAGCTTCACAACGGCCGTGCTGATTCCCGCCAAGGAGTTCGCGCGCGGCGGCAAGGCCAACGGACGCGCCCTCGCCTACCTGGCCCACGCCTACCTGGGCGAGGGCTTCGGCAGCTTCTACGACATCAGCACGATCACCATCCTGTGGTTCGCGGGGGCGTCGGCCATGGCGGGCCTGCTGACGGTCGTGCCGCGCTACCTGCCGAGGTACGGCATGGCGCCGCACTGGGCGGCGGCCACCCGCCCGCTCGTCCTGGTCTTCACCGCGGTGGCGTTCGCCATCACGATCATCTTCAGGGCCGACGTCGACGCCCAGGGCGGCGCGTACGCGACGGGCGTGCTCGTCGTGATCCTCTCCGCCGCGCTGGCCGTGACGATCTCGGCCCATCGCCGGGATGATCGGCGGGGGTTCGTCCACTTCGGCGTGATCACTCTGGTCATCGCCTACACCGCGATCGCCAACATCTTCGAGCGCCCCGAAGGCATCAAGATCGCCTCGTTCTTCATCGGCACGATCATCCTCACCTCCTTCGTCTCCCGGGCCACCCGGTCGCTCGAACTGCGGGTGGAGGAGGTCAGGCTGGACCAGCGGGCGCGGGCGTTCGTCCAGGAGGTGGCGGCGTCGGGGCAGCTCGTCCTGGTGTCCACCAACCCGGACGAGCGCGGTCGCATCGACTACCACGCGAAGGAGAGGCGCGCCCGCAGGCTGCACCGCCTCCCGCCGGACATGCCCGTGCTGTTCCTGGAGGTGACGATCGGCGACGCCTCGGAGTTCAGCAGCACGCTGGAGGTGAAGGGGGAGGAGCGGGAGGGCTGCCGCTTCCTGACCACCCGCAGCCCTTCGGTGCCGAACGCGATCGCCGCCATCCTCCTCCACCTGCGGGACATGACCGGTCTCACCCCGCAGATCTACTTCCACTGGGCCGAGGGCAACCCCGTGCTCGCCCTGCTCGGCTATCTCATCCTCGGCGGAGGCGACGTCCCCCAGCTCACCAGGGAGATCCTCCGCAGAGCCGAGCCCCGCGCCGACCGAAGGCCCCAAGTCCACGTCGGCTGAAGGCGTCGGCCGTATCGTCCGTTTCGCGTGAAGGTGACGAGCGCGGGCGCCCCGGGCAAGTTCAGGTGTTGGCCGCGGCGGTTGCTCCGGTGAAGAGCTTCTCGATCTGCGCTGCTCCACCGCGCTTCAGCCACGTGGCGAAGTCCAGGAGGGCGGGGTGCCGTTCGCGCAGCGCCGGGATGTCGGCCTGCCATAGACCCCGCTCGTTCGCGAAGGCGCGTGCGGCATCTTCGCCCAGCCCGACGGCATCGACCGGGACCTGCCGGTAGGTGATCTCCCGCTCAAGGACGTCGCTGATCAGGCTGACCGTCTGAAGCGGGGTCAGTTCGTCGCCGGCGATCTCGATCGCCTCGCCGAGGTAGGCCGCCGGGCGGGTGAAGGCGAGGGCGGCGAAGGCGCCGATGTCGTCGGCGGCGATGAGCTGAACCGGCACGTCCGGGTCGAACAGATGGGTCAGGACGCCGTCGACGATGCCGCCCAGAGGCAGTCTCGGGATGGTGTGGTTCTCCATGAAGCGGACTGGACGCAGGATCGTCGCGGGCAGGCTGAGCGCATGGATGTGCTGCTCGATCTGCCATTTGCTCTCCCAGTAGGAGATTCCGGTTCCGCGTTCGGCGCCGCCGACGGAGGCGAACACCACATGGGCGATGCCGGCCGCCGCAGCGGCTTCGGCGAGGGCGTGGCCGCGGCGAATCTCGCGCTCCGCGTCGTCGTCATCGGGTGTGACGCCGAAGACCCCATAGGTGCCGGCCGTCGCCGCGGCGAGTGAACCGTGGTCGTCGAGATCGCCGGTGAACAGTTCGGCGCCTGCTCGGCCCAGGGCCTGCGCTGCGGGGGTTTCCGGGTCGCGTACGAGGGCGCGGACCGGCCAGCCGCCGGCGAGGAGGTGGGCGGCGGTGGCGCCGCCCTGGCGTCCGGTCGCCCCCGTCACAAGGATGGTCTTGCGGGTCTTGTCAGCGATGTCCATGGGTGGCCTTTCAGTGTGCGGGACCAGTAAGCTGAGGCTGCCTCGGAATTTATCCGAGGCAGCCTCGACTTTGCAAGGTGGCGTGAATGGGCATGGACGAAGTAGCGCCGCGTCGCCGACTGCGCGCCGACGCGCGTCGAAACCGCGAACGGCTGCTCGCGGAGGCGGCGGCGGTTTTCTCCGAACGCGGCACGGAAGCGTCGCTGGAGGACATCGCACGGCGTGCGGGCGTGGCGATCGGCACGCTGTATGGTCATTTCCCTACCCGGCAGGCGCTCCTTGAGGCCCTGATGTGCGAGCGCATGCGGTCATTGAGCGACACCGGACGTGAGCTGCTCGATCATGCGTCGCCGAAAGAAGCCCTGACCATCTGGGCGCGGGCCGCCGTGGCGCATACGACCGTCTATCGAGGTCTGGCGACGTCGCTGATGCAGGGCATGGAGGACGAGGACTCCGCGCTGCACGCCGCCTGCCAGGCGGTCACGGCGGCCGGAGCAGGACTCCTCGCCCGCGCCCAGGAATCCGGGCTCCTGCGCGATGACGCCACGGCTTTTGATCTGTTCACTCTTGTGAACGCGGTCGCGTGGGCCGGCGAACAGACGTCTCCTCAGCAAGGGGAGCGACTGTTGCGTTTCGTGATGGACGGCCTGCGCCCCGTCGCCGAGGAGTAGGGGCAGGGTTCATCCGACGCGGATCAGGACGCGCTCGTCTCCAGCAGCTCGCGCTCGAACCACGAGATGGTTCGCAGGAGCCCGGTGGTCACGTCGATCTCGGGCCGCCAGCCGAGCCGGCGCGCGGCCAGGGACGTGTCAGGGCGGCGGACGCCCGGATCGTCCACCGGCCTGTCGACGAACATGATCGGCGACGACGAGCCCGTCAGGTCGCGGACCATCGTGGCGAGCTCCAGCATGGACAGCTCCGAGGGGTTGCCGATGTTGACGGGTCCCTCGAAACCGCTGTCTGCCAGGGTGAGCACGCCCTGCACGGTGTCGTCCACGTAGCAGATCGACCGGGTCTGGCTGCCGTCCCCCGTGACCGTGATGGGCTCCCCGCCGAGGGCCTGGCGGACGAACGTCGGGATCGCCCGCCCGTCGTGGGGCCGCATGCGCGGGCCGTACGTGTTGAAGATCCGCACGATGGCCGTGTCCACATCATGGGAGTTGCGGTAGGCCGTCGTCAGGGACTCGGCGAACCGTTTCGCCTCGTCGTACACGCTGCGCGGCCCCACCGGGTTGACGTTCCCCCAGTACGTCTCGCGCTGCGGGTGCTCCAGCGGGTCCCCGTACACCTCGCTGGTGGAGGCGAGCACGAAGCGGGCGTCCTTCTCGCGGGCGAGGCCGAGCGCGTGCAGCGTGCCGAGGCTGCCGACCTTGAGCGTGGCGATCGGATGGCGCAGGTAGTCGGTCGGCGACGCGGCCGAGGCGAAGTGCAGCACCAGGTCCACCTCGCCCGGCACGTGCACGAACCCCGTGAGGTCGCACTCGACGATGCGGAACCGTGGGCGGCCCATCAGGTGCTCCACGTTGGCGGGCGTGCCGGTGAGGAAGTTGTCCATGCAGATCACGGAGGCGCCCTCGGCCAGCAGGCGCTCGCACAGGTGCGAGCCGAGGAATCCCGCGCCTCCGGTGACCACCACTCGGCGTGCCGTCATGGAACGCTCACCCCCATCAGGTTCACGGCGGCATCCAGTACCGCGTCGGTGCCGATCTCCAGCAGGCCCGGATCGGGCCGGTTGCCATGGGGGTCGCCGGTCCGCCCGGCCCACAGGGCCACATGCCTTCCTGTGGACGGTGGCCCCCACCGGTCGGGCGAGACCGGCCCGAACAGCACCACCGACGGTGTGGCGCAGGCCGTCGCCAGGTGGGCGATGCCCGTGTCCCCGCAGATGACCAGGCGCGCGCCGGCGACGAGCCCCGCCAGCTCCCGCAGGTCCGTACGCCCCGCGAGCACGTTCTCGACGGGCAGCCCGGCGAGCGTGCCCACGCGGAAGGCGAGCGACCGCTCGGCCGCGTTCCCGGTGACCAGCACCCGGTGGCCGGCATGGGCCAGCGCGGCGGCCACCTCCGCGAACCGCTCGGCGGGCCAGCACCGCGCCCGCGACGCCGCCCCCGGATGAACGATCACATACCCGCCCGCCACTCTGGGTGGCACGCACTGCGCCGGGTCGGTGGTGAGGTGGAGGTCGGCCGGGTCGGCGGCGATGTCGTACCACTCCACGAGGTCGCACCACCGCCGCACCTCGTGCGTCTTCTGGCGCCAGGGCGGGCCCTCGATGCCGGGGAACTCCGGGTGGGCGTGCGTGAGCAGCCGTCCGGGACGGACGCGGCTCAGCGCGACGATGCTCTCCGGGCCGCGCCCGTGCAGGTTCACCGCGATGGCGGGCCGGTCGGCGGGCACCGGTCCCGGGCCCGTGACGTCGACCAGTTCGTCGACGGCGCCGATCAGCGAGACCAGGTCCGCGAGGGCGGCCGGCGCGGCCAGTACGATCCGGTGATCGGGATGGGCACGCCGCAGCGCCCGCAGCGCGGGAACCGCCGTCAGCAGGTCGCCCAGCCCCAGCCCCCGCAACACCAGCAGCACAGGCATCGGCGGGGTCACGGCCATGACGTCTCGGTGGAGGGGCAGACGACGAGTTCGCGGATCTCGCAGCCCCTGGGCTGGCCGAGCGCGAACACCACGGTCGCGGCCACGTCCTCCGGCTGGTTCAGGTGCGCGTCCGGGCCAGGCTTGTAGCGCTCGTCGCGGCCGTCGAAGAAGCTCGTCCGCATGCCCCCCGGCACCAGCAGCGTGACCCCCACCTCACCCGCGAGCTCGGCGGCCAGCGCCCTGGTGAACCCGACGACGCCGAACTTCGCGGCGCAGTAGGCCGTGGCGTCCCCGACCGCACGCAGGCCGAGCGTGGACGCGCACGTAACGACGCGGCCTCCCGAGCGCCGCAGGTACGGCAGGGCGGCGCGCACCACCGACGCGGTGCCGAGCAGGTTGACCCGGATCACCCGTTCCCAGTCGGCCGCGGGCACCGCCGACAGCGGCCCGCAGATGTCGATCCCGGCCGCCGTCACCACGCCGTCGAGGCCGCCCGCCCGGTCGCCCAGCTCCTGTACGGCGCGTTCCGCCCGTTCGCGGTCGGCGAGGTCGGCCACCACGTGGTCCACGCCGTTCTCGGGCGGATCGACGTCGATCACCAGTGGCCGCCCGCCCGCCTTGCCGATGGCGGTGACCGTGGCCCTCCCCAGGCCCGACGCCCCGCCGGTGACCAGGATGTTTCCGATCATCGATGCTGCTCCTCGGTTGAAGGGGGCTTCAATGGGGCCGTGATGATCTCAGGAAGGGCTCACATCACCTCCTGCGCGGCGGCGATGAGGCCGGTCGTGGAGTGGCCGGGCACGCTGGGCAGGACGACGATCTCGCCGCCGCTGCGGCGCACCGCCTCGGCCTCGGGCAGTTCCCGTCCCGTGTAGTCGCCGCCCTTCACCCACACATCCGGGCGAAGGCGCTCGATGAGCTCGGAAGGGGTGTCCTGCGTGAAGACCACCACCGCGTCCACGCAGCCGAGCGCCCGCAGTATCTCCACCCGGTCGCGTTCGGCGACGACCGGACGGCCCGGTCCCTTGAGACGGCGCACGGAGTCGTCGGCGTTCACGCAGACGATGAGCGCGTCGCCGAGGGCCCTGGCCTGCCGCAACAGGCTGACGTGCCCGGCGTGGAGCAGGTCGAAGCATCCGCCCGTGGCGATCAGCCTGCCGCCCGTCGCCCGTACCAGGGCGGCCAGCTCCGCGGCCGTACGCGGCCGGTCGCCCAGCGCGGGCTCGGGCAGCCGGATGGCCGCCGCCCCGCCGGCCTGGACGAACCGCGTCGCCTCGACCACCGCGACCGTCACCGCGTCCTGGATCGACGCCCCGTCGCGCAGGGCCAGCGCGGCCGCGGCGGCGAACCGGTCACCTGCCCCGCAGGAGTCGCGCCCGATGACGGGGGCGGGTGGCGGCACCCGCGCGGTGCGGCCGCCCCGGCTGGACAGCACCGCGCCGCGCATGCCCAGCGTGACCGCGACCGCGCCCGCGTGCAGTTCACGTACGAGCTGGCGGGAGGCGGGCTCGGGATCGGCGCAGGGACGCGCGCACAGCACGGCCGCCTCCGCCTCGCTCGGTGTGACCAGCGCACAGCCCGGCACGGGTAGCGCGCCCGACGGGTGCGGGTCCCAGACCATCGGCACGGTGAGGCCGGTCAGCAGGTGGCGTACGGTCTCGCCGGTGCCGCGCCCGTAGTCGGACACCAGCACCGCGCCCGCGTTCCGCAGCGCGCGGGCCGCACGGTCGCCCTCGGGCCCACGCCAGGCCCGCCCGTCGCCCGTGTCGATCCTGAGCAGCGTCTGCCCGCGCGCGCGGACCCGCGTCTTGCGTGACGTCGTACCGCGGAGCGGCAGCCGTACGACCTCGGCGAAGCCCGACAGCAGGGCGCGCAGCCGCTGCCCGGAGGAGTCCTCGCCGAGTGCCGTGATCAGCACGACCTCCGCGCCCTCGCGCGCCGCGAGGAGGGCGGCGAGGCCCGCGCCTCCGGGACGGCGGTGCTCCGAGCGCCCGAGCACCACAGGGACCGGCGCGTCCGGGCACAGCCGGTCCGCGTCGCCCTCGATGTCCACGTCGAGCAGCGAGTCGCCGACGACGACGATCGGCGCGGCCGTCATTCCCCGGACCCGTCGAGCACGTCGCAGAGCATGTGGATCACCGCGAGGTGGACCTCCTGGACGGTCGCGTTGTCCGGCGAGGGGACCGAGAGCGCCTCGTCGCACAGCCCGGCCAGAGGGTTTGGAGCCGGACCGGTCAGCGCCCAGGTGATGAGCCCGCCCGCCCTGCCCGCGTCGGCCGCCGCGAGGACGTTCGTGCTGGCCCCGCTGGTGGACAGGCAGAACAGGACGTCGCCTGGCCGCCCGTGCGCGCGTACCTGGCGGGCGTACACCTCGTCGGCGCCGAAGTCGTTGGCGATCGCGGTCGACGTCGAGGTGTCGGAGTGCAGGGGAATGGCCGCGTACGGGCAGCGGTCGGTGCGGAACCGGCCCACCAGCTCGGCCGTCAGGTGCTGCGCCTCGGCAGCCGAGCCGCCGTTGCCGCAGGCGAGCAGCCGCCCGCCGCCGGACAGCACCTTCGCCAGCTTGCGGCCCCAGACGTAGATCTTCGGGGTGTCGGCGTTCACGGCGGACAGCGCGGCGCTCAGGCGCGAGAGATGTGGGTGCATGGCTCAACCCCCCGCCGTGGCGAGACTGTGGTCGCCGATCAGGCTGCGGTACACCGATTCCGTCTGGGCGGCCACGTGCGGCCAGCCGTACCTCGACCGCGCGCGCCGCACCCCGGCGGTGGCGAGCGAGGTACGCGTGTCGGGGCGGGCCAGCAGGTCGCGCAGCACCTCCGCGAGCACCCGTGGGCGTCGCGGGGGCACCAGGACGCCGCACCCGGCCACCGTGTCCAGGTGGCCGCCGACCGCGGACGCGACGACGGAGACCCCGCAGGCCATGGCCTCCAGCGGCACCATGCCGAACGGCTCGTACCACGGCGTGGTGACCACGACCTGCACCGATCGCATCAGCGCGGGCACGTCCGCGCGGTCGACGCTGCCGACGAGGCGCACCCGTTCGTCGAGCCCGGACGCGGTGGCCAGCCTGCCCAGCCGCAGCGCCTCCTCGTCACCGGGCTCGCCCCCCGCGACGATCAGCTGGGCCCCGGGCACCTGCCGCAGCGCCTCGATGATCGTGTCGACGCCCTTGCGGGGGACGAGCCTGCCGATGCTGAGGATCCGCACATATCCGTTCTGGTCGGCGTGCCGCATGATGGGGCCGTCCGGGCGGAACAGCCCGAGGTCGACGCCGCAGGGCACGACCGCGACGCGGTCGACCGGCACGCCCATCGCGGTGAGCTCCTTGACCTCGTCGGTGCAGGTGGCGATGATCGCCGACGCGCGCTGCCCGATGTCGTACTCGATGGCGACGCGGCTCGGGGGGCTGGTGTCGGCCGTGCCCTGCCAGCGCCGCTTGACTGTGCCGAGCGCGTGGAACGTCTGGACGACCGGTATGCCCAGCTCGTCGGCCGCGGTGAGCGTCGCCATCCCGCTCATCCAGAAGTGGGCGTGCGCCACGTCGGGCCGTTCCGCCTTCCAGCGCCGCGCCAGGTATGCGGCGAAGGCGGGCATGTGGGGCAGCAGTTGGTCCTTGGGCACCGGCACGGGCGGCCCGGCGGGCACGTGCTCGACGGTCACGCCCGGCGCCAGAGAGGCCGTGCCCGGCTCGTCCTTGCCGGTGCGCCGGGTGTAGACCGTGATCTCGTGCCCGAGCGTGGCGAGAGCGGCGGCCAGGCCGGCGACGTGGACGTTCTGCCCGCCCGCGTCCACCCCGCCGACCGCGGCCAGCGGGTTGGCGTGCTCGGACACCAGGGCGATCCTCATCGCGCTCCCTCCTTGACGCCGCTCGAACTGCCCGCGTCGCTCGGCTCGCCCGCGGATCCGTTCGCGACCCCGGTCGTGGCCCGCGGTCGCGCCCCGGCCGCATGGGACATCAGGGCGAAGACCGTGTCGACCACCTGCTCGCTGGTGACCGTCGACAGGCAGGGATGGCCGGGTACGGGGCACACGCGGGCCCTGCTCCCCTTGCAGGGGGCCTGCTGGTCGCCCATCAGCACGACCGGCACGCGGTACGGCGCCCAGCGCTCCGCGGGCACGACCGGCGCGAACAGGCTGATCACGGGCGTGCCGACCGCCGCGGCCAGGTGCGCGGGACCGGTGTTGGCGACCACGACCACCGCCGCCCCGGCGAGCACGGCCGCGAGCTCGGGAAAGGTGGTGACCCCGCCGAGGTCGGCGCCGTACGCCCCGGCGACCTGGGCGGTCAGCGCCTGCTCGTCCGGGTCGCCGGTCACGAGCACGCGCGCGCCCGCGAGCACGAGGTCCCGTACGGTCTTGGCGTGCAGCTCGGCCGGCCACGCCCGCGCGGGCGCCGAGGTGCCGGGGTGGACGACGACATAGCCGGGCGGACCGGTGAACTGGTGCACCGAGGGCAGGGGCCGGCGCACGGCGAGCGCGCCGTCGTCGCCGGCGGGCAGCTCGAACCCCGCCGCACGTGCCAGGTCGAGCATGCGCACGGCCTCCGGCACGTCGACGGCCTCGTCCACGATGTGCCTGACGTCGAGCAGCGACCCGGGGTAGTCCTCGCTGATCGCGGCGATCCTGGGGACGCCCGCGAGGCGCAGCAGCAGGGCCAGTGGCAGCGACGACTGGTGAAAGGACGTGAAGATCAGGGCCAGATCGGGAGCGGTCCTCTCGACCAGGGAGACGAGCCGGTCCACGTGCGGCCGTTCGAGCGGCACCGGGTCGGGGTCGATCCACGGGGCACGCCATTCGAGCACCCGGTCGACGCCGGGCAGCAGCTGGGCGGCGGCGCCGCCGTGCGGGCCGGTGAGCAGCACCACCTCCCTGGCCTCCGCCGCGACCGCGCGTATCGCCGGCCCGGCCAGCAGGACGTCGCCCGCGTTGTCGAGCCTGGCCACCAGAACGGTCCCCGCCTTCCGCCGAGCGGTCTTGGCCCTTCGGACGGCCCTGGCCCCCGGCGCGGGGCCGTCCCCTGGTGTGGTGCCGGTCACCGGCGCACCCGCAGTTCTCCGCGGAGGCGGTGCGCGCAGGCGGCGGGTGGGATGATCACGCTGGTGACGGCCATCCGCAGGATCTCCTCGGGAGTACGGGGTCCGGGAGCGAGCCGAGCCCAGACGAACTCGGCGGTGAGCACGAGCCAGCCCACCCCGGCGGCGGCGCCGAGAACGGGAAGGCGCCGGGTGCGCTGGGCGGTGTCCCCGCGGAGGCCGGCGGCCGTGAGCAGCGCGAACGACGCGAGCCCCAGCGCGGTGGTCACGGCATGCTGTGACAGGCGCCCGGGAACGCCTCCCACGGCGGCCCGCCAGCCCGTCCCGTGGACCCGCCGCATCAGCGCGTCGTCGGCGTTGCCGCGCTGGGCGCGCACGCTGGTCCAGAAGCCGTCGTCGCGCACGGGATGGCTGGTGACGCGCCTTCCCTTGGCGAGCCCGTGGCCCGCCTTGAGCAGCCGCAGCGCGAGGTCGGCGTCCTCGCGGTAGGCGTGCGGGAAGCGCTCGTCGAAGCCGCCGACGCTCTCCAGCGCGGAACGCCGGTAGGCCATGTCCGCCGTGGCCCAGCCCGCCCACATCAGGCCGGCCGTGTTCCGCTCGGCGTCGGTGGGCCGTCGCCCGGCGGGCAGCCGCACCTTCAGCCGCCCCTGGCACCCGGCGACGTCCTCGGGGAGGTCGGCGAGGTCGGTGAGCAGCGCTTCCTTCCATCCGGGCGACGGCACCACGTCGTCGTCCAGGAAGGCGATCCATGGCGTCCCCGCGGCCCGCCAGCCGAGGTTCCTCGCGGCGGCGGGCCCCTGACCGCCGGTGCGCAGCACCCGTACGCCGCCCGGAACCTTGAGCGACGGGTGGAACCGGGGCCGGTCGTCCACCACGATGACGTCGAGGTCCGGGTCGAGCGCGTCCAGGGTCCGGTTGAGGCTCCGCCGCCCGATGGTGGGGATCACGACGGTGATCATGAGGCGAACACCTCCTCCCGGCGCACCAGGTACGGTCCGATGGCCAGCACGTCCACCGGCGAGGAGCCGAAGCACTCAAGGGCGTCGCGCGGGTCGTCCACCATGGGCCGGCTCGCGGTGTTGAGGCTGGTGTTGACCAGCACAGGGAGCCCGGTGCGGGCGCCGAACGCGTCGAGCAGCCGGGCGAGCAGCGGATCGGTGGCCCGGTCCACGGTCTGGACGCGCGCCGTCCCGTCGGTGTGCAGCACCGCGGGGATGCGCTCGCGCCATTCTGGCCGTACGTCGTGGACGAACAGCATGTACGGGCTCGGCAGCGGGCCGCGCTCGAAGATCTCATGGGCCCGCTCGGCGAGCACCATCGGCGCGATCGGGCGGAACTGCTCGCGCCCCTTCACGTCGTTGAGCCGCTCGGTGTTGGCGGCGGGGCCGGGATGGGCGAGCAGTGAGCGGTGCCCGAGCGCGCGCGGGCCGTACTCCGACCGTCCCTGGAACCACGCGACGACGCGGTCGGCGGCCAGCTCGGCGGCCACCGCCCCCGCCAGGTCGGCGGGCCGTGTGCAGGGGACCCTCGCGGACGTGAGCCACGCGGCCAGCTCCTCGTCGCTCCATCCCCGGCCGAGGTCGGCGCCGGTCATCGGCGCCACCGGCTCCCCGTGCAGGTGCGACAGGTACAGCGCGCCGCCGAGCGCGGTGCCCGCGTCGCCCGCCGCCGGCTGCACCCAGATCCCGTCGAACGGTCCATCGTGCAGCAGCCGGGTGTTGGCCACGCAGTTGAGCGCGACCCCGCCGGCCATCGTGAGGCACCGCTCGTTCGTACGCTCGTGCAGCCAACCGGCGAGCTCCAGGAGCACCTCCTCCAGGCGGGCCTGGACGCTGGCGGCGAGGTCGGCGTGGTCGGCGGTCCAGCGGTCCCGCGTCGCGTGGTCGTCCCTGGTCAGCGCCTTGGCGTAGCCGCCCCAGTCGACCGGCTCCACGCGGAAGCCGCCGTCGCCGGTCGTGTAGATGAGTTCACGCAGCTCGCCGAGGTGGCGTGGCTCGCCGTACGCCGCGAGCGCCATCACCTTGTACTCGTCGCTGGACCGCAGGAAGCCGAGGTGCGCGGTAACCTCCTCGTACATCAGGCCGAGCGAATGCGGAAGCTCCTGTGCGGCGAGGACGGTCAGCTCGCCGTCCCGGTAGTGCCCGGCAAGGTGCGACTCGGCCTCGCCCCGGCCGTCGCACACCAGCACGGCGGAGTCGCGGTACGGCGCGGCCAGCCCGGCCGACGCGGCGTGGGCCACGTGGTGGGGCACGTAGCGCACCTGCGCGGAGTCCAGGCCCGGCAGCGCGGTGGCGAGGAACGCCGGGGCGCGGCGCGCGTAGGTCGTGCGGAGCTCTTCCCAGTTCTCGTCCAGGCCGTGCTCGGCGGGGCTCTCCAGGTCGAGCCGTACCAGCTCCGGGTCGTAGGAGTACGCGACGCCGTCCAGGTCCTCGGGTCGCAGGCCTGCCTGCGCGAGGCACCACGCGGCCGCCTGTTCGGGCAGTTCCCACGCCGAGAAGGGCACCGGGCGCTTGCCATGCTTGCGGCGGCTGAACCGCTCCTCCTCCGCGGCCGCTACGACCTCTCCGTCCACGACCAAGGCCGCTGCCGGATCATGAAATATGGCGTTGATCCCCAGAAACCGCATCGGCTTACCTCCGTAGGGCCGCGGGAGTCTGGTTACCGAGAGCAGCGACTCCCAAACGCGGCTTTGCGTATAAGTCGAGGTAGAGAGGCGGGAATCTTGAACTTTGTCACGCTAAGTAATGGATGGCGGGGTTTTGTCGCCCAACGGCCCGGGTAGCCAAGGCGTGGGGGAACGACCCGCGGAGGTGTCGCTTGTCGAGCATGGATCACCCGCCGGCCGCGGTGCTGTTCGACCGTGACGGCACGCTGATCGAGGACGTGCCGTACAACGCCGAGCCCGCGCGCGTCGAGGCCGTGCCAGGAGCCCGCGAGGCGCTCGACCGGCTCCGCGAGGCCGCAGTGCCGATCGGCGTGGTCAGCAACCAGTCGGGTGTCGCCAGGGGCCTGATCGCCCCGGCCGCGCTCGCGGGTGTCAACGCGCGCGTGGAGGAGCTTCTCGGCCCGTTCGACGTCTGGGCGGTGTGCCCGCACGAGGAGGCGGACGGATGCGCGTGCCGCAAGCCGGCGCCCGGCCTGGTCCTGCGCGCCGCGGCCACCCTGGGCGTCCGCCCCGAAGACTGCGTCGTGATCGGGGACATCGGCCGTGACATGGAGGCCGCCCGCGCCGCCGGGGCGCGGGGCATCCTCGTGCCGACGGCCCAGACGCTGCCCGCGGAGGTGGTCGCGGCCTGGGAGGTCGCCGCCGATCTGGGCCTCGCCGTGGAGATGGCCCTGTGTTCGCGTCGCTCGCCCGGCTTCCCTCCCGCTGCTGATGACCTCCAGGTTCGAGGACTTCGATGAGGATCCTGTTCTGGCACGTGCACGGGTCGTGGGCCACCGCGTTCGTCCAGGGCGCCCACGACTACGTCGTGCCGCTAACGCCCGGCCGCTGTCCCGACGGCCGTGGCCGCGCGAGGACGTACCCCTGGCCCGACACCGTGCGCGAGGTGCCGTGCGAACGCCTCGCCTGCGAGGAGTTCGACGTGGTCGTGCTGCAGCGGCCACCCGAGATCGAGCTGGCGGAGCGCTGGACCGGCCGCCGCCCCGGCCGGGACGTGCCTGCGGTCTACGTCGAGCACAACACCCCGGCCGGAGACGTCCCGCACACCCGGCATCCGCTGGCGGGCCGCGACGACATCCCCCTGGTGCACGTCACCCACTTCAACGCGCTGTTCTGGGATTCGGGCCTGGCCCCCGTCCACGTGATCGAGCACGGGGTCGTCGACCCCGGTTACCGCTACACAGGCGAGCTGGCACGCGCGGGCGTCGTCGTCAACGAGCCCGTCCGCCGCCGGCGGGTGGCCGGCACCGACCTGCTGCCCGGCTTCGCGGCGGCCGTCCCGCTCGACGTCTTCGGCATGAAGGTGACCAGCCTCCCCGCCGACCTGGGCACGGCCGGCCTTCCCACCGGGCCGGGTACGGCCGGCCGGGTCGCCGTCCACGAGGACCTGCCGCAGTCCGCGATGCACGCCGAGCTGGCGCGGCGCAGGGTCTACCTGCATCCCTACCGGTGGACCTCGCTCGGGCTGTCCCTGATCGAGGCGATGCTCCTCGGCCTGCCGGTCGTCGCGCTCGCGACCACCGAGGCCGTCGAGGCCGTGCCACCGGAGGCCGGGGTGGTGTCGACGCGCCCGGCCACGCTGGTCGACGCGCTACGAGCCTTCGCGGACGACCCGCCGCGCGCACGCCAGGCCGGAAAGGCGGGACGTGCCGCCACCCTCGCCCGGTACGGCCTCGAACGCTTCCTCACGGACTGGGACGACCTGTTCCGCGGCCTCGCGCCCTGAGACATCCTGACGTCAACGCTACGGCGGAGACATGCGCCGGGCCCGGCGTCGGACGCCGATCACGGCGACAGCCAGGCACACCAGTCCTGCCGCCACCCCGGCGATGATCAATGAGTCGCGCACGAAGTGGGTTCCTTCTGCCACCTCCGGCGCGGGGAGCGCTTGCTTGATGAACGGCCGGGACGCCTCTGGGGGCGGGGGCTCCAGATTGACCGTGAACGTGAACCGGTGCCAGGCCCCAAAGATGTCACGGACCACGATTCCGTCGCATCCGTTCGCGACCACCACGACATGCCCCCCCGGCCGGGCGAGCACAGTGACCGCGCCCGAGGACAGATGGTGGTAGTCCGGAGAGCAGGCCTTCATGAGCTGTTGCCGCATCTCTGAGGGCGCCTGCCACGCGGTCGTCCACGTCCTGCCGCCGTCGAAGGTCTCGCTCAGGTGCAGGGCGGGAGGGTCTACGCGGTAGCAATGCTCCGGCCGACCCGGTACGCACGCCTTCTTGCGGAGCTTCGGATACCGGAAGACGGGCCACGTCGCGGCTCCGTCTTCCAGGGCAGGGCCGGGCGTGTCGGGCCGGATCGTGGGGGAACCCGGTAGCGGCGCCTCCGCGTCGGCCCATTTCCAGGTGGTGCCGCCGTCCCGGCTGATCGACAGCCCCGCACTGGTGTCGACGACGATCACGCCATCCTGCACGCCGACGGCCCTGGCGTCGAAGTAAAGGGGAGCCGCGGTGGCGACGACGGCGAACATCGTGATGGGGACCACGATCAGCACTCGTGCCGTTCCCGCCGCCCGCAGGGTGACCGCGGTGTGTCGAGTGCGCCGCCACACCCACCAGGCGAAGCCGAGCGCCGGGAGCGCGACGAGGTCGGTGGCGTCGGCGAGGACCTCGGACGGTCCGGCGATGAGGGACCACGCCTGGGAAGCCAGAGAGGCGCCGACCGCACTGACCTTGGCGAAACCGAATCCGACCCCCGTGGCCAGCAGCGATGTCAAAGCGACGCGGTCGGCGTGTGGGTCCATGCGAGCGCCGCCCAACGTGAGCACCAGCAGCGCGAGCAGCGGCGGGGCGACCAGCATGCCCGCGACGTCGCTCAGCTTTCCGGTGATCACACCCGGCCATGCGTATTTGAGGAAATGGTCGTTCAGCAGCAGGACGATCACGGCCGCGATCGTCGCGGGATGGCCCAACCAGGCGAGAGCTGAATTTCGAGTCACGTCACATGCTCGATGCATATCTAATGTGATGCATCGCGCGGAATGCTTGTTCACGCGCCGCGAGGCTCGCGGCCTATTCGTGACCTCACGCCGATCGGGCCTGCCGCCGCTTTCTCAGGAAGGTGGTGAGGGCGAGCCACGGCACCGCACATGCAGCGGCAATCCACATACAGGCGATCAGCGGCAGCTGGGTGAGGTACGCGAGTGCGAAGAAGAGAAGCGGGAGCAGGATGAGGCTGTCGAGAAATGGGTGTGCCTTCGACCAACTGGTGACCTGGTCCAAGGCCAGCGGCACGAGCGCGAGGGACGCATACACGATGCCCGCGAGCACGCCGAGCACGGGGCCGTGTTTCTCCGTCAGGGCAAAGGCCGCGAGCACCGCGACCGGGATTATGAGAAGCCCGAACCAGGCGGGCGGCCTGCGCCAGTCGAACCTTTTCGGTGCGGATTCCATTGAGCGGTCTGGTCCGGTCATCGCGGGTCTCCCTGTAAAGACGTTTCTCCCCTCGTACATGAATTGATAGAACGCACCGCTTGCAGGTCGCTTACACCTGCCGGGACGCGGCGTCGGGGGGTCGGTATTTGGGTGGGTGACTTCTGTGCCCGCCCGTGACCCGGTTGACGGGTGATGCGTGTGCTGCCCACCCAGATCGTGGTCTCCACCAGTGCGGCGGATGGGAACCCGCTCTCCTCTGGATCCTTTCCGCACGCCATGCCCAACCCTTAGCCGCTGCGTATCACAACGGGCGAGGCAGAACGTCGCAGACCTTGGTCGGCTGAGGTCGCGAGCGTCCTACACCTTGGTCGGCCGAGGTGGTTCACCTGCCGTCCGGTGAGGTGAAGGGTTGGGTGGGCGACACACGGCTCAGCCGTCAATCCCTTGCCGGGTGGGCGGATATCCATATGACCCGACGTCCTAGAGGCTCGGCGTCAGAAGTGGCGGTCGCTCCACATGTGCGCGTCGGCGCAGACGCGGATCTCGACGATGCGGCTGATGTGCCGCCCCCCGCACCGATCGCCCGGCACCACGAGGTGCGGCCCCTGCTCGTCCAGGTCCCGGCCGTCCATCTGGACGGCCACGAGCACCTCCGCGTTGCCGAACTCGGGATCGATCTCCCCCCACGACAGCACCGCATGGTGACCGTCGCCCCCCAGCACCGAAACCAGGAACCGCAGCCGATCCTTGCGCCCGGAGGCATCGAAGGTCGGCTCGGCCATGCGGGCCACGTCCACCAGCAGCGGACCTGTGAAGTGGTGCCGCCGGACCCCCGAGGTACGGCAGAGGAACGTCGCCTCCGCCTGCCGTTGCGGCATGGCCCGCAGATCGGCCACGCTGAGCTCGCCCGGCGCTCGCAGGTCACCCGCCAGGCGCATCCGCGCGCGGGGGGACACGCCATCCGTGAGGTCGATCAACGTGGGCTGCATCAGCCCCTCCTCGCCACCAGGCCACGCACATGCGACCGTTTAACACAGCATGCCCTCCCCTTGACTAAACCACACCCATATGCCAGTTAAAAGCGGCATAGCCCTCGCATATTCGAAAAATATCTGGCGATTTCCCTGGCAGATGACGGCTCGGTCTCCGTGACCGCAGCCCGACCGCTCGGATGAGCTGCTTCTCGGTAAGGAACCGGCGGCTCCGGCGGGGCTTCTCGGGTGTGTCAGAGGGCGGAGAAGAAGTGGTATCCCCGCGCGCTAGCCCTTGAACGTCTCGGTATGGGAGCCGTACTCGGGAAGCACGGCGCGCATCTCGTCGGTGATCCGGGGCGGGGGCAGCGGCGCGATCTCTCGCTCATGGAAGGCGAGTAGCTCCTCGCCGCGCTCGTAGAGATCCCTGACCAGCTCCAGCCATGGCCCTACCACCGCGGGGTCGGAGACCCTCCGCCCGCCGAGGTGCCCGCCGACTTCGTCGTACAGCACCTCGTACAGCAGTGAGTCCGACAAGACCAACAGCTCAGGCAGTGGGTCCATATCGCGCACGGCCTCCGCCGGCAGCACTCTGACCCGCTCTCCCGCGCCTACCCTGGCCGCCAGCACGTGCATTTCCCACTGCACGTACGGGGTCGGCGGTCGCTCCACGATCCTCACGCGGTGGACGGGGGGCCGGACCGTGTAGAAGTCCTTCAACGCCGCGCCCATCTCGGCCGCCAGCGCCAAGGCCGCGCCCCAGTCGCCGTCCATCATGGCCCGCCAGCTCGCCACGTCAGGCTCATAGAAATTCTGCGCGCGCTCCAGCTTCCACAGCGGCCCCGTGGCCGCCTCGAAGGCTGCCCCGAACTCCTCGCCGTACTCGTCGGTCGACAGGACCACTCCGGTCTTCCTGAGACGGTCAACGCTGTCGCTCATGAACCCTCCACCTACTCCAGCTAGCCAGACCAATACGAACTCGGTTTTCCATGCCTGCGTGCCGGGCGGTGACTTCCATGGGGAAGTGCGCGTAAGGCGGCACACTTGGAGGTTTATCAGTGAATGAGAAGTTTGTCGGGTTCGCTGATTGAGTTTTCGCGAGTTATCGGGGTTCTGCCAGTGCATCGGATGGACGGTCGCGTACCGTTGCCACTGCTCGTCCGTGCGGTTCTTCCACGCAAACGAGGGTAGAAACCCTGTATGAGAGGGGGCAGCAGGCTGATGTTGCTAAGTTTCCGCGTGGCCAACCATCGATCGCTTCGCAGTGAGCAACAGCTGTTGCTCACACCGAGCTATAGCGCCGATGGTCCATCCGACGTCGATTGGGAAGCCGTTCCCGTGGTCGGGCTCTTCGGTCCCAATGCGTCGGGTAAGTCCAACGTCATCGACGCGATGGTTTACATGCGAGATCTGGTGCACGGCTCCCTGCGGGAGAGCGAGCCGGGCGCCGGGATCCATCGTCAACCGTTTGCCCTGGATGCCAACGTACGTGAAGAGCCGTCCACGTTCGTGGTCGATCTGCTTCTGGAGGGAATTCAGTACACATACGGCTTCTCGGTCGATGACGCCCAAGTGGTCGAGGAGTGGATGTACAGCTATCCGCAGAAGCGGAAACGCAAGATCTTCCAACGAAGCCTGGATGAGTACTCGTATGGGGAGCATTCTCCAGATTCCATGCGGCAGGTGGAAGAGATCACGGAGTCGAACGTGTTGTTCCTGTCCGTGGCGGCCAGATCGAAGCAGGGGCTCGTCCGGCCGGTCTACGACTGGTTCACCAGTGTCCTCGATCGCAAGCCCATGGTGACCTACCCCCCTCGTGGCGCCACCGCTACGGCGGCTGCCGTAGACCGTTTCGGCTACCTTGATCGCCTCACGACGCTGCTGCAGGCCGCGGACACTGGAATCGAGTCGGCGGAGGTGCTTGAGGAGACAGATGCCGAGGTTGCCGAGCGGTACGCGCGTCTGCGGGTACCTGAGGGATCTCTGGTGCAACGCCGCAAGTATCTGGTCTTCAAGCACAGAGGCGAAAAAGGCACGTTCGCCTTAGGGTTGCGGGATCAGTCTCTGGGGACGCGCGCTCTTTACGAGGTAGGCCTCCCTGTCTTTCGGTCGCTCGACCGGGGGAGCCTCCTGGTCGTGGACGAGCTCGATTCGAGTCTGCATCCGTACCTGTCAGCGCAGCTGATCCGGTTGTTCACTGACCCGTCCACCAATCCCCTCGGTGCCCAGCTCATCTTCACTAGCCATGACGCCACGCTGCTCGGCCGGATCCAGGGCAGGGAGGTGCTGCACCGCGACCATATTTGGTTCACCGAAAAGAACGAATCTGGCTTGACAGAATTGTTCCCATTGTCCGACTTCAAGCCTCGCCGGGATGAGAACCGGGAGCGGAGATACCTGGCCGGGCGCTATGGTGCTGTTCCGATCGTCAATGACGAGATCTTTGCCGCGGCTCTGTCAACGCGGGGAGAAGGGGACGATGGCTCCTCGCGAGCGCAGGACCAGGAGAGTCAGCATTGAAACGAACCTCACGCGAAACAGACGCGCCGTAAGGGAGGAACGACCCAGCTTCTTGATCCTTTGTGAGGGAAAGACCGAGAAAGACTACTTCGCCGGCATGCGGTCGCGGCGGGGCCCGCAAATCGATGTGGATGAACCCAAAGGGGACCACCTTGCCGTGGTCCACGAAGCGGTCAGTCGGGTTTCAGATGAGTATGATGCCGTATGGTGTGTCTTAGATACCGAGCTGGATGAAACACTCACGGCTGAGATGATGCGTGAAGCGAAGCGCGGCCCAGTTGATCTCGGACTGTCCACGCCATGCTTTGAATTCTGGCTGATCCTTCATCATGTCGACTGTGCCAGGCCGTTCCAAAAAGCCGACGACGCAAAAAAGAGACTAAAAGAGCTCGTCCCTTCTTGGAGCGAAAGCAATACCAAGTTCTCTGACTTCGCAGACGGGACCGATGTCGCGTGCCGTAGAGCGCGGAAACTCGATCCTGACGCTGGCGATCCGTTGAAGAATCCGTCCACCAGCGTCTGGCGGCTGGTCGAAAGCCTTCAGCGTCGATCTGAACCAGACAAGTAGTCCAGTGACGGTTCGCGGGACAGCCCGACACGGACGGGCGCACTGCCTGACGTTCTGTGGGGCGCCGACCCGGTATCACGCACCGAACTGGACGACTCAAGACCCGAATTCCTGATCACTTAGCGGGAGGGTGGGAGGCGCCAGCGGGCCCAGACGGTCTTGCCAGGCACGTCGGGGAGCAGGGTGACGCCTGATCGGTTGGCGAGGGCTTCGACGATGGTCAGGCCGCGGCCGTGGATGGCTTCGATGCCGAGGTGCAGGTGGTGAGGCCGTTCGGGACCGTGGTCGGTGACCTCGACACAGAGCCCGTCCGCTCCTGCGGACATGGAAAGCCTGACCGGGGGCCGTCCATAGGTGATCGCGTTGGCCAGCAGTTCCCCGACCACCAGGACGACGTCATCCGCGAGGTTCTCGAAGGCCCAGGTGGTGAGAATGTCCTTCACCATGCCTCTGGTCTTACCCACCATCGACAGATCGTCCGGCACGTCCCAGCCGACGGTACGGGGACCGTCCGGCGTTTCTGGCATTCAGGGCTCCTCGGGCTGGTGCTTCGGGGTTCTTACCGGGACGGTGCACTCGGCCTCGCGTATCAGGTCACGGAGGTCGTCGGCGGTGCGCGCATGGACGATCAGGGGTTCGGGCGCGGGCCAGGTGGCGACGGCGTAGAACCGTCGCGTGCCCACGCCGTACCAAATGGCCCACGCGGGCTCGATCTGGTCCAGTCGCCGGGCGGCGGTCTGTTTGGGCATGTCCCACCGTTGAGGCTCGGCCTGCGCGCACGGCACCCCTCGCCGGTGCCGTCCGCGCGCTCGCGCCTCGGTATCGCGCCTCCTCATGCCGCCGCCCCGTCTCGATGAGGCCGGCGTCTGCTGAACGAGACACCCCGAGCCCGGAAGTATTCGTCGCTGACGCCCCAACGGACTGCCTGACTCACCAATCGGTGACAAGCCTGTTCCGGCCGGACCGGCGGACTGCCTGCCGGATGATGCATCAATATCGTGTCAAAGGTCACGCTTTGCCTCCCTTGTTCGGACATAACCTTTGATTCTGGCTATGAGCAGGCCACTTTTCGTAGTGTTCTTGCTTTCTGTTTCGCTTCACAGATTGCCGCCGTCCGGCTAACTTGTGCATCGAAAGTCCAGGCACACTGCCGCGACAGTTCGTGCCATGCGTGTGTCATTTCTGTGCCGGTGTAGCCACCTCTCGTCGGACGGAGTTGAAATGGGCGTTCCTTTCGAGCGCAATTCGGCCTCAAGGCCTCTGGACCTTTTCGGCTTCGAACTTCGCAAGTACCGAAAAAAGGCTAATTTCACGCAAGACCGGCTGGCTGCGACAACGCGGTTCAGCCGGAGCCTGTTGGGCTTCATCGAGCGAGGTCAGCGAACGCCGAGTCGTGATCTCGCTCAACGCTGCGACGACGCCCTCGGAGCTGGAGGAGAGCTCGTCCGTCTATGGGCGAACCTCAGCGGTGAGGTGAGCCCACACTGGTTTCGTGGATGGCTGGGCGTCGAACAAGAGGCGCATACCCTGCACACCTGGCAACCGCTAGTGGTGCCAGGGCTTCTGCAAACCGAGGAGTACGCTCGGGCGATCCTGCGCGGAAAGGCCGGCATACAAGACCGCGAGCTAGAGCAATTCGTAGCGGCACGATTGGAACGACAAATTGTCCTCGCTCGCGACGTCCCGCCGATGCTCCGCGTGGTGTTGGATGAAGGCGTCCTGCATCGCCCAGTCGGCGGGCAGGAAGTTATGCGTCACCAAATTCAACGACTTCTCGAAGCCTGTGCGTCGCCCCGGATCACCATACAAGTGCTTCCGCTGGCGCTTGGAGTGACTACAGGCGTCCTTGGTGGCTTCGTCATCGCGCAGCTTCCCGGAAGTCCGGATACGGTGTATCTCGAATCAGCGCTAAACGGGCAAGTTACCAACCGTCCGGAGGATGTTGAAGCCATCCACGCTACTTATGACACGATTCGAGTCCAGGCACATCCCCAGCATGTGTCCACCGAGTTGATCAGAGAGGCGGAAAGACGATGGACCTGAGTGACGAGTTGAGCAAGGCGGCCTGGCGCAAGGCCACGAAGAGCGGCCCCAACGGTGGCGACTGTCTAGAGGTTGCTCCGCTGTCCGGTGGCAGGGTCGGCTTGCGGGATACCGAGGCTCCCGAGCAGGCGCCTTTCGTCGTGAGCGCCGGCGTGTGGGATGCCTTCCTCGATGGCGCGAAGAAGGGCGAGTTCGACTTTTAGCCTGGTGGCGGAGACATTGAAGAGCCCCCGGCAGTCGCCAGGGGCTCTTCAGCGCACGAGTGCTGTTCCGGTCGCCCGGTTCAGAGCTTTGCACCCTATCGACCCATTGTCACTGCTGGTCAGCGCTGCTCGCCGCCATCGCGTACCGCCTCGTCGAACGCGGGGTACCCGGGTAGCGGAGACACGTTCCACCCGCCCGCCACCTTCGCCAGGAGTAGTCGCATCGTTTCCGCGAAGGCGGGGAAGTCGTTCAGGGTGCTCGCCATTTCCCAGCGGTGGGTCAGAACTTGGCGCATCGTCGGGGTGGGGCGCCGGGTCGGGTGCAGTGGTTTGTCGTCCGCTGTGCGTGGGAGCAGGCGTACCGTCGCGTCCACCGTCCAGACGGCGATGGCCTGGCGTACCCCGGCGTGCCACACGGCGTCCTCGGCCAGTGCCGGGTAGATCGCGGTGACCTCCGCACGATAGGCCTGCTCGATCTCCTCCGCCAGCCCCGGTGGCAGGACGAAGACGCACCAGCAACTGGAGAAGGGCATCCGGCAGTACGCGGCCGTCATGAAGACCGACTGGAAGCACGCGCCCTCGAAGTCGATCAGCCGCAGCCCGTCCACAGTGAGCAGGTTGTTGTCGGGGCAGGTGTCGCCCGGGGTGAAGGCCGGGTACTCCTGCCCGCCGGCCGTCCCGATGCGCGCCAGCTCCTCGGGCAGCCCCGGCGGCACCGCGATGCCGGACGCCGGTAGGAGAGTGATCAGGTCGGCCGCGTTCCGCGCGATCCACGGCTCCTCGCCCCAGGACAACATGCCCTTGTCGTACGCGGTCCACAGGCGTGCCAGGTCCGCACGTCGATGCACCGATCCGGCGGCCAGCCGTCCCAGCCCGCGCGCCCAGGCGAGCAGGCCGTCCACGGCGGCCTTCGGATCGTCCCCGAGCAGCACGTCCGCCAGTGTCGGCGCGTCACCGAGGTCGTTCATCACCACCAGGGGAACGGAGGCGTCCACACCCAGCAGCTCAGGACCCGCCAGCCGCAGCGACAGCCCGGCAGCCTCCGCCGTGAAGGCGCGCAGTGCCTCCGGCTCCGTGGTGAACGCCTTGACGATGACGCTGCCACCCTCGGCCGTACGGCACCGCAACACCGCACTGCGGGAGCTTCCACCCAGATCGACCGGGTCAAAGAGCTCCACACCGGCTACCTCACCCGCGGCCCGCAGAATCGCCTCCATCCCGGCATCCTGGCACCACCGCATCGGCCGGTGCCTCCCATTAATCCGCCGGAAGCGCACTCGGGTGGATGGGGGCAGGCTTCGAATGAGCCTGCCGCGTCTACTGGAAGGTGATCGACGCGCAGGGACAGGCACGGTTCCCGCTCAGGCGCCCGGCTTTCCTGGACGTCCATGTAGCTTTGTGACCTGCGGAGTCATTTGTCCAAAATTCAAATGGCAGGCCTTGGACGGGCCTCGGACAAAGATCCCTTGGTTGGTCGGCGGGTCACGTGCCACGATGGTGGATATCCCGGATTTCCGTTTCGCCGGGATATCGCCGGACGCGACGCTTAGCTTTTCTGGATCGCGAAGCGCCGCAATCCGTCTACGAGGGGAAATCAACGATGAATAAGGTAACTCGATCGCTGGTCGTAGCGGCAGGTGCGATTGCCGTGCTGGCGCCGTTCGGCGGCGTCGCCCAGGCCGCGGATGCGAGTGCGTCCACGGTCAGGGCCGCGAAGGTGGTTTGCAACGCCCCCGGAACCGGCAAAACCACTGTCTGGGGCAAGTGTCAGAACAAGGGCAACGCGACCGGTAAGGCGCGTCTGGTTTATTGGTGCGTCAACTTGATCGGCAACGGCTCGAAGCAGTACAAGACCGGGTGGAAGAACATCGCACCTGGCAAGACGGTCAAGTTTGTGGGCGAGTGCACTTTCAAGGCTCGTAACCCTTATTTCCAGATCGGCTGACTTCACCCGGCCTAGCAGGGCCCGCCCATCGCGGCGAAGCCCTGCGATCCTGGCCAACGGACGCGGCGAGCGCCCCTGCGCGGGTGGTGGCGCTCGCCGCCTTTGTCATGTCTCGGGGGCCCCTGCCGCGTCCACGAGATCGGTGAGGCTGGGCGGCTCGGGCCTCCACCACCTCGCCGGTAGCCTGATCAGACCCTGGAGCACGGCCGCCGCTCCGGCGCCGGGCGCGACGAAGTGCTCAGGCGAGAGGGTCGAGGGCGGGTCGACGAGCAGGCGGATGGAACCGGCCAGCAGCACCAGCCAGCCGACCATCATGACGAGCTGGCGGAGCAGGCCCGACATCTGCCTGAGCAGGCCGGTCGTGGCCCTGACGACCTTGGATGCCTCCTCCAGCCTGCGCACCAGCTTCGGCTGTCTCGATCTGACCAAGCGACCCACCCCCCACCAAAATGATCTTTGATCCCTTTGGTGGGCTCGCTAGCGCAAGCAATATCAACTTCTCGAAGGCCTCGCAACCGATACCGCGCGCCGTGGCCAACTCTTCGAAGAGGAGTTCGAATTCGCTCGCACCTCTTTGCCTTGCGTTTGGGGCGTTGGCCCTCCACCTCTCAGCTCTGTCTCAGACGCGCTTCGCCATACTGGCGCCCGGTCTAGAACACGTTCGGGGGAAACCGTGGCAGTCGTGGAGGAAGATGCGCAGGTCACCGGCCTGCCCGGCGCAGCGGCGAAGAGGGTCCGCGTCAGCATCGTGCTGGGTGCGTGGGGCCTGTTCTACACCTGTTATCGGGCCTACTACGCGCTGGGCGGGACCGTCGGCATGTTCGGCACACCCGTGTCGTATCAGCAGTGGCGGATGGTCAACGCGTTCGGGGCGGGCATCCTGCTGGTCGCCACGGTGCTACCGGTGGCGACGCTGCCGTTATGGCGCCGGTCCCACGGGCGACGCGTCCTGCTGGCCATGTGCTGGGCGGTGACGGTGGGGTGCGTCATGCACGCCCTGATCAACGGCATTCAGCGGGCCCTGAGCCTGGCCGGCGTGATGCAGCTGAATCTGCCGTTCTGGACGACGATCGACGATCGCACGGCCGATCTTCAGGATCTCCTGTTCAACGAGCCGTGGTTCCTGGTGGAAGGGCTCCTGTGGGCCTGGCTCGCCTTGTCGAGCCTGAACGCCGGCACAGCGAGGCGCCGATGGCTGATCAGCGCCGGGGTCGCGATCGCCGTCCTCACCGTGATCGGCATGCTGAGCACAACCGGGGTGATCGGCACTTTCATCGTGGGGTAGGCCACGTCCGCTCGGCTGGAAGGTCAGGCGGCGGCGTGCTCCGAGATGGTGCCCACCGGCCGGTTCTGGGCGGCGGTCGTACGGCGGGCGCGCTCGCGCAGGATGGTCTTCAGCACGCGCCAGCCGTCGCGCACGGCTCGCAGGTTGCTGGTGCCGTGGATCCGGCAGTGCTCGTGGCTCGGGATCTCGTGGATGGCGAGACCGGCCTGGGCCGCACGTACGTTCATGAGCGTCTCGATCTCGAAGCCGTCGCAGTCGAGGGCCAGCGCGTCCAGGTGGCGGGCCCAGAAGGCGTTGTAGCCGTAGCAGAGATCGGTGTAGCGGGTGCCGTACAGCACGTTGGTCAGCGTGGTCAGCAGCGTGTTGCCGAGGGACCGGGTGAGGCTGATGTCGTCCGACCCCGCGCCGGAGGCGAATCGTGAGCCCTTGGCGAAGTCCGCTCCCGCGACCAGCGCGGACACGAAGCGGATGATCTCGCGGCCGTCGGTGGACCCGTCGGCGTCGATCATGACGATGATGTCGCCGGTCGCCGCCGCGAAGCCCTCGGTGAGGGCATTGCCCTTGCCCCTGCCCGTCTGCGTGACGACGCGCAGACCCGGGCGCAGTGCCCTCGCGACGGCCACCGTCTCGTCGGAGGAGTTGCCGTCGACCAGCACCACCTCGTCGATCCAGTGCGGCAGGGTCGCGAACACGTGCGGCAGGTTCTCCGCCTCGTTCATGGCGGGAACCACCACGCTGACCGTGGCTCCGATGGCCAGGTCCTCGCTGACCCGGGTGTACTTGCCCTGGGACGTGGTGATTCCATACGTCGTCATGCGCACAGTGTGGACGCACCCGCCTGCACGCGACTTAACACCTCCTTGCAAGACCATGACCATCTTCTTTTCAGCCGGCTGTCAAACGGGAGTCTCGGACGCGCCGTTAAGTGGCGGTCTACGCTGCGGGCATGCGCGACTCTCCGCCCCTGCCGGCCGTCGACACCCGGGCGTTCACTCCCCGGCTCATCGGAGCCGAGATCATCGTCGTCTTCGCCGTCTCGCTCGGGGCCAGCGCCCTCCAGTCGCTGGTGTCACTCATCGGGTCGTTGACCGCTCCCCAGGCGTTGAAGGGCCAGCACGCCGTCCTCGTCGGCACGATGGCGCCGGGACGGCCCTGGCTCGATCTGACGCTCCAACTCGTCGGCATCGCCGTCTCGGTCGCGCCCGTCGCCCTGGTGGCCTACCTTCTCGTCCGGTCCGGCGAGTCGCTGCGCACCATCGGGGTCGACCGGCGCGAGCCCGGGCGTGACCTGCTGCGGGGCGCGGTGCTGGCGGCCGTGGTCGGCGGCACCGGGCTCGCCTTCTACCTCGCGGCGTTCCACGCGGGCATCAACCTCGACGTCGTGCCCGACCGGCTTCCCGACACCTGGTGGCGGGTGCCCGTCCTGCTCCTGGCCGCCCTCCAGAACGCCGTGCTCGAAGAGGTGATCGTCAGCGGCTATCTCCTGCACCGGCTGGCCCGGCTCGGCTGGAGACCGTGGCGGGCGGTGGCGGTGTCGGCGCTGCTCCGGGGTTCCTACCACCTCTACCAGGGCTTCGGCGGCTTCATCGGCAACCTCGTGATGGGCCTGCTGTTCGGGCGGCTCTACCAGAGGTGGGGGCGGGCGATGCCGCTGATCGTCGCGCACACCCTGATCGACGCGGTCGCCTTCGTCGGGTACGGCCTCCTGCGTGGCCGCGTGACGTGGTTACCGTGATCGGTTCCGTAACTATTACCGCATGGTAGCCATGACGCTTCTGCCGGTTATACCGCATGGTTACCGTCATCGCTCCTGTCGGTCAGTCAAATCATCGAGGCACCTGGGTAGCGTGAGATTGTGGAGGAAAGCGAGGTCGGCCGCCGCCGAGCGCTGTGGGCTCTGGGTGCTTTGACACTTGCGTCCCTGGTGGTGGGTGATGCAGTCCGTTCGTCCTCGCGGGCGCCGGCCCCCGCGCCGGCGCGGGCGCGCACGGTGGTCCACCCACCGGTCGCCCCTCCGCCCGCCGGGTGGACCCCGGTCAGGCTGAGGGCCCGGCACCAGCCCGTGCACAGCCTGCACGACCTGGCCCCCGCCGCGCCGGGGAACGCCATCGCGCTGACGATCGACGACGGTCCGCATCCGGAGTGGACGCCGAAGATGCTCGACCTTCTCGCGGAGCACGACGTACGGGCGACGTTCTCCCTCATCGGCATGCAGGTGCAGCGGTTCCCCCGTCTGGCCGAGCGCATCGTCCAGGCCGGGCACCAGCTGTGCAACCACACGATGCACCATCCGATCCCGTTCAACCGCCTGCCCCCCAAGCGGATCACCGCCGAGATCGTGGAGGCGCAGGGGCGCATCTCGGACGCCACGGGGGTCGCCGCCAGGTTCTTCCGGGCACCCGGTGGTTCGTGGTCGAGCCGGGTGGTCCACACGGCCGACGACCACGGCATGATCCCCATAGATTGGGACATCGATCCCCGCGACTGGTCCCGCCCCGGCACCCGCCGCATCGCCCAGAGCATGCTGGCGTGCCGGCCGGGGGCCATCCTGCTGTGCCATGACGGGGGCGGCGATCGTTCCGAGACGCTCCGGGCGCTGCGCACGGTCATCCCCCGTCTCAAGCACCGGGGGTTGACCTTCGTCTCCCTCTGAACGCCTTCGCGCTGGTCAGAGCCAAGAGCGAAGGCAGCCGGGGCTAGCATGGGAGCTGATTCCAGAGGGCGTCGAAAGTGGAGGCGGGTCGCCCCGTCTCCACGCCGCCGACGGGTCGCGGACTCCGCCACGGCGTGGACGCCAACCCAGCGGAGGAGGAGTCGCATGGCTCACGAACTTCAGGGCCGGAAGGTGGCCATCCTGGCGACCGATGGCGTCGAGCGAGTCGAACTGGAACAGCCGCGAGGGGCGCTATACGGAGCGGGCGCGAAGAGCGAGCTGCTGTCGATACACCCGGGCGAGATCCAGGCCCGCCAGTGGGACCTCAATGCCGCCGGCACGTTCGCCGTCGACCGGCTCGTCTCGGACGCCTCGGTCGACGACTACGACGCGCTGCTCCTGCCCGGCGGCACCATGAACCCCGACCAACTGCGCATGAACCGCGACGCCGTCCGCTTCGTCAAGGACTTCGTGGCCTCGGGCAAGCCCGTCGCGGCGATCTGCCACGGTCCGTGGACGCTGCTGGAGGCCGGCGCCGTACGAGGGCGCAAGCTCACTTCCTGGCCGAGCATCCGCACGGACCTTCGCAACGCGGGGGCGGAGGTCGTGGACGAGGAGGTCGTGATCGACGGGCAGCTCACCACCAGCCGCTCGCCCGCCGACCTGCCCGCGTTCTGCAAGGCGATCGTGGAGCAGTTCGCCCGGTCCGAGCACCGGGTCCCGGGGTAGCCAGGGGCATCAGCTCCGGGCATGTGTCCTGACCTGCCGGAAAGGACGCGCACCGTCACCGTTCTGTCAATGTAGGTTGACATCCGTCCAAGTGTCAACCTACGGGGGCAGTGGTGGAGCCTTCCTCGCGGAGCCTCGGTAGAGCTCCGGGTCGTAGCGCCGCTCGTTCTGGTCGAGCTTGGCGTGGGCGGCCTCCACCACATCCACCTGAAGCACGTCGGCGAGCCGGACGAGGTAGTTCGTCACGTCGCCGAGCTCCGACCGCACCCGGGCGAGCGTCTCCTCGTCGAGGTTCGCCGCCTCGGCGGGGGTCAGCCACTGGAACTCGGCGACCAGCTCGCCGACCTCGCCCGCCAGAGCCATCGCGAGGTTCTTCGGCGTGTGGAACTGCTCCCAGTCGCGCTCGCGGGCGAACTCGCTCAGCCGGGCCGCCAGCCGTTCCACCTTGTCCGTCACGCCTCACGACCTTACCGGCGTACGATCGCCGGCTCCGGCGCCAACCGTCACCGTGTCCGCCCCTGGCCAGTTCGGTGTCAATCAAGATATTTATGGGGATTGATAGAGCGAGTCATCACCCGTACATGCCCGGGAGGCGGCGCTGAGCACGCGCGGGACGGTTGCCGTGGTGGCGGGGGCCATAATGATCGTCTCCCTCGCCGCGCGCGAGAACACCCACAGCCCCACGCGGGTCGTCCAGCGGGCGAGCCCGTTGCTGAACCCGGACGGCACCAAGCCGGGGCTGGTGCCCATCACCTCCCATCCCGACAGGGCGATGGCCATCAGGTTGATCAAGAAGGTACGGGTCGGGGTGCGAGGCTCCAAACAGGGCTACACGCGCGCCCGGTTCGGCGAGAACTGGGCGGACACCGCCAAGGGCATCCCGTATGCCCGCAACGGCTGTCGCACCCGCGACGACCTGCTGGCGCGCGACGGCGAGCACCTCAGATATCGCAGCGGATCGCACTGCGTCGTCGTCGCGATGACGCTGGAGGACCCCTACACGGGCAAGACGATCCAGTGGCGCAAGCGCGACGCCGACCGCGTGCAGGTCGACCACGTGGTGCCGCTGTCGTACGAATGGCAGATGGGCGCCTCGAGGTGGAAGAAGGCCGAACGCGTGCGCATCGCCAACGACCCCCTCAACCTCATCCCCGTCTACGGCCCCGTCAACGAGGCCAAGGGGGGAGCCGGCCCCGCGTCCTGGCTCCCGCCGGTACGCAGGATCCGCTGCGCCTACGTCGCCCGTTTCGCACAGGTCGTGGTCAAGTACGACCTCCCGGTCACGAGGGCCGACAAGGCCTCGATGCTCGCCCAGTGCCGTTAGACCTTCAGACGCGTCCCGAGGTGAGCAGGTCCTTGGCGGCCTGGGGGGCCTTGGCCGGGGATCCGGCGTCGAAGGGCGGCTGCGGGTCGTACTCGATCGCGAGCTGGATCGCCTCGGCCGTGGTCCGGTCGGTGAGCCGCGCGGCGAGCGCGAGCGCCATGTCGATGCCGGAGGAGACGCCGGCGGCCGTCACGATCTTGCCCTGGAACACAACCCGTTCCGCGGTGTAGGTGGCGCCGAAGGACTCCAGCAGGTCGACGGCGCTCCAGTGGGTCGTGGCCCGCAGGCCCCGGAGCAGGCCGGCGGCCCCGAGCAGCAGGGATCCCGTGCATACGGACGTGGTCCAGGTCGTCGCCGCGTCGATGCGCCCGATCCAGCCGGCCATGGACTCGTCGTGCAGCAGCTTCCTGGCCCCCGGGCCGCCGGGGACGAGCAGCACGTCGCATGAATCGATGTCGTCCAGCGCCGCGTCGGCCGTGATGGCCAGCGTGCCCGCACCGTCCCGTACCGGCCCGGTGCCGGACGCGGCGAACACCACCTCGGCGCCGGGGACCATCCTGAGCACCTCGTACGGGCCGGCCGCGTCGAGCGCGGTGAATCCTGCGAAGAGCGGTATGACGATGCGCATGGCGAGGTCCTTCTAGTCGGAGCCGCGTACGGCGAAATGGCTGCGGTACTGCCCCGGGGTGATCCGGAGAGCCCGCTTGAAACAGCGGTGCATGGTCTCGGCCGTGCCGAACCCGCACGCTCTCGCGATGGCCTCCACCGTCGTGCCGGTGGTCTCCAGCAGCCGCCGGGCGGCCTCGACGCGGGCGGCCTCCACGTACGCGGCGGGGGTGCGCCCGGCCTGCGCGGTGAAGACCCTGGCGAAGTTGCGCTCGCTCATCCCCGCGCGGGCCGCGAGCACGGGCACGGTGAGGTCCGCCGCCAGGTGCTCGGCGATCCACTCCTGCACCTCGCGCAGCGGCGTCCGCGCCGGTCGCTGCGCGGCGAGCTGCGTGCTGAACTGCGCCTGGCCGCCGGGCCGCTGGACGAACATGACGAGCTGCCGCGCGATCGTGCGGGCCACCTCGGCGCCGTGGTCCTCCTCGACCATCGCGAGGGCCAGGTCCATCCCGGCGGTGACCCCCGCCGACGTCCAGACCTTCCCGTCCCGGACGAAGATCGGATCGGCCTCGACCGACACGTCGGGATGCTCGCGGGCGAGGAGGTCGCAGCTCGACCAGTGGGTCACGGCCCGCCTTCCCGCGAGGAGACCGGCCCGCGCGAGGAGGAAGGCCCCGGTGCAGACCGAGGCGACCCGCCGCGAGCGCCGCGCCGCCGAGGCGAGCCACTCCATGAGGTGGTCGTCGGCGCAGGCGGCGGTCGTGCCGCGCCCGCCGACGGCCACGAGGGTGTCGATGGGCCCCTCACACGCGTCGATCGTCGTGGTCGGCGTGATCGTCAGCCCGCCCCGCGACCGGACCGGGCCCGCCACCGCCGCGACCGTCTCGATCACGTACGCGCGCGCCAACCGCCCGGCCTGGGCGAAGACCTCGTGGGGGCCGGTCAGGTCGAGGATCTGGAAGTCAGGGAAGAGGACGAAGACGACACGGCGCGCTGTCACCCCTCCATGGTCTCGGCAGGCCGGGCGTGGCGGCAATGACATAGATATGACGATTTCTGCCATCGGAAGGCCACGAATTAGCCACTAGGCGCTGCGCCTCGAAGGGTGCTTCAAGGTCATCTCGAACGGTGACCGAAATCGATCACCCGAGGCTATTTCAAGGTCATTTCGGACGCGCCGCGCCTGACGAATTCAAGGTCATTTCGGTGCCGGCGACAGGCCCTCGAAGTCTCTAGCCTCGATCTTTCGCGATCTTCGTTTGGTCGGCTGAGCGGTTCGGCTGGGAGTTGAATTCGCCGTTGTGGTCAGCCCAGTGGCCCGGCTGTCGCGCCGGGTGGGCGGGGTTCCACGGGCCCGACGGGCTCCTTTCGTGCTTGTTGGGGCGGTTTTGTGGTGGTCAGGTCGGTGCGGGTAGTGCTTGTAGCCGGGCGATGGCGGCGGTGAGCTGGCCGGCCCAGGGCCAGCGCGCGGGCAGGCGCAGTCGTAGCCTGCGGCCGCCGCGGACAAGGCGGGCGGCGACGGCGAACAGGCGTAGCCGAAGGCGTTTGGGTTCATACCGGCGGGCGTGCCCCTCCAGGGCGAGCATCTGCATCCAGGCCAGCAGTTCGCAGGCCAGCGCGACGATCTCCAGCCAGATCTGGTTCTGGGAGAAGTCATGCAGCGGGAGGTTGCGCAGGCCGGTGTCCTTGGCGGCTCGGATACGGTCCTCGCAGCGGGCGCGGCGGCGGTGGCGTAGCTCCAGATCGGCGAGCTGACCGGCTGGGGTGTTGGTGACAAAGCAGGTGAAGCGGTGCCCATCGATATCGGTGAACCGCAGTTGCGCCCCCGGGTGCGGGCGTTCCTTGCGAACGATGAGGCGCATCCCCTTCGGCCAGGCCGACAAATCCAGCATGCCGGTGAGCTCGGCGACCCAGGCGCCGGGCCGCACCTGCCGGTCGGCGTCGTAGGCCGGCGTCCAGGCACTGGCGGGCAGGGCCAGGATCGCGGCGCCGATGTCGTCGGTGAGGGTGAACCCGATCGAGTAGGGCAGTCGGCGGCCGGGCCGGGTCAGCCAGGTGAGGAACCCATGGGTGCCGCCGCCGGAGTCGGTGCGGATCAGCACACGGCGACGGCGGTTCTTGGGAAGCTGGGCCAGGGCCAAAGTGGTGGTGTCGATGTGGTCGGCGGCGGTGTTGGACCCGGCATTGCCCGCGCGCAGCATGATGGCCAATGGTTCACCGGCAGCGCCGGGGCCGTGGTCGGCGAAGGCCGTCATCGGGTGAAAGCCGAAGGTCTTCTTCCAGGTTGGTGTGGCCTGCTGTTTGTCGGAGTGGGCGATGACGATGGTGGCGTCGATGTCCAGCGGGATCAGTTCGCCCTCTGCGCCGGGCGCATCATGCCCGGCCAGGGCCCAGGCCCGCTCACGGGCGGCGGCACGGGCTACGCGGATGGCCTTCAGCGCCCGCATCGGGTCGGCGGCCAGTCGGTCGATCAGCCGCGAGACGGTGGGATCGGAGGCCACGGGGCCGAACAACTCGGGCTGAGCGCGCAGCATCGCGATGTCGGCCAGGCAGTCCCCGCCCAGCGCCAAAGTGACAGCCAGATCAGCGATGACCTTGCCGGGATCGTGGACCGCCCGCGTCGGCCGCCACCGCTCCAACCGATCCGATAGCGCCCGCTGCAGACCGGTGATGCGCAACGTCTCCAACAGCAGCAGCCCGCCGGCCTGCGAGATGAGCCCCGAACCGTCGGCGGACACCACGATCTTGCGCTGAGAGACGATAGTCTTCACGTGAAAAGTGCCTTCTGAACTGGCGCGGATTGGACCCTAGACAAGCCCTATCCTCCCAGCTCAAAGGCACTTTTCTCATGTAAACGATCAAGATGACTCAAATTCGCCGCGAAAGCCGCAGGCTAGGAATCACTGACCGCGAGGATCGCGCGGACCACGGCCCCGGTGTCGGAAAGATCGTCGAGTATGAGCTCCGCGCCCGCGTCACTCAGCGTCTCGCGGTCGCTCGACCCGGTCGCCACGGCCACGACCCGGGCGCCGCCCAGGTGGCCCGCATGCACATCGTGACGGGTGTCGCCGATCAGGACGGTGCTCGCCGAGCCGAACGCCTGGCCGTACTTGCCGGTCGCCCGGCCCTGCGCCAGCCGTACCAGCTCGGGGCGCTCCTCGTGGTCCATGCCGTAGGCGCCGACCTCGAAGTCGATGAAGCGGTCGAGGTCGAGGGCGGTGAGCTTGCCGATGGCGATCGGCTGGATGTTGCCCGTGAGGACGGACTGGACGACGTCGTCACGGCGGGACAGCGCCTCCAGCGCCTCCCGCGCGCCGGGCAGGACCCGGCCGTGCTCCCTGACGGCCGCCTCGTAGGCCGTGAACGCCTCGGCCAGCGCCGCGCCGAAGGAGTCGAGCAGGTCACCGGACGCCTCGATGCCGTGCATGCGCAGCGTCTCGACGGTGATCGCCCAGTCGGTGCGGCCTGCCATGTCGGCGACATGCTCCAGAGGCCGCTTGACGATCACCTCGAAGGCGTCGGCGTACGCCTGGCGGCCCGTGCCGGCGGCGTTGATGAGAGTGTGGTCGATATCCCACAGGACGAGGGTGCGCGGCATGCTCACCGCCCGAGCATACGGAACGCCCCCGCCCCCGGCTCCCGCCCCGCCACCCCCTGTGGAAAACCGGACCGCGCCTCGCCCGGCGCCCCACCTGCGGCGTCGAGGCGCGTGTCGCGCGATCAGAGCCTTGCCGGCTCGCGGTGGTGCTGCGGACCCATCGGGGCCTGGCCGGAATGCGAGGCCTCCTGCTGGGGCGCTCCCTGCGCGGGGGCTCCCTGCCTCGGGGCGGCGCCCGTCATCTGGCGCACAGCGTCCTCCAGCTCCTCGGCGGTCTCGGCCTCCGCGAGCCGCACGCCGGCCGGGGCGGCCGAGCGGGGCATGGCCCAGAATCGCCGGGTGTGCTGGCCGTACCAGACCGCCCACCCGGGCAGCCGCGCCGCGAGCTCCCGCGCCGCGGTCTTTCCCTCGGTGACCTCGTTCGTCATCACGACCTTCTTCCCGTGCTCTCAAAACCCGTCGTCATCAGCCCGGACGGCCGCTCTCGCCCCGGCGTGCCAGGAGAGTGCGAGCGTCGTCGGCGGGCACCTGTCTTCCTTTTCGGACGGTTGATCGGCCAGCTGTAACCAGACCGCACTGCCCGCAATATCGCGATAGAAACCCCCGGCCTCCCACGGTACGGGACGAAAGCCATATTTGGTCACGAAAACGTTCGCTGATTAGGGACGGAACCATTTATCGATCTTGATAAGTGATTTCCGTCACCCCCCGCGCTAGGACCCGTATCACCCCCTAGGACCTTAATTGCTGGGGTTCCCCTTGTCTCCGGCACCCGCTCATGATGAGTCCATTCGACGATCACAGGAGTGCCGATGAGAACCGTGCACCGGACCTGTCCCCTCTGCGACGCCGTCTGCGGCCTGCGGCTGACACTCGACGACACCGGGCACGTCACGTCGGTCAAGGGCGACCCGGACGACCCCTTCTCCAAGGGCTTCATCTGTCCCAAGGGGGCGAGCCTCGGCCGCCTGGACGAGGACCCCGACCGGCTGCGGGCCCCGCTGGTGCGTAAGAACGGCGAGTGGCACGAGGTCTCCTGGGACGAGGCCTTCCAGACGGTCGACCAAGGGCTCAAAAGCGTCATCGACGCGCACGGACGCGACGCCGTGGCCGCCTACTTCGGCAATCCGACCTTCCACACCATGGCCGGCTTCATGTACCGGATGCCGCTCAGCCAGTCGCTCGGCACCCGCAACATCTTCTCCGCCAGCACCATCGACCAGATGCCGAAGCACGTCGCCTGCGGTTACATGTTCGGCAACCCGATGGCCATCCCGGTGCCCGACCTGGACCGCACCGACTACCTGCTGGTGATCGGCGCCAACCCCGCGGAGTCCAACGGCTCGCTCTGCGCCGCCCCCGACTTCCCCGGCCGGCTCAAGGCGCTGCGCAAGCGCGGCGGCAAGCTGGTAGTCGTAGATCCGCGTCGCACCCGTACCGCCGACCTCGCCGACGAGCACCTGTTCGTACGGCCCGGCACCGACGCCTTCCTGCTGTTCGGCATCGTCCAGACCCTCCTCGCGGAGGACCTCGCCACCATCGGCGTCGAGGTGGAGGGGCTGGAGGACCTCCGGCGGCTGGCGGAGGACTTCACCCCGCAGATCGTGTCGCCGGTGTGCGGCGTGCCCGCCGAGAAGATCGTACGGCTGGCGCGGGAGCTCGCGGCGGCTCCGACGGCCGCCGTGTACTCTCGCATCGGCGCCAGCACCGTCGAGTTCGGCACCGCGGCGCAGTGGCTCGGCGACGTGATCAACATCCTGACCGGGAACTTCGACCGGCCCGGCGGGGCCATGTTCACCAAGGCCGCCACCCTCGACGTCTTCCGCCCGTCCGAGCCCTACAGCACCGGCCACTGGCACAGCCGCGTGCGGGGGCTGCCGGAGTCGATCGGGGAGCTGCCGGTGGCGACCCTCGCCGACGAGATCGAGACCCCGGGAGAAGGGCAGGTCAGGGCGCTGGTGTCGATCGCGGGCAACCTGGTGCTGTCGGCGCCCGGCGGGCCCCGGCTCGATCGGGCCCTCGCGGGCCTGGATTTCATGGTCTGCGTGGACCCGTACCTCAACGAGACCACCCGGCACGCGAACGTCATCCTGCCGCCGCCGCGCATCCTGCAGATGCCGCACTACGACTTCCTGCTGCTGACGGTGACGGTTCGCAACTACACCAGGTTCTCCCCGCCGATCCTGCCGCTGGAGCCCGGGCAGCTCTCGGAGGCCGAGATCATGGCACGCCTCATCCTGATCGTCTCGGGTCAGGGAGCGGACGCCGATCCGGCCGGGCTGGACGAGTTCATCATCGGCCAGATGCTCACCGGGGCCACGCAGATCCCCGGTTCGCCGTTCGAGGGCATGGACGTCGCCGAGGCGCGCGCCTCGCTGGACGGCGACAGCGGACCCGAACTGATGCTGGACACCATGCTGAGGCTCGGCCCCTACGGCCTGTCGCTGGCCGACCTGCTGGCCAACCCGCACGGCATCGACCTCGGCCCGCACCAGCCCCGGCTGCAGGAGCTGCTGACCACGGCCTCGGGCCGGGTGGAGCTGGCCCCGCCGAGGCTGGCCGAGGAGGCGGGACGGCTGCGCGAACGGCTGGCCGTGCCCCCGCCGGAGACCCTGCTGATCGGGCGGCGCCAGCTTCGCTCCCTCAACAGCTGGCTGCACAACGTGCCGACGCTGACCGGCGGCAGCAACCGGTGCACCCTGCACATCCACCCGGACGACGTGACGCGGCTCGGGCTCGGCGAGCAGGTGATCGTACGCTCGGCCAACGGCGAGCTGGTCGTGCCGCTAGAACCGAACGACGCGATCATGCCGGGCGTGGTGAGCCTGCCCCACGGGTGGGGACACGCCAGGACCCGGCAACTGCACGCGGCGGAGCACGCGGGTGTCAACGCCAACGCGCTGACCGACGAGTCCGTGATCGACGTGCCCTCCGGGAACGCGGTGTTCAACGGCGTTCCGGTCACGCTCATCCCCATCGAGCTCGAAAGCGCCGACGACACGGAGCTTCGCGTCCCCTCCTCGGCCCCCGCCTAGCGGCACCCGAGACCACGCGTGGCCGCGTACCCGTCAGGACGGGTACGCGGCCGTCTTGACGAAGGCGACGCGGTCGAGGGGCACGGCCACGCCCGTGTCGTCCACGAAGGCGACCCTGACCGGGCGCCCGCCGTCCACGGTGCGCCGCGCCATCGTGGGCCCCAGCTCGCGCGGCCTGTGCTCGTCACCCCACTGCTGCAGGGCGCCGAGCACCAGTCGCAGCTCCTCGCCGGCCGGGGTCAGGTGGTAGCTGAACCGGACCCGGGTGCCGGGCTCGCGGTAGGGGTGCTTCTCCAGCACGCCCGCGCTCACCAGCGTGGCCAGCCGGTCGCTCAGCACGTCGGGCGCGATGCCGAGGGCCTGCTGGAAGTCGGCGAACCTCGTCAGGCCGGACAGCGCCTCGCGCAGGATCAGGAAGGTCCACCGCTCGCCCAGCACCTCGAGCGCGCGGGCGATGGAGCACGGTGACTCCGTCCTGCCGTTTCGACTCCCGTTAGCGGCCACGTGCCGATCGTACCACTGGGTTGCCATTTCCAAGCTAGCTCGGCTAGGTTGGAAAAACCAATTCAGATGGGGGAAGACCATGGACATCAGAGACTCCGTCGCGGTGGTCACCGGAGCCAACCGAGGTCTCGGCCGGCATCTGGCCGAGGGCCTGCTGGCACGCGGCGCGGCGAAGGTCTACGCGGGAGCACGCGACCCGGGGGCCGTCGACCTTCCCGGCGTGGAGCCGCTCCGGCTCGACATCACCGACCCCGAGTCGGTCGCCGCCGCCGCTGCCATCGCGGGCGACGCCACGCTGCTCATCAACAACGCGGGCTCCTCCACGCGCGCCGGGCTGCTCGACGGCGACCTCGCCGACATCCGGCTGGAGATGGAGACGCACTACTTCGGCACGCTGGGCATGACGCGTGCCTTCGCGCCCATCCTGGCCGCCAACGGCGGCGGGGCGGTCCTCAACGTGCTGTCCGTGCTGTCCTGGATCTCCATACCGGAGTCCGGCGCCTACAGCGCGGCCAAGGCCGCGGCGTGGTCGCTGACCAACTCACTGCGCCTTGAGCTCGCGCCGCTCGGCATCGCGGCCGTCGCCCTGCACGTCGGGTACATGGACACCGACATGGCCGCCCATGTCGACGGCCCCAAGCAGGACCCCGCGCAGGTCGCCGTGGCCGCACTCGACGGCATCGAGGCGGGCGTCGGGGAGGTCGTCGCCGACGACACCAGCCGGCAGGTCAGGGCGGGGCTCTCCGCCGGCCTCGACGCGCTCTACCCGCAGCTGGCCAAGCGGTAGACGCGACGGGCGTTCTCGACGCCGACCATGCGCGCGACGCGGCCGGGATGGAGAATGACGTTGCGACCGAGCGTATAACTCCAGTACCGGCACGGTGACAGGAGAGCGGGGAATGGACGAGCAGGAACGTGCGCGACGCGCGGCCTCCGCCCGGGAGGCCGCCGGAGACCCCGCCGCCAGAGACGTGACCGCCGTCGCCGTCACATGGGTGGACACCAGCGGCGTCACCAGGGTCAAGGCGGTGCCCCTCACACGGCTCGAACACGCGGCGGCCTGGGGCATCGGCGCCTCGCCCGTCTTCGACGCGTTCCTGCTCGACGACTCCATCATGAGCGGCCGGTTCGCCGGAGGCCCCGTAGGCGACCTGCGCCTGCACCCGGACCTCGGCCGCCTCGCCGTGCTCACCGCGCTTCCCGGCTGGGCGTGGGCCCCCGCGGACCGGTACGACCAGGACGGCGTGCCCCATCACCTGGACGCCCGCCACCTGGCCCGTCGCGAGGTCGAGCGGCTGGCCGCCGCGGGCTTCTCCGTCCGGGCGTCGTTCGAGGTCGAGTGGGCGGCCTCCGTCGGTGCCGGTGACGACTTCGTCCCCGCGTGCGGCGGCCCGGCGTACGGCATGACGCGGCTCACCGAGCGGGCCGGCTACCTGCTCGACGTGGTGGGCGCGCTGTCGGCGGCCGGCGTCGCGGTGGAGCAGATCCACCCCGAGTACGCCGCGGGGCAGTACGAGGTCTCGGTCGCGGCGGAGGATCCGGTCGGGGCCGCCGACACCACCGTCCTGGTTCGCGAGACGATCCGGGCGGTCAGCCTGGACCACGGCCTGCGCGCGAGCTTCTCGCCGAAGGTGCTCGCGGACGGAGTGGGCAACGGCGCGCACGTCCACCTGAGCCTCTGGCGCGACGGCGTCAACCTCATGTCCGGCGGCGACGGCAGGTACGGCCTCACCGCCGAGGGTGAGGCGTTCGCCGCGGGCATCCTGTCCCGGCTGCCGGCCCTGCTGGCGGTGGGCGCGCCGTCCGTCGCCAGCTACCTGCGGCTCGTCCCCTCCCACTGGGCCGGCGCGTACGCCTGCTGGGGGCTGGAGAACCGCGAGGCGGCGATGCGGTTCGTCACCGGATCGGCCGGTGACCGGTCCCGGGCGGCGAACATGGAGGTCAAGTGCTTCGACGCCGCGGCCAATCCCTATCTCGCCGTGGCCGCCCTCCTCGCGACGGGCCGGGCCGGGCTCGCGGGCGGGGGCGCGCTCCCTGCGCCCGTGGAGGTCGATCCGCACTCCTTGGGCACCGTGACGCCGTTGCCGTCCTCGCTCGGGGCGGCGCTGGAGGCGTTCGAGAACGACGCCGTGCTGAAGGAGGCGCTGGGCGAGGCCATGATCGACACGATCGCCCTCGTACGCCGAGGCGAGATCGCGCTCTTCGACGGGGCGGCGCCCGACGAGATCGCGGCCCGCACGCGCTGGAAGCACTGACCCGTCCCAGACCGCGTTTCGGGGCCGTCACGCGTTTGTAGGTTGTTAGCGATCTTTCTAGATATATTCCTGCATATGCTGGTTTCAGCCCCCCGCATTTCCGATTCGCCGGTCATACTTCCTGACCCGCGACGGCTGCGCGTTCTCGACCTGCTGCGGTTTTGCGCGGCGCTTGCGGTGGTGCTCTTTCACTACGGGGACACGCGGGCCTGGGGCACCCCGAACGCGTTCCCCGCCCTGAGCGCGGTGACCATGTTCGGCGTGTACGGCGTCCGCATGTTCTTCGTGATCAGCGGGTTCGTCATCCTGATGAGCGCGTGGGGGCGGAGCCCCGGCGCGTTCGCGTCGTCGCGCATAGCCCGCCTCTACCCGGCGTACTGGGCCAGCGTGATCGCCCTGGGGGGCCTGGCGGTGGCGGGGCTCGTCACCGACCACCGGCCCACCCTGAGCGAGCTGCTCGCCAACCTCACCATGCTGCAGCACGGCCTGAGAATCCGTGACCTGGAGATCGTGTACTGGACGCTCTGGCAGGAGCTGGTCTTCTACGCGCTCATCGCGGTGTTCGCCGCGGTCGGCATCACCTACCGCCGCTGCCTGGCCTTCCTCGGCGGCTGGCTGGTGCTCCTGGCCATCGCCGAGCGCGTGAACGCCGACCTGCTGCAGGCGTTCCTCATCCCGTTCAGCGCGCCGTACTTCATCGCCGGGATGGCCCTGTACCTGATCCACCGTTTCGGCGGGTCGCTGTACCCCTGGCTGTTCGTGGGCGCCGGCTGGGCGATCGCCCTCGTACAGGTGCTGGGGGAGAACCCTCCGGCCATCGTGCGATTCGGCGTGCCCCTCGGGTCCGCCCTCGTGGTCGGAGCGATCTCCCTCATCTTCCTGATCATGATCCTGGTGGCCCTCGGCAGGCTCGACGGCATCGACTGGCGCTGGCTCACCTGGCTGGGCGCGCTGACCTACCCGCTCTACCTGTTCCACCACCACGTCGGGTTCCTGCTCATCGGCAGGCTCCACACGCCGCTCGGGAACTGGCTCACGCTGCCGCTCGTCGTCGCGGTCGCGCTCGCCGTCGCCTACGGCGTGAACCGGCTGGTGGAGGTGCCCCTGCAACCGAGGCTGAGGGCCGCGCTCGACCGCTCGCTCCACGCCGGCGACGGCTACTTGGAGCGCGAAGGGTAGATCTCGCCGCCACGCAGCTCCCGGCCCTGCAGCAGCGTCGTCACCGTGACGAAGCGGTAGTTCTGCTTCTCCAGGGCCTTGAGCACGGTCGGCATGGCCTTGACGGTCTCAGGCACGATGTCGTGCAGCAGGATGACGCCGTTGCGCTTGGCCAGCTTGAGCGTCTTCTTGGCGATGACGGCGGTGTCGCGCGACTGCCAGTCGAGGGTGGACCCGGTCCACAGGATCTGCGGCAGCGCCAGCTCGGCCATCAACTGCGTGACCCGGTCGTCGGTGGCGCCGTTCGGCGGGCGCATCATCGTCGGCGCCTTGCCGATGGCCTGGTCGATGACCTCCGAGGTCCTCGTCATCTCGTCGAGGATCTCCTCGTTGGACAGCGTGGTCAGGTCGGGATGGTCCCACGTGTGGTTGCCGACCTCGTGGCCCTCGGCCACGATGCGCCGCGTCAGCTCGGCACGGCTGCCGACCTTCCTGCCGAGGAGGAAGAAGGTGGCCTTGGCCTTGTGCTTCTTCAACGTGTCGAGAAGCTCGGGGGTGTAGGGCCAAGGACCGTCGTCGAAGGTGAGGGCGATGCATTTGTAGCGGACGCAGTACGGCTCGGCCGCCTTCTTCACCTTCGCGGCCGGGGCCGTACCGGCCTGGCCCGCCTGCCCGGCCTCCGCGGCCGTCCCGGTCTGCTTGGCCTGCGTGGCAGCCGGCACCGGGCCGGCCGGATCCGTCTGCCTGGCCTCGGCGGCCGCTGGGACTCCTAGAACGCCGACCGCACAGACACTGGCCACCATGATTCTGACTTTCCGCCACATGCCGCCGAATCTTAGTGAAACCTCGCGCTTACGGCGATCTAGCCCCTGACCGCCGCCCCGGGCCCGGAGTGATCAGGGGCTCGGCTCATCGATTCGGCGTCGCCCACGGGGATCCGCGCCCTTAGGTAAACAATGCGCACACGCGTGTAAGCGGACAGTAATGAGGGCATTACTGAATGTGCGCGCCATGCGGCTCATGCTTCCCTCATTCGGTCGGGCTTCCGGATGCGGGCCGGGCGGCGCTTGATAGCGAAGGGAGACGTCGTGACAATCGCCGAACTCCATCCTGATGGCATTTACCGCGAATGGACCTACGGTGCCGGTCACCCGTCCCTCAGCGCTGCACCGGCCGTTTCCCTGACCGCTCAGGCGCAGGTCAGACGCCTGTTCTAGCATCTACAGCCTTTCCCTGAATCCCCCTCCGAATCCGATGCCGGGCGTCGCGACCCACGCGACGGGAAATGAGCCGGCGACTCGCTTCACCACGCTCTCGGTCTCGTGCCGAGAGCGTCCCCGGCGTGCGGCCGGCCGTTTTCGGCGCTGTGCTCGATCGCCCCCTAATGAAGTCTTCCCCCCGATCAGTCATACGAGGAGAAGTGTGCGTTCACAGGAAAGAATATTGAGCGCCGGCATGGCCGTCGCCCTCATGCTGACGATTTCGGCGTGCGGCGATAATGGCCACGCCGGCGGCGATTCCGATGCGGCCGCGTACCGTGCGGTCGTCGCCGACGTCACCGGACGTACCCCGGTGCCGACCATCCAGCTGCTCACCAAGACCGCCGCGGAGGATCCGCGCTGGTTCGAGGAGGCGCGCCTGATCGTGGAGTCCTGGCAGCGGGCCGGCATCCCCGCCGAGCTGCTCGCGGTACGCGGCTCCGAGGTGGGTCGGCGCGCGTTCACCCGCAAGGACTTCGACGCGGCCCTGCTGGTCTACGGCCCGATGCCGGACCGGCTCGACCCCGACAACATCCTGTCGAAGTTCGCCTCCGCCCGTGCCGGGGTCTCCGGCTGGAACCTGTCCGGCTATCGCAACGCAGACTACGACGCGTTGTACCAGGCTCAGCAGCTCGCGATGAACGAGGACGAGCGGGTCGCCGCGGTGCGGAAGGCGCAGAAGCTGCTGTACGAGCATCAGCCCGCCCGGCCGTTCGCCCACCCCGTGGTGGGCGGGGCGTACCGGTCGGACCGGTGGGACGGTGTCCAGCACGCGTTGGGCTACCCGGTCTTCAACATCTGGAACTCCATCGGAGCCACTCCGAAGACGGCCAAGCGCACCCTGGTGGTCGGCACGATCTCCGAGCCGCTGACCCTCAATCCGGTCGCCCTGGAGTCGCCCGCGGCGCAGTTACTCCTGTCGCACATCTACGACAGCCTGGTGCGTATCGGCCCGGAAGGTGAGTTGCGCGACTGGGCGGCCGAGTCGGTGAAGGTCGACGGCGCCCGGGTGATCGCCAAGCTACGGCCCGGCATGCGGTTCAGCGACGGGCACCCGGTCACCGCCGCCGATGTGGCGTTCACCGTCAGATACATGATCGACAAGAAGTCCCCGCTGTTCGCCCAGAAGCTGGCCGCCGTGCGTGACGTGCGGGCGACCGGCGACTCGGTCGAGATCACCCTCGCCAAGCCGTCGCCGAGCTTCGTGCCCACGGTGCTGACCCAGCTGCCCATCTTGCCCGAGCACGTGTGGAAGAAGGTGGCCCAACCGGCGAAGTTCTCCAACGACGCCCCTGTCGGATCCGGGCCCTTCGTCCTCGCCGGTCGCAAACTGGGCGCGGAGATCCGGTTCACCGCGAACAAGGAGCACTTCTCGGCACCCAAGGTCGACGGCCTGGTGATGATCGTGCTGGGCAGCCTCGACGCGGAGGTCGGCGGGCTCGCCCAAGGCGATCTCGACATGCTCGGCGACGTGCAGGGCGTCGCCCAGCTCGCTTCGGTGCGGGGCAAGAGCGGGATCACGGTGGTGTCCGACGAGAGCTTCGGCTGGGCCGGCCTGCACTACAACATGCGCAAGGAGCCGTTCGACGACCGGCACTTCCGGCGCGCGCTGTCGTTCCTCATCCCGGTGCGCGACATCATCGACGTGGTCCTCGACGGGCAGGGCAAGCCCGCCGGGTCGCCGATCGCCGCTTCGCTGACGAAGTGGCATGACCCGTCGCTCCAGCCGTTCCCGTACGACATGCGGGCCGCGATGCGGGAGCTGCGGGAGGCGGGATACGTGTTCGACCGCCGGGGCGTCCTCTACTTCCCGGCCACGCGCGACGACAAGCGCCTCCGTGACAACAACGTGCCCACCTGACCAGGTGATTCAGGTGATACGGAAGGAGGCGCCATGACGCTGCTGCGATTCTCGCTGAGACGGGTCGCGCGGATGCTGGCGACCATCGTGATCCTCGTGCCGTTGACCTTCATGCTGTTCCGCGCGGTGCCGGGGGACCCCAGCGCGGCGGTGGTCGGGCCTGACCTCGACCCGTCCGTGGCCGCCATGCTGCGGGCCCGCTACGGCGTGGACCAGCCGATCGTCGTTCAGTTCCTCCGATATGTGGCCAATCTGGCGCGCGGTGACCTCGGCATCTCGTTCCACTACAAGCAGTCGGTCGGCGACATCCTGCTGAACAAGCTCTTCAACACCGCCGTCCTGGCCGTGCCCGCCATCGTGCTGGCCCTGCTGCTCGGGTCGGCCCTCGGCGCCGTCGCCGCGGCCACCAGGCGCGGGACCATCGACGCCGTGCTGCGCAACGGCGCCTTCGTCGGAAGGGCCACGCCCATCTTCTGGACGGCGACGCTCGCGCTGCTGCTGTTCAGCTACCACCTGAACTGGGTGCCGTCGATCGGGATGACCACACCGGGCAGGGGCGTCGCGAACACCGGCCTGGGACTGTTCGCCTCGCCGGACTTCTGGTGGCACCTCGCCCTTCCGCTCCTCGTCATGACGCTCTACTTCATGCCGGAGCCGCTGCTGACCATGCGCACCTCGATGGCGGACGTGCTGCGCGAGGACTTCATCGCCCTCGGCCGGGCACAGGGCCTGTCCCCGTCGCGGATCATCTACCGGCACGCGGCGCGCAACGCGCTGCTTCCGGTGGTCACCCTGATGCCCGCGCTGACCGGCACCATCATCGGCGGCCAGGTGATCGTCGAGACCATCTTCTCCTGGCCGGGCATGGGACGGGCCATCGTCGACGCCGTCAACAACTTCGACTACCCGATGATGCAGGGCGTCTTCCTGCTGACCGCCGTGATGGCCGTCGTCGTCAACGGCGTCATCGACGTTCTCTACGCGTACCTCGACCCGCGTGTGAGGTTGGCATGACCACTCCGTATCCCTTGACGAAGACCAAGCGGCGCGTGTGGCGGGACAAGGTGATCACGGGCGCCCGGAGGGTCGGGCGGGACCTGTGGTCGACTCCCAGCGGCCGGGCAGCGATCGCCATCATCGGGGTCTTCCTCCTGACCGCGCTGCTCGCTCCGGTGATAGCGCCGTACGGCCCCCTTGAGCGGGTTCGCACCGCGGACGGGGGGCTGGCGAGGCTGCTGCCACCGGGCCTCGCGCATCCGTTCGGCACCACCAACTTCGGCCGCGACATCTTCGACCAGGTGATCTGGGGCACCCGCCGCACCCTCTCAGTCGCCGGGGTCGCCGCCCTCGCGACCGCGCTGATCGGGCTCAACGTCGGCCTGATCGCCGGCTACCTGGGCGGCAAGGTCGACAGCGTGCTCATGCGGATCGCGGACACCGCGTACGCGATCCCCTTCCTGCCCCTGGCGATCGTGCTGGTGGGCATTCTCGGCCGGTCGGACTTCGTGCTGGTGCTCGCCATCGCCCTACTCTTCTGGCGCACGACCGCGCGGGTGGTGCGTGCGCAGGTGCTGTCGCTGAAAGAGCGGTCGTTCGTCAAGGCGGCCGTCGTCGGCGGGGCGTCCCGGCGGCGCGTCCTGTACGTCCACATCGCCCCGAACGTCGCCTCGCTCGCCATCCTGTACGGAATGCTGCTCGTCGCCGAGGCGGTGCTGGCGGAGGCGGGCCTCAGCTTCCTCGGCATGGCGCCGACGAACGCCGTGTCCTGGGGCACGATCATGTTCGACGCGTTCAGCTCGCAGGAGATGAACCGCGCGTGGTGGTGGCCGCTGTTCCCGGGGCTGGCCATCATGCTCTTCGTCTTCGCCGTCTCGCTGCTCGGACGGGCGCACGAGTCCCTGCAACGGCGCCACCTGGAGGTGCGGTCATGACCCCGATCCTGGACGTGCGCGGACTGAGGGTGGAGTTTCCCAGCCGCAACGGTCCCGTGCGGGCAGTACGCGACCTTTCCTTCTCCATAGCGCCGGGCGAGGTGCTCGGCCTGATCGGCGAGTCGGGATCCGGCAAGACCACCGCGGCCAAGGCGGTGCTCCGCCTGCTCCCACCCGGCGCCCAGGTGTCGGGCCAGGTCACGTTCGAGGGCGCCGACCTCGCGACGGTCCCCGGGAAGATGTTGCGCAGGTTCAGGTGGGAGCGGCTGGCGCTGGTCCCGCAAGCGGCAATGAACTCCCTCGACCCCGTACAGCCGGTCGACCGGCAGATCGCCGAGGTCGTACGGGCGCATCGCGACATGTCACGAAATGAGGCGTTCGCGCTCGCCCGGGAGGCCCTGGACCGGGTGGGCATCCGGGCGGACCGGTCCGGAGGCTACCCGCACCAGTACAGCGGGGGCATGCGGCAACGCGCGTTGATCGCCATGGCCACGGTGCTGCAGCCGACCCTGCTGATCGCGGACGAGCCGACGACCGGACTCGACGTGGTCGTGCAGGACCGGATCATGGCGCTGCTCGCCGACGCCAAGCGCGAGCTGGGCCTGTCCATGCTGTTGGTCACGCACGACCTGGGCGTGGCCGGGGAGATCTGCGACCGGGTCATCGTGCTCAAGGACGGTGAGGCCATCGAGTCCGGCCGGGTCGGCACCGTCTTCCGCGCGCCCCGCCACCCGTACACCCGTGGACTCCTGCACGACGAACCCGTCCCGGCGCCGCGAGCCCGCGAAGGTGAGGAGGCTCCGGCAGCGGTGCGTCTCGACCGGGTGCACGTGCGGTACGCGACCGGCCGAGGGCTGGCCGCACTGCGGCGCCCCCGGTACGTCGCCGCGGTCGACGACGTCTCGATGCTGGTACGCGAAGGAGAGATCCTGGGACTCGCCGGCGAGAGCGGCTGCGGCAAGAGTTCCGTCGTCTCGGCGCTGGTGGGACTGGCCGACATCGCCGAGGGCACCGTGCGGGTCGGCGACGTGGAGCTCGGTGGCGACGGGAAACCCGACTGGCGCGCACTGCGGTCACAGGTGCAGCTGATCTTCCAGGATCCGTACCAATCCCTCAACCCCCGGCTCACGGTCCACCGTGAGGTGGCCGAACCGCTGCTCGCCCAGCTGCGGCTCACCGACGAGGAGGTCCACCGCCGGGTCATCGCGGCGCTGGAAGCGGCCGAACTCAGACCGGCCGAGAGGTACATCTCGCGGCGGCCCCACGAACTCAGCGGGGGCGAGCGGCAGCGGGTGGCGATCGCCCGCGCGCTGGTCCTGCGGCCGAGGGTGCTGCTCGCCGACGAGCCGGTGTCGATGCTCGACAGGTCCACCGGCGGGGAGATCGTGAGCCTGCTGCGCCGGCTCGCCGACGACCTCGGGGTCGCGGTCATCCTCGTATCCCACGATCTGTCCGTCCTGCGCCAGATCTGCGACCGGATCGGGGTCATGTACCTCGGCCGGGTGATCGAGACGGGGCCGGCCCACGAGATCCTCTCGCATCCCCGGCATCCCTACACTCGCGCGCTCATCGACGCGGTGCCCAAATCAGACCCGACGGCACGCCGCGCGCGGGTGCTGCTCCCCGGCGAACCGCCGTCCGCTGTGGACCGCCCCGCCGGGTGCGCCTTCCACGACCGGTGCCTGGTGGCCCGGCCGACGCAGTGCCACCAGGACGTGCCGCCGCTGTCCCTGGAGCGACACGCGGTGGCCTGCTGGTACCCACTGGACGAGCCGGCGGCAGGCCACAGCACGTCCGCTGAATGATCACGGGGGGGTGCTCGGCATGGTCTGCGCGCCCTCGTCGGTGACCTCGATCCGGCGGACCACGATCACGAGGGGTGTCATGGCCGCAGACCCGATCGACCCGCACGCCTCCGCATGGCACCTGTTCGGGGCGGTCATGTGCCCTGCTCGTGAGGTAGGTAGGGGCTGGTGGCGGGTGGTCAAGTGAGGCGACGTTGCTGTATCCGGCTGCTGTAGACAGCACCTCGGGCAACTGCTTTCCCATGAGGAAAGTCCGTGGTAGTTTCCTTAGAGGAAAGTAGTCCTATCGACTAGGGATGGCCCCATGGACCCTCACGACGCCCAGTCCTCGCTTGACGACATCCGCCGCTTCCAGGACAGGACTCGCAAGGAGATCGTCCGCCAAAGGTTCGCCCGTCCCTACGTCCTGCTCGCGGCCCTTGGGCTCTTCGTCGGGTTGGCCTCCCTTGACCTCCAGAACCCTTGGAGCACCGCCGCCCTGTTGCTCGGATTCGGCCTGTATGTGGGAGTGGGGATCGTGCAGGAGCACCGCGCCCTCGTCCACAGGAAGCCCGCCGGCCCGGAGTGGCTGTTCTGGGCGGGATTGTTGGCCGGGCTCATGCTGCTGTTCGGCGTCTTCCGGATCGCCGCCTGGGCGTGGTTCGCTCTGCCGGCGCAGGGACTGCTGTCGCAGGGCACGCTCGCCGCCGCCGCGACGGCTGCGACGTATGTCGCGATGACGCCGCTAGTACGTCGGACCCTCCAGACGATCACGCGGCGCGACGGGGGACGCGTCTGATGGACCCTTACTTCGACGAGTTCCTCCACGTCTCGGCGCGGCTGTCGATCGTCGCCCTGCTGGCACCGGCCGACTGGGTGGACTTCGGCTTCCTGAGGGACACGATCGGGACCAGCGATTCGGCGCTGTCCAAGCAGCTTTCGGCGCTGGCCGAGGCCGGGTATGTCACGGTGCGGAAGGACCAGCAAAGCCGGGCACGGCGTACCTCCGTACAACTCACCCCGCAAGGACGGCACGCGTTCCAGCGGCACGCGGCGGCGCTGGAACGGATCGTCGCGGTCGCCAGCGCCCCGGGCAAGCCCACAGCGCGCCCCGACGGCAGCGGTCCATGAATCCCCCTCGTTGACCGTCCCGTCTGGCACGCCTGCGACACGCGTTTAAGTCTGGGACCTCTTCCTTATCAGGCAACGGCCACGGACCTTCGAACTGCTCATATAGCGTCTCTAGTCACCCAGGACATGCAGAAGGCCGGTTCCGAAGATCGGAACCGGCCTTTCAGCTGGTACTTCTGGGTCGGGGTGGCGGGATTTGAACCCACGGCCTCTTCGTCCCGAACGAAGCGCGCTGCCAAGCTGCGCTACACCCCGGTGCACAGGCGCTTTGCTTGTGCTCGCATGAGTCTAGCGGACTTTGGTGGTGCTCGCGTCATCCGGGAGGGGCGAAAGGGCCTGCCGCGTCAGGCGTTGCGAGAACCTGCGGTGTTGTACGTCAGGGGCGGGTGGGACGGCGGGGGACGAGGGTGAGCAAGGTCGCCTCGGGCGGGCAGGCGAAGCGTGCCGGGGCGTAGGGAGAGGTGCCGAGGCCGGCGGAGACGTGGAGCCAGGCGGACTCGTGGCGGTGCAGGCCCTTGACCCGGGCGCGGTCGATGCCGCAGTTGGTCACCAGGGCTCCGTAGAAGGGGACGCACAGCTGGCCGCCGTGGGTGTGCCCCGCCAGGAGCAACTGGTAGCCGTCGTCGGCGAAGCGCGACATGTTGCTGGGCTCGGGGGAGTGCATGACCCCCAGCCGGAGGTCGGCGTCGGCGGGAGCGGGCCCGGCGATCTGGTCGTACCGGTCGCGGTTGATGTGGGAGTCGTGGATGCCGCCCACGAAGACGTCGAGGTCTCCCACCTTGACCCGCGCGGTGGTGTTGTTCATGTCGAGCCAGCCCGCGGCGGTCATGCCGGCGCCCAGCTCGTCCCACGGGAGGTTGGGGATGTGCTGGCGCCTGTCGCTCTTGGACGATCGCCAGAGGTAGCGGGCGGGGTTCTTGGGCTTGGGGGCGTAAAGGTCGTTAGACCCGTAGACGAACAGGCCGGGCCGGGAGAGCAGGGGCTCTACCGCGTGCAGGTAAGAGCTCACAGCGTCCGGGTGGGCCAGGGTGTCACCCGTGTTGACCACGAGGTCGGGATCGAGCGCCTCCAGCGAGCGGACCCAGTTGATCAGGCGGGTGCGCCCGGGTGTGAGGTGCAGGTCGGAGATCTGCAGGATGCGCACGGGCCGCTGCCCCGGCGCAAGGACCGGCACGTCGAAGCGCCTGAGCCGGAACCAGTTGCGCTCGATGACCGAGGCGTAGCCGATCCCGGCAACGCCGAGGCCCAGCAAGGACAGGGGTATCGCGGCAGCTTTCCTCACCCCTTCATGATGCCCGAGGGCACGGCATGCTGCCTCCCAACGCGAAGAACGGGGCCTTTGGTGGTCCCACAGAGCACGGAGGAAGTCCTCTTCGACGCGTAGTCGCCAGGGAGCGGAACGCCGGTCAAAGGGAGATGACGGCGATCGGGCTGCGGCGACACGGCAAGATGGTGACCATGAGTGCTTTGAAGGACAAGCTGAAGGCCGACCTCACGACGTCGATGAAGGCGCGTGACGAGGTGCGCACCCGGACGCTGCGCATGGCCCTCGCGGCCGTCAGCACCGAGGAGGTCGCGGGCAAGTCGGCCCGCGAGCTCACCGACGACGAGATCGTCAAGGTGCTGACGAGGGAAGCCAAGAAGCGCCGCGAGGCGTCCGAGGCGTTCGCGGGCGCTGGACGGGCCGAGCAGGCGCAGGCGGAGCAGGACGAGCACGCCGTGCTCGAGGAGTACCTTCCCGCCCAGCTGAGCGACGAGGAGCTGGACCGGCTCGTCGGCGAGGCCATCGCCGAGAGCGGCGCGGAGGGTCCGAAGGCCATGGGCCAGGTCATGAAGGTCCTCAACCCGAAGGTCGCCGGGCGCGCGGAGGGCGGCAGGGTGGCCCAGGCCGTCCGTGCCCGTCTCGCGGGCTGAGCGAGCGGGCCTGAGCGAGCGGGCCTGAACGGGCGGGCCTGAACGGGCGAGCCTGGACGGGCGCTGAAGGGGCCTGAGGCGTTCGTGTCGCGCCTTGCGGGGCTGAGTTGGCCTGAGTGGGGCTGGGTGGGGCGGCCGGGGTGGGGGAGGTGTCCTGCCGCGGGTTGGGCTCTTGGTGGTTCTTACAAGCGAAAGGGCGCCTCCCGCAGATGACTCTGTGGGAGGCGCCCTTCGTTGATCAGCCGTTGCGGGTGTTCGGGGCGGTGGTGGGGGTGACCTGCTCGAGTCCGGTGTTGCCGTTGCCGCGGTTCCCGCCGTTCCCTCCGCCGTTGCCGCCGTTCCCTCCGCCGTTGTCACCGTTGCCGCCGTTGCCGTCCGGGACGGGGTAGGCGTTGCCGTTGTTGTCGATCGGCTTCTTCGGGGGCTTGGGCGCGCAGCCGCCGCTGCAGCCACCGAAGCGGCTCATGTCCGGCGGGGTGAAGGACGAGGCCTCGATGTCCTTCAGCGCGCTGAGCATCGTGGCCTTCCAGATCTGGCCGGAGATCGTGGCGCCGAACACCTCGCCGTAGTAGCTGCCGCCGATGGTGATACTGCGCAGCGGGTGGGTGTACGAGCCGCGGGGGTCGCCGAGGCTGACGGCGGCGGCGAGGTCGGGGGTGTAGCCGGCGAACCAGGCGGTCATGGATCCGTCGGTCGTTCCGGTCTTGCCCGCCGCGTCCCTGCCGATGCCGCCGACGCCCCGCATCGTGCCCTTGGTGAACACTCCGGACAGGATGCCGCTGACCGCGTCGGCGACCTTCTCGTCGAGCGTCTGCTTGCAGTTGGGCTTGAAGTTGGTGGTCTTGCCGTCCCGGTCGGTGATCGCGGTGATCGCCATGGGCTCGCAGTACTTGCCGCGGGCCGCGAAGGTGGCGTAGGCGCTGGCGACGGTGATGGGGTCCATCTCGTTGACGCCGAGGGTGAAGGTCTCGACCTCCTGGAGCTTCCCGCCGTCGGCGCGCTTGATACCGAGGTCCTTGGCGGTCTTGACGACGTCGCAGAGCCCGACCTTCTTCTCAAGGCCGAGGAAGAACGTGTTGACCGATCCCCAGGTGCCGGTCTGGAGGGTCTTGAAGCCGCCGCCGCCCTCGGAGTTGTGCGCGACGTGGTTCGGGTCGCCGACGTTCTCGCCCTTGCAGTTCTTGAAGTCGCTGTAGCCGCTCGCCTGGAAGCTGCTGCCCGCGTCGAGACCGTCGCCGAACCGCAGGCCTTCCTTCAGCGCCGTGGCGAGCGTGAAGGCCTTGAAGGTCGAACCCGCCTGGAAGCCGGTGCCGCCGCCGTGCGCGACGTCGGCGACCAGGTTGTAGTTGGACTCGTTCTTCTTCTTGCTGCCGCCGAACTTGCGGCTGGCGGCCATGGCCTTGATGGCACCGGTGCCCGGCTCCACCAGCGCCTCGGCGGCGACGGGCTTGTCGGAGGCGTAGACCCACTTCTTGATGGCCTTGTCGGCGGCCTTCTGCATCTTGGTGTCGAGAGTGGTCTTGATGACCAGGCCGCCCCGGTTGAGGAACTCCTTGCGGGCCTTCTCGGTCTTGCCGAACTGCTTGTCGTTCAGGATCTCGTGCTGGACGTACAGGCAGAAGTACGGATAGTCGCTCTGCTCGCAACCACCGGGGATCGAGATGTCCTTGTAGACCAGCTTCTTGGCCTTCGCGGTGGCGGCCTCCTCAAGCGTGATCTTGTGCAGCTCGGCCATCCGGTCGAGGACGACGTTGCGCCGCGCCAGCAGGGCGGCCTTGTGCTGCTTGCCGAGGTTCGGGTCGGTCGCGTTGGGGTTCTGCACGGCCCCCGCGAGCGTGGCCGCCTCTTCGAGGGTCAGCTTGGAGGCGGGCTTGTCGAAGAACCGCTTGGACGCGGCCTGGATGCCGTACGCGCTGGCGCCGAAGTAGGCGATGTTGAGGTACCGCTCAAGGATTTCGTCCTTGGTGTACTTCTGCTCGACGGCCATGGCGTACCGGAGCTCGTTGAGCTTGCGGGGGACCGTCGGGGCGATGGCCGCGAGCTTCTCCTCCTCGGTCTCCGCCTTGTTCAGCAGCACCTGCTTGACGTACTGCTGGGTGATCGAGGATCCACCCTGGGCGACGCCGCCGGACTGGAAGTTCTTCATCATCGCGCGGGCGAAGCCCTCAAGGTCGAGGGCGCCGTGCTCGTAGAAGCGGAAGTCCTCGATGGAGATGATCGCGTCCCGCATGATCGGCGCTACCTTGGCCAGTGGCACGGACTCGCGGTTCTGGTAGTAGAACTGTGCGATCAGCTTGCCGCTGGCATCCTTGATCTCGGTCTTCTCGGGTAGCGGCGGCTCTTTGAGGTCTTCGGGGTTCAGGTTGAGCACATCGGTGGCACCCTTGACCCCCACGCCGGCTCCGCCCACGGCCGGCAGCGCGATCGCGGCGGCCAGCACCCCCGCTGCGACAGCGGCTCCGATCAGGCGGAGGAGGTTCCCGAACACCGACCCGTGGGCTTTGCCTTGAGCTTGCACGAGACCAAGCGTATGCCGAGTCGCTGACTCAATAGGTACTCAAAGTCCATTTCGCATTGACTCGTCGGCGACTCGCGGTGGGGAGGACTAGTCATTCCCGGCCACATGGCCTGACATGACCATGTGGGAAATTGACCCGCCCGGGGTCTGTCGGTCCGAACGTCTGGTTGCGTACGTTCTCCTCTGCGGCAACTGAATAAGGAGGCTCGACGCCCGCGCCCGTCGGCCGCCAAGTGACGACTGACCACCTATAGGGGAGTGGGGTCGAAATGTGGATCACGGATTGGACCTCCCGTGCCGCCTGTCGGGGCGCGGATCCTGACGCGTTGTTCGTCCAGGGTGCCGCCCAGAACAGGGCGAAGCTCATCTGCCGAGGATGCCCGGTCCGTACCGAATGCCTCGCGGATGCACTGGACAATCGCATCGAGTTCGGGGTGTGGGGCGGGATGACCGAGCGTGAGCGGCGTGCGCTGCTCAGGCGACGGCCGGATGTGACGTCTTGGCGCGACCTGCTAGAGGTCGCCAAGGAAGAGTACGAGCGGACCAACGAGCTGATTGCCGGCTGAGTTCAGGGGCTGGGGCGGTGTCCGTCTCATGCCCGGTACCACGACGCGAGGGGCCATGCCTGGGCCCCTCGACCGCGTTCATCGGTTGACGCGGTCACGACGGCGGTGGCGGTGGCCACTTCATGACGCCAGGAGTTCACCGATCTTGCGCAAGCCCTCGAGATCGTGCACGTCCTCAGGCATCGCGAGCACTTGAGAGATCGGCACTGTGGGGTGGGCCGAGGCGAAGTGCTCCTGCTCTCGATGCTCGCGCGCGGCGAGCTGCATACGTCCGGCGTGCAGCCGCAGCACGGCGGACGTCAGTTCGTGTTCACCACGCGTTTCGAGGTTCTCTGCGGCCGCCGCGCTACGGGCGGCCGAGAGGGCCGGCGCCGGGGACCGATGGACCCGGTTGACCACCAGACCGGCCAGGGGCATGCTCTCCTCGGCCAGTCGCTCCACGAAGTACGAGGCCTCCCGCATCGCGTCCCGTTCCGGCGCGGCCACGACGAGGAACGCGGTGCCGGGAGCCTGGAGCAGCCTGTACGTCTGGTCGGCGCGCTGCCTGAACCCGCCGAAGACGGCGTCAAGGGCCGCGACGAACGTCTGGATGTCCTTGAGGAACTGCGCGCCCAAGATCTTCGTCAGCGCGCCCGCGACGAGGCCGAAACCGGCGTTGAGCAGCTTGAACGCGCTCCGGCCTCCGACCTTGGCGGGGGCCATCAAGATCCTGATGAGCCGTCCGTCGAGAAAGCGGCCGAGCCGCTCCGGCGCGTCGAGGAAGTCCAGCGCCGACCGTGACGGCGGCGTGTCGACGATGATGAGATCCCATTCGTCGGAGCGGCGGAGCTGGCCGAGCTTCTCCATGGCCATGTACTCCTGCGTCCCAGAGAAGCTCGACGACAGCGACTCGTAGAACGGGTTGGTCAAGATCTGCCGGGCGCGTTCCGGATCGGCGTGCGCCTCGATGATCTCGTCGAACGTACGCTTCATGTCGAGCATCATCGCGTGCAGCTCGCCGGTGCCGCCGACCCCGGCGACCACGCGCGGGGTGTTGTCGAGCTCGGTGAGCCCCATCGACTGGGCCAGGCGCCGCGCGGGGTCGACCGTCAGCACCACCACGCGCCGGCCGCGTTCGGCCGCCCGGAGGCCGAGCGCCGCCGCGGTCGTGGTCTTGCCCACGCCGCCCGAGCCGCAGCACACCACGATGCGCGTGTTCTGGTCGTCGAGCACGGCGTCCATGTCGAGGACGGGAGAGATCCCGTGGTGGCCCGGCTTGGAGGCTGGGGTGTTCCCCGTCTGAGACTTCACGCTGCTCCCTGGGAACGGATCGCTTCCGCCAGCTCGTACAGACCGGCCAGGTCGGCGCCGTCGGCGAGCAACGGCAGCTCGTAGTGCGGCGCCTTCGCCTCCGAGAGCGACTGCCTCTCGCGACGCTCCAGGTGGTTGCGGTGGGCGTGCTCGGCGATCTCCTCCGCGAGCGCCTCGGCGATCGCGGACGCGTCGGACGCGCCGTCGGCGAGCCCTGCGGCCTTGAGGCCGAGCGCCAGCTCACCGGGATCGAACCTGTCCTTCAACGCGGCGTCCAGGGTCGCCTCGGGCAGTAGCTCGGGCCTGACCATGTTGATGAAGATGCCGCCCACGGGCAGTTTGGCGGCACGGAGGTTGTCGATGCCGTCCAGGGTCTCCTGCACCGGCATCTCCTCCAGCAGCGTGACGAAGTGCACAGCGGTCTCGGGCGAGGCGACCACGCCGCGCACCAGGTCGGCGTGGTTCTTCACCGGGCCGATGCGGGCCAGACCGGCCACTTCCTGCGTCACGTTGAGGAACCTGGTGATACGGCCGGTAGGCGGCGCGTCCATGACGACGGCGTCATACGCCCGCCTTCCGGACTTGTCGCGGCGTCGTACGGCCTCACTGGTCTTGCCGGTGACGAGCACGTCCCGCAGGCCGGGGGCGATGGTGGTCGCGAAGTCGACGAGGCCGATCTTGTTCAGCGCCTTGCCGGCCCGCTTCATCCCGTAGAACATCTCGACGTACTCGAGCATCGCCTCTTCTGGGTCAATGGCGAGCGCGTACACGTCGCCGCCGCCCGGTGCCACGGCGATCTTCCGCTCCTCGTACGGCAGGGGCGGGGTGTCGAAGACCTGGGCGATGCCCTGGCGGCCTTCCACCTCGACGAGCAGCACCCTGCGGCCGCCCGCCGCGAGGGCAAGGGCCAGCGCGGCTGCCACCGTCGTCTTTCCGGTGCCACCCTTGCCGGTTACGACATGTAGCCGTACGCCGTCCCAATCGGTGTCGCGAGCGCTCACGTTCCGAAGGCTACCCAACGGTTACTTCGCGATTCGCCGTGCCCGGCTTTCTGAAGCGGGCTGCGACGCACCTCACACCCGGAGTGCCGGGGAAACTCGTTTTCCCTGGCTCCCTGACCGTCCGCGTAAAGGGAGGGCCCGACAATGGGGGCCGCACCGCGGAGGGGGCCCGGGATGATCGTGGATCGGCTCCGCTCATGCCGCCGCCACGGGGATGGGAAGCATGATCGGAACATTGTTCCAGGGGCTCCGCCGATCGTTGACGTTCCGGGTCTTGACCCGCTTTCTTCCAATTGTCGATCGCCGGCAAAAGGTCAATATGCGGATCGTCACAATGGCGGCGCACACCCACGGGGAACGGACGCCGTGACCGATGAGGTTGGAGGGAACAGGGGTAGCACCGCCACCTGACCACCTCTCTCCCGTCTACAGTGCCACCATGAAGCGCTACGAATATTCGACGGTCCCTCTGCTGACCCATGCCACCAAGCAGATCTTGGACAACTGGGGTCAGGACGGCTGGGAGCTCGTCACGGTCATCCCTGGTCCGAACCCCGAGCAGCTGGTCGCCTACATGAAGCGGGAAAAGGCATGAGCACCCCCGAGGAGCGCCTGGCGGAGCTGGGGCTGACCCTTCCGGAGGTCGTGAAGCCCCTGGCCGCCTACGTGCCGGCCGTGCGCACCGGTAACTACGTCTACACCTCCGGGCAGCTTCCCATGGTCGACGGCAAGCTCGGCCTCACCGGCAAGGTGGGCGCCGAGGTGGACCCCGACCAGGCCAAGGAGCAGGCCCGCATCTGCGCGCTGAACGCCCTGGCGGCGGTGGCCTCGGTCGCCGGTGACCTGTCGCAGATCGTGCGCGTCGTCAAGGTGGTCGGTTTCGTCGCCAGCGCCCCCGAGTTCACCGGGCAGCCGCACGTCGTGAACGGGGCCAGCGAGTTGCTCGGCGAGGTGCTCGGGGACGCGGGCCGCCATGCCCGCAGCGCCGTCGGGGTCGCCGCCCTGCCTCTGGGCGCATGCGTCGAGGTCGAGCTCATCGCCGAAGTGCGCTGACCGTGACACCATGGTCCGGCCGAGCTTGATTCGGTTGGATCACGGAGGTGGCATGAACGGCATCCCGCTGCCCGGCGAGTTCGGTGAGCGCGCCCGCGCGATCCTCGCGGGCGACATCACCCCCGTGCCCGCCAGAGACGCCGCGACCGTGGCGCTCCTGCGCCGCGTCCACGGCCTCGGCGGGCCCGGGGAGGCCGAAGGCGAGCTTGAGGTCTACATGATCCGGCGCAAGGCGAGCATGGCGTTCGCCGCCGGCGCCTACGTCTTCCCCGGCGGCTCGGTCGACCCTCGTGACGCCGACCAGACCGTCGCCTGGGCCGGGCCGGCGCCCGAGACCTGGGGCCGCCTGTTCGGGGCCGACACCGGCACCGCCCGCGGCCTGGTCTGCGCGGCCGTACGCGAGACCTTCGAGGAGTCCGGCGTCCTGCTGGCCGGGCCGAGCGCGGACACGGTCGTCGCCGACACCACGGGGGACGACTGGGAGGCCGACCGCGAGGCGCTGGTCGACCGGCGCCTGTCGCTCGGGGAGTTCCTGAACAAGCGGGGCCTGGTCCTGCGCGCCGACCTGCTCAGGCCCTGGTCGCACTGGATCACGCCCGAGGTCGAGCACAAGCGGTTCGACACGCGGTTCTTCGTGGCCGCGATGCCGCCCGGCCAGCGCACGCGCGACGTGGGCGGCGAGGCCGACCAGGTCGCGTGGCTGCCTCCCGCGCGGGCGCTCGGTCGCGCGAACGACGGCGAGATCTTCCTCATGCCCCCGACGATCCGCACCCTGACGGAGCTGGCGGCGTTCGACGACGTCGCCGCCGTGCTGGCGAGCGAGCGGCGGATCGTGACCTTCCAGCCCCGCGCGGCCGAGGTGGACGGCGAGATGTGGCTGGTCATCCCCGGCGAGGACTACAGAATGTCATGAGTGGTCTCCGAATCCCCCTGAGCGGCCCGGACGGGTCCGGTACGGCCCGTGCGACCAACCTGCTCGCGCCCAACGCCTCTCCGATGACCCTGGACGGCACGAACACCTGGGTCATCGGCGAGCCGGAGGCGCGGGCCGTCCTCGTCGTGGACCCCGGACCCGACGACGAGGAGCACCTTCTCAGGGTGGCGGGCCACCTCGCCGGTCGGCGCGTCGAGGCGATCCTCCTCACGCACGGGCACGAAGACCATAGCGGCGGAGCCAGGCGGTTCGCCGAGATGACCGGTGCCCCCGTACGGGCCCTGGACCCCCGGCACGTCCTCGGGGACGAAGGCCTGCGGGACGGGGACGTGGTGACGGCGGGCGGCGTCGAGCTCAGGGTCGTCGGCACACCAGGCCATTCGTTCGACTCGCTGTGCTTCTGGCTGCCGGGCGACGGGGCCATGCTGACCGGGGACACGATCCTCGGCCGGGGGACGACGGTGATCGCGCCCGACGGCGACCTGGCGGACTACCTGCGCAGCCTCGACCGCCTGCGGGCGAGCGCCGAGATCTTGGCGGCCACGGCCCTGCTGCCCGGGCATGGGCCGGTGCTGCCGGACCCGATCGCGGCGCTGGACGGCTATATCGCCCACCGGCGCGAGCGCCTTGACCAGATCCGGCGGGCCCGGCGAGAGGGCGCCAAGACACCGCGAGAGATCGTCAAGGTCGTCTACGCCGGGCTGGCCGAGGAGCTGTGGCCCGCCGCCGAGATGTCCGTACGGGCGCAGCTCGCCTACCTCGAACGGTTGTAGAGGCGGTCGGCGTCCATGATGACGACGGCCTTGGCCTCGATGCGCAGCCAGCCGCGCTGGGCGAAGTCGGCGAGGGCCTTGTTGACGGTCTCGCGCGAGGCGCCGACGTACTGTGCCAGCTCCTCCTGGGTGAGGTCGTGATGGACTCGCAGGCCTTCCTCGGTGCGCTGCCCGAAGCGCTCCGCGAGGTCGAGCAACGCCTTGCCGACCCGGCCGGGCACGTCGGTGAAGACGAGGTCCGCCATGACGTCGTTGGTGCGGCGCAGCCGCTGCGCGAGGGCGCGCAGCAGGTGGAGGGCCACCTCAGGACGTCCGGTCAGCCAGGGCCGCAGGTCGTCGTGGCCGAGACCGGCCAGGAGCACGTCGGTCAGGGCGATCGCGCTCGCCGTACGGGGGCGGGGGTCGAACAGGGACAGTTCGCCGAACATCTCGCTCGGGCCGAGCACGCTGAGCAGGTTCTCGCGGCCGTCGGGGGCGGTGCGGATTAATTTGATCTTGCCGTCCAGCACGACGTAAAGTCTGTCGCCCGTCTCGCCCTCGCTGAAGAGCGTCTGCCCCTTGTGGAGCTCCACCTCCGAGATGCCCGTACGGAGCGCGGCCGCGCTCTCACGGTCGAGCGCGGAGAACAAAGGGGCCTTGCCCAGCACATCGTCGGTATTCACCGTGCCTCCTCGCTCCAGTGGTCGCGCCAACACGACTGCGCTCCACACCTGGGATCGCGCTCACTGCTAGACATTGTGACGTACCGCACCAAGCGGGTCTCATGGAGCCCGTCCGCGTAGGCTGTCGGGGTGCCCCGCAAAGTAACCTCCGCTGGGGAGTCCCGGCTCGCTCTGGTGCGCCGAGCTCGGCGAATGACCCGAATCCTGGCGGAGACCTACCCCGATGCCCATTGCGAACTCGACTTCGGCAACCCGCTGGAGCTGCTGGTCGCAACGATCCTCTCAGCGCAGTGTACGGACAAAAGGGTCAATCTGGTTACTCCAGTACTTTTTGCCAAATACCGGACAGCCGCTGACTATGCGGGCGCCGACCGGGACGAGCTGGAGGAGATCATCCGCTCGACCGGGTTCTTCCGGGCCAAGGCGAACAGCATCATGGGCATGGCCCAGGCGCTCTGCGACCGTTACGGCGGCGAGGTGCCCGGCAAGCTCAAGGAGCTCGTCACGCTGCCGGGGGTCGGCAGGAAGACCGCCAACGTCGTGCTCGGCAACGCGTTCGACGTGCCCGGCATCACGGTGGACACGCACTTCCAGCGGCTCACCCGTCGCTTCGGATGGACGACGGAGACCGACCCGGTCAAGATCGAGCACGCCGTGGGCGACCTGATCCCGAAGAGCGAGTGGACCCAGATGTCCCACTACCTGATCTGGCACGGCCGCCGCGTCTGCCACGCCCGCAGGCCCGCCTGTGGTGTGTGCCCGCTGGCCGGTCTCTGCCCCTCGTACGGCGAGGGCCCGACCGACCCCGCGCAGGCGGCGAAGCTCGTCCGCACCGGCCCGTTCTCGTGACCGATCGGATGTGAGCCGCCCCGCTCCAGGGAAGTCGATGCCTCCTCGGGAAGCAGCCGGATACCGCTGATGTTGCTCCCCGCAGGAGGTATCGCATGACTGCGCCCGTGCCCGGCTGGCTGAACGACCTCGCGGTGAACGCCCTCGACCGTCCCGTCCCCCACCCCTTGCGACCCCCGCTCGACGGCGGGCGCCACGCGGCGGTCCTGCTGCTGTTCGGCGAGTCGGCCGACGGGCCGGACATCCTGCTCATCCAGCGCAGCGCGAAGGGGCGTAACCACGCGGGCCAGCCCGCGTTCCCCGGCGGAGGGGTGGATCCCGGCGACGGCGGCCCCGTGGGGGCGGCTCTGCGCGAGGCCGAGGAGGAGACGGGCCTGGACCCCGGCGGGGTGCACGTGATCGGCACGCTGCCGGAGCTGTACATCTGGCGCAGCGACAACCGGGTGACGCCCGTGCTGGGCTGGTGGCACACGCCGTGCGCGGTGCATGCCGCGTCGCCGGACGAGGTCGACGCGGTGGCGCGCGTGCCGGTCGCCGAGCTGGCCGACCCCGGCAACCGTCTGCGGCTGCGCTTCCCCGGCGGCCACGCCGCCGGGCCGGCCTTCCGGGTGCGGGGCATGCTCGTCTGGGGCTTCACGGCCGGCGTGCTCGACGACGTGCTGGCCGTCACAGGGTTCGAACGGCCCTGGGACGACGACCGCGTCGAGGACGTGCCGCCCGAGGTCCTCAGACTCGCCCGGCGCTGACCCTCCCCTAGGGAAGTATCAGGCCGAGCGCCGCCCAGTCGGCCACGTCGTCGTCGGGGTCTTTGGCCAGCCGCCGCAGCGCAGCGAGCCCGGCAGGGTCCGCCGGGCGGCCCAGGACGTGCGACAGCGCGTACGCCGCCCCGTAGCGCACGGTCGGGTCGTGGTGCGTGGCCAGCTCGATCACCGACGGCAGGGCCCTCGGGTCGCGCAGGTGCCCGAACGCGATCAGCACCGCGTGGAGCACCCGTACGTCGTCGTCCCCGGCGGCCAGGTAGCGCAGGACGGACAGGGTCTTGTCGACGAAGGGACGCTGCGGCGCGCCCAGCTCGCCGAGGATGTCCACGCCCAGCACCCGCTCGGCGCGGGAGTCGCTCGCGCAGAGCCTCCTGGCCTCGGTGAAGGTCTCGAGGTCGCCTCTCGCGTGAAGGGCGCCCACGGCCTTCCATCTGATCGGGCCGTCAGGGTCCTCGTCGGCCAGCGCGAGCTCGATCAGCTCGCCGACGCCGCGCGCGGCCAGGCCGTGGCTCGTGGGAAGGCCCGTGCCCTCCCACCGCGGATGCGCCCTCCCGGGGTCGTGCGGCCGTCCTAAGCTCGGCTCCCTGACGTTGCCTGGTGTCGGTTCGAGCACGTTTTCCCACCCCTGGTGTCGTTCCTCCATGTTCTCCGGCGCCGAACTTTCGGCCCCCGTTTCTCGCACGTCGGCGGATTCAGGGTTTCGTACGCTGGCTTGGCCGGATTCGTACGCGTTTTCCGAGTTTTGGCCGGTTGCATTCCCCGTGCCAGGCTCGTGCGGGTTTCCTGGGCCGGGCCGCGCGCCGGTGCCCGCGCTCCCGTGGGAGCGGCTCCTGGCGCCCGTGCCCGTGCCGGGGTGCCCGTCCGTACGCCTGTCGTTCGACCCCCCGATCGATACCATGCGGCAACGATATCGAGCCAACGGGTGCGCGGCGTGTGGCCGCGCTGGATACCGTTGAAGCGTGAGCGGCGATCTCCTCGACTTCATCCTGATTGTTCTCGTGATTGCCTTTGCCGTTTCCGGCTACCGGCAGGGCTTCATCATCGGGGCTTTCAGCTTCCTCGGTTTCGTCGGGGGAGGTTTTCTCGGGGTCCTGATCGCGCCGCCGATCGCCCATGCGGTCGTCAGCGCCTCCCCGGAGCAGGCGTTGCTCGCCATCGTGATCGTGTTCCTCGCGGCGGTCATCGGCCAGTTCGCGTCCTCCACGATCGGCGCGGTGGTGCGCAGCCACGTCACCTGGGAGCCCGCGCGCACGGTCGACGCGGTCGGCGGCACCTTCACCAGCGCGCTGTCCGTGCTCGTGATCGCGTGGCTGATCGGCTCGCTGCTCTCCGTGGCCCCCTTTCCCTGGCTTCGCCAGCAGACCAACGGCTCGCTCCTGCTGCAGACCGTCGACACGGCGATGCCCGAGCGGGCCAAGGACTGGCGGCTCTCCTTCAAGAAGTTCGTGGACACCTCGGAGTTCCCGCAGGTGTTCAACGCCATCGGCGGCGGCCAGTTCGTCGACGTGCCGCCGCCCGACGCGAGCGTGGTCAAGGGGCCCCAGCTCCAGAAGGCCCGGCGCGCGATCGTCAAGGTCCAGGGCACGGCGCCCGCCTGCCGCAAGCGCATCGAGGGCACCGGGTTCGTCTTCGCGCCGCACCGCATCATGACCAACGCGCACGTGGTCGCCGGGGTCACCCAGGAGCTCAGGATCACCGACGAGAACCGGGTGGGGCATGACGCCCAGGTCGTGCTCTACAACCCCGACAGGGACATCGCCATCCTGTACGTCCCCGACCTGGACGTTACGCCGCTGAAGTTCGACTACACGGCCGAGAGCCAGGACGACGCGATCATCGCGGGCTTCCCCAAGGGCAAGGGCTTCACCACCAAGCCGGCCCGCATCCGCATCAAGCAGAACGCCAAGGCCTCGGACATCTACTCGCGCAAGACCGTCACCCGCGAGGTCTACGCGATCCGCGGGCTGGTGCAGGCCGGCAACTCCGGCGGCCCCCTGCTCACCCCGACCGGCCAGGTGTACGGGGTGATCTTCGCCGCGGCGACCGACGAGCCGGACACCGGGTACGCGCTCACCGCTGCCGAGGTGCGGCCCGACGCCGACGACGGCAGCGGCGCCCTCGCTCGCGTCGACACCCAGGACTGCGACTAGCCGCGTCCCTTAAGGATCTCGGCCACGCGGGCGATCGCGGCGCCGGGATCGGACGCCGGCCGCTCCGCCAGCTCGCGGGCGGTGCGCACCATGTCGTCGAGGTCGAAGGGCCGAGGCGGCCGTCCCTCGTCCAGGAGCCCATATCGGGCGATGCTGTCGGCGCCGCGGTTGAGCAGGGTGGCCGCCCCTCGGGCGTTGCCCCGCTGGAGGTGGGTGAGCCCGACGCAGACCTGCGCCATGCCCTGCCATAGCTCGCGCTCCTCCGCGGGCCCGGTCTTCCAGCGGGCCTCCAGCACCTCGTGGGCGTGGAAGGGCCGCCCCTCGGCGAGGTAGCCGACCGCGTCCCTAACGGCCTCGTCCGCGCCGGGCGCGTAGTCGTCGGGGACGCGCTCCACGCCGGGCACGCCCTTGGGCAGGGGACGGCCCAGCGCGTCCCGGGGACGGGCGTTGCGCGGCCGTCCCGCGGGATCCCTGTCTCGCCTCACCGGCTGCCCGGTCACGGTGGCCTCCTCGCTTGGTTCCGGTGCCGTCATCTGTCGGGCTCGGGGTCGCCGAGCCAGCCCAGCAGCTCCGCGTCGAACTGCTCGGGGCGCTCCTCGTGCGGGAAGTGCCCGGCGCCCTCGATGAGCCGCCAGCGGTACGGCGCGGCGACGTACCTGCTGGACCCCTGGGCCGTACGCGGCAGCGTGCACGGGTCGAGCGAGCCGTGCATCTGCAGCGTCGGCATCTCGATCTCGGTGCGCATGAGCCTGCGGTATCGCATGCCGTCCGGCCTGACCTGCGAGCGGACGAACCAGCGGTGGTACTCCAGCGCGCAGTGGGCGACCGTGGGGATGCGGAAGACGTCGCGGTACGTGCCGGCGACCTCCTCCTCTGGCCACTCGGGACCCGACCAGGTGTCCAGCAGCTGCCCGACACGCGAGGCGTCGTCCTTGGTCAGCCGCCGCTCGGGAAGCCAGGGAAGCTGGGAGCCGAAGAGGTAGCCGCTGGCCCTGAGCTGCCCGAAGGGCTGGGTCAGCATGGCCTGGCGCAGCCGCAGGGGATGCGGGGCGGACACGGTGACCAGGCGGTGCACGGCCTTGGGGTCGGTCGCCCCCATCGTCCACGCCACCAGGCCGCCCCAGTCGTGGCCGACCACGACCGCGCACGTCTCGCCGAGCGCGCGGATCAGCCCCGAGACGCTGCCCGCCAGCGCGGGCAGGTCGTACCCCCGGGGCGGCTTGTCGCTCGCCCCGTACCCGCGCAGGTCGACCGCGACGGCCCGGTACCCGGCCTCGGGCAGGGAGACGAGCTGACGGCGCCAGGTCCACCAGAACTGCGGGAAGCCGTGCAGCAGCAGCACCAGCGGCCCCTCGCCGGCCTCCGCGATGTGGAACATGCCGTTCCCCGCGTGGACGGAACGATGGGTCCAGGGCCCGGGTATCCGGGCCAGCGACTCGTCGGGGCGCGCGCTCATGGCGTAGCTCACGGCCGGGGGCTCGTATGCCCGGGGTCGGGGACGGCGGCGGTCTCGGCGGTCACGGGCACGCGGTGGTGGCCGACCTGCCCCGCCGTGGGGCCGCGATACGGCTCGGGCACGCGCGTGGGGCCCGTGCCGACCTCGTCCTGCCTGCCGCCGTCCTTGAGGTTCTTCAGGCTCCGGGTGGTGCGCTTCATCCCGGCGAGGCCCTTGAGCCTGCGGTAGCCGACGAAGGCGAGCAGCAGGGCCATGATGAGGTAGAACGCGGTCACGATAGTGAACGCCAGCCATGGCATCATGCCGAGCTGCACGAGCCCGTACGCGATCGCGAACGACGCGAGGATCAGGCACAGGTGGAGCATGAACGCGGCCACGCCGAAGAGCCCGGCCGCTGTGCCTACCCGTTTCGCGTCGAACTTCAGCTCGGCCTTCGCCAGCTCGATCTCCGAGCGGACCAGGGTGGATATGTGGTGGCTCGCCTGGGCGACGAGGGCGCCGAGCGATTCCTCCTCGGGCGGAGCGGCCATGTGTGCTCTCCTAACGGAAATTCCGGACACATTCATCTTGTGCGATGGTGCTTATCGTCGCGCCTCGCCGCACGGTCCGCGGGTTCGGACGCGCACCTCAGGCGAGATCGCCGCGCGCTCCCCCCGGCACCGCGGCCCGACTCCTCCGACAGTCTGGCCAGAGCGTGCCGTACGGACAACCACGCGCCACCTGATATGCCGGGGAACTGCCCGATCGCGGGGCCGGCTATCACGATCACCAAAGATCCGTTCAGATCGGTCGGACTCCCGAACCAACCGGACATCTGGGCACTCCCCTCCCAAGACTACTGAACGTGATCGCCGTACGGTCGTGCCCGGCCGCGCGAGGGCTTTCGTCCTTCGCCGTCGAGGGTTGCTTCCCGGACGCGCGGAAGGCGCGGACCCGCAGCCGGATCCGCGCCTTCCCCGTGTGCCGGTGGATCAGTCCTCTGCCGAGGCCGAGGGGAGCTTCTCGGAGATGAGGTTCATCACCGAGCTGTCGGCCAGGGTGGTGACGTCGCCGATGCTGCGGTTCTCGGCCACGTCGCGGAGCAGGCGGCGCATGATCTTGCCGGAGCGGGTCTTGGGAAGCTCGGGCACGACCAGGATCTGGCGCGGCTTGGCGATCGGGCCGAGGGCCTTGGCCACGTGGTCGCGCAGTTCCTTGGCGATGTTCTCGCCCTCCTCGGCGCTGCCGCGCAGGATGACGAACGCCACGATGGCCTGGCCGGTGATCGGGTCGGTGGCGCCCACGACCGCGGCCTCGGCGACCTTCGGGTGCGACACCAGCGCCGACTCCACCTCGGTGGTCGAGATGTTGTGACCTGACACGAGCATGACGTCGTCGACCCGGCCGAGCAGCCACAGGTCGCCGTCCTCGTCGCGCTTGGCGCCGTCTCCGGGGAAGTACATCCCTTCGAAGCGCGACCAGTAGGTGTCGGCGTAGCGCTTGTCGTCGCCCCAGATGCCGCGGAGCATCGACGGCCACGGCTCGCGGACGACCAGGAAGCCGCCGCCGCCGTCGGGCACGGACTTGGCCTCGTCGTCGACCACGTCGGCCACGATGCCGGGCAGCGGGCGCATCGCGGCGCCGGGCTTGCCGGAGGTCACGCCCGGCAGCGGGCTGATCATGATGGCGCCCGTCTCGGTCTGCCACCAGGTGTCCACGACCGGGCTGCGGTTCCCGCCGATGTGCTCGCGGTACCAGACGTACGCCTCGGGGTTGATCGGCTCGCCGACGGATCCGAGGACGCGCAGGCTGGACATGTCGTACTTCGCGGGGATGTCGTCGCCCCACTTCATGAACGTGCGGATCGCGGTGGGCGCGGTGTACAGGATCGTCACGCCGTACTTCTGGACGATCTCCCAGAAACGGCCCCTGTGCGGCGTGTCGGGCGTGCCCTCGTAGATCACGCTGGTCGCCCCGTTGGCGAGGGGGCCGTACACGATGTAGGAGTGCCCGGTTACCCAGCCGATGTCTGCGGTGCACCAGTAGATGTCCGACTCCGGCTTGAGGTCGAACACCGCGTGGTGCGTCCAGGCGACCTGCGTGAGGTAGCCGCCGGTGGTGTGCAGGATGCCCTTCGGGTTACCGGTCGTGCCGCTGGTGTAGAGAATGTAGAGGGGATCCTCGGCGTCGTGCTGCACGGGCTCGTGCCGCTCGCTCTGCCGGTCGACCAGCTCGTGCCACCAGATGTCCTTCTCGGTCGCGGCGAGCTCCTGGCCGGTCCTGCGGACGACGAGCACGTGCTCGATGCCCGGGCACTCGGCGACGGCCTCGTCCACGGTCGGCTTGAGCGCGCTCGGCGCGCCCCTGCGGTAGCCGCCGTCCGCGGTGATGACGAGCTTGGCGTCGGCGTCCTTGATGCGCCCGCTGAGCGCGCTGGCGGAGAACCCGCCGAAGACGACCGAGTGGATCGCGCCGATGCGGGCGCAGGCCAGCATGGCGATCGGCAGCTCGGGGATCATCGGCATGTAGATCGCGACCCGGTCGCCCTTGCCCACGCCCAGCTCGGTGAGGGCGTTGGCGGCCTTGCTCACCTCGCGCAGCAGGTCAGAGTAGGTGAGCGTGCGGTTGTCGCCGTCGGGCTCGCCTTCCCAGTAGTACGCCACCTTGTCGCCGTTCCCCGCCTCGACGTGACGGTCGACGCAGTTGTAGGCGACGTTCAGCGTGCCGCCCAGGAACCACTTGGCGAAGGGGGGATTCCACTCCAGGGTGGTGTCCCAGCGCCGGCCCCAGCTCAGCCGGTCGGCCGCGCGCTCCCAGAAGCCGAGACGATCGGTCGCCGCCTCGTCGTAGGCGTCGGCCGTGACGTTCGCGGCCGCCGCCAGCTCTGCCGGGGGTGCGAAACGACGGGTCTCGTGCAGCAGGTTCGACAGCGTCTCCTGGGTCTCGCGACCAGGGGTTTCCGGGGCCACAACGTACTCCTTCACATGGCCTGGCTCGATTGGGCTGGGTCCCACTTCACCAGGCTGGGGGCGGCGGGGACAAGGGGTGCGACCGGCCGCGCCGGTCGGTGATCATGCCCGAAGCGGTTCACAACCGGCTTTACAGACAGTCACAAAAGCTGCGGATTCGTTGCGGGAATGATATCTAACAATAAATGTGACAGATGCAAGAGCGGCTTTCAGCGGGCCTCGTTGAACGGTCCGAACCGCGCGCCGAACGGTTCCCGCATTCGCCGGGCGCCACCCTTCCGCCCGTCTCTTGACTCCCCGATGGCGGACTTCTGAACCGCCTGCGACTTTGCTCACACTTCCCTGAACTTCCCTTGACCCTGTGTTGACCTGCACCGCTGCATGGCCGCGCCCTACTCGCGGGTAAAGTCGGGAGGCGTGAGCGACCCACTGGCTGTCATCGCCCGGCTTCCCGGCGTCCCCGAGGCCGTACAGGACGCGCGTACGGCCGTCGACCGACTCTACGGCCACCGCGTGCTGCGCCGACGCGGGCCCGAGGTGTCGGCCGAGTCCGCCCTGCGCGGCGCGCGGGCCTCCGCGGCGCTGGAGGGCGCCGACATCCCGCTGGAGTCACTGCGGTCGGGGACGGCGGAGTCGCCGGTCGCCCAAGGGGCCCTTCGGGCGTCTTCCGAGGTGGGGAGGCTTTCCAAGACCTGGCGTACGGCGCCGCGGCAGGTGCTCGCGCGCCTGCACGCCGTGGCCGCGGCGGACCTCCACCGCGTCGCCGAACCCGGTGGCGGGGGGCTGGCCGGTCCTGTCGTGGACGAAGACATGCTGGGACGGCCCCGAACCGGACCGGCGACATCCGACCCTCTCGGCCTCGGGCCGGCGCCCGGGGCGGAGGCCGCCGCGGCACGCATGGCCTCCCTCGTGACGCTCCTCACGACCCCCTCGAAGGCTCCCGCGCTGGTGCTCGCCGCGATCGTCCACGCCGAGCTGGTGGTGCTGCGCCCGTTCGGAACCGCCGACGGACTGGTGGCGAGGGCGGCGGAGCGGCTCACGCTCGTCGAGTTCGGCCTGGACCCCAAGTCCCTGGTGGCGGTCGAGGTCGGCCACGCCGATTCGGGAGAGGCGTACGGCGAGAGCCTCAGGGGGTACCTGAAGGGCACCTCGGAAGGCGTCGCGGGCTGGGTGCGGCACTGCGCCACGGCTGTGGAGCTCGGCGCCCGCGAGTCCACCGCCATCTGCGAGGCACTCCAGCGAGGCTGAGCGACGGCTCATGTCCTTCCGGGGCCTGGTGGGCCGCGCTCGGGCGATTTCGGTCGTGGCCTCGGCCGGGCGGGAGTCTCGCGGCGCTCGCATGCGGGGACACAGGAAGCTCTGACGATCCGTCGCGGGTGAGTGCGGCCAGGTGCGCCAGAATGCCGTCAGGAGATGAAATCTTGCACTCCTGGGCCGCGAACGCGAGCAACCTTTACACAAGCGAACGGCGTCCCTGGTCTGGGACGCCGTCGCCAGTACGCCACACCGGGTTACCAAGCGTGCACCTCAAATCGTCGGAGCGGGTCAAGCCCGTCTCGACGCGCCTCCCGCGGCTGGTCGCGCGTGGGTGCCCGGCGGCCGTACTCGGACACTCGGTCCGTGCCACCTTTCTACGTCCGATCCCGCCTGATGGGAACCCCCCGGAGCAAGACCTTTACTGAGTCGTGGAGGGGCGCGACCCCGGCGCGGACGGGGTGCCAAGCGGGCCGCGAATCCCTGCTGCGCCGCACTTGCCGACCTTCCTGACATCAGAGTGTGAAACCACCCCGATCACCGAGGGTGATCGGACTCCGGCGGCCGTTTTTCGCATACTTCCAGTAGCCGCTCCGCTACGGCGAAAAAAAACTAGTGAAAATCAGAGATTGCTCCTCGACGGAACTTGAGTTCATCGGGCACCATACGTTGGTGTCTACATGACAGAGGCGATCGTGCTTGGGTTAGCTTTTGCCGCTTCCTTGCCAGGCCTCGGTCAACGATGAAGGCTTTCTTCTAAAACGGGACCGGCTCTACCCCCCCGGAGCCGGACCGGTTGGCGACCCCCGCTCTCCCCCCCCCGGCGGGGGTCGCCCCTTTTCTCTGGGCACCCTTTCCGCTGCGGGCTGGAGTCGGCCACCTCGGCTCCGAGTTATCCCCAGAACGCTGTTCGGGGCGATGGGCGTGGCGTGAGGACGCGCAAGGTGGGTCTCCCAACGACAGGGAGGCCATCACGTGAACCGTCCCTTGGTGATCACCGAAGATCAGGACCTGCTCGACGACCTTCTCCGGGTCGCCGCCGCGGCCGGCGTGGAGATCGACGTCGCTCACGCGGCCACGCACGCCCGGCCTTACTGGAAGCGGGCGCCGCTCGTCGTCGTCGGCACCGACGCGGCCGATGCGCTGGCGGCGACCGGCCCGCCACCACGGCAAGGGGTGCTCCTGGTGACACGCGCTCCCGACGACCCCACGGTCTGGCGCAGGTGCGTGGCCGTCGGCGCGCAGGCCGTCCTCGAGCTTCCCGCCGCGGAAAGACAGCTGGTCGACGAGTTCGCCGAAGCCTCCGAGCCCATGGTCAGGGCCGGGCACACGGTCTCTGTCATCGGCGGCAGGGGCGGGGCGGGCGCCAGCGTGCTCGCCGCCTCCCTCGCCCTCGCGGGCTCCCGCCGGGGGCTGCGCACACTGCTCGTGGACGCCGACCCCCTCGGCGGCGGCATCGACGTCGTCCTCGGCCAGGAGCAGGCCACCGGCGCGCGATGGCCAGACGTCGTCGAGAGAGAGGGCCGGGTGAGCTTCGCCGCCCTCCAGGAGGCCCTGCCCACGATCGGAGAGCTCACTGTGCTGTCGTGGCACCGTGGCGAGTCCCCGCCCATTCCCCCCGAGGCGATGCGGGCGGTGCTGGAGGCGGCCCACAGAGGCTGCGATCTGGTCGTCGTCGACCTCCCTCGCCATGTGAGCCCGGCCGCGGCCGAGGCGCTGTCACGGGCGTCCTCGACCTTGTTGCTCGTGCCCGCCGACGTGAGGGGCGTGCTGGCCGCGTCCCAGGTGCTGATCGAGCTGCGCCGGCACACCTCGGCCCTTGGCGTGGTGGTGCGCGATGGCGGGCTGCATCCCGACGTGATCGCCACTTCCCTCGGTCTCCCCTGCAACGGGGTCCTGGCCGACCAGCGAGGCCTCGCCGAAGCACTGAACCGCGGCGACGCGCCCCCACTAGGCGACCGCACCCCCCTCGGCCGCTTCTGCACCGATTTCCTCCACACCCTGGAACTCCGATGACCCCCCGAGCCGCACCCCCGCCCGGCGACCGGATGCCCTCTTGGTCGTCTCCGCGCCGAGTTCCTCCGCATGCTGGAGCTCCGGTGAGTCGCGGAGCCGCGTCCCCGTCCGGCGACCGGATGCCCTCTTGGTCGTCTCCGGGCCGAGTTCCTCCGCATGCTGGAGCTCCGCTGGGTCGCAGAGTTGCACTCCCTTCCCGGATGCCCTCTTGGCCGTTTTCGCGCCGAGTTCCTCCGCATGCTGGAGCTCCGGTGAGTCGCGGAGACGCGCCCCCGTCCGGCCGCCGCACCCCTCTGAGGCGTTTCCGCGCTGACTTCCTCCGTACGCTGGAGTTCGGATGAGCCGCGGCATGGTGTCACCCGAGCTCGTCGAGGCCGTCAGGGTGCGCCTCGCCCGTACGGGAGCCGATCCCTCGGCTTCCCAGGTCGCCGCCGCCCTCCGCGCGGAGCGGGCGGTCCTCGGTGACGCCGAGATCCTCGCGGTCGCCCGTGCCCTGCGTGCCGACCTGATCGGTGCGGGGCCTCTTGAGCCGTTGCTCGCCGAGCCCGAGGTCACCGATGTGCTGGTCAACGGTCCCCGCGAAGTGTGGATCGACGACGGCCACGGCCTGCGGCGCACCTCGGTGGTCTTCTCCGGTGACGACGAGGTACGGCGACTCGCCCAGCGGCTGGCCGCGGCGGCGGGACGACGCTTGGACGACGCCTGCCCGTATGTCGACGCGCGGTTGTCCGGTGGCGTGCGGCTTCACGCGGTCCTGCCGCCCGTCGCCCCCGAGGGCACGTGTCTGTCTCTCAGGCTTCCACCGCGCAGGTCGTTCACGCTGGAGGAGTTGGTTCCCGGTCAGGCCGCCGCCGCGGTTCGCGCCATCATGGCCGCTCGGCTGGCCTTCCTGGTGACGGGCGGCACTGGCACGGGAAAGACGACGCTGTTGTCCGGGCTGCTGTCACTGGCCGATCCGGGCGAGCGGTTGCTTCTCGTGGAGGATTCCTCGGAGCTTCGCCCACTTCATCCCCACGTCGTCCGCCTGGAGACCAGACCGTCCAACCTCGAAGGCGCCGGCGGGGTCGGTCTGCGAGACCTGGTCCGGCAGGCGCTCCGCATGCGGCCTGACCGCTTGGTCGTGGGAGAGGTGCGGGGAGCCGAGGTCGTCGATCTCCTGGCCGCGTTGAACACCGGCCATGACGGCGGTTGCGGCACCCTGCACGCGAACAACCCCGCCGACGTGCCCGCCCGGCTGGAGGCCCTCGCCTGCGCCGCGGGGCTGACCAGGGAGGCGGTCCACAGCCAGATCGCGGCGGCGCTCGATGCGGTGATCCACGTGGTCCGTGAGCCCCGAGGGGGGCGGCGCCGGGTCGCCGAGATCTGCCTCATGGAGCGCGAGCCGTCCGGGCTGGTCCGCGTCGTGTCGGCCCTCACCTTCCCCCCAACGGGCGCCCCCCACCCCGGCCCCGCCCTCCCCGCCCTCCTCTCCCGAGCCCCCCACACCCCCTACCTAACGCCCTAAGTCCCCTCACCACACCGCTCACCGCGCCCGCTAGAGCCGATGCGGGCCGCCCCAGGCTTCCGCCGCCCCACCGTGTTCGCCACCTCGCCCGCACTAGGCGCGGCTCAGCGGTGGCCGTAGCGGCCGAGGCGTATGCGGCCTGCCCGGGGTCGTGAGGGGCGGTGGTCGCGTGTCGGCCACGCCGGCTATGGCTCGGCGCTGGCGGTCGAGGGGCTGGGTCTGTGCTGAGTTGCGATGCGTCGATCGCGTGCTCGTCACGCTGGCATGGCTTGGTGGTCGCGGTAGCGAGAGAGGTGGTGCGGCTTGCGTCCTGCCGCTCCCGGCGGGCCACGTCCCCTCGCGGGCGAAGGAGAGTGCGATGAGCAGTCCGGTGAGCACCGCACTGTTTCCCCCGGCCCGCGTCCCGGGGCTGTTAGGAGCGGGTCGTTCGCTCGCGGTGCTTAGGGATGGTTCAGCGGTGGGGTTGGCGGCTTGCGTGGCCGTCGTCGTTGGCTCGTACCGATCTGATCTGGAAGGGGGTTCACGTGTTGGTGGTGGCTGTGCTCCTGGCCGCGGCGGCCGCACTGCTGTGGACGGGGCCTGATCCGGAGACGGCCCGGCTGCTGTCTCTGATCCGTTCTCGCGATGGAGAGACGCGGTGGAGGTTCGCGGCTCGTTTGCTGCGGCTGGCGCGTAGGCCAAGCCGGGCGCGTGAGGCGGCAGCCTGGCGCATTGCGTCGATCGAGTTGTGCCAGAGCCTCGTCGCCGAGCTCGCCACCGGCCGCACGCCTGGCGAAGCCCTGGCTCGGGCGGCATCCTGCCTCGAACCTCCCGACCCCGGCGTCCTTCGTCCGGTCATCGCCATCGCGCGCGACGGCGGAGACGTCGCCACGGCCCTGGAACGGGCGGCTCCCGACCATGGAGGGGAAGGGCTTGTGCGGCTCGCCGCCTGCTGGCGCGTCAGCCTCACCGTGGGGGGAGGCTTGGCCGCGCTGGTCGAGCGTGTCGGCGTTTCCCTCAGGGAAGCGGAGGCTCATCGCTCCGAGGTGGCGGCGCAGCTTGCCGGTCCTCGTTCCACAGCCCGGCTGCTGGCGGTTCTCCCCGTGCTCGGGTTGCTTCTGGCGGCGGGACTGGGCCTGCGACCGCTCTCCTTCTTGTTCGGTGGCCTGGCGGGCTTCGCCTGCCTCAGCGCAGGCGTGCTCTTGGACCTGACGGGCGTGTGGTGGACCAACCGACTGGTAGCCCACGCCCAGCGAACAGGCCCATGACCACCGGCCAAAGCTCGACTGGCTGGCGGTCCCCTGTCCCGTCGGCCATGGCACGACGGGCCGGCCGTTCCCGGATCCCCTCCACCCTGGCGGGATGGGCTGGCAGTTTCCTGATCCAGAGGCCGTGGCTCGTGAATTCCTTCAATCCGCCGACCAAGGCGCTATGGGCCGGCCATCCCTGCCCCGTCGACCTTGGCGGGATGGTCCGGCCGTTCCCTGATCGCGAGGCTGTGGCTCGGGGGCTGGCCGTTGCCTGGATCCGTCGGCCGCGGCGCTACGGGTTCGCCATCTGTGACCGGTCGACCTTGGCGGGATGGGTTGGCAGTTTCTTGATCGCGAGGCTGTGGCTCGGGGGCTGGCCGTTGCCCGGACCCGTTGGCCGCGGCGGTACGGGTTCGTTGTCCGTGATCGGTTGATCTTGGCGGGACGGGTTGGCCGGTCCTGAGGCCGTCGACCCAGGCTCGACGGGTTAGCCATTTCCTGGTTCGGCGACCACGGCGGGACAGGGCTCGTGATGCCTTGCCCCGGGCCGGCCGCTGACGGAGAACTTCTTAACGATCGGACTGACCTATGGGCATCCTGCTCGCTGCGGGGCTTGCTGCACTCTCGACGTGGTTGTGGCTGACGCCCTGGGATCCCACCGAGCGTCTCCTCCGACTGAGAACGGACGGCTCGACACGAGAGGAGCGGATAGGTCCGGCGCAAGGAGAGCCGAGTTGGCATGCGCTGCGAGGCGCTGTCTCCGTGGTCCTCGCGGCGCTGGGAGGTCTTCTCTTCGTCGGTGGGCTACCGGGCCTGCTCGGAGGCGCCGGACTCGGCGTGGTCTGGGCGGTGTTCGCCCGCCGCAGGGAACCAGGTGAGGTACGCCGGAGGCGGGCACGCGTCACCGCTGATCTCCCGTTCGCGATCGACCTCATGGTGGCCTGTCTGCGGGCGGGTCAACCCGTCAGCGGGGCGGTTGAGGCAGCGGCGCGGGCGATGGGTGGTCCCCTGGGCGAGCGTCTGGCGTGGGTGAACGGTCAACTGCGGCTGGGGGCGCTGCCTGAGGCCGCCTGGTCGGCACTGGAGCATGACCGCCCCCTCGCCGCCCTGGCCAGAGGCATGACCCGTGCCTCTCTCAGCGGTGCGCCCGTCGCCGACGTGCTGACCAGGCTCGCTGATGACGCCCGTCATGAGGCCCGGGCCGCCTCCTCCGCCGCCGCGCGCCGCGTGGGAGTCCAGGCGGTCGCCCCGCTTGGACTGTGTTTCCTCCCCGCCTTCGTGTTTCTCGGGATCATCCCGGTCGTCGCCGGTCTCGCCGCCCAGGTCTTCGGCAACTGAGCTACCGGAGGCCGGCGCCTTCCCCCTTGTGCGGCACACCATCCCTGGGGCACAGGACCGGGGATCCTTCTCCGGGCACAGGACCGAGGAATCCTTGTCGAGTAGAGGACCGAGGACTCTCGTCTCTTCGCAGGACCCGGACTCCATACCCAGGACCGAGATCCTTTGTCCACCACCCTGAGGAGCCTTATCCACAGGTGTGGCGGAAGTTGTCCACAGAACCAGGGGCTGTTTTCCACAGATTCGGAGGATGGCGGGTATCCGTCCACAGAATCGGGCTCGGCCCCGGATCGCGTACCTCCTGTGAGCCACCCTGATCTCACCTGTTGGGGCCGGTGCGGGTCATCCACACGGCCGCGATGACGACTCAAGGGGAGGTCCGATGCGCAGGTGGATCCGGGAGTGCGGTCGGCGAACGCTGGGAGCGGCGCTGATCAGGAAGGGCTTTGTGGTCGAGCAGCGTCTGCGAAAGCGGCTCGACTCTGCCCGGGCCTCGGCACGCAGGCTGGCCATGGTGGCGCGCACGCGCTCGGAGGCGGGTATGTCCACCGCCGAGTACGCGGTGGGCACCATCGCCGCCTGCGCGTTCGCGGGACTGCTGTTCAAGATCGTGAGCAGTCCGGAGGTACGGAAGATGCTGTCCGACATCATCAGCCGAGCCCTGAAACTCGCCGGATGAGAAGCCGACCCGCAACCTGACCAGCGGAACGGGGGAACGGGTTCTCGGCCTTGTCCAACCACCAGCTGAAGCAGTTCGGCGGCAGAGCAGGAAAGGCCCGCTCTGCCGCCGTCCGGCTCCATCTACTGCTCGCTCCATAACCCGGCCAAAGGGGTTGGGTCTGAAGGATTGACCCGGTCTTGCCGAGCGGGCCGGGTCGCACTGCGGCACTCATGTTGGAGGAGGTGCATCGTGATCTATTGGAGGTTCCGGTCAGGTGCCTCGGCCTATGGCCCGCCTCTATCGAGCCATTGGAGCTTCGTAGCACGGGGAGCGCTCGCCGTTTGGGCCAGGCGTCATGGTCTCTTGGGAGCTGATCGGGGTTCCGCCACGGCTGAGATGGCGGTGGCGCTTCCGTCGCTCGTACTGGTGCTGGGAGCGGCTCTGTGGGCGATCGCGGCGGTGACGGCCCAACTGGAATGTGTTGACGCCGCCCGGGCGGGGGCCAGAGCCGCCGCAAGAGGGGAGCCCCTCGAAGCGGTGAGGCACGCGGCGGGTGAGGCCGCACCGGCAGGTGCCACCGTCTCGGTGACGCGCGATGCCGAGTTGAGCAGGGTGACCATCTCGGCGTCAGTCCGTCCGAGCTGGTTGATCGCAATGCCGGCGGTCCCGGTGGGAGCCTCAGCGAGCTCCGCGACCGAACTCGGAGCGGGCGTTCCCGAACTCGGAGCGCGCGTTCCCGAAGGAGCGGGCGTTCCCGAACTTGGAGCGGGCGTTTCCGGAGGAACGGGCGTTTCCGGAGTCGGGGCGGACTTTCTCAGAGAGGGGAGCGCACGGTCTCTTCCTGGGGAAACGCCGACTCGTTCGTCGTGGGGGGACCCTTAGATGGACTGTGAAACAAGCTCATGACTGGGGACCGCGGTGCGGCTAGCGTGTGGGTTCTCGGGGTGATGGTGCTGATCTGGTTCCTGGCGGCGGCGTTCTTGCTCGTCGGGGCGGCCCGCACGGCGCACCATCGCGCCCAGTCAGCCGCTGATCTGAGTGCTCTGGCGGCTGCGGTTCAAGCGCTTGCCGCTCCCGAAAAGGCATGTCGGCGAGCTCGCGAGCTTGCGGAGGCGAACCAGGCTTCGATCAGACGATGCGTAGTCCGAGCCGGAGTCGTGGACGTGCGGGTCGCCGTCCGCTTGGTCCTTCCCGGGCTGGGCGAACGCTCTGCCGTCGCCGAGTCCCGGGCGGGGCCCCGCTGACCTTGTTCACCTGGGTGCGCGGGGCGGCACGGCACTACAGACGCTGTGGCCGGTGCTACAGCTTCAGCGAGTGGTCGGGATTGGCTGAAGATCATTGACGTGCTTTCTTGGTGGCGGGGAGGAGGGTGGCCAGGAGGCGGAGGGCGCCTTGTTTGTCGAGCGGTTCGTTGCCGTTGCCGCATTTGGGGGACTGGATGCAGGAGGGGCAGCCTCGGTCGCACTCGCAGGAGGCGATGGCCTCGCGCGTGGCGGTGAGCCAGTCGAGGGCGCGTGCGTAGCCGCGTTCGGCGAACCCGGCTCCGCCCTCGTGCCCGTCGTAGACGAAGACCGTGAGAAGCCCGGTGTCGAGGTGCAGTTCGGTGGACACGCCGCCGATGTCCCAGCGGTCGCAGGTGGCGAACAGCGGGAGCAGGCCGATGGAGGCGTGCTCAGCCGCGTGGGCCGCGCCGCCGAGGTCCAGGCCCTCGGCGAGGAGGGGGGCCAGGGCATCGTCGGGCAGCGTCCACCACACGGCCCGCGTGCGCAGGGTGCGAGGCGGCAGGTCGAGGGGCTCGTCGCCGAGCACCTCCCCGGTCTGGACGCGGCGTTTCAGGAAGGAGACGACCTGCCGGGTCACCTCCACGGTGCCGAAGTGCAGCTCGCCCGGCCCGAAGGGGTGCGACCGCAGGGACTCCAGCACCGAGATCTCGGTGACGTCCCTGGCGAAGGTGGAGTAGTCGGGCTCCGCGGCCGAGACCAGCGCGACACCGGCGTCCAGATCCAACAGTTCCACCAGATAGGTGTCCCCCATGTGGAGATGGACGGCGCCGGTGTGCACTGCGGTGTGGGCCGACGGCTCGTCGACGGTGCCGAGCAGCCGCCCCGTCGAGGACTCCACGACCTGGACGGGCGCTCCGCCCGAGCCCCTGATGTCGGCCAGGTTCGCGGCGCGCTCCCGGCGGGTCCAGAACCATCCCTGCGGGCGTCGCCGCAGCATGCCGCGCCCTACGAGGTCGTCGAGCACCTCTTCCGCCGACGGGCCGAACACGGCCAGGTCGGCCTCGGTCAGGGGGATCTCGGCCGCGGCCGCGCACAGGTGAGGCCCGAGGACGTACGGATTGTCCGGATCGAGCACGATCGCCTCAACGGGCTGGCCGAAAAGGGCCTCCGGATGGTGGACGAGGTAGGTGTCCAGGGGGTCGTCGCGGGCGATCAGCACCGCCAGGGCGTCCTGGCCGTCGCGGCCGGCGCGCCCGGCCTGCTGCCACAGCGAGGCCCGCGTGCCCGGCCACCCGGCGATGAGCACGGCGTCCAGCCCGGAGACGTCGATGCCGAGCTCCAGGGCGTTGGTCGTCGCCAGGCCCATGATCGAGCCCGATCGCAGCGCCTTCTCCAGCACGCGTCTGTCCTCGGCGAGGTACCCGGCACGGTAGGCCGCCACCCGGGCCGGGAGCTCGGGCGAGATCTCCTCCAGGTTGCCCCGGGCGATCAGCGAGACCGACTCGGCGGCGCGGCGGGACCGTACGAAGGCGAGGGTCCTCACGTCGTCGATCACCAGATCGGACAGCAGGTCGGCGGTCTCGGCCGTCACGGTGCGCCTGACCGGGGCGCCGCCCTCGCCCCGCAGGTCCGTCAGAGGCGGCTCCCACAGCGCGAACGTAGTGGAACCCCGGGGAGAGGCATCCGTGGTCACCTCGGCCATCTCAAGGCCCGTCAGGCGCATCGCCGCAGCCGCGGGGTCGCTGACCGTAGCCGACACGAGGACGAACACCGGATCGGAGCCGTATTTCGCGCAGATCCGGCGCAGGCGGCGCACGATCTGGGCCACGTGCGAGCCGAACACGCCCCGGTATCCGTGGCACTCGTCCACGACCACCACCTTCAGCCGCCGCCAGAACGACGACCACGCCGAGTGGTGGGGCAGCATCGACCGGTGGAGCATGTCGGGGTTGGTCAGCACGTAGTTGGCGTGCCGGCGCACCCACTGGCGTTCCTCGGGCGGGGTGTCCCCGTCGTAGGTCGCGGCCCGGAGCTGCGCGAGCTTGAGATCTCTCAGCGCCCGCAACTGGTCGGCGGCGAGCGCCTTGGTCGGCGTGAGGTAGAGGACGGAACCCCCGGAGAGTATCTCCGAGACGGCCGGCACCAGGTAGGCCAGTGATTTTCCCGAGGCGGTGCCTGTGGCAATGATCACGTTTTGGCCACGGTGAACCAGCTCGGTGGCGGTCGCCTGGTGCTCCCAGAGTCCGTCCACGCCCTGATTTCGCAGACGGCTTACAAGAAGCTCGTCGACCCAGGCCGGCCAGCGCGCTTCGCCCGCCTGACGTGCGGGAACGTGCTCTATATGGGTGACACGTTCCCGGCGCGCGGGTGCCGCGAGCAGGCGCGAGAGTATCGGGCCTGCTCGCCGTGAGGGTGAGGTAGTCGGAGTCACTGGTTTCCAGTTTGGCATCTTGGGGGAGAGTCGCCCGGAGTCGTGATTTCGTATAGACACGAAGGCGGGGCGTGGTTGAATGCCGCGCGTCAGGGTATTGCGCGCTGGGACTTGGGGTCCCAGCATGTCAGACCCCTCGTCGTGGACTCAGCAGGCAAGGCGCTGGAGGATCTGTGGATCTGAAGTTGGACCACCACACTGAAGACCGACTCACCATCGTGGAAGTCGAGGGTGAGATCGACGTCTATACCGCGCCGAGGCTGCGTGAGCTGCTGATCGACCTGGTCAACAAGGGTAACTTCCACCTCCTCGTGAACATGGAGAAGGTGGACTTCCTGGATTCCACTGGACTTGGCGTCCTGGTCGGCGGGCTCAAGCGCGTTCGTGCGCACGACGGCTCCCTGGAGCTCGTCTGTACGCAGGAGCGCATCCTGAAGATCTTCCGGATCACCGGTCTCACCAAGGTCTTCGGGATTTACGCCTCGGTCGAAGAGGCCAAGGAAGCTCACGGCCGAGACAAGTAGTCATGGCCACCGTTGAGCTGACGTTCAGCGCACTTCCGGCTCACGTGCGCACGGCGCGGCTGGTCGCTACGGCCATCGCCCGCCGCACTGGGGTCGCGGAGGCGTTGCTGGACGAAGTGCGGCTCGCTGTGGGTGAGGCCTGCTCGCGGGCAGTGGAGGCACATCGCGTTCACTGCCCCGGCGAGCCGATCCGCATCGAGTTGTGCGACGAGTCGGGACGCTTCGAGGTCACGGTCACCGACTCGGCACCTAGTGACGACCTGGAACAGGCGTACAAGGACGAGGAAGATGGCCCGCCAACCGCCGTCAACGGCACCGCGTTGGCCAGCCTGCTCCCCGCCGACACGCTGATGTCCGGGTTCGGCATCGCCGTCATCGCCGCGCTGGCCGATGACGTCGAGGTGTATCCGAGCGCGAAAGGGTTGCGGATCAGGATGAGCTGGCCCGCGGCCACCACCGGCTTCGCCACCGCTTGAAGCGTCTTCCAGGACTAGCCGCCTGTGGCGGCCTCTTGGGCACGCGCTTGAAGTGGCCGCCTGCGGCGATCATCCGCAGTGGCCGCCTGAAGGGCCACCCGCGGTGACCGCCTGAAGCGGCCGGATGCCCGCCCGACCAGCTCGGACTACTCCCGAGCCAGGTCGGGTGCCTTCCTTCCGCCACCCGGTCCCCTCCAGCACCCCGATCGGGTTCAGCCTGCGCGGTGATCTTCCCGCGCGACCGGCTCGCACGCAGGTGGAAACGTCCATTCCCAAGTTCGAGGCGACCGCACGTCGCTTCGGTGCTGGGTTTCGGCATGTCCGCAGGTATATGGGCGCTAATAATTTGGCAATAAAGCGCTGTCCGTAATGCGGACGTCGCCGCCGCCTGGGCAGGGAAAACCGCGTTGTTACTGGGCAAAGCCGCGCGGCTTACTGGACCAGTCCCTAATTGGCTTGCTGAAGAGGCTTCATATCTCGCGCGTGCCTGCGTAGACTCCCCGCACCGGCCAAGGTTTTGTCCCCGCAGATCGACGTCGCCCTGCGGGAAGGTCTGCGGACGTTACCGGAAGCGGCACTGCCAATCCAGCTCGGATGCGCGCCGCCCCCCGACTGACTTCGCAGCGCGGTTCGGGCTTGGACCTACCCGTCTGGCCGAGGAGGACGGATGTCTAGGCTCTATCTCGCCGCTGACGACGCCGCAGCGGTATCCCTTAGTGGTTCCCATCTCACGATCGTGATCGTGGTGGCCGCGGTGGCGCTGCTCGCGCTCGCCGTCGCCGGTGGTCTCGTTAGAGAGGTGCTCGCTGCCGGTCAAGGCACCGAGCGAATGCAGAACATCTCGCGAGCCGTACAGGAAGGCGCCGCCGCGTATCTCACGCGGCAGTTCCGGACGCTTGCGATCTTTGTAGTTATCATCCCGTTCCTGCTCTTCCTGCTGCCCGCGGAGACGACCGGCGTGGCCATCGGCCGCTCGGTGTTCTTCGTGGTCGGCGCGGTGTTCTCCGCGTTGACCGGGTTCATGGGCATGTGGCTGGCCGTGCGCGGCAACGTCCGCGTCGCCGCCGCCGCCCGTGACGCCGGTGAGAAGGTCGCGATGCGCATCGCCTTCCGCACCGGCGGCGTGGCCGGCATGTTCACCGTCGGGCTCGGCCTGCTGGGCGCCGCGATCGTGGTGTTCGTCTACAAGGGCGACGCCCCGAGCGTTCTTGAGGGCTTCGGCTTCGGCGCGGCGCTGCTCGCGATGTTCATGCGAGTCGGCGGCGGCATCTTCACCAAGGCCGCCGACGTGGGCGCCGACCTGGTCGGCAAGGTCGAGCAGGGCATCCCCGAGGACGACCCGCGCAACGCCGCCACCATCGCCGACAACGTGGGCGACAACGTCGGCGACTGCGCCGGCATGGCGGCCGACCTGTTCGAGTCCTACGCGGTCATGCTGGTCGCGAGCCTCATCCTGGGCAAGGCCGCCTTCGGCACCGAGGGCCTGGTGTTCCCGCTGATCGTTCCCATGATCGGTGTGCTCACCGCGATCATCGGCATCTTCGCCACCGCTCCCCGGAGCGGCGACCGCAACGGCATGGCGGCGATCAACCGCGGCTTCTTCATCTCAGCGGCGATCTCGGCCGTCCTGGTCGCGGTGGCGGCGTTCGCCTACCTGCCGAGCTCCTTCTCCCAGCTGACCGACGTCAGCCCCAGCATCGCCGGGCTCAACTCCGACCCGCGCCTGATCGCGATCGGCGCGGTGCTGATCGGCCTGGTGCTGGCGAGCGCGATCCAGGTGCTCACCGGCTACTTCACCGAGACGAACCGCCGCCCGGTCAAGGACATCGGCGAGAGCTCGCTGACCGGTCCGGCCACCGTCATCCTGTCCGGCATCGCCGTCGGCCTGGAGTCGGCCGTCTACTCCGCGCTGCTCATCGGTGGTGCGGTGTACGGGGCGTTCCTGCTGGGCTTCGGCAATGTGACCGTGGCGCTGTTCGCGGTCGCCCTGGCCGGTACGGGCCTGCTCACCACCGTCGGCGTGATCGTGTCCATGGACACCTTCGGCCCGGTCTCCGACAACGCCCAGGGCATCGCCGAGATGTCCGGCGACGTCGAGGGCGAGGGTGCCCGCATCCTCACCTCCCTCGACGCGGTGGGCAACACCACCAAGGCGATCACCAAGGGCATCGCGATCGCGACGGCCGTGCTCGCCGCGACCGCGCTGTTCGGGTCGTTCCGCACGGCGGTCGAGCTCGAACTGGCCAAGGCGAGCGCCGGGGTCAAGGAGGCGCTGGGCTCGTTCAGCTCCTTCAGCCTCAGCGTCGACTCGCCGAACGTGCTCGTCGGCCTGATCATCGGCGCCGCGGTGGTGTTCCTGTTCTCCGGGCTCGCCATCAGCGCCGTGGGCCGTGCGGCCGGGCGGGTCGTGTTCGAGGTGCGCGAGCAGTTCCGCACCAAGCCGGGCATCATGGCCGGCACCGAGCTGCCCGACTACGGCCGCGTGGTCGACATCTGCACCCGCGACTCGCTGCGCGAGCTGGCCACGCCCGGCCTGCTCGCCGTGATGACGCCGATCGCCGTCGGCTTCGCCCTCGGGTACGCGCCGCTCGGCGCCTACCTCGCGGGCGCGATCGCCTGCGGCACGCTGATGGCGGTGTTCCTGGCCAACTCCGGTGGCGCCTGGGACAACGCCAAGAAGCTCGTCGAGGACGGCCACCACGGAGGCAAGGGTTCGCCCGCGCACGAGGCCACGATCATCGGTGACACCGTCGGAGACCCGTTCAAGGACACCGCGGGCCCGGCGATCAACCCGCTGATCAAGGTCATGAACCTCGTGGCCCTGCTCATCGCCCCCGCCGTCGTGACCTACGCCGACAACGCTGTGCTGCGCATCGGCGTCACGGTGGTCGCGGTCGTGATCGTCGTCGGTGCCATCGTCGTCTCCAAGCGGCGCTCGAACAGCATCGCCCCGGCCAACGGCGACGAGAGCGAGAAGGTCGAGACCGAGAAGGTGTCGAGCTGACCTCACCCTGGCGCCGGCGACAGGGCGCCTGGTAGGTCAAGAACGTACGGCTACCGCCCGATCAGGGCGGTAGCCGTACGCGTGTAATGGGATAGTTGGGGGAGTGAACACGCTCATCGTCCTCCGACATGCCAAGGCCGCCCACGTGCCCGGGCTCGCCGACAGGGAACGTCCCCTGACCGATCGCGGCGAGCGGGATGCCGGGCGGGCGGGGGAGACTTTGCGGCAGATGGGCCTGTCGCCCGATCTGGTGCTGTGCTCGCCGTCCACGAGGACCCGGCAGACCGCGGAGCTGGCCCTTGCGGGTCTCGCCCCGGACGCCCCGGTGCACCTGGAAAGCGAGATCTACGAGGCCTATCCCGACGAGCTGCTGGAGCTCATCGGCCGCACCGACGACGAGGTGTCGACGCTCCTGCTGGTCGGGCACAACCCCGGCGTGCACGAGCTGATCTTGAACCTCACCCTCTCGCACGACGACGAGGGTTTCCCGCCCGGTGCCTTCGCCGTGCTGGAGACGGGAGCCTGGGCGGACCTCGGCCCGGGCGACGGGCGCCTGGTCAGCCGCTGGAACCCGAAGGACCACCCAGCGTAGGCGAGGTCTGCGGCGGCAGGCCGTCCTCGGCGTCGGCGGCCTCTACCTCCTCGCGCGAGATGCCGAGCAGGTAAAGGATCGCGTCCAGGTACGGCACGTTCACCGCCGCGTCGGCGGCCTGGCGCAGCACCGGCTTGGCGTTGAAGGCGACGCCCAGCCCCGCGGCGGCGATCATGTCGAGGTCGTTCGCGCCGTCGCCGATCGCCACGGTCTGGCTGATGGGGATGCCCGCCTGCTTGGCGAACCGCTCAAGGGCGCGCGCCTTGCCGGGACGGTCGACGATCTCCCCGGTTACGCGGCCGGTGAGCTTGCCGTCCACGACCTCAAGGGTGTTGGCGGCGGAGTAGTCGATGCCGAGCTCGGAGACCAGCGAGTCGGTGATCTGGGTGAAGCCGCCGCTGACGATGGCGAAGCGGTAGTCGAGCCGCTTCAGGGTGCGCACCAGGGTGCGGGCGCCCGGGGTGAGCACGACCTCCTTGCGGACGAGGTCGAAGACGCTCTCAGGGAGCCCTTCGAGCAGCGCGACCCGCTCGCGCAGGGACGCCGCGAAGTCCAGCTCGCCGCGCATGGCCGACGTGGTGATCTTCTCCACCTCGTCCATGCAGCCCGCGTGGCGGGCCAGCAGCTCGATCACCTCGGCCTGGATGAGCGTGGAGTCGACGTCCATCACGATCAGCCGCTTGGCCCTGCGGTGGAGGCCCGAGCGCTGCACCGCGACGTCGACCTGCTGGAGGACGGCCTCGGCGGTGAGCTCGGCGCGCAGGGCGGCGGAGTCGGCCCCGGAGATCGCCAGCTCGATGCACGTGACCGGCAGGTGCGCCAGCCGTTCGATGCGGTCGATGTTGGCCCCCGCCGCGGCGATGCGGCCCGCGATGCCGGCCATGGCGGCCGGTTGCAGGGGGTTGCCGAGGACGGTCACGTGGAGGCGCCCCCGGCGGCGCTTCTCCTTGAGGTCGGTGCCCGTGGTGAGCTCGACCTCCATGCCGAGGTCCTCCGCGACGCGCTCCACGGCGGCCCACATGGCGCCGAGCGTGCCGCCTGTGCCGGTCGGGGGCCCGCCGGCGTACGAGACGAGTACGCCGAGGATCAACCGGCCGCGGATGACGACCTGCTCGACATCGGCGACGTTGACGGGAAAGGAGGCCAGCACGGTGAACAACCTGGATGTCACTCCAGGCCGGTCGGGGCCGGTCAGCGTGATCAAAAGCGTGCGCTGCTTCATCGCGGACAACGCTACCGACCGCTCAGAGTGAGCGTGCAAGCGGTTCACCATACGGACGGGAGATGGCCATCTGCCCATGTCTTCATGGGTGTGCCACATGAGGAGGCATGCCATGACCCAGGCTTTTGCCCATCCCGTCCACGGCGGAAGCGGCGCCGGTGCCCTCACGGACAACGCCGGTGCCTTCACGGACTCCGCCGGTGCTTTCACGGACCCCGGCCCCGGCCCCCGTGCCCGTCTCGACGATCGAGTCCTCGCCGACGCGCGCGGCCGCTACACCGTGGGACTCGCCAGGACCGCCGCCGACATGCGGGCGGCCCAGCGGCTCCGCTACGAGGTCTTCGCCGAGGAGATGGGGGCCCAGCTGGACTCCCCGATCTCCGGGCTGGACGTCGACCGGTTCGACACCTACTGCGACCACTTGCTGGTGCGCTCCGGCGACACGGTGGTCGGGACCTATCGGATGCTGGCGCCGGGCCGGGCCGACCGGCTCTACTCCGACAGCGAGTTCGACCTGTCCGCGCTGGCGGGCATCCGCGGGGGCATGGTCGAGGTGGGGCGTACGTGCGTGCACCCCGACCATCGCGGTGGGGCGGTCGTCGGGCTGATGTGGGCCGGCATCGCCCGCTACATGATCAGCGAGGGCTACACCTGGCTAGGGGGATGCTGCTCGATCCCGCTGGACGACGGCGGGGCGACGGCCGCGGGCGTACTGGACAGGATCCCCCTCGGGCCCGAGGAGTACCGCGTGACGCCGCGCAACCCCTGGTCCGGCGAGGGTGTGCCGCGTCCGGGTGAGTTCGTGATGCCGAAGCTGCTGCGCGGCTACCTGAGGCTCGGCTCGTGGATCTGTGGCGCTCCCGCGCACGACCCGGCCTTCGGCACGGCGGACTTCTTCGTCCTGCTCTCGCTGGCCAACATCGACACCCGGTACCTGCGGCACTTCCTCGGGGTGACGGCATGAGCCCCTGGCTGCCCGTGGCGCCGTGCACCGTCGCCTCCTGCGTCGCCGCCCCGGCGGACGCGGCCGGACCGGCCCGGCGCGCCCTCCGCACGCTGGGGGCCGTCCTGGTGGTGCTGGCGGGCCTTCCCTGGGCCCTCGTCTCGCATCGGTTCGGCGACGCCCGTCGCGCGGTGGTCGCCATGGTCTGGGCCAGGCTGTTCCTGCGGGTCCTCGGGATTCGCCTGGAGGTCCACCAGGTGGGCGACCAGGCGCTTCCCCCGGCGCCCGAGGGGCCGGGTGGCGCCCTCCTGGTCGCCAACCATGTCTCCTGGCTGGACCCCCTGGTGATCGCGGCGACGGTGCCGTGCCGGCCTCTGGCCAAGAGCGAGATCGCGGCATGGCCCGTGATCCGTTCCCTGGTGGCGGGCGGCGGTGCGATCTTCATCGACCGGGATCGTCTCTCGACGCTTCCCGCGACCGTGCGCGCGGTGGCGGACGCGCTGCGCGGCGGCCAGTCGGTGGCGGCGTTCCCGGAGGGCACCACCTGGTGCGGGCGGGCAGTGGGCCCGTTCCGGCCGGCGGTGTTCCAGGCGGCGATCGACGCGGGCGCGCCGGTCAGGCCGATCGGCCTGAAGTTCTGCGACCGCGAGGGCGATCTCGCGACCGGCCCCGCGTTCGTGGGTGACGACACCCTGCTGGCCTCCCTCGGCCGGGTGATCGCGGCCAGGGGCCTCGTCGTGGAGGTGACGATGTTCCCGGTCATCACATACGCGTCCGAGGGGCAGGCCACCAGGCGCGTCCTCGCCGGGATCGCCCAGGCCACGGTGTCCGGCGGCCCCCGCCTGCGGCACGACGCCGCCATCGCCGCCTGACCGCCCCGTCCGGCGCCGTACGGCCGCGCGGCGCACCGGGCGCGAAAAGGCCGCCCGCGCGCCGGCGGGCGGCCTCGGAGATCGTACGGCTAGCCGACGACCGTGGTCTTCACCTTCTTGGTGAAGTACCAGCCCTTGATGCCGAGCCTCTTCAGCTCGTCCCTGCTGAGGTCCTCAGAACCGGTCGGCCAGTCCCAGCTGTTCACGCCGAGGTCCGCCTTCACGGTGCCCTTGACGCTCTTCTTGAGCTTGAACGAGATGGTCAGCCAGCTGTCCTCGCCCTTCTCCAGGACGTAGGGCGGCCAGCACCAGAAGCCGTCAGGGAAGAAGTCGCACTTGGTGCCCTTCGGGCCGTCGTAGTAGATGGTGCCGCTGATGCCCTTCGGCAGGATGCCGCCGAAGTAGAAGTCGTCAGCCTGCCAGGGGCCCTTGTTGAGGCCCTTGATCCGGTAGGTGATCATGCCGCCGCGCTTGACCTTCTTGGTCGCGGTCACCTTGACCGAGAAGGTGGAGTAGGGGTCGCCGGCGGCCTTGACCGTGCTGGTCTTGGCGGCGGCGCTGGTGGCCGGGGCGGCGGAGGCGGGGGCGGCGCCGAACAGCAGAGCGCCCGCGAGCGGGACGGTGACGACCGTAGTCGCGATCTTGCCAAGGGGGTGGCGCATGCACGTCTCCCAGGGGGGTCAGGGAACAGAGGCGGGAACTCGTGGTTCCCGGGCGGGGAACACGGGCTTGTCCAGGGGTGCGGACCGGAAAGTCCATGGGTAAACCGCAGTGTTTCTATCATGATCCACTGCGCCCTGACCACTCAATTAGCCTTTATCCGGACATTGTTCCTGAAATGCTTACAAAAAGCGCCCTGACGGATAGACGAGTGAAACGACCGCGCGTCCGGAGAAGTTCCCCGAACCAGACGAAGGAGCGGCCACCGCGTGTGCGGTGGCCGCTCAGGAAAGGGCTACATGAACGTTAGCGGAGGATCTTGGTCTTGAACGCGCGGTAGTTGAGCTGGTTCTGAAGGTCGAGCTTGTCCAGCTCCTCCTCGTTGGTGACGTCGACGCCCTCGGGGACGTCCACCGAGAAGTGGGCGAACTGGGCGACGGCCGTTCCCTTGGTGCTCTTCTTCAGCCACACCCGGATCTTGAGGGTGGTCGAGCGGTTCGGCTTGAGCGTGTCGAAAACGCAGAACAGGTCGCGGCCCGAGAGCCCGCAGTAGGTCGACGAGGCCTTTCCGACCACGCGGGCCTTGCTTGCGCCCTTGGGAAGCTGGCCGAAGACGCCGGCGAGGTCCGTGGGCCACTCGCCCTTGTTGGTGCTCTTCAGTGAATACGTGATGACGCCGCCACGCCGAACGGCCTTGTTCCAGACGACGCGGGTGTAAAGCGGTGACTGCGGGGCGGCGACCGCCTTTGTGGCGCTCGCGGGGGCGGCCGTGACCGCGGTGGTGGCCGCTGCGGTGTCCGCCGACGCGGGAATGGCGAGCGAGGCGCCCGCCAGGGACCCGGCGAGGGTGAGTGCGGCAAGTGCGGAGAGGTGCCGACGCATGGGTGATCTCCCGTAGAAGTGGCTCGAATGGACGCGATCCAGCATCGAGCTATCGACTTGGAACGTCCTTGTGCATCACTTTATGCGGATTTGATGCGGTGTGATCATGTGAAGGTCACCGAATTCATGCCACAAGTACTCTTCGCGGAGCGCTTCCTCGTACGACCTGGACAAAAGCTCCTCGCCCGCGATGGCCGACAGCATCATGAGATGGCTGGAACGGGGCTCGTGCAGTCCGGTGATCAGCCCGTCCACCGCATGGACGCCCACGGCGGGCGTGACGATGTGCGAGGTCCAGCCCTCGGCCGCGCGCACCTCTCCCGTGCCGGACAGCACGGCCGTCTCCAGAGCCCGCACGACCGTCGTGCCCACGGCGATGACCCGGCCCTCGGCCTGGTTGACCAGGCGCGCCGTCTGCGGTGACACCGCGAAGCGCTCGGGGTAGGGCGGTTCGTCCTTCTCCGGCGAGGCGACGCCGGTGTGCAGGGTGATCGGTGCGACCACGATGCCCCTGCTGACGAGGGCGGTGACCAGTTCGTGGCTGAACGGCCGCCCGGCGCTCGGCATCTCGGCGCTGCCCGGCCGCACGCCGAAGACGGTCTGGTAGGCCGACAGCGGCCAGTCGCGCTCCACGTAGGAGTACCGGATGGGCAGCCCGTACTCCCTCAGGTAGCTCGGGACGTCCCGGTCGACGGTCGCCCGCCAGAGTCTCGGCGTCTCGCGCTCCAGCAGGCGCAGCGTGGCGCCTCCGGGGAGCGGCAGCCACTCCCCGGGCTCCCCTCCCGCGTACGGCCCTGTGGCGGACCCTGAGCGGCGCCGCAGCTCCACCAGCCACGAGCCGTCCTGGCGCTCGGTGGAGAAGTGCACGGCGAGCCGGTCCAGCGGCACGGCCGCGGGCAGGGTCGCCGAGTCGTTGACCACGAGCACGTCACCGGGACGCAGCAGGTCGGGCAGGTCGGTGAAGGTGTGGTGGGTGACTGAGCCCGCGTCGGTGCCGGTCACCATGAGGCGTACGGCGTCGCGCGCCAGTCCGCGCGCCTCCGGCGGCTCGTGCGCCTCGCGGACCCTCGGCAGGTCGAAGGCGATCACCGGGTCACCCGGCCGCTCTCGGGCCGCCTCTTGACCAGGTCGACCAGGAACTGGGCCACGGTATCCGGATCGGCCGCGCTCGCCGCGTCCCGCTCGCCGATGGCGTCCGCCAGCATGCGCGTGCGCATCTCCCCGGGGTCCACCCACCAGACGGCGAGGTCGGGCTCCTCGACGGCCAGCACGTGGGAGAGCTGGTCGAGCGCGGCCTTGGTCAGGCCGTAGCCGCCCCAGCCCTCGTACGCCTCCACGGCGGCGTCGGAGGAGATGTTGATCACGGCGCCCCTGTGCTCGCGCAGCCCGCGCAGCGTCGCCTGGATCAACCCGAGAGGCGCGAGCACGTTGGCCGCGAGGGCTTCGGAGAGCGTGTCCAGGGGGTAGGCCGCCAGCGGGGGCAGCGGCACGGCTCCGAGCGAACCGGCGTTGTTCACCAGCAGGTCCAGGCCGCCCAGCTCGTGTACGGCCTGTGCCAGGCGCTCGCGGTGCGCCGGGTCGGCGACGTCGCCGGCCAGTGCCGTCGCGCCGGTCTCCCGCGCGGCCTCCGCGAGGTCGGCGGCGCCGCGCGCCGTGACGACCAGCCGCCAGCCGTCTGTGGCGAGGGCGCGGGCCAGGGCGAGTCCGAGACCGCGCGAGGCCCCGGTGACCAGGGCCGTGGGCCGGGACCGCGCGGGAGTGCCCGCCGGGGACGGGGTGCCCGTCACCGGCCGAGTGTCTGGGGTGGGTCGGATGTCTTCAGCCATGGCCACGACGCTAGGAGCGGGGCGCCCGCGGGACATCGGGCCTCCGGTCCCTCCCGCCCGGGCTCATAGACCTAGGCGGCGCGGTGGTACGGACCTAGGACCATCGGCCGAGCCGCCCCAGGTGGCCGCCGCGCCTACAGTGTGGTCGTGACGACCGAACCGGCCACAGAGCATGACACCGGGCGCGACATCGAGCGCGACGCCGTGCTGCACGCGGTCAGCTCCGCGGTGCTCGCCGTCACCCGGCACCTCTCGGTGCGCGAGGTGCTCCAGGTGATCGTGCGCTCGGCGCGCACGCTGCTCGCCGCCCGCTACGCCGCGCTCGGCGTGCCCGACGACGACGGCTCGTTCGCGGAGTTCGTCGCGGACGGCGTCAGCGACAAGCAGTGGGACGCCATCGGCCCGCTCCCTCGCCAGCACGGCATGCTGGCCGCGATGCTCCAGGAGGCGGCTCCGGTGCGCCTGCCGGACATCCGTGAGGACCCGCGCTTCGAGTGGTGGCCGGCAGCGCACCCGGTGCTCAAGGATTTCATCGGGGTGCCGATCCGGGACGCCGACCAGATCCTCGGCATCATCTTCCTGTCCAACAAGCGCACGCCCGGCGGATTCACCCAGGAGGACCAGGATCTGCTCACCCTCTTCGCGGCGCACGCGGCGATCGCCCTGACCAACGCCCGGCTGTACGAGCGGAGCCGCGAGCTGACGATCGTCGAGGAGCGCACCCGCATGGCGCGCGAGCTGCACGACGCCGTGACCCAGAAGCTCTTCTCGCTGCGGCTCACGGCCCAGGCGACCGCCTCGCTGGTCACCTCGGACCCGCAGCGGGCGATGGCCGAGATCGAGCGCGTCCAGCGGCTGGCGGGAGAGGCGCTGGCCGAGCTGAGGGCGGTGATCGTCGAGCTGCGCCCCGCCGAGCTCGACCGGCACGGGCTGGCCGAGACACTGCGCAAGCACGTCACCCTGCTCGACCGCCTGTATCCCGTGACGATCACCTTCGCGTCCGCACCGTCCGGCGACCTGCCCCCCGCGACGGAGGTGGCCGTGCTGCGGGTGGCCCAGGAGGCCCTGCACAACGCGCTCAGGCACGCGAACGCGTCGTCGATAGAGGTGTGCCTCCAGGCCGAGGGATCGCGCCTCACGCTGGAGGTCAGGGACGACGGAGACGGTTTCGAGGTCGAGACGCCCGCCTTCCGCGGCCTCGGGCTCGTGTCGATGAGAGATCGGGCCGAGGCGGCCGGCGGCTCGCTGCTGGTGTCCTCGGAGCAGGGCGCGGGGACGGTCGTCCGGCTGGAGGTGCCCGCGTGATCCGTGTTCTCATCGCGGACGACCACCCCGTCGTGCGCCAGGGCCTGCGCACCTTCCTCGACCTGCAGGACGACCTCGAGATCGTGGGCGAGGCCGCGGACGGGGCCGAGGCCGTCGCCCTGGTCGCGTCGCTGGCCCCCGACGTGCTGCTGCTCGACCTCAAGATGCCCGTGCTGGACGGCCTGGGCGCCCTGCGCGAGCTGTCCGAGCGCGGCCTCGACGTACGGGTGATCGTGCTGACCTCGGTGAGCGACAGGGGCGACGTGGCCCCCGCCATGCGCTCGGGGGCGTCGGGCTTCCTCTACAAGGACGTGGACCCGGCGGCGCTCGTGCAGGCCATCCGCGCGGTGCGCGGCGGCCAGGTGCTGCTGGCGCCCGAGGCGGCGGAGGCCATGCTGACCGGGCTGGACGTGCCGGCCGGCACGGAGGCCCCGGCCGAGCACGCGCCCATCGCCGTGCTGACCGAGCGCGAGCGCGAGGTACTCGCGCTGATCGCATCAGGACGGTCGAACCGCGAGATCGCCAGGGAGCTCGTGGTGGCCGAGAAGACCGTCAAGACCCACGTCTCGAACGTGCTGATGAAGCTCGGCGTACAGGACCGCACGCAGGCCGCCCTGTACGCCGTGCGTCACGGCTACGCGCCGCGCGGATGAGCGTTGTCCGGCCGGGGCCGGGAGCCGCCGGGAGGGGTCCTCAGCGAGTCGGGCGAGTGACGGGCCTCGATGATCGCGTGGTGGGCGGCCACGCGGGCGCGGCGTACCGCGCGGTCGAGGTCGCGCAGGGCCTCGTCGCGTACGGCGATCTGCCCGGAGGTGAGCCCGCGCTCGTCCGCGACGCGCAGCACCGAGGCGAGGCGCGCCGTGAGGGCGGCCACCCTGTGGGCACGGGCGGGGTATCCCGGGGCGAGGCCGTCGTCGGTGGTGCTGATCGAGGGCTGGGCCTTGGCCGGGCCTTCGACCGACAGCAGCGCGTCGGTCGCCGAGCGCATGGCCATGGTGAGCGCGTGCTCGGCGTCGGTGAGGCCGGGGAGGTCCGGCGCGGCCGTGCCCGCCTCCATCGAGGTCCAGCGGACTCCGGAGTAGGACGAGCCGCGACGGTCGAGGGAGGGGACCAGGCCCAGGGACCTGCCGGGGAGCACGGCCGTGGCCGCCTGCCCGGCGTCCACGGCGGCCATGTTGAACGGGGGAGGGCCGGTCAGGCCGAGCGGGTCGCCCGCGGCGGGAAGAGCCAGGCGCAGGGCGCTAAGGCCCTCGACGCGCAGGTCGGCGAGGAACCGGCGCAAGGGGGTGTCGGTCACCTCACTCGAGACGACCTGTGGTCCCGCCGCGCGCTCCAGCCGGTCGACGGCCTCGTCCAGGCCGACATGTCCGGCAAGCCAGGCGTTGCCCCATGCGACCAAGGTGGCGGAGATCGGTGAATCGGGGTGCACCGAACCACGATATGCGCTGATGCTGCAATAGGTTTGGTCCGGAGGGACACTGGGCGGGGCGACTCGCCCGGTGGCGCCGGGTTGATCCGGATGAACCGGGTTGATCCGGGTGAACAGGTCAGGAGGTATTCGGGATGGGTGGTCAGGTGCTTCGGCTCCAGGACGTCGCCGTCCGCAGAGATGGCGCGGCCCTGCTGCGGGGCATCGACTGGACCGTCGAGGAGGACGAGCGCTGGGTCGTGATCGGCCCCAACGGGGCGGGGAAGACGACGCTGCTGCAGGTCGCGGCGGCTCTTCTCTATCCCAGCGAGGGCTCGGTGGAGATCCTCGGCGAGCGGCTCGGCCAGACGGACGTCTTCGACCTGCGGCCTCGCATCGGCCTCGCCAGCGCCGCGCTGGCCGAGAAGGTGCCGCCGGAGGAGAAGGTCATCGACCTCGTGCTCACCGCGTCGTACGCCATCCTCGGCCGCTGGAACGAGGAGTACGACTCGGGTGACGTCACGCGCGCGGTGGAGCTCATCGACCAGCTCGGCTGCGCCCATCTGATCCGGCGGAAGTTCGGCACGCTGTCCGAGGGCGAGCGCAAGCGCGTCCAGATCGCGCGGGCCCTCATGCCCGACCCCGAGCTGCTGCTGCTCGACGAGCCGGCGGCCGGGCTCGACCTCGGCGGCCGTGAGGACCTCGTGCGCCGCCTGTCGGCGCTCGCCTACGACGCCAAGGCCCCGACCATGGTGCTGGTCACCCACCACGTGGAGGAGGTGCCGAGCGGGTTCACGCACGTGCTGCTGCTCCGCCACGGGTCCGTGGTGGCCCAGGGCCCGATCGAGTACGTCATGACCGCCGACAACCTCTCTCGCACCTTCGGCGTGCCCCTGAGCCTTGAGCGCAGCGCGGACGGCCGGTGGTACGCCCGCGCGCTTCCGGGGTGATCGGGTAAATCGGCCACGCGGGCGGATGATTTTCGATTCGAGCCGATTCACCCGCGTGGTTATCGAACAAGTAAAGGCCAAACCAAATATCATTCCGGCCGGGGGCTCATCGGATTCGTCGGGTCGGAGTGGCTCATGACACAACTTGTCGTCGCCATGATCGTGGTGGCCATCGCGGGGTTCGCTTTATATCGCACCATTCGCATCGTGCCGCAGGCACAGGCGTACATCATCGAGCGGCTCGGGCGTTATCACCGCACGCTCACCCCGGGGCTGAACATCGTCGTGCCTTTCATCGACGGGGTCAAGACCACCGTCGACCTGCGAGAACAGGTCGTCTCCTTCCCCCCGCAGCCGGTCATCACCTCCGACAACCTCGTCGTGTCGATCGACACGGTGATCTATTTCCAGGTGACCGACCCCAAGGCCGCGACGTACGAGATCGCGAATTTCCTCACCGGCGTCGAGCAGCTCACGGTCACCACCCTGCGCAACGTCGTCGGCGGCATGGATCTCGAGCGCACGCTGACCTCCCGCGAGGAGATCAACTCCGAGCTGCGCGGGGTGCTCGACGAGGCCACCGGCAGGTGGGGCATCCGGGTCAACCGCGTCGAGCTCAAGGCCATCGACCCGCCTGCCTCCATCCAGGACTCCATGGAGAAGCAGATGCGGGCCGACCGCGACAAGCGCGCCTCCATCCTGTCGGCCGAGGGGCAGAAGCAGTCGGCGATCCTCACGGCGGAGGGCGAGCGGCAGGCCGCCGTCCTCAGGGCGCGCGGGGAGGCCGAGGCCGCCGTGCTGCGCGCGCAGGCCGACGCCGAGGCCCAGGCCATGCGGGCCAAGGGCCAGGCGGACGCCATCGCGATGGTGTTCCGGGCCATCCACGAGGGAAACCCCGACCAGCAGTTGCTCGCCTACCAGTACCTCCAGACGCTTCCCGAGATCGCCAAGGGCGACGCCAACAAGCTCTGGATCGTGCCCTCCGAGATGGGCAAGGCCCTTGAGAGCCTGGGCGGTCTCTTCTCCCAGCCCAAGGAGGGCCCTCCCGCCCGGTGAGCGCCCGGTGGGCCGTCCGGTGTGACCCCTCCCCGCCGGCTGGGTACGGGTGCCGCCTACCATCGGGCGAAGCCGTACGAAAGGTGGCATGTTGACACCGTGGGAGGTGGTCGCGGTCCTCGCGGCCGGGTTCGCGGCCGGGGGCATCAACGCCGTGGTCGGGTCGGGTTCGCTGATCACGTTCCCGACGTTGCTCGCGCTCGGGTATCCGCCGATCGTCGCGAACGTGTCCAACAACGTCGGGCTCGTGGCGGGCAACGTCACCGGCGTGCTGGGCTACCGGGCCGAGCTCAAGGGCCAGCGAGAGCGGCTGCTGCGGCTCGCCGTGGGCTCGATGGTCGGGTCGCTCGCGGGAGGCCTGCTCCTGCTCTCCCTGCCCGCCAAGGCCTTCCAGGTGATCGTCCCCATCCTGATCGCGCTCGCCTGTGTGCTGGTCGTCGCGCAGCCCCGGCTCAACGCCTGGCTCTCCAAGCGGCAGGACAGCCCCCACCCGCACGGCGGGCCGTGGCTCTGGCTCGGCGTGTTCGGAGCGGGGGTCTACGGCGGCTACTTCGGCGCCGCGCAGGGAGTGGTGCTGATCGGGCTGCTCGGCATCTTCCTGGACGAGCACCTGCAACGCGTCAACGCCGCGAAGAACGTGCTGTCGCTGGTGGTCAACGGCACGGCGGCCATCCTGTTCGCGCTGATCGCGCCCGTCGACTGGTGGGCCGTGCTCCTGGTCTCGCTGGGCTCGCTGGTCGGCGGGTTCCTCGGCGCGCGCGTCGGCCGCAGGCTGCCCGCCCTGGTGCTGCGCGGCCTGATCGTGTGCGTCGGCATCGTCGCGATTATCAAACTGGTGTACGGCTGACCACACCCACAAGTGGGTATTTATCTGGACATGAAGGGTGACCGGGTCGAGATCGTCATAGACGCGGGCGATGCTCCGCGCACGTACGAGGTCGTGGCGACGAAGGCCGGGCGGCGGGTCGACGTCGCCACCCGGAGAGGCCTCGTGGAGGTCAGCGAGGTGACCAGGAGCGGTACGGCCGTGCGGACCGCCCGCTTCATGGCGAGCCGCATCCTCGCCCTCGTCGAGTACCCGGCCGCCGACCGCGAGGACGAATGAGCCTCAGACCTCGCGCGGACGGACCTGGACGATGCCGTCGCCCCTGATGTTGACCTCGAAGGCCGGCTGGGGCGCGGTGGCGGGCCCGTGCACCACGGCGCCGTCCTCCAGGCGGAACGTGCTGCCGTGCCACGGGCAGACGACGCAGGCCTCGTCGTTCTCCAGCTTCAGCCGCCCCTGGTGCAGCGGGCCCGCGAGGTGCGAGCAGCGGTCGGCGAGGACCTTCACCTGGGCACCGTGCCGCAGGACGAAGAGGTTGATGTAGCCCAGCCGGCGCGAGACCGGACGCCCGTCGGGCAGGTCCCACAAGCGGCACAGGTCATGCCAGCCGAGCGGCACGAGGTGCGTCGTCGGCTCCGCGTGGGTCGGCCCGGCCGCCATGCGGTAGGCCAGGTGCCCGCCGAGGTAGCCGCCCAGGCCCGCGGCGCCGAGGCCGGCGAACGCCAGCGCGCGCCCCGCCTGGTGCCTCCCGGACAGCCGCATCATGAGCGACCCCGAGTAGAGCCCGAGCGCCGCCAGGTTGACCATGGCGTGGACGAATCCCACCCTCTGCTGCTCCAGGTGCAGCATCGACCAGTCGGTGATGCCCGCGGCGGCGGCCGGGATGGCGCCGGCGATGCCCGTGGCCAGCACGGCCCGGGACGCCCGGGGATCCACGTCGATGAGGTCGAGCACCGCCGTCGCCGTCCAGCAGCCCAGGCTGATCGTCGCCAGCGGGGGGTGCAGGGGATGCCCGGTGGGCACGCCGTGCAGCATGTCCCTGAGCGCGCTCCCGGACGGGAGCCTGCGCCGGATCGTCTTCGCCACCGGCACGACCACGCGGTCGAGCGCCCTCACGTGCTCAAGGCGTTCGGTCAGGCCTACCGGAACGGACATTCGGCCGAAGCCGAGGGACTCCATGAGCGTACGGCGTCGCGAGTTGACGGCCTTCGAAGTTTCCTCCACTTTCGCCCCCTCTCGCCCTAGGGGACCTACCCCCCAGAACCGAAGAGAACACCGCGAAGGCGACTACGCGCGGCTCCGGGCCAGGTGGCCGCGGGCCACCGACAGCTCGACAATCTCGGCGGCGTAGTCGCCGAGGGCCGCTGAGCCCTCCCGGATGATCTCGACTTTCTCCATCACCTGATCGACGGTGACCCCGTGGCGCACCCAGCTTCCACCCTCGTTCTGATGGTTGGCCATCATCGGCGCCAGCCGGTCGAGAGCCCTCGCGAACCTCGCCTCGGGCGTCTTCCGCTCCTCGAACTCCTCCCACAGGGCACGCAGTGTGGTGGTCTGGTCCTCGGGCAGCAGGCCGAAGATGCGGTCCGCCGCGGCGCGCTCGGCCTTCTCCTGCAACTCGACCGCCGCGAGGTCGTAGATGAAGGTGTCGCCGGCGTCGATCTCGACGATGTCGTGCACGAGCAGCATGGCGCAGACGCGGTCGAGGTCGGTGCCGGGTGGCGCGTGCTCGCCGAGGACCATGGCCAGCATCCCGAGGTACCACGAATGCTCGGCGTCGTTCTCCCTGCGGGAGCCGTCCATCAGGGTGTTGCGGCGGAGCACACGCTTCAGCTTGTCGATTTCCACGGCGAAACCGACCTGGGCCAGCAGACGTTCCTTATCGGGCACGGTGGTCACGCGCCACAGCCTATTACCGGAAGCGCCCGGATTTGCCCAGGCCCGCGCCTTGACCCCCGATCAGGCGGGTGCGAGCGTCACCGGCACCCCGTTGAACACCGCGTTTCCCGACAGCGGATCCACGATCGACTCGTCCGTCAGCGTGTTGGCGCTCACCCCGGCGTTCTTGGCCGCCACGAGCTGCGAGGTGCCCGCGTGGCCCCAGCCGTGGGGCAGGCTCACCACCCCTCGCATGATCGTGTCCGTCGGTTCGAGCCGTACGGTGAGTTCGCCGGCCGCCGACCGTACGACCGCCTGCTCGGCCAGCCCCAGCTCGGCGGCGTCCTGCGGGTTGATCTGCAGCGTGCAGCGGTTGGTGCCGCCCACCAGCGGCGCGACGTTGTGCATCCAGCTGTTGTTGGAGCGCAGGTGCCGCCGTCCGATGAGGACGAAGCCGCCGGCCTCCCTCGCGAGCGCCTCGCGGAGCCGTCCGACGTCGGCCAGGATCGGGTCTGGGGCCAGCTCGACGGCCCCTGAGGCGGTGCTGAGGATGCCGGGGAGCCGGGGCCGTAGCGGGCCGAGGTCGATGCCGTGCGGGCTCTCCAGCAGCCGCGCCAGGGACAGGTCATGGCCGTCGTCCCCGCCCCAGCCGCCGTACGGGCCGAGGCGCAGCATCGCGTCGAGGCGGAGCTCGGCCCCGCTGGAGCCGGTGAGCAGGGCTCGCAGCTCCGCCGGGTCGCGCCCTTCGACGGGTGACCCGGGCGTTTCCGTCGCCTTGCGGAGCATCTCGCCGAGGATCAGCTCGTCCAGGGCGGAGGGGTCGGCGCCCGCGCCCTGCCCGGACGCGATCATGGCGAGCCGCGCGAGTATGACCGCCTCGGTGGGCCGTCCCGGCTCCAGGGAGACCACGGGCGGCGAGTAGCGCGTGTAGTCGCGCACGGCGAAGCCCAGCAGCGCGAAGTCGTAGTGCCCCGCCTGCGTCACGCGCGGCGGAGGCAGGATGACGTGGGCGTGCCGCGTCGTCTCGTTCAGGTAGGGGTCGACGCTGACCATGAAGTCCAGGCCGGCAAGCGCCCGGTCGAGCCGCGAGCCGTTCGGCGCCGACAGCACCGGGTTGCCCGCGACCGTGATCAGCGCCCTGATGCGCCCCTCACCGGGCGTCTCGATCTCGTCGGCCAGCGTGGCCACCGGCAGCTCGCCGTTGGCCTCGGGCATGTGGCGCACGCGGCTGTGCCAGCGCCCGATCGCGTACGGCTTGCGCCGGCGCGGGCCCTCGGTGGCCGGACGGGGGAACATGGCGCCGCCTGGCCGGTCGAGGTTGCCGGTCAGCACGTTCACCACGTCGACCAGCCACTGCGCGATCGTGCCGAACTCCACCGTGCACGTGCCGATGCGTCCGTACACGGCGGCGGAGGGCGCGGCGGCCAGCTCGCGCGCCAGCCGTACGATCAGCTCGGCGGGCACCCCGCACGCGGCGGCGCAGGCCCCGGGGGTGAACGCCGCCACCGCCGCCTCGACCTCGGCCAGCCCGTTCACCGGCACGCGCACGTTCGTCAGCTTCTCGGCGAAGAGCGTGTGGGCGATGCCCATCAGCAGGTAGGCGTCCGTTCCCGGGCGGATGAAGACGTGCTCGTCCGCGAGCGCGGCCGTGCGCGTGCGGCGCGGGTCGACGACGACCAGGCGCCCTCCCCGCCTGCGCAGGGCCTTGAGGCGTCCTGGGAAGTCGGGAGCGGTGCAGAGCGAGCCGTTCGACTCCAGCGGGTTGGCGCCCAGCATGAGCAGGTACGCGGTGCGGTCGAGGTCCGGCACCGGGATCGTGAGCGGGTGGCCGAACATCAGGCCCGCTGCCACGTGCTTGGGCATCTGGTCGGCGGTGCTGGCGGAGTAGACCTGCCGGGTGCCGAGGCTGCGGATCAGCGGAGCGCCGTACAGCGCTCCCGCCATCGTGTGGGCGCTCGGGTTGCCGAGGTAGACGCCGCGAGCGGGGCCGGGAACGGCGGCGAGGCCGCGCTCGACCGCCTCGAAGGCCTCCGCCCAGCTTGCCTCCCGCCACTCGCCGCCCTCGCGGATCAGCGGCACGCTCAGGCGGTCGGGGTCCTCGTCGAGCCGGCCGAGGCTCGCGCCCTTTGGGCAGATGAACCCTTTGCTGAAGGGGTCCGCGTCGTCCCCTCGCACTCCCACCACGTGGTCGTCGTCGTCCAGGGTGATCGTGAGGCCGCAGACAGCTTCACAGAGCGGGCACGTGCGGTGCGCCGTACGCATGGTCTGCCTCCTGAGCTTCGAGGGACAAACCCATCTTTACCGCGCATGTCGATCGCATGGAAGGGCGATTGTGGGCCGCAAACCCTGAGAATTCAGGACCGGCTTGGTACCGTGGTCCCGCGATCAGAGACGCCCTTCGATGGTTCTCGGATTCTGTGTTCTCAACTGTTCTCAACCCCCCGCCGGGCCGCGAGGTGGCAGCCTTCGGCCCGGCCTCTCGCGGCCGGAAACGGCCCAGGACGGCGAAAGGCCCGCCGGCACGGTTCGTACCGGCGGGCCGCCGCTCATCTACCGGTCAGAGAACGCCCAGACCGTTGGCGACGCTGTCGCCGAGGTCCTTGTGGACGTTGGTCCAGTACTCCACGACGCGCTTCTTCATGTCGCCGGTGACCTCCGGGGCGGAGGCGTGGCCGACGATGTTGCTCACGAGGTGGGAGCGGTCGGTGTCGGACAGGACGTTCTCCCACAGGGCGCGCGGCTGGACGAAGTCGTCGTCCTCCGCGTGCTTCTGGTAGGCGCTACGGATGATCTCGCCCGCCACCTGGTAGTTCTCGCCGGCGAAGAACGCCGGGTCGGCCGCGGGGCCGCCGGCGGTGTTCGGCGCGTACACCGGGTCGCCGGGGTTGCTGTAGCGCATCGCGCCGTCCTTGTTGTAGCTGTGGACGGGCGACATGGGCTGGTTGATCGGGAGCTGAAGGTAGTTCGCCCCGATGCGGTAGCGGTGGGTGTCGGGGTAGGAGAACAGCCGGCCCTGGAGCATCTTGTCCGGCGACGCGCCGATGCCCGGCACGAGGTTGGCCGGCTCGAAGGCGGCCTGCTCGACCTCGGCGAAGTAGTTCTCCGGGTTGCGGTCGAGGGTGAACCTGCCGATCGTGATCTCGGGGTAGTCGCCGTGCGGCCACACCTTGGTCAGGTCGAAGGGGTTGAAGCGGTAGTCCGCCGCCTCTTCGAACGGCATGATCTGCACGTTGACCGTCCAGGACGGGTGGTCGCCGTTCTTGATCGCGGTGTGCAGGTCGCGGATGTGGTGGTCGGCGTCCTGCGCGATCACGGCGCCGGCCTCGGCGTCGGTGAAGTTCTCCACTCCCTGGTCGGTCTTGAAGTGGTACTTCACCCAGTACTTCTCGCCGCTCGCGTTGTACCAGAGGAACGTGTGCGAGCCGAAGCCGTGCATGTGCCGCCAGCTCGTCGGCGTGCCGCGGTCGGTCATGAGGAACGTGACCTGGTGGGCCGACTCGGGGGACAGAGTCCAGAAGTCCCACTGCATGTTGTGGTCGCGCAGGTTGGTGTCCGCGCGCCGCTTCTGGCTGTGGATGAAGTCCGAGAACTTCGAGGGGTCGCGGATGAAGAAGATCGGGGTGTTGTTTCCGACGATGTCGTAGTTGCCCTCGTCGGTGTAGAACTTGATCGCGAAGCCGCGCGGGTCGCGCTGGGTGTCAGGGCTGCCGAGCTCGCCCGCCACCGAGGAGAAGCGGATGAAGAGGGGGGTTTCCTTCCCCTTCTGGAACAGGTTGGCCTTGGTGTACTGGCTGATGTCCTCGGTGATCCGCAGTACGCCGTGTGCGCCGCCGCCCTTGGCGTGCACCACGCGCTCGGGAACCCGTTCCCGGTTGAACTGGGCCATCTTCTGGATGACGTAGTGGTCCTGCAGCAGCAGGGGGCCGTTGGGGCCAACGGAGAGCGAGAACTCGTCGCTCGGCGCGGGAATGCCCGCGTCCGTAGTGGTGATGGGCCGGTCGGTCATCGCGCGGTCCTCCGGGTCGTCATTGATGGAGTACGGCTATTGATGGAGTACGGCTGGTGCCCTGAACTCCGTGTGAAGTGCTGGGTGCGGCGGTCAGTCGCCTGGGGATCGGCAGCCGGGGCAGATGCCCCAATAGATCACGTCGGCCTCTTCGACCAGGAAGCCGGCGGCGTCCACGGGATCGAGACAAGGAGCCTCCCCGGTCGCGCAGTCGACGTCGGTCACCGTGCCGCACCGGCGGCAGACGAGGTGATGGTGGTTGTCACCCACCCTGGCCTCGTAGCGGGCGGGACTGCCCATGGGCTCGATCTTGTGGAGGAGCCCGGCTCGGTGTAACGCGTGCAGCCCGTCGTAGACGGCCTGGAGGGACACCTGGCCCACTCGGTCGCGCACACCGCGATGGATGGCGTCCACATCGAGGTGGTCGCCCTCTCGAACGGTGTGCATGATCGCGACTCGGGCCGCTGTCACCCGCAGCCCGGCGTCACGAAGTCGCTCGATATCACCCACGACCTGCACCTTAGGCGCTAAACCTGAATCATTCAAGTAAAGGAATCCTCCCAGTTTGGCGAATGTCGATCGGACTGGGGTGGCGGTGTCCATCTACGGGCGGAAGATGGCATGCTCTTGGAGCGATGAGAAGTCACCCCGTCACGCCCGCCCTGCCCGACCCGCCGAAGATCCCCCTCGCCGGAGCGCGTGCCCGGCGTTTCGCCGCCGTCACGCTGGTGGCCTCGTTCGCCGCCGTGCCGGCCGCGGCGTGCTCGGCCGCGGAGTCGGCCGGCCCCGGGGCCAAGGAGACCGGTTCGTCCGCCCCCGCGTCGGCGGGCCCCAAGGACAAACCGCAGCGCAAGCCGTTCACCATCTCCTTCGGTGGTGACGTGCACTTCGAGGGCGTGCTCAGGAACCGCCTCGCCGCCCCCCGCACCGCCCTCGGCCCGATCTCCTCGGTGCTGCGCCGGTCCGACCTGGCCATGGTGAACCTGGAGACCGCCATCACCACGGGCGGCACTCCCGCGCCGGGCAAGCAGTTCACCTTCCGCGCGCCTCCGGCCGCGCTCACCGCGCTCAAGGCGGCCGGGGTCGACGTCGCCTCCATGGCGAACAACCACGGCATGGACTACATGCAGAGCGGGCTGCGCGACTCCCTCGCGGCGATCCGCGCCTCGAAGTTCCCGATCGTCGGCATCGGCAAGAACGCCGCGGAGGCGTACAAGCCGTTCCGCAGGACCGTCAACGGCAACCGGGTCGCCATCATCGGCGCCACCCAGGTGCTGGACTCCGAGTTCATCCAGGCGTGGACGGCCACGAACACCCAGGGCGGCCTCGCCTCGGCCAAGAACGAGGAGCGGCTCATCCAGGCAGTCAAGCAGGCGCGCAGGACCTCCGACACCGTGATCGTCCATCTCCACTGGGGCACCGAGCTGCAGAAGTGCCCGAACCCCGCGCAGCTCGCGCTCGCGCCCAAGCTGATCGCGGCGGGTGCCGACGTGATCGTCGGCGGTCACGCCCACATCCTGCTCGGCAGCGGCTACCTCCAGGGCCGCTACGTCAACTACGGCATGGGCAACTTCGTCTTCTACAACTCCGGCCCTGAGACCGGCGCGACCGGCGTGCTGACCTTGACGATCAACGGCAGGAAGGTGCTCAAGGACCAGTGGACTCCGGCGCGCATCAACGGGGGCATCCCGATCCCGGTGACCGGCGCCGCCAAGCAGCAGGCCGTGACGAGCTGGAAGGCCCTGCGGAGCTGCGCGGGGCTGGAATCCAAGGCCTGAGGCGGGCTTCCTTCACGTCCTAGCTTTGGACATGTTGTCCAACAGCCTTCCAGGGTGTGGAGTGGGGCGTATGCGGTTCATCGAGGCGGGCGACGTACGGCTGGCGCTCTACGAGGAGGGTGACCCGGCGAAGCCCACGATGCTGCTCGTCCACGGGTACCCCGACACCCACCGGGTGTGGGACGAGGTCGCCGGCCTGCTCGCGGCGGACTTCCACATCGTCCGGTACGACGTGCGGGGAGCGGGCCGCTCGTCGGCCCCGCGCGACACCCGCGGCTACACCCTCGACCGCCTGGTGGACGACCTCGCCGGCGTGCTCGACGCGATCGGCAAGGACACCGTGCACCTGGCCGGCCACGACTGGGGGTCCATCCAGGGATGGGAGGCCGCGCGGCGGTTCCCCCGCAGGTTCGCCTCGTTCACGTCCCTTGGGGGTCCCGGCCTGCACCAGTGGGCCGACTTCATGAGGAACGCCGGCAGGCGCGAGGTCGCCGGGCAGGCGCTGCGGTCCTGGTACATGGCCGCGTTCCAGGCGCCGGGGGTGCCCGAGCTGGCCTGGCGCACGGTGATGCCCCGGGCGCTCGCCCGCGTCATGCGGCTGTCGGAAGGCATCGCGCCGCGTGACGGCCACCCGGCGGACACGCTGGTCCGGGACGGGACGAACGGGGTCAACCTCTACCGGGCGAACATGTTCACCGCGCGCGACGTCGTGCCCGAGCCGTACGTCGAGGTCCCGCTGCAGCTCATCGAGGCCGAGAAGGACGTGTTCGTCTCGGCGCGCCTGCTCGCGTCCCTGCACCGCTGGGTGCCGCGCATGTGGCACCGTACGATCCCGGCCGGCCACTGGGCGCAGCGCGGCAGCCCGGGGACGGTCGCCCGCATGATCGGCGAGTTCGCCCGCCACATCGAGTACGGCACCGAGCCCTCCCGCGAGCTCCGGCGCGCGCGCGTCGCCGGGGTGCGCGGGCCGTACGACGACAGGCTCGTGGTGGTCACGGGAGCGGGAAGCGGCATCGGCAGGGCCACGGCCCGCGCCTTCGCCGCCCACGGCGCCGAGGTGGTCTGCGCGGACCTCGACCTCGACGCCGCCCGCCGTACGGCCGCCGAGATCGAGCGCCTCTACAGGACCGCCCACGCCCACCAGGTCGACGTCTCCCGCGCGGAGGACATGGAACGGTTCGCCCAGGCCGTGCGGGACGGGCACGGCGTCCCTGACATCGTGGTCAACAACGCGGGCATCGCCGTCACCGGCCCCTTCCTGGACCACGAGCTCGGCGACTGGGAGCGGACCATCGGCGTCAACCTCTGGGGCGTCGTCCACGGATGCCGCCTGTTCGGGCGGCAGATGGTCGAGCGCGGGGAAGGCGGGCACATCGTCAACGTCGCCTCGCTCGCCGCCTTCATGCCGTCGCGGCTGCTGCCCGCGTACTCGACGTCCAAGGCGGCGGTGAAGATGCTCAGCGACTGCCTGCGCGCCGAGCTGGCGGGCAAGGGCGTCGGCGTGAGCGTGATCTGCCCGGGGTTCGTCTCCACCGCGATCGCGAGCAACGCGACGTACCGAGGGGGAGACCGGTCGCTGAGCGAGTCGGCGCTCCAGCGGCGCGCGTACCCGCCGGAGCGGGTCGCGGCGCACATCCTGCGGGCCGTCCACCGCGACACCGCGGTCGTGCCGGTGAACGCGGAGGGCAAGATAGGGTACGCGCTGTCGCGCCTGTCTCCGGGATTGATGCGGGGGCTCGCCCGAATTGCGGCTTCCGATATAGGACGACTGGCCGGGAAGGACTGACCGCTGGACATCGAGGGGGCAATATGAATTCCGTGTCCAGCTCGCCCACTGACCACTGTGACGACGAACAGCCTCCGCTGCGCCGCAAGCCCTCCCAGCGCCGCAGTGCGCGGCGCGTCGAGCGCATGCTCGACGCGTGCGCCGAGCTGCTCGACGAGATCGGCTACGACGCCCTCTCGACCACGCGCATAGCCGAGCGGGCCGACGTCGCGATCGGCTCCGTTTACCAGTTCTTCCCCGACAAGCGGGCGATCACCCAGGCGCTCACCCAGCGCAATGTGGAGCTGTTCATCGCCCGCGTCGGCAGGCGCTTCATGACCGAGGACTACCCGGGCTGGTGGCACGCGGTCGACGCCATCATCGGCGAGTACGTCGACATGCACAGGACCGTTCCAGGCTTCCGCTCGCTGCGCTTCGGCGACGCCGTCGACCTCAACCTGCTCGACTCGGTCTCGGAGAACAACACCGTGATCGCCGGTCGGCTCCGCGGCCTGCTCCTCGCGGAGTTCGGCATGGCCGACAGCGAGGAGCTCGACCTGAGCCTCACCGTCGCGGTCGAGGCGGGTGGCGCGGTGCTCGCGCTGGCGTTCCGCCGCGACCCGATGGGATGGCCGCCGCTGGTCGACGAGGCCAAGCGGCTGATCCGCGAATACCTTTCGAGCCAGCTCCGCCGCACGCAGTCGGGCCTCAAGGGTCGCCGCACCTCCGAGGACCAGCCACAGGCCACGACGTCGGAGAGCCCCGCGGACCCCCAGGCGTCCGCCGCCTCCCACGCCGGCCCGGCCGGCCGGCTATGAGCCTGCCGGCGCCGGCTCGGGTCGCCCCTGGCGGCGGTACTTGCCGGGGGCTGTGCCGTACTCCCGCTTGAAGGCGTTGGCGAACGCTGTCCCTGATGCACCTCGCCCTGGCGTCCGTGCTGATCCCCCTGCTGCGGCGCGGCCCCGCCAAAGACCTGACCTGAACCCCCGCCACGCCCGATGGGCCACAATGTTCGCGTGAGGCCCGCCGTCGCCGCCGCCGTGTCGGTCGCCGCGCGCCACGGGGTGCGCGTCGCCGATCCGGTGGTGCTGAAGGACTCGTTCAGCATCCGGGTCCACCTGCGTCCCGCGCCGATCGTGGCGCGCGTCCCCACGGTCACAGCGCTCGGCCGCCCCCGCCCCGCAGAGGCGCTGGCGCGCGAGGTGTCCGTCGTCTCCTTCCTGTACGAGCGCGGGGTGCCGGTCGTCCCAGTGAGTGATCTGCTGCCGCCGGGGCCCTTCGAGCAGGACGGCTACGCGGTGTCCTTCTGGACCTACGCCGAGCACGACGGCGACCGGCGCTACAAGCCCGCGGACGTGGGCCGGGCCCTGGCGGAGCTGCACGAGGTCCTTCGCGAGTATCCCGGTGAGCTGCCTTATCTCGGCCCGGCGCTGGACGAGACGGCCTGCCTGCTCGACCGCCTGGCCCCGCTGCCGGGTGTCGACGCCGGGACGCTCGCCGGGCTGCGCGACGACCTCGATCGGCTGGGCGCCGAACTGCGCGGCGCGCCCGGTCCCGCGCAGGCCCTTCACGGTGACGCCCACCCGGGGAATCTCCTCGCCACCGCCCGCGGACCGCTCTGGATCGACTTCGAGGAGACCTGTTCGGGCCCCGTCGGCTGGGACCTCGCATGCCTGGTGAAGACGGGGCTGCTCGACGGGCCGGAGGCCCTCCGGGAGTACGGTGCGGACCCGGACGACCCGGGGCTCCAGTTGTTCCTCCGGGCGCGGCGGATGCAGGGTGCGTTGTGGATGCTCGCGAAGGGGCGGGCGTTTCCCGGGGAGGTCGCGCGGGTGGTGGCGGCGCTCGACCAGTGGCGTGCGGGCAGGGGCGGCTGACGGTGGGTATCCCCCGCAGGGGAGGAAACCGATGAGCGTTATGAAGAACGACATGCTGGCCGTGCCCGGTGCCCGCATCTACTACGAGGTGCGGGGGACCGGGCCGCTCCTGCTGGTGTCGCAGGGCGGGGAGGGCGACGCCGGGCGCACGGGCGGCCTGGTCACGCGGCTCGCCGCCGACTACACGGTGGTGACCTACGACCGCCGGGGCCTGTCGCGGAGCAGGCCCGACGACCCGGCGGCCCCGCTGACGATGGAGACGCACGCCGACGACGCCCATCGCCTGCTGGCGGAGCTGACCACCGAGCCCGCGATCGTGTTCGGCTCCAGCTTCGGCGGCCTGGTCGGGCTCACGCTGACCGTCCGCCACCCGCGCCAGATCGGCACGCTGGTCACCCACGAGCCTCCCGCGGTCCGGCTCCTCCCCGAGCCCGCGCGGGAGGGTACGGAGCGCGTCCTCGACGAGCTGGAGGAGACCTACCGCGACGAGGGCTGGGGCGCCGCCTTCAAGAAGCTGGCGGAGATCACCGGCTCAGGCTCCGAGGGAAGGGAGCCCGACGTCGAGCTGCCTCCGCCGCTCTCCAGGGAGCGCATCGCCAACATGAAATTCTTCTTCACGTACGACATCCCGGCGATGCGCCGCTGCGAGGTGGGCGTCGCGGACGTCGCCGCGCTGAGCGCCGCGCGGGTCCGCGTCGTGCCGGCGGCGGGACGTACGACCTCGCGGGGGTTCTTCGACTTCCAGTGCGTCCAGGAGCTGGCCCGCCATCTCGGAACCGCCGTGGCGGAGTTCCCCGGCGGGCACAACGGGCCCACGACCCACCCGAAGGCGTTCGCCGTACGGCTGCGCGAGGTCCTCGGCGAGTGTCCGTGAGGCGGGGCTACTCCTGGTCGTGCGGCGCGATGGCCGGGTCGGTCTCCTGCTCGGGCGACGTCACGCCGGTGGGAGGCGGGTCCACGTGCCTCTCCGACTTCGCCTGCGGCGGCAGGTGGGCCGGGTCGTCGGAAGGGCCGGCGACCGGCGGCATGCACGGCGTGGACACCTGCTGGACGACCTGCCGGGCCGCCTGGAGCTCAGCTCGTAACCTGACGAGCTCCTGGCGCTGCTGGGCGGCGGTCTCCAGCCGGGCACTGGTGTATCCGAGGGTGCCCGGGACGATCGCGGCGAGCACGGCGGCACAGGCGAGGGTGAAGGTCGTCTGCCAGGACATGTCCATCGCAGCTCCTCGAACGGCGTTTGTGACCTTCCAGGCGGAGCGAATATGCCCGCTCGTCTCGGGGGACACGCGGAGCGTAGTCAAACATGTGCGAATCAGTACCGGAGCAATGCCTGCTGTTGTCCGCGCATAGTTGAGCGGCGCTCGGTAATCTCGTCTTGTGGCACATGTGACGCGTGGGCAGCTTGATCGGCTGCTCGAACAGGCGCTCCTGCACGACGATCACGGGGCTCTCGCCGGGAGGCTCGACGATCTGGCGCGCGGCTACGCGTCCGGTGAGGTGTCCCGTGCCGCGATCCTGGTGCTGGCCGCCGAGGAGTGGCGGCAGGCGGGCCAGCCGGCGAGGGCTCTCGAATGCTTCCAGCGGGCGCTGGACGACGGGGGTGAGGTGAGCGTCGATCCACGGGCCGGCATCGCCGACACCCTGTTCGAGCTCGACCGGCCCGCCGAGGCCCAGGAGCTGATCGAGTCCATCAAGGCGGACGGGCGGGTCGATCCCAGCACCGCCCTGCACGTCGCCGAGACCCTGCTGGCCTACGGCGACCTCAACCGGGCGCACGAGTGGGCCACCGAGGGGGTGCTCGCCGGCGAAGGCGCGGGCGGCGGCACGCGCGAGGCGCTCCTGCGTACGCGCTACCGCATCCGCGTCGACCTCGGCCTCCCTGAGGACGACATCGACGCGCTCCTCGACGTCTCCCGCTGAGCCCCACGAGACGGCCCGCCTTAACGCAAAGGCCGCAGGGCCGTCTTCGTGTGAGGGCCGCACGGGCCGTGACCCCCAAGTGCCACGGCCCGCACGGCGCTGGTGGCCGCCCTGAGGCGGGCGCGTCAGCGGACCCGCAGGTCCCTGAGCGACGTGCCGAGGGAGGGGATCTCGGCGGTGACCACGGTGCCGTCGTTACCCGGGTCCACGAGGACGGGGGTCTGCGGCTCGACGGGCAGCATGAGGACGTCCGGCGCGGAGCCCAGGCCGGGCGTGGAGTCCAGGCCGGGCGTGGAGTCCAGGCCGGGCGTGGAATTCAGGCCCGGCGCCGGGTCCAGCCCCGGAGTGTTCAGCCCCGGAGTGTTCAGCCCCGGAGTGTCCAGCCCCGGAGTGTCCAGCCCCGGAGTGTTCAGCGCGGCGTCATCGCCCGGGACGGGCGGGTCCTCGCGACGGAGCACGTGCGAGAGGTCCCTGCCGCGGGCCACGTCGTAGACGTACTGCCCCCTCATGACGCGGGGGAGTCCGGTGCTCCGCACGATGGCGGGGAGGTCGGTCAGGCCGACCACCGTGGTGGTGCGGGTGGGCATGCCGGACGACCGGCCGATCTGCTCGATGCCGAGCATCAGGTCGCCGCCGTCGCCGTAGCCGCCGCGACCGGCCACGCGCAGCGCCGGCAGCCTGAGCCCGTTGACGGTGTTCGGCGAGATGTCCGCGGGGGAGGTGAGCGGGCGGCTCTCGGCGGGCGTCGCGGCGAGCGCGCTGCCCATCCCTAGCCAGCCGGCGCCCGCCGTGACCGCGGCCACCGCGATGACCCCGCGGATACTGAGTGACGTACGCATGAAGACTCCCTGACTACTTCCAGTGCTTTGACGAGGACTGAAAGTAGTCAGGGAGCTTCGCCGTCGGCGGGTCGTTAACCCAATGCTGGCGAATTCCTTACCGAGAGGCCCGCACGGTCAAGGTGTCTCCGGCGGCGTCGAGATCGACGGTGACCTCGTCGCCGTCGTGGATCTCGCCCGACAGCAGGCTCTTGGCGAGCTTGTCGCCGATCGCGGACTGCACCAGCCGGCGCAGCGGCCGGGCGCCGTACATCGGGTCGTAGCCGGTGAGAGCCAGCCAATCGCGGGCCGCGGGCGTCACGGTCAGCGTCAGCCGCCGGTCGGACAGCCGCCGCGCGAGCCTCGCCACCTGCAGCTCGACGATCTGGGACAGCTCCTCGGAGCCGAGCGCGTCGAAGAGGATCACGTCGTCGAGCCGGTTCAGGAACTCCGGCTTGAAGGAGCCCCTGACCGCCTGCATGACCTTGTCGCGCTTGACCGGTGTGTCGAGCGTGGGGTCGACGAGGTACTGCGAGCCGATGTTGGAGGTCAGGATCAGGATCGTGTTGCGGAAGTCGACCGTGCGGCCCTGCCCGTCGGTGAGCCGCCCGTCGTCGAGCACCTGGAGCAGGATGTCGAACACCTCGGGGTGGGCCTTCTCGATCTCGTCGAGGAGCACCACGGTGTACGCCCGGCGGCGCACCGCCTCGGTGAGCTGGCCGCCCTCCTCGTACCCGACGTAGCCGGGCGGGGCGCCGACCAGGCGGGCCACGCTGTGCTTCTCGCCGTACTCGCTCATGTCGATGCGGGTCATGGCGCGCTCGTCGTCGAACAGGAACTCCGCGAGGGCCTTGGCCAGCTCGGTCTTGCCGACGCCGGTGGGACCGAGGAACAGGAACGAGCCGGTCGGCCGGTCGGGGTCGGCCACGCCCGCCCGCGCGCGCCGCACGGCGTCCGAGACTGCCTGCACGGCCTCGCGCTGCCCGACGAGCCTGCGGCCCAGCTCGTCCTCCATGCGGAGCAGCTTGGCCGTCTCGCCCTCCAGGAGGCGCCCGGCGGGGATGCCGGTCCACGCGGAGATCACCTGGGCGATGTCGTCGGCGCCGACCTCCTCCTTGACCATGGGGTCCTCGGGCTGGGCCTGGGCGCTGGCCTCTTCCAGCTCCTTCTCCAGGCGAGGCACGTCGCCGTACATCATGCGGGAGGCCGCCTCGAAGTCGCCGTCGCGCTGGGCGCGCTCGGCCGCCGACCTGGCCTCGTCGAGCTGCTTCTTCAGCTCGCCCACGCGGTTGAGCCCGGCCTTCTCCTTCTGCCAGCGGACCACGAGGGCGTCGAGGTCCTCCTGGCGGTCGCCGAGCTCCTTGTGGAGCTTCTCCAGGCGCTGGATGCTGGCCTCGTCGGTCTCCTTGGTGAGGGCGAGCTCCTCCATCTTGAGCCGGTCGACGGCCCGCTGCAGCTCGTCGATCTCCACGGGGCGTGAGTCGATCTCCATGCGGAGGCGGCTGGCGGCCTCGTCGACGAGGTCGATCGCCTTGTCGGGCAGGAAGCGCGCGGTGATGTAGCGGTCGGAGAGCGTGGCGGCGGCCACCAGGGCGCCGTCGGAGATCTGCACCTTGTGGTGTGCCTCGTAGCGCCCCTTGAGGCCGCGCAGGATCGCGATGGTGTCCTCGACCGTGGGCTCGCCGACGTAGATCTGCTGGAAGCGCCGCTCCAGGGCGGGGTCCTTCTCGATGCGCTCGCGGTACTCGTCGAGGGTGGTCGCGCCGATCATGCGCAGCTCGCCCCTGGCCAGCATGGGCTTGAGCATGTTGCCGGCGTCCATCGCGCCCTCGGCGGCGCCCGCGCCGACCATGGTGTGCAGCTCGTCGATGAAGGTGACGACCTGGCCGTCGCTCTCCTTGATCTCGTTGAGCACGGCCTTGAGCCGCTCCTCGAACTCACCGCGGAACTTCGCGCCCGCGACCATCGCGCCGAGGTCGAGCGAGACCAGGCGCTTGTCTCGCAGGCTCTCGGGGACGTCGCCGGCCACGATGCGCTGGGCTAGGCCGTCGACCACGGCGGTCTTGCCGACGCCCGGCTCCCCGATCAGCACGGGGTTGTTCTTGGTCCTGCGGCTCAGCACCTGGACGACGCGGCGGATCTCGTTGTCGCGGCCGATGACCGGGTCGAGCTTGCCGGCCCGCGCCTGCTCGGTGAGGTCGACGCCGTACTTCTCCAGCGCGCGGTAGGTGTCCTCCGGGCTCTCGCTGGTGACCCGGGCGTGGCCGCGGACCTTCTCGAAGGCGTCCAGCAGCGCGCTCGGGGTGGCGCCCTGCGCCTTGAGCAGCTCGGCGATCTGGCCGCCGTCGGTGGCGAGGCCGACCAGCAGGTGCTCGGTGGAGACGTACTCGTCCTCCAACTGCTTGGCGCGGGCCGCCGCGGTGTTGAGCGCGACCAGCAGCTGGCGCGAGCTGGACGGGGCGCTGACCGTTGCGCCCTGGGCCTTCGGCAGCAGTTCGAGCTGCTGCTCGGCCTCGGTGCGCAGGCGCTTCCAGTCGGCGCCGACGGCCTCCAGCAGGTGCACGGCGGTGCCGTCGTTCTGGGCGAGGAGGCTGGTGAACAGATGGGCCGGGGAGACCTCGGGGTGACCCTCGGCGGCGGCGCGCCGGATGGCCCCCGACAGGGCGTCCTGGCTCTTACGCGTCAGCTTGTAGTCCACGGTTCCTCGCCTTTCTCGCATGGCGGCCGGCCGGGTGCTCGCCGGGCGGCCGGTGCCGCGCCGCTTCGCTATATGTGCGCCGCAGACCCCGGCGCGGGACGCGCCCGGGGGCTCGGCGTGGGTGCCCTCACGCGGGGGGAAGCTGGTACTGGATCAGTGCTCTGATCATCGTCATCTCGCCCCGCAGGCGGCTGAGCTCCTCGCGCATGCGGAGGTTCTCGGTCTCGAGGGCCAGGATGCGCTTGATGCCCGCGAGGTTGATGCCCTCCTCCTGGGAGAGCCGCTGGACCTCGCGCAGCATCACTATGTCGCGCGTGGAGTAGAGCCGGCCACGGCCGGCCGTACGGCCTGGGCTGACCAGGCCGAGACGGTCGTACTGCCGGAGTGTCTGCGGATGCAGCCCGGAAAGCTGGGCGGCGACCGAGATGACGTACACGGGAGTGTCGTCGGACAGGTCGAAGTAGTTGGCGTCCATCGGCGTCGCCTCCCTTCGGGCTACTCGCTACTTGCCTGTTTGAGCAGGTCGGCCCGGGGGTCTGCCGAGTCGGAGACCGACCGGAACTCCTCCAGGGCGGATCTTTCCTTGTCGTCGAGGTGCTGGGGCACCGCGACCTCCACGGTGACGAGCAGATCACCCTTGGTGCCGTCCTTGCGGGTGACACCCCGGCCGCGCACGCGGAATGTGCGGCCGTTGGGCGTGCCCTCGGGGATCCTCAGGGTCACCGGCATGCCCTGCAGGATCGGCACCCTGATCTCGGCGCCGAGAGCCGCCTCCGTGAAGGTGACCGGCACCGTGATGGTCAGGTTGTCGCCCGAGCGGCCGAAGATGGTGTGCGGTTTCACGTGGATCTGGACGTACAGGTCGCCGGCCGGCCCGCCGTTCTCGCCGGGCGCGCCCTTGGCCTTGAGCCGGATGCGCTGGCCGTCGGCCACCCCGGCGGGGATGCGCGCCTGGAGCGTGCGGGTGCTCTTGCCACGCCCGCTGCCCTCGCACACCGGGCAGGGGTCGTCGACGAGCAGCCCTCGGCCCTTGCAGTCGCGGCACGGCTCGGAGAAGGCGAAGTTGCCGAGGTTGCGGCTGGCGGCCCCGGTGCCCTCACAGGTCGGGCAGACCCTCGGGGTCGTGCCGGCCTTGGCCCCCGTGCCGTGACAGGCCGTGCAGGCCGAGGAGCTGGTGAGCCGGAGCGCGACCGTGGTGCCGTCCACGGCCTCGGTGAAGGACAGCGTGACCTCGGACTCGATGTCCTGCCCTCGGCGGGGGCGGCTGGTCGCGGTGGTGGAGCTGGGACGCCCGCCGCGGTTGAACAGGCCGCCGAACAGGTCGCCGATGCGCTCGCCCGTGCCTCCGCCCTGCGCGGTGCCTCCGAAGAGGTCGCCGAACTCGAACGGGAAACCGCCACCGCCGCCGCGGGGGGCGCCGCCCCCCGCGTACCCGCCGAGACCCGACCCGAACAGCGCGCGCGCCTCGTCGTACTCCTTGCGGCGCTTGGTGTCGGAGAGGACGTCATAGGCCTCCGAGACCTGCTTGAACTTGGCCTCGGTCTCGGTGTTGCCCTGGTTGGCGTCCGGGTGGTACTTCCTGGCCAGTCTCCGGTACGCCTTCTTGATCTCTTCGGCGGTGGCGGTCTTCGACACACCAAGGACCGCGTAATAGTCCTTTTCCAGGTAGTCCTTGGTGCTCATCTATCTCTTCCTTCGCGAGCCAAAGGGGTAGTCGCTCAATTGTCCTCGGGGTCGGCCGCGGCTTCCCCCGCCTCGCCCGCCCCCGGCTCCGAGCCGGCCGCCGGCCCCTCGGGCTCGGCGACGGCGACCCGCGCCGGGCGCAGGATGCGGTCACCGATCTGGTAGCCGGGCTGGAGGATCTCCACGCAGGTGGGCTCGATGACCTCGGAGGAGTAGCTGTGCATCAGGGCCTCGTGCACGGTCGGGTCGAACGCGTCGCCCTTGGCGCCGAAGGCCGTGAGGCCCAGCTTGCCCACCGCGCTGTCGAGCGCCTCGCTGACCTTGGCGAACCCGCCGGTGAGCTCGCCGTGGTCGCGCGCCCTGCCGATGTCGTCGAGCACCGGGAGCAGCTCGGTCAGCACGTTGGCGACCGCCTGCTCGCGGACGACGACCCGGTCGCGCTCGACGCGCTTGCGGTAGTTGGAGTACTCGGCCTGGAGCCGCTGGAGGTCGGCCGTGCGCTCGGCGAGCTGCGCGGTCAGCTCGGCGGCCAGACCGTCGTCCGGCCTGGGTGCCCCGGCAGGGGCGGCGGGCGACGACTTGTCGGCCGTCTTGCCCGCCCCCTCACGCACCTCCCCCGTCTCGGGGTCGATGCGCCGGTTGTCGCGGATCACCAGGCCTTCGTGCTCGCTCCCAGAGTTCGGGGACGTCACGCGGCACCGCCCTCCCGCTTCGGCTCGTCGTCGACGATCTCGGCCTCGACGACGTCGTCGTCGGAGGACTTGGCGCCGGCTCCGGGCCCACCGGTGGCGCCGGCGGCGTCGGCCGGGGCCTCTCCGGCGGCCTGCGACTGGGCGTAGATCGCCGAGCCCATCTTCTGGCTGACGGTGGCGAGCTTCTCCGCCGAGGCGCGGATGGCGGCCGAGTCGGTGCCCTCCAGCGTCTTCTTGAGCTCGGAGAGTGCCTCCTCGACCTCGGTCTTGACCTCGGCCGGGACCTTCTCGTCGTTCTCGCGGAGGAACTTCTCGGTCTGGTAGGCGAGGGCGTCGGCGTTGTTGCGCGTCTCGGCGTCGTCGCGGCGCTGCTTGTCCTCCTCGGCGTAGGACTCGGCCTCGCGCATCATGCGCTCGATGTCGTCCTTCGGCAGCGCGGAGCCGCCGGTGATCGTCATCGACTGCTCCTTGCCGGTGCCGAGGTCCTTGGCGCCGACGTTGACGATGCCGTTCGCATCGATGTCGAAGGTGACCTCGATCTGCGGGATGCCGCGCGGCGCCGGGGCGATGCCGGTCAGCTCGAAGGTGGCCAGCTTCTTGTTGTAGGCCGCGATCTCGCGCTCACCCTGGAAGACCTGGATCTGCACCGACGGCTGGTTGTCCTCAGCGGTGGTGAAGACCTCCGACCGCTTGGTCGGGATCGTGGTGTTGCGCTCGATGATCTTGGTGAAGATGCCGCCCTTGGTCTCGATGCCGAGGCTCAGCGGGGTGACGTCGAGGAGCAGGACGTCCTTGACCTCGCCCTTGAGGACACCGGCCTGCAGGGCGGCGCCGATGGCGACGACCTCGTCCGGGTTGACGCCCTTGTTGGGCTCCTTGCCGCCGGTCAGCTCCTTCACCAGCTCGCTGACGGCCGGCATGCGGGTGGACCCGCCGACGAGCACCACGTGGGCGATGTCGGCGACCTTGATGCCGGCGTCCTTGATGACCTGGTGGAACGGGCCCTTGCAGCGCTCGAGCAGGTCGGCGGTGATGCGCTGGAACTCCGAGCGGGTCAGCTTCTCCTCAAGGTGAAGCGGGCCCTCGGCGGAGGCGGTGATGTAGGGCAGATTGACCGAGGTCTCGGTCTGGGCCGACAGCTCGATCTTGGCCTTCTCGGCGGCCTCGCGCAGGCGCTGGAGCGCCATCTTGTCCTTGGAGAGGTCGACACCGTGGGCGTTCTTGAAGCGGGTCACCAGCTCGTCGACGACGCGCTGGTCCCAGTCGTCACCACCGAGGTGGTTGTCGCCGCTGGTGGCCTTGACCTCGACGAAGCCGTGGCCGTCCTCCTGGCCGACGTCGAGCAGGGACACGTCGAAGGTGCCGCCGCCGAGGTCGAAGACCAGGATGGTCTGGTCCTTGTCCTTGTCGAGCCCGTAGGCCAGAGCGGCCGAGGTGGGCTCGTTGATGATGCGCAGGACGTTGAGGCCCGCGATGGTGCCGGCCTCCTTGGTGGCCTGGCGCTGCGAGTCGTTGAAGTACGCCGGGACGGTGATCACCGCGTCGGTGATCTTCTCGCCGAGGTAGGCCTCCGCGTCCGTCTTGAGCTTCTGCAGTACAAAGGCGCTGATCTGCTGGGGAGAGAACTTCTTGCCGTCGATCTCGACGCTCCAGTTGGAGCCCATCTCCCGCTTCACGGAACGGATGGTCCGGTCGACGTTGGTGACGGCCTGCCGCTTGGCCACCTCGCCGACGAGGACCTCGCCGTTCTTCGCGAAGGCGACCACGGACGGCGTGGTCCGCGAGCCCTGCGCGTTGGCGATGACCGTGGGCTCACCGCCCTCGAGAATCGAGACGACGGAGTTGGTCGTCCCCAGGTCGATACCTACCGCACGTGCCATGAGTACGTCCTTGTAGTCAAAGTTGAGTCTGTATGACTCAATGGTGGATCCCGCTCGACCGTTTGTCAAGCGACTTGAGTCTAACCGGCTCAACCCTACGCGCGCCTGACGCATTCCGTGGGCCTGGGGGCAAGAAAGCTGGCAAACTCGCGTGAATATCCTGGAAACGGGCGGCACTCATCCCGAGTTCCGGTAAAAGCGCTGGTAGCGCGACTACTAGGACCCCGGCTCAGTGACGGGCGCCGTCGATGATCTTGCGCCCGTCGAGGGGCGCCTTGAGCTTGACGGTCGTGGTCTTCTGGATGGCGATCTCAATGCACGCGACGTCAGGCGACCGGCGTGCCTGCCCCTCGTACAGGGTGACGGTCACGCTCTTGGCGGTCTCCTTGACCTTCACGTGGTCGAGCACGTTGCACGGCTCGACGCCCGACCACCAGACGATCTTGAGCTTGCGCCCGTCGCGCGAGGGGGTCGCCTTCACCCACCGCACCTTGTGCGGCTTGATCGTGTGGCCTTTCGGCTTCGTGGGCGAGGGGGCGGTCGCCGGCGTGGTCGTGCCGCCCGACTGGCCGGCGCTCGACGCCACGGGGGGTTCGGGGGCGGGGCTCGTGGTCGTGGCGCTCGGAGCGTTGCCGCAGCCCAGGCTAAGTAGCAGGGATCCGGTCGCCAGTGTCGCCGTCATCATCCGCATATCTCTTTGACGTATCCGGTCTCGCGCGGGTTCGAACCTCGCCGGGCGTCCGGATCGTGCCACCTACGGGGAAGGGCCCCCGACCGTGGCGGTCGGGGGCCCTTCAGGCGGCTCGGCGGGGCTCAGCGCTCGCCGGGCACCCAGTCGTCGTCGGCCGTGGGCGCGGAACGCAGGCTCGCCGCGGGCGGCACCGGGTCGGCGAACGGCGCGCAGTGCGCGTCGGGTCCTGGCAGGCTCGCCGGCAGCGTGCCGTCGGTCAGGTAGGCCTTCCAGATGTCGTCGATGCAGGCGTTGCCCCGGCCGGTGAGGCCGTGGTTGCCGCCGCCGTCCATGACCACCAGCCGCGAGGACGGGAAGCGCTTGTGCATCTCCACGCCGCCCTGGTAGGGCGTCGCCGCGTCCTTGGTGTCCTGGAAGAACAGGGCGTTCTTGACGGACTTGCCGTTGATGCGCAGGTCCTCGTGCCCGCGTACCGGCCACGACTGGCACTGGGCGTTGAACCAGGCGTTGCCCCAGGTCAGGAAGGGAGCGGTGCGGTAGGACTCCCACCAGTCGCGGTGCCAGGTGCCCCAGTCGCGGGGCCAGCGGGCGTCGCTGCACTCCACGGCCGAGTAGACCGCGAAGGTGTTGTCGTCGCCGCTGCTGTCGCCGTAGGTCGCGTACGCCTGGGCCAGGGGAGCGGTCTCGCCGGCGGTCACGTACCTCGACAGCGCGTTGGCGAGGAGCGGCCAGCGGCTCTTGAGGTAGCCGCCCGCAAGGTAGGTGTCGTCGAGCTCGGACGGCCCGACCCTGCCCTCGGCCGGGGTGGCCTTCAGCTTGGCGCGGGCCGCGTAGAAGGCCTTCTCGACGTCGGCCGCGGCCGTGCCGAGGTGGTAGTTCGCGTCGTACTGGGCGATCCAGGCGAAGAAGGCCTTGGCGCGGGCCTCGAACGCGTGGTTCTGGTCGATGTTGGCGTCGTACCAGACACGCTCGGGGTTGACGATGCTGTCCAGCACCAGACGGCGCACATTGCCGGGGAACAGGGTGGCGTACGTGGCGCCGAGGTAGGTGCCGTAGGAGTAGCCGACATAGCTGATCTGCTTCTGGCCGAGGGCCTTGCGGATCTGGTCCATGTCCTTGGCGGCGTCGACCGTGGTCATGTGCTTGAGCAGGTCGCCGTAGGTGGCGTCACAGGCCTTGGAGTAGTTCTGCATCTTCTTCACCCAGGCCGCCTCCTCGCCCCAGTTGGCCGGGACGTAGTCCGGGCGCACCGGGTCGAAGAAGTGCGGGTCGCAGCGGAGCGCGGGCTCGCTGGAGCCGACGCCGCGGGGGTCGAAGCCGATCAGGTCGTACTGCGCGGCCAGAGGGGCGCCCAGGCGGTTCTGCATCACCGCCGGGTAGGAGAGGCCGCTGCCGCCGGGGCCGCCGGGGTTGAACAGGATCGCGCCCTGGTAGTGGGCGGTGTCGGTCGCCTTCTTTCGTGAGACGGCGATCTTGATCTTCTTGCCCGAGGTGCGGTCGTAGTCAAGCGGAACCGTGACCGACGCGCACTCGATGCCCTCCGGCAGGTCGGCGCACTGCGCCCACTGCGGAGCGGGTGGCGTGTAGTCGGGGGCCTTCTGGGTTCCGGCCGTCGCGGGCGCCGCGACCAGTGCTCCGCTCAGACCCAGGCCGGCTGTGGCCAGCGCTATGAGGATCTTCTTCACGTTTACCCCTTCGATGCCCGCGGATCCATCGTTGGAACCGACTTATGGCACCATCGGGTAGATCATGCGGATAAAGAACTAATAAGACGACACGTGTCTTCACTTGGTTGTCAAACCGCAACATGAGGTTCTGATCCCGATGATCGACGCCTGAACCGCCGTAGGGTGGGGAGGTCTCTCCCCAACAGCCGTCGTGCCGGGAAGGGTGCCAATGGTGTTGCGTGAGGTTCTGCTGGCCGCTTCGAGCAGTGACCGTGTCGAGAGCGTCGTCAGGACTGCTGGGGTGACCCGCAGGCTGATGGGCCGTTACGTGGCGGGGAACACCGCGGAGGACGCCGCCTCGGTGGCCGCGGGTGTCATCGCCGACGGCCTGCTGGTGACGTTCGACCACCTCGGCGAGGAGACCAGGCATCCCGACCAGGCCGCCCGCGCGGTCAAGGCCTCTCTCGGCCTCCTCGACGCCCTCGCCAGGCGCGGCATCGCGAAGGGCGCCGACCTGTCGCTGCGGCTCACGTCCGTGGGGCTCCACGTCGACGAGAAGCTCGCGAAGGAGAACGCCGCGCGCGTCTGCGAGGCGGCCCGCGAGGTCGGCGTCACGGTCACCCTCGACACCGAGGACGCCGCGGTGATCGAGTCCGCCCTGGGCGTGCACGCCGCGCTGCTGGAGGACCACCCCGCCACCGGCGTCTCCATCGCGTCGTCCCTGCGCCGCGCCGACGACCACTGCCGGTCGCTGGCCTCGGGCCGTGTACGCCTGACCAGGGGCGCCGTGGACGCGCCGGCCTCGATCGCCTACACCTCGCCCGCCGACATCGACCGCTCGTACGTGCGCTGCCTCAAGGCGCTCATGGCGGGCCAGGGCCACCCGATGGTCGCCACGCACGACCGGCGGCTCATCGAGGTCGCCTCCGCGCTCGCCGTGCTGAATGAGCGCGAGCCCGGCGGTTTCGAGTACCAGATGTCGTACGGCGTGCGCCTGGCCGAGCAGCGGAGGCTCGCCGACCTCGGCTCGCAGGTGCGCGTGCGCATCCCGTACGGGGTCGACTGGTACAGCCACCTCACGCGCCGCCTGGCCGAGCGCCCGGCCAACCTCGCCCTGCTCGCGCGCTCGCTGGTGAGGCGCTAGCCGAGTTGTCCACAGGCGGGCCGGCGGCAGGGCTCGTACCAGCGGGGAGTCGGTAGGCTGCGAGAGTTTCCCGACTCCTACGCGAGGTGCCTTCAAATGATCGCGATTCTCGGTACCGGCAAGATGGGTGAGGCCCTGCTGTCCGGGCTGCTGCGCGCCGGCGTCGATCCGGGCGAGATCATTGCCACCGCGCGGCGCGAGGAGCGGGCGCGGGCGCTCCACGAGCGCTATGGCGTGCAGATCGTGTCCAACAGCGAGGCGGCCAAGATCGCCGACACCCTGATCCTCGCCGTCAAGCCGCAGGACATGGCCGCGCTGCTCGGCGAGATCGGTGCCCACGTGCCCGCCGGCAGGCTCGTCATCTCGGTGGCGGCGGGCATCACCACCTCCTTCGTCGAGTCCCGGCTGGGCGACGAGGTGCCGGTCGTGCGGGTCATGTCCAACACCCCGGTGCTGGTCGACGAGGCCATGAGCGTCATCTCCGCCGGGGCGCACGCCTCCGAGATCCACCTCAAGCACACCGAGGACCTTCTCAAGCCGGTCGGCAAGGTGCTGCGCATCCCCGAGTCCCAGCAGGACGCCGCGACCGCCCTGTCCGGCAGCGGCCCCGCCTACTTCTTCTATCTGGTCGAGGCCATGGTCGACGCGGGCATCCTGCTGGGCATGCCCCGCGCCGCCGCGCTCGACATGGTGACCCAGTCGATCGTCGGCGCGGCGATCATGCTCCGCGACTCCGGCGAGCATCCGGTCATCCTGCGGGAGGCCGTCACCTCGCCCGGTGGCACCACGATCTCCGCGATCGCCGAGCTCGAGCGCCACAGCGTCCGGGCGGCGTTCCTCGCCGCCATCGAGGCCGCGCGCGACCGCAGCAGCCAGCTCGCCTCCGGCTGACCCGCGCGCTCCCTGACCCGCACGGCCTGACCCGCACGGCCTGACCCGCACGACCTGAGCCTCGGGCCGGCCGAGGCCGGCCGCCGTGTCAGCCGCCGGAGGCCAGCCTGACGAACTCCTCGAACGACAGGCGGCCGTCGCCGTCCGCGTCGGCGTCCCGGTCCAGCGCTCCGAGCGCCTCGGCGGGAAGGTGCGGGAAGTGCTCGGCGAACTCCGCATGGGTGATGAAGCCGTCACCGTCGCCGTCGATCGACTCGAACTGCTTCTTGAGCTGCGCCCATCGCTGATCCGCGGGTACTGCCGACAAGGAGATCCGCCTCCGACGCGAGAAGTGACTCGTACGGCGAACACCATAGTTCGGGCACAGGGCCGAGACGAGCGCGGGCCTGTCCCGAACGCCCGTGTGTGACGGGCGTGGGCGCCCCTGTCGCCGGGTAGCGGTGGAGTCGCACCAGGTGGGTGGTGGTGGGGCCGTTAAATCGATAGGAAACTTTGTAGTTAGAGTGCATCATGGCCGGCGGTGGGAACGGCGGACATGGGGGCATCGTGGCGGCAGCCGCAGGGGCGACGGATCAGGAGACGGGGCGGCCGGAGGGGCCGGCCGTCTGGACCCGCGAGTTCCGGCTCTTCTTCACCGCGAGATCCGTGTCCATGCTGGGCACGGCCATGGTGCCGGTCGCGATGACGCTCGGCGTCATCCAGGCCGGGTACGGCGCCAGCGGCGTCGGCTACACCCTCGCGTCCTCGACGGTGCCGATGGCACTCCTCGTGCTCTTCGGCGGGGTGTTCGCCGACCGGTTCACGCCGCGCCGCATGATGGTCGGCGCCGACATCGTCCGCCTGGTCTCGCAGTCGGTCACGGCGGTGCTGTTCCTCACCGGCACGCCCGCCCTCTGGCAGCTCATGGTCGTCTCGGCCGTCAACGGGTCGGCCGCGGCGATGTTCCAGCCCGGCCTGGCGAGCCTCATCCCCCAGATAGCCCGGGACGTGCAGCGGGCCGTGGCGACCCAGCGCACGTCCGAGTCGGCGATGCAACTGATGGGCCCCTCGGTCGCGGGGCTCCTGGTGACGTTCGCCGACGTGGGCGTGGTGTTCCTGATCGACGCGGCCGGCTTCGGCGTCAGCGCGCTCTGCCTCGCCCTCCTGCGGCTGACCCCCGGCACGGGCGCGGCCGAGGAGGGGTCGATCTGGACCAACCTCAGGGTGGGGTGGCACGAGTTCAGCTCCCGCACCTGGATGTGGGGGGTGATCGTGATCTGGGCGGTCATGGGCATCGCGGCCTTCGGTCCCGTGGTCCCGCTCGGCTCCATCCTGGTCAACTCCGCCTACAACGCCACCGGGTACGGGTTCGTCGTCTCCGCCCACGGCGCCGGCACGATCGTCGGCGGCCTGATCGCCATGAGGGTCAAGCCGCGACGGCCGCTCGCCGCCGGGGCCCTGGCCATGTGCTTCTTCGCGCTGGAACCGCTGTCGATCGCGCTCGGCCTGCCGTTGGCGCTGATGGCGGCCTGCCATCTCATCGCGGGCATGGGGTCCGCGTTCTGGGGCGTCATGTGGATGACCAGCGTGCAGACCCAGGTGGCCCGCGAGGTGCTGAACCGCGTCCACGCCTACGAGGTCGCCGGTTCGGTCATGGCCCTCCCGGTCGGCCAGGCGCTCGCCGGTCCCGTCGCCTCCCTGCTGGGGGCCAGGGAAGTGCTGGCGATCTCCTCGGCGGTCGCCGTCACCGGATGCGTCGTCCTGCTCTCCGTGCCCGCGATCCGCCGCCTGCGCCGCGTGTCCGCCCCGTCGTAGCCCACGCCGGCCCGTACGGCTTCGCATCCGGATTGCCCGAGCAGGGCAGGGCTTCCGCTCCTACGATGGCCAGGTGACGATTCGTCGCGGTATCCCCCCGCTCGTCGTCGGTCTCACGCTGCTGCTCTCGTCCTGCTCGCAGGACGAGACGCCCAAGGTGCAGATCGGTGAGGTCAGGCGCGCCCCGGTCAGCGAGGTGGTCGAGGCCCCGGCGACCGTCGGCGCCCGAGCCACCGCCACGCTGCGGTCCTCCGCGGCGGGCACGGTCACCAAGCTGTACGTCCGTGAGGGCGAGACGGTCGACAAGGGGGAGATCCTCGCCAGGATCAGCTCCCCCCAGGCCGAGGACCAGCTCAAGCAGGCCCGGCAGGCCGAGCGGCAGGCGTCCAGGCCCGTGCGGCTCGGGGGCGGGGTCGCGGCGCCGGCCATCCGGCTCGCGGGCCTCCGCACCCCCTCGTCCCTCGACCGCAAGGTCGCGCGAGGGTTCACGAGGGCGCGCGCGGCGGCGAGGAAGATCAAGGACCGCCAGGTGAGGGCGCAACTGCTCGCCGCCATCGACGGCGCCGAGACGCAGCACCGTGCCCAGCGCGCCGCGCTGAACCAGATCACCCAGAGCCTGACGCGATCGGTGAACCAGGTGCTCTCCCAGGTCAGCGGCCAGATCGGAGCGGGGCTGGGCGGGCTGGCGTCCTCCATGTCCTCCCTCCAGGCGGCGTCCAAGTCGCAGGCGAAGGCCGCGGTGAAGATCGCCGAGACGAACGTCAAGGGGTTGGTGATCAAGGCTCCCTTCGACGGGGTGGTCACCCTGGGCGGGCCGTCGGGCGGCGGCTCTCCGGGCCTCGGCTCCCTGCTGGGGCAGCTCCCCGCGGACCTGGCCGGCCAGGCGGGCGCCGCCGCGGGCTCGTCCGGCGGCGCGGGGGCCGCGACCTCCGGGGGCACGATCGCCACGGGCGTCCCGGTCGCGGCGGGCGACGCCATCGCGACCGTGACGGACATCTCCAGGCTGACCCTCACCGCCGATGTGGACGAGACCGACGTGCTCATGGTCAGTCCCGGCACCAAGGCCGAGGTCGAGCTCGACGCGGCCTCGGGGGCCACCTACCGGGCGAAGGTCACCGGGGTGGGCGTCACCCCCAAGGAGGGCACCACCGGAGGGGTGAGCTATCCCGTACGTCTCACGCTCGGCCAGGGGGCGTACGACGACGGGGGAGACGCGCCCGTACCGAAACCGGGCATGAGCGCGGTCGTCCGGCTGACCGTGCGGGAGTCGCAGGACGCGGTGGCCGTGCCGGCGTCCAGCATCGTGACCAGCGGCAGGGAGACCGTGGTGTGGGTGGTACGCGCCGACGGCTCGGCGGAGCGCAGGGTGGTCAAGCTCGGCGCCCAGGGCGAGGCCGTGGTCGAGGTGGCGCGGGGCCTCTCCCCGGGCGAGCGGGTCGTCGTCAAGGGCGCCGACACCGTACGCCCAGGTCAGAAGCTCACGTGACCGACCTGGACGGCGCTCCCGCGTTCGAGGCCATAGATCTCGCCCGGTCCTACAAGCTGGAGGGGGTGTCGGTCGACGCGCTGCGCGGGGTGAGCCTCCGCATCGACCGGGGCGAGTTCGTCGCCATCATCGGTCCCTCCGGGTCGGGCAAGTCGACGCTCATGCACCTGCTGGGCTGCCTGGACCGGCCCACCTCCGGCACGCTGCGGGTCAACGGCGTCGACGTGTCCACGCTGGACGACACCGGCCTCGCCGAGCTGCGCAACCAGGCGGTCGGGTTCGTGTTCCAGTCCTTCCACCTGCTCGGCCGCACCTCCGCGCTGGAGAACGTCGCGCTGCCGCTCGTCTACAGGGGAGTGGGCAGGGCCGAACGGCGCGAGCGGGCCAGGCGGGCGCTTTCGGCGGTCGGTCTCGCGCACCGGCTGGACCACCGGCCGTCCCAGATGTCCGGAGGCGAGCAGCAACGGGTGGCGATCGCCCGGGCGCTGGTCGGCGATCCCAAGGTGGTGCTGGCCGACGAGCCGACCGGCAACCTGGACTCGCGCAACGGCCAGGAGGTGATGGGCATCCTGGCCGACCTCAACTCCGAGAGCGGCGTGGCCGTGGTCCTGGTCACCCACGAGCGCGAGGTCGCCGACCTGGCCCATCGGCGTATCCACGTCCGCGACGGCCTCATCGAGCTCGACACCGCACACGGGGACGGCGACGAGGGCGCGCCGTGAGGACCGCCGAGGCGTTGCGCATGGCGCTTGAGGCGCTGAGGGTCAACCGGCTGCGCAGCGCGCTGACGATGTTCGGCGTCGTGGTCGGGGTGCTGGCCGTGGTCATCCTGGTCGCGATCGGCACCGGCGCCAAGGAGGCGATCGAGAGGGAGATCGCGGGGCTCGGAAGCAACATCATCCTGGTCGTCCCCGGGCAGGTGGGCCTCGGGGCCGCGCCCACCCAGAGCCGTCTGAACCTCGCGGACGTGGCGTTCGTCCGCCGGGTCGTGGGCGACCCGGCGAAGGTCACGGTGGCCGTCAACTCGGGCGAATCGGTGCGGGTGGGGCGCACCGAGGTCTTCGCCACCATCACCGGCACCGACGAGAACCTGCCGAACATCTTCGACCGGCCGCTCCGCCGGGGCCGCTACCTCAGCGCCACCGATGTGGACACGCGGCGGCGGGTGGCGGTCCTCGGCTCCGAGGTCGGGGCCAAGCTGTTCGGGGACGTCGACCCGGTCGGCCGCCAGGTCACGATCTCCGGGGTGCGGTTCCGGGTGATCGGCCTGTACGAGCCGTTGGGCGCGACGTTCGGCGTGGCCCGCGACCAGGAGGTCCACGTCCCCGTCACGACCGCGCAGCGCCTGATCGGGCTCTCGCGGATCAACGGCATCGCCGTCGGGGCCTCGGGGCCGGACGAGATCGAGCCGCTGCGAGAGCGGGTCGTCCAGGCGCTCGGCGGGCGCTACCCCGGCGAGCGGTTCAGCGCCGTGACGCAGACCCAGCTCCTCGGCACCATCGGGAGCGTGCTCGGCATGCTCACGGGAGTCCTGGCCGCCATCGCGGGCATCTCCCTGCTGGTCGGCGGCGTGGGCGTCTCCAACATCATGCTGGTCAGCGTGCGGGAACGCACGCGGGAGATCGGGCTGCGGAAGGCGCTCGGCGCCCGCCAGCGGGACGTCCTCGGGCAGTTCCTCATCGAGGCCGTGCTGCTCACCACGATCGGCGGGGTGCTCGGCATCCTGATCGGGGTGGGCGGCTCCCTGCTGATCCAGGCGGTCTCGCCGGTGCCGGCCGCGATCACCTGGTGGTCGATCGTCCTGGCCTTCGGCGTCTCGGTCGCGGTCGGCGTCTTCTTCGGCGTCGCCCCGGCGCGCAGGGCCGCCCGCCTCGATCCCGTCATCGCCCTGCGAGCGGAGTGACCCACGTGACACATGGGGCCGTACTGCCGTGTTCTGGTTCGTACGGGTGACGGCGTCGGCGGGTGATCACAAGCGGTGCGGTACGGTCGTTTTCATGAGCGTGCGCGGTGAGCTTTCGATCCCGCGCCCCCGGTCCGGCCGAGCCTTTACGCTCCGCCGTGGCCGATCCGTCGTGGGCGAGGTGATGGCGTGAGCCGGTCCGTGCGGGTTGTCTGGGACGACGAACTGGTCTCGTACGACTTCGGGCCGGATCATCCTCTGGCGCCCGTCAGGGTCGAGCTGACGATGGCGCTGGCCCGCGAGCTCGGAGTGCTCGACAAGGTCGAGCTGGTGGGGTGCGCCCCGGCGACCGACGACGAGCTGGCCCTGGTGCACGAGCGCGACTACATCGACGCGGTGCGGCGCGTGTCCGCCGACGGCAGGCCCGACCTCGCGTGCGGGCTGGGCACGCCCGACAACCCCGCCTTCGTCGGCGTGCACGAGGCGTCGGCCCTGGTCGCGGGCGCCACGCTCGCCGCCGCCCGCGCGGTGTGGACGGGCGGGGCCGAGCACGCGCTGAACATCGCAGGAGGGCTGCACCACGCCATGCCGGGGTCGGCGAGCGGCTTCTGCGTGTACAACGACCCGGCGCTGGGCATCGCGTGGATGCTCTCGCAGGGCGCGCGGCGCATCGCGTACGTCGACGTCGACGTCCACCACGGGGACGGCGTCCAGGCGATGTTCTACGACGACCCGAGGGTTCTCACGATCAGCCTGCACGAGAGCCCGCGCACGCTGTTCCCCGGCACCGGCTTCCCCACCGAGACCGGCGCCGAGGGGACGGCCGTCAACGTCGCGCTCCCGGCCGGCTGCGGGGACACCGGGTGGCTGCGGGCGTTCCACGCGGTGGTCCCGCCGCTGCTGCGGGAGTTCGACCCCGAGGTGCTGGTCACCCAGCACGGCTGCGACAGCCACGCCCTCGACCCGCTGGCCCACCTCATGCTGAGCCTCGACGGCCAGCGCCAGGCGTACGCCGCGCTGCACTCGCTGGCCCACGAGACGGCGGGCGGCAGGTGGCTGGCGACGGGCGGTGGCGGTTACGAGCTGGTGCAGGTGGTCCCCCGCGCGTGGAGCCATCTGATCGCCGAGGCCGCGGGCGACCCGGTCGACCCGGGCACGCCGACGCCGCAGAGCTGGCGTGATTTCGTCAGGGTGCGTACGGGCGAGGTGCCGCCGCTGACCATGACCGACGGCCGTAGCCCGGAATTTCAGCATTTCTCCGGTGGTTACGACCCTGGGGACGCTATTGACCGAGCCATCATGGCAACGCGGAAGGCGATCTTCCCTTTTCACGGGCTGGACCCCCTGCCCTGATCCCGCCAGGCGTGGTGGCCGCCGGTGCGTACTGCCGTGAAGGTTGCACAAGGGTGCACAACCTGCAAAGTGGACGGAGTGAACGATGGAGACCGCGACTGCTCTTTCGCGGGAAGAGCTGAGAGACCACCTGATCCGGACGAAGATCGCCGGTGACGTGGCCACCAGCCGGGAGAACAACCTAGATCACTACCGCTCGCTCGCCGTACGGGATCCCCACTACATGTTCGGCCTCACCATGGACGGTGACTGGACCTACCGCGACATCCTCTCGCTGATGTCGAAGGCCGCCGGGGTCGTGGCCGACCCCGAGTACCGCCACGGGCAGGACACGATCGACCCCGACCGCACGATCGACGCCCTCGACGCGATGGGCGACCGCATCGCCGCCGTGCTCAAGCGCGACAACCCCAGGGTCCTCATCGCCACGGGCCACCCCACGGGGCTTCTCACCACGCACCTCGCGCTGGCGCGGCTCGCCAGGGGGCACGGGGCCACGATCCTCACCCCCGGAGAGCAGCGGTCCTTCGCGAGCGGAGGCCTCGGCCGCAAGCGCCGCATCCGCTACCTGGACGACGTGGCGATGCTGGACGACGGTGGCGCCCTGGTCCACACCCACGACCCCGCCCCGATGCAGGCGATGCTCGCGGAGCTCGGGGACGAGAAGCCCGATCTGGTGATCGGCGATCACGGCTGGGCCGGTGCGGCGGGCGAGGCGGGGGTCGAGACGGTCGGATTCGCCGACAGCAACGACCCCGGGCTGTTCGTCGGCGAGGCCGAGGGCAAGATCGCCGTGACCGTGCCGCTCGATGACAACGTGCTTCCGCGTCACTACGATCCGTTGACGCGCTATCTGGTCTCACGGGTCGAGAGTGGCCTGTGAGGCGACCTCCACCCAATCCGGTCGTCCCCTAACCGCTGTTTCGCGCGCGCATTCGGGGTCTGACGTCGACCGTTTGCCAACTTTTTTATGATCCCGGGCGACTCTAATGGGACACAGTTAGACCGGCCACAAGATCAGGATCAGGGCTCGGCCTGGCTGCTGGCCAGCGATTTTCTCCGTTCTGGTGGCAGGCGTCTCCGCAGACTGATGGAATAGGGGGTTTGCGCGATCGGAGACGCGTTCTACGCTGACAGCAGTACACGTGCGTGAGCAATGGCACCAGTGGGGATAACCCGGAAACACGTGCGGAAGAGGCGTCCGATGGGTGCAGGCGAAAGACCTCTCAGCGAGGTGAAGTTCCTGACGGTGGCAGAGGTTGCCACTGTCATGCGGGTGTCCAAGATGACGGTGTACCGGCTCGTCCACTCGGGTGAGTTACCGGCCATCCGGGTCGGGCGATCCTTCAGGGTGCCTGAGCAAGCGGTGCACGACTACCTGAGGGATGCGTTCATCGAAGCGGGTTGACTGGACCAGTAGCGACATAACCGTTCACCTGGTCGAGACCGCTGGACTATGAGCGCATGGTTCGCCAGGGGTGCGAAACCGACCGGAGCGGGGTGGGCGGCCGACCGCCCACGTCTGGCCGGTCGTGGGGCGCGACCCCTCGGCGGGCTACGCGGGTTCCCCCCGGGGAGCGATCGACCGTGAATCGCCGGTAGGCTGTTGAATCGGTGTGCTTCTTGCGAGGCGCCGATCTGGGTTCCCGGGTATGCCGTGGCAACGGCGTGTCCAGGCGCTCAGGGCGGCGCGCGACTCGCCGGAGGGCACACACCGACTTGACAAAACCTACCTTCACCTGGGGGTCCCGTGGGCTCTGTGATCAAAAAGCGTCGTAAGCGCATGGCCAAGAAGAAGCACCGCAAGCTTCTGAAGAAGACCCGCATCCAGCGGCGTAACAAGAAGTAACAGCGCGGACCGACGACGCAGAGCGGCGGGCCGGGTGTGAGGGATCACGAGCCCGGTGAGCACCCGAGCAAGCGCGACCCACAAACGTGATTCTGCGAGGCGCCGATGACCCACACAGTGCTTGTCACCGGGGTCTCCCGACACATCGGCGCCCGAGTGGCGAGCGTCCTCGCAGCGGACCCGGACATCGACCGGGTCATCGGAGTGGACACCGTGCCGCCGCCCTCGCTCACGCGAGACGGCGGCGGCGTCGCGCTGGGCCGTACGGAGTTCGTCCGGGTTGATCTGCGCAGCCCGGACATCGCACAGGTCATCGCGGCGGCCGACATCGACACCGTTGTGCACATGAGCCTGGTCAGCGCTCCCTCGAAGAGCGCCGGCCGGTTGTACATGAAAGAGCACAACGTCATCGGCGCCATGCAGCTGCTGGCGGCCTGCCAGCGGTCGGCGACGGTGCGCAGGGTGGTGGTCCGCTCCACGACCGCGGTGTACGGCTCCTCCTCGCACGACCCGGCGGTCTTCACAGAAGAGGCCGAGCCGATCGAGGTGGCGAGCTCCGGCTACGCCAAGGACGCCACCGAGGTCGAGGCGTACGTCCGCGGCTTCGCCCGGCGGCGGCCCGACGTGACGGTCTCGACCCTGCGCTTCGCGAACTTCATGGGGCCGGGCGTCGACTCGCCGTTGACGCGTTATTTCGTCCAGCCTGTCCTGCCGACCGTGCTCGGCTTCGACCCCCGCCTGCAGTTCGTCCACGAGGACGACGGGGTGGAGGTGCTGCGCCGCATGGCCGTGGAGGACCACCCCGGCACGTTCAACGTGGTCGGTGACGGCGTCATGCTGCTGTCGCAGTGCGTACGCAGGAGCGGCCGGCCGACGGTGCCGGTGCCGGCCACCGCCTTCCGCGTCATCGGTGACCTCGCCCGCAGTGTCGGGCGGGTCGACTTCTCTCCCGAGCAACTCGCCCTGATGAGCTACGGGCGCGCCGTCGACCCCGACAGGCTCGTGGCCGAGCTCGGCTGGCGGCCCAAGTTCACCACCGCGTCGGCGTTCGATGACTTCCTCCACTCGCGTGGCCTGTTTGGTGGTATGCCACTCGCTGTGATCGACTGGATCACGACAGTCATGGGTGGAGGGGTGAAACGGTGAAGCTACCGCACGACTTGCGCGATGAGGAGTCCCGAGACGCTCAGGTCATCCCCATCACGGCTGCGCGGCGGCGCTCCGGCAACGGCAGGGCCGACGCCGTCGAGGACCGCCTCGCGGAGTTCCTGGCCTTCCTGCGGCGCCGGTTCGCCGGGGAGTACGAGGTCGACGAGTTCGGCTTCGACCCTGAGCTGAACGACAAGGTGCTCCTTGAGCTGATCCGCCCGCTCTACCGGCACTGGTTTCGGGTGCAGGCCGTGGGCCTTGAGAACGTGCCGCGCGAGGCGGGGGCGCTCGTCGTCGCCAACCACTCCGGCACCGTCCCGGTCGACGCCCTCATGCTCCAGGTGGCCCTCCACGACGAGCATCCCGCGCACCGCCCGCTGCGGCTGCTCGGCGCCGACCTGGTCTACCAGCTTCCGATCCTCGGCCACCTGTCACGCAAGTCGGGCCACACGCTCGCCTGCCCCGAGGACGCCGACCGGCTGATGCGCAAGGGCGAGCTGGTCGGGGTGTTCCCCGAGGGCTTCAAGGGCGTGGGCAAGCCCTTCTCGGAGCGGTACAAGCTGCAACGATTCGGCCGGGGCGGCTTCGTGGCCTCCGCGATCAGGGCCCAAGTGCCGATCATCCCGTGCTCGATCGTCGGCGCGGAGGAGATCTATCCCAAGATCGGCGACATCCGGTCGCTCGCGCGGCTGCTCGGCCTGCCGTACATCCCGATCACGCCGCTGTTCCCGTGGCTCGGGCCGCTCGGCCTGCTGCCGCTGCCGTCCAAGTGGATGATCCAGTTCGGCGAGCCCGTGCGCACCGACGAGTACGACCCGGAGGAGGCCGACGACCCGATGCTGGTCTTCAACCTCACCGACCAGGTCCGCGAGCTGGTGCAGCAACAACTCAACCGTCTCCGCCTCCAACGCGGCCACGCCTTCCCCCCGTTCTTCTGACCCGGCCAGAGCCGCCGGCCCAGGCGGCGAAAACGGGTGCGCGCGGGGATCATGGGCGCGACCAGGATGAGCAGTTCCACCGCCACCCGGTCGCAGACGAGCGGGGCGATGAAGCCACCGAGCGATTGCGCGACGACGATTAGATTGGTTTGGTCGCCGATCGCGCCGGTCACGGTGTCCGCGTACTCGGGCAGGGCCGCCGAGTCGTCGTCGCATGGAAGATCCGGCGCGATGGTGTCATGACCTCGTGCACGCAGTTCGGCCTCCACCAGATGCCAGTACCAGCCGACATCGCCAGCGCCGTGGATCAAGACGAATGTGGTCACCCAGCCCCCTTCCGCTGCTCAGATCCCGATCGAGACGCCACCTGCAGCCTGGCTCCGGTGAAATCGACGAGCAGGCCGCGCTTCCGGTTTCGTGGTGAGGTTAGGCGACGGTGCCGACATTCTCGGCGGCGCCGCCGCCGGGCTGACTCGCGGGCGGCGGTAGTGCCTCGCGTATCAGTCCGAGCGGAGCGAGGCTCTTTCCCTAGACGTGACCGGGGCTCAGGCCGTTGGAGCGCGGGGGGTCAGGCGGACCTCGACGTTCGCGTCTAAGGCATGCGCCGGCCGTTCGAGCCGGCCGGTGCGGGACGTGGAGTTCGGAGACTGGAGACGATAACTGAACTACTTTCGAAGTTGAGCGGTAGGGTGGTGGCATGACAACACGGTCGTTTCCGTTCTCGACGCTGATCAACAAGCAGACCAGCGTGTTCCCGGCGCTGGACGACGCCGATGTCATCCTGGAACGGAGGGATGCCGAGAACCTCGTCTTGATGCGCTCTGAGCGGTTCCAGGCCATGACCGAAGGTCTTCGCCTCGCGGCTCGGTCTCTGTCGATCATCGCGCGCTCGAATCGCAGCGTTGCTGAAGAGGCCTTCTCCGAAGAGCTCCCGTGGTTGAAGTGGCTGCCCGCCGAGGCCCGTCCCGAGTGCGTGACCGAACTGCTGGACCACCTGCTAGCCGGTGCCGACACTGGGCTGCTCGTACCGTTCTCCCGCGCGTTGCGCGAATGGATGTCCACCGCTGAGATCTACTCCGACCCCGAACTCGCCCGCCGCCTTCGCGGGCCCTTCGACACCACCACCGCCACTGACTTGCCACGACCCAGCACGACCAATGAGTGAGAGGTTGGGTCGTGGCGACGAGGCACGACGGCCGACCGGCTGGGTCGTGTGCCTCGTAGACCGCCAAGCCGCGCAAGGGTGGTCCGCGCTCCTGTCCCAAGCGTCAGAGAACCAGCGCCGACGCTGACCTTCAGGCCGAGAGAGCTTCAGGAGGAGCGGTAGTGCTTTCTCAGGGCTATGGCGGCGGCTACGCCGCCGGCGATGGCGCCGGCGCCCGCTGCGATGGGGAGGCCGATCATGGTGGCCTTGCGGCCGGTGCGGAAGTCCCTGATCATCCAGTTGTTGTCCCTGGCGTGCTCCAGCAACTCGCTGTCGGGGTTGATCGCGCAAGGGTGGCCGACGAGCTGGAGCAGAGGAAGGTCGTTCGCCGAGTCGCTGTAGGCCGTGCAGCGTGACAGGTCGAGGCCCTCGCGCCGGGCCAGGGCCTTCACGGCCTCGGCTTTCGCCGGTCCGTGCAGCAGGTCGCCCACCAGGCGGCCGGTGTAGACGCCGTCCTCGGTCTCGGCGACCGTGCCGAGTGCGCCCGTGAGGCCGAGGCGCTGGGCGATCACCCGCGAGAGCTCGACAGGCGTGGCGGTCACGAGCCACACGCGCTGGCCGGCGTCCAGGTGGCTCTGGGCGAGGGCGCGGGTGCCGGCCCAGATGCGGTCGGCCATCACCTCGTCGTAGATCTCCTCGCCGAGCCGTACGACGTCGTTGACCTTGAGCCCGACGACGAAGGCGAGCGCGGTCTCCTTGGCCTGCGCGATGTGCTCGGGGTTCTCGTTGCCGCGTACGCGAAACAGCGCCTGGCCCATCGCGAACCTCAGAAGATCCTTGGTGGTGAACAGCCCCCGGGAGGCCAGACCCCGGGCGAAGTGGTAGATCGAGGCGCCTCGCATCATCGTGTTGTCGACGTCGAAGAACGCCGCCGCGGTCGGGTCGGGATCGGCGATGGGCGCGGCCACGGCGGCCGCGGCAGCGACCTCTCCGGCCATCTCCGCCTCGGTGCGCCGTCGCAGTAACCGCCTCATAGCACCTCAGCTTAACTGGGAGCAGGGGGTGGAGTCGGTGTACGTGGCGTTAGCGTGGCGTGACGTCTGGCGCACGTCGTAGGGTGCGCCCAGGTAGGCGGACCTGAGGGAGACAGGAAGATCGTGCAGGTCATGGGCGTGTCCCGCCCACGTCGTGAAGAGGCGTCCTCCCGCGTACGTCACGGGGTCAGGTCGTCGATCATGTCCAGGTACGCGCTGGCCTTCATGCGGTCGTCGTCGCCGAGCTGGGGGATCATCGGCTCCACCACGTCCCGCTGCTCCTCGGTGAAGCGCTTCAACGCGGGCGCGTGCGTATCCGGGCGCTTCACGTGGCCCAGGGCGGACAGGGCCGAGCGGGTCGTCGAGGTCATCTCGTCCAGGGTCGGCCCGATCAGCTCGGAGCGCCGGGAGTCGGGATAGCCGAGCAGCGCGGCGGCCTCCGTGGCGCGGGAGTGCGCGGCGCTCAGCTCGCGCTGGGCGCGCTCCACGTCGTCGGTCGTGAGGCTGAGCAGGGTGGCCTCCGCCGCGCGCTTGATCGGGTAGAGGCGGTCGCCGGGCACCGAGCCGTAGGTCTCCACCCCGGTGAAGAGCATCAGGCCCGTCACCGTCACGATGAGCGCCCCCGGGCGCAACCGGACCAGCATGGGGATGCGACGCGCGTGCCGGGCGGTCTCGGGAGCGGTCTCCGGGGTGGTCGCCTGGGCGGCGAGCAGCTCTCCACGCAGCCGGGCGCGGAAGTCGGGCCGAGGGCCGTGGCCGGGCTCGGCGCCGATCTCGTTGAGCCGGGACACGAAATGGGCTTGGGGCTCCCGTCGCGTGGCGGCCGCCCAACGCCTGAGCAGCCACCGCGTAGGCCCCCACTTGCCCATGAAAGCTCCCTGCCGCGCGCACTACGATGATCCATAGGTGCTACTTGCCCAACGATGCGGGGAGCCCTCAGGTTACGGCTGCCCTGCTCACTCCGGTCTCCTCACGAGCGTCACCATAGATCAACTCAGGTCGTCCGGGAGTGCCCTGGCCAGGGCGCGGATCGCGCGGAACTGGAGGGCCTTGATCGCGCCGCTCTTCTTCCCCATGATCAGCGCTGTCTCGGCGAGCGACATACCGTGCAGGAAGCGCAGGACCACGCATTCCTGCTGTTCTGGTCCGAGATCGCGCACCGCCCGAAGGATGCGTTCGTTGATCATGGTCGTGACCACGGCGTTCTCGGGGATGTGCGGGCCGTCCATCGGGGTGTCCAGCACCTCGGCGGTGGAGACCTCCATGCGGTAGCGGGCGGACTTGAAGTGGTCGGTCACGAGGTTCCTGGCGATCGTCACCAGCCAAGCGCCGAAATCCCTGCCCTGCCAGGTGAAGTCGGCGATGCGCCGGAGGGCGCGCAGGAACGTCTCGCTGGTCAGATCCTCCGCGAGGGCGTGGCAGCCGACCCGGAAGTAGACATAGCGATACACAAGATCGACGTATCGGTCGTACAACGACGCGAAGGCGTCGGCGTCGCCGGTTTTGGCGCGGAGGACCACTCTCCGGAGCTCATCGATGTCCGGGGAGGGGCGCTCCCGCTGGTCAGCGGCGGCGCGCGTGGAGTTCACAGTGTCGGCCGATCCTGGAGGGGAAAGCCCGGCGACCGACCATGAGTTCGACATCCGGTATCCCTGGGGAGGAAAGGGAAGGGCGCGTGCGTGCTCGAACACTCTAGAAATCATCGGGAAATTACACAATCCACTTTGCCTCAGTAACTACCACGCGTAACAGGAGTGATGCGGCAGTTCGGGCATCGGCTACCGGTTTGGAGGTAATGTCCGGCAGAGTTGGGCCATCATGGAAGTCCTCGTTGCCGTCACCGCCTTCGCCGGTGCACTGTTCGCCGCCATCACCACTGGCATCCTGGTCGGACGTCTCCGGGACGAACGGAGCGGCTGGCTGATCGCCTGGACCATCACCACCTCAGCGCTCTGCCTCGCACTCGGCGCGGTCGCCGTCGGGCACCTGATGAAGTTCGGGCCCGTCACCTTCCGCGTCTACCAGATCACCGGAGCCTTCCTGGCGCCGTTCTGGCTCGCGGTCGGCATGATCCAGATGCTCGCGCAGAAGGCGCCCGCGAAGTTCGCCGCCTGGCTGCTGGGCATCGCGTTCACGCTGATCACGACCGTGATCATGATCCTGGACCCCATCAGCGACCCCGACAAGTTCGCCTACACCCTGCCGCTCGGCGACATCCACTGGACCATCATCCCGACGGCCCTGCTGAACGCCGCCCACGCCCTCACGTACCTGATCCTGATCGGCTGCCTCATCGTCGCGGTGCTGCGCTGGCGCAATGGGGACGACCTCGACGCCGACAACATGCACGCGGGCGTGGTGCTGGCGCCGACCGGGCTCGCCCTGGTGGGCGCCGTCCGCTTCGCGATCCCCGGCGTCTTCGCGGCGCTCGTGATCACGCTCATGGTCGGGGCCGTGTGGTACGCCGTCGCCCGCCCGCTCGCGCCGTACGACGAGGAGCGGGACGACTCCGACGACGATGACTGGGACGACGAGCGCCCGCCCTTCCGCCGCCAGGCTCCCGAGGCCGCGTACGAGTCCGGGCCGCTGCCCGCCACCCCCGCCGCCGCCTCGACGCCGCCTCCGCGACGCTCCGGCCTCGGCGACCTCGTGGCGGAGTACCGCGCGGGCGACCAGGGTGATGTGGACTTCGCCGCCCGCATGCAGCCCTCCGGCGGGTACGGCGCCTCGGGCGGCCCGAGGACCGGCGAGGTCATAGGCCCGGACACGGCCGGCGGCCTCCCCGGACAAGGCCTCCCCGGACAAGGTCTCCCTGGACAAGGTGGGCCCGGCCTCGGAGGCGTGACCGGGTCCAACATGCCGGGCCAGCCCGGGTCGCGGCACGCCCAGAACCCACTTCCCGGACCATCCGACCCGGGCTACCCCGGGCAGAACGGGTCGCACCACGCGCCGGGGCAGCAGGACTACTCCATGCCCGCCACCGGCGCGCTGTTCCCCGGCAACGAGCTGCAGCCGCCCTTCGGAGGACGTCTCGACCAGGCCGCCGCCTCAGGAGGAGGGCGCCGCGCCGACGTGCCGCTCGTGGGCTCCGGCTCGGTCAGGCCCTCGCCCAGCATCTACGGCCTGCTCACCGTCTTCACGCTGATGGACGGAGCCGGTGAGGCGTTCGACCGCCTCGCCGAGGAGACCGTCGAGGCCGTACGCCGGAGCGAGCCGGACACGTTGATCTTCATCTGCCACGCGGTCAAGTCGGCGCCGCTCCAGCGCATCGTCTACGAGCTCTACCGCGACGAGGTGGCGTTCACCGAGCACCAGCGACAGGCGCACATGGAGCGCTTCGCCCGCGAGCGGGTGGCGCACGTGCTCGCGGCGAACGTGATCGAGCTGAACGTCAACGCCGCCAAGGTGGTGCCGCTGCCCACGGCGTTCCGCGTCTGACGAAAGAGCTACGAGGTCAGGGCGGCGCGGAGGCGGGTCTCGTCGACGCGCCAGAAGTCGTGCTGCACGCCGTCGATCAGCGTGACGGGGATCATCTCCCAGTAGTCCCGCTGGTCGGCCTCGGAGGCGGTGATGTCGCGCTCCTCCCAGGAGACCCCGAGATCGGCGGCCACGCGCTGGATGACGGCCCTGGCGTCGTCGCACAGGTGGCACCCGGGCTTGCCGAGCAGGGTGATCGTGTGGTCTCGCGGAGCCATGAGCCCAGCCTAACGGCCCCGCCGGCCGTGTCATGGATCACAGTCATGAGGGCCGGATCCCGGACCGCCACCCCTACCTGGGAAAGTTGACACCCGAGAGTCCGCGCTCGCACTTTGTGCATAGCTTCACAAAGGTACTAACCTGGATGCCTGCGCCCTCTCCTCGACATCCGTCAACCGCGAGCGCGGCCGGGGGCGCACCGGCCGCCCGTCCCCTGGAGTTCCGGCCAAGTGATCCGCCGCATGTCCCAAGCGCGTGAGCGTGGCATCCCCGATGCGACCGTCGCGAGGCTTCCGCTGTACCTGCGCGCTCTGAACGGGCTCGCGGAGCGGGGCATCGCCACGGTGAGCTCGGAGGATCTCGCGGTCGCTGCCGGAGTCAACTCCGCCAAGCTGCGCAAGGACCTGTCGCACCTCGGGTCGTACGGCACGCGCGGCGTCGGCTACGACGTCGAGTACCTGATCTACCAGATCTCCCGCGAGCTGGGCCTCACCCAGGACTGGGCCGTGGCCATCGTCGGGGTGGGCAACCTCGGACGGGCGCTCGCGAACTACGGCGGGTTCGTCTCCCGGGGCTTCCGGGTGGCCGCGCTGTTCGACGCCGACACGAGCGTGGTCGGCGAGCGCCTGGTCGGCATGGCCGTCGACCACATAGACCAGCTCGAAAGCGTGATCGACAAGCGGGGGGTCTCGATCGTGGTGATCGCCACACCCGCGACGGCGGCGCAGCAGGTGGCCGACCGGGTCATCGCAGCCGGGATCACGAGTATCTTGAACTTCGCCCCCGTCGTGCTGACCGTGCCTGACGGAGTCGATGTCCGCAAGGTCGATCTCTCGATCGAACTGCAAATTCTTGCGTTTCATGAGCAGCGCAAAGCGGATCGCGAAACAGGGAGTCCCATGATGGCCGGAGACTGGGCCGAGGCGATGGACGCATGAGCCTTCTCGCGGTTGGTCTCAGCCACAGGACAGCGCCGGTGGCGCTGCTCGAACGCGTCGCGGTGACCGGCGACGCCCTCGTGAAGCTCCTGCACGATCTGCGGAGCGACGCGCACGTGTCCGAGGTCATGATCGTCTCCACGTGCAACCGGGTCGAGGTCTACGCCGACGTCGACCGCTTCCACGCCGGGGTGACCGCCGTCACCGACCTTCTCAGCGACCACTCCGGGGTCCCCCAGGAGCAGCTGACCCGCCACCTCTACGTCCACTACGAGGACCGCGTCGTCGAGCACCTGTTCACGATGGCCTGCGGTCTCGACTCGATGGTGGTGGGCGAGGGGCAGATCCTCGGCCAGGTGCGCCAGTCGCTGCGGCTGGCCCAGGAGCAGGGCACAGCGGGCACTGTGCTCAACGAGCTGGCCCAGCAGGCGCTCCGCGTCGGCAAGCGCGCCCACACCGAGACCGGCATCGACCGGGCGGGCGCCTCCCTCGTCGGCGTCGGCCTCACCCTCGCCGAGCGCGTCCTCGGCCCGATCGCGGGCAGGCGGGCGCTCGTGGTGGGCGCCGGGTCGATGAGCGCGCTGTCCGCGGCGACGCTCGCCCGCGCCGGGGTCACCGACATCGTGGTCGCCAACCGCACCTTCGAGCGCGCCGCCCGCCTGGCCCAGACCGTCGGCGGCCGTGCCGTCGAGCTGGCGGAGGTCGAGCGCGAGCTGCCGGGCGCCGACCTGGTCATCTCCTGCACAGGAGCGGGTAGCGTTGTCATCGGCACCGAAATGGTGGCGCGAGCCGTACGCGAGAAGCCGCTCTTCCTGCTCGACCTCGCGCTCCCGCACGACGTGGACCCGGGCGTGCGCACGCTTCCGGGCGTCACGCTCGTCGACCTCGAGTCGATGCAGGAGGCGGGGGTCGGTGATCAGGGCCAGGGCGGCGGCTCCGACGACATCGTCGCGGTCAGGTCCATCGTGGCCGCAGAGGTCTGCGAGTACCTCCGTGCCGAGCGCGCGGCCAAGGTCACGCCGACCGTGGTGGCGCTGCGGGCCAAGGCCGCCGACGTCGTCGAGGCCGAGCTGGGGCGCCTCGTCACGCGGGTGCCCGAGATCGACGGGCGGCTGCGCGGTGAGATCTCCCAGACCGTCAGGAGGGTCGTGGACAAACTGCTCCACGAGCCGACTGTGCGTGTCAAAAGGTTGGCGGCGTCCCCAGCGGGCGATCATTATGCTGAGGCGCTGCGCGAGCTGTTCGACCTGAACCCGAAGGTGCCCGAGGCAGTGACGAGAGCCGACGTGGCCGAGGTGGAGACCGACTTGACCGGTCGAGCCGGCGAGGAGGAGGCATGACCGAGGGCCTGATCACAGCGCGGAGCGTCCTCCGGCTGGGCACCCGGCGGAGCCTCATGGCGACCACCCAGTCGCAGCTCGTGGCCGACCGGCTGACCGAGCTGACAGGGCGTCCTGTGGAGCTCGTCGGCGTCACGACCTTCGGCGACGTCACCAAGACCCACCTGGCGCAGCTCGGCGGCACCGGCGTGTTCGTCAGCGCCCTTCGCGACAAGCTGATCGATGGTGAGATCGACTTCGCGGTCCACTCCCTCAAGGATCTGCCGACCAAGCCCGACCCGCGCGTCGTCATCGCGGCCATACCGCCGCGCGACGACCCGAGGGACGCCCTCGTCGGCTCCGCCAAGCTCGTCGACCTGGCCCCCGGCGCCCTGGTGGGCACCGGCTCCCCGCGCCGCGTGGCCCAGCTGCGCGTGCTGCGGCCCGATCTCGAGTACGTCCCGATCCGCGGCAACGCCGACACCCGCATCGGCAAGGTGACCTCCGGAGAGCTGCGGGCCATCGTGCTCGCCGCCGCCGGGCTCGGCCGCATCGGGCGCGAGACCGAGATCGCCCAGCTCTTCGAAGTTTCCGAGATGCTTCCCGCGCCGGGGCAGGGGGCGCTCGCGGTCGAGTGCCGCGCCGGCGACGCGGCGCTGATCGAGTTGCTCGGAGTGCTCGACGACCCGCGCACACGCGCCGCGGTGACCGCCGAGCGCGCCGTGCTCGCCACCCTCGAAGCCGGTTGCAGCGCGCCCGTAGGTGCGTACGCGGCCGATGACGGGCACATTCTCAACCTGACCGCCGCCGTGGTCGCCTTCGATGGCACACGGTCGGTGCGCAAGTCCACCGCCGGTGATCCCTCGGCAGCCATGGAGCTCGGACGCGAACTCGCGACCGCCATGATCTCCGAGGGGGCCGGCATGTTGATGGGGGAGCGGACCCATTGAGCTCCGGAAGCAAGACCGGCAAGACGGCCGACACCACGACGGCCGGCACCATGACTGATGAGAGCGGCGAGGCAGTGGAGAGGAGCGCGGCCACGACGGGTGCGACGGAGACGGCCGGTGAGCGCCCTGCCGGGTTCGTCGCCTTCGTGGGAGCCGGGCCGGGTGACGAGAACCTCCTCACCCTGCGCGGCGCCGACCTGTTGTCACGGGCCGACGTCGTCGTCCTCGACAGGGAGGCGTACGGGGCCCTGCTGCGCCACTGCTCCGAGGACGTCAAGGTCGTGGACGTCGCCGGCGAGATGGGCGCGGTGTCGTTGAAGGCCGTGCAGGAGGCCAAGGCGGGATGCCGCGTCGTGCGCCTGTGCGCGGGCGATCCCGGCTTCTTCTCCTCGGTCACCGAGGAGGTGGCGGCCTGCGCCAAGGCGGAGGTCGACTTCGAGATCGTCCCCGGCGTGCCGCCGGCCACGGCGGTGCTCACCTACGCGGGCATCGCGCCGGCCGTGGCGGTGCCGGAGTTCCGCATCGTGGACGCCACCCAGGTCGACGACTGGTCGGTCCACGCCGCCTCCGCGGGCACCGTGGTGATCTACAACGGCATCACCGAGGCGGTCGCCATCGGCAAGGCCCTCATCGCCGGGGGCAAGCCCGACACCACCCCGGTGGCCGTGACCCAGAGCGGCACCACCACCGAGCAGTACACCGTGGTGTCCTCGCTCGGCAGGCTCGCCGCCGACCTCAAGCACGCGGGCATCGCCGAGCCCGCGCTGATCGTCGTGGGCGACGCGGTCGGCACGCGCGACCGCCTGTCGTGGTTCGAGAACAAGCCGCTGTTCGGCTGGCGCGTCCTCGTTCCCCGCACCAAGGAGCAGGCGGCCGGGCTGTCCGAGCAGCTCCAGTCGTACGGCGCGGTGCCGGAGGAGGTGCCGACGATCTCCGTGGAGCCGCCGCGCACCCCCCAGCAGATGGACCGCGCCATCAAGGGCCTGGTGACCGGCCGCTACGAGTGGGTGGCGTTCACCTCGGCCAACGCCGTCAAGGCGATCAGGGAGAAGTTCGAGGAGTACGGCCTCGACGCTCGGGCGTTCGCCGGCCTGAAGGTCGCGGCCGTCGGCGAGGCGACCTCCAGGGCGCTGGTGGAGTTCGGGGTCAAGCCCGACCTCGTGCCGGTGGGCGAGCACTCCTCCGAGGGGCTGCTCGCCGAGTGGCCGCCGTACGACTCCATGCTCGACCCGATCAACCGGGTCCTGCTGCCCCGGGCGGACATCGCGACAGAAACGCTCATCGCCGGGCTCACCGAACTCGGCTGGGAGTGCGACGACGTGACCGCCTACCGCACGGTGCGGGCGGCCCCGCCGCCCGCCCCGATCCGCGAGGCGATCAAGGGCGGCGGCTTCGACGCCGTGCTGTTCACCTCGTCCAGCACGGTCAGGAACCTCGTCGGCATCGCGGGCAAGCCGCACAACGTCACGGTGATCGCGGTCATCGGGCCGCAGACCGCGAAGACCGCCGAGGAGTTCGGCCTGCGGGTCGACATCATGGCCGACAACCCCTCGGCGTCGGCGCTGGCGTCCGCGCTGGCGGAGTACGGCGCCAAGCAACGTCAGGCGGCCGTCGCGGCCGGTGACGTCCCCCGGCGGCCCTCGCAGACGCGCAGGGGTGCTCGCCGCCGGGCCAGATAACCGAACAGTCGATTTCCCCATCGTCGCGCCTCGCGCGTACGCGAGATCCGGGACAGGGTCGGGGAGGGGAGACAGGATGAGCAACGCGGAGTTTCCGGTGGCACGGCCTCGGAGGCTGCGGCGCACCGCGCCCATGCGCCGCATGGTGGCGGGCACTCGGCTGCACCCGGCCGAGCTGGTGCTGCCGATGTTCGTCAAGGAAGGCGTGAGCGACCCCCAGCCGGTCACGTCGATGCCGGGCGTGTTCCAGCACACGCGCGACTCGCTGCGCAAGGCCGCCCACGAGGCGGCGGAGGCGGGCGTGGGCGCGCTGATCGTGTTCGGCATCCCGGCCGTCAAGGACGCCAGGGGATCGGCGGGCGACGACCCCGAGGGCATCGTCCAGCTGGCACTCGGAGACCTGCGCGCCGACCTCGGCGACTCGATCGTGGTGATGAGCGACACCTGCCTCGACGAGTTCACCGACCACGGGCACTGCGGCATCCTCACCGCCGACGGCGAGGTCGACAACGACGCGACCCTGGAGCGCTACGCGTCGGTGGCGGTCGCCCAGGCGGCGGCGGGGTCGGAGGTGGTCGCCCCCAGCGGCATGATGGACGGCCAGGTCGGCGCGATCCGCGCCGCGCTGGACACCAACGGCTTCTCGCACATCCCGATCCTCGCGTACTCCGCCAAGTACGCCTCGGGCTTCTACGGGCCGTTCAGGGAGGCGGCCGAGTGCGCTCCGCGGTTCGGGGACCGCAGCGGCTACCAGCAGGACCCCGCGGGCCCGGTGGGCGAGGCGCTCCGCGAGGTGCGCCTTGACCTGGCCGAAGGCGCGGACGCCGTCATGGTCAAGCCCGCGCTGGCCTACCTGGACATCCTGCGGCAGGTCCGCGACAGCGTAGACGTGCCCGTCGCGGCCTACCAGGTGAGTGGCGAGTACGCCATGGTCGAGGCGGCCGCGGCCAACGGCTGGATCGACCGCGAGCGCATCATCATGGAGTCGCTCATCGCCATCCGGCGCGCCGGGGCGGACATGATCCTCACCTATTGGGCTACAGAAGTGGCCAGGAGACTATCCTGACGGGCCATTTCCGGGGGTCGGGTCACCTGACCCGGTCGCCATCGGGCATCATCGGGGAAAGGCAGGGTGGGGGAGGAACACGATGGTGGGGGTACCACTGACGGCTCGCCGGGCGAAAAGGCGCGGTCGTTCCCATGCGAAAGCGCAGACGATCGCCTCGGTGCTCGAGTACGCCGAGCTGGGGTGGGCGAGCTGTCTGGGCGCCCATCCACTGCGTGAGGGACGCCGGGCGTGTTCGTGCGACCGCGTCGGCTGTCCCGACCCGGGGGCCCATCCGCTGTCTCCGGCCTGGCAGATGATGGCCACCACGGACACCGCGCTGCTCACCCGCTGGTGGGAGCAGAATCCCGAGGCGAGCGTGATCCTTCCCACGGGCAGGGTGTTCGACGTCTTCGACGTACCCGCGGCGGCGGGCCAGACCACCCTCGCCGCCATGGAGGCCTCTGGCTTCGCGACGGGCCCGGTTGCCGCAGGCGGCGACCGGGTCCTTTTTTACGTCGCCACGCGAGGCGCTCCCGAGGACGAGGACGAGTGGTGGTCCTGCCACCTCGACTACGGCCCCGAGACCATCGAGGACTCCCCAGGGCTCCGCTGGCACTGCCGCGACAGCTACGTCATCGCCCCGCCGTCGTCGCTGGCCGACGGCAGCCAGGCCCGCTGGCTGCGGCCACCCGACGGGCGTCCCCTTCCCGACCCGCTGCACGTCCTCGACCGCCTGGCCGACGCCATCGACTGAGAGCCGTCGCGCCCCCTACTCGGCTGACGGGCCTCGCAACGCGGGGACTAACCTTGACGCGTGAGCCTTACGAAGATCTCAGAGGACCTGTTCGAGCGCGCCCGGGCCGTCGTGCCGGGCGGCGTGAACTCCCCGGTGCGCGCCTTCGGCGCCGTCGGCGGCACCCCGAGGTTCATGGAGTCGGGGCAGGGCCCCTACATCGTCGACGCCGACGGCAACCGCTACGTCGACCTGGTCTGCTCCTGGGGTCCGATGATCCTCGGCCACCGGCACCCCGCCGTCGTCGAGGCGCTCACCGAGGCCGTCTCGCGCGGCACGTCCTTCGGCACGGCGACGCCGGGTGAGGTCGAGCTGGCGGAGGAGATCGTCTCCCGGGTCGACCCGGTCGAGAAGGTCCGGCTGGTCAGCTCGGGCACCGAGGCCACCATGTCGGCGGTGCGGCTGGCGCGCGGCTTCACCGGCCGCTCCCGCGTCGTCAAGTTCGCCGGGTGCTACCACGGGCACGTGGACGCGCTGCTCGCCTCCGCGGGCTCGGGCGTGGTGACCTTCGGGCTGCCCGACACCCCCGGTGTGACGGGCGCGTCGGCGGCCGACACCATCGTCCTTCCTTACAACTCGCCCGAGGCGGTCACCGAGGCCTTCGAGGCCTTCGGCGACGAGATCGCCTGCGTGATCACGGAGGCCTGCCCCGCCAACATGGGCGTGGTGCCGCCCAGCCCGGGGTTCAACGCGCTGCTGCGCGAGCTGTGCACGGCCAGGGGCGCCCTTCTCATCATCGACGAGGTGCTGACGGGCTTCCGCGTCTCCGCCTCCGGCTGGTACGGCCTGGACCCTGTGGACGCCGACCTGATGACGTTCGGCAAGGTCATGGGCGGCGGCCTGCCCGCAGCGGCGTTCGGCGGCCGGGCCGAGGTCATGGACCGTCTCGCGCCCGAGGGCCCCGTCTACCAGGCGGGCACCCTCTCGGGCAATCCCTTGGCGTGCGCCGCCGGCCTCGCCACCCTGCGGGCCTGCGACGAGGAGGTGTACGACCGGGTGGACGCCGCGGCCCTGATCATCGGCCGCGCCGCGTCGGACGCCCTGGCCACCGCAGGGGTGCCCCACCGGCTGCAGACGGCGGGCAACCTGTTCTCGGTCTTCTTCACCGCCGACCCGGTCACCGACTTCGCGGGCGCGCAGACCCAGGACACCTTGGCGTACCGCGCGTTCTTCCACTCCATGCTCGACCAGGGCGTCTATCTCCCGCCGTCGGCGTACGAGGCGTGGTTCCTGTCCGCGGCGCACGACGAGGAGGCCATCACCCGGGTCGCCGAGGCGCTGCCCGCCGCCGCGAAGGCCGCCGCTTCCGCGTCCTCGCGAGGCTGACCCTTCAGCTCAGGCGAGACTTACACGATAAATCGTTTAGCATCGCTATATGCTGGATTTGCACCGTCTCAAGGCCCTGCACGCCGTCGCCGTCTACGGCTCGGTCGGCGCCGCCGCCGAGGCGCTCATGGTGACCCCGTCGGCGATCTCCCAGCAGCTCGCCAAGCTCGAACGCGAGACCGGTTCCACGCTCATCGAGCGCAGCGGGCGCGGGGTGAAGCTCACCGACGCGGCCGGCCTGCTCGCCGAGCACGCCGAGCGCATCCTGGCACTGGTGGAGACGGCGGAGGCCGATTTCGAGGCGCTGCGGGGCACGGTCGTCGGGCGCCTGTCGATCGCCGCCTTCCCGACGGCCGCCAGGGGCGTGCTCCCGAGCGCACTGAGGGAGCTGAAGCACCGCCATCCCGACCTCGACCTCGTGCTCTACGAGCGGGAGCCCGAGCGTCAGGTGCGCGAGGTGGCCCGGGGCGAGCTCGACCTCGCCCTGGTGCAGGACTGGCTGAACCGTCCGATGGCCATCCCTGAGGGGCTCTCGCGTGCCCCGCTCTTCGACGACGTGGCCGACGTGGTGGTGCCCGCGAGCCATCCCCTGGCCGACCGGCGCGAGATCGACCTCGCCGAGCTGCACGGCGAGCGGTGGATCAGCTCCTCACCGGGCACGGTCTGTCACGACTGGCTGGTGTTCACCCTGAGGACGGCGTCGCTGGAGCCGGAGTTCTCCTGCATGGCCGACGAGTACCCGACGCAGATCGCCCTGGTCGGGGCCGGGCACGGCTGTGCCATCGTGCCGCGCCTCGGCAGGGAGACACTGTCGGCCGACGTCCGGGCGGTGCCGATCCTGCCTCGGCCGACCCGCCGCATCTTCGCCCTGTGGCGCACCGACGCCGCCAGGCGCCCGGCGATCCGGGCGGCCGTCGACGTGCTGCGGCAGATGACCCCGCCCCCGGGGCTGCTGTCCGTCTCCGGCGATGTCGGCACGTCCGCCACGTCAGGTCATGCCGCGGCCCGTTCTGGCCAGTAGGCTGGTGTCCGTCATGACTGAAAGCACCGTTGTTCACCTGCTCCGCCATGGAGAGGTGCACAATCCCCAGGGTCTGCTCTATGGCAGGTTGCCCGGATACCACCTCTCGGAGAACGGTCGCTCGATGGCCGAGATGGTGGCCAAGGCGCTCGCGGGGCGCGACATCGTCGCGCTGTACAGCTCCCCGCTGGAGCGCGCCCAGGAGACCGCCACCCCCCTGTCGAAGACGCTGGAGCTCCCGATCCAGACCGACGCCAGGTTGATCGAGGCCGACAATGTCTTCGAGGGCCTGGCCGTCGGCGGGATGTTCCGGGCGCCCGCCAACTACCGCCATCTGTGGAACCCCGCCCGTCCCTCCTGGGGCGAGCCGTACGTCGACATCGTGAAGCGCATGCGCCCCGTGATCGACGACGCGCGCGCAAAGGCGCGGGGGCACGAGGTCGTGCTGGTCAGCCACCAGCTCCCGATCTGGATCATCCGGCTGGCCGCCGAGGGCCGCAGGCTGGCGCACGACCCCCGCAGGCGCCAGTGCGCGCTCGCGAGCCTCACCAGCTTCACCTTCGAAGGCGACCGGCTGACCAGCGTGGGCTACAGCGAACCGGCAGGGGCGCTCATCAAACCGCCTAAACTACTCAAATCGGCCAAACGGCGGTAGTCACCGGAGCCGCCCCGATTTCGAGGGCGTGCGGTGCGCTCGGTAGGGTTTGAAGCTCTACCGCTTGTAGTGCAAGGAGATCCTCCTCCGTGTCCGCGAAGTCACGTGCCCTCGTCACCATGGTGCTGGCCATGACGGCTCTCGCGGGCTGCGCCGGAACCCAGGCATCACAGCCCCAGTCGGGCGACACGCGCTTCGTGGCGGGCAACGGCGCGGTGCAGCTCTTCCCGGCCGGGCAGCGGCAGGCGGCCCCCGCGATCGAGGGGGAGACGCTGGAGGGCACCCCCGCGAGCCTCGCCGACCACAAGGGCCGGGTCGTGGTGCTGAACTTCTGGGCCTCCTGGTGCGCGCCCTGCCGCAGCGAGGCCCCGGTGCTCAAGGACATCGCCGCCAAGACCAAGGACCTCGGCGTCCAGTTCCTCGGCGTCGACTTCAAGGACGACAAGGCGCAGGCCATGGCCTTCCAGCGCACCCAGCAGCCCGGCTATCCCAGCCTGTACGACCAGCCCGGCAAGGTCGCGCTGGCGTTCCACGGCATGGTCAACCCCGCCGCGATCCCCTCCACGCTCGTGCTCGACCGGCAGGGCAGGGTCGCGGCCCGCGCCCTCGGAGAGGTCAAGTATTCCGACCTCTACGACGTGGTCACCAAGGTCGGCGATGAGAAGTAGCGGCGGTGCGCCGTGAGCGACCTCACGACCACCGTCGCGGCCGGCTCGCTCATCGTGGCCCTGCCCATCGCGCTGGCGGCCGGGCTGGTGTCGTTCCTGTCGCCGTGCGTGCTGCCGCTGGTCCCCGGATACCTGTCGTACGTCACGGGCATGAGCGGCGACCCCAGGCGCGGGCGCATGGTGGCGGGCAGCGCCCTGTTCGTGCTGGGCTTCTCCCTGGTCTTCGTGCTGGGGGGCGCGTTGTTCGGCGGGCTCGGGCAGATGCTGTTCGGCAACGCCGAGGTGGTCACCCGCGTGCTCGGCGGCCTCACGATCGTGCTCGGCCTAGGCTTCCTCGGCCTGATCCCCGGCCTTCAGCGGGACGTGCGCATCCACCGCTTCCCCGCCGCCGGCATCGCGGGCGCGCCCCTGCTCGGCGTGGTGTTCGGCCTCGGCTGGACCCCGTGCATCGGCCCCACGCTGTCGGCCGTGCTCACGCTGTCGCTCGACCAGGGCAGCGCGGTGCGGGGCGCGGTGCTGGCCTTCGCGTACGCGCTGGGCCTCGGCCTGCCGTTCGTCCTCGCGGCCCTCGCCTACCGCAGGGCGCTCCACACGTTCAAGGCGGTTCGCCGCCACTCCCAGCTCATCACCCGCATCGGCGGGGCCATGCTGGTCCTCGTCGGCGTGCTGCTGGTGACCGGCCTCTGGGGCCAGATCATCGCGGGCATGCAGGGCTGGGTGGGCGGATTCGAGCCGATGATCTGATGACATTCACCCAGGAGGTCCGCGCTGACCCGGTGCGCCCCGCCGGTCTCGGCCCGGTGGGCTGGTTGCGCTGGGCCTGGCGCCTGCTCACCTCGATGCGCACGGCGCTGATCCTGCTGTTCCTGTTCGCGCTGGCCTCCGTGCCGGGCTCGATCTACCCGCAGCGGTCGATCAGCCCCGAGAAGGTCGCGCAGTACTTCAAGGACAGCCCCGGCGCGGCCAAGTGGCTCGACCGGCTCGGGCTCTTCGACGTCTTCACCTCCCCGTGGTTCGCGGCGACGTACCTGCTTCTGTTCCTCTCGCTGGCCGGATGCGTCATCCCCCGGGCGGCCGCCCACCTGCGCGAGGTCCGGCGCACGCCTCCGGCCGCCCCGCGCAACCTGTCCAGGCTTCCCCAGCACGCGTCCTTCGAGGCCCCCGGCGCCACGGTGGAGTCCATCGCCGCGCAGCTCAGGAAGAAGCGCTTCCGCACGGTCACCGGCCCGGGCTGGGTGGCCGCCGAGAAGGGCTACCTGCGCGAGACCGGCAACCTGCTGTTCCACGTCGCCCTGCTCGCCCTGCTGGTGGCGGTCGGCGCGGGCGGCCTGTACGGCTACCGGGGCAACGTGCTGATCGTCGAGGGCAACGGCTTCGCCAACACCGTGGCGGCGTACGACAGGTACATCCCCGGCCAGAACGTGTCGGCGGAGTCGCTGGAGCCGTTCTCCTTCACGCTCAAGGACTTCCAGGCCACCTACGTCGCCACGGGCGACCGGCGCGGGCAGCCGCTCGACTTCTCGGCCGCGCTCATGGTGACCGACCGCCCAGGCGCGCGTGAGCGGCCGTACGACCTGCGGGTCAACGAGCCGCTGGACGTCAACGGCACCCAGACCTACCTGATCGGGCACGGGTACGCCCCGACGTTCAAGGTCCTCGACGGGAAGGGGCAGGTGGCCTTCGAGGGTTCGGTGCCGTGCCTGACCGCCGACCAGGTGACCTACACGTCCGAGTGCGTGATCAAGGTGCCGGACGCCGTGCCCGACCAGCTCGGATTCCTGGTGCGCTTCCTGCCGACGACGGTTCCCGCGCAGGACGGCTCGTACGTCTCGGTCTTCCCCGGCGCGGCCAACCCCACGGCCCAGGTGTTCGCCTTCTCCGGCGACCTCGGGATGAAGTCGGGGGAGCCGCAGTCGGTCTACCAGCTCGACACCAAGAACCTCAAGCCCCTGGTCATGGGGCTCAAGACCAAGCCGCTCGCCGTCGGCGAAACCCTGCCGCTGCCGGGCGGCGCCGGGTCGATCCAGCTCACCGGGGTGCGCGAATGGATCAGCCTCCAGATCGCCTACGACCCCGGCAGGATCCCGGCCCTGCTCGCCGCGGGCCTTTCGGTCCTCGGGCTCGTGCTCTCGCTCACCGTCCGCCGCCGCCGGGTCTGGGCGCGGGTGAAGGAGGGCGAGGGCTCCACCGAGGTCGAGGTCGGCGGGCTGACGCGCACCGAGGGCGGCCCCGGCTTCGCCGAGGAGTTCTCCCAGATCGTCACGGCCCTTCGAGGTCCCGAGGCCGGCGATGCCGCCTCGCGTCAAGGAGTAAAGGATGCCCACTGACGTCAACTCAGGGCTCGCCACGCTCAGCGACCAGCTGATACTGGCGACCGTCCTGCTGTATGTCCTCGCCATGATCGGTTACGCGCTCGACCTCGGCTTCGGCCGGGCCCGGCCGGCCGAGGCGGCGCGCGAGCTCGTCCCGGTCGGCGGCGGCACGGCCGTCGCCGAGGCCGGCACCACCGCCGCCCGTACGGGGGAGGCCGGAGCGGGCTCCACGGGCGCGGGTGACGCGGGCCGCACACCGCCCGCCTGGGCCGCCCGGGCGGGCACTCTCGCGGTCGCCGTGAGCTGCCTCGGGTGGGCCGCCAACCTCGGGGCCATCATCACCCGGGGCGTCGCGGTGGGCCGCTGGCCGTGGGGCAACATGTACGAGTTCGTGGTGGCGATCTGCTTCGCCGCCGTGACCGCGTTCCTGGTGATGCAGGCCCGCCAGCCGGTGAGGTTCCTCGGGGCCTTCGTCTCGGTCGCGGCGGCACTCGGGCTCGGCTTCGCCGTCCGCTACCTCCACGTGCAGGCGGGGCCGGTCGTGCCCGCGCTCAACTCGTACTGGATCGCCATCCACGTCACCGCGGCGATCTTCGCGAGCGGCCTGTTCATCGTCGCCGGGGTCTCTGGCATCCTGTTCCTGGCGCGCAAGGACGGCCCCTCCCGGCTGCCCGGGCGCGACGATCTGGAGCGCGTCGCCCACCGGGCCATCGTGATCGCCTTCCCGATCTGGACGTTCGCGGTGATCGCGGGCGCCCTGTGGGCGGACAAGGCGTGGGGCCGCTATTGGGGCTGGGACCCCAAGGAGGTCTGGGCGTTCATCACCTGGATCGCGTACGCGGCGTACCTGCACGCGAGGGCCACCGCCGGTTGGCGCGGCAGGGCGGCGGTGATCGTCCAGCTGGTCGCCTTCGGGTGCCTGCTGTTCAACCTGATCGGCGTGAACATCTTCCTGTCGGGCCTGCACTCCTACGCGCAGGTGCCCTGAGCCCCTAAGCGTCCCCTGAACGGCCCGCTGCTCCCCTACGAGCGGGCCGTTTCGGCGTCCGTGCCCGCCGATCGGGCCGGCACGGGCGTGCTGTCTCCAGGCGGTCAGGGAGACGCGCGGGGGGTCAGTCGTCCTCCCTGCGGAGGCGACGGTCTAGGTCGCGGAGGAAGTCGGGGTCGTCGTCGGGTCCACGGGGCACGGAGGGCCGGGGGCGGCCGGAGCGGCCGATGCGCTGCCGCTGAACTGCCTGCTCACTCTGGGGGCGGCCGAGCAGCAGCCACAGGAGGCCGCCGAGGTCGACCAGGAGGACGACGATGAGAACCCACAGAAGCTTGGGCAGGTTTCTTACGTCCTCCTCCGGTGTGGTGATCACATCGAACAGGCAGTAAAGCCAGAAGGCTAACAGGGCCAGGCCAAGAAGCACGCTAGGCATGTCCGCAGCGTAAGCCATTCGACGGTAGATCGTGTTTTCGGGGCGTGACAGCGTGCCGCGGATCCATCCCCGTAGGAGATTCCTGATGACTTCCCGCGCGGCCTCGTCGTACCGTGGACCGTGACCACGCTTCGCGGACGGGAGAGGTGCGTGCAGATGTTCGCGCTCGCTCGGGCCCCCTGGCCGTCGCCTTGACGGCGTACTCCGGCGACAGGGGTCGCCATCGCAGGGGCCCGCGCTGGCGGCAGAAGGCGCCGTACGGCCTTCCCCGCCGTGGAGAGGCCCCCCGCGAGGGAACCCCCGAGCCCTCGGACGGGCGTCCCGAGTCCTTCCGCGAGGGCCGTCCTGAGTCGTTCCGCGAGGGCCGCGAGGGCCGCGAGGGCCGCGCCGACCAGGCGCGCGACCGCGCGGACTACCGCGACAGCGGGCGCAGGGCGAACCGCCGCGAGAGCCGCGCCGACGCGTTCTGGGAGGGCGAGCAGCCCAGGGCCGATGCCATGCGGGCCGTCACCGCCCCCGTGGTCGACAGGCCGCAGTACATCTGGCGCGATTTCGAGCTGGACGACGAGCCCCCGCTGGCCCAGCCCAACTCGCCCGACACGCCCGACCTGCGCGACGGGCTGCGGCACTGCGGGCCGCTCGAACAGATCCTCTACCGCCAGTGGGACGCCCTGGACGGCCCCCCGTCGGCCGACGCGGTGCGCGCCGTGGACAGCCTCGCCAGGCTCCCCGAGCGCCTGAAGGCCCTCCTGGCGGTCGGACTCGACGGCATCTACGTCGGGCCGGGCGGCGTGCCCGATCTGGACGACATGGGCTATCTCCGGGGCGCGCCGCTGCCCTCGGGCAAGGCGACCTGGGACGTCTGCGCCGGCGCGTACGGCGACCGCAAGATCGTGGTGGGTGACCGGCCCTCGCCCACGCCCGACGTGATGATGCACGAGACGGGTCACGCCCTCGACGACATCGACGCCGCGCACGGCGAATGGGTGTCCGACTCGCCGGAGTTCGTCGCCCTCTACGAGGAGTGCGGGCACCTGTTCGCCTCGGCGTTCCACAAGCAGCCGGGTGGCCTCGGCCGCAAGGAGTTTTTCGCCGACGCCTTCGCGGCCATCGCCTCCCGGCAGCGGCCGGCACTGGTCGACATGCTGAACGGAGACACCCGCGCCGCTCTCAATGTCATGCTCTTCTTCAACCGGCGCTACGGAATCTAGGTGATCCGCCATGTACGTCATCCGGCTCGCGGACGGGACGTTGCGGATACCGCATTCCCTCACCAGTGACGACGGCCGCCTGATCGGCAACGCCTACGTGGAGCTCGCCCCCAGCGACCCCGACTACGACCGCTGGCTGCCCGAGTCCATCACCGAGGAGCAGGACGCCGAGCGGCGCAGGCGCTGGAAGGACGAGAACGACGAGCTGGAGCGTGAGTTCCTGGCGTTCAAGGAGTCACAGGCCACCGACCACTGAGCCGCGGAGGCCGCCCCGGGCCGGGTCGCGTGCCGCCCGGCGTGCCCGCTCGCGGCGCCGGGAAGCGGAGCCGCTCGGAAGGCCGCACCGGCCGGACACGGAACACAGATCGCACCCGAAAAAGCATTAAAGGCGCGTCCCAAAAAAAGAACAGTGACCCTGCGGCTTCCGGGGGGCACGCAGGATCACCGGGTGGTGCGACTTGGCTTGGAGTTCACCGTGCCCCCGATGGTCGCCGGGGACGGCGTTCCCTCGCCTGTACATCAGACACGCGGTGAGTCGCCGCTCGGCCGTTCGGCCGTTAGGACTTCCTCGCCACGCAGGAGAGCGTGCACCTCCGACTCGCGGAAACGCCGGTGCCCTCCGGGGGTACGGATGCTGCTGATGCGGCCTGCCGCTGCCCAGCGCGTCACCGTTTTTGGATCGACCCGGAAGAGGGCGGCAACCTCTCCGGGGGTCAGCAGACGTTCGCTGCTACTCTCCACAATCTCTCCCCCTCGCATCCCGCATCCTGAAGCGGGCGGACAGGTATCCAGTTTGCCGAGCGAAATCTGATATATCCGTGATTTACATCGAAAGATCACGGGTTGTTATCAGCTGACTGCCCGTTTGTTATATGATAGAGCCTCTTTGGGGCGCTCGTGGGTGTTTCTTTACAAAAGCGCCGTGTTGGGAACACTAGCAGTGCTCGCTCCCGATGCGAAGTGAGCGGTGTAAAGCTCCACGGACGTAATCAGCTCCCGTCCAGTGGAGGCCGTAGACCGCTCCAGCGGGCAGGTGACGTAACCTCGACGTTGTGCGATCGTTTCTCGTTTACACCGCGTCACGGCTTGGTCTGTTCGCCGTCACCCTTGGTGTCCTCTTCCTGATCGGCATCCACAACGCCTTCTGGCTCATCGTGATCAGCTTTGTGATCAGCGGCATAGCCAGCTACGTGCTGCTGTCCAAGCAGCGAGACGCGGTGAGTGAGCAGATCAGCAAGGGCCACAGGGGTTAGGGAAGCGGGAACATGCCGACCCGGGCATGGTACTCGTGTCCGAGGTGCGTGGTGTCGCTTCCGACGAGAAGGCCGCCTTTGTGAGCCAGGAACGCTTTGACACCGATGCCCCGGTCGCGAGTTGGGTTCCATGTGAGTGCTCTGCCGGTGGCGGGGTGAATCGCTCCAATGCCGGGTCGCGCCACCGCTCCGGGCCCCGCTGAGTCCGACCCTCGGGGGTTGTTCAGCCACCGCTGATGGCCGCCGACGTAGACCGCTGCCCCGGTCACCGCGACCGAGTACAGCGAGTCGCCGCCGGTGAAGTTGACCCATGTGGGCCTGATGGTGTCACCGTGTGAATAGGTCTCGAAGCGCGCCGCTGAATCGCACAGCTTCTTGGCGCCCTTGGCTCCTCCTGTCGTCACGATGACGAAATACTGTCCATCTGGTGAGAAATCCAGGCCTCGCACGTAAGAGGGGAACACGTCCTTACAGTCGGCCGCGTACGCCTCGGTGTGCCAGTCGGTTACCGAAGGCCGCGCGGCGCCGATGTCGATCAGTCCCAACTGCGGGCGGCGCAGCCCGTCCAGTGTGGTGAAGGAGCCGTCCACCGCGAGCCGGTCGCGAGTGGCGGCCATCGCGTAGACCTTGAGGCTGCCGCCGCGCCCACCTCCCGGCGTGACGGTGAAGGACGGGTCGACCGCCCCGGTGGCCGCGTCGAGGCGGGCCAGCGCGGCGCGGCCGGTGCGGCCGATGCCGGTGAAGTCGCCGCCGACGTACAGCCTGCCGCTGTGGAGTACGAGGGCGGAGACGTCGCCCCCGCGCACCGGGGCGGAGAAGCCGGCGACCGGCGAGCCGTCGGCGAGGCTGAACCGGGCCAGGCCGCGGCCGGCCCCGAGCGCGCCGCCGGCCGCGCCTCCGGCGGTGACGAACGCGCCGCCGGCGTAGACCGAGCCGTCCGGGCCGGCCGCCAGGGCGTTGACCGGGCCGTTCAGCCGGGGGGCGAAGCGGGGGTCCACCTTGCCGGTGGCGAGGTCGTAGGCGAAGAGGTTGCTCCTCGGCAGCTTCGCGGAGCCGCCCGCCTCGCGCACCTCGCTGAACGCGCCGCCGACGACGACGGTGCCCCCGACCAGGGCGAAGGCGTTGACGATGCCGTCGAGCACGTGGGGGGTGGTGTCCACGGGGTCGGCCGAGACGACGTGGGTGTGCGCGATGTCCCCCGCCGAGGCGGGGGCGCAGGGAAGGACGGCGAGGGCTCCCGCGAGCAGCGGGAGGGCTATGACGGCCGACTTGCGGGTCGACTTTCGGGCAAACATTCGTCAAGTCCTAGCAGACGCCGAGTAATGAGGCGGCTACTTTGGGTCGATCACGTCATGCGCACTAAGCTTGTCGCATGACGCGTGCATCCTTGGACAAACAGCCGCACGAGGTGGCGGCGATGTTCGACCGCACGGCCCGGCGCTATGACTTGGTCAACGATGTCCTGTCGCTGGGCCAAGACCGGTCATGGCGCAAGGCCACCTCGGTCGCCGTCGACGCCGGCCCGGGTGAGCTCGTCCTCGACCTCGCGGCCGGCACCGGCACCTCGACCGACGCCTTCACCGGCCTCGGGGCGCGGGCGATCGCCTGCGACTTCTCCCTCGGCATGCTGCGCACGGGTGCCGAGCGGCGCGGCGGGTCGGGGCTGCACGGCGGGGGGGTGCGCGGCGTCACGTTCGTCGGGGGCGACGCGCTCAGGCTTCCCTTCGCGGCCGACACTTTCGACGCGGTGACGATCTCGTTCGGGCTCCGCAACGTCAACGACACGGTCGAGGCGCTGCGCGAGATGCTGCGGGTCACCAAACCGGGCGGGCGGCTGGTGGTGTGCGAGTTCTCCAGGCCCACGGTGAAGTCCTTCGAGCTGGTTTACACGCAATACATCATGAAGCTCCTGCCGCCCGTCGCCCGCGCCGTGAGCTCCAATCCCGACTCCTACGAATATCTCGCCGAGTCGATCCGCGCCTGGCCTGATCAGGCCAGTCTCGCCCGGCTTCTCCAGGAGGCGGGCTGGGAACGGGTCGAGTGGCGCAATCTTTCGCTCGGCATCGTGGCACTGCATCGGGCTGGTAAACCAACCGTGAGCAAGTAGGTAAGCTCCATCTGACATCGGGCAGGGAAAAAGGGTTAGACTTCCGCCGACAAGTTTGTGAAGTGGTTCACAAAGGAACGAAGGCCCCAAACCCCGAGGCCCTCGACACCCAGGACAGGACAGGTCCCGTGAGCGAGTCAGCTCCCGCGGCGGACGCCGACATCATCGTCGTCGGTGCCGGACCGGCGGGTTCGACCACGGCTTTCTACCTCGCACAGGCCGGCTTCGACGTGCTGCTGCTGGAGAAGACCCGATTTCCGCGCGAGAAGGTGTGCGGAGACGGGTTGACGCCGCGCGCCGTCAAGGAGCTGATCGCCATGGGCGTCGACATCGACGCCCCGGGGTGGATCAGGAACAAGGGGCTCCGGGCCGTCGGCGGCGGCATGCGCCTCGAGCTCGCCTGGCCGGAGCTGTCGAGCTACCCCGACTTCGGCCTCGTGCGCACGCGTCTCGACTTCGACCAGATCCTGGCGGACAACGCCGAGCGTGGAGGCGTCAGGGTTCTGCAGGGCGTGAACGTCACCGGTCCGGTGCTCGACCCGCGCGGCGGCCACATCGTCGGAGTGACCGCCAAGCTCGATGGCGAGCCGGTGACCTACCGCTCGCGCCTGGTCGTGGCCGCCGACGGCAACTCCACGCGGCTGTCCCTGTCGATGGGCCTGCACAAGCGCACCGACCGCCCGATGGGCGTCGCCGTGCGCACTTACTACACCAGCCCCCGCCACGACGACGACTGGCTGGAGACCTGGCTGGAGCTGTGGGACACCGAGCCGGACGGCTCCTCCCGGCTGCTGCCCGGCTACGGCTGGGTGTTCGGCGTCGGCGACGGCACCAGCAACGTCGGCCTCGGGCTCCTGAACACCAGCGCGGCGTTCCAGAACATCGACTACCGCGATCTGCTGCGCCGCTGGGTCAAGAACATGCCCTCCGAGTGGGGGTTCTCCGAGGAGAGCATGACCGGGCCGATCCGGGGCGCCGCGCTGCCGATGGCCTTCAACCGGCAGCCCCACTACACCCGCGGCCTGGTGCTCGTCGGCGACGCGGGCGGCATGATCAACCCCTTCAACGGCGAGGGCATCGCCTACGCGATGGAGACCGGGCGCATCGCCGCCGACACCATCGTCACGGCCCTGTCCGGCACCACCCCCGCCCAGCGGGAGCGCGTCCTGCGCGCGTACCCGCAGACGCTCAAGGACGCCTACGGCGGCTACTTCACCCTCGGGCGGCTGTTCGTCGAGGCCATCGGCAAGCCCGGCGTGATGGGGTTCCTCACACGGCACGGCATGCCACATCCCAGTCTGATGCGGTTCGCTCTGAAACTCCTTGCTAATCTCACGGACCGGCAGGGCGATGCGTCAGACCGGATCATCAACGCCCTGTCCAAGGTCACGCCGCCGGCATGACACAGCACCCGGAACGAAGATCGATGATCGACCTGCCTAGACTCAGCAACCGATTGACCGAAGCTTCAGCGCTCAGAGGGGACGCATAGCGATGGAACTGTATGTGCCTATCCTGGTGCTCGCGGTTCTCGCGGCCGGCTTCGCCGTCTTCTCCGTGGGAATCGCGCCCTTCACCGGCCCCAAGCGCTGGAACCGCGCGAAGCTCGACGCCTACGAGTGCGGCATCGAGCCAACGCCGCAGCCCGTCGGCGGCGGCCGGTTCCCCCTGAAGTACATGATCACGGCGATGCTCTTCATCGTGTTCGACATCGAGATCATCTTCCTTTATCCGTGGGCGGTCGCTTTCGACCAGCTCGGGGTCTTCGGGCTGGTCGAGATGGTGCTGTTCATCGTCACCGTCCTGGTCGCGTACGCCTACGTGTGGCGTCGCCGCGGCCTGGACTGGGACTGAGAGGCAGCGTGCCGGAGGCGCGCGAGAGGAAGCACTGAGATGGGTCTCGAAGAGAAACTGCCCAGCGGATTCGTCCTGTCCACCGTGGAACAGGCGGCCGGATGGGCGCGCAAGAACTCCGTCTGGCCGGCCACGTTCGGCCTGGCCTGCTGTGCCATCGAGCTGATGGCCACCGGCGGTCCCAACCATGACCTGGCCAGGTTCGGCATGGAGCGCGCGTCCGCGTCCCCCCGCCAGGCCGACCTCATGATCGTGGCGGGCCGGCTCTCGCAGAAGATGGCGCCGGTGCTGCGCCAGATCTACGACCAGATGGCCGAGCCCAAGTGGGTCATCGCCATGGGCGTCTGCGCCTCCAGCGGTGGCATGTTCAACAACTACGCGATCGTGCAGGGCGTCGACCACGTCGTGCCGGTGGACATCTACCTGCCCGGCTGCCCGCCGCGTCCCGAGATGCTCATCGACGCCATCGTCAAGCTGCACGACAAGATCCAGAACATGAAGTTCGGCGCGCACCGCGCCAAGCAGATCGACGAGCTGGAGCTGCAGGCTCTCCGGTCGCTTCCGCTCATCGACCAGGGGACCTCGAAATGAGCACTGACAACCTTCCCGGGGTGCCGGAGGAGCCGGTAGCCCGCCTTGGCATGTTCGGCGTCACCGACTCCGGCGACACCTCCGGCTACGGACGGCTCGTCGTGCGCCGCCCGCCGAAGCTGTCGAGCGCCAAGCCGTACGGCGGCTACTTCGACGAGGTCGCCGACGGGCTCGAGCGCGTGACGGGCGACGCCTACACCACCATGGTCGAGCGCGTGGTCGTCGATCGCGGCGAGCTGACCCTGCACGTCGCCCGCGAGCACCTGGTCGAGGTCATGCGCCACCTGCGCGACCACGCCGACCTGCGCTTCGAGCTGTCGCTCGGCGTCTCGGGCGTGCACTACCCCGAGGAGACCGGCGGAGAGCTGCACGCGGTCTACCACCTGTGCTCGATCACCCACAACCGGCGCGTCCGGGTCGAGGTCGCCTGCCCGGACTCCGATCCGCACGTCCCGTCCACGGTGTCGGTCTACCCGACCCACGACTGGCACGAACGCGAGGCCTACGACTTCTTCGGCATCGTCTTCGACGGCCATCCGGCGCTCACGCGCATCGAGATGCCCGACGACTGGGAAGGCCACCCGCAGCGCAAGGACTACCCGCTCGGCGGCATCCCGGTGGAGTACCGCGGCGCCACCATCCCCGCGCCGGACCAGAGGAGGTCGTACGCATGACCGCCATCCACGACGGTGAGACGGCTCACACCGACCAGGACGCCACCGAGGGCCGGGTCTACAGCGTCAACGGCCAGGACTGGGACGAGGTCGTCGGCGCGGTCGCCGAGTCGTCGGAAGAGCGCCTGGTCATCAACATGGGCCCGCAGCACCCCTCCACCCACGGCGTGCTCAGGCTGGTGCTGACCCTCGACGGCGAGACCGTCACCGAGGCGCGCACGGTGATCGGCTATCTCCACACCGGCATCGAGAAGAACATGGAGTTCCGGACGTGGACCCAGGGGGTCACGTTCGTCACCCGCATGGACTACCTGTCGCCCATCTTCAACGAGGCGGCGTACTGCATGGCGGTGGAGAAGCTCCTCGGCATCACCGACCGGGTGCCGCTCCGCGCGCAGACCATCCGGGTCATGATGATGGAGCTCAACCGCATCTCCTCCCATCTGGTGGCCATCGCGACCTTCGGCCTTGAGCTCGGCGCCACCACGCCGATGCTCTTCGGCTTCCGCGAGCGCGAGCTGGTGCTCGACCTGTTCGAGTACATCACCGGCCTGCGCATGAACATGGCGTACGTCCGGCCGGGCGGCGTGTCGGTCGACCTGCCCGCGGGTGCGGTCGACAAGATCGGTGAGTTCCTCAAGATCATGCCGGGGCGCATCAAGGAGATGCGCAAGCTGCTCGACGAGAACCCCGCGTACACCCGGCGCACCAAGGACGTCGCCTACCTCGACCTCACCGGCTGCATGGCACTCGGCATCACCGGGCCCATGCTGCGGGCGGCGGGCCTTCCGTGGGACCTTCGCAAGTCGCAGCCCTACAGCGGTTACGAGACCTACGACTTCGACGTGCCGACCGAGACCTCCTGCGACGTCTACGGCCGCTACCTCGTCCGGGTGGCCGAGATGGAGGAGTCGCTCAAGATCATCGGCCAGTGCCTCGACCGGCTCTCCGGCTCCGAGCTCAAGGGCAAGCCGGTCATGATCGAGGACAAGAAGATCGGCTGGCCGTCGCAGCTCGCGCTCGGGCCCGACGGGCTCGGCAACTCGCCCGATCACATCGCCCACATCATGAGCAGCTCGATGGAGGCGCTGATTCACCACTTCAAGCTGGTGACCGAGGGCTTCAGGGTGCCGGCGGGCCAGGCGTACGTCCCGGTCGAGTCGCCGCGCGGCGAGCTGGGCGCGCACGTCGTGAGCGACGGGGGCACCCGCCCCTTCCGCGTACACTTCCGCGACCCCTCGTTCACGAACCTGCAGGCGGTGCCCGCTACCTGCGAAGGCGGCATGATTGCCGACGTCATCGCCGCGGTCGCATCGATCGACCCGGTCATGGGAGGTGTGGACCGGTGACGACCTACTCGCCGGAAGTCCGCGAGCGTCTCGAACGCGACGCGAAAGAGATCATCGGGCGCTACCCGAAGACCCGGTCGGCGCTGCTGCCCCTGCTGCACCTCGTGCAGTCGGAGGACGGCTACGTCTCCGACGCGGGGCAGGAGTTCTGCGCCGAGATGCTGGGCCTCACCAAGGCCGAGGTCGTGGGCGTCTCGACGTTCTACACGATGTACAAGCGCAAGCCCGCGGGTGAGTATCACGTGGGCGTCTGCATCAACTCGCTGTGCGCGATCATGGGCGGCGACCAGATCTGGGACGAGCTCTCCGAGCACGTCGGCCTCGGCAACGGCGACACCAGCACCGACGGCAAGGTCTCGCTGGAGCGCATCGAGTGCAACGCGGCCTGCGACTTCGCCCCGGTCATGATGGTCAACTGGGAGTTCTTCGACAACCAGACCCCCGACTCCGCCAAGCAGCTCGTCGACGACCTGCGCGCCGGCAAGGAGATCGCGCCGACCCGCGGCCCGGGGCGCCTCTGCTCGTTCAAGGAGGCCTCGCGCGTGCTCGCGGGCCTGCCCGACGGCCTGGCCGGCGACGGCCCCTCGGCCGCCGGCCCCTCGGTCGAGGGCCTCAAGATCGCCAAGGCGAACGGCTGGACGGCGCCGGCGCCTTCGAAGGGGGCCTCCGAATGACGACTCTGACTCCGGTCCTCACCGCGAACTGGGATCGGGCGGACTCGTTCACCCTCCAGGGATACGGCGAGTACGAATCCGCCAAGAAGGCGCTCGGGATGGACCCCGACGCCATCATCAAGGCGGTCAAGGACTCCGGCCTGCGCGGCCGTGGCGGCGCGGGCTTCCCGACCGGCATGAAGTGGGGCTTCATCCCCCAGGGCGACGGCAAGGCGCACTACCTCGTCGTCAACGCCGACGAGTCCGAGCCGGGCACCTGCAAGGACATCCCGCTCATGATGGCCAACCCCCACTCGCTGGTGGAGGGCGTCATCATCACGGCGTACGCGATCAGGGCCAACCAGGCCTTCATCTACATCCGCGGCGAGGTGCTGCACGTCGTCCGCCGGGTGCAGGCGGCCGTCGCCGAGGCGTACGAGAAGGGCTATCTCGGCACGGACATCCTCGGGTCGGGCTACGACCTGGAGCTGGTCGTGCACAGCGGCGCCGGCGCCTACATCTGCGGCGAGGAGACGGCGCTGCTCGACTCGCTGGAGGGCTACAGAGGTCAACCTCGGCTCAAGCCCCCCTTCCCCGCCGTCGCGGGCCTTTACGCGTGCCCCACTGTCATCAACAACGTCGAGTCGGTCGCGAGCGTTCCCAGCATCATCGGGAACGGCGCCGACTGGTTCGCCTCGATGGGCACCGAGAAGTCCAAGGGCTTCGGCATCTTCTCGCTGAGCGGCCACGTCACCAGGCCAGGCCAGTACGAGGCGCCGCTCGGCATCACCCTGCGCGAGCTGCTCGACATGGCCGGCGGGGTCCGGGCGGGCCACCGGCTGAAGTTCTGGACGCCGGGCGGGTCCTCCACCCCGATCTTCACAGACGAGCACCTGGACGTCCCGCTCGACTTCGAGTCGGTCGGCGCCAAGGGCTCGATGCTCGGCACCCGGGCGCTGCAGATCTTCGACGAGACGACCTGCGTCGTCCGCGCGGTGCTGCGGTGGACCGAGTTCTACGCCCACGAGTCCTGCGGCAAGTGCACCCCCTGCCGGGAGGGCACCTACTGGCTCAAGCAGGTGCTCCGGCGGCTCGAGAAGGGCCAGGGCACCGAAGAGGACCTCACCACGATCACGGACATCGCGGACAACATCCTGGGCCGGTCGTTCTGCGCCCTCGGTGACGGCGCGACCAGCCCGATCCATTCGTCGGTGAAGCACTTCCGGGACGAATACCTCAAGCACTTCGAGATCGGCGGATGTCCGTTCGATCCCGCCGCATCAACTGTGTGGGGTAAGGCATGACAGTACAGACGACCCCGGCAGGACCGGTCGAGCAGCCGGTGGACATGGTGACCCTCACCGTCGACGGCTTCCAGGTCAGCGTTCCGAAGGGGACTTTGATCATCCGGGCGGCCGAGCTGCTGGGCATCCAGATCCCGAGGTTCTGCGACCACCCGCTGCTGGAGCCCGCAGCCAACTGCCGGCAGTGCCTGGTCGACATCACGGACGCCGGCAACGGCCGGGGCTTCCCGAAGCCGCAGCCGTCCTGCGCCATCGAGGTCGCCGAGGGCATGGTCATCCAGACCCAGCTCACCTCGCCGGTCGCCGAGAAGGCCCAGCGGGGCGCCATGGAGATGCTGCTCCTGAACCACCCGCTCGACTGCCCGGTCTGCGACAAGGGCGGCGAGTGCCCCCTGCAGAACCAGGCCATGTCGAACGGCCAGGGCGAGTCCCGCTTCCAGGAGACCAAGCGCACCTTCGAGAAGCCCATCCCGCTCTCGACCGAGGTGCTGCTCGACCGCGAGCGCTGCATCCAGTGCGCCCGCTGCATCCGCTTCGCGGACGAGATCGCGGGCGACCCGCTGATCGAGTTCTTCGAGCGGGGCGCCTCCGAGCAGGTGGGCGTCGCGAACGGCGAGCCGTTCGAGTCGTACTTCTCCGGCAACACCGTGCAGATCTGCCCGGTGGGCGCGCTCACCGGCGCCGCCTACCGCTTCAAGTCACGGCCGTTCGACCTGGTCTCCACGCAGAGTGCCTGCGAGCACTGCGCGAGCGGCTGCGAGCTGCGCACCGACCACCGGCGCGGCAAGGTCACCCGGCGCCTCGCCGGAGACGACCCGCAGGTCAACGAGGAGTGGAACTGCGACAAGGGCCGCTGGGCCTTCGCGTACGCCACCCAGCCCGACCGCCTGCAGTCCCCGCTCGTCCGAGACGAGAGCGGCTACCTGCGGCCCGCGTCCTGGCCGGAGGCGCTGACCGCCGCCGCCGAGGGGCTCGCGAAGGCCAGGGGCAAGGCCGGCGTGCTGGTCGGCGGGCGGGTGACCGTCGAGGACGCCTACGCGTACTCCAAGTTCGCCCGCATCGCGCTCGGCACCAACGACATCGACTTCCGCTCCCGCCCGCTGTCGGAGGAGGAGACGGCCTTCCTCGCCCACGCGGTGGCGGGCAAGGGCATCGAGGTCTCCTACGCCGACCTCGAGAAGGCCCCGGCCGTGCTGCTCGCCGGGTTCGAGCCCGAGGAGGAGTCGCCGATCGTCTTCCTGCGGCTCCGCAAGGCCTGGCGCAAGCGCGGTCTCAAGGTCTTCTCGCTCGCGCCGTTCGCCGGCGCGGGTCTCGCCAAGATGGGCGGCGAGCTGATCCGCACGCTTCCCGGCGCTGAGGCCGAGGCGCTCGGCGACCTGATCTCCGGGTCCTCCCCGGTCACCGACGCGCTCGCGCAACCCGGCACGATCATCCTGGTGGGCGAGCGGCTCGCCGCCTCCCGCGGCGCGCTCTCCGCCGTCCTGCGGCTGAGCGCCACCTCGGGCGCGCGCCTGGCCTGGGTGCCCCGCCGGGCCGGTGAGCGCGGCGCGATCGAGGCCGGCGCGCTGCCGAACCTCCTTCCCATCGGCCGCCCGGCCGCCGACGAGGCGGCTCGCGCCGAGGTCGCCCGCGCCTGGAACGTCTCGGGGCTCCCCGGCGCCGCCGGACGCGACACCTCCGCGATCCTCACCGCCGCGCTGACGGGCGAGCTGGACGCCCTGGTCATCGGGGGCGTCGACCCCTACGACCTGGCCGACCCCGAGGCGGCCCTCGCGGCCCTCGAGAACACGCCGTTCATCGTCTCGCTGGAGATGCGCGCCAGCGCGGTCACCGACCGTGCCGACGTGGTGCTGCCCGTCGCGGCGGTCTCGGAGAAGAGCGGCACGTTCGTCGACTGGGAGGGCCGTGGCCGCTCGTTCGAGCAGGCCATCGAGGTCCCCGGCGTGCTGAGCGACCTGCGCGCGATCGCCGCGATCAGCGACTACATGGACGTGCATCTGGGCCTGCCCGACGCCGCCGCCGCCCGCCGCGAGCTCGCGGCGCTCGGCGCCTGGCGCGGCTCCCGGTCCAACGGTCCGAGCGTGAGCGGCGGCACCCACGCCGACCCCAGGGCCGGTGAGGCCGTCCTCGCGACCTGGCACCTCCTGCTGGACTCCGGGCGCCTGCAGGACGGCGAGCCGTACCTCGCGGGCACGGGGCGCGCCGTCGAGGCGCTGCTCTCCGAGGCCACGGCGGCGGAGATCGGCGCGCTCGACGGTAAGGTCACGATCACCACGGAGGGCGGCACGGTCACGCTGCCCGCGCGGGTGGCCGACCTGCCCGACCGCGTGGTCTGGGTGCCGTCCAACTCGGCCGGCTGCTCGGTCACCCGTGACCTGCGCGCCGTGGCCGGCGACGTCGTCAAGATCGGGAGCGCCTCATGACTGGGAGCGAATCCTACGCGGTGAGCGGAGCGGTCGGCTTGGCACGAGCCGCCCGCGAAGCGAATGAGAAGTGGTGAGCGACCAAATGACACAGGCAGCCCTTCTGGTCGCCGATCCGGCCGGGCCCACCCTGGCGGACTTCGGCAAGGATCCCCTGTGGATCTCCATCATCAAGGCCGTCTTCATCTTCGTCTTCCTGATGCTGGGCGTGCTGTTCGGCGTGTGGACCGAGCGCAAGCTCATCTCGCGCATGCAGCACCGCTACGGCCCCAACCGCGCGGGCAAGTTCGGCCTGCTGCAGTCGGTGGCCGACGGCATCAAGATGGGGCTGAAGGAGGACATCCTCCCGAGGACCGTCGACAAGCTGGTCTACATCCTGGCGCCGATCATCATCGCGGTGCCGGCCTTCCTGTCGTACTCCATCATCCCGTTCGGGCCGATGGTGTCGATGTTCGGCGTGCGGACCCCGCTGCAGCTCACCGACCTGCCCGTCGCGGTGCTGGTGGTCCTCGCCATGGCCTCGATCGGCGTCTACGGCATCGTGCTCGCGGGCTGGGGCTCGCGCTCGCCGTACGCCGTGCTGGGCGGCCTGCGCTCGACGGCCCAGGTCATCTCGTACGAGATCGCGATGGGTCTGTCGTTCGTGGCGGTGTTCCTGTTCGCGGGCACGCTGTCCACCTCCGAGATCGTGGCCAAGCAGGCCTCCGGCGGCACCTGGGACGCCTTCGGGCTCTCCATCCCGCTCCCGTCCTGGTACGCCATCCTGCTGATCCCGTCGTTCCTGATCTACGTGATCACGATGCTCGGCGAGACGAACCGCGTGCCGTTCGACCTTCCCGAGGGCGAGGGTGAGCTGGTCGGCGGCTTCCACACCGAGTACTCCTCGTCGCTGAAGTTCGCGATGTTCATGCTGGCCGAGTACGCCAACGTGTTCACGGTGTCGGGCCTGTGCATCACGCTCTTCTTCGGCGGCTGGCGCGCTCCGTGGCCGATCTCGCTGTGGGACGGCGCGAACGTCGGCTGGTGGCCGATGTTGTGGTTCTTCATCAAGCTCGCGCTGGTGTTCGCGTTCTTCATCTGGGTGCGCGCGTCGCTGCCACGTATCCGGTACGACCAGCTCATGGCCTTCGGCTGGAAGGTCCTCATCCCGCTCAACCTCGGCTGGATCCTGCTGGTCGCCACCGTCCGGGCCACCCGGGTCGCCGGCGAGCAGAGAACCTTGGTGCTGGTGATCGCGGCGATCGTCGTCGTCGGAATCCTCGCGATCTACTTCCGCTTCGACACGGTCAACCAGCGCCGCAGAGAGGCCAGGGCCGCCGAGGTCGAGGCGGAGTTCGAGCAGCTGCGCGAGGAGCCCGCCGCCGGTGGGTTCCCAGTTCCGGCGTTGGACCTGCCGCACTACCACGGCGTCAACGGACGCAAGGAGGTCCCCAGTGGGACTAACTGATTTCCTGAATCCCGTAAAGGGCTTCGGCGTCACCTTCCACCACATGTTCAAGAAGCCTGTGACGGTCAACTACCCCGAGGAGAAGCGGCCCACCGCGCCTCGGTTCCACGGCCGCCACCAGCTGAACCGCTGGCCGGACGGCCTGGAGAAGTGCGTCGGGTGCGAGCTCTGCGCCTGGGCCTGCCCGGCGGACGCGATCTTCGTGGAAGGTGCCGACAACACCGACGAGGAGCGCTACTCCCCGGGTGAGCGGTACGGCCGGACGTACCAGATCAACTATCTGCGCTGCATCCTGTGCGGACTGTGCATCGAGGCGTGCCCGACACGCGCGCTCACGATGACCAACGAGTACGAGCTCGCGGACTCCAGTCGTGAGAGCCTCATCTACACCAAGGAGATGCTGCTCGCGCCGCTGGGTCCTGGCATGGAAGCGCCGCCGCACTCCATGCGCCTCGGCGAGACCGAAGAGGACTACTACCGGTTGGGCCGTAGCAATGGGTGAAACCATCACGTTCTGGGTGCTGGCGGTCGTCTCGGTGGCCGCGGCGTTCGGACTCGTCTTCAGCCGCAAGGCGGTGTACTCCGCGCTCATGCTGGGCGTGGTGATGCTCTCGCTGGCCGTGCTCTACGCCGTGCAGGACGCCCCGTTCCTCGCCGTGGTGCAGATCATCGTCTACACCGGCGCGGTCATGATGCTGTTCCTGTTCGTGCTGATGCTGGTCGGCGTCGACTCCTCTGACTCCCTGGTGGAGACGATCAAGGGTCAGCGCTTCTGGGCGGTCATCGCGGGCCTCGGCTTCGCGGTGCTCCTGGCGGCCGGCATCGGCAACGCGGTCGTCGGCGACCCGGTCGGGCTGGCCTCGGCGGTCAAGGCCGACGGAGGCAACGTCCCCGCGCTGGCCCACCTGATCTTCACCCGTTATGTCTTCGCGTTCGAGGTCACCTCCGCGCTGCTCATCACCGCCGCGCTCGGCGCGATGGTGCTGGCGCACCGCGAGCGCAGCACGCCGAAGGCGTCCCAGAAGGAGCTGTCGCGCGCGCGCTTCCTCGGCGGGCACCCCGGCACGCTTCCCGGGCCCGGCACCTACGCGCGGCACAACGCGATCGACATGCCCGCGCTGCTGCCGGACGGCACGGTCTCCGAGCTCTCCGTCAACCGGTTCATCGCCCGGCACGACGTCGAGGACGGCCGGCTGCCGGAGAACCCGAGGCTCGCCCAGGCGATCAGGAACGTCGCCGCGGGCTCTGGCCGCACCGAGAAGCCGAAGGTCGTCCAGGCCGTCGCCGAGAAGCCCGAGGGTTCCCTCGAGGGCTCCCCCGAGGCGGAGGAGAAGCCGAAGGTCGTCCAGACCGCCGGCACCGCCGACGGCCCCGTCCAGGAGGAAGGCAAGTGACCACCCACTACCTGGTGCTCTCCGCGCTGCTGTTCGCCATCGGCGGTGTCGGTGTGCTCGTACGCCGTAACGCCATTGTCGTGTTCATGTGCGTGGAGCTCATGCTCAACGCCTGCAACCTGGCTTTCGTCACGTTCGCCAGGCAGCACGGCAACCTCGAAGGCCAGATCATCGCGTTCTTCGTGATGATCGTGGCCGCCGCCGAGGTCGTCGTGGGTCTCGCGATCATCGTGACGATCTTCCGAACCCGCAGGTCCGCGTCGGTGGACGACGCCAACCTGCTGAAGTACTAAGAGGTGGCCGTGGAACCCGCTGAGATCGTCCAGCACTCCGGTGGAGTGATCGGCGTCTCCTGGCTGACGATCGTCCTGCCCCTGCTGGGCGCCGCGATCCTGCTGCTGGGCGGCCGTCGTACCGACCGCTGGGGCCACTTCCTCGGCGTCGCCATGTCGCTGGCGTCGTTCGTGGTCGCCGTGCTCGTCTTCTTCGAGCTGATCGGCCTCGGGGCCGACCAGCGCCGCCGTGTGGTGGAGCTTTACGACTTCCTGCCCGGCGGCACGATCGACGTCAAGATGGGCCTGCTGCTGGACCCGCTGTCGATCTCGTTCGCCCTGCTGATCACCGGTGTCGGATCGCTGATCCACATCTACTCCATCGGCTACATGGCGCACGACCCGAACCGGCGGCGGTTCTTCGCCTACCTGAACCTCTTCATCGCGGCGATGCTCCTGCTGGTGCTGGCCGACAACTACCTCGGCCTCTACATCGGCTGGGAGGGCGTGGGTCTCGCGTCCTACCTGCTGATCGGCTTCTGGCAGCACAAGCCGTCGGCCGCCGCGGCGGCCAAGAAGGCGTTCGTCGTCAACCGCGTCGGTGACATGGGCCTCGCGCTCGGCATCTTCGTGATCTTCACGACGTTCGGCACCGTGGCCTTCGGCCCGGTCTTCTCGCACGCCTCGGAGGCGTCGCAGGGCACGCTGACGCTGATCGGCCTCGCACTGCTGCTCGGCGCGTGCGGCAAGTCGGCCCAGCTCCCGCTGCAGTCCTGGCTGCTGGACGCGATGGAGGGCCCGACCCCGGTCTCGGCCCTCATCCACGCGGCCACCATGGTCACCGCCGGGGTCTACCTCGTGGTCCGCTCCGGCGCGATCTTCGAGGGGGCGCCGACCGCGCAGCTCGTCGTGACGATCGTCGGCGTGGCCACGCTGCTGGCCGGTGCGATCATCGGTACCGCCAAGGACGACATCAAGAAGGGCCTGGCCGGCTCGACGATGTCGCAGATCGGCTACATGATGCTCGCCGCGGGCCTCGGCCCGGTCGGGTACGCCTTCGCCATCGCCCACCTGATCGCGCACGGCTTCTTCAAGGCCTCGATGTTCCTCGGCGCCGGCTCGGTCATGCACGCGATGAACGACGAGGTCGACATGCGCAAGTACGGGGGCCTGGCCTCCGTCATGAAGACCACGTGGATCACCTTCGGGCTCGGCTACCTGGCGATCATCGGCTTCCCGCTGCTGTCCGGTTACTGGACCAAGGACGGCATCATCGAGACGGCGATGCACCACAACCCGATCCTCGGCTGGCTGGCCGTGATCGGCGCGGGCATCACCGGCTTCTACATGTCGCGCATGTTCTTCATGACCTTCCACGGCCAGCGGCGCTGGGAGAAGGACGCCCACCCGCACGAGTCGCCCGCCGTGATGACCTGGCCGCTGATCATCCTGTCGATCGGCTCGGTCTTCGGAGGCGCGTACCTGATCACGGGGAACCGCTTCATGGAGTTCCTCCAGCCCGCCGTCGGCGCGCCGGCCACCGAGCCGGAGTTCGCCCCGTTCAGCGTCACCGGCCTGGTGACCCTGGCGCTGGTCGCGGTCGGCGTGGCGTACGCGTGGATGAAGTACGGCAGGGCCGAGGTCCCCGCGGTCGCCCCGCGCGGATCGTTCCTCACCACCTTCGCCCGTCGTGACCTGTACGGCGACGCCCTCAACGAGGCGCTGTTCATGCGCCCCGGCCAGTGGCTGACCCGGCTCGCGGTGTTCTTCGACAACCGCGGCGTCGACGGCCTGGTGAACGGCCTGGCGGCGATGATCGGCGGCACGTCCGGCCGCGTGCGCCGGGTGCAGACCGGTTTCGTCCGGTCGTACGCCTTGTCGATATTCTTCGGTGCCGCCCTTCTGGTCGGCGCATGGTTCGTCGTAGGGAACCTGTGATGCCCTGGCTCTCAATCCTGATGGGCGTGCCCGTGGTGGGCGCGCTGGCGGTGGCGGCGGTGCCCAAGGGCAACGACAAGCTCGCCAAGCAGCTCACGCTCGCGGTCTCGCTCGTCGTGCTGGTGCTCACGCTGATCATGGCGTCCCAGTTCGACCCGTCCGGGCGTCGCGACCAGTTCAGCGAGGTGTACGACTGGATCCCGTCGTTCGGGGTCCACTACGCGGTCGCCGTCGACGGCATCGCGCTCGTGCTGATCGCGCTGGCGGTGGTGCTGGTGCCGATCGTCGTGCTGGCCTCCTGGCACGACGCCGACCGGCCTGAGGCCAAGCGGTCGGTCAAGACGTACTTCGCACTGATCCTGGTGCTGGAGGCGATGATGATCGGCGTCTTCGCGGCGACCGACATCTTCCTCTTCTACGTCTTCTTCGAAGCGATGCTGATCCCGATGTACTTCATGATCGGGTCCTACGGCGGAGCCCAGCGGTCGTACGCGGCCGTCAAGTTCCTGCTGTACTCGCTGTTCGGCGGCCTGCTCATGCTGGTGGCCGTGATCGCGCTCTACTTCGTCGCCGACAAGGGCACGTTCCTGCAGCCCGAGCTGATCGGGGTCATCAAGGACCCGAACACGCAGAAGTGGCTGTTCCTCGGCTTCTTCATCGCGTTCGCGGTCAAGGCGCCGCTCTGGCCGTTCCACACCTGGCTCCCCGACGCCGCCGCCCAGGCGCCCGCCGGGGCGGCCGTGCTGCTCGTCGGCGTGCTGGACAAGGTCGGCACGTACGGCATGCTCCGCTTCTGCCTGGAGCTGTTCCCGGACGCCGCCAAGTTCTTCACCCCGCTGGTGATCGCGCTGAGCGTGATCGGCATCGTGTACGGCGCGATCGTCGCCATTGGGCAGACCGACATGAAGCGGCTCATCGCCTACACGTCGATCTCGCACTTCGGCTTCATCACGATGGGCGTCTTCGCCATGACCGCCGACGCCGGCTCGGGCGCCACGCTGTACATGGTGAACCACGGCTTCTCGACGGGCGCGCTGTTCCTGCTCGCGGGCTTCCTGATCAACCGCAGAGGGTCGCAGTACATCGCGGACTACGGAGGCGTGCAGAAGGTCGCCCCCGTGCTGGCGGGCACCTTCCTGGTCGCCGGCCTGTCGTCCCTGTCGCTGCCCGGCCTGTCGACGTTCGTGAGCGAGTTCCTGGTGCTGATCGGCACCTACGAGCGGTACGTCGTCCCGAGCATCATCGCCCTGTCGGGCATGGTCCTCGCGGCCGTCTACATCCTTTGGATGTACCAGCGGATGATGACCGGCCCGACGGCCGAGAAGGTCCGCGGCATCACCGACCTGAACCTCCGCGAGAAGTTCGTGGTCGCGCCGCTGCTCGCGCTGCTCATCGGCTTCGGGTTCTTCCCCAAGCCGCTGCTCGACGTGATCAACCCGGCGGTCCACCACACCCTCACCAGCGTGCAGGCGCCGCAGTTCACCCCCGCCATACCCGCCACCGCTGAGAAGAAGGGGGCAGGCCAGTGAGCACGCTCGCCGCCGTCACCATTGAGGCGCCGAAGATCGAATACGGGCAGCTCGCCCCGATGCTCATCGTCTTCGGCGCGGCGATCGCCGGTGTCCTCGTCGAGGCCTTCACACCGCGCTACCTGCGCAAGTCGATCCAGATGCCCATCACGATCCTGTCGATGATCGGCGCGTTCGCGCTGACCGTCTGGGAGGGCTTCCAGGGCGTGCGCAACGCCGCCGCCATGGGCGCGGTGGCCGTGGACGGGCCGTCGCTGTTCATCTGGGGCGCCATCCTCCTGCTCGCGATCGTCAGCGTGCTGCTGATCAACGACGACGACCACTTCGTGGCGCAGGCCGCTGCCGTGCCCGGCAGCGCCGAGGAGGACCGGGCGATCGCCGAGGGCGGTGCGCACACCGAGATCTACCCGCTGGTGCTCTTCGCGGTCGGCGGCATGATGCTCTTCCCCGCATCGAACGACCTGCTGATCATGTTCGTGGCCCTTGAGGTCATGTCGCTGCCGCTGTACCTGCTGTGCGGCCTCGCCCGCCGTCGCCGCCTGCTCTCGCAGGAGGCGGCGATGAAGTACTTCCTGCTCGGCGCCTTCTCCTCGGCGTTCTTCCTGTACGGCACGGCCCTTCTGTACGGCTTCGCCGGATCGGTCGACCTCGGGGCCATCGAGAAGGCCCTCAGCACCGTGGGCGGCCAGGACAGCCTGCTGTACATGGGCGCCGCGCTGGTGGGCGTCGGCCTCCTGTTCAAGATCGGCGCGGCTCCGTTCCAGGCCTGGAAGCCCGACGTGTACCAGGGCGCACCGACCCCCATCACCGCGCTGATGGCCTCGGGCACGCTGATCGCCGCGTTCGGCGCGCTGCTGCGGGTCTTCTGGGTCGCGCTCGGTAACCTCGACACCGAGTGGATCCCGGTGCTGTGGGCCGTGGCCATCCTCACGATGGTCATCGGCGCGATCCTCGCGATCACCCAGACCGATATCAAGCGCATGCTCGCCTACTCGTCGATCGCGCACACCGGTTTCCTGCTGACCGCCGTGGTGGCGACCGGCAATGAGGCGCAGAACGCCAGCGCGCTCGCGGGCATCCTGTTCTACCTGGTCGCCTACGGCTTCGCCACGGTCGGCGCCTTCGCCGTCGTCACGATGATCCGGGACGCCGGCGGCGAGGCGGGGCACCTGTCCCGCTGGGCCGGCCTCGGCAAGCGATCACCCGTCCTCGCGGGCATCTTCGCGCTCTTCCTGCTCGCCTTCGCCGGCATCCCGCTGACGTCCGGCTTCTTCGGGAAGTACGCGGTGTTCGCCGCGGCCGTCTCCGGCGGGGCGGTGGGGCTGGTCATCGTGGGTGTGGTGACGTCCGCGATGGCGGCGTTCTTCTACGTCCGCGTGATCGTCCTGATGTTCTTCAGCGACCCGGCCCCCGAGGGACCGACCATCGCCATGCCGAGCATGGGCACCGCGGCGGTCGTCACGCTTTCCGCGGCGGCTACGGTAGTGCTCGGGGTCTTCCCGCAGCCCGTGCTCGACCTCGCGCACACGGCTGCGCAGTCGCTGTTCGTCCGTTAGGAGTAATGGTTCATGGCCGCGCCGCCCGTAGTCGACCTGCCTTTCATCGACGAAGGGCTGGCAGCGGATATCGCCAGTGGCCTCGACGCCGTCGAGAAGCTGCTCCGCGCGTCAGCCGACAGCGAGGACGCCTTCGTGGCCGAGGCGTCCAAGCACCTCATCGAGGCCGGCGGCAAGCGCTTCCGGGCGATGATCGTGCTTCTGGCCTCGCACTTCGGTGACTCCACCGCCCCCGGCATCGTGCCGGGGGCCGTGGTGATCGAACTCACCCACCTCGCGACGCTCTACCACGACGACGTCATGGACGAGGCCCGGGTGCGCCGGGGCTCCCCGTCCGCCAACGCCCGGTGGGACAACACGGTCGCCATCCTCACGGGCGACTACCTCTTCGCCCAGGCCTCGGAGATCCTCGCCGACCTCGGGCCCGAGCTGGTCCGCATCCAGGCGCAGACCTTCTCCCGGCTCGTCCGGGGGCAGATCCGCGAGACCATCGGCCCTCGGCCCGGCGTGGACGCTGTCACGCACTACATCGACGTGCTGGCCGACAAGACCGGCTCGCTGATCGCCACCTCTGGCCGTTTCGGCGGCATGCTCGCCGGGGCGTCCCCCGAGGTCGTCGAGCGTCTCACCAGCGCCTGCGAGGCCATCGGCGTGGCCTGGCAGCTCGGGGACGACCTGCTGGACGTCGCCTCGTCGGCGGGGGAGAGCGGCAAGACCCCCGGCACCGACCTGCGTGAGGGCATCCGCACGCTCCCCGTCCTGTACGTGCTCGAGTCCTCGGCGCCGGAGGACGGGCGGCTGCGGCAGCTTCTCTCGGGGCCCGTCGCGGCTGAGGACATCGAGGAGGCCGTGGAGCTGCTCCGGGGCAACCCCGCCATGATCCGCGCCCGCGCCGAGCTGATGTCGTGGGTCGAGCGGGCGCGCGGCGACCTCGCGGCGCTACCCGACATCCCCGCCAGGGCGGCCCTGCTGGCCCTCTGCGACTACGTGGCCGACCGCTCCGGCTGACCCTGCGGGTCTCAGGTGCCCGCGAGCAGTTCCACGACGGGGGCGAGCCGGTCGGCGAACATCGCGTTCACCGTGATGTAGGAGATCTGGTGGGTGTCCCTGCGGCGGAGCAGGCGGTCGGCCATCTGGCGCGGTGATCCGTTGAGCACGGCGATCGAGTCCTCGGGGACGTCTGGGCCCATCTGCTGTGCCAGCCATGGGGGCACCTCGTCACCGACCACGTGGATGCCGGTGCTGAGCTCCAGGGCGTCGAAGTCGTCACTCGCCTGCCGGATCAGGCGTACGTGCTCGGCCAGGCCGTCCTCGGGGGTGGAGGGTGGGAGTCCCAGGGCGACGGTGTCGGCGTTCCTGGCGGCGAAGCCCATCATGCGGGCCCCAGAGGCCGCGATCAGCAGGCGAGGGGCCGGCCCGGCGGCGGCACCAGGCCCCTTGGCAGTCGCCTCGCTGCGAGCCATGGCTTTGGGCTCGCTGGGACCCTCGGCTGTGGGCCCGCTCGGACCTGTGGTTTCGGGCTCGCTCGGACCTGTGGTTTTGGGCTCGCTCGGACCTGTGGTTTTGGGCCCGCTTGGACCCGGCCACTTCCTCGTCTGGTGGATCACGTCTTCGAGCTGCCTGATCCGCTGGTCGGGCGAGCCGAACGGCACGCCAAGCCGGGCCGCGTCCTCTCGCGCGTGCGGCCGTCCGGCGCCGAGCCCGAGCTCGAACCGGCCGCCCGACAGCAGGCTCAGCCCGGCGACCTCCCACGCGAGCTGGGCGGGCCGCCGGTACGGGGCCGCGAGGACGAATGTGCCCAGCCCGATCGACGTGGTGGCGGCGGCCGCCGCGCTCAGCGAGAGCAGCGGGGGGAGCGTGTTGAGCGTGTCCGGCGTGAGAAAGGTCGCGTACCCGAGGTCCTCGGCGTGGCGTACGAGCCCGATCCACTGACCGGCGTCTCCCGCCATCCCCGCGACGACCCCGAAGCGAAAGAGGCGATCTGCCATCTTTACCCCCTTGGTTCCCGTCGATGCTCTCGCCTCTGGCAGGCACCGTCGTCAGCCGGCCGGCGGGGTCCCTCGTACGGCCGAGGAGGTATGCGCGGTCCGCCGGATACGTCCGGCGACGTAGCTCAGACGGTTTCGAGGGCGCGAGTCCCGCTGGCGGCGCGCCGGACGGTGTGGGCGTTGTGCAGCCCTTCCCAGCTGAAGACGGCCAGGGCGAGCCAGATGATCGTGAAACCGGCCCAGCGGCTGGGCGGCATGGTCTCGTGGGCCACCAGCACACCGCAGAGGAACTGCAGGATGGGCGCGATGTACTGCAGAAGCCCGATCACCGTGAGCGGTACGCGGATCGCGGCGGCGGTGAAGCACATGAGCGGGACCGCCGTCACCAGACCCGCGCCCACCAGCAGCGCGGCCTGGCCGAGCCCCTCGTTGCCGAAGGTGGAGGTCCCCTGGGCCTGCAGGAACACCAGATACGCCAGGGCCGGCAGCAGCAGGACCAGGGTCTCCACCGTCAGGCTCTCGGCCGCTCCCACGTTGGCGGACTTCTTGATCAGGCCGTACGTCCCGAAGCTGACCGCGAGCACCAGGGCGATCCACGGCGGCCGGCCGTAGTCCACGGTCAGGACGACGACGGCGAGGGCGCCGAGCCCCACCGCCACCCATTGCCACCGGCGCAGCCGCTCCCGGAAGATCATCACGCCGAACAGCACGCTCACCAGAGGGTTGATGAAGTACCCGAGCGCGCTCTCGACCACATGGCCGGCGTTCACCGCGTAGATGTAGACGCCCCAGTTCACCGAGACGACCACGGCGGCGAGGGTGAGCAGGAGCAGCTTTCTGGGCTGCCCGGCGAGCTCGCGGAACCAGGACCAGTGGCGCCTCACGGCCAGCACGGCAATGACCGCCACCAGCGACCAGACCATGCGGTGAGCAAGGATCTCCACCGCCCCGGAAGGCTTGAGCAGCGGCCAGTAGAGGGGGAAGAGGCCCCACATGGCATAGGCGGCGATGCCGTACAAGACCCCACGGCGCGAATCAGGCATGTAGCCCATTTTCACTGCTGACAGCCTTTACCACAAATAAGTAGGTCTTTGTCCTCTCTTAAGCGATGCTTACCTGAGGAACAACGGGGACGGCCCAGTGGTTGGGCTCTCTGCAAGGCTGTCTGACGGAGGTGCGCGATGGGCTGGCTCTTCGGCAAGAACAAGACTTCAATGGTGACCGCGGACGAGGCGCTCCCCGGACGTACGGCGACGATGCCCGTGCCCGCGCGGCACGCGGTGCTCGACGCGACGCTCGCCGGGCCGTACCCCGAGGGGACCGAGATCGCCGAGTTCGGGCTCGGCTGTTTCTGGGGCGCCGAGCGCAAGTTCTGGCAGACCCCGGGCGTCGTGTCCACGTCGGTCGGCTACCAGGGTGGCCACACCCCGAACCCGACATACGAGGAAGTGTGCACCGGGCTCACCGGCCACACCGAGGTCGTCCGCGTCGTCTTCGACCCCAGCAAGGTGTCGTACGAGGAACTCCTCAAGGTCTTCTGGGAGGCGCACGACCCCACGCAGGGCATGCGCCAGGGCAACGACGTCGGCACGCAGTACCGCTCGGCCATCTACACCCACGGCCCGGCCCAGGAGAAGTCCGCCCTCGCGTCCCGCGACGCGTACCAGCAGGTCCTCACCTCAGCCGGCTACGACCCCATCACCACAGAAATCACCCCAGCCCCCCACTTCTACTTCGCCGAGGACTATCACCAGCAGTACCTTTTTAAGGTGCCAAATGGGTATTGCGGCATCGGTGGCACTGGCGTCTCCTGCCCCGTCGGCCTGACCGCCGGTGAAGCCTGACGTGCGATGACTGGCTGATCCTGGCTCTTGGCCGCCCGGCTAACGGCTAACACCTCCCGCCCACCGAGGGTCCAGGCAGGCCAGCCCGATCTCGTTGAACTGGTTCTGCCCCCGCGCCTCCCGGGTCTATCCGATGTGATCTCCCCATCCGATCGGCACAGCGGACCCGCGCGACCGCCCGCAGGCCCCTGCCGCGTCGTCAGCGAGCGAACTTCTCGCGGGCGGCTGGGGTGACGGGGGTGAAGAAGTTGACGAGGTTGCCGTCGGGGTCACGCAGCAGGAGCGACCGGTTGCCCCAGGGCATTGTGGTGGGCTCGTTGACGAACTCCTCGACGAAGCCGGTCAGATTCTGATGCACACCGTCCACGTCGCCGACGAGGAACTCGATGATTACGGTGCGGTTGTCGGCAGGACGGGCAGCGCCAGGCGCGAAGAGCGGGACGGTGCGGGTGCTGCCGATCGCGAGGGTGCCGGAGGTAGTTCTGAGCTCGGCGAAGTCCTCGCTGTACCGACTGGCGCGCACTCCCGTGGCTCGCTCGTAGAAGTCGACGAGGCGTGCGACGTCGCCCGTGATGATGCGGATCGATACGAAGTCCATGGTGGTCTCCCTGGTTATGGGGCCGTTCTTCCATGGCAGGCTAGGACGAATACTGGACAGAAACCGCCCACTATTTGCACTAAGTTGTGTGACGTGGCTCGACCTACTCACCGCGTGCTCACGCTGTTGGAGCTCCTGCAGTCGGGCGGCATCCGGACGATGGCCGAGCTCGCCGACCGGCTCGGCGTCGACGAGCGCACCGTTCGGCGGTACGTGGACCACCTGGTCGACCTCGACGTGCCCGTCGAGTCGGTGCGCGGCCGCTACGGCGGGTATCGGCTCGCTCCCGGATACCGCCTGCCTCCGCTCATGCTGAGTGACGACGAAGCGCTCGCCGTGCTGCTCGGCCTGGTCGCCGGGCGCCGGACAGGGTTGATGACGATGATGGGTACGGCGAGCGAGACGGCAGCGGCCAAGATCCGACGGGTCCTGCCCGAGCGGCTCGCCCGCAGGCTCGACACCGTGCTCGAAACCCTCGCCTTCACGGCTCCGCCCGGCGAGTTCGCCACCCCGGAGACCGCGGTCCTGCTCTCCATCGCCGATGCTGTGCGCCATCACCGTCCGATCTCGATCAGGTACACCGCCGCCGACGGCCGGCGCAGCGAACGCACGCTGCATCCGTACGGCCTCGTCGCCCATTCGGGCCGGTGGTACGTCACGGGTGCGGATCCCGAGATCGGCGAGGATCGGATCTTCCGGCTGGATCGCATCGCGGATGCGAGGACCCTGCCAGGTTCGTTCGAGCCGCCCGCCGGGCTTGATCCGGCGCAGCGTGTTCTGTCGGGACTCGCCAAGGCTCCGTACCGGCATGAAGTGGTCCTGCGCATCCAGGGGACAGTCGAGCAGATCCGCGCCCGGCTTCCCGCGAGCATCGCGACTGTGGAGGAGCCCACGTCCGCGGGCGGCGCCGATCCCGAGACCGAGGGCTGGCTCCGCGTCGAGTTGCGAGCGGAGCGGCTCGACTGGTTGCCTCCGGTGCTCGCGTCGCTCGACCAGCCGTTCATCATCGAGCGACCGGACGACCTCCGCGACCTTGTCGCCGCGCTCGCGGAGCGGCTCGGGGCCTTCGCCCGCAGGGTTCCACCTGCGCCAGGCGCAGGTGTTGCCAAGTGAAGCGCTATCACCAGCACTACCTTTTTGAGGTGCCGAACGGCTACTGCGGCATCGGAGGCACCAACGTCAAGCTAGGTGACCCGTCCGAGTGGCTCGGCAATCGAGACCTCCGGTCCGGCGCTTGCCGTTCTGTATAGTTCTCTATATAGTTTTTGTATGACTGTTCTCCATGATGCGACCGAGCTCACGGTCACCGAGGCCGCGCAGCGCGGGGTGGCTCGTCTGGTGTCTGACGCGGAGCAGGGGACGGATCTGGTGGTGACCCGTCGGCATCAGCCGGTCGCAGCCGTCGTGAGCATGCGGCGTCTCAACGAGCTGGAAGAGGCCGCGGCCGATCTGCGTGACCTTGCGCTCGTTCTTGTACGGGCGGCGACCGACAGTGGGCGGCGGACGTCGATCGACGACGTCCTTTCCGCTTTCGGGCATACCCGTGAGTCGCTGGCCGCGCTCCCGGATGACGACGAGTAGCGGTGTCCGACGTCGTATTCACCGACCCGGCCGTTGATGATCTTCGCAGGATCGGTCCGGATGCCGTACCCAAGGTTCTGAAAAAGATCCTCCTGCTGCTGGAGAACCCCGAGGCCGGCTACCCGCTCGGCGGGGAGCTGACCGGATTCCGCAAGCTTGTCGTCGGCCGGAACACCTGGCGGGTCGTCTACCGGATCACCGACGACAAGGCGGTTGAGGTCTGCGAGATCTGGGCTGTCGGAGAAAGGGCCGACGCTGAGGTCTATGCCGAAGCCAAGGCGCGAGTCCGAGAGGCCGGCGGCTCGCGCCCCGATGTCGTCCGCCTCGGCGAGGTCATCGACCGGCTGGGAACCCTGACCGATCACATCCATGTCGAAAAGACATCTGTGCGAGAGCCGGTTCCTGACTGGCTCGCCGATCGGTTGATCTACACGGTAGGCATAGCCCGTGAGGACGTGGCGGCACTCGATCTGGAGAAAGCCGTCGATCTATGGACGGAGTTCCGCTCGGGGCAGCGTTAGCCCGTAGTCGTCCCTCACGGGCTGGGATGCGTACGCCGGGAGCCATTCGATGCTGGGCTACTGCGGCCTCGGCGGCACCAGCGTCAACCTAGGTGACCCGTCCCAGTGGGGCACCTGATAGCCCCGGCCTCGACTGTGTTTGCATGCTCATGCATAGCAATGTATATACTCCTACTCGTGTCCAAGGTTCTTACCTCCCTGCCTGTCGGCGAACGTGTCGGGATCGCTTTCTCTGGCGGCCTCGATACCTCTGTAGCGGTCGCGTGGATGCGCGAGAAGGGTGCAGTGCCGTGCACCTACACCGCCGACATCGGCCAGTACGACGAGCCCGACATCGCCTCCGTGCCCGGGCGCGCCACAGCGTACGGCGCGGAGATCGCCCGACTGGTCGACTGCCGGGCGGCCCTCGTGGAGGAGGGGCTCGCAGCGCTGGCCTGCGGGGCGTTCCATATCCGGTCCGGTGGCCGTGTCTACTTCAACACCACCCCGCTCGGGCGGGCCGTCACGGGCACTCTGCTGGTGCGCGAGATGCTCGAGGACGGGGTGCAGATCTGGGGGGACGGCTCCACCTTCAAGGGCAACGACATCGAGCGGTTCTACCGTTACGGCCTGCTTGCCAACCCCTCCCTGCGGATCTACAAGCCGTGGCTGGACGCTGATTTCGTCAGCGAGCTCGGCGGTCGCAGAGAGATGTCCGAGTGGTTGCTCGCCCGCGGCCTGCCCTATCGGGACAGCGCGGAGAAGGCCTACTCCACCGACGCGAACATCTGGGGCGCGACCCACGAGGCCAAGGCGCTCGAGCACCTCGACGCGGGCATCGAGATCGTCGAACCGATCATGGGCGTGCGGTTCTGGGATCCCGCCATCGAGATAGCCGCCGAGGACGTCACGATCGGCTTCGAGCAGGGGCGACCAGTGACGATCAACGGCAAGGAGTTCGCCTCCGCCATCGACCTGGTGCTGGAGGCCAACGCCATCGGCGGCCGGCACGGCATGGGCATGTCCGACCAGATCGAGAACCGGGTCATCGAGGCCAAGAGCCGGGGCATCTACGAGGCACCGGGAATGGCGTTGCTGCACGCGTCGTACGAGCGGCTGGTCAATGCCATCCACAACGAGGACACCCTCGCCAGCTACCACAACGAGGGACGGCGACTAGGCAGGCTGATGTACGAAGGCCGCTGGCTGGACCCGCAGGCGCTGATGCTGCGCGAGTCGCTGCAGCGCTGGGTCGGGACGGCGGTCACCGGCGAGGTGACCCTGAGACTGCGGCGCGGTGATGACTATTCCATCCTGGACACGTCAGGACCGGCGTTCAGCTACCACCCGGACAAGCTGTCCATGGAACGGACCGAGGACTCTGCCTTCGGGCCGGTCGATCGCATCGGCCAGCTCACCATGCGTAACCTCGACATCGCCGACTCTCGCTCCAAGCTGGAGCAGTACGCCGACCTCGGCATGGTCGGCAGCCCGCACCCGACGTTGATCGGTGCCGCACAGGCGGCCTCGACCGGGCTGATCGGCGCGATGCCCAAGGGAGGGGCCGAGGCAATCGCCTCCCGCGGAGAGGTCCCTGGCGGCGACGAGCTGCTCGATCACGCCGCGATGGAGTCCGGCACCGACTGACCAGCCACGACGGAGACGGCCTCAGCTGTCGACTACCGCCAGCAGTACCTGTACAAGGTCCCTAGCGGATATTGCGGTAGGTGGCACCAGCGTCAAGCTGTGTGACCCGTCCATGTGAGACCTTGCCGGACGGGCGAGGATCTGGCCGAGGGTGACTTCCCGCGCTTGCACGTGTCTTCCCGGGGTGAGTCGTCTGGCGGTTCGGCTTGCCCGTTTGCCGACAGGCGACGTCAGGGCATTCTCTCCCGTGGTTCATCGTCTATCAGAATGTGTTCTGACTTACGATGGCAGCGTGAGCACCAGTAACGCCGACGCCGTCACCTTCTCGGACCTGTCGAGAAACCCCCGAGCCGTCGCCGAACGCGCCGCACGCCTCGGTCGAGTACGCATCACCCACCGCGACGCCCCCGATTTCTACCTGACCGCCGCCGACCGCGAGGATCAACGCGGGCAGACGCTGGCTACCGCATCCCGCCTGTTCCTCGCCCTCATCAAGCATGATCCGACCGCCCGTACGCTGGTCATCGCCATGCCCGAGGTCTTTCCCTGGGTCCGCCACCTTACCTCCGCCGAACTGCGTGCCTTCACCCTCGAACTGGTAGAGGCGCTCTCCGATGCCGCGGAGCTGGATGTCGATGTCACCACCCAGGAAGTCATCGCGGGCTGGCGGGCGACCGCTCGGATCAAGGCCGACCCCGTGCGCTACGCCCAGGCTCGCAAGGCCACACGCGGTGACTTCGGGCCGGTAGAGGTCTCAGTATGAGTCCGAAGCGTGGTGATCGGGTCACGCTCCCACCTCCGGATGGCGAATGGGATATCCGGTTCGGTAGCAGCGATGCGGTCAAGGGATGGGAGGAGTTGTGCCGTCACGCCTTGGCCAACACGCGCCGGTGTTTTGAGGCACTGCACGCCGATCCACGCTCACGGGCTGATCACGAGCGTCAACATCGCCTACGTGGCGACCTCGCGACTCATCGCCACAATGGCGAGGAACTAGAGCAATGGGAATTCGAGGTCACCAGCGGCGGGCGCGTCCGCTATGTCATCGATGACGCCACCCGAACTGTCTGGGTCGTCTACGCATCACCTCGTCACCCGAAGGACACCGATGTCTGAAGCCGAAGGCTGGAATCCGATCGGGTGATCTCCCACTCGGACCGCGGCGGCCTCCGGAGCCCCGATGGATATCCCAGCCTCGGCGGCACCAACGTCAAGCTAGGTGACCCGTCTGAGTGGGCCGCCTGCCAGACGGGCCTGGTCCCGACCGAGGAGTAGCGCCGACTTCACCGGTACGGCTCGCGCCCGACTTCTGGGGGTGAGCCGTACCCGCTTGTGGGGCTCGCCTCTGCCTTCCTGGTCGTGAGCCGTGTCCGTCTGCGCGGCTTCGCCGTTGCTCCTTCATCGAGCTGGGAACTGATTCAGGGCGACCTTCTAAGGGTTGCTGCACGTTCCATGACTGTTTTTCGCGCTGAGAGTCGTCTGGCAGCTCGATTTGGCCTGTTTGCTGACAGGCGATCGTGTGACGCTCCTTCTCTGGTTCACCAACTTCAGAATGTGTTCTGACTTATGATGGCAGGGTGAGCACCAGCAACGCCGACGCCGTCACCTTCTCGGACCTGTCGAGAAACCCTCGAGCCGTCGCCGAGCGCGCCGCGCGCCTCGGTCGAGTACGCGTCACCCACCGCGATGCCCCGGACTTCTACCTGACCGCCGCCGATCGTGAGGATCAGCGCGGGCAGACACTGGCTACGGCATCCCGTCTGTTCCTCGCCCTCATCAAGCACGATCCGACCGCCCGCGCGCTGGTCATCGCCATGCCCGAGGTCTTCCCCTGGGTTCGCCACCTCACCTCCGCCGAACTGCGTGCCTTCACGCTCGAACTGGTAGAGGCGCTCTCTGACGCCGCGGAACTGGATGTCGATGTCACCACACAGGAAGTCATCGCAGGATGGCGGGCGACCGCTCGGATCAAAGCCGACCCCGCGCACTACGCCCAGGCTCGCAAGGCCACGAGCGGCGACTTCGGGCCGGTGGAGGTTTCAGCATGAGTCCGAAGCGTGGTGACCGGGTCACGGTCCCGCCTCCGGATGACGAATGGGATATCCGGTTCGGAACCATGGGGAGGACCCCGTCGTCTGACGTTCCCGCAGCTCAGCGGACGGTCGCACCATCACGACCGCGCCGCGGTTCCCGCATGCCCATCTACTGTCCGCTGCCGCGCTGTGGCTGAGGTCCAAGTTTCGTCACAGGGACGATTGTCCAGGACCGTCCACAGCCGTCTTCCGGGCCTGGTCGGACAGGCTCTGTGAGGTCTCTCAGTCCATGGTCGTCCAGGGCCGTCCAGACCTATGGTTAGCATCCGCGTTAGCAAGATCACGCAGATGATGTCGGGTCAGGTCTCCAGCTGAGCGTTTTCACCCGGTCGCGTACCACCGCGGCGCCCAGCAAGCGGTCATGAAGAACCCGGCCATCAGGATCGAGGAGCATCCACAGCCCGCCCGCGAGGAGACACCACAACCCGACGTCGGCGACGAAGGCAAGGAGGGGGAAGACCAGCGCGCGAAGCGCGGTCCTGCCCGCGCCCAGCCGTCCGCCCGTCCGGGCGGCGATGACCCGAACACCCAGCAGCCGCTTGCCGAGCGTCCGCCCCCACAGGGCGTGCTGCACCCAGAAATAGAGGAACAGCCCGGCCAGGATGGCCAGTCCCGCGGGCTTCACGCTGCTCCGGAACACGTACGCGTCGGCCCACTCCAGAAGTCCGGCTCCCACGCGGACCTTGAAGTCGATGTCGACCAAGAGCCAGGCCGCCCCCACGACAGCGCTGAAGACCGCGACAACGATCAAATAGTCGACCAGGGCCGCCACCGGCCGACGCCACACCATCCCGGCCTGTGACTCGCCCGGCTCGTCCCCGGTGACGGACCGCATCGCCCGCGACGCGGCGAACACCAGCGCCGCGGCCACCAGGAGACACAGCTGGGTGATCCCCCAACCGCCGGCCGCCCCTCTGAACCAGTCGGCGCTGAACAGCGGGATCGTCTCGCCGCAGCTTCTCCGATAGCTGTACAACGAGGCGAGAGGTTCGATGACCGCGATCAGGACGAGGAGCCCCGCCACCCGCCGGCCCGTCACCCCGGGATCCCTGCGGCCCAGACACGCGAGGAGGCCGAGCAGGACCACGAGGGCCGCAACCGCCCAGTCCTCCGTGATCTCCATGACCGCTTCGAGATCACGGCGCAGCGGGGCAAGCGGCGACAGCGTCGATTCACCGCTGTACCGGCATATGAGCTCGTAGATATTCCCAGAGGTCCGGGTGGGCTCCTCACGATCGAGTGGCTCGCGCCATAGCTCCCAGGTCGGGAGAGCTGCGACGGCCGCAGCCGCCACCCATACCGACAGCGCTGACCGCGATAACCGGGAGAACTGCGGCACAATGATCCTTTCGCCCGGAGAGCGACACCTTACGACGCTCCGGCAAGCAACACAGACCCGATGGCCGGGGCGGGCACCGCACCGCGTCGGAGAAGGATCAGAGCCGGTTTCCCACCGAGCTACGACGCGGCCTTTCGGTCAGCGCTCGCCGTGCAGGATCTCCATCGCCTGCAGCACGTCCGTGACGACATGGTCCGCCTCGTGCTCCTGGCCGGGCCACGTCCCCCGAGCGCTCGATCCGCTCGTGCACGGTCTGCATGTGACAGCCCAGCTTGGCCGCGATGGCGCTGGTACGTAATCCCTGCCAGCTGAACGCGATGATCTGCGCTCTCATGATCCAGTCGGTCGGGGCATGACGGGCCCCGGCCAGCCTGCGGATCTGTCGTTCCTCGTCGGCGTCCACCGGTGGACGCGCATGCAGCAGTTTCGGCATGACAATCCCCCCTGAGACCATCATCACCCCAGGTCAGCAGGGATCTTTGACTCCATTCAGGAACGCAGCACTAGAGTGCCCTTCCGTGAATAGGGACATACCGTTCAAACAGTTGCACTCCACTGCGGGGTACGGCGAAGCAGCAGAGACCTTGGCCGAGCAGTACGAGAGCGTGACGTTCGCGGAGGTTCACCGAGAGGTGCTGCACCTGTTCCCCACGCAGCCGAGCCGGGTGCTGGACATCGGAGCGGGCAGTGGCCGCGATGCGGCGGCCTTGGCTGCCCAGGGCCACGTGGTCGTCGCCGCCGAGCCCACCGCTGAACTTCGTGCGCTGGGTGAGTACCTCCATGCCGACCAGGACATGGAGTGGGTCGATGATGCACTACCGGACCTGGCGGGACTGCGCGAAAAGGGGCGTCGCTTCGATCTCATCCTGTTGACCGCGGTCTGGATGCACCTGGACGAGCAGCAGCGGTCGGCGGCGATGCCCAACCTGGTCAGCCTGCTCGTCCCCGGCGGGCGCATGATCCTCTCCCTTCGTCACGGCCCTGTCCCGATCGGCCGCCGCATGTTCCCTGTCTCCGCGAGGGAGACGATCGACTTGGCTCACATGCACGGGCTCGAAATGATCCATCTCGCAGAGCGCGACGATCCTCACGGGCGCCAGGACGTCTCGTGGACCTACCTGGGACTGCAGGCGGCCGCTCCATCCGAAGTCGCTGACCTAAGCCATCCTCGGCACTCCACGCATCCCGGTGGAACTTTCCGGTCGCAGCATTAGGGCCAGACCGGCTCTCCGCAGTGCGTCGTCGTCGACAGCACCTGGCAGCCCATGCGGTGGACGGCATCGAACAGTGTGACGCGCGCCCGCCTTTCGTCTTCAGCCGGGAAGGCGACCCGGATCTGGTGACCGTAGGCCGTCTCGTAGGTCAGCGACCAGCCGAGGTCCGTGGCTGCGAAATGGTCTTGTCGACAGCCGTCTCCGTCGTCGTACGCGCCCCGGTCGGCCGTAGGCGCGAGCGCATCACGGAGGATCCGTAGCCGCTCAAGATAAGGCAACTCGCCTTCGGACAGCTTGAGGTAGACGTGTTCGCGCTCGCGAAACGGCTCGAACCACGGCGACGCCTCGACCCCATCGGGCAATATCGTCGTGGTGATCCGTCCACTCAACCAGCCGTGGAGGAACTCCACCGCGCCGACGTCATGTGCGTCGTAGTAGACGTTGCGCGAGTTCCAGACCACGACCCTCCAACTGTCCGGCTCTCCGTCGGTCAGCCAGCAGAGCGAGTCACCGTTGTCGGTGCCGGCCCACTCCAGCAGCCCGCCGGGTTCCGGATAGAACGGGTACGGGCATTCGTCGGGATACTTCTCACGGAAAGACCGCTCTCTGTCCAGCAGCCGCTGTGCGTGCTGGACCAGCGGGCCGTGAGCGCCAAACGGAGTCAGCGGCGTGATGAAGTCAACGAACTGGCCGTGCCCATATTGCTCGATGAGCGTCTTGAAGTCAGCGGGCAGCCCCAGCCCGAGGGCGGCCTCGACCTCACTCCAGTCGCCGTGCGCATCGACCGGTTCCGTAGGCGGCGCCACAAAGCGGATCAATTCGTCCATCGCCGTCATGGCTCGTCAGTGTAGTGAGCCGACGATCAGCTTTCTCGCCCCCACCATCCAAGGATCCACCTGCCGCGAGTTCGGAAGGGTGCCTTCAGCCCTCCAGCCTGCTGATCGTCTCGGCCAGCCACTTCTTCTCCTCGGCGCCGGTGGCGCGAGCGATGCGCAGCATGCCCTGCCGGAAGAAATCTGACGCCTCCTCGGCCCGTACCGGCTCGCCATCACGGTAGAAGAAGCTCGCCGGGGTGTTGAGGAAGGTCTGCCGGCGGCGGAGGACGGCAGCCTGCTCGGCGCGGTCGGGGAGGTGGCGCAGAAAGGCAAGCAGCGTGAAGAAGCGCTGCCCATCGGTGATTTCCGCTTCCTTGGGGTGCCGCAGCCGGGCCAGCAGTTCGGTGCGGCCCACCTCGGTGAGGGAAAGGACCCGACGGGGCGCGGCACCGCTTCCTGGCTCGGTGCGCTGTTCGATCAGGCCCGCCTTCGTCAGCCGGGTGATGGCCGGATAGAGCGCGCCGTCACTAACCGGGCGGATATGGCCGCTGAGGCCCTGGATACGGGCCTTCAGTTCGTAGCCGTGCAGGGACTCCTCGTAGAGGAAACCCAGAATCGACAGCTCCAGCATGCGCCGAACCCCTTCCTGCGCCTGTCCGCGCGCTTGCCTGCCCCATGCCGTGATGGTATCTCTTTCCGCTGTACCTCTAATCGATGCATAGCGGAAAGAGGGGATGCGATCATGGGGACAGCAGAACACCGACGCAGGCTGGTGTCGCTCGCATATCCGGTCTACTTCGAGCTTCTCGCGGGGGTCACGGCCGGGATCATCAACATGGTCTGGGTGGCGCGGCTCGGCGGGGACGCTGTCGCCGCGGTGGCTGTCGCCACGAATGTCGAGAACCTGCTGCTCGGCGTCATCCTCGTCGCCGGCTCAGGCACGACCGTGCTGGTCGCACGAGCCAGAGGTGCGGAGGATCCGGCGGCGATGCGCTCCGCCGTGCGCGGCGGATGGGCCCTGTGGGCGCTCGTCACACCTGTGATCGCCATCGGCGGATACCTGTGCCGCGAACCGCTCGCCCGCCTCGTGCTCGGGGGCGGCGAAGGCGACTCGCTGTCCCTCACCACCCGCTATTTCTCGATCGCGCTGCCGGGAATCACGGTGTTCTTCGCCACCAACGTCGTCGACGGCATCCTCAAGGGCGCGGGCGACACCCGTACCCCGATGAAGCTCGCGGTCCTCGCGAACGGGCTGATTCTCGTGCTGGACCCCTTGCTCATCCTGGGATTCGACCTCGGGGTGCGTGGGGCGGCGATCGCCACAGTGCTGGGCCGGACGGTCGCGCTCATCTGCGGTTTCGTGGTGCTGCGCCGCAACGGCGTACTGCGGCAGGCAGCCCGGGTGGCCCCGAACCGGACCGGGTCGCTCAGCGCCGATGCGCGCAGGACGGCCGCGACAGGGCTTCCCATGTCGGCCGACTTCGTCGCGCGGATGGCCGGGGCGCTCGCGCTCGTCGCCATCGTCGCCCGGATCGGCGTCAGCGAGGTCGCCGCGTACGGAATCGCGACCAAGGCGACGTACGTCGCGACCATGGCCTTCTACTCGGTACGCCAGGCCGCCGCCATCCACACCGCCCATCTGCTCGGCGCCGGCCGCGACGAGCGGCGGACCATTGGGCGCCAGTCGCTGCTCCTCGCCGGGGCTCTCGGGCTCTCGGCCATGCTGACACTGCTCACCATCGGACCATGGATCATGCGGGCCTTCGGCAGCGAGGGAGAGGTGGCTGAGGCGGGGGCGCTCTATCTGCGCTACCTGGGGCCGTACCTGGTGCTTCTCGCTTGTTTCATCGCGCTGGGCGGGGTGTTCGAAGGCAGCGGCGGCAGTGCCGCCCTCGCGCGGATCACCACGTGCGGCGTGGCACTCCAGCTCGCGCTCGCATACGGCCTGTCGGGTTCGGGACTGCCCGGCGTCTGCCTGGCCATGGCGCTGTCCATGGCACTGCAGTGCGCAGCCATCGCCAGGATGTACCGGCGCACGGAACAGCCGACGGCCACTGGCCGCGACAGCGGCGGATACCTCGCCGGTGCTGCGCTTCTCACCGGAGGCCGAGAACCCGAGGTCATAGCTCTTGCTCGTCAACTGCTTGGCTGGTCGCCCGACAGAAAAACCGGTGCAGTATCCCCAAGGCGACGGGATACGATTTAGCGCTCGTACGGACGTAAGCACCCCGGCCCATCGAAGTGGAAATCATGACGCGACGAGTTCGACAGGCGGTTCCACTGGACGCTGCGCCCCTTGGCGTGATCCAGGCCGCGTCATGGCAGGCGGCCTTCCACGGACTCATGCCCGAGGAGTACCTGGCGAACTTGGATACCGAGGCCTTCGAGAAAACGTGGGCGGACGTCCTCGCCGAATCTCAGTGGCCCTCGTCAGGCGCGCTGGTGGCCGAGGAAGCCGACAGGGTCGTGGGCTACTCACGCTTCTATCCCACCGATGACGCCGATGACGACCCGACGGCCGTAGGCATGATCGGATCGATCTACACGCTGCCCGAGGTCTGGGGCACGGGGGTCGGCAAGGCGCTGATGGCGGAAGTCGTCGACAATTTGGCCCGAGCCGGCTATGCCGAGGCCACCCTGTGGGTGCTCGAAGGCAATGACAGGGCCCAGGACTTTTATCGAGGGCAGGGCTGGAGTAAGGACGGTGGCATGGTCGAGGACCGGAGTGACGGGTTCCTCATCACCAAGGTCCGCTACCGTCGTCCGCTGTCAATCTGATCGACCTCGGACCTCTTTGACCGCATAAAGAAGCCATCGGGCCGCAACGGGCACGTGAGATCGAGAAGGCCGAACAACGATCAAGGCCCAGGCGGGGAAGATGCCTCCTGGCCTGGGCTTACCGGTGGGTGGAGCCTAGGAGATTCGAACTCCTGACATCCTGCTTGCAAAGCAACCCGGAAGGGGGCGGGACCATGGGCTATACCCGCTCCCAACTGGGCTTACGGTCCACGGTGAGCCACCGTCGTCCGACCTCGTCCAGGGTCGTTGTCACCCAGTTGGTCACTCAGCGAGGCGGTGGCGGCAGCCTGGAGACGCGTCTGGGGTCGGAAACGTGCGGGATCTCAGCTGTCTAGCGTTGCTTGAGGCGGAGCGCTTCTTTGCGGGCCTCGGCGTGGCTGGACCGCTCGCGCTCCAGCCACGCCGGGTTCTCCGCCTTCAGCGCATCGATCTCAGCGGTGGTGAGCGGTCCGGTGATCCCACCTCTGAGCAGGCCGGCAATGGAGACCCTGAGCTTCGCGGCGATGACCTGCTTGGTGTGCGGGCCGTTGCGGCGCAGGTCGGCGAGCCAGGCGGGAGGCGTCGACTGCAACTCGTTCAGCTCGTCCCTGGAGACGACACTCGCCTGGAACTCGGCGGGAGTGGCCGAGAGGGGGACACCCAGCTTCTTGGCCGCGGTCGCGGGCTTCATTGTCTGGATGGTCTTCGGTTTGGGCGAGGTCATGGCGTCAAGAGTAGTCAGCCGGAACAGGTTCCCTTGACATCGGTACCCTGAGGAAGTGACTGATGGAGAGCCCGGCAGGGTGTTTCGACTGGCGTACGTGCCCGGGGTGACACCCGCGAAATGGGTCAACGTCTGGACCGAGAGAATGCCCGGCGTGCCGATTACCCTGGTCGCGGTTCCCGCCGCCGAGGTGGTGGGACTCCTGCGGAACGGCGGCGCCGACGCCGGATTCGTCAGGCTGCCGGTCGACCGGGATGGGCTCAGCGTGATTCCTCTCTACGTGGAAACCACGGTGGTCATGGTGCCTAAGGACCACGCGATGGCCGCCGCCGACGAGGTGGCCATCGCCGACCTTATCGACGACGAGGTGTTCCATCCTCTGGACGACACCATCGAGTGGACGGTCCGGCCCGGGCTGCCCGCGTTCACCCGCCCGGGCACAACAGCGGACGCGGTCGAGCTGGTAGCGGCCGGCACTGGGATTCTCCTGGTTCCGCTGTCGCTGGCACGCCTCCACCACCGCAGGGATCTCACTTACCGGCCGGTGCCGGACGCGCCGCAGTCTCAGGTTGCGCTGACCTGGCCCACGGACGCGACCACTGACCTGGTGGAAGATTTCATCGGCATCGTCCGCGGCCGGACGGTGAACAGCTCGCGGGGCCGTACCCCCGCCTCCCCTGCGGAGAAACCGGCACAGCGGCCTGCACAAAAACCCGCACAGCATGGCTCCGGTCGCCGGGCCGTGCCAGCCAGCCGTAAAAAGAAGGGCTACCGGCCTCGGTGACCTGCAGACAGATGAGTCGGCGGTAGCAGATGAGAGCGGCCGCGAGGGCGATGAAGGACGCGAAGTGGTCGGCCCGGCGTTCGTAGCGGCGGTCCCCGTTCGACCATGCCATCGTGTACTCGATTACCCAGCGGTGCCGTCCCAGGCGTTGGCTGGATTCCACCCTGCGGCGGGCGATGCACGAGGTGATGCCACGTTCGCGCAGGAAGCGGCACACGCAGGGGTAGTCATAGCTTTTGTCGCCATGCAGCTTGGCCGGGCGGCGTCGGCGTCGCCCGCGCCGGAACCGCCGACGACGGCGGAACCGCGAGGCTGGTGTTCTGCACGAAGAACGGGACCGCGCTGAGCGCTGGCAACGTCCGGCGGGACTTCCGGAAGATCCTCAAAGACGCCGGGCTGGTCGACGCGGAGTGGACACCCAGGGAGATGCGCCACAGCTTCGTCTCACTGCTCTCGGACTCGGGCGTCCTCATCGAGCACATCTCGCGACTGGTCGGCCACGCCAACACCGTTAGGCCCGAGGAACGGAAGCCACGCGGCGAGTTGGAAGGGGCTGCGGCCGATCTGCGTGACCTGGCGTTGATCAGAAGCTGGATCAGTTACCCGGCCAAGGGTGCGTGACGGGTGACCTAGCGGATGTCTGGCCTCTGTCGGCTACTGCGGCATCGGAGGCACCAACGTCAAGCTAGGTGACCCGTCCGAGTGGCTCGGCAATCGAGACCTCCGGTCCGGCGCTTGCCGTTCTGTATAGTTCTCTATATAGTTTTTGTATGACTGTTCTCCATGATGCGACCGAGCTCACGGTCACCGAGGCCGCGCAGCGCGGGGTGGCTCGTCTGGTGTCTGACGCGGAGCAGGGGACGGATCTGGTGGTGACCCGTCGGCATCAGCCGGTCGCAGCCGTCGTGAGCATGCGGCGTCTCAACGAGCTGGAAGAGGCCGCGGCCGATCTGCGTGACCTTGCGCTCGTTCTTGTACGGGCGGCGACCGACAGTGGGCGGCGGACGTCGATCGACGACGTCCTTTCCGCTTTCGGGCATACCCGTGAGTCGCTGGCCGCGCTCCCGGATGACGACGAGTAGCGGTGTCCGACGTCGTATTCACCGACCCGGCCGTTGATGATCTTCGCAGGATCGGTCCGGATGCCGTACCCAAGGTTCTGAAAAAGATCCTCCTGCTGCTGGAGAACCCCGAGGCCGGCTACCCGCTCGGCGGGGAGCTGACCGGATTCTGCAAGCTTGTCGTCGGCCGGAACACCTGGCGGGTCGTCTACCGGATCACCGACGACAAGGCGGTTGAGGTCTGCGAGATCTGGGCTGTCGGAGAAAGGGCCGACGCTGAGGTCTATGCCGAAGCCAAGGCGCGAGTCCGAGAGGCCGGCGGCTCGCGCCCCGATGTCGTCCGCCTCGGCGAGGTCATCGACCGGCTGGGAACCCTGACCGATCACATCCATGTCGAAAAGACATCTGTGCGAGAGCCGGTTCCTGACTGGCTCGCCGATCGGTTGATCTACACGGTAGGCATAGCCCGTGAGGACGTGGCGGCACTCGATCTGGAGAAAGCCGTCGATCTATGGACGGAGTTCCGCTCGGGGCAGCGTTAGCCCGTAGTCGTCCCTCACGGGCTGGGATGCGTACGCCGGGAGCCATTCGATGCTGGGCTACTGCGGCCTCGGCGGCACCGGCGTCTCCTGCCCCGTCGGCCTTACCGCCGGCGAAGTTTGATCAGTCGCCGGGCAGGATCGTGAGTCGTTGCCCCTTGGGAAGATGACGAGGGGCAACGACGAGATAGTCGCGCTGATCCAGTGTGGCGACCTGACGAAGGTCGAAGCGCTCGGTTGAAATTTTCATCACGAGCCGTCTCGCACACGGTGCGGGAGCGGGCCGGTAATGGCAGATGAGTGCGTTCCAGAAGGTTGAAGCGCCACCGGAGCTCTCGATCTTCCTCTTGACGCAACCCGGTGATTCCTAGTTTGATCCGCCATTACCACCGGCATCGACACCTGTGGACGCGGCTCCTCGGGTCGCGGAAATGTGAGCGCTAACATGCCTGGCCTTGGGAAGGAGGGTCTCCATGATCGGAGGCGGTCCGCGGCTGCGCGCCACCTTAGCGGCATCCGGGCGTGACCGACATCGGGAGGGGCCGAATTCTTAACGCGGCCTCGCCCGGTCGCATTTGCTCCGCTGCACCATGACCTCAAAGTAGCCGAGGGAGAGGAACCCGGGTTGCCGACATAAGGTTAGCGCTAACATCTTCGCGGTGACGGCCCCCTGCGGTCCAGTGCGCAACCGTGCTTTCGCCCCTCGAACGGCGTGATGTGTACGGTGGCGCGCCGGGTGATGGGGGGCGGACTCGTCACCGCGTCCACCATCGACCTTTTCATCGCCCCTGCCGGGGGCGAGGTCTCAAAGGATGCGGCGGGTCTCGAGCTCCGCACACGAACGACAACGAACCGTGCCGCACGGAAACGATTCGCGAGCCCGTCGACCTCTTGGCGGCAGAGCTTAGGAATCCGTCCCGATCGGCCGGCAATTCCTGCCCGGCCCCGTGGGACCACTGCGGTTTTCCCTGGTGTGGCCCGTTTCGCCACGCCTTCACGCCCAAGGAGAACGAAACAATGGATTCACCCCCCATTCGTGTGAGGAGCGGTCGGCATCGTTCGTCGGCCGGTGTCGGCGTGCGCCTCGTGGCGACGCTGGCCGCGGTGCTGACGACGGTGATGGCGGCCGCTATGACGTGGTCGGTGCCGGCGTCGGCGGCGGTGGCGCCGCTGGTGAGTGCGGCGTCGGGGCGGTGTCTGGATGTGGCGGGCAACACCGACGCGCTGGGCACGAGCCTGCAGATCTGGGACTGCAGCGGTCAGGCGAACCAGGCGTTCGAATTCACCTCCGCGGGTGAGTTGCGCACGTTCGGCGGCACGCGGTGCGTGGACGCCTACGGCCAGGGGACCTCGCCGGGCACGAAGGTGGTCATCTGGTCCTGCAACGGCCAGGCCAACCAGAAGTGGCAGCAGAACGCCGACGGCTCCATCAGGGGGACGCAGTCGGGTCTGTGCCTGGACGTGACTGGACTCGGCACGGCCAACGGGACCCTCGTCCAACTGTGGACCTGCAACGGGCAGAGCAACCAGAAGTGGAGCACCCCCGGAGGCGGCCCGAGCCCGTCTCCGTCGGTGACGCCGACCGGCACGTGCAATCTTCCGTCGACGTACCGGTGGACATCGACCGGCCCGCTGGCGAACCCGAAGTCGGGGTGGGTCTCGCTCAAGGACTTCACCAACGTCGTCTACAACGGCAAGCACCTCGTCTACGCGACGACGCACGACAATGGATCGAGCTGGGGTTCGATGAACTTCGGCCTCTTCACGAACTGGTCCGACATGGCCTCGGCCAGCCAGAACACGATGAACTTCTCCGCTGTCGCGCCCACGCTGTTCTACTTCGCCCCGAAGAACATCTGGGTGCTGGCCTACCAGTGGGGCGGGACCGCCTTCTCCTATCGGACCTCCAGCGACCCCACCAACCCGAACGGCTGGTCCTCGCAGCAGACCCTCTTCACCGGAAGCATCTCCGGCTCCGGAACGGGCCCCATCGACCAGACGCTCATCGGCGACAACAACAACATGTACCTGTTCTTCGCCGGGGACAACGGCAAGATCTACCGGGCCAGCATGCCCATCGGGAACTTCCCGGGCAGCTTCGGCTCGAACTACACGACGATCATGAGCGACACGCAGGCCAACCTGTTCGAAGGCGTTGAGGTCTACAAGCTCCAGGGCCAGAACAAGTACCTCATGCTCGTCGAGGCGATGGGCTCGCAGGGCCGCTACTTCCGCTCGTTCACGGCCACCAGCCTGGACGGGACGTGGACCCCGCAGGCCGCGACCGAGAGCAACCCCTTCGCCGGCAAGGCCAACAGCGGCGCCACCTGGACCAACGACATCAGCCACGGCGATCTGGTTCGCAGCAACCCCGATCAGACCAAGACCGTTGATCCTTGCAATCTGCAACTGCTTTACCAGGGCCGTAGCCCCAGCTCCGGCGGCGACTACGGCCTCCTGCCCTACCGGCCGGGTGTGCTGACACTGCAGCGCTGATGGCGTGACGCGGGTCCGGCTCGGGTGTTCCTGACTCCAATTCACCATGACCCGGCCGGGGAGCGGGGCGCGATGCCGGCTCCGTTCCCCGGCCGGGGTCGTATCGCAGTTACTTCAAACTGATGGTGGTGAAGTGGCTGCTGCCGTCATTGAGCTTCAGCTCGAACGTGCGGCAGGTGCCGGACCAGCTCTTGTCGGTCTTCCATACGTAGTTGTACTGACCGTCTTCGTAGCTGAGCTTCGAGTTCCCGGGGCCGCTGGTCGGCTCGGACGCACCGGTCGCCTTCCCGGTGTCGCAGGCCACCGGCTGGGAGACCGGGTAGCCGGCGGCGATGACGCCCAGGCCGCGGTCACCGCCGAGGCCGAACTTGATCGGTACGGCACTGTTGGCCTTGCCGTTCATCGTCTCCGGGAAGTAGGCCTTCCAGGGATAGACGACCTGGTAGATGACCTTCTTGTCGGCTGCGTTGCCGGCCTTGTCGGTGGCGTTCACGGTGAACTCGTGGAAGCCCACGGTGGAGGTGCCGAGCGCGCTGCCGTCGGGCACCGTGCCGACACAGGTGGCAACCCCGGCCAGGTTGTCATCGCACCGGTAGGACGCGGTCGCGGCCGTCCCGAGCTCGAAGACCGCGCCATCGGTGGGCCTGGTGAGGGAGATCGTCGGCTTCGTGAGGTCGACGGTCATCTTCACCGCCTGGTCACCGGCGATCGACACACCCCGCTCGTTCGCCACCCGGCCGTCGACGGTGGTGGTGAAGTCACAGGTGGCGTGCGGGAGCACCGCCTGCAGTCGGCCGTCGGCGCCGGTGGTGCCCAGGTCACGCAGACCGTTGCCGCAGTCGGCCCGTACCGGCGCCCCGGCCAGCGGCTGAGCGCCGTCGGAGACCGCGGACACCGTCACCGCGTTCAGCGCGTTGTGCGCCACCGCGCCGCCCACGACGTCAAGGGTGATCTGCAGCCGCTCGGGGCTGATGTTGTCCATCGTGTCCGTCGGCTTGTGGTACTGCGGCTCGGTGACGTACGTCCCACCGGTCGGACCGCAGACGGCCGGCGGGGTCGGCGGCCGGTAGTCGAGCCAGATGAACAGCGAGGACGGGATGCCCACGTCGAAAAACGCCTGGTGGTCGCTCTGCCCGAGCCTGCAGTTGCGCAGTCCGTCGAAACCGACGCGCGCGCCCGCGTTGTACGCCTCCTGGACCACGTAGTTCGACTGGCCGTTCGGGGTCAGCGCCCACAGCCGGGCCGGCTCGTACGGCGTGCCGACCATGTCCATCTGCCATTCGCCGACGAACCGCGCCTTCTCCGCCGCGGTCAGCGTGTTGACGTACGCCCTCGCGCCGAGGAGGCCGCCCTCCTCACCGCCGAAGCCGCCGATCCGCAGTTCCTTGTCCAGCGGGTACTGGCTGAGGACCCGGGCGATCTCCAGCGAGACGCCGTTGCCCGAGGCGTCGTCGTGGGCGCCGGGGGCACCCAGCACCGAGTCGATGTGCGCGCCGACCATGACGATCGGAGCCTTGGTGCCGTCCGGGTCGCCGACCGCGTGCCGGATGCCGATGACGTTGGTGCCCATCGGGTTCACGTACTGGTTGGTCGTGACCCGCAGCGTCAGCGGGCCCTTGTCCAGAAGGTCCTTGATCCAGGTGGAGTGCGCGCTGCCGCCGCCCATCACCGGGATGTTCGGCTGGGCCGTGGTGAGCGTGAACGACGGCGGCGCGTTGTTGCCGGTCGCGTAGGCCAGGATGACCGCGACCGCGCCCTGGCTCGCCGCGTTGACCACGGCGGTGTTGCGGACCGACGCGGTGGTGCTGTAGTCCATCAGAACGATCTTGCCCGCGGTGTCGGCGGGGAAGTCCGCGGCGGACTGGCCGGTCTTGGCGTAGACGACCTGCCCCTCCACCGCGGCGTCATTGCCAGTGAACTTCGCGCTGGTCGACGCGGCCATCTGCCAGTTCGGTCCTCCCGGCAGGTCGGCGTTCGGGGACGTGACCTTCGCGACGTTCTTGGTCGAGACCGGGCCCCATGACTGAAGGGTCACATCGAAGCCGTAGGACTTCAGGATGCCGCCGATGTACTCCGCGCCCTCCCGCTCCTGTGGCGTGCCGTTCAGCCGCGGGCCGATGTTCACGGCGAGTTGCCGAATATGGTTGACGGAGTTGGCCGAGTCGAACTGGTCGACGATCTCGTGGTCGTAGTCCTTCAGCAGTGCGCTGGTCGCAGCGGCCGTCAGGCCCGCGCCTGACGATCCCTGGGCCGGGACACCGCCGATGGCGGCGGACACGGTCCCGAGGGCCAGCGCCGCCGCCAAGCCGCCGACGACGGTAAGTCGCCTGAGCCGACGGGGATGGTCGAATGAACTCCCCACAGAGGAACTCCCTGGTACTGGCGGACGTGGAGGTCCGCGTGGCGTCCTCGCCCTTTGGGTCGCAAGGGGGAAGGACAAGGTTCGCGATTAGTACCAGGCTGGTAAAATAGGCGTCAATAGGTGCATTACCCTGACAAAGTTAACCGCTGTCGGTAATCTCGCCCCTTCCCGTTGAGGGAAGGGCGCGGTGAACCGCTGGCACCTACGGGCGCCGTACGAGCGTGACTGATTCCATGGCTGGGGATCGAAAGCGAGTTCCGGGGGATGGCGCCGGACACTAGAGTCCAGAGCCCCGCAATCGCGTACGGCCACGGAGAACTCGTCGGCCACCGTTGTATGAACCGGTGAGCCTCTGCATCCACGCCGGCAGTTCGCAGGCCAGCGCGACGACCTCCACCCAGATCTGGTTTCGGGTGAAGTCGTGCAGCGGCAGGTTGCGTAGGCCGGTGTCGTTGGCGGCGCGGATGCCGTCCGGGAATGCGGCGTTGTCCGCCTTCTTCGCCGGGATGGCGGGTCAGGGTTCCGCGTGCCGGTCGAGGCCGAGCGTGGCGATGAGGTCTTCGTGGAGCTCGAACCAGACACGATGGCAGGAGTCCACGTCGGCACCAACGTCAAGGCAGGTGACCCATCCGAGTGGGGCGCCTGCCAGGCGAGCCTGGTGCCTGCCGAGGAGCAGATCCAAATCTTGCTCTACGGCTCGCGCTCAAGATGAGCATGTCCCAGGAGGCTCCGGTGGATGCGTACGCCCAACGCCCTGTCCGCTGGTCGGCCGCCACCTACCAGGAGGCGCGTGGGGAAGACTGAACGAGCGGCAGGGTCACTGCTCGCCTGGACGGGCGGCTGGGCACTCCCCTCGGCACCGCGCGGCGCTTGGACGGCAGGCCATTAGGCTGAGCCCGTGACACCCAATGCTGACCGTGGGACGGCGTTGCGCGCGGACGCTGCGCGCAATCGCGCACGGGTGTTGCAGGTCGCCAGGGAGCAGTTGGCCGCAGGTGACGACTCGCTCATGCTGAACACCATCGCCCGGCTCGCGGGAGTGGGCGTTGGGACCGTATACCGGCATTTCCCCAACCGGCACGCGCTGCTGGAAGCACTGTTGGCGGAACGCTTCCAGCAGCTTGTCCGTGAGGCGCAGGCCGCGGCGGCCGACGAGGATTCGCTCGCGGGTCTGTACCGCCTCCTGCGGTTCACTCTCGGACGCGCGCTGGACGATGCCGGGTTCGCGGCGGTGCTCGGATCCGCCAGCGACGCCGACGCGCAGACCTCGGCGATGAAGGCCGAGCTTGACCGTGCCGTCGCGGAATTGCTCGACCGCGCCCGCCGTGCGGGGGCCATTCGGTATGGCATCGAGGCGGACGACGTCCGCCGCCTGCTCTGCGGCATCGAGCACGCGGTCCGCTCCGGCGACAATGACGCCAAGTACGCGGAGATCTACCTCGACGTTCTCCTTGAGGGTCTGCGCCCCCCGCGTTGACGGCAGTCCGGAACTCCCGGCTCGGACGTTCGCTGCCGCACGCCCAGCTTTTCTAATCGGATAGTCATCCGCTTATGCTACGGTACGAGCTGGTAACCGGATAGCTATCCGATAACGACCGGCTGGCGAAGGGTGGAGTCATGGGCAAACGGGCTGTGGTGACAGCGGGGACCGGGGGAATCGGCCTGGAGACCGCGATGGGGCTGGCGGCGATCGGTTACGCGGTGACCGTGGTGGGCCGGAACGCCGAGCGGGGCGCCCGCGCAGTCGAGCGGATCGACGCGGTGGCAGCCGGTCCGGAGGCGAGGTTCGTCGCCGCGGATCTCGCGTCGCTTGGTGCCGTACGAGCGCTCGCCGCCCGCCTCGCCGAGGAGGGGCCGTTGAACGTTCTGGTCAACAACGTCGGGGCGATGTTCGCAGACCGGCAACAGACGGTGGACGGGATCGAGGCGTCGTTCGCCGTGAACCACCTTTCCCCGTACCTGTTGACCGAACTGCTGCTGGAACCGCTCCGGGCCGGAGGGCCGAGCCGGATCGTGAGCGTCACCTCGGCTTCGGTCCGGGTCGCCAAACGCTCCTTCGGCGCCGTTGAGCCGCCGGGCGGCTACTACGGCTTCCACTGGTACGGTCGGGCGAAGCTCGCCAACCTCGCTTACACGCTGGATCTGGCGGAACGGCTGCGAGGCACGGGCATCTCGGTCTTCGCGGCCGATCCGGGCGGCGCGGCCACCGAGATGACCGACGGCACCATGCGGTCGCCCAAGATCGTCTCGCCGGGGCTGCGGGTGCTTTGGCCGCTGGTCCGGCGAACCTTCGAACGCGCCACGTCCGGCTCCGCGTCAGTGGCGGCACGGCCGTCGATCCTCGCCGCGGCCGACGCCTCACTCGACGGGCGGACCGGCCTTGTCATTGGGTCCGAGGCCCGTCCTGTCGCCCCCTTCGCCCCCGCCGCCGACCCACGAACGGCGAAGGCCGTCCTCAGGCTCAGCCGGCAGTTGGCCCCGCTCACTCCGCCTGCCAGCGTGATCGCATGAAGTGAACCGCTACCACCGGCTGTACGTGAACCAGTACCTGGGCGACTACCGCGGAATCGGCGGTACTGGCGTGGCCTGCCCGGTGGGGCTGGCGCCTGCGGGCGAGTGAACCGAGAGGTCTTCAACGAAGTCTGCGTGCTGTTCGCCGAGCAGTGTGGACTGGCCTATCCCGATGATCTGATCAGTTGTGGAGATCCACGGGTACCCCATGCTGTTGATCGACATCTACATGGCCGGGGTGCGTGACCAGCTACGTAGGTCACCAGCGAGGCGTGTTGGACGCTGATCAACTTCGCATCGTCCGGGAGTGCGCGCGTGACCTACGTGCGTTGGTCCCGCGACTTCGCCGACGTGAAGGCCGCATCTATGCCGCACGTTGGCTACGGATCGCCGAACTGATCATGGGCGATGCCCCGAAAAGTGCCCGTTACGGTGAGTAACGACGGCGAGGATCTTCTCTACAGGGTCGAGTCGGTCGGGTTCTTACCGTACGAGGCGAGGGTTCTCATCGATACAAGGATCTCAATACGTGTGGTCACGATCGCCGGGTCGGCCGTCGCCTTCATGCGCGCCGATCCGCGCTCACGTGCAGATCACGAGCGTCAGCACCGCCTACGCGGCGACCTCGCGACTCATCGTCATGTTCCACCCCTCGTCGTCAGGCTCAGGGACGGTTGAGGTAGAGGAGGACGGCGAGCACACGGCGGTGGTCCTCCTCCGAGTTGGCCAGGCCGAGCTTGGCGAGAATCGAGCTGACATGGGTCTCCACCGTCCGGTCGGTCAGCCAGAGCCGCCGGGCGATGCCGACGTTCGTGCGGCCCTCCGCCATCAGCGCCAGCACCTCGCGCTCTCGCGCGCTCAGCGACGCCAGAGGGTCGGCGGCCCGGCGTGCGCCGATGAGGCGCGAGACGACCTCGGGGTCGAGGGCGGAGCCCCCGGCCGCCACCCGCTGCAGCGAGTCGAAGAAGTCCTCAACGTCGAAGACCCGGTCCTTGAGCATGTAGCCGAACCTCCCGCGGGACACCAGGTCGACGGAGTGCCGGGTCTCGACGTGCTGGGAGAGCAGGACGATGCCGAGCTCCGGGTGGGTGCCGCGGATCCGCCGGGCCGCTCGGGCGCCGTCGTCGGTGAGATCGGGCGGCATCCGGATATCGATGATCACTAGATCGGGGTTCGCGGACGTGACGGCGGCGATCAGCCCCGGGGCGTCCTGTGCCTTGGCCACGACCTCGTGCCCGGCGTCGGAGAGCAGGCGGGCCAGTCCCTCCCTGAACAGGGTGGAGTCTTCGCCGATCACAACGCGCACGGCAGCACCGCCTCGACCAGGGTGCCCCCGCCCGCCGGGCTGGACAGCCGTAACGCGCCACCGGCCGCCTGCACCCTGTCGGCGAGGCCCGCCAGACCGGTCCCCGGACGTATCTCGGCTCCCCCGGGCCCGTCGTCGCTGACCCGTACGGTGACCCGATCGCCGGCCCGGCTGACGCGGACTCCGATCGTGGCAGGTCCGGCGTGCTTGACCGCGTTGGTCATCGCCTCGCTCGCGACGTAGTAGGCGGTCATCGCCACGTCCTCGGGCAGGTCGTCGGCCGCCACGTCGAGCGTCACGGGGACCGGCACCTTGCCGGCCAGCATGACCAGTGCGTTGCCGAGCCCGTCGTCGAGGTAGCTCGGCCGCAGGCCGTGCGCGATCTGCCGCAGCTCGATGACCGCGAGGGCCAGCTCCGCCACCCACTGGTCCAGCAGACCGTCGACGTCGACCGTGCCGTCGTCGAGGTGGCGCTGCGCCAGCCGGATCGCCATGCCGAGGGAGACCAGGCGCTGCTGTGCCCCATCGTGCAGGTCGCGTTCGAGCCGCCGCCGCTCCTCGTATCCGGCGTACAGCAGCCGAGCGCGGCTGGCCTCGGCCTCATCGAGCGCCCGGCTCACCTCGATTCGCAGCCGGACCACCTCGATGAGCAGCGCGCCGGCGGAGGCCGCCTCGCGCAGCAGCTCCCGGGTGCCGGCTCTACCGCGCACGATGGCGCCGATGTCGTGACCGCCGAGCCGTACCCGTGCGACGAGAGCGTCGCCGGGGTCGACCGGAGCGCCGGTCGCGTCGACCAGCCCGGACGCGCCGGGCAGCCGATAGCCGACGCGCAGCGCCGGATCGCGCAGCGCGGTGCGCAGTGTCGCCTCCAGCTCCTCGGGCTGCGCCTGACCCGCGTGCGTACGGCCATGCAGGTCCTCGATGGCGGTCAGCACGGCCTGCCGGGCCGGGTAGAACCGGCGGTCGACCCAGCGCTGGAGCCGTACGCGCAGAGGGGACAGCGCAGCGGCGCAGATGGCCGTGCCCGCGGCCGCGGCGACGGGTGAGCTCCGGCCGGCGCCAAGGCCCACCAGGAATGAGGCGGCCGTGTAGAAGCCGAGCAGGATCGCGGTCACCAGGCCGTAGGTGACGGCGGCGCTGATCGCGCGGTCGATGTCGTAGAGGTCGTGCCGCAACACGGCGATCGTTGTCGCCACCGGAATCGCCAGGGCCGTCGCCGCCAGGCCGACGAGCGCCAGCTCCGGCCCGTCTAGGAACAGGTAGCTCGCCCAGCAAAGCAGCAGCGTCAGCGGCAGGCAGGCGGCACCGAGCGCGAACCACTTGAGCTGTGCCCGCTTCACCTCGTCGGTCGCCCTCCGGTAGCGGAGCACCACCGCCGTCGCGGACGCGATCAACAACCCGAGGAAGACCGGCAACAGCGCAACGCCCGCCACCTGCAGCACCGGCAGGTAGGGCGCCGGGAGCCGGAAAAGGTGCGGCGTGGGCTCGAAGGGCGGTGGGTAGGGACTCGGATCGAACGCTGTGATCAGCATGAAAAGCACCGGAACGACCAGCAACCCGGTGACCGCCCAGCGCCACCGCCGCCCCGGCAGGCGTCCGTCCGGAAACACCAGCATGAGCAGTGCCGCCGGCACGTACAGGAACATCCAGTCGCCTTGCGACAGGGCCACATACAGCTCGGAGAACGGCAGATCCGGCCGTCGGGTGATGGCCGACGCGTACAGATCACCGACTGTGACCCACACCGCCATCGTGCCGACCAGCACGAGCAGCGAGCCGACCACGCTGTCAGGACGCCGGACGGCGACCACCATCCCGAGCACCGCGGAGGGTAGCGCCAACGTCGTGCCGGCCGCGAACCCCGTCGTGGCGCCTCCATCGCCGCCGATCACCGCCAGCACCACCCCGGCGCCCGCCAGCACGCCCATCAAGGCCGCTAGGGCGAACGCGAACAGACGGGGGGTGGCCACAGCTACACGGTAGGGGCCCGGGATCTCCTGGTGAATACGTGCCAGTACGGAGATCAGTCCCGCGCCGGCCCGGATCCGCTGACCGTGCCGGCGCGCCGAGACTGCGGAATCGGCACATTCCCCCGCTCCACTCACAGGAGAACCACATGAAGCGCTCCCGTCTTCTCGTCGTCGGGCTGATCCTGGGCGGCCTGCTCGGCCTCATCGATGTGGTCTCGCTGCCGTTCGGCGACGGCGAGCACCCCCCGTTCGCGGTGGCCGTCGCAGGGGCGGTACTCGGGCTGATCACCTTGGTCGGCGTCGCGCTGGCCTGGCGCGGTAGCCGAGCCGGCGCGGTCGCTGTGATCGTCGCCAGGCTGCTGTCGGGGCTGACCGCCGTACCCGCGTTCTTCGCCGACGGGGTCCCCGCTGAGGCGATGGGTGCCGCCGCGGTCGGCGTCGTGCTCACCCTCGGCTGCATCGCACTGGTCGCGCCGGCGCTGCGGTCCCTCAGCTGATCTTGTCGCTCTCGTCCGCGCCGCTCACCACGCCTCTCCTGGGCGCCGCCCGGGCGGCACCTGAATCCACCCCGCATCCACCACGGCATGCATGCTTCACCACCCGAGGAGAACCATGGAAACGTCCGTCCCGCCTTCCGAACTGCCCTCCGAGAGGTCTGCGCCGGCTGGTCCGCCGCACACTCGCAGCGTCCCGCTCGCCCTGGCGCTGTTCACCGCACCATGGGGATTCGTCGTCGCCAACAGCGCCTACGCGTGGGCCACCCGCGCCGGAGGAAGCGACAGCACCGGTGCAGGGGCGCTCGCTCTGGCGGCGGCCTACCCCGGCCTGTATCGCCTCAGTACCGTCGCCGCGATGCTGGCGAGTCTGCTCATGGTCCCGGCGGTCCTCGGCGTCAAGCGACTCGTGGTGGTCGGGAGCCCGAAACTTGGCTCCGTCGGTGCGGCACTAACGGCCGGCGGATACATCTGCTACTTCGCGATCGCCTTCACCGGAATCATCGACATCGCCATGGCTGAGCGCGGCGGCCCCCTCTCGGATTACGCGGCCGTCCTCGACAGCAGCCAAAGCGATGCATCGGCCCTGTGGGTGTTCCTCCTCTTCGTGCTGGGCAACCTGGTCGGCACGCTGCTGCTCGGCTTGGCCCTCCTCCGTAGCCGCACGATCCCGCTCGGGGCAGCCGCCGCGGTCCTCGCGTGGCCTCCGCTGCATGTGATCGGGCTCGTGGTCGGCAGCGAGTGGTTCGAGGTCGCGGGTGCCGTCTCGCAGGCGGTCGGCCTGGCCGTAGTCGGCCTGCGCCTCCTGGCCGCACCTCGGTGACCTGGCGTAGCGGATCCTCGCGTTTCCCGCCCTTCGGCGCGAGCTCCCTTCATCCGTACCGGCTTGCGGAGCGATCGGTTCAGACGGTTGGCATGTAAGGCAAGCTGCTCTTGCTCGCCCGGGTGCTGAAAGCCTCGAACCGAATTGAGCGTGGCCTGCTGGACAGGGTCGTGGCGGCGTCGGGTCTAATTGATCACGCTAAGACGGTTCGGGTATCAACTCGCGAATCGCCCTCTCAAGTCGCCGTCCTGTGGAGAAAACCGACGACGCGGGTGTTGAGGTCGGCGGCCTTGTGCCATGGCATCGCGTGGTGGGAGAGGCCTGGCAGCACCGCGGTCTCCACGTGGGGCAGGAGACGCGCGACGGCGGATGCGACGCGGCGAGGGATGTGGGCCCTGCTGCGTCCGGCGAGGAGCACCAGAGTCGGCGTCGTAAGTGTGCGCAGCAGTCCGGGCTTGGGCCGCTTCCCGGTCATGATTTTCGCGTCCGGGAACTCCGCGGCCAGGCCGTACAGCCGCAGCCAGGCGGGGTCGGCTTCCGCGCCGTCGGTCTCCCACGCCAGGAAGGCTCGCGCGCGCGAGGCCGTCGGCCGGATGAGGGACGGCAGCGCGCGTACCAGGTATCCCACCCGGAATCCTCCGAAACACTGCGTCGGATCGAGGAGAACGAGCCGCCGGACCCGCTGGGGCGCGTGGAGGCCGTATGTCAGGGCTATCCACCCGCCGTAGGAGTGCCCGCACACGGCGGCGCTCCCGATCCCGAGCCCGTCGAGCACCCCGTCCAGCCAGTCGAGCAGGTCGGGGACGTTGCGAGGGGGCCGTTCGCCCCGGATGCTCCGTCCCGGCTCGCCGATGCGGTCCACGGCGTACACGCGATGCCGGCGTGCGAGTTCGGCGACGTTGGCGAACCACGTCGCCGCGGTGGTGCCACCGCCGTGCAACAGGATCAGTGGCGGGCCGTCCGCGGGCCCGCACGCGTTCACCCGTGTCGTGCCGTATGCCGACGGCAGGTCGATCGGCTCGACCTGGACCGGCCAGCGCTCCAGGACCGCGTCATAGGCGGCGAGGAAGGCCGCGTTCGCGCCGTGGCCGTCACCGGACATGCCTCACCTCACCAGGTAACTCGCCAAGCAAGAATCTCGCTGAGCGAGATACTGCCATAATATGGCGATGGCGAGGACGGAGGAAGGTGGCGGACGACGTGCACGAACAGGACGCCGGGATGCGAGTGGTGCACCTGCTGCGCGCCATCACCGTGGAACTCGACCGGATCGGGGAGGGATTCGCCGCCCGGCACGCGCTCCATCCGACCGATGTGCGTGCGCTCATCTGCCTCCTGGATGCCGCCCGCACGGGCGCGCCCGCCACCCCGGGAATGCTGGGGGCGCACCTCGGCCTCAACTCCGCGGGCACCACGGCGGTGATCGACCGTCTGGAAAGACTTGGTCACGTGCGCCGGGAACGCGACACCCAAGACCGTCGGCGTGTGCTGCTGAAAGTGGATGAGAGCGCCGTCGCGCTCGGATGGAGCTTCTTCGGTCCGCTCATCCATGAGATCGTCGCCGTCATGGGACGGTTCGACGCCGCGGACCAGGCGACCATCGAGCGCTTCCTCGGCGGCGTTCACGAGGCCGTCACCCGGCAACGAACCAGCCAGGAGTAGCACTTGCGGCGTTCCCTCCTCGTGGAGCTTGGCGGTCACCTTGCGGCTGGTCTCTCGCCGCGATAACCACAACCGAGGTCAGCTCGGGTGTTGGGGTGGGGCCATCGGGGCGAGGCCGAGATCGGCGAGCGCGGCGGCGCCGCAGACGGCATGGTCGCCGCCGGCGAGCACCAGGGTCCGTGCCGACTGGTACCGGCAGCCGGCGGCGTCGAAGGCGTCTACCGTGGCGAGCAGTCGCTCCTGGTCATTGTCGAGCAGTGCTTCGGCACGCTCCACGATGGCACTGGCGACCGGGTTTCCGGCCGTGATGGTCCGTGCGTCGGCCAGGCGGTCGCGAGCGTCGGGGCTCCCGGCGAGCACGGTGGCCTCTGCGCGTAGCGCCACGTACCAGTGAAGCCAGATCCAGGTGACCCACTTCCACACCTGCCTGGGCTCGGGGGCCATCCGCTCCAGCGCCTCCGATGCCTGTCCGTGGTGCAGCAGAAGCATCGCGTCGAAGACCGCCCCGTAGCCGTAGGTTTGTTCCGGAGGGGTGCCGAACTGGTCCAGGACCGTCTCCCATTCGCGCCGGGCGTCGTGGTCGTCGCGCAGGCCGTAGATCATCATCACTGCCACCACCGCCGGGCCGAGGGCTGACCTGGCAGGGCTGCCGGCCCGCCGCCACGCGTCGAGGAACCGGACGCTGCCAGTGAGCACCTGGTCGACGTTGCCCGCCAACGCGTCGGCGACCAGCAGCCAGCTCATGGCGCGGTGGCCGACCTCGGCCAGCAACGGATGATCTGCGAGTTGCCGTGCCCACCGGCGAGCCCCTGGTAGATCGCCGGTGCCGAGGCTGGCCTCGGCGGCCTCACCGAGCGCCTCGATCAGCTCGTGGGTAGCGGCCGGCGTATTCGATGTGGACGACAGCAGCGTGATCCGGCGCCGGGCCGTGGCGGCGGCGGCGAACGTGTCACCGGACCAGCTCAGGGCACCGGTCAGCACATCGAGCGCGGCGGATTCGGCGAGTGGATCACCCGCACGGTGGGTCAGTTCGACAGCCCGTTTGGCACGCGCGATCGTCTCTGGTGCGGATTTGTCGGGTTGACCCTGGACGGCACCGACCGCGTCGTTGAGCGCCCGCCCTGCCTCGGCCAACGCCACCATGGCCTGTGCTGCCGGGTCCTCACGGGCCAGTTCCCGCGCCTGGGCGATGAACGCGACCGTCTCCTCCGATGGCAGCTTCCGCGCGAACTTGCCCAAGAACCGGTACGCGTTGGTGGCGATGGTCGCCAAGTCACAGGCGGCGCCGGCGGTGTCCCCGGTGCGGAGGGCGGCTTCCGTGGCCGCGCGGTGGAGGCGGTACATGTCATCACCACGCATCCGGCATCCGGCCACGGCCGCAGCATGCCGGAGCATCGACGCGGTGGTGGCGGGATCATCGGCGAGCGCGGCGGCCTGCTCATAACGCCCCTGGGATTCGCCGACCAGGTGACGGGTGAAAGTCAGCTCCGCCAGGTACCGGGCGAGGTGGCAGGCATCCGCGCGCTGCTCCGGCTGGTCGGCCGCCCAGGCCAGGGCGGCGCGGAGATCGTCCGTAACCGCGTCGAACCGGGCCCGCCAGTCCGCTCCCACCACCGCCAGGTCGGCGGCCTTGGCCAGGCACCAGCGAAGGTGCCGGGATCGTATCTCGACCAGCTCACCGGCCTCGGTGAGCCGCTCCGTCCCGTACTGTCGGATGGTCTCCAACGCCCGATAGCCGGTCCCGCTCGGGCCGGCCGTCACCACCAGCAGGCTCTGTTCGGCGAGCCGGGCCAGTCCGTCGGCGACAACGCCTTCCTGGGACCCGGTGACATCCGCCGCCGCAGCAGCGGTGAACGGCGCCACGAACACCGACACCTGGCGCAGCAGCGCCCGGTCGGCCGGCTCCAGCAGGGCATGGCTCCAGTCCAGCGCCGCCCGCACCGAGCGATGCCGGTCTTCGGCACGGGAGCCGCCGGTGAGCATCCGGAGCGGGTGGGACAGGGCGGCGGTGATGCCGTCCAGTCCGAGGGTGGGACACCGGGCGGCGGCCAGTTCGATCGCCAGCGCCATCCCGTCCAGCCGCTCGCAGATCGAGGCGATCTGGTCGAACAGTGGAGGATCCAGCGGCCGGCCGACCGCCGCCGCCCGTTCCTTGAACAACGCGACCGCGTCCGACTCGCCGTCGACGGCCAGCGACAGCGGTGGTACCTGATACACCCGTTCGAACGGCACCATCAGCCGGGCCCGGCTGGTCGCCAGCACCGTCACTCGAGGGCACGCCGCGAGCAGCCGCTCGAGAAACAGCGCCACCCCGTCCCGTACCTGCTCGCAGTTGTCCAACACCAGCAAGGTATGACGGTCGGCCAGCGCGGCGACCACGGACTCGGTCATGTCTCGGCCGGGCTGCTCGCCGAGGCCGAGCGCACCGGCGACCGCGGCCGCGACCATACCCGGGTCGGTAACCGGCACCAGATCGACGAACCATACCCCATCGGCGTACGCATCGGCCGCGTCCGCGGCCACTGTCAACGCGAGCCGGGTCTTGCCCACTCCGCCGGGACCGACCGCGGTCACCTGCCGGTACGCCTTGATCAGCTCGGTCAGCTCGGCCCGCTCGCTCACCCGGCCGATGAACGAGGTCAGTGGGGCCGGCAGGACCGGCGGTGCCCCGTGAGACTCGTCGTCGGCGCGGGCGAACTCGGCCACTCGCCCGGCGAGCGCCCGCCGATCCGGCACCTCCAGCTTGCGCAGCAGCGAGGAGATGTGGCTCTCCACGGTACGCACCGAGATGCACAGCCGTGCCCCGATCTCGGCATTGCTGAAATGCTGCCCGACCAGTTCCAGCACCTCGGCCTCCCGAGGCGAAATATCCACTGTCGCTGCCACTGTCCCAGTCTGCCGCAAACCCTCCATGTCCCATCCGCAGCGGCCACCGTGCGCGATCCGTGTTCTCGATCCGTGGGCGGTTCCGTGGTGGCCACGGATGCGGACCGGCCGGGCCGGGCGAAAAGCTGTGAACACGTACACGGCGGGTCGATCTGACCCACGACTACAGGAGTGACCATGACCGGCTCTTCCACCCGGGGAATCAAGACCGTGCTGCACCCCGTGTCCGACCTGGCGAAGGCCAGGGCGGTGTATGCGGCCCTGCTCGGTATCCCGCCGCAGACCGACTCGTCCTACTACGTCGGCTTCGAGGCCGAGGGCCAGCACATCGGGCTGGTGCCGGGCGGTGGACCGCAGGGCATGACCTCGCCGGTGGCCTACTGGCACGTGCCGGACATCGAGGCGACGCTGGCCGAGGTGACCGCCGCGGGGGCCACCGTGAAGGAGGCCGCGCACGAGGTCGGTGGCGGCCGCCTGGTGGCCACCGTCATCGACCCTGATGGCAACGTCCTCGGGCTCCTGCAGGACCGGTGAGCGCCGGACCTGTATCTGCCATGTGCGCGGCGTGACGGCCGCCGGCAAGACGACAAACCCACCTCGCTCAAAGGACCTGCCATGACCTCCTTCGCATCCATCACCCTGGAAGTTCCCGACCCCACGGCCGCGGACGACTTCTACAAAGCCTTCGGTCTGGACCCTTACATGAACGTACGCGCCTCGGACGCGCCGACGACCGGCTTCCGTGGGTTCGCGTTGTCCCTCGTGGTGTCCCAGCCGGGCAACGTCGACGCCTTCATCGGCGCCGCCCTCGACGCCGGCGCCACGACGCTGAGGCCGGCCACGAAGGGGTTCTGGGGCTACGGCGGCGTCGTACGCGCCCCGGACGGGACGATCTGCAAGGTCGCGACCTCGAAGAAGAAGGACACCGGCCCTGCCGCACGGCACATCGACCAGGTCGCGCTCCTGTTGGGAGTGGCGGACGTCAAGGCGAGCAAGCGGTTCTATGTCGACCGCGGCCTGGCCGTGGCGAAGAGCTTCGGCGGCAAGTATGTCGAGTTCGACACCCCGTCGTCGGCCGTCACGCTGGCGCTCTACCCACGCCGCGCCCTGGCCAAGGACACCGGTGTCTCCCAGGAGGGCACGGGATCGCACCGGCTCGTGATCGGCAGCGACGCCGGGCCCTTCACCGACCCGGACGGGTTCGCATGGGAGGCCGCATCCGTCTGAGGCGGGCGGCAGGGCGACCTCGACAGCATCCTCACGCAGGTACAGGCCGCTGGTGCTGAGTCATGACAGGGAAACCGACAGCGCAGCCGTACGGCGTTCGCGACCGCGGCACCCGCGAGCAACACAACGAGCCGCCGATAGTTTCGCATCCCGCGCCGCATCCAGGCTTGGCGCGAGGAGAACGAACTGCCCGACCGCGAGCTGATGCGCGACAGCCGCTGGTTGGTCTGACGCCTCGGCCAGACACGCCACCTGGCCAAGGCCCAAAGGCTCCACGGTCCGGTGACACCGACCGAGTAGAGGACCATCAGGTCCTTTTACAAGACTCCGAATATCAAGATCTTCAAGGAGAAGTCTGCCATGAGCAACGCCGAAAGTAGCACGTACGAGGGATTCACGGCCGAGGAGCGGGCCGCGATGAAGGAGCACGCCCAAGAGCAGAAGAAGGCAGCGCGCCGCGGCTCGCGGGCGGACAAGGCGGCGGAGGCGGAGCGGGACGTGCTCGCGAAGATCGCCGAGATGCAGGACTCGGACCGGGTCATGGCCGAGCGCGTCCATGCCGTCGTCAAAGCCGGCGCTCCGGTCCTGGAGCCGAAGCTCTGGTACGGGATGCCCGCCTATGCGCTGAACGGCAAAATCGTCTGCTTCTTCCAGAGCGCGGCGAAGTTCAAGGCGCGCTACGCGACGCTCGGGTTCAACGACCCGGCGAAGCTGGACGAGGGCCCGATGTGGCCGACCGCTTTCGCCCTGACCGAGGTGACGGCCGAGGTGGAGGCGCGTATCAGTGCGCTCGTGAAGCAGGCGGTGAGCTAAGGCGCGCCCGGTGCGGCAGCCGTGGCCGGCCTACTTGCCTAACCTGACTTAACGACTTTCAAGTGGCTGACCAGCTAGATCGCCTGACAACCCTAGATAACGGTGGCCCCGGCAGCGTTGCCGGGGCCATCTTTTTCACACGTCTCCATCTTGAGTGACGCCGGCGCGGTTCGTCAGTTCTGCTCCGAGCACCGGTGTCAACGCAGGTGACCCTTCGGCCTGGTGCCCGGCTGGGCTGACGACCTCTTCGGAGTAGCCGGGATTGCTAAGACCTCCGGCAGGTGGTTTTAGGCCTGCTCGGAGGTCTCGTTCTTGTCCTGGGCCACGAAGGAGCCCATGCCCGGGGCGGTGATGATGAGGCCGTCTTCGTGGAGCTTGGCGGTCACTTTGCGGATGGTCACGCGGGCGACGCCGAACTCACCTTCCATTCGGACCTCGGAGACGGGTAGCGGGGCGGGTAGCGGGGCGGGTACTCGCGCGACTGGATGCGTGCGCGTACGACCTCGTAATCTGCACCCACTTGGGTCGCGTCGGGTCGTAGATGATCACTCGGCAACGTTGCTGTACAGCGACCTCATCCGATGACCCGCCCTGGTAATACGGCGCCAAGCGGCAAGTACCTGAAGTGTGCACTTGCCACAACAGTATTCGGGAGGCTTACGGCATGTTGGTCGCGTCAGGTGCTCCCGATGGGATCGGAGGCCTGCACGCCGTTCTCCTCGTGCGAGGCCTTGTGTTGTGAGGCCGGTACCACGATCTGTTCGGTGTCCTTGTTACGCGTCACCCAGAGATAGACCAGCGCGCCGACGAACAGCACGATCGAGGTCCACTGGTTGATCCGCAGCCCCAGGAGCGTCACCGCGTGGTCCACTCCGCCCACCGGGTCGATCCGCAGCCTCTCGATCCAGAACCGCCCGAACGTGTAGCCGGCGACGTAGAGGGCGAACAGGCGGCCGTGGCGCAGCGTGAACCGCCTGCCGGCCAGGATCAGTCCGAAACCGAGCGCCGCGTCCCACAGCGACTCGTACAGGAACGTCGGGTGGTAGAGCACGCCTGGTTCGCCGCCGTGCGCCTGGTCGATCTCCAGGCCCCACGGCAACGTGGTCGGACTGCCGTACAGCTCCTGGTTGAACCAGTTGCCCCAGCGGGCGATCGCCTGCCCGAACGCGATGCTGGGCGCGACCGTGTCGGCCACGGCGCCCAGAGACAGCCCCCGGCGGCGGCAGGCCAGCCACACGCCCACGCCTCCCAGGGCGACCGCGCCCCAGATGCTGAGCCCGCCTTCCCAGATGAACAGCGCCCGGTAGGGCTCCTTGATCGCGCGCGGGCCGAAGTAGGTCTGCCAGTCGGTGATGACGTGGTAGAGGCGAGCGCCGATCAGACCGAAGATCACTGCGGGGACCGCGATGTCGCTGATCGTGCCCTTCTCGCCGCCGCGGGCGCGCCAGCGGCGCTCGCTAAGCCAGATGCCGAAGCCGATCGCGAGGACGAAGCACAATGCGTAGGCCCGGATCGGGATGAATCCGAGATACCAGACCCCTTCGGAAGGGCTTGGAATCGAGGCAAGGGGCATGCCGGTGAGGCTAGTCACCGTGAGGCCACTTGGCCGCCTTCGTGACCTGATCGAAAACCTTCTACGACGTGACGCGGCATAGACGAACCGGTGCATTCGACGGCGGCCTTGATACGGTCCTCGGCCGTGCTGGGCTTGCTACCAGAAACGCCGTCCCGAAGCCAGCGACGGCCATCGCCGCGCGCCTGGGGCCCGCGCCGCGAGTACACGTCAGCGACCTGCCAGCCTCGGTGCTCGACCAGCGCCCGACAGTCGGCTTCCTGGCGGGCGACGTCCGGTACGGCACCCGCACGATCCTGGCTGATACGGCAGTAGATCGCAGTCCTTCGGGTCTCGGTTGACCTTGGTCGATCTCACAGACAGCGATCTCCAGCGCATGAGCCTCCTGGTGGAGGCCTACGCCGGCCTCCCTCTTGGTGCTGTGGACGCCTCCGTCATAGCCGTGGCTGAACGCTTGGGCATCACAGAGGTGGCCACCCTTGATCGTCGTCACTTCACAGTCGTCCGCCCTTGGCACACCACGGCACTCGTATTGCTTCTGAGACACCCTGAGCTCCGATGGCTCCCTACGTCCTGGGCTCGCGAGCGAGCGCCGGGTCAGCCGCGCGGGCCGATTCCTGGCCCAGTCCGGCGCTGTGAGGCTAGTCGGCATCAGAGATGCGTTGCGACGTCGAACAGTAGCGCCCGAAGCCATTCGATGAAGTACTGATCAGCCAGTCGGGGGTTCCAGACCATGTCGATCCCGAGCCCGGGAAGTGGGAACGGGAACTCCTCGATCCGCAGGTCGGCAAGTGTCCGCATGGCGGCGGCGACTTGGTAGCGAAGGAGAGCGACGCCGCCCGCGCGTGCGACCAGGAAAGGTACCAGCAGGAAGTCGGAGATCAACTGGCTGACACGGTAGGGGATCCCCTTCTCCTCCAGCACCGAATAGGGGAAGACCCGCCGATCAGTGTCGACGACGATGTGCGGCTGTGTGGTCAGCAGGTCGAGCGCGTTCGCGTCCGGTGGCGTGTCCGGTGAGGCCACCACCACACAGCGGTCGTTGTAGAGGCGCTCGCGCGGATACGGTGAGAAGTGCCCCTCGGAGAGCAGCACGACGTCGACGCCCCTGTCGGTGAAAGTGGCCTCGGTCGGCACCGTGATCGTACGTAGACGCAACGTGGCGCGAGGAGCATGCTCGGCAATGAGCCGCGTCAGTTGAGGGCCGACGACGAACGCCGTGCTGTTCGTCATGGCGATCGTGATGACGCGCTGATCCGTGGCGGGGTCGAAGCAGGGGAAGTTCACGATGCGTGCCGTCTGTTGCAGGGCACTGCGCAGCGGCGCGATCAGCTCCTGTGCCCGCGGGGTCAGGGTGACGCCTGCCCCCTGCCGGACGACGAGTTCGTCACCCAGCAGACGCCGCATTCTCGTGAGGGCGTGGCTCATCGCCGGCTGTGACAGACCGACTCGTTCCGCCGCCCTGGTCACCGAACGCTCTTCCAGGAGCGCGAGGAGGGGCACCAACAGGTTGAGGTTGACCGATGTCAGCCGGTCCAACCCCGAACCTGTGGCGTCCTCTCCGTCGTGTCCCATGGAGAAGAACTTTACGCGGCTGCCTGACTCATACGACGCAGCCGGGGAATCGGGACCCGGTAGTTGAGCGCCGCGGCCACACCGGTCCCGTTATCGTGTGACCAGCGCATCAACGCCGGCCCGCCACCGGGCTCTCCGTCGACGTACGTCGGTTCCCCCTCCAGCGGTAGATAGCCCACCGCCTTGAGGCTCAGCCCGAACTGCTCGGTCCAGAAGTACGGCTGGAACTGGAGCGGCGGCGCGTCGTCGCCGCGGACAAGTGCCCTGGCGGCGGCCTTCGCCTGCTCGATCGCACTGCTCCAGAGGGGGATGCGGCGCAGGCCGTACGGAGTGGGGAAAGCCGCGAGGTCACCGACGGCCGCGACGTCGGGCCGGACCAGCCCACGCGAGTCGACCGGGATGGCGCCCTTCGCCGCAAGTCCCGTGTCCGCGAGCCATTCCGTGTTGGGTACGTCGCCGACGGCGGTCATGATCATCTCTGCCTCGAGGACCGCGCCCTCGTCAAGGACGACCCGAGTACTCCCCTCACGCCGTTCGAGCCGTGCCGACCCGGTCTCGACGATGGTGAGCTTTTGGTCCAGCGCGGCCTTGACGAAGACGTCGGCGAGGTATGGACCGAGCTGGACGATCAGCGGCACGCCCTGGGAGACGAGGGTGACCTGGCAGCCGGCGGCCAGGCACCCCGAGGCGATCTCCATTCCGAGCGGGCCTCCGCCCACCACAATGACCGATGGCCTGGCCGCCAGCCGGCTGCGCAGGGACAGCGCGTCATCGAGTCCGCGCAGGGTGAGTTCCTCGGAAAGGTCGGACAACCGTCGCGCCCGGGAGCCGGTGGCCAGGACGACGCGGTCGTACGGCAGAGCCGTGCCGTCGCCGAGGGTGACGAGCCGACGATCGAGGTCGAGTGCGGTCGCACGTACGCCCAGAAGTTCGGTCGCCGCGTGGCTGGTCGGCGGAAGCTCGTGCGACGACATGTCGTCGCCGTCGAGCAGGAGCGCCTTCGACAGGGCCGGGCGGCTGTACGCCGGGTGCGGCTCGTCGCCGACGATGGTCAGCTCGCCGTCGAAGCCGGCCTCGCGGAGCGTGTCGGCCGCGGTCAGCCCGGCGATCCCGTTGCCGACGACAACGACGCGGTCCATCGTGCCCCCGCTCATGCGATCCGCAGCGCCGCGACCGGACACACGCGGACAGCGGCGTTCGCCAGGGCGGCGTCGGCCTCGTCGACCTCCTCGCGGTCCAGCACGAGCTCGCCGTCGTCGTCGAGGTGCATGAGCTGCGGGGCGGCCTCCTCGCACAGGCCGTGGCCTTCACAGCGGGGACGGTCAAGAACGATCTTCATGCGGGGATCACCCCCAGGACGGGGAGTTCCTCGATGCTCCGGGTGATGTTGCTGGGAACACGGACCTCGGGCCCGACGACGAGGCGCTTGACGCGCCGGGAAAGCGCTTCGATCACAGCGTGAGCCTCCAGGCGCGCGAGTCCCTGGCCCGCGCAGCCGTGAGGGCCGTAGCCGAACGACAGATGGTCGACCGGATCGCGCTCGACGAGGAAGGCGTCCGGGTTCTCGTAGTGCCGGGGGTCGCGGTTGCCGGCGCCGAGCAGGAGCGCGATCTGTGCGCCTGCCGGGATGACGGTCCCGTCGATGTCGACGTCCTTGGTGGCGCGCCGGCCCCAGGCGTTGACGGGAGGCCAGAAGCGCAGCACCTCGTTGAACGCCCCCGGTACCAGTGCCGGGTTCTTGCGGATCAGATCGAGCTGGTCGGGGTGCGAGGCGAAGAGGGCGACGATGTTGCCGATCGCCGCCACGGTGGTGTCGACGCCGGCACCGAGGTACTGGTGGATGATGTGGCCGGCCGTGTCCGGCGGAATGGCGCCACGTGCCTCGGCGTCGAAGATGCCGCGGCCCACGGACCCTTCGGCCAGGTCGGTGGCTTTGACCTGGGAGCACCATTCGTAGAGCTCGCTGGCGATGGGGAAGCTCTCGGCCGTGCGCTGGTTCATCGGACCGAGGACCTGCATGGCGGCCTGTCCCCAGCGCAGCATGTTGTCGCGCACGTGGCCAGTGAAGCCGATCAGGTCCGCGACGACCTCCAGCGGGAAGGCCCGAGCGAGGGCGTCGATGGCCTCGAAGGAGCCCTTCTCGACGAGCTCGGCGATGAGAACGTCCGCCTTCGCCTCGATCCGGCCCTTGAGTCCGCGCAGCGCACGCGGTGAAAGGTTCTCGGTGAGCGTGGCACGCAGCTGGGTGTGCACCGGCGGATCGGACGCGAGCGAGGTGCCGGTGAGCGCCTCGTTGGCCATCGGATTGAATGCGATCGAGGTCGAGGAGAACGACTCCCAGTCCGGGAGTGCATCACGGATGACGCCGTACCGCGTCAGCGCGTGGACATCGTTCTTCCGGAGGTGGACGACGGGGCCCTGCTCCCGCAGTTCGGCGTAGACGGGGTACGGGTCGAGTACGACCTCGTCGGCGAAGAGGTCGACGTCGGAGGTAGGCGGGGTGGTCATGTCCTCAGTGAAGTGGCTGGCCTCACATCGAGCAAGTGAATGTTTTACATGCTGTTACATGCATGACATTCATGTGCCACACGGGCTGGAAGATCCTCCGACGCCCAGGTCGTCACTCGGCCCCGGCCTGACGGCACCCGGCAAGTGGCCGGTTCAGTGCATCCGCGCAACTCTCAGACACCTGCACAAGCAAGTGGTTAGTTCCCGACGCTTCTACCGAGCCTTCGACCGGATCACCAGCGTGCTGGATCCTGCCCGCACCGACCGGCGCACCCGCTTGCCCCAAGCACAAGGCCGTCCAGCACGCCAAGAGTGCCCCCGGCATCCGTCGCGACGTCCATTAGCGCGTGGGCGGTGTTGGCCGCGACACGGGCGTGACCTGCCCCGTAGGCCTCACCACAGGCGAAGCCTGATCCAGACAGGGCCACGCCCATGAGGGGCGTGGTCCTCGTTCTACGCCGCTCGCGGTTGTGAAGCGGCCCTCGCTCCGCTCGGACTGTCTCCATTGGGGCTCCCGCCCCAAACTCCAAGGCAGGGGCTTCGCGCCCGCACCCCGCCCGTGCGTATGTCCGCACCTGGAGAAAGATCTTCACTTGCCCGCGCCTACACGGGGGTAATTTGCTACTGGCAGTAGTAAAGTGACAGCGTGAGCGAGTCTGAGCTGGAATTCCCCCTTGGGGAGGGTCCTGCTACCAAGATCAGCGTCTCCTTGCGCGCAGGTAACGTCCGTGCTGTGCGGGAACGCGTCGGGGCGCGTGGATTCTCTGCCTATGTAGATGCGGCGGTTGAGCGCCAGATCGAGCGCGACCTGCTGGAGGAGGCGCTACAAGCCAACGAGGGTGAGGCCGGTCCTATCCCGGAGGCATTCCGGGACGAGGCGGCAGAGTTGTTTCGCAGCGTGAAGTCCGCTCCCGAGCTTCAGGAGGGGGACGGATGGCACGGGCGCGAAGCAAGCTGAGTGCCGGCACGGTGGTTCTGGACTCGGAGGGGCTGTCGAAGTGGTGTGCGGCCGACCAGCGAGTTACGGCGATCGTGCGAGAGGCGCAGAACAACGACTTCCGTGTAGTCGTCTGTGCCATGACACCGATAGAGGCTTTTGAAGTTCGTGTAAAGAGTGATCGACTTCGCTGGTACCTATCTCGGCTGCGAGTCGAGGCTGTCACTGAGGAGATCTCTCTGCACGCTCTTGAGCTGCTCCGCGCTGGGGGCCTCCATGGACACAAGTACGCGATCGACGCAGTCGTGGCCGCCACCGCACTCCGGGCGATCAAACCGGTCATCGTCCTGACGTCAGATGCGGACGACATGCTGAAGCTGTGTGGCAAAGCAGTCCGGGTCGTGAGCGTCTGAGTGATCCAGCCCTCCGTAGCCTGGACTGGCAGCTGGTTGTCTGATTTGGCTCGTATTGGTCGTCCAGGCTGTCCGGAGCTGGGAGCGAGATGAGCCCTGGCCTGCGGCTACGAGCTTGCCGAGGTTTCTCTGGGCGCTGCCCCTGGGCTGCTTCAGTGGCAGGAGGTCCAGCCATAGGGCCGAGCCGAGCGGAAAGACCGTCAAGATCGTTGGGTCTGATGTCCTTGGGCCGCCAAGGCGGCTGCCCGAGCGAGGGGCCCGCCGGAGCGCGGCCGGCGGGCCCGGTGTGAGGATCAGGGCAGGATCAGCCCACGAAGTTCACGTCGCTGCACATGAAGAACGTCTGGTCCATGTGCGAGGCCTGCCAGATCATGTAGACCACGGCGCGGCCGCTGCGCCCTGAGGTGCTCAGGTTGACCGAGTAGTACTGGCCGGGGCTGTACTTCCCGGTCTTAGTGAGCAATTGCAGATCGTTCCAGGTGAGTGCCTGACGGGTGGGGTCGAAACCCTGACGGGTGACGTAGACGAGGAGATAGTCGGCGCCGTGGCCGGCCTGGTCCCACAGCTTGACGGTGAAGTTGTTGCGGATGTCTTTCGCCTTCCACGCGCCGGGTACGTCCAGCGCGTTGTAGCGGCCGTTCTCGGCGTGTCCGCCGCTGCACAGCTGGCCGTTCGGGATCGCGGCCTGGAAGTTGCCGCCGAGGTACATGCGGTAGAGCCCGTTCCAGTTCCACATGGCCGTCGTGTCGGCCTGCCACGCCTGCCAGCACATGGGATCCTGCTGCGCCATGGCCGGGTTCTGGAAGTCACTCCCCCAGCGCAGCCAGCAGCCGTAGTGGCGGGAGGCCGGGTCCACAAGCGAGCCGTGAGCGGAGGCGGCGCCGGCCCAGGTCACCAGGCAGGCCACTATGGCGGTCAGCAGAGCCGTGGTACGGACGGCCCAGCGACGGGCCCGGACATGGGGATGTGAATGCACGTTGGGTCTCCGATCTTCCGCGTGATCCGAGTTGCAGGAGCGCTCCCAAATGCGTCGCCGCGACAGTAACTGACCAGATTTTGTTTGGATAGTTCACCAACAAAGTCGGAGCGGCTCCATACTGGGTCAAACAAGATCGAAGTGGCGATGACCTGGCCATTCAACGGGCATGGTAGGCATCGCGACGGCTGCCCAACCCTGTACCTTTCAGACCTGACCGGCGTCCGGTCAGGTGAAGGGCCTGCCGGCCGCCGGCGACGCCCGACCCATCGGCCCACCCTGACGTAAAGGGCGGGCCCTGGCGGGAAATGGCCTTCGCTGCGCTCGGACAGTGCTTTGTCTGGGCTCCGGCTCAATCCTGGCCGCCGAGACCGAAACTCCGTGCCGGAGAGGGTGACGGGCGCCGTCGGAGACCGCCGAGTCCACACCGCCCACGCTCAGAATCAGTGAGCGGCCGTCGGAGAACGTGTCGGATGCCGGTCACGCCGTGGTGTGGCCGGCATCCGTCTTACGTTCGGCCGCTACTTGTTGACGTACTTGTACAGGTAGACGGCCGCCTGCTTGAGCTGGGTGGACGTGCCATTGGCGGTGCGGTGCTTCTCGGCGATGCCGACGGCCTTCTTCAGCGTCGTGCTGCCGTGGACCTTGGCGGAGCCGTTGTAGACGCCATGGGCGTAGTTGAGCCAGGCGGCCAGCAGCTCACGGTCGATCAATGCCTTGGCGGTCGTGCTCTTGGTCGCGAGGACCTTGTACGCCTTGCCGAGGGAACCGGCGTCGGTCACCTCCTGGAAGACTTTGCTGCCGTTCTGGGCGAGCGACAGGTAGCAGACGAGGGTCTTGTCATCCAGCTTCCCCTTGCCGCGGAGGAGTTCGGTGGCCCACCGCTTGGCGTTCAGCGGCTTGGTGCCCTTGCCCCGCCGGCACGTGTCCGGCACGGGCAGAGGGTCGGTGACCGTGCCGGGGTCGGTCGGGACGGGCGTTTGGCTTTGCGTGGGCGTGGGCGTGGGCGTGGGCGTGGGCGTGGGCGTGGGCGTCGCGGTGGGCGTGGCCGTGGGGGTCGCGGTCGGGGTGACGGTCGGCGTCGGAGTCGCGGTGGGCTTGAGCGGGAGGGCGGCGACGAGGTCGATCCGCTTGGTGGTCACCGTGGTGCCGCCGCTGCTGTAGGTGATGCTCTTGCCGGTGGTCTGCAGCTTCTCGACAAGCCCTTCGCCAGGCAGGTTCGGGTAGGCCTGCCGGACCAGTGCCAGGGCCCCCGCGACGTGGGGTGCGGCCATGGAGGTGCCGCTCAGGGCCTTGAAAGTGTTGCCGGGCATGGCGGAGTTGATGGCCACGCCGGGCGCGAAGAGGTCGAGCAGAGGACCGCGGTTGCCGAAGGGGGCGGGATTGTCGTGGTCGTCGGTCGCGCCGACCGCTACCACCGAGGAGATGCAGGCGGGGCTGGCCACGCCGTCCTCGTGCCGGCCGTTGCCCGCCGCGACGACGGTGGTCACGCCGAAGTCCTTGAGCCAGAGGATCTCCCACTTGAGAGCCCCGTAAGCGGGGTCCTGGTCGCAGTGGACCTTGTGCTTCGGACCTACGCCGAGGCTCAAGTTGGCCGCTACGACGTTCAGCCCCGCGTGCACCTGGTCGACGTATTGCAGCGCGAGCTTCTGGTCGGAGGTGAAGCTGAGGAAGCACGGTGCGGAGGTGGCCAGTTCCCGGCAGATGGGGCCGTTGAACCGGGAGAACACCTGGATCGGCAGGATGCCCGCTTCCGGCGCGACGCCACCGGAGGGCGCGGTTCCGGCCTTCTTCCCGGCCGCGATGCCCGCGACGTGCGTGCCGTGGTAGCACTTGACCGCGCCGTTCACGACGCATTTCGCGGTCTCGGCGTCGGCCGCGCCCACGCCGATCTGGGACGGCTGGCCGTTGGGGCACAACGAGTCGGCCTGGTAGAGCGGGTCGGGATCGGAGGTGGAGAAGCAGGCCTCGCGTACGATCCGCCCGGCGAAGAACGGGTGATCCCGGTCGATCCCGGTGTCGAGGATCGCGATGGTGGAGCCCTTGCCGGTCCAGCCCGCCTTGTTGGCCTTGTCCGAACCGATCAGCCTGGTGCTGACGTCGAGCGTCGGTTTGCTCAACTCGTCCTTGTAGATGGCCTTGACCAGGTCGTCGGACATGGCCGCGGCGAGGGTCGGCTTGTCGATGGTGGCGACGAGGAAGTCGCTGGAGCTCGTCTTGTCGATGACCGCGGTCTCGCTCGAGGCCGCTTCGAGGGTCTCGGCCACACGGGCGACGTAGCCTCTGACCTCCACGATCGCGCGTACCTTCTTGCCGTTGTTCACCTCGGCCAAGAGGTTTTTCGCCACAGCCGGGGCAGCGGCCGTGGCCTGAGCCGGTGCCCCGACGGCTAGCGCGGCCGTCGCGGTGATGGCGAGCACAGCGGTGCTCGCCAGTAGAGACCGTAGTCTCACTGGTCCTCCGAGGGGGGAGTGAACCGTCCTGAACCGGACGGGCTGAGGAAGTGAGGAAGCCATCGGCAGGCAGAGGGAGCTGAACTGCGGAAATGCTCAGCTACACGGTCGCCTCCGTTGCCGATGTCTGGAAAAATCCCCATGCGCGTTAAACGCGAGGCTCAGCGTACTGAGTGGGACCGACGAAAGACGTGACATCCAGTCAGGCCGGACCTCGACGGTGTATCGACTTCGAACCGGTCGTCCGGACGCCTGTCGGCTCTTGCGGCCTCACGGGGGCATGAATGCCGCGGAAGAGCGCTTCAAGGAGATCTAGCCAGGAATCCCGGCCGTTCAGGGCCGGGAGGAATGGCTTCCCTACTTGCGCCCGGACGCTCGGGACGTTCATCGCCTACAAGGCGATCCGAGCCGGGGTCCCGATGGTGCATGTGGATCCGGCCTACACCTCCCAGGGGTGTTCGGCCTGCGGTCACATCGACAAGAAGAACCGGACCACCCAGGCGACCTTTGTTTGCACGTCGTGCGGCTTCGCTGAGCACGCCGACGTGAACGCAGCCCGCAACATCGCCTCGCGCGGTGTTGCGGCCTGGGCAGTGAGTTACGCTGCCGACGACGCAGCCTGACCCGTGCACCCCATGCACAGTGAGGAGCTGCAAGCTCGGCCCTTCACTTCAGGGCCGAGAAGCTGACGGAGAGTCGCCTTCCTTGAGGACAACGGCGAGATCCTCGATTACCGGGACGTGGACGAGCCTGAAAGACTGGTCCATGCGGTGACGACGGGCGAGTGTCAGGGTGTCGCCGACCCCGTACCGTCGGAGATTCTTCGGACTGAGGACGTCCAGGTCGGCCGGCGCGGGCCGACCTGGACGTCATGATCAGACGAGGTCGAACCGGTCGAGGTTCATCACCTTGTCCCACGCCGCGACGAATTCGTTCACGAACTTCTCCTTCGCGTCGTCGCTCGCGTAGACCTCCGCGAGCGCGCGCAGCTCGGAGTTCGACCCGAAGACGAGGTCGGCACGGCTGCCGGTCCACTTGACCTCGCCCGTGGCGGCGTCGCGACCCTCGAACGTGTTCGCGTCCTCGGACGTCGCCTTCCACGTCGTGCCCAGGTCGAGCAGGTTGACGAAGAAGTCGTTGGTCAGAGACCCGGGGGTCGTGGTGAAGACGCCGTGCGGCGCCTGCTGGTAATTCGCGCCCAGGACGCGGAGGCCACCGACGAGGACCGTCATCTCGGGGGCGCTCAGGGTCAGCAGGTTCGCCCGGTCGATCAGCAGGTACTCGGCAGGCAGTCTGTGGCCCTTCCCGAGGTAGTTGCGGAACCCGTCGGCGGTCGGCTCGAGCGCGGCGAACGACTCCACGTCGGTCTGCTCCTGCGACGCGTCCACGCGGCCCGGCGTGAAGGGGACCTGGACGTCGAAGCCGGCGTCCTTGGCGGCCCGCTCGACGGCCGCGCCGCCGGCGAGCACGATCAGGTCGGCGAGCGAGATCCGCTTGCCGCCGGTCTGGGCGGTGTTGAAGGACTCCTGGATCCCCTCCAGGGTGCGCAGCACCGTCGTGAGCTGGTCGGGGTCGTTGACCTCCCACCCGCTCTGCGGTTCGAGGCGGATGCGCGCGCCGTTGGCGCCGCCGCGCTTGTCACCGCCGCGGAAGGTCGAGGCCGACGCCCACGCGGTGGACACGAGCTGAGACACCGACAGGCCCGAGGCGAGGATCTGGCCCTTGAGGGAGGCGATGTCCCCGGCGTCGACGAGCTCGTGCGTCACCGCGGGGAGAGGGTCCTGCCAGAGCAGCGTCTCGGCCGGGACCTCCGGGCCGAGGTAGCGCACGACCGGGCCCATGTCGCGGTGGGTCAGCTTGAACCACGCCCGGGCGAAGGCGTCCGCGAACTCGTCGGGGTTCTCGTGGAAGCGCCGTGAGATCTGCTCGTAGATCGGGTCCACGCGGAGCGCGAGGTCGCTGGTCAGCATCGTCGGGGCGTGGCTCTTCGATGGGTCGTGGGCGTCGGGGACCGTACCCGCCCCGGCGCCGTCCTTCGGCTTCCACTGGTGCGCGCCGGCGGGGCTCTTGCTCAGCTCCCACTCGTAGCCGAACAGGATCTCGAAGAAGCTGTTGTCCCACTTGGTCGGGGTGGGTGTCCAGGTGACCTCGAGACCGCTGGTGATCGTGTCTCCGCCCTTGCCGGTGCCGAACGTGTTGTTCCAGCCGAAGCCCTGCTGCTCGATCGGGGCGGCCTCGGGATCGGGGCCGACGTGGTCCGCCGGGCCCGCACCGTGGGTCTTGCCGAAGGTGTGACCACCCGCGATCAGGGCGACCGTCTCCTCGTCGTTCATCGCCATCCGGCGGAACGTCTCACGGATGTCGCGGGCCGAGGCGAGCGGGTCGGGGTTGCCGTTCGGGCCCTCCGGGTTGACGTAGATGAGGCCCATCTGCACCGCGCCCAGGGGGTTCTCCAGCTCACGGTCGCCGGTGTAGCGCTGGTCGTCGAGCCAGGTCGACTCGGGACCCCAGTAGACGTCCTCCTCGGGCTCCCACACGTCCTCACGTCCGCCGGCATAGCCGAAGGTCTTGAAGCCCATCGACTCCAGGGCGACGTTGCCGGCGAGGATCATGAGGTCGGCCCACGAGAGCGCCTGGCCGTACTTCTTCTTGACCGGCCACAGCAGGCGGCGAGCCTTGTCGAGGTTCCCGTTGTCCGGCCAGCTGTTGAGGGGGGCGAAGCGCTGCTGGCCGGCCCCGGCGCCGCCGCGGCCGTCGCTGATCCGGTAGGTGCCCGCGCTGTGCCACGCCATCCGGATGATGAGCGGGCCGTAGTGGCCGAAATCGGCCGGCCACCAGTCCTGCGAGGTCGTCAGCACCTCCGCGATGTCCTGCTTCACGGCCGGGAGATCGAGGCCCTTGAACGCCTCGGCGTAGCTGAACTCCTCGCCGAGGGGGTTGGCCACGGCGGGGTTCTTGGCGAGGATCTTCAGGTTGAGCCGCTCCGGCCACCACTGGCGGTTTCCACCGCCCTGAGTCGGGTGCGGGGCACGCCCGTGCGCGACCGGGCAGCCACCTCCGTCCTCCGTCTTCGCGTCTGTGACGATTGCATCATGGTTCTCAGACATGGGAATCCTTCTGAACTAGGCGGATCAGGGTGCTCAGGAACTGCGGGTGGTGGAACAGCCGAGGCACAGGCCCCAGTAGATGACCTCGGCCTCGTCAATCGAGAAGCCGTGGTCGTCGGACGCGGTCAGGCAGGGCGCCTCGCCGGCCGCGCAGTCGACGTCGGCGACGACACCGCACGACCGGCACACGATGTGGTGGTGGTTGTCCCCGACGCGTCCCTCGAACCGGGCTGCGCTGCCGGCCGGTTCGATGCGGCGTACGAGTCCCGCCGCGGTGAGCGCGTGGAGGGCCTCATACACGGCTTGAAGGGAGATATGGCCTACGCGATCACGCACCCCGGAGGCGATCGCCTCGACGCCGAGGTGGTCACCGCCCCGGACGGTCTCGAGCAGTGCGACGCGGGCGGCCGTCACTCGCAGGCCTGCCCCGCGCAGCTCCTCAGCGGTGGTCGGAGTCTTGGGTGCGGTCACGGCGCCAAACCTATCTACATAAACACGAACTACTCAAGACAGCGAATAGCCCAAGTTTAGTGCCGCGTCAGGCGACGTCCGCCCTGTTGCGGCGTGACGCGCCGTCCGGATAGTGATCTTGGGGGCGCATCGATGTGCGTCTCGGCCCAGTTCTTGATGGCCTGCATCATGGGTAGCAGGGTGACGCCCAACGAGGTGAGCGAGTAGTCGACGCGTACCGGGACAGAGGGTGTGATCGACCGGGACACCGACCCGTCGCGTTCCAGGGTGCGCAGGGTCTGGGTGAGCATCTTCTGGGAGATCCCGGCGACGGTACGGGAGTTGACCTGGCACTCGGTCCGGAGCGCTCACCAAGGCGGGCCTGCTGCCGGCTCTTCAGCTCGCGAGGTGTCGTGAGCACGGCTTCCGGCCAGATGTCCTTTGCCGGCGTCAACTCCGGCGACGCGGGCAGCCTGTCCGGTCGCCTTGGCGGACCCTGAGCCGTGCAACCGGCTCCCACAAGGACTATCGCCAGGAACGTGACCAACCATCTCAAGCCACGTTTCGGCCGCATGCGCTGTCAGACGATCGCCTGCGAGAAAGGTTCCATGAGCGCCGACGGCTCTCGCGGCTCGTCTATCCGTATGTGGGGTGCTGGGGCCAGCCGGGGGGTGAGTCCTCCCAGTCTTCCTGCCGGCCGTAGGGGGTGAGGTCGAGGATGCTGTTGGCGAAGACGAGCCGGTCGACGCCGCGTGCGGTGGTGTTGTACGTCCGGTAGACGTCCTCGCCGTCGCGCAGGAACACACTCAGCATGAAGCCGCGACCGGCGCCGCAGTCGTCCGCGAACGACGTGCCGTGCGATGAAACGAAAGGCATGGTCCAGCCCATGCGGGCCTTGTACGCCTCGATCTGGGCGAGCGGCATGGTCGACACGGTCACCCACGTGACCCCGCGGTCGCCCAGCAGGGCCGGCCCGGCCGAGGGGACGCCGTTCGTGAACCAGGTGCAGCCCGGGCAGTAGTGGTCCGGCCCGATGTTCATGAACTGGTAGACGACCAGCTGCCCCCGGCCCTCGAACAGCTCCAGGAGGGTCTTCATGCCGGTCGGCGTGTCGAACGCGTACCCGTTGTCGAACTTGACCATCGGGAGGCGGCGGCGCCGCGCGGCGATCGCGTCGAGCGCGCGGGTGGCTTCCTTCTCGGCCTTGAGCAGCTCATCGCGGGCCTGCTGCCATTCCTCGGCCGTGACGATGTTGGGTTTCTCCATCCGCCGATTGTGTCCGCCGGCACCGACAAAATCCCGGGGGGCCTCACGAACCTTCCGCCCGGCCACTCGCTATGAGGAGCGCGGAGTAGCCCGCGGTTCAGGACGCGCCCACCTGGACATCCAGGAACACCGGGCGCTTGGCCGGGAACAGTGATCGGCCCTGCGCGTCGGTCATCTTCCAGTAGATGCGGCAGTTCACGGGTTTGTTCGGAGCCTGCACGCGCACCGCGATGTCCACGGTCTGGCCAGGCGCCGTCGGCGGTACGCTCACCGCTTCCGGTGATCGGCATGGCGCGGTGTTGATGCGAGCCAGACGCCTGCCCTCCCAGGGCATCGTCCCGGTGTTGCGAATCCTCCACACTTTCTTGAACGACGAGCCCTGTCGTACTTTCGAGCCGTCCGGGTACGTTATGTCACCCACGAATTCAGAGTCATCTCTGGCAATCGTGCTCGCCGCCGGCGGTGCTGGGGGATCACCTTGGTCCACGGTCGTCGCCAGATGGAGGAACCTCAGGCCGGCCATGATGATCGCGGCCAAGGCCATGACGCCGACGATGGCAAGGCTTCGCCGAGCGGGTCTCGGTGCAGGCGCGGGAACCGTCACCACGTCGGCTGTGGCGGCCGGCAGCGCATGTACGGGCAGGTCGGCGGCCGCCGCTCCATCGGATGCGTCCTCGACAGCGCCGGTGCCGGCGGAACAGGCCGCCTTCGTGCGCTCCCAGAGCTCCCGCCACTCGCGTTCGGTCTCCTCGGGATCACGCCCAAGCCGATGGACCGCGAGGACCCGTACGAACTCCCAAGTCGTCTCCCAACTCGGCAACTTCCGCCCCTGGGCGGCGCTGGCCAGCGACGACTTCGACGCCGCCGCGCCGAGCCGGGAGGACATCTCGGCGTACGAGGGGTCGCCCGCCTCCTCCTTCAGCCGTAGGAGGCGGTCGGCGAAGGCCCCCACCGCACCCGAATCCGGATCAGGCCGTACCGGCTGCCGCCCCCGCCGCTTCCCACGATCCTGAGCCTGCACCTCGGCCCCACTTCCCCCGGCTACCTGTCAGCGCATCCAAATTATCCGACGACACGGTAAGCGATCAGTGAAGGGCTCCGCCCCGACCTTCCGCGAGACGCGTCGGCGCTGGGCCCGGGTCTCCGCGTCGCCGCAGGTCGACGCTCAGGTCAGATTTGTCCAATGTCCAGCTTCGCCGCTCGGGCGAACCTTGGACAAAGATCGCTAGGGTGGCCCGCCCTTCTGATGGCACTGTGGCGGAAACCCCTGACGTCGATCACTGGAGGCGTCACCCCCGCCACCGACGCCGCTCAGCGCGCCTGGTCCCGGCGGGACGGATACCTCGTCCCCGGCGAGGTGACCGGATGACACCAGAAAAGGAGATCTTCATGTCCATGAACTCTCGTGGGGCAAGCCTGCGCACCCGAGTCGCCGTCGTTGCCGCCGCCTCCGTCGTCGCAGCCGGTCTCGGCGTCGGCGTCGGCGCCGCTCCGGCTTCGGCGGCCGTGCACCGCGGCGTCTCCGGCTGCTTCTCCTGGTCCTGGGGAGACGGCAACGTCTCAGTGACGGTGTACTGGCACAACCGGTGCGCCACCAAGCACAAGCTGAACATCAAGTACAGCCTCGGCTGGACGACCAAGAAATACACGGCGGTGGTCGGGGCCAACGGAAAGGGCCACAAGAAGTTCCAGACCGCTTCGATCGTGTCAATTACCGACGGGGGCCGCGCCTAGCCGACTACGGCTGGCATCGAGGGGTGCGGCGCGGCCACGCGCCGCACCCCTGCGTTAAGGAACACGATCGAGTGTCGCCGGGAAAACGGCCGGAGAGGGTCGGCGCTGCGCGTACGTTGGGTTCGATGAACGATCAGCACACCGCGACCGCACGGCCGGGGCGTCACCGGGACGCTTCAGGCGGCAGGCGGCCGGGCGTGGGAGCAGGCCGTTCGCGTGGGCGACTGCTGGTCGCCTCGCTGGTCAGCCTGGCCGTCTCCGTCTCCGTCTCCGGATGCGCCGGTTCGCAGAGCGCCGCTTCGTCGGCCGCTCCCCGCCAGACCGTGACACAGGCGCATCCAGGGCGGTCGGCGACGCCGCCGGCGAAGGAGCCCGCACGTCAGGCGCCCGTTCTCCCCGCCCCGGGTGCGGCGATCCCCAAGGACCCATCACGCCTGGCGGATGCCCTGACCAGCACCGTCGCGCGGCTTCGGCAGGCCACGGATGACTGGGTGCGCAAGGGGAATCCCGCCGAGGGACACGCCCCCGAGCCGGTCGTGCTGCTGGCTCTGCACCAGCAGCGCATTTACCGGTACCTGGCCCGCGATCCGAAGGTCGCTTCCCGCGTCTACGCCAGGCTGCCCAAGGCCCTGGCCAGGGATGCGGAAGACAATGTGACAGCCATCCACGATCTGCTGTCCCTCGCCCGGCCCATCAGCGGGTCGGCGAAATTCCGCGTCCAGCCTCCCGAGCCCGCGGGGGTCCTGCTCGGCCACTTCCGGCGTGCCGAGCGGCGGTTCGGCGTCGAGTGGGAGGTGCTGGCCGCGGTGATGTTCGTCGAGACCAAGTTCGGCCGCGTGAGGTCACCGAGCTACACCGGTGCCCTTGGACCCATGCAGTTCATGCCGGGAACATGGGCTGCCTACGGGATGGGCGGCGACGTCCACGACACCAGGGATGCCCTGCTCGCCGCGGCCAACTATCTGCACGCCTCGGGGGCACCGCGCGACTACCGGCGCGCACTGTACGCCTACAACCATTCCCAGGCGTACGTCGACGCGGTACTGCTGCACGCGCGCCAGATGAAGCGGGACATCAGGAACTACTACGGCTACTACAACTGGCAGGTGTACGTCGTCACCACCCATGGTGACCGCCGCCTCACCGGCCCCGGCCGATGACAGGGCGGCGGACCGCGTAGGAGGATCTCATAGAGGGGGCGAAATGGTGATCTCCTCCGGTAACGTCGCGTCCGTCTTGCGGCCTATGGAGGGGAAGTACGCAAAGTGCAACCGCTTCGTACCGGCGATCCTCGGCGTCTGGGGGAGTACCGGCTCGTCGGGCTGCTCGGAGAAGGCGGCCAGGGTGCGGTGTACCAGGGCGAGGACTCGAACGGCGAACCGGTGGCGGTCAAGCTGCTCCACGCCAGGTTCAGCGGGGACGCCAGAGCGCGCGACCGGTTCGCAGCGGAACTGGCCCACGCGCAGCGGGTCGCGGCGTTCTGCACGGCCCGGGTGCTGGATGCGGATGTGGAGGGTGACCGCCCCTACATCGTCAGCGAATTCGTCGACGGTCCTTCGCTCTCTCAAGTGATCGCCAACGGCGGGGCGCCGCGCGGGCACGCTCTGGAGAGGCTGGCGATCGCGACGGTGACGGCGCTCGCCGCGATCCACGAGGCCGGAGTTGTGCACCGTGACTTCAAAGCCGGCAACGTCATCATGGGCGCCGACGGGCCGCGCGTCATCGATTTCGGCATCGCGCGTGCTCTCGACGCCACGGGCACCTTCTCCAGCACGGTCGTCGGCACCCCCTCCTACATGGCACCCGAGCAGATCGGCCGGGGTGCGGTGGGCCCGGCCGCCGACGTCTTCGCCTGGGCGTGCACCATCGCGTACGCCTCGAATGGCGCCACGCCGTTCGGGCAGGACTCGATACCCGCGGTGATGCACCGGATCCTGCACGAGGAACCCGATCTCGGCCAGATGACCGGGATGCTACGGGACCTCGTCGCCGCGTGCCTTGCCAAGGACCCGGCCCTGCGCCCCACCGCACGGAACATCCTGCTGCGTCTGCTCGGCGGCGAGGAGGCTTCCGCGACGGCGGAGACGCTCCTCACCGAGGGCGCCCGGACCTCGTCTCCCGCGTTCCAGCCGGCCACGCTGGCAATGCCGCCCGACCTCACACCGGGCGGTCAGGAGCCACACCGGAAAGGCCGTCGGGCGATGGCGCGCGCGGTCGCGGTCGCGGCCCTGTTACTCGGTGCGGTGACGGTTCTTCCGTGGGCGGAGGTCGGTGTTCTGCAGCGGAAAATTCCTCTCGGCAACGTGGAAGTAGCCGGGCTGGCCACCATCTGGGGCGTCCTCACGCTCGTCATGGCAGTGGCCGCGTTGGCCGTCGCGATCACCGATGAGTTCACCCAGCGCCTGTCCGCCGCATGGGCGGCCATCCCCGGTGGTAGCGCCATCGTGTCGATCATCGCTTTCCAGATCCGTCAGGAAGACCTGCACAGCAAGCACCCCAACTTCGGAATGCTGACGGTCGATGATTTGCGCGGCCTCGAGATGAGTTTCCGTATCTCTCTTGCCTATGGGTGGTACATCGCGCTCACGATGTCTGTTGCCCTTGTGGTGTTGGCCCTGATCGCTCTGCTGCTCCGCGGAGTGCCAAGTCCCCGGCCGATATCGGGACGGAACCACCTGGACGTCTAGGAACACCGGGCGCTTGAGCGGGAACAGCGGTCGTCGCTGGGCGTCGGTCATCTTCCAGTAGATGCGGCAGTTCACGGGCTTGTCCAGGGCGCCCGCCCTCGCGGGCCCCTGGTCACGCGGCCAGGGTGTCGATGGAGAGTTCCCAGAGGCGGGTGGCCGCCTCGGGGTCGAGGGCGTACGCGGCGACGCCGCTGCGGGTGCCCGGCTGGTTCGGCCCCGCCTCGGCGCAGTCCTCGAAGTACCGGCCGCCGACGCCTTCGAGCAGGGGCGAGGTGGCGACGAGCACGGAGGTCGAGGCGCCCTGCTCGGGGGTCTTCCAGGTGAACGAGCCGCTGCCGCTCTGGCGGCGCATCCGCTCAAGGTCCTCGTCGGTGATGTGCCGCTGCAGGTTGGTGCGGATGGCGCCCGGCATCAGCGAGTTGGCGGTGATGCCGTCGTCCGCCCAGCGCCTGGTCGCCTCGACGGCGAACAGGACGTTGGCCGTCTTGGACTGCCCGTACGCGGACCACGGCTCGTAGGCGCGCTCGCGGAAGTGGATGTCCTCGAAGACGACGGGCGAGCGCAGGTGCGCGCTGGAGCTGACCGACACGACGCGGGCGCCGCCGGCCGCCGCGAGTGCGTGGTGGAGCCCCGTGGTGAGGCCGAAGTGGCCGAGGTGGTTGGTGGCGAACTGCAGTTCCCAGCCCTCGGGCGTGCGCATCTCGGGCGAGGCCATCATGCCCGCGTTGTTGACGAGGATGTGCAGCGGGCCGTCCCACGCGGCGACGAAGGCCGCCACGGACGCCCGGTCGGCGAGGTCCAGCGGCGCGACGTGGACCTGCTTGTTGCCGGTGGCCGCGATGATGTCGCTCTCGGTGCGCTCGCCGGCGGCGAGGTCGCGGACGGCCAGCGTGACCTCCGCGCCCGCGCCGGCGAGCGCCCGCGCGGTCTCGACGCCGATGCCGGACGCCCCGCCGGTCACGATGGCGCGGCGGCCGGTGAGGTCGATGCCGTCGACGACCTCGGCGGCCGTGGACTGGGCGCTGAACGGTGTGGTTATCGGCGTAGTCATGAAATTTCCTGTCCTGGTGGGCCGGCTGATCGAGCGGCCCAGCCGGTACGCTGTAAAAGCGGAGGAACCTCCACTACGTACCCACTGTAAGCGGAGTCTCCTCCGCTTAGCAAGCCGACGCCCGAAGTGGCACAGTTGGCGCCGACGCTCGAAACCGAAAGAGGAGGAGTCGTGCCGGCCACAGGGCCCCGACCGCTGCGCGCCGACGCGCGGCGCAACCGCGACCGGCTGCTCGAAGTCGCCGTGCGCGCGTTCTCCCAGGACGGGCCCGACGTGACGCTCGACGCGATCGCGAAGGCCGCCGGCGTCGGCATCGGCACGCTGTACCGCCACTTCCCGACCCGCGAGGCGCTCATCGAGGCGGCCTATCGCAACGAGCTCACGAGGCTGTGCGACGCCGCGGCGGAGCTCCTGCGCACCATGCCGCCCGACGAGGCGACGCGCACCTGGATGGATCACTTCGTCGACTACATGACGACCAAGCGTGGCATGGCCGACGCGTTGCGCGCGGTCATCGCGTCCGGCGGCAACCCGTACGAGCAGAGCCTCGACCGGCTGAACGCCGCGGTGTCCATGCTGCTCGACGCGGGTGCGGCGGCCGGCACCGTACGGGCGGACATCGAGCCGGGCGACGTGATCGCGAGCCTCGGCGGGGTGTCCCTCACCGCGGGCGAACCCGCCAAGCGCGACCAGGCCCGCCGCATGCTCGACCTGCTGATGGACGGCCTGCGCTACCGGGCCGCCGCCGCGCGCTGACGCGAGGGCGGGGCAGGGCCCACGGGTGTCCGGGCGCCTCTTCGGGAAGCAGCCGGACGTAGTCGGGTTGCGGTCAGTTCTCGTCGGCCGGAAGGGCGAAGAGCCTGATGTACAGGGGGCGGGCGCCGGGGGGCGCGTCTTCGGCGGGGCGGTTGTACTTCATCAGCAGTGCGATGTAGGCCTCGAAGAACTCCTCGAACTCCGCCTTGGTCATCCGGCCCAGACCGCGGGACGCCTTGGCCCATTCGGGATCTCGCCCGTAAGCCTCGGGGAAGCGCTCGAACAGCTCGCGGTCCTCGTCCATGCCGATCCGATGGAACTCGGCGAGCACGGGACGATCCTCGGGGGCGAGCTGGTCGGGCGTGGGCAGCCGCATGTCCCTGGGCCCGCCCGCCTTGCGCCACCAGCGCTCCCTGCCGGCCGAGCGCTCAGGGATCTCCTCGATGAAGCCGTACTTCTCCAGCTGGCGCAGGTGGTAGCTGGTCGTGCCGGTTTTGGCGCCCAATAGCTCACCCAGCGTCGTCGAGGTCGCGGGGCCGTTCACGCTCAGGTGGCGCAGCATGAGCCGTCGCATCGGATGGGCCAGCGCCTTGAGCCTCGCCGGGTCGTCCAGCAAGAACGGCTTGTCATCCTTCATGATGAGCAGCCTAGTCATGCAGCAGGATATCTGCAGATAATGCTTTGCCGAGAACTCTCTGCAGAGTATTTTCGGCAGCATGAGCATGAGCAGCAGGAGACGAATCCTCCCGGCAGTGGCCATCGCCCTCTGCCTTCTCGGTGCACCGGCGGCCGCGGCGGTCGCGCCTCCGCCTGCCGTACCGCCCGACCTGCGCGCCACGGACGTGAGCTTCCGAGGCGGTGGAGGCCTCGCCATGCATGGCACGGTCCTGTCGCGCGCCGCGCCGATATCCGGACGTCGTCCCGGCATCGTCCTGGTGCACGGAGCGGGCACGGGCACGCCTCGTACGAAGCTGATGGGCGAGGCCGTCGAGTTCGCCCGCAGGGGCCTGTCCGTGCTGATCTACGACAAGAGATCAGTGGGTTACTCGCTCTTCCAGCGGTCCTACTCGCAACTCGCCGACGACGCGCTCGGCGCCGTGGCCGCGCTACGCTCCCAGCCGGGCATCGACCCCGCGAAGGTCGGGATCTGGGGGCTCAGTGAGGGCGGCTGGGTGGCCCCGATCGCGGCGGCCCGCTCAAGGGACGTCGCCTTCGTCGTGCTCGTGGGTGCCAACGGGCTGCGACCGCTGCGTCAGCAGACCTGGGCCGTGGCCGCAGGGCTGCGCAAGGCGGGGGTGTCGGGCTCACTGGTCGACCGGACCGAGCTCAACCTGTACCGCACGATCGCCGATGGCGGCCTGTTCCCCGAGCCGTACTACGACCCCGAGCCGACGATCGCGGCGGTACGCCAGCCTCTGCTCGGTATCTGGGGCGCCAACGATCTGCTGACTCCTGCCAAGGAGAGTCCTCCGGTGTTCGCCAAGGCGCTTCAGAAGGGCGGCAACGGCAACTACACGTTCCGCTTCTTCCCCGGCGCCGACCACGCCGCCCACCAGACCCCTGACGGCGGCGTCACCCGGCTGCCCGAGCTCGCGCCCGGCTACGCCGACCTGGTCGGCTCCTGGGTCGGGGACGTCACGACGGGCAGGCTTCCTACGGCGCGGATCTCGGGTCCCGCTCCTCTGCAGGCCTCGCCGACCGTGCCGGTGGATCCCCCGGCCTGGTGGGAGTCCGCCCCCATGCAGCTCGTGGCTCTGGTGCTGCTGGTGGTCGCGTTCGCCGCCTACCCGGTCGTCGCGTTGGTGCGGCGCCTCCGAGGCCGCTCGCGGCAGCCGGTCACCAGGGCCGCCCGATTGCTCAGCGCCGGGGGGCTCGCGGCGGTGCTCGGGTCCTTCTCGTACGTGTTCTACCTGGTGATGACCGGGGGCAAGCTGGCCGCTCCCGGCCCTGTGACGGCGGGACGTCCGCTGATCTGGCTGGCACTGCAGGCCCTCGCGGTGGCGGCGGTGATCGCCATGGTCCGCACCGCGCTGGCCTGGCGCCGTACGCGTGGTTCCGTACCGCGAGGGGAGAGGGCACGGACCGCCCTCCTGCTCGCCGGTGGAGTGGTGTTCGTCCCGTGGGCCCTGTACTGGGGTCTGCTGCTCCCCTGACGGTCAGGACGGGTCGCGCCGTGAGCAGGGTCTAGATCTGTTTGGCGGGGTTGCCGCGCCAGTGGGCGTGGGGGGCGAGTTCCTCGCCCTTCATCAGGAAGGAGTCGGCGTCGAGTACGGCGCCGTCGCCCATCCGTACGCCGTAGTGCACGAGGGCCCTGGTGCCGACGCTGCAGCCTTCACCGATCACGATGTGGTCGGACTTGAAGGTGCCGTCCTCAAGCGAGTGGGCCTGGATCAGGCTGCCCTCCGCCAGCGTGCAGTCGCTGCCGACGGTGACCAGCGTCTTCTCCGGCATGTAGCCGCCGTCGTCGAACACCCTGCGTCCCAGCCGCACGCCGAGCAGCCGCCAGAAGAGGTTCTTGAACGGGGTGCCGTTGAGCACGTCCAGGTGGGTGGTCACGCTGAGCTTCCAGTAGCGCTCGTGCCACCAGTAATACGGCTGGTAGATCGAGCAGAACCTCGGCTCCAGCCTCCGGAAGCCGATGGCGACCCGCTCGGCCAGCACGAAGTAGCCGGCCGTGAACACCAGCGTGAGAACGAGGTCCGCGGCGATCACCGGTGTGCCGAGGCGGTCGTACAGGCTGAGCGCGAGCAGGGACAGCAGGGTGACTCCGAACACGTAGACCCATCGCACGAGCAGATACAGCGCCATGGTCACGCGGTTGTGCCCGTTCTTGGCGGACAGGCGCCGGCGGAACTCCTCGCCGGTCTTCAGATGGTCGAAGCCGCTGTCACGCTGCACCGAGCGTGGGATCTCGAAGCACGGCGAGCCCAGCAGCCCGACGTCCTGCCGCGGCTCGCCGTCGATCGGGATCATGACCTTCGTCGCGAGAAGGCAGTTGTCGCCCGCCCGGCTCTGAGATGGGTAGGCGATGTTGTTCCCGACGAACGTGCGCGCCCCGACCGTCGCGCGTGACACGCGGAACGACGTGCTGGAGAAGTCGGCGTTCATGATGGACAGCCCGTCGGAGACCATCGTGCCGCTGCCGACGGAGGTCAGGTACGGGGTCTCGTGCTTGAGTTCGAGCCCGAAGTTCGACCCCGTCTGCTCGACCGTGGACAGCCCGTACCCGAGGCCGCGCAGGTAGTGGACGACGTACGAGCTGTCGCCGAAGAGGTACATGAAGAACGGCAGGTTGGTGATCCGCGTGATCGCGCGCAGTGCCCCGTAGCGGAAGCCGTACAGGGGGTAGGCCTCGTCCGGTTCGAGGGCGCGGTTCAGCAGGCGGGGCACGGTGGCCGCAAGGGCGAGCCCGGCCAGGATCGCCCCGAAGAACAGCACGCCGGAGGTGACCAGGGCATCCCAGTACAGCTGCGGGCCCGCGGGTTCCGCGGCTCGCGGGGTGCCCGTGAGCACGGCCAGGCTCGGCACCTGGGTGCCGAGCAGATACGTTCCGCCTACGGTCAGCGGGATGAACACCAGCAGCGCGCCGAGCAGTTGCGCGGCGCCGAAGCGGGCCCTGCGCCAGGTGCCGCACGGGGCCGGTTCGACCGTCCGGTAGTCGGTGGTGGTCGGCTGTGCCGGGGACCCGTGCCACCGCCGGCCGTCCGGAACCGACTGGGACGACTGGAGAGACGAGGAGTGCCCGAGCTGGGCCCCGTCGCCGAGCGTGGCGCCGATGTCGATCACGGTCGCCTCGCCGACGTACGCGTCCTGCCCGATGGTGACCGGGCCCGTCTCGACCACGCCCGCCCGGGCCCGGTAGCAGGGAAAGTACGAGTCCTTCCTGATGACCGTGCCGCCGCCGATCGACAGCAGGTCAGTGCAGACCGGGACGTTCTTGGACAGGATGACGACGCCGGGGCCGATCCTGGCCCCGAGCGCCCTCAGATACAGCACGTAGAGCGGTGAACCGGTGAAGAGCACCATCGGACTGCGCCTGACGAGCGTCTTCACGGTCCAGAACCGCAGGTACGACAGGCTCCAGACGGGTATCTCCCCGGGTTTCCAGCGGCCGACGAGCGCCCACTTCGCCACGACCGGGAAGGCGCACAGCGCCGCGAAGATCGCGCCGCCGGACACCAGCGACCGCAGGTAGATGTCCACGGGACCGGTGGCGCCGGAGATCCAGCCGTAGGCCCCGACGAGCACCGAGGCGGCGAGGTAGGCGTAGCCGAGGAACAGCAGGAGCTGCAGGGCTCCGCAGAGGAGATACCTGGCCGTGCTCGGCGCGGGCCTCGACTCAGGGGGCCGCGGCTCCACCGCCGGTGCGGCGTCCGCGAGCGCCGTGGCCAGGCTCCTGACCGTGGGGTGCAGGTAGACGTCCTTCATCGACACGGGCGCGAGGTCCGCCCGCTCCCTGACGCGGGCGCAGAAGCGGGCCATGAGCAGCGAGTTCGCCCCCAGCTCGTCGAAGAAGTGGCTGTCGACCGACACCTGTTCGAGGCACGCGACCTCGGCCAGCGTGCCGGCCAGGACGGTCTCCGCGGGGGTCGACGGGGCCACGTAGGCGTGCCTGGTGGACAGGCAGCGGGGGCCCTTCGGCGGCGGGAGGTTCTTGCGGTCGGCCTTGTTGCTCAGCAGCATCGGGATGTCGGGCAACTGCTCCACGTAGGCGGGGACCATGTAGCCGGGAAGGCGCCCGCGCAGTTGCCGGTAGATGTCCTCCTGGCCGAGGTGAGGGGTGTCCTCGCGGGGGCTGTAGTAGGCCACCAGCTCGACCACCCCGGGCTCCGGCTCGTAGGTGTCGACCACGGCCTGCGCGACCCCCGGCACCTGGAGCAGCACCGATTCGATCTCGGCGAGTTCGATGCGGTATCCGTGGATCTGCACCTGGGTGTCGATGCGGCCGTGGTACTCGATCTCGCCGTCGTCGTTGACCCGGCCCAGGTCCCCGGTCCGGTAGATGCGGCCGGACGGATTGTCCGGCAGCCCGAGGAAGTCCGGGATGAACGCCTTTTCCGTGAGGTCGTCGCGGTTGACGTACCCCCCGGCCAGGCCGATGCCGGCGATGCCGATCTCGCCCAGCTCTCCGGGGGGCAGCACCCGTGCCCCGGCCGGGTCGAGGATGACGACGGAGTAGGTCGGCAGCGGGACCCCGAGAGTCACCGGCTCGCTCGGGTGGAGCACCTTGCAGGTCGCGGTGACGGTGGCCTCCGTCGGGCCGTACACGTTGAGGAGCCTGCGGCCGGGCCGGTGCCAGCGGCGTACGAGGTCGGCCGGGCACGCCTCCCCGGAGACCAGCAGGAACCGCAGGCCGGGAAGGTCCTGGTCGAGGGTGGCCAGCAGGGTCGGGACGCAGCACAGCGCGGTGACCCGGCAGGCCCTGAGGAACTCCCACAGCTCGTGGCCGAGCAGCGTGACGCCCGGGGGCCGGGGGACCAGCGTCGCCCCGGACAGCAGGGGCACCCAGATCTCCTCGACCGAGAAGTCGAAGGCGATCGTCATGCCCTGGTAGACCCGATCGTCCGCCCGCATCTCGTACGCCTCGACCGCGACGCGGACGAAGTTGCAGATGCCGGCGTGCTCGATCGCCACGCCCTTGGGCCTGCCCGTCGACCCCGAGGTGTAGATGATGTAGCACAGCTCGTCGACCGGCTTGCCGCGCTCGTCGTCGGTGAGGCGCCGGTCGTCCTCGGCGGCGACCAGGCTCTCCGCCTCGTCGACGTACAGGATGCCGGCGTCGACGTGCTCGACCCGGCCACGCAGGTGCGAAAGGGAGAGCACCATCCGCACGCCCGCGTCCTGGACGATGTACGCGAGCCGGTCCGCGGGGAATCCGGCGTCCATCGGCACGTACGCCGCGTTGATCTTGAGGACGGCGAGCATGCCGGCGTAGGAGTGCACGGCGTGGTCGAACAGCAGGGCGATGCGGTCGCCGGGCCGGGCGCCCTGCTTCAGCAGGTATCGGGCGAGGCGGTTCGCCCGCGCGTCCAGCTCGTCGTAGGTGAGCACGACGTCGCCCGCGTCCACCGCGCGCCGGTCGCCCCGACCGGCGGCACGCAGGCGGTCGCACTGCTCCTCGAACAGCGCTTCGAGCCTTTTCCCGCCGCCCGGCCAGGCGGCACGCGGGCCCTTCGCGCCGATCAGGACCTGATCGCCCGGCGCGGGCCGGGGATCTGCGCGCTGAACGTCCCGGACGTCGGCCTGTCTGGTCATGCTGCCTCCATCAACCACCACAGATGCCCTGGTGCCGGACCGGCTCAGGCCGCCACCAGGCAGCGCTCGTCGATGGCGTCGACGAGGATGGAACACGCGGTGTCGACGACGTCGGCGGTCACGTTCAGGGGCGGGAGGATCCGTACGACGCAGTCGTCACGCCCGCCGAGCTCGATGATCAGTCCCCGGCGCAGCGCGGCGGCCTGCACCTCGTGCGCCAGCTCGGTGGCCGGGCTTCCGTCGAGCGGATCGGCGAGCTCGACGCCCCACATCAGGCCGAGACCGCGCACCTCCCGCACCCACGGGATCTTCGGCAGCATGGCCAGCCGGTCGGCGATCTGCTCGCCGCGCTCCCGGACGTTGGCCAGCACGTCGTCGCGCCGCATGATGCGCACGGCCTCGGCTCCGGCGGCGAACGCGAGCTGGTTGCCGCGGAAGGTCCCGATGTGCGCGCCCGGCGCCCAGACGTCCAGCCGCCGGTCGTACATGATGATCGCGACCGGGAGGCCGATGCCGCTCAGGGCCTTGGACGCCACGATCACATCGGGCTCGATGTCGTACTGCTCGAAGGCGAACCAGGTGCCCGTGCGCCCGCATCCGGTCTGCACCTCGTCCACGACGAGGGGGATGTCGAGCTCACGGGTCAGGGCGCGCACCCGCTGGACGAACTCCTTGCGGGCCGGGATCACCCCGCCCTCGCCCTGCACCATCTCCAGGATCACCGCCGCCGGCAGCGGGATGCCGCCGTTCTTGTCGTGCAGCGACTGCTCGAGGTACCCGGCACAGTTGGTGCCGCACGTCTCGGGCACGAGTCCGAGCGGGCAGCGGGTGCAGTAGGAATAGGGGAAGAAGTGGATCCCTGGGACACCGTTGCGGATGGGCTGCTTCTGCCGTACGAGCCCGCTGAGGGCCATCGCCGCGTGGCCGCTGCCGTGGAATCCGCCCTGGAAGGCGATGACGTCCCCCCGGCCGGTCGCGGTCTTGCAGAGCTTGATGGCGGCGTCGACGGCGTCACCGCCCGTGGGCCCGCAGAAATGGATCTTCATGCGGTCGCGCAGTCCCGGGGGCAGCATGGAGAGCTGTGCCTCGGTGAACGCGTCCTTGGCCGGGGTCGGGAAGTCGAGGCCGTGGGTGAGGCGGGCGAGCTGCCCGGTGACCGCTCGCACCAGTTCGGGGTGGTTGTGGCCGAGCGACAGGACACCCGCGCCGGTCAGGAAGTCGATGAAGGTGTTGCCGTCGAGGTCGCGCAGGAAGCTGCCGGAGGCGTCGGCGATGGCCAGGGGAAGGCGGCGCGGGTACGTCCGCGCGTTCGACTCGCGCCGGGCCTGCCGGGCGAGCAGTTCCGCGGAGCGCGGGCCTGGGAGATCACTCAGAACATAGGGATAGGGCAACATATCGGGGTTGGCGCTGTGATCGGCCAGACTCATCGGGGCTCTCCTCTCAAGGCGGCCGACGTGCTGGATCCTTTCAAGGGGTGCCTTCGTCTCGAATCTCCTAACTCACCCATCGCACACTAGCCAGCTGTATATCGCCGATATCAGTCGGGACTGGCAGAGAACACGGCCATCTGCGATCCTCCGCGAATCATGGCCTCGGTCTACCGATACGGTTCCACGAGCGGTACCCGTACAAACGCCTCAACGTCCCTCATGTCAGGCGAAGCTTCGCGGACTTCCCGTTTCAGGAGGAAATCCAAAAAGTGTTTTGTCTGGACGTGATCGTTCTTCGCCGATCGGCGCCGGGGCGTGTGACCAGGTCTTCCGCTCGCTGATCACGGAAGCGGCCCTGACTCGCCGCTCGGGGGATAAATCTGGATATTTCATCAGATTATCGCCATGCTCGCCGCGCCATATCAGCCGGTCGATGGGTCGCAAGATCCGGTTAAAGTATCCCGGACGGGCCAAGCTCGGAGATGATTACCATTCACTGGCAATGAGAAGGCCTCACTTTGAAGGCCAGGAGAGAAACCGGCCCCAGCAGGGGAAGCGATCGAGGTTGGGCCGGGGAATCACCCGCTGTGAAAAGGCCGAAGCCCCGGCGCTCGCCAGTGGCGCCGGGGCTGTGAGACGCGGTCGCTCAGGCCAGGTCGGCCTCGGCGAGCACCGCCGCCCAGGCCAGGCTGATGCGGTCGGCGAGGTCGGCGATCTCCGCCATGTTCCCGACCTCGGCGGGAGCGACGTCCGGGAACTCGCCGCGAAGGAACGCGCCGAGAGCGATGAGGCCCAGCTCCCAGCCGGCTCCAAGGCCCCACAGGCCCTTCTCGGGGTCGTTGAGCAGCGAGTCGGTGATCTTGCCGAACGAGGAGTGTTCGAGCTCCAGCTCGGTGCGGCCGTCGTCCCCGGTGGAGAGCCGCAGCTCGACCTGATCCTCCGGCAGGTCGCCCACCTCCCCGTACACCCAGGTGACCGTGAGGCGCCGGGGCGGTTCGCAGCGCAGGATCCTGCCGGAGGCGTTGCCCTCGAAGCTGAACGTGCCGCCCTGCCGCAGGTCGCCGGAGGGCTTCATGAAGAAGCGGCTCATCCGGTCGGGGTCGGTGCAGGCGTCCCAGACGTCCTCGATCTCGGCGTCGTAGCGCCGTCGCATCAGGATGGTCCGCGCCTCGCCCGAGTCGCGGTGCCGAGTGCCGAGCTCGCGCTCGGTGCCCGAGATCGGGTCGTCCTTGCCTGTCACGCCGGTCACGCCGGTCACGTCGGTCATGTGCCGTGGTGCCTTTCGTCGTCGTGGAGCGCCTGCCGTGGGCGGTCAGCCCATCTGGGCCAGGCCGATGAGGTTGCCGCAGGTGTCGTCGAACACCGCCTGGGTCACCGGGCCCATCTCCGTCGGCTCCATGGTGAAGACCACGCCGAGCGCCTTCATGCGCTCGAACTCGGCGTGGATGTCGTCGGTGGCGAACAGGGTGGCGGGGATCCCGGACTCGAAGAGCGCCTGCTGGTAGGTCGTGGCGATCGGGTTGCCGTTCGGCTCAAGGAGCAGCTCGACGCCCTCGGGCCCGGCGGGGGAGGCCACGGTGAGCCAGCGGTCCTCTCCGACCGGGACGTCCTGCTTCTTCGCGAAGCCGAGGATGTCGGTGTAGAACGCGAGGGCCTTGGCCTGGTCGTCGACGAACACGCTGGTCACTGCGATCTTGATCATGGTGTTTCCTGGTCTTCCTGGTCGAGGGGGTTGTGCGGCGACGCGCTCGCCGCGCGACGCTCGCGCCGCCCCCGCGCGAGCTCGGTGCCGAGGGCGTCCAGCCCCTGGCTCCAGAAGCGCCGGTAACGCTCCAGCCACACGTCGATCTCCCGCAGGGGTGCCGGGTCGACGGTGTACAGGCGCCTGGTGCCCTCGGCCCTGACCGTCGCGAAGCCGTTCTCACGGAGCACCCGCAGGTGCTGCGACACCCCGGGCTGGGAGATGCCGAACTCCTCCTGGACGATCTCCCCGACCTCGCCGGCCGACCGCTCGCCGTCGGCGAGCAGCTCGAGGATGCGGCGCCGGACCGGGTCCCCGAGGACGTCGAACGCGTGCACGGGAGCCAGCATCGCAGCTACCGCTTATATAAGTCAACTCTTAAAGAAGATCAGGAGCTCAGCGCTTCACGCACGTATAGGCGCCATAGATCGAGTCGCGGTAGGCGGACTCGACGATCTCGAAGCCCGCCGCCTCCAGCATGGGTTCGAGCAGCCACCGGAACGTGCTGTATTCGGTGCGGAGGTGCTCGGCGTAGTCCTCGCGCGTGTATCCCTGGGCCGGGTCGTCCACCGCGCCGTCGAGCCAGCGGTCGAGGACCTCGCCGGCCTCGGCGGGCCGGAAGTCGAAGATCAGGTCGTGCAGCCGCAGGACGCCGCCCGGTCGCAGCATCCGGGCGACGCGGTCGAGCGCGACCGCCTTCCAGAAGTCGGGGAGCTGGTGGAGGGCGTGACGCGTGTATACGGCGTCGGCGGGCGGCCCAGCGTGGTCGTAGGAGAGGAAGCCGGCCCGTACGACCTCGACGTTCGAGAGCCCGGCCTCGGCGGCGCGGTCGCGCAGATGCCTCCCCATCGCCGGCGAGACGTCCACCGCCACCACGCGCCGGAACCGCCGCGCGGCGGCCAGGGTGAACCGCCCGGTGCCGGCGCCGAGGTCCACGACGGTCGAGGTCTCGTCCACGCCGTGCCCGGCGAGGACGGCGAGGTCGCCGGTGGGGTCGGGGCGGCCCTGCTTGCGGTCGAACCCGGCGACGAAGCCGGGGTCGAGATGCTCTGGTCCCGCGTGCGTCAGCTCGTCAAGAGCCCATTCCCTGGTCATCGCCCGATCGTGACACGCCCGCCTCGCGGGTCGCACTTGCTTTTCCGGCCGGCAGGGCCAGAGGCCAAGATGGGAGGGTGCGTGCCTCCCGGTTGATCTCGCTGGTGTTGCTGCTGCAGTCGCGGGACACGATGACGGCCGCCGAGCTGGCCCGCGAGCTGGAGGTCTCCGAGCGCACGGTCTCGCGTGACGTGCTCGCGCTCTCGGCCGCCGGGGTGCCGGTGTACGCCGACCGGGGGCGGCGGGGCGGGTACCGCCTGGTCGGCGGCTACCGGACACGGCTGACCGGGCTGAGCAGGGCCGAGGCGGAGGCGCTGTTCCTGTCCGGGCTCGCGGGGCCGATGAGGGACATGGGACTGGCCGACGCCGTATCCTCCGCCCGGCTCAAGGTGCTGGCCGCCCTGCCGCCCGGCCTGCGGGACGCGTCGGCGCGGGCCGGGCAGCGCTTCCACCTGGACACCCCTGGGTGGTTCGCCGATGCCGACCCGCCGCCGCTCTTGGCCGATCTCGCCCGGGCGGTCTGGCAGGACCGGGTCGTCGAGCTCCGTTACCGGCGCGGTCGCGAGGTGACCCGGACGGTCCGCCCGTACGGGCTCGTGCTCAAGAACGGCGTCTGGTACCTCGTCGGGCAGGTGGGGGAGGACTACCGGACCTACCGGGTGGACCGGGTCGTGTCCGTGGCGGTGACCGATGAGGGGTTCGCCCGGGACGAGGGGTTCGACCTGCTCGCGTTCTGGACGGCCGGGGTGGCCGGGTTCCTGACCTCGCTGCTGGTCGAGGAGATCACGCTGCGGGTGAGCCCGGACGGGCTGCGCGTGCTCAGGGCCACCGTCGAGCCGCCGGCCGCGCGGCAGGCCCTGGCCGGCGCCGGGGAGCCCGACGAGCGGGGCTGGGTGGTCACCCGCCTGCCCGTCGAGTCCCTGGAGGTGGCCTACGGCGTGCTCCTGAGGCTCGGCCCGGAGGCGGAGGCGCTGGACCCGCCGTCGCTCCGTGCCCGCCTGCGGGACGCCGCGCGGCGGCTGGCGGCCCTGTACGAGCCCGAGGCTCAGCGGTAGCCGGTGACGTCGGCGGGCTTGCCGGCGTCCACGACCTCGTCCAGGTAGCGCCAGGCGTCGGGACGGCTCCCGTCGACGTCGGTGAAGCCGTGGATCGACGCCAGCCGGCCACTGGACAGGGCCTTGCCGTTCCAGCGGGCCACGTCGGGGTCGGCGGCGAGCGCCGCGACCGCCCGGCCCACGTAGGCGGGCGTCTCCGAGATGACGAAGTGGGGGTCCTGCTCGGTCGCGTCCCGCCAGTTCTCCTCGGTGACGCCGAAGTGCTCCAGCATCTGCTCCGAGCGCAGCCACCCCGGCGTGAGCGCGACGGCGGTGCAGCCGTACGGCCGCAGTTCCTCGCCCTGGCCGAACGCCAGCCGGATCACCGAGGTCTTGGCGAGGTCGTAGAAGGCCGACAGCCGGTAGTGCTTGTCGTTGTACTCGGGGACGCCGTCGGTGACCTCCACCAGCAGCCCGCCCGGCCGCCTGATCAGCAGCGGCAGCACGTAGTGGCCGGTGATGAGGTGGGTGTCGATCGCCAGCCGGAGCAGGCGCAGGCCGGCGTCGAGGTTGTGCTCCCAGAGCTTGGAGGTCCATTCGAACAGCGACTCCGAGCCCCAGATGTTGTTCACCAGCACGTCGAGCCGGCCCTGCTCCCGGTCGATGCGCTCGGCCAGCGCCTTGACCTGGTCCTGTTCCAGGTGGTCGACCTGGACCGCGATCGCCGTCCCCCCTGCGGAGGTGATCAGCTCGGCGGTCTCCTCGATCGTCTCCGGCCGGTTCATCTCCGAAGGCCGCTCCCGCGTGGTGCGCCCGGTGACGTACACCGTGGCGCCCGCCGCGCCGAGCTCCCTCGCGATGCCGCGCCCCGCGCCCCGCGTGGCCCCGGCGACCAGCGCGACCTTTCCCGTGAGTGGTCCCCTTGTGGATGTCATGCGGGAGATGCTGCCAGCGATACCAGACAACCTGTGTCTGGTTTTCTTCGGGTTTTCTGCCCCCTGAGCGTGGCCTGCCGCCTGGACATCTGCGCACCAAAGCTTTGCGTTTACCTGGGACGATCGGTGCGCCGGGGACGTGGGTTCCAAATCGGCCCGGGCATAACCTGACTTATGTCGACTCGTGTGCCGTACAGGCTGGCCCGGTACCCGGGGTCGGCGTGAGGCACTGGTGAGCGGTATGGCGGCGAGCACCTCCAAGCGGCGGCGGATGCGAAGGCTGCCTGCCGAGGTGACGAGCTTCGTCGGGCGCCGGCAGGAAGTGGCGGACGTCAAGTCGCTGTTGTCCAGGTCCCGGCTGGTGACCCTCACCGGCGTGGGCGGGGTCGGGAAGACCCGGCTGGCCACCCGGGTCGCCACCGACGTGCAGCGGGCCTTCTCCGACGGCGTGTGGCTCGTCGAGCTGGCTCCCCTGGGCGATTCCGAGCTGATCGCGCACACCCTGACGGAGGCCCTCGGGATCGAGGAGAAGTCCTCCCTGTCCCCGCTGGAGTCGGTGAGCGAGTACCTGGCCGACAAGAAAAGCCTCGTCATCCTGGACAACTGCGAGCACCTGCTGCACGACTGCGCGATCCTCGCCGAGGAGCTCCTCGCCTCCTCTCCCGAGCTGCGGATCATCGCCACCAGCAGGCAGCCGCTGCGGATCGGCGGCGAGCAGACGCTGGCCGTACTTCCGCTGCCGGTGCCCGACTCTGCCACGGCAAGGCTGTCGACGGACGCGCTGGCCAAGGTGGACGCCGTACGGCTGTTCGTGGAGCGGGCCGAGGCGGTCCTGCCCGGCTTCTCGGTCACGGAGGCCAACAGGGACGCCGTGGAGCAGGTCTGCCGGCGGCTGGACGGCATCCCGCTGGCCATCGAGCTCGCGGCCGTACGGCTTCGCGCGCTGTCGGTCCAGCAGCTGCTCACCTGGCTGGACGACCGGTTCCGGCTGCTGACCGCGGGGTCGCGCACGGGGTCGCGCCGCCACCAGACGCTGCGCGCGCTGGTCGACTGGAGCTACGACCTGTGCACCGAGCCCGAGCGCCTGCTGTGGAACCGTGCCTCGGTCTTCTGCGGCGGGCTGGACCTGGAGGCCGCGGAGGCGGTGTGCTCAGGCGACGGCATAGCCCGTGAGGACGTCATCGACCTGGTGATCGGACTGGTGGAGAAGTCCGTGCTGGTCCGCGAGGAGCATCCGTCCGGGGTCCGTTACCGGCTGCTCGAGACCATCCGCCAGTACGGCAGGGACCGGCTGGCCGAGTCGGGCGAGGAGGAGGCGCTGTGGCGGCGCCACCGGGTGTACTACCGGGAACTGGCGTCCAGGGCCCGCGATCAGCTCTTCACGAGCTCGCAGGTGGAATGGCTCGTGCGGCTTCGGCTGGAGCACTGCAACCTGCGGGTCGCCCTGCGGTCCGGCTTCGACCACGGGGAGGGTGAGGAAGGGCTGCGGGCGGTCACCGACCTGCTGTACCACTGGAAGACCAGCCACCACGTGAGCGAGGGCCGCCGCCTGCTGGGGCAGGGGCTCTCCATGGTCACCCGGCCCAGCGAGGTGCGGGCACGGGCACTGTGCGGCGCGGGCTGGCTCGCGATCCTCGAAGGGGACATCCCCGCGGCCCTTGAGATGCTGGAGGAGAGCCAGGTGCTGGGGGAGCGGTTCGGGCTCCACTCGGTCCTCGCCTACGTCGCCCTCTACACGGGCATGGCCCACATGTACCGGGGGGACATCGAGCCGGCGATCAAGCTGTTCGAGGAGGCGCTGGCCTCGTACCGGGCCGCCGGGGACGGGGTGGGAGACGTGATGGCACTGACCAGGCTCTCCCTCGCGTACTCCTACGAAGGGGACGCCGAGCGGGCCGTCGCCGCGGGCGAGGAGGCGCTCCGGGCCTGCGAGGCCCGAGGAGAGCGCTGGCACCGGGCCTACGCGATGATGGCCCTCGCGATCGAGAGGTGGCGCCAGGGCGACGCGGAACGTGCCGCCGGCCTCGCCAAGCAGAGCCTGCGGTTCGACAGCTCGCTCCACGACTGGCAGGGCATGGGGATCAACCTGGAGGTCCTGGCCTGGGTGGCGGCGGGCGTCGGCGACTTCGAGAGGGCGGCGCGGCTGTTCGGGGTCCTGCTCGGCGTCTGGCAGACGGTCGGCGCGCCGATGGCCGGGTTCGGGCACCTGACCGGCTACCGCGACGACTGCCGGCACCGGGTGCACCAGGCACTCGGCGAGCCGGCGTACAAGGCCGCGATGCAGCGGGGCGCCAGGCTCTCCCTCGACGAGGCGCTCGCCTACGCGCTGGAGGACGGTAAGCCCGCCGCCCCGCGCGCCGACGGCGCCGTCCGGCCCTCGCCGCTCACCCGCAGGGAGACCGAGATCGCCAGGCTCGTCGCCCGGGGGCTGAGCAACAAGGAGATCGCCGCGACCCTGGTCATCGCCCAGCGCACGGCGGAGGGTCACATCGAGCACATCCTGAGCAAGCTCGGCTTCCATTCCCGCTCGCAGATCGCGGTCTGGGCCGCCGAGCAGAGCCGGAGCGCCGGCGCCACGGACGGCGGCGAAGAGGACGGCGGGGCCGACGACTCGCGGGGCGGGGAAGCCGGGAAGAGGGACAGGCCTGCTCCCCGCCGGGCACAGCGGAACGCCCGGTAGCGGGTGATCGAGCCGGCTAGCGCAGGACGACGGGCCCTTGACGAGCGATCGGGCCGGGTATAGCGGAACGCCGGGGCCGGCCGGTAGTGGGCGATCGGCCGGCCCCGGCGTCACCGGGGGAGGGGAAGCGGGCCCGAAGGCCCGGGAGGGGGGAGTCCCTGTCCCTCGCGTTCAGTACGGGAGGGAGCGCCCTGACGGGGTCCGCAGGTCCTGGACGTCGTCGGCGGCGCGCTTCCGTGGCCTGCTCACGCGGATGCGTCGCATCACGTTGGGTCGCTGCCGGGGTCCGGCAAAGGCCGGTCCGGCCCATCCGGGCCGAGGCCGGCCGTTCGCATTGGGGGCGTCACTCATCGCCGCCCCCGTTCCTGGCCGAGCACGCCGTCTCGAACCAGACGACCTTGCCCGCCGGGACCCGGTAGCTGCCCCAGCGCTTGGAAAGCGCTTCCATCAGGAACATGCCCCTGCCGCCCTCGTCTCCGTCGTGCGCGTGGCACACCTTGGGCAACGCGGGATTGGTGTCCTGGACCTCGCAGCGCAACGTGCCGTGGTTCAAGGAGACGGTCATGACCGCTCCCCACGAGTGGCGCATCGCGTTGGTGACGACCTCGCTGACGAGCAGCTCGACGACGTCGCCCTCCTCGCCCACGCCCCATTCGGCCAGCTGGCGGCGGATCCGCGCGCGGGTCCTGGGAACGGTGGCCGGGTCGGGAAGCAGCACCCACGACGCCCGAGTGCCACGGTGCCGGCTGGGCCTGATGTGCAGGGCGGCCGGAGCGTACGAGCGCTCCGTGCGCGGCGGTGAAGCAACCTGCGTGATCATCCTCATGCCGCCCTTCCGTAGGCCTCGGCACCGTAAGCGAAACGATGGACCGGGGGGATGCTGCGTCCATCAGGCAGGAGCTCGCCCGTGTCGTCGAAGACCACCACGCCGTTGCACAGCAGTCCCCACCCCTGCTCGGGGTGAGACGCCACGAGACAAGCCGCTTCGTGGTCCACGGCGGTCGCGGGCGGGCACTGAGGCTGGTGTTGACACATGGCTTGCACCTGAATCCGATTGATCTTTGTCGTCAGCTCGTTCTCTTTACCAACACGTCGAGCATCTCCCGACGCCTGCATACCTAGTAACGGGACAACTACCCCTATCACTACCCATTCGACACAAATGGGTACTCATTCTTTACCTTGGTCGGGCATCAGAGTGACCCACCCCCATTTGGGGCAAGCGGCGTGGAGATCGCGTCACCCCGTTGACATGGCTCCAGGGCTAGTGCTTCTATTCGTTAGAAAACTTTCCTAACGATCCCGAAGGTGCCCCCGCCTTCGGCCAGACCGCCGGCAGCTCCGGTGATGTGAGCCCCGCACCGCCTGTGTCCAGGGCGTTTTCGTCGTGCGCGGCCCCCGTCCGGAGCGGCGGGAACGGAGAGACAGTTGCAGATCCCCCCGGTCGGGCAGTCGTCCCGACGAGCCGTCCTACTCGTCCCCGCGCTAGCCGTGGCACTGGTCCCGGCCCTGGTGGGCACGGGCACCGCCCACGCGTCGGACTCGATGCCTTCCACCCGCGCGTCCGTGGTGGCCGCGTCGGTGGACCTCACCGATCCGCACAAGAAGGACATCGCCATGCAGCTGGTGTCGAGCGCGGAGAACTCCTCGCTCGACTGGAAGGCCCAGTACAAGTACATCGAGGACATCGACGACGGCCGCGGGTACACGGCCGGGATCATCGGGTTCTGCTCGGGCACCGGCGACATGCTGGACCTCGTGGAGCTCTACGCCAAGAACAAGCCGGGCAATGTCCTCGCCAAGTACCTCCCGGCGCTGCGCAAGGTCAACGGCACCGACTCCCACAGCGGGCTGGACCCGAACTTCACCAAGGACTGGGTGACCGCCGCCAAGGACACGGTCTTCCAGCAGGCGCAGAACTCCGAGCGCGACAGGGTCTACTTCAACCCGGCCGTCCAGCAGGCCAAGGCGGACGGCCTGCGCGCCCTCGGGCAGTTCATCTACTACGACGCCATCGTCATGCACGGCCCCGGCAACGACAGCGTCAGCTTCGGCGGCATCCGCAAGACGGCCATGAAGAAGGCGAAGACCCCCGCCCAGGGCGGCAACGAGACGACGTACCTCAACGCATTCCTCGACGCCCGCAAGGCCGCGATGAAGACCGAAGAGGCGCACAGTGACACCAGCCGGGTCGACACCGAGCAGCGGGTCTTCCTCAAGGCCGGCAACCTCGACCTCAACCCGCCGCTGACCTGGAAGGTGTACGGCGACAGCTACACCATCAAGAGCTAGGACACCCATGTCGACGGGGCCCCTCAGAAGATCCTGAGGGGCCCCGTCGACATGGATCACAGGGCCTGGAGGCCCTGGATCACCTCCCGCAGGAGGCGTTCCTCCGGCAGTTGGGAGATGGTCGCGGGGGGCCGTACGGTGACGAGCCTCTGGTCGCGCAGATCCCCCAGCAGGACACGGACGACGCCGAGCGACAGGCCGCTCTCGGACGCCAGATCCACCACCGACACCGGCTTCCCGCACATGCGCAGGATGCGCAGATGCTCGGGGCCGAGGCCCGGCACGGGCCTCGCGCCCGCCACGGACCTGACGATCGCGACCATGTCGAACGCGGGGCCCGAGGGCCTGGTGCGTCCGCGTGTGACGGTGTAGGGGCGGATGAGAGGTCCGGCCTCCTGGTCCAGCCAGCGTTCGCCACCGTCGGTCATGACATGTTCCCCTCCCCTTCGTGCGCGCGCTCCCAGCCTGCCCGGAACGAGGAGAACATGTCGGGAGAGGGCTGAAGCGGCGGGGCGTCCAGGGGATCTTCCAGCGGGTTGCTCAGCGGTCCTCCCAGATGCCTGGGTGCGCGCTCCGCTCCGCCGCCGGCCTGCGGGCCCGCGTCGCGGAGCTGGGGAGCGAGGTTGGCCTGGCGCACCCGTTGCGGCAGCCCGGCCCCACGGCCGCCGTCGCGCCCGTTGCCGTTGCCGTTGCCGTTCTTGTTGCCGTTCCCATTGCCCGGCCCGGACTCGGCGCCGGCGAGGAGGCCGCGCTCGCCGCCGTCGAGCCCATGGCCGTTGCCGTTGGCTTGCCCGTTCGCGAACCCGGCCTCCACGGCGCTGATCTGCTCGACGGAGTACTGGTCGGGCCCGGTCTCCGCCGGCGTCACCAGGCCCTCGGGGACGAGCACGATCGCCGTCGTGCCGCCGTACGGGGACGGGCGCAGCGAGACGCGGATGCCCCGCCGGGCGGCCAGGCGGCCGACGACGAACAGGCCCAGCCGGTCGCTGTCGGCGAGGTCGAACTCAGGCGGATCGGCCAGCCTGCGGTTGACCTGCTCCATCTCCTCGAGGGTCATGCCGAGCCCTCGGTCCTCGACCTCGATCACGAACCCCCTGGCCACCAGCTCGCCGCGGATCTCGACGTGGGTCTGCGGGGGCGAGAAGATCGTCGCGTTCTCCACCAGCTCGGCGAGCAGGTGGATGACGTCGGTGGCCGAGGAGCCGGACAACGCCATGTTCTCCGGTACGGCGACGTGCACGCGCAGGTAGTCCTCGACCTCCTCGACGGCCGCGCGGACGACGTCGTACAACGGCACCGGCCTGCGCCACCCGCGCCCGGGGACGGCGCCGGAGAGGATGATCAGACCCTCGGCGTGCCGCCGCATGCGCGTGGTGAGGTGGTCGATGCCGAAGAGCTCGTCGAGCAGCTCGGGGTCGGTGACCCGCTGCTCCATGCTGTCGAGCATGGACAGCTGCCGGTGCAGCAGCGACTGGTTGCGGCGGGCCAGGTTGAGGAAGACCTTGCTGACGCCCTTGCGGATCTCGGCCTGGCCGACGGCGGCCTCGATCGCGGTGGTCTGCACGGAGGTGAACGCCTGGCCGACGATCGCGATCTCCGTGGTGGTTCCGGTGGGGATCGGCGGCGTCTCGGACGCCACGTCGACGTCCTCGCCCTGCCGGAGCCTGCGCACGACCGCGGGCAGCTTCCGGTTCGCGAGATCCAGCGCGACGGCTTGCAGCTGGACCAGCTCGGCGGTGATGAGCCGGCCGAAGCGGACCGAGACGAACAGCGACACGGCGACCGCGACGAGTCCGAGCCCGGCGGCGATGACGATCTGCCACAGGATGGTCGCGACGAGCGGCAGGGCGCGGTCGGCGATCTTCTGGGACGCGACGCCCGCCTGCTTGTCGAAGGTGAGGTTGAGGGTCTGGAGCGTCTGCCCCCAGGTCGCCGCCGCGCCCGGCAGGGGCCTGCCCGGTCGTACGTCCTGGGTGACCTGGTCCTCGATCGAGGCGTACTTGGCGTAGACGGGGGAGTTCTGCAGCATGAGGTACGGCTGGCGCAGCTCCTCGTCGAGCCGCTGGAAGCCCATGTCGTACAGCAGGCGGCGCTTGATCACCATCGCGGTGAAGGTGGTGCGCTCCTCGCCGGTGATCGAGCCGGCCGCGACCGCGCCCGCGAGCAGCGCCGACTGCTCGCTCATGAGCTCCCGGCTGCGTCCGATCAGGACGATGGCCCGCGTGGGCTCGCCCTGGGAGTCCGAGGCCAGCGTCAGCTTGTCGTAGACGCGGCCGATGGCGTCGGTTATGAGCCGGTAGGCGTCCAGGGTCAGCAACCGGGTGAAGCTCCCGGAGTCGACCCGTGCCCGGATCTCGGGGAGCCGGCGCGTGACCGTGATCAGTTCGGTGACGCGCTGGAGGAGCGGGGCGCTGGTGACCTTCTGGACGTCCTCGGCGAGCGCCAGCCGTTCGAGGGTGGCGCGCGCCTGGTCGGACCTGGCCCGCTGAGCGTCCAGCTCGCCGCGGTCGGAGGTCCTCGACCCCAGAGCCATCAGAGACAGGTAGCGCTCCTGCTCGATCTCCGTCATCAGCGCACGCGCGGGAACGATCGTGTTGTCGAAGACGGTCCTGACCTTGAGCAGGTCGAGACCGTTCTGGATGGTGATCGTCGCGGCGAAAGCCCAGATCCCCACAAGGGATACCAGAGGTACCAGTACCAGGGTCAGGATCTTGAACTTGATGGACCTCTTACGCCCGCCCATGTGACCTCGCAGGGGAACCGCATCGTTACACGCGGGTTATTGGTGGCGAAACAGTACCAATGGGGATCACGGGTAACCAGGGCCTTCTAGCTACAAAACGGCCCCATTCCAAGGGGAAATCGCAAGTCTCTTGCTGGATTCTGTCTAGTTGTCAGACAATGTGGCCATGGCAGCAGAAGCAGGGACCTCTCGTACGGCCGCCGGGGGCCCGGCCGCCGTGGTCGCCGCCGCCGTCCTGTGGGGCACGGCCGGCACGGCGGGTACGCTCGCGCCGGCCGGAGCGGCCGATCCGGTGGCGCTCGCGGCGGCCCGGCTGCTCATCGGCGGCGTCGTCCTCGCCGTGGCGGCGGGCCCGGCCACCTGGGCCCTGCTCACCCGGGGGCGCCCCCTTTCGCTGGTCGCGGCGGCGGGGGCCGTGGCCGCGTACCAGCTCTGCTTCTTCGCGGCGGTCGGGCGCACCGGCGTGGCGGTCGGCACGGTGGTGGCGATCGGGAGCGGGCCGGTCTTCACCGGCCTGCTGTCCTGGCTGTACGACCGGAGGCGGCCCGGCCGCCGCTGGACCCTCGCGACCGCCGCCGCCGTCGCGGGCTGCGCCGCGCTCGTGTCGGGAGGGGAGGCGGTCGGCGCCGACCCCGGCGGCGTGCTGCTCGCGCTGGCGGGCGGGCTCCTCTACGGCTTCTACGCGGTGACCGCCGCGCGGGCGATCGGCGGCGGAGCGCCGTCCGGCGCGGTGATGGGGGTGATGTTCGGCGGCGCGGCGGCGGTCATGCTGCCGGTGCTGCTCTGGCGGGGCACGGCGTGGCTGGGCGAGCCGCGAGGGCTGCTCACGGCCCTATATCTGGGCCTGGCGACGACCGCCCTCTCCTATTTCCTCTATGGAAGGGGCCTGCGCACGACCCCGGTGGCCAAGGCCGCCACCCTGGCCCTGGCGGAGCCCGCCGTGGCGGCGCTGCTCGGCCTGGTCGTCCTGCACGAGCGGCTCACCGCCGTGTCCTGGGCGGGGCTCGCCCTGCTCGGCGTCGGCCTGGTGATGGTCGCCCTCCCCGAACGGGCCGTCCGTCCAGAGCCGTCCGACGCGCTCCCGGCCGTCCGTCCAGAGCCGTCCGACGCGCTCCCGGCCGTCCGTCCGGGGCTGTCCGATGCCGAACCGGCAGCACCCCCGGCCGATGAGAAGGCACAATCGTCGGCGTGAAACTACGCCCCGTCTCGACGGTCGACGCGCTCGCGGGAGCCCTGCGACGGCGCGTGCTCTCCGGAGAGATCGCCCCCGGCACGTCCCTGCCCGAGCAGGAGCTCTCATCCCTGTACGGAGTGGCGCGCCCGACCGTCCGCGAGGCCCTGGCCGCCCTGGTCCACGAGGGGCTCCTCCGGCGCGAGCGCAACCGCAGCGCGTACGTGCCGGAGGTGACCACCCGCGACCTGGACGATCTCATGTACGTCCGGCGCCCGCTTGAGGACCTCATGGCCGTCAGGCTGGCGGGCCGCAGGGTCGCCTCGGCGGACGGGGCGCTGGCGCGGATGGCGGCGCTCCCGCCGGACGCGCCGTGGGCGGACGTCGTCGCCGAGCACATGGCCCTGCACGAGGAGCTGATCCTCGCGGTGGGAAGCCCCAGGCTCGAACGCCTCTACGCGGTGCTGGCGGCGGAGACGCGGCTCGGCCTCGTACGGCTGCGCAAGGTGTATCCGGACAGGGAGACGCTCGTCGCCGAGCACCGCGATCTTCTCGACGCCATCGCGCGGGGCCCGTCCGAGGCGGCGCGGCGGGCCGTGGCCGCCCACTTGGATCACACCTGGGGCGCTGATTAGCGACTTCTCTTGCATGGAGTGCTCGTAAGTCGTCACAATCGCGCCCATGCACGGCAACTCAGTGCCGGATTCGTATGTCTACGTAACCGAAGAGGGCGTAACCCGCCACTACGCCGACGGCAGTGTCGAGGCCCTCGCGTGGGAGGACGTCGTCGAGGTTCGCGTCGGCGGCGTCACGGAATCCGACATTCTGATCGTCCTGCTCGACCGCGACGGACAGGGATGTGTGGTGCCGCGCTCCGCCACTGACGCGACCTTCCTGGCGAGGCTGCGTTATCTGCCGGAGTTCGACCTCGAGCGGCTGAGCGAGGCGTTCACCGCCGCCACCCTCGGTTACGTGGTCGTGTGGCGCAGCCCCGACCCGCCGTCGCCGCTGCCGGACCTCGAATACGACTGAGCCTTCCATTCACCGCGGGTCAGTCTCCGTGGCGGCCGGCTCCCGCGCGGAAGCGGCCGACCCCCTCGGTCATCTGGCCGCCCAGTGAGACCATGCCGTGCCGCAGTTCGTTGCGGAGAGCCTCCTCCTCGGAGAGCCCTTCCTGCTCCAGCGCGGAGAGGCGGTCCTGCCGCAGGCAGTCCTGGGGCAGCTCGGACAGCGAGCGGGCGAGCGCCTCGGCGTGCTCCCGCGCTTGCCCCGGTGGCACGACCCTGTCCACCAGGCCGATCCGCTGCGCCTCCTCCGCGCCCACGGCCCGGCCGGTGAGGATCATGTCCATGGCCCGTCCCGCTCCGACGAGCCTCGGCAGCCGTACGGTGCCGCCGTCGATGAGGGGAACGCCCCAGCGGCGGCAGAACACTCCGAACGTCGCGTCCTGCGCCGCCACCCGGAGGTCGCACCAGATCGCCAGCTCCAGCCCGCCCGCCACCGCGTAGCCCTCGACGGCCGCGATCACGGGCTTGGACAGGCGCATGCGGGTGGGGCCCATCGGGCCGTCCCCGTCCGCCTCCACGCGGTTGCCGCGTTCGGTGCCGATCGCGTGCAGGTCCGCGCCGGAACAGAAGGTGCCGCCGTCGCCCCACAGCACGGCCACCGCGGCGTCGGAAGCCTCGAAGTCCCGGAAAGCGTTCGCGAGGGCGGCGGCGGCCGGGCCGTCCACCGCGTTGCGGACCTCGGGGCGGGACAGGACGACGGTCGTGACCAGGCCGGATCGCTCTACATGGATGCCAGACATGTGCTGAATGTAGCCGGACGGTCGCTGCCTACACAGGTTTGGACCGTTCCGTCAAGGGACTGGCGTTCCCTGGCAGGAGGCCTATTGTGGCCATTGCCCGGCTATTTCGCTCGTTAATAACGATCTTTAGTATTTGAACGGGTACCCGCGCTCGTGATGTTTCCGGGTTGTGTGTCAACCAAAGGGACGCAACGGCCGTCTGTTATCTGCACGGTCTGGCAGGAGCAGGTCAGGGGTAGGGGTAGGTAGGCATGAGGGTGGGGTTGGAGGAGCGTGGTGTCGCGCTTCTCGACACGGGCCCGCTGACGGCGTCCAGCATTTGGACGCGCTCCTATATGCGGGCTCTTCTCGCAGGTGACATGGCATGCGCCATGATCGCCTGCGAAGCGGTCATGGGGTTCAGGCTCTGGGTGGGCGCCTTCATCCCCTGGTCGGAGTTGTTGTTCGGATTCGGTCTCGGACTGGCCTGGCCCGGTGCCATGGCACTGGCCGGGGTCTACCGCGAGAGGAGCCACGGAGAGGGAAGCGAGGAGTTCCGCGCGGTCTTCGACGGCGGGGTGGGGCTGACGGCCGCGGTGGCCATCGGCGCGTACGCCACCCAGACCATGATCGCGCGCAGCTACGTCATGGCGATGCTGCCGCTGGCGACGGTTCTCACGCTGGTGTTCCGCTACCGCATGCGCAAGCGCCTGCACCGGCGCCGCGCCGAGGGCGAGTACCTGCGGCGTGTGGTCGCCGTCGGTCACAGGACCGCCGTGCTCGACCTGGTGATGCAGTTCCGGCGCCAGCCGTACCACGGCATGCGGGTCGTCGCGGCGTGCCTGCCGCCCGGGCAGTTCCCCGGGAACGGGCTCGACGTCGACGGCATCCCCGTCTACGGCGATTTCGCCGACGTCGCGACCGTGGCCGACAAGGTCTCGGCGGACGCGGTGGCCGTGCTGGCCTGCCCCGAGCTGGACGGCGCCGCGCTGCGCCGCCTTGCCTGGAGCATCGAGAGCAAGGGCACCGAGTTGTTCGTCGCCCCCGCGCTCATGGACGTCGCCGGTCCCCGTACGAGCATCCGCCCGGTCGCCGGGATGCCGTTGCTGCACGTCGAGCACCCCGAGTTCGACGGGACGCGCCAGGTCGTCAAGAGCCTGTTCGACCGGCTCCTCGCGACGGCCGCGCTGACCGTGCTCGCGATCCCCATGCTGGTGATCGCGGTGCTGGTCAGGGCCACCAGCCCAGGTCCCGCGCTGTTCAAGCAGACCCGGGTGGGCCGCGACGGGCGCGAGTTCAAGGTGTTCAAGTTCCGCACGATGGTGCAGAACGCCGAGAAGCTGAAGCTCGACCTGATCGAGGACAACGAGTTCGACGGTGTGCTGTTCAAAATGCGGAACGATCCACGGATCACGCGGGTCGGCGGTTTCCTGCGCCGTTACTCCCTTGACGAGCTGCCGCAGCTGCTCAACGTCGTCCGCGGCGAGATGTCGCTGGTGGGGCCGCGTCCGCCGCTCCCCGACGAGGTCGCGCAGTACGGCACCGACGTCCGCAGGCGCCTCGTGGTCAAGCCGGGCATGACAGGTCTGTGGCAGGTGAGCGGCCGGTCCGACCTGTCGTGGGAGGAGTCGGTGCGGCTCGACCTGCGCTACGTCGAGAACTGGTCCCTCATCCTCGACCTGCAGATCCTGTGGAAGACCTGGTCCGCCGTCACCCGTGGTGGAGGGGCTTACTAGTGAAGGCGCTCGTGCTCGCCGGCGGGTCCGGCACACGGCTCCGGCCGATCACCCACACCTCCGCCAAGCAACTGGTGCCGGTGGCCAACAAGCCCGTGCTGTTCTACGGCCTGGAGGCCATCGCCGCGGCGGGGATCCGCGAGGTCGGCATGGTGGTCGGCGACACCCACGAGGAGATCGAGGGCGCCGTCGGCGACGGGTCGGCGTTCGGCCTGGAGGTGACCTACCTGCGACAGGAGGCGCCGCTCGGGCTGGCCCACGCGGTGCTGATCGCCCGCGACTACCTGGGCGAGGACGACTTCGTCATGTACCTCGGCGACAACTTCATCGTCGGCGGCATCGAGCCGCTGGTGAGGCGGTTCCACGACGAGCGCCCCGCGGCCCAGATCATGCTCACCCGCGTCGCCGACCCCCGGCAGTTCGGGGTGGCGGAGCTGGACGCCGCGGGCCGGGTGATCGGGCTGGAGGAGAAGCCGCGGGAGCCGAAGAGCGACCTCGCCCTGGTCGGGGTCTACCTGTTCACCCCGGCGGTGCACGAGGGCGTCGCCGCGCTCAAGCCCTCGTGGCGCGGCGAGCTGGAGATCACCGATGCGATCCAGTGGCTTCTAGACGCCGGGCACCGGGTGGACTCCACCCTCATCTCCGGCTACTGGAAGGACACCGGCAACGTCACCGACATGCTGGAGGTCAACCGGATCCTCCTTGAGGAGCTGGAGCAGCGGCTGGACGGCACGGTGGACGACGCCAGCGAGATCATCGGCCGGGTCGTGGTCGAGGCCGGGGCGAAGGTCACCCGCTCGCGCGTCGTCGGGCCGGTCGTCATCGGCGCCGGCGCCGTGGTGCGGGACTCCTATATCGGGCCGTTCACCTCGGTGGCGGAGGACTGTCACGTGGTGGACAGCGAGATCGAGTACTCGATCCTGCTGCGGCGCGCGTCCATTGAGGGGGTCCGCCGGATCGAGGCGTCCCTGATCGGGCACGACGTCGAGGTCACGCCCGCTCCCAATACTCCGAGGGCCCACCGGCTGGTGCTCGGGGATCACAGCAAGGTACAGATCAGTTCATGAGGATTCTGGTAACCGGCGGAGCCGGTTTCATCGGGTCGCACTATGTTCGCACCTTGCTCACGGGCGGCTACTCGGCGTTCGCCGGGGCGAGCGTCACCGTGCTCGACCTGCTCACGTACGCGGGCAACCTCGCCAACCTGGAGCCCGTCGAGGGACGCTACGACCTCGTGCATGGCGACATCTGCGACGCCGAGCTGCTCGCCAGGGTCGTGCCCGGCCATGACGTGGTCGTCAACTTCGCCGCCGAGTCGCACGTCGACCGGTCGATCGACGGCCCGTCCGCCTTCGTGCGCACCAACGTGCTCGGCACACAGACGCTGCTGCAGGCCTGCCTGGACGCGGCGGTGCCGAAGGTCGTCCAGGTGTCCACCGACGAGGTCTACGGGTCGATCGACGAGGGCTCCTGGGCCGAGGACGCCCCGCTGCGGCCGCGCTCGCCGTACTCCGCGGCGAAGGCGGGCGGTGACCTGATGGCCAGGGCCTACGCCGTCACCCACGGCCTGCCGGTGTCGATCACCCGCTGCGGCAACAACTACGGGCCGTACCAGTTCCCGGAGAAGGTCGTCCCGCTCTTCGTGACGAACATCCTCGAAGGCCGCACGGTCCCGCTCTACGGGGACGGCGGCAACGTGCGCGACTGGGTCCACGTGGACGACCACTGCCGGGGCATCCAGATCGTGGCGGAGCAGGGCGAGCCGGGCGAGGTCTACCACATCGCCGGCACGGCGGAGCTGTCCAACCTGGAGCTCACCCAGCGGCTCCTCGACGAGCTCGACGCCGACTGGAGCTCGGTCGAGCGCGTGACCGACCGCAAGGGGCACGACCGCCGCTACTCCCTGGACGACACCAAGCTGCGGGGCATGGGCTACGCCGCCGGCACGGGCTTCGACGAGGGCATCGCCGCGACCGTCCAGTGGTACGTCGACAACGAAGCCTGGTGGAAGCCCCTCAAGGGCGCTCGGTGAACCGGCTGCTGCTGACCGGCGCGAGCGGCATGCTCGGGACCGCCCTGTCGGCCGAGCTGGCGGGCGACCCGGCATCGCCCGACGTCCTGCCGTACGGGCGCGACCGCCTCGACCTGCGCTACCCCGACGGTGTGCGCGAGGTCATCCGGCAGGAGAAGCCGGACATCGTGGTCAACTGCGCCGCCTGGACGGCCGTGGACGACGCCGAGGCGCACGAGATCGACGCTCTCGCGGTCAACGGCGGCGGGGTGCGCGCCCTCGCCACCGCGTGCGCCGAGGTCGGCGCCCGGCTGTTCCACATCTCCACCGACTACGTCTTCGACGGGACGGCGAGCACGCCGTACGCCGAGGACGCCGCGCCACGGCCGGTCAACGCCTACGGCCGCAGCAAGCTCGCCGGCGAGCGGGCCGTCCTCGGACTGCTCCCCAAGGACGGGTACGTGCTGCGGTCCGCCTGGCTGTACGGCGCGGGAGGGCGGAACTTCGTCCAGACGATGATCGCCCTGGAACGCGCCCGTGAGACCGTCGACGTGGTGGACGACCAGCTCGGCCAGCCGACCTGGACCGCCGACCTCGCCGCGCAGCTCTTACGGCTGGCGCGCGCCGACGACGCCCCTCCCGGCGTCTATCACGGCACCAGCTCCGGCCAGGTGACGTGGTACGGGCTGGCCCGCGAGATCTTCACGCTGCTCGGCGCCGATCCCGGCCGGGTGAGGCCCGTCAGCAGCGCGGACTTCCCCCGCCCGGCGCCGAGGCCCGCCTACGGCGTGCTCGGCCACGACCGCTGGGCCTTCGCCGGCCTGCCGCCGATCCGCCACTGGCGCGACGCGCTCCACGCCGCATGGCCCTCCATCACCGGAGGCCTGGCCTGATGTACCTGTCGGAGACGCGCAAGGCCGACTCCCAGAAGGACTCCTCGCCGGGCGCTTCGGGCGAGGACGGCGGATCTCCTCCGAGCGGGGGAGCCGGGGCTCGCGGCGGGGTCGGGCGCGTCCTCACCGGGAACGTCGTCGCGCTCGGGGCGGTCAGCCTGTTCACCGACATCTCCTCCGAGATGGTGACGGCGATCCTCCCGCTCTATCTGATCTACCAACTCGGGCTCAGCCCGATGCAGTTCGGCTTCCTGGACGGCGTCTACACCGGGGCGACGGCCGTGCTCAGGCTCGTGGGCGGGCACGTCGCCGACCGCTTCCGCCGCCGAAAGCTGGTGGCGGGCGTCGGGTACGGCCTGTCCGCCGTCTGCAAGCTCGGCTATGTGCTCGTGGGCCGCTCCGTGCCGCTGATCGGCCTGGTGATCGGCGTCGACCGGGCGGGCAAGGGCCTTCGCACGGCCCCCCGGGACGCGATGATCTCGCTGAGCGCCCCGCCCGAGGCGCAGGGCCGCGCCTTCGGGCTGCACCGCGCCATGGACACCGCCGGCGCGCTCATGGGCCCGCTCGCCGCCTTCGGCGTGGTGGCGGCGGTGGGCGGCGCCAACGACTACGACCCGGTGTTCGTGGTGAGCTGCTGCGTGGCCATGGTCGGCGTGCTGATCATGGTCCTGTTCGTCCAGGAGCCGGGCGTACGCACCCCGGCGGCGGGCGGTGCGCCCGAGCGGCCGAAGGTGTCGCTGCGGGGGGCGCTGGACCTGCTCAGGGACAGGCCGTTCCGCCGCGTGCTGTTCGCGATGCTGCCGCTGTCGCTCGCGACCATCAGCGACTCCTTCCTTTATTTCATGCTGCAGAGCAGGCTCGACATCGAGGCGAGCTGGCTTCCCCTGTTCCCCGTCGGCGTCTCGGCCGCCTACCTGGTCGCGGCCGTGCCGTTCGGGCGGCTGGCCGACCGGGTCGGGCGCTCCACGGTCGTGATCGGCGGATACGCCGCACTGCTCGCCTGTTACGCGCTGCTCCTGCTCCCGCCCGGCCCGGCGGTCCTCGTCGCGGCGCTGGTGCTGCGCGGCCTGTCGTACGCCTCCACCGACGGGGTGGTCAGCGCGCTCGCCGGGCCCCTGCTGCCGGAGGAACGGCGGGCCACGGGGCTCGCGGTCGTCCAGACCGGCCAGGCGCTCGGCGCGATGGTCGCCTCGTGGGTCTTCGGCGTGCTGTGGACCGCGCGCGGCCCGCAGGCCGCCGTGGTCGTGATGGCGGCCGGTCTCGGCGTCGCGCTGGCCGTCGCGGTTCCGTTGCTCAGAAGGGCGCGCGCGTGAAGCTGTCTGTCATCATCGTGACCTACCGCAGCGCCGGGTACGTCGCCCGCTGCCTCGCGGCGGTGGAGCGCGCGGTCAAGGCCACGGACGCCGAGGTGATCGTCGTCGACAACAACTCCCCCGACGACACGGTGGAGGTGGTGAGGGCCGCCGCCCCGTGGGCCAGGGTCGTCGCCCGGGGCGTCAACGGGGGGTTCGCCGAGGGCTGCGTGGCCGGAGCCGAGGTGGCCGCCGGGCGGTACCTCGTCTTCGTGAACCCCGACGCGGAGGTCCGGCCCGAGGCCTTCGCGGGGCTGCTGGAGTGCGCCGAGCGCCATCCCCGGGCGGGGATCGTCGGAGGACGCTGCATCACCGAGACCGGCGAGAACGACCCCCGCTCCTGGTGGGGAAGGCCCACGCCGTGGTCGGTGCTCTGCTTCGCCACAGGGCTGTCCACGGTCTTCCCCGGCCGCGCGTTGTTCGACCCCGAGTCGCCGACGACGTGGACCGGCGAGCGGCGGGTGCCCATCGTCACCGGGGCGCTGATGCTCGTCGCCCGCGACGTCTGGGATGAGGTGGGCGGGTTCGACACCCGCATCTTCATGTACGGGGAGGACGCCGACCTGTGCCTGCGGGCCAGGGCCGCCGGTCACCGGCCGATGGTGACCGACCGGGCCGTGTTCGTGCACCCGGGCGGCATGTCCTCCTCCAGCCTGAACAAGCTGGTGCTCCTGTTCACCGGCAAGGCCACGGTGATCCGGCGCCACTTCCCGCGCGGGCTGCGCGGGCTGGGCGCCTCCATGCTGCTGTTCGGGGTCTGGCTCAGGGCGGCGCTCAGCCGCCGGGTGGCACCCCCGGACGCCGGGCGGCAGGGGCGTCCCATGGCCGAGCGCGGCGACTGGGCCGAGCTGTGGGCCGTCCGCGGCACGTGGCGCGGCGGCTGGGATGCCAGAAAATCATGAAATGTCGTCTTCTACTGATCACAAGGTTTGGGGGGTGAGCGATGACTCGCCATGAGGGTCGTCTCGGTGCGCTCGCCGAGATCGACGCACCCGCGGCCGCGCTCGTCGACCGCATGGTCGACCTGTCGGTCCGCGGTCTTCCTCCCGGTTACGCCAACGGTGAGTTCGTCTTCACCAGGCGCGGCAGACTCGGTGACGACGGGCGCTGGACGGCCGTCCCCGAGGGGAGGAGCGTGCGCTACAGCGCCATCGTGGCCCTCGGCGTGGCCACGCTGCCGGAGGACGGGCAGCGAGCGGCCCTGGCGGGTGACACCGTCGCCGACCTGGTCGGGAACCTCGTCAAGGGGCTCCCCGACATCGGCAACCTCGGCGACGTGGCCCTCATCGCGTGGGCGGCGGCCGAGATCGCCCATCCCGAGCTCGACAGGGGCCTGCACCGGCTGGCGGAGCTCGAAGGCGCGCTGCGCACGGGCGACCCGGTCCACACGGTCGAGGCGTCGTGGGCGCTGGCCGCCCTGACCGCCGCGCACCGCGTGCTGGGCGGTGCCTCCGAGCTGGAGAAGCGGCTGGAGCACGCCGGGCAGAGGCTGCTCACCGGCCTCGGGAGCGACCGGCTCTACCGGCACGTCCTCGGCCCCGCCTCCTGGTACCGCGCCCACGTCGGCTGCTTCGCCGACCAGGTGTACCCCCTCCAGGCCCTCGCCCGGCTGCACGCCCACACCGGCGACGACGCGGCGCTCAGGGCGGCCGAGCAGATCGCGGCCGGCATCTGCGCGGCGCAGGGTCCGGAGGGCCAGTGGTGGTGGCACTACGACGCCCGCACCGGCGGGGTGGTCGAGGGCTACCCGGTCTACAGCGTCCACCAGCTCTCGATGGCCCCGATGGCGCTGCTGGACCTCGCCGACGCCGGCGGCACCTCCTATATGAAGGACATCGCGCTCGGCCTCCACTGGATGACCGCGAGGCCGGAGATCGACGACGAGCTGATCATCGACGACCTCGACCTGACGTGGCGCAAGGCCGCCAGGGACGACCCGAAGAAGATCGTCCGAGGCGTGCGGGCCGTCGCCACCGCGATCAACCAGGGCTCGCGCATCGGGGTGCTCGACCGCATCTACCCGCCGCTCGCCGTCGACCGCGAGTGCCGCCCGTACGAGCTGGGGTGGCTGCTCTACGCGTGGCTGTTCTCGCTGCCCCGCGACGCGCCAGGGAAGCAGGGGTGACCGGCGCCGCGCCGCCCCGCAGGGCACTGCTGGGGCTGTCCCTCGACGCTCTCACCATGGAGCAGACCGTCGCCCGGTGCGTCGCGGCGGTCGAGGGCAGGGAGAACCTCACCATCGGCGTGGTGAACGCCGCCAAGGTCGTCCGCATGAGCGAGGACGAGCTGCTGCGCGACTCGGTGACCTCGTGCGATCTCGTCGTGGCCGACGGGCAGGCCATCGTGTGGGCCTCCCGGTTCCTCGGCAGGCCGCTGCCCGAGCGGGTCGCCGGCATCGACCTGTTCACCTCCCTCATGGAGGAGGGCGCCAGGCGGTCGTACCGGGCGTACTTCCTCGGGGCGCGGCCCGAGGTGATCGAACGGGTGGTCGCCGAGGTGCGCGCCCGCTATCCGGGCCTGGAGGTCGCGGGGGCGCGCGACGGCTACTTCACCGATGAGCAGGCCCCCGAGGTCGCGGCTCGCATCGGGGAGGCGAAGCCGGACCTGCTGTTCCTCGGCATGACCTCGCCAAAGAAGGAGATCTTCCTCGCGCGGTTCGCCGAGGACATCCGGGCCGGGGTGATCCACGGCGTGGGCGGCTCGTTCGACGTCTTCGCGGGGAAGGTGCGCCGGGCCCCCGCCCTGTGGCAGAGGCTCGGCCTGGAGTGGTTCTACCGGTTCCTCCAGGAGCCCCTCAGGCTGGGGCCGCGCTACCTGTCGACCAACACGCGGTTCGCCTGGATGGTGGTGAAGGAGTACGTCCAGGGCCGCGGGAGGGCCTGAGAGCTCAGGTCCTGCTGCTCTCGTCCCGCAGCCAGGTCGTGTAGTCCTTCGTCCGCACCGCGCGGCGCGCCCGTCCACGGGCGACCACCGTGACGGCGAGGAAGACCCCGAGGTGCGGCAGGAGCCACGGCGCCCGTGCGGCGATGGCGAGCAGGTCGCGAAGGCCTGTGCGGGCCTCCTGCCCGGCCATGGGGCCCTGCTCGATCTCGGCGACGACCGTCACGGCGCGGACCCTGCGCCTCATCAGGTCGCCGAGGGTGCGCGGCGGGTGGATCACCGCGTGCGCCGTGCGCACCACCTGGCGCTCGGCGGGCGTGAACGCGAGCGAGGCCGCGAGGTCGTCGCCCATGACCGGGGGAAGGTCCATGATGCGGCGGTTGCCCTCCTCGGACACCGCGATCACGCCCCGGCCGAACAGCCCCTCGCGGACGGCGGGAAGCCTGCTCCACACGGCGTAGTAGGCGCGCACCGTCCACGGGCGGTCGCGCAGGACCAGGGCCCGCTCGGGGGCGGCGGCGAGCCGGCCGCCCAGGAGGGCGTCGCGCAGAGCGCGGACGTCGGCGGTGCCCACTTCGACGTCGCCGTCCACGTAGACGCGGGGATGGCTGACAGCCGCCTCGTCGCCGAGCCGCAGGGCCTCGCGCTTGGAGGGCACCGGTGTCTCGATCACGGTGACGCCGAAGCCGCGGGCGACCGAGGCGGTGTCGTCGTCACAGCCGTTGGCCACGACCACCACGTCGAACTCGTCCGGGCCCGCCTCCGCGAGGAGGCGCGCAAGGAGCCGGCCGATTACCCGGGCCTCATTGTGGGCCGGGATGATGACGCTCGCGCTTGGCATAGTTCCGAAGTATTCACCCTCAATGGGAGTTCCCGATGACCGAACCGCGAATAGCGGCCACCGCCGACGTCGACCCGAGCGCCAAGATCGGCGCGGGGAGCCAGATCTGGCATCTCGCCCAGGTCCGCGAGCAGGCCGTGCTGGGCGAGGGGTGCATCCTCGGGCGGGGCGCGTACGTCGGGCCCGGCGTCAGGGTGGGCGACCGGGTCAAGCTGCAGAACTACTCCCTGGTGTACGAGCCGGCGGTGCTTGAGGACGGCGTGTTCGTCGGGCCCGCCGCCGTGCTGACCAACGACGTCTACCCTCGCTCGACCGACGTCGACGGCGGGCTGAAGCGCGACGGCGACTGGACCGCCGAGGGCGTGGTCGTACGGGCGGGCGCCTCCATCGGGGCGCGGGCCGTGGTCGTCGCGGGTCGCACGGTCGGGCGGCACGCCCTGGTGGCCGCCGGGGCCGTGGTCACCCGGGATGTCCCCGACTTCGCGCTGGTGGCGGGCGTCCCGGCGCGCCGCATGGGCTGGGTCGGGCGCGCGGGCGTGACGTTGCGGGAGGACGGTCCCGGCCGGTGGCGCTGCCCCGAGACGGGCGAGATCTACACCGAGCACGACGGCCACCTGAGCGGCCCGACCGACGAGGCCGGAACGCCGGACGGCCCGGTGGGTGGGGCTGGGACCGGCGGGCCGGTGGCCGATGGTGGCCGGGCGGGCGGGCCCGCGTGAACGTCTCGGCGCTGCCCGGGCGCACCCGGGTCGTGATCCTGGTGGTCGCGGTCCTGCTCTTCGGCGCGGTCGGGGTGGTCTACGTCCTGCGGGCGAGGCCGGAGGCGCCGGCTCCCGCGCGGCTGGCGGCCGGTTCCAGCCCGGCGCCGCGCGAGACCGCTCTGGAGGCGGGCGACCTCCTCGTGGTGGGCGCGGGGGCCTCGCAGGACAGCGGTACGGTCCTCGCGGTGCCGGCGAGCGGAGAAGGGCAGCCCCGTTCCACCGGCCTGCGCTGCAAGCGCTTCTACGCGGCGGCGGGCACCGGCCTGTGCCTGCGCGTCACCAACGGCGTGGTCACCGGGTCGGAGGCCATCGTGGTCGACGACCACCTCCGCGAGGTGCGGCGCGTGTCGCTGTCGGGCGTTCCGAGCAGGGCGCGGGTCTCCGCGAGCGGGCGGATGGCGGCCTGGACCTTCTTCGTGGCGGGCGACTCCTACCTGAGCGTCGGGTTCTCCACCCGCGCGGGCATCCTCGACACCCGTACGGGCACGCTCGTCAAGAGCCTGGAGGAGCTGACGCTCGAGAAGGACGGGCGCGTCTTCAGGGCACCCGACCTGAACTACTGGGGTGTCACCTTCGCGGACGACGACAACCGCTTCTACGCCACGGTGTCGAGCGAGGGCAGGACGTACCTGGTGCAGGGCGACTTCGCCGCGCGCCGGATGCGGGTGCTCCGCGAGAACGCCGAGTGCCCGTCGCTCTCTCCGGACGGCACCCGGGTCGCGTACAAGAAGCGGATGGGCGGCACCAGCGACCCGTGGCGGCTGTACGCGCTGGACCTGCGGTCAGGGCGCGAGACGGCCCTCGCCGAGCCCGCGAACGTGGACGACCAGGTGGCCTGGCTCGACGCCCGCACGGTGATGTACAGCAGGCTGCGGGCCGACAGCTCGGACGTGTGGACGGTGCCCGCGGACGGCTCGGGACGGCCTCAGCTCCTCCTGCGCGACGCGTACTCTCCCGCCGCGACCTGAGCCCGCTCAGGAGGCGACGGGCTCGCCGGTGGTCTCCCAGGTGTTGCCCTCGAAGCGGTTGCCCTTGCCCTTGGTGTCGAAGTAGGTCAGCGGCCCCCAGAAGCCGCCCTTCGGGAACAGCCGCCGCGTGAAGACGTTGCCGATGATCCGGATGTTCGTGGGGGTGCCGAACTTCCCCGCCCCGCCGTAGATGGCGTACCCTCCGCCGCCGAGCAGGTTGCGCTCGATGAGCACGTCATGCGCCCTGCTGAAGTCCTGATAGATCGAGATGGCGGAGGTCTGGGCGATCTGGTTCAGGATGGTGTTGTGGCGGATCGTCAGGGTCAGGCCCTTCTGGGGAGACCCGTTGATCTGCGGCCCGGTCACGTGGTCGCCGGGGTACTCCTTGAAGTCGTGCATGTAGGAGTCCTCGATGAGGCCGTGGTCGGTGCCGACGGAGTTGGAGACGGTGTGGATGTTCGCCCGCCGCACCGTGATGTCGCCCCCCTGGTTCAGCACGCCCCACTGGGCCTTGACGACGCCGTCGCCGGAGATCTCGCAGTCCTCGATGACGGCGCCTGACGCGCCCTCGGCCTGGATGATCGACCAGTCGCCCTCGCCGATCACCCGCACGTTGCGAACCGTCACGTCGTCGGCCTTGATGTTGAGCTTGCCGTGGACCTCGAGGTTCTCGACCACGGCTCCCGGCTTCAGCACGGTCACCTCGCCGACCTTCTTCAGCGGGCCGGTGGCGCGCACTCCCGTGGTCTCTGCGGAGGGGAAGGCGTGCTCGTCCGGAGACGTGTCCGGAGAGGGACGGGCCTCGGCCTGGGGAGTGTGCCCGGGGACGGGCCCGCGCCCGTCGTCCGCGCCGCCGCTCCCACCGCAGCCGGCCGCGGCCGTGCCGCTGAACGCGAGGGAGGCGACGAGCAGGGCACAGCGGCGCGGCAGCGATGAGGACACCGAAAGCTCCAGGTCATAAGTCTTCGGAACGCTCCACAGCGGGCTCGCCGTAAGCGCTGGCACCTGTCGTGGATCTCAACTACAGATTGGCGCCGACCCCGAAGCGGGGCGGCCGTGCTCGCCGGACGGGGCCTGGGGAGGCCGCCTGGCGTGGTGCGGGTGACCTGCCTGGCTCGCCGCCGCTGCGGTCACGGGTGGCGGACATGGCCACGACCGAGGCGAGCACGGCGAGGAGGCCGATGCCCACCGTGGCGCGGCTCTTCTGCAGGCCCTGACGCTCCGGCCCCATGATGCCGCCGATGGGCTCGTACTTGATCATCACCCGGCCGCTGGCCCCCGCGGAGGTCTGCAGGTGCTGGAGTTTCTGGGTGAGAAGTTGGAGCGCCAGATTGAGCGTGTCGATCGACTCTTTGGGGTCGTCGGAGAGGGCCTGCATGGAGGCGTACGGCTGGCCGTACACCGGGAGCTCCTCGTTGCCCCAGTGGGCCACCGCGTAGTGGAAGGTCGCGGTGCCTCCCATCGAGCGGAGGCGCTCCTGGGTGCCGGGGTTGTCGAAGAAGCGGGCCGTGGCCAGGGCCATATAGATGTGGTTGTCGGTGAAGTGGCCGTAGACCTCGCCCTGAAAGTGGTTCGTCTTGGTTACGAACGCGACCGTGACCGAACTCTGGTAAAGAGGTGACCTATATCTGACCCACAGCACCGCACAGGCGGCGACCAGGAAGATCAGCGCCAGGCAGCAGCACCGCACAACCACTCGCCTTCGCACCGACACATCGTGGCACAGGCGTATGGAGTTTTGGGACGGGCCTGGTAAAGAAAGCACTCAGAGGAAACACTTGAGGGCGATGACAACGCGCCGAGGTGCTCGGGCGTCCTATCTCGGCGGCTCGGCGGGGTGGGAATCACAGATGTGGCCGGCCGGGCGGGGGTGAAGGGAAACCATGGACCTGCTTGATTCGCTGCGCGCGCTGCTCCGGCGGTGGCCTGTGACGCTGGCATTGCTGGCGGTCACGATCGCGGCGACGGTCGGGGCGCTCATAGCGATTCCCTGGCAGTACGAGTCGAAGGCCACCGTGGTCTTCCTGTCGTCGAGGAAGGGCTCGCAGCCGGTGGGAGGAAACCCCTGGCTGGCGTTCGACGGCTCGCTGACCATCACGGCCGAGGTCATCTCGCGTGGCATGAGCGACGAGCGCACTCTGCAGAAGCTCAAGGACGAGGGCAAGACGGCCGACTTCACCGTGGGCCTCGCGCAGGACTCGCGGGGGCCGTTGCTCGACATCACGGCTACCGGGGCCGACCCCAAGGTCGCCCAGGCCACGATGGAGACGCTCGCGACGCTCAGCCAGGAGCGGCTGACCGAGATGCAGCAGAAGTCCTCCATCCTCCCCGACGCGACGATCAGGGCCGAACTGGTGACCTCCAGCGACAAGGCCGAGCTGACCCCCGAGAAGAAGATCCGCATGCTGGTGATCGTCTTCGCGGGCGGCATGCTGCTGACCATCGGCGTGCCGCTGTTCCTGGAGTCGGTGGCGCAGAAGCGCCGCCGGGCGTCCCAGCCCGACCTGGTGACCGCGCGGGCGGGGCAGCCCCCGGCGGGTCCCCCCTACCCACAGCGAATGCAACGTTCCGCGGGCGGCCCTCCGCGTCCGAACGGCGCCGCGCCGCGCAGCAGGCCGCCCGCGCGGGCTCCGAGGCCCATCGAGCCGCCCGAGCCGCGCCTCTACGACCGGCGCACGGGCTCCTCCAAGCACGGTGCGCCTCCCGAGCCCCGCGACCCCTGGGCGAACCCGCCGCGCCCTGAAGACGGCTACACCGCCTCGCTCCCGGCCGTGAAGGTCGAGGACGACCTCTATGTCTGGTCCGACGACAAGGACCGTCCGAGGGGCGCCCCTCCGTCGGGCTCCATGCCCCCGTCGAGGGACTCGGGCAACGGCGCGCGGCAGGGCCAGCCGATGCGCCCGTCCGGGCAGGAGCCCGAGGCCAATCCCGGGCGGCGTTCACGGCCGGCCGCCCCAGGGGCGCGCTCCAACGGCGGGGGTGACTCCGACGACGAGCCGTACGTCGTGTTCGACCCCACCAGGCCAGGTCGGTGACCAGCACGTCGGAGGCCGCGCGGGTTCACCCCCCCACCCGCCGGCCGGCTGAACGTCGGCCCAAGCTGACCAAGGCACGCGTCGACCCAGTAACGATCATGACGTTCTTCCTGATCGTCCTGTTCGTGATGCCGGCCCGGTACGTGGTCGGCCCCCTCGGCGGAGCGGGCTCGCCCTCCTCGATGGTGGCCGTGCTGCTGCTGGTCTGGTACCTGCTGTCCACGCTCTCGCCGCGGTGGACCCCGATCCACGGCCGGCAGCCGGTGCGTGCGGTCATCATCTTCTTCGCCATGGCGGTCCTCGCCAGCTACGTCGCGGCGGCCACCCGGCCACTCTCGGCCGACGAGGTGAACGCCGCCGACCTCGGCCTCGTGCTCGTCGGAGGCTGGGCGGGCATCGCCCTGGTCACCGCCGACGGCGTCAACAGCATGGAGCGGCTGGAGACGCTGCGGCAGCGCATCGTGATGGGGGCGTCGTTCCCCGCCTTCGTCGCGATGATCCAGTTCTTCACCGGCATCGAGGTCACCCGCTACCTGGCCCTGCCCGGCCTCGTCGAGAAGGGGTCGGCCGTGCTGTTCGAGCGCGAGGGCTTCTTCCGCCCGGCCGGCACCGCCACCCACCCCATCGAGCTCGGCGTCGTCCTCGCCGCCGTGCTGCCGCTCGCGCTGCATGGAGCGATCTACTGCCGCATCCCCGAGCAGCGCCGCAAGCGGTGGCTGATGGTCGCGCTGATCGCGAGCGCGCTGCCGATGAGCGTGTCGCGCTCGGCCATCCTCGGCCTGTTCGTCGTGATGGTGGTGCTGCTGCCGACCTGGCCGTCCGAGTGGCGGCTGCGGGCGATCCTGATCTTCGGTGTCGCCTCGATCGTGATGCGCCTGGTGATCCCCGGGCTCATCGGCACCGTGCTGAACCTCGTCTCGGTGATCGGCTCGGACGAGAACTCCACCACGCGCACCGGCGACTACGACGCGGTCGTCCAGGCGGTGACGCAGCGCCCGCTGTTCGGCCAGGGCTTCGCGACCTACCTCCCGCGCATCTATCGCGTGATCGACAACCAGTACCTCATGTCGGCACTGGAGACCGGGCTCGTCGGACTGCTGGCGCTCATCGTGTTCCTGCTGACCGGATGGGTCCTCGCCCGGCAGGCGAGGAAGGCCGCCGCCGACGAGGAGACCCGCCACCTCGCCCAGTGCCTGGCCGCCTCCATGGCGGTCGCCATCTTCGGCTTCGGCACCTTCGACGCCTTCAGCTTCCCCATGATCACCAACGTGATGTTCCTGATCCTCGGCTGCTGCGGCGCCCTGTGGCGCCTCCAGACCCAGCCGGCGCGCGAGCCGTACGAGCCGGGTATCTAGCGAGACCGAAATCTGCGGAATGACCAGGGGCTCCCGCCTGGCCCAGATATAGACAGTTTAACTGTTCAGTTGAACTGTGTACTCTGGCAGGCGTGGTTGAACTGGCGCATGCGGAGATGGTGGCCGAGGAGCTGCGTACGGCGCTCGGCCGGGTGGTGCGCCGTCTGCGGCGCGAGTCGGGCATGCCGTACCAGCACGCGACGGCGCTGGGATGGCTCCGGCGCTGCGGGCCCATGACGGCGAGCGCTCTCGCGGCCGCCGAGCACATCACCCCGCAGTCGATGGCGGTCACCCTGGCCGCCCTGCACGAGCAGGGGCTCATCGACCGCGCGCCCGATCCGGACGACCGGCGCCAGATCCTCTGGTCGGTCACTCCGCGCGGGCAGGCGGTCATCGCCGAGCAGCGCGCCCGGCGGGCCCGGTGGCTGGTCACCGCCATCGAGGAGCTCACCGACGAGGACACGTCTCGGTTGCGCGAGGCGGCCGGCCTGCTGAACGACATCATGGACAGGAGTGAGGCAAGTGGCGACTGAACGATCCGGCTCCGAGCTCCAGGCCCCGGCGGAGGGCCGCCGGAGCGAGACCGTACGCACCCGCGGCCTGAGGTGAGCGGCGACCGCTACAAGTGGATCGCGCTGTCGAACACCACTTTGGGCGTGCTCATGGCTACGCTGGACGCGTCCATCGTGATCATCTCGCTTCCGGCGATCTTCCGGGGCATCGGCCTCGACCCGCTGGATCCGGGGAACATCGGCTACCTGCTGTGGATGATCCTCGGCTACCTGCTGGTGCAGGCGGTGCTGGTCGTGGCGCTCGGCCGGCTGGGTGACATGTTCGGCAGGGTCCGCCTGTACAACCTCGGCTTCGCGATCTTCAGTGTCGCCTCGCTCGCGCTCTCGGTGGACCCCTTCACCAAGAGCGGCGGAGCGCTCTGGCTGATCGGCTGGCGGTTCGTCCAGGCCTTCGGGGGCGCGATGCTCACCGCCAACTCCGCGGCCATCCTCACCGACGCGTTCCCGGCCTCTCAGCGGGGCATGGCGCTCGGCATCAACCAGGTGACCGCGCTGGCCGGGCAGTTCCTCGGGCTGGTCGCGGGCGGGCTGCTGGCCGTGATCGACTGGCGGGCGGTGTTCTGGGTCAGTGTGCCCTTCGGCGTCCTCGGCACCATCTGGTCGTACCGCAGCCTGCGCGAGGTGGGCAGCCCGAAGAGGGCCCGGGTCGACTGGGCAGGGAACCTGACGTTCGTCGTGGGCACCACCGCGATCCTCGCCGCCATCACCTACGGCATCCAGCCGTACGGAGGGAGCCCGACCGGCTGGGGCAACCCGCTGGTCCTCGGCGGGCTGGGTGTGGGAGTCCTGACGCTCGTCGCCTTCTGCGTGGTCGAGACCAGGGTCGCCGCGCCGATGCTCGACCTGCGGCTGCTGCGGATCAGGTCGTTCATGGCCGGCAACCTCGCCACGCTGCTGACCTCGATCTCGCGGGGCGGGCTGCAGTTCATGCTCATCATCTGGCTGCAGGGCATCTGGCTGCCGCTGCGCGGATATGACTTCGAGGACACCCCGCTCTGGGCGGGCATCTACATCCTCCCGCTCACCGTGGGCTTCCTGATCGCGGGCCCCCTTTCGGGCCACCTGTCCGACCGGTACGGCTCGCGGGCCTTCGCCACCGGCGGGCTGGTGATCACCGCGCTGTCCTTCGTCGGGTTCATGCTGCTGCCCGTGCGCTTCGCCTACCCGCCGTTCGCCCTGTTGCTGCTGGCGTGCGGCATCGGCATGGGGATGTTCTCGGCGCCCAACACCTCCTCCATCATGAGCAGTGTGCCGCCCGGCCAGCGGGGGGTCGCGTCGGGCATGCGGGCCACCTTCCAGAACTCCGGCAGCGCCCTTTCCATCGGCGTCTTCTTCTCCCTCATGATCGCCGGGCTGGCCGGCACGCTGCCGGGGGCCCTCACCTCGGGCCTGGAGAGCCACGGCGTGCCCGCCTCGGCCGCCGCCCACGTGGCGAGCCTGCCGCCGGTGAGCACGCTGTTCGCGGCCTTCCTCGGCGACAACCCGATCGGCCACCTGCTCTCCTCGACCGGCGTGATGGGCACGCTGCCGGCACACGACGTGGCGGTCCTCACCGGGAAGCAGTTCTTCCCTGAGCTGATCTCCGGTCCGTTCCACCATGGGCTGGTAACGGTATTCATCAGCGCCGCGGTGATGGCCACCATCGCCGCCGCGGCCTCCGCCCTGCGCGGCGGCCGCTACACCTATACAGAACAGGCTCCCGTGGAGCACAAGGAGGCACGGATTTGAACGACGCGATGTGGGCCGGCACGGTCTCTGTCACGGGCCACGACCAGGCCGAGCTGGAGGCCTACCTGGCCCGGCCGCTCGGCGACGACCCGCGCGGCGGCGTGGTGGTGATCCACCACCTCCCGGGATACGACGAGGCGACCAAGGACATCGTCCGGAAGTTCGCGGCGAACGGCTACGCGGCGATCTGCCCGAACCTGTACTCGCGGGAGGGCGCCGGGGTCAGCCCCGACGACCAGGCCGCCGCCGCGCGGGCGAAGGGCGGCGTCCCGGACGAGCAGCTCGTCGGCGACGTCGCAGGGGCCGCCGCGTACCTCAACTCGCTCGACCACGCCAACGGCAAGATCGGCGTGATCGGCTACTGCTCGGGCGGGCGGCAGGCGTTCCTGGTGGCCTGCTCGCTTCAGATCGACGCGGCGGTGGACTGTTACGGCGCCTTCGTGGTGAACAACCCGCCCGCGGAGTTCCCGCTCAAGGCCACGCCGCTGATCTCCAAGGCGCCCGACCTGTCCTGCCCGCTGCTCGGGCTGTTCGGCGAGCAGGACTCCTATCCGGGGCCGGAGGAGGTCGCGGTGCTGGCCGCCGAGCTGGAGAAGCTCGGCAAGGACCACGAGTTCCACACCTTCGCGGACGCGGGGCACGGGTTCTTCTCCGTCGACCGGCCCGCCTACCGCCCGGCCGCCGCGACGGAGGGCTGGAAGAAGATCTTCGACTTCTACGGCCGTCACCTCGGCGCCTGACAGGAGAGCCCATCATGTGCACGTATCTCACCGAGAAGATCGAGCTCGACGGCGCCGGCAAGGGAAGCACCGGCTGGTTCACGGTCAGCGAGGGCTTGGTCTACGTCGACCACCCTTTCCACGCCTGCCACGAGCACACGGTGAACATCGACTTCACCAACCCGGCCGAGGGCCCCTCGGCTCGGGTGGCGGTCGAACTCACCGAGGAGTCGGCCCTCGCCCTGGTAGAAGCCATCCAGAAGGCCCTCGCCGCAGCCCCACCCGGCCTCGCCTCCGCCCGCCCCCGCTAGACGCTCGCGAAGAACCTTGTCGAAAGCTTCGACCACCGGTTCCCGGTAGGTGGGGCCAGGTGGAGTGCATGCGGAGCGAGTGGATCCCTGTGGCCGACTTCTCGGCCACAGGCAAGCCGCCGGGACCCTGGCTCAGGTGGCCCAATGCGAGCTGGAGAAATCGCCTTGTGGACTATCGCCGGCCTTCCCGCATGCCGGTCGGCTTGCGGTACGTCCATCTTGAGCTGGGGAAGAAGCAACTTCAGCCTGCGCACGGTTCATCGGGGAGATGGGAGAGATCCAGTACGGTGTACCGCTTCTCTCTTGGGAGGCCCGAGGTGTCTGCACCCGGTCGAGCAGTAACCGGTCTGCAGGAAGCCTCGTTCTGAGGGCTCGCCGAGCTCCAATTCGATGTCGATCTGGCTCGGGAGCGCGTCGAAGTTCATGTTCGGCACGACGAACTCCCTGCCCGTGTACTTCTGCCGTACCGACTGCTTGAAGGCGGGTTTACAGACGAACGGATTCGCATAGGTGTTGTAGCCGAGCGCGACGCCGGTGTTGAGAAACCCCACGTCCTGACATTGGTACAGCACGGCCCGCATCGCGGCGGCGTTCCTGGGGCCGTTGTATCCCGAGGCGAAGTTCTGAAAGCACGACTTCGACTCACCGGTGGCGTAAGGAGAGGGCCCGGCGGCCGCCAGCGCGCCAAGGAAGGAGGCGTTGCAGCCGATTCCCGCCGACGGATCCTTCCCCTTGAGCAGCGCGGCCCGCTTGCAGCCGGTCACGGCCTGGAATGCTCCGACGACATCCTCGTGCGGGCCGAGACGGGAGTATGCGAGAACAAGGTCGGTCTGGGCCGAGAGCGGGTACGCCGCGGAGGTGCCGAATTCCTCATCGAGCAGACGGAACCACGTCTCAAAGCTCGGCACCCGGGCCTGGACGCCGACCGGGAGGGTGTAGACGGCGAGGTTCGTCGGGATGGACCAGTCGTTGAGGCCGGGATACCCGGCGTACGAGAGGGTTCCGATTCCGACCTTCGGAGGCTCGTCGCCGTAGGCATTGCGCAACGCCAGGTAACGCTCAAGGTTGGTGCTGGAGCCCGCCCACGCGTACCAGAAGCCGCTGGGATACAGCGAAGTACTGCCGCGGGTGTGCGTGGTACCGAACAAGGAAGGCGAGACGCACCGAACCTCCCGCTGTTCCCACGCGGTTCTGTACTCGAGCGGTGTGGAAATGCAATCCGCCGTGGTCCGTGCCCCTGCGCGGGAGTCTGACAGCGCCGCGCTCGGCACGGCGAATGCGAGGGCGCAGGCCAGCAGGAGGAGAAGCGGCCCCCGGCCGGCTCGCGAATGTTCGAGGCCCATGGGCGCTCCTTGAGGCTGGATTGGTCGCACCGGTCAAGTTGAGATCGGAACCAGTTGACTTGCCGCGACCAATTTCCAGGACAGGAGTGGCGACGAGATCGTGACGTGGCGGCTGATTGCCCCACCCGGACGGAACCGAGGTCAAGATCACGCGTGGCCTGAAAGATCAACAGAGCGGGTTTGTCACTTGCTGAGCAGCACATGGGAGATCCAAGAAACGCAACGGCCCCGCCAGGACGGTCAGGGGTTCAGCGGCAGGCGGCGGCGCTGGACCGGCCCGGTTCACCTGCTCGGAGAACAGGTGCTCCGTACCGCCGTCAACCGATCGGGGATTCACCATCAGAACAGAGGAGCCGAGACCCAGGGAGGGATAGTCACTCACTCGCCCAACGAGAAAGGCCACCTCCGAAGATCGGAAGTGGCCCTCTAGCTGGTACTTCTGGGTCGGGGCGGGATTTGAACCCACGGCCTCTTCGTCCCGAACTACCGGCAGCACCACGGTCAGACACTGTCGCGCCTGCTCAAGCAGGTGATGCCGACCGGCGGTGTACGGGCCGGTGCGGCGGTGTTGCTGGAACGGTTGACATCCCGCTGACATCCCGCTGCGCACGCGACAACCGCTTTCCGCGCTGGCCGTACGACCTCCGGCCCTCCTCTGGTGCCCGGTCAGAGTTGGCGGAGGACCTTGTCCAGCGTCTCGGCGACCTGTTCCTGTTGGGTGGGGGTCAGGTGGGGGTGCATGGGGAGCGAGAGGATCTCGCCCGCCGCCCTCTCCGTCACCGGGAAGTCGCCGGGGCCGTGGCCGAGGTGGCGGAACGCCGGCTGGAGGTGGACCGGCACCGGGTAGTGGATCTGGGCCTGCACTCCCGCCTCCTGCAGACCGGCCAGCACCTTGTCGCGCTCGGGCACCCGGATCACGTAAAGGTGCCAGACATGGACGTTGCCCGGCGCCGTGCGCGGCAGCCGTACCCCGTCGATGTCGGACAGGAGCGCCTCGTAGCGGTTGGCCGCCGCGCGGCGCAGCTCGTTCCAGCGGGCCAGGCGCTTGAGCTTGGCCCGCAGCACCACCGCCTGGAGGGTGTCCAGCCGGGAGTTGAAGCCGAGCGTCTCGTGCTGGTACTTGACCTCGCTGCCGTGGCTGGTCAGCAGCCGCACCGCGCGGGCCAGCCCAGGTGAGGAGGTGAGCACGGCCCCCGCCTCGCCGTACGCGCCGAGGTTCTTGCCAGGGTAGAAGCTGGTCGCGGCGAGGCCGACCGGCGGGCGCCCCTCCTGGCCTGAGCCCTGCGACTGCGCGGCGTCCTCGACGACGGCGAGGCCGTGCCGCTCGGCGAGCCGGTGCACGGCGGCCATGGGGGCCTGCTGGCCGTACAGGTGGACCGGGAGGATCGCCGCCGTGCCGGGCCCCGCGGCGGTGGCCGCGGACTCGGGGTCCAGCAGGAGGTGGTCGTCGTCGCAGTCGGCCAGCACCGGCCGCAGGCCGGCTCGTACGACGGCCTCGGCGGTGGCGACGAACGTGTTCGCGGGGAGCACGGCCCCCGAGCCGGGTGGCAGGTCGAGCGCGCGCAGGGCCAGTTCGATGGCGTCGGTGCCGTTGCCCGCGCCCACGCAGTGCGGCACGCCCGAGAAGGCGGCGAACTCCTCCTCGAAGGCGGCGACGTCCGGGCCCTGGACGAAGGCGGTGTTCTGGAGCACCCGGTCGAAGCCCTGGAGCACCTCCTCGGCCACCTCGGCATGGGCGGCCTTCAGATCGACGAACGGGATCATGCCAGTGCTCCATCATCAACGGTGCTTGAACGGATAAAACGGGCGGGGACGCCGGCCCAGACCTGACGGGCCGGGATGTCCCGGATGACCACGGAGCCCATGCCGACGAGGGCGTAGGAGCCGATGGTGAGGGTCTCGCGCACGAGGGCGCCTGAGCCGATGTAGGCCCCGCGCCCGACGTGGACGCCCCCGGCCAGCCGGGCGCCCGCGGTCAGTGTGGCGAAGTCGCCGACCACGTCGTCGTGGGTGAGCGTCACGTGGGGCATCACGCTCACGTGGGCCCCCACCGTGACCGAGGCGGTCAGCACCACCTGGGCCAGCACGATCGATCCGGGGCCGATCGTGGAGGACCGGGACACGCTCGCGGTGGGGTGCACCAGGGTCGCGTACCGCTCCGGCGGCAGGCCGAGACGGGCGACGATGCGCGCGCGGCTGGCGTAGTCGCGGGAGTTCCCCGTGCAGACCACGATCCGCGCGTCGCGCTTCACCGCCTCGTCGGACCCTCCCAGTACGGGCATGCCGTCCACGACGGTGCCGTGCTTGGCCGGATCGTCGTCCAGAAAGCCGAGCGGCTCCCAGGTGGGGGAGACGTCGTTGATCGCGTGGACGAGCTGGGCGGTCTCGCGGGCGAAACCGCCGGCTCCCACGATCAGCAGGGGGGTCATGTCGCCTCCTTCACGCTTCGCAGGACATGCCGGTTGCGGTAGCCGTACAGCGCCGCCGCCCCGACGCCCGCCAGTCCGGCGACGGCCAGGGCGAGCAGGTCGACCGGTATCACGCGTACGGCCAGCGTGCTGGCTCCGAACACCGCGAGCGCGGTGAGCGCGCCCGGCAGGAACCTGCCGAGCAGGGCCAGCGAGCCGACGCCCGTGCGGCCCACCTGGTAGACGTAGGCCGGGATCACCACAAGGACCGAGACCGCGACGAGCGCGATCGGCGCTCCCGGCAGCCCGCCCACCTGGATGCCGGTGTAGACCGCCGGGGCCACGGCGCAGAGCCACAGGACCTGGATGCCGAAGACGGCCCGCGAGCGCTCCAGCACCACCAGGTAGTCGTACATGAGCTCCGACAGGATGCGCAGGCTCGCGAACACGCCAAGCCAGACCAGCACCTCCGCCGCCGGCTCCCACTGCGCGCCGTACACGAACCGGATCAGCGCGGGAGCGCTGCCGCTGAGCAGCAGGCACACGGGCGCGGTGAGCCCCACCAGCAGGCCCGCCGTGGTGAGGAAGGCACGGTTCAGGGCCGGCCTGTCGTGCTGGAGCCGGGCGAACGCGGCCGGGGCCACGGCCCGCACCGGCTGGGAGAACACCGTGATCGGCCACCCGGACAGGTTGAACGCGATGCCGTAGAAGCCGAGGGCGACCGGGCCGAGCAGGTGCCCCACCAGGATCTGGTCGACGTACCCCGCGGCGAAGACGACCAGCGAGGACCCGGCCAGCGGTATCCCGAACCGCAGCAGCCGCCGGGCCACCTCCCGGTCGAAACCGAAGCGAAGCCGGTGGGGAGCGAACACCACGCAGAGCAGGCCGCCCGCCAGCGATCCGCAGACGCGGCCCACCGCCAGGCTCATGGCACCCAAGCCGAGCAGTGCCAGCACGAGGGACACCACCGCGCCGAGCCAGTTGTCGACCTGGTCCACGATCGCCTTGCGGCCCTGCATGAACTCCCGTTGCATGAGCGCGGCCGAGGTCGAGACGATGCCGTTGACGAGCACGCTCAGCCCGAGCACCCGTACCGGCCCGGTCGCCGCCGGGTTGCCCATGGCCTCGGCGAACGCGGGAGCGGCGAGCATCACGGCGACGCAGGCGACGAGGCTGGACGCCGTGGCCATCGTGGTCACCGTGGGGACGATGCGCCGGGGGTCGTCCGGCCAGCGCACCACGGCGAGGCTGACCCCCAGCTCGTTCATGCTGAGCATGGCGAGCAACGCCACGAGGGCGACGGCGTAGGTGCCGAACTCGAGGGGCCCGAGCACCCGGGCGAGCACGATGCCGATGGCCATCGTGCCGAACCGGGCGCTGATGGTGCTGAGCACGCTCCATCCCACGGCCCGGCCCGCCCGCGCCTTCAGCGAGGGATCTCCCGGTTCGGTGGACGTGGGCGGGGAACCGGTCACCCGCGCTCCTTGGCGACCGCGTTGAAGTCGTCACGTGAGTGCGTGCCGCGCAGCCGCTGGTAACGGCGGCGCAGCTTGTAGGCCGCCACGCCTTGGGCGGTGCCGAGCGCGTCACGGGCGGAGGGGAGCTCCGTGAGCGCCTGTTCGTAGATGTCCACCTGGACCCGCGCGGCGCCCTCCAGGCTGAACCGCTCGACCACGAGGTCCCTGCCGTGCCGGCCCAGCTTGCCGCGGAGTCCGGGGTCGTCGTACAGCTTCCGCACGGCCGCCTCGAACCGGGCCGGTCCCTCCTGCCGCCCGGCGCCGAGGCCGTACCAGCCCTGGTCGAGGAAGAACGGCTCGGTGTCCGGGGTGAGCAGCTCGAAGAAGCCGTGCTCGCCCTGGACGATCAGCGGTTTGGCGAACGCCAGGGAGCGCAGCGCCGAGCCGCCCATGCCGAGGCAGACCGTGGCGGCGGCGTAGGCGGGGCGCGGGTCGGCCAGCTCACCGGTGAGCACCACCACCCGGCGGCCCGCCGCCGCGTTGGCCGCCGCGGCGTGCTCCTCGACCTGCGCGCGGGCCGTGCCGTCGCCCACCACGATCAGCCGCAGGTCGAGGTCGGCGGCGAGCCGGCCCACGGTGTCGATGGCGGTGAGTATGCCTTCCAGCTTCAGCTCGGGCACCAGCCTGCAGACCACCACGATGTCCAGCGGGCCGGGCGCCAGGCCGTACTTCTCCCTGAACTCGCCCACCGGGTGGTCGGGCGCGTTGGCGGAGACGTCCACGGGGGGCTCGATCAGGTGGACGCGGCGGTAATGGGGCGAGGTGCGTTCCTGGATCTCCCGCGTGCCGACCACCAGGGTGAGTGACGGCGGCAGGAAGGGCGCGACCACCAGGGACATGATCGTGCAGACGGCCGTGACCGGACGGCCGTCCGCCGCGGACCCGCGCAGGGCCGTGTAGTACGCCTCGACGCCGGGCGGCCACTCGTAGCCGTGGACCACGTCGATCCCACGGGACTCCACCATGGACCGCAGCAGGCGGACGGTGGTCCGCGACGGGCGGCGCCGGTGCAGGTCCAGCTCGTGGTGCTCCAGGCCGGCCGCCTTGACGTGGCTCACGAGCGGGCCTGGCTCGCTGACAACGATGACCTCGTGGCCGAGCCGCTGGACCGCCGAGGCCAGCTCCACGGCGTTGAGCTGGCTGCCGCCGACCTCCATCGAGTGGGGGTAGACCAGGATGCGACGTGTCATCAGGATCGCACCGGGCTCCCCGCCGCGGCCGCGTGCACCGCGTCGGCCACCTGGTTCTGCTCGGCCTCGGTCATGGTGTGGAACAGCGGCAGGATGAGCGACCTGGCGGTCAGCCACTCGGTGGCGGGCAGCTCGGCGTTGGACATGCCCGCGTAGGCCGGCTCCAGGTGGGCGGCCATGATCCCGCGCCGCGCCGACACGCCGCGCTCGGCCAGGAAGGTCATCAGCTCGTCGCGGCCGAGCGGGAAGTCGTCCGGCAGCGCCATCCAGAAGGACTGGTAGTTCGTCCTGCCGTGCTCGGGGTCGGTGACCATGCGCAGTCCGGGGATGTCGCCGAGCAGCTCGTGGTAACGGGCCGCCAGCGCGCGCCGCCGCTCGATCAGCTCGCCGAGCCGGCCGAGCTGGACCAGCCCGACCGCCGCCTGCAGGTCGGTCATGCGGTAGTTGAACCCCACCTCGAGGTACTGCTCGGGGGTGGTGACGCCCTTGGCGTGGCGCTCGGCGGCGCTGACGCTCATGCCGTGCTCGCGCAGCCGGCGGGCGCGGGCGGCCAGATCGGCGTCTTCCATCGTGATCATGCCGCCCTCGCCGGTGGTCAGCAGCTTGCGCGGGTGGAACGACCAGGCGGAGAGCGGTGACCCCGCGCCGACCGGCCGGTCCTTGTAGACCGATCCCGCGGCGCAGGCGGCGTCCTCGACGATGATCAGCCCGGGGTGCGCCGTACGGACCTCGTCGACGTCGGCGGGCACGCCCGCCTGGTGGACGAGGATCACCGCGCGGGTGCGGGGAGTGAGGACGGCCTCGATGGTCTTGGCGGTGAGATTGCCGGTCGCCGGGTCGATGTCGGCGAACACCGGGTCGGCGCCCGCGTGCCGCACGACGTTCGCCGTGGCGATGAACGACAGCGACGGCACCACCACCTCGTCACCGGGGCCGATGCCGGCCAGCACCAGCGAGAGGTGCAGCGCCGTCGTGCAGGAGGAGACGGCGACGCCGTGTCCCGCCTGGACGTGCTCGGCGAAGCCCCGCTCGAACTCCGCGACCCGGGGCCCCTGCGCGACCCAGCCCGAAGAGATCACCTCGGACACCGCCGCCTGCTCCTCGGGTCCGAGCCATGGCCGCATTACCGGGATCATCGCCCGGCCACCTCCTTTGACGCCTGTGACGTCGAGTCGATGCCGAGCAGCTCCGCGATGAGGCGGACCCGCTCGTTCCAGTCGTGCAGTGCGGCGAACGCCCTGCGACGGCCCACGAGCGCGGCGGTGCGCGCCGTCGCCAGCTCGGCCGTCACGGCTCCGGCGAACGCCTCCGGGCCGCCCTCGGTGGAGGTCGTCCTGATCAGGTCTCCGGCGTCCAGCCAGTGGGTGGCGGGCAGGTCCGTCGAGACCACCCCGCGTCCGGCCGCGAGGTATTCCAGCGTCTTCAGCGGGAAGCTCGCCCGGTTGAAGGCGCTGTCGGTGTACGGCGTGAGCCCCACGTCGATCACCCGCAGGTAGGACCGCAGGCTCTCGTACGGCTTGCGACCCACCCAGTACACCCCGGGGCGGTTCACCAATGCGGGGAAACGCTCGGGTTCGTATCGTTCGGACCTCGGGCCGACCAGCACCAGCGGGTGGCCGGCGTCGGCGACCGCTTCGAGCAGGGCGATGTCGATCCGCCCGTTGATGTGGCCCACGAACCCCGCCACCGGGGTCCCGGCGAGCTCGGCGGGCAGGTCCTCGGGCCAGGTGGCGGCGTCCAGGTCGGCGTAGGCGCCGCTGTCGCAGCCGTTCGGCACCAGCGTGGCCTCACGGCCCATCGACCCGGCCCGGGACACGAGGCCGGGCGAGACCACCGCGATGCGGTCGGCCCGCGCGGCCATCCGCGCCTCGGTGCGGGCGAGCTGCCCGGGGGCCATGCCGATGAGCGACGCCCCGGCGGTCAGGTCGTCGGTGATGTAGCGAAGCGTGCGGGCGCCAGGGGCGGCCCCGAGGATGTCGATGCTGCCCGACGCGATCACGGCGGTGACCCGGCGTCCGAGCGCGCGGGCGGCCCGGCGTACGGCCCGGCGGGCCAGCGCCGCCGTGATCCGGTCCATGCCGGGCCGGTAGCCGCCGGGAGGGGCCGCCGGGGTGAGCCTCCACAGCCCCTTGCGGACCGTGGACAGCTCGCCGCGCCGGGCGCCGCTGAGCATCGACCGGGGCGGATCGACGTACAGCACGTCCACAAGGCCGCTGAGCCGGTCCGCCATCTGCTGGTCGGTGCCCTTGACGCCGTCGTAGGCCGTTCCGCCCGCGTAGACGAGCAGCCCGTTCACCGGTCCCTCTCGGCGCGCCACCAGGTCACCAGGCGGCGCAGGCCCTCCTCCAGGTCGACCTCAGCCTTCCAGCCGAGCCGCTCGGCCGCGGCGCCGACGTCGGCCAGGCGGCGGGTCACGCCCTTGACCCCCGCGCGGGCCGGGCCGTACTCCACGCCGAGGTCGCTCGCGCCCATGACCGACATCAGGGCTTCGGCCAGCCCCACCAGGCTGGTCTCGGTGGCGCTGGCGATGTTGAAGACCTCGTCGGTGGCGTCGCTCGCCGCCGCCAGCAGGTTGGCGCGGGCGATGTCCTCGGTGTAGACGAAGTCCATGGTCTGCAGGCCGTCGCCCAGGATCAGGGGAGGCTGCCCCGACTGGATGCGCTCCATCCAGCGGATCAGCACCTCGGTGTAGAGGCCGTGGATGTCCATGCGGGGGCCGTACACGTTGAAGTAGCGCAGCGCCACGTAGTCGAGCCCGCGCATGGCGTGGAAGCTGCGCAGCAGACCCTCGTTGAACGTCTTGGCCGCGCCGTACAGGGTGTCGTTGTCGTACGGGTGGTGGTCCTCACGCGTGGGGAACTCCGTGGCCAGGCCGTACACCGAGGCGGACGACGCCGCGACCACCTTGCGCACGCCGGCGTCCGCCGCGGCCTCAACGACCTCGTAGGTGCCGTCCACCAGCACTTCGAGGGCGAGACGTGGCTCCTCGGCGCACTGGGTGATGCGGATGGCGGCCTGGTGGAACACCAGGTCCATGCCCTGGGTGACCGACCGCACGAGGGCGGTGTCACGGATGTCGCCCTCCACCACGCGCAGGCGCCCGCCGGCCGCCTCCTCGGCCTTGGCGAGGTTCTCGCGCCGGCCTCGGACGAAGTTGTCCAGCACCACCACCTCGCCCGCGCCCGCGGCGAGCAACTGGTCCACGATGGTCGAGCCGATCGTGCCGGCTCCCCCGGTCACCAGGCAGCGACTGTCATTGATCATCGAGTGGATCCCCCAAGGTCGATTCTTCTGCCGTCATTTTGGATGCTTTCCCCCGCCGCTTCCAGGAGAGCGAGCACACGCAGCCCCGAGCGGCCGTCGGTCAGCGGGGCGCGCTTCTCTCCGATCGCGGCGGCGAACTCGCCCATCACGCCGCGAAGGGCCTCGCGCTCCGGAAGGGCGGGTACGACGACGTCACCTGTCCGATAGGAGATGAGGGCCGCCCGGCGCACGTCCTCCCCGGCCGTCGACAGGTCGACCCCCCGGTCGTACACCGCGAGGCGCTGGGCCGGGTTGACGTCGTCCCACACGATCGTGCGGCGCGAGCCGCCGATCACGGTCGTGCGGATCTTGGTGGGGCTGAGCCAGTTCACGTGGACGTGCGCGATGGCGCCCGACGACAGCCACAGGGTCAGGTACGCCAGGCACGGGCGCCCCGCCCCGATCGGGTCGGAGGTGTGCGCGGCGACCGCGACCGGGGTTACGCCCTCGGGCAGCACGAAGTCGAGGATCGACAGGTCGTGCGGCGCGAGGTCCCACAGCACGTCCACGTCCGGCTGGACCAGGCCGAGGTTGATGCGGACCGAGTCGACGAACTGCACGTCGCCGAGCTCGCCCGACGCGATGAGGTCCCTGATGCGGCGGACGACGGGCGTGTAGCAGAAGGTGTGGTCGAGCATGAGCACCCGCTCCTTCTCCTCCGCCAGGGCGACGAGCTTGGCGCCCTCCGCGTAGGTGGGAGTGAGCGGCTTCTCCACCAGCACGTGCTTGCCGGCGGAGAGGGCGGCGTGGACCAGGTCGAAGTGGGTGCGGGCCGGAGTGGCGATGGCCACCGCGTCCACCGCCGGGTCCTCCAGCACCTGATCGAATGAGGTCGTCGGCCTTACCGTGGTGTAACGGCCCAGCACCGCTTTCGCCCGGTCCTCATCCAGATCGCACAGCCATTCCAGGCGAAGCTCCGGGGTGGCCATCGCGTTGCGCACGAGGTTGGGACCCCAGTAGCCCGCACCGATCACGGCAAGGCCGATCGACGACACTCGGATTTCCTTTCGTCTGCCGGGTGGTCAGCGCACCCGGATCAGGGCGTCAGCTGGACGGGGTGAACCGCACGTCCACCCAGTAGTTGTCGCCGTTGTAGCTGGCGGTCGGAAAGCCGGACGATGAACCGTACCGGTACACTCCGTTGCCGCCCGCCGGGCCGCCGTTGGCCACGGCGTGCAGCGGGGAGTTGTCGTAGGAGCCGGAGTTGAAGTAGCCGGTGTCGCCCGCGTAGTGCCCGTTGGGCGCGAGGTACGACGCCACGTACACCTGGCCGGCGGTGACGCTGACGGGGGTGGCGAACGTCAGATCCTGCCAGCCGACGGCCGTCTCGTTGGTGAACGTGCCGGTCGCCAGCAGGGTACCGGTGGAGCTCCAGAGGTTGCCGACGTGGGTGCCGGTGTTCTGGGCGCTCTTGTAGAACCGGATGCCGGTGATCGTGCCGTCCATCTCGGCGGTGAACTTCACACCCAGCTCGACCGAGCTGGAGTCGTTGTTCGAGGCGTTGACCGGTGCCGAGTTGCTCGCCCAGATCGAGCAGGGGCAACTCGCCGCGCCGCCGGTGGTGAACGACCACGTGGTCGTCGTCATGACGTTGTCGGCGTCGTCCTTGCCGCCGCTCACCGAGACGTTGTACGTGGTGCTCTGCGCCAGCGGGTTGTCCGGCGTGAAGGTGAGCAGCGTGCGCGCCTGGTTGAGCGACACGCTGCCGGCCACCGTCTGGTTCGCCTGGTTCTTCACGGTGACCACGGCCGAGTTCTCCTGGATCGGCTCGCTGAACGTCGCCGTGACCGCGGTGCCGGTGGCCACGCCGACGCCGCCGTGATCGGGGGACTTGGCAGTGATCGACGGCGCCGTGGAGTCGGCGACCTTGGTGAACGACACGTCCACCCAGTAGTTGGTCGAGTCCCACGAGTCCGTGGGGAACGCCCGCGCGCCGTACTTGTAGAGGCCGTTGCCGCCGCTCGTCCCGCTCGCCAGCGTGCGCAGCGGGGAGGCGACCACGGCCGAGGCGAGCCCCTGCGGGGTGGACCCGTAGTGGCCGTTCGGCGCGTGGTAGGACGCGACGTAGGTGGTGTTCTTGGTGACGGGCACCGGGTTGGAGAACAGCACCTCCTGCCAGCCCAGGCTGTACTCGCCGGTGAAGGTCGCCGTGGCCAGCTCCTGGCCGGACGACGACCACAGCGTGCCGGTGTGCGTCCCGGTGTTGCCGGGCCCCTTGTAGAACCGGATGCCGTTGACGAAGCCGTCCACGTCGGTCTGGAACTTCACGCCCAGCTCGACCGAGCCGGTGTCGTTGGCGCTCGGCACGGCGGGGACGGTGCCGTCCGGCCACAGGCCGCACGGGCACACGCCGGGCGTCGAGGCCTTGGCCGTGGTGAAGGTGTAGGTGTACGGCTGGGCCATGGTGTTGCCCGCGTCGTCCTTGGCCCCCGAGACCGTGACGGTGAACGGCTCACCCGCCGCGAGCGGCGCGGACGGCGCGAAGGTGAGCGTCGTGCGTCCGGCGTCCAGGGACGCCGTGCCGGCCACGGTCGCGTTCGTGGAGTCCTGCACGGTGAACGTCGCGGTGCCGGCCTGGACGGGCTCACCGAAGATCACCTGGGGCTGGACGGTCTTGGGCACGCTGGCGGAGCCGGGCACCGGCACCGCCGACGTCACGGCCGGCGGGTAGACGTCGTTGATCGTGAAGACGACGTCCACGTAGTAGTTGCCGCCGGAGTAGGTCTGGTTGGGGAAGCCCGCGCCCACCCGGTAGACGCCGTTGCCCGCGGTGTCGGTGGCCATCGGCGCGGTCAGCGGCGCGTTGACCTTGGACTGGTAGCGGAAGTAGTTCGCGTCGCCGGCGTAGTGGCCGTTCGGCGCGTAATAGGAGGCGATGTAGTCGGTGTTGGCCGAGATGTGCACCGGGGAGCTGAAGTTCAGCGTCTGCCAGTTCCCGGCGGCCGTCTCGCCGGAGAAGGTGCCGGTGGCCAGCTGGGTGCCGCTGGTCGTCCACAGCGTGCCGGTGTGCGTGCCGGTGTTGCCCGTGCCCTTGTAGAACTTCACCCCGGTCACGTAGCCGCTCACGGAGGAGCGGAAGCGGACCCCGAGCTCCACCGCGCTCGAGTCGTTCTCGGACGGGTTGCTCGGGACGACGGACGGGCCGAACAGGCTGCACGGGCATTCGACGGTGACGTTCCTCGACGCCTCCGCGCCGACGTTGCCGCTGTCGTCGGCCGCGCGGGCCTTGATCGTCGTCGCGCCGACGCCGGAGACCTTCCACGAGTACGTCCAGCTCGCCCGGCCACTGGCCGGGTGCCAGGTCGTGCCGCCGTCGGTCGAGACCTCCACCGCGCCGACCTGCCCGCCGCTGTCCGCGGCCGTGCCGCTGATGGTGACGGTCGAGCCGTTGGTGACGGTGGCGTTCACGGCGGGAGCGCCGATCGTGACCGTCGGCGCGGTGGTGTCGGTCGACTTGGTGGCGGCGCTCAGCCCCGACTGCAGGGACTTGGGCTGCACGGCCATGTCGGCGAACAGGTTCACCGTCGCCTGCTTGATGCGGGTGTCGCTGTAGTCCGTCTCGTTGTAGCTGTCGTGCTCGCCGTCGAGACCCCAGGTCCACTGCACCGTGCCCGCGCCGAACACCAGGGCGCCGCTCGGCGCGCGGTACAGGGTCATGCGGTGGGTCGCGCTCTTCTGGGCGACGTTCGTGCCGTAGTCGACGAGCACCTGCTCGGCCGTGGCCGTGGTCGTGGAGAGCGGCACGAGGCCCTTCGGCCGGAAGCCGTTGTCGACGTCCTCATCCCACTCGTAGCCGACGAGCCCGGGGATGCTGACCGATCCGGAGAACTGGCTCGCCACCGAGGTGCCGCGCCAGAAGCGCATCTTGCCGTCGGCGGCGGGCACGGTCAGCGAGGTGGCCGCGCAACCGTCGTTCGACGTCGTGCAGTTGACCGTGAACAGGGTGCCGGTGAGGGCGTTCTCCGGCCGGCCGCCGTCCGCGGGCGGGCTGAAGCGCGGGTCGCGCCAGGTGCCCGTCCAGACGTTCGGCGTCGGGTCGATCTTGGCGTTCGCGTGGGTCTCTTTGTACGAGACCAGCGTGCGGTAGCTGTTCTCCCACCGGGTCTTCCAGTACACCTCGTTGCCGCTGAAGAAGGCGAGGTTGACGCCGTTGTCGCGGGCGTTCTCGAAGGCGGAGCGCTCTTCGGCGGACCAGTACTCGTCGTGGCCCACCGACAGCACCGCCTTGTGGGCGAGAAGCGTGGACGGCGCCCGCGCCGCGTCCAGTGACGACATGTACGAGACGTTGTAGCCGTTGGCCTCGAGCCAGCGGACCATGGGGTACTCGTTGGCGAACACGAAGTCGCGGCCCCAGGGCGTCGTCTCCCGGGTGTTGAACGGCCGGTTGTAGCTCACCTTGGCCGCCCGCCCCGGCGCGACGACGCTGTCGCCGCGATAGAGGCTGTTCAGCATCTTGGTGGGGTTGTTCTCGGTGGCCGGGATGTCACCCCAGGAGTTGTACGCCTGCCAGGTGGTGTCGGAGGTCCTGAACAGCACGTCGGAGGTGCCGGCGTCGTTGCGGACGACGAAGATGATGTGGGTGTCGTCGTCGGTGTCCGTGCGGATGACGTGCGCGAAGTAGATGCCCGAGACCGCGGTGGTGGGAACGGTCCAGCTCGCGACAGTGCCCCAGTTGCAGGCCACCTCGCCGGTGGTGGTGTTCTCCGGGCAGCTCGGCTGGTTGCGGGACACCGAGGTGGTCGCCGGAACCGAGATGATCTTCCGGGCGCCGTTGCCCTGGTAGTAGCCCATCCGGTAGATGTCCACCTGCAGGTTCAGCGCGGTGGACCGCACCTTGAAGTTCACCGTCTGGCCGAGATTGACGCTCATCTGGTCGCCGTAGCCCTCGACGGTCCCGTGCGGGGTGGTGTCCCACTCCGTCTGGGGGTTACCGGCGAGGCTGTTCTCACATGTGATCGCGTTTCCCCCCGAGTCGCAGGGGCCCGCGGCTGCGGCTGGGTTCGTTGGCGCTGACAGAAGGGCTGCCAGGCAGGCCATCGCCGTGGCGACGGCGTACTTCGATGAGCGCACGGCTCTGTGCCAGATCACTGACGCTCCAACGTGGAGAAGGACGTTCTAGAAACCCCGAGAGGTCACGCTGAAGCGTGGAACCATCCAAAAGACGCGGTTGGGGCGCATGTGGTTTACGTGACGGGGGCACCAAAGCCGCGCTCCTGGCGGCCGACCCGCCGCCCGGGCGGGATGCCGCCGGTTTGTGGCACGCTGTGGCCCGTGAATCCCATGGGCATCTCAGGCACTTACGTGTTCACGCCGGCCATCCACGGGGACGAGAGGGGAACGTTCCTGGAGTGGTTCCGCGAGGACCACCTGGCCGGCGCGGCCGGGCACCCCTTCCGGCTCGCGCAGGCCAACTGCTCGATCTCCCGCAAGGGCACCGTGCGCGGGGTCCATTTCGCGGACGTGCCGCCCGGCCAGGCGAAGTACGTCACGTGCGTGAGCGGCTCGGTGCTGGACGTGGTGGTGGACATACGCGCCGGTTCGCCGACGTTCGGTCAATGGGAGGCCGTCGAGCTCGACGACCGGAGCCGTAAAGGGATCTATGTCGGCGAGGGTCTCGGCCACGCGTTCATGGCGCTCAGCGAGGAGGCCACGGTGGTCTACCTGTGTTCCGAGCCGTACACCCCGGCCAGGGAACACGGCATCCATCCGCTCGACCCCGATCTCGGCATCGCCTGGCCCGCGGATATCGAGCCACTGCTCTCCCCGAAAGACGCCGCGGCCCCCACCCTGGCCGAGGCGCTGGACAAGCGACTGCTGCCCCATTACGACGACTGCCTCGCCTACTACGCGCACCTGCGCGAACGGGTGGAGCCTCCGGCGAGCCGGCAGGGGTGACCATAAGTCCGCCCTATACCACGCGTTTTGGATGCTATGAAACGTCGATTCTGTTGGCAGAATCTCTGTTTCAATGCCGAATGGTCGGCATTAACAGCTAAAAAATGGCATTCAGGTTGTCTCATCGTTTCCCAACCGCAACAATAGCCTCGCACTGAAACATGATCGGAGTCCGGCGCCCGCGCCGGAGGTGGAGGCTTGTGCCAGTGAGCAATCGACGGCATGCGGGTGGACCGCGCGCGCAGCGCAGGTCCGCATCCGCCGCGGCTCGACGTGCCCGATCCCCTCGGCTACCCCTGCTGGGACGGCTGTCGCTTCTGGCCGCGGCCGCGGTCATAGGGGCGACCGTGACGGTCGTGGTCATCAACCGGGACGAGGCGCCGGTCGCGGCCCCGAAATCCACCCCCGTGGCGGCCGAGGTCACGCTGGAGTCCAGCCTCTGGAAGTCGCAGAAGGTGGTCAAGGGCAAGACGCAGTCCGAGAAGACCCCCCTGGAGCTCGGCACGCGCTTCACGGCGAGCCGCAACGGCGAGGTCGCGGGCGTGCGCTTCTACAAGCCGGCTTCCGAGCGCGGCACGCATCGTGGCAGCCTGTGGGACTCCGACAAGAAGCTGCTGGCCCACGTGACCTTCACCGGCGAGACCCGCAGCGGCTGGCAGGAGGCTCTGTTCTCGAGCCCGGTGCCCATCGTCGCCGGGCGGGTCTACACCGTGTCCTACCACACGGGCAACGGCGGTTACGTCGCCCAGCGGGGTGCCTTCGCCAAGCCGGTCAGCGTGGGCCCGCTGACCGCGGAGGAAGGGGTCTTCTCCGCTACCGAGAAGGCCGCCTTCCCGTCCCGCCGGCACCGCGCGAGGATCAACTACTACGTAGACGTGATCTTCCGGCACCGCGAACGCCGGAGCCTGCCCGATCCGACGAACGGGCCGGAGGGCGGTTCCGCGCCTTCGCCCAGCGTGGTGCCCACGGTGTCGACCGGGCCCGAGACCTCCCTCACCCCGACCCCGACCGCGCCGGGGCAGCCGTCCGGCGGCGTGGAGGTCACCCCGACGCCGACCGAGAGCACCGCTCCGAGCCCGACGCCGACTCGCACGACGACGCACACCCCGACTCCGAAGCCTCCCACCGAGACGCCGACCGCCAAGCCCTCGCCGACGACCCCGAAGCCGTCGCTCACCCTCGACCCGACGAGGCAGCCGACGGTGGCCCCCACGTCCCAGCCGACCGCCCCCGGCGGTTCCTGGCCGAACGGTTCCAACACCGGGGTGCCCTCCGGGGTGAAGCTCACCCAGAGCAAGTCGATCACCGTCACCAAGGACGGCACGGTCATCGACGGCATGGAGGTGCAGGGTGAGATCAACGTCGACGCCGACAACGTGACCATCCGCAACACCCGCCTCGCCGCCGCTCCCGGCGACTGGGGCATCATCCAGCGGCAGGGTCGCAGCGGTCTCACCGTCGAGAACAGCGAGGTCTTCGGCAACGGCAAGCAGCGGACGCAGTTCGGCATCCTCAACCAGGGTGGCGACCTGACCGTCCGGCGGGTCGACATCCACACCATCAGCAACGGCATCCTGACCGAGCAGGGCCTCATCGAGGACTCCTACATCCACGATCCGGTCTACTACTCCGGCGACCACACGGACATGATCATGTGCACCAGCGGTCCGCCGTCCGGTGCCAAGCTGGTGATCCGCGGCAACACGGTGATCAACACACTCGACCAGACCGGCGCCATCGCGCTGTTCCAGGACTTCGGCGTGGTGCGCAACGTGACGGTCGAGGCCAACTTCCTGGCCGGTGGCGGGTACGCGCTCTACGGCGGGGCCGGCGCCAAGGGCACCTCGTCCAACATCAAGGTCGTCAACAACGTCTTCAGCCGCAAGGTCTGGGCCAAGGGCGGGCAGAACGGCCCGGTGGCCTACTGGGACAAGGGCGGGTCGGGCAACGAGTGGAAGGGCAACGTCTGGGACGACGGCAAGGCCGTCCCCGAGGGCGGCTGAGGCCCGACCGGCGAGACGAGCTGAAGGCGATCTGAAACAGAGATCGCGGGAAAAGGGAAAGGCGCCGGAAACCCCGGCGCCTTTCGCTATTAGGCGCTGACGGCGATGACGGATTTCACCAGGCCGCCGAGCCGCTCGAAGCGGATTTCCGAGGAGGAGAAGTAGTGCCGCATCTCGGTGATGCTGAGCAACTCCACCTCCATGACGATGTTGCGCGCCGCCTCGCGGTCGGACGTGGGCGTGTGCACGAGAGGCCAGCGGCGGAGCAGAGCGGTGCGCGCGGCGATCGGGAGGTACTGGAACCCGGGGAACAGGAAGTGCGGTTCCACGGGGAAGTAGCGGTAGGGCGTCTGCACCCAGTGACGCTCCGCCAGACCGTGGACGGCGTCGGCGAACATCTGACGGCGCAGATGCCCCCCGACGTGCTCGATCACCGCGTTCGAGAACACCAGGTCGTACTTGGTGGCGAGGATGCCCGCCGGAAGCTCGCAGGCGTCGGCCACGTCGGCCTTCAGCCACCCCGGGAGGTCGGTCGGGGGCTTTTCGAGGTTGACGATCTGCACGTGGGCGGGCCGTACCGGAGCCCGGAGCCAGGCACTGGCCGTGCCGCCGAGGTCGATCACCGACATGTTCTCCAGGCCGGGAAAGCTCTGCGCGAACCAGTTCCAGCGGCGGGCCCGTGCCTTGGCGCCGAGGGAGTCGGGCGAGTCGACGAAGCGGCCGCGTAACGCGCTGAGACGGCTCATCGTCCCACCTCGACCGTTTCGGAGTGGGTGCGACACCTGGTGACCATTGTTCTCCCGCTTCTCGGCACGTTCCAACGAGACCGCCCAACTATGGCAGACGCCATGTGATCGTGCGGTGCAGTGACTTCATTCGATAGCGCACTGAAATCATGAGATGACGCGTTAGGCGCATTGTGAAAACGCAATTCCAGAACTCCTACGTTGTGCGCGGCCGGGGATTCTCACGCCTCCAGCGGCTCGACCCGCAGCGGCAGCGTTCCCCCCTCGACGCACTTCCCGGTCGTGGCCTCCCACTTCCAGTGGTGCCGGGGGCATTCGATGACGCCGTCGCAGACGATGGCGTGGGTGAGGTCCTCACCGGCGTGCGGGCAGAACCGCTGCATGCGAAGCCCGTCGCGCTCGATGGTCTCGGTGTTCTGCCGCTCCCGGAGCATCTGCATGGTCTGCACGGGCTGCTGGCCGTAGCGCAGCAGGCTCATGAAGGTCAGGTCGAACACGTCCGGCTCCCGGTGGAGCCCCACGCGCATCGACAGGAGGGCCTCCTCCCAGCCGGTGCGCTCCTCGATGATCGCCCGCATCGTCCGGGGGCACAGGAGGAGGGTGTACTCCGGGTCGTACGGCTCCTCGCCCTCGATGACGAACCGCTCGGCCAGGCGCCCCAGCCGTACGTCCCACATGCGACCGTCGGCGACAAGGCGGATGTCCTTCGCGAAGTCGCCCAGGAAGCGCTTGTTCCAGCTCTGCAGCTTGGCGAAGTAGGACTCGATCTCCTCGGCGGTCACCGGCTCCGCGGGCTCGTCGTAGAACGCGCTCCACTCGTCACGGCGCCGCTCGCGGTAGGCGGCGAGGTCCTCGGAGGTCCGCGCGCCGGGCGCGCGTTCCACCGCTCGTGACCCGTCGAGCCGGACGGTGTCGCCGGGGAACAGTCGTAGCACCTCGACGCCGGGACATGCCTCGGCGAACTGGCCGGCGACGTCCTCCCACTGCGGGAAGATCGTCGCGTCGCGGTCGTTGTACGGCGCGAGGACGGGGTCGAGGAAGCAGGCCGGTCCCGCGGAGGGCAGGTAGGCCGTGGCCCCGGTGATCCGCACCTTGCGGTAAAGCGTGTCGAGCAGGTCGCCGCGGACGGCGTCCACCTTCTTGCGCATCACGTCAGGCGGATAGTCGTAGCAGTTGGGGTACCACATCGCCCCGGAGTACTGCGCGGCGAGCAGGTCGATGTCGCCGGGCAGCTCCGACATCGGGGTGTTGCAGTCGTTCAGGTCGAGGAAGCGGAAGCCGCCGAGGTCGAGCAGGAGCCCGCTGTCCTCCTTGTGGCTGGTGTCGAGGTACATCGTGACGGTGAAGCCGGGCGCGAGGTCCAGGGACTCCTTGTGGTCGAGCGCCACGATGTTCTCGAAACCCAGCGCCGTGAAGCGCCTGACCATGATCTTCGAGCGGTACCTCGGGACGATCACGGTGATCGACTTGTCCAGGGTGCTGAGCAGGCGTTCGTCGTAGTGGTCCTCGTGGGCGTGCGACACGTACAGGTAGTCGAAACGCTCGCCGCGCACCACGTCGACCAGATCCCGGTTGTCGGGATAGGGGAACCACGAGTGCAGGAACGCCGGGTAGAACCAGGGATCCACGAGCAGCCGCACACCGTTGTGCTCGGCGACGAAACCGGCATGACCCAGATAGCGCAGCGCGGTCTGAGAACTGTCGCGGTACAGATCCAAAGGTGAGTCCCTTCGCGGAGATCGACACTGGCCCGGCCCGGCTCACCGCCGCGCGGCGGCGGCGTCGGAGCACGCCCTCGACGCCGCCAGGAATAGGACGAACGAGGGGCACTCCCGGAGTGCGTTGATCAGCGACTTTTCGTAAAGAAGGAGGCCCTCCACGGATGTCCGTGGAGGGCCTCCTCATCGGGCGGAGTTCAGGCGTTCAGGCTCTCAGCCGACGCGCCAGGTGTCGCCGCCGCGCAGCAGGTCGCTCAGCTGACCGGGGCCGCGCTCCGCCACGGCCTCGTCGAGCTGCTCGGCCATCAGCGTGTCGTAGGCCGGGCGGTCGACGGACCGGAAGATGCCGATCGGCACGTGCTCGAACGCGGGCTCGTCCAGCCGCGACAGCGCGAACGCCAGCGACGGGTCGGGGTTGTGGGCGTCGTGGACGAGGATCTCGCCCTCGGGCACGCTCGCCCGGTCGACGACCTCGATGCCGCCGTTGGCCGCCCGGCGCACCGCCTTGGAGGCGGACACGATCGGCAGGCCGTGCTCAAGGCGCAGCGTGATGTCGTCACGCAGCTCAGGGTCCTTCAGCGGCTCGAACGCGTTGTCGTTGAAGATGTTGCAGTTCTGGTAGATCTCGACCAGGCTCGTGCCCCGGTGGGCCGCCGCCTCGCGCAGCACCGACTGGAGGTGCTTGCGGTCGGAGTCGAGCGTGCGGGCCACGAAGCCCGCCTCGGCGCCGAGGGCGAGCGAGATCGGGTTGAAGGGCTTGTCCAGCGAGCCCATCGGCGTGGACTTCGTGATCTTGCCGACCTCGGAGGTCGGCGAGTACTGGCCCTTGGTCAGCCCGTAGATGCGGTTGTTGAACAGCAGGATGTTCAGGTTGACGTTGCGGCGCAGCGCGTGGATCAGGTGGTTGCCGCCGATCGACAGCGCGTCGCCGTCTCCGGTGATCACCCACACCGACAGGTCGGGGCGGGACGCGGCCAGGCCGGTCGCGATCGCCGGGGCCCGGCCGTGGATGGAGTGGAACCCGTAGGTGTTCAGGTAGTACGGGAACCGGGAGGAGCAGCCGATGCCCGAGACGAACACGATGTTCTCGCGCTTGAGCCCCAGCTCGGGCAGGAAGCTCTGGACCGCGGCGAGGATGGCGTAGTCACCGCAGCCGGGGCACCAGCGCACCTCCTGGTCGCTCTTGAAGTCCTTCAGGGTCTGCTTCTCGGTTGCCCGGGGGATGAGGGCGAGCCCCGTGCCTGCGACCGGGCCCGTGACGTGCCCGTTCGTCGCGATATCACTCACTGTCGATCACTTCCTGGATCACTCCGGCCAGCTCCTCGGCCTTGAAGGGAAGACCGCGCACACGGTTGTAGCTGATGATGTCGACCAGGAACCGCGCGCGGAGCAGGAGCGCGAGCTGGCCGAGGTTGATCTCCGGCAGCAGCACCTTGTCGTACGAGCGCAGCACCTCGCCGGTGTTCGCTGGCAGCGGGTTGAGGTGGCGGATGTGGGCCTGCGCGACCTTCGCGCCGGCCTTCCTGACCCGTCGCACGGCGGCCGCGATCGGCCCGTACGTCGAGCCCCAGCCGAGGACGAGCACGCGGGCGTCGCCCTCGGGGTCGTCGACGGAAAGCGGCGGGATGTCCTGCGCGATGCCGTCGATCTTGGCCTGGCGGAGCCGGACCATCAGGTCGTGGTTGTTGGGGTCGTAGGAGATGTTGCCCGTGCCGTCGGCCTTCTCGATGCCGCCGATGCGGTGCTCGAGACCCGGGGTGCCGGGGACCGCCCACGGCCGCGCCAGGGTCTGCGTGTCGCGCTTGAACGGCAGGTACGTCTCGCCGTCGTCGCCGTTCGGCTCGACCGTGAACTCGACCGACAGGTCGGGCAGGTCCTCGATCTCGGGCAGCCGCCACGGCTCGGAACCGTTCGCGAGGTAGCCGTCGGAGAGCAGCATGACCGGCGTGCGGTACTTCACGGCGATGCGCGCCGCCTCCAGCGCCGCGTCGAAGCAGTCGGACGGTGTCGCGGGCGCCACGATCGGCACCGGTGACTCGCCGTTGCGGCCGTACATCGCCATGAGCAGGTCGGTCTGCTCGGTCTTGGTGGGCATGCCCGTCGAGGGGCCGGCCCGCTGGACGTCGACCACCAGCAGCGGGAGCTCGGTGGTGACCGCGAGGCCCACGGTCTCGGCCTTGAGCGCCACGCCGGGACCCGACGTCGTGGTGACGCCGAGCGCGCCGCCGAACGCCGCGCCGAGCGCCGCGCCGACGCCCGCGATCTCGTCCTCCGCCTGGAAGGTGCGGATGCCGAACCGCTTGTGCTTGGACAGCTCGTGCAGGATGTCGGACGCCGGGGTGATGGGGTAGGAGCCGAGGAACAGCGGCAGCTTCGACTGCACCGAGGCGGCGATCAGCCCGTAGGCCAGGGCCTGGTTGCCGGAGATGTTGCGGTAGAGGCCCGCGGTCAGCTTGGCCGGCTTGATCTCGTACGACACCGAGAAGGACTCGGTGGTCTCGCCGTAGTTCCACCCGGCCTGGAAGGCCGCGACGTTGGCCTTCGCGATGTCGGGCTTCTTCGCGAACTTGGTCTCGAGGAACTTGACGGTCGCCTCGGTGGGCCGGTGGTACAGCCAGGACAGCAGGCCGAGCGCGAACATGTTCTTCGCCCGCTCGGCGTCCTTCTTGGAGATGGAGAAGCCTTCGAGGGCCTTCACCGTCAGCGAGGTGAGGGGGACGGCGTGCACGCGCCACTCGCCGAGGGAGTCGTCGTCCACCGGGCTCTCGGAGTAGCCGACCTTCTGGAGGTTGCGCTTGGTGAACTCGTCGGTGTTGACGATGATGTCGGCCCCGCGCGGCAGGTCGCCGAGGTTGGCCTTCAGCGCCGCGGGGTTCATGGCGACGAGGACGTTGGGGGCGTCACCCGGGGTCAGGATGTCGTGGTCGGCGAAGTGGAGCTGGAAACTCGACACGCCGGGGAGTGTGCCTGCGGGGGCGCGGATCTCGGCGGGGAAGTTGGGCAGGGTGGAAAGGTCGTTCCCGAACTGCGCGGTCTCCGCCGTGAAACGATCACCGGTCAACTGCATGCCGTCGCCGGAGTCACCCGCGAAGCGAATGATCACGCGGTCGAGTTGCTGAACCTGCTTGGTCACAGCTCGGTCCTCCTCGACGCGCAGGGGCGCCGTCGCTCGTGGCACGTATTCATTTCCATGCTAGATCCCTTGGGGCTGCGCGGGCTTCTTTACGCATGCGCGTCGAAGGGGTGTGACCCATCTCCCTGCGACGGCAACGATGTGTTCGTCGGCCGCGTCCGGTGGGCATCGGGGGTGATGCGGCGGCACGCGGTGCTTCCTGAGGCCGGGGAGGCTCAGGTGGGGACGTGGTCTGAGACCAGCGCCCGAGGCGTGGTCACGACCGGAGACGGCTCCGCGTACACAGCCCCGCGGCGAGCCTGCACAGGTCAACGTGCAAGCGGGAGTAGAGCACGTTTCGGGTCACGGTGACTAACTATATGTCCCTCGGGCGGATGGATTCCGAGTGCCTCACTCAGGGATCCCGTCAGTGTGCCCGTGTGCCGTAGACCTGACCCGGCTCCATCCTGTGCGCGCCGTACAACTCGGGGACGGTCACGAAGGAGTAGCCGCGGGCCGCCAGCGCCTTGAGCATCTTCGGCAGGGCCTTGAGGGTCGCCGGGCCGCCGTCGTGCATCAGGATGACCGATCCGGGCCGCGCCCCGTCGATCGCCCGCCGGGCGACGGCGGCCGGGTTGGGGTCCCTCGCGTCCGCCGTGTCGACGCTCCACCCGACGATCGAGAGCTTGAGCGCGCGGGCCGCGGTCACGACCTGGGCGGTGAGGCCGCCGTACGGGGCCCGGAGCAGCGCGGGGGCGGGGCCGACCGTGCCGATCGTCATCTGGGTGCGGCTCAGCTCGTCGGAGATCTTGCGGATGTCGAGGGTCGCCAGGTCGCGGTGGGACCAGGAGTGGTTCGCGATCAGGTGTCCCGCGTCGGCGATGCGCCGCAGCAGGGCCGGCTGCGCCTCGGCGTTCGCGCCCACGGTGAAGAAGGTGGCGCGGGCGCCGTACTCGGCGAGGATGGACAGCAGCCGATCGGTCTGCCGGCCGGGGCCGTCGTCGAAGGTCAGCGCCACGCACCTGGCGGCGGCGCAGTCCACAGAGCCGCCCCCCGTGCCCTGGTCGCCCGGAGCGGGGATCGCCTGCGGCGGCGGGGTGTTCGGCATGGTCTCCGGGGTGGCGGAGTCCACGACGTCCATGGTCCGCCGGCCGAAGTCCGACAGCAGCGGCGTCGCCTCCTGCTTGGGCACGGCGACCGCTATCCGGCCCATCCGCGCCGGGGCCACCTGGCCGTCGTCGAACTCCGCCACGAGGTCGCCGTGCGGGTTGAAGTTGAGCGAGTCGAACATCGCCCGGTCGGGCTTGACCGCGTCCACCTTCATCCCCTGGCCGAGGCTCCAGAGGCGGTTCCGCACGATCGCGGCCAGCGTGGCGAGGGCCTGGCCGTCCTTCAGCAGGTCGGCGGACTCGTGGACGCGCCGGGCGTTCTGGTCGTACCAGAGGGTGCTGAGGGAGTTGCGCCACTGGGTGCCGGTGAACAGCCCGGTGCGCATCCGTACCCCGAACACGCCGCCGGAGGCCGCCGTCAGCTGCCACGCCATGTTCAGCTCGGGGGGCGCGGGGGCGTGCGGCTGCGGGCGCGCGCCGTGGGAGAAGCGGCGTACGGCGGCCGAGGTCGTCTGGCGGAGCTTCCCGGCCAGTTCGGGGGCCGAGGCGAGGGAGGGATAGCTGACGAAGACGTGGTGGTCGGCGGAGTCGTCCGAGACCGTTTGCACCGACAGCCCGCCGACCGTGGACGGGGTGACGAAGTTGATCGTGGTCGGCTGCGCGGGGAGCGTGGTGGGCTCGTCCTCGAAGGTGAAGGGGAAGGTGACTCCGCAGCCGGCGGTGATCGCGACCAGTAGCGCGATCCCTCCGGAGCGCAGCAGGCGGGCCATGGCTGCCAGACTAAGCACGCTATATACGTATTTACTTGTATTTTGCGGGATGAGAGACTGGCTTTTGACCGCGATGGGTAGTCCTGGGGTGACGGAAAGCGATTTCCGGGCCGGTGGACCTCGCTCGGGGGGCTAGTGTCAAGGCCCCGGGGAGCCGAAAGGCTCGCGCCGTGAGGTCCGCCAGGTGGGAGGGTGTATGAACGGATATTTCGGTTCTTACGCTGTCGTCGCCGTGATGCTGGGCATCGGGGTCGCGATCTTCAGCGGAGCCCTGCTCGTCAACCGGCTGCTCCGCCCGAGCCACCCCACCCGCGAGAAGCTCACGACCTACGAGTGCGGTGTCGACCCCGTCGGCGAGGGCTGGGCGCAGTCCCAGATCAGGTACTACGTCTTCACCTACCTCTATGTCGTCTTCGCCGTCGACGCCGTGTTCCTGTTCCCGTGGGCGACGGTGTTCGCCGCGCCGGGCTTCGGCATGGCCACGCTGGTCGAGATGTTCGTGTTCCTGGCCTTCATCGCCATCGGCATCCTGTATGCCTGGCGCAAACGCGTACTCGCCTGGACCTGACGAAGAGGGGAGAATGGCCTCATGGCCGCCAGCGATCTCCCGATGCCCACCGTGGGGCCGGCGTCCCGGCTCGCCCCCAAGCCGATGCGCTTCGTCCTCAACTGGGGGCGGCGCTATTCGCTGTGGGTGTTCAACTTCGGGCTGGCCTGCTGCGCGATCGAGTTCATCGCCACCTCGATGAGCCGTCACGACTTCATCCGCTTCGGGGTGATCCCCTTCGCCAACGGCCCGAGGCAGGCCGACCTCATGATCGTCTCGGGCACCGTCACGGACAAGATGGCCCCCGCCGTCAAGCGCCTGTACGAGCAGATGCCCGACCCCAAGTACGTCATCTCGTTCGGCGCCTGCTCCAACTGCGGCGGCCCTTACTGGGACTCCTACTGCGTGACCAAGGGGGTCGACCAGATCATCCCGGTCGACGTCTACGTCCCCGGCTGCCCGCCACGGCCGGAGGCGCTGCTGTACGGCATCATGAAGCTCCAGGAGAAGATCGCGGGCGAGTCGCTCGGCGAGCGTTACGCCGCCCCTGAGCACCGGCCGGGCGTGAACCGATGAGAGCCGCGATCGAGGAGCGGTACGGCCCGCGCGCCGAGGTCTCCGAGTCCTTCGGGGAGACCACCGTGGACGTCGGCGCCGGCGACTGGATCGACGTGCTGACCTTCGCCCGCGACCACCTCGGGTGCGTGTTCTTCGACTGGCTGACCGGGGTCGACGACCCGCCCGGCGGCTTCTCGGTCGTCGCCCACGTCTTCGACCCCGTCGAGCACGCCCACCTGCTGCTCCGCACGCGGGTGCCGCGCGAGGACCCCCGGCTGCCGAGCGCCACGGGCGTCTACCGGGGCGCCGACTGGCACGAGCGCGAGACCTTCGAGATGTTCGGGGTGATCTTCGAGGGCCATCCCCACCTGGTGCCCCTGCTGCTGCCCGACGGGTTCGAGGGCTTCCCGCTCCGCAAGGACTTCATCCTCGCCTCGCGGGTCGCCAAGCCGTGGCCGGGAGCCAAGGAGCCCGGCGAGTCGGGCCAGGGCTCGCCCAGCCGCCGCAAGACGCTCCCGCCCGGCGTCCCCGCCGACTGGGGGCCGTCGGCCACCACGCCGCCACCGGTGCGAGGCCCCCGCGCCGTGCGCGGCCCTCAGCCCGAGCAGCCCTCGCGGCCGGCGGGCCCGGAGGACGGCGATGGCTGAGGTGCTCGATGTCGCCGTCCGCCTCGTGGTGATCGTCATCGCGTTCCTGACGCTGCCGCTGATCGTCGGGCAGACCGAGCACAAGGCCATGGCCCACATGCAGTCGCGCCTCGGCCCCATGTACGCCGGAGGGTTCCACGGCTGGGCCCAGCTCATCGCCGACGGTGTGAAGTTCGCCCAGAAGGAGGACGTCATCCCGCTGGCGGCCGACCGGCGGGTGTTCTCCCTCGCGCCCGCCGTGGCGCTGGTGCCGTACTTCGTCGTGCTGGTCGTCATCCCGGTCGGCCCCGGCCTGTTCGGCACGGATCTGGACGCCGGGCTGTTCTTCGTGCTCGCGGTGATGGGCGTCGGCGTGCTCGGCTCGATCATGGCCGGCTGGTCGTCGGCCAACAAGTACTCCGTGCTCGGCGGCATGCGCGCGGCGGCCCAGCTCATGTCGTACGAGCTGCCGCTCGTCCTCGCGGCGTCGTCGGTCGCGATGGCGGCGGGCACGCTGTCGCTGCCGGGCATCGTGGAGGCGTGGCGCTGGTGGTGGCTGCCGTGGCAGGCCGTCGGCGCCGTGGTGTTCTTCGTCGCCGGCCTCGCCGAGCTGCGCAGGCCGCCCTTCGACATGCCGATCGCCGAGTCCGAGATCATCATGGGCCCGATGACGGAGTACACCGGCATCAGGTTCGCGCTGTTCATGCTGTCGGAGTACGCCGGCATCGTCGTGCTCTCGGCGCTGACCACCGTGCTGTTCCTCGGAGGGTGGCACGGGCCGCTGCTGCCCGGGCCCGTCTGGACGTTGATCAAGATCTTCGTGCTGGCGTTCGTGGTGATCTGGGTCAGGGTCAGCTTCCCCCGGCTCCGCGCTGACCAGCTGCAGAAGCTCGCCTGGATCGGCCTGGTGCCGGCCGCGCTCTTGCAGCTCGCGCTCACCGGGGTGGTCAGGGTGCTCGCCGGCTGAGGGGACCCGCCGGGCGGCCCGGCGTCATCGGCCCAACATCGTCCCGCCGTTGATGTGGAGTATCTGGCCGGTCACGTATCCGGCCTCGGGAGAGGCGAGATACCTGATGGCCGCCGCGACCTCGCCCGGCGTGCCCGGCTTGCCGACCAGGGTCTGGTCGACGCGCGACCTGACGAACTCCGGCGTCGCCCGGTCGCCGAAGAACTCGGTGCCGGCGACGTAGCCGGGGGCCACGGCGTTCACCGTGACCCCTTCGGGCCCGAGCCGCTGCGCCAGCTCGTAGGTGTAGGCGTGGAGGGCCGCCTTCGCACCGCCGTACGAGCCGGGGCCGCGGACCGCCGCGATCGACGACAGGTGCACGATGCGGCCGCCTGGGCGGCGCAGGTAGGGCAGGAGGCCCTCGGTGAGCAGCACCGCGGTCAGCACGTTGGCCTCGAAGTTGCGCCGGTAGGAGTCGGCGATGCCGGTCAGCGTGCCGTCGTCGCCGAAGGCGACGTTCCCGCCCGCGTTCGTGACGATCACGTCGACCGGGCCCTTCAGCGCGATCGCCTCCACGGCCGCCTGGGTCTGGCGGGGGTCGGACAGGTCGGCCGTGGTCCAGCCGACCAGGTCGGCGTCGTAGGCGGTGTTCAGCTTCGCGGCGGCCTCGCTGAGCACCTCGGCCCGGCGGCCGAGGATGGTGACCTGGGCGCCCTCCCCGGCGAAGGCCTCCGCCGTCGCCAGCCCGATGCCGGTGCCTCCGCCTGACACCACTACGCGTCTCTGCTCCATGCCTGCCGCCCCTCTTGTCGTGACACCCGTGAGTGCCGGGTCCCCGGGTGGTCGCCTTCCAAACACGTGCCGTGCGCTCAGTAGTCCTTGAGCTCGATGGCGTTCGCCGCCTTGTGGATGGGTTCGAGGACCTTGGCCATCATGCGGTCCTTGCCCGGCAGGTACTTCAGCAGCGAGAGCATCGTCATCGAGATGCGGACCTGTGCCTTGCTCCGCATCACCATGCGCTTGATGTTCGCCGGTCCGAGGCTCTGGTTCCGCTCGGCGAAGCCTCGCATCTCTCTCTCGTAGCCGTCGAACCCGGCCTCGTGCTCGCCGCCGGCCGCGGCGAGCTCGCCCGCCAGGACGTACGCGCCGACCAGGGCCAGGCTCGTGCCCTGGCCCGACGCGGGGGAGGCGCAGTAGGCGGCGTCCCCGACCAGCGCGACCCGGCCCCTCGACCAGCGGTCCATGTGGACCTGGCTGAGCGAGTCGAAGTAGAAGTCGTCCGCGTGCTCCATGCCCGTGAGCAGCCGGGGAACCTCCCAGCCCTCCCCGGCGTAGGCGCGGGCCAGGAGCTCGCGCTGCTCGTCGCGGTCGCGGTGGTCGTACGCCAGCGGCTCGGAGGCGAACAGGAACATGGCCTTGGCGCCGGTGTCCTTGGCGGTGCTGTACGCCAGCGCCGTCCTGCCCGGGGAGACGTAGGTCAGCTCCCAGCGGTCGAGGCCGAGGTGGTTGGGGACGCTGAAGATCGAGACGCAGTACCCGAGGTCGCGGACGAACCGCTCTTCTGGGCCGAAGGCCAGCGCGCGGGTGGTGGAGTGCAGCCCGTCGGCCCCCACCACCAGGTCGAACGTGCGCCTCCCGCCGCTCTCGAACGTGACCTCCACGCCGTGGGCGGTGTCGGCGAGGGTGGCGATGGAGTCCTCGAAGAGGTACTCCACCTCGCCCTTGGTGAGGTCGTAGAGGATGCGGTTCAGGTCGCCGCGGAGGATCTCGGCGTCGTCGCCCTCCCGCCCGCCGAACGTGTCGCCGTCCATGCTCGCCACGCGCTTGCCCGCGGCGTCGACGATCGACCCGCCCAGCACGCCGGTCCGCTCACGGCGGATCTCCGCGAGGACGCCCATGCGCGTCACCACGTCGAGCGCGGCGCCGCGGATGTCGATCTTGTAGCCCCCCTCCCGCACGGAGGGGGCCCGCTCGACCACCGTGGGGGTGAAGCCGTGACGGCGCAGCCAGTACGCCAGCGTCGTGCCCGCGATGCTCGCACCTGAGATGAGGACGGTTCGGTTCTTCATGGGGGGCTCCCTGCTCGGTCGGGCTCTGCGGCCTGCTCTGAGAGAACAGTACATATGTATCAGTCAACTGTGCAATACGCTCGTACAAGACAAATGTATGAGACGTTGGTTAGACTCCTGGCATGGGAAATCGCGAAGACCTGCTCGCCGGAGCCAAGCGCTGCCTGTACGAGAAGGGGTACGCGCGCACCACGGCGCGCGACATCGCGGCGGCCTCGGGCGTCGTCAGCCTGGCCGCCATCGGCTACCACTACGGGTCCAAGGAGGCGCTGCTCAACGCCGCGCTCCAGCAGGCGATGGAGGAGTGGGGCGACGACCTCGGCCGCATCCTCGCCTCCGAGGGAGACCCCGGCGCCACCCCGGACGAGCGGTTCGAGGCGACGTGGGCGGCGGTGATCGGGTCCTTCGCGACCCACCGGGCGCTGTGGGCCATCCAGTTCGAGCTCATCGCGAACATCCAGAAGATGCCGGACATGCGCGGGAACCTCGCCGACACGAGCCGGCAGGCGCGCCTCGCGCTGGTCGAGCTGTTCGGGCGGCTCGGCTCGGCCGAGAACGAGGAGCAGGCGGAGAAGGTCGGCGCGCTCTACCAGGTGCTGCTGATCGGCATGGCGGCCCAATGGCTCGTGGACCCCGAAACGGCTCCCTCGGGCGGCGACCTGATCGCCGCCCTGCGCGCGGTCGCCGGCACCCCCGAATGAAAACCGGGCGACGGCCGTGTGGCCGTCGCCCGGTTCGTCGTGCGAGACGCCGCTCAGCGGTGGTCGGGCACCACCGCCTCGTAGGCCTTGGCCCGGTTCGCCGTCTTGGAGCCGGTGAGGCCGGTGCACTGGGCGGCGCCGGTGACGTCGTTGGGCACCCCGGCGTCGGAGGGCTGCGGCGTGTTGGCCGCGCAGGACAGGGAGCCCTGGACGCGTGTGCCCGTCAGGACGAGGGCTTCGGTCGTGGCGTTGCCGCTCATCGTCATCGCGCCTCTGATGTCCGCGCCGGCGATGACCAGCTTGCCGGTGGTGCCGGAGATGGCGGCCGCCCCCTCGATCCGCGCCTTGATCAGGTGCACCTCGCCGGCGCCGGCCGCGGTGATCCCTCCCTTGATCGTGCCGCCGTTGACCACGAGGGACGCGCCGGAGCCCACCGTCACCACTCCGCTGACCTCGGCGTCGTTCAGGCAGGTGACACCGGAACGGATCGAGAGCGCCCCCTTCTTCGAGCCGGTGATGGTGGTGGTGCAGGCCGGAGGTGCCGGGAGGGTCGTCACCCTGAAGCTCTTCGCGTCGCCGTAGTTGCCGCTGGCGTCAATGGAGCGGTACTCGATGGTGTGCGCGCCCCGGGCCAGCGTGCCGTAGGTGAGGCTGTCGATGGTGGTGCCGCTCTCGCTGAACGTCCACGGCAGGTCGGCGGAGGTCGGCCAGCCGAAGTAGTTGAACCAGCCGTCGCCGTCCACCCGCGACTCGCGCACGACGTACCCGGGCTCGTCGTCGTGCCCGGTGAGCTTCATGGTGAAGGGGCCGTTGTAGACGTAGGTCTCGCCGGACCTGACGATCGGCTCGGAGAGCTCGTAGCCGGTGGTGGGCTTGTCGTCCACGGTCCAGGTGAGCGTCTGCCCGCCGGCGGTGGCGGTGACGGTGTGGGCGCCCGGCGTGAGGGTGAGGGCGCCGAGATCGAGGTCGTCGTCGGTCTCGGTGAGCGGCTTGCCGTCCAGGGCCCAGGCGACGGCGGGGACGGCGTCGTCGGGGTGGGCGCTGTCGACGTAGACGATCTCATTACGTCCCACGCCGCGGTTGGTCGGCGTGGAGGACAGGAAACCGGGGCTGGTCGCTCCCGGGACCGTGGTCACGGTGGTGTCCACCGTCCACGTGCGGGTCGCGGTGAGGCCGGTCGCGCGGATGGCCGGGTCCCGTACGAAGCTCGTCGGGTCGACCACGGTCGCGGTCACCGTGTGCCTGCCCGGTGACAGGTCCAGGGTGCGCAGGTCGACCTCGGTGCCCTGACCCGGCAGCTTGGCGCCGTCCACCTGCCACGTGGTCGTCAGGGCGTGGTCGTTCGGGTGCAGCGGTTCGACCCAGAGCACCCGGTCGGCGCCGACCGGTGACGTGGTGGGCGTGCCGTCCTGGATGAGGCCGACCTTGGCGGAGATCTTCTGCGTCATGATCTCGCGGCTGACCTGGTCGTAGTAGTAGCCGAGCGTCTTCATGATCGAGTGCTGGCTGGGCCGCCAGACCCCGCTGCTGTAGTAGAGACCGCCCTCGTACCTGCCGATGGTGCCGCCCGCCTCGCCGGGCTCGCCGAGCCAGCGCCACCACTTCCGCTGCTGGTCCTTCATCTGCTGTTCGGTCAGCAGCGTGTGGTGCGCCGAGCCGGGCTCGGTACCGGTGTACGGACCGCCGTCCACGCCGCGACTGTAGTAGGGGTACTCGTCCTGCAGCCCGCCGAGCGAGTGGCCGATCTCGTGCGGGGCGATCAGGGCGGACATCGAGTTGTGGCCCGAGGCGGTGGCGTAGGCGCCGCCCGCTCCGCCGTACGTCCCGCTGTTGGCCAGCGCCACGATCTGCCGGTTGCCGGTGTTGCTTCCCGCCACCATGTTGGCGTACCTGTTGGCGGCCGTGTTGTTCACGGTGATCAGCCGCTGCAGGCTGGTGGGGTTGCAGTTGGCGTAGAAGCCCATGCTCAGCGGGGTGTTCTTCTTCCCGGCGGCCAGGTCGGGGTCGCAGCCGACGCCCGACTCACCGGAGACGATGTCCACCCGGTAGACGTTGAAGTAGTTCCGGTAGGACTTGTACGGCTCGATCGACCACAGCACGTTGAGCTGCAGCTCGGCGTCGGCGGCGAACGAGGACTGCTCGCCCTTGGTGTAGCCGTCGCCCATGATGATCAGGTTGAACCGGTGCGCCGGGTCGCCGGTGACCTGCACCGGCACCACGGTGGCGCTGCCGGGCTCGTCGGCGGCCTGGGCGGGGGAGATGGGCGCGGACAGGAGGATGGCGGCCGTGGAGGCGGCCGCCAGGGCCGTGAGAGGTCGGGGGATGCGCATAGAGGAGAGCCTCCGGAGGGCAAAGTGAGGAGCTGCCTGCACTATCCGGGGCTTTGCCCTCGTAGCACACATCCCAGGTGGGCATAACTTTGGATTTATGGGGGCAAAGCACCCGTTATCGCCGGGTCATCCTGATGAGCCGGTCGAGTACGGCGCCGCCGCGGCTCAGGCCGTCGTGGGCGTGCTCGTTCGTGATCCAGAATGTCAGGCCGCCGACCATGCCCGCCGTGCGAAGGGAGTGCTCGCGGTGGACGTACATGTCGTCGTAGTAGATCGCCGCCGCGACCGGCACGGTGTTGCGGGCCAGCCGGTCGGGGTCGTACAGGCTCGGCCAGGAGGCGTGCGCGGCCAGGTCCCGCGCGCAGGATCGCAGCGGGGCGAGCGCGGCGTCCTCCTCGAACAACCACGGGAAGATCATCTCACCGGTGAACCGGACGGGTGCGCCCGGCTCCAGGCCGAACTCCGGGAAGCCGGCCAGCGCCCGCTCCGCCGCCCACGCGGACGCCTCGCCCTGGCAGTAGATGGCCTCGTGCAACAGGGCATAGAGGGGATGCCCGGCGAACGAGACCAGGGAGTCGACCCCCCTCAAAAAGGCATCGGAGAGCTCGCCCTTGCCGATGAACGGCTCCTCAAGCAGGTGGTGGAGGGAGTCGAAGCGGTTCTCCTGCCCAAGGACCAGGCCCACCGTCTGGAAACGCCGCGGGGTGAGCCGATCGCCGTTGGGAAGCGCCACCTCGTTCTCCAGAAGATGGTCCACGACCCTGCGGGCGACCTCCTGGTCTCGGGGGTAGCGGGCGAAGAAGCGCTCGTTGTGGGCCAGGACCCTGGGGTACGCCGCCAGGTACACCTCGTACGGCGAGGCGGTCAGCGACGGCAGCCCGCCCGCGATCAGCACCTCGCGCAGCCCCTCGGGCGCCAGGGACAGGTAGGTGAGCGCGCAGAACCCGCCGAAGCTCTGGCCGAGCACGCTCCACGGCCGGTCTCCCGCGAGGTGCGCGCGCAGCAGCTCGGCGTCGCGCACGATGCTGTCGGCCCGGAAGTGCCGCAGGTAGCCCGCCGGGTCGGGTAGATCGGTCAGGGTCTGCCGCGTGGCGGGCGTGCTCCGTCCCGTGCCCCGCTGGTCGAGCAGGACCACCCGGTACTCGCGGCTCGCCCGCTCCAGCCAGCCGGGGATCGCGCGCGGGGCCCGGTGCCCGGGACCCCCTTCGAGATACAGCAGGAACGGCAGGTCGGCCTCCTCCCGCTCAACGGCGACCAGCTCACGGGCGAACAGCTCGATCGTCATGCCCGTGGGGTCGGCATGGTCGAGCGGGACGGTGATCAGGTGGTCGGTGAAGGCGTATCCGGAGTGGCGGCAGGTCTCTGGCACGAAGATCCCCTGGTGGCGATGACACGGCCTCCCACCATGCGCGACCGCGAGATATCCCGCTAATCCCAAAGAGATATAGTCCGCGGGTTATAGCGGTGAAAGGAGGGGCGGAAGTGCAGCTTGAGCTCCGCCACCTGCGCGTGATCTGTGCCATCGCCGACGCCGGAAGTCTGAGCAGGGCGGCCGGCACCATCGGCGTGTCACAGCCCGCGCTCACGGCGCAGCTTCAGCGGGTCGAGGGTGCGCTCGGCGGGCAGCTCTTCCGCCGGGGCCGCCTCGGCATCACCCCGACGCCGTTCGGCCAGTTCGTGCTCACCCGGGCCAGGTCCATCCTGCTCACCGTGGACGAACTGGTCACCGGATCAGGCGCCGACGCGCGCCGGTCGGACGTCGCCCGCATCGGCGGATATGTGACGCCCCTGCTGTCCGGCCTGCTCAGCCGGCTCTTCGAGGTCCCCGGCGTGTCGATCACCGTGCACACCGAGTACTCCCCGAGGCTCCTCCTCGACCTGCTGATCTCCCGCCGGCTGGACGCGGCGACCCTCGTCGACTACCCCGGGAACGAGCTGTCCGCCCCGCCGTCGATCGGCATGCGGCTGGTGGTCACCGAGCCGGTCTTCATCCTCATGAGCAGCGCACACCCGCTCGCGGGCGAGGAGGAGGTGCGGCTGGCCGATCTCGCGGACGACGACTGGGTGCTCTCCCCGCCGGACGGGGTGGGCTGGCCCGAGTGCGTGTACGCCGCCTGCCAGGACGCGGGCTTCTCACCCCGCGTGCCGCACAGCATGACCGAGCAGGCGATGATCCGGCAGCTCGTCGCCGGCGGGCACGCGGTGTCACCCTGCCAGGCCACGGTGCCGGACGGTCCGGGGATCGTGGTGCGCCCGATCGCCGGCACCCCGCTGTGGCTGCGGCACCTGGTGGCTTGGCGCCGCGACGGCCCGCTGGCCGACCGCGCCGAGGAACTGGCCGAGTTCGCCACCCAGGCACACCGCGACGCCATCGGCGAACGACCCCACTACGCGTCCTGGCTAGCCCGCAACGAAGGCCTCAGGACCCCGGCATAGCCGCGCGCGGCAGGGCTGCTGGTCGATCCCATCATCGACGGGCGACGACCGGGGACGAAGGCGGACCTCCTGTGCTCGTGCGGCGCGGATCAGGCCGCACCTCAGACGAGGTCGATGAGAGCCTTGCCGACCGTGCCGGACTCCACCGCCTCGTGCCCGTCGGCCGTACGTTCGAACGGGAAGCGGCGCAGCGGCAGGCCGACCGGCCTTGCCCACCTGGAGCGCTCCGGGGCGCAGGCGGCACTCACGTCCTCGATGGCCGCCTTCTTGGGGCACTCTATGAGCGACCTTCAGAGCGGGCACTGCCAGTTGGGCCAGGCGGCGGTGGCTTCATCTTCCCAGGTGTGCAGTGTCTTACCCCGGTAAACAGTGTCCGCGTGGGTGCTGACCCAAGCGGTGAAGCCGGGGTCCGGTTTGATCTTCCCCTTGTCCAGCCACGAGCGTCCTTGAAGCTCACTCGCGGGCACCAAGTGGTGGTCAATGAAACACTGTGTCACCGCTACCAGGGCTGGACCACGACGAGCAAGGTCGCTGTCCGCCGGCTGCTGCTTCTCTGGGCCGCAGGCCGTGAGAAGCAGGGCGAAGGCCGGCAGCGTCATCCATGTCTTCCGGCCTGGGCTCACTGCTGCAACCTCATCGCCTCTTGCGCCTCCTTGACCCACGCCTCGAGAGTCTTCTCGCCATATCTCGTCTGTGCGTGCCGGCTGAGCCAGGCGGTGAAAGACGGGTTGGGAGACAGGTGGCCGTCGCTCACCCATGTGGCGTCTTTCGGTGGGTGCAGGACGCCGGCATTGATCAATCCCTGAACCACCGGGATTTCGACGTGGAAAACCTGCTTCCTGAAGCCGTCGGCATTGTCTTTGATGGCTTGCAACGCGTGGCCGCTGTCGAAGGTCTCACTCAACGACGGAGTCGTGACCCCGGTGAGGAACTGTGCGATGACCCCAGGTCCCCACGGATTGCTGAAGCTGAGCGCTCCGAATCCACTGGTGAGCGCCGCGAGCGCGGTCTGGTTCCGCGTTGCCTGCTCGTCCTTCAACTGGGCGTCCGCGAACTTGCGATCGCTCTGGATGCGCTCGATCAAGCCATAGATCCCTGCCATCTCGCCGACATAGTTCGCGTCCGATGGATCCTTGACGGTCGCGGCAACAGCGGTGGAGATCCGTGCGTCCAACATGCCCTTGAACGCCCCGAACTCCTTTGGGTCGTGTAGTGCCTGGTCGAAGAAGGCCGTCAGCTCGGAACCATCGATGATGGAGATCCAGGGATTTCCTTTGACTTCTCCAAGAGGAACCGCACCCGATCCGTAGGGACGGCTCACCCCTGTGGCGAAGTCCGGGAGGTAGCGGTCGGCGGTGAAGATGAGGGATTTGCGGATTTCGTTGGGGAGGGTGGTGTCGGGGTGGAGTTTGGAGAACTCGGAGGTCGCCTTGACGATGTTGACGACGGACCAGGCCGATTCCTTTGCGTCATCGGAGGCGCCCCGGCCGGCTGATACGGCCGCCTTGAGAAATTCGGCGGCGTGCGAGCTGAGGTCGACCTGGTTGTTGAGCTGAGTGGGCACGGGACCGCGGGCGAACTTGGCGAACGCGTCCGTGGTGCTCCCTTGCGTGTGCCACTGGTCGTTGACCAGCATCTTGGCGTATTTGAAGCCCGAGGAGGGATCGCCGAGCACGTGTCGCGCGGCCTGCCCGTTCTCGGCCGCCCGATCAAGGACGGCGACGACCGGGTCGAACTCCGCCTGGAGCTTCGGATCGCCGAAATTGCGGTTCCCAGCGTCGTACGGATCCTTGGCGGTGAAGGTCGGGAGCGGCACCTCGATCTTGCCGCTTGCTCGGGCGTCGAGCATGGAGCGGGTTATGTCGGCGAGGAAGTGGGAGTCCCAGGTTTTGCCGTCGGGGCCGTACTTGAAGAGCATGCCGACGGACCAGGGGTCGGCGTTCTTGGTGATCGCCGCTCGGGTCGCTTCGGACAGCAGGGGCCGTCTGTCCTTGCCGGTGCCGACGCGCATCTGGGTCGCCGAGGCCAGCGACGCGCCGAGCGCCCGGAGGAGGCTCGCGCTCTCCGTGCTGAACAGCGCCGCGCCCGCCCGGTTGTACAGGGCCCTGGCCGCCTGGAGCGCGAGGGGGCAGGCCTCCGTCCAGAACGTGGCGAGGTACGCCTTGTCGTTGGCGTGCCGCGCGAGGCTGTCCGGCAGGAGGGCGATGCGGTTGCGGGCCTGTGCGGGGTCCTTGGTGGTGAGGGCTTCGGCGAGTGCCTTGGCATCCTGCTTCGCCTGGTAGCCGCCCTGCCCGGTCGTCGTCCAGTCGAGACGCACCATGGGCGGCGGAGTGCGGTCGAGGGCGAGCAGGCTGTCGACGGGGCCGCCGCTCTGGTTGCCGGCCGTGCCTCCCAGGCCCCCGGCGGTGCCTCCCAGGCCGTCGGCGGGGCCGTTCTGGAAGGGGCTCCAGCCCTTCTCGCGTGCCAGTTCGTACGCCTTCGTGGTGCGCGCGTCCATGTCACGGGCGTCGTTGAGGGCCTCGTCGATCAGGCGGGGCAGCGCGGCGAAGCTGACCTCGCTGTCCCACTTCTGCATCTTCTGCTGGATCAGCGGGCCGTGCTCGGCCAGAAGGGTGTGCAGCCGCTGGAGACGGCTCGCCAGCTCACGCAGGTTGGCAGGATCGACCCCTACGAACTCGCCCATCTAGTCCCTCTCAGCCGTGGCCTACGACGCGAGCTTCCGGCGCTCCGCCTCTTCGAGCCGGGCGATCAGCTGGGGCTGCTCGGCGAGCACGGCGTTGAGCAAGGTGACGAGCTGGGCTCTTCGAGCGTTCCAGCCGGAGGCCCACTGGTCGGCCGAGAGCCCCTGCCAGGTGTGGTCGCCGAACAACGGGGGCACGGTGCCGAGCGCCTGGAGGATGTCGTTCACCACCTTGGCGGCCGCGATCATGTCCGCCTGGCACTGCGCGGCCTCGGATGGTGCCATGCGAACTCCTCCCCGCCTCGACGGCGCCGCTCTACGGCTGACACCGCCTGTAAACCTAAGCGAAGCGCGTATCGGCTCACCAGGCTTCCGGGTTGTGAAAATCGGAATTACCACTCGACACACGTTCGTTGCGGTTCTCGTGGGTTCCGGCGTCTGCGACCATGCCGCGATATATGCCGTGAAAACGGCACTTGGCGCTGACCAGCGGAAATGGATAACGGACGGTTCCGTCTCCGGTATACCGGCCATCGCGAAAGTGCACGCCCGGGATTTCCCGCTCGCTATGGGCAGCGGCGCGTTCCACCAGGACAGCGGCGGCGACGGTCAGTGGACGATGGCGAGCATGACGTCGGAGGCGCTGGGGCGGTTCTCCGGGCGCTTTTCGAGGCATCTTCCGACCACCTGGGCCAGCGGGTCCGGCAGCGCGGACAGATCAGGCTGTTTGGTGAAGATGCGGTTGAACACGGCCGCGATGTTGTCCTCTCCAAAGGCCGGACGGCCCGTCGCGGCGAAGATCATCGTCGCGGCCCAGCTGAACACGTCGGACTCCGGTCCGACGCGCTCTCCCGAGACCTGCTCGGGGGACATGTAGGCGGGGGTGCCCAGCACGCCGCTGGAGGTCGCGGTGGCGTTGTCGAGCACGCGGGCGATGCCGAAGTCCACCACTCGGGGTCCGTCGGCGCCGATCAGGACGTTGCTCGGCTTGAAGTCGCGGTGCACGATCCCGGCGCGGTGGATCGCGGCGAGGGCCCCGACCGTTCCGAGCGCGAGCCGTACCAGTCCGTCGTGGCCGCGCGGCCCCCGCTCCCGTACGAGCTGTTCGAGCGACGAGCCCTCGACGTACTCGCTCACGATGAAGAGACGCTCATCGGCGATGTCGGCGTCGATCACCCGGGCGGTGGAGAACGGCGCGACTCGCCTGGCCGCCTCGACCTCGCGCAGGAACCGCTGCTGGGCGCCGGTCTCCGAGGCCAGCCGAGCGTGCAGCACCTTGATCGCGACTCGCGTGCCGTCGGGCGTCTCGCCCAGGTAGACCGCGCCCTGACCGCCCTGTCCGAGGCTCCCGATCAGCCGGTAGCGGCCGATGTGGTCGGATTCCCCGGCGGGCAGTGGTCCAGGCGCTTGGGTGGGAAGTGTCGAGGCGCCGTGCACGCCGCCCGGCGTGCTTCCCGAGGCTGAGCCGGGGGCCGTCGCCTGGCTGGATACGGGAGGGTTCGTGGTGATCGGGTTCGGCACCTGGCGGTGATCCTGCGTAGGGCGCTGCTGGTACCGCTCCTGATCCTGCGGCGAGCGCTGACCGGGCCGGTCCTGGGGCGTGTGCGGGCCGTGCTGGTCCTGGGGCGAGCGCCGGCCGTATTGATCCTGCGGCGGGCGAGGCTGTGTCGGAGGCTGCGGTGCCGGGTGCGGATGCCGCTGCGGAGCCGCGCCGGGCCGCTGCTGGTTCGGAACCCCGCTCGGCCGCTGCTGGTTCGGTGCCGCACCGGGCCTCTGCTGGTTCGGCGCGGTGCCGGGGCGGTGCTGGCCAGGGGCCGTACCAGGGTGCTGCTGGTTCGCGTACGGGCGCGGTGGCTGGTGAGGCGGGTACGGTGCCGGCGGGTACGACGCCGGGCGGTAGGCGTGCGGCGGGGGCGGCGGGAAGGCGCCGTGACCGTGAGCGTTCGGTGCGAAGATCGCCGAGCGGATGGCCAGGGAGTGGATGAGCCCGCCGATCCAGTTCGTGAACAGCCCGAGGACGATGAGGATGCTGGCCCAGTCCGGGAAGGTCGACGAGTCGTTGTAGGCGAAAATGATCACGCAGAGCACGAAGAGGCTGAGGAAGTACAGCAGCGCGGCGACCGCGACCATCGGCGCGCGCTTGCGGTAGGCCGCGTAACCGATGGTGAACGGCGTGGCGAGCCCGCAGGTGAACAACGGAGCCAGTGCCCAGACGATGCTGATCGCGGTCGTGGACTGGGAGGGCCTGGCTAGCTGCATATCGCGAAGAATACGGAGATAGCCGGTGTTACGCATGTTTTTGCTGGCACGGTGACTTCGCCGAGACCGCCGGCCGGGCCAGGATCCGAGGTCGTGTCCCATGACCGAGAACCGCCCGCCGCGGTCGGTCTTCCTGGCCGCATCTCACCTCCCGAGAACGCCCGCCTCTGCCCACGATCCCCGGACTCAAGACCGGTCGGGGAGGCCGGTGCTTCCACATCTGGTCCGACGACCCGAGACCGTCCGCACCGGCCGGTGTTCCGGGCCGGGTCGTGACCGGGTGGCTGTCCGTCTCCGCCGGGGGTTCAGGGCGGAATGCCAGGAATCAGGATCGCAGCCGGCATTTTCGGACAGGTCCCGGCCAGAGACGGCCCGTGCCGGCAGGTGTTCCTGGCTGGAGATCCCCGCAGTGGTCGGAGTTCAAGGCTCCCAGGACCCGACCGCCGGCAGCAGCCGTGAGAGGTCGGGTCCAGGACTCGGGGTCAAGGGCTTGAGGGCCGCAGGTCCTGAGGTCGAGGCTTGGTCTCAGGGAAGGTAGATGGTGAGTTCCACCAGGTCGGCGGTGAGGTGGGGAGGGAGGTCCACGGCGATCGACACGTCCTCGGCGGAGATGAAGCCTCCGACGTCCGCCCTGGCCTGGACCACGCGTTGCGCCAGCTCGGTGGTCATCCCCGGCAGGCTCGCGATCACCTCGGCGGGTGCGTGGTTGACGTCTACCAGGCCTCCGTCGTCGTACTGGCGCGGGAGGTCGGGGCGGCCGATGCGCAGCTCGCGGGCCAGCGCGGGGTCGCGTTCGACCAGGTCGCGTGCCTGCTGTCTGAGCTCGCGACGATGCTGGGCGAAGGCCACGGCATGGTCGTTGGGCGATTCCGAGTTGTCGAAGACCCGCTTGCGGATGATCAGCGACTGGACCGTCCCCCCGAGCCAGCTACCGCCCGAGCCGAGGAGCGACAGAAGCGTCAGCCACACGGGTGAGGGGCCGGGGCCGTCCGTCACCACGGCCACCATGAGAGCGATCATGCCGATGGCGTAGATCGCCGCCGACAGGCCGAGCATCGTGCTCCGGAGTTTCGCCGCCGCGTACCCGATGGTGAAAGGCGTCGCGACCCCGCACGAGAGGAGCGGCGCGAGAGCCCAGAGGACGCTCGCCGCGCTGGTGCCGTTCGGCGGCTGAGGCGGAGGAATGTGCGGCGGGAACGGCGGCTGGGGGAGGTGCCCGTTGGGGTCACCTGGCCGGCGCGTGTCGTACGGCCCGGGAGCCGGCCGGTTGTACGGCGCGAGACCGTGCTGGCCGGGATGCGGGGGAAGGAACGGCCCATTGCCCTGCCTGGGGTCCGGCGGCGCGTAAGGGGGACGGCCCTGCTCCGGGCCCGGCCGTCCGTATGGAGAACGTCCTTGACCGGCCCCCGGCCGCCCGTACGGCGAACGATCGGGCCCGGTGCCGCGCTGACCGTACGACGGGTCGCCTGACCCGGTGCCGCGCTGGCCGTGGGACGAGCTCCCCGGCCCGGTGCCGCGCTGGCCGTGGGACGAGCTCCCCGGCGCGGGGTCACGTTGGTCCTTCGGCGGGCGGCCTGGCTCGGGACCGCTCCGTGAGGGACGGTCCTGCTGCGGGCCGAGGCTCGGGCGGGATGACGGCCCGGCCCCCGCCTGGTCGGGATGGGGGTTCGTGTACGGGGCGTGTCCCTGGTCCTGGTGGGATCTTGCCTGAGGGCTGGAGGTGGGGCCCGGCAACGGCCGGCCGGGTTGGCGGGGCCGTGGAGCGGTCGGACCGTTCGGATCACCGGGCTCAGGGGGAGGGCCTCCCGGCGGCCCCGATCCCGGGCCCCCGTGGCCGTTGGTCGGGTGCATAACGCGAAGAATACGGCCTTCCCTTGCCTCCCGCATCGGCCAGAGGGACCACATGTCATGCCGGATAAGTCCCCCAAAATCGTGATGATTCTGGAAAACCGGGAGACGACGGAGCCCTGCGCATTCACGGGGACGCCCATGTAGGCCATGATGTTGAACCGTGGCACCTATACCAGGAGAAGGGCTTGCGAAGGGTCTGGCCGTCACCTTTCGCCACATGCTGAGCAGGGCGGACACCCAGCAATACCCGGAGGTTCGCCCCGATCTGCCCCCTCGCAGTCGCGGCGTCATCGCCCTAGTCGAAGAGAACTGCACGGTTTGCATGCTGTGCGCCAGGGAGTGTCCCGACTGGTGCATCTACATCGACTCCCACAAGGAGACGGCACCGGCCCCCGAGGGCGGGCGTCCGCGCGCCCACAATGTGCTCGACCGGTTCGCGATCGACTTCTCGCTGTGCATGTACTGCGGCATATGCATCGAGGTGTGCCCGTTCGACGCGCTCTTCTGGTCGCCGGAGTTCGAGTACGCCGAGTACGACATCCGCAACCTCCTGCACGAGAAGGACAAGCTCGGCGAATGGGTACAGACGATCCCCATTCCGCCCCCGCACGAGCCGAACGCCGAGCCGCCCAAGGAGGTCGCCGCCGCCTCCCGCGGCGCCGCCCGTCCCACCCGCGACCGCCCGGACCCCGAACGCGTCACGACCAAGCCCACCCGCCCCGCCACCTCTGGACGTCCGGACACGGCTGCCTCTGGAGGCCCGGACACTGCCGAGTCCGATCGTCCGGAGACGCTCCAGCGAGGCGGTGCGGCAGCCGTCCAGCCGTCTACGGCGCAGCCGGACCGGCCGACGACGGCAGAGACCGGTGACGCGGGCCCCACCCCCGCCGACCACCCCGGCACGGCACAGGCCCAGCCAGGTCAGAGCGGTGATGCGGCGCCGGACCGCGCGAAGCGGGCACCGGGCACGCCTGGCGGTGGCCCGTCGGCTCCTCGCCGTGGCGCCCTCGGAGGCCACGCCGCCGTGCGCGCGATCCGGCCCCCCGGCGCGCTGCCGAAGAAGCCGGCCCCAACCGAGCCCCCCTCGCCCCCACGGGCTGAGGAGTCCCCCGGCTCGGCCAAGGAATCGGGGACGGGGGAGGAGCCGCCGGAGTCGTCCGGGGCGGTGGAGGAGTCGTGATATCGGTGGCGCCGGGCTTCTGGCCGCCGACGGCGCAGGAGGAGTCGTGACGTCCATGGCACCGGGCTTCTGGCCGCCCACCGCGCAGGAGGTCGTCTTCCTGCTGCTCGGTGTGGTGGCGGCGGGGACGGCGCTGCTGGTCGTCACCACCCGGCAGATCGTGCACGCGGCCCTGTGGCTGGTCGTCTCGTTCGGCGCGCTCGCCGGGTGCTACCTGGTGCTCACCGCCGAGTTCGTGGCCTGGGTCCAGGTACTGATCTACGTCGGGGCGGTCGTGGTGCTGCTGCTCTTCGGCATCATGCTGACCCGCGCTCCCATCGGCCCGTCCACCGACCTGAACTCGGGCAACAAGGTCGCCGCCCTGGTGGTCTCGGTGGCGACGGCGGCCGTACTCGTCACCACCGTGGTCGAGGGCTTCCACACCGCCTACGCCCAGTTGGAGCCGGGTGGTGGCGCCGCCGCGTCGCTCGGGGCGAGCATCTTCAGGAACTGGGTGCTGCCCTTCGAAGCGCTCTCGGTGCTGCTGCTCGCCGCGCTGATCGGCGCGATCGTGCTCTCCCGTACCGACATCGGCGGAAAGGACTGACGTGCACGTCGTCTATCCCGCCGTGCTCGCCGCGCTGCTGTTCTCGATCGGCGTGTACGGCGTGCTCGCCAGGCGTAACACGATCCTCGTGCTGATGTCGGTGGAGTTGATGCTCAACGCGGTCAACCTGAACCTCGTCGCCTTCGACGTATGGCTCAGGGACGCGCTCCACGGGGGCCAGGTGCTGACCCTGTTCGTCATCGTGATCGCCGCCGCGGAGCTCGGGCTGGGCCTGGCGATCGTCCTCGCGGTGTTCCGCAACCGGCGGACCGTCGAGATCGACCATGTCCGCGACCTCGCCGAACCCGGCGATCCGGCGACAGGCGATCCCGCGACGGGCGATCCCGCTGAGGGCGGAGCCGTACCGGTGAGGGACGGTGCGCCGTGATCGGGGTGGCCGGCGCCGTCGTGCTGCTGCCGTTCCTGGCGGCGGTGGCGGGGCTGCTCGGAACGCGGCGGCTGTGGGGTGGTGGCCCGCCCGGTTCGATCGGGCCCGCCGTCTACAGGAGGGCGGCGTGGATCGCCGTCCTGCCCACCGCGATCTCCACCGCGCTGGCGATCTGGCTTCTGGCGTACCTCTGGGCGGGCGACGCCCTGCCTCGCGGCGCGGCGTCCTACGGAGAAGGCCCGGCGCTCTGGAGTGACGGGCTTCCCGGTGCCGTCCAGGGCACGCTCTCGGTGATCGACACGGGAGCGATCCCCATCACCGCCGGGCTCAGGGTGGACGGCCTGGCCGCCCTCATCGCCGTCCTGGTGACCGTGGTGGCGCTGGCCGTGCAGGTGTACTCGATCGGATACATGCGCCACGAGCCGCGCTACCCCTCCTTCAGCGCCTTCATCAGCGTGTTCACCAGCGCGATGCTGCTCGTCGTCTACGCCGGCGACCTGCTGGTCCTGTACGTGGGCTGGGAGATCATGGGGCTGTGCTCGTACCTTCTGATCGGCCACTGGTGGGAGGACCGGGCGAACTCGCGGGCGGCGGTGAAGGCGTTCCTCGTCACGCGCATCGGCGACGTCGGGTTCCTGTTCGGCATCTTCACACTCGGCGTCGCCGCCGGCAGCTTCCGGATCGACGACGTGATCGCGAAAGTGCCCGACATGTCCACCGGCACGCTGGTGACCGCGACGATGCTGCTCCTCCTCGGAGTCGCGGGCAAGAGCGCCCAGGCGCCGCTGCACACCTGGCTGCCGGACGCGATGGCCGGCCCCACGCCGATCAGCGCGCTCATCCACGCCGCCACCATGGTCGCGGCCGGCATCTTCGTCGTCGCCCTGCTCTACCCGGCCTTCCTGGGCGCCGGGCCGACCCTCGACCTGCTCGCGGTGCTGGCGTCCGCCGGGATGCTCGGCGCCGCGCTGGCGGCCCTGGCCCAGGACGACCTGAAACGGGTGCTCGCGTACTCGACGATCAGCCAGCTCGCGTACATGGCCGGGGCCCTGGCCGCAGGTTCCGACCAGGCGGCGATCTTCCACCTGGTCACGCACGGGGCGTTCAAGGCGCTGCTGTTCCTCTGCGCGGGAGCGGTGATCCACGCCGTCGGCTCGAATCTCATGACCGACATGGGCGGCCTCCGGCGTTCCATGACGGTGACCTTCCCCGCCATGACCGTCGGGTTCGCCGCCCTGATGGGACTGCCCCCCGCCAGCGGGTTCTTCAGCAAGGACGCCGTGCTGGCCGCCATCGAGCACGCGGCGGCCGAGGGAGCGCCGCTGACCGACGCCGCCGCCTGGCTGCTGTACGGCTGCGCGCTGCTGACCGTCGCCGTGACCGGCGCTTACGCGACCCGCGCCTGGTTGCGCACCTTCTTCGGCCGGAGCCGCGTCGAGAGCGTCGCGCTACCCGAGCCGGAGCCGGGGGTCGCGCACGTCTGGGACGGTCGTGAGGCTCCGGCGTCGATGCTGTGGCCGATCGGCGTGCTGGCCGTTCCCGCGCTGCTGCTCGGGTTCACCGGGGTGGGCCTGGTCGACTGGTCGTCCGCGGTGATCAGCCTGCTCGTCGCGCTGCTCGGCGCGGGCGCCGTCTACGCGGCCTGGCGCGCCGATCCGGCGACCGATCCCGCCCGCCTGCTGGGGCCGCTGCGGGTGCCGTGTGAGCGGGCGTTCTACGTGGACTCGGTGTACCACCGGGTCTTCGTCGTCCCTGTCCTGTGGCTGGCCCGCCTGGTGGCCCGTACGGATGACACGGTCGTGGACGGCGCGGTACGCGGGTCCGGCGGCGTCGCGGTCGGCGCTGCGGGGCTTCTGCGGCGGCTGCAGACGGGCAACGCCCAGCTCTACCTGACGGGCGTCCTCGCCGGCGTGCTGATCATCGCGGTCGGGGCGGTGGTGCTCGGATGAGCGTGATCCTCGTCGGACTCCTGGCCGTCCCCCTCGCCGGTGCGGCCCTCCTCATGCTGCTCACCCGGCCCGCGCAGCCTCCCGCTTCTCCGGAGGACGCCCGGCTTTCCGGGGCGTTCTTGCGGTGGTACGGGCCTGTGGTGTCCGGGGTCACGCTGGTGCTGGCCCTCGTGATGGCCGTGTCGTTCGACTACGGGCGGGCCGCGCGGCCACAGTTCGAGATCGACCGGGCGTGGATCCCCGGCCTGGACCTCCGGTTCCACCTGGGAGTGGACGGGATATCGCTCCCGCTCGTGGTGCTCACCGCGCTGCTTACGTTCCTCTGCTTCCTCTACCTCGTACGGCACCAGCCGGAAGGCGGCAGGTCCCACGCGCTGGCGTTCACGCTGCTGGTGCTCGAAGTCGGCATGATCGGGACGTTCCTCGCGCTCGACCTGCTGCTGTTCTTCGTCTTCTTCGAGATCGTGCTGATCCCGATGTACTTCGTGATCGCGGTCTGGGGCGGCAAGGAGCGCAGGGCGGCGGCGGTCAAGTTCATCCTGTACACGCTGCTCGGCTCGGCCGTACTGCTCCTCGGACTGCTCCTGATCTGGGCCCACACCGGCACGCTGGACATGGTCAGGCTGGCGGGCGCGCACGGCGCCGGCATACCGAGGGCGGCGCAGATCCTCGCATTCCTCGCGGTGGGCGTGGGCCTGGCCGTAAAGGCGCCGATGTGGCCGCTGCACACCTGGCTCCCCGCCGCCCACACCGAGGCCCCGACGGTCGGATCGGTGCTGCTCGCGGGCGTGCTGCTCAAGATGGGAACGTACGGGTTCGCGCGCATCGCGATTCCCGTCCTTCCCGAGGGGGCCGCGGTGCTCGCCCCCTGGCTCGGGGCCTTCGCCGTCGTCGGCATCGTGTACGGCTCGCTGGCGTGCCTGGCGCAGCGCGACCTCAAGCGCATGATCGCCTACTCGTCCGTCGGCCACATGGGGTTCGTGCTGCTGGGCCTGGCGACGCTGACGCCTGTCGGGATGAATGCCGCTTTATTCGGAAATGTCGCCCACGGTCTGATCACTGGTCTGCTGTTCTTCATCGCCGGGGCGATCAAGGAGCGGTACGGCACGGCGGAGATGTCCCGCCTGGGAGGCGGCATGCTCGCCCGCCTGCCCTACCTCGGGTCGCTCCTGACGTTCGCCTGCGTCGCCTCGCTGGGACTGCCCGGACTCGCGGGGTTCTGGGGGGAGATGCTCGCGCTGCTCGGCGCCTTCCGCCCGGCTCCCGGCCTGTCCCGTCCGCTCTTCCTGGTCTTCATGGCCATCGGCGGCGTCGGCACCGTGCTCACCGCCGCGTACTTCCTCCTCATGCTCTCCCGCGTCACCCACGGCAGGCCCGACGAACCCGCCCGTCCGGCCGTGGGCCCGCCGGAGGAGCCGCTCGTCGAGACGGCCGAGTCCGTCCACCCCGTGCGGCTGCGGGATGTGACGCCGTACGAGCTGGCCGCCTGGACCCCCTTGATCGTCCTCACGGTGGCGCTGGGGCTCTGGCCGAAGGCACTCCTCGCCGTGACAGATCCGGCCGTCCGGGCCTTCCTGGGAGCGCCATGACGCAGTCCATCGACTACGCGGCGATCGCGCCACCGCTGATCCTGGCGGTGGTGGCCGGGCTGGTGCTCCTGCTCGACGCGTTCCTGCCGCGCACGCCGCGCACCCTCCCCACGCTGGGCCTGGTCACGCTGGCCGGCGTGCTGGCCGCGCTGGCGACCGTCCTCGCGCAGGCCGTCCAGGGCGCCCGGCCGCGTACGTTCTGCGTTCCCGCCGGCCTCGCCGGTGGGCAGCCGTCGTGCTCGTTCGTCGTCGACGACCTGACCCTCGTCTTCGGCGCCGTCGTGCTGGCGACCGCCGTGGTGGTGGTCCTCCTGTCGTGGACGCAGCTCGCCGAAGGCGGCATCCCCGCAGGTGAGTGGTACTTCCTGCTGCTGTGCGCGCTGACCGGCGCCGTCACGCTCCCCGCGTCCCGCGACCTGATCATGCTGGTCGTCGCGCTGGAGCTCGTCTCACTTCCGGTCTTCGCCCTGACGGCCCTGAAGCGGTACGACGCGCGTGGGTCCGAGGCGGCGCTGAAGCTGTTCCTCGTCTCGGTCATCTCCACGGCGGTCATGCTCTTCGGCGTCTCGCTCTTGTACGGCCTGACCGGTTCCGTCCATCTCGACCGCATAGCCGCCGGTCTCAGCGGCTCGCCCCCCGTGGCTGGAGACGTGCCGGCCGGTGTGCCCAGCGGGGTGCTGACGGTCGCCGTCGTGCTCGTGCTCGCCGGGTTCGCGTTCAAGGTCGCCGCCGTCCCCTTCCACTTCTGGGCCGGAGACGTCTACCAGGGCGCGCCCGTCCCGGTCGCGGCGCTGCTGTCCGTGATCTCCAAGGCCGCGGGGTTCGCCGGTCTGATCGTCGTGCTGACGATCGCGCTGGCGGGCCAGGCGCGGCTCTGGGCGCCGATCGTGGCGGTGCTCGCCGCGCTGACCATGACCGTCGGCAACCTGCTGGCCCTGCGGCAACGCCATGCCGTACGGCTGCTGGCGTGGTCGTCGGTCGCGCAGTCCGGGTACATCCTCGCGCCGCTCGGCGTGGCGGGGAGGTCGGCCGCCTCGGCCTCCATCGCGTACCTGGCGATCTACGCGGCGATGAACGCCGGTGCCTTCGCCGTCGTGATGCTGGTGAGCCGTACCAGGCAGCGCAACGAGCTGGACGACTATCGGGGGCTGGCGTTCCGTAGCCCCGCCGCGGCGCTCGCGCTCGCGTTCTTCCTGATCTGCCTGGCCGGGCTGCCTCCGGGACTCGCCGGGCTGTTCGCCAAGATCGTCGTGTTCCGGGAGATCGTCCACGGTGGCGTGGGCTGGCTGGCCGTGGTCATGGCGGTCAACACGGTCATCGGGCTCTACTACTACATCGCCTGGACCGGCCGCCTGTTCGCCCCCGAGCCGGTCCCCGCGCCGGGGCGGCGTACCCCTGTGCGGCCCGTGACGATCGCCGTCGCGGTGGCGCTCCTCGTTTCCCTGGCGTTCTCCGTCGCGCCGCAGCTGGTTCTGTCCGCCGTCGGCTGACGTGCGCCCACCCCTAGCCTGACCAGGGATGGGAACGTTTGAGCAGGCCGCGAACGTTGCCAGGGAAGAGCGCAGCATCCGAGAGGGGGAAGCGTGCACAACAACGGCCTGCGTACCGCCGTCCTTCTGGGCGCCCTGTCCGCGTTGATCCTGACGGCGGGGGCGTGGCTGGGAGGCGGCCGCGGTGTGCAGCTGGCCGTCCTCATCGCTCTGCTGACCAACGGCATCGCCTACTTCTTCTCCGACCGCATCGCCCTGTCGGCCATGCGGGCGCGGCCGGTCAGCGAGGTCGAGCAGCCCGCGTTGTACCGCATCGTCCGAGAGCTCTCGACGGACGCGCGCCAGCCGATGCCGCGGCTCTACATCTCTCCCACCATGCAGCCCAACGCCTTCGCCACCGGGCGCAACCCGCGCAGGGCGTCGATCTGCGTCACGTACGGCATCCTGCAGATGCTGAACGAGCGCGAGCTCAGAGGAGTGATCGCCCACGAGCTGTCGCACGTCTACAACCGCGACATCCTGATCTCCTCGGTCGCGGCGGCGCTCGCCACGATCATCACGTACTGCAGCTACATCGCCGTCTTCTTCGGCGGCTCCGACGACGACGAGGGGCCCGGCTACATCGGCGCCCTGCTGATGATGATCCTCGGGCCGGTCGCCGCCGGCATGATCCAGATGGCGATCTCCCGGTCCAGGGAGTTCCACGCCGACGAGTCGGGCGCCATGCTCACCGGTGACCCGCTGGGGCTCGCCTCGGCGCTGCGCAAGATCGAGCTGGGGACGCGCAGGCTCCCGCTCCCCGAGGAGAGCCGCCTGACCTCGGCGTCCCACCTGATGATCGCCAACCCCTTTCGCGGAGCGGGCGTCGGAAGGCTCTTCTCGACCCACCCCTCCACGGCCGCCCGCGTCGCCCGCCTCGAAAGCATGGCCGGCTACCGCCGCTGACCCATCGTCTTGCAGTGAGAGCGGCGTATTTCCACCCTTATTAAATGAGGGTGGTAAAAGTCGCCCTTTGCTAGGGTCTTTCGGGGGTCATGGTCGAAAGCACCGTGCGGGCTGGGGGAGATCTTGTGGGACTGATCGACAAACTCCGAGGCGAGTTCATCGACATCGTCGAATGGCTCGACGACAGCCGCGACACGATCGTCTGGCGCTTCCCACGGTACGACAACGAGATCAAGATGGGCGCCCGCCTCGTCGTGCGGGAATCGCAGACCGCGGTCTTCGTCAACGAGGGTCAGATCGCCGACGTCTTCTCTCCAGGCACGTACACGCTCGAGACCCAGAACCTGCCGCTCCTGTCGACCCTGAAGGGCTGGAAGTACGGCTTCCATTCCCCGTTCAAGGCGGAGGTCTACTTCGTCAACACCCGGCAGTTCACCGACATGAAGTGGGGAACCCAGAATCCCGTCATCGTCAGGGACGCCGAGTTCGGCATGGTCCGGCTGCGCGCGTTCGGCGCCTTCACCGCCCGCGTCGTCGACGCGCCCAAGCTGCTCAAGGAGCTGGTCGGCACCGACCCGCAGTTCCGTACCGACGAGGTGCGCGACTACCTGCGACAGATGATCGTCGGCCGTCTGGGCACCGCCCTGGCCACCGCCCAGGTGCCCATGCTCGACCTGGCGGCCCACCAGGACGCCATGGGGGTGCGCCTGGCGGGCGTACTCAGCGAGGATCTTTCCTCGGTCGGGATCGACGTCCCCACGTTCATCATCGAGAACATCTCCGTCCCGCCCGAGGTGGAACAGGCGCTCGACAAGCGCACCCAGATGGGCATCGTGGGAGACCTCCAGCAGTACACCCGGTTCCAGGCGGCCAACGCGCTGGAGGACGCCGCGAACAACCCCGGTGGGGGAGCCGGCGAAGGCCTCGGTCTCGGGATGGGCATCGCGGCCGGGCAGCAGCTTGCGGCCGGCCTCGGACAGGCATCGCCCCAGCCGACGTCCGCGACGGTGACGCAGGGCGCGCAGGCCGGCTCAGCGGGGCCGCCCCCGCTGCCGGTGCGGGACCAGTGGTACCTCGGGATAGGCGGTCAGCAACAGGGCCCCTTCGACCTGGCAGGGTTGGCCGCTCAGGTCCGTAGCGGCGCCCTCACCGCGACCACGCTGGTGTGGAAGGCGGGAATGCCCCAATGGGCCCCCGCACAGCAGGCGCCGGAGATCGCCCACCTGCTCACCGGCACCCCGCCGCCGCTCCCACAGCCCTGACTCCCGTTCCTCCCCTGACGGCCGAGGGCGCCGCATCGAGAACCGAGAAGAGAGCCCGCGCATGACTGATCAGACGGCGGCGGCCGGGTCGCCTTCCTCGTATGCGTGCGCGGGATGCGGCGCCCGTGTCGAGTACGTCCCCGGGACGACCGTCCTGCGCTGCCCGTACTGCGGGCACCAGCGGCAACTCGCCGCGGCGGGCAGGCAGGTCCGGGAGCATCCATACGCCGAGCTGGCGGGGCTACTGCCCCGAAAGCCGCTGGCCGGCGTGGACGGCCATGTCCTGGGCTGCGAGAGATGCGGAGCGCGGACTCAGAGCAGTGCTCTGTCGGAGATGTGCCAGTTCTGCGGGGCCCCGCTGGTCGCCGACGTCACTGCGGGCGACCAGATCGCGCCCGAGGCGGTGCTGCCGTTCGAGGTGGATCATGACGGTGTACGGACAGCTCTGCGCCGCTGGGTGTCGTCGCGATGGTTCGCCCCGACGAGCCTGAAGAGGGTGACGGAGGCAGAGTCGCTCAAGGGCACCTACCTGCCGCACTGGACCTTCGACGCCAGGACGGTCTCGGACTACGACGGCCGGCGCGGGGACCACTACTGGGAGACCGAGACCTACACCGAGACCGTGAACGGTGAGCAACAGACCCGGACACGGCAGGTCAGGAAGACCCGCTGGCGTTCCGCCAGTGGCACCGTGCGGCGCGACTTCGACGACGTCCTGGTCGCCGCCACCCGGCACCTGGCGGAAGCACAGCTGGGCAAGCTGGAGCCATGGCCGCTGGAGCACGTGGTGCCGTACCAGCCGGACTACCTGGCCGGATATCAGACCCTGCGCTACGACACCGAGCCGGAGGCGGGGCTCGCCACGGCGAAGACCGTGATGGCCGAGGTGATCGAGCAGGACTGCCGCCACGACATAGGAGGTGATGAGCAGCGGGTCACCTCGGTCGACACCCGCTACTCCGACATCACCTTCAAACTGGTTCTGCTTCCGGTGTGGATCGCCTGCTACCTGCACGGCGGGCGGACCTGGCAGGTGCTCATCAACGGTCGTACCGGCGAGGTCATCGGGCAGAGACCGTACAGCGCCATCAAGATCGCCATGGCGGTCGCCGTCGCGACGGCGGTGCTGGCGGTCGCCATCCTGCTGATCGTGCAATCCCGCGCAAGCTGACCCACCCGTCCCCGCGAAGCCCGGTCGCGGCTCAGGAGTGCTCGTTGACCGGGTCGGTCTCGTCGGCGGTCAGCCCCGGGAGGCCGTCGATGCTCTGCCTGTTGTTCTTGGCGCGGTAGGCGCGCTTCTGCTGGACGTCCTTGCGCTGCGCCCACTCGTCGAGCAGCGAGCGGTCCTCGTCGTACGTCATGAACGGTACGGAGAAGCCGCACGAGTCGGAGATGCGGTCGCACTCCACGACGATCACGGATCGCACGCCCGGGTGCGGGCCGAAGAGCTTGACGAGATCGTCGAAGCCGTCGTCGTGCGGGGTGACGACCCGGCCCCGCCCGTACAGGCGCACGATGTTGGGCGGGCCGGCGAACGCGGCGAACATGATGGTCACGCGGCCGTTGTCGCGGATGTGGGCGATGGTCTCCACACCGCTGCCGTCGAGGTCGAGGTAGGCGACCGTGGTGTCGTCCAGTACGGCGAACGTGTCGGCGTACCCCTTGGGGGAGACGTTGACGTGCCCGCCGTGCTCGGGAGCCGTCGCGACGAAGTAGACCGGCTGCTTGGAGATGAACGCGCGCAGCCGGTCGTTCAACTTCTCATGGACCTTGCCCATTTTCCCTCCTAGCCCCGCTATATGGGACTTTACTCGGAGGGCTTTCCGAGCCAAGCGGAGGGCTTTCTGAGCCGCTGGTCACTCCCCGGGCAGCCACCAGCTCCACAGGCCGCTCCGTACCTTGAACGAGTCGACCTTGGCGAGGTCACCCGTGGACGGGTCCACGGTGCTGATCGTCGCCCGCGTGATCGTACCGTCGTCCGTGGTCCGCAGGTGCCAGAGCGCCAGCTTGCCGGAGTCATCCCAAGAGATCCGGTACGCGCTTTCCTTCGAGCTGATCCCGAGATCGATGGCCGGAGAGACCGAGTCCGTCGACAGGTCGTACTGCCTCAGGCGGGGCTTGCCGGAGGTTGGGGTGATCACGACGCCGACGGTCACTCCGTCGTCCGCCAGCGCGACCGGCGAGTTGTTCGACACGACCTGCGGCACCTCGCGGCTCTCCCCCTGCTCGCCGTCGGTGCCGTAGACCACGAACTCGGTCGTGTTGTCGCCGGTGTACCGCGAGACGAGGATCCGACGGCCATCGGGGCTGAAGCCCTGCACGCTGTCCCCGCCGGGCAGCTTCGCGACGTCGCCGCTTCCCAGGTGGACGGCGAGCGTGGGCCGCTGGCCGGAGTCGTCGGCGTAGTCGAGGACCACCACGTCACCGCTGGGGGACAGGGTGGGGTCGACGTCGGTCATGCCGAGACCCTTGGGGACCTTCGCGGTCGTGCCGGGCAGGCTGCGCACCTTGCCGCTCAGCATGTCCTTCCAGACCAGCTTGCGGTCGGACTTGCGGAAGTACACGACCCGCGTACCGTCCCCGCTGACCGCGATCGGCGCGATGTTCTCCTTGTCGACCTTGCCCTTGGCGTCCCTCGGCGAGACGGTGGCATCGGCGAGCTTGACGGTCTTCCCGCTTCGAAGGGTCAACTCCCAGGTGCCACACGGTACGAGGTAATCCTTCTTCGGGCAACCGTTCAACGAGGCATAACGTACCGCTTTAGTACTATTTATGGTGCTTTTGGCGGAGGTGGATCCCGTTTGCGCCTCCGCCGGGCTCGCTATGGTGGCCGCGGCGGCCATCGCGAGGAGGGTGAACGTGCGCGCGTGCTTCATGGCGCGATCCTTTCGTCACTTTCAATAGATGCCATGAACGCGTGAAAGGTTGAGTCACGATTCGGCGTCACCGCCTCGCCCGTTCGTACGACCGAAGTGGGCGGAATTCATGGCAGACGCCGACGGTGAAAGGGATGCCTGCCGGGCCTTCGGCGTCTACCGTCACGGTATGGGGCACTCCTCCTTCACCATCAGACTGAACGACGTCCAGACCGAGGCTCTGATGCGCCAGGCGCACCTTGAGGGGCGCAGGGTCGAGGACATCATTCGCAGCGCGGTGCAACGGCACATAGAAGCCAGGCAGGCGGCCATCACGCTCATGTCCCGCTGGTGCCTGGACCGCGAGGACCTCGAGGCCGCGGCCGTCGCGCTCGACGTCGCACCCCTGACCGACGAAGAGTGGTCGCAGGCCAACCGCCCGCCCATGACCCGGACCCGGGTGTCATGATCCCTGGACGCGTTCTCGACGTCAGCGCGCTGGTGGACATCGCGGTCGCCAAGACGCGCTACTCGCGCCATGTCGTGGCGATGTGCCTCTACCGGGGAGGCGGCCTGTGCGTGCCGTCGACCGCGCTGGCCGCCGTGTACTCCATCGCGCCGCTCGACACCCAGGCCGAGCTGTTCGACCTGATCATGGGGCCTGGAGTCACCATCGACGACCTGACGGCGGGCAAGGCGCCCGACATCGGCGAGCTGCTGGACGGCGCCAACGACGTGGTCGCCGGCCACGTGGTCTGGTGCGCCCGCAACACCCACTGGCCCATCCTCACCGACCGAGGCGACCAACTGACCCTCCTCGACCCCCGAATAATGATCGACCCAATCCCCTGACCCGGGATTCTCCGCGATCGCCGGCCAGGGAGGCGTGGGGAAAACCACGCTCGCCATTCATCCGGCGAGCGCTATTGGGAGGCGCACTCCCTGCACGGGCTCGGCGACGTGTTGATGGACCTCGGCCGCGCGGAGGAATCGGCCGCGTGCTTCAGCCCATGGAATGACCAGGTGCGGGACGAGCGCCAGCCCCAGTGCCCAGGCCGGCAGCACCAGTACCGTGCCCAGAATGAGCGGCGGTGCCCCCACTGGTAGAACCGCACGGTGTCCGTCGCGACCAGCAACTTGCCGTACGCGAGGAAGAGCATCGGCAGGATCGCGGCGTTGCCAGCGGCACCAGACTGAGAACTCTGTCGCTCACCCGCTAGCGGTAGTTCGTGAACCGAACTCCGTCACGGAGTGACCTGCGGCAATACCGATATCATGCCTCTGAGCTGCTGATCTGTATCTCGTGGTCTGTCATCGTTTCCGGCTGTTTTCGGTGCTGTGTGCCCTCATAGTGCCCTGTTCCTCCTCGGCTGCGCCCTGGTTGACGGTCGTTTGAGACGGTGGGAGGGGAGGTCGCGCCACGAATTGAGAGGGCCTGTGCTCCTCCGACGAGCCGTCGGCGGGTCGCGTTAATGAAGTTCAGCCATGCCGATCGTGGCCTTCGACATCGTCGGGTCATGCAGCTGACCTCGGCGCCCGCAGGGACATCCATCTCCGGATCCGAGGGTGTTGACCTTACGCAGGAGCATCAACTCCCCATATCGTCTCGATATATCGATTCGATGCAGCGAGGGCAATGCGTCAGACGCACGGATGGGGACAGATGATGCAACACGGCACCCGCGACGATCTCCTCGGCCGGCTGACCGCGGAGATCGGATCCGCCACGACCACGCACCCCCTAAGGGTCGCCATCGACGGGCCGCCCGCCGCGGGCAAGACCACGCTGGCCGACGAACTCGCCGTCGTTCTCCGTGCGCAGGGCCGCGAAGTCATCCGCGCGACGATCGATGACTTCCTGTTCCCCCGGGCACAGCGCTATCGACGCGGCCAGTACTCGCCCGAAAGCTGCTACTTCGACGCCCACGACCGCGACGCGATACGCCGGGTGCTGCTCGACCCGCTGGGCCCGGACGGAGACCGAAGGTTCCAGACAGCGGTCTACCACCGGGAAACGGACACCACACTGTCCCTCCCGATCACCACGGCCCCCGCGGACGCTGTGCTGCTCTTCGACGGTGTCTTCCTCCTACGCCCAGAGTTGCTCGACCGGTGGGACCTGAGCATCTTCATGGCCGTCACGTTCGATCGGACGTTGGATCGCGCCCAGGCCCGAGGCACAGCACTGGCCGGACCCACCGCCGACACAACCGAGATCGAGCGGTCCTGGCGCTACCGCTACATCCCCTCCCAGCAGCTCTACTTCGCTCAGGCCCGCCCGACCGACCACGCCGACATCATCGTGAACAACGACGAGCTCCAGCGGCCCGCCTGGGAAGTCAGACCGCACCGATCGGTACACAAGATTTGACACGGATCAGCCGTCGGCTCGAACCGAGTGAATCCCATCACAGCCGGCCACCTGAAACGCAACACAAGCCGCGATGAACGTCCCCCACAGGCCTTCGCTGATCGGCAAGCCCAATCACCACACGAACACCACCGCACACGTTGAGTGCGGACAGAAGGCGGCACTTCGCCACGCTGCTGATCCACAAGGGCGCGAGCGTGAAGACGGTACAGCACGCCCTCGGCCACAGCACGCCCGTGGTCACGCTCAACACGTACGTGGGGGAGTGGCCCGAGGCACAGGAGAAGACGCGTGCCCTGGTGGACGGCGCGCTCGGCCGTGTGCCCCGGATGTGCCCTCGGGAGACTCTGGCTTGATGAACCACTAGGTCAGAGCCTTGAGAACCGGCTGGCTAGCGGTAGTTCGTGAACTGCAGGGCGATGTCGAGATCCTTGCCCTTCAGCAGGGTGATGACATCCTGAAGCTCGTCCTTTTTCTTGGAGCTGACCCGAAGCTCTTCCCCCTGGATCTGCGCCTTCACACCCTTGGGGCCCTCGTCCCTGATGATCTTGGAGATCTTCTTGGCGTGCTCCTGGTCGATGCCCTCCTTGAGCTCCACGACCAGGTGGTACTCCTTGCCGGACAGCTTGGGCTCGCCGGCTTCCAGTACCTTCAGGGACAGCCCCCGCTTGATGATCTTTTCCTTGAACACGTCAAGGACGGCGTTCGCGCGTTCCTCGCTGTTCGCCTTGATCTCGATGTTGTTCTGACCCGACCAAGCGATGCCCGCGCCCGTGCCCTTGAAGTCGAAGCGGTGCCCGACCTCCTTGACCGTCTGGTTCAGCGCGTTGTCGACCTCCTGCCGGTCGATCTTGCTCACCACGTCGAAACTGCTGTCGGCCATCGGTATAGGTGTCCTCTCTCGTCCCTCCGACCCTAGCGACCCGAGGCGGGTGCCGTGTGGATCAGGGCGCGGTCAAACCGGTGTCACAGGCACCCCGGAAGTCCGCTATTCTTCTTGCTGTCGCCGCGAGAGCGAAGACACGGCAGGTTGCCCGAGTGGCCAAAGGGAGCGGTCTGTAAAACCGTCGGCTCAGCCTACGCAAGTTCGAACCTTGCACCTGCCACACCAGCGTAAAGAGGCCCTTGACCAGCACGTACATGGTCAAGGGCCTCTTGCTGTGTGTCCGGCTGTTCATGGTCGTCAACGGCGATCTACGGGGGCTCGCGTCGTATGCGCGTCGGTATCAGTCGGCCCCTTGGGGCGCCTTCAGGGCCTCGCTGATGAGCTTCCGGGCGGTGGCGTCCTGGCCCACGATGCACTTGGCGTAGACCCGCAGAAGCACGTTCACGCTGTGCCCTGCCCACTCGGCAACTTGTGGCGCTGGCACCCCCGCGTTGAGCCACGTCGAGACGCAGGCATGCCGTAGGTCGTACGGCCGCGCCGCGAGCGGTGAGGCGGCCTCAGCCTTGCTCAGCGCCCCCGTGCGGGCCTTCTGCCAGACGCGGCCATAGACGCTCTCCGACAGGGGGCCGCCACGCTCTCCGACGAACAGGTGACCATCGGGGCTCACGCCGTGATCCGTGAGGTGACTCCGGAGAATGGCCACCAGGGGCGGCGGGATCGGCACCGGCCGGACTGCCGTACGTGCCCGGTGCTTGAGCTCTCGCGACTCCCGGCGCTTTCCGTTCCCTGTCCAGTCGGCGCCGACCGCCGGCGCCGAGTCGCCGAGACAGAACCATCCCCATTCATCGCCGTTTTCGGCGTCGGGAAGGTCGATCTCATCGGCGGTCAGGTCCGCGGCTTCCGCCGGTCGTAGAGCCGAGTAGTACATGACCGCGAAGAATGCCGTCAGTGGCGCCATGGTGTTTTCGACCTCGGCCAACAGCGCCTCGGCCTGTTGTGGGTTGACCACGCGGCGGGGAGAGACTTCCTCGGCAACCTTGGGCGTCTTCCATTTCACGCTGACCAGGGGATTACTGGTCAAGAGCTTGGCCGGACTCACCGCGTAGTCGAGAACGTTGTAGAACACCGCGCGCTTTCGAGCGATCGTGGTTCCGGCCGCGGTCTTTCCGGTGAGGGTTCTGGAAATGCCCTTCAGTGTCTCCACCACCACGGCCTCATCCGCGAGGGAGGCCACGGGAAGGGTGTTCTTTTCCAGCCATGAAACCGCACGGGCGATGTCGTCGGGCACCGCACCGGCCGCGCGCCGCGGTTTGTGAGCGGCCCACTTGGACACCGCTTGACGGATCTCTTTCTTGGAGGGCTGACCGGCAGCGTTGGCCAGCAAGGACAGCGTGGCGGTTGCCAGAGCATCGGCGATGGAACGGCGCGAGTTAGGGGCGGCGTCGTCCCAACGGTGATCGACGTAGTCACACATGAGCGACCACCAGCTCACCGAGTGAGCGCGCTGTCCGGAGTGTTCAGCGGGGCGGCCGGTGGCCATGTCGAACGGCTTCCCCTGCCGGATGGCGGTGAGCAGTTCGGCGCGGAAGCTATCGGCGAGTGCCCGCGTCGTGAAGGTCTCCCGCCATGGCTTGTCGGCGGTGAGCCAGCGCACGGTGTAGGTGTTTCCGCGCTTGTTCTTGTTGGTCAGTACGCGCCACACGCGCACGTCATAAGTGGTGTTCATCAAGCGGCGTCCTCGTGGGCGGCGAGCCAGCGTTCCAACTCGGCGCGACGGATACGCAGGCTGCCGTTCGGCAGGGTGATGCACTTCGGAGCGCGGCGCTTGGCGCGCCAGTCGTAGAAGGTCGAGCGGGAGATGCCGAGTTCGGCGCAGACCTGGGGCACGGTCAGGGGCTTGGATCCGGCGGTGGCCATGGCTCGCGTACGTCCTTCCGGGTGATCGGCAAGGGGTGCGTCTAGGGGAGGGTGCGAGTTTTGGAGGGGGTAGCCGTCCCAGCCGTCCCAGCCTCATTTGTGCAGGTCAAAGCTGGGACGGCTTTTTCGGTGGGACGGCTCAAGCCGTCCCAGGAATCGGAGCCGTCCCGGGCTGACCTGCGATGACGAGGCTGGGACGGCTGGGACGGCCACCCCTGCCGAACGGGACCAACTCGCCTTCAGGAGGGGGCTCGGTGGCAGGGCAGTAGCGCGCCCAGGCATCGAGGAAATCGGCCCGCTGGTACCCCTTGGCTTGAGTGCCGTTGGGGAATCGGATGTTGGCCGAACGGATGTCGTACTCGCGCAGCATCGCGCCGAGCTTCATGGCGGTCAGGCCGGCGACCCCGTGGTCGGCCCATTCGCCCTCGGGGTCGGCCTTGAGCCGTTCTAGCAGAACCGCGGTGGGCAGCGCGGTATCGGCGCCGAACGCGCTGCGGCAGTCGGCCAGGAGTCGGATACGTGCTGAGGACTGGTCGTTGTCATCGGCTTCAGCGGTCAGGGCGACGGCGGCGGCGCGGGCGCGGTCGGGCCAATGGATGCCGGCATGGTCAGCGACGGCCACGAGGGGTTCCCATGTGTCGGCGGCGCGGTCTTCCAGCGGCATGGGTGGTTCGGCTTTTTCCAGGGTGGGCAGGTTGGCGCGCAACCAGGCCGACAGGTCGGCGGCCAGGTTGCGCAACGGCGAGCGGTCGCGCTTGTGCCGGTAGGGGGCGACGGTTTCGCCGGGGCCGCGGCGGCGCATCCGCACCACCACGGCGCGGTCTTCGATGGTGTCGGGCATGGCGCCGATGCCAGCGAGCGCGGCCATGGCGAAGGTCGGGATGCTCTCCACGCGGTTGGTGGCGGCGTCGTAGCGTTTGGCGGGACGGTTGCGCTGGTGTCCGGCATTGAGCAGGCCGCGCAGGTCTTCATTGCCGTCCGCCTTGGGGCCGAAGATGGTGTCGGCCTCGTCCACGAGCATGGTCGGCGGGTCCTCGGTGATGGACCGGTAGACCGCGGCGCTGCTGCTGTTGACGGTGATGAACGGCTCGTGACAGGTGGCCTCCACGATGTCCAACAGCCGGGACTTGCCGCACCGCTTTTCCGGGCCACGGATAACCAGCCGAGGGGCGTGCGCCCATGCGGGTTGGGCGTGGGTGGCGGCGATCCACAAGGTGACGGCGTGGGCGGCCTCGGGCGTGGGCAGGATGACGTACCGCGTCATGGCCGCGTGCAGCATGTCCAGCAGCGCGGCGCCGGCGGTTTGCTCGGTGGGCTGTGCGTGATTCATGGTGGTCCTCCGATGGCGGGTGTGGGCGCGCAGGGGTGTGGTCGCATGCGGGTCATGGACTGCGCATGCCGGCGTCGATGCCGTGACCGATGACGGCGGCCAGCACATGCGCAGGCCGGGGGTCGCGGCTGTGGGTGTTGGCGGTCTCGGCAGCCTGCTGTAGGGCTTGCTCGACCACGCCGCGGGGGAGTACGCCGCGGGCGATCAGCTTGCCGAGTTTCCAGCCGGCGAGGTTGAGCGCGCGGTTGCGCCCGCCATCGGGGGCGTTGACGACGCGTTCGACCTCGCCGGACAGAGCGGCGTGGCTGTAGCGAGACAGCCGGGCGTGGTCGAGGGCGGTCGGCCGCGGCGCGGTACTCGCCGGCGTGGTGGGCGGCGGGGTGAGGCGTGCGGCGAGCCATGCAGGGAGCGGGGCCGGTGGGGCCGGGTTGGTGACGCGGTAGGTGCCGGTGCCGTCCAGTTGCGCGACGTAGCTGCCGGGGCCAACGACGTAGCCGCCGCGGGCGCGGGTGTCGATCAGCCAGCCCAGCCCTTTGCCCCTGTTCCCGCTGGTGTTGCCCAGGGTGGTGCCGTCCGGCACGGTGAAATACAGGTGAGTTCCGCCGCGGCGGGTGGTCACGGTGAAGGTGTCGGCGGGGTAGGGATGGCCGTGCTGGTCGCACAGATCCCGGAAGACCTCCTGCCCGGTGGTTAAGCCACGTTCGGCGTACTCGGCGGGTAGGTGCTGGCCGGGTTTGGGGGTGTCGAGGTCCACGACCAGCAGGCGGGACGGGCCGCACGCGACGCCGACGTTGCAGGGAGCGCGGGTCCACATGCGGGTGATTCGGTCGGGGTCGGTGGTGGCGTGCTGTTCCCAGGCGGTGAAGCCGCGTAGCGGGTATTTGCCGCGGGGGGTGAGGGGGAAGACGTGCCAGCCGCGGCCGGCGCAGTCCAGCGCCGCGGCGGTCAGTTCACGAGTCATGCGTTCCTTCCCTTCGGTGGGCATGCGGGCAGGTGAGAGGGCGGGGGGGAGATCAGCGGGGGCGGACTATCCCCCAACTGGTGGCCTTGCCGGTGCGCCGGTAGTGCCACCAGTTGGGGGGGGTGAGTTGGTCAGGCGGCGATAGCGTCCCTGTCGCCGTGGCAGGTGGTGCCGCCGGGGTCGAGGGCTGCGGCGATGGCATGGCCGATGTGGCGGGTGTAGGCGGGCGGGATGGCCTCGCGCAGCCCGTCACGGGTGGCCCAGGGCATGCCCATGTCGTCGCGGGCTTGCTGAACGCCGGAGAAGTTGCCGACATAGTGCCGGAACTCGTGCGGACGGGCCGGGCGGCCCATCTTGGCCAGCGGCGCCACATGCGCGGGGTGTTCGGGCTGGGGCAGCACCATCCCGCCGCCGGTCTCAAACAGCCGGTGCCGGTAGGTGCGCAGCCCCATGCCAGCCATGGCCCCGCACAACAGCACCGGGTCACGCAGCGGGGCGCCGGGCACATTCTCGATTACGTACGGCAGGCCGATCTCTTCCAGCGCGTCGCGGGTGGAGGCAATCAGGTCGGGGTGGGCGCGTCCGCGGATGCGCTGGGCAAGGGTGTGGGCCTGGCAGGGCGGCGAGGCGTGAACCAGGGCGAAGGTCGCGCGTATCCAGTCGCGGTTGCCGCGCAGGAAGCTCACCGCGTCGGCCCGGTGAAACCCCTGTCCGCAGTAACGGGGCTGGGGGGCGATGTCCACGCCGGTGACGTGGAAGCCGGCGAGCTGGTAGCCGCGGGTGGCGCCGCCCTGGCAGCAGTAGGTGTCCAGGACGCGCAGGGCACCGGTCGGCGGGGAGGTGGCAGGGGTGGTCATGCAGCGATGTGCCTTTCGGAGTCAGAGAGGATCGCGGCGGTGATGGTCTGCTCTAGGCATGCCTTGTGCACGGGGTGGCCGTCGTCGTCGCCGAAGTGGGCGGTCTTGCCGCAGTACTGGCACGGGTCGGGGCGGGGGCCGGTGTAGGTCATGCAGTTGTCGCAAGTGGGCGGGTGCCGGGGCGGTGAGCCGGGGCCGGCGACAACGCGCACCTGGCAACACAGGACACAGCCGACCCGGTGATGCAGCACGGGCCGGGGGGTGGGCTTGGCCCAGTTCAACAGCAGTCGGCCGTTCCACATCCGGTAGCGCCGGCCGCGGTAGGTCACGATGCCCTCGGGGTCCATCGCTCACGCCCTTCGCTAGAACGGCGGCTCGTCACCCTCCCAGCCGCCGGACGCGCCCGCGTCGGCCCCGGCGGGGGTGGCGGTGTGCCAGGGGTCACCCTCGGGAGCGCCGGTGCCGGTGCGGCTGCGGCCGGTCTTCTTGACCTGGGCGGTCGCGAAGCGCAGGGACGGGCCGACCTCGTCCACGGTTATCTCGTAGACGGTGCGGCGCTCGCCCTCTTTGGTGTCGTAGGTGCGCATGCGCAGCCGACCGGAAGCAATGACGCGGGTGCCGCGGGTGAGCGACTCGCAGACGTGCTCGGCCATCTCCCGCCATGCCGAGCAGCGCAGGAACAGCGGCTCGCCGTCCTCCCACTGCTCCAGCCGCTTGTTGTAGGTCCGGGAACTGGACGCGATGGTGAACCCGGCAACGGCGGTGCCGTTCTGGGTGAAGCGAAGTTCGGGGTCGCCGGTCAGGTTGCCGATGATGGTGATCGTGGTCTCGCCGGACATGAGCGGGTTCCTTCCGTTTGGTGATCGGTCAGCGGACGTTGAGCAGGCGGGCGCCGGCGCGGGGCCGGTGGCCGGTGCCGTTGCAGGTGGGGCAGTAGCCGCGGGTGTGGGCGAAAAGCAGGCTGTAGCGGTAGCCGGTGCCGCGGCAGGGGCGGCAGCGGGTCTCGGGGCGGCGGGTCAGCGCGTGCCGGTAGCCGATTAGGGCGAGGGCGGCGGCCGGGGGGAGTGCGAGCAGGGCGAGGCCGGGTGGAATGTGCAGGGCGCCGACGAGGGCTAAGGCGGCGAGCAGGGTGATGCTGGCGATTTTTGGCATGGCGAAGCACAACCTTCGGCAGGTAGAGGGGACGGGAGAGCGTGCGACCTAGACGGCTTTGGTCACTTTCAGTGATGTACGGCGGGGTGTGCCGGGCGGGTGCGGGGCTGGCACCAGCGGGGAGTGTGGGCCTCCCACGTGGGGGGCGGATGGGAGGGGGTGACGGGGCTTCAGGAGGGGAAAACCAGGGTGTTCAGTGGGACTCCCACACCTCCCACAGAAGGTCTGTTTTCGCTGGTGGCTGTGGGTGTGGGAGTCCCACGTGGGAGGGGTTGGGGTGTGGGAGTCCCACGTGGGAGTCCCACACCCTAGGCGGCGGGCCAGTTGGCGACGTGTTCGGGGATGTCGATCTCGCTGCGGTGGATACGCTGTGCGACCGCGATGAGGTCGTCTCGGGCGTAGCCGCGGCGGGAGGCGCCGTTTCGGTTGAAGGCGTTGTCCAGCGGGGCGATGCCCAGCGGGCGCAGCAGCGCGGCTAGCTCGTGCTTGGTCAGTCCCAGCGTGGAGGCCAGGTCTTCGCTGTGCATGCGGTCGTCGTCGGCGTCGGTGAAGGTTTGCAGGGCTCGGCGAAGGATCTCCGGCAGCGGCCAGCCGGGTACCGCTGCGCCGGGCGTGGCGGGCGGCGGGCTGGCGGGCACGGCCGGGACCGGTCGCGCGGCGGGAAGGGGGCGGGGGTCGGGCCAGTCGGCGGCCGACGCGGCTGCGGCGGGCCGGGTGGGGATGTGGGCGATGGTGTGAGGGTCGGCCCAGGTGTCGGCCCCGCCGGGCAGCACGGTGAATCGGCGGCCGTGCGCCGATGGCGCCGTGGGGTCGGCGGGAATCGCGGGGGATAGGTCCGGTTCGTAGCCGCCGGTCGGCTCGTCGTCGTGGTTGGCTTCGAGGTCGGTGAAGGCGGCGCGCATGCGCTGGTAGCGGGTGGCGTATGCCTCGCCGGCGGCGTGAGCGGATGCGGTGTCGAGGTCGGGGCGGGTGGTGGCGATGGCGATGGCGGCTTGCTCGATCTGGGCGGGCAGCACGTTGTAGGCGCGGAACGGGCGCGGCGTGGCGCCGTCGAGGCTGACGAAACCGGTGCCCTTGCCGGCGAGCTGGTCCATGGACACGCCGGTTTTCCAGCCGAACATGTGTCCCAACTCCTCCTCGTCGGGGCCGTACATCTGGATGCGCACGCCGGTTTGCTTGCGCATGTTGACCGGGATCAGGTCCGAGGTCGGGCGCAGGGCTGAGACCACGAGGTTGACCGCCTCATTGCGGCCGATCTCCTGGAGGTCGCTGAGCAGTCCTTCCAGGGCGCGGTCTTTGACGGCTTGCGCGCCCTCGTCCACCACGATGGTGATCTGTGGAAGCTCGGGGCTGACCGGGAGAAGGTTGGTGTTGTGGGCGCGCTTGAGCCGCCGGTAACTGGCCTTGCGGTGCTTGGCGATGGCGATAGCGGCGGTGAGCATGAGCTTGCCCTCCCGCAGGTTGGGCGCGGCCCAGTCGATCGGGCAACGCCGGACCCGCCCGTCCAGCCACACGTCAATCCACGGTTGGGTGAGTCCACCGCCGTTGAGGTCCAGGTGCCAGACGATGTTGTCGCCGCACCGGCCCAGCGCAATGGACATGTCCTGCAACAGGGTGGTCTTGCCGCTTCCGCGCTTGCCCGCGATCAGGACCGACTCTTCGCGGACTAGGGCGGCGGCGGCGTCGGAGTTGGCGTGCTCGCCGAACTCCATGGGCTCCAAGATGGAACGCGGGGTGTAGTCGGCGGGGTAGGTGATGGCCTTGGCCATCCGGTTGACCGTGGACACCCGCAGCACCAGCGCGCCGCGGTTGGCACCGCCTACGATCTCCACGCCACACCCTTCGGGAAGGCGGGCGTCGGTGGCCAGTGCTTCGGCGAACCCTTCGATCTGCTTGCGGGTCACCCCGCCGCCGGGCAGGTCCACATGCACGTCATAGCCGGTGCCGGTCGGCCAGGTCACCACGTCGGTCACGGTGACGCGGACGCGGCAGACCCGCGCGATACGGGCTTCCCATTCGGTGCCGATGCGCGCGCTCTGGCGTAGCACGAGGGCGGTACCGGGGCGGCGGGCGCGGGTGGTGGCGCGTCCCAGCGGGGCCAGGATCGCGGCGGTGATCGCGCCGACGCCGAGGGCGGCGAAGGTGTTGAGCGTCCATGGGGTGGCGGCCAGGGTGTAGGTGAGCCAGCCGCCGCCTCCGATCCAGCAGGTCAGGCGGTAGATGAGGGCGGCGGGGGCGGTGCCGGTGTGGGCGGCCACGACGACCGTGCCCAGCACGCCGGCCGCGGTGACCGCGCCGCCCCACATCGGTTCCAGGGCGGTTGTGTCTCCGACCGTTGCCAGGGCGGCCAGGGCGAGCGCGCCGGTGGTGGTGGCGCTGATCGGGCCGCGCGGGGCGAGCGACCAATCCGCTCGCGGGCGGGGCTTGGCGGTCGTGGTGGTGCCCACTTCGGATCTCTCCTTTCGATCAACGGTCAGCCGGGCCGGTCACCGGCCCGGCGCCGGTCGTGAAGGGTGGTCAGACGTTCCACAGCGGTTCGTTGGTGCGCGGGGCTTCCTCGCGGCGAAGGTCGTCGGCGTGGACCTGGCGGAACATCGGCCCGATCTCCTCGGCGAGCTTCATCACGTGGGCTTGGGCCTGGTAGAGCTGGTGAATCATGTCCACGACCACGCTGTTGATCGGGTACTCGGCCTGAAGGCGCTGGGTGTACGTGCGGATGGCCAGCGCCACGTACGCCGGGACCTCAGGGAGCTGGTCCAGTTCGCGGGCCACCACGAACATGTCGGCGGGGGCGTAGCGGGCGGCGGCGGCGTTCATGTCGGCCGCAGCGGCGGCCAGGGGGAACGTGCTCATGCTGGGCGTTCTCCTGTGATAGACGCGATGACGGGCATAAGCAGGACGGACAGGTTCGGCGACGGGTGCGGCGTCGGTTGTGGTGGTGGCAGGGCCGGTGTCCTCCTCAGCGGTCGTTGTGCTCTCGGTCGTGTCGGCAGATGTGGTTTCGGGCGCGGTCTCGGTGTTCTGGGCGGCGGTCTGGCCGGTGCCGGCGTCGGCCTTCGCGGGCTTACGGTGGCGGTGCCACCAGGCGGTCAGCCACGCCACCAGCGCGACCACGCCCGCGGTGATCTGGGCATCCCAGCGGCGAGCGCCGGCGCGGGCGGCCAGCGCGGCGCGGCGGGCGTGCCGGAATCCGGTGGCGGTGCGGGCGGCGGCCCATGCGGTCGAGACCCGGCGGCCCGTCCGCCGGTCGGCCCACGCCCCGGCACGCCGCGCACCGCGGGTACCACCGGCCCGGTGCACCCGTCCGCCCGCGGCACCAGCGGACCGGGCGCCGTCGGCGGATGCCCGGCGGGCGCGACGGCGCCACGCGCCGTTCACCAGTTCGCGGGTACCGGCGGTCATCTCGGCATCCCAGCGGCGCGCCCCACGTCCAACCGCACGACCGACGTCCCGCAGGCGGCGGGCACCTTGCCGGGTGGCGTGCATTGCGCGGCCGGTCGCGGTGCCAGCGGCATGCCGCGCACCGTGCCCGCCACCGGCCGCACCGCGGCGGCCGGTCCGGCGGTGCCCACCCGCAGCCGACGTGCCGCGCGGCGTGCCGGGACCGGATGCCGGGTCGGCCGCGCGTCCGGCGCGCCCGCTGCGGCCGAAGGACCGGAGCGCGGCCGATGTACCGCGGTCGGTGCGGTGCGAGCGTCGGGCCGGTGCGCCGAACCACGGGCCGGACCGGTCGGCGGACCGTCCGCCGGTCCGCGCGCCGGTGCGGCCGGTCGATGCAGTCGCGGCCTCGCGCGGCGCCCGTCGCTCTCGGCGGGGCCGGGCGGCGCGCATGGGCTGGTCGTCGCGGCGGCGGCGCCATCGGGCGTAGGCCATTGCCCCACCCCCGGCGGTGATGGTGGTCGCGCCGGCGGCCAGCCCCCACACCCCGCCCACCTGGTACAGGCCGGCGAGCAGGGCGGCGGTAGCCGACAACCCGCCCACGGCCAGATGCGCCGCTGGCATCCCCTCGCGGCCCTCGTCGGAGTCGTCGCGGTTGTCCGGGTCGGCGTGCGGCGTCTCGGTGGTCGTGTCGGCGGACGCAGGGGTCGGGATGGTCGGCGCGTCGTGCTGGGGCGGTTGCTCGGGTGCGGGAGTGGTCGGCGTCTGGTCTTCGACGGTGGCGTCTGCGGTCACTGGTGGTCACCTCCTTCGGTCTGCGTACGGGCCGGGTCGGCGTCCGTACGGGGCTCCGGGTCGGGTGTACGGGCGGTGATGGCCGTACGGGGTTGGTCGCCGATCACGCTGAGCCGGGCTTCCCGGACGGCCTTTTCCACCCAGGACCGGCTACGGCCGGCGTGTCCCATAAGGGCGGGATAGTTGGGTTCCCACCGGTCACGGCGCCCGGCGGCCGAAAGGATTTGTTCGCGGACCTCGGCGATGAATACCTCGCGGTCCATCGGGGTGGGCGGCTGGTCGGTCTCCGTACGGGTGGGGTCGTCCGTACGGTCCGTACGGGGCGGGTCCGTGCGGCCGTCCGTACGGGGTTCCTCCGTACGGGGCTCGGGGCGTACGGACAGCGCCCGTACGGCCTCACGAAGGTCGGCCTTCACGGTGGCCAGCGCACCCGCGAACTCCTCGCGAACCTCGGCCACCAGCGCGTCACGATCGATCGGCGGCGCGGGCGGTTCGGCCGGTTCTGTGTCGATCAGTTGCGCGGCTGCTTGGCGGCATGCGGTCTGCACGGCCTGGGTGATCTGGTGGCCCAGCAACGTGACAGCCTCGGTGGCGCACAGCACCATGACCGGCGGCACCGAGTGCAACAGGATCGAGGCCGGGTCCAGGACTTCCCACGCTGACCAGGTGTTCATGGCGTAAGTGGCGGCCAGCGCGGTCCACTTGGTGCGCCGGATCCATCCGCCCGGCTTGACCTGGTAGCGGGCGATGACCTGTTCCCCGATCAGGGTGGCGATCAGGATGAGCGACACCATCGGGTCCAGCAGCCACGCCGACCACCACCCCGGGTCGTTGCGGGTGGTGTCGCCGGCGGCGAAGTGCTGGACGTTGACCGCGGTGAAGGCCAGCCCCATCACGATCGCGACCCACGACAGCCGGTAGACCCAGCCGCGTAGCCGTTCGATGCGCAGCGCGACCACGTCGGGGTCCACCTGGAAGGCGCGCACGTCGGCGGCCTCGCGGGCGGCGGTGGCCAGCTTGGCGGCCTTCTTGGAGCTACCACGCGGCGCGACCGTGCCCGTGGCAACCGGGTGCCAGAGAGCCGATCCAGCGGCCATCACGCGGCCCTCCTTTCCTGGGCTTCGGCGCAGGCCAGGCAGACGCCGAGATGGCGGGGCAGCACGTAACCGGCGTCGGTCTTGCAGGTCGGGCAGGTGCGGCGGGCGGCGTTCGCCTTGGCCAGCGCGCCAAGCTGGGCCGCGGTCGCGGCGCGCTTGGGCAGGGCCAACCGCTCGTCGTACAGGAAAGCGGCGCGCACCCCACCGCGGGCGCGGTACCGGGACGACCGCCATAAGACCTGCCCCTGCACGTACTGACCGCCGGGCCGTAGCCCTCGTGCGGTGAGTTGGCGCAGGGTGAACAGATGTGGCGGCGCCATCCGCCATGGCCAGGTGGGGATGCCGTACCGGGCGCCGGTGGGGTCGAAGAACGTGCCACGGAAGCGGCTCATCAGGCAGCCTCCAGCCAATCGGTCCGGGTGGCCTGGGCGTCGATCTCGGCGGCCGTCATGCCGGCCCACACCCCCGACGCTGGGCAAGCCTTGAGGGCGTAGATGCCGCAGACCTGGCGTGCCGGGCAGGTGGCGCAGACCTCACGCGCCACGTCCTCCCGCGCGGCCTTCTCGCTGGGGGACTCGCTGCACGCGGGGCCGAGGTGCAAGGCGGGGTCATAGACGCACTGGGCGTTCTCGGCGAGCGCGCCGGGCGCGCCGAGGGCGGCCAGCGTCGAGGGGTGGACGGGGATATAGGTGGCGCCGTAGGTCGATGCGGCGGCACGGGCCAGCGTGACCATGTCGGCGGGGTCCTCACCGGTTCCGCAGACTTCAACGAGGCGACCCTCATACCGCTCGACGGCCGCCCATACCGGGGTGCCGGTGATGTAGGTATGCCGGTGAAGCTCGTCAGTGACGGGCTCCACACCGACCGTGTGCCAACCGTAGGCGCGGCCGGCCGGGGCGGGGTTGGCCGTGCTGATCGGGACGGGATTCGTCATGATGGGGGCACTCCTGGTGACTCGGATGGGTTACGGGAGGGGGGCGGCTCTGTGTCTTGGCGGATCGGGGCCGTCCCTTTTTGCGGTCGGCTAGCCGAGGTTGGAGGCGAAGGCGATCAGCGCGTCCGCCACCACACCCAGGCCGTGCATTGCACTGGTGGCGGTAGCCGCGGCCTTGACCGGTTCCCGGACGATGAAGTACAGCGCGCAGGCCAGCAGCAAGAAGGGCAGGAAGCGCGTGCGCTTGGGCATCGGCATCATCGCGGGAAGTCCCTCCGGGTGACGGTGCAGGTAACGCACCATGGCTCTTTGATGGGCTGTTCGACTCCGGCATGACGGGGCAGGTATGCTGCCTGGTGCAAACGCCAAACGTTTGTCGATAGCCCGATGATGGACCCGTTCCCGGCGTGCTGTCAATAAACGCCAAACGTTTGTCGTTTCCGAATTGCCGCGAGCGGTGCCGGAAATCGGACTAGTTGCACTAGAGAGGTATGTATGGGTCAGCCGGGCAAGTTGGGCTTCCGTCAGATCGCGTCGCAGATCCGGCAAGAGATCGTGAAGGGCGTCTATCCGCCTGCCACAGTCCTCCCGGCTGAGCCGGTGCTGGGCGAGCGGTACGGCGCATCGCGAAGCCTGGTCAACAGGGCAATGCAGGTACTAGCCGCAGAGGGCATGATCCGCCCTCGTCAAGGGAGGGGAACCTTGGTCACCTACATTCCGCCGATGCTGCATTCGCCAGCGCGCTACTCCCGAGAGACCCGCGAGGGCGGGCAGGCTCGTGGAGCCTTTGACGCAGAGGTGCGGGCACTTGGGCTCGAACCTCAGCACGAGATCACAACCGAGAAGGTCGTACCGCCGGATGATGTCGCCGATGCCCTCGGACTGCCCCGGGGTGAGGAGAACGCCCTTGTCCGTCGCCGGCGCCTACTCGCATCCGGTATCCCGGTGCGCTTGAACGCGTCGTGGTTCCCGCTGTCCATCGCTGAAGGGACAGTCTTGGAAGAGGCGGGGCCGGTCATCATCGGTGGCGTCAAGTCAGCACTCGCCGAACTCGGCTATCCCCAGACGGAAGCGTCCGAGCGCATCATCGTTCGACCTCCCACAGACGGCGAAGCTGAGGCCCTGGAGATCAGCCCGGAGCGCACCGTTATCGACATCTTCCACGTCGGCAAGACGGCAGATCAGCGGGCCGTGGAAGTGACCACGACCGTTACGCCAGCTCACTATCTGGTGATTGAGAACAGCTTCCCTCTCACCTGACGTACAGCCAGACACGACCCGATCGGAGACGATGCAATGACAGCCACACTGCCGATGCACACGCGGGCCTTGGAACTGGCCGACGCGGGCGAGCTACCCGCGTACGTGTACGACCTCGCCGACCTTGACGCCCACATGGCCACCGTGCGGGCCGCTCTCGGGGACATTGAGATCTACTACGCCGTAAAGGCCAACCCCGACCCGCAGTTGATGCAAGTGATCGCGCCGTACGTCGATGGCTTCGAGGTGGCTTCGGGGGGAGAACTCGCCCACGTGCGCGCGCACTTCCCGGACACGCCGATCGCGCTGGGGGGCCCCGGCAAGACCGACGCCGAACTCTTCGCCGACGTGACCAGGCTGCACATCGAAAGCCCCAGCGAGATTCGCCGGCTGTTCGCGGCCGGCTGGTCCGCCGAGGTGTTGCTCAGGGTCAATCTCGACATCCCCATCAGCGGCGCGTCCCTGGCCATGGGCGGCGGCGCCACGCCGTTCGGCATGGACCCCGCGGGCATCTCCGAGTGCCTCGACATGCTCGCCGGTCAGGACGCCGTACGACTGCGCGGCATCCACGCCCACCTCGCCAGCGGACTGGACGCGCCGGCGATGCTCAAACTGGCGTCCGGGATTCTGGACTACGCCCGCGGGCTGGGAGTCACCGAGATCAACCTCGGGGGCGGCATGGGCGTGTCCTACGCCGACCCTGACGCCCGCTTCGACTGGAAGACCTACGGCGAAGGGCTAGCCGCTCTCCGGCGTCCGGGCGAGACCTTGCGCATCGAGCCGGGCCGGTCCCTGACGGTCTACTGCGGCCGGTACGTCACACGGGTCATCGACGTCAAGCGCGTCCACGGCGAGCTGTTCGCCGTGGTGGCAGGCGGAACACACCACATCCGGACGCCCGCGACCAAGGGACACAGCCAGCCCATGGTTATTGAAGAGTCAGGGGAGCCGACTACGATCGTCGGTCAGCTCTGCACGCCCAAAGACATCATGGCGCGCCACGTCCCGGTAAGCCTGAAGACTGGAGACGTGGTCGAGTTCCTCATGGCTGGCGCATACGCCTGGAACATCTCTCACCACGACTTTTTGATGCATCCGAAGCCCACCTTCCACTACCTGCAAGGCTGAGCTAGTCATCGTCCGAAGAGGCCCGAGTCTTTCTCCGGGCCTCTTCGCCGTTGGGGGCCTCTTAACCCCTCCCACTGAGAGTTGGGGGATGAGGTGAGCGTGTAGCGATGGCAGGATGGCGCATTTGACACATCCTCAGCCAGATCGAAGTAGCGGAGCTAGAGTGTCACCCACGCAACCATCAGGAAGGAGCCACCAAGTGTCAGAGCAAGAGACTGATCTCACGAATGTTGACCTCGGCGAGCTAGAGGAGGAGGAAGGCTCGGGACAAATCGATGAGTACTCTATCGTAGCGTCTCCGAACGATTTCAATACGCTCACGATGAATAGCTTCATCGAACAGGGGGCTATTAAGATTCCGCCGTTTCAGCGGAATTACGTATGGGATCGTCGGCGTGCCTCTAGGCTTATTGAGTCACTCATCTTGGGCCTGCCGGTCCCTCAGGTGTTTCTCTACGAAGAAGGCGAAAACGACTTCCTCGTTATCGACGGCCAGCAAAGGCTTATGACCGTCTTCTTCTTTGCGAAAGAGAGGTTTCCGCGAAAGGAAAAGCGCAGCATCCTGCGCCAGTTCTTCAATTCAGAAGGAGGGATTTCGCCTGACATTCTCGACAACGATGAGTATTTCGAGACATTCAAGCTGAGCCTCCCCAGCGGTCCAGGGCAGAAAGCTAACAAATTCTCGGGCCTAACGTACAGTACTCTGGGCCAGTACAAACGACGATTCGATCTGCGGACGATTAGAAACATTATCGTTAAGCAAGTAAGCCCCAATAATGACGATTCGTCAATGTTCGAAATGTTCAACCGTCTGAACACCGGAGGAGTTAACCTAAATCCTCAGGAGATCCGGGCGAGTCTCTATCATTCGAAGTTCTTCGACGCCCTCTTTCACTTGAATCAGGAACCCAAGTGGCGTGAACTTCTTGGATCTCCGGACCCGGACTCGCGAATGAAGGATATTGAGGTTATCCTTCGCAGTCTTGCCCTCCGAGAAGGTACCGAGAAATACGCAGGCTCGATGACGGCTTTCGTTAATCGGTTCTGCAAAACCTCAAAATCTTTCGGTGAAACCAAGGTTGCCGATATTTCCTCTGAGTGGGAATGGTTCATGGGATTGAACTCGGCCTGCACTCGAACCACGTATCAAGCAGGATCAGCCCGCTTCAGTCCGCTCCTATTTGAGGCGATCTATGTTGCCGCCCTTGCTCTCCGAGACAACGGACACAGCCTTACTGTGATAAAGCCGCAGTGGGTCGAGCGTATCGGAAAAACCAAGAATTTCACTCGCTGGACGCATGAGGGATCAACCAAGACGCTCAACTTGACAGAGAGGCTCAAGGAGGCTCGCACGCTGCTCTCCGAGTTGGTCGGCAGTGACTCATGAGGCCGATAGAGCGGATGTACGAAGACCACAAGAGTGTCTTAGATTACCTCAGCGACCAGCAGCAGGTCTCCTATCATGCAACGCTCCAGACGACACTCCCCAAGGTTCTTCTTCTGGCAGCAGCAAGCGAATTCGAAGAGAGAATTTGTGAGGCTCTTAGGGAGCATGTGCGCGAGCAGACAACAGACCTGAAGATCTTGGAGTTAGTGGAACAGAAAGCGATTCGCAGGCAGTATCATGCACTTTTCAAGTGGGAAGCTAGAAATGCCGGTCATTTCTGGGCCCTTTTTGGCGCTAATTATAAATCGGGCATGAATGCCTACTGTCAGAAGGATCCGTCACTGTCTGCCCAAATTCGCGCCTTCCTGGAGCTTGGATTTCTAAGGAATCAGATGGTGCACAACAACTATGCAAGCTTCATCTTAGAGAAGACGCTCGACGAAGTTTATGGTTTGTATCTCGAAGGAGATCGCTTCGTAAGCAGGCTCCCTGAACTGCTCAAGCTTGACTTCGAAGCTTCTTCTTAGCTGCATGCTAAAAAGACCTATTAGCATACGTCTCCAACGAGATTGCACGTGCACGGTTCTTCTCGATCAGTTCCTTGAGCTCGATTGGGGTCGGCCAGGGTGCTGTGCGGTGGATCACGCGGTGGCAGTTGGCACAGATGAGGGCGAGGTCGCTGAGTTTGGTGGTGCCTTCTCCGGCTTGGTGGAGGGGGATGACGTGATGGCATTCGATATAGCCGGCGCCGCGGGGGCCATACTGCTTTTCGAAGTCGAAGCCGCAGGCTTCGCAGGCGAGCGTGCCACCGTTCTTGAGAACGCTGTCAATCTTGCGCTGGCGGAGTTTGCGGCTGCGTTCGCGGGCGAGATGGCGGCGCAGGAGAAGACGCCCTTCGGGAGCACTGAAGTCTTCGGCTTCGGCGTCTTCGTCAGGCAGACTGCCGCCAGCCAGGTCGCCTGAGGCGAGTCCCTCCCGGAGTAGAGCTGCGGACTGGGCCATCTGGAAGGGCTGCGTCAAAAAGGCGTCGATGATTTTTAGATCGAGTGCCCCGCCGTTGGTAGGGCGGCCGGTGTAGTCGGGATGGTGGGTAGCGAGGTCGAAGGTCTTGCGAGCGACGCCATTGGGGTTGCGGAAGGTGTCGCCTCGGACCTCGGGACTGTGGATGGGAGCCAGATTCAGCAACCGGGAAAGCTCGATCACTTCCAGGTTGGTGGCGTCAAGGCCTTTCCAGTCATTCTTGACGACCAAGTCGCAGGCTAAGACAAGTTCATCCCACGCCCAGTCGGGATTGCGGATGACCTTGACGGTGAAACCGAGGTCTTGGAGCCAGCGGGCAGCCCCTTCCCGACCGCCACTGAATTCTTGCCAGGTGAGTGCCTGCCCGTACTCGTACTTGTGAGCTACTCCAGCGATGGCCTTGGAGTCATACTCACGGCCGTCATAGACGAGAAGGTAGGAGCGGGCTGGACGGTACCCGTACCGGGCGAGGAACTCCGCCTGCCCCAGCTCGTCGTACTCGGCGACCGTCTTGAGAACAGACCCGGCGCTGATCACACCTTTGCCCATGCCAGAACGATAGAGCGATCCACTGACACTCGCTGGACAAGTGTCGGTGGAGGAGGGTACGGCGGCAGTCGCGAGCCGACCCGCACGCCTGCCTGACGAGGAGATGAACTGCGTGACGGTACCCATCGGAGCTGGCTCGTGCAGTCCAGCAGGCTTCACTAGGGTTCGCATCGAAGGAGTCAGCGTGTGGTGGGGCGGGCGCGTGCACAGTCCTAGCCTCAGTCTGTGAATCGGCCCAGCGGGCACCTTCGTGCCATGCCGCCATTGAGTGCTTGCGTCGTATACGCGTCGTCGCATATACATGATAGACCTTCGGGATGATGTCTTTGCAGGTCAAATGCCATGCATCCATTCGCCAGATAGGGCTCTGTAAAACCGTCGGCTCAGCCTACGCAAGTTCGAACCTTGCACCTGCCACACCAGCGTAAAGAGGCCCCTGACCAGCAGAGATGCGGTCGGGGGCTTCTTTGGTTCGGGCTCCTTGAGTGGCCCTGATTCCCCGCTGTTTCCCGTGGGATCTGGCACGGATGTGGCACGCGATCAAGCTCCGTCACCCGGTCCCGGGCGGTGGCACCTACCGCAACCATGGCACCCCGGTGGGCCGGGCTGAGACATCCGCCGCCCCCACCGGATCGGGAAACGCGCCCGCACCGCCATTAGGCACGAAGCCCGGACCTTCGATCGCCTTCAACCCCGTGTGGTGATGAACCACAGCACGATCGTCGACCTGTATGAGTGCGACGGCCCGCCGATGGCTCAGCCACCTACGAGCCGGTTCCCTAATCGTGGCTATCGCTGTGGCGCCGTAGCCGGTTAGGTTCGGTTCACGACCGGAAGGGGGCGCATAGGTGTTCGGCTTGGGCTGGCCCGAGGTTCTGTTTCTAGCGTTGGTGGTGCTCTTCGTCGTCGCTGTTGTCCTGGTGGTGCGTGTCCTACGGCGCCGATAGGCCGGCGGCGGCGCGCCCCTGGTCGGCGGGGAAGGCTTGGTACGGCGGGCGCTGCGTACGGCGGGCGGCCCTGAGTCCCCCCGGCGTTCGGGACCGTCGCCTTGATACCTAAAGCACAATTCGGCAATGATCGCGGTTCGGGTGTGGCTGGTCAGGTGCTGGGTGGGATGAGCTGGGCCATGTTGATCACAGCATCGACGACGGTTCCGTCTGGGTAGCCGAGGTAGGAAGCTGGATCGGCGTCGTGCCCGCACGTTCCGACGACGAATTCATGCAATCCCTCACCGCCGACGGTCGGCAAGCCCTCAGCCCCAGCATGGACATCAGCGGCAACGCCTGGTTCAAGTACGCCCGCGATGGGCGCATGGTCGTCGCCTTCGACCCGTGTGGCCCGACGACCGGGTGTTCGGCGATGATTCTGCCCTGCCTGGCGCTGATGGCCGTCACTACGCCAGTCGGCATTCTGCTGGCGGCCCTAGGGAAGCGTTCACCGCGTTGATAACGGACGGTGCGCTGTCGTCGCCAGTTGCAGTTCGGAACTATGCTCGTCCGAGCTATTAATCCGTAGGTTCAGGAGCCGAGTCCCTGGCGCGGCCCCGACATAGCTTGCCGTGACCGCGTACTACGATCGCGCGATGGGGCACGAGTGTGCTCCAAGGGGTTGCAGTTCCTCGCCGTACCACGCCGTTCAAAGAGGACCGCGGAGCGGTATTGGTCCAGGTGGGACTGATCGGGACGGGCAAGATCCGAGTTGCTAATGCGGAATGCGCCTACAGTTCGCCTATGTCTGTCTTCGGAAGCCCGGCCACCGCCAAGGCGGGCCATGTAACCGTCAGTAAGGTGTTCATGGCGTCGATCATTCTTGTCTCGGCGGTTGTGGGTGGCGTGGTGGCGAGCTTCCTGCCGCTGGGCAAAGTCCCGCTGATCGTCGCTGAGGGGCATGCTCAGCTCACCATTGACGGGTCGGGTTCGTTCCAGCCGGATGATGGAGTGTTGGCCTTACTTCCGGCTGACGTGTGGTGGACTGACAGCAGCGGTGGCGATCATGTCGGAGGTCGTCCCTCGTGTCTTTGGGACGAGAAGGACAAGGGCAATGAGAACAAGTGGTCCCGGGTTGAGGCCGGTTATCGGTGGATGGAGATGCCGAGCGGTGGATCTTATCCCTTGGTCGCGTGGCTCAAGTGCCCGTAGCCTGCGGAATATACGCGGAATGATCTTAGTGGTCGGGGCCGTACGGCATGGCCACGCCGCAGGTCAGGAGTTACGAGCAGGCGGGAACGGTCACGCACTGTAAAGCCGTCGGCTCAGCCTACGCAAGTTCGAACCTTGTCCCTGCCGCCGGGAATGTTCCCAGCTCAGAGGCACTCCGGGGCCTCTTTTGCTTTCCAGGGACCTGCGGCCGCAGGCCGCCCCGAGCGGCCGTTTGTAGCCGCTCAGGTGATATACGCGGGAAGAATCTTGAGACCTTTTCCGAGGTCAGGCCCCATGTACGGGATGGCTGCGGGATGAAACCGCAGCCCCGCCATCGTAGCCCGAGAACGCGAAGGATCACGGATGACGTCGACGGCGGCGACGGTGGGGCGGCCGCCGACCCTGCCGCGGGCGCGCGGCGGCCAGGCCCTCAAGGGTGCCGGAGACGGTGACCGCGGAAGCCAAGAAACGACGATCTCTTGAAGATCCCGCCTGATCCGACGCGCCTGTCCCCGGGCAGTCGGCTCAGCGGAGGAACTCAAGGAGCACTGGCACTATGGCTTCGGGTGTGGGCCCGTGGCCCTGGCCTGGCAGGATGCGGCGGGTTGCGTTGGGCAGGGCTGTCGCCACCATGTCGGCGGCCTCGGGCAGGCCGGGGAAGGTTTGGTCACCCGAGTACACGATCGTAGATGCGGTGATCGAGGCCCAACGCCCCGCCCAGTCGGGATCGATGTTGATCTCATGGACGGCTGTGAGGTCGTAGACGAGCGTTGGGGCGACTGCGACCATTTCGGCCCATCCGGGTGCTTGAGCCATCCCATCGACGGCATCGGACGGGATCCCGATCACCGCGTTCAGGTTGTAGCGCATCGCTTCGTCGTTCTTGCCGGCGGCCAACAAGGAGTGCAGCGTGGCCAGGTGCTCAGAATGGTCAGCACCAGCGAACAGCGGTGGCTCATAGAGCGCCAGCGCGGTGACACCGATGCCGGCGTCTGCGGCTGTCAGAGCCACGGTTGCTCCTGATGAGCTGCTGTAGAGAGTCGCGGCCCCTCCGGCCGCCTTGATCAAAGAGGCGAGGTCCTCGACCTCTCGTTCCAGTGCCCACGGCGCGGTGTCGCCGGATCGTCCGCGTCCGCGCCGGTCGTAGTCGATCGCCGTGAACCCCTCGGCCGCGAGCCGCTGCGCGACCTGCCTGGTGCTCTGGTCGATGGCGCGGTACTGAGTGGCCCCGCCGATGAAGATCACGGCAGGCCCGTCCCCATAGCGGTCGTAGTCGATGACCGTGCCGTCCAGCGAGGTCACTGTGCTCAAGATCCTGCCTCAATTCGTGGAGACGGTTGGGTGATCGTTCGGTGTGGAAGGCGGAACACATCTTGTCCTCGCCCCTCGCGGCGGCGTGGGCGCCGGGCGGTCGGAAGCGAGCGACATGCGGCTGCCGCTGCGGCCAACGGTAGGGGCAGGGCCCGACACTTTCCCGGGTGGCCGGCCTGCCGGGGGCCCGGCGTCATTTCCCGGGATCAGGCCACTGGAGCGCCGCAGAATCACGTCAGGCTCCCATCGCGTCTCGGGTTCGGCTGGGCCAGTCACCCAATCGTTGCGGTTTCGCGGTCACGCATGGGCCTGTGACGCAAGTGACGCATGGGAGCATTGCCACTCTTGGGAAATGTGTGAAGTTTCCGGACAAGGTGCTGTCGGAACTGCTAAGAAGTTGCGCGGCCAGGATTTAGAGCAGAGAGGTTCGGCATGGACCCCGACGGCCCCCCGAGTTCCCAGGACGAGGATCCTCTCCAGCATGTGGGTCCCATGGGTATCCACGGGAACAACGAACCGGAGCACCCGGGCGGCGACGTACTGTCCGACGGTTGGACGCCCGGACACGAACCCCCTCACGCCCAGAGCGACGACTCATCGGACCTTGCCCGGGCGGACTACGAGCAGGCCGAGGACTATGAACAGTCCGAAGGCCTCGAAAACCCCGAAGTCTACGACTATCTCTACCGCCCTAAGGGTGACGAGGCGTCCCAGGACTACGGGCGGCCCGAGGGCTATGCGCCGCCGGACGACGAGAACTGGGACCCCGACGGGGAAGGGCGTCCCGGCTACCTCAGTTTGGGCTGGACCGACGAGAACGACCTGGAGGAGGAGAAGGGCAGCAAAAACAAGCGGCTCATCCTCGCCCTGACCGCGATCGTCGTGCTCGCGGTCGCCGGCGGCTGGATCGTGTCGTCCTCTGTCGGCTCCAAGCCGGAGGCGGCGTGCTCAACCCCCGGGAACTGCGCCCCGGCCGGGCAGCAGGACTCCCTGCCGACCGACGGCCCAACGGCCCTCCCCAGCATCACCGACCCGGCCACCGAGTCCACCGCCGGGCCTGACGAGACGACGGTGTCACCCAGCGAAACGCCTACGCCCATGCCGACGACCTCCCAGGCGCAGGTGACCCACCAGCCCACATCCCGGCCGACACCGACGCGCACACGGGTCCACTCACCCAAGCCGTCGCCGAGGTCCAGCAGCCACCCGCAGCAGACGGAGAACCCGCCGCCCGAGGACAAGCCCAAGCCGTCCCCGACGCCTCCGCCAACCACGCAGGCGCCCCAGCCGGCTCCGAGCCCGACGAAGACCCAGGGCGGCGGCCTGCTCGACTGGCTGTTCTGAGCGATTGGCCGGCTGCCTGAAGGCCAGCAGCAGGCAGCCGGCCAGCCCCATCAGAGGCACGCCCCGGGCGGGCGGCCGTGGTACGGAAACGGCCCTCGTGCTGTGCGTGATGACGTGGCACGATGTGTTGCATGCTGACCCGAAAGGACCATGCCGCGTAAGCCGCCCGGAGCTCTGCGGTCTCCGCAGAGGCAATCACTCGAGCCGACGCTGCAGAACACATCCACGGAGTCTCAGTCAAAGTCCACGGGGCCGTACAGCGACTGGAAGATCAACACCTGTGGCCGAACGCCATTGCCGACGCGTTGGATCAATACGCAAGCTTTCTGCGACATCCGGGCCGGTACCTCTATGTGAACCAGGAATGGCCTTTCTGTGATCCCGTCGAGGCTCGTGATCTCTTGGAAGAGGCCCTGCGAGCCCTCCCCGCCGCTGCTCGCTCCGAGCTACGCCTGGTAGTGGAGCGATTGGATGAGCAGTTCCGTACCCGAACCTTGACCGACTCGAGAGCCGCGGCCACAAGCGCATGGCATGCGGCGGCATGGTGGCGTCAGCGCTTGATGGGTTGGTGATTCTTGCGTGGATCATGCCGCAGGAACGCGAAGGGTCCCGGATGGCGATGAGGACGTACGCGGCACGCTTGGCCGCAGGCTTATCGCCGCCCGATGATTGCAGATCCCACCCGCCGAGATACTCGATAGCTGTGGGTTCGGGCTGGCCGACTTGCGGACTGCGCTACGGATTCCTGCGCGAGTCGCCTTTTGAAAGCGCGATGGTGGGCAGTTGCCCGATGGGAGCAACCAGGTGACCAGTGTCCGGACAGAACCACGCTGCCTCGTTGTGTACAACTCTGGCAGCCAAGGGGTGCGAATCGGGGTGCGCCGGACAGTGTGGCCACACCGCGGACAGACCCGCCGTCCATAAGGCTTCTACCGCCCACTCCTGTACCTGATCTGCGAGCTGGGCTAGTTGTTCCATCGGGTCCTGGCCGAGCACTACGGAGACGCCCTGTCCGCTGCCATCGGTTGCGTCCACGGGGGTGGTGTACGAGTTTCCGCTGGTAGTCAGCGTGGCGTCGTGAAATGAAGACGGCCATCACGTGATCCTTCAGGTTGCTACACCAAGATCGAAGGAGAACAGGTGATGGCCGTGAACGACAGTGTGGACCCTGTGAGCTGGCTGGCGAAGCAGATGGAGACCCAGGATCCGGATCTGTTGCGATCCATGGTGCAGAGCATGGCCGAGACGTTGATGTCGGCCGAGGCCGACGGGTTGTGCGGTGCTGGATACGGCGAACGCAGCAGCGAGCGGACCAACCGGCGCAACGGCTACCGCACCCGCGAGTGGGACACCCGCGCGGGGACCGTGGAGCTTGCCATTCCCAAGCTGCGCTCGGGCTCCTACTTTCCTGACTGGCTGCTGGAGCGGCGGCGCCGGGCCGAGCAGGCGCTGGTCAGCGTGGTAGCCACCTCCTATCTGCTGGGCGTCTCCACCCGGCGGGTGGACAAGCTGGTGGAGCAACTGGGCGTCAAGCACATCTCCAAAAGCCAGGTCTCGGAGATGGCCAAGGTGCTGGACGATCAGGTGGAGGCGTTCCGTACCCGGGCCTTGGACGCCGGCCCGTATGCGTTCCTGTGGCTGGACGCCCTCACCCAGAAGGTCCGCGAGGGCGGGCGGATCATTAACGTGCACGTGCTGGTCGCCACGGCGGTCAACGCCGACGGACGCCGCGAGATTCTTGGCGTGGAGGTCACCTCGGCTGAAGACGGCGCCGGCTGGCTGGGGTTTCTTCGCAGCCTGGTCGCCCGCGGCCTTTCCGGCGTGCAGCTGGTGATCTCCGATGCGCACACCGGGCTGGTGGCCGCGGTCGCCGCCGCGTTGCCGGGTGCGTGCTGGCAAAGGTGCCGGACCCATTACCTGCGCAACCTGTTGACCTGCGTCCCGAAGTCCGCCCAGCCCTGGGTGGCCACCTTGGTGCGCACCGTCTTCGACCAGCCCACCGCTGAGGCGGTCCGCACCCAGCACGGCTGGGTGATCGACGCCCTGTCGGCCAAATACCCCGCCGCGTGCGATCACCTGGACTCCGCTCGCGACGAACTGCTCGCCTTCGCCGCCTTTCCCCGCGAAATCTGGAAGCAGATCTGGTCGAATAATCCCCAGGAACGGCTGAACAAAGAGATCCGCCGCCGCACCGACGTCGTCGGCATCTTCCCCGACCGCACCTCGATCATCCGCCTGATCGGCGCGGTACTGGCCGAGCAGACCGACGAATGGACCGAAGCCCGCCGCTACATGGGCCTGGACGTGCTGGCCAAGACCAGACTCCGACTCATCCCTGGCGACACACCCCAGCAAAACCCGAAGCCGCAGACACTAACCGCTTAACCTGCAGAAACAGGATCACGCAGAGATCAACTCATACACCACTCCGCTGGACGTGACCCTGCCATCAGGGGCATAAAACGTGGCGCACGCCAGCCCTTCCCAACGGCCGGGGTCAGCGGGAGCCTCGCGGATGTCGGGAGGCACGGCGCAGTTCGTCTCCAGGTCCCGGCATACCGGTTCCAGCGCAGCGAGGAGTTCCGCGTGCATGTCACTCATCGTAGACGGGAGAGGGCGGCTGGAGAGGGCTTACGCGCGGCGAGGTGAGCGTCCACGATGATGCCCGTCCAGCAAACCAGCTGCCCGAACACCGACCGGCCGTGTGGCCGGGCCCGCCTGTTGCTCGGGCTTGCCAGGTGGCCGGACTGGAGTGGCTCATGCTTCGCTCGCTATGTCCCGTACTGCCCAGGTCCTGGCGGTGCGCGGAATGGAGCGAAGGGCAGGCGGCCACCCAGCAGGTCGTGGAGCGCACGCACACCTGGACTGAGCGCCTTACACTCATCGCGCATGCGATTGAGGTTGATCTTCACGCTTTTCGCCCTCTACGCCATCACGGCAGCGCCCGCGTTCCTGCCGGGGGAGTGGCGGGTGATCGTGCAGCCTGCGACCGATGACGCGGTTGAGGTGTACTACCAACCGATCTCTCCTGTGATGCTCAGGTCATACGAAGGCATCGGGCCGTTCCATCGCGCCTTGGAGGCCGCCCAAGTACGGGCCGAGGCCCACCCGCACGATCTTGCCCCGCCGTACATCCTGCACGAGCCGTACCGGCTGGTCGCCCCCTGTGTCACCGCACGGGGACGCGAGTTGGCGGCCCCGCCGATCTCTGGCGTGTACCGGTCGGATACGACTGTCAGCCCATACATGATCGTGCCCCAGGTGGAATGGGCGGAGAACAGCCAAGCCGAGCTGACGGCGCTGATGGAGATGGAAGACGGGCCCATGGAAGAGACCGAAAGTCTAGGCATGGGGCTCGAGCCGGAGCTCAACCGGGTTGTTCTGGAAATGAACGGGTTCGACCAGGATCTCCGCCGCAGGTTGGCCAGACATTATGGCCGACTCATCGCTGTCAAATGGGATCCCTTCGGCCAGCGTGCGTGGATCTACTGAGCGGACGCGGGGCAACGCTCGAGGTGCCACGCATCCAGGGGGTCGTCGATCCTCAGCGCAGCCTCGTAGCAGAGCTTGTGGCTCTCACCAGCAGATCGCAATGCGGGCCAGGGGGAGATCTCCCGCCCGTCCCGGTCCTGGTAAGGGCGGTTCATGTTTGTGCCATCCGACCTGCGGCGATGCGGTGGATCTTATAGCTTCCAGTCCTCAGCAGAGGAGGGCTGATGGACGCGCTGATCACCATGGCACAGCTTCCGGCGCTGCGACGAGAGCTCCACGCCTCACAGGTGGCGGACCGAGTTTCCGAGGCGTTGCCGCCAGGTGGTGGCCGCCCCGCCCTCCCGCGGAGGGCAGAAGTGAAGACGGGGGCGTGCGCCAAGGCCATCGTCTCAGCGGTCATCGCTCGCATGCGCGGTCAGTGGGCCGCCATGGCCTTCGCCCTCGGCGCGTCGCGCATCACCTCCACGGTTCCCGACACGCGGAAGCCTGTCGAGCCGCAGTAGTACGGCGCGTCTGCGGTAGTACAGGCCCGTGCGAACGGCCCGGTTCTGTCCGCCTACGTGTGACAAAATTCGGCCCGAGCGTCTGGTCGACGCTCGGCCGGTGATGCGGTGCCGGGTCGTTACCTCTTCGGCTTGAAGTAGTGCGCGACCATGTAGGCGGTGACCTGTCCGCCGATCTTCGCGCCCTGCAGGTCGGCCGTGCGGGTATGGATGCCGCCCCAGACGCGGGCGTTGATGACCTCGGCGAGCGCCTGCGAAAAGCCGCGGAAGTACCTGGTGGTGCCCGAGGCGGCGCTGTACCCGCTGAAGGAGATGTCGTCCCGACCGAAGAAGTACGCCAACGCCGACATGCTCGCCGCGGTGAAACAGGTATGTCCGGACGTGAAGTCGGGGTGCGGCGGCGTAACGAGCAACGGCATCCAGTCGGGGTCGCCGACCGTCTTCGGGTTGCCGTCGGTGTCGGCCAGCTGGATCGCCGTGATCGGCCGCCAGAAGCTCCACGCTGCCTTCTCGTTGTAGCAGGCGGTCGTGGCATCGGCTTCGGCCAGATCGACCATGGCGAACATCCGCGCCGTCTGGAGTGTGCTCAGTCGCTGCGTCGTCGCAAGCTGGCGCTTGATCTCCCACTCGGCCAGATGCCGATCATGCCACCAGATCGCGGCTTGCGTCTGGTCGGCCGTCCTGATCGTGCTGGTTGCCGAACCGATCGCCTTGACCTCGTTGAAGTCCCGGGTGTACCGGTCGCTGGTGAGCGATGGCGGGCCGGACGTGCGGAACATGGACGCGCTGGGGATGAGGAACGGTTTGAGGTACCCGACCCATGCCCCGTCGAAGGTGAAAGTGGGAGGCGTCGGTCGCCACTGACCAGGCTGGGTGCCGACGGTCCAGGTCTGGCTTCCGAACGCTCCGTCGTCCTGCCGCGCGGCGATCATCGCATCGGCCGCCTGAGTGCCCACGGTGATCCCGCGCTGCTTGGCGGTACCGTCGGGAATCGCGGCCAGCGACTCGTCGTACTGCGTCTTCAACCTCACCTGCTGATCCGGGAACAGCGCGTTCAGCACACGGAAGCCCGCGGTCGCGACGGCGGCGTTCGTCGACTCGGTTCCATTGGCGGCCGGTGCGATCAGGTACGGCTGGTAGGGAGTGCGGGCGATCGCGTTCACCGCGTCGTAAATTGCTCCGTGCACCATCGCGAAGCTGCGCGCCTGGACCTGCGGCTGCTGACCGGCAATGTCCCAGATCGCTGTCTGGGCGTTGCTGTCCCAGACAATGACGGCATTGGCGGGCGTTCGCGAATCCGACGCGTACGCGAATGACGAACCGAGTGCGACCGGCGACCCGGCAGCGATGACTCCGGCGACGGCTGACCAAACGGCCTTGCGCCGTAGGACGGCTGCCCAGCCCGCATTACATGATTTAAGCATTGAAGAAAACTACTATGCTAGCCACAGCCGATACAGTGGCCGAACGTTCGAAAAGCTGATAATGACATGGCCGAAAACGAGTGCCCCGCCGATACGAGGACCGGTCGCATCCTCCGGCCTCGTGGATGGCGTTCGACGATTACCTAAAGGTCATCTCGAATTGGCGGAGATTACGTCCATGAGTTCGGCGGGTCGACGACAAGATCTTCAGGATGTGGGAGCGGGGCCGGCTCGTCCTCGACGGAGTAGACCTCCAAGCAGGAAAGACGACCGCCCGCGACGAAGAGCAGGACGCCGTCATTGCGCCCGCGCACGTTGGCGGAGATCAGAACCCTGTCTTGTACCGGGTCGGCGACCGCGTGGGGTCTGCTTCCCACGTCAAGGTCCACCGTCGCGCATCCGCATTTGCACTGTCCGGTCACGACTGCCGAAGAGACCTGAGCCCGAAGTTCGTCTACACCAGGGAAATCCTGCCCAAGGAGGGCCAGGATCACGGCTCGTTCCTCGGCTGCTAGAGGACGTTCACCGGTCGGCACCGTGCCAAAGTACCAAATCGGCCGTGCGGGGATGATCTTTGCCTGAATGGCTATAGCAGACCTCATTTGGCCACAGAGGCGCAACCAGCTTGGAAGACGCGGTGCCCTGTGTTGGTGATCCATCTGCCGGGCCGCGGCTGGTGGTGGCTCGGCCTGCGGCTGCGCTGATGCCGTTGTGACCAGCGCTGGCGGGGCGCCCTGGATCGTCTCGCGCATGGTTGAGCGCGTCGGCGACTACTCCGGGTGCCCCTCGCGCCAGGTCCCGGGGGGCTACGGTGCCGGGGTCGGTGCCGGCGCGTACACCAGGTACAGCACGCCGTTGGCGATGGTGCGCGAACTCACCAGTGTGAGCCCGGTCGTTTCGGCCGCTCCGTCGAACAGCCGTTGACCCTTGCCGACCACGATCGGGTGCAGCAGCAGCCGCAGTTCGTCGAGCACGCCGTCGCGCAGGAGCGTGCGCACCAGGGTCGGGCTGCCCGTGATGGAGATGTCCTTGCCGGGCTGTGCCTTGAGCGCGGTGAGCTGAGCGTTCACGTCCCCACTGATGATCGTGGTGGGTTCCCACGTCCCCTTGTCGAGCGTGGTGGAGACGACGACCTTCTGCGCCCCGTTCATGTAGTCGGCCGGCGGCTCGTCACTGCTCTGGTGCGGCCAGTATTCAGCGAACTCCTGGTACGTGCGACGGCCCAGCAGCATCGTGTCCGACTCTGCCATCTGGCCGCCGACCACCTCGCCCATGTCGTCGCTGAAGTACGGGAAGTGCCACTCAGCGGGCGCCTCTACCACGCCGTCCAGCGAGATGAACAGCCCCGCAACGATCTTCCTCATGACTGGTCCGCGCCTCTCTCTGCTCGTGTACCCCTACTCTTTCACCGACAATAAATTTCGTCAAGACGAATTTCCTTGTCGCTGTGACGGGAGGTGCCCGCGTTATCTGCTCCCGGCCCGCCGGCGCAGTGTCTTGTCCGCCAGGGCCGGTGGTACGTAGTAGCTGTCCGCTCGGTTGAGGTCGGTGCCCGGGGGGACGATCTCGTCGATGCGGTCCAGTACGTCCTCGCTCAGTACCGTGTCCGCGCCGGCCAGCAGGTCGTCGAGCTGGTCCATGGTGCGTGGCCCGATGATCACCGAGGTGATGGCGGGGTGGGCCAGGACGAATCCGACGGCCAGGTGCGGCAGTGACAGGCCGGCCTCCGCCGCGAGCTTCGTCAGCTCGCCGACGGCCTGGAGCTTGCGCGCGTTCTCGGGCAGCGACGGGTCGAACTTGTGCCGCTCGAAGGCCGCGCGACCGGTGCCCGTCAGGTCGATGTCGGCCGCCTGCGTGTAGCGGCCGGACAGCCAGCCGGCCGACAGCGGGCCCCAGGTCAGCACGCCCATCCCGTACTTCTGCGTGGTGGGCAGCACCGCCGCCTCCACACCGCGCGCCAGGATCGAGTACGGCGGCTGCTCGGTGCGGAAGCGGACGTGGCCGCGCCGCTCGGAGACCCACTGCGCCTCGACGATCTGCTCCGCCGGGAAGGTGGAGCTGCCCACGGCCCGGACCTTGCCGGCCCGTACCAGGTCGGTGAGGGCGGAGAGGGTCTCGTCGATGTCCGTGGCCGGGTCGGGGCGGTGGATCTGGTACAGGTCGATGTGGTCGGTGCCGAGGCGGCGCAGGCTGTTCTCGACCTCGCGGACGAGCCAGCGCCGGGAGTTCCCGCTGTGGTTGGCGTCCGGGCCCATCGAACCATGGGCCTTGGTCGCCAGGACGACGTCGTCACGGCGGCCCTTGAGCGCCTTGCCGACGATCTCCTCCGACTCTCCCTGGGAATAGATGTCGGCGGTGTCGACGAAGTTGATACCAGCGTCGAGGGCGCGGTGGATGATACGTACGCACTCGTCGTCGTTCTTGTTGGCGATGGCGCCGAACATCATCGCGCCGAGCGCGTACTGGCTGACCGAGATGCCGGTCCCGCCGAGGATCCTGCGCTTCATGAGGTACTGCCTCCTGCGGATCATTTCGTGGATACGGACCCAGCCTCCGCTCCGAGCGGGTCCGGTACCAGGCCCGGCCTAACCTGGGTCTGGCAGAACCCCCTAAATTGCCCGCCGACGCATAATGGCGGGCATGGGCCATGCCGAGGACGAGATCACGCCATTCCTGAAGGCGCGGCGGGCCGCGCTGGACGCCGCCGCGCTGGGCCTGCCGAACGGGCTCGCCCGGCGTCGGGTACGCGGCCTGCGCCGCGAGGAGGTCGCCCAGCTTGCCGGGGTGAGCGTCGACTACTACACCCGCATCGAGCAGGGCCGCGCGCACGCCGTCTCCGACGCGGTGGTCGACGCGATCGCGCGGGCGTTGCGGCTGACACCCGATGAGCACACGTACCTGCGCAACATCACGCAGGCTCGGCGGCGGCCCGGTGCCGACGCCGACGTCTGCGATGCGGGCAGGGGCCCCCGGCCGCGAGTGCGGCCGCAGATCCAGGAGCTGCTGGACGCGATGGAGGACACGGTCCCCGCCATCGTCTACGGCCCGGGCATGGACATGCTGGCCTGGAACCGGATCGCCGGCCGGATCTCGTTCGACTTCGACGCTCTCCCGGAGGCGGAGCTGAACTCCGCCCGGCTGATCTTCCTGCATCCCGAGGCCAAGGCGCTGCATCCCGAATGGGAGCGGGAGGCGGAAGCGACCGTGGCCAGCGTCCGCGCGCAGATCGGGCGCCGCGAGGACGAGTCCCGGGTGCGGCGTGTCGTCTGTGATCTGCGGGAGGAGAGCGAGGAGTTCCGGCACTACTGGGACGCGCAGGCGGTGCGGGAACGGAGTCGCGGTACGAAGCGCATCCTCAACCCGGAAGTGGGCGAGCTGGTGCTGACGTACGAGGCGTTCGCGTTGCCGACCGATCCGGGCCAGCACCTGTGCACGTACACGGCCCCGAAAGGATCGGCGACGGAGATGGGCCTGCGAGCACTGGCGGAACGGGTCGGCGCGAGCGTCTTCTGATGAGAGGGGCGTTAGATTCCGTGAGGTCCGTCTGGTTCGGGTTCAGGCGCCTCGCCAGGTTGGGGTGGATTCGCCGGTGAGGCGACGGGCCATGAGGTCGATCATGGATATACAGAGGGGCTCGCCAACGGGCGTTCTCGCGAGCTCCTCGACCTCACGTCGCGACGAAGGACCGTAGTGGCCCGGGCTTCGCGTCGCTACGCTTGGAGCTCGCGCCAATGTGCATGGAGGAGCTCATGGCCGCTGGCCCACTGGAGCCGGGAGACCCCCGCGCGTTGGGAGTGTTCCAGGTCGTGGGGCGCCTGGGCGAGGGCGGGCAGGGGATCGTCTACGAGGGACTGAGCGCGTCCGGCGACCGTGTGGCCATCAAGGTCCTCAAGGGCGGCACGGATCCCGATACCCGCCGCCGGCTGGCCAGGGAGCTGGAGTCCGCTCGCCGGGTGGCTCCCTTCTGCACAGCCCGAGTGCTGGCAGCCGAGCTCGACCGGGCGGACCCCTATGTGGTGAGCGAGTTCGTCGCGGGCCCCTCGCTGCAGGAGCGGGTGCGTTTCGGCGGTCCCCTGCGGGACGGCGACCTTGAGCGGCTGGCAGTCGGCACGGCTTCCGCCCTCGCGGCCATTCATGGCGCCGGGGTCGTCCATCGGGACTTCAAGCCGGCCAACGTGCTGCTCGGCCCGGACGGGCCGCGGGTGGTCGATTTCGGCATCGCCCGGCCGCTCGACGCCAATACGGCGCCTTCGGCGCTGTCAGGCACCCCGCCCTACATGGCGCCCGAGCAGCTCAAGGGAGTGCACGCGTCTCCCGCGGCCGATGTGTTCGCCTGGGCCGCGACCATCGTCTACGCGGCGACCGGGCGGGCACCGTTCGGCAGCGACACGGTCGCCGCGGTCTTCAACCGCATCCTCAGCCAGGACCCCGACCTCTCCGGCGTTCCCGAGAGCCTGTTCGCGACCCTGGCCACCTGCCTGTCCAAGGATCCCCAAGTACGCCCTTCCGCCCGGTCGCTTCTGGTCCGCTTGGTCGACCCCGGAGCCTCGACCGTCTCAGTCCCTGAGGTCGGCCCGGTCCCCAGCGCGTACGTCCCTCCTGACTGGCCCGGCCGCAGCCCGGCCGGTCAGGTCACGGTCGCACCAGGATCTGGCACGACCAAGTTGCTCCCGGCCGACCCCACCAGAACGCATCCCTCGCCGCTCTACCCGTCCGGTGCGCCGCCTGAACCCGCACGTGGCGCGGCCCCCGCGCTTGGGCTCACGGCACCCTACCCCGCAGGGGGGGCTACCGGCGGCGCCGGTACCACCGTACGTGACACGGTGTCCTCAGGACGTGATGCGGCATATCCGGCGACGCCGTACCGCGAGGAGGGCCCTCGGAGGGTGAGGCGCCGCCCCGCCATGCCGGTGATCGCCGTCGCGGCCGCGGCCCTGGTGGCGGTCGCCACGGTCGGCGTGCTGTACGCGACGGGGACGCTCGGCCACTCGACCGAGGGAGGGCAGGCTCCCGGTCAGGCGGCATCTGGTACGACCCTTGGCCGGGGACCGACGTCCGGATCGTCCTCGGCTCCGGCGGCGACCGCAGGAGGGTCGCAGGTGCCCAGTCAGGCGGCATCTGATACGACCGCCGGCCGGGAACCGACGTCTGGACCGACGTCTGGACCGACGTCTGGACCGACGTCTGGACCGACGTCGACTCCGCCTCCCGCCCGGGCCGGCGGAATCCCCGCGGGCTTCGCGGGAACCTGGGCGGGACAGGTCGAATCGCAGGACGGCCGCAAGGACCAGGCGAGCCTGACGATCATCTTGAAGGAAGGACAGCCCACCGCGATGTGGGCGCGCAGTGATTGCCGGCAGGAGGCCACGCTGACCAGGATCACGAGCGGCTCCGTGCTCCAGCTGAGGGTGGAGCAGCGGGATCTGTGCGCTGGCGGAGACGTGACCCTCACGCTGAAGGATCCCGAGACCTTGGAGTACGTGGGGCAGGAGGGCGCAAGCTCGCTGGAATATCGCGGGAGCTTGCACCGCTCCTGACCGTTCAGCCAGCGCGCGCGATCTGGAACGAATACGTCCCGGTCTTCGCCGCAGGCGATCTGACGACCAGCGCGTAGCGCCCGTTTCCGCCTGATAGGGCTAGGTCGAACTCGTTGCCGCACAGCGGGTAAGGCTGCCGGGCGTTGGCGACGCTCTTCTGGGCGGCGTCGAAGAGTTCCACCTCGAGGTCGGTGCACGTACCCCCGATGACCTTGATGGCGGTGGCGCCGTCCGAGTCGAACTCGAAGCGGTCGATCCGCCCGGGCGGGTCCAACCGCCCCGCCCCAGCGGGGGCGCCCTCACCGATCTTCAGGCCGATCGCCGCCGGGAAGGTGCGGACCTTCACGGTCGCGATCCGGAAGCTGTACGGCCCCACGACGTTCGTGTCGCCCCAGACCTCCAGCCGGTGGCTTCCCGCCTTGGTCAGTTTGAATATCGAGGTGCCGAAGGTGAGGCTGACGCTGGAGGGGCCCAGCGGCTGGCCGTCGATGTCGGAGAAGACCTGTAACTGGATACCGTCGCCTTGCATGTCGGTGACGTAGAACTCCCTGGCGTCGCCCAGGTCCAGGGTGAACTTATCCTTCTGTCCCGCACGGGTCAGCTCGGACGAGGCCGTGCTGCCGTCGACCAGGACGCCACCCGGTTCGACGGCCGCCGCGGCCTGGACGTTCTCGCCGGTCTCGGTCTGGGCGGGCGTGCTTTCGCTCTGAACGGCCGTGCTTTGGCTCTGGACGGGAGTGCTGACAGGCCCAGCGCTGGCCTCAGGGGTCACGCTGCTGGTCACCTGCGCAGGAGGAGCGACGTCACCGCCCCTGGCCCCACCACCGGCGAGGCCACATCCGGCGATCGTGACAAGTGCGAAGGCGACGGCACCGTGCCGGACCGGTGCGAGCAGGCGCAATGCGGAGAAGTTCGTCATGTCCGCCATTCTTTAGAGACCACTTACAAGTCGGTTGCCGACCACTTTCTCGTTTCTCGGCACAACGCCGCATTCTGAGAGATGCGGGTCACATTACGGCCCGCCGAGCGCTCGGCTGCCGGGCACCTGCTCTACATGGCGGGCGACGTACGGCGGCTGTACCGCGTTCTCGCCCTGCGCCATCTCGGGGTGCCACTGGCCGGGATCGCTCGACGATGACATCCAGCGCCTGGGGATGGCGTTGCGGCAGTAATGGAATTCAGGGAGGGGGAGCGGAAGCAAGGGCGGGCGGACGTCCCAGAACGAGACCCCTGCCTGTGTGCGGCGGTACATCGGCTGGCCTGGTAAATCGCCTATCGTCAGGCGCTTTTGGCGGGCTCGAGGGCCAGCACCTTGCGGAACTCGGTGGCGGAGGGACAAGCCTGCTCGTCGCGGGGTACGGCGCGGAGCACAATGTGCCCGGTTTCGATGATGTGCTGGCTGCGGAAGGCGGGTGTGAGCGCGTCGATCGCCGTCGCCGCTTGGCGCAGTCCTTCATCGACGCCGCCTTGAACGACTGCGCACAGTGCCCCGTGGAGCCGGACGTTGACGCGGTATTGGTAGTCCCGGGTGATCTTCAGTACGTTCTCCCGGGCGGTGTCGGCCGCCGCCTCATAGCCCGTAGCGGCGTAGACCCAGCTTTCGGCGAAATGGATCTGCGATGGGCTCCAGAAGCCGTACCGGTCCCCGGTGACGCCCTTGTCCGCGGTCTTGCGAAGAGTGTTTAGCGTCTTGAGGGCCTCGTCGTGCCTGCCGAGCATTGACAGGGCCTTCACCTCGGTGGTCAGCAGGTCGACGGTGGGCTCCCCAGCGAGCTGCTGGGCGCCGTTTACCAGGCGCAGGATGGTCGCCGGGTCGCGCTGGCCGTACAGGCCATGCCCCGCCTCCTCTCCCCGGACCATCAGCCGCAGTGCCAGGTCACCGGAGGCGTCGGCGGCCTGGCGTGCCGTACGCCACCAGCGGATGGCGGCTCCGTGATCAGCCAGGCGGGTCAGCGCGTTGGCGTGGACGGAAGAGAGCGCCGCCATGATCCGCTGTAGTTCGATCGCGTCGGCGGGGGCGGCGGCGTCCAGCTGTCGCCGTACCGCGAGCAGGTCGATGAGCAGGTCGGTGGCGACCTGCGCGGGGGGTCGGGTGCGCAGGGCGTGCAGGTGGTCGGCGCAGGTCAGTTCCCACTCTTCGAGGGCGCGGTGGGCCTGGCCCAGGGACAGATCGAGGAGCTGGCGGAGAGGTTCCCCGGAGGTACCAAGGTTGCCGAGTGTGCCGAGCGTGCCGAGTGTGCCGAGGAACTGGAGGGCGGCCCGGCGTTCCATATCGTCATCTCCATTGCGATATGCGGGGTTTTCCAAACACATACCCGCGCGCAGCCGATCTGATTCGGCAGCGGCGTTGAAGCGCATCAAGGTGCCGTACAAGGCGGTCAGAATCCCGCGCGCGCCGTATACCTCGTCCAGGCGAGAAACCATCTCAGCCGGCGGCGTGCGCTCGCCGCGTTCCCATTTGGCCAGGTTGGAATAGTCGATGTAGAGGTCGGCCGCCGCGCGGCGCAGAGCGATCTTGGGCTCCCCCTCCCGGCAGCGGCGCATGACCGCGCCGAACAGATGCCATGCGGAGGCGTGCGGGTCGATCGAGTCTGCGGCCATGACACCCCTAGTGATCGTGGTCCGGCGCGGCCACTCCCGACCACGCCGTTGCCCTTTTACCACCTTCGATCACTGTCCATGATGGCACTGCTACAGCCCGTAGCACCCCCCCAAATGGCGGGAACCCGCAGGCGAAAGCAGCGCCGTACGGGTCCCTTGATCAGGAAGGTGATCCTGACCCGTGACGCAGCTTAAACGCGGGTGGCGCCTGTTCGGGCGCCGTAGCGCCAAGCGGACCGGCCGCCACACCATCGGGCGACCCTATGTACGGGTCGAGCCTGGTCACGCCGATCCGCGCGCCCGCGCCACCGCCGTACTGCTCGACCGGCTCGAACCGGCCTGGACGATCCTTTATGGACCGTGGAGCCGCCGCTTCTACGCCCTGGCGCTGTTCGCCACCCCGGCCCCGTTGATCGTGGAGGCCTTCACCGCGCAGGAGCTCAAAGAGCAGATGCGCCAGGCCGAGCAGGACACCCTGATCGACCACTGGCCGCACACCGCAGCCGCGCCGGCCGCGTGACCCACCCGCCCGCGGTCGCCCCGCCGGGCATCGCCCGGACTGGATGCCGATACCGAGTGACGCCCTGGCCGGCAGTTCCGTTGGGCCGTACGCCATGACCTCGACTTCCCTCATACGAAGGACGACCGACCCGATGAGCACCCGTACCCGGCGGACGGAGACCGCTGCCTTCCCCGCCACCGAGGCATCTGTTGGCGAGGCCCGGCGCTGGCTGAGCAAGATCCTCGACGGCCATCCCTGCTGTGACGACGCGGCGTTGCTGCTGTCGGAGGCGGCCACCAACGCCCTCGTGCACACCGATTCCTCGGTGATCGGCGTCACGGTGGTGATCGAGGAGAGCGACGACGTGCGAATCGATGTCGCCGACGAGGGCGCGGAGACCGTGCCGAGCATGCCCCCGAACCCCGACGGCGACCTTGCGTCTTCCGGACGCGGGATCCGGCTGATCCGGGCGCTGTCCTCCCGCTGGGGGTTCACCGAGGAGAGACCCCAGTGCGTCCTCTGGTTCGTCCTGTCCGCACCCGCTGAGGCGGAGAAACTTGGCACGACCTCCTCCACGGCGCCACCACCGATCACCCGTGCACCATGAAGCTGGGCGGTTGTGGCGCTTGCTCCAGCCTGTGCCAGGGGGCGGTCAGGAGAAGCCGAGGCGGGCGAGTGGCTCGACCAGTTCACGTTCCTCGTACGACAGGTGGGACAGCAGCGAGTCGGTGAGCAGGTCCACCGCGGCCCGGAGGGACTTCAGCCCGTCCGGCTCGGTCACCAGGGCGACCAGCGCCCGGTCGACGCCTTCGAGAACGTCGTGGATGGCGTGATGTTCCTGCTCAAGACGGTCGACCACCGGCGCGAGCTCGGGCATGGCGTGGCGTAGGTGCGGGAAGACGCTGATGTCCTCGAGGGTGTGGTGGGTGGTGACCACCCGGCAGTACGACTGGCAGTAGACGCCGAGCGTCCAGTTGTTCTGCCGCATGGTCATCTCGTTGATCTGGGATCGCGCGGTCCCAGGATCCATCGTGCCGGCCGCGACCTGCTCGACGAGCTGGCGGACGTTGTGCAGCTCCTGCCGCAGATGATCATGTACCTCGATGAGGTGCCCGCCTGAGGCCTGTTCGTGCGCGGTGTATTGGCGGTTCGGATCGGGCGCCGGGCCGGTCGGGCGGGTCGTCTCGTCCCAGACCTGCACATCGCTGAGCCGGGTGCCGTCGTCGGGTGTCGGCACGGCGGCCAACGCCGAGGTGCGGACGACGGGCCGGACGGGCGTGCCCGAGGTCGGCGAGGCGGTGGTCGGTGGGGCAGGTTCCCGATCACTACGAGCGCCGTGGTCCCGGTCACCCTGCGCGTCGCCCGATGCGACGTGCTCTCGGTCGTCATGAGTGTCGCCCCGCGAGGCATGATGCTGATCGTCATTGGTGTCGCCCGGTTGCGGGTTCGTCCGCCCTGCACGCTCGGCCGCCACCAGTTCCTGTACGGCCGGGGCGACCTCCGCCGCGAAGCGGCGGATCACGTCCGGGTCGTCGCCCATCACGATGTAGCCGCTCATGCCCTGCGTGAGGGTGAGCTCGGCGAGCTGCTCGGCCCACATGTGCGCCGGCCCGTTGAGGAAACCGGTCCCGCGCTCGGCGAAGGATCCGCCGATGTTGTACAGCCGCCGCACATCGGCCGGCTGACGCCCCGCCTCCAGCGCGGCCTCGTCGATCGCCGCGTTCATCGCGGGCAGCGCGTCGGGCCCGGCGTACGAGCTGCTGGGCAGCCATCCGTCGGCGAGCCGTCCGGTGAGCCCCAGCATCCGCTTCTTATACGAACCCACCCAGATGCCGACATCGTGCGCGGGTGCGGGGCCGGGGTGGGCGCCCCACACGCGGTAGTGCTTGCCGTCCACCCGGACCGCCCTGCTGTCGGTCGACCAGATCGCGCGGATGATCTGGATGGCCTCCTCCAGGGCATCGACGCCCTCTGCCGGGGAGAGCCGGCGTCCGCCCATCGCGGCGATGGCGTCCCAGAACGCTCCCGCGCCGAGGCCCAGTTCGACCCTTCCACCGCTGAGGATGTCGAGTGTGGCGACGCTGCGGGCGAGTACGGCCGGCGGCCGCAACGGCAGGTTGGCCACGTTCGGTGAGACGCGCAGGGTCGAGGTGCTGGCGGCGATGACCGACAGCAGCGTCCAGGTGTCCAGGAACCGGGCCTGGTAGGGATGGTCCTGGATGGTGACCAGGTCCAGGCCCACCTGCTCGGTGAGCTGGGCGAGGGCGACGACCCGATCCGCCTGGTCCGCCTGTGGGGTGATGAACGTTCCGAACAGCAACTCATGCCCGTAATCGGCCATGTCACGTCCCGCGGTCTCGATCAAAGTGGTTTCGATGCAGAGCAGATAGTATGTCAAGCAGAAGAATAGTCAAACAGAAGGTCTATTCGCGCACTGATCGGCTATGCTGGCGTCATGTCCGAGACCTCGTCCGCTGTGCGTCCGCCGTCGCCGGCGGCTGGATCAGAGCCGCCGGACGCCCTCGACACCGACCTGGGCTGGACCCTCGGGGTGGTCTTCCGGGCGTACGTCAAGTCCGCCAACGCCCTCTTCCGCGACCTGCCGGGCGGGCCGCGGGGCTACCAGGTGCTCGCCGCCGCCGCTCAGGAGCTGCCCGGCGGTCAGGGCGCCCTTGCCCAGCGGCTCGGCATCGACAAGACCGTCATGACCTACCTCGTCGACGATCTAGAAGACGCGGGGCTGGTCCAGCGCCGCCCCGACCCCGCCGACCGGCGCAACAAGCGCATCGTCGCCACCGAGCGCGGCCGTACGACCTGGGAGGGGACCCAGGTCAGGCTCGATCACGCCGAGGAGCACATCCTGGCCCCGCTGGACCCGGCCGACCGCGCGGTGTTCCGGGAGCTGCTTCAGCGGCTGGCCGTCCGTGCCCAGAGCCTGGACCCGGTCGCCGACACCTGTCAGATCGTCACCGACCTCGCGCCGGAGGATCCCGCCGCCCGCACCGCACCCCGCCCGCGCCGCGCCGCGCGGCATTGATCATTCAACGCGCCGGTGTCAGCGTGGCAAGTAGCCGAGCTGTACGAGCTGGGCGGGGCGGCGGCGGGTGATCAGGGTGCCGCGGCCGGGTGGCTGAGGTGATGGGACCACCTGACCGAGGAGTTGGCCCTCGGAGCGGTCGCCGGACAGTACGACACCCTGCGCGAGCTCGCGCAGGCGCTGGAGGACCGGCTCGTACAGGGACCTGCCGGCCCCGGCCGTCGTACGGGCGATGACCATCCGCAGTCCCACGTCACGGGCGACCGGGAGATAGTCCATCAGCGCGCTGAGCGGATTGCCCGACATCGATGCCACCAGCTCGTAGTCGTCGATGACGACCAGCACGTCCGGTCCGGTCCACCAGCTCCGCTCCTCCAGCTGCCGCGGGGTTACGTCGGGGCCCGGAAGGCGCTTGGCCAGGGCGGTGCCGACGGACTGGAGGGATTCGGTCAGGTCCACGGCCGAAAGCGCATGGCTGAGCACGTGCTTCTCGGGCAGCGTTCCCAGGTGCGAGCGGCGGTAGTCACCGAAGAGGATCTGGAGCCGGTCCGGCGGGTAGCGTCGCGCGAGGCGGTCGTAGATCAGCCGCAGCAGGGAAGTCTTGCCGGACTCGGACTCGCCGAACACCACGAAGAACGGATCCGTGTCGAAGTTCACGTAGACCGGCGCGAAGTTCGCCTCGTCGATTCCGATGCCGACACCGGAATCGGATGCCGCCGGAAGGACCTCGGCGGGAAGCAGCTTGGGTAGCGAGCGCACCTCCGGGGCAGGGGCGCCCTGCCATGCTTCCTTGACCGCCGCGACCAGGGCCGTTGTGGCTTCGGACAGTCCTTGGAATTCCGAGGAGCCGTCAATGCGGGGCAGTGCGGCGAGGAAGTGCAGTTTCTGCGGGGTCAGGCCGCGCCCGGGTGATCTCGGGGGTACGTCCGCCGCGGCCCGGGGGTCGATCGCGGAGTCGTTCGGGTCGGTGAGGCGCAGCTCCAGGCGGGCGGGCAGGTAGTCCAGAAGCGCGGTCCGCAGTTCGGAGTTGCGGATCGCGGAGATGACCACGTGCACGCCATAGTCGGGACCGCGCGCGGCGATGTCGGTGATGACCGGTTCGAGCTGCTCGAACTCCTGCCGCAGCACGCTCCAGCCGTGGACGACCAGGAAGACGTCGGCCCACGGATCGCCACTGTCCGCCGCATCGGGGTGGGGCTCCAGGGAAGCCGCCCGGTCGTTGAGCACACGGGCGACCTCGGCCACGGTACGGCGCACCATCTCGGGATCGCGACGGCTCGCCACTCCGCCGACGTGCGGCAGGTCCGCCACCAGGGAGAGTGCTCCGCGGTCCAGGTCCAGGCAGTAGAACCGCGCCTCGTCAGGTGTGTGCGTGACCGCGAAGGACGTGATGAGGGTGCGCAGCAGCACTGACTTACCGGACCGGGGGGCACCCACGACGAGCAGGTTCGCGGAGGGGCCGGAGAAATCCTGGAGGAGGAGATCACGGCGTGCTTCGGCCGGCTTGTCGATGATCCCCAGCGGGACGGTCAGCCGGTTGAACGGTGGCACGGCGGCCTGGCGGGCCATGAGGCCGCGATCCGGCTGGACGGACGGCGGGGGCAGCAACTGGTCCAGGGAGGGTGGCGCGTCGAGCGGTGGCAGCCACACCTGTCGTGCGGCCGGCCCCCGGCCCTCCAGCAGCCTGGTGATGGCGGTGAGGGCCGTCTCGTCGGGCGAGCCGACGGGCGCGGAGGTGTACGCGGTACGGAAGCGGACCGGGGCGTCAGCGCCTGACCGGAGAAGACCGGAGCCCGGTATGGACGGCAGCTGGTAGGCGTCCGGCACGCCCAGTGCGGCCCGTGACTCCGCCGCCGTGAAGGTCCGCAGGCCGATGCGGTACGACAGGTGGGTGTTCAACCCGCGCAGGTGGCTCTCCTCCAGGCGCTGCGTGGCCAGCAGCATGTGCACGCCCAGCGCCCTGCCGACCCGGCCGATCTCGAGTAGCAGGTCCATGAAGTCCGGTTTGACGGTGAGGAGCTCGCTGAACTCGTCGATCACGACGAGCAGCGAGGGCAACGGCTCCAGGGGCGCGCCTTCAGCTCGCGCCTTTTCGTACTCGTGGGCGTTCGGGTAGTTGCCCGCGGACCGCAGTAAGTCCTGCCGCCGCAGCAGCTCGCCGGTGATCGATTCGCGCATCCGGTCCACGATCGCCGGGTCGGACTCGAGGTTGGCGATCACGGCGGAGACGTGCGGCAGCGAAGACAGGTCTCCGAAGGCGCCTTGGAAGTCGAAGAGCACGAAGTTGACCGTCTCGGACGAATGCGTGACCGCGAGAGCCAGCACCAGGGTGCGCAGCAGCTCGGACTTGCCCGAGCCGGCCGCGCCGACGCACAGGCCGTGCGGGCCCATGCCCCCGTGCGCCCCTCCCTTGAGATCGAGCAGTACGGAACGGCCGTCGGCGCCGACGCCGATCGGGACGCGGAGGTGCTCCTGGAGCGTGCGTTCCCGCCATGCGTCGCCCAGCTCCAGTAGCTGGGTGAGGCTGACAGGGGTGAGGAGCGGGGAGGACGCCGCCGCGCCTCGCCGCTCCGCCCCGGCCCACATCTCCCGCATCTGGAGGGACAGCGCGGCCAGCGACTGCTTGGCCGTCGCGGGGTCGGAGGACTGCTCGACCTGGGGGACGGCCGAGCGGAAGCGCCTTCGCCGGCACAGGCCCCAGCCGGTCCCCACGGTGGCCGCGAGGGTGGGGTCGATCTGGGACTCCGCCGGATCCTCCAGCGCCAGTTCGATGCGGGTGCCCAGCAGTCCGGGGAGCCCGGTACCGAGGTCGCTCCATCGCCGGGCCGAGACGATCAGGTGGACTCCGTAGTTGAGCCCGGTGTTGGCCAGCCGGTGGATCTCGGCGGCGAATCCTTCCCTCTCCCACTGGAAGTCCAGCCATCCGTCGATCACGAGGAAGACATCTCCGGCCGCCCCGCCCGGCAGCCCGTCCGCCGCACGGAGCTGGCGGAACTCCTCCACCGAGTCGATGTCGTACCTGCGGAAGAGGTCACGGCGTTCGGAGATGGCCTGCCACACCGCGGAGAACGTCCCGTTGACGGCGTCCGTCTCGTGTGGAGCGGCGACCGTCTTCACGTGCGGCATGTCGCGCAGCACGCCGAGCCGGTTGACCGCGCCCTCAAGGAGGTGGAACTCCGCCTCGTGCGGGGTGTGCGTCAGGGCGAGTGCCGTGACCAGCGTGCGCAGCATGGTGGTCTTGCCGCTGCCCACCCGGCCGATGACCGCCGCGTTTCCGTCCCGGCCGGAGAGGTCCGCATGCATGGCGTCACCGCCGGCTCCCGCTTCGAGCCGGCCGATCGGGATCACGAACCGGGACGTGCCTTCCCAGGCGTCGCAGATGAAGCCGCGTTCCGGGGTGTGCACAGGCGGCGGGAGAAGCGATCCGAGGATGAGCTCGTCGACTTCGGTGACGCGGCCGAACGGTCCTCGGCGCGTGGCGTCCGGCCTCGGCGCGTACGCCAGGGGCGTGCTTCCCTCACACCGCCCCGACTTGGTGGGGGTCTGCTCAGGGCCGCCCTGGCTGGTCACCACCTGGTGAACGTAGGTGTAGAGATTCTCCGGAGTGATGACTCCGTCACGGTCCTCATCCGCGAGCCCCGTGCTCAGCCCTTCGATCACGGCGGCGGTGAAACGCGAGGCGGAGCGGCTGTTGTCGAAGGCGAGCTGATCGCCCTCGTAGGCATATTCCAGGGCTGTGGACGCGGTGATGATGAACGTCCCCCGCCCGGCCAGTGCCTCCTCCAGATCCACGGGCGCGGCGGACATCGGCGCGCCGCCGCGATGGAAGAGGCCGCTGTAGCAGCAGTCCAGCAGCACGATCTTGGTACGCGCTTCGCACTCGTCGAGCAGGTGGTGAAGGAAGGCGGCGGGGATCGCGGTCGTATGAGGGCGGCGCAGCTGAGTGCCCATCGTCGCGAAGAAGAGGCGGCCCGCGTCGTTCCGGATCCCGTGGCAGGAGAGATAGAGCAGCACGAGATCGTCGGGCGACCGGTCGGACAGGGACTCCTCGATCGCCTCTTCCAGCTCCTCCTTGGGGCGGTTGGACAACTCCCGCACGAAGTCGAAGCGTCCGATGGCCGGGTCCTTGAGAAGCTGCGCGAGCTGGCTCGCGCCACGTGCCGGGACCCTGAGCTGGTGCAGCCCCGGGTCCACGTAACCGTCAGTCGCGACCAGTAGTGCGATCCGGCGTCCCGCCATCGCCGCCCTCCGGCTCCCGCCCACCCTCTTCGTCACCCGCCACAGCGGAGGCTCCAGCCTCTTCCAGGACGCCCTCGTCACCGGCCGCAGCGGGGGCGACGGCGATCCTGGCGGCCACCGCCTCGACGAGAAGGCGCTGGTCATCACGGGAAAGGGCGGTGAACAATCCCTTGTGGCCGTCGAATTCCCACTCCACCGAGCGGGCCTTTGCCCGGTCGACGTACGCCGTCAGGACCTTGCCGAGCGCCCCCATCGTCGCCGCGGAGAATATGCCGCTGAGCACGAGCGTCCCGAGCTGGTAGCCGGCTCCTGCCATCGCTCCGGTCGGCGGCGGTGCCTGTTCGCGCTTGACGTTGAACAGACCGAGCACACGCAGGTCCTTGTAGAGGCTCCCTACCATGCGGTCGAGCTGTTCCGCGGTGCAGCCGGGCCCCGCATCGACCTGTAACCGCATCTCGTCCACCGTGTCTCCTCGCCTGCCCCGTGATTCAACGCGTTCCTCCATCCTGGCAGCACGGGAGCGGGCGCGGTACGGTTCCGATCATGTGAGCGGGCGCCAAATGTGCACAGGGGCGTCCGGGCCGGCGTACGCCGACGAGGTTGGGTCAGCGCGGTGCGTAGGCCTTCGGCAGTCGCATGCCGCGGTCGGCCATGATCTGCCGGACGCGGTTCGGGTAGTCAGTGATGATGCCGTCGATGCCCATGTCCATGAGGGCCTCGATGGTGGGGAGGTCGTCGCAGGTCCACGGGATGACCTTCAGGCCACGCGCGTGCGCCTCCGACACCATCGTCTGATCGACGTAGAAGCGGAAGCCCGGGTCGCTGATCTTCCCGTTCTGCGGGAAGCCGTACACCGGAGACAGCGCCGTGACACCGGGGATGGCGGCGGCGGCCTTCACGAAGTCGCCGCCGAAGTCGTCGGCGTCGAGCCCGCCGAGCCACGGGGAGGCGCCGGGCTTGCCGACCTGGAGGAAGTCGTAGTTCGTCAGCGCCACCAGCGGCCACCTCGGCGCAAGCCGGTGCATTTCCTTCAATGCGCCCCAGTCGAAGGACTGGATGGTGACCTGGTCCTCGATCCCCGAGGCGTGGATCTCCTCGAAGACCCGGCGGACGAACAGCTCGCGCGGCGCCGTCTGCTCGGGCGCGCCGGCCTCGACCTTGGTCTCGATGTTGAGCTTGACCTGGTTGGCGTGGTAGCTCTTGACGAGGTTCAGGACGTCCTTGAGCTCGACCATCCGGAAGCCCTTGATCTGCTCCTGCTCGGGGAAACCGGGCAACTGCTGGTAGCCGCAGTCCATGGTCTTGATCTGCGCCAGGGTCAGGTCCTTGATGTACTTCCCGACGTACGGGTACATCGGGTCACCGGGCGCGACCGGTGCGGTGTCGCGGCACTTCTGCGCGCTGATCTGCCGGTCGTGGTTGACGACTACCTTCTCATCCTTGGTGACGTGGGTGTCCAGCTCCAGGGTGCTGACCCCGAGGCGCAGTGCCTTACCGAACCCCTCCAGCGACTCCTCGGTCGTCATGCCGATGCCGCCGCGGTGGGCCTGCAGGTCGAAGTGGGTCTTCTGGGGCAGCACACCGGGACCATTCGCCGTTGACGCGTGGGCGGCTACTGGCACGGCGAGCGCGGGCACAACGGCCAGGCTCACCAGGACATGACGAAGGTACATCGGGGGCTCCGCTTCATTAGGTCTATCGGACCTCAGCGACGCTAGATCGCTGGCCGATACCCCCTTGCGGCCATGGCGTGTTGGGGTCGTGAACGTTCGCGGAACGCGCAGGTGCAGGCGGCCAGGTGAGAATCTGAGCGCATGCGTCTCTCCCGGGAGTGCCGGGAGAGACGTGATCTGGTCACCGCATGCGTCCGGTACCGAGGTGGAGCCTGGGGGTCAGAGTTGGGAGACCCAGTAGGGGGACACGTCCATCCAGCCGTGGGCGGCGGCGCCGTGGAGGCGGCCGCTGCTGGTGGTGGACAGCGTGTACCAGGAGTCGACGTAGTCCGGGTCGTCGGTCCACCACGAGGTCGGGATCGCGGAGAGGATCGCGCTGACCAGCGGGATGTAGGCGCCGCCGTCCGCGATCGTGAGCAGGGCGGCGGCGATGGCCTGGGCGAGCTGCTGGTAGTTGGTGTCGCCGTCGTCTTCCATCATCACGACGTCGGCCAGGTTGTACTTGTACGCCGAGAAGTGCACGAGCAGTTGGTTCGGGTAATAGGTCGTGCCGTCATAGTCGAGGTAGGGCATCTGGACGATGTTGACGGTGGGTTTGCCGTCGAGCCCGAACCCGCCGACGATGCTGTAGATCTCGGCGGCGCCCTTGATCCAGGGCTCCTGGTCGTCGCTGAGCTGGATCGCGTTGACCTTGGTCGCCCAGTACCCGCCGGCCGAGGCCGCCGCGGCCGGTCTGGCGGCCACGATGCCGCGCGCGGCCAGGGCGTCCCGCATCAGCTGCAGGCCCATGGTCAGCGACTTCGCCACGTCCACGTCGATCACGAGAACGGGTCGCTGGGGTGCTCTGACCGGGTCCAGGAGGACCTTCCCGCCGAGCGGGTCGTACGCGGTCACCGCGGTGGGCGCGTCATCGGTGGGCACCGCCGCGACCAGCGGCACCTCGCCGCGCGCCAGAGCCGCGCGCATGCCGGGGTCCGCGAGCCGCACCTGAAGTACTGATCCGCCGTTCGCGGGTAAGCCCTTCGCCGCGAGCACGGACAGGTTGGCGGCGCGCGCGGCCGGGCCGAGGCTGGTTTCGCGCTCCAGCTTGAGTAGGTCCGCGGCCCCGGACGTGGTCGCCGAGGCGATGCGGTCTCGGACGGTCCGGTCGGCCAAGGCGCTGGCGACCTGGCCGGCGAGGCGGTCGGTGATGGCGAAGACCTTGCTGGACTTCTCTGTTCCGGCGGCGGGTTCCGTCGTCGCGGTGGGCCCCGCGGAGGAGAGGGACGTGGCGGTCGGGGCGGCTTGGGCGGTACCGGTCGTCAGGGCGAGTGCGGCCACTGTGGCGAGGGTGGCCATGCGGACTCGGGTCACGAGCCTTCTCCTTCTTTCTCGGGGCTCCGGCCGGAGTGGGTGTCCTGGTCGCGGAGGGGGCGGCGAGATAGATGGAGAGTGACAATTCTTGACAAGCTGGGAAAGGTTGATTGTTGCCTACGTGTCAAGGCGCGCTTGGCGGATCTTGCCGCCGACTCTGACGGGCACCCTGGTGGCCTGCGATGACGCTCTCCTGCATGCACCGAAAGGCTGGACCCAAGAAGGCCCCTGTGCCGGCGAAGCGCGGTCAGGGGCCTCTTGGACTCATGGGTCGATCAGGGGATCAGCCGTTGGCGAGGGCCTGGACGCGGGAGAAGTCGCCGTTGAAGTAGTCCTGGTCGCCGGGGAAGGTGCCGCTGTCGGCGTACTGCCAGATGGTCTGGTAGCCCCAGTTGTACGGCATCGGCCCGGGTGAGCCGTTGTAGTTGGCGATCATCAACGGGTTGTTGGCGGCGAAGGAGCGGAGGTTGCCGGTGCACTGGCTCCACCAGCTTGTCGCCGTGTAGATGACCGGCCAGCGGCTGGTCCTGGCGTGGTACTGGTTGCTGAACGCGGTGATCCAGTTGACCATGGCGGAGGCCGACAGCCCGTAGCAAGCCGCGCCGTACGGGTTCCACTCCATGTCCAGCAGGCCGGGGAGCGTCTTGCCGTCCTTGGACCAGCCGCCGCCGTGGTTGACGAAGTAGTCGGCCTGGGCCGCGCCGGAGGAGGTGTTCGGGGTGGCGAAGTGGTACGCGCCGCGGATGAGGCCCGCGTTGTACGAGCCCGTGTACTGCTGGCTGAAGTACGGGTTGGTGTAGTTGGTGGACTCCGTCGCCTTGACGTAGGCGAACCTTGCGCCGTTCGCGGCGACGGATGCCCAGTTGACGTTGCCCTGCCAGCTGCTGACGTCAAGGCCGCGAGTCTGGGCGACAAGTGGGGTGATGGTCACGTTGCCGGTGGCGGGTTCGTGCTTGGCCACCTGCGAACCCATCCAGTCCCTTTCGGGGTGGGTGACGGGGTTGGCGGCGGCCTCCGTCGCGGGGGCGGGGTCGGCCGGGGCGGCGGATGCGGGGAGAGTGCCCAGTGTGACCGTTACACAGGTCAGGGCGGCGACGGCGAGCGCTGTCAGGGGAAGGCGGTTGTTGCTTGCCACGTGGTCCTCCGAGTGGGGGGTTTTCTCGAGGAACAGCCGAGAGATCGCGGCGGGCGTCCGTTGGCTCCAGCCCATAGGCCGGACGGTCCCGTGAGAGCCGCGGTGCCGGATGGCCCCGCGAGAGCCGCGGCGCCAGATAGCACGGAAAGCCTCCTTTCCGTCAAATGCGTCTACTCCAGCAAGTAACTAACCTTCGTTCGGACCTATGTAAAAGGTGTAAAGTTTCCTAACTATTGCTGTCCGATTGGCAGATCTCTCGCATGGCGCTGGTCACGGGGGGCGACCTGCGAGCGCGACGCTGGTGGCGGGTGGGGAGAGCGCGGGGAAGCGGGAGCGAGGGCGGCGGCGGGGCAGTACGCCAGCGAGGCGTCGCTCCCGCTGGGAGCGACGCCTCACTGGCGTTGGCCCCAAAAAATCTGGACATACCCCCCTGAAGGTTGCCTAGGGCAATGATATATATTTGCCTAAGGCAACTAGATGGAGGCGGTCATGGCATCGGAGGACAGCTGCGGTGAGCTGCTTGTCCGGCTGAGTGACATGGGTGCGGTGATGAAGGCGGTCAAGAGGGATCTGCCGTTCGCCGGCTCCCGCGCCGGGCTCGCCCTGCTCGTGGCGCTCAGCCGTTGTGGCGAGGTCCGTATGGGCGAGCTGGCGGAGATGTTCGAGGTCGACCAGTCGGTGATCAGCCGGCACGTGGCCGACCTCCAGGAACGCGGCTGGGTCGAGCGCATCCCCAACCCCCGCGACGGGCGCTCCTGGTACGTCCGGCTCGCCCCGGACGGGCGGCAGGTCACCGAGGAACTGCTCGACCATGTCCGCCACCTTCTCGCCGACACCCTCGGCGACTGGACCGACGAGGAGATCGCCGAGCTCGCCGGCCTTCTGGCCCGGCTCCGTACGAGCTTCGACGCCCGCCGGGCCCACACCATCCACGCTTCCCGCACGGCGCAGACAGTGAAAGGACATTGATGGCAACCGCAGTACCGGCCGGGGTGCAGGAGGCCGCACCCGAACCGGCCGCTCCGATGTCGCATCGGGAGATCCTGGAAGCGCTGTCGGGACTGCTCCTCGGCATGTTCGTGGCGATCCTGTCGTCGACCGTCGTGTCGAACGCCCTGCCCACGATCATCGCCGACCTGCACGCCGATGAGAACACCTACACCTGGGTGATCACCTCGACCCTGCTGGCCACCACGATCTCCACGCCCATCTGGGGCAAGCTCGCCGACCTGGTGAGCAAGAAGGTCCTGGTGCAGCTCGGTCTCATCATCTTCGTCATCGGCTCGGCCATCGCGGGCGTGTCGCAGAACCCGGGCATGCTCATCGGGGCCCGGGTGATCCAGGGTCTCGGAGCCGGCGGCCTGACCGCGCTGGCCCAGGTCATCATGGCGGCGATCATCTCGCCCCGCGAGCGCGGCCGTTACTCCGGCTACCTCGGCGCGATCTTCGCCCTCGCGACCATCGGCGGGCCGCTCATCGGCGGCGTCATCGTGGACACCTCCTGGCTCGGCTGGCGCTGGTGCTTCTACGTGGGCGTGCCGTTCGCCGTCATCGCCCTGATCGTCCTGCAGAAGACGCTCCACGTCCCCGTGTACAAGCGCAAGGTCAACATCGACTGGGCCGGCGCGGTGCTCATCAGCGCCGCGGTCTCCCTGCTGCTGGTGTGGGTCTCGTTCGCGGGCCACAAGTACGACTGGCTGTCGTGGCAGACCGCCGCCATGGTGGGCGGCGCGCTGGTACTGGCGCTGATCTTCCTGTTCGTCGAGTCGAGGGCCGGCGAGCCGATCGTCCCGCTGCACCTGTTCCGCAACAGCGCGATCAGCCTCGCGGTGGTCGCCAGCATGCTGGTCGGTGTCGCCATGTTCGGCGCGACGACGTTCCTGAGCCAGTACTTCCAGCTCGCCCGGGGCGAGACGCCCACCATGGCGGGTGTCATGACCCTGCCGATGATCCTCGGCCTGGCGATCTCGTCGACCGTCGCCGGTCAGATCATCACCCGCACCGGACGCTGGAAGATCTTCCTCGTCATCGGCGGCGTGCTCCTCACCGCCGGATTCGGGCTCATGGGCTCGATGCGGTTCGACACCGCCTACTGGCTCCTGGCGATCTACATGTTCGCCATGGGCGTCGGCGTGGGCCTGACCATGCAGAACCTCGTCCTGTCCGTCCAGAACCAGGTCAGGCCGGAGGAGCTCGGAGCGGCCAGCTCGGTCGTCGCGTTCTTCCGCACGCTCGGCGGCGCCATCGGCGTCGGCGCGCTCGGCGCCGTGCTGGGCCACCGGGTCATCCAGTACCTGGAGGAGGGCCTGTCCAAGATCGGCGTGCACAGCGACCTGAGCAACGGCTCGATTCCCCGCCTGGCGGACCTGCCCGGCCCCGTCCGCGAGGTCGTCACGGGCGCGTACGGCCACGGCGTCGGTGACGTGTTCCTGTACGCGGCGCCGAGCGCTCTGCTGGCCCTGATCGCCATCCTGTTCATCAAGGAGATCCCGCTGCGCACGGCCAGCGCCGAGCAGATGTGCTCAGGCGTGGACGAGAACCAGCCGGTGCGCAACGGCACGGGCCCCGGCCGTCACGCCCAGCAGCGGGACACCCAGGAGCTGGTGTCCGTGGGCGCCGAGGCCCCGGCCGCGTTCAACGGGTTCGCCGCCACCCGCGCCTCGGCGCAGGCGCCGGCCCAGCTCTCCGGCGAGGCGCCGGTCCAGCAGACGGTGTACGCGTCCGCGGGCGCGCCCCATCCCGAGGGCGGCAGCGGGATCCGCGGGTTCATCAAGGGCGCCGACGGCACGCCGGTGCCCCACGCCACCCTCACCCTGATCGACGTACGAGGCCACCAGCTCGGCCGCGCGGTCACGCAGGCGGACGGCGGGTACAGCCTGTGGACGCCGGGCAGCGGCACGTACGTACTCATCGCCTCCGCCAGCGACCACGACCCGCAGGTGGCGACCCTGGCGGTCGGCGACCAGCCGCTGGACTTCGACCTCGTGCTCGCCGGCTCGGGCAAGCTCGTCGGCACCGTCCGCGACCCGGACGGCAAGCCGGTCGTCCAGGCGATGGTCATCGTGACGGACGTGCGCGGGGAGGTCATCACCACGGGCGTGACCGCCTCGGATGGCGTCTTCGGCTTCGCGGGCGTCGTCGCGGGCAGCTACACCCTCGCCGTCAGCGCCGCGGGTCACCGTCCCGCCGCGGTGCCCGTGGAGGTCGGCACCGGCCAGACCAGGCAGGACGTCGAGCTGCTGCCCGGCGTCCGCGTCAGGGGTACGGTCCGCGTCAAGGACGGCGGGCCGGTGGCCGACGCCCGCGTCACGCTGCTCGACGCCGCGGGCAACGTCGTCGGCTCCGCCACCACGGGGGCGGACGGGGAGTACGCCTTCGCCGACCTGACGGGCGGCCAGTACACCGTCATCGCCACCGGCTACCCGCCCGTGGCGAGCGCGCTCAACCTGGCGGGCCAGGGCGACGACGCGTACGACCTGTGGCTGGGGCACCCCGAATGAGCAGCACGCTCGCGGGAAGGTACGGCCTGCACGCCGTTGTCCGCACCAAGGACGGCTGGGCGGTGCCGCACGCCGTGGTCACGGTGACCGACATGTCCGGCCACCAGGTCGTACGGATGGACGCGGACGCCGAAGGCACGGTCCTGACCGAGCCGCTCAGCCCCGGCGTCTACACCGTCGTGGTCACCGCGGTGGGGTACGCCCCCATCGCGTCCACGGCGATCGCGACGGCCTCCGGCAGCGCCGAGCTGGGCGTGCTGGTGCTCGCGCGGCAGGGTGGTGTCGAGCTGCCGCCGCCCGGCGTGTGGACCATCGACCCGGCGCACTCGAAGGTCGCGGCGACCGCGCAGCACCTGGGGCTGTCCAGCGTCCAGGGACGGTTCTCGGAGTTCGCCGGGCGGATCGACATCGGCACGACCGCCGAGGCGTCCGCCGTCGTCGCCGAGATCGACGCGACGTCGATCGACACCGGCAACAAGACGCGCGACGACCACCTGCGCTCGGCGGACTTCCTCGACGTCGGGCCGCATCCGGTGATCTCGTTCCGCAGCACCGGGCTGTCGCCCGCGGGCCCTGATCGGTGGACGCTGCACGGCGTCCTGACGCTGAGCGGGATCACCCGCGAGGTGGACCTGGACCTGGCCTACCTCGGCACGAGCCCCGACCCGTGGGGCGGACTGCGCGCGGCGTTCCGCGCGGTCACCGAGCTGCGCCGGGAGGACTTCGCGATGAACTACAACCAGATCGTCCAGGCGGGGATCTCGCTCATCGGCGCGACTCTGAAGGTGGAGCTGGACATCCAGGCGGTGCAGGGGGAACCCTCGGCTCAGGCCTGATCGTTGAGGCTACGCCGAGGGGCGCGAACCCTTGTCGTTCGAGCGACTCCGACACTGAAGGGAGGAGGAGGCACGATGCCCGAGACACGAGCGGCGGCAGCCGTCCAGGAGGCGGTGCCAGCCGAGGAGTACGAAGCGTACTGCGCGCTCGAGCACCAGCTCGGCGTCCTCTTCCGGCGTTCCCGCGCGCTGTCCGCCGAGATGGGGCGCGCGGTGCACCCAGAGCTGGAGCCGGGGGCGTACGGGATCCTCGTGCGCATCGGGGACGTCGCCCCGGCGCGCTCCAGCGAGCTGGCCGCCTACTTCGGCGTCGGCAAGGCGACGATCAGCCGCCAGCTGAAGGTGCTGGAGGAGCTGCGGCTCATCGGGCGCCAGCCCGACCCGCTGGACGGCCGCGCCCACCTGCTCGATCTCACAGAAGAGGGGCGCGAGCGGCTCGACCGCGCGCGCTCGGCGCGGCAACAGCGCTTCTACGCCCTGCTCGGCACCTGGCCGCAGGATGACGTGCGGCTGCTGGGCCAGATGCTCGCCCGGTTCAACGCCCTGGCCGACAACCTGGAATAGCGCCGGCCGGACGTGATCCCTGGCTGACCTCGGGTCCCCTCGGACGACCCCGGCCCTCGCTCGTCAGGCGACCTGGAACGATCGCTTGGCGAGGCCCATCCAGTAGCCGTCGATGGTCTGCCGCGGGGGCGCCTCGGGGTCGGTGGCGGCGCCGAGCGTGACGAACAGCGGCGCGAAGTGCTCGGCGGTCGGGTGCGCGTACGGCATGCCGGGCGCGCGGTGGCGGAAGTCCGCCAGCTCGTCGACCGCGCCGCGGGCCAGCGTCTCGGCGGCCCACGCGTCGAACTCCTGTGACCAGCACGGGGCGACGGCCTCTGGGCTGAAGTCGCGCAGGAACGGCAGCCCGTGGGTGGTGAACCCCGAGCCGATGATGAGCACCCCCTCGTCGCGCAGCGGGCGCAGCCTGCTGCCGAGCCGGAGCAGCCGGTCGGGGTCCAGGGTGGGCAGCGACATCTGCAGGACCGGGATGTCGGCCTCGGGGTACATCACCGTCAGCGGCACGTAGGCGCCGTGGTCGAGACCGCGGTTCGGCCGGCGGCTCACGGTCTCGCCGGCCGGCATGAGCGCGGCCACCTTGGCGGCGAGCTCGGGCGCGCCCGGCGCGCCGTAGCGCACCGAGTAGTAGCGCGCGGGGAAGCCGCCGAAGTCGTAGACCAGCGGGACGCCGTCGTCGGTGGCGCCGAGCATCAGCGGGGCGGACTCCCAGTGCGCCGAGACGATCAGGATGGCGGTGGGCCGGGGCAGGTCGCGCGACCATGCCGAGAGCTGCGCCGTCCACAGCGTGTCGTCGACCAGCGGTGGGGCGCCGTGGCTGAGGTAGAGGGCCGGCATCCGGGCCGTGCCGCCGCTGGACGTGACGTCGCTCATCGCGGGCTCCTTGGTTGAACATTCAAGCATCCAGGAAACCAGAAGATACTTGACTCGTCAATCGATTCCCGGACCTCCCCTTTTGCGGTTTATTTCAGGACATAATTCTTGGGTCATGGTGCGGATCCGGGTGCTCGGCCCCCTACACGCGAGCGTCGACAGCCGCGCGGTCTACCTCGGCACGGCGAGGCAGCGCGCGGTGGTCGCACGGCTCGTCTGCGAGGGCGGCCGCGTCGTGTCCACCGACCGGTTCATCGAGGACCTGTGGCAGGGGCAGCCGCCTCCCAAGGCGCTCGGCGCCCTGCAGGTCTACGTCTCCAACCTGCGCCGCGTGCTCGAACCCGGGCGGCGTCCGAGGACCCCGCCGTCCGTGCTGGTCAGCGCCGCGCCCGGCTACCGCCTCGACCTCGGTGCCGACGACGTGGACGCCTGGCGGTTCTCCCGCCTTCTCGACGCCGGCTCCACCCGCCTCGCCGCCGGCGCGTACGGTGAGGCGGCCACGCTGATCGACGAGGCGCTCGGCCTGTGGAAGGGACGGCCCTACGGCGAGTTCGCCGACGAGGAGTGGGCCGCGCCCGAGGTGGGGCGGCTGGAGGAGCTCCACCTGGTCGCCGTCGAGTACCGCGCCGAGGCGCAGCTCGGGCTGGGGCGCCAGGCGGAGACCGTTCCCGACCTCGAAGGCCATGTACGGGCGCACCCGCTGCGGGAGAACGCCGTCCGGCTGCTCGCCCTCGCCTACTACCGTTCGGGCAGGCAGGGGGAGGCCCTGGCCGCGCTCCGCAGGGCCAGGGAGACCCTCGCGGCCGAGCTGGGGGTCGACCCCGGCCCTGCGCTGCGCGCGCTCGAAGCCGACGTCCTGGCCCAGGCCGCCTCCCTGGAGCTCCAGCCGGTCATTCCGACGCCTCCGGCGCGGCCCGCCGCGCTCATATCCGAGCCCCGCGCACAGGCCACCGCCATGATCGGGCGCGCGGGTGAGCTGGCCAGGCTGGAGGAGATCGCCGGACGACCGGCGGGCTTCCAGATGGTCTGGGTGGCCGGTGACGCGGGGGCGGGCAAGAGCACCCTGGTCGAGGCCCTGGCGGCGCGCGTGGAGCGGAAGGGCGGCCTGGTGGCGTTCGGCCGCTGCCCGGAGACGGGCGGCGGCGCGCCTCCCGCGTGGGCGTGGAGCGAGGTCCTGCGCCGGCTCACCGCCGAGCACCCTCCCGCCGGCGGCCTCGCCGCACGGCTGGCGCCGCTCCTGACCGACGACGGGGCGTCCACCGGGCAGTTCCTGCTGGCACGGGCCCTCGGCGAGTACCTCGCGGGCGTCGCGGCGGTGGCTCCCACGCTCGTGGTCATCGAGGACGCGCACCGGGCCGACGGCGAGACGCTGCACCTGCTCAGGTACCTCGCGGTGCCCTCGACGCCGGTGCTGGTCGTCGCGACCTACCGGCCCGCGGAGGCCGAGGCCGACCTCGCCGCCACCCGCGCGGCCCTGGCCGCCCGCACCGCCGCGCATCTCGACCTGCCGGGACTCACCGAGGACGAGGTCGCGCGCCTGCTTTCTGATCGTTCCGGCCTCCGGGTCGACGCCGCCACCGCGCGCACCGTCACCGAGCGGACCGGGGGCAACCCGCTCTTCGTCTGCGAGACGGCCCGGCTGCTGGCCACCGACGGTCCGGCCGCCGCCCACGCCCTGCCGCCCGGCGTACGCGACCTGATCCGCCGCCGGATCGCGAGGCTGCCGGCCACCGCGCAGACCACGTTGCGCGACGCGGCCGTCATCGGCAGGGATGTCGACGTCGACGTACTGATCGCCATGCACGGCGACGGCGAGGAGACCGTGCTGGCGGGCCTGGAGGCGGGGGTGCTCACCGGCCTGCTGGCCGAGCCGTGTCCCGGGCAGGTGCGCTTCACGCACGTCCTGGTCCGCGAGACGCTGTACGAGGACACCCCGAGAATCCGCCGTGCCCGCCTGCACGGGCGCGTGCTCGACGCCCTTGAGCAGGTACGCCCGGACGACGTCGCCGGGCTCGGGCACCACGCGCTGGCCGCCGCGACCAGCCGCACGGCCCACGGGGCGGCGCGGTACGCCGCCGCGGCGGCCGGGCGGGCGGCCGGCCTGCACGCCCACGCGGAGGCGGCGCGGCTCCTTCAGGGGGCGCTCGACCTGCCGCTGGACGACGACGCCCTGCGCCTGGACCTGCTCTGCCGGCTCATCTCCGCGCGGGCGCACGCGGGGAACGTGGTGGGGGCGCTGGAGAGCAGGGCGGAGGCCCTGGCGGTGGCCCGCCGGGGGACCGACCCCGAGGCGGTCGCGCGCGCCCTCACGGCGTACGACGCGCCGGTGCCGTGGACCATCCAGCTCGACCGCCGCGCCGACCATGAGATGGTCGCCGTGATCGAGGAGGCCATCTCGCGGGCCGGCGAGAAGGCGCGGTGCCGGCTGCTGGCGGCCCTCACCTTCGAGCTGGAGGGACACGACGCCGCCCGTACCGAGGCGGCGTCGGCCGAGGCGGTCGAGATCGCCCGGCGGACCGGTGACCCCGAGCTGCTGTGCCTGGCGCTCAACGCCCGCTACTTCATGGTGCTGCACCCGGGACGCCGCGCGGAGCTGGAGGAGCTGGGCCGCGAGCTGCTGGACACGGGCGCCCGCCACGGGCTGCTCGGCTACCAGATGCAGGGCCACCACGCCCTGTTCATGGTGGCACTCGGCCAGGGCGACCTTGCGACCGCGCGGCACCACGCCGACCGCGCCGTGGAGTACTCCACCAGCGGCCAGCTCGGGCTCGCGCTGGCCGTCCTGTCGTTCTTCGACGCGATCGCCCTGCTGGTGCGGGGCGAGTTCGACGAGGCGGAGCGGCTGTACGACGCCGTCACGCGCCGGATGTACGAGTCCGGGGGAGCCAACGCGCTGATCCTCGGCGTCGCCGGGCGGTTCGTCATCCGGCTCGCCAGGGGCGACGCCGGGGACTCCGTCGCCGAGCTGCGGGAGCTGCACGCGTACCTGCCCGAGGAGGTGTCCGAGCTCCTGACCAGGGCTCTGGTCGCGGGGAACCGGCTGGGCGAGGCCCGCGAGGTCTGGCTGCCCCACTGGGACGTGCCGGAGGACTACTACTGGCTGTTCCGGATGAGCCTGCGCGCGGAGAACGCCGTCGCCCTCGGCGACGCGGCGGTCGCGAAGGAGTGCTACGAGGCGCTGCTGCCGTGGGCGGGGGAGCTGGGCGGGCTGCACTGCGGCTCGGTGACGCTCGGGCCGGTCGCCCACATGCTGGGCGACCTCGCCGCGCTCCTGGGCCGTACCGGGGAGTCGGCCGGGCACTACGCGCGGGCGGTGCGGGTCGCGGAGCGGGTGGGCTCACCGCACTGGGCCGCACGCGCGCGGCGGGCCTCGGCGCGTACGGACCGGCTGGTGTGACCCCGCTCTCCTGGATCACACTGTGGCGAGAGGGCCGAAGATCAGGCGCTGGCGGCGGCGGTGCGGCCCCCGGGTCAGCGCCAGCATGATCGACAGCACCGGACCCGCGATCTTCCGGAGCCGCGCGAGCTCCTCCGGCCTGGCGTACTGGGCAATGCGCGGCAGGTCGAAGGCGGCGTCCCCGCCCTTGCGCACCGCGGTCTCGACGGTGAGCCAGTCGGGCACCGAGACGTACTTCTCGATGATCGGGAAGATGGTCCGCTCCTCCTCCTCGATGTGCTCGTCGAGGAGGTCGGCGAGGGTTCCGAACAGGGTGGCGAGCCGCCCGGCCGCCGTACGGTCGCTCACGAACGCGGCGGCGGAGGAGCGCAGCTCGTCCAGCAGCGGATCGAGCTCCGAGTGGTCGTCGGACAGGTCGGAGAGGTCGACGGCGGCGCCGGCGGAGCGTTCGAGCACCGGCCAGAGGACCTTGTCCTCCATCGAGTGGTGGTGGTGGATGCCGTCGCACAGCTTGGCGATGAACGCGGAGATCGCGGTGGCCCTGGCCCGGTCGCACGACTGCCGCCCCGCGGCGATCTCGCCGGTCACGGCGGCCAGGCGGCGGGTGTCGCCTCGCATGGCGCGATGGGTGATGCGGAATCCCAGAGTGTCGGGAGTGTCGGTGCTGTGCGGCATGATGCTCTTCCTTGCCTGAGTCGTGTTCCTGTCGACCGCCAGCGTGCTCGGGAGCACTTAGAGCTTTCTTGGAACCGACTTAGCAAGGCCCGCGGATCCGGGTGGTAGGCAAGTCGCCGGCCGCGTGCCCGTGGTGCGCAAGTACGTGGTCGCGAGGGCACAGGTGAGGCCGCTGGTGCCATAGCGATCGTTGGTATTTCGAGAAACGGATGTTGGTTGGGCATACTCTGTGCCGCTATGGAGACGCGCTGGGTGGGTCCGGACGGCTACGAGATCACGGCCGCGACGCGCGGCGATCACCAGGTCCTCCGGCTCCGGCGGCACGGTGAGCTCGTCGCCGACTGCTTCTCCGTGGACGAGCTGCGCCGTTTCGTGGACCTCGCCGATCTGTGCGAGGTGATCGCTTTCCCCTTCGGCGGCCGTCCCCGCCGCAGGCGGCAGGAAGCGCACCGCTAGTGCCACACCGCGCTGATCCGGGTCAGCGCGGGGGGCGCATCAGGAGATCGAGCCGGGTCTGTGCCTCGGCGGGGTCGAGGCCGTCCATGGACTCTCGTATCAGTTCCCGGGTCCTGCGCTCGGCGTCGTGCTGGGCGCGACGGGCGGCCGAGAGCACCTGGGGCGAGACCGGGCTGATCGCCGAGTGCGCCGCCGCCTTCAGCGAGAGCGGTCGCCACCTGCACGAACTGCTCAGCGATCTCGGCCTGACGATGGACCAGACCGGTGAGCGTCTGCGCGTCGCGTCAACATGCCTCGGCGAGGCGGACACCGCCGTTCAGCGTGAAGCCCACAGACTGCACGACCTGGGATCGATGTGACGCTGCCGCCGCAGGCCGCCCTGGCGATGCAGGTCATCGGCCTGGACCCTGCCATCCTCCCCAACACCGACGGGATGGACGAACAGGCCTCCCAACTGCGGACCGTGGCCGCCGGCGCCGACCGAGCCGCCGGCGATGCCGAAGGCACGATGCGGCAGGCCCAGCAGCTCTACCGCGGTGAGTCCGGCGCCGCCATGGCCGACGACTGGCAGCGGACCGGCAACAGCGGAGGGCACCTCAGTCAGGCCGGCGCTGTGGCCAACCGAATCCCGGCAGCGCTCGACGGCCTCTCCGGGGTGGCCAAGATCACCGAACTGGCCCTGGGGGCCGAGGCCCTGTACGCCACCTACAGGGCCGGCAGGGAGTTGCTGATAGGTGGTCCCACCGGGCCCGCCAGGGCGTCCGTGCAGCTGCTTCTGGGTCGCCACAAGTCGAACTTGATCGTCCACGAGCTGCGTGAAGGCACCGGCAAGGTGCTGGCACGCGCCATCAGAGAAAAGATCCTTGGGCCCCTTCAGGGGCTTCTCCGCAACATGAAGGGTCCCCGTGGCCCGATGCCGAATGCCGTCGGAGCCGGAGGCCGCATCGACGTCCCGGTCAGTGGCGGCAGGTTCATGGAGCAGGCCGGCCCACGCGGCGGCCACACTCTGCGGATGGGCCGGAAGGGCTGGTTCTCTCCCGGTGGCGGGACTCCCAGAGCCAGCGACAAAGCGATGAAAGCGGCAGAGAACCTGGTGGAGCAAGATGTTCGCCTGGCTGAACGCGAGGCGAAGATGCTTGACGAAATGGCGGATCGAAAGACGTCGAGTGCGCGTAGGAGGCGTGAGGAAGGAGATGTGGAGTCGGCGAACTCATTGGTAGATGGAGCACTCAAGGACCGCACCGAGGCGAAGATCGTGAGGCGTGGGAGGAGGAACTGAGATCACTCTGGCGTCTCAGGCCGTGCCTTCCGGGCAAGGTGACGTGTGATCCGGTGCCTGTCTCGTGGCGTACGCCGCCGCCCGGAGGATCGGTGTCCGGGCGGCGTCTGGCATGCCTCGACCTCGCACGGAGAGGCGCCCTCGCCCTCGTGGACGAACCTCGACGCCGCTGAAGGTGTGGGGGCGGCGGCGCCCGGTCGGCCGCGCTCGCACAGGCACGCTGGGGGCGGGGATCCGGTGCTCGTTGGGGTGGCGTCCGGGAGAGCTCCGGGTGGGCGTTCTGATTCGCATCGGCCGCGGGGTCCGTGTATGGTTACACCTGTCCGCAGCGCGGCGCGGTAACGCGAAACGCGAGCGAGACCGGCCCCTTTAGCTCAGTCGGCAGAGCGTCTCCATGGTAAGGAGAAGGTCTACGGTTCGATTCCGTAAAGGGGCTCGACAGCGCAAATGCCCTCTCCCGGATTCCGGGGTGGGGCTTTTCGCTTGTGGGTATCCGACCGTGCTCACTAGTCCGCCTGTAAATAAGGGGAAGTGTAGGGGCCCAGCGATCAGGCATACTTGGAGCACCTAGCCCAGATCGGGCACGCCAATGCGCGTGCGCGATCGTCTTACAGGTCAGGTATCCTTTCGAGGCCGGTCGAGTTCGCCGGCCTGAGGCGGAGTAGCTCAGTCAGGCAGAGCAAGCGGCTCATAATCGCTGTGTCGCCGGTTCAAGTCCGGCCTCCGCTACTACCCTGCCGGGTCCCCCTGCAAAGGGAGACCAGGTTCGGGTTGTCCATGTGTCCCAAACGTAGAAAGGCACTCCCACGTGGCTGCCACCGACGTTAGGCCGAAGATCACGCTGGCCTGCCAGGAGTGCAAGCACCGCAACTACATCACGCGGAAGAACCGGCGCAACGACCCGGACAGGCTTGAGCTGAAGAAGTACTGCCCCAACTGCAAGTGCCACCGTGCACACCGCGAGACGCGCTAGCCGCGCCAGGGCATGGTGATCCCCGGGCACCGGGGCACCCTCAGCAGCACTTCGGCATTTTCGCGCGACCGGCGTTCTCCCTAGAGAGCGCCGGTTTGCCGCGTTCGGAAACAGGCCCGCCTGGGCGCGATGGCGACCGGCCTGCGCCGATACCGCGGCGGGGCGGGCTAGCGTTCTCCCTACCGGCGGAGGGCGCGAGCCGCGCGGACCGGATCCTCGATCCATCCGCGACGGCCGAACCTTGTTCTGTTACCGTCGGGGCTCCGCAGCTCTGCGTTCCGAAAGGGCACCGGCACGATGGCTTTGAACCGTGATTTCGTCGGACGGACCTATCCGGCGTCCACCTCCTACGAGGTGTGCCGCGTCAAGATCAGGGAGTTCGCGGCCGCGATCGGCGACCACAACCCGATCTACCGCGACCCCGAGGCCGCGAGGGAAGCGGGTCATCCCGACGTCGTCGCTCCGCCGACCTTCCCCATCGTGTTCAGCCTCTCGGGCGCCGGCGAGGCGCTCGCCGACCCCGAGCTCGGCCTCGACTTCGCCATGGTCGTCCACGGCGAGCAGCGGTTCGAGTACGACCGCCCGATCTACGCCGGTGACGAGCTGCTGTGCACCTCCACCATCTCCGAGATCCGCAGCGTCGGCCGCAACGAGGTCCTGACGATGACGAGCGAGGTCTCGACCGTCCAGGGCGAGCCGGTCTGCAGGACCTACAACACCATCATCGAGCGCGGAGGGGCGGCGTAACCCATGACCGCGACCGTGAAGTACGACGAGGTCGAGGTCGGCCACCAGATCCCGGCCGTCGACTACCCCGTCCACCGCGTCAACCTCGTGATGTACGCCGGAGCCTCCGGTGACTTCAACCCGATCCACTGGAACGAGCGGCACGCCAAGGCCGTCGGCCTGCCGGACGTGATCGCGCACGGCATGTTCACGATGGCCGAGGCCGGGCGGTTCGTCACCGACTGGGCCGGCGACCCCGGAGCGGTGGTCGACTACGGCGTCCGGTTCTCGTCCATGGTGGTCGTCCCCGACAACGACGAGGGCGCCGTGATCACGGTGAGCGGCGTCGTCGAGGCCAAGCTGGACGACAACCGCGTGGTCGTCGCGCTGACGGCGAGGTCGGGAGACTCCCGGGTGCTCTCCAAGGCCCGCGCGACCGTACGCCTCGCCTGACTCCGGTCTCACCCGCATCGTGCTCCCGGGCCCGGTGGTCCACCCATGGACCGCCGGGCCTGAATGCTTCCCTCCCCGGTGGGTACTGGGGGCAGCGTGAACGAAGCACCGAAGCACACAGACGAACGCGATGACCAGAAGCTCGCGCCTACGGCGGATCACGGCATCGAGACGGAGTCCGGGACCGAGGACATGATCGCCTCACAGGTGCTGTGGGATTCCAGCCTGGCGGCTTCGAGGCTGGACGAGGCGATCAGCGCCGCCGCGCGGGACGATGACCAGGAGCGGTCCGTGCCCCAGGGAGACCCACCCGGCCACCAGGACCACCACAAAGGGGGCCCGGAGCACGGCGAGAAGGTGCCCCGCCGGACCCAGGAGCGCGCTCAGGAGCTACGCCGTCCCCACCTCAACCATTGAGCGCCGCGTGGGACGCGGGCCGGGGCCGGGGGCCGCTCGTCTAGGCTGAGTGCCGGCGCGCGGTGCCCGCACGCCGCTTCGTACGTGCTGGGGAAGGTGCATGGCTGACCGTGTGGCAGGTGTGCGGCTCGCGCCGTACACCACGTTGAGAGTGGGCGGGGCGGCGCGCGCCTTCGTGGAGGCCCGTACGGGCGAGGAGCTCGTCGAGCTGGTCGCGGAGGCCGACCGGGCCGGCGAGCCGGTGCTCGTGCTCGGGGGCGGCAGCAACCTGGTGGTCTCCGACGACGGCTTCGACGGGCTGGTGGTCCGGGTCTCCTCGCGCGGGGTCGACGTGCGCGACGAGGGAAGCCGTGTCGTGGTGACCGCGCAGGCGGGGGAGGACTGGGACGCCCTGGTGGCCCGCGCCGTGGCCGAGGGCTGGTCCGGGATCGAGTGCCTGTCGGGCGTTCCCGGCCTGGTCGGGTCGACCCCGATCCAGAACGTCGGCGCGTACGGGCAGGACGTCTCGCAGACCGTCGTCGGCGTCCGCGCCTACGACCGGCGGACGGGCGAGGTGCTCGGCCTCGACGCCGGGCAGTGCGGGTTCGCCTACCGGCACAGCGCCTTCAAGGAGGATCTCGCCCGTTATGTCGTGCTGTCCGTGACTTACGCGCTGGAGAGGTCCGAGAAGTCCGGGCCCGTCGCGTACAAGGAGCTGGCGGCGAGGCTCGGCGTGGAGATCGGCGGCAGGGTCGCCCTGCACGAGGCCCGTACGGCCGTGCTCGACCTGCGCCGGGGCAAGGGCATGGTCCTCGACGCCTCCGATCCCGACACGTGCAGCGCCGGCTCGTTCTTCACCAACCCGATACTGGACGGGCCGGAGACGGCAGAGCTGGAGCGCAGGGCTCCGGGGTTCCCCCGGTGGGACATGCCAGGAGGCGCGGTCAAGGTGCCCGCCGCCTGGCTCATCGAGCACGCGGGCTTCCCCAAGGGATACCGCCGCGGCCCGGCGCGCATCTCCACCAAGCACACGCTGGCGCTGACCAACCCGGGCGGGCTCCGGGTCACCGGTTTCCCGAGCGACCCCGAGGGCCTCGCGGCCGGCGCCGGTCCGGCGCCGTCCGGGCCTTCCCCGGCCTCGGACGGCGGCCCGGCGACGGCGGCCGATCTGCTGGCGCTGGCCAGGGAGGTCAAGGAAGGCGTCGAGGCGAAGTTCGGGGTCACCCTGGTGAACGAGCCCGTGATGGTCGGCCTCCGGCTCTGAGTCATCCTGAGCCCCGCCGCCGAGCCGTCCCCGGCCCGCCGCCGGACCCTAGGACCTATCACGTTTCGCTGATCGAGACGGTTTCCCCTGATCTGGCGATCTGGTTGATCGTCAGGCTGCCACCTCCAGCTTCAGGTTGTGGAGCGCGGCGACGCCCGCGACGGCATGATTGATGGCGTCTGCTTTGCGGCGGCATTGGCGCAGGATCTGATGGTCTTTCAGCCGGGCCAGGGTGTGCTCGACCACTGCCCGGCGTTTACCGAACCGCCGGTAGGTGCGGTCCTTGATTATCTTGCCGTCGGGCCCGCGGGCAGGGTTGCGGACCCCGGCCGCGCCGCGATAGGCGCCATCTTGCGACAGGCGAGGGTGCGCGGTCAGGGCGGGATCTCGTCCCAGGGTGTTGCGGTAGACGACGATGTCATTGCGGTTGCCGGGCCAGGACGTGCCGACCGCGACGACGCGGCGGTCCCGGGCGCGGGTGATGATCTGCACGTTGACGCTGCGCCGGTAGTTCTTGGACTTGGCGGTCTTGGTGTGGTCGTGGACGGGGATGAGGGTGCCGTCGACGACCCACAGTTCCCGCTTGTCGGCCGGGGGCGGGCCGAGCAGGGCGGCCAGGTGCGGCGCGAAGTCGTGGACGACGCGGTGCGCGGCGGCGTGGGAGATGCCGAACAGGGAGCCGAGTTGGGCGAAGGTCAGGTTGGTGCGGTAGGCCAAGACGATGAGCAGGACCCGGTCGGGGTAGGCCGGCGCCCACGGGTGCCCGATGCCCTTGTCGGGGCGGCGGTCCCACAGCCGCCGGATAAGGGTCAGGAACTGGGCGCCGGACAGTCCGGTCCAGGCTTTGAGGTCCGCTGAGGTGCACCGCGCCAGCCGCATCCGCATACCACCGACCGTGTCCGCTGGTTACATAGAGCGATATGCCCTGGCGGTGCCCTCCGTCTTCCGTCCGGAGAGCGGAGAGCGGAGAGCGGAGAGCGGAGAGCGGAGAGCGGAGAGCGGAGAGCGGAGAGCGGAGAGCGGAGAGCGGAGAGCGGAGGAAATTGTCAGTGCTGTCTGGCACGGTGATGTCATGGCTGTGGCGAGAGGGACGCCTGGGGTGATCGCGAGCGGTGATGGCCACCGCTCCTCGTCTTCGTCTTCGTCGTCCTCGTCCTCGTCGGTTCGGCGGTTTCGGGGGAAGAACAAGGGTCGGGGCTGGCGTCGTGCTGAGGATCAGCCGGTGTCGGTGATCCGGTTGGCGCTGGATAGCAGTGATCCGCAGGTCCGGGCCCGGTTGGAGGCTCTGTTCGGGGCGTCGTGGCGGTTGAAGCGGGCGTTGCAGCACGATGCCGCTGATCGGGTGGCGGCGTATTGGGCGGGGGAACACCGCCGGGCGCAGGATCCTGGCGGGTGGCGTAAGGAGCTGGGGTTGTCGCGGGCGGGGCTGGAGGCCGCCGCCCGGGCGCATCTGGACCGCTCTGGGCATCTGTTGCATCATCTGACCAAGGCGCTGGCGCTGCATCAGGCCGATGAGGTGTGGAACGGGGTGGCGCGGCATCTGTTCCCCGACGCCGCCGGTCGTTATGCCGGAGCGCCGAAGATCGGCCGGTATCACCGGTATACCCGGATCCCGGGCCGGGCCCGCTCCCACACGGCCGGCCGTAAGTGGGAGACGTTCCGGCTGCACGGCAGCCTGGCCGGGCATCTGGCCGCGTACCGGGCGCCGGGCTTGCCGGCGGGGCTGGGCATGGCCGATGCCGGGCTGCTGCCCACGGGCATGCCCGTGCTGGCGCAGCCACGCCGGATGCCTCCCCCCAGCCCCAGCACCACAAGCCCAGGTTCGGGTTCGGGTGGGCGGTTCTCCTGGTGGGACCATGACGGGCCGTTGATGGTCGTGTTCAGTGGGGGTGCCGCCGCTGCGGCCGGGGATCTGGTGCTGCCGGTGCGGCTGCCCCAGGGCGCGGGCCGCTGGCCCTATCTGGCGCATTACCTGGCCCGGCCGCAGTATTGGCACAAGATTGACCTGGTGCGGCGGCCCGATCCCGGCGTGCGCGGCGGCTGGCGGTACGAAGCCCACCTGATGATCTTGGGTGTGGGGTATGCCGGCCCGGCCACCCGGGCCCGCCGCGCCACCATGGCCGGCCTGGCCCGCGCCGGTGGAGTGGACGGGAACGTCTCCAACCTGGCCATCGTCTCCGTCCCCGCCGACCTGAGCCCCACCCCGGCAGGGCCCGTCCCGGCAGGGCTCATCCCAGCAGGGCTCATCCCAGCAGGGCTCATCCCAGCAGGCTCCGCCATGGCCGGGCCTGTCCCGGGGCACCGATCTTGGCCGGTCGGCGGATCGCACGATGCCGTCATGATGGGCTCTGGCCAAGGCCTTGGGACCGGTGACGCCCGAAACGGTGACGCCCCACGCGGAAGCGGAAGCGGTGCTGGGCTGGTCCGTTCCACCCGGCTCATCCTCACCGTCGGCCAGCAGGCCGCGCTGGCCCGTGACCGTAAGAAGGCCAAGGGCCGTAAGCGGGCGCTGGATCGCTCCCGGCGCGCCGCCAACCCCGCCCAGTACCAGCCCTCGGCCCGTCAGCAGGCCCGGGACCAGCGCCGCGCGCGAGCGGGCCTGCCCGCCAAGCAGCCCAGCGTCCGATCCGGGCCGCGCCTGGCAGGCGCCGCCGGGACACCCCGGCAGGCCTACCGCAAAGACACCCTGACCCGCGGCTACCGCAAGCTCCGCACCGCGGTCGCCGCCGACGCCGCCCGCCGCGCCGAAGCCCGCCGCGCCCGCACCTACGCCACCGCCGCCGCCCTGACCAGCGTGCACGGCGCCAACCTGACCGTGGAAGACTGCGACATCTCCACCTGGCACCGGCTCTGGGGCCGGGCCTGCGCCGCGTTCACCCCCGGCCTGCTCATCACCGCCCTGGCCCGTGAATGCGCCGCCACCGGCGGCGCACTGCTGCGCGCCTCCACCACCAAAACCGCGATGTCCCAGCACTGCCTGTGCGGCGCCCGCGTCACCAAATCCCTGGCCGCCCGGACCCATCACTGCCCGGCCTGCGGCCTGACCGCCGACCGGGATCTGGTCTCCGCCGCGCTGGCCGCCTGCGTCACCTTGAGCGACCCAGCCGACCCACAGACCGCGCGCGTGGACTACACCCGCGCCCGTCAGCTCCGCACCACCCAAGGGCTGCAAGAAGCCCTGACCGAGTCAACCGTGATAAGCCCCGCCACCGCCCCATCCGATGGAGCGGGAACGGGCGATACGGCAGCCGCCCCCCGCCCGCACCGCCGCACCCGGCAGCGCGGGCGGGGGGCGGCCTCTGCTCGGCGAAGTTCCGGCCCCGGTGACATGCCGACCCCGGATGAGACGACGACCTCCCCAGGCCGCCGACCACGCCGGAAAGACATGATCACACACCGGACTGTCATAATACGTGACAGCTCTTAGATGAGGGCCTCGGCGATGAGGACGATGCCGAAGACGGCGAAGGCGGCGGCGGCGCCGTACTTGATGACCCTCTCGGGCAGGTGCTTGCCGAGCATCCGGCCGACGACGATGGCCAGGGCGTCGGCGGCGACCATGCCCACGGTGGAGCCGATCCACGTGCCGAGCCAGCCGTGCTGGGTGGCGAGGGTGATCGTCGCGAGCATCGTCTTGTCGCCCAGCTCGCTGAGGAAGAACGCCACGGTCACCGCGATCACGGCGCTGCGTGTGGTGCGCTCGGCCTTGCTCGACTCCTCGTCGCTCAGCTCGTCGCCGCGAAGGGTCCACAGGGCGAAGAACAGGAACGCGATGCCCGCGACGACGGCGATGGCGGTCTTCGGGAGCGCGTCGCCGATGAGGCCGCCGAGCCCGACGCTGAAGAGGTGCACCACCGCCGTCGCGATGGTGATGCCGGCGAGCACCGGCCACGGCTTGAACCTCGTGGCGAAGGTCATGGCCATGAGCTGGCTCTTGTCGCCCAGCTCGGCCACGAAGATCACGCCGAGACTGATCCAGAACGCTTCCACAGGGGGGTCGCCCTTCCTTGTAGCGCGACCGGGCTGGGAGCGAGCACCACGGGGAGTCTCGGGGCACGTCGACCTCGGCCCGGCAGCGTGTTCGTGCATGGCTGCCAAGCCGAAGGTCTCGTCCGCCTCGTGAACGAGGCCCGCGCGACCGGGCTTACGCCAGCATGTCGATCACGCGATTGGGACTACTCCCCTTCGGTGTTTCCACCCAACCCTAACGGATGCCCCTGGGGCGGCATTCCGGCAAGGCCCCGCAAAGCGCGCTCTTGCAAGACCGAGGTGCGGGAAACCCCGTACCCGGCGGGCGGCTCGCCCGGGTAAAAATGTCGGAGCCCCGGCTCACGGCCTCGGGGTCAGGCGACCATCGAGGGGTCAGGCGACCATCGACAAGTCAGGCGAGCATCGACAGGTCAGGCGAGCATCGATAGGCGGTGGGCCGCGGCGGCGGCCTCGCCGCGGGTGGAGACGCCGAGCTTGCCCAGGATGTTGGAGACGTGCACGCTCACCGTCTTGGCCGAGATGAACAGCTCGCCGGCGATGTCGCGGTTCGAGCGGCCCTGGGCCACCAGCCGGAGCACCTCCAGCTCGCGTGGCGTCAGATCGGCCACGGCCAGGCCCTGCTGCCCCGCCGGGACGTTGTGCCCCGCCCCGGCCTGGCCGTTCTGGCCGTCCGCCGAGGGAGCCGTGCTCAGGACGGTGCCGACGCGGCGGGCCAGTGCCTCGATCTCGGTGAGGAGCGGGCGGGCGCCGAGCGCGTGCGCGATCGGATACGCCTCGCGCAGCCGCGCGGACGCCCCTTCCCGGTCACCGGCCCTGGCCACCGCGGCGGCCGCCTGCGTGAGGGACCTGGCACGGGGGTGGGGCCGCCCGAGGCGCTCCCAGGCGGCGGCGGCCTCGTCGAAGTCGCCTCGGCTCATCAGCCGGTAGGCGTCGGCGATCGGGCCGTCCGAGGTCATGCTCGGCGCCAGCGCGTCCGCCCTGGCCCGTACCGCCTCCGCGAGCTCGGGAGCGGCGACCGCGGCGGTCTCGCAGACCAGCCGGCTCTGCGCGAGGGCCCGCCATCCGAGCATGGGCTTGCTGGAGTGCGGTGTGCTGGAGATCGACAGGATGTGCTCGGTGGCCTTGAGGGCTTCGAGCGGCTTGCCGCGCAGCAGGTGGAACTCGATCACGAGGCGGGTGTTGGTCATCCACTCCTGGGCGAACTCGCTCATCTCGCCGCCGTGCAGGGCGCCGACCTCGATGAGGACCCGCTCCAGGAGGTCGACCTCGCCCCTTCCCGCGGCGACGTCGCCCCGGACCCGCAGCAGGTGCCCCCGGATCCTCGGGATGGGGCCACTGGCGAGGGCCTGGTCGATCGCCCCGACCGCTTCGTCCCAGCGGCCGAGTGCTTCGAGCGCCTCCGCCCGGTTGTTGGCGAGGAACGCGCCGCTGACCCGGTAGCGGCCGTACTTGCGGGACGTCGTCTCGCCGTCCAGCGCGAGCTTCACGGCCTGCTCGGAGCGGCCGAGGTTGTTGAGGGCGTCGACGTTGTTGGCCATGGCGCGCAGCACGATGCGGCCCGAGCCGAGGCTCTCGCCGATCTCCATGGCGCGCTCGTTGGTGAGCAGCGTCGCCTCCAGGTCGCCCGCCAGCGACTGGCCGAGGGCGAGGTTGGTCAGCAGCTCGGCCTCCTGGCACGGGTCGCCGATCTCGCGGGCGATGCGCAGGGCCTCCCGGGTGAGCGCGGTGCCCTCGACCGTCTCGTTGATGAACATCAGCCACGAGCTGAGCCTGGTGAGCACCTGAACACGGGCGGCGCCGGGGACGGGGACCAGCCGCTCGGCGTACCGGAGGTCGTCGAGGCCGCCTCGCTTGCCCTTGTCGCTCTTGAGCTGGGAGCGGCGGACGAGGAGCTGGGCGACGCGCTCTGGCTGGGCGGTCTCGTCCAGCTCGGCCAGGGCGCCCTTGACGAACTTCAGGCCGCGGTCGGTGTCGCCGCTGATGACGGCGGCCTCCGACGCCAGCTCCAGCACCGTGGTGTGGTCCACGCCGATGCGCTCGGCGGCGTCCGGAACCCTGTCCCAGAGCGAGAGCACGCGTTCGAGCAGCTGTATCTGCTCGGTGTAGGCGAAGGCGTTGGCGGCCTTGGCCGAGGCCTCCCACGCGGAGATGAGCGCCCAGAGGTGGTCGCGCGCGGAGAACCAGTGATGGGCGATCTCGATGGCGGCACGCCCGTGCGGCACGAGCCTTCGGTCGCGGTCGATCGCCTCGGCGAACCGCGCGTGGATGCGGTTGTGCTCGCCGGGGAGCATCTCCTCGTGCACGGCCTCGCGGATCAGCGAGTGGCGGAAGGCGTACGCCCGCCCGTCGGCCACCTGGATGACGTTGCCGGCGATGGCGGGGCGCAGGGCGTTCTCCAGGTCGACGTCGGACAGGTCGGTGACCGCGGCGAGGAGCTCGTGGCCGACGCGGTTGCCGCCGGCCGCCGCGATGCGGAGCACGCGCTGCGTCTCCTCGGGCAGCCGCTCCACCGAGCCGATGATGAGGTCCTGAAGGGATTCGGGGACGCTGCAGTCGTCGTCGCGCTCCATCAGCGCCTCGACGAACAGCGGGATGCCCTCGCTCCGCTGGTAGACCTTCTTGACCAGCGCGAACTCGGGGACGTCTCCCCGTATCCCGGCGATCTGCGCGGCGACCTCGCTCTCGCTGAGCCGGGGGAGGTCGAGCCGTACCACGCCGTCGACCCGGCCGAGCTCGGCGAGCACCGGGCGCAGGGGGTGCTGGCGGTGCAGCTCGTCCGAGCGGTAAGTCATGATCATGAGGACCGGCGCGGTCCTGAGGTTCCGGCTGAGGAAGGCGATCAGGTCGCGGCTGGAGCGGTCGGCCCAGTGGACGTCCTCGATGACGAGGATCACCGACCGGCGCTCGGCGAGGCGTTCGAGCAGCGTGAGGAACTGCTCGAAGAGCCGGGCCCTGCCCGTCTCGGTCTCCTTGTCGCCGCTCGGCTCGCCGAACTCCGGCAGCAGCCTCGCCAGGTCGCGGGCGGCGCCGTCGGGCAGCAGCGCGGCGACCTCGCCGGCGCCCATCTCCTTGACGAGCTGGCGGAGGGCGGCGGTGAACGGCGCGTAGGCGAGGCCTTCGGTGGAGAGCTCCACGCAGCCGCCGACGAGGATGTGCGCCCCCGTACAAGCGGCATCCTCGGCGAAGCGGGTGACCAGGCGGGTCTTGCCGCCGCCGGCCTCGCCTCCGAGCAGCACGGCGGCCGCGGCCTGCTTGCGTGCCTGCTCGAAAGCCTCGGACAGTGTTCCCAGCTCGGCTTCCCGTCCCACGAAAACGGGACTCACCATCCGACCCACCATGTCAGCAAGCATGTCACGACCTATGGCATCGTTCGCCTTATTTATCCGTCGGCTGAAGCGGGTTGTGCGGCCGCTCAGGAAGTGCTCTGGTCTGCGGCGCGGGACTCCGGTACGTCCGGGCGGGTTCCGGCTACGGGGGCTGAGAAGCCCGGCCGGGAGGGAGGATCCGGCCGGGCATCACCACCCTGGGTTTCTCGTGTCCTGGATGGGCGTGTCCTGGGCTTCCCCGCCTGGCCCGGGCGTTCCCCGTGATCCGGGGAGTCGCCCGCCAGGACCGGGGTCGTCCGGGGCTCCAGGGGTTCGCGCGTTCGGTACCGCGATTGCGGCCGGCGGCGCGAACCGTGATCTGGGCGATCACGAGGTGCGGAGCTTGCCGAAGGCCGCGCGCAGGCGCCGCTGCGGGCTGCTCTCCCGTACCTTCCTGCCGTCCACGGCCTCGCGGGCGCGGCGGTGGTTGCTGGCCTCCTCGTGTAGTTCGGCCACTCGGCTGGCGATGAGCTGGTAGTGAATCTCGGGAGCCATTTTCGGCATCTCCTTGAGGTCGCTTTTTCTGATACCTCAAGAATCCGGCTAAGGCGCCCATCCCCACATCGGGCGGATGCCTTATCTCCCGGTGGTCCTGCGGCCTAGGACTCCCTAGGACCCCCGCATTGTGCCCTAGACGCCCGTGTGGATCGCCGCCTCAGGCCGGTGTCGGGGGGTAGGGGGTGGGCCGCACCGGGGCGCAGGGAGTCGAGCAGGAGCGCCAGGTAGCGCCACCAGCCGGTGGCGGGGCGCTCGGCCACCCTCAGCGTGCTCACCAGCATGAAGACCAGCCGGGGCAGGTCGTCGCGATGCAGGTCGGCACGTACGAGCCCGGCCTCCTGGGCGCGCTCGACCAGGGTGGCGAGGGCGGCGAAGAACCGGGATTCGAGGCCGGAGGTGAGCGCCGCGGGGTCGCGGGCGGCCTGCAGGATGCCGAACTCCTCGGCGGCCAGCCCGAGGGCCGCTTCGAGCACGGTGACCATGCCGCGCCAGGGGTCCTCATCGGAGAGGGCCCTGCTGATCGCGGGCTCGACCCGCTCGGCGTAGCAGGACTCCAGCACGGCCTGGATGAGCTCTTCCTTGCTGGGGAAGCGCCGGTAGAGGGTGGCGACGCCCACGCCCGCCTGCCTGGCCACCTCGTCCAGCGGGACGTCGATGCCCGACTCGGCGAAGGCTCGGCGGGCCGCGCGCACGAGCCGCTCGGCGTTGCGCGCCGCGTCGGCTCGGAGGGGCGGCCTGCTGGCAGGGCTCATCCAGGAAAGCCTAACAGGTGATAGTCAACTATCACTTGTGCTAGAGTCATGGCCACGGTTACCCAGAGTGAAACACGCGTTCAGGCACGGCCGCCAGCACCCACTCTCATGGAAGGAACCGGGCGATGACCGAGACTCCGCTCGCGCCGACCCACATCAGGCGAGACCGCTTCGATCCCATTCCCGAGCTGGCCCGGCTGCGCGCCGACGAGCCGGTCAGCCGCGTCGAGCTCTTCTTCGGCCAGAGCGCCTGGCTCCTCACGCGGTACGAGGACGTGCGCGAGGTGCTCGGAGACGCCACGCGGTTCAGCAACAGGATGCGGGCCCCCTTCGGCGTGCCCGCGCCGGACACCGAGGGTCACACGCCGGAGACCCCGCGGGTGGTCTCGGGGGTGCTCATCGGCTACGACCCGCCCGACCACACCAGGCTCCGCCGCCTTCTCACGCCGGAGTTCACCATGCGGCGCATGCGCAGGCTCCAGCCGCGCATCGAGGCCATCGTGGCCGAGCACCTCCAGGCGATGGAGGACGCCGGCTCCCCGGGCGACCTCGTGCAGTCGTTCGCGCTGCCGATCCCCTCGCTGGTGATCTGCGAGCTGCTCGGCGTGCCGTACGCCGACCGGGAGGGGTTCCAGCGCCGCAGCAACGCCCGGCTGAACGTCTTCCTCGACCTTTCGGCCAGGGCGGCGGCGCTGGCGGAGTCCCAGGCCTACATGGGCGAGCTCGTGGCGCGGCAGCGGGCGAACCCCGGCGACGACATGATCGGCATGCTGGTGCGCGAGCACGGCGACGCGATCAGCGACGCCGAGCTGGTCGGCGTGTCCGACCTGCTGCTGCTCGCCGGCCACGAGACCACCTCCAACATGCTGGGCCTCGGCACCCTGCTGCTGCTCCTCAACCCCGACCAGCTCGCCGCGATGCGCGACGGTGAAGAGGTCGACCAGATGGTGGAGGAGCTGCTGCGCTTCCTGTCGATCGTGCACACCGTGGTCCCGCGCACCGCCAAGGAGGACGTCGTGCTGTCCGGGCAGCAGATCAAGGCGGGCGAGACGCTGGTCTGCTCGATTCCCGCGGCCAACCGCGACCCCTCGCTCGGGGACGATCTCGACCGGTTCGACCCCTCCCGCGACGCGGGCCCCCACCTCGCCTTCGGGCACGGCATCCACCACTGCCTGGGAGCGCCCCTGGCCCGCATGGAGATGCGCATCGCCTTCCCCGCGCTCCTTCGCCGGTTCCCCGGGCTGCGGCTCGCCGTGCCGGTCGAGGAGGTTCCCTTCCGGTCGTTCTCGGTGGTCTACGGCGTGGAGTCCCTGCCCGTGGCCTGGTGAGGCGCGCCTCAGCGGACGAGCCACATCCCGGCGCAGGACCGGGCAGGTGGCTGTGGCGACATTTGCTGAAATATCGTAGACAGTCTGTGCGATGGCCCGGTTTGGAACAATCACGCTGGTCGGCGATGCTGGTGAGGTGTCAACACTGACGACTTCGCTCGCGGAGATCGCGTCATCGAACGCGACCCTGCGGGCATTTCTGCATGGCCTGCCGGGTGTCGATCGGGTGGGTGCCGACCAGCGCGCCGCGATGCTGGGCACCCGTTCCATCAAGACGACCGCCAAGGCGCAGGCCATTGACCTGGCCATCTCCATGGTCGACCTCACCACCCTGGAGGGGGCGGACACCCCGGGCAAGGTGCGGGCGATGTGCGCCAAGGCGGTCCGGCCCGACCCGGGTGATCCTTCGGTTCCGAGGGTGGCGGCCGTGTGCGTGTATCCCGATCTGGTCGCCGAGGCGGTGCGGGCGCTCGGGCGCTCGGGGGTGCGGGTGGCGAGCGTCGCGACCGCCTTCCCCAGCGGCAGATCCTCCCTCGCGGTCAAGGTGGAGGACACGGCGCTCGCGGTCGAGGCGGGCGCCGACGAGATCGACATGGTGATCGACCGCGGCGCGTTCCTGTCGGGTGACTACCGGAAGATCTTCGAGGAGATCGTCGCCATCAAGGCCGCCTGCGCCCGCAGCGACAGCGCGGGTAAGGGGGATGCTCACCTGAAGGTCATTTTGGAGACCGGTGAGCTGGCGACGTACGACAACGTGCGGCGGGCGTCCTGGCTGGCGATGCTGGCGGGGGCCGACTTCATCAAGACCTCCACCGGCAAGGTGTCCCCGGCGGCCACGTTGCCGGTGACGCTGGTGATGCTGGAGGCCGTGCGGGACTTCCGCGCCCAGACCGGGCGCATGGTGGGCGTCAAGCCCGCCGGAGGGATCCGCACGACCAAGGACGCCATCAAGTATCTGGTGCTGGTCAACGAGACCGCCGGGCCCGACTGGCTGGACCCCGACTGGTTCAGGCTGGGCGCCTCCAGTGTGCTGAACGATCTGCTGATGCAGCGCCAGAAGATGGCCACCGGGCGTTATGCCGGTCCTGACTACTTCACCCTTGACTGAGGCGGGCCCCATGTTCGAATACGCACCGGCGCCCGAGTCACGCGACGTTGTCGACATCCGGCCCTCGTATGGGCTGTTCGTCAACGGCGAGTGGGTCGACTCCCTGGGCGATGAGCGCGAGAAGACCATCAACCCGGCGAGCGAAGAAGTGCTCTCGGAGTTCTCCCTCGCGAGTGAGGCCGACGTCGACAGGGCCGTCTCGGCGGCGCGCAAGGCGTACGAGTCGGTCTGGAGCCAACTCCCCGGCCGCGAGCGCGCCAAGTACCTGTTCCGCATCGCCCGCATCATCCAGGAGCGGTCACGCGAGCTGGCCGTGCTGGAGTCCCTCGACAACGGCAAGCCGATCCGCGAGTCCCGCGACGTCGACCTTCCCCTGGTCGCGGCGCACTTCTTCTACTACGCCGGGTGGGCCGACAAGCTCGGCCACGCCGGCCTCGGGGCCGATCCCCGGCCGCTCGGCGTGGCCGCCCAGGTCATCCCGTGGAACTTCCCGCTGCTGATGCTGGCCTGGAAGATCGCTCCTGCTTTGGCGTGTGGGAACACCGTGGTGCTCAAGCCGGCCGAGACCACGCCGCTGACCGCGCTGGCGTTCGCTGAGATCTGCCGGCAGGCCGACCTGCCGCCGGGTGTGGTGAACATCGTGACGGGCGCGGGGGCCACCGGTCAGGCGCTGGTGAACCACCCGGATGTGAACAAGGTGGCCTTCACCGGCTCGACCGAGGTCGGGCGGATGATCGCTCGTTCGGTGGCCGGGTCGGGCAAGAAGCTGACCTTGGAGCTGGGTGGCAAGGCCGCGAACATCGTGTTCGACGACGCCGCGCTCGACCAGGCGGTGGAGGGCATCGTCACGGGCATCTTCTTCAACCAGGGCCACGTCTGCTGCGCGGGTTCGCGGTTGCTGGTGCAGGAGTCGATCGAGGCCGAGCTGCTGGAGGCCCTCAAGCGGCGTCTGTCGACGCTGCGCCTCGGTGACCCGCTGGACAAGAACACCGATATCGGGGCGATCAACTCGGCTGCGCAGCTGGCGAAGATCAGGTCGTTGAGCGAGGCGGGGGAGCGGGAGGGTGCCGAGCGCTGGTCTCCTTCGTGTCCGATTCCGGACAAGGGTTTCTGGTTCCCGCCGACGGTGTTCACCGGGGTGGCGCAGTCGCACCGGATCGCCCGTGAGGAGATCTTCGGCCCGGTGTTGTCGGTTCTGACGTTCCGTACTCCGGCCGAGGCCGTGGAGAAGGCCAACAACAGCCCGTTCGGTCTGTCGGCGGGGGTGTGGACCGAGAAGGGGTCCAGGATCTTGTGGATGGCCGACAAGCTCCGCGCCGGGGTCGTCTGGGCCAACACCTTCAACCGCTTCGACCCCACGTCGCCGTTCGGCGGCTACAAGGAGTCCGGATACGGCCGTGAGGGCGGCCGGCATGGACTGGAGGCGTATCTCGATGTCTGAGCCCTGCGAGCACCGCCTGAGGCGCCGCCGGTCCCGGCGCGCGCAGATCACCCGCGGGCACGCCTACGGGCGGGCCGGCCGTACGAACTCGACCGCCCGCCAGGGCTGGTTCGCCCACCGCTGCGGGGTGAGCCGCTGCTGCCAGGTGTTCGTGCCGGTACGGCTCTCACCTGAAGAGATGACCTGGAGAGGCGATGACTGAGCCCAGCAGGCTCGCCGTACGCAAGACGTACAAGCTGTACATCGGCGGGGCGTTCCCGCGTTCGGAGAGCGGAAGGTCCTACGTGGTGACCTCCTCCAAGGGCGACTTCCTCGCCAACGCCTCCAAGGCCTCGCGCAAGGACGCCCGTGACGCGGTGTCGGCCGCGCGCAAGGCGTTCCCCGGCTGGTCGGGCGCCACGGCGTACAACCGCGGGCAGATCCTCTACCGCGTCGCCGAGATGCTGGAGGGGCGCCGGGCGCAGTTCGTGTCCGAGCTGGTCGACGCCGACGGGGTGTCGGCGCGCAAGGCCGGCGAGCTGGTGGACGCGGCCGTCGACCGGCTGGTCTGGTACGCGGGCTGGTCCGACAAGATCGGAGCGGTCCGGGGAGCGGCGAACCCGGTCGCCGGGCCGTACTTCAACCTGTCGACCCCGGAACCGACCGGCGTCGTGGCCGTCGTGGCTCCGCCGGAGGCGCCGCTGCTCGGCCTGGTCTCGGTGATCGCCCCGGTGATCGTCACGGGCAACACCTGCGTGGTGGTGGCCTCGGAGCGCGCGCCGCTTCCGTCGATCACCCTGGCCGAGGTGCTGGCCACCTCCGACCTGCCGGGCGGCGTCGTGAACCTGCTCACGGGCAGGGCCGCCGAGCTCGCGCCGTGGCTGTCGTCCCACATGGACGTCAACGCCGTCGACCTGACGGGCTGCACCGGGGAGCTGGCCGTGGCCTGCGAGCAGGACGCCGCCGAGAACCTCAAGCGCGTCCTGCGCCCGTCGGGGAAGACCGACTGGCTCGCCGACCCCGGCACCGGCCGGATGACCGCCTTCCTGGAGACCAAGACGGTCTGGCACCCGATCGGCATCTGACCGCGCCCGCTCGCGGGATCACCCTGGCTTGCGCCGGTTGGTCCCGCGGGTGGGGGCCGCGGCGAGGGGGTCCTCCGGCCAGGGATGCTTCGGGTACCTGCCGCGCAGCTCGGCGCGCACCGCGCGGTAGCCCTCACGCCAGAAGGACGCCAGGTCGGCGGTGACGGCCGCGGGCCTTCCCGCGGGGGACAGCAGGTGGATCACCAGCGGCACCCCGGCGACGCGGGGCGTCGCCTCCCAGCCGAACAGCTCCTGGAGCTTGGCCGCCAGGACCGGCTGGTCGCCGGAGTAGTCCACCCTGATCCGTGACCCGGTGGGCACCGTGACCCGCTCAGGGGCCACCTCGTCCAGCCTGAGCCGCCACGTCAGGAGCCGCCTGAGGGCCGAGGCGACGTCCACCCTGGCCAGGTCGGAGCGGCGGCGCAGGCGGGACAGGTCGAGCCACGTGCCGGCGGCGGCGAGCAGGCCCTCGTCCGAGACGTCCGGCCAGGGCTCGCCCAGCACCCGGTGGCAGAACGCCATGCGCTCGCGCACGGCCACGGCCTCCGGCGTCCAGCGGAGCAGGGACAGCCCCTCCTTGCGCAGGCCGGACACGATCGCGTCACTGACGTCGGCGTCCCGCAGCGGTACCGAGGACAGCTCGACCGCTCCGAGGCGTTCGACCCGCCGTGCGACGACGTCGCCCTCCCAGCCGATCTCGTCCTCCACCTGGTGGAACGGCCCGGCGGCCGCCATGGCGACGTCCTGGTCGATCACCACGGCCTGGCGCACCCGGGCGGAGGCGGCGCCGGCCGGCCGGTCGGCGACCGCGATGGCCAGCCACTCGGCCGAGGCCAGCCGCGAGTCGCGGGGCAGCGTCGCCGCCGTGCCCGAGACCATGAGGTAGCCGCCGGAACGGCGGCGCGCCACCCGCTCGGGGTAGGCCAGCGCCACGACCAGCCCGGCCACCGCGTCGTCGGTGCCGCCTGGACGTGCCTGAGACGTACCGCCCCCGCCTGGCCGTGCCTGAGACGTGCCGTCCCCACCGGGACGTGCCGGAGAGGTGCCGCTCCCGCCGGGGGCGTCCGCGCGTACGGCCTGGGTGAGGCGGCGGGTCTCCTTTCGCCAGTCGCGCGAGCCACCGCGGCGGGCCTCGCGCCACACCGCCACGAGGTCGTCGGGGGCGGAGCGGGGAAGCTCCTCCGACAGCAGGGCGACCACCTCGGCCGCCGCCGGGGGGCCGTCGAGCAGCGCCCGGGCGAGCCGGGGGTGGACGCCGATGCCGGCCATGCGGCGTCCGCGCTCGGTCACGCGGCCGTTCTCCAGTGCGCCGAGCGCGTGCAGCGTGCGGCCGGCCACGGCCATGGAGGCGGCGGGTGGCCGGTCGAGCAGCGCGAGCGCGGAGGCGTCGGGCGTACCCCAGCAGGCGGCCTGGAGGGCGAAGCCCGTGAGGTCGGCAAGGGCGATCTCGGGCTGGGCGTGGTCGGGCAGTCGCTCGTGTTCGGCGGCCGTCCAGCACCGGTAGACGGTGCCGGGGGCCTCGCGCCCCGCGCGCCCGGCCCGCTGGCCGGCGGACGCCCTCGACACCCGCACGGTCGTCAGCGACCCGAGCCCCCGGCCCTGGTCGGTGCGCGGCTCGCGCGCCAGCCCGGCGTCGACCACCACCCGCACCCCGGGGACGGTGAGGCTCGACTCGGCCACCGAGGTCGCGAGGATCACCCGCCTGCGCGGGCCGGGCGACAGCACCGCGTCGAGCGTGTCGGCCCTGCCGTGGACCTGCAGGACGTCGGCCTCCGGCAGGTCGGCCAGCGAGCCGGCCACTCGGGCGATCTCCCCCACGCCCGGCAGGAAGCACAGCACGTCACCGGCCCGCTCGGCCAGGGCGCGGCGTACGACCCCGGCGACGTGGGCGAGCAGCGCGGGGTCGACGCGCATGCCGTGCGGCGGGGCGACGGGCCGGGCGGGAGGCGCCCACACGATCTCGACCGGGTGGGTGGTGCCGGAGGCGTGCACCACGGGGGCGTCTCCGAGGAGCCGGGCCCAGGGGGCGGCGTCCGCGGTGGCCGAGGTGGCGACGAGCCGCAGGTCGGGCCGGAGGGTCGCGCGGACGTCCAGCAGGAATGCGAGCGCGGTGTCGGCGTCCAGGTGCCGCTCGTGGCACTCGTCGAGCAGCACGGCGTCGACCCCTTCCAGCTCGGGATCGCGCTGGAGTCGCTGGAGCAGCACGCCGGTCGTCATGACCTGAACGTGGCGTCCGGCCCTGTGCTCGCCCCTGATGGTGAAGCCGACCTCCTCGCCGACCTCGGACCTGAGCATCCACGCCATGCGCCTGGCCGCCGCGCGGGTGGCGATGCGCCGGGGCTCGGCCACGATCACGCGCCGTGCGGGGCCGCCCGAGTCCAGGCCTGCCAGGACGAGCGGGACGAGGGTGGTCTTGCCCGTGCCGGGAGGGGCGGTGAGGACGGCGGCGCCGCCCTTGTCCAGCGCCGCGCGGAGCTCCGGCAGGGCGTGCCGTACGGGAAGCGCGCCCGCCCGCGCGTCATCCACAGGCATGGTCATCGCCTGCCGGGGTCGTGGATCGCACCTCGTGCCCGTCCTTTTCGGTGTGCGGCATGGCTCAGCCGAGCTGGAGATCGCCGGTGAAGTAGTGCTGGAGCGTGGGCCCGACGGCGGCGACGACCGTGTCCGCCGGGAGTGAGGCGATCGCCTCGACCCTGAGCACATATCGGGTCAGCCCGATGCCGATCAGGTGGGAGCCGGCGAGGATGGCGCGGGTCTCGGCGTTGTCCATGCCCAGGTCCTTGGCGATGGGGCGGAGCACCTCCTCGGTCATGAACTCCTTCAGCATGGCAGGTGAATTCATCTATGTTGAACTCAACGCCGATGAAGTCAACAGGTGGTGAAATAAGATGCATCATCGGAGGCCGTCCTCGGCCTGCTCGCCGTGCCCGTACGGCGCGGTTCCGCCGAGCCGGTCGCACCACGCCAAACGGCAGCCGCTACCATCTGATAGCTGCTGTCGAGTTGACCGCACCTTTCCCGGGCACCGGCCGGCCGACCGCTGTGCCGTTGCGGGAAACCGGCAACAACGGGCCGGGCATCTGTCGCGATCTGGCAATCGTCCGGCCCGCTGATCAACGTCATGATCCTCACGAGGAGGCGATGATGGCGTGTCAGAGTACGGTGGCACCGGCCCAGATCCCGGCGGTGCCCACCCCGTCCAGTGACGGCAAACCCGGCGCGGGCCGCCGGGCGGTCGTACGGCTGCTCGTCGTCGCGGCCGTGGTCTGCGTGGTCGTCCTGTTCCGCGACCGGCTGCCGAGCCCGGCCGAGGTCTGGAAGCTCATCGCCTCCGCGCACCCCGGCTGGCTGATCGTCGCCGTCGTGGCCGAGGCGTCCTCCATGCGGGCCTTCGCCCGGCTGATCCGGCACCTGCTGGTCGCGGGCGGCGCCCAGCTCACGCTGCCGCGCGCCGTCGCGGTCACCTACGCGCGCAACGCCGTGTCGAACTCCCTGCCCGGCGGCCAGGTGCTCAGCGTGGCGTACACGACACGACAGCTCCGCCGTCTCGGGGCGACCACCCCGCTGATCGCCGCGACCCTGCTGCTCAGCGCGGTGTTCTCCACGATGACCTTCGTCGCGCTCGGCGCCGTGGCGCTGCTGGCCGAGCCCGCTACGCGGATCACGGCGCTGTGGGTCTTCGTCGCGGCGGGTCTCGGCCTCGGTGCGCTGCTGTGGTTCCGGCCGAGGACGCCGACCCGGTGGCTCTCCCGCCGCGGCGGCCGTACGGGCGCTGTGCTGGCCCAGCTGCGCGGCGCGCGGGCGGCCATCACGCTCACCCGGCGCGATCGCCTGGTGCTGCCCGGCCTCGCGCTGCTGAACTGGCTGCTCGACCTGGCCTGCCTGGCGGCCGTGTGCGCCGCCACGGGGGTCTCCGTCGGCCCGCACACGGTGCTGCTCGGCTACGTCGCGGCCAAGGCGGCGGGGGTGCTGGCGCTCGTGCCGGGCGGGCTCGGCATCGCCGAGATCGGGATGGCCGCGACCTTCGTCAGCGCGGGGATGACGGGGGTGGCCGCGGCCGCCGTTGTGGCGATCTACCGCCTGATCTCCTACTGGGCCGTGCTCATCGTCGGATGGAGCGCCTGGCTGCTGCTCAACGTCATCGCGACTGGAGGGCGTCGAGAGCGACCGCCATCGCGATGATCAGGCGCCGGTCGAGTCGCGGGTCCTGGATGTCCACGATGTAGCGGTCGCGCAGCCCCCACTTGCGGTCGACCGAGAAGGCGATCTGGGCGCCCACGCCGAAGTCGAAGTGGTAGGGCAGCCACGACAGCGAGTCGACGAACCGGCGCAGCAGGCTGACGAAGACGTTGCGCTCCTGGCCCGTGAAGGTCGGCATGCCGGGCTGCTGGAAGTGCCACGTCGACCGGATCAGCGACGCGGCGAACTCCTTCTTGAAGAAGCCGATCGGCTGGCCGGCGTGGTCCAGGACGTCGTATCCACTGCCCAGGTCGAGCACCTTGCGCGCCTTGAACCCGGCCAGCACGAACTGCCTGGAGTCGTCGGTGTAGAGCGTGACCTGCTCCTTGAACGCCATCCGCTTCTGCTCGGCGAAGGCGACCATCGGACCTTCCGACCCGTCGGGCTGCTCCAGATGGACCACATAACGGTTCACCATCATGGTGATCTTCTGGCGCACGAGCAGGCGCCGCTGTGCCTGCAGGGTCGGGAAATCCACTTTGCTCTCCATGGTCAGGGGATTGCCACCCTAAAGGTTTTGGGGACCGGTTGAATGCGTGCTCCATACCGCGGAATGGGCGACGAATGACTTTCCAGGAACGGGGCAGGGGACACGATCGTTGGGCAGAGTGAATCGAAACGGGGGAGGAGTCGCTATGTACCGGTCAAGAGAGCACAAGATGATCGCGGGTGTCTGTGGTGGCATCGCGGAGAAGTGGGGCTGGGCGCCCACCATGGTGCGCCTGCTGTTCGTTCTCTCCTGCATCCTTCCTGGACCGCAGTTCATCATCTATCTGATCATGTGGGCCTTGATCCCGAAGGCTCCCGCCCGCGCCGGCCAGTGGTGATCCGCTCCGGCCGTGCCGTAAACGTCTATTCGTAGGACGTATGCTCGGAGATGTGAGCGAGCGAACCGTACGTGCACGGCCACTAACCCTGATCCAGGACGACCTGGTCGACTACGAGAAGGCCATGGACCGCATGACCGAGCTGGTCGGCGCGCGACAGCGTGACGACCAGCCGGACACATTGTGGCTGCTCAGCCACCCGCAGGTCTTCACGGTGGGGAAGAGAACCGCCGCAGAGCACCTTCCCGACCCCTCGTACGGCATCCCCGTCGTCCCCACGGGCCGAGGGGGCCAGCTGACCTACCACGGGCCGGGGCAGCTCGTGGGATACCTGATCGTCCAGCTGCGCGCCGACGAGGGGGTCGTCGACTACGTCCGCGAGGTGGAGCTCCGGCTGGTCGAGGCGCTGGAGAAGCTCGGACTCCCGGCCGAGCGCCGCGAGACCCCGCAGGGCTCCGAGCTGCTCACGGGGGTCTGGACGCGCGACACGGGCCGGAAGATCGTCTCGATCGGCATGCGGGCCGGCCGGGGCGTCACCAGCCACGGCTTCGCGCTCAACGTCGACGGCGACCTCGACCCCTGGCACCACGCCGTGCCGTGCGGCATGCCGGAGGTCGACATGACCTCGCTGGCGCGCGAGCTGGCCGAGCCGCCGTCCTCCGAGCAGGTCCGCCGGGTGGTCTCCGAGGTGTTCGAGGCGTCCTGAGGCGCCGAGTACGGCTCGCGCCCGCGAGGCGCGAGCCGTACGGCAGTAGCTCAGGCGGCGGGCTCGGAGTCGCCCAGCGGGACCTCCTCGACGTTGCGGCGGGGCCCGGTGAACCAGTGCCGGGCGGACAGCACCCACCACAGGGCGATGCCGATCAGCACGGCGCCCACCGCGAGCGGCGCGTAGTTCACCGAGGTCCAGGTGAAGTCCTTGCTCCACGGCGCGCCGGCCGGGACGACGGGCAGGATGAAGTAGATCGAGATGACGACGATCTCGATCACCGCGATCCGGCCCATCACCTTGTACTTGCCGCCCAGCGTCCACGGCCCCGGACGGAACGCGGCGCCCATGCGCAGGCGCAGCCAGATCGGAATGAGGAACGCCAGGTAGAGTCCGATCACCGCGATCGAGACGACGGCGAGGAACGCCACGGGAGTCGTGGTGCCCTCCGGGGCGTACAGGGCGGGGACCGTGATCAGCAGGGCCGCGACGCAGCCGGCGATGATCGCGTTGACCGGGGTCTTGTTCTTGTCCACGCGCGACCAGAGCCGCCAGCCGGGGACGGCACCGTCACGGGAGAACGCGTAGGTCATGCGGGACATCGACGTCACGCAGCTCATGCCGCAGAAGAACTGCCCGATCGTGGAGATGCCGAAGATCACGGTGGCCAGGCCGGGCGTCAGCGACGAGGTGAAGATCGCGCCGACGAAGCCGCCCTCCTTGTTGACGGCGTCGACGTCGGTCGCCGCGAACAGGAAGGCCAGGAGCAGCACCCAGCCGCCGATCGCCGAGTAGAAGATCGACTTCCAGAGCCCCTTGGCCGCGCTCATGGCCGCGCCCTGGGTCTCCTCCGACACGTGCGCGCAGGCGTCGAAGCCGGTGATCGTGTACTGCGTGAGCAGGAAGCCGAGCGGCAGCACATACAGCCAGAACGTCGGGCCTGACGAGCTGGAGCCGAAGCCGGAGTTGTTGAACTGCTCGAACAGGAAGCCCACGTTCTGGTGCTTCGACGGGCCGAAGATCAGGATCAGCACGACCGCCGCCGCGCCGAACACGTGCCACCACACCGAGATGTTCTGCAGGATCGAGATCAGCCGGTGGCTGAAGATGTTGATCAGCGCGTGGAGCACCAGCACGATCGCGAACAGCAGGAACGTCTGCCGCAGCGGGTCGCCCTGTGCCCAGCCGTCGCTGAACCTGCCGATGGTGATGTTGAGGAAGGTCGCGCAGCCGTAGTCCACGGAGGCGGTGACCGCGATGAGCCCGATGAGGTTGAGCCAGCCGGTGAACCATCCGTGGATGGGCTTGCCCAGCTTGGCCGCCCACCAGTAGATGCCGCCCGCCGTCGGGTAGGCGGACACCAGCTCGGACATGCACAAGCCGATGATGAGGATGAATACCGAGATCAGCGGCCAGCCGATGGAGATGGCGATGGGCCCGCCGTTGTTCCAGGCCTGGCCGAACGTCGTGAAGCAGCCGGCGAGGATCGAGATGATCGAGAACGAGATCGCGAAGTTGGAGAAGCCGCTCCAGCTTCGTGAGAGTTCTTGCTTGTATCCGAGTTCGGCCAGGCGTTCGGCATCGTCGTCGAGGTAGGACTGCTGGGCCATCAGGCCTCCTTGCGTGGCGCGGGTGGTGCGGTTCCGCGGGTGGTGCGGGGGTGGCTGCGCGTCAGGCCGGTGGGAACGGCGGAGACGGCGCGGTCGGAGGTGAGGGGATGCGCGGATCGGGGTCACGGGGCCGTCGCCGGCCTCGGACGTCGTCGATGAGCAGCCCGAGCCCGGGATCGTTGAGGTCCCGTACGGCCTGCGCGAACTTGTCGGCCGCTTCGGCGTCGTAGTCGAAGTCGGCGGCAGCGGCCTGCTCGGCGAGCAGGCCGTGGTGGACGCTGAACCACAACGTCCAGGTGAAGTTGGACATGATCAGATAAAGCTGGACTCTTGCCGCGGGATCCTCGTCCCCGAAGTAGGCGCGCGTCAACCGCTTGACCATTTCTTGGTCATAATCGGCCTCGGCCGCGATGTCCCCCAGTTCGAACGCCGGGTCGTTGTTGCCCGAGAGCTGGTAGTCGACGATGCGCACAGCCGAGCCGTCGAAGATGAAGTTCTCCGGCAGCAGGTCGTTGTGGCAGGGCACGGCCGGCGGCCGGCGTACGGCGAGGGCGGCCTCGATCTCGGCCACGACCGGCAGCCAGTCCTCGAAACCGGCGGGGATCTTCAGCGCGTGGGCGCGGCAGAGCGCCAGCAGTTCGTCCAGCTTGCGGAAGATCGAGAAGTCGGTCGCGAAGCGCGGCCCCGCGTGCAGGCGGCGGCAGGCCTCGGCGATGCCGGCGGTCATCGCGGGGTCCCGTACGGCCGCGGCGTCGAGCGTCGGCCCGTCGATGTACTCGAGCAGCACCGCGCCGGGGAGGCGGAGCAGCACCTCGGCGCCGACGCCCGCCTGGGCGGCCCTGACGGTGTTGACGATCTCCAGGTCGAGGGGGATGCCCAGCCCGGCGGCCGAGACGCCGGGGTCGAGGATCCGCAGCAGCCAGCGATCGCCCGCCTCGGTGTCCAGCCGGACGATTCGGTGGCTCAGACCGCCCTTGATCTGGGTATGGGTGACCGGTCGGCCGGCCCAGGCCGTGACGAGTTCGAGTGCCGAGCTGAGGACATCTGGCACGCGGGCCTCCTTTGGTCTACCTTCAGACCATTGATCCGATTCTGCGGGTTGGGTGTTACACGGGGGTACCGATGGTGAAACTTCCCGCCGAGGCGCAGGCCGTGGTGGTCGGTGGCGGCGTCGCCGGCTGCAGTGTCGCCTACCACCTGGCACGGCTCGGCTGGACCGACGTCATCCTGCTCGAACAGCACGAGCTGACGGAGGGCACCACCTGGCACTCGGCCGGGTTCGTCGGCCAGCTCAGGTCCACCGTCACCCAGACCCGCATGATCATGTACTCGGCCGGGCTGTATCCCGAGCTCAGGGACCTGACGGGCCTCGACCCCGGCTGGCACGGCGCGGGCGGCCTGCGGCTCGCCACCACCGCCGAGCGGCAGGAGGAACTGCTCCGCCAGGCCGGCGCCGCCGAGACGTACGGGCTCGACATGGACATCCTGTCGGCGGCCGAAGCGCGCGACCTGCTGCCACTGATGGAGGTCGGCGACGTGCGCGCGGCCCTGTGGCTGCCGGGCGACGGCTGGCTCGACCCGGCGAGCCTCGCGCGGGCCCTCGCGGCCGGCGCGGAGAAGCTCGGCGTGCGCATCGTGACCGGCGTCCAGGTGACCGGGCTGGACGTCCGGGACGGGCGGGTGCGCGGCGTCCAGGTCGGCGAGCAGGTCATCGCCACCGAGACCGTGGTCAACGCGGCGGGCGCGGCGGCGGGGAAGGTCGGGCGGATGGCGGGGGTCGACGTCCCCATCGTGCCGATCAAGCACCAGTACGTCGTGACGCGGCCGTTCGGGGTGCCGGCCACGACGCCGACCGTGCGCGACCCCGACAACATCGTGTACTTCCGCGAGGAGGGCGGCGGCATCCTCGTCGGCGGCTACATCCGGACCCCGGAGGTCTGGGAGGCGGCGACTCCGCTGGCCGAGCCGCGCACGCTCTTCGAGCCCAATATGCCGAAATTTCGTGAATCGTGGGAGTCGGCGGGCCGGCGGCTTCCCGACCTCGCCCGCATGGAGACCGGCGACGGCCAGGACGCCGCCGCCTTCGCCAAGGTCGTCCACGGGCCCGAGGCGTTCACCCCCGACGGGGAGTTCCTGCTCGGGGAGACCGCGGTCGCCGGGCTGTGGGTCGCGGCCGGGTTCTGCGTCCACGGGCTCGCCGCCGCGGGCGGCGTCGGCAAGGTCATGGCCGAGTGGATCGTCGACGGCTCGCCGGAGTACGACGTCTTCGGCATGGACATCCGCAGGTTCGGTTCTCACGCGCGGGGCTCCCGGTGGGCGCGTGCCAAGGCACTGGACTCCTACAGCAAGTACTACGACGTGGTGTACCCGGGCGAGGAGCGTACGGCCGCTCGCCCGCTGCGCCGATCGCCCGCCTGGGCACGGCACGTCGAGCTGGGCGCCGAGTTCGGCGAGAAGGCGGGCTGGGAGCGGGTCAACTGGTTCGCCCCGGACGCCTCCGGGGAATCGGGGGAGGAGTTCCGGCCCGCCGGATGGGCCGGGAGGTTCTGGTCGCCCGCGATCCGGGCCGAGTGCCTGGCGACCCGCGACGCCGCCGGGCTGTTCGACCAGACGTCGTTCTCCAAGCTGGAGATCACCGGGCTGGCCGGCCTCCAGCGCCTCTGCGCCAACGACCTCGACCGTCCCGTCGGCTCGGTGGTCTACACCCAGATGCTGAACGAGCGCGGGGGCATCGAGGCGGACGTGACCGTGACCCGGCTGGACGGCGACCGGTTCCGCATGGTCACGGGGACGGCCTTCGGCGTGCACGACGCCGCCTGGCTGCGCCGCCACGGGCTCGACGTGCGGGACGTCACCTCGGCGTACGCGTGCTACTGCCTGTGGGGACCCAAGGCGCTCGACATCCTCGGCGAGCTGACCGGCGACGACCTGACCTTCGGCTACATGCGGGCGCGGGAGATCAGCGCCGGGCTCGTGCCGGTGCTCGCCCAGCGTGTCACCTTCGCCGGGGAGTTCGGGTGGGAGCTCTACTGTCCCTCCGAGTACGGGCTCACCTTGTGGGACACCCTGATGGAGGCCGGCCTGCCGTTCGGCATGCGCCCCGCGGGCTACCGGGCGCTGGACTCGCTGCGGCTGGAGAAGGGCTACCGGGTCTGGGGGCTCGACATCACCCCGGAGACGACGCCCATCGAGGCGGGCCTGGGCTTCGCCGTCCACGGGGACAAGGAGTTCCTCGGCCGTGACGCGCTGGGCGCGCCGCGGTACGCGCTGCGCTGCCTGGTGCTCGCCGACCCCCGGCAGATCTGCCTCGGCGGGGAGCCCGTGCGGGTCGGAGGCGTCCCCGCGTCCCGGGTGACCAGCGGAGGGTACGGGCACCGCGTCGACCGCTCGATCGCCTATGCGTACCTGCCGGTCGGCGAGCCCGGAAGTGCCGGAAGTGAGAGCGCCGAGTTCACGGGCCGGGTGGAGGTCGGCGTCAACGGCGGGTGGGTCGCCGCCGAGATCGCCGGCGAGCCGCTCTACGACCCGAGCAACAAGCGGGTCCGCCGCCTCCCCGGCTCCTAGGGGCATCCAGGGGCGCGGACGGCGGTCCCCGGCTGGGCTTACACCGGTTCGACAGTTCCGGTGAAGCAGGGTTGAGACGTGCCTTGAACGCGCATAGAACTACGCGGTCCTCTTGACTGCCTGGGGCACCTCCACGGGGGAGTCGAGCACCGCGGAGCCGGAACCAGGAGGGAAATCGTCAGGCGGAACAGCACCCGAGCCCGAGGAGGGCAAGCATGGGAACTTCGGCCGATCACAGCCCGGCCAGCACCACAGGCACGGCGAGCACCACAGGCGCACCCCGTAGCGCGGGCGCCTCCACCATGGCCGCCACGGTCAACATGATGGACCTGGAGCTGATGAGGGACCCCTTCGGCGGGTACTCCCGGATGCGCGAGCAGGCACCGCTCGCACGGGGCTCCTTCTTCGGACGCGGCACGGGGATCTGGCTGGTCACCAGGTACGACGACGTCAAGATGGTGCTCGGAGACCCGCGGTTCGTGAACAACCCGGCCAACGTGCCGGGGCTGGACATCGAGAACATCCGCGAGAAGGAGATGGAGGCCCGGGGCATCCCCAAGGAGTACGCGCAGTACGTGCTGGACAGCGTCCTGGACGCCGACGGCGCCGACCACATCAGGCTGCGCAAGCTGGTGTCGCGCACGTTCACCGCCCGCAGGGTCGCGGAGCTGAGGCCCCGCGTCGAGGAGATCACGGAGGACCTGCTCGACAGGCTCGCCGGCACGGCAGAGGGCGGTGTCGTGGAGCTGATGGAGCACTTCTCCTACCCCCTGCCGATCACCGTCATCTGCGAGCTGGTGGGCATCCCGGAGGAGGACCGCGCGCAGTGGCGGGAGTGGGGAAAGGCGCTCGTCACACTGCAGGCGGGAGGCATGGCGACCGCCCTGCGGGACATGATCACGCACATCCACGAGCTGATCGAGCGGCGCCGCGCGGCCCCCACCGGCGACCTGCTGAGCGGCCTCATCCGCACGCACGACGAGGACGGCGACCGGCTCAGCGACACCGAGATGGTCACGCTGGTCCTCACCCTCGTGCTGGCGGGGCACGAGACCACGGCCCATCTCATCGGCAACGGGACCGCCGCCCTGCTCACCCATCGCGAGCAGCTCGACCTGCTCAGGAAGGACCCGGGGCTCATGCCGCGGGCCGTCCACGAGCTCATGCGCTGGTGCGGCCCCGTCCAGGCCACCCGCCTGCGCTACGCCGCCGAGGACGTCGAGATCGGCGGTATGCCGGTGCGCAAGGGCGAGGCGGTGATGGCGGTGCTGGTCGGAGCCAACTACGACCCCCGGGAGTTCGACCATCCGGAAAGGCTCGACATCACCCGCGAGCCGGACGGGCGCCGGGAGAACCACGTGGGGTTCGGGCACGGCCTGCACTACTGCCTGGGCGCCGCGCTGGCCCGCCAGGAGGGCGAGGTCGCGTTCGAGGCGCTGCTCCGGCGCTTCCCCGACCTGGCGCTGGCCGTCGACCCGTCCGAGCTCGAACGCCAGCCGATGCCGGGTTCCTGGCGGCTGGCCCGGCTGCCGCTGAAACTCTGACCCGCCCGGCGAGCCGTCGCCCAACCGGATCGGCGAGGGATCCGGTCGCGCCATGCGTGGTTCGCGTCGTCCAGTACGGCCCGGCCGGCCGCCGCCTCAGGCCGGGCCGGTACGTCCCGGCCGCGAGCGCTTTCGGGTCGGTGTCCTCAGAAGGGCGGTGTCCTCAGAAGGTGAGCGGGGGAAGCTCGGTGCGGGTGGGGAGGCCCTGCCAGGGGCTTCCGCTCGCCACCGCGAAGGCGGCGAGCGCGCACCCGCGGCGCAGGCGGTCGGTCGGGTGCAACTCCTCCAGGAGGCCGCTGAGATACCCGGCGGCGAAGGCGCCCCCGGCTCCAACCGGGTCGACGACCGTCACGGGCGCGGCCTGCGCGTCGTACCGCATACCGTTCACCGTGGCGCTCGCGCCCTTGGCGCCCCGGGTGACCACCAGCTCGCGGATCGTTCCAATGACCGGCTCGATGAGCTGGAGCTCGTCCTGGTTGGCGAAGAGCACGTCGGCTCCCGTCGCCAGCTCGTTGAGCGCCTCGACGGCCTCCTGGCGGTCGATCCAGAGCTGCGGCCGGTAGTTCACGTCCACGGAGACGGCCGTGCCGGAGTCCCTGGCGAGCTTGATCGCGTGGTGCGCCGCGCTCCAGGCGGTGCCGCTCAGCGCCGGGGTGATGCCGGTGACGTGCAGCACCTTGGCCGACTGCAGGGCTCGCGCCGGGACGTCGCCCGGCCCGAGCCGGGACCCGGCGGACCCGCCGCGGTAGTGGACGACGTGGCCGACCCGGCCGATGCGCCGCTGCCTGATGACCAGACCGGTGGGCGCGCCGGGGTCGGACTGCACGTGGGAGACGTCGACCCCCTCGCCGCGCAGCACCGTTACGACCCTGGCGCCCAGCTCGTCGCCGCCGACCCGCCCCAGCCAGGTCACGGAGTGCCCCAGCCGGGCGAGTCCGACGGCGGCGGTGAGCTCGGCGCCGGCGACGTCGAGACGTACGTCGGTGTCGTGGCGGAGACGGTCGGCGGAGATGACACCGAGCGCCTCTCCAAGCGTGAAGACCTCGGTCATATCAGGATCTTTCGTGCCATGCGAAACGCCCATCTGCCGCTGATGGCCGAAAGCATGGCAGAGACCAATGTCACTCACAATGACATGACGACTTCGGCATCCCATGCGGCATGGCCGGTGGTTCCGCCTCACATCTCCTTGAGGAACGTTTCGAGGAACCGCCTCGACTCGGCCACGGTGGAGGCCTCGACGCACAGGCGGTCCATGACCTTCATGTACGGGTCGGTCTCCTCGCGCTTGTCGAGGTACAGGGCGCTGGTGAGCTGCTCCATGTAGACGACGTCGGGGATCTCGCGCTCGTCGAACCGCAGGATGGTGAACGGCCCACCGGCCGCCGCGTGCCCGCCGTGGCCGAACGGGACGATCTGCAGGGTGATGTTCGGCGAGGCGGTCAGCTCCAGAAGGCGCTCGACCTGCGCGCGCATGACCTTCGGGCCGCCGAGCGGGCGCCGGAGCGCCGCCTCGTCCACCAGGGCCCAGAACCTCGGCCCGTCGGGGGAGGTGACGCGCCGCTGCCTGGCCATCCTCAGCGAGATGCGGCGGTCGATCTCCTCGGCGGACGCGTCCGCGTGGCCGAGGATGATCACCGAGCGGGCGTAGTCCTCGGTCTGGGTGAGACCCGGGACGAACTGGATCTCGTACGTGCGGATGACCGAGGCGGCCTCCTCCAGCCCGACGTAGAGCTCGAACCACGTGGGGAGCAGGTCGCTGTACTTGTGCCACCAGCCCGGCGCGTTCGCCTGCTCGGCCAGCGCGAGGAACGTGGCGCGCTCGTCGGTCTCGCCCACGCCGTACATGGTGAGCAGGTCGGCGACGTCGCGGGACTTGAAGCCGACCCGGCCGAGCTCCAGACGGCTGATCTTGGCGTGGGAGGCGCGGATGGCCTCGCCCGCCTGCTCGCGCGTGATGCCGTTGGCCGTGCGCAGCCGGCGCAGCTGGGCGCCCAGGAGGATGCGCAGGGCGGTGGGGCCGCCCCGGGAGTGGGCGGCGACGCGCCCGTCACCAGTTTCGTCAGAGCCCAGCGCCGAGATCATGCGAGCTCCCTGGAGCCTCGGATGAATGAGCCGTCAGTGTCTCATCCCCGGGGCCCCGTCGTATACGGCCCCTCGGCCTTTCCGGTCTGCCCAGAAGAATCCAGGTTGTAGGAGTGAATGTCACAGTTCCGTGGGAAAAGAGCAATCTGCACGTGCATCTGTTCTTGCATCTGTACGGCACGTGAAGGAAAGATTGACTCTCCCACGTCATGTCCCGACCGCGTGAACGGCCCAACGTAGTGAGGACCTTGATGACCGCACACCTGGCACGCCGGCAATCCGTTGTACGGGGCGAGGCTCCCTGGTGGCTGCTACCCGCGATGGAGGACAACCTCTGGGAGCCGGTCGCCGAGCTGCGGGCCCTCGGCCGTACGGGCGCGTCCGTCAAGGTGGCACGGGACTTCACGGTGACGACCCTGAACAACTGGGGTCTCGACGAGCTGATCTGCGACGCCCGCCTGGTCGTCTCCGAGCTGGTCAGCAACGCCGTGCGGCACGCCGGGGAGCCCACCCGGCTCCGCCTGCTCCACCGTGCCTCCCACGTGGTGTGCGCGGTCTTCGACCCCGAGGACCGGCCGCCGGTCGTCACCGAGGCCGACCACCTCGCCGAGAGCGGCCGGGGCCTGTGGCTGGTCGAGAGCCTGAGCCGCTCCTGGGGCTGGCGGCTCCAGGAGGGCCGCGGGAAGCTGGTCTGGGCCGCCTTCACCGCCCCCTTGGCGCTCGGCCGCGGCCGCACCTCCGCCTGAGGTCCGATCTGCCCTGGCCTGCGCTGATACTGGGGAGGTGCTGAGCAGTCACCGCCTCAGGGTGCTCCTTGAGGTCTTCCGTACCGGGAGCATCGCCGGGGCCGCGCGGAGCCTGCGGCTCTCGCCCTCGGCCGTGTCCCACCAGCTCTCCCGCCTTGAGGACGAGGCGGGCATCGGGCTGGTCGAGCGCGACGCGCACAGCCTGCGGCTCACCGCGGCCGGGCGCCGGCTCGCCACCCGGGCGCAGGAGGTGCTCGACATCATCGAGGCCGCGGAGAAGGACCTGCTCGCCCAGGCGCGTGCGGACGCCGGGCAGCTCAGCATCGGCTTCTTCGCCTCCGCCGGCTACCGCCTGTTGCCCCTGGCGCTGTCGACGTTCAGCGCGCGGCACCCCGGCGTGGAGCTCGACCTGGTGCTGGGCCAGCCGCACGAGCTGCTTCCCGACCTCGAACGCGGCGCGCTCGACGTGCTCGTGGTGTTCGAGAACGCCCTCGACCCCTGGAAGGCCCCCGACGGCGTCGAGGTGATCCACCTGTTCGACGAGCCGCAGCTCCTGGTCGTGCCGGTGGGCCATCCCGCAGGGCAGCGTCCCCGGGTGCGGCTCGCCGACCTGGCCGACGAGCCCTGGATCACCACCTACGGCACCGACACGCCGGTCTCGGTGCTGGAGCGGGCGAGCGCGCTGGAGGGCTTCAGCCCGGCGATCCGCTGCCGGAGCGACCACTACGAGGTCACGCTCGGGCTCGTACGCGCCGGGCTGGGCGTGGCGCTGGTGCCGAGCCTCGGCGCGCAGGGCGCCACGGGGATCCACGTCTGCCGGGTCGAGGGGCCGAAGCTCTTCCGCCGCATCGGCGCGGCCATCCGGCCCACCAACCCGAACCCCGCGCTGCGCTCCTTCATCGACTACCTGCGCGACGCCTCGGCCCAGCTGCGCGTCGCCCAGCGCTGACCGGCCGCCCCCAACCGGTCAGTCGCGCCGCAGGGCCAGGGCGCCGATCCGCAGCCCGGCCTGCCGTACGGCCTTGACCAGGTCGTGCTCCCGGCCCGCCGGTCCACTGGCCAGCACGGCGTAGCCGATGCGGCGCGCCCCGGCCAGCACGCCCACATCGGTGCGCACACCGGTGTCGGTGCCGGTCTTGTTCGCCGCCCACACGGTGCCGGGCGGCACCACCGAGGGGACGTCGCGGTCCTCCGGCTCGTGGGGGAGAAGGGCGGGCACGAGGCTCCTGTCGGTGTTGTGCGCCATCCAGCCCAGCAGCATGGCCTTCCACGGCGCGTCCTCGTCCGGGCCGTACGTGATCAGCAGGGTGGCGAACCGGGCCAGCTCGGCGGCCGTGCCCACGGCGAAGGTGGGCGGGTGCTCCGGCAGGCGGGGCTCGCGGATCAGGTCGAGGACGCGGGTGCGGGCGAACCCGAGGTCGCCCGCCCTCTCGTTGACCCGGTCGAGCCCGAGCCGCCGCAGCAGCGCGTTGGTCGCGGTGTTGTCGCTCACCGCCGCCGTGAGCAGGGCCAGGTCACCCACGGTCCACTGGCGGGCGGTAAGGCCGCGCAGCAGGCCCGACCCGCCCCGGTAGTCGTCGTCCAGCAGCGTCACCCGCTCGGCGGGGTCGAGGGACCCCGAGGCGACGCCGCGCGCGACCTCGGCGAGCAGCAGGAGCTTGCCCGCGCTCGCCAGCGGCAGCTCCACGTCCTCGTTCAGGGCGAGCAGGCCGGGCACCGAGACGGCCAGCGTCCCCGGGCACTCGTCTCCCAGGGATTCCAGGTCGATCATGTGGCGAGCACCGTTCCCGGGCGGGCGGCGGTCGGGGTGCCGTCCCTGACCACGATCTGCCCGCCGACGACCACGGCGCCGATCCCGGCGGGAGGCAGGAGCGGCTCGCCGAACGTGGCGCGGTCGGCCACGGTGGCGGGGTCGAATACTACGAGGTCGGCGTGGGCGCCGTCACGGATCACCCCGCGACCGGCGAGCCCGAAGCGGGCGGCGGCCATGCCGGTCATCTTGTGCACCGCCGCCTCCAGCGTGAGCAGGCCGAGGTCGCGGCCGTAGTGCCCGAGGACCCTCGGGTAGGTGCCCGCCCAGCGGGGATGCGGGCGCCCGCCCGGCTTGGGCACCCCGTCGGAGCCGATCATCGCGTACGGCGAGGCCAGCACCCGCCGCACGTCCTCCTCCACCATGGAGTGGCTGATGATCGTCACCTCGCCGTCCTCGGCGATCAGCAGCTCGGCGGCGACGTCGACCGGGTCGGCGTCCCTGGACGCGGCCAGCTCCGCGACCGTACGGCCCTCGATCTCGGGGTGGCGCGGCGCGCAGGCGATCGAGACGCGGTCCCAGCCGCCGTTGCCGACGGTGTTCTCCCAGCCGGGGACGCCCTCGGCGATGGCCCTCCGCATGCGCTCGCGCTGGGCGGGGTCGGCCAGCCGCGCCGCCAGCACCGCGTAGCCGCCGTCGTTGGCCCACGGCGGGAGCATCGCGGCGAGGGACGTGCTGCCCGCCGTGTACGGGTAGACGTCGCAGGTGATGTCCATGCCCCCGTCGCGCAGTTCGGCGATGCGGGGCAGGGTGCGCGAGGTACGGCCCCAGGCGTACCTGCCCGCGGTCTTGTGGTGGGAGACGTGCAGCGCCGCGCCGCTCCGGCGGGCGATCTCGACGGCCTCCTCCAGTGCCTCCTCCACCCGGGACATCTCGTCGCGCAGGTGCGTGACGTACGGCTTGCCGTGGCGGGCGGCGACGGCGGCGAGCGCGACCACCTCGTCGGTGCCCGCGTACGTGCCGGGGGTGTAGATGAGCCCGGTCGACAGGCCCGCGGCCCCCTGGGAGAGCGACAGGTCGAGCAGCGAGCGCATGGCGCCGAGCTCCCGCGGGGTCGCGGGGCGGTCGACATGGCCCATCACGCCCGCGCGGAGCGTGCCGTGGCCGACGAGGGAGGCGAGGTGGTTGGCCCGGGGCAGCGCGGAGTGCGTCGCGGCGAACCCCGCGAAGTCCCGAAATATCCCGACCTCGCCGCCGAAGGTGATCCGGGTCTCGCCGCGCAGCTCCTCCAGCCGCTCGGGGAGGGCGGGGAAGAGGCTGGAGCCGCAGTTCCCGCAGATCTCGGTGGTCACCCCCTGGAGCACCGACGCCCAGACGAGCGGGTGGTCACCGTCCGTGCCGATCAGGACCACGCCGTCCGAGTGGGTGTGGACGTCGATGAAGCCGGGCGCGACGGCCATCCCCTCCGCGTCGAGCACCTGCCGCGCCTCGGCGGGACGTCCCGGCGGCAGAAGTGTGACGCGCCCCCCGGCCACGCCGACGTCGGCGGCCCGCGCCGGGCCCGCCGTGCCGTCGACCACGAGACCACCGCGCACCAGCAGGTCGAAGCGCTCCGGACCGGCGCCGGACGCCGCGCGGTTCACAGGACCTGGCCGAGGAAGGCGCGGAAGCGCTCGTGGCGCGGGTCGGCGAGTACCTCGCGAGGGTCGCCCTGCTCGACGATCGCACCGTCGTCGATGAACACCAGGTGGTCGCCGACCTCGCGGGCGAACCCCATCTCGTGGGTGACCACCATCATGGTCATGCCGCTGCGGGCGAGGTCGCGCATCACCGCCAGCACCTCCTGGACCAGCTCGGGGTCGAGCGCGCTGGTCGGCTCGTCGAACAGCATCAGCTTCGGGTCCATGGCCAGGCTGCGCGCGATGGCCACCCGCTGCTGCTGGCCCCCGGAGAGCTGCGCGGGGTAGTGGTGCGCCCGGTCGGCGAGCCCCACCCGCTCCAGCAGCTCGACGGCCCGCCGCCGCGCCTCCGCCTTCTTGGCGCCCTTGACCGTGACCGGGCCCTCCATGACGTTCTCCAGCGCCGTGCGGTGCGGGAAGAGGTGGAAGCGCTGGAACACCATGCCGATGCCCTGCCGCTGCCGGCACAGCTCGGCCGGGCGGAGCAGGTGGAGCCGCTCTCCCTGCTCGTGGTAGCCGATCAGCTCGCCGTCGACCCAGACGCGGCCCGCGTCGATCGTCTCCAGGCGGTTCACGCAGCGCAGCAGGGTCGACTTGCCGGAGCCCGAGGGCCCGACGACGCACACGACCCCGCCGGCCGGCACGTCCAGGCTGATGCCCTTCAGCACCTCCACCGGTCCGAAGCTCTTGCGTACCGAGCGGATCCGCACCATGGGTTCGGTCACGACGCCCCTCCCCTCGCGAACGGCCGCAGGTTGCGGCGGACCCGCGCGGACACCGCGTGGTGCCCGCGCTCGAACCGCTTCTCGACGAAGTGCTGGCCGATGCTGGCCAGCGTGGTGAGCACCACGTACCAGATCGAGGCGACCACGAGCATCGCGATGACCTCGAAGTTGCCGAGGTAGATGCGCTGGGCAACGGTCAGCAGCTCGGCGCCCGCGATGACCGACACCATCGAGGTCGTCTTGAGCATCGAGATGAACTGGTTGCCGGTCGGCGGGATGATCACGCGCATGGCCTGGGGGAGCACGACCCGGCGGAGCACCTGGCGGTGGGACATGCCGAGCGACTCGGCCGCCTCGCGCTGGCCGGGGTCCACCGAGCGGATGCCCGCCCGCACGATCTCGGCCATGTACGCGCCCTCGTTGATCGCCAGGCCGAGCAGCGCGGCGGTGAACGGGGTGATCAGCTCGTTGGCCTGCCACTCGACCAGCTTGGGACCGCCGAAGGGGATGCCGATGCTGAACGCAGGGAAGACCAGCCCGATGTTGAACCAGAAGATCAGCTGGACCAGCAGCGGCGTGCCGCGGAAGAACCAGGTGTAGAGCGCGGAGGCCCCGCGCAGCACCGGGCTGCCGGAGAGCTGCATCACGGCGGCGAGCACGCCGAGCGCCAGGCCGATGGCCATCGACAGCACGGTGAGCTGGATCGTCACCCACAGGCCGCCGAGGATCCTGCCGTCCACGAGGAAGGACGCGATGACGTCCCAGTGCAGGTTCTCGTTGACGATGATCGTGTAGGCCAGCCAGACCAGGAACAGCGCGGCCAGCGCCGCCGTGACCCACCGCCCGGGGCGGGGCGGGCGCACCGCCTTGATCGGGAGCTCGTGCGGCACGGGCTCCCGGACCATGCCGGGTGAACGGCTCACTGCCATGGCTTGGTGTTCACGAGCACCTGGGGAACGGCGTTGGCGCTCACCCCGTACTGGTCGAGGATCGCCTGGTAGCCGCCGTCGGCCAGCAGTTCCTCCATGGCCTTGGCCACGGCGTCCCGCAGGCCCTCGTCGCGCTTGTCGATCGCGATGCCCCACGGCCCCGCGTCGTACTGCTCGGAGAGCACGTCGTACTTGCCGGTCTCCTTGGCGTACATCGCCGCGACGGGGGAGTCGACGATCGTGGCGACCGCGCGCCCGGAGTCGATGCTGAGCAGCCCGGTCGGGGCGTCCTCGCTCTGCATGATCCGCATCTTCTCGGCGCACTTGTCGTTCTGCCGCTGGCCGATGGCGAGGTTCGAGCTGCCCTTGGCCAGCACGACGGTCTTCCCGCAGAGGTCGTCGAGGGTCTTGACGCCCTCCGGGTTGCCCTTCTTCACCATGATCGCGCCGCCGGCGTTGAAGTAGTCGACGAAGTTCACGGCCGCGCGGCGCTGCTCGGTGTCGCTCAGCGAGGACATCACCAGGTCCCAGCGCTTGCCCTGCAGTCCGGGGATCAGGCCGTCGAAGGCGGCGTTCGTGATCTTGACCTTCAGCCCGAGCTTGGCGGCGATCGCCGCGGCGAGGTCGGGGTCGACGCCGGTCAGCTCCTGGGTGCCCTTCTTGTACATCTCCATCGGCGGGTACCCCTCGGAGGTGGCGACCCGGAGCTCCCCGGCCGTGCGCAGCGCCTCCGGCACCAGGTCCTTGGCCGTCTTGGCCTGGGCGGCGGCGGTGCTCCTGCCCGTCTCGGCCCCCGACGACGAACGCCCGCAGCCGCCGGCGACCGCCGTGAGAGCCAGCGTGGCGGCAATAGCCACATATAGGCGCTTTGTCATGGAATCTCCTATTTTGCTGGTACCTGACCATATGCTGGCGACGGCAGGTCTCGGTCCCAACGGTCATGAATGCTTGCGAGCCTCAGCATCGAAGTCTTCGATGCTCTCCCCGGGTGAGCGGTCCGGAGTCCTAGCCTCGGAGCCCATGACACTGGTGATCGACGATGTGTGGCCCCGTACGGCGGCCTGGGCCGGCGAGCGACTGACCATCGGCGGGGTCGGCGCGCGCGAGCTGGCCGCCGAGTTCGGCACCCCCGCCTACGTCGTCGACCAGGCCGAGTTCGAAGCCCGGTGCGCCGAATGGCGGGACGCGCTCCCCGGCGGCGAGGTCCACTACGGCGGCAAGGCGTTCCTGTGCCCAGAGATCGTCCGCTGGCTCGACCGGCTCGGCCTCTGCCTGGACGTGTGCACAGGCGGGGAGCTGGCCGTGGCGCGGGCCGGCGGCATCGCGCCCGGGCGGGTGGTGTTCCACGGCAACAACAAGTCGGCCGCCGAACTGCGCGCCGCCGTGGCCTGGGGCGTCGGGTGCGTCGTGGTCGACTCGTTCACCGAGATCGAGCGGCTGGCCGCCGTCGCCACCGCCGCGGGCGTGCGGCAGAGCGTGATGGTACGCGTCACCCCCGGCGTGAACGCCCACACCCACGAGTTCATCGCCACCGGCGGCGACGACTCGAAGTTCGGCTTCTCGCTCAACGCGGGCCTCGCCGCCGAGGCGGTCAGGCGGGTGCTGGCGGAGCCCTCGCTGGAGCTCACCGGGCTGCACTCCCACATCGGCTCGCAGATCACCGACCTGGACGGGTTCGCGCTCGCCGCCCGCCGGATGGCGAGCTTCCTGCTGACCCGCGAGCTGGAGCACGGCATCACGATTCCCAAGCTCGACTTCGGCGGTGGCCTCGGCATCGCCTACCGTCCCGGCGACCCGGTGCCGCCCCGGCCCGCCGAGGTGGTGGCGGCGCTGCGCGCGGTGCTGCCCGACCACGTACGTCCGGCGGTGGAGCCCGGCCGCTCGATCGCCGGGCCGACCACGGTCGCGCTGTACGAGGTCGGCACGGTCAAGGAGATCCCGGGCGTGCGGACCTACGTCAGCGTGGACGGCGGGATGAGCGACAACCCGCGCCCGGCGATGTACGGCGCGGCCTACACCGCCGCCCTGGCCTCCCGCCGCTCCGACGCCCCGCCCCGCGTGGTCACGGTGGTCGGCAAGCACTGCGAGAGCGGTGACGTGCTGATCCGCGACATCGCGCTGCCCTCGGACCTGCGGCCCGGCGACCTGCTCGCGGTGCCGGCGTCCGGGGCCTACCAGCGGGCCATGGCGAGCAACTACAACCACGTCACCCGCCCGCCGGTGATCGCGGTCAGCGAGGGGTCGGCCCGCGTGATCGTACGCCGCGAGACCGAGGAGGACCTGCTCCGCCTCTACCCGTGAGCCCGCTCCGCGGCGCGGGTCAGCGGTGGTCGAGCCCGCCGGGACGTTCCAGGTCGCGCCCCTGCTCGACGGCGAGGCGGGTCAGCTCGACGCGGGAGGCGATGCCCAGCTTGCGGAAGATCTGGCGCAGGTGGAACGCCACCGTGTGCACGCTGATGAACATCTGGTCGGCGACCTGCCGGTTGGTCCATCCCTGGGTGACCAGGAGCGAGACCGCGCACTCGGTGTCGGTCAGGCTGGCCCAGCCGGAGACCGGCCGCTCGGCGGTCGCCCAGTGCCGGTGCCTTACCCCCATCCTGCGCAGCCTGCGGCGCAGGCGGGCGGCGTCCCTGGCCGACCCGGTCTCCTCGTAGCCTGCCAGCGCCTCGTCGAGGCTCCGCACGGCCTCCTGGTGATCGCCGGACCCGGCCAGCACCACGCCGAGGTCCTCGGCGGCCGAGGCGCGCGCCCACGCGTCCGTCCCCTCCTTGGCGGCGAGGCCCAGCGCCTCGGCGTCCCCTTCGAGCAGCCCCCGGGCGTGCGTGGCTGCGGCGCGCACCGTACGGAAGCCCGGGTTGCCGCCCGCGAGGTTCTCCGCGGCCGTGACCGCCAGCTCCGCGCGGGCGCGGTCGCCCGCGGCGAGGGCGACGCGGACCAGCCAGGGCGCGCAGGCGGGGTCGCCCACGAGCACCTGGCACTGCTCCCTGAGCTCGGGATAAAGGTGCCCGACCAGCTTCATCGCCTCCACGGGGCCGTCGCGGGCCTCGGCGACCTGGGCGGCGAGCATCGAGCACCGCGCGGGAACGGTGGCGTCGGCGTGGCGGGACAGCCGGTCGCGGTCGGCCGAAAGATGCTGGGCGGCCGTACGCAGGTCGCCCCGCCGCAGGGCCACGGTGCCGAGCACGGACGCCGCCGTCGAGCTGAACAGGTGAGTGCCGAGGCTTCCCGCCAGGTCGAGGCCGACCTGGGCCTCCGCCACGGCGTCGTCCAGCCGTCCGGCCACCAGCTCGACCCGCGCGCGGAGCACGGCGGGAGTGGAGGCCCAGGCACTGTGGCCGAGCGCCTCGACCTCCTCCCTGGCCTCCCTGACGACGATCTCCGCTTCGTCGAGCCTGCGGATGTCGGTCAGCATCGACGCCAGGGCCAGGCGCGGGTGGGTGCGGCGTACCGCGACCGAGCCGCCCTGCGCCCGGCGCACGGCCTCGCGGGCCAGCCGTAGTCCGTCCGCGAGCCGGCCGGAGTTCCACCGGGTCATCGCGAGGACCACCATCGCGCCGGCGACCACCGCGTCCCCGTGGCGCTCGGCCGCCGCCAGCACCGCCTCGGCCTCCTTCGCGGCGCGCCGCGTGCCGGGCAGGCCGGCGAGGCCGTACAGCAGGGCGAGGGTGGCGCGGTCGCGCAGATGGCCGGACAGGCCCGGCTCGGTGAGCGCGGCATCCGCCTCCGCGACGGCCTCGGCCGCCTGGCCGCCCATGAACAGGATGCCCGACAGCGCGCAGCGCAGCTCGGCGGCGGCCGGAGGCGACACCGGCCGGGCCAGCGCCGAACGCACGAGCCTTCCCGCCTCGTCGAGGCGCCCCGCCTCCGTGGTGGCCTCGACGGCGGTGACGACCCGGGCGAACCTGCCAGGGTCGGACAGGTCGCTGAGCTCGACGGCCTGCACGGCGAGGTCCGCGGCGGCGCGCGGCGAGCAGGCCAGGACCTCGATGACGGCCTGGTCGAGGCCGGTCAGCGTACGCGCGTCGCCGGGCCGGGTGCCCTCGATCAGGTGGCCCGCGGCGCGCATCGGCGAACCGCCCCGGTCCAGGAGGATCTTGCCGATCTGGTGGTGCAGCGCGTGGCGCACGGGAGGGGGCAGCGCGGCGACGACGGCCTGCCAGACCAGCTCGTGCCGGAACTCCAGCGCCTCCTGCGTCGTCACGAGTATGCCGGCGTCCATGGCCTCCTCGAAGGCCGGAAGCAGCGCGGCGGGAGGCGTGCCGACCAGCTCGGCGGCGTCCTCCGGCGAGAAGGACCGGCCGAGGACGGCCGCCGCCTCGACGAGCTGCCGCGTGTCACGGCCCAGGCCGTCCAGCAGGTGCCGTACGAGGGCGTGCACCCGCTCGGGGGCCTTCGCGGAGAGCAGGCGGGCCCGGCCTCCCGCGACCTCGACGGTGCCCTCCTCGCGCATGCCGGAGAGAAGCTCGGTGAGCAGGAAAGGGTTGCCGCCCGCGCCCGCGGCGAGGGCGAGCAGGTCCGGCTGGGGCACGGCGCCTAGCACGTCGGCGGCCACCTCGGCCACCACGTCGTCGGGCAGCGGCCCCAGCTCGACGCGGACCGCTCCTTGCTTTTCGAGGCAGCGGAAAAGGCGTTCCGCCTCGACGTTGCGCCCCTTGCGCGACCCGGGCGCGCTGCGGGCTCCCGGCGTCCACGAGCCCGTGGAGGTCCTGGACGGCGACGGGGCACCTCCGGGAAGGCTCAGGGCGGACGGGGGGCCCGTCACGGTGCAGCGGGCGAGCAGCCAGACGACCGGTTCCGAGCTCAGCTCCCAGTGCAGCGTCCGCAGCGCCGCGAGCGTCGCGGGGTCGGCCCACTGGAGATCGTCCAGGCCGACCAGCACGGGACGGGTGGCGGTGCAGCTCTTCAGCCGCACCCGCAGCTGTTCCACCAGCTGGATACGGGGGTCCAGCTCCTCATTGCGGCGGGCGTGGGCGGGCGGCTCGTCCAGGGCCATGAACAGCGGGGCCAGCGGGATGAACTCCTCCAGCTCCTCCGCCCCGCCGGTCACAGGAAGAAACCCCTGCCGGGAGGCGTGGGAGGCGGCCTCGGCGAGCAGCAGGCTCTTGCCCGTGCCGGGCTCGCCCTCGACGAGCAGGGTTCCCCCCAGGCCGTCCCCGGCCGCCCTCAGGAGATGGATGAAGGTGTGCCATTCGGGCTCGCGTCCACGCATGTGTCCCCCCGTGACGGGGTTTCGTCCTCGGCGGGGGTCTTCGACCTGCCGGATGGGCGGCCCCGCTCAGCCGGTGGCGGCCGCGCTCCACTCCGGCTCACCTGCCTCCAACCACAGTACACATGGCCGGGGAAAGGCCTCTCGAACAGGGCGGCATCCTCAATTCGGATAGACACCGGGCCGTCCGGGGCCGCCCGCTTCCCCCGCGATCGGGATCTCGCCGCTTCCCCGCCCTCGCCTGGCCCGGGCGGCGGAGGCGGGGCACGCGAACGACTAGCAGGTTGGAGGATGTGGGGTTCCTCTCCGCTGACAAGGGTCGAGGGTGTGGGCGTACGCGCCGAGGCACGCGGGTGCCGGGGCGGGCGTGCGCGTCGCCGTGCCAGCGTGCACGCCGCCAGGGGAGGTAGAAATGGCGAAGGCAGTCGGGATCGATCTCGGCACGACCAACTCCGTCATCGCGACAACAGAAGATGGGCAGCCGGTCGTCATCCCCAACGCGGAAGGGCAGCGGACCACGCCCTCGGTGGTCGCCTTCACGGACACCGGTGAACGCCTGGTGGGCCAGCTCGCCCGGCGCCAGGCCATCCTCAACCCCAAGGGCACGATCTACTCCGTCAAGCGGTTCATCGGGCGCCGCTTCGACGAGGTGCAGAGCGAGATAAACGCCGTCTCCTTCGACGTCGTGCCGGGGCCCGACGACGCGGTCCGGTTCAAGGTCAAGGACAAGCTGTACGCGCCGGAGGAGATATCCGCCCTGATCCTGCGCAAGCTCGTCGGCGACGCGGCGAAGTTCCTGGGAGAGAAGATCACCGAGGCGGTCATCACGGTGCCCGCCTACTTCAACGACGCCCAGCGCCACGCCACCAGGGACGCCGGCAAGATCGCGGGCCTGGAGGTCATGCGCATCATCAACGAGCCGACCGCGGCCGCGCTCGCGTACGGGCTGGACAAGAAGGGCAGCGAGACGGTCCTGGTCTTCGACCTCGGCGGCGGCACCTTCGACGTCAGCATCCTGGACATCGGCGAGGGCGTGATCGAGGTGCGCTCCACCGCGGGCGACACCCACCTGGGCGGCGACGACTTCGACCGCCGGATCGTCGACTACCTGGCCGACGAGTTCCAGCGGCAGGAGGGCATCGACCTGCGGCGCGACCCCCAGGCGCTCCAGCGGCTGTTCGAGGCCGCCGAGAAGGCCAAGGTCGAGCTCTCTTCCGTCACCCAGACCACCATCAGCCTGCCGTTCATCACCGCGGACGCCAACGGCCCGAAGCACCTCAACACCACCCTCATGCGCTCCACGTTCGAGGAGATCACCCACGACCTCATCGAGCGCACCATGGGGCCGGTCAAGCAGGCCATGGAGGACGCCAAGCTGACGGCCGACGACCTCGACGAGGTCATCCTGGTCGGCGGCTCCACCCGCATCCCGGCCGTGCAGGCCCTGGTGCGCCGCCTCACCGGCGGCAAGGAACCGAACATGACGGTCAACCCGGACGAGGTCGTCGCCGATGGCGCCGCCATCCAGGCCGGAGTCCTGAAGGGCGAGGTCAAGGACGTCCTCCTGCTCGACGTCACGCCCCTGTCGCTCGGCATCGAGACGCTCGGCGGCGTGATGACCAAGGTCCTCGACCGGAACACGACCATCCCCGCACGCCGTACGGAGACGTTCAGCACCGCGGAGGACAACCAGAACGCCGTGGACGTCGTGGTCCTCCAGGGCGAGCGCGAGCGCGCGGCGGACAACCGGGCACTCGGCCGGTTCCGGCTGGAGAACATCCGCCCGGCGCCCCGTGGAGTGCCCCAGGTCGAGGTGACCTTCGACGTCGACGCCAACGGCATCCTCAACGTCACCGCCAAGGACAAGGACACCAGCGCCGAGCAGCGCATCACGATCAGCGAGAGCTCCAACCTCGACAAGGGCGAGATCGACCGCATGGTCCAGGACGCCGAGCGGCACCGCAGCGAGGACGCGAGGGTCCGCGAGGCGATCGACGCGAGGAACGAGCTGGACTCGGTGGCCTACCAGGTCGAACGCCGGCTCACCGAGCTCGGCGACGCGGTGCCCGTGCACGAGAAGGCGCGCGCGGAACAGCTCATCGCCGACGCACGCCAGGCGATCAAGGAGGAGGCGCCCGTCGAGCGGCTGCGCGACCTCAGCTCGGAGCTCCAGCAGGTCTACCACAGCCTCAGCGCCGTCCAGGCGCCGCAGGGCGAGCCCGCGGGGGCAGGGGCCGGGACCGCCGGGGCGTCCGCACAGCAGGGTCCGTCCGCCGGCGGTGACGACGACGTCATCGACGCCGAGTTCACGACATCGGACTGACATGAAAGGCCACCACGGCGAGACGCCTCCGGGCACGGGTCCTCCCGGCGAGGGCTGGACACCGGCAGGCCCCTCCGCCGCCGACCTCGGCGTCGAGCCCGACACGGAGGCGCCCGCCGCCGAACCGGACGACTCCGACCGCTCGGCCGTCGCCGACATGGACGAGAAGATCGCCGAGCTGGAGGACCGCTGGCTGAGGTCCGCCGCCGAGCTGGACAACCTCCGCAAGCGCATAGCCAGGGACGCCGAGCGCATCCGCGTGGAGGAGCGGGCCCGCGTGGTGCGCGAATGGCTGCCGATCGTCGACAACCTGGACCTCGCCCTCCGGCACGCCGACGCCGACCCGAACGCCGTCATCCAGGGTGTGCGGGCGGTGCGGGACCAGGCCGTGGCGCTGCTCGCCCGGCTCGGGTTCCGACGCCACGACGACGTCGGAGTGCCGTTCGACCCGAGCCGCCACGAGGCCGTCAGCACGGTGGCGGACCCCGACATCGCGCCGGGGACGGTGGTCGAGGTGGTACGGCCCGGCTACGGGGACGCCGACCGGCAGCTACGCCCGGCGGCGGCGGTCGTCTCCACGAAGCCGGAGTGAGGCGGAGCGATGGCGGCGCGCGACTACTACGAAGTCCTGGGGGTGCCGAGGACGGCGAGCCAGGACGAGATCCAGCGCTCCTACCGCAAGCTCGCCCGCACCTACCACCCCGACGTGAACAAGGATCCCGAGGCCGAGGAGAGGTTCAAGGACGTCTCCGAGGCCTATGACGTGCTGTCCGACCCCGACAAGCGGCGGCGGTACGACGCGTTCGGGCCCGACTGGCGTTCGGTGCCGGAGGACGTCGATCCGGAGGCCTGGTCCAGGGCGAGGGCCCGGGCCGGTGCGGGCGCAGGAGCGGGCTGGGGCGGCGGCGGAGGCTGGGGACGCGCTGGCGGCCGCAGTACGGCCGGGCAGGGCCAGGGGTTCAGGTTCACCTCCGACGAAGGCATGGACATCGACTTCGAGGACCTCTTCGGCGGCATGTTCGGGGGAGGGGCCCGGGGAGGCGGGCGCCGCTGGGGGCCGGTCCCCGGCGCCGACCAGGAGGCCGAGATCACTCTCACGGTCGACGACGCCTACCACGGCGGGCGCCGCACGATCACCGTCCAGGGGCCGGGGGGGCCGCGCACCCTCCAGGTCACGATCCCGCCCGGGGTGACGGACGGCCAGCGCATCAGGCTCGCCGGCCAGGGCGGTCACGGCGCCGACGGCGGCCGGACCGGAGACCTGTACCTGGTCGTCCGGATCTCCGATCCCCGCTACCGCGTCGAGGGGCGCGACATCTACGTACCGCTGCCGCTGGCCCCCTGGGAGGGGGCGCTCGGCGCGACCGTCGCCTTCGACACCCCCGGCGGCGAGGCCAAGCTGAAGGTGCCGCCGGGGACCTCCACAGGACGCCGGCTGCGCCTGCGCGGGCGGGGGCTGCCGAACCCGAAGGGCACGCCCGGCGACCTGTACGCCGAGGCGCAGATCATGGTGCCGCCCACGCTGAGCGACGAGGAGCGGAGCCTGTTCGAGCGGCTGGCGGCGGTCTCCGACTTCAACCCGAGGAGGACGAGGCGATGAGCTCCCGCAGATCAGGAGGACGCGGCGAGTCCGCGCGGCCGTTCCCGCGATCACGCGGCGAGTCCGCCCGGCTGTTCCCGCGAGCGCGAGAGGAGTCCGCGCGAGCGGAACGGCGCGGTGAGAGCGCGTCGATTACGACGGCTCTGGTGCGGATGCCGGGTATCGGCCTGGAGGCGTTCGCGCGCGCAGGAGGGCTCCACCCCGACCAGGTGCGCCGGCTGGTCACCCTCGGGCTCCTCGACCCGGTGGCCGGCACCGGGGACGACCTGAGGTTCCCGCCGTCGCAGCTAATCCTGCTCGGCCGGATCGAGCGGCTGCACGCCGGCCTCGCCCTCAACTACGCGTCGCTCGGCGTGGTGATCGACCTGCTCGACCGCATCGCGGAGCTGGAGTCGGCTCTGCGGACCCGCTCACGACCTACGGGAGTGCCATCGTGGACCCGAACCGACTGACCCAGAGATCGCAGGAAGCCCTGCACGACGCGCAGACCAAGGCCATCCGGTACGGGCACACCGAGGTAGACGGCGAGCATCTGCTGCTCGCGCTGCTCGAACAGCCCGAAGGGCTCGTACCCCGCCTGCTGTCCGCGGCCGGCGGCGACCCGGACAAGCTACGCCTGGAGCTGGAGAACGAGCTGGAACGGCGTCCCAGGGTAAGCGGCCCCGGCGCCTCTCCCGGGCAGGTCTACGTCACCCAGCGCCTTTCCCGCGTGCTCGACCTCGCCGAGCAGGAGGCCAAGCGGCTGAAGGACGAATACGTCTCCGTCGAGCACCTGCTGCTCGCGCTCGTGGACGAGGGCGCGGAGACCGCGGCGGGCCGTCTGCTCCAGGGCCACGGGATGACCCATGAGCGGCTGCTGGAGGTGCTCACCCAGATCCGCGGCAACCAGCGCGTGACCTCCGCCAACCCCGAGGTCGCCTACGAGGCCCTGGAGAAGTACGGGCGCGACCTGGTGGCCGAAGCCCAGGCGGACAAGCTCGACCCGGTCATCGGACGCGACGCCGAGATCCGCAGGGTCATCCAGATCCTGTCACGCAAGTCCAAGAACAACCCCGTGCTCATCGGCGACCCCGGTGTCGGCAAGACCGCGATCGTCGAGGGCCTCGCCCAGCGCATCACCAGGGGAGACGTCCCCGAGGGGCTGAAGGACAAGACCATCTTCAGCCTCGACATGGGCGCACTGATCGCGGGCGCGAAGTACAGGGGCGAGTTCGAGGAGCGGCTGAAGGCCGTGCTCACCGAGGTGAAGGCCTCTGAGGGACGGATCCTGTTGTTCATCGACGAGGTGCACAACGTCGTCGGCGCGGGCGCCACCGAGGGCGCCATGGACGCGGGCAACATGCTCAAGCCGATGCTGGCGCGCGGCGAGCTGCACCTGATCGGCGCGACCACGGTCGCCGAGTACCGCAAGTACATCGAGAAGGACGCGGCACTCGAACGCCGCTTCCAGCCGGTGTTCGTGGACGAGCCGTCCGTCGAGGACGCCGTCTCGATCCTGCGTGGCCTGCGCGAGCGCCTGGAGGTGTTCCACGGCGTGAAGATCCAGGACAGCGCGATCGTCGCCGCCGTGGTCCTCAGCCACCGGTACATCTCCGACCGGTTCCTGCCCGACAAGGCGATCGACCTCGTGGACGAGGCCTGCGCCATGCTGCGCACCGAGATCGACTCGATGCCCGCCGAGCTGGACGAGCTGACGCGCCGGGTGATGCGGCTGGAGATCGAGGAGGCCGCCCTGGCCAAGGAGGACGATCCGGCGAGCCGGCAGCGGCTCGAAGCGCTCCGGAAGGAGCTGGCCGACCTGCGGGCCGAGGCCGACGCCATGCGCGCCCAGTGGGAGGCCGAGCGGCACGCGCTGAAGAAGGTGCAGCAGCTCCGCCAGGAGATCGAGGCGGTGCGGCGCGAGGCCGAGCAGGCCGAGCGCATGTACGACCTGAACCGCGCCGCCGAGCTGATGCACGGCAAGCTCCCCGAGCTGGAGCGGAAGCTGCACGCCGCCGAGGAGCAGCTCGAGTCCAAGCAGGGCGGCCACCGCCTGCTCCGCGAGGTCGTCACCGAGGACGAGATCGCGTCGATCGTGTCCAGGTGGACGGGCATCCCCGTCAGCCGCCTCAAGGAGGGCGAGCGCGAGAAGCTGCTGCGACTGGACGAGATCCTGCACGAGCGGGTCATCGGCCAGGACGAGGCGGTGCAGGCGGTGGCGGACGCGATCATCCGCGCCCGCTCGGGCATCAAGGACCCCCGCCGGCCGATCGGCTCGTTCATCTTCCTGGGCCCGACGGGCGTCGGCAAGACGGAGCTGGCCAAGGCCCTGGCCGAGGCGCTCTTCGACACCGAGGAGAACATGGTCCGCGTCGACATGAGCGAGTACCAGGAGCGCCACACGGTCAGCCGGCTGGTCGGCGCGCCTCCCGGATACGTCGGCTTCGAGGAGGGCGGCCAGCTCACCGAGGCGGTGCGGCGCAAGCCGTACTCCGTGGTGCTGTTCGACGAGATCGAGAAGGCGCACGCGGACGTCTTCAACGTCCTGCTCCAGGTGCTCGACGACGGGCGCCTGACCGACGCGCAGGGCCGTACGGTCGACTTCCGCAACACCGTGATCATCATGACGTCGAACATCGGGTCGCACTACCTGCTCGACAGCGTGACGCCCGCGGGGGAGATCGAGCCGGAGGCGCGCGAGCTGGTCATGGCGGAGCTGCGCTCGCGCTTCCGCCCGGAGTTCCTCAACAGGATCGACGACACGGTGCTGTTCAAGCCGCTCACCCTGCCCGAGATCGAGCAGGTCGTGTCGCTGATGTTCAACGACATCAGGGCCCGGCTCGCCGACCGCCAGATGACCCTCGAGGTCAGCGAGCCCGCGCTCCGCTTCATCGCCGAGCAGGGCTTCGACCCGGTCTACGGCGCCCGCCCGCTGCGGCGGTTCATCGCCCGCGAGGTCGAGACGCGGATCGGGCGCGCGCTGATCGCGGGGGACGTCCGCGACGGGGCCGTCATCCACGTCGACCTGGTCGGTGACCACCTCACGGTCTCGTACGAGAACCCGGCCGGCCAGGAAGCGGCGTAGTCGTCCTTCAGCCGTCCGACGTGAGGAGGTCGTGGGGATGTCAACCTCGACAATCGTGAAATGCCGGAACTGCGGGCACAAGAACCGCGTGCCCGCGGCGGCCGACGGGATCCCGCGCTGCGGCGAATGCCACGAGCCTCTGCCGTGGATCGCCGAGGCCGGGGACGACGACTTCGGCGAGGTCGTCGAGGCCGCGTCCATCCCGGTCGTCGTGGACTTCTGGGCCGAGTGGTGCGGCCCGTGCCGGATGGTCACCCCGGTGCTGGAACAGCTCGCGGGTGACCTCGCGGGCAAGGTCAAACTCGTGAAGGTGAACGTCGACCGGTCTCCGAAGCTGGCCGAGCGGTTCTCCATCCAGGCCATCCCCATGCTGATGATCATGAACAAGGGTCAGATCGTGGCCCAGCGCGCGGGCGCCGCACCCGGCCCCGTGCTGCGCGCGTGGACAGAGGAGGCCCTCGGCACGAGCTGAACGCTCGCGACCGTACGGATCCGTCCAGAGCGGGGGTAGGCGACCTACGACCCGAGGAACGGCATGAGCGAGCAGATACCGGAGACGCCCGATCTCTACGGGGCCTACCCCCGTCTGGGCGACGAGGCGATCGCCACCCTCGCCAGGTACGGCGAGCGGCGGCCCACGCGGGTGGGAGACGTCCTCTTCCAGGAAGGGGAGCCGTGCCCGACCTTCTACGTCGTCCTGTCCGGCAAGGTCGCGATCGTCGAGCGCTACGACGACGAGGAGCACGTGCTCGGCGTCCACGGGCACGGCCGGTTCCTGGGGGAGCTCGGGCTGCTCACCGGCCAGGCGGGGTTCCTGCGGGCCGTCGTCAGGGAGGCCGGCGAGGTGCTCGCGGTGCCGGTGACCGACCTGCGCGCCATGGTCGGCAAGGAGCCCGCGCTGGGCGACCTGATCCTGCGCGCCTACCTCATCCGGCGCACCATCCTGATCGAGCTCGGCGCCGGTTTCCGCATCATCGGGTCGCGCTACTCGCCGGACGCCCGGCGGCTCCGCGAGTTCGCCGCGCGCAACCGCATACCGCACAAGTGGATCGACCTGGAGGAGGACACGGAGGCCGACGAGCTGCTCCACCACCTCGGCTTCACGCCCGAGGACACCCCGGTCGTCATCCTGCGCGGGGAGCGGGTGCTGCGCAACCCGTCCAACGCCGAGCTGGCGCGGGCGATCGGCCTGCCCGTCCCGCTGGCCCGCGAGATCGTCGGCGACCTCGTGGTCGTCGGCGCGGGACCGGCCGGCCTGGCCGCCGCGGTGTACGGGGCGTCGGAGGGGCTCGCGACCTTCGTGATCGACGCCGTGGCGACCGGCGGGCAGGCGGCGACGTCCTCGCGCATCGAGAACTACCTCGGCTTCCCCTCGGGGATCTCCGGGGGAGAGCTGGCCGAACGGGCGGTCATCCAGGCGGAGAGGTTCGGCGCCAAGTTCTCGGTGCCGGTCGAGGCGGTCTCGCTCGGCCAGCGGGACGGGTTCTACGTGATCGGCCTCGACGAGGGCAAGGTGGCCAACGCCCACGCGGTCGTGATCGCCACGGGCGCGCGGTACCGCAAGCTCGACGTGCCGGGCCTTGAGGAGTTCGAAGGGGAGGGCGTCTACTACGCCGCCACTTTGTTCGAGGCGCAGCTCTGCCTGCGCGACCCCGTGATCGTCGTGGGGGGAGGGAACTCGGCGGGCCAGGCGGCCATCTTCCTCGCCCAGCACGCCGGGCGCGTACGGCTCCTGGTGCGGTCGGGTGACCTCGGCAAGGACATGTCCCGGTACCTCGTCGACGAGATCGAGCGCAACCGGGGAGTCCAGGTGCTCCTCAACACCGAGGTGCGCGAACTGATCGGCGACAGGGCGCTCCAGGGCGTCGTCGCCGAGAACAACCGCACCGGGGAGCGGCGCGAGATCGAGGCGAGGGCGGTCTTCGTCTTCATCGGGGCCGACCCTCACACGCAGTGGCTCGCCGACGAGGTCGCGCTGGACGATAAGGGGTTCGTCCTCACCGGTCCCGACGCCGTACACGCCGGGGGCGACGGCGAACGGTGGGAGAAGCCCGGAAGGCCGTTCCCCCTGGAGACCAGCCGGATGGGCGTGTTCGCCGTGGGCGACGTACGGAGCGGTTCCATCAAACGGGTGGCCTCGGCCGTCGGCGAGGGCTCCATGGCCATCCGCCTCATCCACGAACACCTGGAAACGGGGGGCCTCCCTCCCGTCTGAGCGTTCGTATGTCGCCCCAACCTGTGCGACTGCGTGTCACGACCGGGAATTCGGGGACGTCGTAGATCCGGACCGGTCGTGGTGTTTTGCCTGCCGTGCCAGGGGTCGACGTTCGGATGGTGTGAGGTGCGGGTTGGTGGCATTGGGGGTTTTGTGCCCGCCCGTGACCCGCTTGACGGGTGGTCCGTAGGCTGCCCACCCAGGCCGTGGCCTCCACCGGTGGGCGGGACTCGCTCGTCTCTGGATTCCTTCCGTCCGTATGTCCCCAACCCATGGCGCCCCGCGTCACCACTGGGCGCGCCCGAAGGTACAGATCTTGGGGCGCGCCCGAAGGTGCAGATCTTGGGGCGGGCCCGAAGGTGCAGATCTTTGGGGCGGGCCCGAAGGTGCAGATCTTGGGGCGCGGCCGAAGGTACAGATCTTGGGGCGCGCCCGAAGGTACAGACCTTGACCGGCCGGGGTGTTTCACCGCCGTCCGGTGAGTTCAACACCTGGGTGGGCAGCACACGGATCACCCGTCAATCGCTTGACGGGTGGGCGCATACCAAAGATCGCCCATTCCCCGCCCCTGTCGAATGCCCACGGCCGGACCCCTGCTTAGTGGCCATGTCCGCTCCCGAAGCTACACAGACCCAGACCGGCCTTGCTCTCCGGTGAGGTCGACTCTTGGGTGGGCAGCACACGTATGACCCGTCAACCGCTTGACGGGTGGGCGAAGAACCAGGTCACCTGTTCCCCGCCCTCACCGAATGTCCCCGGCCGAACCCCTCCAGGACACCCCCTCTGCCTCCAGGCAGCCCAACTCTCGGACGGCGACACATCTCCGGTCCCGCTGACGGGCCGGTCGCGGTGGAGCGGCCAACCAGGTGGAGCTGGCCACCGCGTCTGCCCGCTCCACCGGTCGCGACATCTCGTCGTTCACATCATCGGGTGGCGAGGTCGTCGAGGCCTTGCCACAGAGTGATCCACTGATCCGGGTGGACGAATGCCACCACCGTGCCGGGTTGGATCGCCGCCCGTTCCAAGGCCGCGTCCAACCTCCTGGCGCCGTAGCGCGCGAGCAAGGAGGCGCGGAGTGAGCCACCCACGCCCCCGAAACCCAGCTCGGCGAGGTCGCGGTAGCCGTCCATCGCCCCCGGCGGGAGCAGCGGAGCCGGCCGTCGCTCGATCCGGAGGATGGCCGAGTCCACGGCGGGTACCGGACGGAACACCTCGCGACCGATGCGGCCGGCCAGGCTCCACGAGAACCACGGCCACGTCCGTACGGTCAGCAGGCTCCAGCGCCCGAAGTCACCCGCCCGCTTGCGGGCGTACTCCAGTTGGGTGACCAGCGTGGCCGACGAGAGGGCCGGTGCGCGCAGGCACCAGTCCACGATCCGCGACGTGGCCGAGTAAGGAATGTTGCCGACTACGGCGAAACGGTGGCGAGGCGGGCGGGCGGCCAGGAAGTCGCCCCGGACCACCTCGATCCTGGCGTCGTCACGGGTCCTTGCGACCAGCTTGCCCGCCGGCAGCGGGTCGATCTCGTAAGCCACGACCCTTCCCGCGTGCTCGGCCAGGGCACGCGTCAGGGCGCCCTCTCCGGCGCCCGGTTCGAGGATCACGTCGTCCGGCCCGAGCCTCGCGGCCGCGACCACGCGGGCGATCGCGCCCTGGTCGATCAGGAAGTTCTGCGACAGCTCCCGCCTGGCCTGGTCGCGCTCGGTACGGCCGCCGCGCCCCTTGCCCTGGTTTTGAGGGTCTTTCCGACCCCGCTGCTGCGTATGCGAATAGTCACGATGAGAGAATGATCGCGCCACTGCCGATGCCCTTTCGGGTCCGAGATGAACAGGTCTCGGAGGCCCTGGGCACGTAGGGGCAACACGCCGGCGACCAGGCGGCCACGGGTGTTCATGAACCACGGGTGTTCATGAAGTTGGCATACCGGATCGCGTCCACAGACCCCGGCTGCCGAGCAGCGCGGGTGCGGCGTACGCCTTGTCTGTCTAGATGTCGTGTTCCCGACGAGCCAGAGCCCGTCGGAGACGAGGACGCTTCACCAGGCACGGTTCACGATGAACCGGCCGGTCAGCCATGTAGAGTGAGAAGTCGAGCATGTCCTAGACCCTAGGAACCACCTCGGGACGCCCGCAATCGATTAATCCGGCCGGACACCTGGTCCGATGCCGGAACGTCGCGGGCCGTATCCGGATACCCAGGTCATCGTCCTCACGACGTACTCTTCGCCAAGATCGGCGTTCGCGACCGCGCCCAGGCCGTCGCCTACGACCTACCGCCGCGGCCTCGCCGACGTCTGAGACGCCCCTCACCCGCCTCACGCCTCCGGAACGCGCGAAGGCCGCCCCTGCTCCGTAGGACGCGAGAACGCCGCCCTGCTCGGTAGGACGCGCGAACGCCGCCCTGCTCGGTAGGACGCGCGAACGCCGCCCTGCTCCGTAGGACGCGCGAACCCGCCCCTGCCCCCTAGCCGTTCGTCGTAGGTTTCATCCGAAATGCTCCCCGGCGGTGGCTCTCCATGCGGTATCGGCGAAACTCTGTCAAGTGAAATACGTTCTGAGCGGAATACGTTTAAAGCGGAATCCGCCTGTAGTGAAAATGTGCCGACAGTGAAAAAGCTGTCCGGCCGATGTGATTTCTGGCAGCGTTAAACTCAGAATTCGCGGCATGTAAAAGCCGTGATTACCAGCGACTAACCTGGGAGCAGGTGGCAACGGTGACCCCGAGGCGTTCTTCCCGTGACCCGTTCGCGGCGACCTTCGACTCCAGCTCGCATCCCGTCGAGGTGCCCTCACCCTCGATGATCGACCCGATCAGCCAGCGGCTGCTGCGCGAGCGCATCATCTTCCTCGGTCAGGAGGTCGACGACGAGATCTCCAACCGGATCTGCGGCGAGCTGTTGCTGCTGTCGGCCGAGGACTCCAAGCGGGACATTTTCCTCTACATCAACTCGCCCGGCGGTTCTGTCACGGCTGGCATGGCTATTTACGACATCATGCAATACATCCCAAACGATATCTCCACGGTGGCGATGGGCCTGGCCGCCTCGATGGGGCAGTTCCTTCTCTGCGCCGGCACGAGCGGCAAGCGCTACAGCCTGCCGCACACCCGCATTCTGATGCACCAGCCACTGGGCGGCATCGGCGGCACGGCCTCCGATATCAAGATCCAGGCCGAGCAGATGCTCTACACGAAGAAGATGTTCGCCGAGCGCATCGCCTTCCACACCGGCCAGACCGTGGAGCAGATCGAGCGCGACTCCGACCACGACCGGTGGTTCACGGCCGAGGAGGCCAGGCGTTACGGCTTCGTCGACCACGTGGTGGGGAGTGCCAATCTCGTCCCCTCCGCCGGCCCGGTCTCCTGACCGGCGGCGCACAGCATGACCTCGAAGCACGAGTGGAGGCACTATGAGTGATCTGAGCCGGCCGGGGATGCCCGCCGGGGTCGTCCCCATCGACAACCGGTACATCATGCCCACGTTCACCGAGCGCACGACGTACGGCGTCAAGGAGATGAGTCCCTACAACAAGCTCTTCGAGGATCGCATCATCTTCCTCGGGGTGCAGATCGACGACACCTCGGCCAACGACGTGATGGCCCAGTTGCTGACCCTGGAGTCACTCGACCCCGACCGTGACATCAGCATCTACATCAACTCGCCGGGGGGCTCGTTCACGGCGATGGCGGCGATCTATGACACGATGCAGTTCGTCCGTCCCGAGATCCAGACGGTGTGCATCGGCCAGGCCGCGTCCGCCGCGGCCGTGCTCCTCGCGGCCGGCACGCCGGGCAAGCGGGCGGCGCTCGCGCAGTCGCGCGTCCTGCTCCACCAGCCCTCCACCGAGGGCTCCTTCGGGCCGACGAGCGACATGGAGGTCCAGGCGCGCGAGATCATGCGGATGCGCGCGCTCCTCGAAAGCCTCATCGCCGATCACTCGGGCCGCTCGGTCGAGAGCGTCCGCAAGGACATCGAGCGCGACAAGATCTTCACCGCCGAGGAGGCCAAGGCCTACGGCATCGTGGACGACATCTTCACCAGCAGGAAGCGGAAGCCCACCCTGGTGAAGTCGTCGGTGAAATGACGTGCGGGTGGCGCCGCCGGCGAATAGCCGGAAGCGGCGCCACCCACCACGAGAACGAGACGGAGACCGGCCGTGTGGGCCGGGCCCGGTCAGACCTGTCCGGCCTTCTCCAGCGCGGCGCAGCAGGTGCCCACGATGAGCCGCGTCACGACGTACGGGTCGCAGTTGGCGTTGGGGCGGCGGTCCTCGATGTAACCCTGCTTGTCGACCTCGACCTGCCAAGGGATGCGCACCGACGCGCCGCGGTTGGACACGCCGTAGTTGTACTCACTCCACGGGGCGGTCTCGTGCATGCCGGTGAGGCGGTTCTCGATCTCGGCGCCGTATCCGGCGATGTGCTCCTCGGCCTTCTCGCCGAGGGCCTCGCAGGCGGTGATGATCGGGTCGTACCCGGAGCGCATGGCCTGGGTGGAGAAGTTGGTGTGCGCGCCCGCGCCGTTCCAGTCGCCCTTCACCGGCTTGGGGTCCAGGGTGGCCGAGATGCCGAAGTCCTCGGCGATGCGGTAGAGCAGCCAGCGCGCGATCCACAGGTGGTCGGAGACCGCGAGCGGGCCGGCGGGGCCAACCTGGAACTCCCACTGGCCGGGCATGACCTCGGCGTTGATGCCGGAGATCGCGAGGCCGGCCTCGAGGCAGGCGTCGAGGTGCGCCTCGACGACCTCGCGGCCGTACACCTCGTCGGCGCCGACGCCGCAGTAGTAGAAGCCCTGCGGGGCGGGGAAGCCGCCGACCGGGAAGCCGAGCGGGCGGCCGTCCTTGAAGAAGGTGTACTCCTGCTCGATGCCGAACCACGAGTCCTGGTCGGCGAAGCGCTCGGCCACCGGCGAGAGCATCGCACGCGTGTTGGTCGGGTGCGGCGTCATGTCGGTGAGCAGCACCTCGCACAGCACCAGCACGTTGTCACCGCCCCTGATGGGGTCCGGACAGGTGAACACCGGCTTGAGCACGCAGTCGGAGGCCTTTCCAGGCGCCTGGTTGGTGCTCGATCCGTCGAAGCCCCAGATCGGCAGCTCCGCGCCATCGGCAAGAATCCTGGTCTTCGACCGGAGCCGCGCGGTCGGCTGGGTGCCGTCAATCCAGATGTACTCGGCCTTGTAGGTCACGATGATCCCTTCAGCAAGGCGGATCCCACACGTGTCCGCAACGCCGAGGTTGTCAACCGGCCGTTTCGGAGCTGTTGCTCATTTATGAACGCCATGTGAAATCGTGCACGAGCTCGGCGTGTCGTTGCTCACACATCATGCCTGGTCAGGTACCTGGTCCGGGTGTCCGGACCGACCTTGTGAATCATCGGCACGCCCCATCGAGGATCACCGCCCGTAGGCTGGTACGGAGATCGAAGCCGAGACCGAGCGACTCGGTCGCCTCATGCTGGAGGAAGCTCATGATCCTGGTAACCGGAGCCACAGGTAACGTCGGCCGCGGCGTGGCCGAGCAGCTTCTCGCGGCGGGCCAGGAGGTCAGGGCCCTCACCCGAAACCCGGACAGAGCGCACCTTCCGGCCGGGGCCGAGGTGATCCGCGGGGACCTCTCCGAGCCCGAGACCCTCCCGCCCGCGCTCGAAGGCGTCACGGCCGCCTTCCTGTACGCCGTACCCGGCACGGCCCCCGCGTTCCTCAAGGCCGCCAAGGACGCCGGGGTCCGCAGGGTCGTCCTGCTCTCGTCCCTCGCGGTGGACGACGACGCCGAGGTGCAGCCGAACTTCATCGCCGCGTTCCACGCCGTCATCGAGGACGCGATCGAGGAGTCCGGGATCGAGTGGACCTTCGTGCGGCCCGGCGCCTTCGACACCAACGCCTACCAGTGGCTGGGCCAGGTCAAGGCGGGCGACGTCGTGCGCCTCCCGTTCGGCGAGGCGGTCACGGCGCCGATCCACGAGGCCGACATCGCCGCCGTGGCCGTCCAGGCGCTGACGTCGGACGGCCACGCCGGCGCGCGGTACCAGCTGACCGGCCCGCAGGCGCTGACCCTGAGTGCCCAGGTCCAGGCCGTGGGCGAGGCCATCGGCCGCCCGCTCCGCCTTGAGGAGGTGTCCCCGGAGGCCGCCAGGCAGGCGATGATCCAGCACGTCCCCGAGCACATCGTCGACACGATCATGGACCTCCAGGCCAAGTCCGTCGGCCGCGAGGCCTTCGTGACCGACACCGTCGAGAAGGTGACCGGCCGTCCCGCCCGTACGTTCGCGCAGTGGGCCGCCGACCACGCGGACGACTTCCGCTGACCACCCGGCCGTCGACCGTCGCAAGCGCCTTCGCGCCGGAGTCCACGGTGGTCCAGGAGCACGAGTGCGCCGGCTTGGCGTCAGATGCCGCGCCGCATCGCCCGCGTGCCGAGGGCCAGGCCCACCGCCGCGACGGCGCAGGCCGCGAGCAGGCCGTACAGCACCGAGATGTCCGCGAACCTGTCGCTGAACAGCGCCCGCTCCGCCCGCACGATGTACGAGACCGGGTTCAGCGCGGCGGTGGCCCGCAGCCACGCCGGGCCGGACTCCACCGGCAACAGCACGCCCGACAGCAGCATCAGCGGGAACAGCACCATCTGGGTGACTCCCCAGAACAGCTCACCACCCGGCCGGGACGCGATCGCGAGCACGAAGGACAGCGAGCCGAGCCCGACGCCGAACACGATCAGCAGCGCGAGCCCGGCCAGCACGCCCACAGGACGGAGCTCGAAGCCCAGCGGCACCGCGAGGCCGATGATCAGCACGGCCTGGAACAGCAGGATCACGAACTCCTTGAGGGTGCGGCCGACGAGCATCGCCGTGCGGTTCAGCGGCGTGACCAGCATCCGCTCCATCGAGCCGCCCATCAGCTCGATGAGCATGGAGTATCCGGCCATCATCGGCCCGGACAGGCACATCATGATCAGGATGCCGGGCACGAACCACTGCCATGGCGAGCCCCCCTCTCCGAGGCTCCCCGTTCCGGCCAGCATCGGCCCGAACAGGAACAGGAAGAGCAGCGGCTGCCCCATGGTGAACACCAGGGCGAGGGGTTCGCGCACCACGGGAGCGAACTCGCGGGAGAACACGGTACGGGTGTCACGGATGAAATGAGTGCTCAACGAACTCGCCTTTCCTACATGGGATGAGGTCACGCGCCGTCGGTCTCGCGCAGGCTGCGGCCGGTGAGCGCCAGGAACACGTCGTCGAGCGTCGGGCGAGCGGTCTCGGCCGTGGCGACCTTCACGCCCGCCGCCTCCAGCGACCGCAGGTACTCCGGCAGCACCGCCTCCGCACGGGAGACGCGCAGCCGCACGGTCGTCCCGTCGGTGGTGACCTCGTCAGGCGAGGCGATCCGTGCGGCGATCTCGGCCGCCCTCGTCGCCTCCGCCAGGTCGTGCGTCGTGACCGTGACGCGGTCACCGGCCAGATCGCTCTTGAGCCCCTGGGCCGTGCCGTCGGCGATGATCAGGCCGTGGTCGATGATCACTACCCGCTCGGCCATGCTGTCGGCCTCCTCCAGGTAGTGCGTGGTCAGGAACAGGGTCGTGCCGTGTTCGGTGCGCAGCCGCAGGATGTGCTCCCAGATGTTGGCGCGGCTCTGCGGGTCGAGGCCGGTCGTCGGCTCGTCCAGGAACAGCAGCTCGGGCCGGTGGACGAGCCCCATGGCGATGTCGAGCCTGCGGCGCTGGCCCCCCGAAAGGGTGCCGGGCTTGCGCCTGGCCAGGGGCTCCAGATCGAGCAGGCTGAGGACCTCGTCGGCCCTCCGGCGCGCCTGGGCCACGCCGAGGCCGTAGCAGCGTCCCTGGGTCACCAGCTCGTCGCGTACGCGGAAGTTCTCGCCCGCGCTGCTCTTCTGCCCGACATAACCGATACGGGCGCGCACCCCGGCCGGATCGGCGACCACATCGTGGCCGGCCACGACGGCGGTCCCCGACGTCGGCGGCAGCAGAGAGGTCAGCATGCGAAGGCTGGTGGACTTTCCCGCGCCGTTCGGACCGAGGAAGGCCACCAGCTGGCCGGGTTCCACATCGAGGTCGATACCGCGCACGGCGTCGACGGTCTCCCGCTTCACCGTGAACCGCCGGGTCAGCCCTCGGGCATGGATCATCGTCCCCTCCTTGGGGGTTGGAGTGGAAGGTTGCCGGACATGGCGAAGAAACCCCTGGTCAGGGGCCGAAATGGGTGATGATTTATCTTTGCGCACGAATTCTGGATCTGGCAAACGTGAACGTGACGTTCACGTTTCCGGCTGACCTGCGGGAACGCATTTCTTCGACGCGTTTCCACAAGGCCGTATTTCGCGCCGCACAACCTCGCTGAGCTGGCCGTTCTCCTGCCGGGCCGGGCACTCGGAAAAAAATTCTCTGGCCCCCCGAGGCGTCAGTCGCCGACGGGCACGCGCAGCCAGTACGGGGAGCGCGCGCCGGGGACGTACGGGCTGTCGAGGCGCTTGGCGAGGACGGCCGGAAGCCCCTGGTCTCTCGCCACCTTCAGCACGGGCTTGCCATCGCCGGGGAACCACGGAGTCGTCTGCCAGTGCGGGCCGCGCAGGGACAGGTGGTCGAGCGTGCGGCGCCGGTCCCGGTAGACGCGGTCGAGCAGGACTCCACCGTTGAGGCGGAGCACGTCGAAGATCATGTAGACCGGGGTGCCCTCCATCTCGACGATCTGGCCGTCGAGCACGGCGGGAAGCCCGAGGAGGTTCTTGCCCAGGCCGGCGAGGTCGGGGTGGTCCAGAGGCGTGCCGTCCTCGGCGAAGAGCCTGGCCTCGCCGTTCTCGACGCCGGCGAGCGCGCGCGTTCCCCCGAGGTCGAACTCGAACCCGTAGGCGTCCTGGTCGCGGGGGAGGCGCCTGCGCTCCTCTGGCAGCATGGGCCGCAGGTCCGCGGCGGTCGGCGGACCCGGGTTCGGCGGCGGGTCCATCCGGTGGATCATCCAGTTCTTGCCGTCGGTCTGGAACAGCACGTACCGGCCGGTGGCCCGCGCCCCGTGCATCACGATCTTGACCTCGCGGTCCGTCCACTTCTCGGTCTCGTAGGTGCCCCGGTCCCAGACGAGCATCAGGCCCCCGCCGTACTCGCCCTGGGCGATCTCCCCCTCGAACGTGGCGTACTCGATGGGGTGGTCCTCGGTGTGCACGGCCAGGTGGTTGGTCTTGGGGTCGAGGGGGAGGCCCTTGGGGATCGCCCAGGAGGCCAGCACGCCGTCGCGTTCGAGTCGGAGGTCCCAGTGCAGGCGGCGGGCGTGGTGCTCGTGGATCACGAAGGTGTCGTCCTGGCCTGTGGGGAGAGGCCCCGGCTCCGGCACGGGCTCCGGCGTGCGGGTGGCGTCGCGCTTGCTCCGGTAGGCGTCCAGCTTGTCGGCCGACATTGCCGTTTCGTACCCACACTCCGGCCATACCGCACCCAATGCACTACGGCTCAGGGGCGCACGCGCCGGAAAGCCGTCCTAGTGCCGTGTCGAAGTCGCCGCCAGTCGATCGACACCTAGATAGAGGTGGATGTCCGACAGGAGGAACGATGGTGCGGTTCATGGTGATGCACAAGGCCACCGAGCAGGCGGAAGCGGGCGCCGAGCCGCATGACGGCACGGGAAGGCTGATCGACGAGATGGTACGGGCCGGCGTGCTGCTCGCCGCCGAAGACCTCCTGCCCAGCTCGGCGGGCGCGCGCGTCTCGGTCTCCGGAGGGACGCGGACCGTGACCGGCGGCCCGTTCACCGGGACAAAGGAGCTGGTCAGCGGCTTCGCGCTGATCGAGGTGAGATCGAGGGAGGAGGCGGTCGAATGGGCGGCCCGCCTGGCGGAAGCGGTGGGCGACGTGGAGCTCCGCCAGGTCGCGGAGCCTCCGGCGTGAGCGCCCGGTGACGTGCGACGCCAGCGCTGAGAGACCCGAGGCGGCGGTGCCGGCGCTCCAGGCTCCTTGCTGACGTTACGTCGGAGTAAGCTCATCCGCGATGTCCTCCTGAGGCCTCTGGGCGGGATTCTTCGTTGCCGTCACGCGAAGGTGAACCCCCGCCGAAGCCGCCCGCGTGCGGGTTGGGAGTCCACGCGGCCGCCAGGGCGCCGCCGATCAGGCCCAGGATCATGCCGATCAGGAAGCCGCCGATGTTGGCGTACAGGATGGACGTGATGGACAGCAGGCTGGCCATGATGCCGAGGAAGATGCGCTGCGCCGGCTGCAGCCAGATCAGCACGCCCAGGATGATCATCGTGATGGAGATCAGGTAGATCAGTCCCGCCTGGGCTGAGTGGATCACCAGCGGAAGCGCGTTGACGGCGAAGGGGATGCTGAGCATCTCCAGCCCGGCCATGAGGGTGATCAGACCACCCCAGAACGGGCGAGAACGCCGCCACGACTTCACGATCTCCTGCCCCCAGGAAGTAAGGCCGGTCACTTATGCGGCACCACGAGCACTAGACGGACCTCAAGCTAGAAGCACTCCTGTATGCCGGGCAGCACGCGCAGCAGGGACTCGGGGAAGCCGAGTCTCTCGGCACTCGTGCCCAGGATGATCTGCCGGGAGTTCTTGACGACGACCGTGGAGGACACCTGACCGGCGACCCCGGGCTGCCCGGTGATCCCCGGCAGGGTGCTCGCGGTGCTGGCGTCGCGGCCGATCTGGACGTTGGTGGAGTAATTGTCACCGGCCAGTCGGCGCGCGTAGATGACCTGGTTGTCGGCGGTCACCGGGTCCTTGCCCGTGCCCCCGGTGACCTTGATGGTCACCGTGCCCATGGGCGTGTCGACCAAGTAGCTCTGGCAGAGATTGAAGGCTTCCAAATGCCGGTTCATGGTGAGGTATACGGGGATCTGCTTGCCTCCTTTTGTCTCCACCACGCCGGGGAACTCGGCGACGTCCCACGCGCGGATCAGGTCGGCGGTGACCTTGATCTTTTCCCCGGCGACCACGAACGAGGCGCCGACGGCACCCCGGGCCACGGCACCGACCAGCACTGACGCCACTGCCGCCGCGGGTATGAAGATCAAAGCGAAGCGTTTCCACCGCACCCGCCCCTGCTCACGCATGGCACACCTCATGTCGACTGCCAGACCGATGAGTCACCACACCGTGACGAACCACACGGCTTCCCGTCGAGCATGATGATCTTCGTACTTACCCTCAACCGGACACGCCAGATATCACGGTAAGTTTGCTCTCCACTACGCCGCGCAAAGACCTGGGTAGGCGTCAAATGGCGTGGGAGAACAGACGTGGTCAAGCACCGGATGACATGAGCAGCGAGAACGTGTGGTCAGGTGTCGGCTGGTCTGGGCGCGAGGAGGAGTGCTTAGTGGTCGAGTCTGGAAGTCCTTCGGGGGTTGACACAGCGACGCGTGTTGCGCCCGAGGGTTGGTCGGATGTCGGGGGCGGTGAGATGGAGCGCGCTGGCGCAGCCGAGGGGCATCCTCGGGCGCGCCGGGGCTGCTTGGCAAGTTAGCGAAGTTGGTATTAAAGTATTGCTTCATCATGAAGCATGTACATAACTCCCCGTACGGCCTCGATCGTGACCCAGACGGTAGCTTTTTCGACCCCCGGGTGAGGTCTGCCATGGCCCAGTTCACCGCAGGAGAGGACACCCTCGCCCTCGAAGGCGCAGCTGCGGTCCGCAGCGCGTTCCACGCCACCGAGCGCATGCGCTCCCGCGGGGCCGAGGGCCGCGGGCTGAGCGCGGGTGCGCTCGATCTCCTGATCCGTCTGAGCGCCGCATCCGATGATGGGATCAGCATCGGCGAGTTGGCCCAGGCGGCTGGAGTGAGCTCGCGCAATGTCACCGGACTGGTCGACACCCTCGAACGCGACGGACTGGCTGAGCGGGTCGCCGATCAGCGTGACCGCCGTTCGGTCCTGGCCAGGATCACACCCGCCGGGCTGGCCTGGTTGGAGTCCTTCCGTCGGCCCACCCAGGCCGCCATGGCGGCGGTCTTCCGCGGATTCACGCCCGCCGAGATGACCCAGCTGCGGCATCTTTGCCTGCGCCTCGTCGAGAACCAGCATCGACTCGACCAATACCTGAGCCAGGCCGACGGCACGAACACCCAGCCGTGAACCGGACATCCACCACCCGAAGAAACGATCAAAGGACCGAACCGCGATGACAACCGAGACCCGGACCCGGCAGATCGTGCGGGGCTATCACGACGCCAGGTTCAGTGGGGACATGCCCGCAGCCGTCGCGCATCTCGCCGAGCCGTTCACCTTCCAAAGCCCGCTCATGAGCTCTGCGGACCCCGCCGGCCACCTGGCCGGGCTCCCCGGCTTCCTCCAGGTGGTCACCGGCGTCGACATGATCAGCGAACTGTACGGCGAGTCCGAGGCGACACTCGTCTACGACGTGCACACCGCCACCCCGGCTGGCACTCAGCGCACCGCCGAACACTTCCGCCTCGACGGCGCCGGAATCACATCGATCATGCTGATCTTCGACGGAACACCATGGCAGGCGATGCTGGCAATGATGGGCCAGGCCCCGCCCGATACCGCTACGGCGAAGCCCTCACGCTGAAACGCCACCAGTCGAACTCGGCGACGAGGTCGTCCCGTTCCCTCCGGCGCTGCGACGAGCACGCGACTCCGAGAAACATCGGAAGACAGCCAGCTCAAGCCCTGGCAGTACCAGTCCTGGATCTTCAGTCGACCACTTAGGGGTCGGATGGCGTGGTGGTGAAGCGGGTGGTGAGGTGTCGGATGGTCTGGGCGGCGAAGGGGATGGGTCACAGGAGCGCGAAGGCGCCGCGGATCAGGGCCAGCGACTCCTGGGTGATGGCGTCTTCGTTGAAGGGGGCGGAAGGGTCGCTGGTCAGCGTCGTGACGACGTAGGTCTTGCCTTTAGCCGAGCGGGCGAGGAAGCCCATGGTGAGCACCCCCGGCTCCGAGCCGCCCTTGTACCAGACGAGCGGCCAGTCTTCGCGGGGTAGCCCGAGCCCGGCGTCGCCGGACATCACCTCGCTCACTTCCCGGTCACCGAACCCGCTCAGCCCGGCGAAGGCGCGGCACATGTCGGACGGGGAGCCGAGCCACTCCACCGTGTCGAGCTCCCGGGGAGCCTGCCACGAGGTGACCCGTGAAAGCGGCACCTTCGCCACCGTCCGATCGAGGTAGGCGCGCCGCCCCTTGGAATCGAGGGCAAGGTATTCCTTCGTGAGCCGCGGGTAGTCGGCGCCCTTCAGCACGAAGAGCTCGCGTGTGGTCAGGAACGGCACGTTCCGCTTCGCGTGATCGGACCACGCCGCGTTCGTGGCCTCGACCGCCCGCCGTCCGACCTTGTCGAGGAGCAGGTCAGCACCGGTGTTGTCGCTGATGGAGATCATCAGCTTGGCGGCCTCCCGGACGGAGACGGTGCTGCCGTCCGGCCGGTCCTGCAGCTCGCCGCCGGGCAGGCTCTTCAGCTCCGGTGTGATCGTGAGCTTGTCGTCCCAGGACAGCTTGCCCTCGCGCACCCTTTGCGCGACGGCGCCCAGCACGTACGTCTTGAACATCGAGCCCAGCGGCCGCGGCTCGCCCGGAGCCAGCGCATGAACGGGCCGGCAGCCGCCGCCGGGGGTCACCTCGGCGGCCAGGAAGCCGGACTGTGGCGCCACCGCTCGCAGCCGTTTGTCGATGTCGGACCAGCTCGCAGGCGTCGGCGAGGGGGAGGCCACCGGCGAGAGCCGCAGAACGTTGATCTTCCCGGACGCGTCGACGGAGATCGAGAGCTTGAGCCGCCCGCTTGGCAACGAGATGAGACCGACGATCGCCGTGGGCTGGACGCCGGTCAGCTCGTCGAGCTTGAGCCCCGCCAAGCCTTCGAGGGTCTTGTTGAACTGCGCCGGGGGAACCTCCTTGAGAAACTCGGCGCTCAGGTGCTCGGCCAGCTCGTCGTCGGCGATCGGCGGCCTGCCCACGACGTCGAGGAACCAGCGGAGCTGCCCGCCCACGGGAGTGCCGGGTATGTCGACCGTCTTGGCCGGGCTACCGGAAGGCGCCGGGGTGAGGGCGGAGCCAGAGGGCGCCGGGGTGAGAGCGGACGTGGCAGTGCTCTGCTCGCCGGGCGCGCACGCGGTCAGAGCGAGGGCCGCAATGGCGAGCGTCGCGGACAGGACACGCGTGGATCTCGTCGACCTCGTCGTGAGGGACATGGCTCCTCCTTCTCTCGGGTGATCACCACAGTAGAAATGGCGGCGCCGCCGGCGGTACCTGGCAGTCCTCCGTCTCTGAAGTGCGGGGATCCACATGGAATGTGAGGACAACCTCATAGACGCCGGTCACCGGCACACGCCACGATGCCGTTCATGAAGCATTCCGCCGCGGTAGCCGCCTCCTTGGCGGCGGTGGCCGTGGCGGGCGCCGTCGCGGGGCTGCTGCTGCAGCCCGAGTCCGCCGCGTCGCCCGTGGAATGGGCGTACGTAGTGCCGTATCTCGTCTTTCCCGCGCTGGGCTGGCTCATCGCCGTCCGCCGTCCTGACAATGCCTATGGATGGCTGCTGCTGGCCACCGCCGACTGCCTGGCGCTTGGCGCCGCCGGCACCGGCCTGCTCCTCAGGGCCGACGGCGACGCGGGCGTGCCGCTCCCGCTAGCCGCTGTGATGACCTCGATGTACACCATCTACTACGGCCTGACGTGGGTCTTCGTCCCGTTGCTCTTCCCCGACGGGCGGCTGCCGTCCGCACGCTGGCGGCCGGCCGTCTGGATCGCCGCCGGGGCGATCGGCCTTCACTGGCTCGGAGTGGTGCGCGTCCCCCAGCTGACCCTCGGGAGGACCCCGACGTCCGATCCGTTCGCGCTGTTCGCGGCGGGAGTGGGCCAGGCGGTCGTCTCCGTCGTAGCCCTGGTCGTGCTCGGCTCGGTCATCGCGCGCTGGCGGCGAAGCAGGGCGTCCGAGCGGCGGCAGCTCGGCTGGCTGATCGCCGGCATGGTGGTCAACCTGGCGGGTGCCGTCCTGCTGGTCCTGACAGCGAGCGCCGGCCCGGTGGTCGCGATGCTGATCGGGGCAATGAGCGTGGTCGGAGCGCTGCCGGCCACGATCGCGGTGGCGGTCCTGCGGTACAACCTCCTGGACATCCGGGTCGGGCTGCGGGGCTCCCGGCTCTACCTGGTCTTCGACGTCCGGCCGACGGTCGACGAGCTGCTGTCGGACCTCGGTCCGACGCTCAAGGAGATGGAGCCGGTGGAGCAACTCGGCCGGCTGGCGGCAGCCGTACGGTCGGGCCTGGACACCCGGTGGGCGGCCGTCGCGCTCTCCGATGGCACCCGGGTCGTGGCCGGGCGGGAGGAGGGGCCGCCCCTGCTCACCGTGCCGGCCGGGCTCGGGCACATCGCCTGTGGGCCCAAGATCGCGGGGCGGTTCAACGCCGAGGATCGGCGGCTGCTCACGGCACTCGCCGTTCCGGTGGCGCTGGCCGTGCAGAGCGCCGGGCTCGCCACCCGGCTGGTGAACGCGCAGGAGGCAGAGCGGCGGCGCATCGAGCGCAACATCCACGACGGCGTGCAGCAGCAACTCGTGGCCCTCATCGCCGGGCTGGAGCTGGCCCGGGCCACCGGAGGCGAGGCCCGGACGATGACCCTGCTTCGCGAGCAGGCCCGGCAGACCCTCTCCGACCTGCGCGAGCTGGCGGCGGGCATCCATCCGGCCGTGCTCAGCCAGGGCGGCATCGTGGAGGCCGTGGAGGAACGCTGCTCGCGCCTGCCGGTGGCGACCACCGTGACGGCAGATCCCGGTCTGCGGGAGAAACGGTTCTCCGACGAGGTGGAGGGCGCCGTGTACTTCACGGTCAGCGAGGCGGTCGCCAACGCCCTCAAGCACGCCTCCGCCACAGTCATCCAGGTCCGGCTGTCCCACACCGAAGGCCGGGTGCTCGCGTCCGTGGCCGACAACGGCAAGGGTTTCGAGCCGGAAACCGTCTCCCGTACGGGCCTCGCGATGCTCGCCGACCGGCTGAGCGCGCTGGGCGGGGGCCTCGATATCACCAGCGCCCCGGGAGAGGGCACTCGGCTGCACGCCTGGGTGGCGGTCCATGGGTAAGCAGCCTGTGGTTGGCTGGGGGCGGACCTTTCGCGACAGTCTTCGTGCCACTGGGGGCAGCCGATTCCTGAACAGCTGCTGTGCGTCTGCGAGGCCGTTCATGTCTGAACGGCCCGCGTGTGCGTGGGCGATCGTTCGTGTCCGAGCAGCGTTTGTGTGCGTGGGTGTCATTCATGTCTGAACGGCCTGTGTGTGGGTTAGGGGCCGTATATGGCTGAACAGCGGATGCGGGCCGTTGTCGCGGATGACCATTACCTGGTTCGCGAGGGGACGAGGCAGCTGCTGGAGATGTCCGGCGAGCTCGTGGTCGTGGGCGCGGTCGGCACGGCCGACGAGATGGTGGACGCCGTACGCCGGCTCACCCCCGACGTCGTGATCACCGACATTCGCATGCCGGGTGGCGACTGGCGCCCCGGCTTCGAGGGCATCGACGCCGCGCACCACATCCGGGCCGGCCACCCCACGGTCGGCATCGTCGTGCTCTCCCAGTTCGCCGACTCGCTGTACGCCGTCGAGCTGTTCAAGCACGGCACCGAGGGCTTCGCGTACCTGCTCAAGGACCGTGTCGGCGACCTGGACGAGTTGCTCGGTGCCATTCGCGCCGTCGTGACCGGCGGCTCGGTCATCGATCCGAAGGTCGTCGAGGGGCTGCTCGCCCGCCGGGCCGTACGAGGCGGCACGGAGGCACTGACGTCACGCGAGCGCGACGTGCTCCGCGAGATGGCGCACGGGAAGTCCAACGGTGGCATCTCCAGGGCTCTGCAATTGTCGGTGTCGGCGGTAGAGAAGAACGTCAACTCCATCTTCATGAAGCTGAGCCTGGAGAACAGCCCCGACACCCATCGCCGGGTGGCCGCCGTCCTCGCCTACCTCGGCACTCCCTGAACCCGCACGGGGCGGTCAGCGTGCCCAGGCCTCGCGGGTGGTGGTGACGTCGGCCGAGGTGCGCAGCGACTCGCCGATCGCCAGGCTGATCAGGTGGTCCTGGCAGCCGTCGGCCAGCGAGTAGGGCTCGGGGGCCTCGCCCCGCACCCACGCCGTCATCTGGCACAGCAGCGAGACGACGGCGAGGTCGTCCTCCGAGAACCGCGCCCCCTTGTACTCGTTGCGGTAGACGATGCGCCCGTCGAAGCCGATGTGGTCCAGCTCGAAGCCTTCGAGGTTCAGGTCGATCCCGGTCTGGCGCCGGATGAGGTGCGACTCCACCGGGGTGGACGGGTCGGCCAGGCGCACGGCGCGGTCGTCCACCAACTCGCCCAGCGATCCTCGGATGACGATGCGCCGGGTGCGCAGCGGGTTCCACCACTGGTTGTCGGTGAAGTCGTAGAGTCCCATCCCGCTCGCGAACCCGATGGTCGCGATCGTGGTGGCCGCCATCTTCGGCGACGCGTCACCCGTCCAGCCGTCCGGGGTCAGCGGGTCGGCCAGCGGGGCGGTGAACGATCGGGCGCTCACCGTGGCCTCCTCGAAGCCGGCGCCGAGCATGTGACGGATCATCGACACGGCGTGGTAGAGGTGCGTCGAGGAGACCTGCACGGAGGTCACCTGCCCGATGACGCCTTCCCTGATGAGCGCGAGCCTCGCCGCGTGGCCGGGCATGTGCAGGTACTGCTCCGCCACCTGCACCAGGCCGCTGGACCCGACGGCGGTCCACAAGTCGCGCAGCCCGTCCAGGTCGGCCGCCGGGGGAGTCTCGGCCAGCACCGGGACGCCGAGCTCGACGAGCTCCTTGGTCACCTCCGGGGTGACCGGCCACGGCACCGAGGGGATGACGAACTCCGGACGTCCGGCCGCGAGCATCTCGCCGACGGAGCGGAATGCCGGCACCCCCCAGCGCGACTCGACCTCGGCGCCGCGCTCGGCCGATCTGGTCACCACGCCGGTCACCGACAGCCGCTCGGGTAGTTGCCTGGCCAGCCGCAGGAAGAACTGCGAACGCCACCCGCTGCCGACCAGGCCGAAGCGACCCGCTGACTCTGAGCTCAAGATGCTTTCCTTCTCGTACGCGGGACGCTCCGCGAGGTCCTGCCGCGGTCGCCCCGTACGGCACGCCGACGCATCACACACTGCACGTCATCCCCACAGAGATCAATACTCCGACTCTCCGCACCAACCCCCAAACACCGAAATTTCACTACATGGTGTGACTTTTACGGAAATATGCCTGGAACATGATCGTCGATCTGGGGCAACAGATCGCGCTCACACTGGCCTCCAGTAGATCTTGGAGGTGGCTGTGGACTACAGCAGACGTGGTTTCCTGACAGCTGTCGGCGCGACCGGTGGCGCCGGCGCACTCCTGGCGACGATGGGCGCGCTGGGTCTCGCGCCCAGTGCGGAGGCGGCGACCCGTACGGCGTTCGTGCCGCCGCAACCGTCCGATTTCACCCTGACCGGCAGGGGCGCGAAGAAGGTGGTCGTGCTCGGCGCGGGCGTCGCGGGCCTCGCCACGGCGTACGAGCTGGGCAAGGCGGGCTACGACTGCACCATCCTCGAAGCGCTGGACCGGGTCGGCGGGCGCAACTGGACCATCAGGGGAGGCGACCGGATCACTGAGCTGGACGGTTCGACCCAGACCGCTCGCTTCTCCGACGGCATCTACATGAACGCCGGGCCGGCCAGGCTCGCGCAGTGGATGGTCACCATGGACTACTGCCGCGAGCTTGGCGTGGCACTGGAGGTCTTCACCAACTCCAACGCGCAGTCCTACATCTACAACGAGGCCGCAGGCATGACCGCGCCGGTCAGATGGCGCACCGCGAAGGCCGACGTCTACGGCTACATCTCCGAACTGCTTTCCACGGCCACCGACAGCGGCGCGCTCGACGCCAAGCTGACCGCGCAGGACAAGGAGAAGCTCATCTCCTTCCTGCGCGGGTTCGGCTCAATCGGCAACAGGGCGAGCGGCTTCGCCTACACCGGCAACGAGCACCGGGGCTACAGCACCGACCCGGGCGCGGGCGAGCAGCCGGGCACCATCCTCGGCCCCGTGCCGTCGCTCTCGGAGGTGCTCGGGAGCGGCGTCGGGCAGCGGTTCTCCTTCGAGTTCGGCTACGACCAGGCAATGCTGATGTTCCAGCCGGTGGGCGGCATGGACTCCATCCCCAAGGCGTTCGCCGACGCCATCGGCAAGCACAAGATCTCGCTGAGGTCGAAGGTCACGAAGATCACCGACCTGCCCGACGGGGTCGAGGTCGAGTACCAGGACAAGAACGGCAAGACCCGGAAGATCAAGGCGGACTTCTGCGTGGCCGCGATGCCGCCGCACATCCTGGCCAAGACCCCGCACAACCTCGGCCCCGACGTACAGGCCGCCCTGTCGACGCCGACCGTCACCTCCTCCGGCAAGATCGGCCTGGAGTACCGGCGCCGGTGGTGGGAGACCGACGAGAACATCTACGGCGGCATCACCAACACCGACCTCGACCTGTCCGTCATGTGGTACCCGTCCTACGGGTACGGCGCGCGGCGCGGGCTCATCATCGGGTACTACAACAACGGCTCAAACCAGGACGCCTACGCCGCGCTCCCGCATGCACAGCGGGAGAAGCGCGCGATCGAGCAGGGCATGAAGATCCACGGCGCGAAGTACCGCGACGAGCTGGCCGCCTCCGTGTCGGTCTCCTGGAGGCTCCAGCCGCACATCGAGGGCGCCTGGGTCGGCTGGCCCTCCCGCACGGGCGGCTACCAGCTCCTGAACAAGCCGGCCGGCCATGTTCACTTCGCCGGCGACTGGCTCAGCTACATGATCGCCTGGCAGGCAGGCGCCCTCGAATCGGCCCGCAAGACCGTCACCGACCTTCACACCCGAGTGCTCACCAACTAACCCCTCCTCAAGGAAGGCGGTCATCATCCAGGGTGGCCGCCTTCCGCCGTGGAGACGCCCTTGTAGACGGACCTGGCCCCGCGCACGTTGAGCATGATCGCGTAGACGGAGGTCGAGGCGGTCATGAACAGCCAGTTGCGCTTGAGTCCGCCGAAGACCAGGTTGGAGGTCTTCTCCGGAAGTTTCAGCTTGCCGATCAGCGTGCCGTCCGGGGCGAAGCAGTGCACGCCCTCATGCGTGGCGGCCCAGATGCGGCCGGTGTCGTCGAGCCTGATGCCGTCGAAGGAGCCCGCCGTGCACTCGGCCAGCACCCTGCCGCCCGACAGGGTTGCGTCATCATGCACGTCGAACACCCTTCTTCGAACGCGACGTCCACATCCCAGGCCCCACCCCCGGCCACCTGTGAACAGTTGCGCCTATCTGTCCGCCGATCAGCGATCCGGCGCATGAGCGCGGCTACTCGCGTGGCGCGCGCCTCTGAGGGACGGTCGAGCGTGGGGGTAGCCGCGACCGACCTCTCGTACTCCTCATCGAGAATCGCGTGGAACCTCCGGGCCTTTCTTGTCTGCGAGGTTCTGATACGTGCTTCTCTTGCCTCGTTCCAGAAAGTTCGCCCAGGTCTGGCGGAGAAGATGGTCGTCGCGCCGTGGCGTAGATGCGTCTCAGAAAAGGTGCCCAGCTCGAACCGGGTCTGCCAGTAAGACAAGATCAAGTTGGTGTACAACGGCTGCCTGAGGGATCTCTCGTCCGTCTCGGTGCTGAACACTCCCCAGCATTCCCGATAAATCGGATTTCCAGAGCCATCGTGATCAATTCATTATGGGTGGCCCTTGACGCTTGTTCTCTGGCCAGCTTGGCTTCACGGGCCTGCAGGACTAAGGAAACAGTGATAGCGGCCAGCGCGGCGAGATCGAGATGCTGCGCTGGAAGGCGGCTGAGCTGGTCAAGCATCTGGGATATCCGCTTTTGCGCTGGTGGGAAGGTGTCGCGGGATCATGACGAGACGCTCGTCCGCGCGAATGGTCACATCACTGGGAAGCCTGTCCGCATAGCTCGCTGTAACGTCACGTCCGACCACGGCTATGTTCTCCATCTCCCAGATGTCGGGGCAGCCGTCGGTGTTGGCCGTGCTTCCCAGCTCGCGCATCGACTTGCCGATTCTACGCAGGAATTCCGTCGCCGTCTCCGCTTCCCATGTGCGTCGCGCGTCCCATTATGGGCACCTTTGCAGGTATAGCGTCACATGGACCGTAATTCGCGTCAATATTATTGAATAATCGCTCATATATAGCAGGCCGTAACCGCTTTTTGAGTTCGTTCCGGCGGCTGTGGCGCATCGAATTCCCGGTCGCGGAAGGTATGAAGGTGGCAGCGGAGTGTGCTCGTGCGATGGGCCGAGCGGTCTCTTCCCGCGACTCGGATGGTGGTCGAGGCGGGTGGATCTTCTTGCTTTGAGCTGGCGTTGAGGTGCGTCAGGTAGAGGTAGGGGTTATGGAACGGGCCGACAAGGTTCTCGTCGTTGACGATGAGCCGAACATCCTCGCTCTGCTTTCGCAGACACTGCGCCTGGTGTCGTTCGAGGTGAAGACGGCGGAGTGCGGGCTGGACGCGTTGAGGGCCGCGGCGGCGTTCGATCCGGACATCGTGGTTCTCGATGTGATGCTGCCAGATCTGGATGGCTTCGAGGTGGCGCGCCGGCTCGGTGAGGTGCCCGTGCTGTTCCTGACCGCGCGGGACACCGTGGAGGACCGCGTCCAGGGGTTGAGCCTCGGCGCGGACGACTACGTCACCAAGCCGTTCAGCCTGGAGGAGGTGGTCCTGCGGATCAAGGCCATCCTCCGCCGGAGCCGGGTGGCCGGGCCGTCCACGGACCACCTGCTGAGGTACGCCGACGTGGAGCTGGACGCGGACGCCCACGAGGTGCGGCGCGGCGGCGTTCCTGTGGACCTGTCGCCGACCGAGTTCAACCTGCTGGCCTACCTGCTCACCAACGCAGGACGGGTGGTGAGCAAGACGCAGATCCTCGACAGCGTCTGGCGCTACGACTTCGGCGGGGACGCCAGCATTGTGGAGTCCTACGTCTACTACCTGCGCAAGAAGATCGACCGCTGGGATCCGCCGCTGATCCACACCGTACGAGGGGTCGGCTACACGCTAAAGCTGCCGCGAAAGGGCGACGCGTGAGCCCGTCCACGGGAGCTCCGAAGAAGGTGGGGGGACGCGTAGGTTCGTCCGCGGGAGGTCCGATGCTTGGAGGACGCGTGAGGCCGTTCGCGGACGGGTTCGGACGGGGGCTTGGGTCGCCGGGGCGTTGGACGTTGCGGGCGCGGCTGGTGGTGGCGGCGGTGGCGCTGACCGCCGTCGCGCTGGTGCTGGCCAACGCGGTGGGCCTGACGCTGCTGCGGAACTACCTGGTCGACCGGCTGGACGACCAGCTCGACGCCACCGCCACGACGGCCGTGACGGGTGCGGTGATGATGCCCAACAAAGGCCTGCCGTTCCGCGTGCCCGCACAGCCCGACAAGCCGCGCATCCAGATCCAGGTGTCCGAGAGGGCGATCGTCCAACGGATGATCGGCGACAGGAGGTTCTATGTCTTCGCGCCGGACGGGAAGATGGCCGCCGAGATCCCCGGGGCACTCCCCAACAGGCCGGAGCTCGGTCCCGTCGACCAGATCCAGAAGGGCGCGCCGTACACGGTGCCCGGCACCGACGGGCCGTCCTGGCGGGTGAAGGCGATGGATCTCCCCGACGGCGGCATCGTGGTGATGACGGCGTCGCTGGCCGAGATCGAGGCGACGCAGCGGTGGCTGATGGCCATCGACGCCGGGGTCATGGCGGTGGTGCTGCTGCTGCTCGGCCTGGTCGCCGCCGCCCTGGTACGGCTCGGCATGCGCCCCCTGACCAGGATGGAGGAGACCGCCGCGCAGATCACCGCCGGCGACTTCAGCCGCCGGGTGCCGGAGACCGCCCCGCACACCGAGCCGGGCCGTCTCGGGGTCGCGATGAACGTGATGCTCGACCGGGTGGAGTCGGAGATCGCCGCGCGGATCGAGTCCGAGGCGCGGATGCGACGGTTTCTCGCCGACGCCTCCCATGAGCTGCGCACCCCGCTGACCTCGGTGCAGGGCTTCGCCGAGCTCTACCGCAGGGGCGGCACCCCGCCGGGTCCCCCTATGGACGAGACCATGCGCAGGATCGAGGACGAGGCCACCCGCATGGGCCTGCTGGTCAACGACCTGCTCGTGCTGGCCCATCTGGACGAGGAACGCGCCCTCGACAGCCACCCCGTGGACCTGCTGGAGATCGCGGTCGAGACGGTACGCGACGCGCGGGCCCGGCTCCCCGAGCGGCGGGTACGGCTCACCGGGCTCGGTCCGGCGCTGAGCCCGGTCATGGTGCTGGGCGACGACGCCCGGTTGCGGCAGGTGGCCGCCAACCTGGTGACCAACGCGCTCGTCCACACCCCGCCGGACGCGGAGATCATCGTCCGGGTGGGCACCGGCAGGGCCGCCCTCGCACCGGCCGCCGCCGTCGGTGACGGGGCGCACCTGGTCATGGGGGTGCTGGAGGTGTGCGACACCGGCCCCGGAATCCCGGAGGATCACGCCCCGCGCGTCTTCGAGCGGCTCTACCGGATCAGCCAGAGCCGCTCGCGCGCGGAGGGCGGGGCGGGGCTCGGGCTCGCCATCGTGGCGGGCATCGTCAGGGCGCACGGCGGGCGGGTCGAGCTCGCGACCTCGCCAGGAAAGGGCGCCGCCTTCCGGGTGCTGCTCCCGCTTCAGGACTGCGAGACACCTCAGGACTGCGAGATACCTCAGGACTGCGAGACACCTTCTCAGGACTACGAGATACCTCACGCCTGTGAGACGCCTTCCAGAACTGCGTGACTCGGCGTTGCGAGGTTCCTGCCCAGGATCGCGGGATACCGGCCGAGGATTGCGCGGCTGCTCGTCGGCGTTGTGAGATTCCCGCTCAGTATTCCGAGGTTCCTCCGAGGTTGCTCGGGGGTCGTTCCGATCCGCGCTCGGCAGCATTCGGGGCATGAGAAGAACACTTGTGGCGGTGGCGTTCCTAGCGCTGGCCGCCGGATGCGGACAGCCGGCGACGTCCGGCGGGGTGGCTTCGGTGCAAGGCACGAAGACCGCCTCCCCGACCGGCGCCTCCCCGACCGCCTCGGTCGACCGCGAGGAGCAGGGCAGGAAGTTCGCCCAGTGCATGCGGGACAACGGCGTCGACATGCCCGATCCCCAGGCCGACGGCGGCAGGATCGCCATCAAGATTCCCAAGGGCGCCGACCGGGCCACCATGGACAAGGCCATGGAAGCCTGCCGCAGCCTGAGCCCGATGGGCGAGAAGGGCGGCACGATATCACCGGAGGAGCAGGAGAAGGTTCGCGCCTTCGCCCAGTGCATGCGGGACAACGGCGTCGACATGCCCGATCCGGACTTCTCCAAGGGCGGCGGCATCAGGATCGGCGGCCCCAACAGCAAGATCAAGCCGGACGACCCGACGTTCAAGAAGGCCGAGGAGGCCTGCCGCGACAAGCTGGGCGGCCTCGGCGGGCCCGCCAAGGGGTCCGGAGGGTGAGCGACACGCGAACGGAGCGGCCCATGAGCGCTACGGACGAACCGGAGGCGCCCCCGCGGCGGCGGCGCAGGCGGGGCAAGACGGTCGCGGTGGCCGCAGGTTGCGCAGTGGTGCTCGCCGCCTCGGTGGCGGCCGCGATCGGCGTGGGGGGCGACACCGGCACGCCCGTCGCCCAGCGGACGCCCCCGGCGACGGCCCAGGTCACCCGCACCACGCTGACCGAGACCGAGACCGTCGACGGCACCCTGGGCTACGGCGACACCGCCACCGTCTCGGTCACCTCCCGCCAGGGCACGATCACCTGGTTACCGGCTGCCGGCGCCGTCGTCACCCGGGGCCGGGCCGTCTACAGCGTCGACGCCGACCGGGTTCCGCTCCTGTACGGGAGCACGCCCCTCTACCGCACCCTGGAGAACGGGGTGGAGGGCAAGGACGTCAAGCTGCTGGAGACCAACCTGGCCAAACTCGGCTACGACGGCTTCACCGTGGACGACGAGTTCACCTGGAGCACCCGCGAAGCTGTGAAGCAGTGGCAGGAGGACATCGGCGTCCCGGTCACCGGCCGGGTCGAACCCGGCGCCGTCGTCGTCCACGACGGCGCGTTCCGGGTCGCCGAGCTCAAGACCACACTCGGCGCCACCGCCGGCGGCCCCGTGCTGACCTACACCGGTACGACCCGTCAGGTCACCGTCCCGCTGGACGTCGCCGACCGGCATCTGGTCAAGAAGGGCATGAAGGCGACCGTGGAACTGCCGGACGGCTCCACCGTGCCGGGCACCATCAAGGACATCGGCAAGGTGGCCACCGAGAGCACCAGCCAGGACGAGACCACGACCACGATCGAGGTGGTCGTCTCCATCCGCGCCGGCAAGAAGCTCAATACGTACGACACCGCCCCCGTGAACGTCACGATCGTCTCGGCGCAGCGTAAGAACGTGCTCGTCGTGCCGGTCAACGCGTTGCTCGCGCTGGCAGAGGGCGGGTACGGCGTGCAGGTGGTGGAGGGCCCGGCCACCCGCTACGCGGCGGTGAAGACGGGCATGTTCGCCGACGGCAAGGTGGAGGTCACCGGGGTCGACGAGGGCGCGACCGTGGTGGTGCCCAAGTGATCGTCTCACTCAGCGAGGTCAGCAAGCTCTACGCCGGGGAGGTGGCCGCCCTGCGCGGGGCCACGATGGAGATCGGGTACGGCGAGCTGGTCGGCATCGTGGGTCCGTCCGGCTCCGGCAAGTCCACGATGCTGAACATGATCGGCACCCTGGACCGGCCATCGGGCGGCACCGTGCGCATCGCGGGCCATGACGTCGCGGCGCTCACCGACCGGGAGCTGTCGGCACTGCGCGCGAGCACGATCGGCTTCGTCTTCCAGCAGTTCCACCTGGCCGCCGGGGTGCCGGTGCTGGACAACGTCGCCGACGGGTTGCTCTACTCCGGCGTTCCCCTCAGGCGGCGGCGAAGGAAGGCGACGGAGGTGCTGCACAGGGTGGGCCTCGGGCACCGCCTCGACCACCGGCCGCACGAGCTGTCCGGTGGCGAGCGGCAGCGGGTGGCCATCGCCCGCGCCGTGGTCGGCGACCCCGAGCTGCTCCTCGCCGACGAACCCACCGGCAACCTCGACTCAAAATCCGGTGGCGCCGTGATGACCCTGCTGCGCGACCTCCACCAGGCCGGCACCACCGTCCTGATCATCACGCACGACCGGGACATCGCCGCGGCCCTGCCCAGGCAGATCGAGATGCTGGACGGCCGCGTCGTCCACGACTCCCGGGCCGATCGGGTGGCGACATGGTGACCGTCCCATTCCAGGCCGGGCCGGTGCCCGTCATCTCTCAGACCAGGCGAGGGACGGCATGGTGACCATCTCCGAAGAGCGGCGCGGTACGCGGCTGACGCCCTCCCGCCTCAGCCCGCGCGACGTGCTCAGGGTCGGCGGGGCGGGACTGCGGTCACGGCCGCTGCGGGTGTTCCTGTCCGCCCTCGGCATCGCGATCGGCATCGCCGCGATGCTGGGCGTGGTCGGCATCTCCACCTCCAGCCAGGAGGACCTCAACCGGCAGCTCTCCGCGCTCGGCACCAACCTGCTCACGGTCTCACCTGGCAACACCATGTTCGGTGAGGGGTCCCACCTGCCCACCGAGTCGGAGAGCATGATCGGCCAGATCGGCCCGGTGACATCGGTGACCGCGACCGGAGCCACCAGCGCCAAGGTCTACCGCAACGACCACATACCGGAGTCCCAGTCCGGCGGCATCTCGGTCCAGGCCGCCCGCCTCAACCTGCTCAAGGACGTCGGGGCGACGGTCGTCAGCGGCACCTGGCTGAACGCGGCCACCCACCGCTACCCCGCGGTGGTCCTCGGATCAAGGACAGCCGACCGGCTCGGCGTCGCCCAGGCGGGGCCGGAGCAGCGTGTCTGGCTCGGCGGCCAGTGGTTCACCGTGGTCGGCGTGCTCGCCCCGGCGCCCCTGGCCCCCGAGCTCGACACCTCCGCCCTCGTCGGCTGGCCGGTGGCCGAGGAAAGGCTCGACTTCGACGGCTACCCGACGACCGTCTACACCCGGGCCGAGGAGGAGCACGTGGTCGAGGTGCGGGACGTGCTGGCCGCCTCCGCCAACCCCGAGCACCCCGACGAGGTCGACGTCTCCCGTCCTTCCGACGTGCTCGCCGCCAAGCAGGCCACCGACGCGACGCTCAACGCGCTGCTGCTGGGCCTGGGCGGCGTCGCGCTCCTGGTCGGCGGGGTCGGCGTGGCCAACACCATGGTCATCTCCGTACTGGAGCGGCGCGCCGAGATCGGCCTCCGCCGCTCCCTGGGCGCCACCCGGGGGCAGATCCGGCTGCAGTTCCTGGCCGAGTCGCAACTGCTGTCGGCCCTGGGCGGCATCGGGGGAGTGGTCCTGGGCATCGGCGTGACCATCGCCTACGCCACCTCCCAGGGCTGGCCGTCGATCATCCCCGCCTGGGCGATGGTCGGCGGCGTGGTCGCGACGCTGATCATCGGCGGCATCGCCGGCTTCTACCCGGCGGTCCGCGCCGCCCGCATGCCCCCGACCGAGGCCCTCGCCACCCCTTGAGGCCAAGCCCGTACGGCCTGCCCGGCGGCCCGCCGGGCAGGCCGTACCGCGGGTTCTGGCTATCAGGAAGCCCATTAGGAATCGATCGTTCCTAATGGGCTTCTAACGTGTGAAGCACGGGAAAACGCGCCGGGCCGCATCCACCGCCCCGGACGAACTCCCAGGGGCGGCACGTCCGTTCCCGAGATCGCTTCGTACGGCCCGCGTGGCCTTGACCTCCTCGAAAGGGAGACTTCGATGACCCTCACCCCGTCCGCAGGCGTGATCCACCCGTTCCGCATCGAGATTCCCCAGGCCGAGGTCGACGATCTGCGTGACCGCCTGGCCCGCACCCGCTGGAGTGGTGAGATCCCCGGCACCGGCTGGAGCCGGGGGGTGCCGGGGGAGTACCTGAAGGGCCTGGCCGACTACTGGGCCGACAAGTACGACTGGCGGGAGGCCGAGGCCCGGCTGAACGAGTTCCCACAGTTCACCACCGAGATCGACGGGCAGAACATCCACTTCGTACACGTCCGATCCGTCAGGGCGGACGCCACCCCGCTGCTGCTCCTGCACGACTGGCCGGGCTCGTTCACCCAGTTCACCGAGGTCGTCGAAACGCTGTCGCGGGACTTCCACGTGATCGTCACCTCCACGCCCGGCGTCGGGTTCTCCGGCCCGCTGAGCGGCCCCGGCTGGAACACCGGCAAGATCGCGGGTGCGTTCGTCGAGCTGATGGCCCGCCTCGGCTACGACCGGTACGGCGTGCAGGGTGGCGGCGGTGGCGCGTGGATCGCGGCGGAGATGAGCCGCCAGGCACCCGAGCGGGTCATCGGCATCCACCTCAACGGCCTGGTCACCTTCCCCTCCGACGACCCCGCCGACTTCGCAGGCCTCACCGAGGGCGAGCAGGTGCGCCTGGCCCGACTGCAGAACTTCCGCGACGACATGATGGGCTTCAACGTCATCCAGTCGACCCGGCCGCAGACCCTCGCGTACGGCCTGCACGACTCGCCTGTGGGCCAGTTGGCCTGGATCACCGAGAAGTTCAAGGAATGGACCGACAGCGCCGCGGACCTGCCCGAGGACGCCGTCGGCCGTGACCACCTGCTTACCAACGTCAGCGTCTACTGGTTCACCGGCACCGCCGGATCCTCGGCCAACCTCTACTACGAGATGTCGCACGACCCCGCTGCCTGGGCCCCCAAGGAGCGCGGCACCGTCCCGGCCGCGGTGGCCGTCGCGCTGCCCACCGACGTCGCCATCCGCCGCTTCGCCGAGCGCGACCTCAACGTCACCCGCTGGACGGAGTTCGAGCGCGGCGGCAACTTCCTCTCCCTTGAGCAGCCCGAACTGTTCGCCGGCGACGTGCGCGCCTTCTTCGACGCTCTCGACCGACCTCACCGGTGACCAGGGGGCCAGCGTCCGGAGCCGCTCAGGGTCCGGCTCCACATACTCGATGATCGGCCCACCGGTGTGCCTGACGGTCAGGTTGCGACCGGTGGGCACCCGGTTCGGCCCGTCCAGGATCTCCCCTCCCTGGTCGGCCAGGATCTTCTCGACCACCGCCAGATCGGCGACTCGTACGGTGGCGTGGGCCGGGAGGTACGGATCCAGGGCGGGCCCGGTGCCCGCGATGAGGAGGAAGCCGCCGATGACGGCTGGCTGGACAATTCGCCACTAAGACCGGCCGAAGGCCGGCTGGCTGTGGGGCTGACCGCCGAACAAATCACCACTTATCCAGCTAGGGTGCTTAAGATCCACTCGCGTCCGCCTCAGGAGTCACTCCCCCCGATGCCGCAAGTCGAACCACTTCGTGAAGGCGACCCGGCGGCGGTAGGGCCGTACCGGCTCGTCGGGCGGTTGGGCGCGGGCGGCCAGGGCGTCGTGTACCTCGGCGAGGCCGGCGACGGCAGGCCCGTCGCGGTCAAGGTGCTGCGCGAGGACGTGGCCGGCGACGACCGGTTCGCGAAGGAGATCGCCGCCGCCCGCAGGGTGGAGCCGTTCTGCATCGCCCAAGTGCTCGACGCGTCGCTGACCGGCAGGCCGTACATCGTCACCGAGTACATCGAGGGACCGTCTCTGCAACAGGCGTCGCGGCACGCCGGCGCGGACCTGCAGCGGCTCGCGGTCGCCACCGCGACGGCACTGGCCGCCATCCACGCGGCGGGCGTGGTGCACCGGGACTTCAAACCGGCGAATGTCCTGCTGGGGGCCGGCGGGCCGCGCGTCATCGACTTCGGCATCGCCCGCACCACCGACGCCGCGGCCACGGTCACCAGCGCGGTCATCGGCACTCCTGCCTACATGGCGCCTGAGCAGATCGCCGGGCAGCAGGTCGGCCCGGCCACCGACGTGTTCGCATGGGCGTCGGTCGTCGTGTACGCGGCGACGGGGACGCCGCCCTTCGGCAACGACACGGTGCCCGCGATCATGAACCGCATCCTGCACAACGAGCCTCAACTCGGCGACCTGCCGCAGCCGCTCCGCTCGGTCGTGTACAGCTGCCTGGCCAAGGATCCACGCGAGCGTCCGACCATGCGCGATGTACTCCTGCGGCTCCTCGGCGGGCAGGGGCCCACGCCGCCGAAACAGGCACTTGTGGGGCCGAGGCAGGCGCCGACGGGGCCGGGGCAGATGCCCGTGGGGCCGAGGCAGGCGCCGATGGGGCCGAGGCACGCCCCCTCCCGCCGTCCTGTCAACGTCCCGCTGATCGCGGGGGTCGCCGCTGCGATGGCGTTGACCCTGGTCGCCACCGTCGTGTGGCTCGTGCCCTCAACGTGGCTGCTGCCCTCGACGTGGCTCGCGCCCTCACAGGAGAACCTGGCCGCCCAGCGCGGAGCCGACTCCGGCACCCCGACAATCGCCGGTCCCACCACGGGCTCCGCGACTCCGTCCACGCGCGCCCCCCAACGACCGAAGAGATCACCGAAGCCGACACCGACCCAGACCCCGATATCGACGCCGAAGTCCACGCCCTCGTCCGAGCGAACGACCACGCGGCCGACGCCCACCCCCAGCCGCACCACCAAGAAGCCCGTCTCGAGCGCCGCGCTCAGAATTCTCTCCATCCGCCCACAGGGGAAGGTAGGGTCGGCCGACTGCGTCGAGGGGCCGGCGAACTTCTCCACAAGGGTGGAGTCGGACAGACGGTCGGTGGAGTTCTCCTACACGTTGGTGGTGGACGGGAAGAACGTGGAGCGCGGCTCATTGTGGGTCACCGACTACACCGCGTTCGTGCCTTCCCTGCAGTACGACCTGGGGCCCGGCCCGCACGCAGTGACCTTTCGGATCACCTCGCCGGTCGTCAAAGCCAAAGCCGTCTCTTTCACCGTCTGTCCCCTGGACTCCGAATGACGCAGGAGCCAGGGGAGCCAGGGGAGCCTTCCCTGATCGGCCCCTACCGGATCGTCCGCAAGGTCGGGGAAGGCGGCCAGGGCGTGGTCTATCTCGGCACCGCGCCTGACGGCAGGCCTGTCGCGGTCAAGGTGCTGCGTGAGGACGTGGCCGGTGACGACCGCTTCGCCAAGGAGTTCGCCAAGGAGATCGCCGCCGCGCGCAGGGTGGAGCCGTTCTGTATCGCCCAGGTGCTCGACGCGTCGCTGGGCGGCCGGCCGTACATCGTGACCGAGTACGTCGAGGGACCCTCCCTGCAGCAGGCCGGCCGGCACACCGGGGCCGACCTGCAGCGGCTCGCCGTCGCCACCGCCACGGCGCTGGCCGCCATCCACCGGGCGGGCGTCGTGCACCGGGACTTCAAGCCCGCCAACGTGCTGCTGGGCCGCGATGGGCCGAGGGTCATCGACTTCGGCATCGCCCGCACCATCGACGCCGCGCTCACCGTCACCAGCAGCATCGTCGGCACCCCCGCCTATATGGCTCCCGAGCAGATCGCGGGGCAACACGTCGGCCCGGCCGCCGACGTGTTCGCCTGGGCATCCGTGATCGTGTCCGCCGCCACCGGCACCCCGCCATTCGGCAATGACTCGATGCCCGCGGTGCTCAGGAGAGTCCTGCACGACGAGCCGCAGCTGGGCGACCTGCCGCAGCCGCTTCGCTCCATCGTGTACAACTGCCTGGCCAAGGACCCCGCTCTCCGCCCGGCCATGCAGGACGTTCTCTTCCAGCTCATCGGCGGCCACGCACCACCACCATCACCTCCGAGAAGGCACGCACCACCACCATTGGCTCCGAGAAGGCACGCGCCCCCGGCATCGCCTCCGAGAAGGACGGCGACGCCCCGAAGCCGCCGTGGAGCCGTGCTCCTGGTCACCGGTGGGGCGGTGGTCGCGGCAGCCGTCGTCTGGCTGCCTTCCACGTTCCAGCCGGGGATCACCGGCCGCCCGGCCGCCCTTCCCTCCAGCGGTCCCACCCCCATCACGACTGACGAGCCCATCACGACCAAGACGAAGGTGAAGCAGTCCGGGAAACCAACGCGCACGCCAAGCCGGCCGGCTCGCGGGCGGGACGAAACCGGTGCCAGGCCGACGCGCAGCCCCGGCGCGACATCGGCACCCAGCCCCAGCGCCAAGCCCACATCTGCCCCCAACGCCAAGGCCGCACCCAGCCCCAGTGCCAAGCGGGCCACGGCCGGCGGCGGCGTGGGTTCGGTGAGCGTGCGTCCGGAGGGCGTGAAGCTGGGAGATTGCTGGCGTCAGGACGTGATCCTCTACGGCATCGTCGGGAGAACCGGCGCGCGCACGGAATTCACCTACCGGTGGCTGGTCGACGGCCAGGATCTGGGCAGGACCGTGAGCACCACGCCGGCCAAGACCGTGCTACCGGCCGGATCGCTCAAGACATCCGGCCCGCACCGGGTCGTCTTCCGCGTGATCACTCCGGTGAGCATCCAGAGAACTCTGACGGTGAACCTCTGCGACTTCGACAAGTTCTGATGCCTGCATGGTGGCCCAGCTGCGAGGACATTGGCTGTTGGGAAAACGACAGCTGATGAGCCGTTTGCGCTTGCCTTTAAACGCTCGAAGACTGCGAAGATCGAGATAAGTGGACATGTCTATTGATGTCCAGTGAGGCATACCTGTCTAATGGACTGGTGGCCGATGGCAGGGAGAACTCGGCGTCGAGTCTCCCCGGGGGGCCGGGAGAGCAGCCGGCCAAACCACCTCGGCAGCGACCGCCCGAAGATCAGCTCCTGGAGGCGGCGCGGAGGGCGCGAAATCGGCCGTTCGCCATCCTGTTCATGACGGCGGCGGTCGCGGTGCCCACGCTGGTCGCGCAGCTGTCTTTGGCACGGCTCTTCGACAGGCCGCTGGTCTGGCTCGGATATCCGTTCACCATTGAGAAGTTCGCGGACATCCTGTCCGGGCTGGCATTGATCGCGGTGAACAGTGCCGCGATCGTCGTGCTGAGTGGCCTGCTGGCGCCTTTGCTGACCGAGAGGACATCGGAGGGCGGGTCGTTCCGTGCGTTGCTCCGACTGTTCGCCCTGACGTGCTTACTCGGTGGCCTCGGCTTGGCGTTGTGTCTTCTGATCCCCCGATTCCAGAACATGGACGACTGGTGGCATTCGCTGCTCTTCTCTGTTCTGTTCTATCTCGGAGGCTTCGCGGTGGTCGCCGCGGTGGGAATCAGGTTCGCTTTCGCGGCTCCTGGGGTGACGCTTCGTGGAGCGTCGGCGACAGTCGCGTTGCGAGAGTCCCGTCGACTGACTCGCGGGCTGTTCTTCCGCATTCTCGCGCTGCGTCTCGTCACGCAGGTACTACTCGAATCGTTCGGGGGCGTGATCGGTGCGGCGGTGGTGAACGGGTCCTCAGGCCTGATCGACTTCAGTGCGAGCGATCTCGGCTTTGGTGGATGGATGGTTGTGGCCATTCTCAAGTGGGGTTTCCTGATTCCGGTGTTGGCGGTGAACTCCGCGCTCGCCGTTGTCCAGTTCTTGGAGCAGTCCGATTATCTTCGCGACAGGCAGTCCAAGGAGACCGTTGAATGATGTTTCCTCCATTACGCAGGCAGCCCATCATTCCGCTCCGCCCACTCGAGGTGAGCGAGATCCTGTCGGGGGCCGTACGGCTGATCAGGTATCACCCTTGGCCCTTCGTGGGATCAGCCCTGATCCTGACCATCGTGACCGACCTACTCGCGCAGGCCTGGACATGGCTTGTCATCACGGCACTGGCAGATCCCAAGGCGGAAGTGCCGGAAAATGTGCAGGCAGGATTAACGGGGCTCTTCGGGATCGCCGCGCTCTACCTGGCGTCCTTCGCTTTGCAGGGGGCTGTACAGGCCGTTCTCGTCGTGCAGGCGATGACCGGGGAGTCTGTGACGATCCGGAAGGCCCTGGGATTGCTTCGTCGCCGGGTCAGAACAGTGGTGGGCGTGACAGCGTTTCTGATGCTCGGGGAGTTCGTGTGGCTGATCCTGCTGGGCGTGACGGCGTTCTTGTCCTTCGGGCAGTTGGCGGGGCTGATCTATCAGGGCGTGTTGAGCTCTGGCGCTCAGGAGCGCGTGAGCCTTGGGGTAGCGGGATTCGAGGTCGTGCCCGTTGTGATATGGCTTCTCGCCGCCGTTCCGGGCACGCTTCTCATGGCATTCTTCACAGTGTTCGCGCCCGCGGCCGCCGCGTTGGAGCCGGTGGGAACGGGGCGCGCCCTGCGTCGTTCCCTCTCCCTGGCCGGAAACGGATTCTGGCGCGTGATCGGTGTGCTGCTGACCATCTGCGCGCTGCTGCTGATCGGCTTGCTCGTGTACCTGTTCGCCGCCCTTCTCTTTTCCGCTCTCTTCGGCGTGCTCCTCCTGGCGGCACCCCCGGCGATCGCGGGTCCTGAGTTCTGGGGGCAATCTCTGTTCGGACACCTGTTCTCCTGGCTCTCCACCGGGATCTACGGCTCGATTTCCGCCTGGTGGGTCGCGGTCGTCGTTCTCCTCTACCTGGATCTGCGAATGCGCCGGGAGGGTCTCGGCGAGGTGCTCTGGCATCGTTGGACGGCGAACCAGACCGCGTCCACCCAACCTGTTCCTGAGGAGACTCCTGCTTCAGAGGAGACCACTGAGGGGACGGTAGCCGCGGAGGAACCGCATGGTGCGCACTCTGATTTGAAGGGGCCTGATGGTCCGCAGAAGGCCGGTGGCCAGGGATCAGCCGATCCCGGCGAAAGCGCTGATCCGCTCGCTTGAGCGGAGAGGCAAGGCGGCATGTGACCGGCGCATCGTGCGACTCGCTAACCTAAGGCGCGATGAACCGTTTGACGACGTCGAGAGGTGAGTTCGACCTCACCCGCTTCCCCGAGGACCCCCGCGACCCACTTCGCGCCTGGGACGCCGCCGACGAATATCTGCTGCGGGCGCTCGACGGAATCGACGGCGAGCCCACGGACCTGTCGGGCACCGTGGTCGTGCTGGGCGACCGGTGGGGTGCTCTGGTCACCGCGATCGCCGATCACCGCCCCGTGCAGATCAGCGACTCCTTCCTCGGCCAGGAGGCGACCCGCTCGAACCTGGAGCGCAACGGGGTAGCCTCCGACGCGGTGCGGCTCCGCACGACCAGGGACGCGCCTCCGGACCTGATCGACGTGCTGCTCATCCGAGTGCCCAAGAGCCTCGCGCTCCTTGAGGACCAACTGCACCGCCTCGCACCCCACGTGCACTCGGGCACCGTGGTCATCGGCGCGGGGATGGTCACCGAGATCCACACCTCGACGCTGAAGCTGTTCGAACGGATCCTCGGGCCGACCAGGACGTCACTGGCGGTGAAGAAGGCACGGCTGATCTTCTGCTCACCGGACCCCCGGCTCCCCCGGAGCGGCAACCCGTGGCCGCTGAGCTACGCGCTGCCCACCGGCATCGGAGCCGTCTCTGGTCTGACCGTCACCAACCACGCGGGCATCTTCTGCGCCGACCGCCTTGATGTCGGCACCCGTTTCTTGCTGGGGAACCTGCCGTCGCGCCGTGGACGCGAACACGTCGTGGACCTGGGCTGCGGCAACGGGGTGACCGGGCTCGCCGCGGCACTGACCAACAGTGAAGCCCAGGTGACGTTCATCGACGAGTCCTATCAAGCGCTGGCTTCCGCGGAGGCCACGTTCCGGGCGAACGTGGCTGCGAGCAGCACCGCCGCGTTCCTGGCGGCCGACGGCATGTCAGGCGTACCCGCGGGGACGGTGGACCTGGTGCTGAACAACCCGCCGTTCCACGCGCAGCGCGCGACCACCGACGCGACGGCCTGGCGCATGTTCAACGGGTCCCGCGCCGCACTACGCCGCGGCGGCGAGTTGTGGGTGGTCGGCAACCGGCATCTCGGCTACCACGCGAAGCTGCGCCGACTCTTCGGCAATTGCGAGGTCGCCGCGAGCGACCCCAGGTTCGTCGTACTGCGAGCCGTCAAGCGCTGACCGCACACTGGCGACCGCCACCGGGCCGCCAGCCTGCGACCCTTTCCGGAACGGGGACGCGCGCTCCTGGACCATGGAGGACATGATCGTCCGTCCGGCGGGACCTGCGAGCGGGGCGGTCACGCCGGCGGCTACACCGGCCATGGGGTCACTCGCCCGGTTCGCGGAAAGGATCTCCGGACGATGATCGACCGCTTCTAATCTTCACCTGTCGTCCTTCCACCATTGCCTGTTGGTTGACCCGTGCCCGCCAGGGTTCCCCCAGGACCACATTAATCAAGCTTGATCATGAAGGAGTGCCAGGTGAGAACAGGAATACGCGGGTCGGTCGCCGCCTCGGCGGTGCTCGGCGGGATGCTGGTGGCGGCGGTCGCCGGCGGCGCCCCCGGTGCGGCGGCGGCGTCGGCCCCGCGCGAAGGCGTGCTCGCCGGTGGGCCGGGCGTCTACCCCGGCGTTATCGGAGGCGTCAACTACGAGAGCCACGGCGTCCGCGGCGTCACCGACGCGGCGGGCCGGTTCCAGTTCCGGGGTGATGGGACGGTCCGTTTTTCCATCGGCTCCATCGAAATCGGCAGCGTGCGGCCGGAGCCCGTGGTGACCCCGTTCGCCCTCGCCGGTGACCGGGAATGCGCCACCACCGAAAGCGTCGCGCGGACGCTGGTCTTCCTGCAGAGCGTCGATGACGACGCCAACCCGGACAACGGCATCCAGATCTCCGCGCAGACCCGGAGTCGCGCCACGGACCGGGTCCGCGTCAAGGATCTGTCCGAGGCCGCGATGACCTCGCTGGTCGGCAGGCTCACCGGCCGTACGTCCCTGGCCCCCCGGGCGCAGGTGCTCGACCGTTTCTACGACCAGATGGACTCCGAGACCTGGGCGCAGCAGTCGAGCCGGTCCTTCGGCGGTGACCCCGCCGGCATGTTCAAGGTCCTGGGCGACATGGAGAGCGGCACGACGCCCTCCACGGCCGAACTCGACAAGGTCCCGGGGCTGCTGCGCTCGCAGGGCGTAGCGACCGACGGCCACTCGTTGTTCTACTCCTGGCAGTACGGGCTGACCCGGACCAAGACCGACCCCGAGCAGACGCCCCAGGCGTACAACACCCCCGCGATCCCCGCCCAGATCGCCAAACTGGGCGGTAACCACATCGGCGACATCGACTACTACCAGGGCAAGATCTACGCCCCGATCGAGGACGGAGACCGCACCGACGGGACGCCCGAGTACTCCTACCCGCACATCGCGGTCTATGACGCCAAGACGCTGCGGTTCACCGGTCGTTACGCCCTGCTTCCGCGCGACCTGCACGTCGAGGGCGTGCCGTGGGTGGCGGTGGACGCTCGCCGGGGCTACCTCTACACCGCCGAGTGGTCCAACACCAAGGTCCTCAACGTCTTCTCGCTGAAGGACTTCCACCTGGTCAAGACGGTCCCACTGTCCCGGACGTTGGACCGGATCCAGGGCGCCAAGATGTACGGCGGCATGCTGTACGCCTTCGCCGACAAGGGCGACGCCAAGCCGCTCGACAAGATCAACCCGGATACCGGTCATGTCGTGCGCGTCTACTCCGTGCCGACGCCCTCGCACAGCGAGGGTGAGGGACTGGTGTTCCTCCCCACGTCCGACGGCTCCGTGCTGCACACGCTCGACATCGCGCCCGACCAGCTGTCGGTCAACCTGCGCGGCCACCGGCTGACCCGGCCGTCCCTGCGCACTCAGGTCTGCGACGCGAAGGTCTGGCGAAACTGACCGGCACCTACGGCCCCCGCGCTTCACCCCGGTCCAGGTGGCCGAGGTCAAGGCGCTGGCCTGCCAGCTCCCAGCCGAGACCGGCCTGCCGCTGTCGCGCTGGAGCTGCCCGGACCTGTCGCGGTACCGACGCCGACGCCGACCAGCCCTCCGAACAGCGCCATCGACACGTGCGTGAGAAAGTGCACCCCCAGCGCGTCGGCGATCGGTAAGGGCGCGCATATCCCGTTGCCTTCCCGGCACGCGCGAATCAGCGCGCGGCCCAAGAAGACCAGAACGAGGATGCTCCCGCTGAGGTACGCCGTCAGCAGCCCATAGATCGGGCCCAGGCCCGCGCTACCTGGACGGTCGCTCAGCACCGTGGGCACCAGGGCGGTGACGGCAGCCACCATCGCGACCAGCGTCACGCTCACCCACACCCTTCCTTGGGACTGTGCCTGAAGATCGGGAAAGAGGCCGAGGCCGAGGGACTGAACCATGGGTAGCAACCCGGCCGGCAGGAGCAGATCGGCGATCAGACTGAATCGCCGCGGCGACCGCGATGGCGAGGAAGACCCACCAGGAGACAAGGAGGATCCTCGGCCGACGCCGAGGCCCTTCCTCGGTGTCTCGGCCGACGCCTCGGGATAGGTCCCGGCCGGCAGGGGCAGCAACTTCTGGCGACGGACGGTCGGCCCAGGTGGCGCACACCCACTGGACCCTTCCCCAGACTTGCATCCCGTCCGCGAGATGCATCGCCGTGGTGGTCGTCAGACCGATCAGCAGGGCGAAGCGGGTGGTGGTCGCCGAGGGAGGGTGAACGGGTCGGGCTTCGCCCCGGAGAACCCAGCCTTCCCACGAGGCGCGATCACAATCGACCTGTGGCCCGACCCACCCGGCCACGTGCGTCTGCCCCGCACTGACGATGAGATCATCGCGCGGGCGGTGGCGTTCCAAGCGCTCGCCGGCCGGAAGGTGAAGCTGCTGACCGGCGACATCGGCATGTCGACCCGGGCTCGGATGGCCGGTCTTGAGGAGATCCGGCTTGACCTGCCCGACGTGACCCACAAGCCGAGGAAACCGCCGCGCGGCACCCAGCATCCGGACTTGAAGAGCGGGGACGCCGCATCCTGACCTGCATGACCGGGTAGCCATGCTGAAGCGCTTTGCGGCTCGTCGTAGTTTTCGGGAGTGCTAGGCCTACATGGCGGCTGGGGCGCGTTCGGGAGAAAACCCCCAAATATGCCACCTGCGGAAACGTGGCACCCCCCGGGCGATTACTCCGGCGGGTACAGCTTGTCGAAGGCCCGGCCGATCAAGTTGGCGGCATCTTGCGCCATGGTCAGAGCAGAGGAGGCGGTCAAGAGCACCACGATCCCCGCAGCATCGGGGTGACGCAGCGTCCATGCGCCCACCTCGGTGAATACCGCTAGGAGCACCAGGGCCTGAACGAGCCAGCGCATCTGGGCAGGGGTGAGCCCTTGGCTCTGCTGGAAACGAAGGCAGGCGCCGCGGCGATGGCCGCGCACGAAGCGCCGCCCGACCCGCACCCGCAGTACCTACGCCCGCCGAGGGTGACGCCCGGTACGGCGGCGGGGTGGTGCGGTCACCTCGGTCAACGGGCAGGACGGCGTCGTGGTCCTGGGCGTCGAGGACGTCGCCGCCGACCCGGCCGGTACGGCTGCGACGATCGAGGCCGCGCATGTGGGCGCACCTGACGCTCACGGCGACCGCGCGTACACCGACCAGGTGGCCTCCGGGAAGGCCAACACCGCCCACACCCACTCCGGGGCGGACATCACCTCGGGCACGCTCGGCGTCGCCCGGCTCCCGGTGGGAACCGGGGTGTCCACGATCGCGGCTGGGAACGACTCGCGGATCGTCGGCGCCATGCAGAAAGCCAACAACCTTTCCGACCTGACCGACGCGTCCGCGGCGCGGGCCAACATGGGGCTCGGCACCGCGGCGACCCGTAGCGTCGGCACGGTCGCCGGCAGCGTGGCGGCTGGGAACGATGCCCGCCTGTCGGATGCCCGCACCGTCGACCCGCTGCGCCGATCCCCGCTGGTACACCGACAAGGAGCTGGAGGGCTACCAGCTGGTGAAGTGGGATCCCCACGACGCCGACTATCAGGTGATCGTGGCCGGTGAACGGGTCGGGTGGGTGGAGCCCACCTACGGGGTGAGGGGACGCAACGGCTGGCGAGACGGCATCTGACCGGGACGACCGCCAGCGAGGCCCGCGGGTGTCGGCGTACGACTTCATCTGCAACACCGCGTACGGGTCGACGTGCAGTGTCCGCCGTACAGGTCCCCGCGGTGGAGATCAGCCACCGCAGGTTCAGTCACACACTTCCCGGACACTGGCGCCCGACCGTCAGGGGCCACGGCGAGTTGCGCGGTCCCTCAGCCAGGTCTTCCTGCCCCGAGACGTCCTCAGCCAGCCGGCTTTCCACGCCCCGGAGCTCTGCACGTCAGCCCGTACATGCCTCTGTACATTGACCTGTACGCCGACAGCGGGCACCAAGAACCGCCGGCAGGCCCTTGTGGGGCCATTGGGAGAGCTGCGGCGGGCATGGCACAAGTTCAACCGCCGCGGCAAGAGCGGCACCGGAGAGCCCCCATTGACACGAGGCGCACTGGCCGCCGCACTCGGATGAGGTCTCCGCGTGCGGCGGCTGAGATGTTTCCCGTTTCCCAATGTGTCGACAATGCCGGGGGCGAGGTCGCCGGCATTCATGCCGAGCGGCGGCTCGCGTTGTCGGGCTGGTTGTGGTCGCGGCTCTGCTGGAGTTCGGTGTTGATGCGCAGGGCTTCGGCGAGCTGGTCTTCCAGGATGATGATGCGGCAGGCGGCCTCCAGGGCGGTGCCCTGGTCGACCAGTTCGCGGGCGCGGGCGGCCAGGCGCAGCTGGTAGCGCGAGAAGCGGCGGTGGCCGCCCTCGGAGCGCTGCGGCTCGATCAGTTTGGCGGCGCCCAGATTGCGCAGGAACGCCGGGGTGACACCGAGGATCTCGGCGGCCCGGCCCATGCTGTAGGCGGGGTAGTCCTCATCGTCGAACCGGTGACCGGAGAGGTCACTCGGCGTGGCGGGGAGCCCATCGGCCCTCCCCGCGGTGTCGGCCTTGCCGGCCGTTTCAGCCTTATCGGCGGTGTCGCGGAGCCTGGGCTCTGAGCGGACGGCCGACGCCATCGGTGCTTGATCCATACAACCTTCCCACAATGCCAACAGGGGCCCCGGCGCCATGATGCGCCGGGGCCCACGAGGTTCAACACCATCTACCGGCCCTGGGGCCAACCTGTTCTTCCGCATTGGCCGCCCGATGCGGGCGGGGATGCGGGGATCGCGCATGCGTGACCGTAGACCACCGTCCAATCCGTGGAGCCGCGGTACCCGTGCGGCGAACATCAGCCGACAACGGGCGATCCTGATGGCGTTCAACACTCCTTTCGCTATCTCTGCTTCTTCGACCTCATGCATCACTACCGCAGCTGCGCGTCCACGGCCGGGACCCTTCACCTACTGCTGGTCCTGGCACGTCCGACGTTGGTACTCGTTACTCGTTCACTGCCTGACTGCTGTGGCAGCGCGTCCACGGCCGGGACCCTTCAACCGCTTCGGTCCTGGCACGTCCGACCTTCTGCCCATTCACCACTTGCCGCAGCTGCTTTGTCCACGGCCGGGACCCTTCACCTACTGCTGGCCCCGGCACGTCCGACGTTGTCTGTCGTTCACTGCTGTTGCTGTGGCAGCGCGTCCACGGCCGGGACCCTTCAACCGCTTCGGTCCTGGCACGTCCGACCTTCTGCCCGTCTTTCTGCGTCGTCTTTGCTATCCACACTCGTCCGGGCAGTTCGTCGTGATGCCTACGTCCTGCTCTGCCCTGGTGGATCCGTTCCTTGCGATGTCAGGAACACTACCCCCACCGGCCACGGATGTCTACTTCGGCCACTACAGATTTTCGGTTCCGGGGAAGCAAGGGCTGAGCCTTCACCTCACCGGGAGCAGGTCGGTGACGGCTTGTTCGACGCTGTCGCGCAGCGCAAAGTGGGATAACAGGCCGGTGCGTTGCAGCAGATGCCGCACCCCGGCCGGCAGGCCCACGAACACCATCCGGCCGGTGGCGGTGGCGGTGGCGTGAACGCGTTGGCGGGTGTGGGCCACTATCCCCAGGGCGGTGGAGTCGTAGAAGCTCAGCTTGGAAATCCAGTTGCAGACCAGCCGCTACCGTGAGGTTCGTGGACACCCTTGACCCTTCTGCTGCCCACCGCGATATCGCCGTAGCTGCGCACGTGCACATCCTGCTCGCTGAGGCCGGATTCATCGACGCGCACCCCACCGTGGCGGGTGACGTCTGAGGACTTCGCGTATGCCCTGACCCAGCGGCGGAGTAGAGGTGGCCTGGAATCCCGCTTCTCACGACGCCGCGACGATCGTCGAGGTGGCCGATCACTATCCGGGGATCCGCGCAGCGGTGCACCTGGCAGTGTCAGCGTCCTGAGCGGTGCCGACTACCGCGCGGTGTGTGAGCCCGGCGCCGTCCGGGTGTGGATCCCTTCGGTGTAGGCCTCGCTCGTGGACGCCGAGGCGGTCCTGGCCACACCGCCGGCACGCGGGCCCCAGGGCGTGCACCATGGGGGCGCCGTCCTTGGACGAGGTCCGTGTTTCTCTGCGTGCATGCGCTTCGGCACCAGGTGGAGCTACTGACCGCCCAGCTCGACGAGACCGAGGTGAGCGGGCCGACTGCGGAGGGCTACCGTACGCTGCTGCGGACGGCACATGTGCCGCATTCTCCTGTTCTGCGGGGGCCGCCGGGCTCTCCGATCAGCGCCTCGTGGCTCTCCGCGAACGCGCACAAGGGGGAAGGTGAATGGCCGACTACGAGTCCCCGAACGGCCAGTGAGCGGACGATCGCCGGGCTACCAGCAGAGCGCTGCGGTGGACGCCGCCCCGCCTGAGCGGCTTCGGCTCGTGGACATCCTGTACGGGCACTCGTACTGGGAGGCCCGGAGAGCACCGTCACCGCGCGCGAGAACGCTGGTCCACCGCGGTTCGCGCATCAGCGATCCGCACTCGGCACACCAAAGCGATGTCGGCCCAGGACACGCCGTCCTCGCGCAGACTGCGCACCGCATCGCCGAGCGTCCTGTCGTAGCGAGCACGCTCTTTGGCCAGCGCATCCAATTCGGCGGACTGCGGCCGCACTCGCACAGATGGGGGTTGGCTGTCCTCAGACATCAGCGCGATCGCCGCTTGCGCGCTCGCGCGCTCCTGGGGGCGACATACCTCAGGTCGAATCGCGTCGACGGCAGGGTGATGACCGCTCTGCGACATGCAGGGGTGACGATCGTGACGGCATCGGGAAGTTCGGTGGCCGTGTAGCCGCAAGGGGGCGGTAGGTGTCGGTGCCAGCTGTCACACTGACGGCACGTTCCTGCGCGACTTCGGGGAGAGCGTCGCGATCGAGCCCCGGCACCTGCGCGCCATGCTGCAGACCCTCGCCGACGAGGGCGCGTTCGCCCGGCCGGTCCGCGGACCGCAGTTGTACGGCGGCCTGCCGCCTGGCCGACGCCCTCGTGCTTGGCTGCCGGCTCACCCGCCGGGCCGGATCGCCGTCCAGCCTTCGGTGTCGAACTCCTGGGTGTCCAGCTCAGCGAAGCGGGGCGCGGGCATCTTGCCGGGCGGGGTCTGCAACCCAACCCAGTCGCCACCGCGTACGTCGCCGCGCCATTGCATGTGAACGGTGACCGCGGCGGTGGAGCTCAGCACCGTATCGCCGGCGTACCGAGCTTCTGGCAGCAGGTCGTCACCGGCGTGATCCTGGTCTCGGCGGTTCTCGGCGACCGCATCGCCGGCGCCGGCGGGCCTGCGTCGTCCTACCCGTCACCGGCCCGGCGGACCTGAAACACCACCGGCGCGACGAGACACCGGCGACGTCCCACAGCCCGCGGGCCAACCGGCCACCTGACCCGGCGTCTGGGACTTGGGTCGCAGCGTGGAGGTCTCCGCCGATGTCGCCGTACGGCGACCATCCGTCGCCGTCAGTGAGGGGGCGGCGGCGGACTCAGAGCAGCCTTCGGACAAGGTCCGCTGCTTGGGCGCCCCTCCTCTCCGGTGACCGGCTCAGCTGCAGGATCGTCTGGCACGCGCTGCTCCTGGGGGCTTCCATGTCCTCGCCCAGTCGTCGCGACCCGCTGAGTACACCAGCGACATGCAAGCGATCTCAGATAATCTGATTGTGTGAAGGTGATGACCGCCACTGAGGCATCTCGAAGTTTCGCGACCGTGCTGGACGAGGCCGAGCGGGGAGAGACGATCATGGTCACTCGAGGGGGAAAGCGAATCGCGGTGATCGGCCCCGCGCCGACGGCACCCGGGCGTATGGTCAAGGCGTTTCTGGCCAGAAGCGCGGGGACGCTGGACGACGATTTCGAGGCTGACGTAGCAACGGCCCGGGAAACGGTCAACGACGAGATGAGGAGCACGTGGCCCGACGCCTGATCCTGGACACGGGAGTACTCATCGCCGCAGAGCGAGGCAAGGCCGCTGTGGACGAGGTGATCGGGGATGCCGACGACGTGGCCATTGCCGCGATCACCGTGGCCGAGCTGCTCGTTGGTGTGGAGATGGCCGATACGACACGTCGCCCCAACCGTCAGGCGTTCGTGGACGAAGTCCTTGCGTTGATCCCGGTCGAGGAGTACACCACGGACGTCGCCCGGGTGCACGCTCGTCTGATGGCGCATGTTCGACGAACAGGAAAGTCGCGCGGAGCCTACGATCTGCTGATCGCCGCCACCGCCGCGACCACCGCGAGAACTGTGATCACGTTGGACGCGTCCGCCGCATTCGACGATCTCCCCGGCGTGCGGGCACAAGTCGTTCCCCACTGAGTGACGGCAACGGTCGACGCCCGCCACGCCGCCTCACGCCTACGGCCAGTTCATGACGGCGCCGGCGGCAGCAACCTGGACTCGCGCAGGACCAGCGCGGCGATCATGGCCTGTGGCACCTCGGCACCGTGGTGGAGCGGGGCCAGATCCACGAAGCACGCCTCCCCGGAGCGACAACCCTTGGCCGCGAAGCTACGCTGCCCACCGCCATCGGAAAAAGACTGAGGCTAGAGCTAGTCGAGCCAGATCACGATCCCGGTCAGGTCGTTGAGCACGGCCGCGACGCCCGCCCTGATGGCGGCCGCGCAGCGCACGGTGGTGAACGAGTCGGGGTCGTACGTCGAGGACATGCCGAGCCCTTCGCCACGGAACGACGCGCCGGACCAGTCGACCGCCGTGACGTTGTGGGTGGGCTCGGCCAGCTCCGCGCCCACGACGAGGAACTGCTGTGACAGGTGGCTCGGGGTGACCAGCGCGAGGGAGTCGACGAGGTCGTTGCCCGCGCTGACGATGAGGTCCGGGCCCATCTCGAGGGCCCTGGTGATGCTGGGAACGAGGTCGGACGGGTCGTCGGCGACCACCGTTCTGAGGTCGACGCGCTCCTCCTCGGCCCAGTCCTTGACCGCCGTCACGAGGGCTTTGGTCGGGCGGTCGTCACCCGCGGTGAGCAGTACCACGCGGTAGCCCTTCGACGGGTGGACCCCGGTCCAGGTGCCGGGCCGCGGCGTGACGGTCGCCTCCGGGTTGGGCGGGGCGGAGGGGTCAGTGAACCCCGGGCCGAGAGTGCCGACGGCGGTGGGCTTGGGGTGCGGCCGCGACCAGTCGTCGCCAGAGCTGCAGCCGGTGACCAGCGCGGCGGCCACGGCCAGCGTGGCAACGGCCCGAAGCGGGGGTCGCAAGGCGATCGTCCTCCGAGTGGTGGCGGATGGTGCGCGTACATCCTCCTATCCCAGTTCCTGCCGTTTTCAAGCCGTGAGGGTGGTTCTGGGGTTATTTGTTCTGCGGTTCGCCGGTGAGTCGGCTCGTGTTCACCCGTGGCGTGCAACGTGCTCTGGCTAACCGAAGGAGCCACATGTCAAAACGGGTCCGCCGTACCGTCGCCGTGATCACTGCGGCGGTGATCGTCTTGCTGAGCGCCGGGCCGGCGCTCGCCCACGGGTTCACGTCGACCGTGTACGTCCACGTCACCGCGGGCGACGGGGGTCACGTACGAACGATGCTGGAGCTCGAGTACGACCTCTTCATCGTGTCCACCGCCGATTTCGAGGACGACGATCCCCTCTTCAAGGCGGGGACCGCCGCGTTCGAAGCCGGTGACACCGACGGACAGGCCGCGGCGCTCAACACCCATGCGGAGTCGGCCGTCAAGTATGTCACCGAGCGCTTCTCGGTCACCTCGGACGGCAAGGCCTGCACGCCGACACAGGTCGGCGACTTCACGATGAGCGAGCGGGAGGGCGTACCGTACGCCGATCTGCCGCTCGACTGGGCCTGTCCTGAGCCGGGCGACGGTCACGAGGTGCGCAGCGAGCTGTTCCCCGACGCCGAGAAGTACGTCAAAGGCACCAAGACGATCGTCACCTACAAGATCGACGACCGCTCGGGCAGTGCCGCGCTCGACGCCGATCACCCGTCCTTCTCGACCGGTCAGTCGTGGTACGAGCGGTTCTGGGAGTTCTTCCGCCTGGGCGCCGAGCACCTGGTGACCGGGATCGACCACGTCCTGTTCCTGCTGGCGCTCATCGCCGGGTCACGGCGCCTGCGCGAGATCGTGCTCGCGGCCACGAGTTTCACCCTGGCGCACTCGGTGACGTTCATGCTCGCCGCCCTCGGTCTGGTCCATGTGCCCGCGAGGGTCGTGGAGCCCGTCATCGCGCTGTCGATCGCCGCGGTCGCCGGCTGGCACCTGTGGCGGATCTGGCGGCGCGGCGGCCACGCCGCCGACCTCAAGACGGTGGGACACGGTCACTTCAGCCTGGACCGTGCGGGCTGGACCCGCCTCGGGGTCGTGTTCTGCTTCGGCCTCGTGCACGGCCTGGGTTTCGCGGGCGCGCTGGGGATCGACGAGGCGTGGTCGTGGACCCTGCTGTGGTCCCTGCTGGTGTTCAACGTCGGCATCGAGGTCGTGCAGCTGGCGATCATCGCCGTCGTCTTCCCACTGCTGGCCGTGCTGCGTCACCGTGCGCCGACGGCCGGCCTCTGGGCGACGGGTGTGATTTCTGTGGGCGTGTCCGTTATGGGGCTGGTCTGGTTCGTGCAACGGGTGTTCGGGAGCTGAAACCGCAGATCTTCTGGGAATTTCCACCAATCCGCCGGGCCGCATTCACGTTCGCTTCATCGAGTGACGAAACGTTGAGTGCCGCTTCTCCGCATCTTGTGCGAAAAAGGACGTAAACATGACATTGGGCACCTCGACGCAGTCCCCCGGCCCCGTGCGGCGCCGCGTGGCTGCGGGGGCCGTAGCGGCATTCCTGGGCTTGGCCGCGATCGTCGGTAGCGGCGTGGCATCCCCCGCCAGCGCTGCCGATACCGCCACACTTACCGGCATCATCCTCGGCGTGGGCGCCAACGAGTCCCAGCGCACCGTGACCTGGTACTCCTCGGCCGACACCGCACAGAAGGTCCAGCTCGCGCCGACCGCAGGGCTCGTCAACGGCGAGTTCCCCGCCGGCGCGGCCACCTTCGACGCCATCGGCAAGGCGAACATCGCCACCAGCGGCGGCTTCAACCGCCACGCGACGATCACCAGCCTGAAGGAGCACACGACGTACTCCTACCGCGTCGGCACCGAGGACAACTGGTCCCCGACGTACTCCTTCAAGACCCAGGACTTCGAGGGCGACTACGACTTCCTGTTCTTCGGCGACCCGCAGATCGGCTCGTCCGGCGACGTGCCGAAGGACCAGGCCGGTTGGCAGGACACCCTGGACGTCGCCCTCGCGGCGAACCCGGACTCCGAGCTGCTGGTGTCGGGCGGTGACCAGGTCGAGACCGCCAACACCGAGTCGCAGTGGAACGCCTTCCTCGCACCCGACAAGCTGCGTCAGTACCCGTGGGCCGCCACCATCGGCAACCACGACGTCGGCGGCAAGGCCTACGAGCAGCACCTGTTCACCCCGAACACCGACAACTCGGCTCCGCTGTACGCCAACGGAAACCCGGCTTCGAACACGTCCGGTGGCAACTACTGGTACATCTACAAAGATGTCCTGTACATCGACATCAACAGCAACAGCTACGCCACCTCCCAGGGTGGTGGCGGTGACGCGGCGCACCTCGCCTACGTGACCGACGTCATCAACCAGCACGGTGGCGAGGCCAAGTGGAAGGTGCTCGTCTTCCACCACGCGATCTACTCGGGGGCCAGCCATGCCAAGGACTCCGACGCCAAGGTGCGCCGTGTCGACCTCCCGACCACCTTCTCCAAGCTCGGCGTCGACCTGGTGCTGCAGGGCCACGACCACGTCTACACCCGCAGCTACCTGATCAAGAACAGCCAGAAGGCGAACCCGGACGAGCAGCCCGGCGCCGCCGACGTGTACGCCGGTCCTGGCGGCGTGCTCTACGTGACGGCGAACTCGGCCTCGGGCTCGAAGTACTACGACATCACGGCCCCCGACAACAGCGGCACGAGTGGCGCCGGCAACGGTGCCGACCCGCTGAACCCGACCAGCTACTGGTACAACTCGGTCCAGAACCAGGAGCACGTCCGCTCCTACGTCAAGGTCCAGGTGCGCAAGGACAAACTCGTCGTCGAGAACGTCCGCAGCGGCACCTGCGCGGCTCCGAACGCGGCGGTGGAGAAGGGCCTCTCCTGCACCAACACCCCCGGCGGTCAGCCGGTCGGCTCGGTCGTCGACAAGGTGACCGTGCACCCGTACCACGGTGACGGTCAGACCCTCCAGGTCAACGTGCCCGACGCCGCTCCGGGTGAGTTCGGCTGGACGATCGACGGCCAGAACGGCCTGGTGGACCTCGGCACCGCGAAGGACAACAACGGCGAATACTTCGGGGCGACGGGCCAGATCAACCCGCTCGTCGTGTCGGACAACCGCCGCTCGCTCGCTCCGTGGTCGATCTCGGCCAGCGTGGGTGACTTCCAGGACGCCGGCAAGAAGTTCTCCGGCGCCTACCTCGGCTGGACACCGCACGTGCTCCAGGACGGCGCCGGTGCTCAGGCCAGCGGGGCGGTGGCTTCCGCCTACGACGACCGCGGCCAGGGCCTGTCCGTCTCGCGCGGCCTCGGCTGGGCCGAGCAGGGCCACGCCAAGGGCACGGCCAAGCTGGGCGCCGACCTGGACCTGAAGATGCCGGGCAGCGTCGAGAAGGGTGCTTACCGCACCACCCTCACGATCACTGCGCTGAGCAGCTGACCGGACCTGATTTACCTGGCGGGGTAGGCACCTTCTGGTGCCCACCCCGCCGCTTGTGCCAGACCCGCCCCAGAGCGCCCGAGGACCCTGAGATGCACGCGCCCGTAACGCGCCGGAAGACCACCGTCGCCGCCCTCGTTCGTACCGCCGCCCTGACCCTGCTCGCCGCCTTCGCGGTCGCCGGCGTGTGTGCCGGCCCCGCTCTGGCGGAGGACGGCAACGTCACCTGGACGGTCAGGACGGACTCGAACAGCTACGGCGCCGACCGGTCCAGCTTCAGCCATGCCGTCAACCCCGGTGGACTGGTCAAGGACGCCATGGTCGTCGCCAACCGCGGCAAGGCTCCGCTCAAACTCGCCGTCTACGCCGCCGACGGCTTCACGACCGACACGGGCCAGCTCGACCTAGTCCTCAAGGACAAGAAGTCCGTCGGAATTGGCGCCTGGGTCCACGCCGACCGCGACAGCGTCACGATCCCGCCCGGGCAGACCGTCAAGGTCCCCTTCACGGTCACCATTCCGGACAACGCCACACCCGGCGACTACGTGGGCGGCATCCTCACCTCCCTGACGCAGCCCAGCGGAGCCGAGAGCGTCAGCGTGGATCGGCGCCTCGGTATCCGGGTCAAGCTGCGGGTCAGCGGCGAGCTCAAGCCGATCCTCGCGATCGAGGACCTCCACGTGGACTACGCCGGCTCGGGCAACCCGTTCGCCAAGGGCGACGCCACCGTCACCTACAGCATCCACAACACCGGCAACGCCATCCTGTCGGCCCAGCAGACGGTGTCGGTCTCGGGCCCGTTCGGGTGGCTGGGGGCCGAAGCGGGCAAGATCGCCTCGCCGCCGGAGCTGCTCCCGGGTGAGAGCTGGAAGGTGAAGGTGCCCGTCCACGGTGTGGCACCCGGAGTCAGGCTGGCCGCGACCACGACCCTCATGCCCCTGCTCACCGACGCGTCCGGCTCCACCACCTCGCTCGACCCGGTCCGAGCCACGACGGACGCCTGGGCCGTCCCGTGGACGCTGTTGCTGCTGGTCGTCGTCCTGATCGCCGTCATCGTCGGGGCGTTCCTTCTCGCGCGCCGCCGCCGCGTACGGCGCAAGCTGCGTGAGGAAGCCCGCGTACGGGACGCCGTCGAGCAGGCACTCCGCGAGACGCAGGCGCACTGACCGCCGAATCTCCCGACGCGGCCGAGCGGGTTCTGTCAGGCGAGGATCGCGATGACCTTGGAGGCGTAGCCGACGGCCTGGAGTGCCGAGTCGATGGTGCCGGTGAGGTTGAGTGAGACGCTGTTCTTGCAGGTCGCGTTGTAGCTCGCGGACGCGCGCCAGGCCGTGGAGAGAGCGGGGATGGAGCTCGACTTGCTCCAGTTATGGTCGCGGGACCCAGAATCGAACGTCCCGTGGAGCCGCCCGGCGGTCTCGAACACGAAGGCCGAACCCGACGAGAGCCGGACGACGCAGACACCAGTGAAGTTGTAGCTCGTGGCACCCGAGTCGTGTATGTGCCCGGACCACTGGTAGGTCCCGTTGTCGTACAGAGTCAGCGATGTCCAGCCCCCCACGGGGACTCCTCCGCTGAAGGTGACGTTGCGGTTGAGGGTGATCGGCGAAGGCAAGGCGGTCGAGGTCGAGGCCCGGCGGCCGGCCGCCGCGGCGTTGTCGGCCCGCGTCTGCGTACGAACTTCGGGAGTGACACAGACGTCATCCCCGGAGAACGCCTCGCGCCACACGTACCCCTGGACGCAGGTGTGCGGGCCGTACGGGCCGGAGACCCAGCGGCCGGCCTTCACCCTGTTGTCCTGCGCGGCCTGGTCCCGGGCTTCCGGGGCGACGCAGACGTGGTCGAAGGGGCGTGCCTCACGCCAGACGAACCCTTGACGGCAGGTGTCGGGGTCGTAGGCGCCACCGGCGGCCGTGCCGGCTGTGCTCGCTGCGGCCGTGCCGACCGTGCTCGCGGTGGCGGGGGAGGCGGGCGAGAGGGAGACGGTGAGTCCGGCGGTCGCGATCACGGCCATTCCGAGAGCCACGCGATTCATGATCTTCTCCTAATGCCGGAGGACTTATTCGAAATGCGTCTCTGATTCCACGACCCGGGATCAGGGGCGCGGCTCGCCGAATCCGGGCGTGAATCATCCCCATTGGGGTCAGGCCCGGAGTTCGTGTCCAGAAACGTAAACGGCTCCTGCCGAGGGTTTTCGCCGCAAGCACGAAATGACTCGGAGGAACCGTTGCGCTACGAGGCTCTCACAGGCTTGACCATGGGACAACGTCCTGACCTGGCGCGTCGTGTCGCGGGCCGCCGCAGCCCGCTACGACGATGACAAAGTTTCATCGGCGGCCCCGGACCCATCGCACCCTCGAAAGGAGAACGATTGTTTTACTCGAAACGGGACGGGTCCCCTGCACCTCTGCGGAGGATCTCCGGTTCGTCCTGCGAGAAGTCGATGACCGTCGTGGGCACGGCACCGCACTCACCGGCGTCGATCACGGCGTCCACCACGTGGTCGAGCCTTTCCTTGATCTCCCAGCCTTGTGTCATGGCCTCGGTCTCGCCGGGAAGGAGCAGGGTGCTGGACAGCAACGGTTCGCCGAGTTCGGTCAGCAACGCCTGCGCGACGACGTGATCGGGGATCCGGACGCCGACGGTCTGCTTTCTGGGGTGCATCAACCGGCGCGGCACCTCCTTCGTCGCCGGCAATATGAACGTGTAGCTGCCGGGAGTCGCCGCCTTGATCGAGCGGAACAGCGCGTTGCTGACATGGACGAACTGGCCGAGCTGAGCGAAGTCCTTGCACACCAGAGTGAAGTGGTGGTGACTGTCGAGATGGCGGATCTCCCTGATCCGGTCGATGCCGTCCTTGTTGCCCACCCGGCAGCCGAGTGCGAAGCACGAGTCGGTCGGGTACACGATCAGCCCGTCCGTACGGACGATGTCTGCCACCTGACGGAGCACCCGAGGTTGCGGGTTGTCCGGATGCACGTCGAAGTACTTTGCCATGCATGGGAGCTTAGAAGCGATCGCGCCGAAGCCACGCCCCGCGACCCGCACGGGGGGCGGGGACGCAGGGTGGCGGAGGCGGACGGGAATCGAACCCGCCGCGCCTCCGATGCGCAGCGTCTCGATGCGTGCGGTCGGTCTTGCCCGGGCGGACGTGGATGGTGCGGCCCAGGAAGCCGAGCAGCCACAGCCGCTCCAGGACGCCGTTGATGCCGAGCTCATCGGCCCGGATGGTCAGCCGGGGTTCGACCATCCGCAGCCGCCACCACACCTCCTCGCGCGACGTTCACGGGATCCTCTATCGTCGGATCGAGACGCTGGAGGCGTATATGCCCGACCTACCGCCATTACGCTCCGGTGAGCCCGACCAGTTCGGCGACTACAGAGTGCTCGGCCGCATTGGTCAGGGCGGTCAGGGAACGGTGTACCTCGCCGAGTCGCCCGCGGGGGACCGGGTCGCCATCAAGGTCCTGCACGCACACCAGGCGATGGACCAGAACGCGCAGCGCAGGTTTCTGCGCGAGGTCGCCACCGCGCGGCGGGTGGCGACCTTTTCCACGGCACGGGTCATCGAGGTCGGTACGGCGGATCAGCAGCCCTATATCGTCAGCGAGTACGTCGAGGGGGTCTCGCTGGAGCAACGGGTCCGGGAACGGGGGCCGCTCACAGGCGACGAGTTGGTACGACTGGCACTGGGCACGGCCGGCGCACTGGCCGCGATCCATCAAGCGGGCGTCGTGCATCGCGACTTCAAACCGAGCAACGTGCTGCTCGGCTCCGATGGGCCGCGCGTGATCGACTTCGGTATCGCTCGCGCCCTCGACTCCTTCACGGTCACCAGCAGCGGCGTGGCCGGCACCCCGGCGTACATGGCGCCCGAACAGATCGCCAACGAGCAGGTCGGCCCACCGGCCGACGTGTTCAGCTGGGCGGTGACCATGGTCTTCGCGGCCACCGGCCGTCTCGCCTTCGGCGGCGCGAGCGTTCCGGCCGTTCTGCACGCCGTCCTCATCACAGAACCCGACCTCAGCGAGGTGCCTGAGTCGCTGCGTTCACTGCTCGGCCAATGCCTGGTCAAGACTCCGCAGGTCAGGCCGACCGCCGCCGAGATCATGCTCCAGTTGGTGGGCCACGGCGCCGCCCGGCCGCCTGGGGCGGCAACCGCCGAGCCGGCCCGTGCATCGCCCTCCGCCGCCTCCGCCTTGCCGGTTTCGGCGCACGAGACCGCGCCGCACGCGGCGGCGGCCGTCACCACTGCGGGGACGACCGGCAGTTCATCCGAGACCGGCCGCTCCCGGCGCGGCGTGTCGCGAGCGACAGCCCCCCTGCTGAGCGTGCTGCTCGCCCTCGCGGTCACGGCCGGCATCTGGCTTTGGAAATCGCCTGTCAACCACACCTCCACCCCTGCCGCTTCCCCCACCACTCCTTCCAGCCGAGGCACCTCTTCCTCCGTCGTCGTCAACAAGCTGGACAAGGTCGGTATCGCCTGGGATGTCGGCGGCCGGGGCGATCTGTGGTTCAACGACTCGGCCGCGCAGGGCCTCGAACGTGCGAAGAAGGAGCTCGGCATACGCGAGGTCAAGGAGTTGGCGGCGGGCGCTGGTGAGACGGAAGAGCAAAAGGTACAACGGCTGCGAGGGCTCGCCCAGGGCGGACACAACCCGATCATCGCGATCGGGTTTCCGTACTCCGAAGCGGTCAGGAGCGTCGCGGCCGAGTTCCCGGGCACCAAGTTCGCGATCGTCGACGGCGGGGAGGCGGCCGGAAACAACGTTTCGAACCTCGTCTTCGCCGAGCAGGAAGGCGGGTTCCTCGCCGGTGTGGCGGCAGCACTGAAGTCGAACAAGGGGCGCGTGGGCTTCGTCGGCGCGGTCAATGACGGGGGCCCCATCGAAAGAGCCGCCACGGGATTCGTCGCGGGTGCCAGGTCGGTCAAGCCGGACATCAGGATCGACGTCAAGTACGTGAGCCGCTATCCGGACTTCAGCGGTTTCGACGACCCCGCCAAGGGCAAGCTTGTCGCAACCGGCATGTTCGGCGCGGGCGCCGATGTTCTCTTCCAGGCGGCGGGCGGCTCCAACCTCGGTGTCATGCAGGCCGCCAAGGCGGCCGGCGGGCGGGTCATCGGCGCCGAAGGCGACGAGGCCCGCACCGCAGACGCCACATTGCGTGACGTCGTCCTGACCTCGATCATCAAGCGAGTCGACACGGTGGTCTTCGACTACCTCAAAGACTTCTCCACCGGCTCTGCCAAGTCCGGTCCCATCGTTTACGACATCAAGGACCACGGCTTCGACTACACGACAACCGGCAACCAGATCGACGGCATCAAGGCACGTCTGGACGAGATGGAACAAAAGATCGCCGATGGCCAGATCGTCGTCCCCGGTTCGTGATCGGGCACAGCGACCGCTGGATCAGGCCGACATGACTTCTATCCAGTAGCGGCCGGTGGGGTCCCGATGGGCCCCGTGAATGTCGGTGGCAAGGTCGGGGAACGCCCGGTCGAAGTCCTCCAGTGCTCGCAAGTACGTCATCAGGGCTCCGTCAGCGGGCCCGGTCGCTTCCCCTGGCATCAGCATCGGGATCCCGGGCGGCGTGACCACGACCGTGGTGGCGGCGATCCGGCCGGGCAGGTCGACAAGCGGGACGCGTTCGGTGCGTGATCGGATCATCGCCTGGTAGCAGTCGGCCGGGGCCAGGACGGGCTCGGGAAGACTGGTGAAGACCTGGTCGAGCAGCCTGCCGACACCGGAGTCGCGCAGCTTGTCGTGGGCTCGCGCGCAGAACCGCCGCAGCGAGGTCGCGGGCGGTCCGAAGCCGGGCAGCACCTCGGCGAGGGGCAGGTCGTCGTCGTAGGCGTTTTTGAAGTCGGTCAGCGCGTCGAGCAGAGTGCCCCATTTGCCCTTGGTGATGCCCATCGAGAACAGCACCAGCAAGGTGTGGTCGCCGGTCTTCTCGACCACGATGCCGCGCCGCTCCAGGTAGGCGGCCACGATCCGGGCTGGAATGCCCCAATCGAGGGTCCCGGCGGCGGCGTCCGCGCCAGGACAGGTGATCGTCACCTTGACCGGGTCCAGCAGGCAGTAACCCTCGGCGAGCCCGTCGAACCCGTGCCAGGCGGCACCGGGCTCCAGCGTCCAGCACGCGGGCTCCGCGCACAGCAGGGCCGGGTCCGCCTCGGCGAACGGGACGGTCTGGCCGGTGTGCGGGTCGGTGACCGAGGGAGGTTGCCAGACGCCGAAGAACCAGTCCGGTCGCCGGCCGTCGTCGCGGATGCGGGCGGCCAGTCGCACCATCGCCTGCCGGAAGCGGACGGCCTCGATGATCGCCTCCCCGGTCAGGAACTGCCCGGACGGGCCGTCCATCATCGCCGCCGCCACGTCCAGCGAGGCGATCACCGGGTAGAGCGGCGACGTGGAGGCGTGCATCAGGTACGTCTCGTTGAGCCGGTCGTAGTCCACAGGCGCCCGCTCGGCGGGGCGGACGTGCAGCATCGCCGACTGTGAAAGCGCCGCCAGGAGCTTGTGGGTGGACTGGGTGGCGAACACGGTCGGACGGTCCGGACCCGGCAGCGTCCGCTCGTCGATCGCCATGCCGTACCGGCGGGCGTAAAGCGGATGGAACCGGCCGTAGGCGAACCACGCCTCGTCGAAGTGCAGCCGGGGGACGCTGCCGCTCAGCAACTCGCCGACCCGCACCGCGTCGTAGCACAGCCCGTCATACGTCGAGTTGGTGATCACCGCATAGGTGGGCTCGCCCACGGCGAGGGGATGGCCGGACAGGCGCTCGCGCACCGCACCGGCTTCCAGGGCGGCCGGCGGGATCGGCCCCGCCAGCCCGAGCCCGTTGCGCTCGGGCACCAGGTAGACCGGACGGGCACCGGTGATGGTGAGCGCGTGCTGGATCGACTTGTGGCAGTTGCGGTCGACCAGCACCGTGTCGTCGTGGGCGATCGCGTGGTGCCCGACGACGCGGTTCGCGGTGGAGTTGCCGTTGACCACGAAGAACGTGCGGTCGGCGCCGAAAACGCGGGCGGCGTTGCGCTCGGCGTCCCCGATCGGGCCCGTGTGCTCCAGGGGCGAGCCCAGCTCGGTGACGGAGATGGACAGGTCGGTGCGCAGCAGCCGCTCACCGTAGAAGTCGAAGAACGCCCGCCCTACCGGCGACTTCAGGAACGCCACTCCTCCAGCATGTGCCGGGGTGTGCCATGAGTACTGATGGTGGTCCTCCAGGCGCCGCAGTGCGCCGAAGAACGGCGGAAGGATCTTCTCGGCGTACTGCTCGGCCGCGTGGGCGATCCGCCCGGCGATGAAGCGCGGAGTGTCCTCCAGCGGGAAGACGTAGCCGTGGATCACCTCGTACACCCACAGCGGAAGCTCCTGCTCCGAGGTCATCAGAAAGACCGGCAGGCCGCGGAACCGCTTGGCCACCGCCCCCAGGAGATCCTCGGCACCCGGCGCCTCCCACGCCGCGAGCACCGCCGTCAGCGACGCGTCCGAGCCGATCACCGCCAGAGCGTCCTCGGCGCGATGGGTCCAGCGCACCTGCAGCCCGACCTCGTCCATCGACGCGCACACGCGGCGAAGCTGCTCGGCGAGCGCCGTATCGGCATCGGACCGCTCCGTGACAGCAGCAAGAACAGTTCGCTCCATACGAGACTCCATGGTCGGGGGATCGCGCGGCTCTCCCGTCCAGCTTCGCTCACCATCACTTGGTGTAGTCGTATGGTTACCAAATCGACGCCGGCTGTGGCAGTGAGGTGCCCGCCTCCCGTGACGACCAGTCGTATCAGCGGCTCGTGTACGCCGTGGTGAGACTGGCTGCGTTTCGTAACTAAATCATCACAATACGTCAACTTGTAGGACATGATCCACATATGTCACCCATTGGGAGGGAAGAGCCTGGAGAGGCTGAAACATCTTTAGGGGGCAGTGATGGCACTGCGCATTCCATTCGCGGCGATCGCGACGGCCGCCACGGTTGTCCTGCTGATGCTGGTGAGCGGCTCGCCGGCCTGGGCCAGGATCGAGATATCGAAACAGGACAGGCAGTTCCTGAAGCACGCGCATCAGGACAACCTCGCTGGGATCGCCGCCGGAAAGGCCGCTGAAGACAAGGGGAAGGCCGAGGTCGTCCGCTCGATCGGAGCCACAATCGCTGCAGACCACGCCAAGCTCGACACCTCGGTCAAAGAGACCGCGCGGCGCCTGGGGGTTTCGCTGCCCTCGGAGCCGTCGGCGGAGCAGAAGGCCGGACTGGAGAAGCTCACCGCCCTGTCAGGTTCGGCGTTCGACCGAGCCTGGCTCGCCGCGCTGATAGAAGACCATCGCACGGCTCTCGAGAAGATCAAGCAAGAGATCCAGAACGGCTCCTCGACGGACGTCAAGGCGGTCGCCGAATCCAGCAAGCCGGTCGTCCAGGGCCATTTGGACCGCTTGCTCGAGGCCCAGAAGACCCTGGGAGCCCTGCGGAGAAACTAAAGGGACGCTTCTGGCGCCAAGAGGCTGGTAGGCCTTTCGGAGATCCTGCACTGCTCTTTGCCGACAGTAACCTGTCGTGGTTGCGTCGCCGGATCGATGATCATTCGGTCGAAGATGATATCCAGGGCCGCTTCCGCGTGACCGGCGACGATGGAGGCCGGTGGGCTAAGCTGCACGATGTTCCGATGATCATGATGGAGCTTAAGTAGCCAGTCATCGGCGAAAGGGTGGCTACCCTCCGTTTCCAGCACCTCGCGGGCCTCAGCCACTTCACTACTCAACCGGACCAGGAATCGGTCTGTAACGTCGATGGCCGTGGGTAGCGCGAACCTTTTGATCCGTTCAGTGTTACTCAAGCGCCGTACGGCCCAGTCGCCCGTGTTCGGGTCACCGGCAATAGCACCGACGTTCACAAACTCCCCAGTTCGCGGATCAGGGAGACAGCGAACGATCGAGTAGATGTATCTGCTCACTGGATTACACACTCCCTTCAGCCCAGCGCTCGAAGACGATGCGCCACAGCAGGTGCTCGATACTCCAGGAACCAACCGAGCGTTGCCAAAGCTTCGTCGCTCACTGGCCACGATGCTGGCACGGCACCCAGGATGTTGACATCCGGCTACCGGCACGTCCGGGCCGCTACCAGCTTGCCGTACCCGGGGAGGGACATGTCGGCCGCGCTCCGTAACCTCGGTCAGAACGGTACCCCTCGATGTGTCTTTCGAAGGGGGACTCAGCGCACCTGGGGGAGAAGCGCGGCGAGTTCAGTGAGCGAGTGGACTTTCCAGTCGGCTGTGCGAAGGATCGTGGGGTCCTCGGCCCACAGGTGTCCCCAGGGGCCTCGGCGGATGAAGGCGGTCCGCAGGCCGGCTGCCTTCGCAGGGATGATGTCGTTGTCACGGTGATCACCCACGTACACGATCTCGTGTGGCTCGCCCGGAGCCATCTCGATGACGCGGGCGAAGAATCCCGGATCCGGCTTCGCGACTCCCCACTCCGCGGAGGTGGCGATCTGGTCGACGGGCAGCTCAAGGTCTCGTAGCAGCTTGGCCGCCCGCGCAGTCTGATTTCCCGCGATCCTTATCCACAGCCCGGCCCGGCGCAGTGTGGACAACGCGGGGCGCGTATCCGGATAGAGATCCTCCTCCTCGATCTGTTCGCCCAGCCCTGCCTCCTCGCGAAGACTGCGCTCACGGTGCAGGTCGAACCCGGGGCGGAAGTACTGGAAGGTCTCGGCGTTGTCCCTTCCCTCGGCCGTGACCGCTCCGAGGACCGCCGAGAAGGTATGCCTGGGCGCGCCGATCCAGTCAGCCCACGCACCGAACTCCCGGCTGTCGTCCAGCAACGTCTCACCGACGTCGAACACCACAGACACGATCACGTCGCCAGCCTACGCAGTTGGCACGTTGCCGCTGAAGCGCTCATTCGTCGGCTCGGCCGAGCCTGAACGGTTCGGCTCTCGCGCAGGGCGGCTCGCAATGAGGGCGAGAGTTGTCGTGATCGCCTCCGATGATTTTGATTCGTACGGCCTCGGGGGCGGGAAGGAGGCAGCGGACCTGCTTACCGATCGGGGTGAGTGCGACGTCCCATCCGGGAGCGAGCGCATCCAGCAGCCACAGGCCGCGCCCCGACTCGGCCTGGTCGTCATCGGGAGCCGTGCTTGAACGGACGGGCAGGCGAGCCGGGTTGGGGTCGTGGACCTTGACCCAGATCCCCTTGGGATCCTGCTCCACCTCGACCACGACCGGCGCCCAGTTCCCGCAGGCCCGTACGGCGTTCCCGATCAGCTCAGACGCGACCAGCCGGGTGGACTCGGCCGTCTCGCAGTCGACCCCGGCAGCAGCCAAGACCTTGAGCGTCACCTCCCGCACGGCCCGCAGGTTCTCCTCGCACACATTCATGTGCACAACGAACCCACCCGGCCTGGTGGCCAGATAGAACCCCAGGGCAGCTGTCACTTGATCTTCCGTCATGGTCGTCGGCCCCTCTGTCATATGACCCCAGCTCCGGGAAGACTGCGCCTATATCACACATTGAGTGCAGTTGATGACTCTCGGTGACAAGCGCTACGGCAGAGCATGGACCTCTAGCACCCACAGTCGCAAGGTTGTCACCCAAACTCGTTCATGATTTTCATGAGTACCGGGCTTGCTACTCGCCGTGATGGAACACTGCGCGTATGCCGAACGCGCGCCCAGTCCCTACCGTTCGCCGACGTCGGCTGGGGGAGTCCCTCCGCCGGTTCCGCAACGCCGCCGGCCTGAACCTCGACGACGCCGCCGCAGCCGTTGGGTGGAAAGCCCCGAAGCTGTCGCGCATCGAGAACGCCAACGCCCACATCCGCCCAGCCGAGGTAACAGCCCTGCTCAAGGCGTATGCCGTGACCGATCCCAAGGTGTTCAGTGCGCTAGAGGAGCTGGCTAAGGACGCGGGCAAGCGGGGATGGTGGCAGACCTATGGCGGGATCGTCGCACCGGCGTACGCGGACTACATCTCCCTCGAATCCGATAGCGACAGCATCCGCATCTTCGCTCCATTGCTGGTCCCGGGTCTTATGCAGACCGCCGCGTACGCCCGGGAGACCATCGCCGGCATCACCATGACGCGTACTCCCGAGGAGATCGCGGCCCTCGCCGAGATTCGACTCGCACGTCAGGCCGTTCTCACACGACCAAGCGGTCCGCTGAAGGTATGGGCGGTGATCTCAGAAGCGGTCCTGCACCAGCGCTTCGCGGTCAGGCCGGACACCATGCGGGATCAACTCCGCAGGCTACGAGAAGTCTCGGACCTGCCCAACATCACCTTGCAGATCATGCCTCTGGACGCCACCCCGCACCCTGGCAGCGCCGGCGGCTTCAGCCTGGTCGGCTTTCCGGACGCAATGCCTGACGTCGTCTTGTTGGAGAACCTCATCGGTGCCTCTTATGTTGAAGCTGTCGACGAGGTAAAGACCTTCGCCGACGCGTTCAACCGGATCGTCGCCACCGCATTGTCGGTGGACGACTCCGTGGCCCTGATCGCCCGCATGGAAGAAGGCACTAAGCCGTGAACGAGCTCGTGGTGGACCTGTACGCCTACGACCTCTCCGCCGCCAGGTGGCGCAAGTCCTCCGCCAGTGCGGCGGAGAACGACTGCGTTGAAATCACCGACCTCCCCGGCGGCGCCAAAGCAGTACGAGATTCGAAAGACCCCGATCGCGAACCCCTCAGGTTCACCTCCTCAAGCTGGGCCGTCTTCCGCCAGGGCGTGTGTGCCGGACAGTTGTGATTAAAAGGCGGTGACCCTTCGGTGATGCTTACGATGCCATCGGCCGTCAAGCAGCAGGTACAGCGGTCTGCGCTACTGCGTCGGCGTCGGTATAGCGCTTGAGGGAGAGCAGGTAACGCACGATCCGCAGCACCTCCTCAACAGGGCGAAGTCCTACGAAATGCAAGAAGGTGTCCGCAGCGTCGTTGAGACCAACTGCCCGGCAGGAGTCGACGATCAGGGGAATCTCGGTGATCGCGACTGTCATGCCGGCGTGGTGAAGGATCACTCGAACGTCGTTCATCTTCCCTTCTTCTGCATAGCGGGCAAGCTCGGTGGCGGCGGCCCATTCTGGCGCGGAGTGGCGCCGGTCCCCCTCTGATGGGGGGACCGGCACACCAAGCTTGGCGACGGAGGGGTCGGCGTCCAGCGTGGCAGGGGCAGCCAATGGCTGCATTTCCTCGGTGCGAACGGTCTCGGTAGCCGGCTCAGCGGGCAGGCTCAGCGTCGTAGGCTCCTCGGCATAGTCGTTAGAGGCCTGGGGCCGGAGCTGCGCAGCCTTGTGTACGGCCACCAGCGCTTCTCTGCTGAACGGCCTACCACTGGTCCCATCGGCCTGCCCGATGGCGGCTTTATAGAGCCTCTCTACGATCTTCCACTCAGGTACACGCCGGGCATGGAGGTAGCCGGAGAGAGTTGACGGGTCAACCCGAAGCTCCTGTCTCGCGATCATCGCGTGAGACGTGTCCTTACTGAGGAGGCTGCAAAGCTCGCCTAGCATCCGGGCGAGCTTGTATTGGTCAGGGGTTCGACCTTGGACGGGCTCTCCTGTGATCTGTCCTCGTGCGGGCAAGGCCTGACTCCTCCGCAGATATTGGTCGCATGTGTCGCGTGTGTCTCCAAGTGTGATGGAAGGGGCTGGATTGGGTGTGGTGAAGGTGTTGACACTTGCCGCAATGATCTAAAAACACTTCCTTAGCGGACGTCCACAGGCTCCAATGGAGGTCACCAAGTCACCGGTGCTTGGTCTGTATCGGACCGGCATGACGAGTGGTGCGCTGCCCAATCAACACAAAAGGAGGCCGGTACGCCATGCAGCTTCCGTCCTGGCAGACCCCGAACCTAGGAACGATGAAGCGGGCAGCCCTCTGGCTAGTCCAGGTCGTCGGTGAGGGCAACAGCTTTACGAAGGAGCAGCTACGGGATGCGTTCCGGGGAGTGGCACAGGTCGATCGCCGCATGCGTGACCTGCGGGACTTTGGTTGGAAGATCGACACCAACCGCGAAGACGTGACCCTTGAGGCGAACGAGCAGAGGTTCGTGACCATGGGCGAGCCAGTCTGGGAGCCTGGCAAGGCCACCAAGAAGGTCTCGTCCTCGATAACCGCGGCGCAGCGTCGTGAGCTCCTCGCGAGGGACGGCTACAAGTGCCGATCCTGCGGCATCGCGGCCGGCGAGGCCTACAGCAGCGACACTTACGAGACCGCACAGCTAGATGTGGCGCGGCGCCAGCTCACCCTGACGGACGGGACCGGGGCGGTCCAGTTGGTTATCGAGTGCAACCGCTGCCGAGTTGGTGGGCGCGAGCTTACCGTCGACCTCAATGAGGTAATGGGACGTATTCACCGGCTCTCAGCGCTGGAGCGCAAGATCATTGCAGGCTGGATCGCTGCGGACAAGCGAGAGTTCAGCGAGTTGGAGAGTCTCTGGGCGGCGTACCGTACGCTGCCGGCGGAGTCGCGGGACGAAGTCCGGGGCGGTCTGGGCTAGGCCAGTCTCAGCAGACATTACGGACAGTGGTCCCGCGAGTCTGCCACCCTTTCCGCAACACCGATATGACCAAGCTCTATCCGACGATTGAGGAAGCCATGCGAGTGGATTTCGGCACCCCGCCTCGCGCAGAGGAGAATCGTGCGCTCGTCGCACAGCGGCTCAAGGAGGCCGGGCAGGCCGGTGGTGTCCAAGAGACTCTGACGGTAGAGTTTCGCGGCCAGCCCCTGCATGCCGAGGTCATCGACATGCCAGTCAACGCGTTGTACTTCAACCCTGGCACGCACCGCATCCGGGCTCAGCGTAGCTTTGATCCAGTCCGCGATGAGGCGCTGGACGAGAACCCGTGGAGCGACGCCACCCAGGAGTATCTCGGCTACCTGTTGAAGTCCCTGCCGTCGGATCCAGCCAAGCGTGATCCCGACTTCGATGTCTTGAAGAACAGTCTCCGCGAGTTCAGGCAGAACGACCCCGGCCTCATCACTCACGAGGGCGTGCTCGTCAACGGCAACACACGGTGCGCAGCACTCAAGGAGCTCGGCTTCGGGTACATCCGCGTGGGCGTACTCCCTGAGTCGTGTACCTGGGCCGATGTAAGTGCTGTGGAACTGTCCTTGCAACTGCGAAAGGACCATCGGCGAGAGTACTCATACATCAACCGCCTGCTGGCGATCGACGAGCAACTGGCACTTGGTCGCCCAGTTAGCGAAATCGCTCGAGAGTTTCGTATCAAGACCGCGACGTGTGAGCAGGACATCTGGATCCTGAACACCTTGCGCGATTTGATTGGCCGCAGCCGCGACCTCAGTGTGCAGCTACGACTAATGGACTTCGAGGACCACCAGGAGAAGCTCCGGGAGCTACATCGGCGCTACGTGAGCGAGGCTGCAGTCAATAAGGAGAACGCGGACCTGTTGAAGGAGAGCAGACTGGCCGCGATCGTGCTGAACTTTTCCAAGACCGATGTCCGGCTCGTTGAGTTCGATTTCAGGGCGAGATACCTCGATCGCCGCTTGCCAGACTCTCTCAAAAGCGAGACTCCGGCTGCCCCAACTTCGACGGTGATCCCCGGGCTGAATCGGGTCGTTAGGTCCTCGGGCTCACAAGTAGCAGAGGCTCGGGCTCTCACCGACCTGCTCTTGAGAGCTAGGGCTGTCGAGACATCCGGCGAGCGGGCCCCTCATGAGAGGCTGGCCGAGGCGTCTCGGACCATCGCTGAGGCCAGGAATGCCTTTAACGAAGCGATGGCCACCGCCGGAAAGGATGCGCGGCTCCGTAAGCGCCGACAGGCTGCTCCCGACCGGATTAACGATGCATGTGACGACATCGAGCAATGCATCACCGATGTAGTAATGGCTCGCGCGTCCAACAGCCTGGATCAGGAGGCATTCGACGAAGCCATCGTGAAGTTGCGGGACGTGCTGGGCAAGCTAGCGGTCGAGTCCGCGCGCAGCATCAAGGTCCGCGGTGACGGTGTCTCCTGGCTGCTTGACGCAGTCGGCATGGATGCTTGATGAGTACGGACCAGCCCTCCCTCACGATCAGATTTGATGTAACCAGGACGAAGGTGGTCCTACGCACTGTGCCGGCGTATCAAGCTGATCTTGCACAGTTGGCCACCCGGTTCGCAGCAGGAAGCCAACGCGGCCCTCTGATCGCCGAGATCGAGCTCGAAGATTTCCTTGTCAGCATCAGCGAGCTCGCAATATGGTCCGCTGCGGAGAGCGTTGAATGGGAAGAAGCGCTCATCGAGCTAGTCAATGGTGTACTCGACGACGCTGAGGCAGCCGAGCGGCGCATTCAGGACGGCAGAGCTGCCGAAGGGATTGGCGAGGTCGAGCCGGATGAGGTTGTCCAATCCCTTGGCACGGACTGGACCGCCGACCTGACTGCCTTTCAATGCCGGGACATCGCTCGCCTGCTTTCTCTCCGGCACGGCGCGAACTTCAGCGTGCCCGGCGCGGGGAAGACTCGGGTGGCTCTAGCTGTCTTCGCGGCTTTGCGTGAGCGAGGCGAGGTTCAGCGCCTGCTCGTGGTGAGCCCCAAGTCCGCCTACGAAGCCTGGCAGTACGAGAGCACAGCCTGCTTCAAGGAGCCGCTCCGGGCGCAGGTCATGGATAAAGCACCCGACCCCGGTGCCGAACTGCTGATCGTGAACTATGAACGGCTGGACAAGTCACTGGCGAGCCTGGCGGCCTGGCTCAGGGCGGTCCCATCGGTCATCCTCCTGGACGAAGCTCACCGCATGAAGCTAGGAGCCCGAGGCGCCTATGGTTCTGCCTGCCTTGCACTAGGCCCGCTTGCCCGGCGTCGGCTGATCCTGACCGGTACCCCAGCGCCCAACGGCGCACGTGATCTTGAGAATTTGCTGTCTTTCGTATGGCCAGGCCATGGCCGGCGCGTCGTCACCGAAGCTGTCCGAGGTGGAGATCTCGCCTACGCCAGTGCTGTACTACGTCCCCTGTTCACGCGGACCACCAAACAAGAGCTGGGACTGCCTCCGTTCGAGCCCAAGATCAAGTACGTTGACCTCCCGCCTCTGCATCAGGAGATCTACGACGCTCTCGTCGGTAGCTATTCGGCGCGTGCCGAGGCATCTCGAGACGACTTCGACGCCCTCGGCAGAGCCATGCTCCGGCTGCTCATGGCGGCGACCACTCCGGCACTGCTGGTGGAGGGCACCAGTCGTTACGAGCCGTTGTTGTACCAGGTACCGCCTCTCCAGCCCTTGCCGGGTGATTCACTGTATGACTTGCTTCGAAACTTGCCGAGTTACGAGCTGTCGCCCAAGTATCAAGAGGCACGTGACATCGTCGCTTCTAACGTGTCCGCCGGCCGCAAGACCTTGGTGTGGTCAACGTTCGTACGGAGTTTGACAACCCTTGAGCGAATGCTTGTGCCCTACAATCCGGCTGCTGTGCACGGTGGTACTCCCGATCGTGCAGAGCAAATTCGGCGCTTCCGTGAAGACCCAGACTGCATGGTGCTGATCTCCAACCCTGCGACCCTCGGCGAGGGCATCAGTCTCCACCAGGTGTGCCACGACGCGGTTTACATCGACCGAGACTTTATGGCCGGCCGCTTTCTGCAGAGCCTCGATCGTATTCACCGTCTCGGTCTGTCACCGGACGCGGAGACGCGAGTGACGATCCTCGCCGCCAGAAAGACAGTCGACGAGGTCGTCGCCCTCAGGCTTGGGCAGAAGCTGGAGTTCATGGGGCGGATCTTGGACGACCCTGACGTTCAGCAGCTGGCCGATTTGCAGGAGGAGCCATCGGTTGCCGGAGGCATGGATATGGCCGATGTTCGTGCGCTACTCGGCCACATCGATGCTGCCGTTGCCCGTTGATCATCATTAATGCCGCATCGGTGATGGTATAAGCAATACCGATGCGGCATGGGCAGGCCCATCGGACGTAGTCGCCCCTGTCCACCCGGGGCTCAAACGGCCGCATATTGGCGACCTGGTGTGCGTTCGCATCCGTGCAGATGGCGAGTATGCAGTTCTCTGCTGATCCCGATAATGATCTTGAGGGAGGGGATCTGCTCTTCGCGCCTTAACTGATCTTGGAAATGCTGTCTCGCAGGTACTCGTGCCGGACGTGATCGCGTTGGCCAACGAAGGCTTTGAAGCCGCCAAGCTTGTAGGCGAGCATGCCGGTGCTTTTCTCTTCCTTAAGAAGTTCAAAATCACGACTGAGGAGGCTGATACGCTTGTCTATCTCTGGATCGTCGATCTCAAGGCCGACGTGCCTAACGATCTGAGCTGCTGTCATGAACTCACCCGTGTCCCGGAGCGCGCGGTAGACGAAGTCATGCTCAGGGTCTGGGTCAACGTCGTGCTTTTCCGTCTCGCGATTCAGCGCGGAAGCAATGGCGACACCAAGGGCTTTGGCAATGGGAGGTGGGAAAGCGTTTCCGATCTGCCGGTATCTCGCAGTCTTTGGTCCGGTGAACGTCCATTTGAACTCACCGTCATCCCACCCTTGAAGGAGGGCTACCATCTCGCAGGTGAGCTTTGGCCCAAAAGCCGTCATTGGCCTCTTCGGGGGATAAGGAGGCGCCATGTCATGTACACCATAGGCATCAACACCCAGTTCTGCCCAAGCGCGCTTGGCTCGGGTAGGACCGAGATCGGCTCCGCCGTGTTTCTTAGAGCCACCGACGATGGTGGGTGCAATAGCGTCGGCCTTCGCAGCCCACTCTTCCGCCCCCTTCCACCCGTTGGCCTTCATCAGCTCTAGTAGTGTTTCGCCAACGGTGGGGGCAGGCTTCTCTGACTTCTCGGGCCAATGGAAGTAAGCGAAGTCATCGGGTTTCATAGCGATAAGCACGAATCGGGGCCGGAGCTGGGGAATGCCATATTCTGAAGCATTAAGCAAGCGCCATTCAGCGGCATATCCGAATTCGCGGAGCCTGTCCATTACATGTTGCCGGTACCCCGCAAACCGTGGCATGCTCATTCCTCGGACATTTTCCAGAAGGAGTGCCCGAGGCTGAACGAGATTAACCTGTTCTACTGCCCAGGCGAAAAGGTCGCGTTCGTCCGTGGCGCCGAGCTGTTTGCCTGCAATGGTGAATGGAGGGCATGGTACACCACCTGCTAGAAGGTCAACCCCTCGGAATTCTGTTGGCTTCCAGTTGTCGGGGTCTGCGACGTCTCCAGAAACAACCCACGTGCCATCTTTGGCTTTTTCTGGATCGGTGACCGCGACTCTTCCTTGGAGTGCGTTCTCACGCAGAGTGTTGCATGCGTGTGGATCTAGCTCGAATGCTAGCCGGTGGGTGAAGCCAGCCAGGTGAAGTCCAAGCGCTTGGCCGCCGGCGCCGGCACAGATCTCGATGACCTCAAGAGTCATGTAGGGCACTCCTTTTGGGGTCTGGGCACGGCACGTGCGCGTCAGTAGTTGTATCTTTTTGAAGGAGACAGTGGATCGTGCGGCGACTGGTGGTTGTGTGGAGGGAAGCAGCAGAAATCAAGCCCGGAAGCAGGCCCACGCGAGGGGTTTGTATCCGGCGCCGATGAACGACGGCCGATCGCGGAACATGCAGGCCAACCGCCGGACGAACACCAAGCCGGAGGTAGCTCTGCGTAGCGCACTTCATCGGCTCGGCTACCGCTACCGCAAGGACTTCCGTTTGGACCTTGATGGTGTGAAGGTCCGGCCGGACATCGTCTTCACGGCTCGAAAGGTGGCAGTGTTCGTTGACGGCTGCTTCTGGCATGTCTGCCCGCAGCATGGGCGCCAGCCCACTACGAACGAGTGGTATTGGACACCAAAGCTGCAAAGGAACATGCAGCGTGACAGAGTCGTCAACGATGCGCTGGAGGTCGCAGGCTGGCAGGTCGTACGTCTCTGGGAGCATGTGCCTCTGCTGGCCGCCGTGGATGCAGTGGTCACTGCACTGAGCCCTGGGTCCGAACACACGTGCGACGTTAGTGCACAAGAGTGAGTGGGGCAGCCAGATGATGCGGTTGTCCCGGCAAAATCGCTGCCTTCTGGCGCCAGTGATGCGCAGGGAAGCAGCGCGCCAGTGGTAGAGGGTGGCTTTATGCCACTGGCGCCGACCTTGAAGGACTCGCTTGTACCTGCGCAAGCGAGAGACATCCATGGTGTCGAGGTCATGGTTCATGATGACTGGGCGGGCGTCGGGCTTGCAGGCATGTCTGTTGAAGTGTGACATGGTGACGGGTGCGGAACTGCACCCCGGTGGGCTCGCGGGGGAGCAGGCCGGATCCTTGGCCTTGCAGACTTGCGTACCCCATCGGTACCTGGCCTCGCTGCTGAAGTTGGCAGCGGTCCTTCTGGCGACGGCCTGGAGGGATGCTTGCTCGCAATATCTATCTGCCGTTTCCGCTAGCCAGAGTCTGGCGGAGACGTGTGGCGTCACTGCTGGTGGTCTATGAACTACGGGCGTCGTGCTTCGTGGCAGTCAGGTTTTGGGTAGCAGTGGGGCGTGCTCAACCGGATCATCGGCTGTGGCGACAACCCACTGCGCGCCGTCGAGTTCCATGTATGGCAAATCTTGGTGACGAAGTCGGCGACGCGCAAGCCTTGCGGCCACGAACTCGCCCGGTCCCGGTGCCGGCAGCCCCAACTTGACAGCAGCTTGGACATGGCTCTGGTACTGCCCGAAGATCACGATGCCCTCAGGACGCAGGTGCACCCTGGCGCCGTTCTTACTACCGCGTACCCGGGCCATGTAGTCCTCCTGGGTGGCAACGGTGGCCACCACAGCGCGGCTGATCAGGCGCTGCTGCACTCGACGGAAAAGCTCGTTGATCCGCTGCTGTCCGCTCTTCGGATTGAAGATCGCTTCGATGTCCCTGTTAGGAAGGCGGAGCAGGATGTTCTCTTGAAGCCGGGCATCCTTATGTAGCCAACGAATCGCTTCGCGGCCGATTCTGTTCAGGGTTCGCTTTGCATCTCGATTGGCGCCAGGGTTGAGATGCTCTTCGCTAGCACGGACGAGCCCGGCGCTCCAGCGGCTGGCTTGATCGCTTGCCCATAGACCAAGGAGAAGTCTCCCGCGTGCTTCAGGCGGGATCATCCACTCAGCAAGATTCTGTGAGTACTTGCAGTCGACCTCGACACCACTGATCGAGTAGTCGAGCAGGCTTCCGTCATCGAAGTCGAACTCGCGCTGCAAGTTGATCTCGACCAGTGTGCCGCAGTGCGTCTTCTCGGTCTTGTGCAGCTGGTCCCACCGGAAGCGGCCAGTGTGCTGACCGTCGAGCAGCATGTCGAAGGTCCTGCGGATGGCCCTCGCCATACGTTCGCCGTCATGGTCGTTACGGATCAGTTGGTCGTAGACCTTCACTAGCTCTGGGTCGGATGGCCCCATGCCAGGCAACATGTCGCTGATCACCTGGCGAATCTACCCGACAGTCCAGGCGAAAAGGACAATGCATGACCAAGCTCGGCGATCGCGGGAAATTGGTACTAGCCCGGCACTCGGACAAGGTTGGCGACGGCTTGCAGTGGATTTGCCCCGGTTTGGTAGACACGTCAGGGCTTGCGGCTATGCGGCAGCATAGTCGCCTTCTTGGTGGTTCTTGAGTGCGTGTCTCCGCTCGTACTGGGCGGGGCTGATCTGTCCGTTGGCGGAGTGACGGCGGCGGGGGTTATAGAAGCCCTCGATATAGGCGAACACTGCTCGTTCAGCCTCTGATCTGGTCCGGAACGTTCGCCGGTCGATCAGCTCGCATTCCATGGAGGCGAAGAAGCTCTCGGTGATCGCGTTGTCGAAGCACGTCCCGGTCCTGCCCGTCGATGGGCGGATGCCGGCCTGCTGGCATCGCTGACCGAAGGCGATCGAGGTGTACTGGGCTGGCTGCCCTTGTCGCTGTGATGGATCACTCCGGGGTCGGGGCGGCGCTGGTGAATCGCCATCGCCAGCGCGTCGGTCACCAACTCGGTGCGCATGTGGTCGGCCATCGCCCACCCGACGATCCGGCGTGAGAAGACGTCCAGGACCACCGCGAGGTAGAGGAAGCCCTGCCAGGTCGGCACGTAGGTTATGTCCGCGGTCCAGACGCGGTTCGGCTGATCGGTGGTGAACTTCCGCCTGACCAGGTCGGCCGCGGCGGCCTGCCTGCTGGGGATCGTCGTCCGGCAGCCCTTGCGGCGGGTCACACCGGTCAGCCCGGCCGTGCGCATGAGCCGGGCCACCCGCTTGCGGCCGATGTGGATGCCGTCGATCTCGCGCAGGTCGGCATGGATGCTCGGCGCGCCGTAGATCTCATCGGACGCCGTGTGGTGCGCACGGATCTTTTCGGCCAGCTTCGCATCACGACGGGCACGAGCCGACGGACCGCGCTGCAGGCGCTTGGTCCAGGCGTAGTAGCCCTGGCGCGACACACCCAGCACCCGAGCCAGCAGGGAGACATCGTGGTGGTCCTTCTCCGCATGGATCAGCCGGAACCTCATCTCGGCAGATCCGTCTCCCGCGCGAAGAAAGCCGCGGCCTTGCGCAAGATCTCCTTCTCCTCGCGGAGGATCTTGTTCTCCCGCCGCAGCCTGGCCAGCTCGTCCTTCTCGGCGCTGGTCAGACCGTCCTGGCGGCGGCCATCATCGAGATCTGCCTGGCGCACCCAGGTACGAATCGACTGCGCAGAGGGCTCGAACTCCTTGGCGAGTTCCTCCGGCGATCGTCCCGCGCGCACCAGTTCCACCATCTGCCGGCGGAACTCCGGTGTGGAGTTGCCCCGGTTCGATAGACACGTCATGGCTTGCGACTACGCGGCAGCATAGTCGAGGGTTTGGGTGTTCTTGAGCGCGTGTCGGCGTTCGTATTCGGCAGGGCTGTCGGCCTGGCGCACCCAGGTACGGATCGACTGCGCGGAGGGCTGGAACTCTTTGGCCAGTTCCTCCGGCGTCCGCCCCGCGCGCACCAGTTCCACCATCTGCCGGCGGAACTCCGGCGGAACTCCGGCGGATAGTTGTTCGGCACAGCAGACTCCTTCTTCCGGAAACCAGGGTTCCTCAGAGATCAGGTGTCCACCAAACCGGGCCAACTCCAGCCTTCTACATGGGGCACATTGTCCCTCTCCCCTGGCGACGTCTCGCGTACCGATCGACGCGGGGCGCCGCCAGTTCCCCTCACTACTGAACCGAACACAGGCCGACCGTGGTGCCTCCATCGGCGAGGCAGCCCTCAGCGTCCGTTGGTCGTCGCCTCGATCCAAATGAGACAAAAGCCGCATATAGGAATCAAGGAGCCTCTTGCTGAGATTCGGGTCCCCCTGAACCCGTCGAGGAAACGATCTTCATGGTAAGGCTTGGGCTGTTGGTAAAGTTGTCAGTGCATGTTTTTGAATTAGCTTCTTGAGTCATCAGTTCATGTGAGGCGTTATGGGATTGGATGTCCCCGGCCGGCGGTCCAAACAGTGCGACATCGGCGGCAACATCGCCTGGCGCCTCATGGCTGCGGATGGGGCCGACGAAGACGTAGACCACGGCCAGGTCCTCGCCTCCTTCGATGAAGCCTTCCGGTTCCGCCAGGAGGATCCGGAACGGAGCGTGGTCGGCCTGCGCGAGCCCCAGCTTGGAGCTGTATACGCGGTGCTGGGGCATTGGGCGTCAAGACGGTCTCAGCCTGCAACGGTCGTCATGCCCACAGGGACAGGCAAGACCGAGACCATGGTGGCCCTGCTGGTGGCCGGGCGAGTCGAGCGTCTTCTGGTGATCGTTCCTTCCGACGCCTTGCGGGATCAGATCGCGACCAAGTTCGAGCGACTTGGGCTGCTGAAAGATCTCGGCGTGGTCGCCGGATCAGCCCTGCGGCCGATCGTCGGACGGGTGAAACGGGGCGTGCAGGATCCTGCCCTGGCTCGCGAGTTCGCGGCGCATTGCAACGTGATCGTGGCGACGCCATCCGCTTTGCAGCACTTTTCCCCAGAGGCGAGAGATGCCCTGATCGAGGCTTGCACCCATCTGTTCATTGACGAGGCGCATCATGTAGCCGCGCAGACGTGGCGCGAGATTCGTGATCAATTCAGCGGAAAGCGGGTTGTTCAATTCACGGCAACCCCGTTTCGCAGTGACGGCGCTGACCTCGGCGGCCGATTCGTGTTCAGCTTCTCCCTGAAGGACGCACATCAGCAGCGTTACTTCTCGAAGATCAAATATGCTCCCGTGATCAATCTGTACGAGCCCGACCACGCCATCGCGGAACGGGCCATCGAACTGCTTCGCGAGGATTTGGCCGCCGGCTATGACCACCTGCTTATGGCCCGGGTCAACCGGATCGGGCGCGCCGAGGAAGTCATGCCGCTCTACCAGGAGCTCGCGCCCGACCTGAACCCGGTCATTCTGCACAGCAAAGGCCGCAAGACAGATCTCAGAGCTGCGCTGGACGCGCTGAACGCCAGGACCAGCAAGATCGTGGTGTGCGTCGACATGCTCGGTGAGGGCTTCGACCTGCCTGCGCTCAAGGTCGCCGCGATCCACGACCAGCACAAGAGCCTCGGCATCACCTTGCAGTTCGTCGGCCGGTTCGCCCGCGTGGCAGGCGATGCGATCGGGACGGCGACCGTCGTCGTCAACCGCACCGAGCCCCAGTTCGACGAGAACTTGAAGAAGCTGTACGCCGAGGACGCCGACTGGAACGACGTCATCGAGATCCTCTCCGCACACGCAGTCGGCGAGCAGGAAGAACTCAGCGAGTTCGAAGAAGCCTTCTCCAGCCTGCCCGACGAGGTCTCACTCCGGAACATCGCACCGCGGATGAGCACCGTCGCCTACCGCACCAGCACTCTGCGCTGGAAGCCTGAGGTACTCGCACCCTTCTTCGGCGACCGGCTCCTCACCTACCCAGTTGCGATCAACGAACGAGACCGGGTCGCCTGGCTCGTGGCACGCGAGCGAACGCCTGTCGCCTGGGGCACGGTGAAGAGCCTGGAGGACATCACTCACGATCTCTACATCGTGTACTGGGACAGTACGCACGGACTGCTCTACATCAACAGCTCCAACACCGACAGCGTTCACAAAGAACTCGCCGAGGCGATCGGCGGCCAGGACGCCACCATCATCAAAGGGCCAGCCGTCTACCGGATCATGGCGAAGATCCGGCGATGTGTGCCGACCAACGTCGGGACCCTCGACGCCCGAAACCGCAGCCGCCGCTTCCAGCTCGCGGTTGGCGCCGACGTCTTGCTCGACTACCCCGAGGCGGAAAGGCGCAACAAAAGCCAGACCAACATATTCGTCAGCGGCTACGAGGGCGGAGAACGCGCCAACGTGGGCGCTTCTCTGAAAGGGCGCGTCTGGAACTACGGCGCGGCCCCCACGCTCAAAAGCTGGGTCGACTGGTGCGACGACGTCGGCGCGAAACTCACCGACGAGACCGTCGATCCTTCAGACGTCCTCAAGGGATTCATCATCCCCACCGAGGTCACCGACCGTCCCGAGCTCGTGCCGCTGGCCCTGGAATGGCCGACCAAATTCTTCTTCGACACGACCGAAGCCGTCGAAATCAAGCGCGGAAACTTCAGTTGGCCACTGATCGACGCCGGCCTCGCCGTCACCACCTTCACCCGTGAAGGCCCAATCGGCTTCACCCTGCAAACGCCACACTGGAGCGCCGACTACCAGATCACCATCACCGACGGCCGCGCCAGCTTCACCTGCGACGGGCCCGAACCCACAGTCGTCACGAGCCGCAAAGCCCAGCCGTTCAGCGAATACATCAATCAGCACGGCATGCGGGTCGTCTTCGAGGACGAAGCGATCCTCGAACCGGACATGCTCCTCATCCGCCCGACAGGAGGCGTGGCACCCTTCAGCCCCGAACGGCTCCAGATCATCGACTGGACCGGCATCGACCTGAGAAAGGAATCTCAGGGTGTCGAGCGTGACACCACCTCCATTCAGGCTCGGGCCATCCAGCACCTTCTTAGCGTGGCCGACTGGGACCTCGTCATCGACGATGACGGCCCAAACGAAGTCGCCGACATCGTCGCCGCCCGTATCGAGGGCAAGCAGCTCCATGTGAACCTCGTCCACTGTAAATACGCCCATGCCGGCGTCCCCAGCGCCCGTATCGACGATCTGTACGAGGTGTGCGGACAGGTCCACAAATCCACCAAGTGGAGGCACCGCCCGACTCGGCTCTTCGAAAACCTGATCCGCCGTGAAGGCCACCGCCGAACCGGCGGCAAGTCGGGACTGGTGAAGGGCACCGACCAGACGCTCTACGAGCTCGCCCAGCGTGCCCCGCTCCTTCAACCGAAGTTCACCATCACCATCGTCCAACCAGGCGTCTCCAAGGCACGCGTATCCGAAGATCAGCTTCACCTGCTGGCCTGCGCCGAGATGTACGCGATGGACACCGCCAACAGTGTCCTCCAAGTGATCGTTCATCCCTAAGTGCCAGCGCGGGCTGACAACCCGGATGCCCAGCCGGAAAGCCCCGCCACCCGTTAGCACCCCGCGTCCAGCCGATACATCGGCTTCGATCTGCTCGACCCCGCTAGGGGCTCTTCTCATACCGACACGCCGTCACGATCCCGGAGCTGACCCTGATCCTGGGTTGGAGTCACGAGTGGCCGCTGTGCTCCGGCATGAGCCTGGTGTCAGACAAGCGCGGGCACCCGCCCGCGAGCAGCGGCTCGGCTGGGGCGAGCCGCTGCTCCCGATCGAGCCGGACATCAACCATGCCGATCGGGATGAAGATTCAAAAGATCCGATCGGCCGAAGCGTCGGCGGCCGACATCTTCGCCCAGGCGTTGAGACCGGCCCCGTAGGCCGCTGCTAGCAAGTGTTAGCAAACACCCTCGGAGGCAGACCGGCCCGGGGGTGTTTTTGCAGGTGGGCCGCCAGGGACTCGAACCCTGAACCTAGGATTAGAAGCCGGACGAAGATCGCCTCCTGACATCTACGGCTGTCCATACCCCCAGCTCAACCCGAAGCGTCTCTAGACCAACTTCCACAGACGTCTACGGGCATCCATGGATGCTGTTAGCAGGCGCGTTAGCAAGACCACCGGACGGGCGAACCGCGCTCGCCGTACCCGGCACCGCACAGCCCGTCGGCCTCGGCCGACACATCAACGTCTCGGCCATGGTCTGCACCATGGATCGCAACAGATCCGGATCCTGGGTCTGAAGCTGCTTCGCCAGCCAGGTTGCGGGGTCCACACTGTCGTTCACGGCCATCGCCTTGTTCTCCTTCGATCTTGGAACATCGAAAGGATCACGCGATGGCCTTCCTCATTTCACGACGCCACACTGTCTTCCAGCGGAAACTCGTACACCACCTCCGTGGACGCAACCGCGCCCATCCGTCAGTGCAATCTCGGTGCCATGGAATGGTTGGCCCGGAAAGATCTCTCTAGAACGGATCTTCTCCCACTAGAGAGCTTCAAAGGTGAGGGTTAGGTGTCCTCACCTGTGGGTGAGCTGGCAGCCGGTTGTTGAGGTGTTACGCCCGGGTCATGAGGTATCCCGATGGTGGTGGGTTGACCGCAGAGCAGCGATTACGCCGGGAGCAGGTGCGGATGCGGGCGGCGGACCGGTTCGCCGAGGGTGCCACTGACGTGCAGGTGGCGGCCGAGTTCCGGGTCTCGCTGATGTCGGCCGGCCGGTGGCGGCGGGCGCTGGAGAACGGCGGACGCCAGGCGTTGGTGTCCAAAGGAGCCGGCGGGGCGGTGTGCAAGCTGGATGATGCCCAGCTGGCGCACCTGGAGCAGGTCCTGGAGGCGGGGCCGATGACCTACGGCTGGCCGGACCAGTGCAGGACCTTGGCCCGGATCGCCGAGGTGATCGAGAAGGTCTTCAAGGTGGGCTACACCCTGGGCGGGGTGTGTTACCTGCTGCACCGGCTGGGCTGGAGCTGGCAGGCACCCGCCCGGCGCACCGCCGAACGCGATGAGCAGGCCATCGCCGGCTGGAAGGACGAGCAGTGGCCGATCATAAAAGGCTGGCGGCGCAGCAAGGGGCATGGCTCTGCTTCGAAGACGAGGCCGGGCAGACCCTGAGGTCGCACAAGGGCCGCACCTGGGGCTGCAAGGGACAGACCCCGATCGTGTCGTTACCGGTCAAGGGCACCGGCAGGGTGTCTGTCGCCGGGCTGATCGCCACCCTGCCGGGTCACCGGCCGCGGCTGATCTACCGGATGCGGCAGCACCGTGGCCGTAAAGCCGAACGCAGGGGTTTCTCCGAGGCCGATTACGCGGCGTTGTTCGATGCCGCTCACCAGCAGCTCGGCGGGCCGCTGGTAGTGGTGTGGGACAACCTCAACACCCACACCTCGGCCGCGATGCGAGCTCTGATCCAGGCACGGCCGTGGCGACGGTCTTCTATCTGCCCGCCTACGCTCCGGAGCTGAACCCGGTCGAGGCTGTGTAGGCGCACCTGAAGAAGAGCCTGGCCAACCTCGCCATGCGCACCGTCGACCAGCTGATCGCGGCGGTGAAGAACCGGCTCAAACGCATGCTGTACCGCCCCGCCCTCATCACAGGCTTCACCGCCAAGACCGGCCTGGACTTCCACCCACCCTAACCCCAGCCATTAAGCCTCTCTAGCAGCGGTGCATCATGCGGACGGGCAGAGTAGCCGGTTGCCAAAAGCCGACATATCAGTCATCGCAATTACTAGCAGCTTAAACCGTACATACTGGACAATGCAGCTGATTCGTGAGCTCGCTCGGCCAGTCTCAGTACGTGCCCATTGGCCACACCGCAGTAGAGAAGTAATGTCTGAGCATGGAAGCGGGCGTAGGTAAGGCAGCATCTGAGGAGGAGCTGGTGGAGCTCCTCGTCTCTGGGGCGACAGAAGGCGCTCCTGTGGAGACCAGTCTCAGGACGGATCAGCGAGTTCTCGCGCGCGTGACAGACGGTATCTATCGTCAGCCGGCCGCCGCTCTTCGCGAACTTATTTCCAACGCATATGATGCAGATGCGACACGGGTCACCATCCGAACAGAGCGGCCAGAGTTCCGACGCATGAGCGTGGACGATAATGGCAACGGCATGAGTCCGAAAACCTTGGTACGCCTGCTACATCATATTGGTGGCAGTACAAAGCGCACCAGTATGGGAGCGGACTTTGGTGTCACTGACATAACTAACCCCGATGTAAGCCCAGGCGGCAGGCCGTTAATCGGCAAAATCGGGATTGGCCTTTTCTCGGTAGCGCAGCTAACGCAAACATTCCAGATTGTGACTAAAACCAGAGGGGACGATCATCAGACGGTCGCAAGTGTTCTCCTCAGGCAATACACCGAGGGACTGAGGGAGCTCGAGGACTCCACTTATGAGGCCGGAAAGGTTCGAGTGTGGCGTGAACCTGTGCCGGATACTGAGAAACAGGGAACGTCTATAGTCCTAACGGCAATCCGTCCTCAAACGCGCGAAACGCTTAGAAGCATCCAGAAATGGTCGTCTGTCTTCGCGAGTGAAGACGAGATCACCAAGCGAATGAAGCCACCACGATACCACGTGGGTATCGTTGACGAGGCCCGTCCTAATTATTTAAAGGATCTGGGTAGAGGCGAATACACGGAGCTACCATGGAAGCTTGGGGATGAGGGGCCTTCTGCAATGCGGGAGGTGGTTGGTTCAGTTTGGAGAGCACTGAATGAAGGCATTCCGAACCCCAGTATTGAAGGGCTCTTTGACGACTACCTTCAGATGATCTGGTCGCTCAGTCTTGCTGCACCTTTGCCATACTTGAATGGCCACCCTTTCGACCTGAAGTCCACTAGAGATCTAAAGATATACTCTATCGACGCACGGAGGGGAGCCGAACCCAAGCCCATTGCTCTAGATGGGTCGATAGCGCTTCGCGAGGTGGCTGGGCTAGGAAGTAAGGTCAAGGAATGCCAGGACTTTGAAGTACAGATTGATGAAGTCTCGCTGCTGCGACCGATTAGCTTCACTAGGTTTGCGACCACTGGCGCCACCCTCCAGGATTCTCTACTCTTTGTTGGCCGTCATCGCGAAGAGTTCCCTGCCTATGACGTGGAGATGAGTGGAGGTCCGCTCGAATTTCAAGCGTACTTCCTGGTGTCCCCGAAGATCGTACCCGTCGAGCACCGCGGAGTGAAGATACGTGTCAATGACGCGAGTGGGCTGCCATTCGATAGCAAGTTCATGGATTTCCCTGTAGCAGAAGGGCGTAGGCTTGCGCAGATTACATGTGAGATTTTCGTAACCGAGGGCTTTGATGGGGCTCTCAACATAGATCGTGAATCGTTCAACTACTCCCACGCTCATGTGCGAGCGCTGACTAAGTGGCTTCACCTAGCGCTGAGGAAAGTCATTGCAGAGGAGAAGCGCCTTGGTGAGCGCGCGAGGCGTTCTCGTCGTCAGACGGAGGTGGCTAACGCTGCGGAGCAAGCGGCGGCTATCGTCGATCGCGTTTGGGGTGACCGCGCGGATGTCCTTGTCGCGGATCCTCCGCCAGTCACCATCATTGGCCGCAATCAGCCACGTACGTCAGATTCGGGTGGCTATATCTTCACTGACCGTGTGGTTGGTGAAGTTGTAGGTCCTAATATGCAGCAGCGCAAGGAGAAGGCCTCTCAACTCGTAACTGCGATCACCCAAGTCCTTGCGGCATATAATCTTCTAGACGCTCTAGACCCTGAAGATCAAGAAGATCTCCTTGTCGCCATTCGTGAGATTGCGGAGGTACTTGTCTCATGAGCGATGAGAGCGTCATGGATGACGACGACTACGCGCTGAAGAGATTTCAGTTCGCGTCGCCTCCGAGTGCGGATTTCAAGAAGTGGCACCGCCCTCGTAAGCAATATGTAAGAGCCGAGCACTGGGGTGCTGAAATAACCAGGCTGTTTGATGAACTGGATGATGATGCACCCTTGCGTTATTTTGGTTTACCGGGACGCGATTTTCTCGACATACGCTACTTCGTACGGGCCTGTTGTGCGGAAAAAGGGCGTCAGATCCGGTTCCTCGGATTTGACAAGGGGGCCGAAGAGAGCATAGAGGATGATCCCGGCGGCCTGGCTTCTCTACGCAGGCACGAATTGGTTCACTCTCGCTCAGCCGTTTTTCGACAGCAGCTTGAGGATCTGGGAAATGTGGGTTCCTTAGCTGGTGAGGAGTTCCGTAACAACGGACCTTTCGATGTCATCAATTTGGATTTGTGTGATGGTATTGCCGGGGTTTCTCCGTTTTCGGACCACGGTATGTACAGTGCAGTCAAAGCGATCTTTGCGTTGCAAAATCGGAGGTCGCGCCCATGGCTTTTGTTCCTCACCACGAGAGTTGATGCTGACAACGTGGCGCCATTTGCCAGGGCCGAAATGATGAGCCTAATCGTCGACAATTTCCGCACATGCCCAGATTTTGTTAAAGCATTGATGCAATATACGCCCGGAGCCCTGCCTGGCTCAGATGGGAGTTTGTCGCGTCCACATGTTCTGCCGGTGGTGGGCCTCTGTAAATGGTTACTTAAGATTGGGGTCTCATACGAATTTGATGTCCTATTCCCGGCCCTCTCAATTTATCGGGTTGTGAATTCAGGTGGGGATCCCGACATGGCATCTCTCGTTCTCAAATTCGTGCCGCAAGTACGCGCAGTATCACAGGATCGGGGCCTGCCCATTGGCAGAGCTATTGCGGTGGATGAGTGCAAGTGGGCTGCCCGGATACCGGAGGCTGTCGCTGGAGCAACTGACCTTGACGAAGTCCTGGCAAGTGATGAAATCACGCGGGAGCGTTTGATCGCTGAGACGGTGGAACTGTTAGTAGAAACAGGTCGTTATGCGGAGGAGGATTATAGGAAGTGGCTTGCTGAAATTGAGACCTAAATATATTAATTGAACATGCCTATTCATTTAATGAATGCTGCCTACCCTGTCCTCACCGACCTGCTCTCCGAACTGCCCATCCCGCCCACCGGCCCGTACCCTGAAGACGTCGACGCCGTTGTGCCACTCCGTACCGGAATCGGCGAAGGGATTCTGATCTTGAGACTAACCCGGCGGGACTTCGCCGCCCTCATCGCCACCGGCGGGCTGGCCGCGCTCCTGCCCGCCTCCCTCGCCATTCCCGCAGCAGCAGAAACCGGCCCCGCCGGCCGGTTCCGCGCGACGCTCGCCGCGCACCAGGCCGGCCACCACCTCATGGCCCCCAACCAGCACATCACCACTCTGGTCGAGACCCTCCGCGACATCGACGCCATCCTCGACACCGCCGACCCGGCCACCCAGACGAAACTGCGCCTGGTCAAAGCCGAGTTCGCCGAACACATCAGCTGGCTTCACCGCGAACGCGGCGACCTCACCCTGTGCCGCCGCTGGTCCGAGCGGGCCACCAGCTGGGCGATCGCAGGTGGCGACACGGCCATGGCCGCCTACATGGTGCTCCGCAACGCCTCCGTCGCCCTGGACGCCGGAGATCACCAAGGCGCGAACAATTTGGCCGAACGCGCCCGCACACTGTGGACAATCCCCCCTGCGCTGGACGCTGTCGCACACCTCTACCAAGCACGCAGCAGCGCCGCCACCGGCATCATCGACACCGCCAGACTCGATGCCGCCGACGAACTGTTCGCCCAGCCCACCTCTCCCGACGAGCCGGCCTACCTACGCTTCTACGGCCCCGGCTGGGCAGACCTGCAACGCGCCACCTGTTACATGGTCGGCGGCCAACCCGCCAACGCCATCACCATCCTCAATGCCCGTCTGACCCGCCTCCCGACCACCCACCATCGCGACCGCGCCCTGCACCTGGCCCGCATCGGCAGCGCTCACGCCGCTACCAACACCCCCGACGCCGCCGCCCTCGCCGAAGCCCACCGCGCCGGATCACAGCACGTCGTCGCCGAACTCCACCCGTTGCATACCCTGCTCACCCAGAGATGGCCTAACCAGCCCAAAGTCCGCGAATTCGCCGAGGCATTCACAGCCGCCTGACCATCCGCGCCTCACTGGTATCCGCCGGGTAGGCGGAGATACGTGGGCCAGGGTCCGCCGCGGTGGTCGCGGTCCCAGATACGTATCTGGTCCGCCAGGGCCTCGGCGAGTACAGCGGCATTCGGCCCGAAGGCATGCGCGCCGAACTCGACCGTGGCCTCGTCCACCTGCCGCAGGGCGAGGTAGGCGAAGCTGTCCTCGTCGACCACGGAGGGGGTGGCGATGGGGTTGACCGGGGCGACGAGGCCGGTGTCGAGGGTGCGGTCCACCGCGATCAGGCAGAACCCTTCCAAAGCGGTCGCCAGCCATAGCTGAAGCGTGTCGAACGGTTCCTTACGGCCGGCCGTCACCCCCGACCATGCCTCCACCCGCGTGGTGTCGAGCGCATCATTCAGCAGGTCGGCGTCGACCGGCCACGAGTCGTCGAACCGAAGGCCGATCTCCCTGCCACGCAGCAGCAGTAGGCGTTCGGCGTGTGCTCTGGCTCCCTGCATCTTGACGAAGCCGCGGATCTTCGCCGACCGGCTGACCAGGTGGTCTCCCGCCCGTACGAAGGTGATCGAGCGGGTCACGCCACGCATGCGCTGTGGGACGCCATCAGTGGGACCTGCGATAGAGATATCCCGCTGACCCCTCCACGAGCGGGTAACGTCACCGCCTGGGACGGTGACGTCGGCTCCTACGTCGACCTGCTCGTGTGTCTGGTCGGCCAGGTGCTCGCCGACCCCGAGCGCTTCTATCGTAGCTACACCACCAGAACGCGACCGAATCATGACCAGGAGGCCCGCGATGTCCACGGGTGTTCGCGCGCGCGAGATGAACCTCTACCGCCGCTACTTTGATCTGGTCGCCGCCGGCCGCAAGACCATCGAGGTCCGCGTCCAATACCCGAACTTGCGCACCCTCTCGGCAGGTGATCACATCCGGTTCGTCTGCGGTCGCGACGACTGCCTGACCCGCGTCAGGCGCGTCGCTGTGTACACCTCCTTCGAGGAGATGCTCGACACCGAAGGACCGATCAACGTCAACCCCGACAGCCCGCGCGAACAACAGCTCGCCAGCATCCGCCGCATCTACGGACCCGAGAAGGAAGCCCTCGGCGTCCTGGCCATCGAGATCGAACGGGTAGCCGCAGCAGACCCTGACCACTGACGTTAATCCGCCAAGTCGTTGAGTCCCTCCGGCACCGTCTGCGATGACCAGACGGAGCCCGTGTGTTTCGCGAGGGCAGCCGTGGTCTCGCCCGGGAGGTCGTCCCAGTGCATGCACATTCGCCATAACCTCCTTGCTTGCTCCAGCATCATGGCCTAAATCTGCGGTGCCGATATCGAGCTGATGGTGATGCCATGCTCGTCCCGCTTGGCGACCACGATGTCCCGGGCGTACGCCTCCTCCAGCGCCGCCTCGGGAGCGAAGAGGTGCCGAGGCACCGTACGGAACGCAGTCTCGACCTCCTTCGACACGATCAGTCCCTCGGTCACCAGCTCGTCCGCGAGCATCCCTCGCAGCTCATCGGCACGGGTTGAGTCGGCGGTCACTTCAGACAAGAACAATCCCTTCTATGCTTCATGTGGTCGTATTTGGCTTACTTCACCGGAAGCGGCCTTAGGGCGCGTATCGGGTTGTGATCAAGGGGTGGTCCGGGTGAGGTCTTTGATCCAGATCATCGCGGCGCGAAGGTGGAGACCGGCGAGGTAGCTCGCGGGGGTCTTGTCGTAGCGGGTGGCGATGCCTCGCCAGGCCTTGAGCTTGTTGATCAGGCGCTCGACGGTGTTCCGTTCCTTGGAGAGGTCGGCGTCGTGGCTGACGGGCCGGCCTCCCTTGCTGCCCTTGTTCTTCCGGTTGGCAGCCTGGTCCCTCTTCTCCGGGATGACTGCCTTGATGTGGCGTTTCCGTAGGTAGGTGCGGTTGCCGCGGGACGAGTAGGCCTTGTCCCCGGCGACCGCTTCGGGTCGGGTGCGGGGACGGCCGACCGGCCCGCGAACCCGTACTTTCTCCAGCACGGGAATGAACTGCGGGCTGTCGGCAGCCTGTCCCGCAGTAAGGACGAACGCCAGCGGGCGGCACTTCCGGTCGGCTGCCAGGTGAACCTTGCTGGTCTGCCCGCCCCTCGAGCGTCCGAGCAGGGCGGCTCTCAATCGGAGCTTGCGGCGGCGACGGACACGTCGCCATTCTTCCCGCTCCGGGTCCTCTCCGGCGTCTCGCCCGTCTGGTTCCTCAAAACTGCCCCCTTTTGCCGGGCCCCGTCCTGTTGGGATGCGGCTTTCTCCAGGGCCGCGACAACGTCGGGGTCCAGGTGCATCCCGACAGCGTCGTGGTGAGCCCGGGCAGTGGTGGAGTCCACGCTGACCAGGGACAAGTCCACCTCGCCCCTCCTCGCGGCTTCCGTGACCAGGCCCTCCAGCAGGGCCTCGAAGATGCCGGCGTCCCTCCACTGCCGGAAGCGGTTGTGGACGGTCGACCAGGCGCCGAACTCCTTCGGCATCTCCCGCCACTTCCCGCCCGTCCTGAACCGCCAGATCACGCCCTCGAACTGCTGCCGCAGCCACTCGGGGTACGGGCCGTAGCAGCCGATCGGCAGGTACGGCCTGATGAACTCCCACTCCACGTCCGTCAGTTGCACTCGCGCCACGCACGAGGATCTACCGGATCAGTCCCTGCCACGAGAGCGAAACCCGCAGATTGATCACAACCCGATACGCGCCCGAGGGCGGCCTTCATATCGCCGGTCTGACGATGCGACAGAGGCCCTCATGGCCGCGCTCACCGCCCGCGCTTCATCTCAGGGTCTGGTGATTGTTCGGCTTCGGACCAAGCTCGCTCGGCGCGCTCTGAAGGGCGGATCGCGCTCCCTGCCGGACCATGAGCGAGTTTACTTGGGCTGACTGAGCAGGACTCGTAGCCGAACACGCAAGCTGTCACGTGTCCAGGGCGGCGATGACTGAGGCGATCAACGTTCGCGCTGATGCGCCGTACACCGCCAACTCTGCAAGCTCGGTGAATGCCCTTGCATACAGGGCGACCTCACGGGGTTGGGTCACGGTCAGTTCCGCGGACAGGGTCTCCACCAGGACCCGTTCCTCATCGAAGATCCAGAATCCGTTGGTAGGCCACATGGCACGGTCACGGATCGGGATGATCCCCAGGCTGATGTTGGAGCGGGACGCCACGGTGAGCAAGCGACCGAGTTGGCCGGCCATCACTTCGGCGTCGCCGATCCGAGTCCGTAACGCCGCTTCCTCCAGGATGACCATGCAGCGTCGGCCGCTGGAGTCAAGGACCTTCTGCCGCTGCAGCCGGGCCTCGACCGCCTGGGCGCTGTCGTCGGGGATCTCCCGGAACGCGACGACGGCGCGCATGAGAGCAAGCGCGTACTCAGCCGTCTGGAACAGACCGGGGATCAGCGACGGCTCGTAGATGCGGAAGCAGGCAGTCCGTTCGTACAGCGGAACCGCGGCCTGCTGGAGTCGCTGCAGGCCAGTGCGCTGCATTCGCCGCCATTCGACGTACATCTCGTCGATGGTGCGGAGCGATGCGACCAGGTCACCGGCCTGGTCATCGGCTCCGCAGTGTCGGCACCAGGTGCTGATGTCATTCTCAGACGGCGTCTGCCGGCCGTGCTCGATCCTCGACACCTTCGAGGAGTGCCATCCCGCTAGGTCGCCGAGATCCCGCCCGGTAAGCCGCGCGACGAGGCGGATCTCGCGCAGGCGGGCACCCAGGGCCTGTTTGGCCTGAACGACGGCGTGTGAAGGCGATGGCATGGTGCTGCTTACCTGGTGTGCAAACAGGGCGGGGGGATCAGGTGGGCGTGTAGTCGCCGTGGTCGATACCGGCCGCCCACACCGCGTCGAACGCCGCCGCGCACAATTTCACCACGTCGGGCTCTTCGCACCATTCCACTCCAGCCCAGTCGCCGTCCCCGGTGAAGTGGTTGAACTGCACCCGATCTCCGTCCAGTAACCAGAAGTCGTTGCCGGGCAGCGCGATCCCGGACGCCAGACGCCGAGGAAGCCACCGTCCCTGTTCGCCCGCCATGAGGTTGGTGAAGGAAATGTCGTACTCGAAGCGGATGTACTCGGTCACCGGCTCTGACACGATCCGGGCCCGCTTGACCTCCACACCTCTGCCGGTCGTTTCCCGCATCAGGCTCAGCCACGGCCGCCACCACGACGCCTCGTCGGCTGGGTCGTAGCGGTGGCCCGCCTTCCATGCCGAGAACATAGGGTCCTCGGCGGACACGGCGTACAGGTCACGCATCTCCAGGTGGACCGCCGACCGCTCGCAGGAACGGAACAGCGCGGTCCACTGGTCAAACGTCGGCGCTTCGGCGCTCCAGCCCACTGGTCACCTCCAGCGCGGTCTTCGGGATCTCGATCACTGTCTCATGGCTGGGCATGTCCAGCTGGGCGAGCACGGCCGGGTTGGTGATGAGCGGCCCCCGGAACACGTACGTTTCATCGCGATCAAGCACCAGGGGCGATCCCGTAGGGACGGCCACGCCCTCCGGCAAGAACGTCATCAGTTCCTTCGGCACCTCGACGAGGGTCTCGTGGTCAGCGTGCGTGAGCTGGCCCAGCACGGTCGGATCGGTCACGATCCAACCTTGGAGCACGTATCTGTCGCCGTCCTCGAACAGCGTCGGCGAACCGCCGTCAATGGTGTCCTTGCCGAGGAAACGTAGCGCCATGGGGCTTCTCCTCCGATCGGGGAGCGGATGACTACGCCACCGAGTTTGTGTGCTGTGCGTTACCGCCTCAAGGAGTTTGCGCGAGTTTGCGCGGCGTGCCGGGGCGGTTGCTCGCTGCATGGGCTGTTCCGCAAAGACGCTCAAACTTGTTGAGCCGCAGGTAGATGCCTTCCTAACGTCAGGACAGGCGCTCCTATCCCTCCACCTGTCCGGACGCTTTGCACCTCACTGCCCGTAACACGCCTCAACTCACCATGACTTTCTGCTCGGCGGCCAGGACAACGGCCGCCGTGACTACGAAATCGGAGGGAGCGCGTGGGTTCGGGCGAATACGAAACTCCCAACTCCTGAGACGTACCGGAGAAAGGACACAGCCATGAACAACCCGTCCGGGCAACCGTGGGGCCTCACCCGATCGGCCCCGTTCGCGTCTCCGACCGCCGCGCCGTACAGGGTCGAACTTGACCCAGTCACCCAGACCGGGCTCTACCGCGACGCGATGACCGGCCGGCTCGTCGAGGCTGGCAAGCACGGCACCAACAAGCAGACCAGCAAGACGCAGCGGACGGGCGGCAGCGGCGATGGAAAGGACCCTCAGCCTTCGGACCAGACCACGGTCACCGACTACGACAACGACTGACGGCCGTTCCTGTGATCCTGGTGCTCACCTGCCTGGACGACCCGACAGCGGACATGGTCATCAAGCACCTGAACGAGCGTGAAGCACACGTTGCGCGGTTCGATCCTGGCGCTGACTTCCCCGCCGACGCCGAGCTGTCGGCATGGTTCGGAGAAGTCCTCCCGCGCGGTGTCCTGACCACACGATCACGGCGGATCGTCCTGGAGCAGGTCCGGGCCGTTTACTACCGGCGGCCGACGCCTTACCTGCCCGACCGCCCGTCGCAGGTCGAGCGGTTCGTCGGGACACAGTCCCGCTTCGGGGTCGGTGGAATCCTCGCGGCCCTGCCGTGTTCATACGTCAGTCACCCGTGGGCGATCACGGCGGCCGAGCACAAGCCCCTCCAGCTCGCCACCGCGCGCCGGATCGGATTCGAGGTGCCTGCCACTTTGATCACCAACCGGGTAGAGGACGCCCGCGCGTTCGCGGCCGAGCACGGTCCCATCGTCTACAAGCCACTGCGAGCCACCCCGTACATCGGTCCCAACGGCGAGCCCAGCACCATCTGGACGGCTCAGGTCCAGTCCGGTGACCTGGACGACAGCATCGGTGGCGCCGCGCACCTGTTCCAGACCCGTGTCGACAAGGCAGCCGACCTTCGGGTGACCGTTGTGGGGGAGCGGGTGTTCTGTGTCCGGCTCGATTCCGACCTGCTTGACTGGCGGCAGGACTACGACCGGCTCTCGTACACGGTCATCGAGCCTCCGCCCGGTCTCGCCGAGGGCTGTCTCGCCTACGTCGGTGCGCTCGGTCTGCGCTTCGGCGCCTTCGATTTCGCGCTCACCGGCGACGGTGTTCCGGTATTCCTGGAGTGCAATCCCAACGGGCAGTGGGCCTGGCTGGAGGACGCCACCGGGTTGCCCATCGCCGCCGCCATCGCCGACCTGCTCCTGGAGGAGCCGACGTGACTGTTCAAGAAGCCGTACGGCTCCGCAGTGCCCTCGCCGACCAGCTCGCCCAGGCCGGATCCCTCCGCGGCCCGGGCTGGCGGGATGCGGTCGAGTCCGTGCCGCGGGAACGCTTTCTCGGCTCGGCGATCGCCGGGGCCACCGAGTACGGCGATCGGTGGAAGGTGATCCACCGCGATGAGGTCACCGAAGACGAGTGGCTGGAGCTGGCGTACCGGAACGAGACCTGGGTGACGCAGATCGACGGGAACTCGGTCGAGGGTGCGCGCGGCACCATCGCGGGAACGCCCACGTCCTCGTCGACGCTCCCCGGCCTGGTGGTGCTGATGCTGGAGGCCGCTCAGATCTCCGACGGAGACAAGGTGCTGGAGGTCGGCACTGGCACCGGCTACTCGACTGCGCTGATGTGTCATCGGCTCGGCGACAGGGCCGTGACCTCGGTCGAGTTCGACCCGGCCGTGGCCGACCGGGCCCGTGACGCGCTCAACGCGGCCGAGTACACGCCCATGCTCGTGACCGGTGACGGTCTCGCGGGCTATGACAAGAACGCCGAGTACGACCGGCTGATCGCCACCTGCTCGGTGCGCTACATTCCGATGCCGTGGATATGGCAGGTCCGCGACGGTGGCACGATCACCGCTCCGCTGACCGGGTGGATGCGCGGAGCCGCGTTCGCGCATCTCACGCTCGGTGACGACGGTACGGCGAGCGGGCGGTTCCTTAAGGACGACATCTACTTCATGACCGCCCGCCCCCACGGCCCGCCGCCGGTGGCCTCTCCTTACCTGGCGAGCGGGGAGGTGAGGGAGAGCCGGGTGGATCCGCGGGTCCTGGACACTCCGGCCGGGCTGTTCGTGGCACAGCTTGCCGCGCCGTCGGCGATGCGGCTGGGCGGGGGTGACGAGGTCACCCTGTGGGATGTGGCCACTGGTTCGCAGGCCGTCATCGGGCCCGATCCGGCTGGCGGCTGGACGGTCCGCCAGCGCGGGCCGCTGCGGCTGTGGGACGCGGTTGAGGACGCCATCTTGGTCTGGCAGAGCGCCGGCTCTCCGCACCAGTCCGCGTACGGGCTCACCGTCACCGGAGACCGTCAGTATGTCTGGCTGGGCGAACCCGACGGGCCAAGCTGGAACCTGCCTGTCTGAGCGAGGTGAGAAGGATCCGATGCGCGGGAGCGGGCTGGCGCCGACCTGAAGGCAGGTCAGCTGCGTGTCGAAGTCGCTGATCAGAGGCGGGAAGGTACCGGCGCGGCCCGGGACCAGACCCTGGATGCTGGACGTCACCTCCTGGGACGGTGACCTCGACTCCTATGTTGATGTCCGCTGGCGGTAGAAAATGCTTGGGGTCGGCGAGCATCTTGCCGACGAGCCAGACGAGCTACACCACAAGAACTGGACCGGATCATGAGCAGCAGGCCCGCGATGACCATTGGTGTGCGCGCCCGCGAGATGAACCTCTACCGCCGCTACTTCGATCTGGTCGCCGCTGGCCGCAAGACCATCGAGGTCCGCGTCCAATACCCCAGCCTGCGCACGCTCGCGGCAGGTGATCACATCCGGTTCGTCTGCGATCGCGACGACTGCCTGACCCGCGTCAGGCGCGTCGCTGTGTACGCCTCCTTCGAGTGTGGACGAGCACGTAATAATTCGTGATCGCCGACAACCTGGGAATGGTCCAGGCCGAAGGCATCCTTTCCGGTTTGGAAATCTTCCTCTACCGGCCACCTGCGTCCGGCGATCATGATGAGGGTTCGCAGCGTGACTGGACGCCCTTGGGCGACGAAGCGCAGGTAGAACGCCACCTCACGGATGCCTTTTCGTTGGGGACCACGCTGCGTCGGATCAGCAGGTGGCGGCTGGGATCGGCCGTGCCGATCCAGACCCAGGCGTAGCGGCGTTCTCCCTTGGAGCCGGCCCCGCACGAGTCGATGACCCAGTCGCGGGCGGTGAGCATCTTCGGCGCCGAGTCGGCTCTGGCCTTGGTGCCGCTGGTGAGGGCGATCGGGGTCGACTTGGAGATGCCCAGCATGTAACCGGTGTTCACCTCGGGGGTTTCCAGCCAGGCGCGCAGGCCCGGGTGAGGACCGTATACCTCGTCGCCGGTCACCCATGCCGGTAGCCGGCCCTCGGCGTGCAGGTCGGCCAGGATCTGCCGGTCCAGCTCGGGTTTGGTCGCGAATCTCACCTGCTCGGGCACCCGGGGTTGGGCGTCGACGGTTGTTGGCCGCTGCCGCCACGCGGACAGTAGCAAGCGGTTCGAGCCCGTGAGCGTCCATAGGCGAGCCTGACGAGCGATAGGTCGATGCGCAAGCAGCCGATGAGCGGGTGAGGTTTGCCCGGTCAGCCCAGCGATGCGCTCGCCGCACGCAGCTCGTCCAGGGCCGCCAGGACGTACCCGGCGAGCTCGTCCTTGGCGCCACGGTCGCCCTCGGACCATTCGGCGTACCCCCGTTTGAAGGCGAGGACGCCCAGCTCACCCGCGAGAGCCGCGGTCGGATCGGGTACGCCGCGGGCGACCAGAGCGGTTGTCATCGCGGCCGCGAGGCTGACGCTCTTGAGGGCGTCACGCTCTTGAAGCTCGGCGCTGGCGGCAACGGCCGCCTTCAGGCGAGGGGCGAGCTCCCGATTCATGGGGCCCATCGCGCTCGATGCGCGCTCGAGACCGGCAGCGACCGCCTCGAGCGGGCTGGCGTTACCGGGCGCCTCGCCGATCCCCTCGGCCAGCAGCCGACTCAGCGTCTCCTGTTTGGCCACCAGCAGCTCGCGCTTATCGGAGAAGTGCCGGAAGAAAGTGCTTTTGGTGACCCCGGCGCGCTCGGCGATCTGCGCGACCGTCGTGGCGTCGTACCCCTGCTCGGTGAACAGGTCGACGGCAGCCACGATGAGGCGTCCGCGCGCCCCTGGTTCCCACCGACCCATGGCGTCCATCATACGCGATGGGACTCTTGTCCCGTCACCCTGCTAGGGTGACGGGACAAGAGTCCCATCACTTGCGGGAGGGTTCCATGCGCGTCTTTGTTACCGGTGGCACCGGTCTGATCGGGTCCGCCGTCGTCGCCGAACTGCTCGGCAACGACCACACCGTCCTCGCCCTCGCCCGGTCCGACGCGTCCGCGCTGGCCGCCGAGGCCGCCGGCGCCGAGCCGCTCCGGGGAGCTCTCGCCGACCTGGACATCCTTCGCGCCGGCGTTGCTCAGGCCGACGGGGTGATCCACCTGGCATTCAGCAACGACTTCAGCAGCCCCGACGCCCTCGCAAAGGCGGTCGCCGAGGAAAGTGCCGCCCTCGCGACCCTCGGCGAGGAACTCGTCGGCAGCGACCGCCCCTTCGTCACCGTCTCGGGTACGCCCTATGTGCCGGGCCGCGCCTCCACCGAGGCCGACCCGCTGCCGACCGACGGGCCGGTCGGTGGTCGTGGCCGCGCGGTCACGGCGGTCCTGGGCTTGGCCTCGCGCGGAGTCCGGAGCACGGCCGTACGCATGCCGCGCACGGTTCACAACCAGGGCACGGGCGGGTTCGCCGGAATGCTGACCGGCATCGCACGCCAGACCGGCGTATCCGGCTACCCGAGCGACGGCGCACAGCGTTGGCCGGCCGTGCATGCGCTCGACGCGGCCGTCCTCTTCCGGCTCGCCCTGGAGCAGGCGCCGGCCGGTAGCTCCTGGCACGCCGTGGCCGACGAGGGAGACAAGGTGCGTGACATCGCCGCGGTCATCGGCCGACGGCTGGGCCTGCCGGTCGAGTCGGTGCCATCGGAGACCTACGGCCCTCTCGGCCCGATCTTCGCGAACGACCAGCCCTCGTCCAGCACCCACACCCGGCAGGCGCTCGGCTGGGAGCCGAAGCACCCGCACCTTCTGGAGGACCTGGAGAACATCCAGCCCTGACCGGCGACCGGGACGATCGGGCAGACCCGCTGCCGGCGCGAGCGCCGGCAGCGGAAGACCCTCACCTACGTCATTCGCGACCGACCGTGGGGGACCACGGGCCGCCCCGACGCACCCCGCCGGGCCTTCGGCATGCCCACCACCCTCAACCGAACATCAACAGGAGTCGGCAGGCTCACGGATCAAGATCATGAAAGATTGTTTGATCAGTCACTGGCCACCCGATACAAGCGAGGTCAGCTCTTGTCGTTGTGATGACATGAGGGAGTAATGATCTGCATCGTGGATCACTCGGAACGGGACCGAGTCCCGGTCGCGGGTATGGGGGCTAACGTCAGTCATGTCCGAACAAACGGAAGTACCCACCACGAGATGGCCTCAAAGCGCGGACGGGGAACGAAATGCTTCGTTACTGTGCAGTGAATAATCTTGCGAGCCTGCTCATCAACGTGAGGCGATTGACGCTAGCCGCGCTGGTCATCCTTATTTGGGGGCTCACCGCCTCGACGCAGGCAAGCGCCAACACAGTGACTGTCCGACAGGGCACCCGCGGGACCGTCGTCTTCGACGATAACGGCCCCGTTAGGCTCCACATGGACAGCGGGAACGGCAAGCAAAACAAGGTCTACTCGGCGGTGAACAGCCCCACCGTCATGCATGGCATGCAGCAGATATCGATCAGCTCCAGCGGAAAAACTAATATACAGGCCGCTATCTGCAGGAAGAGGTATCGCGTCTGCAATATCTCCCAGAGGATCAGGGGACACAGGCGGTAACTCCCCATCTATCGCATCGAGGAGACGGCATACCTTCTTGATCTGCTCCACACCGAGCCCACCCCGCTCGTGATGACCGGTGCAATGCGTAACCCCGCCGTGGCCGGTGCGGACGGCCCGGCCAACCTGCTCGCCGCGATCCAGGTCGCGGCCCACCCCGCCTCTTGGGGACGCGGCTGCCTGGTCGTCTTCGCCGACGAGATCCACGCGGCGGCTGGCGTGCGCAAGATGCACAGCACCAGCGTCGCCACATTCGCCTCCCCCAACGGCGCGGCGCTCGGCTACCTGGTCGAAGGCCGGACACACTTCCTGTCGCCTCCATCCGAGCGGGTCACCGTGCGGCTGGCATCGGAGGCGAGCTTTCGCCGGGTCGCGCTCGTCACTGCGACCCTCGGCGACGACGGCGACATCCTGAAGGCGATCGCCGAGCATGTGGACGGCCTTGTCGTCGCGGCCGCTCTGGTCACGCCGGACCTCGCCGGCCAGCAACCCCTCACGCTCGTACAGCCGCAGGGTGTGCACGCTCAGCCCGGTGCGCTGCGCCACCTCGCCGATACTCAGACTCGCGTCCTCCACCATGCCGATCTTAGGCGGTTGACCTAGACCTGGGTCTAGCACCTAGCGTTCGCGGCATGACCAGCCACACGACCAATGGCACAAACCGCAGCGCATTGGGCGCGGCCAGCACCGCCGGCGATGTTCTGGCCGGGCTCGACCTCACCGGCAGGACCGCGGTAGTCACGGGCGGCTTCTCCGGCCTGGGTCTCGCGTCCACCCGTGCCCTTGTCGGCGCCGGAGCCAGGGTCGTCGTCCCGGCTCGCCGGCCCGAGCAGGCGCAGCAGGCACTCGCCGGCATGGAAAGGGTCGAGGTCGACCAGCTCGACCTCGCCGACCTCGCCTCCGTCCGGGCGTTCGCCGAACGGTTCCGGCGCAGCCACGCCACCCTCGACATCCTGATCGCCAACGCCGGGATCATGGCCTGCCCCGAAACGCGGGTGGGGCCCGGCTGGGAGGCGCAGTTCGCCACCAACCACCTCGGCCACTACGCGCTGACGAACCTGCTGTGGCCCGCCCTCACGGCAACCGGTAGGGCCCGTGTCGTCTCGGTCTCCTCCGGGTACAACCCGGACTCGCGTATCCGCTGGGAAGACGTACAGTTTGCCCGTGGCTACGACAAGTGGGCCGCCTACGCCCAGTCCAAGCTCGCGAACATCCTGTTCGCCCGCCACCTCGATCGGCTCGGCGGACCGCATGGGGTCCACGCATTCTCGGTGAACCCCGGCTGGATCCTCACTCCGCTGCAGCGACACCTTTCTGTCGACGAGATGGTCGCCGCCGGCTGGATCGACGCCGACGGTAACCCGGCGCCGGGTCTGTTCAAGACACCCGAGCAGGGCGCGGCGACCCTGGTCTGGGCCGCCACATCACCCGAGCTCGACGCGCACGGCGGCGACTACTGTGCCGACTGCCACATCACCGAAGGCGGCCCGACAGACAGCGGTGAGGCAGCCCGTCTCTGGGCGCTTTCGGCCGACCTGACCGGCCTGAACCTCATCCACTGAGCCAGATCCACCCCGCGCCCGCACCTGCAGGTCACGTCCCGCTGAGTCGATACAGGGCAGGTCGACGCGTCCGACTCTTGGCCAGTTCGCTTGTCGTCGGCGGCCTCGACGAGTTCGTTGACCAGTTTGGTGACCATGGTGCACTTGACCCGGTAGCCCTTGGTCACTGCATCGGTGCGGTCGGTCGTGCTCGACTACGAGGCCGTTGGGCACGCCCAGTTCCGCAACAGCGTCTGCGCCTACGACAAGATCGTGGGGTAGCGCATCTGGATCTGGCGGTTCATGAGGTTCGCTCGTGGGCCACCTTTCGGCCGTCGCTGATACATGTCGGTGTCATCTGGTTTGGGGACCTTGATCATGCGTCGGTCCCGTGGTGCCGTGAAAGTGCGAGGCGTGCTCACTTCGGCGCGGACAACGTCGCCGATTGCTCCTACCACCCCCACCACGCCGACGCGACGCAGGTCATGGAGCCAGTCCTTCGAGAAAGCGGAAGAATGCGAAAACTGTCGTCATTCACGTCAACCGCGAGGGCATCGAAGTCAGCGACCGTGTCAGAGAGGAGGTCCGCAACGTTCTTCAGGCGCAAGCGTTCCCGGCTCGGGATCGTGCTCGGCGCCACCGCTCTGGGGGTCGTGATCCCCGCGTCGGCGGCCTACGCCGATCCGCCGCACAACCTTCCCCAGTCGGCCGGAGGGTACGAGGCGTCGTTCTCGCCGGCCTACGACTACGACGGCGACGGCTGCTACGCCACCCCCGCCATCGGGCCGGACGGGACCCTCGCCCCGGGGCTGAACCCGACCGGGGCGGTCAACGGCAACTGCCGGGACCAGTCGGACCTGGACAACTCGCAGACCTACGCCCGGTCCAAGTGCAACAACGGCTGGTGCGCGGTCGTGTACGCCAGCTACTTCGAGAAGGACCAGGCGCTGCCCGGCAGCAGCCTCGGCGGCCACCGTCACGACTGGGAGCACGTCATCTCCTGGGTCAACCAGGCGTCCAACCAGGTGGAGTACGTGTCGACCACGCAGCACAGCAGCGTCGTGACCTACACGCGCTCGCAGGTGCGCTTCGACGGGTCCCACCCCAAGGTCGTCTACCACAAGGACGGGGCGTCCACGCACTTCTTCCGGCTCGCCAACGGCAATGACGAGCCGCCGGAGAACCACTACCACAACTGGCGCTATCCCCCGCTCGTGGACTGGAACGGCTGGCCCAGCACCTCGCTGCGCGACAGGCTGATGAACGCGGACTTCGGCGCCGCGACCATCAAGATCAATGACGGGCGGTTCGGGGACCTGCTCTCGGGCGCCAAGCCAAGTGGCATCCCCTTCGACCCCCGGGCCTGACGACCCCGATAGGTTCCGACTACCGTCGGCCTCTCCACGCGCAGGCCCAGGCCGGACGCGCGAGGCCGTGACGACGTGAAACCCATGCGCGTACCCGTGGTGCCACTCCGGCGACGAAACCGCAGGAGCGGCACCACGTCGGGAGGCGGCGATGGTCGTCCTCGTCATCGTCCGGCGGCCGTGGGAGATGCCGGCGACCGGTCAGCAGATCGTGCCCGGCTCGGCTGCGGTGGCTGCGAGCAGGTCCCTTACGAGCTCGAAATCGATCTGCTCCGGCTTGCGGAAGCGCAGGCAGCCCTTGCCCATGTTCTGACCGGCCAGGCGCTGCTCGAAAGCCTCGCGGATGTCGCTGCGCATGAGATAGAAGGAGATGTACTGCTTCTGGCTCGCGAAGGCGATCTCCGCGGTGCCGTTCCGCTCGTACGTGGGCATCCCGTACGCCATGGCCTCGGTGAAGCCCGTGAGCTCGGTGCGGCACAGCTCGCGCAGCCTGGTCAATGTCTCCCGGCGTTCGCCGGGTACCTCGCCGAGGTAGGCGTCGACGTCTCCCGCCTTGCTCTGCACCATGCACGAATCGTAGGCCGTCACGCTCGCTGGGCGGGCCGCCGGCCGAGGAGTCGGAGGCCGCCATGCGGGACGGCCGGCGGATCAGGTGCCGGTGCTCGGCTTCGTGCCGTCCTCTGCTTGCTCCTCCGGCACCGACTGCGTGGAGGTCGCGTCGGGGTGGGCGGCTACGAACTGCTCGATGAGCTCGTCGGGGACCTTTCCGCGGGCGGGTACGTCCAGTTCTTGCTCGCGTGCCCATTTGCGGACGTCGGTGAGGGTGTAGCCCTGCAATCGGGGCGAGAGGTCGGGGGCCTTCTTCGACCGCGACGCCTGCTTCACTTCGCGAGAGCTCTCCAGGACCTCTTCGATGAACGCGAGAGCGTCGCTCAGCCGCTGCTGGTTGGCATCCGACAGGTCGATGGCGAAGGTCCGGTTCAGCAGCGGGAACTCCCGTCTCACTACATCATCGCCCTCGGAGGAGTCGAGGTCGTCAACCAGTATCACCTTCTGCGCCACTTGCAGCCCTTTCCGGGTGGGTCACCTTCTGTCTGGACCGTGGCATCATACTGGCGTTCGAGAAACGATCGCGTTATTGACCATGTCGACGCACCCACCGCATACGCGTTCTCGCCATAACCAGCAGGGACAGGCCGGTCAGGCGCGGCTGCCCGTCGGCGGATGCGGGGCTCACACCGGGCTGGTGGGCCGGAGTTGGGGAACTCCGGCCCACCAGGGCGGCGATGGTGCCGTTGGGTTGCGCGGGTGTTCTACGGGGCCGGGTACTCCGTGACGTACACCGGCGAACCGACTCTGGTCGTGTCGGCCGGGTCGCCCACGCCGTTGACGACGTGGTCGATGATTCCGGCGCTCAGGTTGACCGTCATGATGTGGTGCAGCTTCACGCCCGGGGTCTGGGGGACCTCGAAGCCGTTCTCGGTGTGGATCGCCGGGTTGTTCTGGTTGAAGACGTAGACGCCACCGCCGTAGAGGTTGTGGGTCTTCACGCGGTTGCCGACCTTGTAGCCGGCGAAGCCCTCGACGGCGCCGTTCATCCAGTCGGCCTGGGTCGGCGGGTCGTACGGCAGCTCGTTCTGGTACAGGATTGTCGTGCCGTCGTCGCCGTTCCAGACGGTGTTGTACCGCTGGAAGTGCTCGACGAACAGACCCGTGGCCGTCACGTGGTCACCGTTGATGACGGCGCCGTACCGGCCGATGTTGGTGTTCCACCGTTGGGTGTCGGTGAAGCCCTCGACGCCGTGGTCGCCACGCCACACCCAGGTGTGGTCGATGAGCACGTTGTCGCTGTTGACTTCGAGCGCGGTGTCGGCCTTGCCGACGTGCGGTCCGCCGACGCGGAAGTACACGTCGGACAGGGTCGTCGGGTTGTCCGACGAACCCGGGCGTCTGCCGTGGTCGTCCTTGCCGTGGTTCTTGCCCACTCGCAGCAGAACCGGCGATTTCACGAGACCCGCGTCGATCGTGACGCCGGCGATGACGGCGCCGGGGACGTCGGCGACGTCGAGCGGGGTCGAGCCGTTGACGGCGGTGAGCGTGGCGTGTCCGAGACCGAGGACCACCGCGTCGGGGCGCTTGACCTCGATGCTCTTCGCGATGTCGTACACGCCGGGCGTGAGCAGCAGGTGCTTGCCCCGCGCGAGCTGGCTGTTGATGACCTGCACCGAGTCGGACGGCTTCGCGACGAAGAAGTCGGCGATCGGCAGCGTACGGCCCGGCGTCATGCCGTTGGCCCACGTGATGCCACGCGTGTTCTTCTGGGCGGAGGGCACGCGGACGTTGTACTTGCCCTTCGCGTCGACGAACAGGTACGGCTTCTCACGGCTGACCGGAGTGGTGTCGAGCGTGGTGTACGGCGGGTTCGGGAAAGCAGCGTCGCTCGGAGCGCCGACGACACCCGAGAAGACCTGGTTCCACACACCGTTGGACCAACCGGCGACCTCGCTGTTGCGGGTCAGCCACTGCTGCTGCGACCCGTTGGTGACGGACGGCAGCTTGGAGTCGGCGATGAAGCCGCCGCTGGCGTACTGCGGGCCGGCGGTGCAGTAGTCCATCAGCGACAGGTTGCCACCGCTGACGTTGAGGCGGCGCATGGACACGGCCTGGGAGACGGCCCAGAAGTTCGCCGATGCCCTGCAGCCGTCCTGGCCGGCCGCGTTGACGTTGATCGACAGGTTGGACAGGGTGCGCCAGAAGTTGACGAGCGCGAGGCAGTTGCTCGTGCCGCCGTTCTCCAGGCAGCGGTTGTAGACCTCGACCTTGCCGTTGATGACGACGTCGGTGGGCGAGGCGCCCAGGCCGGCGATCTCGGTGTAGTAGCCGACCTTGATCTGGAGCGGGTGCTCCGTGGTGCCGTACGTGCCCGGCTTGAACACGTAGGCGTGGCGGGTGGTGCCCATCTCGTTGTCGACCTGCGTGGCGTGCGCCGCGTCGAGGGTCGCCTGGATCTCGCTGACCGGCATGCTCGGATCGAAGACGGTGACGTTCGGCCCGAAGTCCGGGGTGCGGGGTTCCGGCGTGGCGGCGGTGGCGGCCGTTCCCGTCGTCAGGACGGCGGTCGTCAGCACGAGGCCGAGCGCGAACGCCCGTCCGAGGTGCCTGCGGCCGGGGCGCCGCCTCGCGGAACCTCCGTTGCCAGGAAGCTGGATCGTCATACGGTTCGTCCCTTCCGCTCGGCGTGCGGCGCTACGTGGACAGAAGACGTCGGGGGGATGGCGGGCATGAGGACCGGGCGAATGGGGTGCTTCGAGGGCCGCGGAAGCGCTCTCGCGTGTAGGGCGTTCACAGTGGTCATCGACCTGTCTACTGGGGGGTGGGCGGCCGGACGCCACGCCCAGAGGTGGGAGAGCGCTCTCTCATTACGGGGCGTGCATCCAGCCGCGGAAGATGGATGTTGTTGGAATGTTTCTACCGTGTGAATCGGTCCAGCGCTATGTCCGCGCGGCGGTTGATTTTCTCGGACGGGCGCTCAGGCGATGCTCGCTTGGCCCCGGAAGGCGTTGGCGTGTTCGGAGGCCCACTGGGTGAAGGTGCGGGCCTTGCGGCCGGTCACCTTTTCCACGGTGCCGGTTACGGTTGAGCCGAGTTCGTGGTTCGTGCCGTAGAGCCGGAGGAGGAACTCGACCATTTCCCGGTGGCCGATCCCGGGGGTGTCGCCGAAGACCTTGAAGAGGAGCAGGTCCGGCGGCGTGCCCTCTTCGACCCACTCCTTCCGGGTCTGGTCGGGTGTGAGTTCCTCGAACCTCAGATCCCGTCCGGTGGCCTCGCCGAGGATGCGGATCTTGTCTCGGGGGGTCAGCACCTCGGGCCCGGTGATGGTGTAGGCCTTGCCGGCGTGGCCGTCCTCGGTCAGGGCCACCGCGGCCACGGCGCCGATGTCGGACTCGTGGACCGGGGCGCTCCTGCGGTCCCCGTACGGCTCGCGGATGACGCCGTCGGTGCGGAGCCGCTCGCCCCAGTCGGCCAGGGTGTTGCCCATGAACTCGATCGGCTTCAGGTCGGTCCACTCCAGCGTGCTGGACCGGACGGCGGGTTCCAGGGTGCCTTCCTCCCAGCCGCCGAGAACGGTGACCCTGCGAACTCCCGCTCGTACAAGTAGTTCCACGATCTCTTCCCCGTTGCGCAGTGGCTTGTAGTCCTTGCCGAAGTTGATCAGGTGGGCGGCGGTGACGCCGTCGAAGGCCCGCGTCAAGGTGGCCGCGTCGGTGAGGTCGCCGGCGACGACCTCCACGCCTTCCGGCAGGCGGGCCCTGGCCGGGTCACGGGTCAGCGCGCGCACCTTCTGGCCCGCGCGCAGCAGGTGCTGGACGGTGTGGCCGCCGACGGTTCCCGTGGCTCCGGTGACCAGAACGGTCATGACGACACTCCTTGTGAAGATCGAACCGGTTCGTGATGGATGGGCGGGGTCACACCGGTCGGTTCGGACGCGCGGCGGCCCGGTCGACGACCTGCGCGGCCTCGGCCGACCCGTTCGGCGACCCGTTCCGACCCGGTGAACCCGGCTCGCTACCCAAGAGGCCCCCGGCGCCGCGGGTGTGACATCAGGGCCGTGGGAGCGGTCCGTTCGGTCCGCGACTCACACGGGGGAAGCGGCCGGTGGCGTGGATCCGAGTGGAGGGCCGAAAGGGGCCGCAGGGCCTTCAAGGGCGCCGCAAGGTACCTGTAAGGCCCCTGGCTTATCACTGAAGGACACCAGACGCCGAGGAGTCCCCCATGAGCAGCCTCATACAGCTCTCCCGCAAGCAGCAGCGACTCGTGCCCGACAGCCCTGTGTCACGCCGCCGGCAGGCTGCCGTCGCCGTGACCGGCGCCCTCCTGTTGAGCCTGACCGGCGCCGTTTCGCTGGCGCAGCCGGCGGCTGCCGCGGCCCCACCGTTGAAAGGCGCTGGAACCTGCGCGAACATCGACTTCGTCTACCAGCCCCAATCCGCGTTTCCCGACACCAGCCGGGGACGTGTCGCCTTCAGGGCGCAGGCGACCACCATCGAGATAGCGGTTTTGTGTCTCGTCAACGCCGAACGGACCAACCTGCAACCGCTGAAGAGATACCTCTCGCTGGGCAAAGGCGGTGCCCTCACACTCGGCGCCGCCGCGGCCAGGCACGCTGCGGATGCCGTCAAGCTGCGCTGGTGGGGAAAGGTGGAGCCGGGTAAGAACTGCCGCCCCGTGAACGGCGACCCTGGCAAGTGCGACCCGCACATCAATCCGCAGACCGGCTCGACCCCGCTGAGCCGTGCCCAGGCAGTGGGCTACGGTCGCCGCTGCACCTCGTTCTCCGTCGGCGAGAACACCTACGTGGGGTGGGGAGGCTCTTATGTCACGCCGCGGGCGGCTGTCACGTGGTGGATGAACAGCAAGCCACACCGCGACAACCTCCTCAACCCGACTTTCGCCGAGATGTACACCCAAGCAGCCTTGGGAAGCGCAGATCCGGCTGCCGGGTCCATCACCCCGGCCGTGACCTACGTGCAAATGCTCGGGCGCTGCAGCTGACGCCGTTGGGTGTGCTGAGCGTCGTTCGACGGAGTCGGTCGCTCCCCGCCGGGCGGGGTCGGCGCCGCCTTCGCGGAGCCGGGTGGCGTAGGTGTGACGGAGCCGGCGCGGCCCCAGCCCAGCATCGGCGGTGCCCTGAGTGCGAATTAGTCTGGAACAGCCGTGTGGACGGCCACTCGATGCCTGGCCTGCTCATCGTGACCGCGATGCTGGGCCTGCTGTCGCTGATGTGGTGGGGGATCAAGGCCGTGCGCACAGGGCGCGGCGTGCGAGGTGAACGGTCGCGCCGACGTGCCCGCGTCCGAAGCTTCGCGGCAGAGCTGGACGACGACAACATCCGCATGTACGCGGGAACGGTGGCCGTGTTCCTGCCCTTCGCGCTGATGTTCGCCCTGGCGCCGACCGCTCTGGCAGGGATGAATCCCGCAGGCGGATGGCTCATCGCCGTCTGGACGTTCGCGGTCTCCTGGACAGTCATGTGCTGGGTCTCCGGCTTGGTCGGCACCCGTACGGTGGCAAGGGCCTTTCGGCTCAGCCGTCTTCTCGCCTTGCAGATGCTCGCGGCTTACGGCGTGATCGGGGCATTCGCCGGGGCGCTGATCGCCGGGGTTCCCGAGGATGACCTGAACGCGTTAGGTCCCTATTGGTTTCCGGCCGCTCTGCTCGCCTTTCTCATGAGCGCCGCCTACATGAGCGTCCAGCAGCGGCGGCTGCGGAAAGCGGGCCGGCTGAAGGTCTGGCGCGAGAGCGAGTAGACCTGTTCCGGGCGCGGACGGGCTGACACTGTGGCAGGCGGCTGTCAGCGGTTTCGAGGGGTGTCGGTGGGTTGCCGTAGCGTGGCTTCGGTGGGTGAGGATGGGCTGTCGGTGCGGGTCGAGGAGGGCGCCGCGGCGGAGCTGTTGGCCGCCGCCCGGGCTGGTGACGACGAGGCCTTCGGGCGGCTGGTCGGGCCGCTGCGGGACGAGTTGCACGCGCACTGCTATCGCATGCTGGGGTCCGTTCATGACGCCGAGGACGCCGTACAAGAGACTCTGGTACGGGCCTGGCGCCATCTGGAGCGGTTCGAGGACCGCGGTTCGGTGCGGCCGTGGCTGTACAAGATCGCGACCAACAGGTGCCTGACGCTGATCGAGCGCAGGGGGCGTCGCGAGCTCCCCACTGACCTGAGCCCGGAAGGTGCGCCTCTGGCCGAGGCGGTGTGGCTTGAGCCGTACCCCGATCACCGGCTGAGCTGGACGGCGGAGTTGAGCCCGGAGGCTCGCGTCGTGGTCCTGGAGAGCGTGGAGCTGGCGTTCGTCGCCTCGTTGCAGCATCTGTCGGCTCTGCAGCGAGCCGTCCTGCTGCTGCGCGACGTCCTCGGGTTCGCGGCCCGTGAGGTCGCCGATCTGCTGGAGACCTCGGTCGCGGCGGTCAACAGCGCGCTGCAGCGGGCCCGGAAGGTCCTCGACGGCCTGCTTCCCGAGGCCAGTCAGCAGGCGACCCTGGACGCGATGGGCGAGGCGACGCGGCGGGAGGTGGCGCGGCGGTACATGGCCGCGTGGGAGGCCGGGGACGTCGAGGCCATTGTGGCGATGCTGACAGAGGACGCGAAGTACTCGATGCCACCGTTGACCGCCTGGTACGAGGGCCACGACGGCATCCGGGCGTTCCTCGCCGACGCGATGCTGAGCAGGCGGTGGCGCTTCCTGCCGGCCCGAGCGAACGGGCAGCTCGCGTTCGGCACGTACCTGTGGGACAAGGACAGGGCCGTGTACGTCCCGGCGGGCCTGGACCTGCTCATCCTGCGCGGCACGAGGGTGGCCGAGGTGGTCTCGTTCCTGGAGGCGGAGTTTCCGGCGTTCGGCCTTCCGGCGGAGCTGGCTGACTGAAAGCGGCGGCTCGCGATGATTTCTCGTGCCCGCGCGGGTTGTAGTCCTGACCGGAGCGTCAACCGAGAAGGGACTGGGCTGAAGAATGCCTGCCGACTCCGAACAGATCAGGACTTTGATCGAGCGCTGGGCCGAGGCCGTCCACAGCGGCGACATGGGCGGCGTCCTCGCGGACCACTCCGAGGACATCGTGATGTTCGACGTGCCGCCACCGTACGAGGGGCTACGCGGTATCGATGCCTACCGTGAGGCGTGGCCGCCCTTCTTCGCGTGGCAGCGGCAGGGCGCCTCGTTCGAGATCGAGTCTCTGGACGTCACCGCTGGTGAGGACGTCGCCTTCGCTCACGCCCTGCTGCGGTGCGGGACGCGGCGACAGCTCGCCGACCAGCCTGAGAACCGCCTGCGGCTGACGCTCGGCCTTCGCAAGGAGAACGGCCGTTGGGTCGTCGCACACGAGCACCACTCGTTCCCCTACACCAGCACCGGGGGCGAGGACGGGGACGTCGTGGCGGAGCGGGAGGTGCGCCGGCTGCACGAGCAGTGGTTCGACCGCACCGCCGCGAAGGATCTGGACGGCCTGATGGCCGCCATCGCCGAGGACGTCGTCTCCTATGAGCACGAGGAGCCCCTTCAGCACCTCGGCCTGGAGGCCGTACGGGCGGTCTGCGAGCGCGGCCTCGATGCGGCCTCCGGAGCCGTCAGCTGGGACATTCCAGACCTGAGAATCCTGACCCAGGGGGACTTCGCCGTCGCGTGGGGACTGGACCACATCCTCGCCGAGCAAGCCGATGGCGAGACGACCGAGAGCCGGTCACGAGGAACCCGCGTGTTCCAACGGAGAGACGGCGCGTGGGTGATGATCCACCAGCACCTTTCGTACCCATCGCCCCCGTACAGGCACAGGACGACAAGCGCAGCGACGACGGAAAAGTACGGCGGGCGCTGATCATGGCAGACAGGTCACTGCCTTGTCGGCAACGGGAAGTTCGGCAGCGGTAACATTGAAGGTGGGTCAGCGCACTCTCACGTGCAATGTCCCGGAAGGGGCGGCCCCGGCGGGAACACCGGGGCCGTTCGCAGCCACCAGCGCGACATCATTGGGGCGTTCCTCTCAGACGTGGTGGGGGTTCTCGAAGGCGCCCCCCACCGCGTAAGTGACCAGGGTGGTCAGCACGTCCTTGACCGACTCGCGGTCGCGCACGTCGCACAGCACGATCGGCGCCACCCCGTCCAGGCCCAGGGCCCGGCGTACCTTGACCGGATCGTGGCGCCGGGCCCCGTCGAAGCAGTTGACCGCGACCACGAAGGGGAGCCCGCGCTGCTCGAAGTAGTCCACGGCCGGGAAGCACTCCTGCAGGCGGCGGGTGTCGGCGAGGACGACGGCACCGAGCGCGCCAAGGGCCAGCTCATCCCACATGAACCAGAACCGGTCCTGGCCCGGGGTACCGAACAGGTAGAGCCACAGTCCTTCGCGGATGGTGATGCGGCCGAAGTCCAGTGCGACGGTCGTGGTGGTCTTCAACTCCACACCCGAGGTGTCGTCCACGCCGACACCTTGTTCGCTCAGCAACTCCTCGGTGTGCAGCGGCCGGATCTCGCTGATCGTGCCGACCATGGTCGTCTTGCCGACTCCGAAGCCGCCGGCGATGAGGATCTTGATGGCCATCGCCGGGGTGACGTCGGTCGGTCCCGGATCAGAGGCTGCGGAGCCCATGCAGTACTTCCCTGTAGATGCGTTCGTCGATGGCCCGCGCCGCGGGCTGCGGTCGGTCGATGGTCACAAGGCCCTCACGCCGGAGGTCGCCGAGGATCACACGGGTGATGTTGAGCGGCAGCTTCAGGTACGCCGCGACGTCCGCCACCGGCGTGGGCCGGTGGCACGCCGACAGCACGGTGAGATACTCCGGGGTCAGCTCTGCCGGCTCGAAGGAGGTGCTGACGGTCGTGACGATGGCCACCAGGTCGAAGGTCTCGCCCAGTGGGCGCGCACGGCCGCCGGTCAGCCCGAAGAGCCTGACCAGCGGCCCGGGATCCTCTCCCGTCACGATCTCGCACCGTTCCAGGCGGGCGCCGGAGCCGCCCCCCTCGGCTGTGCGGACAGGTGCTCGCCGACGCGCTTGACCATGAGCGCCATCTCGTAGGTGATCATGCCGAGCTCGGCGTCGCCCGCGGCCAGCACGGCCAGCCGGGCGCCCTGCCCCGCCGCGGTGACGAACAGGAAGCCGTCCTCCATCTCGATGATGGTCTGGCGCACGCCGCCGAGGCCGAAGTGCCGTCCCGCGCCCAGCGCGAGGCTGTGGCTGCCGGCGGAGATGGCGGACAGGTGCTCGGCGTCCTCCCGGGTCAGCTCCCGGGAGCCACCCATGGCCAGTCCGTCGGCGGACAGCACGATGGCGTGCCGGACACCGGGCACACGCTGGGTCAGGTCGTCGAGCAGCCAGCTCAGTTCAGGCCTGGGGTCGGGCATCGGAATGGCCCTCCTTTCGGTTCCACATCTCTTGTTCCTGCTCGGACTCGCCTCGGCCCTGCTGCCAGCCCCGCTGCATGGACGACATGAGCTTCATGAGCTCCTCGGGAGATCGCATGGAGACGTCGTGCTGCTCCGGGGAACGCGCCACGCGGAGCTGGGGGGCCAGGTTGGCCTGCCGTACCCGCATCGGTAGCCCGTCCAGGTCGTCGGCGTCGGCGTCGGCGTCGGGAACGGACACGGCCCGCCGCGCGGGCGCCGAGGAGGCGGAGTGCTCGTGCTCGGACAGGAACCAGCCCGACGGGGGCTCTGGGATGCGGCCCGCCTGGTCCTGCGCGCTGGAGAGCGCTCTTGGCCGGGACTCCGATGCCTGGCCCAGCGCCCGTACGGGCCCGTCCGGGCGGGTGGCCCCGCCCTTCCCGGCCCCGCCCTGCCTGGGCCCGCGCTGCGCGGCGTCGGCGTCCGGCGCCTCCGAGGGGGCGAGCAGGCTCGACGGCAGCAGGGCGATCGCGGTGGTGCCGTCGTAGGGCGAGGGTCGCAGCATGATCTTGATGCCGTGCCGGGCCGCGAGCTTGGCCACGACGAACAGGCCCATCCGGTCGCTGTCGACCAGGTCGAACTCCGGGGGATCGGCGAGCTTGGCGTTGAGCTCGTCGAGGGTGACGCGGTTCAGTCCGAGGCCCCGGTCCTCGACCTCCACCGCGAAGCCGTTGGCCGCCGTCATGCCCCGGATCTGGACCGCGGTGTTGGGCGGCGAGAAGACGGTGGCGTTCTCCACCAGCTCGGCGATCAGGTGGATCACGTCGGCGACCGCGGCGCCCACCAGCAGCGGGGCGTGCGGCATGGGGGGCACGGTGACGCGGGTGTACTCCTCGACCTCCAGCACGGCGCTGCGCACCACATCGAAGACGGGCACCGGGTCGCGCCACCTGCGGGCGGGAGCCGAGTCGGACAGGATGATCAGGTTCTCCGCGTGCCGCCGCATGCGGGTGGTCAGGTGGTCGAGCTTGAAGAGGTCCTCCAGGATCTCCGGTTCCTCGACGCGACGTTCCATGGTGTCGAGCAGCGTGAGCTGGCGGTGGAGCAGTGCCTGGTTGCGCCAGGCGAGGTTGAGGAAGACCTGGGCGACGCCCTTGCGGAGTGTCGCCTGGCCGACCGCGGCCTCCACCGCGGTGCGCTGTACGGCGGAGAACGCGTGCACGACCCGGTCGACCTCGGCGGTGCCCGCGGAGCCCAGGCCGGGGGCCTCGGTGGCGGGGTCCACGTCATCGCCTCTGCGCAGCCGCTCGACCAGTCGCGGCAGCCGCTCCTCGGCCAGCTCCACGGCCGACGCCTGGAGCCGCCTCAGCTCGGTGATCATGGAACGCCCGAACCGGTAGGACAGCACGACGGATACGATCACCGCGAGCAGGCCGAGACCGAGGACCAGTCCGATCCGCCAGTACGCGCCGGCCTTGAGCTGCTGGGCTTCGGTCGCGGCGCGGACCAGCTCGTACTGGGTGTCCCGGCTGATCTTGCCGATGAGGGCCCCGGCGTCGCTCTTCCACACGGCGGGTTGCACCGGAGGCGCGCCGTTGGTGTCCCACACGAAGAGCGCGTCCTCCACCGCCAGCAGCCGCTCGTAGGGGGCGCTCTTCACGAGCTCCTCGTAGTGCGTCCGCAGCTCGGGACCCATGTCCCGCTCGGCGTTGGTAAGGACGAGCCTGCGGTTGGTCATCGCGGCGACGAAGGCGGCGCGATCGGTGGGGGTCATCTTGCGGTGCACGATCGTGCTGGTGAGAACGGCGTGTTCCCTGCCCAGGTACTCGGCGGTGGCGCTGAAGGCGGACATGCCACGCACCGCGCGGTAGGAGGACACGTCGCTCAGCGCGTCGCTGTCGCTGAACTGCCGGTTGGCGGCGCTGATCAGATCGTTGTAGGCGTCGAGGATCTTGAGTGGCGGGGACAGCATGCCGCTGTCGGCGGACGCCCGAAGCTTCTCCAGCCCGTCCAGCGCCTTCACCAGGGCCCGCACCTCGGCGGGGGTTTCGGCGGTTCCGTCCTGGAGGCCGACCGACCCGATCACCTGGCGCAGGTGCCGCACCTTGCCGTCGGTGACCCGCCGCTGCTCAGCCAGCGGCCGGTCAGTGCCGGTGCCGCCGACCGCCTCGGCGGAGAGCTGTCGCTCCCGCTGGAACTCGACGATCAGCTGCAGCACCGGCGAACCGATGGCCTCCCAGCGGTTCTGGGTGCGGGAGATGGTCGCGATATCTTCGACACTGGAGTAAGCGATGAACCCCCACAGGGCGATCATGGAAATGAGCGGAATCAGGAGGATCCTGAGAAGCTTCGAGCGGATCGGTGGGGGCGAGCTCATCCATCGTGTCCAATTCCGCGCGTGCTGGCGCGCCGTAGGCAGCCGCGGTCCATGGTCTGCCCCGAGAACTCACGTCGCGACTGATACGCCTGTGATCTGGACAACTATGCCCATCAGGGCAGAAGTGCTACAAGCCAGCAATGCCAAGATTCAATATCGATGTTCGACCGGATTGGCATGATACGCACCGTCCGTAATGGGGGCCGGGTGGTCGTTACGCAAGGTGACCATCCCGATGCGCGCTTACGAGACGGCCTCCCGGCCGCACCCTGGTCACCGCCGCGAGCAGGCGCCGACCGCAGGCATCGAGACGGAAGGCGCCACGGGCTCGGCGGCGTCGGCAGCACTCTGCGCTGACGAATGCGACAAGGGGCCGCGAGGTCGGGAGAGTCGGGTCGGGACCTTGATGGCGCCGGTGGCGATCTTTCGTTTGTACGCGTCCAGCTTGATCCTGATGTCGTGCACCTTGCCGCCTGTGGTGGCGTAGTCGATGCCTCCGGACTTCATGCCGTAGATCTTGATGCCGGGCTTCGTCTTCTTGGTGGTGAATCGTTTGATGAAGTCGTACACCGCGGCGTCGGCCCGCTTCAGCACCGAGGTGAGGATGGCGTCGCGGACGGTGGCGTCGGCGCTCAGCGCCTCGTCCACATCGGAGCCGATGGCGAGGCCGCCCGCGGCCTTGGCGGCGGCGAACACGCCGGAGCCTGAGGCGCCCGCCGCGTGGAACACCACGTCGGCGCCCTTCTTGTACAACGCCCGAGCCTTGGCCTTTCCTCTTTGCGGGTCGGTGAAGCCGCCGAAGTCAGGGGAGACGGTGATGAAGCTGGTATCCAGTTTGACGCGCGGCCGTACCGCTCTGGCACCGGCCTGGAAACCCGCCTGGTATTTCTGGTTGTACGGGTCCTTGACTCCGCCCACGAATCCGACATGGTGGGCGCGCGATTTCAGCGCCGCGGCCGCGCCGGCGAGGAAACCGGCCTCGTTCTCGGCGAAAAGGAGGTTGGAGATGTTGGGGCCCTTGAAGGTCGCGTCGTCCACGATCGCGAACTTCGTGCGCGGATATTTGACGGCGATCTGCGCCAGCGGCAGCGCGTAGGTCAGGCCGACCGCGATGACGGGGTTGTGACCCTCCGAGGCGAGACGGCTGAGCAGCTTCTCCCTCTTCTCGTCGGTGTCGCCGGCTCCCGTCTCCACTTCCTCGACGGGGCCAAGGCCCAGCTTCGCGACCGCTCGGTCGATACCCGCCGCGACGCTGTCGTTCAGTGCCTGGTCGCCGCGGCCTCCGATGTCGTAGGCGACCCCGATCCTCACCTTCCTTGCCGTGACGCTTGAGGCCTCAGCGGTCTTGTCCTTGATGCTTCCGGCATCGGCGGTGGCGGCGGCCGTACTGCCGCATAAGCCCACCGTGACGACGAGGGTGAGCGCGATCCCCGAGCGGACGTGATGATTCAAGCTGATCTCCCCGTGTATGCCCCCGAATGCGACCTGCCATCTCAAGCTAAGCGACGGATATGGATCACGCGGGCTTGGATGGCCCGCCCCAGATGCTCCGGCTCCCGGGACCCTCGCCGGCCTGGAGTGCGTTCGAGACGTCTTCGGCGCGGATGGTCGGCACCCTGCGCGGGCGTACGGGTGCCGGCTGTGAGCGATGCACGTTCGTGACCGTCCGCCGGTTGGCCGGGCGTACCGGGGCGGCGGCGTCGCGGTCGTGGTAAGGGGGCGGTTGGTATGTCCAGGCCAGGCGACCTGCCCGCGTCGATGGACCTTTTGGGGGACCCGAGAGGCCCCCGGTGTCGCGGTGCCCAGGGAACGATCCCTTCGGTCATTTGGGTCTATACAGGCACGAAGGAGCTGTGTTAAAACCTCGTTAATTGATCTCTAAGAAATAAAAAGCGGGTGTGACGGCGTGGACGACGACGACGGCACCCCTCCTGTGCGCCGGGCGGTGCCCGCGCGCGGCCAGGTTTCGGCGTCCTCTCACGGGGCGTGACGAGCCTGGCCGGCGTGGTGTCCGGCCGGCGCATCAACGATCAGACCCTCACCCGGACCGACCTCACCATGTGACGGCACGACGGAGACGGCACCTCTCCGGCTACACCCCCCCGCATCACCCCGGCAACCAGCGCGGCGGAGACGGCACTCCTCCGGCCACACCCCCCGGCAGCGCGGCGGCGCGCGCCTTGCCTGATTGAGTCATGAGGTCAGGACGACATGCACATTCCTCACCATTCCTGGCTGGCCCCTGCCCGAGATCCGGTGGCCACGACGGCCATCGGACGACGACCATGCCCCCCAGCGCCCGCAGGACGGGCGCGACCTTCCTCGCATCTCATCGCCGCCCCCCACTTCGAGGAATCCTTGATGCGCATAACGCACCCGTACTTCCCTACGCCTCCCGGCGCCGTCCATGAGCAACCCCACGACAGCGTGCGGGGTGTGGCATGAGAAGGCTGCTGACCGCCCTCGTCCTGCTCGCCTCCACCCTCCTGGTTCCGGCCACCGCGGCGTCGGCCGCCAACGCGTCGACCGTCCCGGGCAAGGCATCGGCCGCTCCCGGCAAGGCGGCGGCCGCTGATCCGCCGTTCTCCGCGCTGGTCTTCTCCAAGACCGCGGGCTTCCGGCACAGCTCCATCCCCGCGGGTGTCGCGGCCATCAAGAAGCTCGGCCAGGAGCACGGCTTCACCGTCGACGCCACCGAGGACTCCGGAGCCTTCACCGAGGACAACCTCGCCAAGTACGCCGTGGTGGTCTTCCTGTCGACCACGGGCGACGTCCTGGACGCCGCCCAGCAGACCGCCTTCGAGCACTACATCGAGGGCGGCGGCGGGTTCGCCGGCATTCACGCGGCCTCCGACACCGAGTACGACTGGCCCTGGTACGGCAAGCTGGTCGGCGCGTACTTCAAGCAGCACCCCGCGCCGCAGCAGGCCGTCGTCAAGGTCGAGGACCCCGCGCACCCCTCCACCGCGGGCCTTCCCGACCGCTGGTCCCGCAACGACGAGTGGTACGACTTCCGCACCGACCCGCGTGGCACGGTCCACGTCCTGACCTCCATGGACGAGACCAGCTACAGCGGCGGCACGATGGGCGCCGACCACCCCAACAGCTGGTGCCAGAACTACGACGGCGGTCGTTCCTGGTACACCGCGCTGGGCCACACCGACGAGTCCTTCGCCGAGCCGAACTTCCTGAAGATGCTGCTGGGCGGCCTGCAGACCGCCGCCGGCGTGGTGCCGGCCGACTGCACGGCGAGCCTGGACTCGGCCTTCGAGAAGGTCACTCTCGACGACAACACCTCCAACCCGATGATGCTGGACGTCGCCGCTGATGGCACCGTCTTCTACATCGACCGGCTCGGCGACATGAAGGCGGTCAAGCCGGACGGCGGCGTCGTCACCTCGGGCCACCTGGCCGTCTTCACCGCCAACGAGAGCGGACTGCTCGGCCTGGCCCTCGACCCGGCGTTCGCCACGAACCGCTGGGCGTACCTGTACTACTCGCCGCAGTCCAAGGTCGTGGACCGGCTCTCGCGCTTCACCATCAGGCCGGACCTGACGCTCGACCTCACCAGCGAGAAGATCGTGCTGGAGGTGCCCGTACAGCGGGCCGAGTGCTGCCACCACGGCGGCGGCATGGTGTTCGACAAGGCCACCGGCGACCTGTGGCTGGCCAACGGCGACAACACCAACCCGTTCGCCTCTGACGGGTACACCCCGATCGACGAGCGCGCCGGGCGGTCCGCCTGGGACGCCCAGGGCACCTCGGCCAACTCCAACGACCTGCGCGGCAAGGTGCTGCGCATCCACCCCGAGCCGGACGGCACCTACACCATCCCCGCGGGCAACATGTTCCCGCCGGGCACGGCGAAGACCCGTCCGGAGATCTACGGGATGGGCTTCCGCAACCCCTTCCGCATCGGCATCGACTCCAAGACGCACAAGCTGCTGGTCGCCAACTACGGTCCGGACGCGGGCAACCCCAGCGCCACGCGCGGCCCGGAGAACACCGTCGAGTGGGACATCCTCAACGCCCCCGGGTTCTACGGCTGGCCGTACTGCGTGGGCAACAACAAGCCCTACATCGACTTCGACTTCGCGACGAACACCTCCAAGCAGGCGTTCGACTGCGCGGCGCCGAAGAACGACTCGCCCAACAACACCGGCATCACCGACCTGCCCAAGGCGCTGCCGGCCACCGTCTACTACCACTACTCGCCCGACCCCGCCTTCCCCGAGCTGGGCGGCGGCGGCGCGCCGATGGCGGGCCCCACGTACCGCTTCGACCCCGAGCTGGTGTCCGACCGCAAGTGGCCGGCCTACTGGGACGGCAAGGCGGTCTTCGGCGAGTGGAACCAGGACCACCTGTACTCGTTCCAGCTCAGCGCCGACGGCTCGCAGCTGGTCGACATCAACCCGATGCTGGCCTCGATGAGCTTCAAGAAGCCGATGGACATGAAGTACGGGCCCGACGGTGCCCTCTACCTCATCGAGTGGGGCTCGGGCTTCGGCGGTGACAACACCGACTCCGGCGTCTACCGGATCGACTACGTCCAGGGCAACCGGGCGCCCATCGCCAAGGCCAAGGCCGACAAGGCCTCGGGTCCCGCGCCGCTGACCGTGAAGTTCTCCAGCGCGGGCTCGGCCGACCCCGACGGGACTCCGCTGACCTTCGCCTGGGACTTCGACGGCAACGGCACCGTCGACTCGACCGAGGCCAACCCCACGTACACCTACACCGAGACGGGCAACTTCACGGCCGTACTGACCGTGAAGGACGAGGGCGGCAAGACCGCCACCGCGAACGTCCCGATCGTGGTCGGCAACACGGCGCCGACCGTGAAGATCAACCTTCCGCCGGACGGCGGCCTGTTCGAGTTCGGCGACCAGGTGAAGTTCACCATCACGGTCACCGACCCCGAGGACGGCACGATCGACTGCGCGAACGTGAAGGTGCAGGCCATCCTGGGTCACGACACCCACGGCCACCCGCTCGACCAGTACACCGGCTGCTCGGGCACCCTGCAGACCACCCTGTCCTCCGGGCACAGCGACGGCGACAACGTCTTCTACGTGCTTGAGGCCAGCTACACCGACAAGGGCGGCGCGGGCTCCTCGGGTCCGCTGACCGGCAGGGCCCAGGCGCTCCTGCAGCCCAAGCACAAGCAGGCCGAGTTCTTCACCGAGACGGGCCGCATCCCCGGCGCCGCCGGCACCGGCGACCCCGGTGTGAAGGTGGAGACCACCTCCGACACGCAGGGCGGCTTCAACAACATCGGGTTCATCGAGGACGGCGACTACTGGAGCCACGACCCGGTCAACCTGACGGGGATCGGCGCCCTGAGCTTCCGCGCGGCCTCCGCCTCCACCGGCGGCACGATCGAGGTCCACGCGGGCAAGGCCGACGGGCCGTTGGTGGGCAAGGTCGACGTGACCAACACCGGCGGCTGGCAGACCTACGGTGACTTCCGGCTGACGCTGACCGACCCGCCGACGTCCAGCGGACCGCTGTACTTCGTCGTCCGCAGGCCCGCGGGCAGCGACAACACCGGCGGGCTCATCAACGTCAACTGGACCGACTTCATCGGCAAGGGCGTCACCGACAACCAGCGCCCCGCCGTCGTCATCAACGCGACCCCCGACAAGGGCCCGGCGCCGTTGCAGGTCAGCCTGCACGCCGAGGCGAGCGACCCTGACGGCGACACGCCGCTGACCTACAAGTGGAACCTCGGCGTGGCCGGTGCCCCGGCTCCCACCACGCCCGACGCCTCCTACACCTACCAGGCGCCCGGCAGCTACGACGCGTCCGTCACCGTGACCGACGCCAAGGGCGCCTCGCGCACCGAGCATGTCCGCATCACCGTGGACAGTCCCGGCACCACCTGCCTCACCGGCAAGTCCGACGGCTTCGACGGCGTCGCGCTCGACCGCTCGCGGTGGACCGTGCTGGGCGAGAACCAGGACCTGCGGGTGGCCGGCGGTGCTCTGCACATCCCCACGGCCCTCGCGGACATCTACGGCACCAACAACACCCCGATCCCCAACCTGGTGCTGCAGCCCACGCCCAACGGAGCCTGGCAGGCCACGGCGAAGCTGACGATCGCCGCGAAGGACGCCTATCAGCAGGCGGGCCTCATCCTCTACGGCGACGACGACAACTACGCCAAGATGGTGATCCAGGGGCGTAACACCAATGACCCGGCCGCTCGCATCTTCCAGTTCATCAGGGAAGAGGCGGGCGTGCCGAACGAGGTGGCCGCGTCCAACACCGCCAACCTCGGCGCGGGCTTCCCCAACACCGCCTACGTCCGGCTGGCCAGCAACGGCACGACTCTCACCGCCTCCTACTCGGCCGACGGGCTGACCTGGACGGCGATGCCGCAGACCGACAAGGCCATGGCCGGCATCGTCAACCCGCGCATCGGACTGGCGTCCTTCGCCAGCACCGGCAACAGGCCCGTCATCGACGCCGCGTTCGACTGGTTCCAGCTCACGCCGGACGCCAGCGCGGGCCCGGTGACGCCGGACGACGAGTTCGACGGCGACTCCCTGGACGCCTGCCGGTGGTCCACCATCGTCCGCCCGGACGCGGCGGCCACCCGGGTGACCGGCGGCAACCTGGAGATCGACACGAGCAAGGGTGACATCTACGGCACCGACAACAGCGGAGCGAAGAACTTCATCCTGCAGACCCCGCCGTCCGGGGACTGGAGCGTGGAGACGAAGATCGACGGCTCGGCGTTCAACGAGGCGTACCAGCAGGGCGGCCTGATCGCCTACCTCAACGACGCCAACTACGTGAAGCTCGACTACCTCGCCGACAGCGCCACCTCGCGCAGGGTGGAGTTCCGCAGTGAGATAGGCGACGCCGTACAGAACCCGCAGCCGCAGATCAGCGACCTCACCCAGGGCGTGTGGTGGCTGCGGCTGACCAAGGCGGGCACCACCTACCGCGGGTTCGCCTCCTCCGACGGCAAGGCCTGGACCGAGATCGGCACCGGCTTGGTCAACGCCGCGGTGAGCAGCGCCAAGGTCGGCGTGTTCGCCTTCGGGGTCAACGCGGCGGCGTCCAAGACGGCGAAGTTCGACTTCTTCCACGCCTCGTGGGGGCAGCCGGCCGACACCACGCCGCCGAAGATCTCGGCGACGACCACCCCGGCGGCGCCCGACGGCGGCAACGGCTGGTTCGTCTCCAGCGTGGCGGTCACGGTGACCGCCTCCGACAGCGGATCGGGGCTGGCCTCCACCGAGGTCAGCGTGGACGGCGGCCCGTGGGCGCCGTACACCGACCCGGTGAGCGTGTCCTCCGACGGCGTGCACAGCGTGGCCTACCGGGCCGCCGACAAGGCCGGCAACACCGCCGACGGCACCATCCAGGTGAAGAAGGACACCACGGCGCCGCTGACCACCGCCCAGTTCGCTCCGGCGAACGACGACGGCTGGCACGGAGCCACCGTGCCGGTTACGCTCACCGCTTCCGACGGCGGCTCCGGGCTCGCAGGCATCGAGTACTCGCTCGACAAGGGTGCCTGGAAGTCGTACACCGAGCCGGTCAACATCACCGGCGACGGCAGCCACACCCTGGCCTACCGGGCCAAGGACAAGGCCGGCAACGTCGAGACCGAGAAGGCCGCGGCCCTCAAGATCGACGGCACCAAGCCCACCGTCCTGGTGTCCGGCATCGCCGACACCCAGATCTACGGCGACAGCCAGGACCTGCGCATCACCTGGCAGGCCGTGGACGGCACCTCGGGGGTGAAGACCCTGACCGGCACACTGGACGCGGGGGCCTACTCCTCGGGCAGGCTGCAGGCGCTGTACGAGCTGGCGCTGGGCACGCACGCGCTGTCGGTCACCGCGACCGACTACGCGGGCAACGCCACCACCACGAAGGTCACCTTCGGGATCACCACCTCCACCAGGGACCTGAGCCTGTTGATCGACAGGTTCGTGGCTACCAGCAGGCTCAGCCAGGCCAGCGGCAACAAGCTCCAGGCGCAGCTGACCAAGGCCCGCAAGGAGGAGGCGAAGAACAACGACGCCAAGACCATCAAGGAACTGGAGAAGTTCAAGACCCTCGCCACCGACCCGAAGATCGTGCCGGCCGCCGAGATCCGCGACGTCCTCGTCCGCGACACCGACACGGTGATCGCCAAGCTCTCGGGACCCGCGAACAACAAGAAGAAGTGATGACACCCGGCACGGGGACGGTCCGGCCGTCCCCGTCGCCACCCGCCACTCCTACGCACGCGCGCGGACGGTCCTGACCGCCGGCGCATGACACCCGACGGCGGCCCGGTCTCCTGGAGACCGGGCCGCCCTGTTCTCTGGTTCCCTGGAGCTGTTTCAGTGAGTGGCTAGAACGCGATCTCCCGCCAGGTGGGGACCTCCGCCGCGGTCAGGGCCCTGGGGAGGATGGCGATCCGGTCCACCGCACCGGACAGCCGCTGGCCACCGCCCTGGTCGGCGGCGAACTGGAGCGGCCGGGTGGCGCATCCGGTGATGCCGTTGGACGACACCTGGCCGCCGCCGATCCGGGCGCCGTCGACGTACACGGTGATCTTCCCGTCCTTGGCGAGCGTGATCACCAGGTCGAGGTAGCGCCCGGTGGGGAGGGTGGCATCCGTGGTGACGTTCATGTCCGCGCCGATGAACCGCACCTGGTTGCCCGGAGTGAGGTCGATGAGCACACCGTCGTTGCCGGGGTTGCCCGAGGGCTGGGAGTCGAACAGCCGCCGGTAGCCGCTCCCGGCCACCTTGACCTCCGCCGCGAAGGTGGCCTCCCTGAGGTAGCCCAGCATCGTCGGGGCGCTCCTCAGGTAGTTCGACCCGTTCAGCACCAGGCCGCTGCCGCTGGGCGCCGAAGCGTCGTACTCCGCGGTTCCGACGACCGTGGCGTCCCGGCCGCTGCCGGAGCGGTCGGCGACGGCCGTACCGGACGCCGGGTCCCAGGCGACCAGTGCCCGATCGGCGGGCGGCACCGCGCACGGGGTGACGGCCGCCGCGGCCGAACCCGAGGCGGACCAGTTGTTCGCGCTGAGTACGGCGTCGATCCGGGCCGACCGGGTGACACCGTCACCCTGTCCGGCGGTGACGTCGAAGGACACGGTGCGGGTCTGGCCCGGCGGTACCGCGGGCAGCTTCACCGAGGCCGGGTCGGCGGTCCAGCCCTTGGGCAACCGGAGCGCCAGGGTCGCGGCGGGGACGGCGCGCTTCCGCGTCGCCGCGACGGTCACCTCGACCGGCACGGTGGCGCCGAAGCCGATCTCGGCGGGCGCCGCGACCGCGACCTCGACCTCGTTGTAGATGGTGTACGTCTTGCCCGCCCGGGCGTTCCAGGAGAGTGTGTCGCCGTCCCGGTGCGGGCCGACCTCGTGTCCCTGCTCGTCGTAGACGCGGTAGCGGCCGGCGATGGCGGCGGAGCGTACTTTGATCTGGCCGGTCTTCCCGGGGTGCAGGGTGATCGTGCGGGCCGCGCCACCGGACCACGCCACGTCCACGGTCACGTCGCCGCGGGCGCGCAGGCCGGTGACCGAGCCGGACTTCCACACCGCGGGCAGTGCGGGAAGCACGTCGATGGTGTCGTGCTGGCTCTGGAGCAGCATCTCCGCGATACCGGATGTGGCGCCGAAGTTCCCATCGATCTGGAACGGCGGGTGGGTGTCCCACAGGTTCTGCAGCGTGGACGTCTTCAGCTGCTCACTGAGCATCTTGTGAGCGTGGTCGCCGTCGAGCAGCCGCGCCCAGAAGTTGATCTTCCAGGCCTTGCTCCAGCCGGTGCCGCCGTCGCCGCGCGCGGTCAGCGAGACCTTGGCGGCCTCGGCCTCCGGGCTGCCCGCGACGATCTGCCTGCCCGGATGCAACGCGAACAGGTGCGAGACGTGCCGGTGGTCGTCGGTCTTGGAGTCCCAGTCGTTCTTCCACTCCTGCAACTGCCCCCACGAGCCGATCCGCAGGCCGGGGTCGAGCTTCGCCAGCGCGGCGCCTACCTCCGCCTGGAACGCCTTGTCGACGCCGAGCTTCTTGGCCGCCTCCACCGCGTTGGTGAAGACGTCGAAGACGATCTGCTGGGACATCGACGCGCCCGCGGAGAAGTCGCCGTGCTCGGGGGAGTAGCTGGGGGAGACCACGAGCTTGCCGTCGCGGGGGTCGGTGTGCAGGAAGTCCAGCCAGAACTCGGCCGCCCCCTTGAGCACCGGGTAGGCGGTGTCGCGCAAGTAGGCGACGTCGCCGCTGAAGCGGTAGTGGTCGTACATCTGCTGGGTGAGCCACGCCGCGGCCTCGGGGAACCAGAAGGAGCTGGCCCAGTCGTGCAGACCGGTGAACCCGAAGGGGTTGGTCTCGTTGTTGACCACCCAGCCGCGCGCCCCGTAGATGTCCTTCGCGGTCTTGGCGCCTGGGGCGACCATGGCCTTGACGTAGTCGTCGTAGGGGGCGGTGGTCTCGGCCAGGTTGGTCTGTTCGGCCAGCCAGTAGTTCATCTGCAGGTTGATGTTGACGTGGTAGTCGGCCGACCAGGGTGGGTTCGTGGAGTTGTTCCACACGCCCTGCAGGTTGGCCGGCAGCGAGCCGTCACGCGAGGAGGCGATCAGCAGGTAGCGGCCGTAGGCGAAGAACAGCGCCTCCAGCGCCCGGTCATCGGTGGACGACCCGCCGGTGTAGGCGCGCAGTAGCCGGTCGGTGGGCACCTGCGGGGTGCTCTGGCCCAGGTCCAGCCGCACGCGGTCGAACAGTTGCCGGTAGTCGGCGACGTGCGCCCGCTTGAGCTCGTCGAAGCTCTTCCCGGCCGCCTGGTCCACGGCCCGGGTCACCTTGTCGTGCGGGTCGGAGCCCCGGTAGGCGGGATAGGTGTCGGCGTAGTCGGTGCCCGCCGAGAGCACGAACGTCGCGCTGTCGGCGTCGGTGACGGTGATCCGGTCGGTCCCGTCGGTACGGCTGCCGCCGTCGGTGATCACCTGGATCTGCGACTCGAACTTCATGCCGTTGTCGGCGAGCGCGCCCCGGATGGTGAGCCGGCCGTTCGCGACCGAGACCTGCTTGTCCGAGCGCGGCGAGGAGGTCCGCAGGGTGAAGGAGACCTTGCCGCCCTGGTCGGCCGAGACCTTGCCGACGATGACGCCGCCGGGATCGCTGGCGAAGTACTCCCGGTTGTAGGTCACCCCGTCCGCCGTGTAGCGCACCCGGGCGGTGGCGTCGCGCAGGTCGAGCTCCCTGCGGTATCCGGTCGGGTTGGCAGGCGCGCCTGGGACGTCCAGCCACAGGTCGCCGAAGGTCTGGTAGGAGCCGAACCCGCTCTTGGGCTGGCCGAGCTTGGCGGCCACCGCTTCCGGCGACACCTTGCCGTCGCGGTCGATCTGGGCCTGTACGTCGGCTATCGCGTTCGGCCGCGGGCTCGTCCAGTTGCCGGAGTTGTAGCCGCCGCGGGATCCGGGGCCACCGGTCCACAGCGACTTCTCGTTGAACTGGATCTGCTCTGTGCCGACTCCACCAAAGATCATCGCACCGAGCACGCCGTTGCCGATCGGAAGCGCCTGTGTCTCCCAGTCGGTCGCCGGCTTGTCGTACCAGAGAGTCAGGTCATCGGATGTCGTCGGAGAAGCTGATGGCGTGTCCGGGTCGGCGAGCGCGGAACCTTGGATGGCCAACGTCGTGGCCAGCATCAATGCGGAAACGACAGCGGCGCCGAAGCGCTTTCTCGGGGGGCGGGTCAAGAGACCTCCGTTCACGGGAACCGTACAGATCAACGGAATAACACCGAAATCCCTGCGTAACAAGGTCTACTCATCCGATGTTTGCGCGGTTGTTATCGATGCCTACTGTGAAGATCCAGCCGCTCGCTGGCTGTAGGGCGAGGTGGTGCCATCATCTTCGTCCCGTGAAGATCCGATGCATCGAGCGCCAAGTGCGCGTACGTTGGAGGACAAAAGCGGCAATCACGGAGCTATCATCTCTACCGATCGGATGACCGTACGGCCTGAGGGTGTGAACTTGGAAGGTAGCCCTACTCTGATAAGACATCCGATGTCTGAGGTCATGGGGAAGGTCACGTCGGCGTGTCAAACGCTCAAGCGCCGGATGTACGGCCGCCGGAGTCCCGGGGTCGGCCGCTGCCTGTACGGACTCGTGCGAAGCGTCATACGATGCGGTTCATGCCGAATGTGGGGCCCGTGGAGCTGTTGATCCTGATCATTCTCGTGGCGGCGATCGTGGCGATCGTGGTGGGCGTGATCATGATCAGCCGAAAGGGACGCGCACCGTCCGTCCCGCCGATGAGGCCGGCAACGCCCCAGGATCTGCACCGCGTCGTCACACAGTTGACGCTCCAGAGGCGCAAGATCGAGGCGATCAAGGAGCTGCGCCAGTACACCGGGCTCGACCTGCGGAGCGCCAAGGCCGTCGTCGATGCCGTGGCCATGGGTCAGGACATGTGGAGTCATCCCGCCATGGCGCGGTTCAGGCCCATCGAGGACGCGGCCCCGCCGCGCGCCGCCGGTTCCGACCTGGCCACCCGCGTACGCGAACTCAAGCTCGCCGGCCGCGAGGAGCAGGCGGTCCATCTGGTGCGCGGCGAGACCGGCATGGGCCCCCGGGAGGCCCAGCTCTTCGTCGACAGCATCTGACCAACGGGCGGCCCGGCTTCCGTCGACGGACCGGCAGGGTCAGCGAGCGGAACCACTCCCGGGCTCGAGCTCATCGCTGTTCGCTTGATGCGCGCCTGTGGCCGCGCCGCCCCGGATACCTTCGGTGATCTCCCGTGCCCCTGTAAGAACTCGGGCGATTCGCCCACTTCCTTGGTGATAGTGCACTTAGGGAAGGGAGGGCGCATGAGCGAACCTGGTCCTCGGGACCGGTTCACCGTGTTGTACAGCTCCTGCTATTCGCGCGTTCACGCGTACGCGGTGAGCTGTGCGGGACGGCAGCTCGCGGAGGAAGTGGCGAGTGAGACGTTCTGCGTCGCGTGGCGGCGGATCGACGACGTGCCTGATGATGCGCTCCCGTGGTTGCTCGGCGTCGCCCGCAACGTGCTGCGCGAGTCGTATCGCGCGGAGGCTCGGCGGCGGTCGCTGGAGAACGAGCTGTCGGCCTGGGTCTCGGCGGAGGAGCTGACGACGGGCGACGTCGCCGAGTCGGTCACCGAAAGGGCAGCCGTCCTGCGGGGGCTCGCCGCGCTCTCGGATGGTGATCGTGAACTGCTCACGCTGGTCGCCTGGCACGGGCTGCGGGCCGCGGACGCGGCGAAGGTCGTCGGCTGCTCCACCGCCACGTTCTTCGTCCGCCTGCACCGCGCCCGGCGCAGGCTGGAGCGTGCGATGGCCGCGGAGCCCGACACCATCACCTTGCCCTCCGCATCGCTGGCATCAACAAAGGAGTCAGTCCGGTGAAGAAGACGGATGTGCTGAAGTCGCTCGCCGATGTCCGCCCCGCCTCGCTCGACCCGGCGGGCGACCCGGAAAGGCTCGACCGGATCATCGCCGCCGCGAGCACGCGGCCGTCCACGGTCCCGGTCGTCCCTCGTCGCCGCCGCGTCAATCTGGCGTGGGGCGCGGGAGTGGTGGCGGCGGGGCTCGCGGTGGCCGTGACCCTGGTGTCCGGCAGCGCCGGCGACCGGTCGGCCGAGCCCGCCGCGCGGGGCCTGTTGCTCGCCGCCGCGGAGCAGACCATGGACGCGCCGGCCACCGCCGGCCGGTACTGGCATACCCGGGGTGTGAACTCGGGCGGTCTGCTGCCGGACGGGCGAACCTCCCATGGCGTCTGCCGAGACGAGACGTGGGTGGCGAGGTCGCCCAACGATCCCAGCTGGTGGATGGTCAACTCCTGGACCCGCGTGGACGCCGTCGAGGGCGCCCCACCGCCCAAGAAGGGCGAGTTCAGCTCGGACCAGGCTCATTTCACCTGCGCCCGCGGCAATCGAGCGATAGACGATCAAACAGGAAAGACACCTTACGTCGGGCGGTTGAACCACTTCGCCGAGCCGGGGTCGAGCTGGCCCAATGTCAACGGCAAGGCGGTGTCCGTCGCTGACATCGAGCGGCTGCCGACCGAGCCGGCGGCGCTGAGAGAGGTTCTGGTCCAGTGGCAGGGTCCTGGCACGATCAGCGACAAGAGACGGAACGAGATCCTCTTCGGGCAGGCGGCCGAACTGCTGCTCGAACTGCCCGCCCCCTCCGGCGTCAGGGCGGCGCTGTTCCGGCTGATGGCCGACCTTCCCGAGGTCCGTTCCCTCGGCGGCGTACGCGACCCGCTGGGCCGTGACGCGGTGGGGGTCGCGCTCCGGATCTGCGAGCCCGGCTACGGCACCGAGTCGCAGGTCCTGTTCGACAGGAACACCGGCCGCCTGCTGTCGGTCGGCACATCGGTCGGCAAGCAGGGCTGCGCGGAGCTTCGACCGGCCGGTTGGAGCGCCGTTCTGGACTCCGGCTGGACCGACGAACTTCCGAACGTGCCGGCGGACCACGCCTGACCAATCGCCACCCCGGCCCGGCAAGGAACTGTCCGTAGGAATCGCGAACGCCCCCTGCCTGGCGCAGCCGTGACCTTCTGACGGTTGCCCGTCCGGGCCTCTTTCCCTGTGTGAGACGGCTGTGGCTTTCGGTGTCACAGGTGTACGACCATCCCCTGCCGGGCTACGGAGATCTCGGCGTCGAAAGCCGTCAGGGCCGCGGCCAGCGCCTCCGCCGGCGGGGTGTCCGGCCACAGGTGGGTGAGCATGAGGTGCCCGGCTCCCGCGGCGGTGGCGACCTGGGCGGCCTGGAGCGCGCTCGACAGGTAGGGGGCGTCCTCGACCGGAACGGTCTCGGGGTAGGTGGCCTCGGCCAGATAGAGGTCGGCGTTCCGCGCCAGCTCGTACAGGTGAGGGCTGGGGCCGGTGTCTCCCGTGTAGGCGATGGACGTCCGCCCGGCGGTCACTCGCAGGCCCGCGTTGGGGACATGATGGGGCAGCAGCCAGGTGTCCACGTGGAAGGGCCCCACCTCCAACGGTGAACCGGCCGCGAACTCGCGCAGCTCGTACGAGCCGGCCAGCATGCCGGGGCGGTCCAGGGCGAGGACCGCGTCGAGCGCGCCGGGCAACGTGTGGACGGGCAGCGCGGGCGGCGGGTCGTCGGCCAGCGCGCGGGCGCGCAGAAGCGGGTTCAGGTCGGCGCAGTGGTCGGGGTGGCCGTGGCTGACCAGCACGGCGTCCAGACCGGCGGCGGGTACGAGCTCCAGCAACCGGGGCAGCGTGGCGTACCCGGGGTCGACCAGCAGCCGGAAGCCGTCGTGTTCGATCAGGTAGCCGCTGCATGCCTGCCCCGCGGCCGGCCAGGCGCCGCAACCGCCGAGCACGGTGAGGGTGATCACGGAACCATCATGCTGGATGGCGGGTCAGAGGCGGCTGGAGCGCATGGCCTTGAGCACCTTCGTGCCGTCGTCGGCCAGCAGGGCCTGGTACTCCGTGGAGTCCATCGGGCAGAGCGCCACCCTGCCCTCGGTGTCGAAGGCCAGGCCCCAGCCGTACTTCTTCGGCAGCGGCGAGGCCCGCAGGCAGGCCTGTGACCTGGAGAAGAACTCGTCGCGCAGCCTGGCGACCTCTTGCTCCGAAGCGTCCGGCAGGTTCTGGCGCCGGAACCAGGACTCGAACAGCACGTCTTCCTGCGTGTAGACGTACGGGCTGCCGGCCAGCAGCTCGTACTGCACCACGGCGATGGTCTTTCCGGCGCCTCGGCTCTGGGGGACCACGCTCTCGGTGACGGGGGAGTCGTCGGCCACCGCTATGAGGGTCTGGTAGTAGTTCAGGTCCACGGAGGCGACCCCCAGGGTGTTTCGGTCTTTTGTGCCGTTGTGTACGGATCCTATCGGCGGACTCGGCGGAAGCGCCGCTTGGGCATTCCGGTGCGGTAGTGCACGCATATTTCTGACGGTCTGAAAGCCCACCAAGGATGCGAGCTCTATCTGTCAATTAGACCGCTTGGCAGGGATCCGGGGGCGCCATGCGTGGGGTGGCCGTCGCCGGTGGGGTGGGCTAGGGTTGGGCGCATGATCGACTCGATTCGCATGCGCCGCGCCTGAGGCGGCGCGACCGCCGGGCCTGCTCGCCGTCGGGCGGCCCCTTCTGAGTCATCCCCTCGTACGGGATCCGCTCCTGCGCGCCGTCGGAACACGCTCCTTCGAGAATCCGACAGGACATCATGCGTACGCGCGAACACATCGCCATGATCGGCTGCACTGCGCCGAGCCACATCTACCCCTCGCTGGGGGTCATCAGGGAGCTCGTCTCCAGGGGACACCGGGTGAGCTACGCGGTCGGTGAGAACCTGGCGGGGCTGGTCGAGCCCACCGGCGCCGAAGTCGTTCCCCACCCCTCGCTGCTCCCGACCGGCGACGAGAGCTGGCCGGACGACCCGGCGTCGGCCATGCGGGTCTTCCTCGACGAGGCGATCGCGGTGCTGCCGCGCCTCGTAGAACGCTACGACGACGACCGGCCCGGCCTCCTGCTCTACGACATCGGCGGGCTGCCCGCGCCCGTGCTGGCCGTGCGGTACGGCATCCCCGCAGTGCAACTCTCTCCCACGTACGTCGCCTGGGACGGCTACGAGGACGACCTGGCCGAGACCCTCCACGCCATCCGGACGTCGGACTCCGGCAGGAGCTACCACGCGGCGTACAACGCGTGGCTGCGGCAGAACGGCATCGAGCGGGACACGTGGGACTGGCTGACGAACCCCGAGCACATCCTCTGCCTGATCCCCCGGGCGATGCAGCCCAACGCCGGCCGGGTGCCGCCGAACGTACGGTTCGTGGGGCCCTGCCTGGATCCGGACCGGCTGGCCGACGCGAGCTGGACGCCGCCGGAGAAGGGCGAGCGGGTGCTGCTCGTGTCGTTCGGCACCGCCTACACCGACCAGCTCGACGTCTACCGGGCGTGTATCGAGGGCTTCGCGGATTCGGACTGGCACGTGGTGCTGGCCGTGGGCAAGCGTGTCGACCTGGCGGATCTGGGCCCGATCCCGCAGGGCATCGAGGTGCATCGCACGGTGCCACAGCTGGCCGTGCTCGCGGAGGCTTCGGCCTTCGTCACGCACGCGGGGATGGGCGGGTGCGCCGAGTCGCTGTGGTTCGGCGTCCCGACCGTGGCGATTCCCCAGGCCGTGGACCAGTTCGGCAACGCGGCGACGCTTGAGGAACTCGGCGTCGGACGTCACCTGCCCGCCGAGGAGGTCACCGCGGCGACGCTGCGTGCCGCGGTCGAGTCGGTCGCGGGCTCGGCTGAGGTGGGCGCACGGCTGGCCGAGATCCGTACGTCGGTACGTGCGCACGGAGGTGTCCACCGCGCCGCGGACGCGGTGGAGTCCTACCTCCGCTGACTGAACGGGCGGTCGTCAGCGGATGGCTTCGGTGATCGCCTCCAGGCGGGCGGCCGAGGCGAGGCCGCCGTGGTACCAGTGGATCTCCTGCGCGCCCGCGGCGGTGTACCTCTCGGCCAGCCTGGAGAGGGCCGCACCGTCCGCGGGCCTCGGGGGGAGGGCGAGGACGTACGCGCCCACCCTCGGGCCCAGCCGCCCGAGCGCACGCAGTCCGGCCTCGTCCACCTCGGGGGCGTTCCAGCAGTTGCCGATGAGCAGGTCCACGTCCACACCCTCGGGAACGGTCGCGAAGGGACCCGTGGCCCAGAGGTCGGCGCTGGCGTGCAGGGCGATCGGGATGCCGGGCCGCATCGACCGGGCCCGCGTGACGAGCAGGTCGCGCAACTCACCGGCCAGTCCGGTTCGCAGATCCCGTACGGCTTCCGTCAGGTCGCGCAGGGCGTCCTCCACCGACGCGGGGGAGCCGTCGACGCCCGCACGGACACGGGAGCGAAGCTCGGCCACGTCGAGCCCGGCCCGCTCGTAGCGGGAGGCGCACGCCGTGCAGAAGCAGAGGGACAGCAGCGCCATCTGGACGGCGGACCAGTCGGTGCCGTCCGTCTTCTCGTGGTGGCCGCCGTGGCGGAACCCGAGCGGCCCGCAGGCCTCCAGGATCAGCGCGTCCGGCTCCCCGAGCTCGACCACCTCCTGGACGAGCGTCCGGCAGTAGTCGCGCACATCCGCCGACGCCGGGCACAACGCGTAAGGGTACGGCTCGCCGAAGGCGTTCCTGACGACCAGGTCGAGGTTGGCCGAGCCGAGCAGCGTGTTGTGGGTGAGGACCGTCCATGCGTGGACGGGCAGCCCTTCGGCGCGCAGCGCGTCACGGGCCTCGCCGAACGGGTCGCCCGACGCCATCCAGGATGGCGTGCCGGGAACCAGACGGCTTCCCTTCCACGCCTCCTTCCGGATCGGCACGTAACAGGCGGCGTGCCGGGCGTCGACCAGCCGATGCGCGGGATGAAGAGGGGTCGCCGCCCGGGTCGTGTGGTAGGACGCGGCGAGCGCCACGGAGTCGGCGCCGAGCGCCTTGAGCCGCCCGGCCGCCCGAGCGTCGCCGACGAGGTCCCAGGGGTAGGCGTAGACGACGTTCACCAGCGTGGCCTCCGGGAGGAGAAGGACGGGTCGAAGGTCTTCATGTAGGCCGTGTCGTCGCGCGAGCGGACCCCGCACGTCTCGTACCGCTCGTTCATGACGGCTAGGGCGTCGCGGTCGAGCTCGACGCCCAGCCCCGGGCCGCCGGGCACGGGGACGGCCCCGTCGACGAAGCGCAGCGCGCCCGGCGCGACCACGTCCTGGCCGTCCTGCCACGGCGTGTGGGTGTCGCAGGCGTGGCTGATCGCGGGGGTGGCCGCCGCCAGGTGCGTCATCGCGGCCAGGCTGATGCCGAGGTGGGAGTTGGAGTGCATCGACAGCTCGATGCCGAACGTGGAGCACATCGTCGCGATGTGCGACGAGCGGAGCAGCCCGCCCCAGAAGTGGTGGTCGAGCAGCAGTACGCCGATCGCACCCTGCCGGATGGCCGAGGGGAGGTGCTCGGGGGTGACCACGCACATGTTCGTGGCCAGCGGCATGGGAACGCGGCGTGCGACGCTCGCCATGCCCTCGATGCCGGGGGTCGGGTCCTCCAGGTACTCAAGGACGCCGTCCAGCATCCGGCCCACCTCGACCGAGGTCTCCACGGTCCAGGCGGCGTTGGGGTCGAGCCGCAGGGGGTGTTCCGGGAACGCCTCCCGCAGCGCGAGGATCGCCTCGGCCTCCTCATCCGGTGGACGAACGCCGCCCTTGAGCTTGATGGAGCGGAAGCCGTACCGGTCGATGAGCAGGCGCGTCTGCTCGACCAGCCCGGCGGCGTCGAGCGCGGCGCCGAAGGAGTCCGCCGGCGCGCCGGGATGGCCGGGCCACTTGTAGAACAGATAGGCGCTGTACGGCACGGCGTCCCTGACCTTGCCGCCGAGGAGGTCGACGACGGGACGTCCTTCCGCCTTGCCCCTGATGTCGAGGCACGCCACCTCGAACGGGGAGAACACGCGGTCCACGGTCTTCTCGTGCGTGGACGCGCTGGTCATCCCGTGCTGCTCGGTGAGGACCTCCACGCCGACGGACGCGGCCACCGCCGTGTAGATCGCGTTGTGGTGGTACACGTCGAGACCTGTGAGCAGGCGGGCTGCCGCGCGCACCTTCTCCAGGTGGGCGAGGCCGCCATAGGTCTCGCCGAGCCCGGTGATGCCCTCGTCGGTCACGACCTCGACGATCGTGCGCAGCGCCCACGGCCCGTGCACGCCGGCGGCGTTGAGGAGCGGCGGGTCCCGGAAGGCCACCGGGGTGACGCGGATCTCGCGGATCAGCATCCGACGATCTCCAATCCCCGGGCGATAAGCCGTTCGAGCCGGGCGACGTGCTCGGGGGCCGCGTCGAGCAGCGGCGGGCGGACCGGGCCCGCGGCCAGCCCGCGTAGCGTGACGCCCGCCTTGACGAGCGCGACCGCGTAGCCCGGCATGAGGTCGCGAAGCTCCACGAGCGGACGGTAGAACTCGCCCAGCAGGCGCCGGACCAGCTCGTCGTCGCCGGCCGTGACCGCCTTGTGGAAGCCCAGCGCGACCTCCGGCACGAAACAGAAGACAGCCGAGGAGTACAGGCTGACGCCCATGCCACGGTAGGCGAGGACCGTCATCTCGGCGGTGGGCAGCCCGTTGAAGAAGGTGAACTCGCGATCCGTGGCCTGCCGCACGGCCAGGATGATCCGCTGGAGCAGGTCGAGATCCCCGAGTCCGTCCTTGAAACCCATGACGTTCGGCAGCCGGGCGAGCTCGACGGCGGACGCCGGGGTGAACCGGGCGTTGCCGCGCTGGTAGACGATGGCCGGCAGGTCCGTCGCCGTGGTCACCTCGTGGAAGTAGTTCACGAGGCCCTCCGCCGGGGCGCTCACCAGGTACGGCGGGAGCAGGAGCAGGCCGTCCGCCCCCGCCCGGGAGGCCGCCTCGGCGCACGACCGGGCGAACGGCAGTGAGCCGCCCGCGCCGGAGAACACCGGGACCCGCCCGGCCGTCGCCTCCACCGAGATCCGCACCACCCGCTCGTACTCGTCAAGGCCGAGGGCGTTGAACTCTCCCGTGCCGCACGCGGCGAAGACCCCGCCCGCGCCATGGCTGACGCCCCGCTCGACATGCTGCCGCAGGGCCTCCTCGTCGAGGCGGCCGTCCGAGGCGAACGGGGTGATCGGGAAGAACAGAACACCATCAAGACGCATTTATTCACTCAATCTTTGTTATCGCGGGTCGTGTTCGTGCGAATGCCGACGTCATGGGATCGCTGTACCGGTGCGATCTCATGCCGACGTCTGAGATCGCCGTACGGATGCGACCTCATGCCGGTTCGGGGGTCATCCCTTCACGGCGCCGGCCACCAGGCCCGACAGGAAGGTGCGCTGGAAGGCGAGGTAGACGGCGAGGCTGGGCAGCAGGGCGAGCAGTGATCCGGCGAGCAGCGCGCCCGGCCCGACGCTGGGGTCCGAGCGCAGCGAGGCGAGAGCCACGGTGAGCGTGTAGTCGTCCGGGGTCTCCGCCACGATCAGAGGCAACAGGTACTGGTCCCAGATCATGTTGAAGCCGAAGATGACTATCACCCCGAGCGCCGGGCGGCACAGCGGCAGGATGATCTGCCCGAAGATCCGCATCTCGCTCGCACCGTCCACGCGCGCGGCCTCCTCCAGCTCCGCGGGGATCTCCTTCATGAACTCGCTGAGCACGAAAATGGAGAAACCCCAGCCGCCGAGCGGGAGGATCACGCCGAGCAGCGTGCCTCGCAGGTCGACCCCGAGGAGCGGCAGATCGCCGAGGACCAGCGAGAGCGGGATGGCGATGACCTCCTCGGGCAGCATCATCGTGGCGAGGATCGCCAGCAGCACGAACGCCTGCCCGCGGAAGCGCTTGCGCGCCAGGGCGTAGGCCGCGAAGACGCTGACCGTGACCTGGAGCAGCAGCGCGCCCCCGGCGATGAACACCGAGTTGGCGAAGAAGTGCCACAGGCCCTGGTCGGTGGCGGCGGTGAAGTTGTCCAGGGTGGGCTTGCGCGGGAACAGCGACATCCTGCTCGGGTCGGACGCGTCGTCGAAGGCCCCGGAGAAGACGGCCAGCAGCGGCCCGCAGAACACGATGACGACGGCCGTGTACAGCAGCAGCCGGGTGACCGAGGCGACCGGGTGCTTCCGGCCCCAGCCCCAGCCGAGTGCGGTGTCGAACACCTACGTCTCCCTCCGCCTTCGGTAGAGCGTGATGGTCACGGTCAGGATCAGCGTGGTGAGGAACAGCAGCACCGAGCCCGCCGACGCGAAGCCGAGGTCGTTCGCCTCGAAGCCGAGCGAGTAGATCCGCGTCATCACGACGTCGGTGGAGCCCGCCGGACCTCCGCCGGTGAGCACGAAGACCTCGGTGAAGACGCGGAGTCCCCGGATGCAGGCCAGGGTGACGAGGATCGTGATGACCGGCCGCAGCGCCGGGATCGTGACGTTGCGGATGCGCTGGCGCAGGTTCGCCCCGTCCAGCGCGGCGGCCTCGTAGTACTGTCTGTCGATGCCCGCCAGCCCGGCAAGGATGATCATCATGTCGTACGGCGCGTTCTTCCAGATGCCGACGACGATCACCCACCACAGCGCCGTGTCCGGGTCGTCGAGAAACCTCTCAGGGCCGAAGCCGAGTACGCCGAGCAGCGTGTTGAGCATGCCGTGGTCGCCGGGGAAGTACAGCAGCCGCCAGACCTCGCCGACGACCGCGATGGCCGACACGACAGGGAGGAACGCCGCCGACCTGACGAACCACAGCGTGCGCGCCTTGCCTTCGAGCAGCAGCGCCAGCACGAACCCGACGAGCATCGCCCCGACGGTCTGGCACACGGCCAGGACGATCGTGTGCCCCATGGCCGCGCGGAACGAGTCCTCGGTGAAGACGCGCCGGTAGTTGTCCAGCCCGAGCCACTCGTCGCCGAGGAACGGCTGGACCTTGAAGAAGCTCATCCAGAGGCCGCGCGCCATCGGGATGTACTTGAAGTAGATGAAGATCACGAGCGCGGGAGCCAGGAACAGCCAGGGGATCAGGCCGCGCCCGAGGTTCCGCCGGGGCGGCCGCGCATGGCCCGCCGCCCCGGTTCCCGTACGGCTCCCGCCCTCGGCGCGTGCCGTGCGGAGGGCGCTCATCATCCGGCGACCTTCTGGTTGGCGAGCTCGGTCCGGTACTCGCCCGCCAGCTTGGTCAGCGCGCCCCGCACGTCACCCGTGCAGGTGGCGAAGACCGAGTTGAGCGTCTCGGAGGTCTTCTGGCGGAACGGCTGCCAGTTGGGCACCTGCGGGAACGTCCGGCCGGAGTCCTGGTAGACCTTGGAGATCAGCGACCATCTCTCGTCCTTGCGCTCGGCCATGAGGTCGACGGTCTTGTTGACCGGGATGCGCACGACCGGGTTGGGCAGCGTGCCGTTCATGCCGATGCGCTGTCCCTCGGCGGAGACGAGGAACTCGGCGAGCTTCTTCTGGACGTCGGCGTGCTTGGAGCCCGCCATCAGGTAGATGTTCTCGCCCTCGCCGAGGACGGTGGCCCCGCCGGGGCCCTGTGGCAGGGGCACGACCTCGTACTTGTCCTTGCCGAGGTTCTTGTCGAAGCGGCCCATCATGTACGGGCCGGTGAGGTAGATGCCCGCCTGGCCCTTCTCGAAGAACGGGTGGGCGTCGTCGGTGATCAGCGTGAGCGCGCCGGGCACCACCACCTTGTCCTTGCAGAACAGGTCCTGCAGCTTGGTGACCGCCTCGACCGTCTGCGGCGAGTCGACGGCGGAGGTGAACTTGCCGGGCCCTGCCTGGGTGAGGAAGTCGCCGCCCTGTTCCCAGATGAACGACGAGGCCCACCACGCGGTGTACCCGCGCTGGGTCGAGGCGGGCGCCAGCATGCCGTAGGTGTCGGCCTGGCCGTTGCCGTCCGGGTCCTTCGTCTGGAAGTCCTTGGCCAGCGCGACCAGGTCGTCCCAGCTCTTGGGCACGGGCTTGCCGAGCTTCTCGCGCCAGTCCTTGCGGATGAACAGCGCCATCGCCTGCGTGGAGAACGGGATGGCGTGCAGCTTGCCGTCCGCGCCGGTGGCCTGGCTCCACGCCCGGTCGACGATCTGGTCGGTCCCCGCGATCGACGCCTTGTCGACGGTGCCGACGATGCCCTGCGAGACGGCCGGCCCGAGCAGGCCGGAGTCGGTGATGACGACGTCCGGAAGCTTCCTGGCGGCGGCCGCCTGCTGGATCTTCTGCTCGAAGTTCTCGTACACCGGGACGTACTTGATCGTTATCCCGGTCTTCTTGGTGAACGCGGCCTGGACCTTCTCGTAGACCTTGGCCGAGTCCTTGGTCGAGCGGGTCCAGATCTCAAGGGCGTTGTCGGAGGAGGATCCCGAGGAACCGCAGGCGGTGGCGGCGACCAGGACGATCAGTCCACCGGCGAGGCGGGCGAAGGGGGGCATTCGACCACTCGATTCATGTATGTGAATTCAGGTCAGATTTGTGAACGAATTGCGGCAACTGTAAGAATCGGCCCCGGTGGTGTCAAGCTTTCGCGACATGCCGGAAAAGACACGGACACGTCACGGACACATCCAGAGGCCTCGGCGACACGCGTGGTCTCTGCCGAGGATGAAGCCCCCCGGCCGAATCGTCCCGTCCGCACTGACCTGATCGCAAGCACACCACTGGCCGAAGTACACGCCTGACAGGAGGCACATGCGAATTCTCATGACCGGCGCCGCGGGCGGCGTCGGCACCCAGCTCCGGCCGAGGCTGGCCCAGGAGGGCCGGGTGCTGCGCCTGCTCGACATCGTCCCCGTCGAACCCGGGCCGGGGGAGGAGGCGATGACGGCCGACATCACCGATCCGGACGCGATGGCCAAGGCCATGGACGGCGTCGACGCCGTGCTCCACCTGGGCGGCCACAGCCTCGAACAGCCGTGGGCGGACATCCTGGAGGTCAACATCAACGGCACCTACGTGGTGCTCGAGGCCGCCCGCGGGGCCGGGATCCGGCACGTCGTCCTGGCGAGCAGCAACCATGCCGCCGGGTTCCACCGGGTGACGGCCGAGGCGCCCGACTACCTGTTCCCGCGACCCGACACCTTCTACGGCGTCGGCAAGGTCGCACTGGAGGCGCTCGGCTCGCTCTACCACGACCGGTACGGGCTGGCCGTGACGTGCCTGCGCATCGGCTCGTGCTTCCCGAGGCCGAAGGAGCCGCGCATGCTCTCCACCTGGCTGTCTCCCGACGACTGCGCCCGCCTGGTCGAGGCCGCGCTGGCCGCCGAGGGGTTCCACGTGGTCTGGGGCGTCTCCGCCAACACCCGTCGCCGGTGGTCCCTCGTGGAGGGCCGCGCCATCGGCTACGAGCCCAAGGACGACGCCGAGGTCTACGCGGAGGAGATCATCGCCGAGCACGGAGAGCCGGACCCCGGCGACCTCGCCCATTCGCTGCTGGGCGGCTCGTTCTGCCGCCCCGAGCTCCATGTCGACAATCTCACAACACGGAAGCGGTGACCATGGCTCAGACCGTGAACGCGGCGGTGGAACGGGCGGCGGCGGCAGGGGTGGCGTGGCGCGCGACCCCGGCCTCGGAGCGTGCGCTGGTGCTGGAGCGTGTCGCGGACGCGCTGCTGGAGCATGCCGGCGAGCTCTGGCCGGCGGCCGACGCGGAGACCCACCTCGGCGAGGTGCGCCTGCGCGGCGAGATCGCCCGTACGGCGTCGCAGTTCAGGCTCTTCGCCGGGGTGCTCAGGGACGGTGGTCACGTCGAGGCGGTGATCGACCACGCCGATCCGCGGGCGACCCCTCCGCGGCCCGACGTGCGCCGGATGAACCATCCGATCGGGGTCGTCGCGGTGTTCTCCGCGAGCAACTTCCCGTTCGCGTTCTCCGTGGCGGGCGGCGACACAGTCTCGGCGCTCGCGGCGGGCTGCCCGGTGGTGGTCAAGGCCCACGAGGGTCATCCGCGTACCTCGGACCTGACCGCCGCCGTCGTACGGCAGGCCCTGCCGGACCCGGATCTCCTCGGGCTCGTGCACGGCTTCGACGCCGGAGCCCCGCTCGTGCGGCACCCGCTCGTGACGGCGGTCGGCTTCACCGGTTCGCAAGCGGGCGGCAGGGCCGTCCAGGCCCTGATCAACGACCGGCCGGACCCGATCCCGTTCTACGGCGAGCTGGGCAGCGTCAACCCGGTCGTCGTGCTGCCATCGGCCGATCCCTCCGCGGTGGCCTCCGGGTTCGCGGCCTCGCTGACGCTCGGCGTCGGTCAGTTCTGCACCAACCCCGGCCTGGTCTTCGTCCCCGAGGGAAGCGGGTTCGAGCAGGCCATCGGCGCGGCCGTTGCCGCGACCACCGGCGGCGTGATGCTCACCGCCAAGATCCGCGACGGCTACCTGCACGGTGTCGAGCGGCTGGCGAAGCGGGCCGGGCCGGGCACGGGGGTGGCCGTGCTCGCGAGTGGCGGTCCCGGGGCCGGTCAGGACGCGGTGACGCCCCGGGTCTTCGCCGCGGACCTGGAGGCGTTCGCGGACGGGTTGCCTGAGCTGGCGGAGGAGTGTTTCGGTCCTGCCGCAATAATTGTGAAATATCAGGATTCGTCCGATCTTCCGGCGGTGTTGCGGCGGCTGCCGGGATCGCTGACCGCGACCGTCCACGCGGCGGACCCAGAGGAGGCCCGCGGCATCGTCCCGGTCCTCCAGCGGCTCGCCGGAAGGCTGATCTGGAACGGCTGGCCGACCGGGGTCGCGGTCTGCTGGGCCATGCACCACGGTGGCCCCTGGCCCGCGTCGACCACTCCGGCCCACACCTCGGTCGGAGCGGCCTCCATCAGGCGGTGGCTGGCCCCGGTGGCCTACCAGGACTGGCCCCCCGGGTTGCTCCCCTGCGAACTGCGGGACGGCAACCCGCTCGGCGTACCCCAGCGGGTGGACGGCCGCCCGCGCGCCTGAGAGGTCGTCGGGTGTCCCAAGGGGATGACAGCCATTCACGTATATGAACTCCGTTCACCATCTTGACCAGAGTTCGTTAGGAGGGTTACCTTTCACGGCACCGCGCGGAACCTCCTGCCCCCCGCCGCCCGAGTCCCGGAGCGATCGATGGCGTCGCTCCGGGCCGGGCCATCCCCCAAGGACCGCGACACCATGCACACGTACCGATTGACGGCCGCGTTGGCGGCCGCCGCCCTGGCCGCGGCCTCCGCGGTCCTCGCCTTCCCGGCGACGAACGCGGCAGCCCTACAGGCCGCCGCCCAGGTCCCTGACCTGACCAGCGCCAACCGGCGCGCCCCGATCGCCGGGCTGCCCGACTGGAGCAAGGCCGGGTACCGGGGCGGCGCAGCGCTCCCAGGCTCCGCCGACATCAACCCGGACGCCACCTGCCAGATCACCCCCGCCGAGCTCGCCTCAACGTACGGCGTGAAACCCGGTGACGGAGCCGACGACTCCGCGGGCCTGCAGCAGGCGATCGACTTCGTGAGGACCACCTGCTCACCCTCGGCCGGCTACACCAAGCTGTCGCTGATCACCCTGCCCGCCGGGCGGCTCGACGTCACCCGCCAGCTCGGTCTCGACGCCGACTACCTGCTGATCAAGGGAGCCGGGGCCGACCAGACGACGCTCGTCTTCCGGCCCGGCCTCGACACCCGGTACGACGCCCTCACGCCGGACGGCGGCGACTGGGACGAGGACGGCATGACCTCCGGTGCCGGCAAGGGCGGCTGGATCTGGCCCGGCCGTGGCCTGTTCCGCGTGCAGACCCGTGAGGTCTCCGCCAAGTACGCGAGCGACTACGCCGCCGCCCCCGCCAACAGGAAGGACCTGTTCGAGGGCAGCGTCAACCAGCACTGGGCGGGCGGGGTCGCGCTCAGGCAGGCGTCCGCGGCGGGGAGCAAGGTCATCTCGCTGGCGTCGAACGCGACCATGACCCCCTTCAAGGCCGGCGGCTACCTGTGGGTCGGGGCGGCGAACTCGGCCAAGTTCTACCAGCAGCAGACGATCACCGACTCCTCGCAGTACCTCAACATGCACATGCGGCAGCAGATCTTCCAGATCACGGCGGTGGACACGGCGAACAGGACCGTCACGATCGACAAGCCCCTGGAGTGGGATCTGCCCGTCGACTCCACCTCAGACGGCTCGGCGGCGATCGGCGGGACGGTCTACCCGAGCCGCGTCACCCCGCTCAAGGTGGTCCAGGGCGTCGGCATCGAGGACCTGGGGATCACCCAGGACATGGCCGGGCTGCCGAAGCTGGTCGGCGGCACCTACGCGCTGAACGAGGCCGACGCCGTGCACAACTACGGCAACATGGCACCCGAGTACGAGATGCACGGCATCGTGCTCAAGTGGGCGGTCAACTCGTGGATCCGGCACGTCAACACGCACATGACCGGCTCCCATCCGATCGTCACCGAGAACGCCAAGAACGTCCAGGTCCAGGAAAGCTCCCTCGACGGCGCCTGGAACAAGGGCAAGGGCGGCAACGGCTACTTCCAAGGCTCCCGCGTCTGGGACTCGCTGTACGCGTACAACACCACCCGGAACCTGCGGCACTTCACCTTCCAGTGGTCGGCGTCGGACAACGTGGCGCTCGGCAACGACTTCGACTCCGACCTCAACCTGCATGGTGGCTGGGAGCACCGCAACCTGTTCGAGGGCAACACCGTGAGCGTGCCGTTCGAGCACGCCTCCAAGAACTGCCGGTCCAACTGCGGCGAGGAGGGCGACACGGGAACCGGCGTGCCGGACAACTCCACGTGGTACCCGATCTGGTGGGCCGCCGGGCCGAAGGCGGTCAAGTGGTCGGGCTCGTCCGGCCCCCAGAACGTCTTCTACGGCAACGCCATGCGCAAGCAGCTCACCGCCGGCGGGACGTACACCGACTACTACGCCGACAGGCAGCGGATCTACCAGTTCGGCAGCGGCTCGACGGACGCCTCGGCGTTCCAGCACCTGGCGATCGGCGGGACGACGATCCCCGACTGGGCCTCGCGTGAGACGGCGGACTACTCCACGGCGCCCGACGCGGGCGTCAACGCGTCCAAGACCGACACGACCGGCTCGCTCTTCCTGAAGTCCGCCACCACCACGCCCACGCCCACGCCCACGGTGACGCCGACGGTGACCCCGACGCCCACGCCAACCGTGACGCCGCCGGGCGGCGGGAACCTGGCGTGCGGCAAGACGGTCACCGCCTCCTCCAACACCTCCACCGCCGCCAGGGCCGCCGACTGCGACCCGGCCACGGCTTGGCAGTCCACGACCGCCAAGCCCGCCACGCTCTCCGTCGACCTCGGTACGGCGCAGCGCATCACCAAGATCGCGGTGAAGTGGGGCAGCGGCTACGGGACGTCGTACAAGTTCCGCAAGTCCAGCGACGGCTCCGGCTGGTCCACCTTCCAGGACGGCACCGGACTCGACGGCGGCACCGACGAGGTCGCCGTGGACGTCACCACCCGCTACCTCCAGCTCTACCTGAGCCAGTACGCGGGCAGCAGCGGCTTCACCGTGAACGAGCTGGAGTTGTACGGCCCCGGCGGCGGCCCGAGCGCGACCCCCACTCCCACCGTGACCCCGACCCCCACTCCCACTGTGACGCCTCCCGCCGGCGGCCGTACCGTCAACGTCGCCACCCCCGCCCAGCTCAAGGCCGCCATCGCGGACGCCCAGCCGGGAGACACCATCAAGCTGGCCGACGGCGTCTACCACGACGAGTTCGTGATCACGGCGTCCGGCACGTCGAGCAAGCGCATCACCCTCGCGGGCTCCCGCAACGCGATCATCGAGAACGACCTGCCGGGCGCCGGGAGCGGCTGCCCCAACGGCCACCTGCAGTACGGGCTCTACCTCAACGGCGCGAGCTTCTGGAACCTCACCGGCTTCACGGTGCGCGACTCCAAGAAGGGCGTCGTCATGGACGGCGCCAAGAGCACGGTGATCGACGGGCTCTACGTCCACCACACCCAGGACGAGGGCGTCCACTTCCGCAAGGGCAGCTCGGACGGCGTCATCAAGAACTCGACCGTGACCGACACCGGCCTGGTCCAGCCCGGATACGGCGAGGGCGTCTACCTCGGCTCGGCCAACAGCAACTGGTCGTGCTTCGGCGGCTCCGACGGCATCGACCGCACGAACAACGTGCAGGTGCTGAACAACACGATCGGCCCCAACGTCGCGGCCGAGGCCATCGACATCAAGGAGGGGACGAGCGGCGGCGTCATCAAGGGCAACCACTTCGACGGCACCGGCGAGCAGAACGTCAACTCCGGTGACAGCTGGCTCGACGTCAAGGGCGACGGGTACACCATCGAGTCCAACACGGGAGTGAACCCCTACACCGAGGGCGTCCGCGTCCAGACCGTCTACTCGCCCTACGGCTGCGGCAACGTGTTCCGGTCGAACGACTTCACCATCGGTGGCGCGCCCGGGTACGCGATCTTCGTCAACAACCAGTCGTCCTGCGCGGCCAAGAACGTGGTCTACGCCTCCAACACCTCCACCGGAGGCAAGGGCCTGACGAACATCCCCGTCACCCCCTGACGGGGGCGACCTTCCGCCAGGTGTACGGCTCGCGCCCAGCGCGGGGGCGCGAGCCGTACCCGTTTCACCAGAGATGACCGGCGGCCGGACAGGCCGGGTGGGCTGACAATAGAACGCGGACAGGCGCGTCAGGAAGGCTCAAATGGCTGAACCAGTACCCCACGTGAAATCGGCGCTCCGGACGGTGGAGCTGCTCGACTTCTTCGCGCAGTATCCGGGCCTGCACAGCCTCACCGACCTCCAGGGCAAGCTCGGCTATCCGAAGAGCAGCCTGCACGCGCTCCTGCGGACGCTGGTCCACCTCGGCTGGATCGAGACCGACGCCACCGGCACGCTCTACCGCATCGGCATGCGGGCCCTGCTCGTCGGAGCGACGTACATCGACGGCGACCCCGTGGTGCGGCTCGCCCACGATGCCCTCGACTGGCTGGCGGAGTCCACCGGCGAGACGGTCCACCTGGGGCGGCTCGACCACTTCGACATCGTCTATCTCGCCACCCGCGCGTCCCGCCACTACCTCCGCCCGTACTCCCGGGTCGGCCGGCGCCTGCCTGCCGGCACCACCTCGCTCGGCAAGGCGATCCTGGCGGCCCGCGAGGAGGACGAGGTGTGCGCCCTGCTTCCCGCCGAGCTTCCCTCCCTGACCCGGCACACGATCGTCGATCTCGGCGGGCTCCTCGCCGACCTTCGCCGAGTGCGCAAGCGCGGGTACGCCGTCGACCGCGAGGAGAACACCGAAGGGCTGCGCTGCTTCGGCGTCGCCGTGCGCATCACCGACCCGCCCAGGGACGCCATCAGCTGCTCGGTGCCCATCTCACGGCTGACCGCCGAGCGGGAGAAGGACATCGCCGCCCGCCTCCTTGAGGCCCGCGACCGCATCGAGACCGCGGCACTCGGCCTGCGCCGCTCACCAGGCTGACCACCCCGGGCGCCCCGGAGCAGCCCACTCGACCGCGACGGCCCGAGATGGCGAAGCCGTAGGTGGGTACGTACGGGAGGAGATCATGGTCGGGGGGGTCGATGCTCGGGTTGCCTGATGGGGTGCGGGGGTGTCTGTTCGACATGGACGGTGTGCTCACGCGCACCGCGACGGTGCACGCCGCCGCGTGGAAGTCCACGTTCGACGAGTTCCTGCGGGCAAGGGCCGAGCGCACGGGGGAGCCGTTCGTGCCGTTCGACGCGACGGCCGACTACGACCGCTACGTCGACGGGAAACAGCGCCTGGACGGGACGAGGAGCTTCCTGGCCTCGCGGGGCATCACCCTGCCCGAGGGGTCGCCGGAGGACGAGCCCGGCGCGCCGACCGTGTACGGGCTGAGCAACCGCAAGAACGCGCTGGTGAAAGCCATCATGGACAGGGACGGCGTGCAGGTGTACCCGGGGTCCGTGCGGTACGTGAAGGCCGTGCGGGACGCGGGGTTGCACAGAGCGGTCGTGTCGTCGAGCGCCAACACGGCGAGGGTGCTGGCCGCCGCCGGCATCGCCGACCTGTTCGAGGCGCGCGTCGACGGCGTGGTGGCCCATGAGCGGCACCTCGCCGGCAAGCCCGCGCCGGACATGTATCTCGCGGGCGCGGAGGCGCTCGGGCTCAAGCCCTCGGAGGCGGCGGTGTTCGAGGACGCGCTGGCGGGCGTGGCGGCCGGCCGCGCGGGGAGGTTCGCGTTCGTCGTCGGCGTCGACCGGGTGGGGCAGGCGGACGCGCTGCGCGAGCACGGCGCCGACATCGTGGTCACCGACCTCGCCGAGCTGCTGGAACCTGGATGATCCAGCATCCGGCGTTCACGGTCGAGCCCTGGGCGGTGCGGGAGTGCAGCCTCGATCTGGATCTTCTGGCGCAGACCGAGTCGGTGTTCGCGCTGTCCAACGGGCATATCGGCCTGCGCGCCAACCTCGACGAGGGCGAGCCGTACGGGCAGCCCGGCACCTACCTCAACTCGGTGTACGAGCTGAGGCCCCTGCCGCACGCCGAGGCGGGGTACGGGGACCCCGAGTCCGGGCAGACGGTGGTGAACGTCACCAACGGCAAGCTGATCCGGCTGCTGGTCGACGACGAGCCGTTCGACGTGCGCTACGGCACGCTGCACGAGCATGAGCGGGTCCTCGACCTGCGCGCGGGCACCCTGACCCGCAAGGTCCACTGGAGCTCCCCGACCGGGGCCGAGGTGCGCGTCACCTCCACGCGACTGGTGTCGTTCACCCATCGGGCGGTGGCCGCGATCCTGTACGAGGTCGAGCCCGTCGACCGGTCGCTCGGTGTGGTCGTGCAGTCGGAGCTGGTGGCCAACGAGACCGTGGAGTACACGGGCGGCGACCCGCGCGCCGCCGCGGCCCTTACGTCGCCGCTGGTCCTGGAGGAGAACTTCCCGGCGAGCGCCGGAGTGGCGATCATGGTCCACTCCACCCGCGCCAGCCGCCTCCGGGTGGCCGCCGCCATGTGCCACGACGTCGACGGTCCCGAGGGCACGCTGATCGAGGCCCAGGGCAGCGGCGACGTCAGCCGCGTGACGGTCGCCACGCGGCTGAAGCCGGGCGAGCGGCTGCGGCTGGTCAAGTACTTCGCGTACGGCTGGTCGGCCAAGCGCTCCCGGCCCGCCATGCACGACCAGGTCGTCGCCGCGCTGGCCGCCGCCCGGCTGGTCGGCTGGGACGGCCTGCTGGCCGACCAGCGGCGGTTCCTCGACAAGTTCTGGGACGGCGCCGACGTGGAGGTCGAGGGGGACCCCGAGGTGCAGCAGGCCGTCCGCTTCGGGCTGTTCCACCTGGTGCAGGCCTCCGCGCGTCTGGAGAACCGCCCCATTCCCGGCAAGGGGCTGACCGGGAACGGCTACGACGGTCACGCCTTCTGGGACACCGAGATGTTCGTGTTGCCGGTGCTCACCTACACTCACCCCCGGGCCGCCGCCGACGCGCTGTCGTGGCGGAAGTCGATCCTCCCGAAGGCGAGGGATCGCGCCGTCCAGCTCGGGCTGGGCGGAGCGGCCTTCCCCTGGCGGACGATCAACGGCGAGGAGTGTTCCGGCTACTGGCCGGCCGGAACCGCCGCGTTCCACATCAACGCCGACATCGCCTACGCGGTCGTACGGTACGTCGACGCCACCGAGGACACGCGGTTCGAGCGCGACACCGGCCTGCCGCTGCTTGTCGAGACGGCCCGGCTGTGGTGCGCCCTCGGCCACCACGACGCCGACGGGCGGTTCCGCATCGACGGCGTCACCGGCCCCGACGAGTACAGCGCCGTCGCCGACAACAACGTGTACACCAACCTGCTGGCCCAGCAGAACCTGCGCGAGGCGGCCGAGACGGCCACCCGTCACCTCGACCGGGCGCAGGAGCTCGGGGTCACCCTGGAGGAGGCGGCCACGTGGCGGGACGCGGCCATCGCGATGTACGTGCCCTATGACGAGCGGCTCGGTGTGCATCCCCAGAGCGAGGGCTTCACCAGCCACGCGGTCTGGGACTTCGCCGCCATCAGGCCGGATCAGTACCCCCTGATGCTGCACTTCCCCTATTTCGACCTCTACCGCAAGCAGGTGGTCAAGCAGGCCGACCTGGTGCTGGCGATACAGCTGCGCGGCGACGCGTTCACGCCCGAGCAGAAGGCCCGCGACTTCGCGTACTACGAGGCGCTGACCGTCCGCGACTCGTCGCTTTCCGCCTGCACCCAGGCGGTGGTCGCCGCCGAGGTGGGGCACATCCAGCTCGCCTACCGCTACCTCGGCGAGGCGGCGCTGATGGACTTGGACGACCTGGAGAAGAACACCGTCGACGGGATCCACCTGGCCGCGCTGGCCGGGGCGTGGATCGCCCTGGTGGCCGGCTTCGGCGGGATGCGCTCGGGCCAGGGGCGGATGTGCTTCGCCCCGAAGCTGCCCTCGGGCATCACGCGGCTGGCCTTCCGGCTGCGCTACCACGGCCGCCTGCTGCGGGTCGGCATCACGCCCCGCTCGGCGACCTACCGGCTCCTGGAAGGTCCGCCGCTGACGCTGACCCACTACGGCAAGGAGCTCTCGGTCGACGGGCGGGCGGTCACCCGTCGGATCCCCGAGGTCCCGGTGCCCGAGCTGACGATCCACCAGCCGCCAGGCCGTGAGCCCGCCCTCCGCCGTCCGGGCCGAAAGCCGCGCCCGCCCGGGACGATTGCGTGAAGAATCTACCTACAAGACCGTGCCAGTGACCGGAGGAACCACCGATGCCCACCGTCCCACTTCGTGACCGTGCCTCGTGGAAGGCCCTTGAGCAGCACCACGCCGAGACCGGCGGTCGCCACCTGCGCGAGCTGTTCGCCGAGGACCCGGAGCGTGGTGAGCGCATGTGCGCGGAAGCGGCCGGGCTGTATCTCGACTACTCGAAGAACCGCGTCACCGACGAGACGCTGCGCCTGCTCGTGGAGCTCGCCCGGGAGTCCGGTCTGGAGGAGCGCAGGGACATGATGTTCCGGGGCGAGCCGATCAACACCTCCGAGGGCAGGTCGGTGCTCCACGTCGCGCTGCGGATGCCGAAGGGCTCCTCTCTGGTCGTGGACGGCACGGACGTCGTCGCCGAGGTGCACGAGGTCCTCGACCGGATGGCCGACTTCGCCGGGCGCGTCCGCTCGGGCCAGTGGAAGGGCTACACGGGCAAACCCATCAAGAACATCGTCAACATCGGCATCGGCGGCTCGGACCTTGGGCCGGTCATGGCGTACGAGGCGCTGCGCCACTACGGCAGGCGTGACCTGACGTTCCGTTTCGTGTCGAACGTCGACTCCACCGACTTCGTGGAGGCGACCCACGACCTGTTCGCCGACGAGACGCTGTTCATCGTCTCCTCCAAGACCTTCGGCACGCTGGAGACCCTCGCCAACGCCCACTCGGCACGCGACTGGGTGATCGGCCAGCTGGGCACCGACGAGGCGATCGCCCGGCACTTCGTCGCGGTGTCCACCAACGCCGACCGCGTCGCGGAGTTCGGCATCGACACGGCCAACATGTTCGGCTTCTGGGACTGGGTGGGCGGCCGCTACTCGATGGACTCCGCCATCGGGTTGTCGACCATGCTCGCCATCGGCCCCGAGCACTTCCGCGAGATGCTGGCGGGCTTCCACGAGATGGACGAGCACTTCCGCACGGCGCCGCTCGCCGAGAACCTGCCGGTGATCATGGGCCTGCTCGCCGTGTGGTACGTCAACTTCTTCAACGCGCAGAGCATCGGCGTCATGCCGTACGAGCAGTATCTGAAGCGCTTCCCCGCCTACCTCCAGCAGCTCACGATGGAGTCGAACGGCAAGCACGTGACCCGCGACGGTCACGAGGTCGACTACGACACCGGGCCGGTCTACTGGGGCGAGCCGGGCACCAACGGCCAGCACAGCTTCTACCAGCTCATCCACCAGGGCACGAGGCTGATCCCCGTCGACCTGATCGGGTTCGGCAAGAGCCTCAACCCGCTGCGCGACCACCACGACCTGCTGTCGGCCAACGTCTTCGCCCAGGCGCAGGCCCTGGCCTTCGGCAGGACCGAGGAGGAGATCCGCGCCGAGGGCACCGCCCCCGACGTCGCCCCCCACCGGGTCATGCAGGGCAACCGTCCCACGAACGTGCTGCTCGCCGAGCGGCTCACGCCACACCTGCTCGGCGTGCTCGTGGCCCTGTACGAGCACAGCGTGTTCACCCAGGGCACGATCTGGGGCATCGACTCCTTCGACCAGTGGGGAGTCGAGCTGGGCAAGGTGCTCGCGGGCCAGATCGCCCCGGAGCTGGTGAGCGACGCCGAGCCCGAGCTTGCCCACGACTCCTCCACCAACGCGCTGATCCGGCGCTACCGAAGCCTGAAAGAGAGTTAGTGCTGTGGTCGGAAAGGTCCGGGCTCGCTCGGCGACTTGCTGGAGATCGAGGTCACCGACACCGGCGGCGCGCGGGGGTGGTGGATGCGCCGGACGGCTCGTTCGTCACGGCTGGGCGCGTTCCGCGGCGATGACCAGGACCAGGCCCAGGACCGCCAGGCTCAGGTTCGCGTAGAGCTCGTACCCCGTCAGGAGGTCCACGCGGGGGATCACGACGCGGTTGAAGAAGTTGAGGATCACGCCGAAGAAGGGCTGGACGGCGAGGTGGTCGATCGTTCCGCTGATGCCTTCGAGGACCAGGAACAGGCCCAGGAGCTGGAGGGGCTGGCGCATGGTCCAACGCTAGGGATCGGGGCCGCCGCGGCGGATCGGCCACAGGTATGTCCCCGCCCGACCGACGTAAGGCCCCGGAGCGCCAGGACCGACCGAAGCATCGCCGTTCGCACGTCACGGCCGACCGAAGCATCGATGTTCGGACGTCACGACCGACCGAAGGATCGCCGTTCGGATGTCACGGCCGACCGAAGCATCGGCCGCCGCGACTTAGGTATCGCTCGCCGTTCAGGCCCGTGAGTCCCGGCCGCCGGATCGGTAGCCTCGGGAGAGTGGATCCCCCCGCGAGCAGTCCGTACCGGCGCAGCCGCCGCGACTGGGTCGTCGACACCGTCCTGTTCCTGCTCGCGGTCGCCTACGGGGTCGTGACGTCCGCCACGCGTCTGGACGCGTCCTCGCTGCCGGTCCCGAAGTGGCTGTTCAATCTCGACCAGCTCTCCGGGGTGCTGGGCTGCGCCGCGCTGTGGCTGCGCCGCCGCCACCCGGTCGGGCTCGCCGTCGCGCTGGCGGCCGTATCGGCGTTCTCGGAGCTGGTGGCCGGTGCGACGGTGGTGGCGCTGTTCACCGTCGCGGTGCACCGGCGCCCGCGGACCACGGCGGCCGTCTCCGTTCTGAGCGTCCTGGCCACGGTCGCCTACGTCGTGGTGCGCCCCGAGCCGGACACATCCGCGCTGCTGCTGTTCACGCTGGGCATCGCCATCTACGGTGCCGCGGTCGGCTGGGGCCTGTTCATCCACAACCGGCGCAGGCTCGTGCTGTCGCTGCGCGACCGGGCCGTCCGCGCCGAGACCGAGGCCCGGCTGCGCGCGGAGCAGGCCCAGCACCATGCCCGCGAGGCGATCGCCAGGGAGATGCACGACGTGCTCGGTCACCGGCTGTCGTTGCTCAGCGTGCACGCCGGCGCGCTGGAGTTCCGCCCCGACGCCCCCGCCGAGGACATCGCCCGCGCCGCCAAGGTGATCCGCGAGAGCGCCCACCAGGCGTTGCAGGATCTGCGTGAGGTCATCGGCGTCCTGCGCGCGCCGGTCGGCGAGCTTCCCCAGCCCACCCTCGCCGACATCAGGCAGCTCGCCGCCGAGTCCGTACGGGCCGGGATGCGGGTGGACCTGCGCGAGGAGACCGGCGGCACCGTCCCCGACGGGGTGGGCCGCACCGCGTACCGCATCGTGCAGGAGGCTCTCACCAACGCACGCAAGCACGCCCCGGGGGCCGAGGTCAGCGTGCGGGTGACAGGGGAGCCGGGCCGGGGCCTGACCGTCGAGGTCCGCAACACCAACCCCACTCCGCCCCCCGCCGGCACCCCTGCCATCGCGCCCGCCCCGGACCCCGTTCCGGACTCCGGACCCGCGTCCACGGCGAACGCCTGGTCCGGGCAAGGGCTGGTCGGGCTGGCGGAGCGCGTCGCCCTGGCGAGCGGGCGCCTGGAGCACGGGCCCACCGCCGCGGGTGGCTGGTCGCTGTCGGCCTGGTTACCCTGGCCGGCATGACCCCATCGGAGGCCTCGACGGTCGGCGTGCTCATCGTCGACGACGATCCGCTCGTGCGCGCCGGGCTGGCGATGATGCTGGGCGGGGCCCCGGACCTCCGCGTGGTCGCCGAGGCCGGTGACGGCACCGAGGTGATTCCCCTGGTCGACCGGCACGGCCCTGAGGTGGTCCTGATGGACGTCCGGATGCCCGTGATGGACGGGCTGGCCGCGACCGAGGCCCTGCGGGCCCGCCGCCACGCGCCCGAGGTCATCGTGCTGACGACCTTCGACGCCGACGAGCACGTCCTGCGTGCCCTGCGCGCGGGGGCCGCCGGTTTCCTCCTCAAGGACACCCCGCCGGACGAGATCGTGGACGCGGTGCGCCGGGTGGCGCGGGGCAACCCGGTGCTGTCCCCGGCGGTGACCCGGCGCCTCATCGCCCGGGTCGCCGAGTCGGGTCAGGACCGGCGCCGCGCCCACGCCAGGGGCCGCATCGCGCTGTTGAACGGCCGCGAGCGCGAGGTCGCCGTCGCCGTCGGCCATGGCCGGTCGAACGCCCAGATCGGGGCCGTGCTGCACCTCAGCGTCCCCACGGTGAAGACGCACGTCTCCAGCATTCTCACCAAGCTCGACCTGAACAACCGCGTCCAGATCGCGCTCCTCGTGCACGACGCGGGCCTGCTCGACGACCACGAGCCGGGGTGAGGTGGCCTAGCCGGGCGGCCCGGTGACGCGGTAGCCCACGCCGGGCGTGGTCGTGATGACCGGCGGGTCGCCGAGCTTGCGACGCAGGCGGCCGATGGTGACGGCGACGGTGTTGGTGAACGGGTCGGCGTGCTCGTCCCACACCTGTTCGAGCAGGTCCTCGGTGCTGAGGAAGGCGGGGGCGGCGCGCAGGAGGGCTTCGAGGAGGGCGAACTCCTTGACCGACAGGTCGAGCCCGAGGCCGTCGCGGGTGGCGGTGCGGCGCAGGGGGTCGAGCTCGATGCCCGCCGCGCGCAGGGTGCGGGGGCGGGCGAAGGGCCGGCGGCGGGCCAGGGACCTGATGCGCACGACCAGCTCGGGGAAGTGGAAGGGCTTGGCGAGGTAGTCGTCGGCCCCAAGGGTCAGGCCGCTGACCCGGTCGCCGGGCGAGCCGGCCGCGGTCAGCATCAGGACCATGACGCGGTCGTCCCGATCGATGATCATCTGGCAGAGGGTGTCGCCGTGGATTCCCGGCAGGTCGCGATCGAGGACGACCACGTCGTAGGCGTTGAGGTCGAGCTTGGCCGCGGCCTCCAGGCCGTCATGCGCCACGTCCACGGCCATGCCCTGGTCGCGTAGACCCTCGGCCAGGACGGCGGCCAGGGCGCGGGCGTCCTCGACCACCAGCACCCTCACGCCGGGACACCTGCCTGCACGGCCGCCAGAGGCAGGGAGATGGCGACCCGGAGGCCGCCCTCGCGCCGGGCATCTAGATCGAGGCTGCCGCCGTGCGCTGTGGCGATGGCCGCGACGATCGAAAGGCCCAGCCCCGAGCCGGTGTCGGAGCCGGTGCGGTCGGCGCCGAGCCGCTGGAACGGCTGGGCCAGCCGCGCGAGCTGCTCCTGGTCGAGGACTTCCCCGCCCGTCTCCACGATGAGCCGCGCCGTCGCGTCGTCGGCCGTGGCGGCTACCCGGATCCAGCCGCCGTCGTGGTTGTGGGTGATCGCGTTGTCGATCACGTTGTCGACCAGACGGGACAGGAGCGTGCGGCTTCCCTGCGTCCAGGCGGCGTCATGGACCTCGCCGTCGTCGACGGTCAGGTTCCTGTCTGTGATGTCGGCGGCCCGGGCGTCCAGGGCGGCGGACACCACGCGGCCGAGCGAGATCGTCGCGCGGTCGGACAGGGCGCCGTGCTGGGTGCGGGCGAGCGTGAGGAAACCTTCCAGAAGCCGGTCGACCTGGTCCAGCTCGGTGCGGAGCCGGTCCGCGAGCGCGAGCGTCTGCGCCGGTACGGGATCGGGCTTGGCGACGGCCACGTCCAGCGACGCCCGCATGGTCGCCAGCGGGGTGCGCAGCTCGTGGGAGGCGTTGGCGACGAACCGGCGCTGCGCGGCGAAGGAGCCCTCCAACCGTTCCAGCAGGCCGTCGATGGTGTCGGCGAGGTCCTTCACCTCGTCGGCGGGACCCGGCACGGCCAGCCGCTCGTGCAGGTTGTCGGCGGAGATCCGCCGCGTGGCCGCGGTGATCGTCCGCAACGGGCGCAGCACCCGGCCCGCGACGACCCGGCCCAGCACGACCGACACCACGGCCATCAGGGCGAGCGCCAGCACCGAGCCGATCAGGAGCTGGCGCGACTGGTCCGTGTGCACCTCCGACAGCTGAGCCTGGAGCAGGCGGATGTGCTCCTGGGCTGCCGCGAGCGTGGACTGCTGGACCGGCTGGTTCGGGGCGCCAACTGTGACCCTCGACGACCCGAGGGCCAGGAGGTTGGTCACGGCCAGCAGCCCGACGCCGGACAGGAGGAACAGGGCGCCGTACAGGGCGGTGAAGCGCAGCCGTACGGTGCGGCCCGGCAGCGCCAGGCGTCGCGGATTCCTCATCAGCCATCTCCAGTTCCGTGCGGACCCCCAGGATGCCGCCCCTGACCTAACAACGACATGACGGCCTCCGTTCGGCCCACGTTATGGCCGTGTCCGTAGAACCGAACGCATGGATGCGATCATCGAAGTCGACGGCCTGCGCAAACGCTTCGGGCCGACCGTGGCACTGGACGGGATGTCCTTCACCGTGAGGCCCGGGCATGTCACCGGCTTTGTCGGCCCTAACGGCGCCGGCAAATCCACCACGTTGCGGGTGATCCTCGGCCTGGACGCGGCCGACGAGGGCAGCGCGCTGGTCGGCGGGCGGCCGTACCGGAGCCTGCGTTTCCCGCTGCGCCACGTCGGCGCGCTGCTGGACGCCGCGGCGCTGCAGCCGAGCCGCACCGCCCGCGACCATCTGCTGTGGCTGGCCCACTCGCAGGGACTCGGCGTCAAGCGGGTCGACGAGGTGGCCGAGCAGGTCGGGCTGCGGGAGGTGATCCGGCGGAAGGCGGGCGGCTACTCCCTGGGCATGCGGCAGCGGCTCGGGATCGCCGCGGCGCTGCTCGGCGACCCGCCGGTGCTCATGCTGGATGAGCCGTCCAACGGCCTCGATCCCGAGGGCATCGTGTGGATGCGCGGCTTCCTGCGGTCGCTGGCCGCGGAGGGCCGCGCCGTCCTGGTGTCCAGCCACCTGATGAGCGAGCTCGAGGACACCGCCGGTCATCTGGTGGTGGTGGGCCGGGGCCGGGTCGTCGCGGACACCAGCGTGGCCGATCTGATCGAGGCCGCGTCCCGCGACCGGGTCACGCTGCGCACCTCGGCGGAGTCGGAGGCCATGACCGCGCTGGCGCACGCCGGTGCGGACGTGGCCGCCACCGGTCGTGACACTCTCACCGTCTCCGGCCTGGCGGCTGAGCGCATCGTGGCCGTCCTCAGCGAAAATGCGGTGCCGTTCTCCGAGGTATCGGCGCATCGCGCGACGCTTGAGGAGGCCTACATGGACCTCACCCGGGACGCGGTCGAGTTCCGCGCCGCCACGGGGGCCGCCGCGGGACGGGAGGCGGCGCGATGACCACCGGCACAGTCACGCCGTACCGTTCGGGCCTGCGGACCGGGCGCGACGGGTTCACGCAACTGCTGCGCGCGGAGTGGACGAAGTTCCGGACGGTCCGCGGCTGGATGATCGGCATGGTGGTCGCGGCGCTGGTCACCGTGCTGCTCGGGCTGTTCAGCGCGGCAGGCAACCACTCGTCTTGCAGCAAGGGCCCTGTCGAGGTCGCCTGCCCCACTCCTCCGGTGGGACCGGACGGCGAAGCGGTGAAGGACCAGTTCTACTTCGTGCACCAGTCGCTGACCGGGAACGGCAGCATCACCGTCCGCACGACCTCGATGACCGGCCGGATCAAACAGCCCCCGCCTCCCGGCACTATCGGTCCCGGTCCCGAGCCCGTCCCCGGCCTCGTGCCGTGGGCGAAGGCCGGCATCATGATCAAGGAGAGCACGAAGCAGGGCGCGCCCTACGCGGCGGTGATGGTCACCCCTGCCCACGGCGTGCGGATGCAGTACAACTTCACGCAGGATATGGCGGGCCGTCCGGGTTCGGTATCGGGGAAATCGCCGCGCTGGCTACGGCTCGTCCGCTCCGGTGACACGATCACCGGCTACGACTCGACCGACGGCACGAACTGGTCCAAGGTCGGTACGGCTCGGCTGGCCGGGCTGCCGACCACGGTGCGGATCGGGCTCTTTGCCGCGTCCCCGGGCGATGTGACGGTGAAGCAGGACGTCATCGCCGGCAGCATCGTGCAAGCACGCTTCAGCGAGGCCACCGCCGTCTTGGACAATGTCAGCCTGCAGGGCACGGTGTCTCGCGGCGCTTGGAGCCGTGACGATGTGGGAGTCAGCTTCGAGCTCGATGAGGTCACCCCCCACCACCCGGGCGGCGCCGTCGAGTCCGGCGGCACGTTCACCGTGACCGGGAACGGCGACATCGGGCCGCTCGGAGAGGACGGAAAGATCGAGTTCACCCTCACCGGCGTGATCATCGCGCTGACCCTGGTGATCGTCCTGGCGGTGATGTTCATAACCGCCGAATACCGGCGCGGCCTGATTCGTACCACCCTGCTCGCCACCCCGCGGCGCGGCCGGGTGTTGATGGCGAAGGCCGTCGTGATCGGAACGGTCACCTTCATCGCCGGGCTGGCCGCAGTCATGGTCACGGTCACGTTCGGCACGCGGATCCTGCGTGCCAACGGCAACTACATCCTCCCGGTTTCCCTGTTCACCGAGGTTCGCGTCATCGTGGGCGTCGCAGCGCTGCTCGCCGTCGCGGCGGTCTTCGCCCTCGCCCTTGGCGCCTTGTTCCGGCGCAGCGTCGCGGCCGTCATCACCGCCATCGTGCTGATCATCCTGCCCCACGTCCTCGCGACCACCTCCGTCCTGCCCGACGGCGCGGTGCAGTGGCTGCTTCGGCTGACCCCGGCCGCCGGCTTCGCCATCCAGCAGAGCATCCCGCAGTACGCGCACGTGACCGGCCACTATGTCCCGCAGGCGGGCTACTACCCGCTGCCGCCGTGGGCCGGCTTCGCCGTGCTGTGCGGCTACACCGCACTCATCCTCGGCCTGGCCGTCTTCCAGTTTCGCCGGAGAGACGCATGAGACGAGAACTGCACGCGGAGTGGACCAAACTGCGCACCACGAGAGGCACTGGCGGGCTGCTTCTCGGGATCATCACGCTGACCCTCGCCGTAAGTGCCGCGGCGGCCGCCACCGTGTCCTGCCCGCAGGCGGGCTGCGCCTACGACGCCACCAGGATCAGCCTCTTCGGAGTCCAGGTGGGCCAGGCGATCGTCGCCGTCCTGGCCGTGGTGGCGATCACCGGCGAGTACGGCACCGGCATGATCCGCACCACCCTGACCGCGATGCCGCGCCGGGCCGCCGTCCTGGCCGCCAAGGCGGCCGTCCTCACCGGCCTGACGCTCGCCGCGGGCACCCTCGCCGTGCTCGCGTCCGTGCTGGCCGGGCGGCTCATCCTGCCCGGCAACGGCTTCACCCCCGCCCACGGTCAACCGCTGATGTCCCTGGCCGACGGCTCCACGCTCCGGGCGGCCGCCGGATCGGTCCTCTACCTCGCGCTGATCGCTCTGCTCAGCCTCGGCGTCGCGGCCGCCGTGCGGGACTCCGCGGCGGCCATCGGGGTCGTGCTCGGCCTGCTCTATCTCTTCCCGATCATCATCCTCATGGTCTCCGATCAGGACTGGCAGCGGTTCCTCTGGCAGATCTCGCCGATGAACGCCGGGCTCGCCATCCAGGCCACCACCCATCTCTCCAGCCTGCCCCTCAGCCCATGGGCCGGGCTGGGCGTGCTCGCCACCTGGTCCGCGGCGGCGCTCACCGCCGGCGGCCTCCTGCTCCGGCGCCGCGACGCGTGATCGGTGGCTCCGGCGGCGCGACGGGTGAGCGGTCGCGTCGGCGGTGCGACTCATGATCGGTGGCTCCGGCGGCACGTCGGGTGAGCGGTCGCGTCGGCGGCACGCCGGGTGAGTGGTTCTTCCCGGCTGTATGACGGTGGGGACGCCCCGAGGGCCGTCGGGCTAGCTGTCGAACAGGCGGAGCCGGTGGGCCGTCGCCGACGCCTCGCCCCGGGAGGCGACGCCGAGCTTGGCGAGGATGTTGGAGACGTGCACGCTCACGGTCTTCGCCGAGATGAACAGCTCGGCGGCGATCTCGCGGTTGCTGCGACCGGTCGTCACCAGACGCAGCACCTCGTGCTCGCGGGCCGTCAGCCTCAGCTCGGTGCCCTCGGAGGCCGCCGGGGGATCAGGGGCGGCGGACTCGTCGGCGATCGGCAGGCGCGCCCTCCTGGCCAGGGAGCCGATCTCGTCGGCCAGGGGCACGGCGCCGAGCCCGCCGGCGAGGAGGGCCGCCCGCGACAGCCGCCTGGCCGCCTCGTCGCGCTCGCCCTCGGCGACGGCGGCGTGAGCGGCGCCGAGCAGGGCACGGGCCTCGGCGTACGGCTGGCTCAGCGCGGCCCAGGCGGCCACGGCCCTGTCCCACGCGGGGAGGTCGGCCGAGCCGGACGCCCGGGCCACCTCGGCCTGGAAGGTGAGACGGTGGGCCTGCTGAAGATCTCCGTCGACCTCCTGCTCGGCGGCCAGCGCGCGCAGCTTGCCGAGCAGGGGCCCGGCCACCTGGACGCACGTCACGAGCACCGGCCAGACGTAGCGCGAAGCCGCACCCGGGTCGTGGTCGCCCAGATATTTCTCGACCAGCGTGAAGGCCTCGTCGCCGCGACCGTGCGCGATCAGCAGCTCGATCTCCCTGCGGAGGTGCGGCAGGATCGTCTGGTCGCGGTAGGTGCCGAAGGCCATGATGCTCCTCGACGACTGGAAGAGCGCGCCTGCTCGATCGAGCTCGCCCCGGGCCAGGGCGATGTCGGTGGCGAAGCCCTGCAGGCTCGCGCGGTAGGGCGGGGGCGGCATGACGTCGAGGGCGCGCTGGATGACGCTCAGCGCCTCGTCCCACTGCCCCAGCGAGAGCAGCGGCTCGGCGAGATTGATCGCCAGGAAGGCGCCCGAGGTGCGGGCCATGCCGTACGCCTCGGCGTCGGCCATGCCCCTGCGGGCGACCTTGGCGGCCTCCTCGTGCCGGCCGGCCCCCTCCAGCGAGTCGGACTCGGAGATGGCGGCCCGCATGAGCCCGTGGTAGGTGGGCGCCCGGCCGGCGATCTCGCGTGCCCGCGTGTACGCGGCGTCCTGGGTCTCCGACTCCGAGTAACGCCACTTGGACCAGGTGAGCGTGATGAGGGCATGCGCCTCGATGTCGGCGTCGCCCACGAGGCGGGCTATGCGCATGGCCTCCTCTGCCAGCGCTTCTCTCTCGGCCCAGGCGTCGGGCCCGTGGAGCGTGCGCGCGAGGTTCTCCAGCACCTTGGCGCGCAGCTCGGTGGGAGGGTCGGCGGGTACGAGCCGGGCGGCCGTGCGCAGGTCTTCGAGGAACCCCACCCGGCCCAGGTCGTACCGCACGAGCCCGCGCTGTCGCAGCACCCGGGCCGCCCGGACGGGGTCGGCGTCGCTGTCGATCTCGCGCAGGGCCGCCTTGGCCAGCGAGATGCCGCGCTCGAACTCACCGGCCAGATGAGCCACGGTGATGGTCTGCCTGATCATGTCGACGTAGTCGTGCCCGGTCTTCTCGGCCGCGCCGGGCACGGTGTCCCACAGCTCCAGGACCCGGGTGAGCATGCGCAGCTGCTCGTCGTAGGCGGCCGACCTCCTGGCGGCGATGGCCGCGCGCCACGCGCTGACGAGCGCCGAGGGGGCGTCGTGCGCGGCGTGCCAGTGGTGGGCCAGCTCGACGGCTCCGCGCAGGGCGGGAAGGATGGCGGGGTCGCGCTCCAGGGTCTGGGCGAAACGGGTGTGCAGGCGGGTGCGCTCACCGGGGAGCAGGTCGTCGTGCACGGCCTCGCGGATGAGCGCGTGCCTGAAGGCGTACCCCTCGCCGTCGACCATCAGCACGTTGCCGGTGACGGCGGGGCGCAGCGCGCGCGACAGCGCGCCGTCGTCGAGACCCGCGACCGCGGCGAGCAGGGCGTGCTCGATGCGGGCGCCGCCCGCGCTGGCCACCCTGAGCAGCTCCTGGGTGTCCTCGGGTAGGCGCTCGACGCCGGCCAGGAGCAGATCGCGCAGCGACTCGGGCAGAGCCTCGCCCTCGCCGCCGCTGAGCAGCGCCTCCACGAACAGCGGGTTGCCCTCGCTGCGGGCGTAGATCACATCGACGTCGAGCTCCAGGGGCTCCCTCTCGAGGATGCCGGCGGCCTGCTCGACCACCTCGCGCCGGCTCAGCCTGCCCAGCTCCAGCCGGGCCACCCAGTCGATGCGGCTGAGCTCGGTCAGCAGGGGGCGCAGGGGATGGGTGCGGTGGAGCTCGTCGGAGCGGTAGGTGACGAGGGTCAGCAGGCGGGTGTCCGGCCGCTGGTAGCGGGTGAGGAACGACAGCAGGTCGCGGGTGGAGCGATCGGCCCAGTGGGCGTCCTCGATGACCAAGACGGTGGGCTCCAGCTCGGCGAGCCGCTCCATCAGGCCGAGGACCTGCTCGAACAGCCGGGCACGGGCCTCGGCGCCGTCGTCGTCGGGCTCGCCGAACTCCGGGAGCAGGCGGGCCAGCCCCCGCGTGCGCCCGCCTGGGACCAGCGCGGCGATGCCCTCGCGGCCGAGGTCGCGCGCGAGCGTGCGCAGCACGGCGGTGAAGGGGGCGAAGGGCAGGCCGTCGGTGCCCAGCTCCAGACAGCCGCCGACGAGGACCCGGGCGGAGCCGGCCCGCTGGACGAACTCGCGGATCAGGCGGGTCTTGCCCACACCGGCCTCGCCGCCGACGAACACGGTGGTGGCGGCTCCGGCGCGCACCCGGGCGAGCGCGTCGCGGAGGAGGCCGAGCTCGTCCGCGCGCCCGACGAACAGGGGGCTCACCGTATGGGCCGTCACGCCCACAAGAATGCCAGCCGCCTCTGACATTTCCCCAGACGGGCAAGATCGCGGTGGTGCCGGTGGTGGCGGAGTGAACGGTGGGCCGCGTCGTCGTACAGTGAGGCCATGAGCCCGAGGATCGCGACCGCGGACACCGTCACCCGTGAGCAGCTGCTCGACTTCATCCGTGAGCGCCACAGGGCGCTCGTGATCACGACGCGGGGTGACGGCGGGCCGCAGGCGTCCCCGGTGACCTGCGGTGTGGACGAGCTCGGCCGCATCGTGGTGTCCACGTATCCCGAACGCGCCAAGACCAGGAACGCCCGGCGCGACCCCAAGGTGAGCGTCGTCATCCTGTCCGACGACTTCGACGGGCCGTGGGTCCAGGTCGACGGGGCCTGCGAGGTCCTCGACATGCCCGAGGCGCTCGAACCGCTGGTCGAGTACTACCGGTCCATCTCGGGCGAGCACCCCGACTGGGACGACTACCGCGCGGCCATGGAGCGCCAGGGCAAGTCGCTGCTGCGCATCACTCCGGTGAGATGGGGCCCGGTCGCCACGGGCGGCTTCCCCGCGCGCCTCGCCTGATCACCCGTTCCCGAACCGGCGAAATGCCGCCTTGGGGAACTTGGCCGGATTCGTACCACCCGTTGATCGGAACGGGCGGGGAGAAGGCATTGACGCGTCGCACGGGGGACTCTACGATCCGTGAAAACTCATAGGAAACTTTCCTATAAATAAGCTCCTCCGAGCAGCAAGTGGAGATGGCCGTGCGACGTCCTTTCCAGCACCTACTCGCGGCGGCGATCGCCGTCGGCCTCGCCGCGGTGGCCGTGCCCGCCGAGGCCCTGGCGGCGACAGCCGTACCCGCGCGAGCCCAAGCGCATCCGGACGGCGGTGACCGGTTCAAGCGGGTCGCCTACTTCATCCAGTGGGGCATCTACGGCCGCGACTACCACGTCAAGGACGTGGACACCAGCGGTGCCGCGGCCAAGCTGACCCACATCAACTACGCCTTCGGGAACGTCGGCGCCGACGGCACCTGCGTCTCGGCCGACGCCTGGGCCGACTGGCAGCGGCCGGTCTCCGCCGAGGAGAGCGTGGACGGCGTCGCCGACCAGCCGGGCCAGGCGCTCAACGGCAACCTGAACCAGCTCAAGAAGCTCAAGGCCAGGAACCCCGGCCTCAAGACGCTGATCTCCCTCGGCGGCTGGACCGGGTCGAAGTACTTCTCCGACGCCGTCAGCACCCCGCAGGCCCGCAGCGCGCTCGCCGCCTCGTGCGTCGGCCTCTGGCTCAAGGGCGACCTGCCGGGTCTGGCCGCGGGCGCCGGCGCGGGCGTCTTCGACGGCATCGACCTGGACTGGGAGTGGCCGGGCTCGGAGGGCAACGCCGGCAACGTCATCAGGCCCGAGGACAAGCACAACTTCACGCTGTTCGCCGCGGAGCTGCGCCGGCAGATGAAGGCGTACGACGCGAAGAGCGAGCTCACCGCCTTCCTGCCCGCCGCCGCAGCCAAGATCGACGCCGGCTTCGAGGTCCGCGAGGTGTTCAGCAGCCTGGACTTCGCCACGATCCAGGGGTACGACCTGCACGGCTCGTGGGAGAACAGGACCGGCCACAACGGCAACCTGTTCACCGACCGCAAGGACCCGAACCCGGTCAAGTACAGCGTGGACGCCACCGTCCGCGACTACCTGTCGCGCGGCGCCCCTGCCAAGAAGATCGTGGTCGGCGTCCCCGCGTACGGCCAGGGCTGGACCGGCGTGAAGTCCACGGGCAACGGCCTGTACGCCCAGGCCACGGGCCCCGCGCCCGCGACGTGGGCACCGGGCACCGAGGACTACAAGATCCTCGTCAACAAGCCCGGCAAGCGGTACCGCGACCTGCTCACCGGCACGCTGTGGCTGTACGACGGCAACGAGTTCTGGTCGTACGACGACCCGGCGTCGCTGCTGGAGAAGGCCGCCTACATCAGGCTGAAGGGGCTCGGCGGCTCGATGATGTGGTCCATCGACCAGGATGACACCAAGGCCTCCCTCACCTCGGCCCTCTACAAGATCCTCCGCTGACAAAAGACCGGCGGCGTACCGAGCATCGGTACGCCGCCGGCCGATCCATGCCGGAGGCCCGGCAGGAGATGCTCTCGCGCAGGGACGGGTCAGCCGGTGCTGACCCTCAGGACGATCTTGCCTCGGGTGTGGCCCGTCTGGCTCAGGCGGAAGGCTTCGGCGGCGTCGGAGAGGTCGAGGACGGTGGCCACCTCCGGCACCAGGCGTTCGGCCTCGATCAGCCGCGTGAGCTGGTCCAGGTCGTCCCGGCTGGGCCGGGCGAAGACGAACGTGCCGCCGAGGTCCCGCACCCCGTCGTCGGCCAGGGACACCACGCGCTTCCCTGCGCCGCTCGCCAGCAGGGCCACCGACGAGGTCAGCTCGCCGCCGCCGTACATGTCGAGGATCGCGGTCACCCCCTCGGGCGCCAGGGCGCGGACCCGGTCCGCGAGCCCCGGGCCGTACGTGACGGGCCGCGCGCCGAGCCTCATGAGGTGGTCGTGGTTGCGCTCGGAGGCCGTGCCGATGACCTGGGCTCCGAGGGCGACGGCGATCTGCACGGCGAACGACCCGACGCCGCCGGCCGCCGCCTGGACGAGCACGGTGTCGCCAGGGCCGACGTCAAGGGCGTGGACCAGCGTCTGGTACGCCGTGAGGCCCGCGATGGGCACGGCCGCGGCCTGCTCCCACCCGAGGTTGGCCGGCTTGCGCGCGATCGTGCGGGTGGGCGCGGCGACCCGCTCGGCGTACGTCCCTCGGCCGATGGTGTCTGTGCGGAGGTACCCGACCACCTCGTCACCGGGCGCGAACTCCGTCACCGTCGGGCCGACGGCCGAGACCACGCCCGCGACGTCCCACCCGGGGATGACGGGGAAGTGCACGTCGAACCGGCCGTCCAGGTGGCCCGCGGCGATCTGCCAGTCGACGGGGTTGACCGCCGCCGCCCTGACCTCGATGAGCACCGACTCCGGGCCGAGCTTGGGCTCGGGCGCCTCGCGGAACTCCAGGACCTCGGGCCCGCCGTACCGCCTGTAGCTGATCGCCTTCACGGGTCCCCTCCCGAGCCGGACAGCCGAACTCCACCGAGACGATCAAACCACGAACCCCCGCCGTGTACGGTGACCGCGCCGAGCGCCGCTGGACGTAGAACTCGCGTTCTAGGAACTTTTGTCATGGTGAGGGCGTATAGCTGGTGAGACGTCTACGGGGACGAGGGCGGGGGGCGGGGCCCTGCCCGTGCTGAAGCCGGAGTTCCACGGGGGCGGAAATGACGGGGACGAGACGCCGATGGTGTCCGTCCTTCGTGCTCGCCGGGCTGGAAAAGGGTCTCGTGAATTCCGTGCGAGTGACATCCGGCTCCGTGATGCGAAAGTGATCGCGCGGACATATCTTTTCCAGCTGGGCGCCGCGCCGGAAAGCAGGCGGATCGCGCGGCATTTGCGGGGTCGGGTGAGCGGGCTTTGCCGGAATTATCGACGGTGGTCTCGTTTCCACGCAGTGGGCCGGAGGCGGCCGGGGGACGGGCGTGGTGAGGCGATATCTGGGGTTCCGGCAGTTCGTCTCCGACACCCAGCAGGGCCTCCTCGGCACGGCCTGTCTGCTGACCGGGTCAGGCGCGGAGGCCGAGTCGCTGGTCCGGTCGGTGTACGGGTCCATCGGCGCCGACTGGGCGAGGCTCCGGTGGCAGGATCCGGTGGCGGCGGCCAGGGGCGTCCTCTACCGGCGCGTGCTCGCGGCGGGCGCCGGGGCGGGAGGCGACGCGGGCGGCGAGGCCGGGCCGCTCTCCGGGCTGCCGCTCGAAGACCGGGTGCTCCTGGTGGCGTCCCACCACGAGGGCGTTCCGCTGGAGAGCACCGCGTGGGTGCTCGGCATGGCGACGGAGCCGGCCCGGGAACGGCTCGCGGCGGCGGAGGCCGTGCTGGAGCTGCGTCTCGAAGGCCGTTCCGTCGCCGAAGCGCTGGCGGAGCACGCCGATCGGGCCCCGGAGGTGGCGGACCTGGCCGAGGGGGCGCTGGCGTCCGTCAGGAAGGGCCGTGCCGGACGTGCCGCCATCCTGGTCGTCGTGGTGGCGGTGATCGCCGCCGGAGCCCTCTACCTCAACCGCGACAAGCCGGATCCCGAGTACGTGTGGAAGCCGGGACCGTTCGATCCGCCCGTCCAGTACGCGTATGTGCCGCAGACCACGGCGTGCGCGGATTCCGTCCCCCCTTCCGAGGAGCAGTCAGCGATCCATTGCACCGAGTGGAAGGTCTTCACGGCGTACAAGCAGGGGCAGAGCGGGCGGATGGAGCTGGGCACCTGGTTCGGAGAGGGCTGCGGGGACGACGGCTGCAGTGCGGACATCGACCTGGTCGACGCGGTGAACAGCGTGCACACCCGCGAGCGGGGAAGCTCGGTGCCCTTGCGGGTGAGCCCCGACGGGCACCGCATCGCGTACTTCAGCAAGGCCCGGTCGCGCTTCGTCGCCTGGGACCTGCCCTCGGCGCGCATGGTGGACATCTCCCCGCCCGTCCCGTGGTCGACTCTGTTGGACGTAGCGGGACTCGACATGTCTCCCGACGGCCGCGTGTTCGCGGTCGCCTTCGGCGGTACCGGACCCCGGGTGCTGATCACCGACTTCACCACGGGGACGACCTCGGCGATGCCCGGCTACTGCGGGGTGATCGGCATGGCCAGAGAGGGCGCCACCATGGCCCTGAGACGGGAGTGCCCCGAGTTCGCCGACGAGTTGACCGAGACCCCCAAGACCGTGGTCATGATCGACCGGAACCGCAAGGTGACCAAGGAGTTCACCGCGACCGGCGTCGACGGGCTGTCCCCGGACGGGCGCACGCTCGCCGGGGTGCTCACCGACTTCGACCATGGGGACGAGCAGTACTTCGTGACCACCGACCCCGTGACAGGACGCGTCAACGAGCGGTTCCCGCTGAAGCCCCTGTCGGAGCCGAGTTACTCCTTCGCGCGCGAGTGGCTCGGCGACCGCGAGTACCTCGTCAACGCCGTGACGGAGGTGGGACACGAGTCCTTCGGGTTCTACGCGGTCGACGTGCGGACCGGGAAGTCCGAGCGCGTCCGCGACGTCGGCCTGAACCCCGGATCCCGCGTCGAGTTCGGGAAGATCCGCAGGGACAAGTAGCCCGTCACGGGCGGCACGCCGATGTTTGCCCACCTCAGATGGGGTTATGGGTCGCCACGGGGGGCTTTCGCCCTTCCGGGGGGTGAGGGCGAGTGATCGCGCGTACCGGAGACGGGGCGGAGACCGGCGAGGTCCCGGTCACCGTCGTGATCGCCACGAGGAACCGCCGCGAGGAGCTCCTCCACACCCTGGGACGCCTGCGATCCCTGCCCGAGCGCCCCGCCGTGATCGTGGTCGACAACGCCTCGTCCGACGGAACGCCGGGCGCGGTGCGCGACCGCTTTCCCGAGGCCCGCGTGATCCGCCTGTCCCGCAACCTCGGAGCGCCCGCCCGCAATGTGGGAGTGCAGGCGGCGAGGACGCCGTATGTCGCCTTCAGCGACGACGACTCCTGGTGGGAGCCGGGGGCGCTGCGGCTGGCCGCCCGTACCTTCGCCGAGTACCCGCGTCTCGGCCTGCTCGCGGCGCACGTGCTGGTGGGATCCGAACGCGTGCCCGACCCGATCAACGCGGCGCTCGCCGCCACCCCGCTGCCCGAGGACGCCGCCCAGCCGGGGCCGTCCGTCCTCGGCTTCCTGGCCTGCGCGTCCGTGGTGCGCCGCCGGGCGTTCCTGGACGCCGGGGGGTTCAGCGCCGTGCTGTTCTTCCCGGGGGAGGAGCAGCTGCTCGCCTACGATCTCGCCGCCCTTGGCTGGGACCGGTGCTACGTGCCCGGCGTGGTGGCCGTCCACCACCCGTCCCGCACGCGGGGCGCCGCGCCGGCCAGGCGCCAGGCCGAGCTGCGGAACGCGCTTCTGACCGTCTGGCTGCGCAGGTCCGCACGGGTCGCGCTGCGCGAGACCGTACGGATGGCCGTGCGGACCTTCCAGGACCCGGACTCCCGCGCCGCCATGCTCGGAGCCCTGCGCCGGATGCCATACGCCGTGAACGGCCGCCGCCGTCTCCCGGCGTCCGTCGAGGCGGACGCCCGGCTGATGGAGACCCGCCCATGACCGTGCCCATGACCGGGCCCGAGCCCGCCACAGCGCCCGCCATCGGGCCCGACGGCCGGATGACCGTGGTGATCATCACGATGGACCGGCGGGCCGAGCTGCTACGCACCCTCGGGCACATGACGGCGCTGCCCGAGCGGCCGCGCGTCATCGTGGTCGACAACGGCTCCCACGACGGCAGCGCGGACGCGGTGGCGCGGGACTACCCGGGCGTACGGCTGATCCGCAGCCCGCGCAATCTCGGCGCGGTCGCCCGCAATGTCGCCGTGGAGGAGGTGAGCACCCCGTACGTCGCCTTCTGCGACGACGACACCTGGTGGGAGCCTGGCGCCCTGTCCGAGGCCGCCGACCTCCTGGACGGCCACCCCGAGCTGGCGTCGGTCACCGGGCGCATCCTGGTCGAACCGGACCTGCGCGAGGACCCGATCACGCCCGAGCTGCGGTACTCGCCCATCCAGGGGCCGGGCTGGATGCCGGGCCCGGCGCTGCTGAGCATCCTGGCGGGAGCCTCGATGCTGCGGGTGGTGGCGTTCCGCGAGACCGGGGGGTTCTCGCCGCGCATCTGGCTCGGCGGCGAGGAGGAGCTCCTCAGCCTGGACCTCGTCTCTCGTGGTTGGTGGCTGTGCTGGGCCGAGGGCGTCGTCGTCCACCACGCCGCGTCCAAGATCCGCGATCGGCGGCTGCGCCGGAGGCTGGGGATACGCAACACCCTGTGGACGGCCTGGCTGCGCCGCCCGGCCCCCGACGCCCTGCGCAGGACCGCGGCGGTGCTCCGCTCGGTGCCGAAGGACCGCGCCAGCGCATCGGCCGTGGCGGCGGCCGTGGCCGGGCTCCCGTGGGTCCTTCGCGAGCGCCGGGTCGTGCCCATGGACGTCGAACGGGGACTGCGCCTGCTGGAGGAACCGCAGCGGACCTCGGTCGCGCGCCGGTACGTGGACTGACCGCGTTGTGCCACCCCGGCAGGGATGATCCGGTACGGAGAGAGAATCATTGAGGGATGGACACAGGCGACCCTTGCGTGTACTGCGAGATCCTCGCGGGCCGGGCCGAAGCCAGCCTGGCCTTCGAGGACGACGTCACGATCGTGGTCATGGACGGCAACCCGGTGAACCCGGGGCACGCGGTCGTCATACCGCGGGTCCACGCCACCGGGCTCGAAGACCTCGACGAGCAGATCGGGGCCCACATGTGGCGGGTGGCCCAGCGGGTGGCGCTGGGGCTCCGCCGTTCCGGCCTGCGGTGTGAAGGCGTCAACGTGCTGCTCGGCGACGGGGAGGCCGCGCTCCAGGAGGTCCTCCACACCCACATGCACGTGTTCCCGCGTTTCGAGGGGGACAACGTCGTCGTCGACGCCGACTGCGAGCCCCGGGACCGCCGGCTGCTGAACCAGGAGGCGTGGGCACTGCGGGAGGCCATGAAGGCCTTCGCCTCCCAGGCGCCCTCCGCGGTGATGCTCCCGCACCGCGCTCCGACGGCTTAGTCACTCGGCGACCGCTCGTAAGGAGGGGATGGCAGATGCGTGTAGCCGTACTGGGGATGGGGCACATGGGCCGGGCGGTGGCCAGGAGGCTGCTCTCGCACGGCTACGACGTCAGGGTCTGGAACCGCACGCCGGGGAAGGCCGCCGAGGTGGTCGAGGCCGGAGCCGCCGAGGCGTCCTCGCCGGTGGAGGCGGCACGCGATGTCGAGGCCGTGCTGATGTCGCTGGCCGACGACCAGGCCGTGCTCACCGTGATGGGCCGGCTGGCCGAGCTGGGGTCAGGTCCGGACGGGCCGATCGTGGTCGACATGAGCACCGTCTCCCCGGAGACCTCTCGCAAGCTCCTGGAGTCGGCGCCAGGACGGCGGTTCGTGGCCTCGCCGATCATCGGGGCCCCGCAGACCGTCCTCGACGGCATGGCCTCCGGCCTGCAGGGCGGCGACCGCAGGCTCGTGGACCGGCTGGAGCCGATCTGGTCGCGGGTCTTCTCCGTCTACTGGTACTGCGGTGAGGACCCCGGGAGCGCGTCGGCCTTCAAGCTGCTCAACAACTACCTGATGATGTCCGGAGTCGCCGTCGTCGCCGAGGCGGTGGCCACGGCCGAGGGCGCCGGGCTCGACAAGAAGCTGTTGCGCGAGCTCCTGCACCGGTGGCCAACGGTGGCGCCCGGCCTTCGCAACCGCCTCGACGACATCCTCTTCGGCGACCACAAGGGCTGGTTCGCCACGCGGCTCGGCGCCAAGGACGTGCGGCTCTTCAACGGGGTGGCGGAGTCCACCGGGCTCTCCCTGCCCATCGCCCGCCTGGTCGAGCGACGCTACGAGGAGGCGGCCGGGCGCGGCTGGAGCGAGGCCGACATCACCGCGATCGTGGAGCTGGTCCGCGCGGAGCGCCGCACCTGAGACCGGCGGGTCAGCCGCCGATGTGGAGTACGGCCGCGCCGGTCACCCGGTCGGCCGCGAGATCGGCCAGCGCCTGGTCCGCCTGGTCGAAGGGGTACGGAGTCGTGGTGACCTCCAGCGGGTGGAGCGTGGCGATGCTCAGGAACGTGCGGCCGTCGTTGCGGGTGTTCGCGGTGACGCTCCGCAGGGTGCGCTCGTAGAACAGGTGACCTTCGTAGTTCAGCTCGGGGATGTCTGTGAGGTGGATGCCGGCCACGGCCAGTGTCCCGCCCCGGTCGAGGGCGCCGAGCGCCACGGGCACCAGGTCGCCGACGGGCGCGAACAGGATGGCGGCGTCCAGCGGCTCGGGCGGCGCGTCGTGCGAGCCGGCCGCCGAGGCCGCTCCCAGGTCGAGTGCCAGCTCCTGGGCCTTCTCGGAACGGGTCAGCACGTGCACCGTGGCGCCCTGGGTGATCGCGACCTGGGCGATGAGGTGGGCCGAGGCCCCGAAGCCGTAGATGCCCAACCGGCCGCGCGTCGGCAGTTCGGCACGCGCCAGGGCGCGGTATCCGATGATGCCCGCGCACAGCAGTGGCGCGAGCTGCTCGGCGGGGCGGTCCTCCGGCAGCTCGTAGACGTAGTCCTCAAGCGCGGTGGTGTACTCGGCGTACCCGCCGTTGACGTCCCAGCCGGTGTACTCGGCGTTGGGGCAGAGGTTCTCCGCGCCGCGAAGGCAGTAGCGGCACTCGCCGCAGGTAAAGTGGAGCCACGCCACCCCGACCCTGGTGCCGACCTCCAGACGGTTCGCGTCGATGCCCCGGGCCGCGACCCGGCCGACCACCTCGTGCCCCGGCACGGTGCCCGGGTGCTTCGGCGGGAGGTCGCCCTCGGCCAGGTGCAGGTCGGTGCGGCAGACGGCGCACACCTCGACCCTGACGAGCACCTCTCCGGGGCCGGGCTCCGGCACCGGCATCCGCACGCGCTGTAGTGGCCGGGTGTCCATCGGGCCAGGGTGGCGCACCACCCAGGCGGTCATCGTTTCGGCCATGTCCCCATGGTCACACGCCGGTCCCGGCTTCCCACCACAGCCCCGCACCGAACACGCTGACGCCTTCCCTGCCCCAAAGCCGGACAAATCAGCTCTTGACGTGCGTTACCTCGTGTATCCATACTTCCAGTCAACATTCCACATGTTTCCACAAAGAGGAGGCCGGGTGCTGCCCGCGGAACGTCGTCGTCGCATCGCCGCCGAGGTGGCCGCTCGTCCGAGCGTCAAGACCGAGGAGCTCGCCGAGCTCTTCTCGGTCTCCGGAGAGACCATCCGCCGTGACCTGCTCCGCCTGCAGGGCGACGGCCTGGTGGAGCGCGTGCACGGCGGCGCCACCCCCGCCGAGCGCCCGCGCGCGGTCGAGGACAGCTACGCACAGCGCAGGGCCCTGAACGTCGCGGGCAAGCAGGCCATGGCCAGAGCCGCCGTGTCCCTGCTCCGCCCGGGCGACACCGTGATCCTCGACGTCGGGACCAGCGTGGCCGAGATCGCCCGCGCCATCCCGGTGACCTGGACCGGCCGCGTGCTGACCAACTCGCTGCCCGTGGGCGCGGAGCTGGCCGACCGGCCCGGCGTCGAGGTGCTGGTCTCCGGCGGGCGCACCCGCTCGGGAGACCTCGCGCTGGCCGGTGGCCAGACGGTGGCCTTCTTCGCCGACTACTACGCCGACCTGGCGTTCCTCGGCTCGGGCGGGGTGCATCCGGCGGCCGGGCTGACCGACTACCACTCCGACGAGGTGGACGTCCGCCGGGTCATGCTCGACCACTCCACCCGCTGCTACGCGATCGCCGACGCCACCAAGCTCGGCGTGATCGCGGCGCGGCATGTCTGCCCGCTGGATCGGCTCACCGGCCTGATCAGCGACGGAACCCCCGACGAAGGTCTCGCCGAGGCGCTGGCGACCGCCGGTGTGCGCCTCGTCGGACCTGACGACACCGGCCGGGCGGAGGCCGACGCCAGTTGACCCCCGCCGCCCTGATCCCGCTGATCCCGAACCGCCGGCGCGACCACCGTAAGACGGAGGCGACGCTCCCGCTTCACCTTGCTCCAAGGAGTGTTCATGTCCGAGGACCACACGTCCACCACTTCAGCGCCTGAGCCGTCCCCGGTTCCCGGCACCGCCGCGTACGCCCAAAGGGCCTACGAGGCGGACATGACCGACGACGAGCTGGTCTCGTCGTACGGCTACACCCAGCAGTTCGCCCGCACGCTGCGCTCGTTCGAGTCGTTCGCGGTCGCGTTCTCGTTCATCTCGATCACGACGGGCCTGTTCAGCACGTTCGGGTTCGTGCTCGGCGCGGGCGGCCCGCGCGGCATCTGGACCTGGCCGATCGTCGTGGTCGGGCAGGTCTTCGTCGCGCTCGTCTACGGCATGCTCGCCTCGAAGATCCCGCTGTCCGGCTACTCGTACCAGTGGGCCTCGCGCCTCGCCAACCCCCGCGTGGGCTGGTGGTTCGGATGGGTGTCGTTCGCGTTCCTGTCGATCGTGACGGTCGCCGTGGACTACGGGCTCAGCCAGGCCGCGCTGCTGCCGCTGTTCGGCATCGAGTTCAGCCCAGGCAAGGCGATGCTGGTCACGCTGGTCGTCATCGTGATCCAGGCGATCCTCATCATCTGGTCCACGCCGATCACCGCGAAGATCAACAACTGGGCCGTGGGCGCCGAGGTCATCGGCATGGTCGGGCTCACCCTGGCCCTGCTCGCCGCCGCGCTGTTCGCCGGCAAGGGCGACTGGTCCCAGCTCGGGTCCACCGGCGTGGTGGCCGGCGCCGGCTACTACGGCTGGCTCGGCCCGTTCATGCTGGCCACCCTGCTCGGCGCCTACACGATCGTCGGCTGGGAGTCCGCGTCCAACCTCGCGGAGGAGACGCACAACCCGCGCCAGGTGGTGCCCCGCGCCATGGTGCGCTCGATCCTCGTCGCGGGCGGGCTCGGCATGCTGTTCCTGATCGTGCTGGTGGCGACCGCCCACGACATCCCCGCCCTGACCGGCGACAGCGCCCCGGTGGCGACGATCATCGGCCAGAACCTCGGCCCGGTGATCAAGGCGATCGCCCTGGTCATCGTCTGCGTGTCGATCTTCGCCTGCGGCCTGGTCATCATGGTCACCAACAGCCGCCTGATCTACAGCATGGCCCGCGACGGCCGCCTCCCCGCCGCCAAGGTGCTGACCCGGGTGCCGCGCGCCACCGGCGGCCCGATCTGGGCCACGCTGCTCGCCGGCGGCCTCAGCGCAGCGATCGTCATCGGCTTCGGGCTCAACGCCAACGCCCTGGCGAACCTGCTCGGCGCGGCCACGCTCATGCCCGCGATCCTGTACGCCGGTACGGTGCTGCTCTACTGGTTCACCCGCAACCGCATCCCCGCCCGTCCCGGGGACTTCGTCCTCGGCAGATGGGAGAAGCCGGTCGTCGCCCTCGCGCTGCTGTGGCTGGCGTACGAGCTGGTCATCCTGATCGGCCCGGCCGACTTCCGCCAGGCCCAGTACTACGCCATAGGCACTCTCGTCGTGGGCGCGCTGGTCTACGGCGGCATGCTGTGGAAGGCGCCGGACGCCCTGCGGCGCGAGCCCGGACTGCCCGGTGAGGGTGGCCGATGACCTCGGCGAACATCCTGGCGATCGACCAGGGCACCTCGGGAACCAAGGCGCTGGTGGTCTGCCCCGAGCGCGGGGTCATCGGCTCGGGCGAGGCCGCCGTGCGCCCCCGGTACGGCTCCGGGGGCCTGGTCGAGCAGGATCCCGGCGAGCTGCTGCGGTCGGTGCTGGACGCGGGACGGGAGGCCGTCGCGGCGGCGGGCGAGCCCGTCGCGGCCGTCGGCCTGGCCAACCAGGGCGAGACCGTGCTGGCGTGGGATCCGGCGACCGGTGAGGCCCTGACGGACGCCATCGTCTGGCAGGACCGGCGCGCTCAGTCCGTCTGCGACGAGCTCGCGGGCGAGGCCGGGCGCCTCGCCCGGCTCAGCGGGCTGCCGCTCGATCCCTACTTCGCCGCGCCGAAGATGGCCTGGCTCCGCCGCCACCTCACCCGGGAGGGCGTCGTCACGACGAGCGACTCCTGGCTGGTCCACCGGCTCACCGGTGCCTTCGTCACCGACGCCTCCACGGCGTCGCGCACGATGCTGCTCGACCTCGACGGCACCGAGTGGTCACCGGAAGCGCTGGAGATCTTCGGGCTCGGCGGCGAGCGGCTGCCCGACGTCGTGGACGCGGCGGGCGTCTTCGGGGAGACCGATGCCTTCGGCGCGTCGGTCCCGCTGACCGGCCTGCTCGTCGACCAGCAGGCGGCACTGCTCGCCCAGGGCTGCGTCGAGGAGGGCAGCGCGAAGTGCACCTACGGCACGGGCGCGTTCCTGCTCGCCAACGCGGGCCCGCGCCCCGTCCGCTCCTCGGCCGGCCTCGCGGCGTGCGTGGCCTGGCGCTTCGCGGGACGGCCGGCGTACTGCCTGGACGGGCAGGTCTACACGGTCGCCTCCGCGGTTCGCTGGCTCACCGACCTCGGGGTGATCGGCGGGGCCGAGGACCTCGACCGGCTGGGCGGCAGCGTGCCCGACTCGGGAGGCGTCACGTTCGTCCCGGCCTTCGCGGGCCTGGCGGCCCCCTCATGGCGCGGCGACGTACGGGCGTCGGTGTCCGGGCTGGGCCTGGACACCACCCCGGCCCACGTGGTGCGGGCACTGTGCGACGGGATCGCCGCGCAGGTCGTCGAGCTGGCCGGGGCCATGGCGAGCGACCTCGGCCGCCCGCTGACCAGCCTTCGCGTGGACGGCGGCCTCACCCGCAGCAAGGTGCTCATGCAGACCCAGGCCGACCTGCTCCAGCTCCCGGTCGAGGTGTACGCCTCGCCCGACGCGACCGCGCTCGGCGTCGCCGCCGCGGCGAGAATGGGCCTGGACCCCGGCCTGACGGCGGCCGGCGCGACGGTGCGGGGCGCGCCCTCGGCCGTCTACGAGCCCCGCGCCGGCGCGGGGGAGGCCGCCGACCGCCTGGGCGCGTACGCGGCGGCCGTGCGCGCGCTGCTTCTCACCAAGGACGGCGCGAACACCGCCGGGCCCGCGAAGGACGAGACGGAGGAGAACCTGTGAACGACGTCCCGGGGGGTCCCGGCGACCAGGCGGCGTATGACGTCGTGGTCGTCGGGGCGGGCGTCGTGGGCACCGCGATCGCCCGCGAGCTGGCCCACCACGACCTGCGGATCGCCGTCCTCGACGCCGCCGCCGACGTCGGCGACGGCACGTCCAAGGCCAACACCGCCATCCTGCACACCGGCTTCGACGCGACGCCCGGCACCCTTGAGTCCCGGCTGGTGCGCCGTGGCTACGAACTGCTGGAGGACTACGCGGCCGCGACCGGCATCCCGGTGGAGCCGCTGGGGGCCCTGCTCGTCGCCTGGGACGACGAGCAGCTCGCGGCCCTTCCGAAGCTGAAGGCCAAGGCCGAGGCCAACGGGTACGACCGGACGCGCGTCATCGGCGCGGACGAGGTCTACCGCCGCGAACCCCGGCTCGGTCCGGGCGCCCTGGGCGCGCTGCACGTGCCGGGGGAGAGCATCATCTGCCCCTGGACCACCACCCTGGCGTTCGCTACCGAGGCCGTGCAGGCGGGCGTCGACCTGCGTCTGGAAACCCGGGTCGGCGAGGTGGTCGCGGGCGGCGGCGACGTCCCGCACGAGATCCGCACCAGCCGGGGCGTGGTGCGCGCCCGCTACCTGGTGAACGCCGCCGGCCTGTGGTCCGACGAGCTCGACCGGCGGCTCGGGCACCACGGGTTCACCGTGACCCCGCGCAGGGGCGAGCTGATCGTGTTCGACAAGCTGGCCCGCCCGCTGGTGAACCACATCCTGCTCCCCGTCCCGACCTCGCGCGGCAAGGGCGTGCTGGTCGCCCCCACCGTGTACGGAAACGTCATGCTCGGCCCGACCGCGGAGGACCTGAACGACAAGACCGACACCGGTTCCTCCTCCGACGGGCTGGCGTTCCTCAAGGACAAGGGCGCGAAGATCATGCCCGCGCTGCTCGACGAGGAGGTCAGCGCGGTGTACGCGGGGCTGCGCGCGGCCACCGAGCACGGTGACTACCAGCTCCGCTCCCACCCCGAGCAGCGTTATGTCTGCGTGGGCGGCATCAGGTCCACCGGGCTGACCGCCTCCCTGGCCATCGCCGAGCACGTGATGGGCCTGCTGGTGGAGGCGGGCCTCGACGCCGGGCCGCGGCGCGAGCTCGAACCACCGCGCATGCCCAACATCGGCGAGGCGTCCCCGCGCCCGTACCAGCGCGCGGACCTCATCGCCGCCGACCCCGAGTACGGCCGCATCGTCTGCCACTGCGAGCGGGTCACCCGCGCGGAGATCCGCGACGCCATGCGGGGCCCCCTCGCGCCGCGAACGCTGGACGGCCTGCGCCGCAGGACCCGCGCGCTGAACGGCCGGTGCCAGGGGTTCTACTGCGGGGCCGAGGTGCGGGAGCTGTTCGACCACCCCCCGTCCGGGCCCGGCCCCACGGGGGCCCAGGCCCGCGCGGCCGGCGACGCGCGCCCGGACGCCGACACGAGCGGGGCACGCCCATGACGACTCCCGGCACCACACCCGTTCCGACTTCCACGGCCCGCCGCGAGCGGTCCGTCGAGGTCCTCGTCGTGGGCGCGGGACCCGCCGGTCTGGCCGCCGCCGCCGAGCTGGCGCGGTCCGGCGCCGGTCCCGTGGAGGTGATCGACAGGGAGGAGCACGCCGGAGGCATCCCCCAGCACTCCCACCACACCGGGTACGGCATCCGCGACCTGCACCGCCTGATGACCGGCCCCGCCTACGCGCGGCACTACACCGGCCTCGCCGCCGCCTCCGGCGCCACCGTGCGGACGGGCGTGACGGCCACCGGGTGGGCCGGGCCGCTCACGCTGGAGACGACCAGCCCCTCGGGCCTGGAGGCGATCACCGCCCGCGCCGTCGTCCTCGCCACCGGGGCGCGGGAGCGCCCGCGCAGCGCCCGGCTGGTCCCCGGCACCCGCCCGGCCGGCGTGTACACCACCGGAATGCTCCAGCAGACGGTCTACCTGCGCGGGCAGAGCGTGGGCCGCCGCGCGGTGATCGTCGGTGCGGAGCACGTCAGCTACTCCGCCGTGATGACCCTGGACCACGCCGGGGTCGAGGTCGCCGCCATGGTGACCGACCTGCCGCGCCAGCAGTCGTACGCGGCGTTCAGGCTGGGCGCCGGGGTGCGCTACCGGTTCCCCCTGCTCACCGGGACCACGGTGACCCGGCTGATCGGCCGGGGCAGGCTCCAGGGCGTCGAGGTACGGCGTGCCGACGGGCGCACCGAGGTGATCGCGGCCGACACGATCGTGTTCACCGGCGACTGGGTGCCCGACCACGAGCTGGCGCGGCGGGGCGGCCTCGCTGTCGACCCGGGCACCCGGGGGCCGTCCGTCGACACCGCCCTGCGGACCTCGGTGCCCGGAGTGTTCGCGGCAGGCAACCTCCTGCACCCGGTCGAGACCGCCGACGCGGTGGCGCTGGACGGACGCCACGTCGCGGCATCGGTGATCGCGTACCTCTCGGGCGTGCCCGAGGCGGCCGGGGTGCCGGTCCACGTGCGCGAACCGCTCAAGTGGGTCGCTCCTGGACGGGTGGGCCCCGGCGGGCCGCCGCCCCCGCGTGACCGGTTCATCCTGTGGACGACGCGGTTCGTGCCCCGGCCCGCCGTCGAGATCGTCCAGGACGGGCGGACGCTGCACCGCCAGGTCACGCGCCGCACGCTCATACCGAACCGCCCGATCTACATCCCGGCCGGATGGCGTACGGCCGTCGACCCCGAGGGGGGCCCGGTCACGATCACCGTCACCTGATCAGGGCGAGCACGGCCAGGGCCTCGCGGGCGAGCTGCAGCTCCTCGCGGGGCCTGATCACGAGCACGGGGACGGCGGCGTCCGGCGCGCTGACGACCATGTCGTCGTCCACGTGCTCACGGGCAGGCGGCGCGATGCCGAGCAGCCCCAGCCTCCGGCACACGTCGTGGCGGACCTCCGGCTGGTCCCAGCCGATCTCGCCGGTGAACACCAGCCCGTCCAGCCGGTCGAGGCTGGTCGCGGCGGCGGCCATCTCGCGGGCCACCCGGTGCGCGAACACCGCGAGGGCCAGCGCCGACGCCGGATCACCGGACGCCACCAGGTCGCGCGTGTCGCCCGACCTGCCGTCCGACAGCCCGAGCAGCCCCGACCTGTGCTCCAGCCCGTCGCTCAGCTCGTCCAGCGTGAGCCGCGAGCCGGACAGCAGCCACAGCAGCATGCCGGGGTCGACGCTCCCGGACCGGGTGCTCATCGGCACCCCCTCCAAGGGCGTGAAGCCCATCGAGGTGTCCACGCCGCCGCCGTCGCGCGCCGCGCACACCGACGACCCGCCGCCCAGGTGGGCGAGGACCAGGCGCAACGTCCCGGCCGGGCGCCCGAGTAGCCCCGCCGCCCGCTGGAGCGCCCAGGCGTACGACAGGCCGTGGAAGCCGTACCGGCGCAGCCCGTACCTGCTCCGCCACTCGGCGGGCAGCGCGTACGTCGCGGCGACCTCGGGCATGCCCGCGTGGAAGGCGGTGTCCGGGCACAGCACGTGCGGGATGCCGGGCAGCCTGCGCCGGGCGGCCTCGACCAGCGCCAGCGCGGGCGGCACGTGCAGGGGCGCCAGGTCGGCGAACCGCCGCACCGCCGCGAGCACGCCGTCGTCCACCACAGTGGGCGCGCGCACGGCGTCGCCGCCGTGCACCAGCCGGTGGCCCGCCACGGCGATCTCGCACGGGGGAGCCTCCCGCAGGAAACCGTCGATGGTGTCGTCGATGGCGGACGGGTCGGGGGCCTGCCGCTCGACGTACAGCTCGTGGAGCACCTCGCCGTCGCGGACCAGGTCGAGCCGCAGGCTGGAGGACCCGGCATTGACGGTCAGCGCGACACGGGACACGGTCCGAGCCATCCCCAGCCCCACGGGTTTGAATCGCTATATCCTGACGGACGGTTCCCTGCCCCCGGACACAGGTGACAGGCGGAAGCGCATGCGGCACACCACGGCGTCGGTCTTCTTGCGCACTCCACGGGCGAGGACGGCGCCCCGCTGGTTCTGCAGGAAGCGCTGCCAGGCGTGCTCCGGCTCGATCTCGGCGATCAGCACGAACACGTGGGTCTCGGGCACGCTCGCGAGGAAGGTCACCAGCGGCTGCACCAGCCGCCGGTGGGCGTCGTGGATCAGCACCAGCTCGACGTCGGGATGCCATCGTTCCCACTGCTCAACGAACGAGTCCCCCTCGTCCGCGTCGTCGGGGTAGGTGACGTGCACGGCCACGACGCGGTCCCCCAGGGACAGCGCGGCGGCCAGCGCGTCGTGGGTGAGCCGGTTGACGGCGTGCACCGGTACCACGACGAGGGACTTTCGTGGCCGGGGCGGCGTCGGCACCTGGCCCAGCTCCAGCTTCCCGCCGATCCGGGCGTAGGCGCGGTTGACCCATTCCATGCCCAGCACCATGAGCGGCAGCGTGATGACGATGAGCCAGCCACCCTCGGTGAACTTCGACGCGGCGATGACGACGGCGGCCACCCCGGTCAGCAGCGCGCCGAACCCGTTGAGCGCGGCCTTCCACCGCCACCCCCGGGGCCGCTCCGCCAGCCAGTGCCGGACCATGCCGAACTGCGACAGCGTGAAGCCGACGAAGACCCCGATCGCGAACAGCGGTACGAGCTTGTTCATGTTGCCGTGCGTGGCGACCAGCAGCAGGGTCGCGGTGACGGCCAGGAAGGCGATGCCGTACCGGTGGACCTGCCGCTCGACCCGCAGGGCGAACACGTGCGGCAGGTTGTTGTCCCTGGCGAGCAGGTGGGCCAGCACCGGCAGGCCGCCGAACGAGGTGTTGGCGGCCAGGGCCAGCAGCACCACGGTGGAGAACTGCACGACGTAGAACAGCGGGCCGTTCCCCAGCGCGGCCCTGGTCACCTGGGCGAGGACGGTGACCCCGTGGACCGGCCCGATCGAGAACTTCTGGATCAGCAGGGCGACGCCGATCAGCATGACCCCGAGCAGCGCGCCCAGCACCACCTCGGCGCGCTGCGCCCGGCACACCCTCGGCTTCTTGAACGTCGGAACGGCGTTCGCGATGGCCTCGACCCCGGTCAGCGCGGCGCACCCGTTGGCGAAGGCCCGCAGCAGGAGCAGCGCCCCGACGGTCTCGAGGCCCTGCGCCTGGGCGACGTGCTCGACGGGCGTGGCCGGCTCGCGCCGGATCAGCCCGGCGACGATGACCAGGCAGAGGGCGGAGACGTAGATGATCGTGGGCCCGATGAAGGCCCGGGCGCTCGTGCCGATGCCCCGCAGGTTGACCAGGGTGACCAGCAGGACCACGGCCAGGCACAGCCAGGTCGTGTGCGGCAGGAGCTCGGGGAAGGCGGAGGTCAGCGCGGCGACCCCGGCGGCCACCGAGACGGCCACGTTGAGGACGTAGTCGATGATCAGGCTGGAGCCCGCCACCAGGCTCGCCCGGCGTCCGAGGTAGGTCTTGGCGACGCCGTACGCGCCGCCGCCCTGGGGGAAGCTGGCGATCACCTGCCGGTACGAGAAGGTGAGGACGGCGAGCAGGGTCGCGATCGACAGCGTGACCGGGAGCGTGTAGCCGATCCCGCCCGCGCCCGCGAGGGCGAGCACCAGCACGATCGCCTCGGGCCCGTACGCCACAGACGACAGGGCATCGAGCGACAGGGCCGCCAGGCCGCCGATCACGCTGAGACGGTGCTTTTCCCCGGCCGGGACCGCGGGTCGCCTGGAGGAGACGGTCCGGGTGACAGGCATCGGCATCGGTCCCCCTAGATGGGATTACGCTCCTATCGTGCTGCCGCTTTCGCGGGTATCTGTCGGTTCATACGGGTTCTTGACGTTTAATGCCGTGATTTCTACGGCCCCTTGACGGCGCCCGTGCCGCCCGCCGTACGGGCCGGCTCTCAGGCTAGGTCGGGCCGATGCCCCACCGGTGGGCGACCTCGTCTCCGGGGGCGAGGCGGACGACGTCCTCCCCGGTGCGGAAGGCGTTGGGCGGGCAGCTCATCGGCTCCACCGCGAGGCCCTCGCGGCGGTGCTCCTTGGCGAGGGTGTCGCCGGTGTAGAGCTGGAGCCAGCCGATGCCCTCGGCCCCCCACAGCTCGACGCCCCGGGTGCCGTCCCCGGTGGTGAGCCTGACGCGGACGAGCCCGTCGGCGCCGCGCGCCAGGCCGGTGAACGCGGTGTCGAGCACCGTCTCGCCGATCGGGCGCGCGGTCCGGAAGTCGTACTTGGTGCCCTCGACGTCGCGCCTGCCGACGGGGATCTTGCGCTCGTCGACCGGAAGCCACCGGCTCGCAGGAAGTTCCAGCACGGCGCCGTCGACGGGCTCCCCGAGCGTGAGGTACGGATGGGCGCCGAAGCCGTACGGCGCGGCGGTGTCCCCGGAGTTCCGCGCGGTCGTCTCGACCGTGAGCCCCGAGGGGCCCAGCGTGTAGGCAATGGTGAGGTCGAGGATGTGGGGGTAGCCGAGCTGCGGGAACAGCCGCAGCCCGAGCGTCACCGACCCGTCCTCGCGTGACAACAGCCGCCACGGGAACGACCGCGAGAAGCCGTGCGCGGCGTTGCCCGTCTTCGGCTCGGTGAGCGCGAGCTGCCGCTCCTCGCCGTCGAACTCGTACCGGCCGTCCTTGATGCGGTTCGGCCACGGGATCAGGGGCAGCCCCGCCGACCCGAACGGCGCGTGGTGCTCGGGGTAGCCGAGGACGAGCGGCCGGCCCTCGTGGGTCAGGCTCCGCAGGCCCGCTCCGACCTCGGTGACGACGGCCTGGAAGCCGCCGGCCTCGATGGTGTGCTGGGCCCCGGTAGGCGCGATGGTCGTCACCAGGCAATTGAACACCATTGCCCCCTATGTCCGACGGCTCCCGGCACCGCCACGGTGCCGGGGGGCCGTCGTCATGCGGTCAGGGGCTCAGGCGGTGCAGATCGCGCGGGAACAGGGTGGTCTGGCGGACGTTCGCGGCGCCCGTCAGGCGTGAGGTCCAGCGTTCCAGCCCGATCGCGAAGCCGCCGTGGGGCGGCATGCCGTGTGCGAAGGCCGCCAGGTAGCCCTCGTAGGCCTTCGGGTCCTCGCCCCTGGCGGCCAGCGCGGCGAGATAGTCGGCGTGACGGTGCAGCCGCTGGCCTCCCGTGACCAGCTCCAGGCCACGGAAGAGCAGGTCGAAGCTGCGGGAGTACTCGGGTCTCGCCGGGTCGGGATGGGTGTAGAACGGGCGCTTGACCATGGGGTATCCCGTGACGAACAGGAACTCCGACCCGTGCTCGCGCAGAGCCCACTCGCCGAGCCAGCGCTCGTGGGAGGGGGCGAGGTCCGGCTCGCCACGCGGGTCCTCCCCGGTGTGCCGGGCCAGGAGCTCCTGCGCGTCGGCGAAGTGGATCGCCGGTATCTCCTCCGGCACGTGCGGGACGTCGATCTCCAGCAGGGCGGCGGCCGTCGCCGCCCGTTCCGCGACGGCCGCGTGCATGCCGGCGATGGCCCTGGTGAGCACGGCCATGACGTCGCGGTGGTCCTCGACGAAACCGAGCTCGGCGTCCAGGCTCGTGTACTGGGCCAGGTGCCTCGCCGTGTCGTGCGGCTCCGCCCGGAAGACCGGCCCCACCTCGTACACCCGCTCGAACACCCCGACCAGCGCCTGCTTGAAGAACTGCGGCGACTGGGCGAGGAAGGCCGGCTTGCCGAAGTAGTCGATGCCGAACACGTTGGCGCCCGACTCCGTCGCCGAGGCCACGATCTTGGGCGTGGACGTCTCGACGAAGCCGAGCCCGTCGAGCGTGGCGCGGAACCCCGCCACCCCCGCGGCGGCGATCTCGAACGGGGCCCGGAGGCGCGGGTGCCGCAGCGCCACCGGGGCGTGGTCGAGGATCGTGGGCAGGGTGCCGCCGACGACGGGCCTGTACAGGTCGAACGGCGGCGGCTCGACCGGGGCCGAGAGCACCTCGACCACCGGGTCGACCAGCTCGGCGCCGCCCGGGGCCTGCCCGTTCGCGGCGACGGTTCCCGTGACCTCGATGACGGTCTCCTCGGCCAGGTGCGCGAGCGGTTCGCGCAGAACCACCTGCGCGAGCCCGGAGCGGTCGCGCAGCACGAGGAAGGACACGGATTTGAGGTCGCGGCGGCGGTGCAGCCAGCCGGCGAGGCGGACGCGGCGGCCGACGTGCCCGGGCAGGTCGGCGGCGAGAACTCGGGAGATCATTTCACACTCCTTGAGGAATATGAGCGATCCCTTGGGAGCGCGGGGGAGAAGGGAACTCCCGGTGCCACCGCGCTTTCGCCGCCGCCTCGGCGGCGGCCTCGTGCGGCCCGGTGACGGGGGCCGGCCGGCGGGGCATTGGGCGGTCTTCGCCGTTCCTCCCCGCACTCGGGAGGGTCTTCACACCGGGACGCGAGACCGCCTTCACAGCTTCCGGCGGCTCTCTGGACTCGCGCGACCCCGGAGCTAATTGTCTCCGTCGTCGTGTTGTGCCGAATCCTATCTCCCTGCTCGGCTCGGGCTCATGTGACCCGGGCGGAGTCTGCGACGAATGCGATTAAAGGAACGGATGCTGATATTTCCGGATGAATCACCGCTTAGGGGGAGGGTGCGATTCGGGTGAGGGGCGGCAGTGGGGTCTTCCTGAGCGAGATGCGGTGTTTGTCTTGAATTAGGAAAAACGCGGGGAAGGAACGACATGGACGCGATCATCGTTAGGGAGGCGGCCGGCGGCATCACTTCCGAGGTCACCGACGAGGGGACCAAACTGCTGCGGCTGCGTGACCATCTGACCGGTCTCGGCGTGGACGCCGACCTTCGGGCGAGCATGCCCGCGCTGCTCGTGCACCGCCCGGACGTGGGCCTGCCGCTGTGGGTCTTCGTGGGGTACGGCGGTGCCTACTACTCCTGGCAGTCCGCCGAGAAGCGTCACCCGGTGGCCGACGCCGAGGGCGCGGCGCTGGTGCTCGCCGACTACATCAGCGGAAGGGTCTTCCAGGCCTGAAGACCCCTTGTCCACAGGACGTCTCGTGCCGCCCTTCACGGCCGGCGGATCCTCGTAGACTGACGCGGTGACCTCTCCCGACAGCGGCCCCGAGGCGAGCGACGCCCTGCGCGTGCTCAACCGCGTCTTCGGCTACAAGTCGTTCCGCGAAGGCCAGCAGGAGATCATCGATCACGTCGTCTCGGGCCGTGACGCGCTCGTGCTCATGCCGACGGGCGGCGGCAAGTCACTGTGCTACCAGATCCCCGCGCTCGTGCGCGAGGGCGTGGGCGTCGTCGTCTCACCCCTGATCGCCCTCATGCAGGACCAGGTCCACGCCCTCACGGCCCTCGGTGTGCGCGCGGGCTTCCTCAACTCCACGCAGGACGGCGACGAGCGGCGGCGGGTCGAGTCCGCCTTCCTGGCGGGCGAGCTCGACCTGCTCTACCTCGCCCCCGAGCGCCTGCGCGTCGACTCCACGCTGCGGCTGCTCGACCGGGGCGCGATCTCCCTGTTCGCGATCGACGAGGCCCACTGCGTGGCCCAGTGGGGGCACGACTTCCGGCCCGACTACCTGGCCCTCTCCATGCTGCACGAGCGCTGGCCCGACGTCCCCCGCATCGCGCTCACCGCCACCGCCACCGAGGCCACCCACGCCGAGATCGCCGCCCGGCTCAACCTGCGGGAGGCACGCCATTTCGTGGCGAGCTTCGACCGCCCCAACATCCAGTACCGCATCGCCCCCAAGAGCGAGCCCAGGCGCCAGCTGATCAAGCTCCTGCGCGACGAGCACCCCGGCGAGGCGGGCATCGTCTACTGCCTGTCGCGGGCCTCGGTCGACAAGACCGCCGAGTTCCTGGTCGGCAACGGCATCCCCGCGCTGCCGTACCACGCGGGGCTCGACGCCCGCACCCGCGCGGCCAACCAGGCGCGCTTCCTGCGCGAGGACGGCATCGTCATGGTCGCGACCATCGCCTTCGGCATGGGCATCGACAAGCCCGACGTGCGCTTCGTCGCCCACCTCGACCTGCCCAAGTCCATCGAGGGCTACTACCAGGAGACCGGCCGTGCCGGGCGCGACGGCCTGCCCTCCACGGCCTGGCTGGCCTACGGCCTCCAGGATGTCGTGCAGCAGCGCAAGATGATCGACACCTCCGAGGGGGACGACGCCCACCGCCGCCGCCTCGGCGGCCACCTCGACGCCATGCTCGCCCTCTGCGAGACGGTCGAGTGCCGCCGCGTGCGGCTTCTCGCGTACTTCGGCCAGCAGAGCGCCACCTGCGGCAACTGCGACACCTGCCTGTCGCCGCCGGAGTCGTGGGACGGCACGATCGCCGCCCAGAAGCTCCTGTCCACCGTGGTCCGCCTCGCGCGCGAGCGGCGCCAGAAGTTCGGCGCGGGCCAGATCATCGACATCCTGCTCGGGAAGAGAACCCCCAAGGTCGTCCAGTTCGATCACGACTCGCTCACCGTGTTCGGCATCGGCACCGAGCTGAGCGAGGTCGAGTGGCGCGGCGTGGTGCGCCAGCTCCTGGCCCAGGGCCTCCTCGGGGTCGAGGGCGACTACGGCACGCTGGTGCTCACCGACGCGAGCGGCGAGGTGCTGGCCCGGCGGCGCGAGGTGCCGCTGCGCCGCGAGCCCGAGCGCCCGGCCAAGCTTCCAGGGGCCGCCAAGACCCGTCGCACGGCCCCCGCCGCCGAGCTGCCGGAGGAGGCCGTGCCGGTCTTCGAACGGCTCCGCGCCTGGCGGGCCGCCACCGCCAAGGAGCAGGGTGTGCCCGCCTACGTCATCTTCCACGACGCGACCCTGCGCGAGATCGCGACCGGGTCGCCGTCGTCCCTGGCCGAGCTGGGCAAGGTGAGCGGCGTCGGCGAGAACAAACTGGCGAAGTACGGCCAGCAGATCCTGGACGCCCTCGCCGCCTGAGCGGAACGACGTCCTTGGCGCGGACTCATCGGTGGAGCGGAGACCTTCCTCCTTTCCTTCGATCCGGTCGCCGGGAGAGGCTTCTACCTGGTCATTCGTCGGGTTTCCTGGCGGCGGCCGTGTCCTCGCGGCCGGCGGTGGCGGGCGCCCAGGGGAGCGCGGGCAGGCCGTTCCTGGTGCGCAGGAACATCCAGAAGATCGGGGCCGCGAGCAGGACGCCGATGAGCACCCAGACCGTGACGGTGTTGCTGACCTGGAACATCTTCAGCGCCGAGGCGAGCAGCACGAACGCCAGCACGCGGCGGATGAGCCCGCCCGGCGCCCGGGAGGAGATGCGCGAGCCGATGTAGACGCCGGGGATGGAGCCGACCAGGAGCGCGGCGGTGACCGAGAGCTTGAAGTCGCCGAACAGCAGGTGGCCGAGCGCGGCGGACATGACGAGCGGCACCGCCTGGACCAGGTCGGTGCCGACGAGCTGGTTGGCCTTGAGCCGGGGATACACGGCGAGGAGCGCCACGATGATCAGCGAGCCGGAGCCGACGGAGGTCATGCCGACCACCAGCCCGCCGACGACTCCGATCAGGACGGTCGGGACCCGGCGCACGGTGACCGAGGGCAGCCCGGTCGAGGCGGGCTCGCCCGGCTCGGCGGTACGGCGGCCGGTCGCCGCGGTACGGCCTTCGGCCCGGTCCTTCATCGCGAGGTAGCCCCGTATGGCGAGGCCGGTGGCGGCGATCAGGAGGGCGACGCCCAGGGCCTTCTGGATCACCTCCTGGACTTCCGCGCCGTCGCCGAACGCCCTGGCGATCAGTACGCCGCAGAACGCCGCCGGGATGGATCCCGCGCACAACCAGCGGACCAGCTTGAGGTTGACGGTCCCCTGCCGCAGATGGACCAGGCTGCCCACCGGTTTCATCACCGCCGCCGCCACCAGGTCGCTGGAGACCGCGGCGAGCGGCGGCACGCCGAAGAACGTGACCAGCATGGGCGTCATCAGCGCGCCGCCGCCCATGCCGGTCAGCCCGACGACGATGGCGACCAGGAACGACCCGATCGCCATTGTGTAGTCGAAATCCACCCACCTAACCTATCGAATCCCTAGGAAAAAGGGACTATCTGCGCCCCTGAACGCATCGAAGGGCCGTACGGAACGGGGGGTTCCGTACGGCCCTGATGTGAGCGGGTGTTACGGGCTACCGCACGCAGCCGGCGAGCTCCGGCCGCTGGGGCGGGGTGTTCTGGGCGCCGAAGAACAGGTTCGCGCAGTCGGCGAGGAAGGCCGGGTTCTCCTCGGGGACGAAGTGACCGGCGTCGGGGGCCACGACGGGGCGGACGTCGTCGGCGACCTGGTCGAACGAGCCGGCCACGCCGGTGCCGAAGGAGTACTGCCCGCCGATCGCCAGCACCGGCATGCTCAGCCGGTTGGAGGCGTTCGCCTGGTTGTTCACGGCGTCCGCGGCGAACGCCCGGTAGTACTCGTACCCCGCGTGGCGCCTCGCCGGGTTGGCGTAGGCCCTGTAGTAGGCCTCACGGTCGATGCCCTGCCCGTTGTGGCTGAAGTTGTACATCATGTTGAGGTAGGTGCTGACGTCGGCGTCGTCCATGATCGTCTCGGGGATCGGCGCCGGGGACATGTTGAACCGGAAGTGCCAGCTGAGCCCGTAGAGGTCTTCGAGGCCGAAGCCGGCGAGCGGCGACTCGATCACGGCGAACCGCGTGACCTCGTTGGGGTAGTCGCGTGCGTACGGGTAGGCGATCAGGGTGCCGAGGTCGTGGCCGAGCAGCTCCACCTGCGTGAAGCCCAGCTTGTGGACGGCCTCGCGGATCCGCTGCGCGGTGGTGACCTTGTCGAAGCCGCCGGTGGGGATGGAGGAGTCGCCGAGGCCCGGAAGGTCGAAGGCGATCACCGTGTGCTGGGCGGCGAGCGCGGGCATCACCTGGCGCCACATCAGCCAGGTCGACGGCCAGCCGTGCAGGAGCACGAGGGCCGGGCCCGACCCGCCCTTGACGTAGTGGAGGGTGCCGCCGTTCACGGTCACGTTGCCGTGGGTGAAGCCGGGGGCGAACCTGGCGGGTCCAACGGAGGGCTCGCGGGGCATGGCGCTCGCGCCGGCGCCGGCGGTCGTGGTGATCAGGCCCACCACCAGGGCGACGGCCGTGCTGAAGGCGGCTCGCCTCAATCTCCTCGCGCTGAAGCGTCTCGCCGGTCGCGCGGTCGTGTGCAAGGTCGTTTCGTCGTGCGGCATATCGAAATTCCCTTTCCATGAGCAGAGAACCACGGGATGACCCGGCTTTCGAGCGGCATGATTCCTTCTCCACTTCGGGGCGGATCAGCGATCGGCGTACAGGGCGGATCCGTTGTGGGGGAGCGGTGCCGGCCGAGGCGGTAGATCGCCGACGTGGTCGATCGAAGCCTGCACGACCGGAGATGCCGTCGTCTTCTTCCAGAATGCTTTTACCGAGCTGACGGACATTTTGGCGCGTTCCCATGTCAGAAACAAAAGGGATAAAAAGCCATATTTCCCGTTCGTTCGGGCAAGTCGGGAAGGGCGGTGGGCCCGGCCGCCCTCGTCGCAGGTCGCCACCGGCGCGGCGCCGCGGATCAGCAGGCCGGCGGTCTCGCCGCCGTCGGGCGCGTCCGTCACGTAGCCATCTGAGCGGGCACGACACGGTCGCATTATCTTGGGAGAGGTGGAAGAGAACCGGGCACGGCGGGTCGTCGACGCGTTGCGCGAGCGTGGCATAGACGGCCACCTGGCGAGGGTCGGCATCGACCAGTTCGGGATACGGGTGTCACTGCCGGGCGGGCGTGAGGCCGAATGGGACACCGACGGCACCGCGGGCCTCGAAGCCCAGGTGATGCGCGACGGGATGCTCGTCGGCTTCGTCCCCATGATCGAGGGCTCCGAGGACTTCGACGAGGAGCAGGTCGTCGACGCCATCGCGCGCACCGACTACGACCAGCCCATCGCCCGTCAACGCCCGGTCGCCCCGCCACCGGGCCCGCCCCTGCCCCGCGCCGGCGGCCTTTTCCGCCGCTTCCTCGACGGCTTCCGCTACCGCTGACCTCACCTTCACCCCGCTGATCGGCGGAATTTGGGCCGGGGGGTCAAGAGCCAGAGAGCAGGGTCACCCGACGGTGGAGCTGTGACCAATACCCGAACTGACGATGCCGGTCCGGTTATAAGCTGCTTCGACGGCCACGGCTGTGACGGTCCCTCCCGATGACCTTGACGGCCCGATCCCTGGTGCCGGAAGAGAGTGAGCCGCAATGAGCGACGGAGTGCCGCGCGGGCATCGTCTTCTGAGGAGTGCCGCGGTTGGTGTGCTCCTGGCGTCGGCGACTCTGGCGAACTACCTCGCGTGGCTCGGATGGGGTCAGGAACGGGACGTCAAGCCGGACGGCAGTGTCAGCGGTCCCTACCAGGCGTGGCAGATAGCCGGGCTGGTCATCGTGCTCGGGATCCTCGCCGCTCTCGCCGGGTGGCGTGGCCATCCCGTCATCGGCACGCTCACCATCGGGGGTGTCATGTGGGCGTCCTGGACCCTCGACGCCGCGATGTCGGATGACAGCGGCCTGTGGGCCGTGGGCGCGCTCATGCTGTTCCCGGCCGTCTTCTGCGGAGTCGGCCTTGTCGCGTGGTTCGCGGCCTCGCGCAGAACCAGAAGCTCTGCTCGATAAGCTGGCGAGGGTCAATGCCCGCTCATGGGCAGGTGACTACTCCTGATCCTTTGCCGCATTTCTTCGACTGTGGTTGCTCCGATATCTACTACTGCCCTCGTGCCGGTGAGGTCGAATGTCCACGGCACAGTGGTTTCGACATCTGTCGCGATGTGATCGAATGATCTCTCCATCGCGGAACCCGGCGGCCGGGTCTGACGTTGATCAGTGAAAACTGCTGTGTGCCGAGAAACGGGTGCTATTTGTCGCCGACGGTGATGCGGGTCGCGTTCCTGGTTCTGCTGGCGTCCGCGGTCGCGGGCTGTAGTTCGTCTCCTCCCGTCACGGATCCGCCCGCGATCGCGGACACCCAGCCGGCGACGCAGGAGACGGCGCAGGAGGAAGAGGAAGAGGCGCAGGTCATCGAGATCTGCGTCGAGAAGAGCAGCCGGATTCGGCGCGGTTATCGCCCCTGTGATGACGTGGTAGCGGGATACACCTGGTATTTCCTGCCGTGGGAGGCGAAGATTCCCGCCGTCGGGAAGAAAGCGAATGGGGGCGGGTTCAAGGGGCCGAAGTCGGCGGCGCCTCGGGCCATGGCCAAGGGCGGCATCGGTTCCAAGGTCGCCATCACCGATGTGGACGACCGCGTCCGGGTATGCGTGAAGAAGTCCACGCGCGTCCGGGTCTCCAACATCAGGTGCGACGACGACGAACGCGGCTACGCCTGGTACTACATCCGTATCGACGGCCATGTCGCCCCCGTCGGCAGGAAGGCCGAGGACGGCAGCTTCCGCGTTCCGTACGGCGACACCTACCGGGCGCGGAGCAAGGGCGGTGACGGCGTCGACGCCGCCATCGGGTACGAGGACCCGGACGCGCCGGTGGACGAGGATGTAGAAGAGGACGATGAGTACTGCACGCACACGATCGACGGCGAGTGCGTGGCTACCAACAAGTGCACGACGACGGTGAACGACGTGTGCACCGATGATCTGAACGACTACTCCGGCGATACCCGCACCTGTGGCAACGCGTTCCCCCGCAAGACCCTCGCTCACCGCTGCTGAGGTCGCCCATCCTGGCAGAGCGGACGGCTGACCTGCCCCCGAACGCGAGTCCCGGCGCCGGGGGCGCGCTCGGCGATAACTATCATCGGGACCATCGAACGCTCGCGAAAAGGATCAGAAGCGACAGTCCTCGTCTGAGAACGGCACCTCAGGGAGAGCCAGCCATGACAGAGCGCAAGCCGCCCGGCGTCAGCTTCGAGACCTGGGTCGACAGGCAGATCCGCGAGGCGATGGAGCGGGGCGAGTTCGACGACCTGCCCGGCACCGGCAAGCCGATCCCCGGCCTCGACAAGCCGCTCGACGAGATGTGGTGGGTCAAGCAGAAGATGCGCCGCGAGAACGTCTCCTACCTGCCGCCGACGCTCGCCCTGCGCAAGGAGGCGGAGGACGCGCTCGCCGCGGCTTCGCGTGCCACCGCTGAGCCCGAGGTACGGAAGATCGTGGCGGACATCAACGAGAAGATCCGCGAGGCGATCCGCACCGGGCTCTCCGGCCCCCCGCTCAACCTGATGCCCTTCGACGTCGAACGCGTGGTGCGCGAGTGGCGGGAGCGGCACGAAGGCTAGGTCACTCTGGCCGGGCGTAAGCCGCACGCCTCGGCCGGCGCGTCGACCCCGGGGCACCGCGCAGGGGCGGACTCAAGACCGCTCGACCGGTCTCGGACAGGAGTTCTAGGATCCTGACCCATGACCCGGTACGTGGCGCTGCTGCGCGGCATCAACATCGGCGGGAACTCCTCGATCGCCATGGCCGACCTGCGAGAGGTCTTCATCGGGTTCGGCTACGAGGATGTGACGACCTACCTGCGGACCGGCAACATCGTGTTCGGCGCCCCGTCCGGCGACCAGGACCGGCTCGTCACCGAGATCAGGAAGGGGATCTCCGACGGGCTCGGCAAGGACGTCGGCGTCCTGCTGCGCACCGCCGCCGAGCTGGACGCGGTCCTCACGTCGAACCCGTTCCTGGGTGAGCAGGACGACCTGACGAAGCTCCTCGTCACCTTCCTGGCCGCCGACCCCGGCGCGGACAAGGCCGGGGCGCTGGCCTCGCCGCCGGGGGAGACCGGATCGCTGGCCCTTGTGGGACGGGAGGTGTACGTGCACGTCCCCGACGGCTACGGCCGTACCAAGCTGAGCAACGCCTTCGTGGAGAAGAAGCTCGGCGTCGCGGCGACCACTCGCAACTGGAGGTCGGTGCTGAGACTCCGCGAAATGGCCACCGCATAGCCGGTCTCGTGCGGGTGGATCATCTGAAGGCCGCGGCGTTCCGTGCCGCCCAGTCGGCGAACGCGCGGGGTGCGCGGCCGAGGATCCGCTCGCGTTTCGCGAGGCACCAGGCCGAGGGCGCCGTCCGCCTGACAAGCGCCCACCTGTGGCCGGCTGAGTGATCTCGCCGGAGACAGGCGTCCTGCGGCTATGGTGGCGGCGTGGCTGGGAATCTGACACGAGATGAGGCGCTGGCGCGCACCCGACTGCTGACGGTCGAGTCCTACGCGGTCGAGCTCGACCTGACGACGGGGCCTGACCGGTTCGGTTCCACGACGCTCGTGCGGTTCCGCTGTGCCGAGCCGGGGGCCGAGGTGTTCTGCGATCTGGTGGACGCCGAGGTGCGCGAGGTGGTCCTCAACGGGTCCGCCATCGACCCCGCACTGTACGACCCGGCGACCGGCCGCATCCCGCTGCCCGGCCTCGCGGGGGAGAACGAGCTACGCGTGGTCGCCGACTGCGCGTACTCGCACACCGGGCAGGGACTGCACAGCTTCACCGATCCGGTCGACGGCCAGGTGTACCTCCACAGCCAGTTCGCCACCGCCGACGCGCAGCGCGTGTTCGCCTGCTTCGACCAGCCCGACCTCAAGGCGACGTTCCGGTTCACCGTCACCGCGCCGGCCGGCTGGGAGGTCGTGTCCAACATGGCCGAGTCCGCGTGCGAGCCGCTCGGCGACGCGCGGCGCTGGCACTTCCCCCCGACGCCCCCGCTGCCGACCTACATCGGCGCGGTGGTCGCCGGCCCGTACCACGGGGTGGCGGACGAGTACCTCGGGCCGGACGGGCAGCGCATCCCCATGCGGTTGTTCTGCCGGGCCTCGCTGGCCGAGCACCTGGACGCCGAGGCCGTCTTCGACGTCACCAGGCGAGGGCTCGACTTCTACCAGCAGGCCTTCCAGCTGCCGTACCCGTTCGCCAAGTACGACCAGCTGTTCGTGCCGGAGATCAACTTCGGCGCGATGGAGAACCCCGGCTGCGTGACCTTCAAGGAGGAATATCTCTTCCGGTCCAAGGTGACCGATGCCGCGTACGAGCGCCGGGCCAACACGATCCTGCACGAGATGGCCCACATGTGGTTCGGCGACCTCGTGACCATGCGCTGGTGGGACGACCTGTGGCTGAACGAGTCGTTCGCCACCTACGCCGCGACGCTCGCCCAGGTCGCGGCCACCCGCTGGACCGGGGCGTGGGCGACCTTCGCCGACAGCTACAAGGCCCACGCCTGCCGGCAGGACCAGATGCCGACGACGCATCCGATCGCCGCCGACATCGTCGACATCAGGTCCATGGAGGTGAACTTCGACGCGATCACGTACCAGAAGGGCGCCTCGGTGCTCAAGCAACTGGTCGCCGCGATCGGCGTCGACGACTTCCTGGCCGGCCTGCGCCGGTACTTCCAGCGGCACGCCTGGGGCAGCACCACCCTCGCCGACCTGCTCAAGGCGCTGGAGGAGGAGTCCGGCCGCAGCCTGACCGGCTGGTCGAGCCAGTGGCTGGAGACGGAGGGGCCGAACACGCTGCGCCCCGCGTTCGTCCTCGACGCCGATGACCGGTTCACCTCGTTCGCCGTCCTGCAGTCCGCGCCCGCCGACCACCCGACGCTGCGCTCCCACCGCATCGCGATCGGCCTGTACGAGCGGGGGCCCGCCGGCCTTGAACGGCGGCGGCGCGTGGAGCTGGACATCGCCGGCGAGCGCACCGAGGTCGGAGAGCTCGTCGGCGCGACCCGGCCCGACCTGCTGCTGCTCAACGACGACGACCTCACCTACGCCAAGGTCAGGCTCGACCCGCACTCGCTGCGCACCGTGCTGTCCGGCATCGGCGAGATCGCCGATCCGCTGGCGCAGGCGGTGTGCTGGACGATCGCCTGGGACATGGTGCGCGACGCCGAACTCCCCGCCCGCGACTACGTCTCGCTGGTGCTGTCCGGCGTGCGATCGGTGCGCAGCGCCTCGATCGTACGGACCCTGCTTGAGCAGGCGCGCGTGGCGGCCCGGCAGCACACCGACCCGGCCGGACGTACCAGCTGCCTGCGCGCGCTCGCCGGCGGCCTGCTCGAACTGGCCGAGGGCGCGGAGCCGGGCGGCGAGGCGCAGCTGGCCTACGTCCAGGCGTTCGCCACGATCGCCGGCTCCGCCGAGCATCTCGCCGTGGTGGCCGGGCTCCTTTCCGGATCGAGTGAGCTGCCGGGGCTGGCGGTGGACACCGACCTGCGCTGGGCGCTGTTGCGGCGGCTGGTCGTCAACGGGCGGGCCGGTCACGCCGAGATCGACGCCGAGTTGGTCAAGGACCCCACCGCGGGCGGCAGGCGCAGCGCGGCGGCGTGCCGGGCGGCGATCGGCACCGCGGCGGGCAAGGCCGAGGCATGGGAGCGCATCGTCTCGGGCGAGCTGTCCACCGCGATCCTCGGCGCGACCCTCGACGGCTTCCGCGAGCCCGAACACGCCGAGCTGCTCAGGCCCTATGTCGACAGGTATTTCACCGTCCTCGAGTCGGTCGCGGGCCGGTGGCCCAGCGAGGTGACCCAGGCCTTCGCCAGGGCGGCGTACCCGTCGAGGGCGGTGTCACAGGACACCATCGCGCGCACCGACGACTACCTCGCGAGCGCCGAGCCGCCGGGGTGGCTGCGCCGGCTCGTGCTGGAAGGCCGCGACGAGCTCGCCCGCGCCCTGCGCACCCAGGCCCGCGACGGGTCGGCCGGCACGCCGCTCACGTAGGCCCGCGACGGGTCGGCCGGCACGCCGCTCACCTAGGCCGGTGGTGGGTCCAGGCGCGCGACGCCGCTGTGCGACGGCGGCATGGCGTGCTCATCCCGCGGTTCGCCGCTGGGTGTCTCGCATGGCCTCCGCGACCAGGTGGTCCTGCGGGGTTCCGGTGAGCAGCCCCTCGGTGACGCCCTCGACATCGGCGGGGCCGCGGTTCTGGCTGAGCTTCCACTTCGCCTCGACGCGCGTGATGACGACCTCCACGCCGACGATCGCGCGTAGGTGTCCCTTGATGAAGGCCTCGGGCGCGTCGTCCACCGACCACGGCAGCGGCCGGTCCGACTCGTGCTTGCCGGTGAGGCGCCTCACCAGCGACTCGGTCCAGGCGGGGTCGTCGTGCGCGACGAACCTGCCGTAGACGTGCGCGGTGACGTAGTTCCAGGTGGGGACGGCGCGGCCGTGCTCGCGCTTGGTGGCGTACCACGACGGGCTGACATAGGCGTCGGGTCCGCGCACGATGACCAGGGCCTCGGCGTCCGAGCCGTGGCGCCACTGCTCGTTGTTCCTGGCCAGGTGGCCTAGCAGGGCGCCGTGTTCCCCGGCGGCCGGGTCGAACACGAACGGGAGCAGGGTGGCCATGATCCCCCGGGGGGTCCAGGTGACCAGATCGGAGGCTCCGGAGTGGTCCAGAAGCTCGTGGACGGCCTGGAGGTCGGGCGCGGCGAAGTGCTGAGGGACGTACATGATCACTCCGATCAGGCGACGCGGACATCCAATGCTCTCGCAGGCGGGCCGTCACGGCACTCCCTCTCAGGCCGTTGAGCTACATAGGTTGTATAACTGACTAGCTCGCTTTACCATTTAGATCGCATCAGCACTTGAAAGGACAGACGTGATGTCTCTGGCGCTCTCCGCGGCCTTGGTCGCCTATCTAGCCTTCGTGAGCCCATGGCTGGGCAAGCGCTCGTACGCCCGGTTGGAGCGCGACCGACAGATGTACGTCCGCATGTTCGTGTGGTGGATGTCCGAGTTGTGGGTGCTGACCGGAGTTGCGCTACTGATCGTCGGGCTGTCCCCTGATCTCAGCCTGGCGCGCACGGGGTTCGTGCTGCCGGCCGACGCTGCGACCACCGCCGGGGCCCTCACCGGGGTCACCCTCGCCTCGGCGGTGGCGGTGCTGATGATCAGGCGGGCCACCAGGTCGAGAACCCGGGTGCCCGGCCAGGCGGCCTACGAGGCGCTGCTGCCGCGCACGCCCGTCGAGCGCCGGCTCGCCCTGGCGATGTCCGTCACCGCGGGGGCGTGCGAGGAGATCGTCTACCGGGGCCTGCTCATCGCGCTCGGCGTGCACGTGCTCGGGCTGCCCGTCCCCGTCGCCGCCGGTCTCGCGCTGGCGGTGTTCGTCGCCGGGCACCTCTACCAGGGCTGGCAGGGCATGCTCGTGGTCACTCTGGCCGGCTTCGGCCTCAGCGTGCTGTACCTGAAGACCGGCAGCCTGGTGCTTCCCATCGTGCTGCACATCCTGGTCGACGCGCGGTCGCTTCTCCTCGTCCCCACTAGTCGGCCAGACCGGATAGGTAGCACCGCTACCGTGCAAGAATGAGCGTCGTGGCTGCTGACCGACGCGCGAGCTGGCTCAAGGGGGTCCTCGACCTGCTGGTGCTCGCCAGCCTGACCGAGGGCGAGAGCTACGGCTACGAGATCTCCAAGACCCTCGCGGACGCCGGGCTCGGCCAGATCAAGGGCGGCACCCTCTATCCCGTGCTCAACAGGCTGGAGGAGGCGGGCCTGCTGGCCGCCGAGTTCCGGGTCACCGAGCGCGGCCCGGGCCGGCGCTACTACCGCCTCACCGACCACGGCCGCGCGACGCTGACCGAGCAGGGCACCCTCTGGCTCGCCTTCGACGAGTCGGTGCGGGCCGTGCTCACCAAGGGGAAGGCGTGATGGGCGACTACTTCGACGACCTCGCCGCCCTGCTGCGCGCCAGGGGCGTCCCGCAGGAGCGGATCACCGCCACGATCGACGACTTCACCGCCTACGTCCAGGAAAGCGGGACGGACCCCGAGGAGGAGTTCGGCCCGGCCGCCGGCTTCGCCCCGCAGCTCGGTGTCGAGCCCGGGTCGGGGCCCACCGCCGGCACCTGGGTGTGGACGGCCGACATCTTCGCCGACGAGCGGCGCCTCAACGAGTTCGGCGAGCAGGGCTGGGAGGTCGAGAAGGTCGACAAGAAAGGCATGTTCGTCAGCCACCGCGACCCCGAGCGGCCACAGCGCTGGGAGTACCGCCGCGACGTCGTGACGCTCAAGGGCAGGCGCGCCCTGGTCGAGCGGCTGGCGCCCGACGGATGGGAGCCCTGTGGCACGTGGCTCTACTACGAGTACTTCAAGCGTCCCAAGGCCGCGAGCGTGGGCCCCGCCGCCGAGATCGACTCCCCGCCTCCGGCACCGGGCGGGCGCCTGTTCTTCAGCAAGCGCTTCTACCTGCTGGCCGTTCTCCTGATCGTCGTCTGCGCGCTGGCGGTGGCCGGCATCGGCGGGATGCTGTCCGCGACGACCGCCATCAAGGGCGGTGACTTCGCCATCGGCGTCGCGGTCGGCATGCTGGCCGCCCTCGTCGCCCTCTGGCTCGCCGCCCGCAAGCGCTGAGACCCGGGCGCGACGCCGCCGGCCTGCTCTCTACGCCGGACGCGTGCCGCTGGCCTGCTCTCTACGCCGGGCGCGGCTCGTCCGGACTGACGTAGTAGTGCAGCAGTGCGGGTTCGCCCGCTTTGTTCAGCCAGCGTGCGCGAGCGCTCGCCACACGCCGCCAGCCGGCACGCTCGTACAGGGCGATGGCCGCGTGACCCTCGTCGGACACGTCGAGCATGAGAGGCAACCCCAGTGCGACCGCCTCCTTGCGAACCGTGTCAAGAAGGAGGGCGGCGCATCCACGGCCCCGTCCCTCTGGCGTGACGAAGAGCCGGGTGATGGACCCGACAGGCCCGACCGGCTCGCCGAGGGCCGCGGCCACGGCCGGTTCCAGCGTGGCCGCGTCCAGTTGTGAGAGTCCGGCGTGGCCGACGACGCCGGACCCCCCAACCGCCACCCACGCGCGAACAAGATCAGAGGGCGTCAGCCACCGCACCGGGTCGGCAGGCCAGTCGACCGGGTATCGATCAGCGGCCTGCACCGCGGCGAGAGCGTCCACGCAGCCAGGCAGATCCGCAGCGGCTCTCGGACGGATAAAAAGGCTCCTCACCCGGCGATTCTCCCAAAGGAAGCCACGAATGCGACATATCCACAAGCCTGGTTGATCGGATCAGCTCCCTGCACGACGTCTAACGTTCCTCGGACGCGGCCGGTCGGTTTGGGGGAATGGTGGTGGGTTGGGGTGGTTCGCTGGTCCAGCTGGCCAGGAGGCGGAGGGCCTGTTCGGACGGGGAACCGCGTGCGGCGGTGTGGAGGCCGAGGGTCTGGTCGGGGTCGCCGGCGGGGGTGAGGGCCTCGTACCCCAGGGTGAGGTCGCCGACCAGGGGGTGGTGGTAGCGCTTGACGCCGTGGGTGCGGCGGAGAACGTTGTGGTCGGCCCACCAGCGGCGGAAGTCCTCGTCCCTGAGGGAAAGATCACCGATCAGCTCGGCGAGCCGGGGGTCGTGGGGGTAGCGGCCGGCGTAGAGGTACAGGGCGGCGACGGCACCGCGGGCAGCCCCCACCCAGTCGACGTACAGCTCACGCGCGGCCTCGTCGAGGAAGAGGTAGCGGAGCATGTTCCGCTCACGGTGCGGCAGCGCGTCGAAGTCGGTGAAGAGCGCTCGGGCCAGGGGGTTGCTGGCCAGGACGTCCATGCGGCGGCCGAGGACCATGGCGGGGGCGTCGGGCATGGTCTCCAGAACCCGGTACAGACCTGGCCGCACCTGCTGAGGCGGCAGCGGGCGGCTCTGCCTGCGGGTGGGCTTGGCCACGGCGAAGAGGTGGCCGCGCTCGGTCTCGTTCAGATGCAGCGCATGGGCGAGCGCGTCGAGCACGCTCTCGGAGGCGTTCACGTTGCGTCCGCGCTCCAGGCGTACGTAATAGTCCACGCTCACCCCGGCGAGCTGGGCGACCTCCTCGCGGCGCAGGCCGGGAACCCGGCGGGTGCCCGGCTGCGGGGGGAGGCCCGCTTCCTCGGGGGTGATCCTGGCCCGGCGCGAGCGCAGGAACTCCCGGAGCTCCGTGTTGCTCCCGGCGCCGGAGGAGTGGTCGCTCATGCTCTCCAGGCTAAGCGAGAGGTGGTGGCGCGCCGTTGCCCGTGAGGGGTACTGCTGGACCCCCGGTCGGTCGGACCCCTGGTAGAGCAGGCCTCCTTCACCGTGCCGGGGGGAGGCCGTGCCGGTGGTTAGCTGGAGAAGCGCCACCTGGAGCCTCCGAGGAGGCCGGGTGTGAAGCGGTGTCGCAGCCCGCCCGCTCGGCGCTCCCGCCCCCCGTCCCCGTCCCCGCCGTTGGCCTTCGGGCCGGGGCATGACACAGAAGGGCAGACCCATGACCGAACCGACCCTCATCACCACGCCGTTCACCGCTCAGTCCACCGCCGCCGAGGTGGTGAACGGCGTTGACCTCACCGGTCGCCGTGCCATCGTGACCGGCGCCGCATCCGGCATCGGTGTCGAGACCGCCCGTGCGCTTGCCGGCGCCGGGGCGGAGGTGACGCTGGCGGTACGCGACGTCCAGGCCGGCGAGCACGTCGCCGGGGACATCAGCGCGGGCGCCGGCAACAAGCATGTTTTGGTCGCGCCGCTGGATCTCGCCGACCAGAGATCCGTCGCGGCCTTCACCGCCGCGTGGGACGGTCCCCTGCACATCCTCGTCAACAACGCCGGGGTGATGAGGACGCCCGAGATGCGTACGCCGGAGGGCTGGGAGCTGCAGTTCGCCACCAACCACCTCGGTCACTTCGCGCTCGCCACAGGGCTGCACCCGGCACTCGCGGCAGCCGGCCGGGCCCGCGTCGTATCGCTCAGTTCGGTCGGGCATCTGCGGGTCGCGGTGGACTTCGACGACATCCACTTCCGGGTGCGCGCGTACGACCCCGAGATCGCCTACAGCCAGTCGAAGACGGCCAACGTCCTGTTCGCGGTCGAGGCGAACAGGCGCTGGGCCGGCGACGGCATCACCGTCAACGCCGCGCACCCCGGGGCGATCCTGACGAACCTGACCCGGCACATGAGCCAGGAGGAACTGGACACGGCGGTGGCCTCCGGCTACGTGTTCAAGACGCCTCAACAGGGCGCGGCCACGTCCGTGCTGCTCGCGACCTCACCGCTGCTCGAAGGCGTAGGCGGCCGGTACTTCGAGGAGTGTAACCAAGCGCATCGCCACGTGCCGGGGACGTACAACGGCGTCGCCGACCACGCCCTCGACCCCGGCGCCGCCACACGCCTGTGGCAAGCCTCCCTCGGCATGCTCGCCACATCCTCACGCGACTGACCGGCACCCGATGTAAGGCCGGTTATGAGCGCCCGCCTTCACCGGGGGCGCTCGTTTCGAGCAGGCGTCCCTCGGACAGTCGCAGCCAGCGGTCGGCGGTCACGCGATGGGCGCATCACCGATGGCGATGAGGTCTGGGATCACCCGGACATGTCGTCGTCGCCTGCCATGTCATGCTCCGTTCCGCCATTACTGCCCAATCTCGGTACCAGCCGGGCCCCTGCTCTGCTGTCGACGTATCAGGGCCGTTGAACGGCTGTTGACGTACGTCGCCGACAGCGAGAAAAGCTGTAGCGGCTGCTGGGCCTGGCTGTTAGGAAGGGGCGCCGTGCGAAAGAAGGTGGTGGGTGAATTGGGTGCTGCCAGGAAGCTTGTGATCGGTGATCTTCCGATCTCGGCCGAGGACCATGGTGGGCGTGGTGAGGACGTTCTCCTCCTGCATGGTGGCGGGCGGACGCGCGGCGATTGGGATGCCTTCGCGGGGCTTCTCCTGGACAACGGGTTCCGGCCGGTGGCGATGGACCTACGTGGCCATGGAGAGTCGGGTGACGCGCCGTGGACCTGGCGGGAAGCGCTGGTGGACGTCGCCGTCGTCGTCGAGGGGTTCGGACTTCGCCGTCCTCTGGTCGTCGGACATTCTCTGGGCGGGATGGTCGCCGCGCTGTGGGCCGGTGAGCATCCGGAGTGCCCGCTCGCGGTCAACCTCGATGGTCACGGCAACCCGACGCGTCCTGACCAGTTCTTCGGCCTGGATGAGGTCTCGGCGGCGCGGGCGTGTCAGGAGATGACGGCGTTCCTGGGCGAGATGGGCCAAGGGCTCCCCGAGTCGTTCCTTCAGGTCATGAGGGCGATTGACGCCCTGGACCTCTTCGCCGCCTATCGCGCCGCGCGTTGCCCGCTCCTTGTCGTCAGCGGTGACGCGATGTCCTTCGCGGGCATGTTCCCCGAGCACCTCGTTCCCGCCTGGCGCGCCTATTGCGTCTGGACAGAGCGGCGGCTCAAGGCGGTCGTCCGCGAGTCGCCCTTGGTCCGTGAAGCGTCGCTGCCGACCGGCCATGATCCGCACATTGAAGACCCTGAGGCTGTGCTGCGTCTTCTGATCGACAACCAGCGGATGGCGGGATAGCACGGCTACGCCATACCGGCGACGCCGATCAAGTGGCCCTCGGGGTCGGTGAAGTGGCCGACCACGAGGGTCGTCCCCGGAGCGCGGTCGGGGCCCATCCGACGCTTGCCCCCGAGGCTCTCGGCCCTCTGGAGCGCGGCCTCTACATCGGGAACGCCGACGTAGAAGACGACGTGACCCTCGTAGCCCTTGCCTCCGCCGACGCCGCCCGGGATTCCGACCCCGCCGATCGTGCCGGGCTCCACGAACCCGTACTCGCCCGGCTGGGAGACCTCCTCTGAGACCGGCCCGCTCGTGTCGAACTCCCACCCGAACAGGTCGCCGTAGTAGCTACGGAGCTTCGCCGGGTCGCTCCCGATGATCTCGAAGTGCACAACCGGGTGTCCCATGGCTGTCCTTTCCGCGCCGCGAGTGCCGGCGCCGGCCGTGCTTTGGCTGGACGCCATCACCCTAGTGATACTGGTTGTTAAAAACAACTGGCTACTTGTACGTTAGCATCACTGTGAGGAGGGAGATGGTCATGCCAACGAGCCGTAGCTACGGGGACGCCTGCGGGATCGCCCGGGCCCTCGACGTCGTCGGGGAACGCTGGGCCCTGCTGGTCGTCCGGGAGCTGTTCCTCGGACCGCAACGCTTCTCCGACGTGCGCCGCGCCCTGTCCGGCGCGAGCTCGAACCTGGTCGCCGACCGGCTTCGCGAGCTGGAAGGCCGCGGCGTGGTCCGCCGCCGCAAACTGGCGCCGCCGGCCGGTTCATGGGTGTACGAACTGACCGACTGGGGCCGGGAGCTGGAACCCATAGTGCTCGCCCTGGGCGGCTGGGGTCTTCAGGTCCCGCTCCCGCCCGCGCCGACCACGCTCACCGCCACCTCGGTCCTGCTGTTTCTGCGAGGCTCAGCGCACCCTGACCCCAAGGCGCCGGACACCATCTACCGTGTCCAGCTCGACGAGCGCATATGGACCGTCCGGACGGCGGCCGGTCAGGTGTACGTCGAGCCCGGCGAACCCACCAGGGCGGACGCCTCCCTTCGCGCCGACCCCGAGCAGCTGAACGCCCTGCTCGACGACCCGTCCACGCTCGACGCCGCCCTGTCCGACGGGAGCGTCACCGCTACGGGCGACCTGCCGGCCCTTCGCCGGCTTCTCCAGGCGGTCACCGTCCCGTCCCCCGCTCCCGTGTAGCCACACCACCACGGCCTCCGCGCGGAGCGGCGAAGGCGGGATTGCGGGATGTCCACCTGGAACGGCCGCATCACGACCGCGCGGCCTTGTCGATCAGCCGGGCCAGCTCCACCGGCTTGGTGATCATCGGCCAGTGCCCGGTGTCGATGGTGACCAGGTCATGGCCGGAGGGAACGGCCGGATCGCCGGGATCTCCCGTGCACACGATGTGGGTGCGGGGGAGCCCTTCCACCGCGCTGAGGTCGGCCGGTGCCGGGTCACGGTAGGTGTTGATCGGCTGACCGACTCCCCGGGCCCGCAGCCACGCCCGATCCTCGGGGGTGAGTCCATGGCGGCCGAAGTTGAAATCGAGGACCTCGTCGCTCATCACCGGTATCCGCCCGTCTTCGACGGTATGCGTGATCGCCTCTTCGACGCCCGGCGGGGTGGTGTCGAACAGCGTCTTGCCCGCCTGCGGGAGGACGGCGGCGACGTAGACGATGCGGGCGATGCGGTCGGGGATCCCGGCGGCGGCGATCGTGGCCGGGGCACCGCCGTAGGAGTGCGCGACGAGCACGACGTGACGCAGCCCCGCGACCTCAATGGCGGCTGTGATGTCGAGGACGTGCGTTGTCGTCTCCGAGCCGAGGTGCGCGCGGTCGCCGAAACCTGTGAGCGTCAGCGGATGGACATCGTGGCCGGCCGCGGTGAGCACCGGCGTGACCCGCTCCCACGACCAGGCGCCGAGAAACGAGCCGCCGACAAGAACAATGGTGGACATGGCTTCCTTCGTTCGAGCTTCGATGGAAGCCAGGCTAGGAATGATTGTGGACGTTATTTGCCCTGATTAACATGTGATGCATGTCTCGTCCGGCGACCCGCATCCTGGCGCTGCTCGAGGTCCTGCAGGACCGCGGGCTGGTGTCCGCCGACGAGCTCGCCAGACGGCTCGAGGTGGACGCACGAGCGGTTCGCCGCTACATCACCGCCCTGCAGAATCTGGACATCCCGGTCGAGTCGGTTCGCGGGCGTTACGGCGGTTACCGGCTCGCCGGCGGCTACCGGCTGCCCCCGCTGATGCTCGCCAACGAGGAGGCGGTCGCCGTGGCGGTCGCGCTGGCCGCCGCGGGGGAGCGCGCGGACGCCGGTGAACCCACCGCGACCGACCGCGCGCTCGTCAAGCTCACCCGCGTGCTGCCCGTCGCGCTGCGTGAACGCGTCAAGGCACTCGTCGCAGCGACCTCGATGACCGCCACGGGCGCGCTGACACCAGAGCCGGAACTGGCGCTGACGCTGGGCGCGGCCGTACGGGCGCGCCACACCGTCCGCATCGAGCACACCCGGGGCGTCCGCGATGTGGACCCATATGGGCTCGTCGTGCATACGCGCCGCTGGTACCTGGTGGGCCACGACCACCTGCGCGACGACACCCGCATGTTCCGCCTGGACAACATCACCGACGCCGCCGAGCTGCCACGCCGGTTCGTCCCACCTGACGGGTTCGACCCGGTGGCGTACGTCCGGCGGTCACTGACGCTCGGCGCATGGACCCACCGCACCGAAGTCTGGCTGGACACCGACCTGGCCTCCGCCCGGGCACGGTTGCCAGCCACCTTCGGCGAGCTGCGACCGTGCCCAGAGGGCGGGGTGTCGCTGGTCAGCGGGGCAGAGGACCTGCCGGCGATGGCCCGGATCCTCACTGGCCTGCCCTGGCGATTCGCCGTCAGGAGCCCACCGGCCCTGGTCGAAGCGCTCGCCGCCCACGTCGCGGCCCTCACCGAAGCCGTCGCACGCTCCACCCACGCCCAGCCGTGACTACGACACCGGCTCCCGGCCTGCCGTTCTACGCATGGGCGTCGGAGTCCCACAGATCGGTACTGTGCGCGCCGACCAGCGCGCCGATGCGGGTCAGGACCTCGGAGGCGGGCAGGACGTCCAGGCGCCGTCCGTCACGCAGACGCAGGGCGACCTGGTCGTCGGCGGCCTCCTTGGCGCCGATCACGGCCTGGTAGGGCACGAGCCGGGCCGCTCGGATGCGGGCGCCCAGGGTGCCGTGCTCCGGCCCGGCGATCTCGGCCCGCAGCCCCTGGTCGAGGCATCGTCGTACGAGCTCGGCGGCCTGCGGCATCTCGGCCTCGGAGATCGGGAGCACCACGATCTGGGTGGGGGCGAGCCAGGCGGGAAAGGCGCCGCCGTGCTGCTCGATGAGGTGCGCCACGGCCCGCTCCACGCTGCCGATGATGCTGCGGTGCACCATGACCGGCCGGTGTTTCGCGCCGTCCTGGCCGATGTAGTGCAGATCGAACTGCTCGGGCTGGTGGAAGTCGACCTGGACGGTGGACAAGGTGGCCTCACGGCCGGCGCTGTCGGCGATCTGCACGTCGATCTTCGGACCGTAGAACGCCGCCTCCCCTTCCGCGGCCTCGTACGCCACGCCGGAGTGGTCGAGGACGTCGGTCAGCAGGGCAGTGGCCCGCTCCCACATCTCGGGGGCGGCGACGTACTTGCCGCCCGGTCCCGGCAGGGAGAGCCGGTAGCGGGCCGCGCGGATGCCGAGAGCGCCGTACGCCCGGCGGATCAGCTCCAGCGCCGCCCGGGTCTCGTCGGCCACCTGGTCCAGGGTGCAGAAGATGTGCGCGTCATTGAGCTGGATCGCCCGTACGCGGGTCAGCCCGCCTAGCACCCCTGACAACTCGGAGCGGTACATGCCTCCCAGTTCGGCCATCCGCAGGGGCAGTTCGCGGTAGCTGTGGGCGCGGGAGCGGTACATCAGCGCGTGGTGCGGGCACAGGCTCGGCCGCAGGACCACCTGCTCTCCTCCGAGATCCATCGGGGGGAACATGTCGTCGCTGTAGTGGGACCAGTGCCCGGAGATCTCGTACAGCTCCCGCTTGCCCAGCACGGGCGAGTACACATGCTGGTAGCCCGCCCGGCGCTCGGCCTCGCGGATGTACTCCTCCAGGGTGTGCCGGACGGTCGCACCGTCGGGCAACCAGTACGGCAGCCCGGCGCCGATCAGAGGGTCGGAATCGAACAGACCCAACTCGCGGCCGAGCTTGCGGTGATCGTGCATCGTGGTCTCCTCGCGGATGTGAGGCGAGTGACCACACGGCGAAGCCCCGGGGCACTCGCCCCGGGGCTTCGGACTAAGTCATCTGTCAGCGCGCCGGGACACTCTCCGGCGTCGTCGTCATAGCAGCGCGCTTCATGTGCGCCACGGTAGCAGAGACAGGGCGATCTCCACAGGGGACGCCGGCATGCCCCCGCTCAGCCAACTGTGCGGCGATCGGCCGGCACATCAGCGGCTCACCGCCGACTCCCCGGTGAGCCCGAGCTCGCCCGCGCGCAGCCCGGCCTGGAATCGGGAGTCGGCCTCCAGCTTGGCCATCAGCTCGGCGACCCGCCTGCGGTACGTGCGCAGCGAGAGGCCGAGCAGTCTGGCCGCGGTCTCGTCGGTGTGCCCCGCGCCGAGGGCGCGCAGGACGGCCAGGCCGTCCGCGTCGAGGTGCGGCACGTCTCCGCCGAGGTAGGCGGCGAAGTCGGTGGCGGCCTCCCAGGCCGCCTGGAACAGCGCGTACACGCCGCCGACCAGTGCGGGCGAGGTGGTCACGGTGAACTCGCGCAGGCCCGGCGCGTCACGGCCTGCCAGGATCATCACCCGCCGGTCGATGACGATCGTCTCGTGGGGAAGCCGTGTGGAGCTGATCCGCACTTGGGCGCCCTTCGCCGTGACCTCGCGAAGGTGCCGCCGTGCCGCCTCGTCGGCCAGGGCGGCCGGGCTGAGGAGCTTCTTCACCGCGAAGCCGGCTTCGCCGCCCGCGCGCATCCGGTCCTGGATCGCCTGTCGCGCCGCGGGCTGCGACCACGTGCTCAGGTCGCGCGCCGCGCACACGAACTCGTGCTGGGCGCCGGCGAACAGGTGACCGGCCCGGGCGACGAGCTCGGCGTCACCGCGGACGGTGCTGACCTGCTCAGTAGTCACTCATTCATTATCACCGCCATGGTGCGGGTGGTGGCAGCTAGCTGCCATCGCCTTGGGCCGCCGCGCGAATGCGAGAAGGCTGAGCGACATGACATATTCAGGTTCTGCCACCCCCGCGGCCCTGTCGGGACGATTCCTCCTCGGCGGAGATCTCCCCGTCCACCGGCTCGGTTTCGGAGCCATGCGGCTTCCGACCGGCACTTTCCGGGGGCCCGCCCGCGACCCCGAGACGGGCATCGCCGTGCTCCGCCGCGCGGTCGAACTGGGCGTCAACCACATCGATACAGCGTGGTTCTACCGAAGAGGCGGAGTCGTCGCCAACGAGCTCATCCGGACGGCGCTCGCCCCGTACGGGGAGGACCTGGTCATCGCGACGAAGGTCGGGCCGTTGATGGGCGACGACGGACCCCCGAGCGGCCAGGCCGGCCCGCACCAGCTGCGGGGCCTGGTCGAGGACAACCTGCGCACCCTTGGCGTCGACCGGCTCGACCTCGTCTACCTGCGGGTGGGCGGCATGATGGACCCCGGCGGCGAGTCGATCGCCGACCGGTACGCGGCCCTGGCCGAGCTGCGCGCCGAGGGGCTGATCCGGCATCTGGGTGTCAGCAACGTCGATGCCGCCCAGTTGGCCGAGGCGCGGGCGATCGCTCCGGTGGCGGCCGTGCAGAACACCTTCCACGTGCAGGACCGGGGTGACGCCGAGCTGCTGCGGCAGTGCGAGAAGGAGGGGATCGCGTACGTGCCGTTCTTCCCGCTCGGCGGCGGCCACCGTCCGATCGACCCGGCTCGGATGGCAGAGGTGACCGCTCGTCACCAGGCGACCGCCGCCCAGGTGGCCCTCGCCTGGCTCCTGGCGGCCTCCCCCGCGATGCTCGCCATCCCCGGCACCGGCTCACTCGCCCATCTGGAGGAGAACACGACCGCAAGCGGGATCCACCTGACCCCCGAAGACCTCACCACTCTCGAAACCTGAACACGCGGGGTGAGCCATGGCTTGGAAGCGTCGTGGGTCGTCCGCCGCGTCCGCCGAAATGGACGGCCTTGTCGTCAGCCGGCTTCTACGGTGAGGTTCTTGGGCGGAGCGGTGATCTTCACGGAATGCCCCCACTGCTTGTAGAGCATATTCGCTACTATGCTCCAGCCCTTCTTTTCCTCTCCGACGGGCTCGAATGATATCGCGGCGTGGAAACGTCGCGGCAGGCTGTCCGGTCCGGCCCAGAGTTTCCATTTGACCTGACCGCCCGCCGCGCGCCCTTCCTTGAGGTCGAAGGTGGTTCCAGCCTGCCTTGTCCCGAGCTCGGGAACGGTCACGGTCCCGGAATAGAGCGTCGTGTTCACCCCATCGACGGTTCCGCCGGCAGAGCGGACCACTTGCCGAGAGGCGACATGCGTGAGAAAGGCCGGGTTGAGCCCGTCGATCAGGTCCTTCGCCCACAGGAAGCCATCCGCGTTCCGCCAATGGGTCCATTTCTTACCCTTGGGCAACAGCGAGTAGTCCGTGCTCTGCGTGTAGCTGTCCCGGCCTATGTTGATCATGCGGAATCGGCCGGGGGACACCGGATCCTTGTCGATCTCTGTGCTGTCGGAAGCGAATACGCCCGAGCGGGTGAAACGATATACGCCGTGCGTGTCGGCCGTGCTCTTGGCGCCGGAAAAATCTTCGCGCGTCTTGATGGACACGTGAACACTGCTTTTCTTGGCGAATTGGCGTTTGATCGCGCTGATGACGGAGGTGAGAGGTTCGCCATCGGACGCCGCCTGCGCGGTTCCACCGTGTGCCGCAGTCGCCAGAAGGACGGCTGTCGTCAGTACAATTTTCGATCTTCTCATGAACCGATCGTTTCCGGCGATCGTCTCAGCATTATCACCGCGTGGTTGCAGGAGTTGATCGTTTAGTTTATGCCTGTGCTCCGTCCAGCTTCACGGCTTGGGCAATGTAGTCGCGAATGGCGGCCTGGTTTATATGAAGCCCGAACCCGGGAACGCTGTCAAGGCAGGCGCGACACGACTCCGGGAGGCCGAACCCGTGACCGGGCAGGGCTCACGGTTGCTCGCGCGGTAGCTCGACGGCGATGGTGAGGCCGCCCTCCTCGCGAGGACTGGCGGTGACCGTCCCGCTGTGGGCCTCCGCCACGACCTTGACGATCGACAACCCGAGGCCGCTGCCGCGGTCGGAGCGCAGCCGGTCGCCGTGCAGCCGCCGGAACGGCTCGAAGATCATCTCGATCTCGTAGGAAGGCACGGGGAGCCCGCTGTTCGCCACCATCAGTTCCACCCGGTCGGCCCGCTGCCGGGTGGAGACCCACACCTCGCCGCCGGGGTGGTTGTGCCGTATGGCGTTCTCCACGAGGTTCTGCGCGAGCCGCTCGACCAGCACCGCCTCACCGGCGGTCGGCGCGGGATCCAGCAGCCGGTGGATGGTCACCTCGTTCTCCCCCGCTTCCTTGGCCGCCAGGTCCAGCACGTGCTCGACCACGTCGGCCAGGTCGAAGGGGCGCCGGTCGAGAACCGTCCGCTCGCCTTCCGACAGCGTGAGCAGCGCGTCGATCAGCCGCTCGTGCCTGGTGTTGACCACCAGAAGGGACTCGCCGAGGCGCCTGACGTCCTCGGTCGCGTCGGGCCGGCGGACCGCCACGTCCACGAGGGTGCGGTTGATGGTGAGCGGGGTGCGCAGCTCGTGCGAGGCGTTGGCGATGAAGCGCCGCTGGCCGTCGTACGAGCGGGCCAGCCGGCCGAGGATGCCGTCGACGCTGTCGGCGAGATCCTTGATCTCGTCCTCCGGCCCGTCATGGGCGATGCGTTCGGCGAGGTCGTGGCTCTGCGCGATGCGCCGTGCGCTCTCACTCACCGACCTGACGGGGCGGATCACCCATCCGGCGGCCCGCCAGCCGATCGCGGTGGCGATGGCGGCGGCCGCCACGACCCCGAGGCCGCCCACGGTGAGCACGTTCTTGATGGTGTCGCGCTGGTAGATCCGCCTGACCTGCGCGACCCGCTGCTGGGCCACGTAGTACACATCGGTACCGCCCGACGAGTAGAAGGCCTTCAAGGCGTCCTCCTGGGTGGGCGCGGGCCGGTACGTCGTGCCCGCGACCGTGATGGCCTTGGGCTGGCGCAGCCCGTCACGGGGTTCCAGGCTCTGCCGGACGACCAAGAAGACCGCGACCAGCAGCACCGCGCCCGCGAGGAGGAACACCCCGCCGCAGGCGAGGGCGAAGCGCAGCCGCACGTTGTTCTTCATGGGATGCGGTACCCGGCCCCGGTGACGGTCTCGATGACCGCCGGCTCGCCGATCTTGCGTCGGAGTTTCATCATCGTCGTCCTCACGGTGTTGGTGAACGGGTCGATGTGCTCGTCCCACACCTTCTCCAGCAGCGTCTCGGCGGAGACCACCGCCCCATCGGCGCGCAGCAGCTCGGCCAGTACGCCGAACTCCTTGCGGGCGAGCGGCACGTAGCGGCCGTCCCTGAACACCTGCCGGTGCGCCCAGTCCAGGCGGATGCCGGCCCGTTCCAGCATCGGGGGGTCGGCCGGACGTACCCGGCGGCCCAGCGCGTGGACGCGGGCGACGAGCTCCTCGAAGGCGAACGGCTTGGGCAGGTAGTCGTCGGCGCCGAGGGACAGGCCCTCCACTCGGGAGCGCACGTCGCCTGACGCGGTGAGCATGATGACGCGTACCAGCGCCCCGTCGGCCACCAGGGCCCTGCACACGTCGTCACCGTGCACGCCCGGCAGATCGCGGTCCAGGATGAGCACGTCGTAGTCGTGGACGCGGAGCCGCTCCAGCGCCGACTCGCCGTCGTAGGCGACGTCGACGGCGAGCGCCTCGCCACGCAACCCCTCGCGTATGGAGTCGGCGAGCATGCGCTCGTCCTCGGCGACCAGTACCCGCACGGCGGCTCCCCCGGATCTTCGGATCGCGTCAGCGTGCCAGAAGCCGCATAACGCGGACATAACCGGATTCGGTCACGCCAAGGTTATCGATCAATCGCTGGACTGCCCTCACCCCGCCGGGAACCGCCCGGCGCCCGATCGGGGGCTTCACCATGCTCGTTTCCGCCACCGGCGTCCCGGCCGTCCACACCGTGGAGCGTCCGTCCTTACCGCGCCGGCTCCTCGTCACCGGCCACGGGATCTTCGTCATCGTGATCGTGCTCGCGGCGGCGCTTCGCTGCCTCGTCATGCTCGGCTACGACACCGCCCAGCTCTACTGGTACGACTCCTTCACCTACCTGGACACCGCCGTCCACCTCCAGCCCTCCGGGGCGTTCCACCCCGCCGGGTACTCCTTCTTCCTGAGGCTGCTCCTGCCGTTCCACAGCGTCGAACTCGTGGCGGGCGTGCAGCACGTCATGGGACTCGGCATGAGCTTGATGATCTACTGGGTGCTCCGCCGCCGGTCGCTTCCCGGGTGGGGGGCGACGCTGGCCACCCTGCCCGTGCTGTTCAACCCGGCGTTCCTCAGGCTGGAACACGCCGTGCTGTCCGACACCCAGGTCACCTTCCTCATCGTGGCCGCGCTGACCGTCCTGCTGTGGCGGGCCAGGCCGTCGGTGCGCGCCTGCGCGGCGGTGGGCCTGCTGCTGGCGCTGGCCGGGCTCACCCGTACGGTCGCGGTGCCGCTGCTCGGTCTCGTACTGGTCCAGCTGCTCATCCAGCGGGCCGGCCGCCGGCAGGTGATCGCGCTCGCCCTAGCCGGGCTGCTGCCCCTCGCCGCCTACGCGGGCTGGTACCACGCGCATCACGGCAGGTTCGCGCTCAGCGGCTCGGACGGCGTGGCGCTGTGGGCTCGCACGATGACGTTCGCCGACTGCTCGGTGATCAAACCCCCGGCCGAGGAGGCGAAGCTCTGCCCGAACGGCACCGTGGTCGACGCGGCCTCCGAGTACGTATGGGCCGCGGGCGCCTCGCTGAACCGGCTGCCGGGCGGCCGCTTCGCGCACAACGACCTGGCCCGTTCCTTCGCGCTGCGTGCCATCGCCGCGCAGCCGCTGGACTACCTCGGCGCGGTCGTCCACGACACTTCGCTCGCCTTCGCGTGGACCCCGGTGCGCCACCCCCTGCGCGTCTCGCCCGCGCTGACGTTCCCCCACGGTTCGTGGCGGCTGCCCGCGTTCCCGCTGATCGACAAGGTGCGCGGCGAGTACGACGGTGGCATTCGCGGCATGTCCTCCGTCGACCCGTACGGGAACCTGCTCGCCGCCTACGTCCTTCCCGGCGTGCTGCACGGCCCGTTGTTCGGCGTCATCCTGCTGGTGGGCGGCCTCGGCTCGATCGGCAGGCGGCGTGCTGCGCTGCTGCCATGGGCGACGGCCGTGTTCCTGCTCGTCGCGCCCGTCGCCGCACTGGACTTCGACCACCGCTACGTGCTGCCGGCGATCCCCGTGGCCTGCCTGGCCGCCGCGCTGGGGCTCGGCGGATTCCATATCCCCGCTGCTCGCCTGCTCCTTGGGGTTCCCCGGAAAAACCGGTCGCATCTCCGCACTTAGGAAGATGCGCGCCCGGCCGGACCCGTCCACGATGATCGGCATGTCCACACTCTGGAAGATGCGTGCTGAACCGGACACCGCCGACGATGAGGCGGCGGGGGGCCTGTTCGACCCGGCATGCGGAGTTCTCGGACCCTCAGGTCATTCGTGAACGGCCCGGCATCGGGGACGCCGGACGCCACGTGTCATCGGTGGCTCTCCTGGCGAGCCGCCGATCTCCCCGCCGGGGGCCGGGCGTGTACCGGCATCCCGGTGAACCGTGGTGTGGACCACGGCCCGCGCGCTTCATGAGCGGCGGAACCCGCCCCCGCGCCGTCCGAACGAGGAGGCCATATGAGCCTTGACAATACACATCAGGTGAAAACGCAGGACGTCATCGCGGCGGGCGGCGAGGCCGTTCGCCCGATGACGCCGAACAGACGGAACCTGGTCGAGTTCGACGGGGCACGACGCCGGCCCTCCGGCGGCGAATGCCTGCCGGAACTGCTACGGGAGCACGCGCGGTCACAGCCCGGCCGTACGGCGTGCGTCTACGGGGACGAGCGCCTCACCTATCGCGAGCTCGCGGAGCGCGGCGCGGACCTGGCCGCCCACCTGCGGAGTCTCGGCGTGGGCGCCGACGACTGCGTCGGGGTGTTCGTCGAGCCGTCGATCGAGCTGATGACGGGCGTGTGGGGGATCCTGTGCTCCGGCGGCGCCTACCTGCCGCTCTCCCCGGAGTATCCCGAGGAGCGGCTGCGCTACATCATCGAGGACTCCCGGACCGGGATCATCCTGACCCAGCGGGACCTCGTGGCACGGCTGGCCGAGCTGGCGCCGCGGGGAACGAAGATAGTCGTCCTGGACGCGGCGGACGCGTTCGAGCCCGCCGCATCGCCAGAAGGGGCCTGGGAGAGCGGTGTCGGCATCCACCCCGGCGACGCGGCGTACGTCGTCTACACCTCCGGCAGCACGGGCAGGCCGAAGGGGGTGGTGATCGAGCACCGCGCGATCGTCAACCAGATGCGGTGGCTGAACACCGTCCACGGGATCGACCGGGACCGGATCATTCTGCAGAAGACCCCCATGAGCTTCGACGCGGCGCAGTGGGAGATCCTCGCACCCGCGTGCGGCAGCACGGTCGTCATGGGAGGCCCCGGCGTCTACCGCGACCCCGAACGGCTCGTCGACACCGTCGTGGCCCACGGCGTGACCACGTTGCAGTGCGTCCCGACCCTGCTGCAGGCGCTGCTGGACACCGAGCGGCTGGGGGAGTGCACGTCGCTCACCCAGCTCTTCAGCGGCGGGGAGGCCCTTTCGCGGTCCCTCGCGCTGCGCTGCCTGGACGTGTTGCCGGGCTGCGAGCTGGTCAACCTGTACGGGCCGACCGAGTGCACCATCAACTCCTCCAGCTTCACCGTCGACAGGGACTCCGTCGCGGACGGCGTCCAGACGATCTCGATAGGCACGCCGGCGCACGACACGCAGTTCTACGTTCTCGACGGCGATCGCTCGCCGCTGGCCCCAGGCGAGGTCGGCGAGCTGTACATCGGCGGCGTCCAGCTCGCGCGGGGGTACCTGCACCGGCCGGACCTGACCGCGGAGAGGTTCGTCGACAACCCGTTCCACGGGGAGCACGGGTCCTCCAGGCTCTACCGGACCGGCGACCTGGCCTACTGGAACGCCGACGGCACCGTCCAGTTCGTCGGCCGCGTCGACAACCAGGTGAAGCTGCGGGGTTTCCGGATCGAGCTGGACGAGATCAGGCTCGGCATCGAGAGCCACGACTGGGTCAGGAACGCGGCGGTCGTCGTCAAGGACGACTCCCTCACCGGCTTCCAGCACCTCGTCGCCTATGTCGAGCTGAATCCCAAGGAAGCGGCCCTGATGGACCAGGGCGACCACGGCACCCACCACCTGTCGAAGGAGAGCAGGCTCCAGGTGATGGCGCAGCTCTCGGACGGGGGGTGCAGGGACGAGGCGGAGACCAGGGGCAAGACGGTGACCGGCCTCCCCGGCGGGACGCCGACCCGCGAGCAGCGCAGGCGGGTGTTCGCCCGCAAGACCTACCGCTTCTTCGAGGGCGGCGACGTCACCAAGGACGACATCGTGCGGCTGCTGGGGAGGAGCGGCACGGGTGCGCGTCCGCGTGGCCTGGACACGCTGAGCTTCGCGGAACTCGGGGAGATCCTTCGATATTTCGGGCAGTTCTCCAGCGAGGACCGGCTGCTGCCGAAGTACGGCTACGCCTCTCCCGGGTCCCTCTACGCGACGCAGATGTACCTCGAAGTCAGCGGTCTCGACGGCGTGCGGCCCGGATATCACTACTACCACCCCGTACGGCATGAACTGATCCTTATCCGGGAGAAGCCGGCCGAGCCGTCCGCAGAGCTGAAGATCCACTTCGTGGGCAAGCGGCGGGCGATCGAGCCGATCTACAAGAAGAACGTCCGGGAGGTCCTCGAAATGGAGGCCGGCCACATGGTCGGCCTGTTCGAGGAGATCCTCCCTGAACACGGTCTCGACATCAGGGCCCTCGGCTACGCGCCCGAGACCAAGGATCTTCTGGAGTGCGCGGACGAGGACGAGTATCTCGGCACGTTCGAGGCGGTGCCGTATGCCGGGCCGAGGCCGGAGGACTCGCTCGACGTCTACGTGCAGGCCCATCCCGGGAAGGTGACCGGGCTGGCCGAGGGGCTCTACCGGTACGCGGCCGGCGATCTGCTCAGGATCTCAGGCGACATGATCCTGCGAAAGCACGTCGTGGCCATCAACCAGAAGGTCTACCAGCGGTCCGGCTTCGGGGTCGCGCTGGTCGGGAGAACGGGTCCGCACTGGCTCGGCTACGTCGACCTCGGCAGGAAGCTCCACCGCCTGCAGATGAACGACATGGGCCTCGGGTTCATGTCCTCCGGCTACAGCTCCAGGACCGGCGACGACCTGCCGTCGGCGCGGCGGATGGAGAGCATCCTGCGCGCCCGCGGCGGGGAACCGGGCCCGTTCTACTTCGCCGTCGGCGGCCGCGTCAGCGACGAGCAGCTGCTGAGCACGGGGATGAAGGAGGACGCCGTCCACATGAGCGGCCCGACCGAGATGATCAGAGACGACCTGATCGGTTTCCTGCCGGACTACATGCTGCCGAACAGGGTCGTGATCCTCGACAGGCTGCCGCGCACGGCGAGCGGGAAGATCGACTCGAAGGCGCTGGAGGCGCTCGACCTGGCCGACGGGGTCTCCGACGACGAGCCTTTCGTCGCTCCCCGGACGAAGGACGAGGAGCGGATCGCCCGCGTATGGCGGAAGGTGCTGAAGCGGGAAAAGGTCTCGGTGCGGGACGACTTCTTCGTGTCCGGGGGAAACTCGCTGATCGCGATGGCGCTCGTCAGCGGAATCAACGAGGAGTTCCGGTGCTCGCTCCCGATGCAGGTGGTGTTCGGGTCACCGACCGTGGAGAAACTCCTGATCGAGGTGGACGCCGACGCCGGAGAGCCTTCCTCGCGTCTGGTCGGGCTGAACACCGCAGGATCGAAGAATCCCGTCTATTGTTGGCCCGGCCTCGGCGGTTATACCATGAACCTGAGGCCGCTGGCGGAAAAGATAGGCGTCGACCGGCCTTTCTATGGTGTGCAGGCTTACGGGATCAATGAAGATGAGATTCCGTATTCCACCGTCCAGGAGATGGCCGCGGAAGACATCAGGGCCATGAGGCGGCTCCAGCCGGAGGGCCCGTACATGCTCTGGGGATACTCCTTCGGCGCGCGCGTCGCCTTCGAGGCGGCCTGCCAGCTTGAGCAGATGGGCGAGGAGGTCGAGGGTCTGCTGCTCATCGCCCCCGGGTCGCCGCGGGTCCGCGCGGACGACGACCCCGGCGGTGACGACGCGCCCGTCTACGCCAACCGGAAGTACCTGACGATCCTCTTCTCGGTCTTCGCCGGCGGCATCGACGTGCCGCTGCTCGACGACTGTCTGAAGGACGTCGAGGACGAGGACGGCTTCGTGTCGTTCGTGGTCGCGAATTTCCCGGGGCTCGACCCGGATCTGGTGCGAAGAATCGTCCGCACGGTGCACGGGACCTATCAGATGAAATATCACCTCGGGGATCCGGCGGAGCCGCGGCTCAAAGCTCCGATCACGATACTGAAAGCCCAGGGCGACGAACCGTCGTTCATCGAGTACGGCGGCGGATATTTCTCGGAGCCGCCCGCCGTCGTCCATCTCAAAGCCGACCACTACAGCCTTCTCAAGGAACCGGGCCTGCACGAGTTGCTGCGAACCGCCCGTCGCGCGCTCGGCGCGTGAAGTTTCATCGACAATCCGCGCGGGGCGGATACCGAGGAGCCGAATATGCCGCATGTGAATATCAAGTACTTTCCGCAGCCGCTGACCGAGGAACAGGAGTCCGCGCTGGTCGCCGAGGTCAGCGGAGCCGTACGGAACGCCCTCGGATGCGACGAGGGCGTCATATCGATCGCCCTCGAACCGGTCGCCGAAGAAGAGTGGAACGGGCTGGTCTACGAGCCGGAGATCGTCGGACGCAGCCACCTGCTGCGTAAGACGCCGAACTACTGATGACCGACGGCGAAGCGCTGACACCGCGCGGAGAACGACCGCTGGGGCTGCTGCGGCTCCTGGCGGAGGACCTGCGGACGATCGCCGAGCGCGATCCGTCCGTCCGCAGCCGGCCGGAGGCGTTGCTGCACCCGGTGCTTCCGGCGATGTGGCTGCACAGGGTCGCCCACCTGCTGTACCGGGGCGGCCGGCGGCTGCCGGCCCGGTTGCTGATGCTCCTCGCGCGCGGGGTCACCGGGGTGGAGATCCACCCCGGCGCGGTGCTCGGGCGCAGGGTGTTCGTCGACCACGGCGCGGCCGTGGTGATCGGGGAGACCGCCGTCGTGGGCGACGACGTGACCATCTACCACCAGGTGACCCTGGGGGCGGTCGGCTGGTGGCGCGACAACCGGCGTGCCGAGGGGGAACGGCGGCACCCGGTGATCGGCGCCCGCGTGGTGCTGGGCGTCGGAGCGACCGTCCTCGGGCCGGTGCACGTCGGAGACGACGCCATCGTCGGGGCGCGGGCGCTCGTCCTCGGGGACGTCCCCGCGGGCGCGCGCGCCGTCGCCCCGCTGGGGGCCGTGTCACCCCGCCGCAGGACCGCGTCGTCCGTGGAAGGTCCCCTGGCCGGTCTGACGCGGCGCCGGCCGTCACGGGACGGAGATCGGTTCCCCGCCCGAGCCCACCTGTCCCGACCACCCGACGAAAGGAATGGATCGATGAATCCGGACAACACGGTCCTGATAGTCGGCGCCACCGATGAGACCGTACGCAAGGCCAAGGAGCTCGGCCTGACCGTCCTGTTGCTCCAGCACCCCACCAAGGTCAGCCCCGAGCAGGAGGAGCTCGCCGACGTCCTGCGCGTCGTGGACTACACCGACTGGGCGGTCGTCGAGCCCGTCGCCAGGGAGCTGCGGGAGGAGCCGGGGTTCCGCGTCGCGGTCTCCATCACCGAGCCCGGGCTGGAGAACGCGGGACGGGTCAACGACCTGTTCGGGCTGGGCGGCACCGGCTACCAGGTCACCAGGAGACTGCGCGACAAACTGGCCATGCGCCGCCACCTCGCCGAGCTCGACCCGTCCGCGGTGGCCGCCGCGCCGCTCCTGCGGCGCGAGGACCTTGACTCCTTCGGAGCCGTCCACGGCTACCCGTTCATCGTCAAGCCGACCGACGCGACCGCCAGCATCGGCGTCTACCGGGTCGGCGGGCCGGAGGACGCCGAGCAGGTCTGGGCCACGGTGGAGGGCCTGCGCGGCACCCGGACCGACCGCATCTCGACGATGTACCTCCTGCAGGACTTCCTCATGGAGGAGTACGTCGAGGGACCTGAGTTCAGCGTCGAGGCGTTCAGCTTCGCGGGCCGCCACGTCGTCGTGGCGATCACCGAGAAGTTCGTGCACGCCGAGCGCTTCGCGGAGCTGGGCCACGCCTTGCCCGCCCGGCTGGAGGAGTCGGCGCAGGACCAGATCCGCGCGAGCGTGGGCCGCTTCCTGGACCTGATCGGGCTCAGGGACGGCGTCTCGCACACCGAGGTGCGCATCGGCGCGCGCGGCCCGGTGATCATCGAGAGCCACAACCGCATCGCCGGTGACGCGATCCCGGAGCTGGTGCGCGGCGCCTACGGCATCGACCTGAGCCGGTACGCGCTGGGCTGGCCGTTCGGGCTGGTCGCCGAGCTGCCCGACCGGCCCGAGGCGCATGCCGGGGCGAGCGTGCGGTTCCTGGTGAGCGAGCCGGGACGGGTCGAGTCGGTCGAGGGCGCCGGCGACGCCGCCGCGCAGGACGGCGTGCTGGACGTGCGCATAACCGCCAAACCAGGTGACACCGTGCACTCGATACGCGACAACTGGGACCGGCTCGGCCTGGTCGCGGTGACCGGCCCGGACACGACCGCGGCGATCCGGCGCGGCGCGGAGGTCATCGAGGACACCATCAGGATCCGGGTGGCGGGCGAGGACGGGCGCACCTGGCTCGCGCACGTCGCCGAGGCCGGATCACCGGCGGGGGTGCGGGCATGAGCGTCCTCATCGTGCACCGGAGCCCGCTGGAGCCGTTCCCCTACCATCGCTGGCTGCGCGACTACGAGGGCCCGGTGGTGATCCTCGCCGCCCGCGACAGGTTCGAGCCGTTCGGCGAGCAGGTGCCGGTCGGGAACCTCGGCTACACGCACCTGGAGACCTTCGACGACGACGACCGGGTGGCCGAGCGGGTCGTACAGCTCGCCGCCGAGTACGGCACCACGCACCTGATCGGCGAACACGAGGCCGACGTGCTGCGCGTGGCCACCCTGCGCGAGCAACTCGGGTTGCCCGGCCCCCGGACCGCCGACGTGCTGCCGTTCCGTGACAAGGCCCTGATGAAGGAACACGCTGTACGGGCCGGCGTGGAGGTCGCGCCGCACACCGTCCCGCACACCGCGGCGGACGTGCTGGCCTTCGCCGAGGTCCACGGATTCCCCCTGGTGTTCAAGAACAGGACCAGCTTCAACTCCATCGGCCTGCGCATCCTGCGCGACCAGGACGCGCTGACGGCCTTCCTCGCCGAGGCGTACGGCGCACCGCGCGAAGACCTGCTGCTGGAGGCGTACATCCCCGGCCGCATGTGCCACGTCGACGGGCTGGTGGTGAACGGCGAGACCGTGCTGGCCTGGCCCTCCCAGTACCAGTACGAGCTAGCCTCGTTCGGCACCGACCCCGGCTCCCGGGTCGACCTGGCGCTCGACCCCGACGACCCGCTCACCGACCGCCTGCTGGAGCTCACCGAGCGGACGCTCGCGGGGCTGCGGTCGCCCGGCGGCCACCTGCGCGACCACGCCTTCCACGCGGAGATCTTCCACACCCCCGACGACCGGCTGGTGCTGTGCGAGATCGCCTGCCGGTCCGGCGGCGGGAAGATCCGCGAGGTGTTCCACACCCTGTTCGGGGTCAACCTCGCGGAGAACTCCATCCGAGCCCAGCTCGGCCTGCCGTTGCCCGAGGTGGAGCAGGTCGTGCGTTCCGGGCGGCGGCCGAAGCCGGCGCGCATGGCCGGTCAGGTGCTGATGATGAAGCGGCCAGGGCTGATCCACTCGCTGCCCGACGCCCCGCAGGAGCCCTGGGTGGAGCACTTCTACCTCTACGCCCGGACGGGCCAGGTGGTGCCGCCAGCCGCGGGATCCGCCGACTTCCTCACCGTCGTCATCGCCTCGGCCCCGACGCGCGCGGAGTGCGAGCGCAGGCTGCGCTCGCTCGGCGCGCGGCTGGAGGAGCAGGTGCAGGTCGTGGCGGTCCCGTCGTGAGACGCCCCTCGACGCAGGTGCGTTACATGGCCGGGATGGTGATCGACGCCACCGGCAGCGGCATGTACCTGCCCCTGTCCCTGCTGTTCTTCCACCATGTCACCGGGCTGCCGATCGAGCGGGTCGGCGTCATCATGACCGCGGCGGCGCTGCTCAGCCTGGTCAGCAACCCGATCGCGGGCGCGCTCGTCGACCGCTTCGGCGCGCGAGCCGTCGTCGTGGGCGGCTACCTGGTGCGCGCCGTGGGATTCGCGACCTACCCGCTGGTGGAGTCGCCGCTGGCGATGTTCCTGGCGGTGGCGCTGGTGGCGCTGGGCGACGGCTCGTACCCGCCGTCGATCCAGTCGTTCGTCGCCGCGATCGCGCAGGGCTCGGACCGCGACAAGCTCCTCGCCGCGCAGCGCAGCCTGCGCAACGCCGGCCTCGGCGCGGGCGGCCTCATCGCGGGCGCCGCGCTCGGCCTGGGCAGCGACGCCGCCTACCAGGTGATCGTCCTCGTCAGCGCGGCCGCGTTCGTCGGCGCCGCGCTGATCCTCCGCACGATCCCGGTCCCCCGCGCACGCGTGCGGACGGAGACGGCGACCGGTCCCCGGAAGGGGGGAGGCTACCGGCTCATCCTGCGCGACCGGACGTTCCTCGTGCTGACCCTGCAGAACGTGCCGACCGCCTTCGGCTACATGGTGCTGTCGGTGGCGCTGCCCGTCTACGTCACCCAGGAACTGAGCGCCTCGCCGTCGCTCGTCGGCGTGCTGTACGCGGTCAACACCGTCGGCATCGCGCTGTTCCAGATCCCGGTGACGCGCCGCCTGATCCGGTACCGGCGCACCCGCACCGCCGCGATCGGCGCCTCCATGTTCTCGGTGTCGTTCGTGGCGTTCGCCGTGCTGGCCGGGGTCTCCGTGCCGTCGGTCCAGCTGGTCGGGGTCTTCGCCGCGACGGCGCTGTTCACGCTGGGGGAGATGCTGCACGGCGCGCCGCTGTCCGCGCTGGTGTCGAGCGCGGCTCCCGAGGAGACCCACGGCAGGTACATGGCGGTCTACCAGTTCTCCTGGGCCATCCCGATCGCGCTGGCTCCCGCCGTGCTGACCGCGCTGCTGAGCTGGTCGGTGACCTCCATGTGGCTCCTGCTCGCGGTAGGCGTCGTCTGCTCGGCCCTCACGCTGGTCCGCCTGGAACGGCGGCTGCCCGCCCGGGCCGTCCATCCGAACGTGCCGGCTGTGCCGGACCCCCCGGAAGAGCAGGTCCGCGAGCCCGTCGCTCCGCTTCGCGGGGAGGGCTGAGCCGGTCGCGACCACGCCGGTGAGCGGCGAAGAAGGTGAACGGCCACAGGGGGTGCCCGGCATCCTCAGTGGTCGCCGAATTCGATCGAAAAGGTGTCGTGAAACTGATGGGCAGATCAAGCTGGCACGTCCTGCAAGGAGAGGACCCCGCGTTTACGCTGCCGGAGGCCGCCGGCCAGTGCGGCTGGGTCAGCCAGTTGCGGCCGTTGATCGTCGAGATGAGCCGGCCGGGTGACGTCGTGCTCGACCCGTTCGCCGGCTGGGGGACCACGCTGGTCGCGTGCGCGGTCGAGTCCCGCAAGGGAATCGGGCTGGAGGTCTCACCCGAGCGCGCGGAGCAGGCACGTCAGCGCCTGAAGGTCTATCCCGGCCAGACCATGCTGTGCGCGGACGCCCGCACACCCCCGTTGCCCCCGGAGTCGGTGGACTTCGTCCTCGCGGACCTGCCGTACTTCGGTACCAACCTGGACAACGACTCCACCGTGGAAGGTCAGTTCTACGCGCTCCGGGACTACGAGGAGTACCTCAGCGCGATCGACGTCGCCTTCGCCGCCGTGGCGAAGGTCATGCGCCCTGGCGCGCGGGCGGTGCTGGCCGTGCAGAACCGCCGGCTGGCCGGGGCGTTCGTGCCGCTGGCCTGGGACGTCGCCCGGGTGCTCGGCCGGCATCTGACCCTGGGCGACGAGCGCATCCACTGCTACGACCGGCCGGTGAGCGACGACGACCCGATGGTCACCAACCGGTCGCACGAGTATCTGCTGGTGGCCGCGAAGTAACGACGCGTCCTGTTACCGGGTCAAGCCGGTCGCGAGCCCCGCGTCTCCGCGGGGCTCGCGACATGATCCCGCAGGGCCTTTGATCAGGCGGGCCACCAGCTGAGGTAGCGCTCACCGGTGTCCGGGAAGATCGTTACGACCGTCCGCCCCGACAGGTCGTGGCGGCGGCCGAGCTCGACGCAGCCGTACGCGGCCGCTCCCGAGGAGACCCCGACCAGCAGCCCGGTGGTGGCGGCGATGGCCCGGGTCATGCCGGCCGCGTCGTCGTCCGAGACGCTGACGACGTCGTCGATGATGGTGACGTCGGTGACGGGGCTGATGAAGCCGCCGTTGAGCCCGGGAATCCTGTGCGGTCCGGGGTCGCCGCCGGACAGCAGGGGCGATCCCTCCGGCTCCACCGCGACGATGCGCAGCCCTGGGTTGCGCTCGCGGAGGTAGCGGCCCGTTCCGGTGAGGGTGCCGCCGGTCCCGACCCCGCACACCAGCACGTCGACGTTGCCGCCGGTGGCCTCCCAGATCTCCGGGCCCGTGGTCGCGTAGTGGGCCATGATGTTGGCGGTGTTCTCGTGCTGGCAGGCGTACCACGACCCGGGGACGGCGGCGTGCAGCTCCTCCGCCCGGTCGACGCATCCCTGGAAACCGAGGACGTGGTCGGTGAACTCCACCTGGGCGCCCAGCATGCGCAGGGTCAGCATGCGCTCCCGCGACGCGTTGTCCGGCATGACGACGATGCATGGGTAACCGCGGCTGACCGCCAGCGCCGCCAGGGCGATGCCGGTGTTGCCCGAGGTCGACTCGATCACGGTCGCGCCGGGCTTCAGGGCGCCGGACGCCTCGGCCTCCTCGATCATGCGCAGGGCCACCCGGTCCTTGATGCTCGACAGCGGGTTCGCCGACTCCAGCTTGGCGAGCAGCGTGGTGTTCGAGGGCAGGCCGTCGAGGGCGAGCCGGAGCAGGGGGGTGTTGCCGATGAGGTCGTCGATCTTGGTCGCGATATCGCTGCCGATCAGGGGTATCATCCAGACTCCTCTGTACGGGGCCGGTGTTGGGGTGTGGCTGGTTCGAGGGCGCTCAGGCGATGCGGCGCGGCTCGGCGTGGCCCGGCGCGGCTCGCTTCAGCGGGCCGAAGGCCAGTTCCGGAGCCTGACCGCGATCGAGCCGCGGATCACGGGTGCTCTACCGGTGGGGTGAGGTCGCACAACGGTATTTCGCCCGTACCGTCCGCACATCCTCCAACGTGCTCTCTTTGCCCGGCCCGAATCGGAGGATCGGCCTGGGAACCCTGGTGCCCCCATACGTACGAGGAGAAGCTGACGGACATGGCGCAGGCAGTGGCCATGACCTGCCGAGTACGCGAAAGGCCGGCAGCACGCGCTGCCGGCCTTTCACATCGGTTGGGTCGAAGAGGTCAGGCGCGGGTCCACTTCTGGTTGGACGCGCCACTGCAGTCCCAGAGTTGGAGTTTTGCACCGTTGGCGGTGTTGCGGTCGACGATGTCCACGCATCGGTTGGCGGTCGTGTTGACCAGGTCGCCGGCCGAGGTGAGCGTGAAGCGCTGGGCGGCGGTGCCGTTGCACGTGTAGAGCTGGATCGGCGTGCCGTTGGCGGTGCCGGCCGCCGCGGCGTCCATGCACTTGCCCATCGCGCGAACCGTGCCGTCGCCGTTGATCGACCACTGCTGGGCGGCGGTGCCGTTGCAGTCGTACATCTGCAGCCGGGCGCCGTCGACGGGGTTGGCGGCGGGGATGTCGACGCAGCGGCCGTTCAGGTTCGACTTCAGCGCGTTGCCGCTTCCGCCTCCGTCGTTGGTCCACCCGGAGACGCGGACGTAGTCGACCAGCATCGTCTGCGGGAACGTGGTGCTGCCGTCGGGGTTGCCCGGCCAGTATCCGCCGACCGCCACGTTCAGGATCATGAAGAACGGGTGGTCGTAGACCCACTGGTTGCCGTTGATGTTGGCCGGCGTGACGCGGAAGTACTCCGAGCCGTCCAGGTACCAGATGATGAGGTTGGGAGACCAGTCGACCCGGTAGTTGTGGAAGCCGTCGCCGAGCGGCGCGCCGATCGTGCGGCTGCCGCCGATGCCGCCGGCGCCGGAGTAGCCGGGGCCGTGCACGGTGCCGTAGACGGTGTTCGGCGTCTTGCCGACGTTCTCCATGATGTCGATCTCGCCGGTGGCCGGCCAGTTGCCGCCGCCGAGCATCCAGAACGCCGGCCAGATGCCCTGACCCTTGGGGATCTTGATGCTGGCCTCGAAGCGGCCGTACGCCTGGCTGAACTTGTCCGCGGTCAGGATGCGGCCGGAGGTGTACTGGCAGGTGCCGTAGTGGCACTGCAGGTTCGACGGGTTCTCCCTGCGGGCGGTGATGGCGAGGTGGCCTTGCCCGTCCTGGTACACGTTGCTGGTCGAGTTCGTGTAGTACTGCAGCTCGTTGTTGCCCCAGCCGCTGCCGCCTGTGTCGAATTTCCACTTGGAACCGTCGATGGACGTTCCTGCGGCGCCGTTGAACTCGTCAGACCAGGTGACAGGGCCGATGGCGGCTTCGGCCCGATCATTGCTCGTGACGGAGACCAGGCCACTGGTCAGGGTGACGACCACGGCTGCGGCCATGAGGAGTAGCCGGGGTTTGCGCATGGAGACCTCCGGTCTGTGGTCCTTGCCGGGAACGGGCTTCCGGCCCACGCCGGCACGGCGTGCGGAGCCGCACGCCGAGGTTTCCCGTCCTTCCGGAAGTACCTTCACGCCTTAAATTAAGAGGATGTAACACCGGGGTCACCTTGGTTGTCAATAGGAAGGTTTCCTTTTCATTTGAGTGAGTCATCAACTCGGAACAGGCACGCCATCAATCCAACGCCCGCGCCCAGCGCCGCACCATCCGCAGGACGTGTCATTTGCGTGCGCCGCAGTGGTCTTGACCGGCGACGCGCTTCACACGGTCTGGGAGAGCGCCCGCCAGATGGCCGAAGATCACCACTGCCCTGAAGATCGGATGGTCGTGGAAACAATCAAGGCCTCGGGGATTCCGACCGTGGTTCCTCGCCTGTTCCGGCGCGCGTCTGGCACGGAAACGAGTCACCGTCTGTCTGACATCGGGCGCGTCACGTGGCGGTCGCGTCGATGATGGTGACTCCGGCGGCAAGCAGGCGGCTGGGTTGGAGTCCGAACATGCGGTGGAAGGCCTCGCTGAAGTGGGAAGGGCTGGCGAAACCGGCATCGGTCGCGGCGGTGGTGAGGTCGCGTCGTTCGGCTGTCAGTTCGGCGACGCGCAGCATCCGGGTCCACAGGCGGTAACGGCGGAAGCTCGTACCGGTGTGCGCCGGAAACAGGTGCAGGAACCGTGAGGTGGACAGGCCACAGCCGGCGGCGAGTTCCTCAGCCGAGACGGTACGGTGCACCTCGGCACGCAGGCGCGCGGCGGCGTCCCGTATGCGGGCGTCGATCTGTACGGGCGCGGGGGGCGCGGCCAGATCCAGCCAGCTCGACGCGGAGGCGACCGAGCCTGGCCGAGGGGCGTGCCGGATCAGCAGCCGTTCCTCGCGGTGGGCGAGTCCGAGACCGGAGTCGCCTGAGGTCATCCGCCGTTCGCAGGCCAGAGTCCTGGAGGAGCTCGGATCGAGGTAACAGAAGAGCATCCGCCGGCTCTGAGCGACCAGCCGGTGTGTGAGGCGGGGGGCGATCAGGGCGCTGCGCGCGGCCTGTACGGGCCGTCCTTGAGTCTGCACCGTGAAGACGTCGTCGAGCCCGATCGCCAGGCAGGCGACGGAGCCGGAGTGTGCCCTGAGGTCCAGCGCTGGTCCGTTGTAGATGGCCTGACCTGGCCACAACCAAAGTACCGCGCCGGGGTCACGACAGGTTTGTGAAAGCGGTGATCTGCTCACAGCGGCATCATCTCCCGCGAACGACTCTTTCGAGACATGGGGAGCGAGCCTATGGCCACCGTGGTCATCATCGCCGTGGCGGTCTTCTTTCTGGGGATGGGCGTGTACGGACTCATCGCCCCCGCGGCGCTGATCAGACCGTTCGGGATGAATGCGGACTCCACTGAAGCGCGGGCGGAGATCCGCGCCGTGTACGGGGGGTTCGGCGTGGGCATCGCCGTACTGCTGGCCCTGGCGCTCGCCGATGTCGGCGGAATTCGGCGCGGTGCCGTGGTGGCCGTCGCGGTGGCGCTGTTGGGCATGGCGTTCGGACGGCTCACGGCGCACGTCATCGAGCGGCCCTCAGCGTTCTACCCTTCCTGGCTCTACTTCTGGGTCGAGCTAGCAGGCGGTGGTCTCCTCCTAACGGCCGGCTGATGAACACGGAGGCGTCTCACGGGGGTGCCCTCCTCCCCAATGCGGCCGTTTGCCGCACCGGCCGCGATCTGGTGCCCAGAGGTGAACCCGAGCTGTCAGCTTGGAAATCGGACGTCTGAAACAGGGCCTGTCCGCTCAGGAGTTGGCTTCGTCAGCGCCTCACTGTTTGCGGACGCCCTCGGCCACGGCCATCAGTTCGCCGCCGCCGAACCGGGCGGTGTCGATCGTGACGGACACCGCGACGCCCGGCTCCACCAGCCAGAACACCTGCCCGGCAGCCTTGAGACCGGGCCGGGTGCCGATCTGGACCTTCGTCCACGAGGCCGGATCGCGCTCGTGGTACGCCGACATGAAGTCGCGTAGGCCGTCGAGCGTGGCGAAACGGTCGGCGCGCATGACGATGATCATCAGGTCGACGGCATGCCCGCCGTCGTCTGTCTCCCGTTCCCAGACCCTTGAGGTGAAGCGGACCCCGTCCTCCGGCTCGTATTCGAAATCTGACGTGCTCGGGACCACATCGCTGGGGACGTGCCCGATCACGAATCCGTCCAGCACTCTGCGGCCCTCCGCCACCCCCGGCCCGGTTAGCGCCAGCCCCAATCCGGCCATGAGCGCCAGAACCCGCAACGCTGTCATCACCCGGCGATCGTGACACACTCCGTTGTTCCGGCGCTGGATGTCGTGGACGATGGACGACCTGGAGGCCAAGAACGCGATACTCAAGACAGCCGCGATCACCGTCACGCTCGCGCGACCGCTCGGCGACCGCCTCGTGCTCGACTCTGGCACGGGGCTGCCGGTGGTGCGGCGGGTGGAAAGGCGCTGACGGCCCCGCGACCGTATGCCGCGCCGCCGACACCGTTGCCGCAGTGTCCTGGAGCATCGTAGGCGGCCGCCGTAGCCTTGCTCATGACGTGAGCGTCCCACAGCTCGACAATGTTGATGATCTTTCAGACAAGCCCGACTACGTCCCCGCATGGGATCCGCCGCCCCCGCCCGTCTATCCTTCGCGCATGCTGATCAGAGACGAGGAAGTGGCCCTCAATGCAGCGCAAGCCGGAGCTGCTGTCGTGGCGGCCATGTATGGCACATCGCTGACGCGCTTCCCGAAATCTGCGGGTGACTTTGCTACGGCTGCTGACATTGCAGCGGAGAACACCATTCTTGACGTTATTCGCACCGCCCGACCAGACGACGCCGTGACGGGCGAGGAGAGCGGACGCACGGGTTCAGGAGGTGCGGAACGCATGTGGCTGGTCGACCCGCTGTGCGGCACGCTGAACTACGCCGCGCGGAGCATGCTGGTAGCGGTGAATGTCGCCCTGCGCGTGGGTTCGGACATCAGGGTGGCGGCCTCAGCCGATCCGTTCGCCGAAGAGGTTTTCTGGACGAACGGCGATCACGCGTACCTCCGCCACGACGGCGTGGACGAGCGACTCACACCATCGCCCGATTCGCGACTGGTGGATGTCAACCTCGATCCACCGTTCCCGAACGAACCGAGCTTCCGGGCTGTGCGTCTGCTTGCCGACACAGGGTTCATCGAGCAATTTCGCCCGCGTGTCGTCTCCACCACCCTGGCAGTGGCCTGGGTCGCCTCCGGCCGGCGAGCCGCGTACGTCACTGACGGCCATCTACAGGACAGCGTGCACTTCGCCAGCGGGATCGCGTTGTGCCAGGCCGCCGGATGTGTGGTGACGGGTTTACACGGTCAACCACTGCACACCGGTGTGGGCGGGCTTGTCGTGGCCGCCGACCGGGAGACGCACGCTGCCTTGCTGGAACTGATCGCCAACCAGTTCCCTTCTGATCGGTAGGTTTGCCGGAAAGAGGCCGAAGAATGACCGATCAGGGCATCGAGTTTCCCCAGCACCGCCTATCTCTCTTTGGCGACCGGGGACGCCGCACATCGAGTCGCGAATGTAGTAGTCCCAGACCTGGTTTGGCCAACCCGGTCGCCGAACGCTCGACCTGAGCAAGCAAACGCATGCTTGACGATCACGGCGATATGCGATCTCTTAGGTGAAGCGGCTGGACCTCATGGAGATCTTGACGCTATCGGTGCGGCATGTTGTGATCTAAATATCCGTTATTTCATGCTTGTTTAGTAGGAAATGAGGGAGTTGTGAGGCTTCTCTGGCGTGCCGCCGCGATGGCCGCGCTCCTGGTGGGCTCGGTCGGCATCCAAGTCGTCCAGGGCGGAGCGGTGCAGGCGGCCCTGCCCACCGCCGCCGTCGCGCTAGGCGACAGCTTCATCAGCGGGGAGGGCGCGGGGGACTACCAGCCCGTCGTCGACGCCTCCGGGACGGCACAGGCCTTCCCCGGCTGGTCGGCGGCCAACAGCAACGCCTACTTCTGTCACCGGTCGGCGAACGCCTCGTTGTTCAAGGCGTCACTCCCCGGCATTCAGGACCGCTTCAACCTCGCGTGCTCCGGCGGTCAGCCCGCCGACATCGCCAACCCCTCCAGCGCCCGCGCCAATGGCCGCTCCGTTGCCTCGCAGCTCGACCAGCTACGTGCCGTCGCCCAGACCCACGACATCGACGTCGTCCTCATCGGCCTCGGCTCCAACAACGCCCAGTTCACCTTCGGCGACGTGGCCACGCTGTGCGCCAACCGCTTCATCGCCGACGCCTGGACGGGCTGGTGGGAGTTCTGGGCCTACCTGGGCGGCCCCGTGCCGCAGGAGCCCTGCACCGTCTCGGACCTGGCCTCCGACGCCGAGGTGGCCGCCGCCACCACCGAGACCACCGCCGCCCTGCGCCAGATCCTCGACACCCTCGACCAAATCGACGCCGACGGTGTCCACCCTGTAGTCCTGCAGACCTACACCAACCCGCTGCCGCTCGACGTCGCCCCGCAGTACCGGGACGAGGACGGCCGCACTGACACCCGCGACAAGTTCCGCGCCCTCGGCGCCGAGCGGTACGCCGCCGGCTGCCCGATCCACCGCGCGAGCCTCGCCCCCGGGCACGTGTTCTCCCAGAACCTCGGCTCCCTGGTCAAGAACGCCTTCACCACGCTGGCGGCTGAGCGCCCGACTGCCGACCTGCGCGTGCTGGACGTCCAGAAGGCTTTCGACGGAGCCCGGCTCTGCGAGAACCCCGGCAGCCCGACGGGCGCGCTCGCCACGCCGCTCCGGGTGCAGGACGGGCCGTCCGGCACGCCTATCACCAGCCTGTCCGGCTGGGACAAGATCGGTATCCAGCGACTGGCGAACACCTGCGTCACCTACTTCCAGACCTGCCAGGAGTCGTGGCACCCCAACGCCGCGGGCCACGCCGTCCTCGGCCAGTGCCTGACCGGCGCCCTCACCATCGCGCCCCGCACGATCGTCACGTGCGCCCGTAACGCGAACGGCACGCTCACCATCTCCTGACGTCTCCTGTCGACGCGCGATAGCGCGCGCCCCGCCTCCGGGGCGCGCGCCGTCCTGCATGCCGCGGACCGCACCGTCGCGCCCTGCCAGCGCACCACATCACCTAGTGTCCTGCGCCCTGTTGTCCTTTCCCTCCGCGCACGCCAGGACGATCTGCGAGCGCATCGCCAGGACCTGCGAGGACTTCGCTCGACGTGCCCATCTCCGCAGGGTCGCGCGTTCCTCGTCGCTCACCGTCAGCTCAGCCTTCGGGCGCCAAGATCAACTGATCTGGCACGAATCTGGCACGCGAGTCAGCAACAGCTCCAAAAGAGACCAAGGCCCGGGTGGGGATCGTGTCCCTGACCTGGGCCTTTGTGTGTGGAGCTGGTGACGGGAATCGAACCCGCGCTGTTCGGCTTGGGAAGTGCATCGATCACGGCACGTGGGGCGGCTGAGCTGGGCGTTCGGCTGGCCGTGAGTGACCGTGATTGACCCCTCGTCGCCTGGCTAATGGCCCGACGATCGGCCCCGTGACCACTTCTTTCATGCGCGGCACGCACACCTCGCCCGCCTGACTATCCGAAGTTGGAGTGCCCCACCGGAGGCTGTGGGTTGTATGGTCGCCCGCATGGATTCGCAGTATGCCGTTGATGCTCGACACATCTGGAAGACCCATGTACCGCGTCGGGGGCAGGCGGACAGTGTCCAGGGCGAGTTGCTGCGGGCGGTGGAAAAACTCAGGGACGAGGCTCAGCGCAACGGCAACGTGAACTGGGACGAGCACCACGAGCGTCTCGTGGTCTACCTGCGTGAGAAGCTCATCGGGTCAGGGTTATTCAGTGCGGAGACCTTGAAGAGGCTGGCCGTGGATCTGGATCGCTTGGCCGACTTTGAGCAGCCGCTCACCGATGATGAGCCCTTCGACCGCATTACGTATCGCGTTGTTGACTGGTGCCGCGCTCATCCTGAGCCCGTGCTCCATAAGCATGACCCTGATCTGCTGCGCTAAGCGCAGTGGTTGGAGCGGGTGACGGGAATCGAACCCGCGCTGTCGGCTTGGGAAGTGTATGCATCACGGCTTGTAGGGGCGCTGAGCTGGGCTTCGGGCCGGTCGTGAGTGACCGTGGTTGACCCCTCGTCACCCTGTCTAATTGCACGCCAATTGCACGATGATCAGGCCACGACGTGGGGATCCCTCACGTGATGCCATACGCGATCGGTCTTCCGGTGCGGTAACAAAGCTACCCATGCCGGGCTCTGTGTTTGGATCAAGCCGTGTGCCCTGGTGCCGCCGTGGGGTGGCTGCCAGCGGACGCAGTCAGCGCTCATCGGTGCTTCGGCTAGACCGCGGTCAGGTGAAACATTGTGGCCAGTTCGTCGGCCAAGTTGGCGACGTTTCGAGAGCCGTCGACACTCAGGACCGGCAGATCGAGTTCGAGGGCCTGGCGTCGCGCCTCTTCATCCCACAGTTCGTCGCGGGCCAGTCGCTTCGCCAATGCGATGGCATGGTCGCTGTTTCCCCAGTTGGCTTGTGCTCGGGCTGGATCGGCGAATCGGGCGCCCAATGCCCGGCGACGGAATTCGGGTGTCGGCAGGAGAAAGGCGGCTTGCTCACGCCGCTTCAGCAGTGGCGCGACATCGCCGGGCAGGGTACGGAAGTCGTCAACGAGCACGGGACGGTCGGCGGGCAGGGTAAGCAAGTCTTCGATGACGAATCCGAATGTCTCGCCGTGCAGGCTGGGCATGGCCTGGAAGATCTCCTCCGCGGTGCGGCCCGTCCATCTGTGTTCCAGGGGATGTCCGCAGCAACGCGCATAGGTAGGGCTGTTGCTGCGGGGTGCACCGGTCGATGTAGCCACGTTCGGCGTGGTCGCCGTCATACACGAGCGCGCCATGCCGTTCGGCCAAGACCCGGGTGAGGGTGCTCTTGCCGGCGCCGGTGCCGCCAGCGATCCAGCGGACATGCGCGAGCCGACGAGTGAGATCAGCAGAGTCGTACTGGCTGAAGATGGTCATGCCCAGCAGTCTCACGGGTCTGAGCAGCCAAAAACAGTCTTGTTGTTGCACCCTGGCGCCGGTGAAGATCGAAGGAGAGGGCCGGCTTCTCGCCTCGGGTGTGGGGCGGGAATCAAACCCGCGCTGTCAGCTTGGGAATCGTACGGATCCAGCCACGTAGGGCCGCTGACCTGGGCGGTAGGCCGGTCCCGAGTGACCGTGGTCGACCCCTCGTTACCGGGGTTAATGGCACGCTAATGGCACGACGATCAGACCGTGGAGCCGGGCTTGGGCGCACCGCCTGGACTTCGCCTGTCTGATCATCCCGTCTGCCGTCGACCCGCCCGAAGGGGAAGCGGGACAGGGCCAGGGGGTCAAGGTGGAGCGCCCCACCGGACGAACGACCTTGACCCCCCGCTCTACCAGCGGGTTATGCGGAACGTAGACGACTACCTCGTCACTGGCGGCATCCCTGATGGGGATCACGTGAAGAAGCTGAAGGATGCCGAAGGTGTGCACGAGCTGCGTGTTGCTCTCGACCGCACGACCTGGCGGTTGACCTTCTGGAAGCCATCCAACAAGGTGATCGTGGTATTGACGGTCTTCCGCAAGACCCACTGGCGGTCCTCCGCCGCGACAGGCTTGCTCGGGAGTCGTCAGCGCTAGGGGAACGAGGAAGGCCCAGCTCTAGATCGCATTCTTGAGCTGGGCCGTGGTGTTGGAGCGGGTGACGGGAATCGAACCCGCGCTGTCAGCTTGGGAAGTACATCGATCACCGCACGTAGGGCCGCTGACCTGGGCCCCAGGCCGGTCCTGAGTGACCGCGGTTGACCCCTCGTCACCCTGGTTAATGGCCCGAGGATCAGCCCATGCCCTTGCACCCGTCACGCGGACGGGTACGGCGCGGACCTCGATGCAGAGCTTCCTGCCGACGAAGTGACAGCGCAGCCGACCAGAGGGCGTGTCACTGACGCAAGCAGAATCGCTTGCGTAGACTCTTGGCCATGAGCGCTGGGCATGCGCATGAGGAGCTTCATCACCTGGTGGACCGGCTGTCGCCGGACCAGGCGCGTCGTCTCCTGCGTTTGGTGAAGACAGATCCTGACTTGGCTGAGGTGGCGGAGGAGGAATCGTCTGAGCCGGTTCGTCGTCGGCGGTTGTCGATCGCGGGGATCGGTGCCTCCGGTGAAGGGGATCTGTCCGAACGGGTCGAAGATCTGCTGGCGGAGCGGTTCAATCGGTCAACGTGACTGCCACGCTCTTGGACACAGGCCCTTTGATCGCTGTCGTCGATCGAGATGACAAGCACCATGCCTCATGCGTGCGTCTCCTTGAAGAGTTGGAGGGGCCGCTCCTGCTGCCTTCGACTATCTTGATCGAGGCCGGATGGACCATTAACAGGCACATGGGACCTCGCGTCCATGCGCAGTTTCTTGATCTGGCGACCGAGGAGTTTGAACTAGTCGACCTGGTGCCAGCGTTCACGCTTCTACCGGAAGTGCTTCGCTGACCTGGTCAAATACGCGTGGAGCGGGTGACGGGAATCGAACCCGCGCTGTCAGCTTGGGAATCGGCTACTGATCTACTCCCTCTGAGCTGGGGAACAGGGGGTGCTGCTCAGCGCGGGTCGAGTCCCCGTGACTCCCTGTCAGTTCCCGCTGATCGCCGTTCAATCTGGCACGCGACCCGGGATGGCGCGAGTCCTTACCGAAGCCTAAGCTTCGTGATCCCAGAAGCGGCAATAGCGACAGAGTCGGGTACGACGCATGGAACTGCAGGTCCGCCCCGACACGGGTGACTTCAAGGACCTCCCGGCCGTCTTCTCGGTCAACGGTCGATCGGTCGTTGAGGTGTTTCCAGACTTCGGTGCGCCGTTCGCTGGGGCCTCACCTGAGCTGCGTGATCAGACGGTCCGTCTAGAGGTGAAGCTCGGTCACAAGAAGAAGTGGAAGACCGTCCTTAAGTTCAAGCTCCGTCTGAGCCGGGTCACCGACCCCCACGTGTACATCGCGTATAGCAACGATCCGGATCTGGTATCTCCCGAAGACATTAAGAGTGCCCATCCCGGCTGCGGCGGAACCGAAACGCACGCCAAGGTCCCCGCGTGAGCGGCTCTGGACACCGTCACTGACCTGCCCGAACCGGCTTAGCGTGCGATCCGGTTCCGTTGCAGGTCCACCCCCGACCCCAATGATCCGTCGGCACCCCGTGGGTAGGCGCTGGCCCGCGTTGGAGATCGCTACAGGTGCAGGGTTCCGCTGCGGGCGCGGTGCTCAAGCGGTGAGTGTCCGTGCAGGCGGCGGAAAGCCGTGCTGAAGGCGCGGACGTCGGGGTAGCCGCACGCCCTGGCCACCTCCGTCACCGTGGGACCCGTGTCCAGCAGCAGGGCGGCGGCCAGCTCGAGCCGCATCCTGCGCAGGGTCGCCATCAGGGACGCGCCTGTCTGCTCGCGAAACAGCCGCTCGGCGTGCCGTTCGGACAGGTGGACGGTGGCGGCCACATCCCTGACCCTGACCGGCCGGCACAGGTTGTCGGCGAGGTGCCGCCGCATCGCCGCCACCACCACCTGGGACGGCCGGTCCCTGGGAGGCGGCTCGACCTGCAGGTCGTCCTCGTTCGCGAACGCCCTGGCGGTGTCCACCACCAGGGCGGCGCCGAGACCGGCCAGGCCGGCGTCGTACCCGGACCGCACCGGGTCAGCGTACCCGGCGAGTGCGGTGACGACCTCGGCCAGCGAGCCGGTACGGCGCGACACCACGGGACCGGCGAGGTCGGTGAGGCCGGACCACCAGCCACGCTCGTCCGGACCCGGAGCCTCCCGGCCGCCCCGCAGGGTGAAGCCCCAGAAGGCGATGCCGAGCGGGTCCTCCCGGCTCGACTCGATCTCGTGCACATCACCCGGCCTGGCCAGGAACACCTCACCGGTTCCGACGTCATGGTGTTCCCCGCCGACGCTGAACCGGCCTGCACCGGTGTAGGCCAGGCAAACCTCGTGAAAGGAGTGCCGGTGCCAGTAGTTGCGCCAGGCGGGCTTGGTGTAGAACCCCCAGCTGACGAAGTCAGCCCTGAACCCTCCGACCTGGCAGGTGTCCAGCAGGCCGGTCAGGTCGGGCAGCTGACCGGCACCGGCCACGTCCGCCAAGCTCAAGCCTGTCTCCTGCCTGTCGGGTCCACTCCCGACAGCATCATGCCCTGCCCCAGCGACGAGTCGTGCGCCTGGATCGCCAGCGGGTCGGCCGGGTCGCGGAACTGCACCAGCCAGGTGGTCCTGGCCTCGTCGCTGACGTTCACACCCGAGCCGTGAACGGTCAGGTAGGAGAAGAACAGCACGTCCCCCGCCTCCGCGGGCAGTGGCACCGCAGCCTCGAACGGTACGTCGGTGAGGTGATGGCCACCCTCGGGGTCGTGCTCCCGCGGCCCCTGGAGGTGGCTGCCCGGCACGACGCGGACGCAGCCCTTGTGCTCCGGCGCGTCGTCCAGGTGGAATATCGCGGCGCCGACCCGATGATGGGTGTGGGGGAAGAACGGGTGGTCCTGGTGCAGCGGGAACGGCGAGCCGTTCTCCGGTGGTTTCACGAACAGTTTGGTGTGGTGCAGCTGTACGTTCGGCACCCCCAGCACGGCCGCGGCGACGGAGGTGAACCGCTCATCCACCAGCAACCGGGAGAACGCCGCCGCGTAGAACTGCGCGTCATGCAGGTGCTGCAGCCGCGTCGGCACACCGGCCGAGAGCTCAGCGGCCGAACCCCAGGTCGGGTCCTCGTCTCGGTCCGGCTGCCCGAGCAGGTCATGGGCGACCCGGCGGTACGCCGCCGCCTCATCCCTGGTCAGCAGGCCCTTCACCAGAACGTACCCGTGCTCGGCGTAGTGGCCGGCGAGGGTTCGCAGATCGATCGTGGTCACGGTCATCGCGTCCTCCTGTCGTGATCGATATCGACACTTCGTGGTCGACATCGACACTAGGAAGCCGGTGCTCGCCGCGACAGTCTCACAGCGGACAGCGATGTTCGTAAGACGGACAAGCGATCGGCACTGCTCCGACCTGCCGAGGCGTCAGGCCTGGCCTTGCGCTCAAGAGTCCGAACGATGAGTTCACACGCCTTGCTGTCAGACCCCAGTCCACCCTGGACTCACACCGTGGGAGGCATCACCACGCGTGCCTGGCGGGCACTTCCAGCTCAGCCCGACACCCCTGTGAGCGGGACTCGTACTGTCGCCTGGCGGCCCTTCCACTCGTCCGCGCCAGCCGTCCGGCGTTCTTTGCGCGCTGTCCGCCGGGAGCGCCAGCGGGAGGCGGCGGCGTGCGCCGTGACGGCGGCGCGTGCGGCCCGGTTAGGGCCGCCTTGATCTATCAGCACACCGCGATGGAGCGGGACCGGGCCATCGCTGACGCGCTCGGGAAGCTCGCCGAGGAAGCTCTCAAGAAGCAAGATCCGAGTGGATCGGGCACGCAGCGGGCACGGAAGATCGATTAGCGCTAGAAAAGATCAAGGCCCGGGTCAGGAATTATCCTCTGACCTGGGCCTTCGTCATTGGAGCGGGTGACGGGAATCGAACCCGCGCTGTCAGCTTGGGAAGTACATCGATCACATCACGTAGGACCGCTGACCTGGGCCTCGGGGCAGTCCTGAGTGACCGTGGTTGACCCCTCGTCACCCTAATTAATGGCCCGCTAATGGCCCGAAGGTATCTATGCCCAGAGGTACGGCGGCGCATTGCTCGGCCGCCTACCTGCAGGGCGGTCTGCGAGCCAAACAGGTCACGGCACAGGAGGGGGCGAGAACCCGGGTACCCGCTGACCGGTTGCCTTCTGCGAGCCTGTCCTCATGAGCGATCAATGCTGTGAGTCGATGGCGTTCCACTTGACCTGGCATTGCGATCTTCATGAAGATCCGTTCGACTGCCCGGGCGCCCTCGTCGAATTCATTCCCAAATTCCAGGAGTACGGCCTGATCGTCCACGACGGCGGGACCTCCGTCATCGGCATCGCCTTCTGCCCGTGGTGCGGAAGCCGGCTGCCTGATTCTCAGCGCGATCGTTGGTTCGAGGAGTTGGACCGGCGCGGGATCGAACCAGGAGGAGATGATGTTCCCGCCGAGTTCGAAGATGACCGTTGGCTGCAGGCGTGATCCTGCCAAGTGCACAGCCCGCGAGTTATCGGGCACGGCAAGCGAGCGATGGGGCGCCTGCGCCGCCCAGGCGCGAGTCGTGAAATCCATCCCTGACCTGGGCCTTGAAGATTGGAGCGGGGACACCGGGGCGGCGGGTGCAGGATAAACGCCTTGCCATCGATGGTGTGATCCCGTGTATGGTCTCGCGGCAAGCGTCACAAGGGCGCGTTTGCCCAGTGAGGAGTGTGCGTGACCACCTTCGATATTCCCGTTCGGTTGGAGACCGAGCGCCTTATAGTGCGGCCACACGAACCAGTCGATCATGACCAGGTAGCCACGCTCGTTACGACCGGGGATGCGTCTACTGCCCTTCCGCCGGGCCGTCCCTCTGCTGTCGAAGAAGTCATGGAGTGGCTGACCGAGGGTGTTCACGGATTGCGGCGCTCTGGCGCGGGCGTGCACCTGGCGATCGTCACCAAGGACGGCGAACTGGTCGGCGGGATCAGTCTGCATGGAACCGATTGGGAAACCGGGATCACTGAAGTGGGCTACGGCGTGGGTCCCATGTTTCGCGGACAGGGCATCGCGCCCGAGGCGGTTCGCGCGGTTACACGTTGGGCTTTCTCACTGGGCCTCCATCGGGTGGAACTACGCACCATCCCGGAGAATGAGGCGTCGCGGCGTGTGGCGGCCAAGGCTGGATTCACCTATGAGGGCACGTTGCGACAGGCGCAGCGCGAAGACGACGGTCTGCACGATCTGCTGGTATTCAGTTTTCTCGCGGACGAAGTCGTAGCTTAAACCCGTGCCCCAGCACGAGGGCCGCTGATGCGCGGGAGCGGAGTGGCCGGTGCCAATCCGAAGGACGCCGGAAGCATCGTGCAGCGATTGCGCGATCTGGCGGCGGTGTGCCGGTGGTCGGCGAGTTGGTCCGGCACGGCGCGGTGCACCTACGGCGACGCCCCGCGTGGCGCCCGCGCTGCGACCGGCCCCCAGGCCGCAGAGATCCGCCCCTCGTCGGAGCCAAGATCAACTGATCTGGCACGAATCTGGCACGCGAGTGAGAATCAGCTCTAAAATGATCAAGGCCCAGGGTCCGGGGATTCCGTACTACCTGGGCCCTGACGCTTGTGAGCGGGTGACGGGAATCGAACCCGCGCTGTCAGCTTGGGAAGCTGATGTTCTGCCATTGAACTACACCCGCGTCGATCAGGTGACTGACGACGCACCTACTCTAGCGGAACTTCGGGCGTGTCACCTCCTCCCGGTGAAGTCCACGTGTGATCGGCGTCGGGGCGGTGAGGGGAGGGGTGGGCGGCCGTCTGGAGAGATGCGTGGCCGCCTGGTGAGACGGGTGGCCGCCTGGAGATGGGTGGCCGCCTGGAGGGAGAGGCCCTTCGTCGTTCGTGTTGCGTTGGTAGGTTGCTTAGGTGCTGCTATCCGATCGTGACATCTGCGCCGAGATCGAGTTGGAGAGGGTCAAGATTGACCCGTTTGACGTAGAGATGATCCAGCCGTCGAGCGTCGACGTGAGGCTCGATCGGTACTTCCGGGTGTTCGAGAACCACCGGTACCCCCACATCGATCCGGCGGTGGAGCAGCCCGAGCTGACGCGGCTGGTGGAGCCCGATGGGGACGAGCCGTTCATTCTGCACCCGGGGGAGTTCGTCCTGGCCTCCACGTACGAGGTGATCGGACTTCCTGACGACATCGCCGGCAGGCTGGAAGGCAAGTCGAGCCTCGGGCGGCTCGGGCTGCTCACGCACTCGACGGCCGGCTTCATCGATCCGGGCTTCGAGGGGCACGTCACCCTTGAGCTCTCCAATGTCGCCACGCTGCCGATCAAGCTGTGGCCGGGGATGAAGATCGGGCAGCTGTGCATGTTCCGGCTCAGCTCTCCGGCCGAGCATCCGTACGGGAGCCTGAAGTACGGGTCGCGGTACCAAGGGCAGCGTGGGCCGACCCCGAGCCGGTCTTTCCTCAACTTCCACCGCACCCGGATGTGATCGCCGGCGGTTCGCCTCAGTACTACTGGCTTGAACGGCCGCGGCGGTCGCCACGCCAGTTCGCTTGTCGACATGCATCTTCACGCGCCTGCTCGCCGACCGCCGCCATTGCCGGGCGGTCGCTGGGGATGCTCCTCGGGCCCGGTCGGGCTCTCGGGTGGGCCCTGTCGCTGGTGGGTCTTTGACGAGGGCGTACGGTGAGCGATACCCGCAAGAGCCCCAAGAGCCCCCAAAGCCCCCAAGGCAAGAAGGGCATCAAGCCGCGCCAAAGGCCTCTGCGGGGTCGCTGGTCGGGGGCGTGGTCCGGTGGACGACCCGCGATTCGGTGGTCACCGGTGCGCCCAGTGGGTGATGCTGAGGTCTGTGGTGGCGCGTGCGTCTTCGGGGAGAGGCGTGGCCGGGTGGTCGCGGGTGCCGTCTGTGGGTGATGCTTGGTTCGAGCGCGGGCCGGCCAGGGGCCGGCCGGTGCTCGTATGTGAGGTGCGTGGTTCGGAAGCCGTCCGGGTTCGGGCCGCGCATCCGTCAGACCGGGAACATGCGTCGCGCATTTTGCGATGTCTCGGTGTCAACGTACGAACGGAGGGCAGCGCCTAGGAGAAGAGAAGGTTACAAGCGGGAGTGCATGTTACGAACTTCGCATTTCAGCCGGTACCCCTTACTCTTCTCTGCGGACCGTCCCCGCACATCTGGAGAACGACGTGCGCCTGCGTCTCACGCCTCGTGAGGACAGCTATTACGACTTGTTCGCCGACTCGGCGAACAACCTCGTCACCGCATCCCGTCTACTGGTGGAGATCATCAGCGACGGCTCGGACAGGGAAGCCCTGGCCGAGAAGATGCGTGCCTGCGAGCACGCGGGCGACGAGCGTACTCATGCGATCATGAACCGCCTCAACGAGAGCTTCATCACGCCGTTCGACCGCGAGGACATCTATCGTCTCGCGTCGAATCTCGACGACGTCATGGACTACATGGAGGCCGCCGCCGATCTCATCGGCCTCTACCAGATCGACCACCTCCCGAAGGAGGTCGTACGCCAGGTCGAGGTGCTGGAGCGGGCGGCGGAGCTGACCGCCGAGGCCATGCCCCGGCTCCGGTCGATGAGCAACCTCAACGAGTACTGGATCGAGATCAACCGCCTGGAGAACCAGGCCGACCAGGTCTACCGACGCCTGCTCGCCAAGCTCTTCGGCGGTGAGTACGACGCTCTCACCGTCATGAAGATGAAGGAGGTCATCGACCAGCTTGAGATGGCCGCCGACGCCTTCGAGCACGTGGCGAACACGATCGAGTCGATCGCGGTCAAGGAAAGCTAAGTGGAGCTCGCACTTGTCATCGGCGTCATCGTCATAGCCCTGGTATTCGACTACACCAACGGCTTCCACGACGCCGCGAACGCGATCGCGACCTCGGTCTCGACCCGCGCTCTCACTCCCCGTGCCGCGCTCTTCATGGCCGCCGCCATGAACTTCGTCGGCGCGCACATCAGCACTGAGGTGGCCAGGACCGTCGGCACGGGCATCATCGAGCCGCCGACGGGCTCGCACGGCCTGGTCATCGTGGGTGCCGGTCTGATCGGCGCGATCACGTGGAACCTCATCACGTGGTACTTCGGACTGCCCTCGTCGAGCAGTCACGGGCTGATCGGCGGCCTGGTTGGGTCCGCTCTCGCCGCCTCCAGCACGATCCACTGGAGCGGTGTGGTGGAGAAGGTCGTCATCCCGATGGTCCTCTCCCCGATCGTCGGCTTCCTGCTGGGAGCCCTCATCATGATCGCCATTCTCTGGATCTTCCGGCGGGCGAACCCCCACAAGGCGGGCAAGAACTTCCGGTACGCCCAGACCGTCTCCGCCGCGGCCATGGCGCTCGGCCACGGCCTCCAGGACGCCCAGAAGACGATGGGCGTCATCTTCCTCGCGCTCTACACCGGCGGCTACGTCGCCGCCAAGGACCCGATCCCGCAGTGGGTCATTCTCGCAGCGGCCGCCGCGATCTCGCTGGGCACCTACTCGGGCGGCTGGCGCATCATGCGGACGCTGGGGCGCAGGATCATCCACCTGACCCCCGCGCAGGGGTTCGCGGCCGAGACGGCGGCCTCCATCGTGCTGTACACGATGGCCATCGCCGCCAAGGCGCCGATCTCCACCACCCACACGATCACCAGCGCCATCATGGGCGTCGGCGCGACCAAGCGCCTGTCGGCGGTCCGGTGGGGCGTCGCGGGGAACATCATCACGGCGTGGGTCCTCACCATCCCGGCGGCGGCGCTCGTGGCCGCGCTGTCCTACTTCATCCTCCACTGGATCGTGGAGTAAGCCCCCGGCCTCGAACGGGTAAGCCTCAGGAGCCACCCAGCCAGCGCTCGATGTTGTGGATGCGCTGCTCGCATTCCTGCACCTCGCGTACGTTGCCGATGGCCTCGTGCGACAGGCGCAGCGCGCGCAGCGCCTCCATCTGGCCTGAGTGGTTCCCGGTCTCGCGGTGGAGCCGCAGGTTCTCGTCCAGGTCGCGCAGCGCCCCCGCGTGGTCGCCGCGGTGCTGCGAGATCAACCCCAGCGTGTGCCGGCACGCCGCCTGCTCCCGCAGGTCACCCGCCTCCTTGACGATCTCCAGCGCTTCCCTCGCGTACTTCTCGGCCTCGTCGGGGCGGTCGAGGGCGAGGAAGATCCGCGCCAGGTTGTTGACGGCGGACCCCTCGTACTGCCGGTCGCCCGTCTCGCGGATCGCCCGGATGGCCTGCACGGCCTTGTCCAGGGCCTGCTCGGGCCTGCCCATGCGCAGCATGATGCGCGCCATGGTGTCCAGGCCGACGCCCATGCCGTCCCCGTGCCGTTCCCGGATGGACAGCGACGTCTCGGCGGCCCGGAGCGCGTCCTGCTGGAGCCCGAGCCGCGCGTACGTGCGTGCGAGGCCGCCGAGGGTGCGCGCCTCGCCGGTCGGCACGTCCAGCTCCCTCCACAGCTTGAGGGCCTGTAAGCCGTGCTGGAGGGCGTCCTCGTAGCGGGCCAGGCGCCGCAGGGTCCTGGAGAGGTTCTCCAGGTCCTGCGCCTCCCCGGCCCGGTCGGCGATCTCCCTGCGGATCTCCAGCGCGAGGTTGAGGTGCTCGCGCGACTCGGCGTACCGCCCGAGCTTGAAGTACACGACGCCGATGGCCGCCCGCGCCTCCGCCTCGCCCCGCTTGTGGCCGATCTCGTGCGCGAGCCGTACGGCGCGCCAGAGGCGGGACAGGGCCTCGGCGTGCGCGCCCTCGTCGCGCAGCAGCTTGCCGAGGATGATGAGGGTCTCGCCCTCGCCGTGCCGGTCGCCGCTGGCCCGGGAGACGCGCAGGGCGTGCTCGGCGTCGCGGCGGGCCAGGTCGCGCAGCCCGAGCTGCCGGTGGATGCGGGCCAGCTCGCGGTACGGGTCGGCGGACTGCGGCTCGTCACCGAGGTCGAGGCGCATGGCCAGGTCGATGCGGAGCGACAACGCCTGCAGCCCCCGGACGACGGCCTCGCGGGGCGCGCCCCAGAAGTAGTGCAGGCGTGCCAGGTTGAGCAGCGTCTCCGCCTCGCCGGCGCCGTCCTTGATCGCCCTGCGGATGCTCAGCGCCCGCAGCGCGTGGTCCTCGGCGCTGACGTACTCGCCGAGCCTGCGCAGGTTCTGCGAGATCGTGTCGAGCGCCTCGGCCTCGCCCGCCTTGTTGTCGGCCAGCCGGTGCAGGCGCAGCGACTCCTCCGAGTGCTCGATGGCCAGGCGGTAGCGGCCGAGCACGCCGCGCACGTCGGCCAGGTTGTCCAGGGCGTTGGCCTCCCCGAGGCTGTCGCCGAGCCGCCGGAAGCCCCATCGCGCGTCCTCGCCGTAGCTGAGCGCCTTGACGTTCTGGCCGATGCTGCGGTGGGCGATCGCGAGGTGGTGCAGCATCTGGGCGGTCGCGGGCCACTCGTCCACGGCCTGTGCCGACGCCAGCCCGGCCTTGTGCACGTCGATGACGTCCCTCATGTAGCCGCGCGAGGTCATGAAGTCGTACACCGCGTCGGCCAGGTTGAAGGCGTAGGAGTGCAGCCCGTGCCTGGCCGCCTGGTGCGCGGCGGCGACCACGTTCCTGCGCTCGCTCTCGAACCAGGTGAAGTGCCGCTCGCGCTCGGCGTCGGAGGTGGCGGGCGGCGAGACGGCGCGGTCGTGCAGGACGCGCCTCGGACGTCCGAGCGCGTCCCCGGCCCGCATCGCGGTGGCGAGGTAGTGCGTCAGCAGGCGCCGGACGGCCCCCGTCCGCTCGGACTCGCTGTCCTCCAGCAGCACGCGCTCCTTGGCGAAGACCAGGAGCAGGTCGTGCACCATGAACCGCTCGGCCCTGCCGTCGCCCGGATCCTCCTTGCCGGCGACCAGGTGCAGGCGGTCGAGGGCCCGCAGGCGGCGCAGGGTGTCGGGCACCGCTTCGTCAAGCAGCGCCGCGCAGGACTCGGCGCCGACGTCCGGGCCGGTCATCAGGCCGAGGTAGCGGAAGGTGCGGCGCAGGTCCGGGGGCAGCGCCCGGTAGGACACCTCGAAGGCCGGCCGTACGGCCGCGCGTGGCTCGTCGTCCTGCGCGAGCTTGGACAGCCGGTCCTGGCCGTCCAGGTCGCGCACGGTGTCGGCGATCTGCTCCGCGGGGTTCTCCACCAGCTTGGCGGCGGTGATCCGCAGGGCGAGCGGCAGCATGGCGCACTGCCGTACGAGCCGGGTGGCGTCCGACGGGTTCTCGCGGACCCGTGAGTCGCCGGGGCCGAGGACGGCGGCCATCAGCTGGACGGCCTCCTCCTCGGCCATGACGTCCAGCGGCAGCGGCTCGACGCCGTCGGCGCGGGTGAGCCCGGGCTGCCCGGCCAGCCTCGCCTGGGTGGTGACGAGCAGGAGGCACCGGTTGGAGGGCGGAATGAGCGGTCTGATCAGCTCGGGGTTCTCGCCCGCGTTCTCCACCACGATCAGCAGCCGCCGGTCGGCGAGCCGGCGCTGGTAGGCGGACACGAGCTCGTGCTCGTCCACCGGCATCTGGTGCCCGCTGACGCCGAGGCCGCGCAGCAGCTGCCCGATGGCCTCGGCGGTCGTCAGCGGCCGGTTGGGGGCGCCGTGCAGGTCCAGGTAGAGCTGGCCGCCGCTGAAGTGCTCGTCCTTCACCGACTGGCCCCAGTACGTCGCGAGGGCGGACTTGCCGACCCCCGCCATGCCCTCGACGATCACCGCGCGCGGACGGTTCGCCGCCGTGACCATGGTGTCCAGGGTCTGGATCGCGGCGCCCCTGCCGGTGAAGCACGGCACCACCGGGGGAAGCTGCGCCGGGCCCGTGCCGGTGGCGGGGATCCTGATCGCGGGAACCTGCCGCTTGGCGGCCGTCCTGCCGAGGGTCCCGTTGGCGATCAACGGGGCCGAGTCCCATTCGGCCGCCCACGGCCCGGCGACCGCGCGGAGGGCGTCCATGTCCTTCACCCGGATCGTCGACCCGTGCTGCTCGATGAGGTCGGTGTGCGAGTGGGCGCAGGTGGCGCGGGACCCCTTGGGCCGCCACACGTGGAACGCGCGGGCCACGGCGACGCGGTCGACCCCGGCGAAGCTCGCGAGGTCGGTCTGCGTGAGCGGCGGGCCGATCACCACGCCGGTGCCCGAGGGGCGTCCGAAGCGCAGGGCCAGCTCGATCAGATGGAGGGCGATCCTGGCCGGCGCGCGCACGCCGGGACCGGGGGCGCGCCGCCGGGCGACGAGCACGCGGCGGTGGCCGAGGCTCTTCATCAGCGCGGCCCCCGCGGACAGCTCCTCGGCCAGGAAGTTCACGAACCTGTCCTTGGGCACCTGCAGGGCCCGCACGGCGGTCATGGTCTCGATGCGCCCCCGGTGCGGCCAGTCCCAGAGGGCGAGCTCGCCCTCCAGGTGACCGGGGCCGAAGATCTCGATGAGGGACTCGTCGCCGTCGGCCGAGCCGTACACCTCCTTGGCGTATCCGTCGAGCAGGACGGTGACGCTGTCGGGCAGGGCGTCGCGGTCGCCGAGGGTCTCGCGGGCGGCGAACTCCCTGACCCAGCCGATGGCGTGCAGCGACTCGCGTTCGATGTGGCCGAGAAGGGACCAGAACGTGCCAGGTCCGCCGGGGTTGAAGTTGGTCACGTAGTGCCTCGCTGTGCTTGTCGGCGGCGGGGCGGGCACGCGCCGGGGTATGCGCGTGCTTACAGCGTGACGGTCCCCTCGGCGGCGGGCTGTGTCAATTGACACACGACGGCGGCCTCACCCGTGGCGGTACATCACGTCCACGTCCCACCGGGTGAAGCCGAGGGACTCGTAGAGGCGGATGGCCGAGGGGTTGTCCTCGTCGACGTAGAGCATGACCTGGTCGAGCCCGCGTGACCGCAGGTGCTCGAGCCCGGCCAGGGTGAGCGCCCGGCCGAGGCCGCTGCCCTGCTCCGCGGGGTCGACCCCCACGACGTACACCTCGCCGATCGCCTCGTGCCCGCCGGGCCCTTCGTCGCCGTCGTGCACCTTGGTCCAGTGGAAGCCCGCGAGCCTCGGACCGCTCGGCGGCTCGCCCGGGCGGACGGCCAGGAAGAAGCCGTCCGGGTCGAACCACGGCTCCCGCTCGCGGAGCGCCAGGTCGTCCGTGGTCCATGAGCCCTGCTCCGGATGGTGGGCGAAGGCGCGCGCGTTCAGCGCCAGCCACGCCTCCTCGTCCGCGCCGGGCTCGAACGCGCGCAGCCGTACCCCCTCGGGCAGCTTCGCGGCGGGAAGCGGTTCGAGCAGCGAGCGGCGCATCCGCCAGAGGGACCGCACCCGGGTGAAGCCCGTGGAGGCGGCCAGCCGGGCGGCCTCCGGGTGGTCGCCGTGCGCCCACAGGCGCAGCCGTCCGCCGCTCTCGGCCAGCGCCGCCTCGGCCAGCCGCCGCCCGAGGCCCCGCCGGCGGTGGGACGGACGCACGACCAGCTCGCCGCTCGGACCCTCGGCCTCGTCGGCCGGGTCGACGTGCGCGAGGCCCGCCAGCGTGTCATCCTCGTAGAGCAGGATGGCCTTCGCATCCGGGTCGCCGCCGTGGCGCAGGGTGAGCATGACATGTTCGTTGAGGGGCCGCACCGAGTCGGCTACGGTGGCGGCGTCGACCAGCGCGGCGACCGCCGCCATCTCCTGGTCGCCGAGTCGTTGCCGGATGTCCACACGGATGGTCATGCTCGAACTCTAATCTGGCAGAAAACGCCATCAAGTCGTGGGGCATATCGTTACCTCTGGTTCGTTTTATGCTGGTGTTACGTCTCTAACCTCGATGGTTATGACCTCACGATCGTTCACGCGGATCGCGGTCGCCGGCATAGTGGCGGCCACCGGCCTCGCCATCGCCGCCGGCCCCGCGTCCGCGCACCCGAAATCTCCGAAGCCTCCCGTGACGGTGCCCGTGCGGCTCGTCTCCATCAACGACTTCCACGGCAACCTGGAGCCCCCGACCGGTTCGAGTGGCTCGATCGTCAACGAGAGCGGTACGTCCGTGTTCGCGGGCGGCGCCGCCTACCTGGCGACCCACCTCAAGTCGCTGGTCAACAAGAACTCCGCCGTCGTGGCGGCAGGCGACCTGATCGGCGCCTCGCCGCTGATCTCGGCCGCGTACCACGACGAGCCGACCGTCGAGCTGCTCGGCAAGCTCGGCCTTGACGTCTCCTCCGTCGGCAACCACGAGTTCGACGAGGGCCTCACCGAGCTCAAGCGCATCCAGAACGGCGGCTGCCACCCCACCGACGGCTGCTCCCCGGCCGGCAAGTGGAAGGGCGCCAAGTACGAGTACCTCGCGGCCAACGTCCTCAAGGAGAAGAGCGACAAGTACGCGCTCCCGCCGGTCGCCATCAAGAAGATCAACGGCGTCAAGGTCGGCTTCATCGGCCTGGTCACGCAGACCACGCCCACGATCGTGACCGCCGCCGGCATCGCCGGGCTGAAGTTCGACGAGGAGGTCGCCTCGGGCAACCGGGCGGCCAACCTCCTGCGGCGGGCGGGCGTCAAGGCCATCGTGGCCCTCGTCCACGAGGGTGACCAGATCACCCCGAACCAGAGCCCGGACGCCTGCCCGGTCACCCCGGGCGCGGGCAGCCGGATCGCCCAGGGCCTCAGCTCGGACGTCGACCTGGTCATCATGGGCCACTCGCACCAGGCCTACATCTGCAAGACCAAGGACCCGTCCGGCCAGGACCGCTTCTACACCCAGGGCTCGTCGTTCGGCCGCGTGCTGACGACGGTCGACTTCCAGGTGGACAAGAAGACGGGCGAGGTCGTCCGCTCCTCGGTCGTCGCCGACAACCACGTCGTCACCCGCGACGTCACGCCCGACCCGGCGATCACGACGTTCGTCCAGACCTGGAAGGACCGGGTCTCGACGGTCGCCAACAAGCCGATCGGCAAGATCACGGCTGACATCGGCCGGGCGGCCGGGCCCTCCGGCGAGACCGCCCTCGGCGACCTGATCGCCGACGCGCAGCTCGAGAGCACGAAGACCGGCGGCAACGCCGAGATCGCGCTGATGAACCCGGGCGGCGTCCGCGCCGACCTGTCCTACGCCCAGAGCGGCTCCGAGGGCGACGGCGTCGTGACGTACGGCGAGGCGTTCACCGTGCAGCCGTTCAACAACCTCATGCAGGTCGTGACGCTGACCGGGGCCAAGCTCGACGCGCTGCTCGAGCAGCAGTGGCAGAGCGGCGGCTCGGTCGTGCGCATCCTGCAGCCGTCGGCGTCCCTGACCTACACGGTGAACCTGTCGCAGCCGATCGGCTCGCGGGTCTCCGACATCAAGATCAACGGAACCGCGGTCACGGACACCCAGTCGATCAGGGTCGCCGCCAACAACTTCCTCGTCGGCGGCGGAGACGGCTTCAGCGTCTTCAAGGACGGCACCGACCTGTGGAGCGGGCCGCTGGACATCGACGCGTTCGTGGCCTACCTGGGCGCGCACTCGCCGATCGCCCCGCCGGCCGTCAACCGCATCACCGTCGCCGGCTAGGCGTCATCACCTGAGAAACAGGGCTCGCTCCTCCGCGCTGGTCGGGGGAGCGAGCCCCTTTCTCACCGGGTCTCAGTGGTGGGCGGGTGCCGGTTCGCGGTCCTCGACCTGCTCGCCGCCGCGGTCGGGCACGAAGCGGTACCCGACGTTGCGGACGGTGCCGATCAGGGACTCGTACTCGGCGCCCAGCTTGGCGCGCAGCCGGCGCACGTGCACGTCGACGGTGCGGGTGCCGCCGAAGTAGTCGTATCCCCAGACCTCCTGCAGCAGCTGGGCGCGGGTGAAGACCCGTCCCGGGTGCTGCGCGAGGTACTTGAGGAGCTCGAACTCCTTGAAGGTCAGGTCAAGGGCGCGAGTGCGGAGCCGGGCGGTGTAGGTGGCCTCGTCGATCGAGAGATCGCCGCTGCGGATCTCGTCCGGCACCTCCTCGGTGGCGGCGATCGAGAGCCTGCCGACGGCGAGCCTGAGCCGTGCCTCGACCTCCGCGGGACCCGCCGTGTCGAGGAGAACGTCGTCGGCTCCCCACTCGGCGGTCATCGCGGCGAGGCCGCCTTCGGTGACGATCACCATGAGCGGGCAGTCGATGCCCGTGGTGCGAAGGAGGCGGCAGAGGCTCTTGGCGTGCACGAGCTCCCTTCGCGCGTCCACCAGGACTGCGTCGGCCGGTGGTGCGTCGATAAGCGCGGACGCCTCCGCGGGAGCGACCCGAACCGAGTGGAGCAGCAGCCCGAGTGCGGGCAGCACCTCCGCTGAGGGCTCCAGAGCATTGGTGAGCAGGAGCAGGTTACTCACAGCACCTCCTAATCCAGAGGCTGACCGGGGGGTGAGGCGACACAGCATCGCTCACGCACCGCATCCGCCTCCTCCCCGCGTTGTGACGGCGCCAGCCGTACAAACACGTAAAGGACCCGGGGGCTACGTCGCCCAGGTCCCGTCAGTACGTGAGGATAGCCCACAGGAAAGGCGCGTCCATAGCGCGTCATTCAGGTGAACGGTCCATCACGCGGGAAATAACCGTAACCATTCCCTCGCGGTGAGTGATTGACACTTTGTGCGGTACTCATGAGTAGACGACGGAGGCGGCTGATGGCAAGGGGTACGGTGCGCTACTGGGCGGCGGCCAAGGAGGCGGCCGGCGTCGCCGAGGAGCCGTTCGAGGCGGGCACGCTTGGTGACCTCGTGGCGAAAATCACACTAAAATATGAAAATCCCGATCTAGAGCGCGTTCTGGGACGTTCTTCATTTCTGGTGAACGGGAATCCGGCGGGCACCCGTGACCCCCACACGGTCGAGATACCGGAGGGCGCCACCGTGGAGGTGCTCCCGCCCTTCGCAGGGGGCTGAGCGGGATCTTCCCGGCTTGCGGGGGAATGCCTGCTTGATACGCGTTTCGGGGGTTTCGCCCAGGGGAGTAGGGCGACGCGGATACTGTCATCACAGGCGTACCCCCCGAAGGAGTCGGATGCGCAAGCTGATCGTGTTCCTCATCTTGCTCGGCGTCCTTCTGGTCGTCGTCGACCGCGTGGCCGTGGCCGGCGTGCAGAGCGAGGTCTCCCGCCAGGTGGCGGCGCAGTACGACCTCGACACGCCCCCCAAGGTCGAGGTGCGCGGCATCCCCTTCCTCACCCAGGCGATCTCCGGCCGCTACGAGGAGATCGCCGTCGCGATGGGGCCGATGACGACGCCCGACGGTGCGAAGATCTCGCGCATCGACGCGGTCCTGCACGGCGTGAACGCCCCGCTCATGGACCTCATCCAGGACTCCGCCAAGGCCGACATCCGCGCCGAGCGGGTCACCGGCACGGTGGTGATCTCGCGGCAGACCCTGGACGCCCGCGCGCCGCGCGGGCTCAAGGTGCAGGGCAACGGCGACGACACCCTGAACGTCACGGGCAAGCTCACGGTGGCAGGCATCTCCATCCCCGTCACGGCGAAGATGAAGATCGAGGTCGTCAAGGGCGGCGTGCGGCTGACGCCCGAGAACGTCAACGGCATCCAGGTGCCGAACGCCACCCAGGCACTCAGCTTCACCGTGCCAGTCAAGGACCTGCCGCTCAACCTCAAGATCGAGAAAGTGCGTTCCACCCCCGAGGGCCTGGCCATCGACGGCACGGCGACGGACGTGCCGTTGCGTGGCTGAACCGGACCGCGCCGCCGTACGTCATGAGAATGTGAGCCCCGCCGGAACCGCCGACGAGCAGCTGATACGCACCCTCTTCGACGAGCACGCGGGGTCACTCTACGGTTACGTGTTGCGACTGACGGGCGATCCGGGCAAGGCGGAGGACGTGGTACAGGAGACGCTGTTGCGGGCGTGGAAGCACCCCGACGTGCTGGCCGACCGCCCCGTACGGGCGTGGCTGTTCACCGTCGCCCGCAACCTGGTCGTCGACCACCACCGCGCGCGCAGGTCCCGGCCGCAGGAGACCACGGACGAGGCCCTCGCCGTGATCCCCGCCGACGACGAGCTGGAGCGCGCGGTGGAGTCCTGGGGGGTCGCCGACGCCATCGCGGACCTGCGGCCGGAGCACCGCGCGGTCTTACTGGAGACCTACTACCGCGGCCGGTCGGTCAAGGAGGCCGCCGAGGTGCTGGGCATCCCGGCGGGCACGGTCAAGTCGCGCACGTACTACGCGCTTCGCGCGCTGAAGCTCGCACTGGAGGAGCGGGGGCTCGCGCCATGAGTGCCTGTGAGGACGTACGGATGTCGCTCGGCGCGTACATGCTGGGCGCGCTGGATGCGGACGAGGCGGTCCAGGTCGAGGCGCATCTCGCGACCTGTCCGGAATGCCGCGCCGAGCTGGACGAGCTGAGCGGGCTCACCGCGCTGCTCGCCCGGGTCTCCGAGGAGGACATCGAGCAGGTGGCCGGCCCGCCGCACGCCGTCCTCGACCGCCTGATCTCGGCTTCGGCCAGGCGCCACCGGGTGAACAGGGTGGTGTTCGGCCTCGCGGCGTCCCTGGTGGCGGTCGTCCTCGGCGGTTCTGCCTGGCTGGCGGTGGGGCACTCGCCGGCCGCCGACACGACGGCCGCGGGCGCTCCGGCCGCGAGCAGCGCACAAGGGAGCGCCGCCCAGCGGGCGGAGGACTCCCAGCGCACCGATCCCTTCGCCGCGAACCCGCAGGCGTCGGCCATGCTCAAGGACGAACCGCTGCCGTCGCGGTCCCCCGTGGTCGCGTCGAACAGCAACGGCCGGGTTCGCGCCGAGCTGACCCTGACTCCGGCGGGCGAGGGCACGACCGTCGAGATCGTCCTGTCCGGCGTCCCGGCCGGTACGTCCTGCCGGGTGACCGCGGTCGGGACCGACGGCACCCAGTCCCCGGCCGGCAGTTGGGCGGTCGACGCCGCCGACTACCGGAAAGGGCCCGCCACGTTCACCGGGCACACCGACCTGACGATGGACCGGATCCGGGGGGTCGACATCCGCGCCTCCTCGGGCAAGCGACTGCTGTGGGTCAAGAAGCCGTAGGCGCCCACGGGAATGGCGGCCGGGCGGCGGCTGTTGTCGCTGGCGATGACAGGCCTGGTGGTGCTCTGCGTGACGCTGGCCGCCGGTCTCGTCGCCGGGCTGGCGATGAGGCGGCGCGACGGAGCCGTGCGCGCCGTTCGCGCCGTGAGGAGTGAGATGGACGTCGTGGCCGCCGGTGACCTCGGCGAGGAGCTGGGCGAGCGCGCCACGCTGGTGCAGTTCTCCACGGCCTTCTGCCAGCCCTGCCGGGCGACCCGGCGCATCCTGTCGGAGGTGTCCGGCATGGTGCCCGGCGTGCGGCACGTGGAGATCGACGCGGAGTCCCGGCTCGACCTGGTGCGGCGGTTCGACGTGATGCGCACGCCGACGGTCCTGGTGCTGGACGGGGCCGGAAAAGTGATCAAAAAGGCCTCCGGCCAACCGCGCAAGGTGGATGTGATCGCGGCCCTCGGGTTCGCGGCATCTCATGAATCGGACGCGACGTGACAGATGGCAAGACGGCGAGTACTGTCGTGGACATGACACCCTCGACAGAGCTGCTGACGAAGCGGCGCGCGGTTGACTTCTGCCGCGTAGCCACCGCGCTCTGTCGTATGGCCTGAGGGCGATCTCGCGGTTTTCACCACCGCACCGCTCTGAATAGTGCCCGATCCATGCGTTTCCGGCACGATCCCTTCAGGAGCTTTCCGCCATGCAGGTCGATCCAAGAAGCACGCGGTTTTCCGCGGCCATCACGACGCTCATCCTGGCGCTGGTTCTGCTCACGGGCAACGCCTGGCTGCTCCTCGCTCAGGGTGTGGTCTTCGCCCTGGGGGTCGCCGGAGTCTCGCCGTACGGGTCGATATTCAGACGGTTGGTGCGGCCGAGACTCGGTCCGCCGGCGCAGATGGAGGACGCCGCCCCACCCCGCTTCGCGCAGGGTGTGGGCCTGGTCTTCGCGCTCGTCGGGGTGATCGGGTTCACCGCGCAGATCACACCACTCGCGCTCGGCGCGACAGCCGCGGCCCTGCTGGCCGCGTTCCTGAACGCCGCCTTCGGCTTCTGCCTGGGCTGCGAAATGTACTTGATCGTCCGCCGTCTAATGCCCGCCGCAACCCGATAACGGGAGGTTCCCTAATGAGCCGCTCCGCCGTACTGGTGGACGCCGACTGGGTCGAGGCCAACCTCGACTCTCCTGGTGTCGTGCTCGTCGAAGTCGACGAGGACGCCAGCGCCTTTGACAAGGGCCACATCCGTGGTGCCGTGAAGATCGACTGGAAGAAGGATCTGCAGGACCCGGTCCGCCGCGACTTCGTGGACCGTGAGGGCTTCCAGGCCCTCCTGTCGGCTCGGGGCATCGGCAACGACGACACCGTGGTCCTCTACGGTGGCAACAACAACTGGTTCGCCGCCTACGCGTACTGGTACTTCAAGCTCTACGGCCACGAGAACGTCCGTCTCCTCGACGGCGGCCGCAAGAAGTGGGAGCTCGACTCGCGCGAGCTGGTCACCGAGGTGCCGTCGCGTCCCGAGACGCAGTACGCCGCCAAGGACCAGGACCTCTCGCTCCGGGCCTTCCGCGACGAGGTCGTCGCCGCGATCGGCAAGCTCAACCTCGTCGACGTCCGCTCGCCCGACGAGTTCACCGGCAAGCTTCTCGCGCCGGCCCACCTGCCGCAGGAAGCCGCGCAGCGGGGTGGCCACATCCCGACCGCCCGCAACATCCCGTGGTCCAAGGCGGCCAACGACGACGGCACCTTCAGGTCCGACGAGGAGCTCCGCACGCTCTACGCGGGCGCGGGTGTCGACTTCGACAAGGACACGATCGCCTACTGCCGCATCGGCGAGCGTTCCGCCCACTCCTGGTTCGTGCTGCACGAGATCCTCGGCCAGGCGAACGTGAAGAACTACGACGGCTCGTGGACCGAGTACGGCTCGCTGATTGGCGTGCCGATCGAGTTGGGGGAGGCCCGCTGATGACCGTTCAGGGTTGCGCCGCGCCGGAGCAGACCGTCGCGCTTCCGGCAGGCATCGATCTGTCCACCCAGTCCGTGATCCAGGGTGTCGTCACCGGCACCGGCACGGCATACGCCCGCCTCCTCGACCACTCCGGCGAGTTCACCGGTGAGGTCGTGGTCTCCGACGAGGGCGTCTTCCGCTTCTTCGCCGCACCCGGTTCCTGGACCGTCCGCATCATCGCGAGCGGCGGCGTCACCAAGGACGTCGCCGTGGAGGCCCGCCTCGGCGAGGTCTCCCAGCTCCAGGTCGCCGTCTGACGATCGACAGGTAGTCTCGCCGCCCAGGCGGCGAGACCGCACATGTGCATCTCGAAAGGGCCGGCGTTCCCATCACGGGGACGCCGGCCCTTTCGCGTTCCCGGAGCCGGTGAAGGAATCCCCAAATGCGGATCTCTTCCCCTGATGCTGCTGCGACGCGTGGTGCGCCGTCGATAGGATGCACCGGATGTCCGAATCCACCCGCGCCCCCGCCGCCTGGTCGCTGCCATGGCACACCCTGAGCCTGGCCGGGCGATGCCTGCTGCCGCTCGTCATGTGGTTCTCGGCGGGGCAGTTGCTGCGGTTCGGCCTGCTCGCCGCCGGTACCGACCTCTCGCACGGCTCCATGCGCGACCTGCGGCTCGTCTTCACGATGCTGATCTTCATCGTCATGGTCCTGACGAACATGATCGTCAGCGTGGGGATGTTCTACACGCTTCGCGGGGCGCTGACGGAGATGCGCGCCAGGCGGGGGGACGGCGAGGAGGACGAGGGCTTCGTCGGCAGCCTCAGCAGGGTCATCGTGCCGTTCGTCGCCCTCTATCTGAGCTGGGGCTGGAATCTCGACGACGTGCGGGCCTTCATCACCACCGACATCGCACGGCAGAGCGGCGAGAAGGGCTATCTCGGCGCCTTCTACAACCCCACCACCGGAGAGACCCAGGACACGGGCCTCGGGCTCATCGGGCTGAACTTCAACGTGACGCTGGCGATCATGCTCGCCGCCTTCCTGGGGCGCTACCTCTTCACGATCTGGCACGAGAGGCGGGGCAGCCGCTCGGCGGCCGTCGCCGTCGCGTTCTGCGAGCTCTCCTTCTTCTACTACGGCCTGCAGGTCGTCGCCTCGCGCGGTGACTGGGTGGGCAGCCGGGCCGCCGTGTCCTGGTGGAACGACCTCATCGCCGATCTGGCCCTCAACGTCCCCGGCTGGGAGGCGTTCTGGAGCGCGGTCGGCGCGGTCAAGCCGTACGCGTGGGACGCGCTGGTGCTGCCCGCCGCCTGGCTGACCGTCGCGATCCTGATGTACGGCGCGTACGCCGAGGACGCCGGCACCGTGATCAAGGGCACGAAGCTGGAATCCACGGCCGCGCAGGCCGGAGAGGCGATCACCGCGCGGACCCACTCGCTCACCCGCCAGACGCTGGCGCGGTTCTTCGGCCGCTGGGCGCACTGGGTGGCGCTCGCGCACACCCTGCGCCTGGTCGTGCGGGGCGGCGCGCCGCTGTTCGGGATGTTCGCCCTCTGCTTCGCGGCGATCAAGGTCGGCGAGGGGTACGCGGCTCGCGGCCTCGAGTACCTGGCGGGCAACGACTTCCCGGTGCTCTACTGGAACGTCGTCTCGGTGCCGATCAGCTTCGCGGTGGACCTCGCGGTCACCGTGCTCACGACCTGCCTGCTGGCGGCGACTTTCGACGTCGCCGCCTCCGCCGAACGGCGGCGACGCGGGGCCTCGGCGATCAGCGAGCGAACCGCAGAGCCTGCCCCGACTCCTGCTCTCCCGCGTAGACGTTCGGCCACATCATCAGCTCGACCTGGTCGACCAGTTCCTTCGGGACCACGCTCAGCAGGGTGAAGCGTCCGGGCACGCCGGGTGAGAGCGTGTCGGGCGTCTTCCACGCCTCGGCCGTCCACTTGCGGCCCGTCTTGTCGGCCAGGTAGAAGCCGGGCAGGCTGTACCAGTACTTCGTGCCGTCGGCGTTCAGCGGGGTGGTCTGCACGTCGATCTGGAGCACGGTGCGGTCGGGCAGGTCCGGCTGCTGGTCCGGCACGACGGCGATGCCGAGGAGCCGCCACTTCGCGTCCGCCAGCGACACCTCCTGGCCGGGCGCCACCTGCTGGACCTGCGCTTGAGGGACGCTCTTCTCGAACCGGCTCAGCGCGTCGTACCCCCGTACGGCGAGGAACGCGGCGGTCAGCCCGACGGCTCCGGCGAGCTGCAGCGCGATCTTCGCCCCCTTCGGCATCGGGCGCCTGCGCCGCCGCGAGAGCTGCGCGGGCGCCGCTGCCTGGACGGGCGGCATGGGGGACGCGACGGGCGGCGGGCCCGCATAAGGCGGCGCGGCCGGGGCCGCCGGCGGAGGCGGCCACGGCTGGCGGCGGGGGGCCGGCCCGTCCTGGATCACGGGGATCGGCACCGTGGAGCTGCCTCTGGGCTCCGGCTCAGGAGGTGGCCAGACCCTTGCGTCGGGGCGGGGCAGGCGCTTGGACGGGGTGAACCAGGACGGCTCGGCGGCGGGAGGGCTCCAGACGCCGGTGTCGTCGGGATTCTGGTCGCGCATCAGCCGCTCACCTCGTAGACGTCCTTCGCGGCATCGATCATCTGGCGGGCCTTCGCCTGGTCTAGCCCGAGATCCATGGCGGTTTCCGGCATGAAGTCGGTGCCGAACAGCGTCGCGGGCTCGGCCACGACCACCCGGGCCCCCGCCACCTTGTCCGCGGGGATGTCGAAGAAGTAGAAGCCGGAGCGCCACCATCCCGGCTGGATGTCCTTGTCCCCGAGCGTCGCGCTGAGATCCACCCGGTCCGTGGGCTCGAAGCTCAGGCCGTCGGCGGTGACCAGGTGCGCGGTGAGCCGGAGCGGCCGCCGGGGTGCGGTGAGCCCCACCTTCGCGATCAGGAAGACCTCGTCGGGCGTGGCGTCTTCGGTCCCGTACTTCTTCTTGACCCGTACGGACCGCGCGAACTCGACGCGCTCCAGGCGGGCGGAGAAGTGCGAGGTGCGCAGCTCCTGGTGCATGCCGCCCGACACGGTCAGCGGCTCCCTCCTCTGGTCGGTCGTCAGCACGTGCGTCTGGACGTAGACCGCGGCGCACACCAGCGCTAGCCCGACGACCGCGCTCACCGTCCTGCGCCACAGCGGAACGCGGCGGCGCGGCGGCTCAGGACGGGCGGGCGCCGCGGGAGGCGCGTCCGGTACCAGGCTGCGGGAGGTGACCATCACACCTCCTCCACACGGACCGGCAGGTCGACCTGGGCGGCGACCGTGGAGGCGAAACGGACGGTTCTGCCCTTCTTGCGATCCTCCGCTGTCAGCGGCACTTCCTTCTGTGTCATCTGCCAGTAGTGGGTCCGCTGGAAGAAGTTCTCGTGCCACTCGAAGACACCCACGTCGATCTGGACGTTTTTGGGGGCCGGCTCGCCCGCTCGCAGCTCGAAGGCCATGACCACGGTCGCGGGCACCCCGGGATGCAGCTGGGAGTACGTCTGGCCGTCGGCGATCGTCACGAAGCGGGGGCCGTCGGTCGTGCTCGACGGGTCGGCCTCCTTGATGACCTTCCCGTCGGCCCTGACCGCGACGAGCGCGTGGTCCATCGTCTGGGCGGAGATCGTCTCTGCCGACGTGTTGGTGACCTTCATGGTGATCTGCAGGTAGCGCTTGTCGGAGATGCCGAGTCCGTCCTTGCCGCCTGGGCGGACGACGGCGTCCTCGAAGAGGGTGGTCATCCGGCCCTGGTTGACCTCCGCGCCCTTGCCGAACCGGTCGGGCTTCTCGTCGGGGGCGTCCTCCAGACCGCCGAAGGCCGTGCTCACACCCACGGTCGCGGCCGCCAGAACGGCCAGGACCGGTAGGAGAACCGGTCGCCGTCGTCGTGAACCGCCGCCAGTAGGGGTGGACGTCATGCCACAGGATGGTAGTCGTTGCTTGTTCCCCTTCCGCCTCGTTCGTCCCAGGAATGAGCGCTACAAGTCCGCAACTATGCAGGAACCCGGCACAGCTTCGAGGAAACCCGGGTGTGGCGAAACCTGACCGCGGGTTGTGGAGATGCCCTGCGGACCCCGAGACGTGATCGATAACATGCCCAGGATGTCCGAATCGCTGGCCTTGGGGGCTGGGTCACCGCAGGCGTCCTCCGCCGTCAGATGGTGGAGGCGCTCGCCGTACGGGCTCCCGCTCTACACCCTGGCCATCTGGGGACGCCGCCTGGTCCCGCTCGTGCTGTGGTTCACCCTCGGCGAGCTGGGGCGCTTCGGGCTCCTCGTGGCAGGGTCCGAGCTGTCGCACGGCTCCTTCCGGCAGTGGCGCCTGGCGGGCGTCATGCTGGTCTTCATCGTCATGGTGATGCTCGGCATGATCGTCACCGTGGGCATGCTGCACTCCCTGCGCGGCGTGCTGACCGAGACGCGTGCCCGGCGCTCCGAAGGGGGCGAGGACGAGCCGCTGCTCACCGGGCTCGGCCGGGCGACCATCGTCTTCGTGGCCATCTACCTGGCGTGGGGCTGGCAGACCGCCGACTGGCGTGAGTTCACCGACGCGGACATGGAGCGCTATGCCGACCAATACGACACCTACACGGCCGCACTTCTGAACAACATCGTCGCTTCGACACACGGCGTGGCTCCGGTCAAGCCCGTTCCCCCGGACGCCGGGACCAACCTCGTGCTTGATCTCAAGGTCGCGGTCGTCTTCACAGCCCTCGCCGTGGTCGCACGCTACGTGCTGTCGACGATCCACGAGCGCAGAGGTGGGGCTAAGCTCGGTCTCGGCGTCGCGTTCTGCGAGCTGGCGTACACCTTCTACGGCGTGGTGCTCGTGTTGACCGTCGCCGACGGACGGTCGACCTGGATAAAGGAGCGGGTCGCCACCGCGTGGTGGAACGACCACTGGGCCGCGCTCGAACAGTCGGTCCCGGGCTGGCGGACCGCCATGGAGTGGCTGGCCGGCGTGCGCCCCCACATCATGGAAGCCGTGGTGGTCCCACTTACCTGGCTGACCCTCGCCATCCTCGTCTACGGGGCCTACTCGGAGGACGGCCGCGCGCTTATCAATGGCACCTCGCTGGAGGAAGCCGCCGACTCGATCGAAAGACGAACCCACCGGCTGACGCGGCGCGGCGCGGGCATGCTGCTCAAGAGGCTCGGGCTGGACAGGTGGCCCCCTGTGCTCAACGCCTTGCGGCTCACCCTCCGGGGCGGCGCCCCGCTTTTCGCCGTGATGTGCCTCTGCTACATGCTGCTCAGCATCGGCATGGACTACGCGGAGCGAGGGGTGTACTACCTGATCGGCACGGCGCACCGCCAGCTCGTGTGGGAGATCTACCAGATCCCCGTCCACTTCGGCCGGGAGCTGATCTTCACGACGCTGACGCTGTGCCTGTTCGCCGCCACTTTCGACATCTCGGCGACGCGTCAGCGGGCGAAGCGCAGCATCTCTCGGTTCGAGTAGGACAGCACCAGCTCAGCCGTGTCCTTGAGCTCGTTGGGCACGGCCGCGACCACGGTGAGACGCGCGACCTTGCCGGCGTGGAGGTCGAAGGAGCTCAGCGTCGTGGCCGGCAGGGCGTCCCAGGTACGCCCGGCCCGGTCGCGTGCCTCGAAGGTCGGCATGGAGAAGCGGGTGATTTCCTCGGCGGACACCGGGGTCACCTGGACGGCCGCGACGAGGGTCGTGGCCTTGGGGTTGTCGCCGGCGGATCGTGGGCGGACCGCCACGCTGAGCTGCCAGCTCATCCCGTGAAGGGTGGCGCTCTGCCCGCGCCCGACATCCTTGATGACTTCGGCCGGATACCGGTCGGCCACCCATGCCGACCGGTCCCACCACTGCGCCCCGACCGTGACGGTGACCGCCGCGACGGCCGCCACGAGGAGGAGGACCGCGCGTACGGCCCGAGGAAGCCTCCGCCCTGGCCGGTCCGAGGAAGCAGGCGTGGAGGCTGCCGCGGTAGCCTCCGGCGAAGCACCACCAGCGGAAGATCGTGACGAGGCGTCCGGAAAGGGGATGGAGGCAGCCGTCCACGAGCCCGTGGAGGAAGCCGCGCCCTCGCCTGAAGGGGGTGTGGGGCGCGCGATCGGGGTGAAGGCGTCCCAGTCCGGCTCCAACCTGGGCGTGCCCCGGTGCTTCTCGCTCATGCGCTCACTGCCCCTCTGTCATTTGCCACGAGGGCTTCACGTTGTCGAGCAGGCGCCTGGTCGCCGCGTCGTCGGCGGTGAGCGCTAGGGCGGCCTCGGGGAGAAGCTGGTTGTAGCGGTTGGGGTAGATCTGGTCGTAGATCGCGTTCGAGGACGGTGCGGAGACCACGACCGAGGCCCCGCGCAGCGCCTTCGGCGGCACTTCGAAGACGAAGACCAGGTTGACCCACCAGCCGTTCTGCACCGGTCGCTGGGCTAGCGTGAACGTCGGATCGACGCGGTCGGTGGCCGCGTACTCGACGCCGTCCGCCGTCCGGAGCCACGCCTGGTTCAGCCATGTCGGGTCTCCGCGTGAGGTCGCGCTGATCGTGGTGACGACGAAGACGTCTTTGGTGCCCACGGAGGTGGATTTCCTGATCGTGGTGCTACGGGTGTCCGGGCTGGTCTCCGTAGTCAGGAGTCTCAAGGATCTGGCGACGACCACCTTTTCGAGCCGTGCGCTGAACCTGCCGGTCTCGGCCACCGCACCCGCCGCCGCCTGAGTGGTCAACGGCGCGTCGAGATCGCCCTTGTCCATGGTGAACGTGTGGGCGTACACGGCCGCGGCACCGATGGCCAGTGCGATGGCGCCGTTGCGCATGCTCCGCCAGAACCGCCTGCCCCTGGTGCTCCTTCCGGAGCCTTCAAGGTGCTCGGCCATCACACCACCTTCCGTACGGGAACAGTGACATGTGCGGCGACGATCGGCTTGTTGTCGTCACCGGTGACCAGTTGGGCGATGCGACGCCCGGTCAGAGCATCCTCGTGGTTCTCGTACTTGCCGACGTCGATTTCCAGGAGGTCCGGGTACTTCGCGCTTCCCGAATCGACTCCCGATGAGCTGCGCTTGCGGAGCCGGATGATCACCGACGAGGTCCGTTTCGGCGGCAGGAGCCTGCTGGGGGCGCCGTCGCCTGGCACGGTCGTGTCGTACAGCCAGGTGTCCCCGGTGCCGGGCATGCTCCCCGGGACCATCAGCTTCTCGCCGTCGCGCGACACCACCCGCAGCAGGGAGTTCTCCAGGTACGCCAGAGGCACGCTCACCTCCGCGTCGTTGTAGATCCTCAGGCTCAGGTCCAGGACGGTGTGCCTCGGCGCGGAGGGATCATCGCCGTCGAAGGTCACCTGGTGCACTAACGCGTCCTCGATCTTCGTACGGAACACGTCCTGGTCGATCTCCTGGCCCGCCCGCCGCTGTGGAGGCTTCTCGGGAGGGGCCTCCCGCAGGCCGCCGAGCGCGGCGACGGCGCCGATGCTCGCCGCGGCCAGCAGGACGGCGGCCGGCACCAGGACCGGTCGCCGGCGACGGCTGCCGCGGGGGACGGAGGACGTCATGCCACACGATCGTAATCGTGAACGGTTTCCCATCTGACTCGTTCGTCCCGTTAGCCGGGCGGGATGCCAGGAATCTGGTCCGAATGGCGAGAACCCTGCCCCAATGGGGGGTCCAACTCATACGCTGTCACAGTCGGAGAGCTAGTTCACGGGCATGGGGCCGGCAAGCTCCCCAGCAAGCGCGACCATTGACAGGTGGAGGTCCGGTGGCGGACGTGCACCCAGAGCATGCGCAGTTGCAGGCTGACCGGATCTACCTGGGCTGGCAGTACGCGATGCTGTACCCCGATCCGGGCCCGCCGCCGAGGCGCCCCTCGCCCGGAGAGATCTCCGAGGAGCCCGCCCCGGTCGACCCGGCCTGGGTCCGCAGGGAGCGCCTCCAGGAAGACCTGCTCAACCGCCCCGTGAAGATCGTCGGCATCTTCATGGGCATCCTCGCGGTCCTCATCCTCGGCCTCGGCGTCAGCGAGATGATCGGCTGGCCGTTCGTCGTCATCGGGCTGGTCGCCACGGGCGGCGTGGCGACGATCTGCGGCTACGCCGTCCACCAGGGCGAGCGGGCGCTCCGTTCCCGCATCAGGGAGCAGGAGTCGCGGGCCGACGAGCGCCGCGAACGCCGTGAGCGCGAGCTGTTCGACGCCCAGGAGGAGCACGCGGAGCGCTACCGCGAGTGGGCCGCCAAGAAGGAGCAGTACGACAGGCAGCTCACCTGGTACGCCGTGGCCGTGCCCGACGAGATCGACCGCATCGACGTCGCGGGCGGCACGCTGCCCGGCTGGTCCGCGCTGATCACCCTGCTCGGCGCGACCCGGCTGTACAGCGGCGGCCACCTCACCGTGCTCGACCTGTCCGAGGGCGCCATCGCCAAGGATCTCATCGAGCTGGCCAGGCGCGGCGGCGACGACCCCTTGGTGTGGGTGCTCCCCGTCGACCTGCCGAGGCTCGACCTCGGCGCGACGCTGCCGCCCGAGGCGTTCGCCGACGTGCTCGCCCACGTCGTCAGCGTCAGCGAGGAGCACCGCACCACCCGAGACCTGAGCTTCGACAACGCCATCCTCGAACGCGTGCTCGAGGTGCTGGGCGAGAACGCCACGATCAACCAGGTCACGGCCGCGCTGCGTGCCCTCGCCCAGGTGGGCGACCCGCGCGACGACCTGCGGTACGGCCTGCTCACCGCCACCCAGCTCGAACGCATCGGCACGCTGTTCGGCAGGGGCGTGACCGACCGCGTGGTGATCGAGCGCGCCTGGGCCCTTGAGTCCCAGCTCCGCAAGCTGGAGACGCTCGGCTCCGAGGCGGTGAAGCTGCCGCCCGCGCGGCTGCGCGTGGTCTCCATGGACCGCCAGGCCGGGGTCTTCGGCAACCGCGTGCTCGGCACGTACGTCGCCACCGCGCTGACGCACATCCTGCGGCAGTCACCGGCCTCCGAGCGTCCCTGGTACCACACGATCATCGTCGCGGGCGCGGACAAGCTCAGGGGCGACGTGCTCGACCGGCTGATGGACGCCTGCGAGACCTCGCAGACGGGCCTCGTGCTGACGTACCGCTCGCTCACCCCCACCGTCAGGGAGCGCCTCGGCCGGGGGCACGCGGCCGTCGCGTTCATGCGTCTCGGCAACGCCGAGGACGCCCGGGTGGCCAGCGAGCACATGGGCACCGAGCACCGCCTGGAGCTGGCCCAGCTCACCGAGACCATCAGCCCGGCCGTCGACGGGGTGAACGGCTCCTACACCTCCACGGTCGGCGACGACGCCGGTCGCACCGGCCCCGGCGAGGAGGAGAAGGGCGAGGGCGACCTCAAGGAGGGCATCACCGAGTCCACCGAGTGGGGGCGCAGCGCCACCAAGGCGATGGGGGAGGAGCGCGTGCTCCACCGCAGCAGGGAGTTCCTGGTCGAGCCGCACCAGCTCCAGCAACTCCCCACGACCTCGGTGATCGTCACCCATGCGACGGCCGAGGGGCGGCAGGTGCGGCTCGCCGACGCCAACCCGGCCATCCTCACCTTCCCCAAGACCACTTTGGGGGAGTTCGAGGAGGTTCGCCGGGTCATGCTGACCCCGCCGGAGCCCGAGCCCGTGCCAGAGGAGGACCCTTTCCCGCCCAATCTGGGCCCGCCGCCCGAGCGGCTGGACTGGAGGACACGGCATTGAACAGGTAATCCCCTGGCAAACGACAGTGGCATAAGGGATTTGAGCTTGATATGCAGGCAAGCGTGTCCTCCGCAGCGCCCAGCGCGCCGTTCCCGCTGAGTGGTCCGTGGTATCGCATCCAGGCGATCACGGCCCCCTCGCGTAGCTCGTCGGCCGAGTGGGATTTCGTCACCGTCCTGCCCGCCGTGCTGTCCGCCGCCCAGCGCAACCGGCCCTTCGTCATCGGATGGCTCTCCCGCGGATCCGGCGCGCCCCTGGAGCTGATCACCAACGCGGGCCCGCTCACGCCACCGCGCCCGCCCCGGCGCGCGTCCAGCGCCACCGTGGAGGAGGCACCCCAGGGGCCGCAGCCGCTGCTGTTCCCCGGCGGCGCGCGGGGCGTGGAGATCGGCGACGACTGGCTCGCCGACCTCGCCGACCTCGCCTGGACACCCTGCCCCGGCCGCCAGGCCCCGCCGCTCAACGGGCGCAGGGAGCCGAGCCCCGACGAGCTGCTGCGTCCCACGCTGTTCGAGTCCACGCTGGTCACGCTGATGTCGCGCCCGTTCGCCTGGCTCGTCGTGGCCGAGCCCACCGACCTGCTGGACGCCGAGGTCGCCCACCTGCGCACCCAGCTCAATGTGCTGCGGCAGTACGGCGACGCCTCCGAGCGCAGCAGGTTCGACGCCGAGCGGGCCGAGCGGCGGATGCAGGAGCTCGACGCCTTCCGCGAGGCCGGGCTGTGGAACGTCCGGGTGCTGGCCGGCGCGGCGGGCCCCGACGAGCTGCGGCAGATCGCGCCGGTCCTCGTCGGCTCGGTCGAGATGAGCCACCATCCCTACCGGCTGCGCAGCGCGCTGTCGCTGCCGATCCTCGCCGGTTTCGGCCGGGCCACCGCCGTCGAGCCGGTGTACGGCTTCGCCGAGGCGCTGGGCGTGACCCTCCAGGACTCCGCCGACGGCGCGGCGTCGCCCTTCGCGGCCACCGCGGGAGCGCTCGCCGCCCTCGCCGGGCTGCCCCGCCGCGAGGTCCCCGGCGTCCGGGTGCTCGACGCGGGCTTCTTCGACGTGACCAGCGAGGCCGACGTCCGCAACACCGGGGAGCCCGTGCTCGACCTCGGCGCGATCATCGACGGGCAGGACCGCGCGGTCGGGTCGTTCCGGGTGCCGCTGGCGACGCTCAACCGGCACGCCTTCGTCACAGGGGCGACCGGGTCCGGCAAGTCGCAGACCGTGCGCCACCTGCTGGAGCAGCTCAGCGAGGCCGGCATCCCGTGGCTCGCGATCGAGCCCGCCAAGTCCGAGTACGCCGCGATGGCCGGGCGCATGGAGCATCTGGCGCCGCTCACGGTGATCAACCCATCGGCGCCGGACAACGTACCGTTCAGCGTCAACCCGCTCGCCCCCGAGCCCGGCTATCCGGTGCAGGCGCACATCGACATGGTCAGGGCGCTGTTCATGGCGGCCTTCGACGCCGAGGAGCCGTTCCCGCAGATCATGTCGCTGGCGCTCCAGCGCGTGTACGAGGCCAACGGCTGGGACGTCGTCACCGGCGGCGGCATCCCGGGAGCCGCGGTGCAGCCGTCGGTGCCCACGCTGGAGCAGTTACAGACCCACGCCCTCGAGGTCATCCAGGAGATCGGGTACGGCAGGGAGGTCCAGGCCGACGTCGAGGGCTTCATCAGCCTGCGGCTGCGTAGCCTCCGGGTCGGCTCCGCGGGGCGGTTCTTCGAGGGCGGCCACCCCGCCGACATCGGCGGCCTCCTGCAGCGCAACGTCGTGTTCGCGATCGAGGACGTCGCGAACGACGAGGACAAGGCGTTCCTGATGGGCACGCTCATCATCCGCATCGTCGAGCACCTGCGGATGCGCGCCCGGGAGGAGAAGGCCCGCGGACTCCAGCACGTCATCGTCATCGAGGAGGCGCACCGACTGCTGCGCGACAGGGGCTCCCAGCGGGCCAGCACCCACGCGGTGGAGCTGCTGGCGGGGATGCTCGCCGAGATCCGCGCGTACGGCGAGGGCATCGTCGTGGCCGAGCAGATCCCCACCAAGCTCATCGCCGACGTGGTGAAGAACACCGCGCTGAAGGTCGTGCACCGGCTCCCCGCCGAGGACGACCGCAGGCTCGTCGGCGCGGCGATGAACCTCAGCGAGGAGCAGTCCCGCCAGGTCGTCTCGCTGCAGCCGGGCACCGCCGCGGTCTTCGCCGACGGCATGGACCGCCCGCTGCGCATCCAGGTACCGCTAGGAGAGGACCGCGAGCACACCCTCCTCGGCCCGATCCCGCCCATCCGCGGGCGCAGGTCCGCCGCCTGCGGGCACGAGTGCACGACCGGCAAGGCCTGCACGCTGTTCGAGCTGCGCGAGGCGGACCTGCTCGCCGACGCCCCCGAGTGGGCGTGGCTGCGCATCTGGACCGACACGGTGGTGCTGGCCTTCTGCACCAACCGGTCGCTGCCGGGCGTCCCGCGCGTGCTCGCCGACATCTGGGCCGAGCTTCCCGCGAGGCGCCGCGAGTGCCTGCTCGCCACGCTCGTGGAGCGCGCGGTGGCGAGGCGGGCGTGGTCGCTGCGCACGTTCTACGACCCGAGCCTGCTCACGGTGAAGGCGGCCGAGGTGGCGGCGGCGCTGCTCGACCCGTCGGGGGACGCCAAGCCGGCCCCCGGCGAGCGCCCGGGCGCGGCGTGGGTGATCCCGCAGGTCCGCTGGGTCCACGAGGTCGACAGGCTCTTCCCGTACGGCCACCAGGCGCCGAACCTCCGCAGTCCCGCCCCCGCGATGGAGTACGCCCTGTTCGGCACCGACCCCTCCGGACGGCCGTACCCGCATCTCGGGGTCAACGGGTCGGGGCCGGTGGACACCGGGGGGCGCACCGAGCTGCTCGGGCACCGCGCCAAGGCCCTGCGCCACCACCCGCTGTCGATGGAGATGGACCGCAACCGGGCGCTCGCCTGGCGGGTCCTGCTCGGCGACGACGAGCACGAGGGCATCCAGAGGGACTTCATGACCGTCGCCATCGGCGTCGAGCCGCGTGACCGGGTACGTCACATCGCCCAGACGATGGGCGCCGGGTGGCTGGAGACCGTCCTGGCGTGGCCGAGGCGGTTCGTGCTGCCGTTCGAGGGGGGCGCGGAGAACCAGGCGGAGCTTTCCTTCCTCGACTAGCGCGCCGGCTCGTGAGCCTCGTTGGGGACTGTTCGCGCGACCCGCACTAGGATCTCGGGCATGACCCAGCTACCGCTGCGTGCTCAGCTAGCGAGTGCCCTCGGGCGTACTGCCGCCACCCTCTCCCGGGTCACCGGGCGCGGCGACGGATCGGTGATCGGCGGGCGCGTCGGGCTGATCCTGGAGCCCGACCTGCTGCGCAAGCTGGCCGCCGACCGCAAGCTCGTGCTGGTCAGCGCCACGAACGGCAAGACGACCACCACCCGGCTGATCACCTCGGAGCTCCAGGAGCTCGGCGAGGTCGCCACCAACGCCTTCGGCGCGAACATGCCGGCCGGTCACGTTTCGGCGCTGTCCCAGGCCAAGCAGGCGCCCTTCGCCGTGCTGGAGGTCGACGAGAAGTACCTCCCCGAGGTGCTCGACACGACCGGCGCGACCGTCGTCTGCCTGATGAACCTCAGCCGCGACCAGATGGACCGCGCGGCCGAGATCTGGCTGCTCGCCCAGAAGTGGCAGCGCGCCCTCGCCGGCAAGGACACCCACGTGATCGCCAACTGCGACGATCCGCTGGTCACCTGGGGCGCCTCGACCGCCGCCCGGGTCACCTGGGTCTCCTGCGGGCAGCCCTGGAAGGAGGACTCCTGGTGCTGTCCCCAGTGCGGTGGTCCTCTCGACCGCAAGGGCAACGACTGGGCCTGCCGCGAGTGCACGTTCCGCCGTCCCGAGCCCACCTGGGTGCTCGACGACGACGGGGTGATCGACCCCCGGCGGCAGCGCTGGGTGCTCGACCTCCAGCTCCCCGGCCGGGCCAACCGCGCGAACGCCGTCATCGCGCTGGCGACCGCCGAGCTGTTCGGCCTGTCCGTCGACCGCGCGCTTCCGAGGCTCCGTGAGGTCAGGTCGGTCGCCGGGCGCTACACGACGGTCGAGCGCGACGGGCGCTCGCTGCGGCTGCTGCTCGCCAAGAACCCCGCGGGCTGGCTGGAGGCCTTCGAGGTCGCCGACCCGTCCCTGCCGATCGTCCTGTCGGTGAACGCCCAGGGGCCCGACGGCCGCGACACCTCCTGGCTCTGGGACGTCGACTACCGCATCCTGAGCGGCCGGCCCGTCTTCGTGACGGGCGAGCGGCGGCTCGACCTGGCGCTGCGGCTCGACGTCGCCGGGGTGCCCTTCGAGCTCTGCGACACCTTCGAGCAGGCCGTCGCCCGCCAGGCGCCCGGCCGGGTCGACGTGATCGCCAACTACACAGCCTTCCAGCAGATTCGAGCGGAGTTCGGCCGTGCCGTCTGACAGCGCCCTGCGCATCGTGTGGATCTACCCGGACCTGCTGAGCACGTACGGCGACCAGGGCAACGTCCTGATCCTGGAGCAGCGGGCCCGCAAGCGGGGCATCCCCGTCGAGACCGTCTACGTCCGCTCGGCCGACCCTGTGCCCGACTCGGGCGACATCTACCTCATTGGCGGCGGAGAGGACCGGCCGCAGATCCTCGCGGCCGAGCGGCTCCGGCGCGACGGCGGCCTTAAGCGGGCGATCGACCTCGGGGCGTCGCTCCTGGCGGTCTGCGCGGGCTACCAGATCATGGGGTCGGTGTTCGGCGGCGAGGAGGGCCAGCCCGTGGCGGGCATCGGCCTGCTCGACATCGAGAGCTCCCGAGGCCCCGCCCGCGCGGTGGGCGAGCTGGCCGCCGAGGTCGACACGGGGCTCGGCGGGCACATGCTGACGGGCTTCGAGAACCACATGGGCGTCACCCGCCTCGGTCCCGGGGTACGCCCGCTGTCGCGCACGGTGGTCGGCACGGGCAACGGCGACGGCACCGAGGGGTGTCACGCGGGCAAGATCGTCGGTACGTACCTCCACGGCCCGGCGCTCGCACGCAACCCCTGGCTCGCCGACGTCTTCCTGGGCTGGGCGACCGGGCCGCTGACCCCGATCGACGACAGCTGGTACGACAGGCTGCGCGAGGAGCGGCTCAGGGCCGTCCTGCCTCGCTGAGCCGCCCGCGGCGGGGGTTCCGGTCTCAGTAGACGAGCGCCTGGACCCCCTCGCCGAGCGCCTCCTCCACGAACGTCGGGGCGCCCGCGATGCGCACGCCGTCGATCAGGTCCGCCACGCCGATCTTCCGGCGCGCCGCGCACTGCGTGCACACGGTCACCTTGCCCGCGGCCAGAACGATGTCGAGCAGGTCCTGCAGGGGAGTCGCCTCTGCGAGGGTGAACTCCTTCGCCCGGCCGGGCAGGCCGAACCACGCCGACTCCCCGGTCAGCCACAGCGACACGGGGACGCCACTGGCCACGGCGGCGGCTGCCACGGTAAAGGCTTGATTGCACCGCTCGGGGGCATCTGAACCAGCCGTCACCTTTATCACCATTGATCGTGCCATGATCTGAGCCTATGCGCGGACGACGCGGATCCACCAGGCGAATGTCCCGTTCGGTGTCGCGGCGCGAGCCGCGCGGGCGGGCATTTAGGCTCATGTGCCATGGAGTCCCAGTCATTGCATCCCGCCCTTGAGCCGATCGCCTTCCTGCTGGGCAGGTGGGAAGGCGCCGGGGTGGGCGGTTACCCGACGATCGAGAGCTTCCGGTTCGGCCAGGAGATCACCTTCGAGCACAACGGCAAGCCGTTCCTGAGCTACACCAGCAGAACCTGGCTGCTCGACGACGAAGGCAACATGGTCAGGCCCCTCGCCACCGAGTCCGGGTACTGGCGGGCGCTCCCCGAGCGGCAGCTGGAGATCGTGCTGGCCCACCCGACCGGCATCGTCGAGATCTACCTCGGCGAGGTGGTGTTCCACAAGATCGAAATGCGCACCGACGTCGTCGCCCGCACCTCCACCGCCAAGGAGTACACCGCGGGGCACCGGCTGTACGGCCTGGTCGAGGGCAACCTCATGTACGCGTACGACATGGCGGCCGAGGGCCAGCCGCTGACCTCGCACCTGTCGGCCGAGCTGAAGAAGGTCGGCTGAGAAGCGGGCTGGAAAGGCCGGCTGAGAAGCGGGGCTGGAAGGGCCGGCTGAGAAGCGGGCCTGGAAAGCGAAAAGAACCCCGGGCGTGCTCCGTCTCCTGATGAGACGGGCCGGCTGGACCATGGGAGGAGTAGAGCTCCCCCCGCCGGCCGCCCGGGGTTCCGGTGTCTGTCGTGGATTCGCCTGGACGCCACCAGTGCCCGGGAGGGCACGACGTCTGGACGGAAGGTCCTGACTTGGCGATGCCCTAGCGGACAGCCACCTCGCTAGCCCAATAATGACTAACCATTGTTCGGACCACCTCCCTTCTGCGTGCCTCGTACGCTATGCGAGCACCTCCGAGGCAGGCAAGCGAATATTTCCGGCCGGCCCCAACCTGCCTGAACGGCGTCTCGCCAGGCCCCGGGCGCGCCGGCCGGGGTGATCCCCGCGCCGTCCCCGCACGGGTCCGCGTACGGCCCTCGCCCCTCGCGCGGGGCTCGTAGACTCGGTGCATGACCGGGACATGGCACGAGGAGCTGCGCGCGCGTGGATACCGGGTGACTCCGCAACGCCAGCTGGTGCTGGAGGCGGTCACCCGGCTTGGCCACGCGACCCCCGAGGACATCTGCGGCCAGGTGCAGGAGACCGCCAGAGGCGTCAACATCTCCACCGTCTACCGCACGCTGGAGCTCCTCGAAGAGCTGGGCATGGTCACCCACACCCACCTCGGGCACGGCGCCCCCACCTACCACCTGGCGAGCAAGGCCGACCACGTCCACCTGGTGTGCCGGGGCTGCGACCAGATCACCGAGGTCAGGCCCGAGCTCGTCGCGGGCATGGTGTCCAAGCTCGAGAGCGAGCTCGGCTTCGAGACCGACGTTCACCACCTGACCGTGTTCGGCCGGTGCCGCGACTGCCGCCCCTGAGTGCGCGGATATCCGCCTGAGCGCAATAGCCTGGAGGCATGCGAAGCCCTCTGCTGGACACGCCCGGAGCCGTAGCCGCCGAGTCACCCGATGACACCGTCGCCGCGCACTACGGCGAGCTGTACGCCGAGCAACGCGCGCTCGCGGAGGGCCAGGCCCTGGTCGACCGGAGCAACCGCGAGGTCGTCCGCATCTCCGGGCCCGACCGGCTCAGGTGGCTCAACGACCTCAGCTCGCAGAAGCTCGACACGCTGGCGCCGGGCACGCCCACGCAGACGCTGCTCCTCGACGCGCAGGGCAGGCTGGAGCACCACCTGACGCTCGTCGACGACGGCGAGTCCGTCTGGGCGCACGTCGAGCCCGGCACCTCCGCCGCGATGGTCGCCTTCCTGGAGAAGATGCGGTTCATGCTCCGCGTCGAGGTCGCCGACGTGACCGCCGCCTACGCCGTGGTGACCGTCCTCGCCCCCGGCGCGGGCGACGGCGCCGCGCGGCCCGTGCCCGAGGGTGCGATCGCGATCGGCGGCGACCTCCTGGTCCCGCGCGAGCGGCTCGGCGGGCTCGCCGAGGAGCTCGGCCTGCGCCCGGCCGGCCTGTGGGCGTACGAGGCCCTGCGCATCGAGGCGCACCTGCCCCGGGCGGGGTTCGACACCGATCACAAGACCATCCCCCACGAGGTCGGCTGGATCGGCTCGGCCGTCCATCTCACCAAGGGCTGCTACCGGGGCCAGGAGACCGTCGCCCGGGTGCACAATCTCGGTCACCCGCCGCGCCGCCTGGTCTTCCTGCACCTCGACGGCAGCGTCGACACCCTGCCGCCGCACGGCGCGCCGGTGACCCTCGGCGTGGGGTCGCCGAGGGAGGCCGACCCGGAGGCCGCGGTGGAGGGCAGTGCCGAGCCCGGCCAGGTCGGCTTCGTCGGCTCCTCGGCCCGCCACCACGAGCTCGGGCCCATCGCCCTGGCCGTGGTGAAGCGCACCGTTCCTGTGGACATCTCGCTGCTGGCCGGGGGCGTCCCCGCCGGCCAGGAGGTCATCGTGCCGCCGGACGCAGGGCGCAACGTCACCATCGACCCCGGCCTGCGCCGCCGCATCCGCTGACCTCGCCGCCCGTCGTACGGGCGCGGGGGCTCAGGTCTCGATGATCAGCGTGATGGGGCCGTCGTTGACGAGCGCGACCTTCATGTCGGCCCCGAACACGCCGGTCTCCACGCGGGCGCCCGCCGAGCGCAGCTCGGCCACCACGGCGTCCACGAGGGGCTCGGCGACCGGGCCGGGCGCCGCCGCCTGCCAGGTGGGGCGGCGGCCCTTCCTGGCGTCGCCGTAGAGCGTGAACTGGCTGACCACCAGCAGGGGCGCGCCGATGTCGGAGCAGGACTTCTCTCCGGACAGGATGCGCAGCCCCCAGAGCTTGGCGGCGAGCTTCGCGGCCTCCGCCGGGCCGTCGGTGTGGGTCACGCCGACCAGCACGAGCAGGCCGGGCTCGTCTATCGCCCCCACGGTCTGCCCGTCGACGACCACGGACGCGGAGCTCACCCGCTGAACAACGGCACGCATGGTCCACGATTGTTCCACCGCCACCCGGCGGGCGCGAACGGCGTGAACGGCGCGCGTGCGCCGTCCGTACACTCAGGGGCGAAAGGAGACCAAGTGTCCGCTGTGCCATTGATTGTGGAAGTCGTCCGTTCCGGGTTCGTGGAGTCCGTCCATCGTGCCCGGGTGTTCGCCCTGGATGCCGAGGGGGTGCCGATGGCCGTGCACGGTGACGTCGCCGCGGCGGCCTCGCCGCGCTCGTCGATGAAGCCGTTGCAGGCGCTCGGCATGCTCCGCGCGGGGCTCGACCTGGACGGTGAGCTTCTCGCGCTCGCCTGCGCCAGCCATTCCGGCGAGGACTTCCACGTCGAGGGGGCCTCCAGGATCCTGGCGACCGCGGGGCTCGACCCCACCGCCCTCATGTGCCCCGAGGACCTTCCCATTGACACCGCGACGGCGCACCAGGTGCTGCGCGCCGGGGGTGGACCGGCCCGCATCACCATGAACTGCTCGGGGAAGCACTCAGCGATGCTCGCCACCTGCGTGGTCAACGGCTGGTCCACCGGCGACTACCTGCACCCGGGGCACCCCCTGCAGCGGGCGATCCGCGCCACCGCCGAGGAGCTGACCGGCGAGCGGGTCGCGGCCACCGGAGTCGACGGCTGCGGCGCACCGCTGTTCTTCGCCTCCATGGCCGGGGTCGCGCGGGCCTTCCGTGCCCTCACACTGGCCGCGCCCGGCACGTACGAGCGGCGGATCGCCGACGCCATGCGCGCCCACCCCGAGTGGACCTCGGGCACCTCCCGCCCTGAGGCCGCGCTGATGCGCGCCGTGCCGGGGCTCATGGTCAAGTCGGGGGCCGAGGCCTTCGACGCGCTCGCCTTCGAGGACGGCCGCGCGGCCACCGTCAAGATCGAGGACGGCGGCCAGCGGGCCAGGGTGCCGGTGACCGTGGCCGTCCTGCGCGCCCTCGGGCTCGGCCTGGACGCTCCCGAGCTGGACGCGCTCGCCAGCCCGCCGCAGTTCGGCGGAGGCCGTCCCGTGGGGGAGGTCCGCGTACGCGGCCAGGTGTGATCCGCCGCCTTTCGCGGGCTCAGATCGAGCGGCGGAACTGGCGGGACGTGGAGATCGCGCCCGAGGTGGTCAGCGTGAAGGTGCGCATGGAGTCGGCGAACTTCGACAGGTCCCACTCGGCGGGCCCGTGGTACCAGTACAGGTTGTCGGCCTGCTCGCCGTTGCCGTTCAGCGAGGCCACCACGCGGGCCCAGCGGTCGACGTTGTCGAAGACCACGGCGTACGGCAGGTAGCGGGAGAACAGCTCGATGCGCTGGGCCGGTGGCACCTCGCCGATCTCGCCCGCGGCGAGGTAGTCGCGGAAGCCGAGGGTGTGGGCGAGGGCCGAGGAGCCCCTTGAGGTCTTGGCCGGCATGTACTGCCCGCCGACGGCCAGGGCGGCCCCCGCGATGATCAGCGCGAGGCCGAGCAGGCCGTACGTCGTCAGCCAGGCGAGCAGCACGGTGGCGAGCACGCCGAGGCCGGTGACGACCACCCCGATCGTGGTCCACCGGGTGCGCACCGAGTCGGGACGGCGGGCGAACCAGCCCTGGGCGACGACGTCGCGGTAGAGCGCGTCGCGCACCTTGCCGAGCCCGGCCGCGAAGGAGCCGTGAAGCTGGGACAGCAGCACAGAGTCGCGCCCGTCGAAGATCGCCAGGTGCAGCGCGCGCTCGTAGGCGAGAAGGGTCTCCACGGGCGCGTTGGCCACCTTCACCAGCAGCCAGTCGGGGGCGTCGTAGGTGCCTCGGGGCTGCTCCTCGATGTGGATGAAGCCGCGGACCGCGAGGTCGACGATGGTCGCCGTGACGTCGATCACGTCGGCCTGCTCGTCGATCAGCGTGCCGATCTGCCCGGGGCGCACGCCGTCGGGCGGGGAGAACCGGCCGTCGAGCAGCGGGTTGACCGTGCCGCCCGCCTCGCTGTCGAGGATGCGGGCGTCACGGCCGCGGGTCCAGTAGAGCAGCGCGACGCCGCCGAGCAGCAGCACCAGGAGCGCGACGAGCGCACCGCCGGTGAGCGGGCTGACGGTGAAGGCGTTGGCGAGCTCGAACCGCCGCTCGAGGATCGGCCGGCCGCCGCTGGCGCCCGGGGGGAAGCCGGCGACGACGGTCAGCGCCTGGGAGGGGCCGAGCCCCTGCTGCTCGAACTCCGCCCGCGTACCGCTCTCGTCCATCGAGGCCGCGGTGCAGCCGGTGGCGGAGGTGAGGTCCCCGGCGAAGCACGAGAGGCTCTGGAGGGGGGCAGGGCCGCTCAGCTTCACGACGGCGTCCTTGACGGGCGCCGACCAGCCGCTGACGACGTACCAGCGCAGCTCCTCGCCGCCGCCGACCGGCGTGACGGCGCCCGCCACGTCGTACTCGATCGTCGCGGTGCCCTTGCCGCCCAGCGTGATGGTGTCGCCGGTGAGGGTGCCGTCGCCCTTGAAGTTCGTGACGCGGTAGACGCGGTCGCCGGCGTCGTCGTACCTGGTCCTCGTGAGCAGTGTGCGCCGGACCTGTCCGGTGTAGCTGATCTGCTCCTTGATGTGGAGCACGCCGCCGGGGCGCAGCTCCGCGGTGACGTCCGCTTTGGTCACGCCGTCGGCCGAGGCGTGGGCCGGGGTCGCGATGAGGACGGCCAGCGCGAGCGCGAGCGTGAGCCGATGGACGAGATTGACCATGGAGCGTCAGCCTAGCGGTCGGCGTGGGACCCCGGGACTAGACCCTCATAGCTGATCAATCACCAACAAATGGGACGGCGTGCCGCTACCAGGGCCCGTACGGGCCGCTGTTCCCTCCGCCCTTGCCGATCTCGCCCACGGCGGGCTTCACATCGGCGAGGTAGATGCCCGACCCGATGACCGACGCGACGGTGAAGATGCTGAGCACCGAGAGGTACTGCACGGCGGCGGCGAACGAGAACAGGGTCGCGAGGCCGAGGATCAGCAACCAGAGACGCTTGTTGAGCTTGCCCGCCATGGCGAAGGCCCGGGCCGGGGTCCTCAGCGCGTGGACCAGAGCCCATGCGCACAGGCCGAACGCCCCGATGGCGAGCACCCAGAAAATGAGATCCAGGAAGCCGTGAATCTCGAACATCGCCTCTCCAAGGGGTCATGTGATTGGCCGGGTTCAGCCTAGCCCGGACGGAGACCTCCCGGGGGCCCGCGACGGGTGGTCACGGCCTGGTCTGAACGTGCTGGACGGCCCGTGCCCGCACAACGCGCACGGGCCGTACCCCGACAACGGACGCGGCCCGCCCCGGGTTCCGGGACGGGCCGCGCTCATTGGCGTTCGGTGGCGTTCAGGCCTTGGGGCCGGTACCGCGGGTGCTCTTGCGGGCCTGCGTGGTGCGGGTGGCGGTCGCCGGCTGGGCGCTGGTGGAGACCTCCTCCAGCTCAAGCGCGGCCTCGCCCGTCACCCTGCTGACGACCTTGCGTCCACGGTTGGCGAACTGGTCGTACAGCAGCGCGGCCTTGGCGCTGATCGTGTCGGCGTACTCCTTGGCCTTCTCGGGCAGGTCCTTGGCGACCGCCTCGGCCTTGACCTGCACGGTGCTGGCGTACTTCCGCGCGATGTGCGGCAGGTCGCGGGCCGTGGCGCCCGACTCCACCCGGCGGGACTGCAGGCGCTGGAGCTGCTCGGGCAGCTCGCGCAGCTTCTCGACCGCGAAGTCGCCCGCGCCGGCGACGGCGTAGAACGGCTTGGACTCGGCGAGCTTCTTGACCTCGGCGTTCAGAGGCATGGGTTAACCTTCCTTGGGTTCCGGTTTGATGCGGCCGTTCGGCGAGGAGGTCACACTCCCCTGTGCGAGAACCGCGTCGACCCCTGGGGTCTCCGGCTCGGGCCGGGCGTTCTGGGAGGTCCGCTCGGTCTCGGCCGGAGCCTCGGCTCGGTTCTCCTTGCGAAACGACTCGTAGATATCGATCAGCACCTGACGTTGCCGCTCGGTGAGAGTGCCGTCGGCCCGCACTGCGGCCAGCACGTCGCTGTCCGGCTCGCGGTCCTCGATGAGGCCCGCCTGCACGTAGAGCGCCTGCGACGAGATCCGCAGGCCTTTGGCGATCTGGTTCAGGATCTCCGCGCTCGGCTTGCGCAGGCCGCGCTCAATCTGGCTCAGGTAGGGGTTCGAGACCCCCGCCTGGGTGGCGAGCTGGCGCAGGGAGATCTTCGCCTGCTTCCGCTGATCGCGGATGTACTCACCGATTGAGCCGACCTTCGGTAGTTCCATGCTTTTAGTCTGCATCACCGTGCTTGCAAATGCAAACACGGTGGCAAACTCCAGCAAGCACTGGGGATGTCAGCCGGGATAGATCCACAGAAGGGGCGCGGAGACCGACAGAAGCACCGAGAACGTGACAAGGCTGTACCTGAACCGCCTCGGCAGTGCGACGCCGGGCTTGATCAAGCGGTTGACCCGCGCCATCACCTGCTCGCCGGCCGCGCCCAGCGCCCCGTTCGGCGCGGGCACGGCCCCGGCCGTACCGAACCGGAGCAGCGCGGTCGCCAGGCGGCGTGGCGAGCAGTAGCGGCGGGCGCGGTCGTCGGCGGCCATCTCGACCAGCAGGGCGACCGAGGAGTGGGCGTTGCGCACCACGCTCAGCCAGGGCAGCGCCCAGTTGAGCGCGGTGAACGGCAGCAGGACCAGGTCGTGGCGCTCGCGCACGTGCGCGGCCTCGTGGGCGAGGACGGCGGTGAGCTCGTCGGCGTCGAGAAGCGACAGCGTGCCGGCGCTGACCACGACCTCCGACCTGAGGCCCGGCAGGCAGTACGCCGCCGCGCCCGGATGGTCGACCACGCGCACGCCCGGCACGCCGGGGTCGTCGCGGGCGATGAGGGAGAGCAGCACGCGGTGCCTGCGCCGGGCGCGCAGGGTCTGGGCCCCCGCGGCGAGCAGCACCACGACGAGCACGGCGAGAAGCGTCAGGCCGGCGGCGAGCGCGGCGACGCGGGGCAGGTCGTAGGGCTTCATCAGGCCGTACCCCATGCTGAAGGAGATCGCCGACTCGACGAACGAGCGCAGCCCGTAGAGCACGCCTCCGCCGTAGGGCTCAAGCGCGTACGCGAGCATCGCGCCGACGGTGGCGAGACCCCACGTCACCCCGAGGGACTGCCAGAGCAGGATGGCCGCCCGGGGGGCGCGCCACGGCCACCGGGCGGACGTGAGCCGCCATGCACCTACCGCGCACGCCGTGGCGAGCGCGGCAAGGACAGCGGCCATGATCACTCTTCTTCCAGCTCCGTGAGTGCTTTGCGCAGGATTTCGGCCTCGGAGCCCGAGACCGTCTGGGCGAAGCGCGTGAGCGCCGCCGAACGGTCACCGGTCATGTCGAGAGCTTCCAGCATAAGCTCAGCGACGTATGCGTCGCGGCTCGCACCGGGCTCATAGCGCCACGCGCGCCCGTCACGGGTGCGGTTGAGGAAACCTTTACGGGTCAGCCGGTCGAGAACCGTCATGACCGTCGTGGGGGCGAGGTCGCGATCGGCGATCAGACGGCCGACCTCCCTGGCGGTCAAGGGGGCCCCGTGGGCCCACAGGATGTCCATGATGCTGCGTTCAAGCTCGCCGAGACCCTTCACGCGACAAGCCTACCTCGGGTAGTACTACGTCGTGTAGAGGGCCGCCTCGGCCGTGCGGGCCTACCGTGCGGCGCCGCGGGCAGACTGGACGCGAAGGGCGAACTGTCGTGAAAGGTCACAGCTCTTGTGACCTTTCACGATGATTGGCCCCGAGCGGCACGCTGACCCGCGTTCTTTGCGCAGGCTTTCAATCAGGTTGGCCCCTACTTCTCATCGTGTTTGGCCCGCAGAGCCCGTTGTTCACGCTGCTTGACTTGGGCGCCTTTGTGCGGGATTGCTCCGCGTGGAGTCATGCATTCCTCAGCGGTGTTGGCGGCTGTGGCTGGTTGAGTTCTTGGCTTGGAGCAGGGTATGAGCTGTGCTCGCCACTCGGACGATTAGGAGAAGCGAGCACAGTGCGGTCGTGGTGGTCTCCGGCTCAGCGAGCCTGCAGCCACCAGACCGCCAGGGCAACCGCGCTGGAGCCGGCCGCCGCGGCGACGCCGCGGACTAGCGCGAAGGCCGCGGTACGAGCCAGGCGGCGGACCAGGCGGCCGCGGCGGGATGGGATGGAACGGTTGGTGCTGTTCATGAAGATCTCCCCTGGGATCAGCCCCGGCATCGGGTGTGAGGCGCTACAGGGAGGACTGCACCGCTCCGGCGGCTTTCCGGCGATCACCTCGTAGTCAGCCGAAGCTGTCTAGGCTGGTCGGCACCAGGCGGCGGGTATTCCGGCCCGGATCCGATCCGGATCCGGTAGCCGGATAAGTCATTGATGGTGCGTGCTGGAGGAAGGTACAGGTGGATGACCACACCCCAAGCCCTGCCACAGGCGCGGCCCTTGAGTTTTCCGTGGCCTTGCGCAGCCTCTACGAGGCCGCTGAGCGTCCGCTCTACAAGATCCTTATTCGGCAGGCAAATCTCAAGCAGCCATCCATCAAGCTCACTCATTCCTCACTGAGTGATTGGCTCGCCGGCCGCACCGCCCCCTCTTCGCAGGAGGCGGTGCGCTTCCTGGTGGACTTCTTGGAAGCTCGAGCTGGTAAGCGGGGCTACGTTGTGCGCGGGCCGAAGTGGTGGGAGCAGCGGTGGGAGGCCGCCGTGCGGGCGCGCCGTCCCAACCGCGGTGGCCGACCAGCTCGCCGACGCACAGACGAGATCGGCCCAGAACCAGTTCAAGAGGTTCCTCCGCTTGGATGGCCGATCGCGGAGTTACGACCGGCGGATCTGGAGGTGCACCCGGCCATCACGGTCGGCGAGGCCGCGCACGAGGTGGGCGAGCTGCCGCTGTATCTGCCACGGCGTCATGATGCGCGCCTGGCTGAGATCGTCGATGGGGTGCGTGGCGGTAACAGCGCGATCGCGGTACTGGTCGGTGGATCCTCCACGGGTAAGACCCGCGCCTGCTGGGAGGCGATCCAAAGGCTGGGTGAGCCATGGCGACTGTGGCACCCGACCGATCCGGGTCCGCCACGGGCCGCCCTGGCAGGGCTGGCGGCGATCGGCCCGCACACCGTGGTGTGGCTGAACGAAACCCAGCGTTATCTGCTGACCGCCGCAGATGCGGGTGAGAAGATCGCCGCAGGTTTGCGGGACATATTGCGTACCGGGGAACGTGGCCCGGTGCTTATCGTGGGCACGTTGTGGCCCCGCTTTTGGGACGAGTTGACCTCGGTGCCCGAGCCGGGCAACGCTGATGTGCACGCGCAGGCTCGGGAGCTGCTGAAAGGCAACATGATCGACGTGCCTGCGACGTTCACCCCCGAAGCGCGCGACCCGGCGATCATCGCCCGTGATCCTCGGTTGACCGAGGCTGCCGAGCGCAGTACGGGCGACGGACATCTGACCCAGTACCTGGCCGGCGGCCCGGCAGTGCTGGACCGCTACAGGGCCGCCGACGTCGGCGAGCGGGCGCTGCTGGATGCCGCGATCGACGCCCGCCGCTTGGGCCACGGTCGGCTGCTGCCACGGGTTTTGCTGGAAGAAGCAGCGGAAGGTTACCTGAGCGATCAGCAGCTCGACACCTTGTCCGATCATTGGTTGGAGCGCGCTTTCGCCTATGCCACCGATCACAACCCGTGCCGGGGAGCGCGGGCTCCGCTGACTGTCCCTCGGCGTCGACGTACTGCACAGCGAGCCGATGAGGGGCAGGTGTTGTATGCCGTGTCGGACTACCTCCATCAGATGGGGTACACCGAACGTCAAGCCGTCGCGATACCTGCGGGGGTCTGGGATGCGCTGATCGGTCACGCGGACTGTGCGAGCTTGGCACCGCTCGGACAAGAGGCGGAGACACGGAGCCTGTATCACTGCGCTTTTCGCTTGTATGTTGCTGCCGCTGAGGCCGGGTATGCCGATGGGCTCGATCTGGCGATAAGCCTACTGAGGAAGCTGGACCGCACTGATGAGGCGATCGTCTGGCTGCAGGAACGCAGTACCGCCGGGGATGACAGCGCGGTCGGCCGTGCGGCCCAGCTGATGGATGATCACGGTCATGGCACCGAAGCGCTCGCCTGGCTGCGGCGTCTGGCCGAGGCAGGCAATCATGTCGCGTTAGGGCTTGCGGTCGATCGGCTGATGCGTGCCGATCACGGCGCTGAGGCGATCGGATGGGCGCAGATGCGCGCCCAGGCCGGCGCTCCCGGCGCGGCGTTGCTGGTAGCCGAGCTGCTATGCCGGGCAGGCCGCATCGACGATGCTGCGGCCTACTACCGGTACGCCATCCAGCCCGATCCCGCCGCTGCCCCCTGGCGATCAATCGACCCTGCGCAGGCCACATGTTTGAGAGACGATGCGCTGGCGTGGCTGCGCATCCATGCGGATACCGAAGGAGATTTGCTCGCCTTACGGCTCATGGCCAGCGCGTGCCGCCGGCAAGAGCGCATCGATGAGGCATTCGGTTACTACCAGCGGGTCGCAGAGGCCGGTGACGTGTACGCGTTATGGGTGGCGGCTGGGCTGCTCAAGGACGCGGGCCGCGTCGACACGGCACTGGGCTGCTACCAGCGTCTTGCGGTCATGGACGCCCCCATCCTGCCTGATCCATTGGGTGACGCGGTTGAATTGCTACGAGATAGCGGCCGAGACGATGAGGTGATCGGCTGGCTGCAATTCTGCGCTGAATCCGGGAACGTGCGGGCCCTGAAGTGGGCCGTAGTGCTGCTAGGCAAGGAACAGCGCACCGATGAGGCCATCGAATGGCTGAAGGCTCGTACGACAGCGGGTGATCCGCTGGCACCACGGCTGGCGGGCGAACTGCTGCGCCAAGCCGGCGATATCCACAGCGCACAGGAATACTTCCAACATGCTGCCGCGGCCGGTGATCGCCTTGCGTTACAACCACTGGCCGAGCTTCTGCAACAGACGGGCCATCTCGAAGAGGCGCTCACTGTCTACCGGCACGCCGCGGCGACGGATTCCACTGCATCCCATCGACGGCTGACCTTGCTGCTCAACGAAGGACGTGTACTGGATGCCATCGCCTGGCTGCAGGAGTGCGCCCAGGCGGGTGAACCTATGGCCCTCGATCGGCTCGTTGATCTTTGCCGCCGACACGGGCAGCTGGAGAAGGCACTGGTCACAGCTAGTTCCCTCAGTGAGTCAGGGGACCTGTTCGCCATGGCATGGGCCGTTGGGCTGCTGAAAGAGACACAGGGCGTCGATGCAGCAATCGCCTGGCTGCAAAGGTCGGCCAAAGACGGGAACGTCATTGCGCTCGATCGAGTGAGCGAGATGCTTCAACGGCAAGGCCGCCAGGAGGAGGCGCTTGATTGGCTACGCGCTCGCGCCGAAGCCGGCGAAGGGTTCGCCGTAGCCAGGGCAGCTGAGCTGATGAAGGCCACAACTCCTGTCCCGCAGGTACTTCACTGGTTGCGTGAGCGTTTAGCAGCAACTGGCCACTTCGCCCTTACCGCGATCGGTGACCTGCTGGGAGAAGAAGGCGAGAGCGACGCAGCGCTGACCTTCTATCTGCGTGCTGCCGAAGCGGGAGATCCGGAGGCGCTATCCACGGCAGTCGAGTTGCTGCAGGCCAAGGGCCACGGTGACGCTGCCAACCGGCTACGGCGATACGGCATCACACCCGGAGCAACCATCGACCAACGGTGGCGCTGTGGGACAGCATTGGCCGCCCAGCGGTAGGTCTTTCCTCGGTACAGCAGGGCATGAACGTCAGTATTCGATCTTGGACTCGCGTCCGAGCCGGTTTGTCGGCATTGAATTTGGACGCGTCCGGGGCGCCGGTGACCTGTGGATGAAGGTCTTTCAGGCGGCTTCCGGTTGCTAGTGCCGCGTCAGGGAACGTTTGCCCTGTGTGGCGCTAATCGGCACCCATGGGGCGCAGAACGATCGTGAAACACCCGATGCCGGACAGGCCGAGCGTGCCAGGATCGACCGTATGACTGTCGCTCGCAAGAGTTCTGCCGGGCAAGCAGACACCGCAGCCCCCACGCAGCCGCCGTGGATCCGTCCTGTTCCCGAGGGTTCTGCCGGGCCCACAGAGCGGGCTGTGCCCAACGACTACGACAGCTTCGCCGAGGCGTACTCGGCCGAAAACGAGGCCAGCCTCATCAACGCCTACTACGAGCGGCCCGCGATCCTGGATCTGGCCGGTGACGTGGCCGGCCGGCGGATCCTCGACGCCGGCTGCGGCTCTGGCCCCCTGTCCGCGGCACTGCGCGACCGGGGCGCCATCGTGACCGGCTTCGACTCCAGCACCAAGATGCTGGAGCTGGCCCGGCAGCGGCTCGGCAACGGCGCGGCCCTGCACCTCGCCGATCTGGGCAGCCCGCTGCCGTTCCCCGACGCCGCGTTCGACGATGTCGTCGCGTCCCTGGTCCTGCACTACCTGGAGGACTGGACGGCACCGCTGGCCGAACTGCGGCGCGTGCTGACGCCCGGCGGCCGGCTGATCGTGTCCGTTAATCACCCTTTCGCCGACTACCTGCAGGCCGGTCCCGGCGCCAGCTACTTCGCGACCCGCAAGTACTCCGAGGAATGGACCCTCGGCGGGCACAGCGCCCTGATGAGCTTCTGGCGCCGGCCACTGCACGCGATGACCGACGCCTTCACCGCAGCCGGCTTCCGGATCGCCGTCATCAGCGAACCGTCCCCCGCACCGGGGGCCCGCGAATTGTTCCCCGACATCTTCGCGGACAAGCCCTCGGGGGCCTTCCTGTGCTTCCTGTTCTTCGTTCTTCAGGCCGACTGATGCCGTATCAGGCCACGTTTGCCTTGGCGACGACGGCTCGGAAGCGGCGATCGTCGGCATGGCGGTTCCGCCAGATCATGTAGCGGCGGATCATGCTGCCCTGCTCTTTATGACTGGCGTGGTCGGTGCCGTCCAGGGCGAAGTAGCGCAGGGCGGTGAACTGGGCCTCGATGCGGTTGAGCCAGGAGGAGTTGGTCGGGGTGTAGGCGATCTCGACGTTGCTGGCCACCGCCCAGGTGCCGACCCGCTGGCACCGTTTCGTGGCCAGGTGCGGGGAGAAGTTGTCGCACACGATCGCGATGCGGACCTCGGGCGGGTAGAGGGTGCGCAGGTAGCGGCAGAACTCCAGGAACTGGGTCCGCTTCTTGATCGGTTTGATGTGGCCGTAGAGCCTGTCACGCTTGAGGTCCAGGGCGGCGAACAGGTGGCGGACCCCGCCGTATCGGTTGTAGGTCGCCCGGCGCCGGCGGCGGGGCTCGCGGTCAGGGTCCTTGTGCCTGCCGCCGCGCTCGGCCCATTGCCGGCCCTGGTGGGGCATCAGGTTGAGCGGCCCGAACTCGTCCATGCAGAAGATGACTTCAGGCTCGCCTTCCTCGGGTATGACCTCGCCGTCGGCGATCGCGTAGAGGTGTTCGACGCGGGCCTTCTTGGCCGCGTAGTCCGGATCGCGGGAGGCCTTCCAGGTCTTCAGGCGTTGAAACGAGACGCCTTCCTCGCGGAGCAGGATGCGCAGGCCCTCGTGGCTGATGTCGTCGACCACCCCCTCGGCGACCAGGAAGTCCGCCAGCTTGGTCAGGCTCCAGGTAGAGAACGGCAGGTCGTGCTCGGTCGGCTTCGACTTGGCGATCTTCTTGATCTCGCGCCGCTCGGGCAGCGTGAACGTCTTGGGCCGGCCGCCCTTGTACTTCGGATACAGCGACTCGAAGCCGTCGGCGTTGAAGTTGTGGACCACGTCCCGGACCCGGTCGTCGCTGGTGAACGACACCTCGGCGATCTTCGCCATCGGCATGCCCTGCGCGGACAGCAGCACCATCTGGGCCCGCCGCCAGGTCACCACCGACCCGGTGCCCCTGCGGATGATCCGTAGCAGCCGTCTGCCCTCGTCATCGTCGATCTCGCGTACATGTACTCGTTTCGCCACCCAGCCAGGGTGACGGCCACGCGCCGCTCGGCACAGCACCCGGACGGCGCGTCACACCGCAACAGGGCAAACGTTGCCCGATCCGGCACTAGTTCGGTGTCCCTTAACGTGCACCGTGTTTCCGGTGGGTGTTGTGAGTCCTCGCCGGTGTGGGCGAGGACTCCCCGCACCCGCTCATCGACCAGGGGCGCGGTGATGCCGGCAAGTGTCGCTTTGTCGTGGAGGATTCGGATGAGCGGCCGATCTGCCGCTGCCGCAGGTTGTGCCGCCGTTCCGTATCAAGATCTGGGACGCTGCGGGGATCACCGACCCGGAGGGGTCCCGATCTGCTGTTGAAGCCGATCAAGGTCTTGGCCGCCTCGTGCCCGGCCTGCCACCGCCATGGCCGGGCACCTGGGACGACCTAGATACTTTGCTCTTGCGCTAAGTGTTTCGGCGGGCAATGCTTAGCCGCATGGCACAGTATTCGGCGGAGCTCGACGGCGTGTTCGTCGCCCTCGCCGACCCGACGCGGCGCGGCGTCATCCGACGCCTTGGCCGCGGCCCGACGAGCGTGGGCGATCTCGCCCGCGAGTTCCCGATGACCCTTCCCTCCTTTATGAAGCACGTGCGGACGCTCGAGGCGAACGGCCTGATCCGCACGGTAAAGCTCGGCCGGGTGCGCACCTGCGTGCTCAACCGCGACCGGCTCGCTCTCGTCGACGGCTGGCTCGCGGAGCAGCGCCAGATCTGGGAAGAGCGCACCGACCGGCTCGAACGCCTCGTCACCGATCCGAAGGAGAAACAACTATGAACCCCGATCTTGACCTGACCCTGCAGCGGGTCATCCGCGCCCCCCGCGCCGCCGTGTGGAGCGCGTGGACCGATCCATCCCGCTTTGAGAAGTGGTGGGTCCCGGCGCCGACCGTGTGCCGCGTCGACCGCCTCGACGTCCAGCCCGGCGGCGCGCTCGTGACGCGACTGAGCGACGACGGGGTGGACTTCGTCCCGCACGTCAACGCGAGCTTCCTCGTCGTCGACGAGCTCGAGCGGATTGTGTTCACGAACGCGATCGACAGCGCCTGGCGCCCCGCGAATCCCGCGCCGGTGCCCATGACAGCCGAGATCACGCTGAGCGATCATCCAGACGGCACGGACTACCGGATCATCGTCCGGCACGGCGATCCTGCCGCCCGCGCCCGCCACGAGGAACTCGGCTTCTTTGAAGGCTGGGGCTCGGTCACCAAGCAACTCGCCGTGGTCGCGGAGAGCCAGGCCGCGCGGTGAAGATCGCTCTCACGGAGTTCGTCACCCTCGACGGGGTCAGCCAGGGCCCCGGCTCGCCGACCGAGGATACGAGCGACGGCTTCACCCGGGGCGGCTGGCTCGTGCCCCACCTGGACGAACTCTTCGTCCGGCGTACCTCCGACTGGCTGGACCTCGCCGACGGTCTGCTGCCCGGGCGGCGAACCTACGAAGCGTTCGCTCGGGACTGGCCGCAGATCACCGACCCGGACGACCCGTACACCGAGCGGATGAACTCACTACCGAAGTACGTGGTGACCAACACCCTCACCGAAGGGAGTTGGCATCCGACGACCGTGCTCCGCGGTGACCCGATCCAGACCGTCGGGGAACTCAAGGCGCAGCCAGGACGGGAACTCCAGATCCACGGGAGTGCGCGACTCGGCAACGCCCTGTTGGCGGCGGGCCTCGTCGACACGCTCCGGCTCGTCGTCGCCCCGGCCGTGACCGGTTCCGGGCGGCGACTGCTCGACCACCCGAGCGGACCCGTCGGCCTTCAACTCTTCCGCCACGAGGTGACGGCGAACGGCCTGCTGCTGCTCCAGTACGAGACTGTCGGCGCTGCCCCGGTAGCGGAATACGAGGGCGTCACGGCCTTTGTCTAGTGCGGTGACCAGGACCAGATACGTTCACCGGGTTTGATCACGCCGCGTTGCGGTGGGGTCGGCCCCAGCGTTGCTGGCGTTCGCTGCGGATGCGGGCGCGTTCGCGGCGTTGGGCGGCCAGCACGTCGGGATGGCGAGCGTTGGCGTTGCGCCGGCGCAGATAGGCCTGCAGTGCACGTGCGAGGACGACGTGGTTGGGATGGTCCGAGCCCGCGATCACGAAGGTGCGCAGTGGCCCGAACTGCGGCTCGATCGGGTTGGCCCAGGAGGCATAGGTGGGGGTGAAGCACAGCTCGACCTTGTTCTTGGCCGCCCAGGCACGGATCGCCGGTGTTTTGTTGGCCGACAGGTTGTCCAAGATGACGTAGACCGGAGCGCCGTCGGGGCGTGCGGCGCGGATCGACTTCAAGGCGGCCAGAGTGTTGGCGCCGCTCTTACCGCGCCGGGTAACACCCCACAGGGTGTCCTCGCCCAGGGAGTAGCAGCCGTGGAAGTAGCGAACGCCGTGGGTGCGGGTGTAGGTCGTCGGCAGCCGGCCCGGCTTGCCGCGCTCGGCCCATCCGGTGCCCTGGCAGGGCCGAATCGATAACGGCCCGAATTGATCGAAGGCGAAGCACCTGTTGGGGAAGCGGCTGGTGACCTCCTCGATCCGGTCGAGCTTGGCATCGAAGTCCGGATCGTTGGAGGTCTTCCATTGCGCACGCTCCAGTGGGTGAAGGGACGTCCCAGCCTGGCTGGACGCGTTTTGGCCGTCTGGATGACGAATGCGATGTCGTCATCACTGATCAGGCGGGGACGGCCTCCCGCCCACTGAGGGTCCAGCGCGGCCAGCCCTCGCTCGTTGAAGGCGTGGATCACATCTCGCACCGTGTCTTCATGCGCCGCGACCAGCCGGGCGATCGCCGGAGCGGGTGTTCCCGACGCCGACGCCATAATTGTCACCGCCCGGCGCACCCGAACCGAGCTGTGCTTGCCTCGGCGCACGATGTGCTGCAACCGGCGTCCCTCGTCCTCAGTCAGCCTCCGTACCCTGACCGGCTCCGCCACCCGTCCACCTCACCCTGCGACGACAACTTGCCTGCCATCGAGAGTGACCGATCACCCCGGCAACTCGCACCTACAACGCCCCGTAACTCGACCCGGTGAACGTTCGTGGCCACCGCACTAGTAGTCGTCGGGTCGCTTGACCAGCTTGCCGTAGACGAGGGTGGCGCCGGCTCGGACGAGCGCGGCCAGGTGTCGGCCGTTGACCGCGCGCAAGCGGCCGAACCCGCTGCCGGTAACGCGGCGTGCTGCAACCGGGCTGATCGTCCTCAGGCCACTGCATTTCACCGCGGTGTCCGCCGCTCGTCATGTGTCCGAGCGTCAGGGGAGTCAGACGAACACCGCGTGACGATGAGAAGGGCGACCGTACAAGCGTCGATCGATAATCAATGGTTGAGGCAGTGGCTCAATCTGTGTGCTGACCTGCTGTATCTGTTCGACCTCTATGCCGGGCATGCATGGGCTCGTGGTCATCTCCTTGACGCGATCCATGAAAAGATCATCCGATGACTTTGCCATGAGAGCGCGGCCTCTCTCCTGAGAAACCGTTGGGCAGTCCGAAATTTGGGATGTTTTGTCGTACGGATGGGTCACAATGTGTGCCATGCAAGGACAGAACAGTTTTCGTCTTCCTGATGGCTCGCGGCTGGTGAGCCAGCAAGGCCATGAATACCAGCTGCGCGTCGACATGCCTGGTGATGCAGACGGTTTCTTCGGCCGCCAGTGCCCGAGCTGCTGTCAGCTTTTCCGTGTGAATGCCGACGACTACGAGGCCCTGCCCGAGGACATCCGGTTATGGTGTGTGTATTGCGGCCACGAAGAAGAGCACTCGGAGTTCATCACTGATCAGCAGGTCGATCGCGCGACCAGAGTCGCATATGATCTTGGTGTACAACTTGTCGCGCAAGGGCTGGATGACACCTTTAGCCGGTTGGCCCGGAAGTCGCGTGGCGGGGGGTCGTCGATACGCGTCTCCTACCGCTCCAAGCCGTTCTACCCCGAGCCGCTGCCGGGTATCGACGAGGAGCGGCTGATCCGGGTGCGGCAGTGCGTCTCCTGCGCCCTGCGCTATGCGGTGTTCGGGGAACATCGATACTGCCCGGTGTGCGGGCTGTTGTCTGCGGACGTCGTTGCTGCAGATGTCCTGCAGGCCGAGGCCGCCCGACTCGACGCTTTGGCCCAGTTGCCGGTCGGAGTGGTGGCGACGTTGCGTGAGCAGGGAGTTTTCACGCGGTTGTGGGTGGACACTCTGGAAAACCTCGTCGGCCTGGTCGAGGCTTTGGCCGGTGCGACGTACCGGGCAGCAGTCCCCAACGCTGAGCAGAACCTACGCGGCAAGGGGAACATCTTTCAGCGGCTTGATGACACCGCTGCTCTATTCGCAGACGCCGGATATCGGGATCTGCGTACCAGCGTGGCGCCTGCTGTCTGGCAGCGCCTCATTGAGGTATGGACGGCCCGGCACCTGTTCACCCACAATGACGGCATCGTCGATCAGCGGTACCTCGACAAGAACCCCGGCGCCCCGGTCGAACTGGGCCAGCGGCTGACCATCACTGATCAGTTGTGCCGCCAGGCACTCTGCGATGTCGAGGTCTTGTGCCACGCCATCACCGGCCTGACCCAGACGCCGTAGTCCCGCTTGGTGGGTCCGGGCCTGCCTCTACGGCGTCGCGGTAACTGCCGCTGACTGGTGCGCGTTTGACCGGCCGACCAGCGGTGTTTCCTCGGTCATTTACTAACGGAAGTTCTTGCGGACTTGGCCGACGCTTCCTACGCCAGCTTGTGCGAGACCTATCTGAACGGGGCGCCCGGACCAGCGGCGGAGGATCGCACCGCACACCTGTCGCCGCCCAGTCTCTTCACGGCGTGACCGATGTCCTCCACTGCGGGCTCGCTGCCGGTGGGGACGATAAATCCGTCCGGCACCGGCAAGCCGCCTGTGGCCAGCATGGCCAGGTTGGCTGCCTTCCCGCCAATCAAGGCCCGGTGCTGTCCCATCCGTCTTCGTCAAGCTCCAGATCATGATGTCCCCCTCTTCGCGGGAAGCCGGTGCTTGATCGCGCGTGCGATCAGCGGAAGGCCGATGAGGCTGGGTAACGTCCACGAGATCCAGGTCGGGAGCCTGTCCCAGATCGGCAGGTTCTTGCTGTTGTCGATGTAGAACCCGGTGAGCAAGGCGATGTAGGACAGCCCCATCCCGGCGATGTGGAGGTTGGGCCGGCGCCGGCGGTTGCGGTAGCCGACCAGTCCCGCCGCGAAGGCCAGGGAGCCGACGGCGAACAGGTGGGCGTTTTCCCGCCAGCGGATCACCGCCAGGATCGTCATCGTGGCGAACACGACTCCGAGGCCGAAGATGTAGATCCGGCCGGACCTCATGTGCCGGGCGGAGCCCTTGGCCGACAGCGCGGCCACCGCACCGCAGGCCACGCACACCAGGCCGGCGGTGACATGGACGGCCAGCGCCGCCAGGAACACCGGCCCCGCATTCGGCACCGGGACGCCTAAGACATCGATCTCATCCATGCCGACTCCATACGTAGCATCCCTACATGTAGCGACGCTACTCCAAGGATTGCTCCGGCAGAAGACCCGATATAGCGTTACTACCTATGAGGGCCGAAGCACTCAAGGGACACCTGGACGGGCTTTTGCTGGCCGCTTTGGAGCAGGGGCCGCTGCACGGGTACGCGGTGAAAGAGTCCCTCCGCGAGGCGACCGAGGGGCGCATCGACCTGCCCACCGGCACGGTGTATCCGGCGCTGCACCGGCTGGAGCGGGCCGAACTGATCGCCGGAAGCTGGTCGGTCGTCGGCGGGCGCCGCCGCCGCACCTATGAGCTCACCGAGGCCGGCCGCACGGCGCTCAGCGGTGAGCGCGCCGGCTGGCTGGAGTTCGCGACCACAGTGACCGCGGCGCTAGGGGCGCGGCAATGGCCGGCCACGACCTGATCACCGCACAGCTGGACATCCTGGCGGCCCGCCTCCCCGCCCAGGCGGTGCGGGAACTCGCCGACGGACTCCAGGACGCCTACGAGATGCACCTCGACGCCTGCGGCGATCCCGGGCAGGCCGCGCGGGCGGCCATCGCGGAGTTCGGTGACGCGGACACGGTCACGGCCGCGTTCTTCCACCACTCGCCGTGGCGGCGCGCCGCCTTCCTCCTGCTCGCCACCGGGCCGTTCATGGCCGCCGCCTGGGGCGCGACTCTCCTTGCCGCTCATGCCTGGACCTGGACGGTGCCGCTTCCCGTCAAGATCCTTTATGGCATGGCACTCGGGACGATTGCGTTCGATCTGGTCATAGTGGTTCGGGAGAAGCGTGCTTACAGGCGTACACGAGTGGCGCTGGTCGGCAGTGCCGTGGGGTTGATCGTTCTCGACGGGCTCGCACTCACCACGATCGCGATCATGGTGTCGACTCCGGTGTGGCCGATGGCGGTAGCCGTACCGGCAAGCCTGATCCGGATTCTGGCCACCGTGCGCGGAACTCGAGCAGCGCTTACCTCATAAACGGATCGGTGGTGCGGCTGGGCCCCGCCGATCTCCGCGGCCTGGCGGGTCAGGGTGGCGCACACAGCCTGCCTACTGCACAGGCAGGACCTTCAGCATTCCGGCTTACCGCTGACGAGCACGCGTTCACCTGGCCGACCAGCGGCGTTCCCCTGATCGTCATTTGACATCGGAAGTTTGAATCAATGAATATTGACTCAATTCACGTTGACTGATCTCCGGTCGCTGCCCTCTAGGCCCGCAAGAGCACGGGGCCCGCAGCATCGGCCGGCACCAGCGGGCCACTATGGCCCACCACCTCGAAAGCGACTTTCACCACCTCGCCGGCCCGATCGGCCGGCTGGCCCCAGCGCCCCCATAGGAGTAAGAGACATGCCTCAGACCTACCGGCGCGACGACCTGAGCGTTGATCAGCAGCTCGCTTTGGCCACCGCGGCCCGGCGGCTACGCGAGGATTTCGCCGGAACGTTCGGTGAGGAGACCATCGAGCGGTTCCTGCACTCCAGTTATGACCAGTTCGCCGTCCGTGGGAAGATCCCGAACTTCCTGCCGTTGCTGGCCGAGCGGTTCGCCCGCCAGCGGCTGCACGCCATGGCCAAGGTCGAAGGTAAGAGCGACGGCCGGCCGATCGTGCTGTTCTTGTGCGTGCACAACGCCGGGCGCAGCCAGATGGCCATGGGCTTCTTCCAGCACCTGGCCGCAGACCGTGCCCTGGCCTGGTCGGGAGGCGCTGAGTTCGCCACCGAGATCAACCCGGCCGCTGTGGCCTCGATGGCTGAGCGCGGCATCGACATCTCCGGCGAGTTCCCCAAGCCCTGGACCGAGGAGATCATCCGAGCCGCCGACGTGGTCGTCACGATGGGCTGCGGGGACGCCTGCCCGGTCTTCCCCGGCAGACGCTACCTGGACTGGGAACTGGACGACCCGGACGGCAAGAGCGTGGAAGAGGTCCGGCCGATCCGCGATGAGATCGAACGCCGCGTGCGTGACCTGCTCGCCGAGCTCGGCGAGCAGGCCGTCTAACTACACGCCGACATCAATCCGGTCGCTGGCGAGGCGATGACCGAGGTCGGCGTGGACGTCACCGGCGAGCACCCCAAGGTCCTCACCGCCCGCCCGGCGTGACAGGCCAGCCGGGGGGCCGGGCCGTTGAAGTGCCGTCAGCACCTGACCTTTAGGCTCGCGGCGGCTGGGCGAGCAGCCACACGGTGGCCACCAGCAATCGCGCGGCGGCCAGTAGGGTGGCCGGTTCAACGCGGTCGGGCGTCTCGGCTGGGGTCTGGTAGCCGGGCATGCCCATCCCGATGCCGATGGCGGCCAGCCCGGCCGCGGCGTAGCGGCGGTTGTCGGAGGCCATCGCGCCCGCCCGCAGCGGCACGCCCGTCAACCGCGCGGCCTGGTCAAGGGGGGCCAGCAGCGCATGCGCCGGCCCGCCTGCCTCTACGGCGGCGGCTTGGTGGAGTTGGGCCGCACCGTCCAGGTTGATCACCAAGGTGCCCGGCGGCACGCTTGGGGCATGATGGGCCGATCCCCACGCGCCGGCCTCCTCGGCGTCCAGGAAGGACACCGCCAGGTCCACCGGCGGGGTATGGGCGCCATGCAGGACCCGGGCAGCTTCCAACACAGCGGCCACGCCGGAGGCGTTGTCGGCGGCGGCGGGCAACCGGCGGTCTGGGTCATCGCCTACCCCGTCGAAGTGCGCGGTCAACAGCACCCGCGGCGGCTTCTCCACCTCGCGGGTCTCCGCCAGCCTGATCGGTAGGTGCCCATGGACGTTGACCCCGGTGGTGGCGATCGGCCGCAGTGGCATCGACGCGGTCACTCTCACGCCACCTGCAATGACGGCATCGGCCAGCTGCTGGTGCAGGTCGGTGCGCACACCGATGACCGGCACCGCGCGAAGCGCGGGCCCTGCGATCATCTTGGGCATCCACCCCTCAGCGTCGGTGCCGCGGGCCATCAGTACACCGACCGCGCCTTCAGCCTCGGCGCGCTGGCAGGCCTGTGCCCATTCCCCCGCGGGGGCCAGGATCCAGCAGCCTCTGACATCGGCGGCACGGGGTTCGGCCAGCGGCGCCGACCGCGGGTCGGGCAGGTCGGCCGAGGCAAGGTGCTCGACGAACTCGCGCCGATGCTCCAGGCGCCGCGTGCTGCCAGAAATGCTCCACTCCAGCACCGGCGTGGCATACAGCTCGCGCACGCCGGCGACCGGGAAGCGGTCGAGATCGACGCTGGCACCCAGGTCGCCGAGCCGGTCGGCGAGCCAGCCGGCGGCCGCCTGGCCGCCGGGGGTGCCCACCCGACGGCCCGCGTAGCGGTCGGCTGCCAGCGCGTTGACGGTGGCCGCCATGCGTCGCGCGTCCAGGTGTTCCAGAGCTGCTCCCATGCCGGGGACCTGGAATACCTCCGGCGCCACGGGGAGCGAGCTGGGCAGCGGGGAGCTCACCCACAGCACCCGGTGGAGGCCTCGGCAGAGGCAGGGGTCGACGCGGCCGCGGGGGACCGCCCGCAGCATCCGGTCTGAGCCGCCTGCGCGGCCTCGGCCTCGCCCCCGCAACACGCCGCAGCGGCCGTAGCCGGGGTGGTCTCCGGGGACGCGGTGGTGGGGCTTCCGCAACACCCTCCGGTTGCCGGTGGGGTGAAGGCCTCGTCCAGATTTCCGATGAATCCACCAGTGACGTCGCTTGCCATCGTGGGGCTCCCTTCGGGACGACGGGCGCGGTCATGGCGCCGATCCCGTACAACGCGGATTTGATTGATGTCTAACCAAGGACAGCGTTCCACGTTGATTAGAGCGACGTCAAGATAGATGGAAATCTAATCAGTTTAGGGCGGCGATGGTCGCATCGCCGCACGTGGCTGTCGTTAAGGAAGCCTGCCCGAGGTATACGTGACCCCGTTGAGCCAGGTCAGCGGGCTCACGCCGGGACCGATCCGCTACCTGACGACAGCATGGTGGCGGAGCTCTTGACTCCGCCACCATGTGAACTTCGAGCCCCACCGAAGCCTCGGGCCTACGGCCGATACTCGGGCCACGACGTCAGCGGGCGGCCTCCACCACTGACGAGGTGAACTTCTTGCGCCAGGCCAGGGAGACGTAGACCAGGGCCACAAGGACGGGGACCTCGATCAGAGGTCCGACAACACCTGAGAGCGCCTGCCCGGAGGTGACGCCGAAGGTGGCGATGGCGACCGCGATGGCGAGTTCGAAGTTGTTGCCGGCCGCGGTGAAGGCCAGGGTGGCGGTGCGATCGTAGGGCAGACCGATGACTCGGCCGAGGGCGAAGGAGCCACCCCACATCACGGCGAAGTACACCAGCAGCGGCAGGGCGATGCGTACCACGTCTGCGGGCTGGTTCGTGATCGTCTTCCCCTGCAGGGCGAACAGGATGACGATGGTGAACAGCAGCCCGTACAGCGCCGCGGGGCCGATCTTCGGCAGGAATCTGGACTCGTACCAGTCGCGGCCCTTGGCCTTCTCACCGGTACGGCGGGTGAGGTAGCCCGCCAGGAGCGGGATGCCGAGGAAGACCAGCACATTGATCACGATCTTGGTGACCGAGAAGTGCAGGTCGTCGGTCTGCAGACCCAGCCATCCCGGCAGGACGTCAAGGTAGAACCAACCGAGCACGCCGAAGGCGAGAACCTGGAACACCGAGTTCAGCGCGACCAGGACGGCGGCCGCCTCGCGGTCGCCGCAGGCCAGATCGTTCCAGATGATGACCATCGCGATGCAGCGAGCCAGGCCGACGATGATCAGTCCGGTGCGGTACTCGGGCAGATCGGGGAGGAAGATCCAGGCGAGCGCGAACATCAGCGCCGGGCCGACGATCCAGTTGAGCACCAGCGAGGAGACCATGAGGCGCCGGTCCCCGGTGACGGTGTCCAGGCGGTCATACCGAACCTTGGCCAGCACCGGATACATCATCACCAGCAGGCCGAGGCCGATGGGCAGGGAGACCCCGCCGATCTCGACCTTGCTCAGCACGTCGTTGAGGCCGGGAATGGCTCGTCCAAGCCCGAGGCCGATGGCCATGGCGGCGATGATCCACACCGGCAGGAAGCGGTCCAGGGTGGACAACTTGCCCACCAAGCCCGCTTCGGAGGCGATGGTCGGTTCGACGATCACGTACAGGGCCTCTTCTTCTCGGCGGTAGCGGTCTCGTAGGCAGCCGCGGCCAGTTCGCCCAGTGCGGCGGCGAGGGCTTCCACAGTGGCGGGGCGGAGCTTGTAGTAGGTGAAGCGCCCGCACGGCTCGGTCTCCACCAACCCGGCCCGACGCAGCACCTTCAGGTGGTTGGAGAGGTTGGTCTGCTTGGCGCCGGTCTCTTCGGCGAGGTGGCAGACGCACAGCGACTCCGTGGCCAGCAGAGTGATGATCTGCAGACGCAAGGGATCGGCCAGGACCCGCAACGTATCACTCACAACTGATATCACGCCACAATGATACGTTGCCCGACCGCTGCCAGTCGCCGGCTCCCTGCCTTAGGTGCCGCCCGCCATGCGACCGGTCCGCAGACTGGCCGTTTGAGTTACTCCGAGACCGTAAGACACGAGCCGCATCTGGGCGGCTGGGCACCTGGGGCCACCCCTAGGACTCGGCCATAAGTTGACAGTAGCTGGACGACTCAATAGATTTTGAGTCAATGAATGATGAGTGGATTTCTGGGTGAGGGTGCGAGGCCCGGGAGGGCCACATGCCTACGCCCGCGGAAGGGATTTCGATTGAGCACCACCAAGCCCAGCGTTCTGTTCGTCTGCGTTCACAACGCCGGGCGCTCCCAGATGGCCGCCGGGTGGCTCACCCACCTTGCCGGTGACCGGATCGAGGTGCGGTCCGCCGGCTCCGCACCTGCTGAGACGATCAACCCGATCGCCGTCGAGGCGATGGCCGAGATCGGGGTCGACATCACCGGTGAGCAGCCCAAGGTCCTCACCCCTGAGGCTGTTCAAGCGTCGGATGTGGTCATCACCATGGGGTGCGGCGACGCCTGCCCCATCTTCCCCGGCAAGCGGTATGAGGACTGGAAGCTGGACGACCCGGCTGGCCAAGGCATCGACGCCGTGCGCCCCATCCGCGACGAGATCCACACCCGGGTCGAGGAGCTCATCGCTCAGCTCGTGCCGGTGGCGCATTCCGGGTCGCGCCGTTGACCTGCGGGCGTGCACCTGCCGCAGATGCCCATGCACGCCGGCCACTTGACGCGGCAAACTGTGTCAAAGAGTATTGAGTCAATGAACGCTGATTGGTCTTCCTCGGTGCGGGCGCGAGCCCGCGTGCACGCGGCACTCGGCGACCCGGCCCGGTTGTCGATCGTCGAGCGGCTGACCCTCGCCGACGCCTCTCCCGGGGAGATCGGGCGAGACTTCGGTCTGCCCACCAACCTGCTCGCCCACCACCTGAACATCCTGCAGGAGGCCGGCCTGGTGGAGCGGTGCCGCTCGGAAGGCGACCGGCGGCGCACCTACCTGCGCCTGGTCCCCGGCACGCTCGACGGCCTGCTGCCGGTCAGCGAGCGGCAGGCACCCCGGGTGGTGTTCCTGTGCACGCACAACTCGGCACGCTCACAGATCGCCGCCGCGCTATGGGCCCGCAAGAGCACGGTGCCCGCCGCATCCGCCGGCACCCAGCCCGCCGACGCGGTGCACCCGGACGCGATCGCCGTCACCCGCCGCCACGGGCTGAGGCTGCACAAGGCCCGGCCCGTCCATCTCGAACAGGTCGCGCGTCCCGGAGATCTCGTGATCGCCGTCTGCGACAACGCCCACGAGCAACTCGGGCACGACGATCACCTGCACTGGTCGGTGCCCGACCCCGTTCTCGCCGGCACCCCCGACGCCTTCGAACGCGCCTTCGCCGACCTCGACAGCCGGGTCGACCGCCTGGCCTCGGCCATCCACCCCCCGCAGGAATAACGCCATGCCTGTGCCTCGCGGACTCCAGGACCTTGGCGTGGACCAACTGCCCCAGGACAGACCGCAGGCACGGCGGCCTGCCCTCCGGTCAACGACACATCTCGAGGCCGTACCGAAAGGATGATCTCCTTGAGCATTCCAGCCGCGCCCGAGACTCACCGCCCGAGCGGCCGAACGGAGACTGCCATGATCGGTCGCCTGCTCGCCGTGTGGCAGTGGTGCGCGAACCACCGTCTGATCTGGGGAGCCATCGCAGCGGTCATCTGGGCCGCCGTCATGTACCAGTTCGTCGACGGACTGCTCATCGCGGCCCTATGCGGAGCGGCTTTCGGCGTGGTCTCAGCCGTGACACTGCCCCGGCCACCTAAGTGACCCGGTCTTCGCCGAGCCCACTACCGGCACGGCAAGGCTGCTGTCTGTGGCTTGGGCACAGGCTCGCAGCCATGATGAGCTTGACCTGACCACGGCATTCTGAAATACGACTCCACCGGCTCCGGCATGCCTTGGGATCGGTGTCGGCGGCACACCCAGCCCAGCGCAGGAAGCGGGGATATCCGTCTTTGGCCCTGACTGATTGATATTTACGCCGCTGCCGCTATCTTCTGTACGACGGCATGATAACGAAATTCTTGCCTCGTGTTCATTGGCAACGGGGTTACACGGGAACCTTGAAATTGATCTGATGCATATGGCCGCACTGACGCTCATCGCTACCGAAGCGGCCACTCGGCATTGGCTCCAACCCCAGATTGTGGTCGACATTCTCTGGGCCATGGCCACCCCAGCCGATCGTCTGGAACACCTTCACTCAAAGTCCATTTCCAATCGGATCGACCTTACGTTGTTCCATCGAACGACCAACCCCACGGAAGCACAGGCTGCGGCTGTGCGTCTGTGTCAACGGGCTTTGGAGCACTCGCCGTCCCTGCAGGGATGGGCGCTGTACGAACCGCCGTAGCCAGAAGATCATTAGGGTCGATCCGCTCTCCCCGCAACCGATCGCTCGCTAGCTCATGCAGCGATATTCGCAGCAATCCCGTCAGATTCCGCCTCATACCAGCACCGTGCTCTTGCACCGTCGGGGTGGTGAGGAGCAGACCATGTACAGCAGCAAGAAGATAAGGAAATGCGGCTGGTCATCATCGGCGGCAGTGACGCCGGGATCGAGGCAGGATTGACCGCTCGGGCTCTGGACCCCAGCGCCGAGGTAACCCTTATGGTCGCTGATCGCTACCCCAACTACTCCATCTGCGGCATCCCTTACCACGTCTCGGGAGTGCCGGATTGGCGTGATCTGGCGCATCGCACGCAAGACGAGCTGAAGTCAGCCGGCCTTCGGCAACCGCCGCGGCGGCCCGGTGCCGCACCGACACCCAAGCCCCGCCACCCACCAGTCCCGACCAGCAACCGCCTGCCGAGCCCGGCATGATTCCGCTGACGGTCGCCGAGATTAAGCGCCTGTTCAACGCCACCACCGCCCGCACAGCGTCGCTGGAACACACCGCTCACTGGTCAGCCTGGCGCCGCCGCCACCAAGCACGCGCCCGCTGGTTCCATCGTCGCGCCCGCGGCATATATCCAGCTCAGCTAACGAATGGCGCTTGCCGTACTAGGGCACTGCGCAGGGCCACTTGGTAACGCTACGATCGACAGTTATGGAGCAAGCGCTGTGGGACCCACGCGAGCGTGACACTGCCCGAAAAGAATTCAAGACGGCACTTTACGCAACCCGTCTTTCCTCTGCCCAGTATCGGCAGGCCCGCAATAACCATGTCACCCACGGCAAGCAGTTCTTTGAAGTTCGACTATGCAGAGACCAATGGTATTTCGATCTCCAGGAGTTCATTCGTTCGATCATCTATCTCGCCGAAGTCGAAACAACGGTCGATCTGGCCTCCTTCTTGCGTGAAGCCGACACGCTCGGCGAACTACCGGAGTCGCGTCAACTGGATCGCGCCAAGGCTTGGCTTGCCGAATGCCGAGAGGTTGTAGACCTGCTATTTGCTGCATACATCAAAGCCGGCAGTGGTGGTGACCCGGAGAAGCTATCCGGAGCCTGGGAAGAGTGGGGAATTTCGCTCAAGCGATGGGGATATGCCTTGCGCAATAGAGAAGAGGTGCGCGACAAACTCTTCACGCAGCGCAAAGATGGCTACGACTTGGACCTGTCGGCCCATGAAAAGTCTCCAAGTTCTGATCCATCTCCCAGCGAGCTTACGAGGGAAAGTCTCGAATGGGCTCGTCAGCACGTTCGGCAGCAGGAAGGGCGGAGCGAGGAGAGTAAGCCGGCAAATGGCGATCCGCTTCCCCTCGGCCGAAAGCCGGAGATGATACTGACTTTCGAGGTCGAAGCAAGGCGATATCAGTTGATCATCCAAGGAATCATCACGATCGTCACGCTTCCTGGTTATCGTGAAGCTAGGCGACTCAAGAAGGGGCAGTATGTCGGCCTGTCGTTCCAGCGAGATATTCACTATGCGAAGGTGCGGCGGGTGGAGACTTACCATTCAGTGGATAGCCTGATGGGTGCTGAGCCTTCGACTTCGCTCGATCCGGACAGGTCTTCAAGGCAGATACAAGACCAATGTCATCAGCAGTATGTTTCGTACAAGCTTCGTCATCCCGCCGAGGATGTACGAGGGGTGCTGGCTATTGAGCTGGAACTCCCGCGAAGCATGAGGGAGCGATAAGTGGTCGTCGCTTCCAAGTGCGGTGCGAGCTTCCGACGTAGGAGACGGCAGTGAGCAGTTCCCGTGCCTGCTCAGGATTGACGACGGCGCGCCTGTCTACGGCATCATCTTTGGCGACCTTTTTCTGTTTGATCCGTTTGAGCGGATCTGCTTGAGTTCGCCGAGATCCACCCCGTATTCCAGCGCCGTGTTCAGCCCTCGGCGGCGGCGGGCGCTGGTGTCGGCGGCGGCGGCTCGCTGATCCAGGGTCAGGCCAAGGGCATCACTCACGCCGCGCGCCACGATCGGGTCTGCCATGGCGGCAAGCGGGAGCGTGCATTTCTGGAGAACCCGCAGGGTCGACGCCAACTCGGCGGGCACGGCTACGCCGTCCTCTCCGGCAGCACCGCCCGTACCCGCAACCGGATCGGCACCCGCTCCCGCGCGGTGGCGCGGGCCGTGCGGCGGATGGCGAACACGATCGCGGCCGCGGCCAGCAGCCCGGGGATCACCGACACCAGGATCGCGGTCCTGACGCTGAAGGCCGCCACCAAGGCGAGCGCGAGCAACGGCCCGCCGATCGCGCCCAAGTTGTCCATCGCCCGCTCAAACCCGTAAGCCCAACCGTAGGCCCGCGCGGGGACCAGGTCGGCCAGCAGCGTGTTACGCGCCGGAACCCGAAGCCCGCGAGCGAACCACGCCCCAGCCCGCAGGGCCCCCCGGCCTGCCACACGTTCGTCGACAAGCCGATCAGCGACGAGAGCACCGCCGTGGTGGTGTAACCGCCAACCGCCACCGTATGGCGGCGCTGTGGGTCATCGGCGACCGCGCCGCCCGCCAACCTCCCGACCCCGGCCAGCCCATCAGCGACGTCCTCGATGAGCCCCAGCGCAGCGGCCGGGGCCCCGAGGGAACGAGCCTTCTGGCTGCAGTTAGCGATCATCGGTGACTGCCATGGGGAGCGAGTCGATTGGCCCCGCCCCGGGCGGTGCTCGCGGGGTGGGTCACCGCCGTGCGGTGATCAGCAAGCCGATGAAGGCCAGGATCATCCAGATGGTGAGGTAGGCGAATGCCGTGCTCGGGGAGATAAGGGTCCAGAGGATGCCGGCGATGCTGCTGGCAGCCAGGTTGCCCAGTGATTGGACGGTGGCGAGCAGGCCGAAGGCTGAGCCGCGCAACTCGGTGGGGGCAAGGGCTGCGACGGCGGCGTGCTGGGCGGTCTCGACCGCGCCGATGCCGATCCCGGCCAGCACGAACGGAACCGCGAGCAGGGCGATGGCCGACTCGTTCGCCGCGAACAGAGCGTAGGCCACCGCGAAGACGGCCACTCCCCCGGCCAGGACACGGACCGGACCGTGGGCGCCGAGCCGGTCGGCCAGGTGTCCCGCTGGAACCGAGGCGAGCGTGGCGGCGGCGTTGTAGGCGACGTAAAGGCCCAGCGCGATCGTGGTCGCCGTGGTGGCGCCATGCGCTGGGCTTAGGAGTTCGGTGGCGCGCAGGATGAGCAGGGTGGCGGCGACGTTGCCGACCTCGAAGGCAGCGATCGCGGCCAGCAGCTTGCCGAGGTCGCCGCGTAGCACGGGGCGGACCTTGACGCGCAGCGGCACCTTGTCGCGGCGCTCGGGCTTGGCAGTGTGATGGATGGCGTAGATGATCGCGGCGGCGGCTAGCAGGCCGGGGATGAGCGACAGGCCGATCGCTCCTTGGACGCCGACGGTCGCGACCAGGGCGATGGCCAGCAGCGGCCCGACGATGGCCCCGAGGTTGTCCATCATCCGCTCGAACCCGTAAGCGCGGCCGTAGGCGTTGGCGGGGACGATGTCGGCCAGCAGCGCGTTGCGGGCCGGAACACGCAGGCCCCGGGCGGTCCAGGCGGCCGCGCGTAGCACGCCGACCTGCCAGACCGAGGTGGCGACCGCGGTGGCCGCGCCGAGCACCGCGGTGGTGGTGTAGCCGCCGACCGCGACGTTGCGCCGCCGGTTGGGGTCGTCGGCCAGCGCTCCGCCGGCCAAGCGAGCCGCGCCTGCCAGCGCGTCTGACAGGCCCTCTACGACACCGAGAGCAGCGGCGGGTGCGCCGAGGGTGGAGGTCAGCAAGAAGGGCAGCAGCGCGGTGGGGATCTCGTGGCCGACATCGGCCAGGAAGCTGGCCGAGCCGATCCCGGCGACGCCGCGGCTCATCCACCTGCCATCAGGGGTGGCGGGCGTGGGCGTGGCGGGTTCGGCAGCCTGCTCGGGGAACTGGCTCGTCATGGGCAACAGTCTTCCGGAGAGGGGATACCTAGCTTTCCACCGCGCACCGACGCTCCGACCCACAAGACATCTGCTGGGGCCACTTGTGGAGGACACCAACCCTCCTGATTGATCAGGTGGGGCCCAGAGATCTCGTCCCCTTAGGGCGAGCATTCTCGTTCACAGCCACATTTGCTCATAAAGAGTGGCAGGGCTCTTCTATCGTCCATCACGGGAGCCACATCGACTCCCAATGTGGTCAAAGGAGACCTGCCACCCGATGCTCTACAGCCCCCGCCGCTTGGAGGCCCTTCTGGGCGCCCCGCTCCACGTGGTCACCTACCAGCAGATCGCCGACCTCGTCGGCAACGCAGACGCACGAGAAGCCGAGGACCTGGACTACAAGCAGGAGTACCCCTCCGGAGATAAGAGCGAGAAGGGCAACGACGACAGCGCCCTGGACATCGCGACGTTCGCCAACCACATCGGCGGGCTGATCGTCGTGGGGATGGCCGAGGTCAACGACATCCCCTCCGCAGCGCTCGGTGTGAGGCTCGCCGGACTGGAAGCGCGGATCCGTAAGGCCGCTGCCTCTCGGATCCATCCGATGCCGCGATTCGAGGTGCGCCCCGTTGCAAACCCGGCCAACCCCGACATGGGCTTGTTGCTGATCTCTGTTCCGCCGAGTTCGCAGGCGCCTCATGCCGTGTCCATCCCCTCCAAGAAAGAGAGCGGGTTGCGCTGGCCGCGCCGGCACGGCGCGGACAAGATATGGCTGTCGGAATCGGAGATCGCAGCGTCCTACCGGCGCAGGGTCATGGCCGCGGCCGACCAGGCCGACCGGATCTTGAAACTCGAAAACGGGGCTGTGACCACGGCGGTGCTGACAGGTGCCCGCAGCTACCCGCTTCCGCTGCTGGTGGTCTCCTTGGTGCCCGACCTGCCCGGCGATCTGATCCTGGACAGCGACAGAGTGCGGGCGATTCAGGAGGCCACCCGCCAAGAGGTCGTGATGGTCGGCGCCTTCACCCCTACCTTCGACGACGTCACCGTGGCTCACCGGCGACTGATCGCCGAGGCCGGCGCGGGCACGCCGTACGCCATCCGCGCCGAACTGCACACCGACGGAGCCGGCACCTTCGCGGTGCATCCCACGGGTATGTCCCCCTCCTCCGGCGATAACTTCAAAGTAGGAGTGCTGGACGCAGAGATCGTCGCGCGGACCGCCAGCGCGCTGCGCTATCTGGCCCGGCACGCACGGGACCGGGCCGGGGCCAACGGGTCCGCACTGCTGCGGGTCATGCTGATCTCCGACCCCCGCCTGCACCCGGTTGTCCTTCCGGCCCAGCCCACCGACAGCTGGCCGTACGAAAATCCCGACTTCGGCCGTTACCGCGTCAACCTGCACACGCCCACCAAGTTCGTTGGAGGCAACCGGCCGCTCGGTCTGCGCATCAGCCGCCTTGCCTACGGTGAATCGGCGGCATGGTTGAACGATCTGGCCGATGACGGTCAGCCGCTGGCCCGCGCCACGGCTCAACTGGCCGGTGATCTCTTCCAGACCTACGGCGTTCCGGAAAACCAGCAGATCCGCCGCGACGGAAGCATCAATGCGGATGCGTGGGGCGACCACTGGGACACGATCAAGACGTGGGTACAGGCAGCCGGTATCCCCCAGGCGGTGGAGGAGTAGCGCTACCGTTCTCGCCCGAAGGCTCGGACCTGCTGAGTGATCTCGGTGACAGCATCTCTCGCGGTACGGCTGGCGCCGATCAGGGTGGCGGAGGCGGGTCCGGTCCAGTCGCCGTAGCCGAGCAGGTGAAGGCGGGGCTCGCCGAGGGCACGGGTCCCTTCGGTGGGGATCAGACCGTCGGGTCCGCGTAGCCGTAGCGGGGCCAGGTGGCCGAGGGATGGCCGGAAGCCGGTGCACCACAGGATGACATCGCAGGCCCGGGTGGTGCCGTCGCTCCACGCGACCCCTTGGTGGGTGATGCGGGTGAACATCGGCTCGGCCTTGAGCACGCCTCGATCGCGTGCCTGACGAACCGGGGGCACGGCCACGATGTCACCCAGGTCGCCGACGCCGGACACGTTCTGCCCGGTGAGGGTGGCTCGATGGCGGCGGGTGGCCAGCTCGAACAGCGCCCTGCCGTCTACCTCATCAGGCAGCAGGCGGGGCGGTCGCAGGGTGACCCAGGTGGTTCGCGCGACCGTGGAGACCTCGGCGAGGATCTGCGCGGCCGAGTTCGCGCCGCCCACGATGAGCACGTCCTTGCCGTGAAAGGGTTCCGGGCCGTGGTAGTCGGCGGTGTGAAGCTGGCGGCCCTGGAAGTCACCGATGCCCGGGTAGTACGGGATGTAGGGGCGCCACCAGGTGCCGGTCGCGCTGATCACGACCCGGGCGTGCCAGACGCCGGTGCCGGTCTCCACGACGAGCCGTTGTTCGTTCCGCCGCACGGCGCGCACGTTGGCCGGCCGGAGGACCGGCAGGTCGTAGCGCTGTTCGTAGTCGGTCAGGTAGTTCACGGTGTCGGCCGCGCTGGGATAGCCGCCTGCGGTAGGTGAGGGCATCATGCGGCCCGGCAGCGAGCTGTACTGCGCCGGGGAGAACAGCCGAAGGGAGGGCCAGGCGTGCTGCCAGGCACCGCCGGGTCGCTCTTGGGCGTCCAGGATGACGAAGTCGGCTCTTACCCGGCGCAAGTAGTACCCGGCCGCCAGCCCGGCCTGCCCGCCGCCGACGACCAGGACGTCGACCAACCGCGGCCCAGTGGCCGCCGTCTCGGAGCCGGTCACACGCCGGCGGGCTCGGCCAGCGGGGTGAACAGCTCACCGAGCCGGGCCACGGCGCTGGGGATGATCCAGTAGTAGACCCAGGTGCCGCGCCGCTCGCAGTCGATCAGCCCGGCGGTGCGCAGCACCTTCAGGTGGTGGGAGATGGTCGGAGCGGTCAGCTCGAAGGCGTCGGTCAGATCACACACGCAGGCCTCCCCGCCCGCGTGAGAGCCGATCATCGACAGCAGGCGCAGCCGGACCGGGTCGGCGACCGCCTTGAGCAGCACCGCCAGATCGGCGGCGTCGGACTCCGACAGCGGCTGGCGAGCGATCGGTGCACAGCACTGGCCGGTGGCGATGGTCACGACGGCACCTCCTGATCCGATCCTTGTTTCGACATTGCTCTAAATGATAGGCGGTGATAGGCGAGCAGCGCGCACGCGGCGACCGCGCAGGCGGTCGCGACCGCTGTCATCACCCAGCCGTAGCCGGCGGCTTGGGCCAGGGCCACCGCGCCGAGCGGAGCGGCTGCCTTGTCGGCGACCGAGAACATCGCGATGCGACCGGACAGGGTGGCGTAGGCGGCGGTGCCGTACCGTTCGGCCAGCAGGTGCGGCAGGGTGATGGTGCCCACCCCGAACCCGATCCCGAACAGCAGGACACAGCCGATCGCACCGGGCACCGCCCGGCCCAGCAGCGGGAGCAGCAGCGCGCCGACGCCCTGCAGAGCGAACACCGCCGCCGCGACGGGTGCGGCCGACCAGCGACTGCGCAGCCCGGTGGTGACGAGGCGGCCGGTGACCGATAGCACGCCGAGCAGCCCGGCGACGGTGGCGGCGAACACCGGCGAGTGGCCAAGGTACACCAGGTAGGACACCAGCAGGACCGCGATGGTGGCCACCGCGCCGCCGTGCGCGGTGAACGCCGCCGCCAGCAGCCAGAACGGCCGCGCACGGACCGCCGCCTTGACAAGGTCGGCCCGCCCGCCGGGGTCGGCCGCCGCCAGGGAGGAGTGGTGCGGGCGGCGGCGCAGCACCAGGGCGTGCAGCGGAATCGCGGCGACGCCGTAGAGCACGGCGAGGAAGATCAAGGCCTGACGCCAGCCGTAGTGCTCGACCAGCAGGCCGGTCAGCGGCAGGAAGATGGAGGAGGCGAATCCGGCGACGATGGTGAGCGCGATCAAGGCGTTGGCGCGGCCCCGGCCGTGCACGGGGCCGTCGAACCAGCTGACGATGACGGCGAAGGCCGGCTCGTACAGCACCATCGCCGAGGCGACCCCGATTGCCACGAACACCCCGTACAGCTGCGGCAGATCCTGGACGCGGGACCAGACCAGCACCGCCAGCGTGCCGAGCACCGAACCTGCCGTCATCAGGCCACGACCGCCGCGGGCGTCCAGCCACCGGCCGACCAGCGGCGCGCACAGCGCCGTGGTCAGCACGGCCAGGGTCAGGGCGGCGGCGACCTGCGCTCCGCTCGCCTGAAGGTCGCGGGTCATCGGAGTGAGGAACACCGAGAAGGCGTAGTAGAGCACGCCATACCCGATGGTCTGGGTGACGGCCAGCGCGGCGACGATCCGCCAGCTGCGGCTGAAACGCCGTCGGCCGCCGCTCCCGTCGGTGGGAGCGGCGGGGAGTCCATTCCGGGCGGTCACGCTCACCCGGTCGCGCCTGGGCAGGCGATCAGCTCGCGGCCGCCCGCCGTCGTCCGCCACACCCCATCGGCGGCCTCGGCGATGAACCCTTGAGCCTGTAGCCGCCAGGCCAGCATGCTGGCTTGGCGGGCAACGGCAGGCCCGTAGCCGGGGTTGGTGCTGGGCCGCCGGGCGGCGAGAAGTTCGGCGGCCAACCGGCCGGCGGGCATCGGCTCGTGGGCGCAGATCAGGCGCAGGGCCTCCCGCTGCGCCGCGGTGGGGTGTCCCTCAGACATGTCGGCCTCTCTCGATGCGTACGTCCCATGCGTCCGGTGGTCAGCCGCAGCAGCTCCCGCCGCCATCGGAGGCGGAGACGCCTGCCAGCGGCAGCGGCGTGGACAGCAGGCCGCCGCTGATACCGGTGGCCAGGCCGACCCGCTGCTCCTGCGCCTCGGCCAGGTTCGAGGAACACACGCCGGTCTCCGGCAGCTCCAGATGCACCTCGCGGGCCGCCTGCCAGTCACCGGCAAGCGCCGCCACCACCGACCGGGCCTGCTCATATCCGGTGGCCATCAGGAAGGTCGGCGCACGACCGTAGCTCTTGACGCCGATCGCGTAGTAGCCGGGCTCAGGGTGGGCCAGCTCGTCGACGCCGTGCGCGGGGACGGTGCCGCAGGAGTGCGCGTTGGGGTCGATCAGCGGGGCCAGCGCCCGGGTGGAGCCGAGGATCGCGTCAAGGTCCAGGCGCAGCTCGGTGGCGATGGAGTGGTCGGGCCGGTAGCCGGTCGCGGCGACGATCCGGTCCGCCAGCACACTGTGCTCTGCGCCGGAGGGGTCGCGGCTGATCACGCGCACCTGGTCGCCATCCCGCTCCACAGCGTGGGTGAAGAACCCGGTCACCAGCTGGATGCGGCCGGAGGTGACCAGGTCGTGCAGGCGGGTGCCGAGAGCGCCGCGGGCCGGCAGTGCGTCGGCGTCGCCGCCGCCGTAGGTACGGCTGGCGTTGCCCGCACGGATCGCCCAGGTGATCGGGGTGTTCTCCAGCTGGGCCAGCGCCAGCAGGGTGGTGGCGGCCGAGTGGCCCGCGCCGACGACCAGGACGTGCCTGCCCTCGTAGGCCGCGCGGTCGGTGCCAAGCACGTCCGGCAGTGCGTGGTCGACCAGCTGTGCCGCCTCCGCTTCACCGTAGGCGGGCAGGCCGCTGGCGCCCAGGACGTTCGGGGTGGCGTAGGTGCCGGACGCATCGATGATCGCCTTGGCCCGGAGCTCCTCACCGCCTTCGAGACGGATGAGGAAGGGCACGTCGTCGCGGCCGTTGGTGCGGACCCGGTCGTAGCCGAGGCGGCTGATCGCGGTGACCTTGGCGCCCAGGCGGATCCGCTCACCGAACAGTGTTGCCAGCGGAGCGAGGTAGTCCTCGATCAGTTCCGCACCGGTGGGAAGCCATTCGGGGTCGGGGGCCGTCCAGCCCTGGCCCTCCAGCAGGCGGCGGGCAGCGGCGTCGATGTTGTAGCGCCAGGGGCTGAACACCCGCACGTGCCCCCATTGCGCGACCGACGCGCCGGCCCGCTCGCCCGCCTCCAAGATGAGGAAGTCCAGGCCGCGCTCGGCCAAGTGCGCGGCCGCGGCCAGCCCCACCGGACCGGCACCGATCACCACTATGGGCAGCGCACTGGGGTCCTGCTGTGCGGTGAAGGGTTCGATCTCAAGGGCGGCCGGGCCACAGCATCCATCACTCATGATTGCCTCTCCTGGAAGTCGTGTGTCGATCGTCAAGGGCTAGCGGGACATCAGGCTGTCGGTGCGGGCGCGGTCCACCAGGCCGTGCCTGAGGCAAGCCGCGTCGCACACCTGCGAGCGGGCCTCGTCGAACGTGACGGCGGGAAGCATCGGGCGAACACGGCGGAACAGTGCGCGCATCTCACACCTCGGTTCGAAATCTGTCTAAGCAAGTCGCTGCAGCTTGCCTTATTGATTAGATGAGTGTCAAGTTAGGTCGCCATCTAATCAGCCACCACGGGCCTGCCTGCTTCGGCGGTGACCTCTCAGGGAGGCGCACAGCCGGAGACTTCCCCAACTCATGGTTCATCGACTATCGTCGATTGTCAATGAAGCGTGATGCCGTCCCGCTCGAACGGGACTCAGCCGAGGAGTACGCGAGCTGGTTCAAGGCCCTGGCCGACGCCACTCGCATCCAGATCGTGTCGCTGCTTGCCAGGCACCGCGAACCGATGACCGTCGGGCAGATCGTCTCGGCCGTCCAGATCGGCCAGTCGACCGTGTCCCACCACCTGAAGATCTTGTCCGAGGTCCGGTTCGTGCTGGTGGAGCATCGCGGCACCTCCAGCCTGTACCGGATCAACCAGGCCTGCGTCAGCTGCTTCCCTAGCGCCGCCGACGTGGTCATGGGCAACCCCGTTCCGGTGGCACCCACCTGCGACTGAGGAGCCCGCCATGGCCCACGAAGCAATCGTCCAGAGATACTCCAGCCTGGCAAGGGCCGCGCTGTCCGGTCAGACGATCATCGACTGCCAAGCGGACGCCTTCAGCCAGGGACGCTTTGGTGCCGCCGGCTACGACCACACCAGCGAACTGCCCGACGGGGCGGTGCGGGCCAGTCTGGGGTGTGGCAACCCGGTTGCGGTCGCCGAGTTGCGTGCCGGTGAGACGGTCGTCGACCTCGGCTCGGGCGGAGGCCTCGACGTGCTGCTTTCAGCACGCAGGGTCGGCCCCTACGGCAAGGCCTACGGTGTCGACGCCAGCCCCGACATGCTGCGGCTCGCCCAGGCCAACGCCGCGCGAGCCGGTGTGACCAACGTCGAGTTCCTCCACGGAACCATCGAGGAACTCCCGCTACCGGACGCGTCCGCCGACGTGATCGTCTCCAACTGCGTGGTCAACCTGTCCAGCGACAAACCCGCGGTGTTCGCCGAGGCGTTCCGGGTTCTGAAGCCCGGCGGGCGTCTGGGGATCAGCGACGTGGTCGCTGAAGACGACGCCGATCCCGCGCAGCGCACCGCCGCCGAGCAACGCGTGGGGTGTACGGCCGGCGTCCTGGCCGTCGGCGAGTACCGCGATCTGCTGCTGGACTGCGGGTTCGTCGGCGGCGCTCTCACCCTGGCCGCCGACCACGGGGGCGGTGTGCACTCGGCCATCGTCCAGGCCACCAAACCGGCCTCCTCGCCCGGCATCACCATCCGCCCGATGCGGGCGACGGACGCCACCCAGGTGCTGGCCATCTACCAGGCCGGGCTCGACACCGGGAACGCCAGCTTCGAGACCACCGCCCCCACATGGGAGAACTTCGACCAGGGCAAGCTGCAGCGGCTCCGCTACGTCGCCGTGGACTTCGACACCGGCCACGTCGTGGGCTGGGTCGCCGCCTCACCGGTATCCAGCAGGCCCGTCTACGCCGGAGTGGTCGAGCACAGCGTCTACGTCGACCCCGCCTGCCAGGGGCGCGGCATCGGCCGCGACCTGCTCAACACCCTGGTAAGCGCCAGCGAGGCAGCCGGGATCTGGACCATCCAGACCGGCATCTTCCCCGAGAACGGCCCCAGCCTGCTCCTGCACCAGGCCTGCGGCTTCCGGGTCGTCGGCACCCGGCAGCACATCGGCCAGCACCACGGCAGATGGCGCGACGTGCTGTTCATGGAACGGCGAAGCGCACGAGTGTGAAGTCAGCGGGCAAAGCTGGGTGGGGAGCGCCCGAACGGTGACCGAACCGTACCGACCTTTGCGGCACGACCGTGTTCATGCCCACGCCTACCGGCTGAGGCTCAGCCGCACCCGGTTGCCGGCGCGCAGTCGTCCGGTGGGCAGCACGCGCGCAGGCTGATCTGCAGATCGGCCAGCGCGCGGCCGATCCGATCGGGATCGGCGCGGTAGTACACGGCCTTCCACTCGCGGCGAGAGGTCAGCACCCCACCGTCGCGAAGCGTCGCCAGATGGGTGGAGGCGGCCGACTGCGCGAGCGAGAGCCGCTCGGCCACCTCGTTGACGGTCAGCTCCACCCCACCGGTGAACAGCATCAGGATCTGCTGGCGGGTGTCGCTGGCCAGCGCCTTCAACAGCCCGCGCGCCGCATCCGTCAACTCGATCCCGTTCACGCTCATGGTCATAGCATCACCCCGCCACCATCATATTGTCATTTCAAGATTTGACGATATGATGCGACGTCATGGACACCATCATCATCGGCGGCGGCCAGTCCGGCCTGGCCGCCGCCCGCACCCTCCTGGACGCCGGCCTGGTCCCCGTGATCCTGGAAGCCGGCGACCACGCCACCGGCTCCTGGCCGCACTACTACGACAGCCTCACCCTGTTCTCGCCCGCTCGCTTCAGCTCCCTGCCCGGTATGCCGTTCCCCGGCGACCCCGACCACTACCCCCACCGCGACGAGGCCGTCGACTACCTCCAGCGCTACGCCGACGACCTGCAGGTGGAGATCCGCACCCGCACCCGGGTCACCTCCGTCGAAGTCGACGACGCCGGGGGCTTCATCGTGCACACCGCCAACGGCGACCAGCTGCCCACCGCAGGCGTCGTCGCCGCGAGCGGATCCTTCGCCAACCCCTATGTGCCCGTCCTGCCCGGCCAGGAAGGGTTCACCGGCCACCTGCTGCACGTCGCGGACTATCGCACCCCTAAGCAGTACGCGGGCCAGCGGGTCGTCGTCGTCGGCGCCGGCAACTCCGCCGTGCAGGTTGGGTACGAGCTGGCCGAGGTCGCCACGGTCACCCTCGCCACCCACCAGCCGGTGCAGTTCCTGCCCCAGCGCATCGGCGGCCAGGACATCCATCACTGGCTGACGACCACCGGGTTCGACGACCTGCCACCCGAATGGCTGGCCCAGATCGCCGATGGCACGCTGGTCATGGACACCGGCCGCTACCAGGGAGCCCTGGAGTCCGGGCTGATCAACCGGCGCCCCATGTTCACCGCCTTCGACGGCGACCGGGTCATCTGGTCCGACGGCACGTCGGAGAGTGTCGACGCGGTGATCTTCGCTACCGGATACCGGCCCCAACTGGACTACCTGGAGCCCTTGGGCGCGCTGGATGCCGGCCTGCCCAAGCACGTGGGGGGCATCTCGGTCACCACGCCGGGACTGGTCTACGTGGGGCTGGAGTTCCAGCGCTCGTTCTCCTCCAACACCCTGCGCGGGGTGAGCCGCGACGCCACCTACGTCACAGCACCGCTGGCCGCCCACGTACGCAAGGCCTTCGCCGCCTTCGGGGGATGAGATGGGCTCCCCGCTGATCACCAGCAGCACTCCTGCTGCTGGTGGCGACCATGCTGACCGTCGGCACCGGTCTGACGATCGCGGGGTTCGCCGACCTGCTACGCCGCCCGCTCGCGCTCACGGTCGCTGTGGCGTGAACGTCGTACTGGTACCGGCCATCGCGGTGCTGCTGGTGCGATGGCTGGAGCTGGACGGACCGGGCGCCTACGGGCTGATCCTGGCCGCATGGAACGCGGCCCGGCGACAAGCCTGACCAGCGAATGCATAACGGCTGTTGGAGCTCCTGCTGATTTTCAGCCGTCGAGGAACCGCTCCTACACCCTGGGATGCGTATCGCCGAGATGGATTCATGCCCGTGAATCGCGACACGCCGTCAAAACTGGTCAAATAGCACATCCAATACGAACGATCAGTCGAAGTTGTATTGATGGTGATGTGCTCCGTTCTACGGGTTGGATGACCCCGCACCCGATTCCCTCAGATTCATGTCACTTCGCTGAGCTGCTCATCCCCTTCCGCGTAGGAGCTGAGTCGGAGCGGCGGGTTCTGGATCTGGCCGACGGCTGGACTCGCCGATGGACCGCGACGTGGAAGGTCGCCGGAACCGAGGTGATCTGCTCGGTCAAGAACATGGCCTCCTTCCCCACCGGCGGGTGCGAACCGGTGCGTCCGTTCTCCTGGCGCACCACCCAGCACCACCGGCCGGGCTTGGCCACCATGGTCAGCACGGGCCGCCTGCATGGGTTCGAGAGCATCGCCGAACAGAAGCTGCTGCTAGCCCTGGACTTCACCGGGGACGTTACCGAGGTCATCTCGCAGCCGATGCGACTGCGGTTCACCACACAAGACAGGCCCGTCGAGCACACCCCCGATTTCCTCGCGGTCACCCGCAACGGGACCTGGTTGATTGACGTGCGCCCGGGAAACCTCATCGAACACGACGACCGCATCAAGTTCGCGGCCTCGGCGGAGGCGGCGCTCGCCTGCGGCTGGCAGTACGTGGTGGTCACCGGTTGGCGGCCACAGGTGCTCACCGTCCTGGATGGCATATCGGCACAGCGTCGCCCGCTCAAAGACCCGCTGGGCATCCAAGACGAACTGCTGGAGGCAGCCGCGCGAGGCCCGCAGTCTTATGGCCAGCTGGTAGCGGCAACGCCGTACCCGACCATCGGCCGTGCCCATGCGCTGCATCTGCTTTGGCACCGAAGGCTCGGCCTGGACCTGACCCGGCCGCTCAATGACCAGACGATCGTCTGGTCCTGCGGTGAGGAGGGAAACCGATGAGCCGAACAAGTGGGCCCCTGGACCTTTCTGAGGGCTCCCGACTGGTACTCGCCGGTCAGGAATGGGAGGTGGTCTCCTTTCAGCCGCATCTAGGACGAGTGCAGATGCGACGCCGCGACGGACAGGAACTGGTCACCACCGTGCGGGCGCTGATCAACCACCCCGACTGCAGCCCATCGACCAACGCCGCCGCGCTGCCCGCGATTAACCGGGGACGTCAGCCCAGCGGGCTGCAGGACCTCACCGACCGCCAGCGCGAACTCGTGGCCATGCGGTACGCGCACCTGATGGAAGCCGAGACCGGATATCGCAGCGGTGAGCGACTGCGCCGACTATCGGGCGAGCCTCGACCTGCCTACGATCCCGAAACCACCACGCTCACCCAGCGCCGGGAGGCCAAGGTCACCGAACTGCGGGCGCTGCCGGCCGAAGAGGCGCGGATGCTCGGGCTCGAGCGTGTCAGCGTTCGCTCTCTCAAGCGATGGGCCGCAAACACTCGTCGGTACGGGGTCTCCGGCTGCATCAGCGGAAACTGGCTGCGCCGCAGCGGTGGCCGGCCCACCATCACCCAGGAGATCCGTGAGGCGATCTTCGCCGTCCGGCAGGAGACGCTGCACCGGTCACGGATCAGCATGAAGGCAAAAGAAGGGCTGATCCACCAGTACGTTGAAGAGAAGTTCGGGCCTGATACCCCTGTGCCTACCTACGTGACGCTGTGGCGGGTTTGGCGGGAGTGGTTCGGGCCGGGTGGGACCCGGCAAAAGTACGCTCGCAGCGCCGCCCGGTTGGAAGGAACCGGCGGGCATGTCGTCGTGCACCGGCCTGGCCAGGTTGTCGCGCTGGATACCACCGAGATGGCGGTGATGGTCCGCGACACCCTCTTCGGTGAGCCCACCCCGGTACACCTGACGCTGGCGTTGGACATCTACACCCATTCCATCGTGGCGTTCCGCCTCACCCTGGTTTCCGACACCTCGACGGACGTGGCGATGCTGCTGCGCGACGTCATGATGCCGCTGCCTTTGCGTGACGGCTGGGGCGAGGACATGGAGTGGCCCTACCCAGGTGTCCCAGCCGCACTGGTGGCCGAATTCGCCGGTCACAAGGTTGCCGCTCTGCCGTTCTTCGCGCCCGAGACGATCACCACCGACCACGGGTCGGTGTACAAGAACCATCACCTGGTGGACGTGCAGCGCGTGATCGGCGCCAACATCCTGCCCGCCAGGGTGCTCCGGCCGACCGACAAGCATGCGGTCGAAAGGGCCTTCGGAGCCGTCCAAAGCCTGCTGTTCGAATACCTGCTCGGTTACCGGGGCGTGGATGTCGCCGACCGGGGGCAAGACCCCGAGGCCGATGCTGTGTTGACGATCGCCGAGATGGAGCACCTGATCGCCACATGGATCGTGAAGATCTGGCAGAACCGCGAGCTGGGCGAGTACGCACCGGACTGGGATCCCGGGGGGAAACACAGCCCGAACACATTGTTCGCGGCTGCGATGAGCCAAGGCGGCTTCTCGCTGAACATCCCCACTCCGGAGCTGTACTACGAACTGCTGCGTACTCACGCGGTCGCTATCCACGGCCGCCGCGGAGTGAAAATCAAAGGGCTCTGGTACGACGGGGACGCGTTGAACCCCTACCGGGACGGCCCCTCATCTAGAGGCGGGAAAAACAAAGGAAAATGGGTGGTCCGCAGCGATCCACGCGACCGGCGGTTCACCTACTTTCAGGACCCGCGTACTCACCACTGGCACACCCTGCGGTGGACCGGCCTGCCGCCTGCTGAGGAGATCCCCGCGTTCGGTGACACACGGGCTCATGAGCTACTGCGCGCCGCCAAGGCCGCCGGTCTGAAGCCAAAGTCTGACGCCGAGCTGCTGCCGCTTCTACTAGACCTCATCGGCGGGCACATCCCGGTCACTTCCTGGCCGACCCAGATGCCCAAGAGAAAGCGTAAAGACCATGCCCGCGAGGTCCTCCAAGGCCAAGCCGCCACAGCTGACCGGCCCGCAGCGGCGGCGGTATCCCCACCTGAGCCGGGTGAGGGCATGGTCGTACCGCTCCGCCAGCCGCAGGTGTGGAGGCAACGAGCGGGCGATGTGGCGTCGGCGGTCGATGACGAGCGACGGCGCCGTCGTCAGGAAGCCGTCCCCGCGCAGCCTGGCATACCGGGCTCGATGAGCTCCAGCCGCCGGCGGCGCAGCATATTCGCGTTCCCACACGATGACGACACAACCACCCAGGAGGGCGAGTGACCCTGCACGACCCGGGGCAGGAAGCCTCCCTTGTGCCGTTCCCAGCCGGGCCGGTGATCGACCGGGCGACCATCGAAGGATGGGCCAGGTGGCGCCTCACACGTCGGGATTTCAAACCTGCCCCTGTCATCAGCCTGGGCGAGTACAAGAAGATGAGCCCGCGCCAGCGGTATCTGCATGACCTGCACCGGATCGCCACCCACTCCAACCTTCCCATCCAGGAAACCCCCATGAGCGCTGCGGTCGACGACGCCATGCGCCGGCTCATCCAAAGCAATGCCGTTAAAAGGACCGAGCGGACCCGGCCAGGCCTAATGGTCAACGGTGGCGGTTTCCAGGGCAAGACCGAAACCGTTTGCGAGACCGCAGCCGAGTTCGAGGACCACTGGTTGGAGCTCAACAACTACCTGAACCCGGACGCCGTCCCCGGCACGCGCGACCTCATCGCGCCGGTGGCATACGTACAGACCCCGGTGACCGCCAAGCCCGTCAGCACCTGCCAGGCGATCCTCGACTTCTTTGGCGAGGACTACAAGAACATGAACCTGCCCACGCTTACCCGCACGGTCCGGCGCGCCCTGAAAGAACACGCAACCCGCGTGTTGATTCTGGATGACATCACCCGGCTCAAAATGCACCGAGAAGCCGACCAGGATGTCCTGGACTTCATCCGTGACCTGATGAACATCACCGTGGTCGTCCTGGTCGGAGTGGGTATCTCCAAGTCTGGGCTGCTACGCGAGGGACGTCAGGACACCCGCACCGGCGAGTGGGTGTTCCCCCCAGTGAAGGACAAGAGCAAAAGTCCCAATGACGAGGCGGTCACGCAGACCGAGCGCCGCTTCAAGCTCGTCAACCTCGACCCATTCAGCTACGACACCCCACAGAACATCGCCGCGTGGGTGAGCCACCTCGGTGGGATCGAATCGCAACTGCGGTTGTTCAACGCCCACGACCAACCGCTCACCAACGGGACCATGCCCGAATACCTGTACCGCCGCACCGGGGGAGTCGTCGGCCTGCTCGGATGTCTTATCGAAGAAGCGTGTATGGCTGCGATTGACTCAGGCCAAGAACGCCTCGACTTTGAACTGCTGGAGGACGTCGGCATTCATCCAGGCAAGATTCCCGGCCTCAACGCCGAAGCCGGAGAGGTACCCGCCGTACCAGAGCAGCCGGCCAAGTCGAAGAGCCCCAGGAAGAAACGAGGCCGCAACACCGTCTTTGACGACCGCGGCGGCGCGTCCGCAGCCACGAGCTGACGGAGACGACGATGGCGATCTCGATACTGCCACGCAGCCTGGAACCGCTCCCGGACGAATCCCTGCCCGGCTACCTACTGCGGCTGGCGCACAGGCTGGAACGAACCCCCAGCAGGATCGCGCTGTTGACCGGGCTCACCGCCCCGACCAGGGGTGGTGACGGTCACGTACCAGCCAGCGCCATGCTGCACCTGGACCCGGGCACAGCCGCCAAGTTCGCCAGGGCGGCCAGGCTCACCTCAGTGGAGGTCGCTGACCTGTGCATAGACCGCTACCGCCACCGATATCCCCCACTGGACTTCGCCAGCGCCGACCTCCGCCGCAGGGCCGGCGACCTGGCACGCAAGTCACTGTGGATCTCCACAGCATCAACCCGCTACTGCCCGCAGTGCCTTGCCGATGACGGCACGCCCCTCCAGCGCGCCCACGGTGGAGGGTGGAAACAGGCGTGGCGGTTTCCGCTCGTGATCGCCTGCCCCCTTCACCGCCGGATCCTGCTGCATGTCTGCCCTCAGTGCGAGCAACCAGCCCATAGCACGGTCCTGCGCGCCCTACTGCCCCGCATGGGCGATGTCGGTCTCCACCCCGCTCAGTGCCGTAACACCGTGCGACCCGCAGGCCGGTGGGCACTTCAGCCCCCTGCTTGCGGCGCTCGGCTCGACACCCAGCTTGAGCCGGACCGAGGGATCGACGATGTCACCCTCGTACAGATCCTCGACCAGCAACAACGAATGCTCGACGCGCTCTTGCCCGGCGGGGCGGTGCCTACGGCCCATGCCCGTGATCTGCTCGGTGACCTGATCACGCTGACCACGCTTATCAAAATGTCCTGGCCGACCATAGGCGACGGCCTGGTTCCCGCGCGCCTTCACACCTACGTCAACGAGCACGTCGAAAAGGCGCGTACGGCCGTCCACGAGCGGCGTCTCAACCAGACCCGCAACGAACTGTTCCAGCCACTGCGGCAACCGCCCAGTGACCCGATCACTTGCGCTGGCTTCCTACTTGCCGCCGACCAACTCATAGGCCAAGCCCCGCGCGGTCTCCGCGAGGCCATCGCCCCGATGCTCGACCGCCTCAGTTCCCGTGAACCCCGCGCCCTATACCTGATGCAGAGCCGCGCCGCCTGTTCGCCTCGTCTGCGGGCCGCGCTCACCACCCAGCGTGGCGGATTCCACGCTGTGACCCGGACCCGTGCCCGTCCCGCAGCCTCAGGCCATCACCGATTCGAGGCCCGTCACGTCCCCCAGTTCCTCCCACAGCACCTATCTGACCGGTACCTGGCGGGGGTGGAGGGGATCAGCCACAAGCTGCTACGCCGCGCGGCCTCCTTCAAACTGATCGAACTGGCTGGCGGAGGCACCTGGATAGATGCTGCCGAGACCTTCCAAATCCCGATCACCACAGCACGCTCCACCCTCGCGCACGTACGCCGCTGGAGCACACAAAACCTCGCCACCTTTGCTGACGCGATCGACTCCATCGCTGAAGAACTCGACTCCAGCGTGGGCAGCGGAGCGATCGACTACCAGGCGCGCCGCCGCATACTCCGGGACTGGTCGATCCCGGCAGAGGACTGGCAGAGGCTGCTGACTGAACTCACCGTCACCATCAAGCTTGGCAGGCCGACCGAGCTTGGTGACCGAAAACGCCGGGTCGCCTCGGTTCTGGTATGGACGCAAATCACGCAAGGCGAACATCTATTCGCCCCGCTCGTGATGGCCGAAAAGTACGAGCACGGCGGCAGTGGCCTACGTAGCGCCGTCAACACGACTCTGCGTCGTAGCGCACCAAGAAACGCCGATCTAAGAATCGCCCTCACTGCCTACGCCGAACGGCTTATCCAGCATATCGATGAGCTCGGCTCCCCAATCCTGGTGGCTTCAGATGCAATTACGTGTTTTACCTCGCACTCTCGACCCGCTGCCGGACGAGTCGCTTCCCGGTTACGTTCTAAGACTTGCCCACAGGCTCGAACGCTCACCGGCCCGCATCGCTGAACTCTCAGGCCTGGCCACGAATAGTAAACGAACGGCGTCCTTACACATTCCTGCTCACAGGATGATGAGCCTGGATGTGCGCACCGCAGAAATATTCGCTTCAACAACCCGGCTGAGCAAGCCTGAAGTGACCGGACTTAGTCTTGCTCGCTACGCCACCCGATATCCGCCATTCAACTCCGTGAACGGCTCGTACCAGCAGGCGATGGACATCACCGTCCAAAACCCTTGGATTCTCATCAGGAACAGCCGTTATTGTCCGCACTGCCTCGCTGGCGACGGTAGCGCCATTCAGCAGCAACACGGCGGAGCGTGGCGACAGCAATGGCGGTTCGCAATCGTTTTCGCCTGCCCACTTCACCGGTGTCTGCTACGGCATCTATGCCCGTCCTGTGGGGCCCCCGCCTTCCAGGGAAACCCTCGTACAGGAGGGAAGCTGATCCCCCAGATGAGCCAAGATCTGCTACACCCCGCCAAGTGCCGCCATCAGCTCCACGCCGGCAACGGAACAGGAGGCAAAAGGTTCGCAGCACTCTGCGAAGCCCGCCTCGACCTCGTCGAAATTGCCCCTGATGTTGGCCTGTCCCCGCTACCCCAATTAGCCCTTGACCCACTTCTACAGGTTCAACAGCGGATCAGCACCGCACTCGATCTCAACCAGAATTCCGAGCACCAGCGGGAAAAGTACGACTATCTAAAGGACATGATCTTCATCACGTCAGTACTGCAACAATCCTGGCCCGAGCCGAGGCATCTACTCCAAGACAGCCTTCTCGCCGAACTCATCGATGATCACGTTGAGCGATCCCGCCAGGAACTGGAAGATGCTCGTCGCAACAACGGCCGACTGCACCGCACCATCACCATGTCCCTACGGGGACTCCCATCAGACACCGCGGTCACGGCAGGACTGATGTACCTCGCTGACCAGATCACCGAGGTCGAGGATGCAGACCTGAGCCAGATTATGAACGCGCTGACACAAAGCGCGTTTAGGCAGCAGCCTCGCCGATACCGGGCACTGCGTGACAGCGTTTCCTTATCGGCCAGGATGGGGAGGGCACTGATGCCCCAGTTCCATGGATTCGGAGCGGGGGGCGCCAAAACCCCGCCCGCGATGAGAGTCGCAGCCGGTCACACCTTCGGCGTTCAGCACGTGCCGCAACTGCTACCGAAGGAGCAACGAGACCGTTTCATGGCCGACCTCATCGGAGTGAGGGGGATTCATCTACGTAGAGCCGCTGCCTTTAAGCTGATCGAGCGGGCGGCTGGCATTACCTGGATTCAAGCAGCAGAACTGCTGGATACTCCCCGCTCAGTCGCTGGCAATGCTCTGCAGGTAATGCGTACCTGGGCCCGAGACCCCGCAAACTTGCAACGGTTCCAGGCCGCCGTCGAGGAGATCGCCACCGAGATCGACCATGCCCCTGTCCGCGTTGATTACGCCGAACGGCGGCGAGTACTGAGAGATTGGGTCCTCAGCGATAGCGACTGGACGGCTATCGTCGCCGAAGCCCGACAGGACACGTCACCTGTGGAGCCCGACTGGGGACCGGTAAAACAGATGGCTGCAACCATCTTCATATGGACTCACGCCACCCAAGGCGATTACCGGCTTGCACCACAGCTTCGTAGAATCCGGGAGAACGGCGGTCCCACTAGGCGCGTATTCGGCTACCTCCGCCATCTCGTCGTACCCCGACTACCGACTCATCATGTGGCTCTACGCCACCATCTCAGGCACTATGCCGACTTACTCGTCAGTCGTGTCGACAGGCAGGGGTGACCAGGTGGTCGCCCCCGCAGCCGGAAGTGTCCGCCTCAGCGCAATCCGCCAGTAGATCTTGCCGCGATCTACAAGTCTCCAAGTTCGGTTAAAAACGCTTCGGTAGGTGTCTCAACGGACCTGGCGTTTCCCACAATCGCCGATTGGCCGGCGCCGGGCCCAGTCATATCCTCGCCCGTGCCCAAGCTGAACGGTCCGCTCTAACTCCTTGGCGAGTTACTTGCCGAGCAGCTTGACCGCTTCGAGGCCGGCGAGACGCGCTCGGGTGGACTGGCCTGTGTCGTAGGTGACAACCCTTACGCGACGGTCGGCCAAGCCCTCCAGGGCGAGCGCTTGGTCCACGATCTCATCGTCAGATCGGGGAAGCCGGATGTGGCTGGGCGGGTCGGGGAGCAATTCCACGGTTATGACGCCACGCTTGATCCCTGGGTCCAGCACAGACGGGCCTGCCTCGCGGATCCTGCCAATGTCGCCGGGGTCGGACAGCACCTGGTCGAGGACCTTGAGCGTTTTGCGGGCGTTGACCTTCGCGTCGCCGTTGCCACGGTCTTTCAGACGGTCGAGCTCATCGATGACGACCATAGGAATGACGATGTGGAGTGGCTCCTCGCCAATGCCCAGATCGGCGGCGAGGTCGGCTTCGTCTAGCCGCTGGGGGTGATGACAGTAAACGCTCGTATCGACGACAACGAACACGCCCAGGTCGGCCCAGCGTGTGGCAAGGAAGTCCAACGCTTTATAGGCGTCCTGCATCGCAGTGGCCTGCCGTTCGAGCTCGAGCTTGACGAGGTCGCGCACGGGCGCGGCGGATGCGACGGGAACTGAGTACAGCGCCCAGTGGCGGGGGGTCAGGATGAGCCGATCAATGTCCGCACCACTGATCAGGGTTTGGAGTTTACGGACGGTGTCGTTCGCCCACTCGAAGTAGGCGTTGTAGAGATCGACGCTCGGCTGGTGGCTGAGGTACAGGTTGTGGGCGGCCTGGTAGGCATCGTGGAGCGCGTCACGGATCGGCCGGCGGCTCATCCCAGGCAGAGGGCGTATAAGCATGCCTTCAACCCTTCCAGCTCCCTGTCGATCAAGCAGCCGAATCACCGCGACGGTGAGGGAACGTAGCGTTGCCTCGGGTTGCACATGACGGGCCAAACTCGATGCAAAGGGGCCAACTATCGTGAAAGGTCACAGCTCTATGGACATAACGCTGGTGCAGGGTGACATCACCGAGCAGCGGGTGGACGCGCTCGTGAACGCGGCGAACTCCTCCCTGATGGGCGGCGGCGGGGTGGACGGCGCGATCCACCGGCGCGGCGGCCCCGAGATCCTCGAGGAGTGCCGGGCCCTGAGGGCGTCCCAGTATGAGAAGGGTCTCCCCACCGGGCAGGCCGTCGCGACCACGGCGGGACGGCTGCCGGCGCGGTGGGTGATCCACACCGTCGGCCCCGTGTACGCCAAGTCGCAGGACCGCTCCCACCTGCTCGCCTCGTGCTACGCCGAGTCCCTGAAGGTCGCCGACTCGCTCGGGGCCGAGGTCGTCGCCTTTCCCGCGGTGTCGGCGGGCATCTACGGGTGGCCGATGGACGACGCCGCCCGCATCGCCCTCACCACGGTGAGCCAGGCGTCCACCAAGGTGACCGAGGCCCGTTTCGTGCTGTTCGGCGCGGACGCGTACGCGGCCTTCGAGGACGCGCTGGCCCGCCTGAACCGCGACTGAGCCCGAAGCCTCAGGCGGGCGCCCGTCCGCCTGAACCGCGGCTCACCCCGGAGCTCAGGAGGACGGGCGCTCGTCCGGGGCCAGGGAAGACCAGGGGAGGGTGACCTCGCCGAGGCGCCAGCGGCGCCTGCCGCCGAGCGGGGGAGCGGTGGCGACCGGCCAGGCGCCGGCCAGCCGCTCCACCGCGGCCATCCAGCGGGGCCGCACGCCGTAGGCGCCGTACGGCGCGGACAGGGCCCACGCGTGGTCGAAGTCCCGCAGGAAGTCGTGGACGCGCTCGCCCGGCACGTTGCGGTGGATCAGCGCCTTCGGCAGCCGCTCGGCGAGGTCCGAGGGACGCTCGAATCCGGCGAGCCGGGCCGAGAGGGTGAGGGTGCGCGGCCCTCTCGCGTCCAAGGTCACCCACGCGGCCCGGTGGCCGATCTCCGAGCAGGTGCCCTCGACGATCACCCCGTTGTCCGCCACGCGAGATCTCAGCAGGTCCCACGCCTCCCACGCCTGCGCCTCGCCGTACTGCCTGAGCACGTTGAACGCGCGGACGATCAGCGGCCGCCTGCCCACGGGCAGCTCGAAGCCGCCGCGCACGAAGGACAGGCCTGGCCGCTCGTACGGCTTCGCCGCCGCGACGCGGATCGGGTCGATCTCCACGCCGACCACCTCCACATCGGGCCGGACCCTGCGCAGCCGTACGAAGAGCTCTGAGGTCGTGACGTGCGAGGCCCCGTACCCGAGGTCGGCCACCAGGGGCCTGTCGGCGGAGACCAGCAGCGGGCCGTACACCGCGGCCGTCCACCGGTCGGAGCGGCGCAGGCGGTTGTGCCCCGTGGTCCCCCGGGTGATCTCGCCGACCGGCCTGCCCCCACCCGCCCTCACCGTCGGATCCTCATGGTCAGGAGATCCGGTGGACCTTGTGCTGCGCGGCCTGGGCGCGCGGGCGGATGACGAGCCGGTCGACGTTCACGTGCGCGGGGCGGGTGACGCACCAGGCGATCGCGTCGGCGACGTCGTCGGCCGTCAGCGGGTTCGGGACGCCCTCGTACACCTTCTCGGCGCGCTCGGCGTCGCCGCGGAAGCGGGTGAGCGAGAACTCCTCGGTGTAGACCATGCCGGGAGCCACCTCGACGATGCGCACCGGCTCCCCGCACAGCTCAAGGCGCAGGGTCTCGGTCATGGAGGTCTGGGCGTGCTTGGCCGCGCAGTAGCCCCCGCCGCCCTCGTAGGAGACCAGCCCGGCCACCGACGTCAGCATGAGCAGGACGCCGTCCCCCGACTCGATCAGCTTGGGCAGCAGCGCCCGCGTCATCCGCAGCGAGCCGAGCACGTTGACCTCGTACATGCGCTGCCAGTCGTCGACCAGGCCCTCGGCGACCGGCTCGAGGCCGACGGCCCCGCCCGCGTTGTTGACCAGCACGTCGCACCGGTCGAGCGAGGCGGCCAGCTCGGCCACCGACTCGTCGGAGGTCACGTCGAGCGTGACGGGCCGGATCGCGGGGACCTCGGCCGCCAGGTTGTCGAGCCGGTCACGGCGCCTGGCCGCCGCCACGACGTCGAAGCCCTCCGCCGCGAGCCGTCGCGCCGTGGCCTCGCCGATGCCGCTGCTCGCGCCCGTCACCACAGCTGTCTTGCTCATGTCTCGTCCTTACGGTCGCCTCTGGTGCCTCGGTGCCTCGGTGCCCTGGCGCCCCTGGTCACGCCGGTGGGTCGCCCGGTGGTCATCCTCCCAGCGTGGCTGGGTAGGGGTTGCGCCGGGCCACGCAACCCTTATCCGGGAATCTCAGGAAGTATCCGACAGTTATAACCCGTCTGGAGGTGGTGTCAGGTGCCGCGAGTGCCTGTCGCACGCCGGATCAACCGGGTGGCGACTATCAGCATGCACACATCCCCGCTGGACCAGCCGGGTACCGGCGACGCGGGCGGCATGAACGTCTACATCGTCGAGGTGGCCAAGCGCCTCGCCGGGCTCGGCGTCGAAGTGGAGATCTTCACCAGGCAGACGGCCCGCGACCTCCCTCCGACCGTCGAGATCGAGCCGGGCGTCACCGTGCGGCACGTCACCGCCGGGCCGTACGAGGAACTCGACAAGGGTGACCTCCCGGGGCAGCTCTGCGCGTTCCTGTCCGGCGTGCTGCGCACCGAGGCGATGTACGAGGCCGGGCACTACGACGTGATCCACTCGCACTACTGGCTGTCCGGCCAGGTCGGCTGGCTCGCCAAGGAACGCTGGGGCGTGCCGCTCGTGCACACCATGCACACCATGGCCAAGGTCAAGAACCTCCTGCTCGCCGACGGCGACAAGCCGGAGCCGGTGGCGCGCGTGCTGGGCGAGGAGCAGGTCGTCGGAATGTCCGACCGGCTCGTGGCCAACACCGCCGCCGAGGCGCGGGAGCTGATCGACCTCTACCACGCCCCCTCCGAGCGTGTGGCGGTGGTGAACCCGGGGGTTAACCTCCAGGTGTTCCAGCCGGCCTCCAAGGGCGGGGCCCGGCACAGGCTCGACCTGCCGCAGGACGCCCACATCATGCTCTTCGTCGGCCGCATCCAGCCGCTCAAGGCCCCCGACGTCCTGCTCAGGGCGGCGGCGCGCATGGTCGCCGACGATCCCTCGCTGCGGTCCAGGCTGGTCGTCGCCTGCGTGGGAGGGCCCAGCGGCAACGGGCTCGCCCGTCCCTCCTACCTCACCGACCTGGCGACCGCCCTCGGCATCCCCGAGATCCTGCGGCTCGCGCCACCCGCTCCCCAGAACGAGCTCGCCGACTGGTACCGCGCGGCCGACGTCACGGTCGTCCCGTCCTACAACGAGTCCTTCGGCCTTGTGGCACTGGAGTCGCAGGCGTGCGGCACCCCCGTCGCGGCGGCCTCGGTGGGCGGGCTGCGCACGGCCGTGAAGGACGGCGTCTCGGGGCTTCTCGTCGACGGGCACGAGCCGCACGTATGGGCCAAGGCGCTCCGCGAGTTCGTCGACCGCCCGCTCTGGCGGGACTCGATGGCCGCCGGGGCGCGGGACCACGCCGCGGGCTTCGGCTGGTCGGCCACGGCCGCTCGCCTCATGGAGGTCTACGCCGGAGCCATGACCCGGCTCCACCGCGTGCCGATGGCCGCCAACCTGTAGTGCCGGGTTCCTGATACACAGGGGTTTAGCCGGACAGGAATGCGGGAGTGTGCACTGGTATGGATCACGAGGCAGTTGTCGAGTCCGCGCTCAAGGCGGCGGAGATCACCTACGAGCGACCGCGCCCGGGCTCCTTCCTGGTCAAGCTGCCCGGCCAGCACAAACTGGCCACCATGACCTGGCTCACCATCTCCGACCAGGCGCTGCACGTCGAGGCGTTCTTCTGCCGGCAGCCCGACGAGAACCACGTGGCGTTCTACCGCTGGCTGCTGTCCAAGAACGGCTCGATGTACGGCGTCCACTTCGCCCTGGACTCCGTCGGAGACGTCCACCTCGTCGGCCACCTGCCGCTGGCCGCGCTCTCCGACGAGGAGATCGACCGCCTGCTCGGCTGCGTGCTGACCTACGCGGACGAGTGGTTCGACCGGGCCCTGGAGCTGGGATTCTCCACGTCCATCCGCCGCGAGTGGGACTGGCGGGTCAAGCGGGGAGAGTCGCTGGCCAACCTCCGCGCGTTCGAGGGCATCGTGGAACGCAGCAGGCCGAAGGCCGAGTGACCGCGCCGGGCGCACCCTTAAGCTTGGGCGCATGGCTACTTTGGTGCTATTGCGGCATGGCGAGAGTGAGTGGAACGCGAAGGGCCTGTTCACCGGATGGGTCGACGTCACGCTCTCGTCCACTGGTGAGGACGAGGCCCGGCGCGGCGGCGCCCTGCTGCTCGACGCGGGGGTGCGGCCCGATGTGGTGCACACCTCGGTGCTGACCCGGGCGATCCAGACCGCGAACCTCGCGCTCGGCGCCGCCGATCTGCTGTGGCTGCCGGTCACCCGGTCCTGGAGGCTCAACGAGCGCCACTATGGCGCCCTCCAGGGCAAGAACAAGGCGCAGACCCGCGAGGAGTTCGGCGACGAGCAGTTCGCCCTGTGGCGCCGCTCGTACGACACCCCGCCCCCGCCCCTCGCGGACGACGATGAGTTCTCGCAGGTGGGAGACGCCAGGTACGGCACACTGCCGTCCGAGCTGATGCCCCGCACCGAGTGCCTGAAGGATGTCGTCCACCGCATGCTGCCCTACTGGTACGACAGCATCGTCCCCGACCTCGCGGCCGGGCGCACCACGCTGGTGGTGGCCCACGGCAACTCCCTGCGCGCCCTGGTCAAGCACCTGGACGGCATCGGTGACGAGGAGATCGCCAAGCTGAACATCCCGACCGGCATCCCCCTGCGGTACGAGCTGGACGCCGATTTCAGGCCCCTCAAGGCCGGCGGCGAGTACCTCGACCCCGAGGCCGCCAAGGCCGCCATCGAGGCCGTCGCGAACCAGGGCAAGTAGCCACACCCCCACACACGGCAAGAGAGCCCCGGACCACGAAGGTCCGGGGCTCTCTCATGCGCCTGGGCGCCTTTGGTGTCAGGAGGAGGCGTCGCTGTCGCGGCTGCCGGTGACGAGGTAGACCACGTCACGGGCGACGCGGACGGCGTGGTCGGCGTACCGCTCGTAGTAGCGGCCGGTGAGGGTGATGTCGATCGCGGGCTCGATGCCGTACGCCCAGTCCTTCGACAGCAGCACGCGGAACAGCCTGCGGTGCAGCCTGTCCATCGCGTCGTCGTCGTCGTCCAGTTCCTTCGCCAGCTCGACGTCGTGCGTGGCGATGCAGCTGCCGGTCTTGGTGATCAGGCGCTCGGCGATCTGGCCCATCTCCAGGATCGTGTCGCGCACCTCCGCCGGGATCGCGGAGTCGGGGTGACGCATCCGTGCGATCTTCGCGACGTGTTCCGCCAGGTCGCCCATGCGCTCCAGGTCGCCGCCCATCCGCAGGGCGGTGATGGCGATGCGCAGGTCCACGGCGACGGGCTGCTGCGTGGCCAGCAGTTCGAAGATGGAGGCCTCGATCTCCGCGTAGAGCCGGTTGACCTCCTCGTCCTGGGAGATCACACTCTCGGCGAGCTGGAGGTCGGCGTCCAGCAGTGCGGTGGTGGCCCTCGAGATGGCCGAGCGGACCAGGCTGGTCATCTCCACCAGCCGGTCGGTGAGAGCGTTGAGTTCATCGTGGAAGGCGTCGCGCATGCGGCTCACGCTACGCGCGCGTTCGTGAACGAACTTCGTCCAGGAGATGAACTCTCCAGGAAAGGGGCCTTCGTGAGGTCCTGGCCAGCGAAGAAGGCCGCCTACCATCGAAGGCGTGAGTGAGATCGTGGCGAGCCTGGCCGCTCTGGCGGGGTTTGTCGTCGGGGCGATCGCGATGGTGGCGGTGCGCCCGAGGGACAAACGCCGCACCGACATCGTCGAGAACTCCGACGCCGTCCTGCCTCAGGGGGTGGCGTCGGTGCTGGCCGTGCTGCCCTCCTCCGCCGTCGTCCTCGGCCGCGACGACAAGGTGCTGCGGGCCAGTTCGGCCGCCCGCGCCTTCGGCCTGGTCAAGGGCGATCACCTTATGGCCGCCGAGCTTCTCGCGCTCGCCCGTCAGGTCCGCAGGGACGGTGAGATCCGTGAGAGCGAGTTCGAGGTGGCGGGCCACAAGTTCGGCCTGGAGACCACCACGTTCGCCGTCCGGGTCGCGCCTCTCGGCACCCACGGGCAGGTGCTCGTCCTCGCCGAGGACCAGACCGAGCGCCGCCGCGTCGAGGCCGTGCGCCGTGACTTCGTCGCCAACGTCAGCCACGAGCTCAAGACCCCCGTCGGGGCGCTGAGCCTGCTGGCCGAGACGATCCAGGACGCCGCGGAGGACCCCGTGGCCGTCACCCGTTTCGCGGGGCGCATGCAGCACGAGGCGGCCCGCCTGACCTACCTCGTCCAAGATCTGATCACGCTGTCCCGCATCCAGGGCGGCGAGCCGATCCCCACGCCCGGCTGCGTGCCGGTCGACGAGGTGCTCCACGAGGCCATCGACCGGTGCAACACCAAGGCGTCGGCCAAGGACATCGCCCTGGTCGCGGGGGGCACCGAGGGCCTGCGCGTGTGGGGCGACGACGAGCTCCTCGTGACCGCGCTGCGCAACCTCATCGACAACGCCGTCGCCTACAGCCCCGAGAGCACCCGCGTCGTGGTGAGCGCGAGGCCCGCCGGCGAGGTGGTCGAGGTGAGCGTCAGCGACCAGGGCATCGGCATCCCCGAGAGCTCGCAGGAACGCATCTTCGAACGCTTCTTCCGCGTCGACGCCGCCCGATCGCGGGCCACCGGCGGCACGGGTCTCGGCCTGGCCATCGTCAAGCACGTCGCCGTGGCGCACGGCGGCGAGGTGACGGTCTGGAGCAAGGAAGGCTCGGGCTCCACCTTCACCCTTCGTCTGCCGGCCTTCGGCGGCACGGCGATAGCCGTACCAAGCACATCGAACTCTCTGGAGGCCGCGCAGTGACCCGCGTGCTCGTCGTCGAGGACGAGGAGTCGTTCTCTGACGCCCTGTCCTACATGCTTCGCAAAGAGGGGTTCGAGGTCGCGGTCGCGGCCACCGGCCCCGAGGCGCTCGACACCTTCGACCGCAGCGGCGCCGACCTGGTGCTTCTCGACCTGATGCTCCCCGGCCTCCCGGGTACGGAGGTCTGCCGCTCGCTGCGGCAGCGCTCGAAGGTCCCGGTGATCATGCTGACCGCCAAGGACAGCGAGATCGACAAGGTGGTCGGCCTGGAGCTCGGCGCCGACGACTACGTCACCAAGCCGTTCTCCTCGCGTGAGCTGGTCGCGCGCATCCGCGCGGTGCTGCGCAGGCAGGGCGACGCCGAGGAGATCGAGCAGGCGGTCCTCGCCGCCGGCCCCGTCCGCATGGACGTCGACCGCCACATCGTCGCCGTACGGGGGCGTCAGGTGCAGCTCCCGCTCAAGGAGTTCGAGCTGCTCGAAGTGCTGCTCCGCAACGCGGGCCGGGTGCTCACGCGCGGCCAGCTGATCGACCGGGTGTGGGGGGCCGACTACGTCGGCGACACCAAGACCCTGGACGTGCACGTCAAGCGTCTGAGGGCCAAGGTCGAGGCCGATCCGTCCAACCCGCGCTGCATCCTCACCGTGCGCGGGCTCGGCTACAAGTTCGACCCCGCCGAGGGGTGACCTCGGCCCTGCCGGGGATCGCCTCTCCGAGGGGCTGAGCGGCAGCGAGAAGGCCCGGTTCATGTACGTCCGTAGATGAACCGGGCCTTTGGCCTTCTATGGGCTCTTGGCCCTTTGAGGGCCCTTTTGGGAACCTTTGGGGAAGTCTCAGCCGCTCGCCGTAGGAGCCGCGCTCGGAGCGGGGACGCTCGCGGACGTCGTCGGAGCCGGGGTGGCGGACGGGACGGCGCTGGGGGCGGGCGACAGGCTGCTGAACTCGCGGCTGCGCGTGATGACGGGGATCGTCATGTTGATGTCGCCGGCGTTGGCGAACTTCAGGGTCACGGCGATGCTCTCGCCGCCCAGGAGGGGCTTCTGGGTGCCCTCCAGGATGACCGTGGAGGTGGGCCTGCCGGTGTTGACCAGCTTGCCGGGGGGCAGAGCGATCGCGCCCGCCGTCTTGACCGAGGCTGCGCTCTGGTCGGCCACCGCCACCCCCTCAAGGGAGTCGGGCACGGTGCCGTAGTTCATCATGGACAGGTAGAGCGGGACGGAACCGCCCGCCTCGATCTTGGCGCCGGAGTCCGGGCCGAGGAGGAAGGCCTGAGGGATCTTGATGCCGTTCCTGCCGTAGGTCTTGCCGGTGCCGTTGCTGTCAATGAGCACGTGGGCCTCAGTTGGGGCGTACGCATTGCTGGTGTTCGCATCGGTTCCCGCGCCACACGCCGCGAGCGCCGGGGCGGCTGCGAGCAGCGCGGTGACGGCAATCACCCTGCGACGGCTGGTGCTGGTCACAGTTCGAGGTCTCCTTGATACACATGGGCATGGCCAGAAGCAACCTTATCCGTGCGCCGCACCCCTCTCAGAGCCGGGCGGGTGCGAGCGCGGACGCGGCCAGCATCGCAGGTCACCGGGCATGTCAGGACTTGAGTTTCATACGGTCTGGCGGTTGTCAAGTCCCAAATCGAGGCTTTGACCTGCAGTTATGTTGATTTCACTGTTCCGGGAGGGGACTGGCGCGTGGTATCCTGGAGTACAGCGGAAGGGGTACTTGTCACATGACTTTCCAGGTCGGCGACACTGTCGTCTACCCCCACCACGGGGCTGCTCGGATCGAAGCCATCACGACCCGCACGATAAAGGGCGAGGACAGAACCTATCTGGTGCTGAAGGTCGACAAGGGCGACCTTACCGTTCAGGTGCCGGCGGAGAACGCCGAGCTCGTCGGCGTGCGTGACGTTGTAGGCCAGGAAGGCCTAGAGCGTGTCTTCGATGTCTTGCGCATGCCACACACCGAAGAGCCCACCAACTGGTCCCGCCGCTACAAGGCCAACCTCGAGAAGCTGGCGTCCGGCGACGTCAACAAGGTGGCCGAAGTGGTGCGCGACCTCTGGCGGCGCGACAAGGAGCGGGGCTTGTCCGCGGGCGAGAAGCGCATGCTCGCGAAGGCCAGGCAGATACTGGTCAGTGAGCTCGCGCTCGCGGAGAAGACCAACGAGGACAAGGCCGAGGCACTTCTCGACGAGGTTCTCAACTCCTGAACACCAAACATCCAAGGGTGGGCGTCGGAGTCGACGTCCACCCTTTCGCATCCGGCCGTGACCTCCACCTCGCCGGCCTCCACTGGCCGGGCGAGACGGGGCTCGCGGGCCACTCCGACGGCGACGCCGCCGCCCACGCGTGCTGCGACGCCCTCCTCTCGGCCGCGGGGCTGGGCGACCTCGGCGGCCTCTTCGGAACCTCCGACCCGCGCTGGGCGGGAGCGTCCGGCGTAACCCTGCTGGAGGAGGCCGCGCGTCACGTGCGCGCGGCCGGCTTCGAGATCGGCAACATCGCCGTGCAGGTCATCGGAAACCGTCCCAAGCTGTCGCCGCGCCGGGCCGAGGCCGAGAAGGTTCTGGGCGCGGCCGTCGGCGCGCCGGTCAGCGTCAGCGCCACCACGACCGACGGGCTCGGGCTCACAGGCCGCGGAGAGGGCGTCGCCGCGATCGCCACGGCGATCGTCTTCTGAGAATCCGCGACAAGCCCCGGAATGCCGCCAACCGGCGGGCCGTCCGGCACGTCATAACAGCGGGATCCCGAAGGGCGGGTGGGTCGAACTACTCGCGAATCCGAGGGCGGCGCCCCGTCAACCGGCGCGGTGCGGGACGCCGTCCTCAGTTTTGCCCTGCTGACCAGGCATTTTTTACTTTCTAGGATTAGAGCCCCAAATGCGGGTAGCCACCTCTTCAGCGTGAAGGTGCGACCCTCAAGGGGAGGCTCAATATGTCCATTCAAACCATCCTCGGCGCGATCGTCATCGGTGCCATCATCGGCGCTCTGGGACGGCTCATTCTTCCGGGCCGTCAGCCCATCGGCTGGATCCTCACCGTCGTCGTCGGCATCGTCGCCGCTCTGATCGGTACCGCGATCGCCCAGGTGCTCGGTGTCGCGACCACGAGCGGCATCGACTGGATCGAGCTCGTCATGCAGGTGGTTCTGGCCGTCATCGGTGTCGGCCTGGTGGCCGGTCTCCGCGGCCGCACAAGGGTCTGACCCTAGGCGGAGTGCACCGCACGGTGACCTTCGCCGACGTTCGAGCCGCCGAGTGTGATCTCTGGGCCGTCAGGCCCTGAACACGGCGGTCACCCGCACGGTGCCCGACTCCGCCGGCACCTTCAAAGATCCGCCCGCTCCCCCCGGGAGCGGGCGGATCTTCGGCATTCCCCACCCCCCGTACGGGCCTGTTCATCGGCATTCAGCGGCGTGCTGCGCGTCCGGGACGTACCGGGGTCTACTCCTCGGGAGGCAGAGGGGTGCTGCGCATCCGTCCGGACGGGGGTGCCGCGGGCTCGCTCGCGTAGGGCTGCCGCCTCGCGCGCGGGGACTCCTCCTCGTCGGCGCTGTCGGCGTCGTGGGCAGGGTCGGGACCGGCGTCGGTCTCCTGCTGCGCCCCAGAGGGCAGCGGAGCGGCGTCCTCGCGCAGATGGGGGTAAGGCTGCGTGTCCGCGGCCGGAGCCTCGTCAGGGCCCTCTGAGACCTCCGCGGCCGGCCGCTCGGCCGGCTCGTCGGTGATCTGCGGGTACGGCTGCGTGTCGCCGGGCTCGCGATTGCGCGCCGGCTTGGGAAGCGGGTGGACCAGAACGTCGCCGGTGGAGGGGCGGACGAGGTCTCCCCACCGGAGCGGCATGTCGGGGGCGCGCTCCGGTCGCGGGGACGGCGTGGTCCGCGCCCTGGGCTTCGGCACCAGCCGCTGCTCCGGCTCCGGCTCCGGCACCACATGCTCCTGCTCCGGAACCACGTGCCCCTCGTCGGAGGCCACATGCTCCCGCGGGGTGTCGTACGCCTGCTCGGCGACCGGGCGCTCCTGCTCCGGAAGAGCGTGCGCGGGGTGGGAATCCTTGTGCTCTTGCGGAGTTTCGTACGGCTGCGGGGTGGGGTGTTCGTGTTCAGGCAGGGGCTCTTCGCGCCCCTGAGGGGCCTCTCCAGGCTCCGAACTCGCCCGTCCAGGTTCCGAACCGGCGTGGTCCTGTTCCGCACTCATGTGATCGCGCTCGGGCACGGCCGCTTCGGAGCCGGAGGCGCTGCTCTCCTCGCGGGCCTCTCGGGGGCTCGTGGCTTCCCTGGGAGCCGGAACCGTGCGCGGGGGCACCCGCTCGTCGGCCTCGCCGTCCCTGCCCTGACGCGGCAGTGGCGGCAGCTCGTCCACGGGAGGGGTTTCGGGAGCGGGCGTCGGCGGCACCACCGGCTCGGGCTCGGGCGTGTACAGCGCCTCCAGATGCGGGGCGAAGTCCCGCTCCAGGGCGGACGCGTGGCCCGTTTCGAGCGGTGGGGCCAGGTCGGGGTCACGTTCCTCGGCCCCGAAGGGAACGATGTCCGTCCGTGCATGGACGCCGGTGTGGCTCTGATGGACGCCCGCCGCCTCGTGGTCGGGACCGTCCGCCGACAAGGGGTGGGACTGAAGGCGCCTGGCCGGGAGCAGGAAGAGCCACAGCCCGAGCACCAGCATCACCCAAGGGGCGACGGCGACGCCCACAGCGGCCTGCCGGACGTCGACGGAGACGCCCGTGGCGATCACGACGTTGGCCGCGGCGGCCGCCACGATCAGCAGGGCGAGGAGCAGAGCGGCCTGGAGCCTCAGGAGCAGCCGGGCAGGCCGTACCAGGAGGACGCTGATCAGCGCTATCCCGAGCAAGGCGTCGAAGCCGGCCGGATAGAGGTAGGCGAGGTCGGACCGTGCTCCTCCCCTCACGGCGAGGGCCCGCAGCGCGTCGAAGGACAGCACGCAGGCGGCGCCGGCCAGCGCGGCCACGGCGAGGCCCGCGACGGCGGTCCCGAGGCGGCGCAGCACCAAGGCCGCTCCGGTCGGCTGGGCGGGAACGGGCAGAGGCGCGGTCCGGCGGGAGGACTGGCCTGCCGCCAAGGGGGGAGTGACGTCCATGGCGCTTCGAGCCTACAGAATCGGCGCTGCCGTAACCGGCGCGGACCGCGACGCCACGCGGCAGCCAACCAGATTGGCCCCCGAACCACCACCCTGTACTCGCCGTCGGACCTGCCCGCTCCGAGGACCGAAACCCCGAGCCGCGGCCGTGCGCCGGCCGATGCGACCGCGCGGGTACGGCCGGGAGCGATGAGACGGGAGCGACCAGTGTGCGTCTGGCTGTACGCGTCGGGGGCGCGGATTCCCGGATTCGGTGACGTTCCAGGAATCTACCGTTGAGGCTACCGACAAGATTGGACGTACCTGCCCAAATGATCTCGGACAAGGCGCTCTATTAGCGAGAAGGCGGTCGGTACTTCCGGCCCTGCGGAAAGCCCCGCGGATTCACATTCGTATTGCGGGCCTGTGAGGTCGGGCAACCCGTCCTGCCACGGCGTGCGAGGCATTAGCCTTGCGTTCGTGAGTCTGCGCCTATATGACACCAGCACCCGTGCGGTCCGCGACTTCGTCCCCATCCAGCCGGGCCGGGTCTCGATTTACCTGTGCGGCGCCACTGTCCAGGCTCCGCCGCACATCGGGCACATCCGCTCGGGCGTCAACTTCGACGTCCTGCGCCGATGGCTGATGCGGTCCGACTACGACGTGTCGTTCTGCCGCAACGTCACCGACCTCGACGACAAGATCATCCGAGTCGCGGCCGAAGAGGGCGTGCCGTGGTTCGTCGTCGCCGAGCGCAACCAGCGGGCGTTCACGTGGGCGTACGACATGCTCGGCTGCCTCCCGCCCACGGTCGAGCCGAGGGCGATGGGCCACATCCCCGAGATGATCGAGCTGATCCACCGGCTGATCGACAAGGGCCACGCGTACGCCACGGGCGGCGACGTCTACTTCGACGTCATGTCCTATGCCGAGCGTTACGGCAGGCTCTCCAACCAGCGTCCCGAGAACATGCGTGCGGCGGCCGACACCGACACCGACTCGGCCAAGCGCGACGCCCGTGACTTCGCGCTCTGGAAGGGGGCCAAGCCCGGCGAGCCCACCTGGGCCACCCCGTGGGGCCCGGGCCGTCCCGGCTGGCACCTCGAGTGCTCCGCCATGGCCACCAAGTACCTCGGCGAGACCTTCGACATCCATGGCGGCGGTGTCGACCTGATCTTCCCGCACCATGAGAACGAGGTCGCCCAGTCGCAGGCGGCGGGTGACGGCTTCGCGCGCTACTGGCTGCACAACGGCATGCTCAAGATCGGCGCCGAGAAGATGAGCAAGTCCCTCGGCAACTCCCTGCTGGTCCCGGCGATGCTCGGCAAGGTGCGTGCCGTCGAGCTCCGCTACTACCTCGTGGCCGCCCACTACCGCTCCTCGATCGACTACTCCGACGAGGCGCTGGCCGAGGCCGCGGCCGGTTACCAGCGCATCGAGGGCTTCGTCACCCGGGCCGCCGAGGTGATCCACGACGTCGACGCGGCGGCGCCGCTCCCGCAGGCGTTCGTGGACGCGCTGGACGACGACCTCGGGGTGCCGCAGGCGCTCGCCGTGGTCCACGAGGTCGTCCGCGAGGGCAACGTCGCCCTCGCCCACGGCAACAAGGAGCAGGTGGCACGACTTCTCGCCGAGACCCAGAACATGCTCGACGTGCTCGGTCTCGACCCCCGGTCGCCGCAGTGGCGGGAGGGAAGGGCCGACAACGGACTTCGCGACACCGTGGACTCCCTGGTCAAGGTGGCTCTGGAGCAGCGCCAGGCCGCCCGTGCCCGTAAGGACTACGCCGCGGCCGACGCGATCCGCGACCAGCTCGCCGCGGCGGGTGTGATGGTCGAGGACACCCCCCAAGGTGCCCGATGGGAACTGGCCCGCTGATCGCGCCGGTAGGCTGGCATCATGGCTGGTGTGGGTAAAGGGTCCGGTAGGCCCGCGAAGAAGAAGGGCCCCACACGGGGCACCGGTGGGCAGGGCCGGTCCGCTCTTCAAGGAAGAGGAGCGACCCCGCCGGCCCACGAGCGCCACTGGTTCAAGGACAAGAAGCGCAGCGCCCAGAGCGCCTCGGGCGCGGGGCCGCGCACCCCTGAGAAGCAGCCCGCACGGCCGAGCCGCGGGGGCAAGCGTGACGACGCTCCCGAGGTCATCGGCGGCCGTAACCCCGTGGTCGAGGCCCTTCGCGCCGAAGTGCCCGCCAACGTCCTGTACGTGGCGCAGCGCGTCGAAAGCGACGACCGCATCCGCGATGCGATCAAGATGGCCGCCAACCGCGGCATCGCCCTGCTCGAGGTCAGCCGCGACAAGCTCGACAGGCTGACGGAGGGCACGGTCCACCAGGGCCTCGCGCTCCAGCTCCCGCCGTACGAGTACGCCCATCCGGAAGACCTCGTCGAGCGGGCACGGGACGCCGCCGAGGTGCCGCTGATCATCGCGCTCGACAGCGTCACCGACCCGCGCAACCTCGGAGCCATCGCACGCTCCGCCACGGCCTTCGGTGCCCATGGCATCCTCGTCCCCTCGCGCCGTTCGGCTGGGGTCACCGCCGGGGCCTGGAAGACCTCCGCCGGCACCCTGGCCCACCTGCCCGTGGCCCGGGCCGCCAACCTCACGAGCACGCTCCGCGAGTACCGCGAGCAGGGCCTGTTCGTGATCGGCCTCGACGGCGCCGGCTCCACCGACATCGGCGACGTCGAGCTGGCCACCGAGCCTCTCGTGGTCGTGGTCGGCTCGGAGGGCAAGGGCCTGTCCCGCCTCGTCCGCGAGGCCTGCGACGTGGTGGCACGCATCCCCATGAACGCCGCCGCCGAGTCCCTCAACGCCGGCATAGCCGCGGGCATCGCCCTGTACGAGGTATCCCGCCTCCGCCGCCGCGGCTGACCTCACCCCAAGCCGGCCGACCCGGTATCGATGATCGGTGACGGTGCCCATGCCATACGACTAAACTCGTAGGGCACCACACGCCGACGTAGCTCAATCGGCAGAGCAACGGTCTTGTAAACCGTAGGTCAGGGGTTCGATTCCCCTCGTCGGCTCCCAGCTCAAAGGCCCCTCGCGATGATCGCCAGGGGCCTTTTGCTAACAGGTTTGCTAACACGCGCTATGCGGCGGCGTCCTTGACCGCCGTCGGTTTCTTGGGCGGGGGACCGTCTTTCGGAGCTTTGTAGGCACTGATGAGCTTGCTCACGAGGGATGTAACCGTGTCGGGGTAGATCGGCTCTCCCCATCCTGTGGTGAACACGTAGCCATCGGTGCCTTTCCATTCCTCTCCAACCGCGAGCTTCTCGGCGCGCCAGGTACATCGCGATCTTCTCCGGGCCGAAGTGGTAGTTCTGCCGCAGATAGATGATCTTACGCCGCGAGGCTCGGGCAACAAACGGCCCTGTGACCCTGCAGGCAAGGGACCACACGGTGACTGCCTCATCAGCCCGTCCGCACGGTGGGGGGCGAACCAGTGCGGCATCACAGCATGATTCAGCCTTGACTTAATTAAGCGGACACTGACATAGTTCACGAGTGCACGCATTCGACGTCCTCGGCGACCCGGTGAGACGCCGAATACTGGAGCTGCTCGCCGACGGAGAACAGGCCGCCGGCGCCGTCAGCGAGGTCATCCGGGCAGAGTTCGGCATCTCACCACCTGCGGTATCGCAACACCTGCGAGTGCTACGGGAGTCGGGTTTCGTCACCGTCCGCCCGGACGGCACGCGCCGCCTCTACGCCGTGCGGGCCGCCCCACTCCAGGAGATCGACATCTGGCTGGAGCGCTTCCGGCAGTTCTGGAGCCAGCGCCTGGACGCATTGGCCACCGAACTCGCACGCGGCAAACGCCAACGCCGCGAACAACGCGACAACTGTGGAGACACTGCCGAGACACCGGATCGTCGTCAGGAGACCGAGTCCGATAGTGAGGAAGACACGTGATCGACATCGTCAACCAGATCAACGCCACCCACCGGGAGATCGGCAACCAGGCGGTCGTCACCGGTGAGGGGCGATCGCTGCTGCTGCGCCGGGTCTACGACGCCACGATCGAGGACGTCTGGAACGCCTGCACCGACCCCGAACGGCTCAGCCGCTGGCTGGGCCTGGTCGAGGGCGACCTCCGGCTCGGCGGCACGTTCCAGCTCAAGGACAACGCCGGCGGCGAAATCCTGCGCTGCGAGGAACCCCGTCTGCTCAAGGTGACCTGGGTCCTCGGCGAAGGCATGCCGACCGAGGTCGAGGTGCGCCTCGCGCCCGGCGACGACGGCCACACCGTCTTCGAGCTAGAGCACGCCTCGCCCGCCCAGATCGTCGACGAGCTCGTGCGCACCTACGGTCCCGGTGCCACGATCGGAATCGGCGGCGGCTGGGACCTCGCGCTGCTCGGCCTCGATCTCTTCCTGCACGGCGTGAAGTTTGACCCCGCCACCTGGCAGGACATCCCCGAGGAAAAGGAATTCGCCATCCGCAGCTGCCACGCCTGGGGTCCCGTGATCCAGGCCGCCTGGGGAACCAGCGACGACGACATCGCCGCGGCCATCGCGTTCGCGGTACAGCACTTCGCCCCCGAGACCAGCGGCGACCGCTGATGACCCACGACGTCACCTCCGCCGCCGGCAGGCCGCCCGGGGCAGTCGCCGGATCGACGAGAACGCTGCTGACCTGCGGCATTGTCGCCGGACCGCTCTACATCGTCGTAGTTGTCCTGCAGATGCTCACCAGGGACGGATTCGACATCAGCCGGCACCCGGCCAGCATGCTGAGCAATGGCGACCAAGGATGGATCCAGATCGCCAACTTCGTGGTCAGCGGTGGGCTGTTCGTGGCATGTGCGATTGGGCTGCACCGGGTCCTCTCGCGCTCGTCGCCGCGTGCTTCGTCTTCGCCCGGCGGTTCGTCGCGGCCGGCCGTACCGGTTGGGCGGCCTTCAGCGGCGTGACCGGCGCGGCCTTCCTCGCCACCTGGAGCTTGATTTTCGCCCTGCAGGGATCACGCCCGGCCAACGTCGCCTTCGCCCTCGCGATCGCCCTCGCCCTGGCATGGGCGTCGCTTCTCGCCTCGCACCATCGGCCCCAACCGGCGACAGAGTGAAACCGAGCGAAACCACCGGCGCGCAGCCCCGGTAAGTGCGCCGACGCGATCGCGTCCGACCCACCGCGAACGGCGGACCGACGCGGGCGAACACCGGATGGCACCCGCTGCGCGAGCGATCCACGTGATAGACAGGAGGCTGAGGTGACTGAGACGACGGTAGCCGTGGTGATGGCCGAGCTGGCCGCGCTCGAGGACCCGAAGACACGCGAGGTGAACAAGAAACACGGTGACGATCACGGTGTGAACCTCAGCATGCTGCGCGCGCTCGCGAAGCGGCTGAAGACGCAGCAGGAACTCGCGCGCCAGCTCTGGAAGACGGCTGACACCGCGGCGAGACTGCTGGCGATCCTGATCTGCCGCCCGAAGGCGTTCGAGCGTGACGAGTTGGACGTCATGTTGCACGAGGCGCGCACACCCAAGGTGCACGACTGGCTCGTGAACTACGTGGTGAAGAAGAACCCGCACTCCGAAGAACTGCGCCTGGCCTGGTCCGCCGATCCTGATCCAGTGGTCGCGAGTGCTGGCTGGGCGCTGACCACCGAACGCGTGGCCAAGAAGCCCGAAGGCCTCGACCTCGCAGGACTGCTCGACGTCATCGAGGCGGAGATGAAAGGCGCCCCGGCTCGCCTGCAGTGGGCGATGAACCACTGCCTGGCTCAGATCGGGATCGAGCACGCCGAGCACCGCGCCCGTGCAATCGACATCGGTGAGCGCTTGGAGGTGCTCAAGGACTACCCGACTCCCCCGAACTGCACGTCTCCGTTCGCGCCCATCTGGATCACCGAGATGGTGCGCCGACAGCACGACAAGTAGGAAGCTTCCTGCCCACGCTCGTGCCGCTACCCCCTCAGAGCGCGGCAACACGATCGTTGGCTATCGAGGCGAAGCGCAACGCACACGGAGATGTACCCATGCAAACATGCGCTTCTGCCGCGGAGGGGATCGTGTCCGGTCCTGCCTTCATCCTTGCGCGGCGGTGTGGGGCGACGTATTTGGATCTTGTGGACGACGGCGCCAATGCTCTATAAGGAGTAGTACTACTGCTTGTAGAGTTATGTGGAGGACGCCGGTGCGGGTGCTTGTGGTCGGGGCGGGGATCAGCGGGCTCGCGGCGGCGCGGGGATTGATCGCCGCAGGGCACGAGGTGGTGGTGCTGGAGCAGTCGCCGGGGCTGCGCCTCGGGGGTGGGTCCATCACCCTGTGGTGCAACGGCACGGCGATCCTCGGGGACCTGGGCGTTGAGCTGGAAGGCACGGGGCAGCGGCTGACGACGTTGTGCCTGCGGACCGCCAGCGGCCGCCAGGTGCTGGAGTTCGACCTGGAATCGCTGGCGGAACGGTTCGGGTCGGCGGCGCGGGTGATCCCGCGCGGATCGCTGATCACCCTCCTGGAGGCCGGGCTGCCGGAGGGGACCGTACAGTTCGGCGCGCGGGTCGCGGAACTGCAGGCCGACGGTGACGGCGTACGGGTGCGGACGCGAACAGGTCAGGAGTACAGCGGCGACTTCCTGGTCGGAGCCGACGGTGTGCACTCGCAGGTGCGTGCCCTCGTCCTGGGCGGCGGCCAGGCGGCCCTGACCGGTGTGGCGACCTGGCAGGGCCTCACGCCGGCCCCGGTCGATCCCGGGTCGATCACCACGATGATGGTCGGCCGGCAGGGCGACTTCGGGTTCATGGGTGCGGGTGGCGGGCTCATGCAGTGGTTCTTCGACGTGCCGTGGTCGCCGGGTGCGCCACCGGAGGACAAGCCGCTGGAGATGCTGCGCCAGCGGTTCGCGGGGTGGGGCTGGCCGGTCGAGCAGGTTCTGGCATCGCTGGGGGACGGCGACCCCGAGGTGTTCCCGCACACCCGGCACAAGGTGCCGTCCCGTTGGGGTGACGGGCGGTGCGTGTTGCTCGGGGACGCGGCGCACGGGATGCCGCCCGTCATGGCGCAGGGCACGAACCAGTCGCTCGAGGACGTGGCGACGCTCGTGGATTGCCTGAGCGCCGTACCCGATCCGACCGCAGTCGTAGGCGTGTACTCGTCCAAGCGGAGGCGGCAGGCGGCCCTGGCCTCCACCGTTGCCTCGCGCAGCCTCGCGGTGTCCGGCCCGAGGACCTTGATGCAAAGCGAGTACCTCATGCGCATGAACGCTGCCACACCGCCGCGTCTTGCCACTCAGGCGTTCGGGCTTCTGCTGCGCACCCTAAGCAACCGGATCTGACAGGACATCCCCCGTCCCCTACGGAGTCAGCCAGACCAGCGACTGGCATCAGCCGATGTGTCTTTCTAAGGGGCTGCCGCCCTCTTCGACCCCACGCGGACCCCATACCCTCATCCGTTTCGTGATCGTTCGTGGTCGGCCCGGCGCCGCCAGATGCCGGCAGACCGGTAGCCCTTACCCGCGGTTCAGAAGGGGTTCGAGTCCCTTGGCCGCGCCACATGAAAGGCCCGTCGCCAGGGAGAATCCGGGACGGGCCCTTCTGGGTCACGCGGCGCCGAGATCGTCGACGCCTACCAGCGCGTCCAGGTGCCCCGGCGGGCCCGGCGGGCTCAGGCGCGCTCTCCGTCGGCCAAGAAGGCGGCCAGTGCGGGGGCCAGGACTTCGGCGCTGACATCGTGCGTCTGATCGGGCAGGTCGCGCAGGCCGGCCTGCGGGAGGAGGTCGGAGACCGCGCGGGCGGCACTCACGATCCAGGACTCGGTCGCCCCGCCGTACATCACGAGAGTGGGGACGGAGACGGAGGACCAACGGTCGCGCGGGAGAGGGCGGCCGGTCATCGTGCCCGCCATGAAGCGGCCGTCGTAGGCGAGGGTCGGGGCGATGGTCTCCAACGCGGCCCAGATCGGAGCGGCCTTCATTCCGGCGACGAGCTCCGCGGGGAAGCCGCACGGCGTGGTGAAGAACAGTTCCAGGGCCTCGCCGCGACGTCCCTCCGCCAGCAACGCGTCGAGGCGTTCCAGGTAGTCGTCGGGTACGGCCGGGCGGCTGTCGTCGACCACGAACGGGGGCTCGTACAGGGCCAGCCGGGTGATGGGCAGCCCGGCGGCGGCCGCGTCCAGGGCGAGCACCGCGCCCGAAGAGAAGCCGCAGACGTGGGCCGTTCCGCCCGCCTCGGCGATGAGCGCCGCCAGGTCGTCGATCTCGCGCTCCACGCTGTAGGGGGCGGTGTCGCCGCTGTCTCCGCGACCCCTGCGGTCGTACGCGTAGACCGTGTGGGACGCGCCGAGCAGATCGCCGAGCTGGGGTCCGAGCGGGTTGAACGCCCGGTACGAAGAGGCGCCGTCCACGAGGATCAACGGCGTGCCCTCGCCGTGGCGTTCGAAGGCGATGGGGGTGCCGTCCTTGGAGGTGACGGTGTTCATGGCTGATCTCCAGGTTCTCTCGGGTAGGCGGGCTACTTGCGGGCGTAGGTCAGCGCGACCACGCCGGAGTCGAAGGCGCGGCTCTCGACCAGCGCCAGCGCGGTCTTGTCGGGTGATTCGGGGAACAGGCGCGCACCCGACCCCAGCATGACGGGGAAGATCATGAGCCGTAGCTCGTCGACGAGGCCCCGCTTCAGAAGCTCCTGGGCGAGCGAGCGGCTGCCATGGACGAAGATGTGCCGGTCGTTGTCCTGGCGTTTGAGCGCCTCGACCTCGCTGGTCAGGTCGCCCTTGAGGAGGGAGGCGTTCCACTCCAGCGGCTCGTGCAGCGTGCTGGACACCACGTACTTGGGCAGCGTGTTCATCTGGTCGGCGAATTCGCCCGTCACGTGTGGCCAGGCGGCGGAGAACCCCTCGTAGGTGACACGGCCGAGCAGCAGGGCCGAGGTCTCCAGCAGTTCCTTGTACCGGTAGGTGTCGTGCTCGGGGGCGAAGTGCTCCAGCACCCAGCCGGCGTGCCGGAAACCCGGCTCACCGCCCGGAGCCTGCATCACTCCGTCAAGTGAGACGAACTCAGACACGACCAGCTTCCTCACGACGACCTCCTCGTTGAGTACCGATAGCGGAGGAGCAGCGAGCCGGTCGGCGTGCTCCGTGCGGCATCCGGCTCCAGCGCTCCAGCCGGCACTCCGTCGAAGAGGCGTGGGCCGGTACCGACCACGTACGGCGTCACGTTGATGACGATCTTGCGCACGAAGACGACCTTCCCGTTGCCGGGCCGGCGCGCTCCCCGCCATGTTCCAGGGCGGTGCCTGGCCCGATGGTTGCGACTGGGAGGTTAGGCGGGAAAGAGCGCTCAGGTCTTGTACAGAAGCGACAGCGGCTCCGACGGATCCCGGCCGCTCAACTGCGTGGTGGTCCGCCCGATATAACGGGTCAGCGACCGCGCCAGGTGTGGTTGGTCGAAGTATCCGAGCCGGTGGATCACGTCGTGGGCCGGCGCGCCCTCCTTGAGCAGGACCGCCGCTTGCCTGGCACGATTGATCTGCCGGATGGCACCGCGGGTGAGTCCGGTCGCCGCCACGAAGCGCCGCTGGATGGTGCGTTCGGACACGTCCGGCGACGCGCCACCAAGCACCGCGGCAACGATCGGGTCACAGGCCAGAACACCCTCACGCACCATCCGCCCTACGAACACCTCGGTGTTGTCGTAGTCGGGAAGGCGCCAGGCGGAACCCTTCAGCCAGAACGATCTGCGCGTCGCATCGGGAATCTCTGCGGAACCGTCGACGAGCCGATTGATCGGAAGATGCGGCATCGAAGTGCCGAGTGAGAAGCTGATCCCGAAGAATGTGGAGTCTTCGGGAACGGGCGCCGGACTGGCCCTCGACTCCGGCCCTTGAACAGCCACGTTGACCTGACCGCGGTGCTCCCAGAAGACCAGATCCCAATGCGCCGTCGCAATCGACGTCATCCGGTTGATGTCACGGCTGCTGCTCCGCCACACCCGCTCGATGTACGGCGAATCGGACGATCGACTCTCGACATCCAAGCCCATCCGAGCCCATTCCCTCTCGCTTCATTGGCGCTATTGGCGCCGCTGAACAGGCAGGGTGCACGATACTAGCTACCGCGGCTCAAACCTGACGCCACCCTGCTCTACTGCCGCGTCCGCCCCGTGGTCGGTGGCTGTACGGCCATGGTTGGGGGACATGACCGCCGGTTCGCCACAAGGGTCCACAGTCGCTCACGAGGAGCGTGCAACGGTGCCGGACAATCCTGGCGGCATAGCCCAACATCCCGCCGCTCCAGGCTGACCCAGGGAGAACGCCATGTTGAAGGCTTTCGCCGATCTGTCCACGCCGCTGGTGGCCGATGCCTGCGTCCGCTGCGACGTGCCGCTGCGCGCCGCGCCGCCCGGCATCCGCGCGGTCGTCCCCGGACACCGGATCGCGGGACGCGCGTTGCCGGCGCGGCACTACGGCAGCGTGGACGTGTTCCTGGAGGCGTTCAGCAGGGCCGAAGAGGGTGACGTGCTGGTCATCGACAACGGCGGGCGACTGGACGAGGCATGTGTCGGCGACCTGGCGGTACTGGAGACCGAGGCCGCGGGGTTGGCGGGCCTGGTGGTGTGGGGTCTGCACCGCGACACGCCGGAGCTGGCGGAGATCGGCCTTCCGGTGTTCAGCTATGGCAGCTACCCGCCCGGCCCGGTGCGGCTGGATGAGCGGGAGTCCGAGGCGCTGGCCACTGCGCGGTTCGGGCCGCACCTGGTGAGTGACGATGACATCGTCTTCGGCGACGACGACGGCGTGTTGTTCGTCGCCGCCGAGTGTGCCGAGGAGGTGCTGTCGACGGCGCGCCAGATCTGGCGGACCGAGCGCGAACAGGCCCGCAGGATCCGGGCAGGTGAGACGCTGCGCCTGCAGACGGCCTTCGACGACTACCTGGCGCGGCGCGCCGCCGATCCGTCATACACCTTCCGGCGGCATCTCCGGCGTATCGGCGGGGCCATCGAGGAGTAGACGAGCTCAGTACGCCTGGCCGGTTACGAGAACTCGTATCGCCACCGGGCGACGGATGAGGTCCGCCGTCAGCCGTGGGCGTGCAGGGCGGCGATCACCCAGTCGAAGGCGGGGATGACCGAAGGGGACGACTCGCGTCCGTTGAGCGTGGACAGGAGCTGCCAGTAGCGCTCCACCTGGGCGTCGGCGAGTATCCGAAGCCGATCGCGCAGCTCGGCGCGTTCCTCGGCCGGCAGGCGGGGCTCGACGATGCGGCTGAGGACGCGCCTTCCCTCGGCCGACTCCGGCGCGATGCCGTCGGCAAGTGCCCGCCCGGCCTTCTCCAGCACCTGCCGCCGCAGGTCGAAGCCGTCTTCGAACCGCGGCTCGGATGAACCGCTGAGGACGATGCGCCGCAGCCGCCGCTGGAAGTCGTCGTCCGCGACCAGCTCGCCCAGCTCGATCCAGGCGTCCACCTGGCCCAGCGTCGGATCGTCCGGCAGCTCGCGCATCCACCCGGCGACGACCATGGCGTCGTCGTCGAGGTCGATCCCGGCGAAGAGGCCGTCGACGAAGTCGTCGATGACCTGTTGCCGCTCCCTGGCGGACAGCTGGGCGAGTTTGTGCGTCATCAGTGTCTCCTCGGTCGTGCCGCCGCGCTTGGCGATCGTGTCGAGCACGGTGCGGCGCAGTTTCAGGGTCCGGATCTCCGCGTCCAGCGCCAGGACGTGCGTCCGTGCCACCTCGGCCACCGTGACCCGCCGCGCCAGGATCTCCTGCACGGCCTCCAGGCCGATGCCGAGCTCGCGCAGCGTACGGACGAGGTCGAACCGGGCGACGGCCGCCGCGTCGTACAGGCGGTACCCCCCGGTGGAACGGCCGGTGGGTGGCACCACGCCGCTGTCGGACCAGAAGCGGATCGTGTGCACCGACAGGCCGGTACGGCGAGCGATCCCGCCGATCGTGAATAGCTCCGTGCTGTCACTCACGAGACGAATCTGCACCTTCGAGCGACCCGAGAGTCAAGGCGCCTGGCGTCCAGCCTGGCGTCCAGCCTGGCGTCCGCTCGGCTTCTCGCCACGAACGTTGGCAATCCCGCACTTACCAAATTGCTTGATGGACATCGGCGGAACGTGCCGTCACGGACCCAGTAGCCGGAGGACGGGTGGCAGGTCGCCCTCGTGGACGACCGTGAGCCTGCGGGTCGCCCGGGTGATCGCCACGTACAGGTCCTGGCCGCCCTTGGGGGACTGGGACATGATCTCGTCGGGGGCCACGACCACTACGGAGTCGAACTCCAGCCCCTTTGACTGCGTGACCGTCAGGACCACGGCGGGGGAGTCCAGGGCGTTCGCCGTCAGCGCGGACGCGGCCTCGGGCAGCAGGCCGGCGATCTCCCGGTGCCTCCCGTCGGGGGTGATGACCGCCAACCGGCCCTCCCCGATCTCGGCGAGCTCGGACGCGATCAGCTCGGGCAGCGCCGTGGGGAGGTCGGCAGGGTCGACGCGCACGGCACGGGGAGGAGCCTCACCGTCGCGTACGGAGATCGGGAGCTCCTGGTCCGGGGCGACCGCCTTGAGCACGTCGGCGGCAACCTCCATGATCTCGGCCGGGGTCCGGTAGTTGACCAGGAGCCGTGCCTCGCGCCAGCGGCCCTTCACGTAAGGGTCGAGCATCTCGGCCCACGACCGGGCGCCCGCCGCCGAACCGGTCTGGGCGACGTCCCCAACCACGGTCAGCGAGCGCGTGGGGATGCGGCGCATGACCATGCGCCAGGCCATCGCCGACAGCTCCTGCGCCTCGTCCACGATGACGTGGCCGTACACCCAGCTACGGTCGCGCGCGGCCCGTTCGGCGGTCGTCTGGACGGGCTCGTCCGAGTAGTGCCGCTCGGCGAGGGCACGGGCGTCGAACATCTCCTTCTCCCCGACACCGGTGATCTCAAGGACGCCGCGCGCGTAGACCTCCTCGGCGCGGCGGACCCGGCGGGCGGCCCGCTCGGCCGCCTTGGCGGCGGAGTTGTCCTCGCCGAGCAGCTCGGCGGCCTCGTCGAGCAGGGGCACGTCCTCCGTCGTCCACGGCGCGTCCACCGCGCGCAGCAGCGCCTCCCGCTCCTCCGGGCGCAGCACCATACGCGACTCGTCGCCGGCGCCCTCCTCGGGGGAAGCGGCCGATCGAAGGGCCTCGGGGTCGGCGAGCAGCTCCGACACCAGCCGTTCCGGCGTGAGCAGCGGCCACAGGTCGTCCAGGGCCTTGCGCACGGAGGGCATCCGCCACAGCCCCGCCCGCGCGTACCGCAGGTCGTCCTCGTCGAGTTCGCGGTCGAGCCGCCGCGCCTCGTCGAGCGCGAGCGCGGTCAGCGCCGTGTCGACGAACAGCTTGCGCGCCACGTTGTGCGGGTTGCGCACCGCCCGCGCCCGGTCGCGGGCCCGTACGCAGGTGGCGTGGTCCATGCGCAGCGCCATCTGCTCGACCACGACCTCGACGCCGTTCCTGCGCGAGGTCCTGATGTCGATCATGACCTCCAGGTCGCCGTCGGGCACCCGCTGGCGGTCGCGCACGGCGCCCTTGATCACCTCGACCATCCGCGGGTCGCCCTTCACCGTCGCCGTCTCGGGCGGGTCGTCCGCGGTGGCGCGTACGCCGGGGAACAGCTCGCCGACGGTGGTCAGCACCACGTCGGTCTCGCCGAGGGAGGGCAGCACGTGGCCGATGTAGCGCAGGAACATGGTGTTCGGGCCGACGACCAGCACGCCCCGCCGCTGGAGCGTGTCGCGGTGCGCGTACAGCAGGTACGCGGCCCGGTGCAGCGCGGCGACGGTCTTGCCGGTGCCCGGTCCTCCCTGGACGACGAGCGCCCCCGGCAGGCCTGAACGGATCACCTGGTCCTGCTCGGTCTGGATGGTGGCCACCACGTCGCCCATCCGGCCCGTACGGCCGCGCCGCAGCGATGACATGAGCGCGGCCTCGCCGACCAGCGTGCGGCGGTCGGGCTCGCTCATCCGCCCGAGGTCGAACACCTCGTCGTCGAGGTCCACGACCGTACGGCCGCGGGTGTGCAGGTGGCGGCGGCGCACCAGCGACTCGGGGTCGCTGGGCGTGGCGGTGTAGAACGCGCGGGCGGCGCGTGCGCGCCAGTCGATGAGGACCAGCTCGTTGTCGGCGTCGCGCAGGCCGACGCGGCCTATGTAGTAGGTGTCCCCGTCGGTGTCGTCGATGCGGCCGAAGCACAGCCCGCGTTCCACCCCGGACAGCTGCGCGACGCGCCGCGCGTGCTCGTGGGACGACACGTCACGCTCGAACCGGGCCTGGTGAGTGCCGCCCGGCGTGCCGCGCCCGTGCTCCTCGCTGAGCGAGGTCTCGGCGCGCTCTCGTACGGTGTCGAGGCGGTCGTACAGCATCGAGACATAGGCTTGCTCGGCCTGCAGGGCTTCCGCGCGGGCGGTTTCGGATGCACGATGCTCCATCGGTGTGGTATACTCCTAACGGGCAGTGCTGCACGGGCCTCTGATGACCGTGCCGAACAGTTGAGCTTATCAGCTTTCGCCCGGGCTCCAACCGATCGGCATGGGCTCGTGCCGGTTCGCGGGTAGTCGCGACACTTAAGCCTGGAACATGCCGCCCTGCGGGCGCTTCGTGACCGGTCAGGCCGCCAGTACGATGCTGACGGCTTCCTTCGTGGTCGGGAAGGTCTCGAAGTGGTGGTCGAGATTGGTGATCGTGAGCAGCCTGGAGATCATGCCGGGAGCCACCGCCAGCGCCAGCCTTCCGCGCATCTCGCGCACCCTGTTGTAGGTGTGGACCAGCAGCCCCAGGCCGAGAGAGTCACAGAACGTGGTGCGGGTGAGATCGAGCACCAGGTACGGCGGGCGGCTCGCCTCGACCGCGCCGTCCAGCTCCGCGCGTAACAGGGGAACCGCGTTCATGTCCAGCTCGCCGGTGATCTCGACGATCGTGCATGCTTCCTCTCGCCTCAGACGAATGCCCAGTCCTCTCTCACCTGCCGGGTAAGCCATGCGATCACCTCCGTTGCGGACTCGTTACCCTGGCAAAAAGGTAATAAGCCCACATAGCCAAATAAGCAGGTAGGGCGGGTGGCGCCAACGCGTTGATTGGGCCTCGTGGCGCGGGTCGACGGTTACATAATGAATCGCAATGAAGACGGAAAGTAGTCGGCGCGTCGACGTGAGCATCGTGGTGCCCGTCCACAACTGCCGCCCCTATCTCGACCGGTGCCTCACCTCGCTGCTGGAGCAGCGCGTCAGCAAGGAGATCGTCATCGTCGATGACGGCTCCACCGACGGCAGCCGAGATCTTCTCGCCGACTATGCGACGAAATATCCGGAAATACGGGTGTCTTACCAGCAGGCCTCGGGCGGCGCCGGCAAACCGAGGAACCGCGCGATCGCCCAGGCCAGCGGGCGTTATGTCTTCTTCTGCGATGCCGACGACCACCTCGGCCCCGAGGCGCTGCAACGCATGCTCGCGATGGCCGACCGCAACGGCTCCGACATCGTCCTCGGCAAGATGGTCGGCCACGGCCGCAAGGTTCCCACCTCCATGTTCCGGGAGAACCGCGAACGCGCCCCGCTCGGCGAGACCACCGTCTACAACTCGCTCACCTGCTTCAAGCTGTTCCGCCGCGAGCTGCTCATCCGCCACCGCATCATGTTCGACGAGTCGCTCAGGGTCGGCGAGGACATCGTCTTCTCCGTCCACGCGTACTGCCACGCCGAGACGATCTCCGTGGTCGCCGACCACGACTGCTACCACCTGGTGTCCCGTCCCGACGGCAGCAGCATCATGCAGGAGCCGGGCAGCCGCGACCCCCTCGCCTGGCTGCGCATGATCCGCGCGCCCATCGAGCTCATGACCAGGCACATCCCCGCCGGGCCGCTCCGTGACCACCTCCTGCGCAGGCATTTCCGCTTCGACATCCTCGGCCAGCTCGGCGCCCCGTTCCTGTCGCAGGACGCCGCGTCCCAGCGCGCGATCGTCCGCGAGGCGTCCGACCTGTGCGCGATCTGGCTGACCGACGGGGTGCTGGAGCGCTTACGTCCCATCGACCGGCTCAGGGCCGCCTCGCTCGGCGACGTCGACCGGCTGGTGCGGCTCGCGCGGGTCGAGACCGCCGCGGTCCGCCACAGCCTCACCGGGCTCGGGTGGGTGGGCGACCGGCTGGAGGTGTCCGGCCGCGCCGTCCTCACCGACTCGTGGAACGGCGTCACCGTCGGCCTGCTCCTGCGGGAGCGCTCCACCGGCACCGAGCGCCGCATCCCGGTGACCTCCGTGGCGGACGTCTTCGCGGGAAGCGTCGAGGTGTCGCGGCTGCCGCCCGGCGTCTGGGACATGTACGTCGTGATCGCGTGCGAGGGTGTGCGCCGGGTGGCGAGGTTCGGCGCCGAGCGCGAGCCCGAGGTGCGCTGTCCCGGCCCGCGCCTCGCGGCGGCCGTCACGGCTCCGTACTTCACCCGCCCGCAGGGCAACCTCAGCGTGGACGTCGGCGGCCACGTCGTCACGGTTCCCGGGTCCGCGCGGCTGACGCGCGCCTCGTGGGCCGGCAAGGGAGTGCTGACGATCGAGGGCACGGTCGCCGTCGCGGGCGGGTGCCCGGCCGCGCGGTGCGTGCGCCAGGTGGTCTGGCGCGAGCGGTCCTCGGGCAACGAGCGCCGGGCGCCCGCGTCGGCCGTGGACGACGCGCTGTTCACCGCCACGGCCACGCTGGACGTCCCTGGCACCTGGGAGGCCAACCTGGAGCTCAACCTCGGCGGGCCGCCCGTGCGCTACCCCGTCCAGGTGGGCGAGGCCGAGCTGGGGCCGGGGGTGGCGTGGTGGCGCGGGCGGCGGCGCTGGACGGCGATGGCCAGGGCATCCAAGGTCAGGCGCAAGCTCGTCGTCACGGTCCTCGCCCGAGGTCCGAAAGCGGTGGTGCGCCGGTCCATCCGCATCGGGCGGTGACGATCTGTCGGTGGCCCGCCGTATACATGGAGAGCGCCACCAGGCCTGACTGTTCATGCTTCGTTCGCTAATGCCACCTATTTGCAACTACAACCCCATGGCCTAGAGTTGTCGCAGCTCGATCGCTCCGGAGGCTAGTGGTGCACGTACCAGACGGTTTCTTCGACGCGCCGGTGTCCATCGCCGCGGGCGCGTTCGCGGCGGCGGGGCTCGGCGTCTGCCTGCGCGGCGCGCGACGCGAGCTCGACGACCGTACGGCCCCGATGGCGGGCCTCGTGGCGGCCTTCGTCTTCGCCGTCCAGATGCTCAACTTCCCGGTCGCGGCCGGCACGAGCGGTCACCTGCTGGGCGGCACGCTGGCAGCGGTCCTGGTCGGGCCGTACACCGCGGTTCTGTGCGTGGCCGTGGTGCTGCTCGTCCAGGGGTTCTTCTTCGCCGACGGCGGCCTGACCGCCCTGGGCGTCAACATCACCCTTATGGCGATCGTGACGGCCGTCGTCGGCTGGGCGGTGTTCCGCCTGGTCGTGCGGGCCGCGCCGCGTGGCCGCACCGCGGTCTCGGTCGCCGCCTTCGTCGGGGCCGCGATCTCCGTGCCGGTCGCGGCGCTGGCCTTCACCGTGCTGTTCTGGATCGGCGGCACCGCCCCGATCGACGTGTCGTCGGTCGCGATGGCCATGGGCGGCGTGCACGTCCTGATCGGGCTGGGCGAGGGCGTGATCACGGCGCTGACCGTGAGCAGCGTGCTGGCCGTGCGGCCCGACCTCGTGTACGGCGCGCGGGGCCTCACGGCTCCGCTGGTGCTGCGCACGGCGGGCGGCGGGAGCACCGAGGTCACCACGGCCCCGGCCCCCGCGCCGGCCCGCAGCATCCGGCCGCTGCTCGCCGGGGGCGCGCTGGTCGCCGTGCTCCTCGCGGGCGTGGTCTCCTTCTACGCGTCGAGCAGCCCCGACGGGCTGGAGAAGGTCGCGGGCGACAAGGGCCTCAACGTGAACGAGGAGCACCACCCGCTCGGCGACTCGCCCTTCGCCGACTACGGCGTCAAGGGCGTCGGCAGCGAGCGGCTGGCGGTCGGGGTCGCGGGCGTCGCGGGCGTCGGCATCACCGTGCTGGCCGGTGGCGCGATCTTCTACACCGTGCGCCGCCGGGGCCGTGACACCGAACGGGCGAGCGCGTAGTGGGTTCAGGCCACCACCACCAGCTCTACCGGCCGGGGGACACCGTCGTCCACCGGCTGCCGCCCGAATGCAAGCTACCGGCCGTGGCGGGGTTCGCCGTGGTCGTCGTCGCCACGCCGCGCGACGCCTTCTGGGCCTTCGGGGTGTACGTCCTGCTGCTGGCGGCCGTCGCCGTGGTCGCCCGCGTCCCCGCGGGGTTCGTGCTGCGGCGCATGGTCATCGAGGTGCCGTTCGTCGTCTTCGCCGTCGCGCTGCCGATCATCGGGCTGGGCGCGCGCGTCGAGGTGCTCGGACTGTCGCTCAGCGCCGAGGGGCTGTGGGCCGCGTGGAACATCCTCGCCAAGGCCACCCTCGGCGTCGTGGCGAGCATCCTGCTGGCCGCGACCACCGAGCCGCGCATGATGCTCCTGGGCGCGCAGCGGCTCAGGCTGCCCCAGCTGCTGGTGCAGATCGCGACGTTCATGCTCCGCTACATGGACGTGATCCTCGACGAGATGCGCAGGATGCGGGTCGCCCGCGAGTCGCGCGGCTTCGCGGCGCGTGACGTGCGGCACCTGCCGGTCCTGGCGAAGTCCGCAGGGGCGCTGTTCATCCGCTCGTACGAGCGTGGCGAGCGGGTGCACCTGGCTATGCTGAGCAGGGGATACACCGGGTCGATGCCGGTGGTCCACGAGGGGGGCGCATCGGTGGCGAGCTGGGCCACCGCCGCGCTCCTGCCGGCGGCGGCGCTGGCGACCGCCGTCCTTTCCTGGAGCCTTTCGTGACCCTGCCCCCGCCCTCCCTGCGCGTCAGCGAGCTGGCCTACGCCTATCCTGACGGCACCCAGGCGCTGTTCGGCGTCGACCTCACCATCGGGAGCGGCGAGCGGGTCGCGCTGCTCGGGCCGAACGGCGCGGGCAAGACCACGCTGGTCATGCACCTCAACGGCATCCTGACCGCCGGGCACGGGTCGGTCGAGGTCGCGGGCCTGCCCGTGCGCAAGGACACTCTGGGGGAGATCCGCCGCCGGGTCGGCCTGGTGTTCCAGGATCCCGACGACCAGCTTTTCATGCCCACGGTGCGCGAGGACGTCGCGTTCGGCCCCGCGAACCTCGGCCTGCGCGGTCCCGAGCTGGAGCGCCGGGTGCGCGACGCGCTCGACCAGGTCGGACTGCCCGAGGTGATCGACCGGCCGCCGCACCACCTGTCGTTCGGGCAGCGCCGCAGGGTCGCCGTGGCGACGGTGCTCGCCATGCGTCCCGAGATCCTCGTGCTGGACGAGCCGTCCTCCAACCTCGACCCCGCCTCGCGGCGTGAGCTGGCCGAAGTCCTGCGCTCGCTGCACGTCACCGTGCTGATGGTCACGCACGACCTGCCGTACGCCATGGAGCTCTGTGAGCGCTCACTCATCCTCTCCGGAGGCGTGATCGCGGCCGACGGCCCGACCGGCGACATCCTCGGCGATCCGGCCCTGCTCGCGGCCCACCGCCTGGAGCTCCCGTACGGCTTCGCGGTCGCAGAACGGCCGCACTGATCCGCCCCGGCCGCCCCCGCGCGGGCCGTACCGGCGTCCGGTGAGCGGCCGATCTTATGGCCACGTGACTTCTGTCACGGTGATTGCGAAGTAAAGTGGGCCCGCGAGGAGGTTCCACATGAAGCTGCGGCTTGCGCGGCGCGCGTTCGGCGACGCCGTCGTCGTGGCTGTCGAGGGTGAGCTTGATCTGTTCACGGCGCCGTTCCTTCGCGACGAGGTGCGCGAGGCGATCAAGCAGGACAGCAACCGGCTCGTTCTCGACCTCGGCGCGCTGTCGTTCATGGATTCCAGCGGCCTGTCCGTGCTCATCGAGGCGTGGCGCCTCGCGACGGGCGAGGGCGGCGGGGTCTCCCTGGCGGCTCCGCAGGCTCCGGTGGCGCGCATCCTCCGCACGACCGGGCTCGACCGGCGCATCAAGGTCTACCCCGACGTCGACGCGGCCATTTCGGGCGAGATTTGAGCCACCCCTAGTAGAACTTCATTCGGTTGCCACGTTAGGGTCCGGGATATGGACCTGAACGGAGCAGCAGCAATCATCTCAGGCGGTGCCAGCGGCCTCGGCGAGGCGACCGCACGCGAACTGGCGGGCATCGGCGCCACCGTCGTCATCGCCGACCTCAACGTCGAGCGCGGCAAGGCCCTCGCCGACGAGCTCGGCGGCGTCTTCGCGCAGACCGACGTCTCCGACGAGGCCTCGGTCCAGGCGGCCGTGGACGCCGCCGTCGCGACGGGCAAGCCGCTCCGCGCCGTCGTCAACAGCGCGGGCATCGGCTGGGCCTCCCGTACGGTGGGCAGGGACGGCTCGCCGCACGACCTGGCCAGCTACCGCAAGGTGATCGACGTCAACCTCATCGGCACCTTCAACCTCATGCGCATCGGCGCGGCGGCCATGGCGAAGACCGAGCCCGCCGACGCCGACGGAGCCCGTGGCGTCGTCATCAACACCGCCTCGGTCGCGGGCATCGAGGGGCAGACCGGCCAGGTGGCCTACAGCGCCTCCAAGGGCGGCATCATCGGCATGACCCTGCCCGCCGCGCGTGACCTCGCGGCGATCGGCGTCCGCGTCCTGACGATCGCGCCGGGCATCATCGACACTCCCATCTACGGGTCGGGCCCCGAGTCCGAGGCGTTCAAGGCCAAGCTCTCGGCGCCCGTGCCGTTCCCCAAGCGGATGGGCCGGGCGTCCGAGTTCGGCCACCTGGTGCGCGCCCTCATCGAGAACGACTACATGAACGGCGAGGTCATCCGCTTCGACGGCGGCATCCGTTTCCAGCCCAAGTGAGACCGCCAACCGGAGGTAAGGGTGTCTGACGAGGTACTCGTCGAGGTCGAGGGCGGCATCGCCGTCATCACGATCAACCGGCCGCAGGCCAGGAACGCCATCAACGGCAACGTCGCACGCGCCGTCGTCGCGGCCCTGGACGAGCTGGAGGAGCGCAAGGACGTCTCCGCGTACGTCCTGACAGGGGCCGGTGGCACGTTCTCCGCCGGCATGGACCTCAAGGGGTTCCTGACCGGCGACTTCCCGCTCGTCGAGGGGCGGGGCTTCGGCGGTCTCACCGAGAGGCCGCCGAGGAAGCCCATCGTCGCGGCCGTGGAGGGCTACGCGCTCGCCGGCGGCTTCGAGCTGGTGCTGGCCTGTGACATCGTCGTCGCCTCGGAGGAGGCGAAGTTCGGCCTGCCGGAGCCCAGGCGCGGCCTGGTCGCCGCGGCCGGCGGCGTGATGCGGCTGCCGCGCCGCATCCCGTACCACATCGCCATGGAGATCGCGCTGACCGGCGATCACTACCCGGCGTCGCGGCTGTACGAGCTGGGCCTGGTGAACCGCGTCACCCCTGCGGGGGAGGCGCTGGCCACGGCCAAGGAGATCGCGGCCAAGATCGCCGCCAACGCTCCGCTGGCGCTCCTGGCGACCAAGCGCGTCCTGGTCGAGTCGGCGGACTGGTCGCGGGACGAGATGTTCGCGAAGCAGGGGGAGATCATCAACCCGGTGTTCGGCTCCAAGGACGCCATGGAGGGCGCGGCGGCCTTCGCCGAGAAGCGCGCCCCCAATTGGGCGGGGGAGTGATCTCCGCCCCTTAATGATCGGCACCGCGCTTCACTGATCATTTAGAGGCGCATGTTGCCCCGATGGTGGGCAACATGCGCCTTATTCGTGTCTCACGCGAAATCACGGGTTAAACACCGTTTGCGTACGGTAAAGGGAGGACAAAGCGCATCCGAGGGCACGTCACAAGAGGAGAGCGATGAGCGACTACGCGACCGGGGTTGCACCTGCCGGCCGATCCTCGGGCGAGGTGGTCAAGCAGCGCATGGTCGGCCTGGTCACGGGAGCCCTCGGTGCCGCCATCGTCGTCTCGCTCCTGGTGGCCGTGGAATGGGGCGTCGAGGTCGCGGACTACGTCCTGCCCCAGGATCTCGACCAGTACGGCATCGTCGCCCGCACCCGGAACGGGCTGGTCGGCATCCTTATCGCCCCGTTCCTGCACGCGGGCTTCGCGCACCTGATGGCGAACACCATGCCGCTGGCCATCCTGGGCTTCCTCGCCGCGCTGCGCGGCCTCGGGCGGTTCTTCGTGGCCAGCCTGATCATCATCATCGTCAGCGGGCTCGGGGTGTGGTGGTACAGCCAGCCGGGGGGGCTCACGGTGGGCGCCAGCGGGCTGGTCTTCGGCTACTTCGGGTACGTCGTGACGCGCGGGCTGTTCGACCGGCATCTGCTGGACATCGCGCTCGGCATCGGAGTCGCCGTCCTGTACTACTCGCTGATCTGGGGAGTGCTCCCGGGACAGCCCGGCATCTCCTGGCAGGGCCACCTGTTCGGGCTGGTGGGCGGGGTGCTCGCCGCATACGTGCTGCGCCGCAGGAGGCGGCCCGTCGCGGTGGCCTGAGACGGCAGGTCACGCCGGCGGATCACCGCAGCGTGCTCCGATGTGGAGTCAGGCAGTCAGCAACCGTTACTAGTCGTGTCGGCGGTCGCTGGGGGACAATGTCGGCGTGAAAAACCTGGGATCTCTGGAGCGCGCCATCATGGAGGTGCTCTGGGATTCCACCCATCCGTTGCTCGTCCGCGAGCTCCAGGCGGTGCTCAACGCCGAGGCCGAGAAGCCGCTGGCGTACACCACGGTGCAGACCGTCGCCGAGCGCCTGGTCAAGAAGGGGCTGCTGAGCCGCACCCCCGAGCGTAAGGCCTTCCGCTACTCCGCCAGCCGCTCGCGCGACGAGCACGTCACGGCGGTGATGCTGGAGGCTCTGGCAGAAAGCCCCGACCGGGCCCCCGTGCTCTCGTGCTTCGCGCGGAGCGTCGACCTCGACGACGCGCTGCGGCTGCTGGAGGAGCTGGCCCGCCGCACGGGCGGGCACAGGCATGTCGGGGGCCCCGGCTGGGTGCCGCCGCCCTCGCCCTAGACCCTGGTCACGGATGCCCGGCCCAGGGTCTCGGGCACTGGTCCGGCTTTCAGAGACGCTCGACCACGTGGTCGACGCAGGCCGTCAGCGCCTCGACGTCGGCCGGGTCGATGGCCGGGAACATCGCGATGCGCAGCTGGTTGCGGCCGAGCTTGCGGTAGGGCTCGGTGTCGACGATGCCGTTGGCCCGCAGGACCTTCGCCACCTCGGCCGCGTCGACCTCGTCCGCGAAGTCGATGGTGCCGACGACGTTCGACCGCTGAGCGGGGTCGGCGACGAAGGGCGTGGTGTAGGAGGTCTTCTCGGCCCAGTTGTACAGCCGGGACGCCGAGTCGGCGGTGCGCGCGGTGGTCCAGGCCAGGCCGCCGTTGCCGTTCATCCAGTCGAGCTGGTCGGCCAGCAGGAACAGCGTGGCCACGGCCGGGGTGTTGTAGGTCTGGTCCTTGGAGGAGTTGTCGATCGCCGTCGGCAGGCTGAAGAACTCGGGGACGAACCGGTCGGTTGCCGCGATCTCGTCGACCCGGGCCAGCGCGCGGGGCGAGAACAGCCCGATCCACAGGCCGCCGTCGGAGGCGAAGCTCTTCTGGGGCGCGAAGTAGTAGACGTCGAACTCGCTCGCCTCGACGGGCAGGCCGCCCGCGCCGGAGGTGGCGTCGACCAGCACCAGCGAGTCGTCACCGCCCACGCGCCTGATCGGCATCGCGACGCCGGTGGAGGTCTCGTTGTGGGTCAGCGCGTAGACGTCGACGCCGGCCTCGGGCATCGCGCTCGGGTGGCTGCCCACCGCGGACTTGATCACGGTCGGCTCGCCCAGCCACGGCGCCTTGGCCGCGACGGCCGCGAACTTCGACGAGAACTCGCCGAAGTGCAGGTGCTGGGACTTCTCCTTGATGAGCCCGAAGGCGGCGATGTCCCAGAACGCGGTCGTGCCGCCGTTGCCCAGCACGACCTCGTACCCCTCGGGGAGGGAGAACAGGTCGGCGAGGCCCTCGCGGACCCGGCGCACCAGGTTCTTCACCGGCTTCTGGCGGTGGGAGGTGCCCATCACGCTCGCGCCGGCGGCTGCCAGGGCGGCGAGCTGCTCGGGGCGTACCTTCGAAGGCCCGCAGCCGAAACGGCCGTCCGCGGGCTTGAGTTCAGCGGGAATCTCGATGTCAGCCACGTAACCAAGGGTAGTGAGCCGTCTCGGTGGTTACGCCCCGGGTCCGGATCGTGAGATACACGCGCTCGTGTCCGCCTACGTCACGGGCCGTGCCCGGACGCGCGAAAGGCCCGCAACTGGGGGCTGCGGGCCCTCTGTAGGGGGTGGGTACCGGGACGAAGGGGAGGCCCGGGGGGCAGTCAGTGCTTGCCGACGACCTCGCCGGCGCCGGGGACGTCGTTGACCGAGCGCTGCGGGGGGCCGACGTACTTGGCGCTGGGGCGGACCAGCCTGCCCGTGCGCTTCTGCTCCAGGATGTGCGCCGCCCAGCCGGCGGTGCGGGCGCAGGTGAACATCGAGGTGAACATGTGCGGCGGCACCTCGGCGAAGTCCAGCATGATCGCCGCCCAGAACTCCACGTTCGTGGCGAGGACGCGGTCGGGCTTGCGGGCGTGCAGCTCGGCCAGCGCGGCGGTCTCCAGCGCGCACGCCACCTCATAGCGCGGCGCGTTCAGCTCCTGCGCGGTGCGGCGCAGCACGCGGGCGCGGGGGTCCTCGGCGCGGTAGACGCGGTGGCCGAAGCCCATCAGCCGCTCACCGCTGTCGAGGGCCTTCTTGACGTAGGTCTCGGCGCTGCCGATGCGCTCGACCTCTTCGATCATGTGCAGCACGCGGGCCGGGGCCCCGCCGTGCAGGGGGCCGGACATGGCGCCCACCGCGCCCGAAAGGGCGGCGGCGACGTCGGCGCCGGTGGAGGCGATGACGCGCGCGGTGAACGTGGAGGCGTTCATGCCGTGCTCGGCGGCGGAGGTCCAGTAGGCGTCGATGGCCTTGACGTGCTTGGGGTCGGGCTCGCCGCGCCAGCGGACCATGAAGCGCTCGACGATCGTGGCGGCCTCGTCGACGCGCGACTGGGGCACCATGGGCAGGCCGAGCCCGCGGGCGGACTGGGCGACGAACGACAGCGCGGTGACCGAGGCGCGTGCGAGATCGTCGCGGGCCTGGTCTTCGTCGATGTCGAGAAGCTGGCGGAAGCCGTACGCCGGGGCCAGCATGGCCAGGGCGCTCTGGACGTCGACGCGGATGTCACCGGAGTGGACAGGAATGGGGTACGGCTCGGCCGGGGGCAGGCCCGGCTTGAACTTGTTGTCGACCAGCAGGCCCCAGACGTGTCCGTACGAGACCCGCCCGACCAGCTCTTCGATGTCGACGCCCCGGTAGCGAAGGGCGCCCCCTTCTTTGTCCGGTTCCGCGATCTCGGTCTCGAACGCAACTACGCCTTCCAGCCCGGGTTTGAAGTCGGACATTCTCGGCCGCCTCCCTTTCTTGAAGTCAAAGCCTTGATGTCGAGATACCGGCGGGTCATATTCAACCCCCTAGGCGGGAGTGCTCCGCCTCCGGACCCGCCGAAACGGGATCGTCCCTGGTAGGGGGTACCGCTTCGGTGGTGGTGCCGAACGCGGAAGAATACCGGTCTGTGGATGCCGCATCGAGCCCGCCGTCCTTCGCCGGGCTCCGCCGTACATACGAGGGACTGCCTTTGAGAGAGGCCGACCTCGCCGCCGACCCCGTCACCCAGTTCACCTCGTGGTTCGCCGAAGCCGTGGAGGCAGGGCTTCCCGAGCCGAACGCCATGATCGTCGCCACCGCCTCCGCCGGGGGCCGGCCGACCGCCAGAACCGTCCTGCTCAAGGGGTACGACCAGGAGGGGTTCGTCTTCTACACCAACTACGAGTCGCGCAAGGGCCGCGACCTCGCGGAGAACCCGCGCGCGTCCCTGGTCTTCCCCTGGCACCCGCTCCGGCGCCAGGTCCGCGTGGAGGGCCATGTGGTGCGGCTGCCGCGCGAGGACTCCGCCGCGTACTTCAACTCCCGCCCGTACGGCTCGCGCATCGGGGCCTGGGCCTCGCGGCAGTCGGCGGTCGTGCCGTCCAGGGAAGCGCTGGACGCGCGCTACAGCGAGCTGGCCGAACGCTGGCCGCAGGAGCCGCCGATGCCCGACTTCTGGGGCGGCTTCCGGGTCGTTCCCTCGGAGGTCGAGTTCTGGCAGGGGCAGGTCGACCGCATGCACGACCGGCTGCGCTACCGCCGTTCCGGCCAGAAGTGGGTGGTCGAACGCCTGGCCCCCTGAGCTGTCGCTCAGCTTGCCTGGGTACAGTGCCCGGGTACATGCCAGTTGCGCGGGGTCGGCGAGGTGGGGATGGCGGGGGTCCAGTCGGGGCTGAGGCGCGTCGCCGTCGACACCAGGCCCCTGCGCGTCCCGGCGTACCGCAGGCTGCTGATGGGGCAGGGCGTCTCGTTCATCGGCTTCCAGCTCACCTCGGTGGCGGTGAGCGCCCAGGTGTACGACATCACCGGGTCCTCGTTGTGGGTCGGCATTCTCGGCCCGGTGAACCTCATTCCGCTGGTGGTCTTCGGCCTGTGGGGCGGCGCCGTCGCCGACGCGGTCGACCGCCGCAGGCTGCTGCTCACCGGCTCGCTGGTCGCCTGGGCGGGCACCCTCGCCCTGCTGCTCCACGCCCTGTCGGGGCTGGGCAACGTCTATCTGTTGCTCGCCGTGGTCGCCGTCCAGTCGACGGGGTTCGCGATCACCTCCCCGGTACGGGGCGCGATCATCCCCCGTTTGGTCCCGGCCGAGCGGGTCGCCGCTGCCAACACGCTGAACTTCCTGGTGAGCAGCGTCGGGACGGTGCTCGGGCCGCTGCTGGCCGGCATCGTGCTCGCGAAGTCCGGGTTCGCGATGGCGTACCTCATCGACGTGATCCTCTTCAGCGCCGGGTTCTACGCCGCCTTCCGGCTGCCGCGCCTCGACCCCATCGGTGAGATCTCCCGGCCCGGGCTGCGCTCTGTGGTCGACGGGCTCCGCTACATCGCGGGGCAGCCGATCGTGATGATGTCCTTCGTGGTCGACATCATCGCCATGGCGTTCGCGATGCCCAGGGCGCTCTATCCCGAGCTCGCCGCCGAGCGCTTCGGAGGGTCCGCCATCGCCTTCGGCTGGCTCTCGGCCAGCCTGGCCATCGGCGGGGTCGCGGCGGGGCTGCTGTCCGGATGGGTCGGCCGGGTGCGCCGGCAGGGGGTGGCGCTGACCGTGGTGATCGCGCTCTGGGGCCTCACGGTGGCCGCGGCGGCGTTCGCGCAGCCGCTGTGGCTGATCGTCACACTGCTGGCGGTCGGGGGCGCGATCGACCTGGTCTCGGCCGTCTGGCGGCAGACGATCCTGCAGACTTACGCGCCCGACGAGATGCGCGGGCGCATGCAGGGGGTGTTCATGGTCGTCGTGGCGGGCGGCCCCCGGCTCGGGGACCTTCGGGCCGGCACGACGGCGAGCGCCTTCGGGCTCGTCCCGGCCTGGGCGGGCGGGGGGCTGCTGTGCGCCGCGATCGTGCTGGTCGCCGGCCTCGCCGTGCCCGCCTTCAGGAACTACGACGCGATGGCCGGGCGTCTCGGACGGTGAGATCCGAAAGATCACGTTATGGGCGTTGGCGCGACGCCGCCCGCGAACAGTGAGATCCTTGGGGAGGAGTCACGTCCTTCCCGCTGCTCGCGGTCATTCGCCATCTCGGGCCGTTCTGTCAGTAGGTCTGCGTAAGCTCTGTTCAGACGTCGAATCCGTGCCCCTGGCGAGAGTGTCCTCACCCTGTTCTGGACACGACCGGCAAGGCCGGGAGCCGGACGTAGCATCGATACTTGGAGGGGAGGAGCTTTGACCGCACACGGCCTGATCGACACCACGGAGATGTACCTTCGCACCATCTTCGAGCTGGAAGAGGAGGGGATCACCCCTCTGCGTGCCCGCATCGCCGAGCGTTTGCAGCAGAGCGGCCCGACGGTCAGTCAGACGGTGGCTCGCATGGAGCGCGACGGCCTCGTCCGCGTCGAGGGCGACCGCCACCTGACCATGACCGACCTCGGGCGCACTCTCGCCACCCGCGTCATGCGCAAACACCGCCTGGCCGAGTGCCTCCTCACCCAGGTCATCGGCCTCCCGTGGGAAGAGGTGCACGTCGAGGCCTGCCGCTGGGAGCACGTCATGTCCGAGTCGGTGGAGGCCCGCCTGGTCAACCTCCTCGGCAACCCGGTGGTCTGCCCCCACGGCAACCCCATCCCCGGACTCGACGAGCTGGGGGTCAAAGAGCCCGATGAGTCCGTCCATGAGGTGATCTCCGCCATGGCCGATCTGGCAGGGCCCGGAGATATCCCCGTGGTCGTCCGCCGAATTAGCGAACAAGTGCAAAGTGATCCCGCTGTGATGCTTAAACTCAAGCAAGTTGGGATACAACCCGGACGCGAGGTGACGCTCGCGGCGAGCGACGACGGTGTACGGGTGACGGGTGACGATGAAGCGCACAACATTCCCGCGGACTTCCCGCGTGATGTCGCCGCGCACGTCTTCGTCTCCCGACGCTGACCCAGGGCGTGCTTGGTTGGTTCCCAGTAGGGAGTTATCCCTTCCCTTGTTCGACAACTTGGCCGTCCCGGAGCCCCCGGGGGAACGCCGCCTTGCCGTCGAGGCTGCTGCAGGAGCGCATGTGGTCCGCTATGCGATTGACACCCTTCGAGGGGTGGCCGCCAGATGAAGCGATGGGGGGACCTTTCGCAGGACGCGGCCGATCATCTGACGCCCGAGTCGGTTCTCGACAACGCTGAGATGGCCGTGGTCGTCACCGACCGCTTCAGCAACGTGCTCTATTGGAACCCGTTCGCCGAGCGGCTCTTCGGCCGTCCCGACCGGCCGGCGGGTGTCGAGCAGACCGTTCTCTCCTTAGGCATCATGGAGAAGGACCACCCCCTCGCCGTCGAGCTGGCCAAGCACGTGCTCAAGGGCGGGGTCTGGGAGGGCACCTTCGACGTCGCCCGCGCCGACGGCACGATCATCTACGTCCGGGCGCAGGCGGTCCCCCTCCGTCACCCCTCCGGCTCCGTCACCGGCATCGTGATCACCGCCCGCGAGGCGATGCGCAGCAACGAGCGCGAGAAGGACCGCTTCGGCCTGCTTGAGCGCATCGGCGAGCGGCTCGCCAGCTCGCTGTACGTCGAGGAGACCCTCAACCGCGTCGCCGAGATGCTGGTGCCCCAGTTCGCCGACCACTGCTTCATCGAGCTCACCGAGGGAGACCGGCTCGTCCGTAAGGTCTCCACCCACGTCCAGGGGTGGACTCCTCCGGCCGGCACCTGGCGCCCCATCGGCTCCGAGATCCGTTACCCGGCCGGCCACTACGCCGAGATCGCCCTGCGCCGCCAGGAGACGATCATCGTCGAGGACTTCGCGCAGACCAGCTATCCCTCGCCGAGCGAGGAGAGCGCCAAGCTCTGCGGCGAGATCGGCATGACCTCCGCCATCGTGGCGCCGCTCTGCGCGCGTGGCGAGACCCTCGGCCTGATGTACCTCGGCCTGTCCAACCTCACCGACCGGCGCTCGCCACACTACGACGCCTTCGACCGCGACTTCGTCGGCGCCATCGCCACCCGGGTCGCCATAGCGGTGGACAACGCCTTGCTGTTCGAGGAGGAGCGGCACACCGCCGAGTCCTTCCAGAAGTACCTGCTCCCGCGCGAGCTGCCGCAGCTCGACGGCCTTGAGATCGCCGTCCGCTACTACCCGGCCGCGCCGCTCGCCTCCCACGGCCAGGGCATCCAGACCCAGGTCGGCGGCGACTGGTACGACGTGATCCCCCTCTCCGCCGGCCGGGTCGGCATCGTCATCGGCGACGTCGAGGGCCGGGGGGCCAAGGCGGCGGCGGTCATGGGCCAGCTCAGGGCCGCGCTGCGCGCCTTCGCCCAGGACGACAAGTCCCCGGCCGACATCCTGGCCAGGCTCAACGAGTGGACCCGCATCATCGCCGCGCCCGAGCGCGACGACTACGGCACCGACGTCAGCACCCCGCCCATCGTCACCTGCCAATATCTCGTGTACGACGCGTGGTCGCGCCAGCTCTCGTTCGCCAACGCGGGGCACTCGCCGCCCCTGCTGATCGTCGACGGCGTGGTGTCCGAGCTCGACATTCTCGAGGTGGGCCAGCCGCTCGGCGTCAACGCCAAGGGCGTGCACGCCGACCTGGTCTACAAGGAGGAGAGCCGGGTGCTCCCGCCCGGCGCCGCGCTCCTGCTCTACACCGACGGCCTGGTCGATCGGCGGCCCGCGCGCGAGTCCGGCGAGGCGCCACTGACCGACGAGCAGGTCCTGAGCGTCCTGTGCGAGGAGGTCGCCAAGGCCTCGGCCGACTCCGTCGAGCGCATCGCCGACGCCGCCACGGTGGCCGTTCCCGGTGAGATCGACGACGACATGGCGATCCTGGTGATCCGGTCGGCGGGCAAGGAGCTGAAGTTCGAGGAGCGCACGTTCCCCGCGCAGCCGATCATGGTCGGTGAGGCCCGGCGCATGGCGTCGGAGGCGTTCACCACCTGGGGGGTCCCAGAGGAGCGCTCCGAGCTGGCCTGCCTGCTCGTCTCCGAGGTCGTCACCAACGTCGTGCTCCACGCGGCCAGCGCCAGCGTCCCGCGCAGGGAGCTCGTGCTCGACGGCCCGCCCCTGCCGTTCGACGAGTCCTGGGATGTTCCCGGCTTCGACAACGAGATCGTCAACGAGAAGGAGTTCACGCTGCGGCTCCGCCGTGGCGAGGAGTCCATCTGGGTCGAGGTCTTCGACCAGGATCTCCGGCTGCCCCGCATCCGCAGCGCCGGCGAGAACGACGAGGGCGGCCGAGGCCTCTACCTCGTCGACCAACTCGCCCGCCGCTGGGGCTCCCGCCCCACCAAGGAAGGCAAAGCAGTCTGGTTCGAGATCCCGACGAGGGGCCGCTGAGCTCTACGGGGTCAGCAGGCGGCTCACGGCGTCGGTGACGATGTGCCTGCGGCGGTCGCGATCGGCCGGGGCGTTCGCGCCGAGCTCCGGGGTCATCAGCGCCCACGACATGGCGATCGCCCGCACCAGCGACAGGAGCTCGACCGGGGCATAGCGGCCGGGCAGTACGCCGTCGCGCTGGGCGCGCTCCAGCTTTTCGAGCTTCGCGGCATTCGACGAGACCAGGGCCCGCAGCGGCTCGCCGTCGGGCCGTTCGAGTTGGTACCAGGTGGTGAGCCGCAGTGTCGCGGGGTTGTCCTCGAAGGAGTCGAACAGCCGTCCCGCGTAGCCGGGCAGGTCGGTCGCGTCGAACGGCACGCGTTCGAGGAAGGCGGCGACGTGGGCGCTGAAGACCGCGTCGAACAGCTGGTCCTTGTTGCCGAAGTAGGCGTAGATCATCGCCTTGTTGCACTCGGCGGCCTCGGCGATGCGGTCGACCCGGGCTCCCGCGATGCCCAGCGCCGCGAACTCCACGGCCGCGGCCTCCAGTAGCCGCTTTCTGGTCCGGTCCGCGTCTCGTGCCATCTCGCCACCCTACCAACCAACCAGTTAGTTGACAGCGGCCATCCCCGGGTGTCTCATGGAGTCAGGAAGTATCCAACTAGTCAGTTAGTTACTGGCAGGCGAGCGAGGAAACCACTCATGACGAAGACCTGGCTGGTCACCGGCAGCTCCCGTGGGTTCGGGCGGGAGCTCGCCAAGGCCGCACTCGACGGCGGGGACCGTGTGGTCGCGACCGCCCGCAGGCCCGAGCAGCTCGACGACCTGGTGCGACAGTACGGCGACCGCGTCCGCGCGATCGCGCTCGACGTCACCGACGCGGCGGCCGCCCGCGCGGCCGTCCAGACGGCGATCGACGCGTTCGGATCACTGGACGTCGTCGTGAACAACGCCGGTTACGCCAACTCCTCGTCCATCGAGGACACCCCGGATGACGACTTCCGCGCCCAGATCGAGACGAACCTGTTCGGCGTGGTCAACGTCACCAAGGCGGCGCTGCCGGTGCTGCACGAGCAGCGTTCGGGCCACTTCATCCAGTTCTCGTCCATCGGCGGGCGCGTCGGCGGCACGCCGGGGATGGGGGCCTACCAGACCGCGAAATGGGCCGTCGAGGGCTTCTCCGAGGTGCTCGCCAACGAGGTGAGGCCGCTGGGCATCAAGGTCACGATCATCGAGCCCGGCGCCTTCCGCACCGACTGGGGCGCCTCCTCCATGCGAACCCCGCCCGTGAGCGACGGGTACGACGAGACGGTCGGCGCGATGAACCGCTTCCGCGAGTCCACCACCAGCACCTGGCCGGGTGACCCGGCCCGCGCGGCCGCGATCATCACCGGCATCGTCGATCTCGACGAGCCGCCGCTCCGCCTCCTGCTGGGCGCGAACGCGGTCACCTCCGCCCAGGAGGCCTCCAAGGCTCGCGCCGAGGAAGCCGAGAAGTGGGCCGACGTGAGCAGGTCCGCCGACTTCCCGCCCGGCGAGTGATCGGATCAGCGTGGGCCCCGCGCCGGGCCGTACTCGGATCAGTGTGGGTCGGCCACGGCGGCCCGCTGTCGGCGCAGGAATTCCCGTTCCGCCTCGTTGCCGGTCCGGATGATCGCGGCGTCGTACGCGATGGCGGCGTCTGATGCGCGCCCGATCCGGCGCAGGAGGTCGGCGCGTACCGCGTGGAACAGGTAGTACCCGTCCAGGTCCAGCCCGTCGACGAGGTCCAGCGCCGCCGCCGGCCCGTCGACCTCCGCCACCGCGACCGCCCGGTGAAGTGCCACCACCGGACTCGGGTCGAACAGCGCCAGCTGGTCGTACAGCGCGACGACCTGGTCCCACGCGGTCTCGTGGAAGGACGAGGCGGAGCTGTGCACCGCGTTGATCGCCGCCTGGATCTGGTACGGACCGGGCCGGCCGCGTCGCAGGCACCGCCGCACGAGCGCCTGCCCTTCAGCGATCAGCGACGAGTCCCACAGCCCGCGATCCTGGTCGGCCAGCTGTACGAGCGCGCCGGCCCGGGATGTGCGGGCCGCGCGCCGTGACTCGATCAGCAGGATCAGCGCGAGCAGCCCCCAGACCTCCGGCTCGTCGGGCATCAGATCGGCCAGCAGCCGCGCGAGCCGGAGGGCTTCCGCGCACAGTTCCGAGCGCACCAGCGAGGCCCCGGAACTCGCCGCGTACCCCTCGTTGAAGATCAGGTAGACGACCGCGAGGACGGCCTGGAGCCGGGCCGGCAGGTCGGCGTCGTGCGGCACCCGGTACGGGATGTTGGCGTCGCGGATCTTGGCCTTCGCTCGGACGATGCGTTGCGCCATGGTCGGCTCCGGCACGAGGAACGCCCGCGCGGTCTCCGCCGTGGTCAGGCCACCGAGCAGGCGCAACGTCAGCGCGACCTGCGCGGGCCTGCCGAGGGCGGGATGGCAGCAGGTGAAGATCAGTCGTAGCCGCTCGTCGCGCACTGGTCCCTCCTCGATCGGTTCGTCGCGGACGTGCAGCAGCGCCGCCTGGGCATGCCGGTCGTCGCGGGATGCCTCGCGGCGCAGGGTGTCGATGGCCCGGTTGCGGGCCGTGGTGATGATCCAGCCCGCCGGGCTCGGTGGCGGCCCGTCGGCCGGCCATCGCGTCGTCGCGGTGACGAACGCGTCCTGGACGGCGTCCTCGGCGATGTCGATGCTGCCGAAGACCCTGACCAGGACCGCGATCGCCCGCCCGTACTCGGCCCGGAAGACGCGCTCGACCTCCTCGCGGGACGTCACCTCAGTACGCGTCGCGGTCCTGGAACGGGCGCACCTCGATCGGCAGTCCGATCGCCTCGGCCGCCTTGCGGCCCCACTCCAGCGCCGCGTCGAGGTCGGGCGAGGTGATCACCCAGAAGCCGCCGATGTGTTCCTTGCCCTCCAGGTACGGACCGTCGGTGATCAGCCCGCCGCCGGGCCGTACGACCGTGGCCGTGCTCGGCGCGTGCAACCCGCCGGTGAAGACCCACGAGCCGGAGGACCGCAACTCCTCGTTGAGGACGTGCAGCCTCTGGCCGACCGCCGCCAGTTCCTCGGGCGCGGGAAGCTCGCCGTCGGGTTGGTAGATGCTCAACAGGTACTGCGTCATTCCACGCCCTCCTCCGTGCGGTTCGCCGGCCGATACCTGGCGATGATGACACCCGTGGTCGTCGGGATGCTGTCGACGAGCTGCAGACCGGCCTGCGGACCCCCGTCCGCGAACAGCCTGTACCCGGTGCCCAGCACGAGTGGATGGATGAGCAGGTTGTACTCGTCGATCAGGTGGCGCCGGCGCAGCGACTGGATCAGCCGGCCACTGCCGAGCACGCACAGGTCGGGACCGTCGGCCCGCTTGAGCCCGGCCACCGCGTCGGCGGCGTCGCCGGTGAGCAGTGTCGAGTTCTGCCACGGTAGCGGCTCGGTGAGCGTGGTCGACGCGACGTACTTCTGCGTCTTGTCCAGCACCTCGGTGAACGGATTGTTCTCCTGGTGCGGCCAGAACGACGCGAAGTCCTCGTAGGTACGGCGGCCGAACAGCAACGCGCCGCTCCTGGCCATCCCCTCGCCCATCGCGCGCATCATGACCTCGTCGTTGTACGGCACCGCCCAGCCGCCCCGGGTGAAGTCACCTCGGGTGTCCTCGTCCGGGCGGCCCGGAGCCTGCATGACGCCGTCGAGCGAGACGTTGTTGGTGACGATCACATTCCCCATGGTCGTTCCTCCCGCGGTCAGCCGGCCCGTCGCCGGCTGCTCACCACCTAAACGAACCGCCGGGGACGCGATCGACACCTGCCGCCAGGAAACTCCGAATGGACCTCCGGCGGCGGTTCGTCACCCCAAGAGACGACCCGGCGGTCAGCGTCCTCCCAGCTCGGTGGTGATGGTGTCGGCGTAGCGGCGTACGAGGGCGCCGATCTCGGCGGCGGAGTCGGCGCGCATCTCGTGCTTGAGCGCCGTGACGCTGATCGCCCCCACGCAGGTGCCCGTGCGGTCGAGCACGCTCGCGCCGATGCAGACGACTCCCGCCGTGTCCTCCTCGTCGTCGACCGCGTACCCCCGCTCGGCGGTGCGGTGGAGATCGCGCAGCAGGGTGTCGATGTCGACGATGGTGTTGGGGCCGCGCGCCGGGAGGCCGATCGACTCGATGATCGCGCGTACCTCGTCGTCGCCGAGGGTCGCGAGCATCGCCTTGCCGATCGCGGTGGCATGGGGCAGTTCGCGGCGGCCGAGGAACGGCGCGATGCGGATGGTGCCCGGCCCGTCGATGCGCCCGATGGCCACGGCGTATCCCTCGTCGAAGATCGCCAGACGCGAGGTCAGGCCGGCCACGCGGGTCAGCTCCTCAAGGTACGGCATCGCGACCTCGCGGAGCCCGGTCTGGGACGTCACCTGGTCTCCCAGGTAGGCGAAGCTCAGGCCGAGGCGGTAGCGCCGGGTCGGGCCGGTGCCGTGGCTGGCCACGAATCCACGTCGCAGCAGCGTCTGCAGGATCGAGTAGGCGCTGCTCTTGGACATGCCGACGGTGGTCGCGATCTCGGTGACGGCGAGGCCCTCGCGTCCACCGTGCGCGAGGGCCTCCACGACGTCCAGGGCGTGGTCGAGGCTTTTCACGCGGTACTTGTCGGCGTTGTCACTGTTTGGGGTCACCGAACGATTATCGGTATGACCGAACGCAGACGTCAACCCTCGCGCGTAAAGTGACGTATACCCCCTTGACGTCCTAAATTTCCCAATGCCATAGTTTTGCATCACATAACCCCGTTTGGTGATACCGAACAAGATCTAGGGTGGAACGTATGCTCCGCTATCGCTCCTGGTCGCTAGGCGTGGCCGGTCTCGCGGCCGTCCTCGCGACCGCAGGTTGTCAGAGCAGCTCGAAGACATCGACCTCCACGGGGACCGAGGTGCCTGCTCAGGCGATGTCGCACACGTTCTCGTGGGGCGAGTTCAAGCTCGCGCCGCGCATCGCCGAGAAGATCAAGAGCGGCGAGCAGGCGAACGTCATCATCGACATCCAGGGCACGGCGCTGCCGATCCAGGGCGCCCAGATGCGCATCGGCATGCAGCGCGGCTGCGACAAGGAGCAGGCCAGGCTGGCGATCGCGTGCCGGCTGACCGGCCCGGTCACCACCAACACCTCGGCGCAGCTCGCCGAGCTGGAGACGCTGCTCAGCGGCAACCAGGTCGACTGCCTGGGACTTCAGTCACCCCTGCCCGACCAGTACGTGGGCATCATCGACAAGTACGTCAAGGCGGGCGTACCTGTCTTCACCCTGAACAACGACGTTCCCAACTCCAAGCGGTTCGCCTTCTACGCGCTGAACGAGCAGCAGTCCGGGGAGATCAACGGCAAGACCACCGCGGCCATCGTCAAGGCCAAGGGCCTCACCCTGGACACCGTCGCCCTCGGAAGCGGGCAGCCTGCCGGGCCGTGGGCGCAGGCCCGCATGACCGGCTTCGTCGCCGGGTTCAAGTCCGCCTTCCCCGCAGCCAAGTTCTTCAACGACCCCAAGAGCGGCATCCCGACCGGTGACAACTTCACCACCCAGGAAGTGCTCAACAGCGTGGGACCGTTCCTTCTCGCTCACAACGATGTGAACCTCTTCTTCCACACCGACCAGGGCGTCGAGGGGGTCGGCGACATCATCAAGAGCAAGAACCTGACCGGCAAGGTGTGGACGTCGGGCTTCAACGTCAGCGGCCCGATCCTCGACTCGATCGACGCCGGCCGCACGCTGGTCACCATCGACCAGGGTTTCGACAACCAGGCCGAGGCGCCGGTCTCCGCGTGCGTGGACTACCTGACCACCGGCAAGGTCCCCTCGGAACCCCTTCAGTACCTGCAGCCGATCGTGATCACCAAGGACGGCGGCTCCGGGCTCATGACCACCGCCGAGGCACGCAAGCGCCTCGCCGACGCCACGACGCGGTAGACGTGCGCCTCGCAGGAACAGCCGCGACGAACCGCCCAACCTGCATCGAGTGTCAGGAGGTGTCATATGTCAACCGCCGTTAGCCCACCCCTCCAGCGCGTGTCCCTGCCCCTGGAGCGACTGCGGACCCTGGGGCTGGTGCTCGCGATCATCCTGATCGGCCTGTTCTTCCAGTCACAGCGGTCGACGTTCCTCAGCAGCGACAACCTGCTGACCCTGCTCCGGTCGATGTCCTCGCTCGGCATCATCGCCTTCGCCCAGCTCTCCGTCATCCTGCTCGGCGAGATCGACCTCGCCGTGGGCGCGATCTACGGGCTGGTCTCGACCTCCCTGGCGGTGCTGTGGCTGGGCGGCGGAAGCCTTCCCTTCACGCTTCCGTTCCTCCCCGCCCTCGGGGCGGCGCTGCTCATCGGCCTGTTCGCCGGCGCGCTGAGCGGCTTCCTGACCGCCTACCTCAAGATCCATTCGTTCATCGCGACGCTCGGGCTGCTCAGCCTCGCGTCCGGCACCGAGCTGCTGATCAGCAACGCCTCCACGTTCAACCCCGCGTACAACACCCCGCTGCCGCCCTCGGGGGAGCTCTCGATCTTCCAGGCCCTCGGCGGCACGCAGCTCCCGTTCGGCATCCCGATCCAGGTGCTGTGGCTGGTGCTCTTCTTCGGGGTCTTCTGGTTCCTGCGTCACCGGAGCATCGTCGGGTTCCGCCTGCTGGCCATCGGGGGCAACCCCAAGGCCGCGGCGATCGCGCGCCTGCCGATCAGGCGCTACCGCCTGGTGGTCTTCATGGTCAGCGCGCTCATGGCGTCCGTCGCGGGCATCCTCGACTTCTCCTACGTCGGCTCGGTCGGACCGAACTCGGCAGGCCAGCTCAACCTCCAGGTGATCGCCGCCGTGGTGATCGGCGGGGCGAGCCTCATGGGCGGCCGGGGGACCATCTGGGGCACCCTGCTCGGAGCGGTGCTGCTCGCCGTGCTGGCCAACGGCCTCGCCCTGCTCGGCATCGGCGCCTTCGCCCAGCTGCTGTTCGTGGGGTTCGTGACCATCGGCGCGGTGATCCTCGACCGGGTGACGAGCGATCTCGGCAACCGCCGCCGGGGAACGGCGACGGCGACCTCATGACCACCACCATGGAGATCCGCGGGGTGCGCAAGCGGTTCGGAAGCACCCAGGCGCTTGCCGGAGTCGACCTCACCCTGCGCGGCGGCGAGATCCTCGGCATCGCGGGCCCCAACGGCGCCGGCAAGAGCACGCTGACGAAGATCCTCTGCGGCGAGGAGTCGATGGACTCCGGCGAGATCCTCGTCGACGGGCGCCCGTGGCAGCCGGGAGACGTCTCGGACCCGATCGCCATCGTCCACCAGGAACCCCAGGTGTGGACCAACCTCACCCTGGAGGAGAACCTCCTGGTGGGCAACGAAGGTGCCTGGTGGCGGGCGCCGGTCGCGGGGGAGGAACAGCGGCGCATCCTCGAATCGCTGGGAGTGGCGCATCTCGCCGACCAGCCGCTGGAACGGTGCACCCTCGCTGTGCGGCAGCGCACGGAGATCGCCCGCGCCCTGGTCAGGTCGGCCCGGTTCTTCCTCTTCGACGAGCCGAACTCCGCACTGACCGACGAGGAGTCCCACGCGCTCTTCGCCTTCATGCACGGGCTGGCCGACCAGGGTTACATCGTGGTCTTCGTCTCCCACCGCCTGTCGGAGATGGTCGCGCACTGCGACCGCGTGGTGGTGATCAGGGACGGCGTACCGGCGGCGACCCTGACCGGGGACGCGCTCACCGAGCCGGCCATCGCCGTCGAGCTCGTCGCCGGCCAGACGCTCCGTACGGAGCGCCGCGCGACCTCCCGGCTCACCGACGGCGACGCCGCCGCGCGGGTGCTGGCCGTCACCGGCTGGACCGACGGGGCCGGATCCTTCCGCCCGCTCGACCTGGAGCTTCGCCGGGGAGACGTGCTGGCGGTCGTCGGCGTGGAGGGCTCGGGCGGGCGCGAGCTGGTGGCGTCCCTGGGCGGGCACCGTCCCGCGACCGGCGACGCGCGGCTGAACGGCGCGCAGGGCGCCAAGGCCCTGCGGGAGAGGACCTCCTACCTCTCGGCGGACCGCCAGGAGATGCTCTTCCAGCACATGTCCGTGGGCGACAACCTGGTCCTCCGGCTCGGACGGCGCGAGATCTGCGGGCCGTTCGCCCGCCTCCGCCGCCGGGAGATCCAGTCGCGCTCGGAGCGGATGATCGAGCGGTACGCCGTGCGCACCTCGGGCCCCGCCCAGAACCTGTCGGCCCTCAGCGGTGGCAACCAGCAGAAGGTCGCCATCGCCTCCGCCATGGCCACCATGCCCGATGTGCTCGTCATCGAGGAGCCCACCCGCGGGGTGGACATCGGCAGCAAGGCCGAGATCTACACCATGCTCAACGAGTTCGCCGCCGACGGCCGCGCCGTCGTCGTGTTCTGCACCGAGGCCCCCGAGGTCTTCGAGGTCGCCAACCGGGTGATGGTCCTGGAAGGCGGCCGCATCGTCCAGGAACTGGCGGTCGGCGACTACGACACCGTCGACGCCTTCGCGCACGCCCTCGCGCTGCTCGAAGGCGTCGAAACGACCCAGGACCGGCCCGTGAACGGTCTCGCGACCCTCGCGGGCCCGTCCGATAGTACGGAGGAATCATCGTGACGACCTCGCCCCGCTGGCGCGTCGGGATGGACACGGGTGGGACGTTCACCGACCTCGTCGCGCTGTCCGACCAGGGACAGTTGCTGCTGAGGAAGGTCAGCTCCACCCCCCGGAACCCCTCGGACGCGGTGTTCGCCGCGCTGGAGCGCACCGGACTCGACCTGACCGCCGACCTCGACGACTTCGTCCTCGGCACCACGATCGCCACCAACGCCGTCATCATGCGCCGCGGCGCCCCGGTCATCCTGCTGACCACGGCCGGGTTCGAGGACGTGCTGTACATCCAGCGCATCGACCGCCCCGGCCGGTACGACCTCCAGTGGGTCAAGGCCGAGCCCTACGCCCCCCGCCGGACCACGGTCGGCGTGAAGGAGAGGGTGCTCGCCGACGGGACCGTACGCCTGACGCTGGCGGACGAGGAGGTCGACCGGGTCATCGAGACCGTCGGCGGCCTGCTGGCCGAGCACGACGGCGCGGCCATCGCGGTCAGCCTGCTCAACAGCTACCTCAACCCCGACCACGAGCGCACGCTGGCGGCGAAGCTGCGCGCGGCCTTCCCGCAGGTGGCGGTCTCGCTGTCCGGTGAGGTCGCCCCCGTGTGGCGCGAGTACGAGCGCACGGCCACCACCGCGATGGACGCCTACGTGAGCCCCATCGTCCAGCGGTTCGCGCACACGCTCGCGAACGGCCTGGGCGAGCGGGCCATGTCCGGCTGGCACGCGCTGATGAAGTCCAACGGCGGCCAGGTGCCGCTGGAGCACTCCGCCGACCGTCCCATCGAGCTGGTCCTGTCCGGGCTGGCCGGCGGCATGATGGGCGGCGGCTACTGGGCGCGGGCGGTCGGCTCCGACAAGGCCGTCACCCTCGACATGGGCGGCACCAGCGCCGACGTCGGCGTGGTCGTGGACGGCCAGCTCCAGTACACCGGACTGTTCGAGGTGGAGTGGGGCGTGCCCATCGCCGTTCCGATCATCGACGTCTCGACGATCGGCGCGGGCGGCAGCTCGCTGGCGTACGTGGGCAACGACGGGCTGCTGCACGTCGGGCCGGAGAGCGCCGGGGCCGACCCCGGCCCGGTCTGCTACGGACGGGGCGGCACCCAGCCGACCGTGACCGACGCCAACCTCGTCATGGGGCGGCTGCATCCCGACCACTTCCTCGGTGGGGAGCTCGCCCTGGACGCCGAGAGCGCCGAGGCGGCCGTCGGCGAGCTGGCCGAGTCGCTCGAACTGGGCGTCGACGCCGCCGCCGAGGCGGTGCTCACCCTGGCCGTGGAGAACATGGCCGGCGCCGTGCGGCTGGTCACCGTCGACAGGGGCCACGATTACCGCGAGTTCGACCTGGTCGCCTTCGGCGGCGCGGGCCCGCTCCACGCGGCGGCCATCGCCCGGCACATGCGGATGCGGCGGGTCATCGTGCCCCCGACGCCCGGCCTGGTGTCGGCGTTCGGGACGATCATCTCCGACCAGCGGGTGGACCGCAGGATGACGGCCGTCCGCCGGCTCGACTCCCCGGAGGCGACCGACCTGGCCGGCATCCTCGCCCGTCTCGCCCGCGAGGCGCACGCGGAGCTGGCCGAGCAGCGCAGGGCCGACGCGACCGGTGACATCGTCGTCACCACCTACGTGAGCTGCCGGTACGTCGGCCAGAACTACGAGCAGGAGATCAGGACCTACCGGGGCCACCTCGACCGCTCGTACGAGTCGGTGCTCACGGCCTCTCCCGACGACCCGGACCTGGACCGGCGCCTGGTGGAGATGTTCCACGCCTCGCACGCCCGCGTGTACGGGTACGACCTGCCGGAGCAGGCCGTGCAGAGCGTCTACGTCGGCGCGACCGCCCTGCTCGCGGGAGGAGAGGTGAAGTTCGTCCCCTACACGCGAACCACCCCGAACCCGCGGATCTCCACCAGGAGGGTGCAGGTCGGCGAGGGCGTCTGGGCGGACACCGTGGTCGTCGACCGCGAGGAGCTCCAGCCTGGCTACGCGCTGAACGGACCGGCGATCGTGGAGGAACCCAACTCCACCACCTTCGTCCCTCCCGGCTACCGCATGGAAGTCGACGGGACGTACTGCCTGATCATCGAGGCCGTCAAGGACCTCGGCGAGAGCCTCGACACGGGAGCGGACGCGTGAGCACACGGACGGGCACGGACGTGGACAAGATCACCCTGACCCTGGTCCACCGCCAGTTGGTCAACACCTGCGACGAGATGGCCGTGTCCATGATGAGGACCGCCTACTCGCCGATCTTCTCGGAGGGCCTGGACTTCTCCACGCTCATCCTCGACCGCGAGGGCAACCTCGTCGCCAACGCGGGCCTGAACCCCTCGATGCTCGGCGCGTCGCTGTACGCGGCGACCTGGATCGTGCGGGAGGTGGGTGCGGAGAACTTCGCCGAGGGCGACGTATACATTCACAACGACCCCTACCGCGGCGGGTCGCACATGCCCGAGCACATGATGGTCATGCCGATGTTCGTGGACGGGGAGCTCGTCGCCTTCATCGGCAACATCGCCCACATGGCCGAGATCGGCGGCATGGCGCCCGGATCCTTCGCCGCCACCGCCACCGACGTCTACCAGGAAGGGCTCCGCCTTCCCCCGGTGCTGTTCTACAAGGGCGGCGAGCCCGTCAGGGACATCTGGCGGATCATGCTCGCCAACCACCGGACGCCCAACGACTCCTGGGGCGACCTGCACGCGATGTACGGGTCGCTCCAGGTGGGCCGGCGCCGCCTGGAGCAGCTGATGGAGGAGCGCGGCACCGACCTGGTGACCCGCGTGTTCAGCGGCATCCAGGACTACACCGAGGCCGCCCTGAGGGAGAACATCCGGGCCCTGCCCGACGGCGTCTACCACGGGATGGAGTGGTTCGACGACGACGGCATCACCGCCACCCCGTACGCGATCCGCCTGAGCCTGATCGTGGAGGGCGACGAGATCATCTTCGACTACTCCCGGTCGGACCCGCAGGCGACCGGGCCCATCAACGCGCCGTACGTCGTGACCATGTCCGCGTCGCTGAACGCGCTCCTGTACATGATCGGGACGGACCTGCCGGTCAACGCGGGCCTCAACCGCCCGGTGCGCATCGTCACCAAGCCCGGCACCATCTGCTGCGTCCAGCTCCCGGGCGCCTGCGTCGGCGGCCAGACCGAGTACCAGCCCCGGGTCATGGAGATGATCATGGGCCAGGTGCTCGGGCCGCTGCTCCCCGAGCGGGCCGCCGCGTCCAGCGGCAACACCTCGCTGAACTTCCTGTTCGGCGGCATCGACCCCAGGTCGGGCGACTACTACGCCCACTACCACTTCGAGGCCACCGGCTGGGGCGGCCGGATGAGCACCGACGGCAACAACGCGACCATGCCTCCCCACGCCAACTGCCGCAACACCCCGGTCGAGATCTTCGAGCTGCGGTGGCCGTGGATCCACGAGAGCTACCGCCTCGCACGCGACGAGGTGGGGGCCGGACGGCTGCGCGGCGGCGCGGGCGTGGTGCGGGTGCTGGAGGTCGCCGCGGAGACCATCTCCGTCAGCGCCCTGTCCGACCGGGCCCACCAGGAGCCGTGGGGCCTGTTCGGCGGGTCGGACGGCAGCCGCACCCGGATCGACATCAGCCCGGCGGGAAGCGAGGAGTTCGTCAGCTTCCAGGAGCACTTCGGGCTGGTGAGCCCCACGAAGTTCACCAACGTCCGCCTGCACCGCGGCGACCGGGTGCGCCTGACGTCCCCCTCGGGCGCCGGGTACGGCCCCCCGGCCGAGCGCGTTCCCCAACTGGTCGCGCAGGACGTCCGCGAGGGCTACGTGAGCCCCGAGGAGGCCGAGTCGGTGTACAAGGTGCGCCTGGACGCCGCCGGCGACGTCGACCCCGCGGCCACCGCCCGCCTCCGTGAAGGGACATCCGCATGAGCTGGCAGGATCTGACCAAGAGCTGGCAGGACACCTCCGTCGACTACTGCGACGTGTGCGGGAACCTGCTGATCCACACGTACTGGGAGTTCGCCGACGGCGACGCCACCCTGCGGGCCTGCCGGCAGGAGGACGAGGCGCTGTGGCACCGCCTCAAGCGCTTCCGGGCCGGCTACCCGCCGGCCGGCCACACGCCGCCGCCCGGCCTGGTGGCCGCCGCCCGCGAGTGAGGCCCGCCGCCTCACCGACCGTCCCGTCTTTGGCGTTCTCATCGAGGAGAAAAATGCCAACGCTAGTGAACCAGACCTACCGGCTGCCGTATCGGCACGACGTCCCTCCGAGCCCTGGGCGCTTTCCGGACGGCGCGAGCTTCCGCATCGAGATCCCCAGCGTGGAGAATCCGTCGGTCTTCGAGGCGGTGCTGTCCGCCGCCGCGACGCACGGTGTCGTCGTGAACCGCGTGTCGCAGGGGTCGGGCGCCATGCTGCTCACCACCTCCGAGCTGCGCGACATGGCCGCGCTGGGCGCCGAGAACGGCGTCGAGGTGTCGCTGTTCGTCGGGCCGCGCGAGTCGTTCGACGTGGGGGCCAACGCGCGCACCCCCGAGGGCGCGGGACGCGGCGGGCAGCTGCGCGGAGTGCGCCAGCTCATGTACGGGGTCGAGGACGTCGTACGTGCCGTCGACGCGGGCATCCGGAGCTTCCTCATCGCCGACATCGGGCTGCTCGTCGCCCTCCGCGACCTGCAGCGGGCCGGCGACCTCCCGGATGAGTGCGTGTGGAAGGTCAGCGTCTCCCTCGCGCCGTCCAACCCGGCGGCGCTGCGGGTGCTCGCGGACCTCGGGGCCTCCACGGTCAACGTCCCCTCGGACCTGACCTACCCCGACCTGGCCGACATGCGGGCGGTCACCGACCTCCCGCTCGACCTCTACCTGGAGTCGTCGGACGCCCTCGGGGGCGTCGTCCGGGGCCACGAGATCGCCGATCTCGTCGCGATCGGTGCACCGCTGTACGCGAAGTTCGGCCTGCGCAACGCCAAGGACGTCTACCCGTGCGGTGAGCAGTTGCTCGACGTCGCCGTGCGCAACGTCCGCGCCAAGGTCCACCGGGCGGCGGTGGCCCTCGAATGGCTGGCCCGCTCCGGCAGTGAGGCCGTCCAGTCCAAGCCGCACGCGGCGGGGCTCGGCCTTCCCCGCAGGGCGGCCTAGCGTGACCGCCGACCGGAGGCGGTGGTCCGGGCGATGACGCCGCCGTTGCGCAGCGCCGCGTGGTTCGGCGGCGACGACGAGGTCGCCGTCGAGCACCGCGCCGCGCTCGGCTCGCTGGGGATCGCCGTCTCGCCCGGCGACCCCCGGCCGGTCATCGGCATCGCGCAGTCCGTCAGCGACCTCAACCCCTGCAACGAGGGGCTCCGCGACCTCGCCGAGGCGGTGAAGGAGGGTGTGCGCGCGGCGGGGGGAATCCCGCTGGAGTTCCCCACCATCAGCCTGGGTGAGGACCTCATGAAGCCCACGGCCATGCTGTACCGCAACCTCATGGCCATGGACGTCGAGGAGACCCTGCGGGCGCACCCCATCGACGGTGTGGTGCTGCTCGGCAACTGTGACAAGACGATCCCCGCGCAGCTCATGGCCGCAGCGAGCGCCGACCTTCCGGCGATCCAGGTCGCCGGCGGATCCCGTCCGGTGGCGGTCTTCCGGGGTAAGCCGGTCGGCACGGGAACCGACCTCTGGCGGCACTGGGAGGAGTACCGCAACGGGCGGATGAGCTCGGAGGACTGGGCCGCGTTCGAGCGCTGCCTGAGCTGCGGTCCCGGCGCCTGCAACACGATGGGGACGGCCTCGACGATGGCCCTGCTCGCAGAGTCGCTCGGCATGTCCCTGCCGGGCACGTCCTCGATCCCCACCGGCGACCCGCGCGCCCGGGTGGGGGCCGAGCAGGCCGGGCGCCGCGTCGTGGCCATGGTGGAGGAGGGGCTCCGCCCCTCGGCGATCATGACCTCGGCGGCCTTCGACAACGCCGTCACGGTGCTCGCCGCGATCGGCGGGTCCACCAACGCCGTCATCCATCTCTGCGCCATCGCCGGCCGGCTGGGGCTGCGGATCCCCCTCGAACGGTTCCAGGAGCTGGGCCATCGGGTGCCCGTCCTCGCCGACGTGTCGCCGTCCGGGCGGTACCTGATGGACGCCTTCGACCGGGCGGGCGGGCTGCCCGTCCTGCTCGCCGAGATCGCCGCCCATCTCGACCTCCAGGCGGCGACGGTCACCGGCGGCCCGCTGAGCGGGTACGTCTCCGCCACCGGGGGCTCCCCGCGCGGCGCGATCCGTACGCTGGACTCACCGGTGCAGGAGCGCGGCGGCATCGCCGTACTCCGGGGGAGCCTGGCTCCCGACGGGGCCGTCCTGAAGACCGCCGCCGCGAATCCCGCGCTGTTCCGCCACCGTGGCCCCGCCGTCGTCTTCCGGGGATGGGACGACCTGCGGCGGCGCCTGGACGATCCGGACCTGCCGCTCAGCGCGGACACAGTGCTCGTGCTGACCGGTTGCGGCCCCAAGGCCGTGCCCGGGATGCCGGAATGGGGGATGATCCCGATCCCCGCGCGCCTGGCGGCGGCCGGGGTGGAAGACATGGTCCGCATCAGCGACGGGCGCATGAGCGGGACCAGCTTCGGGACCTGCGTGCTCCACGTGGCCCCCGAGGCGGCGGCCGGAGGCCCGCTCGGCCTGGTCCAGGACGGGGACATGATCGAACTCGACGTGGAGGCCGGTCTGCTGCACCTCGATGTCCCCGAGGCGGAGCTGGATGAGCGCCGCAGGCTCGCCGAACCGTTCCGCACGCCGCACCTGCGCGGCTGGCCCCGCCTCTACCAGGACCACGTGACCCAGGCGCCCGAAGGCTGCGACCTCGACTTCCTCCAGGCGCCGACCCCCGAGCACCGCCGCTTCGTGGAGCCCGTCGTCGGGCGTTCCTGAAGTCCCCGTGTGGCCTCATCCGAATCGCAACTCCCAAAGGAAGCAGCGATGCCCTCTCATGCCCCCGAGCCGACGTCCTTCCGGGCCACCTCCCCGCTGACGGGACAGGATGGTCCTTCGATCCACGAGGCCACCCCGGCCGAGGTCACGGCGGCCGTGGCGGCGGCCACCGACGCCTACCGGGAGCTGCGCACCTGGCCGCCGTCCCGGCTGGCGGCCCTGCTGGACGCCGTCGCCGCCGCGCTGGAGGACCGGAGCGGGGAGATCGTCGCCTCGGCCCGCCAGGAGACGGGCCTGCCCGTGCCCGCGCTGGAGGGCGAGTCCCTCCGCACGGTCGGCCAGCTCCGCATGTTCTCCCGCCTGGTGCTCACCGGCCGCCCGCTTGAGGCGACGATCGACCACGCGGACCCCGGCGCCCGCCCGCCCCGCCCCGACCTGCGCCGGATGAACGTGCCGCTCGGCCCCGTCGCGGTGTTCGGGGCCAGTAACTTCCCGCTCGCCTTCGGGGTGGCGGGGGGCGACACGGCGTCGGCCCTGGCCGCAGGGTGCCCGGTCGTCGTCAAGGGCCACCCGCTGCACCCGGTCACCTCGGCGCTGTGCGCGGAGGCCGTGGACGCCGCCCTGCGCGACGTCGAGGCGCCCGAGGGCACGTTCGCCCTGCTCCAAGGGGCTTCTCACACGGTCGCCCGGCAACTGGTCACCGAGCCGGGGATCAGGGCCGTCGGCTTCACCGGGTCGACGGTGGGCGGACGGGCGTTGTACGACCTCGCGGCGGCGCGCCCGGAGCCGATCCCGGTCTATGCCGAGATGGGCAGCGTGAACCCGGTGGTGATCTCCGACTCCGCGCTGAGGGAGCGCGGCGCGCGGATCGCGAGCGAGCTGGCCGCGTCGCTGCTGACCCGTACCGGGCAGCTCTGCACCAGCCCGGGCCTGCTCTTCGTCCCCGAGGGCGAGTACGGCGACGCGCTGGTGGACGGGCTGCGCCGCGAGCTGACCGCCGGAGGGCGGGGGCCGATGCTGAGCGCGGGCATGGCCGGGGCGCTGACCTCGGCGCTCGCGGAGGCGTGCGCGACACCGGGAGTCCGTCTCGCGGCCGGGGGCGACCGGCTGTCGGACGTCGAGGTGGAGAACACCCTGGTCCTCGCGGACGCCGAGGCCTTCCTCACCCGGCCGCGCCTGCGCGAGGAGCACTTCGGCCCCGCCTCCGTCGTGGTCAGGTACGGTTCGCGGGCTCAGCTCCTGTCGATGCTGGACCTCCTGCCGGGCAGCCTGACGTTCACCCTCCACGCCGAGCCGGGGGACTCCCTCGACCCGGTGGTGGCCCTCGCCGCCGAGCGGGCCGGGCGCATCGTCTGGAACGACTACCCGACCGGGGTCGCGGTGACCGAGGCCATGCACCACGGCGGCCCGTACCCCGCCACGAGTGCGCCCGCCCACACCTCCGTGGGCCCGGCGGCGATCCGCCGGTTCCTGCGGCCGGTGGCGTACCAGAACACGCCCGACGCCGTGCTGCCGGAGGCGCTGCGCGAGGGTAACCCGCTCGGGCTTCCCCGCCTTGTCGACTCCGAGCGGACCTCCGGCGGAGGTTCCGGTTCGTGCTCCCGGCCCGAGGCCGCTGACTGAGAACGTCCGCGAGGGGCGACCGCCGCCCCTGCGCCTCGTCACGGGTGACTCTTCACGGGCGACTCTTCACAGGTGACCAGTGCGTGACGTTCGACCAGGACCTGCGCCTGCCACACCCGGCGTCCGCTCTCCAACTCGGCGGGCGATCAAGACCTTGACAGATCCGATCACCCGCCGTTCGTTGCCCAGGTCCCTCATGGCGCCTGATAGACCTGGACGAATTGCGCCGTTCCGCGTTCCGAGAATTCTCGGCTAACTCACATCCTCACCCTGAGCGGCGGGGTGAAATTGGTGAACGCGGTGCAGTTGCCCGGCCAGGCGGGATTCGATCCCGTACCCGGAGTCGGGGTCACGGTGCATTGCGACTGCGCGATGCTGCCGCTGGCGTTCGCCACGGTGACGTGCAGGGTGTTTCCCATCACGGACAAGGAGACGCCGGTCACCTTCCCGGGATAACCGGTAACGCTGCTGATGTCGTGCCAGGGCGGAGTGGTCCGCGGGTCCCGGATCAGGGTGCTCCCGTCGCCCGGCGCGTAACCGATGAACTTCGTGTTCCCCTGGAACGCGGTGGATATGGAAGTCCCCGACGCTCCCGGCGGTCCTTGCGGTCCCGTCGGTCCTGCGGGTCCCTCTGGTCCCGCCGGGCCTTCGGGGCCCACGCATCCCTTGCACTTCTTCTTCCGAGGTTTGTCCGAATGCTTGCAGTCGTCGTCGGGCGACACCGTCGCCCCTGGGCAGCGCATGCTCCAGGTCCCCGCGAGAGGGACGTGGGACCAGGTCGCCCCGAGGTGGCCGGTGGCTTGTCGCGCCTCCGACCCCACACCGGCCGACGCCGGAGATGTCATGGCGATCAGCCCGCCGGTCGCAAACGTCGTCGCCGCGACGGCCCATACGGCCGCATTCGCCGACGGACGCGAAATTCGCTTTCTGTCCCGAGAAATCACTCGGTTCTCCCATATCAGTTCTGTTGCCGGGTAAATGAGACCTCTTCTCGCGCCAGGTGATGGCGCTCTGGTCAGGATCACTCCCGGTCCGGACGCGTGCCATATGGCCACGGCTCCGCGTGTACAAAATTGGCCGAAAGAACGGGGAAAGAACCTTTATCCCTTGCGATCTTCACTTCCGAGCGGACCTCCGGCGGAGGGGCGTCGCGTCAGTGACAGAGCTGGGGATGGGTGGTTGACTCGGGCGCATGGAACTGGCCTTCGAGCGGCGCGGCTCCGGGCCGCCACTGGTGCTGCTGCACGGCATAGGTCACCACTGGCAGGCCTGGGAGCCCGTCATCGACCTGCTCGCCACCTCGCGTGACGTCATCGCCGTGGACTTCCCCGGGTTCGGCGCCTCGCCTCCGCTGCCGTCCGGCGTGCCGTACAACCCCGAGACGCTCACCGACGCGGTGGAGTCCTTCTGCGCCCGCCTCGGGGTGCGCGAGCCGCACGTGGCGGGGAACTCCCTCGGCGGCTACGTCGCGCTGACGCTGGCCGCCCGGGGCGCGGTACGTTCGGCCACCGCGCTGTCGCCCGCGGGCTTCTGGTCCGGCGCCGAGCCGGTGCTGGCGCGGGCGATCCTGCGGAGCATGCGGGGGCTCACCCGCTCGCTTCCCCCGGGGCGTACGGACGTGGTGGCGAGGTCCGCGGTGGGGCGGGCGCTGTCGGTGGGGCTGATCGTCGCCCACCCCTCGCGCATGACCCCCGAGGCGGTGATCGCGGGAGGCCAGGCCCTCCGCGACGCGGCCGGCTTCGACGAGACGCTGGCCGCGTTCTCCTCGATCGCGCCTCCGGGACGGCCGAAGGCGCCCATCACGATCGCGTGGGGCGAGCACGACCGGTTGCTGCTCCGCCGGCAGGCCGTACGGGCGGCCAGGTGGTCGGAGCAGCGGGTCAAGCTGCTCAGGGGATGCGGGCACGTACCCATGAGCGACGACCCCCGGCTGGTCGCCCGGGTGCTGCTGGAGGGCAGCTCGCGTACGTGAGCGGCGTCAGCGCTGGGTCTGGGTGTAGAGGGCGAGCATCACGATGATGAACGTGATGACGACGCCGGTGTAGGCCACCGGGCCGAACCGCAGCGTCCGGCGGACGCGGTTCAGCACCCAGACGAACAAGAACGCCAGGAAGACCAGCAGGATCAGTCCGCCGTTGTCCATCGCCACCGCCTCCGGGAGCCCGCTCTCTGGAACCCGCTCTCGCCGGCCCGCCTGGGGATCCCGCGCCGGGAGCCTCCGCTGACCAGTATGCGGCGGATCGCCGCCGCGCGCGGGAACGTCGGGCCAGCGCGCCGCCGTTTTCCGGCGGGCCGGCTTCGGGGGGTGCGAGTGGGTCAGAAGCCGAAGGAGCGGCCGATGATCTCCTTCATGATCTCGGTGGTGCCGCCGTAGATGGTCTGCACGCGGCTGTCCATCCACGCCTTGGCCACCGGGTACTCCGTCATGTAGCCGTATCCGCCGTGGAGCTGGAGGCAGCGGTCGATCACCTTCTGCTGGAGCTCGGTCGTCCACCACTTCGCCTTGGCGGCGTCCACGACCGTGAGCTCCTTGGCGTTGAGCGCCCGGATGCACTTGTCGACGTAGTGGCGGGCGATCTCCACCTCGGTCGCCAGCTCGGCGACGACGAAGCGGGTGTTCTGGAAGGCGCCGATGTTCCGGCCGAAGGCCTTGCGGGTCTTGCAGTACTCGATGGTGGTCTCCAGCACCGACTCGGCCGCCGCCACCGCCGCCACGGCGATCGACAGGCGCTCCTGCGGGAGGTTGTTCATGAGCTGGAAGAAGCCCTGGCCCTCCTCGTCGCCGAGCCGGTTGGCCACCGGGACACGGACGTTCTCGAAGAACAGCTCGGCGGTGTCCTGCGCGTGCAGGCCGATCTTCTCCAGGTTGCGGCCACGGGAGAAGCCGTCCATGCCCCGCTCGACGACCAGCAGGGTGGTGCCGCGCGCCCCGGCCTCCGGGTCGGTCTTGGCGACGACCACCACGAGGTCGGAGTTGATGCCGTTCGTGATGAACGTCTTCTGCCCGTTGACGACGAAGTGGTCGCCGTCGCGCACGGCGGTGGTCCTGATGCCCTGCAGGTCGCTGCCCGCGCCCGGCTCCGTCATGCCGATGGCGGTGATCAGCTCGCCGGAGGCGAAGCCGGGCAGCCAGCGCTGCTTCTGCTCGTCGTTGGTGAGGTCGACGACGTACGGCGCCATGATGTCGTTGTGCAGGCCGAAGCCGAGGCCGGTCGCGCCGATTCTCATGATCTCTTCGACGATGACCGTGTTGTAGCGGTAGTCGGTGATCCCGGCGCCGCCGTACTCCTCGGGGACCGAGAAGCCGAACATGCCAATCTCGCCGGCCTTCTTCCACACCTCGCGGGGGACGATCCCGTCCTTCTCCCACTGCTCGTGGTGGGGTACGACCTCACGGGTCATGAACTCGCGCACGGTCTCGCGGAAGAGCAGGTGCTCCTCCTCGAAGAGGTCTCGCTGCATTCGTTCCTCCTTGGGGGTACGCCCAACAGAATACGATTCTGGTCGTCAGGGGGGCATCTCGGGCTGGTCAGGTCGAGAGCCGGGTGCACGTAACAAATCAGCTACGTTCCGTGTGGATGACTTATCCGTAAGGTCGCCATAAGAGTTGAAAGTCATACGATCTACCTCCGGCCGTACGGCCACGGGGTGATCGGAGGCGATCTTGAACACGTGGGGATCCAGGGTTCGTAGATCACTGGCAGCGGGGGTACTCGGCGCCTGCACGAGCGTAGTGCTGCTGCCTGCGGCTCCTAGCGCGGCGGACACGGCTTACTACGTCTACAAGTACACCTGCGTTGATCAGGGCGCTCTCCTGCCCGCTACGAGTTCCCGGACTATCACGGCACAGGTGTCGATCCCTAAGACAGTCCGCGTTGGGGAACGCCTCGCGCTGGAATGGACGCTGAGCGACTCACCATTTGCCTCGCCTGCCGTCTTCAAGGCGGGTGGTCGCCTCATGGCTACCGGCACTGTTGACGTCGTCGGGTTGTGGCAGGGGAAACTGGACTCCTCGGGAAGCAAGGATCAAGGCAATCTTGCGCTTGGCGGCCCGCTCGAATTGCCAACCGCGATTTCAGGCTCGGTTGCCACAACTAAAGAAGGCAAGCTATCGATCACCCCAAAGAGCTTGATACTTGACTTCATCCCACCTGCGGACAAGATCACCGTCAACGATGACAATCCCTCAAGCTCGCCCGGCGTTGGGGGGTGGCACTGGCGGCCGGTGATCGGTTACAGCCCCCAGTGGTCATACTCAGACAGTAGTGAACCGGCGAGGCATGACGACTACCAGCAGGACGTGCATTGGACCAACGTCCCGGAGCGTATGGTGTCGGTGACATTTGTCGGGACGGGTCTGGAATATGTCACTGAGCGGTTCTCTGACATGGGGAAAGTTCAGATCAAGATCGACAACGATGCTCCCTTGGCCACGCAACCGAACGCATCGCTAGAGGCTGACAACGTGACCAAGGTGACGACCCGAAAGAGTCAGCAAGTCTTGTGGTCTGTTCACAACCTGCCGTATAAGGAACACACGGTGACGGTCACGAACAAGGCTGACCCAGGCAATTACATGCTGCTCGACGCCTTCAACATCATCACGGATCAGCTCTCGAACCCACCGGCAACCGAGATATTCAGGACCAAGTGCGACTACGTGGGAAACCCTGTCACGGCCACTGTGGACGTTGTGGCGGCCTCCGGTAGCGGGGACGGGTCTAACGGTGGGAACAACGGCAACAACAACGGGAAAGGGCAGATCACCGATGGGGATGACTCGGATCGGGGGGTGATCGTGCTTTCTGGTGGGGGGCAGGGGCATGGGGCTCCTACGGCTACGGCTACCGCCACCAAGACGGCCAAGCCCACGAAGACGTCCAAGGCGACCAAGACTCCCCAGGTGCGCGTAACACCCAAGGGCGGCGCGCACACAGGCGAGGCTCCGGAGAACGGCTCCGCACCGCTCCTGATCGGGTACGGCACCACGCTGGCGCTGGGCGGCGTCGTAGGCGGTCTCGCGTTGAGACGACGCCGGGCCGTACACGGGAGCGCTGATCAAGGAAACCTCGGTTGAGCGGGTCATTACCACCCGGGCACGCGTCCTCGGGTGACGACGCCCCTCCCGCCCGCAGTCGTTGGACGGCCGCTCTGCTGCCCGTACTCCTGACCGTCGGCTCCCTTGCCGGGATCGCCGTCGTGATGGTCGGCCTGCTGGCGTACCTGTCACCCTCGCAGGAGAGCGGAGCGGCGGCCGGGGCGGAGCCGACGCCGATGATCGCCCAGATGGCTCCGGTCGACGCCACGACGAACGCGTCCTCGGCGAACTCGTCCGCCGTCGACCCCGCCACCGATCCGGCGGCGGCCGGCTCGGCAACGGTAGGCCCCGGGGGAGTGGGCGTACCTCTCGTGGAAGCCGCGACCACGGCGCCACCGCCGTCCCCAGCGGCCGTGCCGGTCACGCCGCTCGGCAAGTCGGCGCCCACCAGGATCCGGATCCCGGGGATCGGTGTGGACGCGCCGCTCCGGTCCGTCGGGGTCGAGAAGAACGGGGAGATCGAGGTGCCGCCGCTCAGCCAGCCCAAGCTCGCGGGGTGGTACCGCCTCGGCCCGGCCCCGGGCGAGATGGGCCCGGCCGTGATCCTCGGGCATGTGAACACCACGCGTGGCCCCGCGGTGTTCAGCCGGCTGCGCGAGCTGAGGCGCGGCGACAAGATCACGGTGGTACGTGCGGACGGCTCCGCCGCGCAGTTCACGGTCGACGGTGCCGAGCAGGCGAGCAAGGACCGGTTCCCGACCAAGCGGGTGTACGGCCACGTCGACAGCCCGAGCCTGCGCCTGATCACCTGCGGCGGGGTCTTCAACCCACGAGCGCACAGCTACACCGACAACATCATCGTGTACGCGACGCTGTCGGCATCCGCCCACGGCTGACGGTCGGCGGCGGAACCACCCGGACACTCCCCTTCATGGAGCAAGATCCATCGTCAGGGCGTCCACATTGCAGCGTACGGGAACCTCAACGTACGAAGCCGTACGCGTCATTGCGAGTTTGCGATCCGCATGGTCCCGTAGCGGTCGCCCGGCGATCGCCATCGATCAGCGGAAGCCGAATCACGAATCGGGCGCCTCTCGGCGAGTCTTCGATCCGAAGGGTTCCGCAGTGAGCGCTGATGATCGCGCGGCAGATGGGAAGGCCGAGCCCGCTGCCTCCGGGGTCGCGACGGTGTCCGTCACTCAGGCGGACGAAAGGTTCGAAGACGAGCTCGCGATCCTCCGGTGCGATGCCGTCACCGTCGTCTGTCACGGTGACAACGGCCTGGCCGTCCGAGCGTTCTACGGTGATCTCGACGGCGGCCTCGGCGTGCCGCTGCGCGTTGACCAGCAGGTTGTTCAGCGCTCTGATCAACTGCAGCTCGTTGCCGAGAACCTTCACCTCACCGCTGATGTGGGCTCGCACGGGCACCCCACGGACTCTCGCCGCCGCTTCCGTCTCCACTAGCGCGCCGAGGTTGACAGGCGCGGGTGCCTCAGGGACGGCGGTCCGTAGACGGGCGAGTGCCAGCAGATCGTCGATGATCGCCTGGAGTCTGCCGGTGGTGGACAGCGCGGCTTGAATCGTGTCGTGAGCATCCACGTCGCCCGGGTACAGCAGTGCCTCCTCAAGTTGTGTGTGCAGGCCGGCGACGGGGTTTCTGAGCTCATGGGAGACAACGGAGGCGAAGTTGCGTTGCTGCTCCACGGCTGCTTCGAGCCGGACGAGGGTTTGGTTGGTAGTGCGGGCGAGCTGCGCGATCTCGTCGTCGCCGGGAGGCTGGGGGAGCCTGAGGCTCAGGTCGCTCAGCGTGATCTCGGCCGTTCTTGTGCGGATGGCTTCCACTGGGCGCAGAGTGCGGCCCACCGCCCACCAGGTCGTCCACGCTATGAGGGCGGCGATCAGCGCGATCGCGGCCGAGAGGAACAGTTCGAGGCGGTGGGTGGCCAGGATGGGCGGCTGGCGCATTCCGGCGTAGACCACTGGGGAATCGGGGAGCCGGAGCCGCCCGGCCTCGGCGGGGGAGAGCCGGATGGCCGTGAGCAGGACGCACTTGCCGGCCGAGGAGCACTGGGTCAGATGTTCGATCCGGTCGTCGACAGGGGGACGAAGCGTGCTCAGTGGCGGCTTGCCGGACATGGCCGCGCTGGAGCCCACGATCCGGCCGTGGACGTCCACCACCTGGAGGAGGTTGACATGGCTCTTGGGCACCGTTCGGGACACATCGCCGTACGCCATCGCCGATATCCACTCGGCGGCGACCCGCTGGGTTTCAGCGTAGACACGGGCCTGGACCTTGTTACGGACGCTGATACCAACGACTCCGCCGATTGTCGTCAGAAAGACCAGCGACACCACTGTCGCAGCGATCGTGTAACGCGCCCGAATCGAGCGCGGACGCAGCGAACGTGGCATGTTCCCTCCCTCCTGAAAGCGTGTGGTCGGCAACTGGTCCTCGCCCGGTGCGCGGCAGAAATCGATCCCGATCGCAGAGTGGTGCAGGCGCGGGAATCCGACCGGGACGCCGCTGAACGACTACAGGCCGAGGTCTTCTACGAGACGTCGTTCGGTGATCATGGCTTGGTGTGCGCCGGTTGGGGGCGCGGCGCGACGCATGGCGGCTGGCCGAGCTGGAGCCACCCGCCGGCCAGGCTGGACAAAGTCGGCCGATGCCTGCCATGCGCTCACGCTAGCACCAAACTTGAACGATTCAAGTAAAGGAACAATCCAAGTTTCCCATGGTGGGATCTTCGTAAACTCGCAGGTGGGAGCGGTGGTGGCTGCCATCCGCAGTCACTGGCGGAGGTCTGGCTCCTCCCCCGTGAGGGGTTCGGCCGTGACCCGGAAGAGTTCGGCCAGGGCGTGGTCGACGATGTCGGCGGGGGTCGCTTGTATGACGCCGATCCGCAGCAGAGCGGCGATGCCGAGGTAGCTGCCGTACCCGGCGATCACGCGGCTCCTCGCCTCCTCCGGCGATTCGCCCAGCTCTTCCAGGATGGTCTGCATGTAGTCGATGCGGCGCGCGCTCACCCGCCGCGCCACATCGGCGACGAACGGGTCCTCGGCCTCGGCGATCAGGCGGAAGGAGATCGCGGCCTGATCGTCTGAGAAGGCGAGCTCCAGCAGGGTGCGCATCCGCGCCGTCGGGTCGGCGATGCGCTGGAGCTTTTCAATGACCTTGTCCGTCTGGGCTTCCCACCGCCGCAGCGCGGCCTGGACCAGGGCCTGGCGATTGGCGAAGTGCCAGTAGAAACTGCCCTTCGAGACGCCCAGGCGCGCCGCGACCGGTTCCACGGCCACGGCCGAAAGGCCTCCCTCGGCCAGGGCGGCCAGCGCGGCCTTCGCCCAGTCATCCGCGTTCAACGCACCCACACTGCCAGCCTGCCATACGGTTGCGTATAGTCGAACCATACGCAACCGTATGGCAGGCCGATGATGGTCCCTCAAGCCCATCGATGGCCTGGATCGGGAGGTCCTTCGTGTCAACGCTGGCTGATCAGCTCATTCCGCGGCCGGACACCGTCACGCGGCACGCCATCGTGATCAACGCGTCCAGGGAGCGGGTCTGGGACGCCGCCGTCACCCTCAAGGTGAGCGACCTCAAGCTCGCCCGCCCGCTCCTTGCCGCCCGCGATCTGGCATCCCGGCTTCGCAACGGGCATCCACAGCTGGACGTGGCGACCTTCACCGCACTGGCCGAGGTTCCGGGCCGGGAGCTCGTGCACGGCCTGGTCGGGCAGTGGTGGAAGCTGGGCGGCGCGGGCAACGTGCCCATCGACTCCCGCGAGGCGTTCGAGGCGTTCGACCAGCCTGGGTACGCCAAGGGGACGTTCAGCGTGGAGCTTCAGGATGCCGGCCCCGGGCGAATCCGGCTGGTGACCGAGACCCGGGTGGAGGCCACGAGCCCGGACGCCCTTCGTGACTTTCGCCGCTACTGGATGTTCATCCGGTTCGGCAGTTCCCTGCTGAGGCGCGTGATGCTGGCGGCGGTCAAGGAACGCGCGACCGCATGATGAGGGATTCGGCCTATCTCTCGGGCCACGCGGCGAGTTGGAACCATACCGACTTGCCGTGGGGGTGGAGGTTCCAGCCCCACTTGTGGGACAGGGTTTCGACGATGGCCAGTCCTCTGCCGGACGTCTCCATGTAATCGGCACTCCGCATATGGGGAACGGCTATGCAGGAGTCGTACACGTCCACGGTCATCAGCCGTCCGTCACGGCCGACGGCGATTCGTACGGTGCTCGCGGCGGGAATCGTCATCGCCCCGTGAGTCAGCGCGTTCGTGACGACCTCCGAGGCGAGCAGTTCCGCGATATCCGGGACGTCGTGGGCCGCGTTCCAGTCGGCGGCGACGTCCCGTACGAAGCGACGGGTGGTCGCGACGCATTTCAGGTCGCGCGGTATCCACTTCTGCCCCAGTAGAGCGGTGCGATCGTCCATCCCACAGTGGTGCTCGGATGGCGTTACGTGAGTCCCCATGCCCCAGTCATGCCCTCTCTCCTTGCTGCGTATTTCGCATGCCAAGAGTGTCGAGATGGGGCTACGCTCGGTAGGCGAACGCTTACTAATAGGCAGCTTTGAATGTCGGACGCTGTTCGTTGAACCTCGGCGATTGGGGCACGATGGTCGATCAGTTCACACCCCAGGCCATTTGGGGCAGAGAGCTCCGCCATTACCGGCAGGCGGCAGGCCTCACACAGGCTCAGCTAGCCCAGAAGATCCACTTTAGCGAGGGGTTGATCAGCGGCGTCGAAACCGGCCAACTGCCCGCCAGCCCCGAGTTCGCCCAGTCCTGCGACACCACCCTCACCACCGGCGGCGCCCTCCACCGCCTCCTCGACTGGAGACGCGGGCAGCGGTTTCCGCTGTGGTTCGGCAAATGGAGGGACAAAGAGCAGGCCGCTACGGTGCTGCGTGCCTACGAGCCTCTCCTGATTCCTGGCCTGCTTCAGACCGAGGCTTACGCCCGTGTGGTCCTGCGTAATGACGAGATGGCGTTGGCTGGCCGCATGGAGCGTCAAGCGATCCTCACTCGCGATGATCCTGAGCCACCGATCTTCCGTTGCATCATTGATGAAGCCGTTCTCTCCCGCCCCATCGGAAGTGCCAGAGACATGAGAGAACAGCTAGACCATTTGGTTGCCATGGTCAGCCCGAGGTTGAGCGTCCAAGTGGTACCGCACGGGATGCATCCGGGCTTGCTAAGCGGCTTCGTTATCGCGACGCTTGACGGTGGAAGCGATGTAGCTTACGTGGACACGGCTATACGTGGCCTCACTGTCAGTGAGCAGGACGAGGTTGAACACGCAGTGCAGAGGTTCGAGTCCATCAGGACCGAAGCGTTGCCTCTTCGCATGTCGTTGGACCTCATTAAAAGGACGGCAGACGAAAAATGGACCTGAGCAAGGCGCAGTGGCGTAAGTCCACCTGGACTGGAGACAACGGCGGCAACTGCGTCGAGGTGGCGGAGCTCAAGGATGTTGCCGATGGGCCGGCACACAAGGCCGAGTATCCCGAGTTGATCGCTGTACGAGACTCGAAGGACCCGGACGGTCCGAAGCTGTTCTTCACTCCCGCCGAGTGGGATGCCTTCCTCAACGGCGTCAAGGCCAGCGAGTTCGACCGTAATTAGGGTCGCGGGACCTGGGGCGGCCAGACGCTGGTGTAAAGGCGCCCATCCTGTACGTCCGCACGCGCATGGCCCTCGTCGATGAGCGTCCGGTGTCGGTCCGAGAGCGGGGCGTAGCACGGACCGCGGTCAGCGACCGACCGCGGTCTGTACCTCCCTTACCAGGGCGGCCGCGTCGGTCACGGTCCGCTCGATCTGCTGTGGCGACTCGCCGACATGGCTGAACAGCCTCTGCGCCCGCGCGGTGAAGTCCTGTGGGGCTGTGGGCAGTCGGCCGGCTGAGGCCACCATGCCCTTCTCGTTGATCAGCCACTGGCCCGCGTGACCGTGCAGTGCCTGGCAGGCGACGCCGACGGCGCGAAACAGGCAGCCGGCCGCATAAGCCGGATCGGCGCCGACCGCCCCGTACCGCGCCAGTCCTACAGAGAAGTCCGCCTCCCACAGCCCGTCCACGAGCGCGGCGCTCAGCGCCCGAGGGTAGGCGCGGGTACTCTCCCGCAAGTCGGTGAGCTCCCCGCTGGGATCGGCCAGCACCCGGGAAAGCGCCACCTCGCCGGCATAGGAGTGGGAGTAGAACCCCAACGGATGTCCGGCCTGGACTCCGACTTCGTAGCGGCCTTTGTGGCAGTCCGCCCAGATGCCTTGCACCCGATCCAGATCGCGATAGATCCAGTCGACTCGCCGGCCGTTGATGGTCAGCCAGCCGCCGCCGTTGACCCATGGTCCCCAGCCACCCGGCGCGGTCATTTCGGCCCGTTCGCCGGCCTCCTGCACGGCAAGCGCCCGCAGCGCCGTCACGTCCAGATCGCCTCGGTAGTACAGCCCCAGATCGAAGTCTGAATCCGGGCGGTGCGTACCTCGGGCTCGGCTACCGCCGAGCACCACCGCGACCACCCCGGGGATCTCTACCAGTCGCTGTGCGAGCGCCCCCAGCGCGACATCATCCACAGGGGCGTATTCGATCACACACCGATACTCCACTCACTCCCGTTTTCTCGGGTGACCACTTCGATAGGCGTACGGCCCGAGGTGGCTCTGTCGGTGTATGAGGGTATTCGCGGGCCGAAGAACGGGGTCGGTAGGTTGCGATGAGTCACTGTCCAGGGCCTGAAATCGGACGCAAGGCTACTGTGGTCACACCGACGTGTACGCAGAGCTATCGAGCGGCCAGTGGTCGCCAACGGTTCCGACAAAATTAAGTTAGTTATCTGTATGCCGCTGACCTGCGGTTATGTCTCCAAGAGGTGACGGGAACCCCCAAACCACAGCGAGCCGGGATGAAGCCTCCGTAGGATCTCTACTGAACTGTGACCAGAGACTGGGATCCTGATACGCCTGGCAAACCGGTCAACGCTGCTGAAATGGAGATATACGTGCTGAAGTCACAGGCACGCCGTCGCATCGCCACCAAGGCTGCCGTAGCCGGAGTCCTCAGCGCAGGCGTCTTGCTCGTCGGAGTTCCAGCAATCGCTGCCCTCACCGCCGTTGATGTCACTTACACCTGTGGATCAGCTGAATATGACTTCAATGTCGAGCTGATGTCACCCATTCCGGCGGCGACCCAAGGTGCTACTGCAACGTTGACCTGGAAGATCTTGCAGCCGACGGCCGCGGCGGCAAGTCCATTGCCGGCGGTGAGTTCTCTCCCTGCGACTGCCTCCAACAAGATCGTGCTGGAAGGAGACGTTGCCGTCTCCGGCACTCCAGTCGTTCCACAGCCCACCACGAAGAAGGCATCAGGTTCCGCCGTCCCCGCGGTTGACGTTGCGGAAGACGCAGCCGTGCCCCTACCGACCATGTTCGTGACGGTAATACCTACGGCTACCGGGCCTGTTGAGGTCAAGCCGGACAAGTTCCTCCTCAAGGTGGTACCGACGGCTGCCGCAAGCCCGACGGCTACTTGGTACACCTGTACGCCGAAAACCGCTGCGGAGGCGGCTGCGGCTGCGATCACGTTCACTGTCGCGCCTTCCGCTGCGGCGACATCGCCCACCCCGACGCCGTCTGAAACGCCGACGCCGACGCCCACCGCGACGACTCCCAAGCCGACCCACACCGTCTACGAGACGGTGACCAACAAGCCGTCCCAGCAGGTGACCAGGAAGCCTGGTGGTGGCGCGGCCACCGGTGGTGGTGGGGACGTGGGGCCCGATGGGCGGATGTTCGTGATGGCCGGTACGGTTCTGGTGCTCGGGGCCGGAGTGGGCGGGCTCATGATGCGCCGCCGGCGTCCGAACCGGGGCTGACCGGAGGCCCGGGGTGACGATGCCGCCCGAATATCCGCCGCCGGAAGGCCATGACGGATATCCACAGCCTGTGCACGGCCAGCCGTACATGCCGCAGGTGTACTACCAGTACGCCCACCCCGGTCAGTACCCCGGCGGCCACTGGGAGCAGCCGAAGTCGGAGGTCGACCGCGGGCAGATCATGCGCGCCGTTCTCATCCTGGCCGCCGTCGCCGGGGTGGTCACGGTGGTCGTGGGAATGCTGCTCATGGCGGGCTCGCCCGAGGAGTACGGCATGACCGGGGCCCGTACGCCGCTCAAGATCCAGGCGCAGCCGCCCGCCGGCCAGGCCTTCGCGCCGTCGGTCGGACCGGGCGGCCCGGGGCAGCCGCTGACCCAGGCCGACCCGACGGCACCGCCCCCCGTGCCATCACTGCCCCCGGCGCCCGCGATGCAGCCGTCGACCCCCAAGCGGCTGATCATCAAGAAGCTCGGCATCAACGCGCCCATCAAACCGGTCGGCACCGACAAGAAGGGCGCGATCGAGACCCCGCCGATCAACAACCCGAACCTCGTCGGCTGGTACCAGCACGGCCCGACGCCGGGCCAGGCGGGCCCGGCCGTGATGCTCGGCCACAAGGACACGACCACCCGCGCGGCCGTGTTCGAGCGGCTGCACGAGCTGCAGTACGGCGACACGATCGAGGTCACCCGCATGGACGGCACGATCGCGATCTTCACCGTGGGCGGCATCGAGCAGGCGGACAAGCAGACGTTCCCCACCAACCGCGTGTACGGCAACGCCGACGCGGCGGAGCTGCGCCTGATCACCTGCGGCGGCACCTACAACCGCACCACCGGCCACTACGTGGACAACGTCATCGTCTACGCGCGGATGACCAGCACCGGGAAGAGCTCCTCCCGTAGCTGACCGGTCCGCCGAGCCGACCGGCCGTGGTCACCACGGGGCCGTGACGCGACCCTCACATTCACGGAGGATTATTCTGTTGTAACCTCGTATAGACCGAACATTGCTCGGTTTCATCCGGGACGGAACCCAGGAGGCACTGTGGCAGAGGCGTACATCGTCGGGGCGGTCCGTACCCCGGTCGGAAAGAAGAAGGGCGGCCTGTCCACCGTCCACCCCACTGACCTCGCCGCTCACGCCCTCAAGGCCCTGGTGGACCGTACGGGCGTGGACCCCTCGGCGGTCGAAGACGTGATCATGGGCTGCGTCATGCAGTTCGGCCCGCAGAGCATGGACATCGCGCGCAACGCGTGGCTGTCGGCGGGCCTCCCTGAGACCGTCGCGGGCGTCACGATCGACCGGCAGTGCGGCTCGTCGCAGCAGTCGATCCACTTCGCCGCCCAGGGCGTCATGTCCGGCACCCAGGACCTCGTGGTCGCGGCCGGCGTCGAGTCGATGAGCATCGTCCCCATGGGGTCGAGCATCACCGCCGCGCTGGAGAAGGGCATGCCCTTCCCCTTCGGCGACAAATGGGTCGAGCGGTACGGCAAGCAGGAGATCTCGCAGTTCCGCGGCGCGGAGCTGATGTGTGAGAAGTGGGGCCTCAAGCGCGACGAGCTGGAACGGTTCGCGTACGAGAGCCACCAGCGCGCCGCCAAGGCCATCGCCAACGGCTACTTCAGGGACCAGATCGCCCCGATCAACGGAGTCGAGGACGACGAGGGACCCCGGCCGGACACCACGCTGGAGAAGATGGCCGGGCTGAAGACGCTGCGCGACGGCGGCCAGATCACGGCGGCCACCTCCTCGCAGATCTCGGACGGCTCGGGCGCGCTGCTGATCGCGTCGGAGCAGGCGGTCAGGGACCACGGCCTGACGCCGAGGGCGCGCATCGTCACCCTCGCGCTGACCGGCGACGACCCGGTCTACATGCTCACCGCGCCGATTCCCGCGACGCGCAAGGCGCTCGACAAGGCGGGGCTGTCGATCGACGACATCGACGCGATCGAGATCAACGAGGCGTTCGCGCCGGTCCCGCTGGCCTGGCTCAAGGAGATCGGCGCCGACCCGGCGAAGACCAACCCGAACGGCGGAGCCATCGCGCTCGGCCACCCGCTCGGCGGCACGGGCGCCATCCTCATGACCAAGCTGCTCCACGAGCTGGAGCGCACGGGCGGCCGTTATGGCCTGCAGACCATGTGCGAGGGCGGCGGCCAGGCCAACGTCACCATCATCGAGCGCCTCTGACCGGTGGCTCCAGCGTTGAGAGACGGCGGTGTCCCGCCCCGGGAAGGAGGGGCGGGGCACCGCCGTTTCTCGCGGTGTCCCCAAGGCTCGGGGACACCTTGGTGAGCCGGTCAGCGACCTTTCGGCTGGCGCCGAGGCGGCGTCACACGCCGTACGGGCGCGGGCGGCACCGGGATCCGGCGGGGAGCCGGAGGCAGTTGCCGCTCGGGCTGCGAAGAGCCCTGGATGGCGCCCGGCTGGATGACCGGCTGCGGAAGGCCCGCTTGGAGCCCCGGCAGGGAAAAGCCGGGCGCCGGAAGTGATGCCTTGGTGTCCTCAGTGGCCTGATCGGCCTTGGTAGCCGTGTTTCGGCTGAAACGTGCACGCATATAAGTCTCCTCGCAGATGGCGACGCGGCAGGGAACTCATGCCGGTCGGAAGCCTCAGCCGCCGCGTCTAGATGGACGGGACCAGAGAGCTGAGAGCCAGCGGATCAGTCACCACGGACTGATCGACGCTGTCATCAGAGGAAAATGCGCATGAACCGAAGGTACGAGCCCGGCCCCCGACGGCACAACTCATTTATTGACCGTCGCGGTAGGGGTGTCGAGAAGGCGTGGGCGGCTCCGACTCACGCATGAGAGCGCCCGCCGGGGCGCGTGGCCCCGAGGGGCCTCGGCAGAAGGAGCCCGTCATGCGGAAGGTCATCTACTGGATCCACTCGTCGGTCGACGGATTCATCGACGGGCCGGAGGGTGAGCTGGACTGGCCGGCCATGGGGCCGGAGCTGTCCGCGTACTCCTTGGGGCTGGACGACCGGGTCGACACCTTCCTCTACGGGCGCGGGGTCTGGGAGGGGATGTCCCAGTTCTGGCCGCAGGCCGAGTCGATGTCGGACGACGAGCACGACCTCGCGTTCGCCCCGATCTGGCGGGAGACCCCCAAGGTCGTCTTCTCCAGGACCCTGGAGAAGGCCGACTGGAAGACCCGCGTGATCAACGGCGACATCGCCGAAGCGCTGACAGAGCTGAAGCGGCAGCCGGGCAAGGACCTCCTGCTGACCGGAGGCTCGAACCTCGCTGCCGCGCTCACCGAGCACGGCCTGATCGACGAGTACCACATCGCCGTCCACCCGGTCGTCCTCGGCGGCGGCAGGCCGCTGTTCGCGGACCAGAAGGACCGGATCAACCTACGGCTCGTCGAATCGCGGATCCTGGACGGCCGGACCGTGCTCCTCCACTACCAGCGCTGATCACCAGCGGGCCGCCATGTCGGCAGCTCCACGCGGACCACGGTGCCTCTGCCCGGCAGCGAGCGGAGCGTGGCCTGGCCGCCGTGGGCGATGGCTATGGCCTGGACGATCGCGAGGCCGAGGCCGCTGCCGTCTCCCGGGGAGGCGTGGTGGAACCGGTCGAAGGCCAGCGCCGCGTTCTCGGGGGACATGCCCGGCCCGTTGTCCGCCACCTCCAGGACCACCGGAGGCGCGAGCCGTACCGTGACCGAGGTGCCGGGCGGGGTGTGCGCGCGGACGTTGGCGAGCAGGTTGACCAGCACCTGGCGGATCCTGGCCTCGTCCACGACGGCGACCATCTTGCCCGGCGCCTCGACGGCCACCGGATGGTCGGGGTTGAGCGCGGTGAAGTCGTCGGCCACCTCCATGGCCACCGCCGTCAGGTCGACGGGCGCCATGGCGAGCGGCGTGCCCTTGTCCAGGCGGGCCAGCTCCAGCAGCTCGGAGACGAGCCGCGTCATGCGCGTCGCCTCGTCCTCGATGCGGCGCATGACCTGCGGCACCTCCTCGTCCGGTATGGCCCCCTGGCGGTACAGCTCGGCGTACCCGTGGATCGTGGTCAGCGGGTTGCGCAGCTCGTGGGAGGCGTCGGCGGCGAACCGGCGCACGCGTTCCTCCGACGCCCAGCGGGCCGCGAACGCGTCCTGGATCCGGGTCAGCATGAGGTTGATCGTCGAGCCGAGGCGCCCGGCCTCCGACTTGCCCTCCGGCATGCGCGCGGACAGGTCGCCGCCCTCGGCGACGAGCCGCGCGGTGCTCGCCATCCGCGACAGCGGAGCGAGGCCCTTGCCGATCAGCGACCTGCCGAGCAGCACGAGCAGGGCCATCAGCACGGCGGCGGTGATGATCTCGGTGACGACCAGGCGCCGTATCGAGTCCCTGACCTCGTCGAGCGGCACGGCGACGACCACGATGCGATCGCCTACGGTCATCCGGGCCGCCGCCGCCCTGAGGCGGTCGGTGAGGGTGAACGCCCTGCCGCCGTCCGCCAGCCGTCCGAGTGCGGCGGCCCCCATCCGCTCCAGCGTCGCGGGGACGCTCGCGGCCTCGGGATCGTCCCCCGAGATCAGCTTTCCGCGCGCCGTGGTGAGGTTGAGCACCGCCACCGCGTACGTCGGGCTGGCGTTCACCAGCGCGATGTTGGACGCCCGTACGAGCCGGGCGGCGGAGACCTGCGCGGTGGCGGTGAGCGTCCCGTCCGTACGGTCGAGCATGTGCCCGTGGAGCACGACGACGCTGACGAGGGACAGCGCGGCCAGGCCGACGGCCGTGACGGACAGCAGGCCGGCGAGGAGTCGTCCGCTGAGCGTCATGGGACGGCCGTGGCGCTGGGCGTCATCGGGGCGCTCAGCGCTCGGCGTCGGAGGCGGGTGAGGGACGCAGGGCGTACCCCACGCCTCGCTGGGTGTGGATCAGCGACGGCCCGAGGGGGTCGAGCTTGCGCCGCAGGTAGGAGATGTAGGTCTCCACGACCTGCGACTGGGTGCCGAAGCCCCACACGTTCTCCAGGAGCTGCGCCTTGGTCAGCACCTGGCCGGGGTGCCGCATCAGGAAGGCCAGGAGCCTGAACTCTGTGGGCGACAGCTCGACCGGCGTGCCGCCCCGCCGCACCTCCCAGCGGGCCTCGTCGAGCTCCAGGTCGGACACGGTCAGCACCGCCTGGTCGGCTGCGACCAGGGCGGAGTCCGCGCTGGACTCGCCCCGGCGGCTACGCCTCAGCACGGCCCGCGCCCGGGCCACCAGCGCCTCCACCAGGAACGGCTTGGTGACGTAGTCGTCGCCGCCCAGCGTGAGGCCGTGCACGGTGTCGGCCGGGGCGTCGCGCGCCGTCAGGAAGATGACCGGTACGTCGTCTCCCTGGGCGCGCAACCGCCGGCACAGCTCGAACCCGTCCAGATCGGGAAGCATCACGTCCAGCACGAGGAGGTCGGGGGCCCCCGACCGCGCGAGCTCCAGCGCCTCGTACCCGCGCGAGGCGCTCACCACCTCGAACCCGTGGAACCGGAGCGCGACACCCACCAGATCGCGGATGTTGCGCTCGTCGTCGACGACGAGGACCCGTGGCTTGTCTGTCTGGTCGCTCATGCGTCCTTCGATCACTCCTTGGAGCGTTTGGGGACCACGACTCCCTGCGCGGTGCGGGCGTCGCCGTTCGGCTGTCCCAGGACGAAGACGTTATCGCCCGTCGCGACCGCCGACGAGGTGGACTTGGCGCCATTCTTCCGGATTTTGGTGTCGGCGTTCACGGTCCAGGTCCAGCTCACGCCGTCGGCGCTCCTGACGGTGAGCGAGGTGGCCGACGCGGCGGTCACGTCGCCGCGCTGCCAGGTGTAGGTGGCGAAGTCGCCGCGCGCGCGGACGGTGGCCTCCCCGTGGACGCCGATGAGGCCACGGCGGATGCCGACGCGCAGCCTCGGGTCGCCCTTCGGCGCCTGGGTGAGGGCGACGGCCTCGTCCGCGGCGGAGTCGGCCGACAGCAGCTCGTACGGAACGCCGGCGGGCCCGGCCTGGCGCGCCACGGCGACGCCGCCGAAGGCCCCCACGGTCAGAGCGCCGGCCAGCGCACCGCCGATCAGCACCTTGGATAGGTTTCTCATGTGCTCAGATCACCTCCCCGGGCTAGGAGAAGTGACAGGAAACCCTGAGATATCCCGGTGAACGGGAAGCGGGTGCTAGCCGGGGACGCGGGCGACGCAGAAGACGGTCTGGCCGAAGGGCGGGCGGACGAACCGCTCGATGAACCTCGTGGCCGGCACCACCGTGCGGTCGTAGATCTTGACCAGGCGCGGGTCGGGATAGCCGACGCCGCCGCGGCGCACGGCCGCCCACCAGGCGATGCCGCCCAGGAAGTTGATCGGCTTGAGCACGTCGGCCTTCAGCCCTGCCTCGGCGACGGTCTTGCCGAGAGTGGTGGGCGTGTAGCGGGTGACGTGGCCGACCTTGCGGTCGAAGTCGCCATAAAGCTGCATGTAGCCGGGCACCCAGATGATGATGCGGCCGCCGGGCTGGGTGACCCTCGCCAGGGAGCGCAGCGCCTCGACGTCCTCCTCGATGTGCTCAAGGACGTTCATCAGGACGACGGTGTCGACCGGGTCCGCGAGCGGGATGTCGGTGGGGAGGCCGAACCGCAGCACGTCGATGTCGTCGCGGCCCTCGAAGCGCTTGCCGAGCTGCTCGACGCAGTAGGGGTCGAAGTCGCTGACCACGAGCCGGTCGAGGCGCGGCAGGAACTGCTCGGCGAAGTGGCCGAGACCCGAACCGATCTCCAGCATCGACCTGCCGACGTGCGGGGCGACCATGTCGAACTCGTACTGCCGGTAGTTCTTGGCCTCGTCGCCGCCGAGGTGGTTCTCCAAGGCCTCGTCACCGGCCGCCGGTTGCACCACGCGGTCATACCCAGACATGCGTCCCCGCCCAGCTTCGCTCACTCAAAAACCGCGGTCCTCGGGGACCACGGCCACGGATGGGCACCGAGTCTAGCCGTCCCGCTCCGCGAGGGTTCCAACTTCCCGGCGAGCCGAGCCTGAAACAACGGTGACCAACTCCTTGCACATCCTTTGCGGAAAAGGTCGATGGAAACTACCTTTTGTCGCTGAAGGATCAGCCAAGGAGCCCCCCACGGACGACGACGAGGCGATAACCCGGTCCCTGGCCGGAGACCTCGCCGCCTACGAGGTGCTGGTCGCGCGCTACAGCGCGGTGGCGCATCGTACGGCCGCGCTCCTCGGCGCGGGGGACGAGGCCGAGGACGTCGTCCAGGAGGCCTTCGTCAAGGCGTTCCGGCATCTGGCGGGGTTCCGGCGGGAGGCGGCCTTCAAGCCGTGGCTGCTCCGCATCGTGGCCAACGAGACCCACACGATGACCCGCTCGCGCGGGCGCCGTACCGACCTCGCGCTGAAGATCGGCGCCGAGCCCGAGCTCCGGGCCCCCGAAGATCCCGAGGGCGCCGCGATCGCCACCGACCGGCGCTCCCGGCTCCTGGACGCCGTACGTACTCTGCCCGAGAGGGAACGTCAGGCGGTGGTCTGCCGGTACTTCCTTCAGCTGACCGAGGCGGAGACCGCCGAGGTCCTCGGGTGCCCGCTCGGCTCGGTGAAGTCCCGGACGTTCCGAGGGCTGGCCAAGTTGCGGAAGGAGGTGGGCGATGAACTTTCCTGACGACCTGGAGGCCGAGCTGCGAGCGCTCGGCGAGGCCCTCGGCGCCCCCGCTCCGCCCCCCGCCGACGTGGCGCGAGCCGTACGAGCCCGCCTTGAGCGACCCGAGCCCTCGCCCGACGCGAGCCCGGCGCGGCGGCGCGGGCCGAGGTGGCGGTGGGTCACCGCCGGGGTCGCGGCCTGCCTGGTGGTACTGCTCGGGTTCACCCCGCAGGGCCAGGCCGCGGTGGCGCACGTCCTGCGGTTCGCGGGCGTCGAGATCCACGCCGGTGAGCCGGTGCCGCTGCCGTCCGGAGTGCCCGGCCCGCTGCCCGGTGAGAAGCGCGTCTCGCTCGACACGGCGCGGAGGACGGCGAAGTTCCCCGTCCTGGTGCCCGCCGAGCTCGGTGATCCGGACGACGTCCGGGTGATCGAGGGAGGCCGCGTCGTCTCGATGTTCTGGCCCGGGGTGCGGCTGGACGCCTACGACGGGGTGCTGAGCGTGGTCTGGCGCAAGGACCTCGGCGAGCCGTGGCCGCAGGAGGTCCTCATCGGCTCGTCGCCGGGCTGGTGGATCGCCGGCCCGCACGGCCTGACGTACATCCCGCGCGGCGGCGGTACGGCCCAGAACCTCGCGCGCCGGGCGGGCCCCACGCTGATCTGGCAGCGACCCACGGTCGCCTACCGCCTGGAAGGCCCCTCCGACCTGAGCCGCGCCCAGAAGATCGCGGAGTCGATCCGCTAGGTGCCGGGTGGCGGTGGGGGGAGGGTCGGGCCGGTTTCGGGGTTGGTGGTGGGGTTCGCGGGGGGTTTCTGGGTTGGCTTGGCGGAGGAGGGTGGCGGCGGGGGAGCCGTGGGCCCGGTCTGGGACACAGGGGTCTTGCGCGGCTTGGCGGTCTTCGTCGGCGCGGGCGGCTTCGAGGGCGCACGTGAGGCCGCCGGCGGGGGCGGGGGCAGCGCCGTCCGGCGGCTGGACGGCGGGGCGGAGGGGAGGGCCGGGGGCGCGGTCTTCTTCGTGCGGCGTGGCGCGGGCTCGCTGGCGGGCGGCGGCGGGGGCGACTCCACGCCGATGGACAGGTCGACGGGTGACGACTTGGGACTGCCGCCGTGGGCACTGGCGCTCTGGATCGCGGCAGGGGATTCGGAGCCGCCGCCGGAGGGGGCCGGCCAGGCGAACCAGATGCCGGCTCCCACCGCCGCCACCAGGGTCAGGCCGATGAGGATGGGACCGCGCCGGTCATAACCGAGCCACCGCCGGGTCGGCTCGTCGTCATCGTCCATATCGATCGAGGTCTCCCACGTGCGCCATCGGTCTGCCCGCGGACCGTTTCCGGTGCTGGAATCTTTGGCATACGGCGGACGACGTCGCGGTGAAGGCTCATCCCAGTTCTCTCGCACGATGCTGGTCTCCGGGGGCGGGGTCGACGTCTGCTGCACATCGCGACGATCGTCACTACTTGTGCATTCATGTGTGGGTAAAGACCACTAGGCAGTCAACAGAGTATAGAAGTTTGTTATGTAACAAAAGTGATATGAGAAGCTTGCCCTTCCTCCCGTATATTTCTGACTGCTTTGCTAGTACCGGATTTATCATTTGCAACTATGTCAGGAGAGCTGAGCCCCGTGCTGAGGAGGGATGATCCCGCCGCGCTGGAGCGACTGTGCCGCGAGTACGGTGACCATCTCTACGACTACTGCCAGTCCCTGCTCGACGACGAGGACGCTCTCAGCGCGACGGTGGGGGCCCTTTACGGGGCCGTCGCCCACACCGACCGGCTGTACGACGCGACACGGCTGCGCGCCTGGCTGTACGCCCTGGCCCGCGCCGAGGCCCAGTCGCGGCTCGCCGGGGTGGCGCACAAGGGCTCGTACGCCAGGCAGGGTCGCGGAGGCTCGCCCGAGCTGGCCGTCGAGGTGCTCGCCTGCCTGGAGCCGCGCGAGCGCGAGATCCTCGACCTGACACTGCGCCACGGCCTCAAGGCCGACGAGGTGGCCAGGGTCCTCGACATCTCGGTGGACTCCGTGGAGTCGGCCGCGCGTCTTGGCAGGCGCCACGCCGAGCAGTGGCTGGCCGCCGTCATGGACGCCAGGAGCCCGAGCCCAAAGTGCTCCGTCTTACCCGGCCTGGTGAAGTCGTGGGCCGACTCGCCGACGCGGCTGTTACGCGCCCACATCAGCAAGCACGTCCGTTCCTGCAAGGACTGCCAGACCGCGACGTCCGGGGTCACGATCACCGCCCTGATGACGCGCATGCCGATCCTCGCCAGCCCGGCCCCCTCCGAGCGGCTCTTCGCCGGAGCCGACGCCTCGTTCACCGCGGCCGAGACGCGCACCGAGAGCTGGCACCCCGACGGTTTCCCCGTGCAGCCCGACGTCCTGGAGGACCCGCCCCCGCCCGAGGCGCCGCTGACGGTGGAGGAGGGCTTCACCCCCGAGCGGCCCGACGGCGCCAAGCCGCCCACGGAGTTCTGGGAGCCCGACCCCGAGGCCGACGACCCCGAGAGCCGCATCCGGTGGGGACGCGTCGGCCTGGTGACGCTGGTGTCCGTGGCGTCCACGGCGGTGATCTGGTCGCTGGTCTTCAGCCCCGGCGGCACCGACAAGCCGGTCGACGTCGAGGCCGCGGGCGGCACGGTCTTCGTGACGCCGGGCGACTCGCTGCCGCCCCTGGTCGACTCCCCGCCCCCGCCGCCCCCCGGCGGTACGAGCGCACCGGTCACCGCGGTGCCGAGCCGGGTCGGCGCCACCCGGCCGGGTGTTGCCCAGCCGACCGTGTCGGTGCCGGTGGTCCCGCCGCCGGCCAGCTCCCACCCCACGGCGACGCCGACCAAGACCAGGCGCGCCGACCCGCCCTCCACCAACGACGGGCCCAACGACCCTCCGCCGCCGCCCAAGACGTCGCGGCCGACGGACTCGTCATCGCCCAAGTCGTCGCCGAAGGAGAGCTCCCAGCCCCAGACGAAGCAGACCACCGCGGCTCCGCCCCCTCCGCCGCCGCCCCCGCCGCCCCCGTCCTTCGCCGCGTCCAGCACCTCGATCAACGTGGGCTCGAACTACGAGGGCTCTGTGTCGGTGCGCTCCGGCGTGGGGGCGATCAGCTGGCAGGCGATAGGCAGGGACATCATCACCTCTCCCGGCAGCGGCAGCACCGGGAGCGGTCAGAGCTCGACGATCCAGTTCACGGTGAAGGGATCGGTCGCATGCGGCCAGACCGGAGAGGCGTACATGTCCATCTCCTGGTCGGGCGACAACCAAGGCACCAAAGGCTCCGGAACCATCGGGGTGAACATCACCTACACGAAGTCCTGCTAGACCGATCAATACGAGGAGAGACCGCGAATGCCCCGACTCCGCAAACGCGAGTGGATCATCGCTCTCATCGCGGTGCTCTTCACGCTGACCATCGGCATCCCCACGGGTATGGCCCTGGCCGATCCTGGAGCGACCGACCCCGCCTCCAACAGCGAGTGCGACGACATCCTGGGCACCGGAACCCCCGAGTTCATGTACTGCTCCTGGATGGCGAAGACGCCCAAGGACGCCCTCGACACCGTCCGGTTCTGGGCGCGCAACGACGGCGAGAAGCTGAAGGAAGCGGTGCCCTATCCGGGCCCGGTCCTGTTCTGCAAGGACAAGACCAACAAGGGCCCCGGCATGCAGGGCTGCGCCGACAAGGACCAGGTGCTGTGCAAGTACGACCAGAGCGTCGGCAAGTACGTCTGCAAGGACACCAGCGGCAACGTCACCAACCCGCCGGACAAGGCCTGCCTCGGCGGCGAGTTCGACTGCTCAGGTGACGGATCGGGGGCGTCGGCGGCTCCGTCGACGAACTCCGGGCGGGCCACCGCCAGCGCGCTGCCGACGCCTGACGGGACCACGCAGAACCAGGGCGAGCCCGTAGCACAGAACCAGACGGACCAGACGACGCAGACCCAGGACGAGCCCACCGGCAGCCAGGCGCCGCTGGTCGAGAGCTCGACGGTGCCCGACGGCACCGAGCAGCCCGCCCCGAGCGCCAGCGCGAGCGAGCCCGCCCCCGAGCCCACCGCCTCGGCGGCCCCCGAGCCGAGCGCGGCGCCCACGGCGTCCAAGCAGCCCCTCGCGGCGCCCGACGACGCCACGGGCAAGGCCGCCGCCACGGCCGTCAAGCTCGGCATGCGGGTCTGGATCGAGAGCGAGCTGGCCCCCGCGTGGACCGCGGGCAAGGACCAGTTCGACGCCGCGGTCGCCTCCATGGCCGCACAGGCGAACAGGCCGGGAGTCGTGGGCGTGAAGTTCGCCCAGGACCTCGGCTACTGGGGCTTCAAGTCCGCCACCGACGTCCGCAAGTTCGTCAAGGACGCCTCCACCGCCCTGCGGGCGGCCATGCCGGCGGGCAAGCAGCTCGCGGTCGACGTGGTGGTCCCGGAGATGGGCTGCGGGGTCTCCGAGCCCTGCCAGGCCGCGCTCCGCACCAAGTACCCGCTGATCACCCGGGCCAACGTCGAGAAGTACGTCCTCACCGGCGACGTCGACCACGTCAACGTCTCCAGCGGGCTGTTCGCCAGCGAGTACGCCAAGTACAAGATCACCCCGGACAAGGCGCTGCGCAACCAGTGGATCGGCGTGCGGGCCCGCGGCTGGGACACCCGCGTCCACATCGGCGCCAGGGAGGTGGGCCTGGCCCACAGCGGCGCCAACAAGCTCACCGCCGCGCAGGCGGAGGCGGCGGCCAAGCTGCGCGTCGACCTGCCCCTGCAGGCGGGCGTGCAGACGGTCATGCTCTGGACCCACCGCCAGAGCTGGGACGGCGCGACCTGGCGGCTCCTCGACCAGGGCCTGGCGACCAACACCATGTGGAAGGCCCTCCAGGCCCGCAAGGGGCTCGGCCGGCTCTCGGTGACCTTCGACGCCAGCGACCCCGAGAAGGGGATCACCCAGGACCTCACCAAGCTCGCCGAGGTCTTCGACGAGGTCTACATCCACTCCCAGTGACCCGCGAGCGGGCCACCTGACGGGTGGCCCGCAACGGGACGGCCGCTTGCCCGCGCCGGGGGGGACGGCGATCAGCCCTCGGCGGCGAGCCAGGAGTCGATGCCCGCCAGCAGCTCCTTCTTGTAGGACTCCGGCGCCGTCGAGGCGCGGATCGACTGGCGGGCCAGCTCGGCGATCTCCGCGTCGCGGAAGCCGTACACGTCGCGCGCCAGCTCGTACTGCGGCAGGAGCCTCGCGCCGAACAGCAGCGGGTCGTCGGCGCCGAGCGCGATCGGCACCCCCGCGTCGAACAGCCGCTTCACCGGCACGTCGGCGATGCGCGAGGCCACGCCGAGGCCGACGTTCGACGTCGGGCACACCTCGCAGGCGATCTGGCGGTCGGCGAGGCGCTCCATCAGCCGCTCGGACTCGGCGGCCCTGATGCCGTGGCCGATGCGGTCGGCGTCCAGGTCATCGACGCACTCGGCGATGCTGGCCGCCCCGGACAGCTCGCCGCCGTGCGGCACGGCGAGCAGCCCCGCGCGCTTGGCGATGCGAAAGGCCCCGTCGAAGTCGCGGGCCCGGCCGCGGCGCTCGTCGTTGGACAGCCCGAAGCCGATCACGCCCCTGTCGGCGTACTGCGTGGCGAGCCGGGCGAGCGTCTTGGCGTCGAGCGGGTGGCGGGTGCGGTTGGCGGCGACGATCACGCCGATGCCGACGCCCGCGGACTTCGCCGCCTTGGCCGCCGCGTCGAGCACGAGCTCCAGCGTCGCGGTGAGCCCGCCGAACCGCTGGGCGTAGCCGGAGGGGTCGACCTGGATCTCCAGCCACCGGGAGCCCTCGGCGGCCTCGTCCTCCGCGGCCTCCTGGAGCAGCCGGTAGACGTACTCCTCGCGGCGGAGCACCGAGCGCGCGATGTCGTACAGCCGCTGGAAGCGGAACCAGCCCCGCTCATCGGTGGCACGTAACCTCGGCGGCCAATCTTGCACCAGCGCGTCGGGCAGATGGAGCTCTTGCTCCCGCGCGAGCTCCAGGAGCGTCGAGTGCCGCATGGAGCCGGTGAAGTGCAGGTGGAGATGGGCCTTGGGGAGTTCGTCGAGCGGGCGTGCCATCTCCATATCCTGCCGTACGCCGATCGGGCGCCGTTGCCTACTCCGCCACTCAACCTCCGATGGCCTTGGCGCGTTGGGGAGGGCGAAAGGGGATCAGCCATGACGGATGACGACGAAGCGGCCTTCGACGAGTTCCTGGCCGCCCGAAGTACCGCCCTGCTCCGCACGGCCGTTCTGGTCTGCGGCGCGTCGGCCCATGACGCCGAGGACCTGGCGCAGGGCGCGCTGGAGAAGGTGTACCGGCACTGGCCCCGCATCCGGCACGACAACCCGGAGGCCTACGCCAGGCGGGTGGTGGTCAACGCGGCCATCTCCCGGTCGCGGCGCCGCAAGGTGATCCAGGAGATCGCCTTCGCCCGCCCTCCCGAGACGGCGGCGCCCCAGTCGGACCTCGACCTGCGGGACACCCTCGTGGAGGAGCTCCGGCGGCTTCCGGCACGGATGCGCGCCGTCGTCGTCCTGCGCTATTGGGACGACCTGTCGGAGATCGAGACTGCGGCCCTGCTCGGCTGCTCGGTGGGAACCGTCAAGAGCCAGGCCGCACGTGGCCTCGCCAGGATGCGGGCGCGGATCGGCGCCCTGAAGGGAACGCCGGTATGAACGTGGAGGAAGCACTCAAGGACGCCATGTCGGCGCACGTCGCGGACGTGCGCGCGCCGGTGATGATGGGCCAGGCCGTGCGCAGGAGGCACCGCTCGCACGTCGTGCGGTTCCGTACGGCCGGGGCGGCCGTGCTGACCGTGGCGGTCGCCGGGGCCTTTCCCGCCTACATGGCGCTCACCCCGGACCAGGCCCCGCAGCGGAGTCTCAACGGGCCCGCCGCCTCGCTCCCGTCGGAGCCCGTCTCCTCCGCCACGGTGGCGCCGCCCAGTTCCACGGCCGCGACCTGCTCCTACCGGAAGGACACCAGCGGGACTCCGGCCAGGAAGGTGGGCACCCCGCCGTCGAAGCCGGATCTGAAGGCCAAGACCATGACGATCGCCACCAACCAGGGCACGATCGTCATCAGGCTCGCCACCGCGCAGGCGCCGTGCACGGTCAACTCGTTCACGTTCCTCGCGAAGAAGAACTTCTTCGACAACACCCACTGCCACCGCCTGGCGACGCCGGAGACCACGGGCCTCGGGATGCTCCAGTGCGGCGACCCGCTGGCCAAGGGCGACGGCAGGAGCAAGGACGACGGCACGGGCGGCCCGGGGTACCTCTTCGACGACGAGAACCTCGGCGGCATCCCCTACACCAGGGGCACGGTCGCGATGGCGCAGGGCGGCGAGGACGCCAACTCCAACGGCAGTCAGTTCTGGATCTCGTTCTCCGACGAGAACACCCAGCTCACGAGCCAGGGGTCGGCCTACACGCCGTTCGGCGTGGTGGTCAAGGGCATGAACGTCGTGGACAAGATCGCCAAGGGCGGCATCATCCCGTTCAACGGCGACCCGATGGCCGACCTGCGCGGCGAGGGCTCCAACGCCCCCAAGGTCCCGGTGATCATCAAGAACGTGACCGTGTCCCACTGATCCGCACAGCGAAGCCCCGGGGTGGTGCGGTGGGCGGCCCGTGGTCCCGCCGCCGGTCCCACTGATCCACACAGAGAAGCCCCGGGCCTCGCGGCCCGGGGCTTCGGTGGCGTTGTGGCTAGTGTGCCTCGGCGAGGAGCTTGGCGAGGCGGCTGACGCCCTCGACGAGGTCGTCGTCGCCGAGCGCGTAGGACAGGCGGAAGTAGCCCGGCGTGCCGAACGCCTCACCCGGGACCAGGGCGACCTCGGCCTCCTCCAGGATGATCTCGGCCAGCTCGGCGGAGGTCTGCGGGCGCCTGCCGCGGATCTCCTTGCCCAGCAGCCCCTTGACGGAGGGATACACGTAGAAGGCGCCGAGCGGCTCGGGGCAGACGACGCCCGGGATGTCGTTCAGCATGCGGACCATCGTCTGGCGGCGCCGGTCGAACGCCTCGCGCATGGTCGCCACGGCCGACAGGTCGCCCGAGACGGCCGCCAGAGCCGCCACCTGGGCGACGTTCGAGACGTTCGAGGTGGCGTGCGACTGGAGGTTGGTGGCCGCCTTCACGACGTCCTTGGGGCCGATCAGCCAGCCCACCCGCCAGCCGGTCATGGCGTAGGTCTTGGCGACGCCGTTGAGGACGAGCACGTGGTCCCTCAGCTCGGGCACGGCCGTCGCGATGCTCGTGAAGGTGGCGTCGCCGTAGATCAGGTGCTCGTAGATCTCGTCGGTGACGACCCACAGGCCGTGCTCGACGGCCCAGCGGCCGATCGCCTCGACCTGCTCGGGGGAGTAGACCGCGCCGGTCGGGTTGGACGGTGAGACGAACAGCAGGACCTTGGTGCGCTCGGTGCGCGCGGCCTCCAGCTGGTCGACCGAGGCGAGGTAGCCGGTGGTCTCGTCGGTCACCACGTCGACCTGGACGCCCCCGGCGAGCTTGATGGCCTCGGGGTAGGTGGTCCAGTAGGGGGCCACGACCAGGACCTCGTCGCCCGGGTCGAGCAGGGTGGCGAACGCCTCGTACACGGCCTGCTTGCCGCCGTTGGTGACCAGCACCTGCGACGCCTCGACCTCGAAGCCCGAATCGCGCCGGGTCTTCTCGGCGATGGCCTGCTTGAGCTCGGGAAGGCCGCCGGCCGGCGTGTACTTGTGGAACCTGGGGTTCCCACAGGCCTCGACGGCGGCCGCGACGATGTAGTCGGGCGTCGGGAAGTCGGGCTCGCCGGCGCCGAAGCCGATCACCGGGCGGCCTTCCGCCTTCATCGCCTTGGCCTTGGCGTCCACGGCCAGCGTGGCGGACTCGGAGATCGCGGAGATGCGCGCTGAGATGCGAGGACGGGTCATACCATCCATGTTTCCAGACGTCTCGGACCGCTGCCGCCGCATATCCAGGATGTGGACACGCGGTAAATCACCGTGAGGTGCCGGACGAGTTGGTTCGACGTGAGGCGCATTCACCCGTACACTTCTGCAACTAGTGAGCGACGCGCCCCCGGCTGCTCGGGGTAAGGTGGTTCACGGCAGAGGGCACTAGCGCAATTGGTAGCGCACCGGTCTCCAAAACCGGCGGTTGGGGGTTCGAGTCCCTCGTGCCCTGCGGAGTGCGGTCCGCGCACCGATGGCGTAGCCGCCGAAAGTTGCGTAGGAACGACAGATCAGGTGAGGACTGTGGCGATCGACACACGCGGCGAGGCCGCTGAGGGGCCGAGTAAGTCGTCTGGCCCGACCGCTAAAAAGCGCACCTCTCCCGCACTTTTCTACCGGCAAGTGGTCGCCGAGCTTCGCAAGGTGATCTGGCCGACGCGCAAGGATCTGATCTCCTACACCACCGTGGTCCTCGTATTCGTTTTGATCATGGTTGGCCTCGTTGCCGGGATCGACTTCTTGCTCACGAAGGGTGTGCTGGCGGTCTTCGGCGGAGCCTGAGCCGGCCGCCGCGCGACAACCGTCCCCGACCGGGCGGTCGAAGATCGCAACATCGACGAGAGAAGAAAGAGTCACCGTGTCCGAGTCCCCACTGTCGGCTGGCGCTTCCCACGAAAAGTGGGAGGGAGAGCCGGAAGAGGCGGTCAAGAACACCGAAGAGTCCGGCGAGGCCGCCACCTTCGGTGATGCCGAAGAGCCCGGCGAGGCCGCCGAGGCTCCGGTCGACGACGCCGAGGCTCCTGTCGGCGAAGACGACGAGATTCCGGCCGGCGACGAGGCTGAGGGCCCGGCCGCCGGCGCCGTCGACGAGGACGGCGACGTCCTCCCCGACGTCGACCCCGTCGAAGAGTTCAAGAGCGCCATGCGCGGCATGCCCGGTGAGTGGTACGTCATCCACTCCTACGCCGGTTACGAGAACCGCGTGAAGTCCAACATCGAGACCCGCACCCAGTCCCTCAACATGGAGGACTACCTCTTCCAGGTCGAGGTGCCGGTCCACACCGTCACCGAGCTCAAGGGCGGCAAGCGCACCCCGGTCAAGGAGCGCGTGCTCCCGGGCTACGTGCTGGTGCGCATGGAGCTGACCGACGAGTCCTGGTCCGCGGTGCGCAACACGCCGGGTGTCACCGGGTTCGTGGGCCTTTCCAACAGGCCGAGCCCGCTGAGCCTCGACGAGGTCGCCAAGCTGCTCGCGCCCGAGCCCACCGAGCAGACCAAGACGACGGCCGCCAAGGCCGCCGCCGCGACCGTCGACTTCGAGGTCGGCGAGTCCGTCACCGTCATGGACGGCCCGTTCGCCACCCTTCCCGCCACGGTCAGCGAGATCAGCGCCGAGTCGCAGAAGCTCAAGGTGCTCGTCTCGATCTTCGGTCGCGAGACGCCGGTCGAGCTGTCGTTCAACCAGGTCTCCAAGATCTGACGCCGAACCCTGTCTCGGCGATCTGACGGCGCGCATACACTGATAAGTCGTCCCCACGGATCGAGCGACTTCGTGGGGTGAATCCCAGGGGAGCAATGGCCAATCCTGGCCGTCGCGTGCCCCCGGGGGCTCCCACGCCCTGTGGGAGTTACGCAGGAGTTAAGGACCCGGAGTAGGACAATGCCTCCTAAGAAGAAGATCGCGGCCCTGGTTAAGGTCCAGCTTCCCGCCGGCCAGGCCACGCCCGCGCCGCCGGTCGGTACGGCCCTCGGTCCCCACGGCGTCAACATCATGGACTTCGTCAAGCAGTACAACGCTGCTACCGAGGCCCAGCGGGGCAACATCATCCCCGTCGAGATCACCATCTTCGAAGACCGCAGCTTCACCTTCGTCACGAAGACGCCGCCGGCGCCCGAGCTGATCAAGAAGGCCGCGGGGCTCGACAAGGCCAGCTCCAACCCGCTCCGCGACAAGGTGGGCAAGCTCACCAAGGAGCAGCTGCGCCAGATCGCCGAGACGAAGATGCCCGACCTCAACGCCAACGACATCGAGGCCGCTCAGAAGATCATCGCCGGCACCGCCCGGTCGATGGGCATCACGATCGCCGACTGACACGCGAGGGGCGCGACGAGGAAGACCCTCGCCTGAAGGGCGCCCCGAGCCGCCGAGCGCAGCGAGGCAGAGCAAGCACAGAACAACCGTGGGAGGGCCAGCGCCGGCCCGTGACCACATACTCCACGAGGAGAAGCAAGTGAAGCGCAGCAAGAGCTACCGCAAGGCAGCGGACACCATCGACAGCGAGCAGCTGTACACCCCGGTGGACGCCGCCAAGCTGGCCAAGGGCACCTCGGTCACCAAGTTCGACGCGACCGTCGAGGTGGCACTGCGGCTGGGCGTCGACCCCCGCAAGGCCGACCAGATGGTCCGCGGCACCGTCAACCTCCCGCACGGCACCGGCAAGACCGCCCGGGTCCTGGTCTTCGCGACCGGCGACCGTGCCGAGGAGGCCCGCGCCGCGGGCGCCGACATCGTCGGCGCCGACGAGCTGATCGAAGAGATCGCCAAGGGCAACCGCCTCAACGAGTTCGACGCCGTCGTGGCCACGCCCGACCTCATGGGCAAGGTCGGCCGCCTCGGCCGCGTCCTCGGCCCGCGTGGTCTCATGCCGAACCCCAAGACCGGCACCGTCACGCCGGCCGTGGCCAAGGCCGTGACCGAGATCAAGGGCGGAAAGATCGAGTTCCGTGTCGACCGCCACGCGAACCTCCACTTCATCATCGGCAAGGTGTCGTTCCCGGAGCGTCAGCTCCTGGAGAACTACGCCGCCGCGCTCGACGAGGTCATCCGTCTCAAGCCGTCCGCGGCCAAGGGGCGCTACCTCAAGAAGGTCACCTTCTCCACGTCCATGGGCCCGGGCATCCCGGTCGACCCGAACGTGACGCGGGGCATCACGGCCGACCTCGACGCCTGACGTCCGAGACGCCCGCCGATTCAACGCGAAAGGGTCCGCGCCTTCGGGCGCGGGCCCTTTTTCGTATTCTCCGATACTTCTTTCTGCGCAGGTGAGAGTGCATTTCGCCAATGCGGTCACGCCTACGGCCTGGCAATCGATGCGCATAAGACGCCGCACGGGGTAGTGCTGGCGCGTAGGGTCGAAAGCACTTCCGGGGGATACGAAGGGATACCAAGTGAAGCGTCGAATGACACCCGCGATCGCGGCCGTGGGCTCGGCCATGCTCATCGCGGTATCAGCATGTGGCCAGCAGACCGCGCAGACCTCCACCGAGTCGCTCGGTGCCGTGCAGCTTTCCGCGGCCGAGACGCTGCAGCAGAGTGCCGAGAACGCCGAGGCCGTCACCTCGTACACCGCGCAGCTCGCCCTGGACTTCAACGCCCCCAAGGAGGGCGCGGGTTCGGTGAAGGGCACGATGGTCTACCACCAGAAGCCTCAGGTGGCCTCCGACGTCACGCTCGACCAGATCAACGTCAGCGGGCAGAACGTCCCGGGCGGCGCGCGCGTGATCCTCCTCGGTCAGACCGCGTACGTGAAGGTCGACCTGCTCAGCAAGCTCGTGGGCGGCACCAAGCCCTGGATCAAGATCGACCTCGCCAAGGCCGGCCAGTCCGCGGGCGTCGACGTCAACCAGTTCCTCGGGCAGGCCCAGCAGATGGACCTGCAGAGCAGCGTGAAGATGCTGACCACCTCCAAGGACGTCACCAAGGTCGGCACCGAGACCGTCGGCGGCACCGACACCACGCACTACAAGGGCACGTTCACGGTCGCGGAGGCCGTCAAGCAGCTCACGCCCGAGATGCAGCAGAAGCTGCAGGGCCAGCTCACCAACGTCAGGGACATGAAGTTCGACGCGTGGATCGACGGGCAGAGCCTCCCGCGCAAGGTCGAGATGAACGGCGGAGCCGGCGAGGGCACCTTCAAGCTCACCTCGCTGTTCAGCTCGTTCAACGACGCGGCCGAGGTCACCGCGCCGCCCGCCGACCAGGTGGGCGAGCTCCCGGCGAACCTCGGGGACATGAAGGGCCTCCCGGGCGCCGACGGGGCCACCACGGGCAGCTGACCCCGAGCGTGACCTCCGGGCCTCGCGGCTCGCGCGCACCCCTCGATCTCGATCGGGGGGTGCGTTGCCTCATCCACGCCTGGATTTGGCGTGCGGCGTGAACACCGCGTACAGTGTGCAATGCCGAAGACCGCCGGTCGTCGCTGAGCCTGTCAATGGCTCGGTGGCCCAAGGTTCACGACTGTGGACGGCCCGCGTAGGTGTGATGTGAGTTTCCATATGGTCTCTCGTGCGGCGCCAGCCGCGCGACGTCCGTGTGTGAGCCCCGTGCGCCTGCGCCGGGGCTTTTTCGTTTCGTGGACGCCTTGGGCCCTTCGCCGGTGGCACATCTGGAAGGAGGCCCATGGCGAGGGCGGAAAAGGCGACCGCGGTCACCGAGCTCAAGGATCGGTTCGAGAGCTCGAACGCCGCTGTCCTGACCGAGTACCGCGGTCTCACCGTGGCTCAGCTGAAGCAGCTGCGCACCACTCTCGGTGGGAATGCGAAGTTCGCCGTGGCGAAGAACACGCTGTCGAAGATCGCGGCCAACGAGGCCGGGGTCACCGTCCTGGACGACCTGTTCACGGGTCCGACGGCGATCGCGTTCGTCAGTGGCGACGTGGTCGAGGCGGCCAAGGGTCTGCGTGACTTCGCCAAGGCCAATCCCCTCCTGGTCATCAAGGGCGGTGTCGTCGACGGCAGGTCGATGACCCCGGCCGAGATCACCACGCTTGCCGACCTGGAGTCGCGCGAGGTCCTCCTCGCGAAGCTGGCCGGCGCGATGAAGGCGAAGCAGTCTCAGGCCGCCGCCACGTTCAACGCGCTGCCCACCACCATGGCCCGGCTCGTCGAGGCTCTTCGCGCCAAGCGCGAGGAGACCGGCGGAGCGGACGCGGTCGTGGCGGACGCCGTTGTGGCGGACGCCAGCGAGGACGCAGGCGAGTAGGTCGGGCGCGAAAGCGACCACAGCAGGGGATTCAGGCGCATACCGCGGTCCGTTTCCAAGTTTTGTAATTAATACGGAGGAATCACCACCATGGCGAAGCTCAGCACCGACGAGCTGCTCGACGCGTTCAAGGAGATGACCCTTCTTGAGCTCTCCGACTTCGTGAAGCTCTTCGAGGACACCTTCGACGTCAAGGCCGCCGCTCCGGTCGCCGTCGCCGCCGCCGGCCCCGCCGGTGGAGGCGCCGCCGCCGAGGAGGTCGAGGAGCAGGACGAGTTCGACGTCATCCTCGAGGCCGCCGGCGACAAGAAGATCCAGGTCATCAAGGAGGTCCGCGCGCTCACGAGCCTCGGGCTGAAGGAGGCCAAGGACCTCGTCGACGGTGCCCCCAAGGCGCTGCTCGAGAAGGTCAACAAGGAAGCCGCCGAGAAGGCCAAGGCCGCCCTCGAGGGCGCCGGCGCCACCGTCACCGTCAAGTGACGTCTCGCGTCTGACGTTTCACAAAGCTCCACACAAAAGGGGCGGATCACCCAGGTGCCGGGTGACCCGCCCCTTTTGCTTTGCGCCCGTATCTCGCGGCCGGTTGCTTTGCGCCCTTATCTCGCGGCCGGGCGGTCCGAAACGGGATGATCGCCGATGTGGATCTTCAGACCGGGTTATGATCCGGCGACCGGCTGACTGGTCGGCCTCCGCTTCCGGCGTCCATGTCGTCTTGGGTCGTCTTGGGTCGTCGTGGCGCCGCCTCGCGGCGGACCGGGCGATGGGAGGGAACAGGTGGCGCTTCACGCGGCGCGGTCCCCTCGCAGGTCGAGGATCCTCGTGATCTGCGTGCTGCTCGTGCTCATCGGCCTCCTCGGCACCGCCTGGGTGCGCGTCGGCGACGACCTCGACCAGGCGCGGTCGGCGGCGCGCGACCGCCTCGCCGCCGTCCAGGCCGCCGAGCGCTACGCCCTCACCCTGATGGCCGTGGACTACCGCACGGTCGACCGCGACGTGCAGCGGGTCCTGGACACCTCCATGGGCCAGGCCAAGGACCAGTACGCCAGAGATGCCGAGCGGCTCAAGGCGGCGACCCGGCTGAACAAGGCCGTCCAGACGGGTGTGGTGCGCGCGGCCGGCATCGTCTCGATGGACGGGCCCAAGAGCACGGCGCGGGTGCTGGTCGTGGCCGACTCGGTGATCCGGTGGGATGGGGCCAAGACCGCCCCCCAGGACCGCTTCTACCGCTGGAGCGTGGAGGTCACCAAGATCCGGGGCGCGTGGTGGGTGTCGAGACTGGAGCAGATCGCGTGACCGCCGATGGAGCCCTGGAGCCCCTGGAGGGCGGTCGTCGGCGCCGTTCGCGGCCTTGGGCATATGTTGTGGCCGTCGCGCTCCTGGGCCTTCTGGCGGCCGTTCTGGCCGTTCTGGTGGCCGTCGGCCATCTGCGCCTCCGCGATCTGCGCGACAGCGAGTCCGCCTCGGCCGAGGCGCTGGCGGCGGCCCGCACGTACGCGCCGGACATGCTGTCGTACGACTACCGCACGATCGACGCCGACCTGGCGCGGGCGCGGGGGTACGCCACGGGCGATCTCGCCGAGCACTACCGCGAGCTGACGCGGGTGCTGGCCCCCACCGTCAGGAGGCAGCAGACCGTCCAGCAGGCGGTGGTGGCCGCCGCGGCCGTCGAATCCGCGACGCCCGACCGGGTTCAGGTGTTGCTCTTCATGAACATGGGAACGACCAAGGTGTTCCCGGGCGAGAAGCAACCCCAGAAACAGGTCGTCCAGAACCGCGCCCGGTTCGTGCTGGTCAGAGGCGAGGGCCACTGGCTGGTGTCTGAGTTGTCGACGTTGATCGGCAATGCCCCGACCAGCTGAGATCCCGTCCACCGAGGCCCTGGACCTGCCCCGGCGTGGCGCGTTATTAAATTGTTAGTAAAGCTTGGGTTTGAGGAATGCGAGCTTGGGGATGTCAAAGGGCACGACAGCGTCGTGGGGCGGCAAGCCTTCGACCCTCCGTGTGACTGAGCGTTAGCCGATCCGCCTCGCGGGTATCGTCTGGATCCGGCCGGCCCCTCAGTCTCCAGTAGGGAAGAAAACCCAGCGTGACGGCCATTGGTTCGCTCGAATCAGGCCTCACGGGCTTGACGTTTCGGCGCTGACGGGCGATGCTGCGTCCAACGTGGAGCGCAGAGCGAGACTGAAGTGGACAGGTGTATGCCCATCGGCTACACTGCCCCTTTGCGCTGCCCTTTGACGACCCGCTTCTCTAGGTAACTTTGATGCATGGTCGTCTGGCGTGCGTGTAGTCAGTCCGCGAGCCCTCGGAAGGACATCTGTTGGCAGCCTCGCGCAACGCCTTCGCCGTACCCGCTGGTCCCCGCCGCGTCTCTTTCGCGCGCATTCAGGAGCCGCTCGAAGTTCCCGATCTTCTCGCCCTGCAGACCGAGTCCTTCGACTGGCTGCTCGGCAACGAGAAATGGCGGTCGCGGGTCGAAGCGGCTCGCCAGGCCGGGCGCAAGGACGTTCCGGCCCAATCCGGTCTCGAAGAGATCTTCGAGGAGATCAGTCCCATCGAGGACTTCTCCGGAACGATGTCCTTGTCGTTCCGCGACCACCGGTTCGAGCCTCCCAAGTACTCAGTCGATGAGTGCAAAGACAAGGACATGACCTTCTCCGCCCCGATGTTCGTCACGGCGGAGTTCATCAATAACACCACAGGTGAGATCAAGAGCCAGACGGTGTTCATGGGCGACTTCCCGCTCATGACCTCGAAGGGCACCTTCATCATCAACGGCACCGAGCGTGTCGTGGTCTCCCAGCTGGTGCGGTCCCCGGGTGTCTACTTCGACCGTTCGGTCGACAAGACCTCCGACAAGGACCTGTACGGCTGCAAGGTGATCCCCTCGCGCGGTGCCTGGCTCGAGTTCGAGATCGACAAGCGGGACAGCGTCGGTGTCCGCATCGACCGCAAGCGCAAGCAGGCCGTCACGGTCCTGCTCAAGGCGCTCGGCTGGACCAGCGAGAAGATCCTCGAGCGCTTCGGCCAGTACGAGTCGATGCGCGCCACCCTGGAGAAGGACCACACGTCCGGCCAGGACGACGCGCTGCTCGACATCTACCGCAAGCTGCGCCCGGGCGAGCCTCCCACGAAGGAGTCCGCTCAGACGCTGCTCGAGAACCTGTACTTCAACCACAAGCGCTACGACCTCGCCAAGGTCGGCCGCTACAAGATCAACAAGAAGCTCGGCGTCGACTCCGAGATCACCCAGGGGACGCTGACCGAAGAGGACATCGTCGCCACGATCGAGTACATCGTCCGGCTGCACGCCGGCGAGATCTCGATGCCCGGGGCGAACGGTGAGGTCGTCGTCGAGACCGACGACATCGACCACTTCGGCAACCGCCGCCTGCGCACGGTCGGCGAGCTCATCCAGAACCAGGTCCGTCTGGGCCTGGCCCGCATGGAGCGCGTCGTCCGCGAGCGGATGACCACGCAGGACGTCGAGGCGATCACGCCGCAGACCCTGATCAACATTCGCCCCGTCGTGGCGTCGATCAAGGAGTTCTTCGGCACCTCGCAGCTGTCGCAGTTCATGGACCAGACCAACCCGCTGGCCGGCCTGACGCACAAGCGGCGTCTGTCCGCGCTCGGCCCCGGTGGTCTGTCCCGTGAGCGGGCCGGCTTCGAGGTCCGTGACGTGCACCCGTCCCACTACGGCCGGATGTGCCCGATCGAGACGCCTGAAGGCCCGAACATCGGCCTCATCGGCTCGCTGTCGTCCTTCGGCCGCGTCAACTCCTTCGGATTCGTCGAGACCCCGTACCGCAAGGTCGTGGACGGCCGTGTCACAGAGGACATCGACTACCTGACCGCCGACGAGGAGGACAGGCACGTCATCGCCCAGGCCAACACGCCGCTGCGCGCTGACGGAGCATTCGCGGAAGACCGCGTCCTGGTCCGCCGTAAGGGCGGCGAGGTCGAGTTCATCCGGCCGAACGAGGTCGACTACATGGACGTCTCGGCGCGCCAGATGGTGTCCGTCGCGACCGCCATGATCCCGTTCCTGGAGCACGACGACGCCAACCGCGCGCTCATGGGCTCCAACATGCAGCGCCAGTCGGTGCCTCTGCTCAAGAGCGAGGCCCCGCTGGTCGGCACGGGCATGGAGTACCGCGCCGCGACCGACGCCGGCGACGTGATCACCGCCGAGAAGGCGGGCGTCGTCGAGGAGGTCTCGGCCGACTACGTCACCGTGATGAACGACGACGGCACGCGCACCACCTACCGCGTGGCGAAGTTCAAGCGCTCCAACCAGGGCACCTGCTTCAACCAGAAGCCCATCGTCCGCGAGGGCGACCGGATCGAGGTGAACCAGGTCGTCGCCGACGGTCCCTGCACCGACAACGGCGAGATGGCCCTGGGCAAGAACCTCCTCGTGGCGTTCATGCCGTGGGAGGGTCACAACTACGAAGACGCGATCATCCTGTCCCAGCGCCTGGTGCAGGACGACGTGCTCTCCTCGATCCACATCGAGGAGCACGAGGTCGACGCCCGCGACACCAAGCTGGGCCCCGAGGAGATCACCCGGGACATCCCGAACGTCTCCGAGGAGGTCCTGGCCGACCTCGACGAGCGCGGCATCATCCGCATCGGCGCCGAGGTCGTGCCCGGTGACATCCTCGTCGGCAAGGTCACGCCCAAGGGCGAGACCGAGCTGACCCCGGAGGAGCGCCTGCTGCGCGCGATCTTCGGTGAGAAGGCCCGCGAGGTCCGCGACACCTCACTGAAGGTGCCGCACGGCGAGATGGGCAAGGTCATCGGTGTCCGCGTGTTCAGCCGCGAGGAGGGCGACGAGCTCCCCCCCGGCGTGAACGAGCTGGTCCGGGTGTACGTCGCCCAGAAGCGCAAGATCACCGACGGTGACAAGCTGGCGGGGCGCCACGGCAACAAGGGCGTCATCTCCAAGATCCTCCCCGTCGAGGACATGCCGTTCCTGGAGGACGGCACCCCGGTCGACATCATCCTCAACCCGCTGGGCGTGCCCGGCCGGATGAACGTCGGCCAGGTGCTGGAGACCCACCTCGGGTGGATCGCCGCCAGAGGGTGGGACATCACGGGCATCCAGGAGGCGTGGGCGGAGCGGCTGCGCGACAAGGGCTTCGGCCAGGTCGCGCCTCGCACCAACGTCGCCACCCCGGTGTTCGACGGTGCCCACGAGGAGGAGCTCACCGGTCTGCTCGACAACACCCTGGTCAACCGCGACGGCGAGCGCATGGTCGGCGTCAGCGGCAAGGCCCGGCTGTTCGACGGCCGCTCCGGGGAGCCGTTCCCGCACCCCATCTCGGTCGGCTACATCTACATCCTCAAGCTGCTCCACCTGGTCGACGACAAGATCCACGCTCGCTCGACCGGTCCGTACTCCATGATCACCCAGCAGCCGCTCGGCGGTAAGGCCCAGTTCGGTGGCCAGCGGTTCGGTGAGATGGAGGTGTGGGCGCTCGAAGCCTACGGAGCGGCTTACGCCCTCCAGGAGCTGCTGACCATCAAGTCCGACGACGTTCTCGGCCGAGTGAAGGTCTACGAGGCCATCGTCAAGGGCGAGAACATCCCCGAGCCGGGTATCCCTGAGTCCTTCAAGGTCCTCATCAAGGAAATGCAGTCGCTGTGCCTCAATGTCGAGGTTCTCTCCAGCGATGGCATGTCCATCGAGATGCGGGACACCGACGAGGATGTCTTCCGCGCGGCGGAGGAGCTCGGCATCGACCTGTCCCGGCGCGAGCCGAGCAGTGTCGAAGAGGTCTGATTTTCAAGCGAGGGGATAAGAAGTGCTCGACGTCAACTTCTTCGACGAGCTGCGAATCGGTCTCGCCACGGCCGACGATATCCGTCAGTGGTCGCACGGCGAGGTTAAGAAGCCCGAGACCATCAACTACCGCACCCTGAAGCCGGAAAAGGACGGGCTCTTCTGCGAGAAGATCTTCGGCCCCACCCGCGACTGGGAGTGCTACTGCGGTAAGTACAAGCGCGTCCGCTTCAAGGGCATCATCTGTGAGCGCTGTGGCGTCGAGGTGACTCGCGCCAAGGTGCGTCGTGAGCGGATGGGCCACATCGAGCTGGCCGCTCCGGTCACCCACATCTGGTACTTCAAGGGCGTCCCGTCGCGCCTCGGGTACCTGCTGGACCTGGCCCCGAAGGACCTTGAGAAGGTCATCTACTTCGCGGCCTACATGATCACGTATGTCGACACCGAGATGCGTGCTCGTGACCTGCCGTCGCTGGAGGCGAAGATCTCCGTCGAGCGGCAGCACATCGAGCAGCGCCGCGACGCCGACATCGAGGCCCGGCAGAAGAAGCTCGAGACCGACCTCGCCGAGCTGGAGTCCACCGGCGCCAAGGGTGACGTGCGCCGCAAGGTGCGCGAGGGTGCCGACCGCGAGATGCGTCAGCTCCGCGACCGCACCCAGCGCGAGCTCGACCGCCTGGAAGAGGTCTGGAGCCGCTTCAAGAACCTCAAGGTCCAGGACCTCGAGGGTGACGAGCTGCTCTACCGCGAGATGCGCGACCGCTTCGGCCGCTACTTCCGCGGTGGCATGGGCGCCCAGGCCATCCAGGAGCGCCTGAACAACTTCGACCTGGCCGCCGAGGCCGAGTCGCTGCGCGAGACCATCCGCAGCGGCAAGGGTCAGAAGAAGGCTCGCGCGCTCAAGCGGCTCAAGGTCGTGTCCGCGTTCCTCACGACGCGCAACTCGCCCAACGGCATGGTCCTCGACTGCATCCCGGTCATCCCGCCGGACCTGCGCCCGATGGTGCAGCTCGACGGTGGCCGGTTCGCGACCTCGGACCTCAACGACCTGTACCGCCGCGTCATCAACCGGAACAACCGCCTCAAGCGGCTTCTGGACCTCGGCGCGCCCGAGATCATCGTCAACAACGAGAAGCGGATGCTCCAGGAGGCCGTCGACGCGCTGTTCGACAACGGCCGCCGCGGCCGTCCGGTCACCGGGCCGGGCAACCGTCCGCTGAAGTCGCTGTCCGACATGCTCAAGGGCAAGCAGGGCCGTTTCCGGCAGAACCTCCTCGGCAAGCGAGTCGACTACTCCGGCCGTTCGGTCATCGTCGTCGGCCCGCAGCTGAAGCTGCACCAGTGCGGCCTGCCCAAGCAGATGGCGCTGGAGCTCTTCAAGCCGTTCGTGATGAAGCGCCTGGTCGACCTGAACCACGCGCAGAACATCAAGTCGGCGAAGCGCATGGTCGAGCGGGCCAGGCCGGTCGTGTGGGACGTGCTCGAAGAGGTCATCACCGAGCACCCGGTGCTGCTCAACCGCGCGCCGACCCTGCACCGCCTCGGCATCCAGGCCTTCGAGCCGCAGCTTGTCGAGGGCAAGGCGATCCAGATCCACCCGCTCGTCTGCACCGCGTTCAACGCGGACTTCGACGGCGACCAGATGGCGGTCCACCTGCCGCTGTCGGCGGAGGCCCAGGCCGAGGCGCGCATCCTGATGCTCTCGACCAACAACATCCTCAAGCCGGCCGACGGCAAGCCCGTGACCATGCCCACCCAGGACATGATCATCGGCCTCTACTGGCTGACCACCCAGCTCGACGGCGCCGAGGGCGAGGGCCGGGTCTTCGGCTCGGTGTCCGAGGCGCTCATGGCCTATGACCGGCGCGAGCTGAACATCCAGGCCAAGATCCAGGTGCGCGTCAAGGACGTCCCGCCGCCGCGGGGCTGGCAGGCGCCCGAGGGCTGGGAGGCCGGCGAGGCCTACCGCCTGGAGTCCACCCTGGGCCGGTGCCTGTTCAACCAGACGCTGCCGGACAACTACCCGTTCGTGAACTCGCAGATCGGGAAGAAGCAGCTCTCGACGATCGTCAACGAGCTCGCTGAGAAGTACCCGAAGGTCGAGGTCGCGACCGCTCTGGACGCGCTCAAGGACGCGGGCTTCCACTGGGCGACCCGCTCCGGCGTCACGATCTCCATCGACGACGTCGTCGCGCCGCCGAACAAGGCCGCGATCATGGAGTCGTACGAGCGGAGGGCCGACAAGGTCCAGCGTGAGTACGAGCGCGGTCTGATCACCGACGAGGAGCGCCGCCAGGAGCTCATCGAGATCTGGACGCACGCCACGGCGGACGTCGAGACCGACATGGTGAACGCCTTCCCGGCGACCAACTCCGTCTGGATGATGGTCAACTCCGGCGCCCGAGGCAACAAGATGCAGGTCCGTCAGATCGCGGGCATCCGTGGTCTGGTGTCCAACACCAAGGGTGAGACGATCCCGCGGCCGATCAAGTCCTCCTTCCGCGAGGGTCTGTCGGTGCTGGAGTACTTCATCTCCACCCACGGACAGCGGAAGGGCCTCGCGGACACCGCTCTGCGTACCGCCGACTCGGGTTACCTGACCCGTCGTCTGGTGGACGTCGCGCAGGACGTCATCGTCCGTGAGATCGACTGTGGCACCGACCGCGGCGTCCCGCTGCACGTCGGCGAGCGCGACTCCTCCGGCAACCTCTCCAAGGCCGAGAACGCCGAGAGCAACGTGCACGGCCGCATCCTGGCCGAGGACGTCGAGGTGGACGGCAAGATCATCGCGACGGCGGGTGTCGACATCAGCGACATCACCGTCACCGCGCTGGTCGAGGCCGGCATCGAGACGGTCAGGACCCGCAGCGCGCTGGTGTGCGAGGCGAAGATCGGTGTCTGCGCCACCTGCTATGGCCGCTCGCTGGCGACCGGCAAGCTCGTGGACGTCGGCGAGGCCGTCGGCATCATCGCGGCCCAGTCGATCGGTGAGCCCGGCACGCAGCTGACGATGCGCACCTTCCACACCGGTGGTGTGGCGGGCGCGGACATCACCCACGGTCTGCCCCGTGTCCAGGAGCTGTTCGAGGCGCGCGTCCCCAAGGGTGTCGCCCCGATCAGCGAGGCCGACGGCCGCGTGCGCATCGACGAGACCGACAAGACCCGCAAGATCGTCATCACTCCGGACGACGGCTCCGAGGAGATCGCCTACCCGGTGTCGATGCGGTCGCGCCTGCTGGTCGCCGACGGCCAGCGGGTGACGGTGGGCCAGCAGCTCATCGCCGGTGCGGTCAACCCCAACGAGGTGCTGCGCATCCTCGGCCCCCGGGCCGTGCAGCTCCACCTGGTGGCCGAGGTCCAGCAGGTGTACCGCTCGCAGGGTGTGTCGATCCACGACAAGCACATCGAGATCATCGTGCGGCAGATGCTCAAGCGCGTGAACGTGCTCGAGTCGGGTGACACCGACCTGCTGCCCGGCGAGCTCGTCGAGCGGCCGCGCTTCGAGATGGTCAACCGCGAGGTCGTCGCCGAGGGCGGCACCCCCGCCTCCGGCCGTCCGGTCCTCATGGGCATCACCAAGGCCTCGCTCGCCACCGAGTCGTGGCTGTCGGCGGCGTCCTTCCAGGAGACCACCCGGGTGCTCACCGACGCGGCGATCCACGCCAAGTCCGACTCCCTGCTCGGTCTCAAGGAGAACGTCATCATCGGAAAGCTCATCCCGGCGGGTACGGGCATGTCCCAGTACCGCAACATCCGGGTCGAGCCCACCGAGGAGGCCAAGGCGGCGATGTACACCGTCGGCGGCTACGACGGCTCCGCGACCGACTACACCTTCGGCACGGGCAGCGGCGAAGCCGTCCCGCTGGAGGAGTACGACTTCGGTCAGTACAACCGCTAGCGGCCCGGCCGGCACTCGCCGGCCGGTCCCGGCTCCGAGCGGACGAGGGGCGCGCGTTTCCCGGAAGGGGAGCGGGCGCCCCTCGTGGCGTCTCCGGTCCCGTGGCCGGCCGTGCGAGGCCCCCGGGAGCGCGGCCCGCGTACGGTCCGGGGGCCTCGCACGGCCGGCCGCGCGTACGGCCCGGAGGCCCTACGTCGGGCGGCGGGCGAGGCAAGACAGGGAAATCGTCGAGAGAAGTCTCCGCGTGCCGGTAAACTTGATGAGAGCCTGATAGCGGTCGGGGGGAAACCGGCCGCGGGACCACGACACGCCCCGAAGCCGCCCGCATGAGCGGCTCGGCGCAACCGTTTTGACGTGTTGCGATGGGCTAGGTAGTCTTGCCCTTCGTGCCCGTGGCTTCATGGGCTCACATGCGTGCGCTCCAAGGCCTCCACGGAGGTCGTTCGGACGCCGCGTGATCTCCTCCACTGGTCAGGCCATCGTCGGGCACAGTGCGGCAAAGATCGCGACACGCCCGAGCGCGTGGGTCGGAGCCGAGGGAAAAACAGCAGGTCATGACACCGGCAGAGCCTGCGAAACGCACGACTTTTCGAATTACCGGCCAAGCATGAACGGAGACGCGGTGCCCACGATTCAGCAGCTGGTCCGCAAGGGCCGCCAGGACAAGGTCAGTAAGACCAAGACACCGGCGCTCAAGGGGAGCCCCCAGCGGCGCGGCGTCTGCACGCGCGTGTATACGACGACCCCCAAGAAGCCGAACTCCGCCCTCCGCAAGGTGGCGCGTGTCAGGCTCACCAATGGCATCGAGGTAACGGCCTACATCCCTGGTGTCGGTCACAACCTTCAGGAGCACTCCATCGTGCTCGTGCGTGGCGGTCGTGTGAAGGACCTGCCGGGTGTTCGATACAAGATCATCCGCGGTTCGCTGGACACCCAGGGCGTCCGCAACCGCAAGCAGGCCCGCAGCCGTTACGGCGCGAAGAAGGAGAAGAGCTGACATGCCGCGCAAGGGTCCCGCTGGGCGCCGACAGCTTGTCGCAGACCCGGTGTTCAACTCACCGCTGGTCACCGCGCTCATCAACAAGGTGCTTCTGAACGGCAAGCGGTCGCTCGCCCAGTCGATCGTCTACGACGCCCTCGAGGGCTGCAAGGACAAGTCGGGCAATGACCCGGTCGTCACGCTGAAGCGCGCTCTCGACAACGTCAAGCCCACTCTTGAGGTGCGCAGCCGCCGTGTCGGTGGCGCCACCTACCAGGTGCCGGTCGAGGTGCGCGCCGCGCGCAGCACCACGCTGGCGCTCCGCTGGCTGGTGCAGTACTCCCGCGCCCGCCGCGAGAAGACCATGACCGAGCGGCTGATGAACGAGCTGCTCGACGCCAGCAACGGCCTCGGCGCCAGCGTCAAGCGGCGTGAGGACACGCACAAGATGGCCGAGTCCAACAAGGCCTTCGCCCACTACCGCTGGTAATCCCAGCGGCGACGACGAGACGACGAGGACGCGAGAGAAGTGGCGACAACGACCGCTCTTGACCTGGCCAGGGTCCGCAACATCGGGATCATGGCCCACATCGACGCGGGCAAAACCACCACGACCGAGCGCATCCTGTTCTACACCGGTATCAACTACAAGATCGGTGAAGTCCACGAGGGCGCTGCCACGATGGACTGGATGGAGCAGGAGCAGGAGCGCGGCATCACCATCACCTCCGCCGCGACCACCTGCATGTGGCTTGATCACACGATCAACATCATCGACACTCCCGGCCACGTCGACTTCACCGTCGAGGTGGAGCGGTCGCTGCGCGTTCTTGACGGTGCGGTCGCGGTCTTCGACGCCGTCGCCGGTGTCGAGCCGCAGTCCGAGACGGTGTGGCGCCAGGCCGACCGTTACGGCGTTCCCCGCATCTGCTTCGTCAACAAGATGGACCGGGTCGGCGCCGAGTTCCACCGCTGCGTCGACATGATCGTGTCGCGCCTCGGTGCGACTCCGCTGGTCATCCAGCTTCCCTGGGGCGTCGAGGCCGACTTCAAGGGCATCATCGACCTGGTGAAGATGAAGGGCCTGATCTGGAGCGCCGAGGCGGCCAAGGGCGAGATGTACGACACCGTCGACATCCCGGCCGACCACGCCGACGTCGCCCGTGAGTGGCGCGACAAGCTCATCGAGACCGTCGCCGAGCACGACGACGAGCTCATGGAGCTGTTCCTCGAGGGCGTCGAGCCCACCGAGGAGCAGCTGGTCGCCGGCATCCGCCGCGCGACACTGGCCAGCTCCCTCAACCCGGTCCTGTGCGGCACCGCGTTCAAGAACAAGGGCGTGCAGCCCCTGCTCGACGCGATCGTGGCCTACCTCCCGGCCCCGACCGACATCCCCGCGCTCAAGGGGCACGCGGTCGGCCACGAGGACCAGGTCATCGAGCGTCACGCGGACCCGAACGAGCCGTTCTCCGCTCTGGCCTTCAAGATCATGAGCGACCAGCACCTGGGCAAGCTCACCTTCATTCGCATCTACTCGGGCACGCTCGACACCGGTACGTCGGTCGTGAACTCCGTGAAGGGCAAGAAGGAGCGCATCGGCAAGATCTACCAGATGCACGCCAACAAGCGCGAAGAGCGCCCGCAGGCCGTCGCTGGTCAGATCGTCGCCGTCATGGGCCTGAAGGACACCACCACCGGTGACACCCTCAGCGACCCGACGCACCAGGTCGTCCTGGAGTCGATGAACTTCCCGGCTCCGGTCATCAACGTCGCGATCGAGCCGAAGACCAAGGGTGACCAGGAGAAGCTGGGCACCGCGATCCAGCGCCTGGCCGAGGAGGACCCGTCCTTCCAGGTCCGGCGGGACGAGGAGACCGGGCAGACGGTCATCTGGGGTATGGGTGAGCTCCACCTGGAGATCCTCGTCGACCGGATGCGCCGCGAGTTCAAGGTCGAGGCCAACGTCGGCCGCCCGCAGGTCGCCTACCGCGAGACCATCCGCCGCAAGGTGGAGAAGATCGAGTACACGCACAAGAAGCAGACCGGTGGTTCCGGCCAGTTCGCGCGCGTGATCATCGATCTGGAGCCGCTGGGCGAGGGCAACGACGGTTACGAGTTCAAGAACAGCGTCAGTGGTGGCCGCATCCCCCGGGAGTACATCCCGTCGGTGGACGCGGGCGCCCAGGAGGCCGCCGAGTTCGGCGTGCTGGCCGGCTACCCGATGGTGGGCGTCAAGGTCACCCTGCGGGACGGTGCCTACCACGAGGTCGACTCCTCCGAAATGGCCTTCAAGATCGCCGGTTCGATGGCCTTCAAGGAGGCCGCGCGCCGTGCCGACGCCGTAATCCTGGAGCCGATGATGGCCGTCGAGGTCACCACGCCCGAGGACTACATGGGTGATGTCATCGGTGACCTCAACGGTCGCCGCGGGCAGATCCAGGCGATGGAAGACAGAACCGGGGCAAAGGTCATCAATGCCCTCGTTCCGCTGTCAGAGATGTTCGGTTACGTGGGTGACCTGCGAAGCAAGACCCAGGGCCGGGCTGTCTACAGCATGCAGTTCGACTCCTATTCGGAGGTGCCCCCGGGCATCGCCAAGGAGATCGTCGCGAAGGCTCGGGGCGAATAGTCCCCGGAGTCCGAATGGCTGGGGCCGGTGGGAGACCGCCGGCCGACGGCCAGAGGGGATCGGGACCCGCGGTTCCGGCTCCCTCGTCTGGGGCGGTGAGCGATCGCCGCCCCGGGCCTACGGGCTCCGAGCCCGAGTGAGACTACGCAAGTCAAGTCAGAATCTCTAAGGAGACAGAGCAGTGGCCAAGGCCAAGTTCGAGCGGACCAAGCCGCACGTGAACATCGGCACCATTGGGCACATCGACCACGGCAAGACCACTCTGACCGCGGCGATCACCAAGGTGCTCCACGACCGTTTCCCTCACCTCAATGAGGCGACCCCGTTCGACAAGATCGACAAGGCGCCCGAGGAGAAGGCCCGCGGTATCACCATCTCCATCGCCCACGTCGAGTACCAGACCGAGAAGCGCCACTACGCCCACGTGGACTGCCCCGGTCACGCCGACTACGTGAAGAACATGATCACGGGTGCGGCCCAGATGGACGGCGCGATCCTCGTGGTCGCCGCCACCGATGGTCCGATGCCCCAGACGAAGGAGCACGTCCTCCTGGCCCGCCAGGTCGGCGTCCCCTACATCGTCGTCGCCCTGAACAAGGCCGACATGGTCGACGATGAGGAGATCCTGGAGCTCGTCGAGCTCGAGGTTCGCGAGCTGCTCTCCGCCCAGGAGTTCCCGGGCGATGACCTGCCGGTCATTCGCGTCTCGGCGCTGAAGGCGCTCGAGGGCGACGAGAAGTGGGGCGACTCGATCATCGAGCTCATGAACGCCGTGGACGACAACGTCCCCGAGCCCGTTCGTGACACCGACAAGCCCTTCCTCATGCCGATCGAGGACGTCTTCTCGATCACCGGCCGCGGCACCGTCGTGACCGGTCGTATCGAGCGCGGCATCGTCAAGGTCAACGAGACCGTCGACATCATCGGCATCAAGGAGAAGAGCACCACGACCACCGTCACCGGTGTCGAGATGTTCCGCAAGCTCCTTGACGAGGGCCGGGCCGGTGACAACGTCGGCCTGCTCCTCCGTGGCATCAAGCGCGAGGACGTCGAGCGCGGCCAGTGCATCATCAAGCCGGGCACGACCACCCCGCACACCGAGTTCGAGGCTCAGGTCTACATCCTGTCCAAGGACGAGGGCGGCCGCCACACGCCGTTCTTCAACAACTACCGCCCGCAGTTCTACTTCCGTACCACGGACGTGACGGGCGTCGTGACCCTCCCCGAGGGCACCGAGATGGTCATGCCCGGTGACAACACCGAGATGACCGTCCAGCTCATCCAGCCCATCGCGATGGAGGACGGTCTCAAGTTCGCCATCCGCGAGGGTGGCCGCACCGTCGGTGCGGGTCGAGTCACGAAGATCATCAAGTAGCGCGATCACGGGTCGGCGGTCGGCCTCGGGGAACCGGGGGCCGGCCGCCGCACCACGAAGGGGCCGACCAGTCGGTCCCGGAGCCCACAGCGAGCTTCGAGCCCGATCCAGGCCCGTGATCTCGCAGCCGTCTCGGCCCAGAGCGACCGAGATGACTGCAAGATCACGGAAGAAATAGGCGGGTCACGGGGCGTGCGCCACGTGGGACACCCATAGCGGCAAAAGGCCGCACGAAACTTTTGCAGGACGACAGCGAAGGACACCGAGGCCATTATGGCGGGACAAAAGATCCGCATCCGGCTTAAGGCCTATGACCACGAGGTCATCGACAGCTCGGCCAAGAAGATCGTCGAGACGGTGACGCGGACTGGCGCGAAGGTCGCGGGCCCGGTGCCGTTGCCGACCGAGAAGAACGTGTACTGCGTCATCCGCTCGCCGCACAAGTACAAGGACAGCCGTGAGCACTTCGAAATGCGCACGCACAAGCGGCTGATTGACATCATCGATCCGACGCCGAAGACCGTCGACTCGCTCATGCGGCTCGACCTTCCGGCCGGCGTCGACATCTCGATCAAGCTCTGAGGGAACGCACTGACATGGCTAAGCAGATCAAGGGCGTCCTGGGCAAGAAGCTCGGCATGACCCAGGTCTTCGATGAGGGCAACCGGATGGTTCCGGTCACCGTCGTCGAGGCCGGTCCGTGCGTGGTGACCCGCGTCCGCACTGAGGACAAGGACGGCTACTCCGCTGTTCAGCTCGGCTACGGGCAGGTGGACCCGCGCAAGGTGAACAAGCCGCTGGGTGATTATCTGCGCAAGCACGACATCACCCCGCGCCGCTACTTCGTCGAGCTTCGGACCACGGACGCCTCCGAGTACACGATCGGCCAGGAAGTCCTGGCCGACACCTTCGAGGCCGGGCAGTACGTCGACGTGACCGGTAAGAGCAAGGGCAAGGGCTTCGCGGGTGTCATGAAGCGTCACGGCTTCAAGGGCCTCAGCGCCTCGCACGGCACCCAGCGCAAGCACCGCTCGCCCGGCTCCATCGGCGGTTGCGCCACGCCGGGCCGCGTCTTCAAGGGCCTGCGCATGGCCGGCCGGATGGGCAACGTCCGGACCACCATCCAGAGCCTCAAGGTTCACGCCGTGGACGCCGAGAAGGGTCTCATCCTGATCAAGGGTGCGATCCCCGGTGCCAACGGCAGCCTGGTTCTCGTCCGCACCAGTGCCAAGAAGGGGGCTGCCAAGTGAGCACCATTGACGTCCTCGACGCGGCCGGCGCGAAGACCGGAAGCGTCGACCTGCCGGAGGACATCTTCGGCACCAAGGTCAACATTCCGCTGATCCACCAGGTCGTCGTCGCCCAGCTCGCCGCGCGCAGGCAGGGCACGCACAAGACGAAGACCCGTGGTGAGGTCAGCGGCGGTGGCAAGAAGCCGTACCGCCAGAAGGGCACCGGCCGCGCCCGCCAGGGCTCGACCCGCGCTCCGCAGTTCGCCGGCGGTGGCACCGTCCACGGCCCGCAGCCGCGGGACTACGCCCAGAAGACGCCCAAGAAGATGAAGGCCGCCGCTCTTCGCGGTGCCCTCAGCGACAGGGCGGCCGGCGGTCGCGTGTACGTCATCGACGGCCTGGTGACGGGGGAGACCCCGAAGACCAAGGCCGCGCTCGAGGCGCTGCGCAAGATCACCAACGCTCGCAGCGTTCTCGTCGTCGTCGACGAGGGTGACGAGCTGACCTGGCTGAGCCTGCGGAACGCGCCGGAGGTCCACCTCCTGGACGCGGGCCAGCTCAACACGTACGACGTGCTCTGCTACGACGACGTGGTCTTCACGCGCACCGCGTACGACCAGGTCGTGGCTCGGCTCGGCAAGAGCGGGAAGGAAGACGCCTGATGCAGAAGATCGCCGACCCGCGCGACATCATCATCAAGCCGATCGTCTCCGAGAAGAGCTACGGCCTGATCGATGAGCACAACAAGTACACGTTCTTGGTGCGCAAGACGGCCAACAAGACCCAGGTGAAGATCGCGATCGAGCAGATCTTCGGCGTCAAGGTCTCCAGCGTGAACACGATCAACCGGCAGGGCAAGCGCAAGCGGACCAAGTTCGGTTACGGCCAGCGCCCGAGCACCAAGCGGGCGATCGTGAGCCTGGTGGAAGGCGATCGGATCGACATCTTCGGTCAGATCAGCTGATCACCGCGCATTGCCAAGCAACATCGACAAGGGATGAACGAAAAAGATGGGCATCCGTAAATACAAGCCGACGACTCCGGGTCGTCGCGGCGCGAGCGTCTCGGACTTCGCCGAGATCACGCGCAGCACGCCGGAGAAGTCGCTGCTTGCTCCCCTTCACAGCAAGGGTGGTCGTAACGTCCACGGCCGGGTGACCGCGCGTCACCAGGGCGGCGGGCACAAGCGCGCCTACCGGATCATCGACTTCCGGCGCCACGACAAGGACGGCATTCCGGCCAAGGTCGCTCACATCGAGTACGACCCCAACCGGACGTCGCGCATCGCGCTCCTGCACTACGCAGACGGCGAGAAGCGCTACATCCTCGCTCCGACGGGCATCAAGCAGGGCGACCGCATCGAGAACGGCCCCGCGGCCGACATCAAGCCGGGCAACTGCCTGCCACTGCGCAACATCCCCACCGGTACCTTCATCCACGCCGTGGAGCTGAAGCCCGGTGGCGGCGCCAAGCTCGGCCGGTCCGCCGGCGCGCAGATCCAGCTCCTGGCCAAGGAGGGGCAGTACGCCACGCTGCGTATGCCCTCCGGCGAAATGCGCCAGGTGGACGTGCGCTGCCGCGCCTCCGTGGGCCAGGTCGGCAACGCCGAGCAGGCCAACATCAACATCGGTAAGGCTGGCCGTAACCGCTGGAAGGGCAAGCGCCCGACGGTTCGCGGTGTCGCCATGAACCCGGTCGACCACCCGCACGGTGGTGGTGAGGGTAAGACCTCCGGCGGTCGCCACCCGGTGAACCCCAAGGGCAAGCCCGAGGGTCGTACCCGTCAGGCCAACAAGGCCAGCGACCGACTGATCATCCGTCGGCGGAGCAAGAGGAAGAAGCGGTAGGAGCAGCCTAAATGCCACGTAGCCTTAAGAAGGGTCCTTTCGTGGATGGCCACCTTATGAAGAAGGTGGACGTCCAGAACGAAAAGGGCACCAAGAACGTCATCAAGACGTGGTCGCGGCGCTCCATGATCGTGCCCGACATGCTCGGCCACACGATCGCCGTCCACGACGGGCGCAAGCACGTCCCGGTGTTCGTCACCGAGTCGATGATCGGTCACAAGCTGGGTGAGTTCGCGCCTACGCGGACCTTCCGCAGCCACGTCAAGGAAGACCGGCGTAGCCGGCGGTAAGCGCCTTAGAAACGAGGAGTAAGCGATGGAAGCCAGGGCTCAGGCGCGGTTCGTCCGCGTCACGCCCCAGAAGGCCCGCCGCGTGGTGGACCTTATTCGCGGGCTGCCCGCTTCGGAGGCGCAGGCCGTGCTGCAGTTCGCCCCCCAGGCGGCGAGCGAGCCGATCTACAAGGTGCTGTCGAGCGCGATGGCGAACGCGGAGCACAACTTCAAGCTCGACCGCGAGCTGCTGGTCGTGAGCCGGGCGTGGGTCGATGAGGGCCCGACGCTGAAGAGGTTCCGTCCCCGTGCCCAGGGCCGTGCCTATCGGATCAACAAGCGGACGAGTCACATCACCGTGATCGTCGAAGCCCGGCCGGAAGGTCAGGGCAGGCCGAAGGGAAGGACCCGCTAGTGGGCCAGAAGGTTAACCCGCACGGGTTCCGGCTCGGCATCACGACCGACTTCAAGAGCCGGTGGTACGCCGACAAGCTGTACAAGTCCTACGTCGCCGAAGACGTGTCGATCCGCCGCATGCTGCAGAAGGGCATGGAGCGGGCCGGCATCTCCAAGGTCGAGATCGAGCGGACCACCGACCGAGTTCAGGTCGACATCCACACCGCCCGGCCGGGCATCGTCATCGGCCGCCGCGGCGCCGAGGCGGACCGCATCCGTGGCGACCTCGAGAAGCTGACCAAGAAGCAGGTCCAGCTCAACATCCTCGAGGTCAAGAACCCCGAGGTCGACGCCCAGCTCGTCGCCCAGGGCGTGGCCGAGCAGCTGTCCAGCCGGGTCTCGTTCCGGCGGGCGATGCGCAAGGCCATGCAGTCGGCGATGAAGAGCGGCGCCAAGGGCATCCGTGTCCAGTGCGCCGGTCGTCTCGGCGGCGCCGAGATGTCGCGGTCGGAGTTCTACCGCGAGGGTCGTGTGCCTCTGCACACCCTTCGCGCGGACATCGACTACGGCTTCTACGAGGCCCGCACCACCTTCGGCCGCATCGGCGTGAAGGTGTGGATCTACAAGGGTGAGGCTCCGACCAGCCGCGCCGAGCGCGAGGCGGCTGCCGCCGGTGCGCGTGCCGGCCAGCGTCGCGACCGTACCGACCGGCCGCAGCGTGGCCGTGGCGCGGGCGGCGGCGGTGGCGGCGGCCGGGGTGGCCGTGACGGCGCCCCCCGTGGCGGCGGTCGCGGGCCCAAGACCGAATCAACCGCGCCCGCAGGGGCGCCCGAGACCGGCCCGGCGGAGCAGCCGGGTGCTGAAGGGAGCTGACCATGCTGATCCCGCGCAGGGTCAAGCACCGTAAACAGCACCGGCCCGACCGCAGCGGAGCCGCCAAGGGCGGCACCAGGGTCGTGTTCGGCGAGTTCGGCATCCAGGCGCTTGAGCACCACTACGTGACCAACCGCCAGATCGAGGCCGCTCGTATCGCCATGACCCGGCACATCCGCCGTGGCGGCAAGGTGTGGATCAACATCTACCCCGACCGTCCCCTCACGAAGAAGCCTGCCGAGACCCGCATGGGTTCCGGAAAGGGTTCGCCGGAGTGGTGGATCGCCAACGTCAAGCCCGGCCGCGTCATGTTCGAGCTCTCGGGTGTCTCCGAGCCGGTGGCCCGTGAGGCCCTCCGCCGTGCGATGCACAAGCTCCCGATGAAGTGCCGGTTTGTTAAGCGTGAAGTGGGTGAGGCGTGATGGCTAAGGGCCTGACCGCCGGTGAGCTGCGGACTTCTGACCAGGATGAGCTGGTCCAGAAGCTGAAGGAAGCCAAGGAGGAGCTGTTCAACCTCCGCTTCCAGGCGGCGACCGGTCAGTTGGAAAGCCACGGGCGGCTCCGTGCCGTCCGCCGCGAGATCGCCCGTATCTACACCGTGATGCGCGAGCGGGAGCTCGGAATCATCACGGTCGAGAAGGAGCCGAGCGATGGCTGAGACAACTGAGACCACCGACAAGAAGACGCGGAACTACCGCAAGACCCGCGAGGGTCTCGTCGTCAGCGACAAGATGGACAAGACCGTCGTCGTCGCCGTCGAGGACCGCGTGAAGCACCCGCTGTACGGCAAGGTCATCCGCCGTACGACCAAGTACAAGGCCCACGACGAGGCCAACTCCTGCGGCGTCGGCGACCGTGTTCTCCTGATGGAGACCCGGCCGCTGTCGGCCACCAAGCGGTGGCGCGTCGTGGAGATCCTCGAGCGGGCCAAGTAAGTCGCTCTGCGGGAGGCCCCCCGGAAGGGGGTCTCTCGCGCGAGCGTCCCCCCTCGGCGCCGGCAGGGCCGTCGCCAGGGAGCATAAGACCGAATCTAGTTCCGCCAGGCTCACTGAATGAGAACCGGCGTGACACACGGGAGTTGACGTGATCCAGCAGGAGTCGCGGCTCAAGGTCGCCGACAACACGGGTGCCAAGGAGATCTTGTGCATCCGCGTGCTCGGCGGCTCGGGTCGGCGCTACGCGGGTATCGGCGACATCATCGTCGCGACGGTGAAGGACGCCCTTCCCGCCGCGGGTGTCAAAAAGGGTGATGTGGTCAAGGCTGTCGTGGTGCGCACCACCAAGGAGCGCCGCCGCCCCGACGGCTCCTACATCCGCTTCGACGAGAACGCCGCGGTCATCATCAAGGACAGCGGTGACCCTCGGGGCACGCGTATCTTCGGTCCGGTGGGTCGCGAGCTGCGCGAGAAGAAGTTCATGCGCATCATCTCGCTCGCGCCGGAGGTGTTGTAAATGCCGAAGCTGCATGTGAAGAAGGGTGACCTCGTCCAGGTCATCGCCGGTAAGGACAAGGGTGCCAAGGGTCGTGTGATCCTCTCTATCCCGCGCGAGGACCGCGTGATAGTCGAGGGCGTCAACCTGGTCAAGAAGCACTCGAAGGTCACCCACCAGGGACCGCGCGGCGCCAAGGAAGGCGGCGTGCAGACCATGGAGGCCCCCATCCACGTGAGCAACGTCAAGAAGCTCAAGGATGAGGCGAAGAAGGACGACAAGCCCGCCAAGAAGGCCGAGAAGGCCGACGAATCGGGTGAGGACAACTGATGACCGCCACCACAACTGAGACCGAGCGCCCCACGCCGCGCCTCAAGGAGCGCTACCGCGAGGAGATCGCGGACAAGCTTCGCGAGCAGTTCGGCATCGAGAACGCCATGCAGATCCCCAGGCTCACCAAGATCAAGGTGAACATGGGCGTCGGCGAGGCGGCTCGGGACTCCAAGCTCATCGAGGGCGCGGTGCGCGATCTCACCGCCATCACCGGTCAGAAGCCGGCCGTCGCCCACGCCCGCAAGTCCATCGCGCAGTTCAAGCTGCGCGAGGGCATGCCGATCGGCGCGCACGTGACGCTCCGCGGCGACCGCATGTGGGAGTTCCTCGACCGGCTGCTCTCCCTGGCGCTTCCGCGCATCAGGGACTTCCGCGGCCTGTCGCCGAAGCAGTTCGACGGCAACGGGAACTACACCTTCGGTCTTACCGAGCAGGTCATGTTCCACGAGGTGGACCCCGACCGGGTCGACCGTCAGCGTGGCATGGACATCACGGTCGTGACCACCGCCACGAATGACGACCAGGGCCGGGCGCTGCTCAAGCTTCTCGGCTTCCCCTTTAAGGAGGCCTGATGGCTAAGAAGTCCTTGATCGCCAAGGCCGAGCGCAAGCCCAAGTTCGGCGTTCGCGCGTACACTCGGTGCACGCGCTGCGGCCGGCCTCGCGCCGTCTACCGCAAGTTCGGCCTGTGCCGCGTGTGCTTCCGTGAGATGGCGCACCGGGGCGAGCTGCCCGGCATCACCAAGTCCAGCTGGTAGCCCGCGTGCGGGCCTTCTCGATGGACGCGTGGCCGGTTCGGCCGGCGATCGCGACGTGAAGGCCCGCCCGGGGCCCGCTGTGCACATAAGTCATATCAACCGGGCGCTGCTTCAAGCGCCCACGACCACACCGTAGGTCCCGTCACAGGGAAACCGCGGTGAGGAGGGCCACCGGCCATGACGATGACCGACCCGATCGCAGACATGTTGACACGTCTGCGTAACGCGAACTCGGCATACCACGACACCGTGGCCATGCCGTACTCGAAGATCAAGGCGCACATCGCCGAGATCCTCCAGCAGGAGGGTTACATCCAGGCCTGGGCCGTCGAAGACGCCAAGGTCGGGAAGAACCTCGTGGTGGAGCTCAAGTTCGGGCCTACGCGTGAACGGTCTATCGCGGGCCTGCGCCGGGTTTCCAAGCCCGGTCTGCGGGTCTATGCAAAGAAGGACAACCTGCCTAGGGTCCTGGGCGGCCTGGGCGTCGCGATCATCTCGACGTCCGGTGGCCTCATGACCGACAGGCAGGCCGGCAAGCGTGGTGTGGGCGGGGAAGTCCTCGCCTACGTTTGGTAACGAGGGGAGGAATTTCAGCATGTCGCGAATTGGACGGCTGCCCATCCCCGTACCGAATGGTGTTGACATCACCATCGACGGCCGGGATGTCACGGTCAAGGGCCCCAAGGGCACGCTTTCACACAAGGTCGCCGAGCCGATCGACGTGGCTCGGGGGGACGACGGCAACATCGCCGTCTCACGTCCCAACGACGAGAACAAGGTCCGTGCGCTGCACGGGCTGTCCCGCACGCTGATCGCCAACATGGTGGACGGCGTGACCAAGGGATACAGCAAGACGCTGGAGATCGTCGGCGTGGGTTACCGCGTCCAGGCCAAGGGCCCGACGCAGCTGGAGTTCTCGCTGGGCTTCAGCCACTCGGTGATCGTCGACGCCCCCGAGGGCGTCACCTTCCGCGTCGACCGGCCGACCCTGTTCCACGTGGACGGCATCGACAAGCAGAAGGTCGGCGAGGTCGCCGCGAACATCCGGAAGCTGCGCAAGCCTGACCCTTACAAGGGCAAGGGTGTGCGGTACCAGGGCGAAGTCATCCGCCGCAAGGTCGGAAAGGCTGGTAAGTAGTCATGGCCTTCACCAAGGTTGCCAAGCACACGGCCGCGCGTGCGCTCTCGCGCTCGCGCCGTCACCGCCGTGTCCGCAAGAAGGTCGTCGGCTCGCCGGCCCGCCCGCGTCTCGTCGTCAACCGCTCCGCGCGTCACCTGTTCGTGCAGATCGTGGACGACACCGCCGGCCACACGCTGGTGAGCGCGTCCACGCTGGACGCCTCGCTCCGTACCGGCGAGGGCACCAAGACGGACAAGGCTAAGAAGGTCGGCGAGCTCCTCGCTCAGCGGGCCAAGGCCGCCGGGATCACCGCTGTCGTCTTCGACCGCGGTGGCAACCGCTACGCGGGCCGCATCGCGGCCCTCGCGGACAGCGCCCGAGAAGGCGGGCTGGAGTTCTGATGTCTCCAGCCAGGATCGCAATCAAGAGCAACGAGGAGAGGAACCACTGATGGCTGCAGCTCCGCGTCGCGGTGCCGGCGGCGGTGGTGAGCGGCGTGACCGTCGCGACGATCGCCGCGGCGGCGCTGCCGAGAAGGGCGTCTCGTACATCGAGCGCGTCGTGAAGATCAATCGAGTGGCCAAGGTCGTCAAGGGTGGTCGGCGCTTCAGCTTCACCGCCCTGGTTGTCGTCGGTGACGGCAACGGCCTGGTCGGTGTCGGATACGGCAAGGCCAAGGAGGTGCCCGCGGCGATCGCCAAGGGCGTCGAAGAGGCCAAGAAGCACTTCTTCAAGGTGCCGCGCATCCAGGGCACCATCCCGCACACCGTGCAGGGTGAGGACGCCGCCGGCGTCGTCCTCCTGCGTCCGGCCTCGCCCGGTACCGGTGTCATCGCGGGTGGTCCGGTGCGCGCCGTCCTGGAGTGCGCCGGCATCCACGACGTGCTGTCCAAGTCGCTCGGCTCGGACAACCCGATCAACATCGTCCACGCCACCGTGGCGGCGCTGAAGGGCCTCAGCAGGCCCGAGGAGATCGCCGCCCGCCGTGGACTGCCGATCGAGCACGTCGCCCCCGTGCGCATGCTCAAGGCCCGTGCCGAAGGCATCGCCGAGGCCGCCGCGGCGGCGAAGGCGGTGAGCTAGCCGATGGCTCGTCTCAAGATCACCCAGACCCGATCGAAGATCGGTGGCAAGCAGAACCAGCGTGACTCGCTGCGCTCGCTGGGCCTGAAGCGAATCGGCGACGTCGTCGTCAAGGAGGACCGCCCGGAGATCCGGGGGATGGTCGCCGTGGTGACGCACCTCGTCGAGGTGGAAGAGGTCGACTAGTCATGGCTAACGCTGAGAACAACGCCGGCGGTACGCCGCTGCGCATCCACCACCTGCGTCCGGCCCCCGGCGCCAACAAGTCCAAGGTCCGCAAGGGCCGTGGCGAGGCGTCCAAGGGCAAGACGTCCGGTCGTGGCACCAAGGGCACCAAGTCCCGTACGAATGTTCCTCTCGGCTTCGAGGGTGGCCAGGTTCCGCTCCAGCGGCGGCTGCCCAAGCTGAAGGGCTTCTCGAACGCCATGTTCAAGACGACCTATCAGGTCGTCAACCTGGACAGGCTCGGCGAGCTGTTCCCCGATGGCGGCGACGTCAACGTGGAGACGCTGGTCGAGCGGGGTGCGGTCCGCAAGAACCAGCCGGTCAAGATCCTGGGAACCGGCGACATCTCGGTGGCGTTGAACGTGCAGGCGCACGCTTTCTCCGCCTCCGCGAAGGAGAAGATCGCTGCGGCCGGTGGCGCCGTCACCGAGCTGTAGGCAGGCAATACGAGGCGCGGGGGCTCACAGAGAGCCACCGCGCCCGTAGTGCGTTAGAGTGCGCTGGACAGAAGGCTGTCCAGGGCTCGTTGACCAGAGATGTGCCGATGGATCACTCCCAGACCTTCGCTGACCGATACCGCCTTTCAGGCGCGCAGGAGGGGCCGTGCTGACCGCGATTACCCGGGCGTTCCGTACGCCCGACCTGCGCAACAAGTTGCTCTTCACGTTGGGCATCATCGTGTTGTTCCGGCTGGGTTCGGTGCTGCCGACCCCCGGTGTGAACACCATCAATGTCCAGCAGTGTTTGAAAGAGGCGCAGTCGAGCGACGCCGCCAACATCTATGGCATGGTGCAGCTGTTCAGTGGCGGCGCGCTGCTGAAACTTTCAGTCTTCGCGCTCGGCATCATGCCGTACATCACGTCCAGCATCATTCTCCAGCTGCTCACAGTGGTCATCCCCCGTCTTGAGGCTCTCAAGAAGGAGGGCCAGGCCGGCAACGCGAAGATCACGCAGTACACGCGTTACCTGACCATCGGCCTCGCGATCCTGCAGTCGACCGCGTTCGTGGCGCTCGCGCGCACCGGGCAGCTGTTCCCGAACTGCCGCCAGCCGCTCCTCATCAACAACGACGCCTTCACCATCGTGACGATGGTGGTCGTGATGACGGCCGGCACCTCCGTGATCATGTGGCTCGGCGAGCTCGTCACCGACCGCGGTGTCGGCAACGGCATGTCGATCCTGATCTTCACGCAGGTCATCGCGGTCTTCCCGTCCGAGCTCCTGAACATCTTCCGCCAGAACGCCTTCACCTTCGTCGTGGTGATGGTGGTCGGTGTGTTCATGATCGCGGCGGTGGTGTTCGTCGAGCAGGCGCAGCGCCGCATCCCCGTGCAGTACGCCAAACGCATGGTGGGCCGCCGGATGTACGGCGGGACCTCGACCTACATCCCCTTGAAGGTGAACCAGGCGGGCATCATCCCGGTCATCTTCGCCTCCTCGCTGCTCTACCTCCCGCAGCTCGTTGTGTCGCTGTTCGGCAACAAGGAGAACCCCGGCGCGGTCGTCCAGTGGCTGGCGCAGAACTTCGTCCGTGGCGACCACCCGGTCTACATGGCCACGTTCTTCGTGCTGATCATCTTCTTCACCTACTTCTACGTGTCCATCACCTTCAACCCCGTTGAAGTCGCCGACAACATGAAGAAGTACGGTGGATTCATCCCGGGCATCCGCCCGGGACGGCCGACCGCCGAGTACCTCAACTACGTTCTCACGCGGTTGACCGCCCCCGGTTCGCTGTATCTGGGCCTGATCTCCATGGTGCCGATCATCGCGCTGGCGGTGGCAGGAGCGAGCCAGAACTTCCCGTTCGGAGGCACGAGCATTCTGATCATGGTTGGTGTTGGGCTGGACACCGTGAAGCAGATCGAGAGCCAGCTGCAGCAGCGGAACTACGAGGGCTTCCTCAAGTAGTGCGCGTCGTCCTGGTCGGGCCCCCCGGAGCGGGCAAGGGGACACAGGCCCAGTTCATCGCATCGAACCTGTCCATCCCGAAGATCTCGACAGGTGACATTTTCCGTGCCAACGTGTCGGGCGGCACGGAACTCGGCAAGCTTGCCAAGGAGTACATGGACCGTGGCGACCTCGTTCCCGACGAGGTGACCGTCGCCATGGTCCGCGATCGCCTCGGGGAGGCCGACGCGCAGGAGGGTTTCCTGCTCGACGGCTTCCCGCGCAACGTGCCACAGGCCCAGATCCTCAACAAGATGCTGGCCGAGTTCGGCACGTCGCTCGACGCCGTGCTCGAGCTCGTCGTCGACGACGAGGAGGTCGTGCGCCGCCTCGCCGGGCGCCGCACCTGCCGTTCCTGCGGCAAGGTGTGGCACGTGGTGTTCGACCCGTCCTCCAAGGAGGGCGTCTGCGACGCCTGCGGCGGTGAGCTGTTCCAGCGGGACGACGACCGGGAAGACACCATCCGCCACCGTCTGGAGGTCTACCAGGAGCAGACCTCTCCGCTCATCTCGTTCTACGCGGATGAGGGGATCCTCCAGGGGGTCGACGCCACCGGACCGGTCGAGGAGATCACACAGCGGGCGATGGCGGAGCTGCGCCGCTTCGTCGACTGACATATTTCACCGCCTAACGCCACTTCTGGGGTCGTTTCCCAGGGGTGGCGTTCGGCTTGTTGGGGGACAATTGGGGGAATTGGGATGCCGCGTCGTCCGTTATTTCACCCCAGGGGGTGCCAGTAAGTGTTCAAGAAGAACAAGCACGGGATTCAGATCAAGACGCCTGCGCAGGTGGAGAAGATGCGGGCCGCCGGCCTGGTGGTCGGGCGCACGCTCGAACTGCTGCGGAACTCCGTGCGACCGGGGATGACGCCGCTCGACCTGGACGCGATCGCCGAGAAGGCCATTCGCGACGAGGGTGCCATCCCTTCGTTCAAGGGCTACCAGGGATTCCCCGCGACCATCTGCGCCTCGGTCAACGAAGAGGTGGTCCACGGCATACCGAGCGACCGGCGGCCGCTCGTCGAGGGAGATGTCATCTCCATCGACTGCGGCGCGATCCTCGACGGCTGGCACGGCGACTCGGCGATCACGATGGGGGTCGGCGAGGTCGACCCGAAGCTGACCGAGCTGATGCGGGTGACCGAGGAGGCCATGTGGCGCGGTATCGCGGCCCTGGCCGTCGGTGGGCACCTGTCCGACATCGGCCATGAGGTAGAGCGTTACGTGCGCTCTCAGGGCCGCTACGGCATTCCTCAGGAGTACGGCGGGCACGGCATCGGCACCGAGATGCACATGGACCCGTGGGTGGCGAACCACGGCAAGCCGGGCAGGGGCCCGAAGTTCGAGGTGGGCATGTGCTTCGCCGTCGAGCCGATGGTCAACCTCGGTACCGACCGCACCAGGGTGCTGGCCGACGACTGGACCGTCGTGACGATCGACGGAAAGGCGTCCGCGCACTTCGAGCACAGCGTCGCGGTGACTGATAATGGTCCTTGGGTGCTTACCGCCATCGACGGGGGTAAAGCACGGCTTAGCGAACTGCTGGGAGGGGAAGTCGTCACCGACGGCAAGGTGGAGCGATGAGCTCCCTTTACCGTTAGCTGGGCGGCCTTCCACGGCGGACGTCTGCACGGGAGTTGAGGACGATGGCTGCGACACCGGATATGAGGGCGTCCGACGGCGACAGGGACAGGGTCGCGGCCGCCCTCCGCGAGCACTGCGCCGAGGGCCGGCTCACGATGGAGGAGTTCAACGAGCGCCTGGAGCTGGTGTACGCGGGCAGGACCTTTGGTGACCTGCAGAAGCTGACCGCCGACCTGCCCGACATCGACCTGCGCGCGCGCCCGGCCGCGGCCCAGTCGCCGGCGAAGCGTCCCGATCACAAGGGGGACGACAAGGGGATCAGGGCTGCCTGGACGGCCTGGGCCTCCGCGGTGGCCGTGACCTCGGTGATCTGGGCCCTCACCGACTTCGGCGGATATTTCTGGCCGATGTGGGTTGCGGGCCCGTGGGGGGCGATCCTGCTGGTCAGCACGATTTTCGGCGCGGGTTCGAAGAACCACGGCGGGAAGGGCTGATCACGCCTTCTGTGGAGAAATGCACCCTCGGCCGCGAGTGTGGATTCGTACGCAGAACGGATCCTTTGACCTCCATAACGTGAGCGATGTCCGGAACGAGCGGCACCAGCAAAGCTCGACCGGCACGGGGAATCCGTCCTTATCCCGAGGACGCTCGCTCACAGGAGGAAACCGTGCGAAAGATTCGCAACCTGCTCGTCGGCACCGCCCTCGCCGGGTCGCTGGCGGCAGGCCTCGCGGCCGTACCCGCCGCGGCCCAGGCGTCGACGACCGACAGCACCGCCGGGGCCCAGGCGCAGTCGGCGCGCCACCGGTTCGGCCCCTTCTTCTCGGACTTCGGCCGAGGAGAGGACCGGAACGACCGCTCCTACGCCCAGGGCTACTGGTGGAAGTCGAACGGCCGTTACCACCTGGACTTCGACCTGTTCGACCGTGACCGCGACAGGCAGTACGCGTGGTTCGACGTCTACTACCACGACGACCGCGGCTGGCACCGCTACAACAGGTACCGCACCTTCGGTCACCTCTCGAAGCGGATCTTCTTCAACGACAAGGACATCGACGGGTTCCGCTTCCGCGTCGGCGAGGGTTCGACCAGCGACTACGACTGGAGCGGCTGGCACCGCTACGGCAGCTTCTGAGCTGACCTCGTATCCACGCATCTGACCGTTCGGTCCCAGTGAGGGGGGCCGGAGGCGGGGGTCACCGAGCGGGCGCTTCCTGGGAGCGCCCGCTCTTCTGGTGTTCACGGGCATTTGGCCGCAGCCTTTACCACTGATGGCAGTTTCCCGGTTTGTTGGCGGGTAAGTGATCTTTATCGGACAACAGCGGTCAGGGGGCGCCGTGCGCCCCCACCTCCCCGTACCCATGAGCACGCGCCCACCCTGGACCGGTATCGGCGGTACCGAGCGCCGGGTGGGCGCGTCCACGTTCGCTCTGGTCACTCGGCCCCCAGACGTGCACGGTTCTTGCCCGAAGCCGTACGGCCGGGCGTCCCACCATGCGGGCGGTCTGGGGTACGCTAGTGGTCGGTTGTGTCCGGACAAGCGCCAGGCGTTTCGCAATTCCTCGCCGGTTGTCGTACACTCCTTTGTCGGTTCACTATGACCATTGCGCGTCGGCGGTCCAGGCATCGCCGCATCCTCACGTGCTCTAGGTCGCGGCTGCGTAGTGTTCCGATACCTCAGACGACCGATCAGTGAAACGCGAGGGACATGGCCAAGAAGGACGGCGCCATCGAGATCGAGGGCACTGTGGTTGAGTCGCTCCCGAACGCGATGTTCCGGGTGCAACTCGACAACGGCCATAAGGTCCTGGCCCACATCAGCGGACGGATGCGGATGCACTACATCCGAATCCTCCCCGACGACAGGGTTGTCGTTGAACTGAGCCCCTACGACCTCAGTCGTGGGCGGATCGTCTACCGATACAAGTAAGCCCCCTTCCCGGCAGCGAGGAAGACCGGCCGCCCGTGCGACGCACGGCGCGGCTGTTCGACCGAGTGGCGCCGGCGGGCGGGCCGTCTGAGGAACGACAGGGACTATGAAGGTCAAGCCGAGCGTCAAGAAGATCTGCGACAAGTGCAAGGTGATCCGCCGGCACGGTCGCGTCATGGTGATCTGCGACAACCTGCGCCACAAGCAGCGCCAGGGCTGATCGCGGCCGGGCAGGGCGGCCGAGCCACCAGGTGGCGAGGCGGGCCGGGCCCGGAACAAATGTAATCGCGCATCACACCCGCGAAGGCGGCGTAAAGCCGAACCACGCGGGCGACCCTCGGTCGGAGGCCGAGGCCCTCACCCCGGGCATGGGGAGGGGCAGTGACGCGCAGGACCTCCGCCATAACGAAGGAGAATGCCCGACCATGGCTCGCCTGGTTGGCGTCGACCTCCCCCGCGACAAGCGGCTGGAGATCGCTCTCACCTACATCTACGGAATCGGCCGCAGCCGCGCTCAGGAGGTCCTGAGCGTCACGGGGATCAGCGGGGACCTTCGCGTCCACCAGCTGTCCGACACCGAGCTGGTGCCGCTGCGTGACTACATCGAGGCCACCTTCAAGATCGAGGGTGACCTTCGTCGCGAGGTTCAGGCCGACATCCGTCGCAAGATCGAAATCGGCTGCTACCAGGGCATCCGACACCGTCGTGGTCTTCCCGTGCACGGTCAGCGTACGCAGACCAACGCGCGCACCCGCAAGGGCAAGAAGAAGACCGTGGCCGGCAAGAAGAAGCCCGGCAAGAAGTAGTCCGCGACGGGGCGCCGAGCCGGGCCAGGCAAGGGCCCGACGCCTCGCCCCCGTCCACGCAGCAGGACCGACCACCTCAGGAGATAGCGCTACATGCCTCCGAAGAGCCGCCAGGGTGCACCGAAGAAGGTGCGCCGCAAGGAAAAGAAGAACGTCGCTCACGGGCACGCCCACATCAAGAGCACGTTCAACAACACGATTGTTTCGATCACCGACCCGAGCGGGAACGTGATCTCCTGGGCCAGCGCCGGCCACGTCGGGTTCAAGGGCTCCCGCAAGTCCACGCCGTTCGCGGCGCAGATGGCCGCCGAGAACGCCGCGCGCCGGGCCATGGAGCACGGCATGCGCAAGGTCGACGTCTTCGTGAAGGGCCCCGGTTCCGGTCGCGAGACCGCCATCCGGTCCCTCCAGGCCACCGGTCTGGAGGTGGGTTCCATCCAGGATGTCACCCCGGTTCCCCACAACGGTTGCCGTCCGCCCAAGCGCCGCCGCGTCTGAGGCCCAGGAGATATAGAGAAATGGCTCGTTACACCGGAGCGGACTGCAAGCTCTGCCGCCGTGAGAAGACCAAGCTCTTCCTCAAGGGCGCCAAGTGTGAGTCCCCCAAGTGCCCGATCGAGATCCGTCCTTACCCCCCGGGTGAGCACGGCCGCGGCCGTCCCAAGGAGTCTGAGTACCAGCTCCAGCTTCGCGAGAAGCAGAAGACCCGCCGCATCTACGGCATCCTCGAGAAGCAGTTCCGCAATTACTACGAGGAAGCCAACCGCAAGACCGGTAAGACCGGTGAGAACCTTCTCCAGATCCTGGAGAGCCGTCTGGACAACGTCGTCTTCCGCGCCGGCCTCGCCGTCTCGCGTGACGCCGCCCGCCAGCAGGTTCGCCACGGCCACATCCTGGTCAACGGCAAGAAGGTCGACATCCCGTCCTACCGCGTCCGCGAGCACGACATCGTCGAGGTCCGTGAGAAGTCCCGGAACCTGATGCCGTACGAGGTGGCTCGCGCCACCACGGGCGACCGCACCGTCCCGGCCTGGCTCGGCGTCGTCCCGGACAAGCTGCGTGTCCTCGTGCACCAGCTCCCGGTGCGCCAGCAGATCGACACGCAGGTGCAGGAGCAGCTGATCGTCGAGCTCTACTCCAAGTAGGCGCTCGCGCATAGTCTGTCAAGGGGCTGTACGGCCTTCATGGAGGCCGTACAGCTTCAGGCAGGAAACGAAGTACACCGTCGCGGTGGTCAAATAGCGGGCCCCGCGGAACCAGGGGAGAACCCAAATGCTGATCGCACAGCGCCCGTCCCTCCTCGAGGAGTCGATCGAGGAGACCAGGTCCCGGTTCGTCATCGAGCCGCTGGAGCCGGGCTTCGGCTACACCATCGGCAACTCTCTGCGCCGCACGCTGCTGTCCTCCATCCCGGGGGCGGCGGTCACGAGCATCCGCATCGAGGGCGTGCTGCACGAGTTCTCGACCGTGCCCGGGGTCAAGGAAGACGTCACCGACATCATCCTGAACCTCAAGGCGCTGGTCGTCTCGTCCGAGCACGACGAGCCGGTCGTGATGTACCTCCGCAAGCAGGGCCCGGGTGAGGTCACCGCCGCCGACATCGCGCCGCCGGCCGGTGTCGAGGTGCACAACCCCGACCTGCACATCGCCACGCTGAACGGCAAGGCGAAGCTCGAGATGGAGCTGACCGTCGAGCGCGGTCGCGGCTACGTCTCGGCCGCCCAGAACAAGCAGCCCGGCCAGGAGATCGGTCGGGTTCCCGTCGACTCGATCTACTCGCCGGTTCTCAAGGTGACCTACAAGGTCGAGGCCACCCGAGTCGAGCAGCGCACCGACTTCGACCGTCTGATCCTGGACGTCGAGACCAAGCCGTCGATGAAGCCCCGCGACGCGGTGGCCTCCGCCGGCAAGACCCTGGTCGAGCTGTTCGGCCTGGCCCGCGAGCTCAACGTCGAGGCCGAGGGCATCGACATCGGCCCGTCGCCGACGGACGCGGCTCTCGCCGCCGACCTGGCGCTGCCGATCGAGGAGCTGAATCTCACGGTCCGCTCCTACAACTGCCTCAAGCGCGAGGGCATCCACACCGTGGGCGAGCTGGTCGCGCGCAGCGAGCAGGACCTTCTCGATATAAGGAATTTCGGCGCCAAGTCGATCGAAGAGGTCAAGCAGAAGCTGCACGAGATGACGCTCGCGCTCAAGGACTCCCCGCCCGGGTTCGACCCGACGGCCGTCGCCGGTGGCGACTACGACGACGACGACGCCCGTTACGTGGAGACCGAGCAGTACTGATCGGCTCCGGCTTCACCGCTTTTCTGACAACGGGAGCCTCGCCCGAGGCTCCCGGCCCGACTCCGGTACCTGATACGGCCGGAGCGGGTTATCCCAAAGGAGAACGACCATGCCCAAGCCAGCCAAGGGCGCACGTCTTGGTGGCAGCCCGGCTCACGAGCGGCTGATCCTGGCGAACCTCGCCACCCAGCTGTTCCAGCACGGCCGCATCCGCACCACCGAGACCAAGGCCAAGCGCCTCCGGCCCGTGGCCGAGCGCCTGATCACCAAGGCCAAGAAGGGCGACATCCACAACCGCCGCCAGGTCCTGGCCGTGGTCAAGGACAAGGGCGTCGTCCACCACCTGTTCACCGAGATCGCTCCGACCTTCGCCGAGCGTCCCGGTGGCTACACCCGCATCACCAAGCTCGGCCCGCGTAAGGGCGACAACGCCCCCATGGCGCTGATCGAGCTGGTGGCCGAGCCGCTGAACGCGGTCAGCGTTGGCCGCACGACGCCCGCCGCCGCGCCGGCCGCCGCCCCCGCCGAGGAGGTCGTCGAGCTCCCTGAGAACGACGTCACCGCGACGGAGACCGACGAGGCCCCGGCCGACAAGGTCGAGACCCCGGCCGACGAGGCTCCCGCCGACGAGAAGACCGAGTCCAAGAAGGACGAGGCCTGATCTTCGCCGTGGTAGCGCGGGGGGTTCTCCTCCCCGGCTGGTGATTGATCGTGAACGGGCCCAGCGCACCGACCGGTGTGCTGGGCCCTTCGCGTTGGCGGACCCCGCCATGGCGCGGGGGATGAGGATGGAACGGGCTGTACCGCCGGTCCTGGCGGTTCAAGCCCACTGGTGAGCGTTGTGAACGGTAGGAGAGGAGGCCGGACCGGCGTGGTGGAGACGACTGGACCGGAGACCGCGACGGGCAGGCTCCGGCTCGATCTGGCCTACGACGGCACGGATTTCTCCGGGTGGGCGCGCCAGCCGGGACGCCGGACCGTCCAGGGGGAGCTTGAAGCGGCGCTCGGCCGCGTCCTCCGCCTCGACCCCGCTCCGTCCCTGACCGTCGCCGGGCGTACGGACGCGGGGGTGCACGCGCGCGGTCAGGTGGCCCACGTGGATCTGCCCGCCGAGGCACTGAAGGCGGTCGAGGGCCGCAGGGCCGCTGCGCAGGAGCCCATGAGCACGGCTGAGCGGCTCTCTGCGCTCATGCGACGCCTTGCGGGCGTACTTCCCCAAGATGTGCGGGTTTACTCGGTCACAGAGGCCCCTGAGGGCTTCGACGCGCGCTTCTCCGCCCTGTCCCGGCGTTACGCCTATCGCGTCTGTGACGCTCCGGGAGGGGGGGACCCTCTGCGCAGGAGGGAGGTCCTCTGGCACGCCCGTCCGCTCGATATGGACCGCATGAACCAGGCCGCCGCGCGCCTGCTGGGGGAGCACGACTTCGCCGCGTTCTGCAAGAGGCGGGACGGCGCGACGACCATCCGGGAGCTCCAGCGGCTGGACTGGGTGCGGGACGACGCCGGGCTGCTCGTGGCCACCGTGGTCGCCGACGCCTTCTGCCACTCCATGGTGCGCGCCCTCGTGGGGTCCCTGCTCCCCGTCGGCGAGGGGCACCAGCCTGTGGAGTGGCCCGGGGAAGTGCTCGCCAACGGCGTACGGGCGGCTGGGGTGAACGTCGCCCCGGCGCACGGCCTGTGCCTGGAAGAGGTCCGCTACCCAGAGCCCGGCGAGCTGACCGGCCGCGCCCGGCTGACTCGCCGCGTACGCACGCTGGAGCGCTGACCGCAGGCGTCCGGTGTCAGCCGGTGACGCGCTTCTCGATCACGTGGGCGGTGTAGTCGCGGAAGGCGCCGCTCACCGGCCCGAGGTCCTTCTCCTGCCCGTTCGGCGTGTGGCCGTCGCTGTAGGTGGCGAAGCTGAAGACGATGTAGCGGCCCCAGACGAGCCCGGCGGCGTAACCACCGGAGATGTCGGCCTTGTCCGCGCCGCTACCCGTGTTGCCCGCGAGGCCGCGGAACCACACGGTCTTGGAGAGGTTCTTCTTCTTGTCCGCCGCCACGGCCGCTTCCTTGGTGGGGAACACGGCGATGCCCGTCGTGACCGCGTACTTCCGCTTGCTGTCGACGTAGGTGGCCCGCAGCACACGGCTGCACTTCTGGCGCTTGAGCGCCGTGGCGAACGTGCCCACGGCGACCTTGTCGCACTGGGCCGTGATGTTGACCTTGGTACGCGTGTACACGCGCCCTCCGACGCTCACGCGCTGCCGCGCGAACGCCTCCTTGAGCGTGAGCTTCTTCGGGTCGGTCTGCTCGGAGTTGAGCACGGTGGTCGCGGCGGGCGTCGGCTCGGCAGTGATCGACTCGTCGGGCTCGGGCAGATCGACGTCCACTGACGGAATGGGGGTCGGCAGGCTCACCGGCGCCGGGTCGTCGCTGTAGCTCCGGTAGCCGAAGAAGGCGGCCGTGCCGATGACGGCGACGGCCACCGCCACCGCGGCGGCCAGCACGACCTTCTTCCAAGAACCGCCCGCGGGTTTGGCGGTGCTGGGAGCGGGGGGCAGCTCGGGCCGGACGGCGCCCGGAGGGACGAACGGCGGGCGCTCGACCACCGGCGCGGACGGCGGCCTTTCCGCGTTGAAGGCGCTCGGCTTTGAGGTGCTGATGTTGGAGGGGCTCATATCGGAGGTGCTCGGGTTGGAGGCGCCGGACTTCGTGACGGCGGTCGAGGGGGAGCCCGGCCCGGACAGGCCGGTCAGCGGGGGAGGTCCGAGGGGCGAGAGGCTCCGCGGCGCCGGTGGAAGCGGTGTCCCGGGAGCCGGTGCGGGGGGAAGCCCACCGCCCGGAGAAGCCTGGAGGCCGGAAGCGCCCTGACCACCGGAGGTGCCTTGAACACCGGAGGCGCTTTGGACACCGGTGCCAGGGGTGCCTTGAACGCCCGTACCGGAGATGGCTTGGAGGCCGGTACCGGATGAGGATCCTGGCGCGGGTGGTCTGTGCGTGCCGGGCGCGGGCGAGAGCGCGTCGCTGGTGAGAGGCGCTGGTGGGAGCGGGGTGCCCGGAGCCGGTTTCGAGGGCCCGGACGCTGTCGATCCCCCCGCCGACGGGCTCGTCCCGGACGAGCCGGCCCCTGACGCGCCCGTACCGGATGAGCCGGTGCCCGGCGCGCCCGTACCGGACGCGGACGCGCCTTGGGGGGAAGACCCGGGAAGCGCGGGCAGGCTCACCGGAGCGGGAGGCAGCGGGGTGCCCGGCGCCGGCGCCGAAGGCTGGGAGGCGCCTGCCTTCGGCGGGGGGCCCGCCTGGGACCGGAGGATCGAAGGCAGGTTCCGCCGGGAGATCGTCGGCCCGGATGGGTCGGAGCCAGGTGATCCCGGCGGGGGCTCAGGGGCGGTGGCGGGCGCAGGGGGACGCGGCGCGGGGATGGAAGGTCCAGGCACCGGCGGAGGCGAGGGCGCGGGAATCGGAGGAGCCGGCCTCGGCCCGGGCCCAGGCTGCCCCGGCGGCGGAGGCGGCGGCGTGGACGGAGTCGAAGGAGTGGACGAACCAGATGGAGTGGAATCGGTGCCCTGAGGCGAACCTGCGAAGGCGGCGGAACCCGTGGCCGGAACGGAACCTGCACCTACGGACGGAGCAGCTGCGGACGGAGCCGAACCTGAGCCTGAAGCTGTGGACGGAGCCGAACCTGAGCCTGGACCTGCGGACGGAGCGGAACCTGAGCCTGAAGCTGCGGACGGAGCCGAACCTGAGCCTGGACCTGCGGACGGAGCAGAAGCCGGAGATGGGGACGTAGGAGCCAGATTCGCGGACGCACCAGAGGCTGTGGACTGACCAGAGGCCGTCAACGGCGAAGGAGTCGCGGCAGGAGAAGGCCAAGCCCCCTCCATCCCAAGCCCGCCCACCCCAGGCCCGTTCCCCCCAAGCGTCTCCGCGCCGGGGGCGCCTGTTCCAAGTGTGTCTGTTCTAGGCGTGTTCGCGGTGGGCTCGGCCGATCCACGCGGGTCCGTGCCCGGCGTATCTCTTGCGAGTCCGTCCGATCCAGATGCGTGCGGTCCGAGCGCGTCCGCTCTGGAACCTTCTGATGCGTGTGCCGCCGTGCTCGACGTTTCTGACGCGCGTACGTCCGTTCTGGCGGTGTCTGCGCCGTGCGTGGCCGTTCTGGAGGCGTCGCCTGCTGAAGCGGAAGGCAGGGCCGCACCGGCTGCCGGCATCTCATGCCGTCCCGTCTCGCCGGTGGACCCGGGCGTACGGGTGCCGGGGATGGTGGCCTCGCCCGAGAGCAGCCCGCCGGCCGACTGTGGCGCCGTCTGCCCGTGCTGCTCCTGCTCTCCTGGAGCAGGAAACGGCGGCCAGACCGGAATGTCACGTGCCACGAAGTTGGCGGTTCGCCGGGGTTCGGCGGGCGCTGCCTCGGATGGAGCCGAGGTCGGACGCTGGGCGTCCTGCGAAGCAGGGAAGGCAGGAGCGGCAGACGGGTCGTGGCCGGGTCGGACAGGACGGTCCGAGCCAGAAGAAGGGGCGAACGGCTCAGCGGGAGGTGCCTCCGTGGGAAAGGCGACCGGAGCCGCCCAGACACGCATCTCGCCGGGAGGTCTGTACGCCGGGTCGACGGCGGGATCCTGCGCGCCAGGCGCGTTCGGGCTGCTCGGTCCGGGCCATGGGTCCATGACCGGGCCTGGGCGTTGTGCCTCCGCGCTGTTCACGCCCTCCGAAGACCCCGCACCGCCCAGGCCTTCCGGCCTCATTCCACCGCTTAGGCCTTCGGCGTCCTGGTCGGGCAGGTCGGTGCGGCCGAACCAGTCGTACTCGGTGGGGAAACGCTCGGCGGGGTCCCACGGCTGGGCGTCCGGGCCGCCCCAGGGCGCGGGCCGCCGCGGCTGGTCAGTGGACGCGTCTTGGACCCGCGGCGTCTCCTTGGGGGAGTCGGGGTCCGTCACGCTCTGCTCGGTCCGCGGCACGGGTTTGTGCGCCTGCCCGAAGCTTGGGGGTGGCATCGGCGGAGCCCCCGAGCTATCGGTCTCGCGTTCGTGCTCGGATCCGGAATCCTGGCCACGCATACGCGGAAGCGTATCCACAGTCGGAGATCGGCATACCGCTATGGGCGTTTCCCGGTCTAGCTCGACGGCATGTTTGTCCGCTTAATGATGCATTTGGGCGGCTTTAGGGGTCAGTTGCCCCGCGCGCCGGTGAGGGCTCGGGTGTCGAGTGCGGAGAAGACGCTCGCCTCGGTGATGTCGATGGCCGCTCGGTTGAGAGCCTTCAGCTCCGCCTTGGTCGGTTTGTGCCCGTCCTTGTACTGGAACCAGAGCAGGACCAAATAGTGGCCCTGCGACCACGCGGTGGCATAGGAGTCGTTGCCGCTGCCGAGGAGCTTGGTCGCCGAGTCCTTCCCCGGAAGCGGGGTGACGTAGTCCTCCAGCTCGCCGCCCGTGCCCGCCTTGGCGGCCTTCTTGGCCGCGCTGGAGGTCTTGAGGTTGCCGACGCCGACGGTGCCGATGAGCTTGCCGGGGGCGTCGCGGAAGCTGGCCCGGAGGAACTGCGTGCACTGCCCCGCCGTCAGCGCCTTCTGCATGCCCGTGCCGTGCACGGCGTCCTTGCACTTCTTGTCGGCCCGCCGCACCGTCATCAGGTAGGAGCGACCGTGCGCGGTGACCTTCCTGTGGCCGAACAGCTCGTTGAGGGTGAGCGGCTGGGGGTCGCTCTTCCGCGAGGCGGTGTAGCCGTACTTGTCGGAGGGGCTGCCCACGAGGGGGACCTGCGCGGGCTGGCCCGTGCTGGCGGGGGCGGCCGTGCTCACGGGATCCTGGCCGCCGCCCAAGATGACGATGCCCGCGCCCGCCGCGACGATCAGGGCTACGACACCGCCCGCGACGAAGTACGGGGTGCGGGAGCGCCGCCGCCCGGAGGGCTCCTCCGGCTCGCGCCTCCGCCTCTCCATGGGGGGCTGGGACGGCGGCTTCTCGGTCTCCGGCGGCCGGTCGCTTCCGCGCTCCTCGAAGGAGCGGCTCTCGGTCTCCTGGAACGGACGGCTGCGCGGCTGCTGCCCGACATCGAAAGGGTTGCCCCGCGACGTCTCGAACGCGTGCCCCTGTGGTTGCGACGTCTCGAACGCGTGCCCCTGCGGTTGCGACGCCACGAACGGGCGGCTCGGCGGGGAGGACGTCTCGAACGCGCCCCTGGGCGCCTGCCACGCCTCGAACGGCCGGTCACCGCCAGGTGCGGCGGGGTCCCCGCCGAAGGACCGGCCCGCGCCGAACGCGGGCTCTCCTGCGCCGAATCCCTGGCCGCTCACGTGACCCGGGCCGGTGGTGCCGTGAGCGGGCGTGCCGTGAGCGGGCGTGCCCTGAGCGGGCGTGCCGGGGGCGGGGCCGAAGAGCGGGTCGTGGGCGAGGTCGCGCCGTGACCATGGCCGCTGACCAGGGTCGCGCTCCTCCACGGGAGGCCACGCCGACTCGGGAGCCTGCTCGTGCGGTTGCGCCTCGGGCCGGAGGTCACCGGTGGACTGAGGTGTCTCGTACGGGCGGTAAGGCTGGCGGCGTGGTTGACGATCCCCGGGGTAACCCATGCGCCGAGACTAGCCCGGCAGCGCGACATAACAGGTCAGGAATAGCCGAAGTCCTGCGTCCACCATGTGTCCCCGGAACCGTAGGCGACGCCAATGCCAACGGTCGTGATCTTGCAGTTGAGGATGTTGCGCCTGTGGCCGCTGTTGGCCATCCAGCCGCGTACGGCCTCGTCGGCCGACTCGTAGCCTCGGGCGATGTTCTCGGCGGCGCTGTTGGAGTACCCCGCGCGGGCCATGCGGTCCCAGGGGCTGCGGCCGTCGGGGCCGGTGTGGCCGAAATAGTTACGAGCGGCCATGTCGCGGCTGTGGGCGCGCGCGGACCGGGCGAGCCGCGAGTCGACCCTCAGGGGCGCGCACCCGGCGCGCATCCGCTCCCTGTTGGTGAGGTCGACCGCCGCCGCCTCCAGCTCGCCGGTGGGAGGGGCGTTCTCCTCGGTGTCGCCGCCCTGGCCGTCGCTCGCCGTGCCCACGGTCGTGCCGGCGGGAACCTCCGACCCCGAGCCCTCGATGGAGCTGTGCCGCCGGGTGGCCGTGGGCGTCGGGGTCGGCCTGGCCTGGCTCGTGGGAGGCGCGCTCGGACGCGACACGTGGCCGAGCGACGGGCGCTTGCCGTCGGCCTCGGCCTGGTGCTCGGGAGCCGCGAGGAGCCGGCTCGCGGAAGGCGCGGGGGTGCCGGTCTCCAGGTAGACCTCGTTGGTGGCCTTGGAGGTGTCGAGCTGTGAGATCACGACCCCTGCGAGCAGCGCCGCCGTCAGGCACGCCAAGAGACCCACGTGGGTCCGCCGACGGGGGAACCGCTGGGTGTGCCTGGGTCGGAGAGGCTGACACATACCGCTGCCAAATATAGAGAGGTCGGCTCATGTTAAAGAAGAGACGCGGGGGACTGGTTTTCGTTGAGGCATTGGTCCGGTCGCCGGTAGACTCGTCGTGCGGATCCGGTGTGACGTCCCTGCGTCGGTGCTTCGTTTTGACCCACGCCTGTCACAACCGGTAGTCTGCTGATTCGTTGTGTGCGATTGGTCCCTCGCGACCGATGCGCGGCGCGTCCGGCGTCATCTCCCTGCTCGTGGAGACGGAAGGTCTGGGCCTTGTCGTGCGCCCGCCCATGACCTACCGACAGATGTCAACCAGACAGAAGGCTTACCACCGTGCGCACGTTCACCCCTAAGTCCACCGACGTACAGCGTCAGTGGTACGTCATCGACGCCACCGACGTCGTGCTGGGTCGGCTGGCCACCCAGGTCGCCACGCTGCTCCGCGGTAAGCACAAGCCGATCTTCGCGCCGCACGTCGACACCGGTGACTTCGTCATCGTCATCAACGCCGACAAGGTGGCACTGACCGGCAACAAGCTGGAGCAGAAGAAGGCGTACCGCCACTCCGGCTACCCGGGCGGTCTGCGTTCCGTGTCCTACAAGGAGCTGCTCGAGAAGCGTCCCGACCGCGCCATCGAGAAGGCCGTGAAGGGCATGCTTCCCAAGAACTCCCTCGGCCGGAAGATGGCCAAGAAGCTCAAGGTCTACGCCGGTTCGGAGCACCCGCACCTGGCGCAGCAGCCGGTGACGTACGAGATCACCCAGATCGCCCAGTAGTCGCACACCGTTGGCCGACGGCTGACGCCAAGATCGAAAGTTAGAGGAGAACCGTGGCCGAGCCCACCGGTGTCGAGACGCCCATCGAGGGCGAGCTGGACATTGCGGACCACTCCGCTGAGGAGTTCCCGTCCGAGTACACCAGCGAGTCCGCTCCCAGCAGCGACGTCCCCGCGCGTAAGCCCATCACCACGGGCAACTCGTACGGCACCGGCCGTCGCAAGGAAGCCATCGCCCGCGTGCGCATCACGCCGGGCACCGGCAAGTGGACCATCGAGGGCCGCTCGCTGGACAACTACTTCCCGAACAAGGTCCACCAGCAGATCGTCAACGAGCCCTTCGTGACGCTCGGCGCCGAGGACCAGTTCGACGTCTTCGTCCGCATCGACGGTGGCGGCGTGACCGGTCAGGCCGGCGCCGTCCGCATGGGCCTCGCCCGTGCGCTCACCGCGCTGGACACCGAGGTCAACCGCGCGCCCCTGAAGAAGGCCGGCTTCCTCACCCGTGACTCCCGGATGAAGGAGCGCAAGAAGGCCGGTCTCAAGAAGGCCCGTAAGGCTCCGCAGTACAGCAAGCGTTGACAGGTCGCCTTTTCGGCACCGACGGGGTTCGTGGGGTCGCGGGTCGCGACCTCACGGCCGAGCTGGCCATGGACCTGTCGGTCGCGGCGGCTCACGTCCTCGGTGATGCCGGTGCGTTCGAGTCGAGCGTCGGGCGGCGTGGCCGCCCGGTCGCCGTCGTGGGCCGGGACCCGCGTGCCTCGGGAGAGTTTCTCGAGGCCGCGGTCGTCGCCGGCCTCGCGTCGTCCGGAGTGGACGTGCTGCGCCTAGGCGTGCTGCCCACCCCGGCCGTCGCCTATCTGACCTCCGCTCTCGGAGCCGACCTCGGGGTCATGCTGTCGGCGTCCCACAACCCCGCCCCGGACAACGGGATCAAGTTCTTCGCCCGCGGCGGCTTCAAGCTGCCCGACGCGGTCGAGAACGACATCGAGCAGCGGCTCGGCGAGAAGTGGAACCGCCCGGTGGGCGCGGCCGTCGGCCGGGTGCGTGACGCGTTCGGCGAGGCCGACCGTTACGTCTCCCATGTCCTGACGAGCATCCCGGGGCGCCTCGACGGCCTGCGGTTGATCGTCGACTGCGCCAACGGCGCCGCCCACATGGTCGCGCCCGAGGCGCTGCTGCGTGCCGGGGCCGTCGTCGAGACCATCGGCGCCTCGCCTGACGGCCTCAACATCAACGAGGGCGTGGGCTCCACCCACCTCGACGCGCTGCGCGAGGCCGTCGTGGAGCGCGGCGCCGACGCGGGCATCGCCTACGACGGCGACGCCGACCGCTGCCTGGCCGTGACGGCCTCGGGAGAGGTCGTGGACGGCGACCAGATCATGGCCGTCCTCGCGCTGGCCATGCGCGCGAGCGGCTCCCTGGTGAAGAACACCGTCGTCGCCACGATCATGTCGAACCTCGGCTTCAAGATCGCATTGAAGAAGGCCGGGCTGACCATGGTCGAGACGGCCGTCGGTGACCGTTACGTGCTGGAGGCCATGAAGGCCGGGGGCTTCAACCTCGGTGGCGAGCAGTCGGGTCACGTCGTGATGCTCGACCACGCCACCACGGGTGACGGGCTCCTGACCTCGCTGCACCTGCTCGCCGAGGTGGCACGCTCGGGCCGTTCCCTTGAGGACCTGGCGTCGGTCATGACCCGGCTTCCCCAGATTCTGGTGAACGTCAGGGACGTCTCCAAGGCGAAGGCGGCGACGTCCGAGGAGCTGGCCGCCGCGGTGGCCGCCGCCGAGAAGTCGCTCGGCGACGCAGGGCGGGTCGTCATCCGTCCCAGCGGCACCGAGCCGATGGTGCGCGTGATGGTCGAGGCCGAGTCCCAGGACGAGGCCGAGCTCATCGCGCACCGGCTGGCCGACGTCGTGCGCACGGCCTGCGCCTGAGCGTCCGTAGTCACGAACCACGCGAAAGACAAGGCGGGGTCCTCACTGAGGACCCCGCCTTGTCGCGTTCCCAGCGTTCCCAGCGTTCCCAGCGTTCCCAGCGTTCCCAGCGTTCCTGTGCCGGTCGGCTCAGCCGTGGGCGCGCAGCGCGGCGGCGAACCACTCGAACGCCGGGGCGCTGGACGGAAACGGCGCCCGGCCGTTGAGCACGCCCATCAGCTTCCAGTAGCGCTCCACCCGCCGGTCGGTGAACGTCTCGACCTGGGCGGCCAGCCGGGCGCGCTCCTCGGCCGGCATGCCGGCGTCGACGATCTGGTCCAGGATCAGCCTGCCCTCCGGCGAGCCTGGGGCGACGCCCGCGGCGACCGCGCCCCCCGCGTGCTCGATCACCGGCGCGGGGTCGTACGACGGCCGCTCGCCGGCCTCGGCGCCCGCCAGCGCCATCTGGCGCACGCGCCGCCCGAAGGACTCGTCGGCGACGAGGCGGGCGAGCTCCGCCCACGCCTCAGCCTGCTCGGCGCCGGGCTCGTCCGGCGAGTCCGCGGGGAGTTGGCGCATGCCCTGGGCGACGTGGGCTCCGGGCGCCCCGGGGTCGACACCGGCGAAGGCCCGGCCGACGAAGTCGTCGATGATCTGCCGGCGCTCTCGCGCGGACGGCGTGGTCGGTATGGTCACGTTTCTCGTCTCCTCGGTGGATGATGCGGGCGGCCCGCGGGCGCGCCCCAAGGGCCAACCCTGCATCCTCCAGTTGGTGGAGACTCAAGCCCATCCCACGCACCGGCCCCGGGAATGCGGCGCCGAGGACGGATCGCCGGGCGAGCGATGTGATTTAGGGTGACTGCTCGTGGTCCACAGGCACAGGCATCAGTTGATCGCCCTCATCTCGCTCGTCGCGGGAGCGCTGTCGACGTGGATGCTGTCCGCCACCGGCACGGACGGGGACTTCTTCCGCTCGCTGATGTATCCCTGGCTGTGCGCGGCGGTCCTGCTGGGCGGGGTGGTCCTCGGGGTCTTCGTCTCGGTCAGGAGCGCCGTGGCGATCCTGGTGCCGTTCGCGGCTCCGCAGCCCCTCGTGGCCCTCTGGGAGGGCATGGGCCCGGGCCCGGAGGGCAACGGCCTGTGGGTGCTCGGCTTCGTCACCTCGACGGTGCTGATGGTGTTCTCGATCGGCTGCGTGGCGATAGGCGTATGCGTCCGCCTGATGTTCCGCCGCTGAGGCGGACGACGCCTACTCGTCGCCCGTCAGAGAGAGGGAGCGGAGGCGCTGGCCGGCCCAGATGACCGAGCCGATGGTGACGATCAGCACGGCGGGCACCGCGAATCCCATGCCCACCGACGCCTTGAAGAAGGACGAGTCGCTGATCTGGGCGGCGAAGGTCTGCGCCCACTGCTGGATGGAGAAGTTGCGCGCCCCGGGCACGTAGCCGCCGACGAGGTTCTCCCACACCACCGCGTAGATGATGCCGATCGTCACGGCGTGCCGGGTGACGACGCCGAGGAGCAGGAACACCGCCGCGTACGCGATGCCGCCGATCAGGGCGCCCAGCGCGAAGCCGGACGCGATGCCGGCCTCGTCGCGTACCAGGACGTACCCGGCGATGAACGTCGGGACGGCGGCGAAGACCGCGAGCATCGAGGCGGCCACCAGGAACTTCGTGGTGGCGATCACGGGTCGGGAGATCGGCTTGGACAGCAGGTGGATGATCGTGCCGTCGTCGATCTCGGGCGCGATCGTGCCCGTGCCCGCGATCAGCCCGAGCAGCGGGAGCATGGTGCCGATCGCGTAGACCTGCATGAGCGTGATCGCGGCCTTCTCGTCCGTGCTGCCGACGGCGCGCAGGAGCACGGCCAGCCCGATCAGCACGACCGGGAGCAGGATCAGCAGCAGCACCCTGCGGCGCCCGAGCACGGCGCGGTAGGTGATGCCGGCGACGACGGAGTTCATCGGATGCTCCGGGTGATGGGGTCGGCGTGGGTCGGCGGGTGTTCCGGGAGGCGCGGGTCGGTCATCGGGTGCTCCCGGAGATCAGGTAGGAGAAGACGCTCTCCAGGTCTTCATCGGCTGGGGAGACCTGCCATACGGTGACCCCGGCGTCGCGGGCGACCCGGGGGAGCAGCCAGGTGAACCTGCGGAAGTCCACGGCCTGCACCTCCAGCCCGGCCGCCCCGAGGGACACGGCCCCCGAGGAGGCGTCGGCGATCAGGGCGGCGGCCAGGCGCCGGTCGTCGCTGGAGCGCACGTGGAACAGGTGCGGCCGGTCGGTCATGCGACGGCGGATCTCCCGGAAGTCGCCCGAGGCGGCGTGGCGCCCCGCCACGAGGACCTCGATCTGCTGGGCGACCCGCTCGACCTCCTCCAGGATGTGGGAGCTGAACAGGATGGTGCGGCCGGCGGCGCCGAGCTCCCTGACCAGGTCCATCAGGTGGAGGCGCTGGCGCGGGTCCATGCCGTTGAACGGCTCGTCCAGGAGCAGCACCTGCGGGTCGTGGACCAGCGCGGCGGCGACCTTGACCCGCTGGCGCATGCCCTTGGAGTAGGTCTCGATGCGCCGCTCCTTGGCGGACTCCATCTCGACCATCGCGAGGGCCTTGGCGGCGGCGTCCTCGGGGGAGGGCAGGCGGTGCAGGCGGGCGCTGGACAGTACGAACTGCCAGCCGGTGAGGAACCCGTAGACCGCCTCGCGCTCGGGGACCAGCCCGATGGACCGGTAGATCTGGTGGTTGCGCCAGATCGGCTTCCCGTCGAGCGTGGCGGTGCCGGTGGAGGGGGCGAGGAACCCGGCCATCATGTGCAGCAAGGTCGACTTGCCGGCGCCGTTCGGGCCGAGCAGGCCGGTCACGCCGGGCCCCACCGTCATCGTGACGTCGTTGACCGCGACCACGTTGCCGTACCAGCGGGAGACCTGTCCCAGTTCGATGTTCACGATGAGGCCGCCTTGCGGTAGCGGAGGACGAGGGCGGCCACGCACAGGCCGATCACCGCCAGCACGGCGAGGGCGGCGATCGGGCCGCCCACCCCGGGCGGGTAGCCGCCGCCGTTGTTGGGGATGGTGCCGAACAGCCACACCTGCACGGCGTCGATCAGGAAGAACGGGTTGATCAGCCATGCCCACGCGGCCGCGGCGTCACGGCTCACCGACATCAGCACTCCAGCGAGCACCGCTGAGATCGCCGACGACAGCAGGTAGGCCGCGATCACCGACGCGACGCCGAGCCCGCGCCGGGGCGTGAAGGAGGCCAGCGCCACTCCGACCGAGGCCAGCAGCACGGCGTAGACCACGGAGGTGGCCAGGGCCGCGAGGTAGTCGTGGGTGTGCGGCGGCCCCGGCAGGTCGACGAGCAGCTCGCCCGCGTAGAGCACGGTCAGGGGCACCGCGATCAGCAGGAACAGCGCGAGGGTCATGGCGGCGAGCTTGGCCGCGACGTAGTCCCCCGTGGTGGTCGGCCGCGAGAGGTACAGCGGCAGCACCCGGAACCGGAGGTCGGGAGCCACCAGGTAGGGCGACTGCGCGGCCAGGAAGACGGCGAGGACGGCCTGCATCGTCACGGCGTACGACGGGTAGGCGATGGCCCGCTGCTTGATCATGGCCATCACGGCGATCGACACGATCGCGGGAAGCATCATGACCGCGGCCAGCAGGAACGGCATGATCTTGGCCCGCGCGGTGCGGCCGAGCCCGAAGAGGCCGCGCAGGCTGTGCACGGTGAGCGCGGTCAGCGCGTGGCCACGGCCGAGCCTCGGGCCGTCGTAGTGGCGGTAGCCGATGTCGTGGATGACGCCCGTGGGCGTCGCCGGGGTGGCCGACGCCGGCGCGGAGACGGGCTCAGACATGCGACACCTCCTGACGGAAGACGTCCTCGATGCGGTGCCGGCCCTGTTCGAGGCGTACCAGGCACAGGTCGAGGTCGCACACGGCGTCGCGGACGACGTCGAACGTGTCCGGCGCGCCGACGTCGACCGTCAGCAGCCGGCCGTGCAGCGTGACCTGCCGCCCCGCCGCCGTGAGCCGCTCGGCGAGGGCCTCCTGGCCCTCCTCGACCTCGACGGTGATCGACTGGGTGACCTGCGTGAAGTCCTCGATGGAGGAGGAGCGCAGCAGGCGCCCCCCGTCGATGACGATGACGTTGTCGCACACCCGCTCGAGCTCGCCGAGCAGGTGGGAGGTGACGACCACGCTGATGCCGAACTCGGTGCCGATGCGCCGGATCAGGCCGAGCATGTCGTCGCGGCCCTGCGGGTCGAGGCCGTTGGTCGGCTCGTCCAGGAAGACGAGCCGCGGGTCGTGCACCAGGGCCTGGGCCAGCTTCACGCGCTGCCGCATGCCGGTGGAGTAGCCGCCGATGGGCCGGTAGCGCTCCTCGTACAGGCCGACGTGGCGCAGGGTGTCGGCGGCGCGCTCGCGCGCGGCGCTGCGCGGCAGGCCGGACATCTGGGCCATGTGGACCGTGAACTCGGTCGCGGACATGTCGGGCGGGAGGCAGTCGTGCTCGGGCATGTAGCCGACGGCCCGCCGGATGTCGAGAGCCTGGGTGGCCGGGCTCAGGCCGAGGACCGTGGCGCTTCCCTCGGTCGGGGGGAGCAGGCCGAGCAGGAGCTTGATGAGGGTGGACTTCCCCGCGCCGTTGGCGCCGACCAGGCCGGTGACGCCCGACCCAGCGCTGATGGTGAGGCGGTCGAGCGCCGTCACGCGGGGAAAGCGCTTGGTGAGTCCCTCGGTGGCGAGGATGGTCATGGCCTGGACACTATCCAAGGGTCTGACCGGAGTTCCTCCCTCACACGGAGGAATTCCCCCTCATCCGCCGGACGGGGGGGCCGGCACCAGGGGGTCAGCCCTAGGTGCGGCGCAGGCGGATGCGGCGGACGGAGTGGGTCGAGTTCTTGTGCAGCACGAGGCCCGCCCGGCCGCGTGTGGGGGCGATGTTCTCGATCAGGTTGCGCTCGTTGACGTCACGCCAGACGTTCCTCGCGAACCGCGTCGCCTCCTCGTCCGACAGCTCGGCGATGTAGGTGAAGTACGACTTGGGGTCGGCGAAGGCCGTGCGGCGGAGCTTGTGGAACCGCTCGACGTACCAGGAACGGATGTCCTCCACCTTGGCGTCGACGTAGATCGAGAAGTCGAAGTAGTCGTTGACCGCCAGGGCCGCCGGAGGGGCGGGCTGCAGCACGTTGAGGCCCTCGACGATCAGGATGTCGGGCCGCCGTACGGTCTGGACGGCCCCCGGGACGATGTCGTACTCCAGGTGGCTGTAGACCGGCGCGTTGACCTCGGGGACCCCGGCCTTCACGTCGGCGACGAAGCGGACCAGCGCCCGGCGGTCGTAGCTCTCGGGGAAGCCCTTGCGGTCGGTGATGCCGCGATCCTCCAGCACCTTGTTGGGGTACAGGAAGGAGTCGGTGGTGATCAGGTCGACCCGGGGGTGCTCTGGCCAGCGCGCGAGCAGGGTGTGCAGCAGCCGGGCCGTGGTGGACTTGCCCACCGCGACGCTGCCCGCGATGCCGAGGATGTACGGCGGGGGCTCCTGGTCGTCGCCGAGGAAGGTGTTCAGCGCCGCGCTGCGCTGCCGCGCGCCCATGAAGTGCAGGTTGAGCAGGCGCGTCAGCGGGAGGTAGATGTCGGTGACCTCGGCCAGGTCGATGGGGTCCTCGACGCCGCGCAGCTCCTCCAGCTCCTCGGCCGTGAGGGTGAGAGGCGTGTTCCTTCGCAGGGCCCGCCACTGCTCGCGGCTGAGCTCGACATACGGGTTCGGTGCCTCCATGGGCGCAAACTCTACTGAGCGTTCACCCTACGGCCGCCGGGGGGCCGGTGTGAGGGAAGATGGGCCCCGTGAACCACGCCGCCCACGCGCCCGCCTCGCCCCGCGCCGGCTCGTCGCGGAGGCCTCGCCCGTGATCGTGGGCATCGGGGTGGACCTCGTCGACATCGCCCGTTTCGAGGCGGCCATGAAGCGCACGCCCGCGCTGGCGGAGCGGCTGTTCACCGATGCCGAGGCAGGGCTTCCCGCCGCCTCGCTGGCCGCCCGGTTCGCCGCCAAGGAGGCGGTGGCCAAGGCGCTGGGCGCGCCGCCCGGCCTCGGCCACCGGGAGGCGGAGGTCACCACGGCCGCCCACGGCCGTCCCGAGCTCCGGGTGAGCGGCCGGGCCGCCGAGGTGGCGGCTGAGCTCGGCGTGCGCCGGTGGCACCTGTCCCTCAGCCACGACGGCGGGTTCGCCGTCGCCTACGTCATCGCGGAGGGCTGACGGCCGGGGTCCGAGGGAAGCCGGGCGGCCGTACGGCGGGTGGCCTTCTCGCCGATGATCGGGGAGAGCTAGATTCGGTGGGATGCTGACCGCGTACACGTCCGACGAGATCAGGGCGGCCGAACGGGCGCTGATGGCGCGCCTCCCGGAGGGCACGCTCATGCGGCGCGCCGCCACAGGGCTGGCCGTCACCTGCGTGAAGGCCCTTCCCCGCGTGTACGGCTCGCGCGTGGTGCTGCTCATCGGCAGCGGCGACAACGGCGGCGACGCGCTGTACGCGGGGGCTCGGCTCGCCCGCAGGGGCGCACGGGTGCACGCGGTCCTCGCGGGGCAGAAGACCCACGAGGGCGGCCTCACCGAGCTGCGCCGCGCGGGCGGCAGGACCCTGGACCTGCGCGAGACGCACGCCGAGGGCTCCGCGAAGGGCCTGCGGACCGATCCGGCGCTCGTCGACATGATCGACGAGGCCGACCTCATCCTCGACGGCCTGGTGGGCATCGGCGGCACCGGGCCGCTGCGCGAGCCGTACGCGACGCTGGCCAGGATGAGCGCGGAGGCTCCCGGCGTCGTCGTCGCGGTGGACGTGCCGAGCGGGGTGGACGCGAGCACCGGCGAGGTCGAGGGCGACGCGGTGCGCGCGCACCTCACCGTCACTTTCGGGGCCGTCAAGGCGGGCCTGCTGATCGACCCGGGGGCGAGCCACGCGGGCAGCCTCCAGGCGGTGGACATCGGGCTCGGCCCGTACCTCCCCGACCCCGGTGTGGTCGCGCTCACCGATCCCGACGTCGCCGACCGGCTGCCGCGCCCCGATCCCGAGTCGAACAAGTACCGCAGGGGCGTGGTCGGCATCGTCGCGGGCAGCGACCGTTTCACCGGCGCCGCCGTGCTGGCGGTGGGTGGCGCCGTACGGGCGGGCGCCGGGCTGGTGCGCTTCGCGAGCGCCGCGGAGGCGGTCCAGCAGGTGCGCGCCAAGTGGCCGGAGGCGGTGACCAAGATCGTCACGCCCGAGGAGGGGATGAGTGAGGTCGGCCGGGTCCAGGCGTGGGTGGTCGGCCCGGGCATGGGCACCGACGACGGCGCGCTCGCGCTCGCGAGATCGGTGCTCGACAGCGACGTCCCCGCACTCGTGGACGCCGACGGGCTGACCCTCGCCACGCGCGACCGCTCGCTCCTGCGGCGCTCGGCGCCCACGCTCATCACGCCCCACACTGGCGAGCTGGGCCGCCTGCTGGAGGTGTCCCCCGAGGAGATCGAGGCGCGCAGGCTGCACTACGCCCGCCGCGCCGCCGAAGAGCTCGGCGTGACCGTACTGCTCAAGGGGTCGACTACTCTGGTCGCTGAGCAGGGCAGGCCGGTCCGCGTGAACCTCACGGGCACCCCCTGGCTGGCCACGGGCGGTACGGGCGACGTGCTCGCCGGCATCGCAGGAGCCCTCCTCGCCGCGGGTCTCGGCTGTTACGACGCCGGCTCGTGCGCGGCCTACGTGCACGGTCTGGCGGCCCGGGCGGCGGCGGGAGGCCCCGAGGGCGGCGAGGCGCCCATCGCGGCCCTGGACGTCGCTCTGGAGCTGCCCGGCGCGATCCGCGCGCTCACGGCGGGCATCTGATGCGAACGCTCCTGCCCCTGGCGGCGGTGTGACCCGTGTCATGACCGCCACCGCGGGCTTGACGGTGAACCGGCCCTGGCACCGGCACGCGACTGCGAGACTGAGAGGGTGAGTTTCCCCATCGACGGTTCCCTCGTCACGCCTGCCCAGGCCAGGGTGGATCTCTCGGCGATCAGGCACAACGTGGCGGTTCTGCGCGGGCACGCCCCTGGCGCCGAGATGATGGTCGCGGTGAAGGCCGACGCCTACGGGCACGGCCTGGTGCCCTGCGCCCGCGCGGCCCTTGAGGCCGGCGCCTCGCGTCTCGGCACGGCTTACATCCAGGAGGCGCTCGACCTGCGCGCCGCCGGTGTGAGCGCGCCCATCCTGTCGTGGATCGTCACTCCGGGCGAGCCCCTCGACGACGCCGTGGCGGCGGCCGTAGAGCTGTCGGCCGGCGCGCCGTGGCTGGTCGACGACATCGCGGCCTCCGCCCGCCGCGCCGGGCGCACGGCCCGCGTGCACCTCAAGATCGACACAGGCATCTCCCGGGGGGGCGCCACCGCGAAGGGGTGGCCCGAGCTGGTCGAGCGGGCGCTCGCGGCCCAGGCCGAGGGGACGATCGAGATCGTGGGGCTGTGGTCCCACCTCGCCTGCGCGGACATCCCCGGGCATCCCTCGATCGGGCTCCAGCTCGCCGCGTTCGAGGAGGCCCTCGCGGTCGCGGAGAAGGCCGGGGTGAGCGGGTCTCACGTCCTGCGCCACATCGCGAACTCCGCCGCCACGGTGACGCTTCCCGAGGCGCACTACGACATGGTCCGTCCCGGCATCGCGGTGTACGGGCTCAGCCCGATCCCCGAGCTCGGCGACTTCGGCCTGCGGCCCGCGATGACCCTCAGCGCGCGCATCGCGATGGTGAAGCGCGTCCCCGCCGGCACCGGCGTGTCCTACGGGCACCTCTACACCACCGAGCGCGAGACCACGCTGGCCCAGGTGCCCCTCGGGTACGCCGACGGGGTGCTGCGGGGGGCGACCAACCGGGCGGAGGTCATGGTGGCGGGCAGGCGGCGCACGGTCGCCGGGCGGGTATGCATGGACCAGTTCATGATCGATGTGGGTGACGACCAGGTGGACGAGGGCGACGAGGTCATCCTGTTCGGCCCGGGCACCGGCGGCGAGGCCACCGCACAGGAGTGGGCGGATTCCCTCGGCACGATCACTCATGAGATCGTGACCAGGATTGGTTCTCGCGTGCCGCGCGTTTACCGGTAAGAGGAGGTCGTAGATGTCCACACGGCGCAGGGTCGGGATCGCAGGGGCGGTCTTCGGCACCGCTTCGGCGACTCTGGCGGCGGGGGCCCTGGCCAAGAGGTATGCCGTCGGGCGCATCCGCCTGCGGCCCGACCTCGAGGTGAGCGAGCCATTCGGCGAGCTGCGGGGACGTCAGGTCACCGTCAAGACCTCCGACGGCGTCGAGCTGTACGCTGAGGTCGACGGGCCCGAGGACGCCCCGCTGACCATCGTGTTCTGCCATGGGTACACGCTGAACCTCGACTCCTGGCACTACCAGCGGCGCGCGCTGCGCGACACCCACCGCCTGGTCTTCTGGGACCAGCGCTGCCACGGGCGCTCGACCCGCACCCCCGCCGAGGACTGCACCATCGACCGTCTCGGGGCCGACCTCGCCGAGCTCCTCAAGGCGCTCGTGCCGGGGCCGTGCGTGCTCGTCGGCCACTCCATGGGCGGCATGACGGTCATGGCGCTGGCCGACAGCCATCCCGAGCTGTTCGGCGACAAGGTCCGCGGCGTCGCCCTCATCTCGACCTCGGCCGGCAAGCTGGCCGAGCTGACGCTGGGCCTCCCGGCCCTGATCTCCAAGGTCGTCCACTGGGCGGCGACCCCGGCGGTGTCGGTGCTCGGCCGCCGCGCGGAGCTGATCGACCGTGGCCGGCAGGCGGGCAACGACGTGTCGTTCCTGGCGCTGCGCTATCTCGGCTTCGGCGACCCCTCCACCATCAGCCCCACCGTCGTGGACTTCGCCGAGTCGATGATCCGCTCCACGCCGACGGACGTCATCGCCGACTTCTACCCGGCGCTGATGTCGCACGACAAGCTCGCCGCCCTCGACGTGCTCGACAAGGTGCCGACCGAGATCATCGTCGGCGACAAGGACTGGCTGACCCCGCCCGACCACAGCAAGTCGATCAACGCGGGCCTGCCCTCCGCGCGGCTCACGGAGATCCCCGGCGCCTCCCATCTGGTGCTGCTGGAGAAGCCCGACGCCGTGAACGAGACGCTCGGCGAGCTGCTCAAGCGGGTGCGCGACGCCGACGCGGGCGGGCCCATCGGCGCGCTGCCCGAGGTCGGCGGCTCGCCTGAGGACCTCAGGAGCCTGGACGGCAGCGCCGAGGGGGAGGCCTCATGAGGCGGGTGTCCACTACCGAGGACATGTGGGCGCTGGGCGAGGAGGTCGCGCGCCTGCTGGGCCCCGGCGACCTCGTGGTGCTGTCCGGCCCGCTGGGCGCCGGCAAGACCACCCTCGTGCAGGGCATCGCCGAGGGCCTGAAGGTCCGCGGCCCCATCACTTCGCCGACGTTCGTGATCGCCCGGGTCCACCCGTCGCTGGCGGGCGGTCCGGCGCTGGTCCACGCGGACGCCTACCGCCTGGGCGGGTCGCTGGAGGTCGACGACCTCGACCTCGACGCCTCGCTGGACGACTCGGTGACCGTGGTCGAGTGGGGCGAGGGGCTGGTGGAGGGCCTGGCCGACGACCGGCTGGAGGTGTCCATCGAGCGCGGCGACGCGGGCGACGAGCGCCTCGTACGGCTGCGCGGCGTCGGCCCGCGATGGGCTGATCTGGCGGGCTCTTCTGATTGACCCTTTTTCGTGGATCTAGACCGGTACTCTAACCAGCCTTGACGCATGCCTCCATTGCTATGGATCATCGGAATGAAGATCGTTGCCATGGATTGGCCTGTTTTTTCTGGGTATGCAGGTGGGGTAACACCTTGGCGTGGTCGTGTCGGGCGGGGTCGGATCGTACGTTGAAGTGGAGTGCGACGGTGCACAGGGTCGGGCAGGGCGCGGTTGCTGGAGCATTCCTTCTCTTAGGCGGTGTCGGGTGTACGGCCGAGGCGCAGACGGGCGCGACGGCGCCCACCCCAGCGCCGTCGATGAGCCGTCAGGACATCCGCGTCCAGCTCATCCCTGACAAGGTGCAGGGCGGGGCCACGCGGTCGGTCCGGGTCCGGGCCTTCTGCCCGCTGCCCCAGGGCGGCACCGACTACCGGGCGACGGCCCGCTCCGACTCGTTCACGGGCGTCGTCACGCTCACCCAGCCTCCGCCCGCCACCCCCGCCGCGTCCTCGACCCCCGTGACCACCGCGGCGCCCCTGCCGGAGGTCCACGGCTTCGCCCTCGTCGACGAGGACGCCAAGGCCGGCCGCTACCAGGTCGAGGTCAAGTGCGAGGGCACGAACGACATCGGCAGGGCCACGCTGACGCTGACCGCCAGGTCCACGGCCACTCCCACCCCCACCAGGACCCGTGTGGTGCCGACGCGGGCGCCGAGGGCCGGTGGCGGCGGCACGGCAGCCGGTGCGCAGCCCGCCGACGAGCCCACGGGCATCCCGGCCGGGGTGACGGTCGTGGCGCTCCTGGCGGCTCTCGGGGGCGGCATCGCCGTGGCCAGGCGCAGGTCGAAGGCCGGCTGACCTTCGATCCGGCGTTTCCCCGATGGCTGACTCCCCGAAATGGCTCAAGATCGCGGTGGCCGGGTTCGTCACCGGCACGATCATGTTCGCGCTCACCGGCCGCGAGCGCGACGCCTCCGTCCCGCAGGCCAAGGCCGCGATACCCAAGCGGCTCGACATCCCGTCGCTGAAGCTGACGGCCCCGCTGATGAAGCTCGGGCTCAGCGGCGACGGGGAGGTCGAGCTGCCGCCGTTCGAGAAGCCCGCGATGGCGGGATGGTTCGACCAGAGCGTGGTGCCCGGCGACTCGGGAGCCTCGGTGATCATCGGGCACGTGGACACCAAGACGGCGCCGGCGGTGTTCTACCGCCTGCGCGACGTCAAGAAGGGCGCCGTCGTCAAGGTCCTGCGCAGCGACGGCAAGGTGGCGCAGTACAAGGTCGACTCGATCGAGCAAGTGGCAAAGGACAGCTTCCCCGCCGAGCGCGTGTACGTCGAGGACGGCCTGCGCCTGGTCACCTGCGGCGGGGTCTTCGACCGAAAGACCCACGAGTACCTGGACAACATCATCGTCTACGCGTCTCGCCTGGCCACCTGATTTCCCCCCGCGCGTGCGAGGGCGCGCCGGTGTCCTGACTGAGGAAGGAGGAAGTGCGAGGAACGAGTGCTTCCGAGTGACGAGGGAAGACCGCCGGCTCAAGGGCGCCCTCGAGCCGCGCGAGCGGAGCGAGCGCCATAGGCAGGGCGAGGGCGCGCCGGTGGTCTGACTGAGGAAGGAGGAAGTGCGAGGAACGAGTGCTTCCGAGTGACGAGGGAAGACCGCCGGCTCAAGGGCGCCCTCGCCCTGCGCGAGCGGAGCGAGCGCCATAGGCAGGGAGCGAGCGCCGAGAAACACAGCTAGGCTTGACATTTGTGCTGGTCTTGGCCTTCGATACCGCAACCCCGGCCGTCACCGCGGCTCTCCACGACGGTGACCGCGTGCTCGCCGAGTCGACGACGATCGACGCTCGCCGCCACGGTGAGCTGCTCGTTCCCTCCATCCAGGAGGTCCTGCGCGAGGCGGGGGTCTCCCTTGGCGACGTCACCGCGATCGTCGCCGGCTCGGGCCCCGGGCCGTACACCGGCCTGCGCGTCGGGCTGATGACCGCCCAGGCGCTCTCGTCCACGACGGGCGCCCCCGCGTACGGGGTGTGCACGCTGGACGCCGTCGCCTACGCGAGCGGCCTCACCGAGCCCTTCATCGCCGCCACGGACGCGCGGCGCAAGGAGGTCTTCTGGGCGGGTTACGCCGACATGCGCACCCGGCTGTCCGGGCCCTCGGTCGACCGGCCCGGCGACGTGCCGGGCGAGCCGCCTCTGGTGGGGGCGGGCGCCCGCATGTACGCCGAGGTCATGGGTGAGCAGCGCCTGGTGGAGGGCGCCGCCGACTACCCGCTCGCCGGAGCGCTCGCCGCGCTCGCCGCCGAGCACCTCGCCTCGGGCACCGGCGACGGGGTTCTCACCTCGCCGAGCCCGATCTACCTTCGACGACCGGACGCCCGGGTGCCCGGCCCGCCGAAGAAGGTGACCGCGTGACCGCCGCCACGCTGCGGCAGATGACGGAAGCCGATCTACCGGCCGTGCTGCGCATCGAGCGCTCGACGTTCCCGTTCGACGCCTGGAGCGAGGGCATGCTGCGGGGCGAGCTGGCCGACCAGCCGCGCACCCGGCACTACATCGTCGCCGTCGCCGAGGGGCGCATCGTCGGGTACGCCGGGCTGGCGGCGGCGGGCGACCAGGCGGACGTCCAGACGATCGCGGTGAGCGCCTCCATGCAGCGCGCCGGCGTGGGCAGCGCGATGCTCAAGGAGCTGCTCATCGAGGCCGAGCGCAGGGGGGCGACGGCGGTGTTCCTGGAGGTCCGCGCGGACAATCCGCCCGCGCAGGCCATGTACGAGCGCTTCGGGTTCGAGCGGGTCGGCGTGCGCCGCGACTACTACGACGACGGAACCGACGCGATCATGATGATGAGGAAGCTGAGCGTGGAGGGCGGCAATGTCTGACGAACCCCTGGTCCTGGGCATCGAGACCTCGTGTGACGAGACCGGGGTCGGCATCGTCAGGGGCCACACGCTGCTCGCCAACACCGTCGCCTCCAGCGTCGAGGAGCACGCGCGGTACGGCGGCGTCGTGCCCGAGGTGGCCTCACGGGCCCACCTGGAGGCCATGACCCCGACCGTCGAGCGCGCCCTCGAACAGGCGGGGCTGCGCTTCGCGGACATCGACGCGGTGGCCGTCACGGCCGGCCCCGGCCTCGCGGGCGCGCTGCTCGTGGGCGTCGCCGCCGCCAAGGCGTACGCCGTGGGCCTCGGGGTGCCGTTGTACGGCGTCAACCACCTGGCGGCCCACGTCGCGGTCGACCAGCTGGAGCACGGGCCGCTGCCCAAGCCGTCGATCGCGATGCTGGTCTCGGGCGGCCACTCGTCGCTGCTGCTCGTGCCCGACGTGGCCAAGGACGTCATCTCCCTCGGCTCCACCGTGGACGACGCGGCGGGGGAGGCGTTCGACAAGGTGGCCAGGGTGCTCGGCCTGCCGTTCCCCGGCGGTCCCCACATCGACCGCGCCGCCGCGCAGGGCTCGGGCACGGCCGTCGCCTTCCCGCGCGGGAAGTACGACGACGGCACGCTGGACTTCTCGTTCTCGGGGCTGAAGACCGCCGTCGCGCGCTGGGTGGAGGCCAGAGAGCGTGCGGGTGAGCCCGTCCCGGTCGCCGACGTGGCCGCGTCCTTCCAGGAGGCCGTGGTCGACGTGCTCACGCGCAAGGCGCTCCAGGCCTGCCGTCAGTACGACGTGAAGGACCTGCTCATCGGGGGCGGGGTGGCCGCCAACTCCCGGCTGCGCGCCCTGGCCCGGGAGCGGTGCGACGCCGCGGGGGTGCGCCTGCGGGTGCCCCGGCCGGGGCTGTGCACCGACAACGGCGCGATGATCGCGGCGCTGGGGTCCGAGCTGGTGGCCTCGGGAGTGAGCCCGTCGCGGCTCGACATCCCCGCCGACTCATCGCTCCCGGTCACCGCCGTCCACATGTGACCCCGGGTCAGTCCTTGGGGGTGCGGGTGGGGCGGAGCAGGGCCTCGGCGAGGGCCAGCATGGTCTCCTCCAGGGCGCCCAGCCTGCGGGTCAGGTCGTTGTGCGAGGGCTGGATGATCTCGTCCACGGTCTCCGACAGCTGCTCGCGGTCGGGGCGTGCCCGCACGAGGTCCATCAGCTCGGTCACGGGCGGCATGGCGGCGGCGGCCTCGGCGAGGCGCTTCTCGATCGTGTCGAACCGCTTGCCCTGGTCGTCGCCCTGGGCGCTGAGCAGCTCGCCGACGCGCTTGTGGACCTCGCCGACCTCCAGCAGGCCGGGGAGCTGGCCGACGCGCTGGTTGACGGCCTCCACGCGGTCGTCGACCATCTCGAGCCGCTCGTTGACGCCCTCGAAGCTCTCGTCGACGGTGCCGAAGCGCTGATCCTGGGCGAGGAGGCGGCCGTCGACGTCGGTGAGCCGCTGGTCGAGCCCGGCCAGGCGGCCGTCGACGCCGGCGAGGCGGGAGTCGGACGTCTCGATGCGCCCGTCGATGCTCTGGAGCCGGACGTCGACCGTCTCCAGCCGTCCCTCCACGGCCCCGAGGTGGCTGTCCACGCTGTCGAACCGGCCCTCCAGGGTCTTGAGGTTGCCGAAGTGGCCCTCCAGCCCCTCGAACCGCGCGTCGAGGCCCGTCAGATGGCCCTCGACGCCCTCCAGACGGCCGTCGAAGCCCGCGAGCCGGCCGTCGACGCCGTCGAGACGGCCGGCCAGCCGGGTCTCGGCGTCGGTCAGCTGGGCCGTCATGCCGTCGACCTTGCCGGCCAGCAGCTCGACTGAGCCGGTGAGCCGCTCGATCGCCGAGGCCAGCGTCTCCTCAAGGCCCTCGCTGAGGTCGAGGACGCCGCCTTCGAGCCGCTCGGTGCGCTGCGTGAGGTCGAGCAGCGCCTTGTCCACCCGGGTGAAGCGGCCCCCGGCGGCCTCCATGCCGGAGGCGAGCTGGCCGAGGCGCCTGGTGAGCTCGGCCATGTGCTCGGGCACGCCCTGGCCGCCGTCCAGGACCGCCTGGATGCGCTTCAGGGACTCGGCGACCCCTTCGCGCACCGTGCCGAGGTCGTTCCACAGGCCGGGGAGCTCGGCGACGGGCCTGACGCGCTCGCTCACCGCGTCGAGGCGGTCGCCGATGACGGCGACGCGGTCGCCCACCCCGTCCACGCGGTCGCGCACGACCTCCACGTGCTGGGCCAGGCCCTCGGCCCACGCGGGCGGCCGGGTCGCAAGCTCGCCGAGCTGGCCGCCGACGCTCTCCAGGGCGCCGCTCAGGCCGCCCAGCTCGCGCTCGCGGACCTCGCGCAGCAACCACTCCATGCCTTCGAGCCGCTGCCGGATCTCGTCCAGCACGGCGCCCTGCGTGCGCTGCTCGTACACGTGGTCCTGTGCCGCCCTGGCGAGGAGCTCGCGCATCCGGTCGGAGATGGCGGTCTGGCTTCCCGCCTGGAGGAGGGTGTGGTTGGAGTGATCCACCGAAAGCTCCTTCACTCGCGGGCGGTCGGCCGCACTGCGGTGGGATTGGTCCGGTTGTCTGGCGTGACGAATAAGGCGGGTCAGCCATCGATCAGGCGAAACTCCCGCGCTGGCCAACTGTAGTCGCTCGGCACGCGACTTTCTGGGCCGACTTTAAAACTTCGTGATTATCGGTGGATTGCCCGGATTGGCCATTTGCGCAGGTCAGGCGGGTTCGCAAATGAGTGCGAAAGGTCGCTCGCCGATGCGGGTAAGAGCCACGACGCACGATTTATCCCCAGAAAGTCGCAAATCTTTCCTCAGGCGCTCCAGGTCGACGGCGGAGCCGCGTTTCTTCAGGGTGACCGCGCCGATGTGGCGCTCGCGAAGGGCCGTGCGCAGGCGCTTCAGCGAGAACGGCATCGTCTCCAGGACCTCGTAGCGCGAGGCCCACGGCGTGACGGCCGCGGTGTCGCCCGTGATGTAGGCGATCTGCGGGTCGAGCAGGTGGCCGTTCACCAGCGCCGCCACCTCGGCGACCAGATGCGACCGGATCGCGGCGCCGTCCGGCTCGTACAGGTATCTGGCCACCGGCCCCTGCTTCGCCTGCCCGAGTGACAGGTCGGGGGTCAGCGTCTCGCCTGAGGGCAGCATCGTGGCCCTGCGGCCGAGGTCGCCTGCCGACGGCTGCGCGAGGGCGCCGGTCCACAGGACGGCCTCCTTGACCTCGCCGCGGTAGGAGACCCATTCGGCCTCCGCGCCCGGCGGGATCAGCTCGTACGGGATGCCGGGCGCGACCTTCAGGCACGCGGCCCGTGCCCGTGCCACCAGGCCGAGGACCGCGGGCCACGGCGGGGAGTACGCCATGGGGTCGAAGACGCGCCTGCCGGTGGACCGCCTGGCGGGGTCGGCGAACAGCACGTCGTACGCCTCCGGCTCGACCTCGGCCGCATCGGCCGTACGGACCGTGACGCGGTCGCCGAGCCCCAGTGCCACGGCGTTGGCCCGTGCCACCTCCACGGTGAGCGGATCGAGGTCCACGGCGTCGACCTCGCACCCGGCGCGCGCCATCTCGATCAGGTCGCCGCCGATGCCGCAGCAGGCGTCGGCCACCCGCGTGCCCGGCGGGAGCCTGCGGGCGCGGTGGGCGGCCACCTCGGCGCGGGTCGCCTGCTCCAGGCCGTCGGGGGTGAAGTACATGCGGGACGCGTCGGGGCCGAACTTGACCGCGCCGCGCGCCCGCAGCCGCGCCTGGGTGAGCGCGGCGGAGGTCAGCGAGGCGTCGTAGGTCTTCCTGAGCCGGCTCGCTGCCACCACCGGGTCGGCGCCGTCGGCCACCGCCCCCACGGCGTCGCCGAGGGCCTTCTGCCCGCGTGGGGTCAGCAACTCGCGGAAGGCGTCGAGGTCCACGTCTCCCGACGCTACCGCGTGCCGGAGGGTCTCGGACGAGGAGTCGGCAACCTGGCGGACCGGGTGTCCAGAGCGGACATTTCGGGCGACTCTCGCTTTGGCCGGGGCAGGTATCGCTCCCGGACTGACCAGGGACGGCCTGTCCGTGTTGACTGAGTCGGCGGCCTTGCATACTGTTCAGTGTTGGCACTCGCCTAGTGAGAGTGCCAAGTCAAAATGCGACGAGGCAGGTCTGACACCCGCGACGGCAGGCCGCTGGTCGCCTCTTCAGCTCATCAAAACAATCTGAAGGGGAGGTCCGATCGTGACGACCGCCACCAAGGTTCCCGTTAAGCCGCTCGGCGACCGCATCGTGGTCCAGCCGCTTGAAGCCGAGCAGACGACCGCTTCCGGTCTGGTCATCCCGGACACCGCCAAGGAGAAGCCGCAAGAGGGCAAGGTCCTCGCGGTGGGCCCCGGCAACTGGGACGAAGACGGCGAGAAGCGGATTCCGCTCGACGTCAAGGAAGGGGACATCGTCCTCTACAGCAAGTACGGCGGCACCGAGGTCAAGTACGGCGGCGAGGAGTACCTCGTTCTCTCCGCCCGCGACGTTCTCGCGATCATCGAGAAGTAAAGCCCCGGGCGCGCAAGCGACCATCAGTACGGAGCCTTACAAAAAATGCGTGTCAAGCCCCGGGCGCTTCGGCTGAAGGCCCGGGGCTCTGATGCTGAGAGGACCTTAAATGCCGAAGACCCTGGAGTTCGAGGAGGACGCGCGTCGCGCTCTCGAGCGTGGCGTGAACGCCCTCGCGGACGCCGTCAAGGTGACCCTCGGGCCGCGCGGCCGGAACGTCGTCATCGACAAGAAGTTCGGTGCGCCGACCATCACCAACGATGGCGTGACCATCGCCCGTGAGGTCGAGCTCGAGAAGCCGTACGAGAACCTCGGCGCCCAGCTCGCCAAGGAAGTCGCCACCAAGACCAACGACGTCGCCGGTGACGGCACCACCACCGCGACCGTGCTCGCCCAGGCGATGGTCCGCGAGGGCCTGCGCAACGTCGCCGCCGGCGCCTCGCCGCTGTCGCTCAAGCGCGGCATCGACCTGGCCGCCCGCGCGGTCAGCGACCGCCTGCTGGAGCTCGCCCGTCCCGTCGAGGACAAGAAGGAGATCGCCAACGTAGCGACGATCTCCGCCCAGGACGCCAAGATCGGCGAGCTGATCGCCGAGGCGTTCGACAAGGTGGGCAAGGACGGCGTCATCACCGTCGAAGAGTCCAACACCATGGGCCTGGAGCTTGAGTTCACCGAAGGACTCCAGTTCGACAAGGGCTACCTGTCGCCGTACATGGTGACCGACCCCGAGCGCATGGAGGCGGTCCTCGAGGACGCCTACGTCCTGCTGAACCAGGGCAAGATCTCCTCCATCGCGGAGTTCCTCCCGCTGCTGGAGAAGGTCGCCCAGACCAAGAAGCCGCTCTTCGTGGTGGCGGAGGACGTCGAGGGCGAGGCCCTGGCCGTCCTGGTCACCAACAAGATCCGCGGCACGTTCACCTCGGTGGCCGTCAAGGCTCCCGGCTTCGGTGACCGCCGCAAGGCCATGCTGCAGGACATCGCGATCCTGACCGGCGGCCAGCTGATCTCCGAGGAGCTCGGCCTCAAGCTGGACAACGCCGGCCTCGAGGTGCTGGGCACCGCCCGTCGCATCGTGGTCACCAAGGACGCCACGACCATCGTCGACGGCGCCGGCGACCCGCAGGCGATCCAGGACCGCGTCCGCGAGATCCAGCACGCGATCGAGCAGACCGACTCCGACTGGGACCGCGAGAAGCTCCAGGAGCGCCTCGCCAAGCTGTCCGGGGGCATCTGCATCCTCCGCGTCGGCGCGGCCACCGAGGTGGAGCTCAAGGAGAAGAAGCACCGCCTCGAGGACGCCATCTCCGCGACGCGCGCCGCGATCGAGGAGGGCATCGTCTCCGGCGGTGGCTCCGCGCTCGTGCACCTGTCCAAGGACCTGGACGACCTCGGCCTCACCGGCGACGAGGCGACCGGTGTCGCCATCGTCCGCAGGTCGCTCGTCGAGCCGGCCCGCTGGATCGCGGAGAACGCCGGCCAGGAGGGCTACGTCGTCACCGCCAAGATCGGCGAGCTGCCCGTGGGTCACGGCCTCAACGCCGCGACCGGCGAGTACGGCGACCTGATCGCCGAGGGCGTCATCGACCCGGTCAAGGTCACCCGCTCGGCCGTGCAGAACGCCGCGTCCATCGCCGGCATGCTGCTCACGACCGAGGTCCTCGTGGTCGACAAGCCCGAGGAGGAGGCCGCGGCCGCCGGGGGGCAGGGTCACGGCCACGGACACGGCCACTGAGCCCGATCAATCGGCCCGGAGTACGGCTCGCGCCTCATGGAGGCGTGGGCCGTACTTTTTTGTTGAATCGATTTTCACCTCCGTCATTTGACCGCGGGGTAAACCGATCGCGGTGCCGGGGCGTCCGGGAGACCGCCCTGAGCGCCCTCCGAGCTGCCGCGACATCTAACAAATATCCTCCGAATTCCGTTCGCGAGTGAAATATACAAACACTACTGTGTTCAGTTGATTACCCGCCGTTATCGTCGCGTCAATGTGACCAATCCGTATCCGTTCACTATGACGACATGCGCGATCGTGGCGGGCATCATGCCTAACGTGACCGAGGGACGCGTCGCCGACGCCAAAACTGGGGTAAGGCTTGCGACGAGATCGGACGAGTCCGACCTCAGGGATCTGACGAGCCTTGCCGTACAGGGGGATCGCACCGCGATCGAATCACTGCTGGGCCAGTTGCGCCCGATGGTGGTGCGCTATTGCCGTGCCCGACTTGGCCGGGTTTCCGGTCATTACCACATCGCCGACGACGTGGCCCAAGAGGTGTGCATCGCGGTGCTGGCCGCGCTGCCGCGCTACCGCGACATGGGGCGGCCGTTCGCCTCGTTCGTGTTCGGCATCGCCTCGCACAAGGTCGCGGACGCGCTCCGCAGCTCCGTGCGGTCGGCCGTGCCCACCCAGGATCTTCCGGACGGTCCCGACCAGGGGCCGGGGCCGGAGGAGACCGTGGTGCGCTACATCGAGGCCGAGCACGCCCGCGCGCTGCTGTCGCGACTGCCGGAGAACCAGCGAGAGCTGATCATTCTGCGGGTGGTGTCGGGACTCTCCGCCGAGGAGACGGGTAACGTACTCGGTATGTCACCAGGTGCGGTTCGCGTCGCCCAGCATCGGGCGCTGGCCAGGCTTCGGGCGATGGCCGACATGGAGTCGATAGCTTGACCGCTGTCCATCCGGCGCGTTCGGTCAGGAAACGCGGGTCCGAGACGGATCCCGACGTGCTCAGGACCGACGCGATCATCGACGCGCTCGCCCGCCGGGAGCCGGTCGGCGAGCAGGAGGACCCCGCGGTGAGCCTGCTGCGCGCCCTGACCGACGACGTCGATCAGTGGCTCTCCTCGGTGTCGATCACGCCGTCCACGTAGCCCCTGGCGTACTCCCAGCTGACGTAGTCGGCGGGGTCGGGCTCGAAGGCGGGCTCGTGGACCTGTGGCCGCCCGTGGTCGATCATCTGGCGGAGGTTGCCACGGAGCAGATCCCAGTCGAAGTAATGCTGCTCGCCACACTCGGGGCAGTCGAGCACCAGCCCGAGAACACCCTGTGGCTCCAGCAACGAGCGGAAGACCTCCACATCGGCGAGGTCGGTGAGCGCCTCGTCGCGCTCGGCCAAGGTCAGCGGCTCGGAGTCGTCGAGCTCGCCCAGCGCCGCGGCAGGGTCGTTAGGGTCTTCCGCGAAGGGGTCGCGGGGGACGTCTTCCAGCACGCATTCCACCTTATGACCCTCACCTACCCTGATGAGGGCAAGTGCTTGGGATGCAGTGATCCAAAGCGGAGCGCCAGGTCGTCCACGGGAGCCGCCGAGGCGGTGAGCCGCAGGACACTAAACTTAGTCAGGGGGCCGGCGCCTTTCCCCGTCCAGAGAGCGCCATGGCAGGAGGGTTGCAGATGGGCAAGTTCACCGAACCCGGGCTCACGTTCGACGACGTGCTCCTGGTTCCCGCGTATTCGGACCTGCAGCCGGGTGACGCCGACACCACCACACGCCTGTCCAGGTCGATAAATCTGCGCATTCCCTTGGTCTCCGCCGCGATGGACACCGTGACAGAGGCGCGCATGGCCGTGGCCATGGCACGCCAGGGCGGCATCGGCATCCTGCACCGCAACCTGTCCATCGACGACCAGGCCCAGCAGGCCGATCTGGTGAAGCGTTCAGAGGCCGGCATGGTCACCAACCCGGTGACGTGCTCGCCCGATGACACGCTGGCCGACGTCGAGGTCCTGTGTGGGAAATATCGCATTTCCGGGGTGCCGGTCACCGACCAGGGCGGCGTGCTGGTCGGCATCGTGACCAACCGCGACATGCGCTTCGAGACCGACCAGAGCGTCCGGGTCCGCGATGTCATGACCCCGATGCCGCTCGTCACCGCTCCCGTGGGGGTGTCCCGCGACGAGGCCTTCCGGCTGCTGCGGCAGAACAAGGTGGAGAAGCTTCCCCTCGTCGACGCCGAAGGCAGGCTGCGCGGCCTCATCACGGTCAAAGACTTCACCAAGAGCGAGCAATATCCCCTTGCCACGAAGGACGCCGACGGCCGCCTGGTGGTCGGGGCGGCGGTGGGCGTCGCCGGGGACGCCGAGCAGCGGGCCATGGCCCTGATCGAGGCGGGGGTCGACGTGATCATCGTCGACACCGCCCACGGCCACTCGCGCGGCGTCTGCGACATGGTCGCCAAGATCAAGGCCAACGGCCGGGTCGACGTCATCGCGGGCAACGTCGCCACGCGGGCGGGCGCCCAGGCGCTCGTCGACGCCGGCGCCGACGCCGTCAAGGTCGGGGTGGGGCCGGGCTCCATCTGCACCACCCGCGTCGTGGCAGGGGTCGGCGCCCCGCAGGTCACGGCCATCCACGAGGCGTCGCTGGCCTGCGCCCCCGCGGGGGTCCCGGTGATCGGCGACGGCGGCCTGCAGTACTCCGGCGACATCGTCAAGGCACTCACGGCCGGGGCGAACACCGTGATGCTCGGCTCGCTGCTCGCCGGCTGCGAGGAGTCTCCCGGTGAGCTGATCTTCATCAACGGCAAGCAGTTCAAGTCCTACCGGGGCATGGGCTCGCTCGGCGCCGTTCGCAACCGCGAGCGCGGCGGTTCCTACAGCAAGGACCGCTACTCCCAGGAGGGCGTCACCAGCGAGGACAAGTTCATCCCCGAGGGCATCGAGGGCCAGGTGCCCTACCGCGGCCCGGTGGCCGCCGTGGCCCACCAGCTCGTCGGCGGCCTGCGCCAGGGCATGTGGTACACCGGCTCACGCACCATCGACGAGCTCCACGAGAACGGCATGCTGATGCCGATCACCTCCGCCGGTCTCAAAGAGAGCCACCCCCACGACATCCAGATGACGGTCGAGGCACCCAACTACCACGGCCGATGACGGGCGGCCGGGCAGGCCCCGGCGGCGACATCGCGATGTAGGCGGGTAAAGACCTACGAGCGAAGCGGCTTCTCCGAGCGACGGGAACGACAAGAGCATGACTCAGGTAGAGATCGGGCGTGGCAAGAGCGGGCGCCGGGGTTACGCGCTGGACGAGATCGGCATCGTGCCGTCGCGGCGCACCCGTGACCCCGAGGAGGTCTCGATCGCCTGGCAGATCGACGCCTACCGCTTCGAGCTGCCCGTGGTGGTGAGCCCCATGGACAGCGTCGTCTCGCCCAAGACGGCAATCGAGATCGGGCGCCTCGGCGGGCTCGCCGTGCTCGACCTCGAAGGGCTCTGGACCCGCTACGACGACCCCGCCTCGCTGCTGTCGGAGGTCGCCGAGCTGCGGGGAGAGGCCGCCACCAAGCGGCTCCAGGAGATCTACTCCGCGCCGATCAGCGACGAGCTCATCGGGCGCCGCATCGAGGAGATCAGGTCCGCCGGCGTGACGACCGCCGCGCGGCTGTCACCCCAGCGCACCGCGCAGCACTACAAGGCCGTGATCGACGCCGGGGTCGACATCTTCGTCATCCGGGGCACCACGGTCTCCGCCGAGCACGTCTCGGGCCGGGCGGAGCCGCTCAACCTCAAGCAGTTCATCTACGAGCTCGACGTCCCCGTCATCGTCGGCGGCTGCGCGACGTACACGGCGGCGCTTCACCTGATGCGCACCGGCGCCGCGGGCGTCCTGGTGGGCTTCGGCGGCGGCTCCGGCCACACCACGCGCACCGTGCTCGGCGTGGCGGTGCCGATGGCCACCGCGATCGGCGACGTCGCCGCCGCCCGCCGCGACTACCTCGACGAGTCCGGCGGCCGGTATGTCCACGTGATCGCCGACGGCGGCATGACCAGCTCCGGCGACATCGCCAAGGCCATCGCCTGCGGGTCCGACGCCGTCATGGTCGGCTCCCCGCTGGCCCGCGCCGCCGAGGCTCCGGGGCGCGGCCACCACTGGGGCTCCGAGGCCCACCACGGCGAGCTGCCGCGAGGCGCCCGCGTGGAGGTCGGCACGATCGGCACCATGGAGCAGATCCTCCACGGCCCGTCCAGCGTCGCCGACGGCTCGATGAACCTCATGGGCGCGCTGCGCCGCACGATGGCCACGGCGGGCTACTCCGACCTCAAGGAGTTCCAGCGCGTCGAGGTGGTCGTCGCCCCTCACGTCCACTGACCCGGCTCCCCTTCCCCCGGCGCCGCACCCGGGGGAAGGCTGGCGAACCGTCCTGGTCAGGGGGTGGTGAGGAGGTTCAGGAGGTGGGTGACCTCCTGGGCGACGGCTTCGCGGGCGCTGGTGAGGTACTTGCGGGAGTCCACGGTCGCGGGGTCGGTGGCCAGGTGGTCCCGTACGGCGCCGGTGAAGGCCCTGTTCAGGTGCGTCGCGATGTTGATCTTCTTCATGCCGTGCCGCACGGCCTCGCGCAGTGTGTCGTCCGGCACGCCTGAGGAGCCGTGGAGCACCAGCGGCACCGCCACCGCCTCCCGCAGCTCGCCGATCAGCTTGAGGTCGAGCACGGCGTCCCTGGTGGTCATGGCGTGGGAGCTGCCCACCGCCACGGCGAGGGCGTCCACTCCGGTCGCCGCCACGTAGGAGACCGCTTCCCCCGGCCTGGTGCGCACACCCGGCGCGTGCACGCCGTCCTTGCCGCCGATCTCGCCCAGCTCCGCCTCGACCCAGACGTCGCGCTCGTGGCACCAGGCCGCGACCTCGGCCGTCGCCGTCACGTTCTCCGCGTCCGGCAGCGCGGACGCGTCGAACATCACCGATCCAATGCCCAGGCGTACGGCCTCCTCCACCAGGGCGCGGTCTGTGGCGTGGTCCAGGTGGACCGCCACGGCCGTCGCCGAGGCCTCGGCGATGGCCAGGCACGCGAGCGCGAGTGGTTTGAGTGCCCCGTGGTAGCGGACGCAGTTCTCGCTGATCTGCAGCACCACGGGGCTGCTCGCCGCCTCGGCCCCGGAGACGATCGCCTCGGCGTGCTCAAGCTGGATCACGTTGAAGGCGCCCACGCCCGAGGGGGCCTGACTGAGGATGTCGCCGGTGGTCACGAGGGGCATGGCTCGACTCCGATCTCGGTGCTGATGGTTCTGTAGACCTCGAGGTCGATCTCCCCGGCGACCGGGGTGGCGACGGCGGCGGCGCCGAGTGCCGCGGCCGTACGCAGGCGTTCCGGCCAGGGGGTGCCCCGCACCAGGCCGAGCGCGAGGCCGGCGACCAGGGCGTCGCCCGCGCCGGTCGGGTTGCCGTTCACCTGGTACGGCATGCGGGCCCGCCACGAACCCTCCGGGGTGACGGCCACGAGGCCGTCGGCTCCCATCGACACCACCACCGACTCCGCCCCCGCCAGGCGAAGCGCCTCGGCCCCGGCCAGCTGCCCGTCAAAGGAGGAAAGCCGAGGGGAGGTTCCGAGTGACTCCGGCGAGGTGGACGGCGCGGAGGGTCCGCCGAGCGCGCGGGCCAGTTCGTGGGCGTTGGGCTTGAGGATCGAGGGCCGTCCCGCGGGGGCGAGCCTCAGCGGGTCGCCGTCCGCGTCCACGATCGCGGGTACGCCGCGCTCGCGGGCGTATCGGGCGAGCGTCGCGTAGAAGTCGGCCGGTACCCCTTGCGGCAGGCTCCCGGACAGGACTACGGCCTCCGCCGCACCCAGCAGATCAAGAAATGTCGTGATAAATCGCTCAAGATCGCTCGACGTGACCTCAGGCCCCGCCTCATTGAAAAGCGCGACCCGCCCGACCACGCCGGAGGGTGGGGTGGGGTGCGTCCGGGGGGAGGTGGGGGGTGCGTCGGAGATGGCGAGGGTGGTGCGGGATTCGGTGGGGATGGGGGTCAGGGAGGCGGGGAGGCCCGCGGTGGCCAGGTCGGTCTCGATCGCCGTTCCTGTCACGCCTCCGGCGAAGCCGGCCACCACGATCTCGCAGCCGAGAGCCGCCAGAACCCTGGCGACGTTCACCCCCTTGCCGCCCGCCCTGCGGTGCACGGCGTGGACGCGGTTCACCCCGTCCCAGTCCACGCCGTCGACCGCGTACGTCACGTCGAGCGCCGCGTTCAGCGTGACCGTGACGATCACGCCGCCGCCCCGCCGTCCGAGGCGGTCAGGGAGACCTGCGCCGTAGTCCCCGCGGAGGCCTGCGCCGGGGCGGTCACGGAGGGAGGCGCGGGGGTCATGGGTGCGTGGGCGGGGTCATGGGGAGCTGATCCAGGTGCCTTGGCGCATGACGTCGTGGAGGGTGAGGTCGTCGTTGAGCACCACGAGATCGGCGTCCTTGCCGACGGAGATCGAGCCCACGCGGCCGTCCACGCCGAGGACGCGGGCCGGAGTGAGCGACGCCATCTCGGCGGCCTCGGCCACGGACAGGCCGACCTCCTGGACCGCGCGCCGGAAGGCGACGTCCATGGTCAGCGTGCTGCCCGCGATGGCACCGCCCTCCACGAGCCTGGCGGCGCCGTCCGACACCTCCACCTCCATGGAGCCGAGCCGGTAGGTGCCGTCGCCCATGCCCGCGGCGGCCATCGCGTCGGTGATCAGCGCCGTACGGCCCGCGCCGGCGACCGTGCCCGCCAGCCTCATCATCGCCGGGTGCACGTGCACCCCGTCGTTGATCAGCTCGATGGTCACGCGCTCGTCCTCCAGCAGTGCGGCCATCGGCCCGGGCTCGCGGTGGTGCAGCGGCGGCAGGGCGTTGTACAGGTGGGTGGCGACCGTGCAGCCCGCCTCGATGCCCGCGATGGCCTGCTCGTAGGTGGCGTCGCTGTGGCCGAGGGCCGCGATGACGCCCTCGGAGACGGCGGCGCGGATCGTGTCGAGGCCGCCCGGCAGCTCGGGGGCGATGGTGAGCATCCGCACGTGCCCCCGGCCGGCCTTAAGCAGGCCGGCCAGCTCGCCGGCCGAGGGGTGGCGGAGCAGCGTGGGGTCGTGCGCGCCGCAGCGCGACCGGGCGATGTACGGCCCCTCGAAGTGGACGCCCGCGAGCAGCCCGTCGTCGCACAGTTCGGCGAGGGCGGAGGTGGCGCGAGCGAGGTCCGCGAGCGACGCGGTGACCAGGCTCGCCATGATCGTCGTGGTGCCGTGCGCGGCGTGGAAGGCCGCGACCCGCCGCGCCTCCTCCTGGTCGCCGGAGGGGAAGGAACCCCCGGCCCCGCCGTGGGTGTGGATGTCGACGAAGCCGGGGACGACGTACCGCCCGGCCAGGCTGTGCCCGTCACGGGGCGCCTGGCCCTGGCCGATGTGGGTGACGCGGCCGTCCTCGATGGTGATCCAGCCCTCGTGCACACCGTCGGGGGTCACGACGCGGGCGTCGGCGAGTGTGATGCTCATGAGGACAGGATCACAGATCGGGTTAGGTGAAGCGGCTGGTCGGGGTCCAGTCCCTGGGCGTGCGCGCGTGCCACCGCGACCCGCTGCACCCGCACCAGCTCGGCCATCGGGTCGGCGTCGCGGGTGACGAAGGTGCCGCCCGCGTTCCGCACGTCGCCGGCCAGGCCCTCGGGGGCGGTGCCGAGCATCCAGGTGACGCGACCGGGCCCCGCGATGCTGATCGGGCCGTGGCGGTACTCCATGGCCGGGTACGCCTCGGTCCACGAGCGCGAGGCCTCCCGCATCTTCAGCGCCGCCTCCTGCGCGAGCCCGCAGGTCCAGCCCCGGCCGAGGAAGGAGAACTGCTCGGCGCCGACGAGCTCGGCGGGAACGGGCTCGGCGACGGCGCGCTCGACGTCGGCGATGGCCCGGCCGAGGTCCTCGCCGAGGTGGGCTCGGAGCAGCGCGAGCTGCGTGGTGGCGAAGCGCGTCTGGACGACGGACTTCTCGTCGGCGAAGTCGAGCACGACGACCTCGTCCGCGAGTGTCATGACGGGAGTGTCCGGATCGGCGGTGATCGCCGTGGTCCTCGTGCCGTCGAGCCGGCGCAGGAGGTCGAGCACCTCGGTCGTGGTGCCGGAGCGGGTCAGCGCGAGCACCCTGTCGTACGGGCGGCCGGGCGAGCCGCCGTCCGTCCGGCCGAGCGGGGCCTCCGACGCGGCGAACGCGTCGGTCTCGCCGTGCCCGGCCGCCTCGCGGAGGACGGCATAGGCCTGGGCCATGAACCACGAGGTGCCGCAGCCGATGACGGCGACGCGCTCGCCGGGCCGGGGGAGCGCCGCGGTTCCGGCCAGCTCCACCGCACGGCTCCAGCAGTCCGGCTGAGAGGCGATCTCGGTCTCGGTGTGCGTCGTCACGGGCCGGTTCCTCCGATTTGATTTGTTCTGCACTTTTTATAGCACTAATAAGCACGATTGTGCATCGGGTGGCAGCCATCCTGGTGTGCGAACTCAGGTCGTGTGCCACGCTTTGGGACCATGAGCCGGTATGAACGCTGGAACGCCGTGCTGGAGCTGCTGGCCCAGCACGGGCGCCTCACGGTCGAGGAGGCCGCGGAGACCCTGCAGGTCTCGACGGCGACGATCCGGCGCGACTTCGACGAGCTGTCCCAGCAGCAGATGCTCATGCGCACGCGGGGCGGCGCCGTCGCCCAGAGCGTCAGCTACGACCTCCCGCTCCGCTACAAGACGGCCAGGCACGCCGGAGAGAAGCAGCGCATCGCGGAGGCCGCGGCCGAGCTGGTCCCGCCGGGCGCCGTCGTCGGCATGAACGGCGGTACGACGACCTCCGAGGTCGCGAGGACGCTGGCCCTGCGGGCGGAGCCGGGCGCCAGGCTCACCGTCGTGACCAACGCCCTCAACATCGCCGCGGAGCTGACCGTGCGGCAGAACGTCAAGATCGTGGTGACCGGCGGGGTCGCGAGGCCGCAGTCGTACGAGCTGATCGGCCCGCTGTCGTCCGGGGTGCTGGAACAGGTGACCCTGGACATCGCCTTCCTCGGGGTCGACGGCATCGACGCGGAGGCGGGCGCGTCCGCGCACCACGAGGGCGAGGCCAGCGTGAACAACCTGCTGATCGGGCGGGCCGCCCGCGTGGTCGCCGTCGCCGACGCCTCCAAGGTGGGCCGCCGGGCCTTCGCGAAGATCTGTCCCATCGACCGGATCGACACGCTGATCACCGACGCCGGGCTCCCCGACGCCGCCGCCGAGGCGTTCACCGAGGCCGGTGTCGAGGTGGTGCGGGTCTGAAGACGGCGGGGGCCCGAGCATGGGCCCGGCGAGACGGCGTGCCCGAGTGCGGGTCCGACACGCGCCCGCTCAGGAGCGTGATCGCCGTTCACCGGGGTATCCGGTGAAGGATCCGCGGTCTTCGCGCGCCCGCGTGAAGGATCTACGGTTCGGGGTGCCGGAGAAGATCTACCTCCCGCGGCCGTGTGACGGGGGTGACGTGAAGGGGGCGATGTGGGAGCAGTCGACCCATGAGTCGCCGACTGTGAGGAGGCTCATCCCCGGCGGGGTCCGCTCACGGCATGCAGGTATCTACTCGCGGGTAGAAATAGGACACAACGCGACAAGCCGCACCCCAGGGGGATCGCAATGACAGCGCACACAGCCAGCGGGGTCGGGCCGGGCAAGACCGGCCGGGACTCCCGGCCCGGTGAGAAGGACGACGTCGCCCTGGAGAACGCCCGGACACCCGGTGCCGGGCACGGCGACGCCGAGGCCCCGCGAGATGGTGTGAGTACGGATGCCGAGCATGGCGAGATCCGGCCCGATGGCGCGAGCCCGGACGCCGGGCGAGGCGACGGTGCGGCCGGGCGGGATGGCGGGGGCGTGGACGCTCAGCGCGGTGACGGACGTGTTCAGTGGGACGGCGCTGATGTGCAGTCCCGGGGCGGGGGCGTCTACTCGGCCCGCATAGGGCCGGCCGAGCGGTCGGCCGCGCTGGCCCGCATGGCCGACCCCCAGCAGGAGCTCGACGTGATCGTGGTCGGCGGCGGCGTGGTCGGCTCCGGCGTCGCGCTGGACGCCGTGACGCGCGGGCTGTCGGTCGGTCTCGTCGAGGCGCGCGACTTCGCCTCCGGCACCTCCTCCCGGTCCTCCAAGCTGATCCACGGCGGCCTGCGCTACCTGGAGCAGCTCAACTTCGACCTCGTGCGCGAGGCGTTGCAGGAGCGGGCGCTGCTGCTCCAGCGCATCGCCCCGCACCTCGTGCGCCCGGTGCCCTTCCTGTTCCCGCTCACCCACCACGTCTGGGAGCGGCCGTACGTGGGCGCGGGACTGACGCTGTACGACTCGCTCGGCTTCTCCACCGGCCTTTCCCGAGGGGTGCCCGGCCACCGTCACCTGTCGCGCCGCAGGGCCCTCCGGCTCGCCCCGGCGCTGCGCAAGTCCTCGCTCACCGGCGCGGTGCAGTACTGGGACGCCCAGGTGGACGACGCCCGGCACGTCACCACGATGCTGCGCACCGCCGCCGCGTACGGGGCCCAGATCGCGTCCCGCACCAAGGTCGTCAGCTTCCTGCGCGAGGGCGAGCGCGTGACCGGGGTACGGGTGCGCGACCTGGAGACCGGCACCGAGTTCGACGTCCGCGCGCGTCAGGTGGTCAACGCGACCGGGGTGTGGACCGACGAGATCCAGGAGATGGTCGGGGGTCGCGGCCAGATCCACGTGCGCGCGTCCAAGGGCGTCCACCTCGTCGTCCCGCGTGACCGGATCCACTCGCTCACCGGAATCATCCTTCGCACCGAAAAATCGGTGCTTTTCGTGATTCCGTGGGGACGGCACTGGATCATCGGCACCACCGACACCCAGTGGGAACTGGACAAGGCCCACCCGGCCGCCTCCCGCCAGGACATCGACTACGTGCTCGACCACATCAACGCCGTGCTCTCGGTGCCGCTGACCCGTGACGACGTCGAGGGCGTGTACGCCGGGCTGCGCCCGCTGCTGGCCGGGGAGTCCGAGGAGACCTCCAAGCTCTCGCGGGAGCACGTCGTCACCCACCCGGTCCCCGGCCTCGTCATGATCGCGGGCGGGAAGTACACGACGTACCGCGTGATGGCCAAGGACGCGGTGGACGCGGTCGCGCACGGGCTCGACCAGCGCGTGCCGGCTTCCTGCACCGACAAGATCCCGCTCGTGGGCGCCGAGGGCTACCAGGCGTTGTGGAACTCGCGGCACCGCCTGGCGCGCTCCTCGGGCCTGCACGTCGCGCGCATCGAGCACCTGCTGCAGAGGTACGGCTCGCTGATCGACGAGGTGCTGGCGCTGATCGAGCGCGACCCGTCGCTGGCCCGCCCGCTGAGCGGCGCCGACGACTACCTCAGGGCGGAGATCGTGTACGCGGCCACCCACGAGGGCGCCCGCCACCTCAACGACGCGCTCACGCGCCGCACGCGCATCTCGATCGAGACCTTCCACCGGGGCACCGCCGTGGCGGAGGAGGCGGCCGAGCTGATGGCCGGGCCGCTCGGGTGGGACGCCGAGCAGGTCAAGCGCGAGGTCGAGTACTACACCAAGCGCGTGGAGGCCGAGCGGGCCTCCCAGGAGCAGGACACCGACCAGGAGGCCGACGCCATCCGCCTCGGCGCCCCCGAGATCGTCCCCTCAGGGGAGCCGGAGGTCAAGCGCGTCTGAGCCGGGGTCTGCCTCGGCCGCACGTCCCCGTCCCGTCAGATCCGGGACCGGGACGTGCGGCCTGGCACTCCGGGCCGTACTGCGCGATACGGCCCGGAAGCGTGTCGATCCGGCTCGGCCGGACGGACGTCAGGTGGTGAAGGGGATCCAGCCCTGGTCGGCCAGGGTCGTCGCGTCGCTGGCCTTGAGCCCCATGTCGGAGAGCGTCCACAGGGTGTCCCCGATGACGAGGCAGCGCCTGATCATCGCGTCGGGCGGCATCGGGTCGTTGGAGTTCTTCGGCCTCGGGTGGGTGACCAGCCCGGTCTTGGTGATCGCGTCGTCCCCGACCTTCATCACGAGCGCGGCGGTCTGGCCCTCCTGCGCCTCGGCGCCCCAGGTGCTGAGGGGCAGCATCGCGAGCCCGGACTCGGGCCAGTACAGGAACGCGTGCGGGTCCCACTCGGCCTCCGAACCGGAGTCCTTCTGGTGGTACTGCGACAGCCGGGCCGGCTTGGCGGGGTCGCTGACGTCGAACAGCGAGACCTGCGTTCCCAGGGTCCTGCCCTTGTCGCTCGCCTCCTGGCCGATGCCGATCAGCCGCCCGTCGCCGGCCGGGTGGAGATAGGCGGAGTACCCGGTGATCTTCAGCTCGCCGGTGACCTTGGGGTGCGCCGGGTCCCGCAGGTCGATCGTGTAGAGCGGGTCCACCTGCTTGAACGTCACGACGTACCCGACGGGCCCGATGAAGCGCACCGAGTAGATGCGCTCGCCGTTGCCCAGGCCGGTGACCTCGCCGGTCTTGGCCAGCGTGTCCGCGTTGAGCACGTAGACCGCGCTCGAACTCCTGGCCGACGCCACCCCCTCGCCACCGAACGACGTGGTGGCCACCCGGAGGTTCCCCTCGTAGTCCGACAGGGAGTACTGGTTGAGCAGGCGTCCGGGGACCACCCCGGAGGCGACGTACCTGGGGGCTCCCGCCGCGGTGATGTCGAACCTGTGCACCTCGGTCTGCTCCGGCGGCGCCTCGAACTCGGGAGTGCTCTCGGCGCTCGGCGACACCGTGGATCCCGGGGGCGTAGCCGTGGGTTCCGGGAGCAGCGTGGGCATCGACGGGTCGTCGCTCGGCTCGACCTTCTCGGCCGGGGGCGAGCTCGGCGGGTCCTTGGGGGCGATGACCGTGCCAGAGGGAGACGCCTCCGCGCTCCCGGGGGAGGGTTCCGTGCTGGTCGTCTCCGGCCGGGAGATGTCGTCCACCACGCGCCGCATCCACCAGCGGGGGTTGCTGGTGACGTACAGGCTGGTCGGGGTGGCGTAGACGGTGTCACCGTCGGCGGCCACGCTGATCGGGTCGTCGGTGCCGAGCCCGGCTTCCAGGTCGATCGTGTGCACGGTCAGCATCGAGGTTCCGGTGTAGTCCTCCGGGTGGCTGACCTGCTCGCACTTCACCTTCTCCTTGCGGGTCGTGCCGTCGGGTCCCGCGATCTCGTACGCCGGGAGCCAGGCGTCGATCGGCGCGGCGCGCACGGCGTCCTGGTTGCGCTTGATCAGGCTCGCCTCCGGCTCGTCCGGACGGCCCTCGGGGAAGGTGATCTCGGGCTGCGACCTGACCACGATCCGTACGGCCGAGCCGGTCATGCGGGCGTCCACGTGGCTGCCGGCCGGGGTGATCGACCCGAGGACCTTCAGGTCCTTGAGGTCCACCAGGACGTACTTCGGTCCGGCGAACGCGGGCCGCTTGGCCATGGCCCCCATCGGGATGGCGCCGCCACCGCCGGAGAGGAGCACGAGCGCGCGGTCGCCGTGGACCAGCAGGTCGCCCGGTGACCAGCCCTGATCGGCCGGTATGAGCCGCAGCGTGCCGGTGACCTTCTTCGACGCCACGTCGACCACGCGCAGCAGGCCCCTGCTGAAGCTGATGATCCGCTTGCCGTCGGTCTTCACCAGGTCGGGTTCGTCGACGCCCGCCTCGTTGACGTTCGTGGTCGAGTAGGAGGGCCCGGACGACCGCGCCTCGGACTTCGCCATGGCGTCGGCCGCCCCGCCGGTGGCGAAGAAGATCATGTTCCCGCCGAGGCCGTAGGGGCCGACGTTCTCCGCCGTGGCCTTGCGCAAACCCGCCAGCATGTCGTCGCAGCCGGTGTACGAAACGAGCTTTATATTGCCCAATGCCACGGGTTCCCCGGCGCTGGTCGCCGCAGGGCTCCCGCCGTTCGTGCAGGCCGCCGCCACAAGCCCTACGGCGAGCGCGACGGCCGCAGCCGTACCAAGTGAAGTCCTCATGCCCCTACGACGCATTTCGCGACGGCGCGGTTCAGGATCGCGAGCGGACGTACCGGAGGATCTTGGGCGGCGTCCCGGCAGCGGTGGCCGCCGATAGACTGTGGGGACCGCGGCGTCTTTTGGGGGGTCTTTTCGGTGTCTGAGTTCGACACGGTGCTTGTCGTCGACTTCGGCGCGCAGTATGCGCAGCTGATCGCGCGCCGGGTCCGTGAGTGCCATGTGTACTCCGAGATCGTCCCCTCGACCATGCCGGTGAGCGAGATGCTGGCCAAGAACCCGAAGGCGATCATCCTGTCCGGCGGCCCCTCCTCCGTGTACGCCGAGGGTGCCCCGGCGGCTCCCGAAGGGCTGTTCGAGACCGGGGTGCCGACCTTCGGCATCTGCTACGGCTTCCAGGAGATGGCCCGGGTCCTCGGTGGCCAGGTCGCCCAGACGGGCATCGCCGAGTACGGCGGCACACCGCTGACCGTGGGCAGCGAGGGCGTGCTGTTCGCCGGGCTTCCCTCGGCCCAGTCGGTCTGGATGTCGCACGGCGACAGCGTCGCCTCGGCCCCGCAGGGCTTCGAGGTCACCGCGTGGACCAAGGACACCCCGGTCGCGGCCATGGAGTGCCCCGACAGGGGCCTGTACGGCGTGCAGTTCCACCCCGAGGTCCTGCATTCCGAGCACGGCCAGGCCGTGATGAAGCACTTCCTCGACGCGGCGGGCTGCCGCCCGTCCTGGACCATGCTCAACATCGTCGAGGACGCCATCGAGGCCGTGCGCGAGCAGGTCGGGCCCGAGGGGCGGGCGATCTGCGGGCTGTCCGGAGGCGTCGACTCCGCGGTGGCCGCCGCGATCGTCCAGCGGGCCATCGGCGACCGGCTGACCTGCGTCTTCGTCGACCACGGGCTGCTTCGCAAGGGCGAGGCCGAGCAGGTCGAGCGTGACTTCGTGGCGGCCACGGGCGTGAAGCTGCGGGTCGTGGACGCCGCCGAGCGGTTCCTGAAGGCGCTGTCCGGGGTGTCCGACCCCGAGGAGAAGCGCAAGATCATCGGCCGCGAGTTCATCCGGGTCTTCGAGGATGAGCAGCGTGCCATCCTGGCCGACGGCCCCGTCGACTTCCTCGTCCAGGGCACCCTGTACCCCGACGTGGTCGAGTCGGGCGGCGGCACGGGCACGGCCAACATCAAGTCCCACCACAACGTGGGCGGCCTGCCGGACGACCTGAAGTTCTCCCTGGTCGAGCCCCTGCGCACCCTGTTCAAGGACGAGGTCCGCCGGGCGGGCGAGGAGCTCGGCCTGCCTTCCGCGATGGTGTGGCGCCAGCCGTTCCCCGGTCCCGGGCTCGGCATCCGCATCGTGGGCGAGGTCACCCACGACCGGCTGGTCATCCTGCGCGAGGCCGACGCCATCGCCCGCGAGGAGCTGTCCCGCGCCGGTCTCGACCGCGACATCTGGCAGTGCCCGGTCGTGCTGCTCGCCGACGTGCGCTCCGTCGGCGTCCAGGGCGACGGCCGCACGTACGGCCACCCGGTCGTGCTCAGGCCGGTGACCAGCGAGGACGCCATGACGGCCGACTGGTCCCGCGTGCCTTACGACGTGCTGGCCCGCATCTCCACCCGCATCACCAACGAGGTCCGCGAGATCAACCGCGTCGTCCTCGACGTCACCAGCAAGCCCCCGGGCACCATCGAGTGGGAGTAACCGGCCCGACAGCGAGCGTCCGTCGCTTCGACCGGTAGGCGCCCCTACTTTTCGGCGCGGCCGGCGACTTTCGGCACGGCCGGTGCCTGGACTACGTACGGCCGCCCCGCCGTGCTCAGCCCCGTGTCCATCAGCACGCCATGACGGCCGGTTGGTGGCGCGGTCCCGCCGGATGGACTCAGGCGGGTCGATGCACTCGTAGGCGAGCGCTAAAGGCGAAGATTATGTCAATATTTCCGCATTTTGTCACTACCTGATCGCTTTTTGCGTGATGTGATATTTTTCACGCGACCCTAGATCACTTCTGGGCTTCTCCAGTCGATCATGAGCGCTTAACGTCAAGTCGTTTGGCGGTTTACAAAGGCGCCTTACAAGCCGCTCCGGCAGATCGCTGAGGAGTTGTCAATGGGTTTACGCGCCGTCCCTTATTCATTTGTTCCTTCGTTGGGAAAGGGGCGGCGACTGCTGCGTGGCACCAGCGCCTTGAGCGCCTTCGCCTTGATGGGATCGCTGCTCGCCGGCACGCCCGTGATGGCGGACACCTCGGCTCCACCGGTGAAGGCCGCGAGTGGAAAGCCGGTCGCGGAGCGTCCGGATCGGGTGTCGGCGCTGTTGACGGCGCGCCTACAGAAGTCGCGAGTATTGATCGCCTCGGACACCACTGAGTCAACGCTGGCATATGCGAACCCCGACCAGACGGTGACGGTGGAAAGCGTCCCGGGCGTGGCACGTGTCCAGAAGGACGGCAAATGGGTGCCGGTCGATACTGATCTGATCGAGGTCGACGGCTACCTGAAGCCGAAAGCCGCCATGGAACAAGCGGGTGTGGAATTCTCCGCCGGGGGTGAAGGGCGCCCGCTGGCGAAGATGACCCGTGCGGACGGGCAGACGTTCGCACTGGAATGGCCGACCGCGCTGCCCAGGCCGACCATTCAAGGAAATGTCGCGACTTATGCGGATGCTGCCGGGCTGCCGGGGGCGGATCTGGTCGTCACCGCGCTAGCTGCGGGGTTCCGCCACGATGTGGTGTTGCGCGAGCGGCCTTCGGGTCCGGTGGAGTTCAGGATCCCGGTGCGGACCGAGGGCTTGAAACTGGGCATGACCAAATCCGGCGGGCTGAAGCTGGCGGACGACAAGGGCAAGACGGTCGCGGAAGCTCCTGAGCCCTTCATGTACGACTCGCCGGCACAGGGAGCGCAGGCGGCGGACGGCGTTCAGCACAGTGAGATCGCGACCAGCGTCGTCTCAGACCACGGCAGGCAAGCCCTGGTGCTCAAGCCCGACCCCGCCTTCCTCGCCGATCCCCACACCACCTATCCGGTGACCGTGGATCCCACCATGACCCTGCCGGTCAGCAAGAACGCGACCGTGTACTCGGGCCCGGGCTCGTTCTTTCCGAGCAACCGGCTCGATGTTGGTAATCAGGACGTGTACAACTCCAGTAGCAACCGCATCCGTACCTTCTCCCGCGCACTCCTGGGGTTCGACACCTCCAGCCTCGTAGGGAAGAAAATCACTGATGCCAAGCTGGAGCTGTGGAGTCCTGGCGGGGAGGTGCGCCCGACCGCGTATCCTCCGCCGACGCCGACGCCCGTGGTCACCTGCCAGTACGCCGCCTGGGCGAGAGGAAGGTACTCCCCGGGCGACCGCGTCTCGTACAACAGCAAGCACTGGCAGGCGCTGACGGAGATCTACCCTGACAGCACGGTGGCTCCTGGCGCGGATCTCGGCGTGCTGTGGAAGTCCTTGGGGGCCTGCCCGACGACCACCCCGACACCGGAGACTCCCTCGGTGACACCGGGTAACTGGGGTTGCCTGCCACAGGTGGCCATCAAGGTACAGCGCGTCACCGCGAGCTGGACACAGAGCGTCGGCTGGGGCAACCAGCCGGCGACGACCTCCGCAGGCGAGCAGACGATCACCGATCCGACCGGGTGCTCCAGCGGGTCGTACCCCACCCAGGGGGCTAGATGGGTGTGGCCGGTGACCGACATCGCCCAGGCATGGGCCGACGGAGCGGCCGGTAACGGGGTGACACTGCGCCTGGCCACCGAATCCACCACCGTCGACAACCAGCCCTTCGAGCGGCTCTTCCACTCGTCCACCTACAACGCCGCCGACGCGCGCCCGCCGATGCTGTCGGTGACCTACGCCTTGCCGCCCGAGATGGGGACACTGGTGGCCTGGCCATCGGTCACTCTCCCCGACAGCAGAGTCGTGGTCACTTCCGTGACCCCGGAGTTGCAGGCCCGGCTGACCGACACGGCCACTGTGCCCCAGAGGGTGGAGTTCGAGCTCGAACACGACCCGACCACCCCGTCGCAGGGCACCGGACTGATCTGGTCCGGAGCCGTCGACAGCGTGCCCGCGAACGCGCCGGCGCTGGTAAAGGTTCCTCAGGGCCTGCTGCGAGAAGGATGGAATGTGCGGTGGCGGGCCCGCGCCTCCGATGGCGTCGTCTACTCGGCCTGGTCTGTGTGGCGATCGTTCGCACTGGACACCACCGTCGCCTCACCCGCGGTCACCTGCGCGGACTACCCGGCGGGGCAGTGGTCGGCCAAGAAACCAGGGGCGGTCACCTGCGTGCTGAACAACGGCACCGGTAAGGCCCTGCCTTACACCTGGGGGTTGGACGATCCGGCGACGTCTACGCAAGGTAGCGGCGGCGGCTCCGGTGGAGTCTCCAACATCTCCATCAGCCCTGACGACGGCTGGCACATCCTGTACGTCAAGGTCGGCAACAACTCCGTCTCCTCGTATGGATTCGGCGTAGGCCAGGGCGGGATGACCAAGCCCGAGGCGGGCGTTCGCACCGAGCGTGCCGTCGCCCTGGCAGCCCATGCGGCGAGCACCTGGACCAGCGTTCGTTACGAGTACCGAACCGACCTGACATCGACGGGACCCTGGGCCGCGATTCCCAGTGCGCAGGTGACCAGGCCAGGAGAGACCGCTCCTCTCGCCGCGTGGCCGGTCGCTCGTTCGGACACAGGCAAGCCCTTCGCCGAGTTGAGCTGGGACCTGGCCGCGACGCTGCGCGCCGCTGGTCGAGCTGACGGACCTGTCCAGATACGGCCCTGCTTCGCCAACGGGACGACCGAGTCGTGCACCTCCCCGCGGCTGATCGTGTACGGGGGAGCCGGGTTCGCCGCTCCCCGTGCCCTGGCGGACTTCGAGGCGGGCAAGGTGTCCGTGCTCACCGGTGACCTCACCGTTTCCGCGACGGATGGCTCCTTGAGCGGGCTCGGGGTGGACCGTACACACACAACGCTTCTGCCCTATGACGAGCAGGGGTCTCTAGGCGTGTTCGGACCGGGATGGTCCGCTGCTTTCGCCTCTGGTGGCGGCATGTCGGCCTATCGACTTGAAGATCACACGAGCGAAGGCTACGTGCTGCTGATCGGACCTGGCCGAATCACATTGGTCTACGCGATCGATTCGAGCGGCACTTACGCGGGAGTCGGGGAGGACGCCGACGGATCGAAGATCATCAAAACCTCGGCCACAGAGTTCAAGCATGTGTCTCGGAATGACGCCACTACCAGGTGGACCAAGGACGCCCAAGGCCGTTGGACGGTCAACAAGGTGACGCGCCCCGCCGACGAGTCCGAGGTGGGGTACGTCCGTGACTCGCAGGGACGGTATACGCGCCTGTTGGCGCCTGTTCCTTCGGGGGTGACGTGTGCGAGCAGTCTCGTGAAGGGCTGTAAGGCGCTGGACATCACCTACGCCACCGCCACGACCGCCACGGGTATCGCCGCAGGCTGGGGAGATTTCACCGGCCAGGTCAAGCGACTCAGCTACGTGGCGTTCGATCCCGATAGCAATGCCATGAAGACCACGGTCGTGACCACTTACGCCTATGACAGCACGGGTCACCTCCGGCAGGTGACGGACGCGTTGGCGGGAACGTCCACGACCTACTACTACAACGGACAGGGGCGCCTGTCGCAGATATCTCCGCCGGGGGTGGAGCCATGGCGACTCGACTATGACCTGACCGGACGATTCGCCCACATCGCTCGCACCACCCCGCAGGGCGAGTCCGTTCAGGCGGTGGTCTACGGTGTGCCGATCACCGGGACCGGTGCGCCCGTGGACCTCTCAGCGACCGAGACGGCGAAGTGGGGCCAGATCACGGACCTGCCTCGCGTCGGGGCCGCGTTGTTCCCCGCATCCCATGTTCCCCCCAGAGGGGGAGACGGTAGCTATGCTCCCGGCGCCGGCGATTGGTCCCATGCGTCGCTGACCTATCTGGACGTGGCAGGTAGGCCCGTGAACTCCGTTGGCTACGGTGGCGGCGGATGGCAGATCGCCTCAACACGCTACGACGAACGAGGCCTTGTCACCTGGTCGCTGTCACCCGGGAATCGGCAACGGGCGCTCAGTCCTGACTGGACGGTCGTGCCCTTCGTGGCAGCTCAGCAGGACACCGCCGCCCGGGCGAATCTCCTCGCCACCACTAGTACCTACGATGAACAGGGCGACCTGCGGAATGTCACCGGTCCAGCCCGCGAGGTGTCGCTGTCCGACGGCCGTACGGTCCCTGCCCGCTCCCGTTCGAGCTATCTCTACGACGAGGGGAAGCCGACCTCGGGCGTCGACGAGTTCGGGACGCCCTACCAGGACAAAAACTGGCATCTCCTCACTTCGTTCCGTGCCGAGCCCTTGGTTCTAGATGGGGACACCTCCGTCCCCTCAGGGGATGTGCAGCTGACGAAGGCGGGATACGACCCAATCGACGCTGGGAGCGCCTCAGGGTGGAAGCTACGAGCCTCAACAACGGGAACGGTTACCAAGGGTGCCAACTCGGGCGATCTGACAAAGCGTGTCCGCTACGACTCGGCCGGCAGGATAGTCGAGTCGCGCACCCCGGCTAGCAACGGCAACGACCCGGGTACCACCGTGATCACTTACTACGGTGCGGGGGCCAACGCGACGTATCCGCAATGTGGAAACAGGCCGGAATGGGCAGGGATGGTCTGCCGGGAAGCGCCGAAGCAGCAGGCATCCGGTCAGCCTCTCCCGGTGACGGAAACGACCGCGTACAACTACTTCGGCTTGCCCCCCAGCCAGAAGCAGACCGCCGGTTCGGTTACTCGGACAAGCGCTTTCACCTACGACGGTGCCGGGCGTGTCCGCACGTTGAAGCTGACCGTCACTCCTGAGGCCGCAGGTGGCACTCCGGTGGGAGAACGAACCGTCACCTACGACCCTCAGAATGGCCTGCCGAAGACGATATCCGCTGACGGGATCACGCTCTCGTCCGAATACGACACCCTAGGCCGTGAGGTGGCGACTACCGATGCGACAGGTAACATCGCCACCACTACCTATGACCTCGACGGCCATGTTGTATCAGTGAACGACGGCAAGGGCGTGTCCTCATACACCTACGACGGCACCGATGCCAGGGGGCAGGCCGAACACCGCGGCCTGGTCACCGGCATCCAGACCACCACGGGCACATTCCGCGCGGGTTACGGCCCCGACGGGGAACTCAACTTGCAAAGCTTCCCGAACAACCTATGGCGGTCCAGCGTTCACGACACCACCGGACGGCAAATCCGGCTCAGCTACGGCATGGACCGTACGACCTGGCAACCATGGTTGCAGTGGGAAGAGCAGGCCAACGCTTCCAGCCAGACTACGCAGACCGCCACCCCGCAGAGCCTCAACCGCTACAGCTACGACAGGCTCGGGCAACTCACAAAGGTGGAGGATTCGTACGATCTCGTGAACTGCGCGACGAGGGTCTACGCGTTCGATGACAGTTCCAACCGCACTCGCCTGGACAGCTATGCACCGGCTGCCGATGGCTCGTGCACCACGGGTACGACACCGGTCAGTGAGTCCTACACGTACGACAACGCCAACCGCATCACCAATTCGGGCTACTCCTACGACGCCCTCGGGCGCACGACCACTGTTCCCGCCGCTCACGTGGCGGGCGGAGCGGAAGTGACCGTCGGCTATTACGCCGACGACAGGGTCAGAAGCCTCGTTCAGGGCAGCCTGTCCAAGAGTTTCGCCCTTGACCCGGCAGGCCGAATTGTGTCGACGACCACCAGCGGCGGTAGTCCGGGAACGGTGACCAATCACTATGCGGATGGGGGCGACTCGCCTGCCTGGGTCACGGAGACCGACGGCTCGTGGACTCGCTACATCGGTGGGTTCGATGGCATGTCTGCCGTTCAGAAGAGCGGAGGCGAGATCAAGCTCCAGCTCACGAACCCCCATGGCGATATCGTGGCGACACTGGACAACGACCCGGCTGCCGTAGGCGTGGATTCGTATTCCGAGTACACCGAATATGGCTCGGCGCGGTCACCTGCCAGTGCTCCCAGCAGGTATGGATGGCTCGGCGCCGGCCAGCGATCGAGTGATGCACTGGGCGGGCTCGTCCTGATGGGCACGCGCCTCTATAATCCTGTGACGGCGCGGTTTACCCAGGTCGATCCTATGGAGGGAAGTTGCAATTCCTACGAAGCCGGCTGCGGAGACCCTGTCAGCTCTGACGGCCCTGAGGATGGCCAAGGAACCGTCACGACCGGGATCAATCCGCGTGAGATATGGGATTGCAATTGGGAAATCGGAGCTTTGAAGTGCACCAAGATGTTCGCCATGAAGCTCAGGGTCGAGAACTTCGTCCATTCGCGGCTGGATGAGCATTCTCGGGGGGGAAACGCGGTACGTCACTTCGTGGGCATAGTTCTGTTGATGTTCTATTTCGGGATAGATGACACCCGAACGCTGGCGGACATCCACGAGCGGTACGTCTCCGATAAGGACAAGAAAGACAGTGCCTTCGACAAAGAAATCAACAAGATAGCGGAGAAGTGGTACAAGGAGCACAAGGGTGATCTGGCCACGGTCTGTTGGGAGAACCGAGGTCCAGGGCACTGCGAAGGCGCCTTGGCGGACTACATCTACTGGCAGGCGGTGTTCTTGCTCTGTGGTCAGACGATCGGCGGGGTGAAGGTCGACTGTAAAGAGGCCAAATCGATAGCGGTAGCGCCGAAGGGCGATACGCATCACTGGTGGTGATCGCGAGTCGCTTCAACGTCGAGTGAAAGGAAGGCGACTGTGGTGAGGGGTGCTGTGCGCTACCCGTGGTCTTTGGGCCCACGCAGGGCGATCAGCCTGGCAGTCGCCTTCCTTCTCGCTTTGACGGTTTCGGCATGCAGCTTCGACGACTTGGCCTGGACGTTCCGATGCCAGGAGACCGCCGATGCTGAGGCCGGCCAACTGAAAGGCATGGTCATGCCGCTCCTCCCTTCCGGGAGCATCTCGTCCGTCGATGAGGTCAAGGACTGCGGCGAATGGGGCGTGAAAGGCGTAGGCGTAGAGATCTACGTCCGTGCGGAGTTCTCTGCCGCATCGATTCTGGATCGTATTCATGCGGCCGGTTGGACACCTCTCGGTTCGCGCGACGAAGCGGACTCGTCGGGGCATCGCGTGTGCTGGAATTGCGTCGATGGGGCCTCGAAGTCGGTTAACGGCCGGCGAGTCTTCGTCACCGTCAACGAGGCCGTCACCAAATCCAAGGAAGTTCACCGCTGGGTTCATGTCGAATACGAGATGCGGTGAGACGCATCCTGCGGCCTCCGCCGACATGGCCAAGGCGGGCTCGACGTCCCCGCTGAAAGGACGAACACGAGTTCGCGGACCGGTCGCCCGTCGCCAGGCGACCGGTCCGGGCCGGGCGAGATCGAGAGTTCTGGCTGACGCGCCGGCAGGCTTAGAACTGGAGACACCCGGCTTCCGCCTCCTACCGGAACTTTAGAGCAGATGACCGTACCTGGAGCCCGAACAATAGGACTCCAGGTGACAAAAGTTTGAACCTTTGGTTTGGTGACTCCGGGTTCGGTAAGTTTTGTCAAATGCTTACGGATCAGCCGCGTACGGGGGCGGCGTCCACTTCCGCTGAATCTCCGGGGCAGAGGCTGGCCTGGCTGGACGCGGTTCGTGGTGTGGCGTCGACGGCCGTGCTGCTGGAGCACATGTTCTACCGGTTCCTGCCGGGGTTGCGGCCTCATTGGTTCAACCTCGGCATGTACGGCGTGCTGGTGTTCTTCCTGGTCAGTGGTTACATCATTCCCGCGTCGCTGGAACGGCGGGGTGATGTGCGGGCGTTCTGGGTCGGCAGGTTCTTCCGGCTCTATCCGCTTTATCTCCTGGTCATCGGGCTCGTGCTGGTGATGGTCCCGCTGGTGCCGCTCCGCCCGGCGGTCGTGCCCGATCTGCCCACCGCCGCCGCGCACGCCACCATGCTCGTCGACGTCGTGGGGTCGGCCGGGGTCGCCGACACCATGTGGACGCTCTCGTACGAGATGGTCTTCTACCTCCTGATCACGGCGCTGTTCGTCGCGGGCGTCCACCGGCGCAGCGGCGTCTGGGCCGTGGCGTTCGCCGTCGCCGCGCTCGTCGTCGGGCTGGTGCTGGCGGCTCCCGTCCTCGCGCGCGGCCCGGCCGCCTTCGTCTCGCTCGGCGTGCTCGTCGCCGGGCTGGCCTGCGTGGTCGCCGGCTCCGGCAGGGTGCGCACGGCCGGCGCGCTGCTTGTCGGTGGCCTGGCCGTGACGCTCCTGCTCCTCGGCAGCCGTACGCCCTGGCTGGGGCCCGCGATCCTCGCGGTGATGTTCACCGGCACCGTGATCTACCGCTGGGAGCGCGGACAGATCTCCGGCCTCCGTACGGTCGCGGCGGTGACCGTCCTGCTGGCCGGCATCCCCTTCTTCGCCTTCCGGTACGGCTGGTGGGGGTATCCGCACGTGTGGATCACCACGCTGGTGATGGCCGGAGGCACCTTCGCGATCGGCATGGCCCTGCGGCGCCGCACGGTCCCGCGCGTGCTCGTCTGGCTGGGCGTGATCAGCTACTCGGTCTACCTGCTGCACCATCCGCTGTTGAAGCTCTTCGTCACCCTGTTCGGTGATCCCCGGGAACGGCCGATGGCCACGCAGGCCCTGCTCGCCGTCGCGTTCGTCGCCGTGGTGCTGTGCTGCAGCTGGCTCAGCTACCGCTTCGTCGAACGCCCGATGCAACACCTGGGCCGCCGCCTTGCCCATTCCCCGCCGGCCACCCGCTCGTCGTGAAACGCTCTCAGATGCCGGGGATCACGAGATCACCGGCCCAGGCGCGGTAGGAGTAGGCGGCCAGCTTCCTGACCTGGCCCGTGGTGACGTCGATCGCGTACGTCGTCTCGCCCAGGGTCGGCGTGTCGTCCTCCTGGCCTGGCCGCGATGGGTCGAGTATCGGCGTTGTAACCGTCACTTCCGTGGGACTGTGCCATGCGCCCACCCGCTGTGGCATGAAGTCCTTGGGGGCGTCCCGGAACTTGACCTCAGCCAGGATCTTCCCCGTCGTCGCGTCGACGGTGACGACCGTGTCGTTCGGTCGGGAATCAATGTCACCGTTGATGATCGACTTACCGCCGGTCACGTAGGCCACCGTCCGCCCGTCGGGTGCCAGTTCGCTGAGCGTTACGGAGGTGTCCGCGTTGAAGGGACGCACCTTCCCCTCGGCCAGCAGGCCGAACCGGAGACGCCGGTCGGCCACGACGACCGGGGTGCCACCGCTGGGCACCCTCTGGACCCGCCAGCCTTCGGGGATCGTGGTGGCCTGTCCGCTCTCCACGTCGACGACCACGTTCGGCCAGCCCACACCGTTCAGGCCGAGGAAGCGGCCGTCGGGGGACAGCCGCAGGAGCCCGCCTCCGGACACCATCGTCGCCCTGCTCACGGTCTGCGGGGTCAGCCAGATCCGGCCGCTCGCCAGGTCTCGTACCGCGAACTTCTGGTCCTTCTCGCTGTAGTAGGCGATCCTGCGGCCGTCCGGTGTGATCGCCACCGGAGCGGCGGTGTTCATATAGTTCTCGCCGCTCTGCTCGGTGTAGATGCTCAGCGCCTCCGGCATCCTGAAGCTCTGGCCGGTTCGCGTCACCACCCGCCACTGGGCGCACTCCTTGCCCGCGAAGCCACCGGTGTTCTTCCCGGCCTGCCACTTCTGCCCGCACCAGTCGTAGTAGGCGTAGCTCAGCGGGTCCACCCCCGAGGAGGGCAGCACGTCGGTGACCTCGGTGCTGATCGTGTTCCGGTCGGAACCGCCGGTCAGTACGGTCGCGCTCAGCGCCACGGCGACCAGCGCCGCCAGCGCCGAGCCGAAGGCGCCCGCCCGTCGGCGTCGCGCGCCGCGCAGCGCGCGCTCCGCCAGCTCGACCGTGGGAGCCTCGGCGGCGAGGAGTTCGAGTTCGTCGCGGAGTCCGGTCATCGGGCGACCTCCTGGGGATCGACGTCGTGGAGCAGATGGGCCAGTTCGGGGGCGAGGACGCGCAGCCGGCCCAGGGCGTGGCTGGTCTGGCTCTTGACCGTTCCCGCGGAGCAGCCGAGCAGGGCGGCGGTCTCGTCGATGGAGCGGTCCTCGTAGAAGCGCAGCACCAGGACGGCGCGCTGGCGGGGCGTCAGCCGCAGGAGGGCCTGCCGCAGCGCGAGGCGATGCAGGCTTTGGTCGCCGAGGTCGCGGCCGTGTTCGGGAGGCCGTGCTCTGGGCACCTCCACGTTGCCGCGCATTCGCCTGTACCAGGAGATGTGCTGATTGATCAGGGCTCTGCGGACGTACGCCTCCGGATTTCCGTCCCTCATGAGTCGGGGCCAGTGCCGGGCGGTCCGCATGAGCACGGTCTGCAGGAGATCCTCGGCCTGACCGGCGTCCCCGGTGAGCAGGTAGGCGCTGCGCATCAGCGACTGCTGGCGGCTGCCAACGAACTCCTTGAAACCCTCATATCGATCCATGCGTCTCCTTTCGCTTGTATCAACGCGAGGAGGGCAGGCCGGGTTGGAACCTCAGAGAGGGCACCGGGTTCGGCGTCGTTTCCAGCAGGCGAACGTATGCGTGAAGGGCCCCCGATCGGTCTCGGGAGCCCTTCTTCGCTTGATCACCGGCCGACCGTGATCAGTCGTCGAACTCCCCGTCCTGGACGCCCAGCACGAAGGCGTGCCACTCGGCGGCGGTGTATCTGAGCACCGTGCCGTTGGGGTCCGACGGGTTGCGGAGCGCGACCGCGCCGCCGGGAAGGTACGCGATCTCTATGCGGTCTTCAGAACTGCTCCCCGGGGCGCTGAGCCAGGTCACATCCGAGAGGTCAAGCGCGTACAGCTCGGCCTTTTCGTGCACACCGCTCATGTTCCTTCTTTCGAATCGGCTTGGACCGTCATAGGAGTCGAAGGCAACCTCGAAAAGGCTACGGAACAACATTAGCAGCCGCTGTCCCGGTAATGGCGACGTCTAATCTAACTCGACGGGCATTCAGCAGTATATGGGCTCTGACCTCCGATGATGCGACGCGTGGAGGTGCAGGCGGAGCCTTGTGCGGCACGGCCGACGGGAAGCGGCCGCCGGTTCGTCTGGTTTGTGAGCTGTCATTCCCGGAGGGTCGTTTCTACGAGAAAAACGCCCGGCCCTTGGGAAAGCGAACGCGCGGCCCCTGGAAAAGCGAATATAGTGGCGAACCGCGCCGCCTCTCGGATCAATTTCAACTTCGTCGCGAAAGCGTCCGCCGCCGCCGTCTCGGCCGCCTCGCTTGTAGCATCGCCATCGGCGGCTTCACCACCCTCACCGCCGGCACCACCGAGGGCACGGCATCCCGCGTCCCGGCCATGGGCACCACCTGGGACTCCGCACCCGTCGACACCACCGGCACGATCTGGGACTCGGCCGCGGCCGGTACCACCGGCACGACTTGGGATTCCGCTCCGGCCGGCACGAACGGCACCACCTGGGACTGAATGAGGACGATAGATAATGCTGGTCGAATTAACGATGCACACCACGCCGTCACACCCATCGGGTAAATCACCGATCGACGGCATCCGCATATTGGCCCTGTTACCCGATCAATGGCGCAAGGACCTCACGCAGGCCAACGGAGAGATCACCATCCGCGTCGAGACCGGCGACGACGCCACCCCCGCCCAGATCCAGGAAACGGTCACTGAAGCCCTCACCGACCCGGCCATCAGCCACTGGCACCTCCACACCTGCCACCCCCTGCCCACCGGATCCGATCCCGGCCCGTCCGGCCCGGCCTCCAACCCCGGCGCGTCCAGCGAAGACGTCCTCTGATCAGACTCAGGTCGGTTCGAGTTGCCCAAAGGACAGAGCGGCGCCGCCACCGGTGACCACGGCCTTCAGCCCGTCCATCGCGCTCATGCAGCCCTCCAGACCGGGCCCTCGGGGAACGAGTGCGCCGCGATCGATTCGGGACGCATGGCGGCGCTGAAGCCGGGCGCGCTGGGAACGAGGTAGGCGCCGCCCTTGATCACCACGGGGTCGGCGAAGTGCTCGTGGAGGTGGTCGACGTACTCGATCACCCGGTCCTCCATGGAGCCGCTGACCGCGACGTAGTCGAACATCGACAGGTGCTGGACCAGCTCGCACAACCCGACGCCGCCCGCGTGGGGGCAGACCGGGACGCCGAACTTGGCCGCCAGCAGCAGGATCGCGATGTTCTCGTTCACCCCGGCCACCCGGGCCGCGTCGAGCTGCAGGAAGGACAGGGCCTCGGCTTGCAGCAACTGCTTGAACACGACGCGGTTCTGCACGTGCTCACCGGTCGCGACCTTGATCGGCGCGATCGCGCGGGCGATCGCGGCATGCCCACCGACATCGTCGGGGCTGGTCGGCTCCTCCACCCAGTACGGGTCGTAGGGGGCCAGCGCTTTGACCCACCAGACCGCGGTGCCGACATCCCAGCGCTGGTTGGCGTCGACCGCGATCCGGAAGTCCGGACCGCACACCTCGCGGGCGATCCGCATCCGCCGCAGGTCGTCCTCCAGGTTGGCGCCGACCTTCAGCTTGATCTGGGTGAACCCCTCCGCCATCGCCTCCCGGCAGAGCCGGGTCAGCTTCTCGTCGCTGTAGCCGAGCCAGCCGGGCGAGGTGGCGTAGGCCGGATAGCCCTGCACCTTGAGATGAGCGATCCGCTGGGCACGGCCGGGCTCGGCGCGGCGCAGGATCGCCAGGGCCTCCTCCGGCGTGAGCGCGTCGGTGAGGTAGCGGAAGTCGACCAGGCTGACGAGCTCCTCCGGCGACATCTCGCTCAGCAGCAGCCACAGCGGCTTGCCCTCCCGCTTCGCACGCAGGTCCCACAGCGCGTTGACCACCGCGGAGATCGCCATGTGCATGACGCCCTTCTCCGGGCCCAGCCAGCGCAGCTGCGAGTCGTGCACCATCTCCCGGTAGAGACCGCCCAGATCCTCGGCGTCCCGGCCGATCACGTACGGCGCGAGCATCCTGATCGCCGCGGTCTGGATGTCGTTGCCACGGCCGATGGTGAACGCGAAGCCGTGACCCTCAAACCCGTCATCGGTCCGCAACACCAGGTAGGCCGCCGAGTAGTCGGGGTCGGGATTCATCGCGTCCGACCCGTCCAGCTCCCGTGAGGTGGGAAACCGGATGTCATGGGTCTCCATCGCGACGATCGTGTACGGCTTACACCCCGGGTTCATCCTTGCCTCACCCTGTTTCGTAAATAGATCCGATTAGTTGTGCGGGACTGCTCGTCCGTCAGACTTCTCCGATCAGGTCGACGGCCACGACGGTGCACAGTTCGTCGAGCGCTTCGGCGGGCACCTCGACGCGGAGCTCGCCGATCGGGTCGGGCGAGGCCGCGTGAATGTCCCTCTTGCCGGCCTGAATGGTCCAGTCCAGCGGCCGGCCCCCGTCAAGTAGAGAGACTGTCTGGACCCGGTTGACCGGCAGGCCACGGACCACGATCCGCTCGTAGGGGCGCATGATCAGATGGAGGTAGAGGCGGGTGCCGCCGCCGGACAGCGCCCGCCGGGTCGAGGGTCCGTGAAACTGCCACAGCTCCAGGCCGGGCCGTACGTCGTGGACGCTCTCGCCGTGACGGTCGATCCAGCGGGCGAACGCCTCCAGTCGCTCGATCGCCTGGGGCGGGAACTCGCCTGTGCCGGTCGGGCCCACGTTGAGCAGCAGGTTGCCGCCCATCGAGACCGTTTCCACCAGGGTGTGCAGGAGCGCCACCGGCGACTTCCAGGTGTCGTCGGACGGAACGTATCCCCAGGTGGTGTTCATCGTCATGCACGCCTCCCACGGCCGCTCCGGTGGCACGATCGGGAGTTGCTGCTCGGGCGTGACGAAGTCGCCGTGTCCCAGGCAACGATCGTTGACCAGCGCGTACGGCTGCCGCTGCCGGATGAGCTCGCGGATCTCGTCGAACCGCCACTCCTGCGGAGTGTGCTCGAACTCGCCGTCCAGCCAGACGATGTCCAGCGGCCCGTAACCGGTGAGCAGTTCGTCGAGCTGACCGAGCATGAACTCGCGGTAGCGCTCCCATTTCTCGGGGGCGGCCCTAGGGAAGACGCCCACGACGTAGGGCTTGCTCACGGTCTCGTCGGTGTAGCGGGGATAGTCGGGATGGTGCCAGTCGACGATGGAGAAGTAGAGCCCGATCCGGAAGCCTCGCTCGCGGAAGGCCTCCACGACCTCGGCGGTGACGTCGCGCCCCCACACCTTGGTGATCGAATAGTCCGACAGCTTGGTGTCGAACATGGCGAAGCCGTCGTGGTGCTTGGCGGTGAACACGACGTAGCGGGCGCCGGCCCGCCACGCCAGGTCGGCCCATTTCCCGGGATCGAAGGCCGATGGTGCGAAGGTGGCGGCGTTGTCGAAGTACTCCTGGCAGCCGACCGCCTCCAGCGACGGCTCCTGCAGGTGCACCCCGCCGGTCATCTGCCACGACAGCTCCCAGCCGCGGTTGCTGGCGTGCCCCCAGTGGATGAACAGCCCGAGCCCGAGCTGGTTGAACCACGCGCTCACTCTTTGACTCCCCCGGCGGTGATGCCTTGTGTGATGAACTTGAGGCCGCCGACGACCAGCACGACCGCGGGTACGGCGAGCAGGACGAGCGCGGCGAAATACTGAGAGGTCTGCTCGGGTGTCGGCCCGAACGCGCTTTGAATGGTCTGTACGGCTTGCGCCGCCGTGCTGAGCTCGGCCCGCTTGAGGATCATGGAGGGGAACAGGAAGTCCTGCAGCGACCACATGACGCACAGGGCTCCCAGGTTGACCAGCGCGGGCCGCGACAGCGGCAGGAACACGTGCCAGAAGATCCGGGCGTGCCCGGCCCGGTCGATGCGGGCGGCCTCGATCAGATCGTTCGGGATGCCGTCGGCGTAGTTGCGCAGCAGCAGCACCGCGAACGGCAGCGTCAGCGCGGCCTCGGGCAGCGCCACCCCGAGCGGGGAGTTGAACAGGCCGAGCTGGCCGGTGATCCAGTAGACCGGCACGATGACCGCCACCGCGGGCACGGCCAGGAAGATCAGCACGAGGTAGTAGAGGGTTTCTCTGCCGGGAAAGCGCAGCTTGGCGAAGCCGTAGGCGGCCATCGCCCCCACCGCGCAGACCAGCAGCGCGTGCAGGATCGCGATGACCAGGCTGTTGCCGAACGCCCGGACCAGGCCGACCCCGTTGAACTTGCCCGAGAGCACGGTCAGGTAGTTGCCGAACCCGCCGTAGGCGACCGAGGCACGGACGGCGGTGATCAGCGGAAAGGCCCAGAGGGCGGCTCCGATGATCAGGGTCACGTAGACGATCACGTTGTCCCTGCGGCGCTGCCGCAGGCGTGCCAGAGGAGTCATCGGGCCCTCCGCTGCGAGAAGACCTGAACAGCGGAGACCGCGAGCGCGAGCACCAGGACGACGACCGCGGCGGCGGAGGCATAGCCGACCCGGCCCTCGCCGAGCATGGTGTTGTAGAGGTAGGTCCCGGCGATCGAGGTACGCCCGCCTGGCTCGCCGTTGGTGGAGAAGTAGACGACGTCGAACGCGCGGAAGCTGCCGAGCAGCACCGACAGGATGACGGTCCTGTGCGTGTTGCGCAGCATCGGGAAAAGGATCAGGCGGTACATCTGCCAGGTTCCCGCGCCGTCGATCATCGCCGACTCCAGCACCGCGGTGTTCGTAGTGGCCAGGTCGGAGGTGTAGTACATGATCGGCAGGCCGACCAGGTAGACCAGCAGCAGAAACAGTGCCGCGTAGGCCGGTCCCGTGCTGCCAAGCCAGTCCTGGGCGAGACCCACATGGCCCAGCACCTGGTTGATCGCGCCGCCGTCGGTCTCCAGCATCCGGCCGAAGACCGTGGCGAACAGCGACAGAGGGATCAACGAGGGAAGCAGGAACACCGCGTAGAACAGGCGGCGCAGCCGTACCCCGCTCGCCAGGGTCACCGCCAGGAAGAATCCCAGCGTCAGCGCGGCCGCGATCGACACGGTCGCGAAGATCAGATTGTTGAGCACCGCGGTGTGAAACGCGGGATCGGTGAGGACCAGCTCGAAGTTCCGCAGGCCGACGGAGGTGATGTTGGTGAACGACAGCGAGGTCTGCTTGGTGCTCATGTCGGCGAGGAAGCCGAACGCGTACAGGTAGTAGACGGCGTAGAAGAGCAGCAGTGGCCCGAGGAAGACCGCGGCGGGAACCAGCGCCCACCGGCGGACGGCCCGGATCCGGCGGCCCCGGCGGGACGAGGCGGTGGAAGCCCGTCCGGGGACCGCCGGGAGCTCTAGAGCGGAGCGGTTCATCACTTGGTGTCGTACCGACCGCTGGACCACTCCTTCTGCAGCTTGTCCGCCGCCTTCTCGGGCGTGGCCTGTCGGCGAAGGACGTCGAGGATGGCGTTGCCCTCGACCTGGTTGAGGAAGGCCTGGTTGGAGTCGCGGGCCGAACCGCCAGCGGAGATGACGGCCTGCACGGCCGCGTAGCCCTCCTTGGCCGCCGGCGTGGTGAGCACTGACGGGTCCACCTCGAAACCCTTGAGCGAGGGAACCAGGACGAGGTCCTTGGACCAGATCGCGACGCCGTCACCCATGGTCATGAACTGGATGAACCTGGCGGCCTCGGTCACGTGCGCGGAGCTCTTGGGGATGGCCAGCCCGCCTTCGGCCAGGCCCCGCGCGGCCGGTTGCCCGCCGGGAGCGATGACCGGGAAGGGGCCGGCGCCGACATCGGTGAGCGAGATCTTGTTGGCCTTGCGGTAGGCGTCCGACAGCATCGAGCTCTGCCAGGAGCCGTCCACCAGGAACAGGGCCTTGCCCGAGCCGAACAGCTCGGCGGGGCGGTTCCCCTTCAGGCTGAGCACGGACTTGGCGACCGTGTTCTTGTCGAACAAGGACTTGTAGGCGGTCAGCGCCGACACCATCTCGGGGCTGTTCCAGGGCTTTTGGCCGGAGAAGACGTCATCGGAGAGCGTGGGCGCGGTCTGCCCGGCAATGGTGAAGAGCATCTCCTCCTGCCACCACGGCTCGCCGGAGAAGACGATCGGCTGGACGTCGGGCAGCTCTTTCTTGGCCTTGGCGACCACCGTTTCCAGGTCGGCGGCCGTCTTGGGGAAGGGCGTGCCGAGCTTGCCGAGGAGGGTCGCGTTGGAGTACATGATCGCGCTGCCGATGGAGCCCATGGGAAGGGAGTAGAGCTTGCCGTCCTTGGCGATCTTCTCGGTCTGGCCGACCATGGTCTCATTGAGCTTGGCGCGCCAGTCTGCTCCGAGCTGGCTCTCCCACTCGGCGACCGGCCTGACCTGGTCCTTCACGGTGTTGGTCATCGCCGAGACCTGCACCCCGACCACGTCGAGCGCCTCACCGCCATTGAGCGCCAGCGGAAGCTGTTTCTGGTAGTCGGCCGCCTCGAACTCGCGCAGCTCGACCTTGATCCCGGGGTTGGCCTGCTCGAACGCGGAAATCGTCTCCTTGAGCGTGGCCTCGGGCGGGAACCAGGTCCAGTACTTCAGCGTGACGGTCTCGCTGGACTTCTGCGGAGCCTGGGTCGCGGCCTGCTGGCCGCCGACGCCACCGCTGTCGCCACAGGCCGCCAACCCGAACAGGAGCGAGGCTGCGGCAAGTACGCGGGCTGTACCGCTCATGGATACCTCCGATGTTTGAGTGGGGTAATAACATCTCCAAAGCAGACAAAATTCAAGCCCCTGTTACAAGCTCGTTAGATCCGGCAGGCTGTGCCTGATCAAAAAGGAGGTCTTCAGTGCCGGGCGACGCGACGCTCCTGTCGGTGCTGCGCCATCTCATCGACCACGGACCACTGAGCAGGCCTGATCTCGGCGAGGGCGTGGAGCTGGCACGGGCGACGACGTCAAGCCTGGTCAACGACCTGCTTCGGCGCGGGCTCGTCGCGGAGATCGCCACCCCGTCGGAGGGCAGGCGCGGACGCCCGACCACCCTGCTCGACCTGGACGACACCCGCTACGCGGTGGCTGGACTGGAGATCGCGATGGACCGCATCCACGTCGCCGTCTACAGCCTGCGCGGACGCGAGTTGCTGCGCATCGAGCGGACGGGTGAAGCCGAGGCCGTCAACCCGCGGGCGCTGCTTCGCCGGGCCGCAATGGTGCTCCAGGAGGCGCTGGACGTCGTCGAGGACGACCGGCGCACGCTGCTCGGCGTGGGCGTCAGCGTGCCCGGCCTGGTCGACGCCTCGACCGGCACCGTCAAGTACGTGCCGAGCCTGGGCTGGCGCGACGTGGCTCTGAAGGAGGGGGTCACCGAGGCGCTGGGCGGGCGGGCGCCGGTGATGGTCGACAGCGACGCCAACTTCGCCGCGCTCGCCGAGCGGCGCTCCAGAATGCGCGGCGGCGCGGACGCGTCCAGCCTGGTCTACCTGACCGGGACCTACGGCATCAGCGCCGGCATCATCGCCGGCGGCAGGCTCTGGCGCGGCGCCCGCGGGATGGCCGGCGAGGTCGGGCATCTGATCCTCGACTCTCCCGGCCTACGCTGCGTGTGCGGGCGCAACGGCTGCTTCGAGACGCGCGCCGGGCTCCAGCCCATCGTGGAATCGGCCCTGGAGACGCATCGCCGCCCGGGCCGGGGCCACCTGGCGCCGGCATCCGCAGTCGACGAAGTGGTCGGCCTCGCGCACGGAGGCGACGAGACCGTGATCGGCTCGCTCGCCGCTGCCGGGCGGTGGATCGGGCTGGGCGCCGCGATGGTCTCGGCCCTGCTCGACCCCCAGGTCGTCGTGCTCGGTGGTCACTACGCCAGGATCGCGCCCTGGATTCTCGGCCCCGCCAGAGAGTCCTTCGCAGCGGCGCTGCTGGTCTCCGGCCCGGACACACCTCGTCTGGAGGTGTCCACCCGTAGCGCCTGGACCGCCACCGAGGGCGCGGCGCTCGCGGTGCTCATGTCCCTGGCCGAGGGCGACCGCACTCTCCCCGAGTGAATTTTTGTCGCATCGACCGACAGAAAGTATTGACCCGATGATTTCCGAGATCCAACGTTCCGTTCCAATCGGATGCATCCGGCCAAGAGCCTCACATCAACCCCAGGAGTGACCGCCTCGGGGAGTGGTCACCCGAGAGGACATCCGATGAAAGCGTTACCTCGGATCATCCTGGCCGCCGTCACCGCGGGCAAGATCGTCTGGGCGGAGCTGACATCACCTACGGTGATCAAGAGATGAGCACCGTCCACGTACTTCGGTTGCCGTCCGGACTGGCGGCTACTGGGTGGTCAGTTCCAGCCGCCGATGGGGTAGAGCTCGCCGGCGTTGAGTTGCCGGCCGCGGAGGAGGGACTTCACCGGGACGACGTGGTAGCCCTGCTTCTCCAGGGTGGTGAGGATCTTGGGCATGGCCTTGACGGTCTCCGGCCAGATGTCGTGCATCAGGACCACCCGGTCACGCTTGGCCAGGCCGAGGACCTTCTTGGTGATGGCGGCGGTGTTCCGCAGCTCCCAGTCGCGCGAGGAGCCGTTCCAGACGATCTGCGACAGGCCCAGCTCGGCCGCGATGGATCCCACGCGGTCGTCGGTGTCGCCGAACGGCGGGCGCATGATGTCGGGCTCCCTGCCGGTGACCTTGCGGATGGCGTTCTGGGTGCGGCCGACCTCGTCCCGTACCTCGTCGTCGGAAAGGGAGGTGAGGTGCGGATGGGTGTAGGTGTGGTTGCCGATTTCGTGGCCGTCGCGTGCCATCCTGCGCGTTATTTTCGCGTATTTCCCGACACGCCCACCCACCAGGAAGAAGGTGACTTTCGTGTGGTGCTTGCGCAGCAGGTCGAGCAGCTTTCCGGTATAGGGCCCCGGGCCGTCGTCGAAGGTGAGGGCGATGCACTTGACCTTCGCGCAGTTGACGGCGCCTGACGCGTCGGCGGATGCGGGCGGTGCCGCTGTCAGGGTCACGGTGGCCGCGAGCACGATCGGGATCCATCGCCGCATCGTTCGTTCTCCTTTTCCGTCAGCGCCGCGCCACCTTATCCCAGCCTCCACACAGACGGAAAAATCACGCAATATCGGTATCGCTTGGGTGAACTATCAGACAATTGACTGTCGTTCCGCGGGGAAGATCGTCGCGGTGGCGCGCGGGTTGCGTACCCGGATGGCCAGCTCGTCGGCGGCGGCCCGGCGCAGGGCGATCTCCTGGTCCGCGGTGATGTGGCGGGGCCGGGGCTTGGTGCCGGTGAGGGTGACCGCGACCGGCGCGCGAAGCGCGCTCCCCATGACGTGCGCCCGCCACTCGGACTGCCGCCCGGTGGTGCTGCGCTTCAGCGAACCTAATGGCACGCGTGTCATGAACGACCCGGGCGGGTCGCCCTGGACGAGCGGGTGGTGGCTCGCGAGACCGCCCGGACGGGGCGTCAGGCACAGCCGGGCGTCGTCGCCCAGAGGGACGGACACCTCCAGCGAGAGCTCCAGGGCCGCCCCGGCGAGGCGGTGGCCGGTCAGACGGGCCTCGGACGGGCCGACGGTGATCCGCAGGGTCTTCCGGTCGGACCAGTGAGGCCGCGCCCACACCCCCGGCTCGATCTGCTTGCTCACCAGGCCTCGCGCCTTGATGTGGGACGGTGGTCCGAGCTCGGCACGGTGGAAGACACCGTGGTTCAGCACCCACAGCTCGACCGTCCAGGTGGCCGGTGACGAAGCCCCCCTGACGTGGAGCCGTTTCGGATCGACGGTGAGCCGGTAGCGGCCCCGGGCCCCGAGGACGACGCCCAGGGGCAGCCGGCGACGGGTGCCCTCGCGCACCAGCCAGGCGACCAGCTGCTGGTCACGGCGCCGGGAGGCGCGCAGGTGCAGGACGCGGGCGCGCCCGGACAGGACCAGGCTGCCCGCCCGCCAGGTCACCGCGCGCACCTCCTGTTCGAGCGCGAGATCGTCGCGCATGCGGTAGACCTCGCGCGGCACGGCGTACCGGGGGTCGTCCAGGAAGGGAAGCCTCCCGTAGTGGAAGAGCCCGTGGCGGACGGCGGGCGGGTGCTCGTCCGTGGTGGTCCGCTCGAAGCTCACCGTCTCGAGCAACTCGGGAAGCATGCGGCGCCCCGCGAGGTGCCACTGGAGGCGCCTGATGGCGGTGAGGTGGTCGGTCGACGCCCGGTGCACCTGGCCGAGGTAGGCGGCGGTGAGGTCGAGGAAGCGCTCACGGAACGGCTCGTCGGCCCGGTCGAGGAGGTGCATGAAGATCCGCAGGTCGGAGTCGAGCGCCACGCGGTCCCACTCGCGGAGGTGCCGCCGGAACCCGTGCTCGGCGAGGAACCCGCGCACGGACGCGACGGCGGAGAAGCGGTCCTCCATGCTCTTGATGTTGACGCGGTTGCGGGTGATGGAGCTCGCGTGGCGGCGCCAGACGTACACGGGGGCGGCCAGCACGTCGACCTTCGCGGCGAGGAAGTGGGCGGGGATGGCCACCTGGATGTCCTCGTAGAGGACGCCTTCGGGAAAGCGCAGGTCGTGACGGTCCCAGAAGGAGCGGCGCCACAGCTTGTTGGTCACCAGCCGGTCATAGAGCAGCACGGGCCTGCGTGTCACATGGGTCTCAGGGGCCGAGCCGCGGAAGATCGGACGGTGCAGCGGCGACCGCCTCCTGCCCCGGGAGGTCAGCACGTCGACGTTGCCCGTGGCGAAGTCGGAGCCGGTCGTGCGCAGGCTCGCGACGAGGTACTCAAGGGCGTACTCCGGGAGCAGGTCGTCGCTGTCGACGAAGGCGAGGAACTCGCCTGACGCATGCCGGATGCCGGTGTTGCGCGCGCCGCCCAGGCCCATGTTCGGCTGGGTGACCAGCCGGAACCGGGGGTCACGCGCGGCGAACCGCTCGGCGATGGCGGCGCTGCCGTCGGGGGAGCCGTCGTCGACCATGATGACTTCCAGGTCGCGCCAGGTCTGTGACGCCAGCGAGTCGAGGCACGCGGCGAGGTAGGGCTCCACCTTGTAGATCGGGACGATGACGCTCAGCTCCGTCAAATGCGCCCTCCTGCGCGTCGAGGTCATGGTCACTACGATATGTGGTCGGCCGTGTGCACAACGTAGGCGGAAAGGCGTGTTGCCGTCGCTCGGGCGACCGGCGGCTCGCCTTCGTGCGACCGGAGGTCAAGGCGTGTGGATCAGTCGCCAGGGGCGGTCAAGAAAGCATCTAGAGATCTCATGTTAGTTACAGACGGTGAGTTATAGGTGGCTTCACGTGGCCATGCTGGCTGCCATGAGGTCCTATTCGCTGGATGACGTCCGCGCGACGCGCAAACGCCGAGACTCATGGTGGACGGTGTTCATGGTCGACCCGGTGGCATGCCGGGTGGCACTGTTCGTAGCGAATCGCACCGAGATCACCCCGAACGCTCTTACCCGTTTCTCGCTGATCCTGGGCATGGTTTCCGCGGGCAGTTTCGCGGCCAACCACCTCATGCTGGGTGCGGTGCTGTTCTACGTCAGCTTCATGATCGACTGCGTGGACGGCAAGATCGCCCGTCTCAAGGGCACGGGCACCCCGTTCGGCCTCTGGCTCGACTACGTCGGCGACCGCATCCGCGTCGTCTGCTGCGCCTTCGGCATCGCCTACGGCCAGTACGCCGCCACGGGACGCCTCGCGTACGTGCTGCTCGGCGCGGGCATCGCCATCCTGGACCTGTTCCGCTACGTCAACGCCCCGCAGATGAAGCGGGTGCGCCAGACGGTGAAGACCCGCAGGCGCATCGCGCGCCGCGAGGAGCTGGCGGCGGTGCGGGACGCCATGGCCGTCGAGTCGCTGGGTCGTGGCCCCGACGACGACGCGGCCTACAGCCCGCCCCACGACATTCCCGACCACGCGTACGGCCCCTACGAGGTGTACGAGCCCTACGACCAGATGGCCTCGCCGTACGAGCCGGCCGTGTACGAGGTGGCCGAACGCGACGCCCGCTCGCGCGAGCTGGGCGACGAGGACACCGGCGCCCGGGAACACGACGAACACCCAGGCCACGACGGTTCGCACGAGCCGGCGGGGCCCGACCCGAGGCTCCAGGGGATAGCGGGTCACGGCGCCACGATCCCCAGGCAGGCGTCCATCCCCGGCGACGCGCTGACCTCGGCGGAGCCCATCTCGCGCGGGACGCTCGACCACGCCCCGCCGTCGCCCCGCCGCGAGCCGTACGACCAGGACCGTGAGTGCCTGCCGGAGGACGCCGAGGCCCCGACCGGCATGCGTCAGCGCCTGGCCGAGCGCCTCGCGCGGCACCGGGTGCGCACCCATCTGATGAGCGGCATCGAGTTCCACGCGGCCGTATTCGTGGTGGCGCCCGTGCTCGGGCCCTCGGCGCTGCTTCCCGTGACGACCGGCGCCGGCGCCCTGCTCGTCCTCAACGAGATCTTCCTCGTCTACCGCATGTGGCTCTCCACCCGGGCGCTCGCGGGGCGAGGCGGCCCCATGGGGCCGGATCACGACGACCAGCAGCACGTGCGGACCGACCCATTCTTCACGGGGGTGTAGTCATGAGTCCCGACAGGCCGATCTTCGTCATCGGATGCCCGCGTTCCGGCACGACGATGCTGCAGCTCATGCTGCACTCGCACGAGCGCATCGCGGTGCCGCCGGAGACCCGTTTCCTGCTCTCGACGTACTTCCGCCGCCGCCTTCACGGGGACATGCGCGACGCCGAGAACCGGCGCAGGCTGGCCGAGTGGATCGCCACCGACAAGGCCACCAAGTTCCGCGAGCTGGGCGTCGACCGCACGTCGTACGTGCGCAGGGCCGTCGAGGGCCCCGGGTCGCTGGGGTCGGTGATGGGCGAGGCCTTCCGGGCGTACGCCGAGCGGTTCGGCAAGCCGCGGTGGGGGGACAAGCGGCCCTGCTACGTCAAGCACGTCGACGCCCTGCTCCGGCTCTTTCCCGACGCGCAGTTCGTCCACCTGATCAGGGACGGGCGCGACTGCGTGGCCTCGCTGAAGGAGATGCCCTGGTTCAGGCTCGACGTCTTCCACGCGATCGCCAACTGGTCGGAGTCCGTCGACCACGGGCGGGATTACGCCAAGCGGCTGCCGGCCGACAGCTACTACGAGATGCGCTACGAGGACCTGACCGCCGATCCCGAGACGGAGCTCGCCAGGCTGTGCGGGTTCATCGGCGAGGAGTTCGATCCCGCGATGTGCGACCCACACAAGATCGCGGACATGGCCGTGCCCGCGCACAAGGTGTGGCACGACAACACGCACAGGGAGGTCACCAGGGCGCGGGTGGGAGGCTGGGCGACCCGGCTCGAACCCTGGGAGATCGCGCTCTGCGACCAGGTGCTGGGAAGCCGCCTCCGCGCGCACGGCTACGAGCCGGGCGTCTCCAAGGCCTCCGCGCGGCATCTGCTGACCTACCGCAAGACGGTCGCCCGGCGCAGGCTGTCCCGGTACAAGCAGCAGGGCCGTGACCGGGTCAACCGCCTGCGCGAGCCAGGCCCCCTGCCCGCGATGCTGACCTCCGGGCAGCTCTCGCTCGCGCGCATCCCCCGGCCGCGCGGCTCCTCGCAGGAGCTCATCAGGGGATAGCACCCCTGAGCGAAGGATCAGCGGCGGGTCCGGGCGAACAGGTCCTCCCAGCGGTCCAGAACCCTGTCGAGCCGGAACGACTCCGCGTGGACCCGGCCCGCCGCTCCGAGCCGCCGCCGCCTGGCCGGGTCGGCCATCAGCCCGCTCAGCGCGCCGGTGAACGCGTCCACGTCCGCGGGCGGCACCAGCACGCCGGTGGTGCCGTCCAGCACCAGGGACCGCACGCCCCCCGAGACGTCGAAGGCGACCGTGGGCATCCCGTACGAGGCGGCCTCGCCCACGACCAGCGGGAACCCCTCGTGCTCGCTGGAGAGCCCGAGGATCGAGCCGTTGAGGTACTCCTGGCCCATCTCCGAGGCCGGGACCCTGCCACGGAGCACCACGCGCCCGGCGACCCCGACCGAGGCGGCGTGCGAGCGCAGGCGGGACAGCTCGGGCCCGTCGCCGATCAGGTGCAGCTCCCACTGGGACTGGGTACGGGCGGCGCGGGCGAAGGCCGTGATCAGCCGGTCGAAACGCTTGACCGCGGCCAGGCGGCCGATCCCCAGCACCCGCGGCACGTCCAGGAAGGACGTCTTCTCCGGCCACGCCCGCAGCGGGTTGGGCAGGTCGGCGGTGTTCGGCAGCAGCGCCTCCTCGGCGAACCGCCAGGCGTCGTCGGGGCTGAGGAAGACGGCCTGGCAGAGGTCCCCGTAGTCCCGGCGTACGGACGCGAAGTGCGTGGTCCCGCGCGCGTGGTCGAACGAGCCGTGGTACTGCCCGATGGCGCGCAGCCGGGGCGGCAGCAGGTCGGCGATCCACGACACCACGCCGGGGGAGGTCAGCACCGCGTACCCCGGGCCGAGCGAGGAGAGCAGCCGCGAGACGCGCCTGCGCGCCACCCACCGCCGTCCCTCGCCGAGGGGGCGCCTCTGCACCACGTGGTGCTCGTACAGGGGCCGCTCGACGTACCGGAACGGGTCGGGCGCCTCGTGCAGGCCGACCACGTGCACCTCGTGGCCGCGCAGGGCGAGGCCCTGGGCGACCGTGTGGGTCACCTGCTGGATGCCGCCGAGCGTGTCGGCGTCCATGCAGGCGAAAACGACCGTGTTCACGGACGGGTTCCGAAGCCGCGGAAGAAGGCGTCCACCACCCGGGGTGCGGCCTTGCCGGTCTCCTCGGAGCAGAACAGGCCGGCGAAGTCCGCGTACCGCTCGGCGTACTCCGCCGTGACCGCCGGGAGCCCGCGCAGCGCCGCGACCAGCTCGGCGGTGGTCGCCAGCACCGGCCCGGGGGCGATCTCGCGCAGGTCGTAGTTCAGGCCGCGCTCCACCCGCACGTACTCCTCGTAGTCGTCGGCGTACAGCAGGATCGGCCGACCGGTGCAGGCGTAGTCGCAGATGATCGACGAGTAGTCGCTGAGCAGCGCGTCCGAGGCCAGCATGAGGTCGTTCACCTCGGGGTACGACCCGGCGGGCCGTACGAAGTGGCGCGTCCGCTCGGGCACCTTGAACCGCTCGGCCGGATGGGTGCGGAGCACCACGACCCACTCGTCGGCGAGCGCCCCGGCCAGCGCTTCGAGGTCCACCCGCACCGACGTGCCGCTCCGCTTCGACAGGTCCCGGTACGTGGGCGCGTACAGCAGGATCTTGCGGTCCTCGGGGATCTCCAGCGCCTCGCGCACGCGGGGCCCGGCGGTCGGGTCGCCGTTGACCAGCACGTCACAGCGCGGCGAGCCGAAGCCGAGCACGGTCCCGGTGTACTCGTTGGACGGGACGAAGACCCGCTCGAACTCCGGGCCCGGGGACACCAGCGCGTCCCACCGCGACACGGCGGATCGCCACTGCTCGCGGGGGCCGGGGAAGTCGCCGCGCAGGTCGGGGGAGTCGAACCCGACCGTCTTGAGCGTCTGCCCGTGCCAGGTCTGCAGGTAGCGCGTCCCCTTCGGCTTGGGGAAGTCCAGCGGGAAGCCGTGCGTGTCCACCCAGTAGCCCGCGCGGGCCATCACCCAGATGTACCGCCAGCTCATCCGCCGCACGAGGGGCACGTCGTCCGGGAAGTGCGTACGGTCTCCGCGTACCGACCAGCACACCTCCAGCGGCAGCCCGCGCCGCCGTATCTCCTCGTGGATGTACTTGGGGTTGCCCGTGCAGGCCGCGCCGATGTCGGACTCGAACAGCGCCAGGTCGCGACGGCGCGGGACCAGGTGGATCAGGCGCCGGTACACCCACAGCTTGAGGTCGGCGCGGCCGGCCATGGTGCGCAGCGCGCGCAGCCGCGCCGCCCGGCGAAGCGGGCCCGCGGGCTTCCAGGAGACGCGCAGGAACGCGCTGTCGCCCTCGGGGCCGACCGTGACCTCGTGCCGGCCCGCCGTGAGGACCAGCGGGGCCGTGGTGGGATCGACCAGCAGCCGGTCGCTCGTCCTGTGACCGTCGGAACGGGTGAACGCGATGCGCACGTCCCGCCGGCCGTCGAACCCCAGCCTGCCGAGCCTCGCCTCGGCCAGGTCCATCTCCACCAGCGTGAGGTAGCTGCCGTCCGCCTGCCGTTGCGGCGCCAGCCGTACGCTCATGCCCTTGACGTTCAGGTCGGCCACGGTCTTCCAGCGGCGGAGCACCGCGAACGGATCGTAGGTGCGCACGGTCAGCGACACGACCGTCCCCTCGCACGACATCTCGGCGATCTCGTGCCGGATCCTGGACGCGGTGAACGGCAGTTCGGCCAGGCGCAACCCGGTGATCTCCAGGCCTGGGTCGGCGCGCGTCCCCCAGTACGTCCGGCCGTCGACCCGCATGGCATGGCGCGGCGCGGCCTTCGGACCGGTCAGCGACCGGGCGGCCACCACCAGGTCCTCGGGCCGGTCGGTGCGGATGAGATGGCAGCACACCCGGGTCATCGGTTCGGCCCTGCCCAGCACGCCGGGCTCAAGCTCGTCGAGGTACGGGCGCACCACCGACGCGAACTCCTTGATCCAGACCGTGGTGTGGTGCGGCAGCTTGTTGAGGTAGACGCGCAGGTCCTGCACGAGGAAGCGCTGCTGCCTGTCGCCGACGAGATCCGAGCAGCCGTTGTCCCGCAGGATCGCGTCGCTGATCTGCGCGGCCCGCACCCGGTGCCGGACGTTGTCCATCTCGTGGAGCGAGAGCGAGATGGAGGTCTCGTCGACCGCGCGGTGCCAGTGGTACACGACCCACGGCACGATGGCGAAACGCCGGGCCGCGCAGAACAGGGCGGCCGTGAACACGTGGTCCTCGTAGTGGATGTTCTCCGCGAAGCGCAGGCCGTGTTCGCGCAGGAAGGCGGTGCGGTAGAGCTTGTTGGTCGCGAAGCCGTCGAGGAACAGGCGGGGCTCGCTGCGGATGCCCTCGACCACCCTGCGCGGCCGGTACAGCGACGGGTAGTACCGCTGGGTGCGGCCGGTGGACTCGAACAGGCGCGAGATCTGCCCGGAGGCGAAGTCCACGCCCGTCCGCTCCACCTCGTAGAGCAGGCTCTTACAGGCGTGCCTGGTCAGCTCGTCGTCGCTGTCGAGGAACATGATGTGCGGAGCGCGGGCCGCGTCCAGCCCGGTGTTGCGCGGCGCCCCGCACCCGCCGCTGTTGGTCTCCCTGCGGATGTACCTGACGCGCGGGTCGCCGATCTGCGCGAGCACGCGGACGGTGTCGTCGGTGCTCGCGTCGTCCACGACGATCACTTCGAGGTTGTGGAGTGACTGGTTCAGTACGGAGGTGACGGCGCGCGACAGCCGGGCGGAATCGTTGAACGTGATGAGCACAACGCTGACATCCGGCTGCATGCTTCATCCCCTGAGTCGGCATTGACGCTGACTCGGGTATGCCCAGGCAGTTGGTCATGCCGCCCGTCTCGGGGGAGTGCTGACCTCTTCTTGCCCGACTTTTGCGCTTATCGCCATGCGGGAGGGTGGTATCACCGGCTGAATCACCTATCGCCGAACGCCCCCGCGGGGCTATCGGCGCGTCACCACGCGCCGTACCAGCCAGCCGATGAGGATCACCAGGGCGAGAGCGGCGACCACCGGAGCGACCCGCTTGAGCAGCGGGAGGCCGGCGATCTCCAGCAGGTCGAGCGCCTCCTCGTCGGCGGTCCTGGACGTGCGCGCCGTCCCCGCCGGGTGCGCCTCCCGCCCGGCGGCCTCCTCGGCGTAAGGGGCGTCGTACGAGTCCGGCACCGCGGTGAGATGCCGTTCCGGTTGCCCGGCCGCCGTGGTCTGCGCGGGTTGATCTGCCTGCGCGGGCTGGTCCACCTGCGCGGCCTCTACGTGCTGTACCGCCTCCAGCGGCTCGCCCAGCGGGCTGGCGGCGGCCTGGTTGAACGGGGTGGGCGCGGGCTCCGCCGACAGGGGAGGGACGGCACCCTCGGACACGGCGGTGGCGGACAGTTCCTCGGGGGTCTCGCGCAGCAGCGTGGCGAGGTTGGCGGCGAACCGGTCGATGAGCTTGGCCCCGACCTCCGCCATCACCCCGCGCCCGAACTGCGCGGGCCGGCCGGTCACGTTGAACGAGGTCTCGACGGTGACCTTGGTCTGTGCGCCTTCGCCGGTCAGCGCCGCGCTGACGACCGCGTTGGCGGTGCCCGTGCCGCGCGCCTCCTTGCCCGAGGCCTTGATGCTGAGCACGTGGGCGTCCTTGTCGACCGACTCGAAGGACGCCTTGCCCCGGTAGGTAACCGTGATAGGACCCACCTTGACCTTCATCCGGCCGGTCAGGGTGTCGCCGTCCACGGTGTCGAGGGTCGCGCCCGGCAGGCAGGGAGCGACCCGCTCGACATCGAGAAGCACCGACCACGCCTGCTCGATCGGCACGGGAACCGTGAACTCGTGCTCGAATCGCATCGTCATCGACCCGCTCCTCTTCCAGGGTGACGGCCCGCCGATCGGACGGCAGGACGGCCCTTGTCGCTCTTGCGACATTATGACCATTCGAGGTGCCCTTTCTACTCTCGTACCCCTCACGCCAGGGTCATGCGAATCCCTTACAGGGGTTCATCGAGATTCAGGGGTTCCTCCACCTCACGCATCCTCCGGAGCACCTCGTCCAACACGCCGTCTGTACGCTCTTCCCGTGGCATGTGCTTGAGATCGGGCACCCCAGCGCCCAGGTCGTACACGCCGACGCGCATGGTGGATCGGTAGGGGTCAAGGGTTCGGCAGGTCGAAGTATGACAGTTCGGCAGAAATAAAGATCGTGTCACGGCAGATCGGAGGAAGTTCCTTCGGCAGAGGGAGTTCTTCGCCACGGTTGCGCTGCAGGACCCGCAGGCCGCGGCGGACGAACTCGAGCGGGCGGTGCGCGAGCTCGGCGCGAAGGGCGCACTGGTGAACGGCTACACCAACATCGGTGACCAGGACACCGGCCGGTACCTCGACCACCCGGACAACGCCCCGTTCTGGACGAAGGTCGCCGAACTCGACGTTCCGCTCTACTTGCACCCGCGCGAACCGTTGCCAAGCCAACGCCGCCTGTACGAGGGTTACGAGTCGCTGGTGGGCTCCGCCTGGGGGTTCGGGTACGAGACGGCCACTCATGCGGTGCGATTGATGCTCTCAGGCCTGTTCGACACACACCCGGACCTGAACATCATTCTGGGACACCTCGGCGAGGGATTGCCGTTCCTGCTACCACGCCTGGAACATCGGCTGTACAAGCAACGCGAGGGCACCGGACTCGGGACCGCGCAACGGCGGGTCAGCGAGTACTTCAACGACAACTTCCTGGTCACCACCAGCGGGCACTTCCACACCCGCAGCCTGGACAACACCATCAGCGCCATCGGCACCGACCGGGTGATGTTTTCGGTGGACTACCCCTACGAGTCGATGAACGAGGCCGTCGACTGGTTCACCACGTGCCCACTCAGCCACAACGACCGCGCCAAGATCGGCAGGGACAACGCAAAACGCCTCTTCGGCCTCTGACCGAGATCAGCGAGTAGCCGCGGACAACGCGATCTCCACGGCGGAAGGGCCAGGATGCGACATGCCGACAGGGGTGTGACCTACCCCTGAAGTTTCCGGCGCATCACACTAGCTGAGTGCCTGAGCCGTACGGATCAGGTGGACGTGGGTGAACGCCTGAGGGAAGTTGCCCAGCTGGCGCGCCTGGACGGGGTCATACTCCTCCGCGAGCAGGCCCACGTCGTTGGTGAGGGCCAGCAGCCGCTCGAACAGCTCCATCGCCTCGTCCTTGCGGCCGACGAGGGTGAGCGCCTCGGCCAGCCAGAAGCTGCAGGCGAGGAAGGCGCCTTCGGGTCCGGGAAGCCCGTCGACGTCGTTGCTCTCGGAGATCGAATAGCGCAGCACGAGGCCGTCGGTCATCAGCTCGCGTTTGATCGCGTCGATCGTGCCGATGACCCGGGGGTCCTCCGGCGGCAGGAAGCCGACGATCGGAATGAGGAGCAGCGACGCGTCGAGCTCGCGAGAGCCGTACGACTGGGTGAACGTGCCGCGCTCGGGGTCGAAGCCCTTGTCGCAGACCTCGGTGTGGATCCGGCCCCGCATGGCCCGCCAGCGCTCGACGGGACCGGTGCGGCCGAGCTCTTCGACCACCCGTATGTTCCGGTCGGCCGCCACCCACGCCATGACCTTGGAATGGACGAAGTGGCGCCGCGGGCCGCGGACTTCCCACAGGCCCTCGTCGGGCTGGTCCCAGCTGCGCTCGAGGAAGTCCATCAGCTGGCGGACAGTGGACCAGGCGTAGTCGTGGGGTGCCAGCCCATGCTTGCGGACCTGGTAGAGGCAGCTGAGCACCTCGCCGTAGACGTCGAGCTGGAGCTGGCTGGCCGCGCCGTTGCCGATCCGCACCGGCCGGGAGCCTTCGTAGCCGGGAAGCCAGTCGAGCGTCTGCTCTGGGAGGCGCCTCTCGCCTGCCACGCCGTACATGACCTGGAGGTCCTCCGGGCGGCCCGCGATGGCGCGGAGCAGCCAGTCACGCCAGGCACCCGCCTCCGTGATGTATCCGGAGTCGGTGAGGATGTCGAGTGTCATCGCGGCGTCGCGCAGCCAGCAATATCTGTAGTCCCAGTTGCGGACCCCGCCGAGATGCTCGGGCAGCGACGTGGTGGGAGCCGCCACGATGCCGCCGGTCGGGCTGTAGGTGAGCGCCTTGAGCGTGATGAGGGAGCGGACCACGGCGGCGCGCCAGGGGCCCGTGAGCCGGCAGTGGGAGACCCATTCCTCCCAGAACAGCCTGGTCTCGGTGAGCTGCTCGCTGGGATCGATGCCGTCGGGTTCCGGCTGGTGCGAGGGGTGCCACGTGAACGCGAACGCCTGGCGTTGCCCTGCGGCGATCGTGAAGGTGCCGGTGTGCCGGTAGTCGCTGCCCTCCAGGTGAAGGGGAGCGTGGATCCAGACCGAGTCGGGCCCGCCGATGGCGTGGAGGTGGCCGTCGAAGCGGCGGACCCAAGGGACGATCCTGCCGTAGTCAAACCGGATGCTGATCTCTACGGTCATGTCCACCGTTCCGGACACGCCCTCCACGATCCGGACCAGGTCGGGGTTGCCGTGCCGGGGAGGCATGAAATCGATGACCCTGACGGTCCCCGTGGAGGTCTCCCATACGGTCTCGAGGATCAGCGTGTCGTTGGCGTACGCGCGTCGCGTGGCCACCTCGTGCCCGGCGGGGGCCAGCCGCCAGAACCCGTTGGACTCGTCGCCGAGGATCTTGGCGAAGCATGCGGGGGAGTCGAACCGAGGGAGGCAGAGCCAGTCGATCGATCCGTCGCGACCGACGAGGGCGGCTGACTGCGTGTCCCCGATGAGGGCGTAGTCCTCGATCCGCATGTGGAACACGCTACCCGCAGGGTGCTCTTCGTTCAGTGCGGGGTGAGGGACGTACCTCCGATCAGGACCAGATGCGGTAGGAGAGGCATCTAGACGGTCGCGGCGGCTGAGATGAGGGCGCGGCGGGTGAGGACTCGGGCCAGGTGCCTGCGGTAGTCCGGGGCGGCGTGGAGGTCGCCGGAGGGTGAGGTGCCCTGGTCGGCCTTGGCGGCGGCCTCGCTCACGGCGTCCCCGCCGCTCGGGCCCCCGTGCGCCCCTGAGCCGGAGCCGTTGACCTTCCCCGAGCCGTTCGCACCGGCCGAGCCGTTGGCCACGGAGCCGTACAGGCCGTGGGAGCCGTTCAGCTCGGCGCCGGCGACCGCCGACTCGACCTGAGTGGCGCGTATGGGCGTGGAGCCCATGTTGGTCAGGCCCACGCGGGCCTCCTCGATGCGGCGGGGGTCGCCGTCCGTCCCGCCGGAGACCCGTACGGCCGCCGCGACGCCGACGATCGCCCAGGCCTGGGCGGTGCGGTGGAACTTCTCGTAGTGGAAGCCCCAGCCCTCACCCAGCTTGGGCACCCGGATCGCGGTGAGGATCTCGCCCGGTTCGAGAGCCGTCTCCAGGTAGTCGACGAAGAAGTCCCGCGCCGCCACGACCCGCTCCCCGGACGTGGAGTGGATCACGAACTCCATGTCCAGCGCGACGGCCACGGCCGGCAGGTCACCGGCCGGGTCGGCGTGGGCCAGCGAGCCGCCGAACGTGCCCCGGTGCCGTACGGCCGGGTCGGCGACGGTCGCGGTGGTCAGCGCCACGAGCGGGCACTCGGCGTTGACGAGCGGCGAGCGGACCACCTCGTCGTGCGTGGTGGCGGCCCCGATGCGGACGTGGCCGTCCTCGTCGCGGATGCCGCGCAGCTCGTCCAGCCGCCCGACGTCGACGAGCAGGCTCGGATAGGCCAGTCGCAGCCGGAGCAGCGGCAGCAGCGACTGCCCTCCGGAGAGCACCTTGGCCTCGTCTCCGGCGTCCGCGAGCACCTCCACGGCCTCACCGAGCGACGACGGGCGGACGTAGTCGAAGGAAGCGGGGATCATGAGGTGCCCCCCACGCGGTCGAAGGAAGCGGGGATCATGAGGTGGCTCCCTGCACAGCTCGCCATACCCGTTCTGGACTGCAGGGCATTCGCACGTCGTTCACCCCGTACGGGCGGAGCGCGTCGACGATCGCGTTGACCACGGCGGGCGTCGAGGCGATCGTCCCCGCCTCGCCGACCCCCTTGACGCCGAGCGGGTTGGAGGTGGCGGCCGTCTCGGTCCTGTCGGTGACGAAGTCGGGCAGGTCGGACGCCGACGGCAGCAGGTAGTCCGCCATCGTCGTCGTGAGCAGGTTGCCCTCGGTGTCGTAGACGGCCTCCTCGAACAGCGCCTGGGCGATGCCCTGGGCCAGGCCGCCGTGGACCTGCCCCTCCACGATCAGCGGATTGACCACGTTGCCCACGTCGTCCACCGCGACGTACGACCTGATCTTGGTGGCCCCGGTCTCGGTGTCGACCTCGACCGCGCACAGGTGAGTGCCGTGCGGGAACGAGAAGTTGTCAGGGTCGTAGGTGGCGTCGGAGTCCAGGCTCGCCTCGACGCCGTCGGGGAGGTCGTGGGCGGCGAACGTCGCCAGCGCCACCTCCTGGATGGTCCTGCCCGAGCCGGTGCCGCGCACCTTGAACGAGCCCCCGGCGAACTCGATGTCGTCGGCGGACGCCTCCAGCAGGTGGGCGGCGATGACCTTGGCCTTCTCCCTGACCTTGTCGCAGGCCTGGAGCACGGCGACGCCGCCGACCACCAGCGAGCGGGAGCCGTAGGTGTCCATGCCCTTGTGGGAGATCGAGGTGTCGCCGTGCAGGACCGAGACGTCCTCGAAGGGCACGCTGAGGGCGTCGGCCACGATCTGGCTCCAGGCCGTCTCGTGGCCCTGCCCGTGCGGGCTGGTGCCGGTCACGACCTCCACCTTGCCGGTCGGCAGCATGCGCACGGACGCGTGCTCCCACCCGCCCGCGCCGTAGCTGAGCGAGCCGAGCACCCGGCTGGGCGCGAGGCCGCACATCTCGGTGAAGGTGGAGACACCGATGCCGAGCTGGACGGTGTCGCCCCGGTCGCGCCGGTCCGCCTGCTCGGCCCGCAGCTTGTCGTACCCGAACAGGGACAGCGCCTTGTCCGTCGCGGCCTCGTAGTTCCCCGAGTCGTAGGTCAGGCCGGCGATCGTGGTGTACGGGAACTCCTCGTGGGCGATCCAGTTGCGCCGCCGTACCTCGATGGGGTCCAAGGACAGCTCGGCGGCCAGCTCGTCCATGATCCGCTCGATGGCGAACGTCGCCTCGGGACGGCCCGCGCCTCGGTAGGCGTCGGTCGGCATCTTGGTGGTGAACACGCCCGTGCAGGTGAAGTCGTAGGCGTCCATCTTGTAGATGCCGTTGTACATGAACGCGCCGAGGATCGGGATGCCGGGAGTGATCAGCATCAGGTAGGCGCCCATGTCGGCCAGGAGGTCCACCCGCAGGCCCCTGAGGCGGCCCTCGGCGTCGGCGGCCACGGAGATGCGCTGGAGCTGGTCGCGGCCGTGGTGGACGGTCAGGTTGCCCTCCGACCGCGACTCGGTCCACTTGACCGGCTTGCCGAGCCGCCTGGTCAGCAGGAGCAGCAGCACCTCCTCGGCGGTGACCTGCAGCTTGGAGCCGAACCCGCCGCCCACGTCGGGCGCGACCACGCGCAGCTTGTGCTCGGGGATCCCGGTGACCTGCGCCAGCATGATCCGCAGGATGTGCGGGATCTGCGTGGACGAGTGCAGGGTGAAGGAGTCGCCGTCGGTCTGCGCGACCACCGCTCTCGGCTCCATCGCCGAGGGGATGAGCCGCTGCTGGACGAACGTGCGCTCGACGATCACGGGTGCGTCGCGGAAGGTCGCGTCGATGTCGCCCTGCGCGAACTTCCAGACGAACGCCCGGTTGCCCTCCTCGTGGACCTTGGGGCCGTCCTCCTTCAGGGCCTCGGTCATGTCGAGGACGGCGGGCAGGGGCTCGTAGTCGATCTCGATGGCCTCCAGCGCGTCGGTCGCCTTGTACCGGTCGGTCGCGACGACGCAGGCCACGGCCTCGCCCGCGTACCGCACCTCGTCCACCGCCATCGGCGGGTGGTCGGGGATGACGATGTCCTCGGTGACGGGCCATGCGCACGGCAGGCTGCCCTGCTCGCCCGCGAGATCACGGCCGCTGAACGCCGCGACGACCCCGGGCCTGCTCCGGGCGGCGGAGGTGTCCACCCGGGTGACGCGGGCGTGCGCCATCGGGCTGCGCAGGAACGCCACGTACAGCATGCCGGGGAGCTGGATGTTGTCGGTCCACTGGGTGCGCCCGGTGACCAGCCGCGCGTCCTCCTTGCGCCGGCGGGCCGCGCCGACCTCGTGCCTGCCGGGGGCGGGCTCGCTGAGCATGTCGCCCTCGGCGATCCGCCGCGCCACGAATCCGGCGTCGAGTTCCTCGGTCATCGGCCGCTCACCGCTTCTTCCTGGCCGCTCATGCTCTGCGCGCCCCGCCGTACGGCCCGGACGATGTTGCAGTAGCCGGTACACCGGCAGAGGTTGCCCTCCAGCCCCTCGCGGATCGCCTCGTCGGAGGGGTCGGGGTCGTCCTTCAGCAGGTCGATGGCCGCCATGATCATGCCCGGGGTGCAGTAGCCGCACTGGAGCGCGTGCTCCTCGTGGAAGGCCTGCTGCATGGGGTGCCACCGGCCGCCGGAGGACAGGCCCTCGACGGTGAGGACGTCGCCCTCGTCCGCCTGGACGGCGAGGACGGAGCAGCTCTTCACGGTCCTGCCGTCCAGCATGACGGTGCAGGCGCCGCAGTTGCTCGTGTCGCAGCCGATCGGCGTGCCGGTCTTTCCCAGCCGGTCACGCAGGAGGTGGACGAGGAGCAGGCGTGGCTCCACCTCCTCCTCGTACGTGACGCCGTCGACGGTGACGGAGATCCGGGTCATTTGCCCTCCAGGCACGCAGGCCGGTTGATCTATTGCCGTGCGCTGACCAGTGCGAACCTCGATGGAGGTGACCTTCGGCAGAGTGACGGTGGGAGTGGCCTGCGCACCAACGGATGAGTGGAGTGGATGGTGAGAACCGACAAATGCGAAAGTACGCTCCTGATATCCCGGGTCAACCCCCGTGCCGGTAAAACCCTCTCGGGCGCCCTCAGGCGAGGGGGAACGGCCGGCCGTGCTCCTCGGGAGGGCGGGGGCCGAAGATCCGGCGGTCCTTCTCGTCGATCGGCAGGTCGTTGATGCTGGCCTCGCGGCGGCGCATCAGGCCGTGCTCGTCGAACTCCCACAGCTCGTTGCCGTAGCTGCGCCACCACTGCCCGCTCGCGTCGTGGCACTCGTACTGGAAGCGCACGGCGATGCGGTCGCCGGTGAACGCCCACAGCTCCTTGCGCAGCGCGTAGCCGAGCTCCCTGGACCACTTGCGGGTGAGGAACTCGGTGATCTCGTCGCGCCCGGTCACGAACTCGGAGCGGTTGCGCCAGGCCGAGTCGGGAGTGTAGGCGAGGGCCACGTGGTGCGGGTCGCGGGTGTTCCAGGCGTCCTCGGCCGCCTGGACCTTCATCGGCGCGGTCTCGTCCGTGAACGGCGGTGTCAGAGATGTCATCGGCGGTCCTCCCCTAGGACTTGATCGATACCGGCCTCGGCGGGGAACGAAACCTCTGGGTTGAGCGGTGAGAACTCGACGAACCTCCAGGTCAGCGGCACTTCCCCCGGCACCTCCACGACCTCGTCCACATCGAAGGCGACCCCGTCGCCCGCGATGGCCGCCCGGCCGGTGAGGTGCAGCCCGTGCCCGCTCTCCCAGTCGAGGAAGAGCAGCCCGCAGGCGGCGCTGAGCCGCAGGTTCCCAAGGGTCATGAACATGAGGTTGCCGGGGTACTCGGGCCACGAGAGCCGCCGGTCGCCTGCCACCCGGACGAACCCGGGGTTGCCTCCCCGGTGGGAGACGTCGCTGCCCAGCCCGTCCACGTGGGTGGCGACGAAGAAGGTGTCGGCCGTGCCGATCCAGCGCCGCTGGGCTTGGGTGAGCCTGTCCCCGACGGTGACAGTCCCCTTCGCCAGGGTCGCGGAGGGGGCCGGCTCGCGCTTCTGGAGGTACTTGGGGCAATTGGAGTAGACCTGCTCGGTGCGCACGACCAGGCGGTCTCCTTCGCGGCGCGCCCGGCCGTTCGCCCGCATGCGCCGCCGGGTCGCGGGCTCGATGCCCAGGATCCCGATGTCGTGGTCCTCCTCGAACAGCCCGGCGAGGGGACCGGCGGGCAGCGCGCCGATCTCGATCAGCCGCTCGCCCACCGGGTCGGCGAACCCCTCGGGCCCGGTGAGCGTGCCCGCCCAGACCCGCCCCCGGCCGTCGGGGCTTCCGATGACCAGCATGCGCTGGGCCCGGAGGAAGGCCGCCGCCGCGGGCGGGATCTCGGGGCGCGCCCGGGCCGAGCCCAGAGGCTTGGTGATGCCGGCCTGGCGCTGCAGCAGCAGCTCGCCGGCGTGCTCCATCAGAAGAACCCGCAGGTCGGGGCGTCCTCCACGGGGGCCGTCAGCGCTTCGGCGCCGGTTGGGGCGAAGATCTCCACGCGGATGCCGTCCGGGTCCTGGAAGAAGACGCCGCCGGACTGCCTTCCCTTGGCGTGCGGGACGACCCCCTCGTAGGCGAACTCCACGCCGATCTCCCGGAGCGTGGCCTCCGCGCGGCGCACGGCGTCCATGTCGGGCGCCTGGAAGGCGACGTGGTGCAGGCCGGGAAGGCCGGTCGCGAAGCGGCCCTCGCTCTGCTGCCAGAGGGTCAGCACTGACGTGCCGTCGTAGCCGAGGGAGGCGTACCGCCGGTCGCCCTCCGTGGACTCGAAGTTGAGGTCGAAGCCGAAGACGCGCTGGTAGAACTGCTTGGCCCTGTCGAGGTCGGTCACATTGAGTCCGACATGCCCGATCTGGAAAGCCATGTGGTCGCCCTTCGCCCGAGACTTGTAACGGAATCACTGGTGTGGTTCCGTTAGGACATCAAGGCGAGCGTAACCTAACGGATGGCGATGAATCAATCCGTTAGAACTGGTCAGTCGTCGCGGTGCTGGCGGTAGTGGCGGGCGGCCCTGGCGCGGTTGCCGCAGCTGACCGAGCACCATTCCTGGCGGGCGTGGTCCTTGACGAAATACAGCACGCAGCGGGGCGCCGGGCACGACCTGAGCCTGTGCCGGTCGGGGCTCGCGAGGAACTCGATCGCCGCCGTGGCCAGCGCCGCGCGCAGCCGTACGGACTCGCTCGCCGGGGCGGCGGGCACGGTTGTCGCGACGGGGCCGGAGTCCTCCGGCCATTCGAGGCGCCGGGCCAGCGGCACGGCCATCGCCGCCGCGTTCACCGTGGCGAGCGCCTCGGTGAACTTCGGGAGCCGCGCATGGTCGGCGGAGCTGGGCGGCCCGGGTGCCACGGCCCTGGCGAACAGCGCCCGTACGGCCTGCCGGAGCTCGACCACCTCGTCGCGCAGGGAGTCGCTCGCGGTGAAGCGGGCGGGGTCGACTCCGAGCTCGCCGGCGTGGTCCCTGACCCACGCGGTCAGGCCGTCCGTGTCGGCGAGAAAGTCCGAGATCTCGCCGCGGTTCAGCCGGCTCGCCCGGATCGTCTGGGTGAACAGCAGGACCAGGGGCTCGGACATCCGTCCATCCTAACGTGCCCGCAGCCTGTGTTCCGTTAGGGTCAGCGCTTGCGCACCGCTTTGGCGATGATGCCCACGAACCCGGCGAAGCCGAGCCCGAAGACGAGGATCAGCGCCATGACCAGCGTGTCGGGCGTGGGCGGGGTCAGGTAGCGGATGCCGATGCCGATGAACAGCAGGCCCGCGAGCAGCGACAGCCAGTCGGTCCTATGCCGCACGGTGCACCTCCACGTCGCCGATGCCGGCCTTGACGTGCAGCTCGATGACCGGCACGGTGCCGGACGGGGTCACGTCGGGTTCGAGCACCTTGTCGTGGTGGACGTCCGCGCCGCCCTGCACCGTGTGCTCGATCTTCACGTCCCCCAGCCTCGTGTAGCCGAACACCTCCACGCGGGCGGTGCGGGGCACGATGATCTTGATCTCCCCGATGGACACCGAGGCGTCGAACCGGGTGCGCGACCCGGGCACGAGCTTGGTCTCGCGCAGGTCGAGGGTGCCGTCGCCGATGCCCACCGAGTACGAGCGCACGGCCTGCGAGCTGTCGACCGGCTCCCACGTGTAGCTGCCGATCTTCTTCGGAATACCGTTCACCGTCGACCCCGCCACCAGGAGAAGAGACATGATCGTGCCGGTCGCCACCAGGCCGGCGCCCCGGCCGAACCAGGTCGCGATCAGCAGCCCGGCGCCGATCGTGATGAGTACGACCCCACCGACCACCGGCAGGTTGAACGTGCTGGAGGACGACTGGGTGGCCACCATGATCCCTCCGACCACGAGCGCGACGAGCATCGTGAGCGCGCCGATGAAGGACTTCGGCCGCTTCGGGCGGTCAGGCCTTGCCAGGCCGGCGCCGCCTCTGCCGTAACCCCAGTCGTGCGGCTCGTACGGCTGGGGCGGCGCGTACCGGCTGTAGGGACCGCGCGGGGCGAACGGCTCACCCGAGGAGTCGAAGCCCCCCGAACCCAACCGGACAGGCCCGTATCGCGACGAAACTGGTGGGACCGCACTCTCCGGTACGACAGGAGCCGGCGGCGCCGCCGGGGGAGGCGGTGCCATGGGGGCGTCTTCCATCCTGGGCGGAGCGTCCTGCGCGTCCTTGGCCAGGTCGGACAGCCGGCGGTACTCCTGCCCCATGCCCGGCCCCGCGCCGGCGCCAGGGACCGCGTCGGCGGGTGGGGCGGGCGGAGGCGCGGCGAAGGACGAGGTGAAAGGCGCGTCCGGAGCCGATGAGAACGGACGGCCCCCCACAGGAGCGTTCGCCCAGTGCTCGGGGACCGGCCGGGTGCCGCGCTTTCCCCTGAGACGCTCAGGCAGGCTCCTGGCCAGGGCCAGCAGATCGACGCCGCGTGCGTGCGCCGCCAGCAGGGCGACCGCCAGCAGCGTGCCCACGACGACCGTCGCGGTGCTGATGCCGTCGGCCGCCAGGTTGATGATCAGGCCCAACGCGAAGACCGCAGCCAGCAACGCCATCACGGTCTCGGTGTCGAAGACCCTGCGGCTCCACTGCTCGGCGTACCCCGGGCCGCCGTTCGGGCTCCTCATCAGCAGGAACGCCGCGACGTACAGCATGATGCCGATGCCGGACCCCACGACCAGGGCGGCGAAGCCCACGCGGAAGATGACCGGATCCATCCCCGTGTAGCGGCCGAGCCCGGCGCACACCCCCGTGAGCATGCGCCCCTCGTCAGTACGCTTGAGCACACGCTCCTCATCCACAGATGGGAAGCTACCTGGCTCCAGCGTCGTGTCGGGACTGCCTGCTTCGGTCATGGCTCCATCGTGGCCGCGAACAGGTCCCGCTCACCATCCGGGAGACCCCTGACTCGTCCCGGACCCCTCAGGGCAGGAGTCAGGGAGCGCCCTGATGCACGATGCCCCTTTCACGTGTGACGATGCTCCAGAGATGTCTGAGACCCCCACCATTCCCGAGGCGTACCCGCGCATGGTCCGGCCGATGCGAGGCCGGCTCGTCGCGGGCGTCGCCCAAGGCGCCGCCGCCCAGCTCCGGCTCGACCCTGTCGTGCTGCGGCTGGCCTTCGTGCTGCTCAGCGTGCTCGACGGGCTGGGCCTGCTCGCGTACGCCGCGCTGTGGATGTTCACGCCGCGCGAGCAGTACGAAGGGGAGCCGCCCGGCCGCGACTGGGGCCAGGTGGCCGCGTACGGCGTGCTCGGCATGGCCCTCACGGCCTTCGGCTGGCTCACGGGCGCGTCCACCGGAGGCATCGGCACCTGGTCGATCGCCGTGGGCGGCATCGGCACCCTGATCCTTTGGCAGCAGGCCGAGCCCGGTCGCCGCCAGCGCTGGATGACCGACGCGGTGCGGCAGGTGCGGCGGTCGTGGATCCGCACCGCCCTCGGCCTGCTTCTCGTGGTCATCGGCGCGATCGGGTTCCTGGCCGCCCAGGGCAAGCTCGCCGACGCCGGCCCGGGGCTGGTGTTCACCGCCGTCGTGGTCGGCGGCATCGCGCTGATCGCGGCCCCCTGGCTCACCGGCCTGTGGAAGGAGCTCCAGAGGGAGCGCCGCGAGCGCATCCGGCAGGAGGAGCGCGCCGAGATGGCCGCGCACGTCCACGACTCGGTGCTGCACACGCTCACGCTCATCCAGCGCAACGCGGGCGACCCCTTCGAGGTCACGCGGCTGGCCCGGTCGCAGGAGCGCGAGCTGCGCAACTGGCTCTACCAGCCCAAGGCGGACGCCGATGTGTCCCTCGCCGCCGCCGTGCGCCGGGTCGCCGCCGAGATCGAGGACGAGCACGGCGTGCCCATCGAGATCGTCTGCGTGGGCGACTGCGACCTGGACGACGGGCTCCGCGCCATGCTGCACGCGGCGCGGCAGGCCATGGTCAACGCGGCGAAGTACGCCGAGGCGCCGGTGATCTCCGTCTACGCGGAGGTGGAGGCGGGCGAGATCACCGTGTTCGTCAGGGACCGCGGCAAGGGTTTCAATATGGAGGACGTTCCCGACGACCGTATGGGCATCCGACAGTCGATCATCGGCCGTATGGAGCGCCATGGCGGCAGCGCGCGGATCAAGACCGGGCCTGGCGAGGGAACCGAAGTAATGCTGACGATGAAGCGGGAGCAGTCGTGATCCACGATCTGACCCGGTGTTCGAGGGAGCCGTGAGTATGGTCAAGGTACTGATCGTGGACGACCACCGGCTCTTCCGGTCCGGGGTGCGCGCGGAGCTGGGCCCCCAGATCGAGGTGGTCGGGGAGGCCGAGGACGTCGAGTCCGCGGTCTCGGCCATCGAGGCGCTCAAGCCCGACGTGATCCTGCTCGACGTCCACATGCCCGGGGGCGGCGGCCAGGAGGTGCTGCGCCGGGTGCTCGGCTCGGGGTCCTCCGTCCGCTTCCTTGCGCTCTCGGTCTCCGACGCGGCCGAGGACGTGATCGGCGTCATCCGCGGCGGCGCCCGCGGGTACGTCACCAAGACGATCAGCGGACGTGAGCTCACCGACGCGATCGTCCGGGTGTCGGAGGGCGACGCGGTGTTCTCTCCCCGCCTGGCCGGGTTCGTGCTGGACGCCTTCGCCTCCACAGAGGCGCCCTCCATCGATCCCGAGCTCGACTCCCTGACCACGCGCGAGCGCGAGGTGCTGCGGCTGATCGCGCGGGGTTACGCGTACAAGGAGATCGCGAAGGAGCTCTTCATCTCGGTGAAGACGGTCGAGACCCACGTCTCCTCCGTCCTGCGTAAACTCCAGCTCTCCAACCGTCACGAGCTGTCCCGCTGGGCCACCGCCCGGCGTCTCGTGTAGACCAATGCCCGGGCAGGAGCGTGACGGGTCGGCCAAGATTGGCCGGGTGACCACTCGCGCGCTTCTGCCGCTCTTACTCGCAGCCGTGCTCGCGGCGGGCTGCTCGTCCCTGGGCTCGGGGAAGGACCAGATCTCCGCGCCGAGCCCCTCGTCCAAGGCGTCCAGGTCGCCCCTGGCCCTCGGGCAGACGTTCGAGGAGGACGTCCAGCTCGCGCGCACCTTCACCGAGCGCTACTGGCAGCGGAGGTTCGAGGCCTCGGGCAGGATCTACCGTCCTCTGCAGGGGTTCATGGCGTACTCCGGGGAGAACGGTCCCGCCTGCGGCGGCCAGCCCGCCGTGCCGGGCAACGCCTTCTACTGCCCGGTCGGGCACTTCGTCGCGTACGACGAGGCGTGGATGCGCTCGCTCTACGACAAGATGGGCGACGGGGCGGTGTACGTCATCATCCCCCACGAGCTGGGCCATGCCATCCAGGCGCAGCTCATGCGCGACTTCAGCCTGAGCATCCAGCGCGAGCTCCAGGCCGACTGCTACGCGGGCGGCGCGCTGAGGGGCATGATCGACGCCAAGATGCTGGAGGCCGAGAGCGGCGACGAGGCCGAGCTGCTCACCAATCTCGCGGCGGCGGGCGACCCGAGCGAGGCGTGGTGGCGGGAGGACGCCCACGGCACCCCGGTCCAGCGCCAGCAGGCGTTCGCCACCGGTTACAACAGCGGCGTCGACGCATGCTGACATACGCCGAGATGCGGACCGGCGAGGTTCCCGGATACGCCGTCAGATGGATGTGCCGTCCCGGGGCGGCCCGTAGCCTGGCGGTGCAGACGCAGGCCAGGGAGGTGGTCATGGCTACTGAATTCGTCCGCGGGGCCGGCTGGGCGGCCCGGGGATCCTGCCGGGGGGCCGATCCCGAGCTGTTCTTCCCCGACGCCCCGTTCCCCGATCAGGAGGCGCGGGCGAAGGCCATCTGCGCCACGTGCCCGGTGATCGCCGAGTGCCGCGCCTATGCCGTGCGCGCGGGGGAGTCCGAGGGCATCTGGGGCGGCCTCACCACGGCCGAGCGCCGCCGCCTGCGCTTCCCCCGTGGCTGGAGACAGCGCGCCGCCTCATGACACGGGCTTCCCGGCGCGTCACGGCCTTGGGTACGGCTGATCAGCTTCCGGCGCGTGACGATCCGCGCCTCCTGCCCGCCGCCGTGGGCGTGCTCGTGGTGGCCAACGTGCTGAACAACCGCGTCGCCCGGCGGCTCGCGCCGGTGACCTCGGCCCTCGCGGCGGGCACGCTGGTCGTCCTGGCCCGGCGGTCGGGCCTGTCCTGGGCCGAGATCGGGTTCGAGGGCGGCGCCAGGGGCGTGAAGATCGGAGCGGCGCTCGCGGGCGCCGTGGCCGCGGTGTACACCGGCGGCGTCCTGCTGCCCCGCACCCGGCGTTTCTTCCGCGACGAGCGGGCGCTCGGGCTGTCGCGCGCCCGCCTCGCGGAGGAGATCCTGGTCCAGGTCCCGCTGGGCACGGTCCTGCTGGAGGAGGTCGGGTTCAGGGGAGTGCTGCCCGCAGTGCTGCGCCGCTCGTACGGTGCGGGGGTGGCCGTCGCGGGATCCTCGGCCCTCTTCGGGCTCTGGCACATCCTCCCGGCCATGGACATGGCGGCTGCCAACCCCGCGCTCGGCGGCCTCGCCGACGGGGGCTCTCGCGGTGACGGCGCGGCCCGGCTCGTCGTGGGGTCCGTCGTGTCCACGGGGCTCGCGGGGGTGTTCTTCCACGAGCTACGGCGGCGCGGGGGGCTGCCGGCGCCGTCCCTGTTCCACCTGGCCACGAACTCGCTCGGGTTCCTCGCCGCCAGGGCCGCGAGGCATCTGGACCGGTTGAGCGGCCGGAGCCCTCAGGCGGTCGGGACGACCTGGAAGCCCTCGGCGTAGCTGCCCTCGGGAAGCCCGGCGGCCTGGGCGGTGGCCGAGAGCCAGCCCTTGACGAAGTCCTCCAGCGTGTCCAGGTGGGCGACCTGGCTCTCGTGCGCCCGCAGGGCCGCGATCTTGCGGTCCACGGCCGAGGTGATGTCCACGTAGTGGTTCGGCGTCGGGCCGCCCGTCAGCCACACCTCGCGGGCCGTCCATGCCTCCAGGCCCTCCTCTACGAGGAGCTCGGGGAACGCGTACGGGTTGCGCGCGTCGGGGTAGACCGCGTCCAGCGTCGCGCCGCCGACCGCCCGGTGGTCGGGATGGCTCGGCCCGATGCGGGCGTAGTTGCGCTCGGGCGAGGAGGTGATGACCCGGTCGGGACGGACCTGGCGGATCACCCGGGCGATGTCGCGGCGCAGGCCGAGCGTCGGTTCCACGGTGCCGTCGGCATAGCCGAGGAAACGCAGGTCCTTCACCCCGACCCGCCTGGCGGCCTCGGTCTGCTCGGCCCGCCGCAGCGCGGCCATGCCGCCGTTGTCCAGGGCGCGGTCGAACCCACCGGCGTCGCCGTCGGTCACGATGCAGTACACGACGTGGATACCCTTGTCGGTGAACGTCGCGACCGTGCCCGCCGCCCCGAAGTCCACGTCGTCAGGGTGAGCGGTCACCACGAGAATCGTGCTGATGTCGTCGTCGTCAAGTGCGGTCACGATCGTCCTCCTCGGTTCACAGGGCGGTGAACAATTGACCATCTCTCGATATTTCCAGCTTGAGTGCCCAATGCCCGGCCGGTCGGGCCGTCCGGCGGCGGGGGCGGTGCCCGAACAGGCTGCCAGTGTCGGTGGGCGGCCATAATCTAGGGGCGTGTCGACCCGAGCCATGAACCCCACCGTTGATCATCCGCTGCTCGACGGGCTCAACCCGCAGCAGCGTGACGCCGTCGTCCACGCGGGCAGCCCGCTCCTGATCGTCGCGGGTGCCGGCTCGGGGAAGACACGTGTGCTCACCCACCGCATCGCCTACCTGCTCTCCGAGCGCGACGTGCAGCCGCAGGAGATCCTCGCGATCACCTTCACCAACAAGGCCGCCAGAGAGATGAAGGAGCGGGTCGACAAGCTCATCGGCCCGAGGTCCAAGGCCATGTGGGTGATGACCTTCCACAGCGCCTGCGTCCGCATCCTGCGCAGGGAGGCCAAGCGGCTGGGGTTCACCTCCAGCTTCTCCATCTACGACCAGGCCGACTCCCAGCGGCTGATGGCGATGGTCTGCCGCGAGCTCGACCTCGACCCCAAGCGTTACCCCCCGCGCTCGTTCTCCGCGCAGGTCAGCAACCTCAAGAACGAGCTGATCGACTACGAGACGGCCGCCGAGAAGGCGCAGACGCATCTGGAGCGCACGCTCGCCGAGGCCTACCGCGGCTACCAGCGCAGGCTCACCGAGGCCGGCGCGATGGACTTCGACGACATCATCATGCTCACGGTCACGCTCTTCCAGCTCTTCCCCGAGGTGGCCGAGCACTACCGCCGCCGGTTCCGCCACGTCATGGTCGACGAGTACCAGGACACCAACCACGCGCAGTACATCCTGGTCAGAGAGCTCGTGGGCCGGCCAGAGGTGCGCACCGCCGACGGTGACCTGATCCGGGGTTCCGTCGACCCCGCCGAGCTGTGCGTGGTCGGCGACGCCGACCAGTCGATCTACGCCTTCCGCGGCGCGTCGATCCGCAACATCCTGGAGTTCGAGCGCGACTATCCGGACGCCCGCACGATCCTCCTCGAGCAGAACTACCGCTCCACCCAGACGATCCTGTCGGCCGCCAACGCCGTGATCTCGCGCAACGAGAGCCGCAAGCCCAAGAACCTCTGGTCCGACCAGGGCGCCGGGCCCAAGATCATCGGGTATGTCGCCGACAACGAGCACGACGAGGCCATGTTCGTCGCCCAGGAGGTCGACCGGCTCTCCGACGAGGACGACGTGACGCCCGGCCAGGTCGCGGTCTTCTACCGCACCAACGCCGCCTCCCGTGTGTTCGAGGAGATCTTCATCCGCACCGGCCTGCCGTACAAGGTGGTCGGCGGCGTGCGGTTCTACGAGCGCAGGGAGGTCCGCGACCTGCTGGCCTACCTCCGGGTGCTCGCGAACCCCACCGACATGGTGTCGCTGCGGCGCGTGCTCAACGTTCCCAAGCGCGGCATCGGCGACCGGGCGGAGGCGATGGTCGAGGCGTTCGCGGGCCGTGAGCGCGTCGGCTTCTGGGAGGCACTCCGGCGGGCGGACGAGGCCCCCGGCCTGGCCACCCGTTCCCTCAACGCGATCAGGGAGTTCGTCGCGCTGCTCGACGACCTGCGGAGCAAGGAGCTGCCGATCTCCGAGCTGGCCGAGGAGGTCCTGTCCAGCACGGGCTACCGCACCGAGCTGGAGACCTCGGGCGACCCGCAGGACGAGAGCAGGCTGGAGAACCTCAACGAGCTCATCTCCGTGGCCCAGGAGTTCGAGGAGGCCAACCCCGAGGGCACGCTCGTAGACTTCCTGGAGCAGGTCTCGCTGGTGGCCGACGCCGACCAGATCCCCGAGGGCGAGGACCACCAGGGCGTCGTCACGCTGATGACCCTGCACACCGCGAAGGGGCTGGAGTTCCCCGTGGTGTTCCTCACCGGCCTGGAGGACGGCGTCTTCCCCCACATGCGGTCCCTCGGCGAGCCGCGTGAGCTGGAGGAGGAGCGCCGCCTGGCCTATGTCGGCATCACCCGGGCCCAGCAGCGGCTCTACGTCTCGCGTGCCGCAGTCCGCAGCTCGTGGGGGTCTCCCGCGTTCAACCCCGCGTCCAGGTTCCTCGCCGAGGTGCCGTCCGACCTGCTCGACTGGCGCAGCGACCCCGAGAAGAGCGCCTGGAGCGCCGCGACCTCGCGCCAGAGCCGCACGGCTCCCGCCCCCAAGAAGGCCGGCGGTCGGGTGATCCCGAACCTCAGCCCGGGCGACCGCGTCTCCCACGACACCTTCGGGCTCGGCACCGTGGTGACCGTCGACGGCATGGCCGAGAAGACCAAGGTCAAGATCGACTTCGGCTCCGGCGGCGAGAAGACCCTCCTCCTCGCCTACGCCCCCCTCGAAAAGCTCTGAGGGCCGACACGAAAGGCCCGGTGACTTCGGTCACCGGGCCTTGGTCGTCAGCGGTCCTGCCGCCTATGGCGTGTCGCCGGCCGCGTCCGGGAGAACCGCGAACGTCGGGTCCGGCAGGGTGAAGGGCTCCTTGGGAAGGTCCTTCGCGTCGACGACCTCCCAGGCGGGCGGAGCCGTGATGACGACCTTCGCCCTCCACGAGGAGTAGTTCGACGTGGTCACCTGCTTGACTTCGCCGAACTCCTTGTCGTGATCGACGCGGGTGACGGAGAACCTGCGGGGAAGCAGGTCGCGTCCCAGCCAGAGCTTCCAGTCGACCTTGGTGGCGGTCTCCGAGAGGCCGCCAAGACGCTTCTTCGTCGCGGGGGACAGCTCGCGCAGCCTGGCCGCCGTGATCGTGCCGGCGTAGACCGTGGTCGCGGTCCCGTCGATGGTGCCGCCGGGCTTCTTCACGTTGGTGGTGGCCAGCAACCCCTGGTAGGTCCGATGCTCGGCGAGGTCGATGTCGGGCGCGAGACCCGTCTGCGTGGTGAACGGCGTCCCGGCATACCGCACCCAGCTCATGCCCACGGGGAGGTAGGGCTTGTAGGTCTCCCCGCTGGCATAGGTCTTGCCGCCTACACCGATCTGCCGGACCGGCGTCTGCAGATCTTCGAGCCCTTCGAACTCCGCACCGCTCAGGTGATACCTGCTGGTGAGGTCCGAGGAGACGATGCCGGAGCGTGCGAACCCGAGCTTCCCGGTCGTGAACCCCTCCATCAGGGGCTTGCCGGCCCTCAGCAACGCGGAGTGGTGGCTGACCTTGACCCCGTGGCCCGCGACGAACTGCTTGTGCAGTGCGTCAACGGGGTCGGTGGGCTTGGCCTGGGCGTTGGCGGCGGTGGCCAGCGCCGGCGCGATCAGTGCCGCCGCGACCACTCCGGTGAGCCGGGCGCCCCATCGTTTGATCATGAGCTTCCGTCCTGTGGGGCGATCAGCGCTCGGGCGAGGCCATGCTCGGGACCATCGTGGTGAGATCACGGCTGTCCGGAAGGTCGGTGCCGAGGTCGTTCTCGTCGACCACCTCGCTGGCGGAAGGTGCCGTCAGAGAGACCTTCGCCCCCCACGACGAGTACTTGGTGTCCACGACGTTCTTCCATGATGAGAAGTCGCGGCCCGCCTTCAGCTCGAACGTGGTGATGAGGCGACGGGCGAGCAGATCCTTCCCGAGCCACAGCTTCCAGCCCACCTTGACCTTCGCCAGGGCGGCGTTCGGCTTCCAGCCTGGCATCTTCTGGAGCACCGGGGAAAGCTTGTACACCGTGCCGTAGGCGATGGAGCCGGTGTACAGCGTGGTCGCCGTTCCGTCCACCTTTCCGCCGGGACGCTTGACCGAGGTGGTGGCGAGCAGGGCCTTGTACGACCGGCGGTCGAGGATGTCCACCAAGGTCGATGGGCCGGGTACGAGGGCATGCTTGCCCGTGTACCGGATCCAGGTCTTCCCCTCGGGCAGGCAGGATTCGTAGTACGGGCCTGAAACGTAGGTGGCGTTCTGGAGGGCGAGGGCGCGGCCTGGCTTCGCCATCTCCTTGGCCTGCTTGCGGTCGGGGTACCGGACGTACCTGCCCGTCGTGTCCGACGCGACGATCCCGGCTGGGCCGAGCTGGACGCTGCCGCTCTCTCGCCAGTCGAGTTCCGTCTTGCCTTTCCACCCGAGGGTGTAGCGGCTGGTCACTTTGATGCCATGGTCCTTGACGAGCCGCTGGGTGAGCGCGTCGAGAGGAGTGGCGGCCTTGGCCTGCGCGTTCGCGGTGGTAGCGGTCGCCGGAGCGATCAGCACGGCCGCGGCGACTCCGGTGAGTGTGGCGATCAATCGCCTCATGGACAATTCTTCCTCTGCTGGATGGCTGGGGGCGAGTGCTCAGCGCTCCCGCGTGGCCATGCCGGTGATGGTGGTGGTGAAGTCGGGGGTCGTCTCAGGAAGGTCGCCTTCGAGGTCCTTCTCGTCGACGACGAGGTCGGCCGGGGGCGCCTTGATGGCGACCTTGCCGCCCCAGGAGGTGAAGCGGGCGTCGGTGGTGATGGAGATGTCGCCGACGAGCGGGCTGGTGGACAGCGGGAAGACGGTCTGGAACCGGCGGGGAAGCTGGTCGCCTCCGACCCACATCTTCCAGGGCAGCGTGACGGTCTTCTTGGTCTTGAGCGACTTGGCGAGGTCGGCGACCGTCGGCGAGACCTTGGCGAGCTGGGCCAGCGTGATGGAGCCGCGGAGCAGGGTGGTCCTGGCGCCGCCGACCTTGCCGCCGTTCCCCTTGGCCTTCGTGCTCCCGAGGACGGCCTTCAGCACCTTGGGCTGGAGGACGTCGATCAGGCTGCTGGTGCTGTTCCCGCCCGAGGGGGCGCTGGTGCGCACCCAGGTCCGGCCGGCGGGCAGGAGGTCGTCGTACAGCGGGCTCTTCAGGTAGGCCTTGCCGTCGACGACGATCATGCGGACGGTGGAGTCGCCGCCCTCGCCGCCGAAGTTCGAGACGGTCTTGGTGTCGTAGGCGTCGACACCCGACTTCCCGAAGCGCAGGACGCCCACCTGGCGGTACCGGAACAGGTCCTTGCCGTCGAGCTTCATGCGCGTGTCCTCGTCCATGCGGACGGTGGTCTTCTTCGCGAACTGCAGCCGCAGGGCTTCGACGGCGTTCTTGGGGGCCGCCTTCGCGGTGGTGGGGGCCGCGTGCGCGGTGGACGGCGCGGCCATCGCCAGCGCGGGTGCCACCAGAGCGGTCGCGGCTAGGGCGATCAATCGCCTCATTGGGGGGTTCCTCCCGTTGTAAGACCCTCTCCCCGTCGTCGAGGGTCCGAGCATTCTCGCGAGTCAAGATCACGGGAAAATCACGACTCGTACTGGACAGATGGCTTCTGGGCGAATTAAGGTTCGTGTACGAAATATCAAGGTACGAACTTTATGGGGGCCATGGAGGAGAAAGAGGCGGCCGCGGAGATCGCCCGGCTGTATCCGGCGATCTATCGGCGGTTCAAGGCGTCGGCCCGGCCCGTGGCCGGATCGGGGCTGACCGCCCGGATGCACGCCGTCCTCGGGCACCTGACCGCCTCGGGCCCGCTCACCGTGGGAGAGCTGGCCGAGCACCTGCGCCTGTCCAGGGCCGCGACCACCGAGCTCGTCGACCGGGTCGAGGAGCGCGGGCTGGTCGCCCGCATCAGGGACGAGCGCGACCGGCGCCGCGTCTTCGTCTGGGTGACCGACGAGGGCCGTACGGCCGCGGCGGCCGTGCGTCCGAGAGTCCTGGAGGACGACGCGCTGGCGCGGGCGGTGAGGCGGATGACAGAACAGGAAAGGCGAGGGCTCGTGGAGGGACTGCGGGCCCTTCTCGGAGAGGAAGAAAGATGAGCGTCGAGACCTGCGAGAGCTGCGGGATGCCGATGGCGACCGCCGAGGACCACGCGCCCGGCCACCCGGACGGCACCTGGTGCGCGCACTGCGCGCCCGAGGGGGCCCTGCAGCCGTTCGAGGAGCGGTTCAAGCGGATGGTGCAGTGGCAGACCCAGCGCACCGGCCAGTCGCGCGCTGAGGCGGAGACGGCCACCAAGGCGTACATGCGCACGCTGCCCGCCTGGCGCGACCATCCGGCGCTTCGCGAAGAGGCGCGATAGAGGCGAAAGCGAAGTGACATCCCCGGCCGGAGTGGGGGCGACCCGACGCCGGCTCGGGAGTAAGTGGGACCGGTCATGACAAAAGCGGGTCAGGACGGTCTTTTGTGAAATTTGTGGAAATTTGCCGTATCTCATTACCCACTGCCACGGGTTAAAGGCCCCCCGGCGAGCGTTCCAGGTCCCGGTGGCGGCTAGGCTTCTGAGGCCAGGCTTCCGGCAGATCGCGGGTGCCCCGAGGTCTGGTCCTCAACGTAGAGAAGAAGTCAGCCGGACAAGCAAGGACGGACCCTCGTGGACCTGTTCGAACATCAGGCGAAGGAGCTCTTCGCGGAATATGGCATCCCGGTGCCGCGCGGCGTCGTCGCGCACACCGTGGAGGAGGCACGCGCGGCAGCGGAGCAGCTGACCGGTCGCGTTGTCGTCAAGGCCCAGGTCAAGACCGGGGGCAGAGGCAAGGCCGGAGGCGTCAAGGTCGCCTCCGACGCCGCTGACGCCGAGCAGAAGGCCACCGACATCCTCGGCATGGACATCAAGGGTCACACGGTCCACAAGGTCCTCGTCGAGGAGGCCAGCGCGATCGCGGAGGAGTACTACTTCTCCTTCCTGCTCGACCGCGCGAACCGCACCTTCCTCGCCATCTGCTCCGCCGCGGGCGGCATGGAGATCGAAGAGGTCGCGCACACGTCGCCCGACAAGGTCGCCCAGATCCCGGTCTCCCCGCTGACCGGCGTCGACCGCGACCGGGCCCGTGCGATCGCGCAGGCGGGTGGCCTGCCCGAGGCGGCCCTCGACGGCGCCGCCGACATCATCGAGAAGATCTGGGCCGTCTTCGTCGACGAGGACGCCACGCTGGTCGAGGTGAACCCCATGATCCTGACCCAGGACGGTCAGGTGAAGGCGCTCGACGGCAAGGTCACCCTCGACGACAACGCCTCCTTCCGCCAGGCCGAGCACGGCTCCTACGCCGACAAGGCCGCGGAGGACCCGCTCGAGGCCAGGGCCAAGGAGAAGGACCTCAACTACGTCAAGCTCGACGGTTCCGTCGGCATCATCGGCAACGGCGCGGGCCTGGTCATGTCGACCCTCGACGTCGTCGCCTACGCGGGCGAGCAGTTCGGCGGGCAGAAGCCGGCCAACTTCCTCGACATCGGCGGCGGCGCCTCGGCGGAGGTCATGGCCAACGGCCTGGAGATCGTCCTTTCCGACCCGAGCGTCAAGTCGGTGTTCGTGAACGTCTTCGGCGGCATCACCTCGTGTGACGCGGTCGCGAACGGCATCGTCTCGGCCTTCAAGCTGCTCGACGACCGGGGCGAGACCGTGACCCACCCCCTCGTCGTCCGGCTGGACGGCAACAACGCCACCCTCGGGCGGCAGATCCTGTCCGACGCGGCACTGGCCCGCGTCGAACTCGTCGACACGATGGACGAAGCGGCCAAGCGCGCCGCCGAGCTCGCTGCGGTAGGTGCGTAATGGCAATCTGGCTGACCGAGAACAGCAAGATCATCGTCCAGGGCATCACGGGGTCCGAGGGGTCGAAGCACACCCGTCGCATGCTCAAGGCCGGTGCCAAGGTCGTCGGCGGTACGAACCCCCGCAAGGCCGGCACGACCGTTGACTTCGACGGCGTCGAGCTCCCGGTCTTCGCGACCGTGGCCGAGGCCATGGCCGCCACGGGCGCCGACGTCACCGTGATCTTCGTCCCGCCGGCGGGCACCAAGTCCGCCGTCATCGAGGCGATCGACGCCGAGATCCCGCTCGCCGTCGTCATCACCGAGGGCGTGCCGGTCCACGACAGCACCGAGTTCTGGGCCTACGCGATCTCCAAGGGCGCCAAGACCCGCATCATCGGGCCGAACTGCCCCGGCATCGCCTCGCCCGGCGCCTCCAACGCCGGCATCATCCCGGCCGACATCACCTCGGCGGGCCGCATCGGCCTGGTGAGCAAGTCGGGCACGCTGACCTACCAGCTGATGTACGAGCTGCGGGACATCGGGTTCTCCACGGCGGTGGGCATCGGGGGCGACCCGGTGATCGGCACGACGCACATCGACGCGCTGGAGGCCTTCCAGGCCGACCCCGGCACCGAGGCGATCGTGATGATCGGCGAGATCGGCGGGGACGCCGAGGAGCGCGCGGCGGCCTACATCGAGGAGCACGTGACCAAGCCGGTCGTGGCCTACGTGGCGGGGTTCACCGCCCCGGAGGGCAAGACCATGGGTCACGCCGGGGCCATCGTCTCCGGTTCCGCGGGCACCGCCCAGGCCAAGAAGGAAGCCCTGGAGAAGGTCGGCGTCCGCGTCGGCAAGACCCCCAGCGAGACCGCCCGCCTCATGCGCGAGGTCATGCGCTCCCGCTGACGTCTCATTCCCAGTTACGCGAAGAACGCCCGGTCGGTGACCGGGCGTTCTTCGCGTCCGCTCACGATCCGGAGAACGGACGCTTGATCGGTCTGGGGACAAAGGGGGCGACACGCGGGCGTGGTAGGCACGCCAGGGGCGTACATGCTGAGAACATCGACTACTGTGACGGCCCTTCTCGACCAGCTCCGGGCGGCCCCCCGCACCGTGCTCAGCCGCATCCCGCTCGCCGGGAGCGGGAGTGACGACGACGAGGCCCGCCGTCCGCTGCCCGTCTCCGGCATGCTCGCCGCCGCCTGCACGCTGGGCGTCGGCCTCGCCGTCCTGACCACGCTCACCCTCATCGGGTGGATCGCCGCGCCCCGAGGGGCCTTCGGTCAGGGGCTTCCCGGGGTGTTCAGGGCGGCCTGCCAGGTGTGGCTGGCCGCGCACCATGCCGGGTTCGCCATCCCCGGCGGGCGGGTCGGCCTGCTGCCCCTCGGCCTGATGGTGCTGCCCGCCGCCCTGCTGTACCGCGCGGCGATCTGGATGGCGCGGGACGCCGACCTGCGGCTCCGGCTGCCCGCCCGGCTGCCGAAGGGAAGCACCAAGGACCTGGCCAACGCCCGGCGCCGCGCCCAGCTCGTGCTGATCGCGCAGGCGGGCATCTCGCTGGCCGCGCCGTACGCCCTGCTCGCCGGGGTGATCGCGCTGGTCGCCCAGAACAACGTGACGCAGCCGTTCGTGGGGGAGGCCCTGCTGAGCCACCTCGTGCTGGCGTTCGTCGCCGGGTCGCTGGCGACCGCGCGCACCATCGGCCCCTGGCGCTCGATGCTCCGGCTGCTTCCCGAGCGCGCGAGGTCGGTGGTCGTCGGCACGGCCGTCGCCCTCTCAACGATGCTCGCCGCCGGGCTCGTGCTCGTGCTCGTGGCCGTCGTCATGAACTTCGGGCAGATCCAGCGGCTGTCGGAGCTGCTGGCGCCGGGGTTCATCGGCGGGCTGCTCCTGCTGCTCGTGGAGGCGCTCTACCTCATCAACTTCGTGATCTGGGGTGTGGCGTACATCAGCGGGCCGGGGTTCGCCCTCGGCACCGGCACCCTCGTCGCGCCCACCGGCGTCCAGCTCGGCACCGTGCCGTCCCTGCCGATCCTCGGCGGGCTGCCCGACTCGGGGGTCACCTCTCCATGGATCATGGGGGTGCTCGCGATCCCCTTCCTGGCAGGGGCGGTCGCGGGGGTGGTCGTCGCGCGCATCGCGCCGACCCCGCACTTCGAGTCCGCGCCGCTCTGGGGGTTCGTCTGCGGGCTCGCCACCGGCCTGTCGGCCGGGATGCTCGCGGCGCTCGCGGGCGGCCCGCTCGGCGGGGCGCGCCTGTCGGCCGTGGGGCCCTCCGCCTGGGAGGTCGCGCTGTCGGTCGCCCTGGAGGTCGGTGTCGCCGCCGGCATCTCCGCCGGGCTGGCCAACTGGTGGCTGGTGTTCCACGGCGCCCACGTGCCCGCCCCGGCCCCGGTTCGCAAGGCCGGGGACGCCATCGTCAAGGTGGCGAGCAAGGTCAAGCTGTCCACGCCGCCCGCCACCGGACGGCTTCCCGGCCACTGGATGGACGCCACCGAGGCCGACACCCAGCCCATCCCGGTGATCCGCGCCGACTGGGCCGACGAGCACGCCTCCGCCGCCGCCGAGACCTTCGAGCCCGTCCCCGGGAAGACCCCCGCGGGCAAGGGCCCCGCCACGGGGAAGGGCCCGGCCAAGAAGGGGCCGGCGGGAACGAGGCCCGCCGCCGCGAAGGGCCGGGCCGACGGGAAGCGCGAGGAGCCCCGCCCGCCGCGCCGCGACATCGTGGACGAGTCCGACGACCGCGGCGGTCACATCATCTACGTCGATCCGTACGCGTGGGACCGTGATCCCTGACGGTGGCCGCGGTGTCCGCCGTCCCGGGGCGTGCTAAACGTGGGAGCGTGATCCCTCGCCGCTGGGAGACGGCTCGAAAAGGATCTCGTCCGGGTAGCACCACGCCCAGTCCTCGCCGGGCTCGAACGACTCGGCGATCGGATGCCCGATGGTGGCGTAGTGCCGGGACGCGTGCCGGTTGGGCGAGGAGTCGCAGCAGCCGACGTGCCCGCAGGTCAGGCAGGTGCGCAGGTGGACCCACCGCGACCCCGTCGCAAGGCACTCCTCGCAGCCGAGGGGGGTGTGCGGCTCGACGTCGCGGATGAGGCCGAGGTGCGTGCAGACGTTCACGGGTTCTCCTTGAGCTTCACGGGCATCGCACGGGTCGCGTGGCCGACCTGGAGCGGTCTCCCTCCCCGGCGGGACGCCGAGGCTCATTATCGGAATATCTCCATCTAAAGGCCGAAGCGGCCGTCACGACAGCCGCCCGATCCGACGATTTATGGAGCGAAGGGAAGCCGCAGACTGCCCTTTGGGATGAACGGGAGCCTGCGCTCCATCGCCTGTTCGAGCCCGTTCACGCACGCCTGCTGGGAGGTCGCCGTGCCCGCGCCCTTCATGCACTCGGTGTAGGCGGTGAGCTCGGCGCTGAAGTACATCTGGAACCACGTCACCGACGCCGCCATGACGATCGAGACGATCGAGATCAGTGACCCGACTATGGGCATGACCACGGGCAGGCGCTTCGCGGACTGCGTCCGCCACGCCCGGAAGCACACGATGATCGAGAACACGCCCAGAGCCAGGCCCATCACGGGGACCAGCAGTGTCAACGCCAGCGCGCCTATGGAAATCAGCAGCGCCCGGCGCCCGACCTCGACCCCCGAAGCCTCCGCGGGTGGTAGCACCTGACCTCCTCTGCGTCATGGAGCGGGCGGGCCGATACGCTGACAGCCGTACCCGTCAACGTCGCCCCGAAGGAGTGCAGCCCTGTCGGCTCGGCTCGTTGTCCTCGTCTCCGGTTCGGGGACCAACCTACAGGCCCTGATGGATGCCGCCGCTGCTGACGCATACGGCGCCCGCGTCGTGGCCGTCGGCGCCGACCGCGACGGCATCGAGGGTCTCGCCCGCGCGCGCCGCGCGGGCCTCCCGGCCTTCGTCGTCAAGCTGGCCGACCACCCGTCGCGAGCGGCCTGGGACCAGGCCCTCCGTACGGAGATCGCCTCCCACGATCCCGACCTCGTCGTCTCGGCGGGATTCATGAAGATCCTCGGCCCCGAGGTGCTCAACGCCTTCCCGGTCGTCAACACCCATCCTGCCCTGCTGCCGTCGTTCCCGGGCGCGCACGCGGTCGCCGAGGCCCTCGCGTACGGGGTGCGCGTGACCGGGTGCACGGTCCACCTCGTCGACGCGGGCGTGGACACCGGCCCGGTCATCGCCCAGGAGGCGGTGGCCGTGCGTGACGGCGACGACGAGGACGCGCTCCACGAGCGCATCAAGACCGTCGAACGACGCCTGCTCGTCGAGGTGGTGGGCCGCATGGCCCGGGAAGGCTGGACCGTGACGGGACGTCACGTCCGCCTGGGCCCGGATCCCGGCCCGGTGCCGGGAGCTCCGGCCGAGCCGGTTTCTCTGAGCCAGTCGCAATCTCCGGCCGGTCCAGGAGTCCTGGACGTCCCGGAAACAGGGAGGAGCACGAAGTGACCCGCATCGCCATCCGGCGCGCGCTGATCACGGTTTATGACAAGTCCGGGCTGGAGGAGCTCGCCCGGGCCCTGGACGCCGCGGGCGTCGAGATCGTGTCCACGGGGGGCACGGCGTCGAAGATCGCCTCGTTCGGCGTGCCGGTCACCCCGGTCGAGTCGCTGACCGGCTTTCCCGAGTGCCTCGGCGGCCGGGTCAAGACCCTGCACCCGAGGGTGCACGCGGGCCTGCTGGCCGACGGCTCGAACCCCTCCCACGTCAAGCAGCTCGAAGAGCTGGAGATCGAGCCGTTCGAGCTGGTCGTGGTCAACCTGTATCCCTTCCAGGAGACGGTGGCCTCCGGGGCGTCCGCGCCCGAGTGCGTGGAGCAGATCGACATCGGCGGGCCCGCCATGATCAGGGCGGCGGCCAAGAACCACGGCACGGTCGCCGTGGTCGTGGACCCGCGCGGGTACGGCGACGTGCTGAGGGCGATCGAGGAGGGCGGCTTCACCGAGCCCCAGCGCCGCCGCCTCGCCGCCCAGGCCTACGCGACCACCGCGTCGTACGACACGGCCGTGGCCTCGTGGTTCGCCGGCGTCTACGCGACGGACGAGGAGGAGGCCGCCTGGCCGTCCTTCATGGGCGCGGCCTGGAAGCGCAGGGCCGTGCTCAGGTACGGCGAGAACCCCCACCAGGGCGCCGCGCTGTACTCCGGCGGCCAGGACGGCCTCGCGAACGCCGAGCAGCTGCACGGCAAGGAGATGTCCTACAACAACTACGTCGACGCGGACGCCGCCTGGCGGGCCGCGTGGGACTTCTCCGAGCCCGCCGTCGCGATCATCAAGCACGCCAACCCGTGCGGGCTCGCGGTCGGCGCCGACGTGGCCGAGGCCCACCGCAAGGCGCACGAGTGCGACCCGGTTTCGGCGTACGGCGGCGTGATCGCGGTCAACGGCGAGGTGACCGGGGAGCTGGCCGAGCAGATCGCCCCGATCTTCACCGAGGTGGTCGTGGCGCCCTCGTTCGCCCCCGAGGCGCTGGCCGTGCTGACCAAGAAGAAGAACATCCGGCTGCTGCGCTGCCCCGCCGGCCCGTCCAACCCCGCCGAGTTCCGCCGCATCGACGGCGGGCTGCTCGTGCAGACCGTCGACAGGGTGGACGCCCCCGGCGACGACCCGTCCACCTGGGAGCTCAGGGCGGGCGACGCGGCCTCGCCCGAGACCCTCGCGGACCTGGCGTTCGCGTGGAAGTCCTGCCGCTCGGTGAAGTCCAACGCGATCCTTCTCGCGCACGACGGCGCCACGGTGGGCGTGGGCATGGGCCAGGTCAACCGCGTCGACTCGGCCCACCTGGCCGTGTCGCGCGCCGGCGACCGCGCGCGGGGGGCCGTGGCGGCCTCCGACGCGTTCTTCCCCTTCGCCGACGGGCTCCAGGTGCTCATCGACGCCGGGGTGAAGGCGGTCGTCGAGCCCGGTGGGTCGATCCGCGACGAGGAGGTCATCGAGGCCGCCTCCAAGGCCGGCATCACCCTCTACTTCACCGGCACCCGCCACTTCTTCCACTGATGATTCCACTGACGAAAGGCGCGTGACCGGCCGCTCCAGGGGGCGCGGATCTCCCGCCCCTTGGAACAATCTTGGACAGCTCGGTAACAAGGGGGGCTCTGCGTCCACTTCCCAGTGTCAGAAGACAAACACCTGGGACAAAGGGGGCGGGCGGTGACGGACGAGTCTCGGCGGTTCACCAGCATGTACGACGAATGCCGGCAGCGCGTGTGGGCTTATGTGGTCAGCCGAGCGGGCCGGCAGGTCGCCGACGAGGTGGTGAGCGAGACGTTCGCGATCGCCTGGCGCAGGTTCGACGACGTGCCGGACCCGGCGCTGCCGTGGCTGCTCGGCGTGGCCCGCAACGTGCTGCGGGACAACATCCGCGCGGAGATCAAACGCGAGTCGCTCGCGAGCGAGCTGCGGGCCTGGACCGAGGGCGACCACGCCGAGCAGGTGGCCGAGCGCATGGCCGTCGTCACGGCGCTCGCCTCGCTGCCCGAGGACGACCGCGAGGTCCTGATCCTGGTCGCCTGGCAGGGCCTCAGCCCGCGCGACGCCGCCCGCGTCGTCGGCTGCTCTCCCGCGGCCTTCCGCGTGCGGCTGCACCGTGCGCGCAGGCGGCTGGTGCGCGCCATGGAGGCGTCGCCGGTCACGGTGTCCCGGTCCCGGGTGCGGAACCTCAGTGAGGAGTGGTCATGAACCCGATGGACCAGCTGCGGGCCGCGCGCCCCGCGCATCTCGACACCCCCGTGGACGAGGGCACCAGGGCCGCCGAGCTCTCGTACGCCATGGCACAGGCCAGGACCGTGCGCGCCCGTACGATCGCCAAGCCGGTGCGGGGAGGCCTGGCCCTGGCCGGCGCGGCCACCGTCACGGCCGTGGCCGTCGCGGTCTCCGGAACCGGTGGCACGACGCCGCGCGCCCCCTCCCGCGCGGAGGCCGCCCCGGCCGCCACGAGCGCGGCTCCGGTCGTCCGGCTCTCCGCCAAGCAGATCCTGCTCGCCGCGGCAGACTCGTCGCTCAGGGCGCCCGCGACGACCGGAGCGTACTGGTACGTCGACAGCGTGATCGGGGTCGCCAACGAAGCGGGCACCCGAGCTCGCTACCTGGTGCACTCCACGACCTCTCACCGCCTGTGGATCGCCAGGTCGCCTGAGGGGGAGAGCTGGTTCGTGGACCGCAACCTCGGCACCAGGCCCGCCAAGGGGGCGGAGGACGCCTGGGCGCGCGACGGCTCGCCGACGAAGTGGTCGGTGGAGGTCCCCAAGCCGAAGGCGGACGACAAGAACGCCCTCGGGCGGATGGAGCTGGACTCCACGCCCGGCAGGCCGTTCGGCAACCCGATCAACATCGGGGACAAGGTCTTCGAACTGGCGGGCAAGAACGTGTCGGTGGCCGACCTTCAGGCGCTGCCCACCACGGCGGCGGCCCTGAAGCAGCGGCTGCTCCAGGGCTACGCGGGCCACGGCACCGAGTCGGACGACCCGCAGGACGCGGACTCCTGGCTCTACCAGGTGACCTCGGGGCTGCTGCGTGACATGCCGGTGAAGCCCGCCGTCCGTGCCGCCGCGTACAAGGTGCTCGCCGGGCTGGACGGCGTGCGGTCGCTGGGCGAGGTGACCGACACGCTCGGCCGCACCGGGCAGGGCATCGCGCGCCCCGAGAACTGGTCGGGCGGCGGGTTCGAGCGGCAGCTCGTCATCGACCCGGAGACCGGCATCCTGCTGACCGACCAGATCGTGGCGGTGCGGCCGACCGGCGGGTACGCCTGGGCCGAGCCGGGCACGCCGATCTGGTGGGAGGCCACGACGGAGGCCTCCTGGACCGACAAGGCCCCGGAGAAGCCGCAGTCGCCGAGGGTCCCGAGAAGCCGGAGCGGACAAGGGCCCCAGTGAAGCCGTAGTTCGCGGTGCCGCCCCCGTGCCTGTCCGCGGACATGGCCCGGGGGCGTCCGTTTCAGGGGTACCCCTACGGCGTGTGACGGCCGGTCTACCTTAAGACCGTGGCGGCGACGACTTTCCGCTCGCCGCCGGGTCTACCCGTGCAGATGGTGCCGTTCGACTCACGTCCGAAGGAGAACCCGTGGAACTGCCGACGATCACGTCACGCGACGAATGGCGGAAGGCCCGCGAAGCGCTGCTCGTGAAGGAGAAGGAGGCGACCCGCGCCCGCGACGCCCTCAACGCCGAGCGCCGCGCGCTGCCCATGGTCGAGATCGACAAGGAGTACGTGCTCACGGGGCCGGACGGCGAAGCGAGCCTGCTCGACCTGTTCGACGGACGCCGCCAGCTCATGGTCTACCACTTCATGTGGATGCACGACACCGACCAGGGGTGCACGAGCTGCTCGTTCCTCGTCGACAACGCCGGCGACCTGCGGCACCTGCACAGCTGCGACACCTCGCTGGCGCTGGTCTCCCGGGCGCCGCTGGCGAGCATCGAGCGGTTCAGGAAGCGCATGGGCTGGACCGTGCCGTGGTACTCCTCCGAGGGCAGCGACTTCAACTACGACTTCCACGCGAGCAACGACGAGTCCGTGGCTCCGGTGGAGTACAACTACATGGACAAGGCCGCCCTTGAGAGCAAGGGCATGCAGTTCTTCACGCAGGGGGACGGGCACGCCCTGAGCGTCTTCCTCAGGGACGGCGACCGCGTCTTCCACACCTACTCGACGTACGGGCGCGGGCCCGAGGTCCTGCTCAACACCTACAACTACCTCGACCTGACGCCGCTCGGCCGGCAGAAGTACGTCAACGAGTTCCCCCACCACGACCAGTACGACGAGCCGGCCGCCGCCTGCCACCATCACTGAGCCCGGGCCCGTGCCCTGCCCCCTCAGAGCGCGATCTGAGGGGGCGGCATGGGAGGATGGCGAGTTGTGAGCGCGCAGATTCTCGACGGCAAGGCCACCGCGGCGAAGATCAAGGGCGATCTGGCCGAGCGGGTGAGCCGGCTCGCCGCCCAGGGCATCACTCCGGGTCTCGGCACGATCCTGGTCGGCGACGACCCGGGCAGCCAGATCTACGTCGCGGGCAAGCACCGCGACTGCGCGGAGGTCGGCATCGCCTCGATCCGCAAGGATCTTCCCGAGACGGCCACCCAGGCCGAGGTCGAGGCGGCGATCGACGAGCTCAACGCCGATCCCGCCTGCACCGGCTACATCGTGCAGCTCCCGCTGCCCCGCCACCTCGACACCCAGTCGCTGATCGAGCGCATGGACCCGGCCAAGGACGCCGACGGCCTGCATCCGATCAACCTCGGCCGCCTCGTCCACATGGTCGACGCCCCGCTGCCGTGCACGCCGCGCGGCATCGTGGTGCTGCTCCAGGAGTACGGGGTGCAGATCAAGGGCGCCGACGTCACCGTCATCGGCCGTGGCATCACTGTGGGCCGCCCGCTCGGCCTGCTGCTCACCCGCCGCACCGAGAACGCCACCGTGACCCTGTGCCACACCGGCACCCACGACCTTCCCTCCCGGGTGCGCGAGGCCGACATCGTCGTGGCCGCCGCTGGCGTCCCCGGGCTGATCACCCCCGAGATGGTGAAGCCCGGCGCCGCCGTCCTCGATGTCGGCGTCTCCCGCGTCGACGGCAAGCTCGCGGGCGACGTCGCCCCGGGCGTGCGCGAGGTCGCCGGCTTCGTCGCCCCGAACCCCGGCGGCGTCGGCCCGATGACCCGCGCGATGCTCCTCACCAACGTCGTCGAGGCCGCCGAACGCCGCGCCCGCTAGCTCCTCGTCCCGGGGGGCGAGGTGGGCCAGCGGTAGAGGTGCTCGGGGCGGCCGGTGGTGCCGTAGCGCAGGGCGACGGTGATCCGGCCGTCGGCCGCGAGGTCCGAGAGGTAGCGCTGGGCCGTGGCGCGTGAGAGGCCGAGCTGGGAGGCGACGTCCGTGGCGGTCACGGGCTCGCCCGCGTCGCGCACGGCGTCGATGACCAGCCGCGCCGTCTGGCTCGAACGTCCCTTGCGGATCGCCGCCTCCACGCGGTCGCCCTCGTGCAGCACCCGTACGGCGCGGTCGATCTCCGACTGGTCGAGGGCGTGGTCGCCGCCGAGCTGCCCGTGGAACCGCGCGTACGCGCGCAGCCGCTCGGCAAGCTCGGCCTCGGAGAACGGCTTGACCAGGTAGTTCACGACCCCCCGGCGCAGCGCCTCGCGTACGACGGCCCGCTCGGCGGCGGCGGTCAGCATGATGACGTCGCATCCGAGGCGCGGGGCGATGGAGGTGCCAGAGGCGTCCGGGAGGTACTGGTCCAGGAGCGCCAGGTGGGGGCGCAGGCGCTCGGCCAGCTCGACGGCCTCCGCGGCGGTGCGGGCGACGCCGGCGACCTCGAACCCCGGCACCCGCCCCACGTAGCGCGCGTGCAGATCCGCCACCCGGAAGTCGTCGTCGACGACCAGAACGCGGATCATGGCGGGTGGACGGCGCCGGGGAGCCGGGTCACGAAGACCGCCCCGCAGTCGGCGCCCGAGGCGCGGGTGAGGGACAGCTCGCCGCAGTGGCGGCGGGTCAGCCGCCGGGCGAGCGCGAGGCCGACGCCGTGCGGCCGGGCGTCGTCGGCGGCGGTGGTGAAGTCCTGGTCGAACAGCCGGTCCACGGCCTCCGGCGGCACGCCGTCGCCGCTGTCGACCACGACCATGTGCAGGATGTCGGCTTCGGCGAGCAGGGACACCTCCACCCAGGCGGGACGCCGCGACCCGGCCTGGGCGGCGGCCGTGGCGTTGTCGACGAGGTTGCCGAGGATCGTGACGACGTCCAGCGGCGCCCTGAGCTGGGCGGGGACGAACGAGTCGGCGCTCAGGCGCAGGTCGACCCCCCGCTCGGAGGCCACGGCCGTCTTGGCGGCGAGCAGCCCCCGGATGTACGGGTCGCGCAGCCGCCCGGCGTCGCCGTACTCGGTGGCCAGGGGGTCCTCGGCCAGCTCCCGCAGGTAGGCGATCGCCTCGTCGCGGTGACCCAGGCTGAGCAGGCCGGACACCGTGTGCAGGCGGTTGGTGTACTCGTGGGCCTGGGCCCGCAGGGCGTCGGACAGCGCCCGCACCACGTCCAGCTCGCGGGCCATCGCGTCCAGGTCGGTGCGGTCGCGCATGGTGAGCACGTGGCCGAGGTCGCGGTCGCTGCGGCGTACGGGCGCGGCGGTGACGACGAGCATGCGCTCCTCGGTGGCCACCAGCACGCCCCGCGCGCTGGTGCGCCCGGCCAGCAGGGTGCGCAGGCCGGGCGGCAGGCCTGCGTCCGCGACCAGGGAGCCCTGCACGGGCCGGCCGCCGATGAGCCGGGCCGCCGCGTCGTTGCAGATGGTGATGCGTCCCGCGGGGTCGGCGGCCAGCACGCCCTCGTCGATGCCGTGCAGCACGGCCTCGCGCTCGCGGAGCAGGTCGGCGAGGTCGGTCGGCTCCAGCCCGAGCGTCTGGCGCTTGAGGCGGCGGGCGAGCCCGGCGGCGGCCGCGACGCCGAGCGCGAGGGCGAGGCCGGTGAACCCGGCGGCGGGGCGCATCAGGTCGCCGATGCGCCGGGACACCTCGCCCGCCGCGATGCCGACGCTCACCTGGCCGATCACGCGGCCCGTGCCGTTGAGCAGGGGGACCTTGCCCCGGGCCGACAACCCCAGCGTGCCGCGCTCGAAGGTGACGATCTCGTGGCCGCTCAGGGCCTCGGGCTCGGTGCTGACCCGCTTACCGAGGCGGCTGGTGTCGGGGTGGGAGTAGCGGATGCCGTGATCGTCGGCGACGACCACGAACAGTACGCCCGTACGGCGCCGCGCGGCCTCGGCGCGCCGCTGGACGTCGCCCGAGCGGTCGTGGGCCGCGACCTCCTGGACTATCTGGGCGTCCGCCGCGACCGAGCGCGCGACGGCGAGCGCTCGCTCCTCGTACTGCTTCTCCAGCTCCGCGTGGAGCAGGTAGGCCACCAGCGCGAAGCCGCTCCCCAAGATCAGCAGAAGCACGGCGACCTGGACGAGCAGGGCCTGTGTCGCGAAGCGCAGACGGGGCCTCTTACCGGGCCAGGACATGGCAAGCACGATACCTGCGTGCAAGGCGTATGGAGGCCTGAGCTAAATGCGCAAAACGCGAACTACGCGCATTGCTCATTCAACTGGCACAAGCCTAGTGAGGCCGGTCACACCGCCCTACGTTCCGTGGAACGCCCTACCCCCTACTGATTATCAGGCCGATGTTTCCGAGGTATGTCACGCGACGGACCCTGCTCGTTACCGCGGCGTCCGTCACCGCGTCCAGTTCTGAGCCGGTTCCCGCTCGGGCGCTCGATCACCGATCTGACCACCTACGCGAATCCGGAAGGAGTCGAACGCCATGACCAGCCCGGGCCCCTCAGCGGAGGCCACCACCCCGGCGTCCAACCCCGCGATCGAACTGCGCGGCGTCACCAAGCGCTTCCCGACCCGCGACGGCCGCGACTACACCGCCGCCCGGGACATGACCCTGACCGTGCGGAGCGGCGAGTTCGTGAGCGTCGTCGGGCCCACCGGCTGCGGGAAGTCCACCAGCCTCTCGATGATCTCGGGCCTCGCGCCCGCCAGCGCGGGCGAGGTGCTCGTCCAGGGCAGGGCCGTGACCGGCATCCCGGACGGGCTGGGCTACATGTTCCAGCAGGACGCGGTCCTCCCATGGCGGTCCGTGCTCGACAACGTCGCCGCCGGTCCCCGCTACCGGGGCGTGGCGAAGAAGGAGGCGCGCGAGCAGGCCACGGAGTGGGTCGCGAAGGTCGGGCTCGCGGGCTTCGAGCGGTACTACCCGCACCAGCTCTCCGGCGGCATGCGCAAGCGGGTCGCCCTGGCCCAGACGCTGATCAACGAGCCGTCGATCCTGCTCATGGACGAGCCGTTCAGCGCCCTCGACGTGCAGACGCGCGAGCACATGCAGGACCTGCTGCTCGACCTGTGGTCCGGTACGGGGGCCGCCGTGGTCTTCGTCACCCACGACCTGACCGAGGCGATCGCCCTGGCGGACACGGTCGTCGTCATGACCGCCGCCCCCGCCACGACCAAGAACGTCATCCCCGTGAATCTCGAACGCCCGCGCCGCGTCGAGGAGATCCGGCTGGAGGAGTCGTTCCTCGCCGTCTACCGCGAGGTCTGGGACTCGCTACGCGAAGAGGTCGAGATCACCCGTACCCGAGGAGCCGGCCGTGTCGCCTGACGTCCAGACCCCCGTCGCCGCCGCGCCGGCCGCCGTCGCGGAGCGGCGGGGTGCCGGGCCGCGCCGCCCCGGCTGGGTGCGCGCCCCCAAGATCACCGCCACGCGGGTGCTGCTGATCGTGCTGTGGCTGGGCAGCTGGGAGCTGTCCGCCAGCACCTTCCTCGATCCGTTCTACTACTCCAAGCCGAGCGCCATCTGGGGCCGGATCGTCGACTGGTTCACCTCCGGCACGGCGTTCGGGTCGATCTGGGAGCAGATGGCGGTGACCCTGGAGGAGGCGGTCATCGGGTTCGTGATCGGCTCGCTCGCCGGGGTGGTGCTCGGCGTCCTGCTCGGCAGGGGCCGCTTCCTCGCCGAGGTCTGCGCGCCGTTCATCAAGGCCGCGAACGCGATCCCGCGCATCGTGCTCGCGTCGCTCTTCGTGATCTGGTTCGGCCTCGGCATGTCCTCCAAGGTCGCCACCGCCGTGGTCCTCGTCTTCTTCGCCGTCTTCTTCAACGCCTTCCAGGGCGCGCGCGAGGTGGACAAGACCCTCATCGACAACGCCCGCATCCTGGGCGCCGGCCCCCGGCAGATCCTCACCACGATCGTCCTGCCGAGCGCCACCTCGTGGATCCTCGCCAGCCTGCACGTGGCCTTCGGGTTCGCGCTGATCGGCGCGATCGTCGGCGAGTACACCGGCGCCGACAAGGGCCTCGGCCTGCTGATCAACCACGCCCAGGGCACCTTCGACTCGGCCGGGATCTACGCCGGAATGATCATCATCACGGTCATGGCACTGCTCGCCGAGTGGCTGCTCACCCTCCTCGAACGCCGGCTCCTCGCCTGGCGTCCGCCGTCCATCGCCACCGCACAGATCTGATCGGAGCCACTCCCCCGATGAAAGCCACCTCCCGTCTCCTCGTCACCGCCGCCGCCGGCCTGGCGGTGGCCGTCGCCGCCACCGGCTGCGGCGACTCCCGTACCGCCACCACCGCCGACGGCGCCCCCCAGGTCAAGATCATGATCGGCGGCATCGACAAGGTCATCTACCTGCCCCCCAAGCTGACCGAGCAGCTCGGCTACTTCAAGCAGGAGGGCGTCGACGTCCAGCTGCTCACCGAGCCGTCGGGCGCGCAGGCCGAGAACGTCCTGATCAGCGGCGACGTCCAGGGCGTCGTCGGGTTCTACGACCACACGATCGACCTGCAGACCAAGGGCAAGTGCATCCAGAGCGTCGTGCAGTTCGCCGACGTGCCAGGAGAGGTCGAGGTCGTCTCCACCGCCCAGGCGGACAAGATCAAGACTCCGGCGGACTTCAAGGGCAAGCGGCTCGGCATCACGAGCCCCGGCTCCTCCACCGACTTCCTGACCCAGGCGCTGGCCGTGAAGAGCGGGCTCGCGACCGAGGACGTCACGCGGGTGAAGGCGGGCGCGGGCCCGACCTTCATCGCCGCCATCGAGAACGGCGGCATCGACGCGGGCATGACCACCGACCCCACCGCCGCCCAGCTCACCTCGTCGGGCAAGGGCAAGGTCATCATCGACATGCGCACGGAGGAGGGCACGAGGGCGGCGCTCGGCGGCCTGTACCCCGCCAGCTCGCTGTACATGGACTGCGCCTGGGTCCAGAACAACAAGCAGACCGTGCAGAAGCTCGCCAACGCCTTCGTGAAGACCCTGAAGTACATCAACGAGCACTCCGCCGAGGACATCGCCGCCAAGATGCCCAAGGAGTACGCCGGTGGAGACCCCGCGCTCTACACCAAGGCGATCAACGACACCAAGAGCATCTTCCGCCCCGACGGGGTCATGGACGAGGAGGGCGCCAAGAACGTGCTCGAGGTGCTCAGCTCCTTCTCGCCGAACGTGAAGGGCAAGAAGGACACCATCGACCTGTCCAAGACGTACACCACGGAGTTCGTCAAGGCGGCCAAGACCGGCTGACCCACCGGATGGCCAGGAAGATGCCCAGAAATATCTAAACAAAATCGGCGGAGGCTCCGTCCAACCTGACAACAGCCAGTTGATGGGGGAGCCGATGACGCGCCGGATGGTGATGGTGGCGGCGCGAGCCGCCACGATGGCGGGACTCGGCGGCGGCCGGGCCGTGGCGGCTTCGGCCACGACCCGGCCGCCGGCGGGCTTCCTGCTGTACGAGGCCAAGGACGCTCGCACGATGGCCGATGAGGTCTGCGACCTTCCGCGAGTCCGCGGGTGACGGCGGTGTCCCACGAAGCGAACGACGACACCACGCGCGGCTTCCGGCCCGGCGGGACCATGGGCGAGGAGGACGTGCCCTCCTCGCCGGACGTGGAGGGCGAGAAGGACACCGTCGACCTGCTCACCTACATCGCCCGGTACGTCAGGGCCGTCAAGACCGGCTGAGTCCCACCGCGTCTTCGAGGCGCGAGTCCTGATTCATCGCCTTTTTTACGTACATATACGGATGCCACTACGGATGTTCAACTCCTGACTGCGGACCTAGCGTCACGTCAGACCGGTTCGTCCGGTCCGCACACAAAGGAGCGCCGCGAAGTGACCTCTCCCGACCTCCCGCCATAGCCGCCGCTTCCCGCCGTAGGCGACATCATCGCCGGATGAAGTGGCCGCCCGTCTCGGCGCCACAACGGTCGAGAAGCACCATTCGTTTCTCTCATCACCCCCCTAATCCCACCGTGTCCGCTGCCGGGCGACTCTCGGCGGCGCGACCGCCGCTGCCCGCGAACAACGCGCGACGCGGCGTGGGAGGCAGAGAAAGGAAAAGACGCCCATGAGGCGCAAGGCACTACTCGCAGCGACCGCTGCCCTGGCAATGGCAGGCGTGGTGGTCCCCGCCACCGCGGCCGCGGCCAAGCCGCCCCCCGGCAGCGACGGCAAGGTGCAGTCCCTCGCCGCCGACCCGTCGCAGCGTGCCGCGGCGGCCGCCGACCAGGCCGTCGCGAGCGGGCTGGACAGGCTGCGCGTCAGCCCGAACGAGACGTACAAGCGCACCGCCGTGACGGCGGGCGCGGGCATGTACTACGTCACCTACGAGCGCGCCTACAAGGGCCTGCCCGTGGTCGGCGGCGACGCGGTCGTGATCACCGACGCCAACGGGCGCGTGCGCGACACCGCGTCGGCCACCGGGGCCACCACCCAGGGCGTGGCGACCACGCCGACGGTGACCGCCGAGGCCGCCACCGAGACGGCGAAGAGCAAGCTGGACCGGACCGACGACAGCGCCGCCCCGCGCCTGGTCGTCCTGACCTGGGGCAGCAAGCCGCGTCTCGCGTGGGAGGCGAAGGTCTCCGGCATCTCCGCCGGCAAGCCGAGCATCCAGCACGTGTTCGTCGACGCGAGCACCGGCGAGATCGCCGACTCCTACGACGACGTCAGGGCGGGCACCGGCAACGGCTACTACTACGGCACGGTCACCATCAACACGAGCGGCTCAGGCACCTCGTACTCGATGACCGACTCCACCCGCAGCGGCCTGCGCTGTGGCGGCCAGGCCGGCACGGCGTACACCGGCACCGACGACGCCTGGGGCAACGGCAGCGGCACGAACCTGGAGACCGCCTGCGTGGACGCCCTCTACGGCGTCCAGCGCGAGTGGGACATGCTGGGTTCCTGGCTCGGCCGCAGCGGCATCAACGGCAGCGGCGGCGGCTTCCCGACCCGCGTGGGCCTGGCCGACGTCAACGCGTACTGGAACGGCAGCTACACGAACTTCGGGCACTCGCAGGACAACGCCCGCCAGGCCACGCCGATCGACGTGGTGGCCCACGAGTTCGGCCACGCCATCTTCCAGACCACCCCGGGCGGCGCCGGCTCCGGCAACGAGAACGGCGGCATCAACGAGGCCACGGGCGACATCTTCGGGTCGCTGACCGAGGCCTACGCCAACAACCCGAACGACCCGCCGGACTACCAGGTGGGCGAGGAGGTCAACCTCGTCGGCCAGGGGCCGATCCGCTACATGTACAACCCGTCCCTCGCAGGGGACCCCAACTGCTGGTCGACCTCGATCCCGAGCACCGAGGTGCACTCCGCCGCCGGTCCGCTGAACCACTGGTTCTACCTGCTCGCCGAGGGCTCCGCGCCCGGTGGCGGCAAGCCGAGCAGCCCGATCTGCTCCGGCGGCCCCTCCTCGGTGACCGGCATCACCATCCAGAAGGCCGGCAAGATCTACATGGGCGCCCTCCAGCGGAAGACCTCCACCTGGAAGTACGCCAACATCCGCACGGCGTCCCTGGCGGCGGCGGTCGAGCTCTACGGCGCCAGCAGCCCCGAGTGCGCGGCCGTCAAGGCGGCCTGGAACGCGGTCAGCGTCCCGGTGCAGTCGGGCGAGGCCTCCTGCAGCTCCTCCAGCAACGACTTCTCCCTGTCGCTGAGCCCCACAGCGGGCACGGTGGCTCCGGGCTCCGCGACCACCGCCACGGTCGGCACGACGACCACCGCGGGTAGCGCGCAGACCGTCTCCCTCAGCGCCTCCGGGCTGCCCTCGGGAGCGACCGCGAGCTTCAGCCCCACCTCGGTGACCTCGGGCGGCTCCGCCACCCTCACCATCAGCACCAGCACGTCGACGCCTTCGGGCACCTACACGATCACGGTGACGGGCACCGGCTCGGGCGCCACCCACACGGCGGCGTACACGCTGACCGTGTCGGGCACCTCCGGCGGGCGCTCGTTCACCAACGGCACCGACTACACGATCAACGACCTCTCGACGATCAACAGCCCGATCACCTCGACCGCGACCGGTAACGCCGTCTCCCCGGTCAAGCTCAGTGTGACCATCTCCCACACCTGCGCCGAGGACCTCCGGATCAGGCTCAAGGGCCCGAGCGGCACCCTCTACACGGTCAAGTCCAGTGGCGGCTCCAGCTGCACGTCCTTCGGTACCCGGGCCTACTCGGTCCCGGTCACCCAGACGGCGGCGGGCACGTGGACCCTTGAGGTCACCGACCAGTACACCTTGGACACCGGCTTCCTCGACTCGTGGACCATCACGGTCTGAGCGACGGCTGGACGAACCCCCGGGACCACCACCCCTTGGTCCCGGGGGTTCGCCGTTGTCCGGGCGTACGGCGTCCTTGCCCCGTACGGGCGAAGAGGTTCAGGCGGGCGGGGCGACCTGGGTACGCGACCGCACGCCGAGCTTGCGCAGGACGGTGGCGACGTGGCTCTCGACCGTCCGCGTCGACAGGAACAGCACGTCGGCGATCTCGCGGTTGGTACGCCCGAGGGCCACGAGCCTGGCCACCTCCCTCTCACGCTGTGACAGCACGCCCGCGTCCGCCTTCCGGCCGCGCGGTAACTGGAACTCCACGCCGATGTCCCGCAGCACCCGCCTGCACCGGGCGGCGTCGTGGGTGGCGCCGAGCCGGCCGAACCGCTCCGCCAGCTCGGTGAAGCCCGCCGCCGCGCCGGCGTCGCCGAGGGCGAGCCGCGTGCGGGCCTCGCCCTCGCCCGCCCGCGCCGCAGCGTACGGCTGGGGCAGCGCGGCGTACGCCTCGCGGGCACGGGCGAAGAACCCGATCGCCTCGGCGTGCCGCCGCTCGGCGGCGGCCAGCGCGCCCCGCGCGAGGTCGAGGGCGGCGTGCGCGGTGGGCGCGATGCGGCCCGCGATGCCGGCGGCGTACTCGGCGACCAGATCGGCCGCCGCCTTCAGACGCCCGTCCCAGGCCAGCGCGGTGACGGCGGACGGGACCAGGTACGCGCCCCACACCCACACGCCCTTGCGGCGCAGCCGGGCGACCGCCCGCTCGGCCTCCGCGACCGCGCTGTCCAGGGCGCCTCGCGCGAGGTGCAGATCGATCAGCCCTCCGGCGGCGGCCGTCACGATCGGGACGTACCGGGCATCCGGCGCGTCCAGGCCCGCGCCGTGGAAGTGCTTGATGGCCTCGTCCCACTCGCCCGTCGCCAGGGCGAGCATCCCCAGCACCAGCCAGACGTCCACCGCGATCAGCGGGGTCTCGGTGGCCAGCTCTCCGAGGGACGCCGCCCGGTCGCGGAGCCCGTCCCACCGCCCGGTCAGCCAGTCCCTGCGGATCGTCGAGACGTCCAGGAGATAGGCGGGGTACTGCGCGCCGCTCTCCACGGCGAGCTGCCTGCCCTCCTCGGCGAACTTCTCGGCCGCGGCGTAAAGCCCCAGGCTGGTCGCCGAGTCATGCAGGTTCGCGTACGCCCGCGCGGCCTCCCGCCGGACCGCCGTGCGCGGGTCGGCGACCGGCAGCTTGGCCGCCACGGCGAAGGCGTCGGGGGAGCCGATCGTCATCTCGAACGAGGCCCGGTTGGCCTGGACCGCCGCCGCCAGCTCGGGGTTGTCGGCGGTGGCGACGAGGGCCTCGGCGCGGGCCATCCACTCCTCGTGCTGCGCCAGCGACTCGGTGCCCCAGCCCGGCAGCGCGAGGCTGGCCCAGCCCCGCGCGGCCAGCGTCGGCCGGTCGCTCAGCTCGGCGAGGGCGGCCCTGATCTCGGGCCTTCCCGCGGCGGTGTCGCCCGCCTGGTTGGACAGTACGACGCCGAGGTTGAGCCGCGCCTCGCCACGCGCGTCGGGGGAGAGGAAGTCGTCGCGCAGGACGTGGCGCAGGAGCCGTACCACCCGCTGGTGGGAGAGCCCCGTGGCCGCGAACCTGCTCAGCATCAGCGCGAGCGGTCCCCGGTCGGGCGCCGGCAGGCCGGGATCGTCGAGCATGCCCTCGATGATCTCGACGGCCAGGGCGGTGTCGCCGAGGGAGGCGGCCCGCTGGGCGGCGGACGTGCCGTGCCGCAGCCAGGCGTCGGTGTGCCCGGCCTGCCTGGCGTGGAACGCGAGCTGCACCTGAGGCGGGGAGTCCACCGCTTCCAGCGCCCGCATCGCCCGATCGTGCGCCGATCTGCGGTCGGGCCCCGGGATGGCGTCGTACACGGCCTGCTGGGCTAGCGCGTGGCGGAAGCCGTACCGGCCGCCGGGATGCTCGTGCAGCACCCCGGCACGCAGCGCCTCGCCCAGCCCGGCGGAATGGCCGCCGACGGCGGTGATCAGCTGCTCGCCCGCGGGGAGCCGCAGCACCGCGGCCGCCTGCACCGCGCCCACCGCCGCCGCTGACAGGCCTGCCATCCGCTCGGCCATGGCCTCGCGCAGCAGCAGGGGCACCCCGGCGCGGTCGAGCGCGTCGGGCTCCTCCGCGTCGTGCAGGGACCTGACCACCTCCTCCACGACGAACGGGATGCCCGCCGTGCGGTCGTGCAGGCGGGCGACGAACCCGGAGGACAGATCGGATCGGTCCAGCAGTGCGCCGGCCAGGCTTCCCACGTCGGAGACGTCGAGTGGTGCCAGCGGCACGACCACGTTGGTCGTGTCCGGCTGGTGCCGGTAGGCCAGGCCCAGGGGCGACCCGGCCGTGCCGAGGTTCTCCCGCCGGTAGGTCGCCACGATCGCCAGCCCCTCGGGCGGCTGGCCGCTCAGGAAACGCAGCAGGTCGCGGGTGCCGTCGTCGGCCCAGTGCAGGTCCTCGATGACGAGCACGGCCGGCCCGACGGCCGCGAGCAGCGCGCGTATCGCGCGGAACACCCGGTGCCGTTCCGCGCGTGGATCCTCAAGGGGCTGCGGTGAGGGCGGCAGCGCGTCGGCCAGCTCGGGAAGGTAGCCCCGGAGCGCGCCGGTGACGGGGTTCAGCGCCTGGGCCGCCGGGAGACGTCCCCTGATGTCCCGCAGCGCCTCGAACACCGGGCCGTACGGGAAGGGCTCGCGGATCTGGTGGCAGTAGCCGAGCAGGACGGCCCGGTCGCCGGACGGGAGGCGGCCGAGCGCGGCGCGGACGAGCCGGGTCTTTCCTATGCCCGCTTCGCCCTCCACCAGCACCACCGCCGGTGGACGGGTCATCGCGTCGATCAGAGCCCGCAGCTCAGAGGCGCGTCCGACAAGTGCGGGCGAGGGCACGATGCTCATCCACAGCTCCAGGGTACGGATTGCGGGACCCCCCGGGACAGTTATCCACGTACCCCCGCCCAAGGTCAACCCTTGAGCGTTACAGCCGTGTTGCGTATGGGGTCAACCCACCCACTCGGTCGCACGCCACCCGGCCCGTACCGGCTCCGACGGCACCACGATCACCGGAGTCGTCCCGAGCCAGGTGACCTCAGAACCAGATGAGAAGGCGTGGCCTCGGGCGGTCGGATGGCGGGTCTCTCATCATGGCGGCGGACCGCCCCTCACCATCCAGGCTGATCTCCCACACCGGTCCCGGCGTCTAGGTTCACCCCCAGGTGGAGGAACGATTGCGCGGCGGCTCAGGCGGCGCGGATCAGGGGGACGGCGAGATGGCGGAGGAAGTTCGCGTTCGTGAAGGTGAGGGCCTCGCCCAGTCCCTGGAGGAGTATCTTCACGGCTGGAGTGAGCGGTCGGGCATCGTGGCCGAGGTGTGGGCGATGCCCGGTGAGGCCGTGCCGGCCGATCTTGCTGAGGCGGTGTACGCGACCGTTGTCGAGGCGCTGTCCAACGTCGAGCGGCACAGTCGTGCCGAGCATGTCTCGATCGCGGTCACGCTTGGTGCGGGCGGTCTGCGGATGACGGTCAGCGACGACGGCATCGGGTACGCGGATCGTCCCGGCCGGTTGGACGGGCGGGGGCAGACCGCCATGCGCGCGAACTTCGCCGAGGTGGGCGGCACGCTGACCATCAACAGCACGCTCCGGGGCGGCACCACGATCACCGGAGTCATCCCGAGCTAGACCGGCTACGCCCGCGGACCGCGATGCCGCGTTCCGGCCCCGGTGATCAGAACCCACCGATGCGCGGCCTCAGAGGCTCTCGATCTCCGTCAGGTCGATGTCGACCTCGAACGGGACCTTGAGCTGCAACTTGTCGTGGTGAATCCCCATGAGGGCGTAGGCCTTGGTGGCCGGGTCGAGCTCGTAGACGTACACGGTCGCCTTACCGCCGTTCTGCTCGACCCTCCAGAAGTGCTCGATCTTCGCGGCGGCGTAGAGCTGCGGCTTCCGCTCCCGATCACGTGTCTCGGAATCGGGGCTGACGACCTCGACTATGAGGAGTACGTCTTTCGCCTGGTACGCGGTGGCGTCAGGCCCGACGAGGGCTTCGGCTCGGAGGATCGCCACATCAGGCTCGGGACGCTGTCGAGGGCCGAGTACGACGCTCATCTCCCTGCGCACTCGGAACTCTCGCGGAGTGAACCGGCGCAGAGCGTTGACGAGCAGATCGATGATCACAGAGTGGAAGTCTTTCTGGGGGCTCACGAAGACCAAGCTTCCATCTATCAACTCTGTGTGTGCAGGCAAATCCGGAAGGTGATCGAGGTCCTCGGCGGTGAAACCCTCCGGTGGCGGGACCATCCAGCCGGGAAGCTGCGGGTCTGTCATCTTTTGGCTCCGGACCTCGACTGTCATGGCTTCACGCTAGCAATTGCACCCGGTCTCTCCAGTGAGTTTGCCCCCTACTCCTGGAACGGAACGCCCCGGCACCACCGCCTGAGGGTGTTGTGGCCACAAAGAGTCTGGGCCACGCGATCTCGCGTGGCCCAGACGTGCCGGCCTGCAAGGGACTACGAGGCGCGGCGGTTGGCCGCCTGGGGCGGGGACTCGCCCGGCCCCGAGGTGCGCTGCGGGGGGACCACCGGTGTGGGGCGGACCAGGCCGAGGGCGACGACCTCGTTGGCCAGCCTTGTGCGCCGGTTGATGCCCTCCGGAATGCGGAACTTCTGGTAGAGCCGCAACAGGTGCTGCTTGACGGCCGCCTCCGTCACGACCAGGTCGTCGGCTATCTCGCGCGCCGTCGCGGGCGCCACGAACGCCTCGTCGGACAGCGCCGGGCGGCACAGGGAGGTCAGCACGTCGACCTCTCGCCTGGTCAGCTCCGGCGCCGCCGCGCGGCGCAACTCGACTTCCGGGGCGAAATCCTCCCTTGGCACCCCGCCGACCCGACAGCGAGCCGCTCCGAAGGAGACGACGTCGCCGTCGTCAAGCACCCTCCGGGCGATCGGCCTGCCGTTCACCCGTGTGCCGTTGCGGGACAGGCCCAGGTCAACGACATACAGGTAGGGTCCACGGCGGATGAACTCGGCGTGCAGTCGTGACACGCTTGGATCAGCCAGCCTTACGTCGACGCCTCGGCCTCGGCCGATCGTCGTGATCTCGGGGCGCAACGGGACCACCTCACCGGTGTCCTCGACGCGTATGAACGGCCCCTCCACGGCAGTTCCTCCCCAGGTAGCCCGCCGTTACTTCCGCTACAGCTCCGGCTTACCCAAACGAGGGGTTGGGGAATCGCCTTTGCCATAACGAGAATCACTGCAGAAATTGGTCTGGACCTCCTCGGCCGGTTTTACCTGCTCACAGGTAGACTTCGGACGAAGATAAGCGGAGGAAATAACACATGGCGGACAACCCCACCAAAGGCCTCGCCGATGTCGTCGCCGCGTCTACAGCGCTGAGCGACATCGACGGCAAAGCCGGTCGCCTCTTCTACCGCGGCTACGACATCCACGATCTAGCCGGCCGCACGAGCTTCGAAGAGACCGCGCACCTGCTTCAGCATGGCACGCTCCCCACGCGTCAGCAGCTGGCCGACTACGGAGCGGAACTGGTCCGAGGCCGCGCCCTCGGCGCCCTCGTCGAAGCCAACATCGCCGAGATCGCGGAGAAACAGGCGCCCATGGAGGCGCTCAGGAGCCTGGTCTCCCTGGCCGGCGCCGAGGACGCGGACAAGGACTCCAACGAGTCCGGCGCCAACCGGCGCAAGGCCGCGCGACTGACGGCCCAGCAGCCGATCCTGGTCGCGCGCTACCACGCCGCGCGCACCGGCGGCACCCCGCGCGACCCCGACCCGTCCCTCAGCGTCGCGGCGAACTTCCTGATGCAGATCACGGGCCGGATGCCCGAGCGCACCGAGGTCGACTTCTTCGACGAGTGCCTCGTGCTCCACGCCGACCACACGATGAACGCCTCGACCTTCGCCGCCCGCGTGTGCGCGGCGACGCTGTCGGACATGCACTCGGCGATCGTGGCCGCGATCGGCACCCTGAAGGGCCCGCTGCACGGCGGCGCGAACGAGCAGGTCATGCGCACCCTGGAGAGCATCCCCGCGGACGGCGTGGCGCAGGCCGTACGCGACAAGCTCGCGAGCGGCGAGAAGATCATGGGCTTCGGCCACCGGGTCTACAAGACCGAGGACCCGCGCGCGACTCACCTGCGCAAGATGTCGCGCGAGTTGGCCGAGGCAAGCGGGGACGACACCTACTATCGGATGTCAAAGGAGATGGAGGAGGTCGTCTTCGCGGAGAAGGGGCTGTACCCGAACGTCGACTTCTACGCCGCGACGGTCTACCACTACCTCGGCATTCCGACGGACCTGTTCACCCCGGTCTTCTCCGTCAGCAGGATGTCCGGCTGGACCGCCCACGTGATCGAGCAGCACGCCGACAACCGGCTGATCCGCCCGGACAGCGAGTACATCGGGGAGCGCGACCAGAAGTGGACACCGATTGACGAACGGTAGGGCATGGGGGCCGTACCTGCTGATCCTGGCGGGTGCGGCCGTCGGCCTCGGCGCGATCGCGATGGGCCTGCCCGCGTGGGCGGGCTCATTGATCGTCGCCTGCTCGGTGCTCTTCGGCGCCGTGCTGCGACTGCTGGTGCACGGCGACCGCGAGAGCATGCTCGCCGTGCGTGACAGGCGCTCCGACGCCGTCACGTACGGAGTGCTCGGTGGCGTCATGGCCGTGGTCGCCCTCAGCGTCGCCGTGCAATGGCTCATGGGTAGGCAGTAACCCCCCATGCCCGGTCCGGTAGCCTCAGCCCGCCATTGCGTTCGCAAAACGACCGTTTGGTCAGCCTAGTCGTAAGAAGTTGCAAGAAGGGGAACCCCAAGCATGCCCAAGATCAAGGTAGCGGGTCCCGTCGTCGAACTCGACGGCGACGAGATGACCCGGATCATCTGGAAGTTCATCAAGGACCAGCTGATCCTGCCCTACCTCGACGTCGACCTCAGGTACTACGACTTGGGGATCGAGCACCGTGACGCGACCGACGACCAGGTGACGATCGACGCCGCCAACGCCATCAAGGAGCACGGCGTCGGTGTGAAGTGCGCCACCATCACCCCCGACGAGGCCCGGGTGGAGGAGTTCGGCCTCAAGAAGATGTGGCGGTCCCCGAACGGGACGATCCGCAACATCCTCGGTGGCGTCGTCTTCCGTGAGCCGATCATCATGTCGAACGTGCCGAGGCTGGTCCCGGGATGGACCAAGCCCATCGTGATCGGCCGTCACGCCTTCGGCGACCAGTACCGCGCCACCGACATCAAGGTGCCGGGCGAGGGCACGCTGACCCTGACCTTCACCCCGAAGGACGGCTCGGAGCCCATCGAGATCGACGTGTACGACTTCCCCGGCAGCGGCGTCGCCATGGCGATGTACAACGTCGACGAGTCGATCCGCGACTTCGCGCGCGCCTCCATGCGCTACGGCCTCGCCCGCAAGTACCCGGTCTACCTGTCGACCAAGAACACCATCCTGAAGGCCTACGACGGCCGGTTCAAGGACCTCTTCGCCGAGATCTTCGAGAGCGAGTTCAAGGCCGACTTCGAGGCCGCCGGCATCACCTATGAGCACCGTCTCATCGACGACATGGTCGCCGCGGCCATGAAGTGGGAGGGCGGCTACGTCTGGGCGTGCAAGAACTACGACGGCGACGTGCAGTCCGACACGGTCGCTCAGGGCTTCGGCTCGCTCGGCCTGATGACCTCGGTGCTCATGTCCCCCGACGGCCGCACGGTCGAGGCGGAGGCCGCGCACGGCACGGTCACGCGCCACTACCGCGAGCACCAGAAGGGCAACCCGACCTCCACCAACCCGATCGCCTCGATCTTCGCGTGGACCCGGGGCCTCGCCCACCGCGGCAAGCTCGACAACCAGCCCGAGGTGACCGCGTTCGCCGAGACGCTGGAGAAGGTCTGCATCGAGACCGTCGAGGGCGGCCAGATGACCAAGGACCTCGCCCTGATCGTCGGCGGCGACGCCAAGTGGCTGACCACCCAGGACTTCCTGGCGGCCCTGGACGAGAACCTCAAGAAGAAGATGGGCGTCTAGTTGAATCTGGCCTCTACCTGCGGCTTTGCCGTCAGGTAGAGGCCAGTTCGCCTCTCTGGGCCGTCTGTGGGCCGTCAAGCCGTTGAGCCGGACCCGAAAACAGCGGCGATGGCCTTCCGAGTCCGCTCCTGGCTGCTCGGCATGAGGTGGGTGTAGGTGCGCAGGGTGAAACCCGGATCGTGGTGCCCGAGGTACTCGCTCAGGGCCTTGATGTTCTCGCCGGCATCCAGGAGCACCGACGCGTAAAAGTGGCGCAAAGCATGCATGCCGTGCTCCCGAGCGGCGGCGTGAGGCTCACCACGTCTGCGCTCCCGGATGACGCCTGCCGCTACAAGCGCGGTCTTCCAATGGACGTTGTTGAAGCTCGGACGCCGTACCACCTCGCCGCTTTCCTGCGTGAAGATCAGTCGTCTGGTGACCAACGGTCCTTTCGGTGTCCCCCATGGAAGAGTGATCTCTACCGGTGGGAAGCGCTTCATGCGCGCCTGGATCACGTCGGCGACGGGCCCCGAGAGAGGAACGTCCCGAAGCTTGCCGCCCTTGGGAGGGGCAAAGACAAGCCTGTACTCGCTGTACTTGAGCTGCTGCACGACATGCAGCGTGTCTGACTCGAAGTCGAGTTCATCCGCGTCCACAGCGAAGATCTCACCCTGACGCAGCCCACAACCGGCGCCGAGATCCACCATGGCCTGAAACCGCTCGGGCAGGGCGGCCCGGACCGCGAAGACTCGCTCAGCGGCCCAGGGCGCGATGCGTTTCGTCTCGACAGCCGGCGCTTTCACTGAGCGCGCGGAGCACGGGTTGCGTGCGAGGTGGCCATCGTCCACGGCTGCGCTCAATACGGCACGCACGTTCGAGTAGATGGTCTTCGCGTACGAACCGCGGACGCCGTTCTCTTCGAGCTGCTTTACCCACGCTCGGATGTGTCCGGGCTGGAACGAGCCGAGGGGCCGAGGGCCGATGTACGGGAAGGCGTGAAGCCGTAGCTGAGAGCCCATTGATGCTCTTGTGTTCGGGTCGCCACTCCGCTCGGCAAGCCACTTCTCGGCGAACTGGCGAAAGGTGACACGGGCCGCTCGTGGGTCGATGTAGTGCCCGCGAGACATGTCGGCGGCGGTCCCAGCTAGCCAGTCTTCCGCTTGGCGCTTCTGCCGATCGGGAAAGGACTGGCTTTTCTCGGTGCCGTCGGGGCCGATGTAGCGGGCTCTGTAGCGCATTCCGGTGCCGTAGCGGTCCGTGCGGACGCGCTTGGGCTTGCCGTCGGATCCCGTCTCGGTCTTGTACCCGGCGGGCAGGGCGGTCGGCCGGGGTCGGCCCCTACCACCACCCGCGAGAAGGCTCGGAGAACCCGGGCGTCATCACAAAGTTGATCTAGACTGCATCTCCGTGCGCACACTCAAGGTCGTCTTGACGCTGTTCGTCCTCTATGCGGTCGCGGCGCTCCCGGAGTTCCTCTTCCTCATGGCGAACCGGACGATCGTGCAGCCCGCGACACCCGACGCCGTCGAGGTGTTCGTGGAACGACCCGGCACCTTGGACGAGCCGTACGATGCCCGGATCGAGCCGTTCAACCATGCCCTGGCCCTCGCGGACGAACGAGCCGAAGCCCACCCGGAGGACCTCGCCCCGCCGTACCTGCTCCGTCATCCCTGGCGGCTCGTCGCCCCCTACGTCAGCTCGCGCGGACATGAGCTGGCCGCGGCACCGCTCCGCGGCGTGGCCTGGCCCAACCAGGTGCGGACACCGTTCGTGATCTCTCCGGAGGTGTGGCAGGTGAGGCACAGCGTCGCGAAACTCAATGCCCTGATGTCCGCCGACCGAGGGCCCCTCGACGATCCGAGAATCTTCGCGGCCTCGATCGACGCCGAGCGGGACATGGTCGTCGTCGTGGCGAACGCGATCGATCAGCCGCTACGCCGCCTGCTGGCGAGGACCTATGGCGCCGACCTGGTCGCTCTCCAGTGGGACCCGTGGGCGAAGCGTCTAGAGCGGCTTGCCGCCGGTAGCGGCTGACCTGGGCGCGGGCTTGATGTCGGCGCCGCCACAGGGACCAGCGCAGGACATCCGCCACAGTGCGGGCGCTGCGTTTGAGCAGGTGGACGAGCAGGTGTCTGATCTCGCCGAGAGTCAGCGGGGTCAGAGCCGTACTGGAGCGCGCTAGTTCTTCTCCTTGCCACGCTGCATAGGACGAGGTTTTTTGGTTCCTGGTGAAATATTCTTCATCTTTGTGACCTCTGGCGCCGTAGCAGTGGAGGGCGAAAGCGTCTGGTTGTTGCCGTGACGAGTAAGAGCTTCATTCTTTGCAGACTGAATACGTTGTAGGAATTGCTCCTCTGTCTCGCTGAAGTGTCGGCCGTCGGGATAGTGTTGCAGGTAGGATTCTCGGGGTGGCCTGTCGCTCAACCAAGGCCAGTCTCCATGTCGAGAATCTGATAATAGTGTTTCAGTAAGTCCCAGTTCTTTTCGCATCGCGTTTCGTAGTACTTCGAGTAAATCTTGAGCTTGGAACCAACCCGGGTAATATTCGATGAATGTCCTACGGAGCTCAATAGCCGTTGTGATATCCAAGAGAGCTCCCGAAACCCGGTCAGCGAGGTCGGCTACGGCCGGTGTCGCCATAAGTTGCACTTCGAGAAGCACTGGTTGCAGTTCTTCGTCCCAACGGTGGAGATAGTCAACTAAGTCATCTTGGATCTGGTCTTCTTGCTCGTCCTCAACTAATTCTCGTCCATCGTAGGAAAGTAACAGGCCGATACGGTCAATCTCTCGATGCATCGATTCCGCGAGTACTAGATATCGAGCATATAGTTGGCGTCGATCGTTTAGCCATCGCCGAGCATCGTCGGCAGCTAGTCTCCGCGACTCGTTGCGTCGAGTTATCCAGCCAGTAAGCAGTACACCACCGAGACCTCCCCCGAGGGCGAAAGCGCCTGTCATGAGCGGTGGTATAAGGTCGGGCGTCATTACTCAAGTATGCAGTAGTAGGTCGAAGGTAGTCAGACAATGGCGACCAGTGTTGAACGACGCCTCCGGCGTGTCTCCGGCTGGCCACGGGTGCCTGTGCTGAATGATCCTCCCAGCTCAGAGGCATCTTGACCTACAGCGTGTTGACGTATGCCATCAGCTCGTGCCGCAGGGATGTAAGCGCCCCGACCGCCCGTGCTCTGACGACATCCCACGCTCCTGTCCAGTTCGGCGGCGCATCATGGATACCGAGCTCGCGGAGCTTGGCAGTCAGTCCGCCTCCCTCGGTGATGCCGTGCTGTTCGGCGTTGCGTGCTCCCCGGATCGTTCGCAGCGTTTTGATAGCTGCGTCCACTGCCCGATGCTGGGTCGCCGGTAGGTGGTGGTGCAGGCAGTCCACCATGCGGTTCAGACTGGCGCGCAGTTGGTCTTTATCCTTCTTCATTTCCTCGTCCGAGCGTGGCCGCAGCAGTGCCTCATCCACCTTGATGCGGTCGATCAGATCGGCCAGATCGCTAAGCCGAGTCTCGAACTCTGCTCGGGTAGCGCAGCCCAGCGACAGCGCGGCCGGCGTCGCCACCGTGCTCAGTGCCAGTAGCGGCGTCTTTTTCCTGTCGAACGCCAGGCGCCATGCGGCATCCAGCACATCGAACGCCTCGGCCAACTCCAACGGCGAGACAGGGGTGACGGCTGGTGCTTCGACTTCGACGATACGTTGCCAGCAGTCATGGCCGCCTGCCTGGCACGCGCCGACACTCTGCACTCTGTCTCGTTGGCCCTTGTCGCATATGGCCGTCATGACGCGGCGCCCTATGATGCCCCCCATGGTGCTCAGGGCTGCCACACATCTTCTGACGTAAGGGTCCAGACCTCACTCGGATTAACTGGCCTGGTTCCCGTACTGAGCCATTCCATAGTGAGGGGCTCTAGGCGGCGCACTGCGTATAGCTGCAAGGCGTTGTTCAGAGTCTCGTGCGCCTGGTCGGGTGACAGGGGTGCCGGGCCCGTTAGTTCCAGGCGTCTGATGGCGAAGTGGGAACCCTGAGCCGTCAACTCGGTGTGCACTCGAAATACTCGCTCATCGGCGATCTCGACCGCGAAGCACGGCATGAACGGGTGGAGGTCGCGCGGGCCGGGGCCCTGCGTGGGCATCGGCCCCCGGTAGCTGATGACGGCCTCGGGCATGACGCACACTCCTTTAGGTACGTGGGGGCGTCCACCACGAGGTCGGACGGTGGCTGTCGGGAGGCCAGCACAAATATCAGGGCGGCTGGGGCCGTGTGTGGGCCGTCCGGGGGCGACGAACGATGACAGGTGACGACTGGAGCTGACCACCTAGGAGCAGGATCAAAGCGGTGAATCCGTGCTTGCCGCAGGTCCCGCCAACTGTAGATCACTCCCTCAAGAAGAAGATGGGCGTCTGACGAGGGTCGGACGGCCGTGATCGAGGGGCCGCCCGCCGGGGTTTCCGGCGGGCGGCCTTTCGCGTCGTGGCGGCCGGTCCGGCCGACATGGGAGATTACGGCGTGGTCTCGGTTCCCGGTAAGACCACCAAGGGGCCGTAAAGTTCTCATGGTCGACACTTGAGGAATCACGGGGACAGGAATGCCGGAGCTCGGGCCGCTCGGACGGGGAGATCCCCGGCAGCTGGGCCCTTTCAGACTCACCGGGCGCATCGGGGAGGGCGGTCAGGGGGTCGTCTACCTCGGTGAGAGCGACGCCGGGGAGAGTGCCGCGGTCAAGTTGCTGCACGTCAAGTTCAGCGGCGACCTGACGGCGAGGTCGCGCTTCGCGCGCGAGCTCAAGGCCGCGGAGCGGGTCGCCTCGTTCTGCACGGCCCGGGTGATCGCCGCCGACCTCGACGGCGACACGCCGTATATCGCCAGCGAGTACATCGAGGGGCCGTCGCTGCGCGAGACCGTCGAGGCCACCGGGCCGTTGTCGGGCAGCAAGCTGGAGCGTCTCGCGGTCGGTACGGCCACGGCGCTGACGGCCATCCACCACGCGGGCATCGTGCACCGCGACTTCAAGCCCGACAACGTGCTGATGGCGGCGGACGGGCCCCGCGTGGTCGACTTCGGCATCGCGCGCATCCTCGACTCCACGGGCACGATCACCAGCAGGGCCGTCGGCACTCCCGCCTACATGGCGCCCGAGCAGATCTCCGGGGGCGAGGTGGGCCCGCCCGCCGACGTGTTCGCGTGGGGCTCGACGGTCGCCTTCGCGGCCACCGGTTCCGCGCCGTTCGGCGGCAACTCCATCGCCGTGGTCCTCAACCGCGTGCTCAACCACGAGGTCGACGTGAGCGGCCTGCCCGAGCCGCTGCGCGGCGTGGTGCGCTCATGCCTGCACAAGTCGCCGGGCGCCAGGCCCTCCGCCGACCAGATCCTGCTCCGCCTGCTCGGCCACGCCGAGGCGGTGGGCGCGTCCACCGCCGTGCTCAGCCAGGGCGCCGAGCTGGCCGGCCGCGAGACGATCGCATCCGCGTGGACGGGCCGGGGCGGCACCCGCGACGCGGGGTCGGCAGGCTCCGTCGTCCCCCCGGCGCCGGAGGCCGGCGCACTCGCCGAGGAGGCGCCGAGCAGGCGTCCTCGGCGGGGCAGGTGGCTCGCCGCGGCGGTCGCGGTCATGGTGCTCGCGGGCGGCGGCGCCCTCGCCGCCAGGCAGTGGGGGCCGGGCCTGGCGTCCGTCTCCCCTGGTGCGACGCGCCAGGCGAGCACGCCCGGGCGCACCCCCGACACGCCCCCGGCGTTCTCCTCCGTCGTGGACAAGGCGGCCAGGACGCACAAGCTGACCATCGCCATGCGCAACCTCGTGCCCGGCATCGCCCTCAGCGACGGGGGAGAGTGGCACGGCTTCGAGGTGGAGGTCGGCGCCTACATCGCCAAGCAGCTCGGCGTCCCCCGCAGCGGCATCACCTACCAGGCGTCCAGCATGACCGAGCGGGTGTCCCTCCTGAATTCCGGCGCGGCCGACCTGGTGATCGCGACTTATCCGATCAACGACAACAACCAGGTCACCTTCGCGGGGCCGTACTACACCGCACACGTCGACGTGCTCGTACGGGACGGCGACCCGTACACGAAGGTGGCCGACCTGGAGGGGCGCAAGATGTGCTCGCCGGGGTCGAGCATGTCCACCGGCATCGTCCAGGACGCCGTCAAGGTGCGGCTCGTCGTCGCGGACACCTACGCCGACTGCATGAACATGCTGCGCGCGGGCAAGGTGGACGCCGTCCCCGGCGACGACCTGCTGCTGGCCGGGTTCGCCAACCGCGAGAGCATCCGCTACAAGGTGCTGGGCGCCAGGCTGACCGACGAGCGGTACGCCGTCGCGGTCAAGAAGGGCGACAGCAGGACCTGCAAGACGGTGCGCGCCGCCATCGCCCAGATGTACGAGGACGGCACCGTGAAGACGCTGCTCGAGAAGTATTTCGGGAAGGTCGGCTTCGACCCCGAGACGACCAGGCCCGCCCCCGTGAGCTGCGGCTAGGCCGGGTCGGACGGCTCCTCGGCGAAGCCGGAGCCGGGGCCGACGGGGCCGGGGTCGATGGAGGCGGCGGTGTCCCTGGCCCACGCCAGGGTGGTGAGGGCGTTCCTGATGCCGAGGTCGAGGGCGTAGCCGCCGACCGTTCCCCTGTCGGGACAGATCTGTGCCTGCTTGGTCGCACGGAGCGCCTGCAGGTCGTCCAGCCTGGCCTCCACGCCCGCGCTCACCCTGCGCAGGACCGCCAGCGCCTCCGGCGCGTCGAGGAGCGGTAGCAGGAAGGCCTGGAGCGCCCTCTCGTTACGCACGGGCCCGCTCGGCGTGTGCTCGGTCAGCCAGTGGCGCAGCTCGTCGTGCCCCTCGCGGGTGATGGTGTACATCTTGCGCCCGCGCGCGCCCTCGGCCTCGACCGTGATCAGGCCGTCGGCCGCCATCTTGGCCAGCTCGGGATAGATCTGGCTGTGCCCCGCCTGCCAGACGTAGTTGAGCGACGTCTCGAACTTCTTGGTCAGGTCGTATCCGCTGGCCGGCCCGGAGAAGGACAGCAGGCCCAGCAGGGCGATCCGCAGCGACATGGCATCAGCATAACTAAGGATTGACATGTAAGTACAGACATGTCACCTTCTACCTGTCTAAGCAGACATGCCAGTGGATTGAGAGGACAGGCGATGACGGCGATGACCACGGCTCCGGCCGGCACAGAGCGCCAGGAGCGGGGCAACGGCCTGCTGCTGTTCGGCGTGCTAGGCGGGATGTTCCTCGCGATGCTCGACCAGACGATCGTCGGCACCGCCTTACCCCGCATCACCGCGGACTTCGGCGGCGCCGGGCTCTACACCTGGGTCGTCACCGCCTACCTGCTGACCTCGACGGTCACGGTCCCCTTGTACGGCAGGCTGTCGGACGCCTACGGCCGCAAGCCCCTGCTGCTGATCGGCATCGTGGTGTTCCTGGTGGGCTCGGTGCTGTGCGGGCTCGCCCAGAACATGGGCCAGCTCATCGCCTTCCGCGGCGTGCAGGGGCTGGGCGCGGGGGCGCTCCTGCCGCTGTCCCTTGCCTTGATGGCCGACCTGTTCCCGCCGGACAGGAGCGGCAGGGTGCAGGGCGCGATCGGGGCCGTCATGGCCGCGAGCTACATCGCGGGGCCGTTCCTCGGCGGGTTCTTCACCGACCACGCGAGCTGGCGCTGGGCGTTCTTCGTCAACATCCCGATCGGGGCGCTGCTCCTGGCCATCATCGTGCCGCGCCTGCCCCGCGTGCCGGGCACCGGAGGGTCCAGGCCCGACTACCTCGGCATCGCGGTGTTCACCGTGGCGATCAGCTCGCTCCTGCTCGGCCTCACGGAGAAGGGCCTGGACGACCACACCTGGACGAGCGCGCCCGTCATCGGCCCGCTGGTCGCCTCGGCCGTCCTGCTCGCGGTGTTCGTCCTGGTCGAGGCGCGTGCCGAGCAGCCGATCATCCCGCTGCACCTGTTCCGCGACCGCACCTACACGATCGTGAACATCACCTCCTTCTTCACCGCGTCCTGCCTGTTCGCCGGGGCCGTCTTCCTGCCCCGCTATTTCCAGCAGGCGCAGGGCCAGAGCGCCACGTCGTCCGGGCTGCACATCTACCCGCTCATGTTCGGCATGGTGGCCGGCAGCGTGCTGACGGGCGCGCTGATCAGCAAGACGCGCCGTTACAAGCCGTGGCTGCTCGCGGCGCCGTTCCTCATCGTGGCCGGCGCGCTGCTGTGCTCCGGGCTGGCCGTGGACACCCCGACCTGGTCGCTGGTGGCCTGGATGGCGCTCATCGGGCTCGGCATCGGCCCGATGCTCTCGGGGCTGACGGTGGCGGTCCAGTACTCCGTGCCGCCCAGCTACATCGGCACGGCCAGCGCGAACCTCACGTTCTTCCGCCAGATCGGCGGCTCGGTGGCCCTGGCGGTCGCCGGCACGGCGTACACCGCGGTCGTCCGCGACCAGGCGGCAGGGCACGCGGGCCTGGCCGATGCGCATGCCGCGGCGGCGGCCACGGTCATCCCCTGGCTCGCGGTGGCGGGCGCGGTGGTCGCCGTCGTGGCCCTGGCCTTCCTGCCCGGCCGCACCGTCCTCGACTTCGGGGCCCGTACGGCTCCGGTCCCGGAGTGAGCGGGGGAACGGAGTGAGCGGGGGAGCGGGGTGACCGGAACGGGACCAACCTTTGCCGTTCGGTGGGATTCGTCTGCATCGGGGGCTGCGTGTCGGGCGGGCGCGGCGAGACCCTCGCGGCGTTCAATTGATCTCGAACGTATGGGGGTCGCACATCAATGGGTCTGTTCTCGGCGGGCATCGCCGCCGGTCTCGTCCTGCTCGTCGTCGCGGGTGCTCCGGCGGTGGTGAACGCGTCAGCGAGACACTCGCCGAGACTGTGGGGAGGGGCGGACCTGTCGGTGCGCCTCACCGCCTCCCCGCGCGTGGCGCAGCCGGGGCAGTGGCTGTCCTACGAGGTGAAGGTGCGCAACGCCGGGCCGGGCGACGCCGTGCTGCCCGTGCTCACGATCCGCGTTCCCGACCAGGTGGACGTCATCGCCGTCAACGTCGCCTCGTGCCACCCGGGGACGTCCAAGCACGAGGTGGTCTGCCCCTCCACGACGGACATCCAGGCCGGTGACTCGGGCGCGGTGACGGTGCTCGGCGTGGTCGGTACGGGCGCGCGTGGCCCGCTCCGCGCGACCGCCCGCCTGACGTCGGAGGTGGTCGACGACAACGAGGCCGACAACCACGCCGAAGTCCTGACGAAGGTGGGCGAGGGGGCCGACCTCGCCGTGCGGCTCTCGCCCGCCAGGGGGATCGCAAAGCCGGGACAGCGTTTCACCGTCAGGGCGTCGGTGCGCAACAGCGGGCCGGTGCCCGTGCGCGACGCCCGCGTCTACTTCACCGAGCACGGCGCCCGGTTCGTCTCGGCCAGCGGCGCCCGGTGCGCGAAGCTGCGTGGGCAGGTGGGCTGCGCGCTGCGGCCGATAGGGTCGGGCGCGCGCGGGACGCTCAGCCTCGTCTTCCGCATGCCTCGCCGGGGGTCGCGCGAGGTCGACACGGAGGCGACGGTGTTCTCCGCGCGCGTCGGCGACCGCCGCCCGGCCAACAACCAGGCGCGCATGCGGGTCTCCCTGCGGCACGGCTAGCCGCCGGCCCTCATCCGGAGTGCGAGGTGCACCGGCCGTGGCCGCGCCCGTCCTCCGGGACCGTGGTGGCGAACACCGCGCCGGCCGCGGCGAGCACGGCGCAGAACACGATGAGACCAGCCAGCGCCACCTTCACCGCAAAAGGTGAAAAGTTTGCAGCTTTTATCACGTATGAGATCTCACCACAGATGACGGAGCGAGATGCCTCTTTCGCAGAACGTGATTCGATTTCACAGGTTGCCGGGTCAGCGGGTCAGGGCGGCCCAGGCGTCGGTGACGATCGTGCGCAGGTCGGCGTGCTCAGCCTTCCAGCCGAGCTCGCGCTGGATGCGCTCGGAGGAGGCCACCAGCACCGCGGGGTCGCCCGCCCGGCGCTCGCCGACCACGGTGGGGATCGGGTGACCGGTGACCTCGCGGCAGACCGCGATGACCTCCCGCACCGAGAAGCCCGTGCCGCTGCCCAGGTTGTAGATCTTGTGCGAGTCGGGCCGGCAGGAGTCGAGGGCCAGCAGGTGGGCCCGCGCGAGGTCGGTGACGTGGACGTAGTCGCGCACGCACGTGCCGTCGGGGGTGGGGTAGTCGGTGCCGAAGACGTTCACCGACTCGCGCAGGCCGAGGGCGACCGCGAGGACGTTCGGGATCAGGTGGGTCTCCACGGCGTGGCGCTCGCCGTAGACCTGCCCGCCGGCGGCGGTGAAGGCGCCCGCAACGTTGAAGTAGCGCAGGCTGACCGCTCCGAGGCCGTGCAGGCCGGCGAAGGCGGTGAGCGCGGTGTCGACCGCGAGCTTGGACGCCCCGTACGGGTTGGTGGGGCGGGTGGGGTCGGTCTCGACGATCGGGGTGCCCTCGGGCTCGCCGTACGTCGCCGCGGTGGAGGAGAAGACGATGCGCCGCACGCCGTGCGCCCGCATGGCATCGAGCAGCGCGAGCGTGCCGCCGAGGTTGCTGGACCAGTAGAGCCCGGGCTTCTCCACCGACTCGCCGACGAGCGACCGCGCGGCGAAGTGCAGCACGCCGTCGAACCCCTGCGCGAGGACGGCCCCCGCCTCGGTGACGGAGCCCTCGACGAAGGAAGCGCCCGCCGGAACCGCGTCGGCGTGCCCTGTGGAGAGGTCGTCGAGGACGGTAACCTCGTGACCGGTCTCGATGAGCTGTGCGGCCACGGCGCTTCCGATATAACCGGCGCCCCCGGTTACCAGCAGCTTCACTTTTCCCCACCCATCCGTGCGATCTTGTTTGATCGTGTGCGGTTTTGTACGGCCAGTGCCCAGCTTACGCGCCGCTGGACGACGGCGAGATAAAGCGCAGCCGGTACGCTGACCAGATCATCATGTGAGCCTTATTCGAACGGACATCGATCGACGTGCACAACGTCGCGGCGAACATCGTCCTCGTCCTCGTCTTCGTCCTGATCGGCGGGTTCTTCGCGGCCGCCGAGATGGCCATGGTCTCCCTGCGCGAGAGCCAGGTCCGCAAGCTGGCGGAGGAGGGCAGGCGCGGCTCACGCGTGGCCAAGCTGGCCCGCGACCCGAACCGCTTCCTTTCCGCCGTGCAGATCGGGATGACCGTCGCGACCGTGCTGTCGGCCGCGGTCGGGGCCGACACCCTGGCGGGTCAGCTTGAGCCGCTCATCGCCAAGTCCTGGGTGCCCGCCGGAGCCGTACGGCCGCTGTCTCTCGTGGTGGTGACGCTCGCGATCTCCTACGTCACCCTGGTGCTCGGCGAGCTGGCGCCCAAGCGGCTCGCCAGGCAGCGGGCCGAAGGCCTCTCGCTGCTGGTCGCGCCCTTCCTCGACCGGCTGGCCTCGCTGTCGCGGCCGGTGATCTGGGTGCTGTCCAAGTCGACCGACGGCGTGGTGCGGCTCCTCGGGGGCAACCCCCACGCCGACCGCGCCGCGATGACCACCGAGGAGCTCAGGGACATGGTCGTCGGCCACCAGGAGCTCACCAAGGACGAGCGAGACCTGATCGACGAGGTGTTCACGGCCGGTAAGCGCCATCTCAGGGAGGTGATGCTGCCGCGCACCGAGGTGGAGTTCATGTCCGCCGACACGCCCCTGGCCGAGGCGGCGATCCTGGCCGCGGCGATGCCCCACTCGCGGTTCCCCGTGTACCGGGACTCCTACGACAACATCGTGGGGTTCGTCCACGTGCGTGATCTTCTCGACCCCGTGCTCACCGGCAGCATCGAGCCGATCAGCGAGCTGGTGCCCATCAGGCCGGTCAAGCTGCTGCCCGCCACCAAGCGGGTGCTCCCCACGCTGACCGAGATGCGCGACGACGGCCAGCACCTCGCCATCGTCGTGGACGAGTACGGCGGCACGGCAGGCATCGTGACCATGGAGGACCTGGTCGAGCAGCTCACCGGCGACATCCGCGACGAGTACGACGCCGCCGGGCAGCCGGTGCGGCTGGTGGCGGGCGAGATCGAGATCGAGGGCCTGATCAACCTCGACGACTTCGAGAGCGAGACCGGCATCCGGCTGGAGCAGGGCCCCTACGAGACGCTCGGCGGGTTCGTCATGGCCGCGCTCGGGCACCTTCCCGAGTCAGGGGAGAGGGTCGAGCGGCCCGCCTGCTCGCTGATCGTCACCGAGATGGACGGCCGCAGGGTGGGCCGGGTGCGCGTGATCAGGAAAGTCGTGCCCCCCGACTCCGATGACGCCCCGAGTCCTGAGTAGGAGTCGCAGACCACCCTGGAGTCCTGACAGAATTGTTTGCTATGGCCAGACCTCGTGTTCTCTCCGGCATCCAGCCCACCGCTGACTCGTTCCACCTGGGCAACTACCTCGGTGCCGTCCGCCAGTGGGTCGACATGCAGGAGACGCACGACGCCTTCTACTTCATCGCCGACCTGCACGCGATCACGGTGAACCCCTCGGCCTCCGAGCTGCGCCGCCGCACCCGCGTCTCCGCCGCCCAGCTCTTCAGCGCCGGCATCGACCCCGAGCGCAGCACGCTGTTCGTGCAGAGCCACATCCGCGAGCACAGCGAGCTCGCCTGGATCCTGATCTGCAACACCGGCATGGGCGAGGCCGCCCGCATGACGCAGTTCAAGGACAAGGCGGCGAGGTACGGCGAGAGCTCGGCCGGCGTGGGCCTGTTCACCTACCCGATCCTCCAGGCGGCCGACATCCTGATGTATCAGGCCGACCAGGTGCCGGTGGGCGCCGACCAGAAGCAGCACCTGGAGCTCACCCGCGACCTCGCCCAGCGGTTCAACAGCCGCTACGGCCAGACCTTCAACGTGCCCGCGCCGTACATCCTCAAGGAGGTCGAGAAGATCGCCGACCTTCAGGATCCCCTGGCGAAGATGTCCAAGTCGTCCTCCAGCCCCCAGGGCCTGCTGGAGGTGCTCGAGGAGCCGGGCCCGCTGCGCAAGAAGGTCATGCGCGCGGTGACCGACACCGGCTCCGAGGTCGTCGCCGACCCCGAGAACAAGCCCGGCGTCACCAACCTCCTGCGCATCCAGTCGGTCATCACCGGCACGCCGATCCCCGACCTGGAGGCGCGCTACGCGGGTCTCGGCTACGGCGCGTTCAAGAAGGACGTCGCCGAGGTCATCGTGGACGCCTTCGCGCCGATCCGCGAGCGCACCGAGAAGCTCCTGTCCGACGAGGCCGAGCTCGACCGGCTGCTCGCGGTCGGTGCGCGGCGGGCCGGCGAGATCGCCCGCGAGACCATGGAGGCCGTCCGCGACCGCGTCGGGTTCGTCCCGAGGGGCTGAGCCTCACCGGAGGCGGCGCCCGGCCATGGCGCGGCCTCCGGTCCACGAGCGGGGTGGCGCCGAGATACCTCTGAGGTGACCATTCTCTGTCCGCATACCGTACGTCTGCTGGGTAGGTGGGCAGGATGGGAAGTGCGTGGGCCTCGTTCCTCCAGAGGGTCGAGGCGGTCAAGGCGTGGGGCAGGGCCAGAACCGAGTACTACCGCGTCCGCTGGCCCTGGGTCGACCACCTGATCCGCACCGTCCACCGCTACCAGAGCCAGCGGGGCGACCGGCTGGCGGGCGCCGTCACCTACTTCGCGTTCCTGTCGTTCTTCCCGCTGATAGCGCTGGCCTTCGCCCTGTTCGGCTACGTGGTGGCGCTCAACCCGCACGCGCTGGAGACCCTCGAAGCCGCCATCAACCAGCAGCTTCCCGGCCTGGCCGGCCAGCTGCACATCGACCAGCTCTCCCAGGCGCGCACGAGCGCGGGGATCATCGGACTGCTGGGCCTGCTGTACGCCGGCATCGGCGCCGTGGACGCCCTGCGGGACGCGCTGCACGACATCTGCGTGAGCTGCGAACCCCCGGTGAACTGGTTCGTCGCCAAGCTGCGCGACCTGGTGGCGCTCGTGCTCATCGGGCTCACCATGGTGATCTCGGTGGTGGCCGGCGGCGTCGCCGTCCAGGCCACCGGCACGATCATGGGGTGGCTCAGGCTGGACGGCTCGGTCGTCGCCGCGACCCTGCTGCCCCTGGCCGGGGTGCTGATCGGCGTCGCGGCCGACATGCTGGTGTTCCTGATCATCCTCGCCTGGCTGGCCAAGGTGGGCAAGCCGCTCAGAACCCTCCTCAAGGGGGCGCTGCTCGGGGCCATCGGGTTCGGCGTGCTCAAGCAGCTCGCCACCCTGCTGCTGTCCCACACGCTGAGCAACCCCATCTACGGCGCGTTCGCCGTGGTCGTGGGCCTGCTGGTCTGGCTCAACCTCTCGGCGCGCTGGGTGCTGTACGTGGCGGCGTGGACCTCCACCGCAGACGGCGCGCCGCCGCCCGAGCCCACGCCCATGCCCACCAGCGATTACGACTAGCCGCTGGCCGGCGTCACACCTCTGTGGGCTCGGGGCGCGGCTCGGCCCGCGAGCGGCGCCGCACGCCGTACACGACCCAGACCACGCCGCCGAGCAGGCCCACGGCCACCACCCCGGCGCCGATGCCGACCAGCGCCGAGTCCTGCGCCGCGACGACGGGCTTGGCGGGGGCGGGGGCCGCCCCCGGAGGACCGCCGACGGGCTTGGTGGGCTTCGCCTTGGGGACGACCGGCCCGACCAGCGCTCCGACCGGCGTCACGTGGCCCCTGGCCGTGAAACCCCAGTCGAGCAGCTCCTTGACCTCCTCCCAGAACGAGCCCTCGTGGCGCATCACCGAGACGATGATCGTGTGCCCGTCCCGCTTGGCGGCACCGACGAAGCTGCCGAGCGCCTTGGTCGTCCAGCCGTTCTTGACGCCGAGCATCCCGGGGTACTTGCCGAGGAGCTTGTTGTGGTTGGCCATCTGGTAGTGCTTGCCCTCGGGCGCGGGGAAGTCGGCGAGCTTGGTGCCGACGTACTCGCGGAAGTCGGGGTTCGCCAGCCCGGCCCGCGCGATCAGCGCCAGGTCGTACGCCGAGCTGCTCTGGCCCGGCTCGTCCAGGCCGTTCGGCGTCTTGGCCACGGTGTCGAGGGCCTGGAGCCGCTTGGCCTCGGCGTTCATGTCGGTGAGGGTGCGCGCGACTCCGCCGTTGGTCTCGGCGAGCGCCACGGCGGCATCGTTGCCCGAGACCATCATCAGCGCGCGGAACAGGTCGTCGACCTTGTAGATCCTGTGCTGGGTCAGGCCCACGGCGCTTCCCTCGACGTTGCACGCCTCGGCGCTGGGCTTGATGACTTTGTTCTTGTTCAGGCGGGGGATGAGCGTGACGGCGGTGAGGATCTTGAGCGTGCTGGCGGGAAGGTAGCGGCCGTGCGGGTCCTTGGCGGCGAGCACCTCGCCGGTGTCCGCGTCGGCGACCACGAAGGCGGAGGCTTCGGTCTTGGGCAGCGCCTTGGCCGCCGAGTCGACTACGACGCCGCGCCGTCCCAGCAGCATTCCGCCGATGGGCGTGGTGTCGTCGGTCGCGGCGCGCGCCTGAGCAGGGGTGACCAACGTGAGTCCCCCGGCGAGCGCGAGTGCGCTGAGTGCTGTTACGTGCTTCATCCCCATAGAGAACTCAGCGTAGCTTTGTCGCTTTTCAGATGGGGCAAGACACGACAAAGATCGCGAAGGTGCTGGTCAGTAACCAGGGCGGTAGGATGGAGGAGGTGATGATGACACGACGCGTCGCCGGGTTCCTCCTGGCCCTGGCCGCCTTCATGGTGTTCGAGTGGATCAACCTCGGGTTCAACCTCGCCGACGGGCATCCCACGGCCTTCTATGTGGTGCACGGCATCCTGATCGCGGTCAATCTGATCCTCGCCCTGGCGATCGGGGCCATCGGCTGGCGTGCGTGGCGCGCCGCCCCGCGTGACGCCCGCATATAAGCCCCTCTTCGCGGGCAGAGATGGTAAACGACCGTTTTGCGGTTGACCATGCATGTGTGGGGGCCATCTCCGGTTTGGCGCCGATGCCGGGAAACCTGTAAGTCGGCGCGAACTGGGGTGACCGCAGGGTTGGCCGATTTCGCTAGGCGGCGGAAACTCGGCCTGAGACCAATGCCCATGGAGGCGTGCCGTGACAATTGAGTTCAATCCTTCGCGCGGCCCGACGCTGGGCGTCGAATGGGAACTCCAGCTTGTCGACACGCACACCCGCCGGCTCCGCCAGGACGCGCGCCAGGTCCTGGAGGCCATCCCCGAGCTGAGTGAGAGCCCGCGCCCGAAGGTCATGCACGAGCTGATGCAGTCGCAGCTCGAAGTGATCACCGACGTGTGCCACACGGCGTCCGAGGCCGTGAAGGACCTCAAGACGACCATCGACCGCGTCCGCCAGGTGGTCGAGACGCGGGGCATGGCCCTGGCCTGCACGGGGACGCACGCCATCAGCGACTGGCGCGAGGCGGTCTACGCACCCGTCCAGCGGTACACCGAGCTGGTCGAGGAGATGCAGTGGCTGGCATGGCGGATCCAAACATTTGGCGTACATGTCCACGTGGGGGTACGGGAAAGGGATAAAGTCATCCCCATCGTCAACGCACTTGCGGCCTACCTGCCTCATTTCCTCGCGCTGACGGCCTCCAGCCCGTACTGGGGCGGGCAAGACACCGGACTCGCCTCCAGTCGGGCCATCGTTTTTGGCGCGCTGCCTACGGCCGGACCGCCGCACATGCTGGCGGACTGGGCCGAGTTCGAGGAGTACATGGACACCCTGAAGCGGGCGGGGACCATCAAAAGCATCAAAGAGGTGTGGTGGGATATCCGGCCGCATCCTGACTTCGGCACGATTGAGATTCGAATGTTCGACGGTATACCGACCCTGAGAGAGGTCGGGATGGTGACGGCGTTGTCGCAGTGTCTGGTGCAGCAGTTCGATCAGCAGCTCGACCGCGGGTACCGGCTGCCGCATCCCGCCCCCTGGGTCGTTCGCGACAACAAGTGGCGCGCCACCCGATACGGGCTGGACGCGGTCGTGATCACCGATGACCACGGCTCGACCGCGCCCATGAGAGACATGCTGTACGAGCTGACGCGCGAGCTGGCGCCGGTGGCCGAGCGACTCGGCTGTCCCGACGAGCTCGCGACCATCGCCGACGTGGTGGAGCAGGGCAACTCCTGCGAGCGCCAGCGCGCGATCCTTTCCGGAGGCGGCACCCTCGACGACGTCGTGGACGCGACGATCGTCGAGCTCGCGGAGGACCGCTTCGTCACCACCAACTCGAGGACGTCGAACGGGGCGATCGGTCATGCCGGCACGTGATCTACGGGGGGAACTCGACGCGTTCCTGAACGTCAACAACGAGTCCCTCATCGACTTCCGGCGCGACCTGCACGCATACCCCGAGCTCGGGTTCGTGGAGCACCGCACCACCGAGCGCATCGCCGCGCGGCTCTCCGAGGCCGGGCTCGTGCCGACACCGCTGCCGCGCGGCACCGGCCTGATCTGCGACATCGGCAGCGGCGACGGCCCCACCGTCGCGCTGCGCGCCGACATCGACGCGCTGCCGCTCCAGGACGAGAAGGAAGTCCCCTACCGCTCGACCATCACGGGCGTCTGCCACGCCTGCGGGCACGACGTGCACACGTCCATCGTCCTCGGCACGGGCCTGTTCCTCGCCGAGCAGGCTGCGGCCGGCCTGCTGCCCGGCCGGGTGCGCCTGATCTTCCAGCCCGCCGAGGAGGTCATGCCCGGCGGAGCGCTGAAGGTGCTGGAGGCCGGGGGCATCAACGGCGTCGACCGCATCTTCGGCCTGCACTGCGACCCAAGGGTCGAGGTCGGCAGGCTCGGCCTGCGCGTCGGTCCCATCACCGGGGCCTGTGACAAGGTCAGCGTCCGCGTCGCGGGGCCCGGCGGCCACACCGCCCGCCCGCACCTAACCGCCGACCTGGTCTTCGCGCTTGCCAAGATCGTCACCGAGCTGCCCGCCGCGCTGAGCAGGCGGGTCGACCCCCGCTCCTCGCTGTCGCTGGTGTGGGGCCGGGTCCAGGCGGGCTCGGTCGCCAACGCCATCCCCGACGACGGCCTGGCCGAGGGCACGATCCGCTGCCTGGACGAGCAGGCCTGGCACGAGGCGCCCGACCTGTTCAAGTCGCTGCTCGACTCGGTCGCGATCGCCTACGGCGTGGAGGCCGAGATGAACTACATCCGCGGCGTCCCGCCGACCATCAACGAGGTGACCAGCGTCCAGATGCTGCGGGACGCGGCCGGCCAGGTGCTCGGCCCCGACGCCACCGTTCCCACCCCGCAGTCCCTCGGCGGCGAGGACTTCGGGTGGTACCTGGAGTCGGTTCCCGGAGCGTACGCGAGGCTCGGCGTGCGAGCGCCGGGGGAGACCCGGCAGATCGACATCCACCAGGGCACGTTCGACGTGGACGAGAGCTGCATCGGCGTCGGCGTCAGCGTGATGGCGGCCACGGCGCTCACCGCGCTTTGGGAAGGGCACCGCACCTCCGCCGACCAGGATGCCGTCCACCCGGTCACGGCCTGACAGAGCTCCGCAGTACGGCGGGGGCGCCCCAAATGGCGTCCCCGCCGTCCCGTCTCACGGTTTCGCAGGTCACAGGGCGGCGTGAGCTGCATAACGGACCTATTTCGGAGCCGGGCGCCGGTTTGGCCAACACCGGTCAAACAACTATCTTCCGTGCAGGGTTGCCGTGCGTTCCTTCGCGCGTGCACACAAGTTGGACGGCGAAGATACACGGGAGGAGTCACCTTGCTCCGCACTCACGCAAGCAAGCTGGCAGCCACGACCGCGATGGGGGCCATGCTCATGGCCGTCGCGGCATGTGGAGGCAGTAGTACTTCGGACACCGAGACGGCGGCGCCCGCCGCGTCGGACGCCTCCTCGGCGGCGGCGCCGACCGGCGCCAAGGTCGGCCTCGCGTACGACATCGGCGGCCGTGGTGACCAGTCGTTCAACGACGCCGCCGCGGTGGGCCTGGACAAGGCGAAGACCGAGCTCAAGCTGGCCGACACCAAGGAGCTCTCGGCCAACCCGGGCGAGACCGGCGCCCAGAAGGAGCAGCGGCTCCGCCTGCTCGCCCAGGGCGGCTACAACCCGGTCATCGCGGTCGGCTTCGCCTACTCCGAGGCGACCAAGAAGGTCGCGGCCGAGTTCCCCGACACCAAGTTCGCGATCGTCGACGACGGGGCCGAGGGCCCGAACATCTCCAACCTGGTGTTCGCCGAGAACGAGGGCTCGTTCCTGGTGGGCGCCGCAGCCGCCCTGAAGACGAAGAAGGACCACATCGGCTTCGTCGGCGGCGTGCAGGTGCCGCTGATCAAGAAGTTCGAGGTGGGCTTCACCAAGGGCGCCCAGTCGGTCAAGCCGGACATCAAGATCGACGTCAAGTACCTCACCCAGCCGCCGGACTTCGCTGGCTTCAACGACCCGGCCAAGGGCAAGACCGCGGCCCAGGGCATGTACGACGCGGGCGCCGACATCGTCTACCAGGCGGCGGGCGGCTCGGGCGGCGGCGTCTTCGAGGCGGCCAAGGCGGCGAAGGCCTTCGCCATCGGCGTCGACTCCGACCAGGCGCTCACGGCCGACGCGGGCGTGCGTGACGTCATCCTCACCTCCATGCTCAAGAAGGTCGACGTCGCGGTGTTCGACTTCCTGAAGAGCTTCGCCGACGGAACGGTCAAGGCCGGTCCGACGACCTACGACCTCAAGGCGGGCGGCGTCGACTTCTCCACCACCGGTGGCCAGGTCGACGACATCAAGAACAAGATCGACGAGTACAAGACGAAGATCATCAACGGCGAGATCAAGGTTCCCGCCGAATAATCGCGGTTCCAGGGGGTCCGGAGGCAGTTTCCCCGGGCCCCCTGGACTACTGTCAGTTCACCCGCTTCGCCCACGAGGCCGTCGGTCGGCCCCACGAGGACGGCTGGTGCGCAGTTACAGGCCCTCTGACCGCCCACGAGGCCGGCCGCAGTGCCCGAAGGGCTCACCGGATCCGCCGACACGGCCGGCTGCCACGCATCAGTCACGCCACCAGGCCACCCGCATGGACAAGACCGGCCGCCACGCCCACGAGGCTCGCCAGTCCCGCCTTCGAGGCCATCCGCATGGAGGAGGCCGCCATCAGCACTTCGACTTCTTCGGCTACCGCCACCGAGCCCGCCGTCGAGCTAGAGGGGATCACCAAGAGATTCCCGGGTGTCGTCGCCAACCGCGATATCCGTCTCAGCGTGCGACGCGGGCATGTGCATGCCATCGTCGGCGAGAACGGCGCGGGCAAGTCCACGCTCATGAAGATCCTATACGGCATGCAGCGGCCGGACGAGGGCGAGATCCGCGTCGACGGCTCCCCGGTCGGCTTCCGCACGCCGGGTGACGCCATCGCCGCCGGCATCGGCATGGTGCACCAGCACTTCATGCTCGCGGACAACCTGACCGTCCTTGAGAACATCATCCTCGGCAGCGAGCCGCGCAGGCGCGGGGCCGGCATCGACTTCGCCGCGGCGCACCGGAAGATCAAGGAGATCTCCGACGCCTACGGGCTCGGGGTCGCCCCGGACACCCTGGTCGAGGACCTCGGCGTCGGGGCGCGGCAGCGCGTGGAGATCCTCAAGGTCCTCTACCGGGGTGCGCGCATCCTCATCCTGGACGAGCCGACCGCCGTGCTGGTGCCGCAGGAGGTCGACGAGCTCTTCGACAACCTCCGTGGCCTGGTCCGCGAGGGCCTGACCATCATCTTCATCTCGCACAAGCTCGACGAGGTGCTGTCGGTCGCCGACGCGATCACGGTGATCCGGCGCGGCACCACCGTCGCCAGCGTCGACCCCAAGGACGTCACGGCCAGGCAGCTCGCCGAGCTGATGGTCGGCAGCGAGCTGCCGAGCCCCGAGACGCGCGAGTCGACGGTCACCGCCGACGTCGCGCTGGCCGTGCGGAACCTGACCGTACGCAATCCGGACGGACGGGCGGTCGTGGAGGACGTCTCGTTCGACATCCACAAGGGCGAGGTGCTCGGCATCGCGGGCGTCGAGGGCAACGGGCAGGCGGAGCTGGTCGAGGCCATCATGGGCATGCGCCCGGCGGACGGCGTGATCACGCTCGGCGGCGCCGACGTCTCCGCGTGGACCACCCTGCGCAGGCGTGAGGGCGGCATCGGGTACATCCCCGAGGACCGGCAGCGGCACGGCCTGCTGCTGGAGGCCCCGCTCTGGGAGAACCGCATCCTCGGCCACCAGACGCGCAGGCCCAACGTCAGGGGGCCATGGATCGACCGGGCCGGAGCCCGCGCCGACACCCAGCGGATCGTCGAGGAGTACGACGTCCGCACCCCCGGCATCGACGTGGACGCCGCCGCGCTGTCCGGCGGCAACCAGCAGAAGCTGATCGTCGGACGGGAGATGAGCGGCGACCCGGTCGTGCTCATCGCCTCCCATCCGACGCGCGGCGTGGACGTTGGCGCGCAGGCCGCCATCTGGGACCACCTGCGTACCGCGCGCGCGGTCGGCCTCGCCGTCCTGCTGATCTCGGCGGACCTGGACGAGCTGATCGGCCTGTCCGACTCCCTGAAGGTGATCCTGCGAGGCCGCATGGTCGCCGACGTCGACCCCGGCGACGTGACCCCCGAGCGGCTCGGATCCGCCATGACCGGCGCCCGGGACCACACGCCCACTGAGCAACTCGGCTCGGCAGCGACCGACGCCGGGGAGGAAGCATGAGTTCGTCGTTCACCGACCGGTTGCTCGGCAGGGTGAGGCTCGGAGGCCTGCTGGGGCTCGCCGCCCCGCTGCTGGCCATCGTCTTCGCCGGCATCGTGACCTCGATCATCCTTCAGCTGACCGGCAACCCGCCGCTCGAGACGATGAAGCTGCTGGTCGACTACGGCTCGCAGCCGCGTACGATCGTGATGATCATCAACCTCGCGACGACGTACTACATCTCCGCGCTCGCCGTCGCGGTCGGGTTCCGGATGAACCTGTTCAACATCGGCGTCGACGGCCAGTACCGTCTCGCCGCCCTGGTCGCGGCCGCGGTCGGCGGCGCGCTGGTGCTCCCCGCCCCGCTGCACGTCGGGGTCACGATCCTCGTCGCGGTGGCCGTGGGCGGCGTCTGGGCGTCCATCGCCGGAATCCTCAAGGTCACCCGGGGCGTCAGCGAGGTCATCTCGACGATCATGCTGAACTCGATCGCGACCGGGGTCGGCGCCTGGCTGCTCACCACCGACCGCCTCGCCGTGGCGGTGTCGGGCAGCAACAACATCGGCACCAAGCCGATCCCCCCGTCCGGCCAGTTCCCCGGGTTCGAGCTCATCCCCGGCACGAAGACCCCGGTCTTCGGGTTCGTCATCGTGGCGGTGGCTCTGGGCCTGGCGTACCACGTGCTGTTCAACTGGACACGCTTCGGGTTCGACCTGCGGGCCACCGGGCGGTCCGAGTCGGCGGCGGTCGCGAGCGGCGTCAACGTCAAGAAGATGGTCCTGCTGACGATGATCCTTTCGGGTGCGGCCGCCGGGCTGGTCGGCATGCCTCAGCTGCTGGGCGCGTCGTACTCCTACAGCCTGGACTTCCCGACCGGCCTCGGCTTCACCGGCATCGCCATCGCCCTCCTCGGCCGCAACAACCCGGCCGGCATCGCGATCGGCGCACTGCTCTGGAGTTTCCTCGACAACTCCTCGGACATCCTGGACCTCGAAGGCATCCCGAAGGAGATCGTGATCATCATGCAGGGCACCATCGTGCTCTCGGTCATCGTCGCCTACGAGCTGGTCCACCGGTACCGCCTCGCCGCCGAGCAGCGCAGGGTGAGCAGGCAGCTCTCCGCGGAGGCCTCCGCACCGGTGGAAGGAGCGGTGGCGTGACCGTCTCCGAGATCTCCGCGGCGCCACCCGCGCCACCGCAGGTTCGCCGCTTCCGCCTGAGCTGGCAGGTGCTGCTGCTCGGCGTGCTGGCGCTGCTCGTCATGATGTCCATCGCCCGGGTGGTGACCGGGGCGAACGACATCACCTCGGGTGGCACCATCGGCGCGGCCGTCGGCCTCGCCGTGCCCATCGGCCTCGCCGCCCTCGGCGGACTGTGGTCCGAGCGCGCGGGAGTGGTCAACATCGGCCTCGAAGGCATGATGATCCTCGGCACCTGGTGCGGGGCCTGGGGCGCCCTGACCTTCGGCACCCCGTGGGCCGGCGTCATCGCCGGAGCGATCGGCGGCGCGCTGGGCGGGCTGCTGCACGCCCTCGTCACGGTCACGTTCGGCGTCGATCACATCATCTCCGGCGTCGCCATCAACATCCTCGGCCTGGGCGTCACCGAGTACCTCTCCAAGCTCATCTTCACCGGCATGAAGGGGGGCGGCGAGACCCAGTCGCCGCGCATCCCGCCCGTCACGGACGTCAGCATCCCCGGCATCGGCGTACCGCTGCGGGACCTGGAGAACACCCACCTGTTCCTGCTGTCCGACATCGCGGGCGTGCTCCGCGGCGTGACGCAGAACATCTCGCTGTTCACGATCGTGGCGATCCTGCTGGTGCCGCTGAGCTTCTACGTGCTCTGGCGCACGGCCTTCGGGCTGCGGCTGCGCGCGTGCGGCGAGCGGCCCGTGGCGGCCGAGTCGCTCGGCGTCAACGTGTACTACTACAAGTACCTCGCGGTCGTGACCTCCGGAGCGCTGGCCGGCCTCGGCGGCGCCTTCCTGTCGATCGTGGCCGCCGGCATCTACCGCGAGGGCCAGACGGGCGGCCGCGGCTTCATCGGCCTCGCCGCCATGATCTTCGGCAACTGGCGGCCGGGCGGCCTCGCGGGCGGCGCGCTGCTCTTCGGGTACACCGACGCGCTCCAGCTCCGCCAGGGCGGCACGTCCGTGCACGCGCTGCTGCTGGTGGTCGCGATGCTGCTCGCCGCCTTCGCGGTCTACCAGCTCGTACAGCAGCACAGGAACCGCGCGGCGCTGATCAGCGGCGTCTTCGCGGTGCTGGTGTTCGCGGTCTTCGCGGTGACCGACACCGTGGCCGAGCAGTTCACCTCGTTCACTCCCCACCTCACCACGCTGCTGGTCCTGTCGCTGGCCTCCCAGCGGCTGCGCATGCCGGCGGCCGACGGCGTTCCCTACCGGAAGGGCCAGGCGAAATGAGCGACCTCGACTGGGACGCGCTGCGGCGGCGGGCCGTGGCGGCGATGGCCCACGCGTACGCGCCGTACTCGAAGTTCCCCGTCGGCGCCGCCGCGCTGGTGGACGACGGCCGCGTGGTCACCGGGTGCAACGTGGAGAACGCCTCCTACGGCCTCGGGCTGTGCGCGGAGTGCGGCCTGGTCTCCGCGCTCCACGCCTCGGGCGGCGGCAGGCTCGTGGCGTTCACGTGCGTCGACGGCCACGGCGAGCTGCTCATGCCCTGCGGGCGCTGCCGGCAGCTCCTCTTCGAGCACGGCGGGCCCGAGCTGCTGGTGGAGACCCCCGAGGGGCCCTGGAGGATGGCGGACATCCTGCCGTTCGCCTTCGGCCCTGACGACCTGTCCCGCGGCGCCTGAACCTTTCTCACTTGACGATCCTTTTTTCCGGGGGGCCTTTGATGGACGCGATCGACGTCATCGTCACGAAGCGGGAGGGCCGCGAGCTGTCGGCGGACCAGATCTCGTGGGTGGTCGACGCCTACACGCGGGGAGAGGTCGCCGACGAGCAGATGTCCGCCCTGGCCATGGCGATCCTGCTCAACGGGATGGGCCGCCGCGAGATCGGCAGGTGGACCGAGGCGATGATCAGGTCCGGCTCGCGCATGGACTGGTCGGCGCTCGACAGGCCGACCACCGACAAGCACTCCACGGGCGGCGTGGGCGACAAGATCACGCTGCCGCTGGCCCCGCTGGTGGCCGCGTGCGGCGCGTACGTTCCCCAGCTGTCCGGACGGGGCCTCGGCCACACCGGGGGCACGCTGGACAAGCTGGAGTCCATCCCCGGCTGGCGGGCGTCGCTCTCGAACGACGAGATGCTCGCCGTCCTGCGGGAGGCCGGCGCGGTGGTCTGCGCGGCCGGCGACGGGCTCGCGCCGGCCGACAAGAAGCTGTACGCGCTGCGCGACGTCACAGGTACGGTCGAGTCGATCCCGCTGATCGCCTCCTCGATCATGTCCAAGAAGATCGCCGAGGGTACGGGCGCGCTGGTGCTCGACGTCAAGGTCGGCTCGGGCGCGTTCATGAAGAGCGTCGAGACGGCCCGCGAGCTGGCTCGTACGATGGTCGACCTCGGCACGGACCACGGGGTCACGACGGTGGCGCTGCTGACCGCCATGGACCGCCCGCTCGGCCTCGCCGTCGGCAACGCCCTGGAGGTCCAGGAGTCCGTCGAGGTGCTCGCCGGAGGCGGCCCGTCCGACGTGGTGGAGCTGACCGTACGGCTCGCGCGCGAGATGCTGGCGGCGGGCGGCATCTCCGGGAAGGACCCCGAGGAGGCGCTCAAGGACGGCTCGGCCATGGACGCCTGGCGGCGCATGATCACCGCCCAGGGCGGCGACCCGGACGCCGCGCTGCCCACTGCCGCCGAGACCGTCGAGGTCACGGCGCCCGCCTCCGGGGTGCTGACCAGGCTGGACGCCTATGGGGTCGGGCTCGCGGCCTGGCGCCTCGGCGCGGGCCGGGCGCGCAAGGAGGACTCCGTGTCCTTCGGCGCGGGGATCACGCTGCACGCCAAGCCGGGTGACACCGTGCGCGAGGGCCAGCCCCTGATGACCCTGCACGCCGACGAGACCGCCCGCTTCGAGCGGGCCCTCGCGGCGCTCGACGGCGCCTACCAGGTCGGCGAGGCGGGCGACCCGGGCCTGCTCCCGCTCGTGATCGACCGGATCACCGCCTGACGCCACGCCTCTCGGCGGACGGGCACGGGGCCCTCCTCGACATGAGAAGGGCCCCCGCGCCCGGCGCTTACGGTGCGTAAGGGAAACGGCCGTAGTACTCGCCCACCTGCCGGCGATAGGCGACGTCCTTGTAGGTGTCCTCGTCGAACTCCGGAGCGTCCTTGATCTCCTCCTGGGTGCGGGCGAGGTAGATCCTGTTCTCCTGGGGGTCGACTCCGGTGATCATGCTCGCGGGCACGAGGGCCTTCTTGCCGAAGAGCCAGAAGCCGATGTCGACGACCAGGTAGCTGTCCCCGGCCACGTTGCTCTCCTCGTCCACCGTGCCGATCTTGCCGTCGGTGGCCTCGACGTCGTAGTCGATGAGGCTCAGGTCCGGGTCGGGGGCGACGCCTTCGCGGTAGGTCCAGGCCTCGGTCATGTGTCGCACTCCCTGTCGTCGAGACGGTGATATCCCTCGACTACCCGGAGTAGCCGCGCCAAACGCGGCCGGCGATCATGAAAGTGACGCGTTGAGCACGGCGCGGTGGGTGGGCAGGGCCTGGCGGTGGCGCTCGACGCCGGCTTCGGTGATCTTCACGAAGACGCCGCGCCGGTCCTCGGCGCACATGTTGCGGCAGACCAGACCGGCCTTCTCCAGGCGCGAGATCAGCCGCGACAGCGCGCTCTGGCTGAGGTGAACGGCGTCGGCCAGCTCCTGGACGCGGTACTTCCCGTGCTCGGACTCGGCCATGCGGTCGAGGACCTCGAAGTCGCTGACGCCCAACCCGTGCTTCTCGCCCAGCTCGCGTTCGAGCGTGCACCACGTGGCCGCATGCCGGGCCAGCAACTCACGCCATGAGTCCACGACGTCGAGGTCTTCCATGCCGGGACTATAGCATGCACGCACATTAGATGCACGCGAATTAAATGCTTGTGCATTGAATGCATGCGCATGTAATGTCCTGGCCCATGTTCCCCTCCTCACATGACGAACCATGGGACGCGCGCCTCTGGGGAGCGCTCACCGTGCTCTGCGCCGTCGTGTTCCTCGATGCTCTCGATGTCTCGATGGTCGGAGTGGCCCTACCGTCCATTCAGGCCGACCTCGGCCTTTCCACCTCTTCCCTGCAGTGGATCGTCAGCGGATACGTGCTCGGCTACGGCGGCCTGCTGCTGCTCGGCGGCCGCACGGCCGATCTGCTCGGCCGCCGCAGGGTCTTCCTCGTGGCGCTCGCCGTCTTCGCCGTCGCCTCCCTGCTCGGCGGGCTCGTCGACGACGGCGGCCTGCTGATCGCGGCCAGGTTCATCAAGGGCATCAGCGCGGCCTTCACCGCTCCCGCCGCGCTCTCGATCATCACCACGACCTTCGCGGAGGGCCCGGCGCGCAACCGCGCGCTGAGCATCTTCACCGCCTGCGGCGCCAGTGGCTTCTCTCTCGGGCTGGTCCTGTCCGGGTTCCTCACCGAGCTCGGGTGGCGCTGGACCTTCCTCATGCCGGTGCCGGTCGCGATCATCGCGCTGGTGGCGGGGGTCAAGCTGCTTCCGCGCCACTCCGGGGAGGAGCGGGCCACCGGGGGTTACGACCTGGTCGGCGCCGCGACCATCACCGCGTCCATGCTGCTGTTCGTGTTCGCCGTCGTCCAGGCGCCCGAGGCCGGGTGGGGCTCGGTGCGCACCATCGCGAGCATCGCGGGCGCCATGGTCCTGCTCGCGCTGTTCGTCGCCGTCGAGCGGCGCGTCAGGCACCCGCTCGTACGGCTGGGCATCCTGCGCTCGGGGCCGCTGGTCGGGGCCAACCTGGGCCTGGTGATCCTCTTCGGCTCGTACGTGGGCTTCCAGTTCGTCGCCATGCAGTACTTCCAGAACCTGCTCGGCTGGTCGGCGCTGCACACCGCGCTGGCGTTCCTGCCCGCCGGCCTGCTCGTCGCCGTGACCTCCACCAAGATGGGCGACTTCGCCGACAGGTTCGGCACCGCCCGGCTGATCGTCATCGGGTCGTTCGCCCTGGCCGCCGGGTACGCGGTCTTCCTCAACGCCGGCGAGCACCCGAGCCTCGGCACGCTGGTCATCCCCGGGATGGTGCTGCTGGGCATCGCCTTCGCGCTGTCGTTCCCCTCGCTGAACATCCAGGCCACCGCCGGAGTGGCCGACGACGAACAAGGGCTGGCGTCCGGCCTGCTCAACACCTCGGGCCAGGTCGGCGGGGCGCTCGTGCTCGCGATCGTGGCCGCCGTGGCGACCGCCGACGGGGGCGCGGTCACCATGACGGCCATCCGGTCGTCGTTCGCGGTCTGCGCCGCGATCGCGCTCATCGGCCTCGCCATCGCGCTCACGGGACTCCTCCGCGCCCGTACGGCGGCCCCGGTCGCGGAGGTAGGAGAGGGGGGCGAGGTCAAGGTCCTGGAGACCCTCTGAGCTCCGGCTGACCTCCATCCCTCCTGGTGAGCCCCCCGGCGCGTGCGCGCCGGGGGGCTCCTCGCACGTACAGGGCACTTCGGACACATTTTCGGGATAGGAAGTTTCCCCGCGAACTGGTGAGGCATTCTCGGCATCTAAGGAGTTGGAGAACCCAGCGGAGGAGCCGAGGCCCATGAAGAGGCCCATGAACAGGATCGCCACCGCACTCGTGCCGCTCGCGCTCGTCGCGGCCTGCGGCACCACCCCGAGCTCTCCGTCAGGGGCGGCGATCACGCCCGCGGCGTCGTCCCCGGCCCCCCTTCCGCCCTCGGTCTCTCCGTCGGCCCCCGCGTCCTCGCCCCCGACGCCCACGGCGACGGTCACCCCGTCCACCGGCTCGTCCGACCTGACCCCGCCCACCGGCACCAAGCAGGTCGAGGTCAAACGCGCGCCCGCCAGGCCGCCCCTGGTCAAGGGAGTGCGCCTCGCCGCCCACCAGGGGTACGACCGGGTGGTGATCGACCTGCAGGGCGCCAGGACGGGGTACACCGTGGGCTGGGTGAAGCAGCTCATCGAGGACGGCTCCGGCGAGCCCGTCGACATCAAGGGCGGAGCGTACCTCCAGGCCACGCTGACCCCGGCCAGCGCGCACACCGAGGACGGCAAGCCCACCTGGGGGAGGACTCCCATGTTCCAGCCGGACCTCGGCAACGTCACAGGCGTCGTGCGGATCGGCGACTTCGAGGGCGTCGTGACCGTGGCCATCGTGCTGCGCCACCGCGCGGGGTTCCGGGTCAGCGAGCAGTCGAACCCGTCGCGGCTGGTCATCGACGTCGCCCACTAGATCGGGGCGTGCCGGGCGAAGCGCGCGGATCAATACACTGGTCGCGTGGTACGCAAAATAGCGGGCGCGACCCGCATCCCGGTGCCGGGCGGCAAGGTCATCGACGAGTACGTCGGCCGTGTCAACAGTGGCGACGACCAGGTGTCCATCGCCCACATGACCGCCCCGGCGGGCTGGGAGGAGCCGGCCCAGACCCCTCGGTTCACCGAGTACACCCTCGTGCTGCGCGGCACCGTCGTGATCGAGCACGACGAGGGCGTGACCGAGGTGTCCTCTGGTGAGGCGTTCGTGAGCTTCCCGGGCGAGAAGATCCGCTACACCGTCGGCCCCGAGGGCGCGGAGTACGTCGCGGTCTGCATGCCCGCCTTCTCGCCCGACACCGTGAACCGCGACGAGTGACGCGAAAGACTCCTTAGGATGTTCCGATGACCCAGCAGCCCACGCTCGACGAGATCCGCAAGGCCCCCAAGGTCCTTCTCCACGACCATCTCGACGGTGGCCTGCGACCGGAGACGATCATCGACCTCGCCCGCGAGACGGGCTACGACCGGCTCCCCACCACCGACGTGGAGGAGCTTCGCACCTGGTTCCGCGAGGCGTCCGACTCCGGGTCGCTGGAGCGTTACCTGGAGACCTTCGACCACACGGTCGGCGTCATGCAGACGCGGGAGTCGCTGGTGCGGGTCGCCGCCGAGTGCGCGGAGGACCTGGCGAACGACGGCGTCGTCTACGCCGAGGTCCGGTACGCGCCCGAGCTGCACACCTCCGCGGGCCTCAGCCTCGACCAGGTGGTGGAGGCCGTCCTGGAAGGCTTCAAGATCGGCTCTGCGGGCCGGAACATCCGGGTCGGGGCACTGCTCACCGCGATGCGCCACCAGGCGCGCTCGATGGAGATCGCCGAGCTCGCCGTGCGCTACCGCGACGTGGGCGTGGCCGGGTTCGACATCGCCGGCGCCGAGGCCGGCTACCCGCCCACCCGGCACCTGGACGCCTTCGAGTACCTCCAGCGGGAGAACTCCCACTTCACGATCCACGCGGGCGAGGGCTTCGGGCTGCCGTCGATCTGGCAGGCCATCCAGTGGTGCGGCGCCGACCGGCTCGGGCACGGCGTGCGCATCATCGACGACATCCAGGTCGCCACGGACGGCACCGCCAAGCTCGGGCGCCTCGCGGCCTACGTGCGCGACAAGCGCATCCCGCTGGAGATGTGCCCGACGTCCAACCTCCAGACCGGCGCGGCGTCCTCGCTGGCCGAGCACCCCATCGGCCTCCTGCGCCGCCTGTACTTCCGGGTGACCGTCAACACCGACAACAGGTTGATGAGTGACACCAGCGTGTCCCAGGAGTTCGCCAACCTCGTCGAGACCTTCGGCTACGAGTGGGACGATCTGCAGTGGTTCACAGTCAACGCCATGAAGTCAGCGTTCATCCCGTTCGACGAGCGGCTCGCGCTGATCAACGGCGTCATCAAGCCGGGGTTCGCCCGGCTCAAGTGGCAGGCTTGAGCACTGCGTGCGAGGCGTTAGCGTGGTGACCGCCTGCTGAACGGAGAGGTAGCGGTGAGCGAGCGGTGAAGCCACAAGTCTTCCGGTCCAAGACGGCCTGGGTTCTGGGCTGGGTGTGGATGGTGTTCGCCGCGTTCAACGCCGTCGACCTGGTCGCCAACGGCACCATCCCCTCCGCTCTCGTCGCGGGCGCGGTGCTCGCCGTGCTGACCGCGGCGGTCTTCGTCGGCTGCCTGCGTCCCGGCATCCTGGCCGGGGAGGACGGCGTCCTGGTGCGCAACCCGCTGCGCAACGTCTTCGTGCCGTGGAAGGCCGTCGACGGCATCCACGTCTCGCACGCGATCATCATCGAGTCGGGCGACGACACCGTGCGCTGCTGGGCGCCGCAGTCGTCGGCGCGTGAGCGGGCCAAGGCGGTGCGGCGCGGGGCTCCGGTCGTCCCGGCCAAGTCCGGCCGCTATCCGAGCACCCAGCCGCAGCTCTCCAAGGCCGAGCAGGCGGCGGCGCAGGTCATGGCCGGCCGCACCCATGCCGACTGGGTCGCTCAGCAGCTCACCGAGACGGCGGAGAAGAGATCCCGCGCCGCCGGAGAGCGCCTGCCCCTGACGGCGACCTGGTCGCCCTCGGCCCTGGTCGCCCTCGCCGCCGCCCTGACCCTGGTGATCGCCGCCCTCATCCTCTCCTGAGCCTTCACAAGGCCAGGGCTGTTGAGAGGTCGGACTTGAGGGAGTCGAGGTCGTGGGTGGCCTGGGTTCTGGCGGCGGATATGTCGCCGCCGACCGGGATGACGACCTCCAGGTAGCACTTGAGCTTGGGCTCCGTGCCGGAGGGGCGCACCACCACGCGGGCGTCGCCGTCCAGCCGGTAGCGGAGCCCGTCCGTGGGAGGCAGACCGTCGACGCCCGTGCCGAGATCGTCCACCGACCGGACGGCCCGGCCGCCGAGCGCCAGGGGAGGGGCGGACCTCAGCCGGTCCATGGCGTCCGTGATGAGCGACAGATCATCCACGCGGACCGAGAGCTGCGCGGTCGCGTGCAGCCCGTATCTGCTCGCCTGCTCGTCGAGCAGGTCCAGCAGGGTGCTGCCCTCGCGCTTCGCCTGAGCGGCCATGGCCGCGACGGCCAGCGCGGCGCCGATGCCGTCCTTGTCCCGCACGGGCAAGCCCTGGTCGGAGCCGACGCTGTAGCCGAGCGCCTCCTCGTAGCCGTAGACGAGCCCGTCCCCGGCCTTCACGATCCACTTGAAGCCGGTCAGCGTCTCGGCATGCCGTACCCCGTGCGCTTTGGCGATCTTGCCGAGCAGCGAGGACGACACGATCGAGGCGGCCACCAGCCGGTCGGGGCCCGAGGTGCGGTCGATGACGTACTCGCCGAGCAGGCCGCCGACCTCGTCACCGGTGAGCATGCGGAAGCCGCCGTCCCGCGTGGGCACGCCCACGGCGCAGCGGTCGGCGTCCGGATCGTTGGCGATCACCAGATCGGCGCCGACCTTCTCCGCGAGCTGTAGCGCGAGGTCCATCGCGCCCGGCTCCTCCGGGTTCGGGAACGCGACCGTCGGGAAGTCCGGATCCGGGGCGAACTGCGCCTCGGTCACGGACGGGCTCTCGAACCCGGCCGAGGTGAAGGCCCGTAGCAGCACCTCCCCGCCCACGCCGTGCATCGGTGTGTAGACGACCCGCAGGTCACGGGCGTCGCCCAGCGGCAGTGCGCTCACCGCCGCCAGGTACGGCCCGACGATCGCCGCGTCGCTCAGGGTCTCCCACTCGTCTCCGAGCGAGAGCAGGTCCACGCGCCCGACCGTGTCGATGGCCGCCGAGATCTCCTCGTCGAGCGGGGGCACGATCTGGGCCCCGTCGCCCCAGTAGACCTTGTAGCCGTTGTCCCGGGGCGGGTTGTGCGACGCGGTGACCATGACGCCCGCGTCCGCGCCGAGGTGTCCCACGGCGAAGGCCAGCACGGGGGTGGGCCAGTGGTGGCCCATCAGCGAGACGCGCAGCCCGGCTCCGTTGAGCACGGCCGCCGAGTCGCGGGCGAACAGGTCGGACTTGTACCGGGCGTCGTACCCGATGACGACATGCTTGCCCGGCCCCAGCCGCCTCGCCAGGCCGGCCGCAGCGCGCATGACGGTCACGCGGTTCATCCGGTTCGGCCCGGCGCCCAGCTCGCCCCTCAGGCCCGCCGTGCCGAACTCCAGCTTGACCCCGAAGCGGTCCTGAAGCTCGGCGGTGTCCCCGCTGTCGAGGATCTCCTGGAGCTCGGCCCGCGTCTCAGCGTCCGGGTCCTGGGCCAGCCACTCCTCAGCCCGCCGCACGAGATCAGACATAACGCCCCTTCAGCACATTCAACTCACGTAAGAAGCCGACCACGAGCACCGAACCGGGTCAATGTAGCCCCTCGCCGGACAGGAGCGGCCACCGTCCCCTCCCGCGCCGGGGAATGGATCGGGCGGGGAAGCCGACTCGACCGTCAGAGCTTGTTGACGACCTTGGCCAGCAGGACGCCCATGCGTGCCGCCGTGGCCCTGCCGACCTCGAGGACCTCCTCGTGGTTCAGCGGCTCGCCGACCAGTCCCGCGCCCGGGTTGGTCACCAGGGAGAGGCCGAGCACGTCGGCCCCGGCCTCACGGGCGGCGATGGCCTCCAGCACGGTGGACATGCCGACGAGGTCACCACCCAGCGTGCGGAGCATGCGGATCTCGGCCGGGGTCTCGTACGTCGGGCCGCGGAACGCGACGTACACGCCCTCGGCGAGCGACGGGTCCGCCTCGCGGGCCAGCTCGCGCAGGCGCCTGGAGTAGACCTCGGTCAGGTCGACGAAGGTCGCCCCCGTGATCGGGTTCGCGCCCGTCAGGTTGATGTGGTCGCTGATCAGCACGGGCTCGCCGACGCTCTGAACCTCCGGCCGCAGCCCCCCGGCGGCGTTGGTCAGCACGACCGTGCCGGCACCGGCCGCGACGGCGGTGCGCACCCCGTGCACAACCGGGTCCACACCCCTGCCCTCGTACAGGTGGGTGCGCCCGAGGAAGATGAGCGCCTTCCTGCCCGACTCGGTCTCGACGGCCCGGATCTTGCCCGAGTGCCCGGCCACGGCCGGGGCGGAGAACCCCGGCAACTCGGTCACCGGATGCTCGGAGATCGTCGTGCCGATGGCGTCGGCGGCGGGGCCCCACCCGGACCCCATGACCAGCGCCACGTCGAACGACTCGACCCCGGTAAGGGACTTCAGCGCACCCGCGGCGTCCGCGGCGAGTTCATAGACATCACTACTCACGAGCACCGAGGCTACAACCCCATTCCAGCGATCAGCACACGGCCTGACAGCGGGCTTCGCAGGGGGGATCATGGCTGCCACACTGGCGCGGTGACGCTTTCCCCCGGGGGGCCGGAAGTGCCGGCCCTCGCCGCTCGGCGATACCGATTTCTCGCCTCGTCGATCGACCTCATCCTGCTTTCGATCGTCAACTTCGTGATCTCGACCGCATTGGTGCCCGGGTTCTTCACCGAGCCGGCGGCCGATGTACAGATGCCCGAGCAATCGATCCTGGACCAGTATTTCGGCAATCCCTACGTGGGCGATCCGTACTGGCCTCTCCAGCTGACGTTCGACATCATCTTGTTCTCTTACTTCTGGATCTCCCATGCCCGCTGGGGGCGCACTCTCGGGAAGCGGCTGTGCCGGTTGAAGGTCGTCGCCAGAGACGGCGGGCCGTTGACGGTCTCCCAGGCCGGGCTGCGCGCGTTCATCTTCGCGGCCGCGTCGTCGATTCCCTACATCGGCCTCGTCCTTTCCCTGCTCGACTCTCTGTGGATCTTGGGCGATGCCAAGCGGTGTCTTCACGACGTGCTCGCCCGCACTGTCGTGGTCGGCGTGGGCTCGGCGGTGCGACCACGCGAGCAACCGGCCTGAGCACTCGGCTCGGCAAGGAGGATGCCGATCTTGGGTATCGTCAGACCGGCTGAGTGCGGCCGGCTCGGTTGGTGACCGTCGACAGACCGCGCGCGTGGGCGGGAGCGTAACGTCTTCCTGGAACTGCGCCCCTGATGGCGGGGCCTCCACGAGAAGGACGCGGGCACATGACCGACTTGACCGAGCGGGCGGCGAAGCTGGACGCCGAGGATCCACTGGCGTATCTCCGTGGCGAGTTCGACCTCGATCCGGCAGTGGTCTACCTGGACGGCAACTCGCTGGGTGCCCCGCCGCGGCGGGTGGCCGGGCGGGTGGAGGAGGTCGTGCGCGAGCAGTGGGGGCGCAGGCTGATCAGATCGTGGCCGGAGAGCTGGTGGACGGCGCCCGAGCGGGTGGGGGAGAAGATCGCCCCGCTGGTGGGCGCGGCGCCCGGGCAGGTCGTGGTGGCCGACTCGACCAGCGTCAACATCTTCAAGGCCCTGGTGGGCGCGGTGCGGCTGTCGCCGGGCCGGCGGGAGATCGTGGTCGACGCGGCGACGTTCCCGACCGACGGGTACATCGCGGAGTCGGTGGCCGAGCTGACCGGGACGGTGCTTCGCCCGGTCGTCGTGGACGAGCTCGATGAGGTGCTGAGCGAGCAGACGGCGGTGGTGCTGCTCAACCACGTGGACTACAAGACGGGGCGCCTGTACGACATGGCCGGTCTCACGGCCCGGGTGCACTCCGCAGGGGCACGGGTGGTGTGGGATCTGTGCCACAGCGCGGGCGTGCTGCCCATCGAGCTGGACGACCTCGGTGTCGACCTCGCGGTCGGATGCACGTACAAGTTCCTCAACGGCGGCCCGGGGTCGCCGGCCTTCATCTACGTGCCCAGTGGTCTTCAGGAGTCGTTCCGCCAGCCGCTGTCCGGATGGGGCGGTCACCGTGATCCGTTCGCCATGGCGGAGAAGTACGAGCCGGCCCCCGGCATCGCCCGGGCGCGGGCCGGCACTCCCGACATCCTGTCGCTGCTGGCCCTGGAGGCCGCGCTGGAGGTCTGGGAGGGCGTGGAGCTCAAAGACGTACGAGCCAAGGGCCTGTCGCTGACCGGGTTCTTCATCCAGTGCGTGGACGAGCTGCTCGCAGACGCCGTCGAGGTGGTCACCCCGCGCGACGAGAACCGTGGCCACCAGGCCTCGCTGCGCCACCCGGACGCCGGCGCGCTGGTCGCCGAGCTGACCGCCCGCGAGGTCATTGGCGACTTCCGCACCCCGGACGTCCTCCGCTTCGGCTTCGCCCCGCTCTACAACCGCCACACCGACGCCCTCCGCGCCGCCCAGAGCCTTACGGACGTGCTGGCCGCGGGACGCTGAAAGCAAGGAAGCCGGTGGCGCGGTGCCACCGGCTCCTCGCGATCTCACTCGAAGACGCTCTTACTGCGGCCGGACGCCCTCGTAGCCCAGCCGTAGCAATACGGGAAGCCGCTGTTCAGGACCGGTCGACGTACCACTCGCCGCAGACGCTCGCGCGGCCGTCTTTTGGTCTTCACCCTTCACCCTTCTCACGGTGTTTCGGTGTTCGACGCTCCCATCACGCCGGTCCGGGCCCGGTCGCGGGACTCCGGACGCCAGACAGCGTGGCAACGCGGGCGCCCGTTCGGCAACAGGCTGGGAGGCGTCTGGGACAACGGGAAATGATCAGGGTTATGACGTGCGCCGTTCACCTTGTGCTGGGATACTCCACGCGATCCCTGGCTCGGTGAGACGAGGTGGCTGAGTGTCGGTGGAGCGGCTGTCCGAGTTGCTGTCCGAGCTGAAGCTCCGTAGCGGCCGCACGTACGAGGCGCTTGGGCGCCGCACCGGGATGAGCCGGTCCACGGTGCACCGCTACTGCCGGGGCGAGATCGTCCCGGACAGCTATGGGCCGCTGGAGCGCATCGCGAGAGCGTGCGGCGCGACCAAGGCCGAGCAGGAGGAGCTGTACCGGCGGTGGACGCAGGCCGCCGCTTCTTCGGCCATGGAGGCGGCACCGCCCGTCCTCTCTCTGGTTCCGGAGCGTCCGGAGGCGGAGACGGGGATGGAGGCATCGGGGCCGGTGGCGCCGGCCGGTCTCGCGACGCCCGGCTTCCTCGCGCCCGAGATCTTCGACACGCCCGAGATCTTCGACACGCCCGAGGCCGAGGCGCAGGAGGCCCCCGGCCGGCGAATCGAGGCACATGAGGTCCCCGGGCCGGCGCCCAAGCGCTTCGGGTCACGTCAGGGGCTCGCGCTAGCGGGTGCGGCGGCAGTTGTGATCCTGTGCTTCGCGGTGCTCGGAGGCAGCACGGCGGCCCCGTCCCAGCCCCCGCGCCGGGCGGCGCAGTGGATCGCAGGGCCCGCCTGGACGATGGATCCCGCCCCGGTGCCCCGCACGCTGTTCGGCGTCACCCTGAACAGTTCCACCGGCACCATGCCGGGCTTCCGGGTCGGCGCGGTGCGGCTGTGGGACAGCGAGACCCGCTGGGCGCAGATCCAGCCGAAGCGGGGCGAGTTCGACTGGACGGTCCTGGACCGCCTCGTCGGAGGAGCCCACGACGCCGGGCTGCCGGCGCTGTTCGTCATGGGCGGCACGCCCGCGTGGGCCAGCCCCGGCGGCCCTCCCGCGCCGTACCCGGACGGTTCCAGGGCCTCGCCGCCCGATGACCTCGCCGACTGGGACACGTTCGTGCGCGCCGTCGCCACCCGCTACCGGGGGCGCGTCGAGGCGTACGAGCTGTGGGTGCTCGCCAACGATCGCCGGTTCTACGCCGGCAGCGTCGAGAAGCTGGTCGAGATGACGCGGCGGGCCCGCGAGATCATCAGGGCGGCCGACCCCGAGGCCACCGTGGTCTGCCCGGGGATGGGGCAGCTGTGGACGCCCGAGGGACGACGCGTCCTCCAGCGGTTCGCGCAGCTCGGAGGGTACGGCTACTGCGACGTCGCGGGCATCAAGCTGTACCAGCGCACCGCCTCCGACCCGCCCGAGAGCATGCTGGAGCTGGCCACCACGGTCGACCGGGCGATGCACGAGGCAGGCATCCAGCCGCGCCTGTGGAGCACCGGCACCACCTACTCGATCCCCCTCGAGAGCCGGCTCGACGAGGAGCGCGCCCGCGACTACGCCGTGCGCTTCTTCCTCACCGGGCTGTACGCGCGGAACGTCAACCTGGAGAGGATGTACTTCTACAACTGGGGCGGCACCAAGATCCCGATCGTCCTGCAGGCAGAGGGAGGCGCCCCCACCCGTGCGGCGCTGGCCGTGGAGCAACTCGAACGGTGGCTCGCCCACGCCGAGAGCCGATCGTGCGGTCACGGCCTGGCGATCGGGCTCCCCGAGGACGTCTGGCAGTGCGACTTCACCATGACGGAGCCCGAGCCCCGTCACACCGCCTCGATCAGGTGGGCCGTCACGGGGACGGCGGCCACCACGGCCGGTCCGAGGGCCCGGGAGGTGCGGCGGCTGGACGGGACGACCACTCCCGTACGGCCCGGCGACACCGTCACCGTGTCAGGAGAACCCGTTCTGATCGAGAACCGTTGAAGGTCAGTCGCCGATCGAGGTGCAGGGGCGGCTTCTGAGGTCGGTGACGTAGTCGTCGGGGGCTCCGGCCTTCTCGGCGGCGTCGGCGAGGATGCCGAGGTAGCGCGCCGACGGCAGGCCGCCCTCGTACTCGTCGAGCACGTAGAACCACGCGACGATCTCGCCGTCGAGGGTCGCCACCCGGAGCTTGACCTTGTGGTAGAGCCCGAGCGCGGCCCCCTCCCACTGGTCGAGCGAGGGCTCGTCCCAGTCGGGGACGTCGTAGAGGACCACGAAGACGTGCTCGGCGGGGCTCTCGGCGATCGTGGCGAGCGCGCCCTCCCAGCCGACGTCCTCGCCGCCGAACGTCAGGCGCCAGCCTTGCAGCCAGCCAGTCCCGCGCATGGGCGAGTGGGGAGCCCTCTGGGCCATCTGCTTGGGGTCCATGTTGCTGCCATAGGCGGCGTAAACAGGCACGGCACACAAGAGTAATCCAAGATCCGCGTGGTGATCCGGCCAGGCGCCTCCAACACGCCCCGGTACTCTGGCGGCGGCTTTCTTTCTTGCGGCGATCATGGCTTGGACCCGTGGATTCATTGGGGTTTTTCGGGGAGGATCGGGCTTTTTACCGGTCTTCGAGGCTTCTGATCGGGTATTGCACCCCGGGCACCCCGCGTCATACGGGACAATGGGGTATGTGACGAGGATTGTGATCATTGGCGGCGGGCCCGGAGGTTACGAGGCGGCGCTGGTCGCGGCTCAGCTCGGAGCCCAGGCCACCGTGGTCGAGCAGGACGGTCCCGGTGGGGCGTGCGTGCTCACCGACTGCGTGCCGTCCAAGACCATGATCGCCACATCTGTCCGCAAACAGGCCCTTCTGGATGGTTCCTCGCTCGGTGTCAACTTCACCGGAGGGCTCGACGGCGACGTGGGCGGCGTCCAGGTCGACATGCCGCTCGTGAACAAGCGCGTCAAGGAGCTGGCACAGGCGCAGTCGGCCGACATCGCGGCCAGGCTCACCGCCGAGGGCGTCGAGATCGTCAAGGGCTCGGGGCGCCTGGTCGACCCCCAGGTAGTGCGGGTGGGCGACCAGACCATCAGGGCCGACGTCGTCATCGTGGCCACCGGCGCGACCCCGCGCGTGCTGCCGGGCGCCGTGCCCGACGGGGAGCGCGTCCTCACCTGGCGCCAGCTCTACGATCTGGACGAGGTGCCCGAGCACCTCATCGTCGTCGGCTCCGGCGTCACCGGCGCCGAGTTCGCCGGCGCGTACCGCTCGCTGGGCTCGGAGGTCACGCTCGTCTCGTCCCGCGACCGGATGATGCCCAACGAGGACGCCGACGCGGCCGAGGTCCTCGAAGAGGTCTACCGGCGCCGGGGCATGAACGTCATGGGCAAGTCCCGCGCCTCCTCGGTCAAGCGCACCGAGCACGGCGTGGTGGTCACCCTGGAGGACGGCCGCACGGCCGAGGGCAGCCACTGCCTCATGACCGTCGGCATGATCCCGAACACCTCCGGCATCGGCCTTGAGGAGGCGGGCGTCACCCTCGACAGGAACGGCTTCATCCAGGTCGACAAGGTGTCCCGCACCTCGGCCCCCGGGGTCTACGCCGCCGGCGACTGTACGGGCGTGCTCATGCTCGCCTCCGTGGCGGCCATGCAGGGCCGCATCGCGGTCTGGCACGCGCTGGGCGAGGCCGTGCAGCCCCTGCGCCTCGCCACCGTGGCGTCCACCATCTTCACCGACCCCGAGATCGCCGCCGTCGGCGTCTCGCAGCGGCAGATCGAGGCGGGCGAGGTCGAGGCCAACGTCGTCAAGCTGCCCCTCGCCACCAACGCCCGCGCGAAGATGCAGGGCTTCAACGACGGCTTCGTGAAGCTGTTCTGCCGCCCGCACACCGGCATCGTGCTCGGCGGCGTCGTCGTCGCCCCGCGCGCGTCGGAGCTGATCCTGGCCCTGTCGCTGGCCGTGCAGCACCGGCTCACGGTCGACCAGATCGCCCACACGTTCGCGGTCTACCCGTCGCTGGCCGGCTCGATCACCGAGGCGGCCCGCCGCCTGATGCTCCCCGTCAAGTCCACCGTGATCTGAACACGGCGACCCCCCGCCTGCCACTACCGTCCGCCTGATCCCTTTCGGGTACGGCGACCCCTCCGGCCGGTCATGTCATACGGGATCTCACACGTCCGAGGGCGTCCCTGCCGTGATGTACGGCCGCGGCCACTCCCGCGAGCTGGGGAACGCTCTGGGCGACGTTCAGCGACTGCTTGGCGGCCTCGTAGGCGTCCAGCGCGCGGCGCCAGTCCTGGTCCACGCCGCTCGTGGTCATGTGGTTGATCTTGTAGTCGAAGTCGAGCGAGTCGATCTCCTCGCCCAGCCTGATCACGTCCTCCTCGGCGCTCCGCCGCGCGGTGGCGAACCGCGCCGCCCGCTCGTTCCTGCGCCGGTGGGAGAGGCCCCACAGGATCAGCGTGATGCTGAGGCCGACGCCGCTGAGGATCACCAGGACCAGGCCCAGCCCGCCGCTGCCGCGCGTGACGACCGGCAGCGTGGGACCCGACCCGCCCGCGTCCTCGAAGCCCTGGGGCAGGTCCGGCGGGTTGCCGACGGCGTCGCTCGGCACGCCCTCCGGGGTGCCGAGCGCTCCGGTGAGGTTGACGTCGTCGGCCTGGACGAAGGACGCCTTCTCGACCGTCGCCCCTTTGAAGTCGGCGCCGTTCAGCTCGGCCTGCACGAGCTCCGCCTTCGTGAGGTTGGCGCCCTTGAACACCGCGAACTGCAGCTTGGCCTGGCCGAGCTTGGCGTCGCGGAGCTTGGCCCTGGTGAAGTCGGCGTTCCTGGCCTGGATCTGGCCGAGGGTGGCCTCGTTGAGGTACGCGTCGACCAGCGTGGCGTCGGTGAGGTTCGCCTGGGTCAGCTCGACCCTCGCCATGATGGCCCCGGTGAGGTCGGCGTGCGGGAACTCGGCCTGCCCGCCGTGGGCGTCGGTGAGGATCGTCCTTCGGAGGGTGGCGTGCTTGGCGTGCATCTGCCCGAGGTCGGCGGCCGAGAGATCGGCGCCGCTCAGGTCGGCGTACTCCAGGCGGGCCTGGGTGAAGTCCGCCTCCTTCATGGAGGCGTTCTTGAGGATGGCCCCCGTCAGGTCCTTCTGGGTGAAGTCGACCTCGTCCAGCTTGGCGTTGGTCAGGTCCGCGCAGCGGAGGTCGGCCGGGAGCGCGGCCCCGCCGGTGAAGTTCCTGCCTCGCAGCTTGGCGCCCGACCCGGGCTTGCACGGCGCCGCCGCCACGGCTTCCGCCGCCCTGAGCGTGCCCGTCTCGGACCCCGGCACGGACGACGCGGACGCCGGCAGCGTCGGCACGGTCAGGACGAACAGCCCGGTGGCCAGGGCCAGGGGGATGGAACTACGCAACGGAGCCTCCTCGACAACTGTGCCGAGTGTGACAGCGGCTCATATACGTGGGGTTGCACGTGTCTTGCAGATCGCTTTCGCCTCCGCCGGACCCGCGAAGCGCCGCTCTTCAAGATCAGCCCTCGCGAGGTTCGTACACACGTGAAGAGCCCCGGCGGGCAGGTGGCCCGCCGGGGCTCTGAGGAACACGTGGCCGTGACGATCACCACGAGCCGAAGGGGCTGATCTGGACTACCAGTCTCCGCCGCCGCCGAAGTCTCCGCCGCCGAAGTCGCCTCCGCCGCCCCAGTCTCCGCCGCCGCCGAAGTCGCCTCCGCCACCGCCCCAGTCGCCGCCACCGGCCGACTCGGCGCCCGCGGCGTAGCCGGCGTCATAGCCGCCACCGCCCCAGCCGTGGCCGAAGCCGCCAAAGGAGCTACCGAGCATGGTGCCGATCAGCATGCCCGTCATCAGGTCGCCGCCGCCGAAGCCGCCGTAGTAACCGGAGGCGTAGGGAGCGTACGCGGGGCCGGCGTCCCAGTAGGGACGGCGCTGACCGTCGACCATGACCTCGCGCATGTGCGGGTCGAAGCCCTGCTCCACGCGCTGCGCGTCGGCCGCGCAGGCGGGCACGTCGCGGGGGGCGCCGTTCGGCGGGGCCCACAGGACGTCGCGGACGGACGGGCCGTGCTGCGGGTTGAAGAAGCACGGTGCGCGCCGCTCGGGAAGCGCCTCGTTGTTCACGCGCGCCTTGACGCAGGCCAGGGCGTAGCGGCCCTCCTCAAGGGCGGTGGTCACGCCGCGGAGCTCGTCCGTGCGCTTGACCGCCGCGAGCTCGTTCTTGGCCCGCTCATAGGCGTCGAGGGCCTGCTGCCAGTCGGTCTGGGTCTGGGCCTGGTTGTCGGACACCTTGACGTCGAGGTCGAGCGCGGTGATCTCCTCGCCGAACTTGGTGACGTCCTCCTCGACGGTCTGCTTGACCGCGGCGAGCTCGCGGGCCTCCTGGGCCTCGCGGTCGCGCTTCTTCTTGCGGGAGTACCAGAAGATGCCGAGGCCGCCGACCAGGGCGAGGACCAGGATGCCGATGAGCACCCCGCCACCGCCGCCGCTGCTCGCGGCGCTCCCGGACTTCAGCGCCCCCTTGGTGTCACCGCTGACGGCCTTGTCGACCCGCTCGACGAAGTCCTTCATGCCGGTGACGACGTCCTTGTTGTTGCTGGTCGCCGCGTTGGCGAGCTGGCCCGCCAGGCCGGTCTTGCGGATGGCGCTCGACCCGGCGAACAGCGTGTTGCCGTCGAGGATGGCGACAGTGGCACGCGGGCGGCCCTGCTGCGAGAGCGCCTGGCCGAGGGCGGTGATCAGGTGCCCTGCCGAGGCGCTGTCGGTCACCGTGCCGTCGGCGAGGGCGGCGACGTAGATCTTGCTGTTCGCGCCCTTCACCGCGTCACGGATGTCGGACAGCTGGCTGGAGCTGAGCGACACGCCAGGCCCGGCATAGACCGGGCTGGCCTTCCAGGCGGACACGATCGCGTTCGGATCGGGTGGGGCCGCGGCCCGCGCAGCGGGCGACAGCGCGAGCAACGTGAGAAGTGCGGCCAGCATGGCCACGACTGTGGCTGTGGCGCGGCGCACCGGATGAGTGGTCACGGCTATATGCCTCCTTCGCCCTACAGGACGAACGGGGGGTCGTCTAGGTTCCTAGAAACGCCACCGTATCTCGATCTGCAGGGCGACCGGCATGAGACCGCCGCTCAGGCGTCCTTGATCTCGCAGATCGCGGCCCCCGCGGTGACCGTCTGCCCGACGGTCGCCACCAGGCCGGTCACGGTGCCGCCCTTGTGGGCGGTGAGCGGCTGCTCCATCTTCATCGCTTCCAGCACCACGATCGTGTCACCCGGCCGGACGACGTCGCCGTCGGAGGCGGCCACCTTGACGATCGTGCCCTGCATCGGGCTGACCAGTGAGTCTCCGCTCACCGCCGCCGCCGACCCCTTGCCGGCGGACCGGCGGGCGGGCTTCTTGGGTACGGACTGCCGCGCCATCGCGGGCGCGACGGGCAGCACCACCTCCAGGCGCTTGCCGCCGACCTCGACGACCACACGCTCGCGCTCGACCGGCTCCTCCGTGGCGGTCTCGCCTGCGTAGGGCTCGATCTCGCCGGAGAACTCGGTCTCGATCCACCGGGTGTGCACGCTGAACGGCTCGCCGGTGAACGCGGGGTCGGACACGACCGCCCGGTGGAAGGGCAGGACGGTCGGCATGCCCTCGACCGTGAACTCCTCCAGCGCCCGGCGGGACCGCGCGAGGGCCTCGGCCCTGGTGCGGCCGGTGATGATCAGCTTGGCCACCAGCGAGTCGAACGACTGCGGGACCGTCATGCCGGCCTCGTACCCCGCGTCGAGCCGCACGCCGGGGCCCGCGGGCGCCCGCATCGTCGTCAGCGTGCCGGGAGCGGGCAGGAAGTTGCGGCCGGCGTCCTCGGCGTTGATCCGGAACTCGATCGAGTGCCCTCGGATCTCGGGGTCGTCGTAACCGATGGGCTCGCCGTCGGCGACGCGGAACATCTCGCGCACCAGGTCGATGCCCGTGACCTCCTCGCTGACGGGGTGCTCGACCTGCAGCCGGGTGTTGACCTCCAGGAAGGAGATCGTGCCGTCCTGGCCGACCAGGAACTCGCAGGTGCCCGCCCCGACGTAGCCGGCCTCCTTGAGGATGGCCTTGGAGGAGCTGTAGAGCAGCTCCCGCTGCTCGGTGGAGAGGAACGGGGCCGGGGCCTCCTCGACCAGCTTCTGGTGCCGCCGCTGCAGCGAGCAGTCGCGGGTGGAGATCACCACGACGTTGCCGTGCTGGTCGGCCAGGCACTGCGTCTCCACGTGGCGGGGCCGGTCGAGGTAGCGCTCCACGAAGCACTCACCGCGCCCGAACGCCGTCACGGCCTCGCGCACCGCCGACTCGTACAGGTCGGGGATCTCCTCCATCGTGCGGGCGACCTTCAGGCCACGCCCGCCGCCGCCGAAGGCCGCCTTGATCGCGATCGGCAGGCCGTGCTCGGAGGCGAAGGCCACGACCTCCTCCACGCCCGACACCGGGTCGGGGGTGCCCGCCACCAGCGGCGCCCCGACGCGCTGGGCGATGTGCCTGGCCGCCACCTTGTCGCCGAGCGAGATGATCGCCGACGGAGGGGGGCCGATCCACACCAGACCGGCGTCGATCACCGCCTGGGCGAACTCGGCGTTCTCCGCCAGGAAGCCGTATCCCGGGTGGACGGCGTCCGCGCCCGACTCGGCCGCGATGCGCAGCAACTTGCCGATGTCGAGGTACGTCTCTGCAGGCGACTGCCCGCCGAGTGCGTACGCCTCGTCGGTCATCCGCACATGGAGCGCGTCGAGGTCTTGGTCGGCGTACACCGCGACGCCGGTCAGCCCGGCGTCCTTGCATGCGCGGGCGATCCGCACCGCTATCTCGCCACGATTGGCGATCAGGACCTTCTGCACCGAGTTTGTCCCTTTCCTCCCAAGGCCTTGCGCGCCTTCCACGGAGTGTAAGCGGCCTCTGATCTCGCGTGAGCCCCTACCCCCGGTCTTCTGCCCTTGGAACCGGGATGACGGGTATGGGCTGGGGGTGATAACCACTCGGTATAACCAGTGCGTCATAGGGGTTTGACGTCTAGGGTAGGGGCGTTTGGCTACCCCCTGTATGCAGACGATCCCGAAGGAGACCGGCATGAGCCAGAGCTTGCTCGGCGGCGACCCCGCGGAAATGCAGAACATGGCCGCTCAGTTCACGCAGCAGGCGGAGCAGGTGCGCCAGACGATGGCGGCGCTCGACCGCGAGGCGGCGAAGGTCGGCACCGCGTGGACCGGGCCGGGCGCTGTGCGCTTCGGCGGTGCCTGGCAGAACTACCGTCAGGCGTTCCAGAGGATGTCGGAGGAGCTCGCCGAGGCCTCCCGCATCATCACCACCTACCGCGGCAACATCGAGTCCGCGACGCGATAGCGCGCGAGACCGGAGCCCGGCGGGGTGGAGTTCCACCGCCGGGCTTTCGTGTTTCCTCCCGTCGTTTCCCAGAGGGTGTTCTCCCATTTCAGGCGATGGTCGCCGGCTCTCCGCCGCGACGCCCCGGAAGACCGTCAAGGCGGGCCGCGGGCCGCCGGCTTCGTGGGTCCGGCCGCGGCCACGGCTCGGCCGGTTCCCTCCTATGGGGGCGCGGTTCCAGGCGCGCTGTGGGCGGTTCGGGGGATGGCTCCGTCGCCCGCACCACGGCGGCGGCGAAAATCCCGGTGGCCGTCCGCCCCGCTTTCGGCAAGCCCGGAAACGGTACCAATCCCCCCAATATGACCGGGGGCCAAATAGACCGTAAAGGGCCGCCGTAACTCCTCATGATGCTCCATTGCCGGTGACTCCTTCATAAAGCCAGACACGACACGGGTTTCCGGGCCTATTACGGCGATTCTGATCCAATCTTGAGTAATGTCGGTGCTCGCCAGCAGTGTCGCCAAACTCTGGAGTCCGCACCGATGAGGGTCACCGAGCAACCCCCCTTCCGCGGTCCAGAGGCGCGACGGATCGGCGACCAGGCGCCGTCGTCCGGTTACCCGCAGGGACGGAAGCTGCCCGTCGCCCCCCGCGAGCGCAGGCCCGCGCTGGCGGTTCTGGCCGTCCTGCTGATCGTCGGCGGTGCGCTGGTCACGGCCGTCCTGTTCATCCAGAACGGCGAGCGGGTGTCGGCCATCGCCGTGACGGAGCGGGTGGGGGCCGGCCAGCGAATCCCCGTGGTGGCGCTCAAGGAGGTGCGGATCGCGGTCGCGGACATCCAGTACATCCCGTGGTCCGCCCGCGAAGAGGTGGGGCGCCACTTCGCCGCCGTCGACCTCATGCCGGGGACGCTGCTGAACGACCGGATGGTGGCGCTCGCCTCCTCTGAACTGCGTCCGGGCAAGGCGGTGGTCGGGCTCCTGCTCAAGGCGGGCCAGCTGCCTCCGGGTCTGGCGAAGGGCGACCGGGTCCAGGTGATCTTCATACCCGGCGGGCAGGGCACCCCGGAGAGCGGCAGGATCCTCGCCGCCCACGCCCTCGTCAACTTCGTGGACGGCACGTCCGTGGACGACCGGCCGGGGAGCACGGGAAGCGGGTCCACCTCGGTGTCGGTCATCGTCGACACCGAGATCGCGCCCACCGTCGTCGCCTACGCGTCGGCGGGCCGCATCGGCCTTGCCTACCTCCCCGGACTGCCGGCCGACACCTCCCCGCAGCCACACCCCAGTGGCGGTCCCTCCGCCGGGCCCTCCGCCGGAACGCCCCCTGCGCCGGACGACGTCACGACGGGCGCGCCCAGTCCGAACACGCGGCAGACCCCCAGGGCCTCCACGACCCCACGCGCCGGCACGCGGCCGGTCCGTACACCGACCTCCCGCCCGACCGCCCAGACGACCGGGAGGCCGAGCACCAGGCCGACAGCCCGCCCGACCCCAACCCCCACCGCCCGCCGGACCCCCGGACCCACCCCGACCACAAACGGACAGGGCTGAGCGACATGACTCCGAGCGCACTCGTGGCGGGGGCGATGGGTTTGATCGCGGCGGACACGAGACCGGGGGGAGCGGTGTGGCACTGATCGCGCTCGCGGCCGACAAGGGCGCCCCGGGCGTCACGACCGCTGCCACCGCGCTCGCGGCGGTCTGGCCGCGCCACGCGCTGCTGGCCGAGTGTGACGCGGCCGGAGGCGATCTCGCCTACCGGCTGCCCTCCGAGCAGGGTCATCCTCTGGACGCCGGGCGTGGCCTGCTCAGCCTCGGAGTGGCCGCCCGCAGGGGCCTGGACGCCCCGCGGATCCACGAGCACACCCAGCGGCTGGTCGGGGGCCTGGAGGTCCTCGCGGGCATCGGCGGCGCCGAACAGGCGTCCGGGCTGACGTGGCTCTGGGAGCCGCTGGCCCAGGCGTTCGGATCGCTGCCCGGCACGGACGTCATCGCCGACTGCGGCCGGGTGGGGTCCTACCCTCCCATCAACGGCCTGCTCGCCGCCGCCGACCTCGTCATGCTGCTCGTCCGCCCCCAGCTCGACCAGGTGGCCCACCTTCGTGATCGCGTCGCCACGCTGACCGCCGCGCTCGCCGAGCGCACCCCGGCCCCGCCGCCCGTGGGCGTCGTGGTGATCGCCGAGGCCAAGAGGTTCAGGAAGGCGATCGCCGAGGTGCGCCGCGTACTGTCCGCTTCTGGTGGGGCACCCGACCTGGTGCTCGGCGGCCTCGCCCACGACGTCAGGGGTGCCGAGCTGCTGCGCGGTGAGTGGGGCGGGCGCCTCGACCGCACCCTGCTCATCCGTTCTGCCCGCGAACTCGCCGCCACCGTCCTCGCCCGTACCGACCACGGAGCCCACCAGCGCGGGCGCCACGCCCAAACTCCCGAGACCGAAAGCAGCCCGGCATGAGGTGGGCCCGATGGTCGGTGAGAGTGGCGCGGCAGTTTCCCAGCTCGCCGGATCCGACAGACCCGGACGAATGCTGGCCAGGGCCGTGGCGTCCCCCGCTCCGGAGACTGGCGTGACGTGGTGAGGGGTTCGTTGATCTTCAGGGACACGGCCGAGGGCGCCGTCGAGGCGGGGATGCGACCGTGACGGGGCCGCTGATCGGCGGGGCGATCATAGGGCTGGGGGTGTTCCTGCTGCTCCGTGCGCTGTTTCCGAGTCGTCCCGGGCTCGCCGAGCGGCTCCTGGTCGCCGACGCCGTACGGCGGGACGGGTACCGGGCCGGCGTGGTCACCACCGAGGGGGAGCCCGGTGCGCTCCGTCGTGAGGTCGGCGCGTTGGCCGCGCGCTTCTATGCGGCACGGGGATGGGAGCTGCGCTCGGTCCGGGCCGATCTGGCGTTGCTCGGCAGGTCGTTCGAGGGACATCTCGCCACCAAATACCTCCTCGCCGCGTCCGGCCCGCCGGCCGCGGCGATCCTGGCCGCCGGGATCCCGCTCCTGGGCTGGGACTGGGGCCCGCTCATGGGCTGGGAGTTCCGGGTCGCGGTGCCGCCGGCGGCGGCGATCGTCCTCGCCCTGGTCCTGTTCCTGCTCCCGGACCTGCGGCTCAGGCGGGACGCCGCCATCCGCAGGCGTGACTTCCTGCGCGTCGCCGGAGCCTTCCTCGACCTCGTGGCCACGAACCTCGCGGGCGGCGGGGCACTGCCGGAGGCGCTGATGACGGCTTCGTCCCTCGGGGACGGCTGGGCGATGTGGCGGATCCGCGACGCGCTGGTGAACGCCGGGCTCGCCGGCATCACCCCCTGGCAGGCCCTGGCCCGGCTCGGTGAGGAGATCGACGTGGAGGAGCTGCGCGACCTGGCGCCCTCGCTCGGGATGGCCCCGGAGGACGGCGCCGGGGTCCGGCAGTCGCTGGCGGCCCGCGCCGAGGCCATACGCCGCCGCCGGCTGGCCGAGATCGAAGGCCGGGCGGGGGAGCGTGCGCGGTCGATGCTGGTAGCCCGGTTCCTGCTGTGCGCCGGGTTCGCCCTGTTCCTGGGCTTTCCCGCGGCCATGAGGATGCTCGGATCATGAAACGGAGGCGGCAAGCCGCCCCGACGACGGGATCCCCGGCTGCCAGTGAGGTTCCGGGTGCCCGTGGTCATGACGGCGCGGCATGGGCGGTCGCTGTCTTCGCGACGGGTGGATGGCAGGCATACTCCTGACCACCATCGGATTGGGCGGCGGCGCCACGGGCACCAGTGCCACCCCAGGGCCGGGGACAGGTCAGGCATCCCCGCGGACAGGTCAGGTCAGGGATCGAGGAAATGGCAACACCACCCGTGCGCCCGGCGGAGCGGACGGCGTCCGGCATCCTGCTCGGCGTCCTCGCCGTCGTCGCTCTGCTCGCCCTGGTGGCCGGGGTGCCGTATGCGCTGGTCCGCGTCTTCGGCTCTCCGGTTCCCGATGGCGGGCTCTCAGTGGACACGCTGACACGGCGGCTCGGACCGGGCGCGGTGCTCGACATGCTGTCGGTGCTGGTCTGGCCGGTCTGGCTCCAGCTCGTCGCCTGCGTGGTGGCCGAGCTGTCCGCGATCCGCAGGCCCGGGCCGCCACCCCGTATCCCGTTCGCCCGGGGCACGCAGGCCCTGGTCCATCGACTGGTCACCACCGCGTCCGTACCGGTCACCGCGCCCGACTCGGCAACGCCGCGGGCCCTCGCGGCCGGGACGCCCGCCGTGCCGGAGCGGCATCCGGGTGGACGTCCGGACGGCTCGCCCCGCCACGCCGACGCCGGCATGGACGCCACGGCGACGGGAGTGACGAATACGGAGGACCCCGAGGCCACGCGGGACTTTCGGGGAACGCGGCATCGTCGCGGGGGACCCACGCCCGCTGTGAACGTGGCCGAGCAGGGACCGGCACCTTATGAAGCCGGGCGGCACGCGGGCGCCCCGCTCCCCGGCCTACCCGCGCCCGAGATTCCCGTCGCCGGTGCGATCTCCGGGTTCGCCGCGGCCGGGTCGCTCGCCGCGGCGGGGCTGCTGGCGGCGCTGGGACGCAGGCGCCGGGAGCGCCTCTGGACCCGGCCGCCCGGATGCGGGCTCCCCGTGCCCGCAGGTGAGGCAGCGCTCGCGGAGGTGGCCCTCCAGATCGCCGCCGACCAGGCCGGCGCGAGACTGCTCGACCTCGGACTCCGCCACCTCGGCAAGGAGCTGGCGTCCAGGGGCCGCACGCCCCCGACCGTGTATGGCGCCTTCCTGTCGTCCACCCACATCGACCTGTGGATCCATCCGGGTGACGAGGACGTGCCCGCGCCGTGGACGGCCGTGGACGGCGGCAGGGTCTGGCGACTGGACGCCCCTGACGGCTCGTCCTTGAACGAGCAGGCCGTGGCGGGCACCCCCGCTCCCTACCCCGGGCTCGTCTCCATCGGCACGAACGAGAACGGGCGGGTGCTGATCGACCTGGAGACGGCCCGCGGCGTGATCGACCTCCGCGGTCCCGGGCCGATGGTGGCGGCGGCCCTCGCGGCGGCCGCCGTCGAGCTGGCGACCAACCGGTGGTCCGACCATGTGAGGCTGCTCCTGGTCGGCTTCGGACACGAGCTGGCCATGGTGGCCCCCGATCGGGTCGTCGTCGCGGGCAGCATCGCCGAGGTGCTGCCCGAACTCTCGGCACGTGCGGCCGATTCGCGGCCCGCCGGTTCCGATGGGGCCGGCTCGGTGTCCGGCGGCGCCGGGGCCCGGACGCCTGCCTACCTGCTGTCGGCCCTGCCGGCGACCGCTGACGAGGCCGCTCGGCTCGCCGAGCTGGCCCGTACGGGCACGCGAATGCTGATCGGGTGTCTCATAGCGGGTGACGGCTCGCCCGGCTCAGCGTGGACCTGGGAGCTCACCGAGGGTGGCAGGGCGGGCGTCAAGGACCTCGGCCTGGACGCCATGGGCCAGCTCCTGAGCGAGCGGCAGTACGCGCAGATCGCCGAGCTCTTCCGTAACGCCACCCACGGAACCGTGCTTCCATTGCCCGAGCCTGAGCCGAACGGCCTCGCGGCGGTGCAGCTCGACCCGTCCTTCCGGCCGTCGGCGGAGGTCTCTGTGCTGGGGACCGTCCGGGTGCTCACGCCCCGGCCCCTGGAGGAGGAGCGGGTGCCGATCTGCTCCGAGCTGGCCGCCTACCTGGCCACCCACCCGGGCGGCGTCCACCCCAAGGCGCTGGACGGGGCGCTGTGGCCGGGCGGCGTGGAGACCGCCGTACGGGACGCCGCCATCATCCGCGCGCAGGAGTGGCTCGGCATGGACAGCGCGGGACGTTTCAACCTGTACGTCGACACCGAGGGCCTTCTGCGCCTCGGCCCCGAGGTGCGCGTGGACTGGCAGGTGTTCCGCGAGCTCGTACGGCTCGCGCGGCGCGATCCCCCGAACGAGACCGCGGCCCTCGAAGACGCCCTCGCCCTGGTTCGCGGGCCGCTGGCGGCGGGGCATCCGGCCGGGCACTACCTGTGGCTGGCGGGGGACCCGGTGGGCCCGGAGGTCACGGCCCGGGTGTCCGACGCCGCACACCGGCTGTGCGAGCTGCGGATGCGGGCGGGCGACCCTGACGGCGCCATCGGGGCCGCGCTCGCCGGGCTGCGGGTCTCGGAGGGCGATGAGGGCCTGTGGCGCGACCTGCTGCGGGCCGCGCACGCCACGGGCGACATGGGCACCCTCCAGCTCTGGGTGGGCACACTGCGGCAGCGCGCCGCCGCTTCCCAGCACTGGGGGCGACTCGTCCCCGAGACGGAGTCCCTGATCGCGGAACTCCTTCCCTCCTCCACACGCGAAGAGTGACCACGAACGCTAGGGGGTCAGGGCGGTCTGGATCGGGGTCGGGGTGCCGGAGACGACCAGGAGGCCTCGGCCGGGAGGGCCGCCGACGGCGCCGCGCGGCAGGCGTACGTTGAACAGGTCGCCGTCCGCCGGGCTCTGGACCGACAGCAACAGCCCGGTGCGCGCCTTGCGGGCCTCGGCCACGAACCCCCGGTAGGCGGTCGCGAGGTCGCCGGTGGTGCCCGCGATCAGCAGCCCGTGCTCGCCGTCCCTGCCGCTGCGCAGCGTGCCCTCCAGCGCCATGCCGAGGGGCGAGTCGGGGGACACCAGCTCGGCGTCGTCCACGATGACGACGTACCGGTCGTGGCCCGCGAGCGCGCCCGGCAGGTCGCCCGCGTCCCCGGCGAGGACCGTGAGCACGCCCGGCTCCCCGGACAGTTCCCGCAGGGGGCTGCGGCGGGGAGCCACCACGGCGATCGGGGTGTCCTGGCCGAGTAGCGAGCGGGCGGCGGTGAGCAGCACGGACGACCGGCCTGACCTGGACGGCCCCGCGATGACGGCCGCGGGGCCCTGGGCGAGCAGGTCGACTCCGAGGGGGGCCAGGGAGTCGCCGCCCGCGCCGAGCAGCGCCCACAGGGGCGAGGGCGGCTCGAAGGCGGGGACGAGCTCCAGGGCCTGGGAGGAGGTGATCCGCATCGGCAGCGCGTCCACCTTCAGCAGCGACCCGGGGCCAGGGAACCGCGCCGCGGCCGTACGGGCGAGCGCCTGCAGCGCCGCGACCTGGGCGGGCCCCGAAGGGTCGTCGCACAGCAGGGCGATCTGGCTCTCGACCACCCCCTGCTCCCCGATGGAGATCGCGCGCCCCGGCGGCATGGCCGACGGGAGGCTGCGCGGCGGGAGCCCGGCCAGGCCGTAGTCGGCCGGGTCGGCCAGCCGCATGATCAGCCGGTCCTCGAACAGCGTCGAGATCTGCCCGAGGAGGCCGGACCTGTCGGCGGTCACGACGGCGCGCAGCCCGACGGCCGGGCCCTCGCGGAGCAGTTGCATGAACGAGTCGAGCAGCCGTCCGTAGTCGTAGCCCTCGAACGCCGCCGCGAAGCCCTCCCAGCGGTCCAGCATCAGCACCAGCCACGGCATCCGCAGCCCCGTGTCCGCCGGCGCGCCGCTCCTGCTCACGGCGCTGGCCTCGCCCGGAGAGAGCGACGCGCCGCTCCGGGTCACGGCTCTGGCCTCGGCCAGGGAGGCGTATCCGGCCTCGGCGAGGAGTTGCTGCCTGCGGCCGACCTCGGTGCGGAGGCGGGTGAGCAGGCGCTCGACGCGGTCGAGCTGGTCACGGGTGACGACCGCGCCGCAGTGCGGGAGCGCCACCAGCGGCAGCAGGGAGCCCGAGCCGCAGTCGATCGCGTGCAGGTGCACGTCCTCGGGGGAGGCGTGCAGGGCGATGGAGCCGGCCAGGGTCCGCAGGGCCGTGGACCTGCCGGTGCGGGCCGTGCCGGCGATCAGCAGGTGGCCGCCGTGCGCGGGGTCGAGGACGAGCGGCCGCCGGTCCTGGGCCCACGGCAGGTCGGTGAGGCCGAACCGCAGCGGCGGCACCTCGTCGGCGCTGAACCGCTGCGGTCGTACCGCGTCACCGCTGAGATCACCGCCGAATTGCGGCGGCATCTCGTCACCGCCGGACCGTGGCATCGGCACGATGTCGGCGCCGGACCGCAGGGGCGGCGAGGCGCCGCCGGACGCGGAGTCCTCCAGCAAGATCGTCTCGGGAAGCGGGGGGAGCCATGGGCTCGGCTGCTCCTGGATGCCCATGACGCGGGTGGCCTCCACCACGGCGTCCACGAGGACGGCCAGGTCGCTGGTGGGCCCGCCGCCCACGCCGCCCACCCCGCCCGCGCTCCCCTGCGGACCCGTGCGCAGCGGGTGCCCGAGATCGCGCCAGCCGACCTCCACGATCCTCGGGCCGGAGCTCCGGCGCGCGGCCTCCGGCACCCTCCCGCCGACCCGCGCCGTCTGGACGGCCTGCGCGGCCCCGATGCCGGACCGCACGTAACACCGGCCGGGAGTGGACTTGGAGATGTGCGCGGCCTCGGGCCCGGAGATGACGTCGGCCGACTCGGTGGCCTCCGTGACGCGCAGCGCGATGCGCAGCGAGGTGTTCGCCTGGATGTCGGCGGTCACCACGCCCCCGGGCCGCTGGGTGGCGAGGACGAGGTGGATCCCGAGTGACCGGCCACGCCGGGCGATGTCGACCAGCCCGTCCATGAAGTCCGGCAGCTCGGCCACCATGGCGGCGAACTCGTCGATGATCAGCAGAAGCCGGGGGAGGGGCGCGAGGAGTCCACCGGCCGGCGAGCCGTTCTCACGCGGGCGGTCCCTGAGCTCGTGGTAGTCGTCGATGTCCTTGGCCCCGGCCGCCAGCAGCAGCCGCTCCCTGCGGCGGATCTCGGCGGCGAGCGAGGCCAGCGCCCGCTGGGTGAGGTGCTCGTCGAGGTCGCTGACCATGCCGACCGTGTGCGGCAGCCGCACGCACTCCTTGAACGCCGCGCCGCCCTTGTAGTCGATCAGCACGAACGTCATCTCGTCCGGGCGGTTCGCGACGGCCAGCGAGCAGATCAGCGTCTGGAGCAGCTCGGACTTGCCCGCTCCGGTCGTTCCCGCGACGAGGGCGTGGGGGCCGTCCGTGCGCAGGTCCAGGCTGAACGTGCCCTCGGCCCCGACGCCGATCGGCACCTCGGTCGTGCGGCCGCCCGCCCGCCACCGCGCCGCCACCGCGCGGCCGGTCGGACTCAGCTCAAGCAGGTCGAGCAGGCGTACGGACGAGGGGAGCGCCACAGCGGCGTCGTCCCTGCTCACGTCGCGCAGCGGAGAGAGCGAGCGGGCCAGGCGCTCGCACCACGCGGGGGAGACCTGGTCGGCGAGGATCTCGCCGATCGCGTCCAGGCCCCCGCCGCGCAGCCGTACGAACCCCTCGGGCCCGCAGTCGACGACCGTCGCGCACTCCTCGGGGAGCAGCCGCTGGTCCTCGTCGATGGCGATCGTGTAGACGCCGGCGCGCGGCCCCTGGCGGAGCACCTGCGGCATGCCGGGCAGGGCGCGCAGCACCTGGGCGCCGTCGAGGATGACCAGCACGTCGTACGGGCGGTCGTCGTAGGCGGCGAACAGGGGCTCCTCGTCGGGCAGGAACGAGCGCCCCCACCCCTTGGCCGGGGCGAGCGGGGCCAGGCCGTGGTCGTCGGGGCCGAGACGCTCGCCGATCAGCGCCGCGAGCTCCGACACCCGCTGCGCCGCCGCCTCGGGGTCGGCGCCGACCAGCGCGACGCAGTCGGCGTCCCGCGGCGCGCAGTGCGGCAGCCACCGCGCCCAGTTCCACTGCGCGGCCCCGTCGGCTCCGGCCGAGAGCACGACCACGGCGAGGTCGCGCGGGCTGTGCAGGGTGACGGCGGCGCCGACCAGCGAACGGGCGATGCCCAGCGTCACCTCGCGCGGCCCGGTCATGCCCGCCACGCCGAGCCGGCGCATCGCCAGCGAGACCGGCACGGCCCCGGCCACGGGAAGCTCGGGCATCGGGATGTCGGGACCCGCGCCCCGCTCGGGAACGAACTCGATCTCCGCGGGCAGGTCGGCCAGGCCGATGCGCAGCCGCAACGCGTCGGGATCGTGGCTCCTGCGCTCCCACAGCCGCCGCCGGGGACCGGTCGCGGTGAGCAGCAGCTCGGCGGCGTCGGGGGAGGCGGCGCGGCGTTCGAGCTCGTTCACCGCCCTGGCCTTCTCGACCGCCGCCTCGAAGGCGACCAGGCGTTCGCGGTACGCCTTCATGTCCTGGCGGTACTTCCTGCGGCCGTGCCGCCGGTCGCTGATCCACTGGCCGATCATGATCATGGGAGTCATGAGCCCGATCAGCAGGTAGTACCAGATGTGGAACACCGCGGCCATGGTGAAGCCGAGGACGGCGGGCAGGCAGGCGGCCAGCAGCTGCAACCGCATGCCCTCGCCCCGGCTGGGCTCCGCGGGCACCTCGAACCGCCTGCGGCGCTCGGCCGGGCGCAGGCGGGGCGGCCGGTTGTAGGCGAGGCCGCCCTCGGGCAGGACGTCCAGATGCGCGTCGGGCGGCTCGGTGGCCCGGAGGACGAGCACGGAGTTCCCGCAGGTGAGCGGCGTGCCGTCCGGCCAAGGGCGGGGGCCGTTCACCGGCTCGCCCGCGAGCTGGGGGACGGTGTGCGTCGCCCCGCGCGTGAGGGCGCCGATGACCTCGGTGCTCTCGGCGCCGGCCTCAGGGGCCCCGGCCCGCGCCCGCTTCCTCGCCCTGCGCCTGGCCCTGCGCGACATCTTGGCGGGAGGCCTGCCGGGGGCTAAGACCGACCTGACGAGGACCTCGTCCGGCGTGACGCGCACCTCGGCCGCCTCGGGCGGCAGCTGGTGGTCGCCGACCGGCACCGCGCACGCGGGGTCGGACCCGATGACGTGGACGCCCAGGCCGAGCCGGTGGACCGAGCCCGCAGCGGGCCCTCCGACCACCCTGATCTCCACCACTCCGCCGGGCTCCGTGAGGAGCGTGGACCCGGCGGCCCGCTGGTCGAGCGTCACCAGGTCGCCGTCGCGGAGCGCCGCGACCATGGGCGCGTCCGGGTCGAGCCGCCTGCCGTCGACCCACAGCGAGGGCACCTCGCGCCCGCGCGGGCGTGCCTGTCCGCCGAGGCCGTAGGGCGCGCGCGCCCGCGCCAGCCGTACGACGTTGCCTCGGGGCTCTCCCGGCGCGCCCTTCAACGCCGCCGCGAGGCCCGCGACCGTGGTCTCCTCGTCACCGTCGATGACGACGTCACGGTGTCCGTGCTCTGAGACCACGGTAAGCATGATCCGCATGCGGCGTCTCCTCCGGGTCCGGCTCTCCCGCGCATAAGGTAGCGACGGGAGTTCATCCGGTCCGGAGGTTTACGTCAACCAGACCTGCGGGTGCCCGTCTCCCTACTTCTCCACTTTCTTGCCGTCAGGGCTGATGAGATACCACTTGCCGCCGAACTCGTTCTTGCCCTGACCGTTGTACTCTCCGGCCCGCAGGTCGCCGGTGTAGTAGTACAGCGGGTGCTTGTCGTAGGTGACCTGCTTCTCTCCCTGCTTGCGCGTCGTGGTGCCGAGCAGGCTGTCCTTCACTCCGGTGCCCGCGTGGGGCTTGCCGCGGGTGAGGAGCGGCGGCCAGGTGATCGCGCAGTTGTCGTAGCAGTTGGACGTGTTGTCCTTGTCCTTCTCGAAGACGTAGAGGGCCTTGTCGTTCTCGCCGACCAGGACCTTGCCGTACTTCGAGTCGGCGACCTTGACCTTCGCGTGCTCGGGCGTCGGCATGGGGCTCAGCATGGACTCGGTCCCCGACGGCGACGCTCCCGGCGAGGTGTAGGTGGGGCTCGTGGTCGACGTGCTCGTCGGCGAGGGGTATGGGGACATCTCGGTGCTGGTCGGTGACTCGGTGGCGTTCGCCGCCGCCCTGCTGTAGCTGGTCGCGGGCTTGCCGGCTCCGCCACATGCGCTTACCAGCAGGACGGTTGTGGCCAGCCCGACGCTCGACGCCAGAATTCTGTGCATGACCCCTCCTTCTCAAGAGTTCCGCACCCAGGTGCCGGGCCGGACTATGTATCTGTCGAGGGGGGACGTAGCTATCCTTCCCGCCTTTCCAGTTTTCAGCACATCCGTGCTCGTTTCGCATGGTCTCGTGCCTAAAGACCGATACGGAAAGACCGCTAACCTGGGTGGTTATCGCGGGGTGTCATGTCGTCCCACGGGTTTCCCACAGGCGTCTGTGGGTGACGGCTGTGGATAACCCGCCCTCCTGTGGATAACTCGGGGGCGTTGTGGGCTGATTTTCGATCTTAAACCGGATTTATCGCCACGAATCGGGCAGAAGTGTGCCCGTGGATAACCCCCCGTCGCTGTGGATAAAGCTGTGTACAACCGGTCGCGAAGGGCCGGTCCAGCGAGGAGAAAGGGGCTCTCATGCCGGACTACGTGCAGGTCCAGGTCGCGGTCGAGGACCGTGACAAGGCCGCCGAGCTCGCCCGGTCCGCCGTCTCCGCGAGGCTCGCCGCCTGCGTCCAGATCGTCGGTCCCGTCACGAGCACCTACCGGTGGAAAGGCGCCGTGGAGACCGCCGAGGAGTACCTGCTGCTCATCAAGACCACCCGCGAGCGCTCGGCCGAGCTGGCCGAGCACATCCGCCGCGAGCATCCGTACGAGACGCCGGAGATCATCAGCCTCCCCGTCGAGGGCGGCCTTCCCGCCTATCTGCACTGGATCGACGAGGAGACGCGGCCTGGACCTGGCGGCGACGGCCGCGAGACGGGCGGTTAAGATGCCGCTTCGCAGGGGAAACCAGAGTGGTAACTGTGGCTGACGATACGTTCGATACAAAGGGGAATAACAGCGGAAATATCATGTCGAGCGGTGTCACGGGACCGCTGCGATTCTTGACGCTCCCGTTGACAGTTAATCCATAGTGGATAAGCATGGGTCCGGTTTCTATCCATGAGCTTGGTGCAAGCTGCACACAATGGCATGAGAATTCCGGAAGATAACCCAACGACCCCCCGTCCTACATATCCGTGACCATGCCGTCCCGCACCGTGGTCATGCGGTTCATCTCGGTCAGCCCCGGTGGCGGCCGATTTCAGCGCATGGTGAGGGTGTCGGCCTGGTTCCTGATTCGGGAGCCCCCCACCCATGAGGATCAGCGAGAAACCCGACCGTGACAGCCGTGCGCCCGTGAACTCGGAGCGCCCGGGGTCCCCGGGCACGCTGTCCGGACCGGCCTCCCGCAAGCTCCCCGTGCCGCCTCGCGAGCGCAAGCCGGCCCTCGCCGCCCTCGCGCTGCTGCTCGTCCTCGGCGGGGCGCTCGCCACGACCTTGCTGGTCCTCCGCAGCGGCGACCGCGTGTCGGCCATCCAGATCACCCAGCAGATCGGCGCGGGCCAGCCGATCCTCCCCGAGGCGATGGAAGAGGTCCAGATCGCCGACACCGGCATCCCGTACGTCTCCTGGAGCCACCGGCAGGAGGTCGCCGCCACCTTCGCGCGGGTGACCCTGATCCCCGGCACCCTGCTCACCGAGCAGATGGTGAGCAACGCGAGCGAGCAGGTCGGCCCCGGCAAGATCACCCTTGGCCTCGCGCTCAAGGCCGGCCAGATGCCGCTGAGCCTCACGAGAGGCGACCACGTCCAGGTGTTGTACGTCCCGGGCTCGGGCCGGGGCACGGCCCAGGGCAAGGTGCTCGCTCCGAGCGCGCTGGTCGAGAGCGTGGGCACCAGCGAGGGGAGCAGCTCGGGCCTGGTGTCGATCATCGTCGACGCGACGGTCTCCCCGGCGATCGCCATGTACTCCTCAAGCGGTGAGATCGCCCTCGGCAAGCTCTCCGGAACCGGCTGACGTGGCGCTCATCGCGCTCGCCGCCGACAAGGGGGCGCCCGGCGTGACCACCGCCGCGACGGCGCTCGGCGCCGTGTGGCCGCGGCCGGTGCTCCTCGCCGAATGCGACCCCTCGGGAGGCGACCTGGTCTACCGCCTGCCCAGCGTGGACGGAAACGTGCTCAACCCCGGCCGAGGCCTGCTGAGCCTGGGCGCAATGGCCCGCCGCGGCCTGCGGCCCGAGCAGGTCCACGAGCACACCCAGAAGCTCGTCGGCGGCCTCGACGTGCTGACCGGCCTGACCAACGGCGAGCAGGCCGCCGGGCTGACCTGGCTGTGGGGCCCGCTCGGCCGGGCGCTCGCCGCGCTGCCGGGGGCCGACGTGCTCGCCGACTGCGGCAGGCTCGGCGCCCACCCGCAGATGGGCGACCTGATCGCCGAGGCCGAGCTCACGTTGCTGTTCACCCGGCCGAGCCTCGACCACGTGGCGCACCTGCGCGAGCGGCTCATGCTGGTCTCCGGGCAGGTCGGCGTCGTGGTGATCGCGGACCCCCGGTCCTACCGCGGCTCGATCGACGAGGTGCGCCGCATCGTCGGCGCCACCACCAGGGACGTCGCCTTCGTGGCCGGCCTGGCGTACGACCCGAAGGGCGCCGAGCTGCTCAGGGGCCAGTGGGGCGGCCGGCTGGACCGCTCCCTGCTGATCCGCACGGCACGCGAGCTCGCCGGCCGTCTCGCCGCCCGGGTGGCGCCCGGCCGCGAGCCCGCCGGGGCCGAACCGCCACGCCCACGAACGGGGGAACGAGCTACATGAGCATCGACCACACGCTGGTGAAGCGGTTCCGGCAGGAGGTCGGTGACCGGCTCGCGCACCAGCGCAGGCTCGACCAGGCGAGCGGCCTCGTGCCCATGTCCGGAGAGGACGAGCGCCAGTTCGCCCGGGCGCTGATCTCCCAGGTGCTGGAGGAGCACGCGCGGAGCGAGATCGGTTCGGGGCGCACCCCTCCGACGGCCGAGGAGGAGGAGGCGCTGGCGGCGGGCATCCACGCCGCCCTGTTCGGCGTCGGCCGGCTGCAGCCGCTGCTGGACGACCCCGAGGTCGAGAACATCGACGTCAACGGCTGCGACCGCGTGTTCGTCGGGTACGCCGACGGCCAGGAGCTCGTCCACGATCCGGTGGCCGAGACCGACGAGGAGCTGATCGAGCTGATCCAGATCCTCGCGGCCTACAGCGGCCTGTCCAGCCGTGCGTTCGACACCGCGAACCCCCAGCTCGACCTGCGGCTCCCCGACGGCTCGCGGCTCTCCGCCGTCATGGACGTCACCGTGCGCCCCGCCGTGTCCATCCGCCGGGCGCGCCTCGGCAAGGTCTTCCTCAGCGACCTGGTGGGCAACGGCACCCTCACCCCCGAGATCGGGCGCTTCCTGTCGGCGGCTGTGGGGGCCAGGAAGAACATCATGATCGCGGGCTCCACGAACGCCGGGAAGACCACGCTGCTGCGGGCCCTGGCCAACGAGATCCCGCCCCACGAGCGGCTCATCACGGTCGAGCGCGCGCTGGAGCTCGGGCTCGACCAGTTCCCCGAGCTGCACCCCAACGTCGTGGCGTTCGAGCACCGCCTGCCCAACTCCGAGGGCCAGGGCGAGATCACCATGGCCGAGCTGGTGCGGCGCTCGCTCCGCATGAACCCCAGCCGGGTGATCGTCGGCGAGGTGCTCGGCGACGAGATCGTGACGATGCTGAACGCCATGACCCAGGGCAACGACGGGTCGCTGTCGACCATCCACGCCAACTCCTCGATGGAGGTCTTCAACCGCATCGCCACCTACGCCCTCCAGGCCGAGGAGCGCCTGCCGATCGAGGCCACCCACATGCTCATCGCGGGGGCGATCGACTTCGTGGTCTTCATCGAGAAGCGCAACGACTACCACGAGGGCGGCCGGCTGCGCCGCTACATCGCCAGCATCCGCGAGGTGGCCGGGGTCGACGGGCGGGTGCTGTCCTCCGAGATCTTCGCCCCGGGCCCCGACGGCCACGCCGTGCCGCACGCGCCGATCGCCTGCATCGACGACCTGGCCCGGCACGGCTACGACCCGACGATGGGAGCCTGGTCATGATCCCGCTCCCGGCCGGGCTCTTCGACCCGCTGGCGATCCTCGCGGGCGCCGTGACCGGCGGCGGGCTGTTCCTGCTCGGCCTCTCCCTGTACGGGCTGCGCCCGGGGCCGCCCTCGCCCGACCGTGGCGCCCGGCGCCGTGAGGTGCTGCGCAGGCTCTCCACGCGCTCCGCGGTCGCGACCATCACCGGCGGCATGGTGCTGGTGATCACCGGCTGGCCGGTCATGGCGGCGGGCGCGGTGCTGCTCGTACTGGCCTGGCGCGGCCTCACCGGCGGCGCGGCCGAGGAGCGGGCGGCCATGAGCAGGCTCGAAGGCCTGGCGGCCTGGACCGAGTCCCTCAGGGACACCATCGCCGGGGCGGCCGGCCTCGAACAGGCGATCCCGTCCTCCATCAGGGCGGCGGCGCCCATGCTCAGGCCGCACCTGCGCTCCATGGTCGACCGCCTGCACACCAGGATGCCCCTGGCCGACGCGCTGCGGATGTTCGCCGACGAGCTCGACGACCCCTCCGCCGACCTGGTGATCGCCGCGCTCATCCTCAACGCCAAGCTGCGCGGCCCCGGCCTTCGCGAGGTGCTCGGCGCGCTCGCCGTCTCCGCTCGCGAGGAGCTCGACATGCGCCGCCGCGTGGAGGCCGAGCGCCGGTCGACGCGCCGCAGCGTCCAGATCGTGGTCGGCACGGCCATCGCGTTCGCCGCGGCGCTGGTCGTCTTCAACCCCTCCTACGTCCAGGAGTACGACTCCCTGCTGGGGCAGGCCGTGCTCGTCGTCGTCGCCGGGCTGTTCGGCGCCGGTTTCGCCTGGATGCGGCGGCTGGCCCGATTCGACAAGCCCGCCAGGCTCCTCGGGCCGGCGTCGAGCGCCCCCCTGGAGCGCGAGCTGATGTCCGGAGGCGTCCATGGCTGAGAACGTCCTCGCCGGGGCCCTGTTCGGGCTGGGCCTGTTCCTGCTGATCAGGGCCCTGTTCCCGCCGAGGCCCGGCCTGGTGACCCGCCTGCTCGCCCTGGACTCCGCCCGCGACGGCGACGAGGCACAGCGGCTCAGGCTCATCAGCCCCGACGAGGAGGTCAGCGCCTTCCGCCGCGGCCTCGGTGTACGGCTCGCGCAGTTCTACACCGCTCGCGGCTGGGAGGTCCGCTCGACCCGTGCCGACCTCGCTCTGCTGGGCAGGTCCTTCGAGGGGTACCTCGCCACCAAGATGCTGCTCGCGGTGTCCGGGCTGCTGGCCTTCCCCATCCTGGCCGGCTGGCTGCTGCTGATGGGGTGGGGCGTCTCGCTCCAGGTGCCGCTGTGGGGGGCGCTGATCGTCGCCCTGGTCTTCTTCTTCCTTCCCGACCTGCAGATCCGCAGGGACGCCGCCGTACGCAGGCGCGACTTCCGGCACGCCGTGGGAGCGTTCCTCGACCTGGTGGCGATGAACCTCGCGGGCGGCAGGGGCGTGCCGGAGGCGCTGCTGATGGCGGTGTCGGTCGGCGAGGGCGGCGGCTCGTCCAACTGGGCCATGGCCCGCATCCGCGAGGCCCTGGCCAACGCCAGGATCGTCGGCATAACTCCCTGGCAGGCGCTCGGCCAGCTCGGCGACGAGATCAACGTCGACGAGCTGCGCGACCTGTCGGCGGCGCTCGGCCTGGTCGCCGACGACGGCGCCAAGGTGCGCGCCTCGCTCACCGCCCGGGCGGCGACCATGCGGCGGCGCGAGCTCGCCGAGGTCGAGGGCCAGGCCGGCGAGCGTTCGCAGTCCATGCTGGTCGCCCAGCTCCTGCTCTGCGCGGGATTCGTGATCTTTCTCAGTTTTCCGGCAGCGATGAAGATGTTGGGGTCATAGATGTTCACACCACCGTGGCTTACTTACCTGGTCGCCGTGCTGCACGTGCGCGTCGACCGTGCCAGGACCGCCCCTTCGCGCGGAGCCTCCGCCGTCGAATGGGTGATCATCACCGCGATCATCGCCGGCGTGGCCCTCGGCCTGGCCACGCTGATCAAGACTCTGGTCACCCAGAAGCAGGCCGAGATCCAGAGCAACTTCGGCGGGGGCGGCGGTACCGGCGGAAAGCCGTGACCGGGCGGCCCTCGTCCCCGAAGGCCGTCCTGCCGCGACGGCGCGACCGGGGGGCCACGGTGGTGGAGCTGGCGCTGCTCATGCCGGTCCTGCTCATCGTGATCCTGCTGGTCGTGCAGTCGGTCCTGTGGTTCCACGGCCGCCAGGTGGCGGACGCGGCCGCGCGCGAGGGCGCCAGGATCGCGCGTGCCGCAGGGGCCTCCGGCAGCGGCTGGCAGGGCCGGGCCGAGGCCAGGGCCCTCCAGGTCGTCCGCACGATCGGGCCCCGGCTGCTCGAAGGTGCCAAGGCTCGCGCGTGGGAGCAGGGTGGCGAGCGCGGTGTCGAGGTGACCGGCGGAGGCGTCTCCGTGGTCCCGTTGCTGCCCCGCACGGCGTTCACCATCACGTCCCGGTTCGGCGGCCCGGTGGAGTGCTTCCGCCCCGACGACGGGAGCGGCAGGTGCGGCTGACAGTGCGAGGCCATGAGGTCTTCGCGCGTGACCGGGGGTCGATGGCGGTCGAGACCGTGATGCTGGCGCCCGTCTTCCTGCTCTTCCTGATGTTCCTCGTCGGGGCCGGGCGGGTGGTCGAGGCGCAGGGCGAGGTCAACGGGGCCGCCAGGGACGCCGCGCGCGCCGCCTCCGTGCAGCGCACGCTCGCGGCGGCCGAGGGCGCCGCCCGCGACGCCGCCGGGGCCGCGCTCGACGACCAGTGCGGACCGAAGGTCAGCCTCTCCGGCAGCGACTGGAAGGAGGGCGGCAGCGTACGGGCGACCGTGACGTGCGACCTGAAGCTCGACTTCCTCGGGTTCGGCGTGCTCAAGCAGATGAAGGGTGACTCGGTGGTGCCGCTGGAGCAGTTCCGGAGGGTCGAGTGAGACGGCTCCGGGAAGACCAGGGCTCGATGTCAGTATTTGTCGTGATCTTTTCCGTGGTGGTGTTCATGCTGGCCGGGCTCCTGGTCGACGGCGGCGCGGCCATCAACGCGAGGCTGCGCGCGTCCGACATCGCGGAGCAGGCCGCGCGGGCGGCGGCCGACCAGATCGACGTCGAGAACCTCCGGGCCACCGGCCAGGTGCGCCTGCTCGGCGACGACCGGGCGGTGTGCGGCCGGGCCCAGCAGATCGTCGACGCGCACGGCGACGCCGATGTCCGGCTCACCCGGTGTCAGACCGGCGCGGGCCAGGCGGAGGTGACCGTCGCGGTGAGCGCCCGGTGGAACGCCGTGTTCCTCGCCGCGCTCGGGTTCTCCGGCTCCGCCATGTCCGGCGTCGCCACCGCGGGCCCCGATCCCGGCGACCAGCAGCCGTGACCGGGGCGGAGACGAAGGAGGGAGAGAGATGACCGCGCAACGCAGACCCCCATCGCGCCCGTCGTCCGGGATCACCCCGGCGGCGCCGCCCCGGCGCATCCGGCCGCGACGGACGGTCGGCGACGTGATCGCCGGCATCGCGGCGCTCATCGCCCTCGCCGCGCTGATGGGTGGCGTCCCCTATGCCCTCCTGCGTCTCGCGGGCCCGCCGCTGCCCGAGGAGCTTCTCAACGGAGACCTCCTGACCAGGCAGGTCAGCACCAGCACCGCTGTCGCCATCCTCGTGCTGCTGGTCTGGCTCACGTGGTTCCAGCTCGTGCTGTGCGTGATCGTCGAGGTGTACTCCGGCATCCGCCGCATCGGCATGCCCGTACGCGTGCCGCTCTCGGGCGGGCCGCAGGCGCTGGCCAACCGGCTCGTGTCCACGGCGCTGATGCTGTTCACCGTGTCGGCCGTCGCGATACCGATCGCGGGCATCGCCTCCGGCCCGCCGCCGGCCAGGCCCTCCGTCGTGGCGGCGGCTCTCACCGCTCCCATCCCCGAGGAGCAGGGCTCGCTCGACGTGGTGCGCCAGGTCAAGAAGGTGTACGTCGTCCAGCCTCCGCACGGGCGCCACCATGAGAGCCTCTGGGAGATCGCCGACAAGTGCCTCGGCGACGGACGGCGCTATCCGGAGATCTACCGCCTCAACCAGCACAAGGCGCAGCCCGACGGCACCCGGCTGCAGATGGCCGACCTGATCAAGCCGGGCTGGGTGCTCGACATGCCGGACGACGCCAGGAACGTGCACGTGGTCCCGGTGGACGAGCAGCGCGAGACGACGCTCAAGCGCCACCCGGGCAAGCCCGTCGAGATGGACGGCCGCACGCAGTTCGTCGCCCCGGACGCCACCGAACGCCAGGCCACGAAGGACCAAGGCACCGAACGACAGGCCATCAAGGACCCCGCCGGTGAGGGCCGGAGCGCGCAGGACGAAACCGCGGAAAAGGATGAAACGAAGATCGTCCTGCCACCGCCCGCGCTGCCCCAGCGCACCTATCACCTTCCCGCCGTGCCGAAGGTGCCCCCGGTCTCGGCCATTCCCAAACTCCCGCAGGCGACCATCTCCCCTTCCGTGAAGCCCGTGGAGAAACCCCAGAAGGCCGAAAAGATCGAATTACCGGAAAGGCCGGAGAAGCAGGACCAGGGCGGTGGCCTAGATCTCGTCGACTACCTGGCGGGCGGTTCGCTCGCGGCGGCCGGCCTTCTCGCGGCGCTCGGCCGGCGCAGGCGCGAGCAGCTCTGGCACCGTGCGTTCGGTCACCGCATCCCCCGGCCGAGGGGCGACGCCGCAGGCGCGGAGGTCGCCCTGCGCCTCGGCTCCGACGCCCCCGGCAGCCGCATGCTCGACAACGGGCTGCGCCTGCTCGGCAAGCTCCTGGCCGAGCAGGGCCGCGTGCCTCCGACGATCTACGCCGTGCACCTGTCCGCGCGGGGGCTCGACCTGTGGATCCACCCGCCGGAGCAGGACGCCCCCGAGCCCTGGGAGTCGCACGACGGCGGCCGCACCTGGCGGCTGCTCGCACACGAGGGCCGGGGCATCGACGAGCACGCGCTCGCCGACGCGCCCGCCCCGTACCCCGGTCTCGTCTCGCTCGGCGTCACCGAGTCGGGCCGGGTGCTGATCGACCTGGAAGCGGCGCACGGCGTGATCGCCATCGCCGGCCATCGCGTGCGCGACGCCCTCGCCGCGCTGGCCGTGGAGCTGGCGACCAACCGCTGGTCCGACCAGATGCGGGTCACGCTGGTGGGCTTCGGCAACGACCTGGCGACGATCGCCCCGCACCGCGTCCGGGTGGTGGGCACCCTGGCCGAGGCGCTGCCCGAGCTGGAGGCGAGGGCCGAGGAGATGTCCGCCGCGGGCACGCAGGTGCTCACCGGCCGCGTCCACGGCCGGGCCGCCGACCCCGTCTGGCCTCCGCATTTCCTGCTGTCCGCCATCGGGCCCGATACCGGGGAGGCCGCTCGCCTGGCGAAGCTCGGACGCGCGGGCGCCCGCATGGCCGCCGGGTACGTCATCGCCGGTGACGTGCCTCACCCCACCTGGACCTGGGAGATCACGGAGGAGGGCAAGGCACGGGTGGAGGCGCTCGGCGTCACCGTGGCGGCGCAACTGCTGCCCCGGCGCCACTACGACGCCGTCGTCGAGCTGTTCCGCACGGCCGAGCGCCGCGAGGGTGAGCCGGTGCGCGAGGACGAGGAGCCGCGCGAGTTCACCACCACGCCCTCGATCAACGTGCGGGTGCTCGGCCCGATCGAGATCGGGCCGGTGCCGCCCCTGGAGGAGGGCAGGGCCGAGCTGGCGTGCGAGCTGGTCGTCTACCTGGCCACCCATCCGGCCGGGGTGCATCCGGTCGTGCTCGGCGGCATCCTGTGGCCGCGCGGCGTGCAGGCCGTCGTGCGGGACGCGACGATCGCCCGGGTGGCCGAGTGGCTGGGCACCGACAGTGAGGGCAGGCCGAACCTCCGTACCGACGACACCGGGCGGCTGCGGCTCGGTCCCGAGGTACGGTCCGACTGGCAGCTGTTCCGCGAGCTCGTCCGGCGCTCGCACAACGACCCGAGCGCCCGGGCAGTGCTCCTGGAGAAGGCTTTGGGGCTGGTGCGGGGCCCGCTGCTCAACGGAAGGCCGCGCGGGCGCTATGCCTGGCTGGCGGCCGACGAGCTGGAGTACGAGGTGGCCGCGAGCGTGGCGGACGCCGCCCACAGGCTCTGTGAGGTGCGGCTCGCCCACGGCGACGCCGAGGCGGCCGTGGCCGCGGTGCGGGCGGGGCTGCTGCTGGCGGCCGACGACGAGGGCCTCTGGCGCGACCTGCTGCGCGCCGCCCACGCCACCGGCGACCCGCTCAAGCTGCGCGCCGTGGTCGACGGGCTGCACCGCCGGTCCTCCTCCCATCCCTATGGCGGAGGGATGGCCCCGGAGACCGAGTCGCTCATCGACGAGCTGCTGCCCACCTGGCGGCTGCACTCGATGCCGTCCGCGTGATCAGCGAGAAGCACGAAAACTACCGACATGAGGGCACGAGCCCGATAAGCAGGGGAAAGGCGGCGGCGGGAGTGAGAGGGATGGGGCGCGCGGGTCAGGATGTTTCCCGCGAGTCATGCCGATACGCGCATAACGCTGGTTCGAGCTCCCGGCCCGTGGTTAGCGTCGTCGGCATGCGGATGCGGGCTGCCCTGGCCGCCGTCGCGCTGCTGGGCACCGGATGCTCGGCCGCCGGCGCGGAGCGCCCGTTCACCCCTGCCGACGGCCCCGCGTCCTCCGGCGCCACGGCCACCGACCCCTCAGCCGACCCATCCGCCGCCGCCACGCAGGGCCCGCTCGGCGCTCCGCAGGTGCTGTCGAAGCCGGGGGTGGAGAACGTCGAGGTCGCGCCCGGCATGAGCGTGTCCATCGAGTGGCCCTCCGGTCTCGACGGCGCGCAGCAGGCCATGGTCAAGGCCTTCACCGACGGCTACGTCGGATCCTGGAAGGCCGTCGTCACCGAGGGCAAGGACACCGCCTACCTCTCCGGGGTCGAGGACCAGGCCGGCCGGGACGCCTACACCTGGGTCCGCGGCTTCGTCGACCGGCGCGAGTCGGCCACCGGGTCCGCCAAGGTGTACGCCATGCGCGTGGCGTCGGCCTCCGGGCGGGGCGCCGAGGTGGACGCCTGCGTCGACGAGTCGGGCGTCCGGGTGACGGAGGCCGACAGCGGCCGTCCGATCGCCGCCCAGCCCGCATGGACCCGGCGGCCCACCTCGGTCTACCTCCAGGTCGCGGCCGTGCGGAAGGGCGACGACGGAGCCTGGCGGGTCAGGACCTACCTGCACGCCTCCTACCCCCACGAGCGTGCGAAGGAGTGCCGCCGATGAGATCGCTGTTGTCGTTAGTCCTGGCCGCCTCGCTGACGACCGCCCCCGTCCTCGACCCCGGAGGCCCGCGCGGCACCGGCTTCCAGGACGGTCGCACGAGCGGCGTGATCCTGCGCGACTCCAAGATCGTGCTGAGCGGCAACGGCCTCGGCGCCAAGGGCGACGGGTACCGCGTCAAGCGTCCCTGCTGGTACGAGCCCGGCGACAAGGCCGACGACATGCTGAACCGGCAGCAGAACATCAGGGAAGACTGGTTCCACACCCATCCGACCGGCACCGCCGAGGACTTCGACCAGTTCCTCAAGCAGTACAAGGACAAGGTTGGGCAGAACGGCCGCTGGTGGGCGCCCGCGTACAACGCCGCCGACCCCGACGGCCTCGCGTGCGCGACCGGCCTGCCCGGAGCCGTCTGGGTGCCGCAGGGGGCGACGCCGCCCGGCGGGATCACCCTCCAGGAGCTGTACGACCTCGCCCGTGCCGCGCTGACGGTGCCCGAGCCCAAGATCGAGCTCAGCCCCAACGTCAAGAGCTACGTGAACCTCCCGACCTGGGTGTGGCTGACCGGCATCGGGGCCACCACCCGGTCGGTGACGGCCGAGATCCCTGGCGTCATGTCCGCGACCGTGACGGCCACCCTCGCTCGCGTCAAGATCGATCCTGGTACGACGGCCGACCGGGCGGAGGTCAAGGACGCCTGCGGCCCGACCGGCCACCCGTACGTGAAGGGCGGCACGTTCACCTGCGGGGTCCGCTACCTCCGTGCCTCGGCCGACCAGGCGCGTAAGACGTACACGCTGACCGTGACCACCGAGTGGCCGGTGACGGCCGGCGGCGCGGGCGGGTTCGCCTTCCAGCCGGTCCAGGCGACAGCGGTCAGGGACGTCCCCGTAGGAGAGGTCCAGACCACCGTCCGCAAGAGCACCACCGGCGACTCCTGACCTGGGCCAGGCTGCTTGGGAGAGCGGACGATGTCATCTCCCGGGCCCCTCCGGGACGGCCGCGACGGCGACAGCAGTGGCTGAAGGCCTGCGGGAAGTTCCCGATGGGTTCCCCGGTGACCGAGTCGACCTCCTCGGCCAGCAGGCCCACGTCGTTGGCGTACGACGCCGCGGTCTGGAACACCCGCTTGGCATGGGCCCCTTCGCCGGTGAAGGCCAGGGCGTGGGCGAGCCAGAAGGTGCACAGCAGGAACGTGCCCTCCTCGCCCGGGAGTCCGTCGGCGGCGTTGTACCGGTGGACCAGGCCTCGTGCGTCGGTCAGTCGAGTGGCGACGGCGTCCACGGTGGCCCGCACGCGGGGGTCGTCGCCGGGCAGGAACCCGACCAGCGGCATCATGAGCACGGAGGCGTCCAGATCGGTGCCGGTGAACGTCTGGGTGAAGGCGCCCACCCGCGGGTTCCAGCCGCGCGTCAGGATCTCGGCACGGATCTGGTCGCGGGTGCACGTCCAGTCGGCGACGCGGCCGGTGGCCCCCAGCATCTGAGCCAGGGCGATCGCCCGGTCCAGGCCCAACCAGCACATGAGCTTGGAGTGCAGGAAGTGCCGGCTGGGACCCCGCATCTCCCAAAGGCTCTGGTCCGGTTCCCGCCAGCGCCGGGCGGCCGTCTCGGCCACACCGATCAGGAACGAGCGGGTCAGCGCGTCGAGCGGGCACGCGTCGCGGTAGATCTGGTGGGCCGCGTCGAGCAGCTCCCCGTAGACGTCGGTCTGGCGCTGCAGCCACGCGTCGTCCCACCACCTCGCTGCCCGAGAACGTCGGCGACGAAGGTCAGCGCCCGCAGCACCCGCCCGCTCTGGCCCACCTGATCCTGCCAGGGACCTTGGTAGCGCGCGTGCAGCCGGGACCAGGAACGCCAGCCCGCGATGGTGTCCTTGAGGCGGCGGTGGACGTGCCGCGGATGCCGTCGCGGCGGTTCGGGACCCCAGGCCCAGTCGGCCTGCAGCGCCAGGCCGAGGCGTTCCCCGGCTCGCAGCGTGACCGTGGTGTCCGCGGTGGAACCGCTCACCCGCAGTTCGACGGGGGTCGACAGGGTGAGGATCTGGGCGCCGCCATGCGCTGCCAGGCCGCCGCGGATCGGTCGCATCAACGGCCGGACGAGCCCGAACTCGGGTCGCGACGCGTACGCCACCTCCACGGGCACGCGTCCTTCGACACAGGTCACCTCATGCAGGAGGACCCCAGGTGAGGACACGCCCATCGAGTGACCTCGTTCCCCGTTGCCCATAGCCAGCGCGTCGACGAGCACTACGGTTCCGTCCACGCCGTGGAAGGTGGTCTCCAGCACCAGGGTGTCGTTCAGGTATCTGCGGGTGACCTCCGCGGGACAGGTGGGGCGGATGGACCAGAATCCGGCATCCTCGTCGAGCAGCCGGGCGAAGATCGACGGGCTGTCGAAGCGCGCCATGCAGAGCCAGTCCACCGAGCCGTCGGATGTGACGAGGGCCGCGGATCGGCAGTCCCCCAGCAGGGCGTGGTCGCTGATCGGCCGCGTGCTCAAGGAGTCGTCCCGTCAACCGTTGGGTGCGGATCGCGGGGCTCGCGGCGGCTGGAGGCCGGGCCGCGACCCGGAGGCGGACTGGTGCCGGCGCACTCGAACCGCGTAGGCGAGGGCCGATCCGGCGAAGAACACGCCGGTTACCAGCAGCCAGCGGCCCAGGTACGGGCTCGTGTCCAGCGCCGCTGATCTCTTGTAGTTGGACTCGGCGAACCGGAGGATCAGGGGAAACCAGACGAGCAGCAGCAGTCCGGACAGCACGGCCGGTACGCGCACGTAGTTGATCAATGGCGGCCACTTGACGGTGCCGGATGGCGGTCGGCGGCGATGCCACGGCCGCCGCTGCGCGACGATGTCGGCGAGGGCGTAGAGCGGGTATAGCAGGAGGTCGTGGATGATCGCGGCGCCGACGAACCACACCAGGAAACCGACCACGATGCCGGCGGCGACGACGCGGCTTGCGGCGTACCCTGCCAGCGCGAAGCAGGAGATCAGCGCCAGCAGGTGCAGCGGGTCGGCCCCGTAGCGAGCCGAGACCCACCGGTGCATGCCACGGATCCTGGAAGGCATGGCCCGTCCCCTCACGACGCCGTCGGGTGGAAGCTGAGCTTGCGGACCCACTTCGTGTTGTGCACGCCGGGAGCGTTCGGAACCATGATCCTGGCGGGAAAACCGTGATCTAGGGAGAGATCGGCGCCATTGACCCGCAACGCCAGCAGGGAGCGGGGGTCGGCCACCTGCCCCGCGCTCAGCGACGCCTGGCCGAAGGCGCCCCCGCGTTCCAGGGACTCGACGAACACGTCCACCGTGCCGGGCACCGCCCCCGCCAGCCGGGCCAGGTCGGCCAGCCGTACGCCGGTCCACGTCTGCTCGGTCGACCACCCCTCCACGCACGCGATCGGCAGTGCGTAGGTGTGCAACGGCATCGCCAGCAGCTCCGCGCGGTCCAGGCGGACCGGGTGTGGCCCGGCCAGTTCCAGCCGCCAGTCCTGGCCGGTGTCGGCCGGATCGATGCCCATGGCGGTCGCGGCCTTGTTCACCTGGAAGTCGTTGGGGCCTGGGCCATAGTCCCGTCCGTGCGGGGCCAGCAGCGCGGTGCGGCGCAGCGGCCCGTCCATGGTCTGGCCGACCGACAGGCCGAGCAGCGCCAGTGAGGCGCCACCGACGAGGGCGAGCATGCCCCGCCGTGAAATGGTGGGCTCCGCCGGGCGCGGAGGGACCAAGCCGTCGGGGTCCGGCGGTTCCGGCCGGGTGCCTTCCAGGCCGGTACGCAGCTCGCCGCGGATGCTCCGCGACCGCAGCGAACGGACCATCTTCGGCAGCTTGAAGGCGACGTGGACGGCGAACGCCCCGAGGAAGATCCACGCGCCGTACAGGTGCGCGGGGTAGAAGGAGAACGGGAAGACGTAGAAGAGCTGGATGTTCAGGATGCCGGTCGCGAATTCGAACACCGCTCCGCCGACCAGGAGCAGCAGGCTGGCCCGCTCCACCGCTTCGGCGAGGGATCGGGCCGGCGGCCACGTGAACAGCTTGGGGATCACCGACCACAGCTTGGCCAGCAGCACCGCGACCAACGTCAGTCCCAGGATGACGTGCACCCCTTGCGTGACCCGGTACAGCCATACCGGGTGCGTCGGCCAGTCGAAGAGGTAGAAGCCGAGCAGTCCCCTCTCGGGAGTCGTCTCGTTGCCCGGCAACCGTGGGTCGTAGGCGGCGTACGAGATCAGTCCAGTGATCGCGACGATCGGGATCCCGAACAGTAGTACGAGGCCGAGCACCGACGTCAGCCAGGGGCCGCGCAGCGGGCTGCGCCAGAACTCCGGCCGGAACGGACCGGGTGGCGGGTGTTCCTCCAGCCACGCGGCGATGCCCGCTCTTCTCGGACCCGTGCCTTTCGGGTGCGCACTCTCGGCGGGCTCGCGGTCATCCTGAGCGCCCCCTGGCGGCGGCCGATCCGGCATCGATCACCCCCGATACCCGTGTCCCGCCACGGCGGGACAGACAGAACCATTGCCCGACTTCATTATTAAAGTGGCTATATGTCGGAAATGTCCCTTTCGGGCATTGTAGCTCGGCGCCGGTGAGCCCTCCCGGACCGTGGTCGAGCCGGTGACACTCCAGCCTGGGGGCCGCGCGCGTGACGGTGGTCAGCCGAGCCGACGTGCGGCCTCCGCGCATGATCCTCGCCCCAGGGGCAGCCACAGTGTCCTGGGCCGCAAAGGCGCCCCGCCGATCGGACCGAACGCTTCGTCCGGGACGTTCGCCATCAGCCTCTCGGGGCAGGGGCGGTAGTACCGCGTCAGGCCGGGGGGAAATCCATCGAGATCGGCGGGGTGCTCGACCACGATGGCGGCGAATCGCCGCCCGGCCACCGCGTCGGCGATGCTGCGCTCCAGTCGCACCCGGGCCGTGCGGTCGGTGCCGCGCAGAACGTCGTACACGGCCGCTCGGTGTGCCATGGGCGGGAGCCCCGCGGCCACGTTCAGGCCCGGATCGGAGAAGACCGCCACCGGCCCGCCGAAACCGCCTATCCACGTGCGGAGCCGATCACCGACGCGGCGTTCGGCGGTGCTCGGGACCATCCGGTCCACGGCGAAGGTACTCGTCGCGAGGACGGCGATCTGAAGGAGGACCAGCGCCCCGGCCACCGCCCCGCGCCAGCGGCTCGCCGTCGAACCGCCCATCCCGATTCCGGCGAGCAGCGCCACCGCCGAGTAAACAGGAAGCATGTTGTTCACCGCACCGCCGGTGTGCAGCAGGCCGGCATAACCCTCCGCGGCGAGCGCGAGGCAGCCCATGGCGAGAACCGGCGGGGTCCGCCGTACCGCGAACAGGGCCGCGCCGAGCGCGATGCCGAGGGTGGGCAGCAGGTACCGCGTCCAGAACCCCGTCAACGCCGAGTGCTCAAGGGGGTGCTGCGCCAGCAGTTCGACGACATAGAAGACATACCAGCCGTGGGTGGTCATTCCCCAGAGGAGAGTGACCGGCCCGGCCACTCCGGCGAAGGTCACCGCCAGCACCACACCCAGACGGCGGCGGGGGCCGTATAGCAGCGCTGCCGTGATCGCCACCGCCTCGGCGAGCGCGCTCTGTTTGGTGAGGAAGGCCGCGGCGAGCAGCAGTCCGGCAGCCGCCGCGCCGCGCGGCCGGCGCATCCACCGGGCGGCGTAAAGCCCGGCGAGGCTGAAGGAAAGGAAAAGCGAGTCCACCCGGGCGAAGTCGAACCAGGTCCCGGCGGCGAAGTAGGTCGCGGCGTACAGCCCCGCCGCGGCGATCCCTGCAGCCAGGTCTCCGGTCTCGCGCTGGACCAGCCGGGCGAGGAGGGCGAAGCAGGCGAGCGAGGCGGCGAGCGAGACCAGCCGGAGCGGGAGATAGGACACCCCCAGCATGCCGGCCAGGCCCGCCGAGGCGGCGAAATACAGCGGAGGGTAGGCATCGGGCACGTAGTCGACCGTCGGAGCGGAGTACAGCGGCCGGCCGGTGAGCAACCGGCCCACCTCGACCAGGGAGTTGCCTTCCAGCCACTCCAGGGCGTACGGGTGGCCCACCCGGGCCACGGCGGTACCGACGCACACGGCGATCGCGACGAGTCCCGCCGAGGCGGCGAGGAGGATCGGAACCCGTACGGCGACATTCCCGAGACCAGGGGGAAGGCGGAGCGTCCACGGCAGAAGGCGGAGGGAAGGAGCCGGCGAGCCGGAGGTCCCGGCACGCGACCGAGCGCTCACGGCGGGGCTTCGGCGTCGTCCCGGCGAGCTGGGAGAACATCCACGACCACACCGTCACGCTAACGGCGAAGCCCCGCGGAGGCCCGCTCCCACGCCGACGCGGCTCACCTTCGCGGCCCTCACGACCTCGCTCGCGGCGATGCCGGCGATAACCTCGCGGCCCTCGGAACGCACATCTCTCCGGGATCGCTGACGGCCTGCAACGTGGCGAGCGGCGAACCGCACACGATCGGGGAGATGGCCGCCGCGCGGAGATCGGGTTCGCCCAGGGAATGCGCGACTTCGCCGTGGCACCGCTCGCGTGAGGCGATCCCCCTGAGCCTCCGCATCGCCCGTCACCTTCTCACCCAATGCTTGAACTGGTCATTTCTCGGAAGGACATCACCATCCCATAAGGGATGAGCCCACCCCCGGCTTTAGCTTCTGACCATGGGGATCGACGTGGTGCTGCCCTGCCTGGACGAGGAGGCGGCCCTGCCGTGGGTGCTCGGACGCATGCCCGACGGCTTCCACCCGATCGTGGTCGACAACGGCTCGACCGACGGATCCGCGCATGTCGCCGCCGAGCTCGGCGCGACGGTGGTGTACGAGCCCAGGACCGGGTTCGGCGCCGCCTGCCACGCCGGGCTCCGTGCCGCGACGGCGGACGTCGTGTGCTTCATGGACGCCGACGCGTCGCTGGACCTGAGCAGCTCCCACGGGTCGCCGGACCGGTCATGGCCGGGGAGGCCGACCTGGTCCTCGGCCGCCGCGTCCCGCGACCGGGCACGTCGTGGCCGGTACACGCCCGGCTCGGCAACGCCGTACTGGCCGGGCGGCTTCGCCGCAGGACCGGCGCCGCCCTGCACGACCTCGGGCCGATGCGGGCGTGCGGGCGCGCCGGTCTGCTCGCGCTGGGACTGGCCGACCGGCGCTTCGGCTATCCGCTGGAGATGGTGCTTCGCGCGGCCTCCGCAGGCTGGCGGATCAGTGAGGCCGAGGTGGACTACCTGCCCCGCACGGGTCGGTCGAAGGTGACCGGCACCCTGCGCGGCACGCTGCGGGCCGTCGGCGACATGCGCCGGGTCCTCGCCGGCCCAAGGGACGGGGCGTGAGCCGGGCCAGGTCCGGGCGGTACGGCGTCGGCCCGGTCCGTCCAGGGCGGGCAGGGCCGTCCGAGGCCCAGGTCGTGGTGATCGCCAAGGAGCCGGTACCCGGGAGGGTCAAGACCCGCCTCACCCCGCCTTTCACCCCCCGTGAAGCCGCGGCGCTGGTGGCCGCCGCGCTGGAGGACACGCTGCGGACGGTCGCCCGCGTACCGGCGGCCCGCCGCGTGCTCGCGCTCGACGGTGCTCCGGGATCCTGGCTCCCCGAGGGGTTCACCCTGCTGCCGCAGCGCGGCTCCGGACTGGACGAGCGGCTCGCGGCCGTCTTCGACGACGCCCATCGGCTCCTTCCGGCGCCCATCGTCCTCATCGGCATGGACACCCCGCAGGTCACTCCGGGCATGCTGGCCACAGCCCTGTCCCTGCTCGGTCCGCACGACGCGGTATTCGGGCCGGCATCCGACGGCGGGTTCTGGCTGCTCGGCCTGCGCGCGCCCGATCCCGCGCTCCTGCTGGGCGTCCCGATGTCGGAGCCGACCACCGGTCAGACGCAGTTGCGGAGGCTGAACGAGGCCGGGTTGAGCGTCGCCACCATGCCGCGCCTTACCGACGTGGACACCGCGGCGGACGCGTTCGCCGTGGCGGCGCTGGCTCCACGGTCCCTCTTCGCCGCCGCTCTCGCCGGGACGGGTACGCCGCGGTGATCGGCCTGCTCTACGAGGAATCCCTCAGGGGCGCCGCGGTGGAGATCGAGCACGACGACGGCACCCGGCGGCCGCTGGACTCCGCTCGCTGGCTCGGGGTGGCCCCCGGTGACGAGGCGATCCTTTCCCGGTGCCTCGCCCCCGTCCTCGATGTCGGGTGCGGGCCCGGCCGGTTCACCGTCGAGCTGACCCGCCGCGGGGTGCCCACCCTCGGCATCGACATCACCCCACATGCCGTACACCTCACCCGCCGCGCGGGCGGCCTCGTCCTGTGCCGAGACGTCTTCGGCCCCGTCGTCGGCAGCGGGCACTGGGCCACGGCGCTCCTCGCCGACGGCAACATCGGCATCGGCGGCGACCCGCACGCGCTTCTCCGCCGTGTACGCGAGCTCGTCCGGCCGGGAGGGCAGGTCATCGCCGAGGTCGAGCCCCCCGGCGTCGCCAGCCGCGTCGACCGGCTCCGCCTGTGCGGACTCGGCCTCACCGGAGAGTGGTTCACGTGGGCCAGGGTCTCCGTCACCGACCTTCCCGGCATCGCGAGGCCCGCCGGATTCCCGGAGATCGAATCCTGGCAGGCGCGCGGCCGGTGGTTCGCCCGCCTGCGTTGACCGGAACGCGCCGGGGCGGCCGAGGATCATCCCCACACCGACCCCGCCCCCTCTGATGCGAGATTTCTGGCGCGAAATGAGCACGTAGTGGCCGCCGCCGGGGTTGCCCGTTCGGTATTCACCGAGTCAGACATTGCCGAGCATCCGCGTGACCTCTATCTCGATCACGACGCGTTCGGGGTTCTCCCGGGGCGCGCGGTAGCGCCGCGCGTACCGGCGCTCGGCGTCGGCGACCTCTCCGGGGTCGTCCCGGATCACGGCGCGCCCTTCCAGGGTGGACCAGCGCCGCCCGTCCACCTGGCAGACGGCGACCGGCGCGCCCGCAGGACCGGCGGCGTCGACCAGCCGGGCCTTGTACGACCCACGCGAGGTGATCACTCGGGCGATCGCCGTGCTGAGGTCCAGCGTCACCCCGACCGGTACGACATGCGGTGTCCCGTCGGGACGGATGGTGGTCAGCGTGCACAGGTGTCGTTCACGCCAGAACGCGCGGAACGGTTCGCCGCGCCCTATCAGGTCCGGGCGCAGGGCTTTCCCCGGCATTTCGTCACTCCAATCAATCGTCAGGTCCACGACAGATTGAATCGCAGTGCGTACCGGCAGGAGGCTTCGCCTTATCGAACACCCCGAGTCAGTTCTCCCGGCGGAAGATCATCACGAGCACGCGCAGGGCGAGGATTGAGGCGACCACCAGGAGGTTGTAGGCGAAGAGCTGATAAAGCGTGACCTGGGCGGTGACCTTCGGCCCGGTGTCGATGCCGAGGAGCAGGACGGCCATGATCCCCGTGGTCGCGGCGAGCACCGTCAGCAGCACCTGGTGCAGCATGCCGGTGACGTGCCTGCGGTCGCGCTCGTCGGCGAAGAGCCGCACGTTCACGCTGAGCCGCCCGTGCTCGGCCGCGCCGACGATGCGCTCCACCCGGCGCGGCAGCCTGCGCAGCATCGGAAGGAGCGCCACGACCTCGTCGGCGACGATCCGCCTGACCGCCGCGGCGTCGCGCTGCTCCGCGAAATGGCGGGTGGCGAACGCGCGTGCCTCGGTCACCAGGTCGAACCCCGGTGCTAGCCGGGTCAGCGTTCCCTCCACCGTGGACAGCGTGCGGAAGACGGCCGCGACCTCGGGTGGCACCGACAGGCCGTGGCCGGACACGATGCGGAACAGGTCGGTGAAGATCTGTACGCCCGCCGGCTGTCCGCCGCCGCTCATGTGGCGGGCCATGAACCGGCCGAGGTCGCGCTCCAGTCGCTGCTCGTCGATCTCGTCGGGGCGCGGTACGACCTCCAGCAGCGCGTCCGACACGCCGAGCGGGTCGCCCCGGTCCATCGCCAGCAGCAACCGCTGAAGCGACGCGCGTAGCGAGCCGTCCAGCCGTCCGACGGAGCCGAAGTCGAGCAGGCCGAGACGCCCGTCGGCGAGCAGCATGATGTTCCCGGGGTGGGGATCGGCGTGGAAGACACCGTCCAGCATGATCTGCCGGAGCAGCGCGTCGAGCAGTGTGCGCGCGAGAGCGGCCTGGTCGCGTGTTTCCTGGCCCGGGCCCTCGCTTCCGTCGCTCTCGCCCGGGCCGTGGCCCTGGCCCGGCAGTGAGATCGTGGCCGCCAGTGGCGTTCCCTCCAGGCGTTCCATCACCAGCACCCGGCGCCCGCACAGCGGCACGTGCGGGGCGGGCACGTGCAGCGCCGGGTCCCGCGAGCTCGCGGCGACGGCGGCCATGTTGGTGGCCTCCACCCGGAAGTCGAGCTCCTCGCGCAGCGCCTCGGCGAACCCGGCCGCCAGGTCGCGGACGCCGATCGCACGCCCCCACCGCGTACGGAGGTCCAGCGAGCGGGCGAGCCGCGCCATGATGTCGAGGTCCCGCTCGACCACCTCGGTGATCCCCGGCCGCTGGACCTTCACCACCACGCGGACGCCCGAGTGCAGCCGCGCGGCGTAGACCTGGGCGATCGAGGCCGACGCGAGCGGCTGCCGGTCGAACTCCGCGAACACCTCGTCGACAGTCCCCGGCAGCTCGGCCGCCAGCACGCGCTCGATCTCCTCCCACGGCGCGGGCGCGGCCCTGTCCTGCAGCAGGGCCAACTCGTCAATGAACTCGGCGGACAGCAGGTCGGGGCGGGTGGACAGGATCTGGCCCAGCTTCACGAAGGTCACGCCCGCCTCGTCGAGCGCCCGGCGCAGCGACTGCGCGAGCCGTACGCGCCCATAGAGGGCGTCGACGTCCGGGCGGCGCCCGCGCAGATAGGGCGCCAGCCCATGCCGCGCCAGGATCCGCACGATGGTGAAGTAACGGCGTGATCGGGAGATCCTGCCGCGCAGCGACCGGACCAGCTCGATCGGGCCGGGCAGCGACCCGGTCGGCACCAGGGCTTCGGCGACCGCCAGGAACACCATCGCCGCGAGCAGCGCGCACGCCACCGCCAGGATCAGGAACCACAGCGGTGCGAGGCTGGAGTCGTCCCGCGACACCGACCCCGCCAGCGCCTGGGCGATGGGCCCGGCCAGCAGGAAGGCCAGCGCCCCACCCAGGAACGCGCGGAACGTGCCGAACCGTAGGTTGAGCAGCCGCCGCGCGACCACCGCGAACCCGGCGATCATCACGGTCGTCGTGACGGCGACGATGGTCGTGACCAGGAGATCCACCGGGAGTCCTCCGTGCGATCCTGCGTGGGGCCGCGTGGCGGCGTTCTTCGATGCCGCGCAGACCCTATCGCGCTGATTTGCGCGATTTCACCGGTTCCTCACAGGCGCCTGCGTGTGCTCAGGCGTCCGGGCGATGGGATCGTCCTGGTGGGATGTCAGAGCGCGTGCTCGTGCTTGAGGAGCCACTCCTTGACCGGCGGGCCGTAGTAGTAGCCGCCGAAGCCTCCTACGGAGGGGAGCACGCGGTGGCAGGGGACGAACGGGGCGATGAGGTTCTGGGCGCACGCCGACCCGGCCGCCCGTGCCGCCGTCCTCGGCAGCCCGGCTCGCTCGGCCAGCTCGGCGTAGCTCACCGTCGTGCCCGCCGGCACCGCGCGCAGCGCCGCGAGCAGCCGCTGCCGGGTCGGCGTGCCCGGCTGGTCCAGCTCCACGGTGTCGAGCGCGAACAGGTCGCCGTCGAGGTAGTCCCGTACGGCCTGCGCGGGCTTGCCGAGGTCGTCGACGGTCTGGAGGGGGAACGCGGTGAGCGTTCCCGGCAGCCGTACGTACATCTCCGTGGGGTCGGCGGTGAACCCCGCGGCGACCAGCACGCCGTCGTGCACCAGCAGCGACAGCGGCCCGGTCGGAGTGGGCAGTACCTGCGCGCCGATCGTCGCGTTCATGACTTCTCCGAACTCCAGAGGTGAAGGGCGGCGTACGCCCGCCAGGGGCGCCACCGCTCGGTGTCGTCTTCGGGAATGCCGAGTGCTTTCATGGCCCGCTGCAGGCCGAGGTCGCCGGCCGGCCAGGCGTCGGGGTCGCGCAGGGCGCGCATCACGATGTAGCCGGTGGTCCACGGCCCTATGCCCGGGATGTCCATGAGCCTGGACGCGGCCTCGGCCGGGTCGGCCCCGCCGTCGAGGTGGAGCTCACCTGAGGCCGCCTTCTCGGCGAGGATCTTCAGCGTGGTGACGCGCCTCCCGGTCAGCCCGAGCCCGGACAGGTCGGCCTCCGCCAGCCGCTCCGCGGTGGGAAACAGCAGACGCGGCCCATCGGCGTCCCCACTGACCGGAACGCTTCCGGCACCATCGCCCACCTGGGCCGGCGCTCCAGTGAGTGCTGTGGTGCCGCCGGGGTGGGGTGATCCGTTGCGGGCGGCGATGTCGCACGGTTTGGCCGGGGCGCCGGCGCGGGCGGCGATGCGGCCGAGCAGCGTCCTGGCCCCCGCGACCGAGACCTGCTGGCCGACGACGGCGCGTACCGCCAGCTCGAAGCCGTCGAAGGCCCCCGGAACGCGCAACCCCGGACGGCGCTCTACGAGCGGACGTAGCGCGGTCGTGCTCAGGGCGTCGGCGATGGCGCCGGGGTCGGAGTCGAGGTCGAGCAACCGGCGGCACCGGGACACGATCCGCGCCAGGTGGCGGGTGTCGTCAAGGGTCACCGACAGCCTGACGTGCCCGTCGGCCGGAGCCAGACTGATCACTCCTCCGGGCACGGCGCGGCGGTAGCAGGAAGGGCTCACCTCCTCGACCCCCGGGATCGCCCGGGCGGTCAGGAAGCCGAGCAGGGTCTCCGCGTCGTACGGGGGCCGGTAGTTCAGGCGCAGCGTGAGCGCCGCCGGCATGCCCGGAGTGACCCCTCCCGGCCGCGAACCGGGTGTGGCTCTGGGCGAGGTGGCGCCCCGGGAGCCCGGGTCGGTGGTTCTCGCGGAGGTGGCGCGGGTGAGCGGGCCAGAGGTGGTACGGAGGTCGCTGGGCGCGAAGCCGTACGCCTCCTTCATCGTGGCGTTGAACTGGCGCACGCTGCCGAACCCGGCGGCGAACGCGACATCGGTGATCGGCAGCGGGGTCTCGGTCAGCAGTTGCTTGGCCAGCAGCAGCCGCCGGGTTCTGGCCACGGCCAGGGGACCGGCGCCGAGCTGGGCCGTGAAGAGGCGCAGGAGGTGGCGTTCTGTGACGTGCAACCGGCTCGCGAGGCCCGCGACGCCGTACTCGTCGGCCACGCCGTCGTCGATCAGCCGAAGCGCCCGCGCGACGAGGTCGGCGGCGACGTCCCAGCCGGGATCGCCGGGGCTGAGCTCGGGGCGGCAGCGGCGGCATGGACGGAACCCCGCCGCCTCGGCGGCGGCGGCGTGGCGGTAGAACCTGACGTTCTGCCGCGCGGGCGTGCGGGCGGGGCAGATGGGGCGGCAGTAGATGCCTGTCGAGGTGACGGCCGTGTAGAACCGCCCGTCGAACCTCGTGTCGCGAGCGCTCGCCGCCCTGTAACAGGAGTCGAAGTCGAGGGTCTGGTGTGGTGTCACAGTTACGACGTTATGCCCTGTTCAGCCGACAGGACTGGCGGGAATCGGACCTCGCCGTCGGCCGGTGTCACTTCGTGGAAATGCCGACCCCCAGGTCGAATTCGCGGTAGACGCGGGCCCAGAAGCCGTCGCGCAGCCAGACCCTGGCCTCGGGGTAGGGGCGCAGGGAGTGGCCGAGCTCCTTCTCGGCCTCGATCAGCAGCTCGGTGTCGATGACCGTCGGCAGCAGCGGGCCAGGGAGCAGGTCGCGGATGTTGTCGCGGCCACGCGTGAGGATCCACTTCTGCGCGACGTGCTCGCCGACCTCCTCGACCCTCGGACGGCTCGGCCCCAGTTTGGTGACCTGTCCGGGGTGCTTGACGGCCGGTTTGGCGCTGAGCGCGGTGCGGCCGGCGAACACCTGGGCGGGCGACGGCGGCGTGGGCGCGGTGGCGGTCACCACCTGGGCGGCGCGGTTGAAGTAGGGGCGCAGGAAGTCGGCCCCCAGCTCCTCGACGGTGTCGGACTCCCATACGAGACGCTCGGCCTGGTTGGTTCCATAGGGAGGCTCGACGCCCCACAGATGGATGCGCACTCCGAACGTCTGGGCCGCCTCGACGGCGGGCACCATGTCCTCGTCTCCGGCGATCAGCACGGTGTCGCTCACCGCGTGGTGCCGGGCGAGTGCCTCCAGGTCGCTGCGGATCTGCGCGTCGACGCCCTTCTGCTGCCCTCGGGCATTGAGGTTGCCGAGACGCACCTTGACCCACGGAAGCTGCGCGATCACGCGCTGGTCGACGGTGGGCACGCGGTCGCGGGCGGCGTCGTACCAGTAGACGCGCAGCAACTCGCCGGGGATGCGCTCCATCGCGTGCTTCTTCAGAGCTTGGATCAGCTCGTCGGCCGCTACGCGATATTCCTTGCGCTCCTTGGCACCCAGGATGACCTCGCCCGCCGCAGCGTAGAGATAGCCGACGTCCACGAGAACGGCGTATTTCGCCGCCACGGGATGCGGTGTGAGGTCCGGGATTGCCATGCTCTCCTCCAGGCCTCGGTCCTAGGCAATGATCGGCTGACTATATTCCCCCATTTCTAGATAGTCCCAACTCTTAGCTCGCTTGACACCCACTTCCAAAGATCTAATGGGGCCGTGAGCTTGCTCGCCACGCTCCCGGGCCCGTGGGGAGCACCCTTCTCAGCTGGTGTGATGGGTTACGCCACGTTTCGCGGGTTCGGGTGGGTTGTACCTCGTTCGTCGGTCTTGTCGCGACCGCGATCACGAGCGCCGCCACCTCCTCCGGAGTGGCGTCCCCGTGAATGATCCTGAGATAGGGCTGATCCATGGACGCCTCCTACAGGGGGATGTTGCCGTGCTTCTTCGGCGGCAGGGTCTGGCGCTTGTTGCGCAGCACGCGGAGGGCCCTGACGATCTTGACCCGGGTGTCCGAGGGCCTGATCACCGCGTCGACGTAGCCCCGCTCGGCGGCGAGGTACGGATTGGCGAGCATGTCCTCGTAGTGGGTGATCAGCCGGGCACGTTCGGCCTCGGGGTCGTCCGCCGTCGCCAGCTCGCGCCGGTAGAGGATGTTGACCGCGCCCTGGGCTCCCATCACGGCGATCTGCGCCGTCGGCCACGCCAGGTTGATGTCGGCTCCGAGGTGCTTGGACCCCATGACGTCGTACGCGCCGCCGTACGCCTTGCGGGTGATCACCGTGACCAGTGGCACCGTCGCCTCGGCATAGGCGTAGAGCAGCTTGGCGCCGCGCCGGATGATCCCATTCCATTCCTGATCAGTACCCGGAAGGAAGCCCGGCACGTCCACGAAAGTAAGGACGGGAATGTTAAAGGCATCACAGGTGCGGACGAAACGCGCGGCCTTTTCCGAGGCGGCGATGTCCAGCGTGCCCGCGAAGCTCATCGGCTGGTTGGCCACGACTCCCACCGAGTGGCCCTCGACCCGGCCGAAGCCCACGACGATGTTCGGCGCGAACCCCGCGTGGATCTCCAGGAATTCGCCGTCGTCCACAACATGCTCGATCACCTGGTGCATGTCGTACGGCTGGTTCGCCGAGTCGGGAATGAGGGTGTCGAGCTCGTGGTCGACGTGGGTGACGGTCAGGTCGGCGGGGGAGTCGAACACCGGGACCTCGTCCATGTTGTTGGACGGAAGGTACGACAGGAGGGCCCTGGCGAACTCCAGGCAGTCGGCCTCGTCGGCCGCCTCGTAGTGGGCCACGCCCGACTTGGAGTTGTGGGTGTGGGCGCCGCCGAGCTCCTCGAACGTCACCTCCTCGCCGGTGACCGTCTTGATGACGTCAGGACCGGTGATGAACATGTGGGACTTCTCGCGCACCATGAGCACGAAGTCGGTGAGCGCCGGGGAGTACACGGCGCCGCCCGCGCACGGGCCCATGATCAGGGAGATCTGCGGGATCACCCCGGAGGCGTGGACGTTGCGCTTGAAGATCTCGGCGTAGAGGCCGAGCGAGACGACGCCCTCCTGGATGCGCGCGCCCCCGGAGTCGTTGATGCCGACGACCGGGCAGCCGGTCTTGAGGGCGTGGTCCATGACCTTGACGATCTTCTCGCCGAAGACCTCGCCGAGCGAGCCGCCGAAGACCGTGAAGTCCTGCGCGAAGACCGCCACGGGACGGCCGGCCACGGTGCCGTACCCGGTCACCACGCCGTCGCCGTACGGCCGCTCGCGCTCCATGCCGAAGCTGGACGACCGGTGCCGGGCCAGCTCGTCGAACTCGACCAGCGATCCCTCGTCGAGGAAGGCGACCAGCCGCTCGCGGGCGGTCATCTTGCCCTTGGCGTGATGTTTCTCCACCGCACCCGAGGATCCTGCGTGGGCGGCCTCGTCGAGGCGTCGCTCCAGGTCAGCGATCTTTCCCGCGGTGGTGTGCGAATCGATGCCGTCGACGTGCGGAACGGGCTCAGCGCTCATGCCCGTAGGTTAGTCCTCCCCTCAGATCGCCTGTCACCCGGAACCGTCCTTGGACCCCCGATTAGAGTGACGGCATGACCGATTTCGCCAGTGGGCCCGGCTCGGCCGCCTCAGCGGGCTCCACCGGCCCTCCGGAAGCGGTCCGCACACGGGGGCTCTACAAGCGGTTCGGCCGCCAGGTGGCGGTCGCCGGAGTCGACCTCGTGGTGCCGCGCGGCAGCTTCGCCGGCCTCGTCGGGCCGAACGGCGCGGGGAAGACCACCACACTCAGCATGATCACCGGCCTGCTCATGCCCGACGCGGGCTCGGCGGAGGTCGGCGGGGTCGACGTGTGGCGTCACCCGGTGGCGGTCAAGGCCCATGTCGGCGTGCTCCCCGAAGGCCTGCGGCTCTTCGAACGGCTCTCCGGGCGCGAGCTGCTCTCGTACAACGGCCAGATCAGGGGCATCCCCAAGGAGGAGGTGGCCCGGCGCGCCGAGGAGCTGCTGAACGTCATGGACCTCGCGGCCTCGGCCGACAAGCTGGTCGTCGACTACTCCACCGGCATGCGCAAGAAGATCGGCCTGGCCGCCGCGCTGCTGCACAACCCCAAGGTGCTCTTCCTCGACGAGCCCTTCGAGGGGGTCGACCCGGTCAGTGCGAACACGCTGGTCGAGGTCCTCCAGCGTTACACCTCCTCCGGCTCGACCGTCGTCTTCTCCAGCCACGTGATGGAGCTCGTCGAGCGCCTCTGCGACTGGGTGTCGGTGATGAACCACGGCCAGATCGTCGCCCAGGGCACTCTGAGCGAGGTACGGGGCGGGCACACGCTCAACGAGGCCCTGCTCGACCTGGTCGGCGTGCGTGGCACCGGCGACGAGGGCCTGTCGTGGCTCGGATCCTCGCCCGCGTGAACACGGCCGCGATCCGTATGAACTCCGTATGAACGAGGAGCGCCCGAGCCGAGAGGGGCCGGCATGGCCTGGCTGTTCGTCCGCCTGAAGCTGCGCCTGATCGCCGGGAACCTTCGCGGCGACACCATGCGCCAGGTCGGCTTCGTCTTCACGATGATCGCGGCGTTCATGGTGGGCTGCGGGGGGCTCCTTCTGATGAGCCTGCTGCGGCTGGCTCCCGCGGACCTCGCGCTCGACGCCGGAGTGGTGCTGTTCACCCTGCTCACGCTGATCTGGGTGATCGGCCCGCTGCTCGTCTTCGGCGTGGACGAGACGCTCGACCCCGCGCGGCTGACCCTGTTCCCGCTCACCGCCCGCCAGATGGCCGTCGGCATGTTCGCCGCCTCGGCCACCGGCCCGTGGCCGCTGGCCTCGCTGTGCTTCCTGGCCGGCGCCGTCGTCGGGCTGTCGCGGAGCCTCACCGGGGTACTGATCGGCCTGGTCGCCGTCGTGCTGCAGGTCGCGCTGTGCCTCGTCGCGTCGAGGGCCGTCACCACGGCGCTCTCCCGAGTGCTCCGCACCCGCCGGGGCCGTGACGTGCTGGCCGTGGGCGTCGTCTTCGTGATCCTGCTGACCCAGCTTCCCAACCTGCTCCTGAACCGCGGCTTCGGCGGCGATCCCCGGGAGTTCGTCGCGAACCTGGCCTCGCTGGTGCGGTGGGGGCCGCCCGGGATGGCCGCGCACGCCATCGCGGACGGCGGGCTCCTCGGGCTGGCCGAGATCGTGATCGTGGCCCTGGTGGTGCTCGTGCTCGGCCGGCTGTGGATCGCCGGGCTGAGCAGGGCCATGGTCACCGCCGACTCCTCCACGCAGATCGGCTCGGTACGCCGAAGCCGCTTCGACGGCCTGCTCCCCGGGGGCGCGCTCGGCGCCGTCGTGGCAAAGGAGCTCAAGTACGTCCGCCGCGAGCCACGGGGGCGCATGGGCTGGATGGCGGCCATCGGCTTCTCGGGAGTGCTGATGTTCTCCCTGAGCGGCGGCCCCAACGGCCTGGACGGATCGGCGCTGGCCGTCGCCCCGGCGTGCATCGGGGCGCTGATGATCGGGCTCCAGGCCGCCAACGCGTTCGGCATCGACGGCCGCGCCCTGTGGATGAACGCCATCGTGTACTCCTCCGACCGCGACCTGCGCACCGACTTCGCCGGGCGGCATCTCGCCATCTCCCTGGTCGCGGTGCCGCTGCTCGCCGTGCTGTCGGTCGCCGCCGCGCTGGTCGCCGGGCACCTGCCCTGGGCACTGCCCGCCGTGCTGACCGCGAGCGGGCTCCTGCTGGTCGCCCTCGGCGTGGGGGCCGTGACCAGCGTGATCCTTCCCTACACCTATCCCGACCGGATCAACGCCTTCACCAGCGCGGCTCCCGGCCAGGGCGGGGTGGCGTTCGCCGGGTCGTTCGGCGCGATGCTCGGCACCAGCATGCTGGCGTTCCCCGTCGTGCTGCCGGTCTTCCTCGGAGTGACCTGGGTCGCCGCGCTGGCCGTGCCGTACGGGCTGGTGGTCGCGCTCGCGGGGCGGCGGCTGGCCGCGTCCATCGGGTACGCCCGCCTGCCGGACCTTCTCGGCGCCGTCTCCCGGCCCGCCTGACCGCCGCCGCCGCGCGCACACTGGTCTAGTCCAATAGGTGAGACCGGTATCCAGGTGACAGGGCCGACTGGATACCCTTCCTGGTATGGCCGCCATCGCTTCACAGCAGGCAGACCGTTCTCCTGTTGAACGCCACAGTGCCGTTTCCGAGATGCCCGACGAGCTGCGCGCGGACGTGCGCATGCTGGGCGAGCTGCTTGGCCGGGTGATCGCCGAGGACGGCGGGCCCGACCTGCTGGCCGACGTCGAGCGGCTGCGCAAGGCGGTGATCGCGGCGCGTAGGCGCGAGATCTCCGTCGACGAGGTGGCCGCGATGGTCGCCGGGTGGTCGATCGACCGCAGCGTGCAGATCGCCCGGGCCTTCACGTGCTACTTCCACCTGGTTAACCTCGCCGAGGAGCACTTCAGGATCCGCACTCTGAGGTCCAGAGACACCGGCGAGGCGACGCTGCCCGAGTCCCTGGCGCAGGCGGTGAGCGAGCTGAAGCAGGACCTCCGCCCGGAGGAGCTGACCAAGCTGATCTCCGAGCTGGAGTTCCGCCCGGTGCTGACCGCGCATCCCACGGAGGCGCGCCGCCGCGCGGTCGTCACGGCCATCCAGCGGGTCAGCGTGCAGCTCGCGGAGTACAACGCCCCCGACAGAGGAGCGCACGAGCGGCAGGAGGCGCACCGCCGCCTGCTCGAAGAGATCGACATGCTGTGGCGCACCGCCCAGCTCAGGCACACCAAGCTCGACCCGCTCGACGAGGTCCGCACGGCCATGTCGGCGTTCGACGAGACCCTGTTCCGCACGGTCCCGCGCATCTACCGGTCCCTGGACACCGCGCTCGCCGAGGGCTCAGGCACCCGCGAGCCGCAGGCCAAGGCCTTCATCCGCTACGGAAGCTGGATCGGCGGCGACCGCGACGGCAACCCCAACGTGACCGCCCGGGTCACCCGCGAGGCGGTGCTGATCCAGGCCGAGCACGTGCTGACCGCGCTGGAGAACGCCGCCACCCGCATCGGCCGCACCCTCACCGCGTCCTCCCTGTACGGCGTGCCGAGCAAGGGGCTGCGCGACGCGCTGGCCGCGGCGGCCGACGACCATCCGGAGCTGGTCTCCGAGCTGGGCAAGCGCTCGCCGCGTGAGCCGCACCGGCAGTGGCTGCTGTTCGTGGCCGCCAGGATCGCCGCCACCCGCCGCCGCGATCTCGACCTCGCGTACCGCTCGCCCGACGAGCTGCTGCGCGACCTGCGCACCTGCCAGGCCTCCCTGGTGGGCACGGGCGCGACCCGCCAGGCGTACGGGGAGATCCAGCACCTCATCTGGCAGGTCGAGACCTTCGGGTTCCACCTGGCCGAGCTGGAGGTCCGCCAGCACTCGCAGGTGCACGCCCAGGCGCTGGAGGAGATCAGGGCCGGCACGACCTCAGAGCGCACCGAGGAGGTCCTGGCGACCATCCGCATGATCGCCTGGATCCAGGAGCGGTTCGGCGTCGCGGCCTGCTCGCGGTACGTCGTGTCCTTCACCCGGTCGGCCGGCGACATCGCGGCCGTGTACGAGCTCGCCGAGCACGCGCTCGGGGGTCGCACCCCCGTCCTGGACGTCGTGCCGCTGTTCGAGTCCGGGGAGGACCTCGCCAACTCGGCCGACGTGCTGACCGGGATGCTCGGACTGCCCGCCGTCCAGAAGCGCCTCGCCGTGAACGGACGCCGGCTTGAGGTCATGCTCGGCTACTCCGACTCGGCCAAGGAGCTCGGCCCGGCCGCCGCCACGCTGAAGCTCTACGACGCGCAGGCCGAGCTCGCCGCCTGGGCCCTCACCAACGACGTCAAGCTGACCCTCTTCCACGGCCGGGGCGGCGCTCTCGGCCGGGGCGGCGGCCCCGCCAACCGGGCCGTACTGGCCCAGGCCCCCGGGTCGGTCGCCGGCCGGTTCAAGGTCACCGAGCAGGGTGAGGTCATCTTCGCCAGGTACGGCCACCCGGCGATCGCCCTGCGGCACATCGAGCAGGTCACCAACGCCGTGCTGCTCGCCTCCACCCACTCGGTCGAGGCCCGTACGGCCGAGGCCGCCGCGCGCTTCCGGCTGCTGGCCGAGCGGGTCGCCTCCGCCTCCGAGGGCGCCTATCGCTCGCTGACCGAGGCACCCGGGTTCCCGGAGTGGTTCGGCCTGGTCAGCCCCCTGGAGGAGATCGGCTCGCTGCGTCTCGGCTCCCGCCCCGCGCGGCGCGGGCTCGGCGCGCCCCGGTCCCTGGACGACCTGCGGGCGATCCCGTGGGTGTTCGCCTGGGCCCAGACCCGTGTCAACCTTCCCGGCTGGTACGGCCTCGGCAGCGGCCTCCTCGCCGCCACCCGCCCGGAGTCCGCCTCCAACGGCGCCGGGTCGGAGGCCGGGAACGGGGTGGAGCCTGGGCCGGGGCTGGAGGAGCTGCGGCGGGCGTACAACGAGTGGCCGCTGTTCGCCTCGCTCCTCGACAACGCCGAGATGTCCCTCGCCAAGACCGACCGGCAGATCGCGGCCCGTTACCTCGCGCTCGGCGGACGGCAGGACTTCGCCGACCAGGTGCTCGCGGAGTACGACCTGACCCGCAAGCTCGTCCTCGCCATCACCGGGCACTCCCGGCTGCTGGAGAGCAGGCGCGTGCTGTCCCTGGCCGTACAGCTCCGCGACCCCTACGTCGACGCGCTGTCCCACCTCCAGCTCCGCGCACTGTCGGCCCTCCGCGCCGAGGAGAGCCTCTCCGACGACGAACGGGAACGCCTCGAAACCCTCCTCCTCCTGAGCGTCAACGGCGTGGCCGCAGGCCTCCAGAACACCGGCTGAGCAAGGGCGCGCCCGCTTTCGGAGTGGCGAATGTGAGTCAGTCGCCGTGCCCGGGGGCGGAGGTGATGCGGTCCGGGCCGGCGTAGATGTTGAAGCGTTCGCCTCGCAGGAAGCCGACGAGGGTCAGGTTGAACTCTCTGGCCAGGTCGACGGCCAAGGAGGAGGGGGCGGACACGCCGCAGACCATGGGCAGGCCCGCCGCCAGGGCCTTCTGCATGATCTCGTAGCTGGTCCTGCCGCTGACAAGGAGGAGGAACGAGCTGAGCGGCAGCCGTTCGGACATCAGGGCCCAGCCGACGAGCTTGTCCACGGCGTTGTGCCGCCCGACGTCCTCCCGCAGGGCGAGCAACGATCCGTCGGCCGTGAACAGCCCCGCCGCGTGCAGGCCCCCGGTCTTGCCGAAGATGCCCTGCGCCTTCCTCAGCCGGTCGGGCAGCTCGTACAGGACCTCGGCGGGCACCGGCGGAAGCACCCCCGGCGACGCTCCCTCCGGCCTGCCTTCCCCCGAGGAGGCCGGTTCCAGGCAGGCGTGGCGGTCCCGGAGCGCTTCGAGGCTGGCGGTACCGCAAACGCCACAAGCGCTCGATGTCAGGAAATGTCGTTGCATAGTGGGTAGGTCGGGGAGCGTCGCCCCGCGCAGCCGTACCGTGACGGTGTTGTAGCGCGCCTCCGGCGGGAGGTCGTCGTCGGTGCAGTACGCGATCGAGGCGATGTCCTCCGGTCCCGCGATGCCCTCGCCCGACAGGAACCCGGCCGCCAGCTCGAAGTCGGCGCCGGGCGTCCGCATGGTGATGGCCAGGGTGCGGGTGGCGCCCCCCGCCGTGATCCGGATCTCCAAGGGCTCCTCGGTGGCGAGATCGTCCCGCCGGTCGCGTGCGGCCCCGCCGGAGACCTCGCGTACGCGAACCCGAGTCGTCGGCCCCGGTCGCACATGCCCAGCGGACGTCCTCACCTGATCTTCACGACCGTGCTTCTCCGCCCCCCGGGCCCCCCGGGCATGGTCCTTCGGAGCGTGGCCGGTGGTCATGGCGCGGTCTTTCTGAGCGTGACGACGGCGTTGTAGTCGGGGATCCGCGCGTCGGGGGAGCGGCGGGCGACGTCCAGCAGGACGTTGCCCTCCGGCCAGTGGATCTGCAGGTTGCCCGGCGTCAGCGGCGCCCGCATCACGCGCCCGGCGAACCGTCCGGCGGCGCCGGTCAGCTCCACCTCGGCGCCGTCGGGCAGCCCGAGCCGGTCGGCGTCGTACGGGCTCATCAGCACGGCCTCGCGGGTGGCGCCGTTGAAGCCGTCACGCCGCTCGTGGACCATGCTGTTGAACTGCTTGCCGCGCCGCGTGGCGACCATGAACGAGCCGTCCGGGCGCTCCAGCCGGGGTGGCTCGACGGGCGAGAAGTGCCCGAGACCGTCGGCGGTGGGGAAGCGCCCGCCGGGACAGAGGTGCCGCCCGCCGTACTGCACGTTGTCGCCGAACTTCGCGAGCCCGGCGATGCCCGCGTAGAACGGCACGGCGTCCTCGATCTCCCGCCGGATCTGCGGCGTGCCGTCCGGATAACGGATCTTGTCCGCCAGCTCCGGCCGGGCGCGGGCGGCCAGCTCGGTGAAGATCTTCCACTCCGGCCACGCCTCCCCGATGCGCGGCCCCCGCACCTCGGGGGAGAAGATGACGCGGCGCTCGGTCGAGGTCTCGGTCACCCCGCCCTCCATCTCGTACCGCGTCTGGGCGGGGAGCAGGAGGACGTCGCCCTCCGACTCCACCAGCATCTGGCTGGACAGCACGATGTCGACGTGGACCCGGAGCGGGAGCCGGGACAGCGCGTCGCGGCAGTAGGCCGGGTCGGGCAGCACCTCCAGGAAGTTGCCCCCGGAGGAGATCAGCACGTCCAGCTCGCGCTCGTGGGCCGCGTCGATCATGTCGGTCGCGGTGAGCCCAGGCGTGGAGGGAACCTCGAAGCCCCACTTCTCGCTGAACCTCCCGGCGTTCTCGGGGGTGATCGGCAGGCCGCCGGGGAGCCCGGTGGCGTAGGCGCCCATCTCGGCGCCGCCCTGCACCCCGCTGTGCCCGCGGATCGGCATGAGCCCGCAGTTGTCCCGCCCCACGAAACCCCTGGCGAGGGCGAGGTTCACGATCGAGCGCACGTTGTCCTCGCCGTACGAGTGCTGGGTGATGCCCATCGACCACACCAGCACGGCGGACTTCGCCTCGCCGAGCAGCTTGGCCAGCTCGTACATCTGGTCGCGCGTGGCGCCGCTGAGGGCCTCGAGCGTCTCCCACGACTGCCCGGCGACGGCCGCCCGTACGTCCTCGAAGCCCGAGGTGTGCCGGTCGATGAACGCCTTGTCCAGCCAGTCGTTCTCGACGAGGTGCTTGAGCACGCCGTTGAGGAAGCCGATGTCGCCGCCGACGTTCACCCCGAAGAAGTCGTCGGTGATCTTCGTGCCGAACAGCGCGGACTCGGCGTTGGACGGTACCCAGTAGCGCTCCATGCCCGGCTCGCGGTAGGAGTTCACCATCGCGATTCGGGTGCCCGCCTTCTTGGCGTGGAAGAGGTACTTCATCGCGACGGGCTGGTTGTTCGACGGGTTCGACCCGATGAAGACGATCAGGTCGGAGCCGATCCAGTCGGTGTAGGAGCAGGTGGTCGCGGCGGCTCCGATGGTCTGCTTGAGCGCGACCGTCGAGGGTGAGTGGCAGATGCGCGCCGCGTTGTCGACGTTGTTCGTGCCGAGTGCCCGCACGGCCTTCTGCGCCGCGAAGTAGTTCTCGTTGGGGACGCCCCGGCTGGTGAGATACACCCCGAGCCTCGCGCCGCGCAGTTGGGACGCGGCCAGGCCGAGCGCATCCTCCCAGCTCACGCGGGTGAAGCCGGGCTCGCCCCTGCGCCTGAGCATGGGGTACGGCAGGCGGCCGAGGTCGCGCAGCTCCGCGCTCCTGAGCTTGGCCAGCGGGGCCACGTCGGCCAGCACCGAATGGTCCAGCGGGGGCATGGTGTTCAGCTTGAGCAGCCGCAGGCGGATGTTGCACAGGTGGATCTCGTCCATGGTCCAGTCGCGCATGCCCCGGGTGCCGAGGGCGCAGCCATCGCAGGTGCCCTCGTTGAGGATGCGCCAGGCGAAGCGCCGGTTGCCCTTGACCGACCGGAACGCCTTCCACAGCTCTAGATAGTTGTTGGGCTTGCGCTCGCCGATGCCGAAGGGCTTCCAGCTCGCCCAGTTCCGAGGGTCAAGACGCTTGCTCACCGGACGTTCACCTGTTTCTTCTGCCTGCCTGCCTGCCGGTCATTCCCGGGGCGTACTCATAGGATCACCTTTCACCCGGTTTTTGACTAACCCGGGATCACGCCGGCATCGGAGGCCGGTTGGTCACCCACGGTCAAAATTATGGTGGCGGTACGTAGTGTTCGCTGGTCGTAACGGTAAGCGGGCCTCGCCGCACCGCGCGAAGGAGGAGGATGGAGACGTGCTTGACTCGCCGTACACCGATCTCGACCGGCCGCCGCTCTCGCAGGCGGCGCTGACCCGCGCCGTCATCCGGCCGGGCGGCCTCTGGTCCCAGCTGACCGTCGTCGACCGCACCGGGTCCACCAACGCCGACCTGGCCCAGCTCGCCCGCGACGGCGCGCGCGAGGGCGCCGTGCTGATCGCGGAGCTCCAGCTTGAGGGGCGCGGCCGGCTCGGCCGCGTGTGGACCGCCCCCGCGCGCTCGGGGCTGACCTTCTCCCTGCTGCTGCGCCCGGCGGTCCCCCCGGCCAGGCAGGGATGGATCACCCTGCTGGTGGCCCTGGCCGCCGCGACCGCCATCCGCCGCGTCGCCGGCCTCGACGTACGGCTGAAGTGGCCGAACGACCTGCTCGTCGGCGAGCGCAAGATCGCGGGCGTGCTCGCCGAGCGCGTGGAGGGCGCGATCGTCGTCGGCATGGGGCTCAACGTGTCGGTGCGCGCCGACGAGCTGCCGGTCACCACCGCCACCTCGCTGGCCATCGAGAACGCCGAGTGCACCGACCGTGACCCTTTGATCAGGGCCGTGCTCCGGGAGATCGAGTCGCACTACCGCGACTGGCTGGCGGCCGACGGCGACGCCGACGCGTGCGGGCTGCGGTCCGCCTACACCGCGATGAGCGCCACGGTCGGCCAGGAGGTGCGGGTCGAGCTTCCCGGGGAGCGCCTGCTGAGCGGCGTCGCCACCGGCGTGGACGGCTCCGGCTACCTGGTCGTGCGTGCCGACGGCGTCGATCACGCCCTCAGCGTGGGCGACGTGGTGCACGTGCGGCCCGCCCCGCGCTAGGACGGCTCTTCACGTCAAGATCGGGCCAAGAGAACGCCCGGGTTGGCGGGGCATCCGCCCCGGCGCGAAAGATGGGGAAGACGTGGGGGAGATCGGCGTGCCACGATTTGCCCCATGGGTCTCCCTGAACATCATCTGACGGCGGGGGAGCGGGTCGTGCACTCGTTCCATCCGCACTGGAAGCGCCTGATACTCCCCTTCTTCGCGCTGATCCTCGTCATCGCCGCTTCGAGCGCGGCGTTCTACTTCATTCCCGTGGACTACGAGTACGCCCGCTACGCGTGGCTCGCGGTGGCCGTCGTGTCCGTGGTGGCGCTGGCGCTCTGGTCGTTCATCCCGTACCTGCGGTGGAAGACCACGTCGTACACGCTCACGACCCACCGGTTCAACATCAGCACCGGCATCCTGAGCAAGTCCGACGACGACATCCCGCTGACCAAGGTCAACAGCGTCAGCTCCGACCAGACCTTCGTCGAGCGCATGCTCGGCTGCGGCACCCTCGTGGTCGAGTCCGCCTCCGACAAGGGCGAGATCAACCTCAGGGACATTCCCAAGATCCAGGCGGTCAGGTCGGAGCTGTTCCGGCTGGTGGAGGACGCTTCCGACGGAGACATCGACGGTCGGTGAGATATGCCCCGGACGTGGCGTAACCTCCTGAAGGTGCGTGAGACCGAGACCGCGGGACGTCCGACAGCCGAGCAGATCGAGCGGCTGTTCGTGGGCTCCGCGCCTCGTCATACGCGCGGGGAGGTGGCGAGGCGGGCCGGGGTCCCCTCGGAGCTCGCCCAGCGCATCTGGCGCGCGCTCGGGTTCGCCACGCCCGCCGACGACACCCCCGCCTTCACCGACGCCGACGTGGAGGCGCTGCGCCGCGTGGCCGGCATGCTCGGCGGCGAGCTGATCGACGAGACCACGGTCGTACGGATGGCGAGGGCGCTCGGCCAGACCACGGCCAGGCTCGCCCAGTGGCAGGCCGAGATCATGATCGGGGCGATGCTCGGCCCGGCGGAGGCGCCGACCGACAAGGAACTGGCCGACCTCCTCGCGATCTCCCGCAAGCTCCTGCCCGAGTTCGAGCGCCTGCTCGTCCACGTGTGGCGGGCCCAGCTCGCCGCGGCGGGCACCCGCCTGCTCACGACCACCGACCTGAACACCGAGACGGTGCCGGGCCGCCTGACCCTCGCCGTCGGGTTCGCCGACCTGGTCTCCTTCACCCAGGTCTCCCGCGAGCTGGACGAGCAGGGCCTGGCCGAGCTGGTGGAGAACTTCGAGTCCATCACCTCCGACGTCGTCGCCGCGCACGGCGCCCGGGTGGTCAAGACCCTCGGTGACGAGGTGCTCTTCACCGCCCCCACGGCGGAGACGGCGTCGCGCGTCGCGCTGGAGCTGGTCGACGCGATCCGCGACGCGGGCAGGGAGGTGCGCGTCGGCCTCTCGTACGGCCCGGTGCTCCCGATCATGGGCGACGTCTTCGGGACGACCGTGAACCTCGCCGCGCGGCTGACCGCGATAGCCCACCCGTGCACGGTGCTCGTCGATCCGGGCATGGCGGAGGCGATCGAGGGCAGGCCGGGGATCGCGGCCCAGCGCATCCGCAGGCGCCCGGCCCGCGGCCTCGGGATGATCCAGCCCTACGTACTACGCCGGTCTTGACGGCCGCACCGGTCGTCAACATTCTGAACGCCATTGATGTGTCGATGCACGTTGATGTAGGTCGATAAATGGAGGGACCCACATGCCGTACGAAGTCCAGGGTGTGATAGCGGGGGGCAAGGGCGAGGCCGTGTCGGTGCAGACCGTCATCGTCCCCGACCCGGGGCCCGGCGAGGCCGTCGTGAACGTGCAGGCCTGCGGGGTGTGCCACACCGACCTGCACTACCGCGAGGGCGGGATCAACGACGAGTTCCCCTTCCTGCTCGGCCACGAGGCCGCCGGCGTCGTCGAGGCCGTGGGCACCGGCGTCACGAGCGTCGCCCCGGGTGACTACGTGATCCTCAACTGGCGCGCCGTCTGCGGCAACTGCCGGGCGTGCCTTCGGGGCCGCCCGTGGTACTGCTTCGCCACCCACAACGCCGCCCAGAAGATGACCCTCGCGGACGGCACGGCGCTCAGCCCCGCCCTCGGCATCGGGGCGTTCGCCGAGAAGACGCTGGTCGCCGCGGGGCAGTGCACCAAGGTCGACCCCGATGCCCGGCCCGCCGTGGCCGGTCTGCTCGGCTGTGGCGTGATGGCGGGCCTCGGCGCCGCGATCAACACCGGCGGGGTGTCCCGCGGTGACTCGGTCGCCGTCATCGGGTGCGGCGGGGTCGGCAACGCGGCGATCCTCGGGTCGTCGCTCGCGGGCGCCGCGAAGATCATCGCGGTGGACGTGGACGACCGCAAGCTCGGCCTCGCGGGCCAGTTCGGCGCGACCCACACCGTCAACTCCAAGACCGCCGACCCGGTGGAGGCGATCCGCGAGCTCACCGGCGGGCACGGCGCCGACGTCGTCATCGAGGCGGTCGGCCGCCCCGAGACCTACAAGCAGGCCTTCTACGCCCGCGACCTCGCCGGCACCGTCGTGCTCGTGGGCGTGCCGACTCCGGACATGACGCTCGACCTGCCGCTGCTGGACGTCTTCGGCCGGGGCGGCTCGCTGAAGTCCTCCTGGTACGGCGACTGCCTGCCGAGCCGCGACTTCCCCATGCTCATCGACCTCTACCTGCAGGGCAGGCTCAACCTCGACGGGTTCGTCTCCGAGACGATCGAGCTGGACCAGGTCGAGGACGCCTTCGCCAAGATGCACCGCGGCGAGGTCCTCCGCTCGGTGGTGGTCCTGTGACCATCGGCAAGCTCGTCACCTCGGGCACCTTCACGCTCGACGGCGGCACCTGGGACGTCGACAACAACGTGTGGTTCGTGGGCGACGACCACGAGGTGGTCGTCATCGACGCCGCCCACGACGCGCAGGCCATCCAGGAGGCGGTGGGCGGCCGCCGGCTGAAGGCGATCATCTGCACCCACGCCCACAACGACCACATCAACGCCGCCGGGGCGCTGGCCGACGCCACGGGCGCCCCGATTCTGCTGCATCCGGCCGACGCCGTCCTGTGGGAGATGGTGTACGGCAGCGCGCGGCCGTACGAGCCGCTCCACGACGGTGACGTGGTCGAGGTGGCCGGCACCGCCCTGCGCGTGCTCCACACTCCCGGCCACGCCCCTGGGGCCGTCAGCCTGTACGTTCCCGACCTCGGAGCCGTCTTCACGGGGGACACGCTCTTCTCGGGCGGGCCGGGGGCCACCGGGCGGTCGTACTCGTCGTTCGACACGATCATCGACTCCATCAGGGACCGGTTGCTGGTCCTGCCTCCCGAGACCGTCGTCCACACCGGTCACGGCGACTCGACGAGCATCGGGTCCGAGGCGCCCGATCTGGAGAAGTGGATCGCCCGGGGCCACTGACCGGCCGGAAGTCACTGACATCGCCTGCCGGCATGCGCACGGCAGCGCGAGGTCAGTGACACAGCGGCGCCTCAATGACGGGGTGAAGGCAGCGTCAGTGTTAGCCAGGTCACGTAGGCAAGCCTTAGCTTTATGGGTTACCTTAGGTGTGCCTAACCTACCTTCCCCCGCCGTGAGAGGCACTCCTCGCATGTACGTATGCATCTGTCAGGCCGTGACCGAGCACGATGTTCACGCCTGTATCGCCGCAGGTGCGAAGACCGCTCGCCAGATCCGTGACACCACGGGAGCGGGCAGGGACTGCGCGACATGCGTCCGGAAGATTTGTGCAATGCTGAAGCGATCTGAGGAACTTGTCGCGACCGCATAGATCAAGGGGCTTGCACATGCAGGGGGACAAAGACATCATCGCTCTGCTGAACGAGCAGCTGACGTCAGAGCTCACGGCGATCAACCAGTACTTCCTCCACGCCAAGCTGCAGGAGCACTGGGGATACACCAAGCTCGCCGCGTACACCAGGGCCGAGTCCATCGACGAGATGCGGCACGCCGAGGTGCTCACCGACCGCATCCTGATGCTCGAAGGCCTGCCCAACTACCAGAAGCTCGGCACTCTCCACATCGGGCAGACCGTGAAGGAGCAGCTGGAGGCCGACCTTCAGCTGGAGGTCGAGGTGGTCCAGCGCCTGCGTCCCGGCATCCAGCTGATGCGGGAGCGCGGCGACGCGACCTCGGCCCGCGTCTTCGAGGGCATCCTTGAGGACGAAGAGCACCACATCGACCACCTCGAGACCGAGCTGCAGTTGCTGAACACCCTCGGCGAGGCGCTCTACCTCCAGCGATTCGTGGAGCTTCCGGGCGGCTCGGACTCCGGCTCCTAGCGTCCCGCCGGATTTCTTTAGCACAATTTTGCCGATGCCACCGAGACCGGTGACAGAAGCCCAGCCCACGACACGGCCCGCCCGGGTTTTCCGGCGGGCCGTCGGCGTCTCTCCGCGTGTCCCCGGCGTGTCCGGGCGTGTCGGGACCGCTCGGCGCGGATAGCCGTGGTGCGCTTGGGGTACCAGGTTAGTGCGGGAGGGCTCATCCCCCTTTCTCCGTCTTTGCCCAGGTCAATTGGTGGGTCAACGACAAGTCAAACCGCGCGCTGTACCCGGGAAACGATCGCCTAAGGTCCTACGATCGCTTTATGACCTGCGTACTTCTCGCCGAGGATGACACCTCGATCTCCGAGCCCCTGGCGCGCGCGCTGCGCCGAGAGGGCTATCAGGTGGAGGTGAGCCCCGATGGCCCGCAGGCCCTGGAAAGGGCTCTGTCCGGGGGCGTCGACCTCATCGTGCTTGACTTGGGCCTACCCGAAATGGACGGCCTGGAGGTCGCCCGCCGCATTCGCGCCGAAGGGCACGGCACGCCCGTGCTGATCCTGACGGCGCGCGTCGACGAGGTGGACACCGTGGTCGGTCTCGACGCGGGAGCCGACGACTATGTGACCAAGCCGTTCCGGCTCGCCGAGCTACTCGCCCGTGTGCGGGCGCTGCTGCGGCGCGGCACCTCTGAGACCCCCGTGGTCCAGGGCGTGCGCATCGACGCCGACTCGCGGCGTGCCTGGATGGGAGACAAGGAGCTGCATCTGACCACCAAGGAATTCGACCTGTTGCGCGTGCTCGTACGCGACGCGGGCAAGGTCGTCACCCGCGAGCAGATCATGCGTGAGGTGTGGGACACGAACTGGTGGGGTTCGACCAAGACCCTCGACATGCACATCTCGTGGCTGCGCCGCAAGCTGGGGGACGATGCCGCCAAGCCGCGTTACATCACCACGGTTCGTGGAGTTGGCTTCCGATTCGAGCGCGAATAGCCCATAGCTAGATGCGCCGTAGGTTGCTGTCTTCGACATTGGTAGTCGCGGCCATCGCGGTCCTGCTCCTGGGTGTCCCGCTCGGGCTGGTGGTGACCCGCCTCATCAACGACGAGGCGGTCCAGCAGCTCCGGGCACAGGCGACGCTGCTGCTCAGCCAGGTGGAATACGCCCGCATCGAGGAGCGGCCCATAGATCCCGACGAGCTGCAGCGGCAGTATCCCAACAGGTATGTCCAGATCTTCATCCGCAACAGCCCGACGGTCATCGTCGGTACGGAGCCGCCCCCCGATCGGCAGATGACCGAGGAAACCCATTCCGAGAGTGGGGTCTACGTCCGGATAACGCGTGACCGAGCCCAGGTCGAGCGGAACATCCGGGGGTGGCTCCTGCTCATCGTGGCCCTGGCCGGTCTCGCGCTGGCGGTCGCGGTGTCGCTCGCCGTCGTGCAGTCACGCCGGCTCACCCTGCCGCTCCTGGATCTCGCCAGGATCGCGGAGCGGCTGGGCTCCGGTGACGCCCGGCCGAGCAGGCACCGCTACGGCATACCCGAGCTCGATCGGGTGGCCGAGGTGCTCGACCGCAGCGCCACCCGCATCGCCGACCTGCTGAGCCGCGAGCGGGAGTTCGCGACCGACGCCTCCCACCAGCTGCGCACGCCCCTCACGGGGCTCACCATGCGGCTGGAGGAGATCGTGGCCGCGGCCACCCAGCCCGCGATCGTCCGCGAGGAGGGCGAGGCGGCGATCGTCCAGGCCGAGCGGCTCACCGCCGTCATCGACGAGCTCCTCGCCGCCGCCCGGCGGCAGCGCCACGCGCAGGCGGAGGCCATCTCGGTCGACGAGGTGCTGCGCCAGCAGATCACCGAGTGGGAGCCGGCATTCCGCAGGTCAAGGCGGTCGCTCCATCTTGAGGGAAACCGCGGCCTGCGCGCGCTCGTCAGCAAGGGCGGGCTGAGCCAGGTGGTTTCGACGTTATTGGAGAACTCCCTGGAGCACGGCGACGGCCCGGTGACGATCACGACGGGCAGCTCGGACAAATCGATCGTGATAGAGGTGGCCGACAGGGGGCCGGGCATCCCCGAGCACCTTCGCGCCCGCGTGTTCGACCGCAACGTCAGCGGCGCCGGCGGTACGGGGCTCGGGCTGACGCTGGCCCGCGCGCTCACCGCCTCGGACGGCGGGCGCTTAGAGCTGGTACGGCCGCGACCGGCGGTGTTCGCGCTCTTCCTGCGCCCCGCCGACGAGACGGCGCGGCACCGTGTGGTCAGCGGCCCGGCGTGATGCCGCTCGCGGGGTCAGGGCCTGGTGGCCCGCTCCGGCGGGGGCGAGGTCGGTGGCGAGAAGGTGGCGTGGTTGCCGTCGCCGTTCAGACGGGCGGGATCCCCCAGCCGGATGCCCGGAGCGCCCGGGGGCGGTGGCACGACGCCCTGAGAACCCTGGTGAGAGCTGTGGGGCGACACCTCGCCCGTCTCGGGAAGCCCGGTGTGCGGGTCGACCGGCGGCAGCTCCGGCGGCAGGAACACCCACTTCTTGTACGACCAGAAGCGGAACAGCGTGCCGAGTGCCGTGCCGATGATGAGCGAGATGTTGTAGCTCAGCGGGTCGGCCATCTTGAGCGTGTACTCGACGAAGCCGATGATGAGCAGCGAGATCAGCAGGCCGATGCCGTTGAGCACGAAGAACAGGAAGTACTCGCGGGCCAGGCCGGTCTGCTCGCGGTGCCGCCACGTCCAGTAGCGGTTGGCGAGGTAGGCCAGCGTGGCGGCGACCACGGTCGCGATGACCTTGGAGGTCAGCGGCCCGAACTGCACCCCGTACCGCAGGAGGTTGGTGCCGCCGAAGTCGACCACGAAGGCGGCGGCGCCCACCGTGCCGAACTTGGCGAGCTCGCGGAACAGCGAGGAGAACCTGTCATACAGGCGACGTATGAGCTGCACAACAGTCCTTCCTGGGGTCCGGAGCCCCATCAGGTTACCGGTGCTACGGCAGGCCTCGCTTCCAGTCACACAAGCTCGTCAAAAAGACCGTTTCAGCAAATATCCGGACTTTCACGGGTAGTAACTGACATGGTGCGCTAGGCTGCGCCGCAGATCGCAAAGGTGTGCCCTGGAGAGGTGGCTCCGAGCGTGCTGCGCCGACTTGTCGCTCTGGGAATCAGTGCCGCCCTGCTGACAGCCTGTGGCGCACAGGCCGACGGTCAGCCTGACCGGACGGCGCCCCCCGATGCCGTGAGCGCCCCCGCCCAGACCGTGGGTCCCGAGGATGCCGCCACCGCTTTCGCCCTGCTCAAAGAGCTCGACGAGGCTTGGAAGAAGCACGACTGCGCCAAGGTCGCCTTCCTCACGACCTCGGCGGAGAGCGAGCTGGGCACCCGCGCCTGCGAGGCGGTCAGGAAGGGCCGCCCTGCCCCCGCACCGCTCGACTACGGCGACGTCGACTACTTCCTGCCCGACCGTCCCGCGGAGCATCCGTGGTTCGTCGTGCTGGCCCACGAGCCCAAGCTCTCCTACTTCGTCTTCGCCCGGGAGGAGGACCGCTGGCGGCTCGCGTACGGCCCCATCAGGCTCCTCGGGGCCGCTCCCGAGCTGGACGCCCAGCAGACCACCCGTGTCGTGCCCACAGATGATCCCGAGGACGGGGTCCGCGCCCGGCTCGTGCCGCAGAAGCACCTGGCCTTTCTCTCCGACCGCGCGGGGCTGAGCGGCGTGCGGTTCGCCGCGGGCGACCCGATGCGCGCCCTGCTCGCCGAGCTGGTCAAGAAGCCGGGCACCGTACGGCCAGACCGGCTCAGCTCCGATGTGCAGCTCGTGCCGTCCGAGACCAGGGCCCTCGGGCTCGCCGACGGCGGCGCGCTGGTCTTCCACGCGCTCAAGATCGTGTACACGCAGAAGACAGGCGCCCGCAGGCTCGCCCACCCGGTGTTCGGCGCGGACGCCGTACGGGCCTTCACCGGCAAGCCGAACCCCACGACCATCCACGCCGGCGAGGTCGTCGTCCTGGCGACCAAGGTCACCGCCGACGGCAGGCTGACCACTGTGGCGATGACCAGAGGCCTCGCCGACATCACCGCCTGACCTTCACCGGCCCCGCGTACGGGCAACCGGCCGACAGCACGGCCACCTGATGGTCCTGGGTAGGGTTTGAGCTTGTGACCAGTGTTGTGACCAGGGGCGAAACGCCTCCCATCGGGCCTGTCGTCGGCATGGTCGGCGCGGGCCAGCTCGCCCGCATGACCCAGCAGGCGGCCATCGCCCTCGGCGTCGAGCTGCGCGTCCTCGCCAACTCCCTCGACGAGAGCGCCGCCCGGGTGATCGCCGACACGCGGCTCGGCGACTACCGCGACCTCGCCGTCCTGCGCGAGTTCGCGGCCGGCTGCGACGCGATCACCTTCGACCACGAGCACGTGCCGACCGGCCACGTCCAGGCCCTCGCCGCGGACGGCCTCGCCGTGCACCCGGGCGCAGAGGCGCTCGTGCACGCGCAGGACAAGGCCGTGATGCGCGAGCGGCTCACCGCGATCGGCGTCCCCTGCCCCGCCTGGGCCCGGGTCTCGTCCGCCGACGACCTCGAGGGCTTCGGCAAGGAGCACGGCTGGCCGATCGTGCTCAAGGCCGTGCGCGGCGGCTACGACGGCCGGGGCGTGTGGGTCTGCTCGTCGGTGGAGGAGGTCGGTGAGGTGCTGGCCAGCGGCACCGAGCTGATGGCCGAGGCGTTCGTGCCGTTCGAGCGCGAGCTCGCCGTGCTCGTCGCGCGGTCGCCGCACGGCCAGGGGGTCAGCTACCCGGTCGTGGAGACCGTCCAGCAGGACGGCATCTGCGTCGAGGTCATCGCGCCCGCGCCGGGGCTCGACCCCGAGGACGCCGCGGTGGCGCAGCACACCGCACTCAAGATCGCCAACGAGCTCGGGGTGACCGGGCTGCTCGCGGTGGAGATGTTCCAGCTCCCGGGCGGCCGCATCGTGGTGAACGAGCTGGCGATGCGCCCGCACAACAGCGGCCACTGGACCATCGAGGGCGCCCGCACCTCGCAGTTCGAGCAGCACCTGCGCGCCGTCCTCGACCTGCCGCTGGGCTCGCCCGCCCCTGCGGCGCCCGTCGTGGTCATGGTCAACGTGCTCGGCGGGGAGGATCCCGGCGTCTTCGGCCGGTACGAGCACGTGATGGCCCACGACCCGGGCGTGAAGATCCACTTTTACGGCAAGGAGGTGCGTCCCGGCCGGAAGATCGGGCACGTCACCGCGCTCGGCACCGACCTCGACGAGGTGCGTGCCCGCGCCCGCCACGCCGCCGTTCACCTCGCCACGGGAGAGTACGTCTGATGGCAGCGGATCCCGTGGTCGGCATCGTGATGGGCAGCGACTCCGACTGGCCGGTGATGCGGCTCGCGGCCGAGGCGCTGGGTGAGTTCGGCGTCCCGTTCGAGGCCGATGTGGTCTCCGCACACCGCATGCCCCAAGAGATGATCGCCTACGGCGAGCAGGCGGCGTCCAGGGGGCTCCGGGTGATCATCGCGGGCGCCGGGGGAGCCGCTCACCTTCCCGGCATGCTGGCGGCCGTGACCCCGCTGCCGGTGATCGGCGTGCCGGTGCCGCTGAAGTACCTCGACGGCATGGACTCACTGCTGTCCATCGTGCAGATGCCCGCGGGGGTGCCGGTGGCCACCGTGGCGATCGGCGGCGCCCGCAACGCCGGGCTGCTCGCCGTCCGCGTCCTCGCCGCCGCGTCCGAGGAGCTGCGCGCGAAGATGACCGATTTCCAGGCCGCTCTCAGGGACCAGGCGCATGCCAAGGGCGCCCGGCTCCGCGCCGAGGCCGAGACCCTGGCAGACCCGGGCCCGAAGGGCTAGGCGCGCTCCTGACGGGCTGCGCGGCCTCTGGCCGGGGTGAGCGCGCGGCCTCACCGGTCTCGCTCGCTACGGGCGGCCCAGCGCGCGGTAGTGCCAGCCCGAGGCGCGCCAGGTCTCGGCGTCCAGCGCGTTGCGGCCGTCCACGATCTTGCGGGCGGCCACGACGCCGCCGAGCTTCTCGGGGTCGAGGTCGATGAACTCCTGCCACTCGGTCAGCAGCAGCACGACGTGCGCGCCGCGCGCGGCGTCCAGTGCCGAGGACCCGAACCCGAGGGTCGGATGGGCCCTGCGGGCGTTGGCGAGCGCCACCGGGTCGTAGATCGTGACCTTCCCGCCCTGCTCGCGGATCTTGACGGCCACGTCCAGGGCGGGGGAGTCGCGGATGTCGTCGGAGTTGGGCTTGAACGCCGCCCCGAGCACCCCGACCGTACAGCCGCGGAACGAGCCGCCCGCCAGCTCGCGGGCCAGGTCGACCATGCGGGCCCGGCGCCGCATGTTGATCGCGTCCACCTCGCGGAGGAACGTCAGCGCCTGGTCGGCGCCGAGCTCGCCGGCGCGTGCCATGAACGCGCGGATGTCCTTGGGCAGGCAGCCGCCGCCGAAGCCGAGACCGGGGTTGAGAAACCGGCCGCCGATGCGCTCGTCGAACGACAGCGCGAGCGACAGGTCCTTGACGTCGGCGTGCGCCGCCTCGCAGACCTCGGCCATCGCGTTGATGAAGGAGATCTTGGTGGCCAGGAAGGCGTTGGCGGCCACCTTGACGAGCTCGGCCGTGGGGTAGTCCGTGATGATCAGAGGGGTGCCCTCCGACAGCATGGGCTCGTACACCTCGCGCATGACCTTCTCGGCCTTGTCGGAGACGACGCCGAGCACGATGCGATCGGGATGCATGGTGTCCCGCACGGCGAAGCCCTCGCGCAGGAACTCGGGGTTCCACGCGAGCTCCACCAGCTCTCCGGCCGGCGCGAGCCGTACGAGCTTGTCGGCGAGGCGCTGGGCGGTGCCGACCGGCACGGTCGACTTGCCGACGACCAGGCACTCGCGGGTGAGGTGGGGGGCGAGCGACTCGACGACCGCGTCCAGGTAGGACACGTCGGCCGCGTACTCGCCCTTCTTCTGCGGGGTTCCTACGCAGACGAAGTGCACGTCGCCGAACTCGGCGGCCTCCTCGTAGGAGGTCGTGAAGCGTAGCCGCCCCGACTCCAGCCCGCGCTGGAGCAGCTCCTCAAGGGCTGGCTCGTGGATGGGAAGCTCGCCGGCCTGCAGGCTGGCGATCTTCGCGGGATCCACGTCCAGCCCGAGCACTTCGAAGCCCAGCGCGGCCATGCACGCCGCGTGCGTGGCACCCAAGTATCCGGTCCCCAGGACCGTCAGGCGGTAGGACACGAGCGTGCTCCTTCCATGTACGGCTGTCGACCCAATCTTTACCGTTACGTTGCCGAGGCATGTTACCGGCCCCCCTACCTCCTGCAACAGTACAAAAGGGACATTTCGCCAGAGGGGTGACTTCCATATACCCCTGCTTCAGCATCCGTATTGTTGGACGTCCTACTATTTGTCCATGAGCTTCCCTCTCTACGCGCCCGCCGAAGAGCACGAGATGCTGCGTGAGACCGTGCGGGCCCTCTCCGACGAGAAGATCGCCCCGCACGCCGCCGCCGTCGACGAGAACGGCGAGTTCCCGTGGGAGGCGTACAAGGCCCTGGTCGCCGCCGACCTGCACGCCGTGCACATCCCTGAGCAGTATGGCGGTGCGGGGGCCGACGCGCTCGCCACCGTGATCGTCATCGAGGAGGTCGCGCGGGCCTGCGCGTCGTCCTCGCTGATCCCGGCCGTCAACAAGCTCGGCACGGTGCCGCTGCTGCTGTCCGCCTCCGAGGATCTCAAGCAGCGCTATCTGGCTCCCGTGGCTCGCGGTGAGGGCATGTTCTCGTACGCCCTGTCCGAGCCCGAGGCCGGCTCCGACGCCGCCGCGATGAAGACGCGCGCGGTCCGCGACGGCGACCACTACGTGCTCAACGGCACCAAGATGTGGATCACCAACGCGGGCGTGTCGGAGTTCTACACGGTCATGGCCGTCACCGACCCCGAGGCCGGGGCCCGGGGCATCTCCGCGTTCGTCGTCGAGAAGGACGACGAGGGCGTGAGCTTCGGCGCCAAGGAGAGGAAGCTCGGGATCAAGGGCTCGCCCACCCGGCAGGTCATCCTGGAGAACGTGCGGATCCCCGCCGACCGGATGATCGGCGAGGAGGGAACCGGCTTCAAGACCGCCCTCGCGACCCTCGACCACACCCGCATCACCATCGCCGCCCAGGCCCTCGGCATCGCCCAGGGCGCGCTCGACTACGCCATCGGCTACGTCAAGGAGCGCAAGCAGTTCGGCAAGCCCATCGCCGAGTTCCAGGGGCTGCAGTTCATGATCGCCGACATGGCGATGAAGCTGGAGTCCGCCCGGCAGCTCACGTACGCGGCGGCGGCCAAGTCCGAGCTCGCGATGCACGGCCAGAAGGCCGCCGACCTCACCTTCTTCTCCAGCGCCGCCAAGTGCGCCGCCTCCGACGCCGCCATGGACATCACCACCGACGCCGTCCAGCTCCTCGGCGGCTACGGCTACACCCGCGACTACCCGGTAGAACGCATGATGCGCGACGCCAAGATCACCCAAATCTACGAGGGCACCAACCAGATCCAGCGCATGGTCATCGCCCGCCAACTCCTCAAGTAGCCCTTTGAACAGCTAAAACCCGGTCCGGGAGAGGTTCCCGGGCCGGGTTCGTGCTCTCGGTCGATGATCTTATGAGTGGGCCTGTTCCGTCCCTGTTCCATGGGACACCGCGCGCGGACGGAACAGGCGGCCGTCCATCGCCTCGCGGGCACGGTCGTGAGAGCCCGGCATCATGTGGGCGTAGACGCGGAGGGTGAAGCCGGGATCCGCGTGGCCGAGGTACTCGGCGAGTTCCTTGATCGACACGCTGCCGGTGAGCATCACACTGGCGTAGTAGTGCCGTAGCTGGTGTAAGCCCTCCTTGCGGCTCGTGGCGAACCGTCGCCGCGCTCTATGATCCTTTTCCGGCTGCGGGATGACTCCGGCCGCCGCGATGGCGGGCTTCCACACGAGTTCGCTGTAGCTGCGAGCCTTGATGAACGTGTCGTCAGTCCAGCGGAACAACAGATTGTGCGTCCGGGGCTTCCCTGAAAGCTTCTCCCACGGCAGCGTGCAGACGAGCGGGGGATACTTTGCGCTCCTGCCATGCTGTGACCATGTCCATCAGCTGCTCTGCGGAGCGGTGCACGTAATCGGGCCTGTGGCGCCTTCGGCCAGTTGCTCGGTGTACGCGCTGATCTTGTGGGTGACCATGCCGAGAGACTCGGTGAGCTGTTCGATCTGCGCGGTGACCTGGTCACGATGTTGCCGCAGGAGGGTCAGCAGGTGCTCTTCGTTGCCCGCACCCCGCCTCACGAGGTCCGCGTACTGGCGGATGGCGGGCAGCGGCATGCCGGAGGCGCGCAGGTTGACGCAGAGGTGAAGCCACTCCACGTCCCTGTCACTGTAGACGCGCCGGCCACTGGGGCCCCGCCGTACGGGGGCGACCAGGATGCCCTCGCGCTCGTAGAAGCGCAACGCGTGGACGCTCAGGCCAGTGCGTTCGGAGACCTGCCCGATGCTCAGGCCTGGGTTCGTTTCCGGCATGAGGTCAAGGTTAGGGCTTGATCTAGAGTCGGCTCTAGCTCGTAGGCTCCGACGCATGCCCATCCCGCCCAATGCGCTGCGGGGTTGTCTCCGGCGTTTTCGCGGTATTTCGAGGAGCTGATGATGCGTTACCGCGTTCTCGGCGGCACCGGCATCGAAGTGAGCGTCCACTGCCTGGGCGCCATGATGTTCGGCGCGGTCGGCGATCCCAGGCAGCCGTACGGGTCCCCAGGTGCCGGCGCCCGGCGTTGCCCGCCCACATCCCGAGCAAGGAAGCTCTTCACCCCGGTTTCGTGCACCTGATCTATGGCCTGCACGCATGGCCGATGGCTGTGGATGTAGGGGTGGTAGTCCCAGCCGATCGTGACCTCGAACCGGCCACCCTCCTCAAGTCGGCACCTCAGTCCCTCCCCGCGCGACATTGCTCGTACCAGTTCCAGCCCGGCCGTGAGTGGCACCTTAAGTACGCCCGACATGGATAGCCAGGAGATGATTCAACATGAAGTACCGCACTATTGGCAGTGATCCGATGACTCGCCGTGATGTCAGCGTGCTGAGCCTTGGCGCGATGCTGTTCGGTACCGCCACCGACGAGGCGACGTCGTTCGCCATCCTTGACCGCTTCGTCGAGGCCGGCGGGAATTTCATCGACACCGCCAATAACTACGCCTACTGGGTCAATGGCACTCAGGGGGGTGAAAGCGAAACCCTGCTCGGCCGCTGGCGACGCAGCCGCAACGTCACCGATGAGATCGTCATCGCCACCAAGCTCGGAGGGCGGCCCAACGCTCCGGCGACCGGCCTCAGCCACGACCTTGAGGGCTTGTCCGCCCAAGTGATCCGGGAATCCTCGGAGCGGAGCAGGGAACGGCTCGGCGTGGACAAGCTGGACCTCCTGTACGCACACGCATACCTCGAAGGTTCCAAGGTGCCGCCGGAGGAGACCGTCGAGGCATTCGCAGGTTTGGTCCAGGAGGGCACCGTGGGTCTCCTCGGGGCGAGCAACCACTGGGCCTGGCGACTCGAGCGGGCCCGGAACCTGGCGGCCACGGCGGGGCTGCCCGGCTATGAAGTCCTGCAGTACCACCACTCCTACCTGCGTCCGCGCACCGATCTGCCGACGCTGCGCTCCCAGGACGGAAACCTCGGTGTGGTCGGCGGGAACCTGCTCAGCTATCTGAGAGCCGAGCCCGCACTCACGCTGGTCGCCTACTCGCCCTTGCTGGGCGGCGGCTACGTACGTGAAGACAAGCCGCTCGATGCCGCGTTCGACCACCCAGGCACACCCCAGCGTCTCGCGGCACTGCAGGAAGTGGCGAAGGAGACAGGAGCGACCGTCAACCAGGTGGTGCTCGCCTGGCTCATCGGCGGCGATATTCCGATGATCCCGCTGGTCGGAGCCTCCTCAGTCGAGCAGCTGGAGGAGAGCCTGGCTGCAGTGGACCTGGAGTTGACGGCGGAACAGCAGGCGAAGCTCGACGCCGCGTACTGACACTCCACCACATTCGGCATCCTTCGCACCGAGTGATGAAGGTGCCCATACGTCGCTATGTACATGGAGACGAGGAGAGCCGCACATGCCTGGACACGCGTGAGCCGGGATGCTCCTCGAGCCGGTGCCGACGCGGATCGGAGACGCCCCGACTCCCGTTCCGTGAGTTTCCCATGCGCGGATCTTGCTAACGCAGGTGCTAACAGCAGCCCTGGACGCCGATAGACAGCGGTAGAAGACGATCAGGACGATGTGGGCCCTGAGCAGGAATTCAAGAGCACCAGTGGACGTCGTAAGACGATCTCGAACTGGCTAAGGATCCGAAGGTGCCTGGCTGGTGTTCTGCTTGTCCCGGCTCCAGATTTCGGTGCATCGAGGGAGGTCCTCGATGCCTCCGCCTTCGGGGATCATGCCCCAGAGGAAGGGGACCAGGTACTGAGGCGGTTCGCCCAGGAGCACGGCTAGTTCGTCCTCGGTGACGGTGAGGGTGAATGCCGAACTCGGTTGCCCAGGGTTCCATCCCTGTTCGATGGCCCGCCGGATGCATCCGGCGACGAGGATGGGGCGGACCGCGATCGTCCGTTCTCCGAGCCAGTTGTCCGGCCGAGCGCAGGGAAGTGATACCACGAGAACACACCCCGGCTCCGCGGTCCGCTCAACAGTGACGGTGAGGGGACTCCAGCCGTTGCCCTGGCAGTAGGTGGGCCTGTGCCGGATCCGCCAGCGGAAGGCGGTGCCGTCGACGTTGATGCGCCGTGAGCCCTTCCTGGGCATCGCCACAGGCGCCTCCAAGCTTCTGCTCTGTTCCGTCGCTGTTCCGTGGAAGTACCAAAAGCAGCGAGAAGCGACGCGAGATGCCCGCAAGCGTAACCGCTGCTCATCCCCATGATCGAATTGTTTCCCAGGTGCCCTGATCAAGGCCCCTGAACAGCAAGAACCCGGTCCGGAGGAAGCTCCCGGACCGGGTTTGCGGTGGGGACGGATGATCTTGAAGGGCGATCTGTTCCGTCCGTGTTCCGTGAGACATCGCGCTCATGGATGGAACAGGCGACAGCCTGTCAGCCCTGAGCGCCATCACGGGAGTGGCTCAAGTGGTGGGCGTAGACATGGAAGGTGGGGCCGCCGAACGCGCAGCGCGTTACGGCTGATGACCTCCTGGCGTAACGCTCGTACTGGTGCCAACAGGCGGGTCGGGCATCTTCACTTCCCGTCGCCGTGAAGAAGGCGGCGGAAGCCATCAGGACGGCGAGAAAGGTGCCGCCGGCCGCCCCGAGGGCGCTTAGTACCTCGCCCCCCAGTTCTCGGGTGACGCAGAATGCAACGAGCGCACCAATGAGAGCCATCATGATGGAGTGGACGAGCCAGTGGAGGACTCGTGCGGCATGAACCGCCGCTCGCCCGGGGACGGCTGGCCCGGGGGAGTCTGGCCACCACGGGTACGGTGCCCGGCAGTCGATGGGAGCGCTCGTCACGTGAGAGTTCCAGCCCGAGCCGTATCTGGACGCCGATGGCGGCATCGCGCTCAGAGCCATGATCGTGGTGGCTGCCGCTGAACCTCCGCATCCCTGCGGAGACCATCCGCTGCCGTATGTGGGTCGCGGTGGTGTGGGGGGTTTTGGGGGGAGTTGGGGTGGGAAGAGCGTTTCGTACTTCCGGTCGCCGCACAGGAGGGGATCCGTGCGCGGACGACATCTGACCGATCAGGTCTCCGGGGTACCTTCCGATCAGGGGTGACGGCGATGGCTCCATGGCATGTGCGTGATTTCCGGGAGGATGATCTGGATCAGGTCGTCCGGCTGCTGGAGGAGTCGCGGGAGACGGCGGCCGAGCCGGTGGTGACCTTGGCCGAAGCCGTGGGGGCGATTCGTGGCGGTATGCCGGCGGTCGTGGCCGCCGTCGGGGCGCGGCTCGTGGGCACCGCGGTGTCCCTGGCGGCTGAAGATCGCGCGTGGGTGCTGCGCCTGGCCATCGATCCCGAGTGGCGTGGTCACGGCATCGGGTCCGGCCTGCTCTCCGCACTGGAGGAACGCCTGGCCCAGAGGCGGGTGCGCCGCATCGGGGCGCTGCTGCCGGCGCACGAGACCGGGGAGGCCGCGTTCATGAACTCCGGCTACGCGAGCCGGCCCGACGCCACCTACTTCGAGAAGGTGCTGCCCACTGCTCCGGCGGAGGCCACCATCCTCGACCAGATCGGCGGCACCGTTCCCGAGACCGGCCTGTGGGAGCGGATCGCGGGCATGGACGCGGAGAAGACGCTCATCGAGCGCCGGCTGGTGATGCCCTTGGAGCACCGTGACATCGCGGAGCACTACGGCCTGGAAGCCGCCCGGGCCGTCGTCCTGTTCGGCCCGCCGGGCACGGGCAAGACGACGTTCGCCAGGGCCGTCGCGTCGCGGCTGCGATGGCCGTTCGTCGAGGTCTTCCCGTACCAGCTCGCCGCCGATCCGAACGGCGTCGCGGGAGCGCTGCGTCAGCTGTTCTCCCGGGTCGAGCATTTGGAGCAGGTGGTCCTGTTCTTCGACGAGGCTGAGGAGATCGCCTCCGAGCGGCGCGATCCGGCGTCCCTGGCCCACCGGATCACCAACGAGCTGCTCAAGCTCATACCGGTCTTCCGCCGCCGCGACCGGCGGTTGCTGATCTGCGCCACCAACGCGGTGCGCAGCATGGATCCGGCCTTCCTGCGGCCGGGCCGGTTCGACTACCTGATCCCGATCGGCCCTCCGGACGCCGACGCCCGCCGGGCGATCTGGACCCGTTACATCGGGCCCGACCGTCTCGCGCAGGTGGACCTGGACGCCCTGGTCGAGGCCAGTGCCCGGTTCACCCCCGCCGACATCGAGTACGCCGCCCGTACGGCCGCGCAGACGGCCTTCGAGCGCCACCTCGCGACGGCGAGGCAGGGATCCGAGGCGGCGCGCCCCGACCGTGCGCAGGTCACCGGTGACTACCTGGACGCCATATCGGGCACCCGGTCCTCGCTGACGGACGAGGACATCACGGCCTTCGACCGCGATCTGCGAACGGCGGCGCGGGTGTAGCCGCGGGCGAGCTGGTCCCCGCCGGGCGGGGGACGGTGGCCTGGTGGGGCGGCGGTAGCCTGGGACCGGTTTGGGAGGCCGGGAGGCCGTCGGTGGTCGCAGAGCAGGGGGCAGGGTGAAGCTTCTCCACTCCGGGAAGGTCCGGGACGTCTACGAGGACCGCGGGGACATCATCCTCGTGGCGTCCGACCGGCTCTCGGTGTACGACGTGATCCTGCCGACCGCGATCCCCGACAAGGGCAAGGTCCTGACGCAGCTCTCGCTGTGGTGGTTCGAGCAGCTCGCGGACATCGTCCCCAACCACGTGATCTCGGCGACCGACGTGCCCGAGGAGTTCGCGGGCCGGGCCGTACGCTGCCGCAGGCTCGACATGCTCCCCGTGGAGTGCATCGCGCGCGGCTACCTCGCCGGGCTCGGCCTCAGGGAGTACCAGGCGACGGGCGCGGTGTCCGGCGTGGCGCTGCCGCCCGGGCTCGTGGAGGGTTCCAAGCTGCCGGAGCCGGTCTTCACACCGACCACCAAGGCCGAGCTGGGCGCCCACGACGAGTTCATCACCTTCGCCGACGTGGTCGCGCAGGAGGGCGCCGAGACCGCCGAGGAGCTGCGGCGGGTCACGTTGGAGGTCTACCGGCGCGGCGCGGAGCTCGCCGCCGAGCGGGGCATCCTGATCGCCGACACCAAGCTGGAGTTCGGACGGGCGGCCGACGGCACGCTGGTGCTGGGGGACGAGGTGCTGACCTCCGACTCCTCGCGGTTCTGGCCGGCCGACCAGTGGGAGCCCGGGCGCCCGCAGTACGCCTTCGACAAGCAGTTCGTACGAGACTGGGCCGTCGGCACCGGGTGGGACAAGAAGGAGCCCGCGCCCGAGGTGCCCCAGGAGGTCATCGACACCACGCGGGCACGCTACATCGAGGCGTACGAGCGCATCACCGGCAAGGCCTGGTAGCCCCCCTCCCTAACCCCGGGCCAGAGGATGGGGGAGGCGTCAGGGGCGGTCCGGGGTCATCCCCGATGGGAGCGGGGGCGTGCCCGGACCATCATCGGACCATGTCCAAATCGCTGACCGCTTCCCGCGACGTGTACACCGGGATGGCGTTCGCCGCCGCCCCCCTGTTCCTGCTGGCGTACGGGGTCATCCGGCTGCTCGACGGGCTCGACGGGAGCCGGGGTCCGGGCGTGGCCTGGACGACCGGCCACGCGGCGTTCCTCATCGGGCTGCTGATCTTCGGGCCGGTGGTCCTCGGGATGCGCCGCATGGTGGCGGCAGGGACGACGGGGCTGAGGTTCACCGCGACCCTGAGCACCGTGATCGCCCTGCTCGGGGTGTCCGCCACCGCCGGGCAGGCCGTCATCGACCTCGCCGTGGGGCTGAGCGCGGCCGACCGGCCCGAGATGAACCACCTCTTCCAGCAGGTCCAGGGGTACCCGGGCGTGACCCCGGCGTTCTACACCGTGGGGCCTGTGCTGTTCTACGTCGGCCTGCTCGCGCTCGTCGTGCTGCTGGCCGTGGTGACGCCGGGACGGGTCAGCGGCTGGAGCCCCGCGCTGGTCGTCCTCGGCACCGCGCTGATGGCGGTGAACCTGGACCTGATCCCCGTGGGCGCCGTGTGCTACTGGCTCGCCCTGGCCCCGCTCGGCCGGAGGCCGGCACTGGGAACCCCCGGCGGCGAGGGCATGGCGAAGAACGCGCACGCCCTCGCCTGACGGCCCTTACTTCTTGCAGATGTTCTCGGTGGCGGTCCTGGCCACCGGGGCGTCGGCGGCGGGGGCGGGGGTGGGTGTGGCGGCGGGGGAGTCCTTGACGGTGACCTTCTTGGTGCCGGAGTACTTGCTCCCGACGATGACCTCGATGCCCGGCACGTCGGCCTGGCGCAGGTCGGCCCCGGGGATGGCGGCGGCGACGGTACGCGCGGAGTCCTCCCGGCCGGCGGGATAGCGGACCACGGTGTCGGTGTGGTCGCGCGGGGTCGTGTCGCCGGGCTCGGCGGGCACCTGGAAACCGACCTTGCGCAGGTCGGTCCTGGTGCGGGCGCCCAGGCCCGTGATGGCCGTGCCGTTGACCACCCGTACCACGATGCGCGAGGGCGCCACGGTCAGCGCGTCGGCCGAGGAGGACGAGGATGACGACGAGGCCGAGGGCGTGGGCGTGGCGCTCTTGGAGGCCGCCGGCTTGACCAGGGGCTCGTCGGCCGCGATCCGCTTGAACAGGTCGCGGGCCGCCGTCTTGTCCCACAGCACGGCGGACTCCCCTGTGGGGGCCGTGTAGTTCACGTCCGCGAGCGGGACGGTGGTGAAGGCCACGTCGTCGGTCGAGACGTCCTTGAGCTGGTCGGCGAGCCCCAGCACGTCCTTGGCCAGGGCGTCGTCCACGGTCAGGGTCTTGAGCGTCGAGCTGACGAGCCCACCGAGCTTCGCGGGGTTGGCCAGGGTGCCGCCGCTCAGCGCCCGCTGGAGCAGGGCCGAGATGACCTGCTGCTGCCGGTCGATGCGGTCGAGGTCGGAGCGCGCGGTGGCGCGGGTGCGCGCGTAGAACAGCGCCTTCACCCCGTCGAGCTCGTAGGTGCCCGGCTGGAGCTGGAACTTCGTGTGCTGGTCGTTGATCGCGACGGGGGTGCACACCGAGACCCCGCCGAGCGCGTCCACGACGTTGATGAACCCGAGGACGTTGACCTCGATGTAGTGGTTGATGGGCAGCCCGGTGGCGTTCTGCACCGTGCGGACGGCCAGCTTGGCGCCGCCGAGGGAGTACGCTGAGTTGATCTTGTGGGTGCCCTTGCCGGGGATGTCGACCCAGCTGTCCCGGGGGAGGCTCACCACGGTGACCTTCGAATGGTCCTCCGAGAGGTGGATCACCATCATCGTGTCGCTGCGCTGCCCGACCTCACGGCCGAGGTGGAGCTGGTTCTGCTGCCGCCGCGACAGGTCGTCGCGCTTGTCGACGCCGACCAGCAGGATGTTCATCGCGCCACGGGCGTCAGAGCCCACGGTGCCGGCGTTGACCCGCTTGATCTGGCTCGCCGCGTACGTCGAAAGGAACCACAGCACGCCCGAGCCGAGCAGCACCGCGCTGGACAGCGCCCCGGTGACCATGATGGTGCGCGCGCTGGACCGTGCCCGTCTCGTGCGGCGCTGTGACAGCCTGACGCCGCCGTACGCGTCGCCTCCCACGTGGACACCGGAGTCGCCGACGCCAACACCGGAGTCGTCGTCACTCACCGTGGTGCCCCCCTCAGGCCGAGAACGCTCACCGGTGAGGAGGCTTTCGATCGCCCGTGGGTTGCCGTCCCCACCCGCTCGTACAGTAGCGTGAGCGCCGCCATGAAGGAGTTCCCCGACTCGCCCCGAACCAGCCAGACCACACGAGTCTGGCCGCCGATCTCGGTCGTCATGCCGGTGCTCAACGAAGAGCGCCATCTGCGTGAGGCCGTGCGGCAGGTGCTCGCCCAACGCTACGACGGACCGATCGAGGTCGTCCTCGCCATCGGCCCGTCCCATGACCGCACGCAGGAGGTGGCCGACGCCCTCGCGGCCGAGGATCCCCGCGTGACGGTCGTGCCGAACCCCACCGGACGCACCCCGAACGCGCTCAACGCCGCCATCGGGGCATCCCGCAACGGGATCATCGCCCGCGTCGACGGGCACGCCATGCTCCCGGAGGACTACCTCCAGGTCGCGGTCGACACCCTCGAACGGACCGGCGCCGACAACGTCGGCGGCATCATGGCCGCCGAGGGCGTCACGCCGTTCGAGCAGGCCGTGGCGTGCGCCATGACGTCCAAGATCGGCGTGGGCAACGCGCGCTTCCACACCGGAGGCCAACCCGGGCCCGCCGACACCGTCTACCTCGGCGTCTTCCGCCGCGAGGCGCTGGAGCGTGTCGGCGGCTACGACGAGCACTTCCAGCGCGCCCAGGACTGGGAGATGAACCACCGCATCCGCGAGACCGGCGGCCTCGTGTGGTTCCAGCCCCGCATGCGCGTCTCGTACCGCCCGCGCCCGACGGTCAAGGCACTCGCCAAGCAGTACTTCCACTACGGACGCTGGCGGCGGGTCGTGGCCCGCACCCACGAAGGCACGATCAACCTCCGCTACCTCGCCCCGCCGCTCGCGGTGCTGGCGATGCTGCTCGGCCTGGTCGTGTCGCCGTTCTTCCCGCTCGGCCTGCTGGTCCCCGGGGCGTACATCCTGGCGATCCTCGCCGGCTCGGTGCTCACCGGCCGGGGGCTGTCCGCCGCCGCCCTGCTGCGGCTGCCGGTGGTGTACGCGACCATGCACATCTCGTGGGGCTGGGGCTTCCTCACCAGCCCGCCCCGCCTCGCCAGGCCGCCGCGAGGGGCGTCCTCCTAGCCCGTACGCCGTCTCCGGGGGTCCTCCTGGGCTCCCGGAGACCCTAGAGCCGTAGCGTGCCCTTGAGCCCCGCCATGTCGTGGGCGCGGTTGACGGCCTCGTCGAAGCGGGTCATCGCGTCCGGATGGTCGGGCCCGAGCAGGTAGGTCTTCATCGCCCGCCTCGCCTCGGCCAGCTCGTCCTCGCCCGGGCGCTGGAGCTGCGCGAGGATCCCCGGCAGCTCCCGAAGGTCCGGGCCGAGCAGGTAGGCCGCCTCCGTGCTCGGGTAGCGCTCGCGGAAGACGTGGCCGGCCATCCCCGCGACGTTGGTCACCGCGTACGGCTTGCCGCTCGCCACGAAGTCGGCGACGACGCTGGAGATGTCGCTGACCAGCAGGTCGCAGTCGTTGAAGCAGTCGTACAGGTGCGGTTCCCGGCCGGCGACCACCCGATGCGGCGCCGCACCGGCCCTGATCATCTCGACGATCCGCCGATGGGCCGTGTTGGCGCGGGGGTCGCGCTCGCCCGTCAGCGGATGCGGCTTGTAGATCACCCGTACGGCAGGGGAGTGCGCGAGCAGGGCCCGTACGAGCTTCGGGCCCATCGTGATGAGCGAGGTGTGGAACAGGTCGTCGGTCCAGCCCTCCCACGTGGGAGCGTAGAGCACGCTGAGCACCGGCAGGCCGGGCCCGTTCCGCCTGATCCCCGACAGTTGCGGGCGGCCCACCTCGACGATGTCCTCGTCGCGTACGCCCACCTGGGCGCGCAGGTAGCGGTCGCGCCCGGCCTGCCCGGCGACCCACACCTCGTCGTACGCCTTGGAGAACGGGTTGAACGAGGCCTCCTTGTCGCTGTCGCCGTGGCCGATGAAGACGCTGCGCAGGCCCGGGGCGCGCAGCAGGTGGATGTTCTTGCCCACGTTCGACGCGTAGAGGGCGAGCCGGGCGCCGTCCAGCCCGCGCAGGTTCATCAGGTCGACGGCGGACGGCACGCACAGCACCGGGAGCGTCGTCGCCCCGAGCAGGGGCAGGATCTCGCGCTCCCGCAGGACGACGATCGTGCGGCGGCTGAGCCGCGCCAGCGTGTCCAGCCACATGGTCGCCTGGTAGACGGAGGTGGCGGGGCCCGAGAAGTAGAAGATCACCTCGGGCCCGTACGCCTGGACCCGCCGGTCGACCGCCTCGATCACGCGCTCGCGGTTCGCCAGCGGCGCCGCCCGCCGCGCGTGCACCAGCAGGACGAGCACGGCCGCCGCCTGGAGCGCGATGGCCGCGCCGAGCCCGGCCCCTCCCAGCACGGCCGTACCGGAGCTCTCCCGGACGGTGAGGGCGCCCAAGGCGATCGCGCCCACGGGGAGGACGTCGACGTAGAACAGCCGCGCGCCCCGCCATCCGGCCAGCCCTCCCGGCGGCTCCCCGGGGATCCGCAGCGAGGGCACGTCGAGGTTCCTGGTCGTCACCGGCATGAGGTTGAGGCAGCGGTCGAGATAGAGCGCGGTGCCCGCCTGGAGCACCCGGAGCACGTGCATGAGCAGCAGCCCCCCGCAGAGCAGGATGAACCATCGGGAGCCCGCGCCGGCCGTGCGCGCCACGAGCAGCACCGCGCCGGCCTCCCGCGCCAGGAACCGCACGGTCACCCCGAGGTGGATCCGGCCCAGCCGGTCGAGCACCGGCCGCGCCAGGCGCCCGGCCGCGGCCTCCGCGCCGTACGACACCGCCACCACGACGGCGAAGGCCGTGGGGAACGGGTACAGCGCGGTGACCATCAGCGCCGGGAAGGACAGCAGGAGCAGTCCCGCGAGCAACGCTCCAGGCGTGTTTCGGCGCACCCACCCCATCGACGGCCCCCCGGTCGTTTCCCCGCGCGTTGATGGTCTTGTACCCACTCAGGGGGCGCCGCGTACGTCAGGGGGCGCGGCGTACGTCGATCACCTGACCCGTGAGGCCGGAGACGAGCAGGTCGATGGAGGTCTGCGCGACCGCGCGCGGGGACAGCAGGCTGGCCGGGGGCTCGTCGCCGAAGGCGCGGTGCCGCATGGGCGTGCCGGTGCGCTCGGGGTTGACGCAGTTGACGCGGACACCGTACTCGGCCCACTCGTCCGCGAGCGCCTGGGTGAGGTTCACCACGGCCGCCTTGGTGGAGGAGTAGAGGCTGTAGTCCGCGCGGCCCCTGGTGTAGGACGAGGAGGTGTAGAGCAGCAGGTGGCCCCGGGTCTCGCGCAGGTGGCGGATGGCCGCCCTGGCGATGTTCACCGGGCCGAGGTAGTTCACCCCGACGGTCTCCTCCACGGTGAGGTCGTCCGCCTCCCCGAGCTTGCCCATGTGGAGCACTCCGGCGGTGTTGACGACGTAGTCGACGCGGCCGCTCTCCTTGGCCGCCTGGTCGAGGGCCTCGGCCACCGACACGGGGTCCTCCACGCGCACGCCGTTCTGGGACCGCGAGAAGGAGTAGACGTTCGCGCCGTACTCGCCGGCGAGGTCGACGACGTCGGCGCCGATGCCGTAGCTGCCGCCGAACACGACCACGGTCTTGCCCGCGAGCGCCCGCCGGTACGCCTCCGGGCTCGCGGGCACCGGAGCGGTGTTGGAGGCGAGCTGGAACAGCTTGTCGGCGATGTAGACGTCGACCGGGTGGGTGACCTTCATGTTGTGCTCGCTGCCCGGCACGATGTAGATGGGGACGTCCGGGAGGTAACGCAGCACCACGCCGCAGTCGTCGGTGGCGGGCTGCCGGTCGAAGTCCGGGTCGGCGAAGGCGCGCTCGTACGCCTCGCGGATCACCGAGAGCCGGAAGCACTGCGGGGTCTGGCCGCGCCGCAGCCGCGAGCGGTCGGGGATGTCGCGGATGATCTCGCCGCGCGGGCCCGGCGCGGCCACCACGACCGTGTCGGACGACGGGATGGCGACGTCGACCGCGGAGTACACCTTCAGGGCCTCGACGCACTCGGAGATGATGCGCGGCTCCAGCAGGGGGCGCACGGCGTCGTGCAGCAGAACGTCGCACTCGTCGGGGCCGAGCGCCCGCAGGGCCCGCCAGGTCGACTCGGTGCGGCTCGCGCCTCCCTCCACGACCTTGCTCACCTTGTGGAAGCCGCCCCGCTCGACCAACCGCTCGACCTCGGCCGTGAAGCCGGGGGCCATCAGGACGACGATCTCGTCGATCTCCGGCGCGTCGTTGAAGACCGTGAGGGTGTGCTCGATGATCGTGCGTCCCGCGATCTTGAGAAGCTGCTTCGGGGTGTTGAGCCCGACGCGTTGCCCGATGCCGCCCGCGAGGACCACTCCGACGGTCCGCAGGCGTGGTTCCTGTGTGGCCAAAATAGGACTTCCTTATGCGACTCGGTAACGACTCACCCTACTGATCACTACCCGGAGGCGGCGCCCACGTCCCCTTATAACGCAGCGGCGCGCAGCGTGACGCGCCGATGGGATTGCGAGGCGCGTGACGGCTCGGTTACTTTGCGGGGTGGACGATCCCCGGTCGCGGAAGGAGACCCCCGGTTGCCCGACTCCGCGTACCCGCCCCCTGTGAGGCCTCCCCGAAAGCCTTCCGGCACATCTGCGGAGCATTCAGGCGCCCCTTCGGAGAGGAAGCCGCCGGCGACCGTCGCGGTGCTGCTCGCCACCACCCCGGCGGCAAGGCTGGCATGCCCCGAAGGCACGCTGGCCGACCGGCTGGTCCGGCAGCTCGCGACGCTCCATGTCCACCGGGTGCACGTCGTGACCCGTTCCACCGACCTGCCCGCGCTCCCGTCCCGTCCCGCCGTGCTCGTCGCCGGGCCCGCGGTCGAGCCGGTGACCGAGCCGCTTGCCGGGCCCCTGGCCGATCCCTTGGCCGGGCCCGACGTCACCCGGAGCGCCGGGCTCACCGGCGACCTGCGCGCGGTGGCCGAGGTCGCGCGCGCGGTCTCGGGCCCGTTAGCGGTGTTCCCGGGCGACCTGGTCGCCCACACCGAGGCGCTCGCCCTGCTGCTGGCCGACCCCGCGCGGGGCACCGGCGCGCTGGTCTCCCCAGAGCACGATCGGCTTCCTCCGATCCGCGCGGAGCGCGGCAGGGTGGTCGCCGCGGGCAACTCCTTCCACACCGTGAGCGGCGCCAACGGCGGCTTCCGGGGCGTCCTGCACGTGGGGGAGGCCGATCTCGTGAGCCTGGCCGACGTCGCGGAGGAGCTCGCCGACCTCGCGCAGGACCAGCGGCTCGGCGCCGCCGAGGACACCGAGGTGGCCGACCTGCTGCTCGCGGGCCTGGTGCGCGTCGGCGTGCCCGTACGGGCGGCGCCCCTCGGGCGGCTGCACTGCGACAGGGTCACGGGCCGGCTCGGCGCAGACGCCGCCATCGCCAGGCTGGGCGAGGTCGATGAGGACCGCGCCCGGCTGGAGGCCGCGGTCAAGTCCGATGACGGCTTCGTCGCGACGTACTTCGTGAGCTCGTGGTCGGGGCACGTGGTGCGGCTGGCCGCCAGGCTCGGGCTCACGCCGAACTCCGTCACCGGGCTCTCGGTCGGCCTCGCGGGCCTCGCGGCGGTCGCCTTCTCCGCGGGGGAGCGCCGCGCGCAGGTCGCGGGCGCGGCGCTGCTCTACCTGTCGTTCGTCCTCGACTGCGTGGACGGGCAGCTCGCCCGGTACACCCGCATGTTCTCGCCGCTCGGGGCCTGGCTGGACGCCACGTTCGACCGCGTTAAGGAGTATGTCGTCTATGTCGGGCTCGCCCTTGGATACACCGGCGGTGTCGAGCTGGGGTCGACGGGCCCGGGCGGCATCTGGGCGCTGGCGGTGGCGGCCATGCTGGTCCAGGCGATACGCCACATGATCGACTTCTCGTACGCCGCCGCGCGGGCGGACGCCGCCGGCGCCGGCGCGGTCTGGGAGCGTCCCGGGCACGGCGGCTCCCTGGGGCTGCCAGGAGCGCTCAGGCGAGATCCGGTCGTGCCGGTGCGCGGGCGGGCGGACGGCTCCGTCGTGCGGCTCTCGGCCCGCCTCGACAGGAACACCGCCTCCCGCTGGCTGAAGAAGATCGTCGTGCTCCCCATCGGCGAGCGCATGGTGCTGATCGCGGTGACCGCCGCGCTGTTCAACGCGCGGGTGACCTTCCTCGCGCTGCTGGCCTGGGGCGGGCTCGCGGCGCTCTACACGCTGACCGGCCGGATCGCGAGGTCTCTGTGAGCATGACCAAGGTGCACATGGCGCCGGTGCCGCGCAGTTCCGTGGTGACCTACCGCGACGACGGGGTGCTGGCACGAGGCATGGGCCTGCTCGTCGCGGGCCAGCTACCGCCGCTGCCGCCCGCGATCGCCGGGGCGTTCGTCACGGGGGTGATGCTGTTCCTCGGCGTCGCGGGCGCCGACGGGCCGTCCGTCTTCGCGCCCGCCGTGGCGCTGCTGCTCGCGGGACCCGGCAGCTCCCACGCCCACGACGGGCGGCTCGACTGGCTGGTGCCGCCGATCCTGCGGCTCACCGAGTACGGCTTCATCGCCTGCGTGGGCTTCGCGTGGGACGTGCCGAAGGTCCTGCTGTTCGCCTTGCTCGGCGCGATGCTCTTCCACCACTACGACGTCGTGTACCGCTGCCGCCAGCACGTCTACCCGCCCGCCTGGCTCGCCTCCGCCGGGCTCGGCTGGGAGGGACGGATGCTGCTGATCGCCATGGGAGTCCTGCTGGGCGTCGTCACGGCCGTGTTCGCGCTGGCCGCGCTGTACCTCGTGGCGCTTTTCTGCTGGGAGAGCATCACCTGCTGGCTCGCCGCGCCCAGATCCGGCGTCGAGGCGGCCGACCTCGGCGGGCTCGACTGACGGCCGGTCATTGCCAACGATTGGTCTTGTTACGGAATAGGTGAACTCCGGATTACACGATCACCACCTGTAGGCAACTAACCTTTGGCCTACAGATTCTGGCTTTATTGAGGAGTGCACGTTGCTGGGAATGGTGCTGGCCGCCGGGGCCGGACGACGCCTGCGGCCGTACACCGACACGCTGCCCAAGGCGCTCGTGCCGGTCGACGGAGAGACCACGATCCTGGACATCGCCCTGCGGAACCTCGCGGCGGTCGGTCTGCGCGACGTCGTGGTGATCATCGGCTACGCGGCGCAGGCGGTGCACGACCGCAAGGCGGAGCTCGAACGGCGGCATGACGTGAAGCTCACCCTCGTGCACAACGACAAGGCGGAGGAGTGGAACAACGCCTACTCGCTGTGGTGCGCGCGCGACCACTTCTCCGAGGGCGCGCTCCTGGTCAACGGCGACACCGTCCACCCGGTGTCGGTCGAGCGCACGCTCCTCGACGCGCCCGAGACCAGCGACATCCTCCTCGCGGTCGACGACGTGAAATCCCTCGCCGACGAGGAGATGAAGGTCACACTCGACGAGGCGGGCCACCTGCGGCGCATCACCAAGCTGATGGACCCCGCCGACGCCTTCGGCGAGTACATCGGCGCCACCCTGATCCGTCCCGGGGCCGCCGCGCGCCTCGCCGACGCCCTGAAGGCCACCTTCGAGCGCGACCCCCAGCTCTACTACGAGGACGGGTACGGCGAGATGGTGGCCCGCGGTGAGAAGATCGCCGTCGCCCCCATCGGCAAGGTCGACTGGGTGGAAGTCGACAACCACGACGACCTCGCCAAGGCCAGGGAGATCGCGTGCACCTACTAGCCGAGCCGCCCGCGGGCCTGCGGACGGCCGGCGTGTCGTGCTCTTCGACGGTACGGGAGAACGCATGCCGCTCCTAGCGCGAATGCTCATGGCACCGCTGACGGTCGAGGTCCGCCGGGGCGCGGTGGCCCAGCTTGGCGCGCTGCTCGCCGACAGCCGGGTGGTCACCTCCGGCCGGGTCGCGGTCGCGGTGGGCGCCGGGCAGGGCGACCACATCTCCAGCATGATCGCGCCCACGCTGGGCGAGGCGGAGGTGTTCCGGGTCCCCGACGGCTCGGTGGACTCCGCGGTGTCCCTCGGCGCCGACCTGCGCAAGGGCGCGTACGAGGCCGTGGTGGGCATCGGCGGCGGCAAGACCATCGACGTCACCAAGTACGCCGCGTCGCTGACCGGCATCCCCATGGTCGCGGTGGCCACCAACCTCTCGCACGACGGCATCTGCTCGCCCGTCTCCTCGCTGGAGCACGAGGGGGGTAAGGGGTCGTTCGGCGTCCCCATGCCCCTGGCGATCCTGGTCGACCTCGACTTCGTCCACGGCGCGCCCCCCTCGCTCGTACGGGCCGGCGTGGGCGACGTGATCAGCAACCTGTCGGCCATCGAGGACTGGCAGCTCGGCAACGTCGAGCGTGGCGAGCCCATCGACGGCCTCGCGGTCGCCATGGCCCGCACCAGCGCCGAGGCCGTGCTCGGCAGGAGCGACTCCATCGAGTCCGACGCCTTCCTCACGGTCCTGGCGGAATCTCTGGTGCTGTCGGGCATGTCGATGGTCATCGCGGGTTCGTCGCGTCCCAGCAGCGGTGGAGATCATGAGATCCTGCATGCCGTGGACCAGCTCTTTCCGGGCACCTCGAACCACGGCGAGCTCGCCGGTATCGGGGCCGCCTTCTGTTTCTTCCTGCGCGGGGACGAGCGCCGGCTCTCGCTGGTCGCCGACTGCCTGCGCGGGCATGACCTTCCGGTCACCCCCGGCGACGTCGGGCTGACGGCCGAGCAGTTCACCGAAGCGGTGATGCTGGCGCCGTCGACCCGTCCCGGGCGATACACGATTCTGGAGCACCTGCGCCTCTCCGAGGCCGAAGTGCGTGACCGGGTGGAGGAATATGTCCGGGCCCTCGGTCATTGAGCTGCGTGCGGTCGCTCAGCCGCACACGACCATGGAGCGCAACTCCGGCGAGCACTGGGCCGGCGCGCTCTACATGCGCAAGCTGTCGATCTACGTGACCTGGGCGCTGGCCCGCACGCCGATCACCCCCAACCAGGTCACCGGTCTGATGATCCTGGCCGGGCTGCTCGCGGGCGTGGTGCTGGCCCTGCCGGGCCTGTGGGCGGCCGTCGCCGCGGCCGTCCTGATCCAGGTCTACCTGCTGCTCGACTGCTCCGACGGCGAGCTGGCGAGGTGGACCCACCGCACCTCGATCACCGGCGTCTACCTCGACCGTGTCGGTCACTACTTCTGCGAGGCCGCGCTGCTGATCGGGCTCGGGTTCCGGGCCTCGGCCACGCTTCCCGACTGGTACACCGTGCTCGGCGTCGCCGCCGCGCTAGGGGCCATCCTGATCAAGTCGGAGACCGACCTGGTCGACGTCGCCCGCGCCCGTTCAGGGCTGACGGCGACCACCGAAGCGGCGGCCGAGCACTTCCAGTCGCGGCGGCTCGGCGCGGCCAGGAAGGTCGCCGCGGCCCTCCGGTTCCACCGGGTGATCCAGGCGGTGGAGCTGTCGATCATCGCCGTGATCGCGGCGGTCTGGGACGCCGTGGCGGGCACCCTGGTGGCGACCCAGGTGCTGACGATCGCGTGCGTCGTCTTCGCGGGGCTTCAGACGATCCTCCACCTCGTGAGCATCCTGGCGTCGAAGCGGCTCGGGTGAGATGAGAAAGCATCGGAACCGGCGGCGGCCCTCCGGCGTCGTATCTCTGTCAAGAGCCACCGCCAAGCCAACAGTTACTGTTTGGCGGGGGTTCGCTGACAGTTCCGATACCCTTATTTCGCAGTATGCAGACACAAGCTGGATTGCCCGCTCACACAGACTCGGTGATCATGACTCCATGCGTTCTCCGTGCGTCGAGGCGATGACGCGTTGAAGATCTCGTGTGTCATCCTCACCATGGGCAACCGGATCGCCGAGCTCGACAGGGCCGTCGAATCCGCGCTGAACCAGACCGACGGTGACGTCGAGGTCGTGGTCGTCGGCAACGGTGCCGACGTGCCCAAGCTCGCCGAGGTCCCCATGCCCGGCGCCACCTCCGTGCGCACCGTGCGCATCCCGCACAACGTCGGCATTCCCGAAGGCCGCAACCACGGCGTTCGCGAGTGCACCGGCGACGTCGTGCTGTTCCTCGACGACGACGGCTGGTACGCCGACGACAAGCTTGCCGCGCACGTCCGTGAGCGGTTCGCCGCCGAGCCCGACCTCGCGGTGATCTCCTTCCGCGTCATGGACCCCGACGGCGGCGTGGGCCAGCGTCGCCACGTGCCCCGCCTGCGGGCCGGCGACCCGCAGCGCTCCTCGCCGGTGACCACCTTCCTGGGCGGCGCCTGCGCGATCAGACGCTCGGCCTACCTGCAGGTCGGCGGCCTTCCGGGCCGCTTCTTCTACGCCCACGAGGAGACCGACCTCGCCTGGCGCCTCCTCGGCGAGGGCTACCGCATCGAGTACGACGCGGACGCCGTCATGTACCACCCTCAGGTGCCGCCCACGCGCCACGCCGACTTCTACCGGCTGAACGCGCGCAACCGGGTCTGGCTGGCCCGCCGCAACCTTCCCTGGGCGCTGGCGGTGCTCTACCTGCTCGACTGGGCCGTGCTGACGCTGGTGCGCGAGCGCTCCTCGGTCGCGGTCAAGTCATGGTTCCGGGGCTTCAAGGAAGGCCTCCGGGAGCCGGCGGGCGAGCGCCGCCCCATGGCCTGGCGCACCGCCTGGCGCATGCTCCGCCTCGGCCGCCCCCCGATCGTCTGAACCGTCACGACCGTGGCCTCCTCGTACGGCTGTGATCCTCGCCGGTTCTGATGGTCGGATCAGCGGCGTGGTCGGCACGGATCCGGCAGCGCCGCCGGGGGCCGCAGCCCCTCCAGCGGTGCCATAACTGTGGTCAGCTCAAACTGTGGTGAGCTCAAACTGTGGTGAGCTCAAACTGTGGTGAGCTCAAACTGTGGTCAGCTCAGCCGGACGCCGGCGTAGACGGCCATCGCGTCACCCTGGTACTCCGCCGGCCCGTCGGCGACCCGGTCGTACACCGATCGCCACTGTGGGTCGTCGACACCCGTGGTGTGAGGCGTCGAATCCCTCGAACAGGTTCTCCGGCTCGTTGATCTTCGGCGTTCTGTCGTCCTTTCCTGCCTGCGGTTCGGCGATGGTGCGGCTCACGGTATGGGCCAGCGTGTCGAACCGGTCGCGCTCCCGCACCAGCCGCTGATGGTGCGCCCGTAGCGTCGTCACTCGGTCGAGCTGGTCGTCCAGGACTTTGGCGATCTCACTAATCCGGCCACACAGACGACCGTAGAAGTTGACGCTACGGAAAGCGCACCCTCGGACTTCCGCCCGCTGTGCAGGCCTGTGGTGGTGTGGTTTGGGCGGTCGGGACCATGTGGCTTCTTTGAATCGGTGTGAAGTAGAGCGAGGGTGCCGATGGCCGTGGCGACGTGGTCGGCTTGCCGCTGGGCTCCAGCGGTCGGATTACGTGGATAGGTGCCGCTGATCTACCGGGTGACAAAGCGGGCATTAACGGGGTTCGTTTGCGTCCAGCATGTCGGTGGGTGGTCCGTTATGCCGCAGACGGGGTTCGTGTTGGCATACCTGCTGTTCAGATGGCATGGATGGCGCGGTATCTGAAATGTGTGACCGGTGTGGGGAAGCGGTGCTTTTGCTGATGGGATTGCAGGTGGCGTCCCGTTTGATGTAGAGCATTACCCGCGCTAAATGGGGCAAGCTCGGACAGGTGCCTATAATTATAGTGATGGTTTTTCTTGTGGACAATAACTATCTATTTCGCTTTCGGTGCTATTTGTTGGTGGCAGGAATTTGAGTTGCGAGTGACTCTGGAATGTGAAAATATTCGTACGGGTTTTCGAATTCGCTTTGGGGGTGGCGGCGGGTGGCAGATGTCTCGAGGTTCGGTCGATCGCACCCGCAGCCGGGTTCGCTGGGCGGGGGTGTGCTCGGCCCTGAGTGGTGGCAGGCGGTGGTAGCGCGTTCCTCCGGCTGGTCCAGCGACGGGTCCGCCGCACGCGACCTCCCTCCGCTGAATGACCCACCCGACCCCCCACCCGACCCCCAGCCCGGCCCCAGCCATCGCGACCGGCAAGCTCGTGGCGGCCACAACCGGGCGCCGCGTTCTCCCTCCCTGCATGTTCCCTCCCTGCGTGACCGTGACCTGCGTGACCGTGACCTGCGTGACCGTGACCTGCGTGACCGTGACCTGCGTGACCGTGACCTGCGTGACCGTGACCTGCGTGACCGTGACCTGCGTGACCGTGACCTGCGTGACCGTGACCTGCGTGACCGTGACCTGCGTGACCGTGACCTGCGTGACCGTGACCTGCGTGACCGTGACCTGCCCGGCAGCGTACGCGAGCCGTTTGACCGGGGTCTGGGTAATGAGCGGGATGGCGTGCGGGTCGGCTCTGCTGACACTGGCGACCGAGAGGATGCGGGTGGCCGGCCTGCTGATGCTGGTGGCGATGACCAGGCGGACGGTGGGGAGAGTGGCGGCGGGCCCGCGTCGTGGGTGTTGGTGGGGCGGGTACGGGAGGCGGCTCGGGCGTTGGCGGCTGGCCGGGTGCCGGACTCTGCGGCGGTCTGTGCGGCCGAGGTGGAGGATCTGGTGGTCGCGCGTGATCGGCTGGTGTCGGCGATCGCGGCGCGGGTGGGCCGGGTGCATGCGACCGGTGAGGCCCGGGCCCAGGGGCATGCCTCGACCAAGACGTGGCTGCGTTCTGCATGCGGGATGAGCATGCCCGGGGCTGGACGTCTGGTGGGGTTGGCGGTGGAGTTGGCCCGCCTTGATGGGGTGCGTGCCCGGTTCGCCTCAGGCACCCTGGGCGAGGGCATGGTGTCGGCGATCTGCGCCGCGACCGCGCACCTGAATGACGAGCAGGTGGGGCTGGCCGAGCCGATCCTGCTGGGTCTGGCTGATGAGGCGAGTCCGGCGGAGGTGGCCAAGGCGGGTCGTTACCTGCGTGAGGTGCTCACCCCCGGTGGGACCGCCGGTGAGGCCGAGGCGGATCATGCGTCCCGTTTCTTGGTCGTGCGTGAGAGTGCTTGGGGTGGGATGGAGGGGGAGTTCCGGTTGCCGCGTGAAGCCGCCGCCCGGCTCAAGTCCCTGCTGGACTCCTACGCCAAACCCCGGGCCGAGGGTGATGACCGCCCGCTGCGGGTACGCAACGCCGACGCGTTCATCGCTCTGCTGGAACAGCAGATCACCACCGAGCTGCTGGTCCTGGTCAACGCCGCTTCCCTCCCTGACGATCTTGCCCACCCAGCGCCGGACTCCCGGAACACCCAAACGGAGCCCGGACCGGCTGGACCTACCAGGCATCTTGAACCTGCCGGCGCTGCTGGATTCGTTGGACCCGGTGGGCATGAAGGGGATGCCGGGCCCGAAGTGGGCGCCGGGGCCGGTGATGGTGTTTGCGGGACGTGCGGGCAGCGGGCCGATCGCGGGCTGCCCGCGATGCTGCCGGGCACCGGGCAGTTGTTGCCGGTGGGTGATGTTCACCGTTTGGCGCGCACCTCGGCTCTGGTGCGGATCGTGATGGACGCCCAGGGCCAGGTGCTGGACATGGGACGGCGGGTACGGCTGGCCACGGCTGCCCAGCGGCGGGCGGTGATCGCCCGGTATGCGACCTGCTGGGTGCAGGGCTGCCCGCTACCGGCCACCATGTGCCAGATCGACCACGCCGACGGCTGGGCGCACGGCGGACCCACCGACCTGACCAACCTCGGCCCCGCCTGCCAGTTCCACAACCGCGACCGCTACCGCCACCCCGACCGCTACCAACGCCACCGCACCGGAAAAGACCGCTGGACCTACACCTACATCGGACGCCACCCCAGCCAGCAGCCCCGCCCGCACCCCCGCACATAGACCCGGCACTCCGGCGCCAGAAGACGATGGTGATGTCGCAGGACGCAGGACGCAGTCCCCTGAGCGAGGCGTTCTTGAAGATCGCCCTAGAGCTCACTCCCTCGGGGATGACTCTACGCTCGGGGAGGACTCTACGTGGGTAAGGCGTCGGCACCCCGAGCGTCTCAGGAGTGCGGGAGCTCAATCGGGGCGTGGAAGGTCATTTTGAGGTGGGAGGCCGTGGTGGTCATCAGGGCGCGTTTGGGGAGGCCCAGTTCGCTGAGTTCCTTGGCGATGGGGTGGTTGCCGAGTCTGATCAGAGCTCCGCCGGGGCGGGCGCGTACGCCGTGGGGGCGCATTGTCCAGCTGGTGCGCCGGGTCACGCCGTCGAGGCGGGAGTAGGCCTCCATCGGGGTCGGGGCGCCGACCACCGGCATCCCCGGACGGATCAGCAGGTCGAGGACGAGGCGACCGTCCTTGCGCAGCACGCACCGCTTGTACGGCGAGGTCAGCCGGAGGTCGATCTCCGCGAGCTCCTTGGGGAAGCCCCAGATCGTGCGTCCGGCCTCCATGGTGAAGCCCTGGTCCACGGGGAGCCAGTGGATGAACGCCCCGGTGCCGTTCAGGCGAAGATCCTTCAACCCCGACAGCATGCCGCGCGTGGGTAGGCGCCCGGCCTCCGGAGGGCGGACCATGAACGCCACACCGAACTCGTTGTAGGAGTCGAGGTCGCTGTCGCCATAACGGACGAACGCCAGCGTGCACAGGGCCTTGCCGGGAAGCACTTCGGTGACGTCGAGATCGGCGTAGGCGAGCACCGCCCGGGCGGCGTCCGCGCGCACGAGGTACATCGCGCTGCACATCGTGGCATCCCTGACCTCTACCGGCACATCGACCCGGCGCCCTTGGATGAGATGGCTAGCCATAACGTCCAGTACACCAACCCGAGCTGCGGGGCGCCAGCCGTACAAGAACGACAGAACGGAACGACGAGGTGAACGGTCGTGCGGGGTGAGGGGAGGTGCGGGCGGGGTTCAGGGGGGTCGCTAGATTGCGGGGATCGGTTGTGAGAAGGAGTGTGCGTGTCCCCCGACGTACCCCGGTCGCCCCTGGGCCGGCGCATGGTGCTGATACTGGCTCTCGCCTGCGGCGTCAGCGTGGCCAACGTCTACTTCCCGCAGGCCATCAGCCCGCTCGTCGCCGCCGGGTTACACGTGTCGCCGGACTCCGCCGCCCTGGTGGCGACCGCGACGCAGATCGGCTACGCGGTCGGCATCTTCCTGCTGGTCCCGCTGGGCGACCGGCTGCCGCATCGTCCTCTCATCGTCACCCTCCTCACGCTCACGGGCCTCGGCCTGCTGGCCGCGAGCGCCGCGCCCGCGCTTCCCTTCCTCGTGGCCGCCGGCGCGGTCGTCGGGGTGACGACGGTCGTCCCGCAGGTCATCATGCCGATGGCGGCCGGACTGGTGGCCGACGACCGGCGGGGCGCCATAGTCGGGACGCTGCTGGGCGGTCTACTCGGCGGCATCCTGCTCGCCCGCACGTTCGGCGGGACCGTGGGCGAATGGCTGGGGTGGCGGGCCCCGTATGTCGTGGCCGCGGCACTCGCGCTGCTGCTCGCGGTGGTCCTCGCCTTCGCCGTGCCCAGGACGAACCCGCCGTCGCGGCAGCGGTACCCGTCCCTGCTGGCCGAGTCGCTACGCCTGCTGCGCACGGAGCCGGATCTGCGGCGCTCGTGCTTCTACGGGGCGACGCTGTTCGGGGGCTTCAGCGCCGCGTGGACCAGCCTGGCCCTTCTCGTCAGCGGGCCGGCGTACGGCCTCGGGGCCCAGGCGGTGGGGCTGATCGCGCTCGTGGGCGCGGGAAGCGTCTTCTGCACGCCCGCCGCCGGACGCTACGTCGACCGCCGCGGCCCTGACCCGGTCAACCTGGCCTGCATCCTCGGGGCCATCGTGGCGGCGGGCGTGCTCACGGCGGGCGGCTTTGGGGGCGCCATCGGCCTGGCCGCGCTGGTGGTGGGGATGCTGCTGCTCGACATCGCGGTGCAGTGCGGTCAGGCCGCCAATCAGGCGCGGATCTTCGCCCTGCGTCCCGAGGTCCGCAGCAGGCTCAACACCGCGTACATGACGTGCTCGTTCGCCGGCGGCAGCGCCGGGTCGTGGCTGGGAGTGCGCGCTTACACCACTCTGGGGTGGGCGGGCGTGTGCGGGCTGCTGGCGCTGGTCGCGGTGCTCGCTCTCGGTCGGCACCTGGTACGCCGGCCCCGCCGGCATCCGGCCGTCGCCGAGCAGGCCGGAGAGGACACCGGCGCCGTCCGCTGATGGCCGCGGGGCCGGGTCAGGCGGGGACGACGCGGTGGACGGCGGAGGCGGGGACGCGGACGGCCCATTCCTCCAGCCTGGCGACGAACTCCCGCGCGTGGTCCGGCCAGTGGTAGTGGCCACGGGCCTCGGCGTACCCTCGGGCGGCCATCACGGCCCGCCGCTCGGGGTCGTCCCGCAGGCGGAGTACGGCCTGCGCCGCCGCGTCCACGTCGCCGTAAGGAACGATCATGCCGCAGTCCGTACGCCCGACGATCGAGGCGGCCATGGGCAGCGGGGTGGTGATCACGGGGACGCCCCTGGCCATGTACTCGATGACCTTGGTCGGCAGGGACTGCCGGTAGTTGGGCACGTCGTGCAGGAGCGAGAGCCCCGCCAGCGCGCCTTGGGCCATGCGCAGCGCGTGGTCGTTCGGCACGTACCCGAACCAGTCGAGCAGGCCCTCCCGCTGCGCGTCCCGCAGCATCGGGCGCACCGCCGCGTCGGCGGCTCCGATCAGGTCCAGGCGGATCCCGTGCGGGCGGAGCCTGCGGGCCAGCTCCACCATCTCGGCGACGCCCCTGGCCTCGGACAGGTGGCCGACGTAGACGACGCGGTTCTCGCCAGGCGGGGGCGGCGGCGTGGCGGGCACGTACGTGGTGTTCGGGATGACCGGGTGGTTCCCGGCGAAGCGGTCGCGGTAGGCGGCCTCGGCCAGGATCAGGTGCAGGCGGCGCTCCGCCCGCCTCTCGACGCTGTTGATCAGGTGCGGGAGCATCCGGCGCGCGGAGTCGGACAGGTAGGGCTTGGTGTCCAGGGCGCCCACGATGTCCTCGTGCACGTCCCACACGGTCGTGGGGCGGCGGCGGGGCAGGGCGAACAGCAGCTCGATGTCGTGGACGAGCAGCAGGTCGGCGTCCCTGGAGCCCTTCTTCAGCGCGATGCGCGCCGCGTTGAGCGCGCGCCCCCTGCGCAGGCCCACGGAGCGCGGCACGTCGATCGCCTGGATCTCCTGCGGCGGGGTGACGTTGCAGTGAGTGAACGGCGCGATGTAGGTGACCTCGTGCCCGGCGTCGAGCAACGCGCGGATCTGCCGATGCATGATCCGGGCGTCCTCCGGGTGGTGGACGATCGTGCCGACACATACCTTCATATGTCGATGCTGGGTGGCGTTCCCTTCCTGCCCGGATGCGGACCGTGAATCAGAATGAAAATGCCGCTGAACATCAGCCCCTGAGGCGGTCGCCGGGTGGCCCTACGAGGAGGGCCTGCGGTAGAGCCAGACCAGGCGGGGCTCCAGCAGCCACTTGAAGACCGTGCGGGTCTCCGGCAGGCACAAGATGATGGCCAGGGCGAAGCAACTGCTCGTGATGGCCATGACGCCGAGCGGGCCGTGCAGCCACGGGAAGCTCAGCCAGCCCATCTCCTTGGCGATGAGCACCGGAACGCCGTGGAGCAGGTAGCAGTAGAGCGTGCGCGTGCCGAGGTCGGAGAACCACGTGGTCCTGCGCGGCACCAGCGCCAGCACCGCCACCGAGACGGTCAGCGCGGCGATCAGCAGCGCCGTGCGCATGCCCATGCCCATCCACCATGACAGGTGGAGCTCGGCGTAGCTGTCCTTGAAGTAGATCGGGCCGAGCGGCACGCGCTTGGAGATCAGGATCGCCACCCCGGCGGCCCCGACGAGCACCACCGCCGACACGATCTTCACCCAGAGGTGGTTCAGCATGTCGAAGTGGCGCGGCTGGAGCCACAGGCCGAGTACGAAGAACGGCATCAGACCGAAGAAGCGGTCCATGCTGAAGTCACCCGGCAGATCGGACAGCCCGGCGAGCAGGTAGACGGCGACCGCGATCGGCAGGGGATAGCGCATGCGCTTCCACACCGGCGTGGAGAGCCGCCAGAGGAGCAGGGCGAGGAGGTACCAGTTGAGCCAGGCCGGGTCGATGATCGTCAGGCTCCACTTGTGGCCGAGCGCGAAGCGGAGCGCGGCGTAGCCGATCTCCACGATCACGTACGGCACCAGGAAGGTGTCGACGAGCTTGTTCGTCTTGGCGTTGGAGTTCCAGAAGTTCCTGCTCAGGTAACCGCTGATGAGCACGAACAGCGGCATGTGGAACACGTAGATGAACAGGTAGGCCGACCGGGCCGAGTGCGTCGCGAGCGTGGGCACCAGGGAGTGCCCGGTGGCGACCAGCGCGATGAGCACGAACTTCACGTTGTCGAGGTACGGCTCTCGCGGGCGCTTCACCGGCGCGGGCGCGGGGGCCTCCTCTGCCTCGGGCGTGGAGTCGTCCCACGCGGCCTCGCGGGCGCGCCCGGGCTGCCGGACACCGGGCTGCCCGGCCCAGGCGGGCGGAGCCCCCGCGGAAGCCGCAGGAGAGGCATCAGGAACCGGGCGCCGCTCCCAGTACGAGAAGCCGTCGGAGGCGGTGCCCTCAGGCAGCTCCTGCGGCTGCGGCGGCGCCTCCCACGCGGGAACCGGTGCGGCGGGCGCCTCGCGCACGGCAGCGCCGGACGCCGGCTCGTCCCACTTCGGTTTGTCGAAGGTGAACGTCTCGGGGTCGTCCTCGGCCGTGTGCTGGCCCGGCCGGGCGTGGACGCCATCTCTGGCGGCATTCGCGGCCTGCTCGGCGACCGGCCACAGGGGCTCCCGGGCGTGCTCACCGGAGTGAGGCCGCTGCCGGTCCCACGCGCCCGTAGGGGGCTCGGCGTAGTCGGGGACGGGCCAGCGCGCCGTCGGCGCATCCTCGCCGGCGTCCGTTTCCGGGGCAGGGTCTGTCGGTGCCTGTCCTCGTCTGGCGGTGGCCCCTGACTCGTCGGCGTCGGTGGAGACGCCGTCGGTGCGTGGAGCCGGAACCTGGAAGGAGGATCTGGTGTCACTCACGGGGGAAACGCTCAGCTATCTGTCGGGAGACCAGGGGTAGCTTCTGACACTGGTAGGTGCCCTCGAAGGATGCGGCGGAATGGAGCGTGCGGGCACGCCTGCCAGGTGATCCACCATAACGCCCTCGTCAGGGATTGTCGCGACGGAGCCGGAAGTTGGACCTGGGGGAATCATGAGAAACGGCCCGGTCCCACAGGGAGACCGGGCCGTTTCCTTGATCGGCTCAGGTGCTGCAGACGTCCGTCTTGGAGTCGACCACGCGAGCGCTGTCAGGGATGGTGACCGGCACCTTGACACCCTTGAAGTCGGCGCCGATGACCAGCTGGATCACCGGGCTGCCGGGCGGCGGCGTGGCCGCCGTACCGGCGGAAGGCGTGGGCGCCGCCGTGGGGGTGAAGGGGGTGATGAGCCCGGCCGTCACCTTGCCGGCGGCGGGGGTGACCTTGGTCATCAGCTTCGCGGCCACGGGAGCGGCGTAGTCGGCGCCGTCGGCCGAGCCCTTGGCGTAAAGGACCATGGTCTGCGGCCGGTCGGTGCCGTCGGGCTTGCGCGCGTCGCCCACCTGGGTGACCTTGAAGCCCTGGGCCGCCAGCGCCTCGGCGACCTCCTTGGCCCTGCCCGCCGTGTTGGTGCCGTTGACCACCTGGATCCGCACCTGACCTGGCTTGATGGCCGGCTTGGCGGGCCCGGCCGAGGCGGACGACTCAGCGCTCGGCTTGGCCGTCGGGGTGACCTCGACGTCGGTGCGCAGCGACTCGAACATGTTCCCGGCGTCCGGCTGCTTCCACTGCACGCGGTTCTTGTTGGCGGGGTACGGCTCCCAGGGAACCGTGACGAACTTGACACCCTTGGCGGTCAGGCTACGGGCGCTCTGCGCGATCTGGATCAGGGTGTCGACGTCGAGCTGCGGGTCCATCACGACCGACTTGGCGGCGGCGGTGACGAGGTTCAGGAGCTTGGCGGGGTCGGTCAGGGTGTCGCCGCTGGTGGCCTTCTTGGCCACCTGTGAGAGGAAGATCTGCTGGCGCTTGATGCGGCTGATGTCGCTGCCGTCGCCCATGGAGTGGCGCGCACGCACGTACGCGAGCGCGGTCTCGCCCTTCACGATCTGCTTGCCCTTGTCGAGGTGCAGCTTGGCCTGCTTGTCGTCGACCGCCGATGGCACGCAGATCTGGATGCCGCCGAGCGCGTCGACGATGCTCTTGAAGCCGGTGAAGTCGACCTTGATGTAGTGGTCGACGCGGATGTTGGTGGTCGCCTCGATCGTGTTGATCGTGCAGGCCATGCCGCCCTCGTTGAAGGCGGAGTTGATCATGTCGAGGCGGGGGGCGAGGGGTACCTTCGTCTGCGCGTTCTTGCACGCCGGGATCTGCACCATCGAGTCGCGGGGGAAGCTGATCAGCGTCGCCTTGTCGCGGTTCGGCGAGATGTGCATGAGGATGATCGTGTCGGTGCGCTCGCCCTCGCCGGCCATGTGCTGGCCGTACTTCTTGTTGTCGCCCGCGCGGGAGTCGGACCCGACGAGCAGGACGTTGAGCGCGCCGGTGGAGTTGACGGGCCGGTTGGCGTTGAGGTCGGGGGTGACGTCCTCAAAGCTGAAGTTGCCGAGCACGTTGCGGTAGAGCGTGTACCCGGTCAGCGCGATCAGCACCAGCACGGCGGTGAGCGCGATGCTGATGTAGGCCATGACCCGCATGCGACCGCCGTTCGGGTCACGGGGGCCCTTGCCGCCTCGGCGCCGCCCGCGCCGGCCGGGGTCGTCCGGCGGCGGGGGAGCGGGCTCGGCGGGGACGGCCCTACGGCGCGAGCGCTTCTCCTCGACCGGCGGGGCGGCCTGCGCACCGTAGGCGTCCGGCGCACCGTAGAGGTCCTGGGAACCGTAGGCGTCGCGCGCACCGTAGGGATCGCGGGAGCCGTAGGCGTCCTGCGCGCCGTACGCGTCCTGCGCGCCGTAGGCATCCTGCCGGCCGTAGGGGGGCTCGGGCTCCTGCGGGCCCTGGGAGGCGGCCCGGCGGCGGCGGGGACGCTCGGCCTCGGCAGGGGGGAGGCCGCCTGGGGGTTCCGGCGCCCGGCCTCGGCTCGACCTGCGGCCGGGCTGGCCCGGATCCGCACGTTGGTCCCTGACCGTGGCGCCGTGTCGGTGCTCGCTCATTTCGTCATGAGGTTAGGTCACCGGCCCGCTTCTGGGCAGCATGATCGGGTGAATAGGCTCATGATCATGAATACTCCAGAGGGGTCGACACGGCGGCCAAGCTTACCGACAGGAGGATATTTGCTGGAATATCCTAATCCGCCGCTTTACTTGAAATTCACAGAATTCGCAGGTAGTGGCTTCTCTGACTGATCCGCCCGTCCGGTGGTCATGAGCGCGGCGGCGAGGCAGGCCAGCGGCACCGCCGGCAGCACGTACCGGTAGTCGAACTCGGCGGTCGCGGCCGGGATGACCAGCAAGGACACCGATGTCACCCACGGCAGCGCCCAGGACGCCTCCGTACGCCCGCCCCGGCGCCTGCGTACGGCCGCGACCATGGGCGGCACCAGCAGGAGTGCCAGCAGCACCGTGCCCGGCACCCTGACCACGTCCTGGTAGGCCCGCATCCAGCCCGCGAACGGCTCCGCGACGCGCGTGCCGATGGGACCCCGCTCGTAGCGCACGGCGAACCTCGCCCCGGCCGTGGCGGGGTCGCGGTCAGGCGGCGGGGGCGTAGCGGCGGGGAACTCGTAGTGGTCGTAGATCTGCTGGTCGGGGTACACCGGACGGCCCCACGTGAACGACCGGGCCAGCTCGGACAGCACCGAGGCCGCGTAGTCCACCGGCTGGCTGCGCAGGGCCAGGAACGCGAACCGCCCCGCGAGCCGGTCGGTCTCCGCGGTGAAGGTGATGCCGGGCAGCGCGACCAGCGGCGAGCCCGCGTCCCAGACGTACTCCTGGGACGGCGGTCTGCGCGAGGGCGGGGTGGCGTCGCACAGCACCGCGAGGTCGGCAGGCGGGCGCATGACGCCGCAGTCCGCGAACGACATCGTGCGGGCGTAGAGGAAGACCCCGTTGGAGCCCACGATGCCGAACCGGTGGTAGGTCGAGGAGAACCAGGCGGCGTACCCGGCGATCGGCAGCAGGGCCACGACGGCGAGCACGCCCACGAGGCGCGGCCCCCCGGTCAGCGCGGTGCCCGACCGGCGTGCCGCCAGTCGCCGGCTCGCGTGCCGGACCAGCAGCCAGGCCGCCACGACCGCGATCAGCGGCAGCCCCACCGTCCTGGTGAGCGTCGCGGTAGCCAGGAGCAGGCCGGCGGCGCAGGCCGTACGCCAGGTGAGGGGGCCCATGGCGACGAAGACGGCCGCCACGACGAGGAACATGAACAGCGTGTCGGAGACCAGGAGGTGCTCCAGCTCGACCTGGTAGGCGTCCAGCAGCACCGGCGCGGCGGCCAGTGCCGCCACCCCGCGCCGCCCGCGCAGGCGCAGCACGGCGGCGTAGACCAGCACGCCCGTGGCGAGGCCCAGCAGGTGCTGTACGAGCACCACGAACCCGAAGCTGTGAAAGGGCTCAAGCAGTCTGAGGAACATGGAGTAGCCGGCGGGCCGCACCAGGTCGGGGCGGGGCCGCATAGCGGTGACCACGTAGGTGTAGGAGTCGGGGAACCACAGCGCGGGCCGGTAGCCGACCATGGCCACCACCCGAAGCACCGCGCCGGCCGCCACCACCACGACCAACCACCGATGCCGCCCGGCCACGCCACGTGCGCCCCCATGGGCCGACAGCGCCGTGAGGAACCCGCGTGACGGTGCGATCAGGAGCCGCCCGACCGCTTCGCGCAGGCCGCCGCCGGTCCGCAAGACGCGGTCCCACCCGGCAGCCACCACTCCGTACCCCCACACCCCGAACGATCCACGCGGCCGGGCCGTACGCTACCTGGTCCCACAGGCCGTGCCCGCATCCACGCGGGGCGTTCCTGAGGCTAGGCTCGCGCACAACAGATGGACGGAACCTGGCTCGATCACTCGCGATGGCCGTCGGCGGGCCGGGTGCTCGCCGCGGTGTCGATCATGCCTGCCCTCGCGCTGGCGGGCTGGCTGCTCGCGGGGCTGCCCCTGCTCCTGCTCGGCTGGTTCCGCCCGCTGCCCATGCTGCTGTTCGGCGGAGCGCTCGCCGTCGCCCTGTGCGTGTACGGCGCGCGCCTCGAACGCGAGGATGACGCGGCCGACGCCACCGTCTGGCACGTCGCCGCCACCTGCGGCATCGCGGCCGCCTCGGCGGTGTTCAACGGCATCTTCCACAGCGAGCAGCTCGTCATACGCAGGGACCCCGCCACCTACGCCCAGTACGCCGTCTGGCTGGCCGACCACGGGTCCCTCCCGATCCCGTACGGCACGGCGGCGTTCGGCGGGCCCGATCCGGCGCTGGTCCCCAGCAGCGTGGGGGTCTACGACTACGGCGGCGCGATCGTGCCGCAGTTCATGCCCGGGGCGCCGATCGTCCAGGCCATCGGGCACTGGCTGGGAGGGGTCTCCGGCCTGCTGCTGGTGCCCCCCGTGCTCGGCGGCCTGGCCGTGCTCACCGTCGCCGGCGTCGTCGCCCGGCTGGTCGGGGCGCGCTGGGCCCCGCTCGCCGCGCTGGCCTTCGCGGTCGCGCTGCCGGTTCTCTACACCTCGCGCACCACGTTCAGCGAGATCCCGTCGCTGATCCTGATCTTCGGGGGCATCGCGCTCGCCCTCGACACCCGCGCCCGGCCGCGCGCGGCGGCGCTCGCCGGGCTGGTCTTCGGCCTGGCCGTCCTGGTGCGCATCGACGGCCTCAGGGACGTGCTCCCCGTGCTGGCCTACGCCGGGCTGCTGATCGCGCTGCGCCGCAGGCAGGGCCGGGGCGAGCGGTACGCGCGGATGGGCCTGCCGCTGCTCGGCGGCCTGGCCGTGGGCGTGGGGCTGGGCTTCCTGGCGGCGTACAGCCTGGCCAGGCCCTACCTTTCGTACCTGTCCGACTCGGTTCTTCCGCTGCTCGCCATCTGCGCGGTCGTTCTCGCGGCCACGGTGGCGGGCGCGGTCCTCGGGCCGAGGATCATCCCGGCCGGCTGGAAGGCGATGCGCGGCGGGCGGGCGGCGCGATGGCTGCCCGGCCTGGCGGCGGGCCTGGTGGTCCTGGTGACGCTCGGCCTGGCCGCACGTCCCTGGGTGCAGACCGTGCACCGTGTGGCCAAGGCCGAGGGCGACGTGCTCAACGCGAAGTTCATCGTGATGACGCAGCTGGCCAACGGGTTGCCGCCCGACCCGAGCCGTCTCTACTACGAGAACTCCCTCTACTGGGTGATCTGGTACGTCGGCGTCCCGGTCGTCGTGCTCGCCACGCTGGCGGCGGCGGTGCTGGCGCGGCGCATGGCGCTGGGCAGGGGGTTCGTCTGGCTGCTGCCGCTGGCGATCATCGGGTGGACGACGGTCACCACGCTCTGGCGTCCGGCCATCACGCCCGACCACCCCTTCGCGTCGCGGCGGCTCGTGCCGGTGATCGTCCCCGGCCTGATCCTGCTGGCGGTCTGGGGCCTGCGCTGGATGTGGGCCAGGGCGCGGCAGGCGGGGTACGGCCCGCGTGTCCAGCGGTCGCTCCTCGCGGCCGGCGGTGCGCTGGTGCTCCTCCCGGCCGTGGTCACCTCGATCGGCACGGCGTTCTCGCCCATCGAGCGGGGGGAGTCGGCGCAGGTCGCGAAGCTCTGCGAGGCGCTGCCCCGTGACGCCTCTGTCCTGATCGTCGAGCGTGTCACCGGCGAACGGTTCACCCAGGTCGTACGCGGCATGTGCCGCCTTCCCGTGGCCCAGGTGCGCCCCTCCGGCGAAGCGGGCGCCGCCGCGGGGGCGAACGCCGACATCAACCTCGCGGCGCCCGCCGACGTCACCCGCCTGGCCGGGCGCATCCGTTCCGCGGGCCGCAGCCCGGTCGTCCTCGCGGCCCAGCAGGCCCAGCTCGCCCCGTACGGCCCGGCCACACAGGTCGTGAAACTCCGCACGCGCCAGGACGAGCGCTCCCTGGTCGACCCCCCGAACGGCACATGGTCACTGACCATCGACGTCTGGATGGCCGTCCCCCCGACAAGTTGACCTTGAGCGTCGCCGATCGAGAGAGTGGACGCCATGGACGCGCCCGCGAACCCGCCTTTAGCCGAGGAGCTGTCGTTCGGAGGCGACCCCGACCGGGAGCCGTGGTTACGGACCTGGGTATCGGCCCACCGCAGGCTGCTGGCCGTGTGCGTGGCGGTGGTCGTCGCGATGGGGCTGGCAGGAGGCGGTGGCTGGTATCTGTACGACCGGTCACGCAAGCCCCTGCCGCCGCCGGACGGGCCCTGGCCCGAACAACTCGGCTTCGCGGTCGGCCTCTGCGGCAAGTGGTCACCATCCCCCGAATGCACACCGTCGGAGGAACTGGCCGCCAAAAAGCCGTCGGGGATCGAGGCCGCGCTGCGGGCCGTTCCCGAGATCGCCACGATCCGGTTCTCCGAGGAGCGGATTGTCTCCGGCGGCGAGCGGAACAAGTCCTTCTGGACGTCACGTGTCCTCAGCGGGACGCTCGATGCGCCCGACCAGACCTTCTACGTCAGCCTGGCGTACTTCGAAGGGACGGTGCGCACCCGCGACTACGCTCGCGTGGCCGCGCGGGTGAGATCCATCGAAGGGGTGAGTTATGTCAGGTCCCAGGCCACGTTCTGGGAGGGCAAGGCCGACGTGGCGATCGACCTCTGTTCGAAGGGCCCGGGGCTGGTGTGCACCGGCATCAAGGACCGATCGGTGACCGAGCCGCAGAAGCGGGCCATCGTCGACCGTCTCTGGGACATCCCCGGGGTGGAGAAGATCTACTTCGAGGACCGCGCTCACGCGAGGAAGATCCGCGAGCACTACGCCCCCGGAGACACGGGCCCGCGCGACCCGGGCATCGTGAGCATGGAAGACATGACGGAGTCGCTGTACGTCAAGCTCACCGACCGCCGGGCCGTCGAGGTCATCGGCGAGTCGATCAAGGACATGCCGGGGGTCCGGATGGTTCGCAGGATCGGTGAGCCGGGCGGCCGTTAGCCGTACGCGGGCAGCGGTTGACCGGGGGCGGCGCTGATCGGGAAAGTGGGGCGTATGGACTTACCGGCGGGGGGCACCGGAGCAGAGGAGCTGTCGTTCGGGGGCGATCCGGACCGGGATCCGCGGTTGCGCGCCTGGGTGTCGGCCCATCGCGGGCTGGTGGCCGCCGGTGTCGCCGTGCTCGTCCTGCTGGGCGTGCTCGCGGGCGGCGGCCGGTACCTTTATGACCAGTCCCGCAAGGCGCTTCCGCCCCCGGCCGGTCCCCTGCCCGAGCAACTTGGGTTCACGGTCACGTTGTGCGACTCCGACCTGCCCCGCCCCTGCGCGGAGGGGGTCTTCGAGATCGCGGATGACCCGGGGCGCGTCGAGGACGCCCTGCGTGCCATCCCGGAGGTGACCTCGGTCAGGTACCTCAGCAGGGAGGACGCCTACCAGATGTGGCGCCGGTCGTCGTCGCAGTTCCTGGAAGAGAAGTATCGGGTGGGGATCAAGCCGGAGTACTTCCAGAACTCGTTCAAGGGCACGTTGCGCCGCTCGGCGGACTATCCCCGGTTCGCCGAGCGGGTGAGGCCGCTCGCCGGGGTCCGCAATGTGTCGCGCTCCCCGACGACCTTCTGGAGGGACAAGGCCGACCTCGCCATCTACCTGTGCGGCGACGGCTTCCAGAAGGAGTGCGGGACCCTGGCGAACCGGCAGATGACCGAGGACCAGAAGCAGGCCATCGTCGACCGCATCCGCTCGGTCGACGGTGTGGAGAAGGTCTACTTCGAGGACCGGGCGCACGCGGTCATGCTCTTCAAGCACTACTTTCCCGAGACGAAGGGGCCGGCCGAGGGTGATGTGGTCGAGGCCTTCCACGTGAAGGGCCGGACCATCGAGGTCGCCGATCTGGTCCGCAGGGCGGTCAAGGGCATGCCGGGAGTCCTGGCGAGCGAGATGTACGGCGCGGAGTAGTGGCCGGGCGGGTGGGAAGAGTCCCAGGTGAGGAAGAGGTGGATTCGAAGGCGGGCTGGGCACTGTATCCTCGCCCGACGTGAGTGTGACCGAGACGCCTGAGACTGGATCCGCCGTGGAAGCGAAGCCGTACGTGACGATCGTCCTGCCCTGCTACAACGAGCAGGACCACGTCATCGAAGAGGTCGAGCGCATCTGCGGCGCCATGGACGTCAGCGGTTACACCTACGAACTGGTCGCCGTGGACGACCATTCCACCGACGAGACGCTCGCCCGCCTGCAGGAGGCCGCGCCCCGGTTTCCCAGCATGCGCATCGTGGCCTTCCACCGCAACGGCGGTTCTGGCACCGTGCGGCGCATCGGCACCCAGGACGCGCTCGGCGAGATCGTCGTGTGGACCGACGCCGACATGACCTACCCCAACGAGCGCATCCCCGAGCTCGTGCAGCTCCTGGAGAAGGACCCGACGATCGACCAGGTCGTCGGCGCCCGCACCAGCGAGCAGGGCTCGCACAAGATCCTCCGGGTGCCGGCCAAGTGGTTCATCCGCAAGGTGGCCGAGCGGCTGGCCGGTCAGGAGATCCCCGACCTGAACTCCGGCCTGCGGGCCTTCAGGAAGTCGGTCTCCCTGCCCTACCTCCGGCTGCTGCCCCCCGGTTTCTCCTGCGTGACGACGATCACGCTCGCGTTCCTGTCGAACCAGCACGACGTGCACTACATGCCCATCGAGTACAGCAAGCGGGCGGGCAAGTCGAAGTTCAGCTTCATCTCCGACGCCTACCGCTACATCCTGCAGGTGCTGCGGATGGTGATGTACTTCAACCCGCTCAAGGTGCTCATGCCGCCCGCGATCTGGCTGGTCGTGATCGGCCTGGGGAAGGGTGTCGTCGACATGTTCCGGCACCCGTTCTACTTCCCGGCGAGCACGGTCATGCTCTTCCTCTCCGGCCTGATCATCGGATCGCTGGCGCTGCTGGCCGACCTGATCGTCCGGTCCCGGGGCGCCTGACGTGCGGGTCGCCATCGTCGGGCCCGCCTACCCGTACAAGGGCGGCGGGGCGCAGCACACCACGGAGCTGGCGCACCGGCTGGCGGCCCTGGGCCACGACGCCGTGATCGAGTCCTGGCGCGCGCAGTATCCCTCCTTCCTGTATCCCGGGCAGCAGACGATCTCGGCGCCCGAGGGCCGGCCGTTCCCGGGCATCCGGCGCGACCTCGACTGGCGCCGTCCCGACGGGTGGGTGCGCTGCGGGCGGCGGCTGCGCCGCGCCGACCTCGTCGTGCTGACCCTGCTGAGCCCGGTGCAGGTGCCCGCCTACCTGGGCGTCCTGTACGGCCTGCGCCGCGGCACGCCCGTGGTCGCGCTCTGCCACAACGTGCTGCCGCACGAGCGCAAGCCGTACGACGCGCCGCTGGTGAAGGCGCTGCTGCGACGGGTCGACCGGGTGCTCGCGCACTCCGAGGAGCAGGCGGGGCTCGCCCGCGACCTGGCGTCCGCGCCGGTCCGGGTCGCCGCGCTGCCGCCGCACCTGCCCACGACGGCCGAGGCCAGACCCGGTGGGGGCGTGCGGCACCGGCTGCTGTTCTTCGGCATGGTCCGGCCGTACAAGGGGCTCGACCTGCTGCTGCGCGCGCTGGCGCGCGTTCCGGGCGTCTCGCTCACGGTCGCGGGTGAGTTCTGGGGCGGGCTGGACGAGACGCGCGCGCTGATCGCGGAGCTCGGGCTGGGCGAGCGGGTCGAGCTGCGGCCCGGGTACGTCCCGGCCGACGACCTGCCCGCGCTGTTCGGTGACGCCGACGCCCTCGTGCTGCCCTATCGCAGCGCCACGGCCAGCCAGAACGCCTGGCTCGGCCACGAGCACGGCCTGCCGGTGATCGCCACCCGTGTGGGCGCGCTGGCCGACCACGTCACCGACGGGGTCGACGGGCTGCTCGTCGAGCCGGGCTCGGCCGAGGCGCTCACCGAGGCGATCACCCGGTTCTACGCCGAGGGCGAGCCCGAGCGGCTGCGCCAGGGCGTGAAGGCCGTGGACCCCGACCCCTACTGGGCGACGTACGCCGAGGCCCTGCTGTCCGCGGAGGCCTGACGGCGCGCCAGCAGGAAGCCCAGCCCGGCCCACAGCACGTCGGCGAGGGTGAAGGCCAGCCTGGACACGATCGCGATGACCAGCGCGCGGGGAGCATCCAGCACGGGTGCGAGCACCAGCACCATGGCGCCCTCGCGGACCCCGATGCCGGCCGGGACGATCACGGTGAGCAGGCCGGTGACCCACGCGAGCGCGTACGCCCCGGCGGCGACCGCGAACAGCGACGGGCCGCCGGGTCGCATGTCGGTGAGCAGCAGCCAGATGTGCACGCCGTAGAACAGCCAGCCGATCATCGTCCAGGCGGTCGCGACGAGCATCGCCGGCCCGGACAGCACCCGGTCGAGCGGCTCCCTGCGCCCGATCCTCAGCACGAGGTTGAGCCCGAAGGTCAGCACTCGGGGATGCAGGCCGACGACGATGAGCGGGATCAGCAGCAGCAGGTACCACGTCTGCCTGGCCACCGCCTGTGAGGTGAGGGGCAGCGTCACCGCGGCGAGCGCGAGCGCGCAGCCGAGCGAGGTCACAAGGCCCACCACCGTCGCGCCGAACGTGCGGCGGGGCGGTGAGCCGTGGTCGCGGGCCAGCTCCATCATCGCGGCGAACGCCCACACCGAGCCGGGGACGTACTTGCCGAGCTGTCCCATGAACAGGACCTTGGCGGCGACGCCCAGCGGCAGCGGGGACCCGAACCCGGCCAATACGGCCCGCCAGGCCAGCAGCATGAACGCGAGGCCGATCAGGACGGCGGCGAGCGACCCGGCCACCGTCCACCACGACAGCCTGCTCAGCGCGGTTACGGAGTCGTTCCAGTTCCTGGAGAGACCGTAGGTCAGGAAGGCCAGGGCGAGTAGCGCCAGTCCCACCCGGAGCAGGGGACTCGACCGCAGGCGGCTCAGCATCCGCCCAGCGTACGACCACTCGTTACCGGCCGGTAGATCCTTTCCCGCCTCCTTACTCCACACGGTGCCGTCCATGGCCGGGCCGGGCGGACGAGTGCCGTGCACAGGGAGCAGAGGTCCCGAACCCACTACTCTTGGGCGGCGTGGGTAAGGAACGCGTGGCGCAGCTCGAGTACTCCGAGCTCCAGGCCGCGATGCTGGACGAGGCCAAGCGACGCCGCAAGGCCGCCAAGATCATCGCTGTGCTCGCGCACTTCCTGGGCCGCGATCCCGATTCCCCGGCGCTCGACGGGCTGACGGTCGCCGACATCGGGTGCTCGGCCGGGTTCATCGCCGACGAGCTGGCCTCCGCGGGCGCCCACCGGGCCTTCGGGGTGGACATCGACGTCCCCGGCCTGCGCAGGGCGGCCGAGCGCTTCGGCAAGCGGGTGGAGTTCGTCTGCGCCGACGGCACCGCGCTGCCCTTCCCCGACGGGTCGATGGACGTTCTTGTCTTCAACCACATCTACGAGCACGTGGTCGACCCCGACGCGGTCGTCAAGGAGATGCACCGGGTGCTCGCCGACGACGGCGTGCTGTACCTCGGCCTCGGCAACCGGCTCGGCGTGATGGAGCCGCACTACAAGCTGCCCTTCCTGTCGTACCTGCCGCCGTCGCTCGCCGACCGCTACGTGCGCGCGTCCGGCCGGGCCGACCACTACTACGAGCGGTTCCGCACACGGGGCGGGCTGCGCCGGATGCTCGGGGACTTCCACGTCTGGGACTATTCGTTCCCCGTGCTCGCCTCGCCGGAGCGGTTCGCCGGCACCGAGTTGTTCCCCGGCGCCGTCGGCCGCGCCGCCCAGGGCACGCTGGCGCGCACTCCTCGCACGGCGCTGCGGGCGCTGCTGCCGGTCGTGCCGACCTACCTGTGGGTCGCGACCAAGACCCCGCGCCGGCCCCTCGGCCCGTCCCTCCCGCAGCCTCCAGAGCCCGTACGCACGGTACGCACGGTACGCACGCCGTGACACGCAAGAAGCTCGTCAGGTTCGCGTTCCTGCTGGTCGCGCTGGGCTTCGGCGCCTGGGCCATCGCCGGGCGGTGGACCGAGGTGGCCGACGGCTTCACCAGGCTCTCCTGGCCGCTGCTCGCCGGGTCCCTCGTCGCCGTGCTGGCGGCCCTGACGGCGGGCATGATGATGTGGCGGGCGCTGCTGGCCGATCTCGGGTCGCCGCTGCGGTTCACCGACGCGGCCAAGGTGTTCTTCGTGGGCCAGCTCGGCAAGTACATCCCCGGGTCGCTCTGGCCGGTGCTCGCCCAGATGGAGATGGGCAAGGACCTCGGCGTCCCGCGCCCCCGCAGCGCCGCCGCCTTTTTCCTGACATATCCGATCTATCTGGTCAGCGGTCTCGCGGTGGCCCTCGTGACCCTGCCCGCGTTCGCCGGCGACTCGGTGGAGGGCTACGCGTGGATGCTCCTGCTGCTGCCCCTGCTGGTCGTCGGCCTGCATCCCCGCGTGGTCAACGCCGTCCTCGGCTTCGGGCTCAAGCTGATCAAGAGGCCCCCGCTGGAGCGCCCGCTGACCCGAAGGGGCGTGCTCACCTCGGTCGGATGGGCCTTCGCGGGTTGGGCGGCGTACGGGGTGCACCTGGCGCTGATCGTGGCCGGGCTGGGCGCCCCCGGGGCGAGGGCGCTGGTGCTGTCCCTCGGGGCGTTCGCGCTCGCCTGGTGCCTGGGCTTCATCGTCGTCATCGCTCCCGCCGGGGCGGGCGTGCGCGAGGTGGCCATGGTGGCGGCGCTCGCGCCGGTGCTCGACGGGGGCTCGACGATCGCGGCGGCGCTGTGCTCGCGGCTCGTCGTGTCGGCCGGAGACCTGGTCTGCGCCGGGCTCGCCGGCCTGGCCGCGCGCCGCGCGGAGGCCGTCCCCGCGACCGCTCGGAGAGACTGATGTTTCCCCATTGGTCGCCGGAGAGAAGGATGAAATGGCCTGTGATTTCTCTCACGGATTCGGGGAGCCTCGCAATAGAGTGAAGCTGATGGGGATCGGCGGCGACGGTGCCGGCGGCAGCCGGCGGACATTTCAGTGACCCTGCCGGTTCGCACGAGCAGGCGGCCTTCGCCCGCATCTGGTCTCCGTCCTTGACCGGCCCGGAGACTTGAGAGGAGCGATCGCTCTTGACGCCCCGAGTGCTCGTCGACGCCGCAGCGGTTCCCGCGGATCGCGGGGCCCTGATCCGCTATGTCGACGGTCTCCTTGCCGCTCTCGACCGAGCGGGCGCCGATCTCGCGGTGGTCTGCCAGCGAGCCGACGCCGAGCGATACGGGAAGATCGCCCCCTCCGCCCGCATCCTCGCCGGTCCTCCGGCGATCTCCAGCAGGGGCACCCGGCTCGTCTGGGAGCAGACCGGCATACCTGTGCTGGCCCGCCAGGTGGGGGCGCAGGTCATCCACGCCCCCTTCTACTCGATCCCGCTCCACTCAGGGCTGCCCACGGTGGCCACCGTGCACGACGTCACGTGGTTCACCGAGCCCGAGCAGCACAACACCGTCAGGGCCTCCTTCTTCCGCGCCGCCACCCGCACGGCCGTACGCAACTCCACGCGGGTGATCGTGCCGTCCAAGGCCACCCGCGACGAGCTCGTGCGGGTGCTCGCGGGCGACCCGACGCGCATCGACGTCGCCTACCACGGGGTCGACACCGGGCTGTTCCACCCGCCGTCCGAGCAGGAGATCAAGAGGACGGTCGGCCGCCTCGGCCTGCACGGCCGTCCCTATGTCGCCTTCCTCGGCGCCTTCGAGCCCCGTAAGAACGTTCCGAACCTCGTGAAGGGCTTCGGCCAGGCCGTCAGCCACCTGCCGTCGCCGCCGGCACTGGTGCTGGCCAGCGGGGCCGGCTGGAACGACGAGGTGAACGCCGCGATCAGCGAGCTTCCCGTCACCGTGCGGGTCGTCCGCCCCGGCTATCTGGCCTTCGCCGACCTGCCGGGGTTCCTCGGCGGCGCGGTCGTGGTGGCGTTCCCCTCGCGCGGCGAGGGGTTCGGCCTGCCCGTGCTGGAGGCCATGGCCTGCGGGGCGCCCGTGCTCACCACCCACCGCACGTCCCTGCCGGAGGTCGGCGGCGAGGCCGTCGCCTACACCGAGCCGGACGCCGAGAGCATCAGAGACGCCCTGAAGACGTTGCTGGAGTCGGAGGAGCGGCGCGCGTCACTCTCCGCGGCCGGTATCGCCCGTTCGCGGGAGTTCACGTGGGATGCGTCGGCCGAGGCGCATATGGTGTCCTACCAACGCGCGGTCGATCAGTGAGCTAGCCTCACGGTGTGACGGAGAGCTACTCGCCGGAGTCGGCGCACCTTGAGGCCATTCTCCTCGTCGGCGGCCAGGGCACCCGGCTCCGCCCTCTGACCTTGCGCACCCCCAAACCGTTGCTCCCGACGGCCGGCGTCCCGTTCCTCGCCCACCAGCTCGCGAGAGCCAGGTCGTTCGGCGTGCGGCGCATCGTCTTCGCCACCTCCTACCGCGCCTCGATGTTCGAGGAGGCGTTCGGTGACGGGTCGGCGTTCGGGCTCTCGCTCGAATACATGACCGAGGAGACCCCGCTCGGCACGGGTGGGGCGATCCGCAACGCCGCCGACGCGCTGACCTGCGGCCCCGACGCCCCGGTGCTCGTGCTCAACGGCGACATCCTGTCCGGGCACGACATCTCGGAGCAGGTCGGGCTGCACGTCTCGCGCGGGGCGGCCGTCACCCTCCACCTGACCGAGGTGGACGACCCGTCGCGGTTCGGGTGCGTGCCGAGCGACGCGGACGGCCGGGTCACCGCCTTCCTGGAGAAGACCCCGAACCCCGTGACGAACCGCATCAACGCCGGGTGCTACGTGTTCCAGCGGTCGTTCATCGACCAGATCCCCGCGGGCCAGGTCGTATCGGTCGAGCGCGAGACCTTCCCCGGCATGATCGCCGCAGGCGAGCTGGTGCTCGGGTACGCCGACCGGTCCTACTGGCTCGACGTGGGCACCCCCGCGGCCTTCGTCCAGGGGTCGTGCGATCTGGTGCTGGGCCGCCTGGCCTCTCCGGCTCTTCCCGGCCCCTGCGGGGAGTTCCTCGCGCTGCCGGAGGCCCGGGTCTCCCCGAGCGCCAAGGTCGCGGGCGGCACGGTCGTCGGTCCCCAGGCGGTCGTCGAGTCCGACGCCTCCGTACGGGGGAGCGTGCTGTACGCCGGGTGCGTGGTGGAGTCGGGTGCCACGGTGGTCGATTCCGTGGTGGGCGTGGGAGCCCGCGTCTGCTCGGGGGCGGTGCTGAGGAACGCCGTGATCGGCGACGGCGCCGTCGTCGGCCCCGGCAACGAGCTGCTGGCCGGCGCCCGCGTCTGGCCAGGGGTGACACTGCCCACGCGCGCGGTCCGCTTCTCCAGCGACATCTGATCGCCGTCGCTGTGGGCTCCAGACCACCCATAGCCTGACATCGTGCGAGAACGCAGGTGGCGCCCGGACGGGCCCCTCGACGTGGAGCGCACGCTGGCGCCGCATCGCCGTGGAAGCGGCGACCCCGCCTGGCAGGTCGCGCCCGACAGGGCGATCTGGCGCACCTGCCGCACGCCCGAGGGGGCGGGCACGCTCCGGGTCACGGTCCAGGCGCGCGAGGCCGTCGTGGTCGCCCAGGCGTGGGGTCCTGGGGCCGAGTGGATGCTGGAGACGCTGCCCCGGCTCCTCGGCGCGGACGACGAGGTCTCCGCCTTCCAGGGGCTGGTCGAGCGGCTGGGGCTCGAATGCCACCAGCTCATCCGGGAGCTGGCCTCGCGGCACGGGGGGCTGCGCGTCGGCCGTACGCTGCGGGTCTTCGAGGCGCTGGTGCCCGCGGTGCTGGAGCAGAAGGTCGTCGGCCGGGAGGCGTGGCGGGCGTGGCGGTGGCTCCTGCTGAAGCACGGCGAGCCCGCGCCGGGTCCGGCGCCCACGGCCATGCGGGTCTTCCCCGAGCCGGAGGTGTGGCGGAAGGTCCCCTCGTGGGACTGGCACCGCGCGGGGGCGGAGGCCGTACGGGCCAGGACGATCGTGAACGCGGCCCTGTACGCGGAGAAGCTGGAGGCGGCCGGGCCGTTGGAGGCCGACAGGCTGTTACGCGCGCTGCCCGGCATCGGGGTGTGGACGTCGGCGGAGACGCGGCAGCGGGCCCACGGCGACCCGGACGCCGTCTCGGTCGGTGACTACCACCTGCCCTCGCTGGTCGGGTGGTCGCTCACCGGCCGGAAGACCGACGACGCCGGGATGCTGGAGCTGCTCGCTCCCTACCTGGGGCACCGCCACCGGATCATCCGCCTGCTCGAACTTGGCGGGCGCAGGCCACCGGCACGCGGACCTCGGATGGCCGTTCGCGACTATCGAGCCTTCTGAGCGGCGGCTGCGGGGGGTACGAGCGCCGCTCGTCCGGGGCCGGCGGCGTGCTGGGCTTCCAGTCGCGGCCGTCACGCGAGTCGGCGCCGAAGAACGGGGCGAGCAGGGCCGCCGCGGCGATGAAGGCGAGAACCATCCAGGACATCGGGGTCTCCTTGGAGGATGCGGAGGAGTGACCCTGTAAGTGTGTTCCTCTGCATATGTTTACGTCTATCGAGAATTCGTGACTCCTACACTTAAGGATCGCTAAAGACGGATTGATCTACGGGACCCCGCCCGCGTGCCGGGCCCGGGCGGTTCCGTACTGTGCGTTCCATGGACGTGAACCCCACAGACGCCGCGATGCGGCGGGCGCTGGCCAGGGCCAGGGACGGCAAGGCGCTCGACGTGACGGAGGCCACGGTTCTGTTGCATGCCCGGGGAGCCGACCTGGACCGGCTCCTCGAATACGCCGGCCGCGTGCGGGACGCGGGGCTGGCCTCGGTGGGACGGGAGGGGGTCGTCACCTACAGCCGCAAGGTCTTCATCCCCCTGACCAGGCTGTGCCGCGACCGGTGCGGCTACTGCACGTTCGCCACGGCGCCCGGCAAGCTCCCCGCCGCCTTCCTCAGCCCCGACGAGGTGCTGGACATCGCCCGCAAGGGCGCCGCCATGGGGTGCAAGGAGGCCCTGTTCACGCTGGGCGACCGCCCCGAGGACCGCTGGCACCAGGCCAAAGAGTGGCTGGACGCCCACGGGTACGATGACACGCTGTCCTACGTGCGCGCGATGGCGATCCGCGTCCTGGAGGAGACGGGGCTGCTCCCGCACCTCAACCCGGGCGTCATGACCTGGCGCGACCTGCAGCGGCTCAAGCCGGTGGCCCCGTCCATGGGCATGATGCTTGAGACGACCTCCCGGCGGCTGTTCGAGGAGAAGGGCGAGGCCCACTACGGCTCGCCCGACAAGGACCCGGCCGTACGGCTGCGCGTGCTGGAGGACGCCGGCCGCACCAACGTGCCGTTCACCACGGGCGTCCTGATCGGCATCGGCGAGACCGTCGCCGATCGCGCCGAGTCGATCTTCGCCATCCGGAAGGTCTCCCGCGAGTACGGGGCCGTGCAGGAAGTCATCGTGCAGAACTTCCGCGCCAAGCCGGACACGGCCATGCGCGGCATGCCCGACGCCGACCTGCACGAGCTGGCCGCGACGATCGCGGTCACCCGGCTCGTGCTCGGCACCAAGACCCGCGTCCAGGCGCCCCCGAACCTCATCGGCGACGAGTACGGCCTGATGATCAGGGCCGGCATCGACGACTGGGGCGGGGTCTCGCCGCTGACCCCCGACCACGTGAACCCCGAGCGCCCCTGGCCGCAGATCGAGGAGCTCGCCGCCCGCACGGCCGAGGCCGGGTTCACGCTCAAGGAGCGGCTCACGATCTACCCGGAGTACGTCCTGGCGGGGGAGCCGTGGCTGGACCCGCGCCTGCGCGGCCACGTGGACGCGCTGGCCGACCCGGAGACCGGCCTGGCGCTGGACACCGTCCCCACCGGCCGGCCGTGGCAGGAGCCCGACGGCGGGTTCGCCTCGACGGGCCGTACGGACCTGCACGTGGAGGTGGACTCCACGGGCCGCTCGCAGGACAGGCGCGACGACTTCGACAACGTCTACGGTGACTGGGACGCCCTGCGCGAGCGGACGCCCGCCCCTGACGGCGCGCCGGCGACCGCGATCGGCGCCGACATGCGGGAGGCGCTGCGCCGGGCCGCCTCTGACCCCGCGCGGCTCACCGACGCCCAGGCCCTCACCCTGCTGAGCGCCGACGGGGCCGACCTGGAAGAGCTGTGCCGGGTCGCGGACGACCTGCGCAGGCAGGCCGTGGGCGACGACGTGACCTACGTCGTGAACCGCAACATCAACTTCACCAACGTCTGCTACACCGGCTGCCGCTTCTGCGCGTTCGCGCAGCGGCGTACCGACGCCGACGCCTACACCCTGTCCCTGGACCAGGTCGCCGACCGGGCGGCCGAGGCGTGGGAGGCGGGGGCGACCGAGGTCTGCATGCAGGGCGGCATCCACCCCGACCTGCCCGGCACGGCGTACTTCGACATCGCCAAGGCGGTGAAGGCCAGGTGCCCGGAGATGCACGTCCACGCCTTCTCGCCGATGGAGGTCATGAACGGCGCCAGCCGCACCAACATGTCGATCCACGACTGGCTGGTGGCGGCGAAGGAGTCGGGGGTCGACTCGCTGCCGGGCACCGCGGCCGAGATCCTCGACGACGACGTGCGCTGGGTGCTGACCAAGGGCAAGCTCCCCACCAGGGAGTGGGTGGACGTCATCACCACCGCCCACCGCGTGGGCATCCCGACGACCTCGACGATGATGTACGGCCATGTGGACACGCCCGCGCACTGGGTGGCGCACATCCGGCTGATCCGTCGCATCCAGGAGGAGACCGGCGGCTTCTCGGAGTTCGTGCTGCTGCCGTTCGTCCACCACAGCGCGCCGATCTACCTGGCGGGCATCGCCCGGCCGGGCCCGACCCCCAGGGAGAACCGCGCCGTGCACGCGCTCGCGCGGATCATGCTGCACGGCGCGATCGACAACATCCAGTGCTCGTGGGTGAAGCTCCAGGACGAGTTGTGCAGGGCCGTGCTGACGGGCGGCGTGAACGACCTGGGCGGCACGCTGATGGAGGAGACGATCAGCCGCATGGCCGGGTCGGAGAACGGGTCGTACAAGACCATCACCGAGATCGCCGCGATGGTGGAGCCTACGGGGCGCCCGCTGCGCCAGCGCGTCACCGGGTACGGCCGGCCGTCCGAGGAGCGCGCCGCGGCGGCGAGGGCCAGTGACGGCGTCTGCCGCAGCGTGCGGAGGACCGTCCCGCTGCTGGCGCCGTAGTCGCGGTCCCGTCCGAAGGAAGGCTTATCAGACACGCTTATAACAAGTTCTACATTTCCACCTTAGGGATACTTGCGCTGTCTACGGTGTCCGTTGGGAGAATCGTCCGACTCCTCCCCTGTAACGAGAGACACGTAACAAGAGACACCGAGAGGCGAACCCGTGGCGTCTGGTCGACCCGGTGGACACGGTCGGCACCGCGCGGAACCGGTCTTCGAGCCTCCGCGCCGGCGGACCGGGCGCCGCGGCGTGCTCGCGGCGGCCATCGTCGTCGTCCTGGTCGCCGGGGTGCTCTTTCTGGCCGGCCGGGGCGGCGCGGGCTCGTGCTCGTCCCGCGATCCGGTGCTCGTCGGCGTGGACGCGGCGGTGGACATCGCCCCGGTCGTCATGGAGGCCGCCGGGCGCTTCAACGCGACCAGGGCCGGCGTGGACGGGCGCTGCGTGCTCGTGCAGGTCACCGAGCAGTCCCCGGCGCCGGTCCTGCGCACCTTGATCGGCGACCGCGCCGGGGTGCTCGCCCAGCGGCCCGACGCCTGGATCGCCGACTCCTCCGCGTGGGTACGGCTCGCGCGCAAGCAGGGCGCGCCCAGCCTCGCGCCCAGCGAGACCGTGGTGGCCACCTCGCCGCTGGTGTTCGCGACCAGGGGCACCCTGGCCCAGCGGTTCGCCACCAGGAACACCGAGATGAGCTGGGAGATGGTCTTCCCTGCCACGGCGAGAGGACGGCTCCAGCCCACCGCGGACGAGCCGGACATCGTCCGCATCCCGGACCCCTCGGTGGCGGGCGCCGGCATCGCCACGGTGGCCGCCGCCAGGGACATCGCGGGCGAGGGCGGCAAGGGCGACAAGGAGCTCACCGCCTTCGTCCGCATGGCGCAGGCGGGCTCGGCCCCGGACTACCGCTCGATGCTCGCCGCCGTGGACGACCGCTCGTTCTGGCAGCGGCCGGTCGTCGTTGTGCCCGAGCAGTCGGTGTGGCTGCACAACCGGACGCCCTCCGCCGACCCCGTGGTGGCGCTCACCCCCAAAGAGGGCACGATCATCCTCGACTACCCGTACGTGGTCACCTCCGAGGACCCCGCGGACGCGGCCGGCGCGCGGCTCTTCGGGAACTGGCTGACCTCCGCGGAGGTGAGGGCGGCGGTGCGCCGCGACGGGTTCCGGCTCCCCGACGGCCCCGACGGCATGGACGCGCCGCCGGACGCGGGACCGGGGATCCCGTCCGGCCGGCCGAGGCCGCGCCCGTCCATCACGCCCCTGGTGATCGACGAGGCCCTGGACGCGTGGAGCCGCCTCGCGCCGCCGAGCAACATCCTGGTGCTGGCCGACGCCGCCGGGCACATGGCCGAGCCCATCTCCGGCGACAAGGGCGACACCCCGCTGTCGGTGGCGCTGGAGGCCACCCACCTCGGGCTCCAGCTCTTCCCCGGCTCCACCCGGATGGGCCTGTGGGAGTTCGCGGACGGGCTGGGCGGCGGCAAGGGGTACCGCTCGCTGGTGCGACTCGGGCCGATCACCCAGCCGGACGGCGAGGGCGACCAGTTCACCAGGCAGAGCCGCCTGGACGGCTTCACCCGGACGCTGCGAGCGTACAAGGGCCGGGACAGCTCGCTCTACGACGCGATCCTGGCCGGGTTCCGCGAGGTGACCGGCAAGTACGACCCCGCGATGAACAACTCTCTCCTGATCATCACGGCCGGCAGGGACGACGGCAAAGGGCTCTCCCGGCAGGCCCTGGTGGACAGGCTGCGCAAGGACTGGGATCCCGACCACCCCGTGCAGATCATCGTGCTGGCCTTCGGCAAGAGCGTCGACCGCGCCGCCCTGGGCGAGATCACCTCGATCACCAACGGGTCCCTGCACGTGGCCACCGGGCCCGGCGAGATCATCGACGTGTTCCTGAGCGCCCTGGCCCGCCGCCTGTGCCACCCCACCTGCGTCAAGCCCGGCTGAGGCCCCAGGTCGCGCGTCAGCCGCGCAGGTAGGTGACCACCGCCAGGACACGGCGGTGGTCGTCCTCTGCGGGCGGCAGGTCGAGCTTGGCCAGGATGTTCCCGATGTGCTTGCCGACGGCGGCCTCGGACACCACCAGCGCCCGGGCGATCGCGGTGTTCGACCGGCCCTCCGCCATGAGGGCGAGCACCTCGCGCTCTCTCGGGCTGAGGCGCTCCAGCGGGTCGCGGCGCCGGCGCAGCAGCTGCCTGACCACCTCGGGGTCGACGACCGTCCCGCCCTCGACGACGGTGTGGAGCGCGTCGACGAACTCCTCGACGTCGCCGATGCGGTCCTTGAGCAGGTAGCCGACTCCGGTGCCGTCTCCGGAGTCGAGGAGCTCGGAGGCGTAGGTCTGCTCGACGTACTGGCTCAGGACCAGGACGGCGAGCCCCGGGTCGGCCGCGCGCAGCGTGACGGCGGCCCGCAGGCCCTCCTCGGAGAACCCAGGCGGCATCCGGACATCCGTCACGACGATGTCGGGGGCGTGCTCGGCGACGGCGGCGAGCAGGGCGCCGGCGTCGCCGACGGACGCGACCACCTGGTGGCCGAACCGCGCCAGCAGCCCGGACAGCCCCTCGCGCAGCAGCACGCCGTCCTCGGCGATGACTATCTTGAGTGGGCGATGGGCGCGCAAGGGATCTCCACACGTAACAGGGTCGGGCCGCCGGGAGGGCTCGAGAGCATCAGTCTGCCGTCCACCACGGAGACGCGGTCGGCCAGGCCGGCCAGCCCCGTGCCCGCCGAGGCGTCGGCGCCGCCCACGCCGTCGTCCCTGATCTCCACGACGAGCCGGTCGTCGCGGAAGCGGCCCTCGACCGTGGCGCGTGTCGCCCGGCTGTGCCTGGCGACGTTGGCCAGCGCCTCGCAGACCACGAAGTAGGCGACGGACTCGATGGCCGAGGGCAGCCGCTCGGAGCACTCCACGGAGACCTCGACGGGCACGGGGGACCGGTCGGCGACGTCGGCCACCGCCGCCGGCAGGCCCCGGTCGGTCAGGATGCGGGGGTGGATGCCCCTGATCAGGTCGCGGATCTCGGCCAGGGCGAGCTTCGCCTGCTCGTGGGCCTCGCCGACCAGCTCAGCCGTCTCCTCGGCGCGCGTGACCCTGGCCAGGCCGAGCGTCATGGTCAGCGCCACCAGCCGTTGCTGGGCGCCGTCATGCAGGTCGCGCTCGATGCGCCGCCGCTCGGCCTCGAACGCCTCCAGCAGCCGGGTGCGAGATCGGGTCAGCTCGGCCAGCCGCTCGCCCGACTCGTCGTCACGCGGGGCGAGCAGGAGCCTCGCCAGCATGGCGTGGGCCATCGCGAGCGCGGTCAGCGGGTACGCCGCGACGGCCAGCGCGACCACCCCCAGCGCCGCCACCAGGAGCGCTTGGGGAAGGGTGTCGACCCGCCAGGCCTTGAGAACGTTGATCTGGTCGCCCTCGACGAGGGCGAGCGGAGTGCTGATCATCACGACCGGCACCACCAGGCCGTACAGGATGATGGCGAGCTCGACGGGCCACAGCACGGTGACCAGCAGGCCGGTGTAGGCGAGCTCACGCCACGTGGCCTGCTCCTTGAAGCGCAGCTCCACCCACGCGCGAAGCCCCGGCCGGTCGGGCTCGCGATGCGGGGAGACGACCGGATCGTGGTCGACCAGGCGCAGGCGCGCGCGCTCCAGCGCGGCGACGGGAACGCCGCCGAGCCCCATCGCCAGCACGATCGGAATGCCGACCAGCACCAGCGTCATCACCGCACCGGTGAGCAGGAAGGCCAGGAACAGCACCAGCACCACCGCGCCGACGCACACACCCGAGATCAGGTAGAGCATCGCGCGCCATGGCCATGACGACAGGAGCAGATCTCGCCGGGTGAGGGCCCGCCAGGCCTGTCGTGGACGCACCCCTCGACCTTATGGGCAGCTCAGAGCGCTTCCCCAGGGGCTCTGGACTACTTGCGAGGTAGGGCCAAGCCTACCTCGAAGACTAGGTTCTCTGTCCCTGCGCCCGGAAAGGCGCCGCCGGTCTGATTGCCTCCATGGACGAGACAGTGCGGCTGTGGCCGGGAAGAGACGCCGAAGGGGCCACCGGCCTGCGGGCGTTCATGGCGGTGGCGCTCCGCAGGCAGGGCGTCGTGGGGGCCGTGGCGCCGAGCTCGCCGGTGCTGGCGAGGGCGCTCACGGCGGTGGTCCCCTCGTCGGGCCCCTCCGTCGTGGTGGAGCTCGGGGCGGGCACCGGACCGATCAGCGAGGCCATCCGCGCCAGGCTGGCGCCGGGCTCCCGCCAGCTCGCCATCGACATCGAGCCGTCGATGGTCGCCCACCTGCGCCGCGCCAAGCCGTGGCTGGAGGTGGTGCACGGCGACGCGGCCGACCTCGGCGCGCTCCTGGCGGCGGCCGGGGTGCGGAAGGTCGACGCGGTGGTGAGCACGCTGCCGTGGTCCCTGTTCCCGGACGCGCGCCAGTCGGCGATGCTCCACGAGATCGGCCGGGTGCTCGACCCCGCGGGGGCGTTCACCACGGTGACCTACCTGCACGCCCTCCCGCTGGCGAGGGCGAGGGCCTTCCGGCGGCGGCTCAGGGGCGTCTTCGAGGAGGTCCTGACGACCGGGCCGGTCTGGCGGAACATCCCCCCGGGGATGACCTACGTGTGCCGCAGGCCCCGCGACCCGTCCGTGAAGGCGGGCGAGCATGTCTGACCTGCTCGGGCAGCTCTCCCCGCCACTGCTGCTCGCCGTCGGCTGGCTGCTCATCGTCGCCGAGGCGGGCCTGCTGATCGGGGTCGTGCTCCCTGGGACGAGCGTGCTCGTGGCCCTCGGCTACTTCTCCCACCTCGGGGTGCTGCCACTCGGCGTGACGATCGCGGTGGCCGCCTCCGCGGCGGTCACCGGCACCCAGCTCTCTTACCTGTGGGGACGGCGGCGCAGGGGCTCCCCGTCCGCGCACGTCCTCGCCGACCGCCTCGCCCCCGGCCTCTGGGAGCGCGGACGCCGCCTGGTGGTACGCCGTGGGGTGTGGGCGGTCGTGGGCGCCCAGTGGCTGGGCAGCGCCCGCACGCTGGTGCCGCGCCTCGCGGGCTGGGCGGGCCTGCCGTACCGCACGTTCGCGAGCGCGAGCGTGCCGGTCGCCTGCGCGTGGGCGGCGACGCTGGTCACCCTCAGCCGCTACCTCGCGCCCGAGGTGATCAGGCAGGTGACCGGCCATCTCGCCCTGGCGGGCCCGGTGGCGATGGCGCTCGTGCTGCTGGCGCTCTACCCGAGATACCGCCGCGCCCGGGGCGGCTACCAGGGCTCAGCGGGTGACGACGAAGTCGGCGGCGTCGCGCGGGGGACGGTCGCGGGGCGGGGCGGCGGGGTGCCCCACGGCCACGGCGCCCATGGGATCCCATGACTCCGGCAGGTCGAGGACCTCGCGCACGACCTCGCGGCAGAACATCGTCGAGGACACCCACGCCGAGCCGAGGCCCTCGACGGCCAGGTGGACCAGGAGGTTCTCCACGCCCGCGCCCATGGCGACGACGAACATCTCGCGCTCGGCCGCGTTGCGGCGGTCGTCGGGATAGGTGTGGGAGCCGTCCATGACCAGGCAGGGGACCACCAGGTAGGGCGCCCGCCGCAGGACGTCGCCGCGCCTGACCCTGCGCGTGATCGACTCCTCGGTGAAGCCGGTGGCGCGCAGGTCGCGGATCCAGGCCTCCAGCATGGCGTCCAGCAGCTTCTCGCGCGCCGAGGGGGACTCCAGCAGCACGAAGCGCCACGGGGTCGTGTGGTGGGGGGCGGGCGCGCTGATCGCGGCGTCCACGGCCCGCCTGACCGCGGCCGGGTCCACGGGCTCGGGGGAGAACTCCCTGATCGTCCGGCGGGCGAACAGCACGTCGGCGGAGCCGTACCGGAACATGTCCTCGTCGGCGGGCCGCACGAGCGGCCGGACGCCCGGGCCGTCCTCTGCGGTCACCAGGTGGGACAGCCCCCGGACGACCGCCACGGGCACGCCGTCGAGCTTGCCCTTGACCAGCTCGGCCGCCGCCGCGATCTCGTCGACCAGCGCGGTGACCGTCGCAGAAAGCGGGTTGCCGTAGGTGTCGGACCTGCCGCGGAAGTCGTCCAGCGGCCGGACGCCCGCCGCGCCGATCGCCACGTCGGTCAGGCCGTTGCGCCAGGGACGCCCGAAGGTGTCCGACAGGATGACCCCGGCCTTCGCCTTCAGCCCGGCCCGGATGCGGCGGGCGGAGGCGTCGGGGTCCTCGGGGAGCAGGAGCACGGTGCCGGGCTCGGTGTTCGAGGCGTCCACTCCGGCGGCGGCCATCACGAAGCCGTGCCGGGTCTGGGCGATGACGGTCTCGCCGCGCCGCGCGACGACTCGCCGGGTCTCCTCGGCGATGGCCGCCGTGCGGGTGTCGCCCCGCCGGACGCGTCCCTCGGCCTTGCTGACGATCTTGGAGGTGATGACGAGGATGTCGCCGTCCGCGAGGCCGGGAACGGCCCGCGTGATCAGCTCGGCGAGGTCGTCGCCCGGGCGTACCTCGGGCAGGCCGTGCACCCCCTGGACGGTGACCGTGCTCTCGTGGGCGGCCGTGGTGCCGCTCATCCGGCCAGCTCGATCGCGGCGCGGGCGATGGCGGCGGTGGCGTCGGGGTCGCTCATGAGCAGGGGCCTCGCCACCACGCGAACCCCGTCCAGGGCGACGTCCTTGTCCTCCTCGGCGACCAGCCAGCCGTCGACCAGGCGCGAGCCGTACAGCTCCAGGACCGCCTGGGCGCTGGTCTCCACGCCGATCGCGGTGAGGCACGCGTCGGCCATCCCCCGGACGGGGGCGCCGCCGATGATGGGGGAGACGCCGACCACGGTCTTGGCCTCGACGGCCTCGCGGATGCCGGGGATCTGCAGGATGGTGCCGATGCTGACCACCGGGTTGGAGGGCGGGAGGATCACCACGTCGGCCTCCTCGATCGCCTCGATCACGCCGGGGGCGGGCTTGGCCTCGTCCGCGCCGACCAGCAGGATCTGCTCCGCGGGGACCGACGCGCGCAGCTTCACCCACCACTCCTGGAAGTGGATCGCGCGGCGGCCCTGCTCGTCGCTGATGACCACGTGGGTCTCCGCGCGGTCGTCGGTCATCGGGATCAGCCGGACACCCGGCCGCCAGCGCGTGCAGAGCGCCTCGGTGATCGCCGACAGGGGATAGCCCGCGTTCAGCATCTGGGTGCGCACTATATGGGTGGCGATGTCCTTGTCGCCGAGGCCGAACCACTGCGGCTCCATGCCGTACGCGGCCAGTTCCTCCTTGATCAGGTGCTGCTCGCCGGCCCGGCCCCAGCCCTGCTCCTCGTTGATGCCGCCGCCGAGGGTGTACATGACGGTGTCGAGATCAGGGCAGACCCGGAGTCCGAAAAGGGTGATGTCGTCACCGGTGTTGCCGATGACGGTGATCTCGGCGTCGGGGACGGCGGCCAGGAGTCCGCGGAGAAAACGGGCGCCGCCGATTCCACCGGCTAGGGACACGATGCGCATGCTGTCAAGTGTTCCATTGCCATCTTCTTGCCTGGGCCCGGGCCGGGCGATCCGCGAACTGATCTGTGAAACGCCTGCTCACGGGCTCGTGGAAAGGGTTGAATGACTTTCATGCGGGGCTTGTGTGATCAATGAGGTTGTTGGGTCCGGCGTCCTCGAAGTGGGGAGATGTGCGAAACTGCGGATGCCGTATGGACCCATTGGGGGGTAGTTGTGGTGAAAGTTGAGCCCGGACGGCTCCGCGAGCCTGCGGCGTTGATCATGCTTGCGGTTGTTTGCACACAGGTTCTGGTCGCGGTCGTGACATTGGTCTTCGGAGAAGGGCCGTTCGGCGCCAAGTCGGCCGGCGCGCTCGGCACGCTGACCTCTCCGCTCGCCCTGGCGCTCGCGATCGGCGCCGTCGTGCTCGTCACCAGGCTCGGCGAGCCGACCCCGCGTGCCCGTCTCGTGAACCTCGTCGCCGTCGCCGCGCTCGCGGCCGCCGCGCTCTTCGGGTTCGTCAGCCTCGTCGGCGTGCTCCTCGGCCGCGGCACGGGCGGCTGGAGTCTCATCGAGTACCTGCTGACCGGCGTGCCCGCCCTCGCCCTCACCGCGGTCTCCCTGGTGTACGCGCTCTCCATCCTGCCGCCCGGCGCGCCCTCGGCCGTCCGGCCCCGGCAGGGCCACGCCGAGCAGCCCGCGCCGCACGGCAACGGCCAGGGGCTGTTCCCCCCGCAGCCTTTCCAGGGCGAGCACCCCGGGTACGGACCCGGCGGGCATCCCGACCAGCCGCCGTACGGGCCCGCCCAGAACGCCCCTGCCCAGAACGCTCCCGCCTCCGCGCTTCCCGCGCTGCCCCCGGCTCCGCACAACCCCCCGCAGCCGTACGGGCCGGGCGACCAGCGGCCCGCGGAGGCCTATGGGCAGCAGCCGGGTGCCGACCCCTATCCCCAGCCGCAGTTCGCCCAGCAGAACGAGCAGCCGCAGTTCTCCCAGCAGGGAGAGCAGCCGCAGTTCTCCGGAGAGCACCAGCCGCAGTTCGCGCAGCAGGGTGAGCAGCAGCGATACGGCCAGCAGCAGGGTGACCAGCAGTTCGGCCGCCAGGGCGAGCCGCAGTTCGGCCAGCAGTTCGGGCAGCAGGGTGAGCAGCAGTTCGGACGGCAGGACGAGTCGCAGGCGCGGCCGTACGCCCCCGCGGGCGAGGCCGGCCCCCTCGGCGACACGGCCTACGCTCCCCAGCACTCCCAGCCGCTCGACGCCTACGCGGCGGCGCTGAGGTCCGAGCCGTACGGGCAGGGCCCTCAGGGCTCCCAGGGCGACTCCGCGTCCTCGCAGCCGTCCGGGTCATACGGGCAGCCCCCCGCGTCCCCGTACGCTCCACAGCCCTCCGCTCCCTACGGAGAACAGAACCAGCAGCCGGGCCAGCAGACCTCCGACCCGTACGCTCCCCAGGCGGCCTCGCCGTACGCGCCCTCGGGCGGGGGCGCAGGTGCCTTCGGTATGCACGACGCCTTCACGACCGGCGCCCGCCAGGCCGTGCCTGAGCCGCTCACGGCGCCGACCGCCTTCGACCAGCCTCACGCCTACGGCCGGCCGCCGGCGCAGGGCGGCGGCCCGTACGGCCAGGCGAGCCCGCTGGACCAGCCGTCCTCGTCGTACGGTCAGACCGGTCCGCAGACCAACCCGCTGGACAAGGCCCCGGCCTATGGCCAGACGGGCCCCCTGGACCAGCCCCCCTCGTACGGTCAGACCGGTCCGCAGGCCGTGGACCAGCCGTCTTACGGTCAGACCGGTCCGCAGACCCTGGACCAGTCGTCTTACGGTCAGGGCGGCCCGCAGGCGAACCCGATGGACCAGACCCAGGTCTACGGTCAGATGGGCACGCAGGCCGGCGAGCAGTACGGCGGCTACTCGGGCGCCGACTTCGGCCGCCAGCCCGAGCCGTCGCCGCTGTACGCGGAAGCGGCCGACGCGCGCCAGCAGCAGATCGCGCAGGCCTACCAGCAGGCGCAGAGCTACCAGCAGTCGCAGGGCGGCGGGTCGCCCTCCGAGGGCCGTTCCGAGCACACCGGCACCCCGGGCGGGCAGGAGTACACCACCGGCACGCAGCCGGTCAGGACCCCGGAGTACGCGCCCGGCTACAGCGGCAGCCCGTTCGGCCACCCGCAGTCGGCGGGCGACTCCTCGGGTTACTCGCGCCCCCCGGCGGACGCGCAGCCCTACCGGCCCGCCCAGGAGCAGCCTTACCAGGAACAGCCTTACCAGGACCAGCCGTACCAGCGCCCGCAGGACCAGGGCTACCCCCAGCCGCAGGACCGGCCGTACCCGCAGGCACCCGAGCCGTACCCGCAGGCACCCGAGCCGTACCCGCAGGAGCAGCCGTACCAGCCGCAGCAGCAGGCCTGGGAGGAGCCGGCCGTGGAGAAGACGGTGCGCTTCGACCCGAAGGCCTTCCAGAACGACCCGCTGAACGCCCCCATGCCCCCGTCCGGGCCGCAGGGGCACAGGGACGAGCCGATCGACCCGACCGCGATCTACGCCCCCGACCGGTCGGCCCAGGCAAGGCCAGAGGAAAGCGGAAGTAGAGAACCGGCAGGTCCAGGTGTAGATCAGGGATCACGCTGGTACGGTTCCGACCGCTGAGGGCATTGAAGATCGGGGATAACAGAACGCCGTCGGATCCCGCCTAGACGGCGTACGCCGAGGACGGCCGCATATTCCGCCAAGGCCCGCATACCGGGGTGAGCTGGTCTTTCCCCGGATACTGCCATGCTGCTTGACGCCACACGCGGCACACGCGTGTAATTACAACTGTGTTGTTACGCCTTTCACAGGGTGGGTATTGAGGAAGGTGTTCAAAAGGGGGGCTCCGTTGCGGGGCGGGCGGGCGATCGGCAGGAGGTGTGCATTGACCGATCTGGTCATGGCACAGGTGCTCGGCGCGGAAGAGCTGGGATGGCAGGAGCGCGCGTTGTGCGCGCAGACGGATCCGGAGGCGTTTTTCCCGGAGAAGGGCGGTTCCACCCGGGAGGCCAAGAAAGTGTGCCGGTCCTGCGAGGTGCGGGCCGAGTGTTTGGAGTACGCACTACAGCATGATGAGAGATTTGGGATCTGGGGAGGGTTGTCCGAGCGTGAGCGCCGCCGGATCAAGCGAGAGGCCGGCTGAGGAAGGGTAGCCGCCGCGAGGCGGACGGTTACGGTTTGAGATTCCACCGTCAACACTGAGCGAACACGGTCACGGCAAACGGCTAGGGTCTAGGGGGGCCATAGCCGGAGGCCGGGCGAGGGGACGTGACCGCCGGCCGGCGATCGGTGGACCTGATTGGAAGAGTGGCAGACCCGGCACGCTCGGGGTGCCGTATCGTGATCGGCGCAAGCCACACGAGCCCCCAAGGACACCACCTCCGTGCACCCGCCGCGTCAATCCGTCACAGCGATCGTCGTCGCCCATGATGGGGCCCGCTGGTTGAGGGAGTCACTGGAGGGCGTCCTCCGGCAGACGCGTCCGCTCGACAGGGTGGTCGGCGTCGACAACGGCAGCCGCGACGGCAGCGGCAAGATCCTCACCGAGGCGCTCGGCGCCAACGGCATCCTGACCCTGCCTCGCTCGACGGGGTTCGGCGAGGCGGTGGCGGCGGTGCTGGAGCGGCTGCCGCGCACCGGTGGCCAAGAGTGGATCTGGCTGATCCACGACGACTGCGCGCCCCACCCGAGGGCGCTCGAAGCACTCCTGTGGGCCGCGGCCGAGGACGAGAAGGTCGCGATCCTCGGCCCGAAGCTCCGCAGTTGGCTCGACCGCCGCATCCTGCTCGAAGTCGGCGTCACGGTCGACAGGTCGGGCCGCCGCGACACCGGCCTGGAGCCCAGGGAGTACGACCAGGGCCAGCACGACGGCACCCGCAAGGTGCTGTCGGTGTCCACGGCCGGCATGCTGATCCGCCGCGACGTGTGGGACCAGTTCGGCGGCCTCGACCCCGGCCTGCCCCTCTTCCGCGACGACCTCGACCTGTGCTGGCGGGCCACCGCCGCCGGCTACCACGTGCTGAACGTCACCGACGCGGTCGCCTGGCACGCCGAGGCCGCGACGCGCCGCAGGCGCCGCATGACCGCGAGCACCGACCATCCCCGCAGGCTCGACCGCCGCAACGCCATGTTCGTGATCATGGCGAACCTCCCCTTCCGGTCGCTGGTGTGGTCGCTGGTGCGCAACATCTTCGGCTCGCTGTTCCGCACGCTCCTGCTGCTGCTGGCCAAGCAGCCGGCCAACGCCCTCGACGAGGTGGTCGCGCTCGCGTCCGTGCTGGCCGCTCCGCGCCGCCTCATGAAGGCCAGAAAGGCGCGAAAACAGGGCAGAAAACAGGGCTATGCCCACGTGAAGCGGCTGCTCACGCCCTCGGGCATGGCCTACCGGCGCCTCGCCGACATGGTCCAGAACTACCTGTCCGGGTCGGGGCCGATCGACTCCGCCGGGCGGCACCACGCGGTGATCTCCGAGCCCTCCAAGGAGGACGAGGGCGACGAGCTGCTGACCGACGCAGGTCTCATGCAGCGCGTCTTCGGCAACCCCGGCGTGCTGCTCTGCCTCGCCCTCATCGCCGTCACGCTGGTCGCCGAGCGGTCGCTGCTCTACGGCGGGCTGCTCGGCGGTGGCGCGCTGGTCCCGGTCGTGGGCGGCGCCTCCGACCTGTGGCAGTTCTACACCTCGGCATACCACGCGACCGGGCTCGGCTCCGACGGCTGGGCGCCGCCGTACGTCGCGGTCCTCGCGGCGCTGTCGACGATCTTCCTCGGTAAGACCTGGCTCGCGGTCTCGGTCCTGCTGCTCGGATGCGTGCCGCTCGCGGGCCTGTCCGCCTACGTCGCGACCCGCTCGATGATCTCCTATCCGCTGGCCCGGGTCTGGCTGGCCGCCTCGTACGCGCTGCTTCCCGTGGCGACCGGAGCCGTCGCGGGCGGGCGGCTCGGCACGGCGGTGGTCTTCGTCCTGCTCCCCGCCTACGCCGCGCTGGCCGCAAGGGTGATCATGGGGGAGCGCCGCAGCGCGCGCCGGGCGGCATGGGCCCTCGGCCTGCTGCTCGCGGTCGGCACCGCGTTCGCGCCCCTGGTCTACGTACTGGTCGCGGTGCTCGGCGGCCTCGCCGCCGTGTCGTTCGGCGGGGTGCGGCGCGGGGTGGGCCTCTCGCTCGGCATCGCGATGGCCGTGCCGATCGTGCTGCTGTTCCCGTGGCTGGTCCAGATCGCGGGCGACCCCGGGCGCATCCTTCTTGAGGCGGGGCTGCACCGCCCCGGGCTGGCCGATCCCCGGCTCACCGCCGAGGCGCTGCTGCTGCTCAGCCCGGGCGGCCCCGGCGTGCCGCCCGTGTGGGTGACCGGTGGCCTGGTCGCCGCCGCGCTGGCCGCCCTGCTGTTCCGGCGGCACCAGATGGTGGTCATCGTCGGCTGGGGCGTCACGGTCTTCGGCGTCCTGGTCGCGATCGTGGCCAGCCGCGTCCCCGTGGACGGCACGGCGGCCTGGCCAGGCGTGCCCCTGGCGTTCGCCGCCACGGGCCTGATCGTCGCGGCGGCGCTGACCGGGCACCGCATCATCGAGCTCAACCAGGCCGGCGGCCTGCGCAGGGCCGGCGCGGCGTTGATGGTCCTCGTGGCCTGCGCCACGCCCGTCGCCGCGGCGGCTCTGTGGATCAAGGACGGCACGCGGGGGCCGCTCCAGCGCGGCGTGCCCAGCGTGATCAGCGACTTCGCCGCCGCGAGCTCCACCGAGGGTGAGAGCACGGTCGTGCTCCGCTCCGAGGCCGACGGGCGGCTCACCTTCACCGTGCTGCGCGGCCGCACCCCCCTGATCGGCGAGACCGACCTGCCGGTGTCCGCCGCGATGCGCGGGCGGCTCTCCGACCTGGTCGCGGGCGTCGTGTCCGGGCGCGGCGGCGACGACGCCCTCACGCTCGCCACCTACGGCGTCCGGTTCGTCGCCGTCCCCGCTCCGATCGATCCCAAGGTGCGGCGCTCGCTCGACTCCGATCCCGCGCTGGTCCGGGTGAACCTCTCGGCGACCGCCGGGCTGTGGGCCATGGCCCAGCCCCTGGGCCGGGCCTACCTCCAGGACCAGGCCGGGGTGCGCACGCCCGTCCAGTACACCGAGGCGGCGGGCGGCGGCCTGACGGCCGCGGTGCCGGCCGGGCAGGGCACGCGCACTCTGGTGCTCGCCGAGCCCGCCGGGGGGTGGACCGCCACGGCCGGCGGTTCGTCACTCGCCGGGCGCACCGTCGACGGCTGGGCTCAGGGTTTCGACGTTCCCGCCGCGGGTGGCCGCGTCACGGCCGAGCACGGGGCGTTCTGGCACGATGTCTGGCTCTGGGGCCAGGTCGCGCTCGTGGCACTGGTCCTCGTCCTGGCCTCTCCCGGCGCACGGAGCGCGGAGGCCGCCGAGGAGTACGCCGAGATGCCGGTGGAGCGCGAGACCGAGGGAGTGCTGGTCCGGTGAGGGCGCTGATCGAGAGCCGCTTCGGGTTTTTCGCCCTGGTCCTGATAGTCCTGACCGCCCTGTTCGGCGTGGCGTTCGTGACCCGCCCCGGCGTCGTCGCCGTGCCCGCGGTCACCTTGGACAAGGTGGCCGTGGAGACGGTCTCGACCGTCTGCCCCGACCCCGGCGGCGCGCGGGTCAGCACGATCACCCCGCCCGGCGGCAAGGGCGCGGGCCGCACCACGATCTCCGAGGTCAGTGCCAAGTCCTCGCCGCTCGCGAGACTCGACGAGCCCGGCCGGCTGTGGCAGCGCGACGTGCCCGCCAGGTCGGGGCCGCTGGAGATCGCCGGCGCCGGCGTGATGGCGGCGGGGCTGGAGGCCACCCAGACGACCCGTCAGGCCGACGGCACGGCACGCGGGCTGGCCGGGGTGCGGTGCGCCGAGCCCGGCTCCAGCGCGTGGTTCGTCGGCCCGGGCCCGGCCGCCGCCGACGTCGTGCTCTATCTCACCAACGCGGACGCCGCCCAGGCCGTCCTTGAGGTCATGGTCTACGCCGGCGAGGGTCCCGTGGTCAACGACTCCGGCAACGGCCTCGTGCTCAAGCCTGGAGAGCACCGCGCGGTACGGGTGCGCGACCTCGTGACCTCTCCCCTGATCATGGCGGTGGAGGTGCGGAGCATCAGCGGGCGCGTGGCGGCCTCCGCGAAGGCCGTCCTCGGCAAGGGCAGGGGCACCGACTGGCTCCCCGCCGCCGCCGAGCCCGCGACCAGCGTCGTCGTCCCCGGCATCCCCGGCGGGGGCGGGCTGCGCGAGCTGTACGTCACGGCGCCGGGGGAGGCCGACACCGTCGTCCGCGTCAAGGCGCTGACGGCCGACGGGTTCTACGCCATGAAGAACCGCGAGTCACTCGAGGTCACCGCCGGGTCCACGGCCTCGATCGACGTGTCGACCGGCATCGGCGGGCAGCCGTCGGCCCTCGTGCTCACCGCCGACGTCCCGATCGTGGCCGGGGTGATGGCCACGGGCACCGGCACCAAGCAGGACGTCGCGTTCAGCGCGGGGGCGGTGCCGATCGACATCGGCAGCGTGGTGGCCGACAACCGCACGGGCAAGAAGATCTCCTCCCGGCTGATCCTCTCGGCGCCCGCCGCCGCGGGGAAGGTCAGCGTCCAGACTTTGCCGCGGGAGGGCGCCGCGCCCCCGGCCGTGGAGGTGCGGATCCCCGCGTCGCGCACGAAGGAGATCAAGCTCGCTCCGCCGGGTGTGCGGGGCGACTTCAGCGTGGTCGTGCTGCCGCTGCCCGGCTCAGGCCCGGTCTACGGCGGGCGGGTGATGGACGAGCACGCCCCTGACGGCCTGCTCCTCACCACGCAGCCCCTGGGCCTGGCACGCACCTGGGCCATCGTCCCGCGCATCGCGGAGTCGCCCACCGTGGTGCTGCCCTGAGGTCAGTGGTGCCGCGAGCTCAGTGGTGCCGCGAGCTCAGTGGCGGTCGTCGTACCCGGGGTCCACGGTCTCGGGCGAGAGGCCCAGCAGGTTGGCGACCTGCTCGACCACCACGTCGTGCACGAGCGCGCCCAGCGTGTCGCGGTCGCGGGCCCTCGCCTCCAGCGGGCGGCGGTAGATCACGACGACCGCCGGGGAGCCGCCGGCGGCGGGCTGCACCCGGCCGAAGGGGATCGGGTCGGACGAGAGCCTGCCCGGCCCGTCGATGAGCTCGTCGGCCGGCGGAACCTCCTCGACGGCGAACTCGACGGCGGAGAGCTGCCCACCCCACTTCGGCTTCAGCCGGTCGACCGCGTCCAGCACGAAATCGTCGAAACGCTCGCTGCGGGAGCGCGCTATGGGCACGTGCGACGGGGCCAGCGGACCGCGCATGCCGCGGCCGTGCCGGTCGCGCCGCCGCGGGCCGTTGGGGCGGGCCTTGCCGCCGGGGGCCGAACTCACACAGCAAGCCTAGATCGTGCCTCTCTGATCCCGCGCCCACTCCCTGACGTCCAGGCGAACGGTCTGTCCGCCAAGCGGTTTCCGGGCCCGGCCATACAGCCCGTAAAGGGACGGCAAGTGTCCGAATTGTGGCGACACGCTCGTTAAGAGCTGCCAGGTGGTGGCAATGTGAACGCGGACCGGATACGGTCCCTCCGTGAGCCCCGTCCGCAGCTGTTCCCGTACCGCCTGCAGGCAGCCTGCCGTCTTCACACTCACGTACGTCTACGCCGACTCGACCGCCGTGCTCGGACCGCTGGCGACGTACGTCGAACCACACTGCTATGACCTGTGCGCGGACCACGCGGAGCGGCTGACGGCCCCGCGCGGATGGGAGGTCGTCCGGCTGCCGTCGGAGGCGGGGCAACCGAGCACCGACGATCTAGAAGCCCTCGCCAACGCCGTGCGCGAGGCGGCCAGGCCCACCCCCTCCTCGGGCGAGCCCGTGGGGCAGGGCGTGGAGGTCGGCCGGCGCGGGCACCTTCGGGTCCTGCGGTCCGCCCAGCAGAACCTGGAGCGCTGAGCCCGCCTGATCCTCTCGCGGTGCCGGCCCGCCGCCGCTTCCCGATCTTCGTGAAAGGCCTCGGAGTAACGCAGTAGGCTCGGGTCGAACAGACGTGACTAGGTGCGGAGCGGCAGTGGGCGACCTCGCCAAGATCTTCAAGGCGTACGACATCCGTGGCGTCGTGCCCGGCGAGCTCGACGAGGGCGTCGCCGAGGCAGTGGGTGCCGCCTTCGTCGAGGTGCTCGAAGCCGAGGCCGTGGTCATGGCGCACGACATGCGCGCGTCCTCCGGCCCGCTCGCCGCCGCCTTCGCCCGCGGGGCGACCGGCCGGGGCGCCGACGTGGTCGACACCGGGCTCGGCTCGACCGATCTGCTCTACTACGCCAGCGGCAGCCTCGGGTTACCAGGCGTGATGTTTACGGCCAGTCACAATCCGGCCCGTTACAACGGGATGAAGCTCTGCCGCGCGGGCGCCGTCCCCGTGGGGTCCGACACGGGTCTGGTGGAGATCCGCGACCGCGCCGCCGAGCTGCTCGCCTCGGGCGTCCGGGCCGCAGGAGGGCGCACCGGCGAGGTCACCAGGCGTGACCTGCTCGACGGGTACGCCGCCCACCTGCGCGGCCTGGTCGACCTCTCCGGCATCAGGCCACTCAAGGTCGTGGTGGACGCCGGCAACGGCATGGGGGGTCACACCGTCCCGACGGTGTTCGAGGGCCTTCCGCTGGAGGTCACCCCGCTGTTCTTCGAGCTCGACGGCACCTTCCCCAACCACGAGGCCAACCCGATCGAGCCGGACAACCTCCGCGACCTGCAGAAGGCCGTGCTCGACAAGGGCGCCGATCTCGGCCTGGCCTTCGACGGCGACGCCGACCGCTGCTGGGTGGTCGACGAGCGCGGAGAGTCGGTGTCGCCCTCGACGATCACCGCCCTGGTGGCCGTGCGTGAGCTGGCCAAGCACCCGGGGTCCAGGGTGATCCACAACCTGATCACCTCCAGGGCGGTGCCCGAGATCATCGCCGAGAGCGGCGGCGTCCCGGTGCGCACCCGGGTGGGGCACTCCTACATCAAGGCCGAGATGGCCCGCACCGGGGCCGTCTTCGGCGGCGAGCACTCCGCCCACTACTACTTCCGCGACTTCTGGTTCGCCGACTCCGGCATGCTCGCGGCGCTGCACGTGCTCGCCGCCCTCGGCGAGCAGCCTCACCCGCTGTCCGACCTCCTTGGGCGCTACTCCCGCTACGCGGCGTCCGGCGAGGTCAACAGCACCGTCGCCGACCAGGCCGCGGCCCTGGCGCGGGTCCGCGCCGAGTACGCCGGCCGTGACGGGGTGACCGTGGACGAGCTCGACGGCCTCACCGTGTCGGGGTCCGGCTGGTGGTTCAATCTCCGTCCGTCCAACACAGAGCCGCTCCTCCGGTTGAATGCCGAGGCGGCCGACGAGAAGCTAATGGCGGCGACCCGAGACGCGGTCCTCGCCGTCGTGAGGAGTTGACGTGAAGATCGACGATTGGTTGCTCGACATCCTGGCCTGCCCGGCCTGCAAGTCACCGCTCAACGCCGTCACCCAGAGCGATGAGCTGGCGTGCAGTTCCGAGACCTGCGGGCTGGTCTATCCGGTGCGCGACGACATCCCGGTGCTGCTGGTCGACGAGGCTCGCAAGGCGTGAGCCCGTTCGAGCCCGAGCGGCTGGATGACGCGGCGTTCCTGACCGAGACCGATCCGGCGGGCATGCTGCCCGCGGTGGCGTCCTCCGGCGCGCAGGTGCGCGCCTCGCACCGCGGCGCGCTGGAGGCGGGCGTCTCCCGGCTGTCGGCCGGCGACCGTCCCCGGGCGGTCGTGATCGCGGGTGTGGGCGGTTCCGCCATCGCCGGCGACATGCTCGCGGCCGTGTGCGGCGGTGGGGTCCCGATCCCGATCCTGACCGTGCGCTCCTACCGTCTGCCGGGCTGGGTGGGCGCCGCCGACCTGGTCATCGCCGTCTCCGCCTCGGGCACCACCGAGGAGACCCGGACCCTGGCGCTGGAGGCTGTGCGCCGGGGTTGCCGGCTGATCACCGTGGGCCGCGCGGGGTCGCCGCTGGCGGCGATCGCCGAGCAGGCGTCCGCCCTGCACCTGCCGGTCGTGCCGGTGCAGGGGGCGGTCCGGCTGCCCCGGGCGAACCTCTGGGGCCTGACCATGCCCCTGGTCGCCATCGCGTCGGCGCTCGGGCTGGCCGAGGTGGACGCCGGCGCGGTCGAGGCCACGGCCAAGCGCCTGGAGGACATCGCGCACCGCTGCCGGCCGTCGAGCGAGTCGTTCATCAACCCCGGCAAGACACTGGCGCTGGAGATGGCCGACTCGATCCCCATGGTCTGGGGGTCCTCGCCGGTGGCGACCGCGGCGGCGCACCGGCTGGCGACCCAGCTCAACGAGAACGCCAAGTACCCGGCGCTCTGGGGTGAGATCCCGGAGGTCGATCACAACCAGGTGGTGGCGCTGGACGGGCCGCTCGCCCAGCGCGACATCTTCGGCGACGAGCCGTCCCTCGCCCTGCGGCTGATCGTGCTGCGCGACCTGGAGGAGCATCCCCAGGTGAGCAAGCGGCGCGCGATGTCGGTGCGCCTGGCGCAAGATCGTGGCGTGCCGGTCAGCGAGATCACCGCCGAGGGCGAGCATCCGCTTGAGCGGCTTGCCTCGCTGGTGGGTCTGGTGGACTACGGGAGCGTCTATCTGGCGCTGGGCTTGGGCGTCGATCCCACTCCCGTGAGCGCCATCTCGGAACTTAAGGCAAGGCTTTCCCAATAAGATCTCCTTGACCGCTTTTAACCGACGGGATCAGAGCACGGTGTTACGGATGGGTGGAGACTGCGGGTGAGCGCGGGCGGCGGTACCAAGGCGATCATCGCGGCGCTGGGGGCGAACCTGGCGATCGCGGTGGCGAAGTTCGTGGCGTTCGTCTTCACGGGCTCCTCCTCGATGCTGGCCGAGTCTGTGCACTCGGTCGCCGACTCGGGCAACCAGGCGCTGCTGCTGCTCGGTGGCAAGCAGTCGAAGAAGCGCGAGAACCGCAAGCATCCCTTCGGGTACGGCCGCGAGCGCTATTTCTACGCGTTCGTGGTCGCGGTCGTGCTGTTCACGATCGGCGCGGTCTTCTCCCTGTACGAGGGCATCGAGAAGATCATGAATCCCCACCACGTGGAGTCCCCGATCTGGGCCTTCGCCGTCCTGATCTTCGCGATCGTCGCCGAGGGGTTCTCCTTCCGCACCGCCATCGTCGAGTCCAACACCATCAGGGGCGACGCCTCCTGGTTCAACTTCATCCGCAGGGCCAAGGCCCCCGAGCTCCCCGTCGTGCTGCTGGAGGACTTCGGGGCACTGCTGGGCCTGCTGTTCGCGCTCTTCGGCGTGACGATGGCCGTGGTCACGGGCAACGGCGTCTGGGACGGCGTCGGCACGCTCATGATCGGCATCCTGCTGGCGATCATCGCGGTGATCCTCGCGATCGAGACCAAGTCCCTGCTCATCGGCGAGAGCGCCACGCCGGAGATCGAGGAGAAGATCTGCGAGGCGCTCGAGAACGCGCCCGAGGTGAGCAGGGTCATCCACCTGCGCACCCTGCACCTCGGCCCCGAGGAGCTCCTGGTCGCGGCGAAGATCGCGGTGGAGGGCGGCGACACGGCCGCCGACATCGCCAGGGGCATCGACGAGGCAGAGCGGCGCATCCGCGAGGCCGTGCCGATCGCCCGGGTCATCTACCTGGAGCCCGATCTCTACCGTGCCGGCCAGGCGGCCTCCTCCTCGAACGGGGTCGGCGAAGCGCACGCCTGAGCCCCGCCGGCCGGCTGGGTGACGCGATCGATCAGCGGTCGCGGCGGAGCAGGCGCAGGGCCTTCTCCTTCTCGAAGTCCAGCGCGCGGCGCGGGGCGTGGAGGCGGCCGATGCGCAGCCCCAGGTCGCGCACGGCCTGGGCGACGGCGGGCTCGCTGAGGACGCGCATGCCGAACGCCAGCTCGGCGGGGGACACGTCGAAGCGCCGCTCCAGCTCCATCGCCTGGGTGACCGCCGCGAGCTCCTCCGGGCCGAACCGCCGGTGCGAGCCCCGCTCGCGCGTCGGGGGCAGCAGGCCGAGGGCCTCCCGATAGCGGAGCATCCGCGGGGACAGTCCAAGACGCTTCGCCGCCTCAGTGATGCGCATGAGCCCAATTCTTACATTCTTTTGTCAGGTTCACAGATCTGGGGATGCATTGGGGTGCGCGCGCCTCTTAAACTCGCAGTGACGCAATGACCGGGTTGAGGGGAACAACGCTATGGACTTCAAGGTCGCCGACCTTGCGCTGGCCGATTTCGGCCGCAGGGAGATCCAGCTCGCCGAGCATGAGATGCCGGGCCTGATGGCCATCCGCCGCGAGTACGCCGAGGCGCGCCCGCTGAGCGGGGCCAAGATCATGGGCTCGCTCCACATGACCATCCAGACCGCGGTGCTCATCGAGACGCTGGTAGCGCTCGGCGCCGACGTCCGCTGGGTGAGCTGCAACATCTTCTCCACCCAGGACCACGCGGCCGCCGCGGTCGTCGTCGGCCCCGAGGGCACCGTCGACGCCCCCAAGGGCGTGCCGGTGTTCGCCTGGAAGGGCGAGACGCTGGAGGAGTACTGGTGGTGCACCGAGCAGGCGCTCGCCTGGCCCGGCGGCGGCGGCCCCAACATGATCCTCGACGACGGCGGTGACGCGACCCTGCTCGTCCACAAGGGCGCCGAGTACGAGAAGGCCGGCGCCGTGCCGACCGCGGCGGAGGACGACGCGGAGGAGTGGAAGATCATCCTCGACCTCCTGCGCCGCACGGTGTCCTCCGAGGGCCGGTGGACCGCCGTGGCCAAGGAGATCAAGGGCGTCACCGAGGAGACCACGACCGGCGTCCACCGTCTCTACGAGATGTTCAAGGCCGGCTCGCTGCTGTTCCCGGCCATCAACGTCAACGACTCGGTGACCAAGTCGAAGTTCGACAACAAGTACGGCTGCCGCCACAGCGTCATCGACGGCCTCAACCGCGCCACCGACGTCCTCATCGGCGGCAAGGTCGCCGTGGTCGCGGGGTACGGCGACGTGGGCAAGGGCTGTGCCGACGCGCTGCGCGGCCAGGGCGCCCGCGTGATCGTCACCGAGATCGACCCGATCTGCGCGCTCCAGGCGGCCATGGACGGCTTCCAGGTCACCACGCTCGACGAGGTCGTCGGCATCGCGGACATCTTCGTGACCACGACCGGCAACTTCAACATCATCACGGCCGACCACATGAGCCGGATGAAGCACAACGCGATCGTGTCCAACATCGGGCACTTCGACAACGAGATCGACATGGCCGGCCTGGCCAAGCTGCCGGGCATCGTGAAGACCGAGATCAAGCCGCAGGTCCACACCTGGACCTTCGCCGACGGCCACGCGATCATCGTGCTGGCCGAGGGCCGCCTGATGAACCTCGGCTGCGCCACCGGCCACCCCAGCTTCGTGATGTCCAACTCCTTCACGAACCAGGTGATCGCGCAGATCGAGCTGTTCACCAAGACCGAGGAGTACCCCATCGGCGTCTACGTGCTGCCCAAGCACCTGGACGAGAAGGTCGCGCGCCTCCACCTCGACGCGCTCGGCGTCAAGCTGACCCAGCTCACCAAGGCGCAGGCCGAGTACATCGGCGTGGACGTCGAGGGTCCGTACAAGCCCGACCACTACCGCTACTGATCGACCGGCCTTCCGGCCAGGCGAGGTCCCCGCGCGAGGTCGCGCGGGGACCTTTCGCACACTGGGGTGTACAGGGGGAACTGTGGATGTCGCGGACGCGTCGCTCGCCGAGGCGGGTGAACGGCGCATCGACTGGGCGCTGCGCTCGATGCCCGTGCTGCGGGCGATCGGGGCGCGGTTCGACGCCGCGCGCCCGCTCGACGGCCTGAAGATCGCCGCGTGCCTCCACGTGACCGCGGAGACCGCGGTGCTCGTCGGCGCGCTGAAGGCCGGCGGCGCCGAGATCGCCCTGGCGGCCTCGAACCCCCTGTCCACGCAGAACGACGTCGCGGCAGCCCTGCGGACGTACGGCGTGGCGGTGCACGCCCGCGCGGGCGTGGACCGCGACACCTACTACCGGCACCTCCACCAGGCCCTCGACATCGGGCCCGACATCGTGCTCGACGACGGCTGCGACCTGGTCATCACGCTGCACACCGAGCGCGTCGAGCTGCTCGACGGGGTCACGGGCGGGTGCGAGGAGACCACCACCGGCATCATCCGGCTGCGCCAGATGGCGGCCGAGCACGCCCTGCGCTTCCCCGTCGTCGCGGTCAACGACACCCGCACGAAGCGGATGTTCGACAACAGGTACGGCACCGGCCAGTCCACGCTCGACGGCATCATGCGGGCGACCAACACGCTGCTCGCGGGCCGCACGATCGTGGTCGCCGGGTTCGGCTTCTGCGGGCGCGGCGTGGCCGAACGGGCCAGGGGGCAGGGCGCCCGGGTCATCGTCACCGAGATCGACCCGGTCAAGGCGCTGGACGCCAGCATGCAGGGCTACGAGGTGCTGCCGATGGTCGAGGCGGCGCGCGCGGGCGACCTGTTCATCACCGTCACCGGCAACCGCGACGTCATCAGGGGCGAGCACCTCGCCGAGATGAAGGACGGGGCCATCCTCGCGAACGCCGGGCACTTCGACGTCGAGATCGACGTGCGCGCCCTGGAGGGCATGGCGAGCGAGGTCCGGCTCGGCGTGCGGCCCCACACCGACGAGTACGTCCTCGCCGACGGGCGGCGGCTGCTGCTGCTCGCCGAGGGCCGCCTGGTCAACCTGACCGCCGCGGAGGGGCACCCCGCGGCCGTCATGGACATGTCGTTCTCCGCCCAGGCGCTGGCCGTCGCGTGGCTGGCCGAGGAGCGCGTACGGCTCGCGCCCGGCGTGTACGACGTGCCGGCGGAGATCGACGCGGAGGTGGCCCGGCTGAAGCTCGCCGCGGCCGGCATCGACATCGACACGCTCACCCCCCTGCAGAGCGACTACCTGCGCTCGTGGCGCTTCGGCTCCTGAGGCCCGTTCTTCGCCCCCGTTAACCGTCTCCGGATCATCGGCGCAGGCCAGGACCATGCTCCCGGCCCGCTAGGCGGATATGTCGCGATTCGCTGACGTTTCATCATCGAACCGGCATCACTTGCGGATCGCGCCTCGCCAACGGTTGGGTAACCACCCTCGACAGCCACCCCTCCGGGATGGGTTCCTTCATTCAGGAGCTAGCCCCAGCAAGCCGCAGGGCGCGTCACGGTACCGGCGGAAGCCCTGCTATCGGCCACACAGGTTCCCCATCTCGGCACGAGGAGGGCGCATGGCCAACACGCGCCATCTCACCATCGCGGTCGTGGCGGCGGCGACGCTGCTCGCCACGGCCTGTCAGACGGACAGCGGCGGCGGCGGTACGGGCAACTCGGCGACTCCCGAGCAGACGGGCAAGGCGGTGCAGGGCGGCACGCTGCGGCTCGTCGGAGGCGGCGACGTCGACCACCTCGACCCCACGAGCACGTACTACGTCGTGACCAACCAGATCCTGCGGACCTACGCCCGCCAGCTCTTCACGCTGCCCGGGTCGGCGGACCCCAAGAAGGCGGTGGAGGTCGTCCCCGACGTCGCCACCGAGATCCCGACGACGTCCAACGGCGGCCTCAGCCAGGACCTGCTGACGTACACGATCAAGATGCGCGACGGCGTCCAGTGGGACACCTCGCCGCCCCGCGCGGTCACGGCGCAGGACTACGTGCGCGGCTTCAAGCGGCTCTGCAACCCGGTGGCGGGCGCGGGGGCGCCGGGCTACTACACCAGCACGATCAAGGGGATGGCCGAGTACTGCGCGGCCTACGCGAAGGCGTTCGAGAAGGACACGCCCACGCCGAAGGCCCTCGCGGACTTCCAGAACTCGCACGACATCGCCGGCGTGCGGGCCAAGGACGACAAGACGATCGTCTTCACGCTGGTCCAGCCCGCGGGTGACTTCCTCAACATCCTCGCGCTGAACTTCGCCTCGGCGGCTCCCCAGGAGTACGACCAGTACGCCCCCGACGACGCGGACTTCCGGCAGCACGTGATCTCCAACGGGCCCTACAAGATCACCAAGTACGTGGCCACCAAGGAGATCCGGCTGGAGCGCAACCCGGCCTGGAAGCAGGAGTCCGACCCGGTCCGCCACCAGTACGTCCAGGCCATCGAGGTCAAGGAGGGCGTCACCGAGCCGGACAGCGTGCAGCAGCAGCTGGAGGCCGGCAGCGCCGACCTGGCCTGGGACCTGCCGGTGCCGACCGCGCAGCTTCCCCGGCTGAGCTCCTCCGGCGACCCGAACTACAAGGTCTACCCGGGCGCGATCACCAACCCGTACCTGGTGTTCAACCTCCAGAGCAAGAACGAGAACGGGGCCATGGGCAAGCTCGGGGTCCGCCAGGCCATCGAGTACGCCATCAGCAAGGTCGCGATCGGCAAGATCTACGGCGGCAAGGAGCTCAACACCCCGCTGCACACGGCGATCCCGCCGGGCAACATCGGGTACCAGGAGTACAACCCGTACCCGACGCCGAACGACGAGGGCGACGCGGCCAAGTGCAAGCAGACGCTCGCGGAGGCGGGCTACCCGAACGGCCTCACGCTCATCGGGGCGTTCCGCAACGCGGGCAACCACCCGTCGGTGTTCCAGTCGTACTCCGCGGACCTGCAGAAGTGCGGCATCACGGTCAAGGGACTGCCCGTGCGGCAGGGCGACTACTACGGCGCCTTCCTGCAGAACCCGTCGCTTGCCAAGGACAGCAAGTGGGACATCTCGGCGCCGGGATGGATCCCGGACTGGTACGGCAACAACGGCCGGTCGGTGTCGCAGCCGCTGTTCCAGACCAACTGCACCCCGGGCACGTCGAACTACGGCTGCTACAGCAACCCGCAGGTCGACGACCTGATCAAGCGGGCGCTGGCCGAGCCCGACCAGACCAAGGCGGCGGTCCTGTGGCACCAGGTGGACCAGAAGGTGCTGGCCGACGCGGTGATCGTGCCGTTCCAGAACCAGAACACGCCCATCTACCACGCGAAGCGGGTGAAGAACGCGCTCTACCTGCCGTCGTTCCAGCTCTTCGACCTCACCAACCTCTGGCTGGACCCGCCGACCCCATGACCCTTCTCGAAGTCAAGGATCTCACCGTCGGCTTCCCGACCGCGGACGGCCTGGTCCAGGCCGTCCGAGGCCTGTCGTTCAGCGTCGAGCCGGGGCGGACGCTGGCCATCGTCGGGGAGTCGGGGAGCGGCAAGACGGTGAGCACGCAGGCCATCCTCGGGCTGCTCCCCGAGGCGGACATCTCGGGGAGCGCGGTCTTCGAGGGCGTGGACCTTCTCTCGCTCGACGAGGAACGGCTCCGCCAGATCCGAGGCTCCGAGATAAGCGTGATATTTCAGGATCCGCTGACCAGCCTGCACCCGCTGTACAAGGTGGGCTGGCAGATCGCGGAGCTGATCCGCGTCCACGACTCCGGGGTGGGCCGCGCCCAGGCCAGGCGGCGCGCGGTGGAGCTGCTGGGCCTGGTCGGCATCCCCCGCCCTGACCGCAGGGTGGACGACTACCCGCACCAGTTCTCGGGCGGCATGCGGCAGCGGGCGATGATCGCGATGGCCCTCGCGCTCAACCCCAAGCTCGTCGTCGCCGACGAGCCCACCACCGCGCTCGACGCGACCGTCCAGGCGCAGATCCTGGACCTGATCACCCATCTCCAGCGGGAGTTCGACATCGCACTGGTGCTGATCACCCACGACCTCGGGGTGGTCGCGGGGGTCGCCGACGAGGTCATGGTGATGTACGCCGGGCTGCCGGTGGAGCGGGCCGACCGGCGCACGATCTACTACCGCCCACATCATCCGTACACGAAGGGTTTGCTGGAGTCGATCCCCGGCAGCACGGGCGTGCGGCAGGGAAGGCTCCGGCCGATCCCCGGCCAGCCGCCCAGCATGATCGCGGTGCCCTCCGGTTGCGCGTTCCACCCGCGCTGCCCGTACGCCATGCCCGTGTGCGCGGCCGAGCGCCCGCCCCTCGGCCGGGTCACCGGAGACGGCGACCACGCCTCGGCCTGCTGGCTGCCGCACCAGGCCATCGGCCTCGGCGAGGAGGCGGAGGCCGTACGGCTGCGCGCCTCGGGAACCGAGGCCCGGTGAACGCGGCCCCCGCGAACGGAGGCCCGGTGAACCTTCTGGAAGTGGACGACCTGGTCAAGCACTTCCCGATCCACGAGGGCGCCGTGCTGCGCCGCACGGTCGGGCAGGTGCACGCCGTCGACGGGGTCAGCCTGACGCTGGCGCCCGGCGAGACCCTCGGCCTGGTGGGCGAGACCGGCTGCGGCAAGTCCACGCTGGCCCGCTGCATCGCGGGACTGCACCCGGTGACCTCCGGCAAGGTCACCTTCGACGGTCAGGACATCACCAACCTCTCGCGCAGTGCCATGCGGCCGTTCCGCAGGGACATCCAGGTGATGTTCCAGGACCCGTACGGCTCGCTGAACCCCCGCAGGCGCGTCGGATCGATCATCGCCGACCCCCTGGTCATCCACGGTGTCGGCACCTCCCAGGAGCGGCGGCGCACGGTGGCGGAGCTGATGGAACGCGTCGGGCTGAACCCGGAGCACTACAACCGCTTCCCCGCGGAGTTCTCCGGCGGCCAGCGGCAGCGCATCGGCGTGGCCCGCGCCCTCGCGCTGCGCCCGCGGCTGATCATCTGCGACGAGCCGGTGTCGGCCCTCGACGTGTCGATCCAGGCCCAGATCCTCAACCTGCTCAAGGACCTCCAGGACGACTTCGGGCTGACGTACCTCTTCATCGCGCACGACCTGTCGGTGGTGCGGCACGTCAGCGACCGCATCGCGGTGATGTACCTCGGCCGGGTGGCCGAGCTGGCCGACGCCGACGAGCTGTACGAGCGCCCCCGCCACCCGTACTCCGACGCCCTGCTGTCGGCCACGGCCGTGGCCGATCCGGACGCCGCCGACCGGCGCGAGCGCGTCATCCTCACCGGCGACGTCCCCTCGCCGATCGACCCGCCGTCCGGCTGCCGGTTCCACCCGCGCTGCCCGAGGGCACAGGAGGTCTGCGCGGCCGAGCAGCCCGCGCTGGAGGGAACCGTGCCGGAGGGTCCTGCGCTGGAGGGTCCTGTGCCGGAGGGTCCTGTGCTGGGAGGAACCGCGCACCTGACGGCCTGCCACTTCCCGATCGATCAGCCGGTGGACGGGGGGACGAGGTGACGCTCACCGAGATACGCCCGGAGGCGGTGCCCGGCAAGGTCATCGCCGGGCGCAGCCCGTGGGCACTTGCCTGGGCGCGCATCCGCACCGACAAGGTGGCCCTGGCCTCGGCGGTCATCGTGGTCCTGCTCCTCGTGCTCGCCGCCGCCGCGCCGCTCATCGCGCAGTGGAGCGGCCACGGCCCCGACGACCAGTTCCGCGACATCGGCATCACCGACCAGGGCCTGCCGGTCGCGCCGAACGGGACGTTCTGGTTCGGCACCGACCGCCTTGGCCGCGACCTGTTCATCCGCGTCCTGTACGGCGCCCGCGTCTCGCTGGTCGTCGGCGTGGTGTCCACCGGGTTCGCGGCGCTGCTCGGGGTCGCCGTGGGGCTGCTGGCCGGGTTCTACGGCGGCGTGATCGACACGCTCCTGTCGCGGCTGATGGACGTCGTGCTGTCGTTCCCTTACCTGATCTTCGCCATCGCGGTCGTCTCCATCGCCGGGCCGTCGCTCACCGCGACGATCGGGGTGATCGCCTTCTACTCCTGGGCGGCGATCGCCAGGATCGTGCGCGGGCAGACCCTGTCGATCAACCAGCGGGAGTACGTCGAGGCCGCCAGGTCGCTCGGCGCGAGCGACGCGCGCATCATGTTCGTCGACATCCTGCCCAACCTGCTGGCCCCGGTGATCGTGCTGGTGACCCTGCTGGTGCCGGCGGCGATCGTGTTCGAGTCGACGCTGTCCTACCTCGGCCTCGGCATCGTCCCGCCCACCCCCTCCTGGGGCAACCTGCTCAGCGAGGCACAGGGCTTCTACCGGGTCGCGTGGTGGTACCTCACCTTCCCGGCGGGAAGCCTGCTGCTCGCCACGCTGGCGTTCAACCTGCTCGGGGACGGCGTCCGCGACGCGATCGACCCGAGGACCGAACGGCTCTTCAGCAGGCGCAGGGGCATCCTGCGAAGGCGGAGCGGCAGGAAGAAGAGCGTGAAGAGCAGGGAGGGCTGATCCGATGTTCCGGCGCTTCCTCATCAGGCGGGTGCTGCTCGGCGTGGTCGTGCTGTGGCTGGTCACGCTGGGGACGTTCTTCATGTTCTTCGTGGCGCCCGGCGATCCGGCGCGGACGCTGGCGGGGCGGCAGGCGACCCCCGAGCAGGTCGACCTGATCCGCCGCGACCTCGGCCTCGACCGGCCGATCCTCGTGCAGTACGGCGACTACATGGGCCGGCTGCTCCACGGTGACCTCGGCAAGTCGTACTTCAACGGGGAGTCGGTGGGCAAGCTGGTCGCCGCCGACCTGCCGCCCACCCTGTCGCTCGTCCTCGGCGGCGCGGTGCTGTGGTTCCTGGTCGGCGTCAGCGCCGGGGTGCTCAGCGCCACCCGGGCGCGCTCGCTTCTGGACAGGGCGCTGACGTTCCTGGCCCTGGCGGGAGTCTCGATGCCGACCTTCGTCATCGGGCTGCTCCTGCTGTACCTGCTGTTCTTCCAGCTCACCAAGGCCGGTGTGCCGATCTTCCCGCCCGACTCGTACGTCGGCCTCTCCGAGAACCCTGGCGAATGGGCGCGGCACCTGATCCTGCCCTGGGTCACGCTCGCCACCGTGCAGGCCGCGACCTACCTGCGGCTCACCAGGGGGTCGATGCTCGACGTGCTGGGCGAGGACTACATCCGCACGGCCCGCGCAAAGGGGGTGCCCGAGCGCCGGGTGATCGTCCGGCACGGCCTGCGGTCGGCGCTGACACCGGTGGTGTCCCAGCTCGGCGTGGACGTCGGCACGCTCATCGGGGGCGTGGTCGTCACCGAGTCGGTGTTCGGCCTCGGCGGGGTCGGGCAGGCGGTGGTCCAGGCGTTCGTCAGCGGCGACCTGCCGGTGATCATGGGGGTCGTGCTCATCACCGCGGCGGCGGTCGTGGTGGCGAACCTGCTGGTCGACGTGGCGTACGCCCTGCTGGACGCGAGGGTGCGGCTCGCCTGACGGGGACTGAGAGGTGGGTATGGCCGGCGCGACCTCTCCCTCACGCGCCGGGCCATACCCGTTCCCACGTAGCGGGCTAATGCCCCAGTAGCCCGCTGGAACATCCCGTGCCCGTGCATGCCGCATGTATGCACAGGCTTGCCGAAAAATCTACGCCGGAGGGATGAAACCACCCGCCGTCGGCCGTGTTTCCCCTGCTGGGGACGGCCGAGCGGCGGTCGGCGCACCGTACGAAACCGCCGGCTGCCAGGAGGGCGGGGGGAGCGGGACGGGGGGCCCGGGGAGAGGGGGGACCGCTCCGTACGGCGAGGAGTGCTGCCGCATCTGGCGCGCCAGCCGTACCTCGGTGCGGCGGCGGCGCTCGGCCAGCACGGCGGCCAGATACGCGTGAGGAGGCGCGGCCGGCGGGGGCGGCGGCGAGACGAAGGTCGCGAACTGGGCGGCGATCCGGGACCCCATGTCGTGCCGGACGGCGGGGGAGAGCTGGTGCCAGCGCGAGAGGTACTGCCTCGCGGTGGCGGCGAGGTCCTCGGGCAGCCGGGAGAGCTCCAGAGTCGTCGCCCAGCGGGCGAGCGGCGCGGGCATCTCTGGCGGCGGGGCCTGGCGCGGGGCCCGCTCGGAGATCACGATGGTCCCGGAGAAGACGTCACCGAGCCGCTTGCCCTGCGGGGAGATCAGCGAGCTGATCAGCGCGGGGGCGCCGAAGAACATCCAGAACTCCAGGAGCCCCGACAGGCCGCGGAACAGCGCCTGCCGGAAACGCTCCGGGCCGCCGTCGTCGCTGACGACCCGCAGGCCCATGGCCAGCTTGCCGAGGCTGCGGCCCCGGCTGAGCGTCTCGAAGATCACGGGGTAGCCCACGATGACCAGCGCGCTCAGCAGGATCGTGAGCGCCACCGCGACCGCTTCCTCCGCGACGAACGACAGCATGCCGAGCAGCAGGCTCAGCCCCAGGATGGCCAGGAACTGCAGCACCATGTCGATCAGCAACGCCAGGGCCCGGCTCGGCAGCTGGGCCACCCGTACCTCTACGACGACGGCCTCGCCGGTTACGACATCTGCCACGTCCCCCACCCTATCCATCGGGCCAATAGGCTCTCGTGCGTGGACATCGACGCGTTTGTCTCCGCGCACAAGCCGACGTGGGACCGGCTCGAGACCCTGGTGCGGCGCCGCGGCTCGCTGAGCGGGCCCGAGGTGGACGAGCTGGTCGACCTCTACCAGCGCGTCGCGACGCATCTGTCCATCGTGAGGACGGGCTCCGACCAGCTCCTGGTGGGCCGGCTCTCGGCGCTCGTCGCGCGGGCGCGCTCGGCGGTCACGGGGGCGCACACGCCGGCCTGGCGGGACTTCATCCGCTTCTTCACCGTCTCGTTCCCGGTGGTCGCCTACCGTGCCCGGTGGTGGTGGGCCGTCACCTCGGCGGTGTTCCTGCTGGTCTCCCTGGCGGTCGGCATGTGGGTGGCGCGCAACCCCGACGTCCAGGCCGCCATCGCCGGACCTGAGCAGATCAAGCAGCTCGTCGAGCACGACTTCGCCGACTACTACTCCGAGCATCCGGCGGGAGCGTTCGCCGGGCAGGTGTGGATCAACAACGCCTGGGTCTCGATGCAGGTGATCGCCACCTCCGTGCTGCTCGGCATCCCGATCCCGTACATCCTCTGGCAGAACGCCGCGAACGTCGGCGTCTCCGCCGGGCTGATGGCCTCCCGCGACCGGCTCGACGTCTTCTTCGGCCTGATCACCCCGCACGGCCTGCTGGAGCTGACGGCCGTCTTCCTCGCCGCCGCCGTCGGCATGCGCCTCGGCTGGACCGCCATCGACCCGGGGCCGAGGAAGCGCACGGAGGCGCTCGCCGAGCAGGGACGGGCCGTGGTCGCCGTCGCGCTCGGCCTGGTGGTGGTCCTGCTGGTGTCGGGGCTCATCGAGGCGATGGTGACCCCCTCGGCCCTGCCCACGTGGGCGCGCGTGGGCATCGGGGTTGTGGCCGAGGCCGCGTTCCTGGCGTACGTCGTGTTCTTCGGCCGCCGAGCCCTGCGGGCCGGCGAGACCGGCGACCTCGAACGCGCCCCCGACGTCGCCCCGTCGAGCGACGGCCGGTCGCCGGTCCCGTTCATCAGGGGGGCTACGGCGCGAGAACTCTGAGCATCGCGTCCTCGACGTACTTCGCCGCGTTCGCGTGACCGGCGGCGTTGGGGTGGACCAGAGCGTGCTCAAGCGGGATCAGCTTGGCCAGCAAGCCCTCCACCCACGCGCGGGCCGCGGGTTTCGCGCACACGTCGTGACCGCGGCCCGACTCGTACAGGTCGACGTAGGTCGCGCCGTGGTCGGCGCTGACCGCCTGGATCACCTCGTTCAGCTTCTCCAGCACCTCCTCGCGCAGCCACGCCAGGTCGTCGTGGGTGATGGTGCCGAAGCCGAGGAGGCTGCCGTAGGTGCAGTTCGTGGCGTCCTCGGGGATGATGAACGGGTAGCCGACGGTGATCACCCGCGCGTGGGGCGCCCAGTGCCGAGGACGGCGAGCCGGCCCATGAGTCCTGCCACGGCTTCTCCTTCACGAGTCGTCATCGGACGGCGGCGCGAACCTCGTGGCGTGCGAGCCACGCGAGATGTCCCCGACGCCACCGGGCCGGACCGCGAACCGATTACTGTGAGTAACGATCTTGTCGTATGCTGCCACAGCCGCTCTGCGGGGGAAGCCAGCCGCTCCGTGACACTCCGAGCCTGTGACCTGCGGAAAGTCGGGCTACAGCGCCTTCAGGAACTTCGCGGCGATCGGCGCGGCCACGCCGCCGCCGGTGCCGCCGTTCTGGACGAGCACCGCGAACGCCAGGTCGTCCCGGTAGCCGATGAACCACGCGTGCGACTTCGCCCCCGCGACCTCGGCGGTGCCGGTCTTGCCCGCGGTTCCCGAGGGGAGACCGGCCTGCGCGGCGGTGCCCCGGGTGACCACGGCGCCCATCATCGCGCGCAGACCGGAGACCACGCCGCCGTCCAGCGGCACCTGGGCCGGTGAGCCGGCGGGGGGCGCGTCGGTCATGATGGCGGGCTTCCAGACGCCGCTCGCGACGGCGGCGGCCGCCTCGGCCATGCAGAGCGGGCTGGCCTGCACCGAGTTCTGGCCGATGGCGTCGGAGCCCAGCTCGTTCAGGTCCTTGTACGGGCTGATCCGGCAGAAGCTCAGGCCGGGCTTCTCGCGGAACCCGAAGCGGTCGGCGGCCTCGGCGCGAAGCCGGTCGTCGCGCAGCCGCTCGTAGGTCTGCCGCACGAAGGTGGTGTTGCAGGACAGGGCGAACGCCGTGGTGAGGGTCACGGTGCCGTGGTCGGCGCCCCCGTCGTTGGTGAAGGTCCTGGCGTTCGGGATGGTGTAGCTCCCCGGGCACGCCACCTGCGACTCCGGAGTCAGGCCGGTGCCGAACAGGGCGGCGGAGGTCACCACCTTGAACGCCGAACCCGGCGGGTACAGGCCGTTGAACGCCCGCCTGCCGCCCAGCGTGTCCGCCACCGCGCGGATCTGGCCGGACCGGGCGTCCATGGCCACGATCGCCGCGGGCTGCCCGACGCCGTCCAGCGCGCGGGCGGCGGCCGCCTGGACGGCCTGGGAGATCGTGCTGCGCGTTTCCGGCTGCGGCGGGGTGGGGGAGGCCAGGAGCACCCGGCCCGAGGGCACCTCCTCCAGCTTCAGGGTGACCACCGTCGCGTCCAGCCCGGTGAAGTAGTCGCCCGCCCTGCTGTCTGCGGGGAAGGGCAGGCCCTCGCGGGTGAGCGTGGACGGCCTTCGGACCTGGGTCTCCTTGAGCCGGAGGCTCCCGCCGTCCTTGAGGGAGGGGTGCAGCGTCTCGGGGGCCCAGAGCACCTTCCAGGCCCCGTTCCGGGACGCCAGGCGCAACACCGAGGAGAACGGCCAGCGGCCCAGCCCCGTGACCTCCCGGACCCCCTGGAAGGGCACCTCGGCCGCCTCCTCGCCCTGGCGGCGCACCGCGCCCGGGCTGAGCGAGAGGGACGCGATCCGCAGGTCGGCCGTGAACCGCCGGTGACGATCGGCAAAGTCGGCCGGAGGGCCGTCGACCAGTGCGGCCATGGTGGCGAAGTCTCCGGCCCGCCAGGCGTCGAAGTAGCGCGTCGCGGTCGCCTCGGGACCCGCCGGCACGGCCGCCTGGGACGTCGCGGCGGCGGGCGGGGGCGCCTGGGTCGTGGCCTCCATCGGCGGCGGCGTCTCGGCCGGCAGGAGGGTCGGCGCGGGCGCCGAGGCCGGTGGCGCCCCGCCGGTCGACCGTACGGGGGCGGGGGACTGCCGCGCCCGTGGCGAGGCGTCCACAGGGCCCGGACCGGCCACCAGCGCGTACACGCCGAACGCGATGATCGCCACCACCAATGCGATCATCACGAGAGGCCATCGCTCGCGCATGCAGTTGACACCGCCCGGTTTCCACGCGTGTATACCAGCGAAAAGATCGTAAACGCGGCAACAAGCGTGGACCAGGCTTTTTCCTTGAACGGCAGATTGCTCGCCGCTAAAGCGTCAATTGAATGCGGGCCGGAACTCCTCGGCCGCGCGGTCGGCGCCCGCTTCCCCGGCGCTGAGGCACGCTGCGCGCCCGCACCGGCACCTCCGCACGACGACCTGATCGGACTATGTGGCGGCGGACACGACGCTCTGCGCATGCCCGCGCCTGCGGCAAGGGCGTGCGACTTAAATCGGATATAGGGGTATAAACTTCGCGAATGGGGTGAATCGGGGGGCTGTGATGGACGATTCCCATGGGCGTATCGGCCGAGGTGCGATCGGCGGCGCTCAAGGGGAGGGCGCCGGGGTTCGGCGGCGCTCGTTCCTCAAGGGCGCGATGGCGCTGGGCGCGGCGGGCGTCGCGGCAGGCAGGATGCCCGAGGCCACCGCGCGCGCCGCGACAGGCCACGGCCCCTCCACGTTCCCGTTCCACGGGCTTCACCAGGCCGGGATCGACCGGCCGCCTCCGACGCAGGCCCAGCCGGTCGCCGGCTTCGCCTCGTTCGAGGTGACCGCGGCGAACCGGAACCAGCTCACCGACCTCTTCCGCGCTCTCACCGACCGTGCCCGCTTCCTCGCCTCCGGTGGCGCGCCGCCGAACACGGCGCCACGGGACAACGACCTCCTGGGCGCGATGGTCGTGCCTGACGGCCTCACCATCACCGCAGCCGTCGGCGCGTCGCTGTTCGACGACAGATACGGCCTCGCCCCGCGCAAGCCCGTACAGCTGGAGAGGATGCGGGCGTTCGAGCACGACGATCTCGATGAGGAGCAATGCCACGGTGACCTGCTGCTACAGCTGTGCGCGAACCACCAGGACGTGCTGGCGCACGCGCTGGTCGACATCATGGCGCACACCGACGGAGCCCTCCGGCCGCGCTGGCGGGCGGACGGGTTCCGGAACCCGCCCCGCCCGAGCGGCACCCCGCGCGACATGCTCGGCTTCAAGGACGGCATCGCCAACCCCGACACCGGCGACGCGCGGCAGATGAACCAGCTGGTCTGGGCGCAGCCGCGGACGCGGGAGCCCGCCTGGACGGCCGGCGGCACGTACCAGGCCGTTCGCGTCGTCCGCTTCTTCATCGAGAAATGGAACACGGTTCCGATCGGGCGGCAGGAAAGCATCATCGGCCGCCGCAAGGCCACCGGCGCCCCCTTGTACGGCACCGACGAGAGCCAGGACCCGGTGTACACCAACGATCCGCAGGGCAGGCTGACCCCGCTGCACGCCCACATCCGCCTGGCCAACCCGCAGACGCCGGAGACGGCCGCCACCAGCGCGATCCTGCGCCGCAGCTACCAGTTCGACCGGGCTCCCGGCCCGGGCGGCGCGACGGACATGGGGCACGTCTTCTGCTGCTACCAGCGGGAACTGCACACGTACATCGCCATGCAGACCCGGTTGGAGAGCGAGCCCCTGGTCGAGTACATCAGCCCCTTCGGCGGCGGCTACTTCTTCGTGCTGCCCGGCGTGCGGGACACCCATGACCACTACGCGAGCGGCCTGCTGGCGACCTGATCGGGGATGCGGATGCGACGTCTGGCCCGGGAGAGGCTGATCGGTCTGTGGTTCCTCGTCCTGGTGGCGGGGATCGCTCCGGCCTCCGGCACCGTGCGTGCCGTCGCTGATGGGGGACGGCCGGCCGGTTCGCTCCTGTACGTGAGCAACCAGTTCGACGGCACGCTGTCGGTGGTGGACACGCGTGCGAGAAAGGTGACCGCGACCGTTCAGGTCGGCAGTGCCCCGTCGGGGGTGGCGGTGAGCCCGGACGGTCATCTGGTCTACGTCGCCGACCAGGATTCCGGCGACCTGTGGCTGGTCGACGCGCGTGCGCGGCGGGCGGTCGCGGCCGTACGGGTCGGCGGGGCGCCGACGGCTGTGGCGGCGAGCCCGGACGGGCGGTTCGCCTACGTCGCCCGCGGCGGATCGAACAGCGTGTCGGTGATCGACGTGAGCGCCCGCCGGGTCACCGCGACCGTACCGGTCGGGACGGAGCCGGTCGGCGTGGCGGTGAGCCCGGACGGTCGCAGGGCCTACACAGCCGACGAGGGATCGAACACCGTGTCGGTGATCGACACCCGCGCCGGCCGCGTGACCGCGACGGTGCCGGTGGGGGCCGGGCCGGTCGGCGTGGCGGTCAGCCCCGATGAAAGATCCGCCTATGTCGTGAACGAGGACGCCGCGAGCCTCTCGGTGATCGACACACGTGCCTCGCGGGTGGTGGCGAACGTGCCGGTCGGCGTGGGGCCCTTCGGCGTGGCGGTAGGTCGGGGGCACGCTTACGTGGCGGGCCTCGGAACCGCCACCGTGCCGGTGGTCGACACGGGCACCCGGCGGGTCGTGGCGAGGATCAAGGACGGCACCCCGGGCATCACGGATCCGTTCGCGGTCGCGGTCGGAAGGGACGCCATCTACGTCGTCAACCAGGGCGACGGCGACGTCGCGGTGATCGACCCGGCGGCGAACAGGGTCGTCGCGACCATCCCGGTCGGTTCCACTCCGTACGGGATCGCGGTCGACCCCGCCCGCTAGCGGCGGCGCGCCGGAGATCGGTCAGAGGCGGCCGGTGGCTTTCATGGCCAGGTAGGTGTCGGCGAGGGCGGGGGCCAGGTCGTCAGGAGTGGCGTCCACGACCTCGCAGCCGTGCCGGCGTAGCCGGGCCGTGAGCCGTGCGCGCTCGCCGCGCAGGTGCTCGGCCGCCGCCGCGTCGTAGACCTGCTCGGCCGTGCCACGGCCCGCCGCCATCTCGGCGACGCGCGGATCGGCGACGGCGGCGACCAGCACGACGTGGCGCGAGGCGAGCTGGGGGAGCACAGGGAGCAGGCCCTCCTCCATGGCCGCCGGGTTCAGGTCGGTGAGCAGGACGACCAGGCACCGCCGCTTGGCCCTGGCCAGTACGGCCGCGACCATGCTCGCGGAGTCCGCCTCGACCAGCTCGGCCTCGATGGGCGCCATCACGTTGACCAGCGCCGACAGCGAGTCCGTACGGGAGGCGCCGGACATCCACGCCCGTACGGCGCGGTCGTGGGCGAGGAAGTCGACGCGGTCCCCGGCGCGGGTCGCGAGGGCGGCCAGCAGCAGGGCCGCGTCCATCGACCAGTCGAGACGCGGCCATCCGGCGGCGGTCGTGGCCGCGACGCCGTCCGCGCGGCGCCCCGCCCCGCCCGCCGGGAGAGCCGGGAGAAGCGGGGAGGTGCCGCTGCCGGGGCCGGGCGGTGCGGGGATGGGGGAGGTGCCGACGCGGCCGGCCGAGGTGCGGCCGGTGTCGAGGACGATCAGGACGCGGCGGTCGCGTTCGGGGCGCCAGGTCCTGACGACCACGTCCGAGCGGCGGGCGGTGGCACGCCAGTCGATCGAGCGCACGTCGTCGCCCACGACGTACTCGCGCAGGGAGTCGAACTCCGTGCCCTGGCCGCGCACCAGGGCCGGATGCTGTCCCTCCAGCTCGCGGAGCTTGGACAGCTTCGCGGGCAGGTGCTTGCGGCTGAGGAAGGGCGGCAGCACCCGCACGGTCCAGGGCACGTGGTGCGACCCCTGGCGGGCGGCCACGCCGAGGGGGCCGAGCGACCGCACCGTGATCGTGACGGCCTGGCGGTCGCCGCGCCGCGACGGCGTGAGCGTCGTGACGAGGCGGCGGCGCTCGCCGCCCGGGACGTCGAGGCGCAGGTGGCGCGGGCTCGCGCCGGCCGACGGCGGCCAGGCGTCACGCAGCGTGCCGCGTACGCGCCGGCGTCCGGGGTTCTCGACGACCAGCTCCACCGCGACCGACTCGCCCAGCCGTACGAGGTGCTCGCCGGCGCGCCGGAAGCGCAGCGGGCGCACGCCCCCGGCGAACAGCAGGTCGACCGCGACGAGCGCGCACAGCAACAGCAGCAGGCCCAGCACGGCGTAGGCGGGTCGCGGGGCGAACAGCACGCCCACGGCGCCCAGCGCCGCGATCAGCCCCGCGCGGCCGGTCAGCGCCATCAGCGGGGGACCGGGACCGAGGCGAGCACGCCGTCGAGCAGCCCGTCCGGTGTCGCGCCCTCCAGCTCGGCTTCGGGACGGAGCTGGACGCGGTGCCGCAGGGCGGGCTTGGCCAGGGCCTTCACGTCGTCCGGGGTGACGTAGGACCGGCCGGACAGCCAGGCCCAGGCACGGGCGGCCGCGAGCAGCGCGGTCGCGCCACGCGGGGACACGCCGAGCTGCAGGGACGGGGACAGGCGGGTGGCCCGGGCCAGGTCGACGATGTACCCGAGCACCTCGGGAGCCACGTGGACCTTGGCGACCTCGGCCCGCGCCGCGGCGAGGTCGGCGGCCGTCGCCACCTGCTTGACGTGCGACAGGTCCTTCGGGTCGAAGCCGAGCGCGTGGCGTTCGAGCACCGCGATCTCCTGGTCGCGCGGCGGTAGCGGAACGGTCAGCTTGAGCAGGAACCGGTCGAGCTGCGCCTCCGGCAGCTGGTAGGTGCCTTCGTACTCGATGGGGTTCTGCGTGGCGACCACCACGAACGGGTCGGGCAGCCTCACCGGCGAGCCGTCCACGCTGACCTGCCGCTCCTCCATGGCCTCAAGCAGCGCGGCCTGGGTCTTCGGAGGCGTGCGGTTGATCTCGTCGGCGAGCAGGAGGTTGGTGAAGATCGGGCCCTCGCGGAAGGCGAACTCCGCCGTCTTGGCGTCGTACACCAGCGAGCCGGTGACGTCTCCCGGCATCAGGTCGGGCGTGAACTGCACCCGCTTGAAGTCCATGGACAGGGTGGCGGACAGCGTGCGCACCAGCAGCGTCTTGGCCACGCCGGGGACGCCCTCCAGCAGCACGTGCCCCTTGCACAGCAGGGCGATCACCAGTCCGGTGACCACGGCGTCCTGCCCCACGACGGCCTTGCCCACCTCGGCGCGCAGCGCTCCGAGGGCGTCCCTGGCCAGGTCGCCGGGGATGGAGCCGGACGGCTCGCGGGCCGGGGGCGGCGGGACGTCCGCGGGGACGCCGGCCGGGGGCGGCGGCGTCCCGGAAGGCCCGTAGGACGGCCCGGGAGGTGTGGAAGGACCTGGATATCCCGAAGGGCCCTGGCCTTCGGCGGGCTCGGGAAGTCCTGGACCTCCGGGAGCCGCCGAGGGGTGACCGGGCGATCCGCTCAAAGGGCCTCCGGGCGGAGGTGTGGTCACGGCTCTCGTACCTGCCTTTCCAAGGTGTCGAGGTGGCTGGCCAGGGCGACGAGCCCGGCGTCATCCGCCGGTATCAGGCCGTACATGACCGAACGCACCCAAACCGCATCCTGCCCGGTCCGGAGAGCAGTCGCGGCGATGATCTCGTTGGGCGTCGCGTCACCGGACAGCCCGAGCCTCGGGGCGAGCCGGGCGGCGGTCGCCGCCCGCAGGGTGGCGGAGGCGCGGTCGCGGGCCCGGCGGGCGCGGTAGAGGCGGCCACGCCCCTCGACGGTCTCCGCCGCTCGCACGACCACGGGCAGCGCCTCGACCACCACGGGGCCGAGACGGCGGCCCCGCCACAAGGCCGCCAGCAGCAGCGCGACGCCGAGCTGGAGCACTGCCCAGGGCACTCCGGCGGGGACCAGGTCACCGGCGGAGGCGTCCCCCGAGCCGGGGATCAGCCCCGACTCGTCCGGCACCAGCCAGATCAGGACCGGCCTGGCGCCCGCGAGGTTGATCGCCAGCGCGGCGTTGCCGTCCTCCGCGAGCCGCTGGTTCGTCATGAACGCGCCGTCGGCCACCACGGTCACCACACGGGAGCTGAAAGAGCGCACCAGGCTCGGCCCGTCGCCGCTCGGATAGCAGCCGACCGACCCGGTGGGCACGCTGAGGGCGGCGCCTCCGGTGAACGCGCTGCCCGCCCGGACGGCGGCGGGAAGGTCGCATCGCGGCTCCCTCGACCGTACGGCCGCCTGGCCGCTCGCCGTGATCCCGGGAGCGAGGCCGAGCAGGCCCGGGGTCGTACCGACGATCAGCCGGTCGGCGCGGGTGCGCGAGAGCGTGGCGATGTCGTCGTCGCCGAGGTAGGCGGTGCTGGACACGAGCAGTTGCGCGCCCGGCCCGTCCAGGCGTACGACGTCCTCCGCGGTGGAGACCCGCTCGACCCGGACCCCGCGCCGGCCGAGGATCTCGGCGAGGGCCTTGCCGCCGGTGAGCGTCGCGTCGGCGGGGTCGAGACGCCGGCCCTCGGTGGAGGTGCCGGTGACCAGCGCGGTGAGCGCCGCGACGACGATGACGATCACGCCGAAGAGCACGATGCCCCGGCCGCCGCGCCAGATGCTCCGCGCGGTCGGGGACGTCGAGGTCGCGGGGGCGCTCGGGGCCGCTCGCTCCGGTGCCGTGACCGTCATGGGGCGTCTCCCCTGACGGATCCGGCGGCCGGCCGCCTCGGCGCCGTGGCGGTCATCGGGCGCCCGCCGCGGCCGGGGTGACCGCCGCCGGCCTGGCGGCGCGCAGGTCCCGGTCGAGCTCCGACATGGCCTGGCAGCCCTCCGCGGTTCCCGGCGCCTCGCCGTAGGTCACGTCGTCGAACAGGCGGGCCGCCACGGCCAGCCGCGCGGCGAACGCGGGGAGCTCCCGGCCCGCGGCGTCGGCCAGCTCGTCCGCCGTCCTTCCGGGCTGCGGCGCGACGATGGCCCGGTGCTCCAGGTCGCGTGCGATGGCCCTGAGCCGCTCGCGGATGGCCTCGGCCCAGCGCGACTCCCCCGCGAGGCGCTCGGCCTCGGCCCGGTGCTCGTCGGCCGTGCGCTCGCGGGTGCCGAAGAGCCCGTCGGCGGCGGCCCGGCGGCTCCGCGTGGCCCGCTTGGCCTGCCAGGCGATCAGCAGGACCAGGGCGGCGACGAGCAGCAGCACGATGACCAGCGCGAACACACCCCCGGGGACGCCTCCGGGCGCGCTGTCGAGCAGGCCGTCGAGGAACTCCTCCACGGTCCTGAAGAGCCGGTCGATCAGCGACTCCTGCTGGTACTCGGGCCTGACGAGCTCCTCCACGGCCCTGCGGCGCGCTTCGTCCCGCCCGATGTCGTCGAGGACCACGGCGTCGGCCAGGGCGCCGATCACAGAGATGATCACGGTGCTCCGGGGGTGCCGGTGGTGTGCGGCCCGGCCGGCCCGGGCGCGTACGGCCCGGGCGCGTACGGCCCGGCCCCGTACGGCCCGCCAGGCCCGGGACCGTGCGGCCCGGTGGGGCCGGACGCGTGGGGACCCGCGGCGTGGGACGGGTGCCACAGGTCGTCGGCCGTGGCCGGCACCCAGCCCTGGCGCTGCTGCTCGATCGCGGCGGTCTGCAGCACGAGGTCGAACGCCTCGGCCCGCATCCGCCGGTCGGTGTAGAGCAGGCCGTTGACCCCGGCCTGGATGGGATAGGTGATCATCGAGCTGAGGATGCCGCCCACGGTGAACAGGATGGTCGTCACCACCGTGGCGGCGACGCTGCCCTGCCCGCCGAACGACACGACGATGCTGATGATGTTGACCGGCACGGAGAGCACGCCGCCGAGGACGCCGACCAGGAGCTGGGTCAGGATCAGGATGCCCAGCACCCGCCAGAAGTCCCCGCTGACGAGCCCCCACGACCTGCGCATCGAGTCGACGACGCCGCGCCGCTCCAGCACGACCGCCGCTGCGGCCAGGGAGAAGCGGGTGCTGATGAACAGGGCGTAGGCGACGTAGGCCAGGACGAGCACCAGGCCGGTGAGCAGGATGGCGGTCACGCTCGCACCGGCGGCGCCGAGGGCCACGAGGAGCGCGACCCCCACGGCGAGCGGGGCGAGCGCGATCAGCCCGGTGAGCAGTGCCAGCCCGAACAGGGCGGCCAGCCGCGAGCGGGTGAGCCGCCAGGCCTCGCCGATGGTGATCCTGCCGCCGAAGACCGAACGGCCGAGGACCCTCGTCAGGACGCCGGTCAGCATGGTGACGAGGAAGAACTGCACGATCATCGACAGGACGGCCCCGCCAAGCTGGGCGATCAGCCCGCCCATCGGCACGCCGGCGCCCGGCTCGATCGCCGCGGGGTTCGCCAGCAGGTCGCCCATGGAGCGGTAGTACACCGCCTGGCCGACCGCCAGGGGCAGCGTGCCGATCGCGGCGGCGATGGCCGACAGGCCGAGTGTGGCCTTGGGGTTGGAGCGGATCAGCTTGATGGTGCCGTCGAGGATGTCGCCGAGGCCGAGCGGGCGCAGCGGGATGATGCCCGGGCGCAGGGCCTGGGGCGGCGGGCGGTAGCCGTACGGCTGCCCGTAGGCGGGCGCCTGCCCGTACGGCCCGTACGGGCCCTGGCCGTAGGAAGGCTGGTGCGGGGCCTGCGCGTTCGGGTCGTGACCGGGCGGAACCGGCGCCGCCTGGCCGTCAGGGGCCTGCCCGTAACCGGGCCGGCCATAACCGGGCTGGTCGTAGGGGGTCTGGCCGGGTGATGGGGCGGGCTCGCCCGCGGGCGGGCCTGAGCCGCCGGGAGCGGTCCACGGCGTCCGGTCCTGGCCGGAGTACGGCGGAGGCTGGTTCTCCGCCCAACCCGGGGGCGTGGCGGGCGTGGAGCCGTGACCGTCTGACATATCCCAATCCTGGCATGTCGCACCGCTCTCCGTGGTGGCCAGCCAAGCGATCAAGGCAGGGGATGGCCGAATATGCGGACTTGGCGCAGACTTGGGGAGGGGCCGCACGGACCCGCGCCACGCCACGCCACAAGCTCATCGAGCCAGATCATTGGCGGGTTCAGTAACGTGCGCCTAAAATTCGGCTTTTGGTGAAGCTATTGTTCGATCGTTTATCACCATGCGATGACTCGCGGGTAGCCTTCGGTCGGTCGTACGGCTCTCGCCGCAACCTCCAACTGTGCAACGAATGAGGGGCCATGAAAGGACGCGTGCTGGTCGTCGACGACGACGCCGCTCTCGCCGAGATGCTCGGCATTGTCCTTCGGGGCGAGGGCTTCGAGCCGTCGTTCGTATCCGACGGAGACAAGGCACTCGACGCATTCCGCGACACGCGCCCTGACCTGGTGCTTCTTGACCTGATGCTGCCTGGGGCCGACGGCATCGACGTGTGCCGCCGCATCCGCGCGGAGTCCGGCGTGCCGATCGTCATGCTGACGGCCAAGAGCGACACCATCGACGTCGTGCTCGGCCTGGAGTCCGGGGCCGACGATTACATCGTCAAGCCGTTCAAGCCGAAGGAGCTCGTCGCACGGGTGCGCGCGCGGCTGCGCCGCACCGACGAGCCGACCCCCGAGGTGCTGCAGATCGGCGACATCACCATCGACGTCGCCGGCCACTCGGTCAAGCGGGAAGAGGAGACCGTCAACCTCACCCCGCTGGAGTTCGACCTGCTGGTCGCGCTCGCCCGCAAGCCGCGCCAGGTGTTCACCCGCGAGGTGCTGCTGGAGCAGGTCTGGGGCTACCGGCACGCGGCCGACACGCGGCTGGTCAACGTGCACGTCCAGCGTCTCCGCGCCAAGATCGAGAAGGATCCGGAGCACCCCGAGATCGTGGTGACGGTACGCGGCGTCGGTTACAAGGCCGGTCCGGCGTAGGCGGCCCCGCCGTGCCCGCGCTGTGACCCCCGGACATCCCCATGGCCTCCCCGACCTCGTCCTCAGGCGCCGCCCGCACCGCGTCCAGGCCCAAGGCGAAGCGGAAGACCCGGCGCACCCCGCGCCAGATCGTGCGCGGCGCCCGCAGGCGGGCCCGCCGCGCCGTGGGCCGGGTGCGCCGCGTCTGGCGGCGCTCGCTGCAGCTCAGGGTGGTCACCAGCACGATGGTCATCTCCATGATCGTCGTCGCGGTGCTGGGCACCTTCCTCACGCAGATGATCAGCAAGGCGGTCCTCGACGGCCGCGTGCACGCGGCGATCGCCGAGGCGCAGGCCAACGTCACCACGGTGACGAGCTACCTCAACCAGCCCCAGGCGGCGGTGTCCAAGCAGTCGGTGGCCTCGCAGGAGGACAGCTCCGAGATCGTCATGGGCGCTCCGCTCGAACAGGCGGCGCTGGCCCTCGCCATGCGGTCGGACGCCCGTTACAGCGTGGTGATACTCAACGCAGACGAGGTCGGCCAGGACCGCGGCACCGGGAACGTCGATCCGAAGAGCGTGCCCCGGCAGCTACGCGACAAGGTGCGGCAGGTCAAGGATCCGCCCCAGTGGTGGCAGTACACCTCGATCTACTACTTACACGACCCGAAGCCGGTGCCGGCCCTCGCCATCGGCTCCCTGGTGACGAACATCTACGGCGGCGACTACGAGGTCTACCACTTCTTCCCGCTGACCGACGACGTGTACACCCTCACCATGGTCCAGCGGTGGCTGATCGTGGTGGGCGTGGCACTGGTGCTCCTGCTCGCCGCCGTGGCTTCGCTGGTGACCCGGCAGGTGGTCACCCCGGTCCGGCTCACCCGCCAGGCCGCCGAGCGCCTCGCCGCGGGCAAGCTGTCCGAGCGGCTGAAGGTGCGCGGTGAGGACGACCTCGCCCGCCTCGCGACCTCCTTCAACGAGATGGCCTCCAACCTGGCACTGAAGATCCACCAGTTGGAGGAGCTCTCCCAGGTCCAGCGGCAGTTCGTGTCCGACGTCTCCCACGAGCTGCGCACCCCGCTGACCACCGTGCGCATGGCGGCCGACCTGCTGTACGAGAGCCGCGAGGACTTCGAGCCCGCGGCCGCGCGCTCGGCCGAGCTCATGCAGAACCAGCTCGAACGCTTCGAGTCGATGCTCGCCGACCTGCTGGAGATCAGCCGGTACGACGCCGGGGCCGCGACGCTGGACATCGACTCGGTCGACATGCGCGACGTCGTCCTGCGGGCGGTCGGCGACTCCCAGCCGCTGGCCGAGCGCAAGTCCACCCGGCTCGACCTGCGGCTGCCCAACGAGCCGTGCATGGCCGAGGTCGAGAGCCGCAGGGTCGAGCGCATCCTGCGCAACCTGCTGTTCAACGCCATCGAGCACGGCGAGGGCCGCGACATCGTGGTCACGCTGGGCGCCGACCGCGACGCGGTGGCGGTGGCGGTGCGCGACCACGGGGTCGGGCTCAAGCCCGGCGAGGAGAACATGGTCTTCGACCGGTTCTGGCGGGCCGATCCCTCCCGGGCCCGCACCATCGGCGGCACCGGCCTCGGCCTCGCGATCTCGCGCGAGGACGCTATGCTGCACGGCGGCTGGCTCCAGGCGTGGGGCATGCACGGCGAGGGGTCGCAGTTCCGGTTATCGCTGCCCCGCCAGGCCGGGGCCGAACTGCGCGGGTCGCCGCTGCCGCTCGTGCCGCCCGAGGTCGAGATGCGGCGCACCTGGAGAGGGCAGGCCACGCCGGTCCTCTCCCCGGCGATCGAGGGGGGCTTCGATGCCGACTAGGTCCCGAGCGCGCGGGCTGCGAGCGTTCGCCCTCGCCGCCGTCGTCCTCGCCTCGGCGTCGTGCTCCACGGTGCCGACCGGGGGCAGCATCTTCCCCGCGCGCGACGCGGGCGGAGGCGACCCGCTCAGCCAGCCGTACGTACGGATCCTCGCAGGGCCGCCGAAGCCGAACGGCTCGCCTCTGGAGATCGTCGTCGGCTTCCTCGCCGCGGCCGCGAGCTTCGACGACCCCCTTCGCGCCCTGGCCAGGCAGTACCTGACGGGGGAGGCCCAGCGCACCTGGAGCCCGTTCGACGCCGTCACGATCTACGACGACGCCAAGCCCAGCACCGACACGCCGCGGGACGACGTCCAGCAGGCGCACGTCGCCCTGAAGGGCACCATGCTCGGCGCGCTCGACGTCGACGGCCACTACGTGCCGAGCGACGCCTCGGCGGGCACCGGGCTGAACAAGGGCTTCACGCTGGTGAAGGTGGGGGGCCAGTGGCGCATCTCGTCCGCGCCGCCCGGGCTGCTGCTCTCCAACGACGACTTCAAGCGCGCCTACCGGTCCTTCGACCTGTACTTCGCGGCCTATCAGTCGGCGGGCCTGGTCGCCGACCAGGTGAGGGTGCCGATCAACCCCGGCGAGGGGCTGGGCAAGTCGCTGGTCCGCCGGCTGCTCGACGGGCCGACCACGCCGCTCAGGGGCGCGGTCGAATCCGCGTTCGGGCCGAACGTCGACGTCAACAGGGTCTCCGCCGACGGTGACACGGTCGTCGCCGACTTCACCTACGGCATCGTCGACTCGGCCCTGGTGGCCGGGAACAGAGAGGCGCTGTCGGCCCAGCTCTCCTGGACGCTCAAACCGCTGACCGAGTCGCGGCGCATCGAGGTGAGGGTCAACGGCGAGCAGTTCCCCGGCGCTCCGTGGGTCATCGACCCGCGCGACTACGAGCGCTTCAATCCGGACGTGCTGTCCTCCCAGCCCACGACCTACTACCTCCAGCAGGGCAAGCTCCACAGGATCGACAGGGACAGCGACAGCCCCGTGACGCTCGGCACGGGAGGCCCGGCGCGGCAGTTCACGCACCTGGCCGTGTCCAACGACGAGCCGCCCAAGATGGCGGCCCTGGAGAAGAACGGCGGCGTCTGGGTCACCGGCATCACCCCCGGCAGCCAGTGGCAGCGCTGGATCGAGGGGCCGGGCCTCACCCCGCCGTCCTGGGACCGCTACGGGGACGTCTGGTCGGTCTCGCGGCAGGGCCCCCGCAAGTCGCAGGTGCTCAGGGCGCACGACCCCTCGCGGCAGTTCACGGTCAGCGCGCCCGAGCTGGAGTCCATGGACGTCAAGGCCTTCCGCGTCGCGCGGGACGGGGCCCGGGTGGCCGTCATCGCGGACGACGGGCACGGCGAGCAGGTCCTGGTGGGCTCGATCAACAGGACCACCTGGGCCGTGGAGAACCTCCGCCCGCTCGTGCCCGCCGACGACGGCCAGCGGATCGTCGAAATCGCGTGGCGGGACGCCAGCACGCTCCTGGTCCTCACGGACACCAAGTCCGACCGCGAGCTGACCCCCTGGTCGGTCACGCAGGGGGTGCGGGTCGAGACGGCCAAGGCGGCGGCCCGCATCGAGACCATCACCGCGGGCCCGGACCCCATCTCGCTTCTGGCCGGCACGGCGGCGGGCGAGTTGCTGATGTGGGACCCGCAGAAGCGCCAGTGGAGCACCCTGGTCAAGAGCGGAGCCGGCGCCCCGGTCTACCCCCTCGGCTGACCGGGCCCGCCAGAGCCGGCAAGTGCCGTGTGACGTGCGACCTGTGCGCAAGTGCCGGGCGGCACGCGGTTTCTGTCGGTGGCGGGGCGCATGGTGGCGGGGTGCTGACCGCGTTCCTCGATCTGGTCCTGCCCGCTCGCTGCGCCGGGTGCGCCCGGGCCGGCGCGGTGGTGTGCCCCGCCTGCGCGGCGGAGCTCGACGCCGATCCGTGCCCGAGGGCGCCGAGCCCGCCTCCTCGCGGACTGCCCGACTGCTGGGCGGCCGCCCGCTACGAGGGAGCGCCCCGCCGCGCCGTCCTCGCGTACAAGGAGCGCGGGCGTACGGCGCTCGCGCGCCCGCTCGCCGCGTCCCTGACCGCCACCCTCGTGGCGGCCCTGCGGGCGACCGGCCTCGACGCGCCGTTCGCCCTGGTCCCGATCCCCAGCTCCCGTGGGGCCGTGCGGCGGCGCGGCCATGATCCCGTCGGGCGGCTGGCGGAGCTGGCCGTACGGGCCCTGCGGTCGCAGGGCGGGCCGGTGACGCTCGCGCCGGTCCTCGCGCAGCGGCGGCGGGTGCGCGACCAGGCGGGCCTGAGCGCCTCGCAGAGAGCCGCGAATCTCGCCGGGGCCTTCGGGGTCCGGCACGCCGGAAGCGCGCGCGAGCATCCTCTGTGGGGGCGGTCCGGCCCGGTCGCGGTGCTCGTCGACGACATCGTGACCACCGGCACGACGCTGGCGGAGGCCGCGGTGGCGCTGCGCCGCGAGGGCGTGAAGGTTCCGCTGGCGGTCACCCTGGCCGCCACGCCACGCCGGGCGCGCTGATGGCGTCGGCGTGCCCCGGCGCGGTCGTCCATGACCGTGCGCTGACCGGACGCGGGCACGAGGCATTCCCGGGGCGCTCACGGTGATCGTCCGAGTGACGGGAGGCGCGCGACACGCCCGGGTTAGATCCAACTCTAAAAGATTACGAAGGGTAATGAATTGGTCAAATCCGGAGCCTGCCCCCGCAGTCACATGTTGCTGGCCGGAACCTCCGATCTCGCAGGTCAACGGATGCGAGAAGCCCTCGCACAACGGCTCCGAGCATCGTCAACTTCCCGTCCGCCAACGGGCTGGGCCCCGTAAGGAGATCACTTACAGTGATCCTTTCGCTGATCTCACGGCTGACATTCGCGCCGGTAGCGACTAGCGTTCGAGCCATGGCACCCGTTCGGGTCCGTGGTTGCGCCGGACCGACCCCCGCAAGGGGACCGGACTGGCTAGCCGATGCCAGCCGCAGGCGAAACGGCCCACGTAAGGCGACTCTTCGTCGACCGATCACGGTGCGGCTTAGAGGTAAGTCCTGCCTTCCCGGAGGGTCAGATGCCCTCCGTCAGAAGAGAAGGACAGTAGTGGCGACTGAGCCGCGAACTCCTCAGCAGGCGGATGTGGGGACGAAGACCAGGTCGGCCGGACGGGTGCCCTCCTCGCAGTCGAGACGAAGGGGGGCCTTTGAGTGGACATCATTGTCAAGGGACGGCACACCAGTGTGAGTGACCGGTTCCGCGATCATGTGACGACCAAATTGGCCAGGATCGAACGACTGGACAACAAGCTCATACGAGTGGACGTGGAGGTGTCCAAGGAAGCGAACGTCCGGGCGACCGACGACCGCGAGCGGGTGGAGCTGACGATCCACTCCAAGGGCCCCGCCGTCCGGGCGGAGGCGTCCGCCGATGACCGGTTCGCGGCGCTCGACATCGCCCTCGGCAAGCTCGAAGGGCGGCTCAGGCGCATCGCCGACCGCCGCAAGGTCCACCACGGCAATCACTGCCCCCCCTCGGTCGCCGAGCTGACCTCCGCTCTGGCCGACAACTACGAGCCGCTGCCCGAGCCGCTTCCCGTAGAGCCCCAGGTACAGGAGAGGGCCGCGGCCGAGAAGTCGCCGCCGAGCGAGGCCGAGTACCCCGAACCGATCGTTCCGATCGAGATGGAGGGGGACGGCCCCCTGGTCGTCCGCGAGAAGTTCCACCAGGCCGACCCGATGACCATCGACCAGGCGCTGCTGGAGATGGAGCTCGTCGGGCACGATTTCTATCTGTTCAGGGACAAGGAGTGCGGGCAACCCAGCGTCGTCTACCGGCGTGTCGGGTATGCCTATGGCGTCTTGCGGCTCGTAGAACAGTAACCAACGCGTTCGAAGATCCTCTCGACCACCCCCGCGCGTCGGAAACCCATGTAATGATGGCGGTTCCGACGGCGCGGGAGCGTCGCGCGGTAGGGATCGACCTACCTGGCGCGATCTGGCTCCCCACGAGGAGGAGGCGTGACGCAGACCGACGAAACGGCCGGCCACTCCGGGCGTGAAGAGCCGATCCGCGTGCTGATCGTTGACGATCACGCGTTGATCCGGCGGAGCCTGGAGCTGGCGCTGGCCGCGGAGCCGGACATCGAGGTGGTCGGCGAGGCGAGCGACGGTCAGGAGGCGGTCGAGATAGCCGATCGCCTTCTGCCCGACGTCGTTCTGATGGACGTCCGGATGCCCAGGCAGGGCGGCATCGAGGCGACCAGGGTCATCAAGGCATCGGTGCCGAGCGCGCGCATCGTCATGCTGACCGTGAGCGACGAGGAGGAGGACCTCTTCGAGGCCATCAAGGCGGGTGCCACGGGCTACCTGCTGAAGGACGTGCAGATCGACGAGGTGCCGGACGCCGTGCGCGGCGTCCACGAGGGCCAGTCGCTCATCAACCCGGCCATGGCGGCCAAGCTCATCAGCGAGTTCGCCAACATGAGCCGCAAGGAGGCCGAGCGCCCGCCGCAGCTCCCTGTGCCGCGGTTGACCGAGCGCGAGATGGAGGTGCTGCGCCTGGTCGCCAAGGGCATGAACAACCGCGAGATCGCCAAGCAGCTGTTCATCTCCGAGAACACCGTCAAGAACCACGTGCGCAACATCCTGGAGAAGCTCCAGCTGCACTCACGGATGGAAGCGGTGGTCTACGCCGTGCGGGAACGCCTCCTCGAGATCACCTGAGCCCACGCGAGCCCTGCGGCCCTACCGCCGCAGGGCCGCCTGGAGCGGCGCCGCCAGCTCCGGCGTGCCGACCCGCTCCACGCGCACGTCGTCGCAGCCGACCCAGGCCGCGGCCTCCCACAGCGCCGAGGCCATGGCCTCCACCGACCCGGCGCGCACCGCGCCCGCAGCACGGCCCGCCGCCGGCTCGAACCCCACCTGCCTGGCCACGAAGGTCGACCCCTCGCGGGCGGGGTCGACCCGCCCGATCAGCCGCCCCCCGGCCAGCACCGGCATCGTGAAGTAGCCGTGGACGCGCTTGTCCTTCGGCACGTACGCCTCCAGGCGGTGGGTGAAGCCGAACACCCGCTCGGTGCGGGCGCGGTCCCACACCAGGGAGTCGAACGGGGACAGCGGGGTGGTGCGGTGGCGTCCCTTCGGCACGGTCTCCAGCGCGGCGGGGTCCGCCCAGGCGTTGGACCGCGCGGCCCCGCCACCGCCCCTGCCGTCGGACCAGCCGGCCACGCGCACCGGCACCAGCCCGGACGTGCCGTCGAGCAGCGCCTGGTCGAGCATCGCCCCGTGGGCGCCGCGCACGCGGATGAAGTCGGCGAGGTCGGCGCGGGTCGCGACGCCCAGGGCGGCGCCCGCGATGCCCGTGAGGCGGGTGACGCACTCGGCGTCGGTGAGCTCCTGGCCGAGCAGGGGAGTGGGGACCACGCGCTCGGCGATGTCGTAGACGCGGCGCCAGCCGACCCTGCGCGTGCAGACCACCTCGCCGATGTCGAGGAGGAACTCCACGGCGATCTTGACGTCGGACCAGTCCCACCAGGGGCCGCCGTTCTTGGCTCCGCCCAGCTCGGTGGTGGTCAGCGGCCCTTCGTTCCTGACCTGCTCGAGCACCTTGTCGACCGTGGGCGGCACCTCGTGCCACCGGAAGCGCCGCTCGCGGTAGGCCCGGCGGCGGAAGGAGTAGAGCGGCCAGTCGGCGATCGGCACGACGCAGGCCGCATGGCACCAGTACTCGAAGGCGAGGGCGGGCTCGTGCCAGTAGGCCCGCTCGACCTCGGCCCTGCCGACCGGCCCCAGCCGCGCGTACGCCACCAGCTCGTGGGAGCGGGCGAGCACGGAGATGGTGTCGAGCTGCACGGCGGCCAGGCGGCGCAGCATGGCGGTCACCCCGCCACGCCGGGAGTCTGCTCCGAGGAAGCCCTGGGCGCGGAGGATGAACCGGCGCGCCTCGTCGGCGGAGAGCTCCAGCGCGGGGGCGGGGAAACCATTCGGCATGCGCTCGATGGTAGGGCGTGCCACCGACAAAACCGATACGCAGGTGTCGCGGCGAAAGAGAACGCCCCCGCCGCGGCGGTGCACGGCGGGGGCGGCCCGGTCTTCCGGGGCGAGGCTCAGCGAAGAGCGGTCAGACGCTGTCGGTGTGACGCTCGAACGGGGAGTGGTGCTCCTGGATCGCGATGGTGCGGGGGGCGTCCTCGATGACATCGGAGAAGATGTCGAACACCAGGGCCAGCACGCCGCCGACCGCGATGACGCCGGCGCCGGTCCAGAAGAGGAACCAGTTGGGACCCATCACCAGGGCGATGCCGCCGATGGTGAACCCCAGCAGGATCACGGTGACGGCGAGCCACGACGTGGGCCTTCCCGCGTGAGACTGCCCGCTGTGTGCCTGCGCCGGTGCGCTGTCGGCCATCCTGACTCCCTGTTTTCGTCCAAATTCCCATGTCGCCAGAGGGGCGCCCCGAGGCAAAGATTCCCTCCCCTTACCATCGCACGATATACAACGTCACTCCCCCTCCCGCAGGCCGTGCCCTGTAAAGGCCTCAGGTGGGAGGGGTCGGGGAACCTTCGTGCTCCGTACAGCGTCGTTGACGATGGCTGTGTCCGGTGGTGAAACCGCCTACCATGGCTACGGGGAACCATGTCTCGTCCTCATGTCCGCAGCCGTCGGGCCGCGGTACAGACCTGCGAGGAGCTTTACAAAAAGTGCCAGCCATTCTCGACAAGATTCTTCGCGCCGGCGAGGGCAAGGTCCTGCGTAAGCTGAAGCGGATCTCCGAGCAGGTCAACTCCATCGAGTCCGACTTCACCAGCCTCAGCGACGCCGAGCTGCGCGCGCTGACCGCTGAGTTCAGGCAGCGTCACGCCGATGGCGAGTCCCTCGACGACCTGCTTCCCGAGGCGTTCGCCGCCGTGCGCGAGGCGGCCCGCAGGGTCCTCGGCCAGCGCCACTTCGACGTGCAGATCATGGGCGGGGCCGCGCTCCACCTCGGCAACATCGCCGAGATGCGCACCGGTGAGGGCAAGACCCTGACCTGTACGCTGCCCGCGTACCTCAACGCGATCGCCGGCAAGGGCGTGCACGTCGTCACGGTCAACGACTACCTCGCCAAGCGTGACGCCGAGAACATGGGCCGGGTGCACCGCTTCCTCGGTCTCGAGGTCGGCGTGATCCTGGCGAACATGCCGCCGGACGAGCGCCGCAAGCAGTACAACGCCGACATCACCTACGGCACGAACAACGAGTTCGGCTTCGACTACCTCCGCGACAACATGGCGTGGTCGCTGGATGAGTGCGTGCAGCGGGGCCACGCCTTCGCCGTCGTCGACGAGGTCGACTCCATCCTCATCGACGAGGCCCGTACGCCGCTGATCATCTCCGGTCCCGGCGAGCAGTCCGGCAAGTGGTACCAGGAGTTCGCCAAGATCGTCCCCCGCCTCCGCCGCGGCGTCGAGGGCAAGGAGGGCGAGGAGAGCACCGGCGACTACATCGTCGACGAGAAGAAGCGCACGGTCGGCGTCCTCGAGGCCGGTGTCGAGAAGGTCGAGGACTGGCTCGGCATCGACAACCTCTACAAGCCCGAGCACACCCACCTGGTCGGCTTCCTCAACAACGCCATCAAGGCCAAGGAGCTCTACAAGAAGGACAAGGACTACATCGTCGTCGACGGTGAAGTCCTGATCGTCGACGAGTTCACGGGTCGCGTGCTCCACGGGCGCCGCTACAACGAGGGCATGCACCAGGCCATCGAGGCCAAGGAGTCCGTGAAGATCAAGGACGAGAACCAGACCCTCGCCACGATCACCCTGCAGAACTACTTCCGCCTCTACTCCAGGCTGTCCGGCATGACCGGCACGGCCACCACCGAGGCGAACGAGTTCCACCAGACCTACAAGCTCGGCGTCATCCCGATCCCGACCAACCGGCCGATGGTCCGCAGGGACCAGGCCGACGTGGTCTACAAGAGCGAGGACGCCAAGTTCAACGCCTGCGTGATCGACATCAAGGAGCGCTACGAGCGGGGCCAGCCGGTCCTCGTCGGCACCACCTCGGTCGAGAAGTCCGAGAGGCTCTCCAAGGCGCTCAAGCGGGCCGGCGTCCAGCACGAGGTGCTGAACGCCAAGAACCACGCCCGTGAGGCCACGATCATCGCCGAGGCGGGCCGCAAGCACGCCGTCACGGTCGCGACCAACATGGCCGGCCGAGGCACCGACATCATGCTCGGCGGCAACTCCGAGTTCCGGGCCGACATCGAGCTCCACCAGCGCGGCCTGTCCCCGTCGGAGACGCCCGAGGAGTACGAGAAGGCCTGGCCCGAGGCGCTCGAGAAGGCCAAGGACGCCGTCAAGGCCGAGCACGAGGAGGTCACCGAGCTCGGCGGCCTGTACGTCCTCGGCACCGAGCGCCACGAGTCCCGGCGCATCGACAACCAGCTCCGAGGCCGGTCGGGCCGTCAGGGCGACCCTGGCGAGTCCCGGTTCTACCTCTCGCTCGAAGACGACCTCATGCGGCTGTTCAACTCCGCCCGCGTCGAGATGATCATGACGCGGCTGAACATCCCCGAGGACGTGCCGATCGAGTCGGGCATCGTCTCCAAGGCGATCGCCTCGGCCCAGCACCAGGTCGAGCAGCAGAACTTCGAGATCCGCAAGAACGTCCTCAAGTACGACGAGGTCATGAACCGCCAGCGCAAGGTGATCTACGCCGAGCGCCACCGGGTCCTCGAGGGCGCCGACCTGCGCGACCAGGTGCGCGACTTCATCACCGAGGTCGTCGAGGGGTACGTCCAGGCGGCCACCTCCGAGGGCTTCGCCGAAGAGTGGGACCTCGACAAGCTGTGGAAGGCGTTCCAGCAGCTCTACCCGATCTCCGTCACGGTCGACGAGCTGATCGAGCGCGAGGCCGACGGCGAGCGCGAGAACCTCACGCCCCAGCTGATCACCGACTGGGTGAAGGGCGACGCTCTCGCGGCGTACGAGCGGCGTGAGGAGGAGCTCGGCGCCGAGACCGTGCGCGAGCTGGAGCGGCGCGTCATCCTCTCGGTGCTCGACCGCAAGTGGCGCGAGCACCTCTACGAGATGGACTATCTCCAGGAGGGCATCGCGCTCCGGGCCTACGCCCAGCGCGACCCGCTGATCGAGTACCAGCGGGAGGGCTTCGACATGTTCGCGGCCATGCTCGACGGCATCAAGGAGGAGTCGGTCGGCTACCTGTTCAACCTCGAGGTCGAGGTGCAGGACAACCCGATCGTCGAGGAGGTCGCCGCCGTCGACGCCAACGTCACCGAGGCCGGTGCGATCATCTCCAAGGCGCTGCGCCGGCCGCAGCGCCCCACCGAGATGATCTACAGCGCTCCCGGTGAGAGCGGCGAGGTGGAGCAGACCCGGGTCCGCACCACCGCGGAGGAGCGCGCCGCGTACGGCAACGTCGAGCGCAACGCGCCCTGCCCCTGTGGCTCCGGCAAGAAGTACAAGCGCTGCCACGGCGACCCGAAGAACGTCCAGGTCTGACCTTTCTCCGGACGGCCCCGCGACCACCACAGGTCGCGGGGCAGTATCCGTGTCACGCGGTCTCGAAGTCCGTGCACAGCCACTGCGTGCCGTGCCGTTCGAGGCGGATCGCCAGCACGTGGCTGCGCTCGCCGCAGCGCACCAGCACGCACGCCTCGACGGCGCCGTCACGTGGCTGGTTGACGTGCGGCAGCCCCACCATCGGCGGCCGTCTGGTGTGGATCATCCTCCCGGCGCGCACCAGCTCGGCGTACGCCCTCTCGGTGAGGCGGTCGGCGACGGTGCTCGGCGGGCGGCGGCCCGCCAGGATCTCGGCCATGGCCTGCCCGAGGCTCCGCAGCCCGCGCTCGTCGGGCGTCGAGCCCGCCGCCCCGCCCGCCCGGAGGGCGTACGGCCCCGTCCTCGGCTCCCGGGGCTCGCAGGGCGGGTCGTAGGCGAGGGCGAGCGCCCCCTGCGTCGGCGGCGGCGCCACAGGCAGCGAGCCGGGGCCGCGCTCGTCGTCGTAGGGAGGGTCGGCCGGGGGGACGGCACGCAGGCGGGGGAGGGTGACCGGTCGGGGGGAACGTCGGGGGAGGCTGGACATCGGGGCACTCCGGTGTCTTCGGCGAGTCTTGACGCACTAATGAGTTTCCGGCCAGGCCCGGTGATACGGCGGGCTCCAACTTCCTGCTCCGGCGGCCGGTTCGTACGGCTTGCGGGCTAAAGATCACCGCGAGTTGGATCGTCCGGAGCTTCGACGCGCGCGGTTTGCGGCACGCTCGCGCGGGACCGAGGGCCGTCCGAAACCGGCTCAGCGGGTGGCCGGCTCGCCTGCGTCCACGTCCGGCTCGGGCTCGCGCCCCGGGGTGAGGATGTTGAGCCGCTTGATCAGAAAGCTGAACACCACGTAGTACACCACCGCGTAGATCAGGCCGAGGAACATGATCTGCCAGAACTTGTCGGTGTTGGACTTGGTGGCGTTGAGCGTCGCGTCGATCGCCCCCGCGGAGAAGCTGAAGCCGAGGTGCCCGTCCAGGGCGGCGACCAGGGCCATCGAGAGCCCGGTCAGCAGGGCGTGGATCACGAAGAGCAGCGGGGCGACGAAGACGAACGCGAACTCGATCGGCTCGGTGATCCCGGTGACGAAGGCCACCAGCGCCGCCGAGATCATGATGCCGCCGACCGCGGGACGGCGGTGCGGCGGTGCGGCGCGCCAGATGGCGATGGCGGCGGCGGGCAGGCCGAACATGATGACGGGGAAGAAGCCGGCCATGAACTCGCCGGATCCTGGGTTGCCCTGCAGGTAGCAGGTGAGGTCGCCCGCGAACTGCCTGCCCGCGACCGTGCAGTCGGGCACCTGGAACCACACGATGGAGTTCAGGAAGTGGTGCAGGCCGAAGGGGATGAGCAGCCGGTTGAACACGCCGTAGATCCCCGCGCCGGCCGTGGAGTGGTCCGCGAGCCAGCGGCCGAAGCTGGTCATCCACTCACCGACGGGCTGCCAGAGGAGCCCGAAGACCACGCCGAGCAGCAGCGCCACGAACGCCGTGACGATCGGCACGAACCTCCGGCCGCCGAAGAAGGCCAGCCACGTGGGCAGCTTGACGCGGTAGTAGCGCTGGTAGAGCAGGGCCGCTGTGATCCCGATCACGATGCCGCCGAGCACGCCGGTCGGGTTGCCCGCCGCCAGGTTGATCACCTCCGTGGGCCTGCCGTCCGCCCCGACGATCGTCTGGGCGACCCTCTTGTGCACGGCGAACCCGGAGGAGGCGTCGAAGAACAGCAGCTTGGACACCCGGTCGAAGACCAGGTAGCCGATCAGCGCGGCGAGCGCCGTGGACCCGTCGGAGCGGCGGGCGAATCCCACGGCGACCCCGATGGCGAACAGGATGGGGAGGTTGTCGAAGAGCACTTCACCCGCGCCCCCGACCACCTCGGCGATCTTGTCGAGGGCCGCGTTCTGGGTCCGTCCGAGGAGGTCGTCCTGGCTCAGCCGCAGCAGCAGCCCCGCCGCGGGCAGGGCGGCGATCGGCAGCATCAGCGAGCGGCCGATGCGGGACATGATCGCCATCAGGACGGAGGCGGATGAGGGGGCTGCGGGCGGGCCCGCGTCGGCCGAGGCGGAGCTCATCGGCTTTCCTCCAGGAATGGGATGGGAGGCTCAGCTGCGCCGGGTCGGGATCTCCAGCACCGTGCGGAGCTGGTACCGGTCGGCGCGGTAGGTCGAGACCCCGAACTCGACGCAGACGCCGCCCGAGAACGACCGTCGCTGGAGCAGCAGCACGGCACCGCCCCGGGGCAGCTTGAGCAGATCGGCGTCGCCCGGATCGGCGATTCCGCCGTCGATGGTCAGCTCTCCCGCGTCCAGCACCACCCCGTGGCGCGTCTCCAGGAGCGCGTAGAGCGACCGGCCCGACAGGTCGAACGTCTCCAGGTCCGGCGCGAAGGACACCGGGATGTGGGCCCTTTCGATGCACAGCGGTTCCCCGTCCGCCGTGCGCAGCCGCTCGATGAAGTGCACGGCCTCGCCCGGCTGGATGCCGAGCTCCCGCGCGAGGTGGGCACTGGCACGGACCACCCGCCGGTCCAGGTCGCGGGAGCCCGGTTCCATGCCGCGGGCCCGCATGTCGTCGCTGAAGGAGGTGAGCCGCAGCGCCATCTCGATCTTCGGGCGGGCCACGAACGTGCCTTTGCCCGCGACACGGTGCAGCCGGCCCTCCGAGACCAGGTGGTCCACCGCCTGGCGTACGGTCATCCTTGACAGGCCGAAACGCTGGCAGAGCTCCCGCTCGGAGGGGATAGCCGCCCCGATGGACAGCTCGTTGTTCTCGATGAGGTCGAGGAGGATCTCGCGAAGCTGGAAGTACTTCGGCACGGGGCTGTCGGGGTCGATCTGGGCCACTGATCCTCTCCCCTCTCGATCTCAGTGCGGGTATAAGTTAGGGTTTGTGCTGGTCTAGTCCGGACTAGACCACACGCTAGAAATGAGTGTCAACGTACGGACCGGCGACGGATCGATAACGGCCCGATCTCGCCCTCCGCAGCTGAAGGACGGGCACGGATGACGACGAAGATGCGTAGCGAGATCGCCGAGCAGCCGGCCGCGCTGCGGGCCACCCTCGATGCCCTGCTCCCGCGGATCGACGAGGTGAAGAGGCTCGCCGGGCAGACCCGGCAGCTCGTCTTCATCGCCCGGGGCACCTCCGACAACGCCGCGGTCTACGGCCGCTACCTGATCGAGGCGCACGCGGGCAGGCTCTCCTCGCTCGCGGCCCCCTCCATCGCCACCACCTACAAGCGCAAACTCGACCTCACCGGCGTGCTCGCCGTCGCGCTCTCGCAGTCGGGCAGGACCGAGGAGATCGTCGAGACCCTCGCCTGGGCCAAGGACTGCGGCGCGAGCACGGTCGCGATCACCAACGGCGGCGAGGAGTCGCCGCTCGCCCAGACCGCCCATCTCGCCCTGTGCACCCAGGCGGGCGAGGAGAAGGCCGTTCCGGCCACCAAGACCTACACCACCCAGCTCGCGGCCCTGGCCGTGCTGGCGCTCGGGCTCGGCGCGGACGTGGACGCCGACGACCTCAACCGCGTGCCCGACGCCGTCGAGCAGCTGATCGCGGACCCGGGCGACCTGGACGCGGTCGTCGAGGGGCTGGCCCAGGTGTCCGGCGTGGTCGTTTCGGGCCGTGGCATGGCGTTCTCGACGGCGCTGGAGACCGCGCTCAAGCTCAAGGAGGCGTGCTACCTGCACGCCATGGGCCTCTCGTACGCCGACCTGCTGCACGGGCCGATCGCGGTCGTGGACGAGAGGACCCCCGCGCTGCTCGTGGCGGCCGACGAGGGGCCGACGCTGTCGGGCACCATCGCGCTCGCACGGCGGGTGACCGGCGCCGGGGCGTCCGCCTTCGGCGTGGGCGGCGGCCCCGAGCTGGCGGCGGCCTCCACGGCGGCGCTCAACGGCCCGGCGCTGCCCGAGTGGGTGGCGCCGATGGGCCTCATCGTGCCCGGGCAGATGCTCACCGAGGCCCTCGCCCGCAGGCGCGGCATCGACCCCGACTCGCCTCGCGGCCTCAACAAGGTGACGCAGACCGAATAACCTCATTACCTTTACCTCGGGCGTAATGAGGAGGACGGAAATGGCGGCAGACGCGAACGCGATCATCGCCGGGCTCGGTGGCGCCGGCAACATCATCGAGATCGAGCCGTGCATCACCCGCCTCCGCACCGAGGTCCGCGACGCGTCCAAGGTCGACCACGCCGCGCTGAGGGCCGCGGGCGCCCACGGCGTCATGGCCGCGGGCAACGTCGTCCAGGTCGTGGTGGGCCCCGACGCCGACACGATCGCCTCTGACATCGACGACATCATCGCTTGATCCCCGCGCCGGGACGCCAAGGTGGGAGGCCTGTGACCACTGTTCTCGCCCCGGTGGCGGGGTCCGTCGTGGGGCTGGCCGCGGTGCCCGATCCGGTCTTCGCCGAAGGCCTGGTGGGGCCCGGCACGGCGATCGACCCGGCCAGGGAGCCCGGCAAGGTGCTGGCGCCCATCGACGGCAGGATCCTCAAGCTCCACCCGCACGCGTACGTGATCGTGGGCGAGGACGGCAGGGGGGTCCTGGTCCACCTCGGCATCGACACCGTGCAGCTCAGGGGCGAGGGGTTCAGGCTCCTGGCCGGCGAGGGCGAGCGGGTACGGGCCGGGCAGCCCGTCGTGGCGTGGAACCCCGCGGCGATCGAGGCCGGTGGGAGATCCCCGGTCTGTCCGGTGGTCGCCCTCGACGCCCGGCCGGGTACTGTGAGCGCGGTCGTCACGGCCGGGCCCGTACGGGCCGGGGACCGGCTCTTGCAGTGGGACTGAGTCCCAGGGGCCGGCGCGATCGAGAGGCAGGGGGAACGGCGGGTGGCAGCGAAGGCCGCGTTATTCGACCTTGACGGCACGCTGGTCGACAGCGAGCGGCGCAGCCTCGTGCTGTGGAGCACCCTGCTGGTCAACCACGGCATCGACCACGACGAGCACCTGCTCAGGGAGTTCATGGGACGCCGCGGGCCCGACGTGCTGGCCGAGAAGGCCCTGCTGTTCCCGGGCAGGCGCGTCGAGGATCTCATAGCCGAGCTGAGGTCCTACTACGACCAGCCGGGGCTCCCCGCGGTCAGCCCGGTCCCGGGCGCGGCCGAGCTGGTCCGGCGCATCGACGGCCACGGCCTTCCGGTGGCGCTCGTCACCTCGGCGCGGCGGTGGTGGGCGCGGAGCTGCCTCGAACTGCTCGGCATCGACGACGTGGTCCAGACCATCATCTCCGGTGAGGACGTCGCCGTCGGAAAGCCCGATCCCGCGGGGTTCCTCGCCGGAGCGCGGGCACTCGGGGTGCGGCCGGGGGAGTGCGTGGCCTTCGAGGATTCGCTCGCGGGGATCGCCGCGGCCAAGGCCGCGGGTATGACTTGTGTCGGGGTGGCGACAACCCACCACGTAAGCGAACTGTCCGCTGCTGATCTGGTCGTATCCGATCTAACCGGTGTTGACTGGCCGATATCGCTGTAAGGCGTCTTCTTGGAATAACGCGCTAGTCGTACTGATTTGAACGGGTGGTCTGGACCGCCCCGGCCAGTTGAGGAGGAACCGTGCCCGAGCGCAAGGTCATCGTGGAGTCCCAGGTCGGCCTGCACGCGCGCCCAGCCGCGACGTTCGTGCAGACCGCCGCCAAGGCGCCCATCGACGTCACCGTCGCCAAGCCCGGCGGAGCGCCGGTCAGCGCGAAGAGCATCCTTTCCATCCTGGCGCTCGACGTGAAAAACGGGGAGGCGATCGTCATCCACGCCGAGGGCGAGGGCGCCGACCAGCTGCTGGACGAGCTGGCCGCGATCGTGTCGGCCCCGTGAGAGCCCCCTCAGACGGGTCGCGATGGAAAGGCTGACGGGAGCCGGGGTGAGCCCCGGCGCCGGGTACGGGCCTGCGTACCTTCTGGGGGGCACCGTCCCCGAACCACCCGCGGGATCGCGGCACGACGGCGATCCCGTGGGCGAGACGGCGCGGGCCGAGGCCGCCGTGGAGCGGGTCGCCGCCGAGCTGGCGGCCCGTGGCGAGGCGGCGGGCGGCGACGCGCGGGACGTGCTGGCGGCGCAGGCGCTGATCGCGCGCGACCCCACCCTGTCCGCCGAGGTCGCCGAGCTCATTGACGCGGGTACGGCCGCCGAGCGGGCCGTCTACGAAGCTTTCGGTAGATATCACGACATGCTGGCGGAGATCGGGGGATACCTCGGCCAGCGGGTCGCCGACCTGGACGACATCCGCGACCGCGTGATCGCCGAGCTGACGGGCATGCCCATGCCCGGGCTCCCCGAGAGGGGCGAGCGCCCGTACGTGCTGGTCGCCCGCGACCTCGCGCCCGCCGACACGGTGGTGCTGTCCAAGGAGGTCGTCGCGGCCTTCGTCACCGAGCAGGGCGGCCCCACCAGCCACACCGCCATCCTGGCCCGTGCCATGGGCGTGCCGGCCGTCGTCGCCTGCCCGGGGGCCACGTCGATCGTGAACGGCACCTACGTGCTCGTCGACGGCACCACGGGCATGGTCGGGCTCGTGCCCTCCGAGGAGGAGGTCGCGGCGACGATGGAGGCGGCGGACGCCCGCGCGACCATGCTGTCCTCGGCCAAGGGGCCGGGTGCGACCGCGGACGGGCACCCCGTGGCCCTGCTGGCCAACGTCGGAGGGCCGCGTGACCTCGCGGCGGCGCTGGAGTACGGCGCCGAGGGCGTGGGGCTCTACCGCACGGAGTTCCTCTTCTTCGACCGCGAGGTGGCCCCCTCGGACGAGGAGCAGGAGGCCGCGTACCGTGAGGTCCTCGCGGCCTTCCCCGGCGGCCAGGTCGTGGTGCGCGTGCTCGACGCGGGCGCGGACAAGCCGCTGGGCTTCCTGCCGCCCACCGGAGACGAGCCCAACCCCGCCCTGGGCGAGCGCGGGCTGCGAATTCTGCGGATATTTCCGGACGTGATGGTGAGCCAGCTCCAGGCGCTCGCCCGGGCCGCCAAGGGCACCTCGGCCGAGCTTCACGTCATGGCCCCCATGGTGGCGAGCGCCGAGGAGGCCACCTGGTTCGCGGGCGCCTGCCGGGCGGCCGGCCTCCCGTCGGCCGGGATCATGATCGAGATCCCCGCCGCCGCGCTCAGGGCCGCCGACCTCGCGCCGTCCGTGGACTTCTTCTCCGTCGGCACGAACGACCTCGCGCAGTACGTCTTCGCGGCCGACAGGGAGGTGGGGGCGCTGACCGTCTACCAGGACCCCTGGCAGCCCGTCATGCTCGACCTCGTCGCGATCGCCGCCTCGGCGGGCGTCCCGTGCGGGGTCTGCGGGGAGGCGGGCTCCGATCCCGCGCTCGCGTGCGTGCTGGTCGGCCTCGGCGTGACCTCGCTGTCGATGGGCGCTCCCGCGCTCCCGTGGGTGCGTGCCACGCTGGCGCGCCACACCCTCGCCCAGTGCCGGGCCGCGGCCGCCGCCGCGCGGGCCACGACCACCGCCGAGGCCGCTCGCGCCGCCGCCCGCGCACACCTGCCCGGCCTCGCCGACCTGTCACTCTGAGCCTCAGGGACAGGTCACTCTGAGCCTCCGGCCCGGGGCTCCGGGGGTCTCGGGTCGCGGAACGGCGGGTCGGCCACGCGATGGCGCCGATACGGTTGACGCCATGGGTGGACCTCTGCGCGCGGCGGCGCTTCTGGTGATCGTGACGATGGCCGCGGGGTGCGCGGGGGCACCTTCCGACGCGGCGCAGGGCCCTCCGGTCACGAACGCGCCGTCCAGGCCCACCCCCTCCGTGACCACATCTCCCCGGGCGAGCGCGACCCCCGGCCCGTCCGTCCCGGCGACGCTCGCCGCGATGAGCCTGGAGGACAAGATCGGGCAGCTCTTCATGCCGGTCGTGTACGGCTCGCGCCCCGACGGGGCCCATGGCGACAACCAGGCGAGGTTCGGCGCGGCCACCCCCGCGGCCGTGGTCCGCAAATACCGTCCGGGCGGCGTCATCCTGTTCCCCTGGGCGGGCAACGTCGAGAGCGCGGGCCAGCTCGTCAAGCTGACGGGCGGCCTGCAGAAGGCCTCAGGGATCCCGCTGATCATCGGGGCCGACCAGGAGAACGGCCTGGTCTCGCGGCTCAGCCCGCTGGTGACCGACGTGCCGGGGAGCATGGCCATCGGCGCCACGCGCGACCCAGGCGACGCCCGTACGGCCGCGCGGGTGACCGGCGAGGAGCTGCGCGCGCTCGGCATCAACCTCGACTTCGCGCCGGTCGCCGACGTCAACGTCAACCCCGCCAACCCGGTGATCGGCGCCCGCTCGTACGGGTCCGATCCCGCGCGGGTGGCGGCCATGGTCGGGGCCGCCGTCGACGGGTTCCACGAGGCGGGGGTGGGCAGCGCGGCCAAGCACTTCCCCGGGCACGGCGACACGAAGGTCGACAGCCACAGCGGCCTGCCCGTGATCCGCCACTCGCGCTCGAAGTGGGAGAAGGTCGACGCGCCGCCGTTCAGGGCGGCGGCCGAGCACGGGGTCGACATGGTGATGTCCGCCCATGTCGTGATGCCGAAGCTCGACCCGTCCGGCGACCCCGCGACCCTCTCCAAGCCGATCCTCACGGGGCTGCTCCGCGAGAAGCTCGGCTATGACGGCGTGGTGACCACCGACGCCCTCGACATGAAGGGGGTGCGGGAGAAGTACGGCGACGCCGAGGTGGCCGTGCGGGCGATCCTCGCGGGCGTCGACCTGCTGCTGATGCCGCCGGACTTCCCGAAGGCCTATGGCGCGGTGCTCGCCGCGGTCAGGTCCGGGCGCATCTCGCGCGAGCGGCTCGACCAGTCGGTCACGCGCCTGCTGGCGCTGAAGGCCGCCAGGGGGATCCTCAAGGGCTCCGTGGCGGACGCCGACGAGGCGGCCGAGGTGCTGCGCTCGAGAGAGCACCGCAAGGCCGCCCAGGGCATCGCCGACCGCTCCGTGACGCCGGTGAAGGGGGCGGGCGGCCTGCCCGTTAAGGGCGACGTGCTGGTCACGGGCCCGGCCGGCAAGCGTCTGGCGGGCATGCTCCACGGCGCGTCGGCGGTGGGCACCGGGGACACCCCGACCGCCTCCGAGATCGCGCGCGCCCGGTCCGCCGCCGCGGGCGCCGACACCGTGGTCGTCACCACCAAGGACGCCGGCCCCGCACAGACGCGGCTCCTGTCCGCGATGACGGGCACCGGGAAGAGGGTGGTCGTGGTCTCGATGGGGGCTCCGTACGAGCTGGCGCGGCTGCGGGGCTACGACACGGCCCTGGCCGTCTACTCCGACGGCGAGGCGTCGCTCAAGGCCGCCGCCAAGGCCCTGAGCGGGGCTCTCAAGCCCAAGGGGGTCCTTCCGGTGGGGCTGGGCACCCGGTAGGAAACGGGCTCGGCTTACTCTGAAAGGCCGAGCCGGACATAGGGAGCAGACGTGGTTAAGGGTGTGCTTATCGACTGGGGTGGCGTGCTCACCACCAGCCTGCAGGAGGCCATCACCGAGTGGCTCGTCGCCGACGCCATCGACGACGCGCACTACCGCGACCTGATGCGCGAGCTCATACGCCATGCCTACGAAGGGGGCGCCGACGGGGAGAGCCCGATCCACGCCCTGGAGCGCGGCGAGATCGACGCGAGCGAGTTCGAGCGCGACCTGGCGGCGAAGCTCGTGACGCTCGACGGCGTGCCGCCGGTCGCCGAGGGGCTGCTGGCGCGGATGTTCGCCGGGTTCCGGCCGGTGCCGACGATGTACGAGATGCTGCGCGCCGCCCGCACGGCGGGCCTGTCCACCTGCCTGGTCTCCAACTCCTGGGGCGACCACTACCTGCGGGAGGGCTGGGACGACTACTTCGACCAGGTCGTCATCTCGGGCGAGGTCGGCATGCGCAAGCCCGAGCCGCGCATCTTCCACCACGCCCTGGGTCTTGTGGGGCTGCGCCCGGAGGAGTGCGTCTTCATCGACGACATCGAGGCGAACATCGAGGCCGCCCGCGCGCTCGGCATCGTCGGCCTGCACCACCGCGACGCCGACGCGACCATAGCGGCGGTGGAGGCCCTGTGCAGCCTTCCGCTGCGCCCCGGGGTGTGACGCTTCGCGGGCCGGCTTCCGTGATCCTGTACGGGCGGTGACGCGGCGCCTGGCACACTCATGGAGTCGATCGGGCGCCGCTCTGGCCCCGATATCCCGAAATATCGTGATTGAGGAACGAACGCATGCGCGTCTACCTGCCGTGCACCCTTCCCGCGCTGGCCCGTGTGGTCGCCACGGGGGAGGTCGGCCCGGCCCCGCTGACCGGCTACGCGGTGACCCCCGCGCTGGTCGAGTGGTACGTCTCCGGTGACACCGAGGAGCTCGAGTACGTCGCCCTGACGGACGCCGCCAGGGCGTCCCTGCGGATGCTGGCGGCCGGCCGCGCCGACGGGGTGGAGGTCCCCGCGCGGCGCGTGGTGATCGCCGCCGAAGTGCCGGACGACCAGGTCAAGGCCGGTACGGACCTTGAGGACCGCTCCCGGGTGCGGATCCCGGCCGCGGTGCCGACGAAGAAGATCGCCGCGGTCCACGTGGACGACCCGCAGGCCGTGCCCGACGTGGAGACGGCGCTCGCGGCCGTGTTCGCCGCCGACGACGGCGACGAGGACGCGCGCTTCGACGTCGACGGCGCCGAGGCCCACGAGCTGCTGTGGTACGCCACCCAGGAGATCCCCGACCTGCTCCCCTGACCGGCCGGGCCGCCACCCCTGAAATCCCGGTGCCTGTTCCGGGGGGTTCGTTTATCCTGGATCACGATATGAAGCACATCATCTGGGACTGGAACGGCACGCTCTTTCACGACATCGAAGCCGTGGTGGGAGCCACGAACGAGGTCTTCAAGCCCTACGGCGTGGCCGCGTTCGACAACGACGGCTTCCGGGCCGCGTACACCCGCCCGATCTGGGTGGCCTACGAGCGCATTCTCGGCCGGCCCCTGCACGAGGGAGAGTGGGAGGTGCTCGACCAGGCCTTCCATGACCACTACCACCGGTTGATGCTCTCGTGCGCCCTCGCCGAGGAGGCGCTCGACTGCCTTCGCACCTGGGCCGACTCCGGGCGCACCCAGTCGCTGCTGTCCATGTGGGCGCACGACCGGCTGGTGCGCAAGGCATCCGAGCTCGGCATCGACGGCTACTTCGCCCGCATCGACGGCCTGAGCAACGGCGCGCCGGGCGGAGGCAAGGCCGAGCACATGGTGGTCCACATCGAGTCGCTCGACGTGAAGCCGTCCGAGATCCTCGTGATCGGCGACAGCATCGACGACGCCCACGCGGCCGAGCATGTGGGCGCTCACGCGGTCCTCTACACCGGGGGCATGACCAGCCGCGCCGACCTCGCGGCCTCCGGCTTCCCCGTCGTCGACTCCCTGTCCAAGGCGTTCGACCACGCCAAATGACCGGTCGTCCGGGGAGCGGCCGGCCGGGGCATTCCGCTCGTAGGGTGACGAGTTGGGCATCGGTCGGCCTCTGGGGCGCGCGATCGTCGTAATCTGAGCGCATCCCTTACGCGTTCGGAGGCCCCCCATTAACCGTCTCGTGCTGTGGAACGTCGACCTCACCCTGGTCGACGTGGCGATCGTCACCCGTGACGCCTATGCCGACGCGTTCCGGCAGGTCACCGGGCGACCGCTGGTGAAGCTGGCGCCCGCTATGGGCCGTCCGGACTCCGAGATCATCTTCGAGACGCTCGCCATCAACGGCATCGTGACCGGTGACGACCACCTTCCCCGGTTCATCGACGCCCTCGCCGGCGCGTTCGCCGCCCGCCGCAAGCGTCTCGACAAGGACGGGCGCGTCATGTCCGGCGCGAAGGACGCGCTCAAGGCCGTGGCGAGGCTCGACGGGGTGGTCCAGTCGGTGCTCACCGGCACCATCAAGAGCAACGCCATCCTCAAGCTGAAGGCCTTCGGCCTGGAGAAGTACGTCGACTTCGAGGTCGGCGGGTACGGCGAGGAGGTCTACCCCAAGGCGACCCTCCTCCAGGTCGCCCAGGGCAGGGTCAAGCAGATGTACGGCTACGCCTGCGACGGGTCCAACACGGTGCTGATCGGCGACTCGGCCAGGGACGTGCAGGCCGCCCGCATCGCCGGGGCCGCGATGATCGCCGTGGCGTCGGGCCGCTCCACCACGGCCGAGCTGCGGGAGGCGGGCGCGGACATCGTCCTCCAGGATCTGACCAACGCCTCCGAGGTGGTCGCCGCCGTCGCCCAGCTCACCAGCCCCCTCGACCGGAAGGCCGGCTGAGGCGCGCGCTTGACGCCCCGGGCCGGCGCCGTGGGCGCATCCGGCTAGTCTCGCACACGTCGAAATCCCTAGCCGAAGGACCTCGATGCCCTCCTCGACGGCGCACGTCGCCACCACCCGCCCCGAGCGCTACATCAAGCAGCTGATCTCGCACATGGGCCACAAGGCCACCACGGAGCTCTCGGACGACGGCCGGGGGGTGATCACCCTCAGCCGAGGGCAGTGCGTGCTCGTTCCATCGGGTCGCGGTCTGGACCTGATCGCCACGGCCGGAGACGCCGAGGCCCTGGCCGGGGTGCAGGACGTCATCACGCGTCACCTGCTGCGTTTCGCCACCCAGGAGGAGCTCGCCGTCGACTGGACGGCTCCCGTGACGGCGGAGTCCATGCAGATCATCGACCCCGTCGTCAGCGACTACCTGCTCACGCACTGCACGCCGGCCGACGAGGTGCTCCGCGAACTGGCCGTGAAGACCCGCGAGGCCACCGGCGACGCGGCCGGGATGCAGGTCTCCCACGACGAGGGCACGCTCCTGACGATGCTGGTCCGGATGGTCGGCGCGCGGCGTGCCGTCGAGGTGGGGGTGTTCACCGGTTACTCGTCGCTCTGCATCGCCCGGGGCCTGCCCGAGGACGGTCGTCTTCTCGCCTGCGACGTCAGCGACGAGTGGACCTCCCTCGGCAGGCCGTACTGGGAGCGTGCGGGCGTGGCCGATCGCATCGACCTGAAGATCGGCCCGGCGATCGAGACACTGCGAGCGCTTCCCGCGGAGCCGTCCATCGATTTCGCCTTCATCGACGCGGACAAGGTCAACTACCCGGCCTACTACGAGGAGATCGTGCGGCGGCTGCGCCCCGGCGGCCTGGTCGTCCTGGACAACGTGTTCCTCGGAGGCCGCGTCCTCGATCCCGCCTACCAGGAGGAGCACCACCTGGCGATGCGCGGCCTCAACGATCTCATCGCCGGCGACGACCGGGTCGAGTCCGTGATGCTGCCGGTGCGGGACGGCATCACCCTCGCACGCAGGCGCTGACCCTCACCTCGCGCACTGACGCTCGCCCCCCGCACAGACGCTCGCCCCCCGCACAGACGGGATACCAGGCCGGTGGGCGGTGATGTGTGGGCGGGCGGGATGGCGGTGGGGCGGGGGCTTCGGCAGGATAGGGCCATGGTTGAGGAAGGTGCGCTGCTCTGGGAGCCGTCCCCCGAGGTGATCCGTGATGCGAAAATCACCCGGTTCGCCGCGTGGCTGGGGCGTTCCGAGCGCGATTACGAGGATCTGTGGCGATGGTCGGTCGAGGCTCCCGAGGAGTTCTGGACGTCGGTCTGGGACTATTTCCCGGTCGTCGGCGATCGTGGCGACGGGCCCGTCATCAGTGGGACGATGCCGGCCGCGAAATGGTTCGAGGGAGCGACCCTGAACTACGCGGCGAACGCGCTGCGCGGAGATCCCGGCCGTCTCGCCGTGATCTCGCGCGACGAGGCCGGCGCCCGGCGCTCCTTCACATACGGGGAGCTCGCGGAGGAGGTCGCCCGGGTCCGGGCGGGCCTGGTGCGGCTCGGGGTCACCCGGGGAGACCGCGTCGCCGCGTATCTTCCCAACGCGCCTGAGGCGCTGATCTCCTTCCTCGCCACCGCGAGCCTCGGTGCCATCTGGTCGTCCTGCTCGCCCGACTTCGGCGCCTCCAGCGTGGTGGACAGGTTCACGCAGATCACCCCCAAGGTGCTGATCGCGGTCGACGCCTACAGCTACAACGGCCGCTCGTTCGACCGTTCCGCGGTCGTGGCCGACATCGCCGCCAAGCTCCCGAGCCTGGTCGCGACCGTGGTGGTCGGCACGGACTCCTGGGACGAGCTGCGGGCCGAGCCGGCACCGCCCGCCTTCGAGCCGGTGCCGTTCGACCACCCGCTCTGGATCGTCTACTCCTCCGGCACCACGGGGCTGCCCAAGCCGATCGTCCACGGCCATGGCGGCATCGTGCTGGAGCACCTGAAGGCGCTCACCTTCCATCAGGATCTCGGCGAAGGCGACGTGTTCTTCTGGTACACGACGACCGGCTGGATGATGTGGAACTACCTCGCGGGCGGCCTGCTCGTCGGCGCCACCGTGGTCCTCTACGACGGCAGCGCCACGCATCCCGGGCCCGACGCGCTCTGGCGGCTGGCGGCAGAGGAGGGCGTCACCTACTTCGGCACCGGCGCGCCGTACATCATCGCCTCCATGCGGGCCGAGCTGAGGCCGTCCGGCCTGGAGAGGCTCAGGGGGGTCGGCTCCACGGGCTCTCCGCTGCCGCCCGAGGGGTTCGGCTGGCTGTACGACGTACTGCCCGGCGTCCAGCTCGGATCGTTCTCCGGCGGCACGGACGTGTGCACGGGGTTCGTGGGAGCGGTGCCGGTGCTGCCGGTCAGGGCGGGCGTGATTCCCTGCCGCTGCCTCGGCGCGTCCGTGGAGTCGTACGACCCCGAGGGCGACTCCGTGGTCGGCGAGGTCGGCGAGCTGGTGGTGACCCGGCCCATGCCCTCGATGCCCGTCATGTTCTGGAACGACCCCGACGGCACGCGCTACCAGGAGAGCTACTTCGCCGACTACCCGGGGGTCTGGCGGCACGGCGACTGGATCAAGATCATGCCCGACGGCTCGTGCGTGATCTACGGCAGGTCCGACTCCACGCTGAACCGCGGCGGGGTGCGCATGGGGACCAGCGAGTTCTACCGCGTCGTCGAGCGGTTCCCCGAGATCGAGGACAGCCTGGTGATCGACACCGGCCAGCTCGGGCAGGAGGGCAGGCTGCTGCTGTACGTGACGATGGCCGAGGGCGGCACGCTGACCGACGCCCTGGTCACCAAGCTCAAGGAGGCGCTCAGGGGCGAGCTGTCCCCGCGTCACGTGCCGAACGAGATCATCGAGGTGCCGGGCATCCCGCGCACGCTGAGCGGCAAGAAGCTGGAGGTGCCGGTACGGAAGATCCTGCTCGGCACCCCCGTCGAGAAGGCCGCCAACACCGGTGCCATGGCCAACCCGGAGGTTCTGCGGCACTTCGTCCCGTAAGCCGGGCGGGCTGGACAGGCCGGACCGGATGCCGGGCCGTCGAGAGATCACTTCGGGGCCGCCGGGGGGTCGGCGGCCGGGGCGTGCGTCCGGGCCGCCGGGCGTACGGCGGCCCCGGCCGGGGGCCTTGGGGCGGCGGCTACTGGGCCGCCTGCTCCTCGGCCTTGGAACCGCAGGCGAAGCCCTTGGGCTGGTCGGGGTCGATTTCGAGCTCGCCGAGGTTGGTGTGGTCGGCGGCGCGGCGGATGGTGATCATCTTGTCGCAGTCGTAGAAGACGTAGATGCCGCCGTCGGCCTCACCGAGGAGCATCATCCGGCGGCCGTCGTAGAGCGGCTTGTCGTCGCCGTTCTTCACGACGGCCCACTGGTTCTGGAAGCCCACGGCGTCCAGCAGCAGGCTCGTCTTGCCGGTGGTGTAGGCGTCCACCGCCGCGGTCGTCATCTGGAGGATGAGCAGGAAGCCGAGGCCGAGCCCGGTCATGGCTCCGACGAGCAGCTTCATCCCGGCGCGGCCGACCGGCTTGCGGCGCATCAGCCGGAAGGGCACCAGGAACGCCACTACGCCGAGGCCCACCGCGATGGTGACCATGACGGCGAGGTCGAGGTCGGCGAAGAGGTTGAAGAAGCCCCAGTAGGTGGCGCCGCACCACAGCGCGGCGATCACCGCGATCACCCACGGCCGTTCCCGGATGGCCCGCACCAGCCGGGCGAGCAGCCCCAAAGTGACCTTATTGGCCAGCCAGCCCAGCCCGACGATCACGCCCAGAGCGGGCAGTACCACGAGCAGCAGCAGGACCAGCGCGCTGGAGAGCCGGCCGAACAGGACGGCCTGGTCGATGCCGGCCTGCTGAGGGCTGATGCCGAAGACGTTGTAGATCTGCTCGACGCCGATGTAGAGCATCGCGTAGAGGGCGACGCCGATCGGCAGAACCACCGAGGCGATGCGCTCGATCAGCTCGATGACGGTGACGTGATCCTTCTCGGCGGGAGCGGCCTCGGGGGCGGCAGCCGCGCCGTTTGTGCTGCTAGAGCTATGTTCTACGGGTATCTGCTGATTGATCACGGCGTATGAGAGTAGCGGGACGAACTACGGATAGTTGACTTTTCAATGTTTTGCGCATGTCGCGTATCCGTCAGGTCGCGAAGACCTGGGCGTCGTCGGCGAACGCCTTGAACTCCATGGCGTACAAGACCCCGGTCACCGCGCGGACGCGGTCAGATCGCCTGGGGGAAGCGGAAGAGGCGCCCGGGGTCGTAGGCGGCCTTGACCTTGGCGAGGCGGCCGGCGTTGGCGCCGTAGTAGGCCTGACGCCAGGCGGGAAGGGCCGGGTCGATGTAGTTGACGTAGGCGTGGTCGCCGAAGTGCGGCGCCATGGCGGCGTGCGCGCCGCGCAGCCAGGTGGCCGCGCCCGCCATGTGCGCGTAGTACTGCACGCTGAACAGCGCCGTGCGGTGCGGGAAGGCGGTCGCGCCCGGTCGCACGCGCCCGACCGCGCCGCCGAGCGCGTCGAGGAGGACGGCGTGCCGTCCCGGGCGGGCCGTCTGCTCCACCAGGGCGCCGATGCCCGAGGCCGACAGGGGCCGGTAGGCCATGTGCGACTTGGCGCTGAACGCGTCGCGCGGGAAGCGCCCGTCGGCCGTCTGCCCCGGCAGGCTCCCTGGCCGGTGGCACTGGGACACCGTGCGGGTGGAGCAGCCCGCCTCGATCATCATGGCGTTGCGGTAGGAGGTCTGGGTGACGTAGCGGGTGGAGGGCTGGGCGCCGATCTTGGCGATCAGCGGTTCGAGCCGCCGCTCGCAGTCCGCGCGCGAGCCGAGGTAGAGGCCGCCGATCTGCAGGTCGAGCGCGGGGTCCTGGGTGAGGTGCAGGTTGGACCACATGGCGTCCGGCTCGTGGGGCGCCCACGCCTGCCAGGCGGCGACGGCCTTGCGGGCGCGCGACCATGGCCAGTGCAGGAAGAACAGCGTGACGTCGCGCGTGGCGTGCGTGCGGAAGGTGAACGACACGGCGACGCCGAAGTTGCCGCCACCGCCGCCGCGCGAGGCCCAGTACAGCTCGGGTTCATGGTCGGCGTCACAGGTCAGCACCCGGCCGTCGGCGGTGACGATCTGGAGCGACTCCAGCGCGTCGCAGGTCAGGCCGTACTTCCTGGCCACGACGCCGATGCCCCCGCCCAGTGTCAGCCCCGCGATGCCCACCGTCGGGCAGGAGCCGCCCGGTATGCTCACTCCATGCGAGGCCAGCCGGTCGTACACGTCGACCAGTTGCGCGCCCGCGCCCACGACCGCGCGCCCCGATGTGGCCCGCACGCCGTTCATGCGCGAGACGTCCACGACGAGTCCCGTGCCGGACGACCAGCCCGCGTAGCTGTGACCGCCCGACCGGGAGGTCACCGGCACGCGGAGCCGCCTGGCGAAGGCCAGGCACTCTGCCACGTCCGACGGGTTCGCGCAGTACGCCACGGCGGCGGGCCGTATGCCGTCGAACGACGGGTTGTACAGGCGGCGGGCCGCGTCGTACGCGGCGTCCCCGGGGCGGATCAGCCGCCCGGCCAGGCCCCTGCCCAGGGACGTCCAGTCCGACGGCGAGGGGCCGGTACGAGCCGTCATGCCCGCGGCTGTGCCCACCAATGTGCCCGTCGCGGTGCGCGCCGCGGCCCCGGTGTGGACGCATCCTCCTGCCACGACCGTGGCGGCTATGGCGGACCCGCGGAGGAAGCTCCGTCGGTCGAGCGCGGGACGCATGGTCACTCATCCCCCAAGGGCGGGTCATCGGTCGCGAAAGGTCGCGCTCGTTGAGTGAGACGTCCGTAAGAGTGGCTTGGTTTATCACAGATCGGTCACGGTGCACGTGGCGGGGTAGGAGGCTCGTCCGATCAGGGAATTGCGCACGATTCCGGACAAGTTGACGTATCACGTGTGATGGGCTGATATCGGGTACGGCCAGAGAGGATCCGGTCAACGGAGACCGGGGTCCAGGTTGTAACCATCTGGAACAAAGGCGAACCCTCACAAAGGAGTGAGAGCGACATGCCGCTCGACGAGGCAAAGGACCGGCTGCTGCGGTCCGCTGCTGAACTGTGTGCAGAGACCCCCGGAAGCGATCATCTGGACGGTGAGAGCATCCTGGCGTTTCTCCGGCTCTACTACCGGCATGTCGCGCCAGAGGACGTGATCGACCGCGACCCCGTTGAGCTGTACGGGCCCGCCATGGCGCACCGGCGGCTGGCGGACTACCGCCCGCAGGGCCGGGCCCTGGTCCGCGCCTACACCCCGACGGTCGAGGAGGACGGCTTCGACCTCGGGAACTCCGTCGTCGAGGTGGTCACCGACGACATGTCCTTCCTCGTCGACTCGGTGACGATGGAGCTCGACCGTCACGAGACGGGGGCCCGCCTGATCGTGCACCCGCAGATGAAGGTCCGCCGCGACATGACGGGCCGCATGCTCGGCCAGGAGCAGGCCGACCTCACCGGCCAGGTGCTGGTCGAGTCGTGGATGCACATCGAGATCGACCGGCAGTCCGACCCCGGGGTGCTGGCGGAGCTGGAGAAGGACCTCCAGCGAGTCCTGCACGACGTGCGGTCCTCCGTCGAGGACTACCCGAAGATGCGGGCCCTGGCCCTCCAGATCGCGACCGGCCTGGAGGCCGCGCCGCCGCCGCTGCCGCCCGGCGACCTGGAGGACAGCCTGGAGCTGCTCCGCTGGCTCGCGGACGAGCACTTCAACTTCCTCGGCTACCGCGAGTACCGCCTGGAGGTGGGCCCCGACGGCGACGGGCTGCGCGCCGTGCCCGGCACCGGCCTCGGCATCCTGCGGGCCGACAAGGCCGGCTCGGCGAGCTTCGCCGCGATGTCCCCCGAGCTCAGGGCCAAGGCCCGCGAGAAACAGCTGCTGGTCGTGACCAAGGCCAACAGCAGGGCGACCGTCCACCGGCCCGCCTACCTTGACTACATCGGCGTGAAGGTCTTCTCGCCCGAGGGCGAGGTGATCGGCGAGCGCCGCTTCCTCGGCCTGTTCTCGCACGTGGCCTACAGCGAGTCGATCTGGCACATCCCGGTGCTGCGGCACAGGCTCGAAGAGGTGCTCGACAAGGCGGGGCTCACCGCCGACAGCCATGACGGCAAGGACCTCATCGAGATCCTGGAGACCTATCCGCGCGCGGAGCTGTTCCAGGTCCCGGCCGACGATCTGGTGCCGATGGTGCTGGGCGTCCTGCGCCTGCGCGAGCGCAAGCGGGTCAAGCTCTTCCTGCGCCGCGACGACTACAACCGCTACATCTCGTGCCTGATCTACCTGCCGCGCGACCGGTACACCACCGACGTGCGCCTGCGGATGCAGGACATCCTGATCCAGTCGCTCGGCGGCACCACCCTCGACTACAGCACCATGATCGGCGAGTCGCCGCTGGCCCGCCTGCACGTGGTGATCCGCGGCGAGCGCGGCAAGCCGATGGGCGGCACCGACGTGAACCTCGCGGAGCTGGAGGCCCGCATCGCGGCCACCACCCGCTCCTGGAAGGAGGACCTCGCCGCGGCGATCGGCGAGTTCTCCCGGGAGGAGGAGGCCGCCTCGCTGACCCGCCGCTATGCCGCGGCGTTCCCCGAGGGCTACAAGGAGGACTTCACGCCCCGTACGGCCGTCGCCGACCTGTACCGCCTGGAACGGCTCACCGACACCCCCGGCCAGATCGGGATGGATCTGTACGAGCCGCGCGACCTGACCCAGGGGGAGCGGCGGTTCAAGATCTACCGCATCGGGTCCGCGATCTCGCTCTCCGAGATCCTGCCGCTGCTGTCGCGCATGGGCGTCGAGGTGGTGGACGAGCGGCCGTACCAGATCACCAGGAAGGGCGAGCGGCCCGCCTGGATCTACGACTTCGGCCTGCGCTGCGCCCCCTCCGAGGTGGTCGACCACGAGCAGTTCAAGCGGCTGTTCCAGGACGCCTTCGCGGCGCTCTGGCGGGGCGAGATCGAGAGCGACGGCTTCAACGGGCTCGTGCTCGGCGCCGGCCTCACCTGGGAGCAGACCCAGATCCTGCGGATGTACGCCAAGTACCTCCGCCAGGCGGGCATCGCCTTCAGCCAGCGCTACATCGAGAAGGTGCTCCTCGGCAACATCCGGCTGGCCAACCTGCTCGTACGGCTCTTCGAGGCGAGGCTGGACCCGCGCCGCACGGAGGACGCCAGGGAGGACCTCGGCGAGGCCCTGCACGAGGAGGTGCTCGCGGCCCTGGAGGAGGTCGCCTCGCTGGACGAGGACCGCATCCTGCGGGCTTACCTGGAGATGATCCTGGCCACGCTGCGCACCAACGCCTTCCAGCGGGTGGACGGCGGGCGCAAGCCGTACATCTCCATCAAGCTCGACTCCTCGGCGATCAGCGTGCTGCCGCTGCCCCGGCCCAAGTACGAGATCTTCGTGTACTCGCCCCGGGTGGAAGGCGTGCACCTTCGGTTCGGCAAGGTCGCGCGAGGCGGCCTGCGCTGGTCGGACCGCATGGAGGACTTCCGGACCGAGGTCCTCGGCCTGGTCAAGGCCCAGATGGTGAAAAATACGGTCATCGTGCCCACCGGGTCTAAGGGTGGATTTGTCGTGAAACGTCCGCCAGTGGGCGGCGGGCGCGACGAGCTCATGGCGGAAGGCGTGGCCTGCTACCGCCAGTTCATCTCCGGCCTGCTCGACATCACCGACAACCTGGTCGACAACAAGGTCGTCCCCCCGGCCGACGTCGTCCGCCACGACGGCGACGACACCTACCTCGTCGTCGCGGCCGACAAGGGCACGGCGACGTTCTCCGACATCGCCAACAGCCTGGCCAAGGACTACGGCTTCTGGCTCGGCGACGCCTTCGCCTCCGGCGGCTCGGTCGGCTACGACCACAAGGCCATGGGCATCACAGCCAGGGGTGCGTGGGAGTCGGTCGCCTACCACTTCCGCTCGATGGGGGTCGACGTCCAGACCACCGACTTCACGGTCGCGGGCGTCGGCGACATGTCGGGCGACGTCTTCGGCAACGGCATGCTGCTGTCCCAGCACATCAGGCTGGTCGCGGCCTTCGACCACCGGCACATCTTCGTAGACCCCCAGCCGGACGCCGCGCGCGGCTTCGCGGAGAGATCGCGCCTGTTCGCCCTGCCGCGCAGCTCCTGGGCCGACTACGACGCCAAGCTGATCTCCGCGGGCGGTGGCATCTGGCCGCGCACGGCCAAGTCGGTGCCGGTCTCGCCGCAGATGCGCGCGGCGCTCGGCATCCGCGACGGAGTGTCGGCGCTCACCCCGAACGACCTGATCAACGCCATCCTCAAGGCCCCCGTCGACCTGCTCTGGAACGGCGGCATCGGCACCTACGTCAAGGCGACCGCCGAGAGCAACGCCGACGTCGGCGACAAGGCCAACGACTCGCTGCGCGTCAACGCCGCCGACCTGCGGTGCAAGGTGGTCGGCGAGGGCGGCAACCTCGGCCTCACCCAGCTCGCCCGCATCGAGTTCGCGCTGAGCGGCGGGTACGTCAACACCGACTTCATCGACAACTCGGCCGGCGTGGACACCTCCGACCACGAGGTGAACATCAAGATCCTGCTCGACCGCTTGGTGCGGGACGGCCGGCTCGGCGACCAGCAGCGTGACGAGCTCTTCCTCGACATGACCGACGAGGTCGCGGGGCTGGTGCTCCAGGACAACCACGCGCAGAACGTCGTGCTGGCCGCCGCGCGGGCACAGGCCCCCGAGATGCTGCACATCCACGCCCGCTACCTTCGCAAGCTGGAGCGCGAGGGCCTGGTCAACCGCGAGCTGGAGGCGCTGCCGTCCGACAAGGCGCTGGCCGAGCGGCGCCAGGCCGGGCTCGGGCTCACCGCTCCTGAGTTCTCGGTGCTGCTCGCGTACACCAAGCTGGTGGCCGACCACGAGGTGCTCGCCTCCGACCTGCCCGACGACCCGTACCTGGAGTCGTGGCTGGTGTCCTACTTCCCCTCGGCGCTGCGTGAGCGGTTCCGCGCGGCCATGGACGCCCACCCGCTGCGCCGCGAGATCATCACCACCCGCGTGGTGAACGATCTGGTCAACGCGAGCGGCACCTCGTTCCTGTTCCGCTTCGGCGAGGAGACCGGAGCCTCCACCCCGGACATCGCCAGGGCGTACCTGGTGTCCAGGGAGGTCTTCGAGCTGCCGGGCTTCCGGCGGGACGTCGAGGCGCTGGACAACAAGGTCGACACCGCGACCCAGCTCGCCATGCTGCTGGAGGGCCGCAAGCTCGCCGAGCGGGGCGCGCGCTGGCTGCTCGGCAACCGCAGGCCCCCGCTCGACCTGGCCTCCACCGTGAGGTTCTTCGTCGAGGGCGCCGACGGGCTGCTGCCGCACCTGCCCAAGCTGCTCGCCGGCCCCGACCTCGCGGCCTTCGAGGAGCGCCGCGACGGCTTCCTGGCGCGGGGTGTGCCGGCCGAGCTGGCCGAGCGCGCGGCGGTGATGGTGCCGGCGTACTCGACGTTCGACCTCGTGGAGATCTCCTCGCGCACCGGCCGTCCTGTGCACGACGTCGCGGAGGTCTACTTCGACCTGGCCGAGCGACTGCAGCTCGCCCGGCTGCGCGAGCGGGTCATCGCCCTGCCACGCGACAACCGGTGGAACTCCATGGCCAGGGCCGCGCTGCGCGACGACCTGTACGCCGCGCACGCCACGCTCACCGGGGACGTCCTCACGCACAGCGAGCCGGGGCTGTCGCCGGAGGAGCGCCTGGCCCGCTGGTCGGAGGCGAACTCCGCGGCCGTGGCGCGGGCCCGTCAGACGCTGTCGGAGATCTGGGAGAGCGACCACTTCGACCTGGCCACGCTCTCGGTCGCGCTGCGCGCGGTGCGCACCCTGGTCGCGACCAGCAACCTGCCCCACGCCGAGGGCTGACCGCTCACGCGCCGGGCGGCGTCACTTGTAGCTGACGCCGGTGGCGGCGCCGTCGAATCCGATGATCTTCGCGGGTTCGGCGGCGCCCCTGCGCGAGACGTGGCTGACGTACTGCTGCGTCTCGACCACGCGGAGCATGTTCGGGACGACGACGCTGCCGACGGCCCAGCGCACCTCCTTGGGGACGGGCACGAGGCCGTCGGCGTGCTTGATCTTGGCCTGCCGGAGCGTGGTGCGCGTCAGGGAGTACAGGATGACGGCGCCGCCGTCGGTGGTGCGCAGGGCGTAGATCGGGAAGGCGGTCGCGGCGAAGAGCGAGTCGTACAGGTATCCCCGCCACTTGGACTCGGGCTGGATCTTCTCCACCTCGGTGAAGTAGCCGGTGGTCTGCGGGCCGGCCGCGATCAGGTCGGCCGCGAACCCGCCGGGGCCCTCCTCGGCGATCGTCGCGTGCAGCGGCGCCATCAGGTGCGGGCTGATCGCGATCGAGTCGTCCCGGGTGGCGAGCGGGGTGGCGTACCCCTGGGAGTCCAGGCTGACGTCGGGGAGCTTCGTGCCGGGGTAGAGCAGGGAGCCGAAGCTGAGCTGCCAGCGGGAGACCTCGTACTGCTTCATGAACACGAGCACCGCGGTGCGGTTCGCCCCGCTCGCGTCGCGGCGCTCGACGACCGCGGCGAACCAGTAGGGGAACCGGTCGAGCCGGGGGACCAGCACCCTCGGCGCGCCCCAGGTGTAGCGGGGCGGCTTCATGCCCGTCGACTGGAAGGCCGTGGCGGTGATCTGGTTCTGCGCGTCGCGCACCTGCTGCAGGGCGTAGAACTCGTCGCCCGACGCCCTGACCGCGTCGTCCGTCCGAAGGATCTTGCGCACCAGGTCGGCCGCCTCGGCGGGCGTGACCGCCTGGGAGTCCTCGGCCTGTGCCGAGGGGGAGGGCGACGGGGTGGGAGTGGACGCGCCGGTGGCCGCCGAGGTGGCGGCGACCGGGCCGCGCCGGGTCTCGCGACCGCCGGAGGCGCACGCGGAGGCCGTGACGGCGAACAGGACGATCGCCAGGACGGCACGCATGGTCCCGTTCACGCTCGCCTCCCGATGAGTCCCCCGCAGACCGCCAATGCTAGCCACGCGCGAGGTGCCTCCGGTGTCGCGTACCCTTGGCAGATGTGGCAGCCATCGATCCCGCAGAAGAGATCAGCGAGCTTACCGGCACACTGAAGGGCATTCAGGACGTGCTGGACCTCGACGTCATGCGAAAGCAGATCGCCGAGTTGGAGGAGCAGGCTGCCGCGCCTGACCTGTGGAACGACCCCGAGCAGGCGCAGAAGGTCACCAGCAAGCTGTCCCACATGCAGGGCGAGCTCAACCGCGTCGAGAACCTCCTGCGCAGGCTCGACGACATCTCCGTGCTCTACGAGCTGGCCGAGGCCGAGGACGACGCCGAGACGCGCGAGGAGGCCGGGCGCGAGCTCGCCTCCCTCCGCACCGACGTCAACGCCCTGGAGGTGCGCACGCTGCTCTCCGGGCCGTACGACGCGCGCGAGGCGCTCATCACGATCAACTCCCAGGCCGGCGGCGTGGACGCCGCCGACTGGGCGCAGATGCTGCTCCGCATGTATCTCCGCTGGGCCGAGCGCAAGGGCCACTCCACGGAGGTGTACGACACCTCCTACGCCGAAGAGGCGGGCATCAAGTCCGCGACGTTCGTGGTCAAGGCGCCCTACGCCTACGGCACGCTGAGGGGGGAGCACGGCACCCACCGGCTCGTCCGCATCAGCCCGTTCGACAACCAGGGCCGCCGCCAGACCTCCTTCGCGGGCGTCGACGTGGTGCCGGTCGTCGAGCAGACCGACCACATCGACATCAACGAGGACGACCTGCGCATCGACGTCTACCGCTCGTCGGGTCCCGGCGGGCAGGGCGTCAACACCACCGACTCCGCGGTGCGCATCACCCACCTGCCCACCGGCATCGTGGTCTCCTGCCAGAACGAGCGCTCACAGCTCCAGAACCGCGCCTCCGCGATGACGGTGCTGCAGGCCAAGCTGCTGGAGCGCAAGCGGCAGGAGGAGGCCGAGAAGATGTCGGAGCTGCGCGGCGAGTCCACCACCTCATGGGGCACCCAGATACGCAACTACGTGCTCCACCCGTACCAGATCGTGAAGGACCTGCGCACCTCCGTCGAGGCGGGCAACCCCAGCGCGGTGCTCGACGGCGACCTGGACGAGTTCATCGAGGGCGAGATCCGCTGGACGCGCCGCATCGAGTCCGGGGCGGCGGGCTAGCCCCCGTACGGATCCCGGCGCTCCGGGATCCGTACCGGACGCCGGTCAGGCGCCGTACAGGTGCTTCAGCGCCAGCGTAGCGGCAAGCAGGACGAACAGGATTATCGCGATGAGCATGGGCGAAAGACCCCCCAGCCCATGGTGATGGAACCTGGCCCTGCTCGCCCGGCATGCGGGGCACCGGCCCTCCACGACTGGGCCGGCACACTGGGCGCAGATGAGATGTTCGCAGCTCACGGGATATCTCCCTCTCCACGGTGATCGCTTTACCAGCCTGTTAGCGAGTGTGGAATCGTTTTGTTTCCGTTATGGACGTTCCATGCCAGTGTTACCCCTAGACTGAGCCTCGGCCAACCGGAACGTCGATCAATGGTAAAGAGCGGCGCCCCCCGGCCGGCGAGCAATGCGCTGTGGCCCACGCGGCCACTTCCGCGACCGTCCTAACCCCTAGACTGGCATGCCGTGATGCGCCTGTGATCCATTTCGATAATGTCACCAAGGTCTACGTTAACCAGAACCGGCCCGCCCTCGACCACGTCAGCGTTGACGTCGACAAGGGTGAGTTCGTGTTCCTGGTCGGTCCTTCGGGGTCGGGGAAGTCGACCTTTCTCCGGCTGGTCCTGAAGGAGGAGCGCCCGAACTCGGGCGCGATACATGTCGCCGGGAAGGATCTGGCGCGCCTGTCGAACTTCAAGGTGCCGCATCTGCGCCGCCGCATCGGCTGCGTGTTCCAGGACTTCCGGCTGCTGCCCAACAAGAACGTCTACGAGAACGTGGCGTTCGCGTTGGAGGTCATCGGCAAGCCCCGGCGGTTCATCCGCAAGGTGGTGCCTGAGGTGGTCGAGTTGGTCGGCCTGGAAGGCAAGGCCCACCGCATGCCCGACGAGCTGTCCGGAGGTGAGCAACAGCGGGTCGCCATGGCCCGCGCTTTCGTCAACCGCCCGATGATCCTGCTCGCGGACGAGCCCACGGGAAACATCGACCCCGCGACCAGCATCGGGATCATGAAGGTGCTCGACCGGATCAACCGGACCGGCACCACCGTCGTCATGGCCACCCATGACGCCGCGATCGTCGACTCCATGCGCAAGCGCGTGGTCGAGCTGGAGGACGGCAAGATCGTCCGAGATCAGTCACGCGGCGTCTACGGTCAGGCGTACTGATCACCAAGCGAGAGCAACAGGGGACACCCACAGCATGCGGGCAAACTTCATCTTCTCTGAGGTCTGGATCGGCCTACGCCGCAACCTCACGATGACCGTCGCGGTCATCGTGACCGTTGCCATCGGCATGGCGTTGCTCGGCATTGGGCTGATGATCAACGCACAGGTCGGCAGCATGAGCACCTACTGGTCCGACAAGGTCCAGCTCTCGGCGTTCCTGTGCAAGAAGAACGACCCGTTCGAGGCCTGCAAGGGCCGCGGCGCCGTCAGCGAGCAGGAGAAGCAGGCGCTGAAGACGCGCATCGAAGGCATGGCCCAGGTGGACAAGGTCTTCTTCGAGGGCCAGGAGGCGGCCTACAAGAACTTCAAGGATGCCTACAGCAGCAACAGCGTGTTCCTGTCCGCGGTCAAGGTCGACGACATGCCCGAGTCGTTCCGGGTCAAGCTGAAGAACCAGGATGACTACAAGGCCGTGTTCGACGCCCTCAGCGGCGCGCCCGGCGTGTCCAACGTGGTCAACGACCAGCAGCTCCTCGAGAAGTTCTTCGGCCTGATGAGCAAGCTGCGCTGGGCCGCGCTCGTCGTGGCGATGATCCAGGTCTTCGCGGCGATCCTCCTGATCGGTAACACGGTGCGGCTGTCCGCGTACAACCGGAGGCGGGAGACCGGCATCATGCGCCTGGTCGGCGCCTCCAACCTCTACATCCAGCTGCCGTTCGTCATGGAGGGCACCATCGCCGGCCTGGTCGGCGGCGTGATCTCCGCGGTGCTGCTGATGCTCGCCAAGGTCGTGCTGTTCGACGGCATGAGGGAGTACTTCGTCCTGTCCACGCAGCTCGGCTGGAGCGAGGTGGCGCAGGTGATCACGCTCACCACCGTGGTCGGCGTGCTGATCTGTATCCTCGCCTCCTTCGTCACCCTCCGGCGATACCTGAGGGTGTGACACACCCCGGTAGGCTCGACGCTATGCCACGTGAGACCGGGCGCAAGCTCATCGCCCAGAACAAGCGTGCCTGGCACGACTATCAGATCGACGACACCTACGAAGCTGGGCTCGTCCTGATGGGCACGGAGGTGAAATCCCTCCGTGCCGGCCGGGCGAGCCTGTCCGACGGGTACGCCCAGGTCAAAGATGACGAGGTGTGGCTGATGAACATCCACATCCCCGAATACCACATGGGCACGTGGACCAACCACGCCTCGCGGCGCCCCCGCAAGCTCCTGCTCCACCGCAAGGAGATCGGGAAGATCATCGCCAAGACCAAGGAGTCCGGCCTCACGCTGGTCCCCCTCTCGCTGTACTTCAAGGACGGCAAGGCCAAGGTCGAGATCGGTGTGGCGCGCGGCAAGAAGACCTGGGACAAGCGGCACGACCTCGCGGAGAAGCAGGCGACCCGGGAGATGGCCCGCGCTCTTCGTCACCGCAACCGATGAGGTCCGATCAGTCGTGCCGCTAGCCGTACGTATCAGAAGAGCGCTGTCGGCCGGGCTGTCGCTGGCCGTGGCCGTCCCCCTGCTGTCGGCCTGCCTGAGCGAGCCGTCGCCCCACGAGGCCGTCAGCCAGTTCCTGGTCGGGTGGCAGACCGGCGACTACGACTCCGCGGCAGAGCGCACCGACGGCGACCCCAAGGTCGTCAAGAGGGCCCTGGAGGACGCCGGCCTGCAGTTGGACGCCGCGTCGCTCCGCTTCTCCCTCAAGGGGCTGCGGACCAACGGCGAGAACGCCGACGCGAGGTTCCAGGTCCAGGTCGACCTCGGGGACAACAACCCCCTGTGGCAGTACGACAACGACCTGCCGCTGCACGTGGTCGACGGCGTGTGGAAGGTCCGCTGGTCGCCCAGCGTCATCCACCCGCAGCTCCGCGAGGGGCAGCGGTTCGCGGTGGAGGTCTCCTCCATGGGCCGCCAGCCCATCGAGGACCGCAACGGCGACGCGCTCCAGCGGGAGGCCACGCTCTACGTCGCGGGCGTCTACCCCGCCAGGGTCAAGGACCCCGTGGGCGTGTGCGAGCGGCTGTACCAGGTGACCGGCTTCGCCCAGGACCGCCTGCTCAGCCGCATCAGGTCGGCCCCGCCGCAGGACTTCGTGCCGCTGGTGACGTTCGGCGGCACCAAGTACGCCCAGCTTCGCGACCGCCTGGACGAGATCCCCGACCTGAAGATCGACAAGAAGTCGCAGCCGGTCGCGCCCGCGCAGCCCGCCGACATCATCGGCAAGGTCGGCGCGATCACGCCGGAGACCGAGCAGCAGCTCGGCGGCCCGCAGCGGGCCGGCGACACCGTCGGCCAGGGCGGGCTGCAGAAGGCCTACCAGGACCAGCTCACCGGCTCCACCGGCACGAAGGTCATCACCTACGACCTGAAGACCAGCGAGCAGGTGGCCGAGCTGGCCCAGTGGCCCGGCAGGTCCAACACCACGTCGGTGAAGACCACCATCGACAGGGGCGTGCAGCGCTCCGCCGACCTCGCCGTCAGCGGCACCGTCCCCGCCACCCTGGTCGCGGTCAAGGCCTCGACCGGCGAGATCCTGGCCGTGGGCTCCCACGAGATGAACCAGGCGCGCGACGGGCTCAACGGCCGGTTCCCGCCCGGCACCGCGTTCTCGGTCGTCGCGGCCGAGGGGCTGCTCGCCGGGGGAGTCGATCCCAGGCAGAAGCTGCCGTGCCCGGTCGGCCGCACGGTCGGAGGCGCCCGGTTCGAGCAGGTGGCCGTGGGCCCGCTCGGCACGTCGCCCACCATCGCTAGCGACTTCGCCAACGGATGCGTCACCGCGCTGGCGTCGCTGGCCCGCCGTGTCGACGCGGGCACGCTGACCGAGGCGGCCAGCCGCTTCGGCATCGGCGGCGACTGGACTTTGCCGCTGCGGTCGTTCAGCGGCACGGTCCCGGCGGCCACGAGCGACGCCGCCAAGGCGAAGATCATCGCTGGTCAGAGCGTGCGGGTCAGCCCGCTGTCGATGGCGCTGGTCGCCGGCGCGGTCGCCTCCGGCACGTGGCGTCCGCCCACGCTGGTCACCTCTCCCGGCTCGCCCGATCTTTCCTCCGACGCCCCGCCCCCCGCCTCTCCGCGCCCTGTCGCGCTCGACCCCCAGACCCTGACCAAGCTGCGCGCCCTCATGCGGTCAGGGGTCACCTCGGGTACGGCCGCGGCGGCCGCAGCGCCGGGCGACAAGGTCCACGGCGTCTCCGCCGCCATCACCTACACCGACAAGAAGCGCGCGAGGAGCCTCTCGTGGTTCGTCGGCTGGCAGGGCGACATCGCGGTGGCCGTGCTCAGCGAGACGACCAGCGCGACGAGCTCCGCGCAGATCGCCGGGCAGTTCTTCCGCAGCGCCCGCTCGGCCGCCTGAAAAATAAATCTCGGGCCGAGCAACCTTTGGGGGCTCGGCCTGCGTCTTTCTGGATGACTGGGCACCGCTTGGGGGTTGCGGGCTCAGTCGCCGTGATGAGACCAGGGCTTCATCTCGGGGGAAGCCCTGCCGTCCGGACCGGCTCGACCCTGCCGGTCGGCCCCCGGGGGCGTGCGCCACGTGCCACGCCTCCGGGGGTTTCGGCATGTACGGGGCCCTCCGCGCCGGGCATGCCGGGAATCAAGTTGGCGCCTTGGGTGTTCTCTAGAGTATCTTCTGGTTACCTGGTCTTTCGCGAGACCGGGTGACAACTCCACAGGGGGTGACTGGTTTCGACTTTGACATGTCGCGCCAGGGGAAGCGGGTCGAGGACTGCGGACATAACCTCGTTAACACTGTGACCGCAAAACAATAAGTGCCAATAACACGCGCACTCAGGGCCACATGGCCCTCGCCGCCTGAGCGAGGACCAAGCCCTTGTCAGCCCGGGACCGCCTCCGGCCCGGATCTGGCATCGCTAGGAGGCTAAACCGATCGACCCGGTCACGGGGCCGATAGGGAAACCTAACAGTGACTGAGCCCGTCGATGACACGCCTGCGTGATCACCGGGGCTGAGAAAATCGAAGCAGGCTGCACCCGGAGAAGCCCTGTCGTGGTGTTGAAGGACGCGGGTTCGATTCCCGCCACCTCCACCAGATCGCCAAGGGCGGTCGGTAGCCCCAAGGCCCACCGACCGCCCTTGATCCTTTTCCCGCACTATTAAGCCCTCCCAGTCCTTTCACCCGTCGCGAACTCCAGGTCGGGCGGGATGGGGGCAGTCTAGGTTGGGGGGGTGAGTGATCTCCAGGTCGTTTCTGTCAATGGGGTGCGTCTGGCTTTTCTGGTGGCGGGGGAGGTGGGGGCGCCGCCGGTGGTGCTGCTGCCGGGGCGGGGGCTCGATCACACCGACTGGGCTCGCGTGATCGCCCATCTCGCCGGTTCTTGGCGGGTCTACGCGCCTGACCTGCGGGGCCACGGGCACAGTGAATGGCCGGGGGTCTACTCGCTGGAGCTGATGCGTGACGACGTGGTCGCCCTGCTCGACCATCTGGAGGTGGCCCGCGCGACGTTCGTCGCCCATTCCCTCGGCGGCATGGTCTCGTGCCTGATCGCCGAGGAGTATCCCGACAGGGTGGAGCGGCTGGTGCTGGAGGACGTTCCCGCTCCTCATCCCGCCGGGCTGCCGCTGCCCGCGAAACCGGAGGGCGCGCTGGCCTTCGACTGGGCCATGGTCGAGCAGACCGCCTACCAGCGCAATCATCCCGACCCGGCGTGGCTGGAGCGGCTCGCGAAGATCAGCGCGCCGACGCTCGTCATCGCCGGCGGCGCGCCCAGCCACCTCCCGCAGGATCAGGTCGCCGACCTGGCCGCTCGCATACCTGATGCCCGGCTGGTCACGATCGAGGCGGGCCACGACGTCCACGCCAAGCGCCCTGAGGAGTTCCTCGCGGCGCTCACGGAGTTCCTCGAGCGCTGAGCCGGGCCACGCCGGTCAGAGGCGGAAGGCGACTGCGGGCGCTAGTGCCGGTGCCGGCGGCCGGTCAGCGGTAGAGGCGGATGGCGCCGGTCAGTGTCAGGTGGGCGATGGCGAGCACCTCGTCCGCCACGGCGGGCGACGGGGGCGGCGCCACGACCTGCACCATCTGGGTGCTGGGTTCGCCGACGTCGGGGAACAGCTCCCACTTCCACGCGGGGCTCACGGGGTTGTCGAAGCGGTCCAGCGAGACCACGAGCGACGCCATGCCGTCCCAACCCCACGGAGGCGTCTGCGAGAGCCGCGCAAGGTGGATCGCGGCCCGGGGGGCCGGGTCCGGACGGTCGCGCTCGCCGTCCCCGCGTGAGCCGGGTACGGCCGGGTCGCCGGTGTGGGGGCGGGGCGCCAGGGTCTTCAGGCCGGCGCGCTCGGCGGCGGCGGTGAGCAGGGCCAGCGGGTCGCCGGGGTCGGTGAGCGAGGCCCGGCGGTACGCCGTCGTCTGGCCCAGGAGAACGGCCTCGGCGAGGCGGTGGTCGGCGCCGTGGAACCCCGCCCAGTCCGAGGGGCCGATGCCGTGACGTTGTCCGGTCTCGTGCAGGCCCGCCAGCACCTTGGCGGCGGCCTCCAGCGCCGAGGGTGTGTACACGGTGCGATATTGACCTCGCGCCGCCTGCTCGATCAGCTGCCGCGCGGAGACGGATGTGGTGGTGGTCATCGGCTGCCATTCTCCATCGCGGCGATCAGCGCATTGAGAACCAAGGGACATCTCACGACATAAGGACTCTAGTCGTTCTTGATCCAATGGCGTATGCCGGGTCCGGCGGCAGTACCGCCTCCGGTGTGGGCGGTGGCCGCGACACGCCGGGCTGGCTGGGGTTTTGCCGGAGTTCTAGGGAAACGGCCGTTGAATCGCCACAATCCGCCCATGGCCGAATCCATCCAGCGAGACGACGTCGCCGCCACGCTCGCCGCCCGCCGGGAACTGGGCGGGGACTACGAGGACGCGCTCGCCGACGCGCTCGTTGATCGCATCGGGAACACCATCGACGAGCGGATCGACGCCAGGCTCGCCACGCACAAGCCCGCCCGCTCCGGGCTCAAGGTCTCCCCCTCGGCCGCCGCCGTGTTGGGCGGGCTCGGGATGGGCGGGCTCTTCGCCGTCATCGGCAGGGCAGATCTCCAGTTCGCCGCCGTGCTGTGGCTGATCCTCGCGGTGGCGGCGGTCGCCTTCCTCCTTGGCAAGTGGCGGGCGAAGTCCTGACACGCCCGCCCTCGCCGCGGTTCGCGAACCGGGTCCAGGTCAGGCCCGGGTGTGTTCCATGATCCAGTTGGTCTCCCAGGTCCGGCCCCCGTCCGTGGAGAACGCCTGCTCCCAGCGGCAGGTGGTCGCGGTGATCCCGGACCAGAGGTAGCGCACCCGTACGGGGATGCCCTGGTGGGTGTCGTCGGCGTAGAACTCGCCCACGCCTCCGTCGAAGCGTCCGATGACCGGCGGCTCGATGACCGAGGAGCGGCTGCTGGTCCAGTACAGCGACCACTCCTCGCGCTCGGGGTCGTACAGCCGGAGGGTCAGCCCGGAGAATCCCATGGTAGGGAAGTCGATCTCGTCCATGTTCCCGGTGCCGCCGAAGATGCTCTTGGAGGTCGAGACGCCGGGGAACTCATCCCATTCCGTGCACCCCTTCAGGCGTTCTTTGAGCCGCCGGTTGGTCACGTTCCAGGTGCCGATGAGAAAGTCGAAGTCGTTCATGCGGACAAGCTATGCCCCGGTCACTGACACCTGGTGTCAGTGACCCCCCGGCGATACGAGGCCTCGCGGTCAGCTGCCCGAGAGGGTGCCGAGGATCACGGTGACGGTGTCTGTCCTTCCGTCGGGGTGGAGGAGCTCGACCCTCGCCTGGGCGCCCGGCTTGAGGCCGGCGAGCACCTCGGAGAGGGTCGCGGCCGTGGGAGTGGGTTTGCCGTTGACGCTGATGATGATGTCGCCGGGCTTGATGCCCGCCTTCGCGGCGCCGCTGCCCGGGTCCACCTGGGCGACGCCCACGCCCACCGGCTGGCCGTCGGGCCCGACGACGGTGTTCACCCGGACGCCCAGGGCGGCGCGGCGCGTGTTGGTGACCTTGCCGTTCTTGATGATCTGCTCGGCGACGTCCTTGGCGGTGGAGCTCGGGATGGCGAAGCCGATGCCGGGGGCCGCGCCACCGCCCAGCTCGGGGTTTATCGCGGCCAGCGTGGGCACGCCGATGACCTCGCCCGAGAGGTTGGTGAGCGCGCCGCCGCTGTTGCCCGGGTTGATCGAGGCCGAGGTCTGGATGGCGTTGGTGATCGTGGCGCCCGGTGATCCCTCGCCCTGGGGCTCGGTGACCGTGCGGCCGAGCGCGGACACGATGCCGTTTGTCACGCTGCCGGACAGGCCCAGGGGGTTGCCCATGGCGAGCACGATCTGACCCACCTTGAGCTTGGTGGAGTCGCCGAACGTCGCGGGGGTGAGCCCCGACTTGTCGCCGACCCGGATGATGGCGAGGTCGCCCAGCGGGTACGACGCGACGAGCTTGGCCTTGCGGGGCTTGCCGCCCGTGGCCAGGATGACCTCGAAGTTCTTCGACTTACCCACCACATGGGCATTTGTCACGATATGTCCGTCGGTGTCGTACACGACGCCCGAGCCCAGGCCTCCTGAGGTGTTGATCTGCACGATGGACGGCAGCACCTGGGCGATGACCCGCTCGTACGCCTGCTCCTCCGAGATCACCGGCGCGGCCGGCCGGGTCGTGATCCCACTCTTGGAGGCCCGGTCCGTCGAGGCCGGTGCCCCGACGAGCCCACAGCCGCTGAGCACCACCAGGACCCCGACCACTCCGGCGGCGAGGGCGTGCCGGCCCGCATGTCCGGTACGCCGAGTTCCTGGTGTCGTCTCCATGGAAAAGGTGATGCCCGACCACGCGGAAGATACTCGCTGTTCGCGCCCCACGTGTTGATCTTGATAGCCGCCCGGCGGGCCGGCTCCGCCTGTCCGGGCCCCGATTTTCTTGGGTGCGGGCTCGCGCGTTCTACCTGCTACAACGCGTTTTCCGTCGCCGTGGCACGAGGCGTCGGCCCTCGGGGATCACGATTTGTGACGTAGTCTGCGGACATGGCGGACGGCGCTGGAATCTCCCCCAGCCGCCCGGGCTCGGGGCGGCCTCCCACCTACGTTCCCTCCTATGAGGCGCCCACCACGCCGATGCCCCGGGTGAGCCCCGAGCAGGCGCTCGCCATGGCAGAGGCGGCGAAGGCCCGGGCCGCCAAGACCGGCGCGCGGCAGGACTCCGGCGACGCGGCCACGGACCACGCGGGCACGGACCACGCGGGCACGGACTCGGCGGCGCAGGAGGAGAGCACGCGGGAGACCGTGGACTACAACGTCACAGCGGATGTCCGCAGGCCTGCTGGACCGTTCCTCCGTCCGGACCGTCCCGTGGCGGGCTCGGCGGCCACCCAGGCGACCCAGGCGACCCAGGCCACCGCGGCCGCCCGGGCCACTCCGGCCCGTCCGGCCGCGCCCGAGCCGGGCCCCCCGTCGAGTTTCGGGGCCCTGGCCGACCGGCCGAGGCCCGCCGCCCCCCGCGCGAGGAGGCGGCCCCGGTGGCTGGCCCTGGCGATCTTCCGGATCGGCGACATTCCCATAAGAGCGGTGTACGGCATCGGCGCGGCGATCGTCACCGGCATCGTCGTGGTTCTGATCTTCATGCTGTTCGGCGGTGACACCCCCGGCGAGCAGGTGCGCGTCAGCCCGGCGCAGGGGAGCGGCCCCGCCGCGTCGGGCGCGCCGCCGTCACCGAAGCCGACCCCGATCGCCGTCCCGCCGGTCCCCGCCGCCAAGACGATGACGGTCTTCACCGGCACGGGCACGCCGGTCGCGTCGTACGCGGTCGACCAGACCGCCGGCATCAGCTACGCGCAGTACGGCACCCCGTGGGCCAAGACCACCCGCGACCCCTTCACGTCCGCGCAGAAGGCCGGCACGTCGCGGCAGTCCCAGGCGCTGATCGGCTCGGCCCCTGTGCCGGTGGCCGTTCCCAGGGCGCCGGCGACGTACGAGGACTTCCGCAAGCTGGCGGGCAAGGCGGCGAAGTGGACGCTGCGCTACCAGCCCGCCGGGTCGAAGTTCACCTGGACGGTTTCGCAACGGGCGCGGTACAACCTCGGCTGGGTGCTCGGCTACAAGGTGAGCTACGTCCAGGGCGGCAAGAAGCACTCCTCGCAGGCCTACGTCATGGTGATCTCGACGGCCAAGAAGAAGCCCGCGATGCTGTTCGCGAGCGTCCCCGACACCCGCGCGGCCCTCTACCACGACCTGAACATGCTGTTCTGGACGGCCCGCGCGATCTAGTCCTTGGCCGGGAAACGCCTGGTCAGGAGGCATCCGAGTGTCGGCGGAGCTGCGGCGGGGGCGCGGGTTACCTTGGGGCGATGGACTCTGGATTCGGCTACTTCGCGACGCATGACGCGGTCGCTCCCGACACCGTGGCCCGGCTGGTGGAGGACCGAGGGCACGCGGCCCTGTTCTTCTCCGAGCACACCCACATCCCGGCCTCCGTGGAGCTGCCGCGACGGCCCGAGAACGGTCCGCTCCCGCGCAAGTACCGGCACACCTACGACACGCTCACGACGTGCATGGTCGCCGGCATGGCCACCACGAAGCTGCGCGTCGGCACCGGCATCTGCCTGGTGGTGCAGCACCACCCGATCACCCTCGCCAAGACGGTCGCCAGCATCGACCATCTCACCGGGGGCCGCTTCGAGTTCGGCGTCGGCGCCGGCTGGAACGACCCCGAGATCCGCAACCACGGGGTCGACCCCGCCAGGCGGTTCGCGGTGATGAAGGAGCGCGTCGAGGCGATGGAGCAGATCTGGACCCACGACGAGGCCGAGTACCACGGCGAGTTCGTGTCGTTCGACCCGATCTGGTCGTGGCCCAAGCCGGTCCAGCAGCCGTACCCGCCTGTGCTGGTGGGTGGCACGGGCCCCAAGGTGCTCGACCGCGTCCTGTCGTACGGTGACGCCTGGCTGCCCAACTATGGCCCCGGCGTGCTGGAGCGCGTGCCCGAGCTGTTCCGCAGGGCCGAGGAGGCCGGGAAGTCCGTACGGGTGGTCATGCTGTCGGTGCCGCCGGATCCGAAGGTGCTGGAGGAGTGCGAGAAGGCCGGGGTCGCCCGGGTCATGCCGTGGCTGCCTTCCGCGGGGCTCGCCCGCATCGAGCGGGAGATGGACGCCTTCGAGAAGGCGCTGGCCGACGCGCACGGCGAGTGATCCTTTGCCGCGCGCCGGCCGGTGCCCAGCGTTTCCACACCTTCACGCGGTGTGCTCGGTAAGTTGACTCAGGGCCGGATGTGGTCGGCTCTTGGTTCGCCTTGGAAGCATCTTCTAGAATATGGTTCTGCCACGTCTTGGGGCCGAACCGCACGGAGGGTGTTATGGCGATCGGGTTGAGCGAGGAGCACGAGGCGCTCCGCGAGTCCGTGAGCGGCTGGGCGGAGCGCAACATTCCCGCCGAGGTCGTGCGTTCGGCCGTGGGCGCCGAGACCGAGGAACGGCCCGGCTTCTGGGCCGGCCTCGCCGACCAGGGCCTGCTCGGCCTGCACCTGCCGGAGGAGTACGGCGGGAGCGGCTTCGGCCTGCTGGAGACCGCCGTCGCCGTGGAGGCGCTCGGCGAGCGCATGGCGCCCGGCCCGTACGTGCCGACGGTGCTGGCGTCCGTCGTGATCCTCGCCTCCGACGGCAAGGCCCGCGCCGAGCTCCTGCCCGGCCTCGCCGAGGGCACCCTGACCGGCGCCGTCGCGTTCACCGGCACGCTGACCGGCACCCGCGACGACGACGGTGTCCTGACCGTGAGCGGCACCGCCGAGCCCGTGCTCGGCGCCGCCCTCGCCGACGTGCTCGTGCTCCCGGTGAGCACCGACCGTGGCGAGGAGTGGGTGGCCCTGTCCAGGGACACTGTGACGGTCACCCCGCTGAAGAGCCTCGACCTCACCAGGGGCGTGGCCAAGGTCGAGGTCGACTCGCTCGGCGTGCCCGGCGAGCGGGTGCTCGACGGGCTGACCGGCGCCGGGGTCCGTGACCTCGGCGCGATCGTGCTCGGCGCGGAGGCGGCCGGCGTCGCCTCGTGGTGCGTGCGCGCGGCCTCCGAGTACGCCAAGGTGCGCGTGCAGTTCGGCCGCCCGATCGGCCAGTTCCAGGGCATCAAGCACAAGGCGGCCCGGATGCTGGTCGCGCTGGAGCAGGCCCGCGCCACCGTCTGGGACGCCACCCGCGCGAGCGGTGACGAGCTCGGCTACGCCGCCGCGATCGCCGGGGTCATGGCCCCCGACGCCGCCGTGCAGTGCGCCAAGGACGCGATCCAGACCTTCGGCGGCATCGGCTACACCTTCGAGCACGACGCCCACCTCTACTTCCGCCGCGCGCTGACCCTTCGCGCGCTGCTCGGCCCGTCGGCCGAGTGGGCCGAGTCGGTGGCCTCGCACGCCCTGTCCGGCGTCGCCCGCGAGATGGAGCTCGACCTCCCCGAGGACGCCGAGGCGCTGCGCACCTCCCTTCGCGAGGAGATCGCGGAGATCGCCGCGCTGGAGGGCAAGGAGCAGAAGCGCGCGCTCGCCGGCAAGGGCTTCGTGCTGCCCCACCTGCCGGAGCCGTGGGGCCGTGGGGCCTCGCCGCTGGAGCAGGTGCTCATCTACCAGGAGCTGAAGGCCGCGCGCGTACGGCTGCCGCAGATGATCATCGGCGCCTGGGTCGTGCCGTCCATCGCCGCGTACGGCACCGTCGAGCAGCAGGAGCGGTTCCTGCCCTCCACCCTGGCCGGGGAGATGATCTGGTGTCAGCTCTTCAGCGAGCCTGGCGCGGGCTCCGACCTCGCCTCGCTGCAGATGAAGGCCGAGCAGGTCGAGGGCGGTTGGAAGCTCAACGGGCAGAAGATCTGGACCTCCGTGGCGCACGTCGCCGAGTGGGGCATCTGCATCGCCCGCACGGACACCTCCAAGCCCAAGCACGACGGCATCACCTACTTCGTCGTGGACATGAAGGCCCCGGGGGTGACCGTGCGGCCCCTCACCGAGATGACCGGTGAGAACCTCTTCAACGAGGTCTTCTTCGACGACGTCTTCGTGCCGGACGACCTGGTCGTGGGCGAGATCAACGAGGGCTGGCGGGTCGCGCGCAACACCCTGTCGAACGAGCGCGTGTCTCTGTCGTCCGGATCCGGCGGCACGGGCTCCTCGGTCACCGACCTGCTCGGCCTGGCGTCCCGCCTCGGCCGCGAGCTGACGGCGGCCGAGCGGCAGGAGCTGGCCCGCGTGGTCTGCGAGGGCCACTCGATCAACGCCCTCAGCATGCGGGTCACGCTGAAGCAGCTCGCCGGGTCCGAGCCCGGCGCGGACGCCTCGGTGCGCAAGCTCCTGTCGACCTCGCACGCTCAGCACGTGTCCGAGTGCGCGGTGAGCCTGCTGGGCGCCTCCGCCACCGTGGCGGCCGACATGAAGCTGGGCGACGCCGGCTACTGGAACCGCGCCGTGCTCGCCACCCGCGCGATGACGATCTACGGCGGCACGACCGAGGTCCAGCTCAACATCATCGCCGAACGCATGCTCGGCCTCCCCCGCGACCCCGAACCAGGGAAGTAGCCGCCTGACGATCAAGCCTTCCCCGCTCGTTCGCCCCCCGCTGGTGGCTAGCCTGTACGCCATGCGGCATCCCTCCCGGCTCGCGCGGGCGCTGCCCGCCGTGCTCGGGCTGGCGCTCGGCGTGCTGGCGCTCGGGCCCGCCCTCCGGCCGGGGTTCACGCTCCTGTACGACATGGTGTTCGTGCCAGGCCCGCCGCTGCGCCTCGATCCCGGCGGGTTCCCGCGTGCCGTGCCGAGCGACCAGGTCGTCGCGCTGCTGTCGTCGGTGCTACCGGCGCAGGCCGTGCAGAAGCTCGTTCTCCTGGGCATCTTCGTGCTGGCCGGAGCCGGGGCGGCGGCGCTGGTGCCGGGGGAGCGGGTGGTTCCCCGGCTGGCGGCGGCGGTGTTCTACGCGTGGAACGCCTACCTCGCGCAGCGGTTGCTGCTCGGCCAGTGGGCGCTGCTGCTCGGGTTCGCCGGCCTGCCGTGGGCGGTCAGGGCGGCGGCCAGAGGCGGGCCGTGGCGGCTGGCCCTGGCGCTGGTCCCGGCCGCCGTCGGCGGTTTCCAGGCCATGCTCGTGTCGGCGCTCGCCGTGCTGCCCGTGGCGGCCACCCGCCCCTCCCGGCGGCTTCGCGGGACGCTGGAGGCCCTGGCCGTACTGGTGGTACTGAGCCTGCCGTGGGCGGTTCCCGCGCTGCTCAGCCATGCCGTGACCGATCCCGCGGGGGTGGACGCCTTCGCGGCCAGGGCCGACGGGCCGTTCGGCACGCTGGGCAGCCTGCTCAGCCTCGGCGGCATCTGGAACGCCCGGGCGAATGTCTCCGGCCAGGCCGGGTGGGCGCTCGCCACCGCGCGCCTGCTCGTCGCCGTGGTGGCCGTGGTCACCTTCGTACGGCTTCGCGGGGCGGCCAGGGACGAGGACGGCGAGGCGCCGCGCTCTGAGGAGAGGCTGCCGTACCGGCATGGCCTGCTGATCGCGGCGTCCGCCGGGCTGGTGATCGCGCTGGCCGGGGCGTACGCGCCGGGGGTGCTCAAGGGGATGATCGGGCTGTGGCCGGGGTTCGGGCCGTTGCGGGACGGGCAGCTCTACGTCGCTCCGCTGGTGCTGGTGCAGGCCGTCGGGTTCGGGGTGCTCGTGGGCCGCTTCTCCCGCCCCGACGCCCGAGGCCACCGGGCGGCGGTGCTCGTACCGGCCGTCGTCGGCGTGCTGCTGCCGGTGCTCGTCCTGCCGGCCTTCGCCTGGGGGGCTTCGGGGCGGCTCGCGGCGGTGGAGTATCCGGACGACTGGCGGCGCGTCCAGGCGATCGTCAACGGTGACCCCGGCCCGGGGGCGCTGATCTCGCTGCCGTGGGGCGCGCACCGGGCCTTCGCGTGGAACGGCGGCCGGGTGATCCTCGACCCGGCCACCAAGTCGTTCGCCCGGCGGGTCGTCTGGGACGACGCGCTCATCGTCGGCCGGGCGGGCGGGCGGCCGCTCCGCGTCGCGGGGGAGGACAGGCTGGCCAGGCGCGTCGGGGCGGCGATCGCGGCAGGTGACGGCCCCCTGACCTCCCTGCTCAGGGCGGCCGGTATACGGTACGTGCTCATCGTGGCACAGAACGAGAACACGTTTCGTTCACGGCTGCCCGGTGCCATCCCGGCCTACCTGGGCCCTCAGATGCTGCTGCTTCGACTGTGACCTAGTGACGGGGCCGTCGGAGGTGCATACTGGACGGTAAGTCCATTTATTACGTTTTGACCAAGCTGCTGGCTTAGAACCTGTATCACGTTCTACTCTCGGTAGGCCCACAGCGTCCGCACTTTGGAGGGAGAAGCCCAATGGTGCGAGTGCTCGCCGCTCTCGTCGTTGGGGTGGTTCTGGCGATCGGCGCGTCCGTCAGCGTCGTCAACGTTGTCGCCCCCAGCCCTCAGCCGCCCAACAAGCCGTTGTACAACTACGGCGACAGATGATCTTCCACGGGCGGGTCTCACACCACGCTCGGTGAGCCCGTCCGGTTCCACTTCGCGACAAGCACGAGGCGTGGCTTCGCCATGCCGCGAAACAGGCAGCGAAACAGGCAGCTAAACCTGCCGCCGAACAGGCCGGTGGCAAGCCGCGGAACCATGCCCATGCTCGAAACCACGCCCGAGCACGCGCGTACCAGCCAGGGGGGCTCGAGACACAGAAGGAGTGGTCGTGGTCGCACAGCAGGCGGGCCGGGCGCCCCACGATCCAGGCGACGTGCCCGTACCTCCAACCGGGCCCGCCGGTGCGCCCCGCCTCACGGTCGAGACGGCGCACGCTCCCGACCGGCTCCTCCAGGACGTCCGGGTCGCGGTGCTGAACTTCCGGGAGCCGCTGCAGTCGGTCGCGGGCGGTGCGGAGGAGTACGCCTGGCAGGTCGGCAGGTACCTGGTCGGCCAGGGCGCCTCGGTGCACTTCCTGACGAGCCGCGAGCCCGGGCAGCCGGGCAGGGAGCGGCGTGACGGCATCGAACTGCGGCGCATGGGCAACCGCTACCTCGTCTACCTGCTGGTCCCGCTGTGGATCCTGCTGCGCCGCCGCCGCTTCGACGTGGTCGTCGACTGCATGAACGGCATCCCGTTCTTCGCGCCCCTGGTGGTCGGCAGGCGCACGACGGTCATCTCGCTGGTCCACCACGTGCACGACCGCCAGTTCTACGCGTTCTTCCCGAAGTGGCTGGCACGTGCCGGCTGCTTCGTCGAGGGGCCGGTGGCGCGGCTGCTCTACCGCCACTGCACCACCGTGACCGTGTCGGAGTCCTCGCGTACGGAGCTGCGCGGCAAGCTCGGCTGGCTCGCGCCGATCGAGGTCATCCCCAACGGCAGCCCCGTCGCGCGCCCGGTGGCCGCGGACGTCGGCGGCGAGGAGGTCGCAGGTGACCCGGTCGTCGCCTACCTCGGGCGCCTGGTCGGCCACAAGCGCGTCGAACGCGTCGTCGAGCTGGTGGCCGAGCTGGGGGAGACCTGGCCCGGCCTGCACGTCCACGTGATCGGGCGCGGCCCGGAGTACCGGCCGCTGGTACGCAGGGCCGGCGCCCTCGGGGTGACCGGCAGGGTGAGCCTGCACGGCTTCCTCGCCGAGCCGGAGAAGAACGCGGTGCTCGGCGCCGCGCGGCTCAACGTCACGGCGTCGGAGTTCGAGGGGTGGGGTCTCACGGTCATCGAGGCCGCCGCCCTGGGCGTGCCCACCGTGGCCTACGACGTGGCGGGCCTGCGCGACTCGGTGCGGCACGGCGTCACCGGCTGGCTCGTCCAGGACGGCGAGTCGCTGGCCGACGTGGTCGACCGGGCGCTGAAGGAGCTGGAGGACCCGGAGCGGCGCGCGCGGATCCAGCAGGCGTGCCGGGGCTGGGCGGCGGAGTTCTCGTGGGGAAGGACGGGCGCTAGGATGACCGGACTCATCACGGCCGAACTTGAGCAAAGGGGACACGTCCGTGCCCTAGGTCTCCGTCTTGCCACAGGTGAGAGCCATATCCCCTGAACCCCCGCCAAGGGTGCGTTTTGACCGCTGATGCCTGGTTCCGCCGCCTGACGGTCGGCCGCGCCGGGCCCGATGCCCCGGGATCCCGGCTGCGCGGGCGGCTACGCCTGCTGGCGAGCTGCCTGCTCCTCGGGGCGATCGCCTTCAACACCTCGCCTGGCCAGGTCATCGCCGAGACCAAGCTCGACATGGCGGTCAACCCGATCGGCTTCCTGGCACGTGCCGCCCATCTCTGGGACGACGCCTTCTTCGGGCACCTGCAGAACCAGGCGTACGGCTACCTGTTCCCGATGGGGCCGTTCTACGCCCTGTTCCGCTGGCTCGACATGCCTCCGTGGAACATCCAGCGGCTGTGGATGACGCTGGTGCTGTGCGCGGCGTTCCTCGGCACCGAGCGGGTCGCGCGCGCTCTGCGCGTCGGCACCCCCAACACCAGGATCCTCGCCGGGCTGGCCTACGCGCTCGCGCCGCACGCGCTGGCGCTCATCGGCGTCAACTCCTCGGAGTTCCAGCCCAGCGCGGTGCTGCCGTGGATCCTGCTGCCGCTCGTACGCGGCGCCGACCAGAGTGTCAGCCCCCGCCGCGCCGCCGCGCTCTCGGCCGTCGCGTTCCTGTTCGCCGGGGGCATCAACGCCGCCGCCGAGCTGGCCGTCCTCGTCGTGCCGTTGCTGTACCTGCTCACCCGCCGGAGCGGCTCGCGCAAGCGGCGGCTGCTGGCCTGGTGGCTCGCCTGCGTCGCGGCCGTGTCGATGTGGTGGCTGGTGCCGCTCGTGCTGCTCGGCCGCTACATCTTCTCCTTCCTGCCGTTCATCGAGACCGCCGCCGCGACCACGGGCGTGACGTCCCTGCTGAACACTCTGCGCGGCACGTCGAGCTGGATCTCCTTCCTGCCCGTGGACGGCAAGCCCTGGCTGCCCGCCGCCTACGACCAGGCGACCCAGCCGTGGCTGGTCGTCGTCACCGCCGCCGTCGCCGCCCTGGGCCTCGCGGGACTGGTCCGCGGGTCCACTCCCGAGCGCACGTTCCTGGTGCTGTGCGTGCTCGCCGGGGTGGTCATCGTCACCGCCGGGCACGCCGACGCGCTCGCCTTCCCATGGGCCGGGCAGTTCAGAGCCCTGCTCGACGGCCCGCTCGCCCCCTTCCGCAACCTGCACAAGTTCGACGCGCTGCTGCGGCTGCCGCTCGCCCTGGGCCTGGCCGCCCTGCCCGCGTGGCGCCCGGAGGGTACGCGGCTACGGCTGGCCGCCGTCAGCGCGGGCCTCGCGGGGCTCGCCGTGCTGCCCGTAGCCACCTCGGGGATCACCCCGGCCGGCGCGTTCACCGACCTGCCCTCCTACTGGCGCGACGCCGCCACCTGGCTGAACGCCAACACCGGCCATGGCATGGTGCTCGCGGTGCCCGGCTCCAGGCGCGGCGAGTACCTGTGGGGCCGTCCGCTCGACGAGCCGATGCAGTCGCTGCTGACCGTGCGCTGGGCCACGCACTCGAACGTGCCGTGGGGCTCGGCCGGGCTGGCACGCCTGCTCCAGGCGGTCGACGAGCGCTTCTCCGACGGCGAGGGATCAGAGGGCCTCACCCTCACCCTGCGCCGCATCGGGGTGAAGTACCTGCTCGTCCGCAACGACCTGGCGCGCGACACCATCGGCTCGGCGTGGCCGGCCCGCGTCCACCAGACCATCGAGGACTCCGCGGGGCTGGTGCGGGTCGCCCAGTTCGGCCCCCTGGTCGGCCAGGTCTCCAGTCCCACGGCCTCGAACTGGTTCGACCAGGCCTACCCCGCCCTGGAGGTCTACGCGGTACCAGACCCCGCGCCGGTCGCGGGCACCGTACCGGCCGAGGCGACGCTGCGGATGGCGGGGGCGCCCGAGGGCGTGCTGGCCATGGCGGAGCAGGGTGTGCTCAAGGACGACGCCCCGGTCCTGGTGGGAGACGAGCCCGGCGCCTCGTCGGTGCCCGCCAGGAAGACCGTGGTCACCGACACCCTGCGCAGGCGGCAGATGGTCTTCGGCGACGTCCGGCGGAGCGCGGGGCCGACGCTCACCGAGGGCGGGAAGCTGAACGCCACCACCGACCTGCTGGACCCGGCCTGGGCCTCGGCCACCTCGTCCGCGCGCTACCTCGGGATCGACGACGTCAGGGCGTCCTCCTCGGACGCCGACATCACGGCGGCTGCGGGGGAGCGGGACGCGGGCCGCCTGCCGTTCGCCGCCTTCGACGGCGACGCGCGCACCGGATGGCGGTCGGACGGGTGGAACGGCGCGCTGGGCGAGTGGCTGGAGGCCAGGTTCGTCGAGCCGGTGCCGATGAAGGACATCACGATCGCGTTCGACCAGGGCCCGATCGGACCGCCCGTCGCCGAGGTCGAGCTGTCGACCGCGACGGGGACGCGGCGCGTGCCCGTGCGCGAGACCGCGGATCCTCAGCTGTTCGCGCCTCCGCCCGGAACGACGACCTGGCTGCGCATCCGGGTCACCAAGCTGGCCTACCAGCCGAAGAGCTCCTTCGGCAGCCGGGTGGGCATCACCGAGGTCGCCATCCCCGGCGTGCGGCCGACGCGGGCCATCGCCGCTCCCGGGCTGCCCGGCGGCGGTGACGCGGGCACCGTGATGCTGACTTCGCAGGGCAAGGCCCCGGCCTGCATGCGCGGCTCGTCCGCCTGGACCTGCTCGCACCGGCTGGAGATCCTGGGCGAGGACGGCTACGGCTTCGAGCGGCTGTTCGCGGTCGACTCCAACCAGACCCGCACGCTGAGCGGCACGGCCGTGCTCACCGATCCGAGGTCGGCGGACCTGCTCACCACGCTGCCGAACGCCTACCCGCACGTCACGGCGTCCTCGACGATCACCGACTACCCCGCCGTCCTCGGGCGCTCGGCCATGGACGGCGACGAGAAGACCCTCTGGTACGCCCAGCCGTTCGACCGCCACCCCACGCTCTCGATCGACCTCGGCGAGACCCGGAAGTTCTCCCAGATCAAGGTGCTGTTCCCCGACTCCTTCCTGGGCAAGCCCCCTGTGAAGATCACCATCCGCACGGGGTCGCGCACCGTCCAGGCGTGGGTCGGCGGCGACGGGCGGGTGGCGTTCCCCGAGCTCACCACCCGGCGGCTCAGCATCGAGTTCACCGCGCCCGCCTCGCGGGCGATCGAGGTCGCCGAGGTGAGCATCCCGGGAGTGAAGCCGCTCGGCCAGCTCGGCGGATTCCCGCTCCGGCTGCCCTGCGGCTACGGCCCCACCCTTGAGGTCGACGGCAACACCGTGCCGACCCGCATCGTCGGCGGCACCCTCAACGACGTGCTGAACGGCCGTCCCCTGACCTACGCCGGCTGCACGCCGGTGCGGCTCATCCCGGGGATGACCTGGGTCGGGGCGCCGTTCAGCGACGCCTTCAGGGTCAGGTCGGCGGTCCTGCGCGGGGAGTCGGCCGCCGACGACGGCACGACGAAGATCCAGCCCGCCCGCGTCGAGAGCTGGGGACCCGAGGAGCGGCGGCTGGCCGTATCCACGAGCGAGCGCTCCTACCTGACCGTCGGCGAGAACTACAACGCCGGCTGGCACGCCTACCTCAAGGGCGCGCGGCTCACGCCCGTACGCCTCGACGGCTGGCGGCAGGCGTGGATCCTGCCCGCGGGCGCCGGGACGGTGGTGCTCAGGTACGAGCCGGACGCGACGTACCGGGTGGCGCTGCTGGCCGGGTTCGGCCTGGTCGTGGCCGTGGCGGCGCTGGCCCTGATCCGCGCGAGGCCCGGGCGCCGCCCGCCCAAGGCGGGCGCGGGGAGGGTCGGGGCCCGCTGGGTCTGGCCGGCCGCGCCGCTGGTCGGGCTGTGGGTCGGCGGGTTCGCGGGCGCGGTGATCCTCTCGGCGCTGGTGCTGGTGGGTCTGTGGCTTCCCCGCGTGCTCGCCGCCCAGCACGCCGGCGGCGGCCGGGCGCGGCGGGCCGCCCGCATCACGCTGTCCCCCTGGGTGCCCGCGTGGGCGCTGGTCCTGGCCGGGCTGAGCGCGGCGGTGGGCGCCGAGTTCCAGGTGGCGCCGCTGACCGGCCTGGTGCCCCAGCTCTGCTGCCTCGTGGTGGTCGCCCGGCTGCTGGCCGCCGTACCCTCCCTGGGCCCATCCCCGACCCCGGCGGGCCCGGTGCCGAAGCACCGCGAGGCCACGCTGACGGAGGTGGGCGGGTGACGCGCGAGCAGCTGCTGAGGACCATCCCGTACGTCGTGGTGGCCTTCCTGGTGACGATGGCGGTGCTGCTGCGTTACTACGTCTACGGCAACAGCCTCATGCTGCCGCTGGACCAGCGCAGGATCTCTCACCTCACCGCCCCGGCGGCCACCTACCTCGACACCGCCACCTTCCAGGTCCGTACGGGCGTGCCGATGACCGAGACGGTCTCGCTGTACGGCGACCCGGTGGCGGGGGACGCGCGCACCGCGGTGTGGGTGGAGTTCTCGTCCCTGGAGACGGGGTACGGCCAGCGGATCGACTACCACGAGCGCAGGACGGCCTTCGACCGGCACACCGGGCTCACCGTCGACTGCTGCGACGCGTACATCGACCAGGACACGGCCGTGCGGCAGACGGGGCTGGCGTTCCGGCTGCCGTACGGGGCGGAGCCGCGCGGGTACCCGATCTTCGACACCGTGCTCAAGCGCCAGGTCACGCTGCGGTACGAGGGCGAGGAGACCGTCGAGGGCCTGCCGACCTACCGCTACTCCTACACCGTCGGCCCCGCCAAGGTGGAGGACCTGCCCGACCAGATGCCGGGCAAGGTGCTCGGCCTGCCCGCGTGGAAGCTCGTCAGCGTGGCGAGGTACGTGCGGATCACCAGGACGATGTGGGTCGAGCCGGAGAGCGGCCTGCCGGTCAGGACGCGCGAGCAGCGGCAGGACACCCTGCGCACCCCCGACCAGGTGGACCGCCTGGTCAGCTTCCAGGCCGACCTCACCACCGAGCCGGGGGACGTGGACGCCCAGGTGGGCGAGGCCGCGGGGTTCCGGCGATGGGCGATCATGATCCGCGACGTGTTCCCGGTGGTCTGCCTCGTGCTCGCGCTCGTGGTCATCCCGGTCGCGGTGGCCGTGCGCCTCCGCCGCCGCCCGAAGGCGGAGGGGTCAGCGCCGGCGCAGGACGAGCAGGAGGTTCCAGGTCACGATCTCGCGGACGCCGGGTAACCGCACCACGCCCGTGGCCCATTCGGGGTGGTACCTCGGCCGGGCGTCCAGCACCTCGGCGTCCGCACGCGACCGGGCCCAGCGGAGGGCGGCGGCCACCGACACGGGGTAGAGGCTCTCGCCGTACAGGTTCTTCGGGCGGTGGCCCTGGCGGGCGGTGTAGCGGCGCGCGGCGCGGTGGCCGCCAAGGTAGTGCCAGGGGGAGGTCTCGTGGCCGCCCCAGGGCGAGAGCCAGTTCGTGAACGACAGGTAGACGACGCCGCCCGGCCGGGTGACCCGCACCATCTCGGCCGCCATGCGCCAGGGGTCGGGCACGTGCTCCAGCACGTTGGAGGAGAAGCAGACGTCCACGGAGGCGTCGCGCAGCGGGATGTCGAGCGCGCTCCCGAGCACCGCGCCCTCGGGGACGGCGCCGTCCCGCGCCATCATCTCCCCGGCGTCGCAGTCGACGCACAGCGTCCGCGCGCCGTGGGCGCGGAGCACCTCGGTGAAGTACCCCGGCCCGCCGCCCACGTCGGCCACTAGCGCGCCCGGCAGGCCGGTGTACGTCGCGAGCTGGGCGGCCGTGTCGCGGGCCAGCATGCCGTAGAAGAGATCGGGGTCCGTCTGCTCCTTGCGGAAGGCCGACAGCAGCCGGACCGACCGGCCCAGTGTGGCGCGGAAGGGCGCGTTCGAGGTCTCCACGTCTGCTTCCATTCACCGGAGTGGTTCGGGTGCCCGGGAGCATAACACCGCGTTGCGCCTGGTTTGCGGGGCTCGTAGGGTGTTCGTTACTCGGGGGTAGCAACCGGCGCGTGATCGGAGGGACCGTTGCCGCAGACCGCGGAGGTCGAGCCGCCGGAGCAGCCGACCCTGAGCATCGCCTACCCGAGATGGATGGCCCGCCTGGCGCACCCCGTGCTGCTCCTCGGCACGCTGCTGGTGGTCGCGTCGATGGGCCTGCGCGTGCCGATCCTGCGCAGCGCGTACTTCATCGAGGACGACCTGCTGTTCGTCGGGGACGCCTACGAGCATGACCTGACGTTCGACTTCCTGTTCCGCGTGCACAAGGGCCACCTGATGCCCGGCGCGCTCGGGCTGACGTGGGTGGAGTCGCGGCTCGCCGCCTACGACTGGCTGCTGGTCGCCTCGGTGACGTTCGTCCTGCAGGCGCTGGTCGCGGTGCTGATGTTCCGCCTGCTGTGGTCGCTGTTCGGGCCCCGCATGGGCATCCTGCTGCCACTGGCGGTGTACCTCTTCTGCCCGCTCACGATCCCCGCCTTCAGCTGGTGGTCGGCGGCGCTCAACGCCGTCCCGCTGCAGCTCGCCATCGTGCTCGCGCTGTCGTCGCAGCTCCGCCACGCGCGCGGCGAGGGGACGAGGCACGCCTTCCGGGCCCTCGGCTGGGTCGTGTTCGGCATGGCCTTCAGCACCAAGGGCGTGTTCGTGTCCCTGCTGCTGTTCGCCCTGACCACGGCCTTCCTGCGGGCGGAGGAGGCCGGATGGCTCACCTCCGTGGGGCGGGAGCTGCGCGAGCACTGGCGGCTGTGGGGGGTCCACGTCCTGCTCATGGGCGGCTACACGGCCCTGTACCTGTCACGCCAGTACACCGCGCCCGGGGAGGGCGCGGCGGTGCCCAAGCCGGACGTCGCCGCCGACCTGATCGGAACGCTGCTCGGCCGCACCCTGCCCACCGGCGTGGTCGGCGGCCCGCTGTCGTGGGGTCCCGTGCCGTCCACGGGCGGCATGGCCGCCCCCTCCACGCTCCTCGTCGTCGCCGCCTGGACGGCGCTCGCCGTCCTGGTGGGCGCCACCCTGCTCTACCGCCGCCGGGCGGCGCGCGCGTGGCTCATCGTCGCGGTGTACCTCGTGGTCGTCGACGCCGTCCCCACGGTGATCGCCCGGGGCACCGCGCTCGGGCTGGTCGGCGCCGAGACCCGCTACGTGGCCGACGCCGTCGTGGTGTTCGCCGTGTGCCTCGGCGTGGCCCTGCTGCCGCTGCGCGACGAGCCCGCCCCCTACCGCAGGCCGGTTCCCGCGGGCACCGTCGTCCCGCTGGTGACGGGGCTGGCCGCCGGGGCGTACCTGACGATGTCGGTGGTCTCCATCGAGAACTTCCGGCAGACCCTGTCCGGGGACCACGTGCGGACCTACCTCGGCAACGTGCGGGCGGCCCTGGCCAAGGCGCCGGCCGACACCGTGATCTTCTCGCGCCCGGTGCCCGACTCCGTCGTGCTGCCGTGGAACGGCGGCCGCCGCCTCAGCCACCACCTGCTCGCACCGCTCGCCTCTCCTGCGCTCCGTGCCCGGATGCGCGTGCCCGAGCCGTCCGACCACGCCATGGTGTTCGACGACAGCGGCAGGCTGGTCCCGGTGAGCGTGACCCCCGACTTCGCCCAGGTGCCGCCCCCGAAGAAGAAGTGCCTGCCGACGCTGGGCGGCTCGGTCTACTACCCGGAGGCGGTCAGCTGGGGCGGCCCGGACGGGGTGGCGGGCCTGGCCTATTCGGCCAACCGGCCGACCTCGGTGTCCATCGAGGTCAGCGGCCAGAGCCAGCAGCTCAACCTGGCGGCGACCTCCGGCGCGCTGGTGCACTTCCCGATCCTGACCCCGGGCAAGGGCCTGCTCCTGCGCGTCGACGACCCGTCCGCGGACGTCTGCCTCAAGGGGTTCGCCCTTGGGGCAGCGGTTCCGGTGAACGGGCGCTGAGCGCGGGCGGCCGCAGGAAGCGGACCAGCCCGCGAGCCGGCTCCTCGACGTACTTGTAGGTCAGCGCGGCGAGCGCGATCGTCAGCGCGCCGACCACGAGGAGGTTCACCAGGAAGTTCCCCGAGAACGGCCGCTGCTCGGTGAGGTCGTACCACATGTAGAGCGCGATGAACTGCCACAGGAACACCCCGTAGGAGATGCGCCCGAAGTAGCGCATCACCGGGTTGCCGAGCAGCCGGCCCACAGGGGCGTCGCCGCGCGACAGCATGGCGCAGGGCGCCACCAGGCACGCGGCGATGGTGCTGTAGAGGGCCAGCTCGAAGACGCCGCTCCAGACCCCGTCGACGCCCGAGAACCGGGGGCCGGTCACCGGGGATGCCGCGACCGCGTAGGCCAGCCCGGCCACCGCCCACAGCGTGCCCGGTGAGGCGTTCACCGCGCGCACCAGGCGCCCGGCCGGGCCGTCCTGCTCGCGGCGCGCCCACACCAGGACCACGGCCAGCGCCATGCCGGGCGCGAAGAACGTCAGCGCGCGCGGGAGCCAGGTGTTCATGTAGGGCCGGTACTCGGGGTAGTAGCTCAGGATCGTCCACAGGTAGGAGACCGCGGCGAGGGCGGCGAGGCCCAGCAGCAGGCGCCTCGCCCGCCGCCCGGCGTCGCCCCCGCCCCGGCGGGCGAACCTCGCGAGCCCCGCGGCCAGCAGCGGGAGCACCAGGTAGAACGCCACCTCCACGCAGAGGCTCCACATCTGCGCGAGCCCCTTCGGGCCGAGCCCGAACCACCAGGGGTGGGTCTCGTAGTTCTGGGCCAGGAACACCATCTGCAGCCAGGTCTTGGTGTCGCCGAGGTGGTCGCGCGACCACAGGAGCATGGCGATGACCACGACCAGCCAGTAGGCGGGCAGGATGCGCAGGGCGCGCTTGACCAGGTACGTCCCGGTGCTGGGCGGCTCGGTCCCCTCCACGGCGGCCCTGGCGTACGGGCGGTAGAGCAGCAGCCCCGAGAGGGTGAAGAAGATCGGCACGGCCACGTCACCGCGCGAGAGCAGGGCGCCGAAGTAGTTGTCCTGAAGCGCGGTGGCGGACTCGATGGCGACATGGAAGATCAGGACCGCGAAGGCGGCGACGGCCCGCATTCCGTCGAGCGCGTCGAGGTGCCCGCCCAACTTAGAACCTGTTTCTGTCACTTTTCCGCATCCCTCGTGACGTGGGGTCACTCGCCGAACTAACATATCCCGAATTAGAACTTTGTTTTAGGACATATCGCCGCGAGCACCCCCGCGCGTACCGTCACCAGTTGTCGAGAGCAAGAACACCCCCGCCGTCCGGACAAAAGCCCGGCCCGGCGGGCACCCCCAGGAGGAGCGATGGGCCGCGTCGTCGGAATTGTTCTCTTAGGAGTAGGCACGTTCCTGATCGCGCTGGCACCGCTCGTGAGGTTCCAGGTCGCGGATCGGCTCATTGCCGCGCCGGCCGATCAGTACGGCATCACGAAGCTGAGCGCCGACAACGCCCAGTACTTCAGCGCCGGTGACCTGAAAGTACTCACAGGAACCCTGGACATCACCGTCACCACCCGGGGCGACGTCACGGACTCCACCGACGACAAGGTCGTCTGGGACCAGTTCACCTCGGTCAGCGACGTGACCAACGACAGGCCCGGCATCTCGATGACGGAGTTCCGCAGCGCCTTCAACAAGTACACGGGGGCGGCGGTCAACTGCTGCGGGGCCAGCATCGACAAGCAGCCGGTGAAGCTGGAGGGGCAGATCTTCCTGTTCCCGTTCGGCGCGGAGAAGAAGACCTACAAGGTGTTCAACTCCAGCACGGGCGCGGCGTACGACGCCGTGTTCGACGGCGAGGACACCGTCAACGGGCTGCGGGTCTACAGGTACGTGCAGCAGGTGCCCGCCACCAAGACGCAGACGGTGACCGCCCCCGCCTCCGTGATGGGCATCGACGAGGCCGGTGACGTGCAGCTCGGCCGCTGGTACGACGGCACCGTCACGTTCTGGGTGGAGCCGACGAGCGGCGTGCCGGTCAGGCAGGAGCAGCGGCGTCACGAGGTGCTCAAGACCGAGGACGGCGTCGAGCGCAAGCCGGCCCTGATCGCCACCGCGAAGTACACCCCGCAGACCACCGACGACCTGGTGAAGAAGGCGATCGAGTCCAGGGACCAGATCGGCCTGATCAAGACCACGATCCCGGTCGTCCTGCTCGTCGCCGGGCTGCTGGTGCTCGTCGCCGGGGCCTTCCTCGTCGTCCGGCGCCGCCCGGCGACGTCGCGGCGCGGGAGCGCCGGGGATTCGTGACCGCCGGGCACACGGGAGTGCGGCCGTCGGACACCGTGCCGGCGGCCCTCACCATGGGCGCGCGGATCAGGGGATTCGCGCGCGCGTGCCGTCCCCGCCAGTGGCTGAAGAACGTCCTGGTCTTCGCCGCCCCCGCCGCGGCCGGGGTGCTGACCACCCCGGCGGGCCTGCTCGACGCCATGGTGGCGTTCGTGGCGTTCTGCCTGGCGGCGAGCGGCGCGTACCTGCTCAACGACGCGGCCGACGCCGAGGCCGACCGCCGCCACCCGCGCAAGCGCCTGCGTCCCATCGCCGCCGGCATCGTGCCGGTGCGGGCCGCGCGCGCGGCCGGGGTCCTGTTCATCCTGGCGGCGCCCGCGTTCGCCTTCCTCGCCGGCGGCTGGCGGCTGCCCGCGGTCGTGGCCGGCTACCTCGTCCTGACCCTGTCCTACACCTACTGGCTCAAGCACGAGGTGGTCGTCGACCTCGTCGCCGTCGCGGGATGCCATGTGATCAGGGCCTTCGCCGGGGCGGTCGCGGTGGGCGTGCCCGTGACGAGCTGGTTCCTGGTGGTGGTCTCGCTCGGCTCGCTCCAGGTGGTGGTGGGCAAGCGGGAGGCCGAGATGCGCAACCAGGGCACGAACGGCACCCGTGCGACCCTGGTGACCTACACCCCGAGCTACCTCGCGCACGTCCGCTCCATGGCCTCGGGCGCGATGATCGTCACGTACTGCCTGTGGGCGCTCCAGATCCACGCGGACACCCTCTATGGTGTGAGCATCGTCCCGTTCGTCCTCATCGTGCTCCGGCACAACCTGCTGGTCGACCGGGGGATAGGGGAGGAGCCTGAGGAGCTCGCGCTGCGCGACCGGCCGTTGCAGCTCTACACCGCCCTGCTCGTCGTCCTGCTCGTCGTCGGAATCTACGTGAGATGACCTTCCTGTCCGGCTGGGGGCGCACCGCTCCCACGCCCGCCACGCTCGTCGCCCCCCGCACGGCGCCGGAGCTCTCCGCCCTGATCGCCGGGGCGTCCTCGCGCGGCCTGATCGCGCGCGGGCTCGGCCGGGCGTACGGGGACGCCGCCCAGAACGCGGGCGGCGTGGTGGTGGACGTCGCGGGGATGGAAGCGCGCTGGTCGCTGGATCCGGACACCGGTGTGGTGACCGCGACGGCCGGGATGAGCCTGCACGACCTGATGCTCGCGCTCGTCCCGAGGGGATGGTTCGTCCCGGTCACACCCGGCACCCGCCATGTCACCCTCGGCGGAGCCGTCGCGGCCGACGTGCACGGCAAGAACCACCACGTCGACTCCTCCTTCGGCGCGCACCTGCGGTCGCTCACGCTGGTCACGGCGGACGGCACCAGCCGCGTGCTCGGGCCGGGGGACGAGCTCTTCTGGGCCACCGTGGGTGGCATGGGCCTGACCGGGCTGATCACCGAGGTGAGCTTCGCCTGCGTCCCCGTCGAGACCTCCCGCGTGCGCGTGGACGTCGAGCGCACCCGCGACCTCGACCACACGCTGGAGGTCATGACGGCCACCGACGACCGTTACCGCTACACCGTCGCGTGGATCGACCTGCTCGCCCGGGGCTCCCGGATGGGCCGCAGCGTGCTCACCCGGGGAGACCACGCCCGCAGGGACGAGCTTCCGGCCGGTGCCGACCCCCTGGCCTTCGCCCCCTCCTCGCGGCTGCCCGCCCCGCCGTGGGCGCCGAACGGCCTGCTCAACGGGCTGACCGTGCGCGCGTTCAACGAGGCCTGGTACGCCAAGTCGCGCGAGCGGCGGGTCATCCAGGACCTCGCCCCCTTCTTCCACCCGCTGGACTTCGTGGACGGGTGGAACCGCGTCTACGGGTCACGGGGGTTCGTGCAGTACCAGTTCGTCGTGCCGTTCGGCGAGGAGGGCACGCTCCGGCGCGTGGTGTCCCGCCTGTCGGCCGAGGGGGTGGTGTCCTTCCTGACCGTGCTCAAGCGCTTCGGGCCGGGCACGCCGGGCATGCTGTCCTTCCCGATGCCGGGCTGGACGCTCGCGCTCGACATCCCTGCGGGCCAGACGGGGCTGGCCGGGCTGCTGCGGGAGTTCGACGAGTGGGTCGCCGGCGCGGGCGGGCGCCTCTACCTCGCCAAGGACGCGCGCATGCGGGCCGAGCTGCTGCCCGTGATGTACCCGCGGCTGGCGGAATGGCGCAAGATACGGGAGAGCGTCGACCCTGGTGAAGTCTTCCGCTCCGACCTGGCAAGGAGACTCTCGCTGTGAACCGAGCGAAGTATGGATCCGACGAGGAGACCGCCCCGTGAAGAACGCCTTGGGCTCGGTGGACACGGTGCTGCTTCTCGGCGGGCGCAGCGAGATCGGCCTCGCCATCGTGGAGCGGCTCGTCCGCGACGGGGCCCGGCGGGTCGTGCTCGCCGCGCGCGGCGAGGCGGAGGCGGCGGCCGTACGGCTGAAGGGCCTCGGCGCCGAGGTCCGCGTGCTGCACTTCGACGCGGCGGAGCCGGAGACGCACGGCGAGGTCATCGATGCCGCCGCGGAGTTCGCCGGGGACCTCGACGTCGTGGTCGCGGCCTTCGGCGTGCTGGGCGACCAGGCGGCGTACGAGGCCGATCCGGTGTCGGCGGCGGGGTCGGTGGCGGTCAACCTCGGCGGTCACGTGTCGGCGGGGCTGTTCGCCGCCCGGCGGCTGCGCGAGCAGGGCCACGGCACGCTCGTCGTCCTGTCCTCGGTCGCGGGCGTGCGCGTACGGCGCGCGAACTTCGTGTACGGGGCCGCCAAGGCGGGCCTGGACGGCTTCGCCCAGGGCCTGGGAGACGCCCTGCACGGCTCAGGCGCCCGCGTGATGGTGGTGCGCCCGGGGTTCGTCACCGGGCGCATGACCGCGGGCATGCCGCCCGCCCCCATGGCCACCACGCCGGGAGCGGTCGCCGACGCCGTGGCCGAGGGCCTGCGCGACGGCGCCGAGACCGTCTGGGTGCCGAAAAAGCTCCGCCCGGCCTTCGCACTGATGCGCGCGCTGCCCCGCTCACTGTGGCGCCGCATGCCCCGCTGAAACCTGTTCTAGTATGCGCGGAGCACATGGTTACTCGTCTGTAGTCGGCCTTCCCAATTGCGAAAAGCAACCGTGCGGGTGGCGCTGAGCGCAGGGGAGGCGGCCGGCGGACGCCGACCGCCTCCTGCGGCCCATTACGTCCGGCTGGTCACCTGGCCATGTCCAGGAGGAGACGTCCGCCGTTGGCGGCGATCCCCTCGGCGGACGATTGGCCGCCCAGGCGGACGATCAGAGCGTCCGCGTCACGGACCAGCACCGCTCGGGCGGCCTGGTCGGCCACGTCGTCGGCTCTGTCCCGGAACTTGCGCAGATGATGGAGCGCCTCCTCGGTGTGGCCCTTCTCGTAGCTCTTGCCCGCCGACTTCAGGTAGTTGCGAAGCTGGCTCCCGAGCGAGCCCTTGATGGCATACCTGTCGAGCAGGGTCGTGAGATCGCCGAACGACGTGGTCACCGTCAGGGTCCTGGCCTGCTCGGTCGTGTTGCCGGCCTTGTCCTTGGCGGTCACCTTGACGGTGTGCGTGCCGAGCGGAACGGCCGTCAGATCGAGACGCCTGCCCAGCTCCAGTGCCTTGTCGTCGAGCGTGGCGGTCACGGTGTCGATCCCCGACGCTTCGTCCTTCCCCTCGGCGGTGACGGTGATCTGGGCGCTGTCGCCGTAGTTCCCGTCGTTGTTCAGCCCGCCGATGGTCAGCGCCGGCTTGGTGGCGTCCAGCTTCAGCGTGACGTCCTTGGCCTCCTCCTGGTTTCCCGCCTTGTCCTTCGAGCGGAAGGACACCTTGTGGGTGCCGTCGCTCTCAACCTTGAACGGGTCGGTGTAGGCGGCCCACTCGCCGTCGTCCAGCTTGTATTCCGTCTTGTCGATCCCGGAACCCTCGTCGGTGGCCGTGAGGCTGACTGTCACCGGTGCGGTGTACCAGCCGGTGGGCTGCTCCGCCGGGTCCAGGGCGGCCTTGGTCACCGGCGCCTTGGTGTCCTTCGGGCCGCGGACGAGCGTGAAGTCGTCCACGTCGAAGTCCGCTCCGGTGAACACCAGGTAGAGCTTGGTGCTTCCGGAAGGAACGTTCGTGAGCGGCGTGGAGACATCGGCGTAGGACTCCCAGCCGCCGGTGTTCGGAACGGTGACGCTGCCCAGCACGGGCCCGGTCGGTGAACCGGTGCGGATCTCGAAGCCGCCGGACGGGTTGGGTGAGGCCACCCGGGCCGTGAAGCCGGTGACGCCGGTGAGGTCCACATCGTCGTAGGCGGCCCAGTCGCCGGGGTGGACGAAGCCGAGCACGCTGCCGCCGTGCGCCGGGACGTGCGGGTAGGGCTGCACGCCGTTGGCCTCCGTCCAGGCCTCGGCCTGAACGGTCACGTCGCCCGTCGCGGGGCCGAGCTCCTTGATCCGGATGTTCCGGAACGACACCTCGTCGCCGTCGCCGTGGTTCTGGATGCCCACGTACCCCTGCTTCAGGGACCGGTTGGGATCGGTGTTGGTGAAGTCGTTGATCCTCACGCCGTTGAGGAAGACCTGCAGACGCTCGCCCTCCACCCGGATCTCGTAGGTGTTCCACTGCCCCGGCGGGTTGAGCGCGGCGTCGCGGGCCGCCAGATCCGCGGACTTGAAGCTGTAGACCGAGCCGGTCGTCCTGTCCGGCGCGTCCGTGGCGTCGATCTGGATCTCGTAGCCGTTGTTCACCGCCGACCACGGGTCGTCGGAGGCGGGGAAGCCGACGAAGACACCGGAGTTGTCGTCGCCGCGCATCTTCCAGTCCAGCTTCAGCGAGTAGGAGTTGTACTCCTTCGCCTTGTACCACAGCATGCCGAGGCCGCCCTGCGAGGTGAGGGTGCCGTCGGCGTTGGTGAAGCCGCCCGGCCCGGCCTGCGACCAGCCCGTCGTGCTGCCGTTGTAGATCGAGGTGTAGCCGATCTCGGGACGGCAGTCCGCCTGGGCGTCGCCCATCGCGTAGTTGATGCCGCCGAGCAGGTGCTTGCGGAACTCCGGCTCGGCGAAGGAGGCCGCGGTGTGCCCGCCGCCGGTGTAGAACGACCGTCCGCCTTCGTAGGTCTTGCACCAGGCGATCGGGTGATCCGGACCCATGCCGCCGCCGGAGTAGGAGGACTCGTCGAGAGAGGCCAGCACGTGGGCGGTGCTACGGGCGTTGGAGCGGTAGTCGTACCACTCGTCGGTGCGGTTCCAGATGGGGCCGAGGTGGGCGGTCGCCGCGTGGGCCCGGTCCTCCACCTTGACGGTGGCCGGCTGGATCGCCGGGTGGGACGCGAACCACGCGCCGACCAGGCCACCGTAGAACGGCCAGTCGTACTCGGTGTCGGCTGCGGCGTGCACGCCGACGTACCCGCCGCCCGCGTGGATGTAGGACTCGAAGGCGGCCTGCTGGGCGTCGTTCAGTACGTCTCCGGTGGTGCTGAGGAAGACCACCGCCTTGTACTTGGCGAGGTTGTCGGCGGTGAAGGCACCCGGGTCCTCGGTCGCGGTGACCTTGAAGCCCAGGTCCTTGATCGCCTGGATGCCGGCCGGGATGGAGTCGTGCCGGAAGCCGGCCGTACGCGAGAAGACCAGGACGTCGCCCTCGGCGCCGCCGCTGCCGCCGTCGCCGGCCGGCATCTTCCACTTCTGCGCGTCGCTGCCGTCACAGGTCTTGATGACCATCTGCCCGGCGTTCGAGCCGTCGAGGCACTTGCCCGACTGCGGGTTCTTCAGCGTGCCGTCCGACCCGAAGGTCCAGTTCTGCGCGCCGACGCCGGCGACGCAGTCCCAGATCTGAACCCTGGTGCCGTCGGCGGTGCGGCCGCCGTCGACGTCCAGGCACTTGCCGAGTGACCGGATCGTGGAGCCGCTGACGGTCCAGACCTGAGCCCCGGTGTCGTTGCACTCCCAGAGCTGCACGTTGGTGCCGTTGGCCGGGTTGGCGCCGGCGACGTCGAGGCACCGGCCGCCGACGCTGGTGATGGGGCCGACGGTCGGGCCCCCGCTCGGCGGCTCGGCCGTCAGCGTGAAGTCGTCCACGTCGAAGAGCGCGCCGTCATTGCCCTTGAAGAACAGGTAGAGCTGTGTCGTTCCGGCCGGTGCGTTCGACAGTGGCGCCGAGACGTCGACGAAGGTCTCCCAGCCGCCGGTCACCGGCACGCTGACCTTGCCCAGCAGGGTGCCGGTCGGCGATCCGGCGCGCACCTCGATGGTGCCGCCCTTCCCGCCGGAGGAGACGCGGGCGGTGATTCCCTTGGCGCCGGTCAGCTTGTACGGCTTGAACGAGATCCAGTCACCGTTGTTGATGTCACCCACCGTCTTGCCGCCGTGCGCCTGCCCCTTGCTGATGGGGTTGACTCCCGACGCGGCCGTGTAGTGCTCGGCCTGCCGGTGCCGCGGCTGCAGGATGTGCTGGGTGTGCGTGGTCAGGCCGCCCTTGTCGGTGTACTCGGCGTCGAACACCGCGAAGATGTTCGCGGCGTCGTCGTGCTCGCCGTCGACCGGGATGGTGAGGTCGCTCGAGCAGCCGTTCTTCGAGGTGATCTGGTGACCGTGGCTGTCGTGGCCGAGCACGTAGGTCATCTTGACCTTCGCGCAGTCGATGTCGCCGTCCTCCGGGTCGGTCACCTTGATCTTGAAGGGGACGGTGTCGCCCCACTGGAACAGCTGGCCCTCGTCGGGCAGCTCCACGGCCACGGTGGGCGCCGTGTTGCCGACCGTGATGAGTACGCTCGCGGTGCCGGTATTGCCGGCAGGGTCGCTCACCGTGAGCTTCGCGCTGTACTGGCCGTCGGTCGTGTACGTCTTGACCGGGTTCGGGGTAGTGGAGGTAGTGCCGTCGCCGAAGTCCCAGGCGTAGGTGAGCGCGGCGCCCTCCGGGTCGGCGGAGCCGGCCGAGGAGAACGTCACGGTCAGCGGGGTCCTGCCCGACGTCTTGTCGGCCTTGGCCACGGCGATCGGTGAACGGTCGCGGCCCTTGATGTACTCGAAACGGTACAAGGCGGAGTTCTGGTCGCCGCCGAAGTAGCCCGAGCCGTAGTCCAGCACGTACAGCGCGCCGTCCGGGCCGAACGCCAGGTCCATCACCTGGGTGCCGGTCCACGGGAAGTCCACGATGTCGCCGCGGGTCCCGTCGGCCTTCACGTCGATCGCCTTGATCCAGCGACGGCCGAACTCGCCGGCGAAGAAGTGACCGTCCAGGTCCTCGGGGAACTTGACCGCGGACTTCAGGTCGGCGTCGTAATGGTAGACCGGCCCGCCCATGGGGGACTCGGAGCCGCCGCCGAACTCCGGCGGCGAGCCGGCGTCACCGCCGTACCTGATCCAGGCGGGCTGGGCGGGCGGGAGCTTGCTCAGGCCGGTGTTGCGGAACGAGTTGTTGGTCGGTCCGCCCGCGGCGCAGTCGTACTTCTGGCCGGAAGGCCCCGAAGGGAAGGTGAACTCGTTGTAGGTCTCGGCCAGCGTGTTGGTGCCCGTGCAGTACGGCCAGCCGTAGTTGCCGGGGCCGGTGACACGGTCGAACTCCACCTGGCCGCTCGGCCCTCGGTTGGGGTCGCTGGTGCCCGCGTCGGGGCCGTAGTCGCCCACGTAGACGATGCCGGTGGACTTGTCGACGCTCAGCCGGAACGGGTTGCGGAAGCCCATGGCGTAGATCTCGGGCCTGGTGCTCGCGGTCCCCGGCGGGAACAGGTTGCCCTCGGGGATGTCGTAGGTTCCATCTGGCTTGACCTTGATCCGCAGGATCTTGCCGCGCAGGTCGTTGGTGTTCCCGGCGCTGCGCTGGGCGTCGTAGGCGGGGTTGCGGTCGGTCCGCTCGTCAAGCGGGGAGTAGCCCGACGAGTCGAAGGGGTTGCTGTCGTCGCCGGTGCTCAGGTAGAGGTTGCCCGCGGCGTCGAAGTCCATGTCGCCGCCCACGTGGCAGCAGATGCCCCGGTCGGCCGACACGTCCAGCACCTTGACCTCACTGGCCATGTCCAGGGTCCAGTCGGGCTTGACCGCGAACCTGGACAGCCGGTTCACCCCCTTCCAGGCGGAGAAGTCCGAACCGGTGGCCGGAGCGTCGCCGTCGGGGGTGTTGAGGCGAGGTGCGTAGTAGAGGTAGATGAACCGGTTGGTCGCGAAGCCCGGATCGGCGGCGACTCCCTGGAGCCCCTCCTCGTCGTGGCTGTAGACGTTCAGGGCGCCGACCACGGCGGTGTCGCCGAGCGCGTCGGTGCGCCGCAGGATCCCTTCGCGGGAGGTGTGCAGCACGGACAGGTCGGGCAGCACGGTCATGGTCATCGGCTCGCCCATGTCGGCGACCCCTTTGGCCATCTCCACGCGCTGGTAGTCGGCGGGGTCCAGGGCCGCCGCGTGCGCCTGGGCGGGGCCGGCCACGGTGACCACGGTGAGGCCTGTCAGGGCTATGGCTAGGGCGCATGTCTGCGCGATCCATCTTCTGGCGCGTCCGGTCGGCCGCCTGGGGGGCATGGCGGAGTTTCCTTTCCTCGGTGCGTGTTCGCCTCACAGGTCCTCGGCGAACGTGGTGATCGCCCCGACGGTAAGCCATCTTTTGATGGTTTGTGAAGATAGTTCTTCCAACAATGCGGGACTTTTGTCTGACAACGACGAAAGTGCTGTCAGGCGGTCATCGTGGAGGGAGAGCAGCCGTGGAAGGAGGTCATGCCATGGGTGCGGCGGTAGGTGGCCGGCAGCCGGTCTGGCATCAGGCGCGCAGTTCGCACCAGGTGGTGAGGGTTGTGCCTCGGTGGGTGACGCCCCATTCCTTGGCCAGCATGCTGACGATCCGCAGGCCTCGCCCCGGCTGGAGTGTCGCTCACGCTGGACGCTCACAAGCCTTATGTCGTACGCGACTCGAAGAGATCCCGACGGTTCGGTGCTGGTGCAGCCGAAGCAGACGATGGCCACGCGCTCTGCGCGAGGGCACGACGGGTGACAGTTTCCGCGGGTCGCACTGGGTCGGGATGCGGACGCGGGTGGTGCGAAGGCGGGTCCCCGGTGTCGGCTGGGTCGCAGGGGGCGGGCGCGGATGCGGTCGGTGGGTCAGGCGATCTTGTAGTGGGTGCCGTCCACCGTTGCCACGACGTCAAGTCTTCCACCCAGGGCCTGCACGTAGGAGATGAGCGTGCTCAGCGTCGTGGATGCGGGGTCGCCACGCTCGATCGCGGAAACCCGTTCTTGGCGGACGTGCATCCTCTCCGCGACGTCCGCCTGCCGTAGGCCGAGTTGCTTGCGTACCTGGGACAGCCTGATCGCGGCCGCCATCTCCGCGGTGCCCTCGTCGATCGCCGCGATGTCCTCGTCATCGAAGATCTCTCGCTTGACAGCATCCCACTCGTGAAAAGTGGTCATCGACCGTGTCCCTTCGATCCATGTTCGAGTAGCTCGACCCACTCGGCGAAACGCGCTTCGGCGAGTGGAATCGCTTTCTCATACCAGGAATCCCATTGTCCTGATTTGTCTCCTCCGACGAGAAGCACGGCAGTGCGCCTGGGATCGAAGGCGAACAGGATCCTGATCTCACTTGGGCCTGCGGAGCCCGGGCGGAGCTCCTTCAAGTTCTGTATGGCCGACCCCCTGATCCTGTCGACGAGCGGCCGGCCCAAGTCCGGTCCGATCTCGATCAGGGTCTGGATCGCCTGACCGATCAGCCGAGCGGTGATCCGGTCTTCCACGCGGATCGTGTGCAGCCACTCCTTCACTTCTCCGACCATCTCAAGACGCCACCCCACCGCAGCCCTCCTTCATAGTATGCAGGCATACTAGGAAAGCCAACTCTTCCACGATAAGTAATCGTTCAACTTCGTCTCGCGGTCATGGGTGGTCTCTGTGGCGGCTCGGCTCTTTCGGATTGTCTGGTTTCCGGGGCGGCCTCCGGAGCTGGTCGTCTTCGGGTCGCTGGGCACCGTCCGGCGCTGCTGCTCGGGACGTCGAAGGAGTGCTGCGACAAGGTGCTCCTTGGGCTGTCCACAGCCAGCCGAAGAAGACGATGGCGCAGGACAGGGCACGTACGGTCTTCGGTAATCGGTCCATGGGATGGCTCCGCCCGATATCCGATCCCCGAGCACGGGGTCTGTCCGTCTCGGGACTCGGGGATCCGCTGCTAGGGATGACACTCCCGCCGGGTGGCGGCATTGTTCGCTGTCAGGCTTCGGGAGCCGTGTTGAGGCGCTCCTCCAGGCGCTCGATGCGCCGGATCAGTGGTTGGACCTCCTGGCGGACCGCGGTGGCCAGTGCTTTCGCCGTATCCGCAGGCATCGCCGGGCCGGCTGCCTGGCTCTGCGCCCGGAGGTGCACGTACCCCGCCAGGGCGGCGGCGACGGCGCGGCGGGTCAGCCGGGGCTCGGCGCCGAGGGCGCGCAGCACCTGACCCGCGGTGCCGTCGGGTTCGGCGACCAGGCCGAGCAGGAGGTGCTCGCAGCCGACGTAGTTGTGCCCGAGAGCGGTGGCCTCGGTGACGGCCAGCTCCAGGGCGTTGGCCGCTGGGCTGCTGAAGTGCCGTGCCGTACCGTCCTCGTCGTCCTCCGTCCCGGATGACTCGCGGGCGAGGTGGCGGCCGAGCTGCTCGGGCTCGATCTCCACGGCGCGGAGCACGTGCAGGGCGAGGTTGCCGCCCTCGGCCAGCATGCCGCCGAGCAGGTGCTGCGTGCCGACGCTCGGAGCGCCGTCCGCACGTGCCTGTTCCACGGCGAGCTTGAGCACCATGCGTGCCCGGCCGGTGAAATGGGCGAGCCGCGCGGTGGGGTCGTCGAGGTCCAGGTCGCCGAGCGCGGTCTCCCGGATGGCGGTGACGCGGCGCACCGCCTGCTCCAGGGCCCGCTGGCACACGGCGGAGACCGGCACCCCCGACTCCTTGACCGCCTCGGCGAGCTCGTCCGGCAGGTAGACGTTGATCTTCGGCATCGCTCGCGCTCCTAGACTGGGGTTATGAACGGGTTATCCCCCCTGTATACCCCTCATGGGGTTACTTGTCCACGCCGTATGGCGGGCTAGATCACATATCGCTACGCGGCGGCGCCGAACGGGTACCCGCCAAAGGGCAAGTCGGGCAGAATTCCTCCATGGAGCCACAGCCATTCATCGTCAGGCTCGAACCCATCGACCCGGGCGAGACCGAGGCGCTCGCCGAGAGCACGCGCCGCCTGCGCGACGAGATCCTGCAGATCGACGGGGTCACCGCCGCCGAGCCGGTGGCGTCCGGCGAGCCGGCCGCGGGCACCCGCGCCCCCGCGCTCATGCAGGAGGGCGCGCTCGCCATCTCGATCTACATCTGGGTGGTCCGTCCGGCGGTCTCGGTGATCCGCGACTTCCTCCGGCGCAACGCGGGCAACCGCGCGCGCCTGGAGTTCCCCAACGGGCAGAAGGTGACCATCGAAGGGCACTCCGAGGAGTCCGCCGAGCGGCTCGTGGCCATTCTCAAGGAATACGAGGACCGAGCCGACCGTGACTGAGGCGCTGGGCGAAGATCTTCGCCTGGGCGGCCACCGGCGCGCCCTGGCGATCGCCACCGGCCACTACCGCCACCCCTCCCTGCCCGACCTTGAGTCGCCCGCCAAGGACGCCGCGATCATGCGGCGGGTGCTCTCCGACCCGCTGCTCGGCGGCTTCGACCCCGTGGGCATCCTGTACGACGCCGACCTCGTGACCGTGCGCGAGCGCATCTACGACTTCTTCGTGTCGGCCGAGCCGGACGACTTCCTGTTCGCCTACTTCTCCGGGCACGGGGTGAAGGACGCCGACGGCCGCCTCTACCTCGCCACGATCGAGACCGACCCCGAGCGGCTGCTCCCCTCGGCGGTGCCGGCCGAGTACGTCCGCGACTGTCTCGACAGGTGCCGGGCGCGCCGCGTGGCCATCGTCCTCGACTGCTGCTACGCCGGGGCCTTCCCGCGCAGCCGGCAGCAGCGCGGCGACCTCGAACGGGTGGTCATCGTCGCGGCCAGCGCGATCCAGCGGGCGCACGAGGCCGAGGACGAGTCGGGCCAGGCGCTCCCCTCGGTCTTCGGCAGCGCGTTCTTCGAGGGCATCGAGACCGGCGCGGCCGACGGTGACGGCAACGGGTGGGTCAGCGTCCGCGAGGCCTTCGACCACGCCCGCGAGCGGCTCGGCTACAGCGGGCGCAACCAGACGCCCACGATCGACAGCAGGGTCGGCGGCGACCTGTGGATCGCCCGCGCCCCCGTACGTCCCGGGGTGCTGCCGCCCGACGTCGCCGCGCTGATGCACAGCGGGCGGGTCGCCGCCCGGGTCATGGCCGTCGAGGAGATCGGCCTGTGGCTGCTGTCGGCGGACGCCATCCAGGTCGCGACGGCCGAGCGCGCGCTGGCCGACCTGCGCGCCGATCCGGCCGAGGAGGTCGGGCTGGCCGCGCGGCGCGTGCTGGCCCGGCACCGAGGCACGTCCCTCACCGGCCTTGACGAGGACGCCGCGCGGGCGCCGCTGCGCGACCCGCTCTGGTACAAGAAGGCCGTCTTCTACGAGGTGCGGGTGCGGAGTTTCTCCGACTCCGACGGCGACGGGGTCGGCGACCTGCGCGGGCTCATCAACAAGCTCGACTACCTCGGCTGGCTCGGGGTCACCTGCCTGATCCTGTCCCCGGTGTTCGGCTCGCCGCTCCACGACGACGGCTACGACATCTCCGACTTTCTCGCGATAAATCCTGATTTAGGGACTCGGCAGGACTTCGTCGAGCTGATCGACGCCGCCCACCGCAAGGACATCCGCGTCGTGCTCGACCTGGTGCTCAACCACACGAGTGACCAGCACGAGTGGTTCCGCCGGTCCAGGGCCGACCCCGCCGGCCCGTACGGCGGCTTCTACGTCTGGCGAGACGCCGTTGAGGCCGAGGCACCGTACACGCGGGGGAGCGGTGACACGCAAGGCTGGACCTACGATCCGGTGCGCCGCGCCTACTACTGGCACCGGTTCCACGCGGCCGAGCCCGACCTGAACTTCGACGAGCCGGCCGTGCAGGAAGCCATGCTCGACGTCGTGCGCCACTGGCTCGATCTCGGCGTCGACGGCTACCGGCTGGTCTCCGCGCCCTTCCTCTACGAGCGCGAGGGCACCTCGGGAGAGGGCCTCGCCGAGACGCACGACTACCTCAAGAGGCTGCGCGCCGAGGTCGAGAAGCTCTATCCCGGCCGGGTGCTCATGGCGGACGCCAACCGCCGGCCCGCCGACGCCGCGGCCTACTTCGGCGACCCCGTGACCGGCGACGAGTGCCACATGGTGCTCTACACCTCGCTGATCCCGCGCATCTTCCTGGCCATCCGGCGCGAGAACCACCAGCCGGTCTCCGACGTGCTGACCCGGCTGCCCGCCATCGCGCCGAGCTGCCAGTGGGGCGTCTTCCTGCGCAACAGCGAAGAGCTCTCCCTGGCCTCGCTCGACGAGCGCGAGCGCGCGTACCTGTTCCGCGAGTACGCCACGGCGCCGCGCATGCGCACAGAGACCGGCATCAGGCGGCGCCTCGCGCCGCTGGCGGACAACGAGCGCAGCCTGCTGGAGCTGTGCACGGCGCTCATGATGTCGCTCCCGGGGTCCCCCATGCTGTACTACGGCGACGAGATCGGCATGGGCGACAACCTCATGCTGCGCGGCGGCGAGAGCGTGCGCACGCCCATGCAGTGGTCGCCCGACCGCAACGCCGGCTTCTCGCACAGCGAGCCCGACCGGCTCGTCCTGCCCGTCCTGATGGACTCGGTGTACGGGTACCAGGCGACGAACGTCGAGGCGCAGCGGCGGAGCCGTTCGCTGCTGCACTTCACGCGGCGCGTCATCGAACTGCGCCGGCACAATCCCGCCTTCGGCGTCGGCAGGTTCGAGGAGGTCGCCTCCACCAACCCCGCCGTGTTCGCCTACATCCGCTCGCACCAGGCCGACCAGGTGCTGTGCGTGGTCAACTTCTCCAGGTTCGCCCAGTCGGCCAGGCTCGACCTCGCCGGGTACGCCAACCGCACTCCCGTGGAGGCCTTCGGAGGGTCCCGCTTCCTGCCGATCGGCCACGAGCCCTATCCACTCAATCTCGCGGGCCACGGCTTCTACTGGCTCAACCTCCCCGCCTGAGGCGCCCCCCGCACATGGGAGGGCGCCGCCACCCCGTGAGGGATGGCGGCGCCTTGGTGATGCCGGGGGGTGCTTACGGGGTTCTTGAGCCGGTCACCCGGTCTGTCAGCCGGTCACCAGGGTGAGGCCGTAGACCGAGAGGATCTCGTTGACCGGCTGGAAGTACGTCGTGCCGCCGGAGGAGCAGTTGCCGGAGCCGCCGGAGGTGACGCCCTGGGCCTGGCTGCCGGAGATGAAGGAGCCGCCGGAGTCACCGGGCTCGGCGCACACGTTGGTGCGGGTCACCTCGTACACCGTGCCCTGCGAGTAGGTGACGCTGGTGTTGCGCTGCTGGACGGTGCCGCAGTGCCAGCCGGTGGTGGAGCCCGACCGGCAGATCGACGCGCCGACGGCCGCGACGGTGGAGCCCTTGACCGTCACGTTGCCGTACGACACGATCCCCCTGGGCGTCCAGTTGCTGTTCACCGCGACCCACGAGTAGTCGTTGGTCGGGAAGGACGAGCCCTGGAAGGTGCCCTGGGAGACCTGGTTGTACCCGGTCGTGCTGTTGCCCGCCCTGCCGCAGTGGCCGGCGCTGACGAAGCCCGGCGTGCTGCCGCGCTTCACCGCGAAGCCGACCGAGCAGCGGGCCGAGTTGTTGATGTAGTACGCGTCGCCGCCGCGCACGTCGTAGAAGGTCTGCGGCGCCTCGCTCGACTGCTCGATCTTGACCATGGACTTGTCCACGCCGCTGGCGGCGACGAAGGCCTCGGCGTCCGAGGGCTGGGAGGTCTGGACGACGACAGTGTTGCTCGGCACGTCGACGTACCACACCGGGCTCGACTTGGGCGTCTGGGCGGCGGCGGCCTTGTCGAGGGCGGCCTTGGTGGCGTCGAGCGAGGCGAGGCTGCGCTGGACGACCTTGGCCTGGACGCCGGAACCGGTGATGGCGGACGCGGCGGCGGCGTCGGTGGTGGCGACGGTCAGCGTGCCGGAGGTGGCTCCGCTGAGCCACGACCCGGCGAAGCTGTCGCCGAGCTGGCCCTTGACCTTGGCCTCGACGCCGGTGAAGCGGGCCTCGTTGAGCAGGCGGGACTCGGCCTGCTCCCTGGTGATGCCGAGGTCACGGCTCATCGCGTCGATCATGGCGGGAGCGGGTTGTGCGGTGACGCCGGTCGCGGCGGCCGGTGCGCGGTCTGCGACGGCCGGGGCGGCCATGATGGTGAGGACACTTACTGCTAGAGCGCATCCGGCGGTAACGGTGCGTCTGCGGAGCATGGGCTCTCCTCGGTGTTCGGGGGTGCCGTCACCGTAACTGCGCTCACGGCAGTCGCGGAGCTATCGTTTGGTCCCTATCGCCGCGTTATGGAACCCTCCGGCGCGTTGCCAAGGTCTGTCCGGATTCGCCCGGCCGGCCCCCACCCAAGATCAGAACGCCGCCCGCCGCTGGGGTTTGGGGGCGATTCGCCGGGTATTTCCTGAGCGCAAAAAATAGCGGTGCTTTTTATGCTGACTTGCAGAGGGAATGCGATTATGTCGCGAATCTGATCGTTGCGATTGGCGAGGCGGAGCGGACACAATGTTCTGCCGCTTCACATGAAAAGCGGCCACTCTCTCCGCATCCCCCGATTCCCGAGTTGGAGTAGAAATGTCAGGGTTCTCGCTTCGTACCCGTTATGCCACGACCGCGCTGGTCATGGCGTTCTCGGGTGCTTCGATCGCTATTCTTCCGCCGGTCGCGGCGTCGGCCTCCACGACCGCGTCCCCGTCCGCCAACGCGTCCGCCGCATCCAACACGTCCACCCTCACGTCCGTTCCGAAGCCCAAGTCCGCCGAGCTCGTATTCCACGCGGAGAATGTCGTGAACACCCAGCCGGCGCAGGTCAAGCCGGGCGATTCGTGGGTCACCTATTTCTCCCTTTCCGACGGGAAAAGGAAGCGGGCCGGTGACGGCCGCGCGCGCTGCTCGGCGGTTCAGGCGACTCCGCACGGCGTCGTCGCGCAGTGCACGCGCGTGCTGCGCACCCGGCACGGGCAGATCACGCTGCTCGGCATGGACGACTGGGCGGGCAACCCGCCGTGGACGAGCAGTTCCGCGATCACCAGCGGCACCGACCACTACGCCGGCCTGACCGGCTCGGCCCGCAGCACGGTCTCCGGGCAGCACACCATCTTCAAGATCCACCCGGCCGGCTGAGGCCGGGCACGCGAAAGCGGTGCCGCCGTCCCGCTCCGGACGGCGGCACCGCCTCATGCCGCGGTGCTCACGGCCTCCTCAGGCCGAAGCCGGTCTACGGCTTGCTCAGGCCGAAGCTGTAGGAGCCCGAGCCGCTGTAGGCGTAGACGCGGTACTGGTAGTAACCCGCCGTGCCGGAGTAGCTGATCGTCTCGTCCGGGGCCGAGGTCGTGCCGCTGGCGACGTTGACCCAGGCCGAGCCGTTCCACTTCTGCAGGTAGAGGTCGAAGTCGGCGCCGGTGGGGCCGTCGAGGCAGGCGCGGTGGGTGCCAGAGACGGTCGACTGGTAGTAGGTGCCGTTGGGCTGGTAGGCGCTCTGGCCGCTGCTCAGGCTGCCGCTGAAGTTCTGCTGGTAGCCGCTGCAGCCGGTGGGCGGCGGGTTGCCGCTGGTCTTCAGCGTGAGGCCGTAAGCCGAGAGGATCTCGTTGACCGGCTGGAAGTACGTGGTGCCGCCGGAGGAGCAGTTGCCGGAGCCGCCGGAGGTGACGCCCTGGGCCTGGCTGCCGGAGATGAAGGAGCCGCCGGAGTCGCCGGGCTCGGCGCACACGTTGGTCCGGGTCACCTCGGAGACCGTGCCCTGTGAGTAGGTCACGCTGGTGTTGAGCTGCTGGACGGTGCCGCAGTGCCAGCCGGTGGTGGAGCCCGACCGGCAGATCGACGCGCCGACGACGGCGACGGTGGAGCCGCTGACGGTCACGTTGCCGCCGCTGCCGTCGTTGACCCACGGCTGGGGCGTCCAGTTGCTGTTGACCGCGACCCACGAGTAGTCGCTGCCCGGGAAGACCGAGCCCTGGAAGGTGCCCTGCGCGACCTGGTTGAAGCCGGTCGTGCTGTTGCCCGTGCTGCCACAGTGGCCGGCGCTGACGAATCCGTTCTGGCTGCCCTTCGTCACCGAGAAGCCGATCGAGCAGCGGGCCGAGCTGTTGATGTAGTACGCGTCGCCGCCGCGTACGTCGTAGAAGGTCTGCGGCTGCTCGCTCGACTGCTCGACGCGTACGGCCGCCCTGTCCGCGCCGCTCGCGGCGATGAAGGCCTCGGCCTCCGCGGGCTGGGAGGAGAGGACGACGACGCTGTTGCTGCGCACGTCGACGTACCAGACGGGGGTCGACTTGGGCGCCTTGGCGCTCACCTTGTCGAGGGCCTCCTTGGCGGCGTCGAGCGAGGCGAGGCTGCGCTCGACGACCTTGGCCTGCGCGCCGGAACCGGTGATCGAGGAGGCGGCGGAGGCGTCGGTGGTGGCGACCGTGAGCGTCGCGGAGGTGGGCCCGCTGAGCCACGAGCCGGCGAAGGTGCCGGTGATGCCCTTGCGCAGCCTGGTCTCGACGCCACTCAGGCGCGACTCGTTGAGCAGGCGCGACTCGGCCTGTTCCGCGGTGATGCCGAGGTCCCGCTGCATGGCCTTGACGAGGCCGGGCGGGGGCTTCACCGCGGAGGTTCCGGTCGCGCCCGTGGGGGCTTGTTCTGCGACGGCCGGGGCGGCCATGAGGGTGAGGACGCTGATTGCCAGGGCGCATCCGGCGGTGACCGTGCGTCTGCGGAGCATGGAGTCTCCTCGGTGTTGGGGGGTGCCGTCACCGTAGCGGCGTCCATGCTGGTCGCGGATATATTGCTTTGCCCCTACCGCCGCGTTATGGAACCGCGCCGAACTGCGGGTTGGAGACGAGCCAGTCGGCGTATCGGGAGCTGCGCGCTATGGCGTCCCCGTAGGCCTCCCGGGCGTGGTGCGCCACAGACGGCGCGGCCCGGGCGGCGATGGAGTCGGAGTGCCAGCCCAGCAGGTGCCGCCACCGCAGCGGCGCCCCGGCGATGGGCATCATCACGAGCTCGGCGGTCAGCTCGAACGTCGCCTGGCACAGCGCCACGGCCTTGCCCACCTTGACCAGGTGCAGGCAGGTTCCGACGTCGGTCTCGTACACGGTCTTCGGGACGAAGCCCGCCCGCGCGCACGTGCCGGCGAAGCAGTCGGCGAAGCAGCCGTCACCGGGGGCGACCGCCCACGCCTCGTCCGCGAGGTTGGACAGCTCCAGCTCCTTCTCCCCGGCCATGGGGTGGTCCTCGCGAAGCAGGACGAAGACCGGGTCGGCCCCGACGACGCTCCACGTCATGACGTCGGCGGCGGGGGGAGGGGTGTCCCCGCACGTCCCGATGAGCGCGAAGTCCAGCCGGCCGGCGCTCACCATCGTGGTGAGCTCGCGTGAGGACCACGACGTACGGGTGCTGACGGGCGTGTTCGGATGGGCCATGGTGAGCCGCTCGACCAGGCCGCCGAGTATGGGCCCGTGGGTGGCGCCGATCCGGAACCCCGGTATTCCTTCATAGGTGTTGGCGAAGCGCACCGCCTCTTCTTGCAGTTCCCGCACGGCCGGCAGGAGGACGCGAGCCCGTGTCAGGACGAGCTCGCCGAGGGGAGTGGGACGGGCGCCGTTGCGGTCACGCTCGAAGAGAGCGCCCCCGAGCGTGCGCTCGATCCGTTTGAGCTGCGCGGTCAGCGACGGCTGGGCCAGCCCTAGCTGGGTGGCCGCCTTGGTGACGCTCCCTGCCTCGGCGACCGCGCGCACGATCTTGAGGTGACGGAGCTCCAGGTCCATACCGGGAACGTACGACTAACGTGTTATGTCCGCAATGCCGATATGTCACGAAATTTGACAGTAATTAGTCGGATCATGCCGAACGTCGTTCACAGCCCATCGGGCGAGATGTGAGCCGGGCGACTGAAACGTGTTCCTCTCGGTTACGCTGCCTCGATGATGCGTGGCCGACCGGCTGGCCCTACTGACCGAAGGTTCTAGATAGAACGCGTTGCAGCCGTCTTCGGAGGAGTCGTACATTCGAGCCATGCGGACACGTGTCACCGACATGTTCGGGATCGAGTTGCCGATTTTCGCCTTCAGCCACTGCCGGGATGTCGTCGCCGCGGTCAGCCGCGCCGGGGGCATGGGAGTGCTCGGCGCCCTCTACTTCACTCCAGAAGAGCTCGAAATGGAGCTCAAGTGGATCGACGACCACGTCGACGGCAGGCCGTACGGCGTGGACGTGGTCATGCCGGCCTCGTACGCCGGAGCCGACCTCGGCGTCGACTCCCCGGAGGAGCTGGTGGCCAGGCTCCAGGGGATGATCCCCGACGGGCACCGCGAGTTCGTGGAGAACCTCCTGGCCGAGCACGGTGTGCCCCCGCTGTCCGGCGGGGCCGACGCGGGCAGGGTGCTGCTCGGCTGGACCGACGCCACGGCCCGGCCGCAGGTCGAGACCGCGCTGAGGCACCCGATCGCGCTGCTCGCCAACGCGCTCGGCCCGCCCCCCAAGGACGTCGTGGACCTCGCCCACGCCAAGGGCGTCAAGGTCGCCGCCCTCGCCTCCACGCCGCGCCACGCGATCAAGCAGGTCGAGGTCGGCGTGGACGTGGTCGTCGCCCAGGGCACAGAGGCGGGCGGGCACACCGGGGAGATCTCCACGATGGTGCTGATCCCGCAGGTCGTGGACGCCGTCGACGTCCCCGTCCTCGCCGCGGGCGGCATCGGGTCGGGCCGCCAGATGGCCGCGGGGCTCGCGCTCGGCGCCGAGGGAGTCTGGACGGGCTCGCTGTGGCTGACCGTCGAGGAGGCGGACACGCCCGAGCACGCCAGGCAGCGGATCCTGCGGGCCACCTCCCGCGACACCGTGCGATCCCGCTCCTGGACCGGCAAGCCCGCGCGGCTGCTCAGGAACGAGTGGACCGACGCCTGGGAGTCCGCCGAGTCGCCGGGCACGCTGCCGATGCCCCTGCAGTTCATGCTGATCTCCGGGGCGCTGCGCAGGATCGGCGACTCCGACGCCGCCGAGCTCGCGACGTTCCCCGCCGGGCAGATCATCGGCTCCATGAACCAGATCAGATCCGCCAAGGACGTGGTCTTCGGCCTGGTCGAGGAGTACATCGAGGCCATCGAGCGCCTGGACCGCCTCACGGCAGACTGACCCGGGCTCCCGCGGCGGTGTGCGGTTTACTAGCGGGTGAGACGCCGAGCCGAGGAGCTGGACGAATGCCGGAGACGATCGACGCGCCTCCCATCCTGGGCAACGTGCCGGGCTCGTACGCCCTCGGGGTGTTCCGCGACCGGCATCCGGTGCTGCTGCGGCAGGTCAGGGACGCGCTGCCCTACACCCCCGACCGGCACGAGGCGCTCGACCGGCTGCTGGACGAGGTCACGCGCGACGTGATGGAGCCGCTCGACGCCTCGGCGCACGACTTCGCCGCGTGGGCCGAGTGGGGGCGCGGCAAGCTCGGCCGCCGGTGGGTCGACGTGCCGTTCCTGTGGGCCGAGAGCTACTTCTACCGCAAGCTCCTCGACGCCACGGGCTACTTCGGGGACGGCCCGTGGCGGGGCGTCGACCCGTTCGGGCCGGTCAAGCAGGCCGAGCTCCAGGGCGCCGTCGTGGACGACGAGCTGGCCGCCCTGGACAAGGCCGCCACGCTGCCCTCCGGCGAGCGGGCGAAGGGGCTCCTGCTCGGGTCGCTCTGGGGCAACCGCGCGGACCTGTCGTTCAAGGTCACGCTGGCGGACGAGCGCGAGCACGTGGCCGCCCTCGTGGTGGACGACAGCGCGTTGCTGTGGTCGCTGGTCCGCGACGGCGCCCCCGGCAAGATCTGCGTGCTCGCGGACAACGCCGGGCGCGAGCTGCTGCCCGACCTCATCCTGGTCGACCACCTCCTGGCCGAGGGGCTCGCCGCCGAGGTGGTGCTGCACGTCAAGCCGCACCCGTACTTCGTGTCCGACGCCACGCCCGCCGACGTGGCGGCCTGCCTGCGGCGGCTCGCGGGCGCGCCGGGTCAGGCCGGCGCGCGGCTGTGGCGGGCGATGGGCGAGGGACGGCTCAAGCTTCGCGCCCATCCCTTCTCCTGCGCTCCGCTGCCGTACCGCGACATGCCGGACGACCTGCGCGACGACCTCGCATCGGCCGCACTGACGATCACCAAGGGCGACCTCAACTACCGCAGGCTGGTCGGCGACCAGGTGTGGCCGCCGACCACACCGTTCGAAGACGTCACCGCGTACTTCCCCGGGCCGGTCGCGGCCCTGCGCACGCTGAAGTCCGACGTGCTCGTCGGCGTGGGCGAGCGCACGCTGGCCGCTCTGGACGCGGCCGGCGAGCCCTGGCGTACGACGGGGACGCACGCCATGATCCAGGTCCGGGCGTGAAGCCGGCCGGCTATTCGCCCTTGTAGACGGGGGGACGCTTCTCGCGGAAGGCGCGGGAGCCCTCCTTGGCGTCCTCGGAGCCGATCACCGGCCAGCCGATGGCGTCGGAGACCTTGAGGGCCTCGGCCTCGGGCATGCCCAGGGTCTCGCGGTACGTGCGCAGGATCGCCCGCACGGCGAGCGGCCCGCAGGCCGAGACCTGGTCGGCGATCTCGCGCGCCACCGCCAGGGCCTCGCCGTCCGGCACGACGCGGTTGACCAGGCCCATCGACAGCGCCTCCTGGGCGGTGACGGCCCGGCCGGTGAGCAGCAGGTCCATGGCGAACGCGTAGGGCACCTGGCGGGGCAGCCGTATGGCGCTGCCTCCCATCGGGAACAGCGCACGCCTGGCCTCGAACAGGCCAAGGGTCGCGGACTCCGCGACCACCCGCAGGTCCGTGCCCACGAGCAGCTCCGTGCCGCCCGCGACCGCGTAGCCCTCCACCGCGCAGATGATGGGCTTGGTCGGCAGGGCTTCGCTGTCGCGCAGCAGGCCCTTCCAGTGGAAGTCGGGGATCTCCTGCGCGCGCCTGAGCACCCGGGGGTCGCTGGACGGCGTGCCCATGGCCTTGAGGTCGGCGCCGGCGCAGAAGGTGCCGTTCGCTCCGGTGAGGATGCCCACCCGCACGCCGGGTTCGGCGGAGATGTAGGCCCAGGCGTCGGCGAGCCCTACCAGCATGTCGGACGAGAGCGCGTTCCTGGCCTCGGGACGGTCCATGGTCACGACGACGAGGTGGTCCTCACGCTCGACGCGGCAGTGTGGCGTGCTGATGGGCAGGAGCTCCATGGGCATCGTCCTCAGTGGTCAGGCGCCTGCCGGGGCGGCCGGACGCGCGTCGCTGTCAAATCAAGCGCTTGCTCGGCTCACGCCGGGCGGGTTAGTCTGCGGCTTGCAAACTAGAACAGATTCTTGTTGTAACCCTCCCGTAGCGCCAGGCCTAGATGGAATATCAGGAACATGCTTCATTTCGGCGGATTCGGGGGACGTTGCGGACGTCAAGGCGGAACCGAACAAGGGAGTTCCGATGGGCTCGCTCGGCTTCTGGAGGCTCGCGCAGGCGGATCCCGGCTGGATCGCCGCGGTGGACCCCGACGGCACCGAATACACGGCCGCTGAGCTGCTCGCCCGGGCCAACCGCCTGGTGCACGGCCTGCGCGACCTCGGCCTGAAGGCGGGCGACGGCATCTGCGGCCTGGTGCCGAACGGAGTCGACGGCCTCACGGTCTACCTCGCCGCGTTGCAGGCCGGCTGGTACTACACCCCGGTCAACTGGCACCTCACCGGGCCCGAGATCGCGTACATCGTCTCCGACAGCGAGGCCAAGGCGTTCTTCGTCCACGAGCGGTACGCCAAGGAGGGCGCGCGGGGAGCCGAGGCGATCGAGGCCCACCGGCGGTTCTCGTTCGGCGCGATCGACGGCTTCCGGCCGGTGTCGGAGCTCACCGTGGGACGGCCGGACACGCTGCCCGGCGAGCGTACGGCCGGCGCCACCATGCACTACACCTCCGGCACGACGGGCAGGCCCAAGGGTGTCAGACGGCCACTGAACGGGCTCGATCCGGACGACGCGGCCGAGCTGATGACGTTCCTGCTCTCGCTGTTCGGGATCACCGCGGGCAGGCCCAACGCCCACCTGGTGACCTCGCCCAACTACCACACCGCGGTCACGCAGTTCGGCGGCACGGCGCTGCACATGGGGCACACGCTCGTCTACATGGACAAGTGGGACCCCGAGGAGACGCTGCGGCTCTGCGAGAAGTACCGGGTGACCAACTCCCACATGGTGCCCACGCACTTCAAGCGGCTGCTCGGCCTGCCCGACGAGGTCAAGCACAAGTACGACCTCTCCTCGCTGAAGTGGATGATCCACGCCGCCGCGCCCTGCCCCGTGCCGGTCAAGTGGGCGATGCTCGAATGGTGGGGCGACTGCATCTACGAGTACTACGCGGCGACCGAGGGCGGCGGCACCATCGCCACGCCGGAGGGGTGGAAGAAGCACCCGGGCACGGTCGGGTCCGCGTGGCCGATCAGCGAGCTGCTGATCGTGGACGACGACCACGAGCCCGTCCCGGTGGGAACCCCCGGGACGATCTACATGAAGATGGCCGGCCTCCGCTTCGAGTACAAGGGCGACCCCGCCAAGACCGAGGAGAACCGGCTCAGGGACCACTTCACCGTCGGTGACATCGGCTATCTCGACGAGGAGGGGTTCCTGTTCCTCTGCGACCGCAAGGCCGACATGATCATCTCGGGTGGCACCAACATCTATCCCGCCGAGATCGAGAACGAGCTGGTGGTCCATCCCAAGGTGGCCGACGTCGCGGTCTTCGGCATCCCCGACGACGAGTGGGGCGAGCAGATCAAGGCCGTTGTCGAGCCCGCCCCCGGCGTCACTCCCGGGCCGGAGCTGGCGGCGGAGATCCTCGGGTCGCTCGAAGGGCGGCTGGCCAGGATGAAGTGGCCGCGCTCGATCGACTTCATCCAGGAGATGCCGCGCGAGCCGAACGGCAAGCTCCTCAAGCGCAAGCTCCGTGATCCCTACTGGGAGGGCCGCGACCGTGCCATCTGAACCGCTCATCGCCGAGCATGTGCTGGAGTTCCCCGGTGGGTACACCCGCACGACGGGACCGGTGATCGGGCGTTTCCTCACGGAGTTACGCGAGGGGCGCATCGTCGGGGTGCGTACGGCGGACGACCGCGTGCTGGTGCCGCCTTTGGAGTACGACCCGGCCACGGGCGAGGCCGTGACCGGCACGTTCGTCCAGGTCGGCCCGGCGGGCACCGTGCAGAGCTGGGCCTGGGTGGAGACGCCGCGCAAGGGGCATCCGCTCGACCGGCCGTTCGCCTGGGCGCTGGTCAGGCTGGACGGCGCGGACACCTCGCTGGTCCACGCGGTGGACGCCGGCGACGTCAAGGCGATGCGACCCGGCCTGCGGGTGCGCCCCCGGTTCCGGCCGGAGGCCGAGCGCGTCGGGCACATCACCGACATCTCGTGCTTCGTACCCGAGGTCACCACGATGGTGTCGCACATCCGCACCGAGTACCGCGTCCAGCCGGGCCGATCGCTCGCCCGCTTCCTCGAAAGCGTGCGCGAAGGCGTCTTCCTCGCCGGGCGCTGCGCGCACTGCGACAAGGTCTACGTGCCCTACCGCACCACCTGCCCGCAGTGCGGCTCCTCCATCGGCGAGGAGGTGGAGCTGCCCGACACCGGCACCGTCACCACCTTCGCCATCAACAACCTGCCCGACCCCCGCGCGCCCGAGGTGCCGTTCGTCTCCGCCTACATCCTGCTCGACGGGGCGGACGTCCCGATGATCGCGCTGATGGGCGACGTGCCCGCACACGAGGTACGGCAGGGCATGCGCGTGAAGGCCGTCTGGGTGCCGCCCGAGGAGCGCACCCTTTCCATGACCAACATCAGGTGGTTCGCCCCCACGGGCGAGCCGGACGCCGAGCTGTGAGCGAGCGGGCTGTGAGCGAGCGGGCTGTGAGGATCGACGGCGCGAGCCGCGTGAGGGGAGGGTCGCGTGCGTGAGGTGGCGGTCGTCGCGTTCGCCCAGACCAGGCACACCGGCCATGACGAGGGGCTGACCGAGCCCGAGCTGATTTCGCCGGTGATCCAGGAGGTCAAGCGGCTGTCGGGCCTGACGAGGTTCGGCTTCACCTGCTCGGGAAGCTGTGACTACCTGGCCGGTGCGCCGTTCTCGTTCGTCTCGGCGCTGGACGCCATCGGCGCCTGGCCGCCGATCTCCGAGAGCCATGTCGAGATGGACGCCGCCTGGGCCCTGTACGAGGCCTGGGTGCGCCTGCAGCACGGCGACGTGGACTCGGCGCTGGTCTACGGCTACGGCAAGTCCTCCCAGGGCGACCTGCGGGAGATCATGACGCTCCAGCTCGACCCGTACTATCTCGCGCCGCTCGGCCTGGACCAGGTCTCGTTCGCCGCCCTGCAGGCGAGCGCGCTGGACGCCGACCCCGGCGCGCTCCGCGAGATCGTACGGCGCAGCCGCGCCGACGGCCGGGCCAACCCGTACGCGCTGGACCTGCCGGACCCCGGCGAGGAGGGGTACGAGGTGCGTCCGCTGCGCCCGAGCGACGCCGCGCCCATGACCGACGGCGCGGCGGCGGTGGTGCTCGCGGCCGGGGACCTGGCCAGGGAGCTGGTCGAGCGCCCGGCGTGGATCGCCGGCATCGCGCACCGGACCGAGCCGCACTACCTGGGGATGCGAGACCTGGCCAGGTCGGCCTCCGCGGCCGACGCCGCGCGCGCCGCGGGGGTCGGCAAGGGCCCCGTCGAGGTCGCCGAGCTGCACGCCCAGTTCAGCCACGAGGAGCTCATCCTCCGCGAGGCGCTCGGGCTGCCGCCTGACACGGTCGTCAACCCCTCCGGCGGCCCGCTCGCCGCCAACCCGGTCATGGCCACCGGGCTGATCCGCATCGGCGAGGCCGCCCGGCGGATCATCGACGGCGGCGCGGGCCGTACCGTCGGCCACGCGTCGTCGGGCCCGTGCCTCCAGCAGAACCTCGTCACCGTGTTGGAGGCCTGAGCATGGCAAACCGCTGCGCCGTCATCGGGGTCGGGCAGACCAAGTACCAGACGAAGCGCCGGGACGTCTCGATCGCCGGGCTGGTGCGCGAGGCCGCCCTGCGCGCCCTGGAAGACGCCGAGCTGACGTTCAAGGACATCGACGCGGTCGTCATCGGCAAGGCGCCCGACCTGTTCGAGGGCGTCATGATGCCCGAGGCGTACCTCGCGGACGCGCTCGGCGCCGCGGGCAAGCCGGTGACGCGCGTCCACACCGCCGGCAGCGTGGGCGGCTCGACCGGGCTGGTCGGGGCCTCGCTCATCCAGGGCGGCGTACACGACCGGGTGCTGGTGGTCGCGTTCGAGAAGCAGTCGGAGTCCAACGCGACGTGGGCGCTGTCGACGCACCTGCCGTTCAACGCCTCGCTGGTCGTGGGCGCGGGCGGGTACTTCGCCCCGCACATCCGCGAGTACATGCGGCGATCGGGCGCGCCCGGCCACATCGGCACGCTCGTCGCCGTCAAGGACCGGCGGAACGCGCTCAGGAACCCGTACGCGCACCTGAGGATCCCCGGCATCGACCGGGCGATGGTCGAGTCCACGCCGATGCTCTGGGAGCCGATCCGCTACCTGGAGACCTGCCCGTCCTCGGACGGCGCCTGCGCGATGGTGCTCGCGGCCGAGCACAAGGTGACGGGAACGCCCGCCTGGGTCCACGGCACGGCCATGCGCTCGGAGCCCATCTTCCGCGCGGACCGCGACACGGTGAACCCGCAGGGCGGCAAGGACTGCGCCGCCGACGTCTACCGCCAGGCCGGGATCACCGACCCCCGGCGGGAGATCGACGTCGCCGAGGTGTACGTGCCGTTCTCCTGGTACGAGCCGATGTGGCTGGAGAACCTCGGCTTCGCGGGGGAGGGCGAGGGCTGGAAGCTGACCGAGTCAGGGGCCACGGAGCTCGACGGGGACATCCCCTGGAACGCCTCGGGCGGCGTCCTCAGCTCCAACCCCATCGGCGCGTCGGGGCTGATCCGCTTCGCCGAGGCGGCGCTGCAGGTCAGAGGCCTCGCGGGGGAGCACCAGGTGGACGGGGCGCGCCGCGCGCTCGGTCACGCCTACGGCGGGGGCGCACAGTTCTTCGCGATGTGGATCGTCGGGAGTGACCGGCCGTGAGGGCCTTCCGCCACGACTTCTAAGGAGCGTCCCCGATGGAGTTCAACCACGCTGATCTGTTCGAGGGATTGGCCGACGCGATCGGGGACCGCGTGGCCGTCGTCTGCGGTGACATCCGCCTGACCTACGCCGAGCTTGAGGCGCACGCCAACCGCCTCGCGCACTTCCTGCGCGACCGGGGCGTCGGGCCGGGGCAGCACGTCGGCATCCATCTGTACAACGGCATCGAGTACATCGCCGGGTTACTGGCCACGCTGAAGATCAGGGCGGTGCCGGTCAACGTCAACTACAGGTACGTCGAGTCCGAGCTGCTCTACCTGTACACCGACTCCGACATCGTGGCCCTGCTGTTCGACGTGGAGTTCGACGACAGGGTGGCCGCCACCGCCCAGCGGTGTCCCAAGCTGGAGACCCTGGTCGCCGTCGGCGGCCCCTCGCGGGTCGAGGGCGCGGTGCCGTACGAGCAGGCCGTCGCCGGGCGGCCGGACGGGCGGGACGGCTTCCCCGCGCGGTCGGGCGACGACGTCTACATCATCTACACCGGCGGCACGACCGGCATGCCGAAGGGCGTCATGTGGCGCACCGAGGACCTGTTCATGGCCTTCGGCGGCGGCAACCCGTACGGGGAGCCGCACCGCGAGCCGGGGCAGGTCATCGAGACGGCGACGAGCACGGGGCCGATCGTCATGATGCCCGCCGCGCCGCTGATGCACGGAGCGGCGCAGATGGCCACGTTCATCGCGTGGTGGATGGGGTCGACCATCGTCTACACGCGCAAGTTCGACGCCCCGGAGGTGCTCCGCGCGGTGGAGCGCGAGAAGGTGCTCACCATCAACATCACCGGCGACGCGATGGCGCGCCCCCTCGCGGACGAGATCGCCGGCGGGTCGTACGACCTGTCGTCGCTGATGGTGCTGAGCTCGACCGGGGCCATCCTCACGGGCGCGGTACGCGACCGGCTGCAGGAGCTGCTGCCGAACGTGATGATCATCGACAGCTTCGGCTCGACGGAGTCCGGCTACACCGCCTCGGCCGTGGCGGGCTCGTCCCCGGAGTCCGGCCTGAAGTACCAGCCCAACGCGAGCTCCACGCTGGCGGTGCTGAACGACGCCCTGGAACCGGTGAAACCGGGGTCGGGGGAGATGGGAACCGTGGCCAAGGCGGGCAGCATCGCCTTCGGGTACTACAACGACCCCGGCAAGACGAACAGGACCTTCGTCACCGACGCCGAGGGGACGCGCTGGCTGCTCACCGGTGACCTCGCCAGGGTCGAGGACGACGGGACGATCCTGATCTTCGGGCGCGGCTCGCAGTGCGTCAACACCGGCGGCGAGAAGGTCTTCCCCGAGGAGGTCGAGGCCGTGCTCAAGGGCCACCCGGCCGTGTTCGACGCCGTCGTGACCGGCATCCCGGACGAGCGCTGGGGCAGCCGCGTGGCCGCCGTGGTCGAGCCCAGGGAGGGAGCCCGGCCCACGGCCGAGGAGCTGGACGCCCACTGCAGGGCGAGGCTGTCGGGGTACAAGGTGCCGCGCACGTACGCCTTCGTGGACCGCATGGTCCGCTCACCCGCCGGCAAGGCCGACTACCGCTGGGCGAAGGAGACCGCCCAGGCCGCGATGGACTGAATAGGTCACATGGCCCGCCGTCAGGCCTTGCGCGCGCCGTCCCCGGCGAAGGCGGCTACGGCGCCGAGGCCGATGTAGACGAGCCCGCTGGCGATGTCGAGCCGCCTGGAGGCCCTCGGGGAGCGGCGCAGGCGGCCGGCGAGGGCGGCGGACAGCAGGGCGTAGCTGCCGTCGCTCGCCATGCCGAGCGCGATCCAGATCAGGCCGAGCACCACGATCTGGCCCGCGACCGGGCCGAGCGCGGGGTCGACGAACTGCGGCAGGAAGGCCAGGAAGAAGATCGCCGTCTTGGGGTTGAGCACGTTGACCACGAAGCCCTCCCCGAACAGCCTCGGCCCGGACACCGGCGCGACCTCCTTGGCGAGGTCGCCGGTACGGGAGAAGAGCTTGCGCAGGCCGAGGTACACGAGGTAAGCCGCTCCGAGGTACTTGACCAGGGCGAACGCCGTGGCCGAGGCCGCGAGCAGCGCGCTGACGCCGAGGGCGGCGGCGGCCACGTGGACCACCGAGCCCGCGTGGATGCCGGCCACGGAGACCAGCCCGGCCGTACGTCCCTGCGCCACGCTCCGCGTCACGATGTAGACGACGGCGGGGCCGGGCACGAGCAGCAGCGCGAGGGTCGCAGCGGCGAATATCGCGAGCGTTGTGATGGGTGGCATGCCGCTGATAGTAGGAAACGCCTGGTAACGCGGTCCATCGTATTTCACACAGGTGAACAGCGGCCCGTCTCGCGGTGGAGGAGGCCCTCTGCGGGGTACCTGTGGCCTGTTTCGGAGCCGAAGGTGACCCAGATTTCACGACACGCCGCGCGGAATCGTGAGTGGCCCGGTCATGTGAAGCGGGGGCGCCCCGGTGTCGTGGGTTTGGCGGTCTCGGCGAGGGCGCGGACCAGGGCGGAGGTCGCGGGCGGATCGGGGGGCTCTCCGTAGGTGGCGGCGAAGACGTGCCTGGTGGAGCCCGCGAGCTCGCTGACCTCTACGCCGGCGTGGCGATGCGCGGACAGCGCGAGCCGGGGGAGCACGGTCACCCCCAGCCCGGCCGCGACCATCGCCTGCACGGCCACGTAGTCGTCGGTCGTGAACGCGATCGCGGGCTCGAACCCCACCCGCGCGCACAGCTCCAGGAGGTGGATGCGGCACCGGTCGCATCCCGCGATCCACTTGGATCCGGCGTGTGACGCGAGCGTGCCCGCCGTGGGCGTCGCCGACGAGGTGACCAGGAAGCTCGGATCCTCGAACAGGGCGGTCAGGCGGACCCCCTTGTCCTCAGGCTTGTCCTCGGGTGTCGCTCCGGCGTAGCGAAGCCCGTCGTCGTGCGGGCTCCCGGCGTAGTGGAAGGTCACCGCGACGTCCACCTGGCCCGCGCGGAGCATGCCGAGCGCCTCGGGCGGCTCCGCCTCGATGAGCCGCAGGTCCAGCCCAGGGTGCTCGTTCGCGAGCCGTACGGCCGCCGCCGGCACGAAGGTGCCGAGCGCCGAGGGGAACGCGGCGAGACGGACCCTGCCGGTGCGCAGCCCGACGTGCGCGGCCAGCTCGGCGGAGGCGGAGTCGAGCCGCCCGATGATCTCGGCGGCCCGGTCGGCGAGGAGCCTGCCCGCGTCGGTCAGCCGGATGCCGCGCCCCGCCCGCTGGACGAGCTTCGCCCCCGTCTCAGCTTCCAGCCGGGCCAGATGGTGGCTCACCGAGGGCTGGGAGTAGTGCAGCTCCCTGGCCGCCGCCGTCACCGAGCCGTGCCTGGCCACGGCATCGAGGACGCGCAGCCGCAGGACATCGAGCATCCATCAACCATATCTATGGAACATGGCGTGTGTTGGCATTGGACCTATGGATGGCGGTGCCCGAGCGTGGTACCCGTGCATACGACATCGCCATCCATCACCGACGTCCTCGACGCCGCGCGGCTGATCGGTCCTCACCTGCCGGAGACGCCCATGTGGTCGTATCCGGTGCTGGACGAGCGGCTGGGCGTCGAAACGCTTGTCAAGCATGAGAACGCACAGCCCACCGGCGCGTTCAAGGTGCGCGGAGGGATCAACCTGCTCGCCCGCATGCCGAAGGAGCAGCGGGTGGCGGGCGTGCTGACGTACTCCACCGGCAACCACGCCCAGTCGATCGCGTACGCGGCCCGCATCTTCGGCGCGCCCTGCACGATCGTGATGCCCGAGAACCCGAATCCGGCCAAGGTCGCGGCGGTGGAGGCACTCGGCGCGACCGTGGAGATCAAGGGAGCCACCATGGTCGAGGCGGGCGAGTACGCGGTCACGCTCGCCGCCGGCCGGGGGAACCGCCTGATCAGCCCAGCCGAAGAGCCCGGCCTGATCGCCGGGGTCGGCACGCTGTACCTGGAGATGCTGACCCGGCGGCCGGACCTCGACGTGATCTTCGTCCCGGTGGGATCGGGTACGGGCGCGGCGGGCGCCTGCCTGGTCGCAAGGGCGATCGCACCCCGGTGCCGGGTGATCGCCGTACAGTCGTCGCTGGCCCCGGCCGCGCACGACTCGTGGCGGGCGGGCGAGCCGGTCAGGCGGCCGGTCGGGACGGTGGCGGACGGGCTCGCCACCGGTTCGGCCTTCGCGCTGCCCCAGGCGATCATGCGGGAGCTGGACGATTTCGCGCTGGTCAGCGACGACGATCTCCGCCTCGCCCAGTGGCTGCTGCTCTCGGAGGCGCACACCCTCAGCGAGTTGGCGGGCGCCGCCGCCCTGGCCGCTCTGATCAGCCGGAAGGACGAGTTCGCGGGATGCAAGGTCGGGGTGGTCTGCAGCGGTGCCAACGCCGGTCCGGCCGAACTCCAGCACGTGCTCTCCGCGGGCCCTTCGTTGACCGCCGGCCACGGCTGATCCTCAGCCGGGGCTCTTCGTTGACTGGGCGTGGGTGCGGTTGTGTCGTTCCCTCCCGGCACTCGCTTGATCGGGGCACCCGCCTGCTTCCCACCCAACACCGCCCCACGGCGGACCGGTGACCGCACGACCGACGCCCCTCCGTCCCAGCGAACCCGACCGCGAGGAGCGTTCCCACCGTGAGAAGCGTTCCGCCGTATGGGGAGCGTTCCGCCGTATGGGGAGCGTTCCGCCGTATGGGGAGCGTTCCCGCCGTGAGAAGCGTTCCGCCGTATGGGGAGCGTTCCGGCCGTGGGGAGCGTTCCGCCGTATGGGGAGCGTTCCGGCCGTGGGGACTCCGTGGCGAGGGTCCGTCGTTCACCACCAGCGCCGAAGGTATGCGGCGTTGGGCCGGGCGGCGTCTCGGTACTACCTGGGGCTCGGTACTACCTGGGGGTGTTCGTGCCGGCGATGCGGCCGTGGATGAGGTCGGCGAGGGTGGCGTGGACCTCGGTGAGGGGGCGCTCGGGGTGGAGTGCCCGGCGCTCGATCGAGACCGTGAGGACCATGCCGAACACCGCCGTCGCCGCCGTCTCCACGTCGAGATCCGCGCGCAGCTGCCCCGCGTCGACCGCCTCCCGCAACACGTCGGCGTACACCCCGAGCGCCTGCCTGCGGAGCCGTGCCACCGCGTCCTCCCAGGTGGTGCGCCACATCTCCGCCAGCAGCACGCGGGCGAAGGCCCCGTACTCCTCGAAGAAGCGAAGCTGCGCCATCACCACCGCGTCAAGCCGCTGAAGCGGCGCGGACGGCGGGTTGAGGGTGAGGGCTCGGCCGGAGGAGGACAGGTTCCGCCCTGTGTCACCGGCCGCCTCGCTCGGGGGCGGAGGCTCGGTGGTGAGGGCTTCGTTGAGGGTGTCGGCGAGGCGCTGGATGCCGTGGTCCAGGAGGGCGACGAACAGGCCGTCCTTGCTGCCGAAGTTGTAGAAGACCGTGCCCTTGGCCACCCCGGCGCGGTCGGCGATCGCGTCGACCGTGGTGGCGGTGTAGCCCTGCTCGGCGATGAGCTCCACCGCTGCCATGTAGAGCTTGAGCCGGGTCTCCATCTTGCTCATATCAACGGCTCCGACGTGCTCATATCAACGGCTCCGACGTGCTCATATCAACGGCTTCGGCTCGCTCACAACGACGATGGCTCTGGTTTGAGCACGTCGACAGCTCCCACTTGGTTCTGGCGAGCTTGGTCACGTCGACGGCAGTCATAGGGAGAGTTCTGGGTGGAGGCGGCGTAGGGACCAGGTTCTGCCACGGTGGACGGCGAGCACCGTGAGGGTCAGGCCGAGGGCGGTGAAGGCGGTGAGCACGCCGCAAGCCTGCCACACCACGGCCGCGTCGCCGCCGCTGATCAACCGGCGGAGCGCCCGCACGACCCAGCTCATCGGCAGCCAGGGTGAGATCGCCTGGAAGAACCCGGGTGAGGTCTCGATCGGATAGGTGCCCGCCGCCGAGGTGAGCTGAAGCATGAGCAGCGCGAGCACGAGCACCCGCCCGGGCGGCCCCACGAGCGCGTTGACGGCCTGGACGATCGCGAGGAAGGCCGTGACCGTGAGCGCCAGCAGGCCGATCATGCCCGCCCAGTTCGCCGCGTCGAGCCCGAGGCCGAACCGGAGGACGCCCAGCAGCACGGCCACCTGCAGGACGCCCATGGTGACACCCGGCAGCCAGCCTGCCATCGCGATGCGCCAGGCCGGGGCCGAACCCGCGAGCAGGCGAGGGTTCAGCGGGCGCAGGACCATGTACGTCACCATGGCACCGACCCACAGCGCCAGCGGGACGAAGAACGGGGCGAAGCCCGTGCCGTAGTTCGGCACGCTGTTGTCGACCTCGCTGTCCAGCCTGACGGGATCGCTCATCATGCCGGTGCGGCTGTCGCGCTCGGAGGTCGTGTAGTCGGGGATCCGTCCGGCTCCGTCGCTGAGTCCGCTTGCCAGGTTCTCGGAGCCGTCGGCAAGCTTCACCAGGCCGTGGTCCAGCCTGCCGGCCCCCGCGTGCAACTTGCCGATGCCGCTGTCGAGCCGCCCCGCGCCCTGGCCGAGCGCCGCGAGACCTCCACTGAGCTGGTCGGCGCCGGTGCTGAGACCGGCGAGGCCCGAACCGAGCCGGCCCGTGGCACGCACGGCGCTGCCGGTGCCCTGGCTGAGCTTCGCCGAGCCGTCGGCGAGCTGCTTGAGGCCGCTGTCGAGCCGGTTGAACTCGTCACGCGCGGCGTCGAGCCTCGCGCCCAGCTTGGGCGCGGCGGCGGCTAGCTCCCGCGCGGCCTCCGCGACCGCGCGCGCGTCCCGCCGGAGGTCGTCGATGGCCGCGCTACGCGCCTGGACGCGGTCCTGGAGGCGACCGGCCGAGTCCGAGAGCGAGCGGGCCGAGTCGGCGGCCCTGCCGAGCAGCGAGCGCAGCTCGGGGTCGGCGTCGGGGTGGTCGTCCAGCCAGGCCTCCACCGCGCGCAGGTCACGCTGGGCCCGGGCCGCGTCTCCGCCGACCTCGGCCGGGAGGTCGCCGAGCCCTTCGGCGATGAGGTCGGCGCCCCTGGCCACGGCCAGCGCGGCCTGCCGGATCTTCTGACCGTTCTCCGTGAGGATCGGCGCGTACTTGTCGGCCGCTCCGTTGATCGTGCCGGAGTAGGCGTGCACCTGCTTGTACGCCTGGGCGTTGCCGGTGGCGAGCTTCGCGGCGCCTCGGTCGAGCTCGGCCAGCCCCTGGCGCAGGGTCGCCACGCCGTGCTCGGCCGTGGCGAGGCCTCCGGCGAGCCGCGCCGCGCCGCCCTGGGCCGTGGCCGCGCCCGTGGCGAGGCGGTGGGTGCCCTTCTGGGCGTCGCCGAGCCCGTCGTCGAGCGTGGCGGCGCCCTCGCTGGCGGCCGCCGCGCCGTCGCTCAGCTTGCCGGCTCCCTTGGCGGCCTTGGCCGTGGCGTCGTGGAGGTCGCCGAAGGACAGGAAGACGCGGTCGAGGTAGTCGCGGATCGCACTGCGGCCGGCCGCCTCCTTGACCTCGGAGAACACCGCGTCGGAGATCGTGCGCATGATGTAGCTGCGGCCGGTGTCGACCCGCACGCCCAGCCGCGCCGCCGTGGGCGTGCCGCCGCCGTCGGGGGAGGCGAGGCTCGCGCTGAAGTCAGCGGGGATGGTCAGGGACAGGTAGTAGGTGCCGTCCCGCACACCCTGGTCGGCCTGGCGGGCGTCGACCTGGTGCCAGGCGAAGACCCTGCGGTCGCGCAGCTCGGTGGCGAGCTCCTCGCCCGCGTCGAGGGTCTTGCCGCCTACCGTCACGGGCCGGTCGGCGACGACCAGGGCGACGGGGATCCTGTCGAGGTTTCCCTGGGGATCCCAGAACGACCAGAGGTAGAGCCCGGCGTAGAGGAGCGGCAGCAGCACGACGGCGGCCAGCGCGGCCCGCGTCAGGCGCGACCGGGTGAACCGGCGCAGCTCAAGCCCCCCGAGCCGGAAGGGAAGCGGCTTCCTCACGACGACTCCTTGTCGGTCTCGACCACCGCCACCTCGGCCGCCGCTTCCGTAGCCGCCACCGCCATCTCGGGCGCATCTTCCGGAGTCACCACCGCGATCTCGGCCGGGGTGCCGTTCGGGAGGGGCGGCGGGACCGGCTCCGGGGGTGGTTCGGCGGGGGTGGAGGTCAGGGGGATCACGGTGTCGGCGTCGTGGGGTGGTTCGGTGGCGGAGGCGACCACGGTGAGGCCTTGGCGGGACAGCGCGCGCAGCGTCGACACCAGGCCGGCACGTTGATCTTCGCGCAGGCCGTCGTCGAGGTCGTCGACCAGCAGGATCTCGGGCTCGTCGAGCAGGGCCAGGGCGATGCCGAGGCGCATCCGCTGATCGCGGCCGAGGTGGCGTACCAGAGTGCGGTCGGCGTGGGGCAGGCCGGACACGTCGAGCCCGGCCCGGGCCAGCGCGCCCTCGGCGGCGTGGCCGTCACGGCGGCGGAGGGCGTGGGGCCGGAGCCGCTCGTGGATGTGGTCGCGGACGGAGAGCGCGTCGTCGAGATCGTTGACGCCGTCGAACAGCCCGAGCGCGGTGACGCGCCGGATGCGGCGAGCCCTGGTGTGGCCGGCGGCCATCAGCGTGCCCCCGGTGGGGCGCATGCGCCCGCCGAGCGTCAGCAGGAGGCTCGTGCGGCCGCTGCCGGACTCGCCGGCGATGACGGTGACGCCGCGCCCGGGGATGTCGAGGTCGACGTCTCGATAGACCCAGCCGTGCCCGCCCTTGAGTGACAGCCCGGTCGCGAGGATCGCCCGCGCCTCCTGGCCCTCGCCTGGCATCGCTTCGCACTCCTCGCCGCTTTGAACTGACCGGTCAGTGCAAGAACCTATCACTGCCGCCGAGTGCGCGAGTCCATGGGCGATCGGAATGCCCCAGGGCCGCCATTGGCGACGAGGGGTGAATGTTTCATCGCGTTCACATACATGAAATGCATCCGCTTATGGGAAATCGCCGACGGCGCAGGTAGAAGCCATCGAGCGCCCACCAGGAAAGAGTGAATGTTTCGTCCGGGTCACCAGCGCCATTGACAGCCGTTGGCGTTGTTCTACCTTTAGCTCGTTCGGTTACATGTATGGCGTCCACATATATGAACCGCGAGTCAAAGGAGTGTGGTCGTGAACGTGATCGTGAGTAGAAGCAGGGCTCTGGTTGTGCTGGTGGCGGCCGGGGTGGCGCTGGCGGGGGTGGTGGTGAGCGGGGTGTCGGCTGCTGCGGCGCCGACGTCGGGTTCGTTCGCCCTGGTCAACGCGGGTAGTGGTCTGTGCCTGGATGTTCCGGGCGGGAGTACGGCCGATGGTACGCAGCTGGTGCAGTACGGGTGCAACGGCGGGGCGAACCAGAGCTGGACGGTTACCTCGGTCAGCGGTGGGGTGACGCTGAAGGCGGGTAACAGCGGTAAGTGCGCTGGGGTCAGGGGCGCGAGCACGTCGGCGGGTGCGGCGGTCGAGCTGCAGAGCTGCTCGGGTGCTTCCTCGCAGGCCTGGGTGCTGACGGCGTCGGGGTCGAGTTATCGGGTGGTGAGTGCCAACGGTGGTAAGTGCCTGAACATCAAGGACAACTCCACCGCCTCCGGTGGCCTGGTGCAGCAGAACTCCTGCGACTCGGTCAGCACCAAGCAGTGGACCCTCAACCCCACGGGATCCAACCCCACCACGACGCCCACCCCCACCCCGACGATCACGCCCACGCCGCCGCCCGGTAACGCGAACGGCCTGGTCGGCTGGGCCACCCAGGGCGGCGGCACCACCGGCGGCGGAAACGCCACCCCGACCACGGTGACCACCGCCTCCGCCCTGACCAGCGCGCTGTCCGCCGGCGGCACCGCGGTGATCCGCGTCTCCGGGACGATCTCCTGCTCCGGGATGCTCAAGGTGACGTCGAACAAGAGCGTGCTCGGCAACGCCGGCGCCACGATCGTCGGCTGCGGGCTCAATGTGACCGAGGCGTCCAACGTGATCATCCGCAACCTGACCTTCAGGGACTGGGACGACGACGCCATCAACGTCCAGTACTCCACCCGGGTGTGGATCGACCACAACACCCTCAGCAACGGTTACGACGGAGCGATCGACATCAAGCGCGCCAGCGACTACGTCACCGTCTCCTGGAACCGCACCTTCAACCACGACAAGACCATGCTGCTGGGCCACAGCGACGGCAACGGGTCCGAGGACAACGGCCACCTGCGGGTGACCTACCACCACAACTTCTTCGACGGCACCAACCAGCGGCACCCGCGGGTGCGCTTCGGCAACCCGGTGCACGTCTACAACAACTACTACGCCAACGTCGGCTCCGGCGGCGGGTACGGCGTCGCCTCCACGGAAGGCGCCGGCGTCCTGGTCGAGGGCAACTACTTCGAGAACACCCCGGACCCGTTCCACCGCGGTGAGGCCTCCTCGTCCGCCGGGAACCTGGTCGCGCGCAACAACTTCTTCGTGAACTCCGGAGCCGGGGACGCCGGAGGCAGCGTCGCCTCCATCCCCTACTCCTACACGCTCGACACCCCGTCGAACGTCAAGTCGATCGTCAGCGGCGGCGCGGGCGCGGGCAAGATCAGCGTCTGACGCGCACGCGGTGACCCCGATGAACAGGCCGGGACCGCGAGGTCCCGGGAGCCGAGGAGCGTGGTCGTGAACGTGATCGTGAGTAGAAGCAGGGCTCTGGTTGTGCTGGTGGCGGCCGGGGTGGCGCTGGCGGGGGTGGTGGTGAGCGGGGTGTCGGCTGCTGCGGCGCCGACGTCGGGTTCGTTCGCCCTGGTCAACGCGGGTAGTGGTCTGTGCCTGGATGTTCCGGGCGGGAGTACGGCCGATGGTACGCAGCTGGTGCAGTACGGGTGCAACGGCGGGGCGAACCAGAGCTGGACGGTTACCTCGGTCAGCGGTGGGGTGACGCTGAAGGCGGGTAACAGCGGTAAGTGCGCTGGGGTCAGGGGCGCGAGCACGTCGGCGGGTGCGGCGGTCGAGCTGCAGAGTTGCTCGGGTGCTTCCTCGCAGGCCTGGGTGCTGACGGCGTCGGGGTCGAGCTATCGGGTGGTGAGTGCCAACGGTGGTAAGTGCCTGAACATCAAGGACAACTCCACCGCCTCCGGTGGCCTGGTGCAGCAGAACTCCTGCGACTCGGTCAGCACCAAGCAGTGGACCCTCAACCCCACGGGATCCAACCCGACCTCCACACCGACGAGCACCCCGACCACGACCCCGACCGGCTCGCCAGGATCGTGGCCGAGCGCCAACGGCCAGCAGGCCGTGAGCAGCACCATCGGCGTCTCCGGCACCCTCGACGGCAACCTGAGGCGCTACTACGCCACGGGGAACATGGGCGACGGCGGCCAGAGCGAGAGCCAGCTGCCCATCTTCGAGCTGGCGAACGGCGCGGTGCTGAAGAACGTCATCATCGGCGCCCCGGCGGCGGACGGCGTCCACTGCCTGGGCACCTGCACGCTCCAGAACGTCTGGTGGGAGGACGTGGGCGAGGACGCCGCGACCTTCATGGGAACCTCGTCGTCGCAGACGATGACCATCGACGGCGGCGGCGCCAGGAGCGCCACGGACAAGGTGTTCCAGCACAACGGCCCGGGCACGATGTTCATCAGGAGCTTCCAGGTCTCTGACTTCGGGAAGCTCTACCGAGCCTGCGGCAACTGTACGAACTCGTACAAGCGGGACGTGGTCATCTCCAACGTCACCGCCACCTACCCGGGCAAGACCCTGGCCGGGATCAACACCAACTGGGGCGACACCGCGAGGTTCTCCAACATCACGATCGTCGGTGACTCCGGCAAGAAGATCGTGATCTGCGAGAAGTACAAGGGCGTGCCCAAGGGCAGCGAGCCGACGAAGATCGGCAGCGGCGCCGACGGCACCAACTGCTTCTACTCCTCGTCGGACATCACCTACAGGTAACCCCCGAAAGAGCCCCCGTGCCGGCGGCACGGGGGCTTCTGGCCGGACTCATGCTCCGGGATCGGGAACCGGTCAGACGGCGCCGTACTCGGCCAGGAACAGGGCCTCGGCGGTGGCCGCGCGCCGGAGCTCTTCGAGGACGAGCCGCTCGTTCGGCGCGTGGATCGACGCGCCGTCGTCCTCGGCGCCGAACAGCAGGATCTCGGCGGCGGGGAACTGCCTGACCAGGGTCGCCACCAGCGGGATGGAGCCGCCCGCGCCGATGTCGCGCGGCGCGCGGCCGAACGCGCGCTCCATCGCGCGGTTCAGCGCGGCCCTCGCGCGGCCACCGGTGTCGGCGAGGTAGCCGGAGCCGAGCACCCGGTCGGTCACCGAGACCCGCACGCCCCACGGCGCGGCCCGGCGCAGGTGGTCCACCACGTCGTCGGCGGCCGTGCCCGGGTCGCCCGCCGGGGGGACCCGGACGGTGACGCGGGCCCGTGCCACGGCCTGGACGGCGTTGATCGCGCCGTGGACGGTCGGCGCGTCGATGCCGGTGACCGTGATCGCGTACGAGGCCCACAGGCGGTCGGCCAGCGAGCCGGAACCGACCAGGGACACGCCGTCGAGCACCCCGGCGGTGGCGCGGAACTCCTCGTCGGAGGGGCCGGTGCCGAGGAAGACGCCGCGCGGCAGGCCGGGGACCCGGATGTCGCCGTTGTCGTCGTGCAGCGAGGCGAGCATGCGGATCAGCGCCGCCAGGGCGTCGGGGCCGGCGCCGCCGAACGAGCCGCTGTGCAGCGACTCCTTCAGGGACCTGACCTCGACGGTGAACGCGGCGAGGCCGCGCAGGGACGTCGTCACGGCCGCGTCGCCCACGCTGGGGTTGCCGGTGTCGGCGACGACGATCGCGTCGGCGCGGAACAGCTCGGGGTTCTTCTCGACGAACGCTTCGAGGCGCTCGCCGGCGTACTCCTCCTGGCCCTCGATGACGACCTTGATGCCCACGGGGAAGCGGCCCTGGAAGGCCCGCAGCGCGAGGACGTGCGCGATGACGCCCGACTTGTCGTCGGCGGCGCCCCGGCCGTACAGCTCTCCGTCGATCAGGGTGGGCTCGAACGGGGGAGTGCGCCACAGCGCGAGGTCGCCGGCGGGCTGCACGTCGTAGTGCGCGTACAGGAGCACGGTGGGTGCTCCGGGAGGCGCGGGGGACTCGCCGTAGATCGCGGGGAAGCTGCCCTCGACGGGGATCTGCCGGACGTGCGGCAGCCCCACGCTGCGCAACAGCTCCTCGGTCATCGCGGCGGCCGCGTACACCGGCTCCTCCGGGTGACCGGGGAAGGCGACCGACGGGATGGAGACGAGCCGCCTCAGCTCGTCCACCGCCCGGGGCATCTCGGCGGTGACGGCGCTCTCGATTTGCTCAGGTGTCACGACTATCTGTTCCCCGCATCGGCTGTGTTCTGATTCGACACATTGCATCACAGGCGTGGCACCGACCGTGCCACCAGCGGAGAACGGCGCTGTCACAGGCGTTCCCCGCCGTCTCCGGGGGCTGCGGGGAAGGGCGGTAAGCCCGACACCCCCAAACGGATTTCGTCGTTGTTACATAGCGATATCACGGATTCCGAAGTTCTTGCATAGTGTCGCCACGCAACCAGTTGTAATCCTCCATGTGGAACATGCACACTGAGGACAGTCGAGATCACTGAGGAAAGATAGCCATGACGCGACCTGAAACCGACACGGCCGCCGTCCTGAGGGCAGCGCAGGACAACCTGTGGATGCACTTCACCCGGCACAGCTCCTACGACGCCGGCGAGGTCCCGACGATCGTGCGGGGCGACGGTGCCCATATCTACGACATCCACGGCAAGCGCTACCTGGACGGCCTGTCCGGCCTGTTCGTCGTGCAGGCGGGCCACGGGCGCACCGAGCTCGCCGAGGCCGCCGCCAAGCAGGCCCAGGAGCTCGCCTTCTTCCCCCTGTGGTCCTACGCGCACCCGAAGGCCGCCGAGCTGGCCCAGCGGCTCGCCGAGCTCACCCCCGGTGACCTGAACCGTGTGTTCTTCACCACAGGCGGCGGCGAGGCGGTCGAGTCGGCCTGGAAGCTCGCCAAGCAGTTCTTCAAGCTCACCGGCAAGCCGGGCAAGCACAAGGTCATCAGCCGCGCGATCGCCTACCACGGCACCCCGCAGGGCGCCCTGTCGATCACCGGCATCCCGGCCTTCAAGCAGCCCTTCGAGCCGCTCGTGCCGGGCTCGGTGCGCGTGCCGAACACCAACTACTACCGCGCCGACGAGATCACCGGCTTCGCCGACCTGACTCCCGAGCAGTTCGGGCGGTGGGCCGCCGACCAGGTCGGCAAGGCGATCGAGATGGAGGGCGCCGACAGCGTCGCGGCCGTCTTCGTCGAGCCGGTGCAGAACGCCGGAGGCTGCTTCCCGCCGCCGCCCGGATACTTCCAGCGCCTGCGCGAGATCTGCGACCAGCACGACGTGCTCCTGGTCTCCGACGAGGTCATCTGCGCCTTCGGCCGCCTCGGCACGATGTTCGGCGGGCAGAAGTTCGACTACGTGCCCGACATCATCACCTGCGCCAAGGGCCTGACCAGCGGTTACTCGCCGATCGGCGCCATGATCGCCTCCGAGCGGCTGTTCGAGCCGTTCAGCACGGGCGCCAACTCCTTCTCCCACGGCTACACCTTCGGCGGGCACCCGGTGTCGGCGGCGGTCGCGCTGGCCAACCTCGACCTGTTCGAGCGTGAAGACCTCCTCGGCCACGTCCAGAAGAACGAGCCCGTCTTCCGCGGCACGCTGGAGAAGCTGCTCGACCTGCCGATCGTCGGCGACGTGCGCGGCGCCGGCTACTTCTACGGCATCGAGCTGGTCAAGGACAAGGCGACCAAGGAGACCTTCAACGACGAGGAGTCCGAGCGCCTGCTGCGCGGCTTCCTCTCACAGGCCCTGTACGAGTCGGGTCTGTACTGCCGGGCCGACGACCGCGGAGACCCCGTCGTCCAGCTCGCGCCGCCGCTCATCTGCGGCCCCGAGGAGTTCGACCAGATCGAGTCGATCCTCCGTTCCGTCCTCACCGAAGCCTGGAACCGCCTGTAGGTTCCCTACGGTCCCGGTGCCCGCGTTTGTGCTGGTAGGGGCACGTCCGCATACCATCACTCGAGCCATTCGGAAAGGATTCCGCGATGAAGATCGGCGTGCCCGCCGAGGTGAAGAACCACGAGTACCGCGTCGCCGCCACTCCGGCGGGCGTGCACGAGTTCGTCCGCCACGGCCATGACGTCCATGTCCAGCGTGGCGCGGGCCTCGGCTCGCAGATCCCCGACGAGGACTACCTCTTCGCCGGGGCGAAGATCGTCGACACCGCGGACGAGGTGTGGGGCGAGGCCGACCTGGTCCTGAAGGTCAAGGAGCCCATCGCCGAGGAGTACCACCGGATGCGCGAGGGGCAGGTGCTGTTCACCTACCTGCACCTCGCCGCGTCCCGCGCGTGCACCGACGCGCTCCTCGACCGCAAGGTCACCGCCATCGCGTACGAGACCGTGCAGGTGGGCAACTCCCTGCCCCTGCTGGCCCCGATGTCGGAGGTGGCCGGACGGCTGGCGCCGCAGGTGGGCGCGTACAACCTCATGCGCTTCAACGGCGGCCGGGGCGTGCTGCCGGGCGGAGTGCCGGGCGTCGCCCCCGCGAAGATCGTCGTCATCGGCGGCGGCGTCTCCGGCCTGAACGCAGCGCAGATCGCGGTGGGCATGGGCGCCGACGTCACGATCCTCGACGTCAACATCGACAGGCTCCGCCAGATCGACGCGATCTACCAGGGCCGTCTCAAGACCATCGTCTCCACGCGGTACGCCATCGAGCAGGCCGTCGTGGAGGCCGACCTGGTCATCGGCGCCGTCCTCATCCCCGGTGCCAAGGCTCCGACCCTGGTGTCCAACGAGCTGGTCTCCCGCATGAAGCCGGGGTCGGTGCTGGTCGACATCGCCATCGACCAGGGCGGCTGCTTCGAGGACTCCCGGCCGACCACGCACGCCGAGCCCACCTACAAGGTGCACGACTCGGTCTTCTACTGCGTGGCCAACATGCCGGGGTCGGTGGCCAACACCTCGACGTACGCGCTGACCAACGCGACGCTGCCGTACGCGGTCAAGCTCGCCGACCTCGGCTGGCAGGAGGCGCTGCGCGGCGACGCCCCGCTCGCGCTCGGCCTCAACACCCACGCGGGGCAGCTCACCTACGAGCAGGTCGCCCAGGCCCACGGCCTGCCGTTCGCGCGGGTCGCCGACCTGCTCGGCTAGGCCCCGACGACATCACCCGCAAAGCGCCCCGGCCTTCATGACAGGCCGAGGCGCTTGCGGAGCTGCCGCGAGGTGGCGAGCACGTGCTCGATCTCGGCCGGGGTCGGCCAGGGGGCGGTGCCCGGCCTCAGCAGGGTCATGCGCACCGAGCTGAGGTGCTCGACGGCCGCCGCGTGCAGGCCGCTCTTCTCGGTCAGCCAGGCGACCACGTCGATGGGCTCCCTGAGCCGCCGGGTGAGAAGGTCCCAGGTGCCGAGGATCTCGGTCAGGTCGGCCATGCGCAGCATGGTGCCGCCCCGCCTGCCCGCCGCCGCGACGGCCAGCTCGGCGCGGGCCACCAGCTCGGGCTCCACTGGGCGGTCCCACACCGGCGCCACCTGGTCGGCCGTCCACCGCGGGGCCTCCGCGGGCCGGGCGCCGATGACCGACTGCAGGGTGCTCAGCTCCGTGGCCGCGCCCTGGTGCCCGTACATGGCGGCCTGGCGGAACCAGTGCTGCCCGCCCCGCAGGTCGTTGTGCTCGGCGATCAGGAGCAGGCCGAAGTTGTAGGCCGACTCGGGGTCGCCGCTGGCCGCCGCGCGCCCGAACCAGTGGCTGGCCGCGCGGGGGTCCTCCAGCTCGACGCAGACGAATCCCGCCATGCGCTGGTCCTCGACCCTGCCGAAGTGGGCGGCGCGCTCGAACCAGGCGCGGGCGGTACGCAGGTCACGGCGCGCGAGTGCGAGCCTGCCGAGCTGCGAGGCGGCGGCCGGGTGGTCGACCTTGGCCGCGAGGCGGTAGAGCGTCTCCGCGCCCTCAGGGTCGCGGTCGGCGTGCAGCAGCCGCCCGAGGTAGTACGCGGCGTCGGCGTGCCCGCCCCTGGCGGCGTACTCCCACCAGCCGCGCGCCTGCGCCTCGTCGCCCGTGGCGTAGCTCATGAAGGCGAGATCGTGCGCGGAGGCGAGGTCTCCCGCCGAGGCAGCGCGGTGGTGCCAGTCGCGGGCGGCGACGGGGTCGCCGATGTCCTCGCAGAGCAGGGCCAGCCTGCGGGTGGCCGGACGCGACCCGGCGCCCGCGGCGCTCTCGAACCAGTGGCGCGCGCCGAGGACGTCCCCCCGCTGCTCCAGCAGCAGGGTGGCGAGGTTGACGGCCGCCTCGGCGTCCCCGGCGCCGGCGGCGAGCTCGTACCAGGAGATGGCCTCGTCGAGGCTGCCGTGTTTCTCGTGCCAGACGCCGAGGTTGTAGGTGCTGTCGATGTTCCCGGCTCCCGCCGCCCGCTCCCACCAGTGGCGTGCCGCCGACCGGTCGCCGCGCTGGGCGTACAGGCGGCCGAGCCGGTGCGCGGCCCCCGAGTCGCCCGCCTGGGCGGCGCTCAGGAGGTCGGCCTCGCTGGGTTCCCGGAGTGACGCTTCGGGCGCACGGGGCATCGGCACGGCGGGCCACGCGACCGCCGCCTCCGGTTCACCATGCCACCACGTCATGGGGGACAGAGTCGCACGTGATCAAAAGAGATGGAACATAATCGACAGCTTCTTGCCGTCCGGCGGAACGCGTTTGACCCGGCCGCCACCAGGGATGTCAGTGCCCAGGCTCGGTGGTCGCAGCAGAGGGCGCCGGTTGACTTACGTTGATAAATCCGGCATACATCCCCATCCCGCATACATAGCGGAGCCTCCCGGGGCCCTGCGGCGCGAGCCGTACGGTCGCTTCGCCGGTCACGGGGAGTGTGATGTCGCGGCCCTGGATCGTCAGCGTGCGGGTGCATCCCTGGTTGTCCAGGGTGCGGAAGACGATCTCCGCGGGCCGGCCCGCCTCGATGGAGACCACGCCGGGACGGTAGCCCTCGGCCGTCGACCAGACGGTGACGACCTGGGTGCCGTCCGGGCGCCTCTGGGCACCGGCCGTCGCGGTCGCGGGAGCGCCGAGATCGGGCAGCCACCCGCCGAGCCGCAGGCCCGCGAGCACGGTGACCGACCCGGCCACGAGCGCCGCCGCCGCGGCGATGACCGCCAGCCTCGTCGAGGCGATGCGGCGGACCAGCACGCCGAGCAGGGCGAACGCCGGAGCCGTGCCCGTCACGAAACCGGCCATGACCGCCGCGCCGCCGAACCAGGATGCGCTGGAGACGGCGATGACCTCGGTGCTGAGCGTGACCCCGCAGGGGATGAGGACGGTGGCGGCTCCCAGCAGCCCCGCCCTCATCCAGGGCGCCGGGCGCGCGAGGCCCCCTCCCGGTGGCGAAGGCGCCGGCGCGTGGTGGGAGGAGCAGGACGCGGCCCGGCCGGTGTTCCTGATGAGCCGGACGGCGAAGACGATCACGGCGGTGCCCGCCCCCACAAGGAGCACCGCCCGCGCCTCCGGCGGGATGCGCACGACGCCGCCCAGCAGGCCGAGCAGCGCCCCCACCACCATGTGGGAGGCGAGCCGCCCCCCGATGAACGCCGGCACCACCGGGCCGGCCGACCGGCGCTCCCCGCCGTCACGGCGGCCGGTGAGGCCGATGAGGAGTCCTCCCTGCACCGCCGTGCACGAGGCGGTGCCCGCCACCAGCCCGGCGGCGAGCCCCCCGGCGAAGAGCGCGGCGGGCGTCACGCTCGGCGGACCCGGGTCGCTCCGGCTCCACCCGGTCGTACGCTCGGCTCCACGCGATCCTCCTCCGTAAGTGTCTCCTCGCGGAACGTAACGGAGAGGGCCGCCGGTGGCCAGTGACACTTCGCTAACCGCCGCTCCTTTTTCCGTCATGACCTGCCACGACGGAGTTTTCTCGCGGACCACGGGGGCGGCGGCCTCAGCCGGAGCCTCCCTTCAGGACCGACAGGCGCTCGAAGTACTCGTCGTGGTCGAGTTCGCCGCGCGCGTACCGCTCGGCGAGGATCTTCTCCGCCGACGCCGTCGACGAGCCGCCCGCCGTGAAGCCCCCACCTGCCCACGGGACCGTACGGCCCGCGCCACCGAACGGACCCCAGCCGTTCCTGCGGGCACGGAAGACGAGCACCGCCATGGTGACCCAGAACAGGGTCCAGAAGATCGGGATGACCGGCCACCATGGCCCGGGTCCCCAGTGTGCGTAAGGCATTCGCCCCTCCTAGCTGGTCGGATGCCCTCCACACTCCTCTTCGCCGGCGCGCCTGCCATCGCCCCCGCGGCGCGTCCCGCGCTACCTCACCGGTGGGCACGCGTCCCGTACGCGCTACTTCCAGCGTCGTAGGAGGGTCATGCCAGATCGAGCGGGTTGGCGGCGATGTGGCCGGCGATCCCGCTACGCACCGCCTGAGCGGCGGAGCCGTCCGGCTTGCGCTCCGCCTGGTCGCGGAAGCACGCGAGGAACTCGTCGCCGAGCGACAGGCGGGGATGCCGCCGGAGCACCTCGGCGATGAACTCGGCGGGCCAGGCCTCCGGCCGCCGCCCGGAGATGTCCAGGCTGGTGGCCAGCGCCAGCAGGTGCCCCTCGGGATCCTGCGACACGTCTACTTCATCCCACATGTGCCGCACGATCACTTCGGAGGCCCGTGTACGCCGCTCGGCCGGCCAGCCGGCCGCCGCGCAGAAGACCCACGCGACGTGGCCCCCCGCCTCCTCGAACGGCACCGTGTGGCTGTCGAACTCCCTGACCAGGCCGATGTCGTGCAGCAGCGCCGACACGTACAACAGCTCGGCGTCGAACCCGATGCCGTTCAGCGCGCCGTAGGAGACGCTCCACAGGTAGGAGCGCACGGAGTGGTTCAGCAGGGCGGGGGAGCAGTAGGCGGTGGCGACCTCCAGCGCCGCGCGGGCGGCGGAGGAATCGGGGAGCACGATGTCGTCGAGTCTCATGCCGCCAGCCTGCCGCCTCCGCCCTTATGCGGACAAAAACGCCACGCCAAGCGGGTGCGGAGGGTCAGAGCCAGCCGGGTTTGACCAGGCCGGACTCGTAGGCGATGACGACGAGCTGGGCCCGGTCGCGGGCGTGGAGCTTCATCATGGCCCGGCTCACGTGGGTCTTCGCCGTGGCGGGCGCCATGAACAGCTCCGCGGCGATCTCGTCGTTGGTCATCCCGGCGGCGACCAGGGTGAGGACCTCGCGCTCGCGGTCGGTGAGCTGGTCGAGCCCCGCCGTGACGTGCGGCTCCTTCGCCCGGGAGGCGTACTCGGCGATCAGCCGCCGGGTCACGCTGGGGGACAGCAGCGCCTCGCCCACCGCGACCACGCGCACGGCCTGGATCAGCTCGGCGGGCTCGGTGTCCTTGACCAGGAAGCCGCTGGCCCCGCCCCTGAGCGCCTCGAAGACGTACTCGTCCAGCTCGAAGGTGGTGAGGATGATGACCTTGATGTCGCCGGGCATCTTCCGCGTCGCGGTGAGGCCGTCCATCCCCGGCATGCGGATGTCCATCAGCACCACGTCCGGCCGGTGCTCCTCGGCCAGCCTGACGGCCTCGGCGCCGTCTGCGGCCTCGGCCACCACCGTCATGCCGTCCTGGGCGTCGAGCAGGGCGCGGAAGCCCGCCCGCACGAGAGCCTGGTCGTCCGCCAGCAGGATCTTGATCACTCGGTTTCCTCAGGGGACTCGGTGCCCTCGACGGGCGGTATCGGAAGGCGGGCCTCGACGAGGAAGCCCGCCTGGTGGGCGCGCGCGGTGAGCGAGCCGCCGAGCGCGGTGGCGCGCTCGCGCATCCCGGGGATGCCGTTGCCGCCGCCCTCGCCGGTCAGCGGGCTCGGCCCCGTCGCGCCGCTGTCGGCGACGCGGACGCACAGCTCCTCCGGGCCGTACATGATCGTCACCGTGGCGCGCGAGCCGGGCGCGTGCTTGGTGACGTTGGTGAGCGACTCCTGGATGATCCGGTAGGTGGCCCGCTCGACCCCGGGCGGCAGCGGCCGGGGAGCCCCCTCGGTCTCCCTGGTGACGTCCAGCCCGGTGCGCTCGATCAGCTCGTCGAGCTGGCCGAGGCCCGCCGCGGGCGAGCGGGGGGCGCCGTCGCGGAGTACGCCGAGCACCGCCCGCATCTCGGTGAGCACGTCCTTACTCGCCTGCTTGATGGTCGCGAGGGCCGTGCGCGCCTGCTCGGGATGCTCGTCGATGAGGTGGAGGGCCGTGGACGCCTGGACGTGTATGAGCGAGATGCTGTGCCCGAGCACGTCGTGCAGCTCCTGCGCCATGTTCAGGCGCTCCTCGCTCGCCTGCCGCCTGGCCTCCTCCTCCTCGACCCGCTCGCGCTCCACGCGCTGCTCGCGCCGGGCGCGGGCCATCTCGGCCCCGGTGAGCACGACCAGGATGATCGCTCCGACGCTCGCGTGGTGCAGCCACCCCTGGGGTCTCGGCAGAAGCCAGGTGGCGTAGGCGGCGAAGAAGAGGAACAGGGAGCCGCCCGCGGCCCACGCGGCCCTGCGATGCCCGGTCAGGACCGCGTTGAAGATCGCGATGATGGGGCTGATGAACACGGGTCCGTACGCGAAAGCCGAGTAGATGTAGACGCAGGTCGCCACGATCGCCACCCACAGCGTGGCCACGGGGTGGGCGCGGCGCGCGACCAGCGCGAGCGGCCCCACCGTGAGCAGCGCGAACCCGATGGGGTCGAGCGGGACGCGCGTGCTGGGGTCCGCAGGGTCGACCTGGGCCCTCTGCGCGGCCATCGAACCCCAGACCTGACCCATGCCCACCAGCAACGGGAGCGTGGAGTCGAACCAGTGGGATCGTTTCGTGCGCACGCGGAAACGGTACGTCAGCGCGCTGACCAGCGCATCGTCCCAGCGTGGCAGTGCCGCCTACGATCCCCGGCGTACCGCCGCGCCGCCGCGTGGACCCTGCGTTACACTCTGGTCACTTCATGTCAACGCCTCTGCCCGGTGGCATGACCGCATGCGGACACTTTGATCATAATTGACCACGGTTGTGAAGCTATGAGTCAATGCTGGTGCGATCTAGGAATGAGGTCCAGCATGAGCTTTCGCCGCCTGGCCGTGCCCTTCGTAGGGGTCGCCGCCACTCTGGCCTTCGTCATACCGCCCGCGGACGCCCGGGCACCGGGCAACCCCGGCGCCCAGGGGCACGGGCAGCCGGCCAAGGTCCCCGTCGCCGAGGGGTACGGCGGAGCCGTGGCCACCGTCGACCTCGACGCCAGCAAGGCCGCGCTGAGCGTCCTGAAGCAGGGCGGCAACGCCATGGACGCCGCCGTCGCGGGAGCCGCCACGCTGGGCGTCACCGAGCCTTACTCGGCGGGGCTGTCGGGCGGCGGCTTCCTGGTCTACTACGACGCCCGGCGCGGCAAGGTCGTCACGATCGACGGCCGCGAGAAGGCCCCGCAGGCGATGACGGAGACCTCTCTCCAGGAGAACGGCGTCGCCATCCCGTTCGACGCCGCCGTGACCAGCGGGCTGTCGGTGGGCGTGCCCGGCGGCCTCGCGCAGTGGGAGCTGGCGCTGCGGCGCTTCGGCACCCTCTCGCTCAAGCAGGCGCTCCAGCCGGCCGTCGACGTCGCCACCAAGGGCTTCACGGTCGACCAGACCTTCTACGACCAGACCGCCCAGAACGCCGCCCGCTTCGCGGACTTCACCTCCACCGCGTCCCTCTACCTGCCGAACGGCGCGCCGCCGCCCGTCGGCTCGGTCTTCCGCAACCCCGACCTCGCCGCGACCTACCGCGAGCTGGGCCGGCGCGGCGGCGACTGGCTGTACGGGGGCAAGCTCGGCGAGGAGGTCGTGGCGACCGTCAAGTCCCCGCCGGTCAGGCCGGGCTCCACCCGGGTGGTGCGGCCGGGCCTGATGGAGCTCTCCGACCTGCGGGCCTACCGCGCCCTTGAGCGCGCTCCCAGCAAGATCAGCTACAACGGCATGGACGTGTACGGCATGGCGCCGCCGTCCTCGGGCGGCTCCACGGTCGGCGAGGCGCTCAACATCCTGGAGGCGCTGCCCAAGGTCGGCCTCCACGAATACCTTGAGGCATCCCGCCTCGCCTTCGCCGACCGCAACAAGTTCGTGGGCGACCCGGACTACGTCGACGTGCCGCTCAAGGGGCTGCTGTCGGACGGGTTCGCCAAGGAGCGCGCCTGCCTGATCGGCGACGTCGCGATGCCGAACCCCGCCACGCCCGGCTCGCCCGACGGCTCGTACGGCGGGTGCCAGATCGAGGGCAAGCCCCTCGCGGCCGACGAGACCGCCAAGACGGGCGAGTCCGGCGCGGCCGAGAAGCCGGAGGGGCCCGAGACCACCCACCTGGTCGTGGCCGACCGCTGGGGCGACGTCGCGGCCTACAACATCACGATCGAGCAGACCGGCGGCAACGGCATGGTCGTCCCGGGGCGTGGCTTCCTGCTGAACAACGAGCTGACCGACTTCACCTTCGGCCCGGCCGCCGGCGACCCGAACCTCCCGGCCCCCGGCAAGCGCCCGCGCTCGTCCATGGCGCCGACGATCGTGCTGAAGAACGGCAAGCCCATTCTCGCCGTGGGTTCGCCGGGCGGGGCCACGATCATCACGACGGTGCTGCAGATCCTCGTCAACCGCTACGAGTTCGGCATGTCCCTGCCCGACGCGATCGCCGCGCCGAGGGCCAGCCAGCGCAACACCGCCGCGACGCAGGCCGAGCAGGCCTTCATCGACCGCTACGGAGCCGGGCTGACCGCCAAGGGCCACACCCTGACGATCGCCCCCGGGCCGCCGGTCGGGGAGATCGGCGCGGCCACCGGCCTTGAGTTCCTCGGCCGGGGCAAGGTCCAGGCGGCGGCCGAGCCGTCCCGCAGGGGCGGGGGCAGCGCGCTGGTGGTGTCGGCGAAGCCCTAGCGGATCAGCTCGTAGGCCTTCGGCTTCACGTTCCGGGTTCGCGCCCAGAACTCGAACGTGAAGCCGGGCCACAGGGTGCGGTTCCTGCCCTGGTCGTCGAGGTACCAGCTCACGCAGCCGCCCTCGGACCACACCAGGCGCTCAAGCCGTTCCTGGAGCCTGTCGTTGTACGCCCGCTGGGCCTCGGGCCGGACGTCAAGGGCCCTCGCCCGGGTGGACGACAGCAGGCGCAGGCACGACATGACGTATCGCACCTGGGCCTCGATCATGAAGACGACCGAGTTGTGCCCGAGCCCGGTGTTCGGGCCGAGCAGGAAGAACAGGTTGGGGAACCCCGCCGTGGCGGTGCCGAGGTAGGCCTGGATGCCGTTCCGCCAGGCGTCCTGGATCTTCAGCCCGTTCCTGCCGGTGATCCGCTGCTCGGTCAGCGCCTCGGTGACCTTGAAGCCGGTGCCGTAGATGATCACGTCCACCGGGTGCTCCCTGCCGGTCGCGTCGACGATCGAGTGCTCGCGGATCTCGGTGATCCGGTCGGTCACCAGCTCGACGTCGTCGCGCCCGAAGGTGGGGTAGTAGTCGTCGGAGAGCAGGATGCGCTTGCAGCCGATGGTGTAGTCAGGCGTCAGCCTGGCGCGCAGCTCCGCGTCCGGCACCTGGGCGGCCAAGTGGCGCTCCGCGACGACCTGGTGCACCTTCATCAGGCGCGGGTCGACGGTGAACCCCAGGGCGCGGGTCTCCAGGAGCCAGTAGACCGCGTTGCGCAGCGCCCGCCCGGCCAGGGGCAGCGTCCTGAGCGTCCTGCGGGTCCGCTCCGAGAGGGGGACGTCCGGCTTGGGCTGGATCCACGGGGCGGTCCGCTGGAAGACGTGCAGCCGCCCGGCACGGCGGGCGATCTGGGGGACGAACTGGATCGCGGAGGCTCCGGTGCCGACGACCGCGACGCGCTTGCCGGTCAGGTCGCAGGAGTGGTCCCAGTTCGCCGAGTGGAACGACCGGCCGGCGAAGGTCTCGCGCCCGGGGATCTCCGGCAAGGAGGGGACGTGTAAGGCCCCGATGCCCGACACCACGGCGTTCGTGGTGAAGGTCGCGCCGTCGCCGGTGCTCACCCGCCAGCGGTTGGTCTCGTCCAGGTATTCGAGCCCGGCGACTTCCTTCCCGAAGCGGATGTGGGGCGCGAGCCCGTACTTCTCCACGCAGGCGCGCAGGTAGTCCCAGATCTCCCGCCGCGGGGCGAACAGCCGGGACCACTCGGGGTTGAGCTCGAAGGAGAAGGAGTACATCGGGGAGGGGACGTCACAGGCGCATCCGGGGTAGGTGTTGTCCCGCCAGGTGCCGCCGAGGTCGGAGTCCTTCTCGAGGATGACGAAGTCGTGGTAGCCGGCGTCCTTGAGCTTGATCGCCATGCAGAGCCCGGCGAAGCCGGAGCCGATGATCGTGATGCCGGGGCCCGTGGCTGCCATACCATCTCCTCCACCCCCGTATTGGACCTTCGATCCAATTTAGAGGTAGGCGTCGTTCTGGTCTATCCCCCACCTTGAGTAGGCCGTATCAGGATATTTCTGGGCACGGGAAAAAGCGCCGACGGCACGAGGCCGGCGGCGCGGGCGTCTACGACCGGCCGGGTCCTAACGGAGGAGCAGGAAGACGACCACGGCGACGACGATGACGGCGGCGACCACGGCGATCGCGGGCACCAGGTAGGACCGTTGCGGCGCGACGGGCTCGGGCTCCTGGCGCTGGGCGAAGGCCTTGAACTGCTGGGTGTTTCCCGCAGGGTCAATCTGAGGTTCTGACATGGCCACGACTTTATCGACCCCGGAGGTGACTTGACGCTGTTTATGCCACTTCGGCCTCAGGCCGAGGAACCTTTCCCCAGGACGCCGTGCCCGCCGTGCCTGAGCAGGACCGGAGGCGGGACCACGGGGCCGGGCGGATAGCGTGGGGGCATGCTCCGGACGTTGTTCTCGCCCCGCCTCGTGGGCCTCCACCTGGTGACGATCGGGGTGCTGATCTCGTTCACCTTTCTCGGGCGATGGCAGCTGGGAGTCTTCGAGGAGTCCGGCCGTCCCCACGCCGTGATGGATCCGGCGCCGGTCGCGCTCTCCACGCTCGTCGAGGCGGGCAAGCGCGTGCCGGCTCCGGCGATCAGCCGCAGGGTCACCGCGCAGGGCACGTTCGACGCCTCACGGCAGCTGCTGGTGGCGGAGCGCGCGCCGACCGTGGAGTCCGGCGGCGGCGCGAGCAAGGACGCCGGCTACTGGCTGCTGACCCCCCTGGAGCTGGCCGACGGCACTCTGGTGCCCGTCGTGCGCGGGTGGGTCGCCTCTCCCGCCGACCCCGCGACGGCCGTACCCACAGGGACGGTGAGCGTGAGCGGGCGGCTCCAGCCGTCCGAGCCCACCGACTTCGCCAGGAGGCGCACCTCCCCGCTCCCGGCGGGCCAGGTGGCCACCGTCTCGACGGCAGAGCTGATCAACGTCTGGCGGGGCGTCCGGCTCCAGGACGGGTTCGTGGTGGCCACGGCGCCGGTCTCCCCGGCATCGGCCCCCCGCCTGGTGGACGTCCCGCCGCCCACCGAGGGCGGCGGCTTCACCTGGCGGAACCTCGCCTACGCCGCCCAGTGGTGGATCTTCGCGGCGTTCGCCGTGTTCATGTGGTTCCACTTCGTGCGAGACACGGTGCGCACAGAGCGGGCGGGCGGCGGCGCGGCTCCGGAGCTCAGCCCGTCCCCGCAGGGCTGACCACCCCCAGGCCCGGATATCGTGTGGTGACCGCTCTCCAAGCGAGGTAAAGATCATCGTGGAATCCGCGCTCAAGCCCTTCCGGGTGATGGCCTACATCGTCGGCTGCATGCTGCTCGCGCTCGTGGGCGCCATGGTCGTGAAGTACGTCTTCGACAACGCCACGCCCGTGGCCGTCGTCGGCCCCGTGCACGGCTTCATCTACGCCGTGTATCTCCTGACCGCGCTCAACCTGGGGCTCAAGGCACGCTGGTCCTGGCCGTACATCCTGGGAGTGCTGCTGGCCGGCACCATCCCGTTCCTGTCGTTCGTGATCGAGCGCAAGGTGACCCAGCGCGTGCAGGAGCAGGTCGCCGTCGCTCCCGCCTGACCGCACGGCGAGCACGGGCACCCGCACCGCACAGGCGGCCGAGCGCGGACGACCGCGTGGGCGGACGGTCGTCCCGTCCGCTCACGCGGTCGTCGTGCCGGCGATCAGCCGCCGATCTGGCGCCGCCGGATCCGCTTGAGCCGGGCACGCTGCGATTCGTCCAGCATGAAGTACACGACCACGGGCCCGGCCAGCACGGCCAGCACCAGGATCCATGCGACCAGGGACGGCAGCACGAGAAGGGCGAGTACGGAGGCGATCCCCGCGCCCACGTAATACTTTGCGAGTGGCGACATGGCCGGGCCTTTCTCTTCGCCGAGCGGGGGTGGTCCCCACCGCCCATTCTGCGTCGTCCCTTCAACGTCTGGCCCTCCGGCGGGAGTTCCTTTCGCGTGGCGGCGTCGCAGGTGCCGGCGGTGGCTAGTCGGCGAGGGCCTTGAGCGTCGCCTCGCCGCAGGGGTCGGCGTCGGTGCTGACGGGCACGAGCGCGACCTCGTCCACACCCGCCTCAGCGTACGCGTCCAGCCGGTCCATGATCTCCACCGAGTCGCCGATCAGCGCGACCGACTCCAGCAGGGCATCCGGGATCTTGGCGAGCAGTTCGCGGGGGTGCGGCTGGGTCCTGGCGTACCGCACCACGTCCTCGAAGCCGGCCTCGGCGAACATCTCGCCGTACCCCGGCGCGGCGAGGTAGGGCACCACGCCCCGCCTGATCTGCTCGATCGCGGCCGGGCCGGGGTCCACCGCGGCCGTCACCCAGGCGGCGGCCCGCGTGGTGGGCGTGAGCAGGCGCAGGTCGGTGATCAGGCGGGCGGCGGAGGCGGGGGTGAGAAGATTGAGCACCATGCGGTCCGCGAGCGCGGCCGTGGCGACCGCGGCAGGACCGAAGGCGGCGACGGTGACCTCGGACCGGGGAGCGGGCAGCCGCAGCCGGTAGCCCTTGCTGGAGACCCGGGCGCCCGAGAAGTCGGACCTCTCCCCGTCGAGCAGCGGGCGCAGCGCCTGGACGGCCTCGCGCAGCGCCGTGCCCGAACCGCTCCTGGACCGGCCGTGCCACTCCTCCACGACCGTAGGGCTGGAGGTGCCGAGCGCGACGTTGACCCGCCTGCCGGTGAGCTCCGCGACCGAGGCGGCTCCCATCGCGATCATCATGGGGTCCCGCACGCTCACCGCCAGCGGCCCCACCGTGAGCGCGGCCCGGCCGTCACTCGCGCCGATCGCCGTGGCGAGGGCGAAGGCGTCGTACGTCGCCATCTCGCCGACCCATACCTCGGGGTAGCCGAGCTCGTCCGCGATCCGAGCGGTCCGAACCGCCTCGCCCGCCGGGCGGTCCTGCCACAGCCCGAGGGAGACGCTGAGCCTCATGTGTAATGCTCCTGCCATAGCCCGGGGGAGCCGTAGTGCCTCGTACGGCATGCCCCCGACACTGTCCTTGCGAGACGCTTAGTCAACCTCATACTGGACACTCCTCACCACTTCCATTTGATTCCGTTTTGTGAGTCATATGCGTATCTGCTTGGTCAACGGCTCATCGGAGCTGGTCTGATCTGACCCAGGTCGCGTGGAAGCCGAGTGGCACGCGCTGGGGGAGCAGCACCCGCGCGATCGGCCCCGCCGCCAGGTCGGAAGCGGAGAGGACCTGCACCTCCGAGGTGCCCTCGCGCTCGTCGGTCACGAAGGTGACCAGATAGCCGTCGTCCTCGCCGGTCGCGCCGTCGCGGGGGGCGTACGGCGCCTCGCTGCCGTAGCGGTGCTCGCCGAAGCGGTGCACCTGCTTCTCGCCGGTCACGTTGTCATAGCGGACCAGCCCGTCGAACAGGTTGGTGTCGGCGTTCATCACGGACACGTTGTACGCATATCGCGTGATATATCCGGTTTGGCGGGCGTCGATCGACGGGAACTCCGTGTTGTGGCCCTCGTCCACGAACCCCTCCGAGGTCCGCCCGGTGCGCAGGTCGAAGCGGTACCGGTACATCCGGGCGTCGAGCTTGAGGTACGACAGCATGCGCGCCAGCGGGCCGCCGTCGCCGCTGGGCGCCGGGCGCGACACCCGGCAGACGTCCATGGTGATCTCGTCCCCGGACTCCCAGGCGTTGACCACGTGGTAGATGTAGCAGGGCTTGGCCTCGAACCAGCGGATCTCGTGCGCGAGGCCCCGGCGCGGGATGACGCCGAAGCGCGAGGGCAGCTCGCGGTCGAAGGTCAGCTTGTACCTTCCCCGCCGCGCGGCGCCGAGGTCCTGGTAGAGCGGCAGGTCCATCAGGATCGCGTGGTTCTCGGTGATCGCCATGTCGTGCGGCAGCCGCGCTCCGGGGAGGTCCAGCTCCACGCAGTGCTCGACAGCGCCCCCCGCGCCGACCATCCCGTACCGGAGGTACGGCTCGCGCGGCCCGTAGTCGAACCAGAACAGCTCACCCGTGCGCTCGTCCACCTTCGGATGGGCCATGACGTCGCCCGTCAGCGTGTTCAGGAACGTCTCGGCGCCGAGGGTCTCCAGCGAGAGCGGGTCGAGCGAGTACGGCGAGCCGCACAGGTACCACGTCGCCAGCACCCTGCCCCGGTGGAAGATCACATCGGTGTTCGCGGAGTCCTTCAGGTTGAGTCCACGGGTGTTGCCGAACGGGTTGCCCTTCGGGCTCTCCATGACGCCGCTCCACAGCGACCTCCCGGCGTCGGACTCCGCCTCGAAGGCGCGGGTGCGCACGTAGCGGTTCCGGTACCGCGCGCGGCCGTTCTCGAAGTGCACGGCGTGCACCATGCCGTCGCCGTCGAACCAGTGGTAGCGGCCCCGCATCGGATAGCGCGCGTTGGGGCCGTTGCGCAGGTAGACGCCGTTCAGGTCGCGGGGGATCTCGCCGACGACCTTCAGGTCGCCGGAGGTGATCTCGTCGTGGACCGGCGCGTAGACGCCGAGGAGGTACGGGTTCGGCTCGCCCGACTCGTCCATCACCGTCGCGACCGCCGTGGGCTGTTCCCTCATCACTGGAAACTACGATTGAAAAAGTCAGCCAGTCAACGCGCCGGCCAGGCCTCCCGCCGGGGGGCGCTGTTCAGAGTCGGCGCGGTGGAGACGAAGGAGTCGCCGGTCATGGCGGGGGTGGGGAAGGCCGGGGCCGGAGGCCGCGATCACGACAGCGCGGATCTCAGCGCCATAGGGCGCGCGCTCGGCATCCTCGGCGACCGATGGGTCCTGCTGATACTCCAGCGGGCCTTCCTTCTTCGCATCCGCACCTTCGCCGCGTGGCGCGACGAGCTCGGCATCTCCGAGTCCGTGCTCGCGGCCCGGCTCAAGGAGCTGGTCAGGCACGGCATCTTCGAGCCCGCGGCCTACCGCGACGGCCGCATCCGCTACGAGTACCGGCTGACCGGCAGGGGCCTGCGGCTGTGGGCGTTCCTCGTGGCGATCCACAGCTGGGAGCGCGACTGGGCCGACCGGCCCGACCTGCTCACGCCGACCCACGACACGTGCGGGAACGACGCGCGGCCGTACCTCGCCTGTGGAACGTGCCGCAGGCCGATGAGCGCACGGGACACCCACGCCGAGCGCGGCCCGTTCGCGACGTTCGCCCGTGCCGGGGTGGCTCGCCACCATCGCCGCACCGTGCGCGTCGACGACCGGACCGACTTCCTCGGCTACTGCCCGCGCTCGATGGAGATCCTCGGCGACCGCTGGAGCACGACGATCCTGGCGGCGGCCTTCCTCGGCATCAGGCGCTTCATCGACTTCCAGGGCGAGCTGGGCATCGCGCCGTCGGTGCTCACCGAGCGGCTCAAGCGGTTCGTCGAGCTCGGCGTGCTCCAGACCGACTCGTACCGGCTCTACCGGCTCACCGACAAGGGGCTCGCCTTCTTCGAGGTCTTCGCCTTCCTCGCCGACTGGGCGCAGCGGGAGCTGCCAGCTCCTGAAGGGTCCGGCCTGACCATCACGCACAGGCCCTGCGGCGCCGCGCTGCGGCCCGTCCTGCTGTGCCGGGCCTGCGAGCGGCCGCTGGAGCGCAGGGAGATCCGCTTCAACGTGCCGGAGCACCTGCGGCCCCCGCCCGTCCCGGCCGCCTCCGGCGAGGATCTGCCCGCCCGCCATTGACCGGCTGGCTTCTGTCTTCGTAGTGTCGCTCCATCCACGATGGGAGTCGCGATGAGGCTGCACCCCCCACAGCAGGTCGAGCGCTTCACCTCGGGTGGATGGTGGACCGGCGACACCGTCGACCGGCTGTTCAGGGAGCAGGTCAGCGCGCGGCCGGAGGCCGTCGCGATCGTCGACCCGCTCAACAAGCCCAGCCTGATGGACGGCCCGGTCCGGCGGCTGACCTGGGCCCAGCTCGGCGCGGAGGCCGACAGGATCGCCGCGGTCCTGCTGGAGGCCGGTGTCCTCCAGGGCGATGTGGTCGCGGTCCAGCTCCCGAACAGCGTGGAGCTCGCGGTGACGTTCCTCGCGGTGGCCAGGATCGGCGCCGTGGTCACCCCCCTGCCGGTGCAGTACCGCGAGTACGAGCTGGCGCAGGTCATCAGGCTGGCGGCGGTCAAGGTGTTCGTCACGGCCGAGCGCGTCGGCGACCGGGACAACGCCGAGATCGTCCGGAGGCTCGAAGTGCCCGCGCCCCCGATCGTGCTGGCCTGGGGCGATCCCGCCCGGGACCTGGAGACCGCGATCGCCGACCCGGCCATGCTCGCCGCGCACCTCAAGGGCCTCGAAACCGACCCGAACGACTGCGTGACCATCTGCTGGACCTCGGGCACCGAGGCGACGCCCAAGGGCGTGCCCCGCTGCCACTACGACTGGTTCGCCGTCGAGTCGAACACCACCGCCGCGCCCTCGCTGACCGGGGACGACGTGGTGCTCAACCCGTTCCCGATGGTCAACATGGCCGGCATCGGGGGCGTCTTCCTGCCCTGGCTGCGCACCGGGTTCCAGATGGTCCAGCACCACCCGTTCGACCTGCTCGGCTACCTCGACCAGATCACCGAGGAACGGGTCACCTACACCCTCGCTCCGCCCGCGCTGCTCACGATGCTGCTGCGGAACCCCGAGATGCTGGAGCGGTACGACATCTCCTCGCTGACGCGCATCGGGTCCGGCTCCGCGCCGCTGCCTCCGTGGATGGTGAAGGGGTGGCAGGAGCGGCACGGCATCGCGATCATCAACTTCTTCGGCTCCAACGAGGGCATCGCGCTGCTCTCCGATCCGGTGAACATCCCGGACCCCGAAGAGCGCGCACGGTTCTTCCCGCGGCCGGGCGTCCCCGGAGGCGCCTGGCCCGGGACCCTCGCCGCCACCCGCGTGAAGCTGGTGGACCCCGTCTCGGGCGAGGAGATCACCGAGCCGGGCCGGCCGGGAGAGCTGCACCTGTCGGGGCCGACCGTCTTCGCCGGCTATCTCGCGGGCACCGCCGACGCGGACCCCTTCGACGAGGACGGCTACCTGGTCACGGGCGACGTGTTCGAGATCGACGGTCCAGGCGGCCGCTACCTGCGGTACGTCGACCGCGCGAGGGATCTGATCATCCGGGGCGGCGTGAACATCGCCCCCGCCGAGCTGGAGGCCCTGCTGGCCGGGCACCCGGCCGTCGTGGAGGTGGCGGTCGTCGGCTATCCGGACGAGGTGCTGGGCGAACGGGTCTGCGCGGTCGTCGCGCCACGGGACGACGTCGATCTGCCATCGCTCGTGGACTTCCTCAAGGAGAGGGGCATCGCCTCCTACAAGCTCCCCGAGCGCCTGGAGATCGTGGAGGGCCTGCCGCGCAACGCCGTGGGCAAGATCCTCAAGCGCGATCTCCGCGAGCAGCTCTGAGGTGAAAGATTCAGCTCGTTTCCGCGCCGTCCGAGGTCGGTGACCGAGAAGCGGCGTCGTCGTTGACACCTGGACGCGCGCGGAGAACCATCGGCGGTCGAGCGCAGCAGAGCGATCCCGGTCCGGCGTGTGGGAGCGCTCCCACTCCTCACCGTAGAAAGCGAGCGAATCCATGAGTGCTCCCGTCCCCGGCCGTCCGTCTCCCTTGCCGAGGCCCGTGCCCCCGCGGCCGGGCCGGCCGAGCGCGACGCGAGAGATCCTCGCCGTCGTCGCCGCGCTGGCCGCCGTCGTCGCCGTGCTCCTGCCGGCCCGGGCCGCCTCGGCGGCGGACCCCGGCTGCCGGGTGGACTACACCGTCAACCAGTGGGGCGGCGGGTTCACCGCCTCGGTCAAGGTGACCAACCTGGGTCCGGCGATCTCGGGCTGGGATCTCCGGTGGACCTTCGGCGGTGACCAGAAGGTCACCTCGGCGTGGAACGCGAAGCTCACCCAGACCGGGGCCGCCGTGAGCGCCGTCAACCTGGCGTACAACGGCTCGCTGGCGACCGGCGGGGCCACCGACTTCGGCTTCCAGGGCACGTGGGCGGCGTCGGACCCGGTGCCGGCGGCCTTCACCGTCAACGGCGTCCCCTGCAACGGCACCGGCACGCCGACGCCCACCCCCACCGTCACCCCGACTCCGACCGTCACCCCGACTCCGACCCCGACCCCGACGCCCACCCCCACCCCCACACCCACCCCGACGCCCACTCCGACGCCCACGCCCTCGGCGCCCGGCGGCTGCTCGGGGGCCGTGGTCTGCTCGGGGTTCGACGACCAGGCGTCCTCCACGCCCAGCGGTGACTGGCAGGTCGTGACGCCCAACTGCCAGGGCAGCGGCACGGCCGCCATCGACTCCTCCACCGCGCACAGCGGCACCAAGTCCCTGCGGGTGAACGGCGGAGGCGGCTACTGCAACCACATCTTCGTCGGCACCACCAAGAACGTCTCCACGGTCGGGCCCGTGGTGTACGCGCGGATGTGGGTCAGGCACACCACCGCCCTTCCCCCCTCGCACGTCACCATGATCACGATGGCCGACGCCGCCAACGGCAACAAGGACCTGCGCATCGGCGGGCAGAACAGCGCCCTGCAGTGGAACCGCGAGTCCGACGACGCGACCCTGCCCGAGCAGAGCCCCACGGGCGTCGGGCTGAGCACGCCGCTGCCCACCGGCCGCTGGGTCTGCCTGCGCTACCAGATCGACACCACCAAGCAGGCCATGAGCACGTGGGTGGACAACCAGGAGGTCGCCGGCCTGCACCTGGACCAGACGCCCACCCGGGACGTCGACTCGCAGTGGCTCAGCCGTACGACGCCGCCGCGCCCGGCGACCCTGCGCCTCGGCTGGGAGAGCTACGGCGGTGACGCGGACACGCTCTGGTTCGACGACGTCGCGTTCGGCTCCTCGCCGATCGCCTGCTGATCCCCCGGCGGGGGCCCGGAGCGGTGGACGCGAACCGTTCCGGGCCCTCAGGCCGAGCCGGCCTCGTTCAGGATGAGCCGGCGAGCCACTTCTCGTGCGCCTCGTCCAGCCGCCGCCACAGACCGGCCTTCTCCTGCGGGGTGACGTCCTCCAGGTGCAGCCCGAAGACGTCGGCGAGAGCCTCGTAGTAGTCGCGGTGGCTCGGCAGGATCGACGTCCCCTCCTCGGAGCCGAGCCGGGTGAGGACCAGCCCGCGCAGGGAGTCGACCCCCGCGGCGTCGCGCCGCTGCACGCTCAGCACCTGCCGGAACCCGGACTCCGGCGAGGTCGACAGGAAGTGGTGTTTCTCCGTGAAAGCCGACATCGGCACGGCGCCTCGCCGGAAGTCGAATCCCAGGAAGCTGCCGCGCGGATCGTGGTCGAACCGCCAGCCCCCCGGCTCGGCCTCGGAAGGCCGCAGGCCGTACACGAAGGGTCCCTGCCGGTGGACGCCCTCGACCAGGGGGAGCGGCGCGTGGATCCCGTCGCCCAGGCCGAGGTCGACGAACCAGACGCCGTCCGGGCACTCGGCCGACGGCAGCCCCGACACGGTGAGCGCGAGGTGGTTGCCGGCGGCGCCCGCCGGGCTCTCCGCGGTGTTCTGGACGCCCCCCATGTGCCGCGTGACCTGATATCCCAGCTCGGCGAGCAGCAGCGAGAACGCGCCGTTGAGGTGGAAGCAGTAGCCGCCACGGCCGCGGAGGACGCGCCCGGCCGACTCCATCGGGTCGACCGTCGTCGGGTGGCCCAGCCAGATGTGGAAGTACTCGTACGGGACGCGCTCGACGTGGGCCGTGTGCAGCCGCACCAGTGACTCCACGCTCGGCGGGCCGGCGGGCTCGTCCAGTCCGATGCGATGGAGATAGGCGGATACGTCCAGAGATCTCGTCACGGGCCAAGCTAATCAATGCTGCATCGGATCTGCACATATCAGCCAGGTTTGTCTGCACGAGATCGTTCTAGGCTTCCGTGCGTGACAGACCAGCGACGCATTCTCGTGGTCGAGGACGACGGCACCATCGCGCTGGCCGTGCAGAGCCGGCTCGTCGCCGAGGGCTTCGACGTCCGCATCGCGGGGGACGGCGAGGCCGCGCTCGCGGCCTATGCGAGGGCGGAGCCCGACCTGGTCGTCCTCGACAGGCTGCTGCCGGGCCTCGACGGCGTGGAGGTGTGCCGGCGCATGCAGGCGGCGCGGCCCGTCCCGGTGCTGATGCTGACCGCGCTCGGCGAGGAGACCGACCTGCTCGTCGGGCTCGGCGTCGGCGCCGACGACTACCTCACCAAGCCGTTCAGCATGCGCGAGCTCGTCGCGAGGATCCACGCGCTGCTGCGCAGGGTCGAACGGGCGGCCCAGCTCGCCCACGAGGACACGGTGATCCGCGTCGGCGACGTCGAGATCAACACCGCCGAGCGCAGGGTGTTCGTGCGCGGGGCCGAGGCGCAGCTGACCCGCACCGAGTTCGACCTGCTCAGGCGCCTCGCGGAACGTCCTGGCCATGTCTTCGAGCGCGAGAGGCTGCTCTCCGACATCTGGGGCTTCTCCGAGGCCGCCGCCACCCGCACGGTCGACAGCCACGTGCGCGCGCTGCGCCGCAAGCTCGGCGCGGGCATCGTCCGCACGGTCCACGGCGTCGGATACGCGCTGGTCAAGCCGTGAGGCCGCTCGACTTCCTCGGCCGGATCAAGGCCAAGCTCGGGCTGGTCATCCTGCTGGCGGTCGCCACGGCCTTCGCCATCAACGAGTACGGCCGCTCGCTCGGCGTCGTCCCGTCGGTGCGCATGGGACTCGCGGGGTTCCTCAGCCTCGGCACGGTCCAGCTGCTCGGCCGGGGCATGACCGGGCCGCTGCGCGAGATGGCCGCCGCCGCCCAGACCATCGCCAAGGGGCGGTACGGGATGCGGGTCACGGCCACGTCCAGGGACGAGGTCGGCGAACTGGCACGGGCCTTCAACGCGATGGCGGCCGACCTCGCCGAGGTGGACCGGCAGCGCCGCGAGCTGGTCGCCAACGTGAGCCACGAGCTGCGCACGCCCATCACCGGGTTGCAGGCCGTGCTGGAGAACATCGTGGACGGCGTGTCCCCGCCCGACCTCGCCACGCTCAGCACGGCTCTGGCGCAGACCGAACGCCTCGGCCGGCTGGTGGCCCAGTTGCTCGACCTGTCGCGGCTGGACTCCGGAGCCCGGCCCATCGAGCCCGAGCCGGTGGAGCTCGGAACGCTCTGCGGCCAGGCCGTGCGGGAGGCGAGCCTCGCGCGCGACGACGTTTCGCTGTCGAGCGCGGTGTCCCCCCGGCTCGGCGTCCAGGCCGATCCCGCGCTGCTCGGCCAGGTGCTGGCCAACCTGCTGGACAACGCCGTACGGCACAGCCCGCCCGGCGGGCTGGTCCGGCTCGAAGCACGGCCCGAGGGGGCGGGCGTACGGCTCAGCGTGACCGACGAGGGCCCGGGCATCCCCGAGCCGGAGCGCCCACGGGTGTTCGAGCGGTTCTCCCGCCTCGACACCGCGCGGGCGGCCGACGCGGGCGGCGCGGGCCTGGGCCTCGCCATCGTCAAGGAGATCGTCGAACTGCACGGCGGCTCGATCAGGGTCGCCGACTCCCCGGTCGGCTGCCGCATGGTGGTCGGCCTTCCCGGAAGGACGACTGTCATGAGTGACGCGCCGGAGCCGCTGCGAGAAGGCTCCCAGCCCGCCAAGGCCACGGCCACCCCCTCCGCCTCCGGGCCGGACCGCGTTCGCGAGGCGGCGGCGAGCGGTGGCGAAGATCGTTTACCCGAGGAAGAGCGCTTACCTTCCGGGGCCGGGCCGGTTCCCGTGGAGGCCGAGCTCGGCCACTCAGGGAAGGACCCGCTCCCTGACGGGGGCGAGCGGGTCCGTACCGAAAGCGAGCCGGCTCCCACCGGAGCCCAGCCGGCCCGTACCACCGGTGAGCCGGTCGGCGTCGACGGTGAGCCGGCCGAAGCCAGCGGGGACCCGGTCGGACTCGGAGGGGAGCCGGTCGGTGTTGGAAAGGAGCCGGCCGGACTCGGAAAGGAGCCGGTCGGCGTAGGAGCTGAGCCGGTCGAACTTGGAAAGGACCCGGCCGGACTCGGAGGGGAGCCGGTCGGTGTTGGAAAGGAGCCGGCCGGACTCGGAAAGGAGCCGGTCGGCGCCGCGGGGATGTCCGTCCGGAGTGAGGACGACGCCGGTGTCGCGTCGCGCACGGATCCCCGAGGCGGCGGTCCGATCCGGTGGGAGGCCGGAGCGGAGCCGGACACCGTGGTCTCGAACGTCCGCGTCGCCGCCTCCTCGGCCCCCGCCCCGGCACCGTCCCAGGCCCCGGCCGCGCCCGTGGCCCCGGGGGTGCCTTCGGGGCTGGGCGCCGGGGTCGCGGGCGGACTGCTGGGGCTCGTCTGCGGGTTCGTCGTGGGGCTGTGCGCGGCGTTCTTCATGGGGTTCTTCTTCGGCGGGCTATACGGGCTGGCCACGATGCTGCTCTTCACGGTGGGAGGCGCGGTGCTGGGCGCCCGCCTCGGAGCCGCGACCGCCCACGGCCGGCCCGTACCCCAGCCGAGATACGCGCCGACGCCCGCCTCTGGGCCGGTGTCCGCCTCCCCGCCGGGGTACGGGCCGGTGCCCGCCTCCCCGCCGGGGTACGGGCCGGTGCCCGCCTCCCCGCCGGGGTACGGGCCGGTGTCCGCCTCCCCGCCGGGGTACGGACCCGTGTCCGCCTCCTCGCCGGGGACCGGCTCTCCGGCTGGGGGGCAGCCGGTGGCGGAGTACGTGCCGCCGCCGCTGTTCCCGCGTCCCGACCTGCCCGAGACGCCCCGCAGGCTGCTGTTCCTGGCGGCGGCGGTCGGGCTCCTCGCGGCGATCGCGCTGCCGGACAGCAGGCCTGGGCTCGGGATCGTGCTCGTGGCCGTCGCCGCGGGCGCCGCCGTGCTTCCCGCCGCGCGTCACCGGATCACGCCGTGGACCGCGACGTTCGGGCTCCTGGCGTACGCGCTGGTCGCCGTCGCCCTGTTCAGGGACGCGGGCTGGCTGGTGGCCCCAATGCTGCTCGCCGGCTTCGGGGTGGCGGCGCTGGCGGTGTCGGGAGTCGGCCGCGGCTGGCTGGGAGTGATCAGGGGAGGCCTGTCGGTCGTCCTCGCGGTACTGCCGCTCCCGTGGTTCCTCGCGACGCCGCTGAAGGCGATCAACCGGCGGCGCGTCGGTCCCGTGCTCGCCGCGCTGGGACTGACCGCAGTGCTGATCGTCGTGTTCGGGCTGCTGTTCGCCTCCGCCGACGCGGTCTTCTCCTCCTTCGTCACGCACCTGTTCACCGCCCCGGCGTGGGCCTCGTCCCTGCCGTTCCGGATCTTCGTGTTCGTGGTGTTCGCCGCGCTGGTGGGGGCGGCGACGCTCGTCGCCCTGAGGCCGCCGGTCGAGCCCACCGCGCCCAACCTGCGCGGGAGAGTGAGCGGCACCCTGTGGATCACTCCGCTGGTGGCGCTGAACCTGCTGTTCGCCTCATTCGTGGGCGTGCAGATCACCACGCTCTTCGGCGGCAACCGCAAGGTCGTGGAGACGGCGGGGCTGACCTACGCGGAGTACGCCAGGTCGGGCTTCTTCGAGCTGGTCACGGTGAGCGTGTTCGTGCTCGGCCTCGTCGCGGTGGCCGCCGGGGTGCTCGCGCCCAGGGGCAGGGAGCGCTGGCTGCTCGCCGGGCTGCTCGGGCTGCTCTGCGGGTTCACCCTGGTGATCCTGGCCTCGGCACTGCACCGGCTCGGCCTCTACACCGACGCCTACGGCCTGTCGCGGCTGCGGGCGTCGGTGGGGGCGACCATCTGGTGGCTGGGCGCGGTGTTCGCGCTGGTCCTGGTCGCCGGGGGCATACGCCTGAGCGGCCGGCGGATCGGCTGGCTCCCGCGCGCGACGGTGCTGCTGACGGGGCTGTCGCTGGTGGTCTTCGCCGCCTGGAACCCCGACCTGCGGGTCGCGGAGACCCAGCTGCACAAGCGCGGCGTCGAGCGGCTCGACGTGGACTATCTCAGCGACCTCGGGGCCGAGGCCGTACCGGTGGTGGCCGGCCTGCCCGAGCCCGCGCGTAGCTGCCTGCTGTCGAAGATGGCCGTCGTGGACGGGCTGGGGGAGTCCGAGTCGTGGAACGGCTGGAACCTTGCCCGCGAGCACGCGCGTGACCTGCTCCGCGCCTACCCGATGCGCGAGCCGACCCTGCTTAACTGTCAAGATATAGGGTCGCCTGGGACATAGGTCATTCACAGCGGGCTCCTTGAAAGGCACGGCTGCGTTGGACGGTTCGGTTTACGTCTATGTCGAGGACGTGCGAGACGAGGGCGTCGGCCAGGTCCTCGACCGGATCGCCGGGTACGGCGTGCGCGAGGTGACGGTCGCCGCCGCCTGCCACGGAGCCCGCGACGTCACCCCGCACGGTGCCTCGCGGGTGACCGTCCGCGCCGACGGCGTCCACTTCACGCCGCCCGCCGACCTGTTCGGCGACCTGCGCCTGGTGCCGCCCGTGCAGGACGGCGCCGCCGGGGAGCCGCTCGTGGCGCTGCGCGAGGCCGCGGCCGACCGGGGGATGGCCCTGCACGGGTGGACGGTGTTCCTGCACAACATCACGCTCGGCCTGCGCAACCCGGACGTGACCGTGCAGGACTGCTTCGGCGGGCGCGGCTTCCCCGCGGCCCTGTGCCCCGCCCACCCGGACGTCCGCCTGTACGCCGTGGCCCTGGCGAGGTCGGTGGCACGGCAGGGAGTGAGCAGCGTGGTGGCCGAGTCCCTGCACTTCGGGGGGTTCGCCCAGGGATACCAGCAGGAGAGGTGCTTCGTCCCACTCGGCCCGATGGACGAGTTCCTGTTCGGCCTGTGCTTCTGCTCGTGGTGCATGCGGCGCGCGGCCGACCTCGGGGTCAAGGCGGAGGTGGCGCGGGAGGAGTGCGCCCGCATCGTCGGCGCGGTGCTCGACGGCGACTCGCCCGCGCAGGGCGAGGTCACGCGCGCGGCCCTCACGGCCTACGCCGGCCCCGAGGTGGTGGCGTACGCGCGAGCCCGTTCCGAGACGGTGACGTCGCTGGTCAGCGAGGTGTCGTCGGCGGTGGCCGCCGAGGGCTCCCGGCTGACCTTCCTCGACGGCACGGGCCACAGGAAGGGGTACGCCGACGGCCTGCCCCCGGCCGGCCTGGCCGCGCACGACGCCTGGCAACTCGGCGTCGACCTGGTCGCGCTCGGCGACCTCGTGCCGTCCTTCGGGGTCCTCGCCTACGCCAGGGACGCCGCGCGGGTGGCCGACGACGTGGGCGCCTACCGCCGTTCGGTCGGCAACGACAGGGAGCTGAGGGTGGTGCTTCGCCCCGGCCGTCCCGACACCGACTCAGAGGACCGGCTGGCCGCCAAGGTGCGCGCGGTAAAGGCCGCGGGCGGCGACGCCGTCGACTTCCACGCGTACGGGCTCGTGCCGTACAGCGTGCTGAACCGCATCCCGGGGGCCCTCGGCCGCAAGGCCTGACCCCCGGGCGCGGTGCGCTCAGGCGGACTCGCGGATGACCAGCTCGCTGGGCAGGATGATGTGATCGGTCGTGCGGTCCTTGACCGGGGTCAGCAGCAGCCGCACCATCGCGGTCGCCTGCTCGGTGATCGGCTGGCGCACCGTGGTGAGCGGCGGGTCGGTGTACGCCGCGGCCTCGATGTCGTCGAAGCCCACCAGGGCCACGTCGTCGGGCACCCGGCGCCCCGCCCGGCGCAGGGCACGCAGCGCGCCGATCGCCATCTCGTCGTTCGCCGCGAACACCGCGTCGAGCGCGGGGTCGTCCTCAAGTAGCTGCCGCATCGCGTCGGCGCCGGAGGCGCGGGTGAAGTCGCCGACGGCGACGATCGACCGGCGGTCGGAGTCGCGCAGGGCGTCGCGGTAGCCGGTGAGGCGGTCCTGGCCGCCGATCATGTCCTGCGGGCCCGCGATGGTCGCGATGCGGCGCCTGCCGGTGGCGAGCAGGTGCCGCACGGCCGCGCCGGCGCCGCCCACATTGTCGTTGTCGACGTACGGCAGCGCCACGGCCACCGCGGGCCTGCCGTACGAGACGACCGGCACGCCCATGCGGTTGAGGGCGGCGGGCAGCGGGTCGGCGCCGTGCATGGACAGGAGCAGGACCCCGTCGACGTGCCCGCTGGATATGTAACGCTCCACCCGCTCGTGGCCGCGCGGCGAGCTGGCGAGCATGAGCACGATCTGCTTGTCGGACGACTCGAGCTCGCTGCTGACCGTGCGGACGACCATGGAGAACAGCCGGTCGTCGGAGAACACCCTGGTCGCCGGCTCGGAGATCACCAGCGCGATGGAGTCGGTGCGCTGGGTGACGAGGCTGCGGGCGGCCGAGTTGGGGACGTACCCCAGCTCGCTCACGGCCCGCAGCACCGTGTCCCTGATCTCCGGGGTCACCGTCGACTGGCCGTTGACGACCCGCGAGACGGTCGCCCGGGAAACGCCCGCTCGCGCGGCGACCGCTTCCAGGGTGGGTCGTTTCATTCGCAGAGCCCTGTCTTCCTCGGGTCGATCATGGGGCGAGGCCGTTCCCCCGGATGACATCCCGGTAGCCCAGCCCGCTGTCCTTGGGGAGCCGGCGCCGGGTCTCGCAGTCGGCGTGCACGTTCCCGAGCCTCCGGCGGTACCCATCGTGCCACTCGAAGTCACCCGGTCGCGACCTTACGAGACACCCCCGGAGATCCGCGTCATCCAGGGGCGGGGCGAGGCGGCCGGGGAGCGCCGGCTCCTGGACGCCCGCGCGAGTGGTCCCCACTGTTCCTCCGATGATCTGCCTGCCGGGGGCAGGGCGAGGCCGGGCGCGGGCGGAAGCGGCCGGCCGGGGGCGATCCCACGCATTTCACTTGATCTGAAAGAGAGCGCTCTCGGTTCGGGGCGGGGCCGGTGCCGATCCGTGCCGGGAGGTGTCCCCATGATAAAGGTTCTTTCCCATTATCTCGGCCAGTCCCAGTGGGAGGGGGCATATGTCGTGAACACCCGCTTTCGTCCCTGGTGGTGAGCTTGACGGCGAGGCCGGCCGTCACGGCGGTCGGCGGAAACGGTTGGAGAGCGCTCTCAAGATCTTCGAGAAACATTCTCTGGCTGTTGACACGGCTTGTCAGCCCATCTAGCGTCAGCGGCGCTGAGAGCGTTACAAGCAAGTTACGTCGACGCGAACACCTGGATCCCAGCGCTGTGCGGGCCTCGAACGGCCGTCGGGCCCGCGGTAGGAGTTGTCGCCGGTCATCGCCTCGTCGAGGCGGGCCGGTCCCCCCCCCACGACGAAAGTCACGCCGCATGACCACCGATCTCCCCAGGAACCCCTCCTCGAGACGACGGTCCGCCGGGTTGGTCGCCGCCACCCTGCTGGCAGGCCTGCTCTCCACCGTCCCCGCCACTCCCGCAAGCGCCGCCACCGTCACCGTCGGGGCCGGCAGCTACACGACCGACCTTCCCGCCGGAGCCGTTGGCCCGTCCAACAACGCCGGCGCGCCCGTGACGCCCAAGATCACCTCCGCCGTCACGGCGAAGGTCCCGACGAACGACTGGTGGTCCTCGCTGGCCTTCCAGCGGTACGCGGGCAACCCCTACTCCGAGAACATGTACGCCCACCCGCTGGCCTTCCACGCCGCGGCGGGCGGCCTTGAGGTCAGCTACCCGACCACGCCCACCATCTCCGCGTCGCAGTACGACTACACCCACGCCCGCGACCTCACCCTGGGCGTGACCGGCCTCAACGCGCCGAGCACCCAGGTGGACGGCTGGTCCGACTGGACCGTCACCCCCTACTGGTCCGACGGCACCCGCACCCTGCGCGCCACCATCGGGCACGGGCTGCCGTTCGTGTACGCCACCCCCTCCGGCGGGAACGCGCAGGTCAGCTTCGTCGCGACGCCCACCATCTGGGCCGACAGGGGCAACGTGCTCGGGGCCACGGTCAACGGGCACGACTACGCGCTGTTCGCGCCGACCGGCACCGACTGGACGATCGCCGGTACGGCGGCGACGGTGGCCCTCGGCGGCAAGAACTACTACTCCGTCGCCGCCCTGCCCGCCCGGGGCGCGCTCGACCTGTTCGCGAAGTACGCCTACTCCTTCGTCACCGGCACCAACGTGAGCTGGTCGTACGACGAGGCCGCCGCCCGGCTCACGACCACCTACACCGCGACGACCACCGCGAAGGAAGGCACCCAGACCGGCACGCTGCTGGCGCTCTACCGGCACCAGTGGCTCGCCACCACCGACCCGCTGACCACCTACACCTACGTGTCGCCGCGCGGCACGATGAAGCTGCGCGAGGGCGCGTCGTTCAGCACCCGGCAGACGTTCCACGGCGTCCTGCCCTCCCTGCCCGACCTCGGCGCCTACGACCGGGCGCGGCTCGGCGACTTCGTCAAGCAGGGGGCGGCGGGCGACCCGCTCGTGGGCACCGGCGACACCTACGGGACGGGCAAGGCCCTCGGGCGGCTCGCGCAGCTCGTGCCCATCGCCGAGCAGCTCGGCGACACCGCGTCCCGCGACAAGCTGCTCGGGATGCTGAAGACCGAGCTGCAGAGCTGGTTCACCGCCGGCGGCGAGCAGTTCCGGTACGACGGCACGTGGGGCATCCTCACCGGCTACCCCGCCTCGTACGGCAGCGACTCCGAGGTCAACGACCACCACTTCCACTACGGCTACTACCTCATGGCCGCCGCCACCGTGGCGAGGTACGACCGGGCGTGGGCGGCCGACGGCCAGTGGGGCGGCATGGCGAAGCTGCTGGCGAAGGACGCGAACAACTGGGACCGCACGGACACGCGCTTCCCGTTCCTGCGCAACTTCGACCCCTACGCGGGCAACGGCTGGGCGTCGGGGCACGCGGGCTTCGCCGCGGGGAACAACGAGGAGTCGTCGTCGGAGGGGATGAACTTCGCGGCCGGAGCCCTGCTGCTGGGCGCCGCGACCGGCGACAACTCCCTGCGCGACCTCGGCATCTACCTCTACACCACGCAGGCGGCCACCATCGGGCAGTACTGGTTCGACGTGGACAACGTCGTCTACCCCGCCGGTTTCGGCCATGACACCGTCGGCATGATCTGGGGCGACGGCGCCGCCTACGGCACCTGGTGGACCGGCAACCCCGAGGAGATCCACGGGATCAACTACCTGCCCATCACAGGCGGCTCGCTCTACCACGGGCTCTACCCGAACAAGGTGAAGGCCGGCCTGGCCGAGATGGAGGCCAACAACGGCGGTCCAGCGGTGGAGTGGCGCGACATCATCTGGGAGTACCGCGCGCTCGGCGACCCGGCCGCCGCCAAGGCCAACTGGGACGCGGGGTGGAACTCCTACACTCCGGAGGCGGGGGAGACCAAGGCCCACGAGTACCACTGGATCTACAACCTGGCCAGGCTCGGCACGGTCGACGCGGCGGTGACCGCCGACACCCCGACGGCGGCGGTCTTCAGCCTGAACGGCACGCGCACCTACGTGGCGCACAACTACGGCACCGCCGCCCGCACCGTCACCTTCTCCGACGGCAAGAAGCTCGCGGTGCCGGCCGCGTCGACCGCCACCAGCGCGGGCGGCTCCACGCCACCCACGCCGACCCCGACACCCACTCCCACGGTGACGCCCACCCCGACACCCACCCCCACTCCCACGGTGACGCCGACGCCGGGTTCACCGACCCGCTACCTGCTGAGCGGGGGCGCGCTGTCCGCGGCCAGCGGCGCGGCGGGATCGGACACCGTCTCCTCGGCCGGGGGCACCACCCACGACGGCACCCCCTACAACCCGCTCGTCTACACCTCGACCGGCCTGACCATGTCCTACACCGGGGCAGCCACCGCGTTCGACCTGTTCCTCGACGCGGGAACCTCGGTGGGCAACGGCGTCCAGACCCGTGTCTCGTACGACCTCACGGGCGACGGCACCTACGACCGTGTGGAGACCTACAAGTACTTCGCCACCGATCCCGTCGCGGGCTGGGAGCACTCCACCCAGGCGGCGGGCCTCGCGTCCTCCTCAGGCACGCTCGGCAACCTCGTCAACGGCCGCGTGAAGGTCGAGATCTGGAGCGCGATCGGGACCAACCCGACCTCGCTCGGGGTCGGCAACCGCTCCGTGGTCACCATCCCGTTCAGCTGACAGCGGCGGCGCCGGCCCGGAGTCTCCGGGCCGGCGCCCGTCCTCACGGAAAGTGTGTGATCTGCCCCCACGAGAGAGATGAGGAAAATCATGTCCCCCGATCCAGTGCCGAGAGGCCGTCCCCGGATCCGCCTCCTGCTGGCCGCCATCGGCGCGGCCCTCCTCCCTGTCATCGCGCTGACCGCCGCGGGCGCGGCCGTACCTCCCACCCCGGGCGGCTGGAGCCTGGTGTGGAGCGACGACTTCAACGGCTCGGCGGGCTCGCTCCCGTCGTCGGCCGACTGGATCATCGACACCGGCCACGCCTACCCGGGCGGTCCGGGCAACTGGGGGACAGGCGAGATCCAGAACTACACCTCAAGCCCCGCCAACCTCAGCCTCGACGGCGCGGGCAACCTGCGCATCACCCCGATCAAGAGCGGCTCGGGCGAGTGGACATCCGCGCGCATCGAGACCCGCAGAGCAGACTTCAAGCCCCAGGCCGGGCGCGTGCTGCGCGTCGAGGCCCGCATCCAGATGCCCAACGTCACCGGCAACGAGGCGCTCGGCTACTGGCCGGCCTTCTGGGCGCTGGGCGCGCCGTACCGGGGCAACTACTGGAACTGGCCCGGCACCGGCGAGTTCGACATCATGGAGAACGTCAACGGGATCAACGCGGTGTGGGGCGTCCTGCACTGCGGCGTGAACCCCGGCGGGCCCTGCAACGAGACGACCGGCATCGGCGCCAACCGGCCCTGCCCCGGCGCGAGCTGCCAGTCGGCCATGCACACCTACCGCTTCGAGTGGGACCGTGGCGTCAGCCCCAACCAGCTGCGCTGGTACGTGGACGGACAGCAGTTCCACAGCGTCGCGGAGAACCAGATGGACGCCGGCACGTGGGCCAACATGACCAGCCACGCGGGCTACTTCCTGCTGCTCAACGTGGCCATGGGCGGCGCCTTCCCCAATGCGCTCGGCGGTTCCACACCGACGGCGGCCACCGTGTCGGGACGTCCCATGGTCGTCGACTACGTCGCCGTGTGGCAGAGCGGGTCCGGCCCGACCACCCCGCCGACCTCGCCCACGCCGACGCCTCCCCCCGGCGGCGGCTTCGACGCGCGGTCGACCATCCAGGCGGAGAGCTACCAGGCCCAGTCGGGCACCGGGCTGGAGACCACGACCGACAGCGGAGGCGGCCAGAACGTCTCGCAGATCGGCAACGGCGACTGGCTCCGCTACGACGGGGTGAGGTTCGGCACGTCCGCCGCCACACAGTTCGTGGGGCGGGTCGCGTCCGGGGCCGCCGGCGGCGTCAGCGGCCTGGTCCAGGTGCGGCTGGACAGCCCGACCGCCGCGCCCATCGGTGACTTCGCCGTCGGCAACACGGGCGGGTGGCAGAGCTGGCGCACCGTGCCGGCCAACATCGCGGGGGTCACCGGCACCCACACGGTCTACATCACCTTCTCCAGCGGCCAGCCGGCCGACTACGTCAACCTCAACTGGTTCACTTTCGGCAACTGATTCGCGTGCGGCCCGCGTCCTGACCGGGGCGCGGGCCTTGCCGGCGTTAACCTGGACAGATGAAGATCGCCAACCTCGGTGTGGCCCGCGGCGGGCCGGGTGTGGTCCGCGGCCGGTTCCGGGTGGTCCGTGGCGGGCCGGGTGTGGTCTGCGGAGGGCCCGGGGTGGTCCGCCGCCGGCTCGGTATGGCCTGCGTGGGGCTCCTGCTGGCCGCCCTCACGGGGTGCTCCGCCGAAGGGGCCTCACCGTCCGCCGGAGGCGCCTCGCCCTCGGCGGGAGGTGCGTCGGACTCGTCCCAGGGCGCTTCGCCGTCGGCCGGCCTCAAGGTGAGCAGCCCGGCCTTCGCCGAGGGCGCCGCGATCCCGAAGAAGTACGCCTGCGCGAGGCAGGGAGGTCAGGACATCTCGCCCCCGCTGGCCTGGACCGGAGTCCCCGAGTCGGCGCGCGAGCTGGCGATCGTGGTGGACGACACCGACGCGCCCGGCGGGTCGTACATCCACTGGATCGTGACCGGCATCCTGGTCTCCGAGAGTGGCTCCGGCGAGGGCGCCACGCCGGGCAAGGTGGCGCCGGGCAGCGACGGCAGTCCCGCGTACGCGGGTCCGTGCCCGCCCGGTGGAGTGCACCACTACCACTTCATCGTGTACGCGCTGCGTGGCCCGATCAAGTCCGGCGGCGACGCCCGCGCCGTGCACAAGCGGATCGAGGACGCGGCCGTCACCTCGGGCGAGACGACCGGCACCTGGGGAAGCTGACCCCGCCCGGCTCGGCGTGCGGTCGTACGCCCTGGCCTTACGTGCGGTCGTGCGCCCGGCTCGGCTCGCGGCCACCTGGCTGGGCTCAGCGTGCGGTCGAGGCGCCGGCCCCGTCGAGGACCAGGTCCACGGCCCGGTCGGTGAAGTCGTTGTCGAGCGGCAGTTGCCGGAAGACGGCGCGGAGCCACACGGCTCCGGCGAGCAGGTCGACGACCATCATGGCGTCGATTCCGGAGCGTAGCTCGCCCCTGCGTACGGCCCGGTCGAAGATGGGCCGCTCCCGGGCGAACCGGTCGGCGAAGAAGCGCCGGGTCCCGGCGGCCAGGTCGGGGTTGTGTACAGCCGCGCCGAGGGCCGCCACCGCGACGTCCGAGGCCGGAGGTGTGGTCAGCAGGGCGGCCATGCCCCTGAGCAGGGCTTTCAGGTCACCTCGCAGGCTTCCCGTGTCGGGAACCTCGAAGTCCAGCGCCCGGGCCTCCACCAGCGCGTCGCCCAGAAGCGCGGCCTTGGACGGCCACCACCGGTAGATCGTCGTCTTGTTCACCCCGGAGCGCTCGGCCACGCCCTCGACCGTGAGCCTTTCGTACCCCTTCTCCGCCAGCGAATCCAGCGTCGCCTTGAAGATCTCCTGCTTCCTGCGCGGACCGTCTGCCATGCGGGCAGCCTATTGCAACGCACCGTTGCGTTGTCTTTAATGGAGGCATATGCAACGCACCGTTGCGTTGCGAGCTGGGAAGGAGAGTGCCATGACGGTGCTGCCCGTCGTGTTCGTCCACGGCATCCGGGTCGCCGGCGCCATGTGGGGACCGGTGATCTCCCGGCTGGACAGGCCGGCGGAGGCTCCCGACCTGCCGGGACACGGCTCCCGCCGCGGCGAGCCGTTCACGATGGAGTCGGCGGCCGACGCGGTGGCGTCCGCCGTCGGCAGGATGGGCGGCCGGGCGCTGCTGGTGGGCCTGTCGCTCGGCGGATACGTGGGCATCGCGGCCGCCGCGCGGTTCCCCTCCCAGGTCGCGGGCCTGGTGGCCATGGGATGCACGGCGAGACCCGACCGGGTGAACGCAAACGTCTACCGTCTCGCGGCCTCCCTGGCGGCCCGCGATCCCGCGCTCGCCGGCCGCGTCAGCGCGTACGGCTTCCGCCGCGCCCTGCCAGGGGCACCCGGCGAGGCGGTCGTCGCGGGCGGGTTCGCCTGCGAGGTCATGCCCTCGGCGGTGGAGGCCGTGGCGGCCCGGGATCCGCTGTCCGACCTGGCCGCGTACCCGGGCCGTGTGTGGCTGGTCAACGGATCCCGCGACCCCTTCCGCTGTCACGAGCGCGACTTCCTGCGCGCCTGCCGGGACGGGCGGCTGATCCACATCCCGCGCCGGGGCCACCTGACCGTGCTGGCCGACTCGGGGCGCCTGGCCCGCCTCGTCGAGGACCTCGCCTGCCTGGCCGATCAGCGGGCACGGCCCCCCGCCAGCGCGGTGGCGACGCCGAGCCCGAGGTAGACGCAGCCGCTGAAGTACCTCAGCGGCTTCTGCCTTCCGCGCAGCAGCCTGCTCAGGGAGCCCGCGCCGACGGCGTAGACCATGTCGCTGGCCAGGCCGAGCAGCAGCAGGGTCACGCCCAGCACCACGATCTGCAACGCGGGAGACCCGGCCGCAGGGTCCACGAACTGGGGGAGGAAGGCGAGGAAGAAGAGGATGACCTTCGGGTTCAGCACGTTGACCACCACGCCTTCGAGGAAGATCCGGTGGAGCGGCTGGCCGGTCGCGGCCCTGGCGGTCGCCTCCCGCCCGCTGGTGAGCGTACGGATGCCGAGGTAGACGAGGTAGGCGGCGCCCGCCCACTTCACGACGGCGAACGCCGCCGCCGATCTGGCGATCAGGTACGAGAGCCCCGCCGCCGCGGCGGCGATGTGGACCAGCGTCCCCGTCTCCACCCCGACGGCAGACGCGACCGCGGCCGCCCTGCCCTGCGAGATGCCCCTGGCGGTGATGTACAGGTTGTTGGGGCCGGGAACGACGACCAGCGCGATCGCGGCCAGCGAGAAGATCAGCAAGGTGGAGGGGGAGATCATGGCCTCGACCATAGGAGGCTTTCGCCCCGAAACAGAGGGCCATTCGCGGCCGCTTTTCATGTCCAATCCCGGTCATGTCGGTTTCATGGCCTTCGTACGTTAATGCTGGCCGGGGGATCTGTGGGCCAGGCGTGAAATACTCCCGGACATGGCGTGGCGGGAGGCACAGAGTGCTCTTATCGGGCGGTCGGGCGAGCTCCGCCGGCTGATCGGCGTGCTCGACGCCGCGGTCGCGGGGCAGGCGGGGGTCGCGGTCGTCGGCGGCGACGCCGGCATCGGCAAGACCCGCCTCGTGACCGAGCTGGTGAGCCGGGCCCGCGCCCAGGGGTTCGCCGTGCTGATCGGCCAGTGCGCCGAGCTCGGTGACGCCCTGCCCTACCTCCCCCTCGCCGACGCCCTGCGCATGGCGGGCGACGATCCCGATCCCGACCTCGTCGCGGCGATCGAGGCCCGTCCCATGCTCCGCAGGCTCGTGCCCGGCTCGTCGTTCGACTCCGGGCCGGAGGCCGGTTCCGGCCTCACCCAGCAGCAGCTCTTCGGCTCGACGCTCGGCTTCCTCGCCGAGCTGTCCGAGACCAGGCCGGTCCTGCTCGTGCTCGAAGATCTCCACTGGGCCGACAGAGCCACCCGTGACCTGCTGGTCTTCCTCAGCCGCATGCTCCAGCACGAGCGGGTGTGCCTCGCCGGCACCTACCGCACCGACGACCTCCACCGCCGTCACCCGCTCCGGCCGCTCCTGGCCGAGTTGCAGCGGCTTCCCTCGGTGACCGCAGTGCGGCTCGGCCCGCTCGGCACCGACGAGATGTCCGACTACCTCGTGGCCCTGGGCGGGGCGGACGCCAAGGTGATCAGCGACATCATCGAGCGCGCCGAGGGCAATCCGTTCTACGCCGAGGAGCTCCTCGCCGCCGAGGGCCTTCCGTACGGGCTGGCCAACCTGCTCCTGGCACGCGTCGAGAGGCTCTCCGACCCCGCCCAGCGGGTGCTGCGCGCGGCGGCGGTCGCGGGCCGGCGCGTCGACCACGACCTGCTCCACAAGGTTTCCGGCCTCGATGACGCGCAGCTTGAGGAGGCCATGCGCGAGATCGTCTCGCGTGGCCTGCTGCTGCCCGACGGAGACTACGGCTACGCGTTCCGGCACGCCCTTCTCCAGGAAGCCGTCTACACCGATCTGCTCCCCGGCGAGCGCACGCGGCTGCACGCCGAGTTCACCCGCCTGCTCGACGACTCACCGGCCGAGCTCGCCTACCACTACCTCGCCAGCCACGACCTGCCCGGGGCCCTGGCCGCGTCAGTGGAGGCCGGGCGACGGGCCGAGCGCCTGGGCGCGCCTGTTGAGGCCCACAGCCACTACGACCAGGCCCTGGCGCTGTGGCATCGGGTCCCCGACGCCGAGCGGGCCGCCGGCATCGACCGGGTGCGCCTGGCCGTGCTGTCCGCCGCCGCGGCCGCCGAGAGCGGCGACACGCACCGCGCCGTCATCCAGATGCGCGAGCTCCTGGCCACCGAGGAGGCCACCGCGGAGCTGTGGGAGCGCCTGGCGTACTACCTCATCGACGCCGACGAGGACACCGCCTCCTCCATAGACGCGGCGAAGACCGCGGTCCAGCTCGCCAACGACCCCGCCGCCTCGCACTCGGGCGCCGACGCGGGCTGCATCCTCGCCCGGGCGCTCGCCACCTACGCGCGAGCCCTCCTGTGGACTTCCCGGCACGACGAGGCGAAGGAGCTGGCCGGCCGGGCGCTCGACGCGGCGCGCGCGGCGGGCGTTCGCGACGCCGAGTCCAGCGCGCTGATCTCCCTCGCCACGATCGCCGACGTCGACGGCGACGGCGCGCGAGCCGAGGAGCTTCTCGCCCTCGCCGGCGGCATCAGCTCCGGTGACCTGTCCATCGACCTCCGGGCCATCTTCCACCAGGCCCGGGTGCTGTACGAGCGCGGCGGCCTGGCCGCGGCGGCCGTCAGCGCCGACCGCGGGGTGAAGCTGGCGCGCGAAACCGGCCTGTCCTGGAGCACGTACGGCACCGACCTCAGATTCCTGCGGCTGCTCATCCACTACGTGGCCGGAGAGTGGGAGCAGGCGGGCGCGCTGGCCTCCATGTTCGCGGTGCGGGTGGGCAGGTTGCCAGAGGCGCGGCTGTCGGGTTACGCGCTGTTCGTCGAGGTGGCGCGCGGCGACGCCATCGTCGAGGAGCGCACGGCGTGGCTGAAGCCCTTCCTGCACGACGGGTTCGTGAACTACATCGCGCGCGGGCTCGCCGCCGAGCACGCGCTGTGGAACGGTGACCCGCGAACCGCCATCGCGCACGTCGAAGCGGTCGTCGAGGTTCTGGAGCCGTTCGATCCCGCGATGATCCGCATCTGCGCCACCGGGCTCTGGGCGCTCGCCGAGCTGGGCGAGAGCCGGCAGCCTCAGGCCGACGACCTGCTGCGCAAGGCCCGTGCGGCGGCCACGACGGGGCCGGGGTCGGGCACCCGGGGCGAGGTCGGCGTCGAGGGACAGGCGTGGCTGGCCAGGTGTGAGGTCGAGTGGCACCGCATCCAGGGCACCGCCGACCCCGCGATGTGGAGAGCCGTCGTCGACGCCTTCGACTTCGGGTTCGTCTACGAGGTGGCGCGCTCGCGATGGCGCCTCGCCGAGGCGTTGCTGGTGGCGGGCGACCGCGAGGAGGCACTGAAGGAGTGGGATCAGGCCGTGGCCACCGCCGAGGCCCTGGGCGCCGAGCCTCTCAGCCGCGCGCTGACCGAGCTGGGCCGCCGAGCCCGGTTCCCCGCTTCCGGCCCGTCCGCCGTCTCCTCCGCGTCCCCCTCGGTCCCCAGCGCCCTCACCACGCTGACCGGCCGCGAGCAGGAGGTGCTCGCGCTGGTCGCCACCGGCCTTTCCAACCGCGAGATCGCGGAGCGGCTCTTCATCGCCCAGAAGACCGTGAGCGTCCACGTCTCCAACATCCTCGCCAAGCTCGGCGTCTCCTCCCGCACCCAGGCCGCCGCCTACGCCCACCAGGAAGGACTCTCCTCCTGACCCCTGGTGGCCGTGTGTCGCATGGCCGCGAACCGAGGCCGGTCGTCTTGGTGTCGACCCACCCGGCGTGATCACGCCACGGCCCCGTTCGTGGGTGCTCCGAGCGGCCGGAGGTGCGGGACTGTCGGGAGACAGGTGCGGTCAGGCGTTCGCGGTGCGGGCCCTGCGACGCCGGGAGGAGCCGATCACGCCACCGTCGCGATCTCAGGCGCTCTGAGGCGGTGGCCTGTCAGGCGCTGGTGGTGCGGGCGGCTAGGGCGAGGTCTCGTACCGCCTGGATCAGCTCGGCCGGGTCGAACGGCTTGGTGAGGTAGGCGTCGACGCCTATGCCGAGCCCCCTCTTCTTGTCGTCCTCCTGGGCCCGGGCGGTAATCATCATGATCTTGATGTGCCTGGTGCTCTCGTCGGCGCGGAGCTTCGTCGCCGTCATCCAACCGTCCAGGCGCGGCATCATCACGTCCAGCGTGATGACATCAGGTCGCACCGACGCCACCCGCTCCAGGCAGTCCTGCCCGTCGGTCGCCGTCTCGACCTGGAAGCCCTCCAGGCTGAGATTCACGGCGATGAGCTGCCGGATCACCTCGTCGTCGTCCACAACCAGCACGCGTCCCAGAAGCTCGTCCACGGCCGCGAGGCTAACCCCTACCGGTGAGTCTCGCGAGCCTTTTTCCCGAAGTCCCCCAAGCTCGCGGTAACACGGTCCCCCTTTCCTGACCGCGAGGATGGCTCGTTGGGACCGGTCCCCATCGCGTCCGAGAACTCGCTGCGTACCTGGGTTATCCACAAACTGCTCAGGCGCGCCGGTCACACGTCTCCTTCACCGCAGGTCAGAGCAGGTGCGGCGAAGGGCGCTACTTACCCACAACCTCGGGTTATGCACAGAGCCCGATTCGGGTCGGCGCGCCTGAGCCCGGCCAATTGATCCTGGGGCCTCGATTCCTCATCGAGCCCAAGGAGGCATCCGTGATCACGATGCTCATCACCACCGTCCTTGTCACCGGGGCAGCCCTTTCCGGAGGGGCCGGCGAGGGCGTTCCGCGCCTGCCCACCGGCCGATGCGCGCAGGTCCGCTGGCTTCCCGGCCTCGAACCCCACGTGGGGCCGCGAAGTCTTCCCCCGGTCCGCCGGCTCCACGCTCCCTCGTCTCAGTGGTTCCAAGCCGCTTCAGCGGCCTGGTTCGACACCGTCCTGCCGCGCTGGTCCGACGCAGCTCTCAGAAGGTGGCTCGGCACCGTCCCCGCGAAGCTGCCCACCCCCTGGCGAGACGCCGTTCCGGCGCGGTGGCCAGAGGGCGTTCCGGCGCAGTGGTCAGAGGTCGCCTCGGCATGGCTCCGATCTCTCGCCGGCAGCCCGGTGGTCACCATCTGCGAAGGCGACACCCGAATCCCCGCCCCCTCAGCCGACCCCTCGCAAGCCCACCCTGTTCTGTCCTCCCAGGCCGACGTTCTTGACCCTCAACCACATCCCCTTTTCCCCTCCGAAGGCGGCCTCCTTCACCCACAAGGCCATCCCGTTCTCCCCTCCGAGGGCGGCCTCCTTCACCCACTCCCACCTTCTGAGCCACCGATCTCCACCCCCGCACGATCTTCGGAGTCGATTCCCTGGGCGCCCCGGCACCAGATAGATCCACACGGCTCGCCAGGCGCACGCATGTGGACGTGGCCCGCCTATGACCCCCGCCCCAGCGAAACAAACGGACGTGATGAGGACGACGAGCCCCTCCTCCGAATCCACCAACCCGCCCCCATCGAGGCCCGCGAGCAACGCCCCTCCACCCCACAACGCCCCGAGACCTCCAGCTCACAACGTCCTGAGACATCGCGCCAACGACGTCCCGAGACCTCCAGCCGACAACGCCCCCACGACATCACCCATAGGGACGAGCAGGAGTTCCCCACCCAAGACCACGGCGCCGAGCACCTTGGGCAGGACGACGAGAAGAAGCACCGCCGAGGCGCGCTCCCCATCGGTGCTCCCGGCAGATCCAGGGGGCACACAGTCGCCGGGAAGTCCAAGCCGTTAGAGAGCTCGACCGCTCGCTCCACCTCCCGATCGGGCCGGACGGCGTCTGGAACTGTCGCCGCGTCCGCCGCGCTTCGCCAGCTCGGTACGCCGTATGTCTGGGGTGGCGGATCCGGGGCTGGGGCGACGGGTGGTGGCTTCGACTGTTCCGGGCTGGCCCTTTATGCCTGGGCCCGGGCAGGCGTCTCGCTTCCTCACTACACCGGCACCCAGTTCACCAAGGGCACCAAGATCCCCTTCTCGCAGCTCAGGCCGGGAGATCTCGTCTTCTTCGGCGGCGGCAGCGGCGATCCCACCCACGTAGGCATCTACCTCAAGAACGGCGTGATGATCCACGCCCCCAAGTCCGGCGACGTAGTGCGGAAGGTCGACTTCGCACACTCGCTCTACTACCGAGCCCGCTACCGAGGCGCCATCCGCCCAAGCAACTGACTCACCCTCCTAGCCCAGCCAGGGCGTGCCGTCATGAGCACGGTGCAGCCAAGGAGTGCCGTCATGAGCGCGGTGCCCATCTGCCCAGAGTGGACGGCCGGCGGGCCCCGGGTGACCTACCCCGGCACGGCACCCGGAGCCCAAAGGCCAACTCACCCCTCCAGAACGCCTCCTACCTCCAGGCGCACGCGCAGGACGGGGACAGATAGACAGAGGGACACGCAGACACGCGCTACCCCGACAAGGGGAGACAAGGAGAGACGCGGGGAGACAGGGCGCGACGCAGGCGGGCCGGGAGGGGAGAGCATGTGAAGGAGTGGGCGCGGCTGTGGCGGGGTGGCGGGGTGTCGGGGTGGGTGGGGACATGGGCGGGATCATGGACGGGGACATGGACGGGGACATGGACGGGATCATGGGCCGGGACATGGGCGGGCATGGGGCGTTCGGTGCGGGGGTTGCTGGATCCACGCTGAGGCGGTGCTGCCACGCTCGTTTCGAGGCCCATCGCCGCAGCCGCCACTCGCGCCCCAACGGATACTTGATCGCGAGCTGGCTTCCAAGTAACCGAAGGCCCTCAGATGCTGGTAGCCTTACCACTCGTTGAGCCCCCTTAGCTCAGGGGATAGAGCACCGGCCTCCGGAGCCGGGTGCGCAGGTTCGAATCCTGCAGGGGGCACCATCCAAAGGCCAGGTCAGACATCATCTGACCTGGCCTTTTGTGTGTCGTACGGCTATCGCGATCTTGCCGTCTCGCGACGCCTGATGCCCTCGAATGACGAGCCGCGCGATCCATACGCGATCCATGATCCGCAAATGGGGGTAATGCTGACGCCCTCGCACCTTGGGCTCGTTCCTGCGGAGGTAGCTTGCGGGAACAGTAGCTCTGCAGCCCTCGTTCCGAGCCCGGGCCAGTGGTCCTAGCCCATCAAAGATCGGGTAGGGGGTTGGCCGATCGTGCGGTGCGCCAGGTCGCGATAGCAGGGCGCGGGGGCTTGTCTGGTGTTGTCGGGGGAGTGCTGGACCTGATTGGTGAGGGCGTTGGGGTGAAATTTTCATCGAGATGTTTCGGCCCCGGATAACGCGACCGCCGCAACGTCTCTGCAGGTCGGGATGAATGCTGAAGCGCATGCGAGGACGTGTACGCGAGGCGGAATTCTCGAAACTTTCGTGACGGTCTTGACACATTTCGGGGAGGTTTCCACACTGAGTCCCCGAGGCGGTCTCTCCCTGCCAGGTCGGTGGTGTGGCGGCAGGGGAGCTCCGTCTGCGACCTCCTCGTGGTGTGCGTCCTGGTTTTGGGGTCGGGGCGCAGATCCCGCAGGGGCGTCGGCGCGTTTTCCCGCTATTCCGTGACTCAGTTGTGGAGGCTCAGGCATGAGCACAAACGCCACCCCCCTCGATCGATCCCGGCGACCACGCAGCGGCCCCCGCCGGATGCTGCTCGCTGGCGCTCTCGGCGTACTCGGCACGATCACGGCGCTGGCGATGTCGGTTCCCGCCGGTGCCGCGGCGAGCACGTTGGGCGCGGCTGCCGCACAGAGCGGCCGTTACTTCGGTACCGCGATCAGCGCCGGCAAGCTCGGTGACTCGGCGTACACCACGATCGCCAACCGCGAGTTCAACATGGTGACGCCCGAGAACGAGATGAAGATCGACGCCACCGAACCCCAGCAGGGCCAGTTCAACTTCACCAACGGTGACCGGGTCTACAACTGGGCCGTCCAGAACGGCAAGCAGGTCCGCGGGCACACCCTGGCCTGGCACTCCCAGCAGCCGGGCTGGATGCAGTCCCTGTCCGGCAGCGCGCTGCGCCAGGCGATGATCAACCACATCAACGGCGTGATGGCCCACTACAAGGGCAAGCTCGCCTACTGGGACGTGGTCAACGAGGCCTTCGACGACAGCAACGGCGGCCGGCGCCAGTCCAACCTGCAGGCCACGGGCAACGACTGGATCGAGGTGGCCTTCCGCACCGCCCGCGCGGCCGACCCCTCGGTCAAGCTCTGCTACAACGACTACAACATCGACAACTGGACCTGGGCCAAGACGCAGGGCGTCTACAACATGGTCAAGGACTTCAAGTCCCGCGGCGTGCCGATCGACTGCGTCGGCTTGCAGGGCCACTTCAACAGCGGCAGCGCCTACAACAGCAACTTCCGCACCACGATCTCCAGTTTCGCCGCGCTCGGCGTGGACGTGGCCATCACCGAGCTGGACATCCAGGGCGCCTCGGCCACGACCTACGCCAATGTGGTCAACGACTGCCTGGCCGTGCCGCGGTGCGTCGGCATCACGGTGTGGGGCGTGCGTGACAGCGACTCCTGGCGCTCGGGCGACACCCCGCTCCTGTTCGACGGCAACGGCAACAAGAAGGCCGCCTACACCTCGGTCCTCAACGCCCTCAACGCCGCCGGCCCCAACCCCTCGCCCACCCCGACCCCGACGCCCACTCCCACTCCCACGCCGACCCCGACTCCTACTCCTACTCCGTCTCCGGTCCCGGGGGCGTGTTCGGCGACGATCGAGACGGTGAACAGCTGGCAGGGTGGATTCCAGTCGACGGTGACGGTCCGCGCGGGCAGTTCGCCGGTCAACGGATGGACCGTGAAGTGGACCTGGCCCAGCGGGCAGACCATCAGCAGTCTGTGGAACGGCACGCAGACCGTTTCCGGTTCGACCGTGACGGTACGCAACGCCGCCTACAACGGCTCCATCGCGGCGAGCTCGTCCACCACCTTCGGCTTCACGGCCAACGGCACCGCGGCCACCCCCACCGCCACCTGCACCAGCCCCTGACCCGTCGCCACACGTGTCGGGCCTCCGGCACGTGTGGCCCCCCGCACTTCGATCGTCTGCGCGCCGTACCCGGGCCAGGAGGCTTGCCGCATTGAGGAAGCGGCAGGTGGCTGGCCCGGGGAGGGTCTCCGGAGCCGGGTGCGTAGGTTCGAATCCTGCGGGGGGTGCTCACCGAAAGCCAGGCCAGACACAGTCTGACCTGGCTTTCTCACGTGTTCAGTGATCGGTTTCAGTTATGTCATCCTGCGACGTCGGTGACCGTTTTGGTGCTGTCGTCCTGCTGCGTCGTGGGGTGCCTGGTAACGGGTTGCGCGGGACGGTCATGGGACACGATCATCTGGCCTGATGGCTGGTGCGGTGATGGGGCCCTATCCGAACGTTTTCAGGGCCCGCTCGATGTCGGCGAGGCGACTGGGTGCGCTGATGGCACACTTCGCCGCGTCTTTGGCCCCCTTCTCTGGAAATCGGCGAGAGGGACGGCTTCTCAGGTCCCTTCTCGATGATATTTTGACAAAGTCGCTGCGCATGACTGGTTATCCGCTGCGTCGGCTTTGCCGGCAGAGTGACCCGGTTCTGGTTACTGAAGTACCGGTGCTCATCGAGTTTCAGTCCGGGGCCGGGTTGTCCGATCTTCGGGAATGACAATCATCTTCAGGACTATCATCGCCATTCACGGCGCACTCGTCATCGCGCCGTCGTGGCTACGCTGCTTGTATTCGTTGGTTTCGGAGTGCCCAGGTCACCCGTGCCCTCTCCCGGGTGACGCGAGCATGGGCTCAGGGCCGCGGCCGCAGCGCCGGCGACGGGTACGGCCGTGGTGGGCAGGGGTTTCTCGAATGGGTCATTGCCCATGCGTGGACATTGCCGCCTGCCCCATCGCATCCCGGCGGGTCCCGTTCCGGTTCGTCATGCGGCGGTGATAGATGCGCCGCAGGACGCATTAGTCGCCGGTCACGCCGTCGTTTTCATCAGTTGTGGTTCGGTGGTTTGCCGCGGACCTCGCTGTTAGTTACCTGATGAGGGTTGGGGTGAATGGCGGAGATGTACGACCTTGGTGTGTGTTGTCAATCGATGCCGGGCAGCATTTGTGCTGGTTTATGGCGGTCTGAGATGTATGTGGATGCCAAAGTGGGGTTATGGCGTCGTGGTTATGTAAGGACTTCGCGCTGGGTGTGAACGCGCGGTGCGGTTTCGCAGGATGGCTTAATGATCCCGGACCGAGGCTTTGACCTCTCTGGGGTGACCGTCCATATTCTCCTCAACTAGCGTCTTTAGGTGTGACGTCGATTCGACATATTCCCAGGAAACCGGGTCGGCGCCCCGTTAGCCCGGCAGCACGCCGGGCTCGACAATCAGACATGGAGTGATATTTCATGCTGAAGCATGCTCTAGCCGCCGGCGCATTGGCGGTTTCGGGCCTCGTCGTTTCAATGACGATGTCGGCCCTGCCTGCCAGCGCAAGCGCGATAACCCACGAGCCCGAACCCGCCTTCATATCCGGGGCCCCGTTCCAAAACGAGCATCCTTGCTACTACAAGGGCTACTACCACCACCACTGGCACCATTGCCAGCACGGCCCCTACGGCAACCACGGCCCCTACGGCAACCACGGTCCATACGGGCATCAGGGTCCGTGGGGACATCACGGTCCGTACGGTCAGGGTCCCTACGGCCACCACCACCAGGGCGGACCCAGGTGACCTAGCCGCGGTGGCGGACGGTTGCGGCTGATCGGCGAGCCGAGACGTGAGTGGCGCTGTGGTGGCTGAGCACGCTCGGTGCGGTCGCCGCTCACCCCGCGCCGGGCCGGCCTGGCTTCCGGCCCGGCGCAGGGAGAGTCCGGCGCGCAGGCGGGTCCACGCGTCGGCGGCAGCGGCGACCATGGCGACGGCCGGCTCGTTCGTCCGCGGAGGCTCCCGCGAAGATGGCTTAGGACATACCGTGCAACCGGTTCAAAAGGGGCGGGGGATGGTCCGTAGGCTGGGCGCTGGTGCTGAGGGGGTTCGGGTGGAAGAAGCGGATTACGGCCCGCACACGCTGCTGCGTGACGTCGTCGTCGAGCCGGACGGGGCCGCGTGCGACGTGCGGATGGCCGGAGGGCGGGTCGTCGCGATCACCCCGGCCGGGGAGCGGGCCGACGGGGCCGAGGTCGTCCATGGCGGCGGCGGCACGCTGCTGCCGGGGCTGGTGGACGCGCATGTGCACATGCTGCAGTGGGCCGCCACCCGGCGCAGGGTCTCGCTGGCGGGTGCCGGCTCCGCCGCCGAGGCCGTGGATCGGCTGGTGGCCTCGCTGGACGGGCCGCCCGCCCCCGTCGCTCGCGATGAGCTGGTCTTCGGCGCCCACTTCAGCGACGGGCTCTGGCCCGACCGTCCGCACAAGGACCTGCTCGAACGGGCCCTGCCCGCCCGTCCCGTCGTCCTGTTCAGCAACGACCTGCACGCCTGCTGGCTCAGCCCGGCGGCCCTGGCGCTGATCGGACGTGACCACCCGAGCGGTGTGTTCACCGAGACGGAGTGCATGGAGATCACCGCCGCGCTGCCCGCCGCTCCCGCCGAGGTCCAGGACCGGTGGGTGCTGGAGGCGGCCGACGCCGCCGCGGCCAGGGGCGTGACCGGAGTCATCGACTTCGAGTACGCCGACACCGTCGCGGACTGGTCACGCCGGCTGGTGGCGCGCTTGCCGAGTTTGCGGGTGGCCTGCGCCGTCGCCCGTTTCGTGCTCGATGACGCCATCGAGCGGGGCCGCCGGACGGGTGACGTGGTCCCGGGGTCGGGAGGGCTTCTGACGATGGGCCCCTGCAAGCTGTTCGTGGACGGGTCGCTCAACACGCGGACCGCGTACTGCCACGACCCGTACCCCGGGCTGGGGTCCAGCGGGCAGCTGGTGCTGCCGCCGGAGGAACTGGTCGCGGTGATGCGACGGGCGGCGCGGCATGGCATATCCCCGGCCGTGCACGCCATCGGCGACCTGGCCACCACCATCGCGCTGGACGCGTTCGCGGAGGTCGGCCACGGCGGGCGCATCGAGCACGCGCAACTCGTCGACCCCGGTGACCTGCGGCGCTTCGCCGAGCTTGGCGTGACGGTGGGGGTACAGCCGGCGCACGCCCCCGACGACCGGGACGTGGCCGAGCAGTACTGGCCGGGACGGACCGGACGGGCGTACGCCTATGCCTCGATGCTGGCGGCGGACGCCAGGCTGGAGATCGGCTCCGACGCGCCGGTCTCGCCGCTGGATCCCTGGAACGGCATCGCGGCCGCGGTGGCGCGTACCGATGACGACCGGCCGCCGTGGCACGCCGAGCAGGCGATTCCCCTGGACGCGGCACTCGCGGCGGCCAGCGGCGGACGTACCCGGGTACGGGTCGGCGACCAGGCCGACCTGGTGGTGACCGGGTGCCATCCGCGCGACATCCCCATCCAGGACCTGCCCGAGATCCCGATCACCGCGACGCTGCTCGCGGGACGGCCGACGTACGTGGCCTGACCGGGCGCCGATCGGTTCTCGCGGGGTGTCGGCGTATCGGGCATGAACCGGGGGTCGGCGTCCTGTTCGTTCGGAGACGGGTGGGTTCAGGCGTTCGGGGTGCGGCGGGGTCTGGGGATGCTCCAGTAGCCGAGGGCGCAGACCTCGTCGCGCCGGAGGCCGCGGTCGCGCAGCAGGTGCCTGCGCAGGCTCTGGATCATGAGCGACTCCCCGCCCGCCCACACCTGGCCACGGCCGGGCGGCAGGTCGAGGCCGCGTACGACCTCCTCCAGCGCACGGCCCTCGCCCGGCCGGCGCTCGCCGCGGTGGACCCAGTACATCTCGGGGATCGGCGCGTCGAGCGCCACGTGCTCGGCGGTGTCCCGTACTTCGGCCACCGCGATGGCACGGTGCCCGGCGGGCAGCGTCTCCGCGATCGCGGCCATGGAGGGAAGCGCCGTCTCGTCACCGACCATCAGCGTCCACTCCGCCGTCGGGTCGGTCACCCAGTGGACGCGGGAGCCCGCGAAGCCCACCTGGTCGCCCGGCACCGCGTCACGCGCCCACCGTGAAGCCGGGCCGTCGTCCACGTGCAGGAAGAAGTCCAAGGTCACCAGCCCTGCCGCGCGGTCGTAGCGGCGTACGGTGAGGTTCACCGCGTGCTGCCTGCCGGCCGTCTCAGGGAAGCGCCAGCGCTTCAACTCGGGCAGTACGACTTCGTCCGCGCCGGCGGCCGGCCAGATGAGCGTGATCGTCTCGGCGGGCTCCTCGACGGGCAGCGGGCCGGCGTCCACCAGGCGGAGGACCAGCCGTCGCATCAGCGGGGACAGCTGCTCGCCGGAGACGACCTCCAGCATCCCGGCGCACAGCGGAAAGGCCCGCACAGACGACCGCGCCCGGTCGACGTACGCGGAGCGAGCCCGTGCCGATGACCGGGGATCGTTGGGGCGGTGGGCGGCCAGGCGGACGTCGTGGAGGTTCAGGGCGTTGGCCTCCGTCAGCGCCTGGACGGCTTCGTCCAGGAACCGGTCGCCGTCCTCGCCGAGCGCCTCGGCGTGTGCGGCCAGTACCTCAAGGCGTATGGCATCCTCCGCGCTGACCTGTTCGTCCTGGTCGGAGACGTCGTCCCGCGCCAGCACGATCTCCAGCCCTTCGTCGCGGAGGACGGCGGACACCTCTTCCAGCGGATGCTGATGGACGCCCAAGGGGACCGAGGCGAGCCGCTCCCGCCACTCCGGGCGGCGGACCACGGACTCCACGACGTCGCGCAGCGCGAACCCCGAGGACCGCGGCTGCCCGTGACTCCACTGCAGGACCACGAGGCCACCCGGGCTCGTGGCGCGCGCCATCGTCCGTACGGCCGCACGGACGTCGCCGAGCGAGTGGAGCGACCAGGAGGAGTGCACGACCTCGTACTGGCCCTCGGGCAGCGTCAGCGCGTGCGGGTCCTGCACCTCGGCGGAGACGGGATGGCCCGCGCACAGTTCCCTGGTCGCCTCGACCATCGACGGCGAGACGTCCTTCGCCGTCACGGTGAACTCCCGCTCGGCCATGGCCAGGGCGACGTCCCCCGATCCGCATCCGACGTCGGCGAACCTGCCGCCCTCGTGGAGGTGGCCGCCGGCCTGCATGAGGGCGTCCAGCGCCGATTCCACCCTGGCCTCGCTGTGGGCCCGCGCGGAGCGGGCCTCGGTTCGCTGTGTCACTGGGGAGTCTCTCGTTCGTCAGGTCAGGCGAGGGTCGCCACGGGGGCGCGGCGGGCGAGGAGCGAGTCGCGGATCTCGCCGGCGCGGACGGCGGTGGTCGACAGCAGGGTGGACGTGATGCCGTGGGTGTGCTCGGTGCCGCCCTGGAGGTAGATGCCCGCGGTGACCCGGGGCGCGACCTCCACGCGGTGGTCGCGGCCCACGCGCACCGCGTCCTCGTCGTCGCGCAGGCAGAGCTTGGCCGCCTCGCCGAGGAGGGCGCCGAGGTCCTGGGGCCGGTACCCGGTGGCGTGGACGAGGAGGTCCGCGCTGAGCACCTTCCGCTCGCCGGTGGGCAGGAACTCTACGGTGACGTCCAGGTGGTCGTCCACGGCGCGTACTTCCCGGATGCGGGAGACGTTGAGCATGCGCAGGCGCTCCCGGCCGTGCACCTTCTCGCGGTACGTCGTCGCGTACAGGGACTGGATGAGGTCCATGTCGACGACCGAGTAGTTCGTGCTGCGGTGGTAGTCGAACAGCGACTGCTTAATCACGGGCGGGGCGTTGAAGTAGATGTCGACCGCTTCGGGGTCGAAGATGCGGTTGGCGAACGGGCTGTCGTCGGCGGGGGTGTACCCGTACTTGGCGAAGACCGCGCAGACCTCGGCGTCGGCGAACGTGCGGTGCAGGTAGTCGACCGCCTCGGCGGCGCTCTGCCCGGCGCCGAGCACGAGCACGCGGCGCACCGGAGCGCCGGATCCGGCCAGCTCGGCCACGCGCAGGACCAGCTCGCTGTTGTGCCAGACCCGGTCGGAGAGGACGGTGCCCGGCGGCAGGTGGGGTTCCAGCCCGGTGGCCACGCAGACGTTGCGCGCCCTGCGCACGGACGTGCGGCCGGGGTGGTCCGGGTCGCGGCTGACCACGTCGAACCAGCGGATCTCGCCGTCCTCGGACTCGACCGGCTCGACGGCGACCACCTCGGCGGCGTACGCGACCAGGTGCCTCACCCGGGCGGCGGCCCACTCGAAGTAGTCGTGGAACTCCACTCTCAACGGGAAGAGCGTCTTCTGGTTGAGAAAGTCCACCAGCCTGCCGCGTTCCTGCAGGTAGCACAGGAAGCTGTAGTCGCTCGACGGGTTCCGCATGGTGACCAGGTCCTTCAGAAAGGACACCTGCATCGTCGCGTCGTCGATGAGCATGCCCCGGTGCCAGCCGAAGTGCGGCTGCTTCTCCAGGAATGCGGCATCGAGCCGTTCCCCGGCGGGGACTCCTGCGTTGTGCTCCTCGACGGCTATGGCCAGCGCCAGATTGGACGGCCCGAAACCGATCCCCAGGATGTCGTGGATGACATCCGGCCCACTCTGCAGTGTGTCCACCGCGGCATCGCCTCCCTATGCCAGCAACATGTTAGATAAGGTTAGCCTTACCTTGCAAGATTGGATTCGAGGAGAGGATCGTCCATTGCGGGTCGTCATGTTCGGTTACCAGACGTGGGGGCATCGCACCCTGCGAGCCCTGCTGGAGTCCGGCCACGAGGTGGCGCTCGTCGTCACCCACCCCAAGAGCGACCACGCCTACGAGAAGATCTGGGACGACTCGGTGGCGGAGCTGGCCGCGAAGCACGACGTCCCGGTGCTCCTGCGCAACCGGCCCGACGACCGCGAGCTGCTCGCCGCGCTGCGCGAGGCCGCGCCGGACATCATCGTGGCCAACAACTGGCGCACGTGGCTGCCGCCGGACATCTTCGACCTCCCGCCGCACGGCACGTTGAACATCCACGACTCGCTGCTGCCGTCGTACGCGGGCTTCTCGCCGCTGATCTGGGCGCTGATGAACGGAGAGAAGGAGGTCGGCGTCACCGCGCACCGGATGAACGCCGAGCTGGACGCCGGCGACATCGTGCTGCAACGGGCCGTGCCGGTGGGGCCTGGCGACACCGCGACCGACCTGTTCCACAGGACGGTCGACCTGATCGGGCCCATCGTGCACGACGCGCTCGACCTCATCGCCTCAGGCCGGGCGGAGTGGGTCGCGCAGGACCGCACCAAGGCCAGTTTCTTCCACAAGCGGTCCGTCGAGGACAGCCGCATCGACTGGAACTGGCCGGCCGAGGACCTGGAGCGGCTGGTGCGCGCCCAGTCGGACCCGTACCCCAACGCGTTCACCTACCACCGCGGCGAGCGGATCCGCGTCGTGTCGGCGGAGGTGTCGCGCGCGTACTACGGCGGCACCCCGGGACGCGTCTTCATTCGTGAGGGGGACGGGGTGGTCATCGTCTCCGGCGCCGACGCCCGCACCGGGCGGCGGCGCGGACTCGTCCTCACGCGGCTGCGCACCGAGGACGGCACGGAGCACGCGGCCACCGACTACTTCCGCACCATGGGCGGCTACCTCACCGCTCAGCCCTGAACGGGCCGGCCGACCGGCTCCGCGTGTGAGGTGTCGTGGTGGCGGCTCATCGGGATGATCAACGGTGTGCCGCTCACCGGGTCGGTCGCGACCTGGCAGCGCAGATCGAAGATGTCCCGGACGGTCGGCGCGGTGATGACGTCGGCCGGGGCCCCCTCCGCGACGATGCGGCCGGACTTCATGGCGATGACGTGGTCGGCGTACCTGCAGGCCTGGTTGAGGTCGTGCAGCACCATCACGATCGTACGGTTGTCGCGCCGGTTGAGGTCGGTGATGAGGTCGAGGACGTCGATCTGGTGCGCCAGGTCCAGGTAGGTCGTCGGCTCGTCGAGCAGCAGCACCGGGGTGCCCTGCGCGACGGCCATGGCGATCCAGGCGCGCTGGCGCTGGCCGCCGGACAGCTCGTCGACCGCGCGGTCGGCGAGATCGGTCATGCCGGTGGCGGCCAGCGCGGCGTGGACGGCCTGCTCGTCGGCCTTCGACCACTGCCGCCACCAGGTCTGGTGCGGCGAGCGGCCGCGGTTGACCAGGTCGATGACGGTCAGCCCCTCCGGCGCGACCGGTGACTGCGGCAGGATGCCGAGCCGCTGGGCCAGTTCCCTGGTCGGGATGGAGTGCAGCGCGCGGCCGTCGAGCTGGACGGCTCCCTGGCGTGGCGCGAGCAGCCTGGCCAGGGCCCGCAGCAGGGTGGACTTGCCGCAGGCGTTCGCGCCGACGATGGCGGTGACGCGGCCCGGCGGGACGACCACGTCGAGGTCCTCCACGACCAGCCGGTCGTCGTACGCCAGGTGCAGGCCGCTCGCCCGCAGGTCCGGGTGGGTGGTCGACATGCGTTCAGCCTCCTGAGCCCGCGCGGTCGGCGCGGATGAGCAGCCAGAGCAGGATCGGCGCGCCGAGCACGCCGGTGACGATTCCGACCGGCAGTTCCGTGCTGGGGACCAGCTCGCGTGCGATGAGGTCGGAGGAGAGGACGACCAGGGCCCCGGCCAGCCCCGAGGCGACCGGGGGCGGCCAGGCGGTGCCGGCGAGCCGCTGCGCGATCTGCGGCGCGGCGAGCGCCACGAAGGCGATCGGACCGGCCGCCGCGGTGCCGAAGGCGACCAGCCCGACCCCCGTGAGGAGCAACGCGAATCGGACCCGCTGCACGGGGGTGCCGAGGCCGGCGGCGACGTCGTCACCCAGCTGCAGCGTACGGGTCAGGCGGCCGAGCGTCAGCGCGACCGGCACCATCACCGCCATGGCGAGGGCCAGCGGGACCACCTGGTCCCAGTCGCGGCCGTTGAGGTTGCCCACGAGCCAGCCGAGCGCGGCCTGGGCCTGGAACCGCCCGCCCTTGGCCACCAGGTAGTCGGTGGCGCTGGTGCAGATCCACGACACTCCGATGCCGACCAGGATGATCCGGTAACCGGTGGCGCCTCGGCTCCACGCCAGCAGGTAGACGAGCAGGCCGGCGGCCAGCGCGCCGAGGAGCCCCAGCGTCTGGGGGCCGAGGCCGCCGTCCCAGCCGAGCACGATGCTCGCGACGACGGCGGTGCCGGCGCCCTGGGTCAGGCCGATCATGTCCGGGCTGGCCAGCGGGTTGCGGGTCATGGTCTGGAAGACGGAGCCGGAGACGCCGAAGGCGATGCCGGCCAGCAGGCCGACCAGCGCGCGCGGCAGTCGCAGCTCGCGGACGACCAGCAGCGTCCCGGGGTCTCCGTACCCGGCGAGCGCCTTCATGACCGAGGTCAGGCCGATCGGGTAGTCGCCGACCGAGACGCCCCAGCAGAAGACCAGGAACGTGATGGCGGCGAGCGCCGCGCACACGACCACCAGCCGGGGCCGCAGCACCCCGGAGACCGGCGGCACGGACAGCCGGAACGTACGGCGGGCTGGGACGGCGACCATGCCGCCGGGGGATGGGGGGACCATGCTCACACTTCCGCGAGTCGGCGACGGCGGACCAGGGCGATGAAGAACGGGCCGCCGATGAAGGCGATGAGGATCCCGGCCTGGATCTCGGTGGGCCGTGCGGCGACCCGTCCGATGATGTCCGCGGCGAGCACCAGGCAGGGCGCGAGCACCGCCGACAGCGGAAGCAGCCAGCGGTGGTCGGGGCCGAGCCCCGCCTGCTGCGCGAGGATCCGCGCGACGTGCGGCACCACGAGCCCGACGAAGACGACCGGGCCGATGACCGCGACCGCCGCGCCGGTGAGCAGCGTGATGGCGATCGCGCCCTGGAACCGTACGAGGCCGAGGCGCCGCCCCAGCGAGGCGGCCACGTCGTCGCCGAGGGCCAGGCTGTTGAGCGCGGGCGCGCAGGCCAGGGCCAGCACCGTGCCGAGGGCGATGAACGGCAGGATCCGGAGCACCGCGTCGGCGTTCTGGTCGGCGAGCGAGCCGGCCGACCAGAAGCGGTAGCGGTTCAGCGCGTCGGGGTCGGTCAGGACGATGGCGTTGGTGAGCGAGAACAGCAGCGAGCTCACGGCGACTCCGGCCAGCGCGAGCTTGACCGGCGTGAGGCCCGAACGTCCCAGCCCGCCGAGCAGGTACACGAGGACGCTGGCGATGAGCGCGCCCGCGAACGCGAACCAGATGTACCCGTACAGCGACCCCAGGCCGAGCACCGCGACCGAGACGACGATCGCGAAGGCCGCGCCCGCGCTGACGCCCAGCAGTCCGGGGTCGGCGAGCGGGTTGCGCGTCAGCGCCTGCATGAGCGCGCCGGACAACCCGAGGGCCGCGCCCGCCGCGATTCCGAGCGCCGTGCGCGGGACGCGTACCGACCAGACGACGTTCTCGACCAGGCGGCTGGGCGGGTGCCCGAGCAGCGCCTGTACGACCTGGTCGAGGGGAAGGCCGCGGGCGCCGAGCGCGATCGACAGCAGGCAGAGCGCGACGAGGACGGTGGCGAGCAGCGCCACCAGAACGGCGGGGCGGAGCCCCGCGCCACGCGTCACCGAACTGTCTCCACGTTTCGACTTCCTTCGCTTGTTAGGTAAGGCAGGCCTTAACTGTAGCCCCCCGAGTTGGGGCGCTTCCTCTGGCGCCAGGCTACTAACTTAGGTAATGCTTACCTTAGTATGTGTCGCGATCACGGCTCGTTTGAGCCTGTTTCGTCCAGCTTTGGGAGGCGCGGTCACCTGTGTCGGCTATTGAAGAAGTGACGGCGTACTGGCACCGGCGGCTCGCCCCGCTCCCGCAGGAAACGGTCCTCCCGGTCGACTTCCCGTACCCGTCGGCCCCCGCCGTCGCGCGCGAAACCCGCAGCCGCACCCTTGCCCTGAGCCGCACCGGCGCCTCCCCGGCCTCCCACGCGGCGGCCGCCGCGCTCGGCTCCCAGGTGGGCGACGCCTCGACGGGGTCCCGCGCAGGCGACGCCGTGCCGGAGGCGTCGCTGCTCGCCGCGTACGTCGCACTGCTGCACCGCTACGGCGGCTCGGGTGACATCTGCGCAGGGTTCGACGGGCTGCCGCTGCGGGTCGAGCTGGACGGTGACACGACCTTCGGCGAGCTGGTACGACGCGTGGCCGACGCCTGTGAGCAGGCGCGGGCGCATCGGATCCCGCTCTCCGCCCTCGCGGCCGGCCTGCGACCCGATCCCACCCGCGGCGGGGGCCTCTTCTTCAACACGTCCATCGCCGTCGGCGGTGGCACCCCCACCACGGAGCCGGCCGCGTACCCGCTGGACATGTCACTGGAAGTGGTGACACAGCGGGCGGGTGAGTCGCTGGAGTGTGAGGCGCGGTTGACGTACAGGCCCGGCCTGTTCGAAAGCGCGACCGCCGATCGGATGCTGGGGCACTACGAGACTCTGCTGGCCGACGGGCTGGCCAGGCCGGACGTCGCCGTCGCCGAGCTGGAGCCGCTGACCCCCGAGGAGCGGCACCGCGTCCTCGTCGAGTGGAACGACACCGGCCATGACGTCCCGTCGCTCACCTGGCCCGAGATGTTCGCCGAGCAGGTGCGCCTGCGCCCGGACGCCGTGGCCCTGGTCTTCGAGGACACCGTTCTCACCTACGCCGAGCTGGACGGGCGTGCGAACCGCCTCGCGCACGCGCTGATCGCACGCGGGGCCGGGCCAGAGCGTGTCGTGGGGCTCGCCCTGCCCCGGTCGGCGGAGCTGATCGTCGCCGAGGTGGCCGTCCTCAAGGCGGGTGCCGCCTACCTGCCGCTGGACACCGACTACCCGGCCGACCGCATCGCGTACATGCTCGCCGACGCCGCGCCCGCCTGCCTCGTCACCACCGCTGACACCATGGCCGACCTCCCTCTGTGCGATGGCGTCGGGCTACTCGTCCTCGACGCGCCGGAGACCGCGCGCGAGCTGGCGACCCGTCCGGCCCACGACCCCGCGGAGGCCGACCGGGGACCGCTGTCCGTGCTCAACGCGGCGTACGTCATCTACACCTCCGGTTCCACCGGCCGTCCCAAGGGTGTGGTCCTGTCGCACGCCGGCGTGGCCAAGCTGGTGGCCACCCAGAGCGAGCGGTTCGGCGTCGGGCCGGACAGCCGTGTGCTGCAGTTCTCCTCGCCGAGCTTCGACGTGGCGTTCTGGGACCTGTGCCTCGGACTGCTCTCGGGGGGCCGCCTCGTCGTCGTACCGTCCGAGCTGCGGGTGCCCGGCGCGCCGCTCGCCGACTACGCGAACGCCAACGGCGTCACGTTCATGATCATGCCCCCGGCCCTGCTCGCCGCCATGCCGGACGACGTCCTGCTGCCTCCCGCCGCCACCCTGCTGGCCGGCACCGAGCGCGTCTCGCCCGAGCTGGTCGGCCGGTACGCGCGCGGCCGGATGATGTTCAACGCGTACGGCCCCACCGAGGCGACCACCAACTCGACCCTCGGCCTGTGCGACCCCGACACCCCTTCCGGCGCCATCGTGCCCATCGGCGGACCGGACCCCGGCACCCGCGCGTACGTGCTCGACGCCCGCCTGCGGCCCGTCCCGGCGGGGGTGGCGGGCGAGCTGTACCTCGGCGGCGCGGGCCTGGCACGCGGCTACCTCGGACGGCCGGACCTGACCGCAGAACGGTTCGTCGCCGACCCGTTCGGCGCGCCGGGCGAGCGGCTGTATCGCACAGGTGACCTGGTGCGATGGAAGGCCGACGGCAGGCTCGCGTTCCTCGGCCGCGCCGACTCGCAGGTGAAGATCCGCGGCTTCCGGATCGAGCCCGGAGAGATCGAGTCCGTGCTGCGGGGGCACCCGGCCGTCGACCAGGTCGCGGTCGTGGTCCGCGAGGACCGGCCCGGCGACCGGCGGCTGGCCGCCTACGTCGTCCCGTCCCTCGACGGCGAGCCGGGCCGCGACGAGACGGAGCAGGTCGGGGAGTGGAAGGACCTCCACGAACTGCTCTACTCGGCCGCCGGTTCCGAGGGCTTCCGTGAGAACTTCGCCGGCTGGAACAGCATGTACGACGGGCTGCCGATCCCGGTCGCGGAGATGCGGGAGTGGCGCGACGCCACGGTCGCCCGCATCCGGGAACCGCGACCGCGCCGGGTGCTGGAGATCGGCGTCGGCAGCGGGCTCATCCTCTCCCGCGTCGCCCCGGACTGCGAGGCGTACTGGGGCACGGACGTCTCGGAAGAGGCGATCCGGTCGCTGCGCGCCCAGGTCGACGCGGTGCCGGAGCTCGACGGCCGGGTTGAGCTGCGCGCCCGGCCAGCGCACGACGTCACCGGGCTGCCGGCGGGGTTCTTCGACACCGTGGTCATCAACTCCGTCGCGCAGTACTTCCCGAGCGCGGAGTACCTGGCGGACGTGCTGCGCAAGGCGGGGACGCTCCTTGCTCCGGGCGGCGGCATCTACGTCGGCGACGTGCGGAACCTGCGGCTGCTGCGTTGCCTGCGGGCCGCGGTCGAGACCCGGCGCGGCGCCGGCCCCGAGGACAAGCAGGCCCTGCTCGCGTCCGTCGAACGCTCGGTGACCTGGGAAGGCGAGCTGCTCCTCGACCCCGGGTTCTTCACGGCCCTTGAGGGCTTCACCGCCGACATCCGCCTCAAGCGCGGCACCCACCACAACGAACTGACCCGCTACCGCTACGACGTGGTGCTCCGGACCACAAGCGGTACGGGGGCGGATCCGACCGGGCCCGAAGACCGGGAAAAGGCTGGTCTGGCGTCCTCGGGTGACGAAGCCGAGGAGGTCGGGTGGAGTGCGATCGGCGGGGTGCGCGGGCTTGAGGCTCGCCTGGCAGGGCGTCCCGTCCGGCTTCGGGTGAACCAGGTGCCGAACGCGCGGCTCGCCGAGGACCTCGCCGCGCTGTACGCCATCGAGGACGGCAGCCGTCCCGCTTCGCCGGTGGACGACGCCGATCCCGAGGCCCTGCACGAGCTCGGCGCCCGGTACGGCTACCGCGTGGCCGTGACCTGGAACGGTCACGCCGGCGACGGCAGCACGGACGTGGTCTTCGCCCGCGGGGACGCGCCTCTCGGTGACCTCTACCGACCGGCCGCCGTCTTTCCGCACGCCAACCGCCCCGTGCCGTTCCGGGACGTCACCACCCTGATGAGGACCCTGCGCTCGCACGCGGCCGAGTGGCTGCCCGAGTACATGGTTCCCTCCGCGTTCGTCCCCCTCGACAAGCTGCCGGTCACCCCGAGCGGCAAGCTCGACGGCTCCGCGCTTCCGGTGCCCGACTACGCGACCCTCAGCTCCGGCCGCGCTCCTCGCGACGCGCGTGAGGAGCTGCTGTGCTCGCTGTACGCCGAGGTGCTGGGGCTGCGGTCGGTCTCCGTCGACGATGATTTCTTCGCCTTCGGTGGCGACAGCATCGTGGCGATCCAGCTGCTCATCCGCGCACGCGGAGCAGGCCTCCGGCTCACGTCCCGCGACGTCTTCCGCCATCGCACGGTCGCCGCCCTCGCCCAGGTCGCCGTCGCCGACAGCGTGGCGGACGGCGGGGCCGGCATCCCGCTCGTCCAGCTTTCGGAGGGGGAGCTCGCAGAGGTCCAGCGGGACCACCCGGTCACCGTCGAGGAGCTGCTGCCGCTGAGCCCGCTTCAGGAGGGTTTCTTCTTCCACGCGCTCGTGGACGGTCCGGACGGTGACGCCTACGTCGTCCAGCAGGTCATCGAGCTGACCGGTCCGGTCGACGGCGAGGCCCTGCGCCGGGCCGCCCAGGGGCTGCTGGACCGGCACGCACCCCTGCGCGCCTGCTTCCGCCGGCTCCCGGACGGAAGGCCGGTGCAGATCATCGCCGAACGGCTGGACCTGCCTTGGCACGAGGTGGACCTGTCCGCACGGGACGCCGGTGAGCAGCGGTCGCTCGTGGACGCCGTCGCGGCTGGGGAGCGCGACCGCCGCTTCGACCTGTCCCGCCCACCGCTGCTGCGGTGCGCGCTGGTCAGGCTCGGGCCCGATCACAGCCTCCTGCTGCTGACGTTCCATCACATCGTGGCGGACGGCTGGTCGCTGCCGGTACTCCACCGCGAGCTGATGGCCCTGTACGAAACCCCCGCCACTTCCGCTGGGACTTCCTCGGCCGTGGACGGCGCAGGATCGCGCGGAGCCGAGGTCGCCGCGTTGCCGGAGGTGGCCTCGTACGGCGCGTACCTGCGCCGTCTGGCCTCGGCGGACCGGGATGCCGCCCGCGCGGCCTGGCGCACCGCGCTCGCGGGGCTTGACGAACCGACCCGCCTGGTCGACGCCCCGGCGGACGGCGCGCGGATCAGGCCCGGGCAGGTACGTGCCGAGCTGTCCGAGCACGTCACAGCGCGGCTCGCGGCGCGCGCGAGAGAGCACGGGGTGACCCTGGGCACGGTCGTCCAGACCGCGTGGGGGCTGCTCCTCGGGCGCCTGACCGGCCGCCAGGACGTGGTCTTCGGCACCACCGTCTCCGGCCGGGACGCCGAGGTCGACGGCATCGATTCCATGGTCGGCCTGTTCATCAACACCCTGCCGACCCGCTTCCGGTGGCAGCCCGCCGACACCCTCGCCGAGCTGGCCGGGCGACTCCAGGACGAGCAGGCCCGGCTCCTGGACCATCAGCACCTCGGTCTCGCGGAACTCCAGCGCGTCGCCGGGCAGGCGGGAAGCGGTGAACTCTTCGACACCCTGCTCGTCTTCGAGAACTACCCGTTGGGAACCGGGCTCGCCGACCCTTCAGGGACGGTGAGGATCACCGGTCACGAGTTCCACGACGCCGTCCACTACCCGCTCGCCCTGATCGTCAAGCCGGGCCGCCGGCTCGACCTGCGGCTGAAGCACCATGCCCAGCGCCTTCCCGGCGCGGCCGTACGGCGGATCGCGGACCGGCTCACCCGCATCCTGCACGCTCTGGCCGACGACCCCGGGCAGAACGCCGCCCGCGTCGACCTGCTCTCGGACGAGGAGGCGGTGCGAGCCCGGCTCGCCGGTGCGGAACGGCAGGTCGCCGAGACGACTCTGGCAGCCGCCTTCGAGGCCCAGGTGGCGCGTACCCCTCAGGCCACGGCCGTCGTGTACGACGGTGAGACCCTCACCTACGAGGAGCTGGACGCCCGCGCCGAGCTCCTCGCCCGCCGCCTGCGAGCCGGGGGCGCGGGCCCGGAGCGCGTCGTCGCGGTCGCCGTGCCGCGCTCGGCGGAGCTGATGGTGGCACTGCTCGGCGTGCTGAAGTCGGGCGCGGCCTACCTGCCGGTCGACGTCGACTATCCGGCGGACCGCATCGCTTACATGCTCACCGACTCGGGCGCGAGCACGGTGGTGACGACCGCCGCCACCTCCCCGCGCCTCCCGCAGGTGGAAGACCTCACCCGCCTCCTCCTCGATGCCCCGACAACCCCGCTCGACCCGGACACCCCGGTGGGTGCGGCGCCTGATGATCCGGCGTACCTGATCTACACGTCGGGGTCGACCGGGCGTCCGAAGGGCGTGGTCGTGACCCATCGGGCCATCGTCAACCGGCTGGCGTGGATGCAGGGCGAGTACGGGCTGCGTCCCGACGACCGGGTGCTGCAGAAGACGCCGTCCAGCTTCGACGTCAGCGTCTGGGAGTTCTTCTGGGCGCTGTGCGAGGGCGCCGCCGTGGTGCTCGCCAGGCCCGACGGGCACCGCGACCCCGCGTACCTTGCCACGCTCATCCGCGAACAGCGCGTCACCACGATGCACTTCGTGCCCTCGATGCTCGAAGCCTTCCTGGGCGCCGACGAGATCACCGCCGACCCGTCATGGGCCGCGAGCCTGCGCCGCGTGCTCAGCAGCGGCGAGGCCCTGCCCGGCGCCGCCGCCGCACGCTGGCAGGCGCTCACCGGGGTGCCGCTGCACAACCTGTACGGCCCGACCGAAGCCGCCGTCGACGTGACGTACCACCCGTACGACGGATCGGCGGACATCACCGTGCCCATCGGCCGTCCGGTGTGGAACACCGGGCTGCGGGTGCTGGACTCCTGCCTGCGCTCGGTGCCGGCCGGCGTGCCCGGCGAGCTGTACCTGACCGGCGTGCAGTTGGCCCGGGGCTACCTCGCCCGTCCCGGCCTGACCGCCGAGCGGTTCGTGGCCGATCCGTACGGCCCGGCGGGCGGCCGCATGTACCGTACCGGCGATCTGGTGCGCCGCCGTGCGGACGGCGTCGTCGAGTACCTCGGGCGCACCGACCGGCAGGTCAAGCTGCGCGGCAACCGCATCGAGCCCGGCGAGGTCGAGGCCGCGCTGAACGGCCTGCCCGGCGTGGCCCAGGCGGCGGTGACCGTCCACGGGTCCACCCTCGTCGCGTACGTCGTCCCGGCGAGGACCCGGCACACCGCTTCCGGCGTGGCCCATGGCGAGGCGGTGGGCGGTGAGCGCGGGCTCGGTGCGGCCCGTGGCGAGGCGGTCGGGGGCGGGCTTGATGTGGCCGCGCTGGAATCCGCTCTGGGCGAGGCGCTGCCCGCGTCCATGGTGCCGGGCGCGTATGTCGAGCTGGACGCCCTGCCGCTGACGCCGAGCGGCAAGCTCGACCGCAACGCGCTTCCCGCTCCCCAGGCGGTACGGACCGGGGCGCGGGCCCCGCGCGACGAGCGCGAGCGCGTCCTCACCGAGATCTTCGCGGCCGTGCTGAAACTGGACGAGGCCGGTGTCGACGACGACTTCTTCATGCTCGGCGGCGACAGCATCACCTCGATCGGCGTCTCCAGCCGCGCCCGCCGTGCGGGCCTCGGCCTGAGCCCGCGCGACGTCTTCGAGCACCGCACCCCCGCCGCCCTGGCCGCCGCCCTTGGTAAGGCCGGCGGTGGCGGCGTCGGTGCCGGGCCCGGTGAGCCGGGCTCCGGGTTCGTGCTCACCGCGGACGAGTACGAGCGGGTGCGGCGGCTCGCCGGGGGGTCGGTGGAGGACGTCTGGCCGCTGGCGCCGTTGCAGGAAGGGCTGTTCTTCCACTCCACGTACGACGACGGCGCCCTGGACGTCTACACCGTGCACGAGTCCTTCGACCTCGCCGCCCGCGTCGACGCCGACCGCCTGCGCGCCGCGACCAGAGTGCTGCTTGCCCGCAACCCCAGCCTGCGCGCCGGTTTCACCAGCGACGGGCTGCGCCGGCCGGTGCAGTTCATCGTGGGCGACCCCGAGATCCCGCTCGAAGAGGCCGACCTGTCGGACCTCCCCGCCGCCGAGCAGGACGAGCGGCTGCGCGAGCTGATGGACGCCGAGCGGACCCGCAGGTTCGACCTGGCCAGGCCCCTGCTCTTCCGGATGCTGCTGGTCCGGCTCGGCGAGGCCAGGGGCGACCGGCTCGTCATCGGCCGGCACCTGCTGCTGTGGGACGGCTGGTCGGCCTGGCTCTTCCTCGACCAGCTCTTCGCGCTGTACGAGACGGGCGGGGACGAGCGCGGGCTGCCGCGCCCCGGCTCGTACCGCGACTACCTGACCTGGCTGGAGGCCCAGGACACCGGGACCGCCGCCGGCGCCTGGCGCACCGCGCTCGCGGGCCTGGACGAGCCCACCCTGCTGGCCGCCACCGCGAGCCAGGGCCGGCGGCCGGTCATCCCGGAGAGCCTGGACGCCGTCCTTCCCGCTGGGTTCGGGAACCGGATCCGCGACGCCGCCCGGCGCCGCGGACTGACGCTCAACACGGTGCTCAACACCGCCTGGGGCCTGGTCCTGGCAGCCGCGACCGGACGTACCGACGTCGTCTTCGGCACCACGGTGGCGGGCCGCCCGACCGAGGTGCCGGACGTCGAGAACGTCATCGGCATGTTCCTCAACACCGTCCCCGCCCGCATCGCCTTCGACCCGGCCGAGCCGGTGCTGGACCTGCTGCGGCGCGTCCAGGGCGAGCGCCTGGCCCTCATGCCGTACGAGTACCTGGGCCTTGGCGTCCTGCAGGCGGAGACCGGGCACCGGCAGCTGTTCGACACCCTCTTCGTGCTGCGCGACGGCGACACCGAGGAGCGGCTCGCCGGGCTGTCGGACCGGCACGGCGCCACGGCCGTCGCCAACGTGGACGCGACCCACTATCCCGTCAACCTCATCGTGACGCCCGGGGAGCGCATCCGGGTCACGCTCGCGCACCGGCCCGACCTCATCGACCGCCCTCGGGCCCAGGCCCTGCTGGACCGCTTCACCCTGCTGGTGGAGCGGCTGGCGTACGACCTGGACGCGCCCGTCGGCCGCCTCGACCACCTGTTGCCGCTGGAAAGAGCCGAGCTGGAGCGGGAGCGGGCCGCCGGCCGCGTGCCCGTCCCCGACGAGACCATCGCCGACCTGCTCGCCGCGCGGGCCGCCCGCACCCCCGAGGCCACGGCGCTGGTCTTCGGTGGTCAAAGCCTCACCTACGCCGACCTGGACGCCCGGATCAACCGCATGGCGCGGCTGCTGCTCGCGCGGGGCGCGGCGCCGGAGAAGATCGTCGCGCTCGCCCTGCCCCGCTCGATCGACATGGTCGTCGCGCTGTTCGCCGTGCTCCGTACGGGCGCGGCCTACCTGCCGCTGGAGCTTGACCACCCGGACGACCGGCTCGCGATGATGCTCGACGACGCCCGCCCGGCCCTGCTGCTGACCACCACGGCCGTCTCGCGCCGGCTGGAGGCGGGCGCCCCGGACGTCCCGCGCGTACGGCTCGACGACCCGGCGGTGACCGGGGAACTGGCCCGGCTTCCCGGCGACCCGGTCACCGAGGCCGACCGTCCCCGCTTCAGCCTGGAGCACCCGGCGTACGTCATCTACACCTCGGGGTCCACCGGCCGCCCCAAGGGGGTCGTCACGCCGTACCGGGGGCTGACGAACATGCTGGTCAACCACCAGAAGGAGATCTTCGCCCCGGCGATCGCCTCCGCCGGTGGCCGCCGGCTGCGCATCGCGCACACGGTGTCGTTCGCGTTCGACATGTCGTGGGAGGAGCTGCTCTGGCTGGTCGAGGGGCACGAGGTGCACGTCTGCGACGAGGAGCTGCGGCGTGACGCCGAAGCCCTGGTCGCGTACTGCGAGACCCACCGGGTGGACGTCGTCAACGTCACCCCGACCTACGCCCACCTGCTGATCGAGGAGGGGCTGCTCGACGGGCACCGCCCGCCGCTGGTGCTGCTCGGCGGCGAAGCGGTGTCCGAGACGGTATGGAGCCGGCTCCGCGACACCGAGGGCACCTACGGCTACAACCTCTACGGCCCCACCGAGTACACCATCAACACGCTCGGCGGCGGCACGGACGACAGTCCCACGCCCACCGTCGGACGTCCCATCCGGGGCACCCGCGCCCACATCCTGGACGCCTGGCTGCGCCCGGTCCCCGGTGGCGTCCCCGGTGAGCTGTACATCGCGGGCATCGGCCTCGCCCGCGGCTACCTCGACAGGCCTGGGCTGACCGCCGAGCGCTTCGTCGCCGATCCGTACGGCGAGCCAGGCGAGCGCATGTACCGCACGGGCGACCTGGTGCGCCGCCGCGCCGACGGGAACATCGACTTCCTCGGCCGCACCGACGACCAGGTCAAGATCCGCGGCTACCGGGTCGAGCTGGGGGAGATCGAGACCGCGCTCGCCCGGCACCCGGAGGTCGCCCAGGCCGCCGTCATCGCCCGCGACGACCCCTCCGCCCCCGGCGCCCAGCGCCTCGTCGGGTACGTCGTGCCCGCCGAGCCCACCGGCGAGGAGCGGGAGTCCGCGGAGCGGGAGTGGATCGGCGAGTGGCGGGAGATCTACTCCGACGAGTACGAGCAGATCGGCACCGCCGTCTTCACCGAGGACTTCGCGGGCTGGGACAGCAGCTACGACGGCCTGCCCATCCCGCTCGACCACATGCGCGAGTGGCGCGAGCAGACCGTCGCCCGCATCCGCGAGCTGCGTCCGCGCCGGATCCTGGAGATCGGCGTCGGCTCCGGGCTGCTGCTGTCGCGCCTGGCGCCCGAGGCGGAGGCGTACTGGGCGACGGACTTCGCCGCACCCGTGATCCGCAAGATCGGTGAGGACCTGCGCCGGGACCCGGAGCTGGCGGCCAAGGTCGAGCTGCGCTGCATGCCCGCGAACGTGACCGATGGGCTGCCCGTCGGCTACTTCGACACGATCGTCATCAACTCCGTCATCCAGTACTTCCCGAGCGTCGACCATCTGACGGAGGTCATCAGGGGCGCCATGGGACTGCTGGCGCCGGGCGGCGCCCTGTTCGTCGGCGACGTACGCAACCTGCGGCTCGCCCGCGCGTTCCACACCGGCATCCAGCTCACCCGCTCCGGCAAGGACACCGGCCAGGACGGCAAGGACACCGGGCAGAGGCACCTCCACACGTCCCCCGAGCACGTCCAGACCGTTCCCGAGTATGTCCACGCCGCCGTCGAACGTGGGATCGCGCTGGAGAAGGAACTCCTCGTCGACCCGGACTACTTCACCACCCTCGGCTTCGGCGTCGACCTTCGCACCAAGCGCGGGCGCCACCACAACGAGCTGACCCGCTACCGCTACGACGCCGTCCTCTACAACGGCGAACCCGACACCCACCTCGGCGACGAGCCAACGCTGACCTGGGCAGACGCGCTCGTCACCACGGCCGGGGAGGAGCCGGCGGCATGGGCCGGCGGGCTTGTGCGTCGTTTGCGGGAGTCGCGGGCGGAGCGGTTGCGGGTGACCGGTGTGCCCGATGCCCGTGCGGGCAGCGAGCGGGGTGCCGTGGTGGCCGGGGGAGTCGAGCCCGAGGACCTTCACACGCTCGCCGCGAGTGAGGGCTACCGGGTCCTCACCACCTGGTCGCGCGAGCCGGGCACCTACGACGCCGTCTTCGTGCGGGGAGAGTTCCGGGTCACCGAGGGCCTCTACCTGCCCGGCGGCGGCACGCCCCCGTACGCCAACACCCCGGCCTCGGCGGGCGGTACGAGCGGCCTCGTGCGGCGGCTCCGGGAGGATCTCCGGCAGGTGCTGCCCGACTACATGGTCCCGGCGGCCTTCGTCACCCTCGACCGGCTGCCCATGAACGACAACGGCAAGCTCGACGTGCGCGCGCTGCCCGAGGCCGAAGCGCCGGTGCCGCTCGCCGGGGGACGCGGGCCGAGGACGCCGCGAGAAGAGGTGCTCTGCCGCCTGTTCGCCGAGGTCCTGGGCCTGCCGATGGTGGGCGCAGAGGACGACTTCTTCGAGCTTGGTGGCCATTCGCTGCTCGCCACCCGGCTCATCAGCCGGGCTCGCACGGAGCTGGGTGCCGAGCTGGCCATCCGTGACCTGTTCGAGGCCCCGGCGCCCGCCCTGCTGGCCGAGCGCGCGGACGCCGGCCGCCCGGCCCGTACGGCCGTGGAGCCGGTGGCGGACCGCCCCGAGCGCATCCCGGCGTCCCCGGCACAGCGGCGGCTGTGGCTGGCCGAGCGGCTCAGCGGCGGCGACGCTTACCACTTCCCGCTGGTCTTCCGGCTGCGCGGCGCGCTGGACACCGATGCCCTCCGCCAGGCGCTGCGCGACGTGGTGGCCCGCCACGAGGCCCTGCGCACCGTCTTCCCCGAGCACGAACCCCCGCACACCGCACCCACCACCGAGGAGACCCCGGTTCCGCCGACCGAGGCGGGGCCGTACCTGCTGGGCTCGGCCGTCGAGGAGGGCGGGCCGTACCAGCGGATTCTTCGTGCCGAGGAGGCTGAGCCGTTCTTCGGTGTTGAGGAGTGCTCGGTGGATCGGGTGGAGGGGAGGATTCGGGACGCGGTCGCCCGGCCGTTCGAGCTGGACAGTGAGATCCCCTTGCGGGCCGAGGTGTTCCGGGTGGGGCCGGACGACCACGTGGTGGCGATCGTGCTGCACCACATCAGCACCGACGAGTGGTCCGACCGGCCGTTCCTCACCGACCTGGGCACCGCCTACCGGGCCCGTCGCGAGGGCCGGGCGCCCGAGTGGGCCCCGCTGCCGGTGCAGTACGCCGACTACACGCTCTGGCAGCGGAGGCTGCTCGGCGACCCTGCCGACCCGGGTAGCCAGGGTGCGCGCCAGCTCGCCTTCTGGACCGGGACGCTGGCCGGGCTGCCGGAGGAGATCCCCCTGCCGCTCGACCGCGCACGCCCGTCCGAGCCGACCGGCCGGGGCGGCATGGTGCGCGCGGAGCTGCCCACGGACACCGCCCGCGCCCTGCGCGACCTGTGCGCCAGGACAGGTACCAGCATGTTCATGCTGCTCCAGGCCGCGGTCGCCACCCTGCTGCACCGGATGGGGGCGGGCACCGACATCCCGCTGGGCGCCCCGATCGCCGGGCGCACGGACAGCGCGCTGGACGACCTCGTGGGCTTCTTCGTCAACACCCTGGTGCTGCGTACGGACCTGTCCGGCGACCCGACGTTCACCGAGCTGCTCGGCAGGGTCAGGGACGCCGACCTGGCCGCCTTCGAGCACCAGGACCTTCCGTTCGAGCAGGTGGTGGAGGCGCTCAACCCGCCGCGCGTGCCGGGACGCAACCCGCTGTTCCAGGTCATGCTGGGCTACCACTACCGGCCCGACGGCGATCCGGCGGTGCTGGACCTGCCCACCGAGTGGTGGCCGGCCCGCATCAGGACCGCCAAGTTCGACCTGGACTTCACCTTCGTCGACCATGCGGGCGAGGACCGCGTCACCCTGCTGCTGGAGTACGCCGAGGACCTCGCCGACCCCGGGACCGCCCGGGCGATGGCCGGCCGCGCCGTCTCGCTGCTCGGCCTGCTGGCCGCCGACCCGGACCGGCCGGTCGGACGGCTGCCCGTACTGACGGACGAGGAGCTCCGGGCGTCGCTGGGCGCGTGGAACGACACCGCCCGGCCGGTGGAACGGCGTACGGTGCCCGAGCTGTTCGCCGAGGCCGCCCGTACCCGCCGGGACCAGGTGGCGCTGGTCACCGATGGCCGCACGCTGACCTTCGGCGAGCTGTCCGCCGAGGTGGATGGCGTGGCCCGGCTGCTGCTGCGGCAGGGGGTCACGGCCGGGAGCGTGGTGGGGCTGGCCCTTCCCCGGGCCGAGATGGTGCCGGCCATCCTCGGGGTGCTCACCGCGGGCGCCGCGTACCTCCCGCTCGACCCCGGCTATCCGGCCGAGCGCCTGGAGCACATGCTCGACGACGCGGCCCCGGCCTGCGTGCTCACCACGATGGCCATCGCCCCCGTCCTCCCCTCCGGGCGAACCACCCTGCTCCTCCTCGACGACCCACGCCCACCCGCCGAGCCGGACGGCCGCTCCGGTGACGCTCCGGCCGTACCCGCCACCGAGCCGGGTGACCGTGGGGTGCGGGTTCGTGTGCCGGCGTCCGCCGTCGCATATGTGAGCTACACGTCCGGGTCCACCGGCAGGCCCAAGGGTGTGCTCGGTACGCACCGGGGGCTGAGCAACCTGTTCGGCTCGCACCGCGAGGATCTCATCGAGCCTGCTCGCCGTGCCGCCGGACGGGAGACGCTGCGCGCGGTGCACGCCGCGTCGTTCAGCTTCGACGGATCCTGGGAGCCGATGCTCTGGCTGCTGGCCGGGCACGAGCTGCACGTCGTCGGCGAGGCCACCATGACCGACCCGGCCGCCCTGCTCGCCTACCTCGCCGGCGAGCGCATCGACTTCGTCGATCTCACCCCGACCTACCTGCGGGAACTGATCCACCACGGCTTCCTCGACCCCGGCCGGGGGCGTCCCGGAGTCATCGCGGTGGGCGGCGAGGCCACCCCGGCCGCGCTCTGGGACCGGCTGTGCGCGCTGCCGGAGACGGTGGTGCACGACCTGTACGGCCCGACCGAGTGCGCCGTCGACGCCTACGGCTGGCACGGCCCCGCCCCGTACCGTCCGGAGCCCTGGGCCGCGCCGGTGGCCAACACCCGCGCCCACGTGCTGGACGCGGCGCTGCGACCGGTCCCCGCCGGGGTGCCTGGCGAGCTGTACCTGGCGGGCGAGGGCCTGGCCCTGGGATACCTCGGCCGGCCCGGGCTGACCGCCGAGCGGTTCACCGCCGACCCGTTCGGGGCGCCGGGCAGCCGCATGTACCGCACCGGCGACCTGGTGCGGCGCCGCGCCGACGGCACCCTGTCGTTCCTCGGCCGGGCCGACGACCAGGTCAAGCTGCGCGGCTTCCGCATCGAACCGGGCGAGATCGAAACGGTGCTCCGCGCCCACCCCGGCGTGGCGCAGGCCGCCGTGACGATCCGCGAGGACACCCCGGGCGCGCGGCGGCTGGTCGCGTACGCGGTCCCGTCGACCGGCCGGGGCGTCGACCCCGCCGCGCTGCGGGCGCATGTCGCCGCCACGCTGCCCGAGCACATGGTCCCGGCGGCCTTCGTGGAGCTTCCCGCACTGCCGAGGTCGATCAGCGGGAAGCTGGACCGCCACGCGCTGCCCGTCCCGGACGCGGCGGCCGTCACCTCCGGCCGGCGTCCCCGCGACGCCCGCGAGGAGATCCTCTGCGAGCTGTTCGCCGCCGTGCTGGGGACCGGACGGGTGGGCGTGGACGACGACTTCTTCGCGCTCGGCGGCCACTCCCTGCTGGCGATGCGGCTGGTCAGCCGCGTCCGCACGGCGCTCGGCGCCGAGGTGAGCCTCCGCGCGGTCTTCGAGGCGCCCACCGTCGCCCGGCTCGCGGGCCGGTTGCGCGAGGCCCCGGACGGCGTGCCCGCCCTCGTCCCCGCACTCCGTACGGAGCCCCTGCCGCTGTCCTTCGCCCAGCGGCGGCTGTGGGTGCTGCACCGGCTGGAGGGCCCGGGCGCCACCTACAACCTGCCGATGGCCTGGCGGCTGTCGGGCGCCCTGGACGAGGACGCGCTCCGCGACGCCGTACAGGACCTGATGGCCCGGCACGAGAGCCTGCGCACGGTGTTCCCCGAGCGGGACGGACGCCCCTACCAGCGCATCCTCGACCCCGGCGAGGTCCCGGTCGTCACCGGCTTCCAGCGGGTCACGGAGGACGAGCTCGCCGGGCGCCTGGCCGAGGCGGCCGGGCACGGCTTCGAGCTCGACCGCGAGCCGCCGCTGCGCGCCCGCGTGTTCGAGGTGGCACCGGGGGAGCACGTACTCCTCCTGGTGGTCCACCACATCGCCGGCGACGAGTGGTCGGACCGGCCCCTGTGGCGCGACCTGTCCACCGCCTACCGGGCCCGCCGCGAGGGCAGGGCACCCGAGTGGGCGTCGCTGCCCGTCCAGTACGCCGACTACACCCTCTGGCACCGCGACGTGCTCGGGGACGGCGGCGACCCCGGCAGCCTTTCGGCGCGCCAGCTCGGCTTCTGGCGCCGCGCGCTGGAAGGGCTGCCGGAAGAGCTGGCGCTCCCGGCGGACCGTCCGTGTCCCCAGGAGAGCAGCCACCTCGGCGGGGCGGTCGGCCTCTCGCTGACCCCCGAGCTGGAGCGCGGATTGCGCGGGCTCGCCGGAAGCCACGGCGTCAGCATGTTCATGGTGGCCCAGGCGGCGGTGGCCACGCTGCTGCACCGGCTGGGAGCGGGGGAGGACATCCCCCTCGGCGCGCCGATCTCCGGACGTACCGACGAGAGCCTGGAGGACCTGGTCGGGTTCTTCGTCAACTCCCTCGTGCTGCGCACCGACCTGTCCGGCGCGCCGAGCTTCGGCGAGCTGCTGGCGCGGGTGCGGGACACCGACCTGGCCGCCTACGAGCACCAGGACCTGCCGTTCGAGCGGCTGGTGGAGGCGATCAACCCCACCCGCTCGCTCGCCAGGCACCCGTTGTTCCAGGTGATGGTCGTCTACCTGGCCGACCAGAACGGGGCTCCGGGCTTCCCGGGGCTCGACGCGCGGCCCGAGCCGCTCGGCCAGGAGACCGCGAAGTTCGACCTGAGCTTCGACTTCGCCGAGCGGGGCGACGGCGAGGGCATCGAGGGCTGGATCGAGTACAGCGCCGACCTGTTCGACCACGACACGGTGGAGCGGCTCGCGGAGCGGCTCGTACGGCTGCTGGAGCAGGTGGTCGCCGACCCCGGCCTTCCCGTGCGGCACCTGGAGATCATGGACGGGCGGGAGCGCCGGCTCGTCGTGGGCGAGTGGAACGACACCGCGCGGCCGGTGGAGGCCACCACACTGCCCGAGCTGTTCCGCGCCCAGGTGGCGCGGACGCCCGATGCGCTCGCCCTGGTCTGCGGCGACGAGCGCCTGACCTACGCGGAGCTGGACGCCAGGGTCGAGCGCGCGGCGCGGGCGCTGGCCGCGATGGGCGCCGGTCCCGAGCGAACGGTGGCGGTGGCGCTGCCACGTTCGGCCGAGCTGGTGGTCGCCCTGCTGGCGGTGCAGCGGGCGGGTGCGGCGTACCTGCCGCTGGACGCCGGCTACCCGCGCGAGCGCGTCGAGCTCATGCTGGCGGACGCCCGCCCGGTCTGCGTGCTGCGGGACGGGCTGCCCGACGGCCCCTCGGGCGAGCTGCCCGCGTCGTACGACCCCCGGCACCCGGCCTACGTGATCTACACCTCCGGGTCAACCGGCAGGCCGAAGGGCGTGGTGGTGCCGCACGAGGGCATCGTCAACCGCCTGCTGTGGATGCGGGACGAGTACGGCCTGACCGCTTCCGACCGCGTGCTGCAGAAGACGCCGTCCAGCTTCGACGTGTCGGTGTGGGAGTTCTTCTGGCCCCTGATCACCGGGGCGGCGCTGGTGGTGGCGAAGCCGGAGGGCCACAAGGACCCGGCGTACCTGGCCGGGCTGATCCAGGACGAGCGGGTCACCACGGTGCACTTCGTACCTTCGATGCTGCGGGCGTTCCTGGAGGATCCGGGCGCGGCGCGGTGCACGGGGCTGCGCCGGGTGATGTGCAGCGGCGAGGCACTGCCGGCCGACCTGGCCTCCCGGTTCCACGCCGTGCTCCCCGCGGAGCTGCACAACCTGTACGGGCCGACCGAGGCGTCCGTCGACGTGACCTCGGTCCGGGTGCTCCCCGGGGCCGTCGCCGTGCCGATCGGGCGGCCGGTGTGGAACACGCGGACGTACGTGCTGGACGCGGCGCTGCGCCCGGTGCCGCCGGGTGTGGCGGGAGAGCTGTACCTTTCGGGCGTCCAGCTCGCCCGGGGGTATCTCGGCCGGCCGGGCCTGACCGGCGAGCGTTTCGTCGCCGACCCGTACGGGCCGTCCGGCACGCGCATGTACCGGACGGGCGACCTGGCGCGCTGGAGCCGTGACGGGTCGCTGGAGTTCCTCGGAAGGGCCGACGACCAGGTCAAGATCCGGGGCTTCAGAATCGAGCTCGGAGAGATCGAGACGGTCCTGTCCCGCCACGAGGCGGTGGCCCAAGCCGTAGTGATCGCCCACAACCAACACCTGATCGCCTACCTCACGGGCTATGGCCAGGCGGGGCTCGGTGACGTGGGTCCCGGTTCGGGCTCCGCGATACCCGGGTCCGCGGTGCTGCGGGAGTACGCCGGGGCCGTGTTGCCCGAGTACATGGTTCCCGCCGCCTTCGTCGTGCTCGATGCCCTTCCGCTCACCCCGAACGGCAAGCTCGACCGCAAGGCCCTGCCGGAGTTCGACTTCGCCACCGAGGTCACCGGCACCCTTCCGAGCACCCCGCGCGAGGAACTGCTCTGCGGGCTGTTCGCCGACGTGCTCGGCCTGGAACGCGTCGGCGCCGAGGACGACTTCTTCACCCTCGGCGGCGACAGCATCGTCGCCATGCAGCTCGTCAGCCGGGCGCGCGGAGCCGGGCTGGTGATCAGTCCCCGGGACGTCTTCCGGCACAAGACGGTCGCGTCGCTGGCCGCCGTCGCCGGAGTGCCCGGCACTGCGAACGGCACTGCGAACGGCTCCTTGGGCGGCGGTATCCACAGCACCCTGGACGGCACGGCGTCGCCCGCCGCGCTTGTCACCCTCACCGAGGGCGAGCGTGCCGAGCTGCCGGTCACGGGTGTCGCGGGCGTGCTGCCGCTCACGCCGCTCCAGGTGGGCCTGCTGTTCCACGCCTCGTTCGACTCCGGGGACGACGGGCCGGACGTCTACACGGTCCAGGTGTCGTACGAGATCGACGGCCCGCTGGACGCCGCCCGGCTTCGCGAGGCCGGGCAGGCACTGCTCGACCGGCACGACAACCTCCGCGCCGGATTCCGGTACCTGTCCTCCGGCCGTCCGGTGGCGGTCGTGCCGCGTACGGTCGCCCTGCCCTGGCGTGAGGCCGACCTCTCGGAGCTCGGCGAGCCCGCTCGGGAAGCCCGGTGGACCCGCTACCTCGCTCAGGAGCGGCGCCGGTTCACACCGTCCGAGCCGCCGCTCCTGCGGCTGATGCTCGTGCGCCCCGGGCCAGGCCGCCACCGCCTGATCCTGTCCCACCAGCACCTTCTGCTGGACGGCTGGTCGATCCCGCAGCTCATGCGCGAGCTGGGTGATCTGTACGCGCACGGCCCGGGCTCCGGTTCGCCGGCCGCGGCGCCGTACCGGGAGTACCTCGCGTGGCTGGCGCGGCAGGACGCGGGTGTCACGGCCGATGCCTGGGCCGAGGCGCTGGACGGTCTTGAGGATCCCACCCACCTGGCGCCCGCCGACCCGAACCGGGCTCCGGTCGTGCCGGAGACGCACACCACGCACGTCACCCGGGAGGTGACCGAGGCCCTGTCGGCCCTCGCCCGCTCGCGCGGGCTGACGGTCAACACCCTGGTCCAGGGCGCCTGGAGCATCCTGCTGTCCCGGCTCACCGGCCGCGACGACGTGGTCTTCGGCGCGACCGTCTCCGGGCGCCCCCCGGAGCTGGACGGTGTCGAGTCGATGATCGGCCTGTTCATCAACACGATCCCGGTGCGCGTCCGCGTCCGTGACGGCGAGAGCCTGGCGGCGTTCCTCGACCGCCTCCAGGACGAGCAGTCGCGGCTCATCGCCCACCAGCACGCCGGGCTGGCCGATGTCCAACGCAGGGCTGGACTGGGCGACCTGTTCGACACGCTGGTCGTCTTCGAGTCGTACCCCGACGCCGGGGGGCCCGCGCTCGGGGCCGGTGACGGCCTGCGCACCGCCGTGCTCGACCACCAGGACTCGACCCACTACCCGTTCACCTGGGCGGTGGAGCCCGGGGATCGCCTCATCCTGACCGCCGAGTACCGCCCCGACCTGTTCGACCGTACGACGGCCGAGCGGATGGCCGCGTCGATGGTGCGGCTCTTCGAGGCGATGACGGCCGACGCGGACCAGCCTGTCGGCCGCCTCGACATCCTCACCCCCGCCGACCGCCACACCATCCTCCACACCTGGAACGACACCACCACCCCACAACCCTCCGACGCCGGCACGGTTTCTGGGCTGTTCGAGGCGCAGGTTGGTGAGAGCCCGGATGCCGTCGCCGTGGTGTCGGGGACGGTCAGCTGGACCTTCCGGGAGCTGAACGAGCGGGCCAACCGGCTCGCGCGGCTGCTCGTCGAGGAGGGCGCGGGGCCGGAGCGGATCGTCGCCCTGTCGCTGCCGCGCTCCGCGGACTTCATACTGGCCATCCTCGCCGTGCTGAAGTCCGGCGCCGCCTACCTGCCCGTGGACGCGGACCTGCCCGCCGAGCGGGTGCTCGACATGCTCCGCGACGCCAGGCCCGTCCTCCTCCTGACCAGCGAGGAGTTCGCCACCGTGCTGCCGGACGGCGGTGTCCCGACGCTACGGCTGGACACCCAGCGGACCGCCGCACGCCTCGCCGCCCAACCCGGGGACGACCTCACCACCACCCCCGACCCGCGCCACCCGGCGTACGTGATCTACACCTCCGGTTCCACCGGCCTGCCCAAGGGCGTGGTGGTGTGCCACAGCAGCGTCGTCAACCTCTTCCACAGCCATCGCCGGACCCTCCACGACCCGGCCAAGGCCGCCACCGGCCGCCGTCACCTGCGTGTCGGCCACGCGTGGTCGTTCTCGTTCGACGCGTCATGGCAGCCGCAGCTGTGGCTGCTGGACGGGCACGCGCTGCACGTCCTTCCCGACGAGACGCGCCGCGACCCCGAGTTGACGGCCGCCGCCATCCGGGATCAGGGGCTGGACTTCATCGAGGTCACCCCGTCGTTCTTCGCCCAGATGGCCGACGCCGGCCTGATCGAGGACGGCGAGTGCCCGCTGGCCGTGGTCGGTGTCGGCGGTGAGGCGGTGCCGGACTCGCTCTGGAGCGACCTGGCCGGCCTGCGGTCCACGGAGGCGTTCAACCTCTACGGCCCCACGGAGGCCACCGTGGACGCCCTGGTCGCGCGCGTCCGCGACAGCGGGTCCCCGCTGGTAGGCCGCCCGGTCGGCAACACCCGCGCCTACGTGCTCGACGCCGGCCTGCGGCCCGTCCCGCCCGGTGTCACCGGTGAGCTGTACCTCGGCGGCGCGGGCCTGGCCCGGGGCTACCTCGGCCGCCCGGGCCTGACCGGCGAGCGCTTCGTCGCCGACCCGTTCGGGGAGCTGTTCGGCGAGGCGGGGGCGCGCATGTACCGTACCGGCGACCTGGCCCGCTGGACCGCCGAAGGGCGGCTGGAGTACGGAGGACGAGCCGACGACCAGGTGAAGATCCGCGGCTTCCGCGTCGAGCCCGCCGAGATCGAGGCCGTGCTGGACCGGCACGAGTCCGTGGCCCAGGTCGTGGTCGTGGCCCGGGAGGACCGGCCCCGCGTCAAGCAACTGGTCGCCTATGTGGTCCCGGCGGAGAACCCCGGACCCGTCGATCCGGCCGCGTTGCGTGCGCAGGTCGCGGCCTCCCTGCCGGAGTACATGGTGCCCGCGGCGGTGGTCGTCCTGGACGGGCTGCCGCTGCTGCCCAACGGCAAGCTCGACCGCAAGGCGCTCCCGGCGCCGGACTTCACCGCGCGCGGCGGAGGGCGCGAGCCGGCCGATGACGTCGAGCGCGCCCTGCTGGCGGTCGTCGCAGAGGTGCTTGGACTGCCCGAGGCCGGTGTCGACGACGACTTCTTCACCCTCGGCGGTGACAGCATCGTCGCGATGCAGTTCGTCAGCCGGGCACGCGCCGCCGGTCTGCGGATCACCCCGCGCCAGGTGTTCCAGCACCGTACGGTCGCGGCGCTGGCCACCGTCGCCGTCGTGCCGGGCCCGGACGCCGGCGGCCGTACGCACGACGACGGCACGGGCACGGTGCCGCTGACCCCGATCATGCACGCCATGCGGGAGCGCGGCGGCCCGATCAGTGGGTACCACCAGGCGGCGCTGCTGCGGACCCCGGCCGACCTGGACGAGCGCGGACTCAGGTCCGTATTCCGGGCCGTGGCCGACCGGCACGACATGCTCCGGTCCCGCCTGGTGCGCACCCGTGGCGAATGGTCGTTGCGAGTTCCCGCCCCGGGCACGGCCGATGTGGCGGCCTGGCTCGTGCGGGTGGACACGGTGGGAGCCGATGAGACGGCGCTTCGCAGGGCCATCGCCGAGCACGCCCACGCGGCCCGGTCACGCCTCGACCCGGACACCGGTCAGATGGTGCGGGCGGTCTGGTTCGACGCGGGCCGGGGCACCCCGGGACGGCTGCTGCTGCTGGTCCACCACCTGGTGGTGGACGGCGTGTCCTGGCGCATCGTCCTCCCCGACCTGGCCGCCGCCTGGCAGGACGTCGCGGCGGGCAGGCCCGTGGAGCTCCCGCCGGTCGACCTGTCGTTCCGCCGCTGGTCGGAGCTGCTGGGCGAGCGTGCCACGGACCCGGCCCGCGAGGACGAGCTCCCGCTGTGGACCTCGATCCTCTCCGAGGGCGACGCGATCTCCGTGGCCCCGGCGCTCGACCCGCGGCGGGATGTGGTCGCCACCACGCGCTACCTGTCCCTCACCCTGCCCGCCGACCGGACGGCCCCGCTGCTCAGCCGGGTGCCCGCCGCCTTCAAGGCGACCGTCAACGACGTGCTGCTGACCGCTCTGGCCCTGGCCGTCGCCGACTGGCATCGCCGGACGGACGGGCGGAGCCCCGGCACCGCGGTACTGGTTGACCTGGAAGGCCACGGCCGCGAGGAGGAACTGGCGGGCAACGCGGACCTGTCGCGTACGGTCGGCTGGTTCACGAGCGTCGTCCCGGTACGCCTGGATCCCGGCACTGTGGACCTGGCCGACGCGCTCGCCGGTGGGCCCGCGCTCGACGAGGCACTGGCCCGGGTCAAGGCGCACCTCGCCTCGCTCCCGGCGGCGGGCATCGGGCACGGCCTGCTGCGGCACCTGAACCCGGTGACGGGGCCGGAGCTGGCACGGCTCGGCGAGCCTCAGATCGAGTTCAACTACATGGGCCGTTTCGGCCGTCCCGAGGCGACCGACTGGTCGTACGCGCCGGAGGACGACGCCGCCGACCTGGACGCGGATCCGGGCATGCCGATGTCGCACGCCCTGACCGTCAACGCCCTGACCGAGGACCACCCGGGCGGGCCGGAGCTGGCCGCCCACTGGTCCTTCGCGTCCGAGGTGATGTCCGAGGAGGCGGTCCGGGATCTGGCCGGCACATGGTTCCGGGTGCTGCGAGTCCTGGTCGACCGTGCCGAAGCGCTGGGCGACGACCGATGACCATCACATCCCTAGACCGATGACCACCGCATCCCTACACAGATATTTCCCCGAAGAGGAGAGAACCCGACATGAGCAACCCGTTCGAGAACCCCGAAGGCGTCTACTCGGTACTGGTCAACGCCGAAGGCCAGCACAGCCTGTGGCCTGACTTCGCGGAGGTCCCGGCCGGGTGGACCGTCGCCCACGGACCCGCCACCCGCCAGGAGTGCCTGGACCACATCGAGGCCAACTGGACCGACATGCGCCCGAAGACCCTCGCGGAACAGGACGGCTGACCGCCGGGGGGCGCGAAGAAGGGCTGGGCCGCGAGACGATTCGCGGCCCAGCCCTTTCCAGGTGTGTACGAAGCGGGCCGGCCCTCTCCGAGGGCCGGCCGTCAGGAGGACGGTTGCGTGACCTCGGTGGAGGGCGAGCCGTCGACGGCCGCCGCGAGCTGCGGTGCCAGCCGGTCGAGCGTGTACGGCAGGCTCAGCACCGAGACGAACGAGATGGCGTTGCCGTAGTCCCCGTTCTCCTTGACGAACACCTCACGGCCCTGCTTGACCACGTCCAGGTCGCCGTACAGCTTGTCGCCGTGCAGCTTGGCCGCGTCCGTCGCCGGGTCGGCGACGATCCACACGATCGCGTCGGTGTCCAGCAGGTCGGTGCGCTCCTTGCTGATGTTGGCGCCGAACTCGTCGCCGATGGCCTTGTCCAGGCCGGACGGCAGCGTGAAGCCCAGCGAGCTCAGGATGCGCGAGCGGTTGTCCTGAGGCCCGTACACGAAGATGCCCTCGTACGGGGTGGCCATCACGGCGGTGGCGCCCGCGAACTCCGGGTGCTCGGCCTTCGCCGCCGTGAACCTGGCCTCGACGTCCTCGACCAGCTTCTTGGCCTCGGCCTCCTTGCCGAGCGACTTGCCGATGATCTCGGTCTGCCGCTGCCACGGGACGCCGTAGTCCGCGTACTCCTTGGGCTGGGCCACCACCGGGGCGATCTTCGACAGGGTCTCGTACTGGTCCTTCGTCAGCCCCGAGTACAGGGAGAGGATCAGGTCGGGGGCGAGCGAGGCGATCTTCTCCACCTGTGGTCCCGTGCCGGTGTCCTTCAGTACGGCCGGAAGGGCGCCGCCGCCCAGCTTGCCGGTGGCCCAGGGGCCGATGGCACCCCCGTACCCGCCCAGCCACTCGGTCGTGCCGACCGGCACCTCGCTGAGGGCCAGCACGGAGTCCTGGTCGGTCAGGCCGACCGTGACGATCCGCTTGGGCGCGGACGGGATGGTGACGCTGCCGTACTTGTGCTCGATGGTCACAGGGAAGGCGCCGCCGTCTGACGCGGTGGCACCGGGATCGGCGGTGCCGGTGGCGGAATCGGAGCCGGAGCCGGAGCCGGAACCGCAGGCGGCGATGGCGCCGCAGAGCAGCAGTACGGAGGTGAGTACCGCGGCGAGCCGGGTGCCTCTCATCGTGCGGGGCATCAGGGGGTCCTTCGTCTTCTCGTCAGATGGTCGGTGCGTCGTGCGTGGGGGGTTGTGGGGGAGCGCTGGATCGGGTGTCCGACCAGGCCTCCCATAGGGCGGCATAGGTTCCGCCCGCGGCGCGGAGCTCGTCGTGGCCGCCGCTCTCCACGACCCGGCCGCCGTCCATGACGACGACGCGGTCGGCGGTCGCGGCCTGGGTGAGGCGGTGGGCCACGACCAGGGCGGTACGGCCCTCGATCGCCCGCAGGGTGGCGTTCTCCAGGGTGCGGGCCCCGGTGCTGCCCGCCTCGGCGGTGGCCTCGTCCAGCACGGCTATCGGCGGGTCGGCGAGGATCAGCCGGGCGAGGGCGAGCTGCTGCGTCTGGGTGGCGGTGAGGCGGTGGCCGCCCTCGCCGACGACCGTCCGCAGGCCGTCCGGCAACGCTTCCGCCCAGGTCAGGGCGTCTACGCCGGCGAGGGCCTCGCGCAGGTCGGCGTCGTCGGCGTCGGGCCGGGCCAGCCGCAGGTCGTCGGCCAGCGGTCCGGAGAAGACGTGCACCTCCTGGGTGACCAGCGCGACCGTGGGGCCGGTCGTGTCCCGCCCGGGGACCGCCAGCCGTACGGAACCGGTGGTCGGCCGGTGGATGCCGGCGATGAGCTTGGCGAGCGTGGTCTTGCCCGCGCCGCTGGCGCCGACCAGCGCTACCCGCTCGCCGGGACGCAGCACGAGGTCCACGTCATGCAGCACAGGCCGCCCCGCCTCATACGCGTGCCCTACTCCCTTCACCATCACCACCGGACCCTGCCGATCTGCGGGCTCCACCGGGTGCTCCGGCTGCTGATGTGACGGTTCGTCCGCGACGCCGACCAGGCGGGCGAGGCTCGCGGCGGCCGACTGGGCGTCGTCCACCAGGACGAGGGCGGAGTTGACCGGGGCGAACAGGCTGTGGAAGTACAGCGCCGCGGCGGTCGCCGTGCCGATGGACGTGGACCCGCTTCGAACCAGGAGGAATCCGACCACCAGCACCGCCGCCAGGCCGGTGTACTCGGCGAGGTGCAGGCGGCTGTAGAACCGCAGCACCAGCCGTACCCCGCGCATCGTCAGCTCGACCGCCGACCAGGAGCGCCGGGTCACCCGCTCGGTGTGCTCGGCTTCCAGGCGGAACGCGCGGACGGTGGTAGCGCCGCCGATGCTGTCCAGGAGTTGCTGCTGCTGGGCTCCGCTCGCGATGCGCTGCTCGGCGTACAGCGGCACGGCGTTGCGCACGTACCAGCGCGCGGTGTGCGCCTGGATCGGCACCGCCAGCAGCGCCGCGAGCAGGAACCGCCAGTCGAGCACGGCGAGCGCCCCGAGGGTGAGCACGATGGCCAGCAGCGAGCGGGCCAGTTCGGGAAGGGCGGTCCGCACCGCCTCGGCCACCTGCGAGACGTCACCGGTCACCCGGGAGGTGAGGTCGCCGGAACCGGCCTTCTCCACCTGTTCCAGCGGCAGCAGCAGGGCGCGTTCGACGAACCGCTCGCGCAGCCGGGCCAGCACGGTCTCCCCGAGCCGGGATATCAGCGACAGCCCGAGCGTGGTGCCGGCCCCCTGCGTCACCGCGACGAGCACCAGCAGCGTCGCGGGCAGGGTGAGGGCGTCGGCCGGGCTCCGGCCGGCGACGAGGTCGACGATGCGGCCGAGCAGCGGCTGCGTCAGCAGGCCGACCGCGGTGGCGGCGACCATCACCGCGAACCCGCAGGTGGCCAGCCCCCGGTGCGGCCGGAGCAGTTCCCTTACGGCCGCCCAGGTCCGCGCCGAACCGGCCGTGGGCAGCAACACCCGTCCCCCCTCCCGCTCGGTGCCGGCGGGGGTCGCGGTCGTGGTCGTCATGCGAGCACCGCCGTGCGGTAGGCGGCGTGGCGTCGTACCAGGTCGGCGTGCGGGGCCGTGTCGGTGACCCGGCCGTCGTGGAGCAGGGCCACGCGATCGGTCACCGCCAGCAGCGCGGGACTCGTGGTGACGAGGATCGTCGTGCGGCCCCGGCGGAACTCGCGGATACCCGTGGCGATGCGCGCCTCGGTGACCGCGTCGACCGCGGTGGTCGGGTCATGGACCACCAGCACGGGTCGCTCGGCGGCCAGGGCCCGGGCGAGGGCCACACGCTGGCGCTGCCCGCCGGACAGCGAGCGGCCCCGCTCACTGACCGCCGTGTCACCACCATGCCGCAACGCCCGGACGATCTCGTCGGCCCCGGCCGCCGCCATCGCGCGAGTGAGGTCGTCGGTCGCTGCCAGTGGGTGGGCGGGGTCGTCGGTGCCGGGAGGGTCTGGCTTCGGGGGGGTGATGTTGTCGTGAAGGGTGCCCTCGAACAGCGCGGCGTCGTGCTCGGCGACCAGTATCGCCGTGCGGATGTCGGCCGGGTCCAGGTCGCGCAGCGGTATGCCGTCCAGCTCGACCACTCCGGTGTCGGGGTCCGCCTGGCGGCTGAGGCAGCGCAGCAGTGCCGTCGCGTCCGCCGGATCGGTCGCGGCCACACCGAGCACCTCGCCGGGTGCCACGTCCAGCTCCAGCTCGCGCAGCCCCCCGTGGCTGACCCCGCGCAGCCGTACCGCACCTCGTACGGGCCGCGGCAGGCGCGCGCCACCGGACGGCACGGCCGGCGGCGCGGCGAGGACCTCGGCGATACGTCCCGCGGACGCCCGGCCCTGGGCGAAGTCGGCGTTGACCCAGGAGAACACCTCCAGCGGCCCCAGCAGGAACAGCGCGAGGCCGACCGCGGAGACGAGCTGGCCCAGGCTGATGTCGCCCTGGGCGGCCAGCCGACCGCCCACGAGCGCGACGACGGCGATGAAGCCTCCGGTCAGGGCGAGCACCATGCCGCTCTGCAGCGCCTCGGCCCGAGCCGCCCGCAGCGTGGCGACCAGCGAGTCACGGCTGGTGCGCCGGTAGCGGGCGACGGCCGCGGACTCCGCCCCGATGCCCTTGAGCACGCGAAGGCCGGCCACCAGGTCGGTGGCGATGCCGGACGCGTGCGCGGCACGCTCCTGCTCGGCCTCGCTGCGGCGCTCCAGCGGCTTGCTGAGCAGGTGCCCGAGCCAGAGCAGCACCGGGGTGCCGAGCAGGACCGTCAGGCCGAGCGGCACCGAGGTCCGCAGCAGCACGACAGCGCCGACGAGCAGTCCCGCCAGCGCCGATATCCCGAACATCAACGCCATGTTCACGGCGCCGACGCGCTTGGCGTCCTCGGTGGCGATGGTGGCCAGCGTGCCAGGCAGCCTGCCGTTCTCCGCCCCGCCGCCCGGGTCGAGCACGCGCCGTACGAGCTGGACGCGCAGCACGTGAGCGGCCTGCTCGGCGGCTCGTTCCCCGGCCCGGGCGCCGAAACGGAAGCTGAACGACAGTCCCACGTAGACGATGGCGAGTACCGCGAGCCAGCGCAGCAGCGCGCCCGCGTCGCCCTCGGCCACGGCCTGGTCGATCACGATGCCGATCAGGACCGGGACCAGTGCCTCCCCGGCCTGGTGCGCGGCTCCGAGCACCGAGCCGAGTGTGACATCCCGCCGTTGCCCTCGGATGGCGCGTCGCAGAACATGCCGCCCCGACGCACCCATCCGCACTCCTTCGGAACCCCGGCCATGAACTTAGGTAAGGCTAGCCTATGTTCATGCCTCCGAACCACCCCTGATGCCCTGGCCGGTGGCGGGGTGTGGCGTGGGTCAGGGCTGGGGGAAGGAGGTGGGGTCGAAGTCGGCGGGGCCGAAGACCCGGCGGATCTCGGACTCGCCCTCCCAGCCCGGCCAGTTGTCCCGGTGGATCTCCATGAAGCGCCTCGCCGCCTCGACGGCCTCTTCCTTGGAGTCCACCTCCATCATCGCGTAGCTGGCGATCAGCTCCTTGGACTCGGTGAAGGGACCGTCGGTCACGGTCAGCTTCCCTCCGGCCAGCCGGACACGGGCGCCGGTGGCACTCGGCGCGAGGCCCGCGGTGTCGAGCAGCACCCCCGCCTTGGCCGACTCCTCGCCGTACGCGGCTATGGCGTCCATGAGCTCCTTGGGCGGCGCGCCCAGCGTGGAGTTCTCTTCGGTCCTGAGGAGCAGCAGGTATCGCATCGTCGTTCTCCCTCTTGGTCCGGGTCCGGCGCGGTGCCTTCGGACCCGCTCAACTGGTTCTACCTGTGCGTCGACCGAGGGAGGGCCGGATCGACAGGCCGGGAGAATTTTTTTCAGCGGTCGCGACGGCTGTGCGTGACGATCGTCGTCAGGACGAGCAGGGCGGCGGCCGGAGGGCCGATGACCCACATGGGCCAGAAGTACACCAGGGAGCCGTCGGACAGGCTGACCAGGACCCAGACGGTCAGGTTGATCATGACCTTGACGGCCCAGATCGTCCAGACCACCCTGAGCCACCTCGGCAGGGTGGCCTCCGCCTCGGAGGAGGCGGGCACGGCCTGGGGAGCCGCCGGAGCCGCCGCCACCGGGCCGGGCGCCGAGGCCGGCAGGTCGACGAACAGGTCGGCGAGGTCGCCGTAGGTCACCGACTGGTAGGCACGGCCCAGTCGATCGTCGTATTCCTGCAGGTTGAGGCGGCCCTCGGTCACCGCCGAGCCGAGCCGCTCGGCGGCGGCCTCGCGATCACTGTCCGAAACCCGCACGTCGCGCCGCTCGTCCATCCTCTGCCTTCTCCCGGTTCCAGGGGTCACGACCCGGGCCGCGCCGAGGCGGGCCCGCGTCGAAGTACTCGGTTCACGACACCGGCTCGCGCCGTTCCGTGGTCTCTCGCGCGACGAGGCGGTCGATGTCGGCCCGCTCGCCGGGCCGGGTGTTGCGGTCGGCGAGCCGGCGTCCGGCCAGGGCGCTCAGGTACGGCCGGGCGGCCTCGCGGTCGATGCTTTCGAGGAACGCGGCGAGCACCACGTCGCGCCCCGCCTCCTCGTCCGGTCCGGAGACCGGCGCGGTCGCCATGGCGAGCCACGTGCACGCCACGTCGGCCCCCGCCGCGCCCCTGCCGGCGTTCGCCCAGTCGATGACCTTCGGGCCGTCGCCGGTGACGAGCACGTTGAGCGGGTGGAGGTCCAGGTGGAGCAGGCTGTTCCCCGGGCATCCCTCGGCCGCGGGCAGCCAGCCCGGTGCCCGTACGGCCGCCAGCCGGCGAAGGAGGTCGGCGAGAAGACGGCCGTGGGCCCGCATGCGCGACGGCTCCCGTAGGCCGTGCTCCATCAGGTTGGCCCCCTCGACGCGCTCCATGAGGATGTCGGGTCCTTCGGCGTCGAAGACCTCGGGCGCGGGGAAGCCGTGCCTGCGCGCGTGGCGCATGACCGAAGCCTCCCGCTCCAGGTTGCGACCGTCGCGGGCCCGCCGGACCACCTTGCCGGTTCCGGCCTCGAAGATGTGACAGTCACGTCCGGACGCGATGAGCGATCCCACCTGCATATCGTCAGATTAGGAGGTAAAGGTAGGTAATACCAGGTATCTGACCGCCACCCCGATGGCAACAAGTTACGGGGATTGGCTGCCACCGCACGCCCGGCCTCCGTTCATCTACAATCCACCGCCAATTTGAACAAACCACATAAAAATCGCCAGACCGCCCTTTTCCTCCGAATACGCGAAAAATCAGTTGAATGCGTGGTTCGTGGATTCGGGTGCCGGGGCCGAGAGGCCGTCCGCGAGCCTGGCCGGCAGCTCGGTGCGGCGGGTGACGTTGAGCTTGCGATAGATGCGCGTGAGGTGCTGTTCGACCGTGCTCATCGTGATGAAGAGCTTCCTCGATATCTCGCGGTTGGTGTACCCCTCCGCCGCCAGCGCCGCCACGCGCCGCTCGGCGTCGCTCATGATCGCGGTCACGCCGGAGGACGAGCCGGGGTCGGGCTCGTCGTCCTCGGCACCGCGAGACAGGGCCCGGATGAGGGGCTCGGCGTGACACTCCTGCGCGAGCACCCGGGTACGCCGCCCGAAGATCTCCGCCTGCCGGTACTCCCCGCTCGCCTGGTAGGCCTCGGTGAGGTCGAAGAGCGTACGGGCGAGCTGGTACCGGTCGCCGCCGGACTGCAGGAGGTCGGCCGACCTGCGGAGCAGCGTGGCCCGGTGGCGCAGCTCGCTCACCGAGGCCAGCAGGCGCGTCGCGATGCCCTGTGCCCGCTTGGAGCGGGAGTCGCACCGCGAGAGCTGGTCGTTGATCAGGCGCATGGCCTCGTCCGGCTCACCGAGGCGGATCAGCGCCTCGGCCGCGTCCGTGCGCCACGCGATGAACCCCGGGACGTCCAGCTTCCACCTGCTCATGAGCTCGCCGCAGAGCCGGAAGTCCCGCAGCGCCTGCTGGGGCTGGTCCGCCATGAGGTTGAAGCGGCCCTTCGCGTGCAGGTACTGCAGGCCGTACCTGGTCTCCAGCATCGCCTCGGGCACCGGCTGGTTGAAATGCTGGAGGTACTCGTCCAGCTTGCCCATGGCGGCCCCGGCGAGCAGGAGGCTGCCCAGCGGCCCGCCGACGGTCACCCCCCAGCTGCCGGCCGGGATGAGCTCCAGAGCCCTCTGGGCGTCCTGCGCCGCCCCCGCCAGGTCGCCCCTGCGGAGGCCGATCTCCGCCCGGATGGCGGACAGCCGGGCCTGGCGGCTCGGCGCGCGTCGTGACTCCGCCTCGTCGATGAAGGCGTCGCACCACGGGGCCGCCTTGCCGGGCAGATCGGCGTAGGTCAGCGCCAGGAGCGCGGTCTCCACCGTGTCCAGGGTCATCTCGTCCAGGCGCGAGCCGCGCAGGATGAGCTCGGCCGTCGCCACGGTGTCCTCGCGCGGACCCTCGGTCATCACGCTCGCCAGCGCGTCCGCGGCCTCCATGCGGCGGCCGACCCGCAGGGACGAGGCGGCGGCGACCGTCCGCTCCCGGCCGACCTCCGGCAGATGCGTGAGGAACGAGGGGTACAGGGTCCTGAACCAGGGACGCGCCGCGGCGAGCTCCGCCGCGCTCTCCTGGTCGAGCTTCTCGCGCTCCTTCAGGTGGGCGAGCACCTCCCTGGCGTCGTCGACGTGGCCGTGCCACAGCAGGGCCTTCGCGAGCACCACCGCGTCGCCGCCGCCGAGGTAGCCCTTGTGCAGGGCGTCGGTCAGCTCCGCGAGGTGGCCCGCGGGAGTGCTGGGGTTGATCCGCCACTCCGCCCGCATGAGCGCGGTGGCGATCCTCGCGCGCCGCCGCTCGTCTCCGCAGGCGCGCCAGGCGAGCTTGAGGTACTCGATGGCAGACTCGACGCCGTCGTCGCGCAGCGCCTGCCGTGCCGCCTCCTCCAGGACCGACAGGGCCCAGGGGTCCCCCGCGTGGCTCGCGTGGAGCAGGTGCTCGGCCACCACGACCGGGGGGCACCCCTCCTCGTACGTCAGCTCCGCGGCCCGGCGGTGCAGGGCTATGCGCTCGGAGGCGTCCAGCTCGGCGAGCACGGCGGACCTGGCGATCTCGTGACGGAAGCGGCCTTCCCGCAGCACGCCGGCGTCGCCCAGCGCCTGGATCGAGGTGGACACCGCCACCTTGCTCTCGCCGAGCAGCGGGCCGACCGAGGAGGCGTCGCCGAGGACCGCGAGCCCTCTGGCGACGAGCGACATGCGGCGGTCCGCGCGGCGCAGGTAGGCCACGATGGCCTCGCCGTACCTCTGGCCGGGGGAGCCGGTGGCCTGGTGATCCTCCAGGAGCGCGTCGACCAGCAGCCGGTTGCCGCCGCTCAGCGCGTGGCACTCGGCCGCGAACCGCCTGGCGGCCTCGGCGCCCGCCCTGTCGGTCACCCTCTCCTCCACGCCCGCGAGGTTCAGGTGGGCGAGCCGGATCGGACGGCAGTGCGGCTGCCGCAGCACCTCTGTGTGGAAGAGGGACTGGAGGTGCGCGCTCGGGTCGGGCGCGCTGAACACCAGCATGACGTCCGCGAACTTCACCCGCCGCGCGAGGTAGGCGAGGCACAGCTGCGACGCGCGGTCGGCGTAGTGGACGTCGTCCACGGCGATCACCAGCGGGCACCGCTCGGACAGCTCCAGCAGCACCGTGCACAGCGCGTCGACGATCTGCACGTCCACGTGCTCGATGGCCTCGGCACGCGGGTCGTTCGACATCTGTGAGCGCGCGCCTTCGTGCAGCAGGCCCAGCGTCGCCGCCCGCTGCTCTTCGGTCAGGGGCGCGCCGTGGACGAGCTGGGACAGCACGCCGAGCGGGAGTCCGCTCTCGGCGCGCGAGCCCGTCGCGGTGAGGGGCAGCGCGCCGTGGTCGAACGCCCGCTCGGTGAACGCGTACAGCAGCTCGCTCTTGCCGGTCGCGATCGCCCCCGTCACCATCGCGATCCTGCCCTTGCCCGCCACCACCTCGGCCAGCAGCTCCCGAAGGGAGGTCATGCCCTTCCGCTGGTCGTCTACGGCCATGATCGGCCTCCACCGTCCGCTCGGAGTCCGGCCGCCGCCAGGGGGCGGCGCTGTTCGGGTACGTTCACCTCGCGGTCCGCCTCGACGGCCGCGAGGTCTCCCTCGCGTGAGAGCCGCGCGCCCGCCACGCGTACGGCCGACAGCGCCGCCGTGGCGACGTCCCTGTCGATGCCGGCGCCCCAGGCCACGGCGCCGTCGGCGCGGCACTCGGCGTAGATCACGGTCTCGTCCCGCGACCGGCCGTCGAACACGGCGCGCTCCGGCGTCAGGTCGTCGTTGTCGAGAGGGAGCCCGGTGCGGTGCACGACGCGCACCTGGACGCCGTGGCGGCCGAGCACCGAGCCGAGGGTGCGGAAGGCGTCCGCCTGGGGCCCGCTGACGTCGAACCGCCCGTCGACGTACAGCGATGCGATCACGTGCTCCCACCCCGGCAGCGGGTCCGCCGGGTCCACGCGGAGGAGGTACTCCTCCATGAACAGCGCTCCGATGCCGCTCGGCGAGAGCTCGCCGCCCAGCTCGTCCACCCGTGCCTGCACCTTGGCCGCCAGCTCGATCTGGAGCCCCCGCGGCAGGTTGAGCCCATGCCAGGCGCTCATGACGTACGCGACGCCGCCCTTGCCCGACTGGCTGTTGACCCGCACGACGGCCTCGTACGTGCGGCCCACGTCCTTGGGGTCGACCGGCAGGTACGGCATGCGCCAGGGCAGGTCGCCCGCGTCGGCGCCGGCCTCGGCCGCCCGCTGCTCCAGCTCGTCGAACCCCTTCTTGATGGCATCCTGGTGGGACCCCGAGAAGGCGCTGTAGACGAGGTCCCCGCCATAGGGGTGCCGGGGGTGCACGGGCAGCTCGTTGCAGAGCTCGACGGTGCGGCGCACCTCGTTGATGTCGGAGAAGTCGACGCCCGGGTCGACCCCGTGGGCGTAGAGGTTCATGCCGAGCGTCACCAGGCAGACGTTGCCGGCGCGCTCGCCGTTGCCGAACAGGCAGCCCTCGACGCGCTCGGCGCCCGCGAGCATGGCCAGCTCCGCCGCCGCGACCCCGGTGCCCCGGTCGTTGTGCGGGTGGACGGACAGGCACACGTGCTCCCGCCGGGAGAGGTTGCGGCCGAGCCACTCGATCTGGTCGGCGAAGACGTTGGGCAGCGACCGCTCCACCGTCGTCGGGAAGTTGAGGATGATCCCCCGGTCGGGCCCGGGCTGCCAGACGTCCATGACGGCCTCGCAGACCTCCAGGGAGAAGTCCGGCTCGGTCTCGTTGAAGAGCTCGGGGGAGTACTGGTACCCGAGGTCGCAGTCGTGGAGGGTCCGCTCGGCGTACTTCATCATCAGCCGGGTGCCCTGCACGGCGAGGTCCTTGCACTCCGCGCGGGTCATCCCGAAGACCATCCGCCGGAACAGCGGGGACGTGGCGTTGTAGATGTGGATCGTCGCCCGGGGCGCGCCCGCGAGGCACTCGACGGTGCCTCTGATCAGTTCGTCGCGGGCCTGGGTGAGAACCGAGATGCGCACATCGTCGGGAATTCGGTCGCGCGTGATGAGCATTCGCACGAAGTCGTGGTCATTCCGGCTGGCGACCGGAAAACCGACCTCGATCTCTTTGTAGCCCATGTTGACAAGGAGGTCGAACATCATGAGCTTGCGCTCGGGTGTCATCGGGTTGGCGAGCGACTGGTTGCCGTCCCTGAGGTCCGTGGACAACCAGCGCGGAGCGGAGACGATGCGATTGCCCGGCCAGGTGCGGTCGGTCAGGGCGACGGGAGTGAAACCCGCGTAGCGCTCGACGCCTTTCATCGTCAAACTTCCTTTCCTGAATGACTCACGGCGGGAGAGTTCGGCTGCTCCTCCAGGGCGGTCGCGTGCGGGCCGAGCACGGCTCCCCGTCTTACGTCCGCGAGCGCGGGGCCCGACCACAGGTCCAGGGCCTTGCGCAGCACCTGCTCGGCGGTCGCGTGGTCGCCGGCGCGGTAGTGCCGTGCGCCCTCCTCGACGAGCCGGGGGAACACGAGAGCGTCGACGCGCTGCGGGTCCACGCACAGCAGGTATCCCGGGGCCCGGGTGGCGACCAGCCGTCCCGCGGGAGGGCCGATGCGGTCGAGAATCCGGCGGAGATGATAAATGTGGGTCTGCAGGGTGTTCAGCTGGTCTTTCGGCGCCTCTTCCCCCCACAGCTCATTTACAAAGAGGTTGACATCGACGATCTTCCCCGCGTTGAGCGCCAGAAGTGAGAGGACCTGCCGGACCTTTGGCCCGCTGGGGGTGAAAGGGCGGTCGCGCTCGTCGAGCACCTCTATCGGCCCGAGTAGCTTGAAATCCGGCATCAGATTCCCTAAGGTGAAATTGCCCAGCCTCCGTCAGAGGTGGGAGCCCGCCTTTCTGGCGTTTTCCGCTGGCTTCAAGCTATAGGGGTGGGCGCGGCCCGACAATACGGGTGCCCGAGGAGATCGGCGCAGATATCCGATGGTGGTACGGGTGGTATCCAAAGAATCAGTGCCGGCTACAACCTTCGGATCATCCTCTTAACGAGCCGCCGGCTTCGGGTAACAATCCGGGCATGACGAGCATATGGGCAACGAGGCAGGCCAACGGCGCTTCCGCCCTGCGGTCCGGTATTCGCGTGCTGGGGCTGTGCGTCGTCGAAGCGCGGCCTGCCGTCCTAGCGATTTCGATGCTCAGATTCCTGACGGGAGCCGCGCTCGCCGTACCCGTCGCGGCCGTTCCCGACCCGGCGAGGGTGGCACAGGGGGCGGTGGCCTGGGTCCTGTCGACCCTCGCCATCTATCTCTTCAACGGGGTGACCGACGTCACCGAGGACCGGATCAACGGCTCCCGCAGGCCGATCGCCCGAGGCGATCTCGAACCGCGCGCCGCGATGACCGTCGTCCTGGTCGCGGCCGGTCTCTCGCTCGCCGCCACGCTGGGGCTGCCCGCCCAGGTGACGTGGATGGTAGGGGCCAACCTGGTTCTCGGATACCTGTACTCCGGGCCGCCATTTCATCTGAAAAGCGGATCCGGAGCCACAATCATCGTGTTGTGCATCTCCGGTCTGCTCTCCTACTGGTGCGGGTTCTTCGTTTCCACGGGCGGTGAAAGGGTGTCCACGCCGCTCGAACTCATCGTGTTCGCGGTGGCCGCCACTTACTGGATGACACTTGTCGGAGTACCGGCCAAGGACTTGTCCGATATCGAGGGAGATGCCGCTGCCGGCCGGCGGACGATCGGCGTCACACTGGGAGAGCGGACGTCACGGTATGTGATGTCCGTCGCGGCGGCCGTGCTGGCGGCCGCATTCGGCGCCACCATCCTGATCCTCGGCATTCCGCTGATCGGCGCGTTCGTCGCCATGAGCGCGGGCGCCGCGGCGGTCATCGTGAGCGGTCGCGCCGCCTCCTCCAAGGGAACTCGCCGTCAACAACGGCGGCCTTACCGAGCGTTCATGGCGACGCAACACCTTGTGCACATTACCGCGTTGATCAGCAATATGTCATCCTATATGTTGCTTTAAAGACGTAGCTGCGAGATAGTTGGGGGCACGCGCGTCCCATGGCGGAGGGGACTTCCTTGGATGCGGCACACGGGGCCAGGAACGACCCAGCGAGATTCGTCGACGCGTGCCGGAAAGAAATCCTTTCGGAATTCGAGGCTGAGCTGCAAGCCAGTGGCAACGTTCTCTCCTCGGACCCGCAGGCGACCCGCCAGGCCCTTATGACCGCCCACTACGTCCTCGACGATGTGGCGGCCATGCTGCGCGCCGGAAAAGTGCAGGTCAACGAGCTCTATAAATTCCACTCCTGGGAAGTCGGCAGTACTCGCGCCGCCAGCGGAGTTCACCCCAAGGCATCTCTTGAGGCCGGCTCACTTTTCTTCAGGACCGCTCTGGCCCACCTCGCACGGCGAATTGCGGTGGACACCGAGGCGCCCGGGGAGCTTTTCACGCTCGTGGCGACCGGAATGGAGGAGAGCCTCTCCCGGCGAATCCGTGAGGCGTCGGAGAGCTATCACGGCTTTCTCCTCAACCAGGTGCAGGAGGCCCAGGGAGAGGAGCGCCGCCGCATAGCGCGAGAGCTCCACGACCGCGTCGGCCACGGGATCAGCGTCGCGCACCAGCAACTGGCGCTGTCGGAGGTCCACCGGGCCACGGACCCCGCCAGGGCGTCTGCCAAGATCGCGGTCGCGCAGCAGGCCATCCAGGAGACCATGGAGAACCTGCGGCAGATGACGTCCGAGCTCTATCCCCAGGTGCCGGTGAAGAGTTTGGAGAAGGCGCTGCTCGGCTTCCTCGAAGCGGTGGAGGACGACCACGTCTCCGTCGGGCTCGACGTGAACGGTGACGAGTCGTGGGCCGAGCCCAGAGTGCTCGACCAGGCCTTTCTCATCGTCAGGGAAGCCGCCCGCAACGCGATAACCCACGCACGTCCCTCGGTGATCCTCATGCGGGTGGACATCGCTCCGCACGAGCTGCTCGCGTCCGTACAGGACAATGGGCAGGGCTTCGATCCGCTGCTCGCCCGGGTGCGCGGAGGCGTGGGTCTCGCTTCCATGCGCGAGCGCGCGGAGCTGCTCGGAGGCCGGGTGACCATCTCAAGCGAACCAGGGAACGGCTGCTTAGTCGAGCTCTTCATCCCCCTAAAGAGACAGTCCCATGAATCGGACGAATCGTAATAGCGGAATCTCCGTCGCCATCGTGGACGACCATGCGCTTTTCCGGGAAGGGCTGCGCGAGATCCTTGAGGCCGTCGAGGACATGGGCATCGTGGGTGAGGCCGGGGACTCCTCCTCCGCCCTGGCCCTCGTCGAGGAGACCCGGCCGGACGTGGTCCTGCTGGACGTCGAGATCCCCGGCGACGAGGTCACCGAGACCGTCACGCGGATAAGGGAGATCTCGCCGGAGACCCAGATCATCATCCTGAGCATGTACGACGGGCCGCAGCTGCTCACCCGGCTCCTCGTGGCGGGCATCTGCGGCTACCTGCTCAAGAGCGTCCACCGCCACGAGCTGATCGCGGCGGTGCGGAGCGTCCACGAGGATCCCGCGAGGGTGGTGCTCGCGGTCTCGCGCCACAGCCTCGCCCAGGTGAAGGGGCCTCCTTCCGGCGTCCTGTCGAGCAAGGAGCAGGAGGTGCTCCAGCTGGCCGCCCAGGCGCTCAGCAACGGCCAGATCGCCCGGTGCCTCGGTCTCGCCGAGGCGACCGTGAAGCGGCACATGCGGAACATCTTCGTCAAGCTCAACGCGGTCTCCCGGATCGACGCGGTCAACAAGGCCCTCGCGGCGTCGCTCATCTCCCCTCAGAGCAGGAGCGACGGCGACTGATCGAACCTCGCGGCGGGGAAGATCCTTCCCAGCCTGTCCCGCGTCGCGGGCGCGAGCTCCACGGCCGACGCGGCGAGGTTCATCTCCAGGTGCACAGGATCGCGGGTGCTCGGGACGGGGACGATGTGGTCGCCCTGGGAGAGCAGCCAGCCCAGGGCGAGTCGGCCGGCGCCGACGTCGAGCTGCGCCGCCGCCGCCTCGACCTCCCGCAGGGGGCCCACGCTCAGCCGCAGGTTCTCCGGCTGGAAACGGGGGTCCTCATGTCTCCAGTCGCCCGGGCCCAGCTGTACGGGGGAGCGGATGCGGCTGGTGAGGAAGCCCCGGCCGAGCGGGCGGGCGGCGACCACGGTGATGCCCATCTGCCGGGCGGCGGCGAGAAGGGCGGGCTGGGCGCGCAGCCCCCACAGCGAGTACTCGACGGCGACCGCGGTGACGGGGTGCACGGCGTGCGCCCGCCGTAGCTGCTGGGGTGTGCCGTTCGACAGGCCCACGTACCGGATCTTCCCCGCCGTCACGAGCCTGGACAGGCGGGCCATGCTCGCCTCCACCGGCACGCGCTCGTCCTGGCAGTGGAGGTAGTAGAGGCCGAGGGAGTCGATGCCGAGGCGTTCGAGGGAGGACTCGCAGGACCGCTCCAGGTAGTCGAGCCGCCCGTCGAACCTGGTGGGCCGCCCCGGCCGCGCGCGGCGCACGCCGCCGCGGGTGCAGACCACGACCTCGTGGGCCCTGCCGGCTACGGCCCGGCCCACCAGGCGTTCGACCTGGCCCGCGGCGTAGAAGCCGGCGGTGTCGATGAGGGTCACGCCCGCGTCGAGCGCCTTGCGGATCAGGCTGAGCGCCTCGGCGTTGTCGACGTGGCCGTAGGCGCCGGTGAGGGCAAGTGAGCCGAGTCCGATATTCGAGATGACCGGCCCTGTCTGTCCCAACCTCGTGTAACGCAAGTGGACCCCTTAGCCCGCCTATCCCAGACTCGTGCATTTCTAGTGATATCTGGCGTCGGTCAAAGTGTAGTCAAAGCTCGGTCAAAGTACAGTCAAACACACAAATATCACTTACTTCGAAGGGTCCAGAGCATACAGCAGGGCATCAATTTAAGTCGCTTATATGTATTAAATGGCACCACAACACGGGCGATATTCATGATCCATGGGAACGGTCCTTTTTGATCACCCCGGGAAAGGCCGCGCGGGAGGTGATCGAAAGGCTCCCGTGCGCACCCGGGAAACCGCGCGAGGCGCGTTTCGGGCCCCCGGCCCTAAGCGCGCGGAGAATCGCCCCCGCTCGCGGAGGTCAGGCTGTACAGGCAGGCGCTGAGCGTGCGCGCCTGCACGTTCACGTAGTAGCTGTGCCGGAGGAGCTCTCCCAGCTGGTGCAGGGTGAGCCACCGGAAGTCCGGATGGCCGAGCGTGGGGTCCAGGTCCGTCTCGACGATGAGGTAGCGGTTCCTGGCACTGTAGAAGCGCCCGCCCTCCTCCGACAGGATGGTGTCGAACCGGACGCGGCCGCGCCGGGCCCCGAGGATCTCGTCCAGGAAGAGCGGCCTGGCCTCGGGCGGCAGGTGGTCGTAGTTGCCCGGGGTGTACTGCACGGTCGGCGCCAGCTCCACGATGTCGGTGTTGCCCGGCTCGACCCGCGCGTTCACCAGGGCGTGGAGCACCCCGTCGATCTCGCGGACGAGGAACGCGATGACCCCCATGCCGACGGGCTCGATCATCGGCTGGGTCCAGTGGCCGACCTCGCGGCCGCTCGCGGCGACGCTCACGCCGATGACGTCGAAGAACCTGCCGGTCTCGTGGGAGATCTTCCCGCCGGCCCGGCGCCAGTGCCGCAGCCGGTTGAGCGGGATCCGCTCGGTCCTGATCTCCACCGTGGAACGGATGCCGGTGGTCCAGCTAAGGATCTCCTCGATGCGGTGCCGGCCGCCCTGGCCGGGATCGCAGGACCGGACGAGCGCGGCGCGGAACCCGTCGTCGCCGGAGCCCAGCGTCGCGGCCGTCCCCTCGCCGGAGAACGGCAGGCAGGCCAGCACCGTACGGGCGTCCATGTTCACCAGGTCCGGCACGGACAGCAGCTCGTGCACCTGCCCCAGCGTCAGCCAGCAGAAGCCGTCGATGAGTTCGACGTCCTCGGTGACCTCCACGACCATGTTCCTGTTGCGCTTGCGGTAGAACCAGGCCCCCTGTTCCGACTGCCGCACGTCGGCCAGCACGCGTCCAGAGGGGTTGCGGAAGTGGTCGAGGTAGGGCACCGGCCTGCCCTGGTGCACCCGCGTGTAGTTGCTGCGGGTGGCCTGCACCGTGGGGGACAGCTGGAGCCCGTTGTGGTTGCCCGGCTCGTTCTTGGCCTGCATGAGCAGGTGCAGGACGCCGTCGAACTCCTTGACCAGGATGCCGAGGATGCCGACCTCCGGCTGGTTGATGATCGGCTGCGTCCACGCCGCCACGGGACTACCGGGGAACCGGACGTCCAGCCCCTCGATGGTGAAGAACCTGCCGCTCCGGTGGACGATGTTCCCTGTCACCGCGTCGTGGCGCCAGCCGGCCAGCTCGTCGAGCGCCAGCCGGTCCACATTCATATATGAGTGTGCCGATAATTTGGAGAGCCAATGGCGGACGGCCGTGACGTGCCTGAAATGAGCCCCTCCCGAAAGAGCGGACTCGGCGATTCTCACCTGTGCCGGCTGGGCGGAGAGTGTGGGAATGGTGGGCTCCTAACGGGCGGCTCACACACGTGGCGGCCATCCACGCTCAACGGCGAACATGCCACGGCGGTATAGGCCCGCTCAACCCCCCTGTCGCTTTCAGGAACCCCTATTCCGCCCGGCGCGGGGAAACAGGGGTTCTCCCCGGGTCGACCCCCTAATAGCCTCGGGATCCGATGGAGGTAAGGGCATTGCGAGGCGATCGGGGCGTTCATCGCTATGGGAGCCGCGGGTCGGGCGGGCTGGCAGCATGAAAATCTGATCATTAGAGTGGGCGCCATGACCGATCACGCGGAGATCCGGGCAGGCGACCGTGACCGGGACAACGTGGCCGAGACGCTGCGCGTCGCCCTCAGCGAGGGCCGCATCGACATCGAAGAGCTGCACGAACGGCTCGACCGCACGTACGCGGCGCGCACCCGCGGAGAGCTGGACGTCATCGTGGCCGACCTGCCGCAGGCGGGCGATCTGCCCGCGCCACTGGCGGACACCTCCGACATACTGCGGCTCCACACGCGCGGCAGAAGGAACCTGAGGCAGACCGGATACTGGGTCGTCCCCCCGCACATCAGCGCCAAGGTCGCGTGGGGCAAGGTCAGGATCGACTTCACCCAGGCGATCTGCCACCACGGTGAGGTCTCCGTCGAGGTGGAGTGCGGACTCGGGGACATCGTGCTGCTGGTTCCGCACGGCTGGCGGGTCCGCGCCGACGAGGTGATCACCAGGTCGATGGGCAGCGTCCACAACAAGCCCCACCATCCCCCGGCTCCGGACGCGGTCACGCTGCGGCTCTTCGGTCACGTGCGGATCGGCGACGTCTGGGTGAGGTACCGCCGCCCTCGTGTCTGAGCGTGGCCCGGCAGGGTGCCGCCGGTGGTGCGCGGGCCGTCCCGGTCGGCCGGGGATCGTCGACACTACCGAAGGAGTCATTCATGTCATGCCGGGTCTGTTCGGGTCGGCTCACCGAGTTCGCGGACTTCGGGCGCCAGCCCGTCTCCGACGCGTTCGTCACCCCCGGCGACACCAGGGAGGAGTTCTCCTTCCGGCTCGCGGTAGGGATCTGCGAGACCTGCACGATGGTGCAGCTGCTTGAGGAGGTCCCCCGGGAGCGCATGTTCCACGAGGCCTACCCCTATCTCTCCTCCGGCTCCTCGGTCATGCGCGAGCACTTCCAGGCACTGGCCAAGTCCCTGCTGGCCACGGAGCTGTCGGGGCCCGACCCCTTCGTCGTCGAGCTCGGCTGCAACGACGGCACGATGCTCAGGAGCATCGCCGAGGCGGGCGTGCGGCACCTGGGCGTCGAGCCGTCCGGCGGGGTGGCCGACCTGGCCGCCTCCAAGGGGGTGCGGGTGGTCAAGGACTTCTTCGAGGAGGCCACCGCGCGCCGGATCCGCGACGCCGACGGCCCGGCGGACGTCATCTACGCCGCCAACACCCTGTGCCACATCCCGTACATGGAGTCGATCCTGAGCGGGGTCGACGCGCTGCTGCGGCCGGACGGCGTCTTCGTGTTCGAGGACCCCTACCTCGCGGACATCCTGGAGCGCGCCTCCTTCGACCAGATCTACGACGAGCACTTCTTCTTCTTCGCCGCCGGGTCCGTCCAGGAGATGGCGCGGCGGTCGGGGTTCGAGCTGGTCGGCGTCGAGCGGCTGCCCGTGCATGGAGGCGAGGTCCGTTACACCCTCGCGCGCGCGGGCGCGAGGCGGCGGAGCCCGGCGGTGGACGAGCTGCTGGCCGCCGAGGCCTCGGCCGGGGTCACCGACCTGGCTACGCTCCGGGGGTTCGCCGCCCGCGTCGAGCGCACGCGCGACGAGCTCGTGGAGCTGCTGACCGGCCTGCGCGACAAGGGGGCCACGGTGGCCGGGTACGGCGCGACCGCCAAGAGCGCCACCGTGCTGAACTACTGCGGCATCGGGCCCGAGCTGGTGCCCTTCATCTGCGACACCACCCCCGCCAAGCAGGGCAGGCTCACGCCCGGGTCGGGCATCCCGGTCAGGGGGCCCGAGGCGTTCGCGGGCCCCTACCCCGAGTACGCCGTGCTGTTCGCCTGGAACCACGCGGAAGAGATCATGGCCAAGGAACGGGCGTTCAGGGAGGCGGGCGGCAGGTGGATCCTGTACGTCCCGGAGGTGCGCCTTGTCTGACCCGGGCGGGCCGCTCGTCGTGGTCCTCGGCGCCTCGGGCTTCGTGGGCTCCGCCCTGGTCGAGAAGCTCGTCCTCCGTCGCGTGCGGCTGCGCCTGGTGGCGCGCCGGCTCTCGCCGGTCCCCGGCGGCGGCCCGGCGGAGGTCGACGTACGCCGCGCCGACCTCGCCGTCCCCGGCCAGGTCGCGGAGGCGGTCGCGGGGGCCGACGTCGTGGTCAACATGCTGCTGCACGGCGACTGGCGCACGGCCACGGACGCGGTGGACCAGGTGAACCGCGGTGTGGTGAGCGACATCGTCGAGACGATCCGGGCCGAGCGCGGGCCGGGCCCGCCGCCGGTCGTCCTGTTCCCCGGGTCGACGTCGCAGGCCGGCTCGCGGGTCCCGGCCCGCATCGACGGGACGGAGCCCGACGACCCCGAGACCCCCTACGACCGGCAGAAGACGGCCGCGGAGGGCCTGCTCAAGGCGGCCACGGCGCAGGGGGTGGTGCGCGGCGTCACGCTGCGCCTGCCCACGGTGTTCGGCGGCGGCGTCACGCCGGACGCCGACCGCGGCGTGGTCGCGGCGATGGCGCGCCGCGCCCTGGCCGGCGAGCCGCTCACCATGTGGGGCGACGGCGGCGTCGAGCGCGACCTGCTCTACGTCGGCGACACCGCCGAGGCCTTCCTGGCGGCGCTCGACCACGCGGACGCGCTCGCAGGCGGGCACTGGCTGCTCGGCACGGGCCGGGGCACGAGCGTCCGCGACCTCTTCACCGCCATCGCGGAGGCCGTGTCCGAGTACACCGGAGCCCCTCCCGTGCCCGTCATCTCCACACCACCGCCGGATGGGGCGACTCTCATGGACCTGAAGAGCGTGGTGGCCGATCCGGCCGCCTTCCGGCGGCGCACCGGCTGGACGGCGCGGGTGCCGCTCCAGGAGGCGCTGCGCCGCACGGTCGTCTCCGTGGCGGGCGGGCGGGCATGAGACACCGCGAGCTGGCGGTGACCGGCGCCTTCGAGTTCGTCCCCGAGACGTTCCCCGACGACCGCGGCGCCTTCGTCTCCACCTTCCAGGAGGCGGCCTTCGCCGAGGCGGTCGGGCACCCGCTGTTCCCGGTCGCGCAGGCCAGCCAGAGCACGTCGAAGCGGGGAGTGGTCCGGGGCGTCCACTACACCCTCGCCCCGCCGGGGACGGCGAAGTACGTGTACTGCACCAGGGGCAGGGCGCTGGACATGGTGGTCGACCTCAGGGTGGGGTCGCCGACCTTCGGCCGCTGGGACCAGGTGGAGCTGGCCGGCGACACCTGCCGCTCGGTCTACCTCCCGCCGGGCGTCGGGCACGCCTTCGCCGCGCTCGACGACGACACGGTGGTGTGCTACCTGCTCTCGCGGGAGTACCGGAAGAAGAACGAGCTGGCGGTGTCGGTCTTCGACGCGGAGATCGGGCTGCGCCTTCCGTCCGGGCGGGACCCGATCCTGTCGGAGCGCGACATGCTGGCCCCCACGGTGTCCGGCGCCGCGGAGCGCGGCATGCTGCCCAGGTACGAGGCCTGCCTGGCCGTCGAGAAGGGGTTCGGGCGGCCCTGAACCGGGGGGCTAAAGAGTCTTCAGCACCTCGCGCAGTGTGGAGATGACCTTCTCCTGCACCTCGACAGGCAGCGAGGGGTACATCGGCAGGGAGAAGATCTGGCCGGCCAGCTCCTCGGTCACCGGCAGGCTGCCGCGCGCGTAACCGAGATGCGCGAAGCCGGACATGGTGTGGACCGGCCAGGGGTAGCTGACGTTGAGGTGGATGTCGTGCGCGCGCAGCGCCTCGATGATGTCGTCGCGCCGGGGATGCCGCACGACGTACAGGTAGTAGACGTGCTCGTTGCCCTCGGCGACCGAGGGGAGCACCAGCTCGGTGTCGCTGAGGCCCTCGGCGTAGCGCGCCGCCACGGCCCGCCTGCCGGCGATGTACCGGTCGAGCCTGCGGAGCTTGCGGCGCAGGATCTCGGCCTGCACCTCGTCCAGCCGGGAGTTGTGCCCCGGCGTCTCCACCACGTAGTACGTCTGCTCCATGCCGTAGTAGCGATGCCTGCGCAGGTTGGCGTCCACGGCGTCGTCGGAGGTGATCGTCGCCCCGCCGTCCCCGTAGGCGCCGAGCACCTTGGTCGGGTAGAAGGAGAACGCGGCCGCCGCGCCCGTCGACCCGGCCACCCTGCCGTGACGGCGGGCGCCGTGGGCCTGCGCGCAGTCCTCCAGGATCACCAGGTCGTGCCGGGCCGCGAGCCGTTCGAGCGGCGCCAGGTCCACGCACTGCCCGTACAGGTGGACGGGCAGCAGGCACCGGGTGCGCGGGGTGATGGCGGCCTCGACCTGGGAGACGTCCATCAGGTAGGTGTCCGGGTCGACGTCGGTGAAGACCGGCGTGGCGCCCACCCCGTCGACGGCGACCACCGTCGGCGCCGCCGTGTTGGACACGGTGATCACCTCGTCGCCCCTGCCGACGCCCAGGGCCTGCAGGCCGAGCTTGATGGCGTTGGTGCCGTTGTCGACGCCCGCGCAGTGGCGCACTCCGTGGTAGGCCGCGAACTCCCTTTCGAAGGAACGGACGCTCTCGCCGAGGACGAGCTGCCCGGAGCGGAACACGGTCTCCACGGCGTCGGCGATGTCCTCGCGCTCGGCGTCGTACTCCGTCAGGTAGTCCCAGACACGGGTGGGCATCGACGTCCTCCTCGGATTCGGGCCCAGCGTAATCACGGCCGCCCGAATAGGGGAACCCCTATCGGGTGGGGTGGGTGAGGGGGGGTGACAGGGGGGATTAGGGGGTGCCGTGATTCGGGGAACCCTTATTAGGTTCGTTAGTAGCGCATACCCGCGTAATCTGCCGGAGAGATTCCCACATGACGCGACACTATCTTTTCATGTGTCATCCCGATCATGGTCATGTATTACCGAATCTGGCCGTGGTCGCCGAATTGGTTCGCAGAGGAAACCGGGTCACCTACCTGACCGCGCAGAGTATGGCGGCCATCGTGGAAAAGACCGGTGCCACCGTTCTGTGTTACGACTCGAAATACCGCAAGGCGAACTTCCTGGATCTGGCTAACGACCCGCTGTATCTGCTGTCCCTTCTGCTGGACGAGAGCCAGTCCATGCTGGAGGCCCTCGACGAGCGGATGCCCGGCCGGCCGGACATGATCGTGTACGACACCTCCATCCTCTACGCGGGGCGCGTCCTCGCCAGGAAGTGGGGGCGCCCGGCGGCGCAGCTCATCCCCTTCTTCGCGTCGAACCCGCACTTCTCCTACCTCAACGCCATCTACAACCACGGCGGGGACGGCCCGGGCGAGGGCCCCACGCTGTCCCGCTGGGTGGACGACATGCTCATCAGGATCGGCGCGATGGCCGGCTCCCACGGGGTCGACGTGCCGGCCGCGGAACTGTGGTGGGAGGTTCAGGACTTCAGCCTGGTCACCATCCCCCGGGCGTTCCAGTTCGCGGGCGACACCTTCGACGAGCGGTTCGCCTTCGTCGGGCCCTGCCTGGGAGAACGGAGCTTCCTCGGCGAGTGGGAGCCCCCGGCGGGCGGGCTTCCGATCGCGCTGGTCTCGTTCGGGGCGGTGTTCAACCAGCACCCCGAGTTCTTCCGCACCTGCGTCGAGGCCTTCGGCGACCTGCCATGGCACGTGGTCATGACGGTGGCGGAGGGACTGGACCCCGCCGAGCTCGGCCCGCTGCCCCCCAACATCGAGGTGCACCGGTGGGTGCCGCACCTGACCGTGCTGCGCCACGCGTCCGTGGCGGTCACGCACGGCGGCATGGGCACGGTCATGGAGGCCCTGCACTCGGGCTGCCCCATGGTGGTCGTCCCGACCTCCGACCTCGACTGGCCCACAGGCAGGCGCATCGAGGAGCTGAGCCTCGGCCGGGTCCTGCCTCCCGGGGAGGTCACGGCGGAGCGGCTGCGCGAGGCCGTGCTCGGCGTCGCGGCGGACGAGGACGTGCGGCGCGCCACGGACGCGATGCGGCGGGACGTCCGGGCGGCGGGCGGGGCCGTCCGCGCCGCGGACGAGATCGAGCAGTACCTGACGCGGACCGGCTGATGGGCGGGACGCTCGAGTTCCGCGTCCTTGGACCGCTCAGGGTGTTCAAGGACGGTGCTGAGCTGCAGATCTGCGCGAACCGGGAGCTGGCGATCCTGGCGAGCCTGGTGCTGAACGCCAACCGGGTCGTCAGCGTCGACCGGCTCATCGAGACGGTGTGGGCCGGTTCCGCGCCGAGGAGCGCGTGGCGGCAGATCGCCATCTGCGTGTCGAGGCTGCGCCGGACGCTCGGCGCGGGCGCGATCGAGACGTCCAGTCCCGGCTACCTCCTGCGGGCGGGCGCGGACACCATCGACTGGCTGCGGTTCAGGGCGCTGGTGGCGCGGGCACGCGGCGAGGAGGCGGGGAGGGACAGGCAGGACACCGTCCAGCTCCTGCGGGAGGCGCTCGGGCTGTGGCGGGGGAACCCCTTCGAGGACCTCCGGGGCCTGCGCTACGACGTGGCCCGCATGGAGGAGTCGCGGCTGGAGGCCATGGAGGCCTGCCTGGAGCTGGAGATCGAGCTCGGGCGCCATCACGAGGTGATCCCCGAGCTGCTTGCCCTGGTGGCGGAGTGCCCGTTCCGCGAGCGGGTGCGCGCCCAGCTCATGCTGGCGCAGTACCGGGCGGGACGCCGGGCCGAGGCGTTGCGCACGTACCAGGAGACGCGCAGGTACCTGCTGGAGCAGATCGGCCTCGAACCCGGCCCGGCGCTGCGGCGGCTCCACGACCAGATCCTCAGGGACGAGTCCGCGCTCATGCGGCCTCCCGTCCACCGGCCGGGCGCCGGCCTGGTCGTACCGTCCCAGCTACCTCCGCAGGTCCTGCCGTTCGTGGGCAGGAACGAGGAGACCGTGGCGCTGGACGTGGCGATGCGGCCGGACCCCGGGGTGGCGGTGCCGGGCACGATGGTCGTGAGCGGCCCGGCCGGCGTCGGGAAGACCGCGCTGGTGCTGCGGTGGGCGCACAACCGGATCGACTGGTTCCCCGACGGCCAGCTCTTCGCCGACATGGGGGGAAACGGCGAGGGAACGGCACCCGAGCCGGACGCGGTCGTCGACCGGTTCCTGCGGGCCCTCGGCGTGCCCGCCCAGGACATCCCCCTTGACCACGCCGAGAAGCTGGCCCTCTACCGCAGCTGGACGGCGCGCAGGCGGCTGCTCGTCGTGCTGGACAACGCCAGGGACAGCGAGCAGGTACGGCCCCTGCTGCCCGGCGGCGCGAACTGCCGGGTGATCGTCACCAGCACCGATCCCCTCGACGAGCTCGTGGCCAGGCAGGGGGCGCACCGCGAGTTCGTACGGCCGCTGGCGGCGGAGGTGGCCAGGGAGCTGGCGGACATGCTCGTCGGGGCGTCGTACGCTCCGCTCGGGGCGCAGACGGTGACCGACCTCGTCGCCACCTCGTCGGGGAACCCCCTGTCCCTGCGCCTGGGCGCGGCCAGGATGTGCTCGCGGGCGGGGCCCCGTCACGACCTGGCGAGGATCGCGGCCAGCGCCCCGGCCAGCGCGTCCTGCGACGCCTCCCCGCCGGGCGACCGCCAGCCGACGTGACCGTCGGGGCGGACGAGTACGGCGCCGTTCGCGCCCACGCCGTACTCGTCCGCCCAGGTGGGAGAGGTGAGCGGGGCGGAGCCGTCGGGGGAGATCTCGACCGTGGTGAGCGCCGCGCCGAGCCGGTGCGCCGCCTCCTTGGCGGGCTGGAGCCACCCGCCGCCCGCCGGGGTCATGAGCGTGAAGGACGGGCCGAGCAGGTCGAGCGTCGACACCCGGCCGCCCTGCCTCGACAGCCAGACGTGGGGGGCGCGGTGACCGGGCCTGGCCGTCGGGACGTAGGTACGGTACGGGTCTTCGGGCGCGGGCTCCGGCGTGCCGTCGGGGACCACGGCGTCCGACCGGTAGTGGAAGCCCAGGATCAGCCCTTCGGAGCTGCGGCGGCCGGCCTGCTGCTCGATCGACTCCCGCATGGACAGCTTTCCCTGCATCATGCGGAACGTGATGAGGGCGTTGACCAGGCTCTCCTCGACCGTGCGGCTCGCGATCGGGCGGCGCTCGGCCTCGTAGGTGGCCAGCAGCTCCTCCCCTGCGATCCCGCGCAGCACGGCGGCCAGCTTCCAGGCGAGGTTGTGCGCGTCCTGGATGCCGCAGTTCATGCCGAACCCGCCCTGCGGGGTCGCCACGTGCGCGGCGTCCCCGGCCAGGAAGACCGGGCCGTCGCGGAACCCGGTCGCGACCACGGCCTGCTGCAGCCACGGCATGACGCCCAGGATGCGGACGGGCAGGTCGGGGATGCCGACGGCCGAGCGGACGGCAGCCAGGCACACGTCCTCGGTGAAGTCCTGGGCGCTGCCGCCCTCGGCCGGGTCGTACCCGGTCTGGAGCATCCACCGCCGCCGGTTGTCCACCGCCTCGACCGCGCACGGCGGGTCGCTGCGCAGGAAGGACAGCGCGGCGCGCCGGTCGCCGGGCAGGCCGCCGAGGTCGGCGTCGAACATGACGCTGATCATGTGGCCCATCGGGGGAGGCCCCTCGACCCCGATGCCGAGCCCCTCCCTGATGGTGCTGCGGCTGCCGTCCGCGGCCACGAGGTACCGCGAGCGTACGAGCGTGCGGCCCTGGCCCGACTCGACGACCGTCTCCACGCCGCCCGGGGTGGTACGCGTCTCGGTCATGGCGGTCGCGAACCGCACCTGCGCCACCGGCCGCTCCTCGGCGTGCCTGCGCAGGATCACTTCGAGCAGGTCCTGGGAGCACAGGCAGGTGTAGGTCGGGCTCTGCGGGGCGTCCTCCTGGATCGCCGCGGCCGCCCTGAGGAAGTCGCGGGCCGCCAGGGACGTGCCGACGCCCACGGCGAGGACGCCCTCGCGGGGCATGCCGGTGCGCTCGACCTCCTCCTGAATTCCCCAGGCGCGAAAGAGCTCCATGGTCCTGGTGGAAATGAGGCGCGCCTTCGGGAAAATCGACGTTCCCGGGTGCTTCTCGACGAGGAGTGAGGATATTCCGTGCCGAGAGAGCTCAATGGACGCGGACAGGCCGACCGGGCCGCCGCCGACGATCAGAACTTCGACATCGAGCGTATCCATGGTGTCAGGGTCGTATATGCCGTTATCTCAGTCAATGCAGGGATAACTCGGTGATGCAGCCGTGATATCTCGCCCTAGTAGCTTTTCGTGCAGATCGCAATTGTTTGATTTGTCGTCAAACCTCCTGGAGGCGATGATGCTCTTTGCCGAAGGCTCCGTGGCCCTGGTGACGGGCGGGTCGCGCGGCATCGGCCGGGCCGTCGCGCTCGACCTGGCCAGGGAGGGCGCCCACGTCATAGTCAACTACGGCCGCTCCGAGCAGGACGCCAAGGACGTCGTGGCCCAGATCGAGAGCGAGGGCGGCGGCGCGACGGCCGTACAGGCGGACGTCACCGACGAGGACGCCGTGCGGCGGATGTTCCGCGGGGTGCGCGCCGACCACGGCCGGCTGGACGTGCTGGTGACCAACGCCGGCGTCACCCTCGACCGCTACCTCATCGCCATGAACCTCGACCAGTTCCGCGGCCCGATGGACACCAACGTCACCGGCACGTTCCTGAGCTGCCGCGAGGGCCTGCGGCTCATGCAGCACCAGCGCAGCGGGTCGATCGTGACGATCTCCTCCAGCAGCGGGCTCGACGGCGGCTTCCCCGGCCAGACGAACTACGTGGCCTCGAAGGGCGCGATCATCGCCTTCACGAAGGCCCTGTCGAACGAGGCCGCCCCGCACGGGGTGCGCGCCAACGTCGTGGCCCCCGGCTTCGTCTCCACCGACATGACACGCAAGGTGCCCACCGAGATCAGGAAGCAGTACGAGTCGCGCATCCGGCTGGGCCGCATCGGGCGGCCCGAGGAGATCGCGTCGATCGTCAGCTTCCTCGCCTCGGACAAGGCGTCGTACATATCCGGCGCGGTGGTGGTCGCCCACGGCGGCGGCCTTGCCTGAGCCCCCTCCCGGCCGCCGGCCGGCACCCGAGCCCGACCAGAACCACAAGCCTGCCCCGATGCCCAAGGAGGATAGATGACCATCGATGAGCTCCGTGCGAAGGCCGCCGAGCGTCAGCAGACCTGCACCCAGATCAAGAAGATGATCGTGTCCCGGCTCGACCTGGAGATCCAGCCCGAGTGGATCACCGATGACCAGCCGCTCTTCGGGCGCGGCCTCGAACTGGACAGCCTCGATGTCCTGGAGCTCTACGTCGCCATCGAGGCCGAGTTCGGCGTGGCGCTGTACGACAGCGAGATGGCCGTCTTCGGCTCGGTGTCCCGGCTCGCGGACGAGGTCAACCCCGCACTACGGGCCACGGCATGACGCTCGACGTGGCGGCCGAGGTCGAGACCGGCCCCGCGGCCGACGCGGCGGCGCCCGTCATCTCGGGCCTGACGAACGACCAGATCCGCGAGGTGCTCCCGCACCGGTGGCCCATGCTCCTGCTCGACCGCGTGGGCAAGGTGGAGCCGGGCGTCAAGGGAACGGCGACCAAGAACGTCGCCGGCACCGAGCTGTGGTTCCAGGGCCATTTCCCGAGCGAGGCCGTGCTGCCCGGCGTGGTCATCGTCGAGGCGATGGCCCAGCTCGCCGGGGTGGTCTTCGCCCTCGCGGGCGCGAGCAGGATCAGCTACCTGGCCGGGGTCAGGTCGATGCGGTTCCGCCGCCCCGTCGTCCCGGGCGACCAGCTGGTCCTGTCCGCCGAGCGCACCGGAGGCGGCGGAGGCTTCGCCGAGTACCGGGTGTCGGCGCGGGTGGACGGCCACGTCGCCGCCGAAGGAAACCTCACGATCGCCGACCCCGCCGGCAACGTCTCCGTACGAAAGGTGTGAACCATGGCTACCGTCCTCGCGAACCTGCATCCGGAGGACACCGTTTACGGTCAGGTGGGCGACGCTTCCGTCCCGCTGCGCTTCTCCGCGGTCTCCGACGAGTACAAGGTGCTGAGGGAGCGCGCCGCCGTCCTCGACCTGAGTGGCCACAGCCTCATCGAGGTCACCGGTGACGGCGCCGTCGGCTTCGCGCAGCGGGTGATCGCCCGCGACGTCGAGTACCTCACCTCCGAGCGCTGCATGATGAGCCTCATCCTCGACGAGTCGGGGCAGGTCGTCGACCAGGTCCTGGCCTTCGGCCGGGAGAACGGCATGCTGCTGGAGAGCTCCTGCGGCGCCGGCACGCGCCTGCTCGCGCACCTGAGGGAGAACAACGACGAGGGCGTCGAGATCACCGACCGCTCCGGGGAGCTGACGGTCCTCGGCCTGGAGGGCCCCTACGCCTGGGGCGTGGTCGGCCGGCTGATCGACGGCGAGCTGGCCTCGCTGCCGTTCGAGTCGGTCGTGGACACGACCTGGGGCGACACCGAGATCATCTTCGCCCGGACCGGCTTCACCGGCGAGTACGGGTACCAGATGATCGTCCCCCGGGAGGCGGCCCCCGAGCTGTGGCGGCAGGCGGTCGAGCACGCGGGGGCGGCGGGGCAGGAGGCCCTGGAGCTGGCGATGCTGGAGGTCCGCCAGCCGATTCCGCGCCACGAGGCCACCGAGGGCACCACGGTGATCGAGATCGGCGCCAACTGGCTCGTCGACGTCACCAAGGACGAGTTCATCGGCAAGGACGCGGTGCTCAATGCGCTGGAGTCCGGCCAGGGACGCCGCACGGTCGGCTTCAGCGGCGGCGCGTCGGTCCCCTCGCCGGGCGCCCGGGTGCTGGCGGGCGGCCAGGACGTGGGCGAGGTGGTGCACGCGGTGCACAGCGTCGGCCTCGGCACGACCCTCGGCCTCGCGCGGGTCGACGCCGACCTCGCCGCCGCGGGACTGGAGTTCACCGTGGAGGACTCCGAGGTGACCACGCTGACCAGCCCCTACATCGTTCCCAAGAGCTGGAGCATCCCGATCATCTGATCCGCTCTGATCGTCTGATGAGGAGACAAGCATGGCGCTGCGCCCCGTCGTCGTCACCGGCCTGGGAGTCATCTGTGCCATCGGCCGCGATCCCGCGGAGTTCTGGCAGCGGCTCACGTCCGGCCAGGGTGGCCTCACTCCGGTCGAGGACGAGACCTTCGCGGTGTTCGAGGCACGGCACGCGGGCCAGGTTCCCGACGAGTGGATCACCGGGCAACTGCCGGACTCCGACGCCGCCCTGGACCGCACCGCCCAGCTTGCCCTCATCGCGGCACGCCAGGCGGTCGAGCAGGCGGGGCTGACCCGCGACGACCTCGATCCCGACCGGTTCGGGATCATTCTCGGCAAGTGCCAGGCGACTCCCGACGCGGCGGGGCGCTACCAGCCCATGCACCGCACCGAGGACGTGGTCGCCGGGCGGCTGGGCATGCGCGGGCCGCGCATCCTGGTGTCGACCGCGTGCGCGGCCGGCGGCAACGCCGTCGGCCTCGCCAAGGACAAGATCCTCACCGGCGAGGCCGACGTGGTCCTCGCGGGCGGGGTGGACCCCCTGCTCTTCGGAACCTACGCCGGATTCGCCGGGCTGAAGGCCCTCAGCACCGGCCCCTGCCGCCCGTACAGCCACTCCGACGGGCTCAACCTCGGCGAGGGGGCGGCGTTCCTGCTGCTTGAGCCGCTGGACCGGGCGCTCGCCAGGGGAGCCACGCCCCTGGCCGAGGTCGCCGGGTACGGGCTGTCGGCCGACGCCTACCACGCGACCGCGCCGGACCCCACCGGCCGGGGCGGGGCGAGCGCCATGCGGCGCGCGCTCGCCGACGCCGGGCTGACCCAGGACGACGTCCACTACGTCAGCGGTCACGGCACCGGAACCCCGGCCAACGACTCGATGGAAGCCAAGGTCATGCGAGTGGTCTTCGGCGAGCGGGCGGGCCAGGTGCCCACCAGCAGCATCAAGTCGTTCGTCGGGCACACGCTCGGCGCCGCGGGCGCGGTGGAGGCGGTCGCCAGCGTGCTGGCGCTGCGGCACGGCACCGCGCCGCCCACCATCGGCTTCGGCGAGGACGCCGTGCCCGGCGACCTGGACTTCGTGCCCAACGTGGCCAGGCGGATGCCCATCGACACCGTCGTGTCCAACAACTACGCGTTCGGCGGCAACAACGTCGCGCTCGTGCTCACGACGCCGCGCGGCGAACGCGACCACGACGAGCTGCCGTCGCGGGAGGCCGTGATCACGGGTCTCGGACCCGTCAGCGGCCTCGGCGTCGGCGTGGCCGAAGTGTCCGAGGCGGTCGTCGCGGGCCGCCAGGCCCTCGGCCGGGCTCCCTCCCTGGACGGCAGGACGTTCGCGCCACGCTCGCTGTGGCGGCACATGAACAACCTGTCCCGCATGGCGATCGCCGCCTCCCGGCTCGCCTGGGAGGACGCGGAGCTCAAGCTGCCGAGGAAGGACCTGGACAACGTCGGGCTGGTGTTCGCGACCGGCGCCGGGTCCGCCGAGAGCACCGGCGGCTTCGACGAGAGCATCGCGGCCGACCCCAACAAGCCGGCCGTGCTGAGCTTCTCCAACGTGGTGCTGAACGCCACGGGCGGCGCCGTGTGCCAGACCCTCGGCCTGCGCGGCCCGACCACCACCATCTGCAACGGCGGGGCCTCGGCCTCGATCGCCCTGGACTGCGCGCTCGAAATGATCAGAGCGGGCAAGGCGGACGTGGTGCTCGTGGTCGCGGCGGACGAGACGGTCGCGGCCGTACCGAAGGACGCCACGGTCTCCCCGTACGACAGCGGGGGCTCGGGCCCGGTTCCCGGATCCGCCTCCGTCGCCTTCGTGGTGGAGTCGGCCGAGCACTGCGCCGGGCGCGGCGGGCGGCCGTACGCCCGCGTCCTCGGCACCAGCCACGCGGGCGCCGGCGGGGAGGACGCGCGGGAGCCCATCGCCCGGGGTCTCACCCGCATCCCGAGCGCCCGTCCCGACCTGGTGGTCGGCGCGGGCACGGGGGGCCCGCACGACGCCGAGGAGGCCGCCGCGGTGCTGGAAGCCGCGCCGGAGGCCGTCCTCACCACCTCCGCCGGGCACACCGGCGACTGCCAGGCCGCGACGGGGGCGATGAACATCGCCCTGGCGGCACTGGCCATCCGCGACGGGATCGCCCCCGCCCTCACCGGGCTGGCGTCCCCCCACGTGGGCGACCTCGACTCCTACGTCACCAAGCCCAACCTGCCCGGCCCCGTCGGCCAGGCACTGGTGCTCACCGCCGCACCGCGGTCCGTACGCGGCGCCGTGCTGCTGGGGGCCCCATGACCGGCGCCCCCTTCGACGTCACGGAGACCGACCGGCTGCTGACCACCACCCGCTCCGTCCGGCGCCGGCTCGACCTCGACCGGCCGGTGCCCCGCGAGGTCGTGGAGGAGGCGCTGGAGGTCGCCGTCCAGGCCCCGACGGCCAACAACCACCAGAACTGGCGCTGGCTGGTCATCAGCGACGCCGCCGTCAAGGAGAAGATCGCCGAGCTGACCCTGACGTCCTGGCAGTTCCACAGGAACGACATGTGGACCAACGCCGGAAGGCGCAGGAACAACAGCCAGGCGCGCAGGAACTACGAGTCCGCCGAGGCGCTCGTCGAGACGATCGCGCGGGTGCCCGTCCTGGTCATCCCGTGCGTCCTCGGCAGGCCGCCGGACGTCGCGGCCATCAACGCCGCGTGGGACGACCGGATGTCGGGCAAGGACGCCGACGACCCCGGGCACCTGGTGCAGCACGGCTGGATGCGGGCGAGCATCTTCTACGGCTCGATCTTCCCGGCCGTCTGGTCGTTCCAGCTCGCGCTGCGCAGCCGTGGTCTCGGCAGCACGATCACCTGCATGCACGTACCCCACGAGCGGCAGGTGGGCGAGCTGCTCGGAATCCCGACCGGGGTCACGCAGGTGTGCATGATCCCGGTCGCCTACACGGTGGGCACGGAGTTCCGCCCCGCCGATCGATACAGCGCCAAGGAACGCACGTACTGGGAGAGGTGGGAGGCATGACCGTCGACTACGCCGACGTCGTCATCGTCGGAGGTGGCATCTCGGGCGCGTCGGCGGCCTGCAGGCTGGCCGCCGGAGGGCTGTCGGTCGTGCTGCTCGAGAAGCAGGAGACCTACAAGGACCTGGTACGCGGTGAGTGGCTCGCCCCCTGGGGCATCCGCGAGGCCCAGCGGCTCGGGGTCTACGACTGCTTCTCGGCCGGCGGCGGCTGGGAGATCCGCGAGTGGATGACCTGGGACGAGGCCGTCTCCGGTGAAGAGGTCGAAGCGGTGGACATGACCCGCTTCATCCCCGGCATCGGCGGGCCGCTGGCGTTCCCGCACCACGCCGTCTGCGAGCTGATGGCGGCGCAGGCCGTGGAGAGCGGGGCCCGGCTGGTCATGGACGCGGCCCGCATCGGCGTCACCGCGGGCGCCGAGCCGGTGGTGACCTACCAGACCCCCGAGGGCGACCACGAGATCAGAGCCAGGATGGTGCTCGGCGCCACCGGGCGCGGCTGCACCGTCGGCCGGCAGATCGGCGTCACGATGCGCAACTCCATGCACCACTGGGGCGGCGGGATGATGGTCGAGGGCATGGACGGCTGGCCCGCCGACGTGCAGGCCATGGGCACCTCGGGCGACGTCATGTTCATGGTCTTCCCCCAGGGGTACGGCCGGGCGCGCCTCTACCTGAACTTCCCCACGGTGAACAAGCACCGTTATCGCGGCCCCGGCGGCGTCGAGCGGTTCCTCGCCGCCTTCGAGCTCGAATGCCTGCCCGACCGGGGCAAGGCGGTCACCGAGGCCATCCCCGCGGGGCCGCTCTCGGTGTGGCCGTCGGTGTCCAGCGTCCCGGAAGGGCCCCCGCTGCGAGAGGGCGTGGTCCTGATCGGCGACGAGGCGGGCAACGCCGACACGGTGCTCGGCACCGGGCTGTCGTGCGCGATGCGCGACTCGCGGACCGTCTGCGACATCCTCCTCGCCGGCGACGACTGGTCGCCGAAGGCGTTCGACCCCTATCTGGAGGAGCGGGCGTTCCGCCTGGAGCGCCTGGACTTCGGGGCGTCCATCATCAGCAGACTGCACGTGGAGTTCGGCGAGGCCGCCGTCGAGCGGCGGCGGCGGGTCCGCCGGCTCATGGCGAAGAACTTCGCCGCGCAGGTGACCGGGCTGCTCAACATGGTCGCCCCCGAGGACGTACCCGAGTTTGGCTTCAGCGAGTTCTTCGCTGAGCGGCTGTTCAGGGAGACGGCATGAACGAGAAGAAGACGGCGCGGGTCAACGACGTCGACATCGCCTACATCGATGAGGGCGAGGGCGACCCCGTCATCCTGCTCCACGGTTTCCCCGACTCCTCGTACCTGTGGAGGAACCAGATCCCCGCACTGGTCGAGGGGGGCTTCCGGGTCATCGCACCCGACCTCCGGGGCTTCGGCGACTCCAGCAAACCGCAGGAGATCGAGGCCTACGGGATGCAGACCATCCTCAACGACGTCGTCGCGCTGACCCTCAAGCTCGGCATCCGCAAGCCGCACATCGTCGGTCACGACTGGGGGGCGGCCATCGCGTGGATGTACGCCTTCCTGATGCCCCGCAGGGTCGACCACCTCGCAGTGCTGTCGGTGGGGCACCCGGGCGTCTTCGCCACCCCGTCGATCGAGCAGCGGGCCGCCTCCTGGTACATGCTCTTCTACCAGTTCCCCGGGGTCAGCGAGGAGCTGCTGCGCCGCAACGGGTGGCGGCTGTTCAAGGAGATCATGGGCAGGGACGGCGACTACGACCGTTACCTGCGCGACCTCGCCAGGCCTGGCGCCCTCACCGCCGGGCTGAACTGGTACCGGGCCAACCGGTCGCCCGAGGCCGAGCTGCGGCCCGCGAGGCCCTTCCCGCCCGTGCTGTCGCCCACCCTCGGCATCTGGTCCTCCGGGGACAAGGCGCTGCTCGAAGAGGGCATGTCGGCGTCCGGCAAGTACGTCAAGGGGCCGTGGCGGTACGAGCGCGTCGAGGACGCCGGTCACTGGATCCCGCTCGACGCCCCCGACCAGGTCAACAAGCTGCTTCTCGGCTTCCTCGGCACCGAGCGGGCCGCCACTGAGGAAAGGCGCCCTCGGCGACGGCTGTAGGCGGAAGGGGTGGGCGTAAATGCTTGGCTATCTGTTCCCCGGACAGGGCACGGTGCGCGTCGGGATGGGCGCGTGGCTGCGCCGCAGGCCGGCGGCGCGCGACCGGCTCGACGAGGTCGACGGGCTGCTGTCGCGGCCGATCTCCCCGGTCTGCGCCAGGGGGCCGCTGGAGCGGCTGGTGGCGACCGAGCACGCGCAGGTGGCGGTGACCGCGTGCAACCTGGCCGCGCTCGCCGTGCTGTCCGAGGAGGGGTTCGAGCCGAGCGTGGTCGCCGGGCACAGCGTCGGCGAGCTGAGCGCCCTGCACGCTGCCGGTGTGCTCGGCCTGGCCGACACCGTCCGGCTGGTGGAGCTGCGGTCCCGGCTGATGGCCGGGGTCGGCGTCATCGGCGGGATGCGCGCGGTGATGGGCCTGCCGGTCGAGGAGGTGGAGGCGCTGGCCGCCGAGGCGGGCACCGATGAGGAGCCGCTGGTGGTCGGGCTGGAGAACGCGCCGGGCCACGTGGTCGTGTCCGGCGCCCTTCCCGCGCTCGAACGGCTGGCGTCGATCGCCTCCACGGCCCGCAAGATCGTGCCGCTCCAGGTCGGCAACGCCTTCCACTCGCCGCTGATGGCCTCGGCCGTACCCGGCTGGGCCGAGGCGGTGCGCGCAGCGCCGATGAGCCCGCCGCGCGTCCCCGTGGTCCCCAACGTCACCGGCGAGCCCACCACCGACCTGGACGTGATCAGGGACGCCCTGGTCGCCCAGCTCACCGGGCGGGTGCTGTGGACCGCCACCGTGGCCGCCGTGGACGAGATCGCCCCCGGCGTCGAGGTGGGGGACAGCAAGGTGCTCGCCGGGCTGTCCCGCCGCGCCGGAGCCCGTTGCCTGAGCATGGCCGACCCGGCCACGCTCAGGCGCCTGCCGAGGGAGCGGGCGGCATGAACCGGTGGGGCAGCGCGATGGTCGGCTTCGCCGGGCTCTCCCGGCCGCAGGAGCTGGTGGGCGACATGCGGCTGGAGGAGGTCTACACCCCGGCCGAGCGGCTCAGGTCGGGGTCGGGCCGCTCGCTCCAGCACTGGGCGGGCCGCCTGGCCGGCAAGTACGCGGTACTGCGGCTGCTCGGCGTCCCCGCGACGGCCGAGCACCTCGGCCAGGCCGAGGTGCTGCCCCGGCCCACCGCCAACTGCGAGAGGACCGCCGCCTGCCACACCGGGCACCCGCCCGCCGTACGGCTCGGCGGGGCGCTGGCGAAGGCGGCGGACCCCGGCAGTCAGATACGGCTCTCGCTCAGCCACACCTCGGGCCGGGTGCTCGCGGTGGCGGTCGCCTCGCGGCGGCTCCCCGAAGACGAGATCGGCGGGGGATGACATGGACGTGCGGAAGATCGCGGAAGCGCACCTTTCGGCCTGGCAGGCCGGTGACGCCGCGGCCGTGGCCGCGTCGGCCGCCTCCTACAGCGACCCGGACTCCGGCGGCGCGCTGAGCGGGGACGCGCTGGAGGCGCACGCCGCCGGGGTGCTGGCCCGCTTCAAGCAGCTCCGCTTCCTGGTCGACCGGGTGACGGGCGACGACGGGGCGGCCACCCTCTGGTGGACGCTCCAGGCCGACCACCGCGCCCCCTACCTGGGCATGCCGGCGGTCGGCGGGGCCGTCAGCGTCACCGGCACCGACCTGGTGACCCTCGGCGAGGACGGCGTGCACGTGCGGCGGTGCTTCGACCGGCTCGCGGTCGCCGAGGCGCTCGGCTACTCGGCGCGGTTCGTGCCCGAGGCCGACGAGGTGCGGGAGTTCGGCACCAGCGCGCGGGCCACCGCAGGGCGTACGGAGCGCCCCGGGGCCCTGACGCTGACCTGGCTGGAGGTGCGCGACGACGCGGAGGCCGCCGATGTGGACCTGCTGAGCGTGGAGATCGTCAAATCCCTGAGCGCCTCCAAGGGCTTCCTCGGCGTCGCCACCTTCGACATCGGGGACCGCAAGTTCACCCTGAGCGCGTTCGACCGTCCGGAGTCGGTCCGCGCGGTGCACGCGAGGCCGCACCAGCGGGCGATGCGCCGCTTCTTCAAGAGCGGGCTGTGCACCCGGGCGTTCACCAGCGTCTGGCTTCCCTCCGCCGTACGCGACTACGCCCGCTGTCCCGACTGCGGCGGGGTCGTGAAGGTCGGCGAGGGCGCGGCCTGCGGCTGCGGGTGGGTTCCCGAAGACGTCTCCCTACTGTGACTGGAGCAGCCATGTCCGATTTCACCACCGAGCACAGGCTCGGCGACGGCACCCGGCCGGCCGTGGTGTTCATGTCCGCGCTGTTCGCCGGTGGCTGGATCTGGGACCACCCCTTCCGGCACCTCTCGGCGGCCGGCTGGGGGGTCCTGCGCACCAACGAGGCGATCTGCGCGCTCGACCGTCAGGTCGCCGGATCCATCGAACGCCTCGGCGACGCGCTGCTGGAATCCTGCGACGCCGCGGGGATCGGTGACGTCATCGTCTGCGCGAACTCGCTCGGCGGCCTGGTGGCGATCGACCTGGCCGGCCGTCACCCGGAGCGGGTGCGGGGCATCGTCGTGAGCGGCGCCCCCGGCCTCACCGCCGACCCCGACGTGGGGCTGAGCTTCGACCGCAGGGGGAGCGTGCGGCCCGTCGGCGAGGAGTTCGGCGACCGCATGATGGCCGCCCTGTTCCACAGCAAGGAGCGCTTCTTCACCGACGCGCAGATGGAGGAGGTCGGGACCATGCTCCTCCAGCCCTCCGCCATGGTCAGCATGGCCCGCAGCCTCAAGGCCACCCGCAAGTACCAGGTCAAGCCGGCGCTGGACAAGGTGGCGACCCCGTCGAAGTACATCTGGGGCCGGCACGACCGGATGACCCCGGTCGACTCGTGGCTGACGGTGCTCGCGGAGTACCCCGAGGCCGAGGTGGTGGTCGTCGAGGACAGCGGGCACATCCCGATGATCGAGCGTGCCGAGGAGTACACCGCCCACCTGGAGCCCTTCATCACCCGCTGCGCCCAGGTCCCGGCATGACCTCGCCGGTGCTGATCGGTGTGGACATCGTGGAGGCCGGTCGGCTCGCCCGGGCGGCCGAGCGCGGCGGGGCGGTGTTCAGCCGCCACATCACCACGCCCGCCGAGCGCGAGCTCGGCGCGGGCGAGGCGGCGTTCCCCGTGAAGGAGAGCTTCATCAAGGCGGTCGGAGGCCGCCCGCCCGGGTTCAGCTGGCACGACTTCGAGGCGCAGGCCGAGCGGCCCGCCGGGTGGACCGGCCGGTTGCTCGACGAGGCGGCCGAGGAGCTCACCGCGTCGACCGGCCTCACGCTGACCGGCGGCGCGACCTACGCCGTACGCGGCGCCTGCCGCCGCGCCGCCCTCGTACGGCTGGCGCGGCACGAGGGCCCGGCGGGCCCGATGGACGGCGGGGTGGCCGGCGCGGCCCGGTGGGGGCACGGCGCCGGGCTGCTCGTCTCATTGGCGATCGTCTTCGTCGACAGGAAGGGGGACCAGTGATGTCCCTTGTGCGGTCGGTCCAGCCCGGCGAGTCCATCCAGCGCGCGCTCGACGAGGCGGGGCCAGGGGCGCGCATCCAGCTCGCCGAGGGCACGTACGCGCAGAGCGTGTGGATCAGGCACAGCGGTGTGACGCTGAGCGGCATGGGCCAGGGGCGCACCCTGCTGGTCCCCGGCGACTCACCGCCGGCGGACGTCCCCCGGCTACACGACGCCTCCGAGGACGTCGTCAGCGGCGTCAGCGTGCACGGCGAGGGCATCGGCGACATCACCATCGACGGGCTCACGGTGAGCGGGTTCTCCGGCGCGGGCGTCTACGCCCACTCGGTGAACGGGCTGGCGGTGAAGGACGTCGAGGCCAGGGACAACGCGGTCTGGGGCATCTACGTCCGCGAGTCCGGCGGCTGCGAGGTGGTGGGCTGCCGCGCGTCGGGCAGCCAGTACGGCGGCATCGCCCTGAGCTTCTGCCCCGAGGCCAAGGCGCTGATCGCCGGCAACGAGACCTTCGCCAACGCCTTCGGCGTCTTCGTCGACAACTCCTCGGGGGCGCGCGTGGTGCGCAACGTCAGCCACGGCAACGCGATCGGCATGATGCTGCTCAACCAGACCTACGAGGGCGAGCCGGACGGCGGCGTGCGCGACTGCCTGGTATCGGGCAACGAGATGCGCGGCAACGGGCTGGCCGCCGGCGCCGAGCCCGACGGGCTGGGCGCGGCGGGCCCGCCGATCTCCGGGGTGGGACTCGCGCTGATCGGGACCCACCGCGTCAGCGTCGTGGACAACCTGATCCACGACAACCACCCGAGCGGTGAGTCGGTCATGGGCGGCGCGTTCGTGCTCGGCTCGTCCAAGGACTGGGGAGGCGACGACGCCCTGGACAACCACATCCTGTGGAACCAGGTCACCGGCAACAGCCCCCTCGACTTCCAGATCGACGCCGACCTCGGACGGCAGACCTTCGCCGGCAACCAGGCGGACAAGGGCGTCCCCGAGGACGCGGAGGGGTGGCGGCGATGACGGGTCCTGTGTCCGCCATGTCCTGCTCCGGCCTGAGCAAGAGGTACGGCGACGTCGTGGCCGTCCAGGACGTCGGCTTCTCCGTCGCGCCCGGCCAGGCCTACGGGCTGCTCGGCCCCAACGGCGCGGGCAAGACCACGACCATCTCCATGCTGGTGGGGCTGCTGCGGCCTGACACGGGCACCGTGCTGGTGGGCGGCATCGACCTCGCCGCCGACCCGATGAAGGCCAAGTCGAAGATCGGCTACGTGCCGCAGGAGATCGCGCTCTACCCCGAGCTGACCGGCCGGGAGAACCTGCGCTTCTTCGGCAGGCTCTTCGGCCTGCCGCGCCGCGCGCTGGCGAAGCGCATCGACGAGGTGCTCGAACTGGTCGGGCTGTCCGACAGGGCCGACGGCAAGCTGGACACCTACTCGGGCGGCATGAAGCGGCGGATCAACATCGGCGCCGCGCTCCTGCACGAGCCCGAAGTGCTGATCCTGGACGAGCCGACCGTCGGCGTCGACCCGCAGAGCCGCAAGGCCATCCTCGACGGGGTCGAACGGCTCGTCGCCGACGGCATGGCCCTGCTGTACACCTCGCACTACATGGAGGAGGTGGAGCGGGTCTGCGACCGGGTCGCGATCATCGACCACGGCAGGATCGTGGCCGACGGCACCCGCCACGAGCTCGTCTCCATGGTCGGCAGCGCGGACAAGATCGAGCTGATGCTCGACGGTGACGTCGACGTCGCGTTCGCGAAGCTGCGCACGGTGGAGGGCGTCAACGAGGCGGTCAGGACCGGCACCGGCTCGGTGCGGCTCATCGCCGAGGGCGGCCGGTACCTGCTGCCCGCGATCATCACCGCCGTCGACGGCATCGCCACCGTGACCGCCGCCGAGGTCATCGAACCCGACCTGGAGGCCACCTTCATGCACCTCACCGGCAGCACCCTGCGGGACTGACCATGTTGAGATCGCTTCTTACGGTAAGCGCCATGGAGCTGCGCGCCCGGCTGCGCGACGGCACGGCCCTGGTGATCGCGCTGGTCGTCCCCGTGGCCCTGGCGACCCTGTTCGGCCTGGCCCTCGGCGGGGACGACCCGCCGCTGCGGGCCACGGTGGGCTTCGTCGACCTGGACGGCGGGGAGTTCCCCGCGAGCGTGCGCAAGGAGGTGATGTCCACCAAGGAGCTCCAGGGCACGCTGACGCTCCGCGACCTGCCGAGCGCACAGGAGGCGCAGAAGTCGCTCGACGCCGGGGACATCGGGTCGGCGATCGTGTTCCCCCAGGGGTTCAGCAGCAGCGTCGGGGCCGGTGACGGCGGCAAGGTCAACGTGCTCACCTCCGCCGAGGCCCCGCTGGCCGGCGTGGTGGCCAACGCCATCGTCGACCACATCTCCGCGCTGGTGGACGCCCGCACGCTCGCGGTGCGCGCCTCGCAGCAGGCCGGGGTGCCCGCGGACCGGCTCAAGGAGTTCGTCGAGCGCAACGGCGCGGCGGGCCCCGCGCTGACCCTGACCAACGACCCCATGGCCGGCGGCAAGGTCGACCTGTCGGTGTACTACGGCTCCGGCATGGCGGCGCTGTTCGCCTTCTTCGTGGTGGGCGCGTCGTTCAGGAGCCTGCTCACCGAGAGGAAGCAGGGCACCCTCAACCGGATGCTGGCCGCGCCGATACGGCCGTGGGTGCCGATCGTCGGCAAGGCGGCCGTCGGGTTCGCGCTGGCGGTGGTCAGCGTCTGCGTCACCTGGGCCTCCTCCGTGCTCATCTTCGGCTCGACCTGGGGCGACCCGCTGGCGGTCTTCACGCTGCTGGTCGCGCACGTCCTCGCCGCCACGGCGATCACCATGCTGGTGGCGAGCAGGGCCAAGACCGACGCCCAGGCCGACGGGGTGATCATGGTCATCTCGTTCGTGGCGGCGTTCTTCGGCGGCAGCCTCGTGCCGATGTACAACCTCCCCGACGTGCTGCAGAAGATCGCCCTGCTCACGCCGAACGGCTGGACCTCGACGGCGCTGACCGGGCTCGCGGGCTCCGGCGGCGGCGTGGTCACGGTGGCGGTGCCGATCGCCGTCCTCTGTGCCATCGCGCTGGTGGCGAGCGGCCTGGCGGCCCTCGGGTTCAGGAAGGGGCTGCTCGTATGACGTCACGCCCGATCGCGGACCGGCTCCGGCCCCGTCCTGTGCTGGCGCTGGTGGCCGCCAACCTGCGCCGTCACTCCAGGGACAGGGTCGGCCTGTTCTTCATGGTGGTCATGCCCTTCGTCACCATCGTCTTCGTCGGGATGGCGCTCGGCGGCGGCGCCACGGGAGCCTCCCGGCTGCCCGTCGGCGTGGTCGCCCAGGGCACCGACCCGGTCACCGGGGCCGTCCTGGACGAGCTGCGCAAGCACCCCGACCTCGCGATCACACGGGTGGACACCAAGGACGACCTGCGGGTGGGCGTCCGCGAGGGCTCCCTGGCGGCGGGCCTGGTGATCCCGCCGGGATCCACCAAGTTCGAGCTGGTCATGACCCAGGCGAACGGCAGCGGCATGGCGGCGCGCAGCGCCGTCGACGTCGCGGTCGGGAAGGTGGCCGCCGTGCTGGAGGCCACCCGGGCGGCCAGGACGGCCGGCGCGTCCCCGCAGCAGGCCGAGGAGTACGTCCGCAAGGCGCAGGCCGAGTCCGGCCGCGTCGCCGTGGTGTCCTCCGGCACGACGAGCGCCCATCCCCGGGGGTTCGCCTACACGGCCCCGGCCAACCTGCTCCTGTTCACCTTCATCAACTCCATGGCCGTCGCCGCCGCCCTCGCGGAGAGCCTCAGGCTCGGGATGATCCAGCGCTCGCTCACCGCTCCGGTGCGGAGACGGTCGGTGCTGTTCGGGGAGGCGCTGAGCAGGTTCATCGTGGCCGTCGCTCAGGCCGTCCTCATCATGGTGGTCAGCAGCGCCGTGTTCGGCGTCTCCTGGGGGGACCCCCTGGGCGTCGCCGCCGTCGTCGGGGTGTTCGCGCTGGTGGCGACCGGCGCCGCGATCCTGGTCGGCAGCCTGGTGAAGTCGTCGCAGCAGGCGCCCGCCATCGGCCCGCCCCTCGGCATCGTGCTCGGCATGCTGGGCGGGTGCCTGTGGCCCAAGGAGGCCGCGGGGGAGCCCCTCAACACGATCGGCCACTTCTTCCCGCACGCCTGGGGCATGGACGCGCTGCTCACCCTGTCGAAGCCCGGCACGGGCATCGGCTCGGTGCTCCTCCAGGTCGCCGTGCTGGCGGGGATGGCGGCCCTCCTGCTCGGCCTCTCGCTGGTGCTGTTCGGCCGCCGAACCCGGACGCTGACCTGATCCGCCATCCGTATGTTGCTCACCGGCCGTTCCAGGAAGGGCGGGTCTCGATGAAGGTGACAAGACAATGAGGGGGAGTTCATGAAGACGATGGCCACATTATTCGCCGGCGCGGCACCGGTCGGCGCCGACCATGTCAGGGACGTGTACCGCTATGCCGCGCGCAAGGGCTCGATCGAGGCCCTTGAGGTGGCGGCGGCGGATCTCGGCATCGGGATCCACGAGATGCGGGAGGCGGTGGACCACCTCGTCGCCAGCCGCCTGCTCAGGACGGAGGACAACGCCGTGGGCCGGCGGTACGTGCCGGTCGATCCCGAGGTCGCGACCGCTTCGCTGGTCTCCTCCGTCGAGCGCGAGATGTACCAGCGCCGCGAGCTGATCGACCAGATCCGCGAGCGCATCGACGTCTTCCGGCAGGACGACGCCGGTACGGGCGGCCAGAGCTCGGGGTCCACCTCCATCGAGTACCTCGTGGGGACCATGGAGGTCAGGGGCTTCCTCAAGATGGCGGGCGACGCCTGCCGCGACGAGGTGCTCATCCTGCAGTCGAGCAAGAGCGACGCCGAGGAGCTCTCGCTGGCCTACCTGCCGCTGCTCGGGCGGGGCATCACCGTGCGCATCATCTGCCAGCACAGGGACCGCGCGGACCTCTCCACCCGGATGAAGATCAAGAAGCTGACGGACGCGGGCGCCGCGGTGTGCACCACCAGCCACATCCCGAGGTCCGCCGTCGTCTTCGACCGGTCGCTGGTCGTCCTGTTCGGGCTGTCGGACGGGGAGACCAACGTCGCGCGGGTGCACAACCACGGGGTCGCGCAGTTCTTCCTGGACCTGTTCGACCACCTGTGGGACGGGGCGACACCCCTTGAGGGCGTCGAGTCCGGCTACGCCAACGTGGCCGACGACCTCCTCCAGGCCATCGCCGGGCTGATGGCCAAGGGGTACACCGACGAGATCGTCGCCCGCAAGCTCGGCATGTCGGTCCGCAGCTGCCGGCGTCACATCGCCACGCTGATGCGCGACCTCGACGCGACGAGCCGGTTCCAGGCGGGGGTCCAGGCGGCTCGCAGGTTCTCCGCGAACCTCACGTGATGGCGCCCGCGTCCGTCCGGCGCCGCCGGGTGTCATCGCGCGCGCCGCGTCCTGCCCGCGGGGGGCGCGCCGCGATGCCACCGGCGGCCAGGGTCATCGCGCGCCCTGCATCGCCACGACCACATCGGCCAGGCTCTCGGCCCGCTCGCAGACGAGCTCGATGCCGCGCACCAGCTCCTCCTCGTCCATGCCAGGGTCCAGGCAGACGCGGATGGAGCTGTTCGCGTCCTCGGGGGAGACACCGATCGCCGTCAGCACGGGCGAGGGCTCCTGGGACGCCGAGTTGCACGCCGACCCGGTGGACAGCGCCACCGAGTGCAGGCTCGCCACGAGGCTCTCGCCGCGCACTCCCGGCAGGACGAGGTTCAGGATGTGGGGCACCCCCGCGTGGGGACACCCGTTGACCCGCACCCCCGGAAGCCGGGCGGTGAGCAGTTCCAGCGCCGTGGCGCGCAGCCGCGTGGCGCGCTCCCAGTCGGCGTCGAGCCGGCGCAGCGCCAGCTCGCAGGCCTTCCCCAGGCCCACCACCAGGTGGGTGGGTATCGTCCCGCTGCGCAGTTCGTACTGGCCGCCGCCGTAGGTGGTCGGGTGCAGGCGCCGGCGGATCTCCGGCTTCACGTACAGGGCGCCGATGCCCTTCGGCCCGTGAATCTTGTGGGCCGAGATCGAGAGGGTGTCCATCGCCGCGCCCGCCACGCTGATCGGGACGCGGCCCGCGGCCTGGGCGCCGTCCACGTGCAGCAGGCACCCGGCGGCGTGGCTGAGCGCGGCCAGCTCCGCGACCGGCTGGATCGTGCCTATCTCACTGTTGACCCAGGCGACCGTCGCCACGCGCGAGTGGACGTCGAGGCGCTCGGCGAACCCCGCGAGATCGACCAGCCCGTCCGGGCGCACGTCCATCGTGCGGATGTCGATGCCCCGGTTGCCCAGCGCCCGGCCGATCGCCAGCGACGACTTGTGGTCGGTCGGGCAGAAGAGCGCGTTGACCGGCGCGCGGTCGGCGTGCCCGAACATGCCCAGCAGCGCGATGTTGTTGCTCTCGGTCGCGCCGGAGGTGAAGACGATGCTCTCGGGCGAGGCGCCGAGCAGCGCCGCCACCGAGTCGGTGGCGGAGTCCACGGCGCGGCGCGCCCGCTTGCCGAGCACGTGCGGCGACGACGGGTTGCCGAAGTCGTCCCGCAGGTAGGGCAGCATCGCGTCGAACACTTCGTCGTCCACGCGAGTCGTGGCGCAGTTGTCCAGATAGATGACCTTCATGTTCCCGTCCGTCACCGTCGGTGTTTCGCCTGCGCTGCCGCGCGCGTCAGCTGCGGAAGGTGCTGACCGTGACCAGCTTCGAGTAGATCTCGTCGGTCGACATCTCGCCGCTCCCGCCCGGGTCGGCGATGACCACGACCATGCCCGGCAGCCGGTAGAGGTTCAGCGCGATGTCCACCCCGGTCTGTACGGGCGCGAGGCACTCGCCCGGCGCGAAGATCACGAGGGTCCGGTAGCCGGCGCGGTGGACCTCCGAGATCATCTCGGTGATCTCGCCCGCGCATCCGGTGATGCCGCAGCTGATCAGCGTGCGGTAGTTGCCCTCCGCGTCGAGGAAGGCGACCTCGGTGTCCTTCTTGTCGGTGTCGTTCCTGGCCGAGTCGAGGACGCGCTTCTCCAGCAGCCCCTGCTTGACGAACTTGTCGGCGGCCTTCTGGAAGCGGTACTTCAGCCACGTCTCGGGGAACGACAGCGCGTGCTTGCGGCTCGGCAGGACGCACTCAGGCGAGAGGCCGGAGTTGCGCAGGACCTTCTCGTACTCGGCGGGCAGCCGGGTGAACTCCTCGAAGAACTCGGCCCGCAGCTCGCTCGCCGGACGGCCCGCCGTCGGCACGTACTGCCAGTCGTTGATCAGCAGGAGCAGGCGCACGTCGTCGCACGTCTCCGCGTAGGACGTGAGCAGGTCGACCGACAGCGTCCAGCTGTATCCGGGGAAGATCCCCACGCGGCCGGAGATCCTGCGCCGCATCGTGTCGGACTTCTGCTCCTCGATGACCCCGGGCACGAGCCGGCCGGTGGTCTCGTCCTCGAAGAGCATGAAGTGGCCGCCCATGACCACCAGCTTGTCCAGGTCGGCGGCCGACAGCTCACGGTCGATCACCTGGCGGAGCTCCTGCTCCGACCCGACGAGCTGGTGGGTCTTCACGACCTTGGCGGCACTGCCTGCGAGAGCGTCACTCATCTGAAACCACTCCGTCTTGCTCAAGTTCTGGGTACGGGTAGATGGTCCGGGTCCTCACCGCACGGTCTCCTCGGCGAGGGCGGGGGCCACCCGGTGCGCCTGTTCCGGCAGGCGCGTGACACGACCGCTCCGGTAGCGGGCCGGGGCGGGTCCGGAGGGCGTACGCTCGGCGCCGGCGCCCGGCGGGACCTCGGCGAGGTTCCGGGGTGGGAGTTCGGGCCCGGTCGCGGCGACCGGGGTCAGCCGGCCGGCCAGCGCGCGCAGCGGCCGGGCACTGGTGAGCTCGTGGACGGAGATCCCCACCCACCCGTGGTCCGCGAGGACGGCCAGCACCCGCGGGATCCGCAGGGCCCTTCCCCCGGCGCCGGTGTAGCTGTCGCACAGGTCGAGGTCGTCGAGACCGTTCACCTCGCGGACGACGGCCGCGAGGGTCTGCTCGGCCTCGCCCATGGGGGAGGCGGGCTCGGCGCCGCGCCCGTCTCCTTCCGCCTCCGGGGAGCCCGCCGCGACGCCTTCGGGGGCCTGGATCAGGAACCAGTCCGGGCAGCGCACCGGGTGGTGGTCGTAGAGATGGCCGAGGAAGTGCGCGCGGAGCCGCGCGGGGGTGACCGGCTGGTCGGCGACGACGTGCGCCACCAGCCGCCCCGTCCCGTCCGAGGACACCTCGGCGAGGCGGACGGCGGGATGGAGGGCGAGCACGGCCTCGATCCTTTCGAGGTCGACCAGGTCGTCCCCGGCGCCCGCCGTCCGTCCCCCGGCGGGCGGCGACGGCGGCGCGAAGCCGGCCAGCCGGGCGACCCCGCTGATCCGCAGGTCGGCCGACGGGTCGTCGTGCGCCTGGAACACGGCCTCGTAGCCCCGCAGGAACCGCTCCATCGCCTCGGCGTCCATCACCGAGGAGACGGCGTTCAGCGTGACGACGACGGCGTCGCGCCACTCGTCGATGCGGAAGTAGGTGTCCCCGCCGTGGAGCGCCCAGCCCGTGGGGGCCGGGGTCCAGGTGAACTTGGTGCGCCTTGCCTTGGAGTCGCGGGACGCCTGCTTGATGAAGTTCAGCTCCGACCCGATGCGCACGGCCCGCCCGCGCCGCGTGCTCTCGCGGGACACCAGCTCGACCACCTCGTCATAGGGGACGTACGAGTGGGCCTGCGCCCGCTCGAAGCGCTGCGCGACGCGCCGCAGCAGCTGCGAGAAGGTGGGGTCGTCGTGACAGTCGACCCGCAGCAGCAGGGGCGAGAACATGCAGGTCATCACGTCGGAGTACGTGCTGGACTCGCGGTTGCTGGTGAACGAGAGGTGGCCGGCCGTGCCGCTGCCGGTGTAGGCGGCCATCAGCATGTTGTACGCGGTCACGTGGACCAGCGACGGCCAGACCTGGTGCCGGGCGCCGATGCGGCGGCTGGCGTCCAGCATCGACGGCGAGGTGAGCGTGGCGCCGCGCGCCGTGGGCTCGGCGTCGGGCACGCGCCTGGCGCCGAACGTGTCGGCCGGCAGCTTCGAGATCTCCTCTCTCCAGAACGCCATGGCGCCTTCCGCCATGGCGGCGGCCGCGCGCGAGGACTCGTACCGGGTGAGATCCATCGGCTGGTGGCGCACCGGCTCCAGGGAGGCGGGCCGCCGGGAGCTGAACCCGGCGCACTGGACCTTGAGCTCGCGCTTGATCTGCCGGACGGTCCAGACGTCGACCGCCAGATGGTTGAGCACGAGGACGAGTTGCCGTGGAACGCCCGCCGTGGTGATGACGCACGCGCGGATGGGCCATTCCGTGGAAAGGTCGAATTCGGTGGTGGTGAGCTTTTCCACGACCTCGCCCGGCGCGGCCGTGCCATCCTTTTCCGTGGTCACGTGAATGACCGGAAGAGCGGCCGGAGAATGCACGCGCTGTTGCGGGTCGCCGCCGTCGAGGTGATATGTGGTGCGCAGTGCCTCGTGCCGGCGTGTCAGGTAGTTGACCGCCGCCCTGCAGTTCGCCACGGTGACGTCGTACGGCATCTCCAGGTGCAGGACGATGTGCGTCTCGTGTCGCTCCCGCGGCGGCAGCTGGTGGTACCTCAGCCACATGTAACGCTGGCCCCAGCAGAGATTGGCGTTCTTGGCAGCGGACAACTCAGCCTCCAACAGTCGGTCGCGACACCCACTCCGCACGATTGCGCCGTTCGCCGGCGGTGCGACTCACCGGTCGTCGGATCGACAGCGCTTCTCAGGATAGTTGAATGCGATTGAGAATTGGCGTTTCTGAAGGGCGTTACAACGACGGCGCGGTGGCATCTTCAGGAACGTGACAACCTGCCACCGGGCCGGTCCTTTCAGAATGCACGGCGGGCTTGACCGGGCCCGCGCATTCGGTGAGGGTGGGCGGGGGCGACATTTGTCCAGGTCGCCTGATGCGCTCGGCCCTCACTGTGAGGTGGCACGATGACCATGGTTGAAATAGAAATACCTCACGAGTTCCAGAATATCCTGCGGCCGCATTTGCCTTATGCGGATTCGGGGGACCTCTCGCCGTTCGACGACCTCGCGGGCCTCGGACTGGACTCGATGGGCGTCGTGCAGCTGCTGGTCGCCCTGGAGGACGGCTACGACATCGAGCTTCCCGACGACATCCTCGACGAGGAGACGTTCGCGACCGTCGGCTCGCTCTGGCGGGCGCTCTCCGTGCTGGTGGCGTCGAAATGAGAAGCAGGCGTGAGGATCGCGGATGCTGACCCGGGTCGATGATCTGCTGTGCTGCGGCGACGCCGATCGCCCGGCGCTGACCTTCAAGGACGAGACCCTCACCTACGGCGAGCTGGCCCGTCGCGTCGGCCTGGCCGCTGCCGGCCTCCGGCGCCTCGGGCTTCGCCGCGGCGAGCGGGTCGTCGTGTACCTCGAAAAGCGCGTGGAGACGGTGGTCGCGATGCTCGCCGTGTCCTCGGCGGGCGGGGTCCTCGTCCCGGTCAACCCGCTGTTCAGGCCGAGGCAGGTCGCGTACGTCGTCGCCGACTGCGACGCCCGCGTGGTGGTCACCACCTGGGAGCGTCACCGCACGCTGGGGGCCCGGATCGAGGCGGGCGAGTCGCCGCCGCACCTGGTGCTCATCGGCGACGGGGATGATCCGGGGCCCGGAGCCACCACGTGGGAACGGCTCTGCGCGGCCGGGGAGCCGGCGCACGGGGACGGCGACGGGGTGATCGACGCCGACGTCGCGGCCATCCTCTACACCTCCGGCAGCACCGGCTCGCCGAAGGGCGTCGTGCTGTCGCACCGCAACGTGCTGGCCGGCGCGGAGAGCGTCGCCGCCTACCTTCGGCACACGCGCGACGACGTGGTGCTCGCCGTACTCCCGCTGAGCTTCGACGCCGGGTTCAGCCAGCTCACGACGTCCTTCGTCGCCGGCGCGCACGTCGTGCTGGTCAACTACCTGACGCCCGCGGAGGTCGTGCGCCTGTGCGCCCGGCACGGCGTCACGGGCCTGACCTGCGTGCCGCCTCTGTGGCTCCAGCTCGCGACCAGGAAGTGGCCGCAGGAGGCCACCGGGCGCCTGCGGTACTTCGCCAACACCGGCGGGCGCATGCCCGGGGCCACCCTGGCCTGGCTGCGCGACACCTTCCCCGAGGCGAAGCCGTACCTGATGTACGGGCTGACCGAGGCGTTCCGCTCCACCTACCTCGACCCGGCCGAGGCCGGGCGCCGGCCCGACTCGATCGGGAAGGCGATCCCCAACGCGGAGGTCCTGGTGGTGCGGCCGGACGGCTCGGTCTGCGACCCCGGCGAGGAGGGCGAGATCGTGCATCGCGGCGCGCTCGTGTCGCTCGGCTACTGGAACGACCCCGAGCGCACCGCCGAGCGGTTCCGTCCGTACCCGCCGGGGGGCGGCGCCTCGCGCGCCGAGATCGCGGTGTGGTCGGGCGACGTCGCCTACCGCGACGAGGACGGCTTCCTGTACTTCGTCGGGCGCACCGACGACATGATCAAGACGTCGGGGTACCGGCTGAGCCCCACGGAGGTCGAGGAGGCGGCGTACGCCACCGGCCTGGTGTCGGAGGCGGTGGCCTTCGGCGTCCCCGACGAGGAACTCGGGCAGCACGTGGTGCTCGCGGTCACGGGACCGACGGGGGAGGCCTGCGACACCGGCACGCTGATGAAGGCGCTGGAACGCGACCTGCCGAGATACATGGTCCCCCGGCGCGTGGCGGTGTTCTCTCAGCTGCCGAGGTCGGGCAACGGCAAGTTCGACCGCGGCGAGCTGCGCCGGATGGTGCCGTGATGCCCGGCCGCTCGTCCGGATGGTCCGGAAGGCACGACGGCTCGCTGACCGTGGGCGGCATCCCCGTCGAGAGGCTGGCGGCCAGGGTGGGCGGCACGCCGTTCTTCGCCTACGACCGGGAGCTGATCGGCCGGCGGGTCGCCGCCGTGCGCGCCGCGCTGCCCGGCGAGATCGAGCTGAGCTACGCGGTGAAGGCCAACCCGATGCCTGCCCTGCTCCAGCACATGAGCGGCCTGGTCGACGGCTTCGACGTGGCGTCCGCGCTGGAGATGCGGCACGCGCTCGACACCCCCGTGCCCCCCGGCCGGGTCAGCTTCGCCGGACCCGGCAAGACCGTCGAGGAGCTGACCCAGGCGGTCGCGGCGGGCGTCACCGTCGAGCTGGAGTCCGAGCTGGAGATCGCCCGGGTGCGGGCGACGAGCAGGGCCCTCGGCGTCCCGGCCCGGGTCGCGCTGCGGGTCAACCCCGACTTCACGGTACGCGGCTCCGGGATGCGGCTCGGGGGAGGGCCGCAGCAGTTCGGCGTCGACTCCGAGCGGGTGCCCGAGGTGCTCGCGAGCCTGGCGGGCGCGGAGTTCGACTTCCAGGGGTTCCACGTGTTCGCCGGCTCGCAGAACCTGCACGCCGACAGCCTCTGCGAGGCGCAGCGCAGGACCGCCGAGCTCGTACTCGGGTTCGCGTGGGCCGCGCCCGGCCCGGTGCGGTACGTCAACCTCGGCGGCGGCTTCGGCATCCCGTACTCCCACAGGGACAGGCCGCTCGCCCTCGAACCGATCGGGGAGAACCTCGCCGAGCTGGTCGACCGGGTGATCCGCCCCCGCCTGCCCGAGGCGAGGATCGTCGTCGAGCTGGGGCGCTACCTGGTGGGCGAGGCCGGCGTCTACGTCACCCGCGTCGTCGACCGCAAGGTGTCGCGCGGCAAGACCTTCGTCGTCGTGGACGGGGGGCTGCACCACCAGCTCGCGGCGTCCGGCAACTTCGGCCAGGTCATCCGGCGCAACTACCCGATCGCGGTGGGGAACCGCATGGACGACCCCGCCGAGGAGACCGTGACCGTGGTCGGCTGCCTGTGCACCCCGCTCGACCTGCTCGGCGACGACGTGGCGCTGCCGATGCCCGAGGTGGGGGACCTCATCGTGCTGTTCCAGGCCGGCGCGTACGGCCTCACCGCGAGCCCCACCGCGTTCCTGAGCCACCCCACCCCAGCCGAGGTCCTCGTCTGACCGGAAAGGGCCCGGAACGGGCCCTTTCCGGGGTCCGCTAGCTCGGCGGTGTGGCGATCTCCTGGGGGAACAGTGACGGCGGGAGGTCCTCGCCGCGGATGCTCCAGAGATCCTTCAGGCTGCTCTCGGGGTTGGTCGCCGCGAGCTGCGCGCCGAACGCCAGGCCGCGCAGGATGTCGATCATCCCCTCGGCCGGGATGACGGTGGGGTCCGCCAGCAGCAGGACGCTGGTGCGGCCGCCCTGGACCGACACCCGCACGCGGAAGGGCTGCCCGTACTGCTGCGCCAGGGGCGTCCACAGCAGCTCGGCCGGAGCCTGGTCGGCCGGGTCCGAGGGATGGCGGTCGAGCTGCACGTAGTTGATCCAGCACCGGAACAGGTGGTTGACCCAGCAGTCGTGGGACGGGCCGTTGCCCTCCCGCGCCCCGACCTCGGCGGCGATCGCGGCCACGCGGTCGAAGTCGTAGCAGGAGTAGCGGTACGACCGGGCGCCCGCCCAGTGCAGGCGCTTGATGTGCTCGGCGAGCGAGGACGCGTGGTCCACGGTGGCGACGACCGGGATCAGCTGGTTCATCGTGCTGACGATGTCCTGGTGTTCCGGCGCGAACCGGTTCGAGGCCATCAGGCTGAGCGTGACCCGGTCCGTGCCGGTGTACCGCGCGAGGCCCGCGGCGATCAGGGCCGTCACCACCGACGGCGCGGTGACCCCGAGCCGCCTGGCGGCCTCGGAGGCGAGGCCGCCGAGCCGGCGCGAGTGCAGCGTCGCCTCCAGGCGGTTGCGCTTCACGCCCGCGGGCAACGTCGGGAGCCCGTCCATCAGCCCGTCGGCGAGCACGCGCCGCCAGTACCGCTCGGAGCTCTCCTGCCGCTCGCGCCACACCCCGCCGCTCCGCTGCCGCCGCGCGAGCTCGCGGGGCGCGGGCCCCATGCGCGCGGTGGCACGCGGGTCGGCCACCAGGGCCCGGAACTGGTCCTGCAGGTGGTGGATCGACCACACGTCGAGGATGAGGTGGGAGAACGACAGCGCGAGGAACACCGGGGCGCCGTCGGTGGTGACCAGCACCCCCCGCCAGCCCAGGGCGCCGGTCATCGGGAACCCGATGGCGGCCAGCTCGTCCTTGGCCTGTTCCGGGACCTCGCGGCTGGCGACCACGCGGTCGACACGCTCGATCGGCAACGTGACGGCCGGGTGGACGCGCTGCACCGGCTGCCCGTCCTGGACGTGGTAGGTCGTCTGCAGCGGTTCGTGCCGGTCGACCAGCAGCCGCAGCGCCGTCAGCACCCGGTCCAGCGGGAGGCCCCGCAGGTCCCACGCCGTCGGGAGGTTGGCGTCGCGCATCCAGTCCTGCGGGTACCTCTCTATCTCTCGCCAGCTGAAGAGCTGGCCGTAACTGAGGGGGGCGTCGACGGACATATCGTCTCCTCCGGAGCACTCGTCGGGGCACCCGCCGCGTCTCGCCGCCCCATCCACAGCACCACCGCGGCGGCGGCGGCCGTCATTTCCAGAAGCGTCACGAACGTGACGAGGGTCGCCGCGTCGGGGCGGGTCAGGGGCTGTCCCCGAAGCGCCTGCCAGGCGGCCACGGCGGCGACTCCCGCGTACGTGCCCGCGGCTATGCGGACCAGCCGTACGCGCACCCGCTCGGGGCGCAGCCAGGCCGTCCGGAGCGCCAGTGCGCCGAGCGCCACGGCGAGCAGCGGGATCGCCTGGAGGGCGTGGATCCCGAGGAAGTGGGCCACCCGCAGGTCGCCCCCGGACGTGCTCCAGCCGACGACGGGCAGGCCGGGCCCCCCGTCGGGCACTCCCACGCTGTGGGCGCCGGTGATGCCGTCGCCCACGCCTCTCCGCATGGAGTCCAGCGCAGGGGTGGACGTCGTCATGGAGAAGCCGAGCGCCATGCCGGCCAGCGACACGACCGTGCCGAGCCGGATCGCCGACGCCATCGCGAGGTCCTCGAACCGCTGCGTGACCAGCAGGACGGCGATGACCAGGTTGGCGACCCACAGGGTCACCACCATCGCGGTCATGCCGTTCCACACGAGGCGGTCCAGCGGGGTCTGGACGTTGAAGTGGCTCATCCGGCCGTGGAACGCCTGCACGGTGATCAGCACCAGCTCCCCGGCGACCATGGCCGCGATCACGGTGCCCAGCCACCGGCCCCACCGGCGGCCTCGCCGCAGGTGCGACAGCATCCAGGCGAGCGTCGCCGCGTACAGCGCGACGGAGACCGAGAACTTGAACGGCTTCAGCCAGATCGGCTCGCCGGTGAGCACCCGGTCGTCCACGAGCAGCCCGGCGAGCGCGACGACGCCGGCCACGCCGGACACCGCCACCGCGGCGAGCAATGGCCCGTGCGCGCGCATTCCGGATCGCCGGGGACGCTGGAGAACGCTCATTCGAGGGCCCCTCTCCTGAAGAGGCAGCTCTGCCGTCCATTACGGATCGCGCCGGCCGCAGTACGAATATCCGATCGCCTGTGGGGCGTTCATCCGAGGTCGGTGAATTGGGAGGCGAGGGCCGTTCCTTCGGGTGAACGCACGGATTGCCGGCCGGTGCCGTGTGGCGGGAATGGCCGTGGCGGCCACCCGTACCGGAACCCCGCGGTCCCCCTGAAACCCCAGCATCTTCACCGTGAACGCCCACGTCAAGTGCGAATAGCGGTCGAAGGCGATGGCAACTTGCTACTGGCAACAATGTGCCAACATGCGACCGTGGCCCAGGCCGGAGGGGTGCCATTAAGGTCGCAGTAACTATTCAATAGCCGCAATTCCACACTACTGTCCATCATTCCTGCGCGGTGTCTTTATCGAAACCGGCGGTGTCATGTTGGTGATGCCCGAGGCTTGAGGTGGCACGTTGATGGTTGGTGAGTCGATTCAGCTGACCGGCGCGACGGCCGACGAGTCCGGCCGGCGGGACGCCCGTCCTGATTTCCCGGCGGAGGAGCCGGTCGCCGTCGTGGGCATGTCGTGCCGGCTGCCCGGGGCGGACGACCCCGAGCGGTTCTGGCGGCTGCTGCGCGACGGCGTGGACGCGGTGACGGCGGTGCCGGAAGGCCGGTGGCCGCACACCACGGCCGTCGAGTACGCCCGGGGCGGCTTCATCCCGGACGTGGACCGCTTCGACGCCGGGTTCTTCGGGATCTCCCCGAACGAGGCCGCGGCCATGGACCCCCAGCAGCGGCTGACGCTCGAGCTGTCGTGGGAGGCGCTGGAGAACGCGCGGATCCTCCCGGCCGCGCTGCGCGGCACGGCCGCGGGTATCTTCCTCGGGGCGATCTCCAACGACTACGCCGCGCTGCAGGACCGTATCGGCGCGGGCGGCGTGGGCCGGCACACCTACACCGGCGCCAACCGGGCCATGATCGCCAACCGGGTCTCGTACTTCCTCGGGCTGAACGGCCCGAGCCTGACCCTCGACACCGGCCAGTCGTCGTCGCTGGTGGCCGTGCAGATGGCCTGCGAGAGCCTGCGCCGCGGCGAGACCCGGCTCGCGCTCGCGGGCGGCGTGAACCTCAACCTGCTGGCGGAGACCACCGCCGCCATCGGCAGCTTCGGGGCGCTGTCGCCGGACGGCCGCTGCTACGTCTTCGACAGCCGCGCCAACGGGTACGTGCGCGGCGAGGGCGGCGCGCTCGTCGTGCTCAAGCCCCTTTCCGCGGCGCTCGCCGACGGGGACGCGGTCCACTGCGTGATCCTCGGCGGCGCCGTCAACAACGACGGCGGCGGCGACGGGCTGACGGTGCCGAGTGGGCGTGCCCAGCGGGAGGTCATCACGCTGGCCCGCGCCCGCGCCGGGGTCGGGCCCGCCGACGTCCAGTACGTGGAGCTGCACGGCACCGGCACGAAGGTCGGCGACCCCGTCGAGGCGGGCGCGCTCGGCGCCGCCGACGGGGACGGGCGGCCGTGCGCCGACCCGCTTCTGGTCGGCTCCGTGAAGACCAACATCGGCCACCTCGAAGGCGCCGCGGGCATCGCGGGGTTCCTCAAGGTGGCGCTGAGCCTTCGCCACCGCGAGCTGCCGCCGAGCCTGAACTTCGAGACTCCCAACCCCGACATCCCGCTGGACGAGCTGCGCCTCCAGGTCGTACGGTCCGCCCGCCCCTGGCCCGCCGCCGGGCGTCCCCTGGTCGCGGGCGTCAGCTCCTTCGGGATGGGCGGCACCAACTGCCACCTGATCCTCTCCGAACCGCCCCCCGGCGAACCCGCCGCCTCCGGCGAACCGGTCGCGCGCTCAGGCGGCTCCGCCGCCGCCTCCGGTGACCCCGTCGCACCCGTCGCGTTCGCGGGGTCGGACGTGCCGTGGGTGCTGTCCGCGCGTTCCGCCGCCGCGTTGCGGGGCCAGGCGCGGCGGCTGCACGCCCGGGTCGGCGAGGACCCCTCGGCCGGGACCGCAGACGTGGCGCTGGCCCTGGTCCGCAGCCGCACCCGGTTCGAGCACCGGGCGGTCGTGCTCGGCGCCGACCGCGCCGCCCGGCTCGCCGGCCTGGAGGCGCTCGCCGCCGGGCTCCCCGGCGAGTCCGTGGTCACCGGGTCGGTGACCGCCGGCCGCCGCGCGTTCGTCTTCCCCGGACAGGGATCGCAGTGGCCCGCCATGGCACGTGACCTCCTGGCCGGCTCGCCCGCGTTCGCCGAGCGGCTCGCCGAGTGCGCGGAGGCCCTCGCACCGTTCACCGGCCACTCCCTGCTCGACGTCCTGCGGGAGACGCCCGGCGCGCCCGGCCTCGACCGGGTCGACGTGGTCCAGCCGGCGCTGTGGGCGGTCATGGTGTCGCTCGCCGGGCTGTGGCGGGCCGCCGGCGTCGAGCCCCACGTGGTCGTCGGGCACTCCCAGGGGGAGATCGCGGCGGCGACCGTCGCCGGAGCGCTGTCTCTCCAGGACGCCGCCAGGGTCGTGGCGCTGCGCAGCCGCGCGATCGCCGGCATCACCGGCAGGGGCGGCATGATGTCGGTCGCCGCCCCGCTCGACGTCGTCACCTCGGCCGTACGACCGCTGGCGCCGCACGTGGCAGTGGCCGCGTACAACGGGCCTCGCTCCGTGGTCGTCTCCGGGACGCGGGAGGCGCTCTCCGACCTGGAGCGGCGGCTCTCGGCCGACGGGTACCGCACCAAGCTCCTCCCGGTCGACTACGCGTCCCACTCCGCCGAGGTCGAGGGGATCCGCGACGAGGTGCTCAGCGCGCTGGCGCCCGTCCGCCCGGTGAGCACCGGCACGCTGTTCGTCTCCACGCTGACCGGCGAGCCGATGGACACCGCCGGGCTGGACGCGGACTACTGGTACCGCAGCCTGCGCCACCCCGTGCTGTTCGCCCAGGCCACCCGGCGGGCGCTCGACGAGCACTGCGGCCTGTTCGTCGAGTGCAGCCCGCACCCGGTGCTCACGGCCGGCATCGAGGAGACGATCGAGGAGGCCGAGCGGGACGCGGCCGTGGTCGGCACGCTGCGCCGGGGCGACGGCGGGCCCGGCCGGTTCCGGCGGGCGCTTGCCGAGGCGTACACGCGCGGAGCCGACGTCGACTGGGCCACTCTGGGCGATTCCGAGCCGGGCGCCCGGCTCGTCGACCTGCCCACCTACGCCTTCGAGCGCGAGCGGTACTGGCCCGGGACGCCGGGCGACGCCCAGCGTCCCGCGACGCCCGGCGAATCCCCGTGGCCCGATCGCCCGGCCGTCGAGGCCGGGCGCGAGCCGTCCGCGCCGGCGACGCCCACCGGCCCGTGGACCCCGGACGGCCTCTCGCGGCGCGCGGTGCGCGAGCTGGTGCTGACCACCGCCGCCGGGCTGCTCGGGCACCAGGACACCCGGGCCCTGGAGCCGGCCAGGACCTTCAAGGACCTCGGCTTCGAGTCGGCGACCCTGGAGGACCTCCGCGGCCGGCTCAGGTCGGCCACCGGGCTGCGGCTGCCGACCGGCCTGTTGTACGACCAGCCGACCCCCGACCGGCTCATCGACCACCTGTACGGGCTGCTCCACGACGGGCCGTCCGAAGCGGCGGCCGAGGCGCGCACGCGCGACGAGACCGACCCCATCGTGGTGGTGGCCATGGGCTGCCGCTATCCCGGAGACGTCGAGTCGCCGGACGACCTGTGGCGGCTGGTCCGCACCGGCACCGACGCGATCACGGAGTTCCCCCCGAACCGGGGCTGGGACCTCGACGCGCTGTTCGCCCACGGGCCCGGCCGGTCGGGCACCAGCGACACCAGGCACGGCGGCTTCCTGCACGACGCCGACCAGTTCGACGCCGGGTTCTTCGGCATCAGCCCCCGCGAGGCGGCCGCCATGGACCCCCAGCAGCGGCTGCTGATGGAGATCTGCTGGGAGACCGTCGAGCGGGCCGGCCTCGACCCCGCCGAGCTGCGGGAGTCCGCCACCGGAGTGTTCGTGGGCGCCATGGCCTCCGACTACGGCCCCCGGCTGCACCAGTCCACCGGCGCCGCCGACGGTCACCTGCTCACCGGCACCGCGCTCAGCGTCGCCTCCGGGCGCATCGCGTACGCCCTGGGCCTGCGGGGGCCCGCGATCACCGTGGACACCGCGTGCTCGTCCTCGCTGGTGGCGATCGTCCTCGCGGTGCAGGCGCTGCGGCGCGGGGAGTGCTCGCTGGCGCTGGCCGGCGGCGCGACGGTCATGTCCAGCCCCGGGATGTTCGTGGAGTTCAGCCGCCAGGGCGGGCTCGCCCCCGACGGCCGCTGCAAGGCGTTCTCCGCCTCGGCGGACGGCACGGGCTGGGGCGAGGGCGCGGGGATGCTCCTGCTGGAGCGCTGGTCCGACGCCCGTCGCCGCGGACACCCCGTACTCGCCGTGATCAAGGGCGGCGCGGTCAACCAGGACGGCGCCAGCAACGGCCTGACCGCCCCGAACGGCCAGGCCCAGCGGGAGGTCATCGGCCAGGCGCTCGCCGACGCGGGACTCTCCGCGGGCGACGTCGACGTGGTCGAGGCGCACGGCACCGGCACCAGGCTCGGGGACCCCATCGAGGCCGAGTCGATCATCGCCGCGTACGGCGCGAACCGGGACGCGGACCGGCCGGTCTGGCTCGGCTCGCTCAAGTCGAACATCGGCCACACCCAGGCCGCGGCCGGCGTCGGCGGCGTGATCAAGATGATCAAGGCGCTCGAACACCGGACCCTGCCCTCCACCCTGCATGTGGAGGAGCCCACGCCGCACGTCGACTGGAGCGGCGGCTCGGTGCGGCTGCTCACCGAGCCGGTGGAGCTGCCGGGCGACCGTCCGCTGCGGGCGGCCGTCTCGGGCTTCGGCATCAGCGGCACGAACGCGCACGTGATCCTGGAGGGACCCCCGCAGGCCGGCCCGGTTCCCGAGGAGCCGGAGGGCCCGCTGGTGTGGGTGGTGTCGGCGAAGTCCGAGGCGTCGTTGCGGGCTCAGGCGGGGCGGTTGCGTACGTACGCGCTGGAGGCCGAGCCGGGTGATCTGGTGGCGGCCGGGCGGGTGCTGTCGCGGCGGCCGGGGTTCGCCCACCGCGCGGTGGTGGTCGCGGACGGCAGGGAGGAACTGGTCGCGGGCCTGGCGGCGCTGGCCGGCGGCACGCCGCACGCGACCTTGGCGAGCGGGGTGGCGGGCTCGGACGTGCGTCCGGTCTTCGTGTTCCCCGGGCAGGGGTCGCAGTGGGCCGGGATGGCGGTCGGCCTGCTGGACGAGAGCGAGGTCTTCCGTACCCACCTTCGGCGGTGCGAGGCGGCGCTGGAGCCGTACACCGGCTGGTCGGTGGAGGCGGTGCTGCGCGGCAGGGAGGGCGCGCCGGCGCTTGCGGGCTCCGACGTCATCCAGCCGGTGCTGTTCGCGGTCATGGCGTCGCTCGCGGAGCTGTGGCGGTCGCTCGGGGTCGAGCCCTCCGCCGTGATCGGTCACTCCCAGGGAGAGATCACCGCCGCCTGCGTCGCGGGAGCGCTCGGCCTTGAGGACGCCGCCAAGGTCGTCGCCCTGCGCAGCCAGGCGCTGATGAAGCTCGGCGACAGCGGCGGCATGGTCGCCGTGTCGCTGCCGGCCGCGCGGGCGCGGGAGCTGCTTTCGCCGTGGACCGACCGGCTGTGGGTGGCCGTGCACAGCGGCCCGGCCAGCACGGTCGTGGCCGGCGACCTCGACGCGCTGGAGGAGTTCGCCGCCGCCTGCGGCGAGAAAGTGCGGATCCGCAGGGTGGCGATCGACTACGCGGCCCACACGCCGCACATCGAAGCGCTCCGCGAGGAGCTGCTCGCCACGCTGGACGACGTCTCGCCACGGCCCACCGACGTCGCCTTCTGCTCCTCGCTGGCGGGCGCGTTCATCGGCCACGCCGAGCTGAACGCCGCGTACTGGTACACCAGCCTGCGCAACCCGGTGCGGTTCGAGGAGGGCATCCGGGCCTTCGCCGGGCACGGGACCCCGCTGTTCATCGAGACCAGCCCGCATCCCGTGCTGACCGGCCACATCCAGGACACCCTGGAGGCGGCGGGCATACCCGGCGGCGCCACAGGGACGCTCCGCCGGGACGACGGCGACCGGCGCCGGTTCCTGGTGGCGGCCGGCCAGGCGTACGTGCTCGGCGCCGAGGTGGACTGGGCGCGGGCGCTCGGCCAGGGGCCCCACCGCCACGTCGACCTGCCCACCTACCCCTTCGAGCACCGCAGGTACTGGATCGACGGCGCCGCCGCCACCGTGGACGTCGCCGCGCGGGGCATGGACGCCTCCCGGCACCCGCTCCTCGGCGCGGTAGTGCCGCTGGCCGGAGACGACGGGTTCCTGCTCACCGGGCGGCTGTCGCGCGGCGCGATGCCGTGGCTCGCCGACCACGTCGTGGACGGCGGGGTGCTGCTGCCGGGCACCGCCTTCGTCGAGCTGGCCCTCGAAGCGGCCACCACGGCGGGCTGCGACGAGATAGAGGACCTGACGCTGGAGGCTCCGCTGCTCCTGCCCGAGACCGGGGCGGTTCAGGTGCAGCTCGCGGTCGGCGGCGCGGACGCGGACGGCCGGCGCGGCCTCACCGTGTACGCCCGCCAGGCGGGCGACGCCGAGGCCACCTGGACCCGGCACGCCACGGGCACGCTCTCCACAGGACCGACCGCCGCCCCCGAACGGCTCTCCGGCCGGCCGCCGTCGGAGGGCGTCGCGGTCGACCTGGACGAGGTGTACGAGCGGCTCGCCGAGCGCGGCTACGAGTACGGCCCCGCGTTCCGGGGGCTCCGGGCCGCCTGGCGCGTGGACGGCGGCGCGTACGTCGAGGTGGCCCTGCCGGAGCACGTCCGCGGGGACGCCGGCCGGTTCACGTTCCACCCGGCGCTGCTGGACGCGGCGTTGCACCTGCTGGTGCTCGACTCGGCCGAGGCCGTGCAGGACGTGCCCTCGCTGCTGTTGCCGTTCTCCTGGAGCGGGGTGCGGGTGTCGGCCCTCGGCGCAGAGGCGTCGCGGGTGCGGATCGCGGACCTCGGCGACGACCGGGTGTCCCTCGCGATCCACGACGGCGCGGGCGACTGGATCGCGGGCGTGGACGCGCTGACGCTGCGCCGGGTCCCGAGAGACGGCGGGGCCTCGCGCGCCGCGTCGGACGCGGCCTCGTACACGGTCGACTGGGTGGACCTCGCGGCGTCCGGCGCCGACCTCGCCGACCAGCGATGGGCCGTGGTCGGGTACGACGGCTTCGCCGACGAGATCGGGGAGGAGCTGGGCAGGGCCGGGGTCAGCGCGCCGCGCTACTACGACCTCGCCTCGCTCGCGGAGATGACCGCGGGCGAGGTCCCGGGCATCGTCCTGGTCCCCTACCTGCCGGAGGCCGACGCGGACGACGTGCCGTACTCGGTGCGCGACGGCATGTACCAGGCCCTCGACCTGGTGCAGGCATGGGTGGGCGACGAGCGGTTCGCGGGCTGCCGCCTGGTGTTCGTGACCCGGGGCGTCTTCGACCCGGCGGGCGGCATGGTCCCCGCCGTGGTCGCGGGCCCGGTGTGGGGGCTGGTGCGGTCGGCGCAGGCCGAGCATCCGGGACGGTTCGTCCTGCTGGACGCCGGCGACGGGTTCTCCGGATGGCCGCTGGTGGCCTCGGCGGTGGCCTCGGGCGAGTCGCAACTGGTGGCGCGGGACGGGAAGCTCCTGGTCCCCCGCCTGGCACGCCGCACGGCCGAAACGCCGGCCGAGACGCCGGCCGGGTCCTCGGACGTGGGGTCGGGAACCGTGCTGGTGACCGGCGGCACGGGCGGGCTGGGCAGCCTGGTCGCCCAGCGGCTGGTGGAGAAGCACGGAGCCCAGAACCTTCTGCTGGTGTCGCGGCGCGGGCCGGACGCGCCCGGTGCCGCCGAACTGGTGTCCCGGCTTGAGGGCCTCGGAGCGCGGGTCACGGTGGCGGCCTGTGACGTGTCGGACCGCGACGCGCTCGCGGCGCTGCTGGAGTCGATCCCCTCGCAGGTGCCGCTGACCGGCGTGGTGCACGCGGCGGGCGTCCTGGACGACGCGACCGTGGAGGGGCTGTCGGCGCAGCGGCTGGACTCGGTGTTCGCCCCCAAGGTGGACGCGGCCTGGTACCTGCACGAGCTGACGCGGGAGCTCCCGCTCTCGTGGTTCGTGGTGTTCTCCTCGGTCGCCGGCGTGGTCGGGAACCCCGGCCAGGGCAACTACGCGGCCGCCAACGTGTTCCTGGACGTCCTCGCGGCGCACCGCCGCGAGCTGGGCCTGCCCGCCGTGTCGGTGGCGTGGGGGCTGTGGGACACCGTCGGCACCGGGATGTCGGGGCAGATGTCGGCCGCGGACACGGCCCGCCTGGCCCGCGCGGGCATCGCGCCGCTGACCGTCGAGCAGGGTCTTGAGCTGTTCGACTCGGCGCTCGCCTCGCCGGGCCCGCTGGTCGTCGCCGCCAGGTGGGACAACACCGCCCTGCGCGCCCGCGCCGAGAGGGGCGAGCTGCCGTCGGTGCTGCGCGGCCTGGTGCGCGCGCTGCGACGCGCCGCCACCGCCACCGCGGCGGGAGCGGCCTCCACCGCGGCCGGATCGGCGGGCCTGGTCGAGCGCCTCGCGGCGATGGCCGAGGCCGAGGCGCGCGGTCACCTGGCCGATCTGGTGCGGTCGCATGTGGCCGCGGTCCTCGCGCACGGCAGCGTCGAGAACGTCGGGGTGGACCGGGCGTTCAACGAGCTGGGGTTCGACTCGCTGACCGGGGTGGAGCTGCGCAACCGGCTCAACGGCGACACGGGACTGCGGCTGCCGGCGACGCTGGTGTTCGACCACCCGAACGTCACCGCCCTGACCGACTACCTCTTCCGCACGCTGGCGCCCGCCGCCCCCTCACCTGAGGACACCTTGCGCGGGGCCGTGGAACGGGTCGAGTCGATGCTGTCGGGCGCCAGCGAGGACGCGGAGGCCATTCGCGGCAAGCTCGTCGCCATCGCGCAGAGCGCCGTCACGAGGTTCGGCGCCGGTCTGATCACCAGGTTCGCCGCCGGTACGGGCGGCCCCGGCGGCGCCGAGGGTGTGGTCGAGAAGATCGATTCCGCTTCCGATGAGGAGATCTTCGCGCTCATCGACGACCGAACTATGACGTCTCCCCTGAGATCCTCCCTGGAAAGGCCCGATCATGGCCAATGAGGAAAAGCTACGCGACTACCTCAAGCGTGTGACCGTCGAGCTCGCGGAGACCCGGCAGCGCCTGACCGGCGTCGAGGATCGGCGTCACGAGCCGATCGCCATCATCGGCATGGCGTGCCGCTACCCGGGCGGTGTGGCCAGTCCTGAGGATCTGTGGGATCTGGTGGTCGATGGCGGCGATGCGATCGGTGGCTTTCCGGTCGACCGGGGCTGGGATGTGGAGGGGTTGTACGACCCCGATCCCGAGGCGCTGGGGAAGTCGTACACGCGGCATGGCGGGTTCATCTATGACGCGGGGGACTTCGACGCGGCTTTCTTCGGGATGAGCCCGCGTGGCGCGCTCGCCACCGACCCGCAGCACCGGCTGATGCTGGAGGCCACCTGGGAGGCGTTCGAGCGGGCCGGCATCGACCCGGCGACCCTGCGTGGCACCCGCACGGGCGTCTACCTGGGCAACATGTACAACGACTACTCGCTGCGGTTCACCAACGGCGCCGTCCCCGAAGCGGTCGAGGGCATCCTCATGGTGTCCAGCGCCGCCAGCGTGCTGCCGGGGCGGGTGTCGTACACCTTCGGGCTCGAAGGCCCCTCGATCGCGGTCGACACCGCGTGCTCGTCCTCGCTGGTGGCGATGCACCTGGCGGTGCAGGGGCTCAGGCGCGGGGAGTGCTCGCTGGCGCTGGCCGGCGGCGTGACGGTGATGGCCACCCCCGACTCGTTCGTGGAGTTCTCCCGGCAGCGCGCGCTGGCGCCTGACGGGCGGTGCAAGTCGTTCTCTTCCACGGCCGACGGCGCCGCGTGGGCCGAGGGCGTGGGCGTGCTCGCGCTGGAGCGGCTCTCGGACGCCCAGCGCAACGGACGGCGGATCCTCGGGGTGATCCGGGGGTCGGCGGTCAACCAGGACGGCGCCAGCAACGGCCTGACCGCGCCGAACGGCCCGGCCCAGGAGCGCGTGGTGGAGCAGGCGCTCGCCGACGCCCGCCTGGACACCCGGGACGTCGACGCGGTCGAGGCGCACGGCACCGGCACCCGCCTGGGGGACCCGATCGAGGCGCAGGCCCTCATGGCCACCTACGGGCGCAACCGCCCGGCCGCGCGTCCCCTGTGGCTCGGCTCGGTGAAGTCGAACATCGGCCACACCCAGGCCGCCGCGGGCGTCGCCGGTGTGATCAAGATGGTGATGGCGATGCGGCACGGAGTACTGCCGCGGACGCTGCACGTCGACGAGACCGGGCAGCACATCGACTGGTCGGGGGTCGGGCTCCTGACCGAGGCCAGGGACTGGTCGCGCGACGGCCACCCGCGCAGGTCCGGGGTGTCCTCGTTCGGCATCGGCGGCACGAACGCCCACGTCGTCCTGGAGGAGGCCCCGGAACAGCCGAGCGCTCCCGCCGCCCCGCCCGGCGTGACCGCCGGCCCCGGCGCGGCCCCGCTGGCCTGGGTCATCAGCGCGCACAGCGCCCAGTCGCTGCGCGGGCAGGCCGCCCGCCTGCACGACTTCGTCACCGCCCACGACACCCTGCGCCCGGCCGACGTCGCGCACTCCCTGGCCTCCGGACGGTCGCTGTTCGAGCATCGCGCCGTCGTCCTCGGCCACGACCGCGACGCCCTGATCGCCGCCCTCGCCGACCACCTGCGCGACAAGCCGGTGGCCGAGGTGGTCAAGGGCATCGCCCAGGAGAAGCCCCGGCTGGCGTACCTGTTCACCGGCCAGGGCGGGCAGCGGCTCGGGATGGGACGCGAGCTGTACGCCGTGTCGCCGGTGTTCGCCGAGGCTCTGGACGAGGTCTGCGCCGCGCTCGACGCCCACCTCGACCGCCCGCTGCGCGAGGTGATGTGGGCCGAGCCCGGCACGCCCGATGCGGCGGCGCTGAACGAGACCCGCTACACCCAGCCGGCCCTGTTCGCGTTCGAGGTGGCCGCCTACCGGCTGCTGGAGTCGCTCGGCGTCACGCCGGACTACGTCGCCGGGCACTCGGTGGGCGAGTTCGCCGCCGCGCACGTGTCGGGAGTCTGGTCGCTGGCGGACGCCGCACGGCTGATCACCGCACGCGCCCGCCTGATGCAGGCGCTCGACGAGCCGGGCGCGATGATCGCCATCGAGGCCACAGAGGAGGAGGTCGCGCCGACCCTCGCCGGTCAGGAGCACCTCGTCGGGATCGCGGCGGTCAACGGCCCCACCAGCGTGGTCGTCTCCGGGGTGGAGGAGGTCTGCCTGGCGGTGGCCGACGAGTGGCGGGAGCTCGGCCGGCGGACCCGGCGGCTCGCGGTCAGCCACGCCTTCCACTCCCCGCTGATGGAGCCGATGCTCGCGGAGTTCGCCGCCGAGCTGGAGAGCGTGCGGTTCGGCGAGGCGCGCATCCCGTTCGCCACCAACCTGACCGGCGACGCCACCTGGACGGCGCCGGAGTACTGGCTGGAACAGATCCGCCGTCCCGTCATGTTCCACGCGACGATCGGCCGGCTGGAGACCGAAGGGGTGAGCACGTACATCGAGGTGGGGCCGGACGCGGTCCTGTCCGGCATGGCGCACGAGTGCGTCACCCTGCCGGACGCCTCGGTCATCTCGCTCAACAGGCGCCGGCGGCCGGAGCCGGACGCGCTGGTCACCTGCCTCGCGCAGGCCTGCGTGGCGGGCGTGGCCGTCGACTGGCCCCGGCTGTCCGGTGGCGCGGACGTCGACCTCCCGACGTACGCGTTCGACCGCGAGCGCTTCTGGCTCCTCTCGCCCGTACGCGCCGGGGACGTCTCGTCGGCCGGTCTGCGCGGGCTCGGCCACCCCCTGCTCGGGGCGGTGGTCGACATCGCCGACGACGGCACGACGGTGTTCACCGGCCGCCTGTCGGTCGCCGGCTCGCCGTGGCTGGCCGACCACGTGATGATCGGCGCGACCGTGCTGCCGGGCGCGGCGTTCGTCGACATCGTCCTGGAGGCCGCCGGCCAGCTCGGCTGCGACCTTCTTGAGGAGCTGATGTTCGAGGCTCCGCTGGTGCTGCCGGAGCAGGGTGCGCTGGCGTTGCAGGTCGTCGTCGAGCGGGCCGACGAGGCCGGCGCCCGCCAGGTGCGGGTGCACTCCCGCCCGGCCGACGACCCGGAGGCCGCGTGGACGCGCCACGTCTCCGGTGCCGTGGCCGTGGACTCCGGCGGTGCCGTGGCCGGCGGGGTGTACGGCTGGGCCGGGGTGTGGCCGCCCGAGGGCGCGTCGGTGGTGCCGCTGGACGGTGGATACGAGCGGTTGGCCGATCTGGGCTATGAGTACGGGCCGGTCTTCCAGGGCGTGCGGGGGGTTTGGCGTCGTGGTGGTGAGTTGTTCGCCGAGGTGTCGGTGGATGACGAGGTGGAGGTGGCGGGGTTCGGGTTGCATCCGGCGTTGCTGGACGCGATGTTCCACCCGTTGCTGATCGCCGACGGGGCGGGCGAGCTGAGGTTGCCGTTCGAGTTCCGCAGCGTGCGGCTGTCCGCGGCCGGTGCCCGGGTGCTGCGGGTCCGGCTGGAGTCCGCGGGCACCGACGGGTGCGCCATCGAGGCCGCCGACGTCTCCGGCCGGCCGGTCTTCTCGATGGAGTCGCTGCGGGTGCGCTCGGTCGCGCTCGAATCGCTGGCGGGTGCGGGCGGCGGCCAGACGGTGGCCGTGCCGCACGGCGTCGACTGGGTGGACGTCACGGTCACCCAGGCCGACAACGACTCCCGGTGGGTGTTCCTGGGGGAGCCGGTGGTGGGGCTGGACGGGTTCGCGGATGTGGAGGCGCTGGGTGTGGCGGTGGCGGCGGGGGAGCCGGTGCCGGATTTCGTGGTGGTCTCGTGTGTGGCGGGTTCTGGGGATGTGCCTGGGGCTGTGCGTGAGTTGTCGGGCCGGGTGCTGGGTCTGGTGCGGGGTTGGGTGGCCGATGAGCGGTTCGCCGGTTCTCGTCTGGTGTTGGTGACGGGTGGTGCGGCGGGTCCTGGTGCGGGGGTCGAGGTCGCGGGGGTGGTGGGCGGGTCGGTGTGGGGTCTGGTGCGGTCGGCGCAGGCCGAGCATCCGGGGTTGTTCGTGCTGCTGGACGTGGAGGAGGGTTTCTCGGGCTGGGGTCTGGTCGCGGCGGCGGTCGCCTCGGGTGAGTCGCAACTGGCCGCGCGCGAAGGCGCGGTGCTGGCACCCCGCCTCGCGCGGCGGACGGCCGAGGCGCCGGCCGGGCCCCTGGCGACCGGCTCAGGGACCGTGCTGGTCACCGGCGGCACCGGAGCCCTGGGCAGCCTGGTCGCGCGGCGGCTGGTGGAACACCATGGCGTGCGGGATCTGCTGCTGGTGTCGCGCCGTGGGCCGGACGCGCCGGGTGCCTTCGAGCTGGTGTCCGAGCTGGAAGGTCTGGGGGCGAAGGCCGCCGTGGTGGCGTGTGACGTTTCCGACCGTGACGCGCTGGCGGGGTTGCTGGGGTCGGTCCCGGGCTTGACCGGGGTGGTGCACACGGCCGGGGTGCTGGACGACGCGACCGTCGAAGGGCTGTCGGCGGAGCGGCTGGACGCGGTGTTCGCCCCGAAGGCCGACGCGGCGTGGCACCTGCACGAGCTGACGCGGGAGCTCCCGCTGAAGTTCTTCATGGTGTTCTCCTCGCTGGCGGGCGTGCTGGGCAATGCCGGGCAGGCGAACTACGCGTCGGCCAACGTGTTCCTGGACGTCCTTTCGGCCCACAGGCGAGCGCTGGGATTACCCGCTGTGTCGGTCGCCTGGGGTCTGTGGGACACCGACTCCGACATGACCGGCACCCTGACCTCGGCCGACGTCGCCCGGATGGCACGGTCGGGCATCGCGCCGCTGACCGCCGAGCAGGGGCTTGAGCTGTTCGACTCGGCTTTCGCCTCGCCCGATCCACTGGTCGTCGCCGCGAAGTGGGACACCACGGGGTTGCGCGGCCGCGCCGAGACCGGCGGGCTGCCGTCCATGCTGCGAGGCCTGGTACGCGCGCCGCGCCGCGCGGCCACCAGCGCCGGAGGCCGGGCGGCGGGCTCGGCCGGGCTGGTCGAGCGCCTGGCCGGCATGAGCGAGATCGACGCCCGGCGGCTGCTGACGGACACCGTCCGCTCGCACGTGGCGGCCGTCCTCGCGCACGGCAGCGTCGAGAGCGTCGGCATGGACCGGGCGTTCAACGAGCTGGGCTTCGACTCGCTGACCGCGGTGGAACTGCGCAACCGGCTCAACGCCGAGACCGGGCTGCGGCTGCCCGCCACGCTCGTGTTCGACCACCCGACGGTCACCGCGCTGACCGACTACCTGTTCAAGACGCTCGCCCCGGCCGCGCCGTCCCCGGAGGAGACGCTGCGGGTGGCCCTGGAACGGGTGGAGTCCATGCTGACCGCCCTCAACGGGGAGGGAGAGGTCGTCAGGGGCAGGCTCGTCGCCATCCTGCAGAGCGGCCTGACCAGGTTCGGCGCGGGCCCGGCCGGCGCCGGCGGCGCGAACGGCGCCGACGGGGTCGTGGAGAAGATCGATTCCGCTTCCGATGAGGAGATTTTCGCGCTCATCGACAACGAACTCTGACCTATGACTCTCGTTACTGGAAAGGCTCGACCGATGGGGACCGAGGACAAACTCCGCGACTACCTCAAGCGTGCGACCGTCGAACTCACCGAGACCCGGCAACGGCTCGCCGAGTTCGAGGACCGGCGCCATGAGCCGATCGCCATCATCGGGATGGCGTGCCGTTTTCCGGGTGGTGTGGCGAGTCCTGAGGATCTGTGGGATCTGGTGGTCGCCGGTGGGGATGCGATCGGGGATTTTCCGGTCGATCGGGGTTGGGATGTGGAGGGGTTGTACGACCCCGATCCTGAAGCGTTCGGGAAGTCGTACACGCGGCATGGCGGGTTCATCTATGACGCGGGGGATTTCGACGCGGGTTTCTTCGGGATGAGCCCGCGTGGTGCTCTGGCGACCGACCCGCAGCACCGGCTCGTCCTTGAGGCCACGTGGGAGGCGTTCGAGCGGGCCGGCATCGACCCGGCGACCCTGCGTGGCACCCGCACGGGCGTCTACATGGGCAACATGTACGACCACTACGCCAGCCGGTTCCTCGGCGCCTCCCCGGAGACCGTCGAGGGCTCGCTGTTCACGTTGAGCGCGTCCAGCGTGCTGTCGGGGCGGGTGTCGTACACCTTCGGGCTGGAGGGGCCGTCGATCTCCGTCGACACCGCGTGCTCGTCCTCCCTGGTGGCCGTGCACCTGGCCGTGCAGGCGCTGCGGCGCGGGGAGTGCTCGCTGGCGCTGGCCGGCGGCGTGACCGTTATGGCGGCCCCCGAACCCTTCGTGGAGTTCTCCCGGCAGCGCGCGCTGGCCCCCGACGGGCGGTGCAAGTCGTTCTCCTCCACGGCCGACGGCGCCGCGTGGGCCGAGGGTGTGGGCGTGCTCGCCCTTGCGCGGCTGTCGGACGCCCAGCGCGACGGCCGCCGCATCCTGGCCGTGGTGCGCGGTTCCGCGGTCAACCAGGACGGCGCCAGCAACGGTCTCACCGCGCCGAACGGCCCGGCCCAGGAGCGCGTGGTGCGGCAGGCGCTCGCCGACGCGCGTCTCGACACCCGGGACGTGGACGCCGTGGAGGCGCACGGCACCGGCACCCGGCTCGGCGACCCCATCGAGGCCCAGGCGCTGCTGGCCACCTACGGGCGCAACCGCCCCGACGACCGTCCCCTGTGGCTCGGCTCGGTGAAGTCGAACATCGGCCACACCCAGGCCGCCGCGGGCGTCGCCGGTGTGATCAAGATGGTCAAGGCGCTCGAACACCGCACGCTGCCGCCCACCCTGCATGTGGAGGAGCCCACGCCGCACGTCGACTGGTCGGCGGGCGGGGTGCGGCTGCTCACCGAGCCGGTGGAGCTGCCGGGCGACCGTCCGCTGCGGGTGGCGGTGTCCGGCTTCGGGGTCAGCGGCACGAACGCGCATGTGATCTTGGAAGGGGTGCCCGGGGGCGGCCCGGTTCCGGTGGAGCCGGAGGGCCCGCTGGTGTGGGTGGTGTCGGCAAAGTCCGAGGCGTCGTTGCGGGCTCAGGCGGGGCGGTTGCGTACGTACGCGCTGGAGGCCGAGCCGGGTGATCTGGTGGCGGCAGGGCGGGTGCTGTCGCGGCGGCCGGGGTTCGCCCATCGCGCGGTGGTCGTGGCCGAGGACCGGGAGGAGCTGGTCGCGGGCCTGGCCGCGCTGGCGGACGGCCTGCCGCACGCGGCGGCGGTCAGCGGCCTCGCGGCCACCGACGTCCGGCCGGTGTTCGTGTTCCCCGGGCAGGGGTCGCAGTGGGCCGGTATGGCCGTCGATCTGCTGGACCACAGTGAGGTCTTCCGCACCCATCTGCGACGGTGCGATCTGGCGCTGGAGCCGTACACGAGCTGGTCGGTCGAGGGGGTGCTGCGTGGCGCGCAGGGCGCGCCGGCGCTTTCCGGCTCCGACGTCATCCAGCCGGTGCTGTTCGCGGTCATGGTGGCGCTCGCGGAGCTGTGGCGGTCGATGGGAGTGAACCCGGCGGCGGTGGTGGGCCACTCGCAGGGGGAGATCGCCGCCGCGTACGTCGCCGGAGCGCTCGGCCTGGAGGACGCGGCCAAGGTCGTCGCCCTGCGGAGCCGGGCGCTGGTGAAGCTCGGCGGTACCGGCGGCATGCTCGCGGTCTCGCTGCCGGCCGTGCAGGTATGGGAGCGGCTGGAGCCGTGGTCGAACCGGCTCTGGGTGGCGGTCCACAGCGGGCCCGCCGGCGCGGTGGTGGCCGGTGACCTCGACGCGCTGGAGGAGTTCGCCGCCGCGTGCGGCGACACCGTGCGCACACGGCGGATCGCGGTGGACTACGCCTCGCACACGCCGCACATCGAAGAGCTGCGCGACGAGCTGCTGGCGGCGCTGGAGCAGGTGGCGCCCCGGCCCACCGAGGTGGCCTTCTGCTCCTCGCTGGCCGGCAGGTTCGTCGACCCTGAGGAGCTCACCACCGACTACTGGTTCGACAACCTGCGCAACCCGGTGCGGTTCGAGCAGGCCGTCGGGGCGTTCGCCGGGTACGGCACCCCGCTGTTCGTCGAGGTGAGCCCGCACCCCGTGCTGGTGTCCGACGTCGAGGACATCTGCGAGGCCGCCGGGATCGGCGCCCGCGTCTGCGGGTCGCTGCGCCGCGGGTCCGGCGACCGGCGCCGCTTCCTCACCGCCGTGGCCAGGGCCTACGTCCTCGGCGCCGAGGTCGACTGGACGGCCGCGCTCGCGCCCGCGCCGTACCGGCACGTGGACCTGCCCACCTACGCGTTCGAGCGGCGCAGGTACTGGCTCGACGGCTCGGAGCGCGCCGGTCACGCGACCGGCTCCGGGATCGGCGGCTCGCGGCACCCGCTGCTCACCGCCGTCGTACCGGTGGCCGACGGCGGTTTCGTGCTCACCGGGCGGCTGTCCCTGGCGGACGCGCCCTGGCTCGCCGACCACTCCGTCAGCGGCGGCGTCCTGCTTCCCGGCGCCGCGTTCGCCGAGCTGGCCCTCGAAGGCGGGACCATCGCGGGCTGCGAGTTCGTCGAGGAGCTCGTCCTCGAAGCTCCGCTCGTCCTGCCGGAGGCCGGAACCGTCGGCATCCAGATCACCGTCGGCAGGCCGGACGCCGGGGACCGCCGCGACCTGGCCGTGTTCTCGCGTTCGCAGGACGCCGGCGGCACCGCGTGGGTGCGGCACGCGTCGGCCGTGGTGGCCGTGGACCCCGTCGGTGGCGCGGCAGAGGTGTGCGGTTGGGCGGGGGTGTGGCCGCCGGAGGGCGCGTCGGTGGTGCCGCTGGACGGTGGTTACGAGCGCCTGGCCGATCTCGGATACGAGTACGGGCCGGTGTTTCAGGGGGTGCGGGGGGTTTGGCGTCGTGGTGGTGAGTTGTTCGCCGAGGTGTCGGTGGATGACGAGGTGGAGGTGGCGGGGTTCGGGTTGCATCCGGCGTTGCTGGACGCGATGTTCCACCCGTTGCTGATCGCCGATGGAGTCGACGGGCTGAGGTTGCCGTTCGAGTTCCGGGGCGTGCGGTTGCCGGCGGCGGGCGCCCGGGCGCTGCGGGTTCGCCTGACCGGGGCCGGGGACGACGGGTGGGCCGTCGAGGCCGTGGACGACTCCGGCCGGCCGGTGTTCTCGATGGACTCCCTGCGGGCGCGGGCCGTGGCGGCCCAGGGGCCGGCGGCAGGCGGTGCTGCCGGGCCGGTGCCCCATGGCGTCGACTGGATCGACCTGGCCGTCGCACCCCTGGACGGGTCGCGGTGGGTGTTCCTGGGGGAGCCGGTGGTGGGGCTGGACGGGTTCGCGGATGTGGAGGCGCTGGGTGTGGCGGTGGCGGCGGGGGAGCCGGTGCCGGATTTCGTGGTGGTCTCGTGTGTGGCGGGTTCTGGGGATGTGCCTGGGGCTGTGCGTGAGTTGTCGGGCCGGGTGCTGGGTCTGGTGCGGGGTTGGGTGGCCGATGAGCGGTTCGCCGGTTCTCGTCTGGTGTTGGTGACGGGTGGTGCGGCGGGTCCTGGTGCGGGGGTCGAGGTCGCGGGGGTGGTGGGCGGGTCGGTGTGGGGTTTGGTGCGGTCGGCGCAGGCCGAGCATCCGGGGTTGTTCGTGCTGCTGGACGTGGAGGAGGGTTTCTCGGGCTGGGGTCTGGTCGCGGCGGCGGTCGCCTCGGGCGAGTCGCAACTGGCCGTCCGAGACGGCGTGGTGTCGGTGCCCCGCCTGGCGCGGCGGGACGTCGCGGAACGAACCCGCTGCGACCTGGCTTCGGGGACGGTGCTGGTGACCGGCGGTACGGGCGGGCTGGGCAGCCTGGTCGCGCGGCGGCTGGTGGAACACCATGGCGTGCGGGATCTGCTGCTGGTGTCGCGCCGTGGGCCGGACGCGCCGGGTGCCTTCGAGCTGGTGTCCGAGCTGGAAGGTCTGGGGGCGAAGGCCACCGTGGTGGCGTGTGACGTTTCCGACCGTGACGCGCTGGCGGGGTTGCTGGGGTCGGCCCCGGGCTTGACCGGGGTGGTGCACACGGCCGGGGTGCTGGACGACGCGACCGTCGAGGGGCTCACAGCGGACCGGCTGGACCGGGTCCTCGCGCCCAAGGCGGACGCCGCGTGGCACCTGCACGAGCTGACCAAGGATCTCCCGCTGGCGGCGTTCGTGGTGTTCTCGTCCTTGGCCGGCGTGCTGGGCAACCCGGGCCAGGCCAACTACGCGGCGGCGAACGTCTTCCTGGACGTCCTTTCGGCCCACAGGCGAGCGCTCGGCCTGCCGGCGGTGTCGGTCGCCTGGGGTCTGTGGGACACCGACTCCGACATGACCGGCGCTTTGACCTCGGCGGACACGGCGCGCCTCGCCCGCTCGGGCGTCGCGCCGCTGACCGCCGAGCAGGGCCTTGAGCTGTTCGACTCGGCGCTGACCAGCCCGGAACCGTTGACGGTCGCCTCCGGCTGGGACGTCACCGGGTTGCGCGCCCGCGCCGAGACGGTCGGGCTGCCGTCCATGTTCCGGGGTCTGGTACGCGCGCCACGCCGCGCGGCGACCAGCGCCGGAGGCCGCACCGCGGGGTCGGCCGGGCTGGCCGAACGCCTGGGGGCGATGGCCGAGGCCGAGGCGCGCGGGCACCTGGCCGACCTGGTGCGGTCGCACGTCGCCGCCGTCCTGGCGCACGGCGACGCCAAGAACGTCGGCATGGACCGGGCGTTCAACGAGCTGGGCTTCGACTCGCTGACCGCGGTGGAGCTGCGCAACCGGCTCAACGCCGAGACCGGGCTGCGGCTGCCCGCCACGCTGGTGTTCGACCACCCGACGGTCACCGCGCTGACCGACTACCTGTTCAAGACGCTCGCCCCGGCCGCGCCCTCGCCCGAGGACACCCTGCGCGGTGCCCTGGAACGGGTCGAGTCCATGCTGACCGCCCTCAACGGGGAGGGAGAGGTCGTCAGGGGCAGGCTCGTCGCCATCCTGCAGAGCGGCCTGGTCAGGTTCGCCGCCGGTCCTGACGGTCCCAACGGCGCCGGCGGCGTGGTGGGGAAGATCGATTCCGCCTCCGACGAGGAGATCTTCGCGCTCATCGACAACGAACTCTGACCTGCTGACTCACGCTTACTGGAAAGGCTCGACCGATGGGGACCGAGGACAAACTCCGCGACTACCTCAAGCGCGTGACCGTCGAACTGACCCAGACGCGCCGCCGTCTCGCCGAGGCGGAGGACCGGGGCCATGAGCCCATCGCCATCATCGGGATGGCCTGCCGCTACCCCGGGGGCGGCGACACGGTCGAAGGGTTCTGGGACCTGCTCCGCGAGGGCAGGAGCGCCGTGACCGAGGTGCCGGCGTCACGGTGGGACATCGACGACTACTACCACCCCGACCCGCGCTCCCCCGGCGGCGTCTACACCCGGTACGGCACCTTCCTGCCCGACGTCGCGGGCTGGGACGCGGAGTTCTTCGGCATCTCGCCGAGGGAGGCCCTGCGGATGGACCCGCAGCAGCGCCTCCTGATGGAGCTGGCCTGGGAGGGGCTGGAGAACGCCGGCACCTCCCCGTCACGGCTGGCGGGAAGCCGCACGGGCGTGATGGTCGGCTTCATGGACAGCCTCCAGTACGGCCGGCTGCAGCTCGAACGGCAGGGCGGGGACGCGCTCGCGGACCCGTACCTCGGCCAGGGTTCGGCGTACAGCGTCGCGGCCGGGCGCATCGCCTACCAGCTCAACCTGTGCGGCCCGACGCTGACGGTCGACACGGCGTGCTCCTCCTCGCTGATCGCGGTCCACCTGGCGGCGGAGGCCCTGCGGCGCGGTGAGTGCGACCTCGCGATCGCGGCCGGCGCGTCGCTGACCCTCCACCCGTCCAGCTTCATCCAGGCGTGCGCCGGGTCGATGCTGTGCGCGGACGGGAAGTGCAAGACCTTCGACGCGAGCGCCGACGGCTACGTCCTCGGCGAGGGCGGCGGCGTCGTGGTGCTGGAGCCGCTGTCCAAGGCGATCAAGAACGGCCGGCGGATCCGGGCGGTGCTGCGCGGCTCGGCGGTCAACCAGGACGGCCGCAGCAACGGGCTCACCGCGCCGAACCGAGGCGCGCAGGTCGACGTCATCAGCAGGGCGCTCACCGCCGCCCGGGTGACCGCCGACGACATCGACTACGTGGAGGCGCACGGCTCCGGCACCCACCTGGGCGACGCGATCGAGCTGTCCGCGCTGCACGACGTCTTCGGCAGGCGGTCGCCCGAGCGCCCGCTGCGCGTCGGCGCCGTCAAGACCAACATCGGTCACACCCAGGCCGCGGCGGGCGTCGCCGGGCTGATCAAGACGGTCCTCATCCTCGAGAACAAGCTGATCCCGCCCAACCTGAACCTCTCGGAGCCGGCGGCGGCGATACCGGAGGACGGCAGCGTCCAGCCCGTCACCAGCGCGGTGCGGCTGCCCGGCGAGGGCGCCCCCCGCCTGGCGGGCGTCAGCTCGTTCGGGTGGTCGGGGACGAACGCGCACCTGGTGCTGGAGGCCGCGCCGTCCCCCGAGGAGCCGGCCGCCGTTCCCGGCGGCCCGGGCATCGCCTCGGCGCGGGTGCTCACGGTGTCCGCGTCGAGCGGCTCAGCCCTGCGCGAGCAGGCGGAACGCCTCGCGGCCCGGCTGACCGAGCTGCCCGAGCCCTCCCTGGCCGACGTCGCGCACACGCTGCGGGCCGGCCGCGCCGAGCACGACCACCGGCGCGCCCTGGTCTGCGCGGACCTCGGGGACGCCGTCCGGCTGCTCCGGCGCACGGCCGCCGAGGGCGGCGGGTACCGCACGAAGGGACACCCCCGGGTCGCGTTCCTGCTGCCCGGCGTCGGCGACCAGTACCTGGGCCTCGGCAGGGAGCTGTACGACAGGGAGCCGGTCTACGCCGAGGCGGTCGACCGGTGCATCGAGCTGGCCGGGGAGCGGGCGGGCGTGGACCTGCGGCCGGTGTTCTTCCCTGACCTGGACGTCCCGGCCCAGCGCCCGGCGACGGGCGACCTCGCGGCGCTGCTCGGCCGGGACGGCGCCGGGCAGGAGCGGGCCGACGACCCTCTGAGCCACGCCGTGATCGCGCATCCGCTGATGTTCACGGTCGAGTACGCGCTGGCGAAGCTCCTCGCGCACTGGGGAGTCGCGCCGGACATGCTGGTCGGCTACAGCCTGGGCGAGTACGTCGCCGCCTGCCTGGCCGGGGTCTTCTCGCTGGAGGACGCGCTGCACGTGGTGGTGGAGCGGGCCCACCTGATCGGCGCCGCCCCCGCGGGCAAGATGGTCGCGGTCGCCGCCGGCGAGGACCGGGTCCGCGCCGTGCTCGCGGCCAGTGGCACCGAGGTCGACATCGCGGCGCTCAACGGCCCGTCGATGACGGTGCTCAGCGGCGTCCCCTCGGAGGTCGACGCGGTGAGCGCCCTGCTGACCGGTGACGGCGTCGCCTGCCGCCCGCTGCGCTCCGCGCACGCCTTCCACTCGTCCCTGCTCCGCCCGGCGCGCGAGAAGCTCGCCGCCCTGCTGGACTCGGTGCCGCGCCACGCGCCGAAGACCACCATCGTGTCGAACCTCACCGGCGAGCCGCTGACCCCCGAGCAGGCGACGAGCGCCTCGTACTGGGCCGACCAGCTGGTCAGCCCGGTGCGCTTCGCCGACAGCGTGCGGCACTGCGTGACCAGGGAGGTGGACGTGTTCGTCGAGCTGGGCGCGGGGCAGACCCTCGGCGGCCTGGTGCGGCAGAACATGGCGAGCGGTTCTGGCGCGGCCGTGCTCGGCACCCTGCCCGCGCGCTGGACGGCGGGCGAGCGCGGGGACGCCCGCACCGAGCTGCTGGAGACCTGCGCGCGGCTGTGGGAGCTCGGCGTCGGGGTGGACTGGGAGCTCACCGGCCCCGGCGGAGGCAAGATCATCAGCCTGCCGTCCTACCCCTTCCAGCGGACGCGGTTCTGGCCTGAGCCGCTGGACCCGGGCCACGTCGCCCCCTCGATGCGGCCGACGGGGCACTCGGAGCCCGCGGACTTCTGCTTCGCCCCGGTCTGGCAGCAGGACGCCACGCGCGGCGTGCCGCCGATCGGCACCCCGCTCCGCCTCCCCGGCCCGCTGGTCGTGTTCACCGACCCCGGCGGCATCGGCGGGGCGCTCGCCGACCTGGCCGCCGCGGGCGGCACTGAGGTGGTGGAGGTGGTCGCCGGCACCGGGCTGCGGCGCGAGGGCCGGCGGATCGTGATCGACCCCGCGGTGCCCGCGCACTACGGCGAGGTGTTCGGTACGGTCGCGCAGGCGAGCGGCCCCGTGCACGTCGTGCACCTGTGGAGCCTGCTCACCACCGCGCGGAACCCGGGGTACGCAGGCGACGAGGAGCTGCGTGACGCGATCCGGCACGGCTTCGACAGCCTGCTGCTCGCGGTCCAGGCGTTCGACGAGCTGCCCGCGCGACAGGGCGTCCGGCTGCTGACGGTGAGCCAGGGCGCCTCGGAGATCCTCGGCGGCGACGCGCTCGCCCCGTACCAGGCCGTGGCGCACGGGCTCGGCCGGGCGGTGCGGCACGAGTACACCGGCCTGACCTGGAGCGGCGTCGACCTCGACCCCGAGGACTCCGGCGAGGGGCTGAGGGAGCGCGCGTCCGGCCAGCTCGCGTACGAGCTGCTCCGCGAGCCCGAGCAGGGCGAGGCGATCGCCGCGCACGACACGCTGACGGGCTGGCGCCGTGGCCGTCGCTGGCAGCGAACCTGGGGAGACGCCCCCGAAGGGCAGGCGGAGATCCCCTGGCGCGCCGACGGCGTCTACCTGATCACCGGCGGTGCCCGGGGGCTCGGAATGGCCCTGGCCAAACACCTGCTGAGCGAGGGCGTGCGGCGGTTCGCGCTCGTCGGCCGTACCCCGCTGACGCGAGACGCCGAGCCGGAGCCCGGCGGCCGCGCGGAACGCAGCCTGCGCGACGTCGCCGAGCTGGAGGCGGCGGGCGCCGAGGTGCTCCTGCTCACCGCGGACGCCGGAGTGCCGGACCAGCTCAGGGACGCGCTGCGCCGCTGCCGCGAACACTTCGGCGCGCTGCACGGGGTCATCCACGCCGCGGGCGTGCCCGCAGGAGGGATGGCACAGCGCAGGACGCCCGCCGAGGCCGGCGCGGTGCTCGCCCCGAAGGTCCTCGCGATGGGACCGCTGGCCGAGCTGGTGGGGCCGCGGACGCCCGCCGAGCAGCGGCCCGAGGTGCTGGTCCTGTACTCCTCGGCGGTCACGGCCTTCGGCGGCATCGGCGAGGCCGACTACTGCGCGGCCAACACCGTGCTCGACGCGTACGGCGACGCGCTGTCGGCGGCGGCGCCGTCGACCAGGGTCGTGTCGGTCGCCTGGGGACCGTGGCGGCACGACGACTGGCAGGCCGAGGCGCTGAAGGGAGCGGGCGGGCTCGCCGAGCGGGTGCGCTCCTACCGCGAGCGGTACGGCTTCGCCGACGACGCGGGCTGCGCGCTCCTCGACCGCATCGTGGCCGGCGGGCACGGCAGCGTGCTCGCCGTGCGCCAGCCGCTGCGCGAGGTGCTGCGCGACTGGTCGGCCATGGTCGACATCGACGCGCTCGTCGGCGCGGCCTCGGCCGTGCCCAGAGGCGAGAGGTTCCCCAGGCCGCAGCTGCGCACGGACTACGCGGCCCCGCGCACCGAGCCGGAGACCAAGATCGCCGAGGTGTGGGGGGCCTACCTGGGCATCGACCAGGTAGGCATCCACGACCCGTTCTTCGACCTCGGGGGCAACTCCCTGGTCGGCATGGCCATGGTGCTCGCCATCGAGAAGGAGCTCGGCGTGCCGATCGCGCCCGCGGTGCTCTTCGAGCATCCGACCGTCGCCGCGTTCGCCGCGGCGGTGGACGGTGCGGGGGGCGACGACACCGCCGCACGGCAAGCACTCACCAGCAGTTCGGCTCGGGGGCAGCGGCGGCGCCGTGCCCGTTCCAGCACCCGGAATGAGGACGGTAGACGTGACTGACGATATCGCCGGAGAGACCTCCGGCACCGACATCGCGATCGTCGGGATGTCGGGGCGGTTCCCCGGGGCATCCGGCGTCGCCGAGCTGTGGACCAACATCCGGGCCGGCCTGTCGGGGATCACCCGGTTCACCGACGAGGAGCTGCGGGCCGCCGGGGTGCCCGAGGACCTGCTCCAGGACCCGAGCTACGTGAAGGCCGGCGCGGTCATCGACGGCGTCGAGCTGTTCGACGCGGGCTTCTTCGGGTTCAGCCCCAAGGAGGCCCAGATCCTCGACCCGCAGCAGCGGCTCTTCCTGGAGCACAGCCACGAGGCGCTGGAGGACGCCGGCTGCGACCCCACCCGCTTCGACGGCGCCATCGGCGTCTTCGGCGGCGGCGCGTGGAGCTCCTACCTGCAGAACAACCTGGTGCCGAGCGGGATCAGCTCCGTCATGGGCGAGCTGGCGGTCGGGCTCGCCAACGACAAGGACTCGCTCACCACCCGGGTAGCGCACACCCTCGGCCTGTCGGGACCCAGCTACGGGGTGCAGAGCTACTGCTCGACCTCGCTCGTCGCGGTGTGCGCCGCCGCCACCAGCCTGGCCGGCTTCGAGTGCGACCTCGCGCTGGCCGGCGGCGTGGCGGTCGGCGTGCCGCAGAGGGTCGGCTACCTGTACCAGCAGGGCGGCATCGCGCCGCCGGACGGCGAGTGCCGGGCGTTCGACGCGGGCGGCCTCGGCAGCCCGCTCGGCAGCGGCGTCGGCGTGGTCGCGCTGCGCCGGCTGGAGGACGCGCTCGCCGACGGCGACCAGATCTACGCCGTCATCAGGGGCTGGGCGGTGAACAACGACGCGGGGAAGAAGGTCGGCTTCACCGCGCCCGGCGTCCAGGGCCAGGCCGCCGTGATGGCCGAGGCGCTCGCGAGCGCGGACCTCACGCCCGCCGACATCGATTACGTCGAGGCGCACGGCACCGGCACCGCGCTCGGCGACGCCGCCGAGCTGGCAGCGCTGCAGCAGGTGTTCCGCGACGAGTCGTGCCTGATCGGCTCGGTCAAGACCAACGTCGGCCACCTCGACCGGGCGGCGGGGGTGACCAGCCTGATCAAGGCGGCGCTCGCCCTGCGCCACGACGAGATCCCGCCCACCCGCAACCTCGCGGAGCCGAACCCCCAGCTGCACGCGGGGGAGGCCCGCCTGGAGGTGGTAACCGAGCTCAGGACCTGGCCCAGGGAGCCGGGACGTACCCGCAGGGCCGGGGTGAGCGCGTTCGGCATCGGCGGCACCAACGCCCACGTGGTGCTGGAGGAGGCGCCGATCGTCCCCCGGCCGGAGGCGACGCCGCGTCCCGAGCTGCTGGTGTGGTCCGCCAGGACCGCCGCCGCGGCCGACGCGATGACCGAGCGGCTCGCCGGTCACCTCGCCGACGAGTCCAGCCCGCACCGGCTGTCCGACGTGGCGTACACCCTGCAGACCGGGCGGCGGCTCTTCGGGCACCGCCGGATGCTGGTGGCCGGAAGTGTGGACGAGGCCGCCGCGGGGATGCGTGACGCCGGGGTGCTGTCGCGCGCGGAGAGCCGTACGGACCGGCAGGTCGGGTTCCTGGTCGCGGGCACCGGAGAGCAGTACCCCGGGATGGCCGCCGACCTCTATGGCACCGAGCCGGTGTTCAAGGCGGTGCTGGACGAGTGCCGTTCGGTGCTGCGGCGGCGGATGGGCGGGGTGGACCCGCTCGCCGAGATGCTGTGGCCCAGGCAGGCCCCGGGCGCCGATGGCGGGCTCGGCCGGCTGCTCGGCCGCGAGGCCACGCCCGCGGGCGACGACACGACGCCCACCGAGCTGCTCCACCCGGCGCTGTTCGCCGTGGAGTACGCGCTGGCGCAGCTCGTACGGTCGTGGGGCGTCGAGCCCTCGGTGGTGGCCGGGTACAGCCTGGGAGAGTACGTCGCGGCGTGCCTCGCGGGCGTGCTGTCGCTCGAGTCGGCGCTGGCGCTGGTCGCCCACCGCGCGCGCCTGATCGGCGGGCTGCCCGAGGGCGCGATGAGCGCGGTGCCGCTGAGCGCGGACGACCTGCGCGACCGCCTCGTACGAGCGGGCGTGGCCGGGCTGGACGTGGCCGCGCTGAACGGTCCCGAGCTGACGGTCATCGCCGGGGAGCCGAAGGCCATGGAGGCGGCCAGGGCGTTCCTTGCGACCGAGGGGGTGCCGTGCCGGCCGCTGGCCACCGGCCACGCGTTCCACTCGCGGATGCTGGAGCCGATCCGCGCCGAGCTGACCGGCTGGATCGCCGCGAACATCACGCTGGAGGCGCCGCGCATCCCGTACATCTCCAACGTCACCGGCACCCTGGCGTCCGCCGGCCAGGTGACCGACCCCGGGTACTGGGCGGAGCACATGTGCGCCCCCGTGCGGTTCGACGCGGTGCTGGGCACGCTGCTGGAGCAGGGCGAGATGGCCCTGCTGGAGATCGGCCCGGGCCAGTCGCTCGGCGCGATGGTGCGCGGACACCGCAACTGCCCGCGCGACCGCTGGCCGCTCGTGGTGCCCGCGCTGCCCGCCGCCGCCGATCCGCGGCCCGCCGGTGGCGTGCTCGCCGAGGCGGTCGGACGGCTGTGGCTGGCCGGCGTGCCGGTCGACTGGGCGGGGTACCAGAAGGACCGCCCCGTCGCCAAGGTGGGGCTGCCCGCCTACCCGTTCCAGCGGGAGCGCTACTGGGTCGACCCGCCCGCCGGGCACACCGCCCAGGCGGCCGGGCTCGCCGCCGGCCCGGCCGGCGCGGCCGGGCCCGAGCGGGCCACCGCCCATGTCCAGGTGATGGTCCCGCACTGGACCCCGGCCGAGCTGCCCGCCGAGGCGCAGGCCCTCGCCCGGTGCGTCCTGGTCGCCGACGGCACCGGAGTCGCCGACGCGCTGGAGCGGACGCTGCGCTCCGCGGGCACCGAGGTGGTGACGGTGCGGGCGGGCGACGCCTTCGCCGAGGTGGCGGGCGGCTATGTCCTCGACTTCGGGTCCGCGGACGACCACACCGCACTGGTGAGCCGGCTCGCCGCCGGCGGGCCGGTCACGATGGTGGACCTGCGCATGCTCGACGGGGGCGGCTCCGGCCGCGACCCCGGCCAGGCCGTGCTCCCGTTCTCCCGGATGCTGGACGCCTGGGGCAGCGACGCCGCGGGCAGCGCGAGGGTCATCCTGGTCACCCAGGGCGGCCAGGCGGTGGCCGACGGCGAGAGCCCCTCGCCCGGCCACGCCGCCGCCGCCACGCTGCCGCTGGTCGCCAACCAGGAGTACCTCAACCTCGACTGCCACGCCGTCGACCTCGACGCCCAGGTGGCGCCCGCCGAGGCCGCGGAGGCGCTGGCCGCCGAGCTCCGGCGGCCGGCCGGCGACGTGCTGGTGGCCTACCGGGACGGCCGGCGCCACGTGCGCGGGTACGTCCCGGCGGCGCGAGAGGAGGAGGACCGGCCGGGGATCCGGTCCGGCGGGACGTACCTGGTGACCGGCGGGCTCGGCGACGTCGGCCTGCTCGTCGCCGAGCACCTGGTGCGGTCGGGCGCGGCCAGGGTCATCCTCACCAGCCGCGGTGGCGTCCCGGACACGGCGGGCGACCCGCGTTACGAGGGGGTGCGGCGGCTGCGCGCGCTCGGCGCCGAGGTGCTGACCCCGAGGGTCGACGTGACCGACGCGGACGCGATGCGCGCGGCGCTCGCGGAGACGCTGCCCGGCGACGTCCGGCTCGACGGCGTCATCCATGCCGCCGCAGAGACGGGACGCGACACCTTCCGCTCCCTGCACGAGCTGGACGCGAGGGCCGTCTCGCGGCACTTCGGCGCGAAGGTGGGCGGCGCCCTGGTGCTGGACGAGGTGGTCCACGAACTCGGACCGGAGCGGGTGCCCGACTTCTGCGTGCTGTTCTCCTCGACCTCGTCGCTGCTGGGCGGCATCACCTTCGGCAGCTACGCGGCGGCCAACGCCGCGCTGACCGCGATCGGTCGCCGCCGCCACATCAAGTACCAGGACGGGCGATCGCCCACCCGGTGGGTGACCGTGAGCTGGGACACCTGGTCCTGCACCCTGGAGCGCATCGAGGGCGGGATCGGCGCCGCGATGGCCGCCCACGCCATGAGCACCGAGGAGGGCCTCGACGCCCTCGACCAGGTGCTCGCCGGGTACGGGCCGAGCCTCGTGGTGGCGGCGGGCGGCCTGGACGACCGGCTGCCCCGCGCGATGGCCGCGCCGGAACCCGGACCGGGCGACGGCACCCGGTTCCCCCGGCCCGAGCTTCCCCAGCCGTACAGCCCGCCGCTGAGCGCGACCGAGCGGGAGCTCGCCGGGCTGTGGTCGGACGTGCTCGGCATCGAGCCGGTCGGCACCAGGGACAACTTCTTCGACCTCGGCGGCAACTCCCTGGTCGCGCTGCAGATGCTCGCCCTGGTGAAGAAGCGCTTCGGCATCGCGGTCCCGACCGTGATGCTCTTCGAGGCCCCGACGGTGTACACGCTCGCGGGCATCCTCGACGAGAAGGGCGCCGCGGCCCCCCGGCCCGCGCCGGCCCGCGCCAAGGCCACGGCGGCGGCGCGCGCCATCGCGACCGTGCGGCCCGAAGGGCCTGGAGCGGTGCCGGTGGACGACCGGCGCATCGCGATCGTCGGCATGGCGGGGCGCTTCCCCGGGGCGGACGACGTCGGCGCGTTCTGGCACAACCTGCGGGAGGGCGTCGAGTCGATCAGCTTCTTCTCCGAGGACGAGCTGCTGGCCTCCGGGGTCGAGCCGGAGCTGATCAAGGACCCGTCGTACGTGCCGGCCCGGCCGGTGCTCGACGACATCAGCGGCTTCGACGCGGCGTTCTTCGGCATGAGCCCGCGCACGGCCGCGCTCACCGACCCGCAGCAGCGGGCGTTCCTGGAGGTGTGCTGGCAGGGGCTTGAGCAGGCCGGGTACGCGGCGCCTGAGCACCGGGGCAGGGTCGGCGTGTTCGGCGGCACCAACATCAGCACCTACCTGCTGCAGATGGGCGAGCGCCTGCTGGACGAGGACGAGGGCGTCAGCCACTACGAGATCATCATGGGCAACGACAAGGACGCCCTCACCACCCAGGTCTCCTACCTGTTCGACCTTTACGGGCCGAGCGTGGCGGTGCAGACGTTCTGCTCGACCTCCCTGGTGGCCGCGCACCTCGCGGTGCAGAGCCTGCGCAACGGCGAGTGCGAGCTGGCGCTGGCCGGTGGGGTCTCGATCCGGGTGCCCGACCGGGTGGGGCACCGGTTCGGGCCGGGCGGCATGGAGTCGCCCGACGGCCACGTGCGCACCTTCGACGCGCAGGCGCGCGGCAGCATGTTCGGTGACGGCGCCGCCGTGGTCGTGCTCAAGCGGCTCTCCGACGCGCTGCGCGACGGCGACCACGTCTGGGCGGTGATCCGGGGCTCGGCGATGAACAACGACGGCGCGCTCAAGGTGGGCTACACCGCGCCGAGCGTCGTCGGCCAGGCCCGGGTGATCGCCGACGCGATGGCGGACGCCGGGGTCACCGCCGAGGACATCAGCTACATCGAGGCGCATGGCACCGCGACCGAGCTGGGCGACCCGATCGAGGTCGCGGCGCTGACCCGCGCGTTCGGCCCGACCCGGGACAAGCAGTACTGCCCGATCGGCTCGGTGAAGACCAACGTCGGGCACCTGGACCGCGCCGCGGGGGCGAGCGGGCTCATCAAGACCTCGTTCGCGCTGTCGAACAAGGTGATCCCGCCCAGCCTGCACTACACCAGCCCCAACCCCGAGATCGACTTCGAGGACAGCCCCTTCTACGTGAACGCCGAGCTTTCCCCCTGGCGCACCCGCGAGGGCCGGCCGAGGATCGCGGGGATCAACTCGCTCGGCATGGGCGGCACCAACGTCCACATGGTGGTCGAGGAGGCGCCCGCCCGGCCCGTCGCCGCGCGTGCGGACTCCGAGTCCGCCCGCCGCTACCAGGTGCTGCCGATCTCCGCGCGCAACGCCACCGCCGCCGACCAGGCGTGCGAGCGCCTCGGTGCGCACCTGCGCGCCGAGCCCGGCACGCGGCTGGCCGACGTGGCGTACACGCTCCAGGTCGGGCGCAAGACCTTCGAGCACCGGCGGGCCACCGTGACCGCCACCGTCGAGGAGGCCGCGGCCACGCTGAGCGGGGAGTCGGCGGAGCCCGGCGTGCTGAGCCGCGTCGACACCGTCCAGGGGCGCCCGGTGGCGTTCCTGCTCGCCGGGGTCGGCGAGCAGTACCCCGGGATGGTGGCCGAGTTGTACCGGCGCGAGCCGGTGTTCCGCGCCACCCTCGACGAGTGCCTCGCGCCGCTGCGCGAGGCGCTGCCGGATGTGGACCTGACCGACCTGCTCGCCGGCGAGCGCGGCGGCGGCCTCGGCCTCGCCGCCCTGCTGGGGCGTGGGGGCTCCGGCGGCGCCGACGGGCGGGTCGCCGCCCTGGAGCGCACGGAGGTGGTCCAGCCCGCGCTGTTCGCCCTTGAGTACGCGCTGGCGCGCACGCTGATGACCTGGGGCGTGACCCCGCGGATCATGCTGGGCTACAGCCTCGGGGAGTACGTCGCGGCGTGCCTGGCCGGAGTGCTGTCGCTGCCGGACGCCATGGCGCTGGTGGCGCACAGGGCGAGACTGATCGCCCAGGTGCCGGCGGGCTCGATGGCCGCGGTGTCGCTGCCCGCCGAGGAGCTGCGCCGCCGGTTCCGGCTGGAGGAGCGCGGCCTGGACGTCGCCGCGGTCAACGGCCCGCAGGTCGTGGTCGTCGCCGGCCCGGTGGAGCCGATGGAGCTGCTGGTCGCCGACTTGCGGCGCGCCGAGATCGCGTGCCGCCCCCTTACGACCACGCACGCGTTCCACTCGCGGATGCTGGAGCACCTGAGCAGTGAGCTCACCGACTGGGTGAAGGCCAACGTAAGGCTCAACCCCCCGGAGCTGCCGTACATCTCCAACCTCACCGGCGAGCTCGCGGAGGCGGACCTGGTGTGCGACCCGGCGTACTGGGCCCGCCACATGTGCGGGACGGTGCGGTTCGCGGCCGGCATCGGCACCCTGCTCGCCGACCAGGAGCTGGCCGTCGTGGAGATCGGCCCGGGCCAGTCGCTCGGCGCCCTGATGCGGGGCGCGGGCTGCCCGCCGCAGCGGTGGCCGCTGATCCTCAACGCGCTGCCCGGCGGGAGCGACGGCCGCCCCGACGACGCGGTGCTCGCCGGCTGCCTCGCCCGGCTGTGGCTGGTCGGCGCCGACCTCGACTGGACCGCCTACCACGGCCGCCACCCCGACGCCGAGGCCGCCGACCTGGCTCTGCTGCCCGGCCGGGTGCCGCTGCCGACCTACCCGTTCCAGCGCCACCGCTACTGGATCGACCCGCCGGCCCGCGCCGGCCACCGGAGCCGGACGCCGGGCGCTCTCGCGCTGCCGGGCGAGGCCCCCGACCCCGCCGACCTGTTCGAGGCGATCACGAGCCTGCCCAAGCTGCCCGAGGACCAGTGGCTCTACCTGCCGGTCTGGCGGCAGACCGCGGCGCCCGCACCGGCCGGGCGGCAGCCCGCCTCGTGGCTGGTCTACACCCGAGAAGGCGTGGCCGACGACGTGGTGGCCGAGCTGCGGCGGGCGGTCGCGGAGACCGGGGCGTCCATCAGCCTGGTACGGCCCGGCGAGGCGTACGCCGCGACCGGCGACGGCCACACGATCAGGCCGGGCAGCGTGCAGGACACCCTCGCCCTGCTGCGCGACCTGCGCGCGGCCGGCCGTCCCCTTTCGCGGGTGGTGCACCTGTGGACGCTCGGCGAGGCGCCCGGCGACTCCGCCGTCCGGTACGGCCTGCACACCCTGGTCGCCCTCGCCAGGGCGGCGGCCGAGTCCGGCACGGACGACTGGTCGCTGGACGTCGCGGTCTCCGGCACCCAGCAGGTGCTGCCGGACGACGTGTCCGACCCCGACGGCGCCACGCTGATGGGGCCGTGCCTGGTGATCCCCCTGGAGTACCCGAAGGTGGCCACCCGGCTCGTCGACCTGGAGACCGCCCCGGCCGCGCCCGTGCTCGCCGGCCTGGTGGCCGAGCTGCGGCGGCCGATGACCGACCGTACGGTCGCGCTGCGGCACGGCCGCCGCTGGGTGCCCGGGTACGAGACCATGGCGCCGCCCGCCGCCGACACCGGGGTGCTGCGGGAAGGCGGCGTCTACCTGGTCACCGGCGGGCTCGGCGGCATCGCGCTCGGCATGGCCGAGCACCTCGCCCGCGACTGCCGGGCCAGGCTGGTGCTGCTCGCCCGCCACGGGCTGCCGCCGCGCGAGGCGTGGGCGGGCATCCTGGCCGGGGGACCCGGCGCGGAGGCCTTCGACGAGGACACCCGGCGGCGGGTGGCCAGGGTCAGCGAGATCATCGCGCTCGGCGCGGAGGTCGAGATCGTCACCGGCGACGTGAGCAGCCCCGAGGACGTGCGGCGCGCGGTCGAGGTGGCAAGGGAGCGCTTCGGCGCCCTGCACGGCGTGCTCCACGCCGCCGGGGTGCCCGCCATGGGGCTGATGCAGTTCAAGCGCCCCGAGGAACTGGACGCGGTGCTCGCACCGAAGATCGCCGGCACGTTGGCCATCGCCGAGGCGCTGCGCATCGGGGAGCCCGACGAGATCGAGCTGGACTTCCTGGTGCTGTTCTCCTCGATCACCTCGGCGACCGGCGGCGGGCCGGGCCAGGTGGACTACTGCTCCGCGAACGCCTTCCTGGACAGCTACGCGTACCGGCTCGCCGACTCGGGCAGGCGGGTGCTGTCGGTCGACTGGGGGGAGTGGACCTGGAACGCCTGGGAGGCGGGCCTGGCCGGGTACGACGACGAGCTGCAGAAGTTCTTCAGGGAGAACCGCGCCCGCGTCGGCATCGGGTTCGAGGACGGCTGGCGGTCGCTGCTGCGCGCGCTGGCCTCCCGGGAGCCGAGGGTCGTGGTGTCCACCCAGGACTTCCCGACGGTGGTGCTCGGCAGCTCGCGCTTCAACCTGGAGGCGGTGACCTCGCCCGCCATGGGCGGCGCGGCCGGCGAGCGGCACCCCCGTCCGGAGCTGGTCACCTCCTACCAGGAGCCCTCGGGTCCGGCGGAGGAGACGATCGCGGCGATCTGGTGCGAGTCGCTCAGGCTCGACCGGGTCGGGGTGCTGGACAACTTCTTCGAGCTCGGCGGGAACTCGCTGCTCGGCGTCTCCATCGTGGCCGCCCTGCGCCGCGAGTTCGAGCTGGACGAGCTCCCGCCGCACATCCTCTACGAGGCGCCGACGGTGGCCGCGCTCGGCGCGACCATCGAGGCGCTGACCTCGGGCGCGACGCCGGCGTTCGCGAACGCCGACGGCGGCAGCCAGGTACGCGCGCAGCTCCGCCGGTCGGGCCTCGAAGCCTCGGCGGCCCGCAGGCGCGGCCGATAGCACCACCAGCAAGGGCGCCGGCAGATGGCATGCCGGCATGGCGGTAACGACGAGAAACGGAGTGGTCATGACGGTTATCGGCGTAGTGGGCGCGGGTGTCATGGGCGTCGGGGTCGCCCAGAACCTGGCGCAGACCGGGCACGAGGTGGTCCTGGTCGACAAGGACGAGACGATCCTCAAGGAGGCGCTGGCGACCATCCGCCACAACAGCCGCATGAGCCGGCTGATGGGCGGCCCCGCCCTCGACCCCGACGAGGTGCTGGCCCGGATCACCACCGCGGTCGGCGCCGAGGGGGCGGCCAAGGCCGACGTCGTCATCGAGAACGTCACGGAGAACTGGGACGTCAAGCGGGAGGTCTACGAGACCCTCGACGCGGTCTGCGGGCCGGACACCGTGTTCGTCGTCAACACCTCCGCGATCCCGATCACCAAGGTCGGGGCCGTGACCGGGCGGCCGGACAAGGTGATCGGCGTCCACTTCATGAACCCCGTGCCTGCCAAGCCGGCGGTCGAGCTGATCCCCGGCTTCCACACCTCGCAGGAGACCATCCAGCGCACCAGGGACCTGCTGACCGCGATGGGCAAGAAGGCCATCGACGTCAAGGACTCGTGCGGGTTCGTCTCCAACCGGGTGCTGATGCTCACCGTCAACGAGGCGGCCTTCCTCGTGCACGAGGGCGTGGCCGACGCGGCGTCGGTGGACGAGGTGTTCCGCAGCTGCTTCGGGCACCCCATGGGGCCGCTGGAGACCGCCGACCTGATCGGCGTCGACACGATCCTCTACAGCGTGGAGGTGCTGTACGAGCACTACTCCGACAGCAAGTACCGGCCGTGCCCGCTGCTGAAGCAGATGACCGACGCCGGACTCCACGGCCGCAAGACCGGCCGGGGCTTCTACACCTACGACGGCGCCAGCCGGCCCGTCGGCTCGACCTTCTAGCAGCACCCCGACACCCGAAAAAGGAGCCAGTAAATGTCTGACAACGCGAAGGACCAGATCCTCGATTTCGTCCGTAGCCGGTACCCCCAGGCGGAGATCACCGAGTCCCAGGACATCTTCGCGCTCGGGTTCGTCAACTCGCTGTTCGCGATGGAGCTGGTGATGTTCGTCGAGAAGACCTTCGGGGTCACCATCCCGAACGAGGAGCTGCGCATCGACAACTTCCGCACGGCGGACTCGATGGCCGAGCTGGTCGCCCGGCTGTCGTCGGACCTCGCCGTCCAGGTGTGACGGTGGCGATCCCGGCACAGGTCGCGCCGGACACGGTCCAGGTCGTGGACCGTCGTTCCGCACGCGCGTTCGTCGACGCCCACATCACTCCGTACGCGGACGCCTACGACCAGAAGGGCCGCGTACCCGAGGAGCTGCTCGGCCAGATCGCCGCCGCGGGCCTGTGGGCCCCGTTCCTGCCCCCAGAGGCGGGCGGCGCCGGGATGGACATGGTGACCCTCGGCGAGGTCCACGAGGAGGTGGGACGCGGCTGCTCCTCGGTGCGCAGCCTGCTCACGGTGCACACCATGGTGTCGTGGGCGGTGCAGCGGTGGGGCACCCCGGCCCAGCGCGAGCGGTGGGCGCCGGCGCTGTGCCGGGGGGACGTCCTCGGGGCGTTCTGCCTGTCGGAGCCCGGCGCCGGCAGCGACGCCTCGGGCATCACCTCGACCGCCGAACAGGCGGGCGGCGGCTGGGTGCTCAACGGGGTCAAGAAGTGGATCACTGGCGGCCAGCGGGCGGACGTGTACCTGGTGTTCGCCCGCACCGCGTCGAGCATCGGGGCCTTCCTGGTCCCGAGGGACGCCCCGGGCGTTCAGGTGCGCCCGATCGACGACATGCTCGGAACCCGCGCCTCGATGCTCGCCGAGGTGTCGTTCCAGGACGTACGGCTCGACGGGGACGCGCTGCTCGGCCCGAGCGGGTTCACGGCGGGCATGGTGCTGACCGGCACCCTGGACCTCGGGCGTTACAGCGTGGCCTCGGGTTCGGTCGGCATCATCCAGGCGTGCCTGGAAGCCTGCGCCACCTACACCGCGCGCCGCGAGGTCGGCGGGTCGGTCCTGCGGGACCGGCCCCTCATCCAGGCGAAGCTGTCCGACATGATCACCGACGCGCGGGCGGCCCGGCTGCTGTGCGCCGAGGCGGGACGGCTGAAGGACGCCGGCGAGGCGTCCACGCTCATGGCCACCTGGGTGGCGAAGTACTTCGCGTCCACCGCCGCCGCCAGGCACGCCTCGGAGGCGGTCCAGATCCACGGCGCCAACGGCTGCAGCCCGGACTACCCCGTGGCGCGCTTCTACCGGGACGCGAAGGTCATGGAGATCATCGAAGGCAGCAACGAGATCCAGCGGATCACCATCGCTGGGCAGGTGGACAGGGAGATGATGTGATGAGCGTGGCCCAGGAGAGCGTCGCCGTACTCCCTGAGAAGCCCGTGCAGGGGCGCGTCAAGTGCATCGTGTGGGATCTCGACAACACCCTGTGGGACGGGGTGCTGCTGGAGGACGCCGACGTCACCGTGCGGCCCTCGGTCGTGGCCCACATCCGCCGGCTGGACGCCATGGGCGTGCTGCACTCCATAGCCAGCAAGAACGACCACGACACGGCGGTCGAGAAGCTGCGGGCGCTCGGCCTCGCGGAGCTGTTCCTCTTCCCGCAGATCAACTGGAACGCCAAGTCCGACTCCATCCGCCGCATCGCCAAGGCGCTCAACCTCGGGCTCGACGCGTTCGCGTTCGTCGACGACCAGGAGTTCGAGCTCGCCGAGGTGGCGCACGAGGTGCCGGAGGTGACCCGCGTCGACGTCGCAGAGCTGGACGAGGCGCTGGCACAGCCGCTGTTCATCCCCCGCTTCGTCACCGACGAGTCCGCGCAGCGCCGCGTGATGTACCAGGGGCAGATCGCCAGGGACGAGCTGGAGGGCGAGTTCGTCGGCACCAACGAGGAGTTCCTCGCGGGCCTCGGGATGGCGTTCACCATCGCGCCCGCCCGTCGCGAGGACCTCCAGCGGGCCGAGGAGCTGACGGTACGTACCAACCAGCTCAACTCGACCGGGCGCACCTACTCCTACGAGGAGCTGGACGCGCTGCGCGACTCGCCCGACCACCTGCTCCTGGTCGCCTCGCTCACCGACAGGTTCGGCAGCTACGGCAAGATCGGGCTCGCGCTGGTGGAGAAGGACGAGAAGGTCTGGCGGCTGTGCATGATGCTGATGTCGTGCCGCGTGATGTCGCGTGGAGTCGGGATGGTGCTGCTCAACCACATCATGCGGCTCGCGGACGAGGCGGGCGTGGCCCTGCGCGCCGACTTCGTGGAGACCGGCAGGAACCGCATGATGCAGATCACCTACGCCTTCGCGGGGTTCCGCGAGGCGAGCAGGGACGGCGCCCACGTGGTGCTGGAGGCCGACCTCACAGGCGTGCAGCCACCGCCGCCGTATGTCCAGCTAGAGATCCTTTGATGAGGCAGAGATGACCGTCAACGACCTGACGAGCAGTGACGTCATGGCCAAGTGGCTGCCGTTCCGGGGCCAGACCGGGGCCGATCCCAGTGCGCTCGCGCTGTACTGCCTGCCGCACGCCGGCGGCGCGGCCTCGGCGTTCCGGGTGTGGCAGCGCAAGCTGCCGGGGGTGGCCGTGCTGCCGGTGCAGCCGCCCGGCAGGGACAACCGGCTCAGGGAGGCGCCGTACGAGCACATGGAGCCGCTGGTCGCCGACCTCGCCGACGTCGTGCTCGCGGATCTGGCGCTCGGCCCCGAGGGGCGCCGGTACGCCATCTACGGGCACAGCCTCGGCGCCCTGGTGGGGTTCGAGCTGCTGCGGGAGATCCGCCGCCGCGGCGGTCCCGAGGCGGCGCACCTGTTCGTCTCGGGGTCGGTCGCCCCGCACCTCTCGCTGGAGGCCGGGCCGTTCGTGCGCGACATGACCCGGCCCGAGGTGGTGGACATGCTGCGCAAGCTCGGCGGGACGCCAGAATGGCTGCTGGCGGACCCCGGGGTCCTCGACATGATCCTCCCCGCCGTGCAGGCCGACTTCACGGTCAAGGAGACCTACGAGTACCAGGAGGAACCGCCGCTGGACGTCCCGATCACGGCGATGCCGGCCGCCCAGGACCCGAGGGTCGACCGGAGCCTCGTGGACGGCTGGGAGGAGCACACCTCGCGGCGGTTCGCGCTGCACCCGTTCGCCGGCGGGCACTTCGCGGTGTTCGAACAGGCGGCCCTCACCCACAAGTACATCACCGAGGCGCTGCGCAGGTGAGCGTCACCGGGACCCGGGTCCGGAGGGCCAACCTCGACCGAGGCGCTGAGAAGGTGAGCGTGACTGGGCCCCGGGTCAGGAGGGTCAACCTCGACCGAGGCGCTGAGAAGGTGAGCGTGACCGGGCCCCGGGTCCGGAGGGTCAACCTCGACCGAGGCGCTGAGAAGGTGAGCGTGACCGGGCCCCGCGTCTGGCGGATCCACCTCGACCAGCCGGACGACCCCAGGTGGTGGAGGATGCTCTCCGACGCCGAACGCGAGCGGGCGTCCCGGCTCGCGAGCCCCATCGAGAAGCACCGTTACACGATCGCGCACGCCGCGCTCCGCGCCATCCTCGGCCGGCTGTGCGGCGTGCGCGCCTCACAGCTCGCCTTTCACACCGAAGCCGGGGGACGGCCGTACCTGGCGCTGCCGGACGGCCGTCCCCCGCTCGACTTCAACCTGTCGCACTCGGGGGAGTGGGCGCTGGTGGCGGTGACGCCGCCGGGGTCGCGGGTGGGCGTCGACGTCGAGTTGATCCGCCAGGACCTCGACTGCCTGGAGATGGCCAGGCGCATGTACCAGCCGGCGGAGGTCGACCGCCTGGGCCACGCCGACCCGGCGGCGCGCCGCGCCGAGTACTTCGGGCTCTGGAGCGCCAAGGAGGCCTACGTCAAGGCGGTCGGCGTGGGCCTCGCCGGCCTCAGAGACGTCCTGGTACACCGAGAAGCCAACGCACCCCACGGCACCGTACTGTCGCGTTCCCTCCCCGGCTCTGTGTGGCCGGTCCGCTGGCTCGACGTAGCCCCGGGCTACTCCGCGGCGCTCGTCACCGGTCCGGGCCCATGCCTGTGACTCCCGACGCCCGGAGCAGCTCGATACCAGCTGTGACGAGATAGCCCGGTGATCATTCCCGGAGGCAGGTCTCGTATGCGTGCTGCTACACGAACGCACCGTTCTTCGCGCCGTCCAGGAACACATCCCATTCGCGGGCGGTGAATCGCAGCATGGGGCCGGTGGGGTTCTTGCTGTCGCGTACGGCCCTGCCTCCACCGGACAACTCGGCTACCTCAACACACGCGCCTTCCGCAGTGCTACGGGAGGATTTGCTCCAGGTGAGATCACTGGAGTCCATGTTTCTCGCCCTCTATTCAAGTTGTTTGATCAGATCTTCAAGATACCCCCGTGATGCGTCGGCGCTCAGTACTGATGCTTGCAGATAGCCATACTTGCGTCGATAGTTGGCCAAATCCGCCGGTTTCTCCAAGAATAGGTCGCCGGCCGCGCCCGGCTACTCGACATGGTGTTGGCCCCTTCCATAGGGCCGTTGCTGTAGGGCAAGGTGAGCACGGCGACGCCGGCCGGGAGGTCTTTGGTGATCCGTGGATGAAGGAGTGCAGAGCGGGCAGGTCGTTGCCTCCCACCGCGGTGATCCAAGCCTCGAGATCGTGACTACGACGCTGGGTGAGGGTGGTCGCAAACTCCCGGACGCGGCCGGCCAGGGCGGTCATCTGCGGGCAACTGCCGGTCAGATCGTTCAGGTGACGGCGATGGTGAGCGGGCAGGTTCTGGGGTCGGGTCATGATCCAGGAGGTGAGCCGACGTGGGGAGGGCGGGGTGCGCATTGGGTCGGCGCGACCCTGGATGAGGTAGCGGACCAGAAGGTTGGCGCTGCCGGGGTAGTCCAGTTGGCGGATTTCGGCCAGCAGGTGTGTCACGGGGACGTCGGGGTTGTGGGTGAGGCGGCGGCGTAGGTGGTCGCGGTAGGGGTCGACCAGGGTATTGCGGTATTGAGGGGGACGCTGCAGTTCCTCGGCTGAGCGAACCCGGGCGTAGCGTTTGACGGTGTTGAGCGAGCAGCCCAGATGGCGGGCGCATTCCAGCAGCCCGAGGCCCCGATCAAGCAGAGCGTGGACGGCAGCGTGCCGCTGCAGGGTGCGTTCCTCGCGTATGGTCGTTCGGCGAGCTGGGCTACACCAGGCTGTTCATTGCGCCCGGCGACATCTTCAAGATTCGCTCACTGGGTCGGACGCTTAACAAACTTGGTCAAGGATCCTGCCTGTGACCCGGGCGTCGTTCGCACCTGCCAATCGAGTGGCTTCATCGAAGTCCTGAGCGCACACATAACCATGACGCACCGTGACGTAAGGCTCGGACACCCACCGGCCCGGGTTGGCGAGGCAATCAGCTTCGCTGAAACTGGTTGCCGCGCAGGCCGGGCTATTGATGTGGACTTGGCGTGACTGTGTTTGGGACCATTCGGTCTCATAGGCGAGGTCAGCGCCATTCGCGCCGCCGCTGTCACTACTGCTGGACGAATCGTCCGTTATTGCGGAAGTATCTACGCCCGAGTTCGTGAGGGAGTGGACGGCCAAGCCTCCCCCCGCAAAGGCCACCATCAGAGCCAAGCATCCGGCCAGCAGCAGCTTCCGGCTACCCACGTGTGCCATCCACAGCAAGGGCGTCCTTCGCTGTGCCTCTGGTGGAGGAGTTGCATGTTGCAAGGGGGCATTGACCTCGGCCGCACCTTCTGGAACGATCCACCAGTCCCAGTAAGGCGGCGCGGTAGGCCAACCCTCCTCGGGACCTCCCCACCCTTCGGTGGGCTCCCAGCCGGCCGGAGAGGCTGGCCAGCCTGGAGGAGGATTGAACTGCCACTCAGCACTAGGACGAGGGGGTATGCGCATGAACCCTGCCGATCCGAACAAAGCGATCAATACGGTGCGATTATCCCCATAGGTGCCAAGGTTGTCTATGCGACTCGAAGAGGCAGGTAACGGCCCTTGCCGCAATCACTCTGCTACCTACGTAGGTGGATAGTGTTCCATCGATCATCACCGTGCCCCTGAAGTGAGCGTCTTTGAGCATCCCTCCCCGGCCTGGTACCGATTGGCGATTCAACGCCCCGCCCGGCTGGCCTACACCTCCAGAAGACTGGATCCCGACTGCAGCGTGGGCTGGGCCGGAACCCGAATGGCCTGAGGCCCCTCCATACTGGCGGTGGTGGGTACGCGACCAGACGACGTCCCCAGTATCTGTCGCGGTTTCCGGCGCGCCCAATTCGACTGCAATGAAAGCTGCGGAGGTCGGCACCAGCTGGGTCCGAAAGCTCGGACGGCCTGTTATCGCACTGACTGTCGCTGTCGTGGTACTCGTCGGCTCGATCGTCTTCGTAAGCTTGCATGGTGAAGCTAATCAGGCAAGTAGCGCCGAACTAGAGCCAGTTTCCGCCGCAACTTCGGCCGCCACAGTCGGTGCGCCTGTTCCTTCTCAAACTTCTTCGGCTGGACCGCAAGGCTCCCCCGCTGCTCATGGCCAGGCCGTGGATATCAATAACCTGCTCAACCAGAGTGAACCCAGCCGGGGGAAGCTCCGGCACGCTCTCGGCCAAGTTCTCCGATGCTCAAAGGTCAGCCAGGCCATCAGTTCGATGCACCAAGTCACCGATCAACGGGCTGAACAACTCAAGCATGCGAAAGAGCTCAAAGTCGATGCGCTCAACAGCGGCGAAGAATTGAAACTGGCTCTCGTCGATGCTCTCTCGGCCTCATATCGGGCCGACGAGGCCTACCTCAAGTGGGCCAAGAGATACAAGTCCCACCGCTGCTCCGGGCCGACCGTAGGCGACTCTGCCTACGACGCCGGAAACGTCGCCTCGAAAGATGCCACTGCAGCCAAGGCCAACTTCGTCGCCATGTGGAATTCTATTGCACAGCAGGAGGGCCTGCCCGATCGCACGGAGGACGAGATTTGAACCCAAGACCGCGACGCATCCCGCTCCCGATCGACTCCGGAGTCTCGATCGCGCACGGGTGCTCGGGTCGTGGCGTCCATCTCGCCAACCAAAATCGAAACCTTGCCTCCCCGAAACGGTGATACCGCTTGGTCCCTGCCTGCGGCAGGCTGGAACCCTGTCTGTCCAGGAGGGCCCGACTACTCGCAATGAGGACGAGATTTGATCATCCCCCCGCCCCCCGACGCCCATTGGTCCTTTAACCCCCCGCCGGGGTGGATCGTTCCGGAGGGGTGGGAGCCCCCAGCCGACTGGGCTGGCCCCGACCCGCACTGGCCAGCCGCTCCAGCGTACTGGCTGTGGTGGACTGAGCCTTCTTCTGCGCGACCGGTGCTCGACTCCCGAGATGTCTTCCCGCTACAGCGGCACGATCCAGCAAAGGTAGGGCCGTACCGGTTAGCTGGACGTCTTGGCGCCGGCGGCATGGGAATCGTCTACGTCGGCGTCGACGCCGCTGGACAGCGAGCCGCGGTCAAGCTGATTCACAACATGCACGCCGCGGACCAGGAGTTCAGGACCCGCTTCCGGCGCGAGATCGCGATGCTGCGCCGGGTCCAGGGCACCTGCTGCGTGCGGATTCTCACGGCGGACCCCGAAGCCGACCAGCCGTGGCTCTCGACGGAGTACATCTCCGGGCGGACTCTGGACGAGCATGTGCGAGTTCACGGGCCGCTGAGCGGTGATGAATTGTTCGGGCTGGCCGCCGGGCTTGCGGAGGCATTGGTCGCCGTCCACGCTGCGGGGGTGGTGCACAGGGATCTCAAGCCCTCCAACGTGATGCTGTCACCGGCAGGCCCACGGCTGGTCGACTTCGGGATCGCCCGGTCGCTCGACGCGACATCGCTCACTGGGACCGGCCTGGTGATCGGGTCCCCAGGATGGGTGAGCCCGGAAGAGTATGTCGGCGGCCCGACCGGACCAGCCGCCGACGTGTACGGCTGGGCGCTGGTCGTCGTGTACGCCGCGACGGGGGTACAACCATACGGGACGGGTCGCCCGGAGGTTCTTGCCCTCAAGGTCATGAACGAGGTGGTAGACACGGGCAGGCTGCCCGAAGAGCTCCGGCCGACCGTCGACAGGGCCCTGGCTAAGTCGCCTGATGCGCGTCCCACGCTTGACGAGGTCCTCGCGGTGGTCGCCAACGCATGGCGTGACCAGCACGGAGAGACTGCGACCAAGATGTGGGACCCTGCGGCTGACGTCACAGCCCGGTTGGACCGCACCTGGACGTTCCACGTGGAAGATGCTGCCGCCTGGCCGTCGGAGCTACCCCAGGCGCGAGGACGACGTTTACAGCGGTTTCTTCCTGCCGTCGCCGCGGTAGCGGCTGTCGCGGCCGCGGGTGCAGTTCTGCTCAATGTCCTGCCGGACTCGAGCAGTCAGCAGCATCCGAAATCATCAGGTCTCGCCGTGATCGTCACCCCTGCCAACCAGACCTCGTCCAATGCCTTGACAACTCCGCCGGCGACACCAACTGCGTCTGCCATCGCAAGCCGCTCCGCCGCACGGCTCCCCGCACCAGGTACCGCGGTTGACCTTGCCGCCGCTCTCGATCTGGCGCTCAGCGTGACGCCCGCCGCCACATTTTCATTCGAGGGCGGCTTCACCCAGAGCAACGCCGCCGCAAAGGCGAGTGGTCGCCTCCTGAGCCGCGGTTCTCGGTACTACGACGACTTCGAGATGATCGTCGATCCCGCCGACGAGTCCGCCGGTCGCTACGTTATTGCAGGCAACGGAGACTTGTACCTGGACAAACCGCGAGCGGGCGCCATGGCCTTGGAGGAACAGACCCCTGCGAACGTGAGTTGGTATGCCCTCATGGTCGCCGGTACGGCTGGGCCGTCCATCATCCACGAGGTGGTCGTGAACACTACCCAAATGCACAGAGAAGGCCGAACTTATTCCGGTGCCCTCCCTGCGAGCGAGACAAGTGGCCGACTGCGGATGTTGCTGAGCTCTTGGCTTGGCGGAGACTTAGACGAGGGACCTGGCGGCTCGTACGTCACCTACATGCTCACAATCGACGCGAACAACCGTCCGACGAAATTCAGCCTGATCTGGAAGGTACCCGCAGGTGACCGTGGCACCTACGAGTCTGAGTTCACCACGACCTATCACGGCTGGAAGAAGTCCGGAGAAATCTCTAAGCCTGCCGGGGGGTAGGCACGCTTGGTGTCCGTGGCCATGCAAAAGTGGCTCTGACCCACTTTCTGCGGAAAGTGGGTCAGAGCCAAGATTCAGCCGTCGTTGACATGAAATCCGAGAGCACCCGCCCAGCCCGGTGAAGGGCCGGGCGGGTGCTGTCGTTTCCCCAGGAAAGAAGATCAGCGGGTAACGGCCATCGCTTCGCGGAGGGCACGCTCCTAACACGGACGGCGAATGCCCTGCGCGTTGGATCAATCGCTAAGGCTCGATCGTACGGTGTGGAGCTCCTTTCGGAGATCCTCCCAGGGAAATGATGCGGCGCCAGGGGCTCCTGAGTTGGGTTCGGGAAGATTGTCGAAATCGAGGATGACCGTGACTCCCGACGCCCGGAGCAGCTTGATGCTGGCTGGGAAGGCCGGATGGCGGGCGAGTGCGACGTTGGGCCACGGGACCGCGATGATCGGCAGGCCGAGGCCGAGGGCTTCGTTCAAGAGGCCGAGTGCCAGAGTGTCGCTGATTCCCTGCGCCCACTTGTTGATCGTGTTGAAGGTCGCGGGAACGACAGCGAGAGCGTCGGGCGCGGGGAGGACGTCCGGATCTTCGGGTCTCTTGTATTCGCTTCTGACCGGATAGCCGGTAAGCGTGCTCAATCTCTGAGCATCCAGAAATTTGGTCCCCGAGGGAGTCGTGACCACGCAGACCGTCCAGCCTTCCCCCTGCGCATGCTCCACCAGGGCCGGAAGCTCTCCCGCCGGCCGGCCTCCGCAGGCGATCACGTACAGGACCGGCTTGCGCTCTGTCATTCCTTACACCCTCCGGACTCGACTGATTACATTGGGTTAAGCTCGATGACCGGCGGGCGGCTCCGCAGTCTGCAGCGAACATTACGTCTGTAGTCAGAGGTCGTGCCATGGGAACCGCGCACTCGGAAGATGGTGAGATCGACCGGCGTACGGGTCAGCGCGTTCGCACGCTCCGACTGCGCCGCGGTCTTGGCCTGCGCGCCTGCGCTGAGCTCTGCGGCCGTACCGAGGAGTGGCTTCGCCAGGTCGAACGCGGTCAGCAACGCATGGACAAGCTCTCCACGCTCGTCACCCTGGCCAAAGTCCTCGGTGTTTGTGACCTCGGGCTCATCGTGGAAGACCGTCTCCATGGGCTGACCTGTGCGGTGACCAGTGATGGCCGTACCCAGCACGAGGCGGTAATGGCGATCCGACGGGTGCTGTCCACTCCTACGTACCCAGAACGGCAAGTGCACGACCTCTCTCATGAGATCGACGGACTCCGGCGCCAGCTGACATCGGCCTGGTCGACCTGGCACGGGTCCACTCATCCGTACACCGCCTTGGGTGTCGTGGCCTCCGATCTGGTCCGAGACGCGCTGTTCCTGCACAGGGCGGCGCGACCATCGAAACGCCCCCGGACGTGGGCAGTCCTGGCTGAGGTCTTCCAGCTCGCCCAGCGCTTCCTCTACTGCGTGTGCGAACCCGAGATCGCGGCACGAGCTGCGGATCGCGCGATGGTGGCTGCGGAAGAGACCGCCAATCCAGTCCTGATCGCCATCTCCTCCTGGACATCCACCATGGCCGCCCTCGGGCGCGGCCAGACCGACGAAGCCTGCGACATCGCCGTGAACGCGATCCGCTATCTGGAGCCGAAGCATGAGACGTCCGCAGCGGCGCTGTCGGCCTGGGGATCGCTCCAGCTTTTCGTCTCGATCGCGCACGCGAAGAACAGACGAGTCGCGGACGCGTGGCGGCATTGGGATCTGGCATGCGGCGCCGCGACCCGACTCGGCCCTACACATCACCATCCGCTGACCATGTTCGGCGAGTCGAACGTAGGCATTTACGCCGTGGCCATCGACATCGAGACGGGACGGTCCGGCGCGGCGATCGACCGTGCGAACGCCATCAAGATTTCCGCCATCCCCTCCTCGAACCGACGCGCCCAGCATCTCCTCGACCTGGCCCGCGGGCATCTGCGCCATCGCGACGACGAGGCAGCGGTGGCCGCGCTCCGGGAGTGCGGAACGCACTCCGCCGAAACGATCATCTTCGATCCGGCCGCACGACAGATAATCACCGAGATGCTCAGCGAGCGGAAGCGTCCTTCAGCATCACTTCTCGACCTGGCGGTCAGGGCGCGAATCATCGCGTAATCACGGCACCCAACCGCTGGTTGGGTTCGCCGCCCTCATCGGCCTCTACGGTCACCGCATGAATAAGGAGACGCGGCGCAGGGGGCGGCACCGGCATGGCGTCGCTGTCACCGAGGCCCGGCCGCGGCGGTGGGATCTGGCCAAACGAGTCACTGCCCAGCACCTCGATCAGATCGAACCCGGCTGGTCCATCTGGTACGGCATCGGCGCGCGACGGTTCTACGCCGCAGCCACCTGGACCACCCCCGAACCCCTGCTCGTGCAGGGCCGCACCGTCGAGGAGTTGCGCGGCCTCATGCGCGAAGCCGAACAGCCCACCCCTGTGTCCCACCCATCGCCGCGTACCCCACGTCCATCCCGAGGAGTCCCGATGCCCGAGACGCCGGGCGGTCTGCGCACCGTCTGCTGGGATCTGCCCCACGACCTGGCCATCGTCGGCACGACCCGGAGCATGGTGAACGCGACCCTCAGCTCATGGGCTCTTCAGGACCTCGCCGATGACGTCGTCCTGGTGGTCGGGGAGCTGCTCGCCAACGCCATCGGCTACGGCAAGCCCCCGGTCAGGCTCTCTCTGTGGGCGGAGACCGGGGAGCTGTGCGTCCGGGTCACCGACCACGGCCCCGAACAGCCACGCCACCTGGACCTCGGGATCGACGCCGACCACGGCCGCGGCCTGACCATCGTCGACGCCCTCGCCCACGAAACGGGCATCACCCAACTCCCCGACACCCCCGGCAAAACCGTCTGGGCCCGCTGGCATCTGTCTCCTCAAGCAGCGGAAGCTTCCACCCGTCCATCGGTCCCTGACCCTCGAACACCCCCCACGCCGTGAGGTGCCCTCGAATAGCCGCCCGCTTCGAACAAACGGGCCGATGGGCGTTTGTGGCGGAGCGCTTCGGTAGTGGCAGCTGCCGCCCTGTCAGATGGGCAGCGTGCGCGCGTAACCGGGCACCGCGTGCCCGGTTACCGTGGCGCCACGACACCACTGCCGGGCGCGCGTGCCTTGCCGCCGGCGCCGATGCCTCAGCTGCCGGTGTAGCGGAACTCGAGGATGGCGGCCGGGTTCGCCAGTACGTCCGTCGGCGACCCGTTGGCGTCGCGTGCGAATCCGCGTGCGTCCGTGGCCACGTAGAACGTCCGGCTGTCCGGGGCGATGGCGATGTCCCTGTAACGGTTGACGGTGCGCCACAGCTCCACCGGTTCGCCGATGGTGACTCCGTCGGGGTTCAACGGTAGCCGGTAGACCGTCCCGTTCTTCAGGGACGGCATCAGCAGGCTCGGCCCCCAAGCCGGAATGGTTCCCGTAGCCGGGTAATAGTCCAAACTGGACGGCGCTACGGTCGGCCAGCAGACGAAGTAGCTGTCGGAGCAGGCTGGCGGGCGGAAGTCGTACCCTTCCGGCACCGTCGAGAACGTCCGCCGTGGAGGGACGAGGGCCGGGTCGTCGAATGTGGACTCACGCTGCAGCGGGACGGACTCGGGGATGGAGAAGTCGCTGTACGTAAGATCGCCGCAGGGTACGGGCCGCGAGGCGGACCAGTTGCCGTACACATAGGACCGGTCATCCTTGTGCCCCGCCACTCGGGGCCACCCGTAATTGCCCCCGGCCACGATCACGTTGAGCTCATCGTCGGTCTTTGGTCCCTGCTCGGAGGAGTACAGCGTTCCATCCGAACCGAAGACGAGGCCCTGAGCGTTGCGGTGCCCGTACGAGTAGACATGGCTACGCACGCCGGCCAGCACGGGATTGTCGGTGGGGATCGACCCGTCCAGGTTCAGCCGCAGCACCTTGCCCTGGTAAGCCGACCAGGCTCGGGCCCGCACCTGGGCGGCGGTCGGCAGGGTCTGCGACTGGATTTTGCGGCATGTGCTGTCGAACTGGTTGTGCCCCATGTCGCCGATGGAGAAGTAGAGCTTGTCGTCCGGGCCGTACGCGAGTCGCCCGGAGTCGTGGTCGATTCCGGCGGGCAGACCGGTGAGGAGATCGTTGGGACGGACCAGCTTCTGTGTGCCGCGGTCGTACTCGTACCTCACGATCTTCATCCGCCTGTCGACCGGTGCGGCCGGGTCGGCGGCATTGTACGAGTAGGCCAGGTACACATACTGATCCATGTCCTGCTTGAGCAGGCTCGGATGCAGCGCCATGCCGAGCAGCCCGTCCTGGGCGCCGGGGTCGGCGTACAGATCTGGAAGCCGCAACGCGGTAGACGACGTCCCGTCGCTGGGCGACATCCGGGTAACTCGTCCGGCCTCCTTCTCGGTGATCCACAGCATGCCGTCCGGGCCCCAGGTGACCTCCCATGGGTTGGCCGGCTCGGTTGCCACTACCCGCATCGAGAAACCCGGCGGTGGCGTCGACGCCCGGGGGGGCGAGGACGGACCACCGCTACAAGCGGTCAGAGCGAACAACACCGCCGCCGATGCGGCAACCAGGCGCCGGGCACCGTATCCACGGACTGCGCGAAGCATACGTCACTCCATCTGCAAAAATTTGCATGCTAACTGCGCGAATTTTGAGTGCAGAAGTAAGTTTGCAGACAATCGGCAGGGTGTAAAGCCCGGCCTGACGGCGCCACGGCCGGCCTCTTCCCATCCCGCCCCCAACGCCCGCTGTCTCGGCCATGGCATCGTGGGGCAGGTCCGCGCACGATCCGGATCGACCGTGGCACATGGACCGATGAGGAACAAGGAGCCGATCACGTCGTCTCGGACGTAAGTCCGCTGGCCGGACGTCGTCCTGGGATACTCCGCGGCGCTCGTCACCAGTCCCGGCAGGCGGCAGGCGCCGCCGTTAGCGGTCGCCGGTGAGGCCGACGCGTTCCTGCGGCATGTCCGGTTCGGCTGTCACGGGTCGGAGCACGGTCTTGTGCCAGCGTTCGTCAGTTCCGCGCGGTCGGCTTCGCCTCAGGGGAGCACCAGGTGGGCGAAAATGGTGCGGTGGTCGGTCACGGGGATCAGGTGGGTGCTGTACGCGCGGATCGCGATGCGCGGGTCGGCCAGTATGTGGTCGAGCGTCACCCCGGGGATGGGCTTCCACCCCTTGGCGGGCCAGGTCGGTGACAGGCCCTGGCCGGTGACGTCGGCAGCGTCCCGGTAACCCGTACCGAGCAGGCGCCTCAGCGGCCCGTGGTCCAGCGTGGCGTTGAAGTCGCCGGCGAGGACGCGCACCAATCCTCGGCGTTCGGCGGCGGGAAGTGCGCGCAGGCCCTGTGCCCAGCACCAGACCTTGTAGTCGAAGCGTGGCGCGCACGGATGCACCGACGCGACGTACACCTCCGGACCGCCAGGCATCTTGACGATGGCCTCGGCCTGGCGGAAGTTCCCGTATTCGATGACGGACCCGGCGCGGAGCGGGAACCGGGCGTAGATGCCCGACCCCCATGGCCCCTTCGCGGGCTTTCCTGCCTGGTGGGGGAGGAGATCGTCCAGCCCGGCCTTCTTCAGGCTCTCCACCGCATCAGGCGTGAGCTCCTGAATCGTGAGTACATCCGGCTTCAGCCGCCGCGCAAGGCTGACGATCTTCTCCGCTGGGGCAGCGCCCACGGCCATGTTGGTGGACATGATCCGCAGCTCCCGCCCGGCGGCCGCCGGGTTGTTCTCGGCCAGTGCCCTCGGCAGCACGCACGCGCCCAGCACTACCGTCACCAGCACGCTCGCCGCCACGACCGGCCACCGGCGCAGGAGCAGGGCGGCCAGTGGCACGACGGCCGAGGCGGCAGCGACGAACGGGGTGAAGGCCACGAGCTGGATCCAGTACAGGCCGAGGTTCCACTCCGTGAGGCGAAGCACAGCCCACGCCGCGAACGGCACGAGAAGCAGCCATAACAGGACGGTCACCCAGCGCCACCGCCGCCTGGCATCCGGCTTATCGATCACGCGGCGATTCTCGCAGGGTCAGGTGCGCCTCGTGGTACACGATCCCTCACTCCACTGGAATGTCAGCGCCTCACGGTGCATCACCGTTCGCTGGACCGGCCCGGCGGAGTCGAGTTGGCCGGCCGCGCGCTATCAGCGACTACAGCCGCTACCCCGCTGATGAGTTGTGGCGACCATGCGGCGGCGGACCGCCGCATGGTCGCCGACCTGGCGCAGCGCCGCATGACGCCGCGACAGCGACGCGAGGTGTACGTCACCGCTAGCTGGTTGTCGGTGGTGCTGGCGTGGGCCGCCCACGATCAAGGCGCCGACGATCGGCAACCAGAGCACGCCAGCGGCCTGTTCACCTCAGACGCAGTACGCATCGCAGCGGTGTCGGGCACGTCGCATCTGTGGCTGGCCAATAACGAGCAGGCCCGGGTCGACGCCGAGCAAGCGGCGACCGTGTATGAGCGTGTTTACCCAGGGGAATCGCCGACCAGGCAGGCCATCACGTTGCTGGACCTGGCCACCGCGTACGCCCGTCTCGGAGACCCCGAACAGGCGGTCAATCATGGCTTGCGGCCGTGGCGGCGAAACGGTACGCCGCAGCGATCGTCGCCCGCGCTCAGACGATGCAGCGCGCATTGGAGCGTGCCTACCCGAGGGCGGCTGTGGTCGAGCGGTTCAGGGAGGGTATGGCTGAGATTCAGCAGGCCAACTGACCGCGCTGCACGACGGAGTGCTCAGAGTCCCCTGCGCAGTGGATGTGGCTGGAGCGATGTACGCCGAGATCCAACCTGTCGCACTCGGAGGAGTGGGCGCTGGTGCGGCGACGCCGCCGGGGTCGCGGGTGAGCGTTGACGTCGAGCGGATCCGCCAGGACCTCGACTGCCTGGAGATGGCCAGGTGCATGCGCCGCGTGGCCGGTCCGATGGCTGGACTTAGCGCCGGATTACTCCGCGGCGGTGGTCACCGGTCCCGGCCTATGCCTGTGACTCCCTACGCCCGGAGCAGCTCGATACCGGCTGTGAACCAGATAACCCACGAGATCACTTCCGGAGGAACGTCTCGTTGGCGTGCTGCTACACGAACTCACCGTTCTTCGCGCCGTCCAGGAACACATCCCATTCGCTGGCGGTGCATCGCAGCATGGGGCCGGTGGGGTTCTTGCTGTCGCGTACGGCCCTGCCTCCACCGGACAACTCGGCTACCTCAACACATGCGCCTTCCGCAGTGCTACGGGAGGATTTGCGCCAGGTGAGATCGCTGGAGTCCATGTTTCTCGCCCTCTATTCAAGTTGTTTGACCAGATCTTCAAGGTACGCCCGTGATGCATCGGCGCTCAGCGCTGATGCTTGCAGATAGCCATACTTGCGTCGATAGTGAGCCAAATCCGCCGGTTTCTCCAGGAATAGGTCGCCGGCCGCGCCAACCTCCACGTAGACGATGCTGGGATCCTCGGCGGCCTGGTAGTCGAGGATCGTGAACGGTCCAGTCATCGACGTGTGCGCTCCTACTGCGTCAGGAAGTACCTGTATGCCCACATTCGGGCGCTCAGCCATCTGGCGCAAGTGGTGTAGCTGATGGCGCATCACGGCAACTCCACCTACCTGCTTGCGCAGTGCAGCCTCATCGATCACCGCCCAGAAATTGGGCGCGTCCTCCCTGTCGAAGCTCCGCTGGCGCGCAAGGCGTGCTGCCACTTGGCGCTGGATGTCTTCCTCTCCGAGGACTTGGCCGCCTCTCAAGACGGCTGCGGCGTAGTCGGCGCTCTGGAGTAGCCCGGGGACGACGAGTGCCTCGAAGGTCTGGATCTCGGACGCCTCCCACTCAAGCCCTACCAGCGCGCCGCCGAGGATGTCCTTGTACTGCTCCTCCCACCAGCCGCGTTTGCGGCTCTCTCGCGCCAGCGTGATGAGGGCTTGTCGTTGCGCCTCGTCGTGGACCTCGTAGCAGTCGAGCAGGTCCATGACGTCACCGACGCTCGGCAACTTCCATTCGTTTCTCTCGATCCTGGTGAGCTTGCTCGCCGGCCAGCCGAGGCGTTTCGCGACTTCTTTGGAGTCCAGTCCGGTTTCCCGCCGGTACTGGAGCAGAGCGTTGGACAGGCGACGACGTCTGACCGTGGGGCTGTACGCCATGTGGTGGCTCCAGATTCTCACGAGCGGGGCACAAAAGGACTTTACGGTATTGCTTTTATTGGTATTGCAAACACCGGTCTTCGAGGCCAGTATGAGGCTAGCCGAATCGCACTACACAGAGTGTTGAGTTGATTACGTTCGTAGTAAATGCTGCGAACTACCCCAATTTGAGCAATCCCCCCAAAAAGCAGGGCTTGCCCACGGCATGCGACGCCAGGACAAGCCCCTTAAACCGGACAGAAGAGGTCCGATCTGATGCACAACCCTAGTAGAAGCCTCAGGCCGATCCGAGTGCGCTGGCATGCCGATCAGCCGCCGATGCCGCTCGGGCGCCAGCCGTATCGGAAACGGGAGGCGGCATGAACGGGCGCGGGGCCGAGACGCGGCGCAGGGGCCGGCATCGGCGTGGCGTTGCGGTCAGCGAGGTTCAGCCGCGGCGGTGGGATCTGGCCAAACGAGTCACTGCCCAGCACCTCGATCAGATCGAACCCGGCTGGTCCATCTGGTACGGCATCGGCGCGCGACGGTTCTACGCCGCAGCCACCTGGACCACCACTGAACCCCTGCTCGTGCAGGGCCGCACCGTCGAGGAGTTGCGCGGCCTCATGCGCGAAGCCGAACAGCCCACCCCTGTGTCCCACCCATCGCCGCGTACCCCACGTCCATCCCGAGGAGGCCCGATGCCCGAGACGCCGGGCGGTCTGCGCACCGTCTGCTGGGATCTGCCCCACGACCTGGCCATCGTCGGCACGACCCGGAGCATGGTGAACGAGACCCTCAGCTCATGGGCTCTTAAGGACCTCGCCGATGACGTCGTCCTGGTGGTCGGGGATCTCGTGAGTCCTGAAAATACACTATTTATATGGACATCACCCCGAAGGCGACCAGCGGTAAGCGACTCCGGTACGGCGGCAATGTGCGTATCTCCGAAGACCCGGAGGTGTTGGACGAGAAGACCGGGCAGATACGCCGCTTAGAGCGAGGGATCACCCGTCAGAAAGAAGACGTTGCAGCGCTCGCGGAACGTCTGGGCGGAGAGATCAGCGTGTGGTATGAGGAGAACGACACCAGCGCGTTCAAGAAGAAGCGCATTCGGCTCCCCGATGGCCGCAGCGTGTGGCGGGTGATCCGGCCGGAGTTTCGGCGGATGCTCGCCGACTACGAAGACGGCAAGATCGACGGGATCATCTTCTACGACCTGGACCGGTTGACCCGGCAGAACCGCGACCTTGAGGACTTGATCGATCTGGTCGAGTTCTTCAAAAGGCCGGTGGAGTCGGTCACCGGTCAGCTTGACCTACGGACTTCCGGTGGCCGGACCATGGCGCGGGTGTTGGTGGCCATGGCGAACAAGTCCAGCGAGGACACCGCACGCCGGGTAGCGCGTGCCCGGTTGCAACAGGCCCAGGACGGCCAGGGACGTAAGTTCGGGGGATATCGACGCCCGTTCGGCTACGACAGGGACGGCAACCTGATCGAGGCCGAGGCGGAGTTGATCCGCGCCGCCGCAAGCCGTTTCCTGGCAGGTGAGTCCTGGACCCAGTTGGTCAATTTCTTCCAGGCTTCCGGAATCTCACCGGTTGTGTCCCGCACTTGGTCCATCACCAGCGTGAAACAGCATCTCCTGTCCCCATCCAACGCCGGACTATCGGTCTACAACGGATCATTGCGTAAGGAGAACCAGGAAGGACAGCGACCGAGCCGGTTCGCCGACATCGAGGGTACGGTGTTGAAGAACGCCGCCGGAGAGTACGTCATCGGCCCGTGGGAGCCGATCATCTCGGTTGCACAGTGGGAACAGGCCATCGCCGAGCAGAACCGCCGCCTGGAGGGACAGACGTTCACCGGCAAGGGGACCAGGAAGCATCTTCTGTCGGGACTGTTGCGGTGCGGTTTGATCCGCGAAGACGGATCGGTGTGCAACCGGACCCTGATCGGGACGGTTCGCAAGTACAGCTCTGAAAAGACCGCAGTGGCCTACCGATGCCCCGCCAAGGTGCTGGGCGGATGTGGACGAGTACAACGCAACGGCAGCAAGATGGACGCACTCGCCGAAGATCTGTTGTTCGCTCACATCGCCGCCAACGCGCCGGCCATCACGCAGCAGGACAGCGGCAGCCAGCCCGAGCAGGACCCCGAGGCCGAGGCGCTCGCCGATGTGCGCCGCCGTCTGGCCACGATGCGCCAGCAGTACGCCACAGGCGCGGTCAGCGATGAGACGTTCTTCTCAACGGTGCCCACGCTGGAGGCCCGAGAGAAGAAACTCAAAGCCGCCGTGAAGAAGCAGCAGCAGGCCCGCAGCGGAGACGCCTTGCTACGGCGTTCCCCAGAGCAGATCCGGCGCGAGTGGGAGCAGGCCAGCACATCAGGCAAGCGCGCCATTCTGGGCCAGTACCTGCAAGCCATCATCGTTGGTCCCTCGACCACGCGCGGACCGGTTTTCGATTACTCCACGGTCCGGCCGGTCTGGAAGAGCTTCGGTTAGCAGCAGGAAAAACGTGTGCCCCGGTCACGCGCTGATGACCGGGGCACACGCGGGTCTGGGCTAGATGCCGTACTGCCCATCAGGCGGATTCAAGATCGTGAGCGTGTCGGCCCATTGCTTGTCGGTGATCTTCGGGGCACGTGCCACGTGATAGGCGATCCACTCGTCACGGGTCATCTCAGGAGACGGCCGTTGCTCCGGCACGTCCGCGACATGGGGCAGTGGTAAAGGTACGTCGTCGTCAGGTTCGATCATCCGGCCCCCCGTTGATCATCCACTGTGGACGCTCACTCGCCGTAGCCGGTTTCCCAGCACAGTTGATCTTTGTCACAGCCACCCGCCCCCCTGCCCACTCGCCGTGATGATCTTGCTACTCTGGGCGGCCTGTCCTCGGCCCGCCCACCCGCCCAGGCCCGCGCCGGCCGGGGTCTGGTGAGTCCGTCTCCGACGTGCGCCAACAGTCAAAAGCTCACCGCTTTTCGGAGCCTTCGGCGCTGCCTTGCCTGGTGCGACCCTCACCGCACGGCCTACGCGCCGACACGCGCTCACTGCTCTGTCCCATCGGGCATCTGCGCCTGTTGCCGCGCCTCGCGTTCGGCCGAGATGGCCCGCGCCGTGGACACTCGTTGCCGGATCTGCTCGGCCATGATCGCCTCACCCGGCGTGTACCCCGACCCGGCGAACCGCCAGTGCCCCATCACCAGCGTCGTGTCATCCCCCGGAGCAGGCAGCCCCAGCCGAGCCCGCGCCTCTTGCGCCCGATGATCGCCCCGCGCCCCGCGAAGATCCCCCAGCGTGGTCGAGTAACGGCGACTCTTGGTCGAAAAATGCCCCCGGAACCCGAGCATGTGCGCCCACGGCCGCAGCCGCAGATCGGCGAACTCCCGCCGCGCCCCCAACTCCCAGCACACTCGGATCATCCGCCGGGCATGCTCGGTCACCGGTAACAGATCCAGGTGAAGCCCCGGCTTCAACCCCGTACCAGCGCACCGCCCGCACACCCCGCGCAACCTCCCGGTACGCCCCGACCCCTTACACGGCCCGCACGACAACCGGTAATCCACCGTCCCCGACGCCTCCGCGCCCTTGGTCGCATACTTGGCGATGTAACCCGCCACCGCCGTCTCGTTCACCCCCTCCAACGTCGTGCCCAAGATGATCGGCCGGATATCGAGCTGATCACCCCACCCCAGCCGCCGCACCCCCAGGGCGCTTTCCGGGGTGTCCACCTCCACCCCAGACGCCGCCGCCGGGATCGCCGCGACCAGCAGCCGCACATCAGCCCAGTCCGGCGGAGGCTCGCTAGCCCCGTCCGGACCATCCAGCCGGATCACCGCGTGAAAGTGCACCAGGCCCCGCCGCTGGTATTCGGCAACCTTCGCGAACGACACCCGGACCTGACTGTTGAACGCGCGTCGGCTCATGCCCGTGAGCGCCGCCAGCTCCTGCCGCATGGCCAGGGTGAACCGGTGCCACAGCACCCCCGCATGCGATTGCCACAGCACCGCCCCGGCATAGTCGTAACACTCCACGCACAGCGGTTGCCCCAGCCGCTCGTCACGCGGATCGTGCGCCTCGTGGCAGCCGACCGGGCGGCCGTGCTCACACACCTTGTCGCGGGCACGAGGACGGCAGGCCCGCACCCGCCCGTTCTTCTCCCGCCGGGTATGCACCGGCCCGAACGACGGAGCGGTCAGCGTGGCGAACACCCGAGGATGAGCGCTCACACTGCCGGGCACGCCCTTACCCCCCGACAGGCCCGCCCGGATGAGCTGGAAGGTGTCGGCCCGGTAGATCTCCGAACACGACGGGCAGACCGACGAGCGCCGGTTGCCGCAGGCGACCAGCAGATACCCCGAAGGTTCATCGGCAGTGTCGTAGGTGTGCAGCACCTCACCGGTTGCCGAATCCAGCACCATCGACTCCCCGGCCAGATGGATCGGATTCGCGCACCCGCCCGTCGCGGCCACCATCGACCGCCACCGCTCAAACCCCGGATCGTTGACCACCGACACGAGTTCGGCCATCCACTCCGGTACCCCCTGCCGTCCCTGTCGCTCCGCGTTGTCGCTGATCTGTTCTCCCTTGCTCATGACCAACCACCTCCCGCCACTCGTTACCACTACCTGTAGTACATGTTGACCAACATCGACAGTCTATGCAACCTGTAGTACAAGTAGTAAGACGGATAGTGCGAGGGAGAGGTTCCCATGGAGACTGACGACAGGACCGAAGACCGGGCCGAGGACAAGGACGTCCGGTGGCGCGTGATCGCCGCCGAGCTACGCGCCGCCATCCTGGACGGCCGATACCCACCCGGCGGACCGTTGCCAAGCGAACCCGAACTCACCCGCAAGCACGGGGTGTCCCGCCCCACCGTCCGCAAGGCCATCGACACCCTGGTCACCGAAGGACTGATCTACGTCATGCGCGGCCGAGGATCATTCGTCCGGCCCGCCCCCGAACGTGAAGTGATCCTGATCACCAACCAGGACCGGCCCGACCTCGCATGCCCCGCCTACCACCCCGAGATCAGACCATTCGGCAAAGTCGGCTGGGAGACCTTCCACCGCGACGCCCAACGCGACGGCGGCCCCCTGCCCTACGACGACCACAAGATCGCAGCCAACCGCGACATCGCGATCATGCTAGGCGTCCGCAACGGGCACCCCGTCATCCACCGACACGCCACATGGAGCCAGGGCTACTCACCCCGCTTCGAGATCAACAGCTACACCAACGCCGACCTCGTACCCGACTGGGACGACCAAAAGCGCTACCACCAGTACCGCAAGCGGACCAAGTTCTTCTACGAGCAGCTTCAACGCGACAAAGGCCCGCTCCGATGGGTCACCCTCACCACCGCCCGCATCGCCTACGAAGACGAACGAACCGCACTCGGCATGGACTACGCCGAAGCCATCCTGATCATCCGCCGCACCATGACCGACGACCAAGGCCACCCGCTAGAGGTCACCGAAGTCAAAGCAGCCGCCAACCGATACGAGATCGCCCACGGCGCAGAAATAGCCGACGACCCCAACGCCCTGTTCACCCCCGAAGAACTGGCCGAGGAAGGCATAGCACTAGTCATCTAACGGCTCAAAGTTTCTTTACTGGTTCAAGGGGCGACGCTGCGCGCCGCCCGGGGCCGCCGCCCTGCGGGCGGCCAGCGCTCCCCGGGCATGCGGCTCTTCGGCCGGTCCCGGGGGCGCGCCGTCCTCGCACGACGGCCCCGGCACACGAAGCGCATCCCAGAACACCCAAGATCTTTAGCATTCAGCCGCGGAACAGTCCAACATCGACTATCCGCCGTAGCGGCGCCGTCCCAGCGGGCCGGAGCGGACGCGCCGACTCACCAGCACGATCACCCATACCTGGATGGCGAGCATCACCAGTGCGATCAGTCCCGCTACCCCGCTGGCCTGTTCCTCCGAAAGCCCGCCGCCACAGTCCGTTATGTTGCCTCCCTCATATGACACGCATTGGGGGGCCCAGATCGCCGAAACGATGAACCAGTCGGCGAGCAAAAGCGGGAGCGCGCCCAGGAGAACGGCCAGCACGGTGTAATTCGCCCTGCCACCGGTCGGGTTTGTCTTCACCGGAACAGGTTCGAGACGCCTGCCCATAGCCGATTCGCGACTCACCCGAAACACTTAACCATGGGAAGACGATCACGACAAGGTCGAGACTGCCGACGGATCGAGTCCGCGCGAGCATCAACCGGCCCAAGCACTTCGAGCCGTGGCCACCCGCTATAACGAACGCGCCTACATCTAC